>NZ_CM192981.1:0-5035738 GCF_041475775.2 Xanthomonas sp. NCPPB 2586 | reverse complement strand
CAAAGTGTGATCATCTGTTGCTGGCTGCGGCGCGCAGAAAAGCGCCGTGCTCGCAGCCCGGTCATGAAAAGAGGATGGACCAGACTAGCACCCGGGGCAGGGTTTTCCCAGGGTTATTCACAGGTCCATCCACAGGCCATGCACACCGTCACTTGCGGTAAAGCCAGCAGGGAGTTGACCCGGCCCCAACAGCTCCTATAGAATTTCCGGTTCTATTCGTCTCCATCCATGCAGAGGGCCCCATGGCCACCAAGCGTACTTTCCAACCCAGCAACCTGAAGCGAGCACGCGACCATGGCTTCCGCGCACGTATGGCAACCGCCGACGGCCGCAAGATCCTGGCTCGCCGCCGCGCCAAGGGCCGCAAGCGCCTGAGCGCTTGATTGCCGCGCCGCTCCCTGCGGCCGAGGCAATCCCTTCAGTGAACGCATCGAACCCGTGCAGGCGATTTCCTCGCTCTGCGCGGGTTCGTACGCGTGCGCAATATACGGTCGTCTTCGATACCGCGCGCCGCACCTCGGACCCGTTGCTGAGCCTGCACTGGCGCAGTGGCGAGACGCCGCCGCGCCTGGGCATGGCGGTATCGCGCAAGGTCGATACGCGTGCGGTGGGACGCAACCGAATCAAGCGGGTCCTGCGCGATGCCATGCGCCACCTGCTGCCGGAGCTTGCCGGCGGTGACTACGTCATCGTGGCCCGTTCGGCGGCCGCCAAAGCGACCAATCCACAGATCCGCGACGCCTTCGTGCGTCTGCTGCGCCGTGCCGGCGCATTGCCCCTGCCTGCCGCGCCCGGCACAATGCCGCCCGCCAGGGCACCGCGCCCATCCTCCCTTTCCCCGACAGAGCCGGACCCCCGTTCCGACTGAGCGAGTTGCTGCCCGATGAACCAGACCCGTGTTTTCCTGATTTTTGCCTGGCTGATGGTCGCGGCACTGCTGTGGATGGAGTGGGGCAAGGACAAGGCGGCCGCCAATGCGCCGACGCCGATCGCCTCGCAGGCGGTCCCGGCGGCGCGCGATCCGGACGCCGCGGCCCCCGCGGCGAACGTGCCGTCGGCACAGGCAATTCCGCAAGCCGGCAGCCCTGCCGCGGTGCCGGCGACCAGCACCACCACGGCCACGCCGGCTACTACCGGTGCCGCGCCGGCAATCACCCTGACCTCGGACGTGCTGCGCCTGAAGCTGGACGGCCGCAGCGTGCTCGACGCCGAGCTGTTGCAGTTCCCGCAGACCAAGGACGGCACCGAGCCGGTCAAGTTGCTGACCGAAGACGCCGCGCATCCGTATAACGCCACCAGCGGCTGGGCCAGCGAGCGCTCGCCGGTGCCGGGCGTGGGCGGTTTCCGTGCCGAGCAGCCGGGCACCACGTTTGAGCTGGCCAAGGGCCAGAACACCCTGGTAGTGCCGTTCGTGTGGAACGGCCCCAATGGCGTGTCGATCCGCCGCATTTTCACCTTGCAGCGCGGCAGCTACGCGATCTCGATCAAGGATGAGGTGATCAACAAGAGCGATGCGGCGTGGAATGCCTATGTGTTCCGCAAGCTGAGCCGGGTGCCGACCATCCTCAGCCGCGGCATGACCAACCCGGATTCCTTCAGCTTCAACGGCGCGACCTGGTACAGCCCGCAGGAAGGGTATGAGCGCCGGGCGTTCAAGGACTACATGGACGACGGTGGCCTGAATCGCCAGATCACCGGCGGCTGGGTGGCCCTGCTGCAGCATCACTTCTTCACCGCGTGGATCCCGCAGAAGGACCAGGCCTCGCTGTACGTGTTGGCGCAGGATGGCCCGCGTGACGTGGCCGAGCTGCGTGGCCCAGCCTTCACCGTGGCACCGGGCCAGAGTGCCAGCACCGAGGCGCGCCTGTGGGTGGGCCCGAAGCTGGTCAGCCTGCTCGCCAAGGAAGACGTGAAGGGCCTGGACCGCGTGGTCGACTACAGCCGCTTCTCGATCATGGCCATCATCGGCCAGGGCCTGTTCTGGGTGCTGAGCCATCTGCACAGCTTCCTGCACAACTGGGGCTGGGCGATCATTGGCCTGGTGGTGCTGTTGCGCCTGGCGCTGTATCCGCTGTCGGCCGCGCAGTACAAGTCCGGTGCCAAGATGCGCCGCTTCCAGCCGCGCCTGGCGCAGTTGAAGGAGCGCTACGGCGACGACCGCCAGAAGTACCAGCAGGCGACGATGGAGCTGTTCAAGAAGGAAAAGATCAACCCGATGGGTGGCTGCCTGCCGCTGCTGATCCAGATGCCGATCTTCTTCGCGCTGTACTGGGTGTTGGTGGAATCGGTGGAACTGCGTCAGGCGCCGTGGCTGGGATGGATCCAGGACCTGACCGCGCGCGATCCGTACTTCATCCTGCCGGTGCTCAACATCGCCATCATGTGGGCAACGCAGAAGCTGACCCCGACCCCGGGCATGGACCCGATGCAGGCCAAGATGATGCAGTTCATGCCGCTGGTGTTCGGCGTCATGATGGCCTTCATGCCGGCCGGCCTGGTGCTGTACTGGGTGGTCAACGGTGGCCTGGGTCTGCTGATCCAGTGGTGGATGATCCGCCAGCACGGCGAGAAGCCGAGCAAGATCATCCAGGCCAACGCCAAGTAAGTGGAACAAGGCCCGCCGCAAGGCGGGCTTTGTACATGTGCCCCCGCAGTGCACCACCGCACGTGCTGACCATTGCCAAGGATGCGTTCGTGATGTCTTCGCCGCTGCACCGCCTGTTGCTGTGCGCCAGTTATGTGGGGCTGTTGCTGCTGGCTGGCTGCGGCAAACCGCAGGACGGGCGCGATGGGCAGGAGGCTGCCAAGCCGGCCGCATCCGCCACATCTGCCGCGCAAAACGATCCAGCTGCCGAAGATGCGCGCACCCTGATCGCGCAGTTGCACGAACAGCTGGACCGGCATCGCCGCATCATCGTGTTGCTGGCCGATGAGGCCGCGCAATCGCCGCGCGACCGTGCCACCTCCAGCAGCGTGGGCCAGCAGTTGTTTCATGAGAACCTGGAGCAGCGCGAGCGTATTGCTGCACGGTTCGAGACCGTGCTGGCCTCCAAGGCGTCCACCCGCTTTGCCACCCTTGCCACGGTGCTGGACGACGTCGAGTCGGCGCCCGATCTCTACGATGCCGATCGCCTGGCCTTTCGCGAAGTGCTGCGCGATTTGCACGCGCGTATTGGCCGCGATTCGGCATTGCCGGCGGTCAAACTGCACCAACGCATTGGCGAAGACCTGGAGGCGCTGGATGAAATCGAACGCACCTACAACACCGAGCTGACCCAGATCTTCAGTCGCTTCGATCGCAGCCGCGCCATCACGCCCAAGCGCGAGAAATGGGACGACTACGTGGCGCATCTGCGCACGCTGTACACGCGCGAAAAGATCCTGCGCGACCACGGCGTGGTGGAGCCGTATCCGTTCTCCGCGCGCGACAGCGAGAGCGAGATCTTCGGCCGCGACCTGCCGCCCAAGACGGTGGTGCTGACCTTCGACGATGGCCCGCACAAGGCTTACACCGAGGAGATCGTGGCCATCCTCAAACGCTACGACGTGCCCGGCGTGTTCTTCGAAGTGGGCCGCAATCTGGGCAACCTGGATGCGCAAGGCAAGCCGACCCTGGCACCGCTGGCCAAGATCAGCCACAGCCTGATGGAAGAAGGCTATGCGGTGGGCAATCACAGCCTCACCCACGCACAGCTATCCAAGACCACCGGTGCGGCCTTGCGCAGCCAGGTGCTGGATACCGACACGCTGTTGCGTGCGGTGGACGACAAGCGCGCGCCGCTGTTTCGGTTTCCGTATGGCGCACGCAATGCCGAAGGGCTGCAATTGCTCGGCGAAGCGGGCCTGAAATCGATCATGTGGAACATCGATTCAATGGACTGGGCCGACCCGGTGCCGGAATCGATCGTGCAGCGCGTGCTCGACCAGGTGAACAAGGAACAGCGCGGCATCGTGCTGTTCCACGATATCCACGACCGCGCCGTAAAAGCGTTGCCGCAGATCCTGGATCGCCTGATTGCCGATGGCTACCAGTTTGCCGGCTGGAACGGGCGCGATTTCTCGGTGGCACGCGCACCCAGCGCGACAGCGGCCGCAACGGTGACCACCGGTTATGCCAAGTCGTGGGCGATCGTGATCGGCATCGACGACTACGCGCGCTGGCCCAAGCTCGAATACGCCGCCAACGATGCGCAGGCGATTGCCAACACCTTGACCGGCCCGTTGGGGTTTCCGTCGTCGCAGGTGATCGTGCTCAAGAATGCCGAAGCCACCCGCAACAACATCCTGGCCGCGTTCCACGACCGGCTCGGCGATGGACGCGCGCAGACCAACGACCGCGTGTTCGTGTTCTTCGCCGGGCATGGCGCCACGCGCCGGCTCGCCTCCGGGCGCGACCTGGGCTACATCATCCCGGTGGATTCGGACCCGGAGCATCTGGCCAATGACGCGATCGCCATGAGCGACCTGCAGAACATCGCCGAAAGCCTGCAGGCCAAGCACGTGCTGTTCGTGATGGATGCCTGCTACAGCGGTTTGGGATTGACCCGTGGCGGCCCAAGTTCCAGCGCCTACCTGCGTGAGAACGCCCGCCGTATCGCGCGCCAGATGCTCACCGCCGGCGGCGCCGATCAACAGGTGGCCGACAGTGGCCCGAACGGGCATTCGGTGTTCACCTGGGTGGTGTTGCAGGCGCTGGCCGGCAAGGGCGATCTCAATGGCGATGGCTTGATCACCGGAACCGAGCTGGCCGCGTATGTCGCGCCGGCCGTGTCTGCGGTGTCGGCACAGACGCCGGCATTCGGCAGCCTGCCGGGATCGCAGGGCGGTGAGTTTGTGTTCCAGGTGCCGAGTGGCGAAGAATTCCTCACCGCCGATACCGCGCAGTTGTCGGCGGCCGCGATCGCGCTCAATGGCCGCGTGGATGCGGTGCGTCCGGCTGCGGTGAGTGCCGGCGTACCCGCAAACGCGGCGCCGGTGACGGTCAAGACCTTGCAGGGCGGCGAAGCCACGTTGGTGCTGCCGACCGCGGTGAAGAGCAGCGACCGTCAGCGTGCACAGTTGGCCAACGAACGGGGTCTACAGCTGTATAAGGAAAAACGCTACGCCGATGCCGCCGAGCAGTTCGCCGAAGCCCTGAAGCTGCGGCCGGACTTTGCATTGGCTGCCAACAACCTGGGGTTTGTGTACTACCGCCAGGAGCGCTATGCCGAAGCCGCACGCTGGCTGGAAAACACCTTGAAGATCGATCCCTCGCGCGCGGTGGCCTATCTCAACCTCGGCGATGCCTATGCCAAGGCAGGCGATCGCGAGAAGGCACGCAAGGCCTACACCACCTATCTCGCCCTGCAGCCGCAAGGTGCCGGTGCCGAGCAGGCACGCGCACAGTTGCAGACCCTGTGATTTCTCTTCGTTCTCTCATCGCATGAATGCTTCGCCTTCCACCATCGTTGCCATCGCCACTGCTGCCGGAACTGGCGGTATCGGTATCGTGCGGCTGTCCGGCCCGCAGTCTGTACAGATCGCCGCCGCGCTGGGCATCGCCGGACTGCAATCGCGGCATGCGCGTTACGCGCGCTTTCGTGATGCGCAGGGCGAGGTGATCGATGACGGCATCGCGGTGTGGTTCCCCGCGCCGCACAGCTTCACCGGCGAAGAGGTGGTGGAGCTGCAGGGCCACGGCAGCCCGGTGCTGCTACGGCAATTGGTGGCCCGCTGCATCGCGCTGGGTGCACGCCAGGCGCGTGCGGGTGAGTTCAGCGAGCGGGCCTTCCTCAACGGCAAACTCGACCTGGCACAGGCCGAAGCGATTGCCGACCTGATCGCCGCCGGCGATCTGCGCGCAGCGCGTGCGGCGCGCAGATCGCTCGACGGTGTGTTCTCGCGGCGCGTGGATGCGGTGAGTGAGAGCCTCACGCGGTTGCGCATCCATGTGGAAGCGGCGATCGACTTTGCCGACGAGCCCCTCGACACACTGGGCGGCGCGCAGGTGCGCGAGGAGCTCACCCGCACGCGCGCATTGCTTGCGCAGCTGTTGCGCGATGCCGAACGTGGACGCAAGTTGCGCGATGGTTTGCACGCAGTACTCATCGGCCCGCCCAACGCCGGCAAGAGTTCCTTGCTCAATGCCTTGGCCGGCAGTGATCGGGCGATCGTGACCGATGTTGCCGGTACCACGCGCGATACCTTGCATGAAGCGATCCAGCTCGATGGATTCGAACTGACCCTGGTCGATACCGCAGGCCTGCGCGAGGGCGGCGATGCAATCGAGCGCGAAGGCATGCGCCGCGCGCGCGCCGAACTGCAGCGTGCCGACCTGGCGCTGATCGTGCTGGATGCACGTGACCCGCAGGCCGCGCGCGATGCCCTCGGCGATGCCATTGATGCGGTACCGCGCCGGTTGTGGATCCACAACAAATGCGACCTGCTGGCTGTGGCTGGGCCAATGGACGCCGATGCGATCGCGGTGTCTGCGGTGACCGGGCAGGGGCTGGAGCACCTGCACACCCGCCTGCGCGAACTGGCGCTGGGCGATGGCATAGAAAGCGTGGATGGCGAATTTTCAGCGCGCACGCGGCATGTCGATGCATTGCACCGCGCCGAACAACATGCCGACGCCGCAGATCTGGAGCTGCGCTACGAGCAGCTCGAACTGGCCGCCGAAGAACTGCGCCTGGCGCATGAAGCCCTCGGCGAAATCACCGGCAAGCTCAGCGCGGACGATCTACTCGGCAAGATCTTTTCGAGTTTTTGTATCGGGAAGTAATGCGGTGGCCGCGACCTCGCTCATGCGCCACCCATGAAAAATCCGGCCTCTTGCGAGGCCGGATGCTGTGGTCACTTCATCATGCGCACGCTCAGAAGTCGTAGCGTGCCGTCAGCCGGAACGAGCGCGGTGTCTGGTAATTGCCATCGTTCAAGTAGTTCGGGCTGATCACATCACGCGAGGCCTCACTGAACTCGTTGTACTCGGTGACGCGATCGTTGTTGAACAGGTTGAAGACGTCGAGCTTGATGCGCAGCTTGTTGTCGGCCCAATTGGGGATGTAGGCCGCTGCCAGATCGAAGGTCCAGGTCCACGGTGTGCGGCCTTCGTCGCCACGTTGGCGTAGCTCGCGTGTGCCTTCAGCGTTCAAGCAATAAAAGCTCGAGCCGCTGTAACCGCTGAGGTTGCCCTGGTCAGGCTGCGGAATATCGTCCAGCGGAATATAGCCCTGGCAGTTGATCGGGCGGCCGGACTGCAGCACCAGATTTCCGCCGAACTGCCATTCGGGCGTGAGGTTGTATGCCCCGAACAGCTTGAGCGTGTGCTGACGATCGTTCGGGGTCGGCCCATAGGTGCCATCGGTGAACAGACGGTGGTCGAAGTCCTGGGTGAGGCCGGCATCTTCCTGTTCCAGCGTGGAATTGACGTAGCCCTCGACGTTGCCGCGTGTCCTGGCAAACGTATAGGAGCCCTGGAAGTTGAACTTCTCGCCGGTCCGTTCCCAGAAGAATTCCAGTGCCGTGTGGAGGCGACGGTACTCAGGTAGTCCAAGGTACGAGGCAGGCAGGGTGGCCAGTTCGACTTCGCCATCGCCGTTCAAATCGACATTGAGGGTGACATCGCTTCCTGGATTGAGGAAGTAGCAGCTCGGCACGGATCCCGGATCGAAATCGGGATAGCCATTGTCCGCGGCCCAGTCAATCCAGGGGTTGGTTGTGCAGGTGTCGTCCATGCCTGACTTCACTTCGCGGCGGATCATGCGCACACCCGCCATCCAGTTCTCGGTCAGCTGCAATTGGCCACCCAGGATCACTTCGTCCTGGTACATCGGCGACAGGTTGGTCGATGCGACAGAGGCCGGATTCGGCGCAGTGAGCGAGCCATTGGCCTGGGTCTGGCCGATCTGCGCACCTTGACCCACCGGCGTGCCATCGGCTTCGCTCCAGCCATTGACGAAGTACCAGTTGGACACGGTCGATTCGGCACCGGTGGCACGGATACTCGAGTTGGTCGCCACCGGAATGTAGTAGCGGCCGGCGGTACCGAATAGCTTCAGGCTGGCGTCGCCGAGCACATCCCAGGAGAAGCCAAGGCGCGGCGCCATCTTGTAATCGGACTCGATCCAGGCGATGCCATCACCGTTCTTGTTTTCGAACTTTTCGCCGCGCAAGCCGAGCACGGCAAGGAAGTTCTCGGTGACCTGCCAGTTGTCTTCCAGATAGAACGCGCTATTGGTGTTCTCGTAGCTGGAGCTGCTGGTCTGATACACGCGTGAGCGTGCATACAGCGCACCGCGCGGCACGAGCTGACCGTTGACCGTACGCCCCGGCTGTCCGGCAAACGCGCCGGTTGCCACAGCATTGCCCGGCACGGTGTAGTACGCCCAGTTGATGCCGCCGGCGTAGGTCTGGCCACGGTGGCTGGATTCGTATTTTTCCTGATCCACGCCAAAGCGCAGTCGGTGCTCGCCCAGCACCCATTCGCCATCCACGCGGAAGGCTTTGCGGACGTCTTCATCGGGTTCGGCATCCAGATCAGCGATGGTCGTGATCGTGCCCGGGTTGCAGCCGATATAGCGGTCAATCACGCTGGTGGTCAGGCCGAAGCTGTACGCCCATGGGCACTCTCCGCCGGCGGGATTGGCAGGTAAGCGGGAATCGATCAGGTTGCTCAAATAGCCGTATTGCGCCGACAGGGTGAAATTGTCGGTGAAGTAGCCGGTGTACTTGAGGATGCCGACCTTGCCGCCGTTTTCCATCTCGTACTGCTCGATCGGCACTTCGTGCCTGCCAACGTTGTAGCGGTTATCGCCGTTGGCGTCGGTGTCGTATTCGTAGGTGCGGTACTTGGTCTTGGCCTGGTTGTAGATGCCGGTGAATTCGACCAGGTTGCTGTCGTTGATGTACCAGTCGAGTTTGACCAGGCCCTGCGGCGTCGTGTCACTGACACGCCGGCTGGTCAGCGCGTAGAAGTTGTCTTCCGTCTCCTGGCGGCCTTCCACCATTGCAAAGAAGAACAAGCGGTCCTTGATGATCGGGCCGCTGGCGTAAGCCGAATAGATGGTGCTGTCGAACTGGTCATCACTACGGTATTGGTACAGCGGGTCCGACGCATCGGGATCGCGCTCGCGCACGTTCTTGCCTGCTGCAGCGCCCCAGTCCGGTGCCCATTCAACGCTGGCGCCGTAATGCCAGTCGTTGGAGCCGGACTTGGTCACGATGCTGACGATGCCGCCCAGCGAGCGCCCGTACTCGGCACCGTAGCCGCCGGTCTTGATCTGCAGCTGGCCGATGCCCTGGAACGGGATGTTGGCGAAGGACAGGAACGTGCGCATGTTGGTCACGTCGAAGCCGTTGATGTAGTAGCCGTTCTCGGCCACCGAGGAGCCGCCGAAAGAGGCCAGATTGCCCGCGCCCAGGCCGCTGTCGCCGCGAACGGCGCCCGGCGCCAGCAGCGCCACCGACGACACATCACTGGCCACCGGCAGCGAGACCATCTGCTCGGCCGTGAACACCGTGGTCGATTCCACCGACGACACGTCGATCGGATTGAAGGCCTGTACGCCCACGACCTCCACACGGTCCAGCGTCTTGGCATCGCTGCCGAGCAATACCTGCGAGCCGCTACCGACCTTGACGTCCACCTCGCGCGTCACCCCATCGGCGGTGATCACGTACTTGCCCGGTGGCAATTGGCTGAAAGTGAAACGCCCGTCCGCGCCCGCGGTGATCGAGCGGCTGACGCCGGTCTGCGGGCTCTGGATGGCGATCGTGCTTCCTGGCTGGCCACTACCGAAGATCGAGCCGACTGCGCTCTGCGCTTGCACCCCACCGACGACGCACATCCCCAACGCAAGACTCAAGGCACTGCGCTTGATGTTCCTGCACAACACACTACGAACCCCTGGACGCGTCATTCCTCTCTCTCCTGATGAATTCGGTCACGGACACTGCAGACGTGGGACTCGACTGCGATCGCAGTCGAGGGGAACTGCACTTCAGGGATCGCCTGAACAACCTGAACGGATGTCAGCTTCCTGAAGCTTGTCTGAAGATTAACCCAGGATTTACCGAGATGTCATCTTCCGGGAACTTTTAACGAGATCGGTGCTTTCGGGCCGGGATTCGTTCGAGCAAATGCTGTATGCGAATGAAGTATTTGCCGCTGCTGCGGAAGTGCCTAAGGGCCAGGAGTTGTGGCAAACGCCAGATGATGCATCTAGGCATGCCAGTGCGCGCTGGCCTTTCGACCTCAGCGAGGTGGTGCGACAGCTGGGCGAGTCAGTGCCGGGAGAACACGCCCGCAGGTCGACCAAGCGGGTCTCTCGCATCTCTTGCGGAAGCATCACCTGCCAAGAGGCCGCCAACTGCTGTGCTCGGCGGAGGGTGGGTGGCGGCGCCTATGCCAGGCCAACGCTCTGTGATCGCGGATGCCGCGCATGACCAGCATCTCGGCGGCTATGCGCCAAGCCAGCGGTCAACAGGTTGGTAGTGGAAACGGCACCATTGCCAGCGTTCGAGCGGGCAACGCACTGCTGCACGCATGCGCCAGATAGCCTGCCCATCGACTCAGAGCCCAGGCATCCCCATGCCTTCATGCCTGCATGCGCCAATCGACGAATGCTGCGAGCCGCAGTGTTCGGCTGCATGCCTGCGACCTGCACATCGCGCAGGCGCGCATCACTGCGATGTGGCCTACAGCACGCCCGGCAACACCGTCTGCAGGGCGGCGGCTTCTGCCGCGCATGTCGTGGAGTTCGCCGGCGTGGCCTTGGCTATCTCGCGGCGGGCGGCGGCCAGGTCGTTCTGGAACTCGGCGTTGCCATGCAGTGCCGCGACGGTGGCGGCGCCCATGATGCGGCCCTGCAGGACGTCGCTTTGCCAGTGCACGTTGCAGACCAGGCGGCTGTCGCCGAAGGCGCGGCCGCGAGCGAGCAGGGCATCGCGCCTGGCCGGTGCCAGTTCGGCCAGGATCAGGCCCCAGCTCCAGCCGATGGCGGTGTGACCGGACGGGTAGGAGCCGTTCTTGCGTAGGCTGTCGTCGTCGGCCGGGGTGCACATCGGTTGATTGTTGCGCATGAACGGGCGCGGGCGTTGGTAGCGCCCCTTGGCCGCACTGGTGCTGGTGCTGGCATCGCGCAGGCTGCGTTCGAGCAGGCGCAGCAGGTGTGGCGTCGTGGCCTGGTCGATCTGCACGCCCAATGCGCAGCTGAAGTGGCCAACCGCCGCCGGGAAGCCCAGCGCGGCGTCGCGCGTGGCCAGGTCCCAGCGTGGTGTGCCGCGTAGTTGCAGCATCGCCTTGGCCACTGCCTCGTCGTTGGCGAGCGCGGCGCTGCCATCCTGCGGCGGTGGCGGAACCAGCTGCAGGCTGTCGGGCAATTGCTCTTTCTGCAGATAACCACGTGCGTCGGTAGCAATCACCGAACCTGCGGAGGCAGGCTTCTCCCGCGCACTCGCCAGGCCGCTGCCGATCAACAATGTGGCAATTGCGGCGCCAGTCAGCGTCCGATGGAACGAGCGAGCACGGCGCTGCGGCATGGAACACTCCTCAAACGACACAACGGGAAGAACGCGCACATTACGACGCGCAGATGACAGCTGCATGCCGGCGCCACGCAGTGACGGCGCGCGCAACGCAGCGACTGTCGCCGCACTGTCATGCGGCAGTCGCATCGGCGCAAGACAGCTGTCGCACGCTTGCCGCCATCTTTTGACTCTTCCCCCACGCCGCTCATGCCCAAGACCCATCTCCTCAGTGCCGCTGTTCTTACCGCGCTCGTGCTGTCACCGGCCGTGCGCGCCGCCGATACGCCCGCCGAGGCAGGTGCCGACGCGTCTGCCGCCACGGGAACCGTGCAGCAACTCGATGCGGTGTCGGTGATCGGTCAGGGCGAAACCCGTCAGGTGCAGCGCATCACCCAGCAGGACATTCCGGTGCTGCCGCCGGGCACCAGCATCCAGAAGCTGCTCAACCGCATGCCGGGCGTCAACGTGCAGTCCAACGATGCCTTCGGCGCGAACGAGGAATCGCAGACGATCAGCCTGCGTGGCTTCAACGGCACGCGTCTGGGCTACACGCTCGATGGGTTGCCGCTGGGCGATAACGCGTACGGCAACTACAACGGCCTCAACATCAGCCGCGCGCTGATCGCCGAGAATTTCGGGGGCGTGGAGCTGGCCTCGGGTATCGGTGCGCTCGGTACTGCCTCGACCAGCAACCTCGGCGGCACCATCCAGTACTACTCGGCCGATCCGTCCAGCGTGTTTGGCGGCCAGGTGTCGCAGACGGTGGGCTCCGATGCCAACCGCCGCACCTTCCTGCGTATTGATACCGGCGACTACAACGGGTTCTCGGCGTATGTGTCCGGCATCAATGCCGAAGCCGACATGTGGGCGCGCCCCGAGTCGCCGACCACCACCCGCCAGTTCAATGCCAAGGGCGTGTACCAGTTCGACGGCGGCAAGCTGACGGCCTTCGCCGATACCTCGCGCACTTCGCAAGCCGACTATTCCTACCTGTCCAAGAGCGGCATGGCGCGTGGACTGGGCTGGGACTGGAATTTGTACGCACCGGACTGGAACCGTGCGTTGGCGGCGGCGTACTGCGCGCCGGCCACGCGCAATGCGGCGCGCTGCAGCTTCAGTGGTGGCGTGGATAACGTGGACGATGCGTATTACCAGAGCCGCGCGCTGCGCGACGACGACCTGTTCTACGTGGCCGGCGACTTCCAGCCCAACGATGCCATCAGCCTGCACACGCAGGTGTATCACCATGAAAACAAGGGCCAGGGGCATTGGTGGTCACCGGGTCAAGCGTCCAACCCGGGTACGCCGCAGGCACTGCCGATCTCGATCCGCAGCACCAACTACTGGATCAATCGCACTGGCGGTATCGCCTCACTCGGTTGGGATCTGGGCCCGCATCATCTGGAAGCCGGGCTGTGGTACGAGCGCAACCACCACGATGTGGAGCGCAATTTCTACTGGATCGATGGGCCGGTCAGCGATGACAAGTTCCTGCAGGATCCCGACCGCCGGCTGTTCTCGCAGAACTACATCATCACCACGCGGCAGTTCTACGTGCAGGGCAACTTCAAGTTTCTCGACGACCGCCTGAGCGTGGATCTGGGCATCAAGAGCCCGAGCACCGAAATGACCGCGCGCGAGACGCCGGGCATCGCAGTGGAAGCGCCGGTGGCCACCGGCTCGATCAAGGCCAGCGAGTCGGTGCTGCCGCAGATCGGGTTGGGATATCGCCTGGCCGAAGGGCAGGAAGTGTTCGCCTCGTACGCGGAAAACATCGCCGCATTCCAGGGCGGCGGCGCCGGTGGCCCATTGCTGGTGACGCAGGCCTCGTTCGATGCCAGCGTGGGCGCGCTGGAGCCGGAAAAGTCGCGCACCCTGGAAGCCGGCTACCGCTTCGTGCGTGACCGCTTCGAAGCCTCGCTGGTCGGCTACGACGTCACCTTCGACAACCGCCTGCTCTCGCTCAACCCCTGCGCCAGCATCCAGCAGGGCACCACGCCGGCCTGCACCACGCGCTTCTTCAACGTGGGGTCGGTGAGCAGCCGCGGTGGCGAACTGACGGTGATCTGGAAGCCCACCAGCTACCTGCAGTGGTACAACTCGGCCTCGATCAACCGCTCCACCTACGACGACAACTACGTGCAGAACGGGGTGACCATTGCCACTGCCGGCAAGACCACGGTGGATACGCCCAAGCGCATGCTCGCCAGCGAAATCGCCTTCAACTACGCTGGCTGGAATGTCAACCTGCGTGGCAAGTACACCGGTGAGCGCTTCTACACCTACACCAATGATCAGGGCTTTGGCGGTTACACCTCGTTCGATGCCGGCGCCGGCTATGAGTTTGGTCAGGTCAGCATGCTGCAGTCGTTGAAGCTCTCGCTCAACGTGACCAACCTCACCGACAAACGCTACGCCTCCAACCTCACCGCGTTCGCCAACAGCGATCCGAATGGCCGCCAGCTGGCATTCCACGCCAGTGCACCGCGGCAGGTGTTCTTGACGTTGGATGCCAAGTTCTGAGTTAGGGATTGGGGAATCGGGATTGGGGATTCGTAACGGCGGGTCTTGCTGCTGCTTACGGATTTCCGATGCTGATGGACGCTGTTAGTTTTAGAGTGGCTGACAAGACGTAAGAGCAGCTATCAAAACGACTGCGCAGCCGCCAGGCGGGCGCGGCCGGTGCTCGGAATTCTCATGTACCCCCGTACACTCCGGTTCCTCCGCGCCGTCCGCACCCACCTGACGACTGCTCGCTACGTTTTGTTAGCCGCTCTTAGCGCGTGGTTATCAGGCGTGTACGAACGATGCGGAGAAAGCGGGGGTGTACGTGTAGTACATGCCGCACCACCAATCGGCCGCGTTCGCCTGGCGATCATGCTTTGGTTTGATGGCTACTTTTTCGTTGGAGAAAGGCATGATGCAGTTCCACCGTGTTCTAGTCTTGGGAGCGATGATGGCCGTCATGAGCAGCCCTGCACTGGCAGAAGCGCCGCTGGCCAAGACGGTGCAGATCTTCGCGCACCGCGGTGCCAGCGCATTGCGCCCGGAACATACCTTGGCGTCCTACGCCAAGGCTATCGTCGATGGCGCTGATTTCGTCGAGCCGGATCTGGTGTCGACCAAGGATGGCGTGCTGGTAGCGCGCCATGAGAACGAGATCGGCGGCACCACCGATGTGGCCAGCCATCCGGAGTTTGCCGCGCGCAAGACGCGCAAGACCATCGATGGCCAGGCGCTGGAAGGCTGGTTCACCGAAGACTTCACCCTGGCCGAGTTGAAGACCCTGCGCGCGCGTGAGCGGTTGCCGCAATTGCGTGGCACGCAGTGGGATGGCCATTTTCAGATCGTGACGCTGGACGAGATCATCGACTTCGTTGCGGCAGAGTCGGCCGCCACCGGGCGCACGATTGGGCTGATTCCTGAGATCAAGCACCCGAGCTATTTCAGCGGCCTGGGCCTGGCGATGGAAGACAAGGTGCTGGCCACCCTGCAAGCGCACGCGTATACGCGCACGGCGCCGGTGGTGATCCAGTCGTTCGAGACCACCAACCTGCGCTATCTGCGCGGCAGGATCGGGCGGCAGAGCAACATCCGGCTGCTGCAATTGCTCAGTGGTGCGCAGATGGCGCTGCCCGATGCGGGCAAGGGCGCTGCGCCAGCCACCTATGCGCAACTGAGGACGCCTGCGGGGCTCACGCAGGTTGCCACCTACGCCGACGCGATCGGCCCGGACATCCGCGCGATCATTCCGCTGGATGCGCAGCAGCGCCTGGGTCAACCGACCAGCCTGGTGCGCGATGCGCATGCGGCGGGATTGCAGGTGCAGCCGTACACCTTTCGTCCGGAAAACTATTTTCTCGCCGCCGACAACCGCAGTGGCGGTGCGCCGACCGAACGTAACGAAGCGGGTGCGCTGGCGGAATTGAAGCGCTATCTAGACACCGGCATCGATGCGTTTTTCGCCGATGACCCGGGCCTGGCACGGCGTGCGTTGAGCGGGAAAACACCGCGGTAGACAACGCGTGCGTAGGAGCGCGCTTGCGCGCGATGGGGCGTTACCGATAACGCTTCATCGCGCGCAAGCGCGCTCCTACGTGGGGCGGGCGGCGACGTGGATTGGTCGGTGGCTTGTTTGAAGAATGGTGTTACGTGCCTGGTGCACTGGCGCAATTGAAGCGCTATCTGGACACCGGCATCGATGCGTTTTTCGCCGACGACCCGGGCCTGGCGCGGCGTGCATTGAGCGGAAAAACACCGCGGTAAGCAACGCATACGTAGGAGCGCGCTTGCGCGCGATGGGGCGTTACCGGTGACGCTTCATCGCGCGCAAGCGCGCTCCTACAAACGCGGCACAGCACTGATTACTTGGTTAGTCGCCTGCAGAACGCGCACTACGTGCCCGGCGGGCGTTCGCGTGGCGGGAAATGCAGCACCACGTTTTCCGAGCCGTCGTCCTGGCGTTGCCACAGCACCGGCACCTGACGCGGCGGCGGCGGTTCCAGCATGGCGTGCTCGGGGTTGCTGACCTCCCAGGCGGCGTCTTCGTCCTCGTCGTCCCAGCTGTAGCGCGGCTTGGCCTGTTGCGGGTCGCGAAGGCGCAGCAGCAGCGCGGCAATCAGGCCGGCCACCGCGCCGCCCAGATGCGATTGCCAGGACACGCCGGCTTCGTGCGGCAGGATGGTCATCAGCATGCCGCCGTAGAACAGGAACGCGATCATGCTGGTGGCGATCGCCGGGCGGTCGCGGCGCAGCAGGCCCAGCACGAACACCAGGAACATCAGCCCGTGGGTGACACCGCTCGCCCCCAGGTGGCGGCTGCCGGGGTCGCCCAGCAGCCATGCACCCAGGCCCGAGCCCAGCCACAGCAGCGGCAACGCCATCGCGGTGGCACGCGGATACACGCTGCCGGCGAGGGTGCCCAGGATCAGCAGTGCGGCCGCATTGGCGCCCAGATGGGCGAGTGAGCCGTGCAACAGTGGCGCGGTGAGGATGCCGATGAGCCCGTCGGCCTGCAGTGGCGCCACCGCCCACGCACGCCAGTCGAACATGCCCTGGGCGGTGAACACGGCCACCAGCAGCAGCACGGCAGCGAGGCTGAGGTTGAAGGCACGCAAGACCCGGGAGCGATCCAGGCGGTCTTGCGTGGGGGCGTCGGCGGTGGCAACAGGATGCGAGGTCATGCCTTCACGGATGGCGTCGCACGGGTTTTTTACAAGCCTATGCGGCTCGGGATAAGCAGGCCCGGCGACGGGATAATCCACTCCCGGCGCCGATCGTTGGCGCATCACCCTGGACGATCTGCGGCTTGGCTGCAGGGCCCTTGCCCGCCCATCATCGCGGGACACGCTGCAAGTACATCCTTGTAAAGCGCTTACGCGGCATCCCTGCCGCGTAAGGTCCCGCGACGGTGGGCGGGCAAGGACCAGTCGGAGCTGGTCGGTGTGCATGTTTTCAACAAAGCCACCTACAAACTGTCTGGTGTGGTGTCCTCGCCGCTTGCGGGACCGTGTGGCGGCATGGATGCCGCCACACGGTCCCCAGGGACGGGTTCACGGCGTGTCCCGCGAGCGGTGAGGGCACCGCGCCCTCGACTCACCTAGCTTCTGATTGTTGATCTGTCGCTTGGCTGCAGCGCCCTTGCCCGCCCACCGTCGCGACACGCCGCAAGTACATCCCTGTAAGCGCTGACGCGGCATCCATACCGCGTCAGGGCCCGCGATGGTGGGCGGGCAGGGACCCCTCAAGATGGTCGGTGCGCCAGAGACGAGCAGCACACGCGGCGCTGCCCTTCACGAATCCCCAATCCCCCAATCCCAGCCCCTCAGTGCCCAGCCGGCTTCGCCGGGCGCAGCAGGCTCAGCACGATGGTGGCGACCAGGATGGCGACCACCACGGCCAGCGAGACCAGCACCGGGATCTTGTAGAGATCGATGATCATCATCTTGGTGCCGATGAACACCAGGATCACCGCCAGCCCGTACGGCAGCAGGTGGAAGCGGTCGGCCATGCCGGCCAGCAGGAAGAACATCGCGCGCAGGCCCAGCACCGCGAACACGTTGGAGGTCAGCACGATGAACGGGTCGGTGGTGATCGCGAAGATCGCCGGGATGCTGTCCACCGCGAAGATCACATCGATCACCGCGATCAGGATCAACACCACGAACAGCGGGGTGAACCAGCGCTTGCCATCCTTGATCACGCTCAGCAGGTTGCCGTGGTACTGCGGGCTCAGGCGCAGGTGGCCACGCATCCAGCGCAGCACCGGGTTGGCTTCCAGGTCCGGCTCCTTGCCGGCGGAGAACCACATCTTGATGCCGGTCAGCAGCAGGAATGCGCCGAACACGTACAGCAGCCAATGGAACTTGGCCAGCAACATCGAGCCGGCGAAAATCATGATCGCGCGCAGCACGATCGCGCCGAGCACGCCGATGATCAGCACGCGCTGGCGCTGTTCCTCGGGCACGCCGAAGTAGGTCATGACCATCAGGAACACGAAGATGTTGTCGACTGCCAGGGATTTTTCCACCAGGTAGCCGGTGAGGAACTGCAGCCCGATCTGGTCGGCCTGCGCATCGCCCACGCTGCCTTGCAGGTACCACCACAGCCCGGCATTGAAGGCCAGCGCCAGCAGCACCCAGCCGATGCTCCACCAGGTGGCTTCCTTGAAGGTGACCTTGTGGGCACCGCCGTGGCGCATCAGCACCAGATCGATCATCAGCGCCGCGATCACCACGACCGCGAAGCCACCCCATAACCAGACATTGCCAATGGTTTGCATAAGAATCCCGAAAAGTGAAAACGACCTGGACAGCCGGTAGGGCTGAGGCCTTGTGACACGGAAATCGTGGATTCCGGGTGACGGACCTTCGCCTGCGCGGCGAAGGTCTCGCTCGCAACCGGCCGGGCCGGTTGCCGTTGCACCGGAGCGCCTGACAGGCAGGGCTCGTAATGACGGCGACAACGCTGGGAGCTACTCCCCTTCTGCGGCCGATTCTGCGGGCCGGGGGCGGGCGCGTCAATCCAGCCGGATACAATAGGTGAATGAATACTCCTGTCCCCGTCGTCCGACTCAAGAATGCGTGGCGCTCCAGCCACCCGTGGATCTTCCAGAAGCTGGTGGAAAAGCCCGCCGCCAAGCCCAAGCCCGGCACCATCGTCGATGTGGTCGGCGTGGACGGGGAATGGATCGGCCGCGGCTTCTACAACGGCCATTCGCGTATTGCCGTGCGCATCCTGGAAACCGACCAGTCGGTGCCGGTGGATGCGGGCTGGTTCTCGCGCAAGATCGCCGCGGCGGTGAGCCTGCGCCGCGACTGGCTGCAGCTCGATGGCGTGTCCGATGCCTGGCGCGTGGTGCATAGCGAAGGCGATGGCCTGTCCGGGCTGGTGGTGGACCGCTATGGCGACCTGGTGGTGGTGGAATTCTTCGCCGCCGGCATGTTCCGCCACCGCGAGTGGATCTACGAGGCCTTGCGCGAGCAGTTCCCGGGCTGCCGTTTCCACAGCTTTGCCGATGAGCATGTGCAAAAGCAGGAAAGCTTCGATTTCCACAGCAACACCACCACCGAAGCGTCGGTGATCACCGAGTACGGCATCAAGTTCCGTGCCGACCCGGCCGGTGCGCACAAGACCGGTTTCTTTGCCGACCAGCGCGAGAACCGCCAGTGGCTGAGCGAGCAGGTCAAGGACAAGACCGTGCTGGACCTGTGCTGCAACACCGGCGGGTTTGCGGTGTATGCGGCTGCGCGCGGCGCCACCGAGGTGCTGGGCGTGGACATCGACGAAGACGTGATCGCCATTGCCAAGGGCAACGCCAAGCTCAACAACGTGCGCCCGAAGTTCGTGCAGGCCGACATCTTTCCGTGGCTGCGCGATGCGGCCAACCGCGGCGAGAAATACGACGTGGTGATCCTGGACCCGGCCAAGATGACCCGCGACCGCGAGCAGGTGATTCCGGCGCTGAAGAAGTATCTGGACATGAACAAGCTGGCGCTGGGCGTGGTCAAGCCGGGTGGCCTGTTTGCGACCTTCTCGTGCACCGGCCTGGTGGCTGAGCAGGAGTTTCTGGACATGCTGCGGCGCGCTTCGTATTTCTCCGGGCGCACCATCCAGATCCTGAAAGTCGCCGGTGCCGGCCCGGACCATCCGTTCATGGCGCACGTGCAGGAATCGCGTTATCTCAAGGCGGTGTTCTGCCGCGTGGTCGACTGACAACGTCCTTGCTCCTTGCCGGTGCCGTGGGTATCGGCGGGGGCGATGACGCGGGCCGCAGTACGATCGAGGCGTGATGCCCGCGCCATGCCCTGGCACCATGCACGGGGCACATGGCTACACGGACCGCGCTGCACGTGCGCCCATCACCGCGCGCCTGGCAGCCAGTGGGTTGCCGCCCTCCACATCCCGCAGCAGAGGCCTGGCGATGACCACCCACGACGACGAACGCAAGGCGCTGCGCCGGTTGTTGCGGCAGATCGAGCGCCCCAACACCAGCCTGCTGGCCAGCAATTGGCCGGTGTTCGGTGTGTGGCTGCTGTTCGCCGGAGCCTTCATGTATCTGTTCAAGACCGGCGTGCAGTCGCCGCTGCATCCGCTGATCCTGGCGCTGGGTTCGACCTGCCTGGGCGTGTTTGGCGCCTGGATCGTGTTCCTGTCGGTGTGGGCACGGCAGTGGCCGCACCTGCGCGACCACATCGATGCCGACAGCGTGCGTGCACGGCTGGCCGAACTCGACGATTGAGCGGGCCGGTGCGCGCGGCGACATGAGCGCAGGCTGTTGATCGGCACGCGATGGGTGTCAGATGCGCGCGTTACTGGGCTACTCACGCGTGTCACCGCACGCGCAAACTAAGAGCCGCTATCAAAACGACTGCGCAGCCGCCAGGCGGGCGCGGCCAGTGGTCGGAATCGGCATGTACCCCCGTACACTCCGGTTCCTCCGCGCCGTCCGCACCCACCTGACGGCTGCTCGCTACGTTTTGTTAGCCGCTCTAAAGACATGCGTGCTGCGCGATCCACGGCCGTGATCGCGCCAACACCGCACGCACGGCCTCCCTGGCCAGCGCGCGCTGTCTGCGGGCAGACAACGCTCAGCGCAACAGCTTGATTACCAGCCCGCCGGCCGCGCAGTGATCTCCGGCACCGCCTGGCGCAGGTCTGCACCGAACTCGGGGTTGCGCATCGTCTCGGTGTCGGCATAGCCGTAGAACACGCCCTGGCTAGGTGTGGTGCCTTCGCGCAGCTCCAGGTCGCCGCGCACCTGGGTGGTGCCGGCCACGGTGACCGCACCGAAGGCGCCCGGGCCCATGAACACGGTCTGGGCCTGCGCGGTGTTGCCGATCACCGCGCCGGGGTGCCACACGGTCAGCCCGCCGAGCACCGCGTTGCCCTGCACGGTGCCGCCCATCACCGTGGCGTGGCCGTCGATGCGCGCATTGCCCAGCACGTTGCCGGCCAGCACGCGCGCGAACGGGCCCACATAGGCGGTGGAGGCGACATTGGCGGTGTTGGCCACCCAGCCGCCGCCGTTGGCATGCCGGCGGCCCACCGGCGTGGGCGTGGGCGCGCCGGGCTGGCTGCCGGCCGCGGCCGCGTTGCTCAGGGTCACGCTCCACGGGTAGCGATAGATTGCGTAATAGGACTGGTCCCACTTGATCTTGTGCATGGTGGTGGGCGCACCCATCACCATCAGGTACACCGCGCGGTCGCCGCTGCGCAGGGCCACGGTGACGCTGGCTTTGGCGCCGCGCTGCAGGGCGCTGTAGCGCGCGCGGCCGCTGCTGTCGATGCTGACCACGCCCCAGCGCCAGTCCGAATCCGGCGTCGGAATACTGGCCGGGTCGGTCACCAGGCCGGGCAATGCGGTGACCGCGGGCGCAGTCTGCACCTGGCCTTCGAAGCTCACGCCGATGCTGGTGGCGCCGGCAGCGGGGATCAGCTGCACCAGGTTGTAGCCCCAGCGCTGCGGTGCCCATTCGAACGGCACGCGGTAGCGGTTGGCCTGGCCGGCGACCGGGTCGAGCACGGTCATGCGCAGCGCGCGGTCGCGGTTGTCCCAGTCCTGGGTGCGTTGCGGATCGAACGCCAGGTTGCTGCCGTAGCGCGCGCGGTACAGCGCGCCCTGATCGCTGCCATCGGGGTTGGTGTAGTCCCAGTTGACGTTGCGCAGCGCCCAGTCGCCGAACACATCGTTCAACTGCGCCTGCGTCCAGCTCATGTTGGTGCGGAGTACCGAAAACGGGTCGGCGCTGCGTTGCGCCGGATCGCCCGGCTTGGGCGCCTTGGCCCACAGGTCGTTGACGATGGCGTAGCCGTAGCGGTTCTTGAGGTACTCCAGGAACTGCCAGTTGCAGTAGCGGTCGCGCGTGGAGCCCAGATACAGGTGCGGGTAGTTCACCAGCATGCTGGAGCAATGCACATCGCTGGCGTGGAATTCCGGTAGCTGGTGGGTCATCCAGTTGGCGTGCGATTCCCAGATCCAGCCGGTGTAGTCGGAGTCGCGCAGGCTTTGCGTCTGCCCCTGCAGTGCGTGCGTGAGTTCGTGTGCCAGGCCCCAGTGATCGCGCAGCCCGCCCGGTGCCATCCACATGCCCATGTTGCCGCTGCCGGTGACCCCGCCGCTCAGCCCGAAGCCCGGATCCAGGTGGATGCTGGCCTTGGTCTTGGTGGTGCTGTTGCAGGCCGGCTCGGGAAATTGCAGGCGATTGATGAAGGTGTCCCAGACCATCTCCAGGTGCTCGCCAGCCGCGCGGACGTCGGCGCTGGACACGCCGTCGCCATTCCAGCGGAACGCAAAGTGCGTGGTTTCATAACGCACCGGTGGCATGCCGGCTTCGTTGGCGCGCGCAGTCCAGGGACCGGCCGTGCAGGCCGCACTGGCGGTGGAGGCGGCACCCAGCAGCCCGGTGGCGATCAGGGCGGCGGCCAGCAGACGGCGGGCGGGCAGGCGGCGGGGCAATGCAGGCGATGCGTTGGGCATGAGGGCGCTCGGGCATGAGTGAAGGCGCGCACGCCACCGCACACACGCCGAGGCGGTGTGGCGAAGCGAGGGCGGTGGCAGGCCGTTGGAGTGGCGGCGGCGCAAGTGTGCGCAGCGCGCGCGGGTCTGCAATTGGTTTGAAGATGGATTATTCGGTTCTGCAACGCGGTCGGCGTTCGTGCTGTGGCACCGGTGGACATTGCGCCGCTGCGCCCGCCCGATGACGGCCAGCCGATGACGCAGTGCGGGTGCCCGCGGCGCCGACACCTGCGGCTATGATCCGGTGACCCCCCTGCAAGCGAGACCGCATGAAACTGCACACGCGATGTCTGTCGTTGTTGCTGGCCGCCACCACCTCGGCACAGGCGATGGAATTTTCCGCCGCCGAGCTGGCCCGCGCCAGCGCACTGCAAAAGCGCCTGGTCACGCTGGATTCGCACCTGGACACGCCGGCCAATCTGGAGCGCGGCGATTTCGATGTGATGCAGGGCCATGCCGGCAATCGGCTATCGCAGGTGGACTACCCGCGCATGCTCGAAGGCGCACTCGATGGCGGCTTCTGGGCGGTCTATACCGGGCAAGGCAATCGCAGTGCGGCCGCGCATCTGGATGACCGCGACGCCGGCCTGCAGCGGCTGATGAAGATCCACAACCTGTTGGCCGCGCAGCCGCAACGCTTCGCGCTGGCCACCACGCCCACCGATGCCGCGCGCATCAAGGCCGCCGGCACGCGCGTGGTGTACATCAGCATGGAAAACGCCAGCCCGCTGGTGGCCGACCCGTCGCTGCTGCGTTTCTATTACGCGCAGGGCCTGCGGCTGATGAGCACGGTGCATTTTCTCAACAACGAGTTCGCCGATTCGGCCACCGACCCGAAAGGGGCCGAGTGGAAAGGCCTGAGCCCGGTCGGCAAGCAACTGGTGCAGCAGGCGCAGGCACTGGGCATCGTGATCGATCAATCGCATGCCTCCGATACGGTGTTCGACCAGTTGATCGCGTTGTCGCCGGTGCCGATCATGCTCTCGCACAGCGGCGCGCAGGCGGTCTACAACCACCCGCGCAACATCGACGATGCACGCCTGAAGGTGCTGGCCGCGCACGGCGGGGTGATCCAGGTGAATTCGTATGGCGGCTATCTCATCGATAGCGGCGCCAGCCCCGAGCGCAAGGCCGCCGAGAAGGCGCTGGCCGACCAATACGGCGGCTGGGAGCATTTGAAGATGTCCGACGGCACCGCCCTGAGTGAAGCGCTCAAGGCACTGGATGCGCGCTACCCGGTCAAGCGCGCGACCGAAGAGGATTTCTTCGCGCATCTGGAGCATGTGCTCGCCGTCGCCGGGCCCGCGCATGTGGGAATCGGCATGGACTGGGATGGCGGCGGTGGCGTGGTCGGGCTGGAAGACGTCTCCGACCTGCCGCGCATCACCGCCTGGCTGCTGCGCAAGGGCTATAGCGAGCCGCAGATCGCCGGCATCTGGGGTGGGAATCTGCTGCGGGTGATGGAGCAGGCGCAGGCCTATGCGGCTGGGAATCGGGAATCGGGAGTGGGGAATCGTTGAAGCGGTTGGTCGTGCGCGGTGGGGGCAGGGCGTTGTGCAGGGAGAGCGGTGGGGCTGGATGGCTTGTGGGTGGATGGGGTGATGGCTGCGGCGTGATTCGGCTGGGGGGGGGGCCTGCGTCCGTGTGCTGAGGTAGCGGGCAGCGCTCGCCGCGTTTGGTGTTGGGCTTGTCTGGCAGCGGTCGGGCGCGCGGCGGCCAGCGGCTGGCTTGGCTAGGTGGGCTGCCTTGGCTGATGGGGCTGAAGCGCTCCGCTTGGGTGTTTGCACAAAAACCAGTATTTGCCGGCGCCACTACAGGCAACGCTCTGCCGAAGATTTCAGGAAAAAGCGCCAACTAGAATGCGTTCACCCCTTCCGCGGTGCGGGCGCTGCGGCGTCCGGTTCGCCTGGACGACCCCTGAGTTGGAGCGTGCGATGACCCCAGCCTCCCGGCCCCTGCCGCAGCCTGACGGCATGGCCGCCACCTACCGCAAGATCCTGCTGCGGCTGATCCCGTTCCTGTTCGTCTGCTACCTGTTCAATTACCTGGACCGGGTCAACGTCGGCTTCGCCAAGTTGCAGATGCTGGGCGATCTGGGCATGAGCGAGACCGTGTACGGGTTGGGCGCAGGCACCTTCTTCATCGGCTACCTGGCCTGCGGGGTGCCGAGCAACCTGATCCTGCAGCGGCTGGGCGCGCGCCGCTGGGTGGCGATCATGATGATCAGCTGGGGCCTGCTCTCCACCGGCCTGATGTTCGTGCGCACCCCGGCCGGGTTCTACACCCTGCGCCTGCTCACCGGCGCGGCCGAGGCCGGCTTTTTCCCGGGCATCGTGCTGTACCTGACGCGCTGGTTCCCGCGCGCGCAGCATGGCCGGGTCATGACCATCTTCATGTCGGCCATTCCCATTTCCGGGGTGCTGGGTGGGCCGTTGTCGGGCTGGATCCTGAGCCATTTTTCGGCCGGGCAGGGCGGGCTGGCCGGCTGGCAGTGGATGTTCCTGCTGCAGGGCCTGCCCACCGTGCTGCTGGGCGTTGGCGTGTGGTTTCTGCTCAGCGATGGCGTGCAGCAGGCCCGCTGGCTGACCCCGGGCGAGAAGCAGGCGCTGACCCGCGCGCTGGACGCCGATGAAGCGGGCAAGCCGGCCGGGGCGTCCACCTCGCTGGCGGCCGTGCTGCGCAACCCGGCGGTGTGGATGCTGGGCACGGTGTACTTCTGCATCCAGAGCGGGGTGTATGCGATCAACTTCTGGCTGCCGTCGATCATCCAGGGCAGCGGCGTCACCGACCCGACCCGGATCGGACTGATGAGTGCCATTCCCTATCTGGCCGCAGCGGTGTTCATGGTGCTGATGGGGCGTTCGGCCGACCGCCGCCGCGAGCGGCGCTGGCATCTGGTGATCCCGTTGCTGATGGGCGCCGCCGGCCTGTGCCTGGCCGCCGCGCTCACCGACCACCTGTGGCTGGCCTTGCTGGGCATGACCCTGGCCACGATGGGCGCGGTCAGCGGGCTGCCGCTGTTCTGGCCGCTGACCAACGGCTTTTTGACCGCCGCCGCGGCCGCCGGTGGGCTGGCGCTGATCAATTCCACCGGGCAGGTTGCCGGCTTCGTCAGCCCCTATCTGGTGGGCTGGATCAAGGACACCACTCACAGCACCGAGCTGGCCCTGTACGTGCTGGCCGCGGCCATGGTGCTGGGCGCCGCGTTGGTGCTGCGGGTACCGGCCAGGGCGGTGAACCAGTGATGCCCGTGCCCCTTTTCGTTGAGCCCATTCCGTCATGAAGATCGTCATCGCGCCCGATTCGTACAAGGAAAGCCTGTCCGCGCTGGAGGTAGCCACCCAGATCGAGGCCGGCTTCCGCGAGGTGTTCCCCGACTGGAGCTACACCAAGGTGCCGGTGGCCGACGGCGGTGAGGGCACGGTGGAGGCGCTGGTCGCCGCGACCGGCGGGCGGGTGATCGACTGCACGGTCAGCGGCCCGCTGGGCACGCCGGTGCAGGCGTTCTTCGGGCTGACTGGCGATGGCCGCACCGCGGTGATCGAGATGGCCGCCGCCAGCGGCCTGGCGCTGGTGCCCCCGGCGCAACGCGCGCCGCTGCAGGCCAGCACGGCCGGGGTGGGCGAGCTGATCCTGGCCGCGCTGGATGCCGGCGCGCGGCGCTTCATCATCGGGATTGGCGGCAGCGCCACCAACGACGGCGGCGCCGGCATGGCCCAAGCGCTAGGC
Organism: Xanthomonas sp. NCPPB 2586; assembly: GCF_041475775.2. Lineage (NCBI taxonomy): Bacteria > Pseudomonadati > Pseudomonadota > Gammaproteobacteria > Lysobacterales > Lysobacteraceae > Xanthomonas > Xanthomonas sp. NCPPB 2586. Next base: position 5,009,484 of record NZ_CM192981.1, on the reverse strand, counting down.
GCGCGCCTGCTGGATGCGCGTAATGAGCCGATCGGTGCGGGCGGCGGTGCGCTGGCGGCGCTGGCCCGCATCGAAACCGACGGCCTGGATGTGCGGCTGCAGGAATGCCACATCGAAGTGGCCTGCGATGTGGACAACCCGCTGATCGGCCCGACGGGTGCCTCGGCGGTGTTCGGCCCGCAAAAGGGCGCAACGCCGGCCATGGTGCGGCAACTCGATGCCAACCTGCAGCACTACGCCAACCTGCTCGAGCGCGACCTCGGCCTGCGCCTGCACGGCTTGCCCGGTGGCGGCGCGGCCGGCGGGCTGGGCGCTGCGCTGGTGGCGTTTCTGGGCGCGCAGCTGCGGCCCGGCGTGGAGATCGTGGCGCAGGCGCTGGGCCTGGACGCCACCATTGCGCAGGCGGATCTGGTCCTCACCGGCGAAGGCCGCATCGACAGCCAGAGCCTGCATGGCAAGACCCCGGTCGGGGTGGCGCGGGTGGCGCAGCACCACGGCAAGCCGGTGATTGCCATTGCCGGGTGCCTGGGCAACGGCGCCGGCCTGCTGCATGCGCACGGCATCGCAGCGATGTTTGCGGTGGTGCACCGCGCCTGCACGGTGGAGCAGGCCCTGGCCGAGGCGGCCAGCAATGTGCGCATCGCCGCGCGGAACGTGGCCGCCGCGTTGCAGGTGGGCATGGCGCTGGCGCAACCGGGGTTGCCGGTCCCGGCGCGCGCGTCTTGATGGTGCGCCGCGCACGCCGGCCGGCGCCGGGTTTCCCCTAGCATAGGGCGATGCTTACGCTCGACCGCACTCTGGCGCAGTCCATCGTCGACCGTTCGATGACCATCATCGACGGCAACGTCAACGTGATGGACCACACCGGCGTGATCGTTGCCAGCGGCGACCCGGCGCGCATCGGCCAGCTGCATGAAGGCGCGCTGCTGGTGCTGTCGCGGCAGGGGCGGGTGGAGATCGACGCGGCGCTGGCGCAGCAGCTCGACGCAGTACGTCCCGGCGTCAACCTGCCGCTGATCGTCGATGGCCGCGTGCTCGGCTGCGTGGGCCTGACCGGCGACCCTGCGCGCATCGGGCAACAGGCCGAACTGGTGCGCATGGCCGCCGAGGCCATGCTCGAACAAGCCGGGCTGCTGCGCCTGCTGGCCCGCGACGCGCGCCTGCGCGAGGAAGTCACGCTGGGGCTGATCCGCACCGACGGGCCGACCCCGGCGCTGGCCGGCTGGGCCGAACGGCTAGGCATCGCGCTCGATCTGCCGCGCGTAGCTGCGGTGATCGAAGTGGAAAGCGACACCCTGGATCTGGACGCCATGCTGGTGGAGTTGCAGCGCCTGCATACGCTGCTGTCCACGCCCGAGCGCGGCAACCTGATCGCCGCCACCGCGCTCAACGAGCTGGTGGTGCTTAAACCGGCGCTGGACCGGCGCGGGCAGTGGAATGTGGACGAGCAACGCCGGCGTGCACACACCTTGCTCGAGCGCATGCGTGCCAGCAGCCCGCTGCGCATCCGCCTGGCGCTGGGCCAGTATTTTCCGCAGCCCAACGGGCTGGCGCTGTCGCACCAGATCGCGCGCACCACCATGCGCATCGGCAAGGCGCGCACGCCGGGCGCCGATGCCTTCTTCTTCGACGACTACCGCCTGCCGGTGCTGGTGGACGACCTGCGCCAGGCCTGGCAGGCCGAGGAACTACGCAAGCCGCTGCAGGCGCTGCTGACGCAGGACCGCCGCAGCCAGTTGCTGCAGACCTTGTCGTGCTGGTTCGCCAATGGCATGCGCATGACGCCTACCGCCAAGGCGCTGGGCATTCACCGCAATACGCTGGACTACCGCATGCAGCGCATCCAGGACCTGTGTGCGGTGAACCTGGGCGTCACCGACGATTGCATGCGCCTGTATCTGGCGCTGCAGATGCGCCAGGACAGCGCCGCGGCCGAGCCCGAGGGCGCGCAGTAGGTCTGCGCAGGCCAGGCACTGCGTGTGCCACGACGCGGGGCGACGCCGTGCAGGTTCCACGCGCATGCGGCACTGCTGCATCAGTTGCCGCGCACTGCTGCCGGATGCAGCCGCACATGCCGTTGCACCCCTCGGCCAGCGACACATCTGCGTGACAGCGCACGGATTTGCTGCGCGGGCTGTTATGCCTGCTCCGCTAGACTGCGCGGATGACATCGGGCGAGCGACCACGTTGAAACAGCGTCACGTAGCAGCGCCGCTTGCGGCCAACGAGACCGACCGCCTGGCGCGGCTGGCGTTGCTGCAGGTGGTCGATAGCGAAGCCGAGCCGTTCTTCGACGCCCTGGCCGCCGCCGCGCAGGCCATTGCCGGCACGCCGATTGCACTGGTGTCGCTGGTGGACGAGCACCGCCAATGGTGGAAGGCCAACGTCGGCCTGCCGGGCGTGTCGCAGACCCCGCGCGAGCTGGCGTTCTGCGCGCATGCCATCCTCGATGACGCGGTGATGGAAGTGCCCAATGCGTCGGACGACCCGCGTTTCAGCGGCAACGAACTGGTCACCGACGCACCCGGCATCCGCTACTACGCCGGTGCCCCGATCGTGCTCTCCGATGGCCTGCGCATGGGCACGGTGTGCGTGATCGACCAGCGCCCGCGACAGCTGCAACCGGCCCAGCTGGAGGCCCTGCGGCACCTGGCGCGTGTGGCGGCCGAAGGCCTGGAGCAGCGCCGCCTGATGCTGGAGCGTGCCGAGACCAACGCCCAGCTGCAGCAGCGCCTGCGCGAGAGCGAAGCATTCCTGGAGCGCACCGGGCGGGTGGCCGGCGTGGGCGGCTGGGAGGTGGATGTGGCCAGCGGCACCTTGAGCTGGTCTGACCAGACCTGCCGCCTGCACGATCTGCCGCCGGGCTACCGGCCCAGCCTGGGCGAGGCGATCGCGTTCTATCCGCTGGATGCGCGCGCGGTGATCACCGAGGCGGTGGAAGCCTGCGTGCGCGACGGCACGCCATGGGACCTGGAGCTGCCGCTGATCAGCAGTACCGGCCGCCACTTATGGGTGCAGAGCACCGGTGCGATGGACATGACCGACGGGCGCATGCGCCTGATCGGTGCCGTCCAGGACGTCACCGACCGCCACCGCGCGGTGGACGCCCTGGCCACCAGCGAGCGCAAGTTCCGCAAGATGTTCCAGTACAGCCTGGGGCTGATCTGCACCCACGACATGCACGGCCGCCTGATCAGCGTGAACCCGGCCGCCGCGCGCTCGCTCGGGCGTAGCGTCGAGGACATGGAAGGCCGCGCGCTGGTGGAATTGGTGCGCCCGGAACGGCATGCCGCCTTGCACGGTTATCTGTCGCGGATGGTGCTCGATGGCCAGGACTCGGGCGTGATCGAGCTGGTCGCCGGCGATGGCAGCCTGCGCCACTGGCAGTACCACAACGTGCTCGACGTGGAAGCCGATGGCACCGTGGTGCTGGCGCATGCGCAGGACGTGACCAACCAGTACAAGCAGGAAAAGCAGCTGCTGGAATGGTCCTTCACCGACCCGCTGACCAACTGCTTCAACCGCCGCTATCTGGACGAGCTGGACAAGCGCGACCCCAGCGTGCGCTGGGGCTGCATCGTGGTGGACCTGGACAAGTTCAAGCTGGTCAACGACACCCATGGGCACCAGCGCGGCGACGAAGTGCTGGTGCAGATGGCCTGGTTCCTCAACCAGCCGCTGCGCACCCAGGACCGCCTGGTACGGCTGGGCGGCGACGAGTTTTTGGTGCTGCTGCATCAGCCCACACCTGCGCAGCTGAGCGCGCTGGCGCGCGACTATCTGGACGCGGCGGATGATGCGCCGATCCGCTTCACCCTGGGCAGCGCGCTGCGCCAGGACGGCGAAGCACTGGCGGCGGTGGTCGACCGTGCCGACAAGTCGTTGTACGCACTGCGGCGCTCCCGCCGCGGAAGCAGCTCCACCGACCAGCGCTGACCCCGTAGCGCCCAAGTTCCTAGTGATGTCCCGAGTGGCGAAAAAGCGTGCTCATGAATACGCGATCGCCTATCATGTAAACGTTTTCAATCATATTGGTACGGAATGGACACCTTTGATCGCACCCAGCTCAGCCCCAAGTGGCAGTTCCGCTTCGACTTCTTCGACCGTCATGGCGGTCCGAAGGATCCTGCCTACAAGGAAACGCTGAAGACGCTGCCGTTCGGCGAGAAGCTCAAGGTCGGCATGAACTTCTACGCGCTGTTCTTCGGCTTCATCTACTTCTTTATCCTGGGCCTGTGGCGCAAGGCGCTGGGCCTGATCGGCATCGGCCTGGTGGTGGGCATCATTGCCTCGTTCCTGCCCGGCTCGCTGGGCAACGCCTTGAGCATCCCGCTGGCCCTGCTGGCCGGCATGAGCGCCAACTACGCCTACTACCTGGACAAGGTGAAGGGCAGCACCAGCTTCAACCCGTTCGAAGGCATGCGCTGGTAAGCCATGGCATGGCCGCGCCGGCCCCTCCCGCCGCTGCGCAGCGTTGCCAAGCCCGGTCTCGACCGGGCTTTTTTATGCCTCTGGCCTGCTGAGCCTGCGCGGTGAATCCGTACGCGGTTGCTTGCGCATACGCGGAACAAGCAGGCTTTAAACCGCTAATAACGGACGATCAAGCCATTTGACTGCTCTTGTGGGGCCACAAGCGGGCGAAACCGTTAGCGGCGCTTGCACGCCGTCAACTCCCGCACTGCGCCCACGGCAACTGCCTGAATTCGCTACAGATCCGGGTTCACCCTTCCGCTTGAGTCCGTACGGTCTGCTGCGCCGCAGTATGGCGCCACGGTTTAGCCTTGCTTAATCTTTGCCACACCGTGACACACGTCGCGCCAGATTTGGATCGATCCAAAGCACACTGTGCCCCGCAAGTGTTTGAAAAGACGAAGTCTTTCCGTCGCACCACCGCCCCCGACGAGACGCTTGAATGACCGATTCCCGTTGTCACCGCCCGCGTGTGCTGTCCCAGGCCCTCTTGCTCGCCATGCTGTCACCGCTGCCGGCGCTGGCGCAGCAGGCCGATCCGCAACAACTCGACGCCGTCACCGTGACCGGCTCGCGCATCAAGCGTGTCCAGGCCGAAGGGCCGGCGCCGGTGCAGATCATCGGCTCGGAGGAGATCCGCGCCCAGGGCTTCACCACCGTCTACGACATGCTCGGCACGTTGAACCAGGCGATCGGCACGGTGGAGGCGGATGTCAGCTGGGGCTCGCACACGCCCAACGCCAGCCCGCTCAACCTGCGCAACCTCGGCCCCAACCGCAGCCTGCTGCTGGTCAACGGCCGCCGCGTGGCCGATTACCCGCTTCCCTATAACGGGCAGAGCAACGTCTCCAACTACAGCAACATCCCTGCCGCGGCGGTGGACCGGGTGGAAGTGCTCACCGGTGGTGCCTCGGCCATCTACGGCTCGGACGCGATCGCCGGCGTGGTCAACGTGATCCTCAAGCAGAACTACAGCGGCGACCAGTTCCGCATGCGCGGCGGCACCGCCACCGAGGGCGGGCGCGATACCGCGGATGTGTCCTGGGCCGGCGGGCGCACCGGCGACAACTGGAGCGTGACCTACGCGCTGCAGTACACCAGCCGCGACCCGCTGTTCGGCCGCGACCGCCCGCAGATGGACGACGCCAGCGACGCGCCCTACAGCGCCTGGACCACCGAGCAGCGCCGGGTGGGGTTTCGCCCCAGCAGCGGCATTGCCCTGATCGACAACGCCACCGGCACCCGCCAGGCGCCGCCACCGGGTGCGTGCGAACAGTTTGGCGGCGCCTATTACCGCGCTGATCGGCTGCTCTACAACCGCAATACCGACACCACCACCAACACCGGCCAGCTGTGCGGGCTGAGCGCCGACTACGGCGACTGGCTGCTGCGTAGCGGCAGCAGGGACCTGTCCGGGTATCTGTACGGCACCTGGGAATTCGGCAACGGCGTGCAGGCCTGGACCAACCTGGCGGTGTTCGATTCCGAAGCGCAGTGGGGCACCTCGCCGCCGTATGTGCAGTTGCCGGCCGGGCTGGATTACCCGGCCTTCCACGACGTCACCAGCGGCCAGCAGTTGATTGGCGTGCGCCAGTTCACCGCCAACGAAGTCGGCAGCCAGGCCGGCCTGCGCAACCGCAACCGCGAGCGCTCCTGGGACATCAGCGCCGGCCTGCGCGGCACCCTGGCCGACGGCCGCTTCGACTGGGATGCCTCGCTGGGCCGCTCGTACTACCGCGTGCAGGAACGTATCTCCACCGTGGACTGGCAACGTGCCAATGACTATTTCCTCGGCCCGCAGCTGGGCACCGTGGACGGCCTGCCAGCCTACGCACTGGACCGCGCGCGCTGGTGGACCCCGCTGACCCCGGGCCAGTACGCCCAGATCGGTGCGCACTCGGTGAACCGCGCCGCGTCCTGGGTCAACCAGGGCGCGCTGAGCCTGAGCGGCACCTTGTTCGACGGCTGGGCCGGGCCGATCGAATTCGCCGCGGTGGTCGAAGCCGCGCAGCAGGGCTACCGGCTCAACCCGGACCCGCGCGCCAACCTCGATTACGAAGTACAGAACGTGGACCGCGGCGGTGGCGAGCGCACCCGTTACTCGGGCGGCCTGGAGTTCAGCGTGCCGCTGACCACCACGCTCACCGCCACGTTGGCTGGCCGCTACGACCGCTATGGCGACTACGAGGCGTTCAACGATGACGCCAACCTGCTGGATATCGGCACGCAGAAGGAATCCACCTGGAGCGCCGGCCTGCAATGGCGGCCAATCGACAGCCTGCTGCTGCGCGGCAGCTACGCCACCAGCTTCCGTGCCCCGGACATGCACTACCTGCTCGGCCAGCCCAGCTCGGCGCAGGTGCGCACGCTGGACCAATACCGCTGCATCGCCAGCGGCGCCTACCAGACCAATAACTGCACCGGCGACAACACCGCGGTGACCTATCCGTTTGCGATCAACCGCCGCGGCACGCCGGATCTTGAATCGGAACTGGGCGCGTCGTGGACGGTGGGCTTTGTCTGGGATGCGTTCGAGAATTTCTCCTTCACCGCCGACTACTGGCGCATCCACCTGGACGAAGAAATCCGCGATATCGACGAGACCACCATCCTGCGCGACGAGGCCGGCTGCCGCACCGGGCTGACCATCACGCCCGGGCAGGCCTGGTCCAACCCGGGCGGCGCCGACTACTGCGCCTCAATCCTGGCGCGCGTGCAACGCGATGGCAGCGGCGCGATCACCGCGATCGAACGCGGCCCGATCAACCTGGCCCAGCGCGATGTCAGCGGCATCGACCTGTCGGCGCGCTACCAGCTCAAGACCGGTTTCGGCGATTTCCAGATGGGGCTCGACTACACCAACCTGCGCTCGATGCGCGAGCAGACCTACCGCACCGACCCCAACCCCGAGCGCCGCGACCGCGACATCCGCAGCAAGCTGCGCGGCAGCGTGAGCTGGCTGTATGGCAACTGGAACGCCACCGTCTACGGCGACCGCGTCGGCGCGGTGCCCAGCGTGCGCTCGCACTGGGGCCTGGACCGGCTGGACAACCCCGGCGGCTGCGTGCCGTTTGCCGATGGCGGGGTGCCGGACGACCGCGCCAACTGCACCGACACCGATCCCAATAGCCCCACCTTCGGCCAGAGCACACGCAAGTACTTTGGCCGCGTAGGCCCGGCGATCACCTGGAACGTCAATGTCGGCTACCGCATCACCCCGGCGATGAAGCTCAACCTGTACATCAACAACGTCTTCAACAGCACCGGCTACAACCACAAGGACCCGTACAAGCTGGACTACGAGTTCTACAACAGCCGCCTGTTCAGCCCGGTTGGCCGCGAGATCGCGGCAGAATACGTGTTCGATTTCTAGAATGCGGTTGCGCGCGTGCCTGCCGGCGCCCTGCTGCGGCAGGCACGCTTCCCACCTGCGACGTCCGCGTCGCCCTCTCCCCCGAGGTGATTCCCGCATGTTGTCTGCCGTGCCCCGCGCCACCCCTGCCTTATCCGCTGCCTGCCCCTGGTGGCGCCGCGCCGCCGCCGGCCTGTGCCTGCTCGGTGTCACTCTCGCCGGCCCACTGGCCGCGCAGGACCCGGCGCAGGTCAACACCTTCATCGGCAGCAAGGACGATGGCAATACCTTCCCCGGCGCGTCGGCGCCGTTCGGCCTGATCCAGGTCAGCCCGATCGGTGCGCACTACGCCGGCTGGCGCTACGACGACCCCAGCATCCGCGGCTTCGGGCATTCGTTCCTGTCCGGGGCCGGCTGCTGGGAGCAGGGCGGCCAGGTGTCGATCCTGCCGGTAACCGGCAGCATCGGCCCCGGCGGCGATTTCGATACCGGCGACGCCAAGGCCTTCGACCAGAAGCGCTATGCCGCGCGCTACACCCACGACGGCGAAGTGGGCCAGGCCGGCTACTACAAGGTGCGCCTGACCGATTACGGCGGCATCGACGCCGAAGCCACCGCGCTCACCCGCGCCGCCGCCGAGCGCTACACCTTCGCGCCCGGCGCCGACACCGGCCATGTGCTGATCAACGTGGCCCAGGCCAACGACCGCCACGTGGTGATCGGCAGCCAGGTGCAACTGGTGGGTGACCGCGTGGTGGAAGGCAAGCTGACCACGCAGAGCTTCTGCGGCGGCCAGGAATACACCACCTGGCTCCGGCTGGAATTCGACCGCCCGTTCACCGCGTTCGGGGTGTGGGGCGAAGACGGCGGCGTGCCCGGCGCGCGCCACAGCATGGGCGGCGAACTCAAGCCCAACGGCGTCTGGCTGAGCTTCCCGCTGGGCAAGGGCAAGAACGCGCGCGCGGTGACCGTGGTCAGCGCCATCTCGCACGTGGACGCCGAGGGCGCGCGCACCAATCTGCGCGCCGACGGCATGCAGGGCGGCACGCTGCTGGGGCTGGAGCAGATGCGCCAACGCGCGCAGCAGACCTGGCGCACCGAACTGGCCAGCGTGCAGGTGGAGGGCGCCGGCCGCGACGACCGCACCGTGCTGTACACCGCGCTGTACCACGCCCTGCTGCAGCCGCTCACCGGCAGCGATGCCGACGGCCGCTACCGCGGCTACGACGATGCGATCCACCGCGCCGATGGCTGGACCTACTACGAGTATTTCTCGCTGTGGGACACCTACCGCTCGCAGAACCAGTTGCTGGCCCTGCTGCGGCCGCAGCGCGCGCGCGACATCGGCCGCTCGCTGCTGGCCATCCACCAGCAGGGCGGCTGGCTGCCGCGCTGGGGCTACGCCAATTACGACACCAACATCATGACCGGCGACCCGGTGACGCCCTTCCTGGTCGACCTGTGGCGCTTCGGCGCGCTGCAAGGCAACGAGGCGCAGGCCTACGCCGCGCTGCGCCAGAACGCCTTCGGTCAGCCGCCCACCAATTCGCGCCACGCCGGCCGCTCCGGCAACGCGAGTTACCTGGCCAACGGCTACGTGCAATACGACCGCGCCTTTCCCTCCAAGGGCATGGATGTGGACCCGCACCACGGCGGCTCGGCCACGCTGGAATACGCGCTGGCCGATTGCGCCCTGGCCCAGATGGCCGGTGCGCTGGGCCATGCACAGGACAGCGCGCAGCTACGCCAACGCGGCGGAAACTGGCACCGCGTCTGGGATGCGGACGTGCGCGATGCCGACACCGGCTTCAGCGGTTTTCCGCGCCCGCGGCTGGAAGACGGCAGCTGGTACGCACCCTCCGACGATCACTACAGCCCGCGCTCGCAGCACGGCTTCCACGAAGGCACCGCCTGGCAATACCAGTGGCTGGTGCAGCAGGACATCCCCGGCATGCTGCAGGCCATGCACGGCAGCGAACAGGCAGGCAAACGCCTGGACACCTTCTTCGCCTACGACGACCTGTTGAAGGACCTCGGCAACGGCGCACGCATGCATTGGGTGGTGGGCCCGTACAGCTACTACAACCAGTACCGCTACAACCCCAACAACGAACCGGACCTGCACGCCCCGTGGATGTACACGTTGATCGGCCAGCCGTGGAAGACCGCCACCGTGGTGCGCGCCGCGCAGCAGTTGTTCACCAACGCACCCAACGGCGTCACCGGCAACGACGACCTGGGCACGATGTCGGCGTGGTACCTGTTCAGTGCCTTCGGCCTGTATCCGGCGGTGCCAGGCAGCGGCGAATTCCTGTTGCATACGCCACGCTTCAAGCGGGTCACGTTGGACCTGGGTAACGGCAAGCGCCTGCGCATCGACGCCCCTGGCGCCGATGGCCGCACGCTGCAGTACGTCGATGGCGTCCGCGTCAACGGCAAGCCGCAGCCGCAGGTATTCCTGGACTGGGCCCAGCTGCAGCAAGGCGGCACGCTGTCGTTTGCGCTGACCAAGCAGCCGCCCACTCAGGGCTGGGGCACGCAAGCGGACGCATTGCCCACCTCGTTCTGCGCCACGCCTGCTGCCGCGCAGTGACCGCAAGCATCAGGCTGACGGATGAAAGCCCCTCTCCCGCAGGGAGAGGGGTTGGGGTGAGGGTACGAGGCAAAGCCACTGACTCACGCGCGGCAGCAGACTTCCACCGCTAAACCTTCGCCATCGATGATGCAGGGTTGAAGGCGCGTGGCGACGCGTTCCTCATCGTTGGTCGCCGGTGGATACCTGCGGCGCACCCTCATCCGCCCTACGGGCACCTTCTCCCGGTGGGAGAAGGGCACCGCTCACCTGCATTTGGCGGCGGAGTACTCATAGCAGCCGCGCAGCACAGCACTGCTACCGCCAAGACCTTCCCATCGATGATTCACTCTTGAAGGCGCGTGGCGACGCGTTCGTCATCGTTGGCACTGAAAGATATCTGAGGCGCCCCTCATCCGCCCTACGGAGACCTTCTCCCGGCGGGAGAAGTAAGATCAGCTATCAAAACGACTGCTCGCTATGTTTTGTTAGCCGCTCTAACTACCCCACCTTCCCCAAGCGACTATTCCGCCGCCCGTAGGCCAGGTAGACCACCACGCCCAGCGCGTTCCACACCAGGAACCAGCCCTGCGTGGTGCTCGGCAGGCTCCAGAACAGATACAGGCAGCCCAGGATCGCCACTGGCCCCACGACCCAGGCCAGCGGCGTGCGGAACGCCCGCGCACGCGTGGGTTCGCGCACGCGCAACACCAGCAGACACGCCGCCACCGCCGTAAACGCCGCCAACGTACCGGCATTGGCCAGCGCGGCGATCTCGTCCAGCCGCGCCACACCCGCCAACGCAGCCACCAGCACCGCGGTGAACAAGGTGATCGCCACCGGCGTGCCGGTGCGTGCGTTGACCTTGGACAAGCCGCGCGGCAACAGCCCGTCGCGCGACATCACAAAGAAGATCCTGCTCTGCCCGTACAGGAACGCCAGCAGCACCGTCGGCAGCGCGATGATCGCCACCGCACCGATCACCAGCGCTGCCTTGCCATGGCCCAGTTCGCGCAGGATCAACGCCAACGGCTCCGGGCTCTTGCCGAACACGGTGAAGCTCATCGCACCCACCGCCGACAACGCCACCAGCACATAGATCAACGTGCAACCGATCATCGAACCGACGATGCCGATCGACAGATCGCGCCCCGGGTTCTTGGTCTCTTCTGCCGCAGTGGAGATCGCATCGAACCCGTAGAACGCGAAGAAGATGATCGCCGCCGCCGCCATCACGCCGCGCTCCACGCCATCCGGGCCCATCGCCTTGGAGAAGCCATATGGCATGAACGGCTGCAGGTTGGCGCTGTTGAACGCCGGCAGTGCGATCGCCACGAACACGCCCAGCGCAATGATCTTCAGCACCACCAGCACCGCATTGAGCGTGGCGCTCTCCTTGGTGCCGGCCATCAGCATGCCGGCCACCAGGAAGGTGATCACCACCGCCGGCAGGTTCACGATGCCGCCGGCGTGCGGCCCGGCAATCAATGCATGCGGCAGATTGACTCCCAACCACTGCAGGAACCCGACGAAATAGCCCGACCAGCCCACTGCCACCGTGCTCACCACCAGCGAATATTCCAGCACCAGGCTCCAGCCCACCACCCAGGCGATGCTCTCGCCCAGCGCGGTGTAGCTGTAGGTGTAGGCGCTGCCGGCGGCCGGCATCATCGTGGCCATCTCTGCATACGCCAGCGCCGCGCAGGCGCACACGATGCCGGCGGCGACGAACGACAACAGCACCGCCGGGCCGGCCTTGTCCGCGCCCACGCCGATCAGTGTGTAGATGCCGGTGCCGACGATCGCGCCGATGCCCAGTGCGATCAGATGCGGCCAACTCAGGCTGCGTACCAGCTGCCGCCCGGCCTCGTGCACGGTGACCTGATCGATGGATTTGCGCCTGAACCAAGACGACATGGGGACCTCGCAGGAACCAAAAGAATTCCCGAGTGTCGCCCAACGCGGCGCAGCAAAGCTATCGGTCCAAGGTCACGCGACGCCGTGCGCGGGCTGCGGCAGCGCGGCGCTAAGTGGATCGATGTGCCGGAAACGCAGCCGCTGGCGGCGATGCAGATGCGCGTGAGGCGGTGCGGCGTGAGCAGCGCTGGCGCGTCATCGCGATGCTGCGCTGTCTGCCGATCGCCTCGCGGCGGCTGTCCCGCCGTACGCTTTGCTGACGCGCAGGATCGCGGTGAACCGCGCCGGCCGCAGGGTTACTTGGTTGAGCGCGCGCTGCACGACACCGGCCAACACTGGCCAGGGTCGGCCGCCCTCAATCGATCGACGGACGATGCGGCGGACGTGCGCGCCGATACAGCAACTGCACCGCCCAGGCACTGGCCAGGCCGATCGCGCCGGCGGCAAAGTGGCTCCAGTCGAGCACGCGTGGCGCCGCGCCATTGGCGTCGTGGCCCCAGAAATTGAACCACAGCAGCACGATCGCAGTGACGATCATGCCCAGCCAGAACCACAGCCGCGTCGCGCCGATGGCATAGATCAAGAACGGCAGCGCCGCACCGATCAGGAAATGCACCGGGAAGAAATACGCCGTGCCGTACGGCCGCATCAGGTACCAGATGATCGCCCCAAACAGCCCCAAAAAGGCGAATAGGCCCAGGGCAAGCAAACGGGTTTGGGTCTTGACGGTGGTCATCAGGCAGCCTCGCAGGTGAGAACGTCAGCCTACCGGCGCCCAGGTCACGTTGAGGTCAATGCGCGTGCGCCTGCATGTTGCGCCTTCGCAGCATTGCTTCGGGCCGCTTGTGTAACTGCGATGCAGTCGGCGCTGCATGTGCCCAAAAAAAGGCGGTTGCGTCATCAAGCACCATCGCGCTGGTGGCCGGTTGATGCGTCATTGAAATCGTTGGCCAATCCCAATGGGATGCAGGTTGTTGTGTACTGCCGATGCGATGGACCCGCAAACATCGCGATGGCGGCGGTGTCGTACGTGTTGCGATGTGACACTGCTGTCGCGTTGCCGCGCGATGTTGCCACGTGCGTAACGATGCGAGATGGCAATGTGCATGACACGCGTCGAACCGCGTTACGGCTCAAGTTTGCCGGCGTAACGCTCGCGCACATACTGGCTGATGTAGGTACTCAGTCCGCGTCCGTCCGCGGCCAGGCGTTGCATGGTGGCGATCGCCTCGGCGCCGGCACTGGCGTCGGTATACACGTAAGTCTCGCCACTGCGAAATTGCACCGCGATCGCGCCGGTGGTAACCGCATAGGCCACCACGCCGGAGTCGCCATCGCGGTTGCCGTAGCGCTGCAGCGAGGGAGTACGGCGCGTGACCATGCACACAGGCTAGGGCGGCCACGGTGAGGATGCCTTCAACGGACGCGGCCGCGTGCGCCACTGTGCGCGCGGTGGTGGCTCAGCTCGCCGGCAGCCCTGGCAACAGCGCGGTCAATACCTGGCAGCGCTGCGCGAAGTCTGCATGCAGCTGGCGGATGGCGGGCGAGAATTGCTTGCGATGCGGGCACACCAGCTGCAATGGCAGCCGGTCGCCGTAGGCCGGCAACAGCACCTCCAGGCGCCCGGCCTGCACATCGGCGCAGACATCCAGCCACGACTTGTAGGCGATGCCTTCGCCCGCCACCGCCCAGCGCCGCACGACGTCGGCGTCGTCGCACAGCATCGCCCCACGCACCGGCACGGTCTGGCGGCGGCCATCACCCTCGAACTGCCAGCGGTCGTACGGGCGCCCGGCCAGCACGTACAGCAGACAGGCGTGCTCGCGCAGTGCCTCCAGCGTGCTTGGCCGCCCATGCCGGTGCAGATAATCCGGTGCGGCCACCAGCACGCGGCGATTGTCCGGTGCCAGCGGCAGTGCCACGTGGTCGGCGTCGTCGATGCGCCCCAGCCGGAACGCCACATCCACCGGCGCGCGGTACAGGTCGGCCACCTGGTCGGACAGGTGCAGGCGCAGCGTCAGCCGTGGATGCGCGGCGCGGAACGCGGTCAGCCACGGCAGCAGCACGTTGCGGCCCAGGTCCGACGGCGCGGTCACCTGCAGCAGCCCGTGCAGCGCCTGGTCGCCGCCGCGCACCTGCTCGCGGCCATCGCGCAGCAACTCCAGCACCTGGCGCGCGTACGGCAGGTACTGCTCGCCTTCGGCGGTGAGCCGCAGGCTGCGGGTGGAGCGTGCAAACAGGCGCAGGTCCAGCGCGCGCTCCAGCCGGGCCACCGCGGCACTGGCCTGGCCCGGCAACAGGTCGGCCTCGCGCGCGGCACTGGAAAAACTGCCCAGCGCCGCGGTGCGCACGAACAGCGCCAGATCATCGAACCGGACCATCTTCTCTCCAACAGTGAAACTGCTTGCGCAGTTTGCCGGTTTTTCCGGAAATGGCGATGGCGCACGCTGCAGCTCCTCGCCCCACGGCCACCGCCATGAAAGCCATCGCCTACCCGCAGCACGGCCTGCCCATCGACGACCCGCGCGCGCTGGTCGCGCTCGACCTGCCGCTGCCCACGCCCGGCCCGCGCGATCTGCGCGTGCGCATCCACGCCATTTCGGTCAACCCGGTCGACACCAAGGTGCGCGCCACCGCGCCGGTGGAGACGCCGCGCGTGCTCGGCTGGGACGCCAGCGGCGTGGTCGACGCGGTCGGTGACGAGGTGACCCTGTTCCAGCCGGGCGACGCGGTGTACTACGCCGGCGCGTTGACCCGCCCCGGCACCAATGCCGAATACCACCTGGTGGACGAGCGCCTGGTCGGCCGCAAGCCCACCACGCTCGACGACGCGTCCGCCGCCGCGTTACCGCTGACTGCCATTACTGCCTGGGAACTGCTGTTCGACCGGCTCGGCATTGCCGAAGGCGGCGGCGCAGGCCAGACCCTGCTGGTGGTCGGCGCGGCCGGCGGGGTCGGCTCGATCCTGGTGCAACTGGCGCGCGCGCTGACCCAGCTCACCGTGGTGGGCACCGCCTCGCGCCCGCAGACGCAGGACTGGGTCTACGCGCTCGGCGCCCACCATGTGATCGACCACACCGAGCCGCTGGCGGCCGGCCTGCAGCGCATCGGCATCGCCCAGGTGCAGCACGTGGCCAGCCTCACCCATACCGACCAGCACTTCGCGCAATTGGTCGAGGTGCTCGCCCCGCAAGGCCAGTTGGCGCTGATCGACGACCCGGCCACGCTCGATGCGCTGCCGCTCAAGCGCAAGAGCCTGTCGCTGCACTGGGAACTGATGTTCACCCGCTCGCTGTTCGCCACCGACGACATGATTGCCCAGCACCACCTGCTCAACCGCGTCGCCGCGCTGGTGGATTCCGGTGTACTGCGCACCACGCTAGGCGAGCACTACGGCAGCATCACCGTGGACAACCTGCGCCGCGCGCACGCCGCGCTGGAATCGCACCGCACCCGCGGCAAGCTGGTGCTGGAAGGATTCTGAGCGAGCGGTGGCCGCTGCACGGGGCGCTGATGTTCATCCGCGCGCCGTTCGCCACCGGTAACACGATCGCTCGGCAGCGCTTGTTCAACCGTGTCGCCGAACTGGTGGCGTCCGGCGTGCTGCGCACGACGCTGGGCGAGCACGACGACCGCACTACCGTGGATAACCTGCGCCGCCTACGCCGCGCTGGAATCGCATCGCACCCGCGGCAAACTGGTGCTGGAGGGATTCTGAGCGAGCGGTAATCGTGATGGCGGTGGCCGCTGCGGGATGTGGCGCTACAGCGCGTCTCGCGTTCGCGCGGGATGCAGGGCGGGCACCAGCTCGGCGGCGGCGGCGGCGCTGCGGTGACGAGGCCTGGATCGCGAGTAATGGCACGCGATGTTGGATGGCGGCATCGGTCTGTGCGTGGTGTCGTGATCAATCCCGCGAAGGACCGACTGCGCCTGGCCGACGGCCGCGCAGTCGGTCGTTGCAGTGCGGCGCAGGTCGCAGTGCCCGCCAGCGCGCACCACGCAGTTCACCCCGAACCAGCACGCGCGCGCGCCGACCATCAGGCAGCCACTACGCCGACCCTGCAGCCGGCCACCCACTGACGCAGCTGCTGCGACCGGCACCGCTACACTGCGCGCATGTCATCCGAATCCCTCATCCTCATCGGGCTGCTGTGCGCAGTCTTCGTGCTGCAGCTGGCCATGCTGCTGCGGCGCTCTTCCACCACCGGGCTGGAGCAGGCGCTGCGCGCCGAACAACGCGACGGCCGCGGCGAACTACGCGAACAACTCGAAGGCCTGGCGCGGCAGCAGGATGGCCGCCTGGAAACCTTCGCGCGCAATCTCACCGAGCTCTCCACCCGCACCGACCAGCGCCTGGACCTGTTGCGCGACGCGCTCGGCGAAGATGCCCGCAAGGCACGCGAAGAAAGCACCCAGGCGCAGCTGCGCACCGGTGAGCTGCTCACCGGGCGCCTGACTGAATTGCGCACCCAGCTCGATGGCTTCGGCCAGCAGCAGGAAGCCCGCATCCACGTGTTCGGGCAGCAACTCACCGAGCTGATCGCACGCACCGACACCCACATGGCCGCGCTGCGTGAAGCGCTCGCCGAGGACGCGCGCAAGGGCCGCGCCGAAGCGGGCGAGTCGCAGCAGCGCTTCACCGAAGCGCTGGGCCAACGCCTGACCGAACTGACCCAGCGCAACGAACTGCGCATCGGCGAGATGCGCGCCACGCTCGAGCAACAGCTGGCCAGCCTGCAGAGCGACAACGCCAGCAAGCTGGAACTGATGCGCGCCACCGTCGACGAGAAACTGCAGACCACGCTCAACACGCGCCTGGACGCCTCCTTCAAGCTGGTGTCCGAGCGGCTGGAGCAGGTGCAGCGCGGCCTGGGCGAAATGCAGCAGCTGGCCACCGGCGTGGGCGACCTCAAGCGCGTGCTCACCAACGTCAAGGACCGCGGCGGCTGGGGCGAAGTGCAGCTGGAGAACATCCTGGAGCAGACGCTGACGATGGAGCAATACGCGCGCAGCGTCCGGGTCAAGCCCGACAGCGCGGAAGCGGTGGATTTCGCGATCCGCCTGCCAGGGCGCGGCGATGACACGGTGGTGTGGCTGCCGGTCGATGCCAAGTTCCCGCGCGAGGACTACGAACGCCTGATCGACGCGCAGGAAAAAGGCGACCTCGACGCGATCAAGAGTTCGACCGCACAGTTGGAACGCGCCATCCGCATCCAGGCCAAATCCATCAGCGACAAGTACGTCTGCCCGCCGCACACCACCGACTTCGCGGTGATGTTCCTGCCCACCGAAGGCCTGTACGCCGAAGTGATCCGCCGTGCCGGGCTGGTCGACCTGCTGCAGCGCGAACATCGCGTGGTGCTGGCCGGGCCGACCACCTTTACCGCCCTGCTCAACAGCCTGCAGATGGGCTTCCGGACCCTGGCGATCGAAAAGCGCTCCAGCGAGGTCTGGCAGGTGCTGGGCGCGGTGAAGAGCGAATTCGGCAAGTTCGCCGGCATTCTCGAAAAGGCCGAGCGGCAGATCACCACGGTCGGCAAGAGCCTGGGCGAAGCCAGCCGCAAGACCCGCACCATCGAGCGCCGCCTGCGTGGCGTGGAAACCCTGGCCGGCGAGCAATCGCAGGCGCTGCTCGACGACGCCGGCAACGACGACACCGGCAGCAGTGATGACGAGGCCGGTGACGAGCAGGAATGAGTGCGGCGTGCAGCGTGCCAGTGCGGAAGAGGGCCAGTGCAGATGGTTCGTTCGCGCGACCAACGGTGAGCCGGCTACACCGTAACCAGCGCGGGCAAGCCACTCACCTCACAGCCGCACCCAGTGCATCGAACCGCATTCGGTAGGAGCGCCCTCGGGCGCGATGAGGCATTCCCGATAACGCCCCATCGCGCCCAAGGGCGCTCCTACACGGCCAACGCCATCTCACAGCCGTCGCTGGTTTAGTCGTGATCCATTCCGCTGCAAATCGATGCACAAGCCACGTAATCGGCAAGCTCTCAAATCGCAACTGACCTCACGTAGGAGCGCCCTCGGGCGCGATGAGGCCTTCCCGGTAACGCCCCATCGCGCCCAAGGGCGCTCCTACACGGCCAACGCCATCTCACAGCCGTCGCTGGTTTAGTCGTGATCCACTCCGCTGCAAATCGATGCACGAGCCACGTGATCGGCAAGCTCTCACCTCGCAACGGATCTCACGTAGGAGCGCCCTCGGGCGCGATGAAGCCTTCCCTGTAACGCCGCAGTGCTCCCAGCTACGCCCCAACGCCGCAGCCGCAGACATCGCCCACCCGAGCACGCCACGCAGACACACCAGCCGCGATGCTTGCCTCACCTTGTTCAAGAAGAAGCCCGCATGTCGAGCCGATGGATGTACACGACACTGTCCGCACTGCTGCTGGCCGCCTGCAGCAACACGCCCACCACGCAACCGTCCCAGGCGGCGGGCGTGACACCTGCACCATCAACATCAACATCAACATCCGCAGACGCTGCCGCCTGCACCGCCAAAGGCGGTCAGATGCGTCCGGTAGGCCGCATGCAGACGCCGCGGTGTGTGGTGCCCTACGCCGATGCCGGCAAGACCTGCACCGACAACGCGGATTGCAGCGGTGATTGCCTGGCCACCAGCATCGTGCCCACCGGCACCGCCACCAGCGGCACCTGCCAGCGCGACAGCGATCGCTTCGGCTGCCGCCAGGAAGTGGTCGGCGGCATGGGCCAGGCAGCGCTGTGCATCGATTGATCCGCTGACCTCGGCGCACCGGGTGCAGCGCTCGCGCTCGCCCGGCGGTTATGCTCTGGAGCTTCCTCCAACAGGACGCACCGATGAGCCAGAGCATCCACGACATTCCCGTGACCGACATCAACGGTGGCGCCACCAGCCTGGCCGCGCATCGCGGCAAGGTGCTGCTGGTGGTCAACGTCGCCTCCAAGTGCGGGCTGACCCCGCAGTACGAAGGCCTGGAAGCGCTGTACCGCGACAAGCAGGCCCAGGGCCTGGAAGTGCTGGGTTTCCCGGCCAACGACTTCAATGGGCAGGAGCCCGGCAGCGAGGCGGAGATCGCCCAGTTCTGCCAGCTTACCTATGACGTCACCTTCCCGCTGTTCTCCAAGATCGCCGTCACCGGCGCCGAGATCCATCCGTTGTACCAGGCGCTGACCAGCGCACAGCCGCAGGCCACCGGCGATGGCCCGATGCGCGAAAAGCTGGCCGGCTACGGCATCGCCGCCAACCCGGCACCGGGCGTGTTGTGGAACTTCGAAAAATTCCTGATCGGCCGCGACGGCCAGGTCATCGAACGCTTCGCACCCGACGTCGCCGCCGATGACGTCCGCCTGCGCCAGGCCGTCGATGCGGCGTTGGCGCACTAACCGGCGCTGCTTGGACAAAGACATATTGCGACTCGTCATCCAGTCAGCCACCTGTTCGATTTCGGTCCAACAGGGCGCTGCTACGCGGGCGGTCTCAGCAGTTGCATTCCACGTTGACTGACCGTGCAGACGTAGAGAAGAGCAATGCGTGAAAGCCAAAGAGACACCGTGATGCACCTACTTCCACTCCTGAGCCTTCTTTACTGCGTTTCAGCACATGCATCTGATCTATGTGTGGACCTGGCGACGACTGCGCAGAGCAATGCTTGCTGGACCAAAGAGGTTGCGCAGTCGCAGGCACACCTCGACGACTATCTGCAGGCGGCACGCACAAGGGCGCTGACAGATTTTGGTCTGTCAGCCGATGCGTTCGATGCAGCGCAAGCTGCCTGGCGGACTTACAGCGAAAGGCAATGCGGTAATGTGCGTGTGTTGTGGGGCACCGCATCAGTCGCGCTGGCGAAAGCGGCGAGCTGTCGCGTCGATCTCAACGATCAGCGCTCCCATGATCTATGGAAGAGCTACCTCACCTACGCCGATCGCACTCCTTCCGTCATGCCCGAACCGGCGCTGCGGTCCGGTAAATAGCGGCGCCGTGGAACGAACGCCTGCTTAAACGCAGAAGGCATCGGTACCAACACGCCGCATGTACCACGCGGATCA
The DNA here is from genome assembly GCF_041475775.2 of Xanthomonas sp. NCPPB 2586. Classification (NCBI taxonomy): domain Bacteria; kingdom Pseudomonadati; phylum Pseudomonadota; class Gammaproteobacteria; order Lysobacterales; family Lysobacteraceae; genus Xanthomonas; species Xanthomonas sp. NCPPB 2586. Next base: position 4,989,139 of record NZ_CM192981.1, on the reverse strand, counting down.
GGGCGGCATGCGCCACAACAAAAAAAGCCCGGGATCGCTCCCGGGCTTTTTTATATTTTCCAGCAAACCACTCACCCACCCATCAGCGAATCCACTGCGGGATCGGCATGGCGTCCACCGGGACCGTGCTGTCCTTGTCTTCGCGCAGGTATTCCGGCAGCTCGCCGTCTTCCTTGCGCTGGCTGCGCAGGTCGCGGGTGATCTGGTAGTTGCGGCGCTGCATCCAGGCATCGCGGGTCAGGGCGTATTCGTCCGGGGCCTGGTCGCGCAGCGAATCCAGCGACATCAGCTGCGCGCGGGTGTCCACCAGCTGCAGGCCCTGCAGGGCGAAGCGTGCGCCGCCATCGTTGACCTGGCGTACCCACGACAGCGGAATGTCGCCGCCCAGGCCCAAGGTATCGCGCACCGTGCGTGGGCCGAACAGCGGCAGCTCGAAGTAGCGCGAGTTGCGCCAGCCCCACACGCCCAGCGTCTGGCCGAAGTCTTCGCTGCGGCGCGGGATGCCGGCGGCGCTGGCCGGGTCGAACAGGCCGGCCACGCCCAGCGTGGAGTTCATCACGAAGCGGCCCAGGGTCTGCACCGCGTAGACCGGATGGCCCTGCAGCAGCTGGTTGACCATGGTCAGCGGCGAACCCAGGTTGTCGAAGAAGTTGGTCACGCCCAGGCGCGCCGGGCGCGGCACCACCTTGGTGTAGCCGGTCGCCAGCGGCCGGGCCACGCCGCGGTCCACCGCCAGGTTGAAGCGGTGCATGCCGCGGTTGTAGCGCTCCCACGGGTCGTAGGCCGGGGCACCGCCAGGCAGGGCCGGGCCTGCGGCTGCGCCGCCGGCTTGCGGCGTGGTGGAGCCGTACAAGGCGTCGAAATCATCTTCGGCCGTGGTCGGCGCGCCAGGCGTGCCGCTGTCAGCTGCGCTGCTGGCCGGTTCGGCCGGTGCAGTCGCCGCAGTCGCCGCAGTGGCCGCAGTGGCCGGCAGGGCGTCGGGCGCGGCGAAACCGGCCGCGGCCGGCTGCGCGGTCACCCCGGCATCGTCACGCACGGCGGTGTCGGAGGCGCTGGCAGCAGCATCGGCGGCGGGCGGGGCAGACTTGGGCGTCTGGCTCGCGCAGGCGCCCAGCAGCAGGCAGGCCAACAGGGAAAGGGAGCGGAACTGATTCATGGGGGTGGCACTCAGGCCTGAAAATCGAGAGAGGGCGACAAACGGTAGGCGGCGCACAATTCGTCCAGACCGGACGCCTTGCCCACCACCGTGCCATTGCCATTGCTGCGCAGGCGCGCGGCCAGTTCGGCCAGCATCGCCACGCCGGCGCTGTCCAGGCGTTGTACACCGGAAAGATCCAGCGTGCGGGCGCCAGCGAGTTGCGCGAGCGCGCGCGGCCACAGATCCGTGACCGCGGCCCGGTCGAGCACGCCGCTTACCGCCAGCGTGTCGCCGTTGCGCTGCAGTTGGTCGTTACTGGCCATTGGCCGGTGTCGCACCCACCTGCAGGTTGCCGCTGCGCAGGTCGGCCGCGACCTTGGCGATGCCCTTTTCGCGCAGCGGGCCGTCGAACTGGGTCTTGAAGGTCTGCACGTAGGAAATGCCTTCGATCATCACGTCGAAGATCTTCCATTGGCCGCCGCTGTTGCGCATCAGGTAGTCGACCGGGGTCGGGTCGTTGCCGGCGCGCAGCAGGTCGGTGGAAACCTTGACGCCGCGGTTGCCCGGCAGCGCGCTTTCAGACTTGGCGCGGAAGGTCGGCTTGCCTTCGAAGTTCAACAGGGCAGTGCCGTAACGCTGCATCAGGTTCTCGGCCAGCGCATCGGCAAACAGCTTGACGTCCGCATCGGAGGCACCGCGGCCGTGCACGCCCAGCACCAGGCGGGCCGAGTAATCACGATCGAAGGCCTTGTTCAATTCGCCATTGATGTACTGGCGCAGGGCGGCCGGGTTGCCGCGGAATTCGGCGCGGCGCTGATCCAGCGTGGACAGGATGCGGGTGCTGCTGTCGATGACGGTCTTGGTGGCCGCGCCCTGGGCAGCAGGCGCGCTGGAGGTGGCCGGCTGTGCGAGCACCGTGGCCGGTGCGCACACCAGCAGGGTCGAGGCCAGGACAGCGGAGAGCAGGGTGGTCTTCATGGGGTTGGTTCCGTAGAGGGGGAGGCGGGCTGCGCAGGCGAGGGCGCCTGGCCGTTGGCAGCGGGGGCATTACTGCTGCCGCCGCCACCACTGAACATGTATTTGCCGACCAGCTGCAGCAGATCCACCGCCGGTTGGGTGAAGCCGATTTCTTCGCCCGGCTTGAGCGTCTCCGGGTCGCCGCCCGGCTGCAGCCCGATATAGCTCTCGCCCAGCAGGCCGCTGGTGAAGATGCCGGCCGAGGTGTCGGCGGGCAGATCCTTGTATTTGGTGTCCAGCGACAGGGTCACCACCGAATCGAACTTGGTCGGATCCAGGCTGATGTCGGAGACCTTGCCAATGGTGACGCCGCCGATCTTCACCGGCGCCTGCGGGCGCAGCTGGCCGATCTGGCTGAAGCGCGCAATCAGGGTGTACTGGCTGGAGCCAAAGCCCCAGCGCTGGTTGGTCGAGGCCACCGCCAGTACCAGCAGCGAGGCCAGGGTCAGCAGCAGAAACGCGCCGACGGCAAATTCGAGTCGTGGTCCACGCATGGCCATGGGGTTATCTCACTCCTGGTGGTGCAGGTGCCCCGACGCGGATCGGAGCGGATGGTTCGGTGGGTCCACACACCGCAGGTTGCGGGCGGGTGCGAGAAGAGCGGCGGATCATCGGAACAACATGGCCGACAGCACGAAATTGAACATCAGCACCAGCAGCGAGGCGTTGACCGCCGCGCGCGTGGTGGCGATCGAGGTGCCTTCGATGGTGGGCTCGGCATGGAAGCCCACGTAGGCGGCCACCAGCGCAGCAGTGCCGCCGAAGATCGCCGACTTGAGCATCGCCACGCCGAAGTCGTCCCAGAAATCCACGCTGTTGCTCAGCCCCGACCAGAAGGTGCCATTGTCGATGCCCAGCACGTGGACGGCTTCGAAATAGCCGCCGGTAATGGCCAGCGAGCAGAACACGCCGGTCAACAACGGCACCGTCAGCACCGCGGCCCAGAACCGCGGCGCCACCGCCTTGGCAATCGGGTCGATGGCCATCAGCTCCAGCGCCTTGATCTGGTCGGTAGCGCGCATCAGGCCGAGCTCGGCGGCGATCGAACTGCCGGCGCGGCCAATGAACAGCAGCGCGGTCAGCACCGGCGCCAGCTCGCGGTACAGCGACAGGCCGAGCAAGGTGGACAGCGCATCGGAGGCGCCATAGGTGGTGAGCGTGCGGTAGCCCTGCAGCGTCAGCACCAAGCCGACGAAGGCGCCACCCACGGCGATGATCGGCAGCGAGCGCGCGCCGACCTTGTAGATCTCGCGCACCAGCTCGGCAATGAAGTCGCGTGTGGGCAGCGAGCCGCGCAGCACGGTCAGCGAGAACAGCCCGGCGCGGCCGAAGGCACGGATCGATTCGGCAATGGCCATCAGGCAGCACTCCGGTCGCGGCGCGGCGCCGCATCGAACGGGATCGGGCCGTCCGGCTGGCCGTGCAGGAACTGCTGCACGAGCGGGTCGGTGCTGTCCTGCAATTGCGCGGGCGTGCCGGCGAACACGATGCCGCCATTGGCGATCACCACCGCCTGGTCGCCGATCGGCAGCGTCTCGTGCACGTGGTGGCTGACGATGATGCTGGTCAGGCCCAGGCTGTCGTTGAGGCGCTGGATCAGGCTCATGATCACGCCCGAGGCGATCGGGTCCAGCCCGGTCAGCGGCTCGTCGTAGATCATCAGCGGCGGGTCCAGCGCCAGCGCGCGCGCCAGTGCCACACGCCGCGCCATGCCGCCGGACAACTCGCGCGGCCAGGCATCGGCCGCGGCCAGCAGGCCCACCGCATGCAGCTTCATCTGCACCAGGCGCTGCAGCACCGGCGCCGGCAGGCGGGTATGCGTGCGCAGCGGCAGCGCGACGTTGTCGGCCACGCTCAGGTCGGTCAACAAGCCATTGCCCTGCAGCAGCACGCCAACATTGCGGCGCATCTCCAGCAGCGCCCGGCTACCGCGCGGAATTTCCTGGCCGAACAAGGTCACGCGGCCGGCCACCGGGCGCAATTCGCCAGTCAGTGCCGCCAGCAAGGTGGACTTGCCGCTGCCGGAGGGACCGAGCACGGCCGTGATGCTGCCGCGCGGGACATCCAGCGACACGTCGCGCAGGATCGCGCGTCCGCCGCGATCGATGCGGACACCGGACAATTGCACGACAGGGGATTCGGACGCCGTCATTGCAGCCTTTAACAGAATTCCAACGCGATAGAGTAACCGTCACACGGCTGAACATAACCGAACCGGTGCGTGCAGTATTGTCGCATGCGCCTGTACCGCAGGCAGATGGCCAACGCCCCCACGACTGCAACGCCCCGTCTCACGAGCGTGACGCAGCACGGGGTTCGTACATGGCTACGTTGTGTGAGGTATGCCTGCACGTAGATGATGGAGCCGCCTTAGCCAGCCCGAGCGTGCAGATGGATTTGCTGACCCTGGAACACTTCGCAGGAAGCGTCAACGACACCTTCTCTGCTGCCTTGAACGACGGCGAGATTCCCTTCGTGCTGGTCGAGGCACGCCCGCTTCCGACCACGCAGGCGGTGCACCGGGCGCCGTTCTCGCTGCTGTTCCGCAACAGTTCGGCGTTTCTGTTTCCGCAGCAGATCTATCAGCTGCGGCACAGCCGGCTGGGCGAGGTCGGGGTATTTCTTGTGCCGGTAGCACGCGAGCGCGACGGCTTTTTGTATCAGGCGATATTCAACTGAGCGGCGTGGCCGCCCTCTCGGCGGGCTGCCAGTGCATCGCAAGGTGGGTACTGCTGGCGTCGCCTGCGAGAAAGCCCAGGCGCGTATAAAGCCGGCGCGCCGCAGGATTGGCATGAAAGACGTGCAATGCCACGCCACAGCCTGCGGCCTGCGCCAACGCCTGCGCATGCATGATCAATGCGGTGCCCACGCCCCTGCCGCGCCAATGCGGTAACAAACTGATATCGACCAGCACGTGCTGCACGGCTGCGCGTTGAAGATACAGCCGGCCGATGCGTTCGTCCGGCGTCTGTACGATCAGAAAGTCGGCGTCGCGATAATGCTGCCGATAATGCGTGCGCTGCAGCGCGAACTGCTGATCCACAAACGCGCGCTTGGTCGTCTCCGGCCAGGGGACGTGCGCCAGTTCGTCGCTGCGTGTGCTGGCATAGAGATCGCGTAGCCAAGGCACATCGGTGTCGTGTTCGGCGCGCAGTGCGATGCGGTGCGCAAGCAGTGCAGGCATGCGCTCGCATTCTGCTTGCGGATGCACGCTCGCTGGAGTCGCGGAAGCTTCGCCCTGCATGGCGTCAATCGAACTGTGGATAGGTGCCAGACAACGCAATGCAGAAATTCACCGCCAGATACGGTTGCTGGTTCTGGTGGGCCAGGCCGTTGCCGGTTGGCAGCAGCGCCGCCGGCGAAAACTGGGTGTCGGGTTGTGTCACCGTCACGAACGGGCGTGCTGTGCTGCCGCCCAGCGCTGAAAGCGCTGCGCCATTGGCGGGCGTGCCGCTTTTCTTGGTCGAATCCGGTTGCGTGAACGCGCTGACGCCATGCTGGTGCGGCGGGATCTGCGTGGGCAACAGGCTCACGGCGGCCGTGCCGAAGCTATTGCCCAACTGCCGGCTGCTCAGTCCCGGGCCCTGCCCCTGCTCGCAGCCGGCGCGTCCACAGAAGTTAGGCAGTTGAAACGTGGTCGTGCCGTTACCGCCATAGACGATGCCCAGCAGCGAGTACAGCGTGGTGTTCTGCTGCAGCGGCAGCGTGGCGCCGTTGCACAACGCCCAGCCGACGGGATTGAAATCGAAGCCGAACAGCTGGATTTCGCCGATATAGGGTTCGGTCATGAACGCGGTCCTTCTGTAGAACGTGCAGGCACCGCACCGAGCGCGGCGCGGTGAATGGGCTCAGCTCTGCTGCGGGAAAATGCCGACAGTGGAAATGCAGTACTGCACCGTCAAGGTCGGCATGGTGTTCTCGTGCGCCAGGCCACCGCCGGTGATCGTGGTCGACTGCGTGGCCATCGGCGCTGCCGTGGCACCGGTGGTGTCGGTCGCGTAGAACACGTCGCCGGTGACTGTGCCAGGCAATAGGCCGGACGGCGCGGTGGCCGTCGCGGCAGCGGTTGTGGCCACCAACGTATGTGTGTGCGCCGGCAACTGCAGTCCGGTCAGTGCAACTGACTCGGTGCCAGCCGTCTGGGCGATCACGTAGTTGCTCAGGCCCGGGCCCTGGCCCTGATGCAGCGGCACGCGCCCGCGCAGATCCGGTACCGCGAAGGTGTTCTGCCCATCGCCGCCGTAGGTGTTGCCGATCAGAATGAACAGCACCTCGTAGTCGGAGATCGATAACAGGCTGCCGTCGCAGGCCTGCCAGCCTTGCGGAGTACGCCCGAAGCCGAACATGCGGATCTCGCCGATGAATGGAGTGGCCATGGTGTCCTTTCTGGTCGATGGGCGCGCTGCCCCGCGGCGGTGGCACGCTGCGTTTATGAAATGCAGGCGCCGCGCTAGCTGCGCGAGGGAAAGATGCCGGACAGCGCGATGCAGAAATTGAGCGTGGTGTACGGCTGCAGGTTCGGATGCGGCTGGCTGCCACCGGCCTGAGCCACGGTTGCTGGATTCATTGCCACCAGGGGTCCCGGCGCCGCATACAGCGCGGTGGCCGGACCGGTCGTGCTGGCATTGGTGCCGAAAGAGCGGCCGCTGGGACTACGGTTGTTGCCCGCAGCGCTGGAACCCTCCAGCGAATGGTTGTGCGCTGGCAGGTTGTCGGGCAGCAGCGAAACGTTCTCGGCGCCGGAGTTCTGGCCCATCGGTAGCGGCGACGGTTGCCAGGCCGGATCTGCAGATGGCGCAAAGCCGACCGGGGTGCGCCCGCGCATGTCCGGCAGCGCGAAGGTGGTACTTCCATTGCCGCCGAAACGCGTACCAAGCAAGCTGAAGAGCGCCTGGTTCTGGTTGACCGGCAGCAACTGCCCATTGCACTGCGCGAAATATTTTGGCGCGAAAACGAAGCCGGTCATCATGATCTGACCCATGAAAAACTCGCTCATGCGGATTTCCTTCCCGTAAGTGCAACACCGACCGCGTGTCGGGGTCATTCGTACAGATACTTGTCCAGTTCTGATTGAGCAAGCCTGGAATATCTGGAACTGGAATGAAGTATTAAGTTTTCATTGTTTATTCGTCAGTCAGTTCCTGTTCAAATACGCTCGCAATGCCGAAGGGGAAAATCTCTAGGGCGGCGTTGCCTTCAGGCACGAGGATCGTTGCCGGCGCCGGGGATGGCGCGCTCCAGGGGTGTGGACAGTGAACAAGCAGCGTAGGTTTCTAGCGGACGCCACCGGCGGCCGCGCACGTTTGGTCGTGATGTTTGTCCTGTTCGCGATGACGCTCTTGGCACCAGGCTGGGCGATGGCGCAAGCCTCGACCTACTGCCCGACCTTGAACGCCACTGTGGTGCAGGGCGGTTCGGTACAGATCGACGTAACGACCTGCGATGGCACGGGGGTAGACGATATCGGCGTTGGCTGGAACGGTGTGCAACCTGCGCACGGCACGATCGTCGTTCCCAACCCAAGCGGCGCCCAGGGCACGCAGATCGTCACCTACACCCATAACGGTGACAACGCCACCAGCGATACGTTCCCGCTAGAAGATGGCCGGAGCGACATCATCACTGTCAACATCACCATCACCCCGAGCCAGCCGACGCTGTCGATCAACGACGTCTCGGTGAATGAAGGCAATGCCGGCACGAGCAATGCCACCTTCACCGTCTCGCTCAGCCAGCCGGCCGGTGCCGGCGGCGCCAGCTTCGATATCGCCACCGCCGATGGCTCCGCCATCGCAGGCGTGGACTACGTCGCCTCCAGCCTCACCGGGCAGACCATCCCCGCTGGTAGTAGCAGCGCGACTTTCACCGTGCTGGTCAACGGCGACACGCTCAGCGAACCCAACGAGACCTTCTTCGTCAACGTCAGCAACGTCAGCGGCGCCGGGGTCAGCGACGCCCAAGGCCAGGGCACCATCGTCAACGACGATGCGCTGCCTTCGCTGTCGATCGACGACGTCAGCGTCAACGAAGGCAACAGCGGCACCACCACGGCCACCTTCACGGTGACCCTGAGCGCGGCCAGCGGCCAGACCGTGTCGGTCAATTACGCCAGCGCCGACGGTACTGCCACCGCCGGCAGCGACTATGTCGCGCGTTCCGGCACCCTGACGTTCGCGCCCGGCACCACCGCGCAAGGCGTGGCCATCACCGTCAACGGCGATACCGCGCTCGAACCCAACGAGACCTTCAGCGTCGGCCTGTCCGGTGCCAGCAACGCAAGCATCGCGCGCGCCACCGGCGCCGGCACCATCCTCAACGACGACGTGGTGGTGACGGTCGGGCCGGCATCGCTGCCGGCGGCGACCGCGGGCAGCGCCTACAGCCAGAACCTGAGCGCCAGCGGCGGCACCGCGCCGTACAGCTTCGCCGTCACTGCCGGTGCGTTGCCGGCCGGGCTGACCCTGAGCGCTGCCGGCGTGCTGTCCGGCACGCCCACGGCCACCGGCAGCTTCAACTTCACCGCCACCGCTACCGATAGCGGCGGCAGTCCCACCAGCGGCAACCGTGCCTACACGTTGACCGTGGCCGGCGCGACGGTGACCTTGCCGGCGACCAGCTTGCCGGCCGGCACTGCAGGCCAGGCTTATTCGGGGGCGCTCAACCCAGCGACCGGCGGCATTCCGCCGTATACCTACGCCGTCACTGCCGGCGCCCTGCCGGCGGGCATCACGCTCAATGGCAGCAGCGGCGCCTTGACCGGCACCCCCGGCAGCGTGGGCAGCTTTGCCTTCAGCGTGACCGCCACCGACAGCACCAGCGGCACGCCCTCGCAGGGCACACGAGGTTACACCTTGAACATCGCCGCGCCGCCGATTGTGGTTGCGCCGTCCACGCTGCCGGCCGCCACGCGTGGCACTGCCTACAGCCAGACGCTGAGCGCCAGTGGCGGCACCGCGCCGTACACCTACGCACTCGCCAGTGGCGCATTGCCGGCCGGCCTCACCCTGGCCAGCAACGGCACGCTGTCGGGTACCGCAACGGTGGAAGGCAGCTTCAACTTCACCGTGACCGCCACCGATGCGGGGAGCTTCACCGCCAATCAGGCCTACAGCCTGACCGTGGCTGGCCCGAACCTGGTGTTGCCGGCAAGCAGCTTGCCGGCAGGTACCGCCGGGCAGGCGTACTCCGCGTCGATCACGCCCGCCACGGGCGGCACCGCGCCTTACAGCTATGCACTGACCGCCGGTGCGTTGCCGACGGGTGTGGTCGTGGACGTGGCGACCGGTGGACTCAGCGGCACGCCGACCGTGGCGGGCACGTTCAACTTCACCCTGACCGTGTCCGACAGCACGCCCAGCCCGGCGGCGCAGGCCAGCCGCAGCTACACGCTGACCATCGCAGCACCTGTCATCGTGGTCGCGCCCACTGCGCTGCCGGCGGCCACGCGCGGCACGGTCTACAGCCAGACGCTCAGCGCCAGCGGCGGAACCGCGCCATACACGTATGCCGTCAGCGCGGGCAACGTGCCGGCTGGCCTCACCCTGGCCAGCAACGGCACGCTGTCCGGCACCGCGACGGTGGAAGGCAGCTTCAACTTCACCGTGACTGCGACCGATGCAAACACCTTCACCGCTTCGCAGGCCTATGCAGAGACGGTGGCCGGCCCGCAATTTGCCGGCCGGCACGGCGGGGCAGGCGTACACGGCGGCGATTTCGCCAGCGACCGGCGGCACTGCGCCTTAGAACCTGTTCACGATCTTCTGAGTAATAGTGCCAAGAAGGCCAAATGGATGAACTGCAGGCTGGTGTTGAGTTTGCGCTCGCAGTTCTTCCATAGCCTTCGGTTCTTCTCCAGCCAAGCAAAACTACGCTCGACGATCCATCGCTTGGGCATGACCTTGAAGGTATGCAGTTCGCTGCGCTTGGCAATCTGCACCGTGAGCTGTTCGCCTAAAATCTCTCGCACGCCGTCGGCAAACCGTACTCCGGTGTAACCGCTGTCGCACAGTAAGCTTTGTACATGCGTCAAGTTTGACTGGCAGCGCTCCAACGCTTGCAGCGCACCTTTGCGGTCGGTCACCTCCGCCGTCGTCACCGCGATTGCATGGGGCAATCCCTGAGTATCAACAGCGATATGCCGCTTGATGCCCGACACCTTCTTGCCCGCGTCATATCCCTTTTGCCCTGCTGTGTCCGTGTTCTTTACGCTCTGCGCGTCCACGATCAAGAACCTGGTGCAAGCGTTGCGCTCCTGTCTGGCGCGGACCACGCCAACCTGATTTTTTAAGTGCCTGCTCCAGCAGGCTCACTCCCTCATCGTTGCACTCGCTCCACTTGGCAAAGTACGAGTGCACGGTCCGCCACTTTGGAAAGTCGCTGGGTAGCGCTCGCCATTGGCAACCGGTTCGCAGCAAGTACAACACTGCGCACCACACCTCATACACATCCACACGGCGTGGCTTGGTGCGCTTACGCGCTTGTTCCAGGATCGGCAGCACGTGTTCGAACTGCTCCCGGCTCATGTCACTCGGATAGGTCTTTTGGCGCATCCGCATAGTCTGCACTGCTCAGGAAAGATCGTGAACAGGTTCTTACAGCTATGCACTGACCGCGGGCGCATTGCCGAGCGGCGTGGTGCTGGACGCCGCGACCGGCGCGCTCAGCGGCACGCCAACGGTGTCTGGTACGTTCAACTTCACCCTGACTGTCACCGACAGCACGCCCAGCCCGGCCGCGCAGGCGAGCCAGAGCTACACGCTGAGCATTGCCGGCGCCACGTTGGTGCCGGGTCAACCCACGCTGCCGCCAGCGGTGCGCGGTACGCCGTACAGCCAGGTGTTGACCGCCACCGGTGGCGTTGCGCCGTACACCTACAGCGTTGCCAGCGGCACCTTGCCGGCCGGTCTGACGCTGGCCAGCAACGGCGTGTTGTCAGGCACGCCCACCGCCGAGGGCAGCACGTCCTTCACCATCGCGGTGGCCGATGCCGGCAACGCCAGTGCCACGCAGGCGTATACCTTATACAGTGGCGGCGCCGAACCTGGCCTTGCCGGCCAGCAATTTGCCGGCCGGTACGGCGGGGCAGGCGTACGCGGCGGCGATTTCGCCGGCGACCGGCGGCACCGCGCCGTACAGCTATGCACTGACCGCGGGCGCATTGCCGAGCGGTGTGGTGCTGGACGCCGCAACCGGCGCGCTCAGCGGCACGCCAACGGTGTCTGGCACGTTCAACTTCACCCTGACTGCCACCGACAGCACGCCCAGCCCGGCCGCGCAGGCGAGCCAGAGCTACACGCTGAGCATTGCCGGCGCCACGTTGGTGCCGGGTCAACCCACGCTGCCGCCAGCGGTGCGTGGTACGCCGTACAGCCAGGTGTTGACTGCCACCGGTGGCGTTGCGCCGTACACCTACAGCGTTGCCAGCGGCACCTTGCCGGCCGGTCTGACGCTGGCCAGCAACGGCGTGTTGTCAGGCACGCCCACCGCGGAGGGCACCTCGTCCTTCACCATCGCGGTGGCCGATGCCGGCAATGCCAGCGCCACGCAGGCCTACAGCTTCACGGTGAGCGATGCGGCCCCGGTTGCCGTGGCCGATGCCGCGGCCACCATGAGCGATGCGGCGGTGACGGTGCCAGTGACCGCCAACGACACCGGCAACATCACTGCGATCGCCATTGCGACCGCGCCGACCAACGGCACCGCCGCGGTCAATGGGCTGGAGCTGGTGTACACGCCGGCGGCCGGGTTTGTCGGCACCGATGTGGTGAGCTACACGGTCACCGGCAGCGGTGGAACCTCGGCCGCAGCAACGGTGACCATCGCCGTCAATGCGCGCCCGATCGCCGTGTCGGTCACCGCCGAGGCGGTGCCGGGTGCGGCCTCTCAGGTCGATCTGACCCGTAATGCCACCGGCGGGCCGTTCGTGGCCGCCGCGGTGGTCGCAGTGCTGCCGGCCTCGGCCGGGACCGCCACCATCACCCAGGTGGGTGGTGCAGCGGCGGCAGCGGCGCGCACTTCCGGCTTTGTGCCTGCGGCCACTGCGCAGGCTTCTTCACCCAGCTTCATGCTGACCTTCGTGGCGAACCCGGCCTTCGTCGGTCAGGCCACCGTGCAGTTCACCTTGTCCAACGCGTTCGCCACCTCGGCGGCGGCAAGCGTGACCTTCACCGTGGCGCCGCGGCGCGACCCGAGTGTGGATGCGGAAGTGCGTGGCCTGATCGATGCGCAGTCCGAGTCGACGCGGCGCTTCGCCAAGGCGCAGATCGACAACTTCCAGCGCCGTCTGGAAGCCACCCACCGTGGCGGCAGCACGCTGAGCAATGCGGTGACCTTCCAGCCGACCTCGCATTGCCGCCAGGCCGATCGCGGCATCAGCGCGCAGCCGTGCAGCCCGGACACCCAGGATGCCGACAACGAGTTCCGCGATGCGCCGGCGATGGCGAGCGGCACCGGCCGTGCGCAGGGCCAGGGCGACCTGGCCCTGTGGGTGGGCGGTGCGATCCGCTCCGGCAGCCTGAACAGGCAGGCCAACACCAACGGCGTGGACTTCCAGACCGATGGCTTGAGCGTGGGTGCGGACTACCGGCTGGCGCCGTCGCTGGCAGTGGGTGCGGGCCTGGGTTGGGGCCGCGACGACAGCGATGTAGGCAGGAACGGCAGCCACTCCAAGGCCACCGCCTACACCATGGCGCTGTATGCCAGCTTCCATCCGGGCAAGGCGTTTTTCTTCGACACCCTGGTGGGTTATCAGTTGCTGTCTTACGACCTGCGTCGTTTCGTCACCGACGACGCTTCGATGGCCGAAGGCAGCCGCGACGGCAAGCAGTGGATCGCCTCGCTGTCCAGCGGTGCAGACCTGCAACGCGGCAATCTGCAGATCACCCCGTATGCGCGGGTGGATGTGGCGCGGGCAACCCTGGATGGCTACGTCGAAGATGGCATCGCGCCGTTCGCGCTGCGCTATGACGACATGGATGTGGCCACCACCACCGGCAACCTGGGCCTGCGCCTGGAATGGCGCCGCGATGTGGCCTGGGGACGCCTGACCCCGCAGGTCCGCGTGGAGTATCAGCGCGACTTCCAGGGCCGCGGCGACGCAACGCTGGGCTATGCCGACATCATCGGTGGCCCGGTGTATCGCACCGGTCAGAACGCGTTCGATCGCAACCGCCTGATGGTCGGTATCGGTGCGGCCTTGCTGACCGAACAAGGCTTGTCGACGCGGCTGGAATACCGCGGCATCACCGACGGCGACAGCGGCAACGATCAGACCTGGATGATCAACCTGGAAAAGAAATACTGATCGCGTCTGTCGACGGGCAGTGAGCAATGCGAAGGGCCGTGCAGATGTACGGCCCTTCGCGTTTGTCGGGTGCGTCGCTTAGGAGCGTGCAGCCGGCGAGTGGGTATGCCCGTCGCCGGGACTAGTGGTGCAGCGCTGTAGGTCCATACAGAGGGCATGACAGCGATCATTGCAGTGGCGATGTAGCGACCGCACCAGGCAACGTGCATTGCGCTCTGCGGGGCGCAGTGCGCAATGCACGCATACGCCTCCCCAGACTGCGCATCTCGCCTGCATCCGGCACAATGCCGCACGCATGCATGCCACGTCCGCGCCCGATTTCCGTCTGTACCCGTCCAACGCGCTGGATACCCTGGCCGCCTTGCTCGCCGAAGAACTGCGCCGGCCGGTGCCGGAACAACCGGTGTTGCAGCCGGAGGTGGTGCTGATTCCGCAGGTGGCGATGCGGCGCTGGCTGCAGTCCACGCTGGCGGCCGAGCACGGGGTGGCGGCGAATCTGGAATTCCTCACGCCCGGCGAATTCGTCGCGCGCGCGCTGGAACGCAATCTCGGCCCGGCCGACGACGACCTGGACATGGCTACCACGCAGTGGCGCCTGTACCAGACCCTGCAGGGCGAGCTGGGCAGCGATGCGGCGTTGGCGCCGTTGGCCGGGTATCTGGCCGATGGCGATGCGCTCAAGCCGTGGGCGCTGGCCGGCGAGCTGGGCAGCGTGTTCGAGAAATACCAGGCCTGGCGGCGCGACTGGTTGCTGCGCTGGGAAAGCGGTGCCGATGCGGACGACCCGCAGGCGCGGCTGTGGCGCAGCATCGCCGGCGGGCGGCAGTACCGTGCGCGCCGCATCGGCCAGTATCTGGACCGTTATGCGCGCCCGGACGGCCCGCTGCCGCAGGGTTTGCCGAAGCGGTTGTTTGCCTTCGCCATCCTCAATGTGTCCCCGGACGTGCTGCGCGTGCTGGCCACGCAGGCGCGGGTGGGTACGCTGCATTTCTATCTGCCCACGCCCACGCAAGGCTATTGGGGCGATCTGCAGACGCTGTGGCAGCGCCGCCGCGAGGGCGGGGCGGTGGCGTTGTTCGCCGAGCAGGTGCAGGAAAACCCGTTGCTGCAGGCCTGGGGCGCGGCCGGGCGCGATTTCATGGCATTGGTCGGCGATTACGAAGTGGTGCACCCGCTGGCCGAGATCGCCGCCTACGCCGACCCGCTGGACGCCGGCCGTCGCACGCTGGCCGAGGGTGGCCTGGGCGACAGCCTGCTGCGGCGTATGCAGAGCGACCTGTTCCATCGCCACGCCCCGGCCGTGCCGCCCGTATTGCCGGCGGTGAACCTGCACGACCCCAGCCTGCAGGTGCACGCCTGCCACACGCGATTGCGCGAGCTGCAGGTGCTGCACGACCAACTGCGCGCCTTGCTGGACGATGCGCGCTTCGACCCGCCGCTGCAGCCGCGCGAGATCGCGGTGCTGTCGCCGGACATCGACCCGTACGTGCCGTATCTGGACGCGGTGTTCGGTGGCCATGGCAGCGACGACGGCCTGCCGTACGCACTGGCCGACGCCAGCCCGCTGGCCAGCGAGCCGTTGGCCGATGTGTTCCTCACCTTGCTGGGCCTGCCGATTTCGCGCTTTGGCCTGCACGAGATCCTGGACCTGCTGGCCAGTGCGCCGATCGCCGAGGCCGCCGGGCTGGACGAAGCCGGGCTGGAGCGCCTGCGCGGCTGGCTGCACGGCGCCGGCGCGCGCTGGGGGCTGGATGCGGTGCATCGGCGCCAGCACCAGGCGCCTGGGGATGACGCCTACACCTGGCGCTTTGCGCTGGACCGCCTGCTGCTCGGCCACGCCAGCGGTGCCGAGGACGACATCGACGGCGTGGCGCCCTGGCCGCAGCTGGAAGGCAGCGCGCTGGCCGCACTGGACACCTTGCTGCGGCTGCTGCGCGTGCTCGATCGCCACCAGGCCGCGCTGGCCGAGGCGATGACGCCGGTGCAGTGGCGCGAATGCCTGCTCGGCCTGCTGGAGGCGCTGATTCCAAAAGCCCCCTCGGCGCCGCGGGCGCAGCGCGCGCTGGAGCGGTTGCGCACCTTGATCGACCAGTTCGCCCGCGACGCGGTGCGCGCCGAGTACGCCGGCAACGTGCCAGCCGAGGTAGTGCGTGCGCACTTTGCCGCGGTGCTGGGCGAGTCGGACACGCGCGCGCCGCTGCTCACCGGCGGCATCAGCTTCGGCCGCATGGTGCCGATGCGCCTGCTGCCGTTCCGCGCCATCTGCCTGCTGGGCATGAACGATGGCGACTTCCCGCGCCGCGACCCGGCTGCCGGGCTCAATCGCCTCACCGCCGAGCTGGGCACCGAGCGCCGCCGCCATGGCGACCGCTCCACCCGCGAGGACGATCGCTTTTTGTTCCTGCAATTGTTCGCCTCCGCGCAGGAGGTGTTCTATCTCAGCTATCTCGGTGCCGATGCGCGCGATGGCACGGTGCGCGAACCCTCGGTGCTGGTGAGCGAGCTGTTGGGCAGCGCCGCGCAGTACCACGCCGATCCAAAGGCGATCGATGCGCTGGTGGTGCGCCACCCGTTGCAGCCGTTCGCTGCCGCCGCGTTTGGTGCGGTGGGCGAAGACGGTGCCGACCCGCGCCGTTTCAGCTACCGCCGGCAATGGCGGCCGGCGGTAGACAGCCTGGCCGGGCAACGCCAGCCGCTGGCGCCGTGGGTGGCCGGTGCGTTGCCGGCCGACGCCAGCGCGTTGCCGGCCAGTGTCTCGATCGACGACCTGCGCCGCCTGTTCGCCGACCCGGCCGGGCAGTTCCTGCGCCACCGCCTGGGCATGCGGTTGCCGGACCCGGCCGGCGAAGACAGCGACCTGGAGCCGCTGCTGGCGCCCACCCGCGGGCTGGAGCAGTACGGCCTGCAGCAGCAGGTGTTCGACGCCGCCTTGGCCGGCGATGCCGATGGCCTGTACGAGCGCCTACGTGCGCGCGCACTGCTGCCATCGGGCCCATTGGGGCGGCGCCAGCTCGATGAGCGCCTGCGCCAGTTGCGCCCGTATGCCGACGTATTTCGGCAGTGGCGTGGCGATGAACCGGCGCAGTCGCACCGGCTGCAGGTGGAGATCGACGGTACCAACGTGCACGGCCGCGTGCCCGGGTGGTATGCGAACGGGGTAGGGCGTGTGCAGGTGGGCGCGCTCAGCGGCCGCAGCGCGATTCGCGACGGCCTGGAATGGCTGCTGCTGCGCGCGGCCGGCGAGCGCGTGCCGTTCGTGCGCTTTTTCGAGCACAACGACAGCCTGGGCCCGCATCCGATCGACCCCGAGCCGCTGTCGCAGACGCAGGCACGCGCGGCCCTGGCCGAGTTGCTGCAGCTGTACCGGCACGGCCTGCAGACGCCGCTGGCGTTCGCGCCGTACAGCAGCTGGAAATACCACCAGGCCGCCCGCAACGACGAACTGGACAAGGCCATCAAGGACGCGCACGGCCAGTGGCAATCGAGTTTCGGCTGGAGCGAATCGCACAGCCCGGAGCTGCGCCTGGTCACCCGTGGCCGCGACCCGTTCGGCGATGCGCAGCAGTTCGTTGACTTCGCCCGCACCAGCCATCAGCTGTTCGCGCTGCTCGAACACGGCAGCGCGCCGGAACCGCTGGATCCCGCGCGCGTGATCGAGAGTTGGCGCCAGTGGCGTGGCGCGCAGGACGACGCCGAATGAGCAACAGCCCCGTGACCGACCCGTACCTGCACCTGCCACTGCACGGCGTGCGCCTGATCGAGGCCAGCGCCGGCACCGGCAAGACCTTCACCCTGGCCACGCTGTTTACGCGGCTGGTGGTGGAGCGGCAGCTGCGCATCGGCCAGATCCTGGCGGTGACCTTTACCGAAGCGGCCACGCAGGAATTGCGCCGTCGTATCCGCGAGCGCCTGGCCCTGGCCGCCACCCTGGTCCCCGACGCCCGCGCAGGCGCGGCCGCAACCGAAGCGCAGACAACGCTGCTGCCCGACGCCTCATCGGCTGGTGTAGGAGCGGCCTTGGCCGCGACCGAACCCACCCAGACGCAGGCGAGCGATGCGCCATCGTCTGCGATCAACATGGTCCTGCCCGCGACCGCACCTAGCGATCACCTGTCGCACCCGCCAGCGCAGACACCCCCGCAACCACACGCCCCGGCCGCACCCGACGCCGTCCTCACCCGCGCCATCCTCACCGCACACCTGGCCACCGGCACGGAGACTCCCTCCGCGCTACGCCGCCGCTTGCAGCAGGCGGTGGAAGAAATCGACCTGGCGGCCATCTTCACCATCCACGGCTTTTGCGCGCGCGTGCTGCGCGAACACGCGCTGGAAAGCGGCCAGGCCTTTGCCGCGCCGCAACTGCTGGCCAACGACCGCGAACTGCTCGGCGAGGTGGCCGCCGACCTGTGGCGGCAGCGCGCCGCCGATGCCGCCATGGCCGACGATCTGGTGGCGCTGTGGCCGGCCGGCCCCACCGCCCTGGCCAGCGACCTGCGCGCGCTGGTGCAGCAGCCCGAATTGCTGCCCGCTGTCGCCGCACCAACGCCGGACCCGCAGCCCGCGCGCCAGGCCGCCGCGCAGGCCGTGGTGGCCGCGTTGCGTGCGCATGGCGATACCGCCTACGACGCGGTGGCCGCCGCGTTCGAGCACAAGATCTTCGATGGCCGCCGCGCGCGCCGCCCCAGTTTCGACAAGGCCTTCGAGCAACTGTGGCAGGGCAGTGCCGAGGCGCATTGGGTGCTGGACGACGGCGGCCATCTGGACAAATTGCTGCCGCAGCGCCTGCGCGAATTCTGCAAGGACGGCGCGCACGACCGCGTGCCGTGCTCGCCGCTGTTCGACGCGCTCGCCGTGTGGCAACAGGCCGATGCAGTGGTGCGCCAGTGGGAAGGGCAGCGCCGCATCCGCCTGCTGCATGCGCTGCGCGACGATGCCGTGCTGCAGCTGGCGCAGCGCAAGCGCCAGCGCCGCGTGCAAACCTACGACGACCTGGTCGATGGCGTCGCTCGCGCATTGCAGGGCCCGCAGGCCGAAGCGCTGGTGCAGCGGCTGCGCGCGCAATACGCCATTGCGCTGGTGGACGAATTCCAGGACACCGACGACCGCCAGTGGCAGATCTTCTCGCGTGTGTTCGGGCCCGAGCAGGCCGCAGCGGGCGAGGCATTCGCGCCAGACGATGACGCGGATTTCGACAACGCTGCCGGCGTCCCGCCGCCGCGCCTGCTCGCCTTGATCGGCGACCCCAAGCAGGCCATCTACGGTTTCCGCGGCGGCGACGTGCAGACCTATCTGGCCGCAGCCACCACCGCACAACGCGCCCCGCCGCTGGAGCACAACTTCCGCTCGCGCCCCGGCGTGCTGGCGGCCATCGACGCGCTGTACGCGCAGGCCGGCTATGCCGAGGCCTTCCTCACCGAGGGCATCGCGTTTCATCCGGTGCAGCCGGGCACCAAACGCAGCGACGCCGATCTGCTGCGCGATGGCGCCGCTGCCCCGGCGCTCACGCTGTGGCGCGCGCCTGCGCCGCCGCCGCCGGCGAAAGGCAAACCCAAACCCTGGAGCGCCGGCCGCGCGCGCGAGCTGTGCACCGCTGCCTGCGTGGCGGCCATCCGCGGTTGGCTGGCCGGTGGCCGCGACGGCAGCGCCAGCATCAACGGCCGCCCGGTGCAGGCCGGCGACATCGCGGTGCTGGTGCGTAGTCATGGCGAGGCCACGCGCATCCAGCAAGCGCTGGGCGCGGTGGGCATTCCTGCGGTGGCGGCCGGCAAGCAGAGCCTGTTCGCCACCGACGAAGCACTGGAACTGCTCGCCTTGCTGCAGGCCTTGCTCGACCCGGGCGACGACAGCCGCCTGCGTGCCGCGCTGGCCACCGTGCTGATCGGCGAAGACGCCGCCGCCATTGCCGCCCTCGAACACGACGGCGAGCGTCATCGCCGCTGGCAGCAGCAGGCGCTGGACTGGCACGAACGCTGGCAGCGCGGCGGCCCGTTGGCCCTGGTCGGCGATCTGGGGGCCACGCATGGGCAACGCCTGCTGGCCCTGGTCGATGGCGAACGCCGTCTCACCAACTACCTGCAACTGGCCGAGCTGCTGCAGGAAGCCGACACCCGCGCGCTCGGCCCGCACGGCCTGGTCGACTGGCTGGCACGCCGCATCGCCAATGCCGACGACAACGACGAGACCCAGCAGCTGCGGCTGGAATCGGACGCGCGCCGCGTGCAGATCGTCACCCTGCACAAGAGCAAGGGCCTGGAATACCCCCTGGTGTTCCTGCCGTACATCGGCATTGGCCGTGCCGATAAAAGCCCGGGCCGCCATTGCGTGGTGCACGCGCCGCCGCATGGCCGCCAGCTGCACTGGAACACCTCCAAGTGGAGCACCGACGACACCGCCAGCTGGAGCACCGCCGAGACGGCGTGGAAGCAGGAACAGCGCGCCGAAGACGCGCGCCTGCTCTACGTCGGCCTGACCCGCGCCGAGCACGCGCTGTGGATCGCCACCGGTGCTTTCCACCAGCACGAGCGCACCGCGCTGGCGCCGATGCTGCGCGACCCGGCCGCACTGCAGGCCAGCGCCGGTGCAGGGGTGATCGCCCTCGACGACACCGCGCCGCCGGCCACGCTGCCGCGCCTGCCCGCCGACGACGCGGTGCAGGTGCCCGCCGCGCGGCTGGCGCAGCGCCACGTGGTGCCGGACTGGTGGGTCTACAGCTTCACCCAGCTGGCCAATGCCGACGCCGGCAGCGACCCGATGGCCAGCGCCACGCTCGCCAGCAGTGGCGGCAGCGACGAACCGCCGGCCAGCGAGCCGGTGAGCGCGCCCGCCGAAGCGGAGGCGTTCGACCCCCGCTTTGCCGGCAACCGCTTCGGCGTGGCCATGCACGATGTGTTCGAACGCTGCGACTTCGCCGCCTGGCGCAACTGGTGCCCCGGCCAGCCCGCGCCCGAGGGCCAGGCCGCCGCCATTCTCGAAGCGCTGCAACGCGGCGGCTACGCCCAGGACGAACTGGACGACGGCCTGGCCATGCTCACCCGCCTGGTCGGCCACACCCTCACCGTGACCCTGCCCGAGGGCACCTGCCTGGCCGCGGTGCCCGAGCCGCAGCGCCGCAACGAGATGGAATTCCACTTCGCCATGCGGCCCACCCGCGTGGACGCCCTGCTGGCGCTGCTGCACCGCTTTGGCGTGGTCACCGAGCGCCAGGCCTTCGGCGCGCGCCAACGCCTGGAAGGCCTGATGACCGGCCTGATCGACCTCACCTACTGCGCGGACGGGCGCTGGTACGTGCTCGACTACAAATCCAACCGCCTGCCGGCCTACGACCCCGACGCCCTGGCGCGGGCCATGGCGCACAGCGAGTACGAACTGCAGGCGCTGATCTACACCATCGCCTTGCACCGTTGGCTGCGCTTCCGCCTGGGTGCCAGCTACGACTACGCCCGCGACTTCGGCGGCGTGCGCTACCTGTTCTGCCGCGGCCTGGACGCGGCCCGTAACCCCGCCGCCGACTCCAGCTCCATCCTCGGTTCCGGTTCCGGTTCCGACTCCGACTCCGACTCCGTCAACGGCGCCAGCTCCGTCTCCGGTTCCGACCCCGCCAGCGACGCCATGTCCGATACGCCTGCACCCAATACGCCTGTGCCTGGCATTTACGCCTGGCGCTTCGATCCGGCGCTGGTCCAAGCCCTGGACGCCCTGTTCGCCGGCAATCCCACCGAGCCTCTTTCCAGTGACGCCTTAAAGCCCCTCTCCCCTCGGGAGAGGGGTTGGGGTGAGGGTACGTCCACCACGGGAACGCCCACCCCATGAACCACCCAAACCTCCTAACCGCCCTCAACCAGGCCGGCGCCCTACGCACGCTAGATCTGGCCTTCGCCCAGAGCCTGCAACGCCTGGCCCCGGACACCGACCCCCAGGTGTTGGCCGGCGCCGCACTCGCCTCACTGGCCGTCACCAGCGGCCACGCAGGGCTGGATCCCACCCGCGCCGCCATGCTGCTGGATGCGCGCGAGGGGCCATCGCCCGCGCTCCCGGACCCAACCGACTGGCAACGCACCCTGGCCGCCTCGCGCTGGGTCGACCAACCGAATCCGCAAGAGCCGGCCGCCGCCGACTGCCCGCTAGTCCTCGAACACGGCCTGCTCTACCTGCGCCGCTACCGCGAGTACGAACGCCGCTTGGCACTAGGTCTGCAACGCATCGCCGCCCATTCGCCGCCGCCCTTCGCCGCCGCCACGCTAGCCCCGCTGTTCGAGCAGTTATTCCCCCAGGCTTCCCCTCTCCCCCCGGGAGAGGGTGCCCGAAGGGCGGGTGAGGGTACGGGCCTGCCCGAGCCATCCATCTACCAAGACGGCACGAACCCACCCGAGCCATCCCACCACCAAGACCGCCAAGCCCAAGCCGCCGCCCTCGCCCTACGCCGCACCCTGCTGCTGGTCACCGGCGGCCCCGGCACCGGCAAGACCACCACCATCGCCCGCCTGCTGTTGCTGCGCATCGCCCAAGCACACGCATCCAACACCCCGGCCCCGCGCATCGCCCTGGCCGCACCCACCGGCCGCGCCGCCGAGCGCATGGCCGAAAGCCTGCGCGCCGCCGTCGCGCGCGCCATCGCCAACGGCATCGACCCGGCCCTGGCCGACGCCCTGCCCACCGGTGCCAGCACCCTGCATCGCCTGCTCGGCGTCATCCCGGACTCCCCGCAGTTCCGCCACACCGCCGACAACCCGTTGCCATTCGACCTGATCGTCGTCGACGAGGCTTCCATGGTCGACCTGCCGCTGATGTGCAAGCTGGTCGAAGCCGTGGCCGACGGCACCCAGCTGATCCTGCTCGGCGACGCCGACCAGCTACCCTCGGTGGAAGCCGGCGACGTGCTCGCCGCCATCCTGCAGGCCGCCGGCCCCGGCGATACCCTGCAGCCGCAAGACGCCGACGCGCTGCAACCGCTGCTCGGCAGCGCCCCCCCTGGCAGCACGCCTGCCAGCATCCAGACCGGCGGCCACACCATCAGCCACACCCACACCGGCGGCCTCGCAGGCCACCGCGTCCACCTGCTACGCGGCTACCGCCAAGCAGACAACTTTGCACTCACCCCGTTGGCCGACGCCATTCGCACCAGCGACGCCGACACCGCCCTGGCCCTGCTACGCAGCGGCGAACTGGCCGGCGTGCACTTCCACGAAGACGGCGAGGACCCGCTGGCCCTGGGCCGCGACGCACTGCTCGCGCACTGGCGCGCGCTGGCTGATGCACGCGACCCCGCCGCCGCCCTGCGCGATGCCGCGCGCCTGCGCCTGCTCACCGCCGTACGCGCCGGCCCGCAAGGTGCGCGCGGCCTCAACGCCCGCATCGAACAACTGCTGGCCGAATCCGGCTCCGGCGCCCGCCGCCTCGGCAGCGCCTCGCCCTGGTTCCAGGGCCGCCTGCTGCTGATCACCGAAAACAGCTACCGCCACGGCCTGTTCAACGGCGACGTCGGCATCTGCCTGCGCAGCGAAGCAAGTCCCTTCTCCGGTCACAGTGACGAAAGCCCGTCTTCAGGACCAAGCCAGTCCGGCGGCACCGCCAACCGCCACGACCCAGGCACAGACAGCCGTGCCCAAGGCCCGTTGGTCGCCTGGTTCGAAGGCGACGGCGACGGCCAGGTGCGCGGCTTCCACCCGGCCGCCTTGCCCGCCCACGAAAGCGCCTTCGCCATGACCGTGCACAAGGCCCAGGGCAGCGAGTTCGACACCGTCTGGCTGCAACTGCCCACCCGCGACGCCCGCGTGCTCAGCCGCGAACTGCTCTACACCGGCATCACCCGCGCCCGCCGCGCCCTGCACCTGGCCGGCAGCGAGGCAGCGCTGCGCGCAGCGCTCGCACGGCACGCCGCGCGTATCTCCGGCCTGGCGTGGCGGTTGGGTGGGGAGCAGATGCAGCCGGCACCCGTTGAGCAAACAGCAGAACCACCCACTGTCACGCCTGTGCAGGGGTCGTTGTTCTGATGGACGCGAGCCGGCGCAATGGCGGCAGGGAAAAGTGTTCTCAGGCAAAGAGCTGTAGCAAAAGGCAGTTATTCGAAACTTTCGAATAACTGCCGCCGACAGCAATAGCTGCGACACCAATCATTAAAATCGCGGCGATCATTGCCACTGAGCAAGAGGCATCTGTCCATGACAGTCCTACCCAACATCCACCCCGGCGAAATCCTGCTTGAGGAGTTCCTCGAGCCGATGGGCATCAGCCAGAACGCACTGGCGCGGGCCACCGATGTACCGCCGCGCCGCATCAACGAGATCGTGCTGGGCAAGCGTGGCATCACCGCCGACACCGCCGTGCGTCTGGCTGCAGCGTTCGGCACGACCGAGCGCTGCTGGCTGGGCCTGCAAGCCGATTACGAGCTCGAAGAGGCGCACCGCGCGCTGGGCGATCTGCCGTCACGGATCAAGCGGCTGGCGGCTTGAGGGGAGGGGGTCTCGCACGTCACGCTGACAACGGAGCACGCCCAGTGACCTGTAAGGCCTGTCGATGGCGTAGCAGCGCGTGAGCGTGCACAGGCAGGAACGCGCACACTGATGCCTGGTGTCACCCTAAACGCGAGGTCAGGCGATCCACCTGACCTCGTCTGCCAGGTAGCAGGCCGGGCGGCTTACTTGCCCTTCTTTTCCTGCTTGGCCGCGCGCTTTTCCTTCAGCGTCTTGGCCGGCTCTTTCTTCTGGCTCTTTTTCTGGTCCATCCCCTTGCTCATGACACCCTCGTAGTTGCTGGATTGATCGGTCGGGCAGCGCCATGACCCTGGCGTGCCTGCGCACTGTAAGGCTTGCGCGCGCTGGATGGCAGGGGAGAGCAGGCGGAGCGACGGGCGGTGGGCCATGCTTGGCGTTTCCTCAAGGGGCAGGCGCCGGCCGATCGGCGCGGCCGGCAACCCCACGAACGCAAAAACGCCCGCGTGCGACGGTCAAGGTCTGCACGCGGGCGCTGGCGACAGCGGCGGCCTTACTTGGTCGGCACGCGCTGGTACTGCTCGCCGCCGGTATTGAGGTGGCCGTTGGCCTCATCGATGGCGAAGTTCACCGTTTCGCCATCGTTGCTGACCTGCAGCGCCCCGTCCTTGTAGACCGCCGGGTAGCTCTCGGTCTTGGGGGTGCGGCTGAAGAACTTCGGCGTGGTGCTGCGGACCATGAAGGTCTCGCCATTGCGCTCGATGTCCATCGTCTCTTCCTGCGTCTGCACGTTGACCCAGTGGCCGACGAACTTCTCGCCCTCCACCTTGGCGCAACCGCTCACCAGCAATGCCGCGGCCAGCGCGGTGCCCATCCACTTCATCATCGTGTGTTCTCCCGTTGAGGCTGGGGCGAGGATGGCGGGTTGGGGATGTACGGGAGGTCAAGGCCGCACAATGGTAGGCCGAATATGAGCGCCCCTCATACCCTGAAAAAACACAACCTCACCGCGTTACCCGCTACTTCCTTGCGCGCACAGAAAAAGGCTGGAAGATCACCAAACAGCTTGAGCTATGGGTAAGCTGAGGTCGTCTTGCGGCCCCGCCAAGGGGGGCTTTCAGATGCCTCCGCCATGAAGTAAGGAGAAATAATGAGTATGGGCGCCTATCACCTGAATCCATATCTCGCCTTTGCTGCAGTGATTTGTGTCTCGACGGCGGGATGTACTTCGCCTGCGCAGGCAGTTGCGTCGCAGCGCGAGCATCCGAGTCAGCACAAGGAGCAAGCTCCGGTCGCTTGTCCCTCGAAGGATTTCAACACGTTTCTTCAGCGATATGCCGATGTTGCCAATGACGACGCACGTCGCCGTTTCACTAACGACCCGTTGGAGTACGAGGTTCCGACTCATACGGTTGAAGAAGAAACTGAGTCATCACCAGATACGCATATCTCCAAGCGAACCGGCCCCTCTCGCCTTGAATTATTCCCCTACCGGTACTTCAAGGATGCGAAAGTATTCGATCAACTAGCCGCAGGAAGAAGCAAGCCTGAGCCAAAAAGTGAGGTTGGCTCTCATGTCTCCGTAGAGCTGACGGCTAACGAAGGTCGTAAAGTAAATTTCGGTATGGAATACGAAGTAGATACATACGTATTCGAGAAGCGTCAGGGCTGTTGGTACCTGACACGGGCGATTAATCTCAGGGACTGACAAGGAGTTGGGAGATGGCAGCACAGGATGTTAAACAGCAGACCCCCTATCGCGTCATTCAACTTGAGTGGGATGCGGAAAAAGGTGAGCGCAACGAGGCTGTCGGAAACTTCGACGAGTTAGTTACGCACCATCCCAAAAGCAACAGTGATGCTCATCTGGTCGACGGCAAAGTCGTGGGCGGTCAAGCAGGTCGGACGCTGGGAGTGGTTGGTGGCGAAATCCAGGAGATCGAAGTCTCCAAGGCAGGTAAGGACTATGGCCTTCGTCCTGATCAGGTATTGTTGAAGAAGGACTTCATGCTTGAGGATTCCAGGTTGCCTTCTGGGCCTTCTTCAAGGTCGCTGGATGTTCCGTCGCCCGTTGCCGGCGTTGTTGGTACGGTCAATACGTCAAAGGGGTTGGTAGATGTGCTGGATCGGGAAGGTGGTGATGTCATCCTCCGTGTCCGGCATATGTCGCCACTCCACGTAAAGGCTGGCGATCAGGTCGAGTACGGCCAGGCGTTAGGCGTGCAAGGCAAGCAGGCAACAGGAGCAATTCACGTGCATATGGAGGTGGACAGTCGCTACTACCAACACTACGAGAACTATGTAGGCGATCTGGTCAGCGGTCGCCTGTCCATCGATGCAGAAAGGCGCGATCGTGGCATTGAACCCAGGCCGTTCGTGGATGACGGAACAATCCGCATCGGTGGATCGTCCGAGATGGTTCAAAAGGTGCAGCAAACCTTGAATGCGGAAGGCTATCGCGGCGCAGACAATCAGCCACTTCAGGAGGATGGTGTCTACCGCCTGTCGATGCAGGCAGCAGTGATCAACTACCAGCAGGCGCACGGCCTCTCTCAAACAGGTGACATCGACCCCGCGACATTGCAGCAGATTGCTCCGCGTACCTTCCCGCCCGAGCTGAATCGGGAAGATCACAACGCCACGCCAACCTATCGCAATCTCCAGGGCGCCGTGCCCTCGCAAGACCCACTACATCGTCAGGCCGAAGAGGACGTGCGCCGCCTGGAGCAGAACCTTGGCCGCGACTATGACGACAACAGCGCGCGGCTGGCGGCCAGCAGCGCCCACCTGGCCAAAGCGAACGGACTGACGCAGATCGACCACGTTGTGTTGAGCAATCAAACAGCGGCCGTGGGGAAAGGCGAGAACGTGTTTGTGGTCCAGGGCGCATTGGATAATCCCGCCCATCTGATGGCTCATATGAAGACCAGCGATGCTATCGCTCAGCCTGTGGATCAGTCGCTTTCGCAGCTGCAGACACTGCGCGAAACGCAGCGGCAGCAACAGGCCCAGCAGCAAAGTCAGCAGCAGGATCAACAACAGCAGCTGAGCGCGCCCCAGCATCGAATGGTCTGAGCAGCTGAAATTTTCGTCCGGCAGTTTGACTCAGCGGCCGACGAGTTTCTCGACTCCAGCTCGGCGCAGGCGGTCACCGGCCGTGCCGCGCCAGTGCGGTTCCCATCCACTTCATGATCGTGCGTTCTCGCGGTGAGGCTAGGGGTGAGCATGGCGGAGGGGATGCGCGGGAGGCCAAGGTGGACCCGACCAGGCCTTCTCACGTGAGCGCTAGCGGGGGTAGAGAAAGTCAACCTGACCCCGTTACCCGTGGTCATGGACGGTGTGGCACCGGCATGCTCTATCTGCTCGTGCGCACCGAGAAAGGATGGAAGATCACCAAACGGCTTGAGCTATGGGTAAGCTGAGGTGGTCTTGAAGCAGACGCCGAGACGGGCGTTCAGATGCCACCGCCATGAATAAGGGAAGAATGATGCGCATGCGTGCCTGTCACTTGAATCCATATAGCGCCTTTGCTGCGGTGCTTTGTCTCTCTATGGCGGGATGCACTTCGCCCGCCCAGGCAGTCGCCCCACAGCGCGAGCATCCGAGGCAGCACAACGAGCAAGCGTCGGTCGCTTGTCCCTCGCAGGAGTTCGCCACATTTCTTCAGCGCTATGCCGATGTTGCAAACGATGACGTCCGTCGCCGCTTCACGAATGATCCGCTGGAGTATGAGGTCCCGACTTACACTGTCCAAGACGTAACGCCGTCATCACCGGCCACGCACATCTCTAAGCGGAAAGGACCTTCTCGCCTCGACCTATTCCCTTTTCGTTATTTCAAGGATGCAAAAGTCTTTGATCAAACTATTCCAGGGGCAAAGGGGCCCGAGCGACAAAGTGAGGTTGGATATCCAATGTCAATTGAGGTGACCGCAGGCGACGGGCGCAGGGTGGACTTTGGTATGGAGTATGAGATGGATACTTATGTCTTCAAGCGAAGCAGGGGCTGCTGGTACTTGACTCGCGTAATCAACCTCAGAGACTGACAAGGAGTTAGTCCATGGCAACATCAGATGCTACCCGGCAGGTCCCGTATCGCGTCATCCAGCTCGAATGGGAAGCTAAGAAGGGATACACCAACGAGCCTGTCGAAAACTTCGACGGCTTAGTCACTCACCACCCAAATAGCAACAGATTCGCTCGCCTGGTCAACGGCAGCGCTGTGGGCGGTGAGCCAGGTCGCACGATGGGGCTGATTGGCGGCGAAATGCAGGAAATTGAGGTCGCCAAACCGGGCAAGTCCTATGGCCTTCGTTCTGACCAGGTGTTGTTGAAGAAGGATTTCATACTTGAAGATTCCAGGTCCCCCACCGGACCGGCTTCAAGAGCGCTCGATGTCCCATCACCCGTTGCGGGAGTAGTAGGTGCCGTCGATGCGACCGGGGGTTTGGTGGAGGTTCGGGACAGACAAGGTGGTGACGTCATCCTGCGTGTCCGGCACATGTCTCCACTTCACGTAAAGGTTGGTGATCAGGTCGAGTACGGTCAGGCACTAGGCGTCCAGAGCAAGCAATCAACTGCAAAGATCCACGTACACATGGAAGTTGATACTCGCTACTACCAACACTACGAGAATTACGTAGGCGATTTGGTCAGCGGTCGCCTGTCGATCGATGCAGAAAGGCGGGATCGTGGCATTGAACCCAGGCCATTCGTGGATGACGGAACTATCCGTATCGGTGAATCGTCCGAGATGGTTCGCAAGGTGCAGCAAACCTTGAATGCCGAAGGCTATCGCGGCGCAGACAATCAGCCACTTCAGGAAGATGGCGTCTACCGCCTGTCGATGCAGGCAGCAGTGATCAACTACCAGCAGGCGCACGGCCTCTCCCAAACGGGGGACATCGACCCTGCGACATTGCAGCAGATTGCTCCGCGTACTTTCCCGCCCGAGCTGAATCGGGAAGATCACAATGCCACGCCAACCTATCGCAATCTCCAGGGCGCCGTGCCCTCGCAAGACCCACTACATCGTCAGGCCGAAGAGGCCGTGCGCCGCCTGGAGCAGAACCTTGGCCGCGACTATGACGACAACAGCGCGCGGCTGGCGGCCAGCAGCGCCCACCTGGCCAAAGCAAACGGACTGACGCAGATCGACCATGTCGTGCTGAGCAATCAGACAGCGTCCGTCGGACGCGGTGAGAACGTGTTTGTGGTCCAGGGTACATTGGATAACCCCGCGCATCAGATGGCGCACATGAAGACCAGCGACGCTATCGCACAGCCGGTGGGGCAATCTCTTTCGCAGCTACAGACGCTGAGCGAAACGCAGCGGC
Organism: Xanthomonas sp. NCPPB 2586; assembly: GCF_041475775.2. NCBI lineage: Bacteria > Pseudomonadati > Pseudomonadota > Gammaproteobacteria > Lysobacterales > Lysobacteraceae > Xanthomonas > Xanthomonas sp. NCPPB 2586. The sequence continues at coordinate 4,959,920 of NZ_CM192981.1, read as the reverse complement.
AGCAACAGGCCCAGCAGCAAAGCCAGCTGCAGGATCAACAACAGCAGCTGAGTGCGCCCCAACATCGAATGGTCTGAGCAACTGAAACTTTCGTCTGGCAGCTTGACTCAGTGGCCGACGAACTTCTCGACCGCCACCTTGGAGCAATCGCTCACCAGCAGTGCGGCGGCCAGCGCGGTGCCCATCTACTTCATTATCGTGTGTTCTCCAGTTGAGGCTGCGCTGAGGATGGCGGGTGGGGGATGTCTGGGAGGTCAAGGTTTCTTTGCGACGCGGACTCGAATAACAAGAGTCGCTCACGCAGTCAAAAAGTTGACCAAGCCCACAACGTCTTAATTTCTTGCCAGATTCACCTTAGTGACCAAATCATTCAACGCAACACCGAAGTTTTTATGATCACCCGCGCTGTTCTCGTACTGAATAAAATTTAAATTCAAGCTTGATCCAACTACCTTTAAAACATCAGGGTGCAGGGATCCTTTGCTAATCATGAAGTAATGACTCCCACCAATGGCGTGCTTATATCGATAGTCTTCGAGAAGTAGCCTAATGTCAGGATCGTCCAGTCCGCAGCCTAAAAAAAGAAATGTATGGGTACAAAGGAGCGCTCTAACTAAATCATAGACGGCGCTGGACTGAGAGCGAGCCTTTGCATAATCGCTTGCCGTAAAAATAAGCTTATCTGGGGTAGTTATGCTTCCGTGTAGCTTTACAACCACAGGATATTTGGACCTTAAAGCTTCTGCAACGTCGTCATCGTAATATTCTTTAACTAGAATAGTGTTTCCAGTTTCTTTTTTTACATAAGTATCATAAATTGCGTCAAAATTTGGAGTAATTGTAAATCTAGCGTCTAGCTGAAGAAGGTGCTTGTGTACTTCTGACGCAGAAAACCCTGGGTCGTGGAAGCTTTCGCGTAGCAACTGTTTAAATTTATCCCTACCCATCTCTTCGCGAATCACATCGCAAGCTAATAGAAGATTGCTCTGTTGAACAAGCTCCTTTAGGCTAGGTTGCAGCCTTTTGGGAATTTTCTTTATTGCTTTTTCTAAGAAAAATTTCCCAGTAGGAGGGCGAGTTTTATTATCGGTTCCAAGGGAATTGGCAGATACCCCTGATCCAAAAAAAATTACTACCCGACGAAGTGATATCTCCTCAACCAAATCCCTTGGCCAATCTATCACTTTCACATCAATTTCCTTTGGAATTCATGTTGGCCTTGAATTTGTCAACTATTCCGGATATTACGCTGTCAAACTGCCTCACTTTGTCGAAATGAGCTCCGACCACCCCATCTGCTTTCTTGAGCGCAAATATCGGCACGGTCGCAGTTTGTGCCATAGGGACTAGGCTTTGAAAGTAAGGAATTTCTCCGAGTTTGTAATTTAGCTTCTGACCTTTGTTAAGAGGTAATATCAGGTGTTTGCTAACAAGTGGATCTATTTTCTTAATTATTTTTTCATATGCTGAAACCGGCTGTTTCTTTCCATCGACAGTTTTCGCAGTGTACTGCTGAGTTACGTAGCCTAAAAAGCTTACTCCAAGTTCGCTCAGCGCATCGCCAGACTCCACTTTGAAAGACGTCCCCTGATCCTCTTTGAAGCTTACCAGTCCTCTTTCTATCCCCTTGGTCCAGTTTTTTAGAGCTACTTCAATATTTTGAAGACCTCTCAGGCTAAAGATGTCAGATGACATGGGGAGGATGAAGTGGTCGCTTGATAAAAGAACCGTTCTATTGATCGCTCCCAACGAAGGACCCATGTCGAAAAAAACCAAATCGTATCCGTCTGATCTTGCCCATGAAATAAGGTTTCTGAAGAAAAAGGTAGTTCTAAGTCCCCGTTCATCTCCAGCAATTGCGTCAAGCCAGTCCTTTGCTAGAAAATCTTCCGCTAGAGAAAACTTAGGGTCGCCGGGAACTATGTCTACGTTAAAACCATCGCTTCGTAGAACCGGTGGTATGCCGTAGCCCTTCGACTTCTTAAGGCTGGCTATAAGCGAATTTATTGTCGCGCTATCGGAGGAGGAGGATGCGTAAAGCTTGTCTAAGACCTTTTCCTTAATCATGTATGCAGTCGCATTACACTGAGGGTCCGCATCAACAACTAGAACTTTTTTGCCTCGCTTGATTGAGAAATAAGCTGCGAGGTTACACAAAAGCGTTGTCTTCCCCACTCCGCCCTTGTTGTTGAAAACACAGATGGTTCGCATTCTTTGTTTTTCCTAGGTGGGGACTTTATGCCCCGAAGCATAAAAAATATAGTGGATCAGTAAGGATAAAGGAAGGAGGCGGTGTACTTTAGCGCGGTGACATGGCGCGGCGGAAGCAACAGGCTGGTAACACGACCAACTCGACACGCGGCTGATTTTTTTAAAAACGGGGTCAGTTTCACTCACGCAGTTCCTCTGCACTTCGGGAACTGGCTGCAACCTAGGAAGTTCTCGCCGGTGCGTCGGTTCCTTCTCTGCACAAGTGCGCTGCGGCAGCATGCGCAGCTTGGGGTAGCGACTGTTGCGGAGGCAGTGGACTCAGCTGAGGCAAAGACTAGAGACAGGGTCAGGTTCACTTACGCAGTTCCTCTGCATTTCGGGAACTGGCTGCAGCCAAGAAAGTTCTCGCGCGTGCGCCGGTTCCTTCTCTGTACAAGCTTGCTTCCGCAACGCGGGCAACTTGGTGTGGCGATTGTTGCGGAGGCAGTCGACTCAGTTGAAGCAAAGACAGGGTCGATGCGTACTGGTGCCGACGTCGACTGCGCTGTGGCTTGCTGTTGCACTGCTCGGATCATGTCCAACAACTGTTCGCCACCGATCAATTCAATCGGCTTGCCTTCAGCGAAGCGCTCGGCGTCCTTAGTGTAGGTTCCGATGCAGGCGATCTTCACTGCGTGCGCGTGGTGATGGGCGAGCAAGCCGAACATTTCTCGCACGATGCTGACGCCAACCTGCTGGCGCTTCCACTGTCTGCATTGCACTAGCGTGCGGCGACCGTCTTTGCGCAGGATCAGGTCGATGCCGCCGTCGGCGCCGCCCAGGCCGGTTTCTTCGACACTGTAGCCCTGGCGGCGAAACGCTTCGCCCACCAATTGTTCGAACTGGCGCCAGCCGCCGGCGGCCAGGCTCTCCAGGCTTGTGCGTGTTTCCAGAAAGCGTCGCCGGCTGCGTGTGCGCAGATAGGAGAACAGCGCAGCAAGCCAGCAGACGCCGAGCAGCGTCCACGCCAATGGCGCGAACATTCCACTCGATTGCTGGGCGAAGCCACGCGACAGCATTCCGCTCTGGTAGGAGAACCACCAGGCGATGCCATAGCGCACCACCAGATATGCAGCGATTCCCATCACGAAGCCAACCGGCCACGGCAATGCGGCCAACGCTTCGAACCCGCTCTGCTTCTTTCTGCGTCCCATGCAAGAACCCCCGTTCCAGGTTCGACCATAGCCGCTGAAATCCGTTTTGTCAGCAGACCGCTCCTGCCGATGCAAACAACGTCCCATCAAACGATCGGCGCGATGCATCGTGCGGAAAGAGGCGTGATGTACGCTCGCAAGCTTGAGTCCGCTTGTACATCCAGCCGCGCTCTTGCGCGTGCGGAAGGAATGGGGTCAGAGTCATTTATTGCCCGGTCCCATCATCATTCCCCAGGCTCACGACAGCGCCCAGCAACTTTCCGGTCCGCCACAAAATCAGCAACCGCACTCGCAAAACACGTAGGGGCTGCAAACGCGAGCAGATGCGCGCCACGCTCAACGGTGCTGAGGGTCATCGGGCCTGCCGTTTTCAGCAGTGCGGCGTGCGCCTGCGCGCCGGCGTACGGGGTGTTGGGGTCTAGCGTGCCGTGGATGACAAGGGTGCGTGGCAGGGTGGTGGGGCTGCGGCCGAACCAGGCGTCGCGTGGGTAGGTGGGCAGGCTGGCGTCCACCAGCAGGCCGGGGATGGGGCTCACGAACAGGGCGTCCTTGGCTTCGGCCGCGACGGTTTCGCGGGTGAGGGTTGGCCGCGCATTGTTTTCGGACGCGGCAATCAGCATGACCAGCGGCAATGCGGGCTGGTTATCGCCGCCTTGGCCCATGGCCGACGTCCCCCCAATTTTGAGTAGCGCCTCAGTTTGGAGTCCAATTCCCTACCCCGAGGAGATTGGACGTGAAGAAACGTTTTACTGACGAGCAGGTCATCGGCTTTCTGCGCGAAGCCGAAAGCGGCGTCGCCATCAAGGACCTGTGCCGGCGGCATGGCTTCAGCGAGGCCTCGTACTACCTGTGGCGCAGCAAGTTCGGTGGGATGAGCGTGCCCGATGCCAAGCGGCTCAAGGACCTGGAGTCCGAGAACGCGCGGCTGAAGAAGTTGCTGGCCGAGCAGTTGTTCGAGAACGACCTGATCAAGGATGCACTGCGAAAAAAGTGGTAAGCGCACCGGCGCGTCGTACGCTGGTGCGCGAATGGATCGGGCGTGGTGCCAGCGAGCGTCGTGCGTTGGCAGTGATAGGCATGAGCGCCAGTGCACTGCGGTATTGCCCGCGCGAAGATCGCAATGGCGAACTGCGCGAACGCATCTGTGCGTTGGCGCATCGCCATCGCCGCTATGGCGTGGGGATGATCTATCTCAAATTGCGGCAAGAAGGGCGCATCGTGAACTACAAGCGTGTGGAGCGGTTGTACCGCGAGCAGCAGCTGCAAGTGCGCCGCCGCAAGCGCAAGAAGGTCCCAATAGGCGAGCGTCAACCGCTGCTGCGGCCATCGCAGGCCAACCAGGTGTGGTCGATGGACTTTGTGTTCGACCGCACTGCCGAAGGCCGGGTGATCAAGTGTCTGGTGATCGTGGACGATGCAACCCACGAGGCGGTCGCCATCGAAGTGGAGCGCGCGATCTCGGGCCACGGCGTGACGCGCGTGCTGGACCGACTGGCGCACAGTCGCGGTTTGCCGAAGGTGATCCGCACTGACAACGGCAAGGAGTTTTGCGGTAAGGCGATGGTCGCTTGGGCGCATGCCCGTAATGTGCAACTACGGCTCATCCAGCCAGGCAAACCGAACCAGAACGCCTACGTCGAATCCTTCAACGGCCGACTGCGCGACGAATGCCTCAACGAGCACTGGTTCCCGACGTTACTGCACGCGCGCACCGAAATCGAACGCTGGCGACGCGAATACAACGAGGACCGACCCAAGAAAGCAATCGGCGGCATGACCCCGGCTGCTTATGCCCAACATCTGGCAAACACCGATATCATCAACCCCGGACTCTAAACCAGGCCGCTACTCAGGGCGGGGGGACGTCGTGGCTGCAAGTGATGTCTGCAGGTCGGCGATGGCGGCGGTGAGCAAGCTGGCATCGTCGCGGGCCAAGCCGTCGATGATGGCGGGAATACGGTCGCGCAGGCTGGGGAAGTTGAGCAGCATGCCGAAAAAGCGCTTGAGGTCTTTGCCGGGGATGTGCGTGCGCCATGCGGCGCTGTCGCTGCGATCGAGCACGCTGCGATAGCTGGCGATGTGTGCGTCATCCAGCAGCGCGCGCCCAACGGCATCGACCACGGCAGTGCGGTGGCTCAAGTCCCACTGTGTGGCAGTCTCCGGTGGCACCAGGCCATCCAGCACCAGCCCGTCCAACGGGACGGGCGCCACTTGCAGGGTGCGCAACGCCAACTGCGTGCCATAGGACACGCCGTATAGCAGCACCTTGCCCTTGCGTCGTTGCTGGCGGATCAGCAGTGCAAGATCTTGCGCCGCTTCGGTGATGGTGAAGGCCTTGGTTCTTTGCGCATCTGCATACAGCGCGCCGATGCACGGGCCCCATTCGGCGCCGGCCAGGCCTACGCCGTCTGCACTTTGCGGCGCCTCCTGCACCGTGCACAGGCGGGTGGAGCGCCCGGTGCCGCGATGGTCCGGAATGATCAGGTCATAGCCGGGAAAGGCGCGCCGGTAGGTGCTGATCATCGGATAGAGCGAGGCGCCGGCTTCGCCCGGTCCGCCCGCGATCAGCCACACCTCGCCGCGTCGCTTGCGCTGGTCCGGTGTCGGCAAGCGGCGAACGAACAATTCGATGGTGCCGGCATCCGGAGCTTCGTGACGCAGCTGCACGTGAGTGAGCAGGCATTCGCTACCGACCAATGGTGCGTGTGCGGCGGCGTCGGTACATGCGGTGAATGATGGCGGTTGCGTCTGCGCCGCGGCGGCAACCGGTGCAAGGAGTACAGCAAGGCAGGCAACGGCGGCATAGATCTTAGGACGGCGCATCGAGTTCCATCTCTCGGCAAAGAGCCGCAGCATTGCCTAACGCGGCGTCGCGCGTATCGCCCGAAAGTCATTTTTCGCCGATCAGGTGCGTCTGTCTCTGCGCAGAGTGCGCAACAGCCAAACGTAGGCACGGTACGATCCAACCCCATCTGTTTGAGCGCGCATCGCTGCTGCCATGGTTTCAACACGCCCGATCCTCGATGGCATGGCCGCCAGCCAGTTCCAGCTCCCGATGGGACCCTGGGCCACGGTGCTGGAGGCGCTCTGCACGTGCTTCCCGAGCGTGGATGCGGCCACCTGGCGTGACCGCTTCGCACGTGGGCGAGTGCTGGATGCGGCTGCGCAGGTGCTGGATGTGTCGGCGCCGTATCGATTGGGTGCGGAGATCTATTATTTCCGCGAGGTGGCCGATGAGCCCGTCATCGCGGCGGCGGAAGCCGTGGTGCATGCCGACGCGCACGTGGTGGTGGCGTGCAAGCCGCACTTTCTGCCGGTGGTGCCCGCAGGCGTGTATGTGCGCGAGACGTTGCTCACGCGGCTGGTGCGGCGTTTCGATAACCCCGCGTTGGTGCCATTGCACCGCATCGATCGCGACACTGCGGGGCTGGTGTTGTTTTCTGCCAACCCGGCAACGCGCGGGATCTACCAGGCACTGTTTCGCGAGCGACGCATTTGCAAGCACTACCTGGCAGTGGCGCCGCCGCTACCGGGGCTGAGGTTTCCGTATGTGCATCGCAGCCGGCTGGAGCCGGGCGAGCCGTTCTTCCGCATGCGCGAGGGCGTGGGCGAGCCGAACAGCGAGACGGTGATCGATGTGGTCGCACGCGGCGCAGACACGTGGACGTATCGATTGGAGCCGGTCACCGGGCGCAAGCACCAGTTGCGCGTGCATATGGCCGCCCTGGGCGCGCCGATCCTGCATGACCGTTTCTATCCAGAGCTGGAAGATCAGCGGCCCGATGATCCGGAACGGCCACTGCAGTTGTTCGCACACATGTTGGCGTTCGATGACCCGATCACGGGTGAGCCTAGGCGCTTTACGGCGACGGTCGGGCCGAACAGACAGAAGTGAAGCAATACGCGATGCTATGGCGGATTACTTTAGTTCCTTCTCGAACTCGGTAACGAACTTGGTCAGTGAGGTTCCGCAGGCATTGCAGAAGTCCCGCAACTGAAGAAGATCCATCCGGCGACTGCCGCGCTCAACGTCACTTACATACGACTGCGGGCGCTCCAGCGCAGTGCTCAGGGCCACCTGCGTTAGCCCGGCGGAGAGGCGAAGCTCGCGCAGTTGCTGCAGCAAGATGTCGTAATGATCTTTATGGATTGACTTGATTGGCATGGCGGTAACGTTGATAGGCCGCACTAAAGCTATATCCCCTTTTCAAATATCTGAAAAAGGGATAAATTTAGGTGGCGGATATCTCGTCCGCTTACGTCGAGGACGCACGCCATGACTGCTTCGAAAGCCCTTTCGACTACCGCTCGGCGACGCGCCACGCCAGCGGCCAAGCTGCAAATGCACGAAGAGCCCTTCACCATCGGCGTAACCATCGAGCAGATCGACCAGTTCCATACGCTGCTGCGCACGATCACTGCGCAGAGCGACATGGTGGCGGTGTGCAGCGGCAAGCCGCTGGACGCCACCAGTCTGTCGGTTCTGGGCGAGAGCATCTTCAATGCCGCCCGCGCGGTACGCGGTGTGGTCGACGAGATTTACGAGCAGCGGCTGGGCGGTGACGGTGTTGCCCCGGTGTCGCACGCAATGCAGCGCCAGGCGTAAGTCTTCCCTCCGCGCCGCACCTATGATCGCGCCCACGCTCCTGCTGCATGTCCATGCTAGCGTTCCGCTGGCTAGAGCAGGCTGGCCGAAGGAGCGGGGCATGCGGGTCGATCCGATGCGCGAAGGTGTCGAGCTAGCGGGTAGCAGGCCGTTTGCCCGAGTCGCGTGGGCGTTGTTGTGGCTTGCGCTGGCCGCGTTCACGGCCAAGTTTGGGCACTACGTGTACCTGAAGTAGGCCGCGCTGGAGTCGCCTGCATACGCCGTGTTCGTCATCCGGCGCGGCTGGCTATGGTGCCACCTGGGTGGTAGCGGCGCCGGCAGTGCACCGGCCACGTTGCAGGTCGTCACGCAACGCTGGCGCAGGCACGCATGGGTGCACCGTCGGGTTGGGCGTGCCTAGGTGTTCAGTCCCGGCATTAGATGGATCGGATCCACCTTGAACAGATCGGGTTCGGATGTCCACTGCTTGCAGATGAATTCGTACGGCGTCAGACCCTTCAATGCTTTGAGCCTGCGACCGTAGTTGTAGGCGTCGATGAAGTTGGCCAAATGCTGTTGCAGTTGTGCGTGATCGTCGTAATGGAAGCCTTTGACAGAGGCTTCCTTGATCGTCCGATTCATCCGCTCAACCTGCCCGTTGGTCCACGCGGGATGCTCGGCTGCAGTGCGTAGAGACAGTCTTCCAGCGGCAGCAATGTGTGCTTGCGGAAAGCGACAATCGCCGCCTCATCCGCAACGGACAACACGGTCGTGGTGGCGCTCCATGCAGAACCTGGCCGATCGTGCTTCCTTCCATTCGAGGGAAAATAATGCACCATCAAAACCTGGGATCAAACAGAGGTGATAGTGTCGCGTATCTGTGGTGCGTTGTTCAGAGCTTTCCTAAACACCTGTCGTGCGTGCCGGGACTTCGCCATACCGATGAAGTCTTCGCGCTACGCCTGTGATGCAATGCGCCCTGGCTCGATAATGGTAAGTGTCATCACTGCATCTAATCAGGACTGGCATGCCTCGGATCACAAGCTTTTTCACGCGACAAACGCCAGTGGACAATCCGCAACGTGCCCAATCGCCTGTCGGCGCAGTCAGGAACGAGCGGACACCGCCGGCAGACCAAACGCAGCGCGCGCCTGGCCCGCTCAGCGGCCTGTCTCGACGCCAGCCTAACGCGGGGGCACGAAGCGAGACATCCAGGCCGCGACTCGCTGCGGATGTGCTTGAATTTGATGAGCTTGGTGCAGCGTTGGAGTCGTCCGAAATACCGCAGCTGGATCCCAGCGAACGCAGGCGGTTCAATATTGATACGACAGCGTCTGCGCAGCTTGTGTCAGCGGGCGGCCGGGTCCTGCAACGCAGTACGCAGCTTCGCTCTTACGAAAGTGTGCTCTTGGAGTGGCGCGACCAATGCGCGGCAAACGCCGACCAATGGCGCGAGGCCTGGATTTCCGCCAACGAAAGCGTGACCGGCGCGGAGTTAAATCTTGAAGTCGCACTGCGAATAAGCGCGGCACATCTAGCGCGTGCAGCGTCGCACAACGTTGCATCGTTGGATCTCTCATACCTTCCACTGCCACGATTCCCGGAGCAGACTTTCCGCTTTGGGCATCTTCAAGACATGAGCATCGCCGGCGCGGGCTTGTTGGAACTTCCCGAATCCATCAGTGACCTGGCCAACTTGCGGACCTTGACGTTGAGTCAAAATCCGATCGGCGCGTTGCCTGCGTCCATTTCCAGGCTGGGGGAATTGCAAGAGCTCACCATCTTCAGCTGCCCCAACCTGACCGAACTCCCTGAACATCTTGCAATTCGCAACACTGCTGGCCAGCGCGAAGGATTGGTCAAGCTGCGGACGCTGACACTGTCGCGCACAGGAATCCGCTCGCTCCCGTCATCGCTTGAATACCTGAAAGATCTGACCCACCTAAAAATCAACTCCTCGCCACTTACCGAACTCAACACAAGCATTCATCGCCTCCCCCTGCTGGAAGAGGTTGATCTGCGCGGCTGCACGCGTTTACGCCATTACCCTTCGATTTCGGGACAGCAGTGGTCGCTTAGGAAACTCAGCCTGCAGGACTGCAGCTCTCTGCAAACGCTGCCATCGAATATTGACGCACTGCGGAATCTGCAAGAGCTCGACCTGCGCGGCTGCAACAACCTGCGCGCACTCCCGCCCAGTATTTCCGGGTTACCTGACCATTGCACGATCCGTGCGCCAGCACATTTGCAAGCTTCACTTGACCAGCTCCGACCGCGCAGGCCCCCGCTTGCCCGTCCCTGGGACGTTGCGGGCCCTTCCACTCCCCAGGTTGCCGGCGCCTCGTCCTCCGCGGCCAGGCCCAGTGACGACGATCCGGCAATCACGCAAGCGCGTCAGAAGATCGAAGATACCGTTTACGCTCTGTTCGCAGCGATCGACGAAGACAGGAATCCTTTCGTCCAGAACGCTCCGTATTTCATTCCAGAAAAGCGTGAGGAGGGAACTCCCATCGTCCTTGGCGAAGTGGATGGGATCCAACAAATGCTCAAAGAAAGCAGCCGCGAGGTGTTTAAGAACAAGCTCATCGGTTTAGCAAATAGTCTGCAACAACGTCGCATCCCGCATCCTTGGAAGGCGTCTGACCGGCTTGACACAGCCGAACATAAAGCATTTGTTAATTCGCATCTTGGCACCTTCAACGAGCATTCTCCGATCAACGGAGTCAGTCTCTACAAAGCGGCTCAGATGTGGAAGACCCGCGAACTGCTCGTCCACAACGATCCAACAAACCGCGATTTCCTCCCGCCTATTCCAACGTACTCCCTCCCGGAACAAGCGACTGACGCTTCTGAGAGTTAGGGAAGGTCTGAACAACAGATCAGACCTCCCAAATTCCAGTTTCACGCATGTCACTGACGCGCAAAATGCTGCGTACGATGCGATTGCTGCAACGTTCTGGCGGCTTTGGCTGCCGCCAGGCAGTATTCCCCCCTGGCAGGCAGCAACTGCCGGCGCGCCATGCACAGGGTTGACAGCGCAAACAACGTCAACACCTGCGCCATGTTCTTGGCCAGGCCGCGATAGCGGACCTTGGTGTAACCAAACTGCCGCTTGATCACCGGAACAGATGGTCCACCTTGGCGCGTACGCTGGCTTTGAAGTGTTCCCAACGCGCTTCTCGAGCACGCTCACGTTTGTTGCCAATGGCTTGCATCCTCGAGCGTTTAGGGAAGGTCTGAACAAAGCAGTCTGATCTGCGACAATCGATCAACGAACCGAGCGGACGATTTCGATGCAGCTGACCTTCGGCGACGCGGAGTACAACGGCAAGCGCAAGCAGACGCGGCGCAAGGTGTTTCTGGCCGAGATGGATCAGGTGGTGCCGTGGAAGGACCTGCTGGCACTGATCGAACCGCAGTATCCCAAGTCGGGGCAGCCGGGGCGACAGCCGTATCGGCTGGAGACGATGCTGCGCATCCACTTTCTGCAAACGTCGCCGATATCGCGCAGGCGCACAAGCTGCTGCATGGCAAGGAAGACACGCTCAGCGGAGATAGCCGTTACACGGGTCTGGAGAAGTGTGCGGAGATGGCGCGCAAGCGCAAGTTGCGCTACCTGATTGCAGAGAAGCCGTCCAAGCTCAAGCAGATCAAGAACGCGCGCCAGTTGCAGTGGACCAAGCGCTGGGAGCACACCAAGGGCAGCCTGCGGGCGAAGGTGGACCATCCATTTCGGGTGATCAAGCCTTGTGGGCGAGGTAGTTCCAATACAGCTCGCGATTCTCCTCCCGCGCATAGGCAGAAAGAATCCGAAGATCGTCTTGCGTCAGTTCTGGCATGCATCACCTCCTTGTCGCTGGCAAGCGCTCAGGTGCCGGTGGGCGCCGGCATGAAGTCTTTCAATGCACTGCGCGCGCGGTCCTGGATCTTCTTCCAGTCCTTCAATGCAACGCGCACATAGTCGATCTCCACTGCGACCTTCATCTCCGGAATGACGAACACGTGCTCGCAGCTGGGAAGTTCCCGCTCTTTGCTGCGGACAAGCTTGCCCTCACGGAACTCCACGCCGGACGGTTCGACCGCGCGGGACGTGCACTTGATGATGGTGTCGATGTTCCCTTTTGCGTCGCGGCTGACATACCAATCCTTGTAGTAGCTTGCCTCCATGATGGAATTGGACGGTTTCAGCCCTTGCGCTCGATAGTGCTCGCGGTACGCAGCGACGTTGGCGTAGTAAGGCGTGAGCCCATCCTTTTCTTCGCCCTTGATGCGCGTGTTGATATCCGCTTCTGGGGTGTCCTGCGTTGCGCCGTCCGGCGTGTACTGCCGCCGAAGAAATGCATCGGGGTCCACGCGGTCAAGATAGCGATAGCCGATATTGACGGTGCGGGTGGCCACATCCAGCTTCAGGTGGGCACGCTCGCCAGGAGCGAACGCGTTCAACTCCGGGTATTCCAGATACAGCCCGAAGCTGCCATCGAAGTTCGGCCCCATCTGGTCGTCGAAATAGTTGGCAGGAATCTGCAACTTGTACGGACCCAGGCACGCCTCCATCACCGGTGGCGGGCTGGTGCCGGGGTCTTGCGGGCCGCCACGTTGCCGGACGCATCCTTGTTCGTTGGTCATGGTGTTGGCGCCTGTTTGTGTTGCGCTGCCCCCCGGAACGGAGAAGCCCAGTGCCATGCATGCAAGCCCGGCCAAGGCCAGTGGGTGTCTCATGCATCCTCCTGCGCAGCATGCTGGAGTTGAGTATAGGCAGAGCCCGGACTGCAAGCGACGCAACTACATTGCGTGCAGCCGGGCGAATCGGCACTGCTATCGCGCGTCAGCTCAACGCACCTTGTACAACACCGCCGCACCCGGCCTGGGCTCGAACATCGGCACGGTCTGCTGCTTGAGCGCGGTACCCTTGGCGTCCCACACCAGGGTCTCGACGGGGTAGTCCTCGCTGCGGGTCATTGTGCCGATCTGTTTGACGATCACCGTCTTGGCGGCGGGCACTTCCGGGTTCCAGGCGAACACGCCCAGGCGGCCATAGAACACCGCCGGCGCGGCGGCATCGAGGCGGCGGTCCGGGCACATCACCAGGCCGCGTTCGAGCATCACGCGCAGCGCGCCGACGGGCACGGCCTTGACGGTGGGCGAGGTGCGGTCGGTGCTGTGGCCGGGGCAGACATTGGCCGAGCGGGTGAGCATGTCTTCGACCACCTCGCGGTCGGGCTGGGCAAACGCCGGCAGGGCGGCGGCGGACAGGGCAAGTGCGGTGAGCGCGGGCTTCCAGGGCATCTGACAACTCCTCATGAGGTGACACTCCAATCCTGCAGCCCTGCAAGCGCGGGCTGCTGCCAGTAACGCGCCCGGATCCTAGCAATCCGTTCGTTAAGCACCGGGAACGCGCGGAGCCGCGCCAGCGATGCAGTGGCCGCCATGCAGCGCACGCCGCACCTGGGCAGCGCCGCCGCCGCGTGGCGCCCATGGCCGTGGCCGGCCGGCGCGAATGACAACGCAAGCTGACGCCTTCACCGGCTGTCGGGAGACTCCTGATTGAGCGGCGGCGGTGCGGCAGATAGCGTGCGCCCTATCACACTGGTGGACTGCCCCATGGAACGCGCCGACCTCATTGCAGCACTGCTCACCGGCATGCGGCGTGCCGAAGATTTTCGCGCGCAGGCGGCGGCGTACCGCACCGCGCACAGCGAGCAGATGGAGCACGACCACGGCAAGGCCGCCGATGCCGAGCTGGTGCTGTCGCTGTTCGCGTTCACGCCCGACCACCTCAAGCTGCTGGGCAGCGCCGGCATCGAGGCCCTGGGCGAGATCGTCTGCCACGCCTGGGCCTTGAACGGCGGCAACAACGAGGCGCTGATTCGCTGGTTCCGTGAGCCGATGAACGCACTGGATGGCCAGACACCCGCATCCATGGTGCGCGCCGGGCGTCTGCAGGTCTTGCTGCTGGTGCTACGGCAACAGGCGCAGTGGGAGTTGCCGAGGCGCTCGGCGTGAGTCGCTGAGGTGTAACAGCGCCGCTGCAGGGCCGGCGCCTGGATGGTGCGCGTCACGACGCGCTGCTGCGCGCGGCCGATGTCACTCGGTGCTGGGTTGATGCGTGTTGTGCGTTGTCACCCCTGCACGCGAGTGAGTGTTGGCTAACGAAGAACTGCGCTGGCACTGCTAATTGCTACTGATGCTTGGCCGTACGCAGTGCAGCAAGCTGCAATGCCGCGTTCGTTGCGCGTGTGGCTGCGCAGCGTGCTGTTATTGCTGGGTTGATGCGCGTGGCGCGTTGTCACCCCTGCACGCGAGTGAGTGTTGGCTAACGAAGAACTGCGCTGCACCGTGAGTGGTGTTGATGCTTGGCCGTGCGCAGTGCAGCAAGCCGCAATGACGCATCGTCCCGCGTGTGGCTGCGCTACGTGCTGTCATTGCCGATGCCAGCGCGTGCAGCGATCGGGCGATCTGCTACGTGCGCTGCCACCGCGATCGCCATCGCCATCGCCATGCCCTGACACGCCGGCCGCATGTCGCACGCACGGCCGGTACACCCAACCGCTCAGGCATCCATTCAGCGGCACGCTCAGCGCTTCGGTCGCGCCACTGCGTACATCTCCCAGGCGATCTTTTTCATCAAGGCGTTGCTGTCCTCGCCTTCCTTGTACAGATCGAAGTGGGTGCGGCCTTCCAGATAGCGGAAGTCGCTCTTGGCGCCCAGGCCGTCCAGCACTGCCTGGAATTTACGCGCCGCGCCGTCCAGGTAGAACGTATCGGCGGTGCCCACGATCAGGTGAATCTTGCCGTCCAGGTCGGGCTTGAGCATGGGCCACTGCGCGGCCACGCGCGCGGAAATGTCGTAGTGGGTGCGCCAGTAGGCCACCACGGCCGGGTCGACTTTGCCGGTGTCGCGGTCGAACATCGGCACCGGGCGCCCGTCGGCGCCGCGCGGTGAAAACACCCACTCGAACGAGGTGAGCTGGCCGCCGTAGGGGCCGAGCACGCGTTCGAGCTTGGCGAAGGTTTCCAGGTCGGCCAGCACCTTGCCCTGGTCGCGCACCAGCGGGAACTGGCTCCCATCAGCGCGCCGGTAAACGTTGGCGTTGGGTGCGTACAGATCCGGGCCGGTGAAGTCGTGGAAGTCGCTGGAATCCGGTGAGGTGGACCAGGTGCCGCCAAATAGCTTGGGGTAGCGCGTCTGCAACCACAGCGTGGCCCAGCCGCCGGACGAATGCCCGTTCAAGAACCGGCCGCTGGCCTTGCCATCCATCTTGTACTGCTTTTCCAACGCCGGAATCAGCTCCTCGGTGAGCGCGGTGCCCCAGGGCCCGTTGTTGACCGAATCGGCGAACTCGTCGGTGCCGGTGGGCGTGGCCTGGTCCAGGAACACCCAGATCATCGGCGGCATCTGCTTGGCCGCCATCGCGCTCCAGGTGGAGGCGATGCTGCCGGCAAAGCTGTTATAGCCGCCGCCGAAGCCGTGGGTGACATACACCGTGGGATAGCGCGTGGCGGCCTTGGCGTCGTAGCCGGGCGGTGTCAGCACGCGCGCACGGATGGACGTGGGCCGGCCCCAGAACGCACTCAGGGCCGGGCTCACCATCGATGCATCGGCACTGTGCAACTTGGCCTCGGGCACGGCATCGCGCACTGCCTGCGGCGCCCGTGGCGATACCTGCCACGGGTCGTCGGAGACCGGCACCTGCGTGCTCAGGGTCAGCGTGGGCAGAGCGGCGTTCTTGCCCAGCGTGGCCTGCGTGACCGCGCTCAGCAGGTCACCGCCACTGCGGCCGCCGTAGCCGTAGTTGTGGTCCGCATCCAGCACCGCCTGCAGCAGGTACTCGCCAGCCGGCAGCGCGGAAAACGCGCTGGGGAAGGCGAGGTTATCCAGGTCGATCTGGACACTGCCGCCGGGCGCCAGGCCGGTGACTTCCTGCGCCGCCACTGCCACCGCGCTGGGGCGGAACGGGCTTGCGTCCACCTGTTCCACCTTGCCGTCCTTGTTGCGCTCCTTGGCCGCCGCCTGCGCGTCCTTGGCCAGGGTGGCGAACACCAGCAAGCGGCCAGACGCGGCCTGGTCGCTGGCGCCGCCCAGGGTGACGCGCAGCAAGCGATGGGCCGCCACCGGCGTGGCGGCGTGCGCGCAACAGGCACACAACAAGCCAATGGCCAGGCCCACACGCGGGGCAAGACGATGCAGGAGCATGGAGATCCTTTGGTAGCGGGTGGATGGCGTGGGCGACACCGCCCTGCGCAAGACTGTAGCCAGTTTCCTGCCGCTTACGTGCTCTCGGGGCGAGAGGACGTCGCTCGGGGCGACTTGCCGTTCGTGCGGACCTGCGCTGGCATGGCCTGCCTCCAGCGAGATGCCGTCGCGTGGGCGAACCCGGCACGCGGGCGGAACGCACCTGCGCAACGCTGCGCTGCTCGCGTGGTCTGCAATGGCGATCAACCCCAAGGGTTGATCACGTCCAATCCCATCGCTGCGAACGGCGCCGTGTCACGTGTTGCCACCGCCACGTCTTGCGAGGCTGCGGTTGCAGCGAAGTAAGCATCTGCGTAGCCGAGGGTCAGCGCGGTGTTTCGGGCGTTCGACGCAAGCGATGCAAATGCGTGCGAGGCGTGCAAATCGAACGACAGCAGGCGCCCCCTTGAACAAGGGCAACACCTCGCTTTCCAACCGCGAATGCAATGTGGACCGCTTGCGGCCCTCGGGCAGGTTGCTTGCACTTTAGAAAAGTGCAAGCACTAGGCAGCGTCAACCTGCCCGGTATCGATGCAGCCATTCCGGCACGTGCAGGTAAGGGGAATCCGGGCCCACCTAGTCCAACCGTTTACCGATACGGTCCAGGCCCGCGCCACACCGGTTCGCCCTGGCGGTAGACCTCCATCATGTTGATGACTTCGCGGGCGTCGCCAATGCTCTTGAGCTCGGGCGAATCCGGCGGCAGCAGGCGGCATTTGCTGGAGCCGCGTTTGAGCGCGACGTCCAGCGGGCAGACCATGCGTTGCTGGGTGCCGGGCAGGATGATGGCGATCTCCTGCATGCCTTGCTCCTTCCAGGCGCGCAGCTGGGTTTCGCTGCGCACTTCGTAATACACCTGGAAGCCGCCCACATCCATGCTGGGCTGGGCGTTGTTGCGGTCGTTGCGGCGGCCCTGGCTGATGGTGGAGGTGTTGGCGGTGCCGTCTTCGGCGCCGTCGGCCTCTTCTTCCAGCATGCCGGGCGGGCGGCCGGTCCAGGTTTCCGGGCGGCGCTGGGTGGAGGCGGCCGGCGGCGCCGGCGGTTGCGGCGGAGTGGGACGGGTCTGGCGCCGGGTTTGTCGGCGGCGTTCGGCCAGGCTGCCGGGCGCGGTGTCGCCCTGCGGCGGTACCGGGTTCTTGGCCTGCTGCACCAGCGTGGACTGCACCGGCGAGGCAGCCGGCGGCGGTTGCACGGGCGTGGGTGTGGGCGATGGCGGCACCGGGGTGGGCGAGGGCACCGGTTGATCGGGCTGGGAGGTGTCGCCGACGAAGTCCACCTTGGTGCGGCCACCGCTGGCCGAGCCCTGCGGCGGGGTCATGCTGGGCGTGGAGGCCGACAACAGGATCAGCAGCATCAGCACATGCAGCAGCGCGCTGATCAGCGCGGCAATCCACGGTTCGATGCGCTCGATCACCGGCTCGGTGCGCGGCAGCCAGTCCTGGGTCTCCAGGCGCACATGCAGCAGCTGCAGGGCGTCGTCGCGCACGCGGTACACCAGCACGTACGGGGTGTGCTTCACCGTCCATTCGCGGGTACCTGCAACCCGGCCGGCACGGCCACGGCCGGGTTGCTCGGCCAGGGTGCGGGTGGCTTCGCGCACCTGCCGGGCCATCGCCGCGGCCGCGGTGGGGTTGAGCGCGTGGTAGTGATCCTGGGCGTGGGCGAGCTGCGTGGCGGCCGGGACGGTCCAGTCACGCCGCAACATCAACACCCCATCTGGCGAACATCGCCGTCACCTGTGCCGGGCTGGCGATCTGGCCCTGGTCGGCAGCGGCCATGCCTGCATGCACCGCGGCCTCGAAGCGGGCGCCGTCCACCGCGCGCGCAAGGTCGTCCCACCCGGCGGCCTCGGGCAGCGCGTCGATCAGCTGGTGCGCGTGTTGCTTGATGGGGGACATGGCACTGCGGTGGGGGAACACTGGCGGCAAGTCTACCGCCGCCGCCTGGATCCGCGTGTGGCAACGGCTGCCGCAGGCGGGCGTTGCGTTCACCGGCCGGCCGCGGCGTGTGCGAAGTCGCCCCGCGCGTTGCCGGGTAGCTGGGGTACAGCGGCGCGGATGGCTGCAAAAAGTGACACTTGGCACCTTGTTCGTGCCCGGGCCGGGTTTCATCCTGCAGCTGTCGCTTCACCACCTCACCTGCAAAGGATGTTGCATGCCCGCCTTCGCCATTGCCCCGCTGACGCCCTATCTGTCGATGGCTGCGGTTGCCTTCTTCTACTACCGCCGCATCCGCCGCAGCTTCGGGCGCCAACCCTGGAAGCCGGTGGCCGCGACCTTGCGCACCGCCCTGTTGCTAGTGGCCACCGCGGCGTTGGGCTACGCCGCCTACGGGTTGCCTGGGGCGGCGCCGGGTGTGGCGTTGGGCGCGGTGGTCGGCGCCGGGTTGGGTGCGGTGTCGTTGCGTTACACGCATGCCGAATGGGTGGACGGCCGCGGCTGGTACACGCCCAATCCGTGGATTGGCGGCGCGCTGATGCTGGTGTTGCTTGGCCGCCTGGCCTGGCGTTGGGCCGATGGCGCCTTCAGCGGCGGCGCGGCGGTGGCCGGGTCGCAGGCCAGCCCGCTCACGCTCGGCATCGCCGCGGCGCTGGTGCTGTACTCGCTGGTGCACGTGGGCGGGGTGTGGTGGCGCTTGCGTCAGCTGCGGCTGCAGGCCTCGGCGTACTGAAAAAGCCGGCGTTGGTCGGCGCGCTGCCAGCTCACACCTGCGAGCGGATCGGAATCACCAGTTTCTCGGCCAGCTTCTCGCGCAGCGGGCGCGCACGCCAGCGTTCCAGGCTGTAGGCCTGCGCCTGCTGCAGGTCGCGTTCGAACACCGTGGTCATGCGCGCGGCCAGCGTGCGGTCGTACACGTTGAGGCTGGCTTCGTCGTTGAGCCGGAACGAGCGGATGTCGAAGTTGGTCGAGCCCACCGACACCAGCAGCCCGTCCACGATCAGCAACTTGGTGTGCAGCATGGTGGTCTGGTACTCGTGGATCTCGATACCGGCCTGCAGCAGCGGTTCCCAACTGGCCTTGGACGCCAGCCGCACCGAAATCGCATCGATGTGCGGGCCGGGCAGCAGCACACGGATGCGCACGCCACGCATGCGCGCTTCCAGCAGCGCGCGGGTGATCAAGGCATCGGGCACGAAATACGCCGCCGCCAGGTCGATGGAGGTGGACGCCGCGGCGATGGCCACCAGGTACATCAGGTGCATGCTCTCGCTGCCACCGGAGGGCGAGGCCACGAACAGCTGCGCGTCGCTGTCGCCGGCAGGTGTGAGCGCCGGGTAGTAGTCCGCGCCGTTGACCACGCGGCCGGTGCTCTTGATCCAGTTGTCGTTGAAGGCGGTCTGCACCTGCGCCACCACCGGCCCTTCGATGCGGTAATGCGTATCGCGCCAGTGCTCCGGGTCCTGCGCATCGCCCATCCACTGATCGGCCACGCCCACGCCGCCGGTGAAGCCGATGCGGCCGTCGATCACCAGCAACTTGCGATGGGTGCGGTTGTTGATGCGGTGCAGGTTGTACCAGGCCAGCGGGCGGTAGCGGTGCACTTCCACGCCGGCCTCGGTCATGGTGTCCACCAGCGCGTGATCCATCTTCAGGCTGCCGCCCCAGTCGATGGTGACGCGCACCTCCACCCCGGCACGCGCGCGCTCGGACAGCGCTTCGCTGAACTCGCGGCCGATCTCGCCCGACCAATAGATGTAGGTTTCAAAGGTGATGGTGCGCTTTGCTGCGCGAATGGCGGCCAGCATCGCCGGGAAAATCTCCTGGCCGTTCTGCAGCACGTCGACCTTGTTGCCGGGCAGGATCGCCGGGCCCAGCAACACCGACATCTCGCGCTTGAACTGCGGGTCGGCCACGTCGTACAGATGCTTGGGAATGTGCTGGAGCTTCTTTTCCGGCGTGGCGAAGTTCAGCGCCAGCAACCCACCCACCAGCGTGGCAATGACCGAAGCCACGATGATCCATGTCATGCATCCACTCCCGTTTCCCGCGCCGTCGCGGCCTCAAGCGGCCGGCATTCTGGCAAGCCGGCGCGGTGGAGGTTGTGAAGGGGAGCGGCAACTGCGCGCTGGCGGAGAGATGCGAGCGGCCGTTATCAGCGCCGCGGCTTGCGCTAGTGCGCCGTCGCCGGTGCATCAGTGGAAAACGCGATCGCGCGTTGGGCTTCGAGCGCAGCCAGGCGCGTGCTGAGGGCGGCGTGGATGGCGTGATACGCCGCGGTGCCCATGACCAGGCGCAGCGGCGGTGGGGTCTGTTCGGTGCAGGCGATCATCGCGTCCACCATGCGCTGCGGGTCGCCGGTGATGACCCAGCTGCCGTCGTCCAGCGCGCGGAGCAGTGCGTCGACCGGGGTGTTGGCGTAGTCGGGCGGCAGTGCGGTGCGTTCCAGTGCGGCGCCGAAGTTGGTGCGCGCCGGGCCGGGTTCGGCCAGGGTGAACTGGATGCCGAAGCCGGCCACTTCCTGGCGCACCGCTTCGACATAGCCTTCGATCCCCCACTTGCTGGCGTGGTACAGGCTGAAGCCGGGGTAGGCGATCTGCCCGCCCTCGGAGGACACCTGCACCACGTGCCCGCCACCTTGCCGGCGCAGGTGCGGCAGCGCGGCCTGGATCACGCTGATGGAGCCGATGAGGTTGGTGTCGATCAGCGCGCGCACCTGCGCGTCGGTGGCGGCCTCGGCCGCGCCCAGCGTGCCGTAGCCGGCGTTGCTGATCACCACATCGATGCGGCCCAGCGCCGCGAATGCCTGTGCCACGACCGCCTGCACCGCGGCGGTGTCGCGCACGTCCAGCTGCAGTACGGTCAATGCGTTGCCGTGCGCTGCCTGCAGGTCGGCCAGGGCGTCCGCCCGCCGCACGGTGGCGGCGACGCGATCGCCGCGCGCCAGCAGGGTCTGGGTCAGGCCGCGGCCGAAGCCGGAAGAGGCGCCAGTGATGAGCCAGGTCGTGGACATGGGAGTGGCCTGTGGTTCGGAGAGGAGCCCCACTCTAGGAACCGCGGATTGCTGGGTCTATGGCATAGAGTTCGAATGAGTTGATGCGGTTTTGCCACCAATGCCCAAGCCCTCGTTCAACGACCTTGCCGCGTTCACTGCCGTGGCCACGCACCGCAGCTTCCGGCGTGCGGCCAGCGAGGTCGGGTTGGCACCGTCGTCGCTCAGCCATGTGATCAGCGCGCTGGAGCGCAACCTCGGCGTGCGCCTGCTGCACCGGACCACGCGCAGCGTGTCGCTCACCGAAGCCGGCGCGCGCCTGTACGCAAAGTTGGTCCCGGCGCTGCAGGACGTGGACCAGGCGTTGCTGGAGCTGGACGATTTCCGCGGCGGGCCCACCGGCACCGTGCGGATCAACGCGCCCGAAGTGGTGGTGCAGTTGCTGCTGCAGCAGGTGGTGCCGCACGTGCTGGCGCGCTACCCGGCGCTGTCGGTGGATCTGGTGAGCGAAGGCCGGCTGGTGGATATCGTGGCGGCCGGGTTCGATGCCGGCATCCGCTTCAGCGAGTCGGTGCCGCAGGACATGGTGGCGGTGCCGTTCGGTGGGCCGGCACGTTTCGTGGCGGTTGCCGCACCGGACTATCTCGCACGCGCCGGGACGCCCGACACGCCCGATGCCTTGCAGCGGCACGCCTGCATCCGCCACCGCATGCCCAGCGGCAAGCTGTATCGCTGGGAGTTCGAACGGCGGGGCGAGGACGTGGTGATCGATGTGCCCGGGCGGCTCACCCTGGACCAGATCCCGCTGATGTGCGAAGCCGCCGAAGGCGGGCTGGGCATTGCCTATGTGCCCGAATACGCGGTGCGCGCAGCACTGCAGCGCGGCACGCTGGTGCAGGTGTTGGAGGCGTGGTGCCCGGCGTTTCCGGGGCTGGTGCTGTATTACCCGGGGCGACGCCAGTTGCCGCCGGGCTTGCGCGCGTTGATCGATACGCTTAAGGAACTGCTGCCGCAGGAGGCGTGAGCGCGCGCATGCGGCCTCGAGCGTGTGGCGGTTTGCATGCCTGCGCACGCGCCAGCACCGCACCGCGCAGGCAGCAGATGCCAGCCATTTGCGGTGCTATCGTCCGCGCCATGGGCACCGCCGCCATCCGCTTCACCACCACCTTGCTGCAACCGGCAACGCCGGCCGATGCCACGTGGGTGTTTCTAGTGCTGCCTGCCAACGCAAGCGGCGCATTGCCGACGCGCAGCATGGTCAGCGTGCGCGGCAGCCTGGCCGGGCATCCATTGCAGGCCACGCTGCAACCGGACGGGCAGGGCGGGCATTGGCTGAAGCTGGACGCCGCGCTGCAGCGCGCCGCCGGGGTGGCCGCCGGCGACACGGTGACGCTGGAGATCGCACCGGTGGAAGTGGAGCCCGAGCCGGTGGTGCCCGACGATCTGCACGCCGCACTTGCCGCGCACCCCGCCGCGCAGGCGACCTGGAACGACATCACTGCGGTGGCGCGGCGCGACTGGATTTTCTGGGTCACCTCGGGGAAAAAGGCCGAGACGCGAAGCAAGCGCATTGCCACCGCCTGCGACATGCTGGGCTCCGGCAAGCGGCGCGCGTGTTGCTTCGATCGCTCGGGCATGTACAGCAAATCGCTGAGCGCGCCGACGCCGAAAGCGAGCTGAAGCGTCACGCCTTACGCAGCTGCATTTGGCGATGGAACACACGCAGCGCGCCTGCAACGTAGTGGTTTCCAGCCACAGACACCGGCGGACTAGCCGCTTGCGCGGCGCCTGCCTATGCGCCGAAATGCTTACATGCGTCACACAAGCGCGCACCTATACTCCGGGGCTGTCCCACCAAGAGGTTCTGACCGCATGAGCGCACCCCCATCGTCTCCGATTGCCGCCGGTTCTGGCGCAGCACCCGGCAGCCTTCGCCGCTCGGTGTCCAACACGCTCAAGGGATCGGCCGGCAATCTCGTCGAGTGGTATGACGTCTACGTCTACTCGGTGTTCGCGACCTATTTCGAATCGCAGTTCTTCTCCAAGGAAGACAAGAACGCCACCATGTTCGTGTGGGCGATCTTCGCGATGACCTTCCTGATGCGGCCGATCGGCGCGTGGTACTTCGGCCGCTTCGCCGACCGCTATGGCCGCCGGTTGGCGCTGACCATTTCGGTGTCGATGATGGCGCTGTGCTCGTTCGTCATCGCGATCACGCCGACGGTGTCCACCATTGGCATTGCCGCACCGATCATCCTGTTGCTGGCGCGCCTGTTGCAGGGCTTTGCGACCGGTGGCGAATACGGCACCAGCGCCACCTACATGTCCGAAGCGGCCATTCCCGGCCGACGCGGATTTTTGTCGTCGTTCCATTACGTCACCCTGGTGGGCGGCCACGTGCTGGCGCAGACCACGTTGCTGGTGATGCTGCATTTCTTCGATGCACCGCAGGTGTCGGAGTGGGGCTGGCGCGTGGCGTTCGGCCTGGGCGGTATCGGCGCGTTGGTGGTGTTCTGGCTGCGCCAGACCATGGACGAGTCGCTGAGCTCCGAATCGATTGCCGATTCGCGCACCGGCAAGGCCAAGGCCTCCGGTTCGATGCGTGAGTTGTTCGTCAACCAGTGGCGCCCGCTGCTGCTGTGCTTCTTGATCACCGCCGGCGGCACGATCGCGTTCTACACCTACTCGGTGACCGGCCCGAAGATGATCCAGACCGCGTTCGCCGGTGGCGACGTGATGGCCGGCACCATCATCAATCTGGTTGCGCTGACGGTGCTGATGCTGATGCAGCCGGTGGGTGGCTGGTTGTCGGACATCGTGGGCCGCAAGAGCCTGTTGGTGTTCTTCGGCATCGGCGGCGTGCTCTACACCTGGTTCCTGGTGATGGAACTGCCCAAGCAGACCGACTGGCTGACCGCGTTCGCGATCCTCACCGTGGGCTTTGTGATCCTGACCGGCTACACCTCGATCAACGCGGTGGTGAAGGCCGAGCTGTTCCCCACCCATGTGCGCGCGCTGGGCGTCGGCCTGGGCTATGCGCTGGCCAATTCCGCGTTTGGTGGCACCGCGCCGCTGCTGTACCAGGCCTCGTTGAAGACCGGCCACGTGAGCGAGTTCGTGATCTACGCCACGGCGGTGATCGCGGTGTCTTTGGTGGTCTACATCTTCTTCCTGACCAACAAGGGCAGCAATTGGCTGGACCACGAAGACGTGATGCATACGCGCAAGCGCTGAGGTGCGCTGGCGTGCTTTAGGGATCCTTCTCCCATCGGGAGAAGGTGCTCGAAGGGCGGATGAGGGTGCGGCTCAGCGCACTGCCAGGTGGCGGCGAGGACTCCCTTGCCGCCACACGTCTTTGAAGATGAGGCACCTGCTGCGTCAGATGGCGTCTTGAGATGGTGGTGAGCGCGCTGTCTCGGTCCACGAGCCGCGCGGTGGTTGATGACGATCTGCACCGCACGTGTCGGTGCTGTCTCTTGCGTACTCATGACTCGCCACACGCGGCTCCGTGTCGCAACACCGGCACACAAGGCAACGCGCGCCAGTGGCATGCAAACACTGCTTGATCGCTTTGAAAGAAGCGCGACTCACGCCAACTGCGGATGCCCTGTCGCGTTGTCCGGCACGGTTGCGTCAACGAACAGGCTGGAACGCAAGCCGATCAAGCCGAGCAGGGCTTCATCGCGGTGCGTGCCGGCCGGCACCTGGCCAACGCGCGCCAGCGAGGCGTCCAGGCGTGTGCGCAAGGTGTCGGGGCCGGGCAGCGGGCGCTTGTGCGCCACCTGCTGCCGGTAATGCGTGGCCACATCGGCAAGGATCGCGTCCACCGCGGCGATGCTCGCTGGCGGCAGGCCATGCCGGGCGCGGCGCAGCTGGAGGATGTTCAAGCCCACGCGGATTTCGGTGAGCATGTCCACCGACGCCAGGTCGCTACCGGGCGGTGCCACCGCCAGGCGTGGCGCGAGCAGGCCGAGCAAATCGAGCATGCGTGCGGCGAACTGGTGGCGGTCCTGCGCACCACGGCCATCGGCGGCAGCGGCCAGCGTGCGCCAGCCCTGCCGCACCAGCCGGCGTGCGCTCCATTCGGCACCCACCGAGCGGAACAGCCGCGTCAGCACCACGGCAAATCCAATGCCCAGCACCATCGCTACCGCAGCGTTGACGAAGCTCTGGATGTTGGCGTTGTAGGTGTTCTGCAGGCTCAGCAGCGCGGTGAGATTCACCACCAGCGGCAGCGCGATCAACATGGTCTTGGGCCGATGCAGCAACGCGCCCAGCGGCAAAAACACCGCGGCCAGTACCAGCACCAGCATCGGGAAATCATGGATGGCCGGGAAGATGCCGAACAGGTAGATGCCCGCCACCACGCTGGCGACCACCGCCCAGGTAAGGAAGGACACCATGCTGGGCGCGGGGTCGTCCTGCGCGGCAAAGAAGGCGGCCGTGACCGCCGCCATCATCGCGCCATTGCCGCCGCCTTCCCAGTCGATGCCGATCCACAGCACGCAGTACGCCATCAGCGCGAAGCCGGCGCTCAACGCAGAAAACGCCGCCATGCCGTAGTCGATATGCCGTGCGTCACCTGCCGTGGCCGGTGCATCGGTGGAAAGGCGGCTGGAAGAGCGGGTGAGGCGTTGTAGCAGCGATGCGGGCTGGCTGGACGCGGCGCTGGGCGCGGTGTCCGCGTGTGCGGGAGCACCGGGCGATGTCTCGCCGCCCGACTTGCCCACATGTTGCGGCACGGTCGATCGCAGGCGCACCTCGGCGCCGGCCCCGGCATCGGTTTCCGGTACAGCGCGATCACGTGCTGCAGCCGGCAACGCAGGTAACGCCGTGCCCTGCAGCAAGGCGGATTCCAGCGCGCGGCAGTCCTGCCACAGATCCAGCAGTTCCTCCAGGCGCAGCAGCAGGCTGGCCAGCAGCAGATGCTGCAGGTCGTCATCCACCGCCGGGCGCAGTGCAGCGATGCGGGCACGCAGGCTGGCCACCGCCGCGTCGGCATCGGCGTCGCCTGCAGAGATCATTTCGGGCTGCTCAGCCGCGGTCTGTGCGGCATCGGGCCCAGCGCGCTCCACCCAGGCGCCGATGTCCTCCAGCAGCGCGATCAGCTCGCCCGGCAGCGCGCGTGAGGCTGCGTGCAAGGCATCCAGCCGGTCGGCGATCGAGGACAGCACCGGCAGCAGCAGCAACATGCGCGCGCGCAAGTGTTCCAGCGCGGGGGCGGCCCCGGCGTGGCGCGGGTCGTCATGCCGCACGAAGGCGATCAAGGCCTCGAACTGCACCAGGTCGGCGGCCAGCCGGTTGCGCGGCGCCTGTGCCGGGCCGCGCTGCAGCACCTGCCGGCACCATTGCGCCGCGTCCTGCATCCAGTTGCCGATGCGTGCGGTGAGCATCGGCCGCACCGAGGCCGGGAACACCAGCGCGGCGAACAGCACCGCCATCACCGTGCCCAGAATGATCTCTTCGCTGCGCGCCACCACGGTATCGAAAATGCCTTCCGGCGCGGTCACCGCCGGAAAGCCGATAAAGGCGGTGGTGTAGCCGGCCAGCAGGAAGGCATACCCGCGCGGGCCACGATTGAGCAGCGCCAGGAACAGGCAGGCCGACAACCACAGCGCCATCGCCGCGCTGAGCAGCAGCGGCGTTTCCACCAGGTTGGGCAGCATGACCAGCGTGGCCGCGCCGGCCAGCAGGGTACCTAGCACGCGGTATACGCCCTTGGCGCGGGTGGGGCCGAGCAGGGGCTGGGAGACGATGTACACCGTGGCCATCGCCCAGTACGGGCGCGACAGATTGCCGGCCAGGCCCACGTACAACGCCGCGATCGCCGCGGCGAAGGTCTTGGCCGAAAACAGCCACGCCTGGCGGTCGCGCAGCAAGGCGTTCATCGCGCAGCGGTCGCGTCGGTGGCCGGTTCCCAGCCACCGCCCAGGGCCAGGAACAACTGGATCTGGTCCTTGGACACCTGCGCCTGCGCATCGGCCAGGGTCATGTCGGCGGTGGCCAGGGTGCGCTCGGCATCCAGGCTGGATAGGTAGGGCGTGCGCCCGCCCTGGTACAGCCGGCGGTTCTGCGATGAGGCCAGTTCGGCCTGCTGCTGCGCCTGTTCGAGCAGGCGCAGCCGGTCCAGGTCCTGGGCATAGCGCGAGAGCGTGGTCTGCACTTCGCGCAGCGCCTGCAGCACGGTGTGGTCGAACTGCGCCACTGCGGCGTCGGCGCCCGCCTCGGTGGCGCGCACGCGGGCATGCGCGCCGCTGGACGGCAGCGTCCAGGAAATCAGCGGGCCGATCGACCAGGCGTGGGTGGCCGGCTCGCCAATATCGGCCAGCAGGCCGGTGGCGCCGATCGAGCCGCCCAAGCGGATGTCCGGATACAGCTCGGCGGTGGCCACGCCGATGCGCGCGGTGGCCGCGGCCAGCCGGCGTTCGGCCTGGCGGACGTCCGGGCGACGGGCCAGCAGGGTGCGGCCGTCGCCGATCGGGATTGGCTGTTGCAGCGCCGGTGCGTGCGCGCAGCTGTCCACCCCGGCCGGCAGTTCGCCGGGGGTCTTGCCCAGCAGCGCGGCCAGCGCGTAGCCGGCGGCCTGGCGGCGTGCACGCAGCGGCGGCAACGCGGCTTCCAGCATCGCCACCTGCGCGGTGGCGCGGGCTAGATCCGGCGGCGTGCCGCGGCCAGCGCTGATCAGGCGCTGGGTCACCGTGCGGCTGCGCTGTTGCAGTTGCAGCGAGTGCTCGGCCACATGCAGCTCGTGGTTGGCGTTGCAGATCTCCACATAGCTGCCGGCCACCTGTGCGGCCACGCTGACGCGGGCCAGGTCGATCGCCGCCTGCGCGGCCTGGGTGTCGGCGTGCGCGGCTTCGGCACCGCGTTGCAGCTTGCCGAACAGATCGAACTGGTAGGACACGCCGAACTTGCCGTCGGCCAGGTTGAACACGGGCAGTTTTTCTTCCTGCAGGAAGGCTTCGGCCGAGATCTGCGCGCGGCTGACGCCCGCTTCCACTTCATAGTCGAACCCGCCGGCGTCCAGCGCCTGCTCGTACACGGCGGCGGCGCGGCGCAGGTTGGCGCTGGCCACCTTGAGCTCGACGTTGTCGCGCAGCGCCTGTTCGACCAGGCCATCGAGCATCGGGTCCTGATACAGCGCCCACCAGCGTGCCGGGAGTGGCGCCCCGGGGCGCACCTGCGCGTTGCCGGTGTCCAGGAACTGCGCGTTGGCGGCCGGCCGGTTGTAGACCGCCTCGTGCGGCAGCGCGTAGTCGGGGCCGACGGTGCTGCAGGCACTCAGTGCGGTCAGCGCGGTTGCCAGACCCAGGTGACGCAACGCGGCGCGGCTCATGGCGTGGCCTTCGCCTGCACGCGGGCAGGCGCACTGGCCGCTGCCGGGCGCGCGGCATCCGGCAGGATGGTGACGGTGGCGGTGCGCCCGGCGATCAACTGCACCTGCGCCGGTACCGCATCCAGCGCAATGCGCACCGGGATGCGCTGCGCCAGCCGCACCCAGTCGAAGGCGGGGGTGACGTTGGGCAGGGCGCCGGCGCTGCCGGTGCGGTAGCGGTCCTCGATGCCGGCGGCGATGCTCTGCACGTGGCCGTGCAGCGTCACCGGCTCGCCCATCAGGTGCACGTCCACGCGCTGGCCCGGGTGCACGCCCTGCAGGCGGGTTTCCTCGAAATAGCCATCGACGCGGAACGAGCCGGTGTCCAGCACTGCCACCACCGGGCGCCCGGCGCTGACGTAGTCGCCCACGCGCACGGTGCGGTCGCTGATATGGCCGTCGGCCGGGCTGCGCACTTCGGTACGGTCCAGGTTGAGCTGGGCCAGATCCACCGCCGATTGCGCGGTGGCCACGGCCGCCTGCGCCTTCTGCACGTTGGAGCGGCGCACTTCGGCATCTTCGGCGGCCACCAGGTCCTGCAGGCTGCGGTCGCGTGCGATCTCGCGGCGGAGCTGGGTCAGGGTAGCCTGGCGCTCGGCCAGCGCGGCGCGCGCCTGTTCCAGCGCAATCGCATAGCGCGCGCGGTCCACCACGAACAGCAACTGCCCGCGCGTGACCGCCTGGTTATCGGCCACCGCCACCTGCTCCACCAGCCCGGACACATCCGGCGCCACCTGCACCACATCGGCGCCCACGTGCGCATCGCGCGTCCACGGTGCATCCATGTAGTACCGCCACAGGTGCTGCAGCACCAATGCGGCCACCACCACCATTGCCAGGGTCAGCAGCGCCGGCCCCGCCGTCTTGATCAGCTTCTTCACGATTGCATCCAACGCATGAGGGAAAACAGGCCGCCCAGCAGGGCGATGTACAGCGCCAGGTTGAACAACGCCGGGTGCCAGATGTGGCGATACGCCCCGGCCCGCGTCAGCAGCGCGCCAACCGCGCTGTTGAGCAGGTAGGCCAGCGTCATCAACGCCAGCAGGGTGGGTACGAACACACCGTAGAGACTGAATTCTCCGTACATCGGCCACATATCCTGGGGAAGGGGAACAACGACGCCCGGCGCGGCCAGGCCACGCGGCAACCACGGCGGGTCGTCGGCACAACTAGGGCAGGCGCGCGTTCGCCTCGGCGATCAGGCCCCACAGCTTCAACACCACCTCCACCTCGGCATCGCTGAGCGCGCCGAACACCTCGGCCCGCAGCG
This sequence comes from Xanthomonas sp. NCPPB 2586, assembly GCF_041475775.2. NCBI lineage: Bacteria > Pseudomonadati > Pseudomonadota > Gammaproteobacteria > Lysobacterales > Lysobacteraceae > Xanthomonas > Xanthomonas sp. NCPPB 2586. Next base: position 4,930,124 of record NZ_CM192981.1, on the reverse strand, counting down.
CCACCAGGCGCGCCTCGATCTGCCCGACCAACGCCTGGCCGGCCTCGGTCAGCCACAACTGGTTGGCACGGCGGTCGCTGCTGTCGGCTTCGCGGCGCACCAGCGCCTGCGCGCACAGCTTGTCCAGCAGCCGTACCAGCGAAGGGCCTTCCATGCCCAGCTGCTGGGCCAGGGCCACCTGGCGGATGCCGCCGCCGGAGCGGCCAATCATCAGCAACGGCCCGGTGCAGGCGCTGGACAGGCCGAACTCGCCAAATGCCTGGTCGGCCAGGCGCTGCCATTGGCGGCTGGCAACCAGCAGGCCGGCACTGAGCTGGGCGCGGGGAGGAAGATAGGTAGTCATCACAATAGATAGGATGCTATCAATTCAACAATGAATCAACTGTCAACTAAACCCCCGGCAGGCAGCGCGGGCCACTGCTGGGGCCGCCGCCCCGTCCTCGGGTACCATGCACGCCCCCTTTGGGTGCATGCGCATGAGCCAGTCCGACCAGCCCGATTCATCCGTTACCCAGGCCCAGGCCGAAGAGGCCGTGCGCACCCTGCTGCGCTGGGCCGGTGAGGATCCTGCCCGCGAAGGCCTGCTGGACACCCCGCGCCGGGTGGCCGAAGCCTATGGCGACTGGTTCAGCGGCTACCGCGAAGAACCGCGCGCCTACCTGGAGCGCACCTTCGAAGAAGTGGCCGGCTACGACGAATTGATCGTGCTGCGCGACATCTCCTATGAAAGCCATTGCGAGCACCACATGGCGCCGATCATCGGCAAGGTGCACGTGGGCTACCTGCCGCGCGGCAAGGTGGTGGGCATCAGCAAGCTGGCCCGCGTGGTGGAAAGCTACGCGCGCCGCTTCCAGGTGCAGGAAAAGATGACCGCACAGATCGCCCAGTGCATCCAGGACGTGCTGCAACCGCGCGGCGTGGGCGTGGTGGTGGAAGGCGCGCACGAATGCATGACCACCCGCGGCATCCACAAGCGCGGCGTCAGCATGGTGACCTCCAAGATGCTCGGCAGCTTCCGCGAGGACGCGCGCACCCGCGCCGAATTCCTGCAGTTCATCGAAGTGGGCGGCAAGCGTTGAGGCAGCTCCGGCAGGCGTCATGAAGCATCAGGCACGGATTGCCGGCTACCGCCACTTGCGCGACCAGCCGGCGTGGAAATTGCTCGCCGCCGATCACGCACCGGAGCTGATCGGCCTGCTGCAGACCCTGTTGATGGACGGCGAACGCCGGCTGCCATCGGCGGTGCTGCATGCGCGCCTGCAGCGCCAGCTGGATGCCTTGCGCGGCGACGAACTTTCCCGCGAGCTGCCGCGCACCGCGCAGGCCTACCTGGCGCACTGGCTGGCGCAGGGCTGGCTGGAACGCCGGCTGCCCGAAGGCGCAGCCGAAGAAGAATACGAACTCTCGCGTGCCGCCACCCAGGCCATCCGTTTCATCGCCGGCCTGCGCGAGAGCGGCAGCAGCGCCACCGAAAGCCGGCTGTCGCTGGTGATCCAGCAGCTGGTGCAACTGGCCGGCCAGACCGAAGCCGACCCTGACGCGCGCCTGGCAGCACTACGCGCAGAGCGCGAGCGCATCGATGCCGAGATCGAGCGGGTGGCCGCCGGCCGCGTCGGTGCGCTGGACGGCAAGCGCGCGCTGGAACGCACCCGCGACCTGATCCATCTCTCCGATGAACTGGCCGAAGATTTCCATCGCGTGCGCGATGACTTCGAACAACTCAACCGGCAATTTCGCGAACGCATCATCGACGACGAAGGCGCGCGCGGCGATGTGCTGGAGCAGTTGTTCAACGGCGTGGACGTGATTGCCGACAGCGAGGCCGGACGCACCTTCGAGGCGTTCTGGAGCCTGCTCAACGACACCCAGCAGAGCAGCCAGCTCGATCAGGCACTGGATGCGCTGCTGGCACGCGGTTTCGCCCGCAAGCTCGACCGCCGCGAACGCGCCTTCCTGCGCGGGTTGACCGGCACGCTGCTGGAGCGCGGCGGCGAAGTGCACACGGTGATGCAGCACTTCGCACGTAGCCTGCGCGGGTTCGTGCAGAGCCGCGGGTATCTGGAACAGCGCCGGCTCAACCAATTGCTCAAGCAGGCACAGGGCGAAGCCTTGCACCTGCGCGAGAGCCTGCACGCCACCACCGCCACCGGCTACACGCAGGCATTGAGCGGCAGCCGCCTGCGCTCGTTGTCGCAGTGGCGCCTGCACGACCCGCGCCTCACCCAGGTCGATGGCCGCGTGTACGCGGCCGACGCGGCAGAGATCTCGCTGGACAGCGTGGGCGATTTGGTCGCGCAATCGGAGATCGACGTGCGCAGCCTGCGCCGCGATCTGCACGCGCTGCTCGGCGAGCGCCCGCGGCTCACCATCGGCGATGCGTTGCAGCAGCGGCCGGCGGTGCAGGGGCTGGGCAGTGTGATCGGCTATCTGTCGCTGGGCACGCGCCACGGCCTGGTGATCGATGGCCACATGGAAACGGTGCAATGGGAAGGCGGCGACGGCACGTTGCGGCGCGCACGCATTCCTTTGGTGTGGTTTACCCGGGAGAAACGCAATGAACTGGTCTGAGCAGGCAGCGCTGGATGCGCACGACGACGATGACGCCGACGCACACGCCAGCGCGCTGAGGCTGCCGGCCAGCGATGCCGCCAGCGCCGCGCAGGGCGGCGCGTTGTTCCTCGGCGACACCGGTACGCTGCCATTCGATGCGCGCCGCGCGCTGTGCCAGCTGTTGGCCGGCCCCAGCATCGACGCGCAGCGGCACGGCGGTTTGTGGCCTGCGCTGCTACGCAACGAGGTGGCAGTACGCCAGGTGCTGTGCGAACTGTTCCTGGAGCTGGTGCTGGACCGCGAAGGCGGAGTGGCGTTCACCCGCCAGGCCGACACCGCCGAGCTGGAATCGCCCACCTTGCTGCGCAGCGCGCCGCTGACCTTCATCGAGTCGGTGCTGCTGCTGTTCCTGCGTCAGCAACTGGCCGAAGCCGATACGCGCGGCGAGCGCGCGGTGGTAGACGAGGCGCAGTTGGTGGAGGCGTTGTCGGTGTACGAAAAGAACGTGTCCACCGACAGGGCCGGGTTTGCGCGGCGGGTGATGACGGCCATCGGCAAGATGCGCGAGAACCAGTTGCTGTCGCGGCTGCGCAGCAGCGAGGAGCGTTACGAGGTGTCGCCGGTGTTGAAGTTGTTGTTCTCGGCCGAGGATGTGCAGGCGTTGGTGGAGGCGTATCGGGAGTTGCGCGAGGGGGAGGTTGCTGCGGATTGATGTCGTCTGCGCCTGGGACGGCATCTCCCTTCTCCCATCGGGAGAAGGTGCCCGGAGGGCGGATGAGGGTACGGTGTCAGGGAGTGCCGTGCTGTGCGGATTTGTTCTGCGCCTGGGCCTGCATCTTCCCTCTCCCTCCGGGAGAAGGTGCCCGAAGGGCGGATGAGGGTGCGGTATCAGGGGGGGGGGCCGTGCTGTGCGGATTTGTTCTGCGCATGGGCCTGCATCTTCCTTCTCCCTCCGGGAGAAGGTGCCCGTAGGGCGGATGAGGGTACGGCGTTGGGCGATGGTTGGTTTGTTGTGGGTTGTGGGTTTGCTTGAGGTTGGGTGGAGTGTTGAGCAGAGCTTTCACGCCCTACGGGCGCGAGTCACTTTTCTTTGCTTGTGCAAAGAAAAGTAACCAAAAGAAAGCACACCCCGTCCTCGCGCCTTCCGCGCTGCGCGCTCCAGGTGCGCAAGGCCGGCAGAAATTTTTGTAAGGGACATCCGTGTCCCTTACAAAAACGTCGCGCATCCCTGCGCGCCGCCCTGCGGGTTGTATCTGCCGGCCTTGCCGCTGCGGTATGGGGGCCCGGAAAGCAAACTGCGTAAGCAACGGCAACGGCAACGGCAACGGCAACGGCAATGGCAATGGCAAGAACAGCAGCAACGGCAGCAGTAGCAGTAGCGGCAACAACGCCAACAACAGCAACAGCGGCGAGAAGAAGAACACGTGAGGTTTTGTAAGAAACGCAGTGGCGTTCGCAGCAAGACGTCGATGCAGTCGCAAAGAGCGATGTAGTAACGAAAAATAGCGATGTAGTAACGAAAGACGGTGCAGTGGGCGAGAAGGAGCAGTGGTGGTCGGTTCATGCCAAGCGTGTTGATGGTGCAGGCATTCGAAGAAAAACCTGCTGCCGCGCGTCTTCTTACCGTCGCCTGAAAGACTAGGGCACCCGCTCTTGTAGGAGCGACCTTGGTCGCGAAGCCGTCCACGCACCCCATCCGTCGTTCTGCCACGCTCGTCCCGCAACACGCAACACGCAACACGCAACACGCAACACGCAACCCCGCACCACAAGAAATGCATCACCGGTCGTATTGGTCTGTCCCTGGTGTCTCTGTCGTTCCGTTTTTGGTGAGTGAGCAATGAATTCCCAGTCCAACCTGTCGCCGGCGTCGCCGGGTGCTTCCTTGTTTGCCGAGACGCTGGCTGAGCAGCGTGCGCAGCAGTTTCGTATGCGGCGTTTGCAGGCACACAACTGGGGCACGTTCAACGGGTTGACCGAGGTGCCGATCGCGGAGAAGGGCTTCCTGTTCGTGGGGCGGTCCGGGTCTGGCAAGTCGACGTTGCTGGATGCGATGTCGGCATTGCTGACGCCACCGAGCATCGTGGACTTCAACGCAGCCGCGCGCGAGGCCGAGCGCAGTGGGCGCGACCGTAGCCTGGTGTCGTATGTGCGCGGTGCCTGGGCCGATCAGCAGGACAGCGCGTCCGGTGAGATCGCCACGCAGTACCTGCGCAAGGGCGCGACCTGGACGGCGTTGGTATTGGAGTACCGCAACGCGCAAGGCGAGGCGGTGAGCCTGGTGCGGCTGTTCTGGATCGCCGGCAGCGGCAATGCTGCGGCGGATGTGCGGCGGCATTACATGGTGGTGCCGCGCGCGTTCGATGTGGCCAGCGAGCTGGAGGGTTTCGATCTGGATCTGCGCAAGCTCAAGGCGCGGCTGGGCGAGGACGTGGCGCATTTCGACGGTTTCGCCGGCTATGCAGAGCGCTTCCGGCATGCGTTGGGCATCGGCAACGACATGGCACTGCGGCTGCTGCACAAGACCCAGTCAGCGAAGAACCTCGGCGATCTCAACGCCTTCCTGCGTGGCTTCATGCTCGATGAGCCGCGCACCTTCGAAGCGGCAGACCGGCTGGTCGAAGACTTCGCCGAGCTCGATGGTGCGCACCATGCAGTGGTCACCGCGCGACGGCAGGTGGAAACGCTCAGCCCGGCGCGCGAGCACCATGCCGCGCTGATGGCCTTGCGCCGCAGCGTTGGCGAATTGCGTGAATTGCAGCTGGGCGTGGACAGCTACCGCGAGCAACAACGGCTGGCCTTGCTGGAGGCGCGCCTGCAGGAGGTCGACAGCCAGGACCGCGGCCTGGCCGGCGAAGAAGGCCAGCGCCGTGAGTCGTTGGACAACCACGAACAGAAACTGGCCGGGCTGGAGCGCGAACAGCGCGCCGCCGGCGGTGAGCAGATCGAAGAACTCGAACGCGAGCGCGTGCGGGTGGAACGCGAGCGCGATGAGCGCCTGCGTCGCCGTGCGCAGATCGAGCAGGCCTGCCGCCAGCTCGGCACCGCCTTGGCGGCCGGCGCCAGTGGGTTCGCCGCCCAGGTGGCGCATGCGCAGGGAGTGCTCGATGGCGGCAAGCAGCACGCCAGCACACTGGACGAGGCCATCGCCGAGCGCATGGGTGAACGCCGCGACGATGAGCGCCGCTTTGCCGAGATCCGTGCAGAACTGGACGCGCTAAAGAAAGCGCCGTCGAGCATGCCCGCACCGATGCAGGCGCTGCGCGCGCGGCTGTGCGACGACACCGGCATTGCCGAATCCGCGCTGCCCTTCGTCGGCGAGCTGTTGCAGGTGCGCGAGGACCAGGTGGCCTGGCGTGGCGCGATCGAGCGCGTGCTGCACGGCTTTGCGCAGTCGCTGCTGGTGGACGAGCGGCATTACGCGCAGGTCAGCGAATGGGTCAACCGCACCCACATCGGCACGCGGCTGGTGTACTTCCGCGTGCGCCGCAATGACGAGCTGCATTCGCGCCGTGTCGATCCCAACGCGCTGCCCGGCAAGCTGCAACTGCGCGAGCATGCCTTCACCGAGTGGCTGCGCAACGAGCTCACCCGTCGCTTCGATTACGCCTGCGTGGACAACGCCGCAGCGCTGCGCAATGCCGACCGCGCCATCACCCGCGAGGGCCAAGTCAAGCATCCCGGCGACCGCTACGAAAAGGACGACCGCCACGCCGTCAACGACCGCAAGCGCTGGCTGCTCGGTCACGACAACCGCGACAAGCTCAAGGTCTTCGAACGCGAAGCGCAGGCGCTGGCCCAGCGCATTGCCAGTTGCGACGCCGACGTGGCCGCGCTGCGCAAGCAACGCGAGCAGGACCAGGAAAAACAGCTGGCCGCGCACACCTTAGTGGAGCGCGACTGGGACGAGATCGACGTCGGCCCCAAGCTGCAACGCCTGAGCGACATCGACGAACAACTGCAACAGCTACGCGAAGGCGATAGCGGCCTGCGTGCACTGGGCCAGGCGATCGACACCGCGCGCACGCTGCGCGATCAGGCCAAGCGCACGTATGAAGACGTACGGCTTGAGCGCGCGCAGCTGGCACGCGAGCGCGTGCGGCTGGAACAGCAGCAGGCCGCCTGCGCCGGCCGTGCTGGCACCGCTGCGCTTACACCCACGCAGATGCAGGGCCTGCAGGAGCGCCTGGCCGCGTTGGCACCGCTGTCGCTAGATAATCTGGAAGCGCATTTCCGCGTGGTCGAACGTGGCTTGGCCGAGCAGCTGGCCGAAAGCCAGGGCCGCGACAGCCGGCTCAGCGCGCAGCTGCTCGAATGCTTCCGCCGGTATTGCCAGCAATGGCCAGAAGACAGCGGCGACTTCACCGTGAGCCTGGCCAGCGCCGACGATTTCCTCGCGCGGCTGGACCGGCTGGAAAGCGATGGCTTGCCGCGTCACGAGCACCGCTTCTTCGACCTGCTGCAGACCCAGAGCAAGAACAATCTGCTCGCCTTGCAGCGCCACACCGCCGAGGCCCACAAGGGCATCAAGCAGCGCATGGACGAGGTCAACGCCAGCCTGGAGCAGGTGCCGTTCAATCGCGACACCATCCTGACCATCGAGGTCAGCGACCGCCGTCTGGCCGAGGTGCAGGAATTCCAGCAGCAGCTACGCGCCGTGTTGTCGCATCAGCAGACCGAAGACCGCGCGCTGGCCGAAGCGCAGTTCGCCACCTTGCGCACGCTGGTGGCGCGGCTTGGCGCGCAGGAGCCGGAGGCGCGGCGCTGGCGCGAGCAGGTGCTGGATGTGCGCCTGCATGTGGAATTTATCGGCGTGGAGCTGGATGCACAGAGCCGCGCGCAGGTGGAGATCTACCGCAGTGGCGCCGGCAAGTCCGGCGGCCAGCGCCAGAAGCTGGCCACCACCTGCCTGGCGGCCGCGCTGCGGTATCAGCTGGGTGGCGAAGACGGCGAGTTGCCGCGCTATTGCGCCGTGGTGCTGGACGAAGCCTTTGACAAGGCCGACAACGAATTCACCGCGCTGGCGATGAACATCTTCGAGAATTTCGGCTTCCAGATGGTGGTGGCCACGCCGCTGAAGTCGGTGATGACGCTGGAGCCTTTCATCGGCGGTGCGTGTTTCGTGGAAATCAGCGGCCGCCACAATTCCGGCGTGTTGTTGATCGAGTACGACGAACAGGCGCAGCGCTTGAAACTGCCGGAGCGCTCGCGTGGGGAAGACGCGGCGGTGCCGGCCGAACAGGGTGGCGCTGTTGCACCAGGCGAGCGCGCAGAACGTGCTCCGGTGATCGCTGTGGAGTCTGGTCACCCGGCAAGCGTGCACCTAGCGGAGAGCACGGCAGTGCCTGCGCAGGGCGATGCAGTCACGGACGGGCAGTCGCGCGGCAGCAAGCGCACACGCGCGGCGGCCACCGCGTCGACGGCGGCGCCAGTGCCTGCGCCCGCTGGCAAGCGCAGCACGTCTGCAGCTGCAACATCAGCGACGGCCGCGCCAGCCACGCGCACGGCGGACGCGTCGAACGCACGGCGCAAACAGGCTGCAACCCCTGACACGCCACCGAAGCCAACCAAGCCGGCGAGCACGCGAACTGGGTCCTCCGGCAAGCCCGCTGCCAAGCGCACAACCACCGCGAAAGCCGCGGCCGTGCCGAAGGCCTCCAACGCCACGCCGGCCGTCGCGGCCAAGCGCACGGGCAAAGCGCCGAAAGACGTTAGCAAGCCAGCATCAGCTCAGAAGGTGGCCAAGCCGGTATCGAGGTCCAAGCCCACGGCCAAGCCCGCGACGGCGGCTTCCGCCACGAGCCGCGCTGCGTCCACACGCGGCTCTGCTCCCAAGGCGCGCAGCAAACGCTGAGCGCGGCCCCCGCGACCGCGCCACCGGGGCGGTCGCGGGGGTACGGTGTCTACGCGATGCGGCCGTACGCCCGCAGTCGCGCCGCGCCCGCAACGGCGACGAACTCGCGCACGCGGGCTTTGCAGCGTTGCCAATGACGCCCGCTGACTGGATGGCACGCCTGTGTCGCACGTCGTTCGCCGCCCCGGTTTCAGGCGAAAACCAGCCCACGGATCCGCCGCCGCTTCAGGCAGGCCACGCCCGCAGCGACACCTGCATGCTGTCTTGAAGGCTGCAGACACGCACACACGTGATGCCTCACGCGGAAGACATCAACGCACCGAATCAAGTCATTCGCGAGCGCCATCCGAACCATACCCCGCACGCGCGGATAAGAATCGTTATCATTAAAGGCTGGATGTGTCCGCTCTGCGGCGTATCGCCCCCGCAGAAGAGCCCGATGACCCCACTCCCCACGCGTCGCCACCTGTTGTTCGTGTCCCTGGTGGCTGCATTCCCGGCCGCCGCGCAGGAGGCCAGCTTGCTCGACGCCATCGTGGTCAGCGAAAAGCGCGCCCTGTATCGGCCCGAAAAAGCCGCCGGCGCCACCCGCACGCAGACACCGGTGGAGCGCATTCCGCAGGCCATCCAGATGGTGCCGCGTTCGGTGATCGACGAGCAGCAGCTCACCCGTCTGGTCGATGTGGTGGCCAATGTCTCCAACGTGCAGCCCGGCGGCACGCAGGGCAATCGCTCGGAGACTTTCGTGATCCGTGGCTTCGAAGCGTCCTCGTACGCGGTCGACGGCATCCTGCTCAATCCCGCGCAGAACTTCACCGAAACCGTGCGCGATCTGGCCAATGTCGCGCAGGTGGAAGTGCTCAAAGGCCCGGCGGCAGTGCTGTATGGGCGTGGCGAACCGGGCGGGGTGATCAACCTGGTCACGCTGCGGCCGGATGCGGTGTTCGGCGGCAACGCCTCGGTGCAGGTGGCCGAGCACGGTCTGCGCCGCGTGCAGTCCAGCATCACCGGGCCGCTGAGCCCCACGCTGTCGGCGCGCCTGAGCGCGGCGGTGCAGCAGACCGGCAGTTTCCGTGATGCCCAGGCCGATGGCGACCGCGTGTTCGTGTCGCCATCGCTGGCGTGGCGGCCGAATGAGCGCCTGCGCGCGGATCTGGATATCGAATACACCCGCCAGACCAGCCCGGGCGATCGTGGTCTGGTGGCCATCGACGGAGTGGTGCGTGGCCCGGCGCAGCGCAGCTTCGGCGAGCCGTGGTCGCGCAATCGCGGCATCTCGCGCACGGCCCGCGGGCGTATCGAAGTCGACGCCACCGATTGGCTCACGCTGCGCCAGATCGTCAATCATCAGGACGGCGACAGCGGCCGCGGTGTGGCCGACTTCACTGGCTTCAGTGCCGACCGCGCGTTCCTGCAGCGCCGCGCCGTGCGCCAGGACCAGCAGGTGCGCGCCACCACCTCGCAGACCGAAGCGCTGGCGCGTTTCGACACCGGCCCGTTGCGCCATCAGGTCCTGGCCGGTGCCGAATATGTCGATGCGCATCGCCACACCGACGAGGCCCGTGCGCCGCTGGCGCGCATCAGCGTGCGCACTCCGGTGCAGGGCGCCTTGCCGGGCACCTATGTGCCAGCGCGCGAGATCGCAGTCGATGCGCGCTACGCCGCACTGTATGTGCAGGACCAGATCAGCCTGGGCGAGCGCTGGGATGTGCTGGCCGGCGTGCGCTGGGACGATGTGCAACAGACCACTCTCGACAACGGTTCCCGCACCCGCGAAGACGGCCGGCGCGCCTCACCGCGCCTGGGCGTGGTGTGGAAGGCCGCACCGCAGTTGTCGCTGTATGCCAATACCTCCACCTCGTTTCGCCCGCGCAGCGCCAGCGTGTTTGCCGGTGGCAGCGCGCCGCCGGAAACCGGCCGCCAGTACGAACTCGGCATGAAGAGTGCGCTGCTCGACAACCGCGTGCTCGCCACCGTCGCCGCGTTCCAGATCACCAAGGACAATGTCGCCACCGCCGACCCAAACAACGACGGCTTCGTGTTGGTCACCGGCCAGCAGCGCGTGCGCGGACTGGAGCTGGATGTCACCGGCGAACTCACCCCGAACTGGCGCCTGATCCTGGGCGCCGGTTATCTGGACGCGCAGGTCACCCGCGACACCGTCATCGCCACCGGCAACCGCCTGCGTGGCGTGCCGCGCGTCAGCGCCAGCCTGTGGAACACCTACCACGTCGCCAGCGGCCCGCTGTACGGGCTGACGCTAGGCGCGGGCGCCGTGCATGTGGGCGAGCGCGAAGGCGATCTCACCAACAGCTACCGCATCCCCGGCTACACGCGCTTCGATGCGTCGGCGGCGTACCGCTTCGGCGGCCGCTACCAACTGGCGCTGCTGCTGCGCAACCTCGGCAACCGCTTTTCTACATCGAACAACCGGTGACGCAAACCACCAACTACCCCGGCGCGCCCCGCACGCTGTCGGCAACGCTGAGCATGGAATTCTAGGCATCGCATTGGCGAACGGCGCCACGCTGCCGCGGCGTGCGTCTCAGTGCAGCAGGTCCCAGCCCATCTTGCCGATCAACACCACCACCAGCACCAGGAACAACTGCCGGATCAACGGCGTGCCGCCCCGCAATGCCAGCCGCGTGCCGGCCACCGCACCGGCCACGTTGGCCGCCGCCATCGGCACGCCAACCGCCAGCATCACCTGGCCGGTGGGCAGGAAGAATGACAGTGCCGCGAGGTTGGTCGCCAGGTTCACCACCTTGGCCGCAGCCGAGGCGCGCAAAAAATCCAGCCCGAAGAAGCGGATGAACAGGAAGATCAGAAAGCTGCCCGTGCCCGGGCCGAAGAAGCCATCGTAGAAGCCGATTGCCGCGCCCATCGCCAAGGCGGTGACCAACTCGCGGCGGCCGATGGCGCGCGGGCGGTGCAGGGCGCCGAAGTCCTTCTTGATCAGCGTGTAGCCCAGCATTGCGATCAGCAACACCAGGATCAGCGGCCGCACTGCCTGCTTGGGCAGCAGGCTCACCGCCGTCGCACCCAGAAACGAAAACGTAAACGCCGCCGCAGTGGCGTAGAGCACCGGCCGCCACGGAAACCGCACATTGCGCGCATAGCGCCACGCCGATGCACCGGTGCCGAACATCGCGCTGAACTTGTTGGTGCCCAGAATCAGCGACGGCGCCTGCTGCGGCAACGTCGCAAACAACCCCGGCAACTGGATCAACCCGCCGCCACCCACCGCGGCATCCACCAGCCCGGCCACGAAGGCGATGCACAGCAGCCACGGCAACTCGGTGGGAATCAGTTCCAGCAAGGCGGTGCTCCGCACGACGGGGGCGACAGCATAGCCGCCGCACTGACGGCGCTCCACGCCGGGTTGCACGGATATGTCGCGGTGTTCTCCGCGCGCTGGTCGCGGCCAATCGCAAGGACAACGCCGCCGCTGTTCTGCGTGGCAACAAGGTAGGCGCGCAGCTGCGTACGCCGGTGCTCGGCGATCTACGCTGGCGACTCCCCGTCGCGGTTCAAAAAAGCCGTGCGAGGTTGCCGCGAAGCGATTACGGCGCAGGCCGCTGTCCACCGCAAGAATGCGGCGGCGCGCACGCGCGCTGTAAGAGCGGCTAACAAAACGTAGCGAGCAGTCGCCAGGTGGGTGCGCACGGCGCGGAGGAACCGGAATGTACGTGGGTACATGCCGATTCCGAGCACCGGCCGCGCCCGCCTGATGGCTGCGCAGTCGTTTTGATAGCTGCTCTAAGCCGGCCAAGGCGTACTCGGCACAAGCCTGCGTCTTCATCCCAATGGTCGTCGATGCAGTTCCAGTAGTCGCGGTGTTCGCGCACCAGGGCAGCCTTGAGCCCCTTGGCCTGCTGCGGCTAGCCATCGGCCTTCACGCGAGTGATCTCGAAGCGCGCGTCGCTGTTGGCATCGGCGCCGTCGGTGCCGTCGACAAGGGGCGCACGCCGACCAGCGCTTTGGTGTTGCGCGCCTGCGCAGCTGTGCAGCAAGCGCGGCCCGGATTAAGACGTAAGCGGTGGCTTTGCTGAAGCCCGCCTGCGGAAGAGGGTCGGGGTGAAAGTAAGGAGCGCAGCCTCGCTGACGTCCACGCGCAAAGCTGCGAGCCACTGCCAAAGCCACTACGCAACTTTGCGCGTACGAAGTGACGAGGACGCGCAAGCAAGGAGCATCACTACGACGTGCATATCAGTGCCCAATTACGTTCCCGCACACTTCAACTACCAAGTAGAAGCCCGCATCCCGCATCCCGCATCCCGCATCCCCAATTCCCAATTCCCAATTCCCAATTCCCAATTCCCAATTCCCAACCGCAGCCCCAACCCCGCACAATCCCACCATGTCACCGTCCACACCCACCGATCCCTGTCCCTGCGGCCGCGCCGCCGGCTACGCCCAGTGCTGCGGCCAGTACCATGCCGGCGCTGCGGCGCCCGATGCGGAAACGCTGATGCGCGCGCGCTACAGCGCTTATGTCCGCCGCAACGTCGATTACCTGCTGGCGAGCTGGCATCCGTCCACGCGGCCGGCCGAGCTGGCGCTGGACGAAGGCGGCCGCACCACCTGGCTGGGCTTGAACGTGCAGCGCGCCATCGCCACCGGCGCGGACACCGCCGAGGTGGTGTTCCTGGCCCGTTACCGCATCGGCGGCGGCAGTGCAGTACGCATGACCGAACACAGCCGGTTCATGCGCGAGGACGGCCACTGGTATTACCTCGACGCCCGGTAAGGTCGCGCTGACGCACCAACGTCATCGCCCAACGCCGCACCAGCGATCACGGTGCAAGGCCGGCGCGCCACACGGTCCGCCGGGTTGCCGGTCATTCCGGCAGTCGCGCCCACGTGCCGCGCCAGCCAGCCCAAACCGCCCGACGAACGGCGCCATCCCGCCCGGTTTGTCGACGCCACGTTCGCAGCCGATCCCGGAAGCTTGCCGCGCCGGCGGACTGCGCCGCGGGGCGGGACGGGATCATGGCAACCTTCAATCTCTGGCAATGGCTGCTGCTGGCACTGGTGGTGTTCGCGATCGTGCTGCCGACGCTGGTGGCCGCGGCGATGATCTGGTTCGGCCCCCGTCACGACACCCCGCGCCTGCCACGCAGCGTCCGTCGCAGTGGCGACGCCACCGGCGCCACCCCGGCGCTGTCGCTGCTGTCGGGCATCACCGGCGACGGCAGCTAAGCCAGCGCCGCCGCACCATCACGGCGGCGCAGCCAGCATCGCTAGCCCAGCACCGCGCCAGACGCCCGCCTGATTGCTGCGCCCCTGCACGCGGCCCGGCCGTCAGGTTGGCTATGCTCCCCGGCTCAACCCGCCGCGCAGGAGCCTTCATCGCATGCCGTTCGTTTTTCTGCCGGCCCTGAGTCCATGACGCCGCTGCGGCGTGCGTTGCCGCTGCTGCTGGGCCTGGCGCCGTTCGCCGCCTGGGCCGACCCCGCGTTCGACCGCTGCCTGGCCGGGCTGCAGACCCAGGCCGCCGCCAAGGGGGTGGATGCCGCCAGCTTCCAGCGCTTCACCGCCGGTCTGGCCGCCGATCCCAGCGTGTTGCCGCTGCTGGACGCGCAACCGGAATTCACCACCCCGATCTGGGACTATCTGGCCAGCCTGGTCGATAGCCAGCGCGTGAGCGATGGCCAGGCCATGTTGGTGACTCACCGCGAGCTGCTCACCCGTCTGTCCGAACAAACCGGCGTGGACCCGGCCACCATCGTGGCGGTGTGGGGCGTGGAGAGCGATTACGGCCGCATCACCGGCAAGCGCCCGTTGCTGGTGTCGCTGGCCACGCTGTCGTGCGCCGGCCGCCGCCAACCGTTCTTCCGCGGCGAATTCCTGGCCCTGCTCGGCTTGTTGCAGCAGGGCGACCTGGCGCCCGAGGGGTTGACCGGCTCCTGGGCCGGCGCGTTCGGGCAGACCCAGTTCATGCCGTCCACCTATGCGCGCATCGCCGTCGACGGCGATGGCGATGGCCGCCGCGACCTGGTCGCCAGCATTCCCGACGCGCTGGCCTCCACCGCCAACTATCTGGTCAAGGCCGGCTGGGAACGCGCCCGCCCCTGGGGCATGGAAGTGCGCCTGCCGGCCGGCTTCTACGCCAACAAGGCCGGCCGCACCCGCCGCCAACCGCTGCAGGCCTGGCAGGCTGCCGGCCTGCTCGGCACCGATGGCAAGCCGCTTGCCCCGACCGGGCTGCCGGCCGAGACCGCCGCCGCCCTGTTGCTGCCGGCCGGCCCCACCGGCCCCGCGTTCCTGGTGTTCCGCAACTACGACGCGATCTACGCCTACAACGCGGCCGAAAGCTACGCGCTCTCGATCGCCCTGCTGGCCGATCGCCTGCGCAGTGGCCCCGGCCTGGTCGCCGCCTGGCCCACCGACGACCCTGGCCTGGGCCGGCCCGAACGCCGGCAACTGCAGCAATTGCTGCTGGCGCGCGGCCACCAGATCGGCGAAGCCGATGGCATGGTCGGCACCGCCACCCGCCGCGCCATCCAGGTCGAGCAGACCCGCCTGGGCCTGCAGCCGGCCGATGGTCGCGCCGGCCAACGCATCCTCACCGCCTTGCGCACCGCCCCGCCGGTGACCGGCGCCGCCGTTCGCGGCACCGCGTTCACGCTGCCGGCGGCCTATCCCGCATTCGTCCAATCTCCCATCGTCCAGAAGGCATCTCCCATGTCCGACGTCACCGGCCTGCGCACAGGCGACTTCCACGGTTTTCCCTCGCTGCTGATCGATACCCCGTATTCCACCGCGGCCATCAGCCTGTTCGGCGGCCAACTGCTGTCGTTCGTGCCCAAGGGCGGGCAGGACGTGATGTGGCTGTCGCCCACCGCCAAGCAGCCGCCCACGCCCATCCGCGGCGGCGCGCCGGTGTGCTGGCCGTATTTCGGCCGCCAGGATCAGACCGGCGACGTGCCGGCGCACGGCTTTGTCCGCACGGTGCCGTGGCAGCTCACCGAGAGCCGCCGCGAAGACGACGGCACGCTGGTGCTCACGCTGACGCCGCCGACCTTCGATGACCTGGCGCTGCGCCTGCACATGACCCTGCGCATCGGCCGCAAGCTAGAACAACGCCTGGTCACCGAAAACGTCAGCAAGGCGCCGGTGCGCTTCACCCAGGCCCTGCACAACTACTTCCGCGTCGGCGACGCGCTCAAGGTGAGCGTGCAGGGCCTGGATGGGCTGGACTATCTCGACAAGTACGAGAACTACGCCACCGCGCACCGCCAGCAGGGCGACTGGAGCCTGCGCGATCCGCGCGACCCCGGCCGCAGCGACCGCATCTACACCAACGCCGGCGGCCACTACACCCTGACCGACCCGGTGCTGGGCCGCCGCATCGACATCCGCACCGAAGGCAGCCGCTCGCTGGTGGCCTGGAACCCGGGCGAAGACGCCGCCAGCAAGATGGCCGACGTGGGCACCGGCTGGCGCGACTACGTCTGCCTGGAAGCAGCCAACGCCGGCCCGGACGTCATCGAACTCGCCCCCGGCGCCAGCCACACGCTGACCCAGACCATCAGCGTCGAGTAAGCGCAAGAATTGCCCCAGGCTCGCCCAGCGCCCGCGCCGCTTCCAAGACAGGAAAGAAGCAGCAACGACTCCCTTCTCCCCTCGGGAGAAGGTGCCCCGCAGGGGCGGATGAGGGGACGCGCGAAGCCTGGTGAAGTTTGAGTGCACGTCTGGCTTCGCCCCGTACCCTCACCCCAACCCCTTTCCCGGCGGGAGAGGGCTTTAACTCCATCACGCTGATCTTGTGCCAGGCACAGGCCAGGCGCTTCCCTTCTCCCATCGGGAGAAGGTGCCCGAAGGGCGGATGAGGGTACGTGCTAAGCCTGGTGAAGTTTGAGTGGACCTGTGGCTTCGCCCCGTACCCTCACCCCAACCCCTTTCCCGGCGGGAGAGGGCTCTAACTCCATCACGCTGATCTTGCGCCAGACACAGGCCAGGCGCTTCCCTTCTCCCATCGGGAGAAGGTGCCTCGAAGGGGCGGATGAGGGGACGTGCGAAGCCTGGTGAAGTTTGAGTGCACGTCTGGCTTCGCCCCGTACCCTCTCCCCAACCCCTCTCCCGGCGGGAGAGGGCTTTAACTCCATCACGCTGATTTTGCGCCAGACACAGGCCAGGCGCTTCCCTTTTACTTTCGGGAGAAGGTGCACCGCAGGGGCGGATGAGGGGACGGGGCGTATCAGGCGACAGCCCATCCCCCATAACCCCACTACCCACTCCACCGCTACACTCGCCGCTTCGCCCCTGCGTGCCGCGCGATGTCCATCTCTCCTGATTCCGCATCCGCTCCCGCTCCGGGCCGGCGCCGCGCCGCACTGATCTTCATCTTCATCACCGTGCTGATCGACGTGCTGTCCTTCGGCGTCATCATCCCGGTGCTGCCCGATCTGGTCAGGCAATTCACCGGCGGCGACTATGCAGCCGCAGCTGGCTGGATCGGCTGGTTCGGGTTTCTGTTCGCCGCCATCCAGTTCGTGTGCTCGCCGCTGCAGGGCACCTTGTCCGACCGCTACGGCCGCCGCCCGGTGATCCTGCTGTCGTGCCTGGGGCTGGGTCTGGACTTCATCCTGATGGCACTCGCCCACACGCTGCCGATGCTGCTGCTGGCGCGGGTGATTTCAGGCGTGTGCTCGGCCAGCTTTTCCACCGCCAATGCCTACATCGCCGATGTCACCCCGGCCGACAAGCGCGCCGGCGCGTTCGGCATGCTCGGCGCCGCATTCGGCATTGGCTTTGTCGCCGGCCCGTTGATCGGCGGCTGGCTGGGCAGCATCGGCCTGCGCTGGCCGTTCTGGTTCGCCGCCGGTCTGGCGCTGTTGAACGTGCTCTACGGCTGGTTCGTGCTGCCCGAATCGCTGCCGCCGGAGCGCCGCACCGCGCGGCTGGACTGGTCGCATGCCAACCCGTTCGGTGCGTTGAAGCTGCTGCGCCGCTACCCGCAGGTGTTCGGCCTGGCCTCGGTGGTGTTCCTGGCCAACCTGGCCCATTACGTCTACCCCAGCATCTTCGTGCTGTTTGCCGGCTACCAGTACCACTGGGGCCCGCGCGAGGTGAGCTGGGTGCTGGCCGGTGTCGGGGTGTGCAGCATCATCGTCAACGCCGTGCTGGTCGGCCGCATCGTGCGCTGGCTGGGTGAGCGGCGCGCGCTGTTGCTCGGGCTGGGCTGCGGCGTGATCGGCTTTGTGATCTACGGCCTGGCCGACAGCGGCCGCACCTTTCTGCTGGGCGTGCCGATCAGTGCCTTCTGGGCGGTGGCCGCCCCGGCTGCGCAGGCCTTGATCACCCGCGAAGTCGGTGCCGACGCCCAGGGCCGCGTGCAGGGCGCGCTCACCAGCCTGGTCAGCCTGGGCGGCATCGCCGGCCCGCTGTTGTTCGCCAATGTCTTTGCCTGGTTCATCGGCAGTGGCGCGCCGCTGCACCTGCCCGGCGCCCCCTGGTTGCTGGCCGGCCTGCTGCTGGCCGCGGGCTGGTTCATGGCCTGGAAGCGGGCAGGGCGCAGCCCGGCACTGGCGCAGGGCTGAAACCAACCGGTTCATGCAGCGGACGCGCCCGCTTTTTGCCTGGCTCGCATGCCCTGCTAGGCTGAGCAGCTTGGCTTTTGACTGTCTTCCTACGCATGCGTTCTGACACCCCGGTTGCCCCGCTTTCGGCTGCGCTCGCGCTGCGGCATGCCACGCAGGAGGCGCACACCCGGGTTGAGGCGGTGCCGCTGATGCAGGCGCTGGGGCAGGGCCACATCGACGCCGAGACTTACGCGCAGGTGCTGCGCCGGCATCACCGGCTGCTGGCCGGTTTCGAAGAACAGCTGAGCGACTGGCTGGTGACCCTGGTGGGCAGCGGATGGCAGTACCGCCGCCGGGTGCCGGCGTTGCGGGAGGATCTGCGCGTGCTCGGCCAACCCGTCGATGCCGCGGTGCCGCCGCCGCCGGCCAGCAGCGAGGCGGTGCGCTGGGGCATGCTGTATGTCATCGAAGGCTCTCAGCTCGGTGGCCGGGTGATCGCACGTATGCTGCGCAAACGTCAGCCGGGCCTGGCGCATGCATTGCACTATTTCGAACTGGCCGACGAAGACCCGGCCGGCTGGCGGCGCTTTCAGGCGGTGCTTGAGCAACGCCTGCAGAGCGCAGCGGCGCGTGCCGACGCCATCGCCGGCGCGCAGGCCATGTTTGCCCATTTCCACACCTGCCTGGCAGCGGAGGCACGTCCTTGAGCACTGCAACCAACCCGTTGGACCTGGACGTCTGTGCGCGCGAACCCATCCATATTCCCGGCCTGATCCAGCCTTACGGCGTGCTGCTGGTGATCGACCCCGCCGACGGCCGCATCGTGCAGGCCAGCACCACCGCCGCCGATCTGCTCGGCGTGCCGATGGCCGCGCTGCTTGGCATGCCCTACACCCAGGTGCTGACGCTGCCCGAAGCACAGCCGTTCGCCGTCGATGACCAGCCACAGCACCTGATGCATGCCGAGGTGCGGTTCCCGCAACGCGCCACGCCACCAGACAGCGCCTGGGTCGCGGCCTGGCATCTGTATCCGCAGCAGTGGCTGGTGGAAATGGAGCCGCGCGATGCGCGCCTGCTCGATGTCACCCTGCGCGAGGCGATGCCGCTGCTGCGCAGTGTCGAACGCGATCCCGGCATCGCCGAGGCAGCGGTGCGCGTGGCCAAGGGCCTGCGCAGCCTGATCGGCTTCGACCGCGTGATGATCTACCGCTTCGATGAGGAGTGGAACGGCGACATCATCGCCGAGGCGCGCAAGCCGGAACTGGAGGCCTATCTCGGCCTGCATTACCCCGCCAGCGACATCCCGGCGCAGGCGCGCGCACTGTACCTGCGCAACCGGGTCCGCCAGATTGCCGATGTCGGCTACCAGCCGTCGCCGATCCAGCCCACCGTGCATCCGCAGTTGGGCACGCCGGTGGATTTGAGCGATGTGAGCCTGCGCAGCGTCTCGCCGGTGCACCTGGAGTACCTGGCCAACATGGGCGTCACCGCCACGCTGGTCGCCTCCATCGTGGTCAACGATGCGCTGTGGGGGTTGATCTCCTGCCATCACTACAGCCCGCATTTCACCAACCACGCCATGCGCGATGTCACCGATGCGGTGGCGCGCACCCTGGCCGGGCGGATCGGCGCGCTGCAGGCGGTGGCCCGTGCGCGCCTGGAATCGGTGCTGCTCACCGTGCGCGAAAAACTCATCACCGACTTCAACGATGCCGAGCACATGACCGTCGAACTGCTCGACGACATGGCCCCGGACCTGATGGATGTGGTGGACGCCGACGGTGTGGCGATCTTCCACGGCAACGACATCAGCCGCCACGGCACCACCCCGGACGTGGCGGCGCTGCGGCGCATCCGCGATCACATCGAATCCGAACACCACGATGCCCTGCGCGAAGACGCGGTCGGCGCGCTGCATGTGGACGCCATCGGCGAGGTCTTCCCCGAGCTCGCCGACCTGGCGCCATTGGCGGCCGGCTTCATCTTCGTGCCGCTGATGCCGCAATCGCGCAGCGCCCTGCTATGGACCCGCCGCGAGCAGATCCAGCAGATCAAATGGGCCGGCAATCCGCAGCTGGCCAAGCTGGAAGACATCCCCAACTCGCGCTTGTCGCCACGCAAGAGTTTCGACCTGTGGCAGCAGACGGTGCGCGGCCGTGCGCGGCGCTGGTCGCCGCTGCACCTGGAATCGGCCCGCAGCCTGCGCGTGCTGATCGAACTGATGGAGCGCAAGCGCTTCCAGCAGGACTTCACCCTGCTGGAAGCCTCGCTCTCACGCCTGCGCGATGGCGTGGCCATCATCGAGCGCGGCACGGCCAATGCCGCGCACCGCCTGCTGTTCGTCAACACCGCCTTTGCCGATGTCTGCGGCAGCGACGTCGCCGAGCTGATCGGACGTGAGCTGCAGACGCTGTACGCCAGCGATGCACCACGCGCCAACGTGGAACTGTTGCAGGATGCGCTGCGCAACGGCCGGGCCGCCTACGTCACCTTGCCGTTGCAAGTGAGCGACGGCGCACCGGTCTATCGCCAGTTCCACCTTGAACCTCTCCCCAGCCCCAGCGGGGTGACCGCGCACTGGTTGTTACAGCTGCGCGATCCGGAATAAGAGCAGCGATCAAAATGACTGCGCAGCCACCATGCGGGCGCGGCCGGTGCTCGGGATCGGCATGACTCCGGTTCCTCCGCGCTGTCCGCACCCACCTGACGGCTGCTCGCTACGTGTTATCAGCCGCTCTAAGCCATCGCGCAGCGTGCGCGGGCGCGCCCCGAGGCAACGCGCTGTCGAATGAGCGCGCACTCTTTGCGGCGTCAAGCATGGCGGCTTGATGCCGCAGGACCGCCGCCGGCCATATGCGGTGGCGGCAGCGGCCTTGCGGCACAGGCGCAGCGTCCATGGTGCTGCGCCGGTGCCTTGTCTCAGCGCTGCGGTCGGCGCGGCCGCAAGGCGATCAAGGTGATCGCACCGGCCAGCAAGCCCCAGAACGAGGCCCCGATCCCGCCCAACGTGAGTCCGGAGGCGGTCACCAGGAAGGTGATCAGCGCCGCCTCGCGCTCCGGCTCCTCGCGCAACGCCGCCGCCAGGCTGTTGCCGATCGTGCCCAGCAGCGCAATGCCGGCGATCGCCATCACCAGTTCGCGCGGGAAGGCCGCAAACACCGCCGCCACCGTCGCCCCGAACAGGCCGATCACGATGTAGAACACCCCTGCGGCCACCGCGGCGGGATAACGGCGCGCCGGGTCCTCGTGCGCCTCGCGGCCCATGCAGATCGCTGCGGTGATCGCCGCCAGGTTCAAGGCGTAGCCACCGAACGGCGCCAGGACGGTATTGACCACACCGATCCACCCAATCGTGGGCGAGATCGGCACCGTATAGCCGGAGGCCCGCATCACCGCCACGCCGGGCACGTTCTGCGAAGCCATCGTCACCACAAATAGTGGAATCGCCAGCCCGAACAGGGCCGCCCACGAGAGGCCAGGCACCATCAGCACCGGCCGGGCCAGTTCCAGCCGCACCGCGTTCCAGTGCATCAGCCCGCCACCGGCGGCAATCGCGATCCCGACCAACAAGGTCGCGATGACCGCATAGCGCGCAAACCAGCGCCGCCCGATCAGATAAGTCGCCAGCATCGACAACGCCATGGCTGCCTGGCTCTGCATCGCCACGAACAGGTCCAACCCGAAGCGCAGCAGCACCCCAGCCAGCATGCCCGACGCCAGCGAGAGCGGAATCCGCCGGATTGCCCTTTCGAACAATCCGGTGAACCCAGCGACCGCACCCAGCACGGCGGCCACCACGAATGCACCGATCGCCTCCCGCAGCGGCACCCCGGCCGCAGTGCCAATCAACATTGCCGCACCAGGCGTGGACCACGCCGTGACCACCGGCACCCGGTACCGCAGCGACAGGCCGATGCAGGTCACGCCCATCCCAATGCCCAGCGCCCACATCCATGAGGCGATCTCGGCCTGATCGGCCCCCAGATGCCGGGCCGCTTCGAACACGATCACCGCCGAGCTGGCGAAGCCCACCAATACAGTGACGAACCCTGCCGCGATGGCAGGCAGGGACAGATCGCGGAACAGGCTGCGTGCGGAGGACATCGTCATCCTTGCGGGAGGGCAGTGCATTCTTACCGAGCACGTCGGCGTCTTGCATCTCTCTAGAGGGTGCATCTCTCTCTATGGCGCGCACTCCCAAGAACAATGTTGCACGACAGAAGGGCGCTGCCAGTTACCTGCCCAGCTGCAGTCACCAGTTCGTACAGCGCGTGGCAACACGCTATCGACGGCCATGCGGCCTATCAGATCAAGAGGGCGTCAAAAAATGCTTGCACTTCTGCGCAGGCTCGATAAACTGCGCGACCTCGCTCAGGACGGCGGCGCTTCTCGAAGCACTGCAGCAACGAACGAGGCGAATCGGAGACACCACAAGGTGTTGACGAAACGGAAAAGCCGGCTATGATGGGCGGCTCGCTACACGGAAAGACGCTACGGCGGATTGAGGTGCAGCGGCGGCAACTTCCTCTTCACGAGGGGTTGACGAGGATGAAAAGCCTGCTAATATGGCCGGCTCGCTTCGCAGAAAACCTACGGGTCGAAACGAAGCAGCGTCAACCACCTCGGAAACAAGGTGTTGACGGCAAGAAAAAGCCCGCTATAATGGGCGGCTCGCTTCGACGGAAACGACGAAGCTGACGGGAACGGCGCTGAGGCCACTTCCCAATGTTCTTTGACAGTGTGCGCAGGTAATTTGTGCGGACGCCTGCAGGAAGGATGATTGTCCATCTTGCAGACGTTTAATCAAAAAGCAACATATTAATTGCTTTGCAAGCGATAAGTTGTCAGTGGTTGAACTTCTGCAGCTAAAGTATTTGTCTTCGGACATGTAATTTTAAGTGAAGAGTTTGATCCTGGCTCAGAGTGAACGCTGGCGGCAGGCCTAACACATGCAAGTCGAACGGCAGCACAGTAAGAGCTTGCTCTTATGGGTGGCGAGTGGCGGACGGGTGAGGAATACATCGGAATCTACTCTTTCGTGGGGGATAACGTAGGGAAACTTACGCTAATACCGCATACGACCTACGGGTGAAAGCGGAGGACCTTCGGGCTTCGCGCGATTGAATGAGCCGATGTCGGATTAGCTAGTTGGCGGGGTAAAGGCCCACCAAGGCGACGATCCGTAGCTGGTCTGAGAGGATGATCAGCCACACTGGAACTGAGACACGGTCCAGACTCCTACGGGAGGCAGCAGTGGGGAATATTGGACAATGGGCGCAAGCCTGATCCAGCCATGCCGCGTGGGTGAAGAAGGCCTTCGGGTTGTAAAGCCCTTTTGTTGGGAAAGAAAAGCATTCGGTTAATACCCGATTGTTCTGACGGTACCCAAAGAATAAGCACCGGCTAACTTCGTGCCAGCAGCCGCGGTAATACGAAGGGTGCAAGCGTTACTCGGAATTACTGGGCGTAAAGCGTGCGTAGGTGGTGGTTTAAGTCTGTTGTGAAAGCCCTGGGCTCAACCTGGGAATTGCAGTGGATACTGGGTCACTAGAGTGTGGTAGAGGGTAGCGGAATTCCCGGTGTAGCAGTGAAATGCGTAGAGATCGGGAGGAACATCCGTGGCGAAGGCGGCTACCTGGACCAACACTGACACTGAGGCACGAAAGCGTGGGGAGCAAACAGGATTAGATACCCTGGTAGTCCACGCCCTAAACGATGCGAACTGGATGTTGGGTGCAATTTGGCACGCAGTATCGAAGCTAACGCGTTAAGTTCGCCGCCTGGGGAGTACGGTCGCAAGACTGAAACTCAAAGGAATTGACGGGGGCCCGCACAAGCGGTGGAGTATGTGGTTTAATTCGATGCAACGCGAAGAACCTTACCTGGTCTTGACATCCACGGAACTTTCCAGAGATGGATTGGTGCCTTCGGGAACCGTGAGACAGGTGCTGCATGGCTGTCGTCAGTTCGTGTCGTGAGATGTTGGGTTAAGTCCCGCAACGAGCGCAACCCTTGTCCTTAGTTGCCAGCACGTAATGGTGGGAACTCTAAGGAGACCGCCGGTGACAAACCGGAGGAAGGTGGGGATGACGTCAAGTCATCATGGCCCTTACGACCAGGGCTACACACGTACTACAATGGTAGGGACAGAGGGCTGCAAACCCGCGAGGGTAAGCCAATCCCAGAAACCCTATCTCAGTCCGGATTGGAGTCTGCAACTCGACTCCATGAAGTCGGAATCGCTAGTAATCGCAGATCAGCATTGCTGCGGTGAATACGTTCCCGGGCCTTGTACACACCGCCCGTCACACCATGGGAGTTTGTTGCACCAGAAGCAGGTAGCTTAACCTTCGGGAGGGCGCTTGCCACGGTGTGGCCGATGACTGGGGTGAAGTCGTAACAAGGTAGCCGTATCGGAAGGTGCGGCTGGATCACCTCCTTTTGAGCATGACGTCATTCGTCCTGTCGGGCGTCCTCACAAATTACCTGCATTCAGAGATTCATACCGGCACAGGTCGGTATGCGAAGTCCCTTTTGGGGCCTTAGCTCAGCTGGGAGAGCACCTGCTTTGCAAGCAGGGGGTCGTCGGTTCGATCCCGACAGGCTCCACCATATTGAGTGAAAAGACTTCGGGTCTGTAGCTCAGGTGGTTAGAGCGCACCCCTGATAAGGGTGAGGTCGGTAGTTCGAGTCTACCCAGACCCACCACTCTGAATGTAGTGCACACTTAAGAATTTATATGGATCAGCGTTGAGGCTGAGACATGTTCTTTTATAACTTGTGACGTAGCGAGCGTTTGAGATATCTATCTAAACGTGTCGTTGAGGCTAAGGCGGGGACTTCGAGTCCCTAAATAATTGAGTCGTATGTTCGCGTTGGTGGCTTTGTACCCCACACAACACGGCATGTAACTCCGAGGCAACTTGGGGTTATATGGTCAAGCGAATAAGCGCACACGGTGGATGCCTAGGCGGTCAGAGGCGATGAAGGACGTGGTAGCCTGCGAAAAGTGTCGGGGAGCTGGCAACAAGCTTTGATCCGGCAATATCCGAATGGGGAAACCCACTGCTTCGGCAGTATCTTGCAGTGAATTCATAGCTGCTTGAAGCGAACCCGGTGAACTGAAATATCTAAGTAACCGGAGGAAAAGAAATCAACCGAGATTCCCTGAGTAGTGACGAGCGAACGGGGAACAGCCCTTAAGCTGGAATGGCTTTAGAAAAACAATCTGGAAAGATTGGCCATAGAAGGTGATAGCCCTGTATTTAAAAGGGCCACTCCAGTGAAGACGAGTAGGGCGGGGCACGTGAAACCCTGTCTGAATATGGGGGGACCATCCTCCAAGGCTAAATACTCCTGACCGACCGATAGTGAACCAGTACCGTGAGGGAAAGGCGAAAAGAACCCCGGAGAGGGGAGTGAAATAGATCCTGAAACCGTGTGCGTACAAGCAGTAGGAGCTCGCAAGAGTGACTGCGTACCTTTTGTATAATGGGTCAGCGACTTACTGTTCGTGGCAAGCTTAACCGTATAGGGGAGGCGAAGGGAAACCGAGTCTGATAAGGGCGCATAGTCGCGGGCAGTAGACCCGAAACCGGGTGATCTAGTCATGGCCAGGGTGAAGGTGCCGTAACAGGTACTGGAGGCCCGAACCCACGTCTGTTGCAAAAGACGGGGATGAGCTGTGATTAGGAGTGAAAAGCTAATCGAACCCGGAGATAGCTGGTTCTCCTCGAAAGCTATTTAGGTAGCGCCTCGGACGAATACTACTGGGGGTAGAGCACTGTTATGGCTAGGGGGTCATCGCGACTTACCAAACCATTGCAAACTCCGAATACCAGTAAGTACTATCCGGGAGACACACGGCGGGTGCTAACGTCCGTCGTGAAAAGGGAAACAACCCAGACCCACAGCTAAGGTCCCAAATTCACTGCTAAGTGGAAAACGATGTGGAAAGGCATAGACAGCCAGGAGGTTGGCTTAGAAGCAGCCACCCTTTAAAGAAAGCGTAATAGCTCACTGGTCGAGTCGGTCTGCGCGGAAGATTTAACGGGGCTAAGCAGTGAACCGAAGCTTGGGGTGCGTAAAACTTCGGTTTTATGCGCGGTAGAGGAGCGTTCCGTAAGCCTGCGAAGGTGGATTGAGAAGTCTGCTGGAGGTATCGGAAGTGCGAATGCTGACATGAGTAACGATAATGCGGGTGAAAAGCCCGCACGCCGAAAGCCCAAGGTTTCCTTGCGCAACGTTAATCGACGCAGGGTTAGTCGGTCCCTAAGGCGAGGGCGAAAGCCGTAGTCGATGGGAAGCAGGTTAATATTCCTGCACCTCGCGTGAGTGCGATGGAGGGACGGAGAAGGTTAGGTGTACCGGGCGTTGGTTGTCCCGGGGAAAGGCGGTAGGTTTGGATCTTTGGCAAATCCGGGATCCTTTAAGACCGAGCACCGAGACGAGCCTTTATGGCGAAGTCACTGATACCACGCTTCCAGGAAAAGCTCCTAAGCTTCAGCTCACGAAGACCGTACCGTAAACCGACACAGGTGGGTAGGATGAGAATTCTCAGGCGCTTGAGAGAACTCGGGTGAAGGAACTAGGCAACATGGCACCGTAACTTCGGGAGAAGGTGCACCCTTTTTGGTGGCTCATGCGAGCTATAGCTGAAGAGGGTCGCAGAAACCAGGCCGCTGCGACTGTTTATCAAAAACACAGCACTCTGCAAACACGAAAGTGGACGTATAGGGTGTGACGCCTGCCCGGTGCTGGAAGGTTAATTGATGGGGTCAGCCGCAAGGCGAAGCTCTTGATCGAAGCCCCAGTAAACGGCGGCCGTAACTATAACGGTCCTAAGGTAGCGAAATTCCTTGTCGGGTAAGTTCCGACCTGCACGAATGGCGTAACGACAGCGGCGCTGTCTCCACCCGAGACTCAGTGAAATTGAAATCGCTGTGAAGATGCAGCGTTCCCGTGGCAAGACGGAAAGACCCCGTGAACCTTTACTATAGCTTTACACTGAACGTTGAGTTCGTCTGTGTAGGATAGGTGGGAGGCTATGAAACTGTGGCGCTAGCTGCAGTGGAGCCAACCTTGAAATACCACCCTGTCGTGCTTGACGTTCTAACCTAGATCCGTTATCCGGATCAGGGACCGTGTATGGTGGGTAGTTTGACTGGGGCGGTCTCCTCCTAAAGAGTAACGGAGGAGCACGAAGGTACGCTCAGCGCGGTCGGACATCGCGCACTGTGTGCAAAGGCATAAGCGTGCTTGACTGCAAGATCGACGGATCAAGCAGGTACGAAAGTAGGTCTTAGTGATCCGGTGGTTCTGTATGGAAGGGCCATCGCTCAACGGATAAAAGGTACTCCGGGGATAACAGGCTGATACCGCCCAAGAGTTCATATCGACGGCGGTGTTTGGCACCTCGATGTCGGCTCATCACATCCTGGGGCTGTAGTCGGTCCCAAGGGTATGGCTGTTCGCCATTTAAAGTGGTACGCGAGCTGGGTTCAGAACGTCGTGAGACAGTTCGGTCCCTATCTGCCATGGGCGTTGGAAGTTTGAGAGGGGCTGCTCCTAGTACGAGAGGACCGGAGTGGACGAACCTCTGGTGTTCCGGTTGTCACGCCAGTGGCATTGCCGGGTAGCTATGTTCGGAAGCGATAACCGCTGAAAGCATCTAAGCGGGAAGCGCGCCTCAAGATGAGACTTCCCGGGGCACAAGCCCCCTAAAGGAACCATATAGACTATGTGGTTGATAGGTCAGGTGTGTAAGTACAGCAATGTATTGAGCTAACTGATACTAATGATCCGTGCGGCTTGACCATATAACCTCAAGTTGCCTTGGTCCCAACGAACGTTGGTAGATCCGCAAACGCAAGCTACGTCACAAGTTAACTATGCGAGACTGGGCGCCTTAATCCGTTTCTTGGATGGCGACGCTCCAACCGTCTCCCTGGTGAAATTAGCGCTGTGGAACCACCCGATCCCATCCCGAACTCGGAAGTGAAACGCAGCTGCGCCGATGGTAGTGTGGCTCAAGCCATGCGAGAGTAGGTCATCGCCAGGGGCTTTACCCGAAACCCTCAGTCCAACAGGACTGAGGGTTTCTTTTTGCCTGCAATTTGACCAAAGACATATCCATGGGCGAGAAGATGGCCGTAGGCGACGCGCTCGGTCCTAGCGCTTTAATGCTGACTCGGCTTGGACACGTTTGCTTTAGGTGTTGGTCTTGGTATTGGTGCGCAGCGTCCAGCGACAGAATGCATGTGGTGAGGCCGCATGGATCGACCGTTTCTTAGTCCGCTTTGCTGCTCAGCCTGGCGTTATGCGTAAGCGCTATGCGTGAAACATTGGCCTCTTCGGCACGGGGTAATAGGCATTTACTGACGCTGCTGCACAGATGAGTGGTGCGCCTAGCAACTGCGATGTCTAAGTACATTTCTGCAGTAGCCGCCACGTGCCTAGATCACTTGGCAGGGCCGGTAGGCGGCTGAAATCTGCTGCTGCATTCGGGGACCCAGGTCCGCTCATACCGGCCACAGTATTTGTGTTTGCCTGCCTGCACCACCATGTGGTGTGCTCCGGTCTATTGCCGTGAGTCGAGTCGATCTGCATGCCTGAGCTTCCCGAAGTCGAAACCACCCTACGTGGACTGGCCCCGCACCTGGTGGGGCAACGCATCCATGGCGTGATCCTGCGGCGGCCTGACCTGCGGTGGCCGATTGCAGAGCAGATCGAACAGTTGCTGCCAGGCGCCACGATTACCGATGTGCGTCGGCGGGCGAAGTATCTGCTGATCGATACCGATGCAGGCGGCAGTGCCGTGCTGCATTTGGGGATGTCGGGCAGCCTGCGGGTTCTGCCGGGCGATACGCCACCACGTGCGCACGACCATGTGGATATCAGCCTGCAGAACGGGCGTGTCCTGCGGTTCAATGACCCACGCCGCTTCGGTTGCCTGTTATGGCAGCGCGATTGCGAAACGCATGAGCTGCTGGCCAGCCTTGGGCCCGAACCATTATCTCCCGCATTTACGGGCGATTATCTGCACGCATTGGCACGCGGTCGCCGTGCGGCGGTCAAGACCTTCTTGATGGACCAGGCGGTGGTGGTTGGCGTTGGCAATATCTATGCGGCAGAAAGCCTGCATCGCGCAGGAATCAGCCCGCTGCGGGAAGCTGGCAAGGTGTCGCGGGAGCGCTATCGGCGGCTGGCGGATGCGGTGAAGGAAATCCTGGCCTATGCAATCCAGCGCGGTGGAACCACGCTGCGCGATTTCATCAGCCCGGACGGCGCGCCCGGTTATTTCGAGCAGGAACTGATGGTGTATGGCCGCGAAGGCGAAGCCTGCAAACACTGCGGTCGCGAATTGAAGCACGCCACAATCGGCCAACGCGCCACGGTGTGGTGCGCGGCTTGCCAGCGCTAGCTGCCGCTCAAATACAAGCAGTAACGCGACGGAGACAAGCATCACTTCGTAAGCGGCTAATCGCTGCATAAACATCGCCGCTTCGACTCTTCCTGAAATCTGTCGAATCATCAACTGCATCCACCATGTCACTTCGTAAGCCGCTACCTGCGGCATAGACAGAGCAGCATGGCTTCCAGCTAACGCCTGTCTGTATCACGCGACCAAGAGCGGCTGACAAAACGTAGCGAGCAGTCGTCAGGTGGGTGTGGACGGCACGGAGGAACCGGAATGTACGTGGGTACATGCCGATTCCGAGCACCGGCCGCGCCCGCCTGGCGGCTGCGCAGTCGTTTTGATAGCTGCTCTAAGTCCACCACTGGCACGTTGTAAGTCGCGAGCCGCAGCGTAGACACAGCGGCCTCCAGCTGAGGCCTGCTGGCATTCGCCAAGGCATTCCATCGCATCACTTTGTAGAACCGTCAGCCGCTGCATAGATGTGCAGCGACGCTTCCATCTAATGCGTGTCGGCATCGCATCTACGTTTCGCATTATTCGGTGCTTTGCCAGTTGCACCTGCAGACATCGGCAGCACTCGCTCCTGCAGCGCACTTGCTGGTGTGCTGCGCACCAGCGCGCCACAATTGGCTGATCGATGGATGCGGAGTTGGGCATGGCGAAGCTGGTGCGCTTTCCTGTGGTGGCGGTCGTGGCGGGACTGCTCGTGTTGCCCTCGGCGGGCAGCTGCGCAGACACTGCAGCGCGTAAGATGCCCCCCGCCATCGAACGCCTCACGCTCGGCAACGAGGTGATCGAAGTGACGGCCACGCCGTCGTTTGGTGGGCGGATCCTGGCGTTTCAGCTGCGGGGCCAGCCGAGCGTGCTCAAGCTCGGTGCGGCGGTGGAACAGCAGCCGGCACCGCAGGTATCGGACACTGCAGGCGATATCGCTTACCTGGGGCATGACGTCTGGGTTGGCCCGCAAAGCCACTGGTGGCTGCATCAACAGGTCAATCCGCAGCGCAAGGCAGCAGGTGCGGTGTGGCCACCGGACCCGTATCTCTCGCTGGCGACGACGCGGGCCACAACGCACGACGCGACGCAGCTGGTGATGGACGGCGTGCCCAGCCCGGTGACCGGCGTGCAACTGCGCAAGCGTGTGGCCCTGTCGCCGTCGCGCCCGGACACCATCGACGTGCAGGCCACCGCCCGCAACATCCGCACCGAGCCGCTCAGCTGGGATCTGTGGTTCAACACACGTGTGGCTGCAGATACGCGGGTGTTCGTGCCGGTGGCGGACGCGGCCGATCTACGCCTGCAACCACCCAGCGATCCCGGTACCGTCGCGCCGCGTTATCAGCTTGAAGGTGGCCTGTTCGTCTTGAGTGCCGACACCCGCGCGGACACGTTGATCCAGCGCGGCAAGCTGCTGCTGCAGCCGTCCGCTGGCTGGATGGCTGGTTTTGCCGGCACGCAGGTGTTGGTGATTCGCTTTGCGCACCAGCCGAAGGCGCGTATCCATCCCGAACAAGGACAGGTGGAACTGTATCTGGACGCGCCCCCGCAGCACCCCGAACACGGTCTGCTGGAAATGGAGGTGCACGCGCCGTATCGCACGCTCGCGCCCGGTGCCGACATGCAGGCGCAGGAGCAATGGACGCTGCTGCGCTATACCGGGCCCAACGAGCGGCAGGCGCAGCGGCAATTCCTGTGCAGCAAGGCGCAGGAGCTTGCGTTGACCAATGCCTGCGCCGGTTCGCCTGCGGTGCCCTGAGTAGCGCATAACGTCTGTGCCGGGCGTTGGTGTGGCTATGATGTAGCCCACACCACCGATCAGATCCAGCGCATGCAACGACGCCACTTCCTGAAGAATGCCGCCGCCGCCCTGGCTGCGCTCGGTTTGCCGGCGCTGCCGCCGTGGGCGCTGGCTGCCAAGGCAGTGGGGCTGCGTCGCCTGGGCCAGCCGCAGCCGTTCGACTATGCGTGGCTCAAGGGCCAGGCGCGTGCATTGGCCAAGGCGCCCTACAAAAGCCACAAGCAGGTGCTGCCTGGCCCGCTGGAATCCTTGAACTGGGATCAGTACCAGTCGATCCGCTACCGCCAAGATCACGCATTGTGGGCCGACGGCAATGGCAAGTTCCAGGCGAAGTTCTTCCATCTCGGCCTGTACTTCCACACGCCGGTGCACATCTACGACATCGTCGATGGCAAGGCGCAGCAGCTGGCGTACGACCCGGCGGCGTTCGATTACGGCCGCAGTGGCCTCGGTGGCAAACAGCTGCCCAAGGACCTGGGGTTTGCCGGCTTCCGGCTCAACACACGCAAGGATACCGACCGCGATTTCTCCGCGTTCCTGGGGGCGAGCTACTTCCGTGCGGTAGGCAAGGAAGGCCAGTACGGGCAATCGGCGCGCGGGCTGGCGATCGATACCGGCACCGGTGGGCCGGAAGAATTTCCCGATTTCATCGCCTATTACCTGGAACAGCCGGCCGACGATTCGGACACGGTGGTGGTCTACGGCTTGCTGGATTCGCCCAGCGTGTCCGGCGCGTACCGCTTTGCCATCACCAATGGCGAGGTACTGGTGATGGATATCGACAGTGCGTTGTATCCGCGCAAGGCGATCGAGCGGCTGGGCATCGGCCCGTGCACGAGCATGTACCAGACCGGCGAGAACGACCGCCGCATGGACTGGGACTGGCGCCCAGAAATCCACGATACCGATGGCCTGGCGATGTGGACCGGCGGCGGCGAGTGGATCTGGCGGCCGCTATGCAATCCGCCGCACCTGCGTTTCAACATGTTCGTGGACGAGAACCCGCGCGGCTTTGGCTTGCTGCAGCGCGATCGCAATTTCGATCATTACCAGGACGACGGCGTGTTCTACGAGAAGCGCCCGTGCCTGTGGGTGGAGCCCAAGAGCGGCTGGGGCAAGGGCTCGGTGCAGTTGGTGGAGATCCCCACCGTGGACGAGACCTTCGACAACATCGTGGCGTTCTGGAACCCGCAGGCCAAGCCGCAGCCGGGGCAGGAACTATTGATGGGGTACCGCTTGTACTGGGGTGCGCACCCGCCGGCCAGTTCGCCGCTGGCGCATTGCGTGGCCACGCGCACCGGGCTGGGCGGCATCGTGGGCCAGAAACGCAGCCATTTCTCCTGGCGCTTTGCGGTGGATTTTGCTGGCGGTGAACTGGCTGCGCTTGCAAAGGACCCCAAGGCCAAGGTCGAAGCGGTGCTGCAGGTGTCGCGCGGCACCACCGAGATCGTCTCGGCGCGGCCGCTGCATGAGCTCAAGGGCTACCGGGCGATGTTCGACCTGGTGCCGCCGGATGAGGGCACCCAGCAGATCGACATCCGTCTGTTCCTGCGCGCCAACGGTAAGCCGTTGACCGAAACCTGGCTGTACCAGTGGACGCCGCCGCCGGCGAGCGAACGCAAGATCTACTGACCTGCGTTGCCCGGACCTGGCCGTGCCTAGGCCGGGGTCGAGCGGTTGTCGACCAGCTGCATCCGTGCACGTGGGCGCTGGCAGGCCAGCTCCACGTGGAAGCAGGTGCCGTCCTTGCCGCTGGTGATGCGCAGCTCGCCCTGATGGGCCTGCGCGATCTGTGCGGCCATGTGCAGGCCCAGGTCGACCTCGGGCAGGGCACGCCCGGCGGTATGCACATGCGTGGAGGCGTGCAGGACGTCCAGCCGGCGTGGTTCGATGCCGTCCAGGTTGCAGACTTCGATGCGCAGCCGGCCCTGTTCGGTAACTGCGATGGCCTTGATCAGCGAGCTCTGCTGGCCTTGCACCACTGCGTTGATCATCAGGCTGCCGAACATCTGCGCCAGCCGGATGGCATCGCCATGCACCGGTTCGTCGATGGCCACATGCGCGGAAAGCACCTGGTTGGGATAGGCGGCGCGGGTTTCGTCCACCACCTGCGAGAGCGCATCGAGCAGGTCGCTGCCGTTGCCATAGTCCAGCTGCAGCCAGTCGCGTTCGATGCCGCGGGCGAAATCGCTGGCGAAGTCGATCAACTCTTCCATGCGCCGCAGGCTGCGCTGTAGCGAGCGGATGGCGCCGCCCTGGCGCTGGCTGAGTTGGTCGATGGACAGCATGTCCACCACCGCATGCATCGATTGCAGCGGGTTGCGCAGGTCGTGGCCGAGGATGCCGATGAACTCTTCGCGCAGCCGCGCCGAGGCGCCGACCCGTCCGAGTTCGCTGCGGGCTTGCCGCGATTCCAGCGCGCTCTGTTCGGCGCGGAGTTCGGCCTGGATCTGCGCGCCCAGCAATTGCGCGAGCAGTTCGATCTTCTCCACCAGCGGCGCATCCATCACGCGCGGCTCCGGATCCAGCGCGCACAAGGTGCCGAACACGCTGCCGTCGTCGAGACGGATCGGCACCGACACATAGCTCTCGAAGCCATACAACTTGGGCGAGGGATGGTCGCGGTAGACCGGGTGCTGCGAGGCATGGCCAAACGACACCGCCTGGTTACGCAGGCGCACGCCATCGCAGAACGTGGTGGCCAGCGGCAGTTCGTCGCCGGGCTGCAGACCGAAGGCGAGCGTGTCCTGCACCTGGCAGGTGACCCAGCGCGCATCGGTGACCCGGGCAACCGCGGCAAAGCGCATGCCGGTGAGGCGGGTGAGGATGGTCAGCACATCGGGGACCGACGACAGCCGGCCAACACGCGCGACATCGGCGTGCAATTCGGGAGGAAGCTGACCCATGCGTTTCTTCCCGGACCGTGATGCACGCAGTTTACAGGAGCCCGGTTGCGTCCGGTTGTGAGGGCGCGGCGTTGCCGGCGCAATCGCGTGTGGTGGTCTGACGATTGGTATAACGCGCGGAGACGGCGGTATGTCGCCTGCTGTTGGCAGCTACCGATGCTGCGGTGTGGAGCCTGCACGCGCGCCTGCATCGGCCAGCGGCAGCGTGGAAAGGCGATCGCCGCCAGCAAGGTTGCAGACCTCGTGTCCCTGTACAACGCACCACGACTCTCGGCACCCCGCCGGCGTGCGCGTCGTGGCGAAGCGCGACTTACGCCGGCGGCAACGGCAATGCGATCTGCAGCGGGTCGATCCGGCCTTCGCCACGCATGATCTTCTTGAACTCGGCGCGGCTGACCGAGACATAGCGCTCGTTGCCGCCGATCTCCACCTGCGGGCCGTCCTGCACCGCATGCCCCTGCGCGTCCACGCGCACGGTCATGGTGGCCTTGCTGCCGCTGTGGCAAATGGTCTTGATCTCTTCCAGCTCATCGGCCCAGGCCAGCAGGAACTGGCTGCCTTCGAACAGCTCGCCGCGGAAATCGGTCCGCAACCCGTAGCAGAGCACCGGGATGCGCAGGCGGTCGACTACCTCGCTCAGCTGCCAGACCTGCGCCCGGCTGAGGAACTGCGCCTCATCGACCAGCACGCAGTGCAGCGGGCCGTGCGCGGCAATGTCGCGCTCGATCAACTGCAGCAACTCGGTCTGGCGGTCGAAGGTCTGCCCATCGGCGCGCAAGCCGATGCGCGAGGCGACCACGCCGCTGCCGGCGCGGTGATCGAGCTTGGGCGTGAGGATGGACGTGCGCATGCCCCGCTCGCGGTAGTTGTGCGCCGACTGCAGCAAGGTGGTGGTCTTCCCGGCATTCATTGCCGAGTAGTAGAAATAGAGCTTGGCCATCGGGGGATTTTACCGGGCCAAGCCAGCGGCTGCCGGGTCAGGTGCGCAGGGCGCCGTGCAGGTGCATGAACCGGCCGCGGCGGACCGCCCGCAGCCGCGTCGGTACAATGGCCCGCTCTGTTGGAAGTCCCTATGCACGGTCTCAATCCCCCGCAAAGCGCTGCCGTCCTGCACTGCGAAGGTCCCCTGTTGGTGCTGGCCGGTGCCGGCAGCGGCAAGACGCGCGTGATCGTGGAGAAGATCGCGCATTTGATCGCCATCGGCCGTTATCCGGCCAAGCGCATCGCCGCGATCACCTTCACCAACAAGTCGGCCAAGGAAATGCGAGAGCGTGTGGCCAAGCGTATCCGTGGCGACGGGGCCGACGGGCTGACCATCTGCACCTTCCACGCGCTGGGGTTGAAGTTCCTGCAGATCGAGCATGCTGTGGCCGGGCTGAAGCGCGGGTTTTCGATCTTCGATTCCGACGATGCGGCCGCGCAGATCAAGGACCTGATGCATGGCGCCAAGCCCGATGCGATCGAGGACGCCAAGAACCTGATTTCGCGGGCCAAGAACGCCGGCATGTCGCCCGAGCAGGCGATGGCCGCGGCGCGCAGCAACCGCGAGAAGGAAGCAGCCAGCCTGTATGAGCGCTACCAGGCGCGGCTGACCACCTTCAACGCGGTGGACTTCGACGACCTGATCCGCCTGCCGGTGCAGATCCTGGAGGCCAACGAAGAGATCGTGATGGGCTGGCGCGAACGCATCGGCTATCTGCTGGTCGACGAGTGCCAGGACACCAACGATGCGCAGTACCGGCTCCTGAAGATGCTGGCCGGGCCGCGCGGCAACTTTACCTGCGTGGGCGACGACGACCAGAGCATCTACGCCTGGCGTGGCGCCAACCCGGAAAACCTGCAGCAGATGGGGCGCGACTACCCGGCGCTGGAAATCATCAAGCTGGAGCAGAACTACCGCTGCTCCAACCGCGTGCTGCGTGCGGCCAATGCCTTGATCGCGCACAACCCGCACGAGCATTTGAAGACCCTGTGGAGCGACCAGGCGGACGGTGAGCGCATCCGCGTGTGGGAGTGCCGCGACAGCGAGCACGAAGCAGAAAAGGTCGCCGCCGAGATTTCGTTCCTGGGCACGGCCAAGCAGGTGCCGTGGAGCGATTTCTGCATCCTGTTCCGTGGCAACTTCCAGTCGCGGCCACTGGAAAAGGCGCTGCAGTTGCTGCGTGTGCCGTACCACCTCACCGGCGGCACCGCATTCTTGGAGCGGCAGGAGGTCAAGGACCTGCTGTCGTGGCTGCGGTTGATCGTCAACCCGGACGATGACGCGGCATTCCTGCGTGCGGTGCAGTCGCCCAAGCGCGAAGTGGGGGCGACCTCGCTCGCGCGCCTGGCAGAACTGGCCAGTGCCAAGTCGGTGCCGATGTCGCGCGCGGCCGAATCGATGGGCGCGCTGCAGCACTTGCCGCCGCGTGCGGCCAACGGCCTGAGCGCATTTACCGACATCCTGCGCGATATGCGCGAGCATTCGGCCACGCTGCCGGCCGGCGAATTGGTGCGCACCTTGGCCGACAAGTCCGGCCTGCTCAACGACCTGCGCAATCAGTCCAAGGACGAAGCCGGGTTCCAGCGCCGCAAGCGCAACCTCGACGAGCTGGCCGAATGGTTCGAAGGCGGCCCGCGTGGCGCCAGCGCCAGCGATCTTGCGGCGCAGTTGGCGTTGCTGTCGCGCAACGACAAGGACGACGGCGGCAACCAGGTGCGCATGATGACCATGCATGCGTCCAAGGGCCTGGAATTCCGCTACGTGTTCATCGTTGGCTGCGAGGACGGCGTGCTGCCGCACGAGGTCAGCCTGGAAGAAGGCAACCTGCAGGAAGAGCGGCGCCTGTTGTACGTGGGCATCACCCGCGCCAAGCAGCAGTTGTGGATGAGCTACAGCAAGTTGACGCGCAAGTTCGGCGAGCATGTGCGACTGAAGCCGAGCAGGTTCTTCGACGAGATTCCGGCGGCCGAACTGCAACGCGACGGCGCCGACCCGGTGGCCGATGCCGAACGCAAGAAGGAGCGCGCCAATGCGGGGCTGGCGGCGATCCAGGCGTTGTTCGACTAACGCACGCTGACAACACGTGCGTGTGAGGGGCGGTAAGGCGCTGGTCGGCGCCGATGCGCATCGCTTGCACGATGAGCCCCTAGGGTTTCAATCAGCGAGCTGATGCGCGGTGTTTGCGCGTGCTGCAGGCGTCTGGAATCCCGCAGCATGTGGTCGCATGCGTGCTGCGGCGTACGCGTTCTCAACCATGGCAACGATGCAGGCACTCTCGGTCGTGCGCATAGCACGCGATCGCGGTGCTATGCGTGCCAACTGCAACGAGTGGACCGAGGTGTGCAGCAATTGTCGTGTGGCATTTGTTGATGCTTATCGCCAGCCGGTTTTGCCTTGCATGCAAACGCCTGCCACCCACCACGCTGCGCCCGCACAGGCTTGCCGGTGAGGCATCTGCACGGCAGGCTGGGTGTTCCTGATGTCGGAGCACACCGTGACCGTGGTGATCGAAACCCCGCGCCTGCGCTTGCGGACGCTTGATGCCGAACGCGACGCCGACGCGATGCTGGCGTTGGTCAACGACCCCGCCTTCATCGCCGGCATCAACGATCGTGGTGTGCGGACCCGCGAGCAGGCGCGCGCGCACCTGCGCGAGTGGGCGCAGGCGCATCAGGAGCGCCACGGGTTCGCGCACTGGGCGGTTGAAACGCGTGACGAAGGCGCCTTCGCAGGCACGCTGGGGTTGTTGTGCCGCGACACCTTGCCGGTGCCGCATATCGGCTTTGCGCTGCTGCCGGATTATCGCGGCAAGGGCTATGTGCGCGAGGCCGGGCATGCCGTGCTGCGGTATGCGCGCGATGTGCTGCGGCTGCCGCAGCTGTGCGCGATCGTGTCGCCCGACAACAGCGATTCGATTCGTGCGCTGGAACAACTCGGGCTGCAGCGGCAGGGGCTGCGGGTGCTGAGTCTGGGCACCGATGAAGTGCTGTATTACGTGATCGATCTTGGCCCTGGCGTGGACAGCTGAGCTGGCCTGCGGCACGCTGCCGGCCTGTCTTGCCGCCAAAAGGACGCGTCATGCCGTTGTTGGTCAATGCCTATTCCACGCTGCGCGATCCCGTGTGGCCGGATTTTCTGCCGCAGGCTGCGGTGCAGCACCGCGACCACACCGACCCGGAGTTGACCAACCATCTGCACGGGTTTGTCGGCTATGTGAGCCAGGCCGGCGATGGCCAGATGACGCAGGCGCGCTATCACCTGATGCGCCACGTGCAGCGGGTGCGCCAGCAGTTCACCTTCGAGGTGGACGATGCTGCCTTCGGTGCGTTGGCCACGTGGGCCGAGCAGGCCAACGCGGTGTGCTTCCTGGCCGATGGCAGCGTGCGCGACCCGCACGGGCACGTGCTGCTGAGCCAGGGCGAGCCGCCGCTCGATGACGATGCGCAGGTGCCGTATCCGCCGGACGCGCTGGAGCGCCGCGCGCGGCAGCAGGATCAGTTGGCCGTGCTGGGGATCCGCGTGCCGCCCAGCCTGCCACCGGTGCCCGGCGAGGCCGAAGCCCGGGTGCGCGATGCCACAGCCGTGGCCGAGCGCATGCGCGCGCTGTTTGCGGTGGCGCTGCGTGCAGAGATCCTGGCCGCAGGCGATCCACCGCCGTCGCTTGCCGAAATGGGCGCGCGGCTGCCGGGCCTGGCGGCCGCGCTGTCACCGCAGGAACTGGAATTTTTCGAGCAGGCGCAGCCGGATCCGCAGCAGCTGGCCAACTTCGGCTGGCGCTACGAAAGCCTGGCGACGCTGCAATGGGCGGCGGGCATGACCGACACGCTGCCGCTGCCAACCGATCTGTGCGATGTGCCGGGCGTGGCCCGGCGCGCGCTGGAGCACGCCGAGGCGCACACGCCGCCGGCGCTGGCGTTGCGCCCGCTGCCGGAGCTGCTGGATGCGCTGGACCGGCACCTGCGCCTGCACTGGGCAGTGCGCCAGGCCGGGCAGTCCAAGCAGCCGGTGCCGGCCGGCGTCGTGCCCGGCGTGGTCTACGAGCGGCACTACGCGCTCAACTGGCTGCTGCATTTCGAAGATGCAGCCTGGGACGAGGTGGATACGCCGACTTGAGGGCGTGTTCCGCGGGTAGCGGTTTGTGACGGCGCTGCCATAGCGCCCCGCTGGTACTCCATCGCGCGTGCCGGCTGGAGTGCGGCAAGCAGTTTGGCTGCCCTGCTGCGGGCTGGTGCGCATGTGCCCAAAGCCGCCAGTTACCCTTAGGTGGCAGGCGGGCCTGCAAACGGCCAGGGCTGCACTTCAGCCGATCTGTTGCCGGCTAAGCGGCGTCTCGCTCCGAGGCCGCCACAAAACCGGCCACGCGCGACCTGCACTCTCCTCAGGCGCCAGCCGCATCCAGGCGTGCCTGTAGCGCGCTCAGCGCGTCCTGCAGCTCGGCCACGGTGGTTTCCAGGCTGAGCACGCGGGCTTCCAGCTCGCTGCTGTCGGCGCCGCTGCGGGCGCTCGGCGCCGCACGTGCGGCGGCGGCCTGCAGCGCCTCAAGGTCCAGCTCGCCGCTGAGCAGATGCGCGTAGCGGTCTTCGCGCTGGCCACTGGCGCGCGGCAGCTGCACGGCCAGGCCCCGCTGGATCAGCCGTTCCAGGTGATGGCGCACATCGTCGCTGTCGTTGAAGCGGGCCAGCCGCTCGCTGCGCGCAAACAGTTCGCCCAGCGTCTGCGGGCCACGCAACAGCAGCAGGCCGATGACCGCGACCTGTTGCCGGGTCAGGTCCAGTGCGCTGCCCAGCCTGTGTTCGTAGCGCTCGGCCCGCGAGGAAAACTGCTGGCGCACCAGGCCCAGGGTTTCCAGCTGGCGCAGCGCGTGATGCACCACGCCAGTCTGCAGGGTGAGCACCGGCTCGCGCGCGGTCTTCTGGTTGGCGGCCACCTGGGCGGCGTTGACGGTGAGCGGGTAGGCGTCCGGTGTGGTCGCTTCCTTCTCGATCAGGCAGCCGAGCACGCGGGCCTGGGCGGTATCGAGAACGGGCGTGGGCAATGTCTCTGTCATGCGGCGACTCCTGGGCGATCAGCCCGCAAGGATATGCCGATCCCGTGCCGGCGTTTTGCGCATCGTTCGCCGCGACGCTGCCGCCTTGCATGGCTGTACGGTGCGTCGTGGTTGCGTCAGCCGCCGCTGTCCGTGCGGCCCGCAGCGTCTACGTGCAGATGGATGGCAGGAGACGGCAGAAGGCTTGCGCACGCTGCGGGCCGCATGCCAACCAGGCGCACCGTGGTTGAAAGCGAGAAACCGCCTCGCCGCGTGCACGCCGCAAGACCCACCAGACATGAGGGGCGGCGCGCACGCTGCAGCCGCGGAGCAGGGCGCCACCACGCGAACCGGCTAAAATTGCGCGCTTCATTGCCGTTCCTGTCCTGGTGGATGCCATGCGCCCCTCGCTTCACGCACCGATGTCCCTGCTTGCCTGCGCCGTGCTGGCGCTGTCGGCCTGCAAGCCCACTCATGAAGAGACGGCGCAGCGCGCGCAAGCCGCTGCCGTGTCTGCCAATGCCGCCGCCAGCGCTGCTGCGGCCAAGCCGGCGGCAACAGCCGGCGCGCCC
Organism: Xanthomonas sp. NCPPB 2586; assembly: GCF_041475775.2. NCBI lineage: Bacteria > Pseudomonadati > Pseudomonadota > Gammaproteobacteria > Lysobacterales > Lysobacteraceae > Xanthomonas > Xanthomonas sp. NCPPB 2586. The sequence goes on along the minus strand of NZ_CM192981.1, from coordinate 4,889,490 downwards.
GCCGGCGATGACAACCTCAATGCGGTGCTGTGGATGCAGCGTTCGGAGGAATACCGCGCCGTGGCCGAGCAAACCTACCGCGCCGCAGCCGAGACCCTCGACGCTGCGCTCAAGCAGTCCAACTGGGACGCGCTGGTGCCCGAAGAACGCGGCAATGCCGCCACCGGACTGAAGCCGGCGGTGGTGCTGGATGTGGACGAGACCGTGCTGGACAACTCGCCGTACCAGGCGCGCCTGGTGCGCGATGGCAAGGAATACGACGAACTGAGCTGGGACCAGTGGGTGGCCGAAAAGAAGGCCAAGCCGATCCCGGGCGTGGTCGATTTCGCCAAGGCGGCCAACGCCCGCGGCATCACCCTGATCTACATCTCCAACCGCGCCGTGCACCTCAAGGACGCCACCCTGGCCAACCTGCGCAGCGCCGGGCTGCCGGTGGCCGATGACAGCGTCTTCCTGGGCCTGGGCACGGTGGTGCCCGGCTGCGAGCAGAATGGCAGCGAGAAGAATTGCCGCCGCCGCCTGGCTGGCGAGAAGTACCGCGTGCTGATGCAGTTCGGCGACCAGCTCGGCGACTTCGTGCAGGTCACCGCCAACACCGGCACTGCCCGCGGCGCGCTGTTGCAGCAGTACCACGACTGGTTCGGCGAGCGCTGGTGGATGCTGCCCAACCCCAGCTACGGTGGCTGGGAGCCGGCCCAGTTCAACAACGATTATTCGCAACCCTGGCAGACCCGCCACGACGCCAAGCGCGCCGCACTGGAGCTCGCACGATGAACCGTCCCCCGTTACCGCTGGCCGCGCACGAGCGGCTGATTTTTGCGCTGGATGTGCCCGGCCATGACGAGGCCATCGCCTGGGTGGACCGTTTGGGCGAGTCGGTGGCGTTCTACAAGATCGGCATGGAATTGCTGGCGTCGGGCGAGTACTTCCACGTGCTCGATGCGCTGGCCAAGCGCAACAAGCGCGTGTTCGTCGACCTGAAGTTCTTCGACATTCCCGCCACCGTCGCCGGCACCATTCGCCGCCTGGCGCAATGGCCGGTGAGCTATTGCACCGTGCACGGCTGGCACGCCGGCATGCTCGAAGCCGCCGCTGCGGCCAACCAGGGCGACATGCGCCTGCTGGCAGTGACCGTGCTGACCTCGATGGGCCGGCCGGACCTGGCCGCGATGGGCATCGACCGCGAGCCGGTCGACGTGGTGGTGGAGCGCGCGCTGGCCGCCCAGGCCGCCGGCATCGACGGCGTCATCGCCTCCGGCCAGGAAGCGGGCATGATCCGCCGTGCCACCGGCCCGGCCTTTTCCATCGTCTGCCCCGGTATCCGCACCGGCGGCCCGGTCGGCGACGACCAGCAGCGCACAGTGGGCGTGGCGCAGGCCTTCGCCGATGGCGCCGATGCGATCGTGGTCGGCCGCCCGATCCGCCTGGCCAACGACCCCGCCGCTGCCGCCGCCGCCATCCAGGCCGAAATCCACGCGGCCGTGGTGCCGCACCGGGATTGAGGCTGCCGCGCGGCACATTCGATGCCCAACAAAATCAACTAGTTAGGCGGCCATCTTTAAAGTGTTGCTTTAACGTTAAAGTCGACGTACGATGCCGGCGTCCGATGTCAGTCGGAAGTTGTGCCACGCATTGTCCACCGGGCTTGTCCCGGTTTTTGAAGGGATCGGGCCTTGTGCCCGATCCTTTTTTTTGACCGGTGGCCGGGCGGCCGCCAGCGATCAAGCCAGGCCACGTGGGAACTGCCGCCCAAGTCATCGCGCTTGGGACGCGTCCACGCCGGCGCTGCTCGCTGGCGGCAAGCCATGCCGGGCGCGGGAGCTTCGAGATGATCTCAAGCCCGCACGGACCGGAGCTGCTGTGGGCGCACCACGCCGTGTCATCGACATCGGCGGCGCGCGTAACGGCATCGCAACCCGGAAGGCACGCACTGACCCACCGCCCACCGCCCACCGCCCACCGCCCGTCACCGCGCGCCGCTGGGCGGCAACGCCCAGCCGCCCCATGCCGGTTGGCCGCACCACGCGGTGATCCCCATTACCTTGCTCCACGCCGCGGCGGGCGCAGCGTGAACCCCCTCGCGGCGGCAACGCTGGCCTTGTCTGGGCCAGGTTTGCCACCGCGCACTCACCGCATTGGATCAGCGCGGCAATAGCGGTCGATGAACTGCTGGTGGGTCGGCATGACGTCCACGCAATGGCTGATGGTCTGCGCCACGCTGGCCAGGAAGCCTTCGGCGTCGGTGTCCGGCACCTGGTCCACCAGCGGGTGATAGCCTTGCGGCAGGATGCCCTGGCCCACCATCACCTGCACCCAGCTGATTTCGGCAAACATCTCTTCGGCATTGCGGTAGAAGCGCCCGCTGTCGCGGAACAGGTCCAGCGTGGTCTGCAGCTCCGTGGTGATCGGCATCGTGCGGCAGTGGCGCCAGAACGCGCTGTCGTCGCGTTCGGTGGCGTGGTAGTGCAGCACCAGAAAATCGCGGATGCGGTCGAACTCGAAGGCCAGCCGGTCGTTGTAGCGCTGCACCAGCACCGGGCTGATGCCCTCGCGTGGGAACAGCTCCAGCAGCTTGGAAATGCCGGACTGGATCAGATGGATGCTGGTCGATTCCAGCGGCTCCAGAAAGCCGCTGGCCAAGCCCAACGCCACGACATTGCGGTTCCAGAACTGCTTGCGTCGCCCGGTGGTGAAACGCAGCGGGCGCGGGTCGGCCAGCGGTGTGCCATCCAGATTGGCCAGCAGCGTGGCGGCGGCTTCGTCGTCGCTGACGTGTGCACTCGAATACACGTAGCCATTGCCGGTGCGGTGCTGCAACGGAATGCGCCATTGCCAGCCGGCGGCGCGCGCGGTGGAGCGCGTGTAGGGCGTGGGCGGGCCGACCTTTTCGCAGGGCACGGCCAGTGCGCGGTCACACGGCAGCCAATGGGTGAAGTCGTGGTAGCCGGTGTGCAGCGCCTCTTCGATCAACAGGCCGCGGAAGCCGGAGCAGTCGATAAACAAGTCGCCACTGACCACATGCCCGGAGGCCAGTTGCACCGATTGCACGTTGCCGGTGTGCGCATCCAGCTGCACCTGTTCGATCAAGCCCTCAAGACGCGTGACCCCGCGCTGCTCGGCGTAGCCGCGCAGAAAGCGCGCGTACTGGCTGGCATCGAAGTGATACGCGTAGGCGATGTTGGCCAGCGGCGAATTGGCTGGCACATCGCCGGCGGAGGTCATGAACTTGCCGCGTGTGGCGGCAACGGTATTGAGCGTGTAGGCGCCCAGTGGCTGCGCCTTGCCGCGCAGCTGTTGCTTGATCCAGTACTGATGAAACGGCAGCAGCCCGAGCGGATGGCCGATCTGGGTGCCGAAGCCGTGGATATACGAGGTGCCTGGCCGTTGCCAGTCGACGAACTCGATGCCGAGCTTGAAGCTGCCCTGGGTCTGGCGCACGAACTCGGCTTCATCGATGCCGAGCAGATTATTGAACGCCTTGATGTGCGGCACGGTGGCTTCGCCGACGCCAATGGTGCCGAGCTGCTCGGATTCGATCAGCTGCACATTGAAGCTGGGGCCAAGCACGCGGGCGAACGCGGCGGCCGCCATCCAGCCGGCGGTTCCGCCGCCGACGATGACGATGTTGCGCAGTGGAGCGGGGATCATGATGCGTTCGATCCTGCACGAAAGAGGAAACCGCGGATAGGCAAACGGGGCCAAGCGGCCCCGTTCGGATCATGCACACGCCGACAGCGTGCACATGGATGTGCACTGCATCAGAACTTTGCACCCACTTCCAGGACGACACTGCGCGGCACATAGCTGATCTCGCCGTTGTCGACCACGGTGATATCAGGCTGCAAGCGTCCGTCGCTACCGAAGCTGTTGTACTGGTATTGGGTGAAGTTTTTGAAGTTGAAGGCATTCAGCACGTTGATACGTGCGTTGAGCTTGAAGTCGCCCACGACGGTGAACTCCTTGTTCGCCTGCAGATCGACGGTGCGATATCCCCAGATCTTGCCACCCAGCAGGAACTTGCCATTGCCCGGCGGGGTCACGCCCACGGCCTGGCAGGTGCCGCCATCCGGATCGGTAAAGCCATAGCAGGCGATCGTGTTGATCGGTTCTGGCGTGGCCAGCACCAGCTTGGCACCGAAGGTGACGCCCCACGGGCCATCGATCGAGCCGGACGCAACGAAACGATGCGCCGACACGGCATCCGACTTCACGAACGGGTAGTCGCGAATGGTCGCCTTGTCGAAAGCAAATGGCTCGTCGATCGTGCGGTTCTGGCGCGCGCTGGTATGGGTGTAGGACAGGTTCAAGCCCCAACCCGATTCCTTGGTGTAGGGCTTTTCGGCCGACAGCAACACCTGGCTGCTGCGCTGCTCCAGGCCGTTGTAGCCCAGGATCGTATTGCGGTAGCCCGGCACCGGCTCGCCCCAGGGCACGCTGCCGGTGGCGTCGAAGTACGCACCATTCGGGTAGCGGTTGACCAGGCTCATCACCAGACCGTCATAGGCCAGCACGCGCTGGAAGGTTACGTCGGTCAACCAGTCGCCGACCTGGTTGCTGATACCGATGCTGTACTGATCGCTGTACGGAGTCTTGAGCTTGTTCTTGAACATGAAAAGCTCGGAGCTGTCACTGGTGCCATCGATCGTATTGAGCTGATCAATACCGGTGAAATACGCCGGATTCCATGCCGTGCACGCACGGTCGTCGCGGAAGCAGCCCTGTCCGCTGGCAGCATCGCTGAAGTACACCACCACCGGCGACAGCGCAGCCTTGACCGATTCCAGTGCGAGCTGCTCGAACAGGTTGCGATCGTAAGAGCGACCGGCGCCGCCATGCAGCACCGCGCTCTCATCGCCGAAGAAGTCATAGGAGAAGCCGAAGCGTGGTGCCCAGGCGTCCTTGAAGTTCTTGCGGTTGTTGCCGGTGCTGATGTAATCGGCCACGTTGATGCCGCTGGGCAGCAGGCGGTTGGCCCACGGCTGACCCGGGTTGTCGGGGTCGTCCGAATACAGCGCGTTGATGAACGGCTGCGAGGTCACGAAGTCGGTGTAAGCCGGGGTGTCTTCGTAGTCGTAACGCACGCCGATGTTGAGCATCAGCTTGTCGTTCACCGCCCAGTCGTCCTGCAGGTAGATGCCGTACTGCTTGGACGGCGACTCGACCACCGGCACCTGACCGGGATTGTCGAATGCACGGATATAGCGCACTTGGAAGGGAACCGGCGCAACACCGTTCTGGCCGACTTCATAGCTGAACTGCGGGTTGAGCGAACTGGACTCGCGCGAGGTCAACTTGATGTCGCGATAGGTCACGCCGGTCTTGATGGTGTGCTCGCCATGCCACTCCAGCGCATTGAAGGTTAGGTCGTTCTGGAACGACCAGCCCTTCTGGCTACGCAGCTTGAAGTCTTCGCCACTGGCAGCACCGGTGTTGAGGAATACCCACTGACGCGGATCGGCCTGCGTGCGATCAATGTAGGTGTAGATCGAGCCGTTGCCGACACCGCGCGGCGTCGGCACATTGCGCGAATCCTCGGTGGTGAGGATGGCTTCGTTGAACCAGCTGTCGGCACTGTGCTGCCAGCGCAGGCTGGTGCGCTTGTCCTTGTTGATCTTGTCCACCGCGCGGTCCGGCGCGTTCTGGCCGCCGACATTACTGACCTGGGTTTCGTCACGGTACTGCGTTGCCAGTTCGATGCGATCGTTATCGGTCGGCTCGAAGTCGATCTTGCCGAAGTACAGGTCTTCGGTGAACGGCATGTTGGACGCGCCGTACTGATCGCGAAGATTGGACGGCAGCAGGCCAATGAACGGCGAGGCCTCGGCACTCGGCTGCACGCTCTTGGGCGCCACGTTGTCCTTGCCTTCGTAGGCAAAGAAGAAATGCATCCGGTCCTGGATCAACGGGCCGCCGATGGCAAAGCCGTATTCCTTGGTCTGTGAATCGACCTTGGCGTCTTCTTCGTCCGGGCGCCTCTCACGTAGATCCTGATTGGTGAAGCGATAGAACGCCTCGCCATGGAACTCATTGGTGCCGGACTTGGTGGCTGCGGTGATGGCCGCACCACTGATCTGGCCGTACTCGGCCTTGTAGTTCGACGTGATCACCTTGTACTCGCCGATGGCGAGCTGCGGGAACGGATTGCCCTGGGTCTCGTCCTGGCCGGCAATACCGCCACCGGAGACGTAGCTTTTCTGGCTCACACCGTCGATATACAAATTGCTGGAACTGGCGTTGGAAGCACCGCCGCGCAACTTGGTGTTGCCGTCCTGGTCGATGGTGAACACCATGCCCGGCACAGTGTCGGCGAACTCCAGGAAGTTGCGCGTGGCCTGCGGCAACTGCTGAATCTGCCGCAGCGAAACCGTATTACCCACTTCCGAGGTCTTGACGTCACGAATCATCGGCGCGCTGACCGTCACCGTGTCTAGTGTGGTCGCATCGCCGGCCGGCGCGGCCGCCGTCTCGTTACCCAGATCGACGGTGGCACTGGAGGCCACCGACAAGGTCACCGTGCGGCTGATGCCGTTGGATTCCACCTTGTAGGTGCCCGGCTGCAAACCGACGATGGTGTAGTTGCCGTTCGCATTGACCGGCGCGCGTCGCACCGAGCCGGTGGCGACATTGGTGACGACGACTTCGCTGCCGCTCTGCGCGGAGGCGACCTGGCCGCGCAACGTGGCGTTGCTGGACTGGGCCATGGCCGGGGTGGTGGCAAACAACGAGGCGGCCAGGGCGCAGCACAACAGGCTGCGCGCCGGCAGGGTGGAGACGGTGCGGTGAGTCTTCATGACTTTCCCCCTCCCAGGGGTAAAGCGCGAACCAGTGGAGTGACTGGCGCGTCGAGGTTGGTACTTTGATGTGAGTGACACGGGAACAGCGGCAACAGCAACAAACAACAGGCATTGCAGATAAAAGAAGGCAAAAACACTTAAAAACGGGCTGCGCACGCAGCGCCGGAATCGAGGCGTGCTGCACAGCGAGCGCGTCGGTGCACCGACAGCGATGGACCAGTAACCGTTACCAGTCCGGAACGAAGCGCTGACCATGCACGGGAATAAAGAGCGGAACTCCGGTAGCGATAGCAGCAGCCGTTCGACAGCGTGGTCGAACGGCTGCTCAAGCAGTTACCAGATGATGCGGGCGCTCATGAACAAGGTGCGGGGCGGGGTGGTCATCGCGCCGTACTGGTTGATGCTCGCGCGTGGGTTGTATACACCGTTGTTTCCCCAATCGATGCTGTACTGATCGTAGTTGCGGAAGTTCAGCGCATTGATCAGATCGCCGCGCACCTGCACCGTCACCGTATCGGTGATGTGCATGTCCTTGGACAGCGACAGGTCCAGCTGGCGGGTGCCGAAAATGTCGCCTCCGGCCAGGAACTTGCCGCCGGGTGCGTCCACCGACACGATGCGGATGTTGTCCGATGGCGGGCCGCCGTAGAGGTCGTACGACACCGCCTGGTTGCGCGGCGGCACCGTGGCCAGCGTCAACTTGGCCGAGGCACTGATGCCCCAGAACAAGTCGTAGATGCCGGTGACCACCAGGCGGTGGCGCGGCACCGAATTCAGATCCAGGAACGGGTAGTTGGCGATCGTGGCGGCATCGAAGCCGTATTGATCGTCATTGCCGCGGTTGCCGCGTGCGCGCGAGAACGTATAGGCCGCTGTCAGGCCCCAGCCGCTTTCCTTGGTGTAGGCCTTGTCAGTGGACAGCAGCAACTGCGCGGTCTTGGTCTCCACACCGTTGTTGCCGATGATCAGGTTGCCGAATCCCGGCGGCGGCTGGGTCCACGGCTGTGCACCGGCCTGGAAGAAATCGCCATTGGGATAGCGATTACCCAACGTGAGGATCAAACCGTCCTTGCTGTGGATGTAGGACACGGTGGCCGAGTTGCTCCAGTCGCCCACGCGGGTGCGCAGGCCGATCGAATACTGGTCCGAATACGGTGTTTTCAGATCGTTGTTGAGCAGGTCGATCTCGCCGTTGCGCACGCGCGCATCGACCAGCCCGCCCAGGCTGTCCGGGTTGCTGAGAAAGGCCGGATTGAAGTTGGTGCAGGTACCGGCCGCCGGTGTGCAGCCGGAGGATTCGACAAAGCGGATGGTGTACTGCGACAGCGCCGACTTGACCTGTTCCAGGCCCATGATGTCGAACAGGTTGCGGTCGTAGCTGCGCCCGGCACCGCCGAACAGCACCAGCGATTCGTCACCACGGAAGTCGTAGGAGAAGCCCAGGCGCGGCGCGAAGTTGTTGTTGTCCTGTTTGCGATTACGGCCGTTGCTGATGTAGTCGTTGATGTTCACTCCACCCTTGGCCAGTTGTTCGGCATAGGTGGCGCTGACCGCCGGGTCGGTGCCGGGGCCGTTCAATGCGGCGATCACTTCCGGCGGGGTCACGTTGTCCAGGTAGGACGGAATCTTTTCGCCGTCCCAGCGCACGCCGATGTTCAACTGCAACTTGTCGTTGACGTCCCAATCGTCCTGCAGGTACAGGCCCAGCTGCTTGCTGGTGGTGGTCACCGACGGCGTGGCGCCGGCAAACGGCAGATTGAAGCGCACCTGGTAGGGAATGGGCGCGGTGCCTGCGCCATCATTGACGGCGTAGTAGAACGACGGGTTGGCCGCGGAGTTTTCGCTCTGGGTCAGCTCCACTTCCTTGTACTTCACGCCCATCTTGATCACGTGGTTGCCGTGCCACTCGATGTTGTTGAGGGTGAGGTCGTTCTGGAAGCTCGGGCCTTTTTGTCCCTTGCGCTGGATCGCCAGGCCGCTGGTGGCGTCGTCGTTGATCAGCACGTCGTCTTCGGCAATGGCGCGGGTGTACACGCTCTGGCTGCCGATGGTGTAGGCCGTCGGGTTGAACAGCACGTCTTCGTACGACACGCGTGCTTCGTTGACGTAGTTCTCGCCGAAATGCTGCCAGCGCAGGTCGTAGCGTTCTTCGGTGTTGAGGTTGATCTTGGCGGCGATGGCGGTGTTGCGATCGCCCACGCTGTCGCGGCTTTCTTCATCGCGGTACTTGGCGGTGAGTTCCAGGCGATCGTTGGCGCCGATGTCCCAGTCGATCTTGCCGAAGTACAGGTCTTCGTTGAACGGACGGGTGACCGAGCCCAGGCGGCTCTGCACGCCGGCCGGCAAGTCGTCGCGCAGGCTGCTGAAGTTGTCGGGCACCGACACCGGATTGGCCGAGACCTCGAAGCCCTTGCCCTCGTAGCTGAGGAAGAAGTGCGCCTTGTCCTTGACGATCGGCCCGCTGAAGGCCATGCCGTACTCGTCCTGGTGGGTCTGGCGCTTGTTGCCATCGGCATTGGGCGCACCGGCACGTTCGTCGGCCTGGCGCGCGCGGAAATCGGTGTTGGTGGTGCGCCCGAAGATCTCGCCGTGGAATTCGTTGCCACCGGACTTGGTGGACGCCACGATCGCCGCCGACCCGACCTGGTCGAACTCGGCCTTGTAGTTGGAGGTAATGACCTTGTATTCGCCGATGGCCAACTGCGGGAACGGGTTGCCGGCGCTCTGCTGCTGACCGGACACGCCGCCGAACAGATAGCTCTTCTGGCCCACGCCGTCGATATAGACGTTGACCGCCGAGCTGGCCTGCGCGCCGCCGCGGATACGGCTGTTGCCGTTGGCATCGGTCTCGAACTGCATGCCCGGCACGGTGTCGGCAAACTCCAGGAAGTTGCGCGTCAGCTGCGGCACGGTGTTGATCTGCTTCAGCGAGATGTTGGTGCCCACCTCGGAGGTCTTGACCTCCTGCAGCGTGGTGGCGGTGACCTGCACCGCGTCCAGCGTGGTGGCATCGCCGGCAGGCGCCGCGGCACTGGCGCCACTGCCGCCCAGATCCAGGCTCACCGACGAGGCCACCGACAAGGTGACGGTCTGTTCGGTGCCGGGGCCGGCGTCGACCTTGTAGGTGCCCGGTGGCAGACCCACCAGCGCGTAGCTGCCGTCGGCACCGGTGGTCGCGCGCCGCACTGCGCCGCTGGCGACGTTGGTGGCGGTGACCGTGGTTCCGGCCTGGCCTGCCAACACCTGCCCACGCAACGTGGCATTGCTGGACTGCGCCATGGCCGGGGTGGTGGCCAGCAGCGAAACGGCGAGCGCGCAGCCCAGCAGGCTGCGCGCCGGCAAGGTCGAGACAGTACGGTAGGTCTTCATGGCGTCCCCCTCCCAGGGGTCAGGCGCCTACCGGCAGTCGCTGGCGTGGCGCGTGTAATGCGTTGTTTCAAGAACAGCGGCAACCAAATCAAGCAAACGGCGTAAGTTAAAAAACCATAAGAAACTGCAAAGATCGCGTGAAGATGCGACGCGGCGCACGCGCCTCAGCCACCGGGTGTGCTCCGCGGCGCGCTGGATGCGCGCACGATCAGCTCCGGGACCATCTCCGACAACGCCGGCGGTGCAGCATCGGCCGGTGGTGCCGGGGCGTCCACCAGCTGCTGGCCGAGCAACAGCCGCAGCGCGCGTGCGCCCAGGCCGGCGATGTCCACGCGCATGGTGGTCAGCGCCGGCAGCACGTAGCGGGCCATTGGCACGTCGTCGAAACCGGCCAGTGCGATGTCGTGCGGCACCTTCAACCCGGCATGGCCCAGCGCGAACAGGCAGCCCAGCGCCATCATGTCGTTGGCGGCGAAGACCGCGTCCGGGCGATCGTGCTGCGCCAGCGTCTGCCCGGCGCGGTAGCCGGATTCTTCGTCGAAGTTGCCCGGCAGCACCCACGGCTGCGCCTGCGCATCCAGCGCCAGTTCGTCGCGGTAGCCGCGCAGGCGTTCGTGCGCGTCGAAGTTGTCGTCCGGCCCGGCGATGAAGGCGATGCGGCGGTGGCCGCTGTCGCGCAGGTGGCGGGTCATCACCCGCGCACCGCCGTAGTTGTCCACGTTGAGCACCGGGCGCTGGCTGGCGGTGCCGGCGCAATTGAGCAGCACCGCCGGCAGCCCGCCGGGCAGCGCGTCTTCGTGCACGCCCGAATCGCCCAGCGACGGCGACATCACCACCACGCCGTCGACGCGGCCGGGCAGGCGTTCCAGCGCCTTGCGCTGCGCCTGCGGGTCGCCGTGCGAGCTGGAGACCAGTAGGTGATAGCCCTGCTCGCGCGCCACCTGGTCGATGCCGCGGATCAATTCGGAAAAGAATTCGCCGTGCAGGTCCGGCAACACCACACCGATGGTGTGGGTGCGGCGGCTGCTCAGGCTGCGCGCGGCGTGATGCGGGATGTAGTGCAGCGCGCGCGCCACCTGCAGCACGCGCTCGCGCACCGACTCGGCCACATGCTGATGCCCGTTCATGGTGCGCGACACCGTGGCCACCGACACCTGTGCCTCGCGCGCGACATCCTTGATGGTGACGCTGCCGCTGTCCGAACGTGGCCGGCTCATGGCGTGTTTCCCCAAAGCATGCGCCAGGCGACGCGCGCCAGGGGCTGGCGGACGGTCCATACGGGCAGAGCGTTCGTGACGAACTTGCGCATGAATGACATCGGCCCCATCCGATGGCGACCTCAGAGCGAGATGGCGCGCACGCTAGCAGGAACTGCAAGCGCTTACATGATGCATTGCAGCATCGGGCGAATCCTTACTCCGGCAAGGACTCCGGGCGCGGGCATGGACAACTTTGTCCGAGAAGACAATACCGGTCAGCGCCTGACATCCGGCGCCATCGTGCAGCGCGCCGCGCGTCACCACGCCGCGCACCGTACGCGCCCGCACGGAAGGCCGGTGCCTTGCCGCGGCTGCATTCAGACAGCAAGATGCGCCGATCGATCAGGGGAACATCGTGCGCATGTCGCTATCCACCGTCCGCCCAGGTCGGTTCCAGTCCGCCGGGTGGTTGCTGCTTGCGCTGTTGTGCATGGGCGGCTGCAAGCGCAGCGACCACGCCACCGCGCTGCCAGGCGCCAATGCTGAACCGGCGGCGGCGATGCAGGCCATGACCACGCCGTTGCGCCGCAACGACCTGGTCGCCTATGCGCGCATCCGGGTAACGCCCACGCAATACACCGCACTGGAAGCGGCCTGGCGCAGTGGTGCCAGCCGCTGGCCGTTGACCGAGCTGCCGCTGCCCAACGAGGTAGGCAGCTTGCTGGGCAACCTGTCGGCCCCGGATGCCGAACGCCGCCTGCAGCAGGCCTTCGACCAGCAACTGGCCGGGCAGGCGCAGGGCATCCGCCAGGCCGCGCAGTCGCTGGGCCAGTTCGGCGTGCAGTACCTGCGCAGCCGCACCGACTACCAGCCCGAGCAGCGCGCCCACTACGTGCAACTGGTGGATGCGCTGAGCGCCTGGGCCGCCACTGCGCCGCTGGCCGACCGCCCCCGCGCCAAGGCCAGCATCGCCGAGCTGGTGGCCGCTGCGCGTGCCACCGGGATCCAGTCCGATGCCGACCTGCAGCAACTGGGCATGGAAGAGAGCCTGCGCCGGCTCGGGCCGTTCTGGGCGGCCTGCAAGAAGGTGTTGGAGCGTTACGACCTGTCGCTGGACAGCAGCCTGGATGCGCTGCGCACCGGCCTGGTCAAGCAGCAGGGCGACAGCGCCCAGGTGCGCCTGCGCTACCCGCTGGCCGCGCGCGACATCGATCTCAGCGTCAGCCTGATCAAGCGCGAGGGCCACTGGTATCAGCAGCAGACCCAGGACGACGTGCAGGCCGTGTTGCGCGCAGTGCCGGCGGCGTCCCCACCCGCTGCTGCGGCGGCGCCCGACACGCCGGCGGCCACGCCCGCCCCGCCTGCCAGCACCGGCAAAGGCCCGGGTGGGCGATAATGACGGCGATGCCAGAACAGAATCCCCTGCCGTTCCCGGACGGCCAATCCGCCCCGCCCAGCCCTGCCGGCGCCGAGACCGGCGCAACGGCCGCTGCGCTGCCGCCTGCCGCACCCGTGGCGCTGGACGCACCGGCGCCCGCCGCGCCAGTGCTCGCCCCGGCACGCGTGGCCAAACGCCCGTGGTGGGCGCGCCTGCTCGGCCGGCTGGCCGACCCGTGGCTGAGCCTGACCATCGAACCCGAACAACCCGGGCGCTACGACGACGGCAAGCCGGTGGTGTATGTGCTCGAGGATTACGGCCTCTCTAATGCCCTGATCCTGGACAAGGCCTGCCGCGAGGCCGGCCTGCCGTCGCCGCTGGTGCCGCTGCCGGGCGACCCGCTGGAGCGCAAGCGCGCCTACCTGGCGTTGTCGCGGCGGAGCAGCAGCAACTCGCTGATTCCCGAACAACGCGGCGGCAAGACGCATTCCGATTCGCTGGCCAAGTTGCTGCAGGCGCACCGCGTGCGCGCCGACCTGGACGTGCATCTGGTGCCGGTGTCGATCTTCGTCGGCCGTGCGCCGGACAAGCAGAGCGGCTGGTTTGCGGTGCTGTTTTCGGAAAACTGGGCGCTGGTCGGCCGCTTCCGCCGCCTGCTCTCGGTGCTGCTCAATGGCCGCACCACCATCGTGCGTTTCGCGCCGCCCATCTCGCTGCGCCAGACCATGGCCGAAGGGCTGCCGCCCGAGCGCACGCTGCGCAAGTTGCAGCGCGTGTTGCGCACGCATTTCCGGCGCATCCGCGAGGCGGTGATCGGCCCGGATCTGTCCACCCGCCGTCTGCTGGTAGACCAGGTGCTGGCCGCCGATTCGGTGCGCGAAGCCATCGCCACCCAGGCCAAGCGCGACAACTCCAAGCCGGTCGATGCCTGGCGCAAGGCGCACGCCTATGCCTGGGAAATCGCTGCGGACTATTCCAGCCCGGTGGTGCGTTCGGCCAGCTTCCTGCTCACCCATGTGTGGAACCGCATCTACGCCGGCGTGCTGGTGCATCACCTGGACAAGCTCAAACAGGCCGCGCCCGGGCATGAAGTGGTGTACGTGCCCAGCCACCGCAGCCACATGGATTACCTGCTGCTGAGCTATCTGTTGTATGAGCGCGGCATCGTGCCGCCGCACATCGTGGCGGGCATCAATCTCAACCTGCCGGTGGTGGGCACGCTGCTGCGCAAGGGCGGTGCGTTCTTCATCCGCCGCAGCATCCGTGGCAATGCGCTGTATTCGGCGGTGCTCAGCGAATACGTGGCGCAGTTGGTGGCTGGCGGTTATTCGATCGAGTACTTCGTCGAAGGCGGGCGCTCGCGCACCGGGCGCTTGTTGCAGCCCAAGGGCGGCATGATCGCAATGACGTTGCGCGCGTATCTGCGCCAGCCGCGCAAACCGGTGCTGTTCCAGCCGGTGTACATCGGCTACGAAAAGCTGATGGAAGGCAACAGCTATCTCGACGAACTCACCGGCCGCCCGAAGGAAAAGGAATCGATCTGGGGCCTGCTGTGGTCCATCCCCAAGGTGCTCAAGCAGAACTACGGCCAGGTGGTGGTGAACTTCGGCGAGCCGATCGCGCTCAATGACGTGCTGGCCAAGCACGCGCCGGAATGGAATGGCGAACCACTGCCCGACGATGAAAAGCCGACCTGGCTTGCACCGGCGGTGGACACCTTGGCCACGCAGATCCAGACCCGCATCAACTGCGCCGCCGACGTCAATCCAATCAACCTGCTCGCGCTGGCGCTGCTGTCCACGCCCAAGCATGCGATGGGCGAAGCCGATTTGATCGCGCAGATCGAACTGTGCAAGAAGCTGCTGGCCGAAATGCCGTATTCGGACCGTGTCACGGTCACGCCGCACACGCCGGCGCGCATCATCACCCACGCCGAAGAGATCAACGTGCTCACCCGCGTCTCGCACCCGCTGGGCGATGTGCTGAGCGTCAGTGGCGATACCGCGGTGTTGCTGAGCTACTTCCGCAACAACGTGCTGCACCTGTTCACCGCCTCCTCGTGGGTGGCGTGCTGCTTCCAGAACAACCGCCGCATGAGCCGCGCCGGATTGTGGCGGCTGGGCCGCACGGTGTACCCGTTCCTGCAGGCCGAGTTATTCCTGCCGTGGAGCGAGGACCGCTTCGCCGAACGCATCGAGCAGACCATCGACATGTTCGTGCGCGAGGGCTTGCTGCTCAATGTCACCGATGACGATGGCGGCATCCTGGCGCGCAACACCGGGCAGACCGACGAAGTGTTCCGCCTGCGTGCGATCGGCCATTCGCTGCAGCAGGCGTTCGAGCGCTATTACATCGCCATTTCGGTGCTGGTGAAGAACGGCCCCGGCGTGCTCGGTGCCGGCGAGCTGGAAAGCCTGTGCCAGCAGGCCGCGCAACGTCTGAGCCTGCTGTACGCACCGGCCGCGCCGGAGTTCTTCGACAAGACCCTGTTCCGCAGCTTCATCCAGAAACTGCGCGAACTGCGCCTGGTATGGCCGGACGAGAACAGCAAGCTGATGTTCGACGAGCGCCTGGACGCGTGGGCCAAGGACGCCAAGTTCATCCTCGGCCGCGAGCTGCGCCACACCATCGAACGCGTCAGCCCGGAAGCGGCAAAGCCGGATGTGGTGTCGCCGCCGGCGGAGTAAGACGGCGGTACAAACCCCATCGTCTCCGCCGTACGTGAGGGTGGGCCAATGGCAGGGCACGTCTAGGTAGGCGCAGACGCGCAAGGCGCCTCCCTTCTCCCCGGGAGAAGGTGCCCGAAGGGCGGATGAGGGTCGGCCTGCACGCAGTCCTCCAGCGCTGCAGCAGAGCATCGTCACTACGCGCGCACGCCAACAACTTCACACAGCAGTTCCGTTCGCTTCATCCCTTCCTTGCAGCACTGTCGATAGCATCGCGCCACCTTTCACAACGATCGGGCGCGTCGCAGCAAGAGCGTGCCCGGCAGGAGACCTCCATGCGCGCAGCCATCCATACCCAATTCGGCGATCCGGCCAAGGTGCTCGAACTGGGCGAGCGCCCCACGCCCCAGCCAGGCAAGGGCCAGGTGCGCGTTGCGATGCGGCGTGCGCCGATCCACAACCACGACCTGTGGACCGTGCGCGGCAATTACGGCTACAAGCCGGAACTGCCAGCCATCGGCGGCAGCGAAGCGGCGGGTGTGATCGATGCGCTGGGTGAGGGCGTCGAGGGCTTGCAGGTTGGCCAGCGCGTGGTTGCCGCCGGTGTGCACGAGGCCTGGGCCGAGTACTTCCTTGCCGACGCCTCCGGCGTGGTGCCGTTGCCGGATGGCCTGGACGACGATCGCGGTTGCCAGTTGATCGCCATGCCGCTGAGCGCGCTGATGCTCATCGAATTCCTGCAGGTGAAACAGGGCGACTGGATCGTGCAGAACACCGCCAACGGTGCGGTCGGCAAGACGGTGGCGATGCTGGCCGCGGCGCGCGGCATCAACGTGATCAACCTGGTGCGCCGCGACGCCGGCGTGGACGAGCTGAAAGCGCTGGGCATCGGCAACGCAATCTCCACTGCGCAAGCAGGCTGGCAGGACAAGGTGCGCGCGCTGGCCGGCGATGCGCCCATCGTGCGCGCCATCGACTCGGTCGCCGGCAGCGCGGCCGGCGAGTTGATGGCGCTGCTGGCCGAAGGCGGCGAGCTGATTTCCTTTGGCTCGATGACCGGCGAGCCGCTGCAGATCTCCAGCGGCGATGTGATCTTCAAGCAGGCCACCGTGCGCGGCTTCTGGGGCAGCAAGGTGATGCAGGCCACCAAGGCCGAGGACAAGCGCCGCATGATCGGCGAACTGCTCAAGGCCGCGCTCGATGGCAGCCTGGCGCTGCCGGTGGAAGCGGTGTTCGACCTGCACGATGCCGCCAAGGCCGCCGCGGCCAGCGACGAGCCCGGACGCAGCGGCAAGATCCTGCTGCGCGCCGGCTAGGACAAGGGCGCGACTCGCCAGCAGGCCGCATTTAGCCCCAAAAACAAGGACACAAAGCCCCTCCCCCCCGGGAGAGGGGTTGGGGTGAGGGTACGGCCCAAGCGACCAACGCGACGAGCCTCAGCTAAAGCCCGCGGTGGCCATCAGACAAACGCTGCCTGCATCACTTAGAGCAGCTATCAAAACTACTGCGCAGCCGCCAGGCGGGCGCGGCCGGTGCTCGGAATCCTCATGTACCCACGTACATTCCGGTTCCTCCGCGCCGTCCGCACCCACCTGACGACTGCTCGCTACGTTTTGTTAGCCGCTCTTAGTGACCCAACTGCCTATCTACGCGCTGCCGATACCAACAACCACAAAGCAAACCCAAGCGGCCGCACGCACCAACCTCACGCCGGCTCGTCAGGCACCAGCTCCATTTCCAGCCGGGTGATGCAGTCCTTGAGGTGCAACTTGCGCTTTTTCAGGCGCTTCATCTGCAGCTCGTCGTCCACATTGGCAGGCACGCGCTGGATCTCCTCGTCCAACGCGCGGTGTGCGCGTCGCAACTCGGCGATCTGCTCGGCAATCTCGGCGGGTGAGAGCGTCTCCACCCCCCGAGCATACACAACCCCCGGCGACCTGCGTCACCCGGCTTGCCAACCCGGCGGAGGCTGCGACAATGCGGGCGCGCCGTTGGGGAAACGGCGGCGCGCCTCACCCCATCATTGCCGCGCGGCCACGGCCGTCGAGAAAGGAGTCTGTACGATGCGTTTGCGTTCTTCCCTGCTGGCCCTGAGCCTGCTCACCGCCTCCGGCCTGACCACGGCCGCCGACGTCACCAAGTACGACGGCTTCCTGTGTTGCAACCTGCGCACCGACGGCAGCTGGATCAGCGACAGCAACTACGCCGAAGATGGCAAGCGCGTGCTTGCCGTGGGCACCCCGGTCAGCGTCACCGGCTTTGGCCGCAACCGCGTCAACATCAAGGTCGCCGGCGAGAAGCAGTCCATCGGTAATGACTACAGCCGCGACCTGGACAACACCGCCTTCGCCGCACGCTATGTGGTCACCGCCGACCCCAAGCTCAAGCTGGCCACCTTCCCGCCCAAGATTCGCCTGGCCATCACCGAAGGCAAGCTCACCGGCGGCATGACCCGCGAACAGGTGCTGATGGCGGTCGGCTACCCGATCAGCAGCGAGAACCCCAATCTGGACGCCTCGCTGTGGCGCTACTGGCGTGACAGTTTTTCCGAATATCAGGTGCAGTTCGGCCCTAGCGGCAAGCTGGTCAAGGTCACCGCGGACCCGCAGTTGATGAATTTGATTTGGGTGCCTTAAGGTTCCTTGAAGTAGCTTCGGTCAGTACGGCCACTTTGACGTACAAGGCAAGATGTCATCGAGTAGCACTAATTAATTCAAAGAATTGAGCGAGTGCTCTCGATGACGCAGATCTAATGCCAATTTCAGCACTTCCCCTGCAATTGCGCTGCCATAGAATGGGGAGCCAACTAGCGAGCTGAATAATGATCGCGAAATTTAAAAACGGAGAGCGTGTAGGCGGTGATGTCCTGCGGAATGTACTTGATGATCAAATTTCACTTTTCACAGAAGACCTCGTGGGCTGGCTCGGTGATCTTGACGGGCCGGACTGCCTTAGAACCTGTTCACGATCTTTCCTGATCAGTGCAGACTATGCGGATGCGCCAAAAGATCTATCCGAGTGACATGAGCCGGGAGCAGTTCGAACACGTGCTGCCGATCCTGGAACAAGCGCGTAAGCGCACCAAGCCACGCCGTGTGGATATGTATGAGGTGTGGTGCGCAGTGTTGTACGTGCTGCGAACCGGTTGCCAATGGCGAGCGCTCCCCAGCGACTTTCCGAAGTGGCGGACCGTGCACTCGTACTTTGCCAAGTGGAGCGAGTGCGACGATGAGGGAGTGAGCCTGCTGGAGCAGGCACTTAAAAAATCAGGTTGGCGTGGCCCGCGCCAGACAGGAGCGCAACGCCTGCACCAGGTTCTTGATCGTGGACGCGCAGAGCGTAAAGAACACGGACACAGCGGGGCAAAAGGGATATGACGCGGGCAAGAAGGTGTCGGGCATCAAGCGGCATATCGCTGTTGATACTCAGGGATTGCCCCACGCAATCGCGGTGACGACGGCGGAGGTGACCGACCGCAAAGGTGCGCTGCAGGCGTTGGAGCGCTGCCAGTCAAACTTGACGCATGTACAAAGCTTACTGTGCGACAGCGGTTACACCGGCGTACGGTTTGCCGACGGCGCGCGAGAGATTTTAGGCGAGCAGCTCACGGTGCAGATTGCCAAGCGCAGCGAACTGCACACCTTCAAGGTCATGCCCAAGCGATGGATCGTCGAGCGTAGTTTTGCTTGGCTGGAGAAGAACCGAAGGCTATGGAAGAACTGCGAGCGCAAACTCAACACCAGCCTGCAGTTCATCCATTTGGCCTTCTTGGCACTATTACTCAGAAGATCGTGAACAGGTTCTTAAAAGGTGGCATTCTTTTATTAGAGAGTCTGATGAGCTCATCAATATTGAGAGCTCGCTAGCAAGTGAGGGGGCTTGGGACGAACTGCTTGTGTCACCGCTCGATTTTCCGGCATTGCGTACTAATCCAACTAGTACTTGGTGGTTTCAGTGCTTGAATGCACGCTTCCGTCCCGCAGTTTGCCAGAGGGCTATGACCATTGACCTGCCCCCACTGAGCCGTACCACGTGAAGCTGTAAAGTCCGTCAACCACGAGGACGGACATGAAGAAGAGTCGTTTCACCACCGAGCAGATCATCGGATTCATCAAGCAGGCGGATGCCGGGATGGCGGTGGCTGAGCTGTGCCGCCAGCACGGTTTCAGCCCGGCCAGCTTCTACCAGTGGCGGGCCAAGTACGGCGGCATGGAGGCCGAAGACGCGAAGCGCCTGAAGGAGCTGGAGCAGGAGAACAACCGCCTGAAGCGGTTGCTGGCCGAGGCGCACCTGGACATCGAGGCGCTGAAGGTCGGGTTCGGGGTAAAACGCTAGCCCCGCAACGCAAGCGCGAGGCAATCCGGCGCATGTGCGAGCTGACGTCGATCAGCGAGCGCCGGGCTTGTCGCCTTGCGGGGATCTCCCGCGATGCTTTCCGCCACGCGCCGACACCCACGCCGGCGACGCAAACCCTGTCGGCCAGACTGGTGGAACTGGCGCAGGCGCGTCGCCGCTTCGGCTATCGCCGCCTGCACGACCTGCTGCGCCCGGAGTTTCCGCAGGTGAACCATAAGAAGATCTACCGTCTGTACCGCGAGGCGAAGCTGAGCGTGCGCCGGCGCAAGAAGGCCAAGTTCCCGGCGGCACAGCGGCAGCCGTTACGGCCAGCGCGGCATCCCAACGAGGTAATCAGCATGGACTTCGTCTTTGATCAGTTGGCCAGTGGCCGCCGCATCAAATGCCTGACCGTCGCCGACGACTTCACCCATGAATGCGTGGACATCGCGGTGGACCATGGCATCAGCGGGGCTTACGTGGTGCGTGTGCTGGAGCAGATCGCCTGCTTCCGCGGCTATCCCCGCGCGGTGCGCACGGACAACGGCCCGGAGTTCACCAGCCGCGCCTTCATCACTTGGGCACAGCAGCGTGGCATCGAACACATCCTGATCGAACCCGGCAAACCCATGCAGAACGGCTACATCGAGAGCTTCAACGGCAAGTTCCGCGACGAATGTCTCAACGAACACTGGTTCACGTCGCTGATCCAGGCTCGCGAGGTCATCGCCGATTGGCGGCGTGACTTCAACGAGGTACGTCCGCACAGCAGCTGTGGTCGCATCCCGCCAGCGCAGTTTGCCTCCAACCACCGAGCACAAACCGGCAACAACGCAGTACCCTTCAACCCCGGGCTTTATCAGTAATCACTGGTATGGCCGGTGGGGGCAGGTCAAAGCGTCAGGGGGACGCTTCGCAAATCTGCGTACAGGCGGGTCTTGTGAGCGCGGCTTATCTTCAGGCCAAAGATGAGGCCAACTACCGAATTGCAAAGCGGACTGAGGCTCAAGAGTGTGAGCAAGCAGGAATTCAGAAATAATTTGGCAGCTATTTACTTGGTAGATTCCATTTCAAAGTGTGGCATCTAGCTACCGATGGTTTTTCACATCGACCGAGCTTGTGTTGATTGTGTCTGCACATTCTCTTGTTGTTGAGCCTGTATGGCTTCCTGCGCCTTTGTTTGCTGGATTACTTCCACCTGTGCCATACGCTGATCCGCAGGAACAGAAAGCGCTTCCTGTGTAGTCATATGCGCTCGATGTGCAGCCGGATCGGGGGACTGGTGGCCCTCTCGCCACATGTGCAGGATTTCGCCGCCCGCCATCTTTTCCGTTGGTGAATTGAACGCAAATTTCAGATCGTCTTTTGCTGTAAAGCCCTTTTCTGCAGCCATCAGCATCAAACTTGCGCTCAGCCGGTCGCTATTCTCATCCCACGATTTCCCCGCTTGTTGGTCAAGGCTGCGAACGCCACTACGGATCTTCTCCAGCAACTCACTGTCTGGTTGCCCTGTCTTGCCGGGTACGTTGAGTGCTGGCTGTTGAGGATCGATGTCGGGAGTCGGGCTGATGTGCTGGTGCGATCCTTTTGTATGTTGCAACAGCCCGCGGGTTGGCGGATTGCTGCCAGTGTCCCAATAGATCTGCGGTGTGGCGGTGGTGCCTGGGGGCAGCGTAATTCCGTTATGTTCTAAAAGCTCTTCTTTGAAGCGCAGGCGTTGCATATCAAGCTGCATTTGCGGGGCAACCCCACCCACTGGATGCGCATAGGCCCTGTCGAATGCAATCGCACGGCTGACAGCGCCGGCTCCATAGTAGTTGGGGTAGTCCGAGTCGCCGTGGAATCCAATGCCTGTCGTCTGATTTTGCGGAAGTCCTGGCGTGCCTTTGGGTTGTTTGTCGAAGTAGTAGGTCGCTTGTGCAGACAGATTCTGAGGCGTCATGGGCATTGAGCCGTCCTGATTGAACGTAATCCCTTGCCGCGCTTGTGTCTGCGTCCTGTTGTTCGGATTGGCCTCAACAAAGTCATCCAAACGGCCGTTTCCAAGCCGTCTCATTGCATTCAAATCGACGGCTGGGTTGATTTGTCGCTCCCGATCAATCAATGCGTTCCAACCTGAAATCTGAGCCTTGGCCTCATCGTCGCGCGCATTTTTAACTAGATTCTCCACGGGGAGCGTGTAATCGTTGACCGGATTATTGTCTTTTGCAATCGCTTTCACCGCGGAATCAAATTGTTTGTATGAGTTGGTCATGCTTACTTGATTGAAGGCATGCTGCGTCTCATGACCAAGAACAAATGTTAGATCAGTAGCGTTGAATTTATTGAATTGACTCTGGGTTTGCCCGACCGTAGCTGGTGGAATGCTCATGGTTTTGCTGATAGGGTTGAACGTCCCACCTGCAATCGTGCCGCTGAGAGGAGCGAAATTTTCCAGCAGCATGCGTTTTTGGGGGTCGCTACTGTCAATGGTCGTAACAGCTCGCTTCATCTCGTTCGCCAGCGTCGGCGAACTGTTGATTGTCGCCTGCAGGTTGGTGACCATATCTTGCGTTACAGGCTGGCTTTGTTGGTTTGCATCTATGTACGAACTATTTGCGAAACGCATACCCATCTCTTGCAGCCGGAGCGAACCGCGCAAGCTCGCCGTCGGTGTGGATCCTGGATCAAGCGCCGGGAGGGTGACGATTCCGGATGCCTTGTCGTAGGAGCCCGTCAGCGGTTCGGAGCCGCCAACGCCTGGTAAGAATCCTTTCAGATGGCCGCTGGCTGCTTCTTGATTGAGTCTCTGTGTAAGGTCCGGATCGGACGCAATCGTCGAGCGTAACTGCGCTTCTTGATCGGGGGTGACATCTGACCGACCCGCGAACTGCGCCAATATGGACTGCAATTGAGTGTTGGCGTTTGCCATTATCGTTACTCCTCAAACTTGTGCAGACTTATCGACTTGACACAGTTTTCTCTTGATTTTCTTTGGGGGTCTACGGAGACAGGGTGCCATGGATTGATCTGGGCACGTATATTCTTACGTAAGTATTGAAAAGACAGGACCCGCCCAAACTCATTGTAAGACCAATATCCTATTTCAGTTTTGAATCCAGCGTCTTTCAAGGCCTTGTCGTATTTCTCAAAGACTAGCTCGCAAGGAGGAACGGTTGAAGGAGGAATGCTGCTCGGCGGTAAAAGTTCCAGAGTGACATTCGAATACTCCGAAAATTTCTCGTCGAAGTTGTAAGTGGTGGTATATTTTGAATAAGGAGAGGATTGATCGAGCACATAGAACCCAGAGTTTTCACCTGCATTCCTGGTGAAGGGAACTTCTAGATACCTTTCAAGAACCAATGGCGACAGCTCGTCGAAATTTTCGACATCTCTTATCAAGGATAAGAAGCGATCCATCAGGACTTGGGGTGTCAGCTCAGTGTGTGTTGTCATCTTTGTTCCTCGAGGTTCTTCAGCCTTCGGTTTGGCAGTTGCACAAGAAGTTGCCAAGCAGATGAGCACTACGACTACCACTAGATTTGCTTTAAATTTCATTCCGCATGCTCCCTTCATTTGCCAAGTGCATCGCTGAAAAATTCCCTTGAAAGACGATGTTCAGTGGCTTGGCACTTTTCTCTGTCAGATTTCTTATAGCTCGTAAAAGCAACAATAGGTAGCCGAGATCGGGACCAAAGCGATTGCCCATGTTGATTCAAGTCATGTGCATGCTATGACGAAGCACGTCGCTCTGTCATTTCGTCAGGCACCTTGGTCTGCATCAGCACATCATCCAATTGCTCAGCTAACAGATCGAAGCAAAACGCCAAAGCATCGATCGGTACGGGAGTCTCGTTGATGCCTGAGGTCGGCATGCAACGGGGACGTGCCAACACTGAGAGGAAGCGTAGATGATCGCGCGTTTGCACCAACCGAAGCTGCGCGTCTTCCGGCAGCAGGTAATACCCGAACAGAGACTGCTCCATGCTCACTCCTCCGGAACAGGCTCCCGCCGCACGATGCGGCGGGATGCCGGGAGGTTAGCAACCGCAAACAGACGGCGGGCTTATTTCCCTTGCGGGTGTTGTATTCGCCGCCCTCCCGACGTGAAGACGCCGAGCATGTGCCCGAACATCAGGCACAAAAAACCACCGCTTTACGGGGGTGGGCGCCGCTGTTTGTGGAGTTGCTACGCTCCGTGCAGGAGTGTGCTACCGATGCATGGAGGAGTCAAGATGCAGGCCCGGAATCCTCGTGCTCTTTGGATTATCAATGTCGTGTCGCAAAGATATATTTATTAATATACAGAAATTTCAGATCGGAGGTATAATTGGGGGATCGAATACGCTAGCTGACAAAGCGGAAATGACGTAATTCTAAAAAGAATCGTGGGCTCGAAAAGAATTATCACACGATTCGATTTCAGGCCGCAGTTAATGACAGGCTTCACAAGCCAGGCGCTAGAATTCTTCCTCTGCCAACCGGCCGCCAAAGACCGAAGCTCACATGCAACGACATCCGGACCTGTATCCCAACGACGATAACGGCGACACCCTCTGGCACATCGCCCAGCAAGGGGTGGATCTTTCCAAGCCTCGGGAGATTGCGTTTTCCGTGGTGTTCCCGACGAAAGAATCGGCATTGGAATTTTCCGTGACGCTGCTGCGCTTCGAGCAAAAGGTGCGTTGCTGCCACTATCCGGAAAACACCGCGTTTCCGATGGATGTGACGGTGTATCCGACCATGGTGCCGTCGCACAAGGCGATTTCGGCATTCGAGGAGGAGCTGGCCGTGGAGGCCAAGCCCCTGGGTGGCTTGAATGACGGCTGGGAGTTTTCCGTGGATGACAAGGACGCTTGACGCAGCCCGCGTGCGAGAGCCGGCGATGCAGTCACTGCATCGCTAAGCTGGTTGCACTCTTACCGCTGTGACTGCGGTACTCGGCGCAGCTTTGACACGTCATAGCCCATGGCGGCGATACGTTGGACAGCCTGCTGATAGTCGGCATCGGACACCTGCGGGGTACGCGCCATGTACCAGACGTAATCGCGCTTGCTGCGCGCCACGATGGTCTGCGCGTAGGCCGCATCCCGCCAGGCGATCACGTATTCGGCCTTGAATGGCCAGAAGAACTGCATGCTCCACAGCGCACCATTGCCTTCCTTCGCCACCTGGCCGATCGGATGCATGGACTTGAGCGGCGCCTGGAAGCTGCCCTTGCGGTAGGTGAAGGTGGTCTGGATGCGGCCGTCCGGCCGCAGCGCATAGCGCTCCACGGCATCGTAGGCCTTGCGCTCGGGCCGGGTGGGAATATGCGCGATGACGTACCAGTCGCCCATGAAGCGCGGCACGTCAACGCTGTCTGCGCGGGGCAATGCGGGACGCGGCTCGCTGCCGCTTGCACTCCCGCAGACTGCGAGTGTCAGTAAGAACAGCATCGAACCCTGCCGCATGGCAACCTCACCCAAGAGAAATACGTTCCTAGGCCTACGTAGCAACGATGCGTCTGGATGCACCTTGTGCAGGGCATCACTTACCGAGATGCGACGAGCTCTAGCGTGTTGACTGGGCGCTACCGTGCAGGTTGCTCAGCGCTGCGTTGAGAACGCTAGCGCGCATCGAGATTGCGTGTGAGTCAGCAATATAGTGAACCTCAAGTTCGTGCCTGCCCGATCAAGAGCCAGTCGCCACACAGACGTTCAAGCGATGCGCAGGTTCACCCAAGCGAGCAGTGCCCGTGTATGTCACGAGCAAGCAAATGACCGGTTCCTGGACATCCCAACCAGCAACACTCCACCAGCATGTCACCAAGGCGACACGGCCGTTTCTCCATACGGATAAATGCGCGCGATCTTCCCATCTGCAGTGTGCTCCAGCGGCGTCATCTTGATGCTGCGCAGATGCGTCTGGCCGCCCGACAACACAGCGTCGTGATAGAACAGATACCACTGGCCTTCGAACGCGCAGATGGAGTGGTGCGTGGTCCAGCCGACCACCGGGTCGAGCAGCACGCCCTGGTAGACGAACGGGCCGTACGGGGAGTCGCTGGTGGCGTAGCAGATCAGGTGGGTGTCGCCGGTGGAATACGACAGGTAGTAGCGGCCGGCGTGGTGGTGGACCCAGGGGCCTTCGAAGAAACGGCGGGCGTGATCGCCGGCGCGTAGCGGGGCGCCGTGTTCGTCGAAGATGACGATCTCGCGGGTGGGTTCTGCCAGTTGCGTCATGTCCTCGCGCAGGCGTGCGACGCGCGGGCCGAGTGCGGGCGCATCGTCGGCCGGTTCCTGATGGGTCTGCGCGTAGACATTGTCGCGGTAGTGCTGCAGCTGGCCGCCCCAGATGCCGCCGAAATACAGGTAATGCGCGCCGTCGTCGTCAGCGAAGATGGCCGGGTCAATCGAGTAGGTGCCGGCGATGGGCTCGGGTTCGGCCACGAACGGGCCTTGTGGTCCATCGCCGACCGCCACGCCAATCTGAAAGATGCCGTCGGCCCGTTTTGCCGGGAAATACAGGTAGGTCCTGCCATCGCGTTGCGCGGCATCCGGTGCCCACATCTGGCGCTGTGCCCACGGCACATCGCGCACGTGCAGCACCTGGCCCAGGTCTTCCACCGCCGCATCAGGATGCGCCATGCGGAACACGTGGTAGTCGGCCATGTCGAAGTGCGAGCCATCGTCGCTGAAGGCGACACCGGCATCGATATCGTGCGAGGGATAGATGTACAGCGCGCCGTCGAACACGTGCGCGGACGGGTCGGCGGTGTAGACGTGGCTGACCAGCGGTGCGGAAATGGCGGTGCGCGCCAGGGCCTGCAGTGCGGCGGCTTCCAGTTCATTGGACATGCGCGTACCTGTGCATGAGAGGGAGGGGAGGGGTGTCAGCCGGCGGCCAGCGGCGCGGCCTGGCGGCGCGTGCCAAGCTCGTGTTCGATGCGGGTTTCCAGCGCCTTGTCGATCTCGTACAGCGCCAGCAGCGCGGTGCCGAGCAGGAACGGAATGGACGCATACACGCTGATGGCCAGGCGGATGCCGCCGGTGACCGCGGCGCTCTGTTGCGGGATTGCCGCGTCATAGCCGTAGAACGCCAGGATGCCGGCGACCAGGGCGCCGCCCACGCTCAGCCCGATCTTCAGGCCGCACAACATGGCCGAGAAGATGATGGCGGTGGCACGCCGGTGGTTCTTCCATTCCGAGTAGTCGGCCACGTCGGCGATCATCGCCCACAGCAGCGGGATGGTGATGCCGTAGAAAAAGCCGTGCAGCATGTAGGAGACGAACACCCAGCCGATCGCCGTGGGCGAGTAAACGTAGAACGCCAGCAGGAACAGGGTGGACATCAGCAGCGCGCCACCGAACACATTGCGCTTGCCGTAGCGGTCCGCCAGGCGCTTGGAAAAACCAATTCCCACGATCATCGCCAGGATGCCGCCGGCACTGAACACGCTGAAGGCCGAGGTGGGCGGATCCTGCGGCCACTGCAGCGCGCTCATGCCGGCACCGGTGAGCACGCTGTTGATGGCGCCGATGAAGCGGTTGAAGCCGCCGTTGTCCAGGAACTGCGCCAAGGCGCCGGCGTCCAGGTAGTACTTGAAATAGTAGATGTACATCCCGCCTTTCATGGCGAGATTGATGAACACCAGGATGGTCAGCGCCAGCATCACCAGCCACGGCTTGTTGCGTACCAGATCGGTGAGATCCTGGCGCACGCTGGTGCGCTGTTCGGTGATCGGCAGCACGCGCTCGCGGGTGGTGAAAAAGGTGATCAAAAAGCACAGCGTGCCGATCGCGGCGAACAACGCCATGGTGTTGCGAAAGCCCTGCGCCTTGTCGCCATTGCCCAGGATCAGCACCAGCGGCAGCAACAGCACCTGGATGATGAACTGCGCGAAGGTCACCGCCAGAAAGCGATACGCCGACAAACTATTGCGTTGCTCCATGCTGCCGGTGAGCACGCCACTCAAGGCCGAATACGGCAGGTTGTTGGCCACGTACACCAGCATCAACAGCGTGTAGGTGGCGAAGGCGTAGATGAGCTTGCCGTGCTCGCCCAGTGCCGGGGTGTTGAACGCGGCCAACGAGAGCGCGCCGAACGGCAGTGCCGTCCACAGGATCCACGGGCGGAACTTGCCCCAGCGCGTGCGCGTGCGATCGGCCAGGATGCCGATGATGGGCGTGAACACAAATGCGCCCAGCAGGCCGACCACGAAGATCAGCGTGGCGGCCGCGCTTGCGGGAATGCGGAAGACATCGGTGTAGAAAAACGCGAGGAAGGTGACCAGGGTCTGGAAGATCAGATTGGCCGCCAGGTCGCCCAGGCTGTAGCCGATCTTTTCGTGCAAGGACAGCTGCTGTGACCGATCATTCATGAGGTGGGGCAGGCTCGAGGAGTGCTGCGGAAACGCCGCGGCGCGCAGTGCGCCACCGGTCGCGGTTGGGAGGACCCGCGACCGGTGACGGCAACACTCAGAAGGTACCGCGGATGCCGAGCATCACCGTGCGCCCCGGCTGGTACAGGTCATAGGTGGCGTTGGGCCAGGCGTAGGTGGTGCGCAGCGGTTCGTCGGTGAGGTTGGTCACGTTGAGCGTGATCTGCGGCTTGGAGGGCAGCCAATCCAGTGCGTAGCTCGCCGACAGATCCAGCTGGCCGCGTGCGTCGGCGTTGAGGCGTGCATACGGGATGCCGTTCTGGTTGGCGCCGGAGATCACCATGTCGTCGTTCCAGGTGTAAGACAGGCGCACCGAGGCGGCGTTCTTTTCCCAGTACACGGTGCCGTTCCACAGGTTGGGCGCCACTCCCACTGCCACGGCGGGCACGCCTTCGCCTTCGGAGGACTGGGTGACGTGGGTGTAGTTCACGCTGAAGCCCAGGCCGTCGACCAGCTTGTCCAGCGGCTGCACCCAGATCGCTTCGGTGCCGCGGATGTTGAGCACGCCATCGGCGTTGACCTGGGTCTGCACGTCCACGGTGGCCGCATTCGGGCCGCCGCGCTGGTCCAGGCCGGCTTGCTGGATCGGCAGCAGGCTCTCGTACGGCACGCCCAGATCATTGAACGGGATGCGCCGCACGCCGTTGACGGTGAAGCCGCTGATGCGCTTGTTGAACAGGGTCAGGCCCACATAGCCTTCGCCGCCGGTGTACCACTCGCCGCCGAAGTCGACGTTGGTGGACAGGTACGGTGCCAGGTTGGGATTGCCTTGCGTCGCGGTCTGCGCGGAGGGGTCGCTGAAGTTGGTGTTGGGCAACATCGCGCTGGGGTCGGGACGGGTGAGCGTGCGCGAGCTGGACAGGCGCATGACCACGTTGTCGGCCACATCCCAGGCGACGTTGAACGAAGGCAGGGTTTCCTTGTAGTCCGAATCCAGCACCTGCACCTGGCGGATGCCGTTGATGGTGACCGGGCCGGTGATGGTCTGGTCGGTGGTCACGTAGCGCACGCCGGCATTCAGGCGCAGCGTGCGGTTCCACACTTCGGTTTCGGCGTTGGTTTCGATGTAGAAACCCAGGTTCTTTTCGCGGATGCCGCCGGCCGAGGCGCCGGTGTTGGCGGAGTTGGTTTCCGGTGCGGAATCGCGCAACGCGTAGTAGTTGGTATCGCCCAGGAAGCGATTAAAGTCGGCGGTGATGAACCCGCCCGGGCCGGGCCGCAAATAGCTGGACAGGGCCGCGTTGGGGATCGCCGAACCCGGCCCGCCATTGCACACGTTGCCGCCGCCGCCACGGCAGATCACCTGTTCCCACGCGGTGCTGTTGTCGAAGCCGCGGATGGTGCGCTCGGCCTGGTCGTAGGAGGTGCCGATCTTGATGTTGCGCTTGTCTTCGCCAAACTGCAGGTCGGCACGTGCGCCGCGTGTCTGGGTGACGCGCTTTTCGTTTTGGATGTTGACGCGGCCACCGGCCCAACCCCAACCCAGGTTGGGGTCGTTGAGGTCCAGCGGGCTGCTGATCGACGGGCGGTCGCCGCCCTCGTTGCGGTAGTCCACGGTGGTGAACGGCGAGGTGACCAGGATGCTGGGCGACTCGCGCTCCAGCCAGCTGCGCGTGGCATTGGCCTGCACGTTGAGCTTGATGTCCTGGTTCTCGCCGAACAGCAACTCTGCGCCCGGATTGACGCTCCAGAATTCGACCTCTTCGCGGTATGGGCGCGCTTCCAGGAAGTACTGCGCGTTGGCAAAGGTGGCGCTGGTGACCACATTGTTCTGATCCAGCTGCATGCCGAGCGGGATCATGTTGCCGTTGCGGCCGATCAAATTCATGCTGATCCGCTCGGTGGTGCGCTTGGCTTCCGAATACAGCGTGTCCAGGTAGAAATGCATGCTGTCGGACGGGCGCCATTCCAGCGACATCACCGAGGCATCGCGGTCGCGATCGCCCGTCATGTAGACGCTGCGGCCCAGGCGCGGAATCAATGCATCGCTGATCTGGTCGATGCTCAGGCCCGGGTTGCGCGCCAGCAGCCAGGCCGCATCGATGGTTTCGCCCGTGGTGAGACCGCTGCCGGCGGTGGCCGGCACGCGGTCGGGAATGCGCCAGTTGCCGCCGCCGTTGACGTTGCAGGCGGTGGGTTGGTTGGTTGCCGGCGTGCCGGCGGGCGGGGTGAGCCCGCACTGGGTGTAGGTGAGGCCGGGATTGGTCCAGCCCACGCTCTCAAAGCCCTCCACGCCCAGTTTGCTGCGCACCGAGGCCACGCCGAACAGCGCGCCGAAGGTGCCTTGCTCGTTGGTCCAGCTGCCCATCACCGCGCCGCGCGGGGTGGTCTTTTCGCTGGTGCTGTTCCAGTCTGCCTGCGCCTGGTAGGTGAAATGCACGCCCGGGCGATCGAACGGGCGCGCGCTGCGCATGTCCACCACACCGGAGACGCCGCCCTCGAGCATGCTGGCGGTGGGCGTCTTGCTCACGGTGAGCTGGGTGAAAAACTCGGTGGGGAACAGGTTGAGGTCGACCTCGCGGTTCTGGTTCTGCGCGTTCAGGCCGATCGAGGCAGTGGCGATGCTGGCGCCGTTGAGCGTGGTCTTGGTGAAGCTGGTGCCCAGGCCGCGGATGGCGATGTTGAGGCCTTCGCCATTGACGTCGCGCGAGAGCTGTACGCCGGGGATGCGGTTGAGCGACTCGGCGATATTCATGTCCGGGAACTTGCCGATGTCTTCGGCAAACACGGTGTCGGCAAAGCCGACCGAATCGCGCTTGGCATCGGTGGAAAACTGGATGCTGCGCCGGTACCCGGAGACGGTGACGGTATCGAGCTGGGTGACGGCATCGCCGCTACCGGCGGTGGTGGGCGGCGTCTGTGCGGTCGTGGCCGCAGCGCCTGCATCGGTGGATTGCGCAAAGGCGCAGGTGCTGGCCATGCCCAGCAAGGCGGTACTCAATGCGCAGGACAACGTGGTACGTGCATAACTGTTCTTCACCGTAATCCCTTCCCTATCAGGTGAGCAGATGTCCCACGCATCGCCCCTGCGCAGGGAGTGCCGGCACCGGCGGATGCGGGGCGGCGATGAAGCGGCGGAGCAACAGGCGACTGGTGGCGCCGGATGTTAGCGCTACCAAATCGCAGACATCACGCTGCAGGGCAGCATAGATTGGCAGGCATAGCGGAGGCGGCTGTATGGCAGGCAGGTGCGTGGTGTCGCATCACCGCAGTGCGCATTGGCGTGCTGCACTGCGTAATGGATTCTGCCGATGCGCATGGTAATGGTAGCGCTATCACCCGTGGCGCAATGCCACCCTCGTGCAGGTGCAGTGGTCGATGAATCGAACCGAAGAACACACGGCCACCGCGCCACGTTCACCGCGTTGCCGCGTTGCGCACAGGGGCAACGCGTACAGGGCATTGGCGGATTGCCGTTGCGCGCTGCCGCCGCGGTGCACGTTGTGAGCGAGTTGCCGGTGAACGCTGCAGCGACCGGGCCGCTGGCGCGGCTGGGCCGGATGCGCTGGCGTGTATGCGCGCTGTTGCTGGCGGCCACCACCATCAATTATGTCGACCGCCAGGTGCTGGGCGTGCTGGCGCCGTTTTTGCAGACGCAGATTGGCTGGAACGAAATCCAGTACGGCTACATCGTCACCGCCTTCCAGGCCGCGTATGCCCTCGGCTTGCTATGCAGCGGCGCGGTGATCGACCGCTTCGGCACGCGCGCAGGCTATGCCTTGGCCATCGGCATCTGGAGCCTGGCCGCGATGGGGCATGCGCTGGCCACCACCGTGGTGGGCTTTGCGATTGCGCGGTTTTTCCTGGGGCTGGGCGAATCGGGCAATTTCCCGGCGGCGATCAAGACCGTGGCCGAATGGTTCCCGCGCCGCGAGCGCGCGCTGGCCACCGGCATCTTCAATTCCGGCTCCAACATCGGCGCCATTGTCGCGCCCTTGCTGGTGCCGGTGATCGCCACCGCCTGGGGCTGGCAGGCCGCGTTCTTGTTCACCGGTGTGCTCAGTGCCACCTGGCTGGTGGTGTGGTGGTGCAGCTACCACCCACCCGAGCAGCAGCCGGGGCTGACGGCGGCCGAGCTTGCGCATATCCGCAGCGATGCGCACGAGCCGGTGCGGCGCCGGTTGTCGTGGCTGCAGGTGATGCGGCACCGGCAGGCCTGGGCATTTGTGCTGGGCAAGTTCATCACCGACCCGATCTGGTGGTTCTTTTTGTTCTGGCTGCCGAAATTCCTGCACGCCGAATACGGCCTGAGCCTGCTGCAACTGGGCGCGCCGTTGATTGTGATCTTCGTGCTGGCCGATATCGGCAGCATCGCCGGCGGCTGGGTGGCCGGGCGCTTCATTGCGCGCGGCTGGAGCGTCAACCGCGCGCGCAAGACCGCGATGCTGATCTGCGCGTTGTCGGTGGTGCCCATCGTGTTTGCCGCGCGTGCCGACAATCTCTGGGTGGCAGTCGGTTTGATCGGGCTGGCGACGGCCGCGCATCAGGGTTGGTCGGCGAACCTGTTCACGCTGCCCTCTGACATGTTTCCGCGCCATGCGGTGGCCACGGTGGTGGGCATCGGCGGCTTTGCCGGCGCGGTGGGCGGCATGTTGATCGCCACCTTCATCGGGTTCTTGCTGCAAGCCACCGGCAGCTACGTGCCGGTGTTCCTGATGGCGGGCTCGGCCTACCTGCTGGCGCTGGCCATCGTGCACCATCTGGTGCCGCGGCTGGAGCCGGCGCAGCTGCCCGCCGATGCACCCGCACCTCCCGCCACGCACCCCTGAGGGCCGACCATGTCCACGCATGCATGCGCACTGTTGTTGATGCTCACCGCTGGCCTGGCGCCAGCCGCGCAGGCCGCGCCGCTGGCGGCGGGTGCGTCCAAGTTCCTGGGCAGTGCCTATGGCCCGCAGCAGGCGCCGGGGTTTACCCAGTACTGGAACAAGCTCACGCCGGAAAATGCCGGCAAGTGGGGCAGTGTGGAGGCGGTGCGCGACCAGATGGACTGGAGCGGCCTGGATACCGCCTACAACTTCGCCAAGGCCAACGGCATGCCGTTCCAGATGCATGTGCTGGTGTGGGGCAACCAGCAGCCGGAATGGATCAAGCACCTGCCGCCGGCCGAGCAGCGCCGCGAGATCGAGCAATGGTTTGCCGCGGTGGCGCAGCGCTACCCGGATATCGACCTGCTGGAAGTGGTCAACGAGCCGCTGAACGACCCGCCCAGCAAGGACGATAACGGTGGCGGCAATTATCTGCAGGCGCTCGGCGGCGACGGTGCCAGCGGCTGGGAGTGGGTGCTGCAATCGTTCCGGCTGGCGCGCCAGCAGTTTCCACGCGCACGGTTGATGATCAACGACTACAGCATCACCAATAGCCCGCAGGCCACGCAGCGTTACCTGCAGATCGTGCAGCTGTTGCAGCGCGAGCAGCTGGTGGATGCGATTGGCGTGCAGGAGCACGCGTTCGAAACCACACCGAACGTGGCGATGTCGGTGCACCGCGCCAATCTCGACACGCTGGCCAGCACCGGCCTGCCGATCTACATCACCGAATTCGATCTGGATGGCCCAAGCGATGCGCAGCAGGTGGCCAGCTACCAGCGTGTGTTTCCGGTGTTCTGGGAGCACCCGGCGGTGGCCGGCATCACGCTGTGGGGCTATCGCCCCGGCTTGTGGCGCGACAAGGAAGCGGCTTATCTCATCCGCGCCGATGGCAGCGAGCGGCCGGCGCTGGCCTGGTTGCGCGACTACGTGGCCCAGCATCCTGGCGTGCGCGCACCGTGATGCGCTGCCGTGGCTGTACCGTTTTCCCCTGTTGTCCGGTGACCTGAGTCCATGCCCACACCCTTGATCCTGCACGACGACCGACTGCTGCCGGCAGACCCCGCCACGCGTGCCATCGCGCGCCGCCTGTATACGCAGACCGCGGCGTTGCCGATCATCAGCCCGCACGGCCATACCGACCCGGCCTGGTTTGCCACAGATGCCCCGTTCGCCAACGCGACCGAGCTGCTGCTGGTGCCCGATCACTACGTGTTTCGCATGCTGTACAGCCAGGGCATCGACCTGGATCAACTCGGCATTCCGCATGCCGATGGATCGCGTGCGCCGGTGGACCCGCGTGAGGCCTGGCGCGTGTTCGCCAGCCAGTTCGCGCTGTTGCGTGGCACGCCCTCGGCGTTGTGGCTCAACCACGTCTTCCATCAGGTGTTCGATCTGCGCATCCGCCTGGATGCCCGCAGCGCCGACCACTACTACGACCACATCACCGCCGCGCTGCAGACGCCGGCGTTCCGGCCGCGCGCGCTGTTCGAGCGCTTCAACATCGAGGTGATCGCCACCACCGAGTCGCCGCTGGACACACTGGAGCACCACGCCACCATTCGCGACAGCG
Organism: Xanthomonas sp. NCPPB 2586; assembly: GCF_041475775.2. NCBI lineage: Bacteria > Pseudomonadati > Pseudomonadota > Gammaproteobacteria > Lysobacterales > Lysobacteraceae > Xanthomonas > Xanthomonas sp. NCPPB 2586. The sequence continues at coordinate 4,854,967 of NZ_CM192981.1, read as the reverse complement.
GCTGGGGCGGGCGCGTGCTCACCGCCTACCGCCCGGATGCGGTGGTGGACCCAGAGCATGAGCAATTCGCCAGCGCGCTGCAGCAGTTTGGCGCGCTGACCGGCGAGGATGTCCTGCAGTGGCCCGGCTATCTGCGTGCGCATCGGCAGCGCCGCGCGTTCTTCGCTGCGGCCGGTGCCACCTCCACCGATCACGGCCATCCCAGTGCGGCCACCGCAGACCTTTCGCCCGCCGAGGCACAGCGCCTGTTCGACACGGTGGTGCGTGGTCAGGCCACGCCGGCGCAGGCAGAGTTGTTCCGCGCGCAGGTGCTTACCGAAATGGCGGCGATGAGCGTAGACGACGGTCTGGTGATGCAGCTGCATCCGGGCTGTTTCCGCAATCACAATCGGCAGTTGTTTGAGCGGTACGGGCGCGACAAGGGCGCCGACATCCCGATGCGCACCGACTACGTGCATGCGCTCAAGCCGCTGCTGGACCGGTTCGGCAACGACCCGCGCTTTCGCCTGATCGTGTTCACGCTGGACGAAACCAGCTACAGCCGCGAACTGGCGCCGCTGGCCGGGCATTACCCGGCGCTGCTGCTGGGCCCGGCGTGGTGGTTCCACGATGCGCCCGAAGGCATGTGGCGGTTTCGCGAGCAGACGCTGGCCAGTGCCGGCTTCTACAACACGGTGGGCTTCAACGACGACACCCGCGCATTTCTGTCCATTCCCGCACGCCACGATGTGGCGCGGCGCGTGGACAGTGCATTCCTTGCGAAGCTGGTGGCCGAGCATCGGCTGGACGAAGACGAGGCCATGGAGGTCGCGAGCGATCTGGCGAACCGCCTGCCCAAGCAGGCCTATAAATTGTGAGAGCGGGCAACCGCACTGCGTGCGCCCTGCGAGGACTGGCGCACTGCAGGCGGCCTGCACCTGAGGGGAGTGAGAGGATGACACCAGCCGTTATGCAGCAGCAGGCAACCACGGCCGCACAGCGCGTGAGCGAGTGCGGCGTAGGTGTGGCGATGACCGGTGCCATGCGCCTACGCGTTGTGCTGTATCGCCTCTGCAGGCGTGCACGCGATGGGCGCCCAGGCACTACGCAGCAGCCGCTGCAGCGCAGCCTGCGCGCTGGATGCATGGCGCTGATCTGCCTCTGCACTACCGCAGGTGTGGTCACAGCGGCGGAGCCAACCAACGCGCCGCGCGAACGGATCTCGCTCAACGCCGACTGGCGCTTCCAGCGTGGCGACCCGCCTGGCAATACCGTGCGGCTGGAGTACGACGTACGCCCGGAGGTGGTTCGCAGCGAAGACGGCAAGGTGGCCGATGCGCGGCCCGAGCAGGCGCAACACATCGACGCCGACGCGCGCGACGTGCTCAAACCGTGGATCCTGCCGACTGCCAATAGCTTGATCGCCGACCCCACGCAGCGGCATGTGCGCCCGCCCGGGCACCCGGGCAGTGCGGTGGCCTACGTGCAGCCCACGTTCGATGACAGCGCGTGGCAGCGCGTGGACCTGCCACACGATTGGGCAATCGCAGGGCCGTTCCTGGCCGATGGCCCGCATGGCGGCATGGGGCGATTGCCGAGCTGGGGCGTTGGCTGGTATCGCAAGGCGCTGCAGATTCCGGCCAGCGACCGCGGCCGCTCGCTGTTTCTCGATCTCGATGGCGCGATGTCCTACGCCACCGTCTGGCTCAACGGCAAGCTGGTGGGCGGCTGGCCGTACGGCTACACCAGCTGGCGCGTGGATCTCACGCCGTATGTGGTGCCGGGCGGGCACAACCAGCTCGCGATCCGGCTGGACAACCCGCCTGATTCGGCGCGTTGGTATCCCGGCGGTGGCCTGTATCGCAATGTCTGGTTGACCAAGACCGGCCCGCTCCGCGTTGCCCAGTGGGGCACGCAGCTGAGCACGCCGCAGGTGTCGGCCGAGCGCGCGCAGGTGCAGCTGGCGATGCAGCTGGACAATGCCGGTGCCGCCCCCGTGCAGGCGCAGGTGAGCACCGCGCTGTACGCGCTGGATGACGCCAGCGGCCTGCGCCGTGGCCCGGCGGTGGCGCAGATCGCCGCGGTGCAGGTACAGGTGGAGGCGGGTGGCAGTGCGCGCGTGCAGGGCAGTACGCAGATCGAGGCGCCACGGCGTTGGGGCCCACCACCGACACAGCAACCGCATCGCTATGTCGCGGTGACCGAGGTTAGCCAGGGTGGCCGCGTGGTCGATCGTGTCGAAACGCCGTTCGGCGTGCGCAGCTTGGTCTTCGACCCGGACAAGGGCTTAGTCATCAACGGCGAACACGTGCCCATCCGCGGGGTCAACAACCATCACGATCTGGGCGCGCTGGGGGCCGTGTTCAATGTGCGCGCCGCCGCGCGACAGCTGCAGTTACTGCAACAGATGGGCGCCAATGCCATCCGCATGAGCCACAACCCGCCCGCGCCGGAATTGCTGGAGCTCACCGACCGCATGGGCCTGCTGGTGGTGGACGAGGTGTTCGACAGCTGGGAAATGAAAAAGACCCCGCTGGATTTCCACCTGATCTTTCCGCAGTGGCACGAGCCGGATCTGCGCGCCATGCTGCGCCGCGACCGCAACCATCCCTCCATCATTTTGTGGAGCGTGGGCAACGAAGTGGGCGAGCAATACACCGGCGAAGCGGGCGCCGCAATCGCGCGCAGGCTGCACGCCATCGTGCACGCCGAAGACCCCACGCGCCCGGCGACGGCGGCAATGAACTACGCCTCGCCCGAGATGCCGCTGCCGGCGGCGCTGGATGTGATCAGCCTCAACTACCAGGGCGAAGGCATCCGCGATACGCCCGAGTTCGAAGGCACCGAGCGCATCCGCAAGCTGCCGCAATACCCGGCCTTCCATGCCAAATTCCCGCGCAAGGCCATCCTCAGCAGTGAGACGGCCTCGGCGCTGAGCAGCCGCGGCGTGTACCTGTTTCCGGTGAGTGCGCAGAGCAGCGCGCCGGTGCGCGATGGCCGCGGTGGCGATTCAGTGGCCCACCAGGTCAGCGCGTATGAACTGCACGCGGTGGATTTCGGCTCCAGTGCCGACAAGGTCTTTGCCGCGTTGGATCGGCATCCGTTCGTGGCCGGCGAGTTTGTGTGGACCGGCTTCGACTATCTCGGCGAGCCCACGCCGTACTACAGCTCACGCAGTTCCTATTCCGGCATTCTGGATCTGGCTGGCTTCTCCAAGGACCGCTACTGGCTGTACCAGGCGCGCTGGCGGCCGGAGCTGCCGATGGCGCACCTGCTGCCGCACTGGAGCTGGCCTGGGCGCGAGGGCCAGGTGACGCCGGTGCACGTGTTCACCTCCGGCGACGAGGCCGAGCTATTCGTCAACGGCGTCTCGCAAGGCCGCAAGCGCAAGGCACCGTTGCAGTACCGGCTGCGCTGGGATGCGGTGGTGTACCAACCAGGCGAGCTGCGCGTGCAGGCTTACAAAAATGGCAAGCCGTGGGCCAGCGACCGCGTGCAGACCGCCGGCCGCGCCACGCGCATGCAGCTCAGCGCCGACCGCAGCCGGATCCGTGGCGATGGCAAGGACCTGAGTTTCATCACCGTGCGCCTGCTCGATGCCGACGGGCGCCCTGCACCGACTGCAGGCGACCGCCTGCGGTTCCGCGTGGAAGGCGCAGGCGAACTGGTCGCCACCGACAACGGTGACCCGACCAACCTGGAGGCCTTCGTCCTGCCCGAGCGCAACGCCTTCAACGGTCTGTGCCTGGCGATCGTGCGCGCCAAGCCAGGCGCGCAGGGGCCGATCACCGTGCATGTGCAATCCGACACGCTGCAATCCGCCAGCGTGCAGGTGCGGGCAGAATGAGCGTGGTGTTGCCATTGGTCGCCCGCTCAATGACAGAGGCGTCCATCGCCCAACGCGCGCGCAACTGCACCCGCTGTGACAGCAGCACTTCCAGGAACCACTGCATGCGCCTGTTTCGCCCACTCTTCTTTCGATGTGCAATGGTGCTGGGCTTGCTCGGCACAGCCGCTTCGCCCATCGCCTCGGCGGCCTGCACACCGGGCACCACGGCGCTCAAGGACGCGTATGCAGGCGGCTTTTTGATCGGCACTGCGGTCAATGCGGACATCGTCTCCGGCAAGGATGCGGCCTCCGCAGCGCTGGTTGGCTGCCACTTCAACGCGGTGACCGCCGAGAACGTGATGAAGGCCGAGGTGGTGGCGCCGCAGCCGGGCGTGTTCGATTTCACCGCGGCCGATGCCTTTGTCGCCGACGGGCAGCGGCGTGGCATGTTCATCGTTGGCCACACGCTGGTCTGGCATAACCAGACGCCGGAGTGGTTCTTTGTCGATGCAAACGGCAAACCGAATACGTCGCAAGTCCAACTGGAACGCATGCGCGCGCACATCGCGCGCGTGGCCGGCCGCTACGTGGGCAAGGTGCAGGCCTGGGACGTGGTCAACGAGATCCTCGACGAGGACGGCAGCTACCGCTCCACCAACTGGGTGCAGCGCGTCGGCGATGGCGATACCGTGGTGCGCAATGCGTTCGCCTTCGCGCAGCGCTATGCGCCCGACGCACAGCTCTACTACAACGACTTCAACGCCTGGCGGCCGGCCAAGCGCGACGGCATCGTGCGCATGGTCAGGATGCTGCAGCAGGCCGGCATCCGCATCGACGGCGTGGGCATGCAAGGGCATTGGGGCCTGAACTACCCCAGCGTGCAGGACATCGAAGCCGCCATCGACGCCTACGCTGCGCTCGGGGTCAAGGTCATGATCACCGAGCTGGACATCGACGTGCTGCCGGTCACCAAGGAAGGCCAGGTGATCGGCACGGGTTTTGCGCACAAGCAGTTCCAGTTACCCGAATTCAAGCACTTCCTCGACCCGTACCCGGATGGCCTGCCGCCACAGGTGCAGACGCAGCTACGTGACCGCTATGCGGAACTGTTCGCGCTGTTCTGGCGCAAGCGCGACAAGCTGGCGCGCGTCAGCGTCTGGGGCGTCAGCGATGGCATGTCCTGGAAGAACGACTACCCCGTGCCCGGCCGCACCAATTACCCGTTGCTGTTCGACCGCAACCACCAGCCCAAGCCGGCCCTGGATGCGGTGCTGGCGGTGCCGGCAGGCGCTAGCGGAAAGTAAGCGGAGGGCTGATGATCATCGCTTCTAACGACGCGCACTCCGGTTGTGTAACGGAGCATTCTTCTAGTCGGTAGGCAGCCCGATGGCCTTTGCGGCAGACAACAGCTCTTGTTGACGCCCCCCGCGTGGCCATCCCGTCACCTGTCGTACTACTCTCCCATTCTTGAAAAAATAGAATGCCGGGGTCTCCCAATGGTTGATCATCCTCCAATCAGACCGTCGATAAACAAGTGAGAAATGTGCGTCGGGATGATGTGCGTTCCATTGCGCGTAGACAGAAAAGTCAGGTTGTCTGCTGGGTGGTGCTATCCACCTGGAATAGTCCCGCATGAGTTCCCTGAGTGGCGAGCTTCTGGAGATGTCATCAGCGGCCTGTTGTGTGTAAGCACACAGAGGATCGCCTACGACGAGAATTGTCGTTGGTTCAAGTCGTGCCATCGACTCCTTCAGTACTGCCCCATCCGTATTCACGACCAACTCCGATGCCATTCCTGCTTCGCGACCTTTGAGCGGAATTAATTTGGGTGGTCGGCGTGGTAGTGCGTAAGAATAATGATGAAAGAACGCCTGAGCTGCATTGAAGTCCCGTGCTGCCACCAATGCACCATAGGTGTTGACGATATCACTTGGCTGCATCAGTCTCTTGCCCTCAAGTACCTTCAAAAGTTTTACTTGGTCGTTGGCAATGCCTGCATCGTCTGTATAAAACGAAGCGGCATTTGCCGCTTCAAAGAGGGCTCGTGCGTCGGTTGGCGAGAGCTTCTGGGCATCTTGCTTGAGCCGCAAGCGGATGCCTGCCAACGCATATGTCTGCATGGCATGGGCCAGTCTTTTACTCTCTGACGCCTGGTCAGGATTCTCGGCAGCTGCGATTATATCGGCACGTAGCTTCAGGACTCCAGACGAAGAATCGTCGCTTGCGCATGCGTCCCCTGCGTAAAGTTGCACCAGGGTTGAGCAAAGCACCGTCAGGTAGATCAGCAATTTCCAGTGCATATAAAGTCGATGGACTTTTGGCAAGTTCCGCGACCCGCGCAGCGATAGTCGCCGTAATCTACTTCGGGGTCCTTTGAAGCAGCAGGCTGAATCAATGAGGAGCTTGCCGATAGGATTGCACGATCAACCTCACTCTCAACACGCAGTCCGGGAACGGAAGCTGTCGCATCCTGGATGCCAAGCAATGACAATATTGCATAAGCTTGGCGAATGCTGAGTCCGCTCAATTCCTTGTAAGAAAACGTCGTAACCCCACGCTCGTTGAACTCGATGCTTTCGGTAAAACGCTGAGCAGAATTCCGGTTCAGCACTGATAGTGGGGATCCGATGGGCTCTTGGCCAGATAGCGCCTTACCTCTTGCTTATTCTTCAAAGGTGCCAATGCGAAGTCGCGGCTACGAATCTTTTGCGTCTCGCTTTGAATGGATGCTGCGTGTGCACTGTTCGCTTCAACCTGGGTGCTCTGCTTGGTTGCACTTGCACACAGGGGTGTGATGAACGCGAGCGCGGATAAGAAAAGAGCAATTCGGTTTTTCATTCTTCCCCCTCGGTTCGTCTTGAGTAGTGCCTGATTGGCTTGGCTCGGGAATAAGCTAGTACTGATTTTAGATAGAATTATTGCTTTTGGTCACACTCTAGTTGCCAATATGGATTTAAATTTTATAGGCAATATAAGTAAGGTGGGCAGGGACTCCGTGGCTGGCAGCTCCCGGGATGGTTTCTGTAAAGGTCTTGCAGTTCTGGCCTGTGCTATGAGTGCTCGATAGTAAGCGCAGCGCCTGACTGCTGTTCCTGCGTTTCGGCATGACAGGTTAAGGTTAGTTTGCATTAATGCCGCGAACACCGTAATGAGCTCGGCCGCTTGGTGGCATGATGGGTGTCACTGACGAATGGGATTTACGATGCGCCTGTCACTTTTGATGCTGTTGGTCATTCCGCTGCTCGCATTGCTTTCTGCCTGTACCAAGAGCAATGCACCGCCATCGCGATACCCGGCGATTGGCCATCTTGAAAGCTTCCATGCGAGCTTCAGCGATGTGGTTGCAACCGACGCACGCATCGAAAAGCTCACCGAAGGCTTCACCTGGTCCGAGGGCCCCACCTGGGTGCGGCAGGGCGGCTATCTGCTGTTCACCGATGTGCCAGAAAACAAGCTGTATCGCTGGTCCGACGACTCAGGGTTATCGGTGTTCCTGTCGCCTTCCGGTTACGCCGGCACGGATGTCGCCGCGCTGCGCGAAGCCGGTGCCAATGGCCTGTTTGCCGAACCGGGCGGCACCGTGTTGCTGGCCGATTCCGGTACCCGCATCGTGGCGCGGCTGGACCCTGCCACGCGCACGAAAACTCCACTGGCCACCAGTTTCGACGGCAAGCGCTTCAACAGCCCCAACGATGTGGTGCGGCGCGAGGATGGCGTGGTGTTCTTCACCGACCCGCCGTATGGCTTGAAGGGCATGAACGATTCGCCGGTCAAGGAACTGCGCTTCAACGGCGTGTATCGCCTGAATACTGACGGCAGCGTGCACCTGCTCGACGACAGCCTGAGTTTTCCCAACGGCATCGCGCTGTCACCAGATCAGCGCACGCTCTACGTGGCCAACTCCGATCCGGCGCGCCCGATCTGGATGGCGTATGCGCTGGATGCGCAGGGCGCGGTGACCGGCAAGCGTGTGTTCGCCGATGCCACCGACCTGGTCAACAAAGACACGCCCGGCTTGCCTGATGGCATGGCGGTGTCGGCAGAGGGCCGCCTGTTCGCCACCGGCCCCGGCGGCGTCATTGTGTTCGATCCGGATGGCCGCAGACTCGGCCGCATCGAAACCGGTGCCGCCATTTCCAACTGCGCGTTCGGCAATGACGGCCACACGCTGTACATGACCTCGCACGCACTGCTGGCGCGGGTGCAGGTGACCTCGCTTGGGTTGGAGTTTGCACGCTGACAAGCGCACCACGCACCGAAGGCTCGCGATAGCCGCTCCACCGTAGGAGCGGCCTTGGCCGCGACAGGGCAGCGCCGATGTACGGCATGCGCAGGCGCTTGATGCAGGCACGCCCGCAGCGCACTGGCTAGTCCAGTGACTGCGTCCCCTGCGCCTTCGCCAACACCAGCACATCCTCCAGCTCCGGCCCACCGCCCCGGTTGGCGCTACCCGCAGCGAGATAGACATCGCCCTTCACCGCGGCGGCCTGCGTGCCGTGGCGGCCCCGCGGCAACGTCGGCAGTGTCGTCCAGCGCGCCGTACGCGGGTCGTAGGCCTCCACCTCTTCGTGCGCCTTCACCTGACGCGTGCTCTCGCCGCCCATGACGAGCAGCCGGCCATCGCGCGCGGTCGCGGCGGTGCCCGCACGTGGCGTCGGCAGCATGGCGGGTGCAACTGTCCAGCTGCGCTGTGCAATGTCATACACATCGACCTCACTGATTGTCTGCGCCAGGGTATTGCCGCTTTCATGCGCGGAACGACGCCCGCCGGCGGCATACAGCTTGCCGTCGAGTACCACCGCATGGAAGTGATCGCGCGCATGCGGTGCGTCGGGCAGCTGCGTCCATTGTTGTGTCCGGGTGTCGAAAGCATCCAGCCAGGGCACGTAGCCGCTCATGTGGCCACGCGTATTGCCGCCGACCAGATACAACACACCGGCATGCTCCACCGTGCCGGCGGCACCGCGACGGCGCTGCGTGGGAATCTCCGGCCCGACCTGCCAATGGTCGGTCTTCGGGTCGTAGATCAGCATGTTGGTGAGCGAGGCTTCTTCGGGATAGTTGCCTGAAAAGCCACCCACCACGTAGAGCTTGCCGGACGACACCACGGCCTGGGCATGATTGACCATCAGCGGCGGCGTCGCGCCCTGCGACCACCGCTGCGTGGTGGTATCGAAGATCTCCAGCGGCCGGTCGTCGCGCCCACCCAGCAGGTACAGACGATCATCGATGGCGACCATGCTGTTCTCATGGCGCGCGTGCGGCGTGTTGTGCGTGGCCACCGTGCGCCACTGCGCAGGCTGCACCGCCTGTGCGGCTTCAGCCGATGTGCGGTTGCCATCGGGTGTGGCGCCAACGTGCGCAGGAATACATGTGACCCCGGCAGCGAACACGGCTGCGCGGAACGAAGTCGCCAAAGAGCTCATGGACGTCTCTGCCTGATTGCGATGACTGGCCAGTGTATCGGCACGCGCGTGCGCCGTGACCCTGCAAAAGCAGGCTGATCCGCGTGGTGCAGCGACGCCATGCAAAATTATTGCGACGTCACGCTACGCTGCTTGCATCAAGTCGATGGAGCCCGGTGGACGCATCTATCAACCGCTGCACGGCGTGCCCAATGCAGCACGCCAGAGAGCGGATCGCACAGATGCCTGCGCCCACAATGCACTGGCAGCGGTGGGTGCTCTCAGGCGCATGCTCTTCACGTCCAACAGCACCCCGCAATGCGAACACTACGGCAACGCACTGACAGGAGAGCTGCGTGGCACGCACCTCGACAACAAAGATCCTCAACACCACGCCACCCAAGACCGTCGCCAACGCAGCAGCCCGCGGATTGCGCTTGCGTGAGCAACACGGGCGCGGTGGCACCGCGATTGGTGTGGCACGTGCACGGGACCTCTCCATCCAGAAGCAGCTCTCGGCCCAGACCATTCGGCGGATGCACGCGTACTTCGCTCGCCACAGCGTGGACAAGACCGGCAAGGGATGGGCGGATCGCACCAAGCCATCCGCCGGCTACATCGCCTGGCTGCTGTGGGGCGGCGATGCCGGGCAGCGGTGGGCCGAGCGACTGCATGCCCGCCTGCAGGAGGGCGACAACAAGCAGGCCGGAGCGGCTACCCAGAAAGCCGCCAGCACGAAGTCGTCCGCCAAAAAAAGCGCGGCGAAAACAGGTGCGAGCGCCGCCACGTCGAACAGCGGAGCACGTACAGCCGCGAAGAAGCGCGCGACACCCCGCAAGGGCACGGCAAAGAAAGCCACTAGCAGACGCGCGACACAGCAGAGCAGCGTGCGGAAGGGCGCCACCAAGAAGGTGGCTGCCAAAAAAGCAACAAGCAACAAGACGGCTGCCAAGAAACCCGCCAGCAAGAGGACTGCACCCTGGAAAAAGCCCAACCCGGCCAAGACATCCAGGCCACTGTCGGCTGCGCAGAAAACCCAAGCCAAGGCCCGCGCCAAGGCTGCAGGCCGCCCCTACCCCAACCTGGTCGACAACATGGCGGTTGCGAAGCAATCGAAAACCAGGAAGGCCGCGGAGTAGGAGCGCCAACACAACATAGTGTGCGTTGGGTGGGTGCGGACGGCACGGAGGAGGCGGAGTGCACGGCGCTGCATAAGGATTCCGTGCACCGGCCTCGGGCGGCTGCGTCGTCGTTTTGATGGCTGCTCCAACTCGCCAGTACGCAGCATCCATCCAGCACGTCTGCACCGCAGCAGGCCACCAGGCAGCGCGGATGCTCCGCGCTAACCGGCGCGGCTTGGCAAGCCGGTGCCCTCGCTCGCCACAACGCGGTACGTTGGAAAGGGGCGCTGCGCAAACTCAACGGACCTCAGCTGCCCGGCTGAGCCTTACGCGCATGACGGCAGCGATCGGAACAGTACTTCACCTCGTCCCAGACACGCTCCCACTTCTTGCGCCAACGAAACGGTCGTCCGCAGTGAACGCAAACCTTCTCTGGCAAGTGTTGTTTCTTGGGCGCTGCCATGTGGGTGCTGACTCAAGAGGCATGGCGATGAGGTCTCAAGCATGTCATAGCCATGTACCGTAACCATGCCTCGGGAATGAATCGCTCACGAGGTGACATGGCCAGTCATCTGGCAGGCCACAACTTCGGGCCCATTGTCTATAGTGGGGGGCCGCTGGCAGGCGCCTGCTCTGTGGACCCACCCCACGCGATGAAGCGCAGGCTTCGTCTCAGACAAGGACGGTCGTGAAAGTATCTCTCCTCGTGTTATCTGCACTGCTCTATGGCATTGCGCTCTGTCTTCCCGCATTGCATGGAGGCAACGATCAACTTGGCGGTTTCGTCATTTTGCTGCTTGGCTGGATCCAGCTGGTCGATGGCCAATGTATCGCCTGGTTAAGCAACCCACTGCTCTTCCTGGCGTGGCTTTGTTACTTCCTCAAACTGGACAAGTTGGCTGCGGCCTTGCTGGTATCAGCCTGCCTGATCGGACTGGATACCTTTCGCGCAACCAGGTTCGACAAGAACGAGGCCGGTCATCAGGTCATGATCGATCACGTGGGCGCCGCGTTCTACATGTGGGAGTTGAGCTTTCTGATCCTGCTTGCAGTGGTGCTGATGCGTCTTTTGAAGAAGAACGCCGCCATGCGAAGTGATCAGGCGGTCTGAGGGAGCGGGCGGCACTATCTGCAAGCGACAATGTGATGATGAAGCCTGGGCCGCTGGCAGGTTCTGAGCTGGGTGGTGAATCAGGTAAATCGCAGGGCGGTGGCGTGAACACCGCTTGGGCTATTACGCTGCCAATGATCGCCGTAATGTGTTCAGCACTGATCCCTTGGACAGAGGAGACAAGAATGAATGCCAGCGCCAATGTCGGTGACCAGACCATCCCAATCCTCCCCAGCCGCTCGATCGCGCAGACGCTGACGTTCTATCGCGCGCTTGGCTTCACCGGCGATGCGCACCCGCATGATGCGGGCTACACGATCCTGCAGCGCGGCGATGTGGAACTGCACTTCTTTGCGCATCCGGATCTGGACCCGGCGGCCTGTTATGCGGGCTGCTATCTGCGCGTGACTGATGTGGACGCTGTCTATGCCGCGATGCTGGCAGCAGCGCTTCCGGCACGAGGCATCCCACGGATCGATCCGCTCGGCGACAAGCCTTGGCGCATGCGCGAATTTGCGATTGTGGATGAGAGCGGCAACTTGCTGCGGATCGGTCAACAGCTCGAGCCGTGACGCACCGGGAGATTATAACGCCCGGCGCATGGAGTGCTGAGGCCGACTAAGCACAGTCTTCCTGTGGCAAATACGCTGCGACAGTGGCGCGAATCTTTTCTGCGAAATTATAAATATCGTCAATCGAACCGAGATCGATCTGCTCCTCTTCCTTGGCTGCATTGAAAAGCCCAAGCCGGAGCTTTTGAGGGTTGTTGAACCGAAGTCTGCAGATCGGCTTCCGATTGTTGTCGTCCAGGAGGATGGCGCAATAGCTTTGAGCATCCCTCATAAAGACGCGTCTTCCAGGAATGGCTTCGCGTACGATCGCTCTGACAACGTGAAAGCCTTCGACCTCTTCCGGCGTTGTGACGATCAGTGGATCAGGAGCAAGTGAGGCTGCCGCCGTAGGCTGATCTGCGGGGACATGCGAGATGTGATCACCGATCAAGGCAGTTTCAGGTGCCATGGCACCTTTAAGCCGTTCATTGATTCGCTCACTGACCAGCTGATCGAACGCGCGGCGCGTGATCGCTGTGAATTGATCGCGGATTGCCGGCGTAAAGCGTCTTGTTCCGACCAGATCAGCCGAGACCAGCTTGACGAATTCTTCGGTAGGCTGATGCATCCATTCTGCCAGACGTGTCTGGATAGCGCGTGTGTACTTCAATTCATTCGCGGTCGTCAGGATCGTGTCTAGGTCAAACGCCGACTTGGCAAACTTTTTGAGTTCTTCGACATCGCGTTCTTTGAAATCAAGGACGTTGAATTCGAAGAACGGCTTTTCATCCATCTTGTTCGGCTGTTCTAGGTCAGTGAAAAACCTGTAGACCAAGCCGTTCGTCAAAACACCAAAGCGTGCCGCAGTGACGTGGAAGTAGCGAAATAGCTGGCCTGCATGATTGATGCTTAGCTCGGCACCCGCTTTCTTACACTCGAAAAGAATGATGGGTTTGCCATCGCGAAGAATCGCATAGTCGACTTTCTCGCCTTTCTTCGTGCCGACATCGGCAACGATTTCCGGCGTGACTTCGAGTGGATCGAAAACATTGTATCCAAGAATTTGGATGAGGGGCATCACCATTGCATTCTTGGTGGCCTCTTCTGTCTGAATTAACGCGCGTGTCGTACTGATGCGTGTCGCAAGCACACGCAACTGATCAATAAAATCCATCTAACCCGCTCCCTTCCCCTGTTGTGTAATTTTTACCACAGCAAAGCGACGAGAACGCAATAGGCACAAGTTTTGTGGTTGACGCATGGATCAGTTCGCTAGGACTCGTCGGGGGAGAGCGAATTGTTTGCATGAGGCCGGATGTGTCAGGACTAACGTTGTCCTGCAATACATTTGGGTGTGACCGAGGTAAGCGCTTGATCTATGCAGTTGCCAGAAGCTGTTGTACATCTGCCGGCCGCGCAGTTTGGAAGAGGGCATACGCCTGCTGTAGCGCTTCTACAAAACGCTCGTCAGCAGACAGCGGCGCAAACGCTGCGTCAACTGTGAGAAATGCAGCGATATCCCGGTGTGCGTCGCCGGTTGCGATACGGCCGATCGCACTTAGCTGTTCGCCCAGCGGATCAACCAACGCAACACCCGCGTGTGCTTGCCTGCGCACAAAGTGCAGCCAGGCTGCGACCGGCAAGCAGAGGCGATCGATGCGGCGGCCGGCGGTGAGTGCGTCGGCAATGGTGCCGAGCAGGCGCACCGGAATCTTCTGCGAGCCGTCCCAGGCGATCTGGGCCAGCAGGTGGCGGATGGCGGGGTTGCGGAAGCGGGCCAGGATGGCCTCGCTGTAGCGGTGCGGGTCGAAGCCGGGCATCGGCGCCAGGCTGGGAGCGATGTCCTCGCGCATCAGCGTTGCGACGAAGCTGGCCAGCGGCGTGTGCTGCATGGCATCGGCCACGGTCTCCAGCTGCAGCAGGCTGCCGAGGTAGGCGAGCGCCGAGTGCGGGCCGTTGAGCAGGCGCAGCTTGGCGCGCGCGTAGCCGGCGATATCGTCGCTGAGCGTGACGCCTGCGCGTTCGAACGCCGGGCGGCCGTTGCAGAACCGGTCTTCGATCACCCACTGGGTGTAGCGCTCCCGCTGGATCGGCCAGGCGTCGTGCAGGCCGGTCTGTGCGTGCACTTGCGCGCGTAGCGCCTCGTCGGTGGCAGGGGTGATGCTGTCCACCATCGAGCGCGGAAAGCTGACGTGCTGTTCGATCCAGGCGGCGAGCGCGGGATCGCGTTGCTGCGCAAGCAGCACGGTGGCGCGGCGCAGCAGGCTGCCGTTGTCGGCCAGGTTGTCGCAGCTGAGCACGGTGAACGGTGCGCGGCCGTGCTGCCTGCGTGCATACAGGCCGGCGACCAGGTAGCCGATCGCGCTGCGCGGTGTCTGCGGATGCGCAAGGTCATGCACGATATCGGGGTGGCTGAGGTCCAACGCATCGCCTGCCAGGCAATAGCCTTTTTCGGTGACGGTGAGAGTGACCAGGCGCACTGCCGGATCGGCGAGGCGGGCGAGCACGGCAGGTTGCTCATCGCTGGCGCAGAGCACTTCGGCGATGGCACCGATCACGCGCAGCTGTGGCTGTGCATCGAGCAGTGCAAGCGTGTACAGGCCGTCCTGCGGGCGCAGCGCATCGCGCACCTGCGGGTTGTGCAGCGACACCGCGCAGATGGCCCAGGCGGGGTCGTCGGCGAGCAGGTCATCGATGTAGACGGCCTGGTGCGCGCGATGGAAGGCGCCAGCGCCTAGGTGGACGATGCCGATGGTGGTGTGTTTGGGAGTGTAGGTGGGAGTGAGGACGGTGGCAGGTAGGTGGGCGAGTGTTGCGATGGAGAGCGTTGGAATTGGCATGGGTGTTTGTTTGAAATCGTGGGGTGATGCAAGTTCGCTTGGTGGCCGTACCCTCACCCCAACCCCTCTCCCGACGGGAGAGGGGCGTTGATTCCGCGGCGTGCGGTGGGATCAGTTTGCGGTGACGGTGAAGCGTTGTTTGCTGCGGATGTCTGCGCTGGAGGCGCCGATCTGCAGCTCGTAGGCGCCTGGGTTCACGGCGTACGCTTTGCGCTGCTCGTCGTAAATACGCAGCGCCTCGCGCGGGGTGATGGTGAAGCTCACCTCGCGGTGTTCGCCTGGTTGCAGGGTGATGCGCTGGAAGCCGCGCAACTCCTTGCGTGCGCGTTCGCGCTGCGGGTTGAGCGGGTGCAGATACAGCTGCACCACTTCATCGCCGGCACGCTGGCCGGTGTTCTTCACCGACACGGTGGCGCGCAGCGTGCCATCGGCGGCAACGGTGGTGCGGTCAAGCCGCAGGTTCGAATACGCAAACTGCGTGTAGGCCAGGCCATGGCCGAACGGGTACAGCGGCTTGCCGTCGAAGTAGCGGTAGGTGCGCCCGCGCATGGCGTAATCGTCGAAGGCCGGCAGGCGTTCGTCTTCCTTGTAGAAGGTGATCGGCAGGCGCCCGCCTGGGCTGGCTTGGCCGAACAGCACATCGCCCACTGCGGTGCCGCCACGTTGGCCGGGGTACCAGGCCAGCAGGATGGCGGGCACGTGTTGCTGCGCCCAGTCGATGGCCAATGCGGAGCCAGTGGTGAGCACCGCGACCACTGGCGTGCCGGTGGCCTGCAGTGCCTGCAACAGCTCGCGTTGGGGTTTGGGCAGGCGCGTGTCGGTGCGGTCGCCGCCGGCAAAACCGGGGTAATTGACGTCCATTTCCTCGCCTTCGACATCGCCGGTGAGGCCGCCGACAAACACCACCACATCGGCATTGCGCGCGGCATCCACGGCTTCCTGCAACGGCGGTTTGGCGCCGGGCATGCGCCACGCCAGGCGTACGCCGGCATCGCGGGTGGCTTCGTAATACTCCACGCGCAGGTCGTAGGCCTTGCCGGCTTGCAGCGCCACGGTGGCCGTGCCGCCACGCATGCGCGGCGCATCGCTCCACTGGTCGATGAGCGGCTTGCCATCCAGATACAGGCGCACGCCGTCGTCGGCGGCGATCTGCAGCTCGTAGTTTCCCGACACCGGCGGCAGCAACTGGCCGTGCCAGCGCACGCTGAAGTCGTCCTTGCCGAGCGCCTGGCCGGGCTGCAGTTCGCCGCGGCCGACCGCATCGTCGGTGGGCGCATTGCGGTCCCAACGGAAGGCGATGCGCGGGTCGATGCGGGTGAGCACCGGCTGGCCTGCCAGTGCACGGCCACGGAAGTAGTCACCGGTAAGGCCGTTCTGGCTGGCACCGGCGGCCGGGCGCAGGTAGCGCGCGTCGATCGGTGCGGCCGCGTTGGGGTCTTCGCGGCCTTCCACCAGGTCGCTGCCGCGTGCATACACCACCTCGGCCTGCGGGGCGGCGTCGCGGATGCCTTGCAGGATGGTGACCGGCGCGGCCGGTGTGCCGTAGTAGTTGCCCAGCAGCGACATCGGGTCATCGGCGGTGGGGCCGACCACGGCAATGCGCTTGAGCGTGGGCTTGAGCGGCAGCAGGCCGTCGTTTTTCAGCAGTACCAGCGATTCGCGTGCGGTGCGCCGGGCCAGTGCATCGTGCTGCGGCGATTGATTGGCCGATGCCGGGGTCTGCGCCCACGGCACCTTGGCCGGCGGGTCGAACATGCCCAGCCGCAGGCGCGCGGCCATCAGCCGTGTCAGCGACCGATCGATGGTGGCTTCATCGATCAGGCCGGCACGCACGGCGGCAGGCAACGCGGCATAGGTGTCGCCGCAATCCAGGTCGGTGCCATGCTTGACGCCGAGTGCGGCGGCGGCTTCGGGCGTGGGCACGATCTTGTGGTTCTGCCAGATGTCGCGGATGGCCGCGCAGTCGCTGACGATGTAGCCATCGAAACCCCAATCACGGCGCAGGATGCCTTCCAGCCGCGTGCTGGCCGATGCGGACTCGCCGTTGACGCGGTTGTAGGCACCCATCACCGCGGCGACGTGGCCTTCCTGCACCAGCGCCTGAAAGGCGGGCAGATAGGTCTCGTAGAGATCGCGCTCGCTGGGATGCACGTCGAAATGATGACGATCCGCCTCCGGGCCACTGTGCACCGCGTAATGCTTGGCGGTGGCATCGAGCTTGCGATACGGCCCCTGCTGCGCCTGCAGGCCCTGCACGAAGGTGACGCCCATGCGCGCGGTGAGGAACGGATCCTCGCCATAGGTTTCCTGGCCACGGCCCCAGCGCGGGTCACGGAAGATGTTGATGTTGGGCGACCAGAACGTGAGCCCCTGGTAACGCTTGTGCTCGCCGCCCGCCAGGAAGGCATGGTGCTTTGCGCGCGCTTCGTCACTGATGGCGGTGGCCACCTCGGCCATCAACGGGGTATCGAACGTGGCCGCCAGGCCGATCGCCTGCGGAAACACCGTGGCACCGCCGGCGCGGGCCACGCCGTGCAGGGCTTCGTTCCACCAATCGTATTCGGGCACCTGCAGGCGCGGGATGGCGGGCGCGGCGTTCTGCATCTGCGCGGCCTTTTCCTCCAGCGTCATGCGCGATACCAGATCGGCGGCGCGCGCCTGCAGCGGTTGCGTGGGGTCCAGATATGGCGGCGGTGGCGTTGCGGCGTGCGTGCTGCCGGCGGCCACGCCGAGCGCCAGCAACAGGCCCCGCGCCAGGGCACGGTGCGGCACGCGGGCATGCGGGGCAGGATGGGAATGCATGCTCAATCCTCCTTGGTGCGGTCTGGGTCCAGCTGGGCGAAGGGTCCGATCGTGCTGCCGACAAAGCCGCCGGCCTGTGCAGTGCTCAGCATGCTGGCGTCGTCGTGACGCTGCAGCCATTGCCAGCCGTGCCCGGTTGCATCAAAGGCAAAGCTGTAGCGCCCGCCATCGCCGCTGATCTGCAGCCGCAATGGGGCGGTGGTGACCGGGATGCGCGTACGTGCCAGGGTGGTGGTGCGCGTGCCGTCGCGCTTGTCCACGAAGACCTCCGCGCCATCGCCATCACGGCGTACGCCCAGCGCGTACCACGCGTTGGAATTCTGCACCGCGGCCAGGCCGGCGCTGATGCCCGCGTGGGCTGGCAACTCCAGCGCGGTGCTGGCGGTGAAGTGCGTGTGCTGCTGGCGCCGCCCCAGAAACGCCGGGTTGCCGGTGCTGGCCAGTCCTTGCGGTGTGGCGTGCAGGGTGAGCCAGCCCGGGCGTGCACGCAGGTCGGCCCAGTCACGCTTGGGCACGCGCAACGACAGCCATTCGCGCTGCGGCGTGGGGGCGTCGAACCCGTCGCGCCAGGTGAAGTTGCCGGACAGCGGCGTTTGGTCGATGCGCGCCGGCGTGCCGTGCGGTGCCTTGGCCACGTAGGGAATCGGTGCGCCCGGCGGCAGGATCGACGGCCAGCCATCGCGCCACTGCACCGGCAGCAGGAAGGTTTCGCGCCCGGTGTTGTAGCGGTCGTGCGCGTAGGGCCGGCTGGCCAGGAACACCGCCCACCACTGTCCGTCGGGCGTGTCCACCAGGTCGACATGGCCGGCATTGCTGATCGGCTGCGCGCGCCCGGCAGGCAGGTCGCGCTGGGTGAGGATGGGGTTGTGCGGCGCGGGCGCGTACGGGCCCCACACGTTGCGACTACGCAGCACCACTTGTGAATGCTGCGGCCCGGTGCCGCCTTCGGCGCACGACAGGTAGTACCAGCCATCGCGTTGGTAGAGGTGCGGGCCTTCGATCCAGATCGGCTTGCTGGCCAGGTCCACGCCGCCGTTGAGCAGCACCTTGCGTAGGCCCACCGGCTGGTGGGTGGCCAGATCAAACCGTTGCATCCAGATGGCGCGATGGCCTTCGTACAACGAAGTGCCTTCAGGCGGGCCGTTGTTGAGCAGGTACGCGCTGCCATCGGTATCGAAGAACAACGACGGGTCGATACCGTCCACGCCGGGTAGCCAGCTGAGCCTGGACCACGGCCCGGCCGCACTGGTCGCGCTGGCAATGAAATTGCCGCCGCTGTCCACCGCGGTGCCCACCACATAGAACCGCCCGGCATGGTGGCGGATGCTGGCGGCGAACATGCCGCGCGACACGCCCAGGCCATCGTAATCGAGCTGCTCACGCCGCTCGACCACATTGCCGACCTGCGTCCAATGCACCAGGTCCGTGCTCTCGAACACCGGAATCGCCGGGAAATACGCAAAGGTGGAATTGACCAGGTAATAGCGCTCGCCCACGCGCGTGATGCTGGGGTCGGGATAGAACCCGGCCAGGATCGGATTGCGATAATGCCCGGCGGGCAGTGGCGTTGCGAACACCGGGTCATCGCCGCGGTACTCGAACCAGTCGAACGCCACGGCCTGCTTCGGCGCCGCTGGCTGCGCATACGCCGCCAGCGGCGCGACCAACGCCACGCTTACAGCCAGCAGTAAGGCACGCATGCGCCTCACCAGTCCCACATCGCGCCGTCTTCCAGACGCGCGATCGGCAACTGCTTGGGCACGTAGGGGTACTTCGCGGCCAGGGTTTCATCGATGTCCACGCCATGCCCGGGCGTTTCCCCGCAATGCAGGCGCCCGTCGCGGAACACGTAGTCGTGCGGGAACACCGCATTGGCCTCGTCGGAATGGAACATGTATTCCTGGATACCGAAATTGGGCACCCAGGTGTCGAAGTGCAGGGCCGCGCCCATGCACACCGGCGACAGATCGGTGGCGCCGTGGAAGCCGGTGCGCACCTGATGCAGCGCGGCAAAATCGGCCAGCCTGCGCACATGCGTGATGCCGCCGGCATGGACAATGGTGGTGCGGATGTAGTCGATCAGCTGTTGCTCGATCAGGTGCTTGCAGTCCCAGAGCGAATTGAACACCTCGCCCACCGCCAGCGGCGTTACCGTGTGCTGGCGAATCACTTCGAACGCGCGCTGGTTTTCCGCCGGGGTGGCGTCCTCCAGCCAGAACAGGCGGTACGGCTCCAGGTCGCGACCCAGGCGCGCAGCTTCGATCGGTGTGAGGCGGTGATGCGCATCGTGCAGCAATTCGATCTCATCGCCGTGGTCGGCGCGCAGCTGCTCGAACAACTTCGGCACCACCCCCAGGTAGCGTGGCGTGGACCACACGGTTTCGGTGGGCAGTTCGCTTTCGGCCGGCTCGTACGGCTTGCCGCCGCTGGAGATGCCGTAGGTCTTCTTGATGCCGGGCACGCCGCATTGCGCGCGGATGGCGATAAAGCCCATCTCGCGGAAGCGGCCCACCTCGTCGCTGGTTTCGGCGATGTCGCGGCCGTTGGCGTGGCCGTAGACCAGCGCGCCTTCGCGCGAGCGCCCGCCCAGCAACTGATACAGCGGCAGGCCGGCCATCTTGCCCAGGATGTCCCACAACGCCACGTCCACCGCGGCAATCGCGCTCATTGTCACCGGCCCGCGCCGCCAGTACGCACCACGGTAGAAGAACTGCCAGATGTCTTCAATACGCCCGGCATCGCGGCCAATCAGGTTCGGCACCAGGTGTTCCTGCAGGTACGCCGCCACCGCCAGTTCGCGGCCGTTGAGCGTGGCATCGCCCAGCCCGGTGATGCCCGAGCGGGTGCGGATCTTCAAGGTGACGAAGTTGCGCCCCGGGCAGGTGACGATGACGCGCGCCTCGACGATCTCGCGATCGCGGGCGGAGCCTTGCAGCGGGGAGGGGGAGTCGACGGTCTGTGACATCGGGGTCTCGCTCATCGGGAAGTGGCGGCAGTGATGGGAAGTTCGAACGGGCCTGCAGGCAGGCCGCTGCGGTCGTACAAGGTGCACACCGGGCTGTCGGCCCAGCAGTAGCGCACGCGCGTGGCCTGCAGGTCGGCCGGCACGCGCAGCGTCACGGTGTCACCGTGCACGCTGGCCGGCGCATAGCGGCAACTGCCGCTGGCCGCGCCGCAGACCTCGAAGCCGATCGGCGCGCTGGCGCTGTAGCTTTGCAAGGCGGTGTCCACGGCATCGAAGCGCACGCGCAGTGCCTCGCCATCGCGTTGCACATCGCGCGGTACCGGGCCGGAAGCGGCAATCGCCTCGCCATACACCACCTTGCGCGCCGCACGTGCCAGGCGCCGCCCAAGTTCTTGCTTGTTGGCCGGATGAATGTCGTAGCGGTCGCCGATATCGATGGCCACCGCCAGCCCGGCATGCGCATCGCCGGCCACGAAGCGGCGCTGCGCTTCGCGGAGCTGTGCCCAGCCGCTTTCCACCGGTTCGGTAGGCGGCATGCCGTAGTTGGCCAGCTGCACCACCAGCAGCGGCAACTGCGCGCCGAAGCGCTGCCGCCAGTCGCGCCGCCAGGCGTCGAGCAAGGCCGGGTAGTGCGCCGCATCGCCGGCATTGGATTCGCCCTGGTACCAGAGCACGCCGCGCAGGCCCAGCTGGCCGAGCGGGGCGATCATGCCGTTGTACAAGGTGGTCAGCCCGGCCGCCGACGACCAGGGCGCGCGGGGCGGCATGCCCACTGCGGCCGGCACGCGTTGGTACTGCCAGGGGCGGTCCAGCGGCACGCGGCTGCCGTCGGCAAACTGCAGCGCACGCGAGGACGCATCGCCCAGTAACCCACCACGGCGGTAGGTGTTGAGCACGTTGAGCACAATGCTGTTGCGCCCGGCCTGCAGCTGCCCGCGTGGCACGCTGTAGCGGCGCGGCTGGTCGGCGCCGTAGCTGCTGCCCACCGCATGGCCGTTGACCCAGGTCTGGTCCAGCTCGTCCACCGGCCCGAGGAGCAGCGTAGCGTCCTGCGCGGCCTGCGCCGCGGTCAGCTCAACAGTGCTGCGGTACCAGACCATGCCGTTGAAACCGACCAGCTGCGGCACGCCCCACTCGTCCCAGGCACCGAGCGTGGCCGGCGCGGGTTGCCATGCGCCCGGCGCATCCGGCTGCCACGGCGCGCCGTCGCCATGCGTACGCCACCAGGTTTCCCACAACCTGCCCCAGCGTGGCGCGGCATCGGTCGGGCTGGTGGCGTAACGCGCCAGCACGTCCAGCGCGGGGCCATCATCGCCGGCCGCGCGCAGTGCGGCGTCACCGATCCACGCCTGCAGTTGCGAGCCGCCCCACGAAGCATTGATCAAGCCCATCGGCACCGCCACGGTCTTCTGCAGTTCGCGTGCGAAGTAATAGCAAGCTGCCGAGAAATCCTTCACCGTTTCAGGCGTGGTGGGTTGCCAGACGGCAGCGCCAGCGAAGCTGCGTTGCGGGGTCGGGCTGGACTGCGCCGGCACCTTGAACATGCGGATGGTGGGGTGATCGGCGTCGGCGATTTCGCTGCGGGAATCCAGCGTGCGATGCACCTGCAGCTCCATGTTGGATTGGCCCGAGCACAGCCAGACATCGCCCACCAGCACATCGTCCAGTTGCTGGGTCACGCCGCCTGCACTGCGCGCACTCAGCGTGTATGGGCCACCGGCGGCGCGCGCCGGCAGGCGTGCCTGCCAATGTCCCTGGCGGTCGGCACGTACCTGCACCTGCTGCTCGCCCAGGCGCAGCGTCACCTGTTCGCCAGCCGGCGCATCGCCCCACAGGCGGATCGGCGCATCACGTTGCAGCACCATGTGCGGCTGGAATAACGCATGCAGCAATGGCGCGTCGGCTGCCGCTGCATGGGAAGGTGCGAGCAACACGCCCAGCGCCGCGATCAATGCCACCCGTGTCCGTGCACTCATTTCGGGTTCCCCGGTGCGTATGGAAACTTCAGCGCCTGGTAGTACGCCAGCGGATGCGCCGGTGGCGCCGTGCCAGCCGGCAACGCACGGCCGGACACCTGCTGGAAATACGCAATGCTGGCATCGCGCCACCACTGCGCCTCGTCCTGCTGGATCGCCAAAAACGCTGCGATCTGCTGGTAACGCTGCGCATCGATGCGGCCGTGCAGCTGCTGCCACGTTGCACGCATCTGCTGCACTTCATCCACACCGTGGTCGTAATGCCACACCAGCTCGTCCCACAGCGGCCGCCCCGAGGCCATGCGGTGGTCCCATGGCGCGTGGTGGAACCACAGCAGGTAACGCTCGGGCACGCGTTGCACGTTGCCGAACACGCGCGCCACCGGCGCGGCATATTGCGCAGCCGCATTGCTGCCACTGGCACTGCGATCAAATCCAATCCCGTTGTGATCAGCACGGTGGTAATACACCGGGTCCCAGTCCGGGCGCTCGCTGCCGGCATCCCACGGCGCCGGACCGTAATGATGGCCACGCCCCATCAGATGATGCAGGCCGAGCGGAGTCATGTAATTCACCACCGCCTCGCGCGAGCGCAGCAACAGGTCCACCACCGGCGTGACCACCGCGCTGTCGTTGGAAAAGCTCATGCGCACCCATTCCTGCGCGATCGCTTCCGGGCGCAGATCCGGATCCCAGGCCAGCCTTCCGAACGCATACCAGTTGGCCTGGTCGAAGATCGAGCCGCTCCAGTTGCGATCTGCTCCGATGTTGGCCACCCCGGCAATCCCGGTCAGCGGCGAGCGCGTGGTGGCCTTGAACAGGCTGCCATCGACCGTCTTTGCCACGGTCGAGCCCTTGCCACGCGCATAGGTATCGGCCTGCAGCGTTTCGGAGAACAGGCTGCCGAGGTAGGCCACATGCGTAGAGAAGCCTAGATATTCCTTGGTGATCTGGAACTCCGGCATCAGCGGCGTCTTGCGCATTGCACCGAACAACGGGTGGAACGGCTCGCGCGGCTGGAAATCGATCGCACCGTTCTTCACCTGCACGATCACGTTGTCGCGGAACGCGCCATCCAGCGGCAGGAATTCGCTATACGCCTGCTTGGCGCGGTCGTCCGGCTGCTCATGCGAATAGACGAACGCACGCCACATCACCACGCCGCCGTGCGGCGCCAGTGCATCGGCAAGCAGGTTGGCACCGTCGGCGTGGCTGCGGCCGTAATCCTGCGGGCCCGGCTGGCCTTCGGAATTGGCCTTGACCAAGAACCCGCCAAAATCAGGGATGCGCGCATAGATCGCATCGGCCGTTTCACGCCACCAACGCTGCACCTGCGGGTCCAGTGGGTCGGCGGTCTTCAAACCGCCAATCTCGATCGGTGCACTGAAGCGCGCGCTGAGAAACACGCGGATGCCATAGGGGCGAAACACCGTGGCCAGCGCCGCGGCCTTGTCCAGATACTGCGGCGTCAGGCTCCACGCTTTGGCGTTGACGTTGTTGAGCACCGTGCCGTTGATGCCGAGCGAGGCGTTGGCGCGTGCATAGTCGGTGTAGCGCGGGTCCAGGTAGCCGGGCAGGGTCTGCCAGTTCCACAAGGAGGCGCCGGCATAGCCGCGCTCCACCACGCCATCCAGGTTGTCCCAGTGATTGAGCAGGCGCAGCTGCAGCCGTGGCGTCTGCCGGATATCCAGCGCGCTCAGCGACTGCCCGGTCTGCACCAGCCTCAGCAGATGGAACGCGCCGTACAACACGCCCACATCGCTGCCGCCAACAATCACGGTCGCCTGATGGCCATCCACGCGCGTGCTGCGGATCAGGTAGCCCTCGCGCCCCAGCGCCTGGGTTGCCAGGCCCAACGCGGCAATCTGCGGTGTCTGCGCGGTCCCCAGCACGATCGCGCCATCGCGCGTGGCCGCTTGCGTCAGCGCTGGCGCCACACCGAGCAGACCGTGCAGGCCGCGCTGCAACTCGTCACTGGCCGCCTGCAGCGTGGGCGTTGCGCCCAGCACGACCAATTCGCGCGCGCTGCCTTGCTTCTGTGCCGCATCGCGCAATAAATGGTAGCGCAACCATAAATCGTAGCCGTCTTCGGCATGTGCGGTCATCGCTGGCAACACCGCGCTGCACACCAGCAACGCCAGCAGCAGCCAATGCGCGCAGGCGGCCTGCGTGCGCCGCACAAATTTCCTGGTCATGCGTGCGCTCATACCTTGCATCCGGTTGCCTGATCGTGATGTGCGTGCCTGTCGCCGCTCTGCCTGCTTCCCGGTACCATGCGACGCACAGCTCGGCGCGTTGCTCGCCGCTGCACCAGCGCCGCGGTGCGCTTGCATACCGCATGTTCGTCAGCCATTTGAAGAGGCCACGCTTGGAGAAGGTCAGGAAATCGGTCCGCCGCACCAGCCGTGCGATCACCATCAACGAGGTGGCAGCGCTGGCCAAGGTCTCGCCGATGACGGTATCGCGCGTGGTCAACAGCAACGGCAATGTGCGTGATGCCACGCGCGCGCGCGTCATGCGCGCAGTCGACAAACTGGGTTACACCCCGAACCTCGCTGCCAGCGCGTTGGCCGCCGCGCAGAGCACGCGCATCGCATTGATCTACAGCGACCCCAGCGGTGCGTATCTGCGCGAATTGCTGCTCGGCGTGCTGCGTGTGGCCTCGCGCACCTCGATCCAGCTGGTCATCGACTGCTGGGACGATCTGGACGCCGATGCCGAGCGCAAGGCCGCACGCAAGCTCGCCAAGGGCGTGGCCGGTGTGATCCTGCCGCCGCCGCTGTGCGAATCCAAGGCGGCGGTGCTGGAACTGGTGCGTGCCAAGGTGCCGGTGGTGGCGATCGCCTCCAACCATTTCAGCCCGGATGTGGCCTGCGTGCGCATCGACGAATTCGCCGCCGCCAAGGAAATCACCGAGCATCTGATCGCGCAGGGCCACACGCGCATCGGCTATATCGCCGGCCACCCGAACCTGTCGGCCAGCACGCGGCGTTTTGAGGGATTCCAGGCTGCGCTGTCCGATGCCGGCCTGCGTCTGGATCGTCACCTGGTGCAAACCGGCGACTACACCTACCGCTCGGGTCTGCTTGCGGCCGAAAAATTGCTCGCACGCAAGCGGCGCCCCAGCGCGATCTTTGCCAGCAACGACGACATGGCCGCCGCTGCCATTTCGGTCGCGCACCGGCGTGGGCTGGATGTGCCGCGTGATCTGTCGGTGGTCGGCTTCGACGATACCTCTGCCGCCACCGCGGTGTGGCCGGAACTCACCACCGTGCAGCAGCCGATCGCCGCCATGGCCGATGCCGCATTGGACATCTTGTTGAAGACGATTCGCGCCAAGGAGCGGCCCGCGCGGACGATGGTCGATCATGTGGTCGCACACCTGCTGGTCAAGCGGGATTCGGTGGCTGCACCGGCAGCCGACGCGGCAGAGCAGCCCTCCGCCGGGCCGTAAACGCTGTCGCCAGCGTCACGGCATTGCGCGCTCGCCCGATGCACTGGGCGAGCAGCAGCGAGGCATCAACGCGTCAGATACTGATTGATCAGGTTCTCGTAGGCTTCCTGGCGGCCGCTGACTTGCGTCGGCTCGCCCTTGCCGGCGGCGTACTTGGCCAGATCCGCCAGCGTGCTGGTGCCGTTGGCAAAGTCTGCGCCCGCGCCGCTGTCGAAGCTGGCGTAACGCTGCGCGCGCCAGGTTTCCAGCGGTGAGGAGGTCAACAGCGCATTGGCCACTTCCAGCCCGCGTGCGAACGCATCCATGCCGCCGATGTGTGCCAGGAACAGGTCCTGCGGGTCGGACGATTCACGCCGCACCTTGGCATCGAAGTTCAGCCCGCCCGGTGCCAGCCCGCCCTGCCGCAGCACTACCAGCATCGCGCCGACGGTGTCGTACAGGTCGGTCGGGAACTGGTCGGTATCCCAGCCGTTCTGCGGGTTGCCGCGGTTGGCATCGATGCTGCCGAGCAGGCCGGCATCGCTGGCCACCTGCAGGTCGTGCTCGAAGCTGTGGCCGGACAGCGTGGCGTGGTTGGCTTCGATATTCAGCTTGAAATCCTGGTCCAGGCCGTGCTGGCGCAGGAAGCCGATCACCGTGGCGCTGTCGAAATCGTACTGGTGCTTCATGGGCTCCATTGGCTTGGGCTCGATCAGGAAGTTGCCGGTAAAGCCAATTGCACGGCCGTAGTCGCGCGCCAGGGTGAGGAAGCGCGCCATGTTGTCCTGCTCGCGCTTCATTTGCGTGTTGTGCAGGCAGGCGTAGCCTTCGCGACCGCCCCAGAATACGTAGTTCTCGCCGCCCAACTCCACCGTGGCATCGATCGCGGCCTTGACCTGCACCGCGGCGCGCGCCACGACGTTGAAGTCCGGATTGGTGGACGCACCATTCATGTAGCGCGGGTGCGAGAACAGATTGGCGGTGCCCCACAGCAGCTTGACGCCGGTGTCGGCCTGGCGCTGCTTGGCAATGCCCACCATGTGCTTGAGGTTGTTTCGTACTCGCCGATGTCGTCCGCATCCGGCGCCAGATCGATGTCGTGGAAGCAGTAGTACGGCACGCCGAGCTTGGTGAAGAATTCGAACGCGGCATCGGACTTGGCCTCGGCACGTGCCAGCGCGGTGTTGCCCACATCCCACGGATACGCACGCGTGCCCGGGCCGAACGGATCGGCGCCATTGCCGCAGAAGCTGTGCCAGTAAGCCACTGCAAAGCGCAGGTGCTCGGCCATGGTCTTGCCGGCGACCTGCTTGTTGGCGTCGTACACCTTGAACGCAAGCGGGTTGTCCGAATCGCGGCCTTCGAAGCCGATCTTGCCGATGCCGGGGAAATATTCTTTCGCGCCGATGAAAACGGTGTTGCTCATGGGGTCAAGCTCCTGCAGAGGGAGAGGGCAATGGGGCTGCGCGCAACGCCGTGACGGTGCTGCGCGCGGAGCAGGGTTGCATGCAGCGCACGCTCGGGGATTGCGCAATGTTAGCGCTACCAAAACTGCGACTGAAAAAAGCCGCGCCATGGAGCGAAGCCGAGTGGGTCATGCCGATCCTGCGTCGAACGGTCCGGGCGACTTTACCCAGCCCGCGCCAGAAAGGCTTGCTGCGCTGCGAGATGCGCAGCGTGGCCGCGTGCGCTGTCACACAATCGCCGCAGGGGCGGGGCCGCCAGCGGCCGGCCGCCGCCAAGGCAGGCGCGGCGGCCATCGCCGGCATCGGCGCGGTCACACCGCGCCAGCGGGCCGGCGCTCAGGCAGCGGCGGTCCGGCCAGCTACAATGGCCGGCTTATGACCGCTGTCCTGCCGCTGCCGCTTCCCCTGGCCGATCCCGCGCCGCGCACCCCGCGGCTGCAGCGCGAGCCGCTGCGCCTGGCCAAGCGGCTGCGCCACGCGGTGGGCCAGGCGATTGCCGATTTCGGCATGATCGCCCCCGGTGACAAGGTCATGGTCTGCCTGTCCGGCGGCAAGGACAGCTACACCTTGCTGGACATGCTGCTGCAGCTGCAGCGCAAGGCCCCGGTGCCGTTCACGCTGGTGGCGGTGAACCTGGACCAGAAGCAGCCGGACTTTCCCGCCGACGTGTTGCCCACCTACCTGCGCGCCCAGCAGGTGCCGTTCGACATCATCGAGCAGGACACCTATTCGGTGGTCAGCCGGGTGATTCCGCAGGGCAAGACGATGTGTTCGCTGTGCTCGCGGCTGCGCCGTGGCGCGCTGTATGCCTACGCGCAATCTCACGGCGTGACCAAGATTGCGCTGGGCCATCACCGCGACGACATCGTGGCGACCTTTTTCATGAACCTGTTTCACCACGCCCGGCTCGCGGCGATGGCGCCCAAGCTGCGCAGCGACGACGGCGCGCATGTGGTGATCCGTCCGCTGGCGTATGTGCGCGAGGCCGACATCGCCGCCTACGCGCAGGCCCGCCAGTTCCCGATCATTCCCTGCAACCTGTGCGGCAGCCAGGAAAACCTGCAGCGTCAGCAGGTCGGGCGCATGCTGCAGCAGTGGGACCGCGAGCAGCCCGGTCGCGTGGACCAGATCGCCCGCGCGCTGGGCGATGTGCGTCCGGAGCAGCTGGCCGACCGCACACTGTTTGATTTTCTGGGATTGGGCGGCGGCGCCGACGCACCGCTGCCCGATGCCGCTGGCTGGTTGGCCGGCAGCGCTGCCGAGTACGCGCGCGACTAGCGCAGACGCCGTTACCGACCACCTCACTCCCGCGCCACCTTCTTTCCTCCTCTTCGGTCTTTCGCATGTTCTTTCGCAATCTCACGCTGTTCCGCTTCCCGACCACCCTGGATTTTTCCGAAATCGAAACGCTGCTGCCGCAGGTGCAGCTCAAGCCGGTTGGCCCGCTGGAAATGACCTCGCGCGGCTTCATCTCCCCGTTCGGCCGCGACGAGCACGAAGTGCTCTCGCACCGGCTTGAGGATTTCCTGTGGCTCACCATTGGCGGCGAGGACAAGATCCTGCCCGGCGCGGTGGTGAACGATCTGCTCGAGCGCAAGGTGGCCGAGATCGAAGAGAAGGAAGGCCGCCGCCCCGGTGGCAAGGCGCGCAAGCGTCTGAAGGACGACCTGATTCATGAGCTGCTGCCGCGTGCCTTCGTCAAGAGCTCGCGCACCGACGCCATCCTGGACCTGCAGCACGGCTACATCGCGGTCAACACCTCCAGCCGCAAGAGCGGCGAGAACGTGATGAGCGAGATCCGCGGCGCACTCGGCAGCTTCCCGGCGCTGCCGTTGAATGCCGAAGTCGCCCCGCGCGCGATCCTCACCGGCTGGATCGCCGGCGAACCGCTGCCCGAAGGCCTGAGCCTGGGCGAAGAGTGCGAGATGAAGGACCCGATCGAAGGCGGTGCGGTGGTCAAGTGCCAGCACCAGGAATTGCGCGGCGACGAGATCGACAAGCACCTGGAAGCCGGCAAGCAGGTCACCAAGCTGGCGCTGGTGATGGACGACAACCTGTCCTTCGTGCTCGGCGACGATCTGGTGATCCGCAAGCTCAAGTTCCTCGATGGCGCACTGGACCAGCTCGAGCACAGCGAAGGCGACGGCGCACGTGCCGAACTCGACGCGCGCTTTGCGCTGATGAGCGCCGAAGTGCGACGCCTGTTCCTGTTGCTGGAAGACGCCTTGAAGCTGAGCAAGGCCGAGGCCTGATCGGTCTCACCGGCTGACACATCGCAGCGCTATCCTGTGGCCATGTTCAAGCCTGTCCGCCGCCTCATCGCACCCGCACCGCAGGTTGTCGAACGCGACTGCGTGCGCCTGCAGCTGGAAGGGCGCGAGATCGTCGTGCTGCGCGTGCGCGATCCACGCGCGCGGCGCATCAAGCTCAGCGTGGATG
This sequence comes from Xanthomonas sp. NCPPB 2586, assembly GCF_041475775.2. Lineage (NCBI taxonomy): Bacteria > Pseudomonadati > Pseudomonadota > Gammaproteobacteria > Lysobacterales > Lysobacteraceae > Xanthomonas > Xanthomonas sp. NCPPB 2586. Next base: position 4,825,050 of record NZ_CM192981.1, on the reverse strand, counting down.
AACGCGGCGCGCGGCTGACCCTGCCGCTGCGTGCAAGCCTGGTGGCCGGCGAGCGGTTTTTGCACGCGCATCTGGACTGGCTGAGCACGCAGCTGTCGCGCTACCAGCAGGCGGAAGCGCTACCGCCGCTGGAGCGTGGCGTGCCAGGCCTGCTGCCGTTGCGCGGCGCGCTGCTGCCGTTGAGCTGGCACGACGGCCGCTATGCCCGCATCGACGTCACCGATGACGGCGCCCGGTTCCACGTCCCGGCGCGCCTGGGGGATGCCGGGCTGCGGCGCACCTTGAAGGAATTCTACGAAGCGCAGGCGCGCGCCGATCTCGGCCGCTGGCTGCCCACCTACCTGCCAGGATTACCGCGCGCGCCTGCCCGTCTGCGGTTGAAGGTGATGTCCTCGCAGTGGGGCTCGCTGGCACCGGACGGCTCGCTGGCGCTGGACCTGGCGCTCGTGCTCGGCCGCCCCTCGGCGTTCGAATACGTGCTGGTGCACGAGCTCTGCCATCTGGTGCAGGCCAACCATTCGCCTGCGTTCTGGGCCGAGGTGGAACAGCGCTTTCCCGCCTGGCGCGACGAGCGCAGCTATTTCCACGAACACGGCCGCCAGCTCAAGGCGCAATTGCGGCGGTTGCTGCAGGCGGAGTGATCGGCGGCGCGTAAGCGTGCGTGCGAGGCTTGGTGCGCGCGTGGTGGGCAACTCTTGGCGAACGCAACGTCACTGGCGCCAGAGAACGGACGCGTGGTGCGCTGACGCCGCACCGATCTCCCATCTGTCCAGCCGTCTTGATTCGCCGACGCTTGGCAGTGCTGAAAGAACGGGCAGGGTCGGGCTGGACAACGCAGACCTCACGGCAGTGCGTGCCGTGCCACGTGCATCGCGCTACCGCCACGCATACGCCGCTGCGCGCGCCAGCTGCCCACACGCACGCGACGACAGCCACGGATAACGGGTCGCCAATGCGGTCTGCACGGCATCAATCATCACAGCAAGCGGCGCGTTGCCGCGCCATAGCGGCGGGTCGCAGGCTGCGGCCCAGACCTGCTGCAGAAGAGGACGTTCCTGCGCTTGCAGTGCTGCGCACACGCTGTCGAAGAATGTCCACGGCGTGTGCCACGCCTGGAACGCTTCGATCGCGGTGACAACGTGTAGGTGCGTCTCCAGCGCGGGACCTCGATGGTATGTGCAGTGATCCGCCGTGCAGACGACTACAGACGATGCGTTTTTCAGTGCACGCGTTTGTCGAGTGCCGTTGTCAGCGGAGCGTGTGTTCTTAGAACCTGTTCACGATCTTCTGAGTAATAGTGCCAAGAAGGCCAAATGGATGAACTGCAGGCTGGTGTTGAGTTTGCGCTCGCAGTTCTTCCATAGCCTTCGGTTCTTCTCCAGCCAAGCAAAACTACGCTCGACGATCCATCGCTTGGGCATGACCTTGAAGGTGTGCAGTTCGCTGCGCTTGGCAATCTGCACCGTGAGCTGCTCGCCTAAAATCTCTCGCACGCCGTCGGCAAACCGTACGCCGGTGTAACCGCTGTCGCACAGTAAGCTTTGTACATGCGTCAAATTTGACTGGCAGCGCTCCAACGCCTGCAGCGCACCTTTGCGGTCGGTCACCTCCGCCGTCGTCACCGCGATTGCATGGGGCAATCCCTGAGTATCAACAGCGATATGCCGCTTGATGCCCGACACCTTCTTGCCCGCGTCATATCCCTTTTGCCCCGCTGTGTCCGTGTTCTTTACGCTCTGCGCGTCCACGATCAAGAACCTGGTGCAGGCGTTGCGCTCCTGTCTGGCGCGGGCCACGCCAACCTGATTTTTTAAGTGCCTGCTCCAGCAGGCTCACTCCCTCATCGTCGCACTCGCTCCACTTGGCAAAGTACGAGTGCACGGTCCGCCACTTCGGAAAGTCGCTGGGTAACGCTCGCCATTGGCAACCGGTTCGCAGTACGTACAACACTGCGCACCACACCTCATACACATCCACACGGCGTGGCTTGGTGCGCTTACGCGCTTGTTCCAGGATCGGCAGCACGTGTTCGAACTGCTCCCGGCTCATGTCACTCGGATAGGTCTTTTGGCGCATCCGCATAGTCTGCACTGCTCAGGAAAGATCGTGAACAGGTTCTTACACGCGCGGCGTCGGCAGCCCGGCCAGGAACGCATTGATCACCGCCGCCACCGCCTCGGGTGCCTCCATGTGCACATGGTGCGTGCCGGGCAGCAGGTGCAGGCGCGCATCGGCCACCATCGCCACGCGATGGTCGCGCAGGTCGTCGGGGAAATACGGCTGCGCCGGCGTGGCGAAAATGGCCTGGGTGGGGCAAACAATACTGCTCAACAGCGCATCGATCTGCACTTCGGTCATGCGGATGGCGGTGGGCAGGGTGAGCCGCGGGTCCGAGCACCAGCTGTAGCCCCCTTCCACCACGCGCACGCCGCGCTCCACCAGCAGGCGGGCCGCCGGCTCGGTGAGCTGGTTGGCCATCATGCGCGCGCGCACCGGCATCTCCATCGACGGGAACACCCGCAGCGGCCGCTGCGCCAGCGTGCGCGTGGAGCTGACAGCCTCGCGCAGACGGCTGGCGGTGCTCTCCACCGGCTCGGCCAGCGCGCCCAGCGCCTCGATCGCGATCAAGGCCTCGACCCGTTCTGGCGCGGCCGCGGCCATCAGGCTGGCCACACCGCCGCCGAGCGAGTGGCCCAGCACGGTGAAGCGTTCCCAGCCCAGCGCGTCTGCTACCAGCAGCAAATTGTGGATGGCGCTGCTGAGCGTGTATTCGGCGCCCACCGGCAGCCACGCGCTATGGCCGTGGCCGGGCAGGTCGAGCAACACCAGATCCAGCGCATCGGCCGGCAGGTGTGCGCTCAGCGGCAGGAAGCTGGCTGCGTTGTCCAGCCAGCCATGCAGCGCCAGCACCCGGCGTGGCCCGCGCTCGGCAGTGCGCAGCCCGGTGATGCGGCCAATCGGCAGGTCGCAGTGAAACGGCTGCAACCTCACGCGCGGCGGGCCACTGCGGCCAACGCCTGCGCATGCGTGGTGCTGTCGTTGAGGCAGGGGATGTAGCTCAGCGTGGCGCCGCGTTCGGCCAGCGTTTCGGCAAAGCCCAGCGCCACTTCTTCCAGCGTTTCCAGGCAGTCGGTGGCAAAGCCCGGGCACACCAGGTCGAAGCTGCGCACGCCGCCCTCGGCCAGTGCCCACAGCGTGGGTTCGGCATACGGCTGCAACCAGCGTTCTGCACCGAAGCGCGACTGGTAGCCCATCTGCCACGCATCCGGGCCCAGGCCCAGCGCGGTGACGATCGCCTGCGCGCTGCGTTCGCACTGCTGCGGATACGGGTCGCCGGCGTTGGCCACACGCTGCGGCAGGCCGTGGAAGGAGAACATCAGCTTCTCGCTGCGCCCATGCACCTGCCAGTGCGTGCGGATGGAATCGGCGATCGCCGCCACCCAGCCGGCGTCTTCGCAATAGTCCTGGATCACCTCCACCGCGATCTCTGGCGCGCTCGGGCGCCAGGCATCGACCACGTCCTGGATCGAGGCGGTGGTGGTGGTCGAATACTGCGGATACAGCGGCAGCACCACGATGCGCTTGATGCCGCGCGCACGCAGGCCGTCCAGCGCCTTGCGCAGGGCCGGCGCGCCGTAGCGCATGGCCCAGGTGACGTGCCAGTCGGGCATGACCTGCTGCAGGCCTTCGGTCAGACGCCGCGTGTACACCGCCAGCGGCGAGCCGTCCGGCAGCCACACCTTGGCGTATTTTTCTGCCGACTTGGGGCCGCGGATGGGCAGGATCACGCCATACAGCAGCGGCTTCCAGAACAGCGGCGGGATGGCGACCACGCGGCGGTCGCTGAGAAACTCGGCCAGGTAGCGGCGCACGGCCGGGGCAGTGGGCGACTCGGGGGTGCCGAGGTTGACCACCAGCAGGGCGGTGTCGGAAGTGGTGTTCATGGCGACCATTCTGGCAGAGCTTGGCGAGCCTGCCGAATGCACCGATCCGATCACTGCGATCGGGCCCGTCTGCGCCCCGGTTGCGCTCACCACCGATTCATTGCCCCGCGACTAACGTCGCGCCATTGATTTATCTTTGACGGATTGCCCTTTGGAGCTTGTCATGCCCCGTTTGTCGCGCCTGGCCCTGTTGTTGTCGCTGACCTTCGCCGCCGGCCATGCCGTGGCGGGCCCGGAAGAGGACCAGCGCGCGCGTAATGCGGTGCGGGTGCTCAACGAGATCATGAACATCCCCGAGCAGGCCATCCCCGACAAGCTGCTCGATGAGGCACGCGCGATCGTGGTCATCCCCGACACGCTCAAGGCCGGCCTGGTGATTGGCGGCCGTCGCGGCCACGGCCTGATGTCGATGAAGAACGCCGACGGCAGCTGGTCGCAACCGGTGTTCGTCAAGCTCACCGGCGGCAGCATCGGCTTCCAGGCCGGCGTGCAGTCTTCCGATGTGGTGCTGGTGTTCCGCAACGACCGCAGCCTGGACAACATCGTCAACGGCAAGTTCACCCTGGGCGCCGATGCCGGCGTGGCCGCAGGCCCGGTGGGCCGCAACGCCGCTGCCGCCACCGACGGCCAGCTCAAGGCCGAAATCTGGTCCTGGTCGCGCGCGCGCGGCCTGTTTGCCGGCGTGGCGCTGGACGGTGCGGTGCTGCAGATCGACGATGCCGCCGACCTCAACGCCTACGGCGGCGGCGCCACCCCGCGCATGATCTTCGAAGGCCGCACCAACGAGCGCCCGTCCACCGACGTGATCGCCTTCCGCGACCGTCTGGAAGAGGTCACCTACACCGCGCGCACCAACCGCAGCAGCGATGGCGACACGCCGCCGCCCGCGCCGCGCCCGGTCAGCCAGTCACCCGCGCAGGCCCCGGCGACGCCACCGCCGCCGAGCAACGAGGCCAGCACCATGCCGATCCAGCCTTCGGCCACGCCGCCACAGCAGCAAGGCTTTCAGCCGGTCTCCGATGGTGAAATCCGCACCGAATCACTAGACGGCAACCGCTGACCGGCTGTCATCCCCCTGCGCGGTGCGGTGGGGTATCCTGAGTCTCCTATTCTTCAAGCGAGCGAGCGGATCATGGGCAGTTTCAGCATTTGGCACTGGCTGATCGTGCTGGTGATCGTGCTGCTGGTGTTTGGCACCAAGCGGCTCACCAGTGGTGCCAAGGATCTCGGCAGCGCAGTCAAGGAATTCAAGAAGGGCATGCACGACGACGACAAGCCGGCTGGCAAGCTCGGCGACGACTCGCGTAGCGCCGAGCAGGCCCGCGAGGCGCAGGCCGAGCGCGACCGCGACGCGCGCTGATCCGGAACAGCGTCCGTGTTCGATATTGGGTTTAGCGAGCTGGCGCTGATCGCGGTGGTTGCCCTGGTGGTGCTCGGTCCCGAGCGCCTGCCCAAGGCCGCGCGATTTGCCGGGTTGTGGGTGCGCCGCGCGCGCATGCAGTGGGATTCGGTCAAGCAGGAACTCGAACGCGAGCTCGAAGCCGAAGAGCTCAAGCGCAGCCTGCAGGATGTGCAGGCCTCGCTGCGCGAAGCCGAAGGCCAGCTGCGCAATACGCAGCAACAGGTCGAAGACGGCGCCCGCGGCCTGCATGACCAGGCACGCGAACTCCACGATGAGGTCGGCCGCGATATCGACATCCGCACCAGCGCCACGCCGCTTGCCGCACCGCTCGAGCTTCAGGCCGATGCACCGGTGGTGCTGGAGCCGGGCAGCGCGCAGCCGCACACCCCTGTTCCAGCGCCTGCGCCGGTGGTCGCCCAGGCACAACCGATGGCGCCAGCGCCCAAGCAGACCTTGGTGCCGGCACCGCACGGCAGCCTGACCTCCACCCCGGTCACGACGCATGCTCCCAGCGCGTCGGCGACCGCCAGCAGCACCAGTCCCCAGGAGAAGACGCCGTGAGCCTGTTCGACGACGCACAGGCCGAAAGCAGTCTGATCGAGCATCTGGTCGAATTGCGCAGCCGGCTGGTCCGCGCGCTGATCGGTCTGGGTGTGGTGCTGATCGCGTTGCTGCCGTTCTCGCGCACCATTTACTCGTGGCTCGCCGCCCCGCTGATCTCGCAGCTGCCGCTGGGGCAGACGATGATCGCGATGAACCCGGCCGGCGCGTTCTTCGCCCCGCTCAAGCTGACCTTTTTCGTGGCGGTGTTCTTCAGCGTGCCGTGGCTGTTGTACCAGGCCTGGGCGTTCGTGGCGCCGGGCCTGTACCAGCGCGAAAAGAAGCTGGCCTTCCCGTTGCTGGCCTCGGCGGTGGCGCTGTTCTACATCGGCTGTGCGTTTGCGTACTTCCTGGTGCTGCCGGCGGTGTTCCACTTCCTGACGACCTTCAAGCCGGACGTCATCGCCATTACGCCGGACGCCAATTCCTACCTGGACTTCGTGCTGGCGATCTTCTTCGCCTTCGGCGCGAGTTTCGAGTTGCCGGTGGCGCTGGTGATCCTGGTGTTGATGGGCTGGGTCAGCCCCAAGCAACTGAGCGAAGGCCGCGGCTACGCCATCGTCGGCATCTTCGTCCTGGCCGCCGTGCTCACCCCCCCGGACGTGGTCTCGCAGCTGATGCTCGCCATCCCGATGTGCCTGCTCTACGAACTTGGCATCATCGCCTCACGTGCCGTGGCGCCGAAGGCAAGCTAGAGCGCGCCGCAGGACGGCTGCTTGCAGGAGCGCACTCGTGCGCGACGAGGCCTTACCGGTAGAGCCGCATCGCGCGCAAGCGCGCTCCTACCAGGCTCGGCTCATCCAAAAGTAGACGTGAAGGCATGATCTGGTTCTAGGGCGTGCCATAGCCGCCCAAAGCAACGGCCATACGCGCGACGAGAGAGCGCTGGCAGATGCGGCTTCGTAGGAGCGCACCCGGGCGCGAAGGGCTTTGGCGGGAATCTTCGGCGTCGAGAGAAGCTAGCCTCCGCGCTCGCCAGAATGGCTTCTGGTAGGAGCGCACTTGTGCGCGATGAGGCCTTACCGGTAGCGCTTCATCGCGCGCAAGCGCGCTCCTACGGCTGCTGCGGTATCAGGCAGCAAACACGTCCGGGCGCGAGGGCGGCGGCGGGCGGGCGACGGCGCCTTCGTGGGTGAACATCTGCTTCCAGGCCGCGTATACCGAGCCGGCGAAGACCGGCATCAGCACGGCCATCAGCAGCAGCTGGGCCAGCCACATCGCCACGGTCTGGCCGGCCACCAGGCCGACGATCAGCGCCACGATCATCACCGCGAAATAGATCGCGAAGATGGCGATGAAGGCCAGCACGAAGAACACCAGCATCGCCGGCAGGTTGTGCAGGCTGGCCCGCAGGCTTTCGCGCAACGCATGGCCGCCGGTGCTGCGGTCGAACATCACCTGCGGCGGCATCACGAACAGGGCCAGCGTCAGCGCGGCGAAGGTCGCCACCATCAGCAGCAACCACAGCAGGATGCGGCCGGCCGGCAAGCTGGCGGCCAGTTGCTCGATCTGCACCGGGTCCGGTTGCGCGCCGGACTGGCTGATCTCGTTGATCTTGACCATCACCTCGGACAGCTGCTGCAGCCCGCTCGGGCCGATCATCACCAGCAGCAGCACGCCCAGGACCAGGCCGGCCAGCAACTGCGGCAGCAGCGAGACCAGCAAATGCGGCGCGCGGCCGTCCTGCAGGCCGTGCAACAGGTGCCCGGGCCGGGCAACGCGGCCTTCGTCCACTTCGCGCACCGCCCACAGCAGGCCGCCCATGAACAACGGGCCGGCCAGCACCATCAGGAATTGCAGCGCCGGGCCCAGCAACGGCACCAGCACCGACAGCGACACCACCAGGGTGGCGGCCACACTCCAGATCACCCCCAGCGTGCCCAGCGCCAGCGGCGCCCGCTTCAGCAGGGAGAACCCGGTCAACAGCCATTCTGCGCCGGCAGATGCCGGCACCTTGCGGATTTCGCTCATTCCCATTCCGGATCGATACGCACCGGACCACCCGGCGAATGGGGATTATCGCTGCTTTTGCGTGTGCGCGGCGGGATGGCCGGCCACAGTTTGCAAGCCACGTGCGTGGTGGACGAAGCGCCGCAGCAGCTTGCGCGCCATCGGTGCGGCGCTGACCTCGCTGGCCACGGTGCGGGCGCAGCGGCCGTGGCGGGCGATGCAGTCCGCCCGCGCGCGCACATAGCCGCGCATATGGTGGGTGGCGAATTCGGGGTGGAACTGCACGCCCCAGGTGGACTGGCCCCAGCGGAACGCGTGGCACTGATCCTGCGGCGAGCGCGCCAGTACCACCGCGCCGTCGGGCGCACGCAGCACGGTCTGCAAATGGGTGGCATGCGCCGGGAACTGCGGCGGAAGCCCGGCGAACAAGGGGTCTTCGTGCGCGGGCGGGTGCAGTTCCAGGGCGATGGTGCCGGATTCGCGCCCGGCCGGGTTGTAGTCGACCTGCCCGCCAAGCGCGTGTGCGATCAACTGGTGGCCATAGCAGATGCCTAGCAAGGGCATGCCGGCGTGGGCGGCATCGCGCAGCCACTCGGCGCTGCGCTCGCTCCAGTCGGCGCGATCGGTGACGAACGCGGCCGAGCCGCTGATCAAGGTGCCGGCAAAGCCGCGGCGGTCGGGCAGGCGGTCGCCGTTGGCGACATCGATGACCACCGTCTCACGCTCGGCCAGCCCGGCCGCCACGCGGATCCAATGCGGAAATCGCCCGTACCGTTTCATCCCCGACACAGGGTGGCCGGTTTCGATGATCAGGAACGGCAAGGCGGACATGCGGACGAAACACCCGGCAGCGATGGATGGGTCCGATTGTAGGCAGCAGCGGCCGGGTTTTTTCAACTGGCGTGCCAACGCATGTAGCTAAGGTTATGCCGGATGGCTATGTATGAGGTTTGGAGACCGGGCTAGGCGGGGGGCTGGCTACGCGCGCTGTGCAGGGAAGAGCAGTGATGGTTGAGATGGTTTGTGGTCACGTTGGTCCCCGACTTGATTGTGCAGTGATCGCCGCGCCACTGATCCGGCCGTCCTCGGCCGTGTCGTGGACTTGGTCAATGGTGAGAATTCCCCCGCCGATGGCGACATGTGCGTGCTGACGTACCCTCATCCGCCCTTCGGGCACCTTCTCCCGCTGGGAGAAGGGAGCAACGGTGTGAGAACGGAGCGAGCCCCTCTACCGCCCGGGCGAGAGGGCTCGGCTTGCGCGCCACTGGCGCGCGTGCCTTCGGGCGCCCACGTCGCAAACGCGGGCCGGGGCGCGATCGAGGCCCCTCTCCCGCCGGGAGAGGGGTTGGGGTGAGGGTTGCCTGCGCCGTTAACGGTGCAAACCCCGGCAATCCGCTATTCCCGAGGTGGCAACACCGACAACACCTCTTCCACCGTGGTCAGCCCGGCGGCGACCTTTTCCAGGCCGGTGCGGCGCAGGGTGCGTAGCCCGTCGCCGCGGGCGGCCTGGCTGAAACTGGCCAGGTCGGTGTCGGCGCGGATCAGGCTACGCAAGCGTGGGGTCACCGGCAGCAGTTCGTACAGGCCCACGCGGCCCAGGTAACCGGTGCGGCGGCATTCCAGGCAGCCGACCGGCGCGTGCACGGTGAGCACCTCCGGCAAGGCTTCGCCCGGTTCCTGGATGGCCGCCCAATCCGCCTCGCTGAGCGTGTGCGGGCGCTTGCAATGCACACACAACGTGCGCACCAGGCGCTGGGCAAGCACGCCGTTGAGCGTGGAGGCGACCAGGTAGTGCGGCACGCCCAGATCGAGCAGACGGGTGATCGCCGAAGCGGCATCGTTGGTGTGCAGGGTGGACAGCACCAGATGCCCGGTGAGCGAGGCCTGCACCGCCATCTGCGCGGTTTCCAGGTCGCGGATTTCGCCGATCATGATGATGTCCGGGTCCTGCCGCAGCAGCGTGCGCACGCCGCTGGCGAAATCCAGGTCGATGTTTTGCTGGACCTGCATCTGGTTGAATTCGGGGGCGATCATTTCGATCGGGTCTTCCACGCTGCAGACATTCACATCCGGCGTGGCCAGGCGCTTGAGCGTGGAATACAGCGTGGTGGTCTTGCCCGAGCCGGTCGGGCCGGTGACCAGCACGATGCCATGCGGGCGCTCCACCAGCGCGCTCCAGCCGGCGGCCTCTTCGGCGCTGAAGCCGAGTTGTTCGATGCTCTTGAATGCCGAATCCGGGTCGAAGATACGCATCACGCACTTCTCGCCGAACGCGGTGGGCATCGTGGACAGACGCATTTCCACTTCGCGCCCGCCCGGCGACCGGGTCTTGATGCGGCCGTCCTGCGGGCGGCGGCGTTCGGCCAGGTCCATGCGCCCGAGCACCTTGATCCGGCTGACCACCGCGGTCATCACCGTGGGCGGCACTTCCAGCACCTTGTGCAGCACACCGTCGATGCGAAAACGCATGCGCCCGGCTTCGCGGCGCGGTTCCAGGTGGATGTCGCTGGCGCGTTGTTCGTAAGCGTATTGCAGCAGCCAGTCGACGATATGCACGATGTGGTGATCGTCGGCGTTGACGTCGCCGGCGCGGCCCAGTTCCACCAGCTGTTCGAAGCTGGGCAGGCCCGAGCCGGGTTCGGCACTGCGCGCATCGCCACGCGCGCCACGCACCGATTGGGTGACGCCGAAGAACTCCATCGTGTAGCGGTGCAGATCCAGCGGGTTGATCAGCGCCAGCTCGATGCGCCGGCGGCTGAGGTGCTGCACGTCGGCCAGCCAGTCCAGCGCCAGCGGCTCGCTGGTGGCCACCAGCACGCGCTCGGCGTCCAGTGCCAGCGGCAGGATGCGGTGGCGGCGTGCATACGCATGCGAGACCACGCCGGTGACTGCGGCCACGTCGATGCGGGTGGGGTCGATGCGCAGGTAGCGCAGCCCGGTGCGGGTGGCCAGCCATTCGGTCAGCCGCTCCAGGCCCAGTTCACCGGCCGGCGGCTGCGCGGCGTGCAGCTTGAGGTTGGCCAGCAGTACCAGCGGATGCACTTCGCTGGCGTTGCGCACGCCGGCAGCGGAGAACTGCACGCGCTCGTGTTCGTGCGGCACCACCATGCCATCGGCCAGCAGCGCGGCGGCCACCGGATCGAACATCAGGCGTCCGCGCGGCAGCGGTGCGGAGGTGCTGGGGTCGGCCGGGCGCCGCTGTTCCATCTGCTGTAGTCCCCTGCGGCGGTGCTCCCGCGGCAAAGCGCTACGGGTCGGCCGGTATACTAGCGCACCCCTTCCGCACGGCCTTTGCTGCATGTCCGATTCCCGGCGCGTTCCAATCACTTTCCAGGGCTTGATCCAGACCCTCAACCAGTACTGGGCCGAACAGGGCTGTGTGCTGATCCAGCCACTGGACCTGGAAGTGGGCGCGGGCACGTTCCATCCGGCCACCTTCCTGCGCGCGCTGGGACCGGAGCCGTGGAATGCGGCCTACGTGCAGCCCTCGCGCCGTCCCACCGATGGCCGCTACGGCGAAAACCCCAACCGGCTGCAGCGCTACTACCAGTACCAGGTGGCGATGAAGCCCAACCCGGACAACATCCAGGACCTGTACCTGGGCTCGCTCAAGGCGCTGGGCATCGACCCGCTGGTGCACGACCTGCGCTTTGTCGAAGACAACTGGGAATCGCCCACGCTGGGCGCCTGGGGGCTGGGCTGGGAAGTCTGGCTCAACGGTATGGAGGTGACCCAGTTCACCTACTTCCAGCAGGCTGGCGGGCTGGAGTGCAAGCCGGTGCTCGGCGAGATCACCTACGGGCTGGAACGGCTGTGCATGTATCTGCAGAGCTGCGACAACGTCTACGACCTGGTGTGGACCTATGGCCCGGATGGCACGCCGGTGAGCTACGGCGATGTGTACCACCAGAACGAAGTGGAGCAGAGCGCCTACAACTTCGAGCATGCCAATGTGGAAGAGCTGTTCCACCGCTTCGACGCCTGCGAGGCCGAAGCCAAGCATCTGGTGGAGGTGGGCCTGCCGCTGCCGGCGTACGAACAGGTCACCAAGGCCAGCCACGCCTTCAATCTGCTGGATGCGCGCCGTGCGATCAGCGTGACCGAGCGCCAGCGCTACATCCTGCGGGTGCGTGCATTGGCGCAGGGCGTGGCGCAGGCCTACTACGCGCAGCGCGAGAAGCTGGGCTTTCCCGGCGTGAAGAAGTAACTCAAAGCCCCTCTCCCACCGGGAGAGGGGTTGGGGTGAGGGTCCGAGGCGTAGCCCTCGTGCACCCAAACTCCACAGAGCTTCGCCCGTACCCTCATCCGCCTCTTCGAGGCACCTTCTCCCGATGGGAGAATGGACCAGCAAGCCCTCTCCCACCGGAAGAGGGGTTGGGGTGAGGGTACGGGGCGTAGCCCTCGTGCATCCAAACTCCGCAAAGCTTCGCCCGTACCCTCATCCGCCCCTTCGGGGCACCTTCTCCCGACGGGAGAAGGGAACACGTCAAGGTCCACGTCTTATGAGCGAACAACTTCCCCTGCTGATCGAACTGGGCACCGAAGAGCTGCCGGTCAAGGCGCTGCCGGGCCTGGCGCAGGCCTTTTTCGACGGCGTGCTGGCCGGGCTGGAAAAGCGCGGCGTCGCCGTCACCCGCGGTGATGCCAAGCCGCTGTCCACACCGCGGCGCCTGGCCGTGCTGCTGCCCGGCGTGGCCACCGAGCAGCCCGAGCAACGCTCCGAAGTGCTGGGCCCGTATCTCAACATCGCGCTCGATGCCGAAGGCAACCCGACCAAGGCGCTGGCCGGTTTTGCGGCCAAGGCCGGGATCGACTGGACCGCGCTGGAGCGCACCAGCGACTCCAAGGGCGAGCGCTTCGTGCACCGTGCGGTGACGCCGGGCGCACAGACCGCCGCGCTGCTGCCGGAGATCCTGCGCGAAGCGATTGCCGCGATGCCGATCCCCAAGCCGATGCGCTGGGGCGCACACGAATACGCGTTCGCGCGGCCGGTGCAATGGCTGGTGCTGTTGTTCGGCGATACGGTAATCCCGGCCGAGCTGCTGGGCGTGCGTGGCGACCGCATCACCCGCGGCCATCGGTTCATGCATGACGGCGACATCGCGCTGGCGGCGCCGGGCGATTACATCGACGCGCTGCGCGCCGCGCACGTGCTGGTGGATGCGGACGCACGCCGTGCGCGCATTGTCGAAGAAGTCGATGCGGCCGCCAGGCAGGCCGGCGGCAGCGCACGCATCAGCGACGACAATCTGGAGCAGGTGGTCAACCTGGTCGAATGGCCGTCGGCGGTGTTGTGCAGTTTCGAGCGCGCGTTCCTGGCGGTGCCGCAGGAAGCGCTGATCGAGACGATGGAGATCAACCAGAAATTCTTCCCGGTGCTGGACGACGGCGGCAAGTTGACCGAGCAGTTCATCGGGATTGCCAATATCGTCTCCAAGGATGTCGCCGAAGTGGCCAAGGGCTACGAGCGCGTGATCCGTCCGCGGTTTGCCGATGCCAAGTTCTTCTTTGACGAAGACCTCAAGCAGGGGCTGGAAGCGATGGGCGCGGGCCTGGCCAGCGTCACGTATCAGGCCAAGCTGGGCACGGTGGCCGACAAGGTTGCGCGTGTGGCCGCGCTTGCGGAAGCAATTGCGCCGCAAGTAGGTGCCGATCCGGTGCAGGCGCGTCGCGCCGCGGAATTGGCCAAGAACGACCTGCAGTCGCGCATGGTCAACGAATTCCCGGAACTGCAGGGTATCGCCGGCCGGCATTACGCCAAGGCTGCCGGTGAGCCGAGCGAAATTTCGCTGGCGATCGACGAGGCCTACCAGCCGCGTTTTGCCGGCGATGACATCGCACTCTCGCCGCTGGGCAAGGTGCTGGCGATTGCCGAGCGGCTGGATACGTTGGCGGGTGGCTTTGCGGCTGGATTGAAGCCGACGGGTAACAAGGATCCGTTTGCGTTGCGGCGCAATGCGTTGGGGTTGGCGCGGACGGTGATTGAGTCTGGATTTGATTTGGATCTGCCGAAGCTGATTGATGTGGGCCTGGCGTCGTTGCCGGATGCAGTGAAACCGCATGCCGACCGCAACACAGAGACGGTACGGGCGGATCTCTACGACTTCATCCTCGACCGCCTGAAGGGCTACTACGCCGACAAGGGCGTCGCGGCCACGCACTTCAATGCCGTTGCCGAGTTGACGCCCGCATCGCTTTACGACTTCGACCGCCGCATCGACGCCATCGGCATTTTCGCCACCTTGCCTGAGGCCGAAGCGCTGGCTGCAGCCAACAAGCGCATCCGCAACATCCTGCGCAAGGTCGAAGGTGAAATCCCCGGCGACATCGACACCACGCTGCTGCGCGAACCGGCCGAAGAAGCCCTGGCCGAAGCAGTGGAAGCGGCCATCGGCGACACCGGCGATGCGCTGCACCGCCACGACTACGTCGCCGTGCTCGCCCGCCTGGCCCGCCTGCGCCCGCAGGTGGATGCATTCTTCGACGGCGTGATGGTCAATGCCGACGACCCGCAACTACGCGCCAACCGGCTCGCCCTGCTGAAGAAGCTCGGCGACCGCCTGGGCAGCGTGGCCGCCATCGAGCATCTGTCCAGCTGATGCGAACCGCGCGCGATGGCGCTGCAACTATCGCGTGCCGGACAGGGCTGGCGAATGCTGACTGGTTCATCGGTAGCCGCTGCCACGAGGCTGCTGTGCCATTCCCGCTGCAGATGCCGCATGCCTGCACGCCACAGCAGCGCTTGCGCCCAACACAGCAGGCCCGAACACGCCGAAACCTGGCATTTGCCGCACCAGGTGAGACGCCCGGACCGCCTTCCATGCGAAGACCTGTGCATGTATGTCCATGATGTGCATGCCTATATGACACACGGCATGGCACTCTCGACGCCTAGACGCCCCATTAACAGACCCTCGCGGTCCTCCCGGTATCCTGCGCCGATGCGATTCATTCTCCGGGTTCGTCCCGTTTTTCTGCTCTTGTGCATCCTGGCCGGTTCTGCCTTTGCCCGCGGAACCATCGACAAGGTCGAGATCAAGGGGTTGGACGGCGACGACGACGCCGAGATGATCGAGAACATCGAGGTGTCCTTGTCGTTGTATGAGGCTGTCGGCAAGGAGCAGGGCGAGTCGCGGCTGGAGTACCTGCTGGCGCAGGCGGAGCGGCAGACGCGCGAGGCGTTGGAGCCCTTTGGTTATTACTCGCCCACCATCGACATCGCCGCGCCGCGCGATGGCGAGCGCCTGACCGTGGTGATCACGGTGAACCGTGGCGAGCCGGTGCGGGTGCGGCAGTCGCATATTTCGATCACCGGCTGGGCCGAGCAAGACCGCTACCTGGGCCAGGACCTCAAGCAGTTCGAGCCGCGCGAAGGGCAGGTCTTCAGCCATCCACAGTACGAAGCCAGCAAGGTGCGCATCACCCGCCGCCTGGCCGAGCGCGGCTACTTTGATGCCGACTTCACCCAGCGCCGGGTGGCGGTGACGCGTGCCGAGCATGCCGCCGACATCGATCTGAACTGGGACAGCGGCCGCCGCTACGACATGGGCAAGGTGCGCTTTGACTACGACTACTTCCGCCCCGGCCTGTTCGAGCCCTTGGTGTATTGGGACGAGGGCAGCTACTACCACGAAGGCAAGCTGGATCGGCTGCGCGAGTCACTGACCAAGCTCGATTACTTCAGCACCATCGACATCCAGCCCAAGCCGGAGGAAGCCGATGACCAGGGCCGGGTGCCGGTGGACGTCAAGCTGACCCGCGCCAAGCGCACCGTGTACACCTCCGGTCTGAGCTATGGCAGCGAGAGCGGCGCCGGCGTGCGCGGGGGCGTGGAGCGGCGCTATGTCAATTCGCGCGGCCACAAAATGGACACGCAGCTGGACTACGCGCAGAACCGCAAGAGCCTGACCACCAGCTACCGGGTGCCGGCGTTCCGCTGGCTGGATGGTTGGTACACCGCCTCGGCGCGGCTGTACGACGAGCAGACCGAATACATCGACCTGCGCAACGTCAAACTCACCGGCAGCCGCAGTGGCCAGATCAACGAGCGCTGGAGTGCGATCGCTTCGATCAACGCCTTGCGCGAGCGTTGGCGTTTCAGCAGCGGCAGCGATTTCACCGATGCCGTGTACGAGACCTCCACGCTGATCTATCCGCAGCTGCAGGCCAACTACGTCAACGTCGATGACCGGCTGTTTCCACGTAGCGGCGTGTCCGGGCAGATGTTCATCCGCGGCGGCGCCGAGGGCGCCGGGTCGGACACCAATTTCGGTCAGCTCTATGGCCAGCTGCGGTGGTTCCTGGGCGCCGGTGACAATGGGCGGGTGATCCTGCGTGGCGAAGGTGGCACCACCTGGACCAGCGATCTGGTGGCGATGCCGCCGAGCCTGCGGTTCTTTGCCGGTGGCCCCAACAGCATCCGCGGCTATGCATTCCGCGAAGTGGGCCCGCGCACGCCCAAGCCGGATGAATTCGCGCTGGGTGCCAAGAACGTGGTCACCGCCAGCGCCGAATACGAGCATTACCTCAAGGGCGGGCCGTGGGGCGGGGCGGTGTTCGTCGATAGCGGCAGTGCTTTCGATGACACCCCGGACTGGCGCACCGGCATTGGCTTCGGCTTGCGTTGGCGCTCGCCGGTGGGGCCGGTGCGGGTGGATATTGCGCACGGCTTGAACGACCCCGATTCGCAGTTCCAGCTCTACATCGACATCGGGGCGAACCTGTGAGTACACCAACGCCCCCCACCAGCCCCGCGCCGCGCCCGCGCTTCTACCGGCGCCGCCGTTTTTGGGTGGGCTCCGGCCTGACCGTGCTCGGCCTGGGCCTGCTGGCATTGATTGCGTTGTACTGGTTGCTGCAGACCGTGGCCGGGCGCGATGTGTTGCTGGCCCAGGTCACCGCGCGCCTGCCGGTGGGTGCCAGCTTCACCTATGGCAGCGTCGAAGGCCCGGTGGCCGGCCCGCTGACCCTGCGCAATGTCGACTTCAGGTATCAGGACATCCACTTCACCGCCGAGCGCGTGTACCTGGAACCCGACCTGCGCCCGCTGCTGGGCCGCAAGCTGCAACTGGATGCGGTGCAGGTCAGCAATGCCACGTTGAACCTGGGCAAGAGTGACGAGCCCTTCACCCTGCCGAGCTGGCCGGAGTCGCTGCCGCAGATCAATGTGCCGCTGGCGATCCAGGCCGACCACATTGGCGTGGACAACCTGCGTATCACCCAGCTGCAACAGCCAATGATCACCCTGCACCGCGTGCAGGGCGGCCTGGAAGTGGCCACCGGCGAATTGCGCACGCGCAATCTGGTGGTCGATACCGACATGGGCGACTTCCGCCTCAACGGCGATTACGTGCCCAGTGACGATTACCGCGCCGACCTCACCGCCACCGCGGTGTTGCCGGCCGCACGTGGGCGCACGCCGGCCAGCCTGGGCCTGGTGGCACGCGGTGACCTGGACAAGATGGAAGTGGCGATCGCCGGGCGCGCGCCGGCGCCGCTGCGCGCCAGCCTGGTGTTCACCGGCCGCGACGACCCGACCTGGGCCTTCAAGGCGGTGACCGAGGCTCTGGATACCTCGCTGCTGATACCGGCGCCCGCCGGGCAGGAGACCCCGCCGGCCACGCCGATCGCGCTGGACCTGCAGGCCTCGGGTAAGGGCGGCAAGGCCGACCTGCGTGGCAGCGTCAAACAAGGCGAGTTGAGCGCCACCTTGCAGCCCTCGCACGTGAGCCTGCAAGACCAGGTGCTCACGGTGGAGCCGTTGATCATCGATGCGTTCGAAGGCCGCACCCAGCTACGCGGCAGCGCCGATTTCCGCGACCCCGAAAACGCCAGCTTCCGGTTTTCGGTCAATGCCAGCGGCCTGCGCTTCACGCCAGCTGCGGACCCCGCCACTCCGGATGCGCCGGCGGTGCCGGTGGAGCTCACCGACGCACGCCTGGGCCTGGCCGGGACGCTCAAGGCCTGGGCCGCCATCGGGCGGGCCACCGTGCAGCGCGATGGCCAGCAGGCCGAACTGGTGTTCGACAGCCGCGGCAACGACCAGCGTGCCCAGCTCAAGCAGGTGCAGGCCAAGACCCCGGGTGGCTCGCTGGATCTCACCGGCGAGGTGGCCTGGGCGCCCGCACTGCAGTGGGACCTCACCGCGCAGCTGGCCAAGTTCGACCCGGGCTATTTCGTGCCGGGCTGGAACGGCAATCTGTCCGGCAAGGTCGCCTCCAAGGGCCGCCGGTTGCCGGCACCGGCCGGGGGCGTCTCGCCGGGCTACGAGGCCACCGCCGACATCCCGACCTTGACCGGGCAGTTGCGCCAACGCGCGCTGTCGGCCAATGGCAAGTTCGCCTTGCGCGGCACGCAGGGCGAAGGCCAGCTGCAGCTGGCACTGGGCAGCAGCCGCATCGACGCCAAGGGCACCGTGGGCGACGAGCTCGACATCGCGGCGCAATTGCAGCCGCTGCAGCTGGACGACCTGTTGCCTGGCGCCACCGGCACCGTGCGTGGGCAGCTGCAGGTCAACGGCCGCCGCGGTGCGCCGACCATCACCGCCGACCTGGCCGGCACTGGCCTGCGCTGGAACGACTACAGCGCGCAGAGCGTGAGCCTGCGCGGGCGCCTGCCATGGAGCGGCAGCGACGGGCAGTTGGCCTTGCAGGGCACTGCCATCGAAGCGGGCGTGGTGCTGGATAGCGTGCGCGTGCAGGCACGCGGTGCGGTGGAAGCGCTGCGGCTGGATGCGGACATCGCCAACAGCATGGCCAGCGTCGCGCTGCAGGGCGATGTGCGCCGCAACGGCGCGCGCTGGCAGGGGCAGGTGAGCACGCTGCGCATCGTGCCGGCCAAGGGCGATGCCTGGGCGCTGCGCCAGCCGGCGCAGTTCAGCACCGAAGGTGCCGCATTCACCCTGTCGGACACCTGCCTCGGCGCAGCCACCGGCGGTGCGCTGTGCGCCAGCGCCAACTGGCCGCGTGAGGGCATGGTGGTGCATGGCGATGCGTTGCCATTGTCGCTGGTGCAGCCGTGGCTGCCCAAGCAGGAAGGCCGGCAGATCTATCTGCGCGGTGACCTCACCCTGGACGGCAGCTTCAAGCCACGCGGCAATGCCTGGGAAGGCTCGTTCCGCATCGCTTCGCCAGAAGGCGGCGTGCGCCTGGGCGAGAACCGCTACGCGGCGGTGGCCGGCAATCCCAATCGTGGCGAGTTGCTGCGCTACGACCAGTTCAGCGTGCAGGCCGATTTCACCCCGCAACAGATCCAGGGCAAGCTCGGCGTGGGCTTCCAGGGCAATGGCTTTGTGGACGCTAAGTTCAACACCGGTTGGGATGCGTACGCGCCGCTCAACGGCGAGCTGTATCTCAACATGTCGCGGCTGTATTGGCTGGAGCTGGTGGTGGCCGATGTGGTGCGGCCCAAGGGGCTGGTCGAAGGCCACGTGAGCCTGCGCGGCACCCGCGACAAACCGCTGCTTGGCGGCGATGCGACCTTGAGCGATTTCACCGCCGAATACCCGTCGATGGGCCTGACCCTGAGCGAGGGCAAGGGCCGCTTCGACGCGCTGCCGGATGGCTCGGCCAAGATCACCGCCTCGGCCAAGTCCGGCGACGGCACGCTCAACATCGATGGCGGGCTGTCGTGGTTCGGCACCAGTACGCCGCTGCTGCTCAATATCCGCGGTGAAAACGTGCTGGCCTACAACACCAGCGAGTTGCGCATCGTCGCCAACCCGGACATGCAGTTCGGCATCGTCGACACCACCATGCAGCTGCGCGGCAAGGTCACCGTGCCCGAGGCCGACATCGATCTGGAACGGCTCGACCGCGGCACCTCGGTGTCCGAAGACGTGGTGGTGCTGGACCCGGTGGACCCGGAAGCCGCACCCGCTTCGCAGCTGGATATGGACCTAGCCATCGTGCTCGGCGACAAGGTCAACATGAGCGGTTTCGGCCTGAAAGGCGGGCTGAGCGGGCAGATGCAGATCCGCGCGCGCCCGGGCCGCGAAATGACTGCCAATGGCGGGCTGGACGTGCGCGGCCGCTACAAGGCTTATGGCCAGGATCTGACCATCAGCCGCGGCCAGCTGACCTGGAACAACAACATCGTCTCCGACCCGCGCGTGAGCCTGCGCGCCGAACGCAAGATCGGCGACGTCACCGCCGGCATCGACGTCAGCGGCCGCGCCGAATCGCCGCGTGCGGATGTGTGGTCGGAGCCCGCGATGTCGCAATCCGAAGCGCTGTCGTACCTGGTGCTCGGCCGCGGCCTGTCCACCGCCAGCAGCGACGAAACCCAGCAAGTCAGCGCCGCCTCGGCGGCCCTGTCGGCCGGCAGCAGCCTGATTGCCTCGCAGATCGGCGCCAAGCTCGGCCTCGACGAAGCCGGCGTGAGCGAATCCAGCACCGTCGGCTCGGTCGTGGGCTTCGGCAAGTACCTCTCGCCCAAACTCTACGTCGGCTACGGCGTCTCGATGGTCGGCAGCGGCTCGGTATTGACGCTGAAATATCTGCTCAGCCGCGGCTTCGATGTGGAAGCCGAATCCAGCACGGTGGAGACCAAGGGATCGATCAATTGGCGGCGGGAGAAGTAGCTTTTTGTCCAGAAGAGCGGGTACGGCAAGAGCATGAAGGTGTATTGTCGTGGCGTGTTTGACATCGAGATCTTCCGCACGCTGAGCAGGTTTGCGAACATAACGAACATTGGTTAGCCAACTAAGACCAATAGATGCCGGGCGAAAGAGCCTTAGCGGATCAGCGCTCTCCGGCCTCGGCGAATGAAATCAAAGTGCAGACTTTTAGCTTTATCTAGCACTGAATTGCTGGGAGTCGACATAATTTAGCTATATCGAAATTCGAGAAGGAAGGATGGTCAATGGTGACTAGTGCAGATTTTATCGGACCCTCCCCTCAAGACGAATTTGTCAGGGCCCTCGAGACTGAGGATATTATCGGTTGCGTGCTTCGCCTCCACCTTCACATTGAGGAGTTACTGGCCGTATTCATAAATTCGTCAATCACGATCGAAACTGCAAAGATAATCACATTGCCTCAAAACTTTTCTCACAAAGTTCAACTCGCCACTGCGTTTGGAATGCCAGTGGAGATGGGGTTGGCGACGCTTGAGCTAAATGGATTGCGAAATAAACTAGGGCATAGGCTCGGCCACCAGCTTAGACGCGAAGATGTTTTCAAGTTTGCCGAAAAGGTAGATGCTTTGCGCGAGGCGCTATTTATGAGTGACCCTAGCGTTATGGTGAGCGCGATCGAGCTATATGGCAAAGGCAGCGGCAAACGTCAGTTTGGAGAAGGTGACCCAATTTGGGACTTCAAAATTACTGCCGGCCTTTTTTACGGGTGGATGCTTCGATATCTTGCCGAGAGGGGGGATCTCATTCGAACAGCATAATGCCTTAGGATTGATCGGGCCGAGGATAAAATCCCTGTAGCAGTCCGCGATCAAGCTGTAGCGCTACCACGGCTGCCTTTATTCTTGGAGTGCGAGTGATCGGATCGACGCGCGTCCATTTCTATGTATTTACTAACTCTTTATGCCGGCACTCTGACGTACGCATAGCCGCTTTATGCCCGGCAGGCCTACTTTGGCACTCCCGCACCGTGGTGCGTTGAGTCGAAGACGATGTGTATCCTGATTTTGCGTGGCCCGCAGTCCGATGCGATACCGGTGGCGCCGCTGCCGCTGTGTGCCGGGCGTGACCTGCGCACGCTGGCGTGTGCTGACCTTGCGAGCCTGATTGCCGGGCTGCAGGCAGCCGGTGGCGATTCCGATGTGGAACTGGTGCTGCTTGATTCCGGCGATCTGCCGCTGCACGAGCGGACGTGTGCGACGGCCTTGCGTGCGGCAGTAGATGCCTTGCCCACGCCGTACATCGAGCTGCATGCCGACGCCGGCCAGGAGCTGGAGCCGTGGCTGCATCCGCAGCATGCGCCGCTGGCGGTGGTGATTACGCCACACGATGCGCCGCGTGCGTATGCGATGTCACTCGGCATTGCGGCGCGGTGTTTGCCGGCGCTGCATGCGCCGATGCGCGTGGCTGTCTGAGGCCGCCGACATGTCGATCATGATTCTGCGTGGGCCGGAAGCGGCGTCGTCGCTGGTGCGTGGGCCGCAGGCATTGCCGCGTGCGGTGATCACCCAGTTGGTGCGCTGCGCCGGGGATGCGGGCAAGACGGTGGCGCTGCGCGCCTGTGGGTCGGAGCAGGAGTTGCTGGATGCCTTACGCGTGGCCGGGCAGGCGCGCATGGAGATCGCGCTGATCGATCCGGGCAGCTGCGTGGACAGCGTGCGGCTGCACCGCGTGCTCGCCGGGCTCGCGTATCCGTATGTGGAAGCCCACGACGACAGCACGGACCGGCCGGAGCGTTGTTTGCCCGCCGGGCTGGGCCAGCGGGTGGCCATCGTGCGTGGCTATTGCGCGCAGAGTTATTTGCTTGGGCTGGAGATCGCGCTGGAACATCTGGGCTGCACGGAGATTCAGGGCGATGTCCACGTTGGCACCTGAGCGGCAGCTGCTGCATTACTTCGCCGACTACGAAGGCTATTGCGATGGTCGGCCGGTGCTGTGGGGGCAACTGGCCCACAGCGTGGCGGTGCCTGCCGATGGTGTGCTCGATGCCGCAGAACTGGTGTGCGCGTTGCGCCGTCGCGCGGCCGAAGCGCATGGGTTGGAGGCGGGACAGATCCGCTTATGCCAGGTCACGCGGCTGTAGGGCGTGCTCGCGCTCGAAGCAAGGCCGGTGTGGGACGTGCAGCAATGAGGGCGCCGATCAAGTGCACATGCACATCAGATGTGGCCCGTCGCTTGGCGCCACACACAACGACGCCACCCGAAGGTGGCGTCGCTGTTTTGCTGTCACTACGCGTCATTCAACGCAGCGCACGTGCTAGCCGATTACTTGGCCGCGCCGCTGTCCGGCACGAACTTGATCAGCTGGTTGCTGGTGGCGGCGGTGCCGAAGTTGAAGCGGCCATAGCCCGCGCCCCAATACAGCGCGCCGTCGACCACTGCCGGCGAGCTGATCACCGAACCGGTGGCGTTGTAGTTCCACAATGTGGCGCCGGTGTCGGTATCCAGGGCGACCATGTTGCCGGCCATCGAACCGGCGTACAGCAGGTTCGGCGACACGGTCAGCGAGCCCTGACCACCGGCCGGCACGTTCGGGTTGACGCTGTTTACGCCGGGCACCTTGACCTGCCACTTGATCTTGCCGGTGGCCGCATCCAGCGCTGCCCACGAGCCGCCGTTGTGGCTGACGGTGTTGTCCGGCCCCAGGGTATAGGTGGCGTTGGAGCTGTTATTGATGGCCACATAGACCTGCGACTTGTACGGGTCGAACGCGGTGCCCCACTCGACGCCGCCGGTGGTGCCGCCCGGGCCCACCTGCGTGGACCACACCTTGGCGCCAGTCCTGGCGTCGAAGGCCCAGTAAATGCCGCTCTTCTGGCCGGCGCCGACCAACTGCTGCGGCTTGCCGTCGCGCCAGACGGTGAACAGCTGTACGCCGGCGCCGCCGAAGTCGTAGTCAGGACCGGTCAGGTTGGTGGCCTGCGTGTTCGGGCACAGCCCATTGGTGGGCGCCACGATGCAGGACAGGTTCCAGGCGTCGTAGCCCTGCGCGCGGTCGGCCCAGGCCAGCTTGCCGGTGTCCAGGTTCAAGGCGACCACCGAGTCGACGTAGTTGTCCGGCGCCATGCAGTTCAACTCATCCTGCACGGTGAGTTCGCTGCCGCGGTAGGACCGCGCATTGGAGACGCAGTTGCCCACGCCAGCGGGGATGTTGTAGTTGTTGCCGGTGCCGAAATACAGGCGGCGGCTGATCGGATCGATTGCCACCTGGCCCCACACCGATGCGCCGGTATAGCCCTCGGGCACGTTGTAGAACTGCCAGACTTTCTTGCCGGTGTTCAGATCCAGCGCCACCACGCTGCCGCGGAACGTGAACGTATGCGTGGCGTCCAGGTTGCCCCAGTCACCCGAGGAAATACCCACGTAGATACGGTTGCCGTAGATCACCGGCGAAGAAGTGATGCGTGCCTGCGGGTTGGATTCGGCCACGCTGCTCCACAGCAACTTGCCGGTCTTCTTGTCGATTGCCATCACCGTACCGGAGGCCTGGTCGCCAACGATGATGCTCTTGCCGCTGATCGCCGGCGTATTGCGCGTCACCGAGTTGGCGTTGCCGGTGTAGTCGGACAGCTTGGCCTGCCAGTTCGGCTTGCCGCTCTGCGTGTCCACGCTATACAGCGTGCCGCCCCAGTCGGGCACGTACAGCGTGCCGCCTTCTACGCTCGGCGTCGCCGAGATGTCGCCAGTGGTGGTCAAGGTCCACGCCGGCTTGAGGGTCGGGGCGGTAGTGCGATTGATCTTCCATTCGCCAGGCGCGAAGCGGCTGTTGAAATAACCGCCACCAGCGGTAGGCCAATTATTGGGGCTGGCAAACGGAAGATTGCTGCCAAAGGAACGCCAGACCTGGCCGGACGCTGCAAAGGCGCGGGTATCCAGGGAGGACACCGACGGTGGGGCGGTTGTGCCGGACTGGGCGAAAGCCACTGCGCTGGCGAGCAGGCAGGGGATGAGCGTCAAACTGCGAAACCGCAAGCGGCGAAGAGAATTGGTCATCACGGCGTGTCCATTGGTGAAGGAAAGCGCTGAATCCCCCCGGATCTGCGTGGTGAAGATCGCCGATTGCGATGACCGTGCAACCCATCGGTGGCGCCGTGTTCATGTCGCGGTCGGGTCTGGTTGTGTCTGGTAGTACCAGCTTGGAAAAATTCTGTTCAGCGCGTTCGTTATTCGCACAAATACTGATGATGCATCACGATCTGCGCGGGCTGTGATAGACAAAATGATTCAATCGGACGATCACGCAAACCCCTGTAAAACAGCGGTCTACTGAAAGTAACCTGGCCACGTTGCGCATCCTGTGTGACGCCTGGCACTCGCGTGAGCTGCCCTGCATCGCGGCATCTGCAGACTACCAATACGCCGCGCTTCAAGCGGCGCGATGCGTTCAATCCTGTAGCGGCGCAGCATGCTGCGTGTCTACGCGCGCGCGGGTCACGGTGGGGTTCGATGCATGCACCGATTACGTATTGGCGCGTGCCCGCGGATATGCGAGGGCGCACTGAGTTGGATGTCGCGGAAGCAGCCAGCTGCGCATCGTCGCCGAATGCGAACGCGATGGTGCCGTTTGCTGCAACGTGCCGTGCGCCGCAGCGTCAGCAGCGCGTTCTGCGGCAGCAATTTCTATCGCATCCGCAAGTTGAAGCTACATGCTGTGCGGCGGACCGCACGCGCTGCCACACATCACGCCGTCACCGCACCTGAGTTGGCGTTGCAGCGGCGTTATCGCACGCACGCCGCCCACACATGCGACCCATCGATCCCACTGCCACTGCAACGCGTTGCGCTACTCCAATGCCAGCTGCGCGATCGCGTCCTGCACCACCTCCGGCACGGTGGCATCCACGTCCACCGATACCACGTCGGCTTCGTCCAGCGGCAGTTCCAGCGTCTGCAGCTGGCTGTCGAGCAGGCTCGGCGGCATGAAATGGCCCGCGCGTGCGCTCAGGCGTGCGGCGATCACGTGCGGCGCGGCATGCAGGAACACAAAGCGCATCGGAACCCCGCTGCGGCGCAGCAATTGGCGGTGCGTGCCGCGCAATCCGGAGAACGCCAGCACCACCGATTCACCGCTCTGCACACAGTCGCGCAAGGTCGCCGACAGCAGCTCTACCCAGGGCAGCCGCATCGCATCGGTGAGCGGTTGCCCGGATGCCATCTGCGCGCGCGCGGCCACGCTGTGATAGTCGTCGGCATCGAGAAAACGGAAGCCGTAGTGCGTGGCCAGGGCCTGCGCAATGGTGGTCTTGCCGCTGCCCGAAACGCCCATCACCACGATGGCCAGGGGCGAAGCGGACGCGGGCGTGGCAGCTGCTGCAGTCTCCATCACGTCAGGTTATATCTCCGGATCGATTCGGCATGTTGCCGGATTTCACGTTGGCGGCAGGCCGATGCGTGGTGTAGCGTCGGCGCTCCTTGCCAGGTGAGCGGTCCAGCAGCGTAACGGTGCGCTCCGCCGGGTTCAACGCATCCGAAGGTCTGTCGATGACGTCATCGCCTGCAACGCCTCCGCCGTTGGCGCCACTGCGCCTGCGCGAAAAACTCGGTTACGGTGCCGGCGATCTGGGCCTGAATCTGTACTGGGCCAACATTTCCGCGTTCCTGCTGATCTTCTACACCGACACCATGCACCTACCGGCCGCGGCCGTGGGCACGATGATCCTGCTCACCAAGATCGCCGATGCGATCGCCGACCCGGCGATGGGCGCGCTGGCCGACCGCACGCGCAGCCGCTGGGGCAAGTTCCGCCCGTATCTGTTGTGGGGCGCCGTCCCGATGGCGGTGACCGGCGTGCTCGCCTACACCACGCCGGCGCTGGATCAGAACGGGCGCATGTGGTGGGCCACGATCAGTTTCCTGGTGATGATGCTGGCCTACACGGTGGTGAGCATTCCGTACTCGGCGTTGTCGGGCGTGATCACCGCCGACAGCAACCAGCGCACCAGTCTGATCAGCCTGCGCTTCATCGCCGCCTTTGCCGGCACCACGCTGGTCAATTACTGCACGATGGATCTGGTGAAGTGGTTCGGCGGCGGCAACGATGCGCTGGGCTGGCAACGCACGATGATGCTGTATGGCGCGGTGGCGGTGGCGTTGTTCGTCACCGTGGCGCTGACCACGCGCGAACGTGTGCAGCCACCGCCGCAGCAGCGCTCACCGATCCGCCAGGACATCGCCGACCTGCTGCACAACCGCCCGTGGTGCGTGCTGTTCGTGCTGTCGTTGATCATCATGATCACCATCGTGATGCGCGGCGGTGCCGGCGTGTACTACCTCAAGTATTACGTGCAGCGCCCGGAGCTCACCGGGTTGTTTCTGGGTGGCTATTCGGTGTCGCTGGCGGTGGGTGCGGCAATCACGCCGCTGCTGACGCGTCACTGGGACAAGCGAACGCTGATGACTGCGCTGATGGCCGTCGTGGGCCTGCTCAGCTGCCTGATGTTCTTCATCCCCGCCGACATGGTGTGGGCGATCTTCGCCTTGAACATGCTGATCGGCGTGGCGCTGGGGCCGAAATCGCCATTGGCGTTCTCGATGTATGCCGACAGCGCCGACTACACCGAATGGAGCACCGGGCGGCGTGCCACCGCGATGACCTTTGCCGCGGCCACGTTCTCGCAAAAGCTTGGCGGCGCGCTGGCCTCGGCCGGCATCGCCTGGGTGCTGGCCGGCATGGGCTATGTCGCCAACAGCGCGCAGTCGCAAGCATCGTTGACGGGCATCGTGCTGCTGTTGACGGTGATCCCCGGCGTGGTGGCCTTGCTGGCCGCCTGGACCATGCGTTTTTACCCGCTGGACGACGGCCTGCTACGTCGCATCCAGCTTGAACTGGCCGCGCGCAAGCGCGACGAACCGGAGCACCCCTGACCGTGTCTGCAGCTTCCCCCGCACCCGACGATCTCGCCACGTTGATGGCGCCCAGCGCCGACGGCATGCGCTATGCGCTCTACAGCCCCACCGCCATGCCCACGGCCGGCGGCTTCCTGTGGAACCGCCGCATGATGGTGCAGCTGACCTGCCGCGGTTACGCCACCGCGCAATTCATGCAGCCGGAGCCGGCCAAGTACGCGCATGCGCCGCTGCTGGAAGCGCGCAATTTCATGATGCCTGAGCAGCCGTACTACGCGCATCATCCCGGGCGCTTCTTCTACCTCAAGGACGAAGACACCGGCGCGCTGTATTCGGTGCCGCATGAACCGGTGCGTGCGCCGGCGGAAACGTTCGAGTTTTCCGCCGGAAAGCACGATGTGCGCTGGCGGGTGCGCCACGACGGCATCGTGGTGGAGCTGTGCGTGTCGTTGCCCACCGACGATGCGGTGGAGCTATGGGAATGCCGCGTGCACAACCAGTCCGGGCGTACGCGGCGGCTCAGCCTGTATCCGTATTTCCCGATCGGCTACATGTCGTGGATGCACCAGAGCGGCGGCTACTCGCCGGAGCTCGGTGGCATCGTCTGCCGCAGCGTGACGCCGTATCAAAAGGTGGATGACTACTTCCGCCAGCGCGATTTCAAGGACTGCACCTTCTTGCTGCATGAGCAGCCGCCAGTGGCCTGGGACGCGCAGCAAATGGCGTTCGAAGGCGAGGGCGGGTTGCATGCACCGTCGGCAGTGCAGGCCGAGCAACTAGGCAACCACGACGCGCATTACGAAAACCCCGCCGCGGCGCTGCAGTACCGGCTCAGCCTGGCGCCGGATGCGGCAACCGTGTATCGCTTCGCGTTCGGCCCGGCCAAGGACGATGCGGAGATTGCGGCCCTGCGTGCGCGGTACCTGTCTGCCGAAGGTTTCGCCGCTGCCGCGCAGGACTATGCGCAGTATCTGCAGGCCGGGCGCGGCTGCGTGCAGATCGCCACGCCCGATGCGGCGCTGGACAACCTGGTCAATCACTGGCTGCCGCGCCAGGTGTTCTATCACGGCGACGTCAATCGCCTGACCACCGATCCGCAGACGCGCAACTATCTGCAGGACCACATGGGCATGGCCTACCTGCAGCCGGCCACCGCGCGCGCGGCGTTGCTGCATGCGTTGTCGCAACAGGAGCCCAGCGGTGCGATGCCGGACGGCATCCTGCTGGTGGAAGGCGCCGAGCTCAAATACATCAACCAGGTGCCGCATACCGACCACTGCGTGTGGCTGCCGATCTTCCTGGATGCGTATCTGGCCGAAACCGGTGATGTGGCGGTGTTGGATGCAGTGGTGCGCACGCACGACGGGCAGGCGCTCAGCGTGGCCGCGCGGCTGGACGCAGCGATGCAATGGCTGCTGGATGCGCGCGATGCACGCGGGCTGAGCTTCATCGCGCAAGGCGATTGGAACGACCCGATGAACATGGTGGGCTGGCGCGGCGTGGGGGTGTCCGGCTGGCTGACCGTGGCCACGGCCTATGCGCTGCGGCTGTGGTCCGGGATCTGCGCCGCTAACGGGCGCAGCGCGCAGGCAACGCAGTTCGGCCAGGCGGTGGAGGAGGTCAACGCTGCCGCCAACCGCGAGCTGTGGGATGGCCACTGGTATGCGCGCGGCATCACCGATGATGGCGTGCGCTTCGGCATCGCCGACGATGAAGAAGGCCGTATCTATCTCAATCCACAGAGCTGGGCGCTGCTGGCCGGGACCGCCGATGCCGAACAACGCACGGCACTGCTGGCCGCGGTGCGCGAGCAACTGCATACCCCGTACGGGCCGGTGATGCTGGCGCCGGCGTACACGCACATGCGCGACGACGTGGGCCGCCTGACCCAGAAATGGCCGGGCGCCGCGGAGAACGGTGCGGTCTACAACCACGCGGTGGCGTTCTATCTCTACAGCCTGTATCAGATCGGCGACGCCGATCGTGCCTGGGAGATCCTGCGCGCCATGTTGCCGGGCCCGGACATGGCCGACGCGCTGCAACGCGGCCATCTGCCGGTGTCGCTGCCCAATTACTACCGCGGTGCCTGGCACCAGTATCCGCGTACCGCCGGGCGTTCCAGCCAGCTCTTCAACACCGGCACGGTGGCCTGGGTGTACCGCTGCGTGCTCGAGGGCCTGTTCGGGCTGGTGGGTGACGGCGATGCACTGGCGGTGCGCCCGCAACTGCCCTCGCACTGGCCGCAGGCGCAGGTGACCCGGCAGTTCCGCGGCGCGCAGTTCGAGGTGGCCCTGACCCGCGAGCCGGGCCGCACGCAGCTGGAAGTGCAGGTGGATGGCGTGGTCAGCCCGGACCAGCGCGTGCACGGCATCGTCGCCGGACGCACCTACCAGCTCCAGGTACGGTTGCCGGGCTAAGCGCCCGGTGACGGTGGAGCGTTTGACGGCGCAGTGTTGAGGATTGAGGTGCGCGATGGGGTTCCTGGTGACGCCCATCGCTGGTAGAGCCCATCGCGCGCGAGCGCGCTCCTACGGGAGCGGGGCAGCGGACGTTGGCCAGATCGTTCCTGTGCGGATGGGCGCCATCGGCCGCGCTGTCACGTTAAACGCCAACGGATAGGCCACGCGCGTTTCGATACGACAGCACATGCGGTTCTCGATGCCCCCCGCAGGCCGCCACCAGCCAGTCGCCACGAACACAACGCCCTGTAGGAGCGCGCTTGCGCGCGATGAAGCTGTCCCGATACGCCGAACGCATAGCGCCGTCTCACCGCGGCTGTTAGCCCCCAGGCCGTGCACGTCCGGCAGGGCGCCTCATCTAGTAGCTGTAGCTACGGCCCAGCGGCAGATACGGCTGCCCGCGCTAAGCGCTCGGATAACGGCGCAGCGTGGGTGAGGAGCACGAAGGGCGTCCCGGTGAAGCCCATCGCGCGCAAGCGCGCTCCTACGACAGCCGGCCAGCGGACGCCGGCCAGTGCCCTGCGCGGATAACCGGCATCCACCGCCATAGCCAACACCCTCCACCGCGCCCCAGCCAGCCGCTCTTGCGATTCCCGACTCCCCATTCCCCATTCCCCATTCCCCATTCCCGATTCCCGATTCCCGATTTCCGACCCCACTGCGTAAACTCCCCCCTCGCATTCCCGCCTAGGAAGCCCGTTGGTCTCGAGCTGGATACTGCTGCTGGTCTCGCTGGGATATGCCGCGCTGCTGTTCGGGGTGGCGTGGTGGGGCGATCACCGCCCGCTGTACCCGGAGCGGCCGTGGCTGCGGCCGGCGGTCTACAGCCTGGCGTTGGCGGTGTACTGCTCGTCGTGGACCTTCTACGGCGCCGTGGGCTCGGCGGTGCGCAACGGCATCGGCTACCTGCCGATCTACCTGGGCCCGCTGCTGTTGCTGCTGTTTGGCTGGCGCATCATCGAACGGTTGGCGCTGATCGCGCGCGCCGAAAACACCGTCTCCATCGCCGACTTCATTTCCTCGCGTTATGGCCGCTCGCGGCGGCTGGCGGCGCTGGTGGCGGTGATCGCGCTGGTCGGCATCGTTCCCTACCTGGCCCTGCAGTACAAAGCGGTGGCGATGAGCCTGGAAGTGCTCACCGGCCACAGCAGCGCCGGGCGCGGCATCTTTGCCGATCCGGCGCTATACGTGGCGTTGCTGATGGCGTTGTTCGCCACCTTGTTCGGCACCCGCCAGGTGGATGCCACCGAGCATCACCACGGCATGATGCTGGCGATTGCGCTGGAGTCGGTGATCAAGCTGGTGGCGATCGTGGCGGTGGGCGTGTTCGCCTGGCTGTGGCTGGGTGATCACCAGCTGCGCATCGCCGATTCGGCGCGCACGCTGTTCCAGCACACGCCATCGGTGGGCTTCATCTCGCAGACCTTGCTCAGCTTCCTGGCCGTGGTGTGCCTGCCGCGGCAGTTCCATGTGGCGGTGGTGGAATGCAGCGATGTCGGCGACATCCGCCGCGCGCGCTGGTTGTTCGGGGCCTACCTGGTGATCATCTCGGCGATGGTGGTGCCCATCGCCTCGGCCGGTGTGGCCTTGTTCGGCCAGGACAGCTCGGTGGTGGACGATGCGGTGGTGCTGGCGCTGCCGCTGAGCCAGGGCAATACCGTGCTGGCACTGGTGGCCTACGTGGGCGGGTTCTCTGCGGCCACCGGCATGGTGATCGTGGCCAGCATTGCGTTGGCCACCATGGTCAGCAACGACCTGGTGATGCCGGTGCTGCTGCGCCGGCGCAGCAGTGCCGACGCGCGCGCCACCGTGGCCTCGCGGGTGTTGTGGATCCGCCGCGTGGCAATCCTGTTGCTGGCGTTGATCGCCTACGGCTACCACCGCAGCGTGGCCAACGACACCACGCTGGCCGCCTACGGGTTGATGGCGTTCGCGGCGGTGGCGCAGTTCGCGCCGGGCGTGATCGGCGGGCTGTACTGGCGCGGCGCCAGCCGCAAGGGCGTGGAGACCGGCATGGTGCTGGGCTTCATGACCTGGATCTACACGCTGCTGCTGCCGGCGGCCACGCGCGCCGGCTGGCTGCAGCCGGAGTGGCTGGTGGATGGCCCGTTCGGCATCGGCTGGCTTCAGCCGCAGCAACTGTTCGGCATGAGCGGCTGGGACCCGCTGGCGCATGGCACGTTCTGGTCGCTGCTGATCAATACCGGCACCATGATGGTGGTGTCGGCGCGCTGGCGGCCCGGTGTGGACGAGCGCCTGCGCGCAGCGCCGTTCCTGGACCCGTATTCGCAGCGGCCAGCGGTGGCCGGCGAATGGCCTGGCCACGTGCATGTGGCCGACCTGCAGGCGCTGGCCGAGCGCGTGGTGGGCGAGCGGCATGCGCATCGTGCGTTTCTGGATCAGGCGCAGTTGCTGGAACGCGAGCTGCAGCCCACCGCCGTGGCCGACCGCGCCTGGGTGCAGTTCACCGAGCGCCTGCTGGCCGCGTCCATTGGCGCCGCGTCCGCGCGCCTGGTGCTGACCAGCCTGTTGCGTGGCTCGGGCATGGAGCTGGGCGAGGTGGTGGCGGTGCTCGACGAGGCCGGCCAGGAGCTACGTTTCAATCGCGAAATTCTCTCCACCACGTTGGAAAACATCAGCGCCGCAGTCAGCGTGGTCGACCCGGACATGCGCCTGACCGCGTGGAATCGCCGCTACCAGCAGCTGTTCGGCTACCCCGACGGCATGCTCTACGTCGGCCGCCCGGTGGCGGACCTGATCCGCTACAACGCCGAGCGCGGCGAGCTGGGCGAGGGCGATATCGAAGACCAGATCGACCGCCGCATCCGCCACATGCGCGCCGGCTCGCCGCACGTGTTCGAGCGCACCCGCAGCGACGGCAAGGTGATCGAAATGCGTGGCCAGGCGCTGCCCGGCGGCGGCTACGTCACCAGCTACAACGACATCACCGACTACAAGCGCGCTGAGCGCGCGCTGCTGGACGCCAACGAAAACCTGGAGCAACGCGTGGCCGACCGCTCGCGCGAGGCCGAGCTGGCGCAGCAGTCCAAGACGCGCTTTCTGGCGGCGATCAGCCACGACGTGTTGCAGCCGCTCAACGCCGCGCGGCTGTTTGCTTCGGCATTGCGCGAGAGCCACCAGAACAACGAAGAACAGCGCCACCTGGCCGAGCGCGTAGATGCCTCGCTGCGTGCAGCCGAAGAGTTGCTGGACGGCCTGCTCGACGTCTCGCGGCTGGATGCCGGCGGCTTGCGGCCCACGGTGGAGGATTTCGATGCCAGTGCCTTGATGCACGAGCTGGCCGCGCAATACGCGCCGGTGGCGGCCAGCCGCGGGCTGCGGCTGCAGGTGCACGCCCGCGCGCTGTGGGTGCGTAGCGACCGCCGCCTGCTGCGCCGGGTGATGCAGAACTTTCTGGCCAATGCGCTGCGCTACACCCGCCAGGGCCGCATCGTGCTGGGCATGC
Organism: Xanthomonas sp. NCPPB 2586; assembly: GCF_041475775.2. Lineage (NCBI taxonomy): Bacteria > Pseudomonadati > Pseudomonadota > Gammaproteobacteria > Lysobacterales > Lysobacteraceae > Xanthomonas > Xanthomonas sp. NCPPB 2586. The sequence continues at coordinate 4,791,749 of NZ_CM192981.1, read as the reverse complement.
GCGGGCGCGGCGCGCAGGTGGAGCTGCAGGTGTGGGACACCGGCCCGGGCATTCCCGAGCACCACATGCGGCAGATCTTCGAGGAATTTCGCCGCTACCAGCAGCCATTCGACTGGGGCGAACAAGGGCTGGGGCTGGGCCTGTCGATCTGCCAGCGCATCTCGCGCCTGCTCGATCACGACCTGAGCGCGCGCAGCCAGGTGGGCCAGGGCAGCATGTTCTCGATCCTGCTGCCGCGCGTGGACGCGGTGCCGGCCGCACCGGTGCCGGTGCTGGCGGTGCGCCCGCAGGCCAGCGGCGATTCGCTGGCCGGGTTGCGCGTGCTGTGCGTGGACAACGACCGCGAGATTCTGGACGGCATGCGCGCGCTGCTCGGCCGCTGGCAGGTGGAGGTGATCACTGCCAGCACCGTGGACCAGGCGCTGGAGCTTGCCCGCGAACGCCCGGACGTGATGCTGGTGGACTACCACCTGCACGACCGCCTCGATGGCCTGGACACCCTGGACGCCTTGCAGGCCGCCGCCGTGGACCCGATCGCCGGCGCACTGCTCACCGCCGACGGCCGCGATGAACTCAAGCAACTGGCGCGCCAACGCGGCTACCGCCTGCTCACCAAACCGGTCAAACCGGCGTCATTGCGCGCGTTCTTGAGTGCGTATCACGACACCATGCGGTGACGTGCGCCAGTTGTGGCTTGACCGCGCTGCTTATAAAACACGCAGCACCGTAGGAGCGCGCTCGCGCGCGATGAAGCGTTACCGAGGACGCCACATCACCGGGACTGCCCCATCGCGCGCGAGCGCGCTCCTACGAGTGAGTCGTGCCCTGATCCAGGAGCCTGTGCGCAGGCAACGGTCGCTGATGTCGCCGTGCGCATTCTTGAGCGCCCATCGCGACAAGATGCGTTGATGCACGGCGGCATCTATGATGCACCACGCTGCTTACAAAACACGCAACACCGTAGGAGCGCGCTTGCGCGCGATGAAGCCGTACCGAGAACGCCACACATCACCGGGAATGCCCATCGCGCGCGCGCTCCTACCAGTGCCCGGGCCGATATAGAAGTCTGCGCGCAGGTAGTTGTCGGCTGATCTCGACGTGTGCACGTCTTAAGCGCGTATCACGACATGATGCGTTGATACGCGGAGGCCTGACTCGATCGCGCTGCTTGCAGAATACGCAGCACCGTAGGAGCGCGCTCGCGCGCGATGAAGCCGTACCGGGAACGCCACATATCACCGGGAACGCCCCATCGCGCGCGAGCGCGCTCCTACGAGTGAGTCGCGCCCTGATCCAGGAGCCTGTGCGCAGGCAACGGTCGCTGATGTTGCCGTGCGCATTCTTGAGCGCCCATCGCGACAAGATGCGTTGATGCACGGCGGCATCTATGATGCACCACGCTTCTTACAGGACACGCAACACGGTAGGAGCGCGCTCGCGCGCGATGAAGCGTTACCGAGAACGCCACATCACCGATAACGCCCCATCGTGCGCAAGCGCGCTCCTACCACGGCAATCGCGCTGCCTACGCCGCGCCGCTGAGGTGTTCGTAGAGGATGGTGCTGCCGATGAGGATCAGGATCACGCCGCCCAGGATCTCCGCACGCTTGCCGATCAGCGCGCCCAGTGCACGGCCGAGCATCACGCCGGCGGTGACCATGCTCAACGTGCACAGCCCGACCACGGCCGCCACCACGCCGATGTGCACATCCAGAAACGCCAGGCTCACGCCCACCGCCATCGCATCGATGCTGGTGGCAAAGCCGGTGGCGGCCAGTGCCAGCAAGCCATAGCGCTTGGGCGTATCGCGCAGTGCTTCATCCACCTCGGACTCGTTGCGCAGCCCGGCCACGATCATGTGCGCCCCCAGCGCGCCGAGCAGGCCGAAGGCGATCCAGTGATCGAAGGCGGCGAGGTAATCGGAGGCCGCGCGTCCGAGCATCCAGCCGATCACCGGGGTGATCGCTTCGATGCAACCGAACACCAACCCGGCACGCACGGCATCACGCCAGCGCGGCCGCCGCATCGCCGCGCCCTTGCCGATGGCCGCGGCAAACGCGTCGGTGGACATCGCAAAACCAAGCAACACGATAGAGAGCGGAGACATCGACAACCTCGGGTTGGGCACGATCACAACGGCATGCGCCCGCGCCCAACCATCGTTGTGCACGCATGCCGCTGGTCTCGCCAAACCAAGAGTGGTTGCCCGCACCACGGCGCAACGGCCGAGTATGTTGATGCGGGCGCTTCCATCGACTGGAAGCAGGCTACTCCCCAAGGGGGCGCGCAGTGTACCAACGTGCGCCACGGATCAGCGCGTTTTGCCTGCACGCGAAGGTCGGTCTGATCTTTATAGCCGAAGCTATGTAGCAGCACTGCGGAAGGCGACTGACCCGGCTCACGCACCGGGCAGCAACGCGGTGACCGCCGCCATTTCCGCATCGGTGCCGTGCTGCAGATCCGCAGCGCTTGGCCGCACGGTGATGTCGGGCAGCACGCCGCGATCCGGTTGTGCGGTCAAAGGGAACTGGCCCACCAGCGGCAGGTCCACTTCGATGTGCGAGTTGGGCAGCTGCACGAAGAAGAACGCGCTGCCATTGATGCCACGCAGATTGCCACCGGTGGGTTGCCCGACCAGCGTGGCCAGCCCATTGGCTTGCACGCGTTGGGCGAATTCGAACGTGGCCGAGCTGTTCTCGGCGCCGATCAGCACGAACACCTTGCCGGCGAAATGCGGCGCGCGCGGCGCGATCTGCGTTGACGTCTTGGTAGATGCATCGTCGCTGGCCGCGTCATGCAGTGTGTAGAAGCGCGCATCGTCAGCGTCTTCAACCGCGCGCGCGCCCCAATCGCGAAAGGAAGCGTCCCAGGTGGTGACGAATGGCGCCAGCGACGCGGGCAGGCGGCGGTAGCGCACCCGCTTGCGCATCGGCGGCACACCGAGCGCACGCGCGGACAGATACCCCTGCAGCACGCTGCCCACATCAAGCCCGCCTTCGTTACCACGCAGGTCGATCACCAGCGCGGGGACCTTGCGCGCGGCCAGGGTGGAAAAACTCTGCGCCAGAAATCCGCGCCAGTCCCACTGGCTGTCGTACAAGGCCCAATCGGGCATGCGCAGGATCGCCAGCCGTGCGTTTGGCATCTCCAGGCGCCATGCCGGCGCGGTGCTGTCGCGCGGTTGGATCGGCGCCATCGCCTGCCGTTGCGCCGCCGTCAGGCTGTGTACCTGCAGCGTGCGCACTGCGCCACCCCCAGGCCCGCGCACGCGCAGCAGCGGTTCGGCGCTGATCTGCGGAAACAGCAGCGGCAGGTAGGCATCGAACGCCTCGATGCGCGCGAAGCCCTGCACCTCCATCTGCGCGATGCGCTTGGCATCGTTGCTGCCGTCCGCGCGTGCCACGCCCATCAGGGCCGACAGGATCTGCGCGGCGGGCACGCCGTCGATCGCCAGCACCTCGGTGCCGGGGACCAGCGACCGCTGGTTCGAGCCGTTGCGGCTGATCACCATGCGCCCGTCCAGCCAGCGGAAGTAGAACGGCAGATGGCGGTCGTGGTCGAACAGCGCGTGCTGGATCGCCTCGGGTTGATTAACGAAATTGGGGAAGCTGTGGCCGCAACGCACGCTGGCGGTCAGGCGGGAGATCGCCAGATAGGCCTGGGCCAGGGTGGCGCCCTGGCCGAGTTCGGCACGCAGCGCTGCAAAGCGTTGCGCCACCGCCTGCTCGCTGGAATACCGATACAGCCCAGGATGCAGCGCAGCGTAGGCCTGCTCCAGCACCGCGATGTCGGCAAGCAGGGCGGGGCCGGGCAGGACGCTATCACTGCGCACCGGTGGCGCAGAGGCTGCAGGGGTGGCGCCAGCCGGCTGCCAGCTCAGCAGTGCCACGACCAACAACAGGCGAAGGCGACGGGACATGGCGACTCCTTGATAGGGAGCACCCAGCCTGCTGATCGCTGCTGCAGCAGACGACTCAACGGCCCAATGACGCGACGATTTTCAGGCGATGGGACGTTGCGAGCGGCGGTAGTCGCTGGGCGTGCACTGCACGCTGGCGCGGAACACGCGGTTGAAGCTGGCCTTGGAGCCGAAGCCGACCGCCAGTGCAATGGTGAGGATGTCCTGGTCGCCGGTGAGCAGACGCCGCGCCTCGGCAATCCGCAGCCCATTGATGAACCCGCTGAAGGTCTGCCCCAGCCCCTCGTTGAGGCCGCGCGAGAGGTAGTTGCTGTTGGTGCCCATGCGCCGCGCCAGCTCCGGCAGGCTCAGGTCCGGCTCGCGCCACCAACCATGTGCATCGACCTCGGCCGCAATGCGCGCGCCAAACGCGTGCCAGTCTTTTTCCTGGGTCGCGCTGACCACTGCCAGCCCCGCCGGGGCGCTGGCGTGCTCCGGCAGCGGAACGACGGGTGGCGCGGACCCTGCACGTGCCGGCGCATCGGCCAGCGCATCGCCGCTCAGCAGGAGATCGCGGCGCGGATACCGGGCCCGCGCATGGCGCCAGCCTTCCAGGCCCAGGTAATAGACCACTGCCACGGTGGCCAGGTAGCGTGGAAATTCGTCGAAGTACGACAGCCGGTGCCACCAGCGGTCGCTGACCGTGAAGCCGAGCCGCAACAGCAGCAGCGCGCTGGCCGCCAGCAGGAAGCCGCGCAGCCAGGGCAGGCGTAGTTCCTCGCGTGCGCCGCTGTGATGTTCCAGCCAGCGCTGATAGCTCAGATATTCGCGCCAGGCCATCAGCAGATACACGCCGAGCGAGAGCAGCACCAGCGCGTCCTGCAGCGGCGCGATCCAGGGCCGCTGCACGGCGTCGTCCCAGGCCCATTTGCGCTGCAGCGGCCAGGTGAACAGCCAGGCGTAGTAGCCGCCCTGCAGCAGTGCCGGCAGCAAGTGCAGCGCCCACCGGCGTGGCAGATGCGCGCGCGCCAACTGGCGCACATAGAGCCAGACCAGCGGGCCGATCGCCAGCTCCCAAAACAAGGGGGCGTAGGTCAGGTCGGGATAGGCGTCGTAGGCACCGGCGTAGCCGAGCGTATAGGGCGTAATCAGCGCCACCACCACCAGCAGCAGTGCGGCCAGACAGCGGTTGGCGATGCGGTTGCGCGGCGCCCAGAGCAGCAGTCCCGCGCCGATCACGCCGTGCGCACTCCCGAGTAGCAGGCTGGTGCTCCACATCCCGAAACTGATGCTGGACATGTCATCCCGCTGTGCCGATCGCGCCGAGTATAGGCCCGCGTCCGCGGCGCGGTGCATCAGGTGCGTGCAGCCATCTCCGCAGCCTCGCAACAACGGTGTGTCAATGCAGCCCGGCCGAGATCTCGGCAGTTGCCGCACGCAGCGCGCTCAATGCGGCCTGCGGGCCGACCAGCTCCGGGCGGCGTTCGATGAAGGGCACGGTGAGCGTGTAGGTGGCACTGCCGCGCTGCAGGATCGGTGCGGTGAGGTCCACCACGCCCACCACCGCCTCGCTGGCGTGCATCGCGTAGCCGGCCTGGCGGGTTTGCTCGGCATCGCGCAGGAACTGCGCGCGGTTGTAGGGCACGTCGCTGGCGTCCAGCTGCTCCAGCCAGCGGGTCTGCACCTCCGGCTGCTGAAAGGCGAACAGCACCAGGCCCGAGGTGGAATGGGCGAGCGGGCGGCGATGCCCGGGCCGCACCACCAGGCCCAGGTCACTGGGCACGTCCATCTGCGCGATCACCACGATCTGGTCGCCGGAGGGCGCCACCAAATGGCAGGGCTGGAAGATCGCATCGGCCAGCCGGCGCATCACCGGCAGCGCGGCATCGGTGATGGTCTGCACCTGCGGCTGCTGCATGCCGAGCATGAACAACCGGTTGGTCAGCACGTAGTCGCCTTCGCCATCGCGGGTGAGGTAGCCGCGCTCTTCCAGCACCTGCAGCATGCGGAAGATCTCCCCGCGCGAACGGCCAATGCCCTGCGAGATCGCGCCCATGCTCATGGGCTGCGCCTGGCGCGCCAGCAGCTCCAGGATGTCCAGGCCCTTGTCCAGGGCGGGGGCACGGTACTTGGCGGGTTCGATGCTCATCCGTTTGCAACTCCAGGCACGATGCGGCGCGTCAGGGTACAGGCATCGGCTGGAGGCTCGCCAACGCCACTCGGTGCAAATATAAACAAAGTTTTTATATTTGCATGCCACTGCGGCGCGCAGTACGCTCGCCTGCACAATCTGCGCAAGCGCCACAGCCTTGGGAGGGGAGAGGTCGCATGCATTACAGCGATACCGCCGCGTCACCGCGCGGCAACCTGGCGCGTACCGCCGTGGTGCCCCTGTTGTTGATCGTCAGCCTGTTTTTTCTATGGGGCATGGCGAACAACCTCAACGACATCCTGATCAAGCAGTTCAAGAAGGCCTTCGAACTGTCCGACCTGCAGGCCGGGCTGGTGCAAAGCGCCTTTTATCTGGGCTATTTCGTGTTCGCGATGCCAGCGGCGATGTTCATGCGCCGCTACAGCTACAAGGCCGCGGTGGTGCTGGGCCTGCTGCTATATGCCTGCGGCGCGTTCCTGTTCTATCCGGCCGCGCAGGTGCACACCTACTGGCTGTTCCTGCTGGCGTTGTTCGTGATCGCCAGCGGCCTGGCGTTTCTGGAAACCACCGCCAATCCGCTGGTCACCGTGCTGGGCCCGGCCGACGGCGCGGCGCGGCGGCTCAATCTTGCGCAGGCCTTCAATCCGCTGGGCTCGATCACCGGCGTGCTGGTGGGCCAGCATTTCATTTTCTCCGGCGTCGAGCACACCCCAGCCGAGCTGGCGGCGATGGCGCCGGCCGCGCGCGAGGCCTTCTTCGCCACCGAATCCTCAGCGGTGCAGATGCCCTATCTGATCATCGGCGTGGTGGTGGTGCTATGGGCGATCCTGATCGCGCTGGTGCGCTTCCCGACCGGCGACGCCGGCGTGGGCGCGGCGGCCCCCAAGCGTGCCAAGTTCGGCGAATTGCTGCGTAACCGGCTGTTCGTGTTTTCGGTGGTGGCGCAGTTCTTCTACGTGGGCGCGCAGGTCGGCATCTGGAGTTACCTGATCCGCTATCTGCAGGATGCAGTGCCGGGTACGCCGGAAAAAAGCGCGGCCACCTATCTGACGATCTCGCTGGTGCTGTTCATGGCCGGGCGCTTTGTCGGCACCGCACTGCTGCGCTATCTGGCGCCGGCCAAGTTGCTGGCCAGCTTTGCCACGATCAATCTGCTGCTGTGCGCAGTCGCGATTGCCTTGCCCGGCTGGACTGGCCTGTATGCGCTGGTTGCGGCCAGCGTGTTCATGTCGGTGATGTTCCCGACCATCTTCGCGCTGGGCCTGGATGGCATGCACGATGACGCACGCAAGCTGGGGTCTTCGTTGCTGGTGATGGCCATCATTGGTGGCGCCTTGCTCACTGCGCTCATGGGTGCGGTGTCGGACATGGCCGGCATCCATTGGGCGATGGTGGTGCCCGGCGTGTGCTTCGGCGTGATCCTGCTGTTCGCGTTGCGTGCCCGTCGCGCTGCGCCTGTGGTGGCGGGGGCATGAGCATGCAGCGGCTGTGCTATGTGCTGGATCTGCACGACGATGCGGCGTTGATTGCGCAGTACGAGCGTTGGCATCGGCCGAGCGAGGTGTGGCCGGAGGTGGTGGCGTCGTTGCAGCAGGCCGGGATCGCGGAGCTGGAAATCTTTCGCAGCGGTGACCGGTTGGTGATGTTGATGACGGTCGGTGAGGACTACGACCCGGCGGCCAAGGCCGCGCGTGATGCGGGGGATCCGCGCATCCAGGCATGGGAGGCGCTGATGTGGCGGTTTCAGAAAGCCTTGCCTGGGAGTGCGCCTGGGGAGAAGTGGCGGGAGGCTGGGCGGATTTTTGCGTTGAGTGAGGCGGTGAGCCATGCGCGCCGCCCTGCGGGTTGTATCTGCCGGCCTTGCCGCTGCGGTATGGGGCCCCGGAAGCGGAATGGCAAAGCAAGAGCAACAGCGAAAGCCAAAGCGAGTGAGCGAGTGAGAGCGAGAGTCAGCGCAACATTCGGAGCCACGCTCGAAGAAAAAAGTCGGTGCAGCAAGCATTGCAGCAGTGCCAAAGCAACAATAGCCAAGCAATAACGGCGGCTCAGGTATTAGGCGAGGGCAGTAGGTTCTCATCGGTTGGTGTGCTGCCGCGTCGCTCGCCGGAAACGCGGATGTGCAAGCGATACCAGGTGCCAGAAGGTCTGTACATCAACGTCAGTTTCCCGACCCGGTTTGCCAAAGCACTGAAGAAAAGCGCGAAGAAGGCGGTCACGTTGCGTGGTGACGCTTACGCGATGTGCCTGGCCTGTCCTTGTTGTCGTGTTGCCTTCTCGCTTCGGTGCTGACGTTGCGTACCGAAGATGCGTTTCTTGCTGTGGCGGTCGCAGTGCCGGCCGCGGCTGTTGGGCAGCCGATCGGTGTGGGGTTGTTGTGGAATGCGGCACGTTGCCGCCCCTTGTCGCTCGTTGGAGGTGCGTCACTCCACACCTGCGCACTAAGTGACCCATAGAGCAGCGCCCCGCGCCGCCTAACTGTGTTTGTCAGTGCGCCGCTCGGTCCAGGCGCGAGTGCACTGCGCCCCAACGAAGAACGGCTTCAGTCGCAATCAGGCTTGGCGAACTGCCTGTCGCGACTGAAGCCGTTATTGCACCGCGCACTGCTGCAGCACGCGGTGCGTTGACGCTGCTTATGACTTCGCCTTGCTGGCTGCCAGGTCTTTGACCCAGAAGCGGCCGTCGGGGTAGCTGAATTCTGCGATCGAGGCGGGGTGCATTTCCGCCGAGAAACCGGGCACCTCTGGAGCGAGGTAGCGGCCGTGCTGGATGCGTACCGGGTCCAGGAAGTGCTGGTGCAGGTGGTCGACGAATTCGATGGCGCGGTCTTCCATCTTGCCGGTGATCGCGACGAAGTCGGCCATGGCCAGGTGCTGCACCAGTTCGCACAGGCCCACGCCGCCGGCGTGCGGGAACACGCGCACCCCGAATTTGGCGGCCAGCAGCAGGATGGCGAGGTTTTCGTTGACGCCGCCCACGCGCGCGGCATCGATCTGGATCAGGTCTACTGCGCCGGCCTGCAGCAGCTGCTTGAACACCACGCGGTTCTGGGTGTGCTCGCCGGTGGAGACCGGCACCGGGGTGATGCCCTGACGGATGGCGGCGTGGCCAAGCACATCGTCCGGGCTGGTGGGTTCTTCGATCCAGGCGATGTCGAATTCGGCCAGCTGGCGCATCCAGTCGATCGCCGGGCCCACGTCCCAGCGCTGGTTGGCGTCCACCGCCATTGCGATGTCCGGGCCGATCGCGGCGCGCGCCAGGCGGCAGCGACGGATATCGTCCTGCACGTTGGCGCCGACCTTGAGCTTGATGGTGCGGAAGCCGTCGGCCACCGCTTCCTTGGCCAGGCGCACCAGCTTTTCATCCGAATAGCCGAGCCAGCCGGGCGAGGTAGTGTAGGCCGGATAGCCCTGTTCGATCAGCGTGGCGATGCGTGCTGCACGCTGCGGTTGTGCATCGCGCAGGAGGGCCAGCGCTTCGTCGCGGGTGAGGGCGTCGCTGAGGTAGCGGAAGTCGATGGTGTCCACCAGCTGCTCTGGCGTGAGCTCGGCAATGAAGCGCCACAGCGGCTTGTTGGCTGCGCGCGCGGCCAGATCCCAGGCGGCGTTGATCACCGCGCCGATCGCCATGTGCATCACGCCCTTTTCCGGGCCCAGCCAGCGCAGCTGCGAGTCGTTGGTGAGGCGGCGTGCGAACGCGCCCAGGTCCGCGATCACTTCGTCCACCGACAGGCCTACCACGTGCTCGGCCAATGCGGCCACGGCGGCGGTCTGCACGTCGTTGCCGCGGCCGATAGTGAACACCAGGCCGTAACCGGCCAGGTCTTCCGCACCGTCGGTGCGCAGCACCACATAGGCGGCCGAGTAGTCCGGATCGGGATTCATCGCGTCCGACCCATCGAGCTCGCGCGAGGTGGGGAAGCGGACGTCGTGGGTCTCGAGGGCGATGATGGTGCGCATGGAAGTCCTGGGCGATGGAAACGGGGATAAAACGTGCGAAATAAAACAGAAACGGGGAACGGAGACGGAGGCGGAGAAAGGCGCCAGAGCCCCTCTCCCACCGGGAGAGGGGTTGGGGTGAGGGTACGAACGCGCAGCGCCTAGGTTGTCGAAGCACTGCAGTCACTCAAGCGTTTGCACTACAGACCGACGAATTACTGCACAACTCACGATGCATCGATATCAACGCGCGACAGCGCTTAGTCATTCAACGCGCAGCCGTACCGCAAACAAATTACGCATGACGTATCAATACAAGCGCCGACACGTCACATCTAACAACAATCGTGACAGCGCGACGAACTGTTCGGATACGTCGCTACGTACCCTCACCCCAACCCCTCTCCCGCGGGGAGAGGGGCTTAAGTTGCATCGCGCGGATGCATCATTACCTGTCTTGACTGCAAGCTCGCTCCCAGGGGACCAGCATCCCGGGAAGGGAGAGGGAAGGCTTTAGGCAGCTTCAGGCCGCATCACGCGGATGGGCCACCACTGGCTGACGCTGGCGACCCAGGCCTTCGATCTCCAGCTCCATCACGTCGCCCGGCTTGAGGTACACCGGCGGCTTCTGGCCCAGGCCCACGCCCGGCGGGGTGCCGGTGCTGATCACATCGCCCGGCATCAGCGTCATGTAGCGGCTGATGTGGCTGACCAGTTCGGCCACGCCGAACACCATCGTGCGGGTGCTGCCGTGCTGGTAGCGGTGGCCGTTGACCTCCAGCCACATCGACAGGCTCTGCGGGTCGGCGATCTCATCGCGCGTCACCAGCCATGGGCCGATCGGTCCGAAGGTGTCGGCGCTCTTGCCCTTGACCCACTGGCCGCCGTGTTCGAGCTGGAATTCGCGCTCAGACAGATCGTTGATCACCGCATAGCCGGCTACGTGGTTCAGCGCCTCGTCCACCGACACATCGCGCGCCACATCGCCGATCACCACGCCCAGTTCCACTTCCCAGTCGCTCTTGACCGAGCCGCGCGGGATGATCACGGTGTCGTTGGGGCCGCACACCGCAGTGGTGGCCTTCATGAACAGGATCGGCATCTTGGGTACTTCCATGCCCGATTCGGCGGCGTGGTCGGCGTAGTTCAGACCCACGCAGATGAACTTGCCGATCTGGCCAACGGCCGCACCATAACGCTGCTCGCCTTCGATCAGCGGCAGCGATGCGACATCCAGCGCGCGCAACGTGTCCAGACCGGCGTTGGTGATGTGCTCACCGGCCACATCGCTGATCACGCCGCTCAGGTCGCGGAGCTTGCCGTCGCTGTCGATCAGGCCGGGACGTTCCTGGCCGGGGGCGCCTACGCGTACGAGTTTCATGCAGTCTTCCTTTGCAGATGAGGAATGGAGCGGCTAGCAAACCTAGCGCGCGTGCATCGGGTGGGTAAGGACGGGGTGCTCAAATCAAGGCGGACGTGCGATACAGACCGCATCTGGGACTGGCCGCGTCCACGGTGTGGGGAGCGGCACCTTGATGCGTTGCCGCGCTCAGTTGGACCAACCGCCGTCGATGATGTGGGTCTGGCCGGTGGTGAATGACGATTCGTCTGAGGCCAGGTACACCACCAGCTGCGCGATCTCGCGCGGGTCGCCCAGGCGGCCCATCGGCTGGCGGTCGGTGAAGCTCTTCCACACCGCCTGCTCGTCGCCGCCCAGCGCTTGCACTCGCTGGTCCAGCGACGGCGTCTTGATGGTGCCGGGGCAGATCGCATTGCAGCGCACGCCCTGGGCCACGTAGTCGGCGGCGAGCGCCTTGCTCAGGCCGATCACCGCGGCCTTGGTCACGCCGTAGACGAAGCGGTTCGGCACGCCCTTGATGCTGGAAGCGACCGAGGACATGTTGATGATGCTGCCGCGGCCGCGCTCGAGCATGCCCGGCAGCACCGCCTTGCAGGTGTAGTACATCGCATCGACATTGATCGAGAACGAGCGGCGCCAGGCCGGCTCGTCGCAGTCCAGAATGCTGCCCTGGTGCACGTAGCCGGCGCAGTTGAACAGCACATCGAACGGGCCGTGCGCGGCCACCAGCGCAGTGATCGCCGCCGCGTCGGTGACATCCAGCAACTGGGTGGTGATGGCGTCGGATTCGGCGGCCAGCGCCTGCAGCGCGGCGGCGTCGATGTCGGTAGCGATCACGTGCGCACCGGCGCGTGCGCAGGCCAGCGCGCTTTCGCGGCCGATGCCGGCGCCGGCGGCGGTGATCAGGCAGCGCTTGCCCTGCAGGCGGGTGTTGGGCGTCGTGGGAATGGAGACTGTCATACCGATAAGGTTCCGTGGGTGGGGGCCGCCGGCCGTGGCAGACGATAGAACGTGCGTGCGTTGTCGCCGAACACCGCCGCGGCGTGGCCGTCGGCGTACTGCTGTACCAGCTGCTGTGCGATCTGCAGCCACTGTGCGTAGTCCGCGCGCTGGGTCAGCACCGGCCAGTCGCTACCCCACAGCACACGTTGCGCGCCGAAGCGTGCGAACAGATGCGCCACATAGGGCTCGAGCGTTTGCGCGGTGGCGCCGCGCGCCGCTTCGGTGAGCAGGCCGGAGAGTTTGCAGTGCACGCCGGTATGCTGCGCCAGCGCCGCGATGCCGGCGGCCCAGGCAACGAATTCGCCAGCGGCAATCGCCGGTTTGCCACCATGGTCGACGACCACGCGCAGGCCGGGATGACGCTGCACGCGCGCCTGCAACGCGGGCACGTGCGCGGCGCGGATCAAGGCATCGAATGCCAGGTCGTGCGCGATTAGTGCATCGAAGGCGGCATCCAGCGCGGGGCTGGCCAGCCACTGCACATCGGCAATGTCCTGCACCATCGGGCGCAGGCCCTTGAGCAGGCCGCCGCCGGCGCGCACCAATGCGCCGATCCGCGCAGGTGCATCGGGCGCGGCAAGATCCACCCAGCCCACCACGCCGGCGATGCGCGGGGTGTCGCGCGCCAGCTCGAACAGGTAGCAGGTTTCCGCCTCGGTGGCGGCGGCCTGCACCACCACCACGCTGTCGACATCGGCCGCATCCAGCGCGGCGCTGATATCGTCCGGGCCGAAGTCGCGGTACAGCGCGCTCAGCTCCGGCGTAAGCCAGTCGTAGTCGCCACGGCCCAGGTGCCAGAAATGCAGGTGCGCATCGACCCGGCTCATGGCGTGGGTAACGCCGCGTCGAGCAGGCCGTCGTCGCGCAGCCGCTGCCACAGCGCGGCCGGCACCGTCGCCTGCAGGCGCGCACTGGCCGACTGCACTTCTGCCACGCTGCGCATGCCTGCCACCACCGTGATCACCGCCGGATGCGCCAGCGGGAACTGCAGCGCGGCCGCACCGATATCCACGCCGAACGCGGCGCAGGCGGCGTACAGACGCTGCGCATGGTCCAGCGTGGCCGCATCCACCGGGGCGTAGTTATAGGTGGCGCCGGGGCCGCGCGCGTCGCTCAGCAGGCCCGAGCTGTACGGGCCGGCCGACAGGATCGCCACGTTGCGTTGCTGCGCCTGGTCCAGCAGCGCGCGTGCGCCGTGCTGTTCCAGCAGCGTGTAGCGGCCGGCCAGCATCACGCAGTCGAGCGGAAACCGTGGCAACACCTCCAGTGCCACGTCCTGCTCGTTGACGCCCAGCCCGATCGCCCCGCACGCACCGGCCGCCTTCAGCTCCGCCATCGCCGGCAAGGCCTCCTCCAAGGCCTGGCGCAGCACGTTGGCGTGGTTGTCGCCGTGGGTCAGCGCACCGATGTCGTGCAGCAACAGCACATCGATGTAGTCGGTGCCCAAGCGTTCCAGGCTGGAGGCGAACGCGCGCCGCACGCCATCGGCGCTGTAGTCGAACTCGGCGCGCCGGCCGGCCACCGCAAAGCCGTCGCGCCCGGCCACCGCCGTTGCGTCGTCGTAGACGCAGCGGCCCACCTTGGTCGACAGCGTGTAGTCCGCGCGCGGCACGCCGGCCAGTCCACGGCCCAGGCGCGCCTCGCTCAGCCCGTAGCCGTAGTACGGCGCGGTATCGAAATGGCGGATGCCGGCCTCGAACGCGCCCGTCACCGCGGCCAGCGCGTCGCCCTCGTCGACCGCGCTGTACAGATTGCCGATCGGCGCCGCGCCAAAGCCCAGCGCCGACAACTGCACCGCGGTGCTGCCCACACGCTGGCGCGGCACATTCATGCCGGCCACCGGGTGCGCAGGGCGCGGGCGGCAAGTGGGCGAACGTGATCGGCGCAGCGGTGATGCGACATCGGGGACATCCAGCAGCCGGTGGGGCCGGGCTGTTCGCATATGAATATCGCAATCATAAGTGAACAGGGCACGCTGCAGTGCAGCATATGCCGGCAGGCGCGCCTGCCAGTCGAGGTTCCTATAGCAGGGCCGATTGCGGTTGCCTGCACGCAGGCGCTGGGGCTAGATACCAGGTCCTCATGACGCCACAGGCCCTGCATGCCAGCCACCACCCGGCGGGACATTTTCAAGCTGCTGGCGGCAAGTGCCGGTGCCGCCGTGGCACCGGCGGCGCTGGGCGCCACCGCAGCCCCGCCGGCCGCAGCCTGCGGGCAACTCCTGCAGTGGGGGCGCGGAGTCGAGGGCCAGCGCACTGCGGATCTGGGCAACGGCACCTATCGCAATCCCATCGTGGCCGGCGACCACCCGGACCCAACCATCCTCAAGGATGGCGACGACTACTCCATGACGTTTTCGTCGTTCTTCTCCTACCCGGGCATCGTGCTGTGGCATTCCACCGACCTGGTCAACTGGACGCCGATCGGCCCGGCCCTGCGCCAGCAGCTCGGCACCATCTGGGCGCTGGACCTGTGCAAGCACGACGGCCGCTACTTCATCTACATCCCGGCCAATCCGGACGACCGCGGTTGGTCGATCTTCGTGATCTGGGCCGATGACATTCGTGGCCCGTGGAGCGCGCCGATCGATTTGAAGATCGCCGGCTGCATCGACCCGGGCCACGTGGTGGGCGAAGACGGCGCGCGCTATCTGTTCGTCAACGGCATCCGCAAGATCCGTCTACGCGCCGATGGCCTGGCCACCGACGGCCCGCTCGAACCGGCATACGCGCCGTGGCGTTACCCAGACGACTGGGTGGTGGAAAACTTCGCGCCCGAAGGCCCCAAGCTCACCTGGCACAACGGCTGGCTGTATCTGGTCACCGCGGTCGGCGGCACCGCCGGGCCGGTGACCGGGCACATGGTGATCGCCGCACGTTCGCGCTCGGTGCATGGGCCGTGGGAGCACTGCCCGCACAATCCACTGGTGCGCACGCAATCACCGCAGGAGCCGTGGTGGTCGCGCGGCCATGCCACGCTCGTGGAAGGCCCACGCGGTGATTGGTGGATGGTCTATCACGGCTACGAAAACGGCTTCCGCACGCTGGGCCGGCAGACCTTGCTGGAGCCGATCGAATGGACCGCCGATGGCTGGTTCCGGGCCACCGGCGGTGATCTGTCCAGGCCGTTGCGCACGCCGGCGCGCACTGCCACCGGTAGTGCGAACGTGGCGACCGGTTTCGCGTTGTCCGATGATTTTTCCACCGACAAGCTCGGCACCCAGTGGAGCCTGCATGCGCCCAAGCCGGGCGAACAGGCGCGGATCCAACGTGGCGACCGTGTGCTCACGCTGGCCTGCACCGGCACATCGCCGGCAGACAGCGCACCGCTGACCTGCGGCGTCCCCGATCATGCCTACGCGGCCGAGGTCTCACTGGAGCTGGTAGGCAATGCCGAAGGCGGCATCCTGCTGTTCTACAACCACAAGGCGTTCGTCGGGATTGGCTTCACCGCCGACACCATGAAAACCTACGAATATTCCGAAGACTGGTGTGGGCACGCGCGCCCACCACGCAGCGCCACATCCGCCTGCGCCTGACCAACGATCAGCAAGTGGTGACCTACCACTATTCGTTCGATGAGGGCCGCAACTGGGTGCGCCATCCCACCCGCATGGAAGTCTCCGGCATGCATCACAACGTGTTCGGTGGCTTTCTGAGTCTGCAGCTGGGCATCTACGCCGCGCAGGAGGGCAGCGTGGTGCTACGTGATTTCCGCTATCGCGCGCTGGGTTGATGCGGCTGGCTGCGCTTGGGTGAATTGCCAGTGCATGCGCACGTGTGGACAGCATGCGCGAGGCCATGCAGGAACACGTTGAGGCAGCGCTATCACCTAGGCACTCAGCGCATGCGCACGTCACTACATTGCAACGCCGAGAAAAACAGCGCACATCACGCGCGCCGTCTAATGCGATATCCACCAGGTGCTTGCTGCCTTGCACGCAGTGCGCCTCACAGTTCGTGCGTGCAAAAAAGCGGGGCCACGTGGCCCCGCCTGGCGGCTTAGCCGCAGCAATAGCACACGTTGCCTTGCCCCAATTGACCGCCGAATTCCGGACACTCGGCCGCGCATTGCCATGCGCTGCAGGCCTCGGCCGTCGGCTGGGTGTTGCTGCCTGCCATGACCTGGAATGCGCCGAAGCCGGTACTGGCCAGGAACGCCGCTGCCACCAACGCATTGCGTACAGATAACCAACGCTTGTTCATGCACTCACTCCTTCACCGTTGCCAATGCCGCTGGCGCATCCGTGCGGCGCAACGCGGCGACCAGGTCCTGCACCCGCTCCGTGGTATCGAACAGGCCAACATGGGAATGGCGCACGCGCCCCTCCCCATCGACGGCCATCACCAATGGCACATTGCGCGCCCGAAACAGCATCAGCGCGCGGCGGTCGGTCAGCGTGACCACCGGAAAATCGAAACCATGCACGTGCGCATAGCGCGCAGCCTGCGCCGGGTCGCAATGGCAGACACCCAGCAATTGCGGACGGCCCGGCAGGTTGGCCTGCAACTGGCGCGCCGCACGCACCACCGTCGGCGCCGAGCGCCGGCAATACGGGCAGATGGTGGTGAAGAAGAACAGCACTTGTGGCTGCCCTTGCGCGGCGCCCAGCGTATAGCTGCGTCCATCCACACCCGGAGCAGCGATGGTCGGCACGTACATG
This sequence comes from Xanthomonas sp. NCPPB 2586, assembly GCF_041475775.2. Lineage (NCBI taxonomy): Bacteria > Pseudomonadati > Pseudomonadota > Gammaproteobacteria > Lysobacterales > Lysobacteraceae > Xanthomonas > Xanthomonas sp. NCPPB 2586. The sequence continues at coordinate 4,774,739 of NZ_CM192981.1, read as the reverse complement.
CCGGCGTAGGGCGCAGTCACGCGCGTCTGCAGCCACTGTTGCTGCGTGCGCAATTGCTGGTTCTGCCACGCCAGCACCGCCACCAGGACGCACGCCGCCAGCAAGCCCAACCATAGCCATGGGAAACGTCGCGCCATCTGTGCTCCTGCTGCATCGCGTGAGCACGAGCCTTGTCCAGGCATCAGCAGATGGTCAATGGTGATATCGACAACTGCGATGGCGCGCGGCACCTGGATGTGGAAGCGATCACGCCGCAGCGCTTGGGCTTGCCAGTCTTTCAGCGTGACGTAGCCGGTAGTTGCGCAAGTGCACGCGGTTGGCGCGCGGTGCGCATGTTGCCAACAGGTCGTGTTACAGAACGTGTGGGTTCGCCGGCGGCCGGCAAAAGGTGAGCAAGCGTGTCGCACCCGCTTGCGCGCAGTGACTGCGGTGTGGCGCTTGGGTCTGCTGCGCCTGGAGACGGCGTGGCATGCTAGCGCTCTGCGGCGCGTCGGTGCGCGCTGTACCAGGGGACCCATGCATACGCTCTTTTCCGCACGCCGCCTGCTGGCGCTGGCCGTGCTTGTCTGCGCCAGCGCGCAGGCCAACGACAGCAGCTTTGGCGATGACAACGGCACCATCCGCTTGCTGCACCAGCCCGACATCAGCATGGACAAGGAAGTGCTGTTCCTGAGCGAGGAGCGCGTGCAGGTGGACTACGTGTTCACCAACAACAGCGAGCGCGACCTCAGCGTGCCGGTGGCCTTCCCGATGCCGCCGATGTATTTCGGCATGGCCGACCACAGCGAACTCACCGATTTCAAATTGTGGGCGGACGGCAGGCCGATCGCCACCACGCGCAAATTGGTGGTGTTGCTGGACGACGGCAGCGACATCTCCAAGGCGTTCGCCGCCACCGGCTGGACCCAGGACGATGTGGCCGCCTTCACCGAATCCGGCACCCCACCCAAGGGCCGTAAACCGCTGCCCGCGCGTTGGGTCGATGCCGACGCGCAACCGCGTTTCACCCTCAACGAGTACTTCGTGTGGCAACAGGCTTTTCCGGCGCGCCGCAGCGTGCAGATCCGGCATGCGTATGCGCCCAGCCTGTCCACCGGCGTGCCGCGGCCCAGCACGTATTTGCTGGAGTCCTATGCCAAGGACACCTGCATTGAACCGGGCACCAAGACCAGTATGCAACGCCGCGAAGGCCAGTCCGGCCTGGCCTGGGCCAACTTGCGCTATGTGCTCACCACCGGCAAGAACTGGAACGGCCCGATCAAGGACTTCCAGCTGACCATCCGCAAGCAGGCCGCCAGCGACATCCTCAGCCTGTGCTTCGATGGTGAGCTGAAAAAGGTCGACCCGCTGACCTTCCAGTTCACGCAGGCCAACTTCGTGCCGATGCGCGATCTGAACATCTTGTTCGTGCGCGCGCCGGAATAGACGGCAGAGCTCCACATGTAGGCGCGCACCCGGGCGCTACGGAGCTTTACCGGTAACGCCCACCACAGTCGTACGCGCCAACGCGCATCAGGATTCTTCTGCAACACGCGGCTTTGACGAGAGAGCCTTCGCGCCCAGGTGCGCTCCTGCGCTGGTGCGGGCGCTGGTGCGGGTTGCGTTGCGCGGCATAGCAACTCTATCGATTACCCAACGACAACGACGGCAAGGGTAGCGGGATCACACGTAGGAGCGCGCTCGCGCGCGACCGGCCTTCTCCCGACCAACCCAACGCCCGCACACGCACGCTGGCGGGCGTCAGTCGTCTTCCGGCGGCGGCAGCACGATGCCGTCGGCATCGATGGCGAGCTTGCCTGCCATCAGCACCGCCTGGGTGCGATTGGTCACGCCAAGCTTGCGCAGGATGGCAGTGACGTGTGCCTTGATGGTCGCTTCGGACACGCCCAGGTCGTAGGCGATCTGCTTGTTGAGGCGGCCGACGCCCAGCATCTGCAGCACACGGAATTGTTGCGGGGTGAGATCGCGCAGGCGCTGGCCAACCTCACGTTCTTCGCTGTCGGTCGGCGGCAGGTTCTGTGCCTCGGCCGGAATCCAGCGTTCGCCATCGAGCACCGTGGCCAGGGCGCGGCCAATGGTGTCGGAGTCGGCGGATTTGGGGATGAAGCCGAACGCGCCATGGTCGATCGCACGCCGCATCACGGTGGGTTCTTCGCGTGCAGACACCACCACCACCGGCAGCTGCGGATGCAGCGAGCGCATATGCACCAGCGCGCTGAATCCCTGCGCGCCCGGCATGTTGAGATCCATCAGCAACAGGTCTGCATCGGGCTGCGCATCGGCCAGGGTATACAGCGCATCCACGTTGTCGGCCTCGAACAGTTCCACCCCCGGCATCACCCGCTGCACCGCCCCGCGCAAGGCTTCACGGAACAAGGGATGGTCGTCGGCAATCAGCAGGGTGGTCATTGTGGGGCCGGGAATCGGGAGTGGGGAATCGGGAATTGCAAAAGCAACAGCGGAAAGCGAAGGGCGTGCGATCTGGCGTTGGGCGTGTAAGGCGGCGGGAGCGGGGCGCCGAAGAGGAGGTGCGCGAACAGGGATCGGCGTCTCACCAATCCCCACCTCGCGCCCTAACTCCCCAGCCCCCAGGGAACCGCTCTCACGATTCCCCACTCCCGATTCCCCACTCCCAGCTCCTCAGCGCGTCAGCCGCTCATTGACCAGCGAATCCACCACCGATGGATCGGCCAGCGTGGAGGTATCGCCCAGCTGATCCGGGGCGTTTTCGGCGATCTTGCGCAGGATGCGGCGCATGATCTTGCCCGAGCGGGTCTTCGGCAGGCCCGGGGCCCATTGCAGATGGTCCGGCGAGGCGATCGGGCCGATCTCCTTGCGCACCCAGCTCACCAGTTCCTTGTGCAGCTCTTCGCTGGGCGTCTCGCCGGCGATCAGGGTCACGTAGGCGTAGATGCCCTGGCCCTTGACGTCGTGCGGGAAGCCGACCACGGCCGCTTCGGCCACCTTCGGGTGCGACACCAACGCGCTTTCCACCTCGGCGGTGCCGATGCGGTGGCCGGAGACGTTGATCACGTCGTCCACGCGGCCGGTGATCCAGTAGTAGCCATCGGCGTCGCGGCGGCAGCCGTCACCGGTGAAGTAGCTGCCCGGGTAGGTGCGGAAGTAGGTGTCGATGAAGCGCTGGTGGTCGCCGTAGACGGTGCGCATCTGGCCCGGCCACGAATCCAGCAGCACCAGGTTGCCCTCGGTGGCGCCTTCCAGGATCTTGCCTTCGGCATCGACCAGGGCCGGCTGCACGCCGAAGAACGGCAGGGTGGCCGAGCCGGGCTTGAGGTCCACCGCGCCGGCCAGCGGCGAGATCAGGATGCCGCCGGTTTCGGTCTGCCACCAGGTGTCCACGATCGGGCAACGGCTGTCGCCGACCACCTCGTAGTACCAGCGCCAGGCTTCGGGATTGATCGGCTCGCCAACGCTGCCGAGCAGGCGCAGGCTGCTGCGCGAGGTCTTCTTGACCGGTGCTTCGCCTTCGCGCATCAGCGCGCGGATGGCGGTGGGCGCGGTGTAGAAGATGGTGACCTGGTGCTTGTCGATCACTTCCCAGAAACGCGAGACGTTGGGGTAATTCGGCACGCCTTCGAACATCACCGCGGTGGCGCCGTTGGCCAGCGGGCCGTAGACGATGTAGCTGTGGCCGGTAACCCAGCCCACGTCGGCGGTGCACCAGTAGATGTCGTCCTCGCGCAGATCGAACACCACTTCATGCGTATAGCTGGCAAACAGCAGGTAGCCGGCGGTGGTGTGCAGCACGCCCTTGGGCTTGCCTGTGGACCCGGAGGTGTAGAGGATGAACAACGGGTCTTCCGCGTTCATGCGCTCGGGTTCGCACTCGGCCGGCTGGCCATCGACCACGTCATGGAACCAGCGGTCGCGCGGGGCCTGCATGTCCACTGCACCGCCGGTGTGGCGCACCACCAGCACGGTTTCGACCGTGTTGGTGCCGGGGATCTTCAGCGCCGCGTCCACGTTCGCCTTGAGCGGGATCTTCTTGCCGCCGCGCAGGCCTTCGTCGGCGGTGATGATCAGCTTGCTCTGGCAGTCGATCACGCGGTCGGCGATGGAGTTGGCCGCAAAGCCGCCAAACACCACCGAGTGCACCGCACCGATGCGCGCGCAGGCGAGCATCGCCACGGCCGCATCGACGATCATCGGCAGATAGATGGTGACCCGGTCGCCCTTCTTGACGCCCAGGTTGCGCAGCGCGTTGCCCAGCTTGCACACGCGCTCATAGAGCTCGCGGTAGGTGACCGGGTAGGACGGCGAATCCGGGCTGTCGGGTTCGAACAGCAGCGCGGTCTTGTCGCCGCGGGTGGCCAGCTGGCGGTCCAGGCAGTTGACGCTGGCATTGAGTTCGCCGTCGCCGAACCAGCGCACGTGGAAGTCGTCCAGCGCGAAGCTGACGTCCTTGATCTGGGTGGGTTGCTTGAACCAGTCCAGCCGCTGCGCGGCCTTGCCCCAGAACTGCTCGGGGTGTTCGATCGATTCGCGGTACAGCGTTGCGTACTGCTCGCGCGTAATGCGCGCATCAGCGGCGAACGCGGGATCGACGGGATAAACATCAGCCATGGCACCCTCACTTGCGATCAACTTGTCGGAAGAGGGCCGCTTGCGCGCGCCCCGTAGACAATCAGTGTGCCGCATCCATTCTGTCCCGGCGGTCAACGGAGTCTTAGACCATGGTCGTAACTGCCGCTGCGACAGTCGGTCGCCTTGCGAAATGCTGCATTGCAGCTACGACCAAAGGCGAATAGGCGGCAAAGCGTGGCCTGCCGCACGCTCCGCCTAGCGTCGCCGTCCATGCGCGATGCCTTCACCGGGGAGGGGGTTCCATGAAACACCGTAAAGCACCGTTGGTGCGCAAACCGCTGGCTGCCGCTTTGTTCGTGGCCACCATCCTGCCGGGTGTCGCGTTCGCGCAGACCTCCAAGGAAAAGGCGCTGGAAGCACGTATTGCCGATCTGGAACGCCAGGTCCAGATGCTGGTCTCCGCCCAGCAGCAACAGCAGGGCCAGATCACCCAGACGCAGACCCAGGTCGGCGAGGTGCGTGCGGCGCAGGCACAGGCGCCTGCGGCCCCGGCACTGCCGGCGGGCAAGCGGCCGATCCAGCTGACCAGCATTACGCCGAATGCGTTGCCGGGGACGACGTTTCGTTTCGATGGCTTCATCAAGGCCGACTTCATGACCACCCGCACCTCCGACGGCGCATTGCCCGAAGGCGCGGTGGGGCGGTACCTGTATATCCCGACGCAGACGCCTGTCGGGGGACAGGCCTCGAGCACGGACACCGACTTCCATGCCAAGTTCTCGCGCTTCAACCTGGGCGTGGACACCGTCACCGAGAACGGCGACAAGCTCACCGGCTTCATCGAGCTGGATTTCTTCGGCAACGCGCTGGCCAACCAAGTCAACAATCTGTACGGCGGCACCTTGCGGCACGCCTACATGAGCTGGAACAACTGGCTGGCCGGCCAGACCTGGTCCAACTTCGTCGATGCCACGATCCTGCCCGAAGCGGCCGACATCGTCGGGCCGACCGACGGCGCGCTGTTCAGCCGCCAGACCCAGATCCGCTACACCCGCGGCGCCTTCAGCGTGTCGGCAGAAAACCCCGAGACCCTGACCACGCCCTACCAGGGCGGCAACACCATCCTGGCCTCGGACCACGGCGCCATGCCGGACCTGACCGCGCGCTACAACTGGAAGGGCACCTGGGGCACCTTCGGCCTGTCGGCGATTGCGCGCCAGTACCGCACGCGTAGCGCGCTGACCAACGACACCGATTTCGGCGGCGCCATCGCCGGCGGCGGCCGCTGGATCATCAATGCCAACAACGATCTGCGCTACCAGCTCAGCTACGGCGAAGGCCTGGGGCGGTATCTGGGCCTGGGTAACGGCTCGGACGTGGAGATCGACATCGACGGCAAGATCCAGACCGTCAGCACGCTTGCCGGCTGGGTGGCCTGGCGCCACGACTACAACGCCAAGCTGCGCAGCACGATCATGTATTCGCGCGTGAACTACGATCACGACATTGCCAATACCGGCGCGCTGGCGAGCAAGTCGCAGCAGAGCATCCGCGCCAACGTCTTCTACTCACCACTGCCCAAGGTGGATGTGGGCGCAGAGCTGATGTATGGCCGCCGCGAAGCCGAAAACGGCGACAGCGGCGACATCTCGCGCCTGCAGTTCACCACCAAGTACAGCTTCTAAGTTTCACCCATCGGTCGCCCCTCCCACCGCGGTGGCAGGGGCCGTACCGCCCCCGCAGCACTGGAGACTGACCATGACCGTCTCGAATGACGCACTGATCGCCAAGATCGATGCCAATCCGAAGTACCACGCCCTCAAGCGCCAGCGCAACACGCTGGGCTGGACCCTCACTGCGCTGATGTTGCTGGCCTACTACGGCTACATCGGGTTGATCGCCTTCGACAAGGCGTTCCTGGCCAAACCCATCGGCGACGGCGTGACCTCCGTCGGCATCCCGATCGCGATCGGGGTGATGGTGTTCACCATCATCATCACCGCCATCTACGTGCGTCGTGCCAACAACACCTACGACCAGCTGACCGCGCAGATCCTGGAGGAAGCCCGCAAATGAGCAAGACTTCGCGCCTTCTCCTGATTCTGGCCGGCCTGCTGCCGGCCGGCCTCGCGCTGGCCGCCGGCGGCGACATGGGCCAGGTCGACAAGCAACCCACCAACTGGGTGGCGATCGGCATGTTCGGCTTCTTCGTGCTGGGCACCTTGTGGATCACCAAATGGGCGGCCGCCAAGACCAAGTCGGCGGCTGACTTCTACACCGCCGGCGGTGGCATCACCGGCTTCCAGAACGGCCTGGCGATCGCGGGCGACTTCATGTCGGCGGCCTCGTTCCTGGGCATCACCGCGGCGGTGATGGCCAACGGCTACGACGGCCTGATCTACGCGATCGGCTTTCTGGTCGGCTGGCCCATCCTGACCTTCCTGATGGCCGAACGGCTGCGCAACCTCGGCAAGTACACCTTCGCCGACGTGGCCGGCTACCGCTTCGCGCCGACCGCCATCCGCAGCTTTGCCGCATCGGGCACGCTGGTGGTGGTGCTGTTCTATCTGATTGCACAGATGGTCGGCGCCGGTGCGTTGATCAAGTTGCTGTTCGGCCTGGACTACTGGGTGGCGGTCACCCTGGTCGGCGTGCTGATGATGATCTACGTGCTGTTCGGCGGCATGACCGCCACCACCTGGGTGCAGATCATCAAGGCGGTGCTGCTGCTGACCGGCGTGACCTTCATGGCCGTGGCGATCATGTGGCACTTCAACTTCAGCTTCGAGGCGTTGTTTGCCGAGGGCGTGCGGGTGAAGACCGCGATTGCGGCCAATGGCGGTGCATCGCCTGAGGATGCAGCCAAGGCGGGCCTGTCGATCATGGGGCCGGGCGGCTTTGTGAAGGACCCGATCTCGGCGATCTCCTTCGGCATGGCGCTGATGTTCGGTACCGCCGGGCTGCCGCACATCCTGATGCGCTTCTTCACCGTTCCCGATGCCAAGCAGGCACGCAAGTCGGTGCTGTGGGCCACCACCTGGATCGGCTACTTCTACATCCTGATCTTCATCATCGGCTTCGGTGCGATCGCGCTGGTGCTGACCAACCCGCAGTTCGCCGATGTCGCCACCGGCACCATCCACGGCGGCAAGGGCGCGGCCAACATGGCGGCGGTGCTGGTCGGTAACGCCGTAGGCGGCAACGTGTTCATGGGCTTCATCTCGGCGGTAGCCTTTGCCACCATCCTGGCGGTGGTCGCAGGCCTGACCCTGTCCGGCGCCTCGGCGGTGTCGCATGACCTGTACGCCACGGTGATCAAGAAGGGCAAGCCGGCGCCGGGTTCGGAGCTGAAGGTCTCGCGTGCCACCACCCTGGTGCTGGGCGTGATCGCCGTGCTGCTGGGCATCGTGTTCGAGAAGCAGAACGTGGCCTTCATGGTGTCGCTGGCCTTCGCCATCGCCGCCTCGGCCAACTTCCCGGTGCTGATCCTGTCCTTGTTGTGGAAGAACTGCACCACGCGTGGTGCGGTGGTCGGCGGCTTCCTGGGCCTGATCTCCTCGCTGGTGCTCACGGTGCTGTCGCCGTCGGTGTGGGTGGACACGCTGGGTAACGCAGCCGGTTCGGCGCCGTTCCCGTACACCTCGCCGGCGCTGTTCTCGATGACGATTGGTTTCGTCGGTATCTGGCTGTTCTCGGTGCTGGACCGCAGCCCGCAGGCGGCCAACGAACGCGCCGCGTTCAAGGCACAGCAGATCCGTGCCGAAACCGGCCTGGGTGCGTCCGGCGCCTCCGGTCACTGATCCACCACATCACTGAGTGCTGTCACGCAGACGCCGGCCTTGTGCCGGCGTCTTGCGTTTGGGGGCGATGAGACCGAGCGACGGACCGGCGTGCTGCGATACCTTTCGTCGATGGGTTCATGCGCCTGCGCGTGCACCGGCGGCTGCGGCTGTGCAAAGGCGCAGCCGAACCCTTCTCCAGAAGCCGACCGTCTGCGAAGCGCGCACGCGATGCACGGATCGAATGCCGAAGGTCCCGCGCCTGACCACCACACCCCTGACCGTCGACGTCGGCGCGCCATGCCCGATGTGCACGCATCTGCATGCGGTCAGGCGTCGCCTCATCTCGCGCCGATTCGGGTGATGCCGTCATCTACTTCGTTTTTCGCGCCACTGCTGCGTGGTCGTAGAAAACGGCAACACCAGCGAAGAAATTAAGTCATCGAGAGTGACTAAATTGGCCCGCAAGCCGAACGCTGATCACGCCCGGCTTGGCCTCTCCCCGGTATCCACCGGCTGGCGAGTGCGCTGCAAGCGAGTTCGCCGATTGCGTCGACCCATCGGCTCTCGTCCATCCCTTGCCCTTCCTGCACCTACGAACCGGGACACAGAGACCATGTCTACCATCCTTGCTCCACATCCGCTGGCCCGCGCCTGCCGCCTGCTCGGCGCACTGGCCGTGCTGACTGCACTGCCGCAGCTGGCGCTGGCCGCCTGCAGCGACAGCTCTAGCCTCAAAATGCAACGCATCCTGTTCAACTCCTCCAATACCGTTGTGCTGGCGCACCGTGGCCTATGGGGCAAATACGCCGGTATCCCCGACATGCCGGAAAACTCGCGCGGCTCACTGCAGACTGCCAACGACCAATGCATGGACGGCGTGGAGCTTGACGTCAAGCTCACCAGTGACGGCGTGCCGGTGCTGCTGCATGACTACAACCTGGGCCGCACCACCACTGTGTGGCAGCACCATCCGGGGGTGAAGTACGACCCGATCACCAACCAGGGCGTCAATCCATCCATTCTGGTCACCCCATGGTCGGAGGTCAGCCAGTTATTCCTGCTGACTCCGGACCGCCGCACCGCCACTGGCTATCACGTGCCGCGCGTGGATGAGCTGTTCGCCTATTACAAGCAGCACAACTTGCGTACCCCGATGGTGTTCGACATCAAGGATGCGGCCACGGTACGCGCGGTGCGCAAGGCCGCCGAGAGCCAGTTCGGCGTGGCATCCGCAAGCTACGTCGCCGCCAAGGTCAATGCGACGCTGTATACCAGTCGCGATGCCTACCGTGCAGATGGCAGCGGCATGGTCGGCATTCCAGTGTTCACGACCAACATGCTGGGCAAGATCAATGTGCGCCAGACGATCTCGGCATGGATGAGTGCGGGTAACCAGACGATGGAGATCAACGTCAAGCAACTCCGTGGCTTGCTGCAGAGCGATGCCGATTTCATCCGCGAGCGTGGTTATCGTGTCGGCGTGTTCCAGGCGATTCCGGACGGCCCGTCTGCCGGCAAGTTCTATCAGAACAGCGGCGCCTGCTGCTACGCCCTGTCGGATCTGTATTTCTCCTATTCCGGTGGCCGCGATACCGCAGACAACCGCGGCAATCTGGACTACATCGTCCACAGTCAGGCCTTCGGCCTGATCACCACTGATGATCCGAAGGCCGCGATCCGGTATCTGCAGGCAGCCCACAAGCACGACTAACTGGTGCCTTTCCCGGCCCATGCGGGCCAGTGGCCCCGACGCCGGCATCGCCCGTCGTCGGGGCCTGTCATCACGGAGATCTCTTGCATGTTGCAGTCCCTTTGTTTGTCCGGCGCGCTTGCGCTGGGTCTGATTGCTGGCGTGCCGTCGGCGCAGGCCGCCACCGCCGATTCCGGCGTATCCCACAGCGTCACCACGGTGTTACAGATCGGCAAGCAGGCGTTTACTGCACCGGAATATCGCGCGCTTGCGCTGGCTGATCTGCCGCGGGGCGCCAACCCGGCCGGTGCGGCTGACCCGGCATTTGTCCGCGCGTTTGCCGACAGGCGGCTGCTGCTGGATCAGGCACGTCAGGTGCACCTGCAAGACGACCCGGTGGTCGCTGTGCAGCTCCGCCAGGCCACTGACGCCATCCTTGCCGACGCGATGCAGCGGCGCGCCCGCACCACGGCCCACATCGATGCAGCGCAAGTGCAGGCGCAATTCAACGCGCACCCGCACGACTATGACGAAGTCCGCTTGAGCCATCTGTTCGTGGCACTGCAGCCACAAGGCGATGCCCGCCGTGGGACGCCGCTGAGCGATGCGCAGGCATTGGCCCGTGCACAGCAGCTCAAGCGTCAGCTGGACAGCGGCACGCCGTTCGAGGAACTGGCAAAGCGCGAATCCGACGATGGCAGCACGGCCGCAGAGGGCGGCGAGCTGTCATCGATCTTCCTGCGCAACGTGGCCGATGTCTTCGCTGCCCCGGTCCAGGCGCTGGGCGTGGGCGACGTATCGGCACCGGTGCGTGGGCCAGAGGGCTATCACCTGATCCGTGTGGACGCGCGCATCCCCGCCACGCTGGAGACTGCACGCGGGCAGATCGAGGTGCAGTTGCGTGAGCAGGCGGCGACGGCCGCGCTGGAGCGACTGCGGCAGGCCAACCCGTTGCAGTTCGATCATGCCGCGTTGGAAGCGGCGCTGCGCTAAAGGCAGGAACCGATGGAGATGTCCGTCCCCGTTGCGCGCGCTGCCGTCGGCAGATCACGCTGGGTGTTGGCGGCCGTGTTGGCAGTCGCCGCGCTGGTGGTGGCGTGGTGCATGCACGGTGCGGCGAACTCCGCGGGCCGTGCTGTAGCCGTCGTGGCCGTACCAGCGGCGGTGAAGGTCGCCGCTCGTGCGCCCGTTCGACACGCAACATCAGGCGACCTGTTCGACACTGCGATGCAGGCGCTTGCCTGCACCGAGCGGCTGCAGCAACGCACGGCGCAGATCGCCCGTGGCGCAACCGCGCAGCCTGCGCAGGCGCTGTGCACGGCGATGCCGCCAGAACAGGTCGACGCGCTGCTGCGTACGGCGGCGGCGCGTGGCGATCTGGCCGCGCAGCGCTATCTGTTGGCGCAACGTGCCGCGCAGGTGATGCAAGCCACTGCCGCCGCGACACCCGCCGGCCAGCAGGCACGGCTGGCGCCCAATGACGAGCGGGAGATGGCCTCGATCGTCAGTGCGCTGGAGTTGCTGGCGCTGCAGGGGCAGCCCGATGCCATCGAGAGCCTGGCGCAGGTGGTGGCATCACCACTGCTGCGTGCGCCTGACCCGGTGTATGCCGCGGCCTGGCGCCTGGCCGCGCGCCAACCTGCGGGGTCATCGCACGATGCTTCCACAGCGTTGCAAGGCGAGGAGGAACTGCTCGACGGTTTGAGCGAACAGCAGGGCGCGCAGGCACGCACCCTGGCGTGGGAGATCTTCGATGCCTGCTGTCGTCGTGCAGCCGATGACGCACCTAACCGCGGTGCAATTGCTCAACCGAAATAGCGCGTCTGCAACGGCAATGTCGCCGCACCAATTGCGCAGGCATCGGCCGGTGCTTCGGCCGGCAGCAGCAGTGGCATCGGGCGCGCCTGCCCGCGGCGTGGCTGGTTGTCGATGCGGACCGCGGCAATCAGGCGGCGTGCCAGATCTGCAGGCAGGCGGCCGCCGAACACGATGGCCTCCGGGTCGCACACCGCGGTGATGGCCGAGACGATCAGCGACACACCCGGGGTACTACGCGCCAGCCAGCGTTCGATCGCCGGCCAGCGCGGGTCGTAGGCGGCCAGCAGTGCGCGGATATCCGGCAGCTCCACGCCGTCTTCGGCCAGCAGCTCGCGCAGCAATTCCAGGGTGGCGCGTTCCAGCCGCTGTGCGGGCAACATGCCGGCGAATTCACCGGCGTTGCCGCGCGCGCCGCGTAGCACCTGGCCATCGATCACCAGGCCGCCGCCCAGGCCGTAGCTGAGATACAGATAGGCAAAGTCGCGATGACGCCGGCCTACTCCGAGCATCGCCTCGCCGGCGGCGGCCACGCTGCCGTCGTTGTCCATCCACACCGGCTGCGCGCAGGCCTCGGCCAGCCACGGGCAGAGGGCGAACTCGCCCAGCGCACGCAACGGGTCGGGCGGATTGATACGCCCGTCCTGGCCGGTGAAGAACCCGGTCATCGCCACGCCGATGCCCAGGCGCGGGCCGGGCGCATGCGGCAGGCTGGCCAGCAGCGCGGCATCGCCGGCCTGCAGCTGCGCCAGCACGCCGGCGGCGCTGGGATCGGTGAGCGGCAGCTCCTGCACGCCGAGCACCTGCCCGGCGAAGTCCATCAGCGCCAGGGTCAGCGCGTCGGTGGCAATCGAAACCCCGAGCGTGTGCCCGTGGCCGTGGCGCAACGACACCGCGATGCCCGGCTTGCCGCGGCCGGGCCGCGCCAGCCCTTCGCCCATGCGCACCATGCCGCGTGCCTGCAGGCTTTCGATCAGCCGCACCGCGGTCTGCACGGTCAGCCCGGTGCCGCGGCTGAGGTCGGCGCGGGTCAGCACGCCGGCCAGACGCAGGCGGTTGAGCATGTCGCGCTCATTGAGGCTCAGCCCCTCGAAGGGCTGGCGGTGCGCGGGCGCGGCGAAGGCGGTCGAGGACGGCATGGGTGAGCAGGGCGGGGCAGCAACGCGCAAGCATAGCCGCTGCGGCTGAAATAATTAATTCACAGTAAGTTATTAAATTAGCAGCTTCCGCCCTCATTGGTTGCGCCATGTCACGTTTCAGCACCTTTCTTTGCCCTCGTCGCGGTCTGCTGGCGCTGGGTGTCGCGGCCAGCCTGAGCGCGCAGGCCGCCGAACCCGTGGTTGCCGCGGCCGGGGGCGAGACCGCCCCGGTGCAGCTGGATGCCGTGCAGGTCTCCGGCCAGCACCTGTCCATCCGCCAGGCGATTGGCGCCAAGCGTGAGGCGGCGGTGGTCTCCGATGGCGTGGCGGCCGATGACATCGGCTCGATCCCGGACTTCGGCCTGGGCGAGGCGCTGCAGCGCGTGCCCGGCGTGTCGATGGTGGTCAACAACGGCCGCGGCGAAGCGCAGTTCATGAGCCTGCGTGGCTTCAACCCGGACTACAACACGGTGCTGATCGACGGCGTGGCGCTGCCGTCCACCGAAACCAGCCGGCGCGTGCAATCGCTGGACGTCATTCCCGCCTCGCTCGCGCAGCAGGTGGATATCTACAAGACCTTCAACGCCGACATGGACAGCAATGCCATTGGCGGCATCGCCGCGTTGCGCACGCGCAGTGCCTTCGATCACGACGGCCGCTTCGCCACCGTGCGGGCCAATGTGGCCGATTGGGAAAACCGCCGGCAGCTGCAGGGCAGCACGCCGTCCGGGCAGGTGCAAGGCAGTTTCAGCCAGACCTTCGGGCCGGACAATCACTTCGGCGTGGTGTTGGCTGCGGACTACTTCCGCCGCGATTCGTCGTCGTTGAACACCGCCATCGACAGTTACAGCTACTACGCCAACGGCCGCCGCCAGGACCTCACCCCGGCACTGGACACCGAGGGCCTGGCGATCGCGCCAGACCGGTTTCGCCCGCTCAGCTACGACAACGTGCGCCAGCGCCGCAGCGCGTTCGGCAAACTGGAATACGACGATGGCGACAGCCTGAAACTTGCGCTCAGCGCCGGCGTGTTCGAGCACAGCAACGACGAGCAGCGCCGTTCGCAGTGGATCAACCGCGTCGGCAATGCGGCGGTGACCGATGCCGACAGCGGCCGGTTCGCGCAGGGCAGCGCGCAGGTGGATGCCAACCGTTTCGACCAGACCCGCACGCTGCGTTACGCCCAGCTTGGCGGCAGCTTCCGGCTCAATCCCGAAGGCCATGTGGATCTGGTGCTCAACCGCGCCACCGGGCGCTATGTGCAGGACACCCGCGAAGACGTCTTTGCGGCGGCCGCGTCCGCGCGGCTGGGCTTTGGCTATGCGCTGGGCAGCAACACGCGGCCCACCATCACGCTGGCCGACCCGGCGTACTACGCCAACCCGGCCAACTATACGCAGTCGTACTTCCTGACCCGTACTGAGAAGAGCAGCACCGACACCACCACGGTCAAGCTGGATTACAGCCAGAACGCCGATGCCGACGCGCAAGGCTGGGGGCTGCGCACCGGACTGCAGTACCGCGATCTGCAACAGCGCTACAACCTGGACGAAGTGCGCCGCAATCCATCCGGGCGCGTGACGCTGGCCACTGTTGGTACCGATGACGCGCGCATCTGCCCGTTCGCTGATTTCAACTGCCTGCTGCTGGTCGACCCCGGCAAGGTGGCCGCATTCGCCGCTGCTGCACCTGGCGCCTACGTGCTGGCCAATACCAACGCGCGCAACAGCGCAATCAGTGATTTCCGCATCGATGAGCGCAATGGCGCCGCCTACGCGATGGGTGTCTGGCATGGCGCACGCACCCAGGCCACGCTGGGCCTGCGCAACGAGTACCTGCAACGCACCGTGCTCAGCGCGGTGCCGCAGCCGTTGACCAGCACCAGCAACTACGTCCAGCAATCGGCCGACAGCGACCGCCGCTTCTTGCTGCCATCGGCGAACTTCGCCTGGGACATCACCCAGGCACTCAAGCTGCGTATGGCCGGCAGCCGCACCATTGGCTTGCCCACCTATGGCGACATCGGCCAGAACAGCAGCCCGGTGGTGGATGTCACCGGCTTCACCATCAACCGCAGCATCGCCAACCCGCAATTGCGCCCGCGCCGCTCGGACAACCTGGATCTGTCGCTGGAGTGGTACCCGGACCGCGACTCGCAACTGTCGGTGGCGCTGTTCCACAAGCGCATCGACGACGAGATCGTACGCACCACCAGCACCGACACCCAGCGCGATCCCGGCGGGTTGAGCGGCACCTACCAGGTGACCACCACCCAGGCGATCAATGCCGGCACCGCGCAGGTGCAGGGCATCGAGTTCACCGCCATCGACAGCCGCTTCGATTTTCTGCCCGGCGGTTGGTCCAACCTGGGCGCGATGCTCAACCTCACCGTGCTCGACCCGCGCACGGCCGAGATACAGATGGCCGATGGCAGCCAGCGCGGCTTGCCCGGGCTGATGGAATCGCCCAGGCGCAGCGCCAATGCGTCGCTGCTGTACGACGTGGGCCCGTTCAGTGCGCGCATCAGCGCCAACTACACCGGCGCGCAGCTGATTTCCGCAGCCACCGACAACCGCGTCAACGACCGCTATTACGACGCCATCACCAGCTACGACGCGCAGCTGGCCTGGCGCCTGAGTGCGCAGCTGCGGCTCACCCTGCAGGGCCGCAACCTCAGCAATGCGCGGCTCACCCGCGTGATCGGTGCAGAGCAACAACTCATGCGCGAGCAGCTCGACAACGGCCGTGCCTATTACCTTGGAGTGGACTATGCGTTTTGACCCGTCGCGTGCCGCTGCGCTGCTATGCGCACTGCTGACCCCGATCAGCGCTGCCGCTGGTGCAGAAACCAACACGCCCGGTGCCAGCGTGCCGTTCGTGCCGATCGAAACCGTGGTCAGCGGCGACTGCTGGGGCCAGTGGCCGCAGGATGTGCTGGCGGCGGTGAGCCGCTGCAAACCGGCCGAAGGCAACCGCCTGGCGTTGCAGGTGCGCGATGACGCGCGCGGCCCGGCGCGGGTGGGGATGGATGCCACGCCGTGCACGGGCGCGCGCTGCGCCGGGTTGTTGCAGGTGCTGCAGCTGGCGCCCACCCAGCGGTTGCTCTTGCGCGTGCCGCCGGCGCAACTGGACAACGTGCTGGCGGTGCTGGACCAGGCCCAGGCGCGTGTGCGCGTCACCATCGAGCCGCTGGTCGCACCGGTGCCCGCACCCACCGCACCGCTCACGCTGGCACCGGGGGTGCGTTATTGGCGGCAAGCCATCGGCGGGGCGCAGCCGGTGATGCTGCACATCGCCCAGATCGACCTCACCACGCCGGGCCTGCAGCTGGTCGGCACCCCCGGCGACCGCAGCGACGGCGGCGAATTCCGCGCCACGCCCACCACCGCCTTCGTGCGTGACGGCGCGCTGGCATTGGCCATCAATGCCGACTACTTCCTGCCCTTCGATGGCGGCCATCTGCTGGACAAGCCGTTCGTACCGGTCGCCGGCCAGGGCGTTACCGCCGAAGGCTTGGCCATCGACGCCGGCCGCACCGATTCGGCGGCAACCACCAGCGACCCCCGCGTCAACGCGGCGCTATGCGTCAGCCAACGCGAGGCGGTGCGCATCGTGCGCGGCAGCTGCCCGGCCGGGTCGCGGCTGGGCGTGGGTGCAGGTCCCTTGCTGTTGCTCGATGGCAAGCGCCAACCGCGCGAAGCCAGCCGCGCCGCCTATTACGATGGCCCCGAACCACGCAGCGCCGTGGGCCTGGACCGCAGCGGCCACACCCTGTGGATGGTGGTGGCCGACGGGCGCCAGCCCGGCTACAGCGCCGGCATGACACTGGACGCGCTCACCGCCGTGTTCGAGGAACTCGGCGCGCATGCGGCGATCAATCTCGATGGGGGCGGCTCCAGCACCCTGGCCGCACGCGTGGACGGCGACGTGCGCGCGCTCAATCGCCCCATCCACACCGGCATCCCGGGCCGCGAGCGCCCGGTGGCCAACCAGCTCGGCGTGCGCATCGCGCCTGCTGACTGAAAGCCACTGCCAAAACCTGACAAGCTGGTGCCAGACAGGTGCCGCCTTTCTGGACGCGGCGTGGATGACGCGTCCACGCACGCCTTCCCATATCGTCCGCCGTCCCGTGGTGAGAGTTCGCCAAGCTTTTATCAGCCTCGGTGACCCGCCGGCCGGCACACCGGGGCGCCATCGCATCGGTCTGCCGATTCGGCTATACAAGTAAAGTAAGCGCGCGATGCGCTTGCCAGGCCACCCGTCTGCGCTATGCTGCGTCCGTCAGTATCGCTTGCATTCGCCAGTTCGTTGCCACGGCAATCAGTGGCAGGCCGCGCGGTGCAGCGGTCACCCTTACCGCGTTCAACCAGCGGACACGTCGCAACGGAGGCGCGCGGGATGCCATCGCATTGTTTCATCCGGTTCTGCTGCGTGGTGCTGCTGGCCATCACCGGCTGTTCGCCTGCCGCGCAATCGCGCTATGCGCCCGAGCGCAACTTCAGCGACCCCAAGGCCCTGGCACTGGCCTTGGCGGCCGAGCAGGGCGATGCCGAGGAAGTGCGGCGGCTGATGAAGGTGGAGGGCGTGAACCCGGACACGATCTTCTCCAAGGACGGCCATCCGCTGTTGTTCTGGCCGATCTTCACCCACAGCCCGGCCGGGTTGAAGGCGATGCTGGACAATGGGGCCGATCCGAATGCTGGGCAACTGCATCCTTTGCAGGAGACGACGCGGTTCAAGGGACGTTACCGGAACCGCGCAATGGTGTGGGCAGCCGAGCAAGATGATTCTGTTTACCTCAAGCTGCTGCTCGATCACGGCGGGGATCCGAATACTTACAATTCAAATGGCGAGACACTGCTTTTCCACGCACTTATCAAGCAGGATAAGTGGTCGAACATCCAGTTGTTAGTGAAAAAGGGAGCCGACGTTAATGCATTGGCCGGAATGGGTGGAACCATTCTGGAGAATTACTCGGGGTCCGGCGGATTTGAGCGGGTTTTCTGGTTGTTGGAGCACGGGGCGGACCCGAGGATTGAGTATTCCGGGGATATTCCGTTAGCCAAAATGGATTCGCGTACAATTTCTTCCATATATTGGCATCCGGGAAACCCTCAGGATCCACGCTGGCAGAAAAAATGCCAGGAATGGCTGCTCGCGCGTGGATATGTGCGACCTGCCATGCCGGAGCACTACAAGCGCATGCGCAAGGCGTTCCACTTACCCTCGGAAGAAAAAGAGATTCCGCTGCTTTGACCTCCATGCGCAAGGATTGATCGCATGCAAACGCCCACCCAGCCGGCACCGCAACGCCGAGAGGACGCAGCGCACACGAAATGCAGCGCAGGTCGCGCGCGGCAAGCGGCCAACTGGCTTACCATCCTGTCCCTATGCAATCAGCCGCAACGGAGGCGCGCGTGAAGCCATCGCATTGTTTCATCCGGTTCTGCTGCGTGGTGCTGCTGGCCATCACCGGCTGCTCGCCAGCGGCGCAATCGCGCTATGCGCCCGAGCGCAACTTCACCGATCCCAAGGCATTGGCGCTGGCGCTGGCGGCCGAGCAGGGCGATGCCGAGGAAGTGCGGCGGTTGATGAAGGTGGAGGGCGTGAACCCGGACAGGATCTTCTCCAAGGATGGCCACCCGTTGTTGTTCTGGCCGATCTTCACCCACAACCCGACCGGGCTGAAGGCGATGCTGGAGAATGGGGCCGATCCGAATGTGGCCAAGCCCTATCCCCCGGAGCCTGGACGAAATCAGACCAATGTCAGTAATGCAATGGTCTGGGCAGCCGAGCAGGACGACCCGATCTATCTCAAGTTGCTGCTGGATCATGGTGGTAATCCGAATACGCGGAACGCGAACAACGAGAGCCTGTTATTCCACGCGTTTATCAAGCAGAACAAATGGGACAACATAAAGATTCTTGTCGAGCGTGGCGCGGACGTGAATGCGGTTGCGGGAATGGGAAATAGCATTACGGCCGCCTATGCAATCCGCGGTGGCTTCGACTTCGTCTACTGGCTTCTGCAGCATGGTGCAGATCCAACCATCGAGTTCGCTTATGGCAACCCTGTCCATCTCAAAGACTCTGGAATAATTGAGGCCATCTTTTGGCATCCGGGCAATTCCAAGGATCCGCAGTGGCAGCGACAGTGCCAGCAATGGCTGTTGAAGCGGGGATATGATCGCCCTCCATTGCCAGAAAATTATCGGAGTATGCGCAAGGCGTTCCACTTCCCAACGGAAGAAAAAGATATCCCGCTGCTTTGACCTCCATGCACAAGGATTGATTGCATGCAAACGCCAGACTTGCACAGACAACGCGAGCAACTGTTGGAGGACTTGCATGCCAGTGGCACTGCGGAGGCTGCATCGCGCGCCGCTGAGCTTCAACAGCTTTATCATGCGCACGAGATGGCTTCGCTGGCAGACGATGTCTACGACTCAGCTAAGGGGATCGGTGATGCCCCTGTTGGATGGATGCGTGGGAGCGAAGATTTCGATCAACTTCGGAGGAGTGTTCCGCAGTTATACGCTACGAAAGATGCAGAACTAGCTGAACGGCTGCGGCCGCGCGAATCCGGCTTCCGCGCCGAAATCTACATTCCAGATCCGGCGATCCTCGGACCTGGCTACAAGCCCACCGTGGTCTACAAAGGCTCAGCGGGAGAGGTCGCGACCGCCAATGGCCTGCGCGATACCAGTGCCGAAGATTTTCTGGCCAACAACTTCCCGCAGTCGGTCGGCATGCAGACCGATTACTACGACCGTGCCATGCAGTTGGCAGCGACATTGAAAGAGCAGAGGGTCGATTTCGAGATCGCCGGTCATTCTCTCGGTGGTGGCATGGGCTCGGCTGCCTCGGCCGTCAGTGGCGCACCGGCCACCACCTTCAATGCAGCGGGCTTGCACCCGGTAACTGCGCAGCGATTCGCACTGGCGAATGGGTTGCCGACCTACGACACCGCCAACACCGTCGTGGCCTATCAAGTTCAGGGCGAAATGCTCAACAACGGCATTCAGGACAACATCCACCGGCTGGATGCGGCGCGGCGCCAGCAGCTGGCGGCGGTGATGGGCGACACCGCCACCCTGATGCGCAGCTTGCCGGAGGGGCAGGCCTTGCTCGACCAAGCGCTGACCCGCGACGTGCCGGTGAATGCACAGCCGGCGGTGCATGCGTTCGTGGACCGGCTGGCGCAGGGCGATACCGCCCAGCTGCTGCAGCAGCTGCCGCTGGCCGCCGGCCGCATCGAGCCGGTGTTGCCGGCCAAGATGCAGGGCCAGGATGGCGCGTTGGTGGACCGCGCGCAGGCGCTGACCTTGCAGGAGAGCCTGTACCTGGCTGGCCCGGCGTTGGGCGTGTTGCGGGCCGGCGCTGCCGGTGCGCAGATCGGACGTGGCCTGGGCGAACACAGCGCCGCGCTGGGGCGGGCGGGCGATGCGGCGCTGGATGCGGCCGGCGACGGCGCGGCGCGCGGCATGCAGATGGGGGGTGCGGCCGTGCGCCATGGCGGTAGCGCTACGGGCGCAGCACTCGAAGCCGGTGGCGACACGCTGGGCCGTGGCCTGGCCGCAGGCCGTGCGGTTGCCGGCGAGCTGGATGCCAGCGCGCAACGCTGGGCGTTGCAGGCCCAGGCGCAGGCGCAGGACACCGCCGCGGTCGCACTGCGCGGTGCCGCACGCTGGTTGCCCGATACCGCACAGGCCGCCCTGCTGGAGCAGGCCCAGGCATTGGAGCGCCAGGCCCAGGCGGACCGCCAGCAGGCCGAGCAGCACGCCGGGCGGCTGCGCGAAGATAGCGCGCGGCAGGCAGAGACCTTGATGCACACGGCCGCGGGCATGGCAACGGCCGCCGCGGATCAGGTGCGTAGCGCGTCGGCGCTGCCGCAACAGGTGCTGGACGCTGTTGGCGGTCGCCTGAATCGCACCCTGGATGCCAGCGGCGATGCGCTCGCCGGCCTCACCGCGCATGCGCCCAGCGCCGGTGCGCTGGAAGGTGCGCTGCTGGCCGCCGGTGCTGCCACCCAACTCCGGTTCACGCCCAGCACCCCGCACAATCTTGGCAATGTGGCGCAGACGGCCACCTTGTCGGTGCATGGCCAACGCTCGCTGCACGAGGCGCTGGAACGCCACCTGATGACCGAGACGGTGGTGCCGAGCCTGCAGGCGCGGATCGATGCGGAAGAACAGCAGGCCCGCCAGGTCCTGGGCCAGGGCCGCACGGCTGCGCAGCAGGATCCGCAGGCGCCGACGGCGCTGCGGACCGGCGATGCGGATATCGACGCGATGCTGCAGGCGCTGCGCAATCACGACGAGGCGGGGGTATTCAAGGCGGCCGAGCGGATCCGGTATTCGCCCGAAGGGCAAGCGCTGCTGCAGGAGGGGCAGGCGTTGATGCAGCAGCGCGAGCAGGAGGCGGTGACCAACCAGGTGACCTGGACCCCGGCCGACATGCAGCCGGCCGATGTGCAGATGGCGCACGGGCCGGTACGCGTGATGAGCCTGATGCACCAGGGGCCGGCGATGGCCGCGGCCGATAGCGGTGGCGGTGATGGCGGAGGAGGGGGCGGCGGTGGTGGAGGCGGCGGTGGCGGGTAGGCACCGGTATGTGCGGCAAGGCGGATGCGCGTTGGCGATGCACGGTGACGGAGACGACGGATGCACCAAGAAGAACTGAAGGACCTGGCCAGGGCGTTGGGCACGCTGGCTGCCACCATCGAAGCGCGCGACCAGCGCCAGCATGCGGCGCTGGAGCGGGACATGGCAGCGCTGCGCGCCCTGGCTGCGCGCAACGGCGATGACATCAATCGCCTGGTCGGCGGCGCGGTGCCGCAGCTGCAGCAGGCCTGGCAGCAGGCGCTCGATAGCAGTCTCGCGCCCGCCGCGCGCCGGTTGGATGCGGTGATCTCGCGCTCCGGCACGGCCTTGCAGGCGGTGGAAACCGCGCACGAAGCGCTGCGCAGGCGGTGGCTCACCCGTGCCTGGATCACCTGCGCCGGGTTGATCGTTGCGACGGTGCTGGCCTGTGCCTCGAGTGTGTACCTGCTGACCGAAGCGCGCCGGGACCTGACGCGCTACCGGCTCGATGCCAAGGTGCTGCAGGCGGTGGCCAACAGCGATGTCGTTCTATGTGGTGACCGCTTGTGCGCCAATGTCGATGCGCGCGGGCCACGCAGCGGCGAGCGCAGCCAATACCGGGTGGTCAAACCGCGTCCATGACGGAAGCCTTGAGCGTCGTGGATGGATGGACTGATCGGGCCATGGACGAGGGCGCGGTACCATTGGTGGTTTGAACCACGGTCCGCGCCATGAAGATTGCCTCCTGGAACGTCAACTCGCTCAACGTGCGCCTGCCGCACCTGCAACAGTGGCTGGCGGATTTTGCGCCGGACGTGGTGGGCATCCAGGAAACCAAGCTGGAAGACCACAAGTTCCCGGATGCGGCACTGGCCGCGCTGGGCTACCGCAGCGTGTTCTGCGGGCAGAAGACCTACAACGGCGTGGCAATCCTGTCGCGCTCGCCGGCGCTGGAGGTGCAGATGGGCATCCCCGGGTTCGATGACGTGCAGCAGCGCGTCATCGCCGCCACCGTCGATGGTGTGCGCATCATCAATCTGTATGTGGTCAACGGCCAGGACGTGGGCACCGACAAGTACGCCTACAAGCTGCGCTGGCTCGAGGCGGTGCACGACTGGATCGCGCAGGAGCTGCAGCGCCACCCGCAGCTGGTGGTGCTGGGCGACTTCAACATCGCCCCGGACGCGCGCGACGTGTACGAGCCGGAGGTGTGGAGCGACAACCACATCCTCACTTCCACCGCCGAGCGCGGCGCCCTGCACAAGCTGCTGGCGCTGGGCCTGCACGATGCTTTTCGCCTGCATCACGACGATGCCGGCCACTTCAGTTGGTGGGATTACCGCCAGGCCGCCTACCGCCGCAACCTGGGGCTGCGCATCGACCTGACGTTGGTGTCGGATGCGCTGCGCGCCCACGCGGTGGAAGCGGGCATCGACCGCGAACCGCGCACCTGGGAGCGCCCCAGCGACCATGCGCCGGCGTGGGTGCGGCTGGCCGAGGCAGGCGCATGAGCGAGCGGCATTTGCGGCGTAGCACGCACAAGGTGGGCGATATCACGCTGGGCGCCGTGCATCGGTTGAATTGCCACTGCGGGGCGGTGCAGATCGATCTGGACCTGCCGCACGGCCTGGTGGATCCGCGCCGCTGCGATTGCTCGATGTGTCGCCGGCGTGGGGCCATCGTGGCGTCGGTGCCGCTGCAAGGCCTGCACGTGCGTCAAGGCGAGGACGTGTTGCGGCTGTACCAGTTCAATACGCATGCAGCCGCGCATTATTTCTGTGGGGTGTGCGGCATCTACACGCACCACCGCCGGCGTTCCAATCCCAACGAATACGGCTACAACGTCGGCTGCCTGGAGGGCGTCAACCCATACGCGTTGAACATCACCGTGCCGGTGGAAGACGGCATCCATCACCCGGCCGATCGCGTCGCGCCGCAGTGAGCCCTTGGCCAGCTGAAACAACAACGCCCGGGCTTGCCCGGGCGTTGTGTTCACAGCCCTGCGCTGGACTCAGCGCGCGCGGCCGCGGGTAAACAGATTGACGATGGCCAGCAGGATGACCGCACCGATCAACGACCACACGAATGTCATGAGTGTGATGGCTTGGTTGATGCTGTTGCCAGACAGGAACCCGGCGATCATTGCACCCACGATGCCTACCACCACGTTGAGGATGATGCCCTGCTGCGCATCACGTCGCATGATGATGCTGGCCAGCCAACCCACGATCCCGCCGACGATCAACCAGATGATGATGCCCATGCTGCCACTCTCCTCGTTCGTTCGCACCGGAGCTGGTGCGTGGGCGTCATTCAACGCAGCCGGCCGTGAAACGCCTGTGCAGCGCGCTGAACGGCGCGGCCTGCGGTTCGGGTTGGTGCAGGCCACGTGATGGAGGCCAGCACGCAGCCAGCCGCGGAAGCGGACCACTGGCAATTCGGCACCACCCAGGTCTGGCGGCGTGCGCATCGGCATGGCGAGCGCGGCGAGCCGCAGGCGCGCGAATTGCTGGGCAAGGCGTTGGGGCTGGACCCGGCGCAGGTGCCGCTGCAGCGTGACGCGCGTGGGCGGCCCACCTTGCAGCCGGCCTTGCCCGAGTGGGACACCGGCTGGAGCCACAGCGGCGATCACCTGCTGGTAGGGCTGGGCCACGGCGTGCGGCTGGGTGTGGATCTGGAACGCATCCGCGAACGCCCCCGCTTGCTGGACATCGCGCAGCGGTTCTTCCACCCGGACGAGATCGCCTGGCTGACGGCGCTGCCCGCCGAGACGCAACAGCCGCTGTTCTTTCGCCTGTGGTGCGCCAAGGAAGCGCTGCTGAAGGCCCATGGCCACGGGCTATCGTTCGGCCTGCACCGGTTGGCGTTTGCACCGAATGCCTCCGGTGCGCTGCAGCTGCACTGGTGCGACCCGGCGCTGGGCGAGGCTGCGCGCTGGCA
Source organism: Xanthomonas sp. NCPPB 2586 (assembly GCF_041475775.2). Lineage (NCBI taxonomy): Bacteria > Pseudomonadati > Pseudomonadota > Gammaproteobacteria > Lysobacterales > Lysobacteraceae > Xanthomonas > Xanthomonas sp. NCPPB 2586. The sequence continues at coordinate 4,750,246 of NZ_CM192981.1, read as the reverse complement.
GCTGCACGAATGGCTGGCCGCGCCCGACTGCCGCGCGGCGCTGGCCTGTTACCCGTTGGCGGTGTGAGGCGGCAATGCACCATGCGGCAGGATCGGCTGGCGAAACTGCGCCACGCCATCGAGGTCGCGCAAGGTCACCGTGAGCACGCCGCTGTGGCCGTCGATCTCCACCTCGCCGAAGAACTGAAAGCCTGCCAACGGTGAGGTGTTCGGTGCCGGCGGCGCCTTCTGGAACACCACCGTGGGGCCGAAGGTGGCATCCAGTGCATTCGGGCCGAAACTGCCGGCATTGAGCGGGCCGGCGACAAATTCCCAGAACGGTTCGAACTGCTGAAACGCGGCCTGATCCGGATGGTAGTAATGCGCTGCGCAGTAGTGCACGTCGGCGGTGAGCCAAAGCGTATTGCGAATGCGCGCGGTGCTGATGAAACGCAGCAATGCGGCGATTTCCTGCTCGCGGCCGCGCGGCACGCCCGGATCGCCATTGGCAATGGCTTCCCAGCGCGCACGTCCATCCGCATCCTGGCCGTCGGGAACCTGCAACCCGATCGGCATGTCGGCGGCAATCACTTTCCATTGCGCGCGCGAGCCGGCCAGTTCGCGCTGCAGCCAGGCCAGTTGTTGCGGGCCGAGAAACGCGGCATCTGCGCCGGGCGTTGGTTGCAGGTTGTCGCTGTTAGCACCGCGATAACTGCGCATGTCCAGCACGAACACATCCAGCAGCGGGCCATAGCTGATCTTGCGGTAGATGCGCCCATCGCCGTCGGCCCGCACGCCGCGCATCAGCGCGTATTCCAGGAAGGCCTTGCGTGCGCGCGCCGCCAGCACCTCGATATCGCGCACTTGGTAACGCGCATCCAGCTGCTTGCCGGGCGACCAGTTGTTGGTGGTTTCGTGGTCGTCCCATTGCCACACCTGCGCCACCTCGGCATTGAAGCGACGGACGTTTTCATCGAGCAGGTTGTAGCGGTAATTGCCGCGAAACTCGTCCAGGGTCTCGGCCACCTTGCTCTTGGCCGCGGTGGTGAGATTGCGCCAGCGCTTGCCGTCTTCCACCGTGAGTTCGGCCGGGACCGGGCCATCGGCATAGATGGTGTCGCCGCTGTGCAGGAAGAAGTCCGGGTTGCGTGCGCGCATCGCCGAATAGATGCGCATGCCACCGATGTCCGGATTGATGCCGAAGCCCTGGCCCACGGTGTCGCCGCTCCATACGAAACGCACGTTGTCGCGTGCCTGTGGCGTGCTGCGCAGATGCCCGTGCACCGGTGCGCTCAACACGCCGCTGTGCGCATCTTCAAAGCGCACCCGGTAGAAGATGTCCTGCCCCGGCGGCAGCGCGGCCAGGTCCACGCGTGCGGTGAAATCCTGGGTGGGCAGCGCCAGCGGGCCGTCGATCCGCCGTGCATGGCGCAGGCTCGGTCGCGTATCCCATTCCACCCGCAACCGCGCCGGGCGATCGCAGCGGCTCCACAAGATCGCGCGGCCCCCCTGCACATCGCCGCTTTGCACGCCATCGGTGATCAGCGGCCGCCCGGACGGCGCCGCCAGCGTGCGTGTGGACCAACCGGCTGTGGCCGGCAACAGCAGGCCGGCACCCAGACCTTGCAGCAAGCGGCGGCGGGCGGGATCGGAGGCAGACATGGGCAGTCCTTGACGAGTTAGGTCCGGCATCCAGATCTAGCGCATGAGTCTTACCGGCGCGTGTCTGGCGCGACGATAGCTAGGCGAATCTTTCAGGCTTAGCAACGCGATTGGAGCATTTCGAATTCACCCCTCAGCGCTGCGTTGCTGGCAATGAAGTGGTGAGCGCTTGAGGTGCTGCTACATGGGCGTCTTTCGCTTTTTCAATGTGCATTGGGTTTTGAATTTTCTTGACGGTGTTCCCGTTGCGGAACAGACTCGTCTGAGGCACCAAGGACAGGTCATCGCGCGAAGCGCCAGCTGGTTCACTGGCTGGGATGGCGGTCATGAGTGGATATTCACTACAGCGCAGAGGTCAGGGATGAGTAGGAAGCCAGGCGTGTCTGATGATAAGTGCGGCCAATTTTGGAAAATTCTTCGGACTTGCGGTGCTGCACGCCTGTTTGCGGGGAATTTCGCAAGAGCCGGGGTGACGATTTTCTCGCTCGCGTGCTGTCCTTCGATACTGCATGCAGAGATTCCAAGTTGGCATGAGGAATATGGCAACCGGCTGAAATATGCGGAACTGGTCGAGCCGCTCAAGGGCGATATCTTTGGCGAATCGGTCAATCTTTATGACGGGTCGGTGTCCTTCTCTGCCACCGAGCTGTCGTTGACGGGAAATAACGGTTTACCGGTGTCCATCGGACGCAGGCTCGACCCGAGTAATCCCAAAAACAATCTTGCGTTTGGCGACTGGGAGCTGGATATCCCTTCGCTTTCAGGCGTTTTTGGAGACGATGCGGCAACGGCAGGTGCCGGCAGTTGGGCGCCTGCGCAGCGCTGTGACAGTGTGAGCGGACCACCGATTGTCACGGTCCGAAATGTTCGCGGAACCCTCGATATTGATTTTGCCGATTTCGAGTATTGGGACGGCAACCGGCTGTCGTTGCCCGGAGGTGGAGGCGGCGAACTGCTTGGTGCATCAGGAGATGCGCGCGAGGTCAGGCCGACGTTTACCGAGGCTGTGCGCTGGAATACCAAGGACGGCTGGTTCTTCTCATGCCTGGGTGCCTTGAAGAGCGGACAGGCAGGGCAGGGCTTCGTGGGGCATGCGCCCGACGGTAGCAAGTATTACTTCGATTGGATGGTGGTGCGCGACCATAACGACCAGGCACATAAGCAAACCCTTGGGGCAGATACGCATGCGGTGCTTCGCCGCAACAAGGTCTTTCTGTATCCGAGCCAGGTCGTCGACCGCTTCGGCAACTGGGTTCGCTACGAATGGAGTGGCGCGCAGCTGCAGCGTATCCATGCCAACGATGGACGTAGCATTGTGCTCGGCTACGACAACGCGGGGCGTGTCGCCAGTATGACCAGCGGTACGCGCCAGTGGAGCTACCAGTACGACAGCACTACTTCCCGGCTGATCTCGGTCACTTTGCCGGATGGAACAGCGTGGGGCTATGCGATCGCGCCACCGGCATTGCTATACAAGCAGCGGCAAACCCAGGACGAGCCGGAGTCCAATTATCGGGTACGCATGGATCTGTGCGCCAAAATGGGGATCCTCCTCGACAACGAAGCGATCTATACCGTCAACCATCCTTCTGGAGCAGTCGCAACGTTTAGCCTGCGCCCGATCCGACACGGTCGGATGGGTGTGCGTTTCGATTGTCAGGAAAACGGGGAAAGCGCCACGCTGGAGGATGGATGGAACCAGACGCCGCTGTATCGCGGCGCCTACACTCTCAAATCCAAGACCATCAGCGGCCCTGCGCTGCCGACTGCTCAATGGCAGTACGACTATCTCAATTTAGGTGGGCGCTACGATCGCGACGTCACGGTGGATAGCTGGCCGTTGTATCCGGTAGGCAGCGCAGAACACAAATTCACCGTGGAAACCGAACCCGACGGCACGGTCAAGCGTTACGAGTTCGGCAAGGAAGTCCGCTACAACGATGGGCGGTTGCTGGGCGTAGTGACCACGCGCAACGATGTCAATGTCAAAGTGGAGACCACCAGTTACGTTGCAGAGTCGCAGCTTGCAGACGCACCGTTTCCGGCATTGGCTGGTACCAGTTATGTTTATGGCAGTGACGAGATCATGTCGCATGGCAACCGGCCCGTGCAGAGCACCAGCACAACCCAGGATGGTGTGCAGTTTGTCCGGCAGATTACAGCTTTCGATGCTTTTGCCCGCGAGAGATCTGCAGTGGAGTCGAACTCTGCCGGCCAGAGCAGAACTACCTCCAAGGCCTACTACGACGACGCTGGGTTGTGGTTGTTGGGACAGGACCAGCAAGAGACCGTCGGCGATATCCAGCGCAGCCGCGCCGAGTTTGATACTGCAAGTGGGTTGCCAGTGCGTTTCTATGCGTTTGGGCGACTTGCCCAGAGTGTGGGCTACGCCGCTGATGGAACGGTCGCCAGCGTTAGTGATGGGCGTGGCAATGCAACCCTGCTCAGTGGTTGGAAGTTCGGTGTACCGCAGCAAATCAAGTTTCCCGGCACTGCTGAAGCGCCCAATGGCGCGACGCGATCGGTGGTGATCGACGACAACGGATGGATTGCCGCACTTACCGATGAGAACGGGTTCACTACCAACTATACCTATGACGGCATGGGGAGATTGGCGTCGATCCAATATCCGCAAGGCGACAGCACGGCATGGAATGCAGTGAGCTTTGCGCTGCAACGCATGGAGGCAGCCAATCTCGGCCTGCCTGCCGGGCATTGGCTGCACAGCCGCACGCAGGGCGGGCACACAACCCAGACCTATCTGGATGCGTTATTTCGCCCAGTAATGGCTGCGGAGGTGGCACAAGGGCAGACCGATAGCGCCGTGGTCACTCGCTATGACGTCACTGGCCAGAAGGCGTTTACCTCGTATCCGTCGCGTGCAGTGAACGACGTCAACCAGGCACTCTCAGGCACTTCCTATACATACGATGCGCTTGGGCGTCCGATCAGCATGACGCAGGCATCGGAACTCTGGCCGCTCGTTACCACGACCGAGTACATCGGCGATCTCAGCGTCCGCGTGACCAATCCGCGAGGTCTTTCCACCACGACCCGGCATCTTGCCTATACCGGGCCGGAGTACGAGATGCCGCTGACGATTTCCCAACCCGAAGACGTGATTACCGAGATCCAGCGCGATGCGCTCGGAACTCCACTCTCGATCAACCGGCGTAACGGGGATGGCAGCCAGCAGCTGGCCCGTCGCTATGTCTACGATGGGTATCGCCAGCTGTGCAAGACCATCGAGCCAGAATCCGGCGCCACCGTGCAGGACTACGATGCAGCCGGCAATCTTGCCTGGTCTGCATCGGGCACCGCCCTGACCAGCGCGACCCAGTGCGATACCGAAGCGGCGCAAGCGAGTGGGCGTGTCGTGGTGCGCAACTACGATGCGCGCAATCGCTTGTTTCAACTGCGCTTTCCTGATGGTCGGGGAGATCAGGATTGGTCCTACACCCCAGACGGCCTGCCTGCCTCCATCAGCACGTCCAATACCAGCGACGCGTTGCCGGTGATCAACAGCTACCAGTACAACCGCCGACGCCTGCTGGTTCAGGAGTCTCAGCAGCACGCCGAACTCGGGCTCAGGAGCATGAACTATGCCTACGATGCCAATGGCGCACTGTCGGGCCATACCTACCCGAGCGGGCGTGTCGTGGACTATGCGCCGGATGCATTGGGCCGACCGACCCGTGCCGGCAACTTTGCCAGCGAGGTGACCTACTACGCCAACGGCGGCATGTCGCGGTTCCTCTACGGCAATGGCGTGGTGCATACATTGGGACAGAACGTGCGTGGTCTCCCCGATCGCAGTACCGATCTGGCCGGTGGCACTGCGGTGCTCGACGATGGCTATGACTATGATGCGGTGGGTAATGTGATGGCCATCAGCGATGGCGTAACGGGCGGCAACACCAGCCGCGACATGACCTACGACGGCCTGGATCGGTTGAAAACCGTAACCTCGGCTGCTTTTGGTGACGCCAGCTACAACTACGACGCCTTGGACAACCTGCAGGCGGCCAAAGTGGGAACGCGTGATCGCATGCATGTTTACGATGGCAACAATCGCCTGACCAACGTGGTCGATGCCGTCGGCGGAGCGACGCTGGTCGGATTGAGCTACGACGTGCAGGGCAATTTGAACAATCGCAACGGCGTGACCTACGATTTCGACTACGGTAACCGCCTGCGTCAGGTCGGTGCAGTGGAGGCCTATCAATACGATGCGCAGGGAAGGCGTATCCGCGCTCAGGCCTCCGCCAGCGGCGCGATCTACTCGTTCTACGACAATGCCGGTGTCCTGCGGCAGCAGCGCAATGAGCGCACCGGCAAGGACGTGGACTACATCCAGCTCAACGGCAGTCTGGTGGCGCAGGTGTCGGGCAGCGTGACCCCGAATGTTCCGGCTTTGAGCGGCCCGGGTTACGTCAATCAGGGCGACTACGCGTTGACCTGGAACGCAGTGGGCGCGGCAACCCGTTACGAACTGGAGGAAGCGGCCAGCGGCGGAAGCTGGACAGGCATCTACAACGCAAGCGCGCTGACTTTCACCGTCACCGGGAAATCGACTGGCAGCTTCCAGTATCGCGTCCGTGCATGCCGCGACAGCTGTGGAGGCTGGAGCAATATCGCCACAGTGGCAATCGAGCTGCCACCGTCGACCGTGCCCAGCCTGTCGGTGCCTCAGTTTGGCGACAACGGCAACTACAGCATCGCCTGGTCCGCCGCTTCGGGTGCAACCGGGTATGAATTGGAAGAAAGCGTTGCCGATGGTGCCTGGAGCCCAAACTACACCGGTGCAGAGTTGTCCAGGGCTTTTGCAGCACGCGCGGCGGGGATATACAGCTATCGGGTACGCGCCTGCAATCCCATCGGCTGTACGTCCTATTCCGCCAGCGCCAGTGTCAATGTGGTGTACCCGCCCGACAGTGCGCCCGCGACGAGTGCTCCTGCCCGTGCCACCCAGAGCGGCTTTGCCGTCAGCTGGTCGGCTGTAGGCGCGGCCTCTCACTATGTGCTGCAGGAAAGTGCCAATGGTGGAGCGTGGTCCACGCTGCAGGAGGGCCCCCAACAGGCCTTCGAGACCGGTGCCCGCACTGCAGGCGATTACGGCTACCGGGTGGCGGCCTGCAATCGTGCCGGGTGCGGCAACTGGTCCGGCGCTGTCGCGGTGCAGGTTGTCGCCCCGCCCACTCTGGAGCCCTCAGTGTCGGCCCCCTCGCTGGTGCCGGGTAACGCGTACACGGTGAGTTGGAGCACTCCATCCGGCAGCGAGAGCTTCCAGCTGGAAGAAGACAGCAATGGCGCAGGATGGGTGCAGGTGTATGCGGGCGCTGCCACCAGCTTCGACACCAGCAAAGGCAAGGGCAGCTACGGCTACCGGGCCAGGGCCTGCAACATGGCCGGCTGCGGACCGACCTCGGGCATTGTCACGGTGACGGTCTCTCCGCCACCGGCGACGCCGGTCATGCAGACAGCGAACTGGCTGAGTACGCGCACCGCGCCGGTGCAGGTCTGGTGCGAAGCCGGTTGGTCTGCGGTCGCCGATGCAGTGGAGTACCAATTGCAGAGCAGTGGCGGCAATGCGCTTTACACCGGCCCCAGCACCTATGTCAGTGCCAACGGCAATGCCTACTGCGCCTACGAGTACACGGTGCGCGCCTGCAACGCCGGTGGTTGTTCGGCATGGTCGAGCCCACCATTCCCGGTGACCCAGGGCGAGATGGAATGAGGATGCCAGGATGCTGAAGAGAATCATGCGTCGTGCGGCGCTGCTGTTGGCATTGGCCTGGCCGGCTGCAGGTCTTGCCGAAACGGTGGAGTACATCCACACCGACGCCTTGGGCTCACCGGTGGCGATCACCGATGCCGCAGGCAATGTGATCGAGCGGACGGTGTATGAGCCGTATGGCGGCATGGTCAACAAGGCGGCAGTGGACGGACCTGGGTTTACCGGGCATGTAGCGGACTCGGCGACCGGGCTGAGTTATATGCAGCAGCGGTATTACGATCCACAGGTTGGAAGACTTCTTTCAGTTGATCCTGTGATGGCTCATGGAAATCCTTTAGGGGCTTTTAATCGCTATTGGTATGCTAACGACAATCCGTATCGGTTCACTGATCCGGATGGAAGGCAAACAATACCATCGGAAAATAAACTTGGTTCCAGCGACCCAGCTGTTATCAATGACTTCCACCAAGCACAGGGTGAGCATGCCGCTATTACACTTAACGTTGCTTTAGACCTGTTCCTATCGCAGTTTGGTGATGGTCCTGGTGGAGCGGCTGCAGGCGTAGGTGGGGTTGTTGCGAAGTCTGCTGAAGCAGTAAGCGCCCTCACCAGGGCAAGGGAAATCCAGGGCGCACTGAAACCTATAACTCAGTCCAAAGTCACGACTGCTGTAACAGAGACGGCGGAAGGCGTTCGCGTTGTAACTTCAAGCGAAGGGAGGTTGCGTCCAGCACAGCGTGCAGCCCTACAAGTTGGCGAGGTGGCTGGAAAAGGCGCCGCACGCACGCACGCGGAGGTGAACGGAGTCAATGCCGCTAGAGATATGGGATTGACACCAACAAGCGTCTCGCCAAGTCGAACGGCATGCCCAGGATGCCAGGAAGCAATGAAAAAATTAGAAATTCCGATTAAAGATAAATAAAGGCTGAAAGTGGAAATTTTCAACGAGACAAAAATTTTGCTGTGGATAAATGGCATGCCGGATTGGAGGCGCATAGCTTTTATGACCTATTGTTGTGAAAGAATGTTTCCTAATTACGTTGATTTCAGCAAAGAGACCGAGTTTGGTGATGCGTCGGTATTAAGGAATTCCTTAGACTATATTTGGGAATGGATTGAATTCGGTAAGTTAAATGAGGATGCGGCTACCCTAGTAAAAGCTTGTGAGAAGCAGGCGCCTGATACAGAAGATTTTACTTCGATATACACATCCGCCGCACTTGATGCTGCTGCAGCAACAGCGATAACTATAAATGCAACAGCAAGCCCGACAGCAATGCATCTCATTGATGTGGCATCTTTATCCAGGGACACTGTTGATTTATTTGTTCAATTTCAAGAGGATATTGATCCTAATGATCCTCGCCTAGAGGGCATGGTTTGTGGAAGTCAGCTCATGCAAAATGAATTGCGTATCCAAAAGGAAAGTCTTGAGTTCCTAGTCAATTTAGAGGGGGGCCGTGAGACAGTGACTAAGGTGCTGCGTGCGCGATGGTCAAATCTTGATAATGGAAGTCTGAAATTGGCTCAACTAGGGTGAGATAATTTCTAAACTTTATTTAGCTAGGCTATATCCTTAATGTGAACCATATGGCCGACGGCTTCAGCTCTGGATCGCGACACCAACGGTTGTGAAGTGGCCCAGGCGACCTGACCTGAACCACTTCACCGCCAAGTGGAGTTGCCCATGTCATCCAGCCGCCTGGGCCTGCTAGAACGATACCCTCCACATGCGTTGTATGAAACCGGCATGTCGATGCGGGCCATCGCCGATGCGTTGGAGCGTGCACCCAGCACGATCAGCCGCGAACTGCGCCGCAACTAGCACGCTCGGCAGTATCTGCCAGAGCACGCGCAGCGCATCAGCGAGCATCGGCGCACGCAGGCCAGCCGGCGTCTACGCATCGACGCTGAGCGCATCTGCCAGATCGAGGGCCTGCTGAGCGAGGATTTCAGTCCGGAACAGATTGCCGGTCGCACCGGCTTGGCCAGTCACGAATGGATCTATTGGCAAATCTACGCCGACCAGAAGCGCGGTGGTCAGTTGTTCACGCATCTACGCAGGCGCCGCCGCAACCGCCGTCGGCGGGGCGTGCGCGATGGCCTCGGGCAGCTGACGCATCGGCACAGCTGGACACGGCGCCCAAGCGTGGTGGAGCAGCGAAGCCCCATCGGCGACTGGGAGCTGGATACCCTCCGGGCCTCATACAGAAAGGCCGTGGTGGCCAGCATGACCGAACGCCGCAGTCGCCTGCATCTGCTGGCTTACTCGCCTGACGGCACCGCCGAGAACGTGCGCAACGCCATCGTCCAGCGGCTGTATGGCCTAGGCCATACAGTGCACACCCTCACCGCCGACAACGGCAAGGAGTTCGACGATCATCAGCTCATAGCTGCCTGCCTGCAGAGCGATTTCTATTTTGCAGATCCGTACTGCGCATGGCAGCGAGGCAGCAAAAAAATGCCAACGGGTCGACTCGCCAGTACTTGCCACGACAGACCGATTTCAGCACGCATCACCGATGCGCACCTGCGATGGATCGAGCAGCGACTCTACAATCGCCCACGCAAGATACTCGGATTCAAAACTCCCCTCGAAGTCTTCTCCGAGGAGGTCCTCAACAGCGTTGCGAATCAGAGTCGAATTCGCCGGGCGAATTGACGGCACAGGGGCGAGCTCGAAGGCATGGATCAACCCTGGCCCATGATCTTGTCGATACAGATATTTATAGTTGATCACGCCTCCACTGCCCCCGCCTTGCCGTCTTCGACCACAAAGCGCTTCAACGTCGAGACCGTGGCCTGGCGGTCGCGGCGATCGGAGATGCCTTGCAGGCGCGTTTCCATCCGGCCCGGGGTCAGTGTCACCGAGACATAGCCGCGCGTCTCGCCCTCGGCGTAGTGCACCTGCGGATTGAGCGCCATGGTGGCTTGCAGCTCGGCGTTGCTTTGGCCGTCGGAGGTGATTGAGGTGCCGACGAATTCGGTGGCCAGCGTCGGCGAGTCGGGGTCGGCCGGATCGGCCTTCAGATCGGTGACCCAGTACGAATGGATGTCGCCGCCCCAGAACACCGGGTTGCGTAGCCGGGTCGTGGCGATCGCCTCGAGCATGCGCGTACGCGTGGCCGGGTAGCCGTCCCAGCCGTCGGTCCAGTGGCCGAGCACGCCGTCGCGGCCGTGTTGGTTCATCGGTGCCACCAATAGATCCTGTGCGATCACGTTCCAGCGTGCAGGCGACTGCGCAAAGGCGCCATGCAGCCAACGCTCCTGTTCCCAGCCGAGCATGGTGCGGCGTGGGTCGGTGCGTTCGCGGCAGCTGTCGTCCACCACGTGGCCGCCACGCCAACCGTTGGCTTGCGGGCAGGGTTGTTCGCTGCGGTACTGGCGGCCATCGAGCACGTAGAAACGCGCCAGCTGGCCGTAGTCCAGCGACCGGTAGATGCGCATGTCCGCGCCATTTGGGCGATTGCGCGCGCGCAGCGGGAAATGCTCGTAAAAGGCGCCGTAGGCGGCCGCGCGTCGGGCCAGGAAGGTGTCGACTGCAATCGACGGATCCTGCGACCAGCGATTGGCGTAGTCGTTCTGCACCTCATGGTCGTCCCAGGTCGCCACGCAAGCGCTGCCGGCGTGCAGTGCCTGCAGATCGGGATCGGTGCGGTACAGCGCGTAGCGGTTGCGATAGCCGGCCAGGTCCAGGCATTCGCCGCTGCCGTGCGGGCGCACGATCTTGGCCGCCGCCTCGCCGTGATTGCTGTATTCGTAGATGTAATCGCCGAGGAAGAACACCAGGTCCGGTTGCTCGGCAGCCAGATGGCGGTAGGCGCTGAAGTAGCCCAGCTCCCAGTGCGAGCAGGACACAAAGCCCAGTCGCGCAGCCGCCGGTAATTGATGCGGCGCCGGCAAGGTGCGTGCGGTGCCGATGGCGCTACGCGCGCCCAGCGCCTGGAAGCAGTACCAGTACGGACGGTCGGCGGCCAGGCCGGCGACCTCCACATGCACCGCATGACCCCAGGCCGGGCTGGCCATGGTCTCGCCCTGACGCACGATGCGGCGCATGCCCGGATCGCTGGCCACCTGCCAGCGCACACGCACCGGTGCGGTCAGCCCGCCGTGTCCATCCGGGTCCAGCGGGCGCGGTGCCAGCCTGGTCCATATGACAAAGCCGTCGGCCAGCGGGTCGCCAGCGGCCACGCCCAGGGTGAACGGATCCGGGTTGCCGCTTGCGCGTGCGAACGGGCTGAGCACCCCGGCAGTCGCCAGCCCGGCGCTGGCGATGAGAATGCGCCGGCGGCCGTGATCCACTTGGGTGGTTGCGTTGTCGGGGCCGGGCAGGGGCGATGCGGAAGACGGGTCGATCGAGGACATGGGCACACAGGCAATCTGGCGAGCGCGACCATAGTGCGACGGGCGGATGTCCGTTCAATGGCAGCGGCAGTGCTGTCGCTGCCGGCGCAGGCTTGCGCGCGTCATCGAGTGCGGATGGTGGATACGGGGCGTGCCACCGCGGCGGATGATCCCGCCCACAGCGATGCGCATGAGCCGGTGCAGCGGCGGCTATCGTGGTGATTGCAGGTCCTGCGATATCGCCGAGCCTGGACGTTCCGTGCCGGGCAAGCTCAAGTACGACGGCTTCCTGCCCACGCGCCCACGTGCCGCGCATCGCCACCAAGCGCGGCACCCACGCACCTGCACGCCACCCAGCTGCGATAATCGCGGCATGAACGATGCTGCGCTTCCCCCCGATGTCTCTGCCGCACTGGCCAACGGCCTGCAGGCCCAATCCCTGGATGCGGACTTTGCCGCGCCGCTGCTGCGTTACCTGACGCTGCTAGTGCGCTGGAACAAGACCTACAACCTCACCGCCGTGCGCGACCCGCGCGAGATGGTCACCCGCCATCTGCTCGATTCGCTGGCCATGCAGCCCTACATCGTCAGCGGCACGCTGGCCGATCTGGGCACCGGCCCCGGGCTGCCCGGCATCCCGCTGGCGATCACCCGCCCGCAGCTGCAGGTGACGCTGGTGGAAAGCAACGGCAAGAAAGCGCGCTTCATGCGCGAGGCGCTGCGGCACCTGGCGTTGGGCAATGCCCGCGTGGCCGAGGCGCGTGCCGAAGCCGTGGACGAACCGGCCGCCTACGACCATCTCACCGCCCGCGCGCTGGATACGCTGGCCGGCATCATCGCCGTTGGCGGGCATCTGCTGCGCCCAGGCGGCAGCCTGCTGGCGATGAAGGGCGTCTACCCGCACGAGGAAATCGCCGCATTGCCCGCCGGCTGGCGCGTTGGCGAGGTGCATCCGTTGCAGGTGCCCGGCCTGGAGGGCGAGCGCCACCTGGTGGTGGTGCACAAGGACTGATCTGGGGTAACCCCTCACGCTGCGCTGCATGAGATGAAGCAAGCCCAGCCGCAAGCCTGACGCACGCGTTGGGACTTCCGGCCCATGGCAGCCGGCCCGGTGCCTGCGAAGATCGGAGGTTCGATTCGACCGCAGGTTGCCCGCACGTGACATCTCCCCTTGCCGCCGCACTTTCGTTCGCCCTGCTGGGCCTGTCCTTCAGCGCCGATGCCGCGCCACCGGTAGCGGCCAACGCGCCGTCCACGCTGCGCGCCGAAGCGCCAGCCGATGCGCGCTTCCGCGCCATCTACGAGAAAGAATGGGCATGGCGGCAGGCCGAGACCGGCCAGGCCGACGAAGACACCGACACCACCGGCGACAACACCCGCCTGCCCGACGTTGGCCCGGCCGCGCAGCAGGCGCGCCTGGCGGTCTGGGACGGCGTGCTCAAGCAGCTGGACGGCATCGACCCGGCCACGCTCTCCCCGGCCAACCAGGTCAACTACGCCATCTACCGCCCGCAGGTGGAAAACCTCGCCGCCGAAGTGCGCCTGCGCGCCTACGAGATGCCGTTCAATTCGGACAGCTCGTTCTGGTCCAACCTGGGCTTCATGGCGCAGCGGCCAATGAAGACCGCCGCCGAATACCGCGCCTACATCGCCCGCCTCAATGACGTGCCGCGCTATTTCGACCAGCAGGTCGCCAACATGCGCGCCGGCCTGGCCCGCGGCTTCAGCGTGCCGCGCGCGGTGCTGGACGGGCGCGATGGCTCCATCGCCACCGTGGCGCAAGTGAGCGACCCCACCGAGTCCACCTTCTACGCACCGTTCAAGCAGCTGCCCGCGCAGATCCCCGCCGCCGAGCAGGCGCAGCTGCGCGCGCAGGCCAAGGCGGCCGTGAGCGGCGCGGTGATCCCGGCGTACGCCAGGTTGCTGACTTTCTTCCGCAACGACTACGTGCCCAAGGCGCGCACCACCCTGGCCGCCGAAGCCATGCCCGACGGCAAGGCGTTTTATCGCCAGCAGATCCGCGAATACACCACGCTGGATCTCACCCCGGACCAGATCCACCAGATTGGCCTGGACGAGGTGGCGCGCATCCAGACCCAAATGAACGCAATCATCCAACAGGTTGGTTTCAAGGGCAGCTTTGCGCAGTTTTTGACCTTCCTGCGCACCGATCCGCAGTTCTATGCCAAGACTCCGCAGGAGTTGCTGGACCGCGCCGCGTGGATTTCCAAACGCGTGGACGGGCAGGTGGGCAAGTTCATCGGCACGCTGCCGCGCGGGCGCTTCACCATCAAGCCGGTGCCGGACGATATCGCCCCGTTCTGGACCGCCGGGCGCGGCGGCGCCACCACCTATTGGGTCAACACCTACAACCTGCCGTCGCGACCGCTGTACAACCTGCCCGCGCTCACCCTGCACGAATCTTCGCCCGGCCACTCGCTGCAAGGCTCACTAGCGCTGGAACAGGGCGAGCAGCCGGCCTTTCGCCGCGAAAACTACATCTCCGCCTATGGCGAAGGCTGGGCGCTGTACACCGAAAAACTCGGCCAGGAGATGGGCATCTACGAGACGCCGTACGAAGAGTTCGGCCGGCTCACTTATGAGATGTGGCGCGCCTGCCGGCTGGTGATCGACACCGGTGTGCATCACGACGGCTGGAGCCGCGACCAGGCGCTGGCCTACCTGCGCGACCACACCGCGCTGAGCGAGCACGAAGTCACCACCGAGGTGGACCGCTACATCTCCTGGCCGGCGCAGGCGCTGAGCTACAAGCTCGGCGAGATCGCCATCGTCAAACTGCGCGCCGAAGCCGAACAGGCGCTGGGCGAGCGCTTCGACATCAAGGCCTTCCACGACATGGTGCTGCGCCAGGGCTCGGTGACCTTGCCGGTGCTGGAACAGCAGGTGCGCGCCTTCATCGCGCAGAGCAAGGCCCGTCCGGCCGACCAGAAGCCGGCACCAACCACCGCGCCGTGATCGCCCGGGCCCGCAGCCACGCGGCGGCCTGCGCAGGAAAAACGGCACCAGTGGCCCGCTCCACGTAGGAGCGGCCCTGGCCGCGAAGCCGTACCGATCCTCCAACCGACGTCCCGCACCCGTCAGGACCACCCCGACACCGGCATCGGTGTTTCTACGCCTAACGCGACAAGACACCCGCACTGCGATTGTGTAACCCCCCCGGCCTCTATACGCTGCGGGCATGTTGCTCCGCCGCGCCCGCCTGTTGCACCCGTTGCTGCGCCTGATGGCGCTGGCGGTGCTGATGATGGGCGTGCTGGTCGCGCCCATCGCCTGTGCGCTGGGCGACGTGCATGCGCTGGCGCATGACCAGGCACATCTGGACGACACCGCCGCGCATGGCCACGACGGTGCCGACGAAGCCGATGCGGGCGGCGACCAGGATGGCGCCGGCCTGCTGCATGCCCTGATGCACAGCGGCTATTGCCACGGGCACAGCCCGGCCCTGTTGTCGGCCGCAGCGTGGGGCCCGTTGCCGGCCAGCGCGCAGGCGCAGCCGGCGCCGCTGCCCAGCGTCTACCGCTCGCACCTGATCGAGACCCTGTTGCGTCCCCCGATCGCGGCGTGATGCATCGCCGGCAGCTGCCGGCCTGTCCATCGATCCCGATTCCGGAGACACCCTCATGTGGTTGCGACTGACGGCACTTGCCGTCTTCGCGGTCGTGCCGTGCGCCATGGCGCAGGACGTACCGCCCAAACCCGTGCTGACCCTGGACGACGCCATTGCGCGCGTTGCCCGGCAGCATCCCGATCTGCGCCTGGCCGATGGCCAGCGTGCGGTCCTCACCGCCGAAGCCGAACGCGACGCCCTGCGTCCGCCGTTGCGCCTGGGCGCACAGGTCGAAAACGTGTTCGGCACCGGCCCGACCCGCGCGCTGGACCAGGCCGAACTCACCGTCACCCTGGCCGGGGTGCTGGAGCGCGGCGGCAAGCTCGACGCGCGCCGCACCCTGGCCCAGGCGCGCATCGACGCGCTGGCACCCCAACGCGCATTGGCACGGCTGGATGTGTTGGCCGAAGTGGCGCGGCGCTATCTGGCCATCAGCCTGGCGGCGCAGCGGCAGACGGTGGCGTTGGAGACGCTGGCGCAACGGCAGCGCACCGTGCGGGCCGCGCGTCAGCGCCTGCAGGCCGGCGCATCGCCCGAATCGGTGGTGCTGACCGCGCAGGCGCTGCAGGCCCGTGCGGAACTGGAGCGCGATCGCGCGCAGCAGGAGTGGTTGGCCGCGTGTCGCCAGCTGGCGGTGTTGTGGGGCGAACGCACGCCCGACTTCGCCGCGGTCACCGGCGACCCACTGCAGCTGCCGGCGATTCCCGACTTCGACGTGCTGGCGCAGCTGCTCGATGCCACGCCCGAGCTGGCGCGCTTGAACAACGAACAGCGCGTGCGCGAGGCACGGGTGCGGCTGGCCCGCAGCCAGGCACGCCCGGATCTGGATTGGCAGGTGGGCGTGCGCCGCCTGCAGGGCAGCGATGCCACCGCGCTAGTCGGTGGCGTGTCGTTGGCGCTGGGCAGCGCGGCACGTGCGCAGCCGGAGATCCGCGCGGCCGAAGCGGAGCTGTCGCTGCTGGACATCGAACGGCAGTCGCAGGCGCTGGTGCTCTACACCACGCTAGCCGATGCGCACGGCCGCTACCGCGCCGCGCAGTTGGAAGTCAGCCGCATGCGCGAGGACGTGCTGCCCGCACTCGCCCGCGCCGATGCTGCTGCCGAACGCGCCTACCGCGCCGGCGCCACCAGTTATCTGGATTGGGCGCAATTGCAGGCGCAGCACAATGACGCACGCCAGCAACAACTGGCTGCCGCATCGGAGGCGCAGACCGCGCTGATCGAAATCCAGCGCCTGACCGGCCAGTCGTTTGTCGTGCCCGCGCAGGTGACGCCATGAGTCTGCACGTCTGGCACCTGCAGTGCCGCAGCAGGCTGATCGCACTGCTGTCCGCACGCATCACCGCCGGTTGTCTTGCAGCGGCGTCACGCCTGCGCGTGCTGCCACGCGCGCGCGCGCAAACGCACACCTCGCGCACCACTTCCACGCGCTGTTCTTCATCGCTTGCTGCCTCCAGCGCACTGCGCGGGCACCTCACAGGACCTGTTTCCATGACCACGACTTCTTGGATCGCACCGCTGTTGCTGGCGCTGCTGCTGGGCGGCTGCGGCCGTGACGGCGAAGACGCACATGCGCATGCCGGCGAAACCGCAGAACACGGCGGCGAGGCGCACGCCGAGGAAGCCGCCAAAGGCAGCCATGGCGGGCGCCTGCTGAGCCAGGACGGCGACAGCGTCGAGCTGGCGATTGCCGAAGACGGCACCCCGCCCACCTACCAGGCCTGGCTCTACCGCGACGGCAAACCGCTCCCGGCCACCGCCGGCAGTGTGGAGGTGCGGCTCACCCGTCTGGGCGGCGCCACCGAAGTGCACCGGCTCAGCGCACGCCCCGATGGCCGCCTGCTGGCCGACAGCGTGGTGGCCGAGCCGCATTCGTTCGATGTCGAGCTGCGCGCGACGGTGCAAGGCAAGGCGCATCGCTGGACCTATGACAGTTACGAAGGCCGCACCACGATCGCCGCGGCGATCGCCAAGGAAAGTGGCATTCGCGTGGCACCGGTGGCCGCTGGCAGCATTGCCGACCAGCATGAGGTGCAGGGCCTGCTGACGCCGGCCGAAGGCGGGCAGGCACAGGCCACCGCGCGCTTCCCCGGCCCGGTGCGCAGCCTGCGCGCCAACGTGGGCGACCAGGTGCGCGCCGGGCAGGTACTGGCCACGGTGGAGAGCAATCTGAGCCTGACCACCTACAGCGTGGTCGCGCCGATCAGCGGCACCGTGCTGGCACGCAACGCCAGCGTGGGCAGCAATGCCGGCGAAGGCCAGGCGCTGTTCGAGATCGCCGACCTCTCCACCTTGTGGGTGGACCTGCACATCTTCGGCGCCGATGCCGGGCACATCACCGCCGGCGCGCCGGTCACCGTGACCCGCATCAGCGATGGTGTGGTGGCGCAGACCACGTTGGAGCGGGTATTGCCAGGCACGGCAACCGCCAGCCAGAGCACGGTGGCGCGCGCGGTGCTGCGCAATACCGATGGCCTGTGGCGGCCAGGGTCGGCAGTGAAGGCGCGGGTGACGGTGGCGCAGCAGCCGGCCAAGTTGGTGGTGCCGGTGAGCGCGTTGCAACAGTTCCGCGATTGGCAGGTGGTGTTCGTGCAGGTGGGCGAGACCTACGAGGTGCGGCCGTTGACGCTGGGTGCGCGCGATGCGCAGCACGTGGAGGTGCTGTCGGGGGTGGCGGCGGGGGATGTGGTGGTGGTGGAGCAGAGTTATCTGGTGAAGGCGGATATCGAGAAGTCGGGGGCGTCGCATGATCATTGATCATTGTGTGTCTGCGGTGTCCTCCGCTGCGCTGGCATTTCAGTTGGGTTTGCCGGTGCTTCGTGGCAGCTCAAACCATGGCGTGTGCGCGGTTGCGTGCTTCGCTAGCAATAACGAACGTGGTGTTCGGTCTTTTCGGATGGTGCAAGGGCAGGGGCTTTCACGCCCTCTCGGGCGCGAGTCACTTTTCTTTGCTTGTGCAAAGAAACGTAACCAAAAGAAAGCACACCCCGCCTACGCGCCCTTCGGGTGCGCGGAGCCGGCGGGAATTTTCGGAAGGGACATCCTGTCCCTGCCGAAAACGTCGCGCATCCGTGCGCGCCGCCCCGGTGGGGTTTGCCCACCGTCTCCGCCGCTGCGGAAGGGGCCCCGGTACGGCAACGGCAAGATCGAAAGCAACAGCAACAGCCACAGCAACAGCCACAGCCACAGCCACAGCCACAGCCACAGCAGCAACAAGAACAGCAACACCAACAATAGCAATGCCAATTACAACGCTGATCACAAAGACGCTCGCTGCATCAGCGGTTGCTACGGTGATTGGGGCAGTGCTGGATTTTTTGGCGCGATAAGTCGCAGGCGTGCTGTTCGCGCAACCCCTGCGCCATGTACGCAGCACGTTTGTGGAGGTGCCCGCCATGCTCACTAAGATCATTCGGTTTGCGATCGCGCAGCGGTGGTTGATGCTGGCGTTGACGGGGGTGTTGATTGCGATCGGTGCGTGGAGTTTTTCGCGGTTGCCGATCGACGCCACGCCGGATATCACCAATGTGCAGGTGCAGGTCAATACGGCGGCGCCGGGATATTCGCCGTTGGAATCCGAGCAGCGGGTGACGTTTCCGTTGGAGACGGTGCTGGCGGGGCTGCCGGGCTTGGAGTCCACGCGGTCCTTGTCGCGCTACGGGTTGTCGCAGGTGACCGCGGTGTTTGCCGATGGCACCGATCTGTACTTTGCGCGGCAGCAGGTGGCCGAGCGGCTGCAGCAGGTGAAGTCGCAATTGCCGCCGGAGCTGGAGCCGCAATTGGGGCCGATCGCCACCGGCTTGGGCGAGATTTTCATGTACACGGTCGAAGCCAAGCCGAACGCGCGCAAGGCCGATGGCAGTGCGTGGACCGCGACCGATCTGCGCACCTTGCAGGATTGGGTGGTGCGCCCGCAGTTGCGTAACGTGCCTGGCGTGACCGAGGTCAACACCATCGGCGGGCATGCGCGGCAGATCCATATCACCCCGGATCCGGCGCGTCTGGTGGCATTGGGCTTCACCCTGGACGATGTGGCTCAGGCGGTGGAGGCCAACAACCGCAACGTTGGTGCCGGCTACATCGAACGCAGCGGGCAGCAGTTCCTGGTGCGGGTGCCTGGGCAGGTGGATGACATCGCGCAGATCGGCGCGATCGTGCTGGATCGGCGCGAAGGTGTGCCGATCCGGGTGCGCGATGTGGCCCAGGTGGGCGAAGGCCGCGAGCTGCGCAACGGTGCCGCCACGCAGGACGGAACCGAAGTGGTGCTGGGCACGGTGTTCATGCTGGTGGGCGCCAACAGCCGCACGGTGGCGCAGGCGGCTGCGCAGCGGCTGGAGTTGGCCAACGCCAGTCTTCCGGCCGGTGTGCGTGCGGTGCCGGTGTACGACCGCACCGCATTGGTGGACCGCACCATCGTCACCGTTGCCAAGAACCTGATCGAAGGCGCGTTGCTGGTGATCGTGGTGCTGTTCCTGATGCTGGGCAATGTGCGTGCAGCGCTGATCACCGCCGCGGTGATCCCGCTGGCGATGTTGTTCACCCTCACCGGCATGGTGCGCGGTGGGGTGTCGGGCAATCTGATGAGCCTGGGCGCGCTGGATTTCGGCCTGATCGTCGATGGCGCGGTGATCATCGTGGAGAACTGCCTGCGCCGTTTCGGCGAGGCGCAGGCACGGCTGGGCCGCGTGCTGGAACGTGACGAGCGCTTTGCCCTCACCGCCGAGGCCACCGCCGAGGTGATCCGCCCCAGCCTGTTCGGTGTGGGCATCATCGCGGCGGTGTATCTGCCGGTGTTCGCGCTCACCGGTATCGAGGGCAAGATGTTCCACCCGATGGCAGTCACCGTGGTGCTCGCGCTCACCGGCGCGATGCTGCTGTCGCTGACCTTCGTGCCGGCGGCCATCGCCTTGTTGCTCGGCGGCAAGGTGGCCGAGCACGAAAATCGCGCCATGCGCTGGGCACGCGGGGTGTATGCGCCGCTGCTGGATCGCGTGTTGCGGCATGCGCGCTGGGTCGGCATTGGTGCGCTGACCACGGTGGTGTTGTGTGCGGCGCTGGCCACGCGGCTGGGCAGCGAATTCATCCCGAACCTGGACGAGGGCGACATCGCCCTGCATGCCATGCGCATTCCCGGCACCAGCCTGGAGCAGGCGATCAGCATGCAGGCCACGCTGGAGCGGCGCATCAAGCAGTTCCCTGAAGTGGCGCACGTGTTCGGCAAGCTGGGCACGGCGGAAGTGGCCACCGACCCGATGCCGCCATCGGTGGCCGATACGTTCTTGATCATGCATCCCCGCGAGCAATGGCCGGATCCGCGCAAGCCCAAGGCGCAGTTGGTGGCCGAGATCGAAGCGGCGGTGCGGCAATTGCCCGGCAACAACTACGAGTTCACCCAGCCGATCCAGATGCGCATGAACGAGCTGATTTCCGGCGTGCGGGCGGACGTGGCGATCAAGCTGTACGGCGATGACCTGGACACGCTGGTGACGGTGGGCCGGCGGATCGAGGCCATCGCCCGCAGCGTGCCCGGGGCGGCGGATGTCGGCCTGGAGCAATCCACCGGGCTGCCGATGCTGGCCGTGGTGCCCGATCGCGATGCGTTGGCCGGCTACGGCCTCAATCCCGGCGTGGTGCAGGACACCGTGGCCGCGGCGGTGGGCGGGCAACCGGCCGGGCAATTGTTCGACGGCGACCGCCGCTTCGACATTGTGGTGCGCCTGCCGGAAGCCTTGCGCCAGGACCCGACCGCGCTGGCCGACCTGCCGATTCCGCTGCAGGGCGATGGCGAGCGCAACGATGCCGACGAATCCAGCCGCGCGGCCGGGTGGCGCAGCGGTGCGCCGACCACGGTGCCGTTGCGCGAGGTGGCCAGGATCGAGAGCGTGCTCGGGCCGAACCAGATCAATCGCGAAGACGGCAAGCGGCGCATCGTCATCACCGCCAATGTGCGCGACCGCGATCTGGGCAGTTTCGTGGCCGAGGTGCAGCAGCGTGTGCAGGCCGAGGTGGCACTGCCGACCGGTTACTGGATCGGCTACGGCGGCACCTTCGAGCAGCTGATTTCCGCCGGCCAGCGGCTGGCCTGGGTGGTGCCGGCCACGCTGCTGCTGATCTTCGCGCTGCTGTACTGGTCGTTCGGTTCGTTGCGCGATGCGGTGGTGGTGTTCAGCGGCGTGCCGCTGGCGCTGACCGGCGGGGTGGTGGCGCTGGCGCTGCGCGGGTTGTCGTTGTCGATCTCGGCCGGGGTGGGCTTCATCGCGCTATCGGGCGTGGCGGTGCTCAACGGCCTGGTCATGATCGCCTTCATCCGCGGCCTGCGCGATGCGGGCATGCCACTGGAGCAGGCCCTGCGCGAAGGCGCGTTGGCGCGCTTGCGGCCGGTGCTGATGACCGCACTGGTGGCGGCGCTGGGCTTCGTGCCGATGGCCTTCAACGTCGGCGCCGGTGCGGAAGTGCAGCGCCCGCTGGCTACGGTGGTGATCGGCGGCATCGTCTCCTCGACCCTGCTTACCTTGCTGGTGTTGCCGGTGCTGTACCGCTGGCTGCACCGCGAGCGCGCCCCACGCACCTCAGCGATGACGGCGCAGCAGCACGGGGGCACGCCATGAGCGCGCCCTGTTGCGGATGCGGAAAAACCTTGGACGTGGCGGCGATGCACGCGCGTCAGCGGCGCGTGCTGTGGTGGGTGTTGGCAATCAATGCCGGCAGCTTTGCGCTGATGCTGGCCGGTGCGCTGCACAGCGGCGCGGCATCACTGCTGTCCGGGAGCCTGGACAACCTGGGCGATGCGCTGACCTATGCGCTGAGTCTGGCGGTGGTGGGCGCCAGCATGGCGGCCAAGGCGCGCGTGGCCTTGCTCAAGGCCGGCTTGATCTTGCTGGCGGCGCTGGCCGTGGCGGCGGAGATCGGCTGGAAGCTGGCCCATCCGCAGGTGCCGCTGTTTCAGAGCATGGGCCTGGTGGCCGCGGCGAACTTCCTCGCCAACCTGGTGTGCCTGCGCCTGCTGTGGCCGTACCGCGATGGCGACATCAATCTGGCCTCGGCATGGGCGTGTTCGCGCAACGATGTCTACGAAGGTGTCGCGGTGCTTGCTGCCAGTGGGGCGGTCTGGGCGTTGGGCAGTGGCTGGCCGGATCTGCTGATCGCGGTCGGCTTGCTGGTCGTGTTTCTACGGCCTGCCTGGCAGGAGGCCCGGCGCGCCTGGGCCGAGCTGGGCACCGCCGGGTAGCACTCCCTCGGGTGCTGCAGACGCATCGCTGTACGACAGGCGCGCGCGAGCTGGTCCAGTTCGCGCGTGCCACTCCGCATGCAGTCCCGTGCCCCGCGCCCCCGGCAGCCGGGCGTAGCCATCCGGTGGAGCGCCCTAACTGCTTGCGGCACAAGGAAATGCCGTGCATAATGCGCGGCTCGCTGTGCCCGGATCGCTCCGGACGGCGGCACCCAACGCGATGGGGTGCCGGCCTGCTCCCAGCGTAAGTACTTGATTCCCAACGTTGCGTGGCAGCCAAGCGCTGTCGGGGCCGCCGTTTTCCTGGCTAAGGAAGACACCAAACTTTATCGAGGTGCGCAATGTCCCGCGTATGCCAAGTGTCCGGCAAGCGTGTGCAGACGGGTAACAACGTCTCCCACGCAAACAACAGAACCCGTCGTCGTTTCCTGCCCAACCTGCACGAGCGCCGCTTCTGGGTCGCCAGCGAAAACCGCTGGGTCAAGCTCCGTGTTTCCGCGCATGCGTTGCGCACCATCGACAAGAACGGGATTGATGCCGTTCTGAAAGAGCTGCGTGCGCGCGGCGAAAAGGTCTGAGGAGTAAGCAGTCATGGCAAAAGGCAAGCGTGACAAGATTCGTATGATTTCCTCGGCCGCTACCGGCCACTTCTACACCACGGATAAGAACAAGAAAAACACTCCGGGGAAGATGGAAATGATGAAGTACGACCCGGTCGTGCGTAAGCACGTCATGTACAAGGAAGGCAAGATCAAGTAATCCACCGATTACGTGATCTGCTTCCAACAAAAACCCCGCCGAGAGGCGGGGTTTTTGCGTTTGTGGAGGGTTGCGGGGTTTGATCGCAACAATGGTTTAAATCCGCATACTTCCTGGGCCACTACGCCTCGGCGGACTACATCCCCTCTCCTGCGGGAGAGGGGTGAGGGTGCGGGGCGAAGCCACTTGCAGTGGCTGGAGTGCCAGAGGCTTCGCACGTACCCTCATCCGCCCCTGCGGGGCACCTTCTCCCGATGGGAGAAGGGAACACCTACAGCCCACGCGCACGCAGTTGCGCATCCAGACGCGGGCAGACCCGCCTGGCGTTCTGGGCCACTACACCTCGGCGGACTACATCCCCTCTCCTGCGGGAGAGGGGTGAGGGTACGGGGCGGAGCCACTTGCAGTGGCTGGAGTGCCAGAGGCTTCGCACGTACCCTCATCCGCCCCTGCGGGGCACCTTCTCCCGATGGGAGAAGGGAACACCGCTACAGCCCACGTGCACGCAGTTGCGCATCCAGGCGCGGGTAGACCCGCCTGGCGTTCTGGGCCACTACACTGCGGCGGACTACATCCCCTCTCCTGCGGGAAAGGGGTAGGGGTGAGGGTACGGGGCGGAGCCATTCGCAGTGGCTGGAGTGCCAGAGGCTTCGCACGTACCCTCATCCGCCCCTGCGGGGCACCTTCTTCCGATGGGAGAAGGGAACACCTACAGCCCACGCGCACGCAGTTGCGCATCCAGACGCGGGCAGACCCGCCTGGCGTTCTGGGCCACTACACCGCGGCGGATTGCATCCCCTCTCCTGCGGGAGAGGGGTAGGGGTGAGGGTGCGGGGCGAAGCCGCTCGCAGTGGTTGGAGTGCCAGAGGCTTCGCACGTACCCTCATCCGCCCCTGCGGGGCACCTTCTCCCGATGGGAGAAGGGAACACCGCGACAGCCCACGTGCACGCAGTTGCGCATCCAGGCGCGGGTAGACCCGCCTGGCGTTCTGGGCCACTACACCGCGGCGGACTACATCCCCTCTCCTGCGGGAAAGGGGTAGGGGTGAGGGTACGGGGCGAAGCCACTCGCAGTGGTTGGAGTGCCAGAGGCTTCGCACGTACCCTCATCCGCCCCTGCGGGGCACCTTCTCCCGATGGGAGAAGGGAACACCGCTACAGCCCACGCGCACGCAGTTGCGCATCCAGGCGCGGGTAGACCCGCCGCGCGTTGCCTTCGAACACCTTGCGCTTGTCTGCATCGGAGATGGTCAGCGCATCGATGTAGCGCTTGGTGTCGTCGAAGTAATGCCCGGTCTGCGGGTCGATGCCGCGCACCGCGCCCACCATTTCCGAGCCGAACAGGATGTTGTCGATGTCGATCACTTCGAACAGCAGGTCGATGCCCGGCTGGTGATACACGCAGGTATCGAAGAACACATTGCGCATCACATGCGTGGCCAGCGGCGGTTTGCCCAGCATGTCGGCCAGCCCGCGAAAGCGCCCCCAGTGGTAAGGCACCGCGCCGCCGCCATGCGGAATGATGAAGCGCAAGCTCGGGAAGTCGCGGAACAGATCGCCTTCCAGGAACTGCATGAAGGCGGTGGTGTCGGCGTTGAGGTAGTGCGCACCGGTGGCGTGGAAGTTGGCATTGCAGCTGCCGGACACATGCACCATCGCCGGCACATCCAGCTCCACCATTTTCTCGAAGAACGGGTACCAGGCACGGTCGGTGAGCGGTACGCCGTTCCAGTGCCCGCCCGACGGGTCGGGATTGAGATTGCAGCCGACAAAGCCTAGTTCGTTGACGCAGCGTTCCAGCTCGGCGATGGAGTGGCTGATCGGAACGCCCGGCGACTGCGGCAGCTGGCAGACACCGATGAAGGTGTGCGGATACAACTGCACCACGCGCGCGATCAGGTCATTGCAGCGCTGCGTCCAGACCTGGCTCACCGCTTCGTTGCCGATGTGGTGGGCCATGGTGCTGGCGCGTGGCGAAAAAATGGTCATGTCCGCGCCACGCTCGCGCAGCAATCGCAATTGGTGCTGTTCGATGCTCTCGCGCAGGGCGTCGTCGGAAATGTGCGGGTATTGCGGGGCCGGTTGCTGCGGGTCGTCGTGATGGGCGATCTGCGCCTTGCGGAACGCATCGTGGGCAGCAGGTGCGGTGGTGTAGTGGCCGTGGCAGTCGATGATCATCGGGTCGTCTGATATGAGGGAACGTGCGCATCGCGCGGTTGCTTGCAGCCGCTGCAGCCGGGCGCGCGGGATCGGCAGGTGCCTACATACGCGCGTTTACGCAGGCGGTAGCCGCTGCAGGCGGCACATCGCGTAGACGGTAGCGCCTGAGCTGCCGAGTGCGCCGGCAGTTGCATCAAGCCCCCGGCCGTGCCGTCATCGGCAGGCGTGAATGGCATTGGCCGCTGACTAGCCAAACAGCACCCCATCGAACAGTTTGCGGGCGGTGCGCACGACGGCGGCGCGCACCACGTTGCCGTGCGCGTCCAGTGCAATCAGGCAGCTGCTGGCACCACTGGGGTGCTCGATCTCCAGCTGCTGCGTGGTGCCGCCCGGCAGCTGTGCCAGCGCGTGCGCCGGCGTGCCGGGCAGCAGGCAGGCGGTGGCCACGGTGACCGCACCCAGCACGCCGATGGAGGCATGGCAGCGATGCGGAATGAACGAGCGCACCGTGATCGCGCCGCCGTTGCGCGGGGCCGAGACCAGCATCAATTTCGGCACGGTGGCGGTGGCCACATCGCCCAGCCGCATCAGCGGCCCGGCCTGCAGGCGCAGGGTCTCCAGGCGCGCCTTGAGCGCGACATCGGCATCGAGCGTGGCGCGGTCTTCGTCGCCGCGGATGCCCACATCGCTGGCACGCAGTAC
Organism: Xanthomonas sp. NCPPB 2586; assembly: GCF_041475775.2. Taxonomy (NCBI): domain Bacteria; kingdom Pseudomonadati; phylum Pseudomonadota; class Gammaproteobacteria; order Lysobacterales; family Lysobacteraceae; genus Xanthomonas; species Xanthomonas sp. NCPPB 2586. The sequence goes on along the minus strand of NZ_CM192981.1, from coordinate 4,724,047 downwards.
CACGCAGGGCATGCCGTTATCGATCAGCGTGACCGCAATGCCGTCCAGCAGGTCCACCGGGTTGCCGGTGGGCAGCAGCGCGCCGCAGCTGGAACCGGCGATCTCGGCAAAGGCCAGCGCGATGGGCGCGGCGGTGCCGGGCACGCCATCGATCCGGGTGTCGCCGGCGTAGGTCACCTGGCCGCCCGGCGTGCACACGGTGGCGGTGGCCACGGTACCGGTGTTGCGCATGAAGATGCGCACCGCAGTCTGGCCGTCCTGTGCGGGCAGCAGGCCGCGCTCCAGCGCGAACGGCCCCACGCCGGCCAGCAGGTTGCCGCAGTTCTGCGCGTCGCTGACCTGGGCCTGGTCCACCGAGACCTGCAGGAACAGGTAGTCCACATCGGCATCGTCGCGCGCGGAGCGGCTTACCACGGCCACCTTGGAGGTGAGCGGGTCGGCGCCGCCCATGCCATCGATCTGGCGCAGGTCCGGCGAGCCATAGGCGCGCAGCAGGAAGGCATCGCGCGCGGCGGTGTCGGCCGGCAGGTCCGCAGCCAGGAAGAACCCGCCCTTGGAGGTGCCGCCGCGCATCCACATCGCGCGCACGCCCTCAGACATAGCGCAGGCCCTTCGCGGCCAGACGCTCACGCATGGCGTAGATGTCCAGGCCCAGTTCGCCGCGCGCCAGCCGCTCGCGCTTGATCAATTCGCGCGCTTCGCGTGCCTGGGCTTCGGCCAGCACTGCCTGCGCCTGGGCGCTTGGCACCACGCAGACGCCGTCGTCGTCGGCCACCACCACATCGCCCGGCTGGATCAGCTGCCCGGCGCAGACCAGCGGCACGTTCACCGCACCCAGGGTCTCCTTGATGGTGCCCTGCGCGCAGATGGCGCGGCTCCACACCGGGAAGCCCATCGCGGTGAGGTCGCGCACGTCGCGCACGCCGGCGTCGATGATCAGCCCACGGCAGCCGCGCGCCTGCGCCGAAGTGGCGAGCAGGTCGCCGAAATAGCCGTCGTAGCACTCGCTGGTGGGCGCGACCACCAGCAGGTCGCCGTCGCGCAGTTGCTCGATCGCCACATGCATCATCCAGTTGTCGCCCGGCGGGACCGACACCGTGACGGCGGTGCCGGCGATGCGGCAGCCGGCATAGATCGGCCGCAGCCGGTGATGCAGCAGCCCGCTGCGGCCCATGGCTTCGTGCACGGTGGCCACGCCCGCCTGCGCCAACCCTTGCACGACCGCGACCGGGGCACGCGCGATGTCGGTGACGACCTTGCTCATCCATCCATCCTCGTTAGCAATGCGCCGAGTCTGTTGGTGGAGCGCCTGCTGGCTCAATATCAATTTAAGGTATGTCTATTGGTTCTGCTTATAGTTAGAGCATGTCGACACCTTTCGAAATCAACCTGCGCCACCTGTATGCCATGCATGTGGTGGCCGAAGCGGGCAGCGTCAGCGCCGCCGCGCCACAGGTGAACCTGTCGCAGCCGGCGCTCACCCAGGCCATCGCGCGGCTGGAACAGCAATTGGGCGTGCGGTTGTTCGACCGCCACCCCGGCGGCATGGCCGGCACCGAGGCCACGCGCCTGCTGGCACCGCGGGTGGCGCGCGCACTGGCGCATCTGGGGCGCGGGCTGCGGGTGGCGCGGCGCGCGCTGCGGCTGCCGGCCCGCCCGGGCCTGGAGCGGCGGGTGTCGCTGGGGCAACTGCAGGCACTGGTGGCGGTGGACGTCGCCGGCAGCTATTCGTTGGCGGCGGTGCGCACCGGGGTCTCGCAGCCGGCCATCTACCGCGCGGTGCAGACGCTGGCCGATGTGGTCGAAGTGCCGTTGATCGTGCGCCGCGGCAAGAGCGTGCACGCCACGCCGGTGGCGCTGCGGCTGCTGCGGCAGGTGCGGCTCGCCTTGGCGGAGCTGGGCGCCGGGCTGGACGAGGTGGCCGCGCTGCGCTCCCAGCACGCCGGGCGGGTGACTGTGGGGGTGATGCCGCTTGCCCGCGCGGTATTGCTGCCGCGGGCGCTGGCGCGCTTCGCACGCAGCCACCCCGGTGCCACCGTCAGCGTGGTGGAAGGGCCGTATCCGGAGTTGCTGGCGCAGCTGCGCGAGGGTGGGTTGGACCTGTTGATCGGCGCGTTGCGCGAGCCGTTGCCCGTGCACGACGTGGTGCAGGACGCGCTATTCGACGATGCGGCGGTGATCGTGGCGCGCAGCGGGCATCCGCTGGCCGGGCAGGCCTACGCCTTCGCGCAATTGCTGGACTACCCATGGGTGGTGGCGGCCACGGGTACGCCGCTGCGCGCGCGCTGGGAGCGCATGTTCCGCGACCAGCAGCTGGAGCCGCCGCCGCCGCGCATCGAATGCGGGTCGGTGCTGGTCATCCGCGGGCTGCTGCTGGAAGACGACTGGCTGACCGTGATGTCGCGCGACCAGTTCCTGTTCGAGCAACGCGCCGGGCTGCTGTGCGAGATCGGCCTGGCGGTGCCGCAGCTGCGCCGGCAGATTGGCCTGACCACACGCGCTGATTGGCACCCCACCCGCGCGCAGTCGGCCTTCGTGCAGACCGTGCGCCAGGTGTGCGCCGACCGCGCGCTGCCGGCCGATACTGCGGCCGGGCCATTCCGGCATTGCGCGGCGGCGTCCGGGCCGTTGCGTTTATGCGCGGCCCGGTCAGAATCGGGCTCCCCTTGACGAGACCCGATGCCGATGCTGCCTGACTGGTTGCAAGGGACCTGGCTGCTGGCGCTGGACTGGGCGATCCGCCTGGCCGCGCTGCTGTGGATCCCCACCCGCACCACGCCTGGGGCGGCGCGCAGCTGGTTGCTGCTGATCGGCTTCGTGCCGGTGGTTGGCCTGCCGCTGTACCTGTTGTTCGGCCACCCGTGGCTATCGCGGCAGCGCGTACAACGCCAAGCCACGGCCTCGCAGGTGATCCGTGAGCAGCAGCTGCCATTGCACGCCTTGCGCTGGACCCCGCAGCCGGACACCAGCAGCGCCGAGGTGGTGCCGTTGATCGAGCGGCAGGGCGATTTCATGCCCACGCTGGGCAATGCGGTGGAACTGCTGGACGACTACGAGGCCTCGCTGCAGGCGTTGATTACCGCGATCGACCAGGCGCAGGAACGCGTGCATCTGCTGTATTACCTGATGTTCGACGATGCGGTGGGCGAGGCTGTGGTGGCTGCGCTGGAACGCGCCTGCGCACGCGGCGTGCGCTGCCGCTTGCTGCTGGATGCCATGGGCGCCAAGCGTGGCCTGCGCCGTTATCGCCAGCGCCTGCAGGCCAGTGGCGTGGAGGTGCTGGCCTTGCTGCCCGGCGGGCTGCGCTGGCGCCGCAGCGGGCGCATGGACCTGCGCAACCACCGCAAGATTGCGGTGATCGACAACCAGGTCGGCTTTGTCGGCTCGCAGAACCTGGCCGCACCCGGCTTCATCGCCGGCGCGCCCAATCGCGAACTGGTCGCGCGCGTACGCGGGCCGGTGGTCAACCACCTGGAAGCGGTGTTCGCCAGCGACTGGTTCACCGAAACCGGGCAGCGCCTGGACGTGTGGCCGGACGCACCGGTGTACGACGACAACATCGCTACCCAGTTGCTGCCCAGCGGGCCGGCGTATCCGTTCGAGAACGCACGCGACGCGATCAACGCGGTGATCCATCTGGCGCGCCGCAAGGTGGTGCTGGTCACGCCGTATTTCGTGCCGGACGAAGCCATGCTCAGTGCGCTGCGCATTGCCGGGATGTCTGGCGTGGACGTGCAGTTGATCCTGTCCGAACACAACAACCAGCGGCTGGCGGCGTGGGCGCAGGAGGCCTATTTCGAAGAGTTGCTGCGCTGTGGAGTGAAGATTGCGCTGTACCGGCCGCACTTTCTGCATGCCAAGCATCTGAGCGTGGATGAAGACATTGCGTTGGTGGGCTCGATCAACCTGGACATCCGCTCGTTCGCGCTCAATGCCGAGATCGGCATGCTCTGCTACGACCGCAACGTGGTGCTACGCCTGCGCGAGATCGAGCAGGATTACCTGGCGCAGTCGCAGCCGGTGGACATCGCGCAGTGGCGCCGCCGCCCGGCCTGGCGGCGAAGCCGCGAAGGCATCGCACGCCTGGCGGATGCATTGATGTAGCGGGCGGCTGGATGGCTGTCGCGCGGTGAGGCCTGGCATTGAAGCGTCGGGCAGCATGGTGGCCTGATTCGCACAGCGTTGGCGTAGTGCATGCACGCACGCTGCTGCCACGGGTGATAGAGCGCGGCGCACCCACAGCGTGGCGCCGGCCGGTACCGGCCTGGGTGCTGCGTGCAGTCCCACCGCGTGGGGCTGCGGACATCACCCGGCAGTCAGCTGCCGCGCAGCGAATCCAGCACCTCACATGTCGGTTGCCGCCGCACCCGTGGTCATGGGCCCGACGCGGCCATCGCCTACAATTGCGGCATGAACGAACAGCGTGTACCCGGCGATGCAGCGATCGCCATCGTCGGTGGTGGCGCGTCCGGCGTGCTGGTGGCGTTGCAGCTGCTGCGCCAGGCCGCCGCGCCGCTGCAGATCGTCATGATCGAGCCCAGCGCGGCATTGGGCGAAGGCGTGGCCTACGCCACGGCGCGGCCCGAGCATCTGCTCAATGTGCCGGCCGCGCGGATGAGCGCGCTGGCAGAGTTGCCAGGCGATTTTGTCGCCTACCTGCAGGCCACGCAGGCCTGCCCGGCGCTGGACGCGGCGCAACTGCCGCAGCAGTTCGTGGGCCGCTGCCTATATGCCCCGTACCTGCGTGCTCGGTTGCAAGAGGCCTGCGCGCGCAGCCCCGCCACACTCACTGTCTGCAGCGCTCGCGTACGCGACCTGCAGCCAAACGCCGCAGGCGCGCTGCTGCATTTGGATGACGGCCAGCACCTGCAGGCTGCCAGCGTGATCCTGGCGGTGGGCAATGCCTTGCGGCCGCTGCCATTGCGCGGCGCCGCCGGCCTGGCGCCCGGCCAGCGCGTGGAAGCCTGGGACACGCCCGCAGTGGCGCAGATCCCGCAGGACGCGCCGGTGTGCATTATTGGCTCGGGGTTGAGCATGGCCGACAGCGTGGTCACCCTGGCCGCGCAGCAGCACCGCGGCGCGGTACACGTGGTCTCGCGGCACGGCTTGCTGCCGCTGCCGCACGCACACGCCACGCCGGCACCGTTCGACCCGCAACCGCTGCTGGCACTGCCCCTGCGCGCGCGCATGCGCGCAGTGCGCCGGCATGCGCGCGACGCGGCCGCGCAGGGCCTGCCCTGGCAGAGCGTGATGGAGCGCATCCGCCCGTTGAGCCAGGCGCTATGGCAGACGCTGTCGGCCGCCGACCAGCGCCGCTTCTTGCGCCATGTGGTGCGCTATTGGGATGTGCACCGCCACCGCATCGCCGCGCCGGTGCATGCGCAGCTGCAGGCAATGCAGGCGCGCGGGCAATTGCAACTGCATCGCGCGCGGCTGGATGTGGCGTACCAGGCCGGTGCCTGTGTGCGGGTGAGCGCCGGCGCCGGCGCCGGGCATGCGCTGCAGCTGGATGTGCAGACGCTGATCAACGCCACCGGCGTGGAAATGCGCGTGCAGGCCATGCGCAACGGCCTGCTGCAGCAGCTGCTGGGCCAGGGCATCGCCACGCCCGGCCCGCATGGCATCGGCGTGGACACCGCGTCCAATGGCGCGCTGCTCGATGCCGATGGCCGCCCCAATCCACGCCTGCGGGTGATCGGCAGCCTGCGCATCGGCTCGCTATGGGAAAGCCTGGCGGTACCGGAACTGCGTGAGCAGGCAACGGCGATTGCGCGGGATGTGCTGGTATTGCTTGGGCGGTGAGAGGCGTTGTTCCCTTCTCCCGCTGGGAGAAGGTGGCGCGAAGCGCCGGATGAGGGTGCGAGCGAAGCTCTCGTGTTACCCACCACTCGTAGTGGCTTCGCCCCGTACCCTCACCCCAAGCCCTCTCCCGTAGGAGAGGGGCGTTGTTCCCTTCTCCCGCCGGGAGAAGGTGCCCCGAAGGGGCGGATGAGGGTCCGAGCGAAGCCTCGCATCCCAAACCCCTTCATCCCAATCTCAGCCGCAGCGACGCCACAACCGGTAAAATGCCCGGGTGGATGTCTCTCATTTGCTCGATCACCTGAACCCCGCCCAGCGCGAGGCCGTTTCCGCGCCGCCGGGGCATTACCTTGTGCTGGCCGGCGCCGGCTCCGGCAAGACGCGCGTGCTGATCCATCGCATTGCCTGGCTCAATGAAGTCCAGGGCGTGCCCAACCACGGCATCTTCGCGGTGACCTTCACCAACAAGGCCGCCGGCGAAATGCGCCACCGCACCGACCTGCAACTGCGCAACGGCAGCCGCGGGATGTGGATCGGCACCTTCCATGGGCTGGCCCATCGCCTGCTGCGCCTGCACTGGCAGGACGCGCGGCTGCCGGAAGGCTTCCAGGTTATGGACAGCGATGACCAGCTACGGCTGGTCAAGCGCGTGGTGCAGTCGCTGGAGCTGGACGAGACCAAGTATCCGCCCAAGCAGATGGGCTGGTGGATCAACGAGCAGAAGGACGAAGGCCGCCGCCCGCAACACATCCAGCCCGAGCCCAACGACGACTGGACCGAGGTGCGCCGGCAGGTGTACGCCGCCTACCAGGAACGCTGCGACCGCTCCGGCCTGCTGGATTTCGCCGAGCTGCTGCTGCGCGCACACGAATTGCTGCGCGACACCCCGGCCTTGCTGGCGCACTACCGCGCGCGCTTTCGCGAAATTCTGGTCGACGAGTTCCAGGACACCAACGCCATCCAGTACGCCTTTGTGCGCGTGCTGGCCGGCGAGAGCGGCCACGTGTTCGTGGTGGGCGACGACGACCAGGCCATCTACGGCTGGCGCGGTGCCAAGGTCGAGAACGTGCAGCGCTTCCTCAAGGACTTCCCCGGTGCGCAGACCGTGCGGCTGGAGCAGAACTACCGCTCCAGCGCGAATATCCTGGGCGCGGCCAATGCGGTGATCGCGCATAACCCGGACCGCATCGGCAAACAGTTGTGGACCGATTCCGGCGATGGCGACCCGATCGATCTGTACGCGGCCTATAACGAAGTCGACGAGGCCCGCTATGTAGTCGAGCGCGCGCGCCAGTGGGTGCGTGATGGCGGCAGTTACGGCGAAGTGGCAGTGCTCTATCGCAGCAATGCCCAATCGCGCGCGCTGGAAGAAGCGCTGATTGCCGAACAACTGCCGTACCGCGTGTACGGTGGCATGCGCTTTTTCGAACGCGCCGAAATCAAGGACGCGCTGGCGTACCTGCGCATGCTCACCAACCGCAGCGACGATGCCGCGTTCGAGCGCGCGGTCAACACGCCCACGCGTGGCATTGGCGATCGCACCCTGGATGAAGTGCGCCGGCTGGCGCGCGCCAATGCGCTGTCGCTGTGGGAAGCGGCGATGCTGTGCACGCAGGAAAATACTCTTGCGGCGCGTGCACGCAATGCACTGGCTACGTTCCTGAGCCTGGTCGGCCAGCTGCAGGCCGAAACCGGCGAGATGGACCTGGCCGAGCGCATCGACCATGTGCTGATGCGCTCGGGCCTGCGCGAGCATTGGGCCAAGGAAAGCCGCGGCGGGCTGGATTCGGAATCGCGCACCGAGAACCTGGACGAACTGGTCTCGGTGGCCTCGCGCTTCACCCGCCCGGACGATGAAGACAGCCAGGGCATGACCGAACTGGTGGCCTTCCTCGCCTACGCCTCGCTGGAAGCCGGCGAAGGCCAGGCGCAGGCCGGCGAAGAAGGCGTGCAGCTGATGACGTTGCACTCGGCCAAGGGCCTGGAATTTCCGATCGTGTTCCTGGTCGGGCTGGAAGATGGCCTGTTCCCCAGCGCACGCTCGCTGGAAGAAAGCGGCCGGCTCGAAGAAGAACGCCGCCTGGCCTACGTGGGTATCACCCGCGCGCGCCAGAAACTGGTGCTGTGCTACGCCGAATCGCGGCGCATCCACGGCCAGGACAACTACAACGTGCCGTCGCGCTTTCTGCGCGAGATCCCGCGCGACCTGCTGCATGAAGTGCGGCCCAAGGTGCAGGTCTCGCGCACTGCCTCGCTGGGCGCCGCACGCGGCGGCCCGGTACACGCCGTGGTCGACGCCGCGCCGATCAAGCTCGGCGCCAATGTCGAACACCCCAAGTTCGGTGGCGGCGTGGTTGTCGACTACGAAGGCGCCGGCGCGCATGCACGCGTGCAGGTGCAATTCGATGAAGTGGGCGCCAAGTGGCTGGTGATGGCGTACGCGAATCTGACGGTGGTGTAGGCGAGCCCTTACCAGCGCCAATCCTGTCGCCCGGGTGAAGCTATCAGGGCAAGCTGGCGCTTATCGGTAGGGCGGAAAGGCTGGCTGATGTCGGAGCTCACCAAGCCCGCCGAGATTGCTTCATCGCTTGACGACCAGCCTTATGGGAGATGGCATTGCATCGACTTTGGTGCCGTACGCCGACATTTCCCAGCTGAAGGTGGAGTTGATTCGCTTACCTCCTATGGTGAGCGTCGACTTGTCCGCGAGCACAACTAGTGCAAATGGTGGCACTCCCTGGCCGCCACCCGGGTAAATCAACCGCAATACTCTGCGTTTGGTATCGAAGGTTTTTACCTCGAAGTCGTTCTGCAATGGGACGCCCTTGCAGTCGCCCGGCGCGTAGAAATGGATGCTGGCGATAACAGGGCGGCCGTCGTTGCCGACTTCAAATGTCATTGCGTAGCCGCCGCCTTCGAAGGAAAGGCTTGAGGTGGCGTAAGCGGGTGCGCTGCAGCAGATCGCAAGCAGCGCGGCCAGGCAAACGTAAAAACGTTTTTCATGGGGTCATCCTTGAGAGCGCACAGCGTGGAACGGCACTGTCGGAGCGAGTATTACTTATGCCGCCGCCGCGTCACAACGCATCTGCATCTGACGATGCGAATATTGCGGCTTCTGCGCGCCCTTAACAGCCGCCTGGCAATTGCTCGCCACCTTCCTTGGCGCTACTAGGGCCGAGCCAGTGATCTCTCACTGGTTCTATACGGCACAGGCAACGAGTCAGGTCAGAAGATCCAGACAGCCAAACGCGGTGGTGCGCTGCTCGATGCATTCGCCACAGCTTTCATGACAAGCTGCGGTCGAACCGACTTTATGAAGGCACACAGCCCGATGTGCACCGAAAAAAAGAAGATGCTCGCAGGCGAGCTGTACAACGCGGCCGATGACGAACTGCAGGCCGATCAGGCTGCCGCCGCCGCGTGGATGGCGCGTTACAACGCCGCTGCGCAACAGCCCGCTGCGCAGCGCCATGCCTTGCTGGTCGAACGTCTGGCCGAGGTGGGCGCGGGTGCAGTGATTCGCCCGCCGTTCCATTGCGACTATGGCTACAACATCCGTTTGGGTGCGGGGGTTTTTCTCAACTTCAATTGCGTGATTCTGGATGTGTGCGAGGTCAGCATCGGCGATGGCACGCAGATCGGCCCGGCGGTGCAGTTCTACGCGGCCGACCATCCGCGCGATGCGACCGATCGTGCCAGCGGGCTGGAGTTTGGCCGCCCGATTCATGTGGGACGTAATGTGTGGATCGGCGGCGGCGCGATCATTCTGCCGGGCGTGCGCATTGGCGACGATGCGTTGATCGGGGCCGGTGCGGTGGTCACCCGCGATGTGCCGGCAGGCGCCACTGTAGTGGGGAATCCTGCGCGTGTCCTCATGCCGCGCACCGATCCACAGGCGACCCCGACCGACTGACTGCGCTTCTCGCTGCACTGATCTGTCTCAAGGCGATAGTTGCGCCGCGCTGTCACGCTGATTTCCGCCGGTGGATGTGCCGGCATTCCAGGGGGCCACCATGTACAAACGTATCCTGATCGCCATCGATGCGTCCGAGCTTTCCCACCGCGGGTTGTTTCAGGGTCTGGAACTGGCCAAGGCCACTGGCGCCAAGGTCGATATCGTCACCGTCTCCGAGCCGTGGGCGATGGGCATGTACGACGCCATGGGTTGGAGCGTGGGGTACGAAGCCAGCCCGGACTATCGCAAGGAGCGCGAGGCGGCTGCGGAAAAGATCCTGCGCCCGGCTGTGGAGTTGGCGATCGCTGCGAACCTCAAGGCGACCGCGCGGCATGTGCTGGACCGTTTTGCGGCCGAGGGCATTGTGCAGACCGCCGAGGAGTGCAAGAGCGACCTGATCGTGATGACCTCGCACGGCCGCCGCGGCATGAGCCGCGTATTGCTCGGCAGCCAGACGGTGGAAGTGCTGACACACAGCACGATTCCGGTACTGGTGATTCGTTGAGATTGGGGTTGATGCGTTGATGCGAGCGCGATGACCAATCGGGTCCAGGCTAGTCGTGCAGAACGTTTGTAGGAGCGCCCTTGGGCGCGATGGGCATTACCGGGAAGGCCTCATCGCGCACAAGCGCGCTCCTACGCAGGGCGTGCAGCTCGTTATTCGCCTGAGGTAACTCGGCAACAGCCGCGCTCAGCAGCATGCGCAGCGTGATGCGTGCGGATCACCGTAGGAGCGCCCTTGGGCGCGATGGGCATTACCGGGAAGGCTCATCGCGCGCAAGCGCGCTCCTACGCAGGTGTGTGCAGTTGGTCATTCGTCTGAGGTAGCTCGGCAGCAGCGCGCTCACCGGCACGCGCAGCGTGATGCATGCGGATCATTGTAGGAGCGCCCAAGGCGCAGCCGCGACGTGCGTATCGCCAGCAAGCTCGGCGCCGCCTGGCTGCGGCTGCGCGGGCTGCCTGGCTGGGCAGACGCCCTGGCGCTGATCCACGGCCTGCTCGGCCAGCACTGGGACAGCGTGCACCCGCAACTGGATGCCGACGACGACAACGACCCCACCGCGCGGGTCAACGCGCTAGTGGGCCTGAGCGACCCGATGGGCCTGCTCGGCGCATTGCGCACCAACGCCTTCGTGCAGTCGCCGCGGCTGGGCCGCTTCAGCCTGCGCGACCTGCGCGCCGCCAACGGCAGCCTCAAGCTGGCCGAGATCGAAGCCTGCTGCCTGGATTGCCCGCTCGACACGCTGGCGGCCTCGGCCAAGGCGATTACCGACGCCGCCGCCACCGCACGGGCGATCGATGCCTTGCTCACCGAACAGCTCGGCACCGCCGCGCCGGACCTGCGTCCGCTGCTGGCCGACCTGCGCGATCTGGAGCGCTTCGTGCTGCCGCACTGGCAGGCGCGCCAGGGCAGCCCGGGAGAGGCCGCCGACGCCACCGAGCATTCAGGCGATGGCACTGCCACCGCTGCGGGCAGCCCGGCGCGTCGCACTGGGGAATCGCCGGCCCGGACGATGTCATGCGGCGGCTGGAGGAGATCTGCGCCTATTACGCGCGCAACGAGCCGTCCAGCCCGGTGCCGATGTTGCTGCGGCGCGCGCAGCGGCTGGTTGGCTGCGACGTCCTGGCGCTGATGAAGGAACTGGCGCCAGGCGGGATCGATGAACTGCAACGCGTCACCGGCCCGCTGGAGAACAGCTGAGCAATATGCTCACCACTATCAGCTGCCGCAGGGCACAGCAGTGGCGTTACCCGCCGCTCGCCGCCACTGCAGGATTGCCGGATCCGCTCGCCCAGCACGCCTGCTTCAGTGCTTCGTCGCCCGAAATCTGCGGGCCAGATTGGCCCGCAGCTGCTGAACCGTTTGACGCCTTCAGGACGCACCAAACAAGCGCCGGACGATGCAATCGCTAAGCTCTTCGCCTAGCGAATCCCCAATCCCGAATTCCCAATCACCGCTCCCCAATCACCAGCTATACAACTGCCAATACGTCTTGTTGACCTTGTCACGCTCGGCGTCGGTATGGCCGTCATGGTCACGGTCGTAGAGGAAGTACGGCGCGCCACGTGCGGGGGTCACGCGCACCATTTCCAGCTGCCCGTTGACGCGGTATTCGTCAACCTTGTCGCCGTTGCCCATGGTCTTGCTGGTGACATCCGCGTTGGCCGGCACATCGCCGCCGCCACCGGTGGTGGCGCAGCCGCCGAGCAGCAGCAGCGGCAACAGCAAAAGACTTGCTCTCTTCATCGTGATGGTCCGTGTGAGGTCGTCGCCGAGTATGCGCTGGCCGGGTGTGGCGTGGGCGTGCAGCGTAGAATTACGGCATGAGCAGATTAGTCCTGATCGACGGGTCCAGTTACCTGTATCGCGCGTTCCACGCGCTTCCGCCGCTGACCAATGCCCAGGGCGAGCCCACCGGTGCGTTGTTCGGCGTGGTCAACATGCTGCGTGCCACCTTGAAGGAACGCCCGGCCTATGTGGCGTTCGTGGTGGATGCGCCCGGCAAGACATTTCGTGATGACTTGTATGCCGACTACAAGGCCAACCGCCCGTCGATGCCCGACGACCTGCGTGCGCAGGTGCAGCCGATGTGCGACATCGTGCATGCGCTGGGCATCGACATCCTGCGCATCGACGGCGTGGAAGCGGATGACGTGATCGGCACGCTCGCGCTGCAAGGCGCCAGCGACGGCCTGGCCGTCACCATCTCCACCGGCGACAAGGACTTCGCGCAGCTGGTGCGCCCGGGCGTGGAACTGGTCAACACCATGAGCGGCAGCCGCATGGATTCGGACGAGGCGGTGATCGCCAAATTCGGCGTGCGCCCGAACCAGATCGTCGACCTGCTGGCGCTGATGGGCGACACCGTCGACAACGTGCCCGGCGTGGAAAAGTGCGGCCCCAAGACCGCCGCCAAATGGCTGGCCGAATACGACTCGCTCGACGGCGTGATCGCCAATGCCGACAAGATCAAGGGCAAGATCGGCGAGAACCTGCGCGCCGCCTTGCCGCGGCTGCCGCTCAATCGCGAGCTGGTCACCATCAAGACCGACGTGGTGCTGGCCAGCGGTCCGCGCGCGCTGGACCTGCGCGAACCCAACGCCGAAGCGCTGGCGGTGCTGTACGCGCGCTACGGCTTCACCCAGGCGCTGCGCGAACTCGGCGGCGCCGCCGCCGAGGCCGGCGGGCTGACCGCACCGATGGCGGTGGCGCGCACCGAGCCTGGCCGCGCACGCGGCACCGGCTTCGTGTCGGCGCCGGCTGCCGCTCCGGTGGAGCTGGACCCGGCCCTGTCGGCGCCCGGCCAGTACGAGACCATCCTCACCCAGGCGCAGCTCGACAGCTGGATCGCGCGGCTGCGCGCGGCCGGGCAGTTCGCCTTCGATACCGAAACCGACAGCCTGGACGCGCTGCAGGCCAATCTGATCGGCCTCAGCGTCGCCGCCGAGCCCGGCCAGGCCGCCTACCTGCCGTTCGGCCACGATTTCCCCGGCGCACCGGCCCAGCTCGACCGCACGCAGGCGCTGGCGCAGCTGGCGCCGCTGCTGACCGACCCGGCGGTGCGCAAGCTCGGCCAGCACGGCAAGTACGACCTGCACGTGATGCGCCGCCACGGCATCGCCCTGGCCGGCTACGCCGACGACACCCTGCTGGAGAGCTTCGTGCTCAACTCCGGCAGTGCCCGCCACGATATGGACAGCCTGGCGAAACGTTACCTGGGCTACGACACCGTCAAGTACGAAGACATCTGCGGCAAGGGCGCCAAGCAGATCAAGTTCGCCCAGGTCAGTCTGGAAGACGCCACCCGCTACGCCGCCGAAGACGCCGACATCACCCTGCGGCTGCACCAGGTGCTGGGCAAGCGCCTGGCCGCCGAGCCGGCGCTGGAGAGTGTCTACCGCGACATCGAAATGCCGCTGGTGGGCGTGCTGGAGCGCATCGAGGCCAACGGCGTGTGCGTGGACGCGGCCGAACTGCGCCGCCAGAGCGCGGACCTGTCCAAGCGCATGCTCGCCGCCCAGCAGAAGGCCACCGAACTGGCCGGGCGCACCTTCAACCTGGACTCGCCCAAACAGCTGCAGGCGCTGCTGTTCGACGAGCTCAAGCTGCCCGCCGTGGTCAAGACGCCCAAGGGCCAGCCCTCGACCAACGAAGAAGCCCTGGAAGCCATCGCCGACCAGCACGAGCTGCCGCGGGTGATCCTGGACTACCGCAGCCTGGCCAAACTGCGCAGCACCTACACCGACAAGCTGCCGGAGATGATCCACCCGCAGTCCGGGCGCGTGCACACCAGCTACCACCAGGCCGGCGCGGCCACCGGGCGGTTGTCTTCGTCCGACCCCAACCTGCAGAACATCCCGATCCGCACCGAAGACGGCCGCCGCATCCGCCGCGCCTTTGTCGCCCCGGCCGGACGCAAGCTGATCGCCTGCGACTACTCGCAGATCGAGCTGCGCATCATGGCCCACCTGTCCGGCGACCCCGGCCTGGTCGGCGCATTCGAATCCGGCGCCGACGTGCACCGTGCCACCGCCGCCGAAGTGTTCGGCCGCACCATCGATACGGTCAGCGGGGATGAGCGCCGCGCCGCCAAGGCGATCAACTTCGGCCTGATGTACGGCATGAGCGCGTTCGGCTTGGCCCGCCAGCTCGGCATCGGCCGCGGCGAGGCGCAGGACTACATCGCGCTGTACTTCAGCCGTTACCCGGGCGTGCGTGACTTCATGGAAACCACCCGGCAGCAGGCCCGCGACAAGGGCTACGTGGAAACCGTGTTCGGCCGCCGGCTGTACCTGGACTTCATCAACGCCGGCAGCCAGGGCCAACGCGCCGGCGCCGAGCGCGCGGCCATCAACGCGCCGATGCAGGGCACCGCCGCCGACATCATCAAGCGCGCCATGGTCAGCGTGGATGGCTGGATTGCCGATCACGCGCAGCGCGCCCTGATGATCCTGCAGGTGCACGACGAACTGGTGTTCGAGGCCGACGCCGACTTCGTCGACACCCTGCTGGCCGAGGTCACCGCACGCATGTCCGCAGCTGCCAGCCTGCGCGTGCCGCTGGTGGTCGATTCTGGCGTGGGCGATAACTGGGACGAGGCGCATTGATGGTACAGCGCATGCCTCGTATGCTGAATACGCAGATCAGAATATTCAGAAACTCGCACCGCGCCGCAGCACTGAATAACCGCTAAATTCTACAAATTCTTAACGGTGATCTTCACGATCCATCAATGTAGAAAATGGTGTTATATCCCTCGACGGGCGCAATGCCTGTCGGCAGATCTCTCCCATCCCCTGGAGCAGATCTCGGAGCGGAAACTCCTCCCCAAGTTTCCGTTCCCTGGCCCCGCCGACCTCCCCCTGGTCTGCGGGGCTTTTTATTGCCTGCGATTTCTCACGCAGGCCATGTATGCCGCAGCGGTACAGCGGTGAATCGGGCTCAGCGCCTACAGCGCAGCGGCGGTGGCGAATGGCGTCGCTTCGGCGCTTTTACTGAGCGTGCTGAGACCCACAATGCACGCGTCACTGCGTGCAGCGCAACATAACCAGTTCATCGAACGACGGGGCGACTGGTTTCGTCTGCAATCACAAATTTAAATAGGGCCGATTTAATCCGTGAATCAACACTGTGTTTCATCGGTGACGCGTTTGGAAATCAGCCGAGCCAATCACGCGGAATCAAATAATCGGCCAAGCGTGCCTCGGCGCTTCCCGGTTGCGGCTGGAATCCATATTCCCAGCGCACCTGCGGCGGCAGGCTCATCAGGATGCTCTCGGCGCGGCCACCGCTCTGCAGACCGAACAGGGTGCCGCGGTCGTAGACCAGGTTGAACTCCACGTAGCGGCCACGCCGGTACAGCTGAAAGGCGCGCTCAGCTTCGCCATAGGGCGTGTCCTTGCGGCGTTCGACGATCGGCAGATAGGCGTCCAGGAAGCCGTCCCCGACCGCGCGCTGGTAGGCAAAGTCGCGTTCGAAGTCCTGGCCCAGGTCGTCGAAGAACAGCCCGCCCACGCCGCGGGTCTCGTTGCGGTGGCGCAGGAAGAAGTACTCGTCGCACCAGCGCTTGTGCGCGGCGTAACGCTCCTCGCCAAACGGCGCGCATAGCGCCTGTGCGGTGCGGTGCCAGTGCATGACGTCTTCGTCGACCGGGTAGAACGGGGTCAGGTCGAAGCCGCCGCCGAACCAGGCCGCCACCATCTCGCCATCGCGCTCGGCGCGGAAGTAGCGCACGTTGGCGTGTGTGGTCGGGATGTGCGGATTGTGCGGGTGGAACACCAGCGACACCCCGCAGGCGCGCCAGGTGGCGCCGGCCAGCTCGGGCCGATGCGCGCTGGCCGAGGGCGGCAGCCGCGCGCCGGACACGTCGGAGAAGCCGATGCCGGCCTGCTCAAACACCGCACCGTCGCGCAGGATGCGGGTGCGCCCACCGCCGCCTTCCGCGCGCTGCCACAGGTCCTCGGCAAACCGCGCCTTGCCATCGATGGCTTCCACGGCGGCGCAGATGCGGTCCTGCAGATCGGTCAGATAGTCACGTACACGGTCGAATTCGTTCATGCCTCGATTCTAAGCGGTGCACCGCGCTGCGTGCATTTCGCACCCGCGCCAAGGTGTCGCGTGCGACGCGGTGGGTCGTCTGGTCGTTCGCGTGCAGGGCCGCCAGGTTGTCGCCACCACGCCGATCCACCGTGGAGGTGCAGAGCCATCACTGCGTGCAGGGGCTTGGGGCGGCAGGGCGGTCGCGAAGGCGTTTTCCAGGCTGGATCGGCGCCGTGCCCCGCAGGCAGTGCGGGCGCCACGCACGCGAGGTCTCTTCGATTGAAGACAACCGCTCCCAGCCGTGATTCCAGGCGAACGATCAGCCCCGTGGCGAGGCCGCAAACTCCGCGCGCACCGCAGGCGCGCACAGCCGCCACGCCAGGGCGCACTGAAACAGCGCGATCACCAGCGCACCGATGCCGGTCAGCAGCAGCGCCATCAGTCGCGTGGTCTGCAGGCGCGCCTGCATCTGCGGCCACTCCGGGCTGTGCAGGATGTCGGCCGGCAGCATCGACTGCAGGCCATCGAACAGCGGCCCTATCAGGGCCAAGCCAGCGAAATTAAGCAATCCGGTGACCACCAGCACCAGCACGAAGCCGATCCGCGCCCACTCGCGCCGCTGCAGCAAGGCCCAGCTCATCCAGGCGAAGGCCACCGACAGCACCATGCCCAGCACCGACAAGCTCATCGCATGGTCGATCAGCCATTGCCAGGAAGCGGGCATGCGCATTCCCGGGGGCAATGGCAGCGCGGTGGAGCCGGGCACCAGCACGATCAGCAGGATCTGCAGCAGGTTGGTCAGCGCGCTGGCCACGCCCAGCAGCAGCGACACCCACGCCATTGGCGTGACGAACCCGCCGCGCGTTGCCGGTGCCGGCGTGCGGTTCATTGCAGTGAGGCGACGTGCGCGGCCACTGCCGCCTGGCCCGGTGCATCCAGCGCCGGCTGCATCTGCAGATACCAGTCGGCCAGCGCATCGGCGGGCAGGCAGACGCGCAACAGTGGTGTGCTGCGCTCCAGAAACGTTTCGAAGAACGGTAGCCCGCGGACGAACAGGAAATGCCCATCGGTGATCGACATGCCGGCATACGCTTCGCGCAGCCATTCCAGGTGCGGCAATGCATGCTCGCCGTGGCCGGCCTGGGTCAGCGCGCTGAGGAAATTGGTACGTGCGGTGGCCGGCGAGGTGGCGCGTTCCTGCTCGTTCAACTGGTCGAACTTCATCAGCCAGGCTTCGCCGCGGTCGATCTCGTTGCACATCACCGAGGTGGTGGCCAGTTGCAGCGCGTTGTGCGCGCTCTGCTCCACCTCGAACAACGCCAGCCAATGCGGAAACGCTTCGTGGTACCGACCCAGGGCGCTCAGCGAGATCGCGCACAGGCGGTGCGCATCGGCACCGACGTCCAGATGCGCCACTGCGGCGTTGTAGGCACCGACGTGATCGCCCTGCTGGAACAGCGCCAGCGCGGGCTGCAGCTGTGGATCGATGTCGGCAGCGGGATCTGCATCCGCGGCAGGCGCGGCTTGCGCTGCAGCGGGCGGCGGTGTCGCCGGGGTCTTGCGTCCAAACAAACGGTCCCACAGGCCCATCGCGATTCCTTCTACGCGCCGATTGAGGAGTGGATGGCGCCGCCGCACGGCCGGTGGCGCACCGGTCAGGCAGCGGACCGGCGCACGGGGCGCATACACGCACGCCTGCTGCCGATCCTGCACCAAGCTTAAGGCGTGACACGTAGGGTGGGGTGAGTGCGTTACAGCGTCACTGCCGTGCGCGCACGCGTGGTCTGCATACGCTGCTCCGATCATCGGTCGACGCAGCGCTGGCAGCCGATCTGGCGTGTTCCTCTTAGCCGCAGCATCTCATCGTAGGAGCGTACCGGGGCGCGATAGGGCATTACCGGGAAGTCCCGTCGCGCTCGGTGCGCTGCTACGGGTGATTCGTGTCGCTCGGACTCTGCACAAGCACGTCGATGAGAAGAGACCCCCACATATGCGATTTCCCGCGAACCCAACGCACGGGTGACCGATCTCGCGGATGCCTCTCAGCGCAGCATCCGTCGCAGGAGCGCACCGGGCGCGATGGGGCTTTACCGAAGTCCCATCACGCCCAGGTGCGCTCCTACATGCGGTCGCGTCACTCGGACACTCTGGCAAGCACGCTGATGCCCCCACGCACGCGGTTATCTGCGAATCAAACGCGCTGGCGCTCGCACTGTGTAACCGCACCAGCGTGGAGAGCGGCGAACGCAATGCCGGCATTACCTCCACGCCATGGCGATACATGACGCATCGCCCTGGCAAGACCGCTGCCGTTACGGCTTCACCTGTTCGTTGAACAGCTTGAGGATGCGCTTGTACTCATCCAGCCACGAATCGGCCCGCGTGAAGCCGTGGCGCTC
Organism: Xanthomonas sp. NCPPB 2586; assembly: GCF_041475775.2. Lineage (NCBI taxonomy): Bacteria > Pseudomonadati > Pseudomonadota > Gammaproteobacteria > Lysobacterales > Lysobacteraceae > Xanthomonas > Xanthomonas sp. NCPPB 2586. Next base: position 4,705,353 of record NZ_CM192981.1, on the reverse strand, counting down.
CAGCGGATACGGCGCCACCTGCCAGTTGTCCTTGTGCAGCTCGACCAGCTTCTGGGTCATGTCGACCGAGTCCTTGAAGAACACGTTGTCGTCGATCATGCCGTGCGCAATCAACAGATGGTCGCGCAAGCCCTCGGCATAGTTGATCGGCGAGGAGGTCTTGTAGGCCTGCGGGTCGAGGTCGGGCGTGTTGAGGATGTTGGAGGTGTACTCGTGGTTGTACTGCATCCAGTCGCCGACCGGCCGCAGCGCGGCGCCGGCCTTGAACGTGCCCGGGCTGCGGAACAGCGCCATGTAGGTCATGAAACCGCCGTAGGAGCCGCCGTAGATGCCCGCACGCGCGCGATCGCCCTGCTTGGTGTCGACCAGCCACTGCAGGCCGTCCAGATAGTCTTCCAGTTCCGGATGGCCCATGTTGCGATAGATCGCAGTGCGCCAGTCGCGGCCGTAACCTTCGGAGGCGCGGTAGTCCAGATCCAGCACGATGTAGCCCTGCTGCACCAGCAGGTTATGGAACATTTGCTCGCGGAAATACGGCGTGTAGCGCGCCGACACGTTCTGCAGGTAGCCGGCGCCGTGCACGAACATCACGATCGGGTACTGCTTGCCGGGCTCGGGATGCTGCGGGCCGTAGTACTTGCCCCACACCGTTCCGGCGCCGTGCGTTGAAGGCACCTGCACGTATTGCGGCGCGATCCACGGCTGCGCCTTGAAGGCAGCGGTGCGCGTGTCGGTGAGCACCGTGGCCTGGCCGCCAGCGGCCGGCACCACCGCCAACTGCGGGGGCAGGTAGCTGCCGGAATAACGCACCAGCACCTGCTGGCCGTTCGGCGACAGGCTGAAATCTTCCACGCCGTCGAGCGCGGTGACTTCGCTGAGCTGATCGGTGCGCAGATCCAGCTTGCACACCTCGTAATCGCCCGGCCATTTCCGGTTGCACAGGAAGAACATCCCGCTGCCATCGGCGCTGGGCACCGGTGCGGATACTTCGAATGTGCCGCGGGTGCGCTGGCGTGGCTTGCCATTGCCTTCCACCGTGTACAGCTGCGAATAGCCGGATTCTTCCGACAGCAGCCACAGCGTGCGGTTGTCCGGCAGCCAGCCGAATTCGTTGAAGCCCCAGTTGATCCAGGCGCTGTCGCTCAGGCGATGGCGCGGCTGCAGCTTGGCATCGTCCAGATCCACGCTGGCGATCCAGCGGTCCTTGTTGTCCACGGCGCGGATTTCCACCGCCACGTTGCGGCCGTCATCGCTCCAGTGCACGGCCGGGCCGCTGCCATCGCCGTCGCTTTCCACGCGCACGGCACGGTTGCCCTTGAGCGGATCTTTCTTGGCCGCCTTGCGCAGCGCGGCCAGCGGGTCGGTGGCGATGCCGGGCAACGGGTCGAACGACAGCGCTCTGGCACTGCCGGCAGCCACGTCCACCAGCCACAGCGCATGCGCCACCGGGGCGTTGCGGCCAACGCGGGTGCGGACTTCCTGGAATTCCTCATAGCCGGATTCGGTGACGTACTTGGGCATCTTGCCGTCCTGGCCCTCGTCGGCGCTCTTGGCCTGGGTGACCACCAGCAGATGGCGTCCATCCGGCGACAGCGCGCTGTCGACGATTTCCACCTCATCGCCCAGATACACCGGTGCCGGTGCGCGTGTGCTGTCGGCGCGGCGCCAGGCATCGTCCTGGGTGCGCAACGCCTCGCGTTGCTCGCGGTCGCGGCGCAAGGTGGCCAGGGTGGCCAGTTGCTGCTCGCGCAGCACATCGGCCTTGGGCGCGGCGTTGGGATCGCGCTCGGCCTTCACCACTGCCACCTGCGCGGTACCGCCATCGGCACGCCAGTGGTACCAGTTGTTGCCCGCGCGCCAGATCGCACCGCCATCGCTGGCAAATTGCGGGCGCGATTCGACCTCGTTGCTGCGGGTCAGCTGGGTCAGCGCCCCGGAGCGCAGATCGCGCAGGAAGATGTCACCGTTGCGCGCAAACAGCATGCGTTGCCGGCCGGCGTCGTAGCTCGGGTTGGCGGCATCCAGCCCCGCACGCGCGGTGTCGGCCACACGCTCGGCGGCGGTGCCGCCCGCTGCGGGCTGGCGATAGGTATCGCGCACCGGGCTGCCTTCGCGCTTGAGCTGGTACTGCACCTGCTTGCCGTCCCATTGCCACCAGGCCTGCTCGACCGACGGCCCGATCCAGTCCGGGTCGGCCATCACCTGTTCGATGGTGAGCGGTGCGGTGGACTGCGCCTGCGCAGTGGCGGCCAGCAACAGGAGGGACAACGGCAACAGTCTGGGCATCGGGCGGGATCGAAACGCAAGAAGAGCGGGCAAGCCTAGCAGTTCGTTTCCGCACGGGGCTGGGCCACAGGTCATGCGTGATGGCGTCTGCGCGCGTGCCATCGGTGGTGATTGCGGTGATTGAAGCCGGCTGGACTAGAGCTGCGCTGCGGACTGCATTGTCGTGCGAGGCGGCCGCGATTGTGCAAGCGCCTGTGCTGGGAATTGTGGCGATCAACCGCGTTTCACGATCGCAGCGTGTTTCGGTGGGCCAGCGGCAGAGCGCTTGCATGGACGCTCATCCGGCGACGAGCGCGCGATCGCTGCACAACTTAGGCGTCGGCGATGCGTGCATATTTATGCGGCGCCTATCAGCGCGTGTGCCAGGCGCTCCACGCTTCCCACGTGCGCATTCCGGCGCCACGCCGCCCTGCACACAGCAGCGAAGTTGCGACATTGCCGCGAACACGCGCCGTCATGAGCGCCGACTATCAGCCAATGCCAGGAATGCCCCGACTTGCCAGCAGCGCAGGGGGCCGCCAAGCTAGCGCGCTTTTGCGATCACCGGTGCCCATGCCCAGTCCGTCCACTCCGCTGTCCCATCCGTTGGCCGTTGGCGAACCCGGCCGGCCGTTGGCGTGGCGCGATGGGCAGGCGGTGGACCTGGCCACCTTCATCGCACACGTGCATGGCCTGGCGCAGTTGCTGCCCGACGGCCGCCACGCGGTGAACCTGTGCGAGGACCGCTATCGCTTCATGGTGGCGTTTTATGCCTGCGCGGTGCGTGGGCAGGTGTCGCTGCTGCCGTCTTCGCGCGCGCCGGCGGTGGTGGGCGAAGTGCAGGCGCGCCACGCCGATGCGTACTGCCTGGGCGATCTGGCGCTGGAACTGGCGCCCCCGCGCTATTGGCAATTACCGGCGGACTTGCCGCGGCTGGGAGGCCCGGTCCCGATGCTGGCCGACGATGTCTTGGTGGCGATCGGCTTCACCTCCGGCAGCACCGGCGCGCCGCAACCCAATCCCAAGACCTGGGGCAGTTTCCTGACCAGCACGCGGCAGGATCTGGTGGCGTTGCAGAGCCTGTGGGCACACACCGACGCGGTGCCGCACGTGGTGGCCACCGTGCCGCCACAACACATGTACGGCATGGAGTTGTCGGTGCTGCTACCGATGGTGACCGCACTGGCGGTACATGCCGGCCGGCCGTTCTTCCCCGACGATGTGGCACGTGCGCTTGCGGAGATTCCCGAGCCGCGCGTGCTGGTGACCACGCCGGTGCATCTGCGCGCGCTGGTCGAATCGGGCGTGCACCTGCCGCCGCTGGTAGGCATCGTCTCGGCCACCGCACCGCTGGCGCAGGAGGTGGCGGCCGCCGCCGAAGCGCGCTTTGGCGGGGAAGTGCGCGAGATGTTCGGCTCCACCGAAACCTGCGTGTTTGCGGTGCGGCGTACCGCCGTGGAGGCTGCCTGGACGCCGCTGCCCGGCGTGCGTCTGGAATCGCAGGCCGCCGGCACCTTGGTGCACGCGCCGCATCTGGCCAGCCCGGTGCTGCTGGCCGACATGATGGACGTGGCCGCCGATGGCCGTTTCCAGGTGCGTGGCCGCCAGGCCGATCTGCTGGAAATCGCCGGCAAACGCGCCTCGCTCGCAGATCTCACCCGCCGCCTGCTCGCCGTGCCGGGCGTGGTCGACGGCACCATCGTGCAACTCGCGCCGGAACACGGCCAATCGGTGGGCCGCATCGCCGCGCTGGTGGTGGCCCCGAGCCTGGACGAGGCACAGATCCTCACCGCCTTGCGCGGCAGCTTCGACCCGGTATTCCTCCCGCGCCGCCTGCGCAAGCTCGCCGCCCTGCCACGCAACGAAACCGGCAAGCTGCCGCGCGATCTGGTGTTGGGGTTGCTCAGTAGCTGAGGTGTTTGCGCGTGCCGCCGCGGGCCACCACGTGCATCAGCCAGTGCGCGCCGTGACTCAGCCGTGCACGCCGTCGATTTCCACTGCCAGCTCGTCGCGGCAGATCACCGCGTGCAGCAGCAGGCGCGGGACCGCGTCGCCGAAGCGTGTGTCCAGGGCCTGGGCCACCTTGGGTAGATCCTCGCGTTCGCGCACGTAGACCTTCAGGCGGGTGCCGGCGCCGAACTGCGCCGGTAGGCCGGGTGCGTGCTGGCGTGCGGCGCCGAGCAGGGCGTCGAAATTGGCGAAGGTTTCTTCCAGCTGCGCGAGCAGCTGCCCGGTGTGCATGGAGGCGTGGCCAACCACTGCAGCGGTGCCCGAGAGCAGCAGCGGCATGTCGCCGCCGGCCGGTGGCAGCATCGCGCGGGCAAAACTTGGCGGCTGCGGGCCGTACTGGCGCGGGTAGTTGTAAGCGCTGACCTGGCGTGGATTTTCCAGCGGCGTGCCGGCATCCGCCGCGGCCAGCCAGTAGATCTGGATGATGCGCTCGGCATCGCAGCGGCCCACGGCAGTGGCGGCGGGCAACTGCGCAACATCGAAGGCGCCCAGGCCGCGCGCACGGCCCACGCAGAACTGCCGATAGCGTTCGCGGTCGCCGCTGCCCAGCGTGATCGCATCCAGGTAATTCCAGATGCGCAACAGGCGCGGGGTCTGGCTGCCGGAGACGAACGCGGTGATCTCCGCATACGCCTTGGCGGCGGCTTCTTCGATCTCGACCTCCTGCTCGTCGATCTCGATCACGCCGAACTGCAGGCGGCCGTCGCTGGACCAGGCAATGTTGCCGTCGCGGCCGCTGCGCACCGGTGCGTCGGTGCGCCAGACTTCCAGCACATCGGCCGCGTACGGCTGCAGTGGCACGCGCAAATAGCGTGGGTCGTCCAGCCGCGGCGCGGCATCGCCGAAACCGAACACCGCCAGCACCTGCGCATCCTGCAGCAGCGTGGAGGGATCGGTCTGCGCGACATAGTCGACCTGCAGGCGCGGATGCCGCACGGTCTGGTTGGGCTGGAGCGTTGGCGCGGTCATGGAGCGTCTCTGTGCAAGGTGTCACCGTCGAAGCCGAGCCGGGCCTGGCGCCGGCGATGCCGCCAGGCATGCCAGGCGCGCGGCAGCATCGACAGCGCGGTGACGGAATAGATGGCGCGGAACACGCGCAGGCGGCGGCGCACCTTGGGGCTGTCGAACACGTCGCCGGCAAGCATCGCCACCACCGCCTGTTCCACCTGCCACACGTTCTGCGGCTGCGCGAACAGTGCGCGCATGGTGGGCGAGGTGAAGCGGTAGATGAACCACTTGAACTCGCTCAGGCCGCGCGCCAGCTCGCGCGACAACGCGCGCTGCAGGCTGGCTTCGCGCTGCGGCGCGCGCAGCACCGCATCCACCATGGCCGCGCCGCGTTCGGCGCTGTGCATGGCCAGGAACACGCCGGAGGAGAACATCGGGTCGACAAACGTGTAGGCATCGCCGAGCAGCAGCCAGCGCGGGCCACTCATGCGCGTGCATTCGTAGGCGTAGTTGCCGGTGGCGTGCACCGGCGCCACGCGCTCGGCATCGGCCATGCGCGCGGCCACTTCCGGATTCAACGCCAGCGTGCGCAGCAAAAAGCCTTCGCTGTCGCCCTTGCGCGTCTTCATGTAGTCGGGGTAGCAGACCGCGCCCACGCTCATCACATCGTCCGGGAGCGGAATCAGCCACATCCAGCCGTGCGCATGGCGGTAGATGCTGATGTTGCCGGCATCCTCGCCCGGGCGCCGGGTTACGCCACGGAAATGGCTGAACACCGCTGCCGACTGGTGCTTCGCATTGGCGCGCTTGAGCTTGAGGCGATTGCCCATAAACGTGTCGCGGCCGCTGGCGTCGAGCAGATAACGCGGGCGGAACTGCTGCACGCCGTCCACGCCGCGTGCCTGCAGCACCGGCTGCTCGCCATCGAACGCCACGCTCTCCACCTTGACCTGTTCGCGCGCATCCACGCCAACTTCGCGCGCCCGCGCGAACAGCACCTGGTCGAACTGCGCACGCGGCACCTGGAAGGCGTAGTCGGCCTTGGCATCGAGCGCATGCGAAAAGCGGAAGGTGTTGTAGCCGCCGGCATCATTGGGAAAGTCGGCGCCACGCTTGAGCACGCCAATCGCGCGCACCTGCTCGAGCGCGCCCAGGCGTTCGAGGATCGGGATGTTCATCGGCAGCAACGACTCGCCAATGTGGAAGCGCGGGTGCTGCTCTTTTTCCAGCAGGGTCACGGCCCAGCCCTGCTGCGCGAGCACGATGGCTGCAGCGCAACCGGCGGGGCCACCGCCGATGATCAGTACATCCGGACACTCCGGCCCGGGAGCCTGCCCGGCTGCCGGCATGGCGGACGGGGTGGGGCGAACAACAGTGGAAGTCATCCTGGAACGAACCTGCAGCGGGCGAGCGTCATTGAGTCATGATAGCCTGCCCGGCGGCCCGGGGCAGTTATGCCCTGGCGCCGATCACCGCAATCGTTACCCGCACCCCTCAGCCTGGAAGCTCCCTGGATGTCCTCGCAAACCGCTGCCGAACGTGAACTGGCCGAACTCCTGGTCGAAAGCCTGAACCTGGAAGACGTCCAGCCCGCCGACATCGATTCGGAGGCGCCGCTGTTCAATACCGGCCTGGGGCTGGATTCGATCGACGCGCTGGAACTGGCGCTGGCGATCAGCAAGCGCTACGGCTTCCAGCTGCGTTCGGACAACGACGAGAACCGTCGCATCTTCGCGTCGCTGCGCGCATTGTCGGCGCATGTCGAAGCCAACAAAACCACCTGAGGTTCCGGCCACGCCGCCTGCGCAGGCGGCGCCGTGGGTGTTGGGGCTGGGCGTGCTGCTGGCCGTGGCGTATTCGCCGCTGGCGCACTGGGCCAACGCCACGCATCGCTCGGACCTGGCCGTCATCGCTGGCGGCCTGCTGCTGGCCATGGTGTTGATCGAGCCGCTGGCCAGCCGCCGTGTGTGGGCGTGGGCGCTGGCGGCGCTGATCCTGGTGGGGCTGGGCGCGCTGTGGCACTCGCCCTACGCCATGTTGCTGCTGGCCGCGCCGCCGGTGGTGTTCACCGGCTGGATCGCCTGGTTCTTCGGCCGCAGCCTGCGCCGCGGGCGCACGCCGCTGATCACCCGCATCGTGGAAGGGCTGTACCGCCAGGCGGGCATGCCGATCACCCCTGCGCAATACACCTACACGCGCCGGCTCACGCTGGGCTGGGCGGTGCTGTTGTCGCTGCTGACCCTGGTCAATCTGGTGCTGGGGCTGTGCGCCGAACCCAGTGGCGTGCTGGCGCAGCTGGGCTACGCCTCACCGCTGCCGATCAGCGACGCGCGCGCCTCGTTGTTCGCCAATCTGCTGGCCTATGGCGTGGTCGGCGGGTTCTTCGTTGGCGAATATCTGTTGCGCGGCCGCTGGTTTCCGCAGCGCCCCTATCGTAATCTGCCCGACTTCTTGCGCCAGATGGCGCAGCTCGGGCCGGAATTCTGGCGCGATTTGCTACGCTGACGGTGTAGCCAGGGGCACCGACGTACGTGCACATTTTCGGGGACAAGACAAAAATGCCGTTGGCAAGGATGCCGTCGCGCTTGGCGTGGGCTGTGTTCAACCTCCTGCAATTCGCTTTCACGCTGGCGTTTACCGCTGGCGGGATCGTGTATGCGTTGGTGCTGCTGGCGATCACGCGCGATGCGGACCGGCTGCTGCGCATGGGCGCCTGGATGTGGGCGCCGGTGCTGTTTCGCGGCGCCGGTGCCAAGGTGATCGTGGAAGGCCGCGAGCGCGTGGACTGGTCCAAGAACTATCTGTTCGTCAGCAACCACCAGTCGATCATCGACATCTGCGCGTTGTTCTACGCCTTGCCGGTGCCGCTGCGCTTTCTGCTCAAGGAAGAAATGCTCAAGGTGCCGTTCGTGAACTGGTATGCGCGCGCCACCGGCATGCTGTTCCTGGACCGCGACAGCCGTCGCGCCGGTGCGATGGTGCGCCGGCAGGCAGCCGCCTTGCTGCGCAATGGTCAACAGTTGTGTCTGTTTCCCGAAGGCACGCGCAGCCGCACAGGCGCACTATTGCCATTCAAGGCCGGGCTACTGCAGGCCGCTATCGATGCTGGTGTGCAGGTGGTGCCGGTGGCCGTGGATGGATGCGGCAAGGTGTTGCCGGTGGACGGGCTGTTCCGGGTCAGGCCCGGCGTGATCCGCGTGCGCATCGGCGCGCCCATCCCGGTGACCGGGCCGGACGCGCCGGACCGCCAACAATTGACCGAGCAGGCACACCGTATGGTGGCTGCAATGCTTCAACCCAGGATCTGAGTTCCACGCTTATGGATTTCGTCGTACCGCATGATCATCCCTCCCTGCCTGGGCATTTTCCCGGCCGCCCGGTGGTGCCTGGCGTGGTGGTGCTCGACCACGTGCTGCAGGCCGTGGAAGCGGTGCACGGTGCGCGTGCGCCGGCACGCTTGCCGCAGGTGAAGTTCGTGCAACCGTTGTTGCCTGGCCAGACGGCCTCGGTGACGCTGGAAGGCGATGGCCCGCGCTGGCGCTTCCGCGTGCAGCGCGACGGCCAGTTGCTGGTCAGTGGCGAGCTGGTGGCGGAGGCGGCGGCATGAGCAATCACTGGAAACAACGCCCCGAGGGCGGCGGCCGGTTCGCGCTGTGGCTGATCCGTGGCATTGCCCGGCACTCCGGGCGTTCGGTCGGGCGCGCGCTGCTGTATCCGATCACGCTGTACTTCCTGCTGGTGCGCGGGCCTGAGCGCACCGCCTCGCGCGCCTACCTGGCGCGTGTGCTCGGCCGGCCGGCCACGGTGCGCGATGTGGCGCGCCATATTCATACCTTTGCCTCCACCATCCTGGACCGCGTGTACATGCTGTGCGGCCAGATGCAGCGCTTCCAGGTCGATATCACCGGGCTGGATCAACTGCACACGCAGATGGACCGCGGCCGTGGCGTGCTGATCTTCGGCTCGCACCTGGGCAGTTTCGATGCGTTGCGCGTGCTGGCCACCGAACGCCCGGACGTGCAGGTCAAGGTGGTGCTGGACAAGGCGCATAACCGCGCCATGACCGATCTGCTGGGCGCGCTCAATCCGCAGCTGGCCGCCAACATCATCGATGCCGGGATGGATGCGACCTCGATCGTCATGGCGATCAAGGAAGCCACCGACGCCGGCGCGCTGGTGGCGCTGCTGATCGATCGCCCGCGCGAGGGCGACCCGGCGTTGCCGGCGATGTTCCTCGGCCGTAATGCGATGTTCCCGACCTCGCCGTGGCTGATTGCCGCTGCGCTCAAGGTGCCGGTGGTGCTGGCCTTCGGCCTGTACCGCGGCGGCAACCATTACGAGCTGGCCTTCGAGACCTTCAGCGAAGGGTTGGACGTGCCGCGTCGCCAGCGTGCGCCGGTGCTGGCCGTGCTCATGCGCGATTACGCCGCCAGGCTGGAACATTACACACGCTACGCGCCGTACAACTGGTTCAACTTCTACGATTTCTGGAACACCCATCATGCCGATGCGCCGCACCCTGCCGTGGATGCTGATACTGCTGTTCAGCGCCGCACCGCTATGCGCCGCACCGCCTGAGGCGCTGGATGTAGGCCAGGTGCTGCAACGCCTGGCACGCCCGGCCCCGGTCAGCACCGAGTTCGTGGAGTTGCGTGGCTCGGCGCTGCTGAAGTCGCCGCTGCGCGTGCAGGGCCATTACCGCCGCCCGGATGCGCAAACCCTGGTGCGCGAGGTCAGCGCGCCGTATCGCGAGACGACCACCTTGCGCGGCGACGAAGGCGTGCTGGAACGCGAAGGCAAATCGCCGCGTCGTTTTTCCTTGAGCCGCGTCCCCGAACTGGCCGGCTTGAAGTCCGGCTTCGGTGCGCTGCTGTCCGGCGATCGCGCCTTGCTGGAACAGCAGTACCGCGTCAGCGGGCAGGGCCGGCCGCAGGCCTGGCAGCTGCAGTTGCAGCCCAAGGATGCGGCCGTGGCCAAGCAGGTGCGCGAGTTGCGCCTGTACGGGCGTGGCGATGAGCTGCGCTGCATCGAAAGTGTGCCGGTCAAGGGCGATGTGCAACGCACCTTGCTGGCCGGTGCGGCACGCGATGCGGCGGCCGTGACCGACGCGGCGGCGCTCACCACCCTGTGCCACGGCCCGGCGGCGTGATCGCGCCCATCGGCAGCGCACAGCGCCAGCACCTCTTGATGTCGCACCCGGCCGGTGCACGTGGTGCCATGACATGGGAGCTGGCACATGGCGTTTGAGTTGAATGCCAACCGGCGCATCGGCTTGGCGCTGCTGTGGCTGGCGCTGCTGGCAATAGCCGGTTTCTGGTTGAGCGAAACGCTCAAGGTGTCGGGCGATTTAAGGAAGTTCATGCCCGCTCTCAGCAAACTGAAAGCACTGTTGCTGCCCGATGCCGCGCGTGCGGCCAGTGCACGTTCGGCCACGCAGCGGGAGCTGGCACATGGCGTTTGAGTTAAATGCCAACCGGCGCATCGGCTTGGCGCTGCTGTGGTTGGCGCTGCTGGCGGTGGCTGGTTTCTGGTTGAGCGAAACGCTCAAGGTCTCCGGTGACCTGCGTAAATTCATGCCCGCTCCGCGCACGCCGGCGCAGAAGCTGTTGATCGAAGAACTCGGCGAAGGCCCTGGCTCGCGGCTGTTGTTGATGTCGCTATCCAACAGCGACCCGGCGACCTTGGCGGCGCAGTCGCGCGCGCTGTATCGCACACTGGCCGCGCAGCCGGACCTGTTCGAGCTGGTCGGCAATGGCGGTAGCGCTGGCCTGGAGGCGATTCCGCAGCGCCTGCTGCCGTACCGCTACCTGCTCAGCGACAGCTTCGATGCCGCACCCCTGGATGCCGCTGCGCTGGAGACGGCGCTGCAGGCGCGCGTGCAGGATCTGGGTTCGCCCGCCGGCGCGATGGTGGAACCGCTGCTGCCGCGTGACCCTACGCTGGAAGTGCTGCATCTGGCCGAAACCTTGCAGCCAGCCGCCGCGCCGCAGACACACGATGAGGTCTGGTTCGACCGTGCCGGCACCTCGGCGCTGCTGGTGGTGCAGACGCGTGCCGCCGGCTTCGACCCGACCGGCCAGCAACTGGCCTACGACGCCGTGCAGGCGGCCTTTGCCAAGGTCAGCGCCGGCACCGCCACGCGGATGACGCTGACCGGCCCGGGTGCGTTCGCGGTGGAGATCACCGCGCGCACGCAGGGCGAGGCGCAGTGGATCGGCACGCTGGACACGGTGGGTCTGGTGCTGTTGCTGCTGGTGGCCTACCGCAGCTGGAAGATTCCGGTGCTCGGCGTGCTGCCGCTGGCCAGCGCCGGGCTGGCAGGCCTGGGCGCAGTGGCGCTGCTGTTCGAAGGCGTGCACGGCATCACCGTGGCCTTTGGTTTCACCTTGATCGGCGTGGTGCAGGACTACCCGATTCACCTGTTCAGTCATCAACGCCCGGGCCTGGATCCACGCGCCAACGCGCGGCATCTGTGGCCCACGCTGGCCACCGGCGTGGTGTCCACCTGCATTGCGTATGTGACCTTCCTGTTTTCCGGTGTGGACGGCCTGCGCCAGCTGGCGGTGTTCACCATCGCCGGCCTGGCCACTGCGGCGGCCACCACGCGTTGGCTGCTGCCGTGGTTGATCGATCCGGCGCCGCGCGACTATGCCGATTCGCGCCTGCTGGCCACGCTGTGGCGCGCGATTGCGCGGCTGCGACGCCCGCGCATCAGCCTGGCGGTGATTGCGGTGGTCGGCATCGCGGTGATTGCCTTCGCGCCCGGGCAGTTCTGGCAGAACGACTTGTCCAAACTCACTCCCGTACCGCCCAAGGCGCTGGCGCAGGACACCCATTTGCGCCAGGAACTGGGCGCACCGGATGTGCGGTATGTGCTGGCGCTGTCCGCGCCATCGGACGAAGCCGCGCTGCAGGCCAGCGAGCGTTTGCGCCCGCGTCTGGATGCGTTGGTGCGTGAGGGTGCCTTGGCCGGTTACGACATGGCGGCGCGGTATTTGCCCAGCGCCAAGACTCAGCAGGCACGCCAGGCCGCGTTGCCCGATGCAGCCCAGGCCAGCGCGCTGCTGCAGCAAGCGGTGGCAGCCACGCCGTTTCGCAGCGATGTGTTTGCCCCGTTCCTGCAGGATCTGCAGACCGCCAAGCAGGCCGCGCCGCTGGCGCCGAAGGATCTGGCCGGCTCGCCGCTGGCGACGTCGGTCGGCGGGCTGTTGCTGGGGCGTAGCGATCGCAGCACCGCGCTGGTATCGCTCACCGGCCTGCGCGATCCGGCCGTCATCGCCAGCGCCGTGCAAGGCAGCGGCGCGCAGCTGCTCGATCTGAAGGAGGCGTCCGAATCGCTGGTCGCCGCCTACCGTGGGCGCGTACTCGGTGCGCTGCTGCTGGCCGCGTTGTTGCTGGCAGCGACGGTGGCGATTGCGCTGCGCAGCCCGCGTCGTATCGTGCGCGTGTTGCTGCCGATGGCGCTGACCACCGTGCTTATTCTGGCGATCCTGCGCGGCATGGGCGTGGAGCTCAACCTGTTCCACCTGATCGCGCTGATCCTTGCCGCGGGGCTGGGCCTGGATTACGCGCTGTTCTTCGACCATGCCGGCGATGATCACGCCGATCAATTGCGCACCTTGCACGCGCTGATCGTCTGCAGCCTGATGACGCTGCTGGTGTTCGCGTTGCTGGCGGCCTCCAGCATCCCGGTGTTGCGCGCCATTGGCAGCACGGTCGCACTGGGCGTGCTGTTCAATTTCATCCTGGCGTTGCTGGTGTCGCGTGAGCCGGCGCTGGAGCGCACCGCAGGCGAGGTGACCGATGCTCGGACGTGAGGCGATTGCGGCGCTGATTCCGCACCAGGGCGCCATGTGCCTGTGGGAAGCGGTGCTGGACTGGGACGCGCAGCGTATCGTGGTGCAGAGCCGCGCGCATCACAGCGCCGAGCACCCATTGCGTGCCGATGGCCGCCTGCGTGCGCTGCATCTGTGCGAATACGGCGCGCAGGCGATGGCGGTGCACGGTGGGTTGCTGGGGCAGGCATCGGGCAAACCGGTGCGCCCGGGCATGCTGGTGGCGCTACGCGGCGTGGAGTTGCACGTGGCCTATCTCGATGACCTGCCCGATGCGATCACCTGCGAAGCGCAGGTGTTGCTGCAGGGCGAGGACAGCCAGCAATACAGCTTCCGGCTGACCCACGGCGAGCAGCTGCTGGCCGAAGGGCGCGCCACGGTGATGTTGGGCGCCGCGCAGGCCTAATCGATCGCTGCTCTTATTCGCGTAGGAGCGCGCTCGCGCACGATAGGCATTCGCGGGGAAGCATCATCGCGCGCAAGCGCGCTCCTACGTAGGGCGGCGGTTCCGGCGACGCTTGTGAATCGCTAGGATGGTGCGCTTGCTGCTGCCAATTGCGGCCCCGACGAGGTTTCCATGAGCACATCTGTTCCACAGCGCCGTGCGCTGGTCACCGGCGGTAGCGGCGATCTTGGCGGTGCGATCTGCCGTCAGCTGGCCGCGCAGGGCCGGCACGTCATTGTGCATGCCAATCGCAATCTCGCCCGGGCCGAGGAAGTGGTGGCGTCCATCGTGGCCGCGGGCGGCAGTGCCGAAGCGGTCGCCTTCGATGTGGCCGATGCGCAGGCCAGTGCGGATGCATTGGCGGCGTTGCTGGAGGCCGGGCCGATCCACATCGTGGTCAACAACGCCGGCATCCACGACGATGCGCCGATGGCCGGCATGAACGCGCAACAGTGGCATCGGGTCATCGATGTGTCGCTGCACGGTTTCTTCAATGTCACCCAACCGCTGCTGCTGCCGATGGCGCGCGCGCGCTGGGGCCGCATCGTCAGCGTGTCGTCGGTGGCGGCGGTGCTGGGCAATCGCGGTCAGACCAATTACGCCGCTGCCAAGGCCGCGCTGCACGGCGCCAGTAAATCGCTTTCGCGCGAGATGGCCAGCCGCGGCATCGCTGTCAACGTGGTCGCACCGGGCGTGATCGAAAGCGAGATGGTCGGCGACAGTTTCGCGCCGGAACTGATCAAGCAGATGGTGCCGGCTGGCCGCGTTGGCAAACCCGACGAAGTTGCCGCGCTGGTGGCGTTCCTGTGCTCGGATGTGGCTGGTTACATCAACGGCCAGATAATTGGCATCAACGGCGGCATGGGCTGAATTTTCTCAGGTATGCTTATCATATTTAGGAGCGCTGTTAAATGTTAACGCGGCTTGAAGTAAATTGCTTTAAAAACCTCCTGGGATTTTCAGTAAACTTCGGGCCTTTTAACTGCGTTGCGGGGCTCAATGGGGTTGGTAAGTCAAATATATTTGACTCAATAAAGTTTTTATCTCTTTTAGCAGATAAATCAATAGTGGAGGCTGCTTTAGAAGTTAGAGAGTCTGATTCCACTGATCCACTTGATATTTTTTGGACAAATGGCGAATTTCGATCCGAGCGCCTTTCTCTTGCCGTTGAAATGATTGTCCCTGTCGACGTTATTGATGATTTCGGACGTCGTGCAAAAGCAACTTCAACTTTCTTGCGTTACGAGGTCGAGCTAGCGAGAGATGATGGCGAGCGAGAGTCTGGCTCTCTTGGCTTGCATCTAGTTAAAGAAACTTTGATTCACATTAATAAAGGAGAGGCTGTAGATCGGTTGCGCTTTCCTATGAGTGCGGCAAAGTTTAGGGAAAATATTGTAATTAACAAACGAAAAGGTGCAGGTTTTATCTCCACGCATCAGGATCGTGATGGAATTGTTGAGATCCATCTCCATCAGGATGGAGGAAGTAGCGGGCAGCCGCAGAAGTTCCCTGCGAGGAATGCGCCTAAGACGGTGGTGTCCAACACTAATAGCGGCGTCTGGCCCACAATTCTTGCGGCTAGGCGCGAGATGCAGTCTTGGCGGTTTCTGTCGCTCGAGCCAAGCGCGATGCGACGCTCTAATAAAATACACGAAGAAGGTGCGGTCAGTTCAGGGGGCGGGCGCCTAGGGGCGGCACTTTACAAGCTACACAGGAAAGATCCCTCTGTTTACACCCGTGTAGCAAGTCGACTATCCGAAATTGTGCCCACCTCTGACATTCGAGTAGATGTAGATCAGGTCCGTCAGCTTTTATCCGTCGAGGTCAAAGAAAGGAGCGGCGCGTTTTTACCTGCTCGCGCACTTTCTGATGGAACTTTGAGATTCTTAGCACTCTCAATAATTGCGGAAGATCCTGATTTTAATGGTGTTTTGTGCTTCGAGGAGCCCGAAAATGGGATTCATCCTGCACGAGTTGGAGCAATGTTGGCATTGTTGAAAGAACTGTCCGTCGATCCTCACGATGAGGTGTCTGAATCAAACTCTATGAGGCAGATCGTAGTGGCAACACACTCGCCTGTCCTGGTCTCTTTGGAAGAGCCGAATGATTTGATATTTGCAGATGTGGTTAAGGTCAAAGGTCCCAATGGAATGCCGGCTACAACTATAAGATGTAAATGTTTGCGCGAAAGCTGGAGATTCTCTGATGAGGAAGGTAATGGAATTGATCGCGCCTCCATAATTTCTTATCTTGAATTGCCGCCTGATAGGCAGATATCTCTTAACCTCAAAACGACCGGTGTAGCGATAAATCTGGAAGCCACCGTATGAAGATTAGGTTTGTGCTGACTGGCGAAGGCGCATCAGATTTAAATTTGGTTGACCACATTGAGACATTGTTGGTAAATGCTGGTTTCTCAGAGGTTAGTGGAACACCTTTTGACCCATCAAGGTTGCCGTTTCATGTCGGTCATTCAGTAAAAGAAAAGTTGCTAGCTGTACGCGATCTGTATCCATCCGCGGACGTGATATTTGTGCACCGAGACGCTGATTCTAAGGGTCTGAAAGCTAGGCGACAGGAGATACAGGATGCCTGCGTCGGAATTTTCGACCCGGAAGCCGTGATTCCCGTTGTGCCAGTGAAAATGCTTGAAACGTGGCTATTGGTGGATATGACGGCGATTAGTAGGGTGGCAGGAAAAGCTAGCTACGGTGAGATCGGTTGCGTACCTGCAATTAAAGCTTTGGAGAACGTCGTCGATAGTAAAAGGCTCCTGCTAGATGCATTATGTGAATGCAGCGAACTACAGGGAATCAAGCTTAAGAAGTTTAAAAACTTGTTCGGTAAAATGCGCGCTAGGTTAGTTTCTGCTATAGATGCAGAAGGACCCATTTGCCAACTCCCCTCTTATGCTCAGTTTAAAGCTGACGTAAATTCTCTTTATCGAAAACGGTCACTTAAAGAGGGGTAGTTGTCACGCCGCGTCGGCATACCACGCGGCGGTGAGGATAGGGTCGCCGACGGCGTTGGCGGTGAGTGCGGCCAGGCCGTGGTCGGGCAGGGCGGGGTGGCGTTGGCGGGCCTGTTCCAGGATCTCGCGGGCCAGCACCGCCATGCGCGCGATGTTGGCGTGGATGCGCGCGGCAAATGCCTCGTCGTCCAGGGTGTCGTGCAGTGCGCCGTTGAGTTCATTGAACCAGCCGATCAGGTATTGATCGAGCAGGCGGCCGTCACCGGTAACCGTGCCCAGCGCGGTGTTGTGCTGGCCCCAGTCATGCAGCACGCGCTGCATGGCCAGATTCATGTCGCGCGCATAGAAGAAGTCCGCCTTCATGCGCGCCAGCAGGCCCAGGTCGGCGATGCGCCCGCTGCAGAACAGCGGCGCCAGCAACGACCAGTAATAGGTGTAGTCCCAGATCACCTTGACCGGCATCACCTGTGCATCGCCGAACAAGGCGTACTGGTCCTGATACAGGCTCAAGGTGTTGTCGTAGAACGAGAAATACAGCTGCTCGTAAAGCTCCACGTAGGGACTGAGCGAGCGGCCGGCGCGGTCGCGGCCGATCAGTTCGCAGATGTAGGTGTTGGAGATGGCGATGAAGTCGCTGCCGGGCGAATAGAACGGGTCCAGAAACACGCCCGCCTCGCCGGTGAGCGCCCAGCGCTGGGTGGAAAACACCTGCTTGCAGCCGTACGAGAAGTTGCGCAGGAACAGGAAGTCCTGCAGCCGGTAATCGGTCTGGTCCAGGGTGGCGGCAACCTGCGGCTGATGCGTGCGCAGCCAGGCCATCGCCTTGTCATGGGTGTTCATTGTTTCCAGCGGATGCATCGCCGCATCGCAGACGATGCCCAGCGAATGCGCACCGGACGACAGCGGAATCAGCCAGAACCAGTAACCCGGCCCGCACATGTGATTGGTCGAACGCCAGCGGTCCGGCGGCGTGCAGCGCTGCAGCCAGCTGCTGTCCTGCGACCAGGCATTGGGGTCGATCAGCCCTTCTACCCGCCACCACACCGCGTTGGCGTCGTGTGCGTTGTCCTGCGCCAGGCCCAGCTTGCGCTTGAGCAATCCGGCGCGGCCGCTGGCATCCACCACCCAGCGTGCGTTGAGCGTGCCGGCTTCGCCGCCGCGTTCGTAGCGCACGCTGTGGTCGCTGGCATCGTCGTCGCTCAGGTCCACGCCCTTGACGCTGCAGCTATCCAGAAACACGATGCCTTGCGCGCGCGCGCGCTCGCCGAGGAAGTTCTCGAAGCGGCCGCGGTCGATCTGCCATGACGGCGTGGGCAGGATCTTGCTGACGCCCAGTTCGGTGCAACGGTCGATGTCGTCGCGCTTGTCGGAGAAGAAGAAGCGGAAACCGAACTTGCGGATCTGCTCCGCTTCCAGATGTTCGCGCAGGCCGAGCACATCGGCGAAGTAATGCGCGCCAATCTCCACGGTCGATTCGCCGACCTTGAAGGCCGCCTCGCGCACCGGGTGCGCGCGGCGTTCCAGCACGGTGATGGCCAGTGCCGGATCGCGTTGGCGCAACTGCAGCGCCAGGCTCAGGCCGGCCAGGCCACCGCCGGTGATCACGACATCTGCGCGTTGTGCACTCATGTGGATGGATTGCTCTTGGTGACCGCGGGCACAGTAGCAAATTCGCCGTCCGGGTCGTCAATCAGCACCGGGTGTGCGCGCACGCGGCGGTATTCGCGCCAGATGTGGCCGTAAGCCCACACCTGCTTGACCACGTGCGAGGTGATGTTCCACAGATCGCGAACCAGCCGGAAATGGCTCTTGCGGAAGGTGCCGGGCGAGGTGCCCGCGTACCGGGTTTCGATCGGCACCGCGACCACGCGTGCACCGGCCTGGCGCGCGGCGGAGATCAGCAGTTGTGCTTCGAACACGAAGCCTTCGCCGGGTACGTTGGGCAGGGTGAACACCGAGGCCGGATACAGGCGCTGGCCGCTTTGGCTGTCGACCAGCCGGAAGCCGCAGGCCCAGGCGATGCCCCAGTCGCCGAAGTCGTTGCCGATGCGGCGGATGGTGGGCTGGGTGGCCCGCTTGCGCATGCGCGCGCCGACGATCACCGCGCCCGGGTGGCGGTTCGCCGCAGCCAGCAGGCGCGGGAAATCGGCGGCCTTGTGCTGGCCATCGCCGTCCATGGTCATCACCGCGCGCATGCCCTGCCGCTGGGCTTCGGCAAAGCCGCTGCGCAGTGCGGCACCCTTGCCCATGCGCTGCGGGTGGCGGATCAGGGTGACCGGCAAATCGGCGATGCAATCGGCGGTGCCGTCATCGGAGCCGTCGTCGATCACGATCACCTGCGAGCAATAGGTCAGCGCGTCGTTGACCACTTCGCGGATGCGCAGCGACTCGTTCAAGGCCGGCACCAGGATGGCGGTGTCGTCGCGGCTCAGCGGGATGCGGCTCATGGCTGCACCTCCACCTGCAGCACGCGCCCCGGGCCGGCGTACAGCGCGGTGTGGGTGCTGCCTGCGGCCAGTGCGTCGAACAGCGGCAGCATCGGCGCCATGGCGTTGGCGGCCATGTGGCGCGCCAGCGGGCCATCGCCCGGCGTGGGCACGCCGTCGTCGAAGCGAAGTGCCAGCTGCGGCTTGCCGGCCTGGCCGGGCGCACCCAGCACCAGTGCGGCGCCAAGCAGGCCTTCGCTGGGCGACACCCGCCCCAGCGGCCCGATCGAGCGCGCGTCGTAGCCCACCAGCAACACCGCATCGGCGCCGGCGCCCAGCTGCATCAGCGCCTCCAGCAGGCCCTGCGCGAAGCTGCCGGCGCCGGCGCTGAGCGCGGTGGTCGGGGTCATCGCCCCGGCACCGATGGTCCAGTAACCGGCGGCGGCGTTGTGCACCGAGTTGTGGAACTTGGTTGGCGAGATGGCCGTTGGGTCGCTGGCCAGGGTGGTGCACATGTAGTCGGTGATCGCCAGATCGCCGTGGGTGGAGGTGAACACCGATGGCAGCGTGGTGGGGTCGCGGCCAGCGGCGTGGCAGGCGGCTAGCGCGGCGTCCAGCGACACCGCCACGGTGTCCGGCGCGCGCCGGCGCTCGTTGGGGGCGAGCAACTGCGGGGACGGACGGGCCGGGGTGTCCTGCAGGTCAGCGCCATGCGCGAATGCGACCGCGGCATCCCAGGTGGGCAGGCCCTGGGTCCAGAAACCGATGCCTTCGATGGTGGCCGTCAACATCAGCGTGCCTGCCCGAACAGCAGCGAGCAGTTGTTGCCGCCGAAGCCAAAGGAGTTGTTCATTGCGTACTGAATCCGGGAATGGGCGTTATCGAAGCGGATCTGCGGGCCGCAGGCGGGATCGGGCACCGCACTGTTGAGCGTGCCCGGCAGCAGGCCGTCGCGCAGCGCGAGCAGCGCAATCACCGACTCCACGATGCCGGCCGCACCCAGCGTGTGGCCCATCCAGGCCTTGGTCGAACTGGCATGCAGGGTGTCGGGGAAGATCGCCGCCACCGCGGCCGCCTCGACGCTGTCGTTGGCCGGCGTGGCGGTGCCGTGCAGGTTGAGATAGCCCACCGCCGCGGCATCCAGCCCGGCGGTGTCCAGCGCGCCACGCATCGCCAACTGCGCGCCCAGGCCCTGCGGGTGCGGGGCGGACATGTGGTGGGCATCGCTGGATTCGCCATAGCCGTACAGCCACTGCGCAGCGTCCGGGGCGGCGGCGGGGCGTTCGAGCAAGGCAAAGCCGCCGGCCTCGCCCAGGCTCAGGCCGACCCGGCGTGCGTCGAACGGCTGGCACAGCTGTGGTGCCACCACCTGCAACGAGTTGAAGCCGAACAACACGCTGCCGCACAAGGTGTCCACGCCGCCGACCACGGCCGCATCGACCACGCCGGCCGCCATCAACCGCGCGGCCTGCGCGAACACCTTGGCGCTGGACGAACACGCCGTGGCCACGGTGATCGCCGGCCCGCGCAGGCCGGTGGCGTGCTGCACGAAATCGCCCAGCGAATGCGGGGTATGCACGATCGGGCGCTGCAGGTCGTCCGGGAAGCGCAGGCCGTGGGCGTCTTCGACCAGGCGCGTGTAGGCCTCTTCGCTGGCGCCCACGCTGGAGGTCGACGTGCCCATCACCACCGCCACGCGCTCGGCGCCATAGCGCTGGGCGGCGGCCTGCACGGCGGCGGCCATGCCGTCCTGTTGCAGGGCCAGCCAGGCCAACTGGTTGTTGCGGCAGTCCCAGCCTTGCAGCGCGTCTGGCAGCACCACGTCTTCCACGCCGGCAACCCGGCCGATCCAGCATTCCAGCGGCTGCGGGCCGAAATCGTTGCGGCGCATGCCGCTGCGGCGTTCGCGCAGCGCGCTGGCCTGGGCGTCCAATCCGGCGCCGAGCGCAGTAGTGGCGGTGAAGGCAGTGATGGCGACCGGGGCCATCTGGGACGAACGATGCGCTTGGCTCACGGTGGTCTGGCTGGCAAAAAGTGACCGCAGTATATCGGTGGCGGGTAGACCACCCGTCGATGGCGCAACTGAACGTGACGGTCATGTGGCTGACGCGACTGGGATTTTCCGCGCGTGCCGCGCTTTCGCCATGGCCGCAATTGGGACACAATCCTGCGACCCACATCACCTAGAGCGCGACCACGCGCGCATGCACGCCTACGTCTATAAAAGCCAACGCAAGCAGGACACGTTCGTCTATCTCGCCACGCGTGACGATTTCTCCGTGATTCCCGCCGACGTGCAGGCGCGGTTGGCGCCGTTCGCGTTCGTGCTGGACGTGGCGTTGACGCCGGAGCGCCGCCTGGCGCAGGCCGACGCGGACACCGTGCGCGCGGCGCTGGCCAGCCACGGCTTCTATCTGCAATTGCCGAAGACGGTGGTGCTGGCGGGCGAGTGCGACTATGACTGAGCCGCAGCGAGCCGCGCGGCTGCGCGCTGCGGGGCTGGCCGCTGCGGCCGGCGTGGTGCTCACCCTGCTCGGCGGCGTGGGCGGCGTTGTTGCCGCGCTGGCACTGTGGCTGGCGCAACCGGCCTTCGCGCTGGCGGTGTCCTGGCTGCGCGGCACCCGCGCGTTGCCGTCCCACCCCCGCGCACTGCTGCCAGGCCTGCCGCCTTTGCTGACGCTGTGGGGCGTTGGGCTGCTCGCCCTGGGCGCGCTGATTACTTGGCCGCTGACCGCCCTGCGCGACAGCGGCAGCCTGGCCGCCGCGCTGGCGCTCAGTGTGGCGGTGAGCGCCGCGTTGCTCGGGCTGTGGCGCACCTGGCCGCTGTGGGGCGAGGTGGAACGCGACGGCGGCCCGCTGACGCCACGCTGGCATGCATTGGCCACGCAGGAACTGCACGCCTGGCGCGGCCTGCTGGTCGCGGCCCTGGTGCTGGCGGTGTGCGGGCTGGGCGTGGCGCTGGCATGGCCGGGCGGTCTGTCCGGCGGGCTGCGTTGGGGCCTGGCGGTCGCCGCGAGCGTGTTGCTGCCAGCTGCCCACCTGCTGCTGCAGCGCACCGTGCCGCCGGCGCGCACCGAGACGCTGGCGCCCCGCCAGGCCGCAGATTTCTTCTCCGAAGCCGCGGCCGAACCCGGCCCGCTGGAACCGGTGGCCCAGCACCAGCTGGTGCCGGAGCTGTATGAAGCCGCCCGCGGCGGGCGCGTGGATCGGGCGCTGCAACTGCTCGAGGCCGGCGCCGACCCGCAGGCGCTGCCGCTGCCGGAATGGCGCGATCAACGCAGCCTGCCGGCGCTGGCTGCCGTGCTGCCGGACCTGCGCCTGTTGCGCGAACTGATCACCCGGCGCGTAGATGTGAACCAGCCGCACCGCGGCATGACCCCGCTGCTGGCGGCCACCCGCGACAGCTGGCATGGCCGCCCGGATGCGGTGATGACGCTGCTGGCCAACGGCGCCGACCCGCGCGCCACCGACAACGATGGCAACACGCCGCTGCACCACGCGGTGCGCAGTTCCGACCCCGGCGTGGCCGCGCTGCTGCGCGATGCCGCCGCCGAACTGGATGCGCTGAATAACGAAGGCCACTCGCCGCTGGCAATGGCCTGCCAGGTCGGCAATTGGCGCCTGGCCAAGTTCCTGCTGGAACGCGGCGCGCAGTCCGAGCCGGCCGGTGGTGCGCCGGTGTTGCTGGCGGCCGCAGGGACCGAGGAAGACGACCCGGCCGGCGTTCAGCTGCTGCTCAAGCACAAGGCGCGCGTGGATGCGCGCGACCGCCAGCGCCGCAGCGCGCTGCACGAAGCCGCGCTGGCCGGGCACGGCGACATCGTCGAGGCGCTGCTGGCGGCCGGCGCTAATCTGGAAGCGCGCGACCTGCTCGGCCGCACGCCGTGGCTGGATGCCGCCCGCCAGGCCCGCAGTGCGGTGCTGGAGCGGCTGGTGGCGCGCAAGACCGACGTGCTGGCGATCGATGGCGACGGCCGCAATGCGGTGATGCTGGCCTGCGCTGCCGACACCGTGTCGCCAGCGCTGATCCGTCGCCTGCTGGAGCTGGACGTCCCCGCCGATGCGCAGGACATGCACGGCCGCCGCGCCGTGGATGTGGCCGCCGAAGCAGGCCGTTGGGCGATCGTGCGCCTGCTCGATCCGGCCTATCTACTGCCCTCGGCGGTGAGTGACGCGCAGGGCGACGGTGTCAGTCCCACCACGCAACTACCGGACCGCCCGCCGCTGGTGCTGTTGCGCGAAGGCCTGCAGCTGGGCCAGCGCGATGGCCTGGTTGCACTGGCAAGGCTGTGCGGCCCGGAAGAATTGGGCGGCCTGCTGCACGACGCGCACCTGGCCTTGAATGCCGACGCGGTCGACTGGCTGCTGCGCCACGGGGCGGATGCCGAGGTGCGCGATGCCTGCGGCGACGTGCCGATGTTCGCGCTGCTCTCGCGTGGTGTCGAAGCGGTACCGGCGCTGCAGGTGCTGCTGCGCCACGGCGTCTCGCCGGCCGGTGCCGGCGGGCTGACCCGCCTGCTCAGCGCCTGCGTGCAGCACGACGCGGCCTCGCGCGGGCTGGAACAGTTCGCGCTGGAATTGCTGGAACGCGGCGCCGACCCGTTCGCGCCGTCGGCCGCTGGCGACCCGCCGCTGTCGCTGGCGGTGCGCCTGGGGTGGTTGCGACTGCAGCAGTGGCTGCTCGAACACGGCGTGGACCGCGAAGCGCGCGACAGCCACGGCATGACCGCGCTGCATCTGGCCACCGCGCTGGGCCGCGAGGCCTCGCTCAAATTGCTGGTCAAGCAGGGCGCCTCGCCGGAAGCGCGCGCCGCCGACGGGCAGACCCCGCTGGGCGTGGCGTTGTCGATCGGCCGGCGCGATCTGGCCGGTTGGCTGGACTGGCGCATCTGGTCGCTGCCACGCCGCACGCTGCGCGAGGCCGATGTGCCGGCCGCGGCGATGACCGGCGATACCGATGCGGTGCGTCGCCTGATCGACCTCGGCCTGCCGGTCGATGCGGTGGACGCGCAGGGCTGCACCGCACTGCTGCGTGCAGCCGGCAGCGGCCATCTGGCCGTGGTGACCCATCTGCTCGGCCGTGGCGCGGACCCGCAGCGTGCCGCCAACAGCGGCGCCACGCCATTGTCGGCGGCGGTGAGCATGCGCCAGACCGAGATCGTGGCGGCGCTGCTGGCGGCCGGCGCGCAGATCGAACACCGCCTGCCCGGTGGCGTCACCGTGCTGATGCTGGCCTGTGCGCTGGGCCTGCCTGACATCGTGGCGCGCCTGCTCGCCGCTGGCGCCGACGTGCATGCCAACGACGACCAGGGCCTGGCGGCGCTGCATTGCGCCGCACTGTACGGCTTCACCGCGCGCGACAAGATCCGCCTGCTCGCGCTGCTGGACACCTTGCTGCTGGCCGGCGCCGACCCGGATTACCTGGCCGGCGGGCGGGTCAGCCCGCTGCTGATGTTGCTGGGCGCACGCGCCGAACCTGGCACCGCCTGCGACGAGCAGGTCGTACTGGCCGGTGTGGAGCGCCTGCTCGACGAAGACGTGGCGCTGGACGTGGCCGATCAACGCGGCTTCGGCCCACTGCATCTGGCGGCCCTGCATGGGCTGCCCCTGCTGGTGCAGCGCCTGTTGCGTGCCGGCGCCGATTCGGACCGCCGCGACGCGCTCAACCGCACCCCGCGCGAGATTGCGATCATGCGCGGCTTCATCGACGTGGCGGGCCAGTTCGAACCGGCGTTGCCGGGGGTGTCGTCGATGGCGCGCTTTCTGCGCGAAGGCCGCTGAGCCAGCGCGCCTTTGCGCCGTTGCGGGTGCTGTTCGTGTGCAGCCGCAACCGGCTGCGCAGCCCTACCGCCGAGCACGTCTTCGCGCAGTGGCCGAATGTGCTCACGCAATCGGCCGGGCTGGCGCCCGATGCCGAACAACCGGTCACGCCCGAGCTGCTGCACGACAGCGACTTGGTGCTGGTGATGGAGCGCCGCCATCTGCAGCTGTTGCGCCGGCGCTTCGCTGCGCACCTGCGGCACTGCCGTGTGGCCTGCCTGCAGATTCCCGACGACTACACCTACATGCAGCCGGAACTGATCCGCCGGCTGGAACACACGGTGCCACCACTGCTGCGTTTGCCGGCGCATTCGTAACCCGATCCCGACACCTCGCGTGCAACACTGGGGTTTGACTCGCACGAAGGAAGCGCCCACCCGATGAGCGTCCGTATCGAGGACCACGCCATGCTGGGCAATTGCCACAGCGCGGCCCTGGTCGACCACTGCGGCACCATCGACTGGCTGTGCCTGCCACGCTTCGATTCCGATGCAGTCTTCGCCTCCCTGCTGGGCACGCCGGAACACGGCCAATGGGCGCTGGCGCCAGCTGCCGATTTCCGCAGCGAGCGCGCCTACGAAGACGACAGCCTGGTGCTGCGCACCCGGCTCATCACCGACACCGGCACGGTGGAACTGGTCGACTTCATGGTGGCCAGCGACGATGGTGAGGTGCATCAGCATCTGGTGCGCATGGTGCGCTGCGTGCAGGGCGAAGTGCCCATGCACATGCGCCTGACTTTCCGCTTCAATTACGGCCGCACGGTGCCGTGGGTGACCAGCATCGATGGCGGCATTCGCGCCATTGCCGGTCCGGATCAGCTGGCCCTGCGCACGCCGCAGACGCTGCAAGGCAAGGACCTGGGCACCGAAACCGACTTCACCCTGCGCGAGGGCGAAAGCACCTGGTTTCTGCTCAGTCACGGCCTGTCGCACCAGACCGTGCCGCCGGCCATCGACCCGGATGAAGCCCTGCAGCGCACCACCGCGTTCTGGCACGGCTGGGCGCGGCGGTGCACCGATGTGGGGCCGTGGACGCAGCAGGTGAAGCGATCGCTGGTGGTGCTGAAGGGGCTGAGTTATCTGCCCACCGGCGGCATTGTCGCCGCGCCCACCGCCTCGCTGCCCGAACACCTGGGCGGCACGCGTAACTGGGATTACCGCTATTGCTGGCTGCGCGATTCGGTGTTCACCCTGATCGCGTTGTTGCAGGCCGGCTACCGCGATGAAGCCTCGGCATTTCGCGACTGGGTGCAACGGGCCATCGCCGGTTCGCCGGATCAGCTGCAGGCGCTATACGGCATCGCCGGCGAGCGTCGCTTGCAGGAGTGGGAAGCGCATTGGTTGCCTGGCTACGAAGGCTCGGCGCCGGTGCGGATTGGCAACGGCGCGGTGGACCAGTTTCAGCTCGACGTCTACGGCGAATTGATCGGCGCGTTTCACTACGCGCGCGAAAAAGGCGTCCCGCCGCCGGCCGATGACGACGGTTCTTCGGCCTCGCTGCTGGAGCATTTCTTGGAAATGCTCGAAGACCTGTGGCGCACGCCCGACGAAGGCATCTGGGAAGTGCGCGACGAGCGCCGCCACTTCGTGCATTCCAAGGTCATGGCATGGCTGGCCTTCGATTGCGGCTGCCGCGACGGCATCACCAATGCCAGCGCCGAAAAACGCGCGCATTGGGGCCGCATCGCCGAGCAGATCCGCACCGAGGTACTGGAAAAAGGCGTGCACCCGGATGGATATTTCGTGCAGAGCTACGGCTCGGATCGGCTGGATGCCTCGTTATTACTGATTCCCATCGTCGGCTTCCTGCCGCCGGATGATCCGCGCATTGCCGCCACCGCCGACGCCATCGCGCGCGATCTCACCATCGATGGCCTGGTCGAACGCTATCGCGCCGACGACAGTGCCGATGGCCTGCCGGCCGGCGAGGGCACCTTCATCGCCTGCAGTTTCTGGCTGGTGGAAAACTACGCCTTGCTCGGCCGCACCGAGCAGGCGCGCGCATTGCTCGAGCGCCTGCTCGGGCTGTGCAACGACGTGGGCCTGCTCGCCGAAGAGTACGACCCGCGCGGAAAACGCATGCTTGGCAACTTCCCGCAAGGGTATTCCCACGTGGCCCTGGTCAATGCGGCATTGCGCCTGCATGGACGCATGGGCGAGAAGGAGACGCATCCATGAGTGAGCAAGTGACCACCCCGCCGTGCATCATCGTGGTGTTCGGTGCGCGCGGTGACCTGACCCGGCGCCTGGTGATGCCGGCGCTATACAACCTGCGCCGCGCCGGTGCACTTGGCGATGAATTCGCCATTGTCGGCATGGACCATGGCGACATCACCGAGCGTGCCTGGCGCACCAACATGGGCAAGGCGATGACCGAGCTGCTGAGCAGCCGCGATGCCGAGTTCCAGGCCGATGGATTCGATACCGATACCTGGGACTGGTTGCGCGAGCGCATGCATTACGTGCGCGGCGACTTCACCGACCTGCGTGCCTACCAGGCGCTGGACGGCGTGCTGGAAAAACTGCACAAGCGCTATGGCACCCGCGGCAATGTGCTGTTCTATCTGGCCACCGCCGCGCGCTTTTTCGAGCCGGTGTTGCTGAATCTGGGTGAGGCCGGGCTGGTCAAGCAGCACGAGGGCGCTGGCTGGCGCCGGGTGATCGTGGAAAAACCGTTCGGCCACGACCTGCCCAGCGCAAAGCATCTCAATGCCACAGTTGCGCGCGTGCTGCACGAAGACCAGGTGTTCCGCATCGACCATTTCCTGGGCAAGGAAACCGTGCAGAACATCCTGGCGTTCCGCTTTGCCAATGGCCTGTTCGAGCCGGTGTGGAACCGCGACCGGATCGACCATGTGCAGATCACTGCCGCCGAAACCATCGGTGTGGAAGGGCGCGGGCGTTTCTACGATCCCACCGGCTGCCTGCGCGACATGGTGCCCAACCATCTGTTCCAGCTGCTGGCGATGATTGCGATGGAGCCGCCGGCCGCGTTCACCACCGAGGCGATGCATCGCCGCCGCGCCGAAGTGATCGAAGCGGTGCGCCCGATCAAACCCGAAGACGTGGTGCGTGGGCAGTACGCGTCCGGTGCGGTCAATCGCAGCGCCGTGCCGGGATACCGCGAGGAAGACACGGTACCGGACGAGTCGGAAACCGAAACCTTCGTGGCGATGAAGTTGCAGGTCGACACCTGGCGCTGGGCCGGCGTGCCGTTCTATCTGCGCACCGGCAAGCGCCTGCGCGAACGCACCACCGAGATTGCGATCCGCTTCAAGCCCGCACCGCTGGCGCCATTTCGTAGCACCGAAGTGGGCGGCTACGGCCCCGACTGGCTGGTGCTGCATATCCAGCCCGACGAAGGCATCTCGCTGCAGTTCGACGTCAAGCGCCCGGGCGCGCAAGTGGCGTTGGCGCCGGTGCGGATGGACTTCCGCTACCGCGACTGGTTCCCGAAGGAATACACCGTTGGCTACGAGCGCTTGCTGCAGGACTGCATGAATGGCGAGGCCGGTCTGTTCCAGGATGCAGCGATGGTGGAAGGCGCGTGGCGCATCGTGCAGCCGATCCTGGATGCGTGGAAACAACCGCCCAGTGACTTTCCCAATTACGCGGCTGGCAGTGCCGGCCCGTCGGCGGCCGATGCGTTGCTGGCGATGAACGGCGGGCACGCCTGGCGTGCGCTCACGCCGGGCCGCAAACCGCCGCCGCGGCGCCCGCCTGAGGCACGTGCGGGTGCTGCGGCACCGGCGAAGAAGAGCGCCAAGAAGGCGGTCAAAAAGGCTGCGAAAAAAGTCGCCAAGGCGCCTGCCAAGCGCAGCGCTGCGGCGGCCGGGAAATCTGCAGCGGCGGCGTCGCCGAGTAAGGCGACCACCAAGGCGGTCACCAAGCGCGCCACCAAAAAGGCGACGAAGCCGGCAACCAAAGCCGTCAAGAAGAGCGCTTCGTAGAGACGGGAGAAGATTGCGTAGGAGCGCGCTTGCGCGCGATGAGGCTTTATCGGGAACGCCCCATCGCGCGCAAGCGCGCTCCTACGTTGATGTGACTATCAACAGGCGTTGTGGGACCGCTGAGGCTTTGATGTTTTCTTTGAAGGTGCTCTGGAACAGAGGGATCATCTTTCGTGCGTATGGACCGACAGATATCCGGTAACGCCGCATCGCGCGCGAGCGCGCTCCTACGTGTGTGCGGCTGGGGTGCATGGGAGATGCGAACCCATGGCGAATTGAGGTTGTTTTCGAATGTTGCTCTGGAACAGGAGCATCGGTTTTTCACACGTCTATACCGATAGACCCCGGTAAAGCCTCATCGCGCGCAAGCGCGCTCCTACGGGCTTCTCTCAACTGCGACCAAGCGCGCGTGATCGCATGCGCCCTTGCGTGTCTTATCGCTCGGGCGTGACCGGTGCAGGCTCCGGATCCACTTCGGCCTTGACGTCGGCTTCGAACAGATGCATCAGGTCTTCGCGTGCATCGCGCGAGGTCTGGATCACCTTGGCTTCGTCGTCGTAGACCAGATGCTGCCGGCGCAGCAGGTCTTCGTCGTGGTGGCGGAAGCGTGTGACGTGCTCCTGCGCGTCGGCCTCGCCAAGCCCCAACGAGGTCAATACGCGCCCGCCCAGCTCCAGGCTGGAGGCGAACACTTCACGGAACGGCTCGGCACCCAGGTCCATCAGTTTCCAGGCGTGCTGGCGGTTGCGCGCACGCGCCAGCACCGTGGCGTTCGGGTAAAGGCGGCGGATCAGCCGCACCGTCTTGATGTTGGTGTCCGGGTCGTCCACCGCGATCACAAAGACCCTGATGCGCTCGGCACCGGCGGCGCGCAGCAGCTCCGGGCGGGTCGGGTCGCCGTAGTACAGCTGGCTGCCGAAGCGGCGTAGATCCTCCACCGTGTCCGGGTTGTGTTCCAGCGCCACGAACGGCACGTGCCGCGCGGTGAGCAGGCGTGCGATCACCTGGCCGAAGCGGCCCATGCCGGCGATCAGCACCTTGGGCGTCTGCGTGTCGATGGTGTCGTAGGGGCGCTCGGATTTGGGCACCTTGATGCGTAGCGGGCCATTGAGCACGCGCTGGATGCCGAGCAGCAACAGCGGCGTCAGCGCCATCGACACACCCACGATGGCGACCAGGCGGTCGTGGTTGGCGGCGTCCAGCAGACCCACGCGATCAGCCTCGTTGAAGACTACAAATGCGAATTCGCCGCCCAGCCACAACACACCGCCCAGCATCAGGCTGCTGCGCAGCGGCAGCTTCGCCACCGTGCCGATCCCCACCAGCAGCGCGAACTTGACCAGCAGCAAGATGCCCACGCCGGCGGCGATCAACCCCGGTTCGGACACCACCCGGTCCAGATCGATGCCCATGCCTACCGAGATGAAGAACAGCCCCAGCAGCAAGCCTTCGAATGGCTCGATCTGCGATTCGAGCTCGTGGCGGAATTCCGAATCGGCCAGCAGCACGCCGGCGATGAAGGCGCCCAGGCTAGCGCTCAGGCCGGCCTCCTGCATGATCCAGGCAGTGCCCAGCACCACCAGCAAGGCGCTGGCGGTGAACACCTCGGGCATGCGCGTGCGCGCCACCACATTGAACAGATGCCGCAGCACGAAGCGGCCGCACAGGATGACCAGCGTCAACGCCACCAGCGCCTTGGCCACGTCCTGCCAGTCCAGCGTGGCATTTTTGCTGCCGCCCAGCAGCGGAATGGCGGCCAGCAGCGGGATGGCGATCAGATCCTGGAACAGCAGGATGGCGAAGGCCAGTCGTCCGTAATCGCTGCCCAGCGCCTTGCGTTCGGCCAGCAGCTGCAGCCCCACCGCGGTGGACGACAGCGCCAGCGCCACGCCGACGATGAGCGAGGTTTTCCAGCCCAGTTGCCCGGCCATCAGCAGGCCGCCCAGGATCAGCGCGGTCATCACCACCTGGGTGGTGCCGGCACCGAACACCGAGTGGCGCATCACCTTCAGCCGCGCCGGCGACAGCTCCAGCCCGATCACGAACAGCAGCATCACCACACCGATCTCGGCCGCGCCGCTGATGCGTTCGGCATCCTGCACCACGCCCACGCCATCGGGCCCGAGCACCACACCGGCGACCAGGTAGGCCAACACCGCCCCCAGGCCGAAGCGCTTGAACACCGGCACGGCCACGATCGCCGCCAGCATCAGGACCAAGGCCAGTTCGAGGCCGCCGCTATGCATGTTGCACTCTCCGTTGAGGTGCGCATTATGCCGCGCAAGGCAGGCAGCCGGCTTGCATGCCTGTGCCGGGGCCGCTGGCGGCGGCCGTCACGCATGAGCCTCGACCCTCGCCCTCAGACAATGGCGGCCGAGTGCTCTTGTTACGTGCGGTGGAAGCGGAGTGTGCCCGTCCCCCAAACCCCGGCACGACGACGCAAGCCGCCGCGCGCGATCCGCACGCGTGCAACGCGCTGATCTCCGCTATGCCACGCAAGGCAGGCAGCCAACCCGACAGCCAACGCACAACGGATGTCGGCTGTCGGTTTAGCGAGCAGACGCGGAGCTAGGAGCAAACACAGTGCTCAGCGCGCTGCGATGGAGGCAACGCGCTCGCGCCAGGCTCAGTGGCTCTTGAGCAGGAAGCGACGATCCAGCGGCTGCAGCGGTCGTGCGTTGAACGGGTACACGCGCTCGAACGCATTGATCTGTTCCCTGGACACCTGCACCGGCTGACTCAAGACCACCCAGTCCACCGTTTCGCTGCAGGGCGGGGTGGTCAGCGAGCCTTCGTAGCGGTAGAAGCTGCGCTGAGTGGCGGGCGGCAGAAAATCGCTGGCGCGCACGACCGCATCGGCCACCTGCCGGGTCTGGTTCTTGTCGTTCGGCATGGCGTCGAGCACGCGCTGGAAGGCCGGATTGGCCTTGCCGGTCTCGAAGAAGATCGCCAGCACGCCGAGCGTTCCATCCGGGCCCTGGTGCACGATGTGCGCCTCCATCGGGAAGCGCCGGCCATTCAACAGGTGCTCGCTGGGATGATGGAAATGCAGCTGCAGAGCATCGTATTGCTTGCCGCCGACCCGCATCGTGCCGCCGGCGTGCAGATCCAGCTGGATGGAGTGGCCGGTGTTGCGCACCACCAGCGGCACTGCGCTGTAGTCCAGTTGCAGCTTGCCCAGCGTGGCGTCGATCGCGTCCTTCAGATCGATGGGGCTGTTCTGCTGCCCATTGCCGCACAGCGCATTTTCCTTGGCCAGTTCGGCCCAGTGCTCGGCGCCTTCCGGGCCGGTGTAACCCCACTCGTGCCCGTCATGCTGGGTGGTTTCATGCGCGTGCACTGGCGTGGCGTCGGGCAACACGGTCTGCGCCATCGCCGCCGTGCCCCAGCCAGCGGCAACGCATAGGTACACGGGGCTGACGCGGTGTAACAAAAACGACTTGAAAGACGGCATGAAAGGTTCCTGGCAAAGCAGCGAAGTGGCGTGTATGCGATGGCCGGTGCGGCTCCCGCAAACGCTGTGCGGGAACGGCGATGCCGGGAAGCGAACTGTACCGATTGCCGTGCCATACAGCACAGGTTTGCGACAGCCGGTTCACTGCGGCTGATCGGCGCATGCGCATCTACGTGCAGGATGCAACGGCAACCGATGGCAACGCTGCGCCTGCCCCGTGCCTGCGTGCGCGCCGTAGCAGGATCTGTGCGTGTCGCAATTTTGTTGCAGGCGAAACGCCGCTGCCAAGCGTCGCGACGCGTGACAACGCCGGCCGCATGCAGCACGCGATTGCCCTGCCAAACGCGCACTTAAGCGCGCCGCACGCGAGGCATTGACCAGGCGGACACATGCGCGCAGACTGCGCCGCGCACCGACCGGGGCATCCGCTCGGCCGCACTTACGGAGCTCACTCTCATGTCCAGCGACAGTCACCCTAGACCCGGGTCGATGACCCAGCTGACGAGCGCCTGAGGCTTCAGGTTCGCCGGCTGTCATCGACGACGGTCGTCACCAGGCGAACCCCCATGTACAACGAAACCCTGCGCCTTGCCCAAGGCGTCGATGCATTGACCGCACCCCTGGCCGAGCTCAACACGGCCGATGCGGTGGAATATCTCAACACCCTCGACCGTGACGCCGCCGCGCATCTGCTGGCGGTGTTGCCGCAGCCGCGTGCGGTGAAGCTGCTCGAACAACCCGAGCTGCGCGATGCCAGTGCGCTGGTTGCACAGCTGCCGGCCGAGCATGCCGCCGTGCTGCTCGGGCAGATGGCCGACGACCGCGCCACCGACATCTTCCACGGCCTGGACGCCGATCAACGCGAGCCGCTGTTGTGGCGGCTCAGCGCCGAAGCGCGGCTGTCGATCCAGGCCTTGATGCGCTACCCGCCCAACACCGCCGGTGCGCTGATGACCACCGAGTTCGTGGCGGTGCCGTCGGACTGGACGGTGGGGCGCACCTTGCAGCACATCCGCGATGTGGAGCGCAGCCGCGAGACCGTGTATGCGATCTATCTGCTGGATCCACACACGCGTGTGCTGCAGCAGGTGGTGACCATGCGCCGGTTGATCACCGGCGCGGCCGAGGCACCGATCCTGGAGGTGGCACAGGTCAATCCGCCGGTTACCGTGGACCCGGCCCTGGATCAGGAAGAAGTGGCGCGGCTGATCCGCCGCCATGACCTGCTGGCGATCCCGGTGGTGGATGCCTGCGGCCACGTGCTGGGCATCGTCACCGTCGACGATGTGCTGGATGCGTTGATCGCCGAATCCACCGAAGACGTGCACAAGTTCGGCGGCATGGAAGCGCTGGACAAGCCGTACATGCAGATTGGCTTCGGGCAGATGATCAAGAAGCGCGCCGGCTGGCTGAGCGTGTTGTTTCTGGGCGAAATGCTCACCGCCAGCGCCATGCAGCATTTCGAGGACGAGCTGTCCAAGGCGGTGGTGCTGACCTTGTTCATTCCGTTGATCATGAGCTCGGGCGGCAACTCCGGCTCGCAGGCCACCTCGCTGCTGATCCGCTCGCTGGCATTGCGCGAAATCCGCCTGCGCGACTGGTGGAAGGTGGCGCTGCGCGAGTTGCCCACCGGGCTCACGCTGGGCGCCATTCTGGGCGTGCTGGCGATCGTGCGCATCGCCATCTGGCAGAACGCCGGCCTGTACGACTACGGCCCGCACTGGCAGATGGTGGCGCTCACCATCGGCGCGGCACTGGTGGGCATCGTCACCTTCGGCTCCTTGTCCGGCTCGATGCTGCCGTTCGTGTTGCAACGCTTCGGCTTCGATCCAGCCAGTGCCTCGGCGCCGTTCGTGGCCACCTTGGTGGATGTCACCGGGTTGGTGATCTATTTCAGCATTGCCGCGGCGATTCTCAGCGGAACCTTGTTGTAAGGTTCGCTGCAAGGCCGGGCAGGGACGTGGACACGGGCAGGAAGGCCCATGATCTTGCGGGCCGTGCCCGGCCGTCCTGAGATAAAGGAAAGGCGCGTTCGCCACCCAATCTGGAAGTGGTGGATGGCCTGCTGCGCTGCTTCGACGAAAGTTACACGATGGCCTACGGCGCGACGCGTTGCCGGCAGGGCACCTCGACATTTGTGAAGTAACGGCGCTGCCCGCACCGCCACGGCTGCGTGCGCACGGGCAGGCCGTTGCCGCGTCCGATGCGTTGCAGCCAAGAGGTCCGACGACCATGACGCAGTGGAGCAACTCCATCGCACTCCACAGCAACGCACGGTCACACACGGGCCGCAACGGTGCCCTCGCACGCCACTGCGTGTACCGTAGCGCGATGGTTTCTGCATCTTCTGCACGATGAGTACGTATCACCTGCAACAGGTGTTCCGCCCCACCACCGTCGCGGTGGTGGGCGGCAGTCCGCGCGATCGCTCGGCCGGGCGCGCGGTGGTGCGCAACCTGCGCGCGGCCGGGTTTCCCGGGCAGATCGGCTGGGTCAGCCCGCGCTATACCGAAATCGACGGCGTGCGCACGGTGGCGCGGTTGACCGACCTGCCCTGGGTGCCGGACCTGGTGGTGATCACCGCGCCGGCGCGCATCGTGCCGCGCATCGTCTCCATCGCCGCGCGGCGTGGTGTGGCAGCGGCGATCATTCTCACTGCCGGCCTGGGCAGTGGTGCCGGCTCGCCGGCCGCACGCGTGGAAGCGGCGGCGCGGGCCAAGGGCATGCGCATTCTCGGCCCGCACTGTTTAGGCGTGATCGCCCCGCATGCGCGGCTCAATGCCAGCATCGCCGCGCATTGCCCGCAGGCCGGCGACCTGGCGCTGATCTCCGAATCCAGCGCCATTGCCGCAGCGCTGGTGGAGTGGGGCGTGGCGCGCTCGGTCGGGTTTTCGGCGGTGGTCTCGCTGGGCGACACGCTGGACGTGGATTTCGGCGATCTGCTGGATTACTTCGCCACCGACTACCGCACCCGCGCGATCCTGCTGTATGTCGAACGCATCGGCGATGCGCGCAAGTTCATGTCGGCGGCGCGTGCCGCCGCGCGCGCCAAGCCGGTGGTGGTGGTCAAGTCCGGGCGGCAGTTCCGCATTGATCCCAATGCCGACACCCACGCGCAGGCGCTGGCCGGCTCGGATGCGGTGTATGGCGCGGCCTTCGCGCGGGCCGGGCTGTTGCGGGTGGGGGCGCTGGACGAACTGTTCGCCGCGGCCGAAACGCTGGGCCGCCTGGGTAGTTTTCCGGGCCGTCGGCTGGCGATCTTGAGCAATGGCGGCGGGGTGGGGCAGTTGGCAATGGACCAGCTGTTGCTGCGCGGCGGCACCCTGGCCGAGTTGTCGGCCAAGACGCTGGAGCGGCTGGATCAATCGCTTCCTGAAGGCTGGTCGCGCAGCAATCCGGTGGACATCATTGTCGACGCCGATGGCGAGCGCTATGCGGCCGCGATCGAAGCGTTGCTGGACGATCCGGAGAACGACGCGCTGCTGGTGGTCAACGTGCCCACCGCCTTCACCTCCTCGGCCGATGCGGCCAAGGCACTGACACGCGCGCTGGAGCAGCGCAGCCGCTACCAGCGCGAGAAACCGGTGTTTGCGGTGTGGCTGGGCCAGGACGACGCGGCGATCGCCGCGCTCAACGCTGCACGCGTGCCCACCTACGCCACCGAGTCGGACGCGGTGCGCGGCTTCACCCACCTGGTGCGCTACCGCGAGGCGCAGGCCGCCTTGATGGAGACCCCGCCCAGCCTGCCGGAAGATTTCGTGGTCGATGCCGGCATCGGCCGAGCGGTGGTCAACGAAGCGCTGGCCGCCGGCCGGCGCTGGCTGGATCCGGTCGCAACCAACCGCCTGCTGGCCGCCTACGGCATCCCGATCGTGCCGGTGCAGGTGGCCGCCACCGCCAACGAGGCCGCGCTGCTGGCCGACCCGTTGCTGGCAATGGGGCGCACAGTCACTTTGAAGGTGCTTTCCAGCGAGATCGCACACAAGTCGGACGTGGACGGCGTGCGCCTGAATCTGTCCAGCGTGGCGGCGGTGCGGGAGGCGGCGGCCGGCATCCTGGCGCGTGCCCGCGCCGCGCACCCCAATGCGCTGATCGAGGGCGTGATCGTGCAGCCCACCGTGCTGCGGCCCAAGGCGCGCGAGCTGATCGCCGGCATTGCCGATGACCCGGTGTTCGGCCCGGCCATCGTGTTCGGCCGTGGCGGCACCGCGGTGGAGGTGATCAACGACCGCGAGCTGGCGCTGCCGCCGCTGGACCTGCGCCTGGCCCACGAACTGATTGGCCGCACCCGCGTTTCGCGCATCCTCAAGGCCTATCGCGATGTGCCGGCCGCCGACGAGCGCGCGGTGGCGCTGGTGCTGGTCAAGCTGGCGCAGCTGGCCGCCGACATCCCCGAAATCACCGCGCTGGACATCAACCCGCTGCTGGCCGACCGCGAGGGCGTGATTGCGCTGGATGCGCGCGTGGCGGTGGCGCCGGTGCGCAAGCTGCACAAGGGCCGTGGCCATCCGCGGTTTGCGATCTTCCCGTACCCCAAGGAATGGGAGCGCCGCATCGCGCTGGGCGATGGCGCGCACGCGCTGGTGCGCCCGGTGCGGCCCGAGGACGACGCCCTGTTCCGCGCGTTCTTCGCCCGGGTCACCGTCGAAGACCTGCGGCTGCGCTTCTTCCAGTCGGTCAAGCATTTCAGCCACGAATTCATCGCGCGGCTGACCCAGCTCGACTACGCACGCTCCATCGCGTTGGTGGCCATCGACCCCAAGACCGGCGACATGCTCGGCGCGGTGCGCCTGCATGCTGACGCCGATTACGCGCGCGGCGAATACGGCATCCTGATCCGCTCCGACCTCAAGGGCCACGGCATCGGCTGGCAGCTGATGCGCATCATGATCGAGTACGCGCGCTGGCTGGGCCTGAAACTGATCGAAGGCCAGGTGCTGCGCGAGAACCGCACCATGCTGGCGATGTGCCAGAGCCTGGGCTTCGGCGTGCGCCCGGATCCGGACGACCCGACCCTGATGGCGGTGACACTCCCTATAATGGGCGAGCCACGCCCGGCCTGACTCCCCGTCACGCCGCGGTCCCCCATCCTCCACCGCATGCCGGACCGGCCAGGCCTTGCCCTGGTGTCGCCGTCCGGCTGTCGTCTCGGCCCGCCTGGGAGTGTCAATGTTTCGCGATTTCAGAATGTCGTTTTTGGTCACTGCGATCTGCCTGGGCCTGGCCGCCTGGTGGGGTCACACCTCGTCGATGGGCATCTGGCAGGCGTTATGGCTGTGCCTGGTGCTGAGCGTGCTGGAGGTGTCGCTGTCGTTCGACAACGCGGTGGTCAACGCCGGTGTGCTCAAGCACATGAACGAGTTCTGGCGGAAGCTGTTCCTCACCGTGGGCATCCTGATCGCCGTGTTCGGCATGCGCCTGGTGTTCCCGATCGTGATCGTGTCGGTGGCCACCGGCATGGGCCTGGTGCCGGTGATGCAGATGGCGCTGAAGGAGCCGGACCGCTACAGCCAGGTGCTGACCGACCACTACCCGTCCATCGCCGCCTTCGGTGGCATGTTCCTGCTGCTGGTGTTTTTGAACTTCCTGTTCGACCAGGACCGCAAGCTGCACTGGCTCGGGCCGGTGGAGCGGCTGGTCGGCAAGCTGGGCAAGGCCGATGCAATGTCGGTGATCGTGGCGGTGTCGGTGCTGCTGGGCACCAAGCTGTTCCTGCCCGATGCGGTGTTCCAGAGCGTGCTGTTCGCCGGGCTGGGCGGCATCCTGCTGTATCTGCTGGTGGGTAGCGTGGATGCCTTGTTCGAGGCCGAAGAGAGCGAAGACGGCAGCATGGGCCCGGCCAAGCGCTCGGGCATTGCCGCCTTCCTGTACCTGGAAGTGCTGGACGCCTCGTTCTCGTTCGACGGCGTGATCGGCGCCTTCGCCATCACCCGCGACGTGGTGATCATCATGCTGGGCCTGGCGATCGGCGCGATGTTCGTGCGCTCGATGACCGTCTACCTGGTGCACAAGGGCACCCTGGACGAGTTCGTGTTCCTGGAGCACGGCGCGCATTACGCCATCGGCGTGCTGGCGATCATCATGCTGGTGGGTACCGTCTACCACGTGCCGGAAGTGCTGACCGGCCTGATCGGCGTGGCCTTCATCGCCGCCTCGGTGTGGTCGTCGATCCGCTACCGCAAGCGCCATCACATCGGCCCGACCGAGATCTGATCCCGCCACGGGCCGCGCTCCGCTTAAGAGCGGCTACGGAGCGCCTTCGTGGCTGTCGGATGGGTGCTGCTGACGGACCGGCGCCGCTCCTTCTGTGGCTTGGCTGCAGAGCCCTTGCCCGCCCACCATCGCGGGACACGCTGCAAGTACGTCCTTGTAAGCGCTTACGCGGCATCCATGCCGCGTAAGGTCCCGCGGCGGTGGGCGGGCAAGGACCAGTCGAGAACGTAGGTGTGCATGGCTTTCATAAAAGAAGCGACCGACCAACCCTCTGGTGCGGTGTCCTCGCCGCTTGCGGGACCGTGTGGCGGCATGGATGCCGCCACCGAGCCCCCAGGGAGGGGTTCACGGCGTGTCCCGCGAGCGGCGAGGGCACCGCGCCCTCGACCGCAACGCCCGGGAGAAGTCCGCTTCCCACCATGGATGCAGCAGTGGCTGCCGGGGCCAGAGCAGTCGCGCCAAGCCTGCGGTGACGCCTGACACAGCCGCACCCAACTGTGACCAGCTTCAGCATCGGCCTGTGCCGCAGCTGACCTAACCGAACCCAACCAGTCGGCAAAAACGCCGCTCCAGGCCTTGACTGCGCACTCGGATTGGGCAGTTGGGCGCGCCGAAACGACCGTTCGTCAGACGACGCTTTGCGCCACAAGGGTTTGCGGGTTTTTCCCACATTATGTGTTGACCCCTCGGGAGCACCCCACTATCTTGGGGGAGTCGGTGGTTGGCCGCCCCAAGCGGCCGGACCTGAAAGAGCACAATCAGCGGGCATCCTGCGATTGATGAGCCTCCTCGCCGCAGCCGCAATCGGTTTCATTCAGTCATCCAGGGCAGTGCCGTGGAGCGAACTGCGTGGGGCCGGTGCGCTGCGGTTGTTTCGCCACCGACCACCACGCGACAGCACACCGCGCGGTGGCGGCCGTGGAATCTCCGGTGAGGAGATGGCGGGTGAGGGCGATGTAGCCGCGGACCACAAGTCTTGCGTGCTGCGCGCCTTGCACCGCCATCGCTGTCCAGGGAATCCGGATCCGGCCGCACCCCGTCCCCAGGCGGGTCCGTGTGCCTACGCATGGAGGACGCATGACCACCAACGACACCCTTGCCGCGATCGCCGCCGGTACCCTTGCACCCACCAGCGCTCCCGCCAGTGTGACCGTGCCCAGCCCCGCACACCCGGAGTTGAGTGACCCGTCGGACGTCGTGCCGCCCCCCCGCCAAGCCATTGCAATGCACGCACAGACCATCGAAGAACAAACCGTTTCCACCTGGATCACCAAGGAAGCCGGCAACCGCAAGATCCCGTTCGAGCCGGCGCGCCTGGAGCGCGCCATCGACCAGATCCATGCCGAATTCCCGCAGCTGGACGTGGGCGACTACAAGCGCTCGGTGTTCGGCTTCGTCGAGCGCAAGGACAGTGTCAACGCCGACGACCTGGTCGACCACCTGATCCGCGAGGCCGAGGCCCGCGTCGATCTGACCACCCCGGAGTGGGAGCACTTCGCTGCGCGTCTGTACCTGCGCCGCCTGTACAAGCGCGCCAGCCGCAACCGCTTCTACGACGCCGGCCAGAAGTACGGCTCGTTCGTGGGCCTGCAGGAAAGCCTGGCCGACCGTAACGTCTATTCCAACGACATCCTCAAGAGCTATTCCAAGGAAGAGCTCATCGAGGCGGGCAAGATGATTGCGCCCGAGCGCGACACGCTGTTCGCCTACAACGGCCTGTACCTGCTGGCCACCCGTTACCTGGCCACCGACAACTCGCGCGGCGTGTTCGAGCTGCCGCAGGAGCGCTGGCTGACCATCGCCCTGTACCTGATGCAGGACGAGAAGCCGCGCGAGCGCCGCATGCAGCTGGTGGGCGAGGCCTACTGGGCGCTGTCCAACCTGTACATGACCGTGGCAACCCCGACGCTGGCCAATGCCGGCAAGGTCGGCGGGCAGCTGTCGAGCTGCTTCATCGACACCGTCGACGACAGCCTGCAGGGCATCTACGACTCCAACACCGACGTGGCGCGCGTGTCCAAGCACGGCGGCGGCGTGGGCGCGTACCTGGGCTATGTGCGTTCGTCGGGCTCGGCGATCCGCGGTGTGTCCAACTCGTCCGGCGGCGTGGTGCCGTGGATCAAGCAGCTCAACAACACCGCCGTGTCGGTGGATCAGCTGGGCCAGCGCAAGGGCGCCATCGCGGTCTACCTGGACATTTTCCACCGCGACATCGAATCGTTCCTGGATCTGCGCCTGAACAACGGCGACCAGCGTCTGCGCGCGCACGACGTGTTCACCTCGGTGTGCATCCCGGACCTGTTCATGGAAGCGGTCGAGCGCCGCGGCGACTGGTACCTGTTCGATCCGCATGAAGTCAAGCGCATCAAGGGCTGGTACCTGCAGGACTTCTATGACGAGAAGAAGGGCGACGCCAACAGCAGCTTCCGCAAGAAGTACGAGGAAGTGGTTGCCGACGAGCGCATCACCCGCAAGACCGTCAAGGCGATCGAGATCTTCAAGCGGATCATGGTCAGCCAGCTGGAAACCGGCAACCCGTTCATGTTCTACCGCGATGAAGTCAATCGCAAGAATCCGAACAAGCACGAGGGCATGGTCTATTCGTCCAACCTGTGCACCGAGATCCTGCAGAACATGAGCCCCACGCGGATGATGCAGGAAATCATCAGCGGCAATCAGATCGTCACCACCAAGAAGGCCGGCGACTTCGTCGTGTGCAACCTGTCCTCGATCAACCTGGGCCGCGCGATCACCGTGCAGGCCGACCAGGCCGATCTGCTGGGTGCCGACGTGCTGGAGCGGTTGATCCCGATCCAGGTGCGCATGCTCGACAACGTGATCGATCTGAACCAGTTGCCGGTGCCGCAGGCCACCATCACCAACCAGAAGTACCGCGCCATCGGCCTGGGCACCTTCGGCTGGCATCACCTGCTCGCGCAGAAGGCGATCCACTGGAATGCCAAGGAAGCCGAGGACTACAGCGACGAGCTGTACGAGCGCATCAACTACCTGACCGTCCAGGCGAGCATGGAGTTGGCCAAGGAAAAGGGCACCTACAGCGTGTTCCGCGGCAGCGACTGGCACACCGGCGAGTACTTCCGTGCGCGCGATTACAACAGCCCGCAGTGGCTGGAGCTGTCCGCGCAGGTGGCGGTCAACGGCGTGCGTAACGCCTGGATGCTGGCCGTGGCGCCGAACATGAGCACCGCGCAGATCGCAGGTTCCACCGCGTCGATCGACCCGATCTACAGCGCGTTCTACTACGAAGAAAAGAAGGACTTCCGTCGCCCCGTGGCCGCGCCCGGCCTGTCGCTGGACACCTGGCCGTACTACGAAAAGGGCGCCTACAAGGTCGACCAGTTCGCCAGCGTGCGCCAGAACGCGCGTCGCCAGCGCCACATCGACCAGTCGATCAGCTTCAACTTCTATGTGCCCAGCACCATCCGTGCGAGCACGTTGCTGGATCTGCACATGACCGCTTGGCGTGAAGGCTTGAAGACCACGTACTACGTGCGTTCCAACGATATCGATATCAGTGAATGTGAGTGGTGTTCGAGCTAAGCGCATTCGCGCTTAGCTCCCCACGGTTCGCCCTGCGAACCGCGGGCCCCGGCTCATTAGCATCCACACCCCTGCGCCTTCGGCGCGCCCCCCTGACTCAGGGGGGCTTTTCTCCAGCACGATTTTGCTGTCGCCGTTCCCATGTGGACGCGTGACGCCTGAAAGACGAGTAAAGACCCATGTCCGCAACACCGCTTGAGCGCATCAAGATCCTGGAGCCGCGTCACCCCAATCGCTCCACTGCCATCATCAATGGCTCCACGTCCGGCATCCTCAACTGGAACGACATTCCGTACCCGTCCTTTTATCGGGCGTACAAGGAGTTGTCGACCAACTTCTGGATCCCCGACGAGGTGGACATGAAGGGCGACGCGCGCCAGTACAACGAGCTCTCGGCGCGCGAGAAGAATGCCTATGACTCGATCATCGGCTTGCTGGCCACGCTGGATTCGCCGCAGACGCGCTTCATCTACAACGTCGCCGAATACATCACCGACCCGGCCGCGCATGCCAATGCTGCGATCATCGGCCAGCAGGAAGTGATCCATAACGAGAGCTACAGCTACGTGCTGGCCTCCATCACCGGCCTGGCCGATCAGAACCGCGTGTTCGAGATTGCGCGCACGCACCCGACCATCATCAAGCGCAATGCGCCGATCATGGGCGCCTACGACGACTTCATGCGCGACAAGACGGCCGAAACGCTGATCCGCGCGCTGATCCAGTCCTCGATCCTGGAAGGCATCAACTTCTATTCCGGCTTTGCGTACTTCTACAATCTGGTCCGCCAGAACCGCATGACCGGCACCGGCAAGATCATCAGCTTCATCAACCGCGACGAGCTGGCCCACTCCAAGTTCATCAGCGAATTGATCCGCGCCATCATCGGAGAGAACCAGGCGCTGCAGGGCGATGAGCTCACCGATTACGTGCACAAGGCCTTCGAGCACGCGATCGACCTGGAAACGGTGTGGACGGCCGAAGTGCTGGACGGCATCGACGGCATCGACGTCGACGAAATGATCCGCTACGTGAAGTACCGCGCCAACAAGATGGCCGGCATGCTCGGTATCGAGAAGTTGTACGAAGGCGCCAACGACAACGTAATGCCGTGGATCAAGGCCTACGCCGACAACTTCACCGAGACCAAGACCGACTTCTTCGAGATGCGCAATGCCTCGTACAAGAAGACCAACTCGGATAACGGCTTCGACGATCTGTGATTGATCGGGAGTGGTGAATCGGGAATCGGGAATGGTAAAAGCAACCGTACCCCCGCTCTTTCGATTCACGACTCTCGATTCCCCATTCCCGGCCTCACCATGAACATCCTGCTCGCACTGGCTTCGTTGAGCGGTAACACGCGTGATGTGGCGCGCAGTGTCGCGCTGCAATGCGAGGCGGCGGGGCATGTGGTGACCTGGGTGGAAACCGATCTGCAGCGCCTGGCGCAGGTGCCGCATGCGCCGGGGCAGTACGATCTGTTCCTGCTCGGGAGCTGGACCGACAACGGCGGGCGCACGCCCACAGAGATGAAACGCTTCATCGTCGAACTGGTCGAAACGCTGGGCAAGCCACCGCAGGTGGCGGTGTTCGGTACCGGCGAGACGCAGTGGGGCGAGGACTATTTCTGCGGAGCCGTGCATCGCATCGCACGTTTCTTCGACAGCCCGTTTCCTCGCCTGACCATCGAACAGATGCCCCACGGCGTTCGTGATGCGCACGCCATCGCCGCCTGGACCGACGAGGTTCTGGCCCAATGCAAGAACGATCCCCATGATGCAGACCATTACCGTCACGTCGCCTGAGCACTACACCGAAGTCCTCGCCGCGCACCCGCGCGCGCTGGTGGATTTCTACAAGGACAATTGCCCGGGCTGCAAGATGCTCGACATGTCGCTGGACAAGTTCTCCGCCAGCGACGCCGCCGCCGGCGTGGCCTTGTTGAAGGTCAAGCTGGAAGTGGTGGGCGAGGAATTCTTCCGCGATCTGGGCCTGCGCCAGACGCCGACCCTGGCGCTGTACCGCGACGGCAGCGAGGTGGCACGCCTGCCTGGCTTCCAGTCGCCGGCGCAGGTGGAAACCGCGGTCAAGACCAGCCTCTGAGCGAGCTCTGGTGCGGCGCGTGCTTGTGCACGCAACGCGTGACCCGACGCTAGTGGGGAATCCGCTCTCGTAGGAGCGGACCCGGCCGCGACAGCCGCCGACGGGTGCTTGTCCCGCGTACGCCCTTGCTGCATTCGCTGCACCTTTGCACCGACACCCTGGCTTTGCATGTGGTGACACACAGCGCGTGTGGCTGTTCGTCCTCCCAGCCGCCAGCCGCAGCGCAGCCGTGACGAACCCCAGGCAGCACGAATGCCCCGCATTGCGCAGCACCGTCGCCTGCACATCGCGCGGATCAGGCTATCGTTGTGCTTCGACACGCAAGGCATGTCGAACGCGTGCATGCCACACAGCCGCCGCGGCCGCATCGCCCGCGCGGGCCGTTTGTTCCACCTTCTTTCTGGATCCCACGATGTCCGATAGCCCGCAGACCCCTCCACCGATCGAAGCGCGCATGGCCGAGATCGTGTTCCCCAACCACACCAACCACATGGGCACGCTGTTCGGTGGCCAGGCGTTGGCGTGGATGGACAAGGCCGCGTTCCTGGCCGCCTCGCGCTATGCGCGTCGCACCGTGGTGACCGCGCGCTCGGACCAGGTCGATTTCAAGTTGCCGATCCGCCAGGGGCAGATGGTGGAGACCATCGCGCGCGTGGTCTCGGTGGGGCGCAGTTCGATCAAGGTGGAAGTGGAGTTGATCGCCGAAGATCTGCTCAGCGGGGCACGCGAACTGTGCACCCGCGGCCACTTCGTGATGATCGCGCTCGGCGACGACGGCAAGCCGACCTCGGTGCCGGCGCTGCCGGCAGCCTAGCGCCGAACCACGCGCCGTTGCGATGCGGCCAACGGCCCGCTGCAGTGTCTCCACAAGGATG
This sequence comes from Xanthomonas sp. NCPPB 2586, assembly GCF_041475775.2. Classification (NCBI taxonomy): domain Bacteria; kingdom Pseudomonadati; phylum Pseudomonadota; class Gammaproteobacteria; order Lysobacterales; family Lysobacteraceae; genus Xanthomonas; species Xanthomonas sp. NCPPB 2586. Next base: position 4,660,472 of record NZ_CM192981.1, on the reverse strand, counting down.
TCGAGTGATGCAACACCGCCACCGCGTGCGCTGGGGAGCACCCTTGCTGGTGCTCACTTTGTTGAGTGCGTGCCGCTTGCCGCTGCCGGGCGAGAGTGACCAGACCGTCGTGCCGATGGACGCGGACCGTGTGTTGATCGGTCGCGTGCAAGGCGCGGGTGCCAGCAGCCCGCTGCTGGGGCAGGAAGTCCGCATCGAAGGCATCGTGACCCGCAGCCTGGCCGGCGATGAGGACGATCTTGCGCAGGAAGTCATCGAGACGGTGGGCGAGGCTACCCGCAGCAGGCCGATCGGTTGGTTCGTGCAGGACGAAGGCGATGGCGTGGACGCCACGTCCGACGCGCTGTTCGTGCTCGACCAGGGCTACGACACCGGCATCGGGATGCCCGGCGAGAGCGAGTTCACCCTGCGCTTGGGCACCCGTGTGCGCAGCGGCGACCGCGTGCAGGTCTGGGGCGTGGTGGCCGAGGTTGCGCAGGCCATTGCTGCCGACCAGCCCCGCAGTAGTGGCCACCCGGTGGGCCGTGGCGATGCGGCAGGCAGCATCACCACGCTCAAGGCGGGATCGATCACATTGCTGTCGCCGCGCGAGCGCCGCCCACCGATCGTGCCGAGGCAGACGCCGGTGCAGCGCGGCGGCGATGAATCCAGCGAGGGAATGCGACTGTTGATACCCGCAAAGGCCACCGCTGCAACTACGCGACCTTAAACACCAACGAGGTACGGTGATGCCTTGCGACGCTGTCGTGTTGTTGCACCGAACGCCCGGAGTGACGAACACCACGTCGCACGGTGTCGCAAAACACGTGTGGAACGCCGGCAAGCACCGCACTGACCCGCGGCCGATCTAAACACCTAGCAGCCGTGCCGATCTGGCGAACGCATCGTGGCTGTAATCGCCGTGCTTACTCCTGCACTTCGTTGTCTTCGCGCTTGGTTTCGGCCATCGCTTCGGGCTCCAGCTCTTCGGCGCTGCGATTGAGTTTGACGAACACGCCCCAGGCAATCAGCAGCAGGCCGGCACAGAAGCCCACCGAGGCGGCATACGGCAACTTGGCGGGGTCGTCGTGCATCAGCTCGAAGATCGACACCAGGGTTTCGATGGCCAGCGCGATCACGATCACCACGAAGAAGCGCGACAGGTAACGACGTACGCGCGTGGGGCCGCTCACTTTGACGTCGCGCAGGATCTCTTCTTCGAAGATGGTCTGGCCCAATTCCAGCGTCACCAAGGCCACGGTGAGCAGGCCGATGGCTTCCAGCACCACGTTGAAGCGGTCGCGGACCACCATGTCGCCGCCCGGGGTGAAGCCATGCCACAGCTCCAGCGCGGCCATGCCCACCAGCCCGCAGGCGCACAGCACGAAGAACGCCAGGATCACGAAGTGACCGGCACGGAACAGGTGGCTGAGCAGTTTCATCGGAGGCGACACGGGCGAAGGGAGGCAGAGCATCGTGTGCATCGCGTCGTTACGGCGCGAAGGCAATGGCAATGCTGATCTTGAGCGCGCGCCGCGCATGGCAGCGCTTCACGTGCAGTGATGCGCAACGCCACCTCGACGTATCGACATCGACCCAGAGCGCTACAACCCTTCCCCCATCGGGGGAAGGTGCCCGCAGGGCGGATGGGGGTACGGTTTACACGCAGCCCAACAACCGCCCCGCACACCCCAACAACCTCAGCTATGCCGCAGCACCTGATACGCCTGCAGATGCACGTTGGCCGCCATCAGTAGCGGCGCGTTGCGCCCGGTCTCGCGCACGCGCTTGAGCATGTCGCCGACGATCTGCGCCGCTTCCACATCCTGCCCGGCCTCCAGGTCGCGCAGCATCGAGGCCTTCAGCGGCGAGTCCACCTGCAGCAGCGTCTGCAGCGCCTTGGCGCGCGCGGGTTCGGGAATTGGCTGGCCGGCGGCATCGGCGGCCCACAGGCATTCGTTGTACAGGCCGTTGATCAAGGCGCGGCCGTCATCGGTGGCCACAATCGCGCCCACCGGCGCACGCATCAGGCAGGTCGCCGCCGCCAACGCAGTGAGGAAGCTGTACTTGATCCACTGCTCCTGCGCGATCTGGGTGCTGGCCACATGGTCGATGCCGGCCTGCGCGCAGGCGGCGGCAAACGCCTGCACGCGTGCAGAGGCCGCCTCGCCGCTGCGCTCGCCAAACGTCAGCGAGGCCGGCTTGCCCAGGTGCAGGATTTCGCCATCGGCGCCCTTGGAGGCGCTGATGAAGCACAGCCCGCCAAGCACGCGGGCCGCACCGAAGCGTTCGTCCAGCGCCGCGTAATGGCGCAGCCCGTTGAGGATGGGCAGCACCGTGGTGTGCTCGCCGACCGCCGGTGCAATCGCCTCGATCGCGCTGTCCAGGTCGTAGGCCTTGCAGCTGAGGATCACCAGATCGAATGGCCGCTGCGCCACCAGCGCGGGCAGCGCCTGCGCGGTGACCGTGGCCACCGGCAGATCGGCATCGCCGAGGGGGCTGCGAATACGCAGGCCCTGCGCCTGCAGCTGCGCCGCACGGGCCTCGCGCACCAGGACGGTGACATCCACGCCAGCCTGCGCCAGCCGCCCGCCAAAGTAGCCGCCGGTGCCGCCGGCACCGAGGATGAGGATATGCATCAGAATCTCCGTTCAGCTTGATGTTGGAACATCTAAGACGCTCAGCTATGCTTTCGGCCGGATCGGGGATTCTCGGTCGGCATCAGGCTCTGGCGGACTCGCCGGGGCCTTTTGTTTGGTCAGTAGATCTGACTACATCTACCAACAATATGTATTGGGAAGTCAGTGCCTAGCTTTTTCAAGCTGGCCTTATTCATTTGATTAATAACTTCTTCCATGTTTCCCACGAACCGGCTGGCTTCTTGCGGCCTTGCTTGCCTAGCCCACGGCGGATCGGTGCTAGGAGTAAGTGGACTCACCCCCTTCCATGTAGCTTTCTCATCTTCGCGCGCGTAAGGCTTTGCATGAGCAACCTTGTTGCGGAAGCGGAATGCTTCATCTACCCACGCGTGCGGGATGGCCTGCATTAACATATCAAGCGCATCAACTAAGGCTAGAAATTTCTGATCTGGCGCGGTCCGCTCAAAATCCTCGATATCGACAAGCTGCGGAATCATTCGACGTTCGTGTAGCGCATGACCGAGCTGGTTGAAGTAGGCCTCCAAAGCAAAGCAGCACATCATCATGGCGCCCAGCGCGAACTGGTTAGGTTGTTCCTCTGCGGCATCTCCGCTTCTTTCAAGGAAATTACGCGCTGCGTTCGCGAGAAGCGCGTGCGAATAACCTTCCATGCTTTGCGTCACATGCTTTCTATTCACCATCAGCTCCGCAAACCCACGCCACGCCGCAGCAGCCACAGCGCCAACGCGCTCAGCACCGCGACAAAGCCGAGCATCAGCGCGTAGGCCACCCAGATCGGCACGTCGGAGCTGCCGAGCAGGCCGTAGCGGAATGCGTTGACCATGTAGAAGATCGGGTTGGCGTGGGTGGCGGCTTCGGCCCAGCCGGGCAGCAGCTTCACCGAATAGAACACGCCGCCCAGGTAGGTCAGCGGGGTCAGGATGAAGGTGGGCACGATGGCCACGTCGTCGAACTTCTTGGCGTACACCGCGTTGACGAAGCCGGCCAGCGAGAAGATCGTCGCGCCCAGCAGCACCGTGGTCAGCGTCACCAGCGGGTGCGGGATGCGCACCGGGGTGAAGAACATGGCGATGATCAGCACCAACGCGCCCACCATCACTCCGCGCAGCACCGCGCCTGCCACGTAGCCCCACAGGATCACCCAGTTGGGCATCGGGCTGACCAGCAGTTCTTCCACGTGGCGGCCGAACTTGGCGCCGAAGAAGCTCGAGGAAATGTTGCCGTAGCTGTTTTGGATCACGCTCATCATCACCAGGCCCGGCACGATGAACTGCATGTACGTGTAGCCGCCCATGTCGCCCACGCGCGAGCCGATCAGCCCGCCGAAGATCAAAAAGTACAGCGTCATGGTGATAGCCGGCGGCACCAGGGTCTGGCCCCAGATGCGCAGGATGCGCTGCACTTCGCGGCGCACGATGGTGCCCAGTGCAACCCAGTTGCGCTGGCGGGAGGTAGCGGGAACAGCGGACATCGAAGGCTCCGGGGAACTCATGGGTGACCTGCCGGGCGCACGGGCGCCGCTGCAGCAGGGGGCGTGGCAACGGTGGTGTCGCCAGGCCCGGTCAGACGGACGAACAATTCTTCCAGCCGGTTGCTCTTGGTGCGCATCGAGCGCACCCGGATGCCGGCATCGCCCAGGGTAGCGAACACGCGGTTGAGGTCCATCGCGCGCGGCATGTCCAGATCCAGCGTATGGCCGTCGATTGCGGTGAGCGTGGTGCCTTCGATCACCGGAAGCTGCGCCGGCAACTCACCATCGATATCGAACAGGAAGCCTTCCACGTCGAGCTTGGCCAGCAGCTCGCGCATCGGGCCCTGGGTGACGATCTGGCCGTGGTTGATGATGGCCAGGTTGCGGCACAGGTGCTCGGCCTCTTCCAGGTAGTGGGTGGTCAGGATGATCGTGGTGCCGGCGGCATTGATCTCCTTGAGCACGCGCCACATGTCGCGGCGGATCTCGATGTCCACACCGGCGGTGGGCTCGTCCAGGATCAGCAGCCGCGGCTGGGTCATCATGGCGCGGGCGATCATCAGGCGGCGCTTCATGCCGCCGGAGAGCGTGCGGCTCATCACCTGCGCCTTTTCCCACAGATGCGCGCGGCGCAGCTCGGCCTCCGCCAGGGCGGCAGCCTGCTCGCGCGGCATGCCGTAGAAACCGGCGTAGTTGACCAGGATGTCGAAGGGCTTTTCGAACAGGTTGAAGTTCACTTCCTGCGGGACCAGGCCGATCAGCCGCATCGCATCGCTGCGGTGGCGGACCAGATCGGTGCCGAAGACCTCGACCTGGCCCTGCGAGAGGTTCACCAGCGAGCTGATGATGCCGATCAGGGTGGACTTGCCCGCCCCGTTGGGGCCGAGCAGGGCGAAAAAGTCGCCAGGCGCCACGTCCAGCGACACGCCCTTGAGCGCCTCGGTGCCGTTGTCGTAGGTCTTGCGCAGGTCGCACACGCGCAGGGCGGGTGCCGCGGTCGGAGATGGGGAATTCAAGATGGTCCTTCGCGTCAGCGTGACGGCGCAGCGAGTTGCAGCCGCTATTATAGAAGCCCGTGGGGGTTCGCCCCGATCACAGACTGTCCTAAATCCGTTCGTGCCCGTTCAATTCCCCCTCAAGCTTGTCGACAGGCGCATGCTCGCGCCCACCGTGGCCCACTGCCAGTTCCTGCGTGATGACGGGCAGCCGCTGGATTTCCAGCCCGGGCAGTTCATTCAGATCCATTTCCAGTACGCCGATGGCACCGATGCCAAGCGCAGCTATTCGCTGGCGACCATCCACGACCACGCGCTGGGACCGGGCGAGGCGGTGGAGATCGCGGTGAGTTTCGTGCCCGGCGGCTCGGCCACCGCGCTGTTCGAAGGCCTGGAGATTGGCGACCAGCTGCAGGCCAGCGGCCCCTACGGCAAGTTCTGCCTGCTGCCGGGCGACCACAACCGGCGCTACCTGCTGATCGCCACCGGCACCGGGGTGACGCCGTATCGCTCGATGCTGCCGCTGCTGGCCGAGGCAATCGCCAGCCGGGGGCTGGAGGTGGTGCTGCTGCAAGGCGCACGCACGCCCGCCGAGCTGCTGTACGGCGATGACTTCCGCGCATTTGCCGATGCGCATCCGCAGTTCCGCTACGTGCCGTGCTTCTCACGCGCTCTGCCCGAACAGCCGCATGCCGACGTACGGCATGGCTACGTGCAGCAACATCTGGCCGAGTTCGCGCCGGCGGCCGATGGCGACATCGCCTACCTGTGCGGCAACCCGGACATGGTGGACACCTGCGCGGTGGCGCTGCGCGAGGCCGGCCTGCCGAATGCACAGATCCGCCGCGAGAAATACGTGAGCTCATCACCGCCCAAGCCTGCGGCTTGAGCGCGGTGCGTTGAGGCGGCCGCCTGCAACGTGTGTGCGCGCGCAGCGCCAGGGCAGGAAGGCGGCAACGCTCAGCGCGTTGCCGGTTCCAGCGTCAGCAGCACCACATCGTTGCTGCGCATCGGCACCGTAACCGCAACCGCACCGTCGGCGCCCACGCGCACGCGGCGGTCCTGCTCGGGCGCATCGCGCGTGGCCTGCTGCAGTTGGATCAGCTGGTCTGCAGCAAGTTGCTTGGGCATGCCCATGTCGATGTAGAGCGACAGCGGGTCATTGCGGCGGTAGCCGGTCTTGCGCACCTGCAGCCGATAGGTGCCCGCCGGCACATGCGCCAACCGGAACACGATTGCCTTGCTGTCGCTCGCCGGCACCTGGCGGGTATAAAACGGCGTATTGCTCACCGCCTGCACCGGCTGCTGCCAATCCCAGGCCACCGCGGCAATGCGCTTGCCGTCCACTGCGGCAAGCGTGTGCGCATCGTCCACCGCAAGGCTGCGCCCCTGCAGGGCATTCAAATACTTGTAAGCGAACCAGGCCGGCTTGCGGATGCCTTCGCGGTTCATCAGCCCCAAGCCGCCGTGGAAGGGCGTCGGCGGCGGGCCGGGCTCTTCGAACAAGTCGGTATAGGTCCAGTAGCTCATGCCATGCACCAGGCCCTGCACCTGCTTGAGTTTGGTCAGGATGTACGGCGCGCTGATGTAGCTGTCGTGGACGAAATCGCGCGGCGTGTAGCTGCTGCTCCACTCGGTGAAAAACAGCGGCAGATCCGGATAGGGCGAGGCCTGGATCTGCGCACGCACGCGCCGTACATCGCCCACGATGGCCTCGGGCGAGGCGGAGAGCTTGGTGTCCTGCTTGCCGTCTTCATCGAGAAACCCGCCATCCACGCCATAGGTGTGGGTGGTGACGAAGTCGATCGGCAACGTGTTTTTTTGCACGAAGGCCAGCAGCTCCGGCACCCACGCCGCGCCGGCGGTGGAAGGCCCGCCCACGCGCAGCTGCGGGTCGATGGCCTTGATGGTGCGCGCGGTGTTGGCGTACAGAGCGAAGTAGGCCTGCTGGTCGGCGTTCTCCCAGAAGTCCTTCAGATTGGGCTCGTTCCATACTTCGAAATACCACTGGCGGACTTCATCCGCGCCGTAACGTGCGCGAATGTGGCGCACGTATGCATCGATCAGCTGCGTCCACTTGGCCGGGTCCGGATGCGAGGTGTTGCCCTTCCAGTAGAACAGGGTCTGCTCGGAGGTCTTCATCGCGGTCGGGGTGAAACCCAGTTCGACGAATGGGCGGATCTTCTTGGCCAGCAGTGCGTCGTAGAGTTTGTCCAGCTGCGTCCAGTCGTACACGAGCGTGCCGTCGACCTCCTTGACCGTGCCGAGCACGTCATGGAACACGTCGTGGAAGCAGATATAGCGAAAGCCCAGTTCCTGCACTGCGGGCACCAGATGCGCCTGGGTGTCGTCGCGGATCAAGGTGCCGGGAAAATCCGAGACGACCGACAGCGCATAGAACCGATCCACTGGTGCGCCGGCGCTGGCGATGTCCAACTGGATCTCACGTTGCGCGGCGGGTTGCGCCGAGGCCGCGGTTGCCAGGCAACATGCCAGCGTGGTGGCTAGTAACAGGGTCAAGCGCATCGCGACTCCCGAGCATGAGTGATGCGCAAGCGTAGCGCACTCGTGCACGTGTGACCGATGCGCTGCGCACTGCTGCGCCCGCTGAAAAGCGCGCTCAAGCGCACGCTGCATGGCGGTGGGCGATGCACTGCTGCCGTGCGTGATCGCACGGCGCATTACGCGTCTTACACCGCTGCAGAAGCGCCCTCGGGGCGCTGCACTTCCACCGTGATGTGCACCAGTTCTTCGTGGATCTGTAGCGCCGCGCGGATGGCTTCTGCGGCGACGGTGGCTTCGGTGACGAGGCTGATCAGACAGGCGTAGCGGTCTGTGCCGATGCGCCACACATGCAGGTCGGCAATGCGTGCGGCGTAGGGCAGTGCAGCGATCACCTCGCGGATTTCCTCCACCACCGGCGCATCCATCTCCGCATCCAGCAACACCCGGCCGGTGCTGCGCAACAGCCCCCAGGCCCATACGGTGACCAGCACCGCACCAACGATGCCCATGAGCGGATCCATCCAGGTCACGCCCCAGCGCATGCCGACCACCAGCGCCACGATCGCCAGCACCGAGGTGGCTGCATCCGCCACCACGTGCAGATACGCCGCGCGCAGGTTCAGATCGCTGTGGCCGTGCGTGTGCGCGTGGCCATGTGGTCCATGTCCGTGCGCATGTCCATACCCATGCGCGTGATCATGGTGATGCGCATGGCCATGCGAATCGCGCAGCCACCACGCACAGATCAGATTGACCAGCAGGCCGACGACCGCGATCGCGGTGGCTTCCGGGTAATGCACCGGTTTGGGCGAGACCAGCCGCTCCACCGACTGGAAGGCCATCAACCCGGCCACACCCAACAGCAGGATTGCGCTGGAGTAGCCGCCCAGCACTTCGACTTTCCAGGTGCCGAACGCGAAGCGCCCGTCGCGGGTGTGGCGGCGCGCGAATGCGTAGGCGAACAACGCCAAGCCCAGTGCCAGCGCATGCGAGCTCATATGCCAGCCGTCGGCAAGCAGGGCCATGGAGTTGAGCACCCAACCGCCCACGATCTCCACCACCATCATCAGCGCGGTCAGCACGACCGCCTTGCGGGTGCTGCGCTCGGCAAGCGGGTTGCCACCCACAAAGGCCTGCGGTTGCGCACAGTGCGGGAGGGGCGGGGTGTTCGACATGGGCGAGGCGGCCTGACTAAGATACCCCCCGATGGTATCCGAAATACCCCTGGGGGGTATCTGCATGGCGCATCTAACTCAGGACAAATCCAAGCTGCTCGCGCGGGTCCGCAAGATTCGCGGGCAGGTCGAGGCGCTGGAGAAAGCGCTGGCGCAGGATGTGGAATGCACCGCCTTGCTGACCCAGGTCGCCGCCTTCCGCGGTGCTGCGCAAGGCCTGATGGTGGAGCTGCTGACCGAGCACCTGCAGCACCATGTCGCTGCACCGGACGCGCGCGGCACGCGCGAGCAGGCCGTGGACGAGGTGGCGGCGATTCTCAAGACGTATTTGAAGTAGCGCGGCGCGCGCTGCATGCACCGATTGAAGCGTTGCATGCAATCGCGTGGCCGCGAACAACGACTCATCAATCGCATCGCTGCCGGCACGCGCGCTGCGGCGCTGGGGCAGAAGGTTTTGACTCGGCGGCTCCGGAGATATTCCCTCGTCTTCGGGACGTCACGATCGCCTCGAAGCCGCTCCCACGTCGAATTCGTGCATGCCCGGACCCGCAACGCTCAGCTCTGGCGCGTGCTCCACCAATCCGTGATCCATGGCAGCCAGGACGCCCATGCGCCGCCTGCCGAGCCGCGCAACATGTAAAGGACGCTTGACAGTCCGCCCGGTGCCGCGCATTGTGCCTGTCAAGTGAACTTGACAGGCATGTCGCATGCATCAGCACCTCCCACCGCACTGGGCGTCAGTGCCTCCGGCAGCACCGCGTCGCCGCAACCACGCGCACGCTGATGCACTGCAATTGCACGCAACATCCGGAAAGGCGCAACGCGCATGAGCGGCTGCAAACGCAGTGCACTGGTGGCGTTGGGCATCAGCCTGAGCTTGCTCGGCGGCGGTGCACTTGGGTATTGGCGGGTGCTGCCGCTGGGCCAGTATCTGATTGGCCTGTGCGTCGGTATGGGGGCGGCGGGCCTGTTGATGGCGCTGATGCTGTGGCTGTCACCCGGCGGCATGCGCGACAGTGCACTGCCGGCGCTGGCGCGGCGTTACTACCGTGAATTCGGCATCCCGATGCTGTTGTACGTGGCGGTCATGCTGTGCTGGCCAACGCTGCTGGCGCGCGTGGGGCCGCACTGGGCGCGCACGCTCATTGCGTTGTTGCCTGCGCTGTTGTTGATGCTGGTGATCCGTGCGGTGGCGCGCTTCGTGCGTGATTCGGACGAGATGCAGCGGCGGATCGAACTGGAATCGATCGCCATCGCTGCCGGGCTGGTGAGTGCTGCGTACATGACCGGCGGGTTCCTGCAGGCGGCGCAGTTGATCGACATCCCGGCCACGGTCGCGATGTTGTGGGTGTTCCCGGTCCTGTGCGCCACCTACGGCATCACCAAAGGCGTCAACGCGCGCCGCTATCAATGAACAGCCGCGTGCGGGAACTGCGCGAGGCCAGTGGCTGGTCGCAAGGGGAGTTGGGCGAACGGCTGGGCGTGTCGCGGCAAACGATCAACGCACTGGAGACCGGCAAGTACGATCCCAGCCTGCCGTTGGCGTTTCGCATCGCGCGTCTGTTTGGGGAATCGATCGAGCACGTCTTCCTGTTTGAAGACGGGCAGTAGCCGCAACGGTCACGTCGGGCCGGATGCAGCGTCACAGGACCATGGATCACACGGAGAGCAGCGGGAATGGCAAAGCACGTTAGGACAATAACGCTGGTGCTTGCGCTGGCAGTGGCGCTGGGCGGCTGCCAGCGCGCGGGCGAGGGCGCCGTGGCGGCCACGGGCAAGGGGCAGGCCGCGTCCACCACGATGGCGGGCAATGCCTACGGCCGCCTGCAGTTTTCGCCATGCACGCTCAGCTCCGGCAGCGCCGCCGGCAACATCGAGGCGCAGTGCGCACAGTTGCAGGTACCGGAAAATCCGGCCGCGCCGAACGGGCGCAAGCTCGCGCTCAAGATCGCCTGGCTGGAAAGTGATGCAGGCGCCAGCCACGCGCCGGACCCGGTGTTCTTCATCGCCGGCGGGCCCGGGCAATCGGCTACGCAGGTGGCGGCGATCGTCGACATGGGCCTGCGCGAAGTGCGCAAGCAACGCGACATCTTTCTGGTCGATCAGCGCGGCACCGGCGGCTCGCATCCGCTGGAATGCCGCGATGCGGACGGCACGCCGCTGGTGCTGGAAAACGACAGTGCCGCCACCTCCGAGCAGCTGAGCGCCTATGCGGCGCGCTGTGCTGCAGGGCTGCGCAACGATGCCGACCCGCGCTATTTCACCACCAGCGAAGCCATCGGCGATCTGGATGCGGTACGTGAGGCGCTGGGCGCGCAACAGATCAACCTGATCGGCGGCTCCTACGGCACGCGCGTCGCGCAGCAGTACGCGGCGCGCTACCCGCAGCACACCCGCACCGTGGTGCTCGATGGCGTGGCCCCCAACGATCTGGTCATTGGCGGCGAATTTGCGCGCACCTTTGAAGACGCGATCGCGTTGCAGACCACCCAATGCAAGGCGCAGCCAGCCTGCGCCAAGCGCTTCCCGGTGGACACGCGCACCCAGCTGCGCCAGGTGGTGGAGCGCCTGCGCCAGGCGCCGGCACCGGTGGATTACCGCGACCCACGCACCGGTGAACTGCATCACCAGGAGGTCAACGCCGATACCGTAGCCGGCCTGGCGTTCGGGTTTTCGTATGCGCCGGAAACCGCCTCGCTGCTGCCGCTGGTGCTGGACGAAGCCGCTGCGGGGCGCTACGCGTCGTTGATGGCGCTGGCGCAGATGAGCGGCTCGGACATGGCCGACCAGATGAATCGCCCGATGCAGTGGTCGGTGCTGTGCAGCGAAGATGCGGGGCGCTATCGCGCGCCGGCTGCGCAGGACGACACCTTGCTGGGCGCGCAGGTGGCGGAGATGTTCTTCGCAGCATGCAAGACATGGCCGTCCAAGCCCACTCCGGCGGCGGCATTTGCGCCATTCCGCTCCACGCTGCCGGTGCTGCTGTTATCCGGCCAGCTCGATCCGGTGACCCCGCCGCGCTACGCCGCACGTGTGCTGCAAGGTCTGCCCAACGGCCGGCATCTGATCGCGCCCGGGCAGAGCCACGGTGTGTTCCGGCTGGGCTGCATGCCCAAGGTGCTGGGGCAATTCCTGCAGACCGCCGATGCCAAGGGCCTGGACGCGCGCTGCGTGGACAGCCTGACCGATGTGCCCGCGTTTACCTCGTTCAACGGATGGGAACCATGAGCCGCACCGACCACGCCACGGAGGCGCACGCATGATCGTCGTCGACAGCTTGCACAAATCGTTCAAGACCAAGACCGGCTTGGTGAAGGCGGTCAACGGGGTCAGCTTCAACGCCGCCGATGGCCAGATCACCGGCTTGCTCGGTCCCAATGGTGCCGGCAAGACCACCACCTTGCGCATGCTCTACACCTTGATGACGCCCGACCAGGGCAGCGTCCGCGTGGATGGCGTCGATGCCGCGCACGACCCGGTCGCGGTACGCCGCGCGCTGGGCGTGCTGCCGGATGCGCGCGGCGTGTACAGGCGCTTGAGCGCACGCGAGAACATCGCCTACTTCGGCCAATTGCATGGCATGTCGCGCACGCAGATTGCCGAGCGCACGCGCCTGCTGTCGCATGCACTGGACATGGACGACATCCTGGACCGGCAGACCGAAGGTTTCAGCCAGGGCCAGCGCACCAAGACCGCGATTGCGCGCGCGCTGGTGCACGACCCGCGCAACGTCATCCTGGACGAACCCACCAACGGGCTGGACGTGATGACCACGCGCGCGATGCGCGGCTTCCTGCAGCAACTGCGCGCCGAAGGGCGCTGCGTGATCTTCTCCAGCCACATCATGCAAGAGGTGGCGGCGCTGTGCGATCGCATCGTCATCATTGCCAAGGGCACCGTGGTGGCCGCCGGCACCGCCGATGAACTGCGCGCGGCCACCGGCGAAGACAACCTGGAAGACGCCTTCGTCAAGGCGATCGGTTCGGACGAGGGACTGCACGCATGAGCAAGATGTCATTTTTCGCCACGTTGGGCACCGTGCTGCGCAAGGAACTGCGCGACATCGGCCGCGACCGCCGCACCCTGGCACTGGCCTTGTTATTGTCGCCGTTGCTGTATCCGATCCTGATCCTGGGCATGGGCGCGCTCAGCGAAAGCCGCGTGCGCACGCAGACCGACAAGCCGCTGGACATCCCGGTGCTTGGCCGCGAGCACGCGCCCAATCTGGTGCGCTTTCTCGCTGCGCAAGGGCTCAACGCAGTGGACGCGCCGGCCGATCTGACCGCCGCCATCCGCGACCAGGACGTAGACGTGGCGCTGCGCATCAGCGTGCACTACGCCGACGACTGGCGTGCCGGGCGGCCGGCGCTGGTGGAGATCATCAAGGACAGCACGCGCCGCGAAGCCGACGTGCCGGCGATGCGCCTGCAGGCCGTTCTCAGCGGCTACAGCCAGCAAGTGGGTGCGTTGCGTCTGCTGGCGCGCGGGATCGATGCGCAGGTGGCGCGGCCGCTGGAGATCGCCGCGCAGGACCTGGCCACCGCCGAGGCCAAGCGCGGGCAGATGATGGCGATGCTGTTGCCGGTGCTGCTGGTGATCACCTCGTTCCTGGGCGGCGCGTCGTTGATCCTGGACGCCACCGCCGGCGAACGCGAACGGCAGTCGCTGGAACCGCTGCTGGCCACGCCCGCGCCTCGCAGTGCGATCGTCAGCGGCAAGATCGCCGCGGCCTGCGTGATCGGCATGGTGTCGCTGTTGCTGACGTTGCTGGCCTTCAAACTCAGCGCGCAGTTGTCCAGCTCCAACCTGGGGCGCCAGCTCAACGTGGGCTTCGTGCCGATCCTGCAGATGCTCTTCATCCTGGTGCCGATGCTGTTCATCGGTACCTCGCTGCTGACCTATCTGGCCGCGGCTGCGAAAAGCATGAAAGAGGCGCAGGCGCACATGACCTGGCTGCTGCTGCTACCAATGCTGCCCGGTTATGCGCTGATGGCGTACCCGCTGAAGACGCAGCTGTGGCATTTCGCAGTGCCGTTCCTGGCGCAGAACCAGATGTTGCTGAAGGTGATCCGCCACGAACAGATCACGCTGCAGACCTGGGCGGTGTACCTGCTGGCCGGGTTCGGTCTGGCGGGGGTGCTGTGGTACGCCGCGGTGCGCCGATATCACCAGGAGCGGCTGGCGATTTCGGGCTGATGTTCCTTCTCCCGTCGGGAGAAGGTGGCGCGCAGCGCCGGATGAGCGTACGGGTTGTTGGTGCGAATGCCTGTTACAGATGTTGATGTTGAATGATTGAACGTTGCTGTTGCCGATGCAGTTCGTGATGTCCAATCTGCCGCCGTACCCTCACCCCAACCCCTCTCCCGCAGGAGAGGGGCTTTAATCCTTCTCCCCTCGGGAGAAGGTGCCCGAAGGGTGGATGAGGGTACGGATGGCCAGCCAACAAAAAGCCCGCATCGCTGCGGGTTTTTTGTTGGGCGCCTGGTATTTGCCAGAAGTGCAGTGCATCAATCGTCAGCAACCATCAACCATCAACCATCAACCATCAACCATCAACCATCAACCATCAGCCATTGGCCATCAACAACGACCAACGTACCAACTCAGCCGCGCGTAGCCCCTGTGAGTACCCAGCCACTCACTCAGCCGCCCGGGTTGAACGACAGTGTGCGGCGGGTGGTCACCGGCGCGGCCACCGGCTCGAAGCGCCAGCGCTTCACGGCGTTGAGGGCTTCACGGTCGAACACGCGTGGCGGGTTGGCACGCAGCACGCGCGAGGCGGTGATCGAGCCATCGGTGCCCACGGTGATCTCCACCAGCACTTCGCCGGAGGTACCGGCGCGCAGGGCTTCGGGGGGATAACGCGGGGCCGGGGTGCTGATCGGGCGCAGCGACGCGGCCGCCGGGGCGGCGGCTGCAGCGGCCGGCGCCGGGCGTGGCGCGGCGGGCGTGGGCGCCGGCTCGGCCGGGCGCTTGGCGGCGGCCTGGCGTTCGGCTTCGGCCGCCTGCTGGCGCGCTGTTTCCTGCTGGGCGGCAATCTGCTGGGCCGCAGCGGCCTCGCGCGATTGCTGCTCGGCCAGGCGCTTCTGCTCGGCGGCCTGCTTGGCCTTGTCTTCGACCAGCTTCTTGGCCTGTTCGGCGTCCTGCTCGGTGCGATTGGCGGCGGTCTTCATGCCGGCTTCCAGGCCGCTCTTCAGACGCGGCAGCGCCGGTGCCCTGGGGTCGACCTTTTCGATCAGCGCGATCAGCCGTTGCGCTTCGGGGAACTCCTCACGGCTGATGCCTTGTTCGGCGGCGATCAGCGTGTACGGCATCAGGTCGGTCAGCGCGCTGTTGACGGTAGCGTCCTGCGGCTGCTTCTCGCGCAGCGCCAGGTAATACTCCACCGCGTTGTCGCCGGCCGGGGCGTACATGCGGTTGTCCTGCAGCGCCTTGGTGGCCGATTCGCGCAGCTGATCGGCTGCCATCGACTGCACCTGCGGGGAGACCGCAGTGGCTGCCGTAGGTGCCGGCGCGGTGGCCGGTGCCGCTGGCGTGGTGCCCGCGGTGGCGGCAGGTTTTTCTTCCTGCTTGGAGCAGGCGGCCAGGCCAACCAGCAAAATGACCGGCGCGATCCGGCGTGCCATACGGCCCTGTGTCAGATCCAACATGCGTCCCCCTTACCCCGAGTGCGAAAGATAACGTTGCTGCGGTGAGCGCCGGCCCTTGTTCCCGCAAGGGTCGGCAATGCCGCAATCTAGCATTGCTGGGGCGGTCTAAGCCAAGGGTTGCCGAGATGCCCGCGAAATTCAGGCAGCCGGTGCGGCCAGCGGCGTGCCCGGTGCCGGCTGTGGCATGGGCGCGGGCGGTGCCGGGGCCGGGCAATAGCGGCGCAGGAACTCGGCATGCGGCGGCAGGCGGGCCAGGGTGGCTTCCACGCGCTGGCGGATGCCCTCCAGGAACTGGCTCAGCTCGGCATCGCCCATCAGGTCGGCCACCGGGTGGTGGTGCCGCGGCACGATGCCCTGGCCCAGCATCACCTGGATCCATGAATTCTCCGCGAACAACTCATTGCCCTGGTGGAACACGCGCCCGCTCTGGCGGAACAGCTCCATGCGGTGGCGCAGGCTGTCGGGGATCTCCATGCTCGCGCAATCGCGCCAGAACGCCGTGTCGCGGCGGTCGGTGGCGTGGTAATGCAGGATCACGAAATCGCGGATATGCGCGATCTCCTCGGCTGCCTGTCGGTTGTATTCGGCGATGTCCACCGGGTCGATGACCTGCGGGAAGGTCTGCAGCAGGCGGACGATGCCGCGCTGGATCAGATGGATGTTGGTGGACTCGATCGGCTCCAGAAAGCCGCTGGCCAGGCCTAGCGCCACGCAGTTCTTTTCCCACACGCGATGGCGCTGGTTGGGGGTGAAGCGCAATGCCCGCGGGGTGGTGAGTGCGCGGCCCTGCAGGTTGTGTTCCAGCACCTGGGCGGCGCTGTCCTGGTCCGTGTAGCGGCTGGAATACACGATGCCGTTGCCCACCCGGTGCTGCAGCGGAATGCGCCACATCCAGCCGGCGCGATCGGCGCGCGCGCGGGTGAAGGTCACTGGCGCGCCCACCGATTCGGTCTGCACGGCCAGCGCGCTGTCGGCGAACAACCAGCGCGACCAGTCCTCGCTGCCCACGCCCAGCGTCTGGCCGATCAGCAGCGCGCGAAAGCCGGTGCAATCCAGGAACAGGTCGCCCTCGATGCGGGTGCCGTCGTCCAGCACCAGGGCGGCGATGTCGCCGCTGTGCGCGTCGGTCTGCACGCTGCCGATGCGGCCTTCGATGCGCTGCACGCCGAAGCCTTCGCTGAAGCGGCGCAGGAAGCGCGCGTACAGCCCGGCGTCCAGGTGATAGGCGTAGTTCATGCCGCCGTTGGGCAGATGCGCAAAGCGGCCTTCCTGCGCGGCCCGCAGCTCCAGGCAGTAGTCGCCGAAGTCGCGCGCCACGCCGCGTGCGCGCGCCTTCAGCCAGAAGTGCTGAAAGCCCGCGCTCCAGTGATCGGTGCCGGTGTGACCAAAGGAATGGATGTAGTGGCGGTCCACATCGCGCCAATGTTCGAAGGCGATGCCGACCTTGAAGGTGGCCTGGGTGGCGGCCATGAACTGCGCTTCGTCGATCTCCAGCAGCCGGTGGAAGGTCACCAGGCTGGGAATGGTGGCCTCGCCCACGCCCACGGTGCCGATCTCGTCCGATTCCACCAGGGTGATTTGCAACTGCCGGCCGAGCAGCTTGGACAGCGCGGCGGCGGCCATCCAGCCGGCAGTACCGCCACCGGCAATGACCACGCGGCGGACCAGGCGTTGCGACTCGGAGGGGGCAGGGGCGTGCATGGGAAATCCTCAGCGATTCAAGCGTTGCAGCAGGCGTGCGCGCAGGGCGCGGGCGCGGGCGTCGTCCATCGGGGCGAGCACACCGCGCGCGGCCTCGGGCAGATGTGCGGCGGTGTCGGCATCGGCGTCGAATACATAGTGGCGGAACACTTCCTGCCAGGTGGCGCGTTGTTCGGCCGGCAGGTCGCGGATGGTGAGCAGCGCCAGCATCAGCGCGTTCATTGGCGAATCCATGTAGGCCGGACTTTGCCGCCACCAGAAATTGACCAGCACGTTGAAGCCGTCCAGTGCCTGGATGTGGTGCCACCACATGCTGGGCATGAACACCGCATCGCCCGGTTCCAGGTCGGCCACCAATGCGTGCTCCAGCGCCTGCGCATAGCGCGGGAAGCGCTCCAGGTCCGGCGCGGTGATATCCACCAGGCTGACCGGCTGGCCGGCCGGGGTGAGATCCAGCGGGCCGATGTAGAGATTGGCCAGCTGCTCCGGCGGAAACAGCGTGAAGCGGCGGCGCCCGGCCACCACGCAGGCGAGGTTGTCGGGCAGGTCCTGGTGAGCGGCAATGCGGGTGCGATTGCCGATCCAGATGCTGGCCAGCGGCTCGGCCTGCGGCAGGGTGATGGGGTTGTCCGCGCGCAGGCCGGGCAGGTAGGTGTCCAGCGTGGTGGAGCCCACGTAGATCGCCGGCGGCTGCGCAACCTCCAGATCGCGCAGCAGGGTCTCCAGCACCACCGCCAGCGGCACCCGCTCGGGCCGGAAGTTGAAGCCGCTCATGTCGGCGTTGTAGAAGAACCGCCCCGCGATCTCCGGTGGCCCGACCTGCGCCACCACCGCCTCGCCGCGGTCGAACCTGCGCAGGTACTGGGCGGCGGCCTGCGCAGACTGCGCGCCGGCGCGGGCCAGCGGCCAGTCGCGCACCAGCCCGCGCAACACAAGCGGCGTGGTCGAGCGCAGCAGTGCCGGATCCAGTTGCAGTGGATCCAGCCCGTGCACTTCGGGGATGGGGCGCGGCTCAGCCGGCATGGCGGCGGTTCATGCGGTCCAGCAGGTGGCGGAACTGCGCGATCGAGGCCACCGCCATATACAGCGGTTCCAGATCGCCATGCTTGTGCAGGCTGAGCAGTGCTTCGTCACCCAGCGCGCGTAGGCGCTCTTCGTGCACCGCATACAGGCCGGCAAGCCGGCATTCCACGCCGTTGTCCAGCGTGGCCTCGAACACGAACGGTTCCAGCAGGTCGTGCGCCAGCACGCGGCTCATGAAGTCCCGCGTGGCATGCAGCCCGTCATGCAGCGTGCGCAGCACCTGGCTGATGCGCTCCAGAAACTCAGTGGTGCCACCGTGCTCGCGGAACAGCGGCTCGCCTTCGGCGGTGCTGATGCGCGGGCTGTCCAGATCCACATGCACCATCGGCCCGTCGGGCTGCTGGCCGATCAAAAACGGTTGGCGCTGGATCGCCAGTGGCACATACGGCGCATCCCAGCGCGCGCCGTCCAGGAACAGGTTTTCGCCCATGCGCAGGCCCAGCAGGGACAGCGGCTGGAACTGCCCATCGGCATCGCGATGGAACACGATCGGGTATTGCGCCTGAAGTTGGCGAAATTCCAGCGGAAAAGTGGCGGCCGACATCACGTTGTCGCCATAGGCGGCGCCGTGTGTGGTGATCACGCGCAGGTCGCGGTGATCGAGATTGTTCAACAGCACGGGATCGGTCATGGGGAATGGCACAGCACGCGGGGCGCGTGGCCCATGCTTCAACGAATCGCCGTGCGACGGCAAGCCCCATGGCGCAACGCCGCAGGGCCGGCCGCAACGGCCATGTACGTTTCCCGCCAGCCAGGCTGCCGGGAAACGCATTGGATCAACACAGCAATCGCATCAGAACCGCATCACCAGAACTTGTAGCGCACGCCCAGCATGTAGCGCGGGCCGGTCTGGGTGGCATAGACGATCTGGTTCGACTGCCTGCCGTGCTGGCGCTGCACCTCGTCGGTGAGGTTGATCGCCTCTAGGCTCAGCGACAGGTTCTCGGTCCACTGGTAGCCGATGCTCAGATCCAGCTGGCCATAGGCTTCGGTATAGACCGGATTGGGCTGGCCGCTGCCATCGAAGCGTGCGGCCAGGAACTCGTCGCGCCAGTTGTAGGCCGCACGCACCTGCCACTTGTCCCGGTCGTAGAAGCCCACCACGTTGGCCGAATCGCTCAGGCCTTCCAGCGCGAACTGCTCGCCGATCACATAGTTGTCGTAGGTCAGGCCCGAGTCGACCATGGTGTAGTTGGCCGAGACGCCGAACCCGCTGTCGCCGAACATGTGCTGCAGGTTGAATTCCCAACCGTCCAGCGACGCCGAGCGCTGGTTGGCCGGCGCGGTGATGGCGAAGTTGGCCACCGGGTCGCCGGGCTGGCCGCTGATCACGCCGGTGGCATTGCCGTTGGCATCGGCCCCGCGTACCACGCCGGGCGCGCCGCCGCGGTTGCGGAAGATGTAGTTGCGGATGCAGGTCAGGTCGGCCGAGGCGCAGCCGTTGCCCAGTGCTTCGTTCCAGTACGCGCCGCCAATCGGGGTGTTCAATCCCAGCGAGGTGTCGTTGCGCGTGGTCACGCCGATGTAGTTGTCGATGTTCTTGCGGAAGAAGCCCACCGAGGCGTAGCTGGCATCGCTGTAGTACCACTCCAGCGAGAAATCGATGTTGTGCGAGAGCAGCGGCTTCAGGCCGGGATTGCCTTCCTGGCCGGTGCCGCCTTCTACGCGCGCGATCTCGCTAAGCGTCTGCCCGCCCTGGATATCGCCCCAGCCGGGCCGGCCGATGGTTTCGCCGTAGCTGGCGCGCAGCACCAGGTCGTCGGTGAGCTTGAAGCTCAGGTCCAGGCTGGGCAGCCAGTATTCGTACTTGCCGCTGCCGCTGGCAAACGCCGAGTTGGCCACACGGATCGGCAACTCGTTGTTGGCGACCCAGTCGATGCCCACTGCCACCGGCACCAGTGCCTGCGCGTCCACCTTGGTTTCTTCGTAACGCACACCGGCGGCCAGGCTGATCGGCACGCGCAGATCGTCCCAGCTGTTGTTCCACTGCAGGTAGGCGTTCTTGGATTTTTCGGTCACGCGGCGGTCGGTGGTGAACACCGGCGAGATGCGGTACAGCGCATCGTCGCCGGCCACTTGCGCGGCGGCCTGACGTGCGCGTTCGAAGTCGAACAGGAACAGCTGGTTGAACTGCGGCGGGTTGCCGCTGCCGTCGATCGCATCGAAATACTGCGCAAACGAACTGGGAATCCACAGATCGTCCGGATAATCGGCTGCGGTGCCGTTGCCGCCCCAGGTATCGCGCTGCACGTTGGAGAACGCCGAGCGGTTCTTGACCTCGGTGCTGCCGATACCGAACTTCAACTGCGAATAGTTTTCGAAGGTGAAGTCGCCGTTGACCTGCGCCTGGTCGATCTCCGACTTCATGTAGCTGTTGCGGAACGCCGAGCCGGTGACCAGCGTGCGCGAGGGGTCCAGCCCGTTCAGGCCAAAGCCCAACTGCTGCTGCAACACCGGAAAATCCTTGCTGAAATCCACCACCGAGGTACCACGGTAGAAGCCGGACACGCCCAACGAATTGCTAGAACCGTACGGGCTATCTGCACCGGCTTCGGCCGTGGAGCGGTGGATATCGAAGTTGAGCTTGAACTGATCGTTCACCGCCCAATCCACGTTGAAGCCCAGCGACTTGTTCTGGTTGCGCGTGGCCGCATTGGAGCCGGCGGTGGCCAGATCGCTGGTGGCCGGATTGACGATTTCCGAATAGGTCACCGGGCCGGCGACCGGACCATTGGTCCAGGCGCTGGCCGAAGGCCCATAGTTGAACCACACCGACATTTCATTACGCTGCTGCTGGATCTTGTTTTCCGAGTACGTGTAATCCAGCGTGGTGGTGATGTTGTCCAGTGGCTTGTACTGCAGCACCAGCTGCCCGTTGGTACGTTGGCGTTCGACGCCGACCACGCGGTAGTTGAGGTTCTGCGGCACCGAGTAGATGTCGTTCGGGCCCGGGCGGTTGGTGATGTTTTCCGAGCCCGGCGCACCCGGCTGCGGGATGGTGCCGTAGGCCGTGGAATCGCCGCGGAACGAACGCCAGCCATTGGGCACGCCGACCTGGCTGTAGCCGAAGTCGCGTTCCTGGTAGCTGCCGCTCAGCGACACGCCAAAGCGTCCATCGGCCGAGGTGGTGCTGAAGATGCCGGAGATTTCCGGCGTCAGCGCATCGCCCTGCAGACGGCCAGGCAGGTTCTCGTTGGACGCATCGTGCACGCCCTTCAGCCCCACATTGGCATGCATGCCCGGGTTGTCCAGCGGCCGGGCGGTCTTGATGTTGATGGTGGCGCCGATGCCGCCGGTGGGCGTGCTGGCGCGGCTGGTCTTGAACACCTCGATGCCGGAAATCGACTCGGACGCCAGATTGGCGAAGTCGAACGCACGCGAGTTGGAGGCATTGGATTCTTCGATGCTGGCGCCGGGCATCTGCCGGCCGTTCAACAGCACCAGGTTGAAGTCCGGGCCGACGCCACGCACGGTGACGCGCGAGCCTTCGCCCAGCGAGCGGTCGATCGACACACCGCTGATGCGCTGCAGCGACTCGGCCAGGTTGGTGTCGGGGAACTTGCCGATGTCTTCGGCCACGATGCCGTCGACGATGCCCTGCGCATCGCGCTTGACGTTCATCGACGAGGTGAGGCTGCCGCGGATGCCGCTGACCTGCACGGTATCGAGCGTGGCGGGGTCGGCCTGGCTGGAGCCGGGGACGGTCGAGGCCGACTGCGGCGCCGGCGCGGTTTGCGCGGCCAGCGGTGCGGACAGTGCAAACAGCAAGGCAGACGTCAGGCGTCGCGTACGCGGCAAGGTGCGTGGCTCTCTCACGGTGTTTCTTCCCCAAATGAACAAAACGCCGGTCCGAGCTGGACAGGCAAGGTTAATTAAGCAGTCGTGCATTTGTTAGCGCGGCTCTTAACAAGTCAACTTGCACTGCAGCATCGGCCGCGAGCCAATCGCGTCACACATCGTTCCAGCCTGCGCGGCATTGATCACCGTTGCCTGGCTACGCTTGGCCGTACCATCGGACGTTGCCGGCGCGCCGCTGCGTGCGTATTCCTTCCGAACTGGAGCATCTGATGATCGACCTGTACTACTGGCCCACCCCCAATGGCCACAAGGTCGCCTTGTTTCTGGAAGAGGCCGGGCTGGCGTACACGCTCAAGCCGGTCAATATCGGCAAGAGCGCCCAGTTCGAGCCGGCCTTCCTGCAGATTTCGCCCAACAACAAGATGCCGGCCATCGTGGACCACGCACCGGCCGGCGGTGGCGCGCCGCTGAGCGTGTTCGAGTCCGGCGCGATCCTGCTGTACCTGGCCGAGAAGACCGGGCGCTTTCTGCCGCGCGACGCACGCGGCCGCATCGCGGCGCTGGAATGGCTGTTCTGGCAGATGGGCGGGCTGGGCCCGATGAGCGGCCAGATGGGCCACTTCACTGTCTATGCGCCGGAAAAGATTCCCTACGCGATCGAACGCTACAACGCCGAGGTGCGCCGGCTGCATGGCGTGCTCGACAAGCGCCTGGCCGAGCACGCGTTCCTGGCCGGCCCGGAATACGGCATCGCCGACATGGCCAGCTACCCGTGGATCGAAGTGTATGGCGACCTCAAGCCGGACTATGCCGCGTTCCCTCATGTGAAGCGCTGGCACGACGCCATCGCCGCACGCCCGGCCGCCCAGCGCGCGTACGCGTTGAAGGACAAGGTCAACCCGGATGCCGGCAAGCCGCTGAGCGAGGAAGAGCGCAAGCACCTGTTCGGCAAGCGCTGAGGCAAAGCGGTAGGAGCGGTCGCGCAACAGGACATGCGGCGAGAGCGGCGACTGTTGCAACTGCGCAGCAAGAATCAGCGTAAAACCGCATCAGCAAGTAACAAAGACAAGCAGCAACAGCAAGTAGCAACAGCAAGCAACAACAGCAAGCAGCATCAGGGGTTGGCAGCGGCACGCGCATACATCAGCCGCGCACGACACAACCCGGCAGCTCTAGCCCCTCTCCCCCCGGGAGAGGGGTTGGGGTGAGGGTACGCAAGTGGCGCCAGACCCACCGCTCCCGCAACGTGCGCCGCATGAAAAAAGCGCGCCCCTCATCGGCAGCGCGCCAATTGCAGCCACCAGCCCACAGGCACCCCTGCTCGCCGGAAAGCAGCGCAACCACAACACCCCAGCACCACGCTGCAGCACTCGCGCACCGCCGCATACACAGCCCCTCATCGCACACACGCACCACCACCGTGCTTCTCAAATACTCCACGCGCCCGCATCCTTTGCGCTATCCCAAGACAGGATCTTCGATGCGCGCCCTGTTCGCCGCCCTTGCCCTCATGCTCAGCACCGTCCCCATGGCCCACGCCGAAAAACTCACTCTGGAGGCCATCACCGGCCCGTTGCCGTTGTCTGGCCCGACGCTGATGAAGCCCAAGGTCGCGCCTGATGGTTCGCGGGTGACCTTCCTGCGCGGAAAGGACAGCGACCGTAACCAGTTGGACCTGTGGGAATACGACATCGCCAGTGGCCAGACCCGGCTGCTGGTGGATTCCAAGGTGGTGCTGCCCGGCACCGAGACCCTGAGCGATGCCGAAAAAGCCCGCCGCGAGCGCCAACGCATCGCGGCCTTCGCCGGCATTGTCGATTACCAATGGGCGCCGGATGCGCACGCGCTGCTGTTCCCGCTGGGCGGCGAGCTGTATCTGTACGACTTGCGCAAGACCGGCAGCGCCGCGGTGCGCCAACTCACGCATGGCGAAGGTTTCGCCACCGATGCCAAGCTCTCGCCCAAGGGCGGTTTTGTGAGCTTCGTGCGGGCGCGCAATCTGTGGGTGATCGATCTTGCCAGCGGCAAACAGCTGCAGCTGACCCGCGATGGCAGCGACACCATCGGCAATGGCGTGGCCGAATTCGTCGCCGACGAAGAAATGGATCGCCACACCGGGTACTGGTGGGCACCGGACGATTCGGCGATCGCCTTCGCGCGTATCGATGAATCCGCCGTGCCCATCCAGAAGCGCCCGGAGGTCTACGCCGACCACACCGAGGTGATCGACCAGCGCTATCCGCAAGCCGGCCAACCGAATGTCACCGTGCAGCTCGGCGTGATCGTGCCGCGCGCGTCAGCAACGCCGCAGTGGATCGACCTCGGCAAGCAAGCGGACATCTACCTGGCGCGGGTGGACTGGCGCGATGCGCAGCGGCTGACCTTCCAGCGCCAGTCACGCGACCAGAAAACCCTGCAGCTGATCGAAGCCACGCTGGCCAGCGGCAAGCAGCGTGTGCTGATCACCGAGACCTCGCCAACCTGGGTGCCGCTCACCAACGATCTGCGCTTTCTCAAGGACGGCCGCTTTCTCTGGAACTCCGAGCGCAGCGGCTACGAGCACCTGTACGTTGCCTCTGAGGACGGCACCACGCTCACGCCGCTGACCTCCGGCGCCTGGGTGGTGGATGCATTGCTGGCGGTCGATGAGCAGGCTGGCCTGGTGTACTTCGCCGGCAGCAAGGACTCGCCGACGCAAACCCACATCTACGCGGTGGCACTGGGCGGCGGCGCCATCGAAAAACGCTCGGCATCCAACGGCACGCATGCGGCCAGCTTCGCCAACAACGCCAGCGTGTATGTGGATACGTGGTCCAACACCACCACGCCGCCGCAGATCGAACTGTTTCGCGCCAATGGCGAAAAGATCGCCACCTTGTTGCAGAACGATGTGGCCGACCCGCAGCATCCCTATGCCAAATACCGCCAGGCGCAGCGCCCGGTGGAATTCGGCACGCTCACTGCCGCCGATGGCAGCACGCCGTTGCACTACCGGCTGATCAAGCCGGCCGGTTTCGACCCGTCAAAACGCTATCCGGTCGTAGTGTATGTCTACGGCGGCCCGGCCGCGCAGACCGTGGTCGATGCCTGGCCCGGTCGTGGCGATGCGCTGTTCGATCAATACCTGGCGCAGCGTGGCTACGTGGTGTTTTCGCTGGACAACCGCGGCACCCCGCGGCGTGGCCGCGCGTTCGGTGGCGCGCTGTACGGCAAGCAGGGCACGGTGGAAGTGGACGACCAGTTGCAGGGCGTGGCGTGGTTGAAAGCGCAACGCTGGGTGGACGCGGCACGCATCGGCGTGCAGGGCTGGTCCAACGGCGGTTACATGACCTTGATGCTGCTGGCCAAGCACAGCGAGGCGTATGCCTGCGGGGTGGCGGGCGCACCGGTCACCGATTGGGGCCTGTACGACACCCATTACACCGAGCGCTACATGGACCTGCCTGCCGGCAACGCGGCCGGTTATCGCGAGGCACGCATCGCCACCCACCTGGATGGCCTGCGCGCCAAGCTGCTGCTGATCCACGGCATGGCCGACGACAATGTGCTGTTCACCAACTCCACCGCGCTGATGAGCGGCCTGCAACAACGCGGCACGCCATTCGAACTGATGACCTATCCCGGCGCCAAGCATGGGTTGTCGGGCAAGACCGCATTGCATCGCTACAAGACGGCAGAAGCGTTCCTGGCGCGTTGCCTGCAGCCCTGAGCACGCCGCCCCACGTTCGCCGTCGATAAGGAGCTCTGCGCATGTCCATGCCCCCATCGCTGCCGCATTCCGCAACACCGTCGCCACCGGCGAGGCGCGGCTGGTGGTCACGGCATTGGAAATGGGCGGTGCCGCTGCTGGCGCTGCTGTTGATCGTGGTCCTGGCCGTCTCCATCGGCGCGCTCGTGGCAGGCATCGCGCGCGTCATGAAATCGACCGAACCCTACCGTGTCGGCGTGTTGACGGCGCAACACGATCCGCGCGTTGCCACCGTACTCGGTGCGCCGATCGAAGACGGCTTCCTCCCCAGCGGCAACATCGCGACCAGCGGTGGTGGCGGACACGCCACCCTCAGCGTGTCGCTGCACGGAGCACGTGGCAACGGCACCCTGTATATCGAAGCCGAGCGCCATGCCGGGCAATGGCACTACACCAGCGTGCAGGTGGTTCCGGACGTCGGCGACACGATCGCATTGCTGGACGCCGTCACGGCTGCCGCCGGCCGGCCACGCGCGACCGATGCCGGGACTGATCCGGATATTGAAACGACCGACACTGTCGCGCCAGGAAAAGAACAACATCGGTAACGCGCGCTAGGCGCTCAGCGACGCACCTAGCCGTAGCGGTTCACATTTTGGTAGCGACGCTGCACGTTGTGACGGCGCACTGCATCTCACCCCACGGCCGCGGCCGCCGCCTGATCCGAGTTCGCCGGCCGTGACCTCCGGCAGGTTGCCGGCGCCGCGTGTGCCGCGTACGGTCGCGCATCTCCTGTTGGAAATCCGCCCGATGAAGCCTCTCGTGATTGCTGTCGCCCTGGCGCTCGGCGCCTCCCTGCCACTGCACGCGCAAAACAGTCCTGCCACCACCGGCACCACCAGCGCACCCGCCACTCCGGCATGGGTCAAGACCAGCAACGGCTACGCGCAACTCCTGCTGAGCGCCCAGGCACCGTTCCAGCCGGAATACGCCAGTTTCTTCGGCGTGCCCGGCTACGACGATCAGGTGGTCGATCTGGGTCCGAACAACGCAAAGCGCTACCGCGAGGCGATGGCCACCGCGCGCACCGCGCTGCAGGCCAAGCTGGCCAGCGAGCGCGATCCCAACGTGCGCCAGGACCTGCAGATCATGATCGGTGCGGCCACCGACAACATCGAAGGCAGCGAGCTCAACGAGCGCTACCTGCTGCCATGGAACGATGCGCCGCAGCTGGTCTTCAGTGGCCTCAACGGGTTGTTGTCCGACCAGACCGCGCCGGATCGCCGCGCCAAGGCGCTGGACCGTCTCAAGCGCTACGTGGGCTTGGTCCCGGGCACCACTCCGACCACCACCCTGGCGCGCCAGCGCTACGAGGAGCAGCTGGGCAACAAGACCTTGCTGCAGCCGACCGAGCGCGAGGTCGAGCAGGCCTTGGCGAACGTGGACACCTATGTGGCCGGCATCGGCGAGTTGTTTGCCAAGTACAAGATCGCCGGCGCCGACGAGGCGCTCAAGGCCATGTCCACCCAGCTCAAGGACTACGCCAGCTGGACCCGCAGCACCGTGCTGCCGAAGGCGCGCAAGGACACCCGCCTGCCCGAGCCGCTGTATGCCTACCAGCTCAAGCAGGTGGGTATCGACATCGCGCCGCAGCAGCTGATCCAGCGCGCGCAGCTGGAGTTCATGGAAACCCGCTCGGCGATGCGCCAGCTCGCGCCGCTGGTGGCCAAGGCCAAAGGTGTGCAGGGTGAGGACTACGTTCAGGTGATCCGCGCGCTCAAGCGCAACACCATTGCCGATGACCAGCTGGAAACCCACTACCGCGGCGTGATCGACCAGATCGACCCGATCATCCGCCAGCAGCGCATCGTCGATGTGCCCAAGCGGCCGATGCAGATGCGCCTGGGCAGTGCTGCCGAAAGCGCCGCGCAGCCGGCGCCGCACTTCCTGCCCGCACCGCTGATCGGCAACACCGGCCAGCAGGGCCAGTTCGTGCTGCCGCTGGGCAACCCCAGCGCGGAGGGTGGCAAGAAGGAACAGTACGACGACTTCAACTTCGGCTCGGCCGCCTGGACGCTCAGCGCCCACGAAGGCCGCCCGGGGCACGAACTGCAGTTCACTGCGATGGTGGAGCGCGGCGTGTCGCTGGCGCGCAGCATGTTCGCCTTTAACTCCGTCAATGTCGAAGGCTGGGCGCTATATGCCGAAGCCGAGATGGTGCCGTACGAACCGCTCGACGGGCAGCTAATCGCTTTGCAGTTCCGCCTGCTGCGCGCCGCCCGCGCCATGCTCGACCCAATGCTCAACCTGGGCCTGATCGACCGCGAACGCGCCCGCCAGGTGCTCGAAGACGACGTCGGCCTGTCGACCGCCATGACCCGCCAGGAACTGGACCGCTACACCGTTCGCGCCCCCGGCCAGGCTGGCAGTTATTTCTACGGTTACACCCGCATCCTGGAACTGCGCATGCGCACCGAACTGGCCCTGGGCAAGAAGTTCGACCGCCTGGCCTTCAACAACTTCCTGCTCGACCAGGGCCTGCTGCCGCCAGACCAGCTGGCCCAGGCGGTGGAAAAGCAGTTCATTCCAGCGCACGCCAATAGAGGCAGGGCCGCTACAGAATTCAGCAAGCCCTGATTTTCTGTTGCTCGATATCCTGGTGCGCTCTTCAAGCTAGCCAGGAATATCAACTGCTTCGGTGCCTGAGCACTGCAAAAAACCGACAGCCGTTGAAAGAGATGCGCATGTGCAGATGCCCGTTAGCGCATCTTAGTAAGAGGCCGTCCCTGGACTAGCGAGGCGAAGTTTCCGCTCCATACCGCCTGGGCTGGATTCAATGCTTGAACGGCACCATGTCCGCAGGCTTTTTGCCCTTCCACTCGCCCGTCTTGTTTGCCTTCGGGCAGACATTGACGTACTGGAAATAAGCCGTAAACGCACGTTGTGACCAACCCTTGCAGTAATTCGTATCCGCAGTTGTCGGAAACGGGCAATAGGGCACAACAGGTTTTATCGTGGCCTGGATGGGATCCAGCGGTGCCCAATGGTGGTCCGGGTCCGCACAGCCGTCTGAGCAGAAAAGGAAAGGATCATCCATGCGGCATACCAGCGTGACACCCTTGGTCTGCGCTGCTGCCTGTCCAGCGAAGCATCCCGCCAACATCAACATCCCTATCAAGCTTTTCATGGCTATTCCTTAGGTGATTGAGATCAAGGGTTGCGCTCTGCCAAAAGCTAGTGATGTCTTGCAAGTCGCTAGCAAAACCATCGCCTGGCCGGCTCAACCTGTCCGTCGGCGGAGGATACTGCATCCGGTTTGGGGTTTCACCAGGGGCTGGCGCACCGTCTGCGGTCGGCCACAAACCGATTAAAAATGACCAGCGTCTAGCTAACTCTGGCCATTTCCTTGATTTAAAAGCACCGCGAGCAGCCAGAGATTCAGTGCTCTGGCCGCCGCTCCGGTCGCGCCTCATCGCCTGTCCCCGCAGGCACCCAGATCGCCATACCAGCCGCGCGTTTCTGCGTAGTCGGGATCCCGATCCCCAGGCCACCACCGACGCGTCCGCCGTAGCTGCCGCCGCCCACCGACAAGCCGCCGCCGGAGCGTTCGGAGCCTACGCCGACGATGATCACGCCGTTGGCGCCGAGCTTGGCGGCTTCGCGCTTGAGCCGCATGACGGCGGCATCGGTCTGGCCCTGGGTGCCGAAGCCGGCTGCGCTGGTGGATTCGAGCTGGGCGATCTCCACCGAGCCGACCGGGGCGTTGGAATACACCTGGACCTGCGCCGGGTCTATCGGTGCACGCGCCTGACCCAGCATGACCTTGGAGCTGCTGGCGCAGCCGGCCAGGAGCATGGCGAGCCCAGCGGCGATGACGACATGCTTGTTCATGGTGAAGCCCCCTGTTGAACGACAGTGACTGCGATGATCCGGCGCCCGCACTGAATCGCGCCGGACTTTGCCGCACCCTAGCCATGCCCATGTGAGGCTGCTGCCAAGCCGCCATTGGTCAGGGTGACCACCTGCCCACTGCGTCTTGGCGAACGCGGCGCTAAGCTCAGGCCTTCTATGAATGGCGAGGTGACACGTGGGATTGATCAGCCTGCTGTGGGGCATTGTGGCGCTGCTGTGGATGGTTCTGGCCTTTATCCCCTTGTTGGGTTGGGGCAACTGGTTCCTGATTCCGTTTGCGGCCTTTGGTGCGCTGATCGCGGCGATCGCGCTGCTGTTTACCTCGGTCGGCAACCGCGGGCGTGCCAAGACCGGCTTGCTGCTCAATGCCGTGGTGATCGTGGTCGGGGTGATCCGCCTGGGCTTGGGCGGTGGGGTGATCTGACCCGTTGCAGTGCTGCGACACAGCGTCGCAGCACGTCCAGCGACAGATGGCGGGCGTAAACTTACCGACTGCTGACAGGAGCCCACGATGGCCCACCCCCACTACCGTCCCCGCCGCATGCGCCACGATGCGTTTTCGCGCCGGTTGATGCGCGAGAACACGTTGACCACCGACGATCTGATCTGGCCGGTGTTCGTGCATGAGTTGCCAGGGCGCGCGCCGATTGCCTCGATGCCCGGCGTCGAACGTCTGTCGCTTGACGAGTTGCTGCGCGAGGCGGAAAACGCGCTGGAACTGGGCATCCCGGTGATCGATCTGTTCCCGGTGATCGACCCCGCCGGCAAGAGCCTGGACGCGGCCGAAGCCTGGAATCCGGACGGGCTGGCGCAGCGTGCAGTGCGCGCCCTTAAGGCGCGCTTTCCCGAGCTGGGCATCATGACCGACGTGGCGCTGGACCCGTACACCACCCACGGCCAGGACGGTTTGATCGACGCCAAGGGTTATGTGCTCAACGAGATCACCGTCGAGGCGTTGGTGAAGCAATCGCTGTCGCATGCGCAGGCGGGCGTGGACATCATTTCGCCCTCGGACATGATGGACGGGCGCATCGGCGCGATCCGCCGCGCGCTGGATGCCGACGACCATCTCAACGTGCGCATCATGGCGTATTCGGCCAAGTACGCCTCCGCGTTCTACGGCCCGTTCCGCGATGCGGTGGGCAGCGCCGGCAATCTCGGCAAGGCCGACAAGACCACCTATCAGATGGACCCGGCCAACAGCGACGAGGCCATGCGCGAGATCGCGCTGGACCTGGAAGAGGGCGCGGACATGGTGATGGTCAAGCCGGGCATGCCGTATCTGGATGTGGTGCGGCGGGTCAAGGAAGAGTTCCGCGTGCCGACCTTCGCCTACCAGGTCAGCGGCGAGTACGCGATGCTGAAAGCCGCCAGCGCCAATGGCTGGCTGGACGAACGCAAGTGTGTGCTGGAAGCGCTGATGGCGTTCAAGCGCGCCGGTGCCGATGGCGTGCTGACCTACTTCGCGCCGCAGGTGGCGCGCTGGCTGCGCGAGGGCTAAGCGCAGCAGCAAGCCCACGAACAGGCGCCTGCGGGCGCCTCTTTCATGTGGTGAGCGATTGAATGCGGTGCGCGGCGCTCCCGCGCCTGCGCAACTGCGATAACGATTCTCATCTACAATGGCAAGCCATCTGCTTCAGGCTGCTCGCGCGTGTTCAAGACGGTTGTGTTCCAACTGCACTGGTTGCTGGGCATCACTGCCGGGCTGGTGCTGTCCGTCATGGGACTGACCGGCGCATTGATGTCCTTCGAGAACGAGATCGTGCGCCTGGCCAACCCGGCCATCGCGCAGCTGGCCGAGCGGCATGCCGCCGGGCAGGCGCCACTGCCCGTGGATGTGCTGGTGCGCCGGCTCGACCTGGCGCCGGGGCAGGGCATCACCCGCATGCTGATCGACCCGACCGGTGGGCGCCCGTCCACGGTGCGTCTGGCCGGCAAGCCCGGCGGCCGTGTGTACTTCGATCCGTACACCGGCGCGCGCGTGGGCGCGCCACGGCTGAGCGGGGCATTCGCCTTTATCGAAGACCTGCACCGGCATCTCACCGCCGGCGAGCGCGGCCAGGCCATCACCGGCGCCAGTACGCTGATCCTGCTGTTCTTCTGCGCCTCGGGCCTGTATCTGCGCTGGCCGCGTCGCTGGTGGAGCCTGCGGACCTGGTGGGCGGTGGAATGGCGGCGGCAGGGGCGCAGTTTTCTGTGGAGCCTGCACGCGGTGTTCGGCACCTGGTGCCTGCTGGTGTATCTGTTGATTGCCTTGACCGGGCTGACCTGGTCTTACACCTGGTACCGCGACGGCATGGTGGCGCTGCTGGGTACTGAGCCGGCGATGCGCGGCGATGGGCGCGGGCACCGGCCGCCCGCGGTGGATTTCACCCGTGTGCAGCGCACCCTCGACGGGATTGCGGGGACCCGCAGCGCGGCGATGGATCTGCGCATTCCCACCCGCGCCGGTCAGCCGCTGAGCGTGCGTTTCCTGCCGGATGCGCCCGCCCATGATCGCGCCTACGACAACCTGGAGCTGGATGCGCACAGCGGCGTGCTGTTGCGGCGCCAGGACTACGCCCGGCTGCCGCTTGGCCAGCAGCTGTTGGTGAGCATGTTCCCGCTGCATTCGGGCAGTTTCTTCGGCCTGCCCGGGCGCATCGTGGTGCTGCTGGCCAGTGCGGGCATGTCGGTGTTCTTCGTGACCGGCTGGATGCTGTATCTGGATCGCCGGCGCAAGAAGCGCGAGCTGCGCGCAGCGCGCGAGGTGCTGCAGAGCGCGCCGCCCGCCTCGCAGGCCGCGCCGTGGCTGATCGGGTTTGCCAGTCAAAGCGGATTTGCCGAGCGGCTGGCCTGGCAGGCGGCCGGCCATCTGCAATCGGCCGGGGTACCGGTGCAGGTGCGCTCGCTGGCACAACTGGATGCGGCGCAACTGCAGCAGTCGCGGCATGCGCTGTTTGTCATCAGCACCTTCGGTGACGGCGAGCCGCCGGATGCGGCGCGCGGATTCGAGCGCGAGATGCTGCGGCAGACACTGGCATTGCCACAGCTGGCCTACGCAGTGCTGGCATTGGGCGACCGGCAGTACGCGCGGTTTTGCGGGTTTTCGCGGCGTATCGAACAGTGGCTGGAGGCGCAGGGCGCACGTGCGCTGTTCCCGGCGGTGGAAATGGACCAGACCGATCCGCAGGCCCTGGCGCAATGGCACGCGCAGCTGGCGCAGGTCAGCGGCGCGCCGCTGGCGGCCGTGCCGCTGGCACGCCCGGCGCTGATGGACTGGCCGGTGCGGTCGCGGACCCAGCTCAATCCAGGCAGCGTGGGCGCACCGATCTGGCAGGTGGACCTGCAACCGCCGGCAGGGGCGCAGTGGTTGGCCGGCGACATCCTGGAAGTGCAACCTGCGCATGCCGACGCCGCCGTGCGCGCCTGCCTGCAAGCTTGGGGCTTGGCGGCCGATGCGCTGGTGCATGTGGACGCGCAATTGCTGCCGCTGCACCAGGCCGCCGCCGAACGCGTGCTGCCCGAGCCGCCTGCGCAGCCGCCGGTGCCCGGCACGGTGGCGCAGGCCTGGCTCGATGGCTGCGCGTGGCTGCCGACGCGTGACTATTCCATCGCCAGCGTGCCCGCCGATGGCAGCGCGCAGGTGGTGGTGCGGCTGACCACGCGCGCCGATGGCAGCCCGGGCCTGGGCTCTGGCTGGCTGGTCTGCCATGCGCCGCTGGGCGCACCGGTGCGCGCACGCCTGCGCACCAATCCCGGCTTCCACCGTGTGGACGGTGCGCCGCTGGTGCTGATCGGCAATGGCACCGGCATTGCCGGATTACGCGCGTTGTTGCGCGACGCCGAGCTGGCGGGCGTGCACGGCCACTGGCTGCTGTTCGGCGAACGCCATCGCGCGCACGACCGCTTGTTCGGCGATGAATTGCAGGCCTGGCAGGCCGCCGGACATCTGCAGGAACTGGATTGGGTGTTCTCGCGCGACCAGGCCGACAAGCGCTATGTGCAGCACCGCCTGCGCGAGCGCGGCGAGACGCTGCGGCACTGGATCGACCGCGGCGCCGTCATTTATGTGTGCGGCAGCCTGGACAGCATGGCGCGTGAGGTGGATGCGGCCCTGCGCGAGATCCTGGGCGAGACGCGGCTGGAGTTGCTCACCGCCGCCGGCCGGTATCGACGCGACGTGTATTGAGTGCAGTCCGCAGGCGTACCTTGTGCGCCGACACGGGACGCCAAGCGCATTGGTTTGGAGTGACGAGCAGCGTCGATGGATCGCATGTGCTCAGGCACACCTCATCTGTGCTGGCAGTGTGGCGAGGACATCGATATCGATATCGATATCGATATCGGGAAAGCCAACACCCGCCATTCCCGCGTGCATTAAGAGAATGGCGTCCTACGCAGCGTGCACACCAAGCAACGCCTGGAAACAGGCGACCTGATGTTCTCGACCAGCATAGGGTTGGGTGGTGTCAACCTGCCTGCCCTCGTGGCGAGACGTCGCGGCCGCGCAACCAGACTTGCCGGTGGCTAAAACCGTGCCAGTTCGACGGCCGACTATCCGATCAAGCTCGCCCCCAACACGGTCAACGCAGCATCACCTGACGCAGCGCTCGACCACACTCGGCCAACTCACCGACACCCCATCTCGCCATCCGCCACCGGTGCCTTCATCCGGTAGATATCCAGCTGGCCGGCGCGCGGCGCGCGGGCGCTGCCGGTCACCAGCAGTTCGCCGGGCTTTGCTGCGTCCACCACTGCGCCGAAGGTGCGTTCCTGCGGGCCGTTGAACGACAGCGGCAGCGGCTGGCCCTGGCCGTAGTGGCCGCCCTTGCAGGCAGCCAGCAACAGCTGACTCGGGCCTGCGGACGTGCCGCGCGCCCATACCAGTGCGCGGCCATCGCCGAGCCAGGCCGCGTCGCGTTCGTCCGCGGCGCTGTTGACCTCGCCCAGCGCTGCCGGGGCGATGAAGGCGGCTCCGTTCCAGTGCGCGACGAACAGATCCAGGCCGCCGGCACCGCCATGGCCGTCACTGGCGAACAGCAGGGCGGTACCGTCCAGCGACAGCGTCGGCGCGGTCTCGTTGCCGCGGCTGTTGATCGCCGGGCCCAGCGATTGCACCGCACCCAGTTGCCCTTGTGCGTCCACCGGCAAGCGATACAGATCGCTCCCACCGACGCCACCGGCGCGCGTGGAGGCGAACAGCAACCAGCGCCCGTCGGCACTGAACACCGGCGTGGTCTCGTCCTGCGCCGTGTTCAACGGCAACGGCGTGGCCTGCTGCCAGCGTCCGCCGACCAGCTGCGCCTGCCACAGGTCCCAGCCACCCGCGCCGCCCGCCCGATCGCTGGCCCAGACGATGCGCTGGCCGTCGGGGCTGAGCGTGGCGCGTGCCTCGTTGGCGGGCGTGGAGACCACGCCCATGCCCTCGATGCCGAACTCGGCAAGTCCCGAAGCAGACGGGACGAAGAGTAAACTTGCCGCCAGCGCGAGCAGCGTCACTCGAAGTTGCATGGGGTGTTCCTGCCTGAGTCGCGCCCAGTCTAGTCAACCCAGAGAGCGTTTCATGCCCGTATCCCGTTATGCCGTGTTCGGACACCCCGTCGCCCATTCGCTGTCGCCGGCCATCCATGCCGACTTCGGGAAGCAGACCGGCATCGCGCTGGACTACACCGCCATCGACGCCGCGCCGGAGGAATTCACCGCCGCGCTGGAGCGCTTCGCGGCCGACGGTGGCAAGGGCGCCAACGTGACCCTGCCTCTGAAGGAAGCCGCGTTCGCCCTGTCGGCGAGCCCGAGCGACCGCGCGCGCGTGGCTGGTGCGGTGAACACGCTGGTGCGCAACGACGGCCAGTGGCAGGGCGACAACACCGATGGCGCCGGCCTGGTGCGTGACCTCACCGAGCGGCACGGCCTGGATCTGCGCGGCCGCCGCGTGCTGCTGCTGGGCGCCGGCGGTGCCGCACGCGGCGTTGCGCCGGCGCTGCTGGAGGCCGGCATCACCGAGATGGTGGTGGTGAACCGCTCGCCCGAGCGCGCCGATGCGCTGTGCGATGCGCTGGGCGAACCCGGGCGCGTGGTGTCGCGCTATCTGGAAGACCTGCGCGAGCTGGGCGACTTCGAGCTGATCGTCAATGCCACCGCTGCCGGCCGCGATCGCGACGCCGGTGCGTTCGCGCTGCCGCTGGGCCTGGTCAACAGCCTCACTGCGGCGGTGGACCTCAATTACGGCGCCACCGCCATCGCCTTCCTTGCCTGGGCACGTTCGGCGCAGTGCCGCTACGCCATCGACGGCCTGGGCATGCTGGTCGAGCAGGCCGCGGAAAGCTTTGCGCTGTGGCACGGCGTGCGCCCGCAGACCGACCCGGTGTACGACGCGCTGCGTGCGCGCGACGCCGTGTTGGTCAGCGCCGACTGAGCGCGTTGCGATGACCACCACCGATCTGCTGTTGTCCATCGTCACCAGCCTGCTGTCGCGGGTGCCGGTGCTGATTGCCCTGGTGCTGGGCCTGGTGCTGGTCTGGCGCACGCCGCCGGTGGCGGCACGCCGGGCCGCGCTGGCGGCGCTGTGGTTGCTGCTGGCCTGCTCGGTGGCCGAAGTCACGATCCAGGCGGTGGCGTTGTGGTTGATGCAGCAGGGCAGCGTGGCGCGCATCTCGATGGTGATGAGCGTGTCGCGGCTGGTGCTGGTCAGCGTGCAGGGCGTGGCGCTGGGCGTGCTGGTCTGGACCCTGGCCAGTAGCCTGCAGCGGGCGCGGCCTACGCCGGAAGCGTTGCAGTGATTCCGCTCAAGGCGATCGCGTTGACCCTGATCGGGCTGGTCTGTGCCGGGCAGGGCGGTTGGACGCTGCTGCACCCGGATCGGCTGGCCACTGTCAACCGCGGCGGCCTGCTGTACGAACGCTTCGGGCCAAACGGCGTGGGCGTGGGCATGCTGGTGATGGGCCTGGCGATGCTGGTGATCGGCCTGGTCTGGGCCCGCTACGCCTGGCCACGCCGCGTCTGAAACGGGCGAGCGGCAGTCAGGCGAGCGGCAGTCACAGGAGGTGATCGCGCCCGAACCGGCGGCACGCCGGCCCGGTGGCACTCAGGCCCGCCGCAGCGTGCCTGATCGCGCCACCCCTGTACTTTGCCCAGCGGTTCAGCCGGTGCGCGGCGCGGTCGCAGGCGCTGCGTCGGTCCGTGCGAAAATAGCGCGATGAGTGACATTGCCACACCGGCCGCCCCGTCGGCGCCCGTTCCTACCCAGCGCACCCTGACCGAGCCGGTCAAGGCCGGCATCCGCGAGGCCTACGCCAAGCTGCAGGCCAATACACCCGGCTTCGCCACCCGCCGCGCGCAGAGCCAGATGATCGGCCTGGTGTCGCGCGCGCTGGCCACCTCCGGCGGCATCGGCGTGGCCGAGGCGCCGACCGGCGTGGGCAAGAGCCTGGGCTACTTGACCGCCGGCGTGCCGATCGCGCTGGCCACCAAGAAGAAGCTGGTGATCAGCACCGGCACGGTCGCATTGCAATCGCAGTTGGTGGAACGCGACATCCCCGCCTTCCTCAAGGCCACCGGCCTGGAGGCGACCGTCGCGCTGGCCAAGGGCCGCACCCGGTACCTGTGCACGCGCAACGCCGCCGAGCTGGAAGGCGAAACCAGCCAGAACGGCATGTTCGAGGACGAGCAGGTGCTATACGACCGCCCGCTCAGCCCGGCCGATGCCGACCTGGCCAAGCGGCTGGCCAAGGCCTACGCCGCACGTACCTGGAACGGTGACCTGGACGACGCCCCGGAGCCGGTGTCGGTGCCGCTGCGCATGCGCGTCACCACGCCGGCCTCCGGCTGCGCCGGACGTCGCTGCAGCTATGCGGCGCAGTGCCCGGTGCTCAAGGCGCGCACCGATGTGCGCGAGGCGCAGATCGTGGTCACCAATCACGCCTTGCTGCTGTCGTCGCTGTCGCTGGGCGATGCCGAGAACGGCCAGCCGCTGATTGCGCCGCCTTCGGACATGTTGCTGGTGCTCGACGAAGGCCATCACATTGCCGGCGTGGCGATTGACCAGGGCGCGGCCAACCTGCCGCTGGACGACATGGCCAAGCGCACCGGCCGCATGCAGATCCTGATCGCCGCCGCGTACCGCGCGGTGGACAAGGACAAGATCGGCAACCTGCTGCCCAGCGAAGCCATCGAGGTGGCCGCGCGCGTGTCCAAGTTGCTCAAGGCGTTCCATACCGAAGTCGAACGCGTCTGGAAGCCCGAACCCGGCGAGCGCGATCCGTTGTGGCGTGCGCCCAACGGCAAGCTGCCGCCGCAATGGGGCCCGGCGATCGAAGAACTGGGCGAGGAAACCCGCGCGCTGTTCAACTGGGTACACGCCGCACACGGCACCGTGGCCAAGGGCAAGCAGGACGATGCCGCGCGCGAGCGCCTGCAGCGCAGCCTGGGCATGGCGCTGGAGATGGCCGAGCAGCAGCACAATCTGTGGAGCGGTTGGCGCCGCGAAGACAAGGACGGCCAGCCGCCGATGGCGCGCTGGATCACGCTCTCGCGCGATGGCGATCTGATCTGCCATTGCTCGCCGGTCTCCGCCGCCCAGGTGCTGCGCACCCTGCTGTGGAACGAAGTCGATTCGGTGGTGATGACCTCGGCCACGCTGACCGGCGGCGGCGATTTCCAATCCTTCGCCATCGACAACGGTTTGCCCGACCATGCCGAAATGGCCTCGCTGGCCTCGCCGTTCGATCTGCCCAACCAGGCCGAGTTGATCGTGCCCAATTTCCCGGTCACCCCCGACGATCGCGAAGGCCATCCCAAGGAAGTCGCCAAGTATCTGGTGCGCGAACTGGACTGGGCCGCCAAGGGCAGCATCGTGCTGTTCACCTCGCGCTGGAAGATGGAAAAGGTCGCCGACCTGCTGCCGCTGGCCCAGCGCAACCGCGTGCTGGTGCAGGGCGAAGGCAACAAGTCGCAACTGATCACCGAGCATCTGCGCCGGATCGCGGCAGGCGAGGGCTCGGTGCTGTTCGGCTTGAACTCCTTCGGCGAAGGTCTGGATCTGCCCGGCGAAGCCTGCACCACGGTGGTGATCACCCAGGTGCCGTTCGCCGTGCCCACCGACCCGCAGACCTCCACCTTGAGCGAGTGGCTGGAAAGCCGCGGCCACAACGCGTTCAACCTGATCGCCATCCCGCACGCACTGCGCACGCTCACCCAGTTTGCTGGCCGTTTGATCCGCAGTTCCAACGACCACGGCCGCGTCATCATCCTCGATTCGCGCCTGCTCACGCGCCGCTATGGCAAACGCATCCTCGATGCGCTGCCGCCGTTCAAGCGGGTGATCGGGCGCTGAGCTGGTGTGCGTGCATCGGCCTGCACGCTTGACGGATGCGCGCGGCGCGCAGTGCAGCGGATGGATGCGCGATGCCAGGCACGATGCACATCCGCGCATCCACACTACTGCTTGGCGAGGTGGGCGTGAGCGCGTCTCGCGTGCAGCCATGATGATCATTGCGGCATCAGTAGCAGCTGGCAGGCGTGTCGTGAGGTCATGCACGCGAGACAGACTGCTCCATGCAGTAGACGAGCAGCACGCTGGAGCGTGCGTCTTGCAAGCGCACGGCATGTCGCTGTCGCGCGGTTGAGAAATGCGTGTCTGCATTGCCATTCGCATGCACATCCGCGTATCGCTGCCTTGATCAGGCCTGCCAAGTAAGTCACCGTCTTGACCAGGCACGCACGCATGCGTGCAGCGCAGCATTTATAGCGCGCAGCGCACGCAACGCACGGCAGCTGCTGACCATCGCCGCGAGATGCTCAACGCAAAGACGAAGCATGCAGCGACGATCTGCAACACGCTGCCGATGAATTTGGCGATGCATATCACGCTACGCAGTCATCATCATGTTCCCCTATCGCAGCTATCAGAACTAACGACTTCTCACGCATCAGCTGGCTAGCCATGATTCAGCACCTTCAACTTGAGCTGACGCCATGCGCCCTGGATCCCTCATGGTGCTAGCCCTGCTAGCCCCCACGCTGATCGCCCCGCCGGTCTTCGCCCAATCCGTCCTGACCCGCGACAACGGCGC
The DNA here is from genome assembly GCF_041475775.2 of Xanthomonas sp. NCPPB 2586. Lineage (NCBI taxonomy): Bacteria > Pseudomonadati > Pseudomonadota > Gammaproteobacteria > Lysobacterales > Lysobacteraceae > Xanthomonas > Xanthomonas sp. NCPPB 2586. The sequence continues at coordinate 4,620,803 of NZ_CM192981.1, read as the reverse complement.
CAAGGTCGGTGACAACCAGAATTCGCAGACCGCCGGTGCCACCGGCCCGACGTTGCTGCAGGACGTGCAGCTGATCCAGAAGCTGCAGCGCTTCGATCGCGAGCGCATTCCCGAGCGCGTGGTGCATGCGCGCGGCACCGGCGTCAAAGGCGAGTTCACCGCCACTGCCGATCTGTCCAACCTGACCAAGGCCAAGGTGTTCAGCGCCGGCGAAAAGACCCCGGTGTTCGTGCGGTTCTCCTCGGTGGTGCATGGCAACCATTCGCCGGAAACGCTGCGCGACCCGCACGGCTTCGCCACCAAGTTCTACACCAGCGAAGGCAACTGGGATCTGGTCGGCAACAACTTCCCCACCTTCTTCATTCGCGATGCGATCAAGTTCCCCGACATGGTCCACGCGTTCAAGCCGGATCCGCGCACCAACCTGGACGATGATTCGCGTCGTTTCGATTTCTTCTCGCACGTGCCCGAATCCACCCGCACGCTGACCCTGCTGTATTCCAATGAAGGCACCCCGGCCGGCTATCGCTTCATGGATGGCAACGGCGTGCACGCCTACAAGCTGGTCAACGCGCAAGGCGAGGTGCATTACGTCAAGTTCCACTGGAAGACGCTGCAGGGCATCAAGAATCTCGACCCCAAGCAGGTCGCCGCGGTGCAGGCCAAGGACTACAGCCATCTGACCAACGATCTAGTCGGTGCGATCAAGAAGGGCGACTACCCGAAGTGGGACCTGTACGTGCAGGTGCTCAAGCCGGACGACCTGGCCAAGTTTGACTTCGACCCGCTCGATGCCACCAAGATCTGGCCGGATGTGCCGGAGCAGAAGGTTGGCCAGATGGTGTTGAACAAGAACGTCGACAACTTCTTCCAGGAGACCGAACAGGTCGCGATGGCGCCGGCCAATCTGGTGCCGGGTATCGAACCGTCGGAAGACCGCCTGCTGCAGGGCCGTATCTTTTCGTACGCCGACACGCAGCTGTACCGCATCGGTACCAATGGCCTGAGCCTGCCGGTCAACCGTCCGCGTGTGGCCGTCAACAATGGCAACCAGGACGGCGAAGCCAACACCGGGCACACCACCAGCGGCGTGAACTACGAGCCGAGCCGTCTTGAACCGCGTCCGCAGGACACCGCCGCCCGTTACAGCGAGCTGCCGTTGTCGGGCACCACCCAGCAGGCCAAGATCACCCGCGAGCAGAACTTCAAGCAGGCCGGTGAGTTGTATCGGTCCTACAGCAAGAAGGATCGCGCCGATCTGGTGCAGAGTTTTGGCGAGTCGCTGGCCACCACCGACACCGAGAGCAAGCACCTGGTGCTGTCGTTCCTGTACAAGGCCGACCCCGAGTACGGCGCAGGCGTCACCCGCGTGGCCAAGGGCGATCTGGCACGCGTGAAGCAGCTCGCGTCGACCCTGCAGGACTGATCCACCCGACGGCATCGCGGCGCCATGCCGCGGTGCCGTCCTTCGTTTCGGGAGAGCGAGATGCGCACTCTGTTGTTTCTAGCGTGGTCGGCGTTGGCCGTAACCGCCAACGCTGCCTCGCCGGCACCGGTCGCGGCCAAGGCGCCGACCGCGGCGGCAACGCCTGCACAGATCAAGACACAGCTGCAGACCTACTTCTTCGACGCCGCGCGTGAGGGGCGTCAGGACATGCTGGGCGAATTCATCCGCTCGCATTACGACCTCAATACGCGCGACGAAAAGGGTTACACCGCGTTGATCCTGGCCGCGTATCACGGCCAGGCCCCGGCAGTGGAGCAGTTGCTGCAGGCCGGTGCGGACCCGTGCGCGCAGGACAAGCGTGGCAATACCGCGCTGATGGGCGCGATCTTCAAGGGCGAGCTGGCCATCGCCAAACGGCTGATGCAGGCCGACTGCGCACCGGACCAGCGCAACAATGCCGGCCAGACCGCGGCGATGTACGCCGCGCTGTTCCAGCGCACCGACGTGCTCAAGGATCTCGCCGCCAAGGGAGCGGACCTGAGCATCAAGGATGCGCAGGGCAATGAAGTGACCAAGCTGCAACGCGGCGAATTCGCCACCGCGCCGGCACGCTGAAGGCGCAGCAGCGCTTCAGCGTGCGAGAGGGCGCTCGTTCGTGTGCTTGCCGAACGATCCCGCAGGCGGACTTCGGGGTTGGTGATGTCGTCCCGCCCCCGCAACACGCCAGGCGACAGCCAGGGATGAGGGTCCCTGCTGCTGGCTCCTCTTTGCACCGTTGCAATGATCTGGCGCTCCGGCATAGACATCCACGGTGGCGCGCAGCCCGTCGACCACCCCGATTTCCGCCGACCAAATCTCACCAGCAACACCGTCGGTTTTCCGCCGCACGTGCGTTGGAATGCCGACACGCGTGGTCGTTTTTCTGCGCTGCTGTCAGGGAATTTCTGACGCGCAAACCCTTGCACGCCAAGGGTTTGACATTTATCTGAGCGCTCGCTGACTTGCGAAAAAAGCGGCGATAAAAACCTCAAAAAATCCTTCAAGAAAGGTCGGCGAACGCCGATGCTGGAGCTATCGCACCCTGGAACACCCGGACCATGAAGCTCGATCCCTCCATCCCGTTTCTGATGTCCCTGCTGGCCATGGTGCTGTGCACCGCGACAGCTGTCGTGGCCCTGGTGTTCGGTCAGGTGCATCTGCTGGCCAAGTCGTGGAGCTTCTACACCGTGATGGGCACCGCCCTGATCACGCTGGTCGCCTCGTACCACGCACTCGGCAAGCCGCTCAGCGTTGAAGAACGCGCCAGCATCCGCAGCTAAGGCGGACGGTGATGGGGAGCGCCGCAGCGCTCACCCCAGTAGCGGACGAAAGAAGCTCCGCTCGTCACTGATGATGCACCGCGTGTGCTCGGCATACGCAAACGCCGCCAGGCACTCGGCGTCCTCTAGTGAAGCGCTCCGATAGCGCTCGTACGCGGCAAGCGACGCTGTTGTTCGCCCTTCGGACGGCAGCAAGTCGCCATGATGCTGGCCGCCACAGCGCGTCACCAGCGGGATCCACAAGCGCGCGTACTGTTCGAACTCGGCCAGCAGGTAGGGTCGATCACATAGCGCAGCGAACAGCTGATTCTCGAGCAGGGCCCGACAGCAAGGGGCGCCAGCATGCACGCCGCGCTGCCGCAGATTCAGCGCCTGCCGTGTAAGCTGTTGATCCTGCTCCGCATTCCAGGCCGCCGGTTGCGCGGCCCATCGTCGATGACTCTGCCCCCTCCCGCTGCGTACGCCGATTCCCTGCGCCTGTCCGTCGCCCCGATGATGGACTGGACCGACCGTCATTGTCGGGTCTTCCACCGGCTGCTGGCGCCGTCGGCGCGGCTGTACACGGAAATGGTGCACGCCAATGCGGTGATCCATGGCGATCGCCAGCGCCTGATCGGCTTCGATGCGGTCGAGCACCCGCTGGCCCTGCAACTGGGCGGGAGCGATCCTGCGTTGCTCGCCCAGGCGGCGCAGATCGCCCAGGCGTGGGGTTATGACGAGATCAATCTCAATTGCGGCTGCCCGTCCGATCGGGTGCAGGCCGGGCGCTTTGGCGCCTGCCTGATGCGCGAGCCGGCGCTGGTGGCGGATTGCGTCGCGGCCATGTGCGCGGCCACCGCCCTGCCGGTTACGTTCAAGTGCCGCCTGGGTGTGGACGACGATGACGACTACGCCGTGTTTGCCGGCTTCATCGACCAGGTGGTCGGCGCTGGCGCCGCCATGGTGGTGGTGCACGCGCGCAACGCCTGGCTCAAGGGCCTGTCGCCGAAAGAGAACCGCGAAGTCCCGCCGTTACGGTACGACTGGGCCTACCGCCTCAAGCAGGAGCGTCCGGCCTTGCCGGTGGTGCTCAATGGCGGCATCGCCAGCGTCGAGGCCTCCCTGGCACATCTGCAGCACACCGACGGAGTGATGCTGGGCCGGGCCGCCTATCACGACCCGTACGTGCTGCATCAGCTGGAGGCGGCCTTGTCCGGGCGCCCCGAGCGCGCGCGCGCAGACCTGCTGCAGGCCTACCAGCCCTACGTGCAGGCGCAACTGGATCAGGGGCTGGCCCTGAAGCACATGACCCGGCACATCCTCGGCTTGTTCCACGGGCAGCCCGGCGGCCGGGTGTTCCGCCAGGTGCTGAGCGAGGGCGCCCATCGCCCCGGCGCGGGTTGGGAGCTGGTGGAACAGGCGTCACAGCGCACCGACGATCAGGCGCGGCGTATTGCTGCCTGAACAGTCAGTACCTCCAAGACGAAAGTTCGGCCCGGTTTTTGCAATCTTTCGGGCATGGGCAGCTGCTGTACGGTTGAGGCATGCCAGCGGCATGCGCCATCGCGATTGCGCCAGCTATCCACTCCAGTCCTTTCCCGGAATTGCCGTCTAGATGTTCATTTCACTGAATGGCGTTAACACCGAGCTAAAAAGTTCAGATCGGATTCACCCCGAAAAATCAAGAATTTGGCTCGATTTCTGCGGCTGGCATTGGTGTGACACGGTGCCGGTTTCACGAATTTTGAATGTTTCTGAACAACCCGCTAGGATTCATCCGTGACCCAGCCCTTCCACACGTCCCGTCGTCTCGCCCTGGTGGCCCTCTGGGTTGCTGTGGTCGCGCCGTCCGCGTGGGGCCAGGGATATCCGATGGCGCAGGCCGGTCGCGAAGGCGTTGGCCCGCGCGACAGCCGCTCTTTCTCTGACACCATTCGCCGCGTGCAGCGGTCTACCGGTGGACAGATTCTTGGTGCGGAGAGTGTTCCGTTTGGCGATAGCCGGCTGACGCGCGTCAAGTACATGGACGAACGCGGCCGCGTGCATATCGTCTACCACCCCGAAGGCGGGCAAGGCGGACCACCGCCTGCCAATGCACGCAGCCCGGCACCATCTCCGTCCGACGCGCCGCCACCACCACGCGCCGATCACCAGTAAGCGCAGATACTTCTGCGTTCAGTGACATAAATCCCCTGGCCTGTGGCCACACAACGTAAGTAGGGAGAGTGCATGCGTATCCTTTTGGTCGAAGACGAAGCTCCGCTGCGCGAGACCCTTGCCGCGCGCCTGAAGCGCGAAGGCTTTGCTGTTGACGCTGCACAGGACGGCGAAGAAGGTCTCTACATGGGCCGTGAAGTGCCGTTCGATGTCGGCATCATCGACCTGGGCCTGCCCAAGATGTCGGGCATGGAACTGATCAAGGCGCTGCGCGACGAGGGCAAGAAATTCCCCGTGCTGATCCTGACTGCGCGTTCGAGCTGGCAGGACAAGGTCGAAGGCCTCAAGCAGGGTGCCGACGATTACCTGGTCAAGCCGTTCCACGTCGAAGAGTTGCTGGCGCGCGTCAATGCGCTGCTGCGTCGTGCGGCTGGCTGGAGCAAGCCGACCCTGGAATGCGGCCCGGTGGCCCTGGATCTTGCTGCGCAGACGGTGAGCGTCAACGGCGCCAATGTGGATCTGACCAGCTACGAGTACAAGGTGCTGGAATACCTGATGATGCATGCCGGCGAACTGGTCTCCAAGGCCGACCTCACCGAGCATATCTACCAGCAGGATTTCGACCGCGACTCCAACGTGCTGGAAGTGTTCATCGGTCGCCTGCGCAAGAAGCTTGACCCGGATGGTGAGTTGAAGCCGATCGAGACCGTGCGTGGTCGCGGCTACCGCTTCGCCATCCCGCGTACCGAAGGCTGAGTCAGCGCAGCGGCGATCGGCCAGTGTCGGGACGTTCCAAGTGGTATCGGCGCTGGCGGCCGCGCTCGTTGCAGGCCCGCCAGCTGTTGGCCGCCAGCCTCAGTCTGGTGGCCTTTCTGGCCTTGGCTGGCTACGCCCTCGACGTGGCGTTCGCCGACACCGCAGAGAAGAATCTGCGTGAGCGGCTGAAGAACTACGCCAACGCCTACACCTACAACATCGACTTCGTCCGCGATGGCTCGCTGTATCTCGGCGGCCAGCCGCCGGACCCGCGCTTCGACGTGCCGGGCGGCGGCCTGTATGTGGAAGTGGTGCGACCTGATGAAAGCTATACGTCCGTATCGGCCGAAGGGCCGAGCATTCCGCATGGGCGCATGCTGGAGCCGCGGCAGGAAGAATTCATCGGCCCGATGGAAATGACCCAGATCGACGGCAGCCCTGGGCAGGTCTATCGCTACGGTCTGGGCGTGAGCTATGTCGAGCGCGAGAACGGCGGCGAGATCCCGTACACCATTTATGTGATGGAAGATGCGCGCTCGATGGGCGCGCAGTTGCGCGTGTTCCGCGGCGCGGTGTGGTTCTACCTGGGCAGTGCCGGTGTGGTGCTGTTGGTGCTGCAGGCCTTCATCCTGCAGTGGAGCCTGCGCCCGCTGCGGCGAGTGATCAACGAGCTGACCAAGGTGCAGCGCGGCGAGATCCAACGCATGAGCGAACAGCATCCGCGCGAGCTCGAACCGCTGACCGAAAGCATCAACGCCTTCATCGAAAGTGAGCGCGACAACCTGGATCGCCAGCGCAACACGCTGGCCGATCTGGCGCATAGTTTGAAAACGCCGCTGGCGGTGCTGCGCACCCAATTGGACAGCGGCGCCTCCGAGCGCGATCTGCACGAAGAAATGGACGTGCAACTGCGCCGCATGAATGATCTGGTGTCCTACCAGTTGGCGCGCGCTGCTTCCAGCGGCCACAAGCTGTTTGCCGCGCCATTGCCGATCGAGCCGACCGCCGAGGAAATCGTGCGTGGCCTGGAAAAGGTCTACGCGGCCAAGGGCGTGTTGTGCGAATTCGATATTTCGCCCGATGCGCGTTTCCACGGCGAGCCTGGTGACTTGCAGGAGCTGTTGGGCAACCTGCTGGAGAACGGCTTCAAGTGGGCGCGCAGCCGCGTGCTGCTGACCGCGCAGCCGGGCCCGACCACGGGCAGCCGCCGCGCCGGCATGATTCTGTCGGTGGAAGACGATGGCCCCGGCATTGCGCCGGAAGATGTGGCCAAGATCCTGCAGCGCGGTGTGCGTGGCGATGAGCGTGTGCAGGGCCATGGCATCGGCATGTCGATCGTGCAGGACCTGATCAAGGCCTACCGCGGCGAGCTGCAGGTGCTGCGCTCGCAGGAGTTGGGCGGCGCACGCTTCGAAGTCACCCTGCCGCCAGGCTTGTAACTGACACCCACGGTCGCATGAACCCGTTGCGACTGCCGCGCGGCGCACCGACAACCGTTTAACGCCTCACGCGTTGCCTTGACCATACTGGGCCGGTATTCGGCCGCCACGATGGAGAGCGACGCCATGCAGAGTGAAGCTGCCACGTCCGCGCGGGTGATACGCGGCCGCGATTGGGTTGGCGTTTTTGCCGCGGGCTGGCTGCTTGTCTGCAGCGCGGTGGCCACCGCCGCGCCGGCGCCGACACCGCAGCAATTGCAATGGCTGCAGCGCGCTACCTACGGTGCCAGTGCGGAGAACGTGGCGCAGTTGCTGCGGCTGGGCCAGGCGCGTTACAGCGCGGCCCTGCTGCAAGCCAGCGACGATGCAGCGTTGCCTGCACCGGTGCGCGCGCAGCTGCAGCAGTTCGATGCATTGCATACCCCGCTCGACACCTTGCTGGTGCAATACGAGGCCGACAAGGCGCGTTTGCAGGCGATGCCCGATGGCGATGACAAGGTGGCCGCGAGCAAACAGTGGCGCGCGCGCGGTGGGCAGATGCTCACCCAGGCGCGCCAGGCGCAATTATTGCGCGCGGTGTATGCGCCGGATCAGATGCGCGAGCAACTGGTGTGGTTCTGGCTCAATCATTTCAGCGTGTATGCCGACAAGGGCCGCGTGAAGTGGATGGCCGCCGATTACATGGAAACCGCCATCCGCCCCAATGCCACCGGTAAGTTCGCCGATCTGGTGATGGCCACGCTGCAGAGCCCGGCGATGCTGGAGTATCTGGATAACGCCAAGAATGCCAAGGGCAAGGTCAACGAGAACTACGCGCGTGAGCTGATGGAGCTGCATACGCTCGGCGTGGATGGCGGCTACACGCAGCAGGATGTGCAGCAGCTGGCCTTGATACTCACTGGCGCCGGCCTGGTGCAGGTCAAACGCGAGGGCCTGGTGCCGCCGCCCGCAAAGGATCAAGCACAGGTCGTGCGCAAGGGGCTGTTCGAATTCAACCCGGCCCGTCATCAGCCCGGCGACAAGACCTTGCTGGGTCAGCGCATTGCCGGTGGCGGCCTGGATGAGATCGAGCGGGCTGTGCAACTGCTGGTGCGGCAGCCGGCGTGTGCGCAGTTCATCTCGCACAAGCTCGCCGAATACTTCGTCAGCGACAAGCCGCCTGCGGCGTTGGTGAAGCGCATGGCCGCCACGTTCCAGCGCAGCGACGGCGACATCGCCCAAGTAATGCAGACCATGCTCGCCGCACCGGAATTTGCCACTGCGCAACCGCGCAAATTCAAGGACCCGAATCGTCTGGTGGTGTCGGCGATGCGGCTTGCCTACGACGGGGAAGTCATCACCAATGCCGCGCCGATGGTGAGCTGGGTGCAGCAACTCGGTGAGCCGTTGTTCGGACGGATCACGCCGGATGGATGGTCGCTGCAATCGCAGGCCTGGACCAGTTCCGGGCAGCTGGCGCGTCGCTTCGAAGTGGCACGCACGCTGGGCAGCGCGCCGGTGCAATTGTTTCAACGTGACGATGTGCCGCAAGAGCTGAGCAACGCGCGCAAACCACCAATAACGCGCATCGATGCGCGCCCCGCATACCGCTGGCTGCAACCGTCGCTGTCGGTGCAGACGCGCCAGGCGCTGGAGCAGGCGTGCACGCCGCAGGAGTGGAATGGGTTCTTGCTGTCTTCGCCGGATTTCAACTATCGCTGAGCGGGGGTGCACCGATGCAACGACGTCAATTTTTGCTGGCCTCCGCTGCCGCTGCGAGTCTGCCGTGGAGCGGCCGCCTGTTTGCTGCCCCACGCGACAGCGCCCGCATGCTGGTGGTGTTCCTGCGCGGCGGCTACGACAGCAACAATCTGTTGGTGCCGCATGGCAGCGATTTCTACTACCAGGCGCGTCCGACGCTGGCGATCGCCCGGCCAGACACCAACAATCCGCGCAGCGCGTTGGCACTGGATGCGCAGTGGGGTCTCAACCCGGTGGTGGGCGAGTCATTGCTGCCGCTGTGGCAACGCAAGCAACTGGCGTTCGTGCCGTTCGCCGGTACCGATGATCTGTCGCGCAGCCATTTCGAAACCCAGGACGATATCGAATCCGGCCAGGTGGCCACGCAGCGCCGCGATTACCGCTCCGGCTTCATGGCGCGATTGTCGGGTGTGCTCAGCGGCGTGCCGGCGATCGCTTTTACCGATTCCTTGCCGCTGACGTTCCAGGGCGCCGGCGATCTGCCGAATGTCTCGCTCAAGGGCATTGGCAAGCGCGGCCTTGATGACCGCCAGGCGCAGATCCTGGCGCAGATGTATGGCGCCACGCCGTTGGCCGCGGCCGCGCGCGATGGCCTGGCGTTGCGGCAGCAGGTGACCACCCAACTGCGCGAGGAAATGGAACAGGCCGGCCGCGGTGCGGCCAGCGCACGCACCTTTGCCGACGAGACCCGGCGCATGGCGACCTTGATGCGCGACCGCTACCGGCTGGGATTTGTGGATGTTGGTGGATGGGACACGCATGCCAACCAGGGCAGCGTCGAAGGTGGGCTGGCCAATAACCTGCGCAACCTCGGGCAGGGCCTGGCCGCCTATGCGGACGCGCTGGGACCGGCATGGCAGGACACCGTGGTGGTGGTGATTTCCGAGTTCGGGCGCACCTTCCGCGAAAACGGCAGCAAGGGCACCGATCATGGCCACGGCACCGCGTACTGGGTGCTGGGCGGCGCCGTGCATGGCGGGCGCATCGCCGGCGAGCAGGTCGCGGTGGCGCAGGCGCAACTGCTGCAGAACCGCGATTACCCGGTACTCAACAACTACCGCGACCTGTTTGGTGGCCTGTTGGGCCGGCTGTGGGGGCTATCGCCATCGCAGCTGGAGCGGGTATTCCCCGGCGCCAGGCCGCGCAATCTTGGGCTGGTCTAAGGCAGCAAACCAATGCAGTCACGATGATGCAGAACCTGCGGCACGGCGTATCAGGTGCGCGTGCGTTGCCGGCACTGCGGCAGTGATCGCAAGCGATGCCGTGGCCGTCGTGTTACTTCAGTTTGGCGGCGTGTGCGCGAACGGCGAGGCGCCGTAGAAGCGGGTCAGATGTGCGGCCACGCGCGGCATCTCGCGTGCGATCACCTGCGGTGCGGAGAAGTGATACTCACTGAGCACGGCGAAGAATTCTTCGGGCGCTTCGGTGGCATACGGGTCGATGTCGGTCTGCGTGCCGGCGTCCACCTGGCGGCAGAACGCGGTATAGGCCTGCTGGAAATCGCGTGCCCAGTCGCGGTACTGCGCTGCCGGCAGCGGCGGCGTGCCGTCGAGCGCGCCATCCAGTGCATCGAGCTTGTGCGCCATCTCGTGCACCACCACGTTGAAGCCAGCGGTGGGGTCGGCCAGATCGGCCTGCACATCGGCCCAACTGACGATCAGCGGGCCATGCTCCCAGGCCTCGCCGATCAGGGTGTCGTCCCACGCATGCATGACGCCGGCCGCATCCATGTGGGTGCGCTGCACGCGAAAGGCATCCGGATACACGATCAATTGCGACCAGCCGCGCCAGCCGGCGGCGCCGATGTTCAACAGCGGCAGGCAACAGGTGGCCGCCAGCAGCACGGCATCGTGCGGGGTCAGGGTCAGCCCATGCACCGGCGAAATGGTCTTTTGCTGCAGGAATTGCGTGGTCAGTGCGCGCAGGCGGTGTTGCCGCGGCGGATCGAGCGCGGCAACCCAGGCGCACTCTGTGCAGACCGCCTGCCACAGTACATCGTCAAGGGCAGCAGGTGGCCGGCGTAGCCAGCGCAACACCCACTGGATCAGCGGAACATGCCCGGCAGGAAGCTGTGCCAGCGCGGCATCATGCGCATGCGTGGGAACAACGCATCGCCTTCGCCACCACCGCCATTGGAGGCGGGTGCAGGCTTGTGGGCTGGTGCGCGCGACGCGGCGGGTGCCTCGCCATTTGGCGTTCTGCCGCGTGCTGCCGAGTTGCTGCTGACGCAGCTCTCATGATCGCCGTCGGCCAGCTGGTCCGTTGCCAGAGCGGCGAGCGGAGCCAACAACAAGAGCAGGCAGAGCGTGAGTCGGCGCATCGTCCACATCCAGGGCAAGCGGCGTAAGTCCCCGATCATAACGTGGTTTTCACCCCATCACGCAAGCCGCGCTGGGCGCCTGGGGGAGCTTGGCGCATAATTTCAAGGATCGATTTGGGGACCTTGCCGTGGACGACCGCGCGTTGCTGGCCAAACTTGCGACTGGCCGGCTCTCCGGCGACACGCTGGCGCGCGAGGCCGGGCTGACCCGCGCCGCGGTGTGGAAGCGCATTCAGAACCTGCGCGCGGCCGGGGTTGCGATCGACGGCCAGGCCGGCGAGGGCTACCAGCTTGCGGCGCCGCTGGACCTGCTCGACGCCCAGCGCATCCGCGCCGCCCTGCAAGCCGATGCCGCCGCCGGGCTGGCGGCGCTGGAGCTGGCCTGGACCGTGGACTCCACCAACACCAGCCTGCTGGCGCGGCCAGCGCCCGAGCAGGGCGTGGCGGTGCTGTTGGCCGAGCGGCAGACCGGCGGGCGCGGTCGCCGGGGCCGGCAATGGGCTTCGCCGTTGGGCGCGCACCTGTACCTGTCGGCATCGCGTCGCTTCAGTGGTGGGCTCGGGCAGCTGGCCGGGTTGAGCCTGGCGGTCGGGGTGGCGGTGGCCGAGGCCTTGCGCGGCTGCGGGTTCAACGAAGTTGGGCTGAAGTGGCCCAACGACCTGCTGGCCCGCGGGCGCAAGCTCGGCGGCCTGTTGATCGAAGGCGGCGGTGAGATGGCCGGCAATGCGCGCGCGGTGATCGGGCTGGGGTTGAATGTGCACATGCCGCCGGCTGCGGCTGCCAGCATCGACCAGCCCTGGGTAGACCTGGATACCCTGGCCGGCCGGCCGGTGTCGCGCGACCAGATGGTGGCGGCCGTGCTGTCCGGGCTGATCCCGGCGCTGGCGTTGTTCGAGGCGCAGGGGCTGGCCCCGTTCCTGAGCCGCTATGCCGCGCTGGACCTGCTGAGCGGGCGCGCGGTGCAGGTGGAGGAAGCCGGCAGCCTGCACCGCGGCACCGCGCTTGGCCTGGCGGCCGATGGCGCGCTGCGTGTGCAGATCGGCAGCGATGTGCGCCTGTTCCACTCCGGAGAAGTGAGCGTGAGACCTGCATGAGTGAGTGGCTGTTCGACCTGGGTAATTCGCGTTTCAAATACGCGCCGCTGGACGGCACTCGCGCCGGCGATGTGCAGGCCTGGGCGCACGGGGCCGAGGCAATGGATACCGCCGCGTTGTCGGCGCTGCCGTCGGGCAAGGTTGCGCACGTGGCCAGCGTGGCCGCCGCGGGCCTGACCGAGCGCGTGCTGGCCAGCCTGCGCACGCGCTTTGAGCAGGTGCGGGTGGTGCGCACCGCCGCTGCCTGTGCCGGCGTGCGGATTGCCTATGCCGACCCGAGCCGGTTCGGGGTGGACCGCTTCCTGGCCCTGCTCGGCGCGCGCGGTGATGCGCCGGTGCTGGTGGCCGGGGTCGGCACCGCGCTGACCATCGACGTGCTGGGCGCAGACGGCCAGCATCACGGCGGGCGGATCGCTGCCTCGCCGACCACAATGCGCGAGGCGCTGCATGCGCGCGCCGTGCAGCTACCGCCCACCGGCGGCGCCTATGCCGAACTGGCCAACGACACCGACGATGCGCTGACCTCCGGCTGCGATGGCGCGGCGGTGGCCTTGATCGAACGCAGCCTGCAACACGCCGCGCGCACCCTTGGCATGCCGGTGTGCTTGCTGGTGCACGGCGGTGGCGCGCCGCCGTTGCTGCCGTTGCTGCCCACGGCCGAGTTCCGCGCCGCGCTGGTGCTGGACGGCCTGGCGACCTGGGCGACGCATTCGGCCGCGCCGTAGAATCGGCCGCATGTACGTACGCGCACTCATCGTTGTCCTGATCATCCTCAACGCCGGCGTGGCGTTGTGGTGGGCACTGCAACCGGCGGCTGTCCCGCCGGCGGCGCCGTCGCAACCGGCAGGTGTGGCGCGGCTGGAGCTGCTGCCCACGCCGCCCACCGCTGCCGCGCCCGCCGTTGCCACGGTGGCGCCAGCAGCAGCGCCCGTGCCGCCCCCGGCGGCCCCTGCAGCGCAGCCGGCTGTCGCAGCGGTGGACAACACTCCACCGCCCACGCCGGCGGCAACCGCCGCTGTCACCCCAGCGGCGGTTGCCGCAAGCCCGCCGCCCGCCGTTGCCGCACCCGCCGAGCGCTGTACCAGCCTGGGGCCGTATGCGGCGCGTGCCGAAGCCGATGCGGCCTTGCCCGCACTGCGCGGGCAGGCCAGCCGGACCAGCGTGCGCGAGGACAAGGATGCGGGAGTGAGTACCTTTCGGGTAATGCTGCCGAATGTCGGCGACCGCGCCGCGGCGCAGGCGCTGGTCAAGCGCATTGCTGCGGCCGGAATCGGCGATTACTACGTCATTGCCCAGGGGGAGGACAACAGCATCGCGCTGGGGCAGTACCAGAGCCGTGAGCGTGCAGAGCGGCGCCAGGCCAGCCTGGTCAGCGCCGGCTTTCCCGCGCAACTGGTGCCCAGTGGCACCGGCCAGTCACGCTGGTGGATCGACGTGCGCAGCAGTGCGTCGGTGTCCAGCCTGCAGCGCAGTGCGGGCGCGAGCCGGCAACGATCGCTAGACTGCACCGCGCTGCGCTAGAATGCCCACCGGCGCGCAACGCGCTTGGCCTTTGCCGGCATAGCTCAGTTGGTAGAGCAACCGCCTTGTAAGCGGTAGGTCCCCAGTTCGAATCCGGGTGCCGGCACCATAAGGTCTTTCGCTGCATCCCGGAAACGTCCATGTCTCCAGGCATTGGCCGCGCTGTGGTTCAGCGTCCCCAGAAGGCATCTTCCTGGGTTTGATCGGCCGAGAACAGCCGGACTTCGACGATCTTGCCGTCTTCGATGCGCAGCAGGTCCACGCCCGCTTGCTTGAGCGTGACGCCGTTGGCCTGGCCGGAAAATTCCAGGGTGATGGCCACCCAGTCGCCACTGGCCATGTAGTCGTCTGCACGGCTGATGGCGAAGGTGCCGTTGGAGACCTCCATCATCTTGCCCAACATCGGCCCGACGACAGCCATGCCGCGGTGGGTGCCGGAGAACTGATGGTTACCCGGCTGGTGCCAGATCACGTCGGGCGAAATGATGCTGCCCAGCGTTGCGTGGTCACCGGTCTGGATTGCGGTGATGTAGGACTTGGCGATGTCGATGGTGTTCATGGTGCTTTCCTTGGTTGGTTGAAATGTCGGAGCGTAAGGTTTGACGGCGCTTCTGCCCGGCTGGCCGATCTGTCGTGGGAGAGAGCGGTGCGATCTGCCGCGATCCGTCAGGACATCAGGCTTTGCAGGGCGCCCGGATGCAAGGTGATCGACCAATTGACGTGAACCACGCGCCAACGTCCTTCGATGTGGCGAAAGACCTGCGTCGAATTCCACGGAGTGCCCGGCTTTTCACCGCCCTGGCCGTCGCTCACGATGTTGCGCAGCACGGCCATGTCGCCGCCATCGCTGACCATCACGACCGGGTGGAGGTAGTCGTTGCGCAGGATCTTGAGCTTGCCCTCAAACACTTTGTGGAAATACGCCTCCACCGCGGCGTGGCCGTCCAGACGCAACTCGGTGAGGGGGGCGAAATACGACACGTCGTCGCTGTAGACCTCCAGTGCGCCATCGACGTCGCCGCGGTTCCAGCGTTCGTTGATGCCGTCGTCCACGGCCAGAATGGCCTGGGTGATCTCTGCAATATCGACTCTCATGGTCGGTCTTCTCAATCAGGCGGGACGTGGTGTAGGAGTGATTATTGGACTTGATTGGCCAGCCCGAGCGGTCCAGAGTGGACACATGCTGATCATTTGCGGACATGTTTTGAAGAGCCTACGCCAATGACGACGACCAGACGCGCACGCGCTGCGGCGGCGCAGGCGACCTCCCAGATCCTGCATCTGGCCTACCAGCCCGCAGATCCCTATCGTCTCGACCTGGAAGTCTTCACGGTTGCCGATTTGCGAACCCGTGCGACCAGGGAGGAAGTGCAGGCAACGCACCGCTACGGATTCCATACCCTGTTGTGTGTGACCCATGGCGAGTGCACCCAGCTGGTCGACTTCAAGGCCATCGCCTGCGCGCCTGGCTCGCTCCTGATCGTGCGGCCCGGCCAGGCGCACAGCTATGGCGTCAAGGACGACTGGGATGGCTGGAATGTGATCTTTCGCCAGGAGTTCGTGCTGCCGGCAGCGACAACGCCGGGCGATTTGAAGCTCGCCTTCGATCTGGGCACGTTGCCGGATCATGTGCTGCTCGGTGGCGATGATCTGAAGCGGCTGACCGATGTGATCGCGCAAATGCGCGAGGACACGCTGATGCTGGCCCCGCAAGAGGACGTCCATGCGCTGTTGCGCCATCAGCTGCATGCGCTGCTGACGCGGCTGAGCATTTTGCACGGTCGTACCCAAGTGCGGGATGTTGCAGTGTCTGCGGCGCTGCGACGTTTTCACCGGTTTCAGCAGCTGGTCGAAGACCGCCACGCACAGTGGCATCAGGTCGCGGACTATGCCGATCGCCTTGGGTGCACGGAAAAGAGCCTGGCGCGCGCAGTGCGATCGGCAATGGGCACCACCGCAAAGACCTTCATTGCCGCACGCATCAATTTGGAAGCCAAGCGCCTGCTGGTGCACACGTCGATGCCGGTTGCTGCCATCGCAGAGAAGCTGGGCTTCGATGAAGCGACCAACTTCAACAAGTTTTTCAGGCGCGAAGTGGGGTGCACGCCTTCGGACTTTCGGCGGCGTTATCGGCTTGCGGATTGATTGCATGCCACGGCAGCGCGCTGTCGCCTGCGCTGTGTTCTTCAAGCCCGCCTGGCTGATGCGTCACACATGGCCAGCATCGTGTGCGGTTGAGCCCTGAAAGCTATGCAATAGCCTCTGCATTGATTGTCGGAGTTTCCGCGGCGCACGGTGAGATTGCGCGTTTTCTGGAAATCTTGCTGGCCGCACCAATTCCTCTCCCGCAAGGAGAGGCCTTTACATACGTTGCGCCGTACGCGCAAAGCGCATTGTGCAGTTTGTTGTTGTCTGCGCGCAGTACGCGCAGCAACTCAGGCCGGGCGACCGGCCGATAGCAGTTCCAGCGCGGCCTTTTCGGCGTCGGTGTGGGTGGCACCGACGCGCAGGCGGTCGGCCAGTGCTGCAACGACGACGGCGTGGGCTTGGCGGAGCACGCTGTCCGCATCGACGCTGGCGTCGATGACGTGCTTGCCCGGCAGCTGCAGCGCCGCAAAGATCGCGCGGCAGCGTTCCAGGTTGTCCTGGGTTTCGAAATGATTGGGGGCATCGCCGCGTGCGCGGATGCGCGCCAGGCCGGTGGGCGGCGGCAGGTCGAGCAGCAACAGCAGGTCCGGGCGCGGCGCGAAATCGTTGGCGGCTAGCAGCGCATCCAGCGGCAGGCCGGCGGCGCCCTGGTAGGCAACCATGGACGGGAAATAACGGTCCAGGATCACGATCTCTCCGCGCGCCAGCGCCGGGGCGATCAAGGCTTCCACATGCTCGCGGCGGTCGCGGAGCAGCAGGTCGACCTCGTCCTGGGCGCTCAGCCGCCCGGTGGCGGCCGACTGCCGCAGCTGTGTGCCCCAGGGGCCGTTGGTCGGCTCCTTGCTCAGCACGACGCGCGCGCCGGCCTGCTCCAACAGTGTGGCCAGGCTCCTGGCGAGGGTGGTCTTGCCGGCTCCGTCGATCCCTTCGATCGCGATCAACAAGCCGCCTGGCGTGAGTTCGATAGTCATCACGCTACTTTAGCCGATCCCCCTGAATCCGCCGATTGCTGCGTGCAGTCGCGTGCTGGTCAGTGCACCGACAAGCGCATGCAGCATTCGCCGCCGTATGTGTCAGGAATGTCCCGATGCCGCCGCTCGTGCCCGGTTGTCATACTGAACAAGTCAGGCACGGTGCTCAATCGTGTAGCGTTTGAGCGACGCTTTACTGACTTCAAGGATGAAGGACGCGTCGCCGCCACCCTAGAGGCGGCATCCCCCGCGTGACGCCCTCTGCAGGCACCGTCGTGACCGGATTCCTTGACTCACTTTGTGTGCGCGTTGATTGCGCACGGCCACCTTCCGCTCAGACCGGCGCGGAGGTGTAGCGATAGGACAGCAGCGTTTTCACCAGGAAGGTGATCTGGGTGGCCGAGCGCGCATCCACACGCATGACCGGGATGCGGAAGCCTTCGACCACCAGCGCCTCGCGGAACGGCGGCAGCAGAAATTCCTGCACTTCGTCGGTCATGGTGACGCCAACGGCGAGGCTGGCCTCTGGCGCAATCCGCGAAAATTCGCGCAGCAGCTCCAGCGTGGTGTCGCGCATCTGCGTATCGCGTGCGCTGGTCAGCACGATCACGCCCAGGGCGCCGTCGCACACCAGCGGCCACATGAAATCCAGGTATTTCTGGCCGGGCACGCCGTAGACGTGCAGCAGCTCGCCGTCTTCGAGCTCGATCGAGCTGTAGTCCAGCGCCACGGTAGTGTAGGTCTTGTCGCCGTAGGCATCCTGGCTCAGCGGCATTTCGGTGCTGACCGGCTCCACGTCGGAGATCGCACGCACCGCGGTGGTCTTGCCCGCGCCCATGCCGCCCACGAACACCAATTTGTTGGCCGGAAGACTCATGACTGTGCCTGGGAGAGGGTGAGACCGAACCGACGTGCAACCCAGGAAAAGAACCGGGAATTGCTGCTGTTCTGACGACGCGGCGTGGACGGCACGGCAATCTCCGCTGTCTGGGCAAGGCCGCTGGCCAGCGCGGCGGCGAACAGGCATTCCACCGTTTGCAGCGGCAGCTTGCAAGCATTGGCCAGCGCCTGCGGGCGCCACGGCCGGGCATGCAGGTGCGCGATGGCCAGCAACTGTGACGGCGTGCTGGTATCGGCGCTGAGTTCCGGCCATTGGCGCAGTTGCAGCGCGTGGCCCGGTTCCACCGCCGGCAGTGCCGGGCGCAGGTGTTCGGGCAAGGCGAAATACAGCGCTTCCAGCGAGATGCGTCGGGTGGCGGTGGTGCCGATGTCGCCCATTGCGCGTTGCCAATCGGGGCGATCCAGCGCAGCCACCAAGGCAGCCAGCGGCAGCGAGGCGGGCAACTCCAGCCAGCCATTGCCCGGGTCTACACGGACGCGCAGCTGCGCTTGCTGCAGCACCACCGCATCGGTGCCGAATTCGCCGCGGCAATGGCGCAGCAACAGCGCCGGCTCGGCGGCCGGCGCGTGCTGTGGCGAGGACAGCAGCAGGCGCAATTGTTCGTTGAGTTCGCGCACGGTGGCACCGTGCTTGAGCCATGCGCCCGCCACCGGCGTGCGCGACACCACCAACACCCGCACCGGCTGGCCTTGCAAGGCCTGCCACGCGGCCAGGCCATCGGCACTTTCCAGACCCAGCACCACCACATCGGCGGCGTGCTCGGGCCACTCGCCCAGCTGCACGTCGATGCGTTCGGCGAGCAGCAGCGAGCAGGCCAGTTTCAGGCGCGTGGTGTGCAGCAGGTCCAGGCCGGCCGTGGCGACCCGCATGGTGTGGATGGGTGTGGTCATGATCTGGCGCCTGGCGGCGCATCGAGGCAGCAACGCCTGCCGGCGGGCGCCGGCAGGCCAATAGCAACGGCGCAGTGGCGCCGTTCTTTAACGATCAACCGATCAACCGAAGTCGAGGGTCTTCTCGAACGCCTTCAGTTCGTGACGTGCCATGGCCAGGTTGGCCTTGGCGCGGTCCAGCACCACGTACAGAAACAGCGCGCCGTTGCTTTCCAGCGGGCGCAACAGGTGGTACTGCTTGCTCAGGGTGATCAGGATGTCTTCGATGGTGTCGTTCAAGCCCAGCTGTTCGGCGATGCGGCGCTTGGCGCGCACTACTTCGGTGTTGCCGGCCGCAGCCAGTTCCAGGTTGAGCTCGGTGCCGCCGGTCATGCCCAGCGCCATGCCGCTGTCGCTATCGACCAGCGCGGCGCCAACGAAACCGGCCAGCGAATGCAGTTGTTCCAGATTGAGTTTTGACACGAGTCGTCCTTACCAGCGTTGAGAAATGAGTGGGCGGATGCCGTGCGCACACGCAAGCACGAACAGTGCCAAGCGAGCACTGCTACGCGGCGGCCGGCGGTGGGGTTGCCAGCACCGTGGCCAGCCGGCCCGCGCAATCGCGTGCGTTGAACAGCAGCGCGGCGGCATTGAGATCGCTGGCGCCCACGGCGGTCAGCGTCAACGGTTTGTCGGCACGGATGCGGATCAGCACCAACTGCCCGCCACGGGTGCTGATGGTGGCGTAATCGGCTTCGCTCAGGCCCGATTCGCGCGCCAGCGTCTCGCCCAGCGTCAAAAACGAATTGGCCATGGCGGCAAGCCGGCGGCCATCGGCGTCGAGGCTGGATTGCTCGGTGATCGCGCGCCCGTCGGCGGTGGACAACATCAGCAGCCGGATCCCCGGTTCGCGCTCGATGGTCTGCGCAAATTCGCGCCCGATGCGCTGCAGGTCGTACTGATGCGACGCCCGCGCGACTTCGCCCACGGCAGCCTTGACGACCTGGTTGACGGCGTTGTGCGGCATGAAAATTTTCCCCCTGTTGCGAACGGCCTGCGCGAATAAGTGACACCGGTCCTGCGCTGGCGGGCGAACGATACCATCGGCATATGAGGGCAAAGTCATACCGGCCTCAGCTTCTTAACTGTGCGGTCAGACAAGCACAGTCCGCAAAGCTGCGCGTGCCACAAACTGCCCCGCAACGTCACTTATGACGGTGCTCACGGCAGTCATGACGACTGCGCACCACGATGCAAGCGGTGTGCCGTGCTGCGCTGCCGCGCGTAGTTGCGCGATGCGACGACTAGACTGCGCGGCTTTCCCGATGCTGGAGCAATGCATGGCAACGCAGTACGTGCCGGTTTCCCTGATTGGCGTGCCCACCGACATCGGTGCCGGCCACCGTGGTGCCCGGATGGGGCCGGAGGCATTGCGCATCGCCGGGCTGCAGGAGGCCTTGGTCGGGCGCGGCGTCGAGGTGCGTGACCTGGGCAATCTGGATGGCCCGCGCAATCCGTGGCAGGCACCGCAGGCCGGGTACCGGCATCTGGACGAGGTGGTGGCCTGGAACCAGGCGTTGATGGACGCCAGCTACGCACAGCTGTGCGCAGGCCGCATGCCCGTCATGCTGGGCGGCGACCATTGCCTGGGCATCGGTTCGATCACCGCGGTGGCCAAGTACTGCCGCGAGCAGCATCGCCCGCTGCGGGTGCTGTGGCTGGATGCGCATTCGGACTTCAATACCAGCGAGGTAACCCCGTCCGGTAACGTGCACGGCATGCCGGTGGCCTGCCTGTGCGGCCTTGGCCCGCAGGCGCTGACCCACCTGGGCGGCAGCGCGCCCGCCGTGTTGCCCGAGCAGATCCGGCAGATCGGCATCCGCTCGGTGGACCCGGACGAGAAGCGCCTGATCAAGCAGCACCGCATCGACGTCTACGACATGCGCTACATCGACGAAGCCGGCATGAAGCGCACCATGGAAGCGGCCCTGCAAGGCATGAGCGCCGATACCCACCTGCATGTGAGCTTCGATGTGGACTTCCTGGACCCCAGCATTGCGCCGGGCGTAGGCACCACCGTGCCGGGTGGGCCGAACTACCGCGAGGCCCAGCTGGTGATGGAGATGATCGCCGACACCGGGCGAATGGGGTCGCTGGATATCGTGGAGCTCAATCCGGTGCTAGACAACCGCAACGCCACCGCCGAGCTGGCGGTGGATCTGGTGGAAAGCCTGTTCGGCAAGTCGACGCTGATGCGAGATTGATCGGTGCCTGAACGTCTGGCCCGGCGTTCACATCAAATCCACGGTCGCGCAGTCAGATTTGGCGCCAAGCGGGGTGCATCGGCACCGGACGCGGAACCGAGGAAGACCAAATGAAGCGACTGCTGACACTGATGGTGCTGGGCCTGTTCTCGGCCGGCATGATGACTGGCTGTAACACCATGGCTGGTGCCGGAAAGGACATGCAGGGTGCGGGTGACAAGGTCGAGAAGACCGCCGACAAATGCAGCGACGGTAAGTGCTAATCGGTTTTGTTTGATCTGTTTGGTTGGTCTTGATTGATCTGCGGCGACCGCCGCGTGCCTATGAAGGAGTGAGTTTATGAAGCGTGCAATTGCATTGTTGGTGCTGTCGATGTTGTCGGTTGGAATGCTGGCGGGTTGCAACACCGTCGCAGGTGCCGGCAAGGACGTGCAGGGCGCTGGCGAGAAGGTGGAAGACGCCGCGCGCAAGTGATCCACTTGCTGCATCGGTGAACAAAAACGGGCCGAAAGGCCCGTTTTTTTTGTGGATGACGCAATGGCGCGCGGCGCTATGTGCGGGTGCAGGCACCTCCGTCGCACGCCGTTGCGATGGCAACCGTTCATCGCGGTGAGTGCGCGCTCGACATCTTTTGACCTGTGCCGAACGCGGCCAGAATCAAGCTGGCACCACGGTCAATCGCGGCCGCAAGCAGCGGAGAATCGCAATGAACACTGACATCATTTCCGGCAAGTGGACCCAGCTCAAAGGCCAGATGCAGGCCAAGTGGGGCGACCTCACCGACGACGATTTCAAGGTGGCCGAAGGCAATGCGGAATACCTGCAAGGCAAGCTCCAGGAGCGCTATGGCTGGGACCGTGATCGCGCCCAGACCGAGGTGCGCGCCTTCGAGAAGTCGCTGCGCGACGACCGCTAAGGCACGCCGTGCCCGCTCGCCCATCGGCTGAGCAGCGTGTGCAAGGGACGGGCCGCACTGCGGCCCGTCTTTCGTTGTACGCGGCAACGGCGCCAGGCGCTAACGGATGCCCTGGCGCGGAACCGTTAAACTTGCAGGCTGATTCCCTGGCCTATGCAGATGACCACTCGCGTTCTTACCGGCATCACTCCCTCCGGCACACCGCACCTGGGCAACTACGTCGGTGCGATCCGCCCGGCCATCCAGGCCAGCACGGCCACCGATGCCGAGAGCTTCTACTTCCTGGCCGACCTGCACAGCCTGATCAAGGCGCAGGACCCGGCGCGGACGCAGCGCTCCACGCTGGAAATCGCAGCCAGCTGGCTGGCATGTGGCCTGGATCCGGACAAGGTGTGGTTCTACCGCCAGTCCGATGTGCCGGAGACCACCGAATTGATGTGGCTACTGACCTGCGTGGCCGGCAAGGGCATCCTCAACCGCGCGCATGCCTACAAGGCGGCGATGGACAAGAACCGCGCCGAGGGCGAGGACGAAGACGCCGGAGTCACCGCCGGATTGTTCATGTATCCGGTGCTGATGGCCGCCGATATCCTGATCTTCAATGCGCACAAGGTGCCGGTGGGGCGCGACCAGATCCAGCACATCGAGATGGCGCGCGATTTCGCGCAGCGCTTCAACCATGTGTATGGGCAGGACTATTTCACCCTGCCCGATGCGGTGATCGATGAGCAGGTGGCCACCTTGCCGGGCCTGGATGGCCGCAAGATGAGCAAGAGCTACAACAACACCATTCCGCTGTTCGCCCCGCGCGAGGAATTGCGCAAATTGGTGTTCTCGATCCTGACCGACTCGCGTGCGCCGGGCGAGGCCAAGGACACGCAGGGCTCGGCGCTGTTCCAGCTGTACCAGGCCTTCGCCACGCCGCAGGAAACCGCTGCGTTTGCACAGGCCTTTGCCGATGGCATCAGCTGGGCCGATGCCAAGCAGCAGCTGTTCGAACGCATCGATCTGGAGATCGCACCGCTGCGCGCACGCTATGAGGCATTGATGGCCGAGCCGGCCAAGATCGAGGCGACGCTGCGTGCCGGCGGTGCGCGCCTGCGTGCCCGTTATGCCACGCCGTTGCTGGCGCAACTGCGCGATGCGGTGGGCTTGCGCGATCTGTCCAGCCAGGCCAGCGCGGTGGGTCCGGCGACGGCGGTCAAGGCTGCATTACCGGTATTCAAGCAATACCGCGAGAGCGATGGCCAGTTCTATTTCAAGTTGCACGACGCGGCCGGCACCTTGCTGTTGCAGAGCGATGGCTTTGCATCGCCGCGCGAGGCGGGCCAGCTGATTGCGCGCTTGAAACAGGCCGAAGACACCACCCAGCTGCAACTGCCGGGTGTGCAGCTGCCCGCCGATGCGGCGCCGGTGCTTGCCGCATTGCGCGCGCTGCGCGAGGCGTGATTGTCGCCGCTTGACGTGGTCCACAGCGGCCCGCTGCGCACGCGTCTACACTTGAGGCTGCGCATGGCAATCGTGTGGTGGGCATGACAGAACCCGTCGAGCATGGCATCCAGACCATCGACACCGGCTTTGGCGGCGCGAACTTCGATGCCGCCTACCTGATCGTCGACGAACAACGCGGCGCATTTGTCGATTGCGGCACCAGTCTGTCGGTGCCGCACATGTTGGCGGCGTTGACTCATGGCGGGCTGACGCCGGCGCAGGTGGAGTGGTTGATCCTGACCCACGTGCACCTGGATCATGCTGGCGGCGCCGGTGCCTTGCTGCAGCACCTGCCCAATGCGCGCGTGCTGGTGCATCCGCGCGGTGCGCCGCATCTGATCGATCCGGCGCGTCTGATTGCCGGCGCCACCGCCGTCTATGGCGCCGAAGCGCTGGCGCGCAGTTATGGCGAGATCCTGCCGGTGCCGGCCGAACGCGTGGTGCAGGCACCGGACGGGCACACGCTGCTGTTGGGTACACGTGCGTTGCAGTGCATCGACACGCCCGGGCATGCGCGGCATCACCTGTGCCTGTGGGATGCGCGCAGCCGCAGCTGGTTCACCGGCGACACCTTCGGTTTGTCGTATCGCCAGCTCGATAGCGCGCAGGGCGCCTTCATCCTGCCGACCTCATCGCCGGTGCAGTTCGAGCCCGACACCATGCTGCAGTCCATCGCACGGCTGATGGCAATGGCGCCAGAGGCGATGTATCTCACCCACTATGGTCGCGTGACCCATCCGCAGCGATTGGCGCAGGCGCTGGTGCAGCAGATCCATGCGATGACCGAGATCGCGCACGGCTGTGCCGAGCGTGCCGACCGCCATCGCTGCCTGGTGGCCGCATTGACCGCGCTCTACCTGGAGCGCGCACGCCAGCATGGCTGCCCATTGGACGATGCCGCGGTGGAGCACTTGCTGGCCACCGATATCGAACTCAATGCGCAGGGATTGGCCTGCTGGCTGGACCGGCCGGTGCGCGCGGGCTGAGGCAGCGTATGGCGTGTGGTTGCGCTGCAAGTGGCGGCAACCGCGTGCGAATCACTGCGCAGCACGCTTGCCCATATCACGCAGCAACACAGCGCTACGGTTTTGCGCGCGCGCTTTGTAAACTGTTGGTCATCTTTGAGTTGCAAGGCCACGCCGTGAATCCGATGCGCATCCTGCTGTTGTCCGCCTGCCTGTTTGTGGGAGGCGTGGCGCAGGCCGCCAACGATCTGCCCGGCGGCGGGATCGATGCCGAAGCGCTGTCGCGGCATGTGCGCCTGCTGGCGTCCGACGATTTTGAAGGGCGTGCACCGGCCAGCACCGGCGAGCAGCGCACCGTGGATTATTTGGTCGAGCAATTCAAGGCCGCAGGGGTGCAGCCCGGTGGCGAGCAGGGCGGGTGGACCCAGGCGGTGCCGCTGGTGCGTGCGCAGGTGGATGGGCCGGTCCGCGCGACGTTGCATGTGGGCGGCAAGGACCAATCTCTGGTCAACGGCACCGATGTGACCTTGCAGAGCCTGCGGCCGATCGACACGGTGGCATTGAAGAATGCACCGCTGGTGTTCGTGGGCTACGGCATCAGCGCGCCGGAACGGCAGTGGGACGACTACAAGGGCGTGGACCTGCGCGGCAAGATCGCGGTGGTGCTGATCAACGATGCCGACTTCGATACGCCGCAGCCGGGCGCGTTCGACGGCAAGGCGGTGACCTACTACGGCCGCTGGACCTACAAGTACGAAGAAGCCGCGCGCCGCGGCGCGGCCGGTGTGTTGATCGTGCACGAGACCGCGCCGGCCGCGTATGGCTGGGCCACGGTGCAGAGCTCCGGCCTGTCGCCGCTGTTCGATATCGAACGCAGCGATGCCGACGCCCGCGCGCAGCACGTGTCGGTACGTGGCTGGATGCAGCGTGCGTTGGCGGAATCGTTGTTCCAGCGCGCCGGCCTGGATTTCGAGCAGGCCAAGCAGCGTGCGCAGCAGCGCGACTTCGCACCGATCGCGCTGGGCGATGCGCGCCTGTCGGTAGACTTCAAGCTCAAGCGCGAGCGGGTGGTGACCCACAACGTGGTGGGCAAGCTCACCGGTAGCCAACATCCGGATGAGACGGTGATCTTCTCCGCGCACTGGGATGCGTTTGGCGTTGGCAAGGCCGATGCAAGCGGCGACACGATCCGGCGCGGTGCGGTGGACAACGCCACCGGCGTGGCCAGCGTGCTGGAACTGGCGCGCGTATTCGCCGCCGGCCCCAGACCGCAGCGCACGCTGTACTTCATTGCGTTGACTGCCGAAGAGAAGGGCCTGCTGGGTGCCAACTACTACGCGGCACATCCGCTGGCGCCGTTGGACAAGACCGTGGCGGTGCTCAACATGGAGATGTTCAGCCCGAATGGCCCGACCCGCGACATCGCCTCGTGGGGCCGTGGGCGGGTCTCGCTGGAGGGCGATCTGGAACAGGCGGCCAAGGCGCGTGGGCGCACGTATTCGCCGGACCCGAATCTGGAAGCGGGCTTCTTCTACCGCGCCGATCATTTCGCGTTTGCCCGCATGGGTGTGCCGGCGATCACCGCAGGCCCGGGCCTGGACATGCTCGACGGTGGTGTGGCTGCCGGCAAGGCGCTGCGCGATACCTACTTTGCGCAGTGCTATCACCAGCCCTGCGATCGCTGGACCCCGCAGTGGGATGCCAGCGGCCATGCGGCCGACACCACGCTGGTTTACGACGTGGGTGTGGCGCTGGCCAACAACCGCCAATGGCCGAGCTGGCAGGACGGTTCGGAATTCAAGGCGATCCGCAGCAAAAGCGATGCGGCGCGCAAAGTAAGCGCTGCGTGGTGCAGGTGCCCGGCGCGGTGGTCAGGCCCGGGCGTCGCTGAGTGCAGATGCACCTTCAGCTGCATCGCGCACGCCGCCGAAGGATTGCGGCAGTGCCCAAGCAATCTGACCCTCAGCGGCACGGGTAGCGTTTGGCCAGCGCCTGCAGGATCAAGCCGGGAGCGGGTTCTTCCAGACGCTTCAACGGCAGCGCCGCAAGATCGGCAATGATCGCCTGCAAGTCTGGCGGGCCGGCCTTGCCTGCGGGCATGCACCACTTGGTGCGATAGCCGGTGCTGGCGACGCCGAGCACGTACGCGCCGGCGCGGCTGGCCGAGACCATGACCTTGAGTTCGGGCTGCCCGGGTGCGTCGATTTCCGGTGCCAGCGAACCGTCCAGTCCGGCATCGATCAGCGCCTGCCCGGTGAGTTCCCACGGCTCGGGCGTGCGCGCCGCTGCAGTGGTGGAGAGCAGGCTCAGGGCGGCCAGGGCCAGCAAGGGGATGCGACGCTGCATAAGCATTCCATCGTGATGAGAGTCGGTAGGCACCATAACGCGCGCGGCAGGCGAGCGCATGCGGCACGTGGGCGTGTGCAGGTGCTCTAGAATTGAAGCTTCCGCTGCACTTGGCATGTCCGATGTCTTCCTCTCACAACGCTGCCGCGCCTGCGCCTGCGCGCAACGGGCTGGTCGTTCTCGCGCTGCTGCTGGTCTACGTGGTGTGGGGCTCGACGTACCTGGTGATCCGCTTCGCCCTGGCCGGCGGCGCGCAACCGCTGACGATGGTGTCCGGCGCGCGCTTCATCGTTGCCGGCACGCTGTTGTATGCGGTGCTGCGCTGGCGTGGCGTGGCCGCACCGACACCCGCGCAATGGACGCATGTGGCGTTCATGGGCGCGGCACTGTTGCTGTTGGGCAACGGCATGGTGGTGCTGGCCGAGCGCAGTGTGTCGTCGGGCCTGGCGGCGACCGCAGTGGCATCGGTGCCGTTGTGGATGGCCTTGTTCGGCGCGTTGCGCGGCCAGCACGCCAGCCGCGGCGAATGGCTGGGCATCGTGATCGGATTTCTTGGCGTGGTCTGGCTCAATGCCGGCAGCAGCCTGACCTCCACGCCGGGCGGGCTGGTGTTGTTGCTGATCGCGCCGATCGGCTGGGCGTTCGGCTCGGTGTGGTCGCGCGGGCGTGATCTGCCGACCCCGTTCATGACCGCCGCCGGGCAGATGCTGTGCGGCGGCGTGTTGCTGGTGAGCACCGGCCTGTTGCTGGGCGAACGCCCGCACGCCTGGCCCACCACGCAGGGCCTGCTGGCGGTGGCCTACCTGTGCGTGTTCGGCTCGATCGTGGCGTTCACCGCGTACGTGTGGCTGTTGCATCACGTGCGCCCGGCGCTGGCCGGCAGCTATGCGTACGTCAACCCGGTGATTGCGGTGAGCCTGGGCGCCTGGCTTGGCCACGAACGTTTCAGTGCGCACGATATCGGCGCGATGGCGGTGATCCTGTGCGGCGTGCTGGTGGTGACGCTTGCCAAGGCGCGCCGATGAGCGCGGTGTCGCCGGTCGAAGCGCGCCGCGGGTTGTTGATCACCGCGTCCACCTTCGTGTTGTGGGGCGTGATTCCTCTGTATTGGCATGTGCTCAAGGCGGTGCCGTCGCTGCAGATCATTGGCCATCGCATCGTCTGGAGTGCGCTGCTGGTGGTGGCGTGGCTGGTGGCCACCTCCGGCTTGCGCTGGTGGCGCACGATCGCCGCGCAGCCGCGCGCGCTGGCGATGCTGGCCGGCAGCAGCGTGGCGATTGCCTTCAACTGGGGCCTGTATATCTGGGCGATCAACGCCGGGCATGTGATCGAAAGCAGCCTGGGCTACTTCATCAACCCGCTGCTGAGCGTGCTGCTGGGCGTGGTGGTGTTGAAAGAGCGCCTGCGGCGCCTGCAATGGGTGGCGGTGGCATGCGCGGCGCTGGGCGTGCTGTGGCTGACGCTCGATGCGGGCGCGCCGCCGTGGATCGCGTTGGGGCTGGCGAGTTCGTTCGGGTTGTATGGCTTGCTGCGCAAACTGGTGGCGGTGGATCCGGTGGCCGGCCTGGGCGTGGAAAGCGTGTATCTGTTCATGCCGGCACTGCTGCTGGTGGGCTGGGGCGAGTACGGCCACGGCGGCGGTTTTATCGGCAGCTGGAGCCTGGGCACCGATGCGATGCTGATCTTCGGCGGCGTGGTCACGGCCTTGCCGTTGATCGGGTTCGCCTACGGTGTGCGGCGCATTCCGCTGTCGCTGGTGGGCATCCTGCAATACATCGCGCCGAGCCTGCAGCTGCTGCTGGGCGTGTGGTTCTTCCATGAGCCGTTCGACCAGGGCCGTGCGATTGGATTTGCCGCGATCTGGCTGGGCTTGTTGCTGTTCGTCGGTGACAGCGTGTGGCGTGCGCGCAGGCCTGCGGCGTCGCGCTGAACGCGGAGCGTGTGGCATGCAGGTGTGAGAGTGCGCGCGGAATGTGGTCGTGTGCTTGATGCACCTGCGCGTGCGGGACTCGATGTGCGATCTGGTTTCGCTACGCGCGCTTGCGTGCCGCCGCGCAGTGATCTGAAGCGACGGCTTACCTGCGATCAGCTACGCGGCGGCATTGCAGCCGCCGCGACAGCAAGTGTGGAGGCCGGCAGTGCCTGCGGGGCTGGGCAAGTGCCGCGGTCCTGTTGCGTTTGCGTCAGCCAGGCATCGATCGGCTGCGCCAGCAGGTCCAGGCGCAACGGCAGGCTCAGATGGTCTTCGTCGTGCAGCTCGAGGTAGTGCGCGCGCGGGCTGGCCAGGGCGAGGGCACGGCCATGCGCCACCGGAATGTGCTGATCGGCATCGCCATGCAAAAGCAGCACGCAGCTGCGCGTGGCGGCCAATGCCTGGGTGACGTCGACATGGTCCAGATCCAGCTGCAATTGCGTGTCTGCCGCGGCAATCACCGCATCGATGTCCTGGCCGCCGTAGCGCCAGCGCGCATACGCCGCCACCGCCTGACCACGCCAGCCGTTGGGCTGGCTGGCGAGCAGGTGCGGCACCATGTCGCGAATGCCGCGCCCGGCATTGGCGAAGGATTCCATGGCCACCACGCCGGCCACGCGGTCGCCCAGTTTGTCGGCGGTGAACAGCGCGGTGGCCGCGCCGTAGGAAATCCCGAACAGGTACAGTGGGCCCTGGATCTCGCCGCGCGGCTGCAGCGCATTGATCACATCGATGACGTCGTCGGACTCGCGCGTGCCGTAGCCGGACGGGCCACCGCCGGAATGGCCGTGGTTGCGCAGGTCGATGGTGACCACGCGGTAGCCGGCCTGCGCCAACTCCAACGACCACGGCAGCAGCGAGTCGCCATCCATCATCCAGCCGTGTAGCAGCACCACGGTGCCGCGCGGTGTGGCCGGCGCGGCCGCAGTGGGCGCGGTAAAGCTGAAATCCACGTCCAGCGCATGCGCCGGGTCATGCCGCTGGCCGCGGTAGCGGTAGCGCATGGCGTACTGGCCCGGGTCGATCGCGCGCCAGAAGATCGGCACCTGATCGCGGGTGACCACGTGCCCGCTGCGGCTGGGCACGCTGGCGATGGTGGCGGCAATGCGCTCTTCGTCCAGCAACGGCGAGGTGCCACCGGGCGCGACCAGGCGCTCGCTCAGCGAGGTGGAGGACGAGGAACAGCCGGCCAGCCAAAGGCAGGCGCAGGCCAGCAGGAGCAGGCGCGTCATGGCAATGCATCGAAGGGCGAAGCGGCCGAGCAGACTACGGCCTGTCGGGCGCGTGCATCTACCGCAGTGCGGTGACAAAACGATGACAGCCCGCCCGGCGTTCAGCTGCAGCCAGATGGTTTGCCCTGGCTGTCATGCATTCCCAATCCCCACTCCCCAATTCCGGCGGACAGCCGCCCGCCTCACACCTCGCGCAATGCCGTGGTGATCGGCAAGCGCGCCGCGCGCAATGCCGGGAACAGCCCGCCCACCAGCCCAATGCCCAGCGCCCACTTCAGCCCGCTCCACAGCAGCTCCGGCGACACCTTGAACTGGAACACCACCTGGCTGAAGTTGTTGCCCAGCGTGGAGACGGTGTAGCCGTTGAACACTGCCCAGGCGATCAGCCCGCCCAGCAGGCCGCCGAGCAAGGCGAGCAGCATGGTTTCCAGCATCAGCGCCATGATCACCGGCACCCCGCGGAAGCCGATCGCGCGCATGGTGGCGATCTCGCGCGCCCGCGTGGCCACGGCGGCATACATGGTGTTGAGCGCACCAAACACCGCGCCCACCGCCATGATCGCGCCGATCACCGTGCCCAGGATGCTGATCAACTTGTTCAAGCCGCCGCCCTGCTTGCCGTAGTACGCGCGGGTGGTGTCCACATCCAGCTTGAGCCGTGGATCGGCCGCCATGGCGGCTTTGAACTGTGCAAACCCCGGTTTACCGGCGGTGCGCGCAGTAATCGACTGATAGGCGCTGCGGTTGTAGGTGGTGGCCAGGGTCTGCGCGTCGGTCCACATCTCCGAGTCGTGCGCATCGCCGGACGCAAATACGCCCACCACCGTCCACTGCTGGCTGCCCAGGGTGGGCGTCTTGCCCAGTTCCAGCCCGCGGAACTGATTCAACGCGCCCTTGCCGACCACGATCTCGCGCAGGCCGGGCGTGAAGTGGCGGCCCTGCACCAACTTGACCTTGGTGTGCACCGCCCAGGCCTGTTCACCCACCCCGCGCAATTGCGCGTTGACGTCGGTGCCATCGGATTTGGAGGCGATGTTGACCACCTGCGCCAATTCCGGCGACAGCAGCGGGCGCCCGTTGGCATCGGTCGCAATGCCGGGCAGGTTGCTGATCAACGGCACCAGATCGCGGGTAATCACCGAGTTGGTTTCTGCTTGCGAGCCGCCGCGCAGCACAATGGCGGTGCTGTCGTCGCCGGTGTTGTTGAGCGTGGCCTGGAAGCCTTGGCCCATCGCCAGCATCGCCACCAGCACCCCGACCACACCGGCGATGCCGACCACGATCACCGAGCTGGAGCCCCAGCGTTGCGGCAACGTCGCAATGCCGATGCGTGCCGCCGCTAGCGACAGCCGGCCGCTGCGTGTGACCACCAACCACACCGCCAACAGCGCGGCGATCGGCAGCAACAACGTCCATGGCAAGGCGATCCACGCAGCCAGGCCGATTGCCAGCAGCACCACCGACAGCAGATTGACCAGACGGTTCTTCCATTTGCTTTGCATCTGCGTGCTCCTGTCAGCGGCCGGCGAGGGCATCGACGATCTTCAAGCGCTGCGCGCGTAACGCCGGCAGCACACCCACCACGATGCCGATCCCGGCCATCAGGCCCAGGCCGACCAACCAGGTCTGCAGCGGCACCGTCTGTGTCGGCATCAGGCCACCGCTACGCGCGGCCACCATCGGAATCACCAACGCCGACAGCCCCATGCCGATCAACCCGCCCAGGCCAATCAGCAACACCGATTCGACCATCACCAACGTCAGCACGGTGCGGTCCTGGAATCCCAGCGTCTTGAGCGTGGCCAGTTCCGGAATGCGCTCGCGCACCGCCTGCGCCATGGTGTTGCCGGTCAGCAGCAGCAAGGTGAAGAACACTGCGGCCATGATCGAGGTGACGATCAAACCGATGTCGGCGTACTGCTTGAGGAACGCCTGCTGGAACGCTGATTCGGTCTGCGACTTGGTTTCATGATCGGAGTTGGCCGACAACGCATCGATCGCCAACGCCACGCGCGAGGCCTGGTCGGCACTGCGCAAGGTCACCGTGTACCAGCTCACCTGGTTCTTGATGTAGTCGTTGGATTCGTCGAAATATTTCCAGTTCATCATCAACTGGCGTTCCTGGTTGGCTGCCACGGTGCGGTCCTTCATGCGGAAGATACCGACCAGTTGCAGCGGCCAATCGTTGCTACCGCTGCGCGGGAAGATGGTGGCCTGCAGTGGAATGGTGTCGCCGATCTTCCAGCCGAATTGCTTGGCCAGCGACTCGCCGACCACCGCGCCGGTGCGCGTGGTCTGGAAGGCCTTGAGCTGGTCCTTGGGCAACTGGTATTCGCTGTAGACATCGAAGAAGTTCGGCGCCACCGAAAAGTTCGGGAAGAAATTCTTCGGGTCCTGGTAGATGCCGCCGAACCACATCGCCGAGGTCACATCGCGCACGCCTGGCACGCTGCGAATCTGGTTTTCCAGGCGGATCGGCAGCGATTGGGTGATCGATAGCCGCGAGGCCACCACCAGCCGGTCCACGCCGCTGACATTGCCGCCGGAGGTAAACGCCACGCGCACCGAATCGAGCATGCCGAACAACAGGAACGCCGCCACCACCGACAGCAGTGTCAGCAAGGTGCGCGTCTTGCTGCGGAACAGTTGCGCCCACACCAGCGAGAGATACTTCATGGCAGCGCTCCTTTACAGCGCGAGTGGCGCGTCGGCCAGCTCACCCTTGTCCAGGTGGATGGTATGGGTGGCGTATTCGGCGGCCTTCGGGTCGTGGGTGACCATCACGATGGTCTTGCCGTGTTCGCGGTTGAGTTCCTGCAGCAGGCGCAGGATTTCCTCGGCGTTGTGGCGGTCCAGATCGCCGGTGGGTTCGTCGCAGATCAGGAAGGTGGGGTCGGACACGATTGCGCGTGCAATCGCCACGCGCTGCTGTTGGCCGCCGGACAATTCACTGGGCTTGTGGTTGCGGCGTTCCTGCAGGCCGACCAGGGTCAGGGCGATCTCGGCATTGCGCTTGCGCTGGGCGGCGTTGAGCGAGGTGAGCAGCAACGGCAGCTCCACGTTCTTCTGCGCGGTGAGCATCGGCATCAGATTGTAGAACTGGAACACGAAGCCGACATGGTGGCTGCGCCAGGTGGCGAGCTGGCCGCCGCTCATGCGATCGATGCGCTCGCCTTCGATCTCGATCTCGCCACCGCTGGGCGTGTCCAGCCCGCCGATCAGGTTGAGCAGGGTGGTCTTGCCGGAGCCGGAGGGCCCCATCATGGCGACGAAATCGCCGCGGGCAATTTCCATGTCGATGCCGTGCAGCACCTGCACTTTTTCCGGGCCGCGTTGGTAGGTCTTGGTGATGTTGCGCAGGGTGACAAGGGCGGTCATGACGGTTCCTGACGGGGCAATGGCGGGAATGGAACGGCAAGGCAAAGCGACAACGCATGGCAGGACGACGGTGCAACACCGCGGCTACGGGCAGCGGCCGGCCGCTATTCCGCACAGCGGCCGCGATGCAGCGCCACAACGGCAAACACGGCGCACAGCGCGATCCAGCAATTCAACGGCGGGCACGACACAGCAAGACACACAGCACACGACGTTCGGCAGCTGCTGATTTCGACAAACCCCGCAGCGCTGCGCTGCAACCAGGTTGCGCCTGCTTAGAGCAAAGGCGCCATCGCGTACGTCACTCGCTCTCGGCGGCCGCCTCGGCCACCGTGTCGCCATCTTTCAATTGCGCCGGCGGCTGCAACACCACGCTGTCGCCGGCGGCAAGCCCCTTGCTGACCTGCCTGTCCTCGCCCAGGGTGATGCCGGTGGTGACGGTGTGCGCCTGCACGCGGTTTTCCGCATCGACCACGAAGGCAACCGTGGCCCCATCGCGCTCCACCAGCGCGGAGGCGGGCACGCGCACGCCTTGCGGCGTGGCCGCTTCCTGCGGTTTGGCCGGTTCCAAAAAGCTCACCCGCACGCCCATTTCCGGCACGATGCGCGGGTCCTTGACCTTCAATGCCACGCGCACCTTCACCGTGGCCTTGCCGCGATCGGCGGTGGGGATGATGGCGATCACCTCGCCGGGAATCTTCCATTCCGGGTAGGCATTGAGCACCGCTTCGACCGGCATCTTCGGCTGCACCCGGCCGATGTAGGACTCGCCCACTTCCACCTCGATTTCCAGCGATTCCATGTCGACGATGGTGCCGATACCGGTGCGGGTGAAGCCGCCGCCGGCCGACAGCGGCGAGACGATTTCGCCCGGCTGCGCCGCCTTGGCAGTAACCACACCGGCAAACGGCGCGCGCACCACGTTGAAGTCCGAGCGGATCGCCGAGATCGCCAGTTGATTGGAGGCCACCTGCACGTTGCGCTGCGCATTCTGCAGCTGCGCACGCAAGGCATCGCGCTGCGCGGTGGCCTGTTCGTACTGCGAGCGCGAGACCAGTTGCGCCCCTACCAGCGATTGCAGACGCGAGGCATCGGCATTGGCCACTGCCAGCTGCGCCTGCATGTTGTCCACCTGGCTGCGTGCGGCCGACAGTTGCGAGGCGGACAAGGTGCGCTGCGCATCGGCGTCCAGCGGGTCGAGCGTGGCCATCACCTGGCCTTCTTCCACGCGCATGCCTTCTTCGATCATCACCTCGCGCACCTTGCCGGTGACCTGCGCCGACACGGTGGCCATGCGCCGTGCCACCACGTAACCGGAAGCATCCAGCACCGAGGCGCTGCTGCTGCCGGCGCTGATCGCCACCACCGGTGCGGTCTGCACTTCGATGACCTGGCGCCGGTTGAACCACCACAACGCGGCGGCAACGATGACGACGAGCACGATGGCCAGGCCGATCCACAGCCCACGCCGGGACGGAGCCGGTGGCGGGGTCTGGCGGTCGATACGGAGTTGCTTGAGCAGATCGGCGGAAGTGTTCATCGTTGACCGTGACGGGGTGCTGCGCGAAATGTGACCGGCCGGGCGCCGTGCCGCAAGCTGCCGGAAGTCACCAGCAATACGAAGGCGACCAACGGGGTGGGTGCCGCGCAGCATGCAACCGCCGCATCGTGCCCGCCAGTGACAGCTGTCACCCGCCGCACATGACAGCGGCAACTGGGCGCAGCGGTGGCAGTACGCGATGCTGGGTGCGTGCCAGGCTGTCGCGTTCGCCAGGCATGCTGTGGCAGCGCTGCGCCCGTCGCATCGTAGGTGCACGCACTGGCGCGCGCGACAAGCGGGCCGTGCCTTACAGACCGGATGCGTGCTCAACTGTTTCAATCCACTGCGCGCACTGCGGTGGCAGACTCCAGCTTCCTCACCGGACTCATCCAGATGCGCTTTCCGCTTCCTGCCTGGTTACGCCCCGCCGCCAATTCGCAGGTCAGCGCACGCCTCGCGCAAGGGCAGTCGCCCTGGATGGATTGCGTGCACCTGCTGTGGTCGTCCTGGATCTTTGTGGTGCCGGTGTTTTCTTCGCGTGGCTACGATGCCACCTGGCTGCTGTGCACGCTGCTGTCGTATCCGGTGTTCCTGCTGCTGTACGCGCGCATGCTGCTTGCCCCGCGCGGCCAGTTGTATCGCTACGCCTTGGCCATGGGCGTGCTCAGCGCGGCCTTGCTGCCGGTGTATTCCTCCGGCATCAGCTATTTCGTGTTTGCCTGCCTGAGCCTGCGCGCCTCCACCCGGCACGCGTTGTGGCGGCACTTCGGCATGCTGGTGCTGATGAACCTGCTCTACCTGGGCTGGGCGCGCTGGCTGGGGCTGGGCTGGCAATCGCTGGTGTGGTTGCCGGTCTCGGTGCTGGGCATGGCGGCGGTCGGCGCGGTGTACAGCGTCAACGAGCGCAAGGACATGCTGCTGCGGCTGTCGCAGGATGAAGTGCGGCGGCTGGCCGCCACTGCCGAGCGCGAGCGCATTGGCCGCGATCTGCACGATCTGCTCGGGCACACCTTGTCGCTGGTGGCACTCAAGTCGGATCTGGCCGCGCGCCTGATCGAGCGTGATCCGCAGGCGGCGCGCAGCGAGATCGATGCGGTGGCGCAGATCTCGCGTGATGCGCTGGCGCAGGTGCGGCACGCGGTCACCGGCATCCGTGCGGCCGGGCTGGTGGCCGAACTGGCCTCGGCGCGGGTGTTGCTGGACCTGGACGGCATCGTGCTGGAGCAGCACCTGGAAACGCTGGCCTTGCCACCCGAACACGAGACCGCGCTCGCGCTGGTGGTGCGCGAGGCGGCGACCAATGTGCAGCGCCATGCGCAGGCCAAACGCGTGCGGGTCCGCCTGCAGGCACAGGACGCGCAGGCGGTGCTGGAAATCACCGACGACGGGCGCGGTGGCGTGATCGTGCCCGGCAACGGCCTGGACGGCATGCGTACGCGCCTGCAAGGCCTGGGCGGTGCACTGGATGTGGAAGCGCTGCCGCGTGGCATGCGCTTGCGTGCCAGCGTGCCGCTGCCGCGCCCCACGCTGGCGCCGGCCACTCCGCCGCCGCCGGTGCCGCTGATGCCACAGTCGCACTGACGGCGCATCGGTCGGTGCGCGTGTCGCATACACGCCAGGCGTGCGGCTGCTATCGTGCGCAGCCGTTGCATGCATGCGAGCGCGACCGATGATCCGTGTCCTGTTGGCCGAAGACCAAGCCTTGCTGCGCGGTGCGCTGGTGGCCTTGCTCGGCCTGGAAGACGACATCACGGTGGTCGGCAGCGCCGCCGATGGCGAAAGCGCCTGGCGCGAGCTGCAACGCCTGCAGCCGGACGTGCTGGTCACCGACATCGAGATGCCGGCGCTCACCGGACTGGAGCTGGCGCAGCGCATCCAGCGGCAGGCGTTGCCGGTGCGCGTGATCATCGTGACCACCTTTGCGCGCCCCGGATTCTTGCGCCGCGCCCTGGATGCCGGCGTGGCCGGCTACCTGCTCAAGGATGCACCGGCCGACCAACTGGTGAGCGCCTTGCGCACGGTGCAGTGCGGCGGGCGGGTGATCGACCCGCAACTGGCAATGGATGCCTGGGTGGAAGCCGACCCCTTGAGCGAGCGCGAGCGCACCGTATTGCGGCTGGCCGGCGAAGGCCGCTCGGCCAGCGAGATCGCACAACAGCTGCAGTTGTCGCACGGCACCGTGCGCAATTATTTGTCCGAATGCATCGGCAAACTGGGCGTGGCCAATCGCATCGAAGCGTATCGCCTGGCGCGGCAGAAAGGCTGGTTGTGAGCAAGTGATGCACTGATACGCGTGCACGGCATGCGCGATGTTCCGCGGTTACACGCGCGATGTAATGCGGTGACGTCTGTGGTGCAGAACGCGCATGGACACCTATTCCAAAATGCAGGGAAAGGCATGCCACGCGTGCGCAGGTACACTCGTTGATGGGTGATTAACGCGAGCGCATTGCATGAAACATCTGTGGCTGTTGGGTCTGCTATTGGCCTGCGCATTCAACGCATCTGCCGAGCAATTCAAGATTCTGGTGGCG
Source organism: Xanthomonas sp. NCPPB 2586 (assembly GCF_041475775.2). Classification (NCBI taxonomy): domain Bacteria; kingdom Pseudomonadati; phylum Pseudomonadota; class Gammaproteobacteria; order Lysobacterales; family Lysobacteraceae; genus Xanthomonas; species Xanthomonas sp. NCPPB 2586. The sequence continues at coordinate 4,583,504 of NZ_CM192981.1, read as the reverse complement.
GCCATTCCCAACCAGTATCACCACGACTACATTCCCGTCGCCAAGCCGCAGTTCGAAGCGATGGCGCGCAAGCATTACGTCGAACTGGTGTGGGCCTGGAATGCCAAGGCCTTCGATGGCGATCTGTCGCAGTACGCGGCGATCGTCTTGCTCAACACACCGGCCACCGATCTGGATCCCACCCAGCGCGCCAACTTTCAGAAGTACGTGCGTAACGGCGGCGGTGTGGTTGCCGTGCACAAGGCGTTTGCGATCAAGCGCGGCGACTGGGAGTGGTACGACCATTTGATCGGGCGGTCGTTCCGCACCCATCCCTACATGCAGACCGCCATGGTGGATGTGGTGGACGCCAATTTCCCGGCCACGGCCGGATTGCCCGCGCGCTGGGTGTGGACCGATGAGTGGTACGAATACGACCCGCCTTACAGCGATGAGTTAGTGACGCTGATGACGGTGGACGAATCCAGCTACGACCCCACGCTGATCTGGCCGGGCCAGGTCGCCAAGGGCATGGGCAAGCAGCACCCGGTGGCGTGGTACCACCACTTCGAAGGCGGCCGCGTCTTCGCCACGGCATTGGGCCATCTGGCCGAGGCCTACAACGACCCACGCTATCTGGAGCATCTGTACGGCGGGATTTACTGGGCCGCGACCGGCAAGGGCATCGACGCATCTGCGCCAGAGGCCAAGACAAAACGCCAGCGCTAGCCCCTCTCCCGTCGGGAGAGGGGTTGGGGAGAGGGTACGTGGCAAAGCCACTCCAGACGGCGGCGAACCCGATGCTTCGCCCATACCCGCATCCGCCCCTGCGGAGCACCTTCTCCCGAGGGGATAAGGGAGCCCCCATCCATCAACGCACCGAGCGCTCCCCGCGCGCCATGCTGGAAAACACGCCATCGCGGCGCACCCAGGCATGGAACAGCGCCGCGCTCAGATGCCCCAGCACGGTGGCGAACAACAGATACGCCAGCCAGCCATGCGCACTGCGCAGCCAGGCGTAGAGCGCCGGGTCATGCGGCGCGATCGGCGGTAACTGCGCGCCCGGCCACAACACGATCGGATACGCGCCGGCCGACAGCATTGCCCAACCGATCAGCGGCATGCCCAGCATCAACGCGTACAACAGCCAGTGCGAGGCGATGGCTGCCACCTTCTGCCAGGCCGGCAGATCGGAGGGCAGCGGCGGCGGGCGGTTGCGCAGGCGGTTGATCAACCGCAGCACGGCGAGAATCAAAATGGCGATGCCCAGCGGGCGATGCAGGTCGATCAACCACGGCCGCTGCGTCACCGAGGCCACCATGCCCACGCCGACGAACAGCATGGTCAGGATCATCGCGGCCATCAGCCAATGCAGCACGCGTGCGGGCAGATTGAAGTGGGTACGGCTGCTCATGGGTGGGCTCCCTGGCCGGTGGCGGCGCTGCCTTTGCCGTTGGCGATCTCGCGCTCGCGTCGATTGAACGATTGCGAATACACCGACGAGCGCGCCGCCAGGATCGGGTCGTTGGAGGCGGCAATGCCCTTGGGCAGGATCAGCGGGTCGTAGTTGAGATCGCGGCATGGGCCGCTGGCCTGCGGCTGCGCATGGTCGAGCGACAACGTGCCGGCCACGATCTGGCGGCGACTCGCCGGCCATGGCTGGGAGGGGTCATCCACCGGGTCGCCGGGCTCGGCGACGGTCAGCACCATGTCCCAGCGCAACGGCCCCTGCGCCAGGCGCGCATCCAGATCGGCGGCCAGAAAATCGCCATCGGCCTGCGCGCGTTGTTCCGCACTCAAGCCCTTGAACGGCGTGTGCGGGCGCATCGACCAGCGGATGTAGCGCTCGCGGCCATCGGCGGCCACCGCGCGGAACGCGTTGACGCCGTTGTATTGGGTATTGGCCCAGCTGTCCGACCACGGCGCGGTCTTGGCCCACTGCTGGAATTTTGCCGCCTCCGGGTACTGTTTGCCGAACGCCGCCAGCTTGGCTGGGTCGGGTTTGCCGGTGGCCGGATCGGGCTTGGAGGCGACGTTGAGCGCCTGAAACCCGGCCGGTGTGGCCACCACGAAGAACGGAAAGCTGTTCATGGCGGTGCGCCATTCCTGCCCGTCATCGCTGCGCAGTTGCAGCGCCATGCTGCGCACGCGCGCCGCACCGTCGGCGCCGTGCGGGTCGCCGCCGCCAATCGACATGCGCCCCAGCACCGGCGTGCTGGGCTGGCTGAAGATGCGTGCCGACGACAGCCAGGTGGCCTTGCCGCTGGACTGGAACTGCCCGCTCACGCACACGCCCTTGGTATGCGCGCGCCGGAAGCCCGGATGCGGCGGCCCGCTGGATTCGATGGTGTCGGTCATGCGCGCGGCAGTGAGCCGGTCGCCGCCAATCCAGCCGGCGGTCCAGGCGAACGCGATGGCGATGCCGCCGGCAATCGCTGCGATACCCAGCAAGGGCACCACAGGGCTGCGTGCGCGGTGTGGCGAGGGAGGTGGCAACGACATGGCTGGCTCCGGGTGATGCGAGAGGTGATGTGGCGGTCGCCCGGGTTGGCCGCGCGGTCGTCGCGGCAGAGGACGCCTGCGCCGCATCATCCGCAGGGCGCTGCTTGTAGCGTGTGATGTTGGCAACGCGCGGACAAGTGCCGGTGTGACCGGCGCTTGCAACGCATGCGCCTGCACTGCGTCCCGCACGTCTCAGCGCGGTATCCGACGATGCCGGGCGCGCGCCGCGCCGGCCGTGTGCCTCAGCCGCCGTAACGCTGCTGCAGCATCGCGAAGGCCGAGCGCAACGCCAGTGCTTCGCCGCCGGCGGGGCGGCCTGGGCGGTCGCTGTCGTTCCAGGCGTAGACGTCCAGATGCGCCCACGCCAGGCCCGGGGCGATAAAGCGTTCCAGATACAGCGCCGCGGTCACCGCGCCGGCCATGCGCGAGCCGGCGTTGGCCATGTCGGCAACATGGCTGTTGAGATACCGCAGGTACGGGCGCCACAAGGGCATGCGCCAGACCGGGTCGCGGGTGCGTTCGCCAGCGCCCAACCAGGCCTGCGCCACTGCTTCGTCGTTGGCGAACAGGGCCGGCAGGTCCGGGCCCAGCGCAATGCGCGCCGCGCCGGTGAGCGTGGCGAAATCCAGGATCAGGTCCGGGCGCTGCTCGCTGGCGTAGCTGAGCGCATCGCACAGCACCAGGCGGCCTTCGGCATCGGTGTTGTCCACTTCCACGCTCACGCCGGCGCGGGTGATGATCACTTCGCCAGGACGGAATGCATCCGGGCCCACGGCGTTTTCCACCGCCGGAATCAGCAACGTCAGCTGCACCGGCAGCTGCTGCGCCATCACCAGCCCGGCCAGCGCCAGTGCATGCGCGGCGCCGCCCATGTCTTTTTTCATGTTGCGCATGCCGTCGGCCGGTTTCAGGTCCAGCCCACCGGTGTCGAAGCACACGCCCTTGCCGACCAGCATCAGGTGCGGGTGTTCCGGCTTGCCCCAGCGCAGCACGATCAACCGCGGCGCCCGGTGCGAGGCACGGCCCACTGCATGGATGGTGGGGAAGTTCTGCGTCAGCAACTGCTCGCCGACAATCGCCTCGACCTGTGCGCCGTGCGTCTGCGCCAAGGCGCGTGCGGCGTCTTCCAGATGCTGCGGGCCCATGTCTTCGGTGGGTGTATTGACCCAGTCGCGCACCTGCAGGCAGGCCTCGATCAGCGCGCGGGTATGCGCAGACGGCGCGGCGGCCAGTTCGGCCGGCGCACGCGGCACCTTGCGGTAGCGTGCAAAACGGTAGGCCCCCAAGCCCCAGCCCAGCTGCAGCAGCGCCTGTTCGGCTTCGTTCAACGGCGTGGCCAGCATCCAGCGGCTGGCCGGCGGCAGCGCCATCGGCGCATGCGCATACGCATACGCGTCAGCGCGGTCACCAATGCCCAGCACCGCACCGGCCAGGCCCTGCTCACCGGGCAGCAGCAGCACGCTGCCGGGTGCGGCGTCGAAGCGTTGCGCCTGCGCCCATGCCAGCACCTGAGTGGGCTGGTCGGCACACCAGCTGGCAAACCCTTCGCGGTCGAGGACATGCAGCGGCAACGCCGCCGCGCTGGGGTCGGTGAAACCGGTGAAGTGGGACATGGGAATCCTCGAATGCGGCGCGGCACGCCGCGCAAAAGCTGCGGAAAGAAGACGCCGGTTTAGCCGGGCACGCACACGCCAGCGTGCGCCGCTGGTGTGTGGTGCACGTCCAGCCAATCGGCCAGGCCGGTCAGGCTGTCGAACTCCAGGTCCGGCTGCTGGGTGGGGTGCGACCACTGCGCCTGCTCGCGGTTGATCCAGCACGCGCGCAGGCCGGCATCGAGCGCGCCCAGCACATCCATGCGCACATGGTCGCCCACATGCAGCACCTGCGCGGCCGGCACCTGCAGGCGCGCGCACGCGGCCAGGAAGATGCTCGGGTCGGGTTTTGCGCTGCCGTGTTCGCGCGAGCCAAGCTGGAAGGCGAAATGGTGCATCAGGCCGATGCGTTCCAGATCGGCATTTCCGTTGCTGAGCGCAGCCACCGGCACGTGCGCGGCGATGCGCGCCAAGGCATCGAGCGCATCCGGATAGCATTCCACCTGATTGCGCGCGGCATAGAACACGTCATAGGCCGGTTCCAGCAGCGCCAGATCGCCGCCGCTGTCGCGCAAGGCCATCTCCAGCGTGAGCCTGCGCAGCGCGCTCAGGTCGTGATGCAGGTGCGGGTTGTCGGCAAAGCTGCGCTCACGCAACTCGCGCATTGCCTCCACCGGGAACCGCGCTGCGGTGACCGGGCTGTGCTCGCACATCCAGTCGTACAACACCTGATCGATGCGCGCACCGATCGGAGCGAAGGGCCACAACGTGTCGTCGAGGTCGATGGTGATGGCGCTGATTTGGAAACTCATCGCGAGATTGTAATGCCGGGAATGGGGAGTCGGGAATCGAGAATGGGTAGAGCGCAGCCACTGCTCTTGCGATTCCCGATTCCCAACTCCCGATTCCCGATTCCCGATTCCCGGCTACTCCAACAACCGCGCCCAGCGCTGCATGCCTTCCACCCGGCTGAGCACCATCTTGATGCACACCAGCAGCGGCACCGCCAGCAGCAGGCCAACCATGCCCCACAGCCAGCCAAACAGCATCAACGCCAGGATCAGCATCAGTGGCGAGATCGCCATGCGCCGGCCCAGCACGATCGGGGTGACCACCTGGCCTTCGATGGTATGCAGCGCCAGATACAGGATGGCCGGCAGCAGCGAAGACAACGTGGTGCGGAATTCCACAAAGCCCATCAGCAACATCAGCATCACGCCGATCAGCGGGCCCACGTATGGCGCGAAGTTCAGCAGCGCCACCACGGTGCCCCACAGCAGGGCTTCGGGCAGCGGAATCTTGAGTACGTACAAAATGCCGGCAAATACCAGACCCACCAGCATATTGATCACGCTGATGGTGAGCACATAGCGCGAGACCTCGCGCTCGATGTCCAGCATGATTTCGGTGGTGAAGCGTTGCTGCTGGCGATTGGGCAGCAAGGCGATCGCATGCCGTTGCAGGCTCTCGCCATACACCATGAAGAAGAACGTCAGCAGCACCACCGCCAGCACGGAGGCGGCGAGCTTGGGCGTGCGGGTCAGTGATTTGTACGGGTCATCCAGCTGCGTGCGCACGATCTGGATGCCGCGTGCGCCTTCGCCGCCGGCGGCGCGGGCAAAGTTTTCCGCGGCCTGATTGGCCTGCTGCACCGGCTTGGTGAAGTCGCGCACATCGCGGGCGATCTGGCGCATCTGCCGCGGTGCCTGCTGCACCCATTCGGCCGCCGGGCCCGCCAATTGCGCAGCCAGTGCCACGGTGCCGGCCAGGCCCAGGCACAGGATCATCAAGGCGCCGAGAAAGCGCGGGATATATAGCTTGCGCAGGCCGCGCAGGATGGGATTACCGATCAGCGCGAAAAACGCCGCCAGCATCACCGGCAGGATGATCGTTTGCGCGGCCCAGAGGGTGTAGCCCACTGCCAGCGTGGCCAACACCACCAACGAGGCGGGTGCACGCGGGCGTGGCGCCGGTGGTGGCGGAAGCGAGTCTGCCGGTTCGGCGGCATCCAGTGAGTCAACGGGGAAGTTCATGCGCGCCCTGGCAGCAGCCGGCGAGGTGCCGGCGGTGGGCCATTATCAGCAGAACGTGTCAACGCCGCGCACAGAACTGTGCGCGGGAATTCAATGCTCGGAGAGCTCTGTAGCGGCCTCGGCCGCACGTGGTGCGCCGCGCGGGTAGGTCGCCTGGGCTGGCGCCACGGTGGCCGTGGCCAGCGTGCGTTCGTCCACCGGCACCGGGCCCATGGCAGCACCTGCGCTGTTGTCGGCGGCAACTTCTTCGGCGTTGTCGGCAGCGCGTTCGGCCTGCTCGGAAGCTTCCTGCGCGCGGTGCGCGGTAAACAGCGCCGAGATGGTGCTGATCATCTGCAGGATCTTGGGGATGCCGCCCAACTTGCTGGCAATGCTGCCCAGTGCGGCCTGCGGTTCGTTGCGGCCGACGACAAAGCCCAGCCCGAAACCGGCGGCCAGAATCCGCACCGGTGACCAGCCACTGGTCCATGCCTGACGCAGCTCCGCCCAATGCTGGCGGGTTTCGTCACTGCGGCCTTCGACCAGCAGTTCGGCGCGTTCAACGCGATGACGCATGGCGCCGAATTTCATGGGCGGCCTCCGGTTGTGGACGATGGCGCTGCCGGCGAGGTCGGACTGGTCTCATCGTCATTGCCGTCATCGAAGATGCCCAGGCGCACCAGCTGTCGGCGCGTGGCATTCATGCCGGTGTGATCGAAGTAGAAGAACACCCGCCATGCGGCGAGGCCGGTGACCAGCAGGCTGGCCAGCGCGGTGAAGAACATCGCCTGAAACCACGACAACCCTGCACGCTGCAGCAGCGCGATGATGGCACCGGCCAGCAGCAACCAGGACGAGGCGCCGAACACCACCGCCACACATGCCCAGGCCAGGCCGCGGCCAAAGGCGCTGCGTGCCAGCTGCAGGTCGGCCGACACCAGCCGGCGCAAGGCGCGGCTGGTGTCTCTGGCCGATCCCAGCGTCGCCCGGCCGGCAGCACCGACCTGACGTACGCTTTCGTCCAATCCTGGCGTTTCCGGACGTGCGTCGTGCGCGTCCGGGCCGCCAGCAGTAGAGGCCTGATCGCTCACGACTTAGTTGTCGTTGCTACGGGCCAGCTTGGCGATGATCCAGCCAGCAGCAAATGCCACACCAAAGGCGGCCAGCGGACGCTCGCGGATCAGATCGGTGGCGCTGTCGAGCAGATCGTTGCCCTTGCTGACCAGCACGTCCATCTGTTCCTTGGCAGCGGCGCCGCCGAACTCGGCAGCAGCCATGCCGGCAAGCGCGGTGTCGGACAGTTCGGCCTTGACGTTGGCACGGCCCAGCTTGAGCTCATCGCCCGCGGCGCTGGTGGCACCCTTGACCGCTTCACCCGCTGCGCTGGCGGCGGACTTCAGATGGGTGCCGGCTTCGCTCAGGTTGTCCTTCAGCTGTTCGGTATTGGTGGGGCTCATGCGATATCTCCTACGGTCGTTGAGGGCAGCCGCGAAAGCGTGCGGTCGTGCGGTAGCAATAGCATCGGCAGGGTGTAGGGGGTGTTAGGGCAGGCGCTCGCCAGTGCACGCCGGATCAACGCATGAGCGCGTCGTACTGGGCGTTTCCGCGCAGGATGCGTAGCACCAGCTGTTGCGGCTTGCGCTGGAAATTGGCCCGCCAGCTGGCCAGGTCGGCGAACTCGCCGACGCTGCTGGCCACGATCACATCGCCGCTCACCAACCCGTTGGCAGCCGCGCGCCCGCCGCGTTTGACCTCGCTCACCATGACCCCGGTGACACCGGACTGGCGCAGCGATTCGGGCAGATCCACGAAGGTGGCGCCGCCCAGGCGCGGGTCGAGCATGTCGCCGGTGACTGCGCGGTCCTGTTCCTTCAAGGTGGCCTTGAGTTTGAGCGGCTTGCCGTCGCGGCGGATATCCAGCGTGACCGCACTGCCCACTGCCTGCAGGCCTTCGTAGTTGTGCAGCGCCTGCGCGCTGTCCACGCGTTGATCGTTGGCTGCCACGATCACATCACCGGGTTGCACGCCAGCCGCTGACGCCGCCGAACCCGGCAACACGCGCGTCACCAGCGCACCGCGCAGCGAATCCACGCCCAGGCCCTGCAGCATCTGCTGGGTCAGGTTCTGGGTTTCCAGGCCAAGCGTGCCGCGCACTACTACGCCCTTGGTCACCAATTGCTCGACCACGTTGCGCGCCAGGTTGGACGGGATCGCCAGGCCCAGGCCGATGTTGCCGGCCATGCTGCCTTGCGGATTGAAGCTGGCGGTATTGATGCCGACCAACTGGCCCTGCAGATTGACCAGCGCACCGCCGGAATTGCCGGGGTTGATCGACGCATCGGTCTGGATGAAGTTCTGGTAGCCCAGCCCACGGATGCCGCTGCGGCCCACCGCCGACACGATGCCCGAAGTGACCGTCTGGGTGAAGCCGAACGGGTTGCCGATCGCCACGACGAAATCGCCGACGCGCAAGGCATTGCTGTCGGCCAGTTTGATGTCGGTGAGGTTGTCGGCCTTGATGCGGATCAGCGCGATGTCGGTATCGGCATCGGAGCCAATGAAATCGGCCTTGACCGTGCGCCCGTCGCCGAGCGTCACCTGCACGTCGTCGGCGTTTTCGATGACGTGATGGTTGGTCAGCACATAGCCCTTTTGCGCATCGATGATCACCCCCGAGCCCAGCGACTCGTTGATGCGGTCCTGCGGGATTTCCGGAAACAGCCGGCGCAGGATTGGATCATTGAAGAACGGGTTGCGTACGCGCACCACCTGTTTGGTGTTGACGCTCACCACCGCCGGCATGGCCTGCTGCAGCATCGGCGCCAGTGAGGGCACCGGCTGCCCGGCGACCGCCGCCGGCAACGTGGCGGCGGTAGGCAGCGTAAATGCAGCACCCGCGGTGGGCGCGGCTTCGGCGCGGTTGTCCAGCCAGGCATTGATGCCGCTGGCAGCGAAACCGCCGAACGCGGCGGCCAGCGAGAGGGACAGCAGGGTGGGCAGCGGTCGCATGCAACGGATTCCGGGTTACGCGGTGGAAGAGGAATAGGGCGTCTGACTGCGTAAATCAAGCTGAACGAAGATGCCAGCGCGCGATTTAACCGCTGGTGAAAGTTGCGCGCAGGCCTTGTGGGCATTGCGTTGACAGCCGCTTGAGCCCGGCGTAGCGTCCGCTCGGACAGCCCCACATTCAGCAATACGGCGTGCCTGTGCGCACCGCCCCGGGTTTCCACACTGACGCCCCGAAGGAGGGCTTATGAGCAATGGCAATGGTGTGACGGCAACCCTGTCCGACGCCGTCGACAGCGTGAAAAGCACGGCCACCGAACTGGGGCAGAGCATCGCCAGCACCACCAGTGACGCGGTCGCCAGCGTGCAGGACGCCGCCGATGGCGCGGTGACGCAGGTCAAGCAGCGGGTCAGCAAGGCGCGCAAGGCCGTGGTCAAGGTCGAAAAACGCGTGGTCAAGAAAGCCGGCGCCGCCGCCAGCGCGGTGAAGCGCAGCGTGGCCAAGACCCGGCAGTCGATCGAGACCGGCACGGCGGCAGCCAAGCACAAGATCGAAACCACCGCGGCCACGGCCAACCGCAAGATCGCTGGCACCACCGCCACGGCGAAGAAGAAAATTGCCACTACCAAGGCCGCGGCCAAGCAGAAGATCGCCAGCACCAAGGCCACTACCAAGTTGAAGCTGGAAACCGCCAAGGCCAATGCCAAGGCCGAAGCGGCGGCACTGAGCACCAAGACCGCTGCCAGCAAGGCTGCGCGCAAGGCGGCGGTTGCCACGGCCGGCACCCGCTCGGCCGCCAAGAAGGCGCAGGTGAAGTCGGTAGCGGTGAAGAAGGCCATTGCCAAGAAGATCGCCAAGAAGGCACCCGCGGCCAAGCAGACCGCCACCCGCCAGGTGGCGGTGAAAAAGGCGCCACTGAAGAAAGCCGCCACCGCCAGCGCATCGCCGGCCAAGCGCGTGGTGGCCAAGAACAGCGTTGCGCGCAAGGCCGCAGTCAAGAAGGCCCTCCCGCGCGGCACGCGCTGAAAACCACGGGCCGGCGCTGCAGTAGCGCCGGCCTGTTTCATTGTCAGTGGCGGCGGTGACAGCGGCGCACCAATTGAACGGTGTGCAAGACGCTGCGCGCACATCGGCCGCGGAGCCTAGGTAAGCGCTACGTTTGGATGCGGCACGCCACTGCGTCTGCGCAGGCCGCCGTCGGCGTAAGCCGCCTTGCGCTGCGCAGCGCAGCCACGGCATCACTCACTGCAGGCCTTGCACAAACTGGTCGGCGCCTCTGCGGATGCCGGCCTTGGCGGCGTCGTATGCGCCCAGGCTGGCCTTGATGTTCAAGGCGCTTGGATATTGCTTCTCGACGTAGGCGGCCAGCAGGCGATTGCTCTGCGCATCGAAGATTTCCACCGCGTAGCTGACCGAGCCTGAGAACGCGCCTTCCTTGCCGCGTGCGGCCTGCACCGCGTTGTAGGAGCCGCCACCGATATCCAATTTCATGATGGTGCCGATCACCCGTTTGTTGGGCTTGGCGCCGGTGAGGGTGATGCGGATGCGCACGGTGTCGGCCAGGGGTGTGGTGGCGCGTTGCCAGCGCTGGGTGATGGCGCCGCTGAATTCCTGTTGCATGTACTCGGCCAGCATGCGCTTGTCCTGCTCGGGTACGTCTTCGAACTGCGCATCCGGTCCGCGATAGATGCTGACCGGCTCCACGATCGCGGCGCGGTAGCGGCTCCAGTTCGCATCGCCTTGATACGCGTAGGGCATGCGGTCGCCGCGGCTCCCGTCATGCGGACGCAGATAGCTGGACGAGGGCAACTGGATATACGGCAGTGGCCGTGTGCTGGCGCAGCTGCATAGCAGCAGGCCGACCGATGCCATTGCGCACCAGCGAACAACAGGAGAGCTCGACATACAGGGGTACCTGATTGGAAGGAGACAACGAATGGATCAGCAGCACCAGCGCGGCTGGCACGCGGATTCAATGCAGCAGCAACCGGCACGCAGCCATCACCAGCACACCAGTGGCCGCCAGGCACAACAGCCCGCACTGGCGGTGCTGCAGGCGACGCGCATCGCGCGCGCTGCGGATGTCTGGCAGCGCACTCCAGATGTCGCGATTGCAGATGCCGGTGCGGGCGCAGCGATACGGCGGTGCCGCGTGCATGTCGGTGGTGGCGGCCGGCGCACTATCGTTGGCGGCAACTGCGGGGACGTGCAGCACCAGCGGAGCGGGAGCGGGCGGGGTAGAACGGATGGAGTGGAACATGGGCGTGCATCCTGGATGCGAGCGGTTCCAGGCACTGTAGGCAGCACTGTTTGGGACGGTATTGGTGCGCGCGCCGAGGGCGCCGTGCGTGCTTGTGTGTTCAGCGCGCAGCGGGGCCGCTGGTGGTGCCAGCCGGGAACAGCACGCGGATGCACAGGCCACGTCCGTCGCCGCCTTCGCAGGTCTCAATACGCGCCTCGTGCAGCCGCGCAATGCCGGCCACCAGCGACAGCCCGATGCCACTGCCTTGCACCGCGTTGCCGGAAACACGGTAAAACCGCTCGAAAATCGCGGCGCGGGCGTCCTCCGGCACGCCGGGGCCATCGTCGCTGACCTGCACGAACGGATGCAGCTGATCTGCGCGCAGGCAATACCCGCAACTCACTTCCACCGTGCCGTGCAGGCGCCCGTAGCGGATGGCATTGTCGACCAGGTTGCGGATCAGGATGCCTACCGCGTCCACGTCGCAGCGCAGCACGCACGGTGCGGCTTCCACCTGCAGATTGATATGGCGTGCCTCGGCCTGCACGCTGAATTCGTCCAGCACATGCGTGATGAGTTCGGCCATTTCCACTTGGTGATACGCCGCCGAGCTGATGCCGGCATCCAGCCGGGCCAGATCCAGCAGTTGCTCGGCCAGGCGATTGCTGCGGCGTGCGGTTTCCAGCAGGCGTTGCAGCGCGGCGTCCTTGCTTTCCAGCGTGGTGGCGCGCAGGGCGACCTCGGCGTAGGCGTGCAGTGCGGAGAGTGGTGTGCGCAGCTCGTGTGCGGCGTCGGCAACGAAATCGCGTTCTGCTTGCACGGCCTTTTCCACGCGGGCCAGCAACGTATTGAACGATGTCACGAGTGGGTGGATTTCATCGGGCACCTGCTGCAAAGGCAGCGGCTCCATGTCCAGGCCCTTGCGTTGCGCGATGGCGTGCGAGATGGCGCGCAGCGGGCGCAGCGAGGTGCGCACCGCCAGCCACATCAGCAGGCCCAGGAGCGCCAGCTGGCTGGTATTGAGCACGATCGCGGTGAGCGTGCGTTCCAGTTCGGCGCGGGGCGATTCGGCATCGGCGGCAGCTTGGTCGTGGGCGCGGGCATTGCGCCTGGCGCGCAGATGCGCTGCATCGACAGTGGCGATCTGGCGTTCGATCGGGTCCGGCAGCGCCGCCAGTAGCTGCGCACCGAAATGGGTGAGTTCGTGTTCGAGTGCGCTGTCTTTGCCATGGAACATCAGCGCCACGATGATCCAGATCGAGGCTGCCCAGCTCAGCACCACGATCGCCCCCCAGCGTCGCCAGCATGCGCGCCTGCAGGGATCTCATTCGGGCGCCTGGCCGATCATGTAGCCCTGGCCATAGATGGTGCTGATGGCCTCGTCGCCGAGCTTGCGCCGCAGCTGGTGCACGTAGACCGCGATCATGTTGCTGCCGCCTTCCGACGGGCCGCCATACACGCCTTCTTCGAGCTGGTCCTTGGTGACCACGCGGCCGGCGCGTTCCATCAAGGCCAGCAGCAGGCGGTATTCGTGCGCGCTCAATGCGACCCACTTGCCGTTGCGGGTGACCTTGCGGCTGCTCGGGTCCACCGACACTTCGCCCTGGGTGAGCAACGGCACCACGCGGCCCTGGCTGCGCCGGGCGATAGCGCGCACGCGTGCCATCAGTTCATCGAACTGGAACGGCTTGACCAGGTAGTCGTCTGCGCCGGCATCCAGGCCGCGGATGCGGTCGGTGAGCTGGCCGCGCGCCGTCAGCGCGATCACCGGGGTAGGGTCGTAATGGCCACGCATGTAGCGGATCACCGTGAGCCCGGAATCGCCGGGCAGGCCGATGTCCAGCAACACCGCGGTGTAGTGGTGTTCCACCAGCGCGGTCCTGGCCGCAGCGGCGGTGCCGACATGGTCGATGGTCCAGGACTGCTGGCGGACGCCGTCGCAGATGGCGTCGGCAAGCATGGTGTCGTCTTCAACAAGGAGCAGGTGCATGGTGGGTCCGCCGGGCACTGGGGCCAGTCCGATCTCCGCAGCACTGTCGGTTGTGGTCGTTAGGCAAATATTAGTGCATCGCCACCGCGGGCGACCCGGGCAGCCGACCAGGGGCGGCCCGGCCAGTGGTATCGACGTGCGCAGTAACGGGCTCAGCCGCGAGGGAGAGCGCCTGGGCTGCCTATACTCGCGGCGATCGCGGCCGTGTCCGAGCCTGGCTCGCACCGACGCGGCATCCCGCTGATTTCACGAGGAGTGGTTGCATGGACCTTCTTCCTGCTGCGTGGTTGCTGGGTGTGGTGGCCGGGCTGCGCGCGATGCTGGCGCCCGCCCTGCTCAGTTGGGCCGCGGCCCTGGGCCACGTGCACCTGGCCGGGACGCCGCTGGGCTGGCTGGGCTGGCGCTACACCCCCTGGATCGTCTCGTTGCTGGCGCTGGGTGAGCTGATCACCGACCAACTGCCCAACACGCCCAGCCGCAAGGTGCCGGTGCAGTTCCTGACCCGGCTGCTGAGCGGTGCGCTGTGCGGCGGGGCGATTGGCCTGCAGGCGGGGCAGTGGGTGCTCGGCGCAGCGGCTGGTGTGGTCGGTGCGGTGCTGGGCACCTATGGCGGCGCTGCCGCACGTGCCGCCGTGGCACAGCGGCTGGGGCGCGACCGTCCCGCCGGGCTGCTCGAAGACGCTGTCGCGCTGCTGCTGGGCGGTGTGGCCCTGGTGCTGCTGCCATGACCGCCACGCGCTACGACGCCATCGTGGTGGGCGCGGGCCAGGCCGGCCGTCGCTGGCGGTGCGCCTGGCCGAACGTGGCCAGCGGGTGGCGGTGATCGAGCGGCACCTGGTGGGCGGCACCTGCGTCAATACCGGCTGCATGCCGACCAAGACCCTGGTGGCAAGCGCGCGCGTGGCGCACCTGGCCCGGCGCGCGGGGGACTATGGCGTGCGCATTGCCGGCCCGGTGGAGGTCGACCTGCCGCAGGTGATGGCGCGTGCGCACGCGATCAGCGATGCGGCGCGCACCGGCGTGGAGCAGTGGCTGGCGCAGACGCCGGGTGTGCAGCTGATCCGTGGCCATGCCCGCTTTGTCGCGCCGGATCGGCTGCGCGTGGGCGCGCAAGAACTCAGTGCACCGCGCATCTTCCTCAACGTGGGCGGACGCGCACGCACCCCGGAGCTGCCTGGGCTTGATCAGATCAGTCCGTTGAACAACACCTCGATCCTGCAGCTGCGCACGTTGCCGCAGCATCTGGTGGTGATCGGCGGCAGCTACATCGGCCTGGAATTTGCGCAGATCTTTCGCCGCCTGGGGGCGCCGGTCACGGTGGTGGAGCAGCACGCGCACCTGATCGGGCGCGAGGATGCCGACATCTCCGAGGCCATCGCCCAGATGTTGCAAGACGAGGGCATCGCGGTGCGCACCGACGCGCGCTGCATCGCCTTCGCGGCGCATGCCGACGGTGCGGCCGTGCAACTGGAGTGCGCGCAGGGCGCGCCGCAGATCGTGGCCAGCCACGTGCTGCTGGCCCTCGGGCGGCAGCCCAACACCGACGATCTGGGCCTGGAGGCCGCCGGCATCGCCACCGATGCGCAAGGCTATGTGCAGGTCGACATGCAACTGGCCACCAATGTGCCCGGCGTGTGGGCGATGGGCGACTGCAACGGCCGCGGCGCGTTCACGCACACCGCCTACAACGATTACGAGATCCTGGCCGCCAATCTGCTCGACGGCGCCGAGCGCCGGCTCAGCCAGCGGGTGCCGGCCTATGCGCTGTTCACCGACCCGCCATTGGGCCGGGTGGGCATGAGCGAAACCCAGGCGCGTGCCAGCGGGCGGCCGTTGCTGGTGGCGCAGCGCCCGATGCAGCAGGTGGGGCGTGCGCGCGAGAACGGGGAAACCATCGGCATGATGAAACTGGTGGCCGATGCGCAGACCCGGCGCGTGCTGGGCGCCGCAATTCTGGGTCTGCGCGGCGATGAAGCCATCCACGGCATCGTCGACCTGATCAACGCCGACCAGCCGATCGACACCCTGGAATGGGCGGTGCCGATCCACCCAAAAGTCTCCGAGCTCTGGCCGACCCTGGCGCGCGCCCTGGCCCCTGCGCATTAACGCGACGACGCGCACTGCTGGGTGCCGCGTGTGGCCGCGTACGCGCGCTCAGCGCTGCAGGATGGCGCGCAAGGCCGCGTCCAGGCGCACGTACTGGAACTGAAAACCCGCATCGAGCGCGCGTTGCGGCAGCACGCGCTGGCTGACCAGCAGCAGATCGGCCATTTCGCCAAAGCCCAGTCGCAACACACCGGCCGGCAACGCCAGCAGCGCGGGGCGGTGCAGCGTGCTTGCCAGCGTGCGCGCGAATTCTGCGTTGGTCACCGGCGTCGGTGCCGTGGCGTTGTAGGCACCGGCCTGGCCGTGCTCCAGCAGCCACTGCAGCAGGCCCACCATATCGGCGCGATGGATCCAGCTCATCCAGTGCCGCCCATTGCCGAACGGCCCGCCGCCACCCAGCCGGAACGCCGGCAGCATGCGCGCCAGCGCGCCGCCATCGCGGTCCAGGACAATGCCGGTGCGCACGCAGCTCACGCGTGGGCCCAGCGCGGCAATCGCCATGGCCGCGGCTTCCCAGTCGCGGCAGAGCGCTGCAGAAAAGTCATCGCCCGGCCCATCGGCCTCGGTCAGTACCGCGTCGCCGCGTTCGCCGTAATAGCCCACCGCCGAGCCGGACACCAGCACGTGCGGGCGTTGTTCGGCCGGCTGCTGGGCGATCCAGGTGTGTAGCTGCTCGGTGGTGCCGATCCGCGATGCACGAAAGCGCTGCTTGCGCGCGTCGGTCCAGCGCCCGGCGGCCAGCGGTTCGCCGGCCAGGTTGATCACCGCATCGGCGCGCAAGCTGTTGCTGAGCGTGGCGACCGTGGTCACGCCGGGGAGTGTGCGCGCCGCGCGCGTCGGGTCGCGGGTCAGCACGCTGACCTGGTGGCCGGCCTCCAGCAGCGCCGGACACAGTGCCTGGCCGATGAAACCGGTGCCGCCAGTGATGAGCAGATGCATTGCCAGGCTCCAGTGCGCCGTATCGATGCCGCACCATAGGCGATGGCGGGCGCGAGTGGAGTGAAGCCGTGCGGGGGCGTGTTTGTGACTGCGGCTGCGCGCTGCACGAGAAACGCTGCACGCCTGAAACGCAAACGCGCCGGACAAGCCGGCGCGTCGTGATGCAGGTACCGCCTGGCGCGTCAGCGCGAAGACGACACCGAATGCGCCCGCTCGAAATGCGCCGAAACCACGCGGCGGGTTTCTTCCAGGTGCGCCTTGACCGGGTCGGTCTCCGCGGCCGGGATCAGCTCCGCATCCAGGATCTTGATGGTGTCGGCGTGGTCGGTGACCATCGTGCGCATGAAGGCGTTGCGGTACGCGTCCTTGCCGTCCGGCAGGGTGAGCGTCTTTTCCAGTGCGTCTACCGCGGCCTTGCCTTTGGCGCGCATTGCATCGGCGCGCGGCGAATCGGTTGCGCCCAGGGCCTTGGTCTTTTCCAGATTGGCCTCGTGGTCGTGCAGCATCTGCTTGGCGAATTCGTCGTTGGCGCCGCCCAGATCCTGTGCGATGGCCTGCTTGGCCAATGCGATTTCGTTCTCGTCGATCGCCGCAAGCACGCCCAGCGCGCCGCCGTCGCCCTTGGCCAACTCGGTTGCGCCAGTGCCGCTCACCGGGGCAGCCGTGGGTTCGGGCGAAACGGCCGGCGCGGTCCGCGAGGCGTCGCCACCGGGGCGATCACAGGCGCTGAGGGAGAGCATGGCCAACAACGAAGCAGCAATAAGCGTGAGTTTCATGAAAGTCCTGGAAGCGGGGGAATGGCGGCGGCCGTCGATGGGCCTATAAGAGCGGCTGCCCAGTAGTTTTGATAGCTGCTCTAAATGCAAAGGAGCCGCTGAGCGGCTCCGGTGTCGCATGGATCAGGCCCACTGCGGCTGGGCGACGGGTTGCATGCCCAGAGGTCGTACAGGTGCACGTGCTGCAGCCTGCCCGGTCCGGCACATCCGCGCCATGTGCGCGGTGCGCTCACGGATCAGCGCGTGTTCGCTTGCCGGTGCACTGCCCAACAAACTGGCTACATGGAAGCCAAGGATTTCCTCCGCGCGGTCGCCCTGGTCGCTGATGATGTGCGGCACCAGCCGCTCCAGTCGTTCCAGCTCCTGCTGCACTTGATACGGGGTTTTCATGACGATCTCCATTGGATTACAGGTCTTGCTCAACGATTGCGATCAACTTGTGCGATTGCCCAGACGCTGCCAGCAGTCAGTGGCCAACTGTTCGTAGTTCGACTGCGTGCTCGACGAAATGAAGTGATGTTCCAGACGGTCGCGAAACAGCCTCAAACGTTCCTGGTCGCTGGAACGCGGTGCCTGCAGATAGATGTCGCAGGCCATCTTCACAACCGGCGACAATTCGCTGAACTTGCCGGCGCCGAGATTGCCTTGGGCATGCCGCGCCTGCCAATGCGCGATTTCGGCTTGTACATCGATGACGGAGGGATCTCTGCTCATGACTTGCATGTTCCGGGTTAAACAAACTTGACGCGCAGAGTAACTGCAGGTATGTCAACAAATGATCATCGAACGCGACAATTCAGCGCGGCGTTTGCCAGGGTTTGCTTAATTAGTCAGCTTTTTGCGTCGCGCCTGCACAGCGTGCCAACGCAACTCACCTGCGAACACCTTGCGTGCACATGTGCCGCACCACCCACCAGGCACTGCGGAGTTTCGGTGTCGATTGCAGCCACGTTACGGGGCATCGATGAACTGCGCACTGCGCACGGTAAAGCAACAGCGTCGCGTTGCCTGCATTGATTGCGCGAAATAGCGCGCGCACTGCGTCATTTCACGGAAGATTCTGAACCGCTCCACACCTGTGTAACGTCTGATCGTTAAGGTGGACGCTTGGAGCGATGGAGAGAGCACTCAGGATGCAGGACAGCAATAACCGCAGTTCAAAGCCGCATCACGCAAGCGGCACCCCCGAAGCACGCGTCTGGTGGCACGCCCTGTTGGAGCTACGTGGCGGCCGCATGTTGGTCAGCCTGGTCGTTGTCCTGCTGATCGTGTTCGGGTTCTACCTGCTGCTGAAGTAGCAGACAGGGCGCGGTAGACAGCGGGGCATGGCATGCGATGCGTGCATCACGCCAGTGACAACCTGCCACGAGGGGAATGCCATGCAACACACGCACTACCGGCAGGTGCTGGGGCACACGCTGCGCGACGTATCTCGCGATGGTCACGAGCGTGCCACCCATGCCTGGGTGTGCGCCGAAGTGGCGCGCCTACTGGGCGTGCGCAACGTGCACGCAGAGAGCAATGAGCGCGTTCAGAAGGATGGCCGCGAGCAGCCATCTACGCTGCATATCCCCGACGAAACCCTGACCATTGCACAAGCACGCACGCTGGGCATCCAGGACACGCGTGACGTATTGGGCGGCGTGGTGCCTTACGCCTTTCTGGCCACCAAGGTCATCAGCCATCCGTTGATTACCGAGGCGGCGCAGCGTGTGGACGGTTGGAATCAGGCCCTGGCCACGGCATTGATGCCCGCCACGTTGCCGGGGTACACGGTGTTCTCGCGTGCAGATGCCACGCAGGCAGCAGCGGCGTTGCGTGCAGGCGGTGGCGTGCGATTGAAACTTCCCACCGGTGTGGGTGGCAATGGCCAGTGGCGGATCGACGATGCCGCGCAGCTGGATGCCGCATTGGACGCCTTGCCGCCTGCGTATCTCGCCACCCATGGCGCGGTGCTGGAGCGCAACGTGGTGCAGCCGCACACCCATAGCGTGGGCGAGCTGTGCATCGGCGGCATCCGGATTGCCTACTACGGCACCCAGTGCAGCGTGCGCGATGGCAATGGTGCAGAGGTGTATGGCGGTTCCAGCTTGCGCGTCTACCGCGGCTCGCTCGAAGCGCTTGCCGCCAGCGCGTTGCCGCCGCTTGAAAAACAGGTGGTCGCGCAGGCCTGCATGTACGATCGATTCATCACTGCCGCGTATCCTGCATTACAGATCTCGCGTCGCAATTACGATGTGGTGAGTGGACAGGACGCGCAGGCCGGCCCGGTCTGTGGGGTGCTGGAGCAATCCTGGCGCGTCGGCGGTGCCACGCCGGCAGAGCTCGCTGCCATTGCCAGCTTTCAGCAGGACCCGGCGCTGCAGTGGGTGACCGCCTCCACGCATGAACTGTATGAGGGCGATGCGCCGGACGACGCACAGATCTACTACCGCGCGCAGCGGCCCGGGCCCGGGCCGCGCATCAAATACCGGAGGGTGTCCACGGACTGATGGAAGCCAAACTATCCAGCATCGAAATCCCCGTTGGCCAAGATGAACTCAGCGGCACCTTGCTCACGCCGACCGGCATGCCGGGCGTGTTGTTCGTGCACGGGTGGGGTGGCAGCCAGCATCACAGCCTGGTGCGCGCGCGCGAAGCCGTGGGCCTGGGCTGCATCTGCATGACCTTCGATCTACGCGGCCATGAAGGCTATGCCTCGATGCGCCAGAGCGTGACGCGTGCGCAGAACCTGGACGATATCAAGGCCGCCTACGATCAGCTGGCAAGCCTGCCGTATGTGGATGCGCATTCGATTGCGGTGGTGGGCTTGAGCTATGGGGGGTATCTCTCGGCCTTGCTGACGCGCGAGCGCCCGGTGGAATGGCTGGCGCTGCGCTCGCCTGCGCTCTACAAGGATGCGCATTGGGATCAGCCGAAAGTGAGCCTGAATGCCGACCCGGACTTGATGGATTATCGCCGGCGTGCGCTGGCGCCCAGCGACAATCTGGCGCTTGCCGCGTGCGCGCAATACAAGGGCGACGTGTTGCTGGTGGAGGCCGAGAACGATGTGATCGTGCCGCATCCAGTGATGCGCAACTATGCAACTGCCTTCACCAATGCGCGCTCGCTGACCTCGCGTGTCATTGCCGGTGCCGATCATGCGTTGAGCGTGAAAGAGCATCAGCAGGAATACACCCGTGCATTGATCGATTGGCTGACCGAGATGGTGGTGGGGCGTCGCATCGCATTGGCCAAGGAAGTGGTGGCCGCACGCAAGCAGTTGCTCAAGGAACAGCAGGGCGACGCGGTGTCGTTGCCGGGGCAGGGTTCGCGCGAATTTCGTGGCGACATCCGTGCGGTGGAAAAGACGTCGGGATAGGTGCACTTGCCGAGGCGGTTCAAAACACGCGCTTGGCCACGCAGCAAGACAGTCTCGCAAGACGTTGAAAACAACAACGGGCCCACTGGGCCCGTTGTTGTTAGCCACCCGCGTGCAACGGATTGCGTTGCACGTAGCGCGCTCCTTTAGAGACGCGTGTCATCGGTGCGGCGCACCGAGCCATCGTGACGATCCGAATCAAAGGCCTCGCGCACGGCATGCTTGGCTTTTTCCCAGCTCAGGCGCGAATCGGCCTTGAAGCGGTCCCAGCCGTCGCCCAGGTCGCGCTCCAGATGGTCATCCCATTGGCGGCCGGCATGTTGCTGGCGCGCCTGCATGCCATAGCGGTACGCAGGGCGATAGTCATCGTAGGAATAATCGGCTTCGCGGTACCCCACGCTGTCGAAGCGGCTCTGGTAGTGGTTGTCGTTGTCGCGATACACGGTGTGGGTGCGATCCGCACGGTCCCAGGCATCACGCGCGGCCAAGCGGGCTTCGTCCCACTCCAGACGCGATTCACCACGGTTGCGCGGCCATTCGCCTGCCAGCGTGGCTTCGGTCTCTTCCCAGGTGCTGGTGGGGCGGGTTTCGCGCGCCTGCAGGCCGAATCCGTAAACGGTGGCGTAGTCGCGATCGTAGTCGGTGCCTTCCTTGTAGTAAGGGCGGTTGCGATGTTCCTGGCGCCAGTATTCGGCCTCCACCGTTGGGTCTAGCCGCTCGGCCACGCCCTTGCCGGCGGCAGCGCCAGCCACCACACCTGCCGCGGCGCCGATCAGCGTGCCCAGCGGGCCAAACACCGTGCCCGCCAGCGCGCCTGCGGCCGCACCACCGGCAATGCCGCCCACGCCCACGCCCACCGGATGGGAGCCGGGCGTACCGGAGATCGGGTCGCGGTTGAGGTCCTGTGCTTCTGCCTTGCGTTCCTGCTTGTCGTAGCTGGTCATGTCGCCTCCGGGTTGCTTCAAGGGCGCGTCCTGATACAGCAGGTCCGCGAATGTGGCGTCACGATGGCGTCGCAGGAGTGAAACGTGTGTGCGTGGATGTGAGTGCGGCCACGACATGACTGAACTGTGCACCTGCAGCGACGGATGAGTTCGTCGCGTTCGCGCGCGCAATGAAAAAGGGCCGCTTGCGCGGCCCTCGCTCACCCCTTGATGCACCACCTGGCGCAGCGTGTGCAGCACTTCCACCAGGTCCTGCTGCGCAGCCATCACGGCCTCGATCGACTTGTACGCCGCCGGCGATTCGTCGATGACCGCCGCATCCTTGCGGCATTCCACATGCGCAGTGGCTTCGCGGTGCTGCGCCAGCGTGATCTGTTGACGCGCGGCGGTCCGGCTCATCAGCCGGCCCGCACCATGGCTGCAGCTGTGGAAGCTCTCCGCGTTGCCGAGCCCGCGCACGATGTAGCTGCGCGTGCCCATGCTGCCGGGAATGATGCCCAACTCGCCGGTGCGCGCACTGACTGCGCCCTTGCGGGTGATCAACAGTTCCTCGCCACCGTGGGTTTCCTTCTGCACGTAGTTGTGATGACAGTTCACCGCCAGCTTTTCCAGCTGGAACTTCGGCAGGCGGTGGCGCATTTCCGCCAGTACCCGCGCCATCATCGCCTCGCGGTTTTCGCGGGCGTAATCCTGCGCCCACGACACCGCTTCCACGTACTCATCGAACAACGGCTCGCCTTGCATGAAGAATGCGAGGTCCTTGTCGGGCAAATGAAAGCCCAGCACGCGGTGGGCCAGTTGCTGACGCGCCCGCTCGATGAAATAGGTGCCGATCAGGTTGCCGGTGCCACGCGAGCCGCTGTGCAGCATCACCCAGACCGCATCGGTTTCGTCCAGGCAGATCTCGATGAAGTGATTGCCACCGCCCAACGTGCCGATCTGGCACTCCAGCTTGTCGGTACGGATGCGCCGATGGGTCTGCTTGATCGCTTCCAGGCGCGGCACCAGCCCGGACTGTGCAATGCGCGTGGCGATGCTGTCCGGAAGGTTACGGTGTTCGCCACCACGGCCATTGCCCACCGGCACGCTGCGCTCGATGCTGGAGCGCAGCTGGGCCAGGTTGTCGGGCAAATCGTTGGCACGCAGCGTGGTGCGCACTGCGGCCATGCCACAGCCGATGTCCACCCCGACCGCGGCCGGGATGATGGCGCCGCGGGTCGGGATCACCGAGCCCACGGTTGCACCCTTGCCCAGGTGCACGTCGGGCATCACCGCCACCCACGGCCCAACAAAGGGCACGGCGGCGATGTTGCGCAGCTGTGCATGCGCCTGTTCTTCCAGCGGCACGCCGCGCACCCAGCCCTTGATCGGCGTGGAGGTGCCTTCGGCATGCAGAAATTCATAGGTGTGTGTGTTCATTGTTCTCATTCCTTTGGGGCCGTGCGCGGCGGATCCGTCCACCGCACACGGCGATCATCAGCGCAGCGTCACCAGCTGCTTCAGCACGCCATCCAGGCCGCCGAACACGGTGAGCGTGTCGATCTTTTCGGTGACCTTTTCCAAGGCCTCCAGTTCCTTCAACCGCATCAGCACGCTGCTTTCCTCGATCAACTTTGCAGTGTTGAGCAGTGAACGCGTGGCATTGGCTTCTTCGCGTCGGCGGATCACATTGGCTTGCGCCTGCTTCTCTGCCTGCACCACGGCATTGAGGATGGCGCGCATCTCGCCGGGCAGGATCACGTCCTTGACGCCCACGCCCAGCACCTCGATGCCGAAGCCGTGCACGCTGCTACGCACATGCGCCACGATGTCGGCGTCCAGCGATGCCTTGTCGCCCAGCAACTCGTCCAGCGTCTTGCTGGCCACCGCACGGCGCAGCCCGTATTGCAGTTCGCGATACAGCAAATCACCGGCCTTGGCCACGCGGGTGCGCATCGCCACCGCATCGGTGATGCGCATGCTGGCAGCCAGGTTGACCCGCAACGACACCTTGTCGCGGGTCAGCAGCTCCTGGCCGGAGACTTCAACCGATTGCACACGCAGGTCGACCACTTCGGTCACCACAGTGTTCTGGAAATTCCAGAACGCATACGCCCCGGGTGGCAGCGGTGGTGCGAGCGTGCCATCCACCGAGACCAGGCCGACCGAATCGGCCGGCACCTCAACGCAGCTCGCCACCTTCGACAGTGTGCCGAGCTGGCGCAGCCGGCGCTGCACATCCGTTGGCACCTGCAGCCCATCGCTGAGCGGCAGCACGTGCACGGACACGGGGGTGGCCCCACGCCAGTACAGCGTGCGCGAACCCGGCGGCAGTACGCCGTCGAGGACGCCGTTGCGCAGCAGCAGGCCGACCTGGTGCGCACCGATGTCGGCGAGCACGCAGTGCGTCTCCAGCTGCGGGCCCAGCGCCTCGATCAGCCGCTCGGCCTCGGCCCCTACCGGGGCGCCATTGCCCACCGCATGCAGCGTGATGGTCAGGCGATGCAACGGGTCGAACAGGCGATAAACGCCGGGCATGAGCAGGCGCGCAAAGCGCCGGTCGCGATACACCAGGCCGCGGTCGCCGTCACCGATCACGACCTTCTTGGTCCAGAACATGGCATGTCTCCTTGGGTTGGCTCTGGTGATCCGATCCGGGCACACACGCACGCCTCGTTCCCCGGATCGGAACCGGGACGAAGCCATTGCCGACGCAACGCGGCGCAAGCAAGAAAAAGAAGGAAACGCCCGTGACAGCGCGGTGGCGGAGCACGGTGGGCTGGCGCTGCCGCCGCACCGCGCATGACCAACACGGCGAACCGCACGGCCAGGCGCACTGCAGGGAAGGCAGCGTCAGGCCACAGGCCCGGCGACAGCGCCGCTGTCTGGTGGCCGCGCACGGGTGTGCGCTTACACCAGGCAAGGGCATTTCCTGGGGTTGGGACATGCGTCCCGTGGTGCATGACGTGAAAGGTCATGGTGGAGCGGGATTCGAACCCGCGACTCACGGAGGTGACTCCGCTGCTCTACCCAACTGAGCTATCCAGTGGTGGATGTGCCGGAATCGAACCGACCCTGTGGCTGACGCCACCGCTCCCACCAGGAGCCGACATCCGATGTCAGAAACTGCATCGGGGTTTCCGGTATATGCCACGGCACGCCGCGCACACCAGCTGGAATAAACTCCAGACCGCTGGAAACCGTTCTGCCTCGTTTCTGATTACCGTTCTTTAGGAACGATAATCCATGTGTACGCATGATCGTCTGCCGCCCGTGCCCGACACCTGGGCACAGCGCTTGCGCGCCTCGCAGCACTGCAACTTCCGTGTTGCCGGGCGTTCCCTGCCCGGGTGTCTTCGGCGATCAGCCGCACGAACCTGTTGAGCGAACGCATAACGAAAAACGCCCACGGATGCAGCATCCGAGGGCGTTCGCAAGCCTCGGAGATCGGGTGACCGATCTCCTGTGGCTGAAGATCAATCGAAGGTGTGCATCCGCGCTGCCAGCACGGCGACACGCGTCTGCGGAACGCGGTTGGCGCGTTGCAGTCGGTCCTGTTTGCTGGGGAGATGAATGGTCATCTGCGCGGGAATCCAAAAAGTGCAGGGCGTACCTGCCGAGGGCGCGAACATTACCCGTGTTGTTTTTATTGTGCAAGGACTTTATGCAAAAAAATAATCGAGCCGATTATCTCCGGGCATCATCGGAGGTTATCCAGTGCGGCCGCGACCTGGGCCAGATCCTCACGCAGCAGCGCGCGTGTGGCGGTGCGCTCGGGCTCACGCATGCGCAGGATGGCGGACGGGTGCCAGCTTGCCAGCGCAGTGGTGCGGCCATCCAGCGCGCGCCATTGCCCGCGTTCGGTGGTCAATCGAAACGCGTTACCGAACAGGGTTTGCGCCGCCATCGCGCCCAGCGCCAGCACAATGCGTGGGCGTACCCGCAACAGTTCGGCGGCCAACCATGGCCGGCACGCGGCCTGTTCGCCGGCAGTGGCGCGCTGATGCAGCCGGCGTTTGCCGCGCGGGACGAACTTGAAATGCTTGACCGTGTTGGTGACGTAGGCCATCGCCGGATCCAGGCCCGCGTCGGCCATCAGCGTGCCCAGCAACTGGCCGGCCGGGCCCACGAACGGGCGGCCCTGCTGGTCTTCCTGGTCCCCGGGCTGTTCGCCAATGATCATCAACGGCGCGCGGGCAGGGCCGGCGCCAAATACAACCTGAGTGGCCGGCTTCCAGAGATCGCAGCGACGGCAGTCCTGTGCCTGCGCTCGCAGCGCGGTCAAGGTGCCGCTGGGCACGGTGTCCACCGGTTTGGCCAATGGAGTGGTGGGCGCAGAAGGGATGCGGTGCGCAGGCATGGGCAGCGGCAAGGCAAGCGGGTAGCCGACGCTAGGCGCGGCCCGCCGAGACGCCGTGAATCACGCAGTGGTATGTGCGGGCATGCTCACTGGGTGGCGACGGTGCGCATGCGTGTTTGGCCATTGATGCAACGGCGACCTCGGCAGGCGTGCGAGAGACGCGCTGAGCGCGCGCTCAACGCAGCCCAATCGCGACAGCTGGTCGCACTGTGAGCAACGCGTCGCGGTGCCGCTTGAATGCATGCACCAGTACGCATCAACGGTTTGTAGGCGACTAAGCACGCAGTCGCGCAGGGATACCCGTGGCGCACCACAGCGGCAATGGCGCACGCACTCCAGCGTGCCGACAAGGAATCACCCGCCGTCCCGCAAACTCAGTGGCCGTGCGAGCCCAGCGTGCGTGCGCCGGTGAGGATCATGCGCAGCATCTGCGAGATCTGTTCGACCAGCTCGGGATCTTTCTCCGGCGGCAGGTCCATCGCCGTGGCGCCCATCGCAAACACCAGCCGGGTGATCGCCTTGGAGACCAGCGCCGGCGCATGCAGCGTGGCGCCATCGGCAGCGGCCAGGCGGATCAGGTCCACGCGCAGCTCGTCTTCGAAATAGCTGAGCTCGCGTTCCACCGCCTGCTTGAAGGCATCCGAGCCCACCGCACCCTCGCGCAGCAGCACATGCAGCAGCTTGTCGTCGGCGCGCAGCTGTTCCATGAAGGTTTCCACCGACACCCGGATCACGCTGCGGTCGGTGGAGGTCGCCCGCCGCCGTGCCTGGCCGATGATGGTGCGCAGCGAGCGCCCGGCCAGATCGATCAGCGCCACGGCGAGCTCGTCCATGTCGCGGAACTGGCGGTAGAAGCTGTTCGGCGCGATGCCGGCCTCACGGGCCACTTCGCGCAGGCTCAGCGTGGACAGGCTGCGGTGCGGGCCAATCAATGACAACGCCGCGGCGATCAGGTCCTCGCGTGAAATCGCCGGCTTGCGTGACGGCGGCGCGTCGTGGGATGGCAGGGCGATGGAGGTCATGAGGCAGCAGCCGGGCGTGGGCCTGAATCATAGCCCCTCTGGTCGATATACAACTGTATACACGTCTGTGCATGCGTGCGTATAGTGCACCCCATGAACTCGGCTCCTGCTCGCATGCCCAAGTCCCCGCTGCCCACGCGCCTGGCGCGCCGGCTGGTGTCGCCCCAGCTGTTCGACTTCTGGGCGACCCGGATCAACCCGTTGTGGACCCTGGAGCGCCCGATGGCGCGGCTGGTCGCACGCACGCCAGCCAGCCGGGATGCAGTGACCTTGCTGTTCCAGCCCAATGGGCATTGGCAGGGCCTGCAGGCCGGCCAGCACGTCAGCATCGGCGTGGAAATCGACGGCCGCCGCCTGCTGCGCAGCTACAGCCCCACGGTGCTGGCCGACGGCCGCCTGGCGATCACCGTCAAGGCGATCACCGGCGGGCTGGTCAGCACGTATCTGGCCGGTGAGGCGCCGCTGGGTGCGGTGGTCTCGCTGGATCCGGCCTTCGGCGACATGCTGCTGCCCACAACGCCCGCACCTCTGTTGCTGTTGGCAGCTGGCAGCGGCATCACGCCGATGCGCGCGCTGCTGCAGGCCGCCGCTGCGGCAGGCATGCCGATGGACGTGGACCTGCTGTATTGGGTGCGCCAGCGCGACGAGGCCTGCTTTCTGGACGAATTCGAAGCGCTGGCGGCCGCGCATCCACGCCTGCGCGCGCAACTGCTCACCACCCGCGAAGGCGCCGCACCTGCGCCGCGGATCGACAGCTTCCCGCTGGAGCAGGTCACCGCCCTGCAGGACCGGCATGTGATGGCCTGCGGGCCGGGCGGTTTCGTGCAGGCCGCGCGCGCGCGCTTGCAGGACCGTGTTGCCCGATTCCAGGCCGAAGCCTTCAGCGTGCCGGTACTGGACGACGGCGAAGCCGGCCAAGTGCAGGTCCAGCTGTCACGCAGCGGCCGTACGCTGACCCTTTCGCGCGGCCAGTCGCTGCTGGAAGGGCTGGAAGCCCAGGGCCTGCGTCCCAAACACGGCTGCCGCATGGGCATCTGCAACAGCTGCGCGTGTGCGCGCCAGTCCGGCACCACGCGGCACCTGCTGACCGGCGAGCGCAGCAGCGAACCCACCGCACAGGTACGCCTGTGCATCAGCGCCGCCAGCACCGACCTGATCCTGGATCTGTAAGGAACCCTCATGAGCCGAGTCCATAACCGCGCCCTGTCCGCCGCCGAATTGCAGTCCTTCGGCGACGAGCTCGATGCCGTCCGTGCCCGCGTGCTGACCCAGGTCGGCGCCGCCGACGCGCGCTACATCCGCCGCATCGTCGCGGCCGTGCGCTGGACCGGCGTGGCCGGCCGGGCGCTGCTGTTCCTGGGCGCCTTCGTACACAGCGTGTTGATCCCGGCGTGGATCGTCGGCGTGGTGCTGCTGACCCTGTCCAAGATCCTGGAGAACATGGAGTTGGGCCACAACGTCATGCACGGCCAGTACGACTGGATGGGCGACCCGCAGCTCAACGGCAACACCTACGAGTGGGACATCGTTGCCACCGGCGACAACTGGCGCAAGACCCACAACTTCAAGCACCACACCTATACCAACGTGCGTGGCATGGATGACGACATCGGCTACGGCCTGTTGCGCATCTTCCCCGAGCAGCGCTGGCGCCCGTTCTACCTGCTGCAGCCGTTCATCGCGGTGGTGTTCGCGCTGCTGTTCGAATGGGGCGTGGCGATCCAGGACCTGCGCCTGGGCCGCTGGTTCGCCGGCAAGATGAAGGCCGCCGAATTGCGCGCGTCGTTCCTGCCGGTCGGCCGCAAGATGGGCCGCCAGATGCTCAAGGACTACATCGTGTTTCCGTTGCTGGCCGGCCCGTTCTTCCTGACCGTGCTGCTGGGCAACCTGGCCGCGAACATGCTGCGCAGCATCTGGACCTTCGTGATCATCTTCTGCGGCCACTTCACCGCCGATGCGGAAGTGTTCCCGAAAGAATCGATCCGCAACGAGTCGCGTGGTCACTGGTATCTGCGTCAGCTGCGTGGTTCGTCCAACCTTACCGGCGGCAAGCTGATGAATGTGCTGTCGGGCAACTTGAGCCATCAAATCGAACACCACTTCTATCCCGACCTGCCGGCCAATCGCTATGCGCAGATCGCGGTCGAAGTGAAGCAGATCTGCGCGCGCTACGGCCAGCACTACAACACCGGCTCGCTGCCGCGTCAGTTCGGCCAGGTGATGTGGCGGATCGTGCGGCACGCCTTCCCGAGCCGCCCGGCACCGGTACGCCAGAGCGACGGCGCACTGCAACGCGCCTGAGGCTTGCGACCTGATGCAGATGATCGGCCTGTCGCGCGTGCGGCAGGCCGATCATGTTTGTGGGGTGCGCAACTGTTTGGCTGACCGTATTGAGGAGCAGCTGCGCTCGTTGGCACGTACAACAGAAACAGGTGTGGCAGGGCTCGCGCCATCGCTGTCGGCTTTGCTTGGAACCGCGATGTGATGCGATGTCGCCGGGACGGAAGGGCGGTTGCGTTGGAGTGCATGCGGTAATGCGTAACAACTGTTGCGTCGCTATTTCAGCGCGCAGCATGTCCGCTGATCGCGACCTAACGATCCAACGATCCAACGATCCAACTAGCCGAATAGCCGAATAGCCGATTAGCGCTACAGCGATCAGCCAGTCCGCTGCAGTGCATTGCGGTAGGCGATGAATCCGCCGCCGGCAATGCGCGCGCGAACAGCCAGCCCTGCGCCGTCACCGTCATCTGGTGACTGGCTGGAAGCGACGGCGTGATGGGTATGGCGAGGCACGAACCGATGCTTGCGGAGCGCATGCAAGTGCATGAGACGCACGCGATAGCTTTGCAGCGCACAGCCTGCCGCTGATTGGCGAGCCAATGAACCAATGAACCAACGACCCACTGAGCAGGTCGGCGATCCTACGCTCAGCCAGTCCGCCGCAGCGCATTGCGGTAGGCGATGAACCCCGCAGCCGGCAAGGCGCGCGAGAACAGCCAGCCCTGCGCCAGGTCCACGCCGTGGGCGCGCAGATAATCCAGTTGCTCCTGCCGCTCCACGCCTTCGGCGATGGTGCGCAACTGCAGGGTCTTGGCCATTTCGATGATGTGCGAGGTCACCGCGCTGGTGGCCGAGTGCGTGCCGATGGTGTCCACGAAGGATTTGTCGATCTTCAACGCGTCCAGCGGCAACCCCTGCAGGTATTGCAGGCTCGAATAGCCGGTGCCGAAGTCGTCGATGGACACGGTGTGGCCGGCGCCGCGCAGATGCATGATCGTGGTGCGCGCCGCATCGATATCCATGAGGCTGCGCTCGGTCGCTTCTACCCACAGTTGCCCGCTGTCCACGCCGGTGCCGGCCAATGCATCGGCCAGCACGCTCTGCACGCGGCCGCTCTTGATATCGCCGGCCGAGACATTGATGGCCACGTGCAGGGAGCGGTCGGCCGCCAGCATCGGGCCGAGGTCGCGGATGACTTCGGCCACCACCAGGTCGGTGATCGGCAGGATCAACCCACTGTGCTCGGCCAACGGGATGAAGTCATCCGGCGGCACCAGCGCGCCGCCGGGCTGCTGCCAGCGCACCAGGGCTTCGGCGCCCACGCAGTCCCCGCTGTCCAGCGCGATGATCGGTTGGTAGTGCACCACGAACTCGCCACGCTGCACGGCGATCTCCAGCCGCGCCAGCGGGGACAGGCGCCGCCGCGACACCCACACCACCGCGCCCACCAGCAACAGCGCCACCAGGATGCCGACCGGCAGCAGCTGCAGGCGCAAGGCCGCCAGCGGCCCGCGCAGATAGGCGGCCGGCTCGGTGACCACGGCCACCCAATCGCCGCGCCGCGCCCGCCCGGACAGCACTTCCGAGGCCGGTGCGGCATGCGAGGTGGCCGCCAGCGCCTGCCCCTGCAGCAACTGTTCGGCGGCGGTGCCGGTGCTGCTGAGGATCTGCCCGGCCGGCGTGCCGATCGCCAACTGCAGGCCGGGTGGGACGTTGATGTCGGTGAGCGTGGAGGGGTTGATCAGAACGTTGTAGTCGCCCAGGTGCAGGGCCATCACCGGGTGCTGCGGGCTGGCCAGCGGGAGCAGGCGGGTGGTTACGGCGATCCCGCGCGCGACCGTGAAGTCCGCAGGCGTCTGTGGCACTGCCGCGTCCAGCGTGCCCCACGAGGTGCAGCGCAGCTGACCTTGCTGGAAATGGCCGAGTTCAACGATGTGGTGGCTGCTCAGCACCAGCGCGCGCATCTGCGCCAGGTGCGCGGGCGAACAGGAGGGCAGCGTCGATGCGGCCATGCTCAGCAGCGCGCCATGCGCCTCGTCGAAGGCGGTGTCGGTGCGGCGGATCGACAATTCGGCCAGCCTGCTCAACTCGGCCTGCTCGCGCGTGAGCGCCAACCGCCACGCCAGGTAATACGACACGCCGGTGGGAAGCGCCGCACACAGCAGGGCAAGCAGCACGGTGACGCTGATGATGCGGTGCCGCTTCACTTCAGATCCTGACATGGGTGGCCAGCATTGCCGGCTGGCCGATGGCAGGGTGGGCAGCCGCGCACGGCGCGCTCGAGAGTGGTCTGCGCTGTGGCGTATGTTCGGCCACGCAGCACCGCCGCATGGGGACGGAGATGGCGGGCGGCGGTGACAGATGAGGCTGCACGTCACGAATGTACGACACACACGTGCATTGCGGGCAGCGTTTCGGCGAAGCGGTCGCGTTTTTATGCTCGCGGCCGCTTGTGTCGGTGTTGAAAGGTCCGGCCCTGTTAGGTTCACGCACCCGCGTCGGGGCAGCGGGTAGGGTCAGGTCGTCGGCAGTGCTGCACTGATCCGACACCTCGGCGCCATGCTGGCGCCCTCGATGGAGAACGACCCATGACCCAACAGAAAGAACGCGTCGGCGGCACCGATGCAGTGCCGATCTTCAAGATGCAGGAGGCCACCCGCGACGGCGAGGTGACCAAGTACGTGGTGGGCGACACCGGCGTCGCCTTCGACAGCCTGGAGGGCGCGCAGGCCGCCGCCAAGGACCTGGGCACCCTCAACAACTAGCGGTGCCGCGCTACGGGAGCGGCTGCTCGGTCAGCCGCCCCGTATGCGGGGTGTGGATCAGCGGCGCCAGATCGAAGCCCTGCTCGCGTGCATGGGCCAGATAGGTCTGCGCGATGTTTTCGTCCAGCTGCGGCAAGCGCGCCAGCAGCCACAGGTATTTGCGATCCGGGCTGCCAACCAGCGCAGCGGTGTAGTCGCTATCGATGCGCATCACCCAGTAGTCGCCTTTGGTGAAGGGAATCCAGCGCAAGCCTTCCGGCAAAAAGGTGACTTCAAGGCGTGCGCCCGTTTCATCGATCGCGCGTGCCTGCCCAACCGCTTCCTCGAGCTCGCCCTTGGCGGTGAAGCAGCGGTTCTGCACGCGGATGCCGCCGTCGGCGTCCAGCGAATAATGCGCAGATACATCGGTGCAATCGGCATCCTCGAAACGGATCGGCAGGCGGGCGATCTCGTACCAGGTGCCGAGATAACGGCTCAGGTCCAATGATGCGACGGTGGACAGGTCGGGATGTCGGCTCATGGCGGCCTCTGTGCAGTGGGATCGCCGCAGTTGTACGCGCACCGCCATGAATCGGGTGTCGGCATGTGGTGCGGGGTGGCGTTACGCGCTGGTTGTGGGCTCCTGCGATTGACCACAGCGGGCTGTTTCGAGCAGGCGCCGCGCAGTGCGCGTGCCGAGCAGATTAACGCAGCCAGGTGCAACGCAGGCGTGCGGCCACGCAGCGCACGGCACACGCAGTGTGTTGATCGAGCAGCGCAGAGCAGCCTGGCGACACACCCAGCGGCGTCACCGCAGTGGCCACGCGTCTTTCCTTCACCACGAACCCGCATGCGTCTGCCGCCGGTCGCGTTGCCAGAGCCATCCATCAAGACACGTCATGCGGCGCTGGAGGTATCGAGAGCGCGGTCGAGTTTGCGGTAGCCGATGGCTTCGGTGAGGTGACGGGTGGCGATGTCGGCGCTGTCGTCGAGATCGGCGATGGTGCGCGAAACGCGCAGGATGCGGTGCATCGACCGTGCGGACAGCTGCAGATGTTCGATGGCGCGTTCCAGCAGCAGCTGATCGTCATTGCCCAACCGGCAGTGGCGGTCAGTGGCGGCCTGGTCCAGGCGGGCATTGGGCACCTGTGCACGTGCCTGCTGGCGTTCGCGTGCGGCGGCAACGCGTGCACGCACGCTGGCACTGTCCTCGCCGGTCGCACCGCTGCGCAGTGCCTGCGGCGGCAGGCGCGGCACGTCGACGTGCAGGTCGATGCGATCCAGCAGCGGCCCGGAGATGCGGCTGCGATACCGGCGGATGGCGTCACCACTGCAGCGGCATCGCCCGCTGGCGTCGCCGGCCCAGCCGCACGGGCAGGGATTCATTGCGGCGACCAACTGGAACCGCGCCGGGAAGTCCATGCTGCGCGCGGCCCGCGAGATGGTGACCACGCCGGACTCCAGTGGCTCGCGCAGCACTTCCAGGGTCTGCCGCTGCCATTCGGGTAGCTCGTCCAGGAACAGTACCCCGTTGTGCGCCAATGAGATCTCACCCGGGCGCGGATGGGTGCCACCGCCCACCAGCGCCACCGCGCTGGCGGTATGGTGCGGGGCGCGATAAGGACGTTGCCGCCAGCGCGCCAGGTCCAGGCCGCGTCCGCTGATGGAGGTGATGGCGGCGGTTTCCAGCGCCTCGGCCTCGCTGGCGTCCGGCAACAGACTGGGCAGGCGCGAGGCCAGCAAGGTCTTGCCGCAGCCAGGGCTGCCGACCAGCAACAGGTGATGGCCGCCGGCCGCGGCGATCTCCAGCGCCCGGCGCGCATGCGGTTGCCCGCGCACGTCGGCCATGTCCGGTAGCGCGCGGGCGCCGAGCGCCACGATCGCCAGTTCGGCGGGCGGTGGCGGCTGGGTGCCGTTAAGTGCGGCGCACACTTCCAGCAAGGTGCGCGCGGTAAAGGCTTGCACGTGTCCGGCAATCGCCGCCTCGGCGCCGTTGGCCAGCGGCACGATCAGGCGCCGCCCGGCCTGCGCGGCGGCCAGGGCCGCAGGCAGCACCCCATCGATGCCGCGCAGCTCGCCGGTGAGGGCCAGCTCGCCGAGGAATTCGTAGTCGGCCAGGGCCTGGCGGTCGATCTGCCCGCTGGCCGCAAGGATGCCGAGCGCGATCGGCAGGTCGAAGCGGCCGCCGTCCTTGGGCAGATCCGCCGGCGCCAGGTTGATGGTGATGCGGCGTGCGGGGAATTCGAACTGTGCGCACAGCAAGGCGGCACGGACCCGTTCGCGTGACTCGCGCACCGCGGCCTCGGGCAGGCCCACGATCTGGGTGGAAGGCAGGCCGCCGGAGAGATGCACTTCCACCCGGACTTCAGGCGCGTGCACTCCCACGCGGGCACGGCTGTGCACCAGTGCCAGACTCATGGGGGCGGCCTTGGGTCAGGGGGTTGGAGAGGTGGGCGGCGCGGTGCCGCTGCGCGCTTCCAGCGCCGCGACCGTCTGCTCCAGCGCGTCGAGTTTTTCGCGTGTGCGCAGCAGCACCGCGCGCTGCACATCGAACTCTTCGCGGGTGACCAGGTCCAGCTTGCCCAGGCCAGCCTGCAGCGCGCCCTTGAAGGTGCTCTGCAGTTCTTCGCGCGACTGGCGCAGGCCCGGCGGCACCAGGTCGCTGAGGCGGCGGGCAAGGTCGTCGAGTTGATTGAAATCGATCATGGCAGTTCTCCGCAGGTCCGTAGGAAGCCTAGTGCAGGCCGGACATACGGGACATCGGCAGGGCAGTCGGCAGGTGGTAAGGATAGTCCCATTCGGCTGTCGGCCGTGGCGGCCCCTGCCATCGGGTGGGATGAGTGTTGCGGCGGTCCACGGTATGCTGCGCGCCCGTCATTCCTGGGACTTGCCCCCGATGAAAATGATCATGGCCATCGTCAAACCGTTCAAGCTGGACGATGTGCGCGAAGCACTCGCCGGCTGCGGCGTCGCGGGCATCACGGTGACCGAGGTCAAGGGATTCGGGCGCCAGAAGGGCCACACCGAGTTGTATCGCGGCGCCGAATACGTGGTCGACTTCCTGCCCAAGGTGAAACTCGAAGTGGCGGTGACCGACGACCAGGCCGAGCAGGTGGTGGAAGCCATCGTCAAGGCGGCCGGCACCGGCAAGATCGGCGACGGCAAGGTGTTCGTCTACGACCTGGGCAGCGTGGTGCGCATCCGCACCGGCGAACTGGACGGCGACGCGCTGTAAGGCACGTTCGTCCGTGGGATGCATGACACGCTCCCAGGTAGTGCTTGGTGCTGGAGGCGCTGGTGGACCTCGCCACGACGTGATCGACGGCGCTGCCATGCACGCATGCACGTGCATCTGGATGTGGTCGTCGGCGGAAGACCGCAGTAACCCGACTTACTACGGGCACAGACTTATCGCAGTCCGCAGTCCGCAGTCCGCAGTCCGCAGTCCACGGCCAATCCTGTGGATCCCACCAGCCTGCGATCAACAACGCACCGCAAGCCCACCCCTGCCGGGTCTCAGGCAGCGCCACCCTTCAGTCGCCGATACAGCCGCTTCCAGCCGTTACGCACGCTGCGCACCCAGCCCGGTTCGGCAGTGAGCGCGGCTTCGGCGTCGCTGGGCGCGATGCCGACCAGGCGCCGACGCATCTTCTGGAAGTTCGCCACATCGCTGCGCTGCAGCTGCCGCGACAGCGTGCTGCGGCGTAACCAGCGCGGGAACCGCCACGCCGAGGTGAAATCGATCAGCACCGGCACTCCGGCGCTGACCACCACGTTAGTGCCATGCAGGTCGTTATGGGTGATGCCCACCGCATGCAGGCGGCGCAAGGCGTGCTGCAGCTGCTGGAAGACTTCCTGCCCCACCACCGCGCTGGCGCTGAGCGTGTCGCCGGGAATGAACTCCATGCCCAGCGCCAGGCCGCCCAAGGTGCCGAGCAAGGCCGGTGCATGCTTCCAGCCCTGCAGGCGCCGCAGCATGTTGGCCTCGTGGCGCACCATCAGCCGCGCGATCGGCGCCAGCAGGGTGCGCCGGTAGCGGCTGTAGTCCTTGACCACCGCCAGCTGCCCATCCAGATGGGTGCGGTAGACGGTGGGCTCGAGCAGGCGGGTGCCTTGCTTGAGCAGCACGGGGGTGGCGAGGGTCAGGCTGGCGGTATCCAGCGCTTGGTAGTGCATGACGGCTCTCCGGACCCTGGGGGCGCGGGAGTGGTCACGCGTCTGCAGGTCCACGGTGATCGCAAGGATCGGGACCGACTAATTTTAGAACTTTCAAGTTCTGAAATTAGATTTGTTAAAAAAATGAAATGTTCCGGAGGTGGAACGCTTCGCCAGATCAGTCACTTGGGCGATCGTGCCGGGGCAGGCGGTTGCTGGAGGTAAATGCCGAGGTGGCGCAGCACAACGGCTATGTTGAGACGAGGCACGGCTGACAGCCCGGAAGGACCAGGCATCGCGCCTCAACCGTCCATCGGAAACCGGTCACTTAACGTCTTGACCGCGCATGAGACTCCAGGCACTGTGCCGCTGCGGTCAGGGGGCTGCATCACTCGCGCGCGTGCCAAGGCGTGCGCGCCGCGTGCCATACGGTGATGTGGGGAACGCCTCCCGCTACTGACGGCAACTGCGCCACTTCCGGACGCCGTTGGGCCATGCCTGCGCGCGCAAGGATGCGGAAGACGATGGAGTTCCACACATGGGGATGCGATGAAAAGGACCGCAACACTGCTGTTGGCCTGCACGGCGCTTGGCGTCACGGCACAGGCCTCGGCGCAATCGTTATCGCGCGGCTGGGACAGCTACCGCCAGCAGCAAAAGCAGCAGGCCGGTACGCAGGGGGCGGAGGCGCCTGCCTCAAGTACGCAGCAAACACGCGTCACGTCGCCGCAGTCTGCCGATGCGAGCGGGACCGCCAGCGATGGAATGACTACCGCCACTGCGCCGTACCCGGTCGTGGACACGACACCAGCACCAGCGTATGCACCACCGCCACCACGCCAGGAAGAACAACGCCTGAAGAGTGGCGCGTTTATCGGTGTGCAGGGCGGCCAGGGCAAGGTGTACGAAAGCATCGACCAGGACATGCTTGGCCTCAACGCCGGTTATCGGTGGCGGGCAGGTCCGGTGACGTTGATCGGCCTCGAGGCCGCAGTTGGAAAGCTGGCCCGTATCAGTGATCACGACGGCTACTACGTTCCTAGCGTGGAATTCGGCAGTCTGGGCGGCATGGCGCGCTTCAACTTCGGCGACAGCCCACTGTTTGCCGTCGTGCGGCTGGGATACTGGTCGGCTAATTCACAAGGCGACTCGAACGAGCGCGTTTCCGGCGGCTATGCCGGTGCGGGCGTTGGCGTCGACCTCGGCCGGCACGCGAGCTTGAGCGTGCTCTATACGAACTATGTGTACGCCAACGATTACTACTACTCGGATGAAGACATCACCATCAATCGCGCAGAAGTGCTGAACGTTGGTGCCGAAGTGCGCTTCTGATCAGACGCGCGTCGGAACTGCAGATGTGGCAACGGGGCGGATGACAACATCCGCCCCGTTCTCGTTTCACACGACGCCGGCAAGCGCGTACTCCACTGCCGGCGTTTCTCACGCTTACTCGCCCAGCGCCTTGGCCACAAACGGCGGTGCCACCAGCACGCCGGTGTGCAGGTGCGCGGTGTAGTACAGCGTGTCGAAGCCCTTGGCCTGCGCGTCGGCCTGGCGGAAGGCGAAATCCGCGTTGGCCTGCTTGCTGGCCATGGTCACGCTCCACCAGCCGGTGGGGTAGCACGGCTGCGGGAACGGCAGGGTCTTGAACGACTGGAAGCCGGCCTTGCCCATTTCCGTGCGCATTTCCTTGATCAGGTCCAGCAGCGCCAGCGGCGATTCGGATTGCTGCACCAGGATGCCGTCGTCCTTGAGTGCCTTGAAGCAGCTCTCGTAGAAGGACTTGTTGAACAGGCCTTCGGCCGGGCCCACCGGGTCGGTGGAATCCACGATCACGATATCCACGCTGCCGGCCGGGCAATTGGCCATGTAGGCCACGCCGTCGTCGAACAGCAGCTCGGCGCGCGCATCGTCATTGGAATCGCACAGTTCGGGGAAGTACTTCTCCGACATGCGGGTGACCTGCTCGTCGATGTCGCACTGGGTGGCGCTTTCCACGCCGGGGTGCTTGAGCACCTCGCGCAGCGTGCCGCAGTCGCCGCCACCGATGATCACCACGCGCTTGGGTGCGGCATGGGTGAACAGCGCCGGGTGGCTGATCATCTCGTGATAGAAGAAGTTGTCGCGGCTGGTGAGCATCACCGCGCCGTCGATGATCATCAGCTTGCCCCAATCGGTGGTCTGGTAGATCTCGATCTTCTGGAACGGGGACTGCACCTCGTCCAGCTTGCCGCTGATGCGGTAGCCGATGGCCGAGCCGGTGGGCTGGAAGTGTTCGATGTACCAGTTGTCGTTGGTGCTCATGCGGACGTCCTAATCAAAAAGAAACGGGCTGTTCCTGCTCCCGGCGGGAGAAGGTGGCGCACGGCGCCAGGTGAGGGTCGGGGCGCAGCCTGGTGCAGCCATGCGGCTGACGGCCAGGTCCGAGCCCTCGTCAGCCCCGTTTCCATCGGGAACAGGGCGTCAGATCGGCGCGGATTGTAACGGACCCTCGGCATGCCAGGCGTTACAATTCACGCCCTTTTGCCCCAGCCGAGACAACGAAATGAGCGATTGGTCCCTCGACCAAGCCCGCAAGACCTACTCGATCCCGCATTGGGCCGATGGGTATTTCGATGTGAACGACGCCGGCCATGTGGTGGTCAGACCGACCGCCGACGGCCCTGCGGTGTCGCTGCCCGAAGTGGTGGATGCCGCGCGTGCGGCCGGCGCCAAGCTGCCGCTGCTGGTGCGCTTCCCGGACATCCTGGGCCAGCGCCTGGGCAAGCTGCAGGCGGCGTTCGCCCAGGCCCAGGCCGATTGGGACTACGCCGGTGGTTACACCGCGGTGTATCCGATCAAGGTCAACCAGCACCGCGGCGTGGCCGGCACGCTGGCCAGCCACCACGGCGAGGGCTTCGGCCTGGAAGCGGGCAGCAAGCCCGAGCTGATGGCGGTGCTGGCACTGTCGCGTCCGGGTGGGCTGATCGTCTGCAACGGCTACAAGGATCGCGAGTACATCCGCCTGGCGCTGATCGGGCGCAAGCTCGGCCTGCAGACCTTCATCGTCATCGAAAAGCCCTCCGAGCTGAACCTGGTGCTGGAAGAGGCGCGCGCGCTGGACGTCAAGCCGGGCCTGGGCGTGCGCATGCGGCTGGCGTCGCTGGGCGCGGGCAAGTGGCAGAACAGCGGTGGCGACAAGGCCAAGTTTGGGCTGTCGCCGCGCCAGGTGCTGGACCTGTGGAAGTCGCTGCGCGACACCGAATACGCCGACAGCCTGAACCTGCTGCATTTCCATATGGGCTCGCAGATTTCCAACGTGCGCGACATCGCCAACGGCATGCGCGAGGCCACCCGCTATTTCGTGGAGCTCTCGCGCCTGGGCGCGAAGATCAGCCATGTGGACGTGGGCGGCGGCCTGGGCATCGACTACGAAGGCACGCGTTCGCGCAGCTATTGCTCGATCAATTACGGCCTGCATTCGTATGCCAGCAACATCGTGCAGCCGCTGGCCAGTGCCTGCGAAGAGCACGGCCTGCCGCCGCCGCGCATCGTCACCGAATGCGGCCGCGCGATGACTGCGCACCACGCGGTGTTGATCGCCAACGTCTCGGAAGTGGAGCAGGCGCCGGAAGGCCGTGTGCCGGATGCGCACGACGACGAGCCGGCGGCGATCCGTCACCTGCGCGAGATCCACGACGAGCTCGATGTGCGCCCGGCGGTGGAACTGTTCCAGGAAGCGCAGCACTTCCATGCCGAAGGGCTGAGCGCCTACGCGCTGGGCCAGATCGACCTGACCCACCGTGCGCGCATCGACGACCTGTTCTACGCCATCGCCCACGGCGTGCGTGCGCGCCTGAGCTTCGACGAAAAGAGCCATCGCCCGGTGCTGGACGAGCTCAACGAGCGGCTGGTGGACAAATACTTCGTCAACTTCAGCGTGTTCGAATCGATTCCGGATGTGTGGGCGATCGATCAGGTCTTCCCGATCGTGCCGATCGAGCGCCTGAACGAGGCCCCGCAGCGGCGCGGCATCATCGCCGACATGACCTGCGATTCCGACGGCATGGTCAAGACCTACGTCGAGAACGAAAGCCTGGACAGCTCGCTGCCATTGCATGGCTTGAACC
Source organism: Xanthomonas sp. NCPPB 2586 (assembly GCF_041475775.2). Taxonomy (NCBI): domain Bacteria; kingdom Pseudomonadati; phylum Pseudomonadota; class Gammaproteobacteria; order Lysobacterales; family Lysobacteraceae; genus Xanthomonas; species Xanthomonas sp. NCPPB 2586. Next base: position 4,543,402 of record NZ_CM192981.1, on the reverse strand, counting down.
CCGGCGAGAGCTATCGCATTGGCTTCTTCCTGGTGGGTGCCTACCAGGAAATCCTGGGCGACATCCATAACCTGTTCGGCGACACCGATGCGGTGGAAGTTGCGGTGGATGGCACCGGCTACCGCATCGCGCAGCAGCGTCGCGGCGATACCACCGACGTGATGCTCGACTACGTGGGCTATCAGCTGGACACCCTGCGTGCCACCTATGCCGAACGTATCGCCGCGGCACAGCTGCCGCCCGAGCGCGCGCAGGAAGTGCACGACGCGCTGGAAGCCGGCCTGACCGGCTACACCTATCTGTCCGACGAACCGTTGGGCTGATGGGCAGCTGCGCTGCGGCCGGTGCCGCAGCGCAGTGGGGTAGTGTGCGCATGCCCTGCGATCGGGCGAGCGTAATGGCCAAGCTCCTTGGTACGTTCGGCGATGCATGAGCACGCTCGCGCCACGCGCGATGCGCACCCACCGCGTAAAGTGATCAGCGACGCACTTTCTTGTGCGTAACGCCTGCCACTGGCCGCACGCGCGTGGACGTAGGTGATCGCTGTGCGTTCGCGGAGGGTGCTACCCGCCAATGACAGTTCGACGACTCTCAGATGATCGTGCGAGTACACGTGATTGTTGTGAAAGCCTTCGTCGTTCTCGGACATCAGCGCTGGCTTCAAAGTGATTGGGTCCGCGGTGCAGTTATACCAATGGCGTCATGTGGAATGGTCTTGTCCGATGCCCGTCCGCTGCATGGTGATGGATGCGGATTTCGATGGCCTGCGCAGGCGTAGCTGCATGAATTCAGCTTGTTTTGCCTGCGTCGCGGCGCATTCCCTGTCGCGCAATTCGCGCGTGCAACGCATACGTCCAGAAGCTCGCTGAAATCACGTTTCTATAAAATATTTACGCAAGATGCGAAATTCGTGATTTTTGCACGGTTCATTTCTGTACTTAATTTTTACGGTCTATTTAACTTGCAGCGACGCAAGGGATGGTCTGATCAACGGCGTCGGAGGATGAGCCCAACTACATCGGCCAGGCTGACGGCGCTCAGATCCTCGATTTTTTTGCCGTTTCCGGCGCGTTTGCAGGGTGTTGCCTGCGTTACAGGCGCACGCTCCCCATAGCAGGCAATAACTGCTTTCGCTTCATCCACAGGTTTGACAGCGCAAACAGCGTCAGCACCTGCGCGGTGTTCTTCGCCAGGCCGCGATAGCGGACCTTGGTGTAACCGAACTGGCGCTTGATCACCCGGAACGGATGCTCCACCTTCGCACGCACGCTGGCCTTGAAGTGTTCCCAGCGCTGTTCCCGAGCACGCTCCCGCTTGTTGCCGATGGCTTGAAGCACCGAACGCTTGGCAGCAATGAAAAATGCAGCCTCGCAGTCCTGCAGTTCTTCGCGCTTATCCGCACCGGTGTAGCCGCTGTCGCCAAACACGCTGTCTTCTTTGCCATGCAGCAATGCGTGCGTCACCGTGACATCGGCGACGTTGGCGGCTGTGCAATGGACGTGGTGCACCAACCCGGAAAATTCATCCACGCCGATGTGCGCCTTCATCCCGAAATACCACTGATTGCCCTTCTTGGTCTGATGCATCTCAGGGTCGCGCGCATGGTCGGCGTTCTTGGTCGAACTGGGCGCCGCGATCAGCGTCGCATCGACGATCGTGCCCGACCGCAGGCTCTGGCCCTTGCGCGCCAGATGCGCGTTGACCGCTTCCAGCATCCGCGCGGCAAGGCCATGGGTCTCCAGCAGGCGGCGAAAGTTGAGAATCGTGGTCTCGTCCGGAACGTTGTCCAAGCCACCGAGCTGGGCAAACCGCCGCAAGGTCGGGATCTCGTGCAGTGCTTCTTCCATCGCCGGATCGCTCAACGCATACCACTGCTGCAGCAGATGAATCCGCAACATCGTCGCCAGTGCGTACGGCTGCCGACCTGGCCGGCCCGACACGGGATAGTGCGGCGCGACCAGCCCGAGCAATTGCTGCCACGGGACGACCTGCTCCATCTCGGCCAGGAAGATCTCCCGGCGCGTCTGCTTGCGCTTGCCCAGGCCCTCAGCGTCACCGAACGTCAGTTGCATGGATCACCCCTCAACATCAGGCGGATAGTGTCGCGTATCTGTGGTGCGTTGTTCAGAGGTTCTCAAGGGGCTTTATCAGTCAGCTGTCATGGAAGCGACTGTGCGTCGCGTCAGTGTGCGTCTCTATTGTGCGTTTCCATCGCGTATTGCTGGCAGATGCTGGTGATCGGTGGTGTTGCTTACCCCACGATTCTTAAAAGGCGGCTCGGTCTTGCCCGCGTCCTGATACCGCAATGCGGTACGGATGCGCTGGATCACTGCGCGCCAACAACAAGGAATGCACGTCAATGCACGCTGACTCGTCCCCGGTGTATCCCCTGACCAGAGCGCAGCGCGGGCTGTGGGTGGCCAGTAAGTTGCATACCGACAACACCTTGATGTTGTCCGAAGCGTTGGAGTTGTTCGGCCCGCTCGATCCTGAAGTGTTGCTCCGTGCCAGCCTGCAGCTCACGCGCGAGTTCGACACGCTGCGGCTATGCATCGTCGAGCACGACGGCGTGCCCAGTCAGGTGGTGATGCCCGAGTACACCGCGCCGATCCATTATTTCAACTTCAGCGACGATCCTGCGCCACGGAATGCGGCCGAGCATTGGGTGGAAGAGGAGATCCGCAAGCCGGAGGATCTGCAGAACGGGCCGTTGTGGCGATGTGCAGTCTTCCGTCTGGGTGAAGACCATCACATGTGGGTGCAATGCGTGAGCCATCTGGTGATGGACGGCTATTGCGCTTCGATCATGATGCAGCGCATGGCGGTGCTGTATACCGCCTACGCCACCGGGTGCGAGCCGGCACCTGCCGAGTACGGCAGCGCGCTGTCGTTGATCGAGCTGGAGCAGCAGTACCGCGACTCTGATCGCTTTCAGCGTGATCGCAATTACTGGATGGAGCAGCTGGCCGACCTGCCACCGCCGGCGACCCTGGCGCGCCCGGGCAACCACCTGTCCACCGGGTTGTTGCGTGGTACCGGGGAATTCTCCCCGCAGCAGGTGGTGCAGCTGCGTGCGCTGGGCAAGCACTACGGTGCAAGCCTGCCGCAGATGTTGATTGCGCTGATTGCCACGTATTACTACCGCTGCACCGGCGCAGAAGACCTGGTGCTGGCCATGCCGGTGACTGGCCGGATCAATGCACGCTACCGGCAGGCCGCCGGGTTGGTGGCCAATGTCATTTCGCTGCGTCTGAAGATGGACCCGCAGCAGCCGGTGCATGCACTGTTCGCGCAGGTGGCCTCCGTGGTCAGGAGTGCATTGCGGCACCAGCAATATCGCTTCGAGGATGTGCGCCGCGATTTGGGCCTGTTCGGCATCGAGCAGAAGTTCGCACGCTTGGCCGTGAATATCGAAGCCTTCGACTATGCACTGCGCTTTGGCGAGGCCTACGCGGTGCCGCATAACCTGTGCAATGGCCCGGCCGATGATCTGACCATTTTCTGCTACGAGCGTGGCGACGGTGCAGCGTTACGCTTTGATCTGGATGCCAACCCGGCGTTGTATGACAGCGAGGAGCTGGCCGAACATTGCCGCCGCCTGACCCACCTAGCCGACGCAGTGCTCGCCGATCCGGAGTGCGCGCTTGGTCAGGTCGATGTGCTGGGCGATGCCGAGCGCCAGCGTCTGCTGCACACCTGGAACGCCACTGCCGCGCCATTGCCGGAGCCGAGCACCTTGCTGCACGGCATGCTGCAGCGTGCCGAACTGATGCCCGCAGCGGTGGTGGCGCAGTACGACAACCGCACGCTGGATTACGCCACGCTGTGCGAGCTGGCCGCGCGCATCGCCGCGCAATGGGTGGACGATGGTGTGCGCCCGGGCGATGTGGTCGCCATCGCGTTGCCGCGCAGCGAGCAGTTGCTGGTGGCATTGCTGGCGGTGATGTGGAGCGGGGCGGCGTATCTGCCACTGGACCCGGAAAGCCCGGCCGCGCGTAACCGCCAGATGCTCAACGATTCCGGTGCCATCGCGCTGGTCTGCGAGCCTGCGCTGTGCGAGCGCTATCTGCTCGGCGGCATGGTCTGGCTGGACCCGCGCCCGGCCGTCTTGCCCGCCGCAATCGCCCCACTGGCGCAGCCGGATGGCACCGCGTATGTGCTGTACACCTCCGGCTCGACCGGTGTGCCCAAGGGTGTGGAAGTCAGCCATCGCAACCTGGCCAATTTCCTACATGCGATGGAGCAGGAACTGGCATTGCGCCCGCGCGATCGCGTGCTGGCGGTCACCACCATCACCTTCGATATCGCCGGGCTGGAACTGTATTTGCCGCTGCTGACCGGCGCGCGCGTGGTCATTGCACCTGCGGGGATTACGCATGATCCACGCAGCCTCTCGCGCCTGATCGTCAACGAACAGATCAGCGTGGTGCAGGCCACGCCGTCGTTGTGGCGCATCCTGCTGGCCAACCAGGAGCTGGCGCTGGACCGCGTGCATGCGCTCGTCGGCGGCGAGGCCCTGGTGCCCGAACTGGCCGCGCAACTGCTGAGCCGCGTGGGCCGTTTGACCCAGTTGTACGGGCCCACCGAAACCACCATCTGGTCGACCATCATGCCGCTGCAGCTGAGCGACGCGGCGGCGCCGCCTATCGGCCGGCCGCTGCTCAATACTCGCGTGTACGTGCTTGATGCACAGCGGCAGCCATTGCCGACCGGCGCGGTCGGCGAGCTGTACATCGGGGGCGCGGGCGTGGCCAAGGGCTATCGCGGCAAGCGGCAGCTCACCAGCGAGCGGTTTGCGCACGACCCGTTTGCCGATGACGGCAGCACCATGTACCGCACCGGCGATCGCGTGCGTCAGCGCCGCGACGGCCTGCTGGAATTCATCGGCCGTGCGGACGGGCAATTGAAGATCCGTGGCCACCGCGTGGAGCCGGCGGAAATCGAAAACGCACTGCTGCTGCATACGCAGGTGGCGCAGGCGGTGGTGGTGGGGCATCACGATGGTGCCAACGCGTTGCAGCTGCTCGCCTACGTGGTTGGCAAGCACGGCACCGCACCGTCCACCGAGCTGCTGCGCGCGCATCTGCAGCAGCGCTTGCCGGCATCGATGATTCCCACGCTATGGATGCCGTTGCAGGCGCTGCCACTTACGCCCAATGGCAAGCTCGATCGCCGCGCATTGCCGGCGCCGGGCGCTGTGCCGCAGCGTGCGCATCTGGCCCCGCGCGATGCACTCGAACAGCAGCTGGCAGCGATGCTGCAGGACGTGCTGGGCATTGCCGTGGTGGGCGTGGACGACAACTTCTTCGAGCTTGGCGGCGACTCGCTGCGCGCCGCGGAAATGGCGGCACGCTTTCCGCAGCTGTTTGGGTGGAACTGCCGCTGGGGACGCTGTTCCATGCGCCGACCATTGCCGGGCTGGCCGAGGTGGTCCGCCGCAGTACCCATACGCCGAACGATCCACTGGGCGTGCTGCTGCCGCTGCGTGCCGGCACCGCAGGCGTTACGCCGTTGTTCTGCATCCACCCGGTTGTGGGGCTTGGCTGGTCATATCTCACCTTGCTGGGGCAACTCGATCCGCAGTGGCCGGTGTATGCGCTGCAGTCGCCTGGCCTGAGCGACCCGCTGCACCGCCCGGACAGCATCGAGGCGATTGCGCGCGATTACCTGGCGCGGCTACGCGCAGTGCAGCCGCACGGCCCCTATCGCCTGATGGGCTGGTCGCTGGGTGGGCTGATCGCCCATGCGATTACCGCCGAGCTGCATGCGCTTGGCGAGGAAGTCGAGGTGCTGGCCATGCTCGACAGTTACCCGCATCGCCAGCAGGCTGCCGCGCTGCCGGAATCCGAAGGCGTGCGTGCCTCGGTGCATGCGCTCAATCTGAACCTGGCGCCCGGACAACCCATGCCCACCACGGTGGCCGAACTCGCCAGCCTGTTGTGCGTTCACTACGGGCTGATGTCGTTGCCGGCGGTGCGCCAGCTGCTCGATCAACGCCCCACGCTGCTGGATGATCTGGGCGCGGTGACCCAGCATCACCTGCACCTGGCACGGCGCTACCAGCCGCGTGCATTGGCGCAGGATGTGCTGTTCGTCGAAGCCAGCGTGCGCATGACCTCCGGTGGCGACGATGCGCTCTGGGTGGACTACCGGCCGCAGGCATGGCGCCCGTATGTGCGCACCCTGCAGCTGCACACCCTGGATAGCGACCACCACTCGATGCTGTCGCCTGCGCACTCGGCCACGCTCAGCACGCTGCTGCATGCGGCGACCGCGAAAACTGCGCGCACCGACGGCTGCATCACCACCGCCAGCGACGGGGTGGCCGAATATGCCTGAGTCCTCCACAGCGTCATCCCAGCGCCCGGTGGTGATCGCCACGCTGGGCACGCATGGCGATGTTCGCCCGATCATCGCGCTGGGCCGTGGCCTGCAGCAGCGTGGTTACCGGGTACGGGTGCTGACCAGCGCCAACTTTGCTGCGTTGATTCTTGCCAACGGACTGGAGTTCTACCCGCTGAGCGGCGATCACCAGAAGCTGTTGCAGGGGCATCCGGACATCGCCGAGATGCGTGGCGGCTGGCGTGGCATCTGGGGCAAATTGAATGCGCAGCTGATGGAATGGGCGCGCGATTGGGCCGACCAGGGCCGCGCCGCCTGCGCCGATGCGGGCCTGATTCTTGGCGTGGGCAGCGCCAGTTTCCTGGCTCATAGCCTGGGCCAGCGGTATGGCCTGCCGGTGGTGTTCGCGCAGTTGCAGCCGCTGACCGCCTCGCGCCATCTGCCGTTGATGGTGATGCCCACCGTGCGCCTGCCCGGGCTGGTGAGCGTGGCGCTGCATCATGTGATGCGCTTTGCCGGCTGGCAGTTGATGCGCCCGGTGCTCAACGAGGTGGTGCGCCCGGCATTGGGGTTGCCGGCGTACCCGTGGAGCGGGCCCGATCGCAGTGCATTGCGGGTGCTATACGGCTACAGCGCGCACCTGTGTCCGCGTCCGCCCGACTGGCCGGAGAGCGCGCAGGTCTGCGGCTTCTGGCAGTTGCCGCAGCCGCAGTGGCAGCCGCCGGCGGCGCTGCAGGCGTTTCTGCAAGCCGGGCCGCCACCGCTGTACATCGGCTTCGGCAGCATGACCAGCAACGATGCCGCGCAACTCACCGCCACGGTCAAGGCGGCGGTGCGGCTGACCGGCCAGCGTGCGCTGCTGGCCAGCGGCTGGGGCGGGTTGGCGGCCGGGGAAGACGCCGACGACGATGCCACGCGCTTCTTCCATCTGGAGCAGGCGCCACACGACTGGTTGTTCCCACGCGTGGCGGTGGCCGTGCATCACGGCGGCGCCGGCACCACCGGTGCGGCGCTGACCGCGGGGATCCCGTCGGTGGTGCTGCCGTTCGGCTACGACCAACCGTTCTGGGCGCATTGCCTGGCCCAGCGCGGTGTGGCGCCGCCGGCGTTGTCACGTAACGGGTTGCTGCCGCAGACCCTGGCCGATGCCATCGACCAGGCCAGCACGCCGGCCATGCGTGCGGCCGCAGCTGCGCTGGGCCAACGCATTCGCGACGAAGACGGCATCCGCCGGGCCGTGGACCAGCTGGAGGCGTGGGCGTTACTGGACGCCAGCGCGCCCGTCAGCGTGGATGCGCGGAGTACGCAGCCGGCGATGGCCTGAGGCGCGATGGCGTTTGGCATGTGGCGGCGCTGAGGTGAGCAGTGCCGCGATGCATTGCCGCAGCAGGCACGTTTGTCTGGCCGCTGAAGCGCCGGTGCTGTGCGCAAGGCTATAGCGCACGCATCAACTGGCCGCCGTGTAACGCGGTCTGTTCCTTGTTGCGTGTGGGAGGTGTGCCTGCGCTGCGTGCTGGATCCATGCGCAGGCAAGGCCATCTAACGTGAGAGCAGTGCGAGCCACCAGGGTTCATCGGGCCACTGGCTGTGTCTTCATGATTGGCCGCGTGATGCGGCGGTGGAGTACGTTTCTTTATCCGCCGTCTGCTCCATGCATGCGCTCGCGACCAGTGTCCAAGCAAACGTGCGCCGCTGACATCGGCACTGCGTTGCTTCACATCAATCGCACGTCATGCTGGGCCGCCAGTTGGCGCGCGATCGCCAGAGTCGGATGCACGCTGGCAGCGCGGTGTGCGCATTGGGGTGTCTTTCAAGCGTGCACAGACGTCCTCTGATCCAGGCATGCATGCACTTGCGGCGCATTGCCACATGCACGTGCGTCGCTAACATCGGTAGTGCATTGCTCTGCGTGCCCGGGCGTCTGCGCCAATGCACGCGCACCCATCCGTAACGCCGCGATGGTTAGGGCACAATCGGAGTTCTCCCGACTGCCCCTGCCCGCATGCGCTATCCGGCTCTCGATCTGTTGCGTGGTATCGCCATCGTGTGGGTGATGCTGTTCCACGCGTTCGTGGTCGGTGGCCTGGGGCCGGAGTGGGCGTGGCTGTCGCGCTACGGTTGGATGGGCGTGGATCTGTTTTTCGTGCTGAGCGGGTTTCTGATCGGCACGCAGGTGCTGATGCCGCTGGCCAGTGGGCAGCGGCTGGATTTCACCGACTTCTACCTGCGCCGCGCTTTCCGCATCTTGCCGGCGTTCCTGGTGGTGCTGGCGGTATACCTGGCCTGGCCGGGATTCCGCGAGTCGCCGGGCCTGGCGCCTTGGTGGATGTTTGTGACCTTTACGCTGAATCTGCTGGTCGATTACGGCCGTGACGCCGCGTTTTCGCATGCGTGGTCGTTGTGCGTGGAAGAGCATTTCTATCTGGTGTTTCCGCTGCTGGCCACGGTACTGCTGCGGCGTCCGTCGGCGTTGCGCTTTGGTGTGCTGTGCGTCGTGGTGGTCGCGGCAGGCATCGCGCTGCGTGCGGGGGTGTGGCTGCATGACAGCGCGCTGGACGCGGCCGGCGCCGGGCTGCAACGCAACTGGTTTATCGAAGACATCTATTACCCCACCTGGAACCGTCTGGACGGCCTGCTGGCCGGCGTGGTGCTGGCGGTGGTGAAGGTGTTTCGCCCGCACACCTGGCAGCGCCTGCAGCAGCGCGGCAACGCTTTCGCGCTGGCCGGTGTGGCGGTCATGGCGCTGGCGCTGTGGCTGTTCCGCGACCGAACCGGCCTGCTCGGCAATGCAGTTGGCTGGCCGGTGTTGTCGCTGGGCCTGGCATGCCTGGTGCTGGCCGGTACCGCCACCAACAGCGCGCTCGGCAGGCTGCATGTACCGGGCGCGACCTGGCTGGCAGGCATTTCGTACAGCCTGTACTTGACCCACAAGGCGGTGTTCCACGTTACCCAGACCTGGCTGGGAGCGGCGCTGGACGGGCGCGGCATCCTCGCGTTCGCCGTCTACGGCGTCTGCGCGCTGCTGGCCGGGGCGTTGTTGCACTACGCAGTGGAGCGGCCGTTCCTGCGCCTGCGCGGCAGGGTGCTTCGCCGGCGCAGTTCGGTTGTGGTGGCCGAGCCGGCGTAGCGCGTTCTGCGTGGGCGCTCCTGCGCTGGGTATGCGCTACACCGTAGTTGGCCGAACAGGCGCGCAGCCGTGCGCTGTGTCTGTCCACATCGCGCCAACAAGCAGCGGCTACCGATCGACCAACCCACCGATCTCTCGACGTATCGACGCGAATGAAGAAAGCCGCGCGATGCGCGGCCTTCTGGCTTCAGCAGTCGCGTTCATGGACGAGAGCATGTGCAGCCACGGCCATGCACCGGCACGGCTTCAACACGCCCGCAAACGCGGCGTTCGTTCTGCCCACGCAGCGCAGTGCGGCAGCGTGATCACCGGCAATGCGCTTGGCATGCAACCACGCTCGCCTGCCCGCACGCATCACCGCCTCACTGCGCGTCGCGTGCCACCTGGAAGCCTGCAAACGACTGCGTCACCGGCATGATCTCCAGCCGGTTGATGTTCAAGTGCGGCGGCAGGCTGGCCACGTAGAAGATCTGCTCGGCGATATCCTCGGCCGTCATCGGTGTGGCACCGCGGTACAGCGTGTCCGAGGCGGCCTGGTTGCCGCCGGTGCGCACCAGGGTGAATTCGGTTTCGGCCATGCCCGGTTCGATCGAAGTCACACGCACGCCGGTACCGTGCAGATCCGAGCGCAGGCCCAGCGAAAATTGCTGCACGAACGCCTTGGTGCCGCCGTACACATTGCCGCCGGTGTAGGGGTAGGTCGCCGCGACCGAGGCGATGTTGATGATGGCGCCGCGGCGCGCGATCAGCGCCGGCAGCAGGCGATGGGTGAGCGTCACCAGCGCGGTGACATTGGTGTCGATCATCTGCTGCCACTGGCTCAGGTCGGCCTGCTGCGCCGGTGCGGTGCCCAGCGCCAGGCCGGCGTTGTTGACCAGCACGTCGATGTCGGCGAAGTCCGCCGGCAGCGCGTCGATGGCAGCGCCCAGGGCCTGTGCATCGCGCATGTCGAAGGCGGCGGTGTGCACCTGGCCGGCGGGGAGTTCAGCGGCCAGCGCTTGCAGGCGGTCGGCACGCCGGCCGGTGGCGATGACGTTCCAGCCGGCTGCGGCAAAACGGCGGACGGCGGCACTGCCGAATCCGGAGGTGGCGCCGGTGATCAGGACGGTCTTGGACATGGGGGAACTCCTGGGGGACGTGGATCAGGGATGGGGAGCGGCACGTTGCGCATCGGCGGCGGCGCGCCGCGCCTCCAACATCGCCGCGCTGAGCGGTTCGCGTGCGGTGACCTGGCCGTGCTGGACGTGCAACAGCAGATACGGCAACGACTTCGAACTGGCCTGTGCAGGAGCCGCCGCTGCGTCGTGTGCGTGCTCATCAGGCAGGGCGATCAGCAGTTCGCCGTCGACCCAGTCTGCCAACAGCGGCGCCTGGCGCTGCGGAAACAGCACCTGCAGCGGCAAGTTCGGCGGCGTGTCGGCACAGGCGCCGATCACCACGCGATCCAGCAGCAGGCGCACGCCATCCAGTCGCCAATAGGCCTGGTAACCACGCCAGTTGGCGCTGCAACCGCCCAGCGCCTGGCGCACATGGGCGACGAATCGCTGCCAGGTGGCCTGGTCGTCGAGCACCGCAGATAACGGTTCGGCCAGCAGCGCTGCATCGCGGCCATCGATCTGGATGCGGTCGGGAATCTGCTCGGTGGCCTGCGCCGTGCCGATCAGCCCCCACAGCAGCAGCGCAGCGACCCGGCGCATCACCGGTGTTTACTGCGCCTTGATGGCGATGGCCGGCAGCCCACTGCCGGTGAGCTTCTGCTTGGCCTCGGCCAATTCGCCGGCACTGCCATACGGCCCCATGCGCACGCGGTAGACCGTCTTGCCAGCGATGTCGGCCGACTCCACGCGTGCGGCCAGGCCCATCATCGCCAGCTTGGCCTTGGTCGACTCCGCATCGCCTGAGGCGCCGAAGGAGCCGGCCTGCAAGATGTAACGGGTGGTATCGGCCACGGCCGGTGCAGCGGCCGCGCTGGCCGCCGGTTTGGCGGCCAGCGCGGCTGCCGGCGTGGTGACCGCAGCGGTGCTGGCCGGTGCCGGCGTTGCGGCCGGCCGCGCGGACGCGGTTTCCGGCAACGGCTTTGGCGCGCTTGCGGCGGTTTCGTTCAAGGGCACCGGCACGCTGGTCGTGGGTGTGGCGGCCGCGACGCTGGCCGCTGGCGCCACCGGCTTGCCTTCCAGCGCGGCGCGTGCACGCGCGGCCTCTTCGGCACGCGCGCTGGCGGCCAGTTCGGCATCAGACATCTGCACTTCCTTGCCTGGTAGCAGGGTGTAGAAGTCGTACTGCGTCTGCGCATCGCCGGGCTTGACCGCCGGCTTGGCCGGCGGCGCGCTGGGCTTGGGCAACTCGGCCGGCGTGTCGACATCGGTGTCGGCCACCGGAGCGGGCTGCGCATCCGGATTGGGCCGCGGGCCCACGCGCAGGAACCCGTCGCCGTCCTTCTTGAACAGGTTGGGGGCCGCCAGGAAGATCACGGCCGCAATCGCTGCGCCGGCGACCAACCAGACCCATCCCGGTGTCCCATTGCTGGTATTGCGTCGCGCCTGACTCTTACCGCGTCGTGCTGCCATTCACCACTTCTCCGAATCACGTCATTGCGGGCCATGCGGCCGCTGATTACATCTTTTCTGGGGCGCTGACGCCGAGCAGTTCCAGGCCGTTGGCGAGAACTTGCTGGGTGGCCACCGCGAGGGTGAGCTTGGCGTCGCGCTCGGCGGCATCGTCCACCAGCACCTTGCTGTTGTGATACCACGTGTGGAAGGCGTGCGCCAATTCACGCAGGTACTGCGCAATCTGGTACGGCTCCAGCGTCTGGCCCGCCAATTCCACCACTTCGGCGTAGCGCGACAGCTCCAGCATCAGCGCCAGCGAATGTTCGTCGTCCAGGCGTGCAAGCTCGGCCATGCCGTGGGTCTGGTCGTACTTCAGGCCCTTTTCCTGCGCCTGGCGCAGCACGCTGCAGACGCGGGCATGCGCGTACTGCACATAGAACACCGGGTTGTCGTTGCTCTGCGCACGCGCCAGGTCGATATCGAAGGTGAGCTGCGAATCGGGCTTGCGCGCGATCAGGAACCAGCGCACCGCATCGGCGCTGGTTTCTTCGATCAGGTCGCGCAAGGTGACGTAGCTGCCGGCGCGCTTGGAAAGCTTCACTTCCTCGCCGCCGCGCATCACCGTGACCATCTGGTGCAGCACGTATTCCGGCCAGCCCTGCGGGATACCCAGCTCCATCGCCTGCAGGCCGGCGCGCACGCGCGTCAGCGAGCCGTGGTGGTCGGCGCCCAGCTCGGTAATGGCGCGCTCATAGCCGCGCTGCCACTTGGTCAGGTGATAGGCCACGTCCGGCACGAAGTAGGTGTAGGTGCCGTCGGACTTGCGCATCACCCGGTCCTTGTCGTCGCCGAAGTCGGTGGACTTCAACCACAGCGCGCCGCCTTCCTCGTAGGTGTGGCCGGAGGCGATCAGCTTCTGCACGGCTTCGTCGACCTTGCCGTTCTTGTACAGCGAGCTTTCCAGGAAATAGATATCGAAATCGACGCGGAACGCGGCCAGGTCGTGGTTCTGCTCGTTGCGCAGGTAGGCCACGGCAAAGCGACGGATCGATTCGAGATCGGCCGGATCCTTGGTGCCGGTGACCAGGTGGCCTTCCAGGTCGACGGTGTCGCCCGCCAGATAGGCCTTTGCGACATCGGCGATGTAATCGCCGCGGTAGCCGTTTTCCGGCCAGCCGGCGCTGTCCGGGGTGAGGCCCTGCGCGCGCGCCTGCACCGACAACGCCAGGTTCTCGATCTGCACGCCGGCATCGTTGTAGTAGAACTCGCGCTTGACGTTCCAGCCGTTGGCATCGAGCACGCGCGCCAGGCTGTCGCCGATCGCCGCCGCGCGGCCGTGGCCGACATGCAGCGGGCCGGTCGGGTTGGCCGAGACGTATTCCACACCCACCGAGCGGCCGTTGCCGGCCAGCCCGCGGCCGTAGTCGTGCCCCTGCTTGATCACATGGATCACTTCGCGCTGGTAGGCGGCCGGGGTGAGATGGAAATTGATGAAGCCCGGGCCGGCAATCTCCACGCGTGCCACATCGTCGCTGGCTGGCAATGCGGCCAGCAGCGCCTGGGCCAGCGCACGCGGGTTGCTGCGCGCAGCCTTGGCCAGCAGCATCGCCGCATTGGTGGCGAAATCGCCGTGCTCGCGGGTCTTGGGCCGCTCGACCACAAAATCCGGCGGCAGGGTGTCGGCGGGCAGGGTGCCATTGGCGCGCAAGGCTTCGATGCCTTGGCCGATCAGTGCGCGGAGTTGGGCTTTCACGTGGGATCTGCTTGGAACGAAACCAGCGATTTTACCCGACCGCGCGGCCGCGGGTCCGAGTGACGATTCAGGTCCCGGCGCGCACGCTCACGGCACCCAGCCGCGCTCGGCCAGCGAGACCGGCCGACCATCCCCGATCACGAAGTGGTCGAGCAGCCGGATATCCACCAGCCCCAAGGCCTGCAGCAGGCGCTGGGTGACCGCGCGGTCGGCCTCGGACGGCTCCGGATCGCCGGAGGGATGGTTGTGGCCCACGACCACCGCCGCCGCGTTGTGCAGTAGCGCTCGCCGCACCACTTCGCGCGGATGGATCTCGGCCGCATCGATGGTGCCGGTGAACAACTCCTCGAAGGCGATCGCGCGATGGCGGCTATCCAGGAACAGCGCCGCGAACACTTCGTAGTTGCGCGCCCGCAGCCGCTGCGAGAAGTAGCGCCCCACGCTGCTGGGATCGCTCAAGGCCTCGCCGCGCTCCAGGTCGCTGAGCAGGTGCCGGTTGGCCAGCTCCAGCGCAGCGCTCAGCTTGCAGGCCGACGCCGGCCCCAGTCCGGGCAGGCGGGCCAGCGCCTTGGCCGGGCGATCCAGCAGGCAGCGCAGCGGGCCGTGCCGGTGCAGCAGGTCGCGCGCGGTGCGCACCGCGTCCTGGCCGCGCAACCCCGAGCCGACAAAGATCGCCAGCAGCTCGGCGTCGGAGAGAACAGCGGCGCCGCGGGCCAGAAGTTTCTCGCGCGGGCGTTCGTCGGTGGGCCAGTCGTTGATGTGCATATGGCCAGATTGCCGGTGCTCATCGCCGACGCCTATCAGGCCGAACGGGGGCATCGGCTAATCTAGTTGTCCTTGTAACGGTAGGACGACCCCGACGTGACCGGCTCCACTCAGGCCCGCCCCCTGGACGGACAGCGCTTGCTGCTGTGCGTCGGCGGAGGCATTGCCGCCTACAAATCGCTCGAACTGGTCCGTCGCCTGCGCGACGCCGGTGCGCAGGTGCAGGTCGCCATGACCAGCGGCGCGCAGCAATTCGTCACCCCGCTCAGCTTCCAGGCGCTGTCTGGCCAGCCCACCCGCACCACCTTGTGGGACAGCGCTGCCGAGCAGGCCATGGGCCATATCGAACTGGCACGTTGGGCCGACCGCGTGATCGTCGCGCCGGCCACCGCCGATCTGCTGGCGCGCCTGGCGCACGGCTTGGCCGATGACCTGGTCACCACCCTGTGCCTGGCCACCACTGCGCCACTGACCGTGGCGCCGGCGATGAATCACCGCATGTGGCTGCACCCGGCCACCCAGGCCAATATCGCCACCTTGCGCGCGCGCGGCGTGGCGGTGGTCGGCCCGGATGACGGCCCGTTGGCCGAGGGCGAATCCGGTCCCGGCCGCTTGGCCGAGCCGGCCGCGATCATCGCGGCGCTGGCCGGTGACGGTCTGCGTCAAGACGCTGCCGCCGCGTCGCCCCCGGTGTTCGTTCCCAGCAGTGCTCAACTCGAAGGCCTGCGCATCGTGATCAGCGCCGGCCCTACCTTCGAGGACCTGGACCCGGTGCGCTACGTCGGCAACCGCAGCAGCGGCAAGATGGGCTACGCGCTGGCAGCGGCGGCCGCACGCCAGGGCGCCGATGTGGTGCTGATCAGCGGGCCGGTGCACCAGACCACGCCCGACGGCGTGCAGCGACTGGATGTGCGCTCGGCCGCGCAGATGCGCGATGCGGTACTGGGCGCGTTCCCGGCCGATATCTACATTGGCGCAGCCGCGGTGGCCGACTACACGCCCAAGCGGGTGGTGTCGCAGAAGATCAAGAAGACCGGCGAGACGCTCACGCTGGAACTGGTGCGCACGCCGGACATCCTGTCCGAGGTCGCCGCGCAGACCGGTGCGCTGAAACTGGTGGTCGGTTTTGCTGCCGAAACGCACGACGTGGAGCATTACGCCCGTGGCAAGCTGGCGGCCAAGCGGCTGGACCTGATCATCGCCAATCAGGTGGGGATCGTCGGCGGTGGCTTCGAAAGCGACAACAATGCCGCCACCGCCTATTGGCAGGGCGGCGAGCGTGCGTTTCCCAGCAGCAGCAAGACGGACCTGGCCGAGCAATTGCTGGCCCTGATCGCGGAGAGATTGCAGGCATGACCCAGTCCTTGCAGGTGAAGTTGCTCGACCCGCGTTTCGGCGACCTGTGGCCGCTGCCGGCCTATGCCACCGAAGCCAGCGCAGGCATGGACCTGCGCGCGGCACTGGAGGCGCCAATGACGCTGGAGCCCGGCGATGCGGCGCTGATTCCCAGCGGCATCGCCATCCATCTGGACGACCCGCAGGTCTGCGCGTTGATCCTGCCGCGCTCCGGCCTGGGCCACCGGCACGGCATCGTGCTGGGCAATGGCACCGGTCTGATCGATGCCGACTACCAGGGGCCGCTGTTGATCAGCACCTGGAACCGTGGCCGCGAGGCCTTCACCATCGAGCCGGGCGATCGCATCGCGCAGTTGGTGATCCTGCCGATCGTGCGCGTGAGCTTGCAAGTGGTGGATACTTTCGTGGACAGCGCGCGGGGAGCGGGTGGATTCGGCCACACCGGCGTGCGCTGACAGGGGAGCTTGACGATGAGCAAGGCGAACGAGCGCAGGCAGGGGATGTCGGGCGTGCGGACGAGTGGACCGGTATTGGGCGGCATGCTGCTGCTGTTGGCCGCCTGGTTCGGCTGGAACAGCTACGCGCAATGGCGCGAGGACGCGATCGCGCAGACGCTTGAGCAGGCGCGCGACCGCGCCGTGCAGGACGTGCGTCAGGCCATGACCTCGCAGGCCGGCCAGCTGGACGCCGTGCTCGAGCAACCTCAGGTGGTGGCCGCGTTGGCCGGCGGCGATGCACTCGCCGCCGCCTCGGCGATCCGCGAGCGCTTCAAGGGCGCCGAGGATGTGCAGGTGCTGCGCGGCGACCTCAGCGCGGCGTACGACAACCCCAAAGACTTCGGCTACGCGCGGCTGAGCCTTCTCGAGTCGGCGCTGGTCGGCGAACGGGCCCAGGTGCGCGTGGTGCGCGACGCCAAGCAGGTGCGGCTGGGCGTGGCCGCCGCGGTCGCCCTGGGCGGTCAGCCGGCGGTGGCCTACGCACGGCTGCCGTTGCTTCGCCTGACTGGCCCGCTCGATGCCATTGCCGTGCCCGGGCAGGCCTATCTGGCATTGCGCCAGGGCAGCTTCAACGTGGTGGAGCAGGGCGATACCGCGCTGGCGGACGCCGCCGAAACCCTGGCCCGCCCGTTGGGCGACAGTGGCCTGCGCATCGCTGCGGCGGTGCCGCAAAGCGACAGCGGCCCGCTGGGGCTGGGCGCGCTCGGCTGCGCGATCGTGGCGGCATTGCTGCTGGTGATCGCGGTGCTGTTGGTGCTGGCCAGCCGGGGCCAGGTGGCCTTGCCGCGCCGCCGGGTGGCCGGTGATGCGGCCGCAGACGAGCCGACCTTCCGCCAGAGCCTGCAGCAGGACGCCAGCGTGGCCGGCGAGCCCCGCGCGCTGGACGCTGCCACGCCGGCGCCCGCGGTGCTGGTCCCGGCCGTGCAGGTCGCCGCGGAGATGTTCCGCGCGTACGACATCCGCGGCGTGGTGGGCAAGGATCTCAACCCCGGCATCGCCGCGCTGATCGGCCAGGCCATCGGCAGCGTGATGCAGGCGCAAGGCCTGCGCGACATCGTGGTCGGCCGCGATGGACGTTTGTCTGGCCCGGAACTGACCAACGGCCTGATCGAAGGCCTGCGCCGCGCCGGTTGCAACGTCACCGACATCGGCCTGGCGCCGACGCCGGTGGTGTACTTCGGCGCCTACGAATTGCGCGCCGGCAGCTGCGTGGCGGTGACCGGCAGCCACAATCCGCCCGACTACAACGGCTTCAAGATCGTGATCGGCGGCGAGACGCTCTCCGGTGCGGCGATCACCGAGCTGCACCAGCGCATCAACGAAGGCCGCCTGCATACCGCAGCCAGCCCCGGCGAACTGGAGCAGCGCGACATCAGCGATGCCTACATCCAGCGCATTGCCGACGACGTGCAGCTGGACCGCCCGATCAAGGTGGTGGTGGACGCCGGTAATGGCGCGGCCGGCGAGATCGCGCCGCGCTTGTTGGAGGCCATCGGTGCGGAAGTGGTGCCGCTGTATTGCGAAATCGACGGCACTTTTCCCAATCACCATCCAGACCCGAGCGAGCCGCACAATCTCGGCGATCTGGTGCAGATGGTGCAGCGCTTCGATGCGGATATCGGCGTGGCCTTCGATGGCGATGCCGACCGCCTGGGCGTGGTCACCAAGGAAGGCGCCATCGTCTTCCCCGACCGCCTGCTGATGCTGTTTGCCGCCGATGTGCTGCAACGCAATCCCGGCGCGCTGGTGATCTACGACGTGAAGTGCACCGGCAAGCTGTCCGACTACGTGTTGCGCAATGGCGGCAGCCCGTTGATGTGGAAGACCGGGCATTCGCTGATCAAGGCGAAGATGCGCGAAACCGATGCCGAGCTGGCCGGTGAAATGAGCGGGCACTTCTTCTTCAAGGAGCGCTGGTACGGCTTCGACGATGGCATCTATGCCGCCGCGCGCCTGCTGGAAATCCTCGCCCAGCGCGAAGAGACCCCGTCCGACGTGCTCGGCGAGCTGCCCGAAAGCGTGTCCACGCCGGAGATCAAGGTACCGGTGGACGGCGATGCGCATGCGCTGGTGGCCCGGTTCGTGGAGCGTGCCCAGGCCGGCGAGGAGTCGCCGTTCGAGGCCGCGCGGTTGTCCACCATCGATGGGCTGCGCGCGGATTTCGGCGACGGCTGGGGCCTGGTACGTGCGTCCAACACCACCCCGATCCTGGTGCTGCGCTTCGAAGCCGACACCGCTGTGGCGCTGGAACGCATCCGCGCGCTGTTCCGCAGCGAACTGCAGGCGCTGCTGCCGGATCACCCGCTCGCATTCTGAGCACGGCAGCCGCCGAGCCACTGCGCTGGCCGCATCGGCCGCGGCCAGCGCGCTGGCGTCCTGGCCAAGCCGCGTTCTGCTCCGCAGTCTCCGCGCGCGAGGCTGCGCGTGCGTTGCTCGGCGGTAAGGAGTAGCCACCCCGCCGCGACGCAGCACTGACGTGTTTGCGCGCGGCTTTCCCAGCGCACTCGCGCTGATTCCGCAGCTCAAGACGCATGGGGAAGAGCACCCGCCCGGTCTGCCGGGCACCCTGGCCGCGAGCGCAGGCCTCTTGCATTCGCTGATCCACGTCGCGCTGATCTGCACCGCACAGTCACCCGGCCCGCCGCGTCATCGCCGTGATGCCTGGCACCGCTGTGCCACCTGCCTCGTGCGGCAGCCAGACCGCATCCCAGTACGGATAGGCGCCCACGTGCGCGGCCAGCCCGGCGCGCACCGGCGCGGCCACCAGCGCACGCGCGAAGTGCCGATGGTCGTTGGGCGCAGCCAACGGCGTCAGGGTGGGGTGCGGTTGCCAGACCGTACCGCCGCGCCCGCGTGCGCGATTGACCGCCTCTGCCGCGGCCTGGCACGCGCTGCCGGCGCGGTGCAGCAGCAGCGCCGGCTGATCCGCCTGCAACAGCGCGCTCCAGTGATCGGGCAGCAACACCCAGCACAGCAGTCGCGTGCCATGCCAATGGCCACTACGCGACAGGCACGCCGCTGCGGCGCGTGCGCAGCGCCAGTCAGCGAACAACGCTACCTGCTGATGGGTGTGCACCTGTAGATGCCAATGCCGCGCAGCGTTGGACGGCGGAGGTAGAGCGGGCAGGGGCTGGGCGCTGGACATGTCCACAGCCTGCGTGGCAGCAACGTCGCCGCGCATCAGTGCGGCACCCACGCGCGATTAGGCAAACCCGGCAGTGCAGTGTCCGAAGAGGCGCCGTTTCAGGTGCGCGCTGGCGGTGCGCCAGCAGGCGCAGCAAGCCTATCCAGTACTCAGTGCGAGGCGCGCTCGCGCTTCCAGCCGCGATGCTTGATGTCCAGGTACAGGCTGTAGAACGCGGTAAAGGCCGGGAACATGTTCTGCAGCACGCCCACCGAGTCCTGCTTGGCCGAAAACACGAAGTAGCTCAGCGTCATCAGGCTGCCGACCACGCTCATGTACCAGAACATGCGCGGGATCACCGGCTTGCCGGCGCGCTTGGAGGCCACGAACTGCACTAGCCAGCGGCCGCCAAACATCAGCGCGCCCACATAGCCGATCAGCTTCCAGCCGGTGACGTGCAGCCCGGTCCAGTACAGCCAGGTAAGCGGTTGATCCAGCCAGTGCAGCTCCATCAGCGCTCCTTCACCGCGGTGCGCTTGCTACGGGTGATCAGCCACGCCACGCCGCGCAGGTCGCGGATGCCCACCAGCGCCCGGTTGAGATTGTTGTACTTGGACACGCCGGCGGTGCGATGGCGGTGATGCACCGGCACGCTCACCGTGCGCCAACCGGCGCGCTGCATCAGCGCCGGCAGGTAGCGGTGCATGTGGTCGAAGTAGGGCAGGTCCAGGAACGCCGCGCGCTCGAACAGTTTGATCCCGCAGCCGGTATCGGGGGTGTTGTCCTGCAGCATGCGCGAGCGGATCGCGTTGGCCCACTTGCTGGCCCAGCGCTTGGAGCCCGAATCCTGGCGGTTGACCCGCCAGCCGGCGAACAGCTTGACCTGCGGCTCGGCCTGGGCACGCGCGATGAGCAGTTTGGGGATGTCGGCCGGGTCGTTCTGGCCATCGCCATCGAGCGTGGCGATCCAGCTCGCCCGCGCGGCCTTGACCCCGCTGCGCACCGCCGTGCTCTGCCCGCTCTGGGTGACGTGGTGCAGCACGCGCAGTTCGGGGGTGCGGGTTTTCAGCTCCTGCAACACCGCCAGCGTGTCATCGCGCGAGTGGTCGTCGACATAGACGATCTCGAAGGCGACCACGCCGCGCAACGCCGCCACGATCTCGCCGACCAGGGGCGCCACGTTGTCGCGCTCATTGAACACGGGGACGACGACGGAAAGCTGAGGTTGGCTCATGGGATTGTGGCGGCCCGGATGCAGGCGGAGCAAAAAAGATCGCGCATTGTGCCCTGACCATCTGAGCCGGGCATGAAGCTCAGGCGCGCGAGGCGAAATAACGTTGGCACCACTCCACCACCTGTGGCAGACCGAGCTCGACCGGCGTGGCCGGATCGAAGCCGAATGCCGCCTGCGCCCGCGAAGTGTCGGCCATGGTGCGCACCATGTCGCCTGGCTGCATCGGCCGGTAGATCTTTTCGGCCGGGCGGCCGGCCGCCTGGGCGATCACGTCGATGAAGTATTCCAATTCCACCGGGGTGTGGTTGCCCAGGTTGAACACGCGGTGCGGCACCGGCTCGCTGCTGGGGGTGTCCAGCGCGCCGAGCACGCCGGCCACGATGTCGGCCACGAAGGTGAAGTCGCGCTGCATCTTGCCGTGGTTGAACACCTCGATCGGGCGCCCGGCCAACACCGCGCGGCTGAAGATCAGCGGCGCCATGTCCGGCCGGCCCCATGGCCCGTACACGGTGAAAAAGCGCAGCCCGGTGGCGCGCAGGCCGTACAGCTGCGCATAGGTGTAGCCCATCAACTCGTTGGCCGCCTTGGTCGCGGCATACAGCGAGCGTGGCTGGTCCACGCGCTGGTCTTCGGAGAACGGCGGGGTGGCCGAATCGCCGTACACCGAGCTGCTCGAGGCATACACCAGGTGCTGCACCCCGCGGTGGCGGCACAGCTCGAGCACGTTGACGAAGCCGACCAGGTTGCTGTCGACATAGGCATGCGGGTTTTCCAGCGAATAGCGCACGCCGGCCTGGGCGGCCAGGTGGACCACGCGGGTGGGCTGGATCTCGTCGAACAGCGCGGCCAGGCCTTCGCGGTCGGTGAGATCCAGCATGCGGATGTCGATTTGCGGGCACAGCGCGGCCACGCGGTCGTGCTTGAGCTGCGGGTCGTAGTAGCTGTTGTAGTTGTCCAGGCCCACCACGTTCTCGCCGCGCGCAGCCAGTGCGCGGCAGGTGTAGGCACCGATGAAACCGGCGGCGCCGGTGACGAGAATGGTCATGGCAATGGTCCTGAAAACGTCAAAGGGAAGGAGACAACAGCGCTCAGAACAGACCGAAAAAGCGCTTCTTCGCCACGTTGCGGCGGCGCAGGTCGATGTCGTCCCGAATGTTGCCGGCATCGAGGCGATCCAGCAGTGCATCGCTGCCGTGGCTCAGCTTCAACGCCATCTCTTCCGGATACAACGGCACCACCGTCATGAAGGCGATGGTCTTGTCGGCATCGATGCGCAGCTGGGCAAATGCTTGCGGCGTGCTCACCGGCGGCAGCACGATCGCGCCGTCGAAAGCGACACCCGGCGCATACGGCTCGGCCGGGTTGCCATTGGGAACGGTATGGCCGAAACCGAGCCAGGTGTCGAACTTGTGCGGCAGCCGCGCCAGGTTCTTGAGCAGGCGGATGGGCCAGTAGTGGCGCTCGTCGTCGAAGTCGCGCTGGTCGACCGGCCAATCGCCCGGCAGGCTCAGCATCAGCTCCATGTAACGCGGCGCCTCCACCCCGTCGGGCAGCGTCATCGGCAGATCGCTCATGCCCGAGGTGACCAGGCGCAGATGCGGCGAGTGCGCATTGGGCGGCACGATGTGCACATCCAGATGCACGGTATCGGAGAGGATTTCGTGGAACACACTCGCAATCGGACCCAGGTGCTGCTCGATATGCGCGCTGATCTGCGCGAGGCATGCTTCGCCGCGTGCCGGCTCGAAGCCGTTGGCCTGCGCGTGATGCAGGATCGGGCTGCCGGACGGGCTGATCGTCTCGTCGGCGTGGCTCATGGGCGGTGTTTGCCGTCGCTGCTGGCGCCGGTGCGGGTGTTGGCGACACGGCGCCCCGGCGGCGGCGCGGTTGCCTGCGTACCCGTGCGCTCGGCCGCCAGGGTTGCCTTGCGCTCGGCGCTGAAATCCCACCAATTGCGTGCCGGCTCGCCCTGCATGAAGCGCACCAGCGACAGGAAGACATCGATCACGCACGGGTCATGGGTGACGCCGGTGCGCAGGCAGAGCTGGGCGTACATATCGTAGGCATCGCGGCCGTGCAGCTGCGCCGGCATGCGGATGCCGATCTGCTGCAGGTCCTTTTCGCAGGCCGGCCCCACATTCGGCAGGTCGGTCAGGCGCAGCAGATGCGCGCGGTCCACTTTGGCGGGATGCATCGCTGATCCTCCTGCGCTGGCCGCATCACCCCGTGCGGGCGCGCAAGCGTTCCAGCACGCCGTCCAGGGTATCCAGATCGGTGTAATGAATCACCAGCTTGCCCTTGCCGCCGCGGCCGTGGTTGAACACCACCTTGGTGCCCAGCGACTCGGACAGTTCGGTTTCCAGCGAGGCGATATCGGCCTGCGGCGCAACCGCGGCCGATTTGCCCTTGCGCAGCGATCCGGGCACCTTGCCGGCGGCGAACTGCTGCGCGCGGTGTTCCACCTCGCGCACCGACCAGCCCTGGTCGGCCGCTTCCTGTGCCAGCTTGCTGGCCAGTTCCGGCGCCAGGGTGAGCAACGCACGCGCGTGACCCATTTCCAGGCGGCGGGTTTCCAGCAGCACGCGGATGGCCACCGGCAATTCCAGCAGGCGCAGCAGGTTGGATACCGACGCGCGCGAACGGCCCACCGCTTCGGCGGCTTCGGCGTGGGTCAACGAGAACTCGTCGATCAACCGTTGCAGCGCCTGGGCTTCTTCCAGCGGGTTGAGGTCTTCGCGCTGGATGTTTTCGATCAGCGCCATCGCGATGACGGTGCGGTCGTCGAGCTCGCGCACCACCACCGGCACCTCGGTCAGCCCGGCCAGCTGCGAGGCGCGCCAACGGCGTTCGCCGGCGACGATCTCGAACTGCCCCGGCGCCAGTTCGCGCGCCACGATCGGCTGGATCACGCCCTGCGCCTTGATCGACTCCGCCAGCTCGGCCAGCTTGACCTCGTCCATCTCCCGGCGCGGCTGGTACTTGCCCGGCTGCAGCTGGGTGACCGGCAACTGGCGCAAGGTGTCGCCGGGCTGCAGGGCGCTTTCGTCGGCGCCGGCCGGTGCCGCTGCGGCTGCCGCACCCTTCGGTCCCAACAGCGCTTCCAGGCCGCGGCCCAGACCACGCTTCTTGGCAGGGGTCGGCTTGCTCATCAGACGGTCTCCATGGGCCGGACGGCCTTGTTGCGGTCGTTCTGGCGGCGCACGATCTCGCCGGCCAGGCCCAGGTAGGCCACCCCGCCGCGCGAGGTGCGGTCATAGCCCACGATGCTCTGCCCATGACTGGGCGCCTCCGCCAGGCGCACGTTGCGCGGCACGATGGTGCGGAACACCTTGTCGCCAAAATGCTCGGTCAGCTCCGCCGACACCGCATTGGCCAGGTTGTTGCGGATGTCGAACATCGTGCGCAGCACGCCTTCGATCTCCAGCGCCGGATTGAGGTTGGCACGCAGCGCTTCGATGGTTTCCAGCAGCGCGGTCAGCCCCTCCAGCGCGTAGTACTCGCACTGCATCGGCACGATGATCGAATCGGCCGCGGTCAGCGCATTGAGCGTCAGCAGCGACAACGCCGGCGGGCAGTCGATCAGGATGAAGTCGTATTCGTCGCGGATCGGTGCCAACGCGCGCTTGAGCCGCTGTTCGCGCTCGCCCTGGTCCATCAGCTGGATCTCGGCGGCGGTCAGGTCGATGTTGCCCGGCAGCAGGTCGAAGCCTTCCGGCGCGGTGACCCGGATCTCGGCGGCGGTGTTTTCGCCCAGCAGCAGGTCGCAGGTGGAGGCGGCGACCTCGCGCTTGTCGATGCCGCTGCCCATCGTGGCGTTGCCCTGCGAGTCCAGATCCACCAGCAACACACGCTTGGGCGCGCGCGCCAGGCCGGCCGCCAGATTGACCGCGGTCGTGGTCTTGCCGACGCCGCCTTTCTGGTTGGCAATGGCGATGATCCGGGCCATGCGGGAGAGCCTCGTGGGCAAGGAGTAAGACCGGCCATTATGCGGGCTGGGCGCCGGATCGGGAAATGCGCCCCGACGGCGCTGCGTCACCCCTGCGGGCGGCGTCCGGCTGGCTCAGCCTGCCGGCGTGGCGGTGTCCTGCGCGCCCTTCATGGCTCGGTAGCGCTGCAGGATGTCGGTGATTTCGCCGTCCAGCGCGGTGCGCTGCTGCTCGAAACTGCCCTGCAGGCGCAACTGCGCCATCAGCTCGCGATGGCGTTGCTGGATGTCGCCGGCCAGCTTGTCGGCCACCGCCTGGCCGGCCAGCTCGCGGTCACCGGCGGCACGCAGCATGCTGGCCAGGCCTTCGCGCAGGCTGGTCACGTTGAAGCGCGCGGTGTGGATGTTGTTGTCGACAATGGCGATGCGCTCATTGAACACCCGGCGCAGGTCGTCCTCGCTCTGGTACGACATCAGCATTGCCTGGTCGGTGCGCTTGCGCATCTGTTCGGCGGCCAGGTCGGCCTGGCGTTGTTGCTCGCTGGCAGCAGCGGCGGCGCGCTCGTCGCTGCTCATCGCGCGCTGCACCTCGGCGCTGCGCATGCCGCTCTTGACGTTGAATTCGTCGCGCGCCTGGTTCACCGCCTCCGGCGGCAGCGTATCGCTACAGACCCGGGCGCCGTTCTGGTTCCAGCAATAGAGTTTCTTTGCGGCCGGCTTGTCCTGCGCAACGCCGGGTGCGGCCACCACGGCGACCGCAACGGCGGCAAGTAACGCCAAACGTGTGTGTATCGGCATCAGCGCAGCCCCCTGTCGCCTGCTATCAGCCTGTGGTGTCGGTTCCGTAGCGGCCACGATAGGCCAGCAGCGGTTCCCGGAAGCCCACAAGGTCGGCGTTTCCTGCCGCGAATGCAAGCAGGTCGGCGAGGTTGGCCACCGCGATCACCGGAATGCCGGCCTCGGCCGCCACCGCCTGCGCAGCCGAACGGCGGTCCTGCTCGGAGGCGATTTCCTGCCGGTCCAACGCCACCACGATGCCCGACGGCGTGCCGCCAGCGGCGCGGATGATGCCCAACGCCTCGCGGATCGCGGTGCCGGCGGTGATCACGTCATCGACGATCAACACCTTGCGGCCCTGCAGCGGCGCCCCGATCAGCGTGCCGCCTTCGCCATGGTCCTTGGCTTCCTTGCGGTTGAACGCCAGCGGCAGGTCGCGGCCCCGCCCGGCATAGGCGCAGGCCAACGCCGTCGCCAGCGGAATACCCTTGTAGGCCGGCCCGAACAGCAGGTCGAACTCCACCCCCGCCGCATCGATCGCATCGGCGTAGCACTGCGCCAGCTGCGCGGTCTTTGCGCCCGAATCGAAGCGCCCCGCATTGAAGAAATACGGGCTGAGCCGGCCGGACTTGAGCGTGAACTCGCCAAAGCGCAAGGCATCGGCATCCAGGGCCAGCTGCAGGAAACGGGTGCGGTGATCGGTCATTGGACGGGAATGGGCAATAGGGAGTCGGGAATGGTAAACGCATCGCAGCGCGGCAGCCTTCCTGGCGGCGCTGGGGTAGGCTTTACGATTCCCCATTCCCGACTCCCCATTCCCAGCTCTTATGCGCATCATCAGTTTCAACGCCAATGGCCTGCGGTCGGCCGCCAGCAAGGGGTTCTTCGAGTGGTTCGCCACCCAGGACGCGGATGTGCTGTGCATCCAGGAGACCAAGGCGCAGGAACATCAGCTGGCCGGGCCGGAATTCCTGCCTGCCGGCTACAAGGCCTGGTTTCGCGATGCCAGCACCAAGAAGGGCTACAGCGGCGTGGCGATCTACGCCAAGCGTGAACCCGACGAGGTGCGCACCGCGCTCGGTTGGCCGGAGTTCGACGAAGAAGGCCGCTACATCGAGGCCCGCTTCGGCAACCTCAGCGTGGTGTCGTTCTATATCCCGTCCGGCTCCTCGGGCGAGTTGCGGCAGGGCTACAAGTTCCAGGTCATGGAATGGCTGCGCCCGATCCTGAGCGAATGGCTGGCCAGCGGTCGGCAGTACGTGCTGTGCGGCGACTGGAATATCGTGCGCTCGGCGCTGGACATCAAGAACTGGAAGTCCAACCAGAAGAACTCCGGCTGCCTGCCGCCCGAGCGCGACTGGCTCAACGGCCTGTGCGCCGACCTGCTGGACGAGGCCGACGCCACCAATGGGCGCGGCTGGGTGGACAGCTACCGCGTGCTGCATCCGCAGGGTGAGGACTACACCTGGTGGAGCAACCGCGGCGCTGCCCGCGCCAACAACGTGGGATGGCGCATCGATTACCAACTGGTCACCCCCGGGCTGCGCGACAAGGTGCAGGCCTGTTCCATCTACCGCGAGCAGCGCTTTTCCGACCATGCGCCGTACATCGTGGACTACGCGCCGTGAGCCAGTGGCAGCCATGGCGTGGTGCCGCCTTGCGCGGCGGT
This sequence comes from Xanthomonas sp. NCPPB 2586, assembly GCF_041475775.2. Classification (NCBI taxonomy): domain Bacteria; kingdom Pseudomonadati; phylum Pseudomonadota; class Gammaproteobacteria; order Lysobacterales; family Lysobacteraceae; genus Xanthomonas; species Xanthomonas sp. NCPPB 2586. The sequence goes on along the minus strand of NZ_CM192981.1, from coordinate 4,516,284 downwards.
TACCGCAGCAGCGGCATCGCCGGGCTGCGGTGGATCGCCCGGACGGCGGCTCCCAGAAGGCGGGGCGGATAAGCCGCATGCCGTCCCAGTTGCAGCAGCGCGGTGAAGGCGGCGGCCGCGCGTTCCATTCGAGGCGAAGGTTTGTCTTCGGCAGTCCGGTCCATGCGGTGAGCGGCGACAATGGCGGCCGTCGCGCTTCCCATCACTTCCACCGGACGCCGTTATGACCCCGCCCGCATCCACCTACAAAGGCCTGAGCGGCATCCAGCGCGCCTTCGCAACCCCGTCGGCGGCCACCATGGCGCTGCTCGGGTTCGGCAGCGGGCTGCCGTTTCTGCTGATCGCCTCGCAAACGCTATCCACGCGCCTGCGTGATGTGGGCCTGGATCTGGGCAGCATTGGCCTGATCAGTCTGGCCAGCTTCTTCTACCTGTTGAAGTTTCTGTGGGCGCCGCTGCTCGACCGCTATGCGTTTCCGATCACGGCGTTCCTGGGCCGCCGCCGCTCGTGGCTGCTGGTCTCGCAAGTGGGCGTCAGCATCGGCTTGTTCGCGCTGGCGTTCTCGCGCCCGGACATGAGCGTCACCGGCCTGGTCGCGTGGGTCCTGTTTGCCTCGTTCTGGGGCGCCACCCAGGACTCGGTGGTGGATGCCTACCGCATCGAAATCGCACCTGATACCGCGCAGGCGGCGCTGGCGGCAACCTACACGCTGGGCTACCGCATCGGGCTGATCCTTGGCGGCGCCGGCGCACTGTACATGGCCGAATACCTCAACTGGACCTGGGCGTATCTGGCCATGGCGGGGCTGATGCTGTTGCCCATCATCACCACTTTGGTGTGTCGCGAACCGGAGCGGCCAGAGCTCACGGTGGTGCGCCGCATCGATGTGGTGGGCGCATTCTGGCAGCCCATCTCCAGCTTTTTCTCGGGCAATGGGCTGGCGCTGGGCCTGATGTTGCTGGCGTTTGTGGGCCTGTTCAAATTTCCCGACCAGGTGATCGGCGTGATGGCAGGGCCGTTCTATCTGGATTCGGGCTACACCAAGGCCGACATCGCCACCGTGTCCAAGTTGTTCGGTGTCTGGATGGGCATTGTTGGCGCGTTCGCCGGCGGTGCGGCGGTGGCGGCATTCGGTTTCCGGCGCATGCTGCTGGTTGCCGCGCTGGGAGTGGCGCTGTCCAACCTGGCCTTTCTGCTGATGGCGCAGAACCCAGGCAAGCTGTGGGCGTTCTATGCCGCGCTCAGCGCCGACAACCTGTTCCAGGGATTTGCTGGCACCGTGCTGGTGGCCTTCATGTCGTCGCTGACCAATCGCAATTTCACGGCCACCCAATACGCATTGCTGGTCTCGCTGGCTAACCTGCCGGGCAAGTTCGCCGGCGGTGTCTCCGGCTTTCTGGTGGAGGCCACCTCCTACAGCACCTTCTTCATCCTGAGCGCGCTGACCGTCGTGCCCACCCTGGCGCTGCTCGCCTGGTTATGGCCGCGCTTGCAGACCCATGACCGGCGGCCGGATTGAAACCGCTGCCAAGGTTGCCGATGATGCCGGCGGGGCAGGGCATCGCACGAGGAAGGGCATGACCGATCTGGTGTTGCGTGATATCGATCCGGTGCTGGTGGATCGGATCCGCCGCATTTCCGTTGCACGGGGCTGGACCCAGCACCAGACGGTGATGCATCTGCTCGAACAAGGCCTGTTCGCCAGCGAGTACGAAGTCACCGGCGGCCTGCAACACCCGGAAGTCGATGCGCTGGCCGAAGCCATTGCCGCGCTCAAGGCGCTGCCGGCGGGCAACACCCCCTGACAGTAGGCGGACGCTGCTTTAACTACGCTTTTTTCTGCGAGCGCTGAGTGCGGGGACACAGTCCAGGCGCGCCGACCAGATTGCTGCTTGCTCGCATCTGCATCAGCAGCAAGCGGTGCGACTGCATATCTTCAATCTGCGGCTAGTGCTGTCGCGCCATAGCTATCCAGCTAGGTGTTCGACGAGTAGACCGGTATCGCGCCCAGCTGCACCGGCTCACGACGCCACTTCCGGCTGCACGGCCCTCAGGCCGGATAAATCGCTCCCAGCAGCCGCGGCCCCGCCGCACCAGTCACCGATGGCAGATTGGCCGGCCGTCCGGCCAGGAGCTCGGCGGCGAGCCAGGCAAAGCCCATCGCCTCCAGGTAATCCGGATCCAGCCCATGGCGCGCGCTGGACTCCACCACCACGCCGGGCAGGCGCGCGCCCAGCCGCGCCAGTAGCACCGGGTTGCGCACGCCGCCGCCGCAGACCAGCACGCGGCGCGTTGTCGGCTGGTGGCGCAGCAACGCATCGGCCACCGTGGCCGCCGTCAATTCCAGCAAGGTGGCCTGCACATCGGCCGGGCGCAGCGTCGCAGTGCTCATGGCTTGCCGTGCCCACGCCAGGTGAAATTGCTCACGGCCGGTGCTCTTGGGTGGCGGCAGTGCGAACCACGGGTCGGCCAACAGCGCCTGTAGCAACGCCGCATCGACCTTGCCGCTGGCTGCAAACGCGCCGTCGGCGTCGAACGGCGTGCCTCGGTGCTGCTGGCACCAGCTATCGAGCAAGGCATTGGCCGGGCCGGTGTCAAAGCCCAGCACCGCGCCGTCGCGCGGGATCAGCGTCAGGTTGCCGATGCCGCCCAGGTTGAGCACCGCACGGTCTTCGTCGCTGGCACCCAGCATCGCCAGGTGGAAGGCCGGCATCAGCGGCGCACCCTGGCCGCCAGCCGCCACATCGCGCCGGCGGAAATCGGCCGCCGTGGTAATGCCGGTGTGTTCGGCGATCCGGCTCGCGTCGCCGATCTGCCAGGTAAAGGCCGGGTCGGCCTGCGGCCGGTGGCGGATGGTCTGCCCGTGCGAGCCAATCGCGCGGATCTGCTCGCGCGCCACGCCGGCCTCGGCAATCAGCTGATTGGCCGCGTCTGCAAAGGCCAGCCCGACCTGCGCGTCCAGACGGCCCAAGCGGTCGATCGCCATCTGCTCGGCGCCCTGGCCGAGCGCGACCAACGCTTCGCGCAACTGTGGTTCCCAGCCCACCGTGATGCCAGCGACCAGTTCGCAGCGGCGGTGGCTGGCGTCGTCGAAGCGCACCAACGCCGCATCGATGCCGTCAGCACTGGTGCCTGACATCAAGCCGAGATAGAGCGGGGAGTGCGTGTGTGTCGGAGCAGACATGCCGGAGCCAGATGCGGAGCGGTCACGCAGCTTGTGCAGCCCAGGCAGGGCCGTCAACCAAGCGTTGGTCGAAGCGCGGTGGTTTGCGCCTGGCGGTCAGGTGCTGGCCGCCGTGCACCAGCGTCTGCGGCTGGGCAACCGCGCTCGCGGGAGCTAAAGCGCGCCGCAAGCGCTGATCAATCGGCCACCAGGGCTGGCCGCCCTCAGCCGCGCGGCTTGCCCTTGGCAGACTTGCCGGCGTCGGCGTAGATCAGTTTTTCCATGCCTTCGATACGTGCCATCGCCGGCGCGGTCTGCGCGCGGAAGGCTGCGAGCTCCGCGCCCTGCAGCGGCTCCGGTGGCGGCATCGTCACCGACATCGGGTTGCGCTGCTGCCCGCCAACGCGGAATTCATAATGCAGATGCGGCCCGGTCGCCAAGCCGGTCATGCCGACATACCCGATCACCGTACCCTGGTTGATGCGCTGGCCGGCCTTGACCTTGCCAAACCGCGACATATGGCCGTACAGCGTGCTGTAGTTCTTGCCGTGGTCCAGGATCACCACGTTGCCGTAGCCGCGCTGGGTGCCCACGAACACCACCCGTGCATCGCCCGCCGCCATGATCGGCGTACCGGAAGCGGCCGCGTAGTCCACGCCCTTGTGCATGCGCATCGTGCCCAGTACCGGGTGCTTGCGTGCGCCAAAGGTCGAGCTGATCCGGCTATAGGCCACCGGCATGCGGATGAAGCTCTTCTTCAGCGGGCGCCCGGTGATGTCGAAATATTCCGCCGGCTTGCCCGCGCGCTCGAAGCGGAAGCCGGTATAGGTCTTGCCGCCGGTGGTGAAGGTGGCCGCCAGGATGTCGCCGGTGCTGATCCGCTCGCCTTCGCGCCAGGTCTCGTCCATCACCACGCTGAAGCGGTCGCCAGGCTGCAGATCCTTATCGAAGTCGATGTCGTACTTGAAGATATCGTCGGTCATCACCGCGACCGCCGCCGGGGAGAGCCCGGATTTGCTGGCCGAGGCATACAGCGAGCTGGTGATCTCGCCGCTGGCCACCACCGTGCGGGTGCTGGTCGCCCGCTCGGTGACGTTCTCGCGCACGCTGTCGCCCAGCAGGCGCAGCTCCACCCGGTGACTGTCGTCGCGATCGAAGCGCAGCGCCCGCAACTCACCGGGGGTGGGCATGTCGAAGGCGATTTCCGTGCCGGGGCGCAGCTTGGTCAGCGCCTCCTTGGTCCCCGGATGCGCCAGCACCTGGTACATCACGGTCGTCGGGATGCCCAACTCCCCGAACAGGGTGCTCAGCGTCTGCCCGGACTTGACCTTGAGGATTTCCCAGTCCGTGCCCGGCCCCAGTGCCTTGCGGCTGGGTACCAGCGGCGGCAGCGGCAGTGCCAAGGTGGCATGGCTGGAAAGCGGCGCATCGATGGCATTGGAAAAGCCCGGCACGATCGTCGCCACCATCGCGCCGATCGTCGCGAACAGGCTGGCATGGATCCAGTGGCGCCGCGTCCAGCGGTCATTGAACGCCGCCGGCAGGTGTTCCTTGAGCTTGCGATGCAGTGCAGTGTCGTGGAGGACGTGGAGGCGTTCTTGGAAGCGCCGCTTGCGTGCACGGCCCTGCTCTGAGTTCTGCATCGTTGGAAGTCTCCGGGACGGCTCGAAGTGCGAGCCCAAACGCCGGTACCATAGACAGCGATCAACAGCGCGTCAAACCATTGAGCCTGTTCATTATTTTTACTTGGCGCGGTATTAACCTGCGTTGAACTTAATTCATGTTGTTGACGGCGAACGCCGCTGGAGTCTGTGGTTGGCCACTATCGATGAATCCCTTGCGCTCATTGGCCGCGGTGCCGAGGAGATCCTCAAGCTTGAGCAGCTCGAAGCGCGCCTGACCTCCGGTGTGCCGTTGCGGGTGAAGGCTGGCTTTGATCCCACCGCGCCGGATCTGCACCTCGGCCACACCGTGTTGCTCAACAAGATGCGCCAGTTCCAGGAGCTGGGGCACCAGGTGATTTTCCTGATCGGCGACTTCACCGGAATGATCGGCGACCCGAGCGGCAAGAACGTCACCCGCAAGCCGCTCAGCCGTGAGGACGTGCTCGCCAATGCACGGACCTACGAAGAGCAGGTTTTCAAGATCCTGGATCGCACGCGGACCGAGGTGCGCTTCAACTCCGAATGGTTCGGCCAGATGAGCGCCGCGGACATGATCAAGCTGTCCGCCCAGCACACCGTGGCGCGCATGCTCGAGCGTGACGACTTCGCCAAGCGCTTTGCCGGCCAGCAACCGATCGCCATCCACGAATTCCTGTATCCGCTGGTGCAGGGCTATGACTCGGTGGCCCTCAAGGCGGACGTCGAGCTCGGCGGCACCGACCAGACATTCAACCTGCTGATGGGGCGCGGTCTGCAGGAGCACTACGGTCAGGCGCCGCAGGTCGTGCTGACCATGCCACTGCTGGAAGGGCTGGACGGCGTCGCCAAGATGTCCAAATCCCTGGGCAACTACATCGGCATCAACGAACCGGCCATCGACATCGTCACCAAGACCATGAAGATCGGCGATACGCTGACCTGGCGCTGGATCGACTTGCTCTCCTTCGACATCAGCGTTGCCGAGGCTGCCCGTCTTAAAGAAGATGTCGCCGCCGGCAACCTGCATCCGCGCGACGTCAAACTGCGCCTAGCGCGCGAGCTGGCGACCCGGTTCCACGATGCAGCCACTGCCGAGCAGGCCATCGCCGGCTGGCATGCCGTAGTGACCGGGCAGGGCGACACCAGCGTGTTGCCGCTCCAGCAGGTCAGCGTTCCCGCAGAAGGCCTGCGGATCGCTAGTTTGCTCACTGCGGCCGGGCTGACACCCAGCAACTCCGAAGCCACCCGCAAGCTCAAGGAGCGGGCAGTCAAGATCGACGGCGAAGTGGTCGACGACCTCGCTCGCCAGTTCGGCCCCGGCTTTGAGGGCGTCATCCAGGTGGGCAAGCGCAACTTTGCCCGCGTTGCTTTGGTAACCAGCTGAGTTGCCTGGGTCGAACAGGGATGATGCAGGCAACTGATCTGTGCCGCTCGCGGCTATCTATATAGAGCGTCGTCAGCGCCTCAGCGTTTGATGAGCTAATTGATCAAATCGGCAGTCTCTATAGATAGGAAACGTGCGTCAGGCGGCTAGCAACGTGCGCCCGCGCACGCTTCCAAGCTCGCGGCAAGGATCAGTGAAATTTTTTTCACAAACCCCTTCCCAAATGCGTTTGACCGGCCCATAATTCTCCTCCCCCGACGCAACGGCCCCGCAGACGCGGAACCAGCGCAAAGGGCTCGAAAACAGCCTGAAATTAGGGTGTTGACGAAACAGAAAAGCCGGCTATGATGGGCGGCTCGCTACACGGAAAGACGCTACGGCGGATTGAGGTGCAGCGACGGCAACTTCCTCTTCACGAGGGGTTGACGAGGATGAAAAGCCTGCTAATATGGCCGGCTCGCTTCGCAGAAAACCTACGGGTCGAAACGAAGCAGCGTCAACCACCTCGGAAACAAGGTGTTGACGGCAAGAAAAAGCCCGCTATAATGGGCGGCTCGCTTCGACGGAAACGACGAAGCTGACGGGAACGGCGCTGAGGCCACTTCCCAATGTTCTTTGACAGTGTGCGCAGGTAATTTGTGCGGACGCCTGCAGGAAGGATGATTGTCCATCTTGCAGACGTTTAATCAAAAAGCAACATATTAATTGCTTTGCAAGCGATAAGTTGTCAGTGGTTGAACTTCTGCAGCTAAAGTATTTGTCTTCGGACATGTAATTTTAAGTGAAGAGTTTGATCCTGGCTCAGAGTGAACGCTGGCGGCAGGCCTAACACATGCAAGTCGAACGGCAGCACAGTAAGAGCTTGCTCTTATGGGTGGCGAGTGGCGGACGGGTGAGGAATACATCGGAATCTACTCTTTCGTGGGGGATAACGTAGGGAAACTTACGCTAATACCGCATACGACCTACGGGTGAAAGCGGAGGACCTTCGGGCTTCGCGCGATTGAATGAGCCGATGTCGGATTAGCTAGTTGGCGGGGTAAAGGCCCACCAAGGCGACGATCCGTAGCTGGTCTGAGAGGATGATCAGCCACACTGGAACTGAGACACGGTCCAGACTCCTACGGGAGGCAGCAGTGGGGAATATTGGACAATGGGCGCAAGCCTGATCCAGCCATGCCGCGTGGGTGAAGAAGGCCTTCGGGTTGTAAAGCCCTTTTGTTGGGAAAGAAAAGCATTCGGTTAATACCCGATTGTTCTGACGGTACCCAAAGAATAAGCACCGGCTAACTTCGTGCCAGCAGCCGCGGTAATACGAAGGGTGCAAGCGTTACTCGGAATTACTGGGCGTAAAGCGTGCGTAGGTGGTGGTTTAAGTCTGTTGTGAAAGCCCTGGGCTCAACCTGGGAATTGCAGTGGATACTGGGTCACTAGAGTGTGGTAGAGGGTAGCGGAATTCCCGGTGTAGCAGTGAAATGCGTAGAGATCGGGAGGAACATCCGTGGCGAAGGCGGCTACCTGGACCAACACTGACACTGAGGCACGAAAGCGTGGGGAGCAAACAGGATTAGATACCCTGGTAGTCCACGCCCTAAACGATGCGAACTGGATGTTGGGTGCAATTTGGCACGCAGTATCGAAGCTAACGCGTTAAGTTCGCCGCCTGGGGAGTACGGTCGCAAGACTGAAACTCAAAGGAATTGACGGGGGCCCGCACAAGCGGTGGAGTATGTGGTTTAATTCGATGCAACGCGAAGAACCTTACCTGGTCTTGACATCCACGGAACTTTCCAGAGATGGATTGGTGCCTTCGGGAACCGTGAGACAGGTGCTGCATGGCTGTCGTCAGTTCGTGTCGTGAGATGTTGGGTTAAGTCCCGCAACGAGCGCAACCCTTGTCCTTAGTTGCCAGCACGTAATGGTGGGAACTCTAAGGAGACCGCCGGTGACAAACCGGAGGAAGGTGGGGATGACGTCAAGTCATCATGGCCCTTACGACCAGGGCTACACACGTACTACAATGGTAGGGACAGAGGGCTGCAAACCCGCGAGGGTAAGCCAATCCCAGAAACCCTATCTCAGTCCGGATTGGAGTCTGCAACTCGACTCCATGAAGTCGGAATCGCTAGTAATCGCAGATCAGCATTGCTGCGGTGAATACGTTCCCGGGCCTTGTACACACCGCCCGTCACACCATGGGAGTTTGTTGCACCAGAAGCAGGTAGCTTAACCTTCGGGAGGGCGCTTGCCACGGTGTGGCCGATGACTGGGGTGAAGTCGTAACAAGGTAGCCGTATCGGAAGGTGCGGCTGGATCACCTCCTTTTGAGCATGACGTCATTCGTCCTGTCGGGCGTCCTCACAAATTACCTGCATTCAGAGATTCATACCGGCACAGGTCGGTATGCGAAGTCCCTTTTGGGGCCTTAGCTCAGCTGGGAGAGCACCTGCTTTGCAAGCAGGGGGTCGTCGGTTCGATCCCGACAGGCTCCACCATATTGAGTGAAAAGACTTCGGGTCTGTAGCTCAGGTGGTTAGAGCGCACCCCTGATAAGGGTGAGGTCGGTAGTTCGAGTCTACCCAGACCCACCACTCTGAATGTAGTGCACACTTAAGAATTTATATGGATCAGCGTTGAGGCTGAGACATGTTCTTTTATAACTTGTGACGTAGCGAGCGTTTGAGATATCTATCTAAACGTGTCGTTGAGGCTAAGGCGGGGACTTCGAGTCCCTAAATAATTGAGTCGTATGTTCGCGTTGGTGGCTTTGTACCCCACACAACACGGCATGTAACTCCGAGGCAACTTGGGGTTATATGGTCAAGCGAATAAGCGCACACGGTGGATGCCTAGGCGGTCAGAGGCGATGAAGGACGTGGTAGCCTGCGAAAAGTGTCGGGGAGCTGGCAACAAGCTTTGATCCGGCAATATCCGAATGGGGAAACCCACTGCTTCGGCAGTATCTTGCAGTGAATTCATAGCTGCTTGAAGCGAACCCGGTGAACTGAAATATCTAAGTAACCGGAGGAAAAGAAATCAACCGAGATTCCCTGAGTAGTGACGAGCGAACGGGGAACAGCCCTTAAGCTGGAATGGCTTTAGAAAAACAATCTGGAAAGATTGGCCATAGAAGGTGATAGCCCTGTATTTAAAAGGGCCACTCCAGTGAAGACGAGTAGGGCGGGGCACGTGAAACCCTGTCTGAATATGGGGGGACCATCCTCCAAGGCTAAATACTCCTGACCGACCGATAGTGAACCAGTACCGTGAGGGAAAGGCGAAAAGAACCCCGGAGAGGGGAGTGAAATAGATCCTGAAACCGTGTGCGTACAAGCAGTAGGAGCTCGCAAGAGTGACTGCGTACCTTTTGTATAATGGGTCAGCGACTTACTGTTCGTGGCAAGCTTAACCGTATAGGGGAGGCGAAGGGAAACCGAGTCTGATAAGGGCGCATAGTCGCGGGCAGTAGACCCGAAACCGGGTGATCTAGTCATGGCCAGGGTGAAGGTGCCGTAACAGGTACTGGAGGCCCGAACCCACGTCTGTTGCAAAAGACGGGGATGAGCTGTGATTAGGAGTGAAAAGCTAATCGAACCCGGAGATAGCTGGTTCTCCTCGAAAGCTATTTAGGTAGCGCCTCGGACGAATACTACTGGGGGTAGAGCACTGTTATGGCTAGGGGGTCATCGCGACTTACCAAACCATTGCAAACTCCGAATACCAGTAAGTACTATCCGGGAGACACACGGCGGGTGCTAACGTCCGTCGTGAAAAGGGAAACAACCCAGACCCACAGCTAAGGTCCCAAATTCACTGCTAAGTGGAAAACGATGTGGAAAGGCATAGACAGCCAGGAGGTTGGCTTAGAAGCAGCCACCCTTTAAAGAAAGCGTAATAGCTCACTGGTCGAGTCGGTCTGCGCGGAAGATTTAACGGGGCTAAGCAGTGAACCGAAGCTTGGGGTGCGTAAAACTTCGGTTTTATGCGCGGTAGAGGAGCGTTCCGTAAGCCTGCGAAGGTGGATTGAGAAGTCTGCTGGAGGTATCGGAAGTGCGAATGCTGACATGAGTAACGATAATGCGGGTGAAAAGCCCGCACGCCGAAAGCCCAAGGTTTCCTTGCGCAACGTTAATCGACGCAGGGTTAGTCGGTCCCTAAGGCGAGGGCGAAAGCCGTAGTCGATGGGAAGCAGGTTAATATTCCTGCACCTCGCGTGAGTGCGATGGAGGGACGGAGAAGGTTAGGTGTACCGGGCGTTGGTTGTCCCGGGGAAAGGCGGTAGGTTTGGATCTTTGGCAAATCCGGGATCCTTTAAGACCGAGCACCGAGACGAGCCTTTATGGCGAAGTCACTGATACCACGCTTCCAGGAAAAGCTCCTAAGCTTCAGCTCACGAAGACCGTACCGTAAACCGACACAGGTGGGTAGGATGAGAATTCTCAGGCGCTTGAGAGAACTCGGGTGAAGGAACTAGGCAACATGGCACCGTAACTTCGGGAGAAGGTGCACCCTTTTTGGTGGCTCATGCGAGCTATAGCTGAAGAGGGTCGCAGAAACCAGGCCGCTGCGACTGTTTATCAAAAACACAGCACTCTGCAAACACGAAAGTGGACGTATAGGGTGTGACGCCTGCCCGGTGCTGGAAGGTTAATTGATGGGGTCAGCCGCAAGGCGAAGCTCTTGATCGAAGCCCCAGTAAACGGCGGCCGTAACTATAACGGTCCTAAGGTAGCGAAATTCCTTGTCGGGTAAGTTCCGACCTGCACGAATGGCGTAACGACAGCGGCGCTGTCTCCACCCGAGACTCAGTGAAATTGAAATCGCTGTGAAGATGCAGCGTTCCCGTGGCAAGACGGAAAGACCCCGTGAACCTTTACTATAGCTTTACACTGAACGTTGAGTTCGTCTGTGTAGGATAGGTGGGAGGCTATGAAACTGTGGCGCTAGCTGCAGTGGAGCCAACCTTGAAATACCACCCTGTCGTGCTTGACGTTCTAACCTAGATCCGTTATCCGGATCAGGGACCGTGTATGGTGGGTAGTTTGACTGGGGCGGTCTCCTCCTAAAGAGTAACGGAGGAGCACGAAGGTACGCTCAGCGCGGTCGGACATCGCGCACTGTGTGCAAAGGCATAAGCGTGCTTGACTGCAAGATCGACGGATCAAGCAGGTACGAAAGTAGGTCTTAGTGATCCGGTGGTTCTGTATGGAAGGGCCATCGCTCAACGGATAAAAGGTACTCCGGGGATAACAGGCTGATACCGCCCAAGAGTTCATATCGACGGCGGTGTTTGGCACCTCGATGTCGGCTCATCACATCCTGGGGCTGTAGTCGGTCCCAAGGGTATGGCTGTTCGCCATTTAAAGTGGTACGCGAGCTGGGTTCAGAACGTCGTGAGACAGTTCGGTCCCTATCTGCCATGGGCGTTGGAAGTTTGAGAGGGGCTGCTCCTAGTACGAGAGGACCGGAGTGGACGAACCTCTGGTGTTCCGGTTGTCACGCCAGTGGCATTGCCGGGTAGCTATGTTCGGAAGCGATAACCGCTGAAAGCATCTAAGCGGGAAGCGCGCCTCAAGATGAGACTTCCCGGGGCACAAGCCCCCTAAAGGAACCATATAGACTATGTGGTTGATAGGTCAGGTGTGTAAGTACAGCAATGTATTGAGCTAACTGATACTAATGATCCGTGCGGCTTGACCATATAACCTCAAGTTGCCTTGGTCCCAACGAACGTTGGTAGATCCGCAAACGCAAGCTACGTCACAAGTTAACTATGCGAGACTGGGCGCCTTAATCCGTTTCTTGGATGGCGACGCTCCAACCGTCTCCCTGGTGAAATTAGCGCTGTGGAACCACCCGATCCCATCCCGAACTCGGAAGTGAAACGCAGCTGCGCCGATGGTAGTGTGGCTCAAGCCATGCGAGAGTAGGTCATCGCCAGGGGCTTTACCCGAAACCCTCAGTCCAACAGGACTGAGGGTTTCTTTTTGCCTGCAATTTGACCAAAGACATATCCATGGGCGAGAAGATGGCCGTAGGCGACGCGCTCGGTCCTAGCGCTTTAATGCTGACTCGGCTTGGACACGTTTGCTTTAGGTGTTGGTCTTGGTATTGGTGCGCAGCGTCCAGCGACAGAATGCATGTGGTGAGGCCGCATGGATCGACCGTTTCTTAGTCCGCTTTGCTGCTCAGCCTGGCGTTATGCGTAAGCGCTATGCGTGAAACATTGGCCTCTTCGGCACGGGGTAATAGGCATTTACTGACGCTGCTGCACAGATGAGTGGTGCGCCTAGCAACTGCGATGTCTGAGCATATCTTGAAATGACCGCTTTCTGCTGCGTTGCCTCAAGGAAGAGCCGTGGAACGTATAGCTATGAAGTAGCCGCTAGCCTTTTCTTAAAGAGCGATGTCGTAAGCGGTGGAGCAAAGGCTCAGACCAGCGCGGGGCGATACACCGTTAGTGGGTTGGGGCTCGTGTAAGTGCTCAGAGACGACACCGTGTGTAAGTTTCGGCTGCGCGTCCAATTGGCTGGTCAGTCGTCCGGCACCACTGCAAGCAAGCGCACAAGCCCTATTGAAGTGGTGTCGTATTACTAGCCACCAATGAAGTCGTTATCCAGCATCAGTACTGGCGATCAGCGAGGCGCTGGCCTGGATGGATGTAGTCATCCGAATGCGCGCTCGGCCTATGCAACAGCCAGCGGTCTAGATGGTTGAGTAGCGCAAATTGACGCTGCTTGGCTAGTTGGTATGGTGCAGATTCGCTAGATGCAGTGCTATTCCGAAAGCTGCTTAGATCCCGCAGGTAGGTAGCCAATTGCATTGCATCGCGGTGTTTGGTGCACTGCTAAGCCGCACTAAATTTTAAATCATGTGCTGATGCATCGGCTGCGCGTAGGTCCACAGCCGTTTCGCGCTCGGCGGGGCCTATCCGTTGCGCCAAGAGAAAACCCCGCTTCTGCGGGGTTTTCTTGCTTCAAGCGCTCAATTCGACGAGCGAAAATGTGCAGTCGAACTTTCTGCACTCTAGTGATGCGATAACAATTGGGGCTTTCCCAGTAGTTATGGATGTCATGGAACTCGTACTTCTTTACATCTAGGCTTCCTGCAAGGATCGTTCGGGAGCGTTGCCTTGCCACGCCCACGGACTAATCGCAGAGCTACCAAGGTGCCGCACTCCAAGCATCAGTCACCCAAGGTCAGCAGCGAAGCATTGCCGCCGGCTGCGGTGGTGTTCACGGTGACGACCTTTTCGGTGGCAAAGCGCAGCAGGTAGTGAGGACCGCCGGCCTTCGGGCCGGTGCCTGACAATCCCTGGCCACCGAACGGCTGCACGCCGACCACAGCGCCGATCTGGTTGCGATTGACGTAGACATTGCCTACGGCCACGCGCGAGGTGATGCGATCGATGGTCTCATCGATCCGCGAATGCACGCCCAGGGTGAGGCCATAGCCGGTGGCGTTGATCTGATCGATGACCGCATCCAGCTGGTCGGCTTTCCAGCGAATGATGTGCAGCACGGGGCCGAAAATCTCACGCTGCAGCTGCGCCAGGGACTTCAGTTCGTAGGCACGTGGAGCAAAGAAGCTGCCATATGCCGTGGCGCTGTCCAGCGTGGTCGTGCCGATCAGGCGTGCTTCGCTGTCCATGCGGCTCGCGTGTTCTTCCAGGATCTTCAGGGCATCGGCGTCGATTACGGGACCAACGTCGGTGGAGAGCAGGGCCGGGTCGCCGATTTTCAGCTCGCCCATCGCGCCGGCGAGCATGTTCATGACCTTGTCGGCGATGTCCTCCTGCACGAACAGCACGCGGGCTGCGGAGCAGCGCTGACCAGCAGAGATGAAGGCGCTGGAGATGGCGTCCTTGACTACGGTTTCCGGGAGCGAGGACGAATCGGCGATGAAGGCATTCTGGCCGCCGGTCTCGGCGATCAGTACGCCAATCGCGGCGTCACGCGCGGCGAGCGTGCGATTGATGATGCGGGCGGTGTCGGTGGAGCCGGTGAAGGCGACGCCGGCAACGCGGGGATCGTTGGTCAACGCGGCGCCGACCGTGGCGCCATCGCCGGGCAGGAACTGCACAGCGGCTTCCGGCACGCCGGCTTCATGCAACAGTTTGACCGCCGCAAAGCCCACCAGGTTGGTCTGCTCGGCCGGCTTGGCGATGACGGTATTGCCTGCCGCCAGCGCCGCAGCCACCTGGCCCAGGAAGATCGCCAGCGGAAAGTTCCAGGGGCTGATGCAGACGAACACGCCGCGGCCATGCAGTTGCAGCTCGTTGGATTCGCCGGTGGGGCCCGGCAGGCGCTCGGGCGCACCAAACTGCGCACGCGCCTGGGCAGCGTAATAGCGAAGGAAGTCCACGGCTTCGCGCACCTCGGCCACGGCGTCCGGCAGGGTCTTGCCTGCTTCCTTGACGCAGATCGCCATGAACTCCGGCATGCGGGCCTCGAGCAGGTCTGCGGCGTGTTCGAGGATGGTGGCGCGGCTGGCGGCGGGCGTGCGATTCCAGGCTGGCTGAGCGGCGGCGGCAGACGCCAATGCCTTCTGCACGGTGGCCGGGTCCGCGGGCTGCCAGTGACCGACTGTCTCGCGGCGGTCGGCCGGGTTGAACACGGCCTCGCTTGGCGTGGTGATCACGGCACCCGGCACCAGCGGCGCGGCCTTCCAAGGCTTGATTGCGGCGGTGAGTTGGTCGGCCAGCTGCCGCAGATCGTTATCGTTGGCGAGGTTGGCGCCCATGGAATTCTTCCTGTTCTGGTTCTGGCTGCGCAGCAGGTCGGCCGGCAGCGGGATCTTGGGGTGCGGGATGGACGCAAACGAGGACACCGCCTCGACCGGATCGCGGATCAGGTCTTCGATGGCGACGTCTTCGTCGGTGATGCGATTGACGAAGCTGGAGTTGGCGCCGTTTTCCAGTAAGCGACGGACCAGGTACGGCAACAGGTCTTCGTGCGAGCCGACCGGTGCATACACCCGGCACGGCAATCCCAGCCGATCGGCCGGAATCACCTCGGCATACAGGTCATCGCCCATGCCGTGCAGTTTCTGGTGTTCGTAGGTTTTCCCTGCCGAGATCGCGCGCACCGCAGCGATGGTCTGGGCGTTGTGGGTGGCGAACATCGGGTACAGCGCGTCGCTGTGCGCGAACATGCGGCGTGCGCAGGCCAGATAGGACACGTCGGTGTTCTGCTTGCGGGTAAATACCGGATACCCGGGGTGGCCGTCGATCTGCGCACGCTTGATCTCTGCGTCCCAATACGCACCCTTGACCAGGCGCACCGGAATGCGGCGGCCAACGCGACGCGCCAGATCGGCGAGGAAATCGATCGTGTAGGGCGTGCGCTTCTGATACGCCTGCACTGCGAGCCCGTAGCCCTCCCAACCATCCAGCGATGGATCGGAGAACGTGGCTTCGATGATGTCCAGCGACAGTTCCAGGCGGTCGGCCTCTTCGGCATCGACGGTGTAGCCGATGCCGTAAGACTTGGCCAGTTGCGCCAGCTCCAGCACGCCGGGAACCAGCTCGGCCATCACGCGTGCGCGCTTGGCGTGTTCGTAGCGCGGATACAGCGCGGACAACTTGATCGAAATGCTGGGCGCGGCGAACACGTCGGTGCCGACGAAGCTGCCACTGCGGCCAATCGCATGGATGGCATCGCGATACGCCTGCAGATAGCGCTGCGCATCCTTCATGGTGAGCGCGCCTTCGCCGAGCATGTCGAACGAATAGCGGTAATTGGCGTTGTCACCCTTGCGCGAACGCGCCAATGCCTCACCGATCGTGCGGCCCATGACGAACTGGTGGCCCATGATCTTCATCGCCTGGCGCACGGCCAGACGGATCACCGGCTCGCCGACACGGCCGATCAGCCGCTTGAAGGCGCCCGGCACATCGGCGCGGGTAAGGTCGTTGAGCTGTACCAGCTTGCCAGTGAGCATCAGGCCCCAGGTGGAGGCGTTGACCAGCACCGAATCGCTGCCACCCACGTGTTTTTTCCAGTCCGCCTCGCCCAGCTTGTCGCGGATCAGCTTGTCGGCGGTGTCCTGGTCGGGAATGCGCAGCAAGGCTTCGGCCACACACATCAGCAGCACGCCTTCTTCGCTGCCCAGATCGTATTGGCGCATGAAGGCTTCGATCGCGCCCTGATCCTGGGCACGTGCGCGCACCCGGGTGACCAGGTCGGCGGCCAGCGCCTGCACCTTGGCCTGCTCGGCGGCCGGCAAGCGCGCCTGCTCCAGCAATTCACGGACGTGCTCGGTTTCGTCCTTGAGCCAGGCAGCGGTGATGGCGGCACGCAAGGCGCCGGGCGCGGCGGGCAGTTCGGGCGCCAACAGCGGGCGCGCGGCGTGGGAAGAGGCAAAAGTGTCTGGCTGGGCGTTCATGCGAAAGGTGCCTGGGAATCCGCGCTCATTCTAGAGAGCCCGCCCGGCTGTGCACTTGTGTGGAAGCGGCAGCTTTTCTGCCGTTTTGTGCATGCCGTCGCGCAACGCGGTGATCGCCCACGCGCGCGCCGCGATAAAACCCCAGCCGGCGGGAAGTGATTGATTTTTCGCGCAGTTTTTAGTTGCAGTGCAGCATTGGTGATTCGCGCGAAACGCTTGCCGCATGCGTTCGCCCGGGACTACCATCGGGACATTCCCGCAGTCCGCTGCGTGTTGCCATGATCGAAGTACTGCCGTTGATGTCCGAAGGGGTTGGGACGCAGGTGCGGTTACGGCCTCCGCGGGCAATGAGTGCCAGGCAATTCGTGCAGTTGTTTGCGGTGTTGGCGGGAACGATGTGGTTGTTTGCAGGCCTGGGGTGGTGGACCGGCAATGCGTTCGCGCCGGTGTTCGCCCTGTTGCACAGTGGTGTGGTGGCGCTGGCGCTGCGGCAGTTGTGGCGAAGCGGCGAGCGTGTAGAAGCGATCCGGGTGGGGGAAACGGTAGTTGAAGTGTTTCCTTCCGGGCGTGCGCCACCAGCGTTTCAGGCACATCCGCACTGGGTGCGGTTGCGCACGGAACGCGACGACAGGGTGTTGCTGGTGAGCAGCGGCAGGCAGATCGAGATCGGGAGCTTTCTCGGGCCGGCCGAACGTGTGGAACTGGCAGATACGCTGAAACGCTTGCTCGCGGCCGCCAATGGCCGTCACCGATGACGTAAGGGTCTAGGCAATGACGCAACGCAGCAGCTGGAACGCGACGTACATGAAATGTGGCTCGGCCGTGTTGGCGCTTGCAGGTGCGCCGGTTGCCTGGGCGCAATCAGCCGATCCCAAGGAATGGCAGCTCAACATGGGCCGTGGGGTCACCCAGACCGCACGCATGGCCTATGAGGCCCACATGGTGGCGTTGTGGGTGTGCGTGGTCATCGGCGCGTTGGTGTTCGGCGCGATGGGCTATGCGATCTTCAAGTTCCGCAAATCCAAGGGCGCGGTGGCCGCGCAATTCAGTCACAACACCAAGGCCGAGGTGCTGTGGACGGTGATCCCGGTGCTGGTGCTGATCGCCATGGCATGGCCGGCGACCGCCAAACTGATTGCGATGTACGACACCCGCGAGTCGGAAATGACCGTCAAGGTCACCGGGTATCAGTGGATGTGGAAGTACGAATACCTGGGGCAGGGCGTCGAGTTCACCAGCCGTCTTGCGCGTGAATCCGACCGGATCCGCCAAAGTGGCGAACGCCCTACCGCCGCGTCGCAGCCGCACTATCTGCTGGACGTGGACAACCGGCTGGTGCTGCCGGTCGATACTAAAATCCGCTTCGTGATCACCGCCGATGACGTGATCCACGCCTGGTGGGTGCCGGCGCTGGGCTGGAAGCAGGATGCCATTCCGGGCATCGTCAACGAAGCCTGGACCAATATCGAAAAGCCCGGCGTCTATCGTGGGCAATGCGCCGAGTTGTGCGGCAAGGACCATGGCTTCATGCCGATCGTGGTCGAAGCGCTGCCCAAGGCGGAATTCCAACGTTGGCTCGCATCGCGTCGTAGCGCGGCAGGCGCGCCGGCCGCAGCACCCGCTGCAACGCCTACAGCACCTGCAGCACCTGCAGCACCGGCGATGCCAGCGGACGCACCGGGGGCCGCCGCACCGTCAGCAGAGGCCACACCGGCGGCCGGCACAGCATCTGCCGCACCGTCCGCCGCTCTCTAATCGCACGCAACCGCATCGCTTCGCAGAGGTCGTTCCGTCATGGCGCACACCGCAGTCGATCACCACGGACACCACCAGCCCGGTTTCGTCGAGCGCTGGTTCTTCTCGACCAATCACAAGGATATCGGCACGCTGTATCTGCTGTTTTCCTTCGTCATGTTCATCATCGGTGCGGCGATGAGCGTGGTGATTCGCGCTGAATTGATGCAGCCCGGGTTGCAGTTCGTCAAACCCGAATTTTTTAACCAGATGACCACCGTGCACGCGCTGGTGATGATCTTCGGCGGGGTGATGCCGGCGTTCGTCGGTCTGGCCAACTGGATGATTCCGCTGCAGATCGGCGCGCCGGACATGGCGCTGCCGCGCATGAATAACTGGTCGTTCTGGTTGCTGCCGGCGGCGTTCACCTTGCTGCTGCTGACGCTGTTCCTGCCCGGCGGCGCGCCGGCCGCTGGTTGGACGCTGTATCCGCCGCTTTCGCTGCAAGGTGGTTACAACGTGGCTTTCAGCGTGTTTGCGATCCACGTGGCCGGCGTCAGTTCGATCATGGGCGCGATCAACATCATCGCCACGGTGCTCAACATGCGCGCGCCCGGCATCGACCTGCTGAAGATGCCGATCTTCTGCTGGGCGTGGCTGATCACCGCCTTCCTGCTGATCGCGGTGATGCCGGTATTGGCCGGCGCGGTGACCATGCTGCTCACCGACAAGTTTTTCGGCACCAGTTTCTTCAATGCGGCCGGCGGCGGCGACCCGGTGATGTACCAGCACATCTTCTGGTTCTTCGGGCACCCGGAGGTGTACATCATGATCCTGCCGGCATTCGGCGTGGTCAGCGAAATCATCCCCACCTTCAGCCGCAAGCCGTTGTTCGGTTACCAGGCGATGGTCTACGCGATCGCGGCGATCGCCTTCCTGAGTTTCATCGTGTGGGCGCACCACATGTTCACCGTGGGCATGCCGCTCGGTGGCGAAATCTACTTCATGTTCGCCACGATGCTGATTTCCATCCCGACCGGGGTGAAGGTGTTCAATTGGGTCAGCACGATGTGGAAGGGGTCGCTGACATTCGAATCGCCGATGCTGTGGGCGGTGGCGTTCGTGATCCTCTTCAGCATCGGTGGTTTCTCGGGCCTGATGCTGGCGATTGTGCCGGCCGACTTCCAGTACCACGACACTTACTTTGTGGTGGCGCATTTCCATTACGTGCTGGTGACTGGCGCGGTGTTCGCACTGATTGCGGCGGTGTATTACTGGTGGCCCAAGTGGACCGGGCGCATGTACAACGAGGCCTGGGCCAAGTTCCATTTCTGGTGGACGATGATCTTCGTCAACCTGTTGTTCTTCCCGCAGCACTTCCTGGGCCTGGCCGGCATGCCGCGGCGTATTCCTGACTACAACGTGGTGTTTGCGGACTGGAATCTGATCAGTTCGATCGGCGCATTCGGCATGTTCGCCACCCCGTTCCTGATGGCCGGCATCTTGTTCGCCTCGTTGCGCAGTGGTGCCAAGGCTGACGCGCGTGCGTGGGAAGGGGCCAAGGGACTGGAGTGGACGGTCCCGTCGCCCGCTCCGGCGCATACCTTCACCGTGCCGCCGGTGATCAAGCCTGGAGATCTTGCGCATGAAGACATCGGTCACTGAGTCGACGCCGGCACCCGCGGTGGCACGCATGCTCTCCGCTGCCGAACGGCAAGCGCAACAGCGGCGCGCGGTGCGCCGTACCGCCATCACGGTGGGCATCGTTGCGCTGCTGATCTATGCCGGCTTCATCGCCTCGGGAGTCATTGGCCGGTGAGTACGCGTCTGCCTACGCACACGCCTACTGCCGGCTTGTTCAAGTTGCTGGGCGTGGTGCTGGGTGTGTTTGTGCTGACGTTCTCGCTGGTGCCGCTGTATCGCATCGCCTGCGAAAAAGTATTCGGCATCCGCATGGAGCGTGCACCGGGTAGTGCCCGTGAAGGCGCGTCCAGCGCGGTGGCGGCCGGCAAGCGCACGGTGCGGGTGGAGTTCGATGCCGGCGTCAATTCGAAACTGCCGTGGACCTTCCATCCCGAGCAGATGACCATGGACGTGGTGCCCGGTGAACTCAACGAAGCGCAGTATTTCGCGCGCAATGACAGCGCACGGGCAGTAGTAGGCAGTGCAGTGCCTTCGGTGGCACCGTCGCGGGCGTCGGGCTACTTCAACAAGACCGAATGTTTTTGTTTTACCGCGCAGACGCTGCAGGCCGGCGAAACACGCGACATGCCGCTGCGCTTCATCGTGGACCCGGCGCTGCCGCCGGAAGTGACCACCATCACCTTGTCCTACACGTTCTATCGCAATGACACGCTGACCTCGGAACTGCAAGGCGGCGGCGCAGCCAGCGCCCCGCGTGCCGCGCCGTAATCGATCGCCCACTCATACCGACACGGAAGCAACGCCATGGCCGACCACAGTCCCAACGCCGACGCGTATTTCGTCCCGACCCAAAGCAAGTGGCCCTTTGTCGGCTCCATTGCGATGTTCGTGATGATGATCGGCGTGGCCAGCTGGCTCAACGACGCCGGATGGGGGCGCTGGACGTTCTTCGCCGGTGTGGCCATGTTGCTGGCGACGTTGTTCATGTGGTTTGGCGACGTGATTCGCGAATCGAACGCCGGCCACTACAACCGCCAGGTGGACGGCTCGTTCCGCATGGGCATGGTGTGGTTTATTTTTTCCGAGGTGATGTTCTTCGGCGCCTTCTTCGGTGCGCTGTTCTACACGCGCGTGCTGACACTGCCCTGGCTGGGCGGCGAGGGCGATGGCGTGATGACCAACGAACTGCTGTGGAATGGGTATTCCGCAGCCTGGCCGACCAATGGCCCGGGCACCATCGGCGGGCAGTTCCAGACCATTCCGGCCTGGGGCTTGCCGCTGATCAACACGCTGATCCTGCTCAGCTCCGGCGTGACCTTGACCATTGCCCATCACGCATTGAAAGGCGGCCGACGCCGCGCGCTGTTGCTGTGGTTGGGGCTGACCGTGCTGTTGGGCTGCGTGTTCCTGTTCCTGCAGGCGGAGGAATACATCCACGCCTACACAGAACTCAATCTCACATTGGGCTCGGGCATCTACGGCTCGACCTTCTTCATGCTCACCGGCTTCCACGGCATGCATGTGCTGCTGGGCACGATCATGCTGGCGGTGATGTGGCTGCGCGCCGCAAAGGGCCACTTCAGCCGCGACAATCATTTCGCCTTCGAAGCCGCCGCCTGGTACTGGCACTTCGTCGACGTGGTGTGGCTGGCGCTGTTCCTGTTTGTGTATGTGCTTTGAGGGCGGGGAATAGAGAGTGGGGAATGGGGAATCGCAAGAGCGGACGCGCACTTGCTTTGCACGATTCCCAACTCCCGATTCTCGATTCCCGGCTCTTCAGCGCCCCACGCCATGCGGTTTGATCCAGCCGGTGTAAATGCCCAGGATCACCAGCGCGATCAATGCCACCGACAAGCCGATGCGCCAGGTCAATGCGTTGACCGTGCGCTTGGTCTGGCCGCGGTCGGTGAGCAGGTAGTAGAGCCCGGCGCCCAGGTTCCATAGGATGACGATCAGGAAGGCGACAATCAGCAGCGTCTTGAGCGAATCGTTCACAACAGCCCCGGTGGTCGTCGACGTGGTGCCGGCATTGCACGCCTTTTTGCGCCGATTGTCATGATGCGCAAGCACACGGGCGTGCTCGGCTGGTGTCTGGCATTGGCGGTGAGTGCCGGATTTGCCGCATTGGGGCAGTGGCAGCTGCAGCGCATGCATGCCAAGGAGCAGCTGCTGGAGCGTGCCGCCCATGTGCGGCAGACGCCAACAACCCTGGCACAGGCGCTGGCTGCGCCGCGGGAGCTGGCATGGGTCAGCGGGCGCGTGCGCTTTCTACCGCAGCAGGTGTTGTTGGACAACCAGTTGCAGGAAGGGCGCGCCGGTGTGCGCGTCTACCAGCTGGCCGCGCCGGAAGGCAGCGCTGCAACGGTGCTGGTGGATCTGGGCTGGTTACCCGTGCCTGCCACGCGGCAATTGCCGACCGTGACCGCCTTGCACGGCAGCCAGGCAGTGCAGGGGTTGTTGACTGCGCCACCGTCGGCCGGGCTTGCGGTTGGCGCGGCACTGGCCAGCACTGCCCAGCCACAGACCTGGCTGGCGGTTCGCCTGGAGCCGCAGGCGTTGCAGCAGGCCTTGCACAGGCGCGACATTTCGTCGCAGGTATTGCGCCTGGATCCTGCCGTTCCGGTTGGTTATGTGCGCGATCTGCAGTTACTGGTCAACACGCTTCCACCCGCGCGGCACTTGGGTTACGCGGTGCAATGGTTCGGCCTGGCGCTGGCCGTGCTGATCACCGCGGCGCTGTTGTCTTGGCGTGCGCGTCGCCGTCATCGACGCGGGCACTGACGCCCCCGGCATGAGAAAATCGCGGGCATGACCCCATCCACATCGGCCACGCCGCAGTCGGTCAATCGCGGCCGCAGGATGCTGATCGCCCTGGCGGTGCTGTTCTTCGGCTCGATGTTGCTGGCCGGCGTGCTGCGCTTCTCTGGCTGGCAACCGGCGGCGATGCGTAACCATGGCGAACTGCTTGCTCCGCCCGCGGACCTGCGCGCGTTGACGCCGCTGCGCGCGGACGGCAGCGCGTACGCATGGGCACCGGGCGAGCGCATGTGGCGGATCGCCCTGGCGCCGCCTGCCGGCTGCACGCAGCCGTGCGTGGCGCTGGCGGCCGAACTGGACAAGGTGTGGCAATTGCTCGGGCACCGCGCGGACAAGGTGGAAGTGCTGTGGATCGGCACGCCACCGGTCGGGCTACCGGCGATGCCGGCGTTACGCGTGCTGCGCGACGATGCGCGCCTGCGCCAGGCGTTGCCCCGTGCCAACGATGCCGCCGGCGTGCCGGTGTATGTGATCGACCCCAACGGCTTCGTGATCCTGCGCTACGCCCCGGGTTTCGACCCGGCCGGTCTGCGTGCGGATCTGGTCAAGCTGCTGAAACTGATGTGAGCCCGTTTCGATGAATCTGTTTGCGCCACCGGCGTTGTTCCGGCACTTCCACCGCATGGCCTGGCTGGCTGCCCTGTTCACGGCCAGCACGATCCTGTTCGGGTCGTTCGTGCGGCTGTCCGATGCCGGCATGAGCTGCCCGGACTGGCCCACCTGTTATGGCCGCGTCACCTGGCCGCAGACCAGCGACGAAGCCAATACGCACGTAGCCAGCAAGATCCGCCCGCTCGAGTCGAACAAGGCCTGGCGTGAGCAGGTGCACCGCTTCCTGGCTGGCGCGCTGGGCGTTGAAGTGCTGGTGCTGACGCTACTGGCGGCGCGTCGCCGGCGTGCCGGCATTGCGCAGGTGGTGTCCGCCGCGGCGCTGGTCGCGCTGTCGATCCCGCTGTACATGTCCGGCTGGCACGGGCTGGCGATGGGCGTGGCGGCCGCTGGCGAAGCCATCCTGCTGCTGGCGGCGCTGCGCTGGAGCAATATCGATCTGGCCCGCGCTGCCGTGCTGACGCTGGCGGTGGTGATCTTCCAGGCGCTGCTGGGCATGTGGACGGTGACCTTGCTGCTCAAACCCATCGTGGTGATGGGGCATCTGCTCGGCGGCATGCTGATGTTCTCGCTGCTGGTGTGGATGGCCTGGCGCGCGACACATCTACCGATCACGCTGGCCGACGCTTCGCGCCTGAAATGGCTGCTGCGTCTGGGCGTGGCGGTGCTGGGCCTGCAGATCGCGCTCGGCGGCTGGGTCAGTGCCAACTACGCGGCGCTGGCGTGTGGCGGTGGCAGCTGGTCTGCCGACAATTTTCCCAAGTGCGTGAGCCAGTGGTGGCCACCGCATGACTTCCGCGCAGGCTTCACGCTCTGGCGCGGGATCGGCGTGGACTACGAGGGCGGCGTGCTGGACGGCGCGGCGCGCATCGCCATCCAGATGGCACACCGCTTGTGGGCGATCGCCACCGCGCTGTATCTGTGGTGGCTGGCATGGCGTCTGTCGCGTTCGCCCGGCATGCGTGTGTGGGCCGGCGCGCTGGCGTTGCTGGTGGTGGTGCAGGTGACGCTGGGCATGCTCAACGTGAAGCTGGCGCTGCCGCTGGAAGTGTCGGTGCTGCACAACGGTGGCGCGGTCGCGTTGCTGTTCGTGCTGGTCTCGCTGTTGGCGCGGCTGCGCGCGCCGGAGTGATGATGGCTGTCAGCGCACGCGACTATTGGGACCTGACCAAGCCGAAGGTGGTGGCACTGATCGTGTTCACCGCGCTGGTCGGCATGTTCCTGGCCATTCCCGGCATGCCGACCTGGCTACAGGTACGCACCGGCGCGCTCGGCTTTTTGGGTATCTGGCTGGCGGCATCGGCGGCGGCGGCCATCAATCAGTTACTCGACGCCAAGATCGACGCGCAGATGGCCCGCACCTCCTGGCGCCCGTTGGTGGTGGGCAAGGTACGGCCCGCGCAGGTGCTGGCCTTCGCCAGCGTGTTGATCGTGATCTCGATGACCATCCTGGTGGTCTGGGTGAACGTCATCACCGCCGTGCTCACCTTTGCCTCGCTGATCGGCTATGCGGTGATCTACACCGTGTATCTCAAGCGCGCGACCTCGCAGAACATCGTGATCGGTGGGCTGGCCGGTGCCACGCCGCCGATGCTGGGCTGGGCGGCAGTGACCGGTTTGCCCACCAGCGCCGACTGGATCAATGCCTCGCTGCTGGTGTTGATCATCTTCATCTGGACCCCGCCGCATTTCTGGGCCCTGGCCATCTTTCGGCGTGCCGATTACGCCAAGGCGGCGATCCCGATGTTGCCGGTGACCCATGGCGTGCCGCATACGCGCAAGCAGATCCTGGTGTACACCGTGCTGCTGGCCATCGTGACGCTGCTGCCGGTGGCCGTGGGCATGAGCGGGGTGTTCTACCTCGGCGGTGCGGTGGTGCTCAACGCGGTGTTTCTCTGGTACGCGTGGCGCATGCTCGACCCGCCGGACGAACTGTTTTCGATGAAGATGTTCGGCTACTCCGTGGTCTATCTGATGGCGTTGTTCGCGTTCTTGATGGTGGATCATCTGCTGCTGCCGTGGGTGCGCTAGCCGCGACCGTTGCGACGGCTCAACTCAGCCAGCTGGTGCACTCGCTGGTGTTCTTGCCGCCGCAGCTGGCCTGCATTTTCTGCCGCAATCGCGCCAGCACTGCAGTGCCTTCCTGCTGATGCTGCTTGCTCCAGGTCTTCAGCGCGCTCCCAAGCCGGGTAAAGCGCTTACGGCTGCGCTGGCGGTCGGCATCCGATTGTGCTGCCAGCGCGTCGATCGCCTGGGTGGCTACCGCTTCGATGGCGGCACTGTCCTCGGGGCTGAGCCGGATCAGCCCATCTGCATACCGCGCGCCCGACTGCGCGCGCGCGACGGGGCTGCTGGCAGTGGCGTAGTTCTCCTTGAGCCAGGACAACGCGGTCTTGCGATCGCCGCGTTCTTCGGCGAGCTGGGAGAGGCGTGGCATGTAGTAATACGGGGTCTTGCTGCGTCCGACTTCGGCCAGCAGCAATTGCTCGGCGCCGCTGCTGTCGCCCACCTCGCTCAGCAACGCGGCTGCGCTGTCGGTGATGGATTGATGCTCCTCGGCGGTCCTGGCTGCAGCCACTATCGTCTGCACACGCTGATGCACCGTCTCCACGACCGCCGCCGGTAGCGGTGGTTGCGGTTCCTTCGGCGCGGTCTCGGTCGGCTGTCCCTGGGCGAGGCGCGCGAGCTCGATTTTCGCAAAGGCGGTTTCCAGCCGGTCGTTGATCGGCACGCCGGGATCTGCATAGACCGCGTCCAATGCTTGATCCAGCTTGGCCGACAAGCGGGCACGTTGGCCGGCATCGGTGCTGCCCGCCTTGACCAGCCATGCGGGCACGTAATTCAGCGTGCTCAGATTGGCTCGCACTTCGGCCGGATCGGCCAGAATCGCTTCCAGCACGGCGCGATTGGCAGGACTGGGAGTGGGCGGGTCCTCCGGTGCGACGATCGCCGCCAGCGCAAAACGGCGCCGCAAGCTCGGTTGCGGCGCTCTTTCGGACAAGCGTGCCAACAGGGCAGGCAGCTCGCCGGACTTGACCAGACTGTCGTCCATGCCCCAGCCATAGTTGCCGAGGACGGCCCAGTCGTCCGCACTCAGTTCCTGCGGGGCATGCTGCGCCTTGTCCAGCAGTTGTTTGACGGTGGTGGTACTGGTGGCGACCACCCGCAGGACATCGGCCAGGCGCGTGGTGTCGCTGTTGCCAGCCAGGCGGGTGACTTCGCTGCGGTCCGATCGCAGCACGATGATGGTCGGGTAGCCCTTGATGCCGAAGCGTTCACCCCAGTCCAGCGTGCCTTCCGCATCGCCATCCAGATGCACTGCCACGAAGTGCCGCGTCTGCGCGATGAACGCCGGATCCTGGAACAAGGTGGCCTTCAGGCGGTTGCACGGCGCGCACCATGCCGCGCCCCAGTACAGCAGGATCGGCTTGCCGCTGTCCCTGGCTTCGGCAAACGCCGCTTCGAGCCCGCCTTCGCGCCAGGCAATGCCGGCGTGCGCTGCGGGCGCGGCGGTGGGACTGGCCTGCGCGTGCGCCGACGGCGTGGGCTTGTCGCAGGCGGTCAGGGTTGCCAGTACCGCCAGCAGTGCGATCGACAGCGGGCGCGGGCGTCGGCAGGACAGTTTCATGGGAACTCACCAGTGGGCAAAAGGATCGACCACTCCGGCGAACGGCCAGGCGTCCGCGCGGAGAGGCGTCCTGAGCGTTGTAGCGCTGCCGAGGACACGGCAAGGGTGCCCATGCGAACTTGTGTTACCCGCAGCGCAGTGGCCCGGATGGGTCGGACTGACGGCACACGGCCAAACATGCGTGCGCACGCGATCGGTCAGTGCCGCCTCGTCGCCATGGGAGACGGGCTCAGTGGTGGCCGGCATCCTGTTGTTGGTCGCGCACCGCATAACGCGCAGCCACGAACGCGCAGACGATCAGCTGCAGCTGGTGATACAGCATGATCGGCAACACGATCGCGCCCAGGCCGCCGCCGGCGAACATGACCTTGGCCATCGGTACGCCGGTGGCCAGGCTTTTCTTGGAGCCGCAAAAGACGATGGCGATCTCGTCGGCGCGGCTGAAATGCAGGCGCCGCGCGATGAAGGTGATCGAGAGCATCGCAATGGTCAGCAGCAATGCGGCCGCACCGAGTACGGCGAGCAGTGCGGGCAGCGGCGTCTTCTGCCACAGCCCTTCGTTCACCGATGCGCTGAAGGCGGTGTAGACCACCAACAGGATGGTGCCCTGGTCGGTGTAGCGCAGCACCGCGCGATGGCGTTCGACCCAGCCGCCGATCCACGGACGCAGGAAATGCCCGGCCAGAAACGGCACCAGCAACTGCAGCATGATCTTGCCGATCGCCTCGGCCGGGTGCGCCATCGCGCCCTGGCTACCGACCAACAGGCCCATCAGCAATGGTGTGAGGAACACGCCCAACAGGCTGGAAAGCGAGGCTGCGCATACTGCAGCCGGCACGTTGCCGCGCGCCATCGAGGTGAACGCGATCGACGATTGCACCGTGGACGGCAGTGCGCACAGAAACAACACACCGATGTACAACTCCGGCGTCAGCGCCAGATGCGCGAGCGGCTTGAACAACAGGCCCAGCAGCGGGAACAGCACGAAAGTGCAGGCCAGAATCACCAGATGCAGCCGCCAATGCAGCGCGCCGGCCTTGACCGCTTCACGCGAGAGCCGCGCGCCGTGCAGGAAGAACAGCGCGGCGATTGCCACGTCGGTGACGTCGTCCATGATCGCGGCCGCGGTGCCGGTGACCGGCAGCAGCGAGGCCAGCGTGACCGTGCACAGCAGCGCCAGAGTGAATGGATCAATGCGCAACCGCGCCAGCAGCTTCTTCATCGAGGTCCCAGGGGCGGCGCGCAAGCGCCTGTCGCGGACCATTCTACGATGCGCTGCTGCACCGGCCGATGCCGGCGCAACAGATGCGTCACTGCGGCGGCGGCGGCTGCAGGCGTTCGCGCACCGCCGGTTCCAGTGACGGTTGCAGGCCGGCATCGCGCCCGATCTGCAGGGCCTGTTCGGCACTGGCGCCCTCGCGTGCGGCGAGCAGCGCCAACAACGCGCCGGCGCGATTGCCGCTTGCACAATGCAGCAACACCTTGCCCTGGGCTTGTTGGTCGAGCACGCGCTGCAATGCGCGCACGTTGTCGGGCGTGAGGCCGGCTGCAGTGCGGATCGGCAGGCGCACATAGCGCAGGCCCAGGGCGTGCGTGCTTGCGTTTTCGTCGTAGCCGCGCGCTTCGTCCGGGCCACGCAAGTCGATCACGGTAGTGACGCCGTTGGCGGCTGCCTCGCGCAATTGCGCCTGCGATGGCTGGCCGGCGCTCAGCACCGCGCGCGGGCGGTAGGGCGGTGCCGACTGCGCCAGCGCGCCGCCAGCGAGCAGCAGGAGCATCCAGACCGCGTAGCGAAGGCGCAGTGGCATCACAACGCTGCGAGCGCCTTGAGCAACTCGCGCATTTCGTACTTGTCGGTGTTGTCCAGGCCCTGCGCGCGCTGTTTGGCCTGCAGTTCTTCCACGCGCTGACGCAGCAATTGCTTGTCGAGCTGGGCGACGACGTCGTGCAACTCGATCGCCCAGCTGTGCTCGTCGCCGGGAAGCTCCTGCGCGGCCAGCTTCTGCAGCGCGACCAGTTCCTCGCGCTCGGCGAAGTGTTCCAGCAGCGCGCCGGTGCTGATTTCCGGCCGTTGCCGTACCAGCGCCAGCAGCTCCATCAACAACTCGATGCCGGGCAGGCGCAGACCGGAAAAATCGTGGTCGCCTTCCAGGCTCATCGCCAATGACGGCTGTTGCAGCAGGATGGCGATCGACGCACGCACCAGGCTGCGTTTCTGCGTGGGCGCACCCATGCGCGCGGGCGGCCGCGCTTTTGGCGGGGACTGTTGCGCGGACATGCTCGCCCCAACGCCCGTCATACGCGCCAGCTCCTGCTTCATCAGATCGCCGAACGCGCCTTCGGGAATCTGCGCCAGCATTGGTTTGGCACGCTCGGCCAGGCGTGCCTTGCCATCCAGCGTATGCAGATTGATCTCGCGCGACATTTCGTCGAAGAAGAACTGCGACAGCGGCGTGGCCTGTTTCAGGCGCGCATCGAAGGCCTGCGCGCCTTCCTTGCGCACGATGGTGTCCGGGTCCTCGCCGTCGGGCAGGAATAGGAAGAACGCCTGCCGGCCGTCCTTCATCCGCGGCAGCACCGACTCGAGCGCGCGCCAGCCGGCCTTGCGCCCGGCGTTGTCGCCATCGAAGCAGAAGTACACGTCCGGCGCATTGCGGAACAACAGCTCGGCGTGTTCCGGCGTGGTCGCCGTGCCCAGCGTGGCCACCGCCTGGGTCACGCCGAACTGGAACAGCGAGACCACGTCCATGTAGCCCTCCACCACGATCAGCCGTTCGATCTTCTGGTTGGCCTGGCGCACCTGCCACAGGCCGTACAACTCGCGGCCCTTGTGGAACAGCGCGGTTTCCGGCGAATTGAGGTATTTAGGCCCCGGGTCGCGGCCATCGGCCGGCGCGCCCATGATGCGTCCGCCGAAGGCGATCACACGGCCGCGGCGGTCGAAGATGGGAAACATCACCCGGTCGCGGAACTTGTCGTAGACATGCCCGCGGTCGTTCTTGGAAAACAGCCCGGCGCGTTCGAGCACGCTCATGCGGCGCGCATCGGTGCCCAGCGTGTCCTTCAGGGCGCTGTAGCCATCCGGTGCATAGCCGATCTGGAAACGCGCGCGGTTTTCCGCATCCACGCCGCGCCCATCCAGATAGTCGCGGGCACGGTCGCTGCCTTCGAGCTGACGCTGGAAGAACTTGGTCGCCGCCTCCAGTGCCGAGTACAACTCGCGGCTGTCATCCTGCTGTTGCGGGGTGCGCTGCTGGGTCTCGCGCGGAATCTCCATGCCCGCGCGCTTGGCCAGCTCATCCACCGCGTCGAGAAATTCAAGGCGGTCGTAATTCATCAGGAAGCTGATCGCGGTGCCGTGCGCGCCGCAGCCGAAGCAGTGATAGAACTGCTTGGTCGGCGACACGGTGAACGAGGCCGAGCGCTCGTCATGGAACGGGCAACGCGCCGAATACTCCTTGCCCTGGCGCTTGAGCGGCACGCGACCGCCCACCACCTCGACGATGTCGGTGCGTGCGAGCAGTTCGTCGATGAACGCGTCTGGGATGCGGGCCATCCCGCTAGGATAATCCCTCGCGCCCGGCTCGGGCCTGTCTCAGTGCGTCTTCATCCGCAGCCGAGCGCCCACGGTTGGGCTCAGCTGCGCAACGGCGTCTCGCTGCAAGCTGGTGTTGCCGGCACAGCAACGATCTCGGGCGGATGCTCCGGGTCCACGCCGGCGTCGCGCAGTTTGCGGTGCGAGCGTACGCGCTCATCGATCACTGCGGTGAGCAGCGCGCCGATGAAGAACACCACCGAGGCGTAGTACATCCACACCAGCAGGATCACCAGCGTGCCCATCGAGCCGTACGCACTGCCGGGCGCAGCCTTGGCGATGTACACGCCGATCGCGTAGCGGCCCAGGGCAAACAACAGCGAAGTGATCACGCCGCCCACGAAGGCCTGGCGCCAATTGACGGTGCGATCGGGCAGGTAGCGATACAGGAACGCAAACGCCAGCGAATACAACGCCAGCGTGGTCACATAGCCCACAGCAGGTAGTACAGAGGGCAGCCTGGCAAAGACCACCTGCAAGGCGGTGGTGGCGATCATCGAGACGATCAGCAGGAAGCCCAGCGCCAGGATCACGCCGAAGGAAAACACCCGCTTCTTCAGCCACGCCATGATGCCGTCCAGGCGCTGCTTGTCGGTACGGAAGATCAGGTTGAGTGCGTTCTGCAGCTGCGCAAAGACCGCAGTGGCACCGATGAACAGCAGCAGCGTGCTCCACAGCCCGGCCAGCGAGCCCACACCGGGCTGGTCGGTGGCATTGCGGATCACCGTATCGGCCACCTCCGCCGCGCTGCCACCGGCCAGTTGCGCGATCTGCTGCACCAGCGCTTCCTGCGCGGGTGGATACAGCGAGGCCGTCAGCCACAGCAGCAAGACCAGCAAGGGCGCCAGCGACAGCAGCGCATAGAACGACAACGACGCGGCCTGGGTCATCACGTCGATTTCGAGAAAGCGGTTGAACAGCGCCATGGGCAGGCTGCGCTGCACGCGGGTCAGGTGCTTTTGCAGGTGTTCGGTGGAGAATGTCGTCACCGGCGGAGAATCCTTGGCGCATACCGTGGCGTGTGCAGGATTCAAGGGCCAGGCCGGTATGCGGGGTGCCTGGCCTGCGCCTGCGCTGGCATCACCGTTCTAGCAGGGCGGGATCGAAGGCATGGTGAAAAAATCGATGCTGGAGGATGTCGTGCAGCGATGGCTGCGAGATCAGGTGCGGACATGTGCCGGTGGCGCGCTGCCGGCTGGGCCAATATCTGCGCATCGTTGAGTGCTGCACATCACTTGCGGCGCCTGCCGCGCGATGCCTGGTTGACCTCAGCGCGCAGCGTTGATTCCTGTCTGCGATAGCGCGCAGGCGTATGACAGAAAAAGAATCGATGCGAGCCTTGCCACACTGCAGCGCAGTGTCGGACTTACGGCGAACCAACGGTATGAGGCGCGCAGATGCAGTGTGCATTGGCCATTTGCTTGAGCCGGAGCCACATCGTCGCTTGCGCGCCGTTGTTCTCGGAACGGAAAAGGCAGTGGCAACAGCAGTACGGATCAGTGATCAACGATGTGCCAGCAGCACTGCGGCGTCGATGATGCCGTGCGGCTTAGAAGACGTGCGGCGCCGTACCGATGTGCGCGGACTCGGCAGCGCGCAGCTTGCGTTCGCAGCAACGAGGCAATGGTTTCGCCGCTGCGACCGACGTACCTGTGCGACACATCGGGCCACACATACCGCCAAGCTGCGATCCACCTCGGAAGGCGAAGGCCCATCACCGGCGCGCGTCGTCATCGCACCACGCGGGCTCGACGCGCGCGGCAGCAGCAGCGCACCCGCCGCCTGCATGCCCCGGCCATCGGCGCAGGGCAGGTCGGCTGATCGGCCTCAGCCGGCCAGTTGCTTCTTCACCAGCGTGGACACCAGGCCCATGTCGGCCTGACCGGCCAGCTTGGGCTTGAGTGCGCCCATCAGCTTGCCGATATCGGCAGGGCTGCTGGCGCCCGTCTCGGCGACGGCCGCCTGGATCGCGGCCACGATCTCGGCTTCGCCCATCTTTGCCGGCAGGTAGCGCTCGATCACTACGATTTCCTCGCGCTCGATCTGTGCCAGATCCTCGCGGGCGGCGCCTTCGTACTGGGTCACCGAGTCCTTGCGCTGCTTGACCATCTTGTCGAGCACGGCAATGACGGCGGCATCGTCCATTTCGACGCGCTCGTCCACTTCCTTCTGCTTGATCGCGGCATTGATCAGCCGGATCACGCCCAGGCTGTGCTTGTCGCCGGACTTCATCGCAGCCTTCATGTCTTCGGTGAGCTGTTGCTTGAGGGACATGCTGTACTCCTGGGTAACGTAAGGGGGATCGCCGACAGGCGCCGCCAAGATGGCGGGTGACCGGCGTGCATACAGCGACGCGGTACGCCGGGCCAACTGCCTCGGCACGCACGGCCGCGTCAGGCCAATACAAAAAGCCGGCGACGCTTGCGCGTGCCGGCTCTTAGGTTCGACTCCGAGGGGCCGCGCCTACAGCGCCCGCCCACCGGCGAAGAACCGCGATCGATCAGTACAAGCGCTGGCGCTTGGTGACGTCGCGCGAGGAGCGACGCAACTGACGCTTCACAGCAGCGGCAGCCTTGCGCTTACGCTCCTGGGTCGGCTTTTCATAGAACTCGCGCTTGCGGGTCTCGGCCAGCACGCCGGCCTTTTCGCAGGTGCGCTTGAAGCGGCGGAGCGCAAATTCGAAGGGCTCGTTCTCGCGGACTTTAACGCTGGGCATGGGTTCTCCAGATAATGGGATTTCCGTCCGGGAGCCCCGGGCGGGTGCGAGCGGACTCGCGTGACGGAATTTCCGGGTTGCCCCGGCGAGCCGCGCATTATAACGACTTGGGAACGGCCTGCAAGCCCCTGGCGCAATCGAATGGATCGAGGGCGCCGGAACGTGCGTGCTGCCGCAGTTGGCGGGCCATTCTGCGGTTGCGCAGCATACCTGCGGAGACCGGTTTGCGCGCGGCAAAAGCTGCGAAAATACAGCCCATGAACCTGCCTGCCGAACTGTCATGAAAGTGCTTGGGATCGAATCATCCTGCGATGAGACCGGGGTGGCGGTGTACGACACCGCGCTGTCCGGCGTGCCGGCGCTGCGCGCCCATGCGGTCTATAGCCAGATCGCGCTGCATGCCGAATACGGCGGCGTGGTGCCGGAGCTGGCCAGCCGCGACCATGTGCGCAAGCTGCTGCCGCTGATCCGTCAGACCCTGGACGAGGCCGGGTTGCGCATCGATGAGCTGGACGGGGTGGCCTATACCGCCGGTCCGGGCCTGGTCGGTGCCTTGCTAGTAGGTGCGGGGGTAGCGCGCGCGCTGGCCTGGGCACTGGAGGTGCCGGCGATCGGCGTGCACCACATGGAAGGCCACCTGCTGGCCCCGTTGATGGAAGACGACCCGCCGCAGCCGCCGTTCGTGGCGCTGCTGGTGTCCGGCGGCCACACCCAGCTGGTCTCGGTGAAAGCGCTGGGCGCGTATGAAGTGTTGGGAGAAACGCTGGACGACGCCGCCGGCGAAGCCTTCGACAAGACTGCCAAGATGATGGGGCTGCCGTATCCGGGCGGCCCGCAGCTGGCGGCGTTGGCCGAAACCGGCACGCCGGGGCGCTACAAGTTCGCGCGGCCGATGACCGACCGCCCGGGGCTGGACTTCAGTTTCAGCGGGCTCAAGACCCAGGTGCTGCTGGCCTGGCGCGGCAGCGACCAGTCCGACACCACCCGCGCCGACATCGCGCGCGGGTTCGAAGATGCGGTAGTGGACACGCTGGCGATCAAGTGCCTGCGCGCGCTGGACGCCGCCGATTGCAACACCCTGGTGGTAGCCGGCGGCGTGGGCGCCAACAAGCGCCTGCGGGCCCGCCTGCAGGAAACCGCGCAGCGCCGCGGCGGCCGGGTCTGCTTCCCGCGCCCAGCCCTGTGCACCGACAACGGCGCCATGATTGCCTTCGCCGGCGCGCTGCGCCTGGAAGCCGGCGAGCACGCCGATGCCGCGGTGCATGTGACGCCGCGTTGGGATATGGCGACGCTTGCGCCGCTGGCGGCGGCGGCGCGGGAGTCGGGAATCGGGAATCGGGAATCGTAAACGCCGTTCTCCGGTCCATTCTGTGCCGCGCTGGCGCTGGTCTTGCTTTTCACCATTCCCTATTCCCAACTCCCGATTCCCTATTCAATGGACAAAGTCTTTATCGAAGGTCTCGACATCGATGCGCTGATCGGCATCTACGACTGGGAGCGGCGGATCCGGCAGACGTTGCGGTTCGACCTGGAGATGGGGTTCGACAACCGCATTCCGGCCGCCAGCGACGATATCGCCGACACGCTCAACTACAAGGCGGTGAGCAAGCGGTTGATCGAGTTCGTGCAGCAGTCGGAGTTCGGCTTGGTGGAGACCCTGGCCGAGCGGTGTGCGGCGATCGTGCTGGAGGAATTTCAGGTGCAGTGGCTGCGGCTGAAGTTGAGCAAGCCGGGCGCGGTGCGCGGCGCGCAGGCGGTGGGCGTCATCATCGAGCGCAGCCGCAGCTGATCTGGCGCTCCCACTGGCGCAATAGACGTTGGTGTCGAGTTAGAGAGGTGCCGATCCGCCGGCAACCGGGCTCATCCAACTGCCGGGATCACTGGCGCTGCTGGGGACAGCGTCTGCCGCCGGCTGCGCGAACTGCGTCGCATTGCCGCCCCCAACAGCTGAATCCGAGGCTGAACCGGGGTGGGGACTTTCACCATCATGGTCGCATCAGGCTAGAATTGCCGGCCATGTAAACGTTTTCTCAAGGATCTCATGGCTGCTGATCGCATCGACTCCCTGATTGCCCGCATGACCGTCGAAGAGAAGGTCGGCCAGCTCGGGGTATTCGCCGACATGGTGCGGCCGTTCGCGCCGGACGTGAATCCCGAGGCCAATGTCCTCAATGCCGACGAAGTGCTGCAACAGGTCCGCCAGGGCCGGGTGGGCTCGCTGTTCAATGGTGTGGGCGCTGCGCTGGGCGTGCAGATCCAGAAAGTGGCGGTCGAAGAAAGCCGCCTGGGCATTCCGGTGATCCTGGCCGCCGATGTCATCCACGGCATGCGCACGGTGTTCCCGATTCCCTTGGGCGAAGCGGCAAGCTTCGAGCCGGAGCTGGCCGAGCGCACCGCGCGGGCCACCGCGATCGAGGCCACTGCTGCCGGCCTGCACTGGACCTACGCACCTGCGGTGGACATTGCGCGCGACCAGCGCTGGGGCCGTGGCGCGGAAGGCGCTGGCGAAGACGTGGTGCTGGGCATGGCGTTTGCTGCCGCGCGCGTGCGCGGGTTCCAGGGCAGCGATCTCAAAGCCGACGATTGCCTGCTGGCCACGCCCAAGCATTTCGCCGCCTACGGCGCGGTGGCGGCCGGCATGGAATACAACACGGTGGATATCGCACCGCAGACGCTGCGCGATGTGCATCTGCCGCCGTTCAAGGCCGCATTCGATGCGGGCGCGCTGACGGTGATGTCGTCCTTCAACGACATCAACGGCGTTCCGGCCAGCGCCAACCACGAACTGCTTACCGAGATCCTGCGCGGTGAATGGCAGTTCCCGGGCGTGGTGATTTCCGATTACACCGCCGACATGGAATTGATTGCGCACGGCTACGCGGCCGATGAGCGCGACGCCACCAAGAAGGCGTTCCTGGCCGGTCTGGACCTGAGCATGCAGAGCGGTTTCTATGCCGCGCATCTGCCGTCGCTGGTGGAAAGCGGCGAGGTGCCGATGGCCACGCTGGATGCCAGCGTGCGCCGCATCCTGCAGCTGAAAGAGGCGATCGGCCTGTTCGACAATCCGTACCGCTCGCTGGATCCCGCACGCGAAGCCGATACCGCGCATCTGCCCGCGCACGATGCGTTGTCGCGCGATGCGGCGCGGCGTTCGATCGTGCTGCTCAAGAACGAAGGTGACCTGCTGCCGCTGAAGAAGAGCGGGCAGAACATCGCGCTGATCGGCCCGTTCGTGCAGGACCGCGAAAACATCGAAGGCTGCTGGACCCTGTTCGGCGACAAGGAGCGTTACGTCACGCTCGAGCAGGGCGTACGTGCGGTGGTGGCGGCCGACAACCTGAGCGTGGTGGCCGGCTGCGGGCTGGAAGAGCCATTGCCGGGCGGCATTTCCGCGGCGATCGATGCCGCGCAAGCTGCCGATGTGGTGGTGCTGGCGCTGGGCGAGCCGCAGCGTTTCAGCGGCGAGGCGCAGTCGCGGACCGAGATCACGCTGCCGCCGGCACAGCAGGCACTGGCCGAAGCGGTGGCCGCCACCGGCACGCCGATGGTGATCCTGCTGCGCAACGGCCGCGCGCTGGCGCTGAGCGGTGCGGTGCGCGATGCCGATGCGATTGCGGTGACCTGGTACCTGGGCACCCAGACCGGCACCGGCGTGGCCGACGTCCTGTTTGGTGATTACAACCCCTCGGCACGCCTGCCGATCAGCTTCCCGCAGGTGACCGGCCAGCAGCCGTATTTCTACAACCATCTGCGCACCGGCCGCCCGGAATTGCCCACGCTGTCCGAGTACAAGGCGCGCTGGCGCGAGATGCCCAACGAGCCGCTGTACCCGTTCGGCCACGGCTTGAGCTACACCACTTTTGCGTATGCGGCGCCGCAACTGAGCACCACGCAGCTGGGGTGGGAGCAGACGCTGACCATCACCACGCGTGTGACCAATACCGGCACGGTAGCCGGCGAAGAAGTGGTGCAGCTGTATGTGCACGACCGGGTTGCCAGCCGCGTGCGCCCGGTGCGCGAGCTCAAGGGATTCCGCAAGGTGCTGCTGCAGCCGGGCGAGAGTGCTGAGGTGGTGTTCACCCTGCAGCGCGATGCGCTGGCGTTTACCAACCACAAGGGCGTGTTCGGCGCCGAGCCGGGGCTGTTCGATGTGTGGGTGTGCGCGTCGGCCAAGAGTGGCGAGGCGGTGTCGTTCGAGTTGCTGGATCGCTGAGGCATCGCCGTGGGCGTGGCCTGCCGCAGTGCAGGTCATTCGGTTATGCAGATGAAACGCGGGTCTCGGGATGGGCGGCCTGTGACTCAGGTCAGGTGACCATCACACGCGTCGTTCGCATACGAACGCGTGGCGGCCCATCAGACAGTGGCCCATCAGCGCTAGCGGTCAATGCGCTTGCCGCTGCGCGCAGCTTTTTGTCGAAAGACATGCATGCTGCAGAAGTGCGTGTCGCAGAAAAAAAGCGCCGATCGCTCGGCGCTTCGCATCACATCATGACCATCGCCAGCACGCGATGCGTGCGTGGCGATGGCATGACTCCCCTACTCAGACTCGCTGGTTCACGCGTCTTCCTCGACAGTGCCGGTGCGCTTGGGCGTCAGCTTGAGCAGACGGCCGGTGCTGCCGCTGGCCTCGTCTTCCAGCAGCCACAGCGCGCCATCTGGACCTTGCTCCACCTCGCGGATGCGCGCGCCCATGTCGTAACGGGCCAGTTCGCGCGGTTGTTCGTCCAGGGACACCTGCACCAACGCCATCGACGACAGCCCACCGATGAAGCCATTGCCGCGCCATGCCGGGAACTGCTTGCCGCTGTAGATCACAAACCCTGCCGGCGAAATCACTGGCGTCCAGCTGATCTTGGGCGCAGCGAATTCCGGGCGCGTGTTGTGGTCCGGGATGGGCGTGCCGTCGTAGTTGTCGCCGTTGGACACCACCGGGTAGCCGTAGTTGGCGCCACGCTGGATCAGGTTGAGCTCATCACCGCCGAGCGGGCCCATTTCGTGTTCCCACAGTTTGCCCTTGCTGTCGAACGCGATGCCCAGGATGTTGCGGTGGCCGAGCGACCACACCTGCGCGGCGACTCCACCTTGCGCAGCGAAGGGGTTGTCGGCAGGCACACTGCCGTCGTCGTTGAGACGAATCAATTTGCCCAGGTTGGCCTGCATGTCCTGCGCGGGCGTGAACTTCTGGCGTTCGCTGGAGCTGATCCACAGCTTGCCGTCCGGCCCGAAGGCGAGGCGATGACCGAAGTGCCCGTTGCCGGTCACCTTCGGGTCCTGCCGCCAGATCACCTTCAGGTCCGACAGGCTGCCGCCACCGTTTGCGTCCAGCGTCAGCTTGGCACGCGCCACCGCCGCGCCGCGCACGTCGCCTTCGCCGGGTTCGGCGTAGCTCACGTACACCAGCCCGTTGCGGGCGAACCGCGGATGCGCCAGCACATCGCCGAAACCGCCCTGGCCGCCGTAAGCGACGGTGGGGATGCCGGTGATGGCGCGTTTACGCTTGGTTTTCAGGTCCAGGCGCATCAACGCGCCACGTTTTTCGCTGACCAGCAGGCTGCCGTCGGGCAGGAACGTCATGGCCCACGGTTCATCGAAATCGGCCACGGTGGTGGCCTGGAACGGCCATTGCGCCTTGGGAATGGACGCTGCCGGCGCGGTGGCAGGTGCGGCAAGTGCGGCGCCGGTGGCAAACAAGCTGGCCGGGCAGGCCAGGGCAAGCAGACGTCGAACTGACATGAGGTCCTCCAGGGGATGAGGCACGGTCACGTCGCAGCCCTCCCACAACGTGTCCCGCGTCGGGTTTTCAAGTACCTTACACGACGCCGTCCAGGCCGCCCTTGTCGTAGATCACCATCTGCGAGACCGCCGGGTCCCCTCTCGATGCTTCACCATGAAAAGGAGTTTCCATGGCTGTCACGCAGAAAACCTCGTTTGCCTTTGTCGCCGCATCGTGGGCCGCCTTGCTGCTCGGTGGCGGCGCCTATCTGGTCGGCCTGTGGAATGCCGAAATGCTGCTCAACGAAAAGGGCTATTACTTCACCCTGCTGTTGTTCGGCCTGTTTGCATCGGTGTCGCTGCAAAAAAGTGTGCGCGACCGTGTCGATGGTATTCCGGTCACCGGGTTGTATTACGCCATCTGCTGGTTCTCGCTGATTGCCGCGCTGTTGTTGCTGACCATCGGCTTGTTCAACGCAACACTGTTGCTCAGCGAAAAGGGCTTCTATGCGATGGCGTACGCACTGAGCCTGTTTGGCGCGGTCGCGGTGCAGAAGAACACGCGTGATGCGATGGATGGCCCGGCGGGGTCAACGAGCCGCGCCGTCCCGCCTGCGCTGGACTGACACTGCACCAGCTGGTAAGCGTTAAAGCGAAACGCCACCTCAACGGTGGCGTTCTGCGTTCTTGGCGTGGTCATCGCCGCTGACAAACTCTGCAGCGCTTTCCCATGCGCGCCGCACTGCATGGCGGGCCTTGCTCCAGCTCAACGATGAAGACCCACGATTGGCATCCCAGTCACGATGCAGCTCGGCTTCCACCTGATCGTAGGCGCGCGCCATATCGCGCACGCGTGCTTCGTGGCCGGCAAGATATGCGGCTTCATAATCTTCGTAGCGATCACCTTCGGCGTAATACGGCTCCTCGGTGAAACGCTCGCGCCAGTATTGCGAAACGTTCTGGTTGCGGCCTTCGTCCGGGGCACGGCCGGGAATCTGGTAGGGCACGTTCATGCGCGTCTCCGTCATTCGAATGTGCGAAATACCCTAGGGTGGCGGTTGTTAACTGCATGGCACGCCGGGTGATGGGTAGATCAAACTGTGGTGCTCGTGGGTCGTTGTCTAAGCTGAAATGGTTTGCTCGGAAAGATGCGATTGCGGCCACATCGCATTCGCGCCGTGCTTCAGGTCGCCGCTGACGCGGCTTCATACGGTAGTGGCGTTGCCCCTGCGCTCACCAGCGCAGATTCCGCATTGCGGAGTTCCTGTTCTTCGGCATCGATCACCACCAGCACACGGCCGGCTTCGATCTCGTCTTCGAACTGGCGCCGCACCGGATCCGGCACGGTGGCGCCCACCAGCGCGGACGACCACGTACCGACCAAGGCGCCCGCGAGGGCCATGACCCCGGCGCCGGCGACAGTCAGCCCAATCGGCGGCACCGCGATGGCGACCAATCCTGCGACCAGGCCCGCGGCACCGCCGGTGGCAGCGCCGCGGGCGGCGGCGGGCAGGAAGTCGGTCTTGGCGTCCTTGCGTTCGTCGGGAACGCCTTCCACTTCGATATCCGAACGTGCAATCAGTGAAAGCGCATCGTTGTCGAGCCCCGCGCCGCGCGCGGCCTGCAGGACGCGTTGGGCACTGTCGACATTCGGTGTGCTGTAGACACGGCGCAGCTTCATCGCAACCTCCCGCAGGACTGTGCGTGGCAGCGTCATGCGCACGCAGTTAGTCGTGCGTGAGCGCTACGCGAGCGCGGCGCGAAGTGCTCAGGCCGGCTTACGCGGGAACAGGTAGAACACGCAGCCCACCAGCAAGGCCAGCCCGGCGGCGGCGAGGTTCTGCCAGCTGGCGCTCGCCAACAGGCCAAGCGACAACAGCAGGGCGGCGATGGGAATGAGCGGGCCACCGGGCAGGCGCAAGGCATCGGTGCGCGCGCGATAACGGCGTGCCAGCACGATCACCGCCGCCGCCGTGCCGATATAGGCAAATAGCCGCGTGACCATCGACAGCAGTGCCAGCTGCGTAAACGAGCCCGACAAAGCCAGCGCCAGCGACAGCACGCCTTGCGTAAGCACGGCTGCCGCCGGGGTGTGGAAGCGCGGGTGGACGCGTGCAAGGAGGGCCGGGCCGTAGCCGTCCTGGGCCAGTGCAAACAAAAACCGCGGGCCCAACATCACCGTGTTGCTGGTGGTGCCCAGGATGGAGATGGTGGCGCCCACGGTGAGGATCAGCGCCAGGGCTTCGCCACCGAAGCGGCTGGCGGCATCGGCCAGCGGCGTGGGCGATGCCGCGAGATTGGGCAGGGTGCCCTGCGCCACCACCTGCACGGCGGCATAGATCAGGGTCACGGTGACGATCATGGTGATCAAGGCGAACGGCACGTCGCGGCGCGGGTTGCGGTACTCGCCTGCAGCGGCAGGGATGTTCTCGAAGCCGGCATACGCAAACAGCAACAGCAACGCGGCTTCGCCAAGGTTACCCAGGTCGCGCAGGTCCGGCGTGCTGCCGGCAAAGGCCCACGACCAATCCACGTAAAACAGGCCGATGGCCACGAACAACAGCAACGGCACCAGCTTGCCGATCACCAGCGCCACGCCAGTGCGTGCGGCTGACTTCACCCCGATCACGTTGATGGCGGTGAGCAAGCCCAGCGAGCCCACCACCACCAGCAGACGTTCCCAGCCGTCGCTGCCGGCGGCCGGCCAGAAGCGCGCCACCGCATCGGCCAGCCCGTTGCTCAGTGCCGCAGCCGAACTGATGCGTGTCAGCCAGATCATCCAGCCGATCTGGAAGCCGGTGAACGGGCCGAAGGCTTCGCGCGTATACAGATAGCTGCCGCCGGGCGTATCGAAATAACTGGCCGCCTGGGCGTAGCACAGCACCAGCAACGCCACTGCCAGGCCGGCCAGCATCACCGCCCACAGGCTCATCGGCCCCAGCAGCGCGGCCGTGGCCGCGGGCAGCAGGTAAATGCCGCTGCCGATCACATCGTTGATCGACAAGCCCACGATCTGCCAGCGGCTGACCGCGCGCACCAGCGCGGGAGATTCATTGCCCTGGCTGCTCATGGCGTGGCCTGCGCCAGTGCCGGCAACTGCCAGCTGCGTTGCAGGCGCGCGTACTCGGCACGCGGCAATAGCACGAACAGCGGAGCGTCCTCGGGCTTCAACCAGGCGAGCAAGCGTTGCATGTCGGCGGGGGCCATCGCGGTGCAGCCGGCGGTGGCATGGCCTGGGCTGCGCCACAGATGCGCGAAGATGCAGCTGCCGCGGCCGGGAATCGCCTGTGGGTTGTGCGCAATCACAAACCCTTCCTGGTAGCGCGCATCACCAGGGTGGCGCAGATCCAGGCGCATCGGTTCGGTCGAGCCGGCCACCGCGGCCTTGCCCACCTGGTCGGCATCGACGATGCGGTTGTACAGCGGCGAGCTGGGCACATCCATGCAGTAGTGGCTGGCCTGCATCGGCTGGTACGGCAGGGCGCTGTCGATCTGCGGCGCATAGCCGAACGCGGGGCCGATGGCGAAGATGCCGGCCGGGCTGCGGCCGTCGCCTTCCCGTTTTTGCGGGCCTTGCGTCTGGGCCGGGTGCAGGCCCTCGCCCCAGGCGCTGCCATGCTGGCCTAGCGCAACGGCAAACGCCGGTGCGGCCGGTTGCCAGTGGCCATCCACGCGGTTGAAGGCCTGCAG
The DNA here is from genome assembly GCF_041475775.2 of Xanthomonas sp. NCPPB 2586. NCBI lineage: Bacteria > Pseudomonadati > Pseudomonadota > Gammaproteobacteria > Lysobacterales > Lysobacteraceae > Xanthomonas > Xanthomonas sp. NCPPB 2586. The sequence continues at coordinate 4,473,563 of NZ_CM192981.1, read as the reverse complement.
GCGTGCCTGGGTGCTGTCCCAGTCCGCAGTGGTCACCACGATCAGGGCGCGTGCCGTCTCCAGTGCCGGCACCGGGGCGGCGCTGCTTGGCGAACTGCTGCTCAGCAGGACCGCCAGCACCACGAAGGATCGAAACAACACAGCGATGCGCATGCAGACTCCAGTGATCACTGACCAGCGGCAGACACCGCTGCAAAGGGGGCGGCGCGCAACGTATTGCCGTTCGGCACTGCACGCCTGATCGCTACTGTACCCAGCAACGCGCGCGCCTGCGCATCGGTGGATGCAACGCAGCGCTGCACGGCATGTGCGCCGATCAGGGCAACAGCTCCAGCCCGCGGATGCGCCGGATGCCCAGGCCGGGCGCGTCGTCGATATGAATCTGCGCCTCATTGAAATGCACGCCGCCCTCGGTGGGGTCGAACTGCCCCAGCGCCGGCGCGTCCAGGTCGGCCAGGGTGATGCTGTCGGCCTTGGCCACCGCCAGATGCACTGCGGCGGCCACGCTGATGCTGGATTCGATCATGCAGCCGATCATGCACGGCATGCCGTACAGCGCAGCGATATCGGCAATGCGGATGGCCTGCGACAGCCCACCGGTCTTCATCAACTTGATGTTGACGATGTCGGCCGCGCGGGCCTGGATGAGGTCGATCACCTGCGCCGGCGCGAACACGCTTTCGTCGGCCATTACCGGGGTGTCGATATGGGCGGTGACGAACGCCAGCCCATCGAGGTCGGCAGCCTTGACCGGCTGCTCCAGCAACTCCGGAGCGATGCCTGCATGCTCCAGCGTGCGCATGGTGCGCACCGCCTGTTTGGGCGTCCACCCCTGGTTGGCATCCAGTCGCAGCGACGCGCGGCCCTGCACGGCAGCGTGAATCGCCTGCACGCGGGCCAGGTCCGAGTCGATGTCCTTGCCGACCTTGATCTTCAACGCGCGGTAGCCACGCGCAAGCGCGTCGTGCACATCGGCCACCATCACCTCGATGGGATTGGCGCTGATGGTGATATCGGTGGTGATGCGCGGAGTGCCGCCGCCCAGCAGCTGATACAGCGGCGCATCGAACGCTTGCGCCCACAGATCGTACAGCGCGATTTCCACCGCGGCCTTGGCACTGCTGTTGCGCTCCAGCGCCTGCTGCACCAGCCCGCATAAGCGGTTGAGATCGGCCACGTCCTGGCCGACCAGGCGCGGGCCGATGCAGTGCGTGATGGCAGCGATGATGCTGGCATGCGTCTCGCCGGTGATCAGCGCGGTGGCGGGCGCGGCGCCATAGTCGATGTGGCCGCCGTCGGTCTGGAGCAGTACCACCACATCCTCGATGGCCTGCACGGTGCGCACCGCGGTCTTGAATGGAGTTTTCAACGGCACGCGCAGCATTCCCAGGCGGAAACCGGTGATTTTCATGGCAAGGCCGTGGCTGCAACGCGTTGGATGCGGGTGATGTGGTCGATGAACGGGGTACCGTCGCCGGCGAGCAGCGGCAGCAGCGGCGTGACCGAGACGCCGTTCAAGCGCGCGCGCTGCAGGGCGCCGGCGGCATCGCGGTATCCCGTACCGGCCACGTCGTGGATCACCCACGGCGCGCCTTGGACATGCCCGATCACCAGCATCACGTGGCCGGGGATGTAGATCAGGTCGCCCACCTGCAGCCGCGCCAGCTGTTGCTGCCGTTGTGGCAAAGGGGCGCGTTGATCGAAGGACACGCTGTGCAGCACCGGGCTGCGCGCCTGGTCGCCGGTATTACGTGGCAGCGCGATGCCGAGGCTGCGATAGACATCCAGCACGAAGCCGCTGCAATCGCGCGCGGCGTAATCATTGCCCCAGCCGTAACGCTCGCCCAGGAACTTGAACGCCTGGCGCAGCAGTGCTGCATCGCTGAGCGGCAACGCACCGACATGCACATCCGCACCACGCGGCACCAGCGCCGGCACCAGTTGTAGAGCACCGCGCGCATCGCGCTGCGGCAGCTCCACCACGTACGCGGCGAGTGGCAATTGCCAGTTGACCGGCGTCTGGGGCGGCCAGCGCGGCAGCAGCGGCAGGTTGGTGCCCATGTCCAGGGTCAGTGCGGAGACCGACGGCAATTCCGGCGTGTAGGCGCTCTGCACGCGTGCGCCAGTCACCACCAGGCGCGGGCCGCGTTGTGCGTAGTCGAGCACCTGGGCGCGCGTGCCCACCGCCAGCTGATCATTGGCGACCCAGGCGGCGTAGTTTTCGGCCAGCACAAAGCGCCACGCACCATCGGCACTGGTGTGCAGCACGGCGACCGGCGTGCCGGGGTAGAGCACCGACTCCTGAAACCGGTCGATATCGCGGTCGTCGGGAGTGGTGAACACCCGCTGCGTGGTCGGGAAGGTGCGCAAGGCGGCGCGCTGCACCACCAGCGCATAGGCCGGCGTGATCCGCGCGGGTAACGCATCCAGCGCCAGCGATTGCCGCAGTGCATCCAACTGCGCTGCAGTCAGCGTCTGGCCATCGGTACTGTAGAGCGTGCGCCTTGGCGTTGCCGACAGCGTCTGGATCCATGCGCGCACCTGCGCGGCCGTCAGCGTGGCGGGCAGGCGCGCCAGGTCGTGCATGGATGCATCGTCACGCAACAGGCGTGCATTGAACGCGGCGATCTGCGTGCCAGGCATGCGCGGCGCGTTGGCCGTGTCGCTGCGTGCGATCCAGTAATCGGCCTGCAGCTGCGCGTCGTCCACGGCGAACGGTGCCCGCAGGGAAGGCGAGCTGTCCGCGCACGCCACCCCGCTGGCGAGCATCACGACCAGACAGAGCAACCACAAGCACGGAGGGCGCGACACGGGCATGGCAGGAGTTCTCGACGATGGCCGCGGCCGGCATGCTGCGAAGCGTTTAGTCTAGTCGCGTTGCGCTGTGCCCGCGCGGCGCTCACCACGTATGCCCAGGCCGGCGCGCGTCGTACCTGCCTAACCGGGCAATCTTTGAAGGAGAATCGGATGTCCCCTCGTCCTCGCGCGTTGCACCAGTGGTCACGTGCCGCACTGTGCGCGGCGATGCTACTACTGGGCGCGTGCGCGCATGCGCCGCAGCGCAACCCGCTAGCCCAGTGGGTGCCGTCGCCAAACCAGGATGCGCGGCGCCCGATCCTGATCGTGCTGCATTTCACCGACCAGCACTCCGTGCAGCAGAGCCTGACCACCTTGCGCGGCCGCAACAGCGGCGGCCGGGTCAGCGCGCATTACCTGATCGGCGAGGATGGCCAGCGCTATCAACTGGTCGCCGACAGTGCACGCGCCTGGCATGGCGGTGCCGGGCGCTGGGGCACCATCACCGATATCAACTCGGCCTCGATCGGCATCGAGTTGGACAACGACGGCCACGAGTCCTTTGCCCCGGCGCAGATCGATAGCCTGCTGGTGTTGCTGGAGGACCTGTGCACGCGCCTGCGCATCCCGCGCACCCAGATCGTTGGGCATGAAGATGTCGCGCCCACACGCAAGAACGACCCCGGCCCCGTGTTCCCGTGGAAGCGCCTGGCCGATGCCGGCTTCGGCCGCTGGCCGGCCGCCGACAGCCCCGCCGCGCCCGCCGGCTTCGACCCCTGGCAGGCACTGGCCCTGCTCGGCTACAGCCTGGACGACCCCGCCGCTACCCTGCAGGCCTTCCACCACCACTTCCGCAGCAATGACGCCAAGGTGCTGGACGCGGAAGATCTGCGCATCCTGTTTGCGTTGACGCGACCGTTGACGGTACCGGCGACGGCGCTCGTTCCGGCAGCTGCGCCCGAGGCGAACTAGCGCCCACGGGTTCGCTCCGAGTCGCTGGATCGGCCGGCGATCGAAGGCAGAATGCCCGCGCGGGCCACATGGCAAAGGATGGCCCGCGGACTTCCTGCAGGCCCGGGTTGAAGCCAAGCACTTAATCCGCCCACATCCGGTGGGCTGGCTTCCGAAATCTACTGGGTCTACCGCGCATTCTTGCTAGGATCGGCCCGCCAAAACCTGGAAGGATGTCGCGTGATGAGGCTCAGGAAGACACTGCTGTGGGCGGCGACCATGCTGATGCTGGGCGGTTGCTCGGAGAAGGCCAGCGACGCGGCGCCTGCGGGCACGCCGGCAGCGACAGCCGCCGCCGCGCAGGCCGCACCGGCGCTGGCACCCGCAGCGCAGCCGCAACACGTTGCCGTGGAGTTGCCCACGCCCGGCAAGGTGCTGAACGATGTTTACGGGATGAAGGGCGATGGCTCGGAGTCCTACACCATCGATAATGGCGCGACCGCCACCTTTTGGTACGGCTACCGCTTCGACCTCGGCGGCAAGCAATACTACACGGGGTTTGCCAATACCGGGCCGGGCAAATACGGCAAATCCGAAGAGGAAGACATCCCTGATCCCAACGTCGGGGTGAGTATCAGCCAGGCCACTTATGTGCTGGACGAGACAGGCGGCAAGCCGACCTGGACGCTCTTCCACGCGCAGCAATGGGCGGGCGATTTTGGCGCAAACGAAAAAGCCGACCCGCTCGATGAGAAGCGCAAACCCCAGAGCACGCAGACAAAGGACGGCCATCTGCTGCTCGCAGTGCCGACCACCCGGTTCGCCACCGGCGTCACCCTCTCAGGCTTTGCCATCTTTACGTTCGACCCGAATAAAAACGACCTGGGCGATTACAAGGGCTGGGTCTATCTGGGCACCGTGGTGACCGGCGACGACAACAGCGCAGCCTGTGACGACGAAGGCACGATGAAATGCGTCACCAGCACCGGCACGCTGAGCTTCGAGCCGGCCAAATCCGGCCGGATGCCGTCGCTGCGGGTGGTCATGCAGGGCACCACCGTTTCCGGCCCAGGCAAGATCCGCACCCTCGGCGCAAATGACGCGGTCACCTACACCTATGACGCGGCGAAGCAGGCATATACGCCGCTGCTGGATCGCTAAAAATGTTGTTTAAGGTCTCCTTCTTATTGAACGTGTCCTTGAAGGACTACCACCGCAGCTGGAAATATAATGGGCACTGATTCACTGATCGTCTAGAACTCCCACCCCGATCCGTGCAAGCCAAAAGGATGAATTCCATCAATGGTCACCGTCAAAGTCCTTCGTCTTTCATGTCTGCTTGCGCTATGCGTGCTGGCTGCATGTAGTGGCGAATCTTCCACGCCAGCTCAATCAACCGCGTCTGCTTCACCGAACGGATCCAGTGCGCCAGCTTCCGCCTCACTTACCGACGATGTGGCATTTGCCGCTGATGCACAGCCTTCCAGTCCGCAAGCTACCCAGGCGCAGGCTGCGCCTGGGTCATCAAAACTAAAAGGAGATTCACCCTTGCTGCGACCTTCCTATGACGAATGCATTACTAACGCCGCAGGTGCAACCCCGGCAATGCTGGATTGCATCTCTGCTGAGCACGAGTACCAGGATTCCCGCCTGAATAACGTCTACAAGGCGCTGATTGCGAAGCTGGATGGCACAGAGCAGAGCAAGCTGCGCGATCAGCAGCGGCAATGGATCGCTGATCGCGATGAAAAGTGTTACTACGATCCCGATAGCGGGCAGGCGGGGCGCGTAGATGCTGCCGAATGCCGTCTCGACATGACGGCGAGTCGAGCAGCCGAGCTTGAATCGCTTTGAATTCCGCGTTTCTCGTGACAACTGTAATTTGGTTCTTAGATAAGGAGATGTGCGATGAGCAACAAGGACTGGGAGTTGGGTCAAACCTCTAAGCATTACGAAACCGGCGGGCGAGGCGCAAGTACAGTGTCGTCCGGTATCGATGATCCGGGCGGTGTTTCTTACGGCTCTTATCAGATGACGTCCCAGGTCAAGACAAAGGAAGGCAATGTCATCGTTGGAGGTACCGTTGCGGCCTTCGTGAAGAACAGTAAATACACCGACGATTTTGCGGGTTTGACGCCTGGCTCTGCCGATTTCAGTGCCAAGTGGAAGGAGTTGGCTAGGACCGATGCTTCTTTTCCGCAGGAGCAGCACGACTACATCAAGCGGACGCATTACGACAAACTGGTGGACCGACTGAGCGACAAAGGCGTGGATCTGTCCGACCGTGGTCCGGCTGTGCAGGATGCGCTGTGGAGCACTGCTGTGCAGTACGGTCCGGGAAGCGATAAAAAGCCCGGCGGATCTGGCGTTTTTTTGAAGGGGCTGGAAGAGAAGTTTGGTAAAGATTACGAGCTCTCCAAGCTTTCCGACAAGGACATCGTTAGTGCAGTGCAGGATTACAAAGCCGAGCACGTCAAGGGGCTTTTTCCTCGTGTTGAGAAGCAAAAAACGCTGGATTCCCTGAAGGATCGCGCTGAGAACGAGAAAGCGGACCTGATCAAACTGGCAGACCCGGATAAGACGGTTGCCAAGGCGAGCCAAGAGCCTGCAGCACATGACCGTTCTCAGCTGGAAAAGCACGGCGCCCATAGTGTAGATAAGGGCGATGGGGTCCTGAAGCGCAATGAGCAGGGCGCTCCAGTGAAGGAGTTGCAGGAAAAGCTCTCCAAGCTGGGATATCTGGATGCGAAGGATGCCATCGGCACATATGGTCCCAAAACCGAGGCTGCGGTAGAGAAGTTCCAGCAGGAAAATCGGTTGAAAGGCGTGGATGGCAAGGCTGGCCCGGAAACACTTGCATCTATCGACAAGAATGTGCAACGGCAAGAGGGAGTTGAGCAGCTGCGCCGCGATAACCCGCTATTCGATCAGGCCGTCAAGCAGCTGGAAAAACAAGGGCCGAACGGCGGTTTCCAGAATCGCGATGAGATGCAACGCGCCGCCGGCCAAGTGGCATTTGAAGCCAAGGTGAGTGGTATGTCGCGTATCGATGAGTTGGTGCCGAGTACCAATGGCAAGGGCTTGATTGCAGTGGAGCGAAACCCCAATAACTCGCTCGATGTGAATCGTGCCTACGTGGACAAGCAACAGGCCGCAGCGGTGCCGCTGGAGCAGAGCCAGCAACAGCTCACAGCGGAGACGCAGCGGCAAAGTCAGGACGCGCAGCAGCGCACGCAGACCGCGCAGACACAGACGGGCCCGGCGCGCTGAGCAAGCTTATGCGGATGATGTTGTGACCTGTTGAGACAGCAGTCGCCACCCGGTGATCCACCGGGCTGGTGCTGCCCAAGTGTCGGCGTTGCTTGGATATGTATCGTTCCGTGATCTCTGTTTTCTGATTCGTAAGTCCAAAGTCAGCAACAACTGATCCAACTTGGTCGGATCCGCATGGCAGCATGCGATCCGGCAAGCGTGTCTTTCTGACCATCTCCGCGTATCCCGCCCAACGGGCCGATGTCCTATGCTTGGCGCATGCCATACCCATGCTTCAGCGCAGATAACACATCGCAGACCGTCTGCACCTCGATGCGTGTTTGGCGGTGGTCGCTCGCACTAGCTGTTCTATGCGCAGAATTCAATGTAGCGGCCACTCCCACGATCTCGCCAGCCACCACGGCTGCAGAAGCGGGGTTGATCGATGTGCGCACCCTTGCGCCCAACATCGATGTCGACATGCGGTACGCCGGGCGCGACAACTTCACTGGCCGCGTGGTGCCGGGCTATGCGGCACCGACCTGCTACCTGCTGCGGCCGGCCGCCGAGGCGTTGGCAAGGGTGGCACGGGCGGTGGAGGCTGATGGCGAGCGCCTGCAGGTCTTCGATTGCTATCGCCCGGTGCGTGCGGTGCAGGCGTTCGTCGCATGGGCGCGTGATCTGCAGGCGCAGTCGACCAAGGCGCAGTACTACCCGCGCGTGGACAAGCGCGCGTTGCTGGGCGATTACATCGCCGAGACCTCCGGGCACAGCCGCGGGGCCACGCTCGATCTGGGGTTACTGACCTGCAAGCGCGGAACCTGCGCGCCGGTGGACATGGGCACGCCGTTCGATTTCTTCGACGCCCGGGCACATACCGACGCGCCCGACATCAGCGCAACCCAACGCGCACACCGCCAGCGCCTGCTGCGCGCAATGGCGGCGCAGGGCTTCGTCAACTACCCGATGGAATGGTGGCACTTCACCTTTCGTCCGGAACCCACGCCCGACACCGCCTACGACGTGCCGGTCAACTGAGGAACCTGCCATGTCCGATCCGGAACGCTTCGTCGATATCGCCTGCCCGTATTGCGGGGAATGGATCACCCTGGCGCTGGATCTGTCCGGCGGCGACCAGCATTACATCGAAGACTGCCAGGTCTGTTGCAAGCCCATTTCGGTGAGCGTGCAGTGGGATGAGGAAGGCGAAGCGCAGGTCAGCGCACGTGGGCAGGACGACGCCTGAGCGCTAGGCGGCTTTGCGCAGGCCTGGCGAGCGAACAGTCCACCGCGTAACGATGTTGCGCCGCCGAACGAATGAGTGGAATGAGGCGTTAGCCCACTTCGCTTCGCTTGCCGCACCGATGCTGCGGCAGCGGCCGCTGGCTGCACGATCCAGTGGCGCGCCAACCACAGTGCCGCGCGTGGTTGCCCCGCGCACTGCGGCTAGACTGGGGCGTCTCTCGCGCTGGAACGCCTTTGAATGAATTTGCCTCTGCACTTTGGCCTGCTCGGATCGCTGGAAGCCGGCCTGATCGCCCTGGTGATCGGGGTGTTGCTGTTTGCCGGGGTCGAGCACCTGGGCCGGCGTCTGCAGTTCACCCATGGGCACACCCTGGGCATCGCCTGCCTGTTGGCGGTGGCCATCGGCGTCGGCTACGACATGTGGCATCTGGTTTACACCAGTGTGGTGCGGCTCGAATCACCGCTGTATGCGCGCGTGGCATTGGCCAAGATCCACGACCCGAATGAACTGGGCTCGCGCGTGGTGCTCGAAGTGGCCGGTGCGATCGCTGGTGTGGTGCTGGGTTGGCGATTGTTCAGTTCCGCGACGTGGGACGATGACGCGCCTGCTGCGTAAAAGCGGCCATCAAAACGAGCCTCAAGTCTCAAATTCGCGGTGATTGAATGGGGCGCTTCTGTTTGGCTCACGCGTGCCTAACAGCCGCCTAAACGCAAAGAATTGTTGGGTGGTTAAGAGGACGTTTTGCGGCAAATCAGGGCGGGTTGAACGTTCATTTGCGATAGGTAGGGTGGTGTCATGTGCGGCGACACCGTGCATTCCCAAGACAAGGAGACCACCCATGAAGACCCGTAACCGCACCTCGCTGATCGCTGCCACCGCCGCCCTTGCTGCCGCTCTGGCGCTGCCGGCCATGGCGCAGAGCGCCTCCCAGGATGCTGCGCAGCCGGCGCAGACCGGTAGCTCGGCTACCAGCGCACAGCCGCAGTCTGGCGGTGGTCAGACCTGGGCCAGTGTAGACACCGATAGTGATGGCGCCATCAGCAAGCAGGAAGCGCAGGTCAATGCGGGTCTTGCGCAGATTTTCGATAGCGCGGACGGCAACACCGACGGCAAGCTGACCCCGGATGAGTACAAGGCCTTCGTCGCCAAGCAGAGCGGCGGCGCGACCGGTTCGCAGGGGCAGTAAGCTGCAACCCTCATAGCTGTAGCGTTCTTTCCAACCGGCAGAAACATGTAGAACTCAACGCGATGTTTACCCACTGACATGACGATGGAGGTGCGAAATCAGCCAACCACTGCATGAGCGCCGCGCGCGCTGAGAACATTGTTAGGATCAACACACGGGAGCGGCCTGCCAGGGTCGCTCCCGTTCTGTTTACGTCTACCGGGTTAACGTGCACTGCTTTCCTGTGCTTGGCGGTCATCTATGTCTGTGCGTCTCACGCTACTGATCGGCTTGTCGGCAACGGGCATGGTGTGGGCCGCCCCACCGGAACTGCCACCTGTCACGCCTGCGCCGGCCCCGGCCGCGCCTGGATCGAGCACGCAGACCATGGCGCCGCTGCCGATTGACCCGCCGGCACCGGCCAGCACGCCGTTGTTGCCCGCGGCGCCCGCGGCGACATCCGGTGCAAAAGGCGGTGCAGAAGCGGCGCTGCCCAGTCAGGCCGGGACCCTGGGCCCGCGCAGTTTCCGCAGCCTGGATAGCGATGCCGATGGCTCGCTGACCGCTGCGGAAGCCGGCGCGGACCCGGTGCTGCGCGAGAATTTCGCCCGGTTCGACAGCAATGGCGACGGCCGCCTGTCGCGGGACGAATTCGCCAGTTACCAACCCGGGCCGGGCGACGCGGCGGGGGACTGAAGGCGCGGATGATAGGCCGGTGCCGCCGCCAACAGGCGCGCTGCCGTGGCCAGCAATCAGCATCTTCCAACCGCGCGCGACGGTTGATGCAGCCTGCGTTGGCGACGGCCCGCCACACGCCGCTAGCCACGCTGAACACGGCAATGCGCGCTGCTAGACTTGCCCGATGACTCCCATTGCACAGCGCGACGGCCAGGCGATCCAACTGGTCGGCTTCGACGGCGACGACACCCTCTGGAAGAGCGAGGATTACTACCGCACGGCCGAAGCGGACTTCGAGGCCATCCTGTCCGGCTATCTGGACCTGGGCGACAGCCGCATGCAGCAGCATCTGCTGGCAGTAGAGCGGCGCAATCTCAAGATCTTCGGCTACGGTGCCAAGGGCATGACCTTGTCGATGATCGAAACCGCGATCGAGCTAACCGAGGCGCGCATCGAGGCACGCGACATCCAGCGCATCGTCGAGATTGGCCGCGCCACGCTGCAACACCCGGTGGAGGTCATTGCCGGCGTGCGCGAGGCGGTGGCTGCAATCGCCGCCGACTACGCGGTGGTGTTGATCACCAAGGGCGACCTGTTCCATCAGGAGCAGAAGATCGAACAGTCGGGCTTGAGCGATCTGTTTCCGCGCATCGAGGTGGTGTCCGAGAAGGATCCGCAGACCTATGCGCGCGTGCTTAGCGAATTCGATCTGCCTGCGGAGCGCTTTGTGATGATCGGCAATTCGCTGCGTTCGGATGTCGAGCCGGTGCTGGCGATCGGTGGCTGGGGCATCTACACACCGTATGCGGTGACCTGGGCACACGAGCAGGACCATGGCGTGGCAGCGGATGAGCCGCGCCTGCGCGAAGTGCCGGACCCATCCGGTTGGCCGGCCGCCGTGCGCGCGCTGGATGCGCAGGCGGGGCGCCAGCAGTAAGCTGAGCCTGCACTGCCGGGTAGGACGGCACGGCGCGTTCCACCGCACTGCAGTGGACAGGACGTTTTTTGGAGCGGCGCGGCGCGCCACCGAGCGAGGAGGGAATCTGATGAAGGTGTTTTGGTTGCTGCAAGCGTCCACTGCGCGTGCCTTGGTGTTGGCGGTGCTGTGCTGTTCCTCGCCGTTGCTGGCAGCGGAGCTCGAGGAAGAGCGCGTCAACCCCAGTGAGGTGGTGTTCCGGCAAGGCCAGCCTTACTACGACGATGGCGGCACCTTCGTGCAGCTGCAGACGCGCCGCATCGATGGCGAACTGGTGTATGTGCGCAAGGTGCGGTTCGACCCTGAGAACGGCTATGTGGACGCGCAAGGCGACGGTGTGGCGCGTTTACAGCCACGGTCAGGTGCGCGCCACGCTGCTGGCGATGACGGCGCGAGCACCTGGACACGTGGCGGCTACGGCGATGGCTACGGCTACGGCGCGATCCGGCTCGGTGCCAGCCGCAACCGCCCCTACGGGCAGATGTACTACGGCAACGGGCTGTACGGCCCGGACCCGTACAGCAGCCCGCACAACCGTGATGCGCGCCAGCGGTATGTCGGCCCGGGTTACATCGGGTCCTGCGATCTCAGCGGCTGCCGTGAAGTGCACTACTACGGCGTGTACGACCTGCGCTGATGCGCCACCAGCCTGACAGCCGCACATGCTTGCGGCATCATCTGCGCATGCCTGTGTTGCGCGCCCTGTCGCTTCGAACCGTGCCGCTGCTGCTGGCGCTGCTGCCTGCATGGGCCGCGGCGCAGAGTGCGGCAGCGCCAGCAGCGCCTGCGTCGGCCGCTGCCGCGACGGGACAGGAAACCGCGCCGGCAGTGATGCCGGGCACCGGCGACGCCTGGGTGGACCAGCATCTTGCCGATATGGGCAGCTACGCGCAGCGCTATCCGGACAGTTTCATGGACGAGGTGGCGCGCTACGCCGGTGTACGCCGCGGCTATGTGCAGGCGCTGCTGCAGGTGCACGGCTGGCATGCGGGGGACATCTATTTCGCGTGTTTCTGGGCGCAGACGCTGCAGCTGTCCTGCCGCGACACCGTGCGCGCCTTCAGCCGCGACCATCACGACGGCTGGCAGGGTGTGATCACGCGGCTGTCGGTGGCGCCAGACACGGCGCACCTGCGTGCGTTGCGCCACGCCATCGTCGCCAGCTACGACCGCTGGGAGCGGCCGATCACGCTGGACGCGCTGCTGCGCCGCCAATTGGGTGACCATACCCAGCGCCTGGAAGCGGCGCGCGAGGCCAGCGAGGCAGCCGAAGCAGCGGTGCAGGCCGGGTTGTAGCGCGGTAGCTGTCGCGCGGCAGCGCGATGGTGCAGGCGCAACGGGCGCTGCGATGGAGTTGCCGATGACGGCGGCACGGCGCAATGACGCGACACTGCGCAGCATGGCGCGCGAGTACCGCGGAGCGGTGTCTGGCAGCACTGCTGTCTGCCAGCCAACACGCGATGCCGATGCTGCCGTGCAGCTGGCCGCCAGCCGGCAGGGTCGGCGAGAATGGGACAACGTCGGCAGTGGCCGGCACTGCCAAGACTGTCCCATGCGCGAGACCGTGTTTGTTTCCCCTGACCAGATCCGCAGCCTGTTTGCGCAGGCGATGTCGGACATGTATCGCGCCGAGGTGCCGCTGTATGGAGACCTGATGACCCTGGTGGCCGACGTCAACGCGCAGACCCTGCAGGCCGATCCGGCACTGGCGGCGCGGCTGCAACGCAACGACGAGCGCGCGCGGCTGGATCTGGAGCGGCATGGTGCGATCCGGGTCGGCACGGCACAGGAGCTGGCCACGTTGCGGCGGCTGTTTGCGGTAATGGGCATGCATCCGGTGGGCTATTACGACCTCTCTGTTGCGGGCGTGCCGGTGCACTCCACCGCCTTCCGCCCGATCGACGATGCAGCGTTGTCGGCCAATCCGTTCCGCGTGTTCACCTCGCTGCTGCGCCTGGAATTGATCGAAGATCCGGCGCTGCGCGCGCAGGCGGCGGAGATCCTGGCGCAACGCCAGATCTTCACTGCCGAGGCGCTATCACTGATCGAGCAGCACGAGCGTGCCGGCGGCCTGGATGCGACACAGGCGCAGCAGTTCGTGGCGCAGGCGTTGGAAACCTTCCGTTGGCATGGCGATGCAACGGTGGCGTTGCCCACCTACCGCGCGTTGAGCCAGGCGCACAAACTGATTGCCGATGTGGTGAGTTTCCACGGCCCGCATATCAATCACCTCACGCCGCGCACGCTGGATATCGATGCGGCGCAGGCACAGATGCAGCGCGCCGGCATCGAGGCCAAGGCAGTCATCGAAGGCCCGCCACGCCGGCGCGTGCCGATCCTGTTGCGGCAGACCAGCTTCAAGGCGCTGGAAGAGCCGGTGCGCTTCCTGGGCGAAACGGGCCAGGCCGAGCAGGGCACGCATACCGCGCGCTTCGGCGAGATCGAGCAGCGCGGGCTTGCACTCACACCCAAGGGTCGCGCGCTGTACGACGCGTTGCTGGCGCAGGCGCGCGAGACCGAGGGTGCGGGCAGTACCGGCAGCGATTACGCGACCGTGCTGCAGACCGCGTTCGTTGCGTTCCCCGATGATGAAGCGGTGCTGCGCCAGGAAGGCCTGGGGTATTTCCGTTACGCGCTCACCGAGGCCGGCCGCGCCGACCCGGCGCAGGTTGCTGCGATGCCGGCCGAAACCGCGATCGCGCTGGGATTGGTGCGTGCCGATCCAATCATCTACGAAGACTTCCTGCCGGTGAGCGCGGCGGGCATCTTTCAATCCAATCTGGGCGGTGCCGAGCAGCGCGCCTATGCCGCGCACGCTAGCAAGAGCACCTTCGAACGCGAATTGGGCGCGCCGGTGCATGACGAGTTTGCGCTGTATGCGCAGCTGGAGCGCGACTCGTTGCGGGCGTTGCTGGTGTAGCCAGACGGCGGCGGTGGTGTCGCGTGCCGCGCCGCATTGGGGCTGCGGTACGCGCTGCAAAACCATCTAATCGTTCGGCGCAAGCCAGCACGTAAAAACGAAAACGCGCGCGTTACGCAGATAATCCGGTGCAGGCATCCGCGCGGGCCAGCAGGAATGTCTTGTCGCGTGCGTTGCCGGCCAGCGTGGCGGCATGCAGGAAGTCAGCGCGTGCTTCGTCAAACCGGCCTAGCTTGTAGAGCAGGTCGCCGCGAACGCTGGGCAGCAGATGGTAGTGATGCAGTGCGCTGTCCTGCTGCAAGGCCTCTACCAGCACCAACCCTGCGGCCGGGCCCTCGGCCATGGCGATGGCCACGGCGCGATTGAGTGCAATCACCGGTGACGGAACGCGCTGCGCCAGCCGTGTGTACAGCGCGGCGATGCGCGACCAGTCGGTGTCCTGCGCCTGCGCGGCGGTGGCGTGGAAGGCGGCGATGGCAGCCTGCAAGGCATAACTGCTTTCGCCACATCCCAACTGCTGCGCGCGGGCCAGCGCGGCCAGGCCGAGCTGGATCAGCGGTTGATGCCAGCGGCTGCGGTCCTGCTCCAGCAATAACACCGGTGCGCCGCTGGCATCGCTGCGCGCGGCGCTACGTGAGGCCTGCAATGCCATCAACGCGCGTAGCGCATGCACTTCGGTGGCGGTTGGCATCTGCTCGGCAAGCACGCCGATCAAGCTCAGCGCTTCGTGGCAGAGCGCAGGCCGCTGTGCATCGTCGCCGTCGCTGGCCGCGTAGCCTTCGTTGAAGATTAGATACAGCACCTCCAGCACCGAGGCCAGCCGCGCATGCCGCTCGCTCCCGCGCGGCACTTCGAACGGCACCTGCTTGTCGCTGAGCGTGCGTTTGGCCCGCACGATGCGCTGGGCGATGGTGGCTTCCGGTACCAAAAACGCGCGTGCGATCGCGTCGGTGCTCAAACCGCCGAGCAGGCGCAGGGTCAGTGCGACACGCGCATCGGTTCCCAGCGCCGGGTGGCAGGCCACGAACATCAAACGCAGTTGGTCATCGCCCAGGTCATCGTCGGGATCGACGACCTGCGCGGCGCTGGCGGCTTGCTGTTCGCGCTCGATCTCGAAGCTCAGCGCATCGTGCTTGCGCCGCTGCAATTGATAGTGGCGCAGGCGGTCGATGGCGCGGTGCTTGGCGGTGGTCATCAGCCACGCGGCCGGGTTGTCGGGAATGCCGTTGCGCGGCCAATGCTCCAGTGCGGCGACCAGCGCATCCTGCGCCAGTTCTTCGGCCAGACCGACGTCGCGGAGCTGGCGTGCCAACGCACCGATGATGCGTGAGGCCTCGCGGCGCCACAGGGTGTCCAGCAGTGCGGAAATGTCGGTCGCAGCCATGGGCACCGATCAGAGCATTCCCGCGTGTTGCCAGCAAGACGCGCCGCAGCGCGCCTGCATGGCTCAGCCCGGTTCGCAGAGGTTGTGCAAGACATCTGCATCGCCGCAGCGTGCGAACGTGCGCTGTGTCTGCCAGCGATGCTTCAGCAGCGTTTCTGCAGGCGGCGTGGTGTGCGCGGCGACACGTGACGGTGTGCACTGCGCGCTCCAGGTCGATCCGCTGCACGCGGTGCACGTCTGCTGCGTCATCCGTGCCATCGGCGCAAGACACTGCACCGTGGCGACTGCGCACATGCCCCGCAACATCAAACAGTCCTCGCACACGTTACAGGGCAGCAGGCGCAGCCCCATCGCGTGGAAGAACGCGATGGCGAGCGGCAGTGACACGATATGTGCGTCCATCGCGCGCTGTGGGTGCATGGGCAGCTCCTGTGAGCGAGCGCAACGGCTGGGGTCAACTCTGCTGGTAGCGTCCGTTGACCAGCCACTGGATACCGAACCGGTCAACGCACATGCCAAAGCGCTCGGCCCAGAAGGTTTCCTCCATTGGCATGCCGATCTGGCCGCCCTCGGCCAGCGCCGCGAACACGCGTTCTGCCTCGGCGTTGTCATCGAAGTTCAGGGCGACCGCGATGTTGGAGCCGCTTGGCGCGTGCTGGCCGGGCGGCATGTCCGAGCCCATCAGCAATGGCGCTTCGCCTGCGGCGAGCGTGACGTGCATGACCTGGTCCGGTGCCGCGGCGCTCACGTCTGCGCAGCCGTCATCGCGGCTGTCTGCCTGCATCTGTGCGTAGGTCATCAGCATCAACTCGCCACCGAGGACGCGTTGGTAATGGGCGAAGGCCTCACGGCAATGGCCGTTGAAATTGAGATAGGGCGTGACGTGCATGGGGTGGTCTCCTGGGTGCGGGGATCAGTGGGCGAGTTGTTGGCGCAGCGCGTCTTCCAGAGCGCGTGCCTCGGCAGTAAATGCAGTGCCGAAGTCCTCGGCCTCGAAGACCGGGCGCAATTCGATCTCGATCGGTGCGTTGTCGGGATTGGGCATGCGTTTCAACCACGCCACGGCGTCGTCCAGTGTGTTGACCTGCAGCAGCCAGAAGCCGGCGATCAATTCACCGGTGGCTGCAAACGGGCCGGAGGTGACACGGCTGCCGTGCGCATCCAGCTGCAGGCGCAGCCCGCGCGCGCTGGGATGCAGCCCCTCACCGCCGAGCAGGACGCCGGCGTTGAGCAGTTCCTGGTTGAACGCACCCATCGCAGTGAGCTGGCGCTCGCTGGGCAGAATGCCGGCTTCGGATTCGGGGCTTGCCTTGATGATGGCCATGCAGCGCATGCGGATCTCCTTCGTGGTGTCGGGCGGATGACCGCTCACTGCGGCCATTGCAGACACGACGAACCAGCACGCGGCAGATCGACACGCGTGCGCGGAGATTTTTCAGTTGCATCCGCTCAAGCGGGCGCGAGCGGCCCGCCCGTCCCGCCACGTCGGCCCGCGTGGGCCAACGTGGTCACAGCGCCGCAGCTTAGAGCAGCTATCAAAACTACTGCGCAGCCGCCGGGCGGGCGCGGCCGGTGCTCGGAATCCTCATGTACCCACGTACATTCCGGTTCCTCCGCGCCGTCCGCACCCACCTGACGGCTGCTCGCTACGTTTTGTTAGCCGCTCTTAGTGTGCGGAGGCTGCCGGGCGGCGTGCGGCGGCGCGCTCGGCCCGCTGTGCACGCTTGCGCGCGCGGCGCGCCTTCCAGCGCTCGCTCAGGCAGGAAAAGATCACGTACAGCGCCGGGGTGCTGAGCAGGGTCAGGCCCTGCGAGAACACCAACCCGCCAATCATCGCGATACCCAGCGGCCGGCGCAGTTCCGAGCCTTCGCCCAGACCCACCGCCAGCGGCACCGCGGCCAGGATCGCCACCATCGTGGTCATCATGATCGGGCGGAAGCGCACGATCGATGCCTCGCGTGCAGCCGCACGTGCATCCTTGCCATGCTCGCGCTGCGCCACCAGTGCGAAGTCGATCATCATGATGGCGTTCTTCTTGACGATGCCGATCAGCAGCACCAGCGCGATCATCGAAATCACCGACAGCTCGGTATTGGTGATGAACAACGCCAGCAGCGCGCCCACACCGGCGGCCGGCAGCGTGGACAGGATGGTCACCGGGTGGATCAGGCTCTCGTAGAGCATGCCCAGCACAATGTACACGGTGAGCACTGCGGCCAGCAGCAACACGCCCATCGAATTGGGATTGAGTTGCACGTTGAAGCCGCCACCATCGCTGATGCGGATGTCGCCGGGCATGCGCAGCCCTTCCACGGTGGTCTTGATGATCAGATCCGCCTCGCCGGTGCTCACGCCCGGTGCGAGGTTGTAGCTCAGATCCATCGTCGAATACTGGTTGTCGTGGGTGATTTGCGGCGGCGCCAGGCCCGGCACTTGCGTGGCGACCGCAGTGATCGGCGCCATCTGGCCGGCGCGGTTGGGCACGAACACTTCGTCCAGTGCCTTGGGCGTGGCGGTCTGCGATGGCAGCGCATTGACCACCACGCTGTACTGGTTGAGATCCGAATAGATGGTGGAGATGGAGCGCTGGCCGAACGCGCCATACAGCGCGCCATCGATGGCACCCACTGAAATCCCCAGGCGCGCTGCCTTGGCGCGGTCGATCACGATGTTCTGGCGCAGGCCCGAGGTATCCACGTCGGTACCGACATCGCGAAGGCGCGGGTTCTTTTTCAGTGCGGCCTGCACCTTGGGCAGCCATTCCTGCAGTTGCGCCAGGTCGTTGCCCTGCAGCGACACGCGGTATTGCGCCCCCTGACTGGTGCCGCCGCCGCCGTCGCTGGGCAAGTCCTGGATTGCGCGCAGGCGCAAGTCCAGATCCGGGTAGCGGTCGGCTTTGGCGCTCAGGCGCGCAACCACCTGCGCGGTGGTCTCGCGGCGGCCTTCGTCGCGTTTTTTCAGTTCGATGTTGAGTGACGCGCTGGAGCCCTGGCGGCCGGAGCCCAGCCGCGCGCCCACGGTTTTCACCGCCGGGTCGGCCATCAACATGTCGGTGATGCGGCGCTGGCGGCTGACCATGTCGGCAAACGACACCGTGGCGCTGGAATTGGCGCGGCCCCAGATCAGGCCGGTGTCCTGTGGCGGGAACGAGCCTTTCTTGACCGCACCGCCCAGGAAGATGGTGGCGGCGATCAGCACCAGCGGCGTCAGCGACAACAGCAAGGCATGCCGCAACGAAAAATCCAGTGCCACCGTGTACACCGCGAGCATGCGGTCGTGCATGCGATCCAGCCAGGCGCCGAAACGGCTGGGTGTTTCCGGCGCGGTATGGGCGGAGAGGAAGCGGCTGCACAACGCCGGCGTCAGCGTCAGCGACACCAGCATCGAAACCACGATGGCGGCCACCAAGGTCACGGTGAACTCGCGGAAGAACGCGCCGACCATGCCGCTGGCAAACAACATCGGAATGAACACCGCCACCAGTGAGGCAGTGATTGACACGATGGTGAAGCCGATCTCGCGCGCGCCGGTGAGTGCGGCCTGCAGGCGCGGCATGCCCTCGTCGAGGTGGCGCATGATGTTTTCGATCACCACGATTGCATCGTCGACCACGAACCCAATCGCGATCACCAGTGCCAGCAGGCTCAGGTTGTTCAAGGTGAAGCCGAGCACGTACATCACCAACGCCGAGCCGGCCAGCGACAGCGGCACGGTGACCGCGGCGATCAGCGTGGGCGCCAGGCGGCGCAGGAACAGCGCCATGGTCAGCACCACCATTGCCAGGCTGATCATCAGCGTGGCCTGCACTTCATGCAGCGAGGCGCGGATGGTGGGCGTGCGGTCGAAATACGGTGTGAGGGTGGTGCCGGGCTGCAGGTAGGCGCGCAGCTCGGGAATCTGCGCTTTCACCTGGTCCACGGTTTCGACGATGTTGGCGCCGGCGCGGGTGAAGGCATACATCACTACCGCGGGTTTGCCGTTGAACCAGGCGGCCTGGTAGGCATCCTGCTGACCGTCGTAGACGGTGGCCACATCGCCCAGGCGCACGATGCGCCCGTTGGATTGGGTGGAGATCGCCAGCTGCGCGAAGTCGGCGGCCTTGGCCACCGAATCGTTGGCGATGATCGCCATGGTGGTGTTGCCGTCGGACAAAAAGCCGGTCGGCGAGGTGACGTTGGCCGCGCGCACAGCGTTGCGCAGGTCGTCCGGGGTCAAGCCCAATGCGTTGAGCGCGCGCAGGTCCACATCCACGCGCACGGCTGGCGTGGAGGCACCGGCGATATCCACCGAACTGATGCCGGTGATCTGCCGCAGCCGTTGCGCCAGCAGCGAATCGGCCACGTTGTAGAGCTCATCGGCCGATTGGGTGTCGGAGGTCAGCGCAATGGCGATGACCGGGTCGTCGTTCGGGTTGGCCTTCTGGTACATCGGCGTGCCGAGCCCGGAGGGCAGATCGGACTGTGCCGAGTTGATCGCGGTCTGCACATCCTGCGCGGCCGAATCAATGTCGCGATTACTCTGGAAAATCATGAACACCATGCTGCTGCTCTCCGAACTGGAGGAGCGCATGCGGTCGATGCCGGGTAGCTGGCCCAGGTGGCGTTCCAGTGGCGCGGTGACCGTGGAGGCCATGGTGCTGGCGTCGGCGCCGGACTGCGTGGCGTGCACGAAGATCACCGGGATTTGGATATTCGGCAACGCCGCCACGCCCAGCCGCAGGTAGCACATCAATCCGATCACGAACAAACCGATCGCCAGCAACGAGGTGCCGATCGGGCGCTTGATGAAGGGCGCGGAGATGTTCATGGCTGTGGCGCCGGGAATTGGGAATCGGGAATCGGGAGTGGGCAAACGCCCACGCGGCTGCCATGCCTGCGTGCGCGCAGGCGTGGCAGCAAGCCGGAAGACCGAACAGCGATGACGCCAACGGCCGTCATGCCGGGCGCTCCGTCGTGGATGCCGGAGGCACGCCATCGCGGCGTGCGGCACGCCGTGCACGCCAATCGCGCACGCGCTCGCCGGCGCGTTCGATGTACAGATAGATCACCGGGGTGGTGTACAGCGTGACCAGCTGCGAGAGCAGCAGGCCGCCAACGATGGCGATGCCCAGCGGGCGGCGCAATTCCGAACCGATGCCGGTGCCCAGCGCCAGCGGCAGCGCGCCCAGCATCGCGGCGGCGGTGGTCATCATGATTGGGCGGAACCGCAGCAGGCAGGCGCGCCGAATCGCTTCGTGCGCGTTGACGCCGGTACGGCGGGCTTCGATCGCGAAGTCGATCATCATGATCGCGTTTTTCTTGACGATGCCGATCAGCAGCACGATGCCGACGATGCCGTCCACCGACAGGCTCAGCCCGCACACCATCAACGCCAGCAACGCACCGACACCGGCCGGCGGCAGCGTGGAGATGATCGTCAGCGGGTGGATGTAGCTCTCGTAGAGCACGCCCAGCACGATGTAGATCACCACGATGGAGGCCAGCAGCAACCACACGATGTCGGTCTGGCTGCCGGTGAATTCGGCGGCCTTGCCGACGAATTCGGCATGCACCTGGGTGGGAATCTTGAGGTCTGCGCGCGCCTGTTCGATCGCCGCCACGGCCTGCGAGAGCGAATGCCCGGGCGCCAGGTTGAAGGAGATGGTCACCGCCGGCAGCTGCTGCTGATGGCTGACCACCAACGGCGTGTTGGTGACCTTGGCCTCGGCCAGCGCGGCCAGCGGAATGATGCTGCCGGCGCCGACCACGATGCCGGTGTTCTGGTTGCCCACGCCGGTGGCGGTGGACGAGTTGGACGAGGTCACCTGGCCGAAGCTGGTGGCATTGGTGCCGGTCAGCGCGCCGCTGCCGTTGCTGGCCACGGCCAGCTGGTTCATCAACGCAGTGCTGCTGCGGAATTCCGGCGCCACTTCCAGCACCACGCGGTACTGATTGAGCTCGGTGAAGATGGTGGAGATCTGGCGCTGGCCGAAGGCGTCGTAGAGCGTGTCGTCGATGGTCTGCATCGGCACGCCCAGCATGCTGGCCTTGTCGCGGTCGATGCTGAGCTCCAGCGCGCGGCCCTGGTTGGCCAGGTTGTTGTCCACGTCGGCCAGCTCTGGCAGCTTGCGCATCGCCTCGGTCATGCGCGTGGCCCAGGATGCCAGCTCGGTGCTGTCCACGTCCGACATCGAATACTGGTATTCGGTGGCGGCCACGCGCGTGTCCAGGGTGACGTCCTGCACCGGCTTGAGGAACAGCGCCACACCGGGAATACCGGACACCGCTTTTTGCAGGCGCGCCACCACGGTTTCCAGATCGTCGCGGTCGCCGCGCGTCTTCAGCACGATCGACAGCTGGCCCTGGTTGAGCGTGGGGTTCATCGAACCTGCGCCGATAAAGGCGGCCACGCCGGTCACCGCCGGGTCCTTGCGCAGCGCGGCGGCAACCGCCTGGGTGCGCTGCTCCATCTGCGGGAAGGCCACGTTCTGATCGGCCTGCACCACGCCGGTGATCAGGCCGGTGTCCTGTTCGGGCAGCAGGCCCTTGGGGATGGCCACGTACAGCACCACGGTCAAGGCCACCGCGCCAATCGCCACGGCCAGGGTCAGCGGCTGGTGGTCGAGCACCCAGTCCAGCGAGCGCTCGTACACACCCACAGTGCGCGTCCACAGGTTGGTCTTGCCTTCAGCGGCCGCGCGCTCGTGCGCGTCTTCGCCTTCGGGCAACGCGTCGGGCTTGAGCAGGTAGGCGCACATCATCGGCGTCAGCGTCAGCGACACCAGCATCGAGATCACCACCGCAATCGACAGCACCCACGCAAACTCATGGAACAGCCGGCCGGTGACGCCGGGCATCAGCAGCAGCGGCAGGAACACCGCCACCAGCGAGACGGTCAGCGACAACACGGTGAAGCCGATCTGGCGCGCACCGATCTCTGCCGCCTCCGGCCCGCTCTTGCCTTGTTCGATGTAACGCACGATGTTTTCGATCATCACGATCGCATCGTCGACCACGAATCCGGTCGCCACCACCAGCGCCATCAGCGACAGGTTGTCCAGCGACATGCCCGCGAACGCCATCACCCCGAAGGTGCCGGCCAGCGACAACGGCACCGCCACCGAGGGAATGATGGTGGCCCACAGCCGGCGCAGGAACACGAAGATCACCGCCACCACCAGGAAGATGGTCAGCACCAGGGTGAACTTCACTTCGTGCACCGAGGCGCGGATGGTTTCGGTGCGGTCGGAGAACACATCCAGGTGCACGTCGGCCGGCAGCACGCCCTGCAGCTGCGGCAGGATGCTGCGGATCTGCTCCACCGTCTGCACGATGTTGGCACCGGGCTGGCGGCGGATTTCCAGCAGCACCGCCGGCTTGCCATCGGCCCAGGCGGCCAGCTGGTCGTTCTCTACGCCATCGACCACCTTGGCCACATCGGCCAGCCGCACCGGCGCGCCGCTGTTGTAGCTGATGATGGTTTCGCGGTACTGCGCCGCGTCGGTGAGCTGGTCGTTGGTGCCGATGCTGTAGGACTGGGTCTTGCCGTTGAGCGAGCCCTTCGGCGCGCTGACATTGGTCTGGGTCAGTGCGCTGCGCAGCGACTCCATGGTCAGGCCCATGTTCGACAACTGCGCCGGATTGACCTGGATGCGCACCGCAGGCCGCACGTTGCCGGCGATCGACACCAAGCCCACGCCCGGCACCTGCGACAGGCGCTGGGCCAGGATCGCATCGGCGTAGCGGTTGACCTCGCGCAGCGGCAACGTGTCGGAGGTGAGCTTGAGCGTGAGGATCGCCGCGTCCGCCGGGTTCACCCGGTTGTAGACCGGCTGGTAGGGCAACGACGAGGGCAGGGTGGCCTGGCGGATCGCTGCCTGCACGTCCTGCGCGGCGATATCGATGTTCCGGTCCATCGAGAACTGCAGAATGATCGTGGACAGCCCCGCCGACGAATCGGAGGTCATCATCTGCAGCCCGGAAATCTGCCCGAACTGCCGCTCCAGCGGCGTGGTCACCAGCGAGGCCATGGTGGTCGCGTTGGCACCGGGGTACTGGGTGGTGACGACCAGGCTGGGGGCATCGATTTCCGGCAACGCGGACACCGGCAATTGCCGGTAGCCCAGGATGCCCAGCAGCAGGATGCCCGCCATCAGCAGCGAGGTGGCGATCGGACGGCGGATGAAGATGGTTGAAAAGCCCACGGGGGGTGTCCTTGCTGAAGACGTCAATCGATGCCGGCGCGCAATGCGCCGACGCACACCGGCGACGGAAGTCCCGTCGCCGGTGGTCGCGGGTTAGCGCGGGCCGCCGCCGCGTCGGCCGCCGGCGCCGCCGCGTTCCTGCTTGTCCTGCACGGCCTTGAGCTCGGCCTCGGTGGGTTCGGGCGGGGTCTCGCCCGGCTTGAGCGCGCTGACCTTGCTGCCCGGCTTGAGCCGGAACTGGCCTTCGGTCACCACGCGTTCGCCGGGCTTGAGGCCCTTGGTGATCTGCACGTGGCTGTCGTCCACCTCCACGCCCTGCACCACGGTGCGCATCTGCGCGGTGCTGTCGCTGCCCACTACGTACACGTAATCGCCATCCGGGCCGCGCTGCACGGCCTGGGTCGGCACCACGGTGCCGCCGGAGATGGTGCGCAGCTGTAGCCGCACGTTGACGAACTGGCCCGGCCACAGCGCGTTGTCGGCATTGCCGAAGATCGCGCGCGCACCGAAGGTGCCGCTGTCGGCGGCGATGCGGTTGTCGATCACATCGAGCTTGCCGTCGGCACTGATCACATGCGCATCGCCACGGTCCAGCGCGGCCACCGGCAACGGGGTGGCGGCCTGGCCGCTGCGCACTGCCGGCAGCTCGCGCTCGGGCAGGCTGAAGGACACGTAGATCGGGCGGATCTGGGTCAGGGTGACGATGGTGGAAGTGGTGCTGACGATATTGCCCACGTCCACGCCGCGGATACCGGCAATGCCGTCGATCGGCGCGGTGACCCGGGTGAACTGCAACTGCACCTGCGCCGAGCGCATCTGTGCATCGTCGGCGGCCACGGCGGCCTCGTACTGCGCCACCTGGTTGCGCTGGGTGTCCAGGTCGGTGCGCGACACGTACTGCTTGTAGGCCGGGTCATTGGAGCGCTGGTAGTTCACCCGCGCGGTGGCCAGCAGCGCCTGGTTCTGGCGCTTGGCGGCCAGCGCCTGGTCGTAGCTGGCCTGCAGCGTGCGCGGGTCGATCTGCGCCAGCAGCGCGCCCTTCTTCACTTCCTGGCCTTCCTGGAAATTCAGGCTCATCAGCTGGCCGGACACCTGCGGGTTCACCGTCACCGTGTTGAGCGCGGTCACCGTTCCCAACGCGGTGGCGTACACCGGCACGTCCTGGGTGGCGGCGGGCACCACTGTCACCGGCACCGGGCCGCTGTTTTCGGTGCCATTGCCGTCCGGCGCCCCTGGCCGCTTGCCCTGCTGGCCCCCGCCCATCATGCGCATTGCAACGAACACAACGACGAGCACCGCCACGACCAGCAGTGAGATCTTCCAGAAACGCGACATTCGACAACTCCTGATGGCGGGCCGGGCGCGTGGGTGCGTCCGTGGGGCGGCTGAGCAAAGCATATCGTCGCGCCCGCAGGTTGGAACGTTACTGAAGTAACGGGCCACCCACCTGCGCGACAGGCCGATTCACTGGCGTGGTGCTGCGGCAACGCGCCACGGCCGCGGCGGTTGACCGTGGGGCTGAATCGCAGCCCACTGTGGCCCGGGCGCGGCGCCGGTGCACTACAGTGAGGCATCCCGATTGGAGAATGTTCAATGCGCCATCGCCTGCTCACCAGCGCCCTGCTGCTTGCCCTGCCCACGCTTGCCGCCGCCCAGGCCGCGCCCCGGCCCGAAGTCCAGGCGGCTGCGGCGCCCTTGCAGGCCAAGGTGGTGCAGTGGCGCCGCGACTTCCACCAGCACCCGGAGTTGTCCAACCGCGAGGAGCGCACCGCCGCCACCGTGGCCGCGCAGTTGCGCAAGCTGGGCCTGAAGCCGCGCACCGGCATCGCCCATCACGGCGTGGTGGCCATCATCAAGGGCGGCAAGCCCGGCCCGAAGATCGCCCTGCGCGCGGACATGGACGCGCTGCCGGTCACCGAAC
Organism: Xanthomonas sp. NCPPB 2586; assembly: GCF_041475775.2. Lineage (NCBI taxonomy): Bacteria > Pseudomonadati > Pseudomonadota > Gammaproteobacteria > Lysobacterales > Lysobacteraceae > Xanthomonas > Xanthomonas sp. NCPPB 2586. The sequence goes on along the minus strand of NZ_CM192981.1, from coordinate 4,448,091 downwards.
AGACCGGCCTGCCGTTCGCCTCCAAGGCCACCTCCCAGTACCGCGGCGAGACCGTGGGGGTGATGCACGCCTGCGGCCACGATGCCCACACCGCCATCCTGCTCGGCGTGGCCGAGGCCCTGGTGGGCATGCGCGAACAATTGCCGGGCGAGGTGATGCTGATCTTCCAGCCCTCCGAGGAAGGCGCGCCGGGCAATGAAGAAGGCGGCGCCTCGCTGATGCTCAAAGAAGGCCTGTTTGCCGACTTCAAGCCGCAGGCGGTGTTTGGCCTGCATGTGTTCTCCAGCGTGCAGGCCGGCAAGATCGCGGTGCGCGGCGGCCCGCTGATGGCGGCCTCGGACCGGTTTGCGATCAAGATGATCGGCCGCCAGACCCACGGCTCGGCACCGTGGAACGGCATCGACCCGATCGTGGCCAGCGCCGACATGATCGGCACCGCGCAGACCGTGGTCAGCCGCCGCGCCAATCTGTCCAAGCAGCCGGCGGTGGTCAGCTTCGGCGCGATCAAGGGCGGTATCCGCTACAACATCATCCCCGACGACGTGGAGATGGTGGGCACCATCCGCACCTTCGACGAAGGCATGCGCCAGCAGATCTTTGCCGACCTCAAGACCGTGGCCGAACACACCGCCGCCGCGCATGGCGCCAAGGTCGAGGCGCAGGTGCCCGACCAGGACGGCAACCCGGCCACCGTCAACGACCCGGCCCTGACGGCCAAGATGCTGCCCAGCCTGCAGGCCGTGGTGGGCGCGGACAACGTCTACGAGCCGCCGTTGCAGATGGGCGCGGAAGATTTCTCGTTCTACGCCCAGCAGGTACCGTCGATGTTCTTCTTCGTCGGCTCCACCGCCAAGGGCATCGACCCGGCCACCGCGCCCAGCAACCACTCGCCGCAGTTCCTGCTGGACGAATCGGCGCTGGATGTCGGCCTGCGTGCGCTGTTGCAGGTGTCGCTGGATTATCTGCAGCAGGGCTGAGGCTGGAGAAGCGGGAAGCGGGAATCGGCTGCGGTTGGGCGATTCCCGGTTTTCAGGGGACGTGCCGCTAGGCGACGGGCCGCGTGACGCGGCCCGATCGCCGCGGCGATCCAGGTGATTGCGCCCGCGTCGCCATACACCTCACGGCCAGCCCGGCCGCCCTAAAATGGCGGCATGAATACCCCAGAAGACTCTTCCCTCGGTCGCGAAGTCGCCTACCCGAGCGGCTACGACCCGTCACTGCTGTTTCCGATCCCGCGTGCAGCCGGGCGCGCGGCCATCGGCCTGCGCGGAGCGCTGCCATTTGTCGGCCGCGATCGCTGGCATGCCTACGAACTGAGCTGGCTGGATGCGCACGGCAAACCATGCGTGGCCACCGCCACCTTGCACGTGCCGTGCGAGTCGCCGGCGTTGATCGAATCCAAGTCGCTCAAGTTGTATCTGAACTCGCTCAACGCCACGCGCTTCAACAGCGCCGAAGCCGTACGTGCACGCATCGCCACTGATCTGTCCACACGCGCCGGCGCCGATGTATCGGTGGAATTCGGATTGCCGCCGATCGATGCGGTGGGCGAGGGCGAATCGATCGATGCGCTGGATATCGCCATCGACGATTACGGCCCGCCCAAGGCCGACTATCTGTCCACCCACGCAGGCAAGGTGGTGGAGGAAGTGCTGACCTCTGCATTACTCAAGTCCAACTGCCCGGTCACCGGGCAACCGGATTGGGCCAGCGTCACGCTGCGCTACCGCGGCGCGCCGATTGAGCGCGAAGGATTGCTACGTTATCTGGTCAGCTTCCGCGACCACGCCGATTTCCACGAACAATGCGTGGAGCGCATTTTTCAGGACCTGCTGGTGCGTTGCGCGCCGCAATGGTTGGTGGTGGAAGCACGCTATACCCGCCGTGGCGGACTCGACATCAATCCGGTGCGCACCTCGCCGCAGGTGCCCACGCCGCTATCGATCTTCCGCGATCTGCGCCAGTAAGGCGCACATTGTGGGTACTCGCGCCGGCTTCACGGCGGCGCGATCAGCACTTAACGGCGCTCCGCGCACCCTGCGCATCATCGTGATGGACAGGGAGCGCGGCAATGAATGTCGACAAGAAAGCAGATTTTTCCAATGTCACGTCCACGGTCGACAGCACCGCGGAGGTCGTGCCATCGCCGGATTTTTCCAATGTACGTTCCAGCGTGGAAAGCACCGCGCAAATCATCGGCGACGAGTCGGTGACCGTGCAGGCAGGCGACAGCCTGTCGGTGATCGCCAAGCGCCATTACGGCGACGGCAACTTGTGGCCACGCATCTTCGAAGCCAACCGCGACACGCTGAAAGATCCCGACACGATCTTTCCGGGCCAGGTGTTGCGCTTACCGCCGAAAGCGTAGCCACCACGCTACCTGCGCATTGCCGCGGCCTGTTGCACACACCCTTACCGTGACTCTTGGAGATCGATCCCATGCGTAGCAAATCTGCATCCAGCACCTTGGTCCTCGCACTTGCCGGCGTTCTGGCACTGTCCGGCTGTCGCAAGGAAGCCCATGACGATTCCAGCGTGTCGCAGGATCCAACCTCCGGCGCCGCAACCTCCGACATTCCAGGCCCCGCGAGCACACCGCCGGCCGGTGACCAGGCCGCGCAGGGCACTGCCACCGGCGCCGCCAGCACCGATACGGCCGCAGCCAGTGGCGCGGCGGTCACGGTGTCCAGCGTGGCAGTGGGGAACAAGGCGGGCGCCGACAAGAGCGTGACGCCGGCCACCACACTGGGCAACAAGGACACCATCATCGTTTCGGTGAAGACCGATGGCAGCGCCAGCAATGTGCCGGTCTCGGCCAAGCTGACCTTCCAGGACGGGCAGGTGGCGGGCGAGCAGAACGCGACACTGACCACCACCGGCGCCGAAACCACCAACCTGAGCTTCAGCAAGCCCGATGGCTGGCCGGCCGGTAGCTACACCGCGCAGGTCATGGTCGACGGCAAGCCGGCCGGCAGCCCGCAGACCTTCACCGTGAAATAAGCCGCAGCGTGCTGCGCGGCCAGTACGCGCGCAGGTGTCAATCAAGCTCACCCATGCTGCGACTCTCTCCCGCAGCGTGGGACCTGAGGCGCGATCGCAAGGTCGCGCCTTTTTTTGTGGCTGTGTGCGTCTGCGCGGCAGCGTTTGCATTTCGTTACACCTGCATCGATAGCGATTGGACGCGTGGCGGGATGAAGCATCCGCCTGTGGTCGCTTTACCCGGGCAAGGCCCAGACGCGACAATGCCGTGCTGATCCATCGCCGCGTCCACGCGCGTCGGCCGCTCGGCGTGCCACCAGCGACCACCGTCGCGCACGCCCACGGCCACCGCCGTGCGGACCGGTGCTCCTCCCGACCACAAGAGCTATCGCACCTCATGTCGAAGACACCGAAGATCATCTACACGCTCACCGACGAAGCACCCTTCCTGGCCACGCAGTCGCTGCTGCCGATCATCGATGCCTACACCGATACCGCCGGGATCGTGGTCGAGACCCGCGACATTTCGCTGGCCGGACGCATCCTGGCCCTGTTCCCGGAGCAACTGACCGACGCGCAGAAAATTGCCGACGATCTGGCCGAACTGGGCGCGCTGGCCACCACGCCCGAAGCCAACATCATCAAGTTGCCCAACATCAGCGCCTCGGTGCCGCAGCTCAAGGCCGCGATCAAGGAACTGCAGAGCCAGGGCTACGCGTTGCCGGCGTATCCGGATGAACCCAAGGATGCCGCCGAGCAGGACATCAAGACGCGCTACGACAAGGTCAAGGGCAGTGCGGTGAATCCGGTGCTGCGCGAAGGCAATTCCGATCGCCGCGCACCGCTGTCGGTGAAGAACTATGCACGCAAGCATCCGCACCGCATGGGCAAGTGGAGCAGCGAGTCCAAGTCGCATGTGGCGCACATGGACAACGGCGACTTCTTCGGCAGCGAACAGTCCACCACGCTGGCGCAGGCCGGCACGCTGAAGATTGAATTCGTCGGTGCCGACGGCAGCAGCAAGGTGCTCAAGGACGCCGTTGCAGTGAAGGCCGGCGAGATCGTCGATGCCGCCGTGCTGAGCAAGCGCGCACTGGCCAGTTTCATTGATGCGCAGATCGCCGACGCGAAGGCCAAAGACGTGCTGTTCTCGGTGCATCTGAAAGCCACCATGATGAAAGTTTCCGACCCGGTGCTGTTCGGCGTGGTCGTGGGTGAGTTCTACAAGAGTGCGTTGAGCAAGCATGCCGACGTGCTGAAGTCGGTTGGCTTCGACCCCAACAACGGCATCGGTGATCTGTACGCACGCATCGGCACGCTGCCAGATGACGTGCAGGCGCAGATCAAGGCCGACGTGCAGGCCGAGTACGCCCAGCGCCCGGGGTTGGCAATGGTCAACTCGGACAAGGGCATCACCAATCTGCATGTGCCCAGCGACGTGATCGTCGACGCCTCGATGCCGGCGATGATCCGCGACTCCGGCCAGATGTGGAATGCCGACGGCAAGCTGCAGGATACCAAGGCAGTGATCCCGGACCGTTGCTATGCCGGCGTGTATCAAGCGGTGATCGACGACTGCCGCACGCATGGCGCCTTCGACCCGGCCACGATGGGCTCGGTGCCCAACGTCGGCCTGATGGCGCAGAAGGCCGAAGAATACGGCTCGCACGACAAGACCTTCCAGATGGCCGCCGCTGGCACCGTCAAGGTCACCGATGGCAACGGCAGCACCGTGTTCGAGCACGCTGTGGAAGCCGGTGATTTGTGGCGCATGTGCCAGGTCAAGGACGCGCCGATCCAGGATTGGGTGAAGCTGGCGGTCGAGCGCGCCCGCCTGAGCGACACCCCGGCCGTGTTCTGGCTGGACAAGGCACGCGCGCACGACGCGCAGGTCATCGCCAAGGTCGAAACCTACTTGAAGGATCACGACACCAACGGCCTGGACATCCGCATCCTGCCGCCGGTGGAGGCCACCACCTTCTCGCTGGAGCGCATCCGCAAGGGCCAGGACACCATCTCGGTCACCGGCAACGTGCTGCGCGACTACCTCACCGACCTGTTCCCGATCATGGAGCTGGGCACCAGCGCCAAGATGCTCTCGATCGTGCCGCTGATGGCCGGTGGCGGGCTGTTCGAGACCGGCGCCGGTGGTTCGGCGCCCAAGCACGTACAGCAGTTCGTCGAAGAGAACTGCCTGCGCTGGGATTCGCTGGGTGAGTTCCTGGCCCTGGCTGCCTCGCTCGAGCACCTGGGCAACCGTTACGACAACCCGTCCGCCACCGTGCTGGCGAAAGCGCTGGACGTGGCCAACGGGCAGTTCCTGGACAACAACAAGTCGCCGGCGCGCAAGGTTGGCGAGCTCGACAACCGCGGCAGCCATTTCTATCTGGCGATGTACTGGGCACAGGCCCTGGCCGCACAGACCGAAGACACCGCGTTGCAGGCCAAGTTCGCGCCGCTCGCCAAGGCCTTGACCGAGAACGAAGCCACCATCGTGGCCGAGCTCAACGGCGCACAGGGCAAGCCGGTGGAGATCGGTGGCTACTACCATCCGGATCTGGCCAAGGTCAGCGAGGCGATGCGTCCGAGCAAGACCTTCAACGACGTGTTGGCCACGCTCAAGGCCTGATCCCGCGCACCGCCTGTCGGTACGTTGGTCAGTGCTACCTCCAAGGCCCGCCTCGCCAAGAGGCGGGCCTTGTCGTTTCAGCGAAATGGCGACAACGCCGTCATCGCCCGCACCAAGCGGCGCGCACGTCGCGCCATGCGGTGTTCGGCACGCTGCTGGCGCGCAGCGTCCGGCGCGACCAAAGCAGGTTGCGTTGTCTGCGCAGCTGCATCCAGCGCCGTGTCCGGCTCTGCCAATTGCTGTGCAAGCGTCAGGTCGGCAATGTGCCCGTGCTGGAACAGCAAGTCGGTAAAGATGCGCATGATCCTGCTCCCACTTGAGTGAAAGCCACAGTAGGTGCAGGCTGGCCGAGGCAAAAGCGAGACTTTTGCAAGTCGGCGTTGAATTTCATTCAAGGGTGAGCCATGTCGCGTCCGCCGCTTCACGCATTGCAGGGATTCGTCAGTGCCGTGCGTCTGGGCAATCTGTCGCGCGCGGCGGCGGCGATGCACCTCACCGTCAGCGCGCTCAGTCACCAGGTGCGTTCGCTCGAACAACGCTTGGGGTATCCATTGCTGCAACGGCACGCACGCGGCGTCAGTGCCACGCTGCAGGGGCAGCAGTTGCTCGATCGCATTGCACCGCATCTGGATGCCATCGCCGAAGCGTTCCAGCCGTTCGCTGCGCGCCGCGAAGACACGCTGACCCTGAGCATCACACCGTCGATGGCATCGGCCTGGCTGGTGCCGCGTCTGGGTGGCTTTCTGGCGCTGCATCCCACCGTCGAGATCAACCTGTTCTCCAGTGAGCGGCTGGTGGACTTCGAGCGCCAGCAGCAGGTGGATGCCGGCATGCGCATCGGTGCCGGGCACTGGCCGGGCTTGATCGCCGAGCCCTTGTTCGACGAGTGGCTGGTGCCCATGGCGAGCCCCGCGCTGATCGCGCGCATGGGCGGGGTCGATGCGCAGCCACTGCATCATTGGCCGCTGCTGGGCGACCCGGATGGCGACTGGCTGCGTTGGTTTGCAACCTTCGGTGGCGAAGCGCCGCGCCGCTATGCGGCGGTGCTGGACGAATCCGAAGCGCACCATCGTGCCGCGCTGGACGGTGTGGGTGTTGCACTGGGGCGGGTAACGCGCGCGCGGTTGTTGCTGGCGTCCGGCCAGCTGGTGGCGTTGTCTGCGCAACGGCTCAAGACCAGCTGGTCGCATTACCTGGTGTATCCAACGCGTTCGGCCTCGCATCGCGGTTTTCTCGCCTTCCGCGCGTGGCTGCAGGAGCAGGCGCGCGAGCATGCGGCGCACGCGCAGCAGGCAGCATCCGCCGTTTCCACGACACGCCGCCGCAAGCGCTGAGGACAGCCATGAACCAACTACCGTTACCACCGCAATCCGAGCGCCGCGCGCTGGCGATCGGTCGTGCTGTCTATGAGGCGTTTCAGGACTACCACGCGCAGTTTTCGCAGATCACCGCGCGTGCCAGGCAGCGCTTCGAAACGCGCGACTGGAGTGGCGCACGCGAAGATGCGGTGGCGCGGATTGCGCTCTACGATCAGTACATCAGCGAATGCATGTTGCGCCTGCGCGCCGTGTTGCTGGGGCAGGCGCACGATCGCGCGCTCTGGATGCGCGCCCGCACCCATTACGCGGAGCTGCTTACCCGCCTGATCGACCAGGAGTTGTACAAGACCTTCTACAACACGCTGACGCGGCGTTACTTCCGCACCCAGGGCGTGGATGCGCAGATCGAATTCATTGCGCTGGATATCGAGCCCACCGATGCCATCACCGTGCCGGTGGCGCGGCACACCTACGCAGTCTCGCCTGGCCGGTTGACCGAGATGCTGGTGCGTGTGCTCGGCGATTATCCATTTGAGGTGCCGTATGCGCACCGGACCCGCTGCGCGGCGGCAATCGCGGTGCGGCTGCTGGACGACCTTGCCCATTGGGGCGAGCACCCGGTGCGTAGCGTCGAATTGCTGGAAACGGTGTTCTATCGCGAACGTCGTGCGTATCTGGTGGGGCGGGTGTTCGGCGAACATCGCTTTTCGCCATGTGTGATTGCGCTGGTCAACGACGATGCCGGTCTACGCGCCGAAGCGGTGCTGACGCGCCGCAGCGATGTCGCGCAATTGTTCAGTAATTCCCGCAGCTATTTCCAGGCGGATCTGACCACCGTCGGCGATGCGGTCGTGTTTCTGCGCAGCCTGCTCACGCATAAGCCTATCGACGAGCTGTACACGATGCTGGGGCGTGCCAAGCAGGGCAAGACCGAGCGGTATCGCACGTTTTTCCGCCACTTCCAGGCCAATCCAGCCGAACAGCTGGTGCATGCCGACGGCACACCGGGGATGGTCATGGTGGTGTTCACGCTGCCCAGCTATCCGTTGGTGTTCAAGTTGATCCGCGACCGCTTTGCATACCCCAAGACCATGAGCCGCGCGCAGGTTGAAGGCAAATACGAGCTGGTGTTTCAGCTCGACCGCATTGGTCGCCTGCTGGATGCGCAGCCATACCGGTTTCTGCGGTTTCCCAAGGCGCGGTTCTCGCCTGCACTGCTGCAGGATCTGCAGAGCAGCTGTGCGATGAGCCTGAGCGAAGACGGCGACGATGTGCTGATCGCACTGTGCTACGTGCAGCGCCGCCTGCGCCCGCTCAATCTGTATCTGCGCGAGCAACTGCCCGCCGCCGCGCATGCCGCCGCGCTGGACTACGGGCAGGCGATCAAGGATATGGCGCGCAACAACATCTTCCCCGGCGACATGCTGCTGAAGAACTTCGGCATCACCCGGCACCAGCGCGCGGTGTTCTACGACTACGACGAGCTGTGCCTGATCACCGAATGCACCTTCCGCGATTGGCCCACGCCCACCAGTTATGAAGAGCAGATGGCAGCCGAGCCCTGGTTTCACGTCGGTCCGCGCGACGTGTTTCCCGAGCGCTTTGCGTTGTTCATGGGCCTGCCGTCCTCGCAGCTGGAAGCGGTCAAGCACATGCACCCCGAGCTGTTCGACCCGCAGTGGTGGCGCGACCTGCAGGCACGCCTGCGCGAAGACGATTACCCGGACACGCCGCCGTATGCGGACGCCCAAAAGCTGGCGTGACGATTCCGTTTGCCGCCTGCTGCTGGTAAAAGGACGTTCCAAGACGAATGGAGTGTGGTCATGCAGTGGATGCAACGGTTGGGGCTGGTAGCGATGTTGGGGATGCTGTCGATTGGCCAGGTAGCGGCGCGCACGAGCGAGGCGACAGAACAGGTCGAGGCCAGCATGAATGTTGCGGGCGAATTGACGCTGACGCCGGATGGCACGGTCACTGCGGTGACGTTGACCAATGAAGACAGCTTGCCGCCGGCCGTGCGCAGCCGGATCAGGCAGTCGATTGCGGGGTGGCGCTTCGATCCGGTCACCGACAGTGGCACCGCCTTGCCAACCACGCTGCCGATGCGTCTGCTGCTGGTCGCCAAGCCTGGCGAGAAGAATCAGTATCTGGTTTCGATCCGCAGCGCTCACTTCGGTGGAGAGGCCAGCGACGGCAGCAGCGTGCGTGCCAAGGACATGACACCACCCAGCTATCCCAAGGCGGCGTTTCAGGATGGCGCGACCGGGATCGTGTATCTGCTGCTGAAGATCGGCCGCGACGGCAAGGTGGCGGATCTTGTCGCAGAGCAGGTCAACCTCACCGTGTCGATTCCCGCGGCCAAGCGCGAGCGCGTGCGCAAGACGCTTGCCGACGCGTCAATCGCCAAGGCACGCACGTGGACTTTCGATCCGCCTAGCGATGGGCCCGAGCGCACGGCGCCCTACTGGACCATGCGCGTGCCGGTGAGCTTCGATATCACCGACTCGATACGCGATCTGAGAAAACGGCAGGCCAGCTGGCGGTCCTATCTGCCGGGCCCACGCCAAAGCGCGCCATGGAGCGATCAAGGCATGCTGGCGTCGGCCACTGACAGTCCGGATGCATTGCCCGACAGCGGGCTGTTCTCGGTACGTGGCGAAGGCGTGCGGCTGCTGACGCCGCTGCAAGGCGGCTGAGCAATCCAAGGCCGTGTCGCTGCGGCGTGGCGGCATGCGGGTCGACTGGATCGATGGTCACGCCAGGCGCCCAGGGCTCAAGAGATGGTGCCGCGCAGTGCTACCGATCAAGCCACGCAGAGCACGAGTTGAAAGTCGCGGTGGCCTCACGCCTGAGCCAATTAATTCGGCCCACAAAAAAAGCCCCGCAATGCGGGGCTTTTTCTTGTCGAGAATACCGGCCGACTCAGCGCTTCATTGAGCTGAAGAATTCGTCGTTGGACTTGGTGGTCTTCATCTTGTCCAACAGGAACTCCATCGCGGCGATTTCGTCCATCGGATGCAGCAGCTTGCGCAGGATCCAGATCTTCTGCAGCAGCTCCGGCTCGATCAACAGATCTTCGCGGCGCGTGCCCGAGCGGTTGATGTCGATCGCAGGATAGACGCGCTTTTCGGTGATACGGCGGTTCAAATGCACTTCGCTGTTGCCGGTGCCCTTGAACTCTTCGTAGATCACCTCGTCCATCTTGCTGCCGGTTTCCACCAGCGCCGTGGCAATGATGGTCAGCGAACCGCCTTCTTCCACGTTACGTGCCGCACCGAAGAAGCGCTTCGGGCGATGCAGTGCGTTGGCATCCACACCACCGGTGAGCACCTTGCCGGAGCTCGGCACCACGTTGTTGTAGGCGCGTGCCAGACGGGTGATGGAGTCCAGCAGGATCACCACGTCCTTCTTGTGCTCGACCAGGCGCTTGGCCCGTTCGATCACCATCTCGGCAACCTGCACGTGGCGCGCGGCCGGCTCGTCGAACGTGGAGGAGATGACCTCGCCGCGCACGGTGCGCTGCATTTCGGTCACTTCTTCCGGGCGCTCGTCGATGAGCAGCACGATCATGTGCACTTCGGGATGATTGGTGGTGATGGCCGTGGCCACCTGCTGCATCATCATCGTCTTACCGGCCTTGGGCGGGGAAACGATCAGCGCACGCTGACCCTTGCCCTGCGGTGCCATCAGATCGAGGATGCGGCCGGTGATGTCCTCGGTGGACCCATCGCCGCGTTCCAGGCGGAAACGCCGACGCGGGAACAGCGGGGTCAGGTTCTCGAACAGCACCTTGTTCTTGCTCGCTTCCAGCGGCTCACCATTAATGGTGTCCACGATCGACAGCGCGAAATAGCGTTCGCCGTCCTTGGGGAAGCGGATGCGGCCGGACAGATGGTCGCCGGTGCGCAGGTTGAAGCGGCGGATCTGGCTCGGCGAGATATACGTATCGTCCGGGCCGGCCAGATAGCTGGCCTCGGCGGCACGCAGGAAGCCGAAACCGTCGGGCAGGATCTCCAGCACGCCGTCGGCGGCAACGCCTTCGCCATGGCGGGTGAGCACCTTGAGCAGCGCAAAGATCACATCCTGCTTGCGTGCGCGGGCCACGCCTTCCTGGATGTTGAGCTGATCGGCGATATCCAGCAGCTTCTGCGCCGGCATCCGCTTGAGGTCGCTCAGCGAGTACGCCGGGAAGCCTTCCGGCACGGCCGGATGCGGACGCGCAATGAACGGCTCGTTGCTGCCATCGGACGAGGGCATGCCGCCTTCGCTCTCATTGCCGAAGCGGTCGCGGCCACGGTCGCGACGGTTGCGGAACCGGTCACGGCGGTTGCCCTGCTGGTTCTGGCCCTGGCCCTGATTCTGGCCTTGACCCTGCTGGCCTTGGCCTTGGCCCTGGTTCTGACCCTGGCCTTGCTGCTGGCGCTGCTGACCCTGACCCTGACCCTGGCTTTGCGCCTGGTTCTGGTTTTGCTGCTGCTGCGCCTGGTTGAAGCGCTGCTGCTGCGACTGGCCGCCCTCGCGGGACTCGCCGTGCTGCTCGCCAGCATGCCCAGCCTGGGCTGCGCCGCCATCGCCAGACGACTGCGCCGGCGCCGATTCGGCTGCCGGCGACGGGGTCTGCGCGGGGCGCGGAGCCTCGGGAGCGGGGCTGCTGGGCAAGGGAAGATTGGGTTGTTGCGACCCGGCGTCGTCATGGGCGACGGCGGTCTTGCTGACACGTGGCTTGCGCACACGCTTCTCGACGGGGGCGTCAACGCTCCCGGTATCGGAGGAAGGATTCTCGGACAAGTGCTTGATTCCTCGCTAAGAGTGCGAGCGCCCGGCTGGGGGGCGAACTGTGGTGATGGGAGTCTAGAAGAGGTTTCTAGAGGGGTACGGCGGCGCACGAACGTGTGCCGGATCAACTGACACTACCACCGCCGCGCAGAGCGGCGCAAGCGTCTGCCAAAGCAGGAGTTAACTGCCGGCAAAACGCAGGGCGCCCATGGCTGGACGCCCTGTCACTCAGGCGGCCGCGCCGCCCAGGGTCTTGTCGATCATCTGGGTCAGCTGGCCCTTGCCAACTGCCCCGATCTGGCTTGCCTGGACCTCACCGTCCTTGAACAGCAACAGCATCGGGATCGAGCGCACGTGGTACTTGATGGCCAAAGCGCGGTTCTGGTCCACGTTGACCTTGGCAACCTTGAGCTTGCCCTGGTATGTATCGGCCAGATCGTCCAGCACCGGGGCGATCATCTTGCACGGGCCGCACCATTCGGCCCAAAAATCCACCAGGACCGGTTCGCCGGATTGCAGTACAGCTGTATCGAAGTCGGCATCGCCGACATGTTGAACCTTGTCGCTCACGTTGGGTCTCCTGGAAACCAAAACGGCCTACCCGACCGGGCAGGCCGCCACATTGCGGTAAACTGGGGCATTGCGCGACTGAATCGAGTGTCAGTCCTGAAGCCGCGCTGTCCGCCACAAGAGCCGCAGTTTGCGACGCTGTCGGCATCGATGCAAGCCGCGCCCGGGCTGCCCAGGGCGCCTCACGAAGACGGAATAATGAGCGACAAACCGCTGACCGATTTGACTTTTTCCTCGTTCGACCTGCATCCGGCGCTGGTCGCCGGGCTGGAGAGCGCCGGGTTTACGCGCTGCACGCCGATCCAGGCGCTGACCCTGCCGGTCGCTCTGCCGGGCGGCGACGTCGCCGGCCAGGCCCAGACCGGCACCGGCAAAACGCTGGCGTTCCTGGTCGCGGTGATGAACCGCCTGCTGATCCGCCCGGCGCTGGCCGACCGCAAGCCGGAAGATCCGCGCGCCCTGATCCTGGCGCCCACCCGCGAGCTGGCCATCCAGATCCACAAGGACGCGGTCAAGTTCGGCGCCGACCTGGGCCTGCGCTTTGCGCTGGTCTACGGTGGCGTGGACTACGACAAGCAGCGCGAGCTGCTGCAGCAGGGCGTGGACGTGATCATCGCCACCCCGGGCCGGCTGATCGACTACGTCAAGCAGCACAAGGTGGTCTCGCTGCATGCCTGCGAGATCTGCGTGCTGGACGAAGCCGACCGCATGTTCGACCTGGGCTTCATCAAGGACATCCGCTTCCTGCTGCGGCGCATGCCCGAACGCGGCACCCGCCAGACGCTGTTGTTCTCGGCCACGCTCAGCCACCGCGTGCTGGAGTTGGCCTATGAGCACATGAACGAGCCGGAAAAGCTCGTCGTGGAGACCGAGACCATCACCGCCGCGCGGGTGCGTCAGCGCATCTATTTTCCCTCCGACGAAGAGAAGCAGACGCTGCTGCTGGGCCTGCTGTCGCGCAGCGAAGGCGCGCGCACCATGGTGTTCGTCAACACCAAGGCGTTCGTGGAGCGGGTGGCGCGCACCCTGGAGCGGCACGGCTACCGCGTGGGCGTGTTGTCCGGCGACGTGCCGCAGAAGAAGCGCGAGTCGTTGCTCAACCGCTTCCAAAAGGGCCAACTGGAAATCCTGGTGGCCACCGACGTGGCCGCGCGCGGCCTGCACATCGATGGCGTCAAGTACGTCTACAACTACGACCTGCCGTTCGACGCCGAAGACTACGTGCATCGCATCGGGCGCACCGCGCGCCTGGGCGAGGAGGGCGATGCGATCAGCTTCGCCTGCGAGCGTTATGCGATGAGCCTGCCGGACATCGAGGCCTACATCGAGCAGAAGATCCCGGTCGAGCCGGTGACTACCGAGCTGCTGACCCCGTTGCCGCGCACACCGCGCGCAACAGTGGAAGGTGAAGAGGTCGACGACGACGCTGGCGACAGCGTGGGCACGATCTTCCGCGAAGCACGCGAGCAGCGTGCGGCCGACGAAGCGCGTCGTGGCGGTGGCCGTAGCGGTCCCGGCGGCGCATCGCGTAGCGGCAGTGGCGGCGGTCGTCGCGACGGCGCCGGTGCCGATGGCAAGCCGCGCCCGCCGCGTCGCAAGCCGCGCGTGGAAGGCGAGGCCGATCCGGCCGCAGCGCCCAGCGAGACGCCAGTGGTTGTCGCTGCTGCCGCAGAAACTCCTGCCGTCACGGCGGCCGAAGGCGAGCGCGCACCGCGCAAGCGCCGTCGGCGTCGCAACGGCCGCCCGGTCGAAGGTGCCGAGCCGGTGGTGGCATCCACGCCCGTGCCGGCCCCCGCCGCGCCGCGCAAACCCACCCAGGTCGTGGCCAAGCCGGTACGTGCCGCAGCCAAGCCGTCGGGCAGCCCGTCGTTGCTGAGCCGCATCGGACGCAGGCTGCGTTCGTTGGTCTCCGGCAGCTGAGGTATTGCCGCATGGATCGCATCGCCGCACACCGGCGATGCGACGCAAGCGCTGGCGCTCCGGCATAATCGCTGGATGACCGTTCTGCGTTTCGACAACGTCAGCAAGCATTACGCCGGTGGCCACCAGGCGCTGACCGATGTCAGCTTCGAAGTGGCCGATGGCGAGATGCTGTTCGTGACCGGCCACTCTGGCGCCGGCAAAAGCACCTTGCTCAAATTGATCCACCTCAGCGAGCGGCCCAGCCAGGGCGCGGTGCTGCTGGGCGAACGCAACCTGCTCAAGGTGCGTGGCCGGCAGATTCCACTGCATCGCCGCCAGGTGGGCGCGGTGTATCAGGATCACCGCCTGCTCAACGATCGCAGCATTGCCGAAAACGTCGCCTTGCCGTTGATCCTGCGCGGCACCCGCCGTGCGGAAATCGGCAAGCGCGTGCGCTCGGCGCTGGAACGGATCGGCCTGGCCCATCGCGAGAAGGCGCTGCCTTCGCAGTTGTCGGCCGGCGAACAGCAACGCGTGGGCATTGCCCGTGCCATCGTCGGCGAACCGCGCCTGCTGGTGGCCGACGAACCCACCGGCAACCTGGATCCGGCACTGGCCGCGGAAATCATGCAGCTGTTTGCCGAGCTGCCGGCGCGCGGCACCAGCGTGCTGGTGGTCAGCCACGACCTGGCGCTGCTCAAGCAGATGCGCAAGCGCGTGCTGATCCTGGACCACGGCCGGCTAATCGATGACATCTCGCCGCAGGACCTGGCCGAATGAGCAAGCTCGCCAATACCGAATCGGTGGCCCCCTCGCGGTTCGGCGTGTGGATCGACCACCATCTGCACAGCATCGCCTTCAGCCTGGGCCGCGCCATGCGCAAGCCGTGGGCCACCTTGCTCACCATCGTGGTGATGGCGCTGGCGCTGGCATTGCCGCTGGGGCTGTCGATCGCGCTGGACAACGTCAAGCTGCTGGCTGGTAGCGTGCAGCAGTCGCGCGAAATCAATCTGTTCCTCAAGGTGGACGTGGCCGCCGATGCGGCCGAGCGCCTGGCCGGCGAGCTGCGCGCGCGTGCGGACATCGCCCAGGTGGCGGTGCGCACGCCCGCGCAAGGCCTGGCCGACCTGCGCGAGAACGCCAAGCTGGACGAAGCGATCGATGCGCTCGGCGACAACCCGCTGCCCACGCTGCTGATCGTCACCCCGGCCGATGCCACCGACGATGCGCAGCTGGCCGCCGCCTTGCAGGCTTTGCCGCAGACCGACCAGGTGCAACACGACGCGCTGTGGCGCAAGCGCCTGGATGGCTGGCTGCACTTCGGCGAACGGCTGGTGCAGGTGCTCTCGGCCCTGCTCGGCATTGGCGCGGTGCTGGTGGTCGGCAATACCGTGCGGCTGGATATCCAATCGCGGCGCGAAGAGATCGGCGTGCTGCAGCTGCTGGGTGCCAGTGATGGCTTCATCCGCCGCCCGTTCCTGTATCTGGGTGCGTGGTACGGGCTGGGCGCCGGCGCGGTCGCGCTTGCTCTGATCGCCGCTTCCGGGTTTGCATTGCGTACGCCGCTGGCCACGCTGGCCGACAGCTACGGCAGTTCCTTTACCCTGCACGGACTGGATCTGCTGCATTCTGCGATGGTGTTGGTGGGTACCCTGGTGCTGGGTTGGCTGGGTGCCTGGCTGGTCACCGGCCACTTCCTCCGTCAGACCCGCCCCACCGAGACCTGAGACCTGCCATGCATCCACCAGATCTCAAACACCTGATCAGCGACGCACCGCGTGTGATGGTGGTCGATGGGTCCAAGCTGGTACGCAAGCTGATTGCCGACGTGCTCAAGCGCGACTTGCCCAATGTGCAGGTGATCGGCTGCGCCAGCATCGCCGAGGCGCGCGACGCGTTGGAGGCCGGTGCGGTGGATCTGGTCACCACCTCGTTGTCGTTGCCCGATGGCGACGGCTTGACGCTGGCGCGCAGCGTGCGCGAAGCGGCCGGCCAGGCCTATGTGCCGGTGATCGTGGTCTCCGGCGATGCGCAGCAGCATCTGGTGGAGCGCCGCTTCACCGAGTACGTCACCGATTATTTCGACAAGGCGCTGGGCCACGAGGCGCTGGCGACCTTCATCCGCGGCTACGTGCAGCCCGAGCCGGTGGTGGGCGCCACCGTGCTGTACATCGAAGACAGCCGCGTGGTGGCCGAAGCGACCAAGCGCATGCTCGAGCGCCAGAGCCTCAAGGTGGTGCATGTGCTCACTGCCGAAGACGCGTTCGCGCTGCTCACCGCCGAATCGTTGGGCCGCACCGAGCGGCGCATCGACGTGGTGCTGACCGACGTCACCCTCAAGGGCGAGCTCAACGGGCGCGATGTGGTCGAGCGCATCCGCATCGATTTCGCCTACGGCAAGCGCCGCCTGCCGGTGCTGGTGATGACCGGCGACACCAACCCGCGCAACCAGTCCGAGCTGCTGCGGGCCGGCGCCAACGACCTGGTGCAAAAGCCCATCGAAGAACGCCTGCTGGTGACCAAGGTACTGTTCCAGCTGCGGCTGGCGCGCCTGGAGGATCAGGCCGTCACGCTATGACCGAAGGCGAGGGGCGTATCCAGCTGGAACCGTCATGGAAGGCGCGGGTGGGGGAGTGGTTGTTGCAGCCGCAGATGCAGGAGCTGTCCGCGTTCCTGCGCCAGCGCAAGGCCGCCAATGCGCGGGTGTTCCCGCCCGGCCCGCAGATCTTTGCCGCCTTCGATGCCACCCCGTTCGAGCAGGTCAAGGTGGTGGTGCTTGGCCAGGACCCGTACCACGGCGAAGGCCAGGCGCATGGGCTGTGCTTTTCGGTGCTGCCCGGGGTGCCGGTGCCGCCGTCGCTGCTGAACATCTACAAGGAAATCCAGGACGACCTGGGCATTCCGCGCCCCGACCATGGCTACCTGATGCCATGGGCGCGCCAGGGCGTGCTGCTGCTCAATGCGGTGCTGACGGTGGAGCAGGGCCGCGCCGGTGCGCACCAGAACAAGGGCTGGGAAGGCTTCACCGACCATGTGGTGGAAACCCTCAACCGCGAGCGCGAGGGCCTGGTGTTCCTGCTCTGGGGCAGCTACGCGCAGTCCAAGGGCAAAGTGATCGATCAGGCGCGCCACCGCGTGTTCAAGGCCCCGCATCCGTCGCCGTTGTCGGCCCACCGCGGCTTTCTGGGCTGCAAGCATTTCTCCAAGACCAACGACCATTTGCAGCGGCGCGGGCTGAGCCCGATCGACTGGTCGTTGCCGCCGCGCGCGGCGCTGGATCTTAGCCTCGCCGGCGGCTGAACGGGCTGGGCCGTTGCGCCTGGCAAGTAGGCGATTTGTCACGATCCGCGAGCGGTGACGGTGGTAGCGTAGTCACCTGAATCGAGGCGGCACGGATTGGAACAGCACCGGCGCCGGAAACCCGAACGTCCTATAAATGGAACGCTGGAACTTTTTCTGTACCCAGCAGTCCAATAGCTCGACTGCTAAGATGGTGCCCTATGAACCAGATCACCTCGACTGCCCTTGTGGCAAACAATCTCCCGATTCCCAGTGCGCTCGGTTCGCTGGACGCCTACATCGGTGCCGTGCACCAGATCCCGGTGCTGTCGGTCGATGAGGAACAGAATCTGGCCCGCCGCTTCCGCGACGAGCTGGATCTGGACGCAGCGCGCGAATTGGTTCACTCCCACCTGCGCTTCGTGGTGCACGTGGCCCGCGGTTACAACGGCTACGGCCTGCCGCTGGGCGACCTGATCCAGGAAGGCAATATCGGCCTGATGAAGGCGGTCAAGCGCTTCGACCCGGAAATGGGCGTGCGCCTGGTCAGCTTCGCCGTGCATTGGATCCGTGCCGAAATGCACGAGTTCATCTTGAAGAACTGGCGCATCGTCAAGGTCGCCACGACCAAGGCGCAGCGCAAGCTGTTCTTCAACCTGCGCAAGTCCAAGACGCGCCTGGGCTGGCTCAATGCCTCCGAAGTGACTGCGGTTGCCAAGGACTTGAACGTCTCCGAGCGCGAAGTGATGGAGATGGAGTCGCGCTTGTCCGGTCGCGATATCGGCTTCGACGCTTCGTCGGACGAAGACGATGACCACGGCCCGCCGTCGCCGGTGAGCTACCTTGTGGCCAACGAGGAAGACCCGTCGCAGGCCTATGAGCGGCACGACAGCGAAGACAATCAGCTGCAGTTGCTGCGCGAAGGCATGGCCGGTCTGGATACGCGCTCGCGCGACATCGTCAAGCGTCGCTGGCTGGATTCCGAATCCAAGGTGACATTGCAGGAGCTGGCCGACGAGTACGGCGTATCCGCCGAGCGTATTCGCCAGATCGAAGCGAACGCGCTGAAGAAGATGAAGGCGCTGTTCGTCGCCTGATCCGGTGCGACATTGCCAGTGATACAAAACGGCCCGGTCTTCCGGGCCGTTTTGCATTGTGAGCGTGGCGGGCAAGCGGTGCGTTTGTGTGCTGACGTCTCATCGGCCCAGCAACGCCATGCACGCAGCACGGCCGCAACGACAGCCGTTACGAATCGTCAGGTCACGTTGGAACAACGCCGGTTGCGCGCAGCGCTACTCCGGTAGCCGTGCCACCGGCAGATGCCAGCCGTAGCGGATCGCCATGAAGCGCAGGCCAAAGCACACGCCGGCACCGGCGGTCAGCGACCAGGATTGCGGCAGGCCGAGAACATGGCCGATCGCGACCAGGCCGCCGCCGGCCAGCGCCGCCACCGCATACAGTTCGGCCTGCAATACCACCGGGGTGCGCGCGACCAGCAGGTCGCGGGCGATGCCGCCGCCGATGCCGCTGAGCATGCCGAGCAGCGTCGCACTGAGTGGGCTGAGCTGATAATCCAGCGCCTTGCTGGTGCCGTAGACCGCAAACAGCGCCAGCCCTGCGGCGTCGAATAGCTGCACCGGGTTGCGCAAGCGCTCCACGGCGGTGTGCCAGTAGAAGCCGGCGATACCGGCCAGGCAGGCGGTGATCAGATAGTGCGGGTGCACCAGCGCTGCCGGCGGCGTGGCACCGATCAGCACATCGCGCACGATGCCGCCGGAAACCGCCGCTGCGCAGGACAGCACCAGCACGCCAAACAGGTCCAGGCGGTTGCGCACCGCCACGGTGGCGCCACTGAGCGCAAACACGAAGGTGCCGAGCAGATCCAGCAGGAACAAGGGAGTAGCCACGGCACAACGGTCGACAGCGGGCGGCACAGCATCGCGCACCGCCCGCCGGCTGTCATCCGTCCTTGCTGGGCGGTGGCTGGTCAGTGCCGCCAAAGATGATGCGTGCGGCGCGCTGGTAGCTCCAGTACGCCATGGCCCAGTTCACCAGCACCACGAAGCGGTTGCGGAAGCCGATCAGGAAATAGACGTGGGCGGCCAGCCAGAACCACCAGGCCACGATGCCGGAGAGCTTGAGCTTGCCGACATGCACGATGGCAGCCATGCGCCCGATCGTGGCCAGGTTGCCGAAGTCCTGGTAATGGAAGGCCGGCGCGGCCTGGCCGCGCTGGCGTGCGCGGATCGCCTTGGCGATGTGCTTGCCCATCTGTTTGGCCGCCGGGGCCACGCCGGGTACGGGCCGCCCGTCCTGTTGTACCGAGGCCAGATCACCACCGACGAAGATCTCCGGGTGGCCGGGCACGCTGAGGTCCGGTTCCACCAGCACGCGGCCGGCGCGGTCCAGCGGCACGCCCAGGGTGCGCGCCAACGGCGAGGCGGCCACGCCAGCGGCCCAGACCACGGTGCGCGCCGGCACGAAAGTGTCGCCCAACTGATAGCCGAACGCATCGATGTTGGTCACCGGCATGCCGGTGTGCACCTCCACGCCCAGGCGTTCGAGTTGCTTGCGCGCCTTGTCGGTGAGGTCGTCCGGGAAGGAAGGCAGCACGCGCGGCCCGGCCTCGACCAGGCGCACGCGGGCCTGCTGCGGGTCGATATGGCGGAACTCGTTCTTCAGCGTGTGGCGGGCGATTTCGGCCAACGTGCCGGCCAACTCGACCCCGGTCGGGCCGCCGCCAACCACCGCAAAACTCAACCAGGCCGCGCGCGCGGCCGGGTCGGATTCGGCTTCTGCGCGCTCGAAGGCGAGCAGCAATTTGCGGCGTAGCACCAGCGCGTCATACAGGGTCTTCAAACCGGGGGCGTGCTCGGCCCAGTGATCGTTGCCGAAATACGCGTGGGTGGCGCCCGTGGCCAACAGCAGCATGTCGTAGTTGACGGTGTTGCCGTCGGCGAGCAC
The DNA here is from genome assembly GCF_041475775.2 of Xanthomonas sp. NCPPB 2586. Lineage (NCBI taxonomy): Bacteria > Pseudomonadati > Pseudomonadota > Gammaproteobacteria > Lysobacterales > Lysobacteraceae > Xanthomonas > Xanthomonas sp. NCPPB 2586. The sequence continues at coordinate 4,427,673 of NZ_CM192981.1, read as the reverse complement.
CACGGCGCGGCGGTCGGTGGCAATTTCGGCCACATCGCCAAGCAGCACTTCGACATTGCGCTGCTCGCGCAGGATGTGGCGCAGCGGCGCGGCGATGTCAGGCGCCGAGAGGCCGGCGGTGGCCACCTGGTACAGCAGCGGCTGGAACAGGTGGTGATTCTGGCGGTCGATCAGGGTGATGCGGATGTCCGGATCGGCGAGCGCGCGGGTTGCCCATAACCCGGCAAAACCGCCACCGACCACGACCAGATGCATCGGCGCTCGGGAGGGGGATGAGGTCATCGTCAGGTCCGATGGATCGCAACGTGGGCACGCAAGGATGCAACAGCGGCAATGAATGTGGCGCGTCGGGCAGGGCCCGCCTGCGGCATCATGTCGCATCTCGCTCACCTGGTCACCGTATGTCCACCTTGCCGCCGCCGTTGCCGCCGCTCGCATCACCACCTGCCGCCGTTGCGCCTGCGCGCGTTTCTCAGCGCAGCCCCGCGACCGTTGCGTTGCTGATCGTGCTGGGCGGTGTGATGACGTTCGGTGTGGTGGTGCTGGGCGTGATCGCCTGGATCGCGGTCGCCGGGTGGTCGATCTTTTCCGAGCAGGCCCAGGCCGCGCTGCAGGCCGACGCGGTGGTGCAGCAGCACATCGGGAAAATCGACACGATGAAGGTCGATGTGCTTGCTACTGGTGCGGCACCGGGTGGCGACGAATTCGTGTTCTCCGTCACCGGCGACCGCGGGCGTGGCAAGGTCAGTGCTACCTGGGTCAGTGACGGTGCCGAGCGCGAGATCCTGACCGAGGGCGTGCTGACCATGCACGATGGTCGCGAGTACACGCTGCCGGCGGAGCAGGCGTCCGACAGCGACAGCGAGACCGAAATCGAATCCGCCGAGTCTTTCGAGGAGCAGACATGGTCGACAACCCCGATAAACGCATCGCACTGCTGATCGATGCCGACAACGCGCCGGCCGGCAAGATCGATGTGGTGCTGGCGGAAGTGGCGCGCTACGGCGTGGCCAATGTGCGCCGCGCATATGGCAACTGGAAAAGCCCGCACTTGAAAAGCTGGGAGGCGGCATTGCACGAATACGCGATCCGCCCGATCCAGCAATTTGCCTACAGCTCCGGCAAGAATGCCTCGGACATGGCGATGGTGATCGATGCCATGGACCTGCTGTACGCGCGCAACCTGGACGGGTTTGCGATTGTTTCCAGCGATGCGGATTTCACCCCGCTGGTGATGCGCCTGCTCACCGACGGCATGAAGGTGTATGGCTTTGGCGAGAAGAAAACGCCGGCGCCGTTCGTCAATGCGTGTTCCAAATTCACCTATGTCGAAGCACTCGGCGAGCAGGCTGCCGCGGCCAGCGACACCGCCGCAGGCCGCAAGGATGCCACCGCGCTGCGCGGCGATACACGGCTGGTGCAGATGCTGCGCAACGCGATCGACAGTGCCTGCGAAGACGACGGTTGGGCGCATCTGGGGGCCGTCGGCAAGCAGGTGGCCAATCAGGCCTCTTTCGATCCGCGCAACTACGGCTACCGCAAGCTCAGCGATCTGGTGCGCGCCATCGGTCTGTTCGAGATCAAGCAGGACGAACAGGCGTTGTGGGTGCGCGATGTGCCCAAGGGCAATCGCCCCAAACAACCCCCTGCTGCTGCGGCCCCCGCGCCGGCCGCGGCCAAACGCGGGACGCGTGGTGCACGCAGTGCGCCGAAGCCAGTGGTGGAAAAATGACCGACGAACGCATGGCGACCGCACACGCGCCAGCGGGCGATGGCATCACGTTGTGGGGGCGGCGCAATTCCAGCAACGTCCGCAAGGTGCTGTGGTGCCTTGAAGAGGCGGGCGTGGCGTATACCTCGATCGAGGTGGGCGGCGCATTCGGCGGAAACGACACACCTGCGTACCGCGCATTGAATCCGAACGGGCTGGTGCCGGCGCTGCAGGATGGCGCGCTGGTGCTGTGGGAATCCAACGCGATCGTGCGCTATCTGGCGGCGCGTTACGCACCGGCGTTGTACCCGCACTCACCGGCCACGCGCGCGCTGGGCGACCGCTGGATGGACTGGACCACGTCGACCTTTGCCGGCGTGTTTCGTGATCTGTTCTGGGGCGTGGTGCGTACCCCGCAGGCCGAACGGGATGCCACACGGATTGCCACAGCGCTTCAACGCTCCGGCGAGCTGCTCGCAGTTGCCGACGCTGCGCTGGCACAGCAGCCGTATCTGTCCGGCGACGACTTTGCGATGGGTGACATTCCGTTGGGCAGCTTTATCTACGCGTGGTTCGAGATGCCAATCGAACGGCCCGAGTTGCCGCATCTGCACGCCTGGTATCAACGATTGCGTGCGCGGCCGGCTTACCAGCGTGGCGTGATGACGCCGCTGACTTGAGTTAGCAAGCGTACTGATCTTGAGCCGTTGAAGGTGCGAGGGGCCGAGCACCGTCAGATGCGTCGATATGATCCGAATGTTGCGGCACATTGGGATACGTATAGCGCCCGCGTTGGTAGGAGCGCACTGGCGCGCGATGGGGCATTACCGAGAAAGCTTCATCGCGCGCGAGCGCGCTCCTACCGGGCGTGTTTCTGTTTGCGGTCAGGCGGCTCGACAACGGACGTAATAAACGACCAATGCCCTTGCAACGCACTGGATGCTGCGACACATGGGGTACACGGTGTAGCAGCAGCTTTGGTAGGAGCGTGCTGGCGCGCGATCGGGCATTACTAGGAACGCTTCATCGCGCGCCAGCGCGCTCCTACCAAGCGCGCGTTCGTTTGCAGTCAGGCGCCTCGACACCTGCCTCAATACAGATCGATCGGGTCCACATCCAGCGACCAGCGCACCCGGCGCGCTTGCGGCAAGGTATGGATGGCCGGCATCTGCGCGTCCAGCACTCGATGCAGCGCAGAGCGTTGCGCTGCCGACAGCAGGAGTTGGGTGCGCTGGAAACCGGCGCGGCGTGGCATCGGCGCCGGCATCGGCCCGTAGCATTCCACCGGCGTGATGGCCGGCGAGGGGGCTGGTGTCTGCGCGCCGACCAGCGCGCGCACGGCGATCAGGAACTGATTGGCCGCGGCCACATCCTTGGCCTCGGCACGGAACAAGGCCAGATGCGCGAAGGGCGGGAAGCCGGCCGCTTCGCGCTGCTGCAGTTCGGCATCGGCAAACGCGTGGTAGCCGCCGTTGACCAGGGTCTGCAGCAACGGATGCTCGGGGTGATGGGTCTGCAACCACACCTCGCCGGGGCGGTCGGCGCGGCCGGCGCGGCCGGCGACCTGGATCAGTTGCTGGGCCAGCTTCTCGGCGGCGCGGAAGTCGGCGGAGAACAGGCCTTCGTCGATGCCGACCACCACCACCATGGTCAGGCGGGGCAAGTCGTGGCCCTTGGCCAGGATCTGGGTGCCGACCAGGATGCCGGCGTCGGTGCCGAGGCGGGCGAGCTGGGTTTCCAGCGCGTCGCGGCGCTGGGTGGTGCTGCGGTCGATGCGCACCACCGGCGCTTCCGGGAAGGCCTCGACCAGGCGCTCCTCCAGCCGCTCGGTGCCGATGCCCTGCGGCTGCAACGCCAGGCTGGCGCAGGCCGGGCAGGCCAGCGGCGCCGGTTGGCGCGCACCGCAGTGGTGGCATTGCAGGCGGCGGCCGCCGGCATGCACGGTCATCGGGGTCTGGTGCAGCGGCGTGCTGCAGCGTTGGCAGGCGGCGGTCCAGCCACAGTCATGGCACAGCAGCACCGGCGCATAGCCGCGCCGGTTCTTGAACACCAGCACCTGCTCTCCGCGCGCCAGGGTGGCGCCGATGCCGGCCAGCACCTCCGGCGACAGGCCGTCCTTGAGCGGGCGCTTGCGCACGTCGAGCACGCGCACGCGCGGCGGCCGTGCATCGCCGGCGCGGCGCGACAGCCGCAGATGCCGATAGCGGCCGCTGTAGGCGTTGTGCAGGCTTTCCAGCGACGGCGTTGCGCTGCCCAGGATCACTGGCACATCCAGCGCCTTGCCACGCACCAGGGCGAAGTCGCGTGCGTGATAGCGGATGCCGTCCTGTTGCTTGTAGCTGCCGTCGTGTTCCTCGTCGATCACGATCAGGCCGGCGTTAGGCAGCGGCGTAAACACCGCCGAGCGCGTGCCGACGATCAGCTTGGCTTCGCCACGCCAGGCCGCGGCCCACACCCGCGCGCGCTCGCCATCGGAGAGCCCGGAATGCAGCGCATGCACCGGCACGCCCAGGCGCGCGCGGAAGCGGCCCAGCGTCTGCGGGGTCAGGCCGATTTCCGGCACCAACACCAGCGCCTGCTTGCCGGCGGCCAGGCAATCGGCGATCGCCTGCAGGTAGACCTCGGTCTTGCCGCTGCCGGTGACGCCGTCGAGCAGATAGGTGGCAAAGCCGCTGCCGGCGCGGATGGCGTCGGTGGCCGCCTGCTGTTCGTCGTTGAGCTGCGGCCCGGTGCCCGGGCGCGCCGGCAGCGTGTCGGCGGCCACCGCCACGCGCTCGGCGTAGCCACGCTTGGCCAGGTTGCGGGCAGCCTCGCGCCACTGCGGCAGCTGCTGCTCCAGCGGCTCTTCGGCGAGCGGGCCGGCCAGCAGCAGCGCGGCCAGCAGGGCCGGGCGGCTACCGGCGCGCAGGCTGCCGGCACCGGTTTGGCCGGCCTCGGTGAGTTGCCAGGCCCAGGCATGGGTGTCGGCCAATGGTTCGCCCCGGCGCAGCGGGCCGGGCAGGGCGCTGGCCTGGGCCTCGCCCAGCGGGGCATGGGTGTAGCGGGCAAGCCAGTGCAACGAACGGGCCAGCTCATCGACCAGCAGCGGTGTGTCGTCGCACCAGTCCAGCGCCGCGCGCAGCCCCTCGGCCGACGGCTGCTGGCCGCGCTCGACAACCACCCCGACCAGCTCGCGCGGCCCAAACGGCACGCGCACCCGGCAGCCGACCCGGTCCGGACCGTCCACGTCGGTGTCTTGCGGGGGCAGGTAATCGAACAATTGCGGCAGCGGCACCGGCAGGGCGACGCGCAAGGTGGTGACTGGAGCGGACATCCGACCAGTCTAACGACCCTGTCCAGTGCCGGCAGCGGAGCGCACCGCGCAGCCCGGGGCGGCCTGTTCAGTTGCGGCAGCTTTCTGTGACCGAAGTGATAAATCCGACGTAAACCCATGTGAGGGTTGGAGAAACCGGCTTATCCACACTGCCTGTGGATAAGCCTGTGAATTAGTCTCGTGCTCCACGCCGTGAAGGCGGATTCACTAGCCTTGGCAACCCGTTGGACATTTTTTCGCCATCTGCCATAATTCGATAATTATCAAAGACTTAGGCGTGAAACAAGAATGCAGCACGGAAAAACCAACAGTTGACAGACGGCGGCGTATCGGCATGTCTGCCGCTGTGCACAACGTGCGTGGGCGGCGGCCACGGCAGGAGTAACGGTGTGTGGATCTGTCAAGCCATCGGCGGGGATCATTTGCGTCGGTATCATGCCGGCCGATGCTGGAGTTCTCATGACCGTAGTCCCCGACGCCCCCGTCACCCCCGCCGCGCTGTCAGCCTTTTTGCGCGGTGTCGAACGCCGGGGTCTGGTGCTGGCGCAGTTGCAATGCGGCGATGACGCCGCCGCCGAGCGGGCCCTGGCCGCCGCGCTGCGTGCCTTCAGTGGGCAAGCCGCCGGGCGGCCAATGGCAGGTTGGCCAATGCGCTTCTGGAGCCTGCTGGCGGCCGCGCCGCCGCTGCGGCGCGAGCCGATGCCCGGCACCTGGTTGCCACCCTTCAACGCCCTGGGCCGGATGCAGTCGGCTGACCGCCTGGCGCTGCTGCTGCGCATCGTCGGCGGGCTGCAGGAAGCCGACGCCAGCGAAGTGCAGGGCATGGAGACCCCCGCGTACCAGGCTGCGCTGGCGCGTGCCTGCCCCCGCGATGCGGCCGGTAACCCGGATGCGCAGGCCTGGCGGGCATTGGCCGAGGCCGCCCAGGCGGAATTGCGTGAGTTGAGCCCCGGCCAATTGAGCCGGCTCACCCAGCTGCGGGAGTCGGCCCTGGCCGGCATGCCGTTGCAGCCGGCCCAGGACGGCGCCTCCAGCCCGGCGGCATCGGCTCCCGCGCGCAGCGAACGGCCCGCTGATCGCCGCCCGCGCGCCCGTGCCGCACGCCGGCAATGGACGTGGCCACGCATCAACCGCCGCCATGCCGGCATCGCGCTGGCGCTTGTGGCGCTGGTGCTGTTGGTGGGAGCGCTCGGGTGGTGGTGGACGCATCGCCGCCCCGCCTTGCCGCCGGAGCCGGTGTCGCAGGCGCCCGCGGGCGTCCTGCACGTCACCGACGCAGCCCCGGTGCTGGTGGAGGAATTACCGGCCGCCAACCTTCCCGATGCCGTCGCTGCGCCCGGCCTGGATGCGCGCGACCAGGCAATGCTCGCCGACCCGGATCTGGAGCTGGCGCGCTCGGCCGACCTGTACGCCTGGTACGCCGCCGGGCACCCGGTGCCACCGGACGAATCCGGCGCCCACGCCACTGCGGCCGAACGTCCGTCGAGCGAACTGGAGACGGTCGATGACCAAAACTAAGTGGTGCGGCCTGTGGCTGGCTGTCATGGCCGGTGCCGCAGGGGCGCAGGTGCTGCCCGCGGCGCTGGACGAAACGCCGGCCAGCCCGGTGGCGACCCCGGCAGCGCCCGCCGCGCCGGCCCGGAGCATTCCCAGCGCTGCGCAGCAGCGTGCGCGATGGGATGCGCTGACGCCCGCCCAGCGCACCGAGCTGCGCGCCCGCTACGCGGCCTGGAAGGCACTGACCGCTACCGACAAGGTGGTCTTGCGGCAAGCGCGTGAGCGCCTGCAGGCGCTGCCGGACGATCAGCAGCGCGCGCTGCGCACGCAGTTCGGCGCCATGGACCGGCTGCATCGCGATGGCTGGCGCCTGGGCTCGCAGTTGGGCAACTTCTATCCGCAACTGCAGCCGCTGATCGGTTACGTGCCGGTCGCCCAGCGCGATGCGCTGCTCGGCGTCCTGCGCAGCCTGGATGCCGGTCAGCTGGAGCAACTGGCGGTGCTGGCGCAGCGCACCCCGCCGCAGGAACGCGATGCCTTGCGCGATGCCCTGCTTGCCGAGTCGGCGGCAACCCGGTCGACATGGCTGAAGCGCCAGCTGGCGCGCTGATTAGAGCGGGCCGCTCGTGGCGGCCGTAATCGCACTCGCGCGGTGAGCGCGTGGGCGTCAGGCAGCCCGCGTGCGGGGTCATCGGGCGTCGACCGACGCCGCCGGTACGGCTCCGCTGCCAGTGGCCTCCGAGGCGCGCGGTCCAGGCGCCTTCCCCGATTGATCAAACGCGCGTCTCACGCACTCCGCAGAAGTTGCAGCACCGCACCGTCACCCGCAGCGCCAAGCACTGACGACAGACGTCACCGCTTCGGTCAGCGACACGCTGACCACGCATGGCCCGCACCGCAACTGCAGGTAAGATAGCCGCCCCCACGCGACCCGGTGCCAGCGCCGCCAGGCACGGCCGTAGTCCGCGTGGCGATCGGTTCTGCAATGTCTGTCCCTCACTCCTCCCCGTCGGCAACGCCACGCTTTGCAGCGGAAGTGCGTACCACCGGCCTGCTCGCGCTGCCGCTGGTGCTCGGTCATGTCTCCACCGGCCTGATCGGCTTTGTCGACAACGTGATCGCCGGCCACCACGGCACCGCCACGCTGGCCGCGGTCACCATCGGCACCTCGTTGTTGTGGCTGCCGATGCTGGTGCCGATCGGCACATTGATCTCGCTCACCGCCTCGGTGTCGCAGTTGGTCGGTGCCGGGCGCGAACGCGAGATCGGCCCCTTGTTCCGCCAGGCGCTGTGGCTGTCGCTGGGCCTGGGCGCACTGATGTTTGGCTTTCTCACCGCGGTGCCGCCGTTGCTGCCTACCTTCGGGATCGCGCCGGACATCGTGCCCGGCGCCACCGACTTCCTGCACGCGGTGCGCTGGGGCGGGCCGGCGCTGACGTTCTACTTCTGCATGCGCTACCTCAGCGAAGGCATGCACTGGACGCTGCCGACCATGCTGCTGGGCTTTGGCGGGCTGCTGGTGCTGGCGCCGCTGGGCTACGTGCTGACCTATGGCAAGTTCGGCTTCGCCGAGCATGGTGCACAGGGGCTGGGCATGGCCTCGGCCATCACCATGTGGGTGCAGGCGATTGCCTTCGCGCTGTATCTGTGGCGCTCGCGGCGCTTTGCGCACCTGGAGTTGTTCACCCATCTTGAAGGCCCGCGCTGGCGGGCGATTGGCGAGCTGTTGCGCACCGGGTTGCCGATCGGCATCACCGTGTTGATGGAAGGTGGGCTGTTCATCGTCACCGCGTTGCTGATCGGGCGGCTGGGCTCCACCGAAGCGGCCGCGCACCAGATCGCGATCAACGTCTCGCAGCTGTGTTTCATGATCCCCATGGGCGTGGCCGAAGCCACCACCGTGCGCGTCGGCCATGCGGTGGGCCGTGGCGATCCGCTGGGCATGCGCCGCGCGGCCTGGGCCGGCTACGCCATCGTGCTGGGCACGCAGGCGGTGTCTGCCAGCATCCTGTTGCTCGGTCACGACGCCATCGTGGGCGTGTATACCAACGATGCCGCAGTAGCTGCGCTGGCATCGGTGCTGTTGTTGTTCGCGGCCACGTTCCAGTTTCCCGACGGCATCCAGGTGTTGTCGGCCGGCGCCTTGCGCGGGCTCAAGGACACGCGCGTGCCGATGTTCCTGGCGATGTTTTCGTACTGGGGCTTAGGCATGCCGCTCGGTGCCGGGCTCGGCCTGGGGCTGGGCTGGGGGCCGCAAGGCATGTGGATCGGGCTGATCCTGGGCCTGACCGCCGCCGCGATCCTGATGGGCTTGCGCTTCCGCCAGACCAGCCGGCGGCTGACTGCCGGTGCGGCACCCTGACTTCCTGCGCATGCCCTGCACCGCGCGCAGCCGGTATGCTGGGCGCAACGATCGATCCATCGCGTCTTTCCGACGGAGTTTTCCATGAACCACCCCGTGCGTCGCAATCCCATCGCCACGTTTTTTGTCGGCCTGTGGGATGTGATGAATTTCACCCGACGCCTGATTTTCAACCTGGTGTTCTTCGGCTTCCTGTTCCTGTTGCTGCTGCTGTTCGTGGTGGCGATCGCCCGTGGCGATGGCACCAAACCGCTGGCTGCGCGCACCACCTTGGTGATCGCACCGGAAGGCACCCTGGTGGAGCAGTTCAGTGCGGATCCGGTGAGCCGTTCGCTGGCCAAGGCGGTCGGTGACAAGAGCGCCGAAGAAGTGCAGCTGCGTGACCTGGTGCGGGTGATCGAGGCCGCCGGGAAGGACAGCAAGATCGAGCGGGTGCTGTTGAACCTGGACAAGCTGCAGCCGTCCGGTTTCGCCTCCCAGCGCGAGGTGGCCAAGGCGTTGCAGGGGCTGCGCGCGTCCGGCAAGCAGATCGTCGCCTTCAGCGAAAGCATGAGCCAGGGCCAGTACCTGCTGGCCGCGCAGGCCAACGAGGTCTATCTCGACCCGATGGGCAGCGTGTTGCTCGAAGGCCTGGGGCGCTACCGGCAGTATTTCCGCGAGGGCCTGCAGGACAAGCTGGGCGTGGACGTGCATCTGTTCCGCGTGGGTGAATACAAGTCCGCCGCCGAGCCATACATCCTGGATGCGGCCTCCGCCGACGCCAAGGAAGCGGACCTGTTCTGGATGAACGATGTGTGGCAGCGCTACCTGGCCGACGTGGCCACCGCACGCAAGCTGTCGCCGGCGCAGCTGGCGGCCGGCATCGACACGCTGCCGGAAGGCGTCACCGCCGCCGGTGGCGATCTGGCCAAGTTCGCCCTGCAGCAGAAGCTGGTGGACGGGCTGAAGACGCGCGAGCAGGTCGACTCGCTGCTGACCGAACGCGGCGTGGCCGACAACGATGCCGATGGCGGCTTCCGCAGCATCGATTTCGGCAGCTATCTCACCCAGTTGCAGGCCCAGCATTCGCCGATGGACAGCCGCCCGCAGGTGGCCGTGGTGGTGGCTGCGGGCGAGATCAGTGGCGGCGAGCAGCCGGCCGGGCGCATCGGTGGCGAATCCACTGCCGCGTTGCTGCGCCAGGCGCGGGACGACGAGGAAATCAAGGCGGTGGTGCTGCGCGTGGATTCGCCCGGTGGCGAGGTGTTTGCCTCCGAGCAGATCCGCCGCGAAGTGGTCGCGCTGAAGCAGGCCGGCAAGCCGGTGGTGGTGTCGATGGGCGACCTGGCTGCGTCGGGCGGGTACTGGATCAGCATGAATGCCGATCGCATCTATGCAGATCCGTCGACCATCAGCGGCTCGATCGGCATCTTCGGCATGGTGCCCAACCTCACCCGCGCGCTGGACAAGATCGGCGTGCATACCGATGGCGTGGGCACCACGCGTTTTGCCGGCGCCTTCGACATCACCCGCCCGCTGGACCCGGCCGCCGGCCAGGTCATCCAGGCGGTGATCAACAAGGGCTATGCCGACTTCACCGGCAAGGTGGCGCAGGCGCGGCACCAGTCGGTGGAGGCCATCGACAAGGTTGCCCGTGGCCGCGTCTGGAGCGGTGCGCAGGCCAAGGACCATGGTCTGGTGGACGCGTTCGGCGGCATGCAGGAAGCGGTGGCCGATGCGGCATCGCGCGCCAAGCTGAGCAAGGGCAAGTTCCGCGTGCGCTACGTGGAAAAGGCCGCCACGCCGTTCTCGCAGTTCATGAGCGGGTTTGCGGGCAGCCGCCTGGGCGCGTGGATGCTGAGCGACTCGGGCATGGCGCGTGCGCTGCTGGCACGCTCGCTGCCGGAAGTGGACACCCAGCTGCGCTTCGTCGAAGACGCCGTGCACGACAGCAAGGCGGGCGGCACGCCGGTCAAGGCGCTGGCGTATTGCTTCTGCGGGTTCTGATGCCGCCTCCCCTCGAGGGAGGCAGTCATGACAACGCCGGCTTCGCGCCGGCGTTGTCGTTTTCAGCGGTTACTGCGTCGCCGCGTCGATCGTTGCACGCTGCTGTGCGGCGGCCTGATCGGTGGCGGCCTGCACGCCGCGCGCCTTGTCCAGCGGCTGCTGGATGTGGTCACGCAGGGCGGTGGCTTGCGGTTCGGGTTTCTGCTCGGTCGGCGCGGGTTGCGGCCGCTGGCAGGCGGCCAACGTCAACGTGGCACAGGCCAGTACGGCCCAGTGGATCTTCATCGTCGTGACCTCGCTCGGGGTGGCGGTATCCTACGCCCCGGTCGTACGCGTGCGCCAACCGCACCGCACAGCCCGTTTCCCGCGTATTCAAAGGACACCCCCACGTGACAGCGCACCGCTGGCGGCTGGATGGACAGACCGCCCTGATCACCGGCGCCAGTGCCGGCATTGGCCTGGCCATCGCACGCGAATTGCTCGGCTTCGGCGCCGACCTGCTGATGGTGGCGCGCGATGCCGATGCGCTGGCGCAGGCCCGCGACGAGCTGGCCGAAGAGTTTCCCGAGCGCGAACTGCACGGCCTGGCCGCGGATGTTTCCGACGACGAGGAGCGCCGCGCGATTCTGGATTGGGTCGAAGATCACGCCGATGGCTTACACCTGCTGATCAACAATGCCGGTGGCAACATCACCCGCGCGGCCATCGACTACACCGAAGACGAATGGCGCGGCATCTTCGAAACCAACGTGTTTTCCGCGTTCGAACTCTCGCGCTATGCGCACCCATTGCTGACCCGGCACGCCGCCTCGGCGATCGTCAACGTGGGCAGCGTGTCGGGGATCACGCATGTGCGCAGCGGCGCGCCGTATGGCATGACCAAGGCCGCGCTGCAGCAGATGACGCGCAACCTGGCGGTGGAATGGGCCGAAGACGGCATCCGCGTCAACGCGGTGGCGCCGTGGTACATCCGCACCCGGCGCACCTCCGGCCCGTTGTCCGATCCGGACTACTATGAGCAGGTGATCGAACGCACGCCGATGCGCCGCATCGGCGAGCCGGAAGAAGTCGCCGCCGCAGTGGGTTTCCTGTGCCTGCCGGCGGCCAGCTACATCACCGGTGAATGCATCGCGGTGGATGGCGGCTTCCTGCGTCATGGGTTCTAGCGCAACGTTGCTGGCCCGCAGCTTCTGTTCGGTGCGCGCCGGAGCTGGCCGTGGCTGACGCGGCCATGCCGCAGCATCCGCTCGCGCACTTGCACGACATCGTGCATGACAACAGCGACTGGATCTGGGAGGTGGATGCGCAGGCGCGCTACACCTTCTGCTCGCGCGCCTGCGAGCGGTTGCTGGGCTATACGCCCGAGCAGATTTTGGGGCGCACGCCGTTCGATCTGATGGAGCCGGCAGAAGCGGCGCGCGTGGGCGTGGCGTTTGCCGAAATCGTGGCAGCGCGTCGCCCGTTCCAGGGCCTGCTCAACCGCAACGTGCGTGCCGATGGCCGCACGGTGATGCTGGAAACCAGCGGAATTCCGCTGTTCGATGCCCAGGGCGCGCTGCGCGGTTATCGCGGCATCGACCGCGACGTCACGCCGATTGCCGGCGGCCCCGACGACAGTGCCACCAATCAGCGTTTGTTCCAGCTGGAGGCGCTGTATGCCGCCGCGCCGGTGGCGTTATGTCTGATCGACCGTGCCGGGTGCTATCTGGCGGTGAACGAGGCGATGGCAGGCATCGCCGGGCGCAGCGTGCAGGAGATGATCGGCATGCGCGTGGCCGAGGTGTTTCCGCAAGCGGCGGCCGAGCAGGCTGACGCGTTCGCCAGGCTCGCTGCCGGGCACGACGTGCCCGACCAGGTGTTCGACTGGCAGGACCGCAGCTATCACGTGCGGGTGCGTGGCGTGCGCGATCTGGAGGGCCGGTTGATTGCGCTGACCACCGCGTTGACCGACATCAGCGAGCACCTGCGCGTGCAGTGGCGGCTGACCAAAACCACCGAGGCGCTGGCCGAGGCCAACCGTCAGCTGGAGCAGGCCAATGCGCAATTGCTTGGTGCCGCCCGCAACGATCACCTGACCGGGCTGGCCAACCGGCGCGGCTTCGATCGCGCCTTCGAGCGCCTGCTGCCGGCAGTACGCGACGGCACGCGCGGCGCGTCGGTGCTGATGCTGGATGTCGATTACTTCAAGCAATACAACGACCGCTACGGCCACCCGCAGGGCGACCAGTGCCTGCGGGACATCGCCGCCGCGCTACGCAGCGTGGTCACGCGCGGCGAGGACGTGGTGGCCCGCTATGGCGGTGAGGAATTCGCGCTGCTGCTGCCCGATACCGATCTGCCCGGCGCGGCGGAGGTTGCGCGGCGGCTGCAGGAGCGACTCGCGGCCATGCCGATCACTCACGCGGGCAGCCCGTGCGCGCGCATCACCTTGAGCATCGGAGTCACGGCGCTGCAGCCGCAGGAGTGCCAGGTGCAGGATGCTCAGGTGCGTGAGGCGGTGATGGCGCGCGCCGATCGCGCGCTGTACCAGGCCAAGAACCAGGGCCGTAATCGGGTGGCACTGGCGCCGGTTTAAAGCCTGCCGATACGCCGTGTCCGCGTGGCTCAGGGCGTCGCGGGCGTGCCAGCGCAGCGGCTCTCGTCCATCACCCGCCGCGCCTGGTCGTAACGTTGCTTGCGCGCGGCCGATTGGGCTTCGTCGGAGAAGCGCCACGCGGCTTCGGCTTGCTCGGCGCGTTGCCGCCACGCCGCGCACAGGCTCTGGTCCGGCACCGGCGCGCAGCGGTCGGTGACCACCTCGCAAGCACTGCCGCCGCCCTGCGCGGGGCCGCCGGCCAGGTTGGTGACCTGCATCGGCAGGCAGCGCGTGGCCGGCTCGCTGTCTTCGGTGAAGTAGCGGCCATTGTCGTGCGCGGTGCATTCGAACAGCGGCGGCGGTGGCAGTGACGAGGTGGCGGTGGTGGCCGTCGGCACAGCGGCCGGCGCTTGCGGTGCGGGCGCCGCTGCAGGCGGCGCTTGCGTGGCCGCGCGGGCAGGCGCAGAACGGGCTGACACCGGCGCCGCTGCACTCGACGGCAATGGCATGGTGGCGGGGGCGGTCATCAGTTTCTTCTGCTGCTGCATGCCCTTCGGGCAGGGCATGTTCTGCACCGTCAGCGCGCCTTGGGCATCGGTGCAGCGGTAGATCGCCACTTCCTGCGCGCTGGCGGTGGGCGCCAGCACCAGCATCACCCAGCCCCAGCGGCTCATACGCCGCCGCAGTCGCGCTGCAGGCGCGCATCGATGCCGCGCTGCTCACGGGTCAGGTCCACGCGCTCGCTCTGCAGGGCGCTGTTATAGCGACGGATCAGCTCCCATCTGCGGTCGGCCAACCGTGCACAGACTTCCTGCTCGGGCAGGGCGTGGCATTCGTCGCGGATCTGCACGTTGCCGTAGGGCACGATCACCGTGCCGCCGTAGCCATTGCCGTAGCCGCCACCACCATAGCCGCCGCGCCCACCCCGGTACCCACCCCGGTACCCACCATCACCGCCGGCCTGGATCGCACCGCTGACACCGGCTGGCCGCGGCCCGGGCGGGCGGATGCCCGGCGGCCGGCGGTACGGATCACCCGACACGTAGGCCGGGCCCCAGGTCGGCACCCAGCGCAGATTGCCCTCCGGGCTGTCGCTGGTATAGCGGGTGCCTTCCTCGGTCACGCACTCGTACATCGGCTGCGGCGGCTGCACGGTGACAATGCGCACTTCACGCGGCGGCGGCGCGACCGTTGCGGCAACCGGCGCCGGACGTAGCGGCTGCGGTGGCGGGTCTTGCGGGCGTTGCAGATCCAGCACCTGCTGGCGGCCGCCGCTGCACGGCGCATCCTGCAGCGCCACCGTTCCGGCGCTACTGACGCAACGGTAGATCCGCACGTTCGGATCGGGCTTGGTGGCGGTGGCAGGCGCGGCCTGCGCCGTAAGCGTGGCGGCCAGCAGCAGGAAGGTCGGGATCAGGCGCATGCACGCAGTGTGCGCGCGTTATGGGCTGTGGCAAAGAGGCGGCAGGCCCCGCGCTGAATGCGTAACCGCTCGCCCAGGCGGCGACTACGTGCAGCGACCGGCGCGGTGTTTCGACGCCAGCGTCAGTCGCGCAGGATCTGCCCGGTGCGGGCGTCGCGGATCGGGGTGGGCTGCGCCAGACCGCCGACCTCGCCGTCCAGCACGCCGTCGATGTGGGCCAGCAAGGCCGGGTCCAGCGCTGCGCGACTGCGCGCGGGCGGCTCCCCGGCCAGGTTGGCGCTAGTGGACACCAGCGGCGCGCCCCAGGCCTTGCACAGGGCCGCAACCACTGGATGGGCGCTGATGCGCACGGCCAGCCCGTCGTGATCGCCGGTGATCCAGCGCGGCGCCTGCGCGGTCACTGGCAAGACCCAGGTATGCGGGCCGGGCCATTGCGCCAGCACCGCGGTCAGCTGTTCGCTGCCGAGTGCGGCAACATCGATCCAGTCCTGCAACACGTCCAGCCCGGACGCAGCCACGATCACGCCCTTGTCCACCGGGCGGCGCTTGAGCTCCAGCAGGCGCAGCACAGCTGCCTCCTGTCGCGGGTCGCAGCCCAGCCCCCACACCGCTTCGGTGGGGTAGGCGATCACTCCCCCGCGGGAGAGAGTGGCAACGGCAGCATCCAGATCCGGTGCGTGCGGCATGCGCTGACTCAGCCAGCCGCCTTGCTGACGACTTTCTTGACCACGCGCTTGGTCGCCTTCTTGGCGGCCTTCTTCGCTGGTGCCTTCTTGGCTGCGGTCTTGGTGGCGACTTTCTTGACCGCCGCCGTCTTCTTGGCCGCGTCCTTGGCTTCCTTGGCCGAATCCTTCACTGCATTCTTCTTGAGCGTGGCCTTCTTGGCGCCAAAGCCCTTGCGCACCGGCTTGCCGGTGTCGGCCAACAACTGCTGCACTTCCTCGAAGGTCAACGAGGCAGGCTCGCGGTCCTTGGGGATCTTGCCGTTGAGCTTGCCGTCGCTGATGTACGGGCCAAAGCGCCCGTTCAACACCTGGATGTCGCTGCCGTCGAATTCCTTGATCACCCGGTTGCGCGCGATCTCCTCCTTCTCTTCGATCAGGAACACCGCCCGCGCCAGGTCGATGGTGTACGGGTCGTCCTCTTTCTTCAGCGACGCGTACACGCTGCCACGGCGGGCGAACGGCCCGAAGCGGCCGATACCGACGCTGACGTCCTGGTCCTTGTCCTGGCCCAGGGCGCGCGGCATCTTGAATAGTTCCAGCGCATCTTCAATGGAGATCGAATAGATGCTCTGGCCCGGCCGCAGCGAGGCGAAGGTGGGCTTGTCTTCGTCTTCGACCGTGCCGATCTGCACCATCGGCCCGAAGCGGCCGATACGCGCACTGACTTCCTTGCCGCTGACCGGGTCGGCGCCGAGCACGCGCACGCTGCCGGCGTCGGTCTTGTCCAGCGAATCCTTCTTGTCCTCGACCAGTTCCTTGAACGGGCCCCAGAACTTCTCCATCAACGGGATCCACTCGGCTTCGCCGCGCGAGACCGCATCCAGATCGTCTTCCAGATTGGCGGTGAAGTCATAGTCCACGTAGCGGGTGAAATGCCCGGACAGGAACTTGGACACCGCTCGGCCCACATCGGTGGGGCGGAAGCTGCGGCCTTCCATTTCTACGTACTTGCGGAACTGCAGGGTCTGGATGATCGAAGCGTAGGTGGACGGCCGACCGATGCCGTATTCCTCCAGCGCCTTGACCAGCGCCGCTTCGGTGAAGCGCGGCGGCGGCTGGGTGAAATGCTGATCGGTGACGATGCGGTCCAGCGGGATGTTGTCGCCGGCCTTCATCAGCGGCAGCTTGCGGCCTTCGTCCTCGTCTTCGCTGCTCTTGGTGTCCTTGCCTTCTTCGTACACGGCCAGAAAGCCCGCCACCACCACGGTGGTGCCGCTGGCGCGGAACACGTGCTCGCTGCCGGCCGACAGATCCACGCTGACGGTATTGAGCGTGGCCGGAATCATCTGGCACGCCACCGCGCGGCGCCAGATCAACTCGTACAGACGGCGCTCGTCATCGGACAAAAAGCGCGCCACCTGTGCCGGCGTGCGCAGTGCCGAGGTCGGGCGCACCGCTTCGTGCGCTTCCTGCGCGTTCTTGGATTTGGTGGTGTAGGCGTTGGGCTGATCCGGCAGCGAGGCGGTGCCGAAATCGCGCGCGATCACGTCGCGGATTTCCGCCAGTGCGTCCTGCGACAGGTTCACCGAGTCGGTACGCATATAGCTGATCAGACCGACCGAGCCTTCGTCGCCGAGCGCTACGCCTTCATAGAGTTTCTGCGCCACCTGCATGGTCTTGCGGGTGGTGAAGCCGAGCTTGCGCGAGGCTTCCTGCTGCAGCGTGGAGGTGGTGAATGGCGGGGCAGGGCGACGCTTGCGCTCCTTGCTGGCCACATCGGTGACGTGCAACACGCCTTGCGCGGCCTGCTGGATGCGCAGGCGCGCCGCCTCGGCGGTATCGCCGTCGGTGACGGTGAATTGTTCGAACTTCTGCCCGTCCAGCTTGATCAGCCGCGCATTGAACGGCTGCGAGGGATGCCGGCAGTGCGCATCGATGGACCAGTATTCGCGGGCGATGAAGGCTTCGATCTCTTCCTCGCGTTCGACGATCATGCGCAGCGCCGGCGACTGCACGCGGCCGGCCGACAGCCCGCGCTGCACCTTGCGCCACAGCACAGGCGAGAGGTTGAAACCGACCAGGTAATCCAGCGCACGGCGTGCCTGCTGCGCGTCCACCAGGTCGGCGGCGATCGCACGCGGCTTGAGCATGGCTTCCTTGATCGCGCGGGGCGTGATCTCGGTGAAGACCACCCGCTGCATCGTCTTGTCCTTCAGCAGCCCGCGCTCTTTCAGGATCTCGGCGATATGCCAGCTGATCGCCTCACCCTCGCGGTCCGGGTCGGTCGCCAGATAGATGTCGTCGGCGCTCTTGGCAGCCCTGGCAATCGCCTCGACGTGCTTCTCGTTCTTTTCGATCAAGTCGTAGCGCATCGCAAACCCGTTGTCCGGATCCACGGCGCCCTCCTTGGGAACCAGGTCACGCACGTGCCCATACGAGGCCAGGACGGTGAAGTCCTTGCCGAGGTATTTATTGATCGTCTTGGCCTTGGCGGGCGATTCGACGATGAGCAGGTGCTTGGGCATGGTGGCAAATTCTTGGGGCGGAGCCCGGGGGGCAGGTAGCGTGGCCTAATTGGCCGGTCGAGGGAAGCAGATCGGCTGTTTCGCACACGTCGACGCCCGGGAAGGTGCCCGGGCGTTCAGTTCTCTTATTAGAAAGATCACGGCGAGCGCCGCCGTGTCAAGCGGCCAGCGCCGCGATTGTCAACTCTGGTTGATGGCGATCACCGCAAACAGGACGCCGAACACAATGGAGATCAGCAGCATCACCGCGTAGATCGCCAGCACCACGATGGTGACCGTGTCCAGGCCCACCTGCTGGCGTTCCGGCGTGTCGGTGTAGGCCCAGCGGTCCACCACCAGGGTGTCGCAGACCTTGTCGTGGATTGCCTGCTTGCGTGCGCTCATGCCGGCCATGAAGGCCGAGACGATCGCCCCGATGCCCAGCGTCAGCACCGTGATCAGCATGTAAGCCAGGTAGCGCAGCACGTTGCGCCAGAAGCTGACCCGGCCACCGTTGCCGTTCACCAGCTTGATGCCGCAGGCGAGCTTGCCCAGGCTGGCCTGATGGCGGCTGGACTGCATCCACGCAAAGTAAATCGTTGGGATCAGCAAGCCGATGCCATAGGCCAGGATCATGATCGCCACCGTGCCGCCGGCGCCCTCCAGGCTCGACGCCGAGCTGGACGCGCCCAGGCCGATCGACAGCACCAGGACCACCGGGATGACGATCAGATAGACCGCAAACGTGGTGATGAAGCTGTCCAGCACGCTGGCGGCCACCCGGCGCCACAGGCCCGCGTAGACGATCGGTGCGTCCGCGACCGGCGCAACCCCGAGCGAGGTCGCCGGCATGTCCCAGGCGGCCGGCAACGGTGTCGCCTGGGCCGGTGTGGCTGGGGACGCGTTGGTGGCTGGCTGGTGCTCGGTGGGCTCGGCTGCAGTACGCGCCGACCAGGCGCCAGGAGACGGCACGGAGCTGGCGACGCTACCGGCGTCCACGGGAGTGGAAATGTGCGCGGCCGGCACGCTGTCTGGCTGCGTGGTCTGGGGCGTGACCGGCGTGAACCCGGCCTCTGGCACCGGTTCGGCACTGGTCGCGGCGCCAGGCGAGGGATCTGCAGTGACCGGCGCAGGCGGGAACGCGGATGCCGTCTCGGGCGTTGCGGCGGGCGTCTCCAGCCCCAGTTCGGCAGCCACCTCCGCCAACGTCACCCATTGCGCCAGGCCTTCGCGCCAGACCAGGCTGGAACGATCAATGACCCCTTGTTCCAGGCGCGCACGGAGCGTGTCCGTGTCCACCGGTCCCTGGCGTTGCCGCTGCGCGTCGGCGTAATACCACTGCGTCATACTGTCCCCTTGGTCAAAACCGTTGCCTAGCCGCGGCAATCCTGCGGCAGAAATTTGTCGTCGATCTCGGAACTGCAGTCCCAGCTGCCGGCGTCCTGATCCAGGTCCAGCCACAGCGGTTTGCCGTCGAGCTTGGCGTTGTCCGGCGTGTGCAGCAAGGCCTCCACGCCGCACTGGGCCGTGTCGAAGTGGCCGATGCGCACGATGCCCAGCGTCCCCGTCGCATAGTGTTCTGGCGGATGGAAGCCGGCGTCGTCATTGGTCGGGCAGCGGCCTTCGCGTTGCAGAAATTCGGCAATCTGCGGCTTTAATGGTGCCAACGCGCCAATGGCTTGGCTGACCTTGGCGCGCGCGGTGTAGTCCTGATAGGCCGGCAGTGCGATCGCGGCGACGATGCCGAACACAAACGCCAGTCCAACCACGCCAATCACTGACCCGACCGCAATCCCGACCGCCCAGCCGGCACCATTGCGCGAGGCAGCGACGGGTGTCGAATGAGTGGATGATGAGATGGTGGGGCGTGCCGAGGTCGTGCCCACAGCGGTGAGCGGCAACGGCGGTGGCAGCGGCGATGACGCCACGTCGGTGGCGATCGGTGGGCCCAATTCTGCGGCGCATGCAGCCAACGGCGCCCAGTGAGGCATACCTTCGCGCCAGACCAGCGAATCCAGCGCAATCACGCCGTCGCGGTACAAGCCCCGCAGCGCCTCCACGTCCACCGGGCCACGCCGCTGGCGGCTGCCATCGGCGTAATACCAACTGCTCATCCCCGTCCCCTCGCTCGCGCGTCCGTCGCGGCTTCTGCCTTCAGTGTACGGGTTCAGGCTCGTCGAGGAACATCTGCGTTTCCATCCAGGCATAAGCCGCTTCGGCGCCCGGTTGGTTGAACAGCACCATCAGCACGACCCATTTGAGGTCGTCCAGATCCAGTTCGTCCTGGTCTAGCGCCATGGCGCGGTCCAGCACCAGCTCGCGCTGGTCGGCGTCCAGGATGCGGTGCTGCTCCAGGAACAGCAGAAAGCCCCGGCAATCGACGTCGAGCTTGTCCAGCTCCGGGCCGTGGTAGATCCGCACCGGGCCGTCGACATGCGGACGCGCGACACTTGGCCGCTGCTCGGCGAGCGCATCCAGCCAATCGAAGGCTTTACTGATTTCGGCAGGGCTGAAGCCGGCCTGGATCAGGCCGTTCTGAAGCGAATTACGGTCGCGGACCAGGTCCGCATCTTCGCTGAAGTAATGTTCGAACAGGTACAGCAGTACATCGAGAATGCTCTCTTTCATTGCCCCTCGGCCTGCGTCGCGCGACGCTGTGGAGGTGAAGAAACTAGGGATTGCGGGTATAGCGACCGTGCTCGGTGACCACGTCTCCCTCCAGTTCCATGATCAGCAGCATGGAGGACAGCGCGGCGGCCGTCAATCCGGTGCGTTCGAGCAACGAATCCATAGGGGTTGGGTCGTGGCCCAGGGCGTGCCACAAGCGCTGGTAGTCGGGATCGGAGCGCCGCGGGGTGGGCTGCGGGACCGTCCTGGCCTGTTCAGTGGGGGCGGTCAGGCGCTGGCGCAAGGCATCGGCCAGCTCGCCGGATAGCAGGCGTAGCCCCTCGACGAGTTGCGCCGGCTCCTGCACCAGCGTGGCGCCTTGCCGGATCAGGTGGTGGCAGCCGCGGGCAAGCGGGTTATGCAGCGAGCCGGGCAGGGCGAAGACCTCACGGCCAGCCTCGGCCGCCAGCCGGGCGGTGATCAGGGCGCCGGAGCGCATCGCCGCCTCCACCACCAGCGTGCCCAGCGCCAGCCCGGCAATGATGCGATTGCGTGCCGGAAAGTGCGCGGCCACCGCGCACGTGCCTGGCAGGTATTCGCTGACCACCGCGCTGCGCGCGGCAATCCGGTCGCGCAAGGAATGATGCTGCACCGGATACGCCACGTCCGGACCGGTGCCGACCACCGCCACGGTGATGCCGTCGGCACGGGCGAGCGCGGCCTCGTGTGCGATCGCATCCACTCCGGCCGCCATCCCGCTGACGATGCCGAGCCCCGCATTGGCCAGGCTGGCGGCGAAGTGACGCGTATGGTCGCGGCCACCGGCACTCGCCGCCCGGCTACCGACCACCGCCACGCAGGGGTGCCACAACGCGGCGGGGTCGCCGTCCACGAACAGCGCCAAGGGCGGATTGGCGATATGCCGCAACAGTGCAGGGTAGTCCGCATCCCGCCAGCCGATCAGGTGATGGCCTGGTTGCGCGCACCAGCGCAAGGCAGCGTCCAATGTCGGGGTGTCAGGCGTTTGCAGCTTGGCGATCTGGAGCGCGTCGCAGCCGGCAGCCCGCCAGGTGGCCGGGCCGGCAGCCAGGATCTGGGAGGGGGCATCGAAAGCGTCCAGCAGGGCGCGGCGTGGCGGGCTGCGTCCGCCGGCCAGCAGTATGGTGAGCAGGGCGCGGCGGTCGGGTTCGGTCAGGTCCATCCCGGCAGCGTAGGCCGCAAACGACGACGGCGCCCTCGGGCGCCGTCGCGTTGGTGCGTCGGATTTTTCCCGTTACTTCGCGTCGGGATGCTTCACGAAATACCCCAGGCCGGTCGGCTTGACGCTTTCCATCACCAGCGCATAGCTGACCCGGTCGTAAGTGCGGAACACCATCGCATGCGCGGCATATTCGTCCGGCAGGCCGACCGTGGAGCTGGACGGACCGCTGAAACCATCATCTGCACGCGAGAAGCGCGAATGCTTCACGCGGTCGCTGACTGTGCGGCCCTTGCGCCAGATCGAGAACACCGTGCCGTTGTCGATGCCCTCGCGGGCGCCGCCGGAAATGGCGATCACGTCGCGGGTGCCGCCTGCGGTGAACGCATCGGCGATGGCCAGCACGCGCAGTTCGGTCTGCACCGCCTGTTCGGACGGCGGATGTGGAATGAACTGCAGGTCGTAGGGCTGCGCTTCGACCGCGATGATGCGATCGCCCGCCCGCACTTCGCGGCCACTGTCCTGCAACAACAGGGTGGCGGCCTTGGAATTGCCGGCGGCGGCGCTGCGGGTGATCGTGCCGATGTTGACCTGGGTCAACTCATAGCCGAGGAACTCGCGGCGGGTGCTGGGTGCGGCATAGAATTTCCACAGCGAACCCGACCCCGGAACCGTATCGCCAGCTGCGTCCAGGTCTTCGTTGTGCTTTGGCAGGCTGAACTGCGTTGTCGGCCTGACCACTGCAAAACGCTGGCCTGGCTGGGCATCTTCAAGCCCGACCACGTAGGCGACCTGCTCGGCCGACGCACGCAGCCGATTGCCTTCCAGACCCACCACATACGGCAGCTGGTCGAAGTCTTCGACCACGCGCAGGTTCTTCAGGAACGGCTCGACGTCGGCCAGCGGAATGGCATTGATCGGTGCTTCCTGGCGCGGGCCGGGCTGTACGGTGCCCTTGGCGACGCGGTCCAGGTAGGCCAGGCTGATCACGTCACCCGGGTAGATCAGATGCGGATTCTGGATTTGCGGATTGGCCTGCCAGATTTCCGGCCACAGCCACGGTTTTTCCAGAAAGCGGCCAGCGATATCCCAAAGGGTATCCCCCTTGCGGACCACGTAGGTATCTGGATGTTCGCCCACCGCTTGCGCGGCAGCGTAGGTCGCGACGGTCAGCATCGCCGCAGCGACGACCGTACGAAGTCGGTTCAACATGAGTGCCTTCTTGCCTGATTCCCCAACAGGTCCGCGCACTATAGTCCAGAAACCGGGGCGCCACGCAAGCATTGCGCTAGAATGACGCCGTCTTGCCGGCGCAGCGCCGGTGTTCCCTGACGGGTAATCCCATGGCTTTGCTCCCTATTCTCGAATTTCCCGATCCGCGGCTGCGCACCAAGGCCGTGCCGGTCGATGCGGCCGAGGTCGTCAGCCCGGCGTTCCAGACCCTGCTCGATGACATGTTCCAGACCATGTACGAGGCGCCCGGCATTGGCCTGGCCGCCAGTCAGGTGGACGTGCACAAGCGTTTCATGGTGATCGACGTCAGCGAGGAGAAGGATGCCCCGCAGGTGTTCATCAACCCCGAAATCGTCACCAGGCAGGGCGAGCAGGTGTACCAGGAAGGCTGCCTGTCGGTGCCCGGCATCTTTGCCGATGTCAGCCGCGCCGATGCGATCACCGTGCGCTATCTGGACCGCCAGGGGCAGGCCCAGGAACTGAGCACCGATGGCCTGCTGGCGGTGTGCATCCAGCACGAAATGGACCATCTGGACGGCAAGCTGTTCGTGGACTATCTGTCGCCGCTCAAGCGCGAGATGGTCCGCAAGAAACTGGCCAAACTGCGCAAGCATGTGGCGTGAGGGCCGGGATTGGGGATTTGTGATCCGGGATTGGCAAAAGCGGGTTCTTGCTGGTCTTTGAGTCCGCTGTTTCAAATCTTCGGGCGCGGATCCTGGTGTGATCTGTTTCTTGGCGTGAGTCGTCGAATCGCCATTGCCCCAGTCCGCGTGTGCAGAGCCTTGAGACTCGGGATTCGGGATTGGATAAGCCGCTGCCCGTCGCGGTTATCGAATTGCTGTTCGCAATTCCCGCTTCTCACCGCGCCTATCGATGCCGGGCAATGCCGCTTTCGGCGCCAGTCGCCAAACCTGCCCGCGCAACTGTCTACCCTATCTATCAGTTCCATGCCGCCACCGTCCCGGCTAGCACATCTGCCGTTGCGAATCCCCAATCCCGACTCCCAAATCCCAGCCCTATGAGAATTGTCTTCGCCGGTACGCCGGACTTCGCTGTCGCCTCCTTGCGCGCAGCCGCGCAGCGGCATGAAGTGGTCGCGGTGTATACCCAGCCGGATCGCCCTGCAGGCCGCGGCCGCGGGCTGACGCCATCGCCGGTCAAACTGGACGCTATTGCACGCGGTATCCCGGTCTTTCAGCCGCAGACGCTGCGCTCGCCCGAGGCCCTGGCCACCTTGCGCGCGCTGCAGCCGGACTTGATGGTGGTGGTGGCGTATGGCCTGATCCTGCCCAAGGCCGTGCTGGCCGCGCCCACGCATGGCTGCTGGAACGTGCATGCCTCGTTGCTGCCGCGCTGGCGTGGCGCCGCACCGATCCAGCGTGCGATCGAGGCTGGCGACACCGAAACCGGTGTCTGTCTGATGCAGATGGAAGCCGGCCTGGATACCGGCCCGGTGCTGTTGTCGCAGCGCGTCGAAATTGGCGAGCAGGAAACCGGCGGGCAATTGCATGATCGCCTGGCCGCGTTGGGCGCGCAGGTGCTGTCCGATGGCCTGGGTCTGTTGCGTGCCGGCATCCGCCCGGTCGCACAGCCGCAGCCGGCCGAGGGCGTGACTTACGCGCACAAGCTGGACAAGGCGCAGGCGCGCCTGGACTGGGCGCAGCCGGCCGAGGAATTGGCTCGGCGTGTGCGGGCATTTAATCCATGGCCGGTAGCCGAAGCGATCCTGGCTGGCGAACGCGTGCGTCTGCATGGCGCGGTGGCGCTGGACCTGGCGCATCAGCAGGCCCCGGGCACGCTGCTGGCGGCCAGCAAGCAAGGCATCGACATCGCCTGCGGCCAGGGCGCGCTGCGGGTGCGGGTGCTGCAGCGCGAAGGCGGCAAGGCGATCACCGCCGCCGATTACCTCAACGCGCGGCGCGACCTGCCGGCGCTGCGTTGATGGCCGCCGAAACCGCGGCAGCCGGTGTCGCCTCGCGCCTGGCCGCTGCCCGCATCCTGGCGGCGGTGTTCGACCAGGGGCGTTCGCTGAAAGCCGAGCTGACCGCCGCGCTGCCGGGCGTCAGTGATCCGCGCGACCGTGCTTTGGTTGAAGCGATCTGTTTTGCGGTACTGCGCCGCCGCCCGGCCTATGACGTGGCATTGCGGCAATGGCTGGAGCGCCCGCTGCCGCCGCGCGATGCCGAGCTCAAGGCGCTGCTGATGGCCGGTTTCGCGCAATTGGATGTCTTGCAGTTGCCCGCACACGCCGCCTTGTCGGCCACTGTGGAGGCCTGCCGCGCGCTGGGCCGCCCGCGTCAGGCCGGCATGGTCAACGCGGTGCTGCGGCGCGCGCAACGCGAGGGCTTCCCCGCTGTTGCCGACGATGCCGGCTGGCCGTCGTGGCTGCGCAAGCAATTGCGCGCGGACTGGGGCGACCAGGCCGAAGCGATCTTTGTGGAAAGTGCCCGCATGGCACCGATGTGGCTGCGTGTACCGCGCGCCCGTGTGAGCCCTGCCGAGTATGTTGCACGGCTGGCCGAGCAGGGCATCACCGCGCACACCGACCCGGTGCTGGCCGATGCCGTGCGCCTGGACACCGCGGTGCCGGTGAGCCAACTGCCCGGCTTTGCGCAAGGCGATGTGTCGGTGCAGGACGGCTCGGCCCAGCAGGTGGCCGATGCGCTGGCCCTGGCACCCGCAGCGCGGGTGCTCGATGCCTGCGCAGCGCCCGGTGGCAAGGCAGCGCACTTGCTCGAGCGTTATCCGCAGCTGCAGCTCACTGCGCTGGATGTGGATGCGCGCCGTCTGGAGCGTGTGCGGCAGACCGTGCAGCGGACCGCGCCCGATCGCACGGTGCGCCTGCACGCCGCCGATGCGGCCGACACCGCCGCCTGGTGGGACGGGCAGCCGTTCGATGCGGTGCTGCTGGATGCGCCGTGTTCGGCCACCGGCGTGGTGCGCCGCCAGCCCGATGTGCTGTTGCATCGGCGGGCAGACGACATCGATGCGCTGTGCGCCCTGCAGGCCCGTCTGCTGGAAGCCTGCTGGCGCACCTTGCGGCCGGGCGGGCAGTTGCTTTACACCACCTGCTCGCTGCTCAAGCGCGAAAACCAGACGCAGATTGAGGCCTTCCTCCAGCGCACCGCCGATGCGCAGGCGCAGCCGCTGGGTGCGCAATTCGGCCATGCCGCCGGTGCGGGACGGCAGCGCTTTCCTGGCGAACAGCAGTGCGACGGTTTTTTCTACGCGCTTTTGCTAAAAGCTTCCTGATCCGCATTCGTAGACATCGCCATGCTCAAGACCCGCGCTTCCAAGGATGTCTGGCTGCTCGCCATCACCGCGGTGCTGGTGATCGGCGCCGGCCTGGGCCTGCGTGACCCCTGGCCATCGGACGAGCCACGCTTTGCGCTGGTCGCCAAACAGATGGTGCTGAGCGGCGACTGGTTGTTCCCGCATCGCGGCAACGAGCTGTATTCGGACAAGCCGCCGATGCTGATGTGGCTGCAGGCCGCGTTCTACACGCTGCTGGGCAATTGGCGGGTGGCGTTCCTGCTGCCGTCGTTGCTGGCGGCGCTGGGCACGCTGGCTTGTGTCTACGACCTGGGCCGGCGGCTGTGGACGCGGCGCGTCGGCGCCTATGCGGCGTGGATGCTGTTGTTCACGCTGCACTTCACGTTTCAGGCCAAGAAGGCGCAGATCGATCCGCTGGTGGTGTTCTGGATCACCCTGGCCAATTACGGGCTACTGCGGCACCTACTGCTGGGGCCCGCGTGGCGCTGGTGGACGCTGGGCTGGTTTGCGGCAGGCTTGGGCGTCATCACCAAGGGCGTGGGCGTGATTGCGCTGCTGATGCTGATTCCGGCCGGTATCGCCGCGTTGCGTGGCTGGCCCGGCGTGCAGGTCCGGGTGCGCGACAAGCGGTTCTGGCTTGGGCCGGTGTTTTTCTTCGTCGCGATCCTGCTGTGGTTCGTGCCGATGGTGGTCACCGCGTTGACCGCCGGCGAGCCCGAATACCGCGTCTACCTCAACGACATCCTGCTGCGGCAAACCGCCAAGCGCTACGCCAACTCGTGGGATCACGCGCAACCGGTGTGGTACCACCTCAAGGGCATGGCCACGATGTGGATGCCGGTGATCCTGCTACTGCCCTGGGCGGTGCCGGCCTGGCGGCGTCGGCTGCGGCGACGCGATCCGCGCTACCTGTTGCCGCTGGCCTGGTGGCTGCTGGTGCTGGTGTTCTTCACCATTCCCAATGGCAAGCGCGACGTGTACATCCTGCCGGCACTGCCGATGTTCTGTCTGGCGCTGGCGCCATTGGCGCCGGGGCTGTTGCGCCGCGTTGGCGTGCAGCGGGTGCTGTTCGGATTTGCGCTGCTGTTGACCGTGGCCTTTGGCGCGGGCGGATTGGCGATGCTGATCGGCCACCCGGGCTTCGAACAGAAAATCATGGACAGCCGCGGCGTGGGCAGCGAAGCCACCGACCCGCTGGGCTGGGTGCTGCTGGCAGTGTCGCTGTGGGGCGCTGCCAGCCTGCTGTTGCTGCGCGTGCGGCGCTCCGCGCTGGCGGTGGCGTCCTTGCTCGGCGCGTGGTGGGTGGCGTTCGGGCTGATCTGCTACCCGATCTTCAACGACTCCAGCTCGGCCGGCGCGGTGATGCGCGAGGCCGGGCGCCGGATCGGGCCGCAGGCGCAGCTCGGTCTGGTGGCATGGAAAGAGCAGAACCTGCTGATGGCCGACCGGCCGGCGCAGACCTTCGGCTTCAAGGTGCCCTGGGAGACGCAGCTGCAGCAGGGCGTGGCCTGGCAGGCGCAGCAGCCGGCCAGGCGCTGGTTGCTGGTGCAGGAAACCGCGCTGCTGGGCTGCGTCGATCGCACTGCCAGCCAAGTGGTGGGCGTGGCCAACCGGCGCAAATGGTGGCTGGTTCCGGGCAGTGCCGTGCATGGGCCGTGCGTGGCCAATGCGACCGAGAAGGTGGTCGAAGCGAAGGAGCAGGGCAACCTGGACACCGAGTGAGGGTGTCCACACCGCAACTGCGCAGTCGTGATGCGGTCAATGAGGCAGTGCATGGTCGTCTAGCCTCGATTCATGCGCCGCATCGTTAGCTTGGCCTGCCTTTTTGCCGCCGCCGTGCGGCTGCACCCCTCCTTCGCCACCCACACCTGATGAATTCCTTGCCCTCACCGCACCCGCCCCTGTCGCCCGCCGTTCCTGTCGCATCGCGTGCCGCGCTGAGATTGGCCGAGCTGGGCGTGTTCGTGCTCACGGCGCTGGTGGTGAACATGCCCAGCGGCTTGCTGCCGTTCGGCGTGTGCCTGCTGGGCGGCACGCTGCTGGGGTGGCGCAGCCTGCGCGCGGGCCTGGCCACGCAGGGCTGGTCGTTGCGGGTGCTGACTGGCCTGACCGCGGTGGTGATCGCGATGTCGGTGCTGTCGATCGTGTTGTTCGAGCCTTCCGTACGCGATGTGGAAAACCGTTCGCGCTTTCTGGTGCTGCCGTGGGCAGCGCTGTGGGCGTATGCACTGCAGCCGCGGCAGGTCTGGCTGTGGCGCGGCGCGCTGGCCGGCGTGTTCGCGGCGATGCTGGTGGCGATATTGCAGGTGATGAACGGTGCCGAGCGCGCAGAGGGCTGGACCAACGCGATTGTCTTTGCCGACATTGCGCTGATGTTGCTGGTGGTGGCCATCTTCTGCCGCCCGAATGGCCAGGTGCGCTGGTTGCTGGGCGCGGCGGTGGCTGCGGTGGCGGTGATCGTGCTGAGCGGTAGCCGTGGCGTGTGGTTGTCGTTGCTGGTGACCCTGGGTGTGTTGGTCTGGGGCGCGCCCTGGCAGAGCGCACGCATGCGATTGCTGGCGTTCGTCGGCGGCGCGGTGGTGTGCGTTGGCCTGGTGCTCAGCGTGCCGGGGCTCACCGAACAGCTGCGCATCGGCGAGCTGCAAAGTGATTTTCAGCGCTACGAAGTCGGCGACGCCGATTCGTCTGCCGGTGCGCGCATCGAGCGCTTGCACGTGGCCTGGGACACCTTGCAGGCGCATCCGTTGACGGGTGTGGGCGTGGGGCGCTTCGATGATGCAATGCGCGAGCTGCCACTGTGCGCGGGCGACACCTGGTTGCTGCGCTGCCATCTGGGCCACGCGCACAACGATCTGGCCGAGTGGGGCGCCACCCAGGGTATTCCCGGGTTGCTGCTGCTGATCGCGGTGTACGGCGTGCCGCTGTGGATGTTCGTGCGCCTGCACCGTCGCAGCGGGCAGCGTCAATTTCGTGGGCCGGCCGCGGCAGGGGTGATGATCGTGATCAGCTATGCGCTGTGCGGGCTGACCCAATCGATGTTCGCCCATCAGGTCTCGGCCAGCTTTTATGCGGCGATGGTGGGCATCCTGGCGGGGCTGGCCGCGCGTCAGGCGCAGCAGCATGCCACTGCCGCATCGCCATTGGCTCAGTCCGCGCGCTGATCAGGTGCGCGCGGCGGGTCTTGCACCGGTTGGCCCTGCTGCAACAGCCACAACATGATGGTCTTCTGGCGCACATAGTTGGCACGTACGTAGGCGTAAATCAGCCCGTGCCAGCCATCGCGAAAACCACCCCGTAGCAGATAGCCGCGCCAGAAGCGCCACGCTGGCGCGAGCACCAGCTTGCTCCAGGTCGCCCGTTTGCCACGGGCGTAGTCGTACTCGGCCATCATCTGCGCATAGCGCTGGGTCTTGCCGAGCTGCTGCATCAGCGAGCGGTAGGGGTGATGGATCAGGTCACCGCGCAAGGTGGCCACGGTGCCATCCACGCTGGCGGCTTCGTGGATCTCGCGCTTGCCGCGCCAGCCGCCGCGGCGCCGGTCGAACAACCGCAGCACGCGGTCCGGATACGCATTGCCGTGGCGCAGGAACCGCCCGAAATACTCGGAAAGGCGTGCGAAGCGATAGCCGGCCGCCGCGTTGAATCCGGCATCGCGCGCGGCGAGGATCGAGGCGCGCAATGCATCGCTCACGCGCTCGTCCGCGTCCAGGCACAGCACCCAGTCGTGACTGGCCTGCGCCACGCAAAATGCCTTCTGGCTACGGTAGCCGTCGAAGGCACGATGCAGCACGCGCGCGCCGTGCGCGCTGGCAATGGCGGCAGTGGCATCGGTGGAGCCGGAGTCGACCACCACGATCTCATCGCAGAACGCCAGCGAGGTCAGGCAGTCGCGTAGGCGATCGGCTTCGTTGAACGCGATAATGCAGGCGGAAATGCGAGGCCGTTCGTCTGGGGCGGTCGATGAGGACATGTGATGGCCGAATACCTGCTGTTCGCAACGGAGCGTTACGCGTTGCCTATTCTGGCGCCATTGGCGCAGGCATTACAGGCCTCCGGCCAGTCGGTGTCGGCCTGGTTCGAAGATGGCGCGCGCGGGCTGCAGGTGCCTGGCGTGCGCGAGATTGGCCTGCGGCAAGCGCTGGCGTTGCGCCCACGTGCGGTGTTCAGTGCCGCCAACTGGGTGCCGCCGTTCGTGTCCGGCGCCAAGGTGCAGCTGTTTCACGGCTTCAACGTGCAAAAACGGGAAGACAACCGCGGGCATTTCCGGGTGCGCGGGCTGTTCGATCTGTATTGCACGCAGGGCCCGGCCACCACCGCCCCGTTTCGTGCATTGGCCCAGCGCGAAGGCCATTTCGCGGTGGCCGAGACCGGCTGGCCCAAACTGGACCCGGTGTTTCGCGATGACGGTGGACGCAGCGCCGCGTTGCGCGCGCCGGCTGACGGGCGCCCGGTCATCCTGTTCGGCTCCACTTTTACCGAGCGGCTGAGCGCGGCGCCGGTGTTGTACGACCAGATTGCCGCGGACATCGCACGCGGCACGCATTACTGGCTGCTCACCTTGCATCCCAAATGTGCGCCGGCGCTGTTCGAGCGTTATCGCGCGCTGGCCGGGCCCAATGCGCGTTTTGTCGAGCCTGAAGAGGTCATGGCCGCGCAGCGCGCTGCCGATGTGCTGGTCTCGGACACCTCTTCGATCGTGTCCGAGTTCGTGGTGCAGCACAAACCGGTGGTGACCTTCCGCAACCGTGTGCCGCAGCCGCACATGCTGGATTTCCAGCAGCCCGAGGAATTGCCGCAGTGGCTGGCGTGCGCGCTGCAGCCAGAGGCGGGCGTGCGTGCGGCGCTGGCCGCGTACGCGGATGCGATCCATCCGTTTCGCGATGGGCTGTCGTCCGAGCGCGTGATCGCCGCCACCGAAGACTTCATCGCCGGCGAGATGGGCCGCTTGCGCCGTAAACCGCTGGGGGCGCAATGGCGGGCCCTGCAGATCCGTCGCGCGCTTGGCTATTGGGGCCCGTCGCGGCGCTGATCACCAACGCGTCCATCGCAAGCCGCCATCACCAGCGGAGTTTGCGACGCGCCAACGCAGCGCCGAGCTGGGTCTGCAAGGCCTGCGCGTGGGCCAGAGGCACGAAGCGCAGCCGCAAGGCCGGGCCGGTGGCACTGGCACCGGCGGTATCCAGCAACAAGGTGGCGGTGCCGGAGAGCCGGTCCAGCGGCGAGCGCTGCAGCTGCAGCGCTTGCAACTTGTCCAGTTCGGCCAGCCGCCACCAGCGCTTCCACCAGCCGCCACGCACCGCTACGTAGCGCGCATCCAGCGCGTAACCCATGCGCTGCACCTGGCGGTAGGCCTTGAAGGCGCTCCAGGGCAGCCACAGCAGCAGCCAGCTCGCCTGCGCACCGAAACGCCAGGCCAGCACGGCGGTCAGTGGCAGCACCAGCAGCACGGTGGGCAGGCTCAGCCGCCACCAGCAATGCGTGGCCACCGGCTGCCACGCCGCAGGCGGCCAGGCCACGTCGGGCAACAGCTGCTGCAGCAGGGCGTCGCAGCGCTGCGGCTCGGCGATCGGCGCCAGTTCCTTCAGCGCAGCCCCGTCGTTGTCTCCGGTGGCCACGGCGGTATCCACGCGCAGCTGGCGGCGGCCGAACAGGGCATGTAGGCGGCTTTCGTACAGCGTCCAGGACTGGATGCGGCGCAGCGCCACGCTGCTGCGGATGCGGGTCAGCAGACCGCGTTCCACGGTCAGGCGGCGCTCGGATTCGCTCAGGTGAAAGCCGTGGTACTGCGCCACTGCCAGTGCCACCGACAGGGCCCGCATCGCGGCCAGCACCACCAGCATGCCGAGCACCACCAGCGTCGCAGTCACGGCGGTGCCGGGATGGATTTGCGCCACATAGCGATAAGCCAGTTCGCCGTTGTGTTCGACGAAGTTGGACACCGTGCGACGCGGAATCATCTGGTACAGCACACCAAAACCGGCGGCGACCACCACCATGCCGCGGTTGGAGATCAGCCCAAGGCGGATCACCTCGCTGGTGGGCAGGCGCAGCAAGGTGCCGACATCGGGCGCCTGGTGTGCAGTGGCCGGCTCGGCGGTGTGCGCGCGGCGGCGGATCAGGTCTTCCAGCGCCAGCGCCTGATCCAGCCGTAACACGCGCATTTCCGCTTCCGGCTTGTGCCCGCCGGCC
This sequence comes from Xanthomonas sp. NCPPB 2586, assembly GCF_041475775.2. Classification (NCBI taxonomy): domain Bacteria; kingdom Pseudomonadati; phylum Pseudomonadota; class Gammaproteobacteria; order Lysobacterales; family Lysobacteraceae; genus Xanthomonas; species Xanthomonas sp. NCPPB 2586. Next base: position 4,395,137 of record NZ_CM192981.1, on the reverse strand, counting down.
GATTCGAGACGTACCTCGGCCACGCCGGCCAGCCGGTGCAGCAGCGATTGGTGCACCACCACGTTGTGGATGCGGGCGAACGGGATGTCGCGCCGGCTGCGCTCCAGCAGGCCGCTGCGGATCGCCACGCCATCACTGCCGATGCGGTAACGATAGGTGAAGTAGCGCAGCACCGAGATGGCCACCAGGACGGCGATCACGATGCCGGTCGCCAGGTGATCGGCCGAGTCGCGGCTCCCATCGCGGCTGCCGAACAAAATCAACGCCGCCAGCGGGATCAGGAACTGGCGGATCTGCTGCAGCAACACGAACAGCCACGACAACGGGTGCAGCCGCTGCTCGTCATCGGTTGACGCGTCGATCGCGCTCACAGGGCGTCGTCGTCGTGGTCGAGCTGGTGGGCGAGGCGGTCGCGCAGCCGTTCGGCATCGCGCTGGTCCAGGCCGGAAAGTCCCACGGCGTTGAGCCGGCTGCCCGCGGTATGCACCACCAGCGTAGTGAGGCCGGTGGCGCGCTCGATCGGGCCGCGGCGCAGGTCCAGATGCTGCACGCGGGTGATCGGGATCCGCGTTTCGCTCTGCCACAGGTGGCCGCGCTGCAGGGCCAGGCCGTGGTTGTCGAGCTTCCAGCGCGTCAGCCGGTGGCGTTTGAGTGCCAGCCACGCACCCAACCCGGCCGCCAGGAGTACGGCCACCACCATTGCCGGCCAATACTGCCAGGCCTGCAACGCGACGCCGAACACGCCCAGCGCGAACAGGCAGGCCACGCTCATGCCGAGCGCACCCTTGACCCCGGCTACATAGGCGCCGCGGCGTGGCAGCGGCTGCCATTGGGCGTGGTCCACCGTGTCGGGCTCGGCCGGCGCGGGCGTGGCGTGGAGGTCGTCGGGAAGCGGGGGTGGGACGTCGTGCACGCGGCGGGCCTGCGGGAAGCGGTCCGCCAGCATAGCCGGGCGCCGCGCGGGCGCGCACCCGGCAGCCGGCTTACTGGGCCGCCAGGATCAGCGCGTCGACATCCAGCGCATGGCCGGCGCGGGCCGCCTTGGTGCGCAGGTACTGCTCGTTCTCCGGCGTGATGTCGCCGGTGACCGGGATGCGGTCTTCCACCACGATGCCGGCGGCGCGCAGCCGCTCGGCCTTGGTCGGGTTGTTGGTCAGCAGGCGGATCCGGCTGATGCCCAGGCCGCGCAACATCGCCACCGCACTGCCGTAGCGGCGCTCATCCGGGCCAAAGCCCAGCTGCGCATCGGCATCGATGGTGTCCAGCCCGGCGTGCTGATAGCCGTACGCACGCATCTTCGAGGCGATGCCGGTCCCGCGGCCTTCCTGATCCAGATACAGCAACACGCCGCCGCCGAGCTCCTTGAGCTTGGCCAGCCCGTGCCGCAGCTGGTCGCCGCAGTCGCACTTGAGCGAGCCGAACAGGTCGCCGGTGAGGCAGGACGAATGCACGCGCACCGGCACCGCACTGCCCAGATCCGGCTGACCCACCACAATCGCCACCTGATCGCGCTGCGCCACGCCACCGCGGAACACCACGAACTCGCTCATGCCCAAGCCGCGCAACGGCACCGGGCTGCGGGTGACCAATTCGTAGCCAGCCGCCGCCGAGGTGGCGCAGCCGCTGTCCAGGTCGTCCAGCGCCAGTGACTGGCAGCCGGCGAAGGCGGCGCGGTCTTGCTCGCCGGGCAGCTCCACCGCCAGCATCGCCGGCAGCAGCAGCCCAAGCCGTGCGATCTCCACCGCGCCGGCGTCCAGCGCATCGCCCGGGGTCCACTGCGAGGGCACCGGGGTATCGCGCAGATAGGCGAGTGCGGCGAGCTGGTCGTAATCGTGGCTGGCCAGCGCCACACGCGCACCCTGCGGGGCCACCAGGCCCAGCACCTGTGCGCGGGTGGGGGTCACGAACAGGTAATGCCGGCCCTGCGCGGCGCGCGCGAAGGCCGTGTACGACTGCGCCGTGCTGCTGTCCAGCCCGAGCATGGCGCGGGTGTGCCCCTGCGCATCGGTGATGAGGACCGGGCGGCCGGCACGCAGTTCGGAGGCGGCGCGCTCGCAGCGGATCGCGGCCGGGTCACCGAAGGGTTGCGCGCTGGGGAAGGGAGAGGGACTGCTCATGCACGACTCCAAATGGGGACTGCCACGACCGCTTCAAGGCGGGCACCAGCGCAACCACACGCTGCGTGCCTGGGCCATTGTCGCGTGCCCGGCGAGCGCCGGGAGCCACGGGCGTATGGAACGCTGCGTCTGTGGCGGACCTGGACTGTGTGGCAGGCGGGGCCACCATTGGTTGCACCGCTGCCGCGTTGTTCATCGCCCGGCAATGCTTTTTAATCCGTCCACCCTGTCTTTGCCTGGATGCCATGCACATCGTCGACTGCAGCCATGCGCGCCACGCCGGCGCGATCCTGGACATCTTCAACGATGCCATCGCCCATTCCACGGCGCTGTACGACTACCGGCCGCGCCCGGCGGAGAGCATGGCGGGCTGGTTCGCCACCAAGCAGGCCGGCGGCTTTCCGGTGATTGGCGTGGAAGATGCCGATGGCACCTTGATGGGCTTTGCCAGCTACGGCACGTTTCGCGCCTGGCCGGCGTTCAAGTACAGCGTGGAGCATTCGATCTACGTGCACCGCGACCATCGCGGCAAAGGTCTGGGGCGCACCTTGCTGCAATTGCTGATCGACGCGGCGCAGGCGCGTGGCGTGCATGTGCTGGTCGGCGGCATCGACGCCAGCAATGCGGCCAGCATCGCGCTGCACGAACAGTTTGGCTTCACCCATGCCGGCACCGTGCGCGAGGCCGGTTTCAAGTTCGGCCGCTGGCTCGACCTGGCGTTCTATCAGCGCATCCTCAGCACGCCGAGTGACCCGCACGACGATTGAGCTGGTAGCGATGACTTAGGCCGGGAGCACTTGGAAGGCGCTGCTGCGGCGCCTGATCTATCTTTGAAATGCGACGCTCGCGGCCAAGCGCTGGCTCAGCACGCGCAAGGCAGAGCGTTTCTCGCAAGCCCGCCGCACTTCAATGCGGATGCCGCTCGGTCGCATACGGATTGGGCTCGCCGCTGCCCGGCGGGCGCAGCGTGTAGCGCTTGTAGGTCCACTGGTATTGCGCCGGGTCGCGCCGGGCGATCCGTTCGATGCCGGCGTTGAGCGCGGTGGCCGCACGCACCGGGTCGGGGTCGGCCACCGCCGGCTCGGCCGGCTGCACATGCAGGGCGAATTGCAGATCATCGCCCGCGCGCTCGCACCAGCCGTACAGCACGGTGGCGCCGGTGCGCTCGGCCAGCCGGTTGACCAGGGTCATGGTCAGCGCCGGGATACCGAAGAACGGCGCAAACACGCCATCGCCCATCTTCGGCTGCTGGTCGGGCAGGATGCCGACCGCGCCACCGTCCTTGAGCACCTTGAACAGCTGGCGCACCGCCGGGCCTTCCGCGCGCACCTGGCGCACGTTGTCGCCGCCACGGGCCAACTGCAGGAAGCCATCCACGGCATCGGAATCCGGCGGGCGGTACACGATGGCGATCGGGCCGCGTTCGGACAGCCACTGGTTGAGCAATTCCCAATTGCCGAAGTGCGGCGCCGCCACGATCACCCCGCGGCCCGATGCCAGCGCCGCGTCGTACAGCTCCTGCCCATTGCGCTGCAACCGCGCCAGGTTCTCGGCCGGCGGGCGGGTCCAGGTACGCAGCACTTCCAGGGTCTGCCGGGCGGTGGAGCGCAGGATCTGCGCATGCAGCTGCGCGCGCTGTGCCGGTGCCAGTTCCGGGTAGGCCAGCTCCAGGTTGCGCCGCGCCACGCGGCTTTCGCGGGCATTGAGCTTGCGCCAGCTCCAGGCCAGCGTGTCGGCCACGCGCTTGAGCAACGGCCAGGGCAGCCGGCCCACGGTGGCGGCGGTGACATACAACAGACGGGCGCGGACATCAGGTTTCATCCGGGCAATTCTAAACAGCGCGGCCGGCGATGACCCGTACGTGACAGCACTGGCCGCACTCGGCATGCTCGTGCCGCCCGACTGACTGAGGTGTTGCCCATGCTTGCACTGATCCAACGCGTCACCCGGGCCTCGGTCGCGGTCGATGCGCAGGTGGTCGGGCAGATTGGCCCCGGGCTGCTGGCCCTGATCGGTATCGAGCCCGGCGACACCGCGCCACAGCTGCGCCGCCTGGCCGAACGCCTGCTGGGCTACCGGGTGTTTTCCGATGAGGCCGGCAAGATGAATCGCTCACTCGCCGACACCGGCGGTGGGCTGCTGCTGGTGAGCCAGTTCACCCTGGCTGCCGACACCAAGGCCGGTATGCGGCCGAGCTTCAGCACCGCCGCGCCGCCAGAAGAGGCTGAACGGGCGTTCAATCAATTGGTGGCGATCTGCCGCGAAAAACATTCCGGCGGGGTGGAAACCGGCCGCTTCGGTGCCCATATGGTTGTCGACCTGGTCAATGACGGCCCGGTGACCTTCCTTCTCAGGCCCTAGCGCGCCTCACTCAACCAGCTGCCTGTCTTGATTCCGGCAGACCGGGCTTCACGCTGGTATAATGCTAGGTTCTCTTTCCAATCTCAAAGCCGGTGGCGCGAGCACTCATGGCCAACGAACGTCCTGCCCAGCAATCCGACATCAAGCTACTGATCAGCAAGGGCCTGGAACAGGGCTATCTGACCTACGCCGAAGTCAATGACCACCTGCCCGACGACCTGGTCGACCCGGAGCAGATCGAAGACATCATCAGCATGATCAACGGCATGGGCATCGATGTCCATGAAGTTGCCCCCGATGCTGAAACCCTGCTGCTCAACGATGGCAACACCGGCAACCGCGAGGTTGACGACACCGCTGCCGAAGAAGCCGCCGCCGCGCTGACCGGGCTGGACACCGAAGGTGGTCGCACCACCGACCCGGTGCGCATGTATATGCGCGAAATGGGCACGGTTGAGCTGCTGACCCGCGAAGGCGAAATCGCCATCGCCAAGCGCATCGAAGAAGGTCTGAGCCAGGTCCAGGCAGCACTGGGCGTGTTCCCGCTGTCGACCGAAATGCTGCTGGCCGATTACGAAGCGCACAAGGAAGGCAAGAAGCGTCTGGCCGAGATCGTGGTCGGCTTCAACGACCTGATTGAAGAAGCCGACGCTGCCGCCGCTGCACTGGCCGCTGCCGGCCCGGTCGCCGTGGACGAAGACGCGGTCGATGAAGATGACGACGAAGACGGCGACGACGACGCTGCCGAGGAAGAGGCCGGCCCGACCGGTCCGGACCCGGTGGAAGTGGCCACGCGCATGGAGAACCTCGCCAACGAATACGCCAAGTTCAAGAAGATCTACGCCAAGAACGGCGCCGAGCACAAGCTGGTGGTCAAGGCGCGCGAAGACATGGCCGCCATCTTCACCACGCTCAAGCTGCCGCTGCCGCTGACCGATGCGCTGGTCACCCAGCTGCGTGGCGTGGTCAACGGCATCAAGGATCACGAGCGCAAGGTACTGCACCTGGCCACCACCGTGGCACGCATGCCGCGCAAGGACTTCATCCGCTCCTGGGAAGGCAACCAGACCAACCTGGAATGGGTGGAAGACGCACTCAAGCGCAAGCAGAAGTGGTCGTCGGCGCTGCGCGACGTCAAGGACCAGATCGTCTCCGAGCAGCAGGGCTCGATCGAGATGGAAAAGGCCAACTACCTGACCCTGGGCGAGATCAAGGAGATCAGCCGTGCGATGGCCTATGGCGAAGCCAAGGCGCGCAAGGCCAAGAAGGAAATGGTCGAGGCCAACCTGCGTCTGGTCATCTCCATCGCCAAGAAGTACACCAACCGTGGCCTGCAGTTCCTCGACCTCATCCAGGAAGGCAACATCGGCCTGATGAAGGCCGTGGACAAGTTCGAATACCGTCGCGGTTACAAGTTCTCGACGTATGCCACGTGGTGGATCCGTCAGGCCATCACCCGTTCGATCGCCGATCAGGCGCGCACCATCCGTATTCCGGTGCACATGATCGAAACGATCAACAAGTTGAACCGCATTTCCCGCCAGATGCTCCAGCAGTTCGGCCGTGAGGCCACGCCGGAGGAGCTAGCTAAGGAAATGGACATGCCCGAGGACAAGATCCGCAAGGTGATGAAAATCGCCAAGGAACCGATCTCGATGGAAACCCCGATCGGCGACGACGAGGATTCGCATCTGGGCGATTTCATCGAGGACACCAACGTGGAGTCCCCGATCGACAACACCACCAACATCAATCTCTCCGAGACGGTGCGGGACGTGTTGGCCGGCCTGACCCCGCGGGAAGCCAAGGTGCTGCGCATGCGCTTCGGTATCGACATGAACACCGATCACACGCTGGAAGAGGTCGGCAAGCAGTTCGATGTCACGCGTGAGCGGATTCGCCAGATAGAGGCCAAGGCGCTACGTAAGCTGCGTCACCCGAGCCGTTCGGAACAGCTGCGGTCGTTCCTGGACATCGACTGATCGCACAGCGGTCAGCGCAACTCGGTTCCACAACAGCCCCGCTCATGCGGGGCTGTTGCGTTATGGAGGCGTCCACGCTCTGCTGTTCGCAAGAATCAACGCAGCACGCAAATCACGCAGCCTGGCGTGTTCACGGCACGCGCACGAAGCTACACAGGCCCGCAACATTAAGGACGCGTTTCCCGATTACTCACGTATTTTTCTAGCGCCACGCCCTACCGTGCTAGTCGAATGGAAACGGGAGCGCCACCATGAGCAGGCAAAGCCGATTCGAAACCACCACCTACCGCGACAGCGAGATCCGCGTGCGTGTGGAACAGGCGTCTGTCGGTGCGAAGTGGACGCTATGGGTGGATGTGTACGTTGCCCGCGGCAAACGGTTGCCACGGATCAGCGAGCAGAACGTGGAGTACGACAATTACCAGGACGCCATCGCGCACGGCTTTCGTACCGGCCGCGCGCTGGTGGATGCGCAGCAAGAAGTGGCCGATGCGTGAGTGGTTGGTTGTTGTCGAGGACCACCAGTGCAGCGGAACAACCAGTGCAGCAATATGCGAGTGCGGCAATGAGCGCGTTGTAGTGCTGGCCTGAAGCGGCCAGTGACGAAGGTCCGATGCGCAGCAGAGGAGCCCAGCCAACCCTGGGCTTTTTTGTGGGCGTGGCACAGCCAGGCGGTTGTGCTTTTTGCAGGTAAGCGCAGACAGCGAAGCGGCCGGGCAGGTAAACTCTGCCGACTCTGGGGGCAGCTGATGCATGCAGCACCGACGAGCTGCGCGACGCAGGGCCTATAGCTCAACGGTTAGAGCAGAGGACTCATAATCCTTTGGTTCCAGGTTCGAATCCTGGTGGGCCCACCAGTAAAATCAATGATTTGCTGACGCGTCTCATCTTAAGAGAGAGGCCAAAGGTACATTTTCGGCACAGTCCGGGAAGTAGAGACCTATGGCAACTGATACGCCCAGGGTTCCGTAGACACTCAAGACCCTCGTTGCGCGTAGCGCCGTTCAAACTCTACAGGTGACAGGTCGCCAGTTGAACCGTGGCGGCGGTTGGGGTTGTAGAACATCTCGATGTAGTCGAATACCTCGGCGCGAGCGGCGTCCTTGGTGGGATAGGTCAGCCGCCTGATCCGCTCGCGTTTGAGCAGGCCGAAGAAGCTCTCCACGGGTGCGTTGTCGTGGCAGTTGCCACGCCGACTCATGCTGCACACCAAGCCATGGGACGCCAGGAAACTGCGCCAGTCATCGCTGGTGTAGACAGACCCTTGGTCCGAATGAACCAAGCAACCAGCGTTGGGTTTGCGCCGCCACACCGCAGACAACACCGCCTGCACGACCAACTCGGTGTCGGCCCGATCGCGCATCGCCCAGCCGACGACCTGCCTGGAAAACAGATCGATCACAACAGCCAAATACATCCAGCCTTCATGCGTGCGGATGAAGGTGAAATCGCTCGCCCAGGCCGTGTCCGGCTCCGTCACGTCGAACTGTCGGTCAAGCAGGTTGGCCGCCGCCTTGCACTGCATTCCTCCATGGAAGCGCGGTTTGCGACCATAGCCCACCTGGGCACGCAGTCCCTCGGTGCGCATCAGCCGATGCACCCGATGACGACTACAACGCTCACCCAGATCGCGCAGATCCGTGGTGATCTTGCGATGCCCATAGACACTGCCGCTGGCCAGCCAGTGGTGCTTGATTAGTCCAAGCAAGCGATCATCTTCCTTGGCGCGCTCACTGTTGGGCGAGCACAACCAGGCGTAATAACCCGACCGGTTGACCCGCAATACCCGGCACATTGCACACACCCTGAATTCCCCGCAGTGGGCTTGCATGAAGGCGTACTTTGCCTTTACCCCTTGGCAAAGTACGCGGCGGCCTTTTTTAGGATGTCGCGCTCCTCGGTCACTCGACGCAACTCTGCCTTCAGCCGCCGAACCTCGGCGCTCTGGTCCACCTCGGCGCGATGCACCACGCCAGACTTGCCGAACGTGCGCAGCCAGGCGTACAGGCTGTGCGTCGTGACACCCAGCCGCTCGGCGACTTCTGCCACCTTGAACCCACGATCAGTCACTTGCCGGACCGCCTCGATCTTGAACTCATCCGTATACCGCTTGCTGCTCATAGACACCTCCGAATCGACCATTTTCCATGGCCTTGAGATGTCTAGGAAACCCTGGGCGTATCAGGTGCGTCGTGGTCGAAACTCTAGACGTTGCGTGCGCCGGGTTGGGCCGCCTCATTGGATTCAGATTCCTTTGCAGTCGACAAGTAGATGCATGAGCGGCACACCTCATAGGGCGGGAAACGCATGGTAGTTCCTTTCAATTGGCAACGCATCATTCTCAGATCTGTTCCCTATTTTGCGGCGGCAATGATCCTGTTGATGGTCGGTACCAATGCTTACCAGACATGGGCGGGATACCGTTCCGCATTGGACGCGGCCCGTAGCACAACTGAGAATCTTGCCCACTCTGTGGGGCAACATGCAGATGATGCAATCAAGGACGCCGACATACTTTCCATGAGCGTGGTGGAGCGAATCGAAGGTGATGGATTCGAGAACATCGACAGGAATCGGCTCCATCTTCTCTTCCAGCGTCAGGTACGCAGCCTTCCGCAATTGCACGGAATCTTCGTTTACGACGAAAAGGGTAACTGGATAGTCACCGACAAGGACAAGGTTCCTGCGTCAGCCAACAATGCCGACAGGGAATATTTCCACTATCACAAGGCGCATGCGGGCGAGCGTGTGCACGTCGGCCCTGTGATTACCAGTCGTTCGACCGGCGAGCTGGTTATTCCGGTGTCCAGGCGAATCAATAACAAGGATGGAAGCTTCGGCGGGGTTTTTCTAGTGACTCTTCGCGTGCAGTACTTCAGTAGGTTCTATGCCGATTTCAGAATGGACGAGCAAGGTGTGATCGTTCTCGCAGATCAAAACGGAACCATCATGGTGCGTCATCCATTCGACACGAACATGATTGGTAGAAATATCGCCAAGGGGGATATCTTTTCGAAGTACCTGCCGCATGCATCGCGGGGCGTGCACATGGTGGTTGCGATCACTGACAAGGTGGAGCGTATGTATGGCTACGAACGCCTCAATCGCTATCCGCTTGTCGTACTGGCCGGCAAGTCAAAGCGTGCAATTCTTGCGTCTTGGTACGAGAGTTTGTATGGCTCATTGATCATGCTCTGTCTGATCCTTCCGATTCCAGTCCTCTTTGCGACCCTTATTTCGCGCCAGATAAAGACAACGCTGAAAGTCGAAGATGAGCTGCGACTGGCCTATGCCGCAGTGGAAGCCATTGCCATGCAGGACAGCCTGACCGGTCTGGCGAACCGCAGGCAGCTTGATGTGGTGTTGCCCGCCGAGATCAAGCGCGCAAAGCGAACATCGCAGCCGCTCGGCGTGATCATGGTCGATATCGATTATTTCAAGCGGTACAACGACTATTATGGCCACCCTGCAGGCGACCTCTGCATCAAGGCAATCGCCAATGTGCTGAAGAACCACACGCGGCGCGCTGGCAATCTCGCTGCCAGGTACGGTGGAGAAGAGCTCACTGTGTTGCTTCCCTCATGCGACCAGGCTGCGGTGCTGGCAGCAGCCGAGCGCATTGTGGAGAGTATTCGTGGGCTGCAGATTGCGCACGACGACAGTCCGGAGGGCTACGTTACCGTCAGCGTCGGGGCATATAGCTATAGCGCGTTCAACAAGGAGGTTGATGCAAGCGGGCTATTGAAATGCGCCGACGATGCGCTTTACGCGGCAAAGCAGGCTGGACGCAATCGCGCGCGCTTGAGCGCGTAGCCGCTGGCGCGCGGGGAACTGGTGCAGTGGGGAACGGTGTCCGGCGTGACGCCGGCGCTGTGGGTGCTGCACACCTCGCGGCGGCTGGCCGCGCCCAAGGTGCGCGCGTTCGTGGATTTTCTGTGCGCGCGCTACCCGGACGGGTCACTGGTGTTGCAGGGCTGACCATTGCGGGTGGCGCGTGCAGCGGCGTGGCGGCGTGCCGCTACGCTTTCTTCGGCGACACCCACATCGCAATCACCGCACGGAAGACGGTGTCTCCGGCGGTGTCCTTGATCAGCACTTCAACCGGGTACTCCCTGGCCACATCGAAAGTAGGTGACGGGTCGAGCGGGCGGGCTTCGGCCACCACCGCGGTCGTGGCTTTCTTGAGGTACTGCACGTCCATGCCGCGCGGGATCCAGCGATGCGTGGCGGGCACGGTCACCTCGGTCATGGTGCCGCCGGCCAGTTCGGCCGCGTTGCACATGGCGATCGCATGCACGGTGCCGATGTGGTTCAGCACCTTGCGCCGCTTGCGCACGGCCACCACGCACTGGCCGGGGCGCAGCACCGCAAAGCGCGGGGAGATCGAGCCGAAGTAGGGCGCCTTCAGGCACAGCAGCCGGGAAAACAGCCATTTGCCGCCTGGCAGCGGGCTTAGCCGTGTCCAGATTTTGAGGGTCTGCGATTGCGTGGCCATGTGCTGCGTTCGCTGTGTGCGGGAGCGGAATGGTCGAAACATACCATGCAGTATGGTGGCCGCTGCAAGCGCCACGCAGCACCGCTCGATCTGGCTGTGCAGGTGTACGCCAGCCGGTGCAGCGGTGAGCGTTGCGCTGCCATCGCCTGGTGCAGCCGCACGGGCGCCCAGTGCTCAGGCATGCTCAGAACACGGTCCGCCCGGACCACACACAGGACGGACCCATGCTGTACGTGCTGATCGCGCTGCTGTTGATCGAAGCGGTGCTGATGCTGTGCTGGAACCGCTGGTACTGCCGCTGGGGCGTGCCCCTGTACGTGCGACGCATCCCGGCCACCGCAACGGCGCTGGCGCACTTCCCGTTGGGCCGCACCGAGATGACGCTGGATGACTCCGCGTGGGCGCCGCTGGTGTTCCACCCGCTGTCGGAAACAAGCAGTGCGTTTCGTGAAAGCGTATGGATGCGCCTCAAGCCGAACTACGCACCGGTGATGCGTGGCGTGGTGTTGGTGGACAAGCGCGATCGCGAGATCCGCATCGTGGGCCTGTGCAACTGGAGCATGCTGTGGGTGGCGCTGATGCTCGTCCAGGCGCTGCCGGTGGTGCCGCTGCCAGTGCTGGCATTTACGGTCTTGCTGGGCGTGATCTACGCCATCCAGCGGCATCGCTTCAACCACGTGAGCGATGTGGCGGCGCGCTTGCTTGCCGAGCCCGCGCCGTGGCGGCCTGAGGTGCGTGTGTAGCGCCGTCAGGCCGGTGCATATTGCTCGGACATGACCTGAGGCGGTACTGCCAGATAGCGTTCGAACGACGTGACCAGGTGATTGAAGGTGGCGCGGATGCGTGGCACATCGCGCAGGTCTTCGTGGGTCACGATCCAGGTGGTGAGTGCGGGCAGTGCGACCTCGGGCAGCACCTGCACCAGGCATGGGTCTGCGCGGGCGATCGGGCATTGCGCAATGGCGATGCCCAGGCCGGCGCGTGCGAGCGCAAGTTGCGCAGGGTGGCTGTCGGTGCGCGTGGCCAGGCGGTCACGCAGCAGGTGCGGATGCAGGGCGCGGGCCAGGCTCAGGTCGGCGCGGTTGCGATCGGGGCCGATGAGCTCGTGTTCGAGCAGTGCCTCCACCGTGGCCGGCGCGCCACGGCGCGCAATGTAATCGCGGTGCGCAAACAAGCCCAGGGCGATCGCACCGACCTTGCGCGCCACCAACGCGCCTTGCGTGGGCGGCTGCATGCGCACGGCAATATCGACTTCCTGTTCCAGCAGGTCCGCCGGCGTGTTGCTGAGCACCAGCTCGGTGACGATATGCGGATGCTTCTGGCGCAAGCGCGCCAGCATCGCCGGCAAAACTTCGACGCCAACAAAGTCCGACACGCTGATCCGCACGGTGCCGGCGACCAGCCCGGGCGGTGCAGACGCCAGCCACACGAACATCGCCGAGGCACGCGCCATGGTGCGGGCCGCCGCTTCCAGCCCGCGCGCTTCGCTGGTGGGAATCAGGCCGGTGATCGCACGGGTGAACAAGGTGGTGCCCAGCGCGGCTTCAAGCGAAGCGATGCGTGCGCGCACGGTGGGCTGGGCAACGCCCAGCTGGCGCGCGGCAGCCGAGAGACTGCCGGTATCGAGAACCGCCAGGAAGGTGCGTTGATCTTCCCAGGCGATGTCATGGCTCATAAGAATTTTTCCGGCAGCTGGGCATGTTTTGTCAGTTCCATCCTAGCCGCTGCAACGGCACCCTTGCGCTGCTCTGCAGTGATGCCACATGCAGGCGAACAGCACCTACCGCTGAGATCGCTTGGTGTCGTTGTGCGCATCAGGTGCTGGCGAAGACAGCGCTGGAATGCAGCCTCTGCGGCGGTGCGCAGCGCCACCGGTTGTGCTGGGTGTCCACAACGCGGCGATGCAAAGGTTGGTCGCGCTGATGTGGCTGCGCGCTTGCGATGCGGTCGCGTCTGCCACGGTGGAGCGGCCGGTTGTGCGCTCGGCGGATCAGGCAAGGATTGCGGAGGATGCGGTTACCGGCCCCGCACACGCCTGCAGCACAGTGTTCCCCAGCGCAGTGCAGTACCGCGCGTTACTTCAACAGGAGGAATTCCCTATGCAGCACGCAATGTCTCTGGATCAGTATCGCTTGCTCGGCCGCTCCGGTCTGCGCGTCTCGCCGCTGGCGCTGGGCACGATGACCTTCGGCAAGGAATGGGGCTGGGGTGCCGATGAAACCGACGCCACGCGCATATTCGATGCGTATGTCGAGCGTGGCGGCAACTTCATCGACACCGCGGTGAACTACACCAACGGTGCGTCCGAACGCATGCTGGGCCGGTTGATCGCCGACAAGCGCGAGCGTGTGGTGGTGGCGACCAAGTTCACCATGGCGCGCGACCCGGGCAACATCAATTCCGGCGGCAATCACCGGCTCAACCTGATGCGCTCGGTGGAAACCAGCCTGCGCCAGCTCGCCACCGACCGCATCGACCTGTTGTACCTGCACGCCTGGGACTTCACCACCGCGCCGGATGAAGTGATGCGCGCGCTGGATGATCTGGTGCGTGCCGGCAAGGTGCTGTACCTGGGCATCTGCAACACGCCGGCCTGGCGCGTGGCGCAGCTGCAGACGCTGGCGGATCTGCGTGGCTGGTCGCCGTTGGTGGCCCTGCAGATCGAGTACAGCCTGGTCGAGCGCACGGTCGAGCACGAGCTACTGCCGATGGCGCGTGAGTTGGGCTTGGGTGTCATGCCCTGGTCGCCGCAGGGCGGCGGCATTCTCACCGGCAAGTACACGCGCGCAGATCTCTCCGACGAGAACGGCGCGGAGGTGGCTGCCAGCCGCAAGGGCGTGATTGCCTCCACCGGGCATCTCAACGCGCGCTCGCTGGACATCGCCGATGTGGTGGGCGAGATCGCCGACGAACTGGGTGCCTCACGCTCGCAGGTCGCATTGGCGTGGACCTTGCGCAACCCGGCGGTGGTAGCGCCAGTGATGGGCGCGCGCACGCTGGAGCAGGCGCTGGACAACTTCGGCGCACTCGGCCTGACGCTCAGCGATGCGCAACTGCAGCGGTTGGATGCCGCCAGTGCGCCGGCGCCGATCTTTCCCGAGCGATTCATCGGCCGGCCGATGGCGCAGCAACTCATCTACGGCACCGGCAGCGTGCAGCTGCGCCGTTGAGCACAGGAGTACCGCACATGAGCACACACACCGCATTGCCTGCCGTCCTGCTGGCGGCCGTGCTGTGGCTGCCCGGCGCACAGGCGGCCAGCGTGGCCGCCCCCGCCGCAGCCGCACAGCACGACACCTCGCGCATGGCTGCGCACAACAAGCAGCTGGTCGATACCGCGTTCAAGCAGTGGTCGGCCGGCGGCAGCGGGTTGTTCGACACGCTGCTGGCCAGCGACGTCACCTGGACCATCGAAGGCTCCGGCCCGTTCGCCGGCACCGTGCATGGGCGCGATGCGCTGGTCGATAAAGCGGTGCGCCCGTTGGCCAGCCGCCTGTCCACGCCGCTGCGGCCGCTGCACTGGCAGCTGTGGGCCGATGGCGCGCATGTGATCGTGCAATGGGAAGGCGCGGCCACTGCGCGCGATGGCGCCCCGTACCGCAATCGGTATGCGTGGATCATGCGGATGCGCGACAACAAGGTGGTGGAGGTCAACGCCTTCCTGGATCTGCCGCACTACACCGATGTGTTGCAACGCATCCAGGACACGGCTGCACGCGTGGGCAGCCCATGAACGATACCCGCATGCAGCTCGCTGTTGCGGTGGCCATCGGCGCCGGCGCTGCCGTGCTGTGCGGGCCCACCAGCGCATGGCGCGGCGATGCATCCGGCGTCAGCAGCGCAGCCTCTTCTTCTCCCTCGGAGCATCTCATGCAACACCATCCGTACTTGGGCATGTGGGTCACCGGTGACGGCCGTATCCGGCAGGAACTGCTGCCCACCGGCCGCTACGACGAGGCCCGCGGCACACGCAAGAGTGCCCATCAAGGCCGCTATGAAGTGGAAGGTAATCGGATCCAGTATTGGGACGACACCGGCTTCACCGCCGATGGCACGTTCGTCACCGCCGATGAACTGCATCACGGTGGCATGGTGTTCTATCGCGAAACTGGCGAGTAACGAAGCCACACAGCGCTGCAGTGTGGAATGCCACTGCAGCGTGCGTGACCAGACACACTGCTTCAACCCGCAGCGCAACGCACCGTTGAATCTCTGCTCCGGCCTTCGCCTCCGCGCCGGTGGCAAAGCCTGCGCGCAATCCGGAGGCGTCATTGCATCGGAGACAACATGAAGACAGTGCTGATTTCAGGATCCGGATCGGGCATGGGCCTGCTCACGGCGCAAACGCTCATGCGCGCGGGCTATGTGGTGTATGCCGGCGTGCGCGACCCCGACGGGCGCAGCAAGGAACGCCGGCATGCGCTGGAAGACTACGCACGTGCGCACGCCGCGCAGGTGCGGGTAGTGGACATGGACATCCACAGCGAGGCGTCCTGCCAGCGCGCGGTGGAACAGGTGGTGGCCGAGCACGGTCATCTGGATGTGGTGATCCATAACGCGGCGCATCTGTATATCGGCATGGCAGAAGGGTTCACTGCCGAGCAGTTGGCCGACAGTTTCAACACCAACGCGGTGGGCGCCCACCGGCTCAATCGCGCGGCATTGCCGCAGCTGCGCAAGCAGGGCCACGGCACCTTGCTGTATGTGGGCAGCACCATCACCCGCATCGTTGCGCCATTCATGATGCCGTACGTTGCCGGCAAATATGCACTCGATGCAGTGGCCGAAACGACCGCCTACGAAGTGCAGCCGCTGGGCATCGAAACCGTCATCGTCATGCCCGGCACCTTCATGGACGGCACCTCGCACTTCCAGACCGCGGTGCATCCGCAGGACACCCAGGCCGTGGACGGCTATGCCGCCGTGCAGCCGGAATTCGACAACTATTCGCCTGGCCTGCGCCGGTTGTTCCGCGATGCGCAGCCGGCGCCGGTGCAGGCGGTGGCCGATGCGATTGCCCGCGTACTGGCCTTGCCGGTAGGTGCCAAACCACTGCGAATCACCGTGGATTTTGCCGATTACGGTGCGGAGGCAATCAACGCCGTGGTGGAGGCGCAGACCGAGCGCGTGTTCCGCATCATGGGCATGGAGCGCCTGCGGAGTGTGGCAACGCAGTCGTCAACATCCTGAGGGGTGAGACGATGCAGGGGCCGCCATACGCGGCCCCTGCATTTGCGATCACGCCGCCGCCTGCTCCGGCAGCTTGGCAATCACCTTGATCTCGAACTGGAAGCCGTACAGCCAGGTCACGCCCACAGCGGTGACGGTCGGGTAGGGCGGCGGGCCCCAGTGCGTGGCCCACTGCTTGAACACGACGTCGAAGATGGTGTCCGGGTCGACCATGAACCAGGTGACGTCGATGACGTCGTCCCGCGTGCAGCCCGCCGCGGCGAGTACCGCGTCGAGGTTGGAAAACGCCAGTGCGATCTGGGCGTCCAGGTCGGGTTCGGGCGAGCCATCGTCGCGGCTGCCGACCTGGCCGGAGACAAACAGCAGGCCCTCCGCACGGAGGGCGGGCGAGTAGCGGTTGCGCTCATACAGCGCCTGACGGCCTGCGGGGAAAACAGCGTCACGTGTTGCCATGGGGTATCTCCTATGTGGGCAACGTGCCCATCGAACGTGCAGCCACAGTAAGCAGCGCGCGGCAGCGGATAAATCCCTGCCAGCGCACATGACTATTTGTAGAATCCAAACAATTGAGCAGACCGCAGGATGGCGATGGATCGGTTCGATGCAATGCAGGCATTCGCACGTGTGGTCGAGTCCGGCAGCTTCACCAAGGCCGCCGACACCCTGCAGATCAGCAGGGCAACGGTGACCCAGCTGGTGCAACAGCTGGAGGCGCGCCTGCGGGTGACCTTGCTCAATCGCACCACGCGCCGTGTGGCGGTCACCGCCGATGGCGCGGCCTATTACGAGCGTGTGGTGCGCTTGCTGGCCGACATGGACGATGCGGAAACCAGTTTGTCGGTGGCATCCAGCGTGCCGCGTGGGCGCTTGCGCGTGGATGTGCCCAGCCCGCTGGCGCGCCTGATCCTGATGCCCGCGCTGCCGGACTTTCATGCGCGGTATCCGGATATCCAGTTGCACATGGGCGCCAGCGATCGCCGCGTGGATCTGATCGGCGAGCAGATCGACTGCGTGGTGCGCGGCGGCACCATCACTGATCAATCGCTGGTGGCGCGGCACGTGGGTGACCTGCAGGCGGGCGTGTATGCAGCGCCCGGCTATCTCGCACGCCTGGGCATGCCTGCGCATCCACGCGAGCTAGAAGACACCGCCCACCGCACCGTAGGCTTCATGCGCTGGGGCGATGGCGTGCCGTGGCCACTGGTGATGCAGCGCGATGGCGAACACGTGCAGGTGCACGGTCGCTACGTGGTGGCCAGCGACGACGGCAATGCCTACCTGGCCGCGGGGCTGGCCGGCATGGGCGTGTTGTGGTTGCCGCAGTACATGGCGCGTGCACCGCTGAGCCGCGGCGAGCTGCTGCCGGTGTTCGCGGACTGGCAGCTGGACCCGATGCCGCTCTCGATCGCCTTCCCGCCCAACCGGCACGTGAGCGCGAAGCTCCGCGTGTTCATCGATTGGGTGATTGCGTTGATGGCCGAGCATGCGCCGGTAGTGCAGCGACCGATGGCGTAACGGTCTACGGGCGATGTGGTGATCATGGTGATCACTGCGCATCCGTGGGAAGCGACGTGTCGGGCGACGTCATCGCCGGTGAGGTGCGCCTTCCTGCGCGCTTGCGTGGTGCACGCTGCGCTGTATGCAGTGACTCAGCCTCGCCAGGCGCTGCCGCACGCCAGCGGCCGCAGTGCGGCCGCAGTGCGGCCGCTCACTCGCGCAGCTCACGTCGCACCGGATATTGCCAGCCGCTCAGAGCGGCGTACGGCGAACGTGCGTAGATCCATTGCAGGCGCGCGTCGCCATCGGCACGAAACGCGGGGTCAGCGGCGAGCTTGCGTTCGAAGTCGCTGCGCAAGGCTGCGTCGTGTTGCAACATGCGTTCGGTGAAACGCACCAGCTCGGCGCCGTAGAGGCCGCTGTCCGGGTTGCCGGCGTGGCGGAACAGGCCGCTGGCCAGCAGCGAGTCGCTGCTTTGCGGCTCCAGCAAGGCGGCGGCCAGCATGCGCATCGGCTGGTCAGAAGGAATGCGGATGCTGCCGAGCGCGAAGGTTTCTTCCACCTGCGCGCTGTGCGGGGTGTTGCTGCCGGACTGCTTGACCATGCGGGTGCGCTCCACGCGCAACTGGCGTGGCTGCTGCAGGCGCTCGTACTGAATGCCGTGGGCATCCAATCG
Organism: Xanthomonas sp. NCPPB 2586; assembly: GCF_041475775.2. NCBI lineage: Bacteria > Pseudomonadati > Pseudomonadota > Gammaproteobacteria > Lysobacterales > Lysobacteraceae > Xanthomonas > Xanthomonas sp. NCPPB 2586. Next base: position 4,376,819 of record NZ_CM192981.1, on the reverse strand, counting down.
CGCGACCACATCGGCGTTGCCGGGCGGAATCCACCAGGCCTGCGGATAGGTCACCGCCTGGGTCTGGCGATAGCCGATCACCGGCATGGTCCAGGTGGCATCGCGGCCTTCCCAGCGCAGCTCCTGCCGGCCCGATGCCGGCGACAGCGCACGCGTGTAGGTCACGCCCTTGAAGGGCAGCTGCGCGATCGGCTGCTCCAGGCGCTCCCAGGCCACCATCAGTTCGGCGGGCCGCGCGGCGCGGTCGGTGCGTTTGGCGGCGGCAATGCGCGTGGCATCGCGGGCCACCACGCGCAGCGCCACTTCCAGCAGCACGTAGTCGCCGAGCACGCGCTGGCGATAGGACTTGAGCCGGTGGTTCTCCACCAGCACGGTGGGGATGCCGGCAAAGTCGCCGTAGCCGGTGGAATAGCGCGGGCCTTCCGGCGAGTAGCGCAGGCCCGAGCGCGGGTCGTTTTCGTCGATCAGGCTGGGGTAGATCGTGGGGGTGTGGCCCTGCGTGCGCAACGCGGCATCGACCGCCGGGGTGAAGCGCTGCTGCAGCCAGCCGGCAGTGGCGCGCGAGCGTGCATACGTGCCCCAGCCAGCGAAGGTGTAGGTGATGTCGTATTGATGATCCAGCCCCTCGCTGACATGCAGATCAATGTACAGCGCCGGGTCCAGCCGGTGCAGCAGCGCCACCACCGCGCGGGCTTCCGGCGTCTCGAGGTTGAGATAGTCGCGATTGAGGTTGATGCCGCGCGGGGTGCTGTTCCAGCCCGCCCCCTGCGGGCCACGCAGGGCCGCGCCCACCAGCGGGCCGCGCTGCTCGTGGCCATCCACATTGAGGATCGGCACGAACACGAAATCCACCTGGTCCAGCAGCGCGTCCTTGCCGCCCTGCGCGATGTCGCGCAACAGCATCAGGCCGGCGTCCTTGCCATCGATCTCGCCGGCGTGGATGCCGGCCTGCGCCAGCACCACGGGTTTGCCGGCTGCTCCCTTGCGGGCGCGCACCAGCAGCAGGTCGCGGCCCTCGCTGCTGGTGCCGAATACCTCCAGCGACAACAGCGGCGAGGCGGCGACCAGGCGCTCCAGCCACGCGCGGGTGTCCGCATAGTTGGGCGTGCTGACGAAGTCGCTGCGTTCGGCCGGCGTTGCCCACTCGGCGTTCGCCTTCATCACCAGCGACTCGCTCGCACCATGCCAGGCGCGCACCGGCGGCAGCGGCGCGCGGGTATCCAGGGCTGGCTGCGCGGACGCGTGCAGGCTTGCCAGCAAGGTCAGCGCGAGCAGGTTGGCACGGGCGGGTGTGCGGCGCGGCGCTGCGGCGTCACCGGCGATGGGGGTGCGGGTGGAGGTGCGGGGCAGGCGGCCGTGCTGGGGAGAAGACATGCGGTGATCAGGGTCTCGTTGACGAATACGGTGTGGATGCAGCGATATTTCGTAACAGAATAACATTGCACTTCCTGGTGCTTCAGTGGTGCCGGCGGGCCAATGGACGTCGCTCCACAGCCAGCCGCGTCCGCTTTGCAGGTCGAATGCATGCAGATGGCGCGCGCCGAGCTCTTAAAAAGCGGTGTTCTGGAGCAACGCAAACAGCTGCATCACTGCGCCACCGGCGACGCATCAGGCGGCCACCGCCCGGCCACACGAGCGCCATCCGCAATGTGATAACGTATCAATTCATTTGTGATGACCGCTTGCCATGTCCTCTGCCGCGCCGCCTGTTTCCGCCATTTCCCTTGTCGACGTGCACGTGTCCTACCGCGGCCGCGCGGTATTGCAGGGGCTTAACCTTCAGGTGGCGCCGGGCAGTGTGTATGCGCTGCTGGGTGGCAACGGCGCGGGTAAGTCGTCCACGTTGTCGGCATTGTTGGGCTTTGTGCGGCCGGTGTCCGGGCAGTTGCAGGTGGATGGTGTGGACCCGGTGGCCAACCCCGGGCTGGCGCGGGCGCGCCTGGCGTATCTGCCGGAAAACGTGGCGCTCTACGAGCACCTCAGCGCGCTGGAAAATGCCGATTACCTGCTGGCGCTGGCCGGGCAGCGGCGTAGCCCGGAGGCGATTGGCACTGCGCTGGCCGCGGCCGGGCTGCAGCGCGAGGCATGGACGCAGCGCCTGGGTGGTTTTTCCAAGGGCATGCGGCAGAAGGTGGCGATCGCCGTGGCCACCTTGCGCGAGGTGCCGGTGCTGTTGCTCGACGAACCCACCTCCGGATTGGACCCGCGCGCCATCGGCGACTTCAACCAGCTGGTGAGCAGCGTGCGTGCGCGCGGCGGCGCGGTGCTGATGGTCACGCACGATCTGCTCGGTGCGGTGGACGTGGCCGACCGTATCGGCTTTCTGGAAAACGGGCGCATCGTCGATGAAGTCGGCGCCGGTGACAGCGGCTTCGACGTGCGCACCCTGCATGCGCGCTTTGCGCGGCCGCAGGACCGCGCCGCATGAGTGCTGTGCTGTGGGTGGCACGCGAAGAACTGCGCTACATGGCACGCAACCGGTCCGCGGCCATCGGCCTGGTGCTGCTGATGGCGTTGACGCTGGTGGCCGCGCTGACCGCCGCGCAGCATCAGCGCGAGGTTTCCGAGTTCCGCACGCGGCAGCAACAGGCCGCGCAGCAGGCGTTCGAAGCGCAGCCAGACCGGCACCCGCACCGCGTAGTGCATTACGGGCACTTCATCTATCGCCCGTTGCCGGCACTGGCGGCCTTCGATGCCGGCGTGGATGCCTTCACCGGCAACAGCATGTTTCTGGAAGGCCACCGCCAGAACACCGCCAATTTCGGCGACGTGCGGCAAAGCTCGTTGCTGGTGCGCTTCGGGCAACTCACGCCTGCGTTCGTGCTGCAGGTGCTGGCGCCGCTGCTGCTGGTGTTCCTGGGCTGCGGCGCAGTGGCGCGCGAACAGGAAACCGGCACCTTGCGCGTGGTGTTGCTGCAGGGCGCCACGCGGATGCAAGTACTGAGCGGAAAATATCTGGCCCTGACCGCAGTAGCGGCGGCCTGCCTGTTGCCGGCGCTGGTCGGCTTGGTGCCGGTGGCGGTGCTGCCGGGGCAGGGCATGCGGGTGGCGGTACTGGTGCTGTCGTATGCGGCGTATCTGCTGGCATGGTGCGCGCTGGTGCTGACGGTGTCGGTGCTATGCCGGCGTGGCCGCGACGCCTTGCTGGTGGCGCTGGCGCTGTGGGTCTGGCTGGCCCTGCTGGTACCGCGGGTGGCGCCGGATGTCGCCAATGCCGCGTATCGCCTGCCCATGCGGCTGGAAACGGACGTGGCGATCCAGCGCGATCTGCGCACGCTCGGCGACAGCCATAACCCCGATGACCCGCACTTTGCGCAGTTCAAGCAACAGGTGCTGGCGCAGTACGGCGTGCAGCGGGTGGAAGACCTGCCGGTGAACTACAAGGGCCTGCTGGCAGTGGAAGGCGAACGCCTGACCGCCAGCCTGTTCGAACGCTACGCGGCGCGCGATTCGGCGATCCAGCAGCAACAGAATCTGCTGGTGCGCGTGTTTGCGCTGCTCAGCCCCACGGTGGCCTTGCGCGCGGTCTCGATGACAGTGGCCGAGACCGATCTGCGCGCGCACGAACGTTTTCTCAGCCAGGCCGAGCGGTATCGCTATGGCCTGGTGCAGCAGCTCAATCAATTGCAGGCCGATGCGGTGAGCCTGGCCGACGATACCGCCAAGGATGCCGGTGCCGACCAGCGCAAGCGCATCGATGCCGCGCATTGGCACCGCATTCCCGTGTTTGCATTCGAGCCATCGGCCACGGCGCAGTTGCTGCACGCAGGGCGTGCCAGCCTTGCCTTGCTCGCCGGCTGGTTGCTGCTGTCGCTGTGCCTGGTCACGGTCGCCGCGCGGCGCATGGGAGTGGCACGCTGATGGCCGTGTGGCGCTACGAATGGCTATTGCTGCTGCGTGCACGCGCGGCGGTGGCAGGGCTGGCCTTGCTGGTGCTGCTGGGCGTGTGCAGCCTGGTTTCCGGGCACCACCTCATGCAGACACAGCGCCACAACATCGCACGCATCGCGGCCTTGCAGCAGGAAGACATCGCTGCGGTGCAGGCGTATGTGGCGCGCAGCAACGATGCCGGCAGCGCGGCCTATTACAGTTTCCATCCCACCTGGGATCCGCCTGCGCCACTGGCGTTTGCTGCGGTGGGCATGCGCGATGTGTCGCCGTACATCCTGCGCGTGCGTGCGCTGGGCCTGGAGGCGCAGATCCATGACGGTGACAGCTACAACCCCGAACTCGCGCTGGCTGGCCGCTTCGACTACGCATTCGTGGTGGTGTTTCTGTTGCCGCTGTTTGTCATTGCGTTGTTGTTCGACCTGCGCTCGGGTGAACACGCGGCCGGGCGCGCGCGCATGTTGGCAGCGTTGCCCGGATCCGGCACGGCGCTGCTGGCGCGGCGGGTGACGGTGCGTGCGCTGGCGGTGCTGCTGTGCCTGGCGTTGCCGTTTGCGGTGGCCGCCACGCTCAATGGCGTGCCGCTGGGCCAGCAACTGGCGGTGCAGGCGTTGACTTGCGCCTACCTGTTGTTCTGGGTGGTGGTGGCGGTGCTGGTGGGGCGGCTGCCATGGCGGCCGGCCGCGCATGCCACTGCGCTGGCCACGTGCTGGGTGGTGCTGGCGCTGGTGGCACCGGCGCTGGCGCATGTGGCGATCAACCAGGCGGTGCCGGTCAATCAAGGCGCCGAGATTGCGCGGCTGCAGCGCGAAGCGGTCAACCACGCCTGGGACATTCCGCGCCAGCACACCATGCAGGCGTTCTACGCGCGCCATCCGCAGTGGGCGGATTCGCCTCCGCTGACCGATGCATTCCACTACAAGTGGTATTTCGCCTTCCACGCCAACGGCGATGCGCAGGTGGCACCGCAGGTGAGCGCGTACCGGCAAGGCCTGCTCCGCCGCGAAGCGCTGGCGCAACGCGTAGCCGCGGTGTTGCCACCGGTGGCGCTGCAGGCCGCATTGACGCGTCTGGCCGGCACCGATCTGCAGGCGCAGCTGGCCTACCAGGACCGCATCCGCGACTACCACCGCGCACTGCGCACCTACTACTACGGGTTCCTGTTCCGCGATCGCGCGTTTACCGGAAACGACTTCGCACGCGCACCGCGCTTTGAAGCAATGGCAGACCCGGCGTCCTAGCGGCGCATTCCCGTATCACCGTTGCATCGATGTTTCGTGTGCCTTCATCGCGACAGCCGCCAACAGGCGGCTGTCTTTCAGGAGTCCTGCCCCGTGTCCAGTCTTCTTCCACGCCGCCACGTTGTCTCGGCGCTGCCGCTGCTTGGCGTGCTCGCCTGCGCCGCCGCGCCGGCCACTGCGGCCGAGCCACAGGCGCGCAGCCTGGACGCGGTGCAAGTACGCAGCGACTACGCACCGTACCGCGCACTGACGGTGACCGGCGCCACCAAGACCGAAGCACCGCTGCGCGATCTGCCGATCAGTGCACGCGTGCTCGACCACAGCTTGCTGGAGGATGCCGGCGTCACCGATCTGGCCGGCGCGCTGGACATGGCCAGCGGCATCACCAAGGCCAATAACCTGGGCGGGCTGTGGGACAGCTATTCGATCCGCGGGTTCACCGGCGACCCCAACTTCAGTTCCGACTACATGGTCAACGGCTTCAACGCCAGCCGCGGTTACAACGGCCTGCGCGATGGCGCCAACACGCAGAGCGTGGAAGTGATCAAGGGGCCAGCGTCTGCGTTGTACGGGCGCGGCGAGCCAGGTGGTGCGGTGAATATCGTCACCAAGAAACCCTTGTTCGATGCGCAGCACAGCGTGGACCTGTCTGCGGGGCGCTTTGACAGCTACCGCGCGGCGCTGGACAGCACCGGCCCGCTCAGCGAAACCGTGGCCTACCGCGTGAATCTCATGCACAAGGACCAGCACAGCTTTCGCGACACGGTCGATAGCGACGCCACGCTGCTGGCGCCGTCGCTGCTGTGGATGCCCACGCCCGACACTACGGTGTCCTACGAGCTGGAACTGCTGCGCATCCACACCCCGTTCGATCGCGGTGTGACCGCGATCGATGGCGATGCCAATCGCTTGCCGGCGTCGCGCTTTCTGGGCGAGCCGGGTGATGGCGACATCGATCTGCATTCCACCGGCCACCAGGTGTTCGCGGTGCATGGTTTGAATCAGACTTGGTCGTTGCAGGGCGGTGCCACGTATCGCGACAGTGGCATGCGCGGCTTTTCCACCGAGCCGTGGACGCTGCAGGCCGACGATCGCACGCTGCGGCGCGAGCGCCGCTACCGCGACTACCAGGGCCGCGACATCGCCGCGCGCGCCGAACTGCTGGGCACGCTCGGCAGCGGCAAGGTCGCCCATCACGTGTTGTTCGGCATCGATGGCAACCGCTTCAACGACAGTCGCTACCAGCTGCGCGCGCGCTCGGCGGCCACGCCCTACAGCATCGACGTGCTGGCACCGCGCTATGGCGTGGCGCAACCCGGGCGGTTGGCGCCGATCACCGATACCGACGAGCGACAACAGGTGTGGGGCGTCTATGCGCAGGACCAGATCGATCTGGGCGCGCGCTGGAAGGCCTTGCTCGGCGTGCGCTACGACCACTATCAGCAGGACATTGCCAACCGTCTGCGCGCAACCACGCAGCAAGCCTCCGACGGTGTCATCAGCCCGCGTGCCGGGCTCACCGTGCATCTGGACGACACGCTGTCGCTATACGCCAGTGCGGCGGCCGGGTTTCGGCCCAATAGCGGCGTGGGTGCCAACGGGCAAAGCTTCGCGCCCGAGAAGAGCCGCTCGCTGGAAACCGGCCTGAAATACGTGCAGCCCGGTGAGGGCCTGGAAGCGACGCTGGCGGTGTTTCGTATCGACAAGGAAAACGTGTTGAGCCTGGATCCGGCCGACACCAGTTTTTCGTTGCCGGTGGGGCAGATGCGTAGCGAAGGCGCAGAACTGGATCTGCTGGGCAGGCTCACTCCGCACCTGGCCGCCTCGGTGGGCCTGGCCTATACCGATTCGCAGGTGACCCGCAGCAGCGCCGCTGCAATGGGCACCGGGCTGGCGGAAGGGCGCCGCTTTCCGAACGTGCCACGCTTCAGCGGCAATGCCTTCGTCAACTACGCGCAACCGTTGAGCGGCACGCGCAGCGCCGCGGTGGGGGTGGGCGTGTCGCGCACCGGTGAGCGGCTGGGGTCGGTCGACAGCAACACCGGCTTCGTGTTGCCGGCCTACACGGTGTGGCGCCTGGTAGGCCATTACGACCTCAGCGAGCGTCTGCGGCTGTATGCAAAGGTGGAAAACCTCACCGACCGCCGCTACGCCGCGTTTTCATACAGCGAACAATGGGTGTATCCGGGCGCGCCGCGCACCTGGACGGTGGGCGCACGGCTGAGGTTCTGAGGTGCCTGCCCGTTCGTGTGCTGCGCGTTAGCCGTGCAGCACGCTGCGCCGTTGCCGCGGGCGCTGCACAGCACGCGAGACCGGATCGAAAGAGTGCCCCGAAGGCGATAGTGCGCGCGACGCGATGCCGACGTGCATCACGCGCATCGCATTCCTGCTGCTAAGCGCGGCTAACAAAACGTAGCGAGCAGTCGTCAAGTGGGTGCGGACGGCGCGGAGGCACCGGAGTGTACGTGGGTACGTGCCGATTCCGAGCACCGGCCGCGCCCGCCTGGCGGCTGCGCAGTCGGTTTGATCGCTGCTCTAAGCGCGTCGCTTCGGCGCCGCGCTACGGCTGCGTTTCTTGCCCGGCAGTGCCGGTGCCGGCGCTTCGGTGGCCAGTGCGCCGCCGTGCTGCAGCTGCTCCATCCACGACAAGGCATCGACGTAGGCGAGGAAGTGCTGCAGATAGCCGGGCGCCTGCGCGCGCATCAGGCTGATGCACCGATGCACCAGCACGCTGGAATTGAGCGGGCCGGCATCGGCGGGCGCGTCCTGCAGCGATTGCCGCACCTGGCTGGCGGTGCGCACCGTGGCCCAGGTGCGGCGGAAGTCGTCCAGCGCCGGCAACTCCGGGAATTGCGGAGCATGCGCGGCATTGCCGGTGCTGCTGTCGCTGAGCAGTGCGGTGTGGCCGGCCATTTGCGTGAGCAGCGCGCTCAGTGCCTGGCGTGCGGAGACCGGTGCAGGCGCAGGTGCGGCGCTGCGCTTGTTGCGCGCGCGCGATTTGGGCGCGGCCGGTGGTTGTGCCGGCGCGGGTACGGGCACGGAGACCGGCGCCGGCTGCAGCGCCTGTGCATAGGCCGTCACCAACGCGGCGAGCTTGTCTTCCAGCACCTGACGCACGGCCGGCGGCTGCGTGGTGGCACGTGCCTGCAAGGTCTGCATCAGATGGAAGCGCACCGGGTCGCGCTGGTCGGCGCCTTGCGCGCGCCACTGTTCCAGCTGCGCCTGGGTGGATGACGCGGTGCGGCTCATCGTGGTGCGGCAGCGGCAGCCGACGGGCGCGGAATCGGCGCGATCTCCACACGGCGGTTCTTGGCGCGCCGCGTTTCGTCGGCATTGGAATCCACCGGCTGTTGCGAGCCGAAAGCGGCTGCGAACACCGAAGAGGCGGGCACGCCTTCGGCGATCAGCGCACGGGTGACGGTGAGCGCACGTTGCGCGGACAGTTCCCAGTTGTCGGCATAGCGACGGTTGCTGTCCAGCACCGGGCGGTCGTCGGTGAAGCCGCTGATCATCAGGATCTCTTCGCGCGACACCAGGTACTCGGAAAGTGGCGCGGCCAGGCTCTTCAACACCTCGCGGCCTTCCGGCTGCAGCTGGTCGGAATTGAGCGCAAACAGCACGCTGCCGCGGATGCCGATGCGGCCGTTGACCAGGGTGACGCGGCCGGCGGCCAGCGGTGCAGCGAGTGCCTGTTCCAGCGTCTTGCGGCGCTGCGCTTCGGCCTGGCGTTGCTTGACCTCGTCGTCCAGGCGGCTGGACAGCTGCAACTGCACGCCGATCACGCCGACCAGGATCAGCACGAACGCGCCCAGCAGCACCGACATCAGGTCGCCGAACGCGGCCCAGATCGGTGCGGCGGATTCGCCATCGAGGTCGATCTCATCGCTCATGCCGGCTGCGCTCCATTGGCGTCAACGCGGCGGTCATCGAGCAGGCGCAGTTCTTCGATGATCTGCTTCTGCGAGAGCATGCTCAGGTCCACCACTTCGCGCGCCTGCGCCACGTAATACGCCAGCTGATCGTCGCTGCGCGCCTGCGCGGCATCCAGTGCGCCGGCGATGTGCTGCAGGCGGTCGTTGAGCTCGCCGGTGGAGGTGCTGAACAACTGCACCGCGTGCCCGAACGCGTCGCCCAGGCTGGCCACTTCCACCGCGCTGCCGGTGACCTGTGCAGCCACCGCTTCGAGTTTGCTGGTCTCGGTGCCGATCTGTTCGGTGAGCTGGCTGCCCACACGCTGCAGCAGATCGGCCGAGGTGCTGACCAATGCGTCGACGGCGACGCGTTGTTCGGTGGAAGCGTGATTGACCGCGTTGAGCAAGGTGTCCAGCGTGGCGAGCAGGCGGCTGCGCTCTTCCAGCATCGCGGTGTCGCGCACCATGCTTTCGGAGAGGTTCTGGCGCAGCTCGGCCACCACGTCGGCAGCGGCCTTGGGGGCTTCGGCGGCGATCTGCATCAGGCGCGACACTTCGGCAATGGTGGCGCTGGCCTGTGCCTGTGCCTGCGTGGAAAGCTCGCTGGCGGTGGCGGCCAGGGTGTCGCAGATGGCCTGTTGTTGCTGCGCCACCTGCTGGCCGGTGTGTTCCCATTGCGCGCTCAGGCGCGTGCTCATCGCGGTGAAGCGCTCGCTCCACAGCGCCAGGCGGGTGTCGTCGCGTGCTTCCAGTGCGGCCTGCAAGTCAACATGCGCCTGCTGCAGGGTGCCGATCAACGCGGCGGCGTGCGCCTCGCTGCTGGCGTTGGCTGCGCTCAGTGCGCCCTGGTGCTGAGCGGCCAGCTCCGCGCTGGCCTGCTGTTGCTGCGCCAGCGCGGCATTCCAGGCATCGGCGGTCTGGCTGCTGGACTGTTCCAGGCGCGCGGACACCGCATCCACCAACGCTTCGGAGCGGGCTTCAAACGTGCTGGCGAAGTGTGTCAGCGTGGTGTGCAGTGCATCGGTCAGGCTCTGGTTGGCGCGTTGCTGCTCGCTCGCTGCCGCCGTCCAGGTTTGCGCGGCAGTGGCGGTGCTGGCAGCGAAGCCGGTGCTCAGCCCATCGAGCTGTTGCTGCACCGCCTGGCCCACGCCGTCCTGCAGCGTGGTGCTGTGCTCGGCAATCTGCTCCAGCGTGCGCTGCAATTGCGCGCTGAGCGCCTGGGTGGACTGCTGGTGTTCGGCCAGCACCGCGGCCCAGCCTGCGGCCGCCGCGGCGGTGCTGTGCGCAACGCCATCGTTGAGCGCAGCCAGTTGCTGCTGCACCGCCTGGCCAAGGTTGTCCTGCAGTGCGGTGGTCTGCGTGGCGAGTTGTGCGAGGGTGCTCTGCAGTTGTTGTGTGAGCGCCTGCTGGGCCTGTTCCTGCGCGGTGAGCGCGGCCTGCCAGTTGGCAGCGGCAGCGCTGGTGCTGCGTTCGAATCCGTCTGTCAGCACGCCCAGCTGCTGCTGCACGGCCTGGCCCACGCTGTCTTGCAGGGCGGTGGTCTGCTGCGCCATCTGTGCGAGCGCATGCTGCAGCTGTTCGGTCCGCGCCTGCTGCGCACGTTCCTGCGCGGTCATCGCCGTGCTCCAGTGCGCGCTGGCGGCACTGGCACTGTGCGCAAAGCCGGTGCTGATGCCTTCCAGCTGCTGCTGCACCGCGTCGCTGATGCGCGCATGCAGGGCGGTGGTTTCCTGTGCGATGCCGGCCATGGTGGCGGCCATCGCCGGCTGCAATGCATCGCCCACTGCGCGGGCGCTGTCGGCCACACCGGCCTGCAATGACTGCTGCAGGGACTCGGCCAGGCGCAGGTAGGCAGCTTCGGTGCGCGCGTGGAAGTCGGCCTGCTGCGCGGTGAGCCGTGCATCGGCGGCGCTGCTGTGCTGTTCGATGCTGGCCATCAATGCCTGCAGGCGGTCGATCAGGGCCGGCATCAGCGCGCTTTGTTGCTGCTGCAGCTTGAAGGTCTCGCCGCGCTGGTGCGCGTCCGAATACGGGTGCAACGCGGTGGCGATCTTCAGGTCGAGCTGTTGCACGGCCTGCAGGCGCTCACGCCGGCACAGCGCCGACAGCAGCCCGAGCATGGCCGAGGTGGCAACGCCGGCGATGGAGGTGCCGAACGCGAATGCCAGGCCTTCGACCGGTGCCGCCAGCGAGCCGCGGATAGCCTGCAGGTCAGTGGCGCTCTGCAGCGCAAAACCGGTGCCCTTGAGCGTGGCCATCATGCCAAGCAGGGTGCCGAGCATGCCCAGCAGCACCAGCATGCCAACCAGATACGGCGTGAGCACCGGCGCCGGCAGCGCCACGCGTTCACCCTGGATGCGCAGGCGCACGGCGTTGCGCAGCCCGGCGGGCACGGTCTGCAGCCAGTCGGCCAACGCAGCGGGTGCGCTGCTCACACCTTCGAGCGCCTGCTCCAGCGCGATGGTGGCCTGGCGGTAGTGGTACAGCTCCCGCGCACCGGCGATGTAGCACGCCCCGATGACCGCGGCGACCAATGCGCCGAGCGGGTTGGAGCCGAGGTAACCGATGCCGACCCAGCACACCGCCAGCAGGCCAACAAGAAACACGAAAACGGACACGAGAGTTCTGAACATGACGTCCCAATTAGCGGGTGCGAAGCGCTGCAAGCAGGCCTTCGATAGGGTGAAAACGAACTTCCAGTTCGGCGAGCAACACGCTCTGCAAATCGTTGCGGAACACGTCCAGCCAGGCATCCGAGCCGGGGCGTGCTGGCGCGGTGTCGGTGTCCTGCGCGGGGTGGTGGGCCGCGCGCAGGCGTTCGAAATGGGTGCCGAGCAGGGTGGGCACGGTGGCCAGCAGGCTCTGCTCGCGCGGGCTGAGGGTGAGTTCCATCACCGCGTCCACTTCGGCCAGGCGCGCCATCTCGCCGTTGCCCGATTGCGCCAGCATGTCGCGCAGCCGGCCGCGCAAATCGCCGGTGGTGCTGCGCATGCCGCGCTGCATGGCCAGGTAGTGCTGCCGGAACGGTGCGTAGTCGGCCAGTGGTGCGGGGGCGCCTGCGGCCGCGGCGGCGCGGGCCTCGCTGCGCAGCCGGGTGAGCAGCGTGTCCAGCTCGGTCACGCAACTGGTGGCCAGGGTGGCGCGCAGGCGCGCGCAGTCGTCGGCACCGATGGCGTTCACCTCGGGCAGCGTTTCGGCGTCGGGCAGCTTGCCGTCCAGTGCCTTGGACACGGCAACGGCGCGCGTCCAGTCGATCCACTGGCTCAGCCGATCGGCCAGCGCGTGGTTGGACTGCGCGACGTGGACGTCAGTGAGGCGAGCGAGCAGGCGAATGAACGCCGGGCCCGAGAGGGGCGCCCGTGGAGGAGCTTTCGCCATTCTTCCGGTCAAAGACCGCGCATTTTACACGGGAATGACAGCCGCTCCCTTTGCCTGGGCGGGCGGGCGCTGCGGCGGGCGGTGGCGTTCATGGAGGGGGAATCGGGAATGGGGAATGGGGAATCGGGAATCGGGAATCGGGAATGGGGAATGGGGAATGGGGAATGGGGATTCATCGGGGCGCGGGGAGATCGCGGGGAGATGGGAGGGGATGGGCTTTCCTCCAGGCGGCTGCTTGGCCATGCAAGCTTTGCCGGTCGCAGCGCGGGCAATGTCTGTGGGGAGAGGCAGCCATTGCCCGCAGCCCTTGCATCCCGCCGATTCATGAAGCCTGTTCATGACCCCATGCCGGGAAATGGGCTCCGGGCGGCGCCTGCGTTTGCTACAAACGGGTAGGCATTGGCGGCTGTCCGAGCCGCCGCGTGCGCCGGCTGATTCAGGCCGATCTGGCAGTGCCAGGCCCTCGCCAGCGCCCAGGCGCGGCGGCGCGCAACCCGTCCGTCCCCCTCAGGAGCACCCACATGAAGTTCGATACCCCCGCAGGCACCACGCCCGCCGACCAGCTCAAAGTGCTGGGCCAGCCGGTCGACCGCGTGGATGGGCCGCTCAAGGTGACCGGGCAGGCCCGCTACGCCTATGAATGGCACGACCAGCCCGGGCAGATGGCCTACGGCTACATTCTCGGCGCGGCGATCGGCAAGGGGCGCATCACCGCACTGGACACTGCCGCCGCACTCGCCGCGCCCGGGGTGATCGCGGTGCTTACCCACCAGAACGTGCCCGCGCTGGGCACCGGCGACTTCTCTGTGCAGCGTTTTCTGGCCGCGCCGCAGGTGGACCACTACCACCAGCCGGTGGCGGTGGTGGTGGCTGAGACGTTCGAACAGGCCCGCGCCGGTGCGGCGCTGGTGCGGGTGCGCTACGCGCGTGAGCGCGGCCACCACGACCTGGCGGCCCAGCAGGCCAGTGCCCCGGTGGCGCCACAGGCGCCGTTCGGCGGGCCGCCACAGACCGCCCAGGGCGACTTCGCCGCCGCCTATGCCGCCGCGCCGTTCACCGTGGATGCCACCTTTCGCACGCCCGACCAGGCGCACGCGATGCTGGAGCCGCACGCCACCATCGCGCGCTGGGAAGGCGAGCAGCTGATCTGCCACACCGCGATCCAGCAGATGAACTGGGGCACGCGCGACCTGGGCAAGGCGCTGGGCATGCCCAAGGAGCGCATCCGGCTGCTGTCGCCGTTCATCGGCGGCGGCTTCGGTGGCAAGGGCACCGCACAGGCGGATCTGGTGCTGGCGGCGCTGGCCGCGCGCATCACCCGGCGGCCGGTCAAGCTGGCCCTGCAGCGCCCGCTGATGTTCAACAGCACCATCCACCGGCCGGCGACCATCCAGCGCCTGCGGCTGGGCGCCGGCGCCGACGGGCGGCTCACCGCGATCGGCCATGAAAGCTGGTCCGGCAATCTGCGCGGCGGCCGCAGCGAGCCCACCCCCTTGTCCACGCGCTCGCTCTACGCCGGCGCCAACCGCATGACCGCGGTGCGGCTGGCGGTGTTGGACCTGGCCGAAGGCAATGCCATGCGCGCGCCCGGCGAGGCGCCGGGGATGATGGCGCTGGAGGTGGCCATGGACGAACTGGCCGAACGCGTGGGCATGGACCCGGTGCAGCTGCGCATCGTCAACGACACCCAGGTGGACCCGGAACAGCCGCAGCGGCCGTTCTCCACGCGGCCCTTCATCGCGTGCCTGCGCAGCGGCGCGCAGCGCTTCGGCTGGTCGCGGCGCAACCCCACGCCGGCCAGCGTGCGCGACGGCCGTTGGTTGATCGGCATGGGCATGGCTGCGGCCATTCGCGGCGCGCCGATCTCCAAGGCCGCTGCGCGTGCGCGGCTGGACCGCAGCGGCACGCTGACCATCGAAACCGACATGACCGACATCGGCACCGGCAGCTACACCATCGTGGCGCAAACCGCGGCCGAGCTGCTCGGCTTGCCGCTGCACCAGGTGGTGGTGCGGCTGGGCGATTCCAGCTTTCCGGAAACGCCCGGTTCCGGCGGGCAGCAAGGTGCCGCCTCGGTGACCGCCGGCGTGTATGCCGCCTGCATGCAGCTGCGCAAGACGGTGGCGCAGCGCCTGGGCATGCCGGTGGACCAGGCCCGCTTTGCCGATGGCCAGGTGCACGCCGGCACGCGTTCCATTGCGCTGGCGCAGGCGGCCGCCGGCGGCGAGCTGGTGGCCGAAGACGCGATGGAGTTCGGTACGCTCAAACAGCAGTACGCGCAGCAAACCTTTGGCGCGCATTTCGCGGAGGTTGCGGTGGATGCCGATACCGGCGAAATCCGCGTGCGCCGGCTGCTTGCGGTGTGCGCGGCCGGGCGCATCCTCAACCCCAAGACCGCACGCAGCCAGGTAATCGGCGGCATGGTGATGGGCGTGGGTGCGGCGTTGATGGAAGACATGGTGGTGGACACGCGGCTGGGCTTTTTCGTCAATCACGACCTGGCCGGTTACGAGGTGCCGGTGCATGCGGATATTCCGCATCTGGAGGCGCATTTCATCGACGAGGTGGACCCGACCATGTCGCCGTTGAAAGCCAAAGGCGTGGGCGAACTGGGGCTCACCGGCGTGGCGCCGGCGCTGGCGAATGCGGTCTACAACGCCACCGGCATCCGCGTGCGCGACTACCCGATTACGCTGGACAAGCTGCTGGCGCAGTTGCCGCGACGGGCGGGATGAGTGGTGGTTGCGCGTGGTGTGCTGCGGCAATGCGCAGTGAGCTGATTGCGTCGTGATCTGGGTCGGTCACAGGTGTTGCCGGAGTTGTCTTGCGACGAAGACGGCGCAAGATGCAGTCCTGGTACAGCGGCCTGACCGGGGTTTAGATGTGCTGCATTTGTGTGGGCAAGTGTGGTGCTCGCCAACGCACTTGAAGCGGCAAATTCGTTCATTCCAAACGCAGATGCGTGGCCAGGCGGTTCGAGAGTAGAGCCGTAGCTTGGGAAGCTGCAGCGCACATGGCGAGTGCTCGCACTACGAGCAGATGCGAGCGTGCCTGCTAGGCATGCAACTGGTTCCACAGTTGAGTGCGCCTGCAGCGTCAACAATGCATTTGGATAATGCGGATGGACATGCGCTGCTGCGGATGTGTCCTCCGTTTCAAAAAGCGCTGCAGAATCGCGGTGTTGGCGGCCGCAGACACACTGTTTCAGGCCACGCGACGCCAGCAATTTAACCAATTCAGGTTCGCCGCCGCTGTCGCCTGGTGGACCCGGTTTTGTAAGGTGAACGGGTATAAGCTGCGGGCCGGGGACATTCCCCAACGAGGTAAACACAATGGACCGCTCTGACATGCAAGTGTCCGATCTGCTGGTCTTGGAGCTGCAAGGGTTCCACGACGCCTATGGCAGTGGACCGGACTTCTGGGACGCTTATCAACGCATCATGACCACCGCCGCACAGGCCGGTGGCGACGTCATCGCGCTGGCCAACGAAATGGCTGCGCTGGCACAAGGTCTCGGCGCGGTCGGCCGCGCGCAGCTGTTGTAATCCGCTGAGCGCGCATGGCGCTATGGCGTAGCGCCATGCGCGCTGCCGCTACACGGCTCACTCCACGCTGCCGCAGTGTTCACGCTCTGCCTGCGGCGCCTGCTTCTAGACTCCATGCAATCGATGGCACGCGCTGGTGGAAACACGAGCACTGCCAGTCGGGGCGTCGTCTGGCAACCGTGCAGTGCACCGTTGCCATTGCATGCGTCCGTTTGCGCAGCGCGCCGCCCCAACCCGCTGGATGCGACCAGTCCCGCCATGTTGAGGAGTACGGTCGTGAATGAAGAAGAAGGGTGCGTGCGTCTGCAGCTGGTGGGCGGCCCGCAGGATGGGCAGACGCTGCAGGCCGATTCGGCGCCGGAATTGTTGATCCCCGAGGGGTATCAGATTTCACCGTGGCCCGGCGGCGAGTTCGGCATCCACTGGCGGCACGAACTCAATCTGGCCTGCCCACATGATTCGATGCCCGAAGGCGACGTGCATGACGCGCTGGGCGTGCACTGGCGGCGGTATCTGGTGCTGCGGCGGCAGGAGGACTAAGAGCAGCTATCAACACGACTGCGCAGCCGCCAGGCGGGCGCGGCCGGTGCTCGGAATCGGCATGTACCCCCGTACACTCCGGTTCCTCCGCGCCGTCCGCACCCACCTGACGACTGCTCGCTACGTTTTGTTAGCCGCTCCAAGCGGGCAGGGCGCTGTTCGACCCGGCATTCCGCAGCGCAAGCGTTCGATTGCTGCAGCCGTTGTCGTTGAGGTTTCGCTTGGTCATTGCGCGACTGTTTGCCCGCAATGCGCTTGATGACGTTGAGCTGCTCTACCTGCCCTGGTCGTGCCAAGTGCAGCGGATTTCCCGCTGGCCGGCTCGTCTAGCAGAAACGGCACAGCCTGCAGCGATGATCAACGTTTGATGTTGGTGACAGGCGCCGTGCGCGGCAGTGGTGCGGCGCAGGCAGCAGATGCATCGGTAGGCACAGCGACTGCTCGCCTCAACCGCAAAGCGCATACGGCACGACAGCGGCGCCTGGCCGGCTGTCGTCTTGCGGCGTGCTTATTCCGTGTCCGCGTCCGCGGCGGCCTTGGCGGGCGCAGCTGCTGCAGCCGGGGTCTCCGGCGCGCCACGCTTCTTTTCACGGCGCAGCGGCGTGTCGCCCAGGCGCTCGATCGCACCGCCGGACTTCTGGAATTCTTCCAGATCGGCGGCCAGGCGCTGTTCGGACAAACGCGGCTTGCCCGGCTGGTTGCTGACGGTCATCGACTGGCGGCGGGAATTATTCATCGCAAATCCTCATGCGTTGTAGAGCGTCAAGGGAATGCCCCGCCGGCGTTGATCGTCGTAGGTGGCACGCACGTCGCGGCAATACGGCCCGGACATGACGAAGCGACGGCAGATCGCCGGGCGCGTTTCGTAGATGGAGCAACACATGCGCGCGGCATCAATGGCCACGCACCAGCCTTCCTCGTCGCGCGCCATCACGTGCCAACCTTCCGGTGTCACGCTGGTCAGATGGTGTGGGATGCGGTCGGTTGGATCGACCAGGACGGTGAGCCGGCAACAGACGGCGTCGCAGCGTTCGCAGAGATTCTTGATGGAAAAGGCCAGAAAGATGAGGAGGCGACACCGGACTCCGGCCGCCCTTGCACCATACACCCTGGGCGTATCCGGGTGTGAACCGTACCCGGGCGGCAGCTGTATCAGACACGTTAGGCCGCGCATTGGCGTGGATGTAGATGGCACTGTGGCTGATCGCTTTGGGTGCCGATCGAAAGATGCAGCACTCAACAGCGTCCTGTGTCTGCATGCTCCGCATGCAGTGCGCCGGCCAGGGTCCCGATGTCGATCTGCATCGTGCGAGCAAGGCCAGCTGCGTCCATCGCCTCGTACCGAGAGTGCGGCGATGCCAAGCGCCACGCTCCAGCCAATCGGCAACGCGTTGTGTTTGTGCAGCACATGCGAAGGCGGTTTTCACTGCCATCGGCGATGCACGGCCGTAGCGTGTGCGAGTACGCGGGTCTGTCTACCCGCCCTGCAGGAGAACCCCATGAGTACATCCCATTCGACCCCGTCCACGCACGCCGCCAACACGCAGCACGAGCAGGCGCACGAGGAGGAAAAAAAGCAGGACGAACGCCAGGACGAAGCGGTGGAAGAAACTTTCCCGGCCAGCGATCCGGTCTCGCCGTTCGTACCGGCCAAGGCGCCGGACTAAGCGCCGCTATCCAAACGACCGCGCAGCAGCCAGGCGGGCGCGGCCGGTGCTCGGAATCGGCAGGTACCCCCGTACACGCCGGTTCCTCCGCGCCCTCGCACCCACCTGAAGACTGCGCGCTACGTTTTGTTGGTAGCTCTAAAGCAGTCCACGCGCGCTGTACGCGTCACTCAGCATCAAGTGCAGGAACGACAACGGCGCGGCCCTCGGGGACCGCGCCGTTGTCGTTCCTGCAGGATGCGTGTGCCGATCAGGGCGTCAACACCACCTTGCGGCAATCGTCCTGCTTCTTGTCGAACACCTCGTAGCCACGCGCGGCCTCGGCCAGCGGCAACCGGTGCGAGATGATGGCGCTGGGCTTGAGCTCGCCATTGCCGATGCGCTCCAGCAGGTAGGGCATGTGCTTCTGCACGTGGGTCTGGCCCATCTTGAAGGTGAGCCCCTTGTCGAACGCATCGCCAAACATGAAGGCATGGATGAAACCGGCATACACGCCGGGCACGCTCACCGTGCCGCAGCGGCGGGTGGCGGCGATGCACTGGCGCAACGCCACGCCGCTGCTGCCTTCCAGCTTCAAGGTGGTCAACGCGGTTTCCAGCGCACTGCCTTCGGCTTCGAACCCCACTGCCTCGATGCTGGCATCCACGCCGCGGCCATCGGTCTGCGAGACGATGATGTCGGCCGGGTCGTCGATCTCGTCGAAGTTGATCGGGATGACACCGTAGGTGCGCGATGCGAAGTCCAGCCGGTAGGCGTGGCGGTCGACCATGAACACCCGTTCGGCGCCCAGCATGCGGCAGCACGCCGCGGCCATCAGGCCGACCGGGCCAGCGCCGAAGATGGCCACGGTGGACCTCTGCTTGACGCCTGCGTCCACCACCGCCTGGTAGCCGGTGGGCAGGATGTCGGAGAGGAACAACACCTGCCCATCGTGCAGGGCATCGGGCACCACCAGCGGGCCGACGTTGGCCTTGGGTACGCGCACGTATTCCGCCTGCCCACCAGACAAACCGCCATAAAGATGGCTGAAGCCAAACAATGCCGCAGGCGGGCGCATGTCTTTGTGGTTGAGCGCCGCACCCTTGCCGGTGTTGGTAGTTTCGCAGGCCGAAAATTCCTGCAGCAGGCAGTGGAAGCACTGGCCGCACGCCACCACGAACGGAATCACCACACGGTCGCCCGGACGCACTGCGGTGACATCCGGGCCCACCTCTTCCACGATACCCATGAACTCGTGGCCGAGAATATCGCCAGGGCGCAGGTCGGGAATCTTGCCGTGATACAGGTGCAGGTCCGAGCCGCAGATCGCGGTGGCGGTCACCCGCAGGATCAGGTCGTCGCGTTCCACCAGCAACGGGTCGGGTACCGTTTCAACCCGCACATCGCGCGAGCCGTGATAGTTGAGGGCGAGCATGCAGTTCTCCGTGAGCGCCGGCGGTCAGCGGCGAAGCACGCAGTGTTGATGGGGCGGCGTTAAAAACCTCAGCACGGCGCGTGCGTGTGATGTGGACGCGCACGCGCAGCGACGCGGTGTTGATGCGCAGGTCACGCGTGGCTAACCCCGCCGCTCGCAGGCTGGATCGACTCGCACGGTGGCTGTAAGCAGCTCGCGCCGCTGGCCATCTTCGACAATCCACACTCTCCAGGAGACCGCAATGGGAAGCATCTTGAAGCTCGTGACCGCCGGCGCTGTGGGCGTCATCGCCTACAAGGCCTGGCAGCGCCGCCAGGGGTTGGCGACTGATACGCAGCAGGGCGATACGCAGCAGGACGGCAGCACGCCGCCGCACGGCGACCCGTTGCGCGGTGCCCTGCAGAATGACGCCCAGCGCGATACGCAACACGGGGCAGGCGGTCGCGCGCAGGCGCTCGGTGCGTTGTCGGTCTTCCACGAGCAGGAGCGCACCCTGGCGCAGCTGGCCGTCACCAAGGGCGTGGTGGGCGAGGTGCTGGAGTTCGCCCGCAAGATGGACCAGGCGCACAGCGCCGCCCTCACCGACCTCAGCCGCTTCGGGCCGGATCGCAGCAGTGCGCAGGCCAAGTCCACGCTTGCCCAGTTCGAAACCGGTCGCAAGCGTCTGGACGGATTGCATGCACAGGAGTTCGAGCGCGAATACCTGCAGGCATCGGTGATCAGTCATGAAAGGCGCTCGCCGTGCTGGACGCGCAGGTCAGCAGCGAGCCGGGCTCCAGCGACCTGGGCAAGGAGCTCAAGCGCGAGCGCGACATGATTGCCGAACACCTGGAGCATGCGCGCGGGCTCAAGGCCAAGCGCACGCAGACGCATTGATCTGACCACCAGCGCACCTGGCAGACATACGCCAACGGAATACGCCAATGAGCACAGCAGACGCAAACCGCAAACCCACCGACATGGAACACGTGAGCATCAGCGAGGAATGGGAGCTGCAGTATTGGGCCCGCGAACTGGGGATGTCTGAAGACGATCTGCGGGCTGCGGTTGAGGAGGTCGGCAACGTCACCACCAAGCTGCGGGATTATCGGCCGCCGCATTGAGGTAGCCTGATACCTGACCGCAGGCTGCGCCTAGCCGAACTGTAGGTGTGTGTGACCGGGTGCCTGCTGAGTTGATCAGTAGTGGAAGTGATGGGAAGCAAGGGCGGCCACGGTCGCCCTTGTTCTTTTCGCGTAGGCAGATCGCATTCGAGGGCATCGATTGCATCCAGATCACTGCACGTGCGTAGGTACCACAAGCTACGAAGGTGCTTGTTTCCCCTTTTACATCCTCGTGTTCGTTCGACCACCAAAGTCATGAGAGATTGCCGCATACCGGCACTCGCCCTGTGCTTGGCTGCGTGACGATTTGCTGCGCTGTTGTGATTCTGATGGTGGCTTAGCGTGGTGTCGTCAGATACCTGGACCGACCCAAAGCGCAGGCAGCGCGCCCCGTAGCTGGCAGCTGCGCGCATTAAATCGCGGAAGCTCTGTCCGAGCCGACGCGGCATCAATTCTTCATGGCCCCCTCGTCGCTCAGTCCCCTGGTGGGCTACGAGCAGCACTCGCTGATGTTTGAGTAGCTGCCCGAAGGCGGAGATGGCAGGGCAACGTTTCGCATTCGCATCCTGCCTGTGCCGCCTCGTCTTAACTGAGGCCGCTTCGTCTCGCTGAGTGATCCAACTGTGTCTGCGTGTACCGAGCGCCACGCCCCGGAAGTAGGCTTGCGCTGCTGCCACGTTTCTCAAAAACGCAGGTCTACTTCAAGCCCCGCAAAGCTCAGCAACGCAATCCTGCGCGCAGCCATACCGCCCCTCACGCATCCTCCGCCACCGGCTGTTCGAAGCCCGCCGCCTGGCGTTGCCATAGGCTGTCGAACACGCCGCCGCGTCCGCGTAGTTCGGCCGGGCTGCCGTCTTCGACGATGCGCCCGTCCTGCAGCACCACGATGCGGTCGAAGCCGATCACCGTGGACAAGCGGTGGGCCACCGCCAGCACCGTGCGGCCGCGCATCAGGTGGTCCAGTGCGGACTGGATCTCTGCCTCGGATTCGGTGTCCAGCGCGGAGGTGGCTTCGTCCAGGATCAGGATCGGCGCATCCTTGAGGAACGCACGCGCAATGCCCAGGCGTTGCCGCTGGCCGCCCGACAGCATCACGCCGCGCTCGCCAACCAGCGTGTTGTAGCCCTGCGGCAGGTCGCGGATGAAGCCATCGCAGAAGGCGTGCCGTGCCGCGGTGTGGACCTCGGCATCGCTGGCTTCCGGGCGGCCGTAGCGGATGTTGTCGGCGATGCTGCGGTTGAATAGCGCGGTTTCCTGCGGCACCACGGCAATGCGGTCGCGCAGACTGTTCTGGCTCACGCTGCGGATGTCCTGGCCGTCGATCAACACGCGGCCCGATTCCACATCGTCCAGCCGCTGGATCAAGGCGATCAGCGTGGACTTGCCGGCGCCGGATGGGCCAACGATGCCCACCTTCTGCCCGGCAGGAATGTGCAGGTCCAGTGCCTCGATCACCGCAGGGCGGTCCGGGTAGGCAAAGCGCACGCCTTCAAAACGCACGTCGCCTTCGGCCAGCGCCAGTGGTGCATCGGCATCGGGCAGGGCGTGCGGCTGCAGGATGATCTGCAAGGTATCGGCGATGGCGCCCAGCTGCTGCGTGGTGTCGACCAGGGTCAATGCCAGGTCGCGCGAGCCGTGCAGGATGCGGAACGTCAAGGCGCTGACCAGCACCACATCGCCGGCACTCACCGCGCCGCCGCGCCAGGCGCTGATCGCCCAGATCAGCATGCCGCCCGCCATGATCGACAGGCAGATGTCGTGGATGACGCGGGCCTTTTCCACATACATCCAGCTGCGCCGGTGCGCGACCGCCTCGTGGCCGATTTCCTGCGCCAGGCGTGCGCTCTCGCGGTCGCGTGCAGCAAAGGCCTTGATCGTCCACACGTTGGACACCGCATCCACCAGCTCGCCGCCCACGCGTGCGGCCTGCGCGGCAAAGCGCTGGTGCTTGGCACGGCCGCGGATGCCGAAGCCGGTGATGATCGCGGCCACCACCGCCACAAACCCAATCAAGGTGGCGGCCATGCGCCAGTCCACGGTGAACAACACCATGATGGCGCCGATGAAGTCGACGATGGGCGGCAGGATCTTCCACGCCAGGCCGCCATAGATCTGCCCGGCCGCGGTGCCCAAGGCGGTGATGCGGTTGCCCAGCGCACCGGCAAAATGCTCGGTGAAATAGCGCATCGGGTGGCCGGTGAGATGGCGGAATAGGTCCACCCGGATATCCACTACGCTGGCCACCACGGTGCGGCAGCCCAGCCAGCCACCCAGCCGCCAGAACAGGTTTTCCACCGCAATCAACCCGATGAACAGGCCCAGCGGCGTCCACACATCGGCCTGGATGCGCTGATCGGTGGACATGGCATCCACCAGCAGCTTCATGCCGTACTGCACCGCGACCGCGCAGCCGGCGGCGCCAATGATCAACACCAGCAGCCCACCGAAGTGCCACGGACGTTGGCAGATGTAGTGCCACAGAAAACGTGCCGGCCTGGCCGGCAGCAACTCCGATTGCGCAGCGGCGGTACTCATGTGGCGATGTCGTCCAGGGCAAACTGTGGTGCGGAGAACCCGAAGCGCACCTGTTCGTGGCGCAGCTGCGCGGCCAGTTGGGCATGCACCTCGCGCTCGCCGGCCGCATCGGCGTAGCCGAGCAGGCCGGTGGGGCAGTGACGGTTGTTCTCCCAACCGGGGTAGTCGAGCACCGGATACAGGCACAGCCCTTCCATCGCCACACCGCGCTGCAGCGCCAGCGCCACTTCGCCGCCCACGTGATCGAGCCAGCGGGCGCGGTGGTCGCCTTCGGCGCCGGTTTCTGCCACCACGATCGGGCGCTGATAGCGCTGCCAGATCTCGCCAAGCATCTCCGAGAACGGGCGGTAGTCAGGCGAATCTGCCGCGATGGTGGCCCCGCCCAGATACCACTGATTGTTGGAGTAGTAGTTCACGCCAATCATGTCCAGATACTGCGGCGCGCCGCCCAGGCCCGGCCATTGCGTGCCGCACAGCATGTCCCAGGCTTCGAACTGCGCCTGCCGCAGACGTTCGGCTTCGCGCCGTGGCCCGGGGCGGTCGTTGGACGCGGCCACATGGATCGCCGGGTCCACCTGCACGAAGCGCGCGCGCGGCTCCACGCTGCGCACCGCCTCGATCGCGGCGATGCTCGCGCGCACCAGTTGGTGCTTGAGCTCGAAGCCACGCCCGCGCGCCAGTGGATGCATGCGGCCCTGATCGCCACCGGCCCAGGCCCAGTACGAAATCTCGTTGAGCGGTGCGTACACCGGCACCGCGTCGGTTTCGTTCTTGACGCACTGCGCCACCGCGGCGCTGAAACGCGCAAAGCGCTCTACGAATTGCGGGCGCCAGATATCCACGTCATCCGGCCACCCGTAATGGCACAGGTCCCAGATCACCTGGGTGCCGGTGGCCTGCGCGGCATGCAGCATCGGCAGGAAACTGGACCAATCGTAATGGCCGGGCCGCTGCTCGATCAGATGCCAGCGCAGCCCGTCGCGTACGGTGCGCAAGCCATGCGCGGCCACCGCGCGGTAGTCGTTGGCCGCCCAGCGGTCGTGCCGGGTGCCGGCAATCAGATCGAGCCGGCGGCCATCGCGGCGGCGATGGGTCGAGCACTCGAAACCGGCCATGAAAAAACTGTCGAACACTGTGGGGGTAT
Organism: Xanthomonas sp. NCPPB 2586; assembly: GCF_041475775.2. Lineage (NCBI taxonomy): Bacteria > Pseudomonadati > Pseudomonadota > Gammaproteobacteria > Lysobacterales > Lysobacteraceae > Xanthomonas > Xanthomonas sp. NCPPB 2586. The sequence continues at coordinate 4,352,453 of NZ_CM192981.1, read as the reverse complement.
GCATCTCACATCCTGCTGCACGACGCGCGCCGGAGCCACGTCGCATCGTCAAACCAGTGGCTGGCAGCACATGGCTGCCGGCTAGCGCGGTCATGCCTCATGCGGCGAGTTCGGCGCGGCGCTTGTGCTCGGCATCTTCGATGCGCTTGTACAAGGCCAGCGCCTGCCCCACCACCTGGTCCATGTTGTAGTACTTGTAGGTGCCCAGCCGCCCAAGGAAGGTGACGTTAGGCGTTTCCGCGGCAAGCCGCTCGTAACGCCGGTACAGCTCGGCGTTTTCCGCACGCGGAATAGGGTAGTACGGGTCGCCCTCGGCAGACGGATACTCGTGGGTGATGCTGGTCTTGGGGTGCTGCTGGCCGGTGAGGTGCTTGTACTCGGTGATGCGGGTGTAGGCGACCTCCTCGGCGGGGTAGTTAACCGTGGCCACTGCCTGAAACTGCTCCTGATCCACGGTGCTGTGTTCGAACTTCAACGAGCGATACGGCAGCTTGCCGTAGCAATAGTCGAAGTACTCGTCGATGGGCCCGCAGTACACCAGCTGGTGGTAGTCGAGCTCGTCGCGGATCTCGCGGTAGTCGGTGTTGAGCATGACCTTGATGTTGGGGTGGTCGAGCATGCGTTCGAACATGCGCGTGTAGCCGTGCAGTGGCATCTGCTGGAAGGTGTCGGTGAAGTAGCGGTCGTCGTCGTTGGTGCGGGTGGGCACGCGCGAGGTCACCGACTTGTCCAGCTGCGAGGGATCCAGCCCCCACTGCTTGCGCGTATAGCCACGGAAGAAGGTCTCGTACAGTTCGCGGCCCACCTGGTTGATCACCACGTCTTCGCTGGTACGGATCTCGGCCACCGGTTCGGCGCGGCTGGCCAGGAAGGCGGCGGCTTCTTCTTCGGTGCGCAGCTGCAGGCCGTAGAGTGCGTTCAAGGTGGTCATGTTGATCGGGATCGGTACCTGCTGCTCGCCCACCTGCGCCAGCACGCGGTGTTCGTACGGCCGCCACTCGGTGAAGTTGGACAGGTAGTCCACGATGCGCTGCGCATTGGTGTGGAAGATGTGCGGCCCATAGCGATGGATCAGCACGCCCGCATCGTCGTGGAAGTCGTAGGCGTTGCCGCCGATGTGCGGGCGGCGGTCGACCACCAGCACGCGCTTGCCCAGGCCGGCGGCCAGGCGTTCGGCCAGCACGCTGCCGGCAAAGCCGGCGCCGACAATCAGGTAATCGAAACCACGCCGGCGGCTGCCGCCGCTGCGCTCGGTGGCCAGCGGTGCGCCGCCGGAAGCCTTCAGGGTGTCCATGTGATCTTCTCCTTCATCAAATCGTAGGTGTGATCCCAGGACATATCTCCCAGCACCGCGTCGGCGCGTTCCAGCAGCTGGTCGCGGTTGGCGCTGTCCTGCAACGCGGCCTCGCAGGCGGCGATGAATGCAGATGGGGTCTCGGCGATGTGCACTACATCGGTATCGCCGTAGGTGCGCACTACATCGTGGATGGGCGTGGACACCACCGGGCAGCCGCCCGCCAGGTATTCGGGCGTCTTGGTCGGGCTGATGTAGCGCGTGGAGGCATTCAAGGCGAACGGCATCAATGCCACGTCCCAGCCGGAGAGATAGCCGGGGAGTTCGTCGTAGGTCTTGCCGCCCAGGTAGTGGATGTTGTTGGCGCGCGGCAGCTCGGCCGGGTCGATCTTGACCACCGGGCCGATCATCACGAACTGCCACTGCGGGCGCCGCGCGGCGATCTCACCCAGCAACGCCACATCGAAACGCTCGTCGATCACGCCGTAGAAGCCCAGGCGCGGGTGCGGGATGTCGGCCTGATCCGGTGGGTCGTCCTGCGCAGTGCGCGCAGCGGCGAAATGCGCCACGTCTACGCTGCTCGGGAACGGGTGCGCATTGGCGTGCAGGGCGCGCTTGGCTTCCCAGATGCTGTAGCCGCCGGTGAACACCACATCGGCGCGCTGCAACAGCTCGCGTTCGCGCTGCACCAGCTCCGGCGGCGCGCCACGGAAGGCGGATAACTCGTCCATGCAGTCGTAGACCACCGTGCGTGCCTGCAGGTGATCGCTGAAGCGCAGGCTCATCGGCGTGTAGTACCACAGCACCAGATCGCGCACGCCCAGCTCGGCCAGGTAGCCGTCCAGCAACTGGCGCTGCACCTGCGTGGCGGCGTCGCCGTCGCAGCCGGTCGGCAGCCGCGGCACCAGTACCTGCACGCCGCCTTCTTCGCCACGCACCTGCAGCCAGGGCTCGGGCTCGTCGCAGGCGATGGGTTCTTCCCAGAACAGCAGGTTGGCGTCTTGCGCAAAGCGCGACATCAGATGTTGCGGGCGCTGGTAGACAAAACTCCAGCGCAGGTGCGACAGGCACAGCAGGGTCGGGCGTGTGGCATCGAACTGCGGTGTGGTCGCCGATGGCACGGCACGGCGGCTCTTGCCGATGTCGTATTGAAAGTGTCCAGCCCAACTCATGCAAGGTCCTCGATCGGGGGAAGGGGAATGGCGCCTCAGGCGCCGGAATGCCCGTGTGCGGGCAGCAAGGCACGTGCGGGCTCGTGACGGCGGCGGCCATCGCTGCCGGGCAGCAGCTTGCGCAGCGGCGCCACGCGTTCGCCCATCGGCGCGGTGGCGCGTGGGCGCACCAGGCGCGATTGCGCATAGCCTTCCGGATGCAGCGACTGCCAGCGCCAGGTATCGGCACACATGCGCTCCAGGTCGTACTGCGCCTTCCAGCCGAGCAGGCGATTGGCCAGCGCGGTGCTGGCGTAATACACCGCCACGTCGCCATCGCGGCGCGGGGCAAACTGCAGCGGAATGCGCCGCCCGCTGGCCCGCTCGAATGCGGCGGCAACTTCGAGCACGCTGTGGCCCCGGCCGGTGCCCAGGTTGACCACCAGCCCCTGGCGCTCGTGGTGCAGATACTCGATGGCATCCACATGCGCGCGCGCCAGATCCATCACGTGCAGATAGTCGCGCACGCCGGTGCCGTCAGGGGTGGGGTAGTCGTCGCCGAACACCTGCAGCGCATCGCGGCGGCCCACTGCCACCTGGGCGATGTACGGCATCAGATTGTTCGGCACGCCACGCGGATCTTCGCCAAGATATCCGCTGGGATGCGCGCCCACCGGGTTGAAGTAGCGCAGCAGCGCGGCGTTGAATTGCGGCCAGGCCGCGCTCAGGTCGCCGATCATTTCTTCCATCATCAGCTTGGTGCGCCCGTACGGGTTGATCGCCTTCAACGGCGCGTGTTCCTCGATCGGGCTGGTGTTCTCGTCGCCGTACACGGTGGCGGACGAACTGAACACCAGGTTGGCCACCCCCGCAGTGCGCATCGCGCGCAGCAGCGCCAGCGTGCCGGTGACATTGTTGTTGAAGTAGCGCAGCGGCTCGCGCACCGATTCACCCACCGCCTTGAGCGCGGCGAAGTGGATCACCGCCTCGATCCGCTCGCGCTGCATCAGCTCGGCGAGCTCGGGCGCACGCACGTCCATGCAATGAAATGCCGGGCGCGCGCCAATCAGATGGGCCAGGTGGTCGAGCACGCGCTCGGATGAATTACTCAGATTGTCGACGATGCAGATCTCATGCCCACGCCGCGCCAATTCAACGCAAGTGTGGGAGCCGATGTAGCCGGTACCGCCGGTGACCAGGATTCTCATTGCTGTGGGCCTTGTGGGGGCGCGGGCGCGCGAGCTAGCCAGTGGCGCGTGCTGCGCCGGATCGCACGTCCGGGTGCGCATGTGTGATGGCCCTGATTCCCAAGGCGCACTGCTTCACCGCCGCGTGGTGCCTGCGGCAAGAAGTGGAAACGCGGAAGAGGTCATGCATCACGATCCAGTGGTGTCTACGGTATGGATCGCGCCGTTAGAAGAAACGCAACAGCAAGTATGCGCAGCGCGAGTGCGGCCTTGACCGGAAAATCACGCACGGACGTGGCTGCCAGATGCAGTGTCTGATGTGCGCGCATCTGCAGTGATGCTCAAACAAAAACGCCACTCGAGTGAGTGGCGTTGTAGAACGCGGATACGCTGTGTTGGTCAGAGCGTGACCGCGCCACCGGAGATGGTGAGCAAGGTGCCGGAGGTGTAGCTGGCGGTATCGGAGGCCAGCATCACGTAGGCCGATGCAAGCTCCACCGGTTGGCCGGGGCGGCCCATCGGCGTTTGCGAGCCGAAGCTTTCCACCGAGTCTTCGTCCATGCCGGCGGGAATGAACGGTGTCCAGATCGGGCCCGGCAGCACCGCATTGACGCGGATCTGCTTTTCGGCCAACACGCCGGCCAACCCGATGGTGAGATTGGCCAGCGCACCCTTGGTTGCGCCATAGGGAAGGATGTTCGGCGTGGGCTTTTTAGATTGCACCGAAGCGGTGTTGATGATGGAACCGCCGTCCTTCATCAACGGCACCGACAAGCGCACCAGGTTGAACACTGCGTGCACATTGGTATCGAAGGTCTTGCGCCACTCGTCCAGGGTGATTTCTTCGAAGTTTTCGAAGTACTTCTGGTAGCCGGCGTTGTTGACCAGGATGTCCAGCCCGCCGAACTCGCTGTTGACCTTGTCGATCAAGGACGCAGCCTGGTTGGGGTCGCTGATGTCGCAGCCCACCAGCAGTGCGCGCACGCCGGCTTTTTCGATCAACGCACCGATGCGTGATGCGTCTTCCTGCTCATCCGGCAGGAAGGCGATGGCCACATCCGCGCCTTCGCGTGCGTAAGCGATGGCCACGGCAGCGCCAATGCCGCTGTCGCCACCGGTGATCAACGCGCGCTTGCCTTTCAGTTGCCCGTGGCCCACGTAGCTGTCTTCGCCGTGATCCGGGCGCGGGTCCATCTTGTCAGTCTTGCCGGGGAACCCCTGTTGCTGCGGCTTGAATGGCGGGCGCGGGTAGTTGGGCACGGGCATGGTGATCTCCTGACGGGGAAGGAAGCTGGACGGTCAGTGTGGCCACGCAGAAGTAAACATCGGGCATAGGCGATGTCGCCGCGATGTGTGTTGGCTACGCACACCGCCGCGCGGCACTCACTCGCTGCTGATTGCGTCGGCTCACCACGCAGTATTCATGCGTTTTTGCTGTGCTTGCTCGAATACTTTCGGCATCAGAGGAGCGTGCAGATGATCTTTCGTCGTCATGGTTTGTCGTTGTGTCTGCTTGGGCTGACGCTGCTGTTTATCGCCGCACAGGTGTATGCGGGGTTGCATGCCTATAACGAGGAACTGGCACAGTTGGGCCAGGCAACCCTGACGCTGGGCCAGTATCTGCGCAGCGGGCACTTCATCTCTGCGTTGTTTGAAAACTGGGAAAGCGAATTTCTGCAGATGGGCATGTATGTGCTGCTCACCGTCAAGCTGCGCCAGGTGGGCTCGGCCGAATCGCGGCCGCTCGATCCTGATGAAGAAACGAGCGAGATTGCGCCGGGCCGCACCCCGTGGCCGGTGCGTAAAGGTGGCCTGTGGTTGCGCCTGTACGAGCACTCGCTGGCCATCGCCTTCGGTGTGCTGTTCCTGCTGAGCTTTGTGCTGCATCTGCTGGGAAGCTGGCGGCTGGAGCTGGCCGAGCGCACGCAGCAGGGCCTGCCGCCGATCAGTTTGCTGCAGCACTTCACCGATGCGGCGTTCTGGTTCGAGTCGATGCAGAACTGGCAGAGCGAATTCCTGGCGGTGTTCTCGTTGGTGGTGCTGACCATCTGGTTGCGGCAGAAGGACTCGCCGCAATCCAAGCCGGTGGCCGCACCGCATTCCCAGACCGGTGGCTGAGGGGCGCTGCCTTCACGCAACGCTGCTGCGCCTTCACTCTTCGGCAATGCGCGCGTGCCTAGCGTTGACCACAACAAAACTGTGTCCAGAGCGGAGTGCATATGGGGACCGAACCAAAAAAACCGTGGGGTCCGGAAGACGACCAGAAGAAGCCGTTCACGCCACAGGAGCGGCGCAACGAGGACGTCAAATGGAAGGAGCACGACATGCCCGATGAAGACCGTGACGTCAACAAGGCCGACCCGGAGCACGACTACGAACGTCCGGACGGCTCCGAGCGGAGTTGACCGCCGCGCATCGGTGCAGATAACAACGCCCGCATCTTGCGGGCGTTTTTTCATGTGGCGGGAAACGCAACGCGCACTTCAGCATCAATGATGGTGGTAGCCCACATCCGCAGCGATCTTGCCGCGGAACACCCGGTACGACCACGCGGTATAGCCCAGCACCAGCGGCAGCAGCACGATCAAGCCCACCATCGGGAAGATCTGCGATGACGGTGGCGCCGCCGCCTGCCAGATGGTGTAGCTCGGCGGCACCAGGTACGGCCACATGCCCAGCACCAGGCCGATGAAGCCCAGCACGAAGATGGCCAGGGTCAACAGGAACGGCGAGGCATGGTTGCGCGAGGTGTTGCCGGCGCGCCACAGCAGCATCGCCACCACCGCGGTGATCACCGGGATCGGCGACAGCCACCAGAAGTTGCCGTGCTCGAACCAGCGCGCCATCACGTGCGAACTCAAGAACGGCAGCCACGCGCTCACCAGCACCATGAAGGCCACCACCACGCCCACCAGCGGGCGGGTGAGCTGGCGCGCCAGCTCGTGGGTGCGTCCATCGGTCTTGAGGATCAACCAGGTGCTGCCGAGCAGTGCGTAACCGAACACCAGCGCTGCACCGGTGAGAATGGTGAACGGGCTGAACCAGCCGAACACACCGCCGACGTAGCGGCCGTTGTCCAACGCCATACCTTCCACCAGTGCGCCCAGGATGATGCCTTGCGCAAAGGCAGTGAGCATCGAGCCGCCAATGAACGACAGCGTCCACAGCCGCCGCGAGCGGTGTGCTTTGAAACGGAATTCAAACGCCACGCCGCGAAACACCAGCGCCATCACCATCAACAGCACCGGTAGATACAGCCCGGAGAGGATCACTGCATAGGCGGTAGGGAACGCGGCAAACAGGCCGGCCCCGCCAAGCACCAGCCAGGTCTCGTTGCCGTCCCAGATGGGCGCGGCGGTGTTCATCATCAGGTCCACTTCCTGCTCGTCGCGGGCGAACGGTGCCAGCATGCCCAGCCCCAGCACGAAGCCGTCCAGCACCACGTACATCAGCACGCCAAAGCCGATCACGCCGAACCACACCACCGGCAGCCAGTAACTCAGGTCCATGGCGCGTGCTCCTGTTCCAGGGATTCATCGGCCGCCGACAACGGCCGCGCAGGCGTGTGTTCGCCGCTGGCCACGTCCGGGCCATCGCCGCGCGGTTGCGGGCCGGTGCGGATCAGCTTGGCCAAATACCAGATACCCCAGCCGAAGACGAAGGCATAGCCGGCCACGTAGACCGCCAGTGACACCGCCACCATCGCGGTCGATTGCGGGCCCATCGCATCGGCCGTGCGTAGCAGCCCGTACACCACATACGGTTGGCGGCCGATCTCGGTGACGAACCACCCGGCCACCAGCGCAATGAAGCCGGCCGGTAACATGAGGTTCCAGGCAATGATCAGCGGGCGCGCGTGCAGCCGCCCGCGCCACCACGCGATGGCCGAGATCCAGGCCAGCAGCAGCATGGCCATGCCCAGGCCCACCATGATGCGGAATGCGAAGAACACCGGCGCCACCGGCGGGCGCTCCTCGCGCGGCACCGAAGTGAGCGGGGCGATTTCGCCATCCAGCGAATGGGTCAGGATCAGGCTGCCCAGCCGCGGGATCGCCACTTCGTAATCGTTGCGCTCGGCCTCGGCATTGGGCACGCCGAACACCACCAGCGGCACGCCATTGCCGTCGCCATCGCTGTGCCAGTGCGCTTCCATCGCCGCCACCTTCATCGGCTGGTGTTCCAGCGTGTTGAGCCCGTGCTGGTCGCCCACCAACACCTGGATCGGCAATACGATGGCGGCAAACGCCACCGCCAGCCGCAGCATCAGCGCCGCCGCGTCCACATGCTTGCGCTTGCGCAGGTAGTACGCGCCCACGCCGCCCACCACGAAGCAGGTGGTGATGAACGAGCCCAGCGCCATATGGGTGAGCCGGTACGGGAACGACGGGTTGAAGATGATCTGCAGCCAGTCCACCGGATGCACCACGCCGTTGACCATGCTGAAGCCGCGCGGGGTGTGCAGCCAGCTGTTGGACGAGAGGATCCAGAAGGTGGACACCAACGTGCCCAGGGCCACCATGCAGGTGGCGAAAAAGTGCAGCCGCTCGGACACGCGCCCCCAGCCAAACAACATCACGCCGAGGAAGCTGGCCTCCAGAAAGAACGCGGTGAGCACTTCATAGCTGAGCAGCGGGCCGATCACCCCGCCAGCGATGCGGCTCAGCTCCGGCCAGTTGGCGCCGAACTGGAACGCCATCACGATGCCGCTGACCACGCCCATGCCGAACGCCACCGCGAAGATCCGCAGCCAGAAGAAATACAGGCGCTTCCACACGTCGTCGTGGCTGCGCAACCAGCGCCATTCCAGAAACCCCAACAGGCTGGCCAGCCCGATCGTGAAGGCGGGGAACAGCACATGGAACGAAATCACGAACGCAAACTGGATGCGAGAGAGCAGCAACGCGTCCACAGACATCTCCCTAGAGGGCGGGCTGAGCAGGCGTACGCATGCCAGGCGTACCGGCGGCGCTGATGTCTGCGACGCCGGCACAGGCCGCACGCCGCGAGCAGGCATGCCGGCCGAGCGCAGCGGGCACCGCAGCCGGCATCACACCCACCCGGTGCGCGGGTACGCCGCGTTGACGCGGCACTACACGAACAGGGTCCGCGCCCTGGCCGGGCGCGACCGTGATCGGCTGCACAGATCGGCGTTCGCGCGCTGCCGGGCGCTGTCGCGCCGCGGGTTCAACCACGACGCAGATGGCGCAGGCAGCGCGGGGCCAGCCAGTCCGCCAGAACCGCGTTCATCGAGCCCGGCGTCAGGCACAACGCGTCGCGCACGGCGGCAATGGCCTGCTGGTCGGTCAGCTGGGGATGCGCATTCCAGGCATCGCAGACCGCGCGGATGGTTGCCTCCGGGATGCCGTCGAACGGGTAATAGCCAAGCTCGCCACGGCGGTGCTCGGCACGCCAGTGGGCCAGTTCCGCCTGCACATCTGCACGCGGATGCGCAGTGCGTGGCTGCGCCGAGAGTGCATTCATGGGACACCTCATCACCTGTGTCGCCTCAGTGTTGGCAGCTTGCGCGCAGGTGCACGTGAGCAGTTTCTACACATGGTGCTGACACGCGGTGCGTAATTTGTGGGTAAGTCAGTCGCCCGGGCGGGAGCCCATGAAGGGTTCAGTCCGATGCGTCACGATGCATTGGCTGCCGCTGACTCCGCTGGCATCCTTGCCGCTTCGTTCTGAATCAACCGAGCTGATCCATGGCTCCGTGCCACCGGCCGCAGCTTCTCGCGGTCGCGCAGGCCCAACCCTTTGCAGTACTTGGCGCGTGTGCGGGATTGGCACGCCGACCGGGCCGGACCATGACGCTTGGCACTGGTAGAACCCGCTGTGGCCGGCGAACGTCCGAAGGCGGTGTGGCGAGCTCTAGCCGCAACCGGGGCAAGCGTGGGATGGTTCCGCTGTCAGCGGGTGAAGGACCGGGGGATGACAGGCTGCGATCTTCGCGCCGTCGTCACAATTTTCAACCGAACATGTACTAGTCATTGCGGACAGAAGCGCCTATGGACCGTCTTTCCTGCGCCATCATCGACGACGACGTGGAGTTCTGCGATCAGGTGGTGGAGTTGGCCACCGATAGCGGCTTCCGCGCCAAGGGGATGCATTCGCTTGGCGAAGCCAGCCATTGGCTGGACAGCAACTTCCCCGATCTGCTGGTGGTCGACGTCGGCCTGCCCGACGGCAGCGGCTTCGACCTGATCGAGCGGCTCGACCCGGACCACACTCCGCAGATCGTGGTGGTGTCCGGCGACTACGCGCGCGAGACCCAAGGCCGTGCGCATCAGTTCGGTGTCAGCGAGTTCCTCACCAAGCCATTCGCCCCCGAGCGTCTGGAGCGGGTGCTGGGCGGGCTGCGTGAGGCGCAGCAGGGCAACCTGGGCATCGTCGGCAACAGCGACAGCATCGTGGCGTTGCGCAAGGACATCGTGCGCGTGGCGCCGACCGATCTGAACGTGTTGGTGACCGGCGAAACCGGCACCGGCAAGGACCTGGTGGCGCGCGCCATCCACCGCGTGTCCGGGCGCCGCGGGCGCTTTGTGCCGGTCAACTGCGGCGCGATCCCGGAAGAACTGCTGGCCAGCCAGCTGTTCGGCCACGAGCGCGGCAGCTTCACCGGTGCCGACCGCCGCCATGCGGGCTTTTTGGAACAGGCGGCCGACGGCACGCTGTTCCTGGATGAAATCGGCGAGATGCCGATGCGCCTGCAGGTGTACCTGCTGCGGGCGATCGAGTCGCGCACCTTCATGCGCGTGGGCGGCAGCGAGGAGATCCCGTTGAATGCACGCGTCGTGGCCGCCACCCACCAGCGCGTGCAGCGCGACCAGGCGGTGCTGCGTGAGGACCTGTTCTATCGCCTCAACGAATACCCGATCCAGGTGCCGCCCTTGCGCGAGCGCCGTGGCGATGCGCGCCTGCTCGGCCTGCGCGTGATCGACGAGCTCAACGCCACATACGGCAAGCGCAAGTTGCCCACCAAATCGCTGTTGCGCTATCTGGCCCACCACACCTGGCCGGGTAACGTGCGCGAGCTGCGCTCGTTCATCCGTTACCTGTACCTGCGCACCGATGGCGACCTGCTCGTCGCACCCGAGGTGGAGCAGACCGTGCCGCAGGCCGACGAAGACGGGCTGCTGATTCCGGCCGGCTGGACCATGCGCCAGGCCGAAGACGCCATGATCGAAGCGGCGCTGGCACGCACCCGCTACAACAAGAAGGCGGCTGCGCGCGAACTCGGTATCAGCGTGCGCACCCTGCACAACCGCCTGAGCGACAAGGACAACGCGTGAGCGATGCGGCCCACCTGCGTCGCCGCGAGCTCATGCATCAGTTGCGTAACCGGCTCAATGTGATGGGCTTCGCGCTGTATTCGCTGCGCGCCGAAACCCCTTCCAAACCGCTGGACACCCTGCGCACCGCGCACCAGTCCGCGGTGGAGCTGCTCAATCAGCTGGGCGAAGAAGAACGCGCGCTGCAGCCGCCCCCAGAAACCGCGCCGGATACGGCCGATCAGTGATGTTCGACGGGCGCCTGCTGGCGGCTGAGTAACGTAGTGATGGTGCGCGGGTTGTAGGGCTTCATGCAGTACGACAGATGCGCATACCGCGGCGGCAGCGTGTAGCGGTCGTAGCCGGAGCAGAACGAAAACGGCACGCCACGCGCCAGCAACGCATCGGCCACCGGGAACACCGCCTGGCCGCGCACGTTGACATCCAGCAGGGCGCCATCGATGCCGATCCCCGATGTCACCAATGACAGTGCTTCGGGCACGTTACCCACCGGCCCCACCACCTTGGCACCGGCCTCGGCCAATAGATCGTTGAGCGATTCGGCCAGCAAATAATCGTCTTCGACCACCAGGATGCGGCGGCCGCGCAAGGGGCTGTCGTGCATGGGATGACTCCGGTAAGACGCTAAGGTGTAGAGAGTCGCGCAGCGCATGATGTACGCAACGTCGGTTAACGGTATGCGTAAGCGGGCGCGTCAGACCTGCACATGCAGCGGCCGGAAGCGGGGTGTCATGGCAGGCGATGCCGGTTTGCGCGATCATCTACGTTCTATGGCGGCCAGTTGTCGCTGGCTGATGCGACTCTCATGACCGACACCTCCCTCCGCAGCGACGTCCACAGCGACGCCGCTGTGCATTCCTCCCTTTTTATTCTGGGCGTGGGCGCCACCGGGCTGGATGCCACGCGGCTGGCCGAGCTGCTGGAGACCATCGGCAACGGGGCCAACCTGGCGGTGATGCTGCTGCTGCGCGACCGTGCGCTGCTGGATGAAGCGCGGCTGCGCGACCTGCTTGGCCCCCAATCCCAGCAGTTGGTGGCGCCGTGTGACGGCGACCGCTTGCAGCCAGGCCGCTTCTATCTGCCGCCTGCCGATACCCTGGTCACGCTGGAAGAAGGCCGCCTGCGTCTGCGGCCGCTGGATGGCGAAAGCGACCATGGCCTGATCGACAGCTTCTTCGTCTCGATGGCGCACGACCAGGATGGCAACGTCATCGGCCTGATCATGGGCCGCGTGGATGGTGACGGTACGTTGGGCACGGCGGCGATCAAGGAATGCGGTGGGCTGGCGCTGGTGGTGGACGATGCGTCCCTGCACGGGCTGGATCTACATAGCGCCAGCAGCCCGGCCGCGGTGTCCGACGATATCCTGCCGCTGCCGCGCGTGGCCGCACGCATCTCCGCGCACATGCAACGGCATCACGGTGTTGCGCATGCCGTGCCGGAAGGCGTGCGCAGCGGCGCGGAGAGCAATCAGCTCAGTCAGGTCGCCGGTATCCTGCGCAACACCACCGGGCACGATTTCCACGGCTACAAGCGCGCCACCTTCCTGCGCCGCGTGCAGCGACGCATGCAGGTGGTGCAGGTCGATACCCTGGACCACTACCTGGATGTACTGCGCAGCCGCCAGGACGAGCCGCTGCTGCTGTTCAACGATTTGCTCATCGGGGTGACCCAGTTCTTCCGCGACCGCCGCGAGTTCGAGTTCCTGGAGCAGCAGGTGATTCCGCGGCTATTCCAGGGCAAGCAGAATGGCGACAACCTGCGCGTCTGGGTGCTGGGGTGTTCCACCGGGGAAGAGGCGTATTCGCTGGCGATGCTGCTGCGCGAACATGCCGAGACGCTGGAGTCGGTGCCGCAGATCCAGATCTTCGCCAGCGATATCGATGGCCGCGCGCTGGCCACCGCACGCGTGGGGCGCTATTCGTCCAGCATCGTGGGCGAAGTGGCGCCGGAGCGCCTCAAGCGCTGGTTCACCAAGGAAGGCGACACCTACGCGGTGAGCAAGGAGTTGCGCGAGCTGTGCGTGTTCTCCCAGCACAGCATCGTCAAGGACCCGCCGTTCTCGCGGCTGGATCTGGTGTCGTGCCGCAACTTGCTGATCTATCTGGATGCCGAACTGCAGAACCGGGTGATCCCGCTGTTCCATTTTGCATTGAAGCCGGGCGGCTACCTGTTCCTGGGCAATGCGGAAAACGTCTCGCGCCATGCCAAGTTGTTTGCACCGGTGGAGCGCAGCTTCCGCGTGTTCCAGAAGATCGACGCCGAGACGCGGCTGCATTCCACCTTTCCGTCATTGCCGCCGGCGCGCCCGGGCAAGGTGCCGGCGCCGGTGCAGCGCTTGCGCTCGTCCAGCCAGGCGCTGGTGCGTGCGGGCGAGCGCATCGCCGACCGCTACGCGCCTGCGTACGCGGTGTTGGACGAGCACTTCGATGTGATGCATTTCTCCTCGCAGGCCGGGCGCTTTGTGCGCCCCGGCAGCGGCCCGCCCAGCCTCAACCTGCTCAACCTGGTGCACCGCGACCTGCGCCTGGAACTGCGCGGGGCGTTGAGCCGGGCAGAGTCGGAGAATGCGCCGGTGCAGGTCAAGGGCATCCAGATGCGTGGTGACGGGGCCACCTGGGCGGTGGACATCTTCGTTGAGCCCACCTCCGATTCGGAGGTGCCGCGTGGCTATGTGGTGCTGTTCCAGGAAGTGGAATCGCGCGAGCTGGCCGAACCGGCCGCACGCGCGCCTGCCTCCGACAACGAGCACGTGCAGGTGCTGGAGAACGAGCTGCGTATCACCCGCGAACGCTTGCAGGCGATGATCGAGGAGCTGGAGAGCACCAACGAGGAGCTCAAGTCCTCCAACGAGGAGTACCAGTCGCTCAACGAAGAGCTGCAAAGCGCCAACGAAGAGCTGGAGACCTCCAAGGAAGAGCTGCAGTCGGTCAACGAGGAAGTCACCACCGTCAACGGTGAGCTGGCGCATCGCGTGCAGGAGCTGGCGCATGCCAACAGCGATCTGAAGAACCTGCTGGAAAGCACCCAGATCGCCACGGTGTTTCTGGACAACGAACTGCGCGTGACCAACTTCACCCCGGCGGTCACCGACATCGTGCCGCTGGTGGAAAGCGATATCCATCGCCCGATCAGCCACATCAAGATGCGCGTGGCCTACGAGGAATTGCAGGACGATGTGCGCCGGGTGATCCGCACGCTGGCGGTGCTCGACCGCGAGGTGGAAAACCCCACCACGCGCGCACGCTACATGGTGCGTGTGCTGCCGTACCGCACGGTGGACAACTTCATCGGCGGGGCGGTGATCACCTTCATGGATGTCACCCCGCTGACCCGTGCCGAAGATGCGCTGCGCGGTAGCGAGCAGCGCCTGCGCACCTTGATGGAGGGTATTCCGCAGCTGGTGTGGCGCTCGCTCGATGGCGGCCGCTGGACCTGGTCCAGCCCGCAATGGTCGGCCTACACCGGCCAGACCGATCAGGAAAGCCGCGAGCTGGGTTGGCTGGAAGCGGTGCACCCGGACGATCGCGAACTCACCATGGATGCCTGGCGCGACTGCCCGGCCAGTGGCGGGCTGGATGTGGAGCACCGGCTCTACAACGCGGCCGAGCGCGGCTACCGCTGGTTCCATACCCGCAGCGCGCCGGTGCGCAACGACGATGGGCATGTGCTGGAATGGCTGGGCACCTCCACCGAGTCGGATAACCTGCGCCGCCTGCAGGAAGAGCAGCGCGTGCTGGTGACCGAGCTGCAGCACCGCACCCGTAACCTCATCACCGTGGTGCAGTCGGTGGCGACGCAGACCATGCAGAGCAGCGGCACCATGGACGAGTTCGCCGGCAAGTTCGAAGACCGGCTGGCCGCGCTCTCGCGTGTGCAGGGGCTGCTCTCGCAGGCAGAGAATGCGCCGGCCACCATCGGCGCGTTGTTGCGCATGGAGCTGGATGCGCTCGGTGCCGAGCCGGATCAGCGCCGCATCATCCTCGACGGGCCGGACGTGGCCTTGCGCAAATCCACCGTGCAGACCCTGGCATTGGCGCTGCACGAACTGGCCACCAACGCACGCAAGTACGGTGCGCTGGCGGTGGACACCGGCACGCTGACCATCCGTTGGCGGGTGGAGACCAGCGAGAACGCGCCGGCACGGCTGGTGTTGTCGTGGGTGGAAGAGGGTGCCAGCCTGCAGCTGCGCTCGGACCGCGCCGACGCGGGCGGTTTCGGCAGGCGCCTGATCGAAAAGGCGTTGCCGTACAGCCACGGCGCGCAGACCCGCTACGAGCTCAGCGACACGCGATTGGAATGCGAGATCCAGCTGCCGCTGACGTCGGTAGACGACTGAGGGCGGTGCCCCACGTTGTTGGGGCGGAGGGACGCGGGTTTGGTGTCGCGTCCCTGCAGGGCGGCGGCGCTGCGTGTAAGTCCCATCGCGCGCAAGCGCGCTCCTACGCTGTGCGTTGCACCGGCCGTCGCTGGCAGCAATGCAGCAGGCGTGGCGAAGGCGCGGTTCCGAGTCTTGTTCCGCGTTGCCGGCGGTGAAAGGGGCAAGCGCAGCTGTGCGGCGCGGTTGCCAATGCTGCGCCCAGACGTGCCGCAGTGCGCCGCTCCCGCAGTCTTGCCCTTCCACGGCGCCTGGCCGCCGTTGGCAGCAAGAAAACTAATGCGAGGACAGTGCCGCGGCGCAGTGCGTGTCATTGCGCTGCGTCACGTGCACGTTGTTTCAGCACGCATGCAGCGCGTCGGTCTACCAATCAGCGTGATTGTCGGCCTGTGTGCCGACAGCCAGTGCGGGTGAATGTGCGATGCATCGCCTGAGTCTGCTCGATCGTTTACTACGGCCCCGTCGCATTGGCGTGCATGCGCTGCGCATCTCTTGCACACGTACAAATGCGTTCGCAACACAGCTTCAAACGTTGATGCAGATGCGCTCGCTGGCTACACCACAGGCGTTTCCATACGCCTGCGTTATGGAAAATCTTGCGCGCCGATGCAGTTCTTGCGGCGTGATGTGAGAAATTTTTGAAGACGGCGTCGTGGCGGCCTTGGCATGACTACATTGCGCAGGCATGCCGTCGTCAAATAGTTGGCGCGCAATTTGCGTAGCTGTGTGTGTCACCGCGATTCGCACAGTGGAGCAGTCATGATTACGCGCATTCTTCAGTTGTCCGCCAGGGTGGCGAGCAACGCATGGGTCGAGGTCGGCGTGGGTGCCGATGCCGACATTCTGGTCGCCGACCGCGGCGGTAAGCGCGAGGAGCGTGCCACCTTCGGCCGCCGCGCGCCGGGTCAGCAACGTTCGCTGCACATGCAGGAGCCAAGCTGGCTGGGCGGTGTGGATCTGGCCATCTGGGAGACCCAGCGCTGCGCGATTCCGTTATGCGGTTTCGTGTGCACCGCCTCGGTGGATGGCAACACGGCGGCCACCTGGTTGAGCCCGGACAACCGCGCGCTGTACGCGGCCGGGCTGCGCAATGTGATGGATATCGGCGGCCGCCTGCAGATGGGGTTCTCGTTGCTGGTGGCCTCGTCGTCCAGCATGCCCACGCACCGGCCGTTGTGTATCGATGGCGATGTTGCGCAGTGGTTGCAGCTCAGCGGCCATGAGGCAATGCGCCATCTCAGCCCATGGCGCCTGGAGCGTTGCGCTGCAGCGGCCGGCGTGCGCCCCGAATGGGCAGCGGAAGGACGCCCGGCGCCGCTGTTACGTGCTTGAGCGCCTGCGCACCGGGCGCGCAGCAGAGCACATGAAGAAGGGGCGCGCTGCGCCCCTTGGTGTTTCAGTGAAACCGATACAACGATGCCGAGTGGGCAGCGATGTTGTCCCGACATGACCGAGGTCAGGTGTCGTCGCCTTCGCTATCGCTATCGCTGTCTGCGCGGGCACGTTGCTGGGCCTGCTGATGGTCCTGCTTGCCATACGTGCCGCTCTGGCCAAAGTTGGGCTGGGTCTGGCCGTCGCGCTCGGCATGGCCGTCCGGTTCGCCTTCGCCGAGCCCACCGCCATGGCCATGCCCGCGCGGGTAATAGGCTTGCGGCTGGCCGTCCTGCGGTGGCGCGGCATCAGCGGTGTCAGCGGCAGAAGGATCCTGCCGGCCACGGCCGTCGACGGACGCATCGCCGCCGTCGCCGCGGTACGCCGACTGGCGTTCGTCGTGGGTCTCCAGTTTCGGCTTGTCGTTCATGGCAACTCCTGTGTCGTGCGGTGAGCAAAAACGCCCGGGCCGCGAACGGCCCGGGCAGTCATGCGCGGTTGCGCGGTGGGATCAGCGCTGGATATCACCGGTCGTGGAACCGGCGCCCGGGCCGGCGCCAAGGTCTGCGCCAGTGACGCGGTCCAGCTCCGGGTTGGAGAGCAGGCGCAGCGACATCGCATCGAGCGCCTTGGTCTGGGTGGCATCGAGCGCCACCGTGGCCAGGCCGTCGCCGCCATCCACTGCAGCCTGCTGCTCGCGGTCGGCGATGACTTCCCACTGCTCGCCGGCATTCCACGGGCCGACCATGTCGCCTTCGCCCTGCGACATGTTGTAGTACTTGTCGGTGAAGCGCGGGTCGCCCGGCAGCTTGCCCGGCGGGAAGTTGGGTTCGATCGAATACAGCGCCTTCTCGAACGACTTCTGATGCGCCACTTCACGCGTCATCAAAAAGCGCAGTGCATCCACAATGCCCGGATCGTTGGTCACATTGATCAGGCGCTCGTAGACCAGCTTGGCGCGTGCCTCGGCTGCGATGTTCGAGCGCATGTCGGCGGTGGGGCAGCCGATGGAATCCACATACGCGGCCGTCCACGGCACGCCGGCCGAATTCACCAGCGCCGGACCGCCACCGTAGAGAATCTGCTGCGTATGGCTGGTGCTGTTCTGGGTCATGTTGCGCATCTCCATGGCTTCTTCCATGCCTTCGGAGAGCACCGCCTTCGGGCCCTTGTTGAGCATCGCAATGATCGAGCCGATGATTTCCAGGTGGCTCAATTCTTCGGTTGCGATATCGAACAACAGATCCTTGCGCCCCGGATCGTCCTCGCCCAGCGCCTGGGTGAAGTAACGCATGGCCGCAGCCAGCTCGCCTTGCGGTCCGCCAAATTGCTCGAGCATCAGCGTGGCCAGATCCGGATTCGGCTCGGCAACGCGGACGGTGTACATCAAACGCTTGTTATGCATGAACATGGGTTTCGCTCCATGACTGGCGCCAGGCAACAACTGCCACTGCAAGAGCGGACAGGACGCGGGGCTGGCTTGCGGAGGGAGACCTGCTGGGGGTCAGCAGGAAACGCGGGGCGGGCAGGGCCGCCCCGCGCGGAACATCAGGCCGCCTTGCTGGCCTGGGATGCTTTCTGGTTGCCGCCCTGTTCGGCGAGCAGGGTGAGCTTTTCGTCGGTGGCTTTTTCTTCTTCCAGCGTTTCCAGCAGCAGCTTCAATGCATCGGCATAGCCGAGCTGCTTGGCGAGCGCGGCAATGGTGCCGTACGAGGCAATCTCGTAATGCTCCACCTTCTGCGCGCCTCCAATCAGGGCCGCATCGCGCACCGGGCCGGCTTCGATCGAGTCGATAACCTCACGGCTCTCTTCGACCAGGCCTTCCATCGCCGCACACTTGATGCGCTTGAGCTTGATGCTGAGCAGTTCAACCACCTGGTCGATACGTTCGACCTGGCCCTGGGTTTCTTCCAGATGCGTTTCGAAGGCCTGCTTGAGCTTGGGCTCGGTCGCGGCGCGGGCCAGGCGCGGCAATGCCTTGGTCAGCTGCTTCTCGGCGCTGTAGATGTCGGACAGTTCGTGGACAAACAATTCTTCAACGGTTTTGATCGCCATGAGTGGCTCCTTTCTGGGTGGACGAAGGGGATGGGGCGGACTAACGCTTGGCGGTGACGCCTTCCAGTTGTTCGCGTTCAAGAAACGCGACGACGATGGCTTCCTGGTGTTCGATCAACCACTCGGCCATCTCGATTTCCTGCTGCAGGATGTCTTCGCAGATCTGCGCGACCTCTTGCTCTCCCGCGCTGCGCGCAGCAACCACCAGCGCGCGGTAGGACGCAATTTCCAGATGCTCGAAGGCGTAGCTGATACCCACGCCCTTGGTGACCTCATCGGTCATCATCGAGTTACCCGCTGCGTGAGTTACCCGCTGCGTGCATGCTGGCGAGCACACTGCTCAACATGCCCTTGGCGGTGGGGATGCTGCCGTCGAGCAATTCCAGGCAACGCTGCACGCCTGCGCTCTGTTGCTGGGTTTCCTGCACGTGCTGCTCGATGCGATGCTTGAGCTCCGGGTAGTGCTCGATGCGCGCGGCCATCGCCTTCATCATGGTTTCGGCTTCCTTCTCCATGGCGTATGCATCCTGCAGCCACTTCACCAAGCGTTCCCTGGATTGCATCGTTGTCATCGTTGGATCTCTGCGGTCATGTCGTTGCGTGGTGCCTACGCTAATCAGCCGAGTGTTAGGACGATTGGTGCATGCGGTGAACCCGGTGCGATGGCGGCCTGTTCAGTCCGCGCAATGCGATGGAGCGCATCGATGCATCACGCCGGTTCGATCGACGCAGAGCGCGCCAACGCCGCGTGGAAACCGTCTTGCAGAATCGTGCGCGCGCAGGTTTCGCGCACGTCGGTTTCGGCGGTGGCGCAATCGCGCGGCACGCTCACAGCGAACCCATGCGCAGCGGCATCGATGGCGGTGGCCAGCACGCAGACATCCAGCGCCACGCCGGTGATGACCAGGTGCTCCACCTGCAGGTCCTTCAGCAGCGGCGACAGTGGCGTGTTCAAGAACGCTGAGTGCTTGGGCTTGAGCAACTGGTAGTCCTGCGGATACGGCGTGAGCAGGCGCGCGATCTCGCAGCCACGCGCATCCACTTGCGAGGCCAATGCGATCAGCGCCGGAAGGTCCGCATGCCAGTCGGCGAAATTGTCATTGGCGTAGAGCACCGGCCGTTGTGCCTGCCGGTAACGCTGGGCCAGCGCATCGATGCTGCGCGCGGCGCCCTGCGCGCGATGGGCGAGTTGCTCGCCCCCATCGAAATCGAAGCGGTTGAACATGTCCACGATCAACAGGGCAGAGCGCTGCGTGCTCATGGGCGTGCTCCCATGGCAAGCGGCGCCACGCCGAGCGCGCGAATGCGCACACTGCAGATGCGCGCGGGTTGCAAGGCTGGAAATGGCCATAGGGCACGGCGACTGCGGGTCAGTGCGCTGGCAGAGAAGAATGTCGGCATGCAAGCCTCCTCGTCAGTGGTCACGACCGAGGCTAAGCACGCTGCGTACAGTGGCAATGAACGCAGCGTCGACGCGGTGTCTGCACCGGCCTGCTCGCCGGTGCGTTACAACAGGGTTCCCTGCACAACGGACCACCGCAATGACGCCACTGGATAAACCTCTGCGCCGTGAATTGCGCATCGGCGAGCAGACCTACACGCTGACCATCGACCCAGACACGCTCAAGCTGGTGGAGAAGGGCAAGCGCAAGGGCGTGGTGCTGCGCTGGGAAGACCTGGTCAGCGGCGATGCGGCCTTGGCCAGTGCCCTGCAGGCGTCGCTGCAGGGCTAAGAGCAGCGATCAAAACGACTACACAGCCGCCAAGCGGACGCGGCCGCTGCGCGGGATCGGCATGTACCCCCGGACACTCCAGTTACGCCACGCTGTCCGCACCCACCTGACGACTGCTCGCTATGTTTTGTTAGCAGCTCTTAGGCATACAGACGCGCCAGTTCGCGTACCGCCGCTTCCGATGCAGCGCGGTCCGGCGCGCCATCGGCGTTGTTGTAGTCGTTGGGACCTTGCGACTGCACCAGGATGCCATCGCGACGCGGCACCACGTTGAGATTGTGGCCGCGCCACACCAGCCCATAGGTGACCTCCGGTTGCGGGATCAGCCGCGCGGTCTGCCCACGAATTGGAATGACGCTTTCATCGCCCAGCAACGCACGCGCGCCGTAGCCGGTGGCATTGATCACGCACTTCTCGCGCAGGTCGGCGAACTGGCGCGGGCTGTCGAAGCTGCGCGTGTGCAGCTCGCCGCCGGCAAGCAGAAAATCATCCATCAGCAAGCGTGCGTAGGTGCTCAGGTTGAAAGTGAGCTGGCTGTAACGGCGCACGAACGGCACCGGGAACGGATGCGCGCCGGCGGCCACCGGCTCGGAGTGCGGCCCCAGGTCGCCGAGCAGGTCGCGTTCCAGCGGTGGATAGTCCGGCTCGTGTGCTTCGGGCGAGGCGATGCGTTGGTCGAACGGCACGTCCGACAAGGCATAACCATCGCGCCATTCGATCGGCTCGCCCGGCAGGCCGAGCAGGGTCTGGTAGCGCCGGAACGAGATGCGCGCCATCTCCTCCCAGCGGGTGCGAAACGCCGCGGTGGCCTCGGCGCTGGTGCACACACGCGAGTCGGGCGACCAAACGCCGGTGGCATAGAACGAACGCACATCCGGCAACTGCTCGCGTGCGTAGATGCGCACGCGCAGGCCGGCGCGTTGTGCCACCAGCGCGGTGGTCAGGCCAATCGCACCGCAGCCGATCACTGCCAGTTCGCGCACATCGGCATCGGCGCTGCGCACCAACCGCAAGGCGTGCTCGGCCGCACCCCACGACAACGACCAGCCGCTGCCACCATGGCCGTAGTTGTGCACCACCGTCTTGCGGCCGATGCGCTCGGCCTCGATCCGCGGCCCCTGCGCGCGGAACGGGCGGGTGCAGCCATTCACCGCAATGATGCGATCGACCGATGCGCGGATCGGCGCCAGCGGCGGCGTGGCAGCGAACCCGACCGGCTGCGCGGCAGGCGCTGGCGCCACGCCAGGGGCCGATGGCATCACCAGGGCGTTGCGGCTGGTACGCGTTGCCGCCCAACCACCGCTGGACGCGAGCGCGAGCACGGCGGCGCTACCTTGCAGGAAATGACGACGATGCATGTGGCTCCCGGTGCAGTGGACGGCAGGCGGCGAGCATACCGCGCAGGCTGCCGCTGTCCGCGCGCGGCGCCTGCGGGTTTGCTCCGCCGAACCGGCAATTGAGGGCGCGTTTGCGCCCATTCGTCGCCTGGGCCATTGCGCGCGCCGCGTGCCGGCTATGCTCGCCGCGTCCACCCACCGAGCCATCTGCCGTGTCCGCCAGCGTGTTCCTGATTGTCCGCATCGTGTTTGCCTGGGCCGCCGCGCTGATCGTGGCCGGCATCATGTGGGCGCAGCTGTTCGGCTCGGCAGGCTCGTTCTTCGGGTTGGTCAGCATCGTGCTGATGGTGATGGCCTTGATGAGTTCGATCACGCATGTGCGGCGGGTGCGCTTGATTGCCGGGCGGCTGGACCACGACGCCTTGTCGAGCCGGCAACGCCGCCAGATCGAGATTCCGCTGGATGCGCAGGCTGCCTTTGCGGTGGTCGAAGATGCGGTGCGCGCCCTGCCGCGCGTGGAGGAGGTGGAGCCTGCACCGGGCAGCTTGCTGATCCGCGCCAAGGTGCGCCGCATCGACCCGTACGAAGGGCGCCAGCCCTCGCGCTGGAATCTGTTTGCGCGCTTTGCGATCAAGCGCAACCAGGTACTGGTGACGGTGACACCGGGGCAGGGCACCAGCAGCGTCACGCTGTTGTGCGAGCCCGATGCCGGCGCCTGGGTGGACCTGTTCGCGGTGGATGAGGGCAGCAACTATGAAAACGCCGAGGCGATCAACCGCGCGGTAGTGCGCCGGGTCGGCGAGCAGCGTCGCGACGAACAGGCTGCAGCCGAACAATCGGTGATCGAAAAGGAGCTGGCGGTGGCGCGCTTGAACCTGCTGCACGCGCAGGTGGAGCCGCATTTTCTCTACAACACGCTGGCCAGCGCGCAGGTGTTGGCGCGCACCGATCCGCCGCGCGCCGACATCATGATCGGCCACTTGATCCAGTACCTGCGCAGCTCGCTGCCCAGCGCCGACGGTGCCATCGCCACCCTGGGCGAGGAACTCGAACGCACTCAAGCCTATCTGGAAATCCTGCGCATCCGCATGGGCACGCGGCTGGCGCTGCAGGTGGAAGTGCCCTACGAACTACGCACGTTGCAGCTGCCGTCGATGATGCTGCAGACGCTGGTGGAAAACGCGATCAAGCACGGGCTGGAAGCCAAGCCCGGCGGTGGCACGGTGTGGATCCTGGCGCGCCGCCAGGACAACCAGGTCACCCTCACCGTGGCCGACGACGGCCAGGGCTTCAACAACCACAGCCACGGCACCGGCATCGGCCTGAAGAATCTGCGCGAGCGCCTGCAGCTGATCTACGGCGGCAAGGCGAGCTTTGCCATCGTGTCCAACTTCCCCAGTGGCGTGGCTGCCACCATCAGCTTGCCGCTGCCGGCGGTGTCATCGCCGGTTGCAGCATCTGCCGCTGCCGCTGCCGCTGCCGCTGCCGCTGCCGCTGCCGCGCCACCGCCGCTGCCCAGCACTGCCGCCGCACACACGCAGGTGCAGGCATGAGCGCACTGCGTGCGGTGATCGCCGAAGACGAAGCGCTGCTGCGGCAGTCCCTGCTCGCACTGCTGGCCGAGGTCTGCCCGCAGCTGCAGGTGGTGGGCGAATGCGAAGACGGCGCCAGCGCGCTGGACACCATCGCCACCCAGCAACCGGATGTGGTGTTTCTGGACATCCGCATGCCCGGCCTGACCGGCATCGAGGTGGCACGCGCGATGCGCGAGGTCAGCCCGCGCACCCAGGTGGTGTTCGTCACCGCCTACGACCAGTACGCCATCGACGCGTTCGAGCAGGGCGCGGTGGACTACCTGCTCAAACCGATCAACCGCGAGCGGCTGCAGGCCACCTGGCAGCGCGTGCAGCAACGCGCCGCCGCCGGCCAGCCCGATGGCGCCATGCTGGAGTCGCTGCTGCAGCGCCTGGCCGCACGCCCGGCCGCGGCCAGCGCCGCGCCGCCACTGGCCTGGCTCACCGCCAGCAGCGGCCGCGAAACGCGGCTGATCGCCCTGGATGAGGTGGCCTATTTCCAGGCCGACCAGAAATACACCACGGTGATGACCGCCGCCGGCGAGGCGATCTTGCGCACGCCGCTGCGCGAGTTGCTCGACGTGCTGGACCCGCACGTGTTCAAGCAGATCCACCGCTCCACCATCGTCAACATGAAAGCCGTGGCCTCGGTGGTGCGCGACGACAGCGGCAAGGGCCGACTGGCGCTCCGCGGCCGCAGCGAAACGCTCACCGTGAGCCAGCCCTTCATGAGCTTGTTTCGCGGCATGTGAGCCCCGCATCCCGTCTTCCCCCATACCGCATCGACTGAAAGGATTGCCGCCATGCGCTTGCTCGCTTCCCTGGTGTATTGCCTGCTGGCCCTGGCCGGCTGCCACGAACGTAACGGCACCACGTCCATTACCCGCGCCACCAGCGAGGGCCGCGATGTGCTCTTCAGCAAGACCCTGGCCACCGCCAGCGAATTGAGCATGCATTGCCTGGCCAGCAGCAGCGGGCAGTGCCATTACCTGGTGTACGTGGAGCAGTGCGCCGGCCCAGCGGCGGGCGCCGGCAAGGCTGCGGCCTGCGCCCGACAGACGCTTGACCGCTTCACCCTGGCACCGGGCCAGGAGCGCGCCGTACGCGGCGTGAGCGGGCAGGCGCATACCTGCGTGGACATCAGCGCCCCCGGGGCGGATTGCCACGGCTGATGGTGCTGCCGATGTGCCACGCGCGCGCTGCAGCGGTTGCCCTGAGCAGCCCTGCCACTGCGAAACCATCGGCAGCAATGCGGCAGCGCGTTACGCACGCCTGCTGAATACGCACTGACGGCAAGCGGCCGCATCTGCGAGAATTGCCGGCTTGTTGCCGTTGCACGGCGTCTTACTGCCAGGCCTGTCATGTCCGAACACTCGTTGCGCCGCGATGTCGGCCCCTTCGCCCTCATGCTCACCGGGCTCGGCTCGATCATCGGCTCCGGCTGGTTGTTCGGCGCTTGGCGCGCTGCCGGCCTGGCCGGCCCCGGCGCGATCTGGGCCTGGATCCTGGGCGCGGCGATCATCACCACCATCGCGCTGTCGTATGCCGAACTCGGCGCCATGTTCCCCGAGTCCGGCGGCATGGTGCGCTACAGCCACTACTCGCACGGCTCGCTGGTGGGCTTCATCGCCGGCTGGGCGAACTGGATCGCCATCGTGTCGGTGATCCCGGTCGAGGCCGAGGCCTCGGTGCAGTACATGGCGTCCTGGCCGTGGCCCTGGGCACAGAGCCTCTACGTGCAGGCGCCCGGCGGGGCGGGCGAGTTGTCGGTGCCGGGGCTGCTGATTTCGGCGGTGCTGGTGCTGGTGTATTTCCTGCTCAATTTCTGGAGCGTGAAGCTGTTCGCGCGCTCCAACACCTTGATCACGGTGTTCAAACTGGTGGTGCCGGCAGCGACCGGCGTGGCGCTGATCGCCAGCGGGTTCCACAGCGAGAACTTCAGCGTGGGCATCCACGGCGATGCGCATGTAATCGACCTGGCCGCCGTGCTCACCGCCGTGGCCACCGCCGGCATCGTGTTCAGCTTCAACGGCTTCCAGAGCCCGGTGAATCTGGCCGGCGAAGCGCGCAACCCGGGGCGCAGCATTCCGTTCGCGGTGCTGGGCTCGATCGCGCTGGCCACGGTGGTGTACCTGATCCTGCAGGTGGCCTACATCGGCGCGGTGCCGCCGGAGTTGCTGGCCAAGGCCGGCTGGCACGGCATCGATTTCCGTTCGCCGTTCGCCGAGCTGGCCATCATCGTCAACCTGCACTGGCTGGCCATGCTGCTGTATATCGATGCGTTCGTGAGCCCCAGCGGCACCGGCATCACCTACACCGCCACCACCGCGCGCATGGTCTACGGCATGGAAAAGAACGGCACCTTGCCGGCCGCGCTGGGCAAGCTGCACCCGGTGTGGGGCGTGCCGCGCATGGCGATGTTCTTCAACCTGGCGGTGTCCTACCTGTTCCTGTTCTTCTTCCGCGGCTGGGGCACGCTGGCGGCGGTGATTTCGGTGGCGACGATCATTTCCTACCTCACCGGGCCGATCAGCGCGATGGCGCTGCGCCGCCACGCACCGGACATGCACCGCCCGCTGCGCATCGCCTTCCTGCCGATCCTGGCCGGCGTGGCGTTCGTGATGGCCACCGAGCTGCTGTACTGGGCGCGCTGGCCGCTGACCGGCGAGATCATCCTGCTGATGGTGGTGGCGCTGCCGGTGTACTGCTACTACCAGGCCAAGCAGGGCTGGCCGGACCTGCGCCGCAACCTCAAGGGCGCGGCGTGGATGGTGTGCTATCTGCCGATCGTGGCGCTGCTGTCCTGGGCCGGCAGCACCGATTTCGGCGGCCATGGCTACCTGAGCTACGGCACCGACCTGGCAGTCGTCGCCGCGGTGGGGCTGGTGTTCTACATCTGGGGCGTGCGCAGCGGCTGGCGCACCCCGTCAGTGGAGCAGGCGGTAGCGCGCGCCTGAGGGTCTGTGCCGCGTTGGACCCGTGCGGTGACGCGCGCGCGCTTGAACGCTGAATGATGAAACGCAGAAGGCCAGTGCATGTGCACTGGCCTTTTGTTTTGAAGGGGGTGTTGCGTGAGCGTGTGGCGCGGCGTCTTCATGCAGCGCAGGTGGGCGGTGCTCTCGCGCAGCGCGCGTCAGGCGTTGACCACCAGCCGCGGCGCGCCATCGAACCGGTCCAGGTCGCGCAACAGCTCGGTATAGCGGCGCAGGCGGCCCATTTCGCGCATGTTGACGATGTCCTCGTGGCGCAGCTCGCGCTTGGAGGTCACTTCCTGCTTGTAGCGCAGCACTTCCGGGTAGCGGCGCGCCATGTCCAGCGCATCGGCCACGCATTCCACGGTGTCGGCATCAGGGGTGACGCGCGCGCGGGAGTTGAAGGCGCGCAGCCAACGCTCGAAGCCTGCGCTGTGGTCGAACAGGTCGGCGATGTACCACATCACGAACAGGATCGACGCCCACGAGGTGAAGATGATGACGATGCGGCTGAAGGTGAGGTGGTAGTCGTTCTGCCAGAGCTGGTGGGTGATCACGCCCAGCAGGATCAGCGAGACCGTCTGCCAGCCGATGATCGAGGCGATCACCCATTGTTTCTTTGCCACGCTGAGCAGGTCGACCTCTTCGTCGAGCTGCGCGTCGGTCTTGTCACGCCAGTGCGCAACCTGCTCGTCGAACGGGAGTCGGTGGAGTGCGTTGTCCTGCAGCAGCAGGCCCAAACCTTTGAACAATGCGATCATGACGAGCTCCTGACGGATGGCTGGTACGAGCGACTTGCGACTGGCAGGTGCCAGATGCCCTAGTTCTAGCACTTTCACGCGGCTTGGCAATGGCTGAGCCCTGCACCGGCCGGGCCTTCCTGCGTCATCGCGCACAAAACGCCTGATTTACGGTGGTTTAGTGCGGCGCAGCACCGGTGGCGCCTGCAGTCGTGCTGCACTGCACACTGCGCAGGAGTGCCTGGCCGATTCCGACTCTGCCGCGCCAGAAGTACAGGATGCGTGAGCGGCAGCCATCGCGACACGGTCTTGCAGGGAGCCTGCGTATCATTGCCCGCATGTCTGCCGTCCTGCGTACGCTCACCGCCCCCGCCGCTGCACAGATCCGTCGCTGGGTGCTGGATGCCTTCCCGCGTGGCCAGAGCAGCATCGAATACGATCAGCCGCTGGGCGACGCCGGGCTGTTCGGCCCCGACAGCGTCACCTGGCGCATCCATGCGGAATTCCCCGGCATGCTCGCCGGGGGGCTATGCGCGCTGATGCTGCAACTGCTGCACCCGCGCGCGCTGGCCGGGGTCTACGACCATTCCAACTTCCGTGCGGATCTGGTCGGCCGGCTGCGCCGCACCACCAACTTCGTTGCCGGCACCACCTACGCCCCGCAGGCCGAGGCCGAGCGGTTGATTGCGCGCGTCCGCGCCATCCACAGCCACATCGTGGGCCACACCGCCGACGGCATGCCGTACCGCGCCGACGATCCGGCGCTGCTGACCTGGGTGCACGTGACCGAAGCCTACGGGTTCCTGCAGGGCTGCCGCCGCTATTGCCGCGACGTGCCAGTGGACATCGCCGACCGCTACTACGACGAAGCGCGCCGCGTGGCCGAAGGCCTGGGCGCCACCGATGTACCCGCCAGCGAAGCGCAGGTGGCGGCGTACTTCGCCCAGGTGCGCGGCGAGCTACGCATGGACGCGCGCTCGCGCGAGGTGCTGGAGGTGCTGACCAGCATCCAGCTGCCGGTGCCGGCCGCGCGTTTGTCGCGCGGGGTATTCCTGGGCGCCGGCAACGCCCTGCTGCCGGACTGGGCCAGCGACATGCTGCAGCTGAGCAGCACACAGCGCCGCCAGGCCGGCGCCTCGGCGCGTCTATTGCGCCGGCTGTCGCCGCTGTTCCGGACCGCGCTGCGCGACGGCCTGTCTGCGCGCGCCTGCCGCCGCATGCAGCTGCCGCCGGCGGTGTTGTTGCAGTGGCCCGATGACGCTGTGGCGGTCGCATAGACGCAGGCGCGTCGTATCACGTTTCATCGTCACGGACTTTCGCGCCAGCGCGCATCCATACGAACGCGCCTTACCCGTAGGAGCGCGCGCGCGATGGGCCTTACCGATCAAGCGCCGCCGGTTCACTCATGTGCAGGCACCGGGCAAGCACTGCGCAGGCCTGCAAGGCTGCTTGCCGCGATGGCGTACGCACGCCTTGCTACGTCAGCTTACAAGCCCTTGACTTCGCCGTGCGTCGCAATCGCAGCGGCATTGCGAACAATCTGCTATTGCACGGCATCACGGTACGCAGGCTTTGCAGTTGCAGCGGAGTGGCTGCGCGGGTGTTCTCAACGGTTTAGGCGTTCTCGGTAACGCCCATCGCGCGCGAGCGCGCTCCTACGGGTGAGGCGCGCTGGCGACGTCTGGCGGTGAAAGCGTGAGGTGGCGCTGCGTAAGCAGGCTTTGCAGTTGCAGCGTAGTAGCTGCGCGGGTGTTCTCAACGGTTTAGGCGTTCTCGATAACGCCGCATCGCGCGCGAGCGCGCTCCTACATGTAAGGCGCGCTGGCGACGTCTGGCGGTGAAAGCGTGCGGTAGGGCGGCGTGAATGACGGTAAGCAGGCTTTGCAGTTGCGGCGCAGTTTGTTCTCAACTGCTTACGCGTTGTCGGTAACGCCCATCGCGCGCGAGCGCGCTCCTACGGGTGGGGCGCGCTGGTGAAGTCTGGCGGTGAGAGCCTACGATGGGTTGGCGCGCATGGCATCACGGTAAGCATGCCGCGCAGACGCTGTGTGATGTTTGCGCTTGTGTCTAAGAACCTGTTCACGATCTTTCCTGATCAGTGCAGACTATGCGGATGCGCCAAAAGACCTATCCAAGTGACATGAGCCGGGAGCAGTTCGAACACGTGCTGCCGATCCTGGAACAAGCGCGTAAGCGCACCAAGCCACGCCGTGTGGATGTGTATGAGGTGTGGTGCGCAGTGTTGTACTTGCTGCGAACCGGTTGCCAATGGCGAGCGCTACCCAGCGACTTTCCAAAGTGGCGGACCGTGCACTCGTACTTTGCCAAGTGGAGCGAGTGCAACGATGAGGGAGTGAGCCTGCTGGAGCAGGCACTTAAAAAATCAGGTTGGCGTGGTCCGCGCCAGACAGGAGCGCAACGCTTGCACCAGGTTCTTGATCGTGGACGCGCAGAGCGTAAAGAACACGGACACAGCAGGGCAAAAGGGATATGACGCGGGCAAGAAGGTGTCGGGCATCAAGCGGCATATCGCTGTTGATACTCAGGGATTGCCCCATGCAATCGCGGTGACGACGGCGGAGGTGACCGACCGCAAAGGTGCGCTGCAGGCGTTGGAGCGCTGCCAGTCAAATTTGACGCATGTACAAAGCTTACTGTGCGACAGCGGTTACACCGGCGTACGGTTTGCCGACGGCGTGCGAGAGATTTTAGGCGAGCAGCTCACGGTGCAGATTGCCAAGCGCAGCGAACTGCACACCTTCAAGGTCATGCCCAAGCGATGGATCGTCGAGCGTAGTTTTGCTTGGCTGGAGAAGAACCGAAGGCTATGGAAGAACTGCGAGCGCAAACTCAACACCAGCCTGCAGTTCATCCATTTGGCCTTCTTGGCACTATTACTCAGAAGATCGTGAACAGGTTCTAACGGCCCACGCGTTCTGACGCGTTCTCGGTAAGGCTCCATCGCGCGCGAGCGCGCTCCTACGGGTGTGTCGGTTGGCGCTGCGTGCGGGCGCAACGCGCTTACCAGATTCTGACGCGCTGCTCCGGCGCCAGATACAGCTGCTGGCCCTGGGTCACTTCGAAGGCCGGGTACCAGGCGTCGAGGTTGCGCACGGTCTGCGCGCGGAAGCGCCCGGGTGCGTGCACGTCGGTGAGCACTGCGTTGCGCAGTGCCTCGTCGCGGTACTTGCCGCGCCAGGCCTGTGCAAAGCCCAGGAAGAAGCGCTGGTCTGGTGTGAACCCGTCCAGTGTCTGCGGTTGCCTGCCCTGCAACGACAGCTGATACGCGTCGTAGGCGGTGGCCAGGCCGGCCACGTCGGCGATGTTCTCGCCCAGGGTGAGCTTGCCGTTGACCGACAGATCCTCGAATGGTTTGTAGCTGCCGAACTGTGCGGCCAGCGCGTCGCTGGCGGTCTCGAACTTCTTCAGGTCCTGCGGCGTCCACCAGTTGTGCAGCTCGCCATGTTCATCGAACAGCGCGCCCATATTGTCGAAGCTGTGGCTGATTTCATGGCCGATCACCGCGCCGATCGCGCCGTAATTCACCGCATCGTCGGCGGCCGGGTCGAAGAACGGCGGCTGCAGGATCGCGGCCGGGAAGATCAGGCGGTTTTCCAGCGGCACATTCAGCGCGTTGACCTCCTGCGGCAGCATGTACCACTCGCCGTGATCCACCGGCTTGCCCAGCTTGGCCAGGTTGCGGCGGTACTCGAACAGCTCGGCACGTTCGACATTGCCCACCGCATCATCGCGCCGTACCTCGAGCGCGCTGTAGTCGCGCCAGGTGTCCGGGTAGCCCACGGCCACGGTGAGCCCGGCGATCTTGGCCTTGGCGTGCTGCTTGGTCTGCGGGCTCATCCACGCCAGCGCGTCGATGCGCTTGCCGAAGGCGGCAATGATGTTCTTGGCCATCGCTTCGGCGCGCGTCTTGGTCTGCGCACTGACGTATTTCTGCACGTAGCGCTTGCCCACCGCTTCGCCTAACGCGGCATTGGTGGCGTCGATGCCACGCTTCCAGCGCTGGCGCTGCTGTGGGGTGCCTTCCAGGGTGGTGCCATAGAAGCCGAAGCGCGCGTCGGCAAACGGCTTGGACAGGTACGGCGCAGCGCGGTCGAGCGCGCGGAAGCTCAGGTAGTCCTTCCAGGTCTGCAGCGGCTGCGACTGCACCAGCCCCGACAGTCCGGTCACCGCCTGCGGCTGCCAGACGATGAAGTCGCGCTGTGCCTTCAAGCCTGCGGCTTCGAAAAATGCGCCCCAGTCCAGGCCGGGTGCCTTGCGCGCGAAGTCGGCCTGGGCCCAGGCATTGGCGCCGTCCTGCACGTTGTTGGTTTGCTCGGCACTGGCATGCACGCGTGCGATGGCGGTTTCCAGCGCCAGGATGCGCTCGGCCTTGGGCGCGGCATCGGCAATGCCGGCAAGTTCGAGCACGTTGACGATGTAGGCGCGGTACGCCTCGCGCATCTGCGCCATGCGCCCGCCATCCAGATAGAAGCTGCGCTCGGGCATGCCCAGGCCGCCTTGCACCAGGTACGGCACATACCGCTGCGGATGATGCAGGTCTTGCGACACCCAGAGGCCGAACAGGCGGTCGGTGTAGAAATCGGTGGAATTGAGCAGGTCCACATCGGCGCGCAATTGACCGCCAAGGGTGCGCGCCAAGGCTTGCTTGTCCTCGAGTTGCGCGATGGCATCCAAGGCCGGTTGCACCGGGCTCACGCCCTTGGCCTCGATGCCGGCCTCGTCCATGTAGGCGGCGTAGTAGTCGCCAATCTGCTTGTCTTCGCCGGTGACGCGGTCGTTGGCGGCGTCGCCTTCGATGATGTCGCGGCTGTGCTGCTCGGTCTTCACGGTGATGCTGGTGAAGCTGTTGAAGCTGGAGCGGTCTTCCGGAATCTGCGTGGTCTTGACCCAGGTGCCGTTGGCGTAGTCGAAGAAGTCGTCGCCCGGCGCCACGCTGCGGTCCATGCCGGCCACATCGAAACCGAAGTCGCCCAGTTGCGGAGTGCTGGGCGCCGCCTTGCTGGCATTGTTCGCCGCCGAGGTGCCGCCATCGTGGTGGCAGGCGGTAGTGACCAGCAGCGTGGCCATGGTGGCGGCGATCAGGACAGGGCGGTGCAAAGAGACCATGCGGTGCAACTCGAAACCGGAACAGACTTCGCAGTGTAGGTCTCTGGCGCAGTCGCGTCCTGGCTCTGGCGGGTGGTTCGCGTGAGGACGGGTCTTGCGGACACGCCTGGTTCAGCGCCGCCGTTGATACCAGAAGCCCAGCGCGTCGCGGGTCTGCAACATGCGCCGCCCGCGCCACAGGAACCGCAACAGCAAGCCCACATGCTCGCGCTTGGAAAAACTGCGCAGCTTGCGATCGGAGGTGTGCACGGTCTGGCGCAGGATCACAAAACGCCCGCAGCGCGCCAGGCTGCGGCTGAGCGCGACATCTTCGCCGGCGTAGTAGCGCGTATCGAAGCCGCCGGCGCTGGCGAATGCCGCGCGGGTACAGAACAAAAAGCAGCCTGGCGCAATGCCGCTGAGCCGGAAGATCCAGCCGAACACGGCCTGGGCCATGCGCTCCACCCACACGCGCTTGCCATGCAGATGCACGCGCGCGCCACCGCCCACCGCACCGGCATCCAGTGCCGCAAGCGCGGCGGCCATCACCTGCGGATTCACCTGGGTATCGGCATCCAGAAACAGCAGGCGATCACCTTGGGCGGCCTGGGCGCCGGCATTGCGGGTGGCGGCGATATGCCGCAACTCCACCTCGATCACGCTAGCGCCGTTGGCACGCGCGATCGCCGCGGTGTCGTCGCTGCAGGCATCGGCCACCACGATGGCTTCGTAGTCCAGTTGCATGGCCTGCGCGCAGGCATGCAGGCACTGCAGCGTCTGCCCGATCAACGCGGCCTCGTCATGGGCGGGAATCACGCAGGAGAGCATTGCAGTTGCACTCGGTGGCCTAAGGACCCGCGCAGTGTGCAGGGGATGCGCGGGCCATGGCGTGAGCTGACGCGTCCGCAGCGCCTGCGGACGCGTGGTGTGGCTCAGCGGTTGACCGCGCCCATCATCGCTTCGGGATAGCGGGTGCCTGCCGCTGCCTGGGGCGGAAAGATGGCATCGATGCGGGCGAGCTCGTCCGGCATCAGCGCCACGTCCAGTGCGGCGATGTTTTCTTCCAGATAGGCCAACCGCTTGGTGCCCGGGATCGGCACCAGGTCCTGGCCCTGCGCCAGCACCCAGGCCAATGCCAGCTGCCCGGGCGTGACGCCCTTGTCGGTCGCGATCGCCTTGACCTGTTCCACCAGCTGCAGATTGCGGGTGAAGTTCTCGCCCTGGAAACGCGGCGAATGGCGGCGATAGTCGTCGGCATCGAAGTCGTCCGGCGAGGCGAACGCGCCGGTCAGGAAGCCACGCCCCAGCGGCGAATACGGCACGAAGCCGATCCCCAGCTCGCGCACGGTGGCGAACACGCCGTTGTCCTCGGGCTCGCGCGACCACAGCGAATATTCGGTCTGCACGGCGGTGATCGGGTGCACCGCGTGCGCGCGGCGGATGGTGTCGGCCGCGGCTTCGGACAGGCCCAGGAAGCGCACCTTGCCCTGCTCGACCAGGCGCGCCATGGCGCCCACGGTGTCTTCGATCGGCACGTTCGGGTCCACGCGATGCTGGTAGTACAGATCGATGTGCTCCACGCCCAGGCGGCGCAGGCTGGCCTCGCACGCGCTCTGCACATAGGCCGGGCTGCCGTCGATGCCGCGCACGGACGGGTCGTTGGGATCGAGCTTGATGCCGAACTTGGTGGCCAGGAACACTTCATGCCGGCGCGAGGCGATCGCCTTGCCGACCAGCACCTCGTTGGTGTGCGGGCCGTACATGTCGGCGGTATCGAGCAGGCTGATGCCGCGATCGAGTGCGCGGTGGATCACCGCGATCGAGCCGGCCTCGTCGCTGCGATCTCCATAAAAGGCGCTCATGCCCATGCAGCCGAGGCCCAGGGCGGAAACGGTGGGGCCGGAACGGCCAAGCGAGCGGGTGTGCATGGTGGGGGAAACTCCGTGCAGGGTGAGAGGGCGGCAGGATCGCGCGCGGCGTGTTAGTGCGGCGTGGCCCGTTGATCGGGCGTGCCCAACGTGGACATGCGATGCGGGTGTCAATCAGGTGCGTGTGGTGACCGCTGAGCGGCATGCGCGCGCTGCGCCCCTGGTGTTGCGGTTGTGGGGGCGTGAGGTGCGATCAATGCGGCAGAGGTCGAACGGCAGTGTGCGGTGGCGACCTTTCGCGATCGAAATGCGTCAAGTCCGCAACGACCACGACGCAGCAGCGCCGTCGGTCTACAGCGACACCATGCATTTCTCGTTTGCGAGCCGTTGAATGCCGCGGAGCACATCACCTTGCACAACAACTGCAAACGCTCCGCCTGCAGGCCGGCTACCGCGCGACGCGCGACCAATCCGTACCTACAACGTCACAACCTGCGCGCAGCGCCGCAATCAACGCCGCAACGTATTGCGCGCAGGGCCAGGCATGCACACAGCACATGCCTGGCCCTGCACTGGATCAACCCTTGAGCTTGGCGGCGATTTCAGCCACACGCTTGCCGAGCAACCTGGCGGTTTCCAGATCGCCGCTGCGCGGTGCTTCCTCCGGCGATGCGTCCGAGGGCGAGATGGCCAGTGCGCCACCCCAGCCGGCGGTCCAGTTGATGTCCTGCGGGCCGTGCGCCTTGGTGTTGGACGGCGGCAGGCCGGTGCCGACCCAGACCTGGCCATGCTGCTGCGACAGGGTCCAGAAGTACTGGATGGTGGCGTACTTGTCGCCGTTGACCGAGGCCGAGTTGGTGAAGCCGGCGGCGACCTTGTCCTTCCACGCCTGCGTGAACCACGGCTTGGAACTGACATCGGCGAACTTCTTGAACTGCCAGGCCGGCCCGCCCATGTAGGTGGGGCTGCCGTAGATGATGGCATCGGCCGCGCCGATCGCTTCCCAGGCCTCGTCGGGCAGGTTGCCGTCCTGGTCGATGCGGTACAGCGTGGCCTCGCCAACGCTGGCGGCACCGGCGTGCACAGCCTCGGCCTGCTTGACGGTATGGCCGTAGCCACTGAAATAGACGATGGCGATCTTGGTCATGTGCACTCCTGGGTTAAGGGAAGCGCCCATGGAAGCACGCGCCAGCGTGCAGATTAATGACCGCGGGCGGGACGAACTGTTGCCGAGGCCGCCAGGCCCGGGGCTGGGTCTCCGATGTGTTCCACCAGGTAGTCGATGAAGCTGCGCACCTTCGGCGCCAGGTGGCTGCGGCTGGTGTACACCGCATAGATGCCGATGTCGGCCAGGTGGTAGTCGGGCAGGATGCGCACCAGGCGGCCGGCAGCGATGTGCTCGTCGGCGAGGAAATCCGGCTGGATCACCACCCCCTGGCCAGCCACTGCGGCCGCGCTCAGCACGTGGCCGTTGTTGGCGCGCAGGCCACCGCGCAGGCGCACGTCGATATCGCCGTCGGGCCCGTGAAAGCGCACATCGTCGCCGGTGGGCGCGTAGTGATACAGCAGGCATTCGTGGCCGGCCAGGTCGGCCGGATGCTGCGGGGTGCCTGCGCGTGCCAGATAGGCCGGGGCCGCGCAGGGCACCAGTCGCACCGTGCCCAGCTGCCGGGCAATCAGGGTGGGCGCGGGCTGGCGGGTGATGCGCAGCGCGACATCGAAGCCTTCTTCGACCATGTCCACCAGACGGTCGGACAGCGACAGGTCCAGTTCCACCTGCGGGAAACGCGCGCGGAAGCCGGGCAGCAAGGCGGCCAACTGCACGATGCCGAAACTCACCGGCGCGTTGACCCGCAGCAGCCCGGATGGCGCCAGCGCCTGCGCGCCCACCGTGGCTTCCAGGTCGTCCAGGTCGGCCAGCAGCTGCAGGCAGCGCTGGTAATAGGCGGTGCCGGCGCTGGTCAGGCTGACCCGCCGGGTGGTGCGGTTGAGCAGGCGGGTGCCCAGCCGTTGTTCCAGCGCGGCCACCTGCCGGGTGATGTTGGCAGTGGAGCGGTCCAGTGCATCGGCGGCGGCGCTGAAACCGCTGCGCTCGGCTACCGCCACGAACACGCGCATTGCATCCAGGGTATCCATTGGCGGTCGATTGTTGCCGTAGTCGCAATAAATTATCCGAATTGGCGCGGTTTATCCGATTTTTGCACCGCATACCCTGTGCACCTTGGCTGCCATACCGGCGCCGCCCCGGAGTTCGCCCATGTCCGTCCTGCCCTCGCTGTACATCTCGCATGGCTCGCCCATGACCGCGCTGCGGCCGGGCGAGCTGGGGACGCAACTCGCCGCGCTGGCGCAGGGCCTGCCGCGCCCGCGCGCGATCGTGGTGGCCAGCGCGCACTGGTTGGCACGGCGGCCGCTGGTGGGTGCTGCCTCCAAACCCGTCACCATTCACGATTTCGGCGGTTTCCCGCCGCCGTTGTACGAGATCGAGTATCCGGCGCCGGGTGCCCCGGCGTTGGCGCAGCAGGTGACGCGCCTGCTGGAACTGGCCGGCCTGCATCCGCATCAGGACCCGCAGCGCGGCCTGGACCATGGCATCTGGGTGCCGCTGCGCATGCTCTACCCGCAGGCCGACATCCCGGTGGTGCCGCTGTCGATCCAGCCGGAACTGGGCCCGGCTCACCAGTTTGCGGTGGGCCGCGCGCTGGCGCCGCTGCGTGCGGAAGGCGTGCTGGTGATCGGCTCGGGCAGCATCACCCACAACCTGCACGACCTGCATCAGGGCTATAGCGCCGAGCGCGAGGCGCCGTATGTGCGCCCGTTCATCGATTGGACCGAGCGCAGGCTGGCCGACGACGACGTACCCGCGTTGCTCGATTACCGGCGCCAGGCACCGCACGCCGCGCGTGCGCATCCCACCGACGAGCATCTGTTGCCGTTGTACGTGGCGATGGGCGCGGCCGGTGGCGACCGGCTCGGTGCGCAGCGCATCGACGCCGGCATCGATCAGGGCCTGATCGGCATGGATATCTACCGCTTCGATGGTGCGCCGGCGGTGGACCAACCGGTGGCTGCGTAATCGGGCGTGCGGGGGTGCTGTTCATGAGATCGACTCAGTGGTTGGATGGCTGCCGCATGGCCATCGTTACCAAGTGCCGCGCCGCGATGCGTGAGCGGCGGGCTTCACGCAGGGCCGCATCACGGTGATGCCGCATGAGGTGAACAGGCGCGGCGCGCTGCATGGCGCGCCAGCCCTGAAGGGTTCACCGGCTCAGGGCGCCAGTCTCACGGAGTGAGACGCAAACCGGCATGCTGTCTGGGTGAAACTCCTCGACAAGCTCGCTGTCCTCGCCGACGCCGCCAAGTACGACGCGTCCTGCGCCTCCAGTGGCGCCAACAAGCGCAATTCGCTCGGCACCGGGGGCATCGGCAGTACCGAGGGCATGGGCATCTGCCACTCGTACACGCCCGACGGCCGCTGCGTGTCGCTCCTGAAGATCCTGCTCACCAACTTCTGCGTGTTCGATTGCGCGTACTGCGTCAACCGGGTGTCCAGCAACGTGCGCCGCGCGCGCTTCACGCCAGAAGAAGTGGTGACGCTCACGCTGGATTTCTACAAGCGCAATTACATCGAAGGCCTGTTCCTGTCCAGCGGCATCATCCGCAATTCCGACTACACCATGGAGCAGTTGGTGGAAGTGGCACGGCAGTTGCGCGAGGAGCATCACTTCGCCGGTTATATCCACCTCAAGACCATCCCCGATGCGTCGCCGGAATTGCTGGCCGCCGCCGGCCGCTACGCCGATCGTCTGAGCATCAACATCGAATTGCCGACCGAGCAGGGGCTGACCCAGCTGGCGCCTGAAAAGAGCGTGGGCGGCATACGCGCGGCGATGGGCGAGCTGCGCTGGCGCATCGAAGAAAACCAGTTGGAGCGCAAGGCCGAAAAGGTGCGCCGCGCCAAGCCGCCCAGGTTTGCGCCGGCCGGGCAGAGCACGCAGATGATCGTCGGCGCCGACGGTGCCAACGATCGCAGCATCCTGGACACCAGCCACAATCTTTACGGCAATTACCGGATGCGCCGGGTGTATTACTCGGCCTTCAGCCCGATCCCGGATGCCTCCTCCAAGCTGCCGCTGCAGGCACCGCCGCTGCAACGCGAGCATCGGCTGTATCAGGCCGATTGGTTGCTGCGTTTCTACGAATTCAGCGTGGAAGAGATCGCGCCGTCGCAGTCCAGCGGCATGCTGGATCTGGACGTGGACCCGAAGCTGGCCTGGGCGCTGCGCAATCCGGAGCGGTTTCCTGTGGATCTGAATCAGGCGCCGCGCGAAATGTTGTTGCGGGTGCCGGGCCTGGGGACCCGCAACGTGGAGCGGTTGTTATTGTCGCGGCGGCATGCGCGGTTGCGGGTGGGCGATCTGGCGCGGTTGCGGGTGCCGATGAAGAAGCTGCTGCCGTTTGTGAGTGTGCTGGATCATCATCCGCGGCAGCGGTTGGATGATCCGGCGCGGTTGCGGGCGCAGTTGGCGCCTGCGCCGCGGCAGGCAAGCTTGTTCGATTGACGCCTGTGCCTTCTCCCGTCGGCAGAAGGTGCCCGAAGGGCGGATGAGGGTACGGTTGCGCGCGATCATGGATGCTTGTGTCTTGTTCGACTCATCAAGTGCAGAGCTTTCGCGCCTGTCGGCGCGAGTCACTTTTGTTTCGGCAAAAGTCACCACAACCATTTCGCCTGACGCGATCCGGTGCGATACAGCCGCACCGGTGCCCTGTGCTCCTCGCCATACGCGGCACGGCGCCCAAACTCGCTGCGCTCAGACAGGGCGCCTCTTCGGCCACGCATGGCTGCGGTGCGCGGCTCGCTCCAAGGCGACTTGGTGAAGCAAAATCAACTGCGACAAGCAACAAGCAACAAGCAACAAGCGACAAGCAACAAGCAACAAGCAACAAGCGACAAGCGACAAGCGACAAGCAACCAGCCGTATCAGTAGCAGCAATAACCGCAAAAGCCCGCGAAAAAATCGCAACAACGCAACGAGAGTGCCGCCAGTAGAGCGCTGGCGAGATCGGAAATCTTGAGGTCAGGTGCAAGCGATGTTCAGCGCTGAAGTTGAGCCAGGTTGGAGTCTTGATGCGTGGCGTGCGTTGGCGCGGGCCGGGTGGTGTGCGCAGGTAGGGCCGGATGCGGTGGATTGGAATGGGGGCGCGCAGGGTGGGTTGTTGATGGGGCAGGGGGTGCTGGATTTGCCGGCGGTGGTGGCGGGGCCGCGGGTGTCTGCGGAGTTTCTGCAGCTGGCGTCGGCGGTGTTGTGCCATCGCGATGTGCAGCGGCATGCGGTGCTGTACCGGTTGTTGTGGCGGATTGCCTCTGGTGAGCGGGCGTTGCTGGAGCGGGCCACCGATGTGGACGTGCATCGGGTGATGCAGTGGCAGAAGGCAGTGCAGCGCGATTCGCACAAGATGAAGGCCTTTGTGCGCTTCCGGCGCTTACCGGGTGAGGAAGAAGAATTCGTGGCCTGGTTCGAGCCCGAACACTGGATCCTGGACCGGGTGGCGCCGTTCTTTGCGCGGCGGTTTGCCGGGATGCGCTGGGCGATTCTCACGCCGTACCGCAGCGTGCGCTGGGATGGCGAAGCGTTGACGTTTGGCGAGGGCGCGGCGCGCAACCAGGTGCCTGCCGACGATGCGCAGGAAACGCTGTGGCGTACCTACTACGCGCACATCTTCAATCCGGCGCGGCTCAATCCCACCATGATGCGGCAGGAAATGCCGCAGAAATACTGGAAGAACCTGCCCGAGGCCACGCTGCTACCGGAGCTGATCCGCGAGGCGGGCGTGCGTGTGCGCGAGATGGCCGAACGCGCGCCCGAGCCGGTGCGGCGACGGGTGCCGGCAGCGCCTGCGGCGCTACCAGCCGTAGCTGCGCAGAGTCTTGCGCAGCTACGCGTGGCCGTGCGCGATTGCCGGCGCTGCGACCTATGGCAGCCGGCAACACAGACGGTGTTCGGCGAAGGGCCGGACGACGCGGCGGTGATGGTGATCGGCGAGCAGCCGGGCGACGAAGAGGATCTGAGCGGGCGGCCATTTGTGGGCCCGGCCGGGCGCTTGTTCAATCAGGCGCTCGGCGAGCTGGGGATCGATCGGCAGCGTTTCTATGTCACCAATGCGGTGAAGCATTTCCGTTTCGAGCAACGCGGCAAGCGCCGCTTGCATCGCAATCCCGAACGCAGCCATGTGCAGGCGTGCAATGGCTGGTTGCAGGCCGAGCGTGCGCAGCTGCGGCCCGCGCAGATTGTGTGCCTGGGCGCGACGGCGGCGCAGGCGGTATTGGGGCTGGGCTTTCGCTTGATGCAGGAACGCGGGCAATGGCAGCGCCTGGACGATGGCACACCGGTGCTGGCCACGGTGCATCCATCCTGGGTCTTGCGTCAGGGCACGCCGTCGGCGCGCGACGCCGGCTACCGCGGATTTGTCGCGGATCTGGGCCAGCTGTTGCAGGCACCGCCAGCGTAATGGCCGGTGTCGGTGCAAAAAAATGCGCGTGCAAACGCACGCGCACGGTGTCGCGGTTCGAACGACACCAAGGGAACGGCGTGAATACCGGCCGTTCCGTCACCGCCGCTTCGCGGTGATGTCGCAGCCCGCGAGAGCCGCACCTGGAGCGACTGGATCGTCACAACGGTGCCGCATGTCACAGGCCTGCACTGGCGTAGGAGCGCCCCAGCACGCAATCAGGCATCCCAGTGACGCGTCACGCGCGCCGGGGCGCTCCTACATAAAGCAGTGCAACGCGCTCTGAAAAAAACCGCCTGTGCGCGTGATCGATCACCGCAGTCAAGCAGCGGTGATCAGCCGCACAGGCATGCCGATTACGGCATCAGCACTTTGTCGATCACGTGGATCACGCCATTGCTCTGCATGACGTCGGCCGTTGTGACGGTGGCGGTGTTGCCCTTGGTATCGGTCAGGGTGACCTTCTTGCCGTTGAGCTTTGCAGTGAGCGGTTCGCCCTGCACGGTGGTGAGCGTGGCACTACCGCCGCCGGCCTTGATCTTGGCGATCAGCGAGGCGGCGTCCACCTTGCCGGCCACCACGTGGTAGGTCAGCACCTTGGTCAGCGTGGGCTTGGATTCGGGCTTGAGCAGCGTGTCCACGGTGCCAGCCGGCAGTGCGGCAAACGCGGCATTGGTGGGCGCGAACACAGTGAACGGGCCCGGGCCCTTGAGCGTGTCGACCAGGCCGGCTGCCTTCACTGCGGCGACCAGGGTGGTGTGGTCCTTGGAATTGACGGCGTTGTCGACAATGTCCTTGGTGACCAGCATCGGTGCGCCACCCACCATGGGGTTGGAGGCGGCGTAGACCGGCGCAACGGCGCTGGACAGTGCAATGGCGGTGGCAATGGCAAGCGACTGGAGAGACGTCTTCATGGACAGCGATCCTTTGAGTGGACGATCGCCTGGATGGCAACCGTACGCTTCAATACGCCGGCCACTCCGGCGCGGATGCATCACGCCGCGTCGACATTTCCGCTGGCGTTCGGACTCGTGACAGAAACGTTATGCCGCTGCACGCTGAGATCGCCGGCCGGTGCGCCCACCTGTCGCCGCACCGCATGCATGTCGCGGACCGGGCGCACTTCGATACAGCCGGTGGCCGCCCAGGGGAAGGCGGCTGCGATGCGCAACGCCTCGTCCATGTCGGTGGCCTCGATCAGGTTGAAGCCGCCCAGCACTTCCTTGGTTTCGGCAAACGGTCCATCGCTTACGCGGACCGCGCCGTCGCGCACACGCACGCTGCGCGCGGTGGTCGCCGGCTCCAGTTGTTGCGACTGCAGCAGCTGGCCTTGCTGGTGCATGACGTCGGCGTTGGCGAAGCAGTGCCGCATCATGCTGTCGGCCTCTCCATCCGGCAGCGTATCCAGCAAGGTGGCATCCAGATAGACCAGCAACAGAAACTGCATTGGCGCGTCCTCGCAATCGGCTGGTGCCGAGTGTAGCCGGCAGGCCTTGCGCTGCGGCGGTTCCACCCCCGCGCGCAAACGCGGTATGTTCCGTCATCGGTGCCGTGTTGCGGTGCCACATGCCTTGCCGCGCCGCGGCCGATTTTTTTCTGGGTTTTGCATGCATTCGATTGATGTCGTCCTCGCCATGTTGCTGGCGGTCGCGGCCAGCGGTTACCTGATCCGCATCCTGCCGTTCTCGTTGCCCTTGCCGTTGGTCCAGATTGCGCTCGGCGCGGTGGTCTCCGGTGTGTTCGATGCCGGACACGAGCTGGAACCAGAGTTGTTCTTCCTGCTGTTCCTGCCGCCGCTGCTGTTCCTGGATGGCTGGCGCATTCCCAAACAAGGCCTGTTCCGCGACAAGGCGGCAATCCTGGAACTGGCGCTGGGGCTGGTGGTGTTCACCGTGGTCGGAGCGGGCCTGCTGATCCACTGGCTGATTCCGGCGATGCCGCTGGCGGTGGCGTTCGCGCTGGCGGCGATCATCTCGCCGACCGACCCGGTGGCGGTGTCGTCGATCGCCTCCAAGGTGCAGATTCCCAAGCGGCTGATGCACATCCTGGAAGGCGAGTCGCTGCTCAACGATGCCTCCGGCCTGGTCTGTTTCCAGTTTGCGGTGGCTGCCGTGCTCACCGGCACCTTCTCGGTGGCGACCGCATCGCTGACCTTCCTGTGGGTGGCACTGGCCGGCCTGGGTCTGGGCGTGGCGACCACCTTCGGGTTGAGCCGCATCCAGGCCTGGA
The DNA here is from genome assembly GCF_041475775.2 of Xanthomonas sp. NCPPB 2586. Classification (NCBI taxonomy): domain Bacteria; kingdom Pseudomonadati; phylum Pseudomonadota; class Gammaproteobacteria; order Lysobacterales; family Lysobacteraceae; genus Xanthomonas; species Xanthomonas sp. NCPPB 2586. The sequence goes on along the minus strand of NZ_CM192981.1, from coordinate 4,309,656 downwards.
TCTGGCGCCACTTCGGCGAAGAACCCGGTTCGGCGATCCTGGTCAACCTGCTGACGCCGTTCGCCGCCTACCTGCTGGCCGAAGCCTTCCACGCCTCGGGCATCCTGGCGGCCGTAGCCGCCGGCATCACCATGAGCTACGTGGAAATGGCCGGCAACGCGCCGGGCAACATGCGCCTGCAGCGCTCGGCGGTGTGGGACACGGTGCAGTTCACCTTCAACGGCATCATCTTCGTGCTGCTGGGCGAGCAGCTGCCGGGCATCCTGGACGGTGCGGTGCGCAGCGTGCAGGAGGCCGGGCACCTCAATCCATGGTGGCTGGCGGTCTACGTGGCCACCATCAGCGCCAGCCTGATGGCGCTGCGCTTTGTGTGGGTATTCCTGTCGCTGCGTTGGAACCTCTTCAAGGCGCAGCGGCGCGGCGAGGCACATGTGAGCCCGCCGTGGCGGATCGTGGTGGCGGTGTCGCTGGCCGGCGTGCGCGGCGCGATCACCCTGGCCGGCGTGCTCACGCTGCCGCTGGTGCTGGAAGACGGCTCACCGTTCCCGGCCCGGCAGCTGGCGATCTTCCTGGCCGCCTCGGTGATCCTGGTGTCGCTGCTGGTGGCCAGCGTGGCGTTGCCGCGCCTGCTGCGTGGCCTGGAGTTGCCCGAGGAAGAAGACGAGCAGCTGAAGGAAGACCTGGCGGTGAAGGCCGCCTCGCAAGCGGCACTAGAGGCGGTGGAGAAACTGCGCCAGCGGTTGGTGGAAGACAGCGCGCATGCCGAGCGCTACAACGCCGCCGCCAACCAGGTCAGCCAGCGCTACCAGCGCAAGCTGGGCGCAGTGGACATGGCCGAAACCGACCCGGAAGAGGCGGGCGCCTTCGAACAGGCGCTACGCCAGTTCCGCCATGCCGCGCTGGTGGCCGAGCGCAACGAACTGTTCAAACTCGCCCGCCGCCGCGAGATCTCCGACGACCTGTCGCGCCGGCTGGTGCGCAATCTGGATCTGATCGAGTCGCGGAAGCGGGCGTGAGCGCGCCTGCGGTGCGCGGGAATTGGGAATCGGGAGTGGGGAATCGTAAGGGCCAAAGCGGCTCCGGCGGCGTAGGAGCGCGCTCGCGCGCGATGGGGCTCTCCCGGTGATGCCGGTCAATCGAGAATCAAGAATCGGTAAGCGTAAAACCCAGCGCGGCGGTCCGGCTCTGGCTGCGTAGGAGCGCGCTCGCGCGCGATGGAGCCGTCCCGGTGAAACTTCTCCCGCACAGATGTGCGCCTGCATCTCACATCGGCCATTCGCGAAACGCACTCCAACGGCCCCGTTCGCTATGCACAGGCACGCGCTGGCAACGGTCGGGAGACACCATCCCATCTTTACGCCTCCCATCTTCATGGCGCACGGCCTACCCTGTGACGCTGATCGTTCCAGTGCAGAACCCAATGACTCCGATCGTTTCCATCCAGGGACTCAGCAAGACCTACGCCGGGGGATTCCAGGCGCTCAAACGTGTGGATCTGGACATCCAGCGCGGTGAGATCTTTGCATTGCTCGGCCCCAACGGCGCCGGCAAGACCACCTTGATCAGCATCATCTGCGGGCTGGTCAATCCGAGCACCGGCACCGTGCTGGCCGATGGCCATGACATCGTGCGCGACTACCGCGCCGCGCGTGCCAGCATCGGGCTGGTGCCGCAGGAGCTGGCCACCGATGCGTTCGAAACGGTGTGGGCCACGGTGCGCTTCAGCCGCGGCCTGTTCGGCAAGCCGGCCAACCCGCAATATCTGGAATCGGTGCTGCGCCAGCTGTCGTTGTGGGACAAGCGCAACAGCAAGATCTCCACCTTGTCCGGCGGCATGAAGCGGCGCGTGCTGATCGCCAAGGCGCTGGCGCACGAGCCGCGCATCCTGTTCCTGGACGAACCCACCGCCGGCGTGGATGTGGAGCTGCGCCACGACATGTGGCAGATGGTGCGGCGGCTGCGCGAGCAGGGCACCACGGTGATCCTGACCACCCATTACATCGAAGAAGCCGAAGACATGGCCGACCGGGTCGGTGTCATCAACCGCGGCGAGCTGGTGCTGGTGGAAGACAAGCACACGCTGATGCGCAAGCTCGGCAAGAAGCAGCTCAGCTTGAGCCTGCAGGCGCCGCTGCAGGTGATTCCCGCGCCGCTGGCCGACCTGCCGCTGGAGCTGTCCGCCGATGGCAGCAGCCTGATCTACACCTTCGACACCCAGGCCGAGCAGACCGGCATCGGTGCGCTGCTGCGACGGCTCAACGAACAAGGCATCGATTTCAAGGACCTGCATTCCAGCGAGAGTTCGCTGGAAGAGATCTTCGTCAACCTGGTGCATGGCGCACGCAACGCGGAGGTGCGCGCATGAACCTGCATGCGATCGGCGCAATCTACCGCTTCGAAATGGCGCGCGCGTTCCGCACGCTCACCCAGTCGATTGCCTCGCCGGTGTTGTCGACCTCGTTGTACTTCGTGGTGTTCGGCGCGGCGATCGGGTCGCGCATGGACGCTATCGACGGCATCAGCTACGGCGCCTTCATCATCCCCGGCCTGGTGATGCTGTCGCTGCTCAACGAAAGCATCTCCAACGCCTCGTTCGGCATCTACATGCCGCGCTGGGCCGGCACCATCTACGAGGTGCTGTCCGCACCGGTGGCATGGTGGGAGATCGTGATCGGCTATGTGGGCGCGGCAGCGACCAAGTCGGTGATGCTGGGCTTGCTGATCCTGCTGACTGCGCGGCTGTTCGTGCCTTACGAAATCGCGCACCCGGTGTGGATGCTGGGCTTTCTGGTGCTCACCGCGCTGACCTTCAGCCTGTTCGGTTTCATCATCGGCATCTGGGCCGACGGCTTCGAAAAATTGCAGGTGATCCCGTTGATGGTGGTGACGCCGCTGACCTTCCTGGGCGGCAGCTTCTACTCGATCAACATGCTGCCGCCGATCTGGCAGAAGGTCACCTTGTTCAACCCGGTGGTCTACCTGATCAGCGGGTTCCGCTGGAGCTTCTACGGCAAGGCAGACGTGCACATCGCGGTGAGTACCGGCATGACCTTCCTGTTCCTGCTGGTGTGCCTGGGCGTGGTGGCGGCGATCTTCCGCAGTGGGTATCGGCTCAAGGTGTGAGGCGTGAGTGCAGTGGTTTTGTCGGCCGCATTTTGGTGGATGCCGTCGGAAGTCCAGGTCAAACGTCGCAAGTCCGGATCAAACGCTGAGTGGGTCGAGGGCGCGGTGCCCTCGCCACTTACGGGACACGCCGTGAACCCGTCCCTGGGGGCTCGGTGGCGGCATCCATGCCGCCACACGGTCCCGCAAGCGGCGAGGGCACCGCACCAACGTCTGTTGGTTGCTTCGTTGAAAGCCATGCACACCGACCATTGGATGCCGACGGAAGTTCAGGTCAAACGCGTCGGAAGCGCAGATCAAACGCTGAGTGGGTCGAGGGCGCGGTGCCCTCACCGCTCGCGGGACACGCCGTGAACCCGTCCTGGGGGCTCGGTGGCGGCATCCATGCCGCCACACGGTCCCGCAAGCGGCGAGGGCACCGCACCAGAACGTCTGCTGGTTGCTTCGTTGAAAGCCATGCATACCGACCAACTCGACTGGTCCTCGCCCGCTAACCGTCGCGGGACCTGACGCGGCATGGATGCCGTGTAGCGCTGACATGGACGTACGGACAGCATGTCCCGCGATGGTGGGCGGGTGAGCCCCTGCACCTAGTGCGCGGATCAGCTGGCCTGTCGTCGCCTGGCGTGACGTGGTGTTGTCAGCCGCGCTTACTCGGCAGCAGGCTTGGCGTCGCTCTTGGTGTCCAGGTAATAGGCCACCACCTCGCCCTTGACCTTCATGGTCATCGGATTGCCGCGGCGATCGCGCGCCTTGCCGGCCTGTACCTTGATCCAGCCTTCGCTGATCGAATACTCCTCGACGTTGTCGCGCTCGATGCCGTTGAAGCGCACGCCAACACCGCGGCTCAGGGCGTCGGAATCGTGAAACGGGCTGCGTGCATCGATGGCCAGATGATCGGGAGGGGTATCGCTCATGGGAAAGGGCGTCATGACGACCGGGATGACCGTCTTCGGCCGCACAGGATACGGGCCTGCGCGGCGATGACCAGCCCCCTGCAGGCGGCCGCGGGCGGCGTAACGGTTTGCATGGCGCGCGTCAGGCGGCACACTTCACGCTGAATCTTTCTGTGAGACCCCCGCCATGCCCGACAACAGCGCCGATTACGAAGACGACGACGGCCTGCCCGCCGATCTGGAGGAGGCCGATGACGTCGACGATCATCCTGGGCGGGTCTGGAACCTGCTGGTGCTGATCAATCCCGGCGACGAAGAAACCGCGCTGGGCCAGTTCGACGCCTGGCGTGAGGCGCAGGCCGAGGCGGACGACGAAGACGATGCCTGGCTGTGGGCGCTGAAGGACGCCATCGATTGGCGCTCGGGGTTTTACGTCGACTGGAAGGACACCGATTCGTTCATCGCTGCCATCGACGAGCTTAGTTCGCGCTGGAACCTGCGCATCGACTGGGGCGGCGACCTGGATGACGAAGACTTCGCCAACGGCCTGGGCGTGCCCGACCTGATGGCGGTGGCCTTCGACCGCCTGCGCGAGCACGGGTATTCGCTGTGGAACTGGAACACCGGCGGCGACGCCTACGCCGGCTGGATCGCACTCAGCCGTGACGACGACGCGATGCTGGCACTGACCTCGTTGATGGATGTGGAAGTGCGGCTGGGGAATGAGGCGTTCTGAGGGCCGGGATTCGGGAATCGGGAATGGGGATTCGCAGGAGCGGTCCCCGGGGGCTGTTGCAGTGTGGGGCGCTTAGGAATACGCGCTGTGGCAGCGAGTGGAAGCGTGGCCTGGCACTGGGTCATGCAGGCTGTGCAGCGGCGCTAAGCCTTGGGGGCTAGTTGGGTGATGTGGCGAGCATGCCGAGCATCCACGAAGACCGCCACCAACCGCCGCGTAGGAGCGCGCTCGCGCGCGATGAAGCTCTCCCGATAACGCCTCATCGCGCGCAAGCGCGCTCCTACACAAGCGTGATGTCGCTGCGGTCTGGATGGTTGCTGCCCCGATGCGCGTGCGTGCGAGGGCAAGCCTTGCAGTCGAACGCATCCAGGCCGGAAGGCCTGTTTCGTAGGAGCGCGCTCGCGCGCGATGAAGCTCTCCCGGTAACGCCCCATCGCGCGCAAGCGCGCTCCTACACAAGCGTGATGTCATTGCGGTCTGGATGGTTCTGCTCCGACGCGCGTGCGTGCGTGGGCAAGCCTTGCAGTCGAAGGCATCAGGCCGGAAGACCTGCCGCGTAGGAGCGCGCTTGCGCGCGATGAAGCTCTCCCGGTAACGCCTCATCGCGCGCAAGCGCGCTCCTACACAAGCGTGACGTCATTGCGGTCTGGTACTCGGGCATGCAACTGGCGACACCCACCGATCAGGCGCAGTTACCAATCAGGCCGCAGCCACCGCTTTTACGATTCCCGATTCCCAACTCCCCAATCCCCGCCTCCTCAAGGCACCTCCCCCCGGGCCTGCGCGCGCGCATTGGCGATCAGCGCCTTGAGCAGGGCGCGGTCGGTATGGCGGGAGATGGCGATGGCGCCGAGGGCGATCGCCTCGGTGCGTAGCGGGGCGGGCACGTCGTAGTGCGCGCCGCTGAGTTTGTTCTGGAAGGCGCGGCGGGGAATGCCCAGCCGCGCCGCCATTGCATGCAGCTCGTCCAAGGTATCGCCGAGCAGGTGCGCCCAGCGCTGGTCGCGCCACAGGTGCACGGCATCGTCGACGTAGACGGCCACCGGCTGGCCTCAGGCCTTCTTGCTCTTCTTTTTCTTAGCGCCGTCGGTGGCGTCGGCGTCGTCCTGCGCGGTTTCGGCCGCGCTGTCGTCAGCATCGGCGTCCGTGGCATCGGCGTCCGCATCGGCCGCATCAGCGGCGTCATCCGCATCGGCTGCCACTGCATCGCTGTCGCTGTCGCTGTCGTCTTCGCCTTCTTCGCCTTCTTCGCCTTCGCCTTCGCCAGCGTCATCGCCGTCGGCGTTTTCGAACTCGGACACCAGCGTGGTCAGGTATTCCTCGGCGGTCTTGCCTTCTTCGGCGGCCAGGTCGTCGATCATCTGCTGCAGCTGGGTCGAATATTCCAGCGAGATGGTCTTGCCTTCCTTCTCCTGCAGGTTGGCCAGGTGCTTGAGCATGGCCAGCATCGGGACCGGGTTGTCGGCGCTGCCCATGGTCTGGCCGCCGATCGACAGCATCCACTCGCTGCCGCCCTGCAAACCGATCGCGGCGACGACGCGGCCGTCGGCATCCTGCAGCACGGCGTGGTTGGTGACCTGGGGCGCCTGGCCCAGACGGACGATCGGGCGCTTGGGTTGCTGCTTCTTGCGCTTGTCGCGCTTGGCCTTGGAATTGCGGGACATGGTGTTCTCGACGCTGGAAATGGCCGGCCATTCTAGGCGCTTGTGCGCGCCACGGCTCGGACGGGCCCTGTGGTCCGCGCGGGGACGCTCCCGATCAGCGCGCCAGGCGGTGCGAAAGCCCACCCGCCAGCGACGCCTGGCGCGTCAGTTCGGCTGTGCCGACTCGCTGGTGGCCACCCGTGGCGCGGCGATGGCCGCTTCGGCTGCCTTGGCGAGCGCGGCCGCCGAGGCCACCTGCGCGCTGGACGACACCCGCGGCGGCGCTGGCTTGGTGCCGGCCGCAGCAGGCGCAGGCACCGGCGTTGCGGTGCCGGCAGCGGCCGGTGCAGGTGCCATTGTGCTGCTTCCGGCCGCTGCAGGTGTGCCCACCGTGGCGGTCCCGGTGGCGGCAGCGCCGCTCAGGTCCGGCACATGGGTGTCGGCATCGGGAATGGGCTTGCCCAGTGCCACGCCCTGGTCACTGCCGGCCAGGGCCGCCTGCTCGGCGTCCTGGGTCATCACCACGATGCTGATGCGGCGGTTGATCGGGTTCTGCGGGTTGGTCTTGTCGAACAGCACCGACGAGGACAGCCCCACCACGCGGGTCACCTTGGCATCGGCCATGCCACCGCCCACCAGCGCGCGGCGGGCGGCGTTGGCGCGGTCGGCGCTGAGTTCCCAGTTGGTGTAACCGGCATCGCTGCTGTAGGCGGTGGTGTCGGTGTGGCCGGTGATGCTGATGTGGTTGGGCACCTGATTGATGAAGCTGGAGAGCTCGCGCAGGATGTCCACCGTGTACGGCTTGAGCTGGTCGCGGCCGATGTCGAACATCGGGCGGTTCTGCTTGTCCACGATCTGGATACGCAGGCCATCGGGCGTGAGGTCGAGCAGCAGCTGGTCCTTGAACGGCTCCAGCGCCTGGCTCTTGTCGATGGCTTCCTTCAGGTCCTGCATGAGCGCTTCCAGGCGCTTCTTGTCCTTGGCGCGGCTATCCACGTCGGTATCGGCGGCGTTGTCGCGCTTGCGGCCCATTTCGTCCTTCTGCCCCTTGGCCATGTCGGCGGTGCCGCCGAGCTTGATCATCGAGGTGCTGGCGCCGCCGGGCCCGTTCATGCCGGGCGAGGGCGCCGGCGATTTGCCGGACAGCGGGCTGGGATTGCGGAAATATTCGGAGATCGCCGCGCGCTGTTCCTTGGTGGTGGCCGCCATCAGCCACAGCACCAGGAAGAAGGCCATCATCGCGGTCACAAAGTCGGCGAACGCCACCTTCCAGGCGCCGCCATGGTGGCCGCCGCCCTGGACCTTCTTGACCCGTCGGATGATGACGGTGGATTTGCCCTCGGCCATGACCGCGTCCTACTTGATCGTCTTCAGGTGCGTTTCGAAATCACCGAAGCTCGGGCGCACGTTGGAGGGCAGGGTCTTGCGCGCGAATTCCAGCGCAATCTTCGGGTTGTAGCCACGCAGGCAGGCCAGCAGCGCGGTCTTGACCGCTTCATAGATGCGCCCGTCCTGCTCGGCACGCGCTTCCATCGCCGCCGACAACGGCGACACGAAGCCATACGCCAGCAGGATGCCAAGGAAGGTGCCGACCAGCGCGGCGCCGACGTGGTGGCCGATCTCTTCGATCGGCCCGCCAATCGAGCCCATGGTGATCACGATGCCGAGCACGGCCGCCACGATGCCGAAGCCGGGCAGGCCATCGGACACCTTGCTCAGCGCATGCGCCGGTGCCAGGGCTTCGTGGTGATGCTTTTCCAGTTCCAGCTCGAGCAGCGGCTCCAGCTCGTGCGGCTCGATGTTGCTGCCGATCATCAGGCGCAGGCAGTCGGTGATGAAGTCCAGCAGATGGTGATCGGCCAGCACCTTGGGATAGGTGCCGAAGATGGTGCTGTCCTGCGGCTTTTCGACATGGTCTTCCAGGGCCATGAAGCCGTCGCGGCGGGCCTTGTTCAACAACTCGTAGATCAGGCTCAGGGTGTCCTTGTAGTCGTCGGACTTGTACTGCGGGCCCTTGAACACGCCCATGACGCCGGTCAACGTTTCCTTGACGATCTTGCCTGGCGTGCTCACCAGGAACGCGCCCAGTGCCGCGCCACCGATGATCATCAGCTCGTACGGTTGCCACAACGCGCCCAGCTTTCCGTGCGACAGCACATAGCCGCCCAGGACACTGACGATGACGACGATGAAGCCGATGATGATGAGCATGGCGCAGCCGGGAGCAAGCTAGGGTTGCTGTTTGTTTCGGCCCGGGCGGCGGATTCTTGAAGCGCGTGACGTGAAGATGTGCGCTGCGACTGAACGCATCAGCCCCTGCATCAGCCCACGCCACTCGCGTCCGCCTGCGTGCATTTGACGGCCTCGCCGCCCGCCAACGTTAGCGTTGCCTCGCCCGCGTGCGCCCAGAAGGCGTTGCCGTGGATGTCCGCGTAGCGGGCGCCAGTCGGGGCGTCGGCATGCGTGAGCAGTAGGGTGCGGCCGTTCACGTTCAGCTGCACGGCCTGGGTCGCCGCATCCGTATGCACACCCACCATCTGCTCGCCGCAGCGCCACTGCGCAGTGGCCGATGGAGCGAGAGTTGGCGCGGTTGGGGATACGCCCGCCGGGCGGGGCGGCGGGCCGCCGACGCTGGCGTCGGTGATGGCCGGCGTGCTGCGGGCCGCTGGTGAGTCGGCTGCGGCAGGCGGGCGATCGTTGCCGTTGCAGCTTGTCAGGGCCAGGGCGAGCAGGCTGGCCAGGCGTAGCGGGGAAACCGGGTGCATGTGACGCCTCCTGTCGAATCAGGCTGCCGCAGCGCCGGTTGACGCTGCAGGACTGTCAGGACCGGTGCGCCGCCGCGCGCATCAGGCCGGTTGGGTCTCGGCGCCTGCGCGCTGCAGCGGATTGGGCAGCGGCTGGCCGTCTTTGGTGAACGCCAAGGAGACCGAATTGAGGCAGTGGCGCTCGCCGGTGGGCGGCGGACCGTCGGGAAACACGTGGCCCAGGTGGCTGTCGCAGCGCGCGCAGACGATTTCGGTGCGGACCATGCCGTAGCTGGTATCGCGGATCTCGCGCACATGCGCCGGGTCGTAGGGCGCAAAGAAGCTGGGCCAACCGGTGCCGGAATCGAACTTGGCATTGGAACGGAACAGCGGCAGCCCGCACAGGCGGCAGGTGTAGACCCCGTCGAGCTTGTTGTCCAGGAACACACCGCAGAACGGGGCCTCGGTGCCGTGGTGCAACAGCACGCGCTGCTCCTCGTCGCTGAGCCCGGCAATCAGGGCATCGCGCTGGGCGGGGGAGGGCGGGGTGAGGTCGAACTGGCTCATGGGGCTCTCGCATGCGCTCGCTGGCGGGGTGCCGGCGCCTGCCCCTGTGATGTGGGCAGTGCGCGCTAGGTTCAACCGCTGGGGCGAAGCCGACCGGCGCGATGGTCGTCACTGGAGGAGCGCAATGAATGCTGTGCGCCCGCGTCGGTACCGATGCCCGGGGATCCTGCGTGGAGGAGCGCTGCGTTTTCGCATGGCGCCGACGTCGCCGAAGCGTTCAGGGCCCGGCGGGGTCCGTGCATTGCCGCCGCGCGCCGGCGGCCCCATTGATTGCCTATCTCTCATGCAACGTGGTGCCCGACATGACGATCTCTTCCTCAGCGCGCGGCCTGGTGCTGTGTGGCCTGCTGGCTGCCGCCGGCACGGTACTGGCGCAGTCGGCCACCACCACGCGCTCGTCCAACACCCTGCAGCCCATCACCACGCCCACGCCGGTGCAGCCCACGGTCGCGCCGCCGCGCCCGGTACAGCCAACCCCCACGATGACGCCGGTGCCGTCGCAGTTGGGCCAGCGCCCCAACGCCCCGACCATCCCGACCCGCGGACCGGCACAGACGCCGGTGGCCCCGGCCGGCAGCCAGGTGCCGGCCAGCACGCCGATGGTCTACGACCGCAACGGGCGTTTGCTGCAAGGCATGCAGCCGGCCGGCCCCAACCGCGTGCTGGACACCAAGACCGGCCGCTACTACGACGCATTACCAGCCGGCGACGGCATGCGCGTGGTGCGCTGAGAGCGCTGTGCGGGCCGCCGCGTGCTGAAGCACGCGGCGGCGGTGTGGCCATGCAGTTCGCAGCTCGCAGTGCTTTTAGCGGCGAACTTGTTTAGCGGCGAACTTGCGCAAAGCTGCGCAAAACTCAATGGCGATTCGGCAGGTGGAAGGCAGTCTCGGCAGGTTTGCGGCAACCGACCAACGTCCGCCAGCTTCGACTACGCCGGTAGTTCCACTTCGCCATCAGTCGGCCAGAAGCCCTTAGTCACACCATCCCGTCAAGCATTGCGACCCCGCGGGGCATCTGCGCAACTCGGCCGCTAACCCGCTAACCCGCTAACCCGCTAACCCGCTAACCGGACCGGTCACGGTCAACCGCGAATCCCGATTCCCCAATCCCGATTCCCGACTTCCATTCCTACCCCTCAATCGGCAACGCCAGCGTCTCCTTCACCTCTTCCATTACGATATAGCTCTTGGATTCGCGCACGTGCGGCAGGGTCAGCAAGGTGCTGCCTAGCAACTTGCGGTACGAGGCCATCTCGCTGATGCGGGCCTTGAGCAAATAATCGAAATCCCCCGAGACCAGATGGCACTCCAGCACGTTGGGCAGCTTGAGCGCGGCGCGGCGGAATTCTTCGAAGATGTCGCCGGATTTGTAGGCCAGGCTGATCTCCACGAACACCAGCAGGCTGGCCTTGAGGTAGTGCGGATCCAAGCGCGCGTAATAGCCGGTGATGGCGCCGTCGCGCTCCAGCCGGCGCACGCGCTCGGTGCAGGGCGTAGTGGACAAACCCACCCGTTCGCCCAGTTCGGTAAAGGAAATCCGGCCCTCCTGCTGCAGGATGCGCAGGATCTTGCGGTCGATCTTGTCCAGCTCACGCGCGCGGGTGGCCATGGGGTCTGTGTCCAGGCGGATTTGACAGGAAGTTTCGCTGCGAAGCGGTGCTGATTCCAGAAATAGCACTGCCTGGCTCGCAATATACTGCGTCTAAACGTCTCCCTCGGCACCTGGTTCTGGGGGAATGCTCTCTTTGAGGAGAACGACATGCGGGTGCTCATTCTCGGTAGCGGCGTCATCGGCACCACCACCGCCTGGTATCTGGCGCAGTCCGGCTGCGAGGTCACCGTGGTGGACCGGCAACCGGCTTCCGGGCTGGAAACCAGCTACGCCAACGCCGGCCAGCTCTCCTTCGGCTACACCTCGCCGTGGGCCGCCCCCGGCGTGCCGGGCAAGGCGGTGAAGTGGCTGTTCGAACAGCATGCCCCACTGTCGATCCGCCCCACCCGCGACCTGCGCCAGCTGGCCTGGCTCAGCCAGATGCTGCGCAACTGCACCGCCGAACGCTACGCGGTGAACAAGGCGCGCATGGTGCGTTTGTCCGATTACAGCCGTGACTGCCTCAATGAACTGCGTGCCAGCACCGGGCTGGAATTCGAAGGCCGCCAGCTCGGCACCACGCAGCTGTTCCGCACCCAGCAACAGCTGGACGCGGCCGCGCAGGACATCGAGGTGCTGGCGCAGTACGGCGTGCCCTACGAGCTGCTATCCCCGGCGCAGATCGCCCAGTACGAGCCCGGCCTGGCCGGCGGTGGCGCGCAGATGGCCGGCGCGCTGCACCTGCCCGAAGACCAGACCGGCGACTGCCGGCTGTTCACCCAGCGCCTGGCCGACCTAGCCACGCAGGCCGGCGTGCAATTCCGCTATGGGCAGCAGATCGAGCGCCTGGAGCATGCCGGCGGCGAAATCACCGGCGTGCAGATCGACGGCCGCCTGGTCACCGCTGACCGCTATGTGCTGGCACTGGGCAGCTACTCGGCCGATCTGCTGCTGTCGCTGGGCCTGCATCTGCCGGTGTACCCGCTCAAGGGCTATTCGCTGACCATCCCGATCGTGGACGCGCAACGCGCGCCGACCTCCACGGTGCTGGACGAGAGCTACAAGATCGCGCTGACCCGCTTCGATGAGCGCATCCGCGTCGGGGGCATGGCCGAGGTGGCCGGCTTCGACCTGTCGTTGAATCCGCGCCGCCGCGCCACTCTGGAAATGGTGGTCAACGACCTGTTCCCCGGTGCCGGCGATCTGGCCCAGGCCGAGTTCTGGACCGGCCTGCGCCCGGCCACGCCGGACGGCACCCCGGTGGTGGGCGCCACGCCGTACGCCAACCTGTTCCTCAACACCGGCCACGGCACGCTGGGCTGGACCATGGCCTGCGGCTCCGGCCGCTACCTGGCCGACCTGATGCAGGGCCGCACGCCCGAGATCGATACCGAAGGCCTGGACGTGTTCCGTTATCTGTCCACGCGCAGCACGCGCCCGCACCGGGAGGCCGCGTAGTGCGTCCTGCACAAGCGTTGATCGACCTGGACGCGTTGCGTCACAACTACCGCCTGGCCCGGCAACTGGGTGGCGGCAAGGCACTGGCAGTGGTCAAGGCCGACGCCTACGGCCACGGCGCGGTGCGCTGTGCGCAGGCGCTGGAACCGGAGGCCGACGGCTTTGCGGTGGCCTGCATCGAAGAAGCGCTGGAGCTGCGCCAGGCCGGCGTGCGCGCGCCGATCCTGCTGCTGGAAGGTTTTTTCGAGCATGACGAGCTGGCGCTGATTGCCGAACACGATCTATGGACGGTGGTCGCCACGCCCTGGCAGGTGCGCGCGCTGGCCGAGTTCCGCAGCCCGCGCCCTTTGCGGGTGTGGTTGAAGCTGGACAGCGGCATGCATCGGCTCGGCCTGTCGCCGGAAGATTTTCGCGCCGCATGGCTGCATTTGCGCGGCTTGCCGCAGATCGACTCGCTGGTGCTGATGACGCATCTGGCACAGGCCGACGAGCTGGAGTGCAGCCGCACCGACGAACAGGCCGTGGCGTTCGCGCTGACCTGCGGCGGCATGCGCGCGGAAACCAGCCTGCGCAATTCGCCCGGCCTGCTCGGCTGGCCAGCGCTGCGCAACGATTGGTCACGCCCGGGGCTGATGCTGTACGGCGCCAACCCGTTCCCGCAGCCGAGCGAGCTCACCGCGCAACTGCGCCCGGTGATGACGGTGCGCTCGCGCATCATCAGCGTGCGCGACCTGCCGGCCGGCGAGCCGGTTGGCTATGGCGCGCGCTTCGTTGCCGAACGGCCCACGCGCGTGGGCGTGGTGGCGATGGGCTATGCCGACGGCTACCCGCAGTTCGCGCCCAACGGCACGCCGGTGCTGGTGGATGGCAAGGTGTGCCCGCTGATCGGCCGTGTGTCGATGGACATGCTCACCGTGGATCTCACCGAGCATCCGCACGCCGATGTGGGAACGCCCGTGCAGCTGTGGGGCGACGCGCCGCAGGTGAGCACGTTGGCCGCGCAGTGCAATGTCAGTGCATACCAGCTGCTGTGTGGACTCAAGCGCGTTCCGCGTCACTACAGCACCCCTGCACACGCGTAACGCCGCTGCGCGCTAACAACACTGCTTCGCAGGCTTGAGCTGTAGGGCGTGGCGCAGTGGATGCCCAGATCAACACGAACGCAACAACGGCGCCCTGAGGCGCCGTTGTCTGTTCCAGCATGGCGTGCGTGTCGCGCTTTGCGCGTGCTGCATCAGCGCTGCGCGGTATTTCGATCACGATCGCCGCGGAACTGCTTGCGCACCCAGTCGTCGATCATCGCTTTTTCAAAGCGCAGCGGGTCGGTGTCGTTCACGCGCGGGCCGCTCATCAGGAACGCCGAATCCACCAGCTTGCGTTCGCCCTGGTCGATCACCGCGCCACTGGCATCGGTCAACGTGTATTCGAAGCTCATGCGCGGCGGGTAGATGTCCTTGACCACGCGCACGTCCTGCATGCGTGGGCCATGCCATGGCTCGTACTGGCCGGCGCGGCGGATATCGGTGATGGTCACGCTGAGGCGTTGGCCGTCCGGCAGCTGCCGCTCGGCGCTGCGCTGGAAATAGGTGGCCAGCTGGGTCACCCAATCGCCACGCTGCGCTTCCCAGCGGTTGCCGCTGTAGCGGATATCGGAGAACTGCGCCGGGTCGGTCCAGCGCACCTGCACCGGGCCATCGTTGGACAGGGCGCGCGGGGCATCCGGATCGGTCACGTTGCGCACCCCGGCGGTGGCCCCGGTGCTGGCAAGCAGGCCGGCGAGCAGCAGGCTCGCGCTGGACACAAGCAAACGTTTCATGGAAAGCCTCCAGAAGAGATGGCCGGCAACGCCGGGCACAGGATCAGTGTGGGGCCGCCCTGCACGCCCCGCAACGCACGCTGCGCCTGGGGCTCGCATCGCGTTGCCGCCCGGTTAATGCAGGTGGCCGCGGTGCTGACGGGGGGTTCACCACGCCTGCGCTTCCGCTTCACGGCCCAGCCCGGAAGATCGCTGCCATGGACACCTACCCCCGCACAAAATCAGCCTCCTCGGCGCCGGCACACATGCCGTCGGACGTGCGACTGCAGTTCATCGATTGGGCAAAGCAGCATGGCCACAATCCGGCCACCGGCGCTGCCGCCTTCGTGGCCCTGCAGAGCGATCTCGACCTGGACATGGCCACCCGCAGCATGCCGTTGGAACCGGGTGCCGACGCCCGCGAAGCACTGCGCGAGCATCTGGCCGCGCTGGCGCGCCAGGTTGATGTGGCCGTGCAGTTTCCACCCGTGTACGCCTACACCTCGGCCACCGGCGCGGAGTACCGCTACTCGCTGATGCTGGTCATCGCCGAGGATTGCGTGGAGTGGACCGGGCGCGTCTGGCAGGGCCTGGACTACCAGGGAATGCTGACCGGCCGCGGCCAGGGCCCGCGCGCCAATTACACCCAGCTCGCACGCATGGCGCTGGAGCGCGAACTCGACCAGGAGCGGCCGCGTTATGTCCAGTCCTGATCTGGAACTCATCCTGCCGCAAGGGGCGCATGTCGCCGATGCGGACGACAGCTTCAGCCAGCAATGCCGCGACGAATGCGCCCGGCTCGGTCTGTCGCGGGTGCGCCTGCTGCTGCTGGACGCCGACTACGCGCGTTCGGGCCTGTGGCGCGAAGAGGCGCAGCGCTGGGTGGACGAGCAACTGCGGCGCGAAGGTGAATGGGCATTTCGCGGGTTGGTGGCCGGCATCATGCTGCTGAGCGCAGGCATCGTGGCGGTGGCCGCACTGCTCTGGTAGCAGGGCGGCAGGCTGGGCGATCCTGCGGCGTGCGAGCGCGGTGTGCACCCGCCGACGACATCGGACATGGTTTCATCCGCTCGTCATCCGCCCTGGCATCACCCGTGGACCCTGATTTGAGCACTTCAGCCCTCAGCCCCGAATCGATCGTCGCCGCATCGGCGCCCGTCGCAGAGCCGACGCTGGATTCGGGCATGTACCGCGAAATCTTCGACAACGTGGACGCTGGTTTCTGCATCATCGACATGGTGTTTGAAGGCAACCGGCCCACCGATTACATCTTCCGTGTCACCAACGAGGCATTCCAGCGCTACACCGGCCTGTCCGAGGTCGCCAATGTCTCGATGCGCAGCCTGCGCGCCGATCATGAGCAGGAATGGTTCGACCGCTACGGGCATGTGGCGCTAACCGGCAACCGCATCCACTTTGAAATGCAGGCCAAGGCGCTGAACCGCTGGTACTCGGTGGACGCGTTTCGGGTGGGGCCGCCGGAGCTCAAGCGGGTGGCCGTGCTGTTCATGGACATCACCGAGCGCAAGCGCGTGGAGCGCGAGTTGGCTGAGAGCGAGGCGCGCTTCAGCGCGCTGGCCGACGGCCTGCCGATGCCGGTCTGGGTGCTCGATGCGCAAGGCGTGGTGCGTTTCGTCAATAGCGCCTATGGCGAATTTTTCGGCGTGGATATTTCCAGCGGCACCGTGTCGGCCTGGAGCGAACTGCTGCATCCGGAAGACGTGCCGGTGTTCCAGTTTGAACTGGCGGCCTCGCTGGAAGAACAGCGTGGCCTGCACGCGCTGGTGCGTGCGCGCCGGCACGACGGCCAGTGGCGTTGGATCGAGATGACCGCCACTCCGCGTTATTCGGCTGACGGCCGTTTCATTGGCCTGGCGGGCAGCAGCCCGGACGTGACCGAACAGCGCGAAATCGCCCTGGCGCGTGAGCAACTGCTCGAATCCGAGCGCAGTGCCCGCAACGAGGCCGAAAGCATGGCGCGGCTCAAGGACGAGTTCCTGGCCACCTTGTCGCACGAGTTGCGCACGCCGCTCACCACCATCCTGGGCTGGAGCGAGCTGCTGTTGCAGCGGGTCGAAGAGGGCCACCCGAACTACAAGGGCCTGTCGGTCATCGCCAGCAGCGCCCGCGCGCAAAAGCGCCTGATCTCCGACATGCTCGACCTCAGCAGCATGCTGCTGGGCAAGGTGCAGCTGGAAGTGGAATCGCTGGATCTGGCCGAGCAGGTGCGCGAAGCCCTGGGCGCGCAGGAGCCGGTGGCCGAGGGTAAGGATCAGGTCCTGCAGCTGCATGTGCCGCCCACGCCGTGTCTGGTGCTGGGCGATGCCACGCGGCTGCAGCAGGTGTTCTGGAATCTGTTGTCCAACGCGATCAAGTTCACGCCCGCGCACGGCCGCATCGATGTGACCGTGGAGCACGACGACGGCCACTTCATCGTTTCGGTGCGCGATTCCGGCGACGGCATCGCTTCGGAATTCCTGCCGCATCTGTTCGGCCGGTTCCGCCAGGCCGACGCCACCACCACCCGCCAGCACGGCGGCCTGGGCCTGGGCCTGGCCATCGTGCAGCAGCTGGTGGAAATGCACGGCGGCCAGGTCGGTGCCACCAGCGGCGGGCGCGGCAAGGGGGCCACCTTCACCGTGCGCCTGCCCGAGCATCAGCCCGACCAGGCCAAGCGGCCGCGGCGTGAACTGCGGCGGCGGCTGATGTCCGAACAGATCGTGGAAGCGCGTGCGCTCAACGGCCTGCGCTTGCTGGCGGTGGAAGACCAGCCGGACATGCTCGACTATCTGCGCCGCCTGCTGGAAGAGCAGGGCGCCGAAGTGGTGACCGCCGGCAGCGCCACCGATGCGTTGGCCCTGATCGACCACCGCGGCTATGCGCGCTTCGATCTGATGCTCACCGACATCGGCATGCCGGGCATGGACGGCTACGGGCTGATCCGCACCGTGCGCGAAAACATGGGCCTGGATGCGACCGCATTGCCGGCGGTGGCGGTCACTGCGTTGGCACGCGACGACGATCGCCAGCGCGCGCTGGCCTCCGGCTTTCAGGAACATCTGGCCAAGCCGTATAGCGTGGCGCAGTTGGTGACCGCGGTGCGCGCCGCGCGCGAACCGGCCGAATGATGCAGTGCGCGTGATGCGATGCGATGCGGCGGGGTTGCCGCATCGCATCGCATTTCGGCGACCAGGCCACTCGGTGTGTTTGCTGCGTCGTTCACGGCCGATGGCCTAGCGTGCGGGCTCCCCTTTCGGAGATCGCGCGATGCCCAAATACGCCCCCCATGTCTATACCGAACAGGCGCAGATCGCCACGCTGGAGCATTGGGTGAAGCTGCTCGACGGGCAGGAACGCGTGCGCATCGAGCTGGACGACGGCAGCATGATTGCCGGCACCGTGGCGGTGCGTCCCACCATCCAGACCTATCGCGACGAACAGGAACGCGAAGGCAGCAATGGCCAGCTGCGCATCGACCATCTGGATGCCTCGCAGGAGCCGCAATGGATCTGGATGGATCGCATCGTGGCGGTGCATCCGATGCCGCTGGGCGCCGACCCGCAAGTCATGCCCTGACAGGCGGCCTTTACAGGGTGTTTACTTCTCGCAGGCGCGTCACCGGCATCATGCCCGACTGTCGCAACTGTTCAGGATTCCGCCCGCAATGAATGCTCCCGTCTTGAAGCTCGCCCGTTGGCCGCTGCCGCTGCTGACCGCCGCCGTACTCGCCGCCTGCGGCGATACCGCCACGCTTGAGATCGCACAGGGCACCGGGCCGAATCCGCAATTGCCCGAACCGGTGAAACGGCTGATCCCCACCGTCAAGGTGGCGCCGGTCAAGCGCTGGGCCGCCAACGCCAAACCGATTGCCGCCGATGATTTGCAGGTCAATGCGTTCGCGCGTGATCTGGATCACCCGCGCTGGGTGTATGTGCTGCCCAATGGCGACGTGCTGGTGGCCGAAACCGCCGAACCGCCCAAGCCCGACGATGCCGGCGGCGGTGGCCTGCGCAAGAAAGTGCAGGGCGCGATGATGAAGAAAGCCGGCGCGGTGGTGCCCAGCGCCAACCGCATCACCTTGCTGCGCGATGCCGATGGCGACGGTGTGGCAGAAGTGCGCACGCAGTTCATCAGCGGCCTGTTTTCGCCGTTCGGCATGGCGCTGGTGGGCGATCGTTTCTACGTCGCCAATGCCGATGCGCTGGTGAGTTTTCCGTACGCGCCCGGTGACACCCACATCACCGCCAAGCCGACCTTCGTGGCCAATCTGCCGGGCGGCCTCAACCATCACTGGACCAAGTCGCTGCTGGCCAGCGCCGATGGCAGCAAGCTGTATGTGGGCGTGGGTTCAAACAGCAACGTGGCAGAGAACGGCATGGAGGCCGAGCTCAATCGCGCCGCCATCCTGGAGATCGACCCGGCCACCGGCAGCAGCCGCGTGTTCGCCAGCGGCCTGCGCAACCCGGTCGGCACCGCCTGGGAGCCGCAGAGTCAATCCTTATGGGTGGTGGTCAACGAGCGCGATGAAATCGGCAGCGATCTGGTGCCCGATTACCTCACCTCGGTGCGCGATGGCGGCTTCTACGGCTGGCCGTACAGCTACTACGGGCAGCACGTGGACGAACGCGTGCTGCCGCAAAATGCCGAGCTGGTGGCCAAGGCGATCAAGCCGGATTATGCGCTGGGCCCGCACACTGCCTCGCTGGGGCTGAGTTTTGCCAGCGGTAGTTTGTTGCCACAGCGTTTCCGCCAGGGCGCCTTCATCGGCCAGCACGGCTCGTGGAATCGCGACCCGCCCAGCGGCTACAAGGTCATCTTCGTGCCGTTTGCCAACGGCAAACCCGCCGGTAACCCGATTACGGTGCTGGATGGCTTCCTGGATGCCGAAGGCAATGCCCAGGGCCGGCCGGTCGGGGTGACGCCGGACAATAGCGGCGCGCTGCTGGTGGCGGATGATGTGGGCAACGTGATCTGGCGGGTGACACCAAAAACGCGCTGAGGCTGGCGCGGCACAAAAAAACCGGGCAGTGCCCGGTTTTCTGATGCGCGTGCGGTGGGCCGCTAGCGCGGTGCTTCCGGAGAGGCATTGAAGCGGCGAGCGTAGTCGCGTTCTTCGCTGATCCGGGCGACTTCCTCATCGGCCATTTCCGGCGCGCCATACACGGCGTAGGCCACGCTGCCGTCGTCGCGTTCACCGACCTGATGCAGCCGGTAGCGGGGCCGCCCGGCGCCGGTGTTTTCCGGGTAATGCATCGGTGGCGGGGTGTCGTCCAGGTCCATCTCGCTGTTGTCTACAACTCCACCTACGAACAGGGCTCGCATTGCGTATCTCCGGTGTGGGCTTAGCTGCAGCCTAGGTCGGTGGATGTTGCGTGCGCATCAATGCCCCGTATAGGCGCCGCAACGAGCGCGGCAGGCAGCCCGCACCGGTCCCTTACAATGGGGGCCTGTTCCTGACCCGATGATCCGATGGCTGGCCCGCACGATGCTCCGCTTCAAGCCCTGTTCCTGCCGTTCGCGCAAGGGGTGCTGTCCTGGCCACAAGGCCCGGTGCTGTTCCTGCGCGCGCGCGATGGCTGGCCGCTGCGCGAGCATGCCGTGGCCGAGGCGCTGACCTGCGAACAAAGCTTCCGCCCGTTCGCCGAGGCGCTGGAGCGCAGCGGCTGGCAGGTGCGCGAGGAAACCGAGATCGAGGCCGACACCACCCGCTATGCGATGGTGCTGGTGCTGCCGCCCCGCCAGCGCGAAGAGGCCCGCGCCCTGTTTGCGCGTGCGGTGGCGCTGACCGCCCGCGGCGGCTGCGTGGTGGCCTGCCAATCCAACAACGAGGGTGCGCGCTCGGGCGAGGCCGATTTGCGCCAGCTCACCGGCCTGGCCGGCAGCCTCACCAAGCATCACTGCCGCACGTACTGGAGCGGCCCGCTGCCGGGCAGTACCGATGCGGCCTTGCAGGCGCGCTGGGCGGCACTGGATGCGCCGCGCAAGATCCTGGACGGGCGCTTCGTCAGCCGCCCGGGCGTGTTCGCCTGGGACCGCATCGACCCGGCGTCGGCGTTGCTGGTCGAGCATCTGCCAACCACCCTGGCCGGCCATGGCGCCGATCTGGGTGCCGGCTTCGGCTATCTCTCCGCCGAAGTGCTGGCGCGGTGCCCCAAGGTCACCGCACTGGATGTCTACGAAGCCGAAGCGCGTGCGCTGAACCTGGCGCGGCGCAACCTGCAAGGCAGCGCGCATCCGGCGCAGCTGCACTATCACTGGCGCGATGTCACCGCCGGGCTGGTCGCGCAATACGACTTCATTGTCAGCAACCCGCCGTTCCACACGCCCTCGCGCGCCGACCGGCCGGACATCGGGCAACGCTTCATCGCGGTGGCCGCGCAGGCGTTGCGCCCGGGCGGGCAACTGTTGCTGGTGGCCAACCGACATCTGCCCTATGAGCAGGTGCTCAACGACAGCTTCGGCCAGGTCCGCGTGGCGGCCGAGCGCGATGGCTTCAAGCTTATCGCCGCCGTGCGCGGGCGAGGAGCGCGCGCATGAAGCTGGTCAAGCACATTGCCAATCTCGGCTATGGCAGCCGCAAGCAGGTGACGCAGCTGTTCCGGCAGGGCGCCATCACCGATGCGGCCGGCGAGGTGTTGTACGCCGACGATCAGGTGGACCACGCCGCGATCCGCATCGATGGCGAGCCACTGGATCCGCCGCCCGGCTTCAGCGTGCTGCTGCACAAACCCAGCGGCTACACCTGCTCGACCAAGGACACCGGCCGGCTCATCTATGAGCTGCTGCCACCGCGCTTTCGCCTGCGTGCGCCGGTGCTGGCGCCGGTGGGGCGGCTGGACCGCGAGACAAGCGGCATGTTGCTGATGACCGACGACGGCGCGCTGCTGCACCGGATCATTTCGCCCAAATCCGCGTTGGACAAGGTCTACGACGTTACCTTGGCCGAGGACCTGCGCGGCGATGAGGCAGCCTTGTTCGCCAGCGGGACGCTGCTGCTGGAAGGCGAAACCAAGCCGCTGCTGCCGGCCGAGCTGGAGGTGCTGGGCGCACGTCAGGCGCGGCTGACCCTGCATGAAGGCCGCTACCACCAGGTGCGCCGCATGTTCGCCGCGGCCGGCAACCACGTGGTGGCGCTGCACCGCAGCCGCATCGGCGGGCTGTCGCTGGACGGACTGGACGCCGGGCAATGGCGCACGGTGGGGCCGGAGGATCTGGACGTGTTGTTCGGGCGCGGTGACGCCGCATGAGCGCCACCACGCCGCTGCCGTTCTGGCCGCAAGCGGTGATCTTCGACATGGATGGCCTGATGCTCGACAGCGAGCGCGCCATTACCGCCTGCCTGGCACAGGCCGCCGACGAGCATGGGCTGCAGATCGAGCCCGCATTCTGGTTGCGCATGGTCGGCACCGGTGATGCCGCGTGCCGGCGCCTGCTTGGCGAGCGCATCGGCACCACGGCCATGGAGCACGTGCTGGCGCGCTGCCAAGGCTTGTACGACGCCGCGGTCAGCGCGGGCATTGCGCATCGACCCGGCATCATTGCGCTGCTGGAGTTCCTCGGCGCGCACGGCATGCCGCGTGCGGTGGCCACCTCCACCCAGCGCCCGCTCGCGTTGCGCAAGCTGGCTGCCTCCGATCTGTTGTGGCGTTTCGATGCGGTGTGCACCGCCAGCGATGTCGCGCACCCCAAGCCGGCGCCGGATATCTACCTGCTGGCCGCGCGCACGCTGGGCGTGAACCCTGCGCAGTGCCTGGTGCTGGAAGATTCACCCACCGGCGTGCGTGCTGCACTCGCTGCGGGCATGGCCCCGATCCAGGTGCCGGACCTGCTCGCGCCCGATGCCGAGGTGCGTGCGCTCGGCCATCGCATCGTTGCCTCGTTGATGGATGCGCAAACGTTGCTGGAAGCGCGGCTGGCCTGAGATGGTACGGGTGGTGGCAATCGCGCCATGGCCTCAACGTTCGTCATCGCTGCGTAGTTGCGCGCGCGATGTTTGCTCTAGTGCAGGTGGTGATATGTCGCAGCGATTGGTTGATTCGCAATGCCTAGTCACCGCTGCGTGCGCTGCAGCGGATACGCAACCAACCTGTGTCTAGATAAAACTCGCCGCACAGACGATGCCGCCTCAGACGTACTGCATCTTGCGCGACATGCCGCCGTCGACAATGAAGTCCTGCCCGGTCACAAAGCCCGACAGCTGCGGGGCCAGCAGATATACCGCCAATTGCGCGATGTCCTCCGGCGTGCCGACGCGGCCAACCGGATGCTGGGCATGATCGCGCCGCGAGAGCTTGGGTGCGCGTCGGCGCGCCGGTGCACGCCAGGCATCGGTGGTGATCCAGCCGGGGCTGATGCTGTTGACGCGCACCTGCGGGCCTTCGCTCAGCGCCAGCGCATGCGTCATCGCCACCAGGCCACCTTTGGCGGCGGCATACGCTTCGCTATGGGGTTCGGATTGCCAGGCGCGCGTGGAGGCGATGTTGACGATGGCGCCGCCATCGGCCGCTTTTGCGAGCGCGGGCAGGGCATGCTTGCTGCACAGGAACGCGCCATGTAGGCTCGAGAGCCGGCGCTGCCATTCCTGCCATTCCAGTTGCGCCAGCGCGGCGATATGCGGGTCGGGAACGCCGGCATTATTGACCAGGCCGTCGAGTCGCCCGAAACGTTCGAGCGCGGTGTCGACCAGGCGCGCGGCATGTGGTTCGCGCGCGGCGTCGGCACGCACGAAGGCGCTGCGGCGCGGCAGTGCCCAGTCCTGCAGGCAGGCCTTGCCCGCATCGGCATCCAGATCGCCAATCACCACGCTGCCGCCGGCACCGAGCACGGCCTGCGCAATGCCGCGGCCAATGCCTTGCGCACCGCCGGTGATGATCACCACGCGGTCCTGCAACGGAGCGGGATTCCAGGCGGAAACAGCGGGAACCAGAGCCATGGCGTGCGATTGCGTCAGCGAACGGGAATTCCACTGTAACCGTTGCGATGTCAGCGCCACAGCAAGATGCGGTGCGCTTGTGGCCGCTTTGCACACCTCGCGCATGTCATCAGCATTTCATACGAATTTCTTTTCATGGCGCGCGCCGACATGGCCGCCAGGGAGCGGTCCGGCTCCTCCCCCATCGGAAAACCTCATGACCTTTGCTCCCGTGCATCTTGCGCGTCGTCCTCGCCATGCCGTGCTGATGCTCGCCGTCACTGCCGCGCTCACCTCCGCCACCGTGCAGGCACAACAGGCCGGCGCTGCGTCCACGCAGACCACCGAGCTGGATCGCGTGCAGGTGCTGGGCAGCTACGCGTCCAGCCTGGAGCGCGCGCTCAATGACAAACGCTATGCGCCCAGCGTGATCGATTCGATCGAAGCCGAAGACATCGGCAAGTTGCCTGCGCAGAACGTGGCCGAAGCACTGCAACGCCTGCCGGGTGTGACGATCGAACGTGATCGCGGCGAAGGCGTGTATGTGCGCGTGCGCGGCCTGGGGCCGAATTTTCAGGTCACCACGCTCAATGGGCAGACCATGGCGGTGAACGAGAATGTGCGCAATTCCGGGCAGACCGGCCGCCAGTTCCGCTTCGACACCTTGCCGGCCGAACTGGTCTCGGGCCTGGAAGTGATCAAGAGCCCGACCGCCGCGCTGGATGAAGGCGCCATCGGCGGCGTGGTCAACGTCAAGACCTTTCGCCCGCTGCAATTGGGTAATGCAGAGGCGCATCTGTCGGCCGAACTCAGCCACCCGCAGCTGGCCGACGAGAACGACCCGCGCGTGTCCGGCCTATACAACTGGGTCAATGCCGACAAGACCCTGGGTGTGCTGTTCGCCGCCGCCTACGCCGAGCGCAGCCTGCGCCAGGACCGCGTCAACGAGACCTACTGGGAGCACTACGCCGATGGCATCGACGGCAACGGCGATGGCATTGCCGATACCGGCGCCATCTACGCGCCCTCGGCCATCCGCCCGACACTGGAACTGGAGCAGCGCAAGCGGATCGGCGTGGCCAGCTCGATCCAGTTCGCGCCCAGCGAGTCCCTGGAATTCAACCTTGACCTGTTCTACGCGCGCCAGCAGGTGGACTACGACGAGTTCGCGATCGGCACCGGCTGGGAGCCGCGCAACATGCGCAATCTCAGCATCGCCGGCAATGCGGTCACCGCGTTCGATTACCAGAACGGCCAGGTGCAGCTCTCGCGCGAAACCTCCGGCATGACCGACGAAAACCGCAGCGTGCGTTTCAGCGGTGCCTGGCAGGGCGATGCATGGAAGCTGCAGGGCACCGGCTTCGTGTCGCGTGCGCACAGCTGGAACGATGCACCGATCCGCCGCACCCGTCTGCGCACCGGCACCACCGTCGATCAGCGCGTGGTGTTCCCCACCGCCTCCGGCAACAATCTGCCGCAGTGGTCCTTCACCGATGGCTATGACCCGACCGATCCGGCGCAGACGCCGGGCCGCCGGCTGGAGTGGCGCATCATCGACGCGGTGGACCACGAGCGCGCATTGCAATTCGATGCCGACCGCATGCTGGAAGGCGGCGTGTTCAGTGCGCTCAAGCTGGGCGCCAAATACCGCACCCGCGAGCGCCGCTATGACCGCACCGACCTGGTCAACAACAGCATCGCCGGCCGGCGCTTTGATGCCAGCTATTTCTACCCCTCATTGCCGGTGAGCGACATGCTGGACGGTGGCAACGGGCAGCTGCCGCGGCAGTGGCTGGCACCGCGCGAAGCGCCGTTCTGGGGTGACTGGCCGACTGCGGCGGATCTGGCCAATAGCCCCACCAGCGAAGACTTGCAAAATTCCTACCGCGTGCTCGAAGACATCAGCTCGGCGTATGCGATGCTGGAATTCTCCACGCCACTGGGCGGGCGCGATGTGCGCGGCAATGTCGGTGTCCGCGGCGTGCATACCCAACAACGCACCGAAGGCCACGCCAATCTAGACGGCGCCGCACAACCGGTGGTGTTCGAGCGCAGCTACAACGATGTGCTGCCATCCTTGAACGTGGCCTACGACCTGCGCCCGACCATGGTGCTGCGCGGCGCCGCGGCCAAGGTGATCACCCGTCCGGATCTCACCGATCTGTCTTCCAAGCTCACCTTCAACTCCAGCGGCGAAGTGCTCACCGCCAGCGGCGGCAACCCGAACCTGGAGCCGTTCGAGGCACTGCAGTACGACCTCACCTTCGAGTGGTACACCTCGCCGTCGTCGGCGCTGGTGGCCGGCGTGTTCTACAAGGACATCAGCCGGTTCGTGCAGACCCAATTCTCCAACCTGGACTACCAGGGCCGCCGCTATCTGCTCTCGTCCAAGGTCAACGGTGGCAAAGCCAAGGTACAGGGCGTGGAGCTGGCCTGGCAGCAGGTCTTCACCGGCTTGCCGGCACCGTTCGATGGCCTGGGCATGCAGGCCAACTACACCTGGACCGACAGCGAAGCCAACTACGTGGACGGAGACACCACCTTCCAGGATGCGTTGGAAGGTGTGGCCAAGAACAGCTACAACCTGGTCGGTTTCTACGAGAAGGGGCCGCTGTCGGTGCGGCTGAGTTACAGCTGGCGCGACGACATCGTCAACTCGGTGGGCACCGCCGATATCGCCACCAACAACACCCGCGCCTACGGCACGCTGGACGGCAATATTTCCTGGCAGATCACCCCGGCGCTGGCCGTGTTCGCCAATGCCATCAACCTGACCGGTGAGGTGCAGCACATGTATGTCGGCGACCACCTGTTCTCCGGCTATACCGACTACGGGCGCACCTACTCGCTCGGCCTGCGGGCGAACTTCTGATGCGCACGCTGCAGACCCTCGCAGCGGCCGTGTGCCTGTTGCTGAGCAGCGCGGCGCCGGCGGCGCAGTTAGAGGTTGATACCGCGCCGCCTGCTGCCACCGACCAGGACGCCGCGCCACGCCAGTGGCTGGCCGGCGACCATCATGTGCATAGCGAGTGGAGCGTGACCTGGGACCGGTCCACGACGCCGCCCACGCCGATCCGCGGCGGTGATTCACCGTACACGCGCAGCCGCAATGCGCAGCAGGCCGCCGCCAACGGGCTTGCGTGGATGGTGCATACCGATCACGGCGGCCCTGGCCATTCGCGGGTGACCCGCACCCAGGCCTGGCCAGCGCTGCAGCAGGCCAGGCGCGCGGTGCCGGCGCTGATCCAGTTCCACGGGATGGAATTCGATGTGCCGGCGGCCGAGCATGCGTCGCTGATCATCGCACCGGGTGCCGACGAGCAAGCGCAGCTGGAGCGGCTGGAGCGCGACTACAACCGCGCCGAACTGCTGGACGGCAGCCTCCGCGATACCGAGCCGGCGATGCTGGCAGCGCTGCACGCCATGCAGGCGATGCAGCCGCAGCCGCTGCTGATCGTCAACCATCCTTCGCGCACAGCAACAGCGCCCGGGGTCTGGGGCAAGGTCACTCCGGCGGAGTTGCGTGCATGGCAGGACGCCGCGCCGCAGGTGGTGATCGGCATGGAAGGCGCACCCGGGCACCAGGCCGACACCGCGCATCGTGGGCTGTATCGCAATGCCGGCGCGCCGACGTTGGGTGGCTTCGACCAGATGACCGCACAGGTGGGCGGCGTGTGGGACAGCTTGCTGGCCGAAGGCCGTCATTTCTGGATCACCGCGACCTCAGATTCGCACCGCAACTGGCGTGATGGCGGTGCGGAATTCGACCCGGGCGAATACAGCAAGACCTATGTGTGGGCGCACCGCGATCCGGCCGACATCCTGCGCGCGTTGCGGGCCGGGCAGAGTTTTGCGGTGACCGGCGATCTGATCGATGCACTGGAGTTGCATGTGGAGTCGGTTGCGGCCGATGGCGGTGTTCGCGCGCACGCCGGGATGGGCGGCACGCTGCAGGCTGTAGCAGGTGCGACGCTGCAAGTGCGCGTGCGCATGCACGAACCGCAGCAGCCGAACCGCCACGGCCAGCGCCCGCAGGTGGCGCAGCTGGAGGTCATCACCGGTGGCGCGCAGCGTGGCGGCGGTGTGCGCATGCAGGTGCATCGCATTGCGCGTGCGGCGTTGCTGTCGCAGGACGGTTGGCTGAGCGCGCAGGTGGACCTGCCGGAGTTGGCCGGTGGTGGCTTCGTGCGCGTGCGCGGCAGCAACACGGACGCACCCGTTCCGCAGCCGGATGGCGCCGGCGAAGATCCCTGGCAGGATCTGTGGTTCTATTCCAACCCGGTGTTCGTCACGCCGGCGCGGTGAGCTGCAGCGCGTGGCGATCTGGCCCTGCGAGCGCGCAGCTGTGACCAGGCGTGATTTGCGCGTGTCAGCACGCGGACGTGAAGCCTACGCCGCCCGCATGCAGGCGACGTGGCAATGCGCGGTGCCTCAGTGCGCGGTGCCGTGCAACACCCGCTCCCAGCCATCGCGGCCGAGGCGTTCGAGCGTTTCGATATTGCGCTCCACGATCACATCCGGGTCCGGGAAGGCGGCCACCGCGCGTTCCACGCTGTCTTCGCGCAACAGGTGCAGGGTGGGGAAGGGCGAGCGGTTGGTGAAGTTGGCCACGTCATCGGCTGCGGCGCCGGCAAACTGATAGTCCGGATGAAAACTGGCCACCTGCAGCACGCCCTGCAAATCCAGCGCCTCCACCGCCGCGTCGGCGTTGTCGAGGAAGTCGTTGTAGTCCAGGAAATCGGTGAGCACGTCCGGGTGCACGATCAGCGTGGTGTCGATCTGCTCGGCCGGCGTGTCGCGCAGCAGCAGCAGTTCCTCGGCCAGCTGTTCCAGCAGCGCTTCGGGCGTGCTCGCATCGCTGAGTACCAGCCGCACCTGTTCCTTGACGTAGACCGCCTTGGCGAACGGGCACAGGTTCAGGCCGATCACCGCGCGCTCGATCCACTGGCGGGTGGCGATCAGGGGATCGGTGGGGTCGGGTGTGGAGGTCATCGTGGCGGCAGCAGCGTGATGGCGCGCCAGTGTATGCGATCGGGCTTTGGGCACGCGCTGGGGGCGCGGATGACGGTTCGCTCTGCTGCTGCCAGCGGAGCGGGCGACGGCCATGGCGCGCCAGCCGCCCACTCACCATCGATGCGTCAGTCAGGCACTCAACCCCGCATCAATCGCGGAAGTTGTCGAACTGCAGCGGCAGCTCGAAGTCGGCCTTCTTCAACACTGCGATCGCGTCCTGCAGGTCGTCGCGCTTCTTGCCGGTGACGCGCAGCTTGTCGCCGTTGATCTGCGCTTCGACCTTGAGCTTGGCTTCCTTCAACTTGGCCACCAGCTGCTTGGCCTGCTTCTGCTCGATGCCCTGCTTGACGGTGACCTTCTGCCGCGCACCGGCCAGGTTGGTCTCCACATCGCCAAACTCCAGGCAGCGCACATCGATGCCACGGGCCAGCAGGCGCGCGCGCAGGATGTCAGTCATCTGCTTGACCTGGAAATCGCTGGGCGCGGACTGGTTGATCACCTTGCCATCTTCGAGCTCGAACTTGGCTTCCACGCCCTTGAAGTCGAAGCGGGTGTCCAGCTCGCGGTTGGCCTGATCCACCGCATTGGTCAGTTCGTGCTTGTCGACTTCGGAAATCACGTCGAAGGACGGCATGGCAATTCCTCTTCAAAAGATCGGCAGCCAGTTTAAGACCCACCCGCATGCGATGACAGGGGCAGCGTTGGCGCCTGCGCCGGTCGCGGCTGGCAGGGATGGGCGTGTGTGCGAATGCCAAGGACGTACATCGACGATGCAGCCCGCGCGCGCCTGCACGCGATTACGCCCACCCAGACCGCTGCGCAACGCCGGGCAGCGCAGGCGCTGCATGCACCGCGGCGGTCGCGAACCACCGTCTGCCCCGGCGATAATGCCGCATGTCTTTGACCGCGCCCGCTCCCCGTTCCCCGTTGCCTGCCATCGCCTGGATGGTGGCGGCAGTGGCGTGTTTTTCGCTGATGGATGCCGGCATGAAGCTGTTGTCGGCCAGCTACCCGCCCTTGCAGGTGACCTTGTTGCGTGGCGCGGCGTCGTTGCCGTTCGTGCTGGTGTGGGTGTTCGCCACCGCCGGGCCGCGCGCCATCATCCCGGTGCGCTGGGGCCTGCATCTGCTGCGCGGGGTGCTGGGCATGGTGATGATCGGCTGCTTCGTCTACGGGCTGAAGCGCATGCCGCTGTCCACCGCCTACACGCTGTATTTCGTCGCGCCGTTGCTGGTGGCCGCGCTATCGGTGCCGCTGCTGGGCGAACACGTCGGGCCGCGGCGCTGGACGGCCATTGCCATCGGCCTGGTGGGGGTGATCGTGGTGCTGCGGCCGGGCGTGAACGGGCTGATCTCCTTGCCGGGCCTGATGGTGCTGCTGGCGGCCACCGCCTATGCCATCGCCGCGATCACCGTGAGCTTGTTGACCCGTACCGACACCCCGCAGGCGATGGTGGTGTGGTTCCTGCTGTTCATGGCGATCGGCGCCGGCCTGCTGGCCGTCCCGGATTGGGTGCCGTTGCGCGCCGAGCACGCCTGGCTGATCGCCGGCATGGGCCTGGCCGGGGCGTTGGGGCAGGTGGCGCTGACCCAGGCCTTCATGCGGGGCGAGGCCTCGATGATCGCCCCGCTCGAATA
Source organism: Xanthomonas sp. NCPPB 2586 (assembly GCF_041475775.2). Lineage (NCBI taxonomy): Bacteria > Pseudomonadati > Pseudomonadota > Gammaproteobacteria > Lysobacterales > Lysobacteraceae > Xanthomonas > Xanthomonas sp. NCPPB 2586. The sequence goes on along the minus strand of NZ_CM192981.1, from coordinate 4,279,543 downwards.
CACCGGGCTGGTCTGGGTGATCGGCTGGGACTGGCTGCTGTGGCAGACCCTGCCCGACGCGTGGACCTGGACCGGCGCCGGCATCATCGTCGCCAGCGGCCTGTATTTGTTGCGCCGGGAGCGGATCCGGCAGGCCGACAGGCCGCCGCCGTTGGATAGGCCGTAAATGGGGAATGGGGAATCGCAGAGGCCAGCGCAGTTGCCCTTGGCTCTTGCGATTCCCAATTCCCAATTCCCAATTCCCAATTCCCAATTCCCAATTCCCAATTCCCAATTCCCAACTTAGAACCGAATGGAATGACGCCCGTAAACATTGACTGGTAGGCTTCACGACCCCCCAATCGGTCCCGCGCGGTGATCCAGTTCCAGCGCCTGCACAAGTCCTACACCGTCGACGGTCGCCAGATCGTGGCGCTGCATCCGCTCGACCTGCGGATCGGCCCCGGTGAGGTGTTCGGCATCATCGGCCATTCCGGCGCCGGCAAGTCCACGCTGATCCGGCTGATCAACCGGCTGGAAGAGCCCACCGGCGGGCGCCTGTTGATTGGCGACGAAGACGTCACCGCGCTGGACAGCACCGGCCTGCGCGCGCTGCGGCGCCGGGTCGGGATGATCTTCCAGCACTTCAACCTGCTGTCTTCGCGCACGGTAGCCGGCAACGTGGCGTTCCCGCTGGAGCTGGCCGGCACGCCGCGCGCAGAGATCGATGCGCGCGTGGCCGAACTGCTGGCGCGGGTCGGCCTGGAGCAGCACGCCACCAAGTACCCGGCGCAGCTGTCGGGTGGGCAGAAGCAGCGCGTGGGTATTGCGCGGGCGCTGGCCACCCGCCCGCAGATCCTGTTGTGCGACGAAGCCACCAGCGCACTGGACCCGCAGACCACGTCCTCGGTGCTGCAGCTGCTGGCGCAGATCAACCGCGAGCTGGGCCTGACCATCGTGCTGATCACCCACGAGATGGAGGTGATCCGCCGCGTCTGCGACCGGGTTGCGGTGCTGGACGCCGGCAAGCTGGTCGAAACCGGCCCGGTGACGGAGGTGTTCCTGCATCCGCAGCACCCCACCACGCGCCGCTTCGTGTCCGAAGCCGAGCATGTGGACGAAGCCGAGCTGCACCGCGATTTCGAAGCGGTGGGCGGGCGCATCGTGCGGCTGACCTTCCTGGGCAACGGCACCTACGAGCCGGTCCTGGGCCGCATCGCCCGCGAGACCGGTGTGGACTACAACATCCTGTCCGGGCGCGTGGACCGCATCAAGGACACTCCCTATGGGCAGCTCACCGTTGCCCTGACCGGTGGTGACCAGAACGCGGCGCGTGCCGGGTTCGTGGCCGCCGGTGTGCATGTCGAGGACCTGCGCGTATGAACCTGCTGCCCATCGCCGCCGCGCCCGGCTTTTTTCGGAATCTCGATGCCGCCAAGTGGGGCGACATCGGCCAGGCCACGCTGGACACCTTGCTGATGCTGGCCGGCGCGCTGCCGTTGACCTTGCTGATCGGGCTGCCGCTGGGCGTGGCGCTGTTCCTGTGCGGGGCGCCGCAACTGCGCCGCCGGCCGGTGCTGTACGGCGCGCTGGCCGCAGTGATCAACCTGCTGCGCTCGGTGCCCTTCATCATCCTGATGATCGCGATGATCCCGCTCACGCTGATGCTGATGGGCACCTCGTTGGGCGTGCGCGGCGCGATCCTGCCGTTGGTGGTGGGCGCCGCGCCGTTCTATGCGCGGCTGGTGGAAACCGCCCTGCGCGAAGTGGACCGCGGCATCATCGAGGCCAGCCAGGCAATGGGCGCGACCACCCGGCAACTTGTCTGGCGCGTGCTGCTGCCCGAAGCGCGGCCCGGCCTGATCGCTGGCGCCACCGTCACCACCATCGCGCTGATCGGCTTCACCGCCATGGGCGGTGCAATCGGCTCCGGCGGCCTGGGTGATGTGGCCTACCGCGAAGGCTATCTGCGCTCGCATTCGGATGTCGCGCTGATCACCGTCATCGCATTGCTGGTGCTGGTGCAGTTGCTGCAGATGCTCGGCGACCGCCTGGTGGCGCGTTACAGCCGCCGTTGAAGCACGTGGCCTGCGGGCGGCGGCCGATGCCGTCGGCGGCCATCGCTGGCCCGCACGGGGCAGGGTGCGCCACCGCAGCCAGTGGGCGCGTGCGCTGCCGCAGTCCGGCAGGCCCGCGCCTGCATCGCCCCGGCGCGGGCGGTCTGCTAGGTTTGTCGTCTGCGGCGGCGCCGCGGTCCTCCTCCTCCCACGGATCCCTACATGAGCACATTTGCGTTTCGTTCCCTTCTGGCTGCCGCCACGCTAGCGCTGGCGTCCTGCGGCGGCGGTGGCAGCAGCGGCGGTGACACCCTCACCGTGGCCGCCACGGCGGTCCCGCATGCCGAAATCCTGGAAGTGGTCGAACCGCTGCTGGCCAAGGACGGCGTGAAGCTGGACGTGCGCGTGTTCAACGACTATGTGCAGCCCAATGACCAGGTCGTGCAGAAGCAGATCGACGTCAACTACTTCCAGACCGAGCCCTACCTGGACGCCTACAACCGCGACCGCAAGAGCCAGCTGGTGACCGTGGTGGGCGTGCATATCGAACCGTTCGGCGCGTACTCGCGGCGCTTCAAGTCGCTGGCCGACCTGCCCAGCGGCGCGGACGTGGTCATTCCCAACGACCCGAGCAACAACAGCCGCGCGCTGATCCTGCTCGACAAGGCCGGCGTGATCAAACTCAAGGATCCCAGCAACGCGTTGTCGTCGCAGCGCGACATCGTGGACAACCCCAAGCAGCTGAAATTCCGCGAGCTCGATTCGGCGATGCTGCCGCGCGTGCTGGACCAGGTGGATCTGGCCCTGATCAACACCAATTACGCGCTCGACGCCGGGCTCAATCCCACCCGCGATGCTCTGGCGATCGAAAGCAAGGACTCGCCGTACGTGAACTTCCTGGTCGCACGCGCCGACAACAAGGACGATCCGCGCGTGCAGAAGCTCGCCAAGGCACTGACCAGCCCGGAAGTGAAGGCTTTCATCGAGCAGAAGTACAAGGGCGCGGTGCTGCCGGCGTTCTGAAGTCAGGTGATGCGCGCGCCGTAACCGCACGTGCGGGCAGGGCGCGCGATGGCGATTGGCAGCATCGCGTCCGCAGCCTTGCGCGGCAGCGCCGCAGATAGCAGCCATCGCCTGGCAACCGGTTGCTGAGCGCCAAACGCAGCATGTTCGTTGCTTGAAGGTGTGCGCACGACCATTGCGACTGGCCTTGCCCCACCGTTGCGTCACCTTTGGCGGCATGGATGCCGTCAAGGAGCCTGCAGGGATGTACGTGCGGCGTGCGCTGCGGTGGTGGGCGGGCAAGCCCTGCAACAGCGTCACTGTCCAGATGCTCTGCAAAACCACTGCCAGAACTTTCTGCAATGGATGCATCGATCGGCACGCTGATCGGCGCAGCCCCGCAGTGGCTGCGCCATCTGGGACTGAGCTGCCGCACGCGCATGTCGACACGCACCACACTCCACATCGGTTTTCATTGCACCTGCCGGTTCGCAAACCAACCGACGCCCTTCCTCATACTGCGCTACCGATACTCTCCTGATGCCCCTCCTGCTTGCCATTCCCTTAGCCGTGATCATCGCCCTGGCGGTGTTCGCGGTGCTGTTCCCGCTGTCGTTGCTGCAGCGCTTCCGCGTCGGCACCGCTCGCCGGCAGGCACGCGGCTGGCTGTTGCTGATCAACCTGGTGTCGGCGGCGGTCTCCAGCGTGCTGTTCGTGGTGTTCACGCTGATTGCCGCGGCGTTCTGGCCGGGGGCGATCAGCCATGCCGCGTTTGGCTGGGCCTGCGGGCTGGTGTTGGGAGTGGTGGCGCTGCGCCTGACCCGCTTCGAACGCACCACGCAGGGCCTGTTCTACCGGCCCAACCTGTGGCTGGTGCTCGCGCTGACCGGCTTGGTCCTGGTGCGAATCGTTGCCGGCCTGGTGCAGGGCTGGCGCAGTACCTGGCACGGCGTGCCATGGCCGGTGGAAGGCTGGCTCAGCCACGCCAGCCTGCTGGGCGCGGCCGGTGTGTTGCTGGGTTACGCGTTGGCGTATGCCACCTTGCTGTGGCGGCGCTGGCGCAGCGCCCGCCTGCGTGGCAGCGTCTATTGGCGCTGAATCGCATGGCGCGATCGCAGCATCCGTGAACGCAAAAAAACGGGCCCGAAGGCCCGTTTTTTCATACGCACGCGTGTTGCTTGCGCGTGTTGACTGGACGTTGCGCTTAGAAACGAGCGCCGACGCCGAAGCCGACGGTCCACGGATCCAGTTCCAGCTCGCTGCCGGTACCGGCACCACCCACACGCAGTTCGGGACGCGAACGCATGTAACGGGCGTCGGCGCGTGCGAACCAGGTGGAGTTGATGTTCATGTCCACGCCCACGGTGCCGATCACGCCCTTGGCGGTATCCACGCCCACGTGCTGACCGGTGGTGGAGGCTGCGTCGATCTTCTCGTTGCTGAAGTTCGACTCGTAGTAGCCCACGCCCACGAACGGACGGAACACGTTGTCGGCCTGGCCGAAGTGGTACTGGCCGCTGATCGCGATCGGCTGCTGCTCGACAGTGCCCACCTTGCCCACGCCATCGGCGTTGACGCGGTGGTTGAACTTGTCGGCTGCGCCCCACAGTTCGACGGCCCAGTTGTCATTGATGTAGTAGCTGGCGCTCAGGGTCGGCGCCGGGCCACCGTCGACGTCCAGGCCAGGAGCCGGGTCGTTCTTCGGCTTGATCAGCGCAACGCCGCCGACCACGGCCCAATGCTTGCCGGATGCGGTGTCGCTGCTGCTGGACATGGCGGTCGAAGAGGTGTCACCGGTGTAGGTGGCCTCCTGCGCGAACGCGGACGGTGCAATCGCAAGTGCGGATACAGCAGCCAGGCTCAGGATGGAAATGGAACGCATGAGGGTCTCCTCGTCTTATTGTTAGGCCCTTGGAGTGGGCCGCGCCAAAGCTATTCCTGAAAATCTGAATCCACGCCCACCTGCGGCTCGCTAAAATTTCGTTTGTTCAGGAACTTTCCCGAGAAGACCGTGATTGCTGGATTCAATGCTGAAAGTGCATTCACGCAGATGCGTTCGCCGTGACGATGCAAACACCGCTGTTGCGTGGATTGCCCGCAGAAATTGCGGCGGATTGCCGTGTACTGGTGCTGGGATCGATGCCCGGCAGCGCTTCATTGCATGCGCATGCCTACTATGCACATCCACGCAATCGCTTCTGGCCGGTGATGCAGCAATTGCTCGGCATCGATGCAGACGCGCCGTATGACGCACGCCTGCAGCAACTGGCCGAGCGCGGCGTCGGGCTCTGGGATGTAATCGGCGAATGCGCACGCCGCGGCAGCCTGGATGCGGCGATCGTGCCGGGCAGCATCGTGGTGAATCCGCTGCCCGAGCGGTTGGCCACGCTGCCGCAGCTGCGCCTTGTGGTGTGCAACGGCAGTGCCGCCGCGCAGGCGTGGCGCCGCCACGTGCAACCGGCGTTGTCGCCGCCGCTGACGCGCCTACCGGTGCAGGCCGTGCCCTCGACCAGCCCGGCCAATGCTGCGTGGTCGCTGCCGCGTTTGTGCGCGGCGTGGCAGCCCGTGCGCGATGCGCTGCGCTAGCTGGAAGGCGTGGCATATCGCGCGCGCGGACGTTCTCAGCGCGTTGCGGCGCGCGCATGCAGCACCATCCCGCCGCCAGAAGTCATGCCTGCCTTAGGCACACGCGCGGCGGTAGCGCGCTGCGCATCATCGGCCACAGCACATAAGGGAGAAGCTGGATGGCAATCACGTACCGGACCACGTTCGCCATTGCACTGGCTGCCTGCCTGGCCGCGGCTAGTGGTGTGGCCAGTGCCGATGAGCTGCACTGCGAGGTCAACACGGACTACGACCTCACGCTCAATCCGCGCAGCCTGATCCTCATCCGCGACAGCGGCACGCCGCAGCGGCTGGTCATGCGCAAGGGCGCGCTGTTCGTCGACGACCGCTGGGTGACGTTGAGCGACGACGATCGCAACCGTCTGGTCCAGTTCGAACAGCAGACCCGCGCCGTGGTGCCGCTGGCGCAGGAGGTCGGGCGCGAGGCGGCCGATATCGCCATTACCGCGCTCGGCGAAGTGGCGGCCGGCTTCAGCCGGGATCCGTCGGCCACCCGGACGCAGCTGGCCAGCGTGCGCGACAAGGTCGACCTGCGCCTGAAGCAGAGCTTCGGCAAAAGCCAGCTGACGCCGGTGGATATCGACGATGAAATCGGCACGCTGGTGGCGGAGATGCTGCCGCAACTGATCGGCGATGTAGTGGCCAGCACCGTGCAGGCGGCGATGACCGGCAACGGCGCGCAGCTGCGCTCGCTCGACGGCCTGGAGCAGCGCATCGAGCGGCTGGTCGAGCCGCAGGCGCGCGCGCTGCGGCCGCGTGCGCAGCAGTTGTGCACGCGGATGGAGGCGCTGGACGCATTGGACAATGCGCTGGCGTATCGTCTGCCGTCAGGCGCGCCGTTGCAGCTGTTGCAGGTGGATCGACGCCCTGCCAAGTAAGCGTGCAGCCCCTGCGCGGACGCTGCATCCCGCCACGCGTGCGATTTTTTCCGCGGCAATGGTTGGCGCTGCGGCTCCCGGCCGGCCACAATAGGGGTTTCCCCATTCTGTTGCCGGAGTTCCCGTATGGCCGAAATCAAGGAAGCACTTGTCCCCGATATCGGTGACTACAGCGATGTCCCGGTGATCGAAGTGCTGGTGTCGGTCGGCGATACGGTCAGCAAGGACCAGAGCCTGGTCACGCTGGAATCGGACAAGGCCACGATGGAAGTCCCCTCGTCGGTGGCCGGCGTGGTCAAGGAGATCAAGGTCAAGGTCGGTGACAGCCTGTCGCAGGGCGCGCTGGTCGCGCTGATCGAAGTAGCCGATGCCGATGCCGGTGCCGAGACGGCTGCGGCGCCAGCGCCTGCCGCTGCGCCCGCCAAGGCTGCACCTGCTGCCGCACCTGCGCAGGCTGCCAAGGCCGAGCCGGCCGCGCCTGCCGCATCGTCCGACGGCGGTCAGGTCGAGGCCCGTGTGCCGGACATCGGCGACTACAGCGGCGTGCCGGTGATCGAAGTGCTGGTGGCGGTGGGCGACACCGTCGCCAAGGACCAGAGCCTGGTCACGCTGGAATCGGACAAGGCCACGATGGAAGTGCCCTCGTCTGTGGCCGGCGTGATCAAGGAGCTCAAGGTCAAGGTCGGCGACAGCCTGTCGCAGGGCGATCTGGTGGCGATCATCGCTGCCAGCGATGGCGGCGCCGGTGCGGCGCAGTCCCCGGCCAAGCCCACCACCGACACCGCTGAAACCGCCGGCAAGGTCGAGCCGGTGGCCGTCCCGGCCGAGCCGGACAAGCTGGCCCAGCGCGAGATCGCGCAGGTGCAGTCGGCACGGTCCACCGCGGCATCGCAGCCGGCCCAGGCAGCGCCCGGCACCCCGAGCAGCCCGCCGGTGACCTTCGATGCCGACAGCGTGCTGCCGTCCAAGGTGCCGTATGCCAGCCCGGTGGTGCGCGTGTTCGCGCGCGAGCTGGGCGTGGATCTGAACCAGATCAAGGGCAGCGAGAAAGGCGGCCGGATCACCCGTGAAGACGTGCAGCGCTTCGTCAAGGCCGCACTCAGCGGCGGCGCGCCTGCCGCAGCCGGTGCCGCACCGGGCGGTGGTGGCAACGGCCTGAACCTGCTGGCCTGGCCGAAGGTGGACTTCAGCAAGTTCGGCGAAACCGAAACCCAGCCGCTGTCGCGCATCAAGAAGATTTCCGGTGCGAACCTGGCGCGCAACTGGGCCATGATCCCGCACGTCACCCAGTTCGAATCGGCCGACATCACCGACCTGGAAGCCCTGCGCGTGGCGCTGAACAAGGAAAACGAAAAGGCCGGCATCAAGCTGACCATGCTCGCCTTCCTCATCAAGGCCAGTGCCGCGGCGCTGAAGAAGTTCCCCGAGTTCAACGCCTCGCTCGACGCGGCCGGCGAAAACCTCACGCTGAAGAAGTACATCAACATCGGCTTTGCCGCTGACACCCCGAACGGCTTGGTCGTGCCGGTGATCCGCGACGTCGACAAGAAGGGCGTGCTGCAGATCGCGCAGGAAAGTGGCGAGCTGGCCAAGAAGGCACGCGACGGCAAGCTGGGCCCGGCCGACATGAGCGGCGGCTGCTTCTCGATCAGCTCGCTCGGTGGCATTGGCGGCACCGCGTTCACGCCGATCATCAATGCACCGGAAGTGGCGATCCTGGGCGTGTCCAAGTCGGCGATGCAGCCGGTCTGGAACGGCAAGGACTTCGCACCGAAGCTGATGCTGCCGTTGTCGTTGAGCTACGACCACCGCGTCATCGACGGCGCGCTGGCCGCGCGCTTCACCACCTATCTCAGCCAGGTGCTCGCCGACATGCGACGCGTCCTGCTGTGAGAGCAGCGCTGCTGACCCTTGCGTTGCTGGGTGTGCTGCCGTGGTCGTCCGCGGCCGCACGCGAGTGCGCCAGCACGCTGGGCCGCGGCTGGCCGCCGGCGGTGGGCAACTACGGCACCGCGGTGACCACGCTGCTGGATGGCGGCGCCAAGCCGATGCTGTCGTTGCTGACCCTGCCCACGCGTGGTGTCGAAAGCGGCATCGCGCTGGTGCCGGGCAAGTCCGGCGGCGACTGGACGGTGCGCTTTAGCCGTGCCGACGAGCGGGTCTACAGCTGGGTCAGCCAGACCGACCGCGGCGCGGTGCAGTTCCGCACCGAACAGACCCCTGAAACCGTCGAGATCCCGATCCCGGCGGCGCTGGCGCAACGCCTGGTCGGCGGCTGGACCACGGCACTGACCCAGCTCGCACCGAGCGGCCAGACCGCGCCGGTCACCGAAGGCGAAGTGCTGTCGTTCCTGGTCGATGGCGTGCGCTACAGCGGCACGCGCCCGAGCTGCGGTGTTGGCGAGCTGCTGTTGCAGCAGGCCGCGCTGCTGATCGAAGCCAGCGAAGGCAAGGAAAAGAAGCGCGACAAGCGCTGGACCCAAATCGAATCGTCGCTGGATGAACTCCAGCAGACGCTTGCCGGCACCGCCGGTTAAGCCACAGGAGAAGCAAATGGCGGTCATTGAAATCAAGGTTCCGGACATCGGCGATTACAGCGATGTCCCCGTCATCGAAGTGCTGGTCGCCGTGGGCGACAGCGTGGTCAAGGACCAGGGCCTGGTGACGCTGGAGTCGGACAAGGCCACGCTGGAAGTGCCGTCCTCGGCCGCCGGTGTGGTGAAGGAACTCAAGGTCAAGATTGGCGACAACCTGTCCGAAGGGGCAGTGGTGTTGCTGCTGGAGACCGAAGGCGAGGCCGCTGCCGCACCCGCCGCGCCGAAGGCCGAGACCAAGGCCGAGACCAAGGCCGCTGCGCCTGCTGCGGCCCCCGCGGCGACCGCACCCGGCAGCAAGCCGCCGGTGACCCCGTCGCACCGCGCCCCGGCCGAACCGGCCGCGCCCAAGCCGGCGCTGGCCAGCGGCAAGGCCGCCGATATCGAATGCAAGATGGTGGTGCTCGGCGCCGGCCCTGGCGGCTATACCGCCGCGTTCCGTGCTGCCGACCTGGGCCTGGACACGGTATTGATCGAGCGCTACGCCAGCCTGGGCGGCGTCTGCCTCAACGTCGGCTGCATCCCGTCCAAGGCGCTGCTGCACGCCGCTGCGGTCATCGATGAAGTGGCTCACGCCGGCGACTTCGGCGTGGACTTCGGCCAGCCCAAGATCACCTTGGACAAGCTGCGCGAGTACAAGGAAAAAGTGGTCGGCAAGCTCACCGGCGGCCTGGCCAGCATGGCCAAGCAGCGCAAGGTGCGCACCGTCACCGGCGTGGCCAGCTTCGTCTCGCCCAACGAGCTGGAGATCGTCGGCGACGACGGCAAGACCCAGCTGCTGCGCTTCGAGCACTGCATCATCGCCGCCGGTTCGCAGGCGGTGAAGCTGCCGAACTTCCCGTGGGACGACAAGCGCGTGATGGACTCCACCGACGCGCTGGAACTGCACGACATCCCCAAGACCCTGCTGGTGGTCGGCGGCGGCATCATCGGCCTGGAAATGGCCACGGTGTACAGCGCGCTGGGCAGCAAGGTCACCGTTGTGGAGTTCATGGACCAGCTGATGCCGGGCGCCGACAAGGACCTGGTCAAGCCGCTGGCCGACCGCCTGAAGAAGCAGGGCGTCGAGGTCCATCTCAAGACCAAGGCCACCGACGTCAGCGCCGATGCCAAGGGCATCACGGTGTCGTTCGAAGCGGCCACCGAAGGCGAAAAGCCTGGCCTGCAGGCGACCGCCTTCGATCGCGTGCTGGTCGCGGTGGGTCGCTCGCCCAACGGCAAGAAGATCGGCGCTGACAAGGCCGGCGTCACCGTCACCGAACGCGGCTTTATCCCGGTGGACCGGCAGATGCGCACCAACGTGCCGCACATCTTCGCCATCGGCGACATCGTCGGTAACCCGATGCTGGCGCACAAGGCCACCCACGAGGGCAAGCTGGCCGCCGAAGTGGCTGCCGGCGAGAAGAAGGAATGGGTGGCGCGGGTGATTCCGTCGGTTGCCTATACCAACCCGGAAATCGCCTGGGTGGGCGTCACCGAAACCGAGGCCAAGGCCAAGGGCTTGAAGGTGGGCGTGGCCAAGTTCCCGTGGGCCGCCAGCGGCCGTGCGATCGGCATCGGCCGCACCGAAGGCTTCACCAAGCTGATCTTCGACGAAGAGACTCACCGCATCATTGGTGGTGCGATCGTCGGCGTGCATGCCGGTGATCTGCTGGCCGAAATCGGCCTGGCCATCGAGATGGGCGCCGAAGCCGAAGACATCGGCCACACCATCCATGCGCACCCGACCCTGAGCGAGTCGGTCGGCATGGCGGCCGAGGTGTACGACGGCACCATCACCGATCTGTATATCCCCAAGAAGAAGTAAGCCGCACCGCGTCTTGTGTGCTGACAGCGCCCCGCATTGCGGGGCGTTTGTCGTTACGTGGGCATGCCTGCGCATAACCGATTCGAAGGTCGACTCGACGGCGGATGCCAGCGCACGCGTGATGTGCGCCGGTATCGGCAAGGGCAGCGTTGGGCGCGTCCTGTCCATCCTGCGCGAGCAGTGGCGCGTGCTGCCACGCGCTCGCGCCACTGCGTGCGCTAACGCGGCTCCATCACCGCAGCATCGTGCGATGCCGCTGCACCGCGAACATGACCCCGCAGCGCGGCTTGCACGCCAGGCAGCGCGCTTGCACCATCGAGCCGCGGACACCGGGTTCGCGCCTGGGGAGACAACGGATGGTCAAGGTAAGGATGTCAGCGTTGCTGGTCGCCGCAGGGTGCGCGTGCACGTCGCTGAGCGCGCACGCCCAGACCACCGTCATCACCGCCGCCCGCCTGCTGGATGTGCAGGCAGGACGCTATGTGGAACGCCCGCAGATCGACGTCGTCGCCGGCCGTATCACGCGTGTCGGTCGCCAGGGCGACCCGCTGCCACCACAGGCGCAGCGCATCGACCTGGGCGAGCGCACGCTGTTGCCGGGGCTGATCGACATGCATGTGCATCTCACCGTGGATCCCACGCTGGGCGGCTACAAGGGCCTGGAATACACCGACAATTTCTGGACCGTGGTGGGCGTGGCCAATGCCGCCAAGACGCTCCGCGCAGGGTTCACCACGGTGCGTAATGTCGGCTCGCTCAACTATGACGATGTCGCGCTCAAGCAGGCGATCGAGCGCGGCACCGTGCCAGGGCCGCGTATCGTGCCGGCGACCTACGGCATCGGCGCGACCGGCGGGCACTGCGACGCCACCGAGTTCCCGCCATCGGTGCGCGTCACCGGCCCCGGTGTGGCCGATGGCCCGGATGCGATCCGCGCCGCGGTACGCACGCTGCGCAAATACGGCGCCGAAGTGATCAAGTTCTGCGGCACCGGCGGCGTGCTGTCCAAGACCGACAGTGTCGGCGGGCAGCAATACAGCCTGGAGGAAATGCGCGCGCTGGTGGACGAGGCGCATCGCCTGGGCTTGAAGGTCGCCGTGCATGCGCATGGCACCGCCGGCATCAACGATGCGATCCGTGCCGGCGCCGACACCATCGAGCACGCCAGCCTGGCCGATGCCGAATCCTTCAAGCTGGCCAAGGTGCGCGGCACCTGGTTTTCGATGGACATCTACAACGACGACTACATCCTGGCCGAGGGCGAAAAGAACGGTTTGTTTGCCGAGTCGCTGGAGAAGGAGCGCCAGATCGGGCGCAAGCAACGCGAGACCTTTCGCGCCGCACATGCGGCTGGCGTGCGGCTGGTGTTCGGTAGCGATGCCGGCGTGTATCCCAACGGCGACAACGCGCGCCAGTTCGCCAAGATGGTGGAGTGGGGCATGACCCCGCTGGAGGCGATTCGCGCCGCCACCGTAGACGCCGCCGATGCGTTGGGGCGTAGTGCCGACGTCGGTGCCATCGCGCCGGGGCGCTATGCCGATCTGATCGCGGTGAGCGGCGATCCGCTGCAGGACGTGAGCGTGCTGATGCAGGTGGAGAGCGTGATCAAGGGCGGCGAACGCGTCGCCGATTGAAGCGTTGCAACTGATGCTGCGCTGCGGTGTTACGGGGCAGTGCAGTGCGGCAGTGCGGTGTAGTGCATGAGCGCGTGATGCTCTGCCCGCGAGCATCGATCTATCGCGCAGCACGCGCAGTGTGTGTGACACGTGCAGTGGTGCGGGTTTTCATCAGCCTGGATACCCAGGTAGCCGCTAGTGGTGGCGCTGCGATCACGTCATCAAGCACGCGGCAGGCAAGCAGGGGTGTATGCGGTGAGGCGCGCAGACGCGCATCCCAGGTTTATGCAGCAGTCGCGCCTTGCGCATGCTGAATGCAGCGCGTTGCGTAACGCGCAGACGCAGATGCAAACACCAAAACCACAACGCCCCGCACAAGGCGGGGCGTTGCGTCACACAGGTGCAGCGCAGATCAGAACGCGAACGTCACGCCTGCAACCGGGCCCTTGAACTCCTGCTTCAGGCCGATCAGGCCATCGCTGCCGCGCTGGTCGACGTCGAGCTTGAACCAGTCGTAGCCGGCGAAGATGCCGAAGTTCTTGGTGAAGCGGTATTCGGCCATCGCATTGGCACGGCTCAGGTCGCCTGAGTAGTCGCCAAAATCTCCCCAGCTGGTGTTGAGGTACTGGCCCTGCACGTTGAACAGCCAATGCTCGCTCGGACGTGCGGTGAAGCGGATACCCACCACCGGTGCCACGCCGTCTTCGCTCTCGTCGAGCACGTCGCCGGTGAACACGTCACCCAGGTCGGCGTAGGCGTTGGCCTCGACCTTGGCGTATTCGGCACCGATCTGCAGGCCCAGGCTGAATTCCGGACTGTCGACGACCGAGTAGTCGTACACCAGGCTGGCCACCTGGTACTTGAGCTCGCCCTTGATGAAGCTGCCGCTCGGCACGGTGAAGCCGCCGGCGCTGACGTCTTCGCCCAGGGTCTCGCGGCGATCCTTGTCGTACTTGAAGTAGTCAAAGATCAAGCGCTGGCGGGTGCTCATGCGGAACACGCCATCGATGCGCGGCTCCCACTCCTTGCCACCGAAATCGAAATCCTGGTCCAGGGAGATTTCGTTGCCAGCCACCACGGTGTTGCCACGCAGGGTGTTGTCGTTATCGATGTTCATCGCGCCAAGACGGATCTGGAAGCGATCATCGGTATCTTCGGCGTGGGCAGGCGCTGCATAGGCAGCGGCCAAAACGCACGGGATGGCCAGTGCGAGCAGGTGTTTCATGGGGAGCTCCGTATTCTTGGTAGGCAGGCGATCGGGCCTGTGGCGCGCACTATCGGTAAAAGCGCGTCCACCAAAAGTGAAAGCGTTGTGGTACCGAAGTGAAGAACTTCCTAGCAATCGGACAAAACGGTCCGCTTGGCCTGTCCCGCGACATCCGGGTCAATACGCACCATTGTGGTGTCTGAGCGCTGTCACACCGCCGCGGAGGTCGGCGGATTGGACCGGAGGTGGGAAAGTGGGGGTGCGACAAAATGCGTCATAAAAGCAGGAGCCCCGGTCTCCCAGGGCTCCTAGACGCAGCCTGCAGTGGAACCTTTCGACGAGGATGTGCAGGCCTCGCAGGTTCTGACAGCCGGTTTGTGGCAAAGTTCCTCCCGTTGCGTGGCACCGGCATGGTGCGTCGCAATAAGTTCATGACTTCTCCCGGTTGTCTCGCAATTTGTCCAATTGCTATACTTTCGCGGCTCGACGAGGCGCATCTGCGCTTCCCACCCATCCACACGCAAGGTACCCGTAGTGCTGAACTCCGTTGACGCGGGTCGGCGGTTGATGCTGCGCGCTGCGGTATATCCGCTTGCCGCTGTAGCTATAACCAGTCTGGGCTTGCTGCTGATGGGGCCCCGTTACTCTGCCGGTCTGGCATTGACCGGGTTTGCGACGGTGTTGGGCGGCTGGGTGGCGGCGCGGACGGCGCTGGGGGGCGGCATCCAGGCGGCGGGCATTGCCATGGTCCGTCTGATTCTGGCGATGGTGCTGAAGTGGGTGTTGGTTTTCGTGGCGCTGGCGCTGGGCTTTGCCCTGTGGCGGCTGCCTCCTCTGGCCTTGTTGGCGGGTATCGCCATCGGGCTGATTTTTCAAGTTCTGGCTCTGGCCAGGCGTTGATTCGAACTTAAAGGGCTCCGGACACATGGCGGGCGAGGCAGCAACACCTACCTCCTATATCCAGCACCACCTGCAGAACCTGGTTTATCCGGTGCGGGATGGCGGCGGCACGTTCTGGACCATCCACGTCGACACCCTGGTCATGGCCGTGTTGATGGGCCTGGTGATGGTCTTCGCATTCTGGATGGCCACGCGCAATGCCACTGCCGGCGTGCCGGGCAAGTGGCAGGCGTTTGTCGAGATCTGCCTGGAATTTGTCGATCGCCAGGCCAAGGACACCTATCACGGCACCAGCAAGCTGGTGACCCCGATCGCGATCACGATCTTCTTCTGGATCCTGTTGATGAATCTCATCAAGATGATCCCGGCCGACTTCATCGCCATCCCGCTGGGGTGGGCTGGCATCCACGCCTGGAAGCCGGTCCCCACCGCCGACGTCAATGCCACCTTGGGCATGTCGATCAGCGTGTTCTTCCTGATGATCGTCTTCTCGCTGCGCTCCAAGGGCGTGGGCGGCATGACCAAGGAATTCCTCACGGCGCCGTTCGGCAAGTGGATGATGCCGTTCAACCTGCTCCTGAACATCGTCGAGTGGCTGAGCAAGCCGATTTCGCTGGCGATGCGACTGTTCGGCAACATGTTCGGCGGCGAGATCGTCTTCCTGCTGATCTGGGTGCTGGGCGGTGCGGGCATCGCCGGCATGGTTGCCGGCGGCGTATTCGGCCTCGGCTGGATGCTGTTCCACCTGTTGGTGATTCCGCTACAGGCCTTCATTTTCATGATGCTGTCGATCGTGTACCTGAGCCTTGCGGAAGACAGTCACTGAGTTTCGTTTCACCCTTCATCCGCTTTATCCCGATTTATCCATCACCCTTAGAAACTTTCGTTCGGAGATCACCATGTACCTCGCCGTCCTGACCAACCTCGCCCAAGTCCAGAGCTCCACCGTCCTCGCCGTCGGCATCATGATCGGCCTGGCCGCGCTGGGTGCCGGCCTCGGTCTGGCCATCATGGCTGGCAAGTTCCTGGAATCTGCCGCTCGCCAGCCGGAACTGATCCCGGTGCTGCAGGTCCGCATGTTCATCACCGCAGGCCTGATCGACGCCGCATTCATCATCAGCGTCGCTGTCGGCCTGCTGTTCGCCTTCGCCAACCCGCTGGCCCAGGTGTTCATCGAGCGTCTGTCGCAGGCTGCCGGCTGATCCAGCGGTAGCAGGATGTGGACGCAGCCATGGTGGTTGCGTCCGCGGATGAAGGTCGGAAAGCGTCGCCGTGCGGCGGCGCTTTCACCCCTAAAGAGCGATTGAGCGACCCATGGACATCACCCTTACCATCTTTGCCCAGGCGCTGGCCTTCGCCGGTCTGATCTGGATCGTCGCGACCAAAATCTGGCCGCCGCTGTTGAAGGCGATCGAAGAGCGTCAGCAAAAGATTGCTGAAGGTCTGGCTGCGGCCGACCGGAGCCAGAAGGATCTGGCGCAGGCGCAGGAGAAGGTCAACGAGGCGCTGAAGGACGCACGCACCAAGGCCAACGAGATCATCGACCAGGCCCACGCGCGCGCCAATCAGATCATCGAAGCGGCCAAGCTCGAAGCGATTGCCGAAGCCAACCGTCAGAAGGATCTGGCCCAGGCCGAAATCGACGCATCGGCCACCCGTGCCCGCGAGGAACTGCGCCGTCAGGTGTCGTCGCTGGCTGTCAGCGGTGCCGAAAAGCTGCTCAAGCGCGAAATCGATGCCACTGCCCACAAGGCACTGCTCGACGAACTGGCAGCGGAGATCTGATCGATGAGCCAGGCCCTCACACTTGCCCGTCCCTACGCCCGTGCCGCATTCGCGATTGCGCGTGAGGGCGGCAAGTTCGCGCCCTGGTCCGATGCACTTGCGTTCTCGGCGCAGGTCGCCGGCGATCCGCGCGTGGCTGCGCTGTTGCTGAATCCGGCGCTGCACCAGGATCAGGCGGTGACGCTGCTGGCGCCGCCGGCTGCCGAAGCGGACTATCAGCGTTTTCTCGGCCTGTTGGCCGATGCACAACGGCTGGCCCTGCTGCCGGAAATTGCAGGGTTGTACGAGCAGTTGCGTGCCGAAGCCGAGCACGTCGTGAAAGCGACGGTGACCTCGGCCACCGACATGAGCCCGGCCGAGCTGGCCACGATCACTGCCGCGCTGAAGAAGCGCTTCGGGCGCGAGGTGGATGTCACCACCGCGGTGGACGCTTCGCTGATCGGCGGCGCGGTGATCGACACCGGCGAGATGGTCATCGACGGCTCGCTGAAGGGCAAGCTTGCGCGCCTGCAGAACTCGCTCGCCCACTGAATTCACATAAACGCATGGCCCTCGCGGCCGGCACCTAGGACTGAACGATGGCAACCACGCTCAACCCCTCCGAAATCAGCGACCTGATCAAGACCCGCATCGAGGCGGTCAAGCTGTCCGCCGAGTCGCGCAACGAAGGCTCCGTGACCAGCGTGTCCGACGGCATCGTGCGCATCTTCGGCCTGGCCGACGTGATGCAGGGCGAAATGATCGAACTGCCGAACAACACCTTCGCCCTGGCGCTGAACCTGGAGCGCGATTCGGTCGGCGCGGTGGTGCTGGGCGATTACGAGAACCTGCGCGAAGGCGACGTGGCCAAGACCACCGGCCGCATCCTGGAAGTGCCGGTCGGCCCTGAGCTGCTGGGCCGCGTGGTCAACGCACTGGGCGAGCCGATCGACGGCAAGGGCCCGCTGGGCGCCACCCAGACCGCACCGGTGGAGCGTGTGGCCCCGGGCGTGATCTGGCGCAAGTCGGTCGACCAGCCGGTGCAGACCGGTTACAAGTCGGTCGATGCGATGATCCCGATCGGCCGTGGCCAGCGCGAGCTGGTGATCGGCGACCGCCAGACCGGCAAGACCGCGCTGGCGATCGATGCGGTGATCAACCAGAAGGGCACCGGCATCAAGTGCGTGTACGTGGCGATCGGCCAGAAGGCCTCGACCGTTGCCAACATCGTGCGCAAGCTCGAAGAAAACGGCGCGCTGGCGCACACCGTGGTGGTGGCTGCGACCGCGTCCGAATCGGCCGCGATGCAGTACATCAGCCCCTACGCCGGCTGCACCATGGGCGAATACTTCATGGACCGCGGCGAAGACGCGCTGATCGTGTACGACGATCTGTCCAAGCAGGCCGTGGCCTACCGCCAGATCTCGCTGCTGCTCAAGCGCCCGCCGGGCCGCGAAGCCTATCCGGGCGACGTGTTCTATCTGCACTCGCGTCTGCTCGAGCGCGCTGCGCGCGTGTCCGAGGAGTACGTGGAGAAGTTCACCAACGGTGCGGTGACCGGCAAGACCGGTTCGCTGACGGCGCTGCCGATCATCGAAACGCAGGCCGGCGACGTCTCCGCGTTCGTGCCGACCAACGTGATTTCGATCACCGACGGCCAGATCTTCCTGGAAACCGACCTGTTCAACGCCGGTATCCGTCCGGCCGTGAACGCCGGTATCTCGGTGTCGCGCGTCGGTGGTGCGGCCCAGACCAAGATCATCAAGAAGCTGTCCGGCGGCATCCGTATCTCGCTGGCGCAGTACCGTGAGCTGGCTGCGTTCGCGCAGTTCGCCTCGGACCTGGACGAAGCCACCCGCAAGCAGCTCGAGCGCGGTCAGCGCGTCACCGAGCTGATGAAGCAGAAGCAGTACGCGCCGATGTCCATCGCCAACCAGGCGCTGTCGATCTATGCCGTCAACGAGGGCTACCTCGATGAAGTGCCGGTCAACAAGCTGCTGGCGTTCGAAGAAGGCCTGCACGCGCACTTCGCCAACACCCAGGGTGAGCTGGTCTCCAAGATCAACACCACCGGCGGTTGGGACAACGACATCGAAGCCGCGTTCAAGAAGGGCATCGAAGAGTTCAAGACCACGGGCAGCTGGTAAGTCCAGCTGCGGGAATCGGGAATAGAGAATCGGGAATCGTCAAAGCGGGTTGGCTGTGCCAATTCCCCACTCACGATTCCCCATTCCCACTAAGTGAGCGAAGCGAGCGAGTATGGCAGGCGGACGCGAAATCAAAACCAAGATCAAGAGCGTGCAGAACACCCGCAAGGTGACGCGCGCGCTCGAAATGGTCTCGGCCTCCAAGATCCGCAAGGCGCAGGAACGCATGAAGACCTCGCGTCCCTACGCGCAGGCCATGAAGCAGGTGATCGGGCATCTGGCGCAGGCCAGCACCGACTATCAGCATCCGTTCCTGGTGGAGCGTGAGCAGGTCAAGCGGGTCGGCTACATCGTGATCTCTTCTGACCGCGGCCTGGCCGGCGGTCTGAACAACAACCTGTTCCGCAAGATGCTGGGCGAAGTGCGCCCGTGGCAGGACAAGGGTGCCGAGATCGACGTGGTCACCATCGGTCAGAAGGCCTCGGCGTTCTTCCGCCGGATCAAGGTCAACATGGTCGGCAGCGTCACGCATCTGGGCGACAGCCCGCACATCGAGCAGTTGGTGGGCGTGATCAAGGTGATGCTGGATGCCTTCACCGAGGGCAAGGTGGACCGCGTGTATCTGGTCTACAACCGCTTCGTGAACACCATGACGCAGAAGGCCAGCTTCGAGCAGTTGCTGCCGCTTCCGGCCGCCGAGCACAAGGTGGCACACCACGACTGGGACTACCTGTACGAACCCGATGCTGCCACCGTGCTGGAGCACGTGATGACGCGTTACATCGAGTCGCTGGTGTACCAGGCCGTGCTGGAAAACGTGGCCTCCGAGCACGCCGCGCGCATGGTGGCGATGAAGGCGGCCAGCGACAACGCCAACAAGATGATCGGCACCTTGCAACTGGTCTACAACAAGGCGCGTCAGGCGGCGATCACCCAGGAAATTTCGGAAATCGTCAGCGGCGCGGCCGCCGTATAGCCGGGAATAGGGAATGGTGAATCGGGAATGGTCGAGGCAGTGGCACTTGATCTTCCCAATCCCGAATCCCGTTTCCCCATTCCCGACACCAGAATCGAACAGACATTAGTGGAGTTATCCAAATGAGTCAGGGCAAGATCGTTCAGATCATCGGCGCGGTCGTCGACGTCGAATTCCAGCGCAATGAAGTGCCGAAGGTCTATCACGCGCTGAAGGTCGAAGGCACCGCCATCACCCTGGAAGTGCAGCAGCAGCTCGGCGACGGCGTCGTGCGCACGATTGCGCTCGGCTCCACCGACGGATTGAAGCGCAACCTGCTGGCCACCAACACCGAGCGTGCGATTTCGGTGCCGGTTGGCGCCGGGACGCTGGGCCGCATCATGGACGTGCTGGGTCGTCCGATCGACGAAGCCGGCGACGTGCAGGCCTCGGACCATTGGGAAATCCACCGCGCTGCGCCGTCGTACGAAGACCAGTCGTCCAGCACCGAACTGCTGGAAACCGGCATCAAGGTGATCGACCTCATGTGCCCGTTCGCCAAGGGCGGCAAGGTCGGCCTGTTCGGCGGCGCCGGCGTCGGCAAGACCGTCAACATGATGGAACTCATCAACAACATCGCCAAGGCGCACTCGGGCCTGTCCGTGTTCGCCGGCGTGGGTGAACGTACCCGTGAGGGCAACGACTTCTACCATGAGATGAAGGACTCCAACGTCCTGGACAAGGTGGCGATGGTGTACGGCCAGATGAACGAGCCGCCGGGCAACCGTCTGCGCGTTGCATTGACCGGCCTGACCATGGCCGAGTACTTCCGCGATGAGAAGGACGCCAGCGGCAAGGGCAAGGACGTGCTGTTGTTCGTGGACAACATTTACCGCTACACGCTGGCCGGTACCGAAGTGTCCGCGCTGCTCGGCCGCATGCCGTCGGCCGTGGGTTACCAGCCCACCCTGGCCGAGGAAATGGGCGTGCTGCAGGAGCGCATCACCTCGACCAAGAGCGGTTCGATCACCTCGATCCAGGCCGTGTACGTGCCCGCGGACGACCTGACCGACCCGTCGCCGGCGACCACCTTCGCCCACTTGGACTCGACCGTCACGCTGAGCCGTAACATCGCCTCGCTGGGTATCTACCCGGCCGTGGATCCGCTGGACTCCACCAGCCGCCAGATGGACCCGCTGGTGATCGGCCACGAGCATTACGACACCGCCCAGCGCGTCCAGCAGACCTTGCAGAAGTACAAGGAACTGAAGGACATCATCGCGATCCTGGGCATGGACGAGCTGAGCGAAGAAGACAAGCAGTCGGTGTCGCGCGCCCGCAAGATCGAACGCTTCTTCAGCCAGCCGTTCCACGTGGCCGAAGTGTTCACCGGCTCGCCGGGCAAGTACGTCTCGCTGAAGGACACGATCCGCGGCTTCAAGGCGATCTGCGACGGCGAATACGACCACCTGCCGGAACAGGCGTTCTACATGGTCGGCAGCATCGAAGAAGCGGTCGAGAAGGCCAACAAGATGAGCGCCAAGGCCTGATGCGATCCCAGCCGCTGCGCGGCTGGAATCGGGAATCGGGAATCGGGAATCGTAAAGGCGGGGCATCGGTGAATCGGAATTGAGAGGAATGGAAAAGCGTGCAGCATGCCGCTCTTCCGATTCCCCACTCCCGATTCCCGATTCCCGCCTCACACAGTGAGGCACCATGAGCACTATCCGTTGCGACATCGTCAGCGCCGAGCAGGAGATCTTCCGCGGTGAGGCGACCCTGGTCGTGGCGACCGGGGAACTGGGCGAGCTGGGCATCGCGCCCAAGCACGCGCCGCTGATCACCCGTCTCAAGCCAGGCAAGGTGGTGGTGACTACCGCCAGCGGCGAGCAGCTGGACTTTGCGATCTCCGGCGGCATCCTCGAGGTGCAGCCGCAGGTGGTGACCGTGCTGGTCGACACTGCCATTCGTGCGCAGGACATCGACGAAGCGGCTGTGCGCAAGGCCAAGGAAGAAGCCGAGCGTCTGCTCGCCAACCGTGGCGATACGGTGGACGTGGAACAGGCGCAGCGTCAGCTGGCCGAAGCCACGGTGCAGTTGCAGGCACTGGAGCGGCTGCGTCGCACGCTCAAGCATTGAGTTGCGAGACACAGCGTCAGACGACAAACGCCGGCCTTGTGCCGGCGTTTTCGTTTTTGGCGATGTGCCTGCGGTGGTCGGCATCGTTGGACACAACCAGGCGGCACACTGCCGGCCCGGGTCGCACTGCTGCCGGAGATGCTGCGATAGCGCGATGCCCTTCACCTTCAACGAGGAAACCCCCATGACCCGTCTGACTGATGGCCTACGTGGTTGCGCGCTGACCGGCGCGCTTGCCGTGGCGTTGCTGGGCTGTGCGTTGCCTGCGCGCAGCCAGCCACCGCTCGCACCGTTGCTGGACAAGATCGTCGAGCGCAACGCGCTTGGCGACGCAGTGGCATTGAGTAAATGGGATAGCGGCAAGCCAGTGCTGGATCAGGCACGCGAAGCGGCAGTGCTGCAGAACGTGCGCGACCAGGCGCCGGCGCATGGGCTGGACCCCGACGATGCAGCGCGGTTCTTCGGCGCGCAGATCGAGGCCAACAAATCGGTGCAGTACGCGCTGCTGAACCGATGGCATGAGCGCGGCCGTGCGCCGGACACCGCGCGGCCAGACCTGCCGACCTTGCGTGTGCGGCTGGATGCGTTGCAAGGCGAACTGCTCGATGCCCTGGCCGAAGCCGTCGCTGCACGCGCCGCGCCCAACTGCCCGGCCAGCACGGCGCGGGCGGCGGCGCACTATTCCGCGCAATGGCAACTGGATGCGGTACACCGCGCCGCGCTGGTTCGCGGTCTGGGCGATTTCTGCCGCTGATCTGGCTGATGGGTGTGGTGTGCGATTGTTTGTGTGATCTCACGCCCATGACTGATGCGGTGAACGCGCCGTTGCTGCGCGTCGCTTAAAGTGCACGAGAGCGGTTGAACGCAATGGCTAATCGTCAGGTGGTTGCGGACGGCGCGGAGCAACCGGCGTGTGCGGGGTACATGAAGATTTCGAGTACCGGCCGCGCCCGCATGGCAGCTGCAGAGTCGTGTTGTTGGCTGCTCTTAATCGGCCGGGTCATCAAACCGCGTGCAAGCGAGACGTCACTAAGGCGCCGTTCCCTCAAGTGAGCTGCCACTACGGCGCCGTCCCCTTAAGAGGGGGACGCTCCAATCAAGCGACGTACGCCGCAGTCAGGCCGGTCGATCTGTTTCGCATGCCAGCCGTGCCGGCGCTTCTGCATGGCGTCGCGGAGTAGCACCATGATCGCGTAGTCCGCGCCTGCAGCGATCAGCGATACACCACGTGCCGGCCAACGAAGAACGACACGATCGCAAGCCCGCCTTCCACCAGCGGCTTGGCCAGCCAGGCCTGGCGCAGGCCGACCAGATCCACGGTGGCCGAGAGTAGCCAGGTGCTGATCACCGTCAACGCCAGCCACATCACCGCAAAGCGCGCGAAGCGCTGCCAGCCCAGCCGTGCATCGCCCTGCTGGGCGAAGGTGAAGCGTCCGTTGAGCCAGAACCCCAGCGTGGCGCCACTGATGCGCCCGAGCAGATTGGCGGGCACTGCCGGCATGCCGGCGGCCGTGCACGCAATGAAAATGCTGCAGTCCACGGCCAATTGCAGGGCGCCGATCATCGCGAACTGGCCGCCTTGGCGGAACAGGCTCATGTGCTGGGGAGGTCGAGAGGGGCGCCCATCCTAACGGCAGCGGCGCTTAAAAATCTGTCATCGGTGCCTGTTGCAGCCGCGATGGTCACGACGCGCGCGGCAGCCAGCGACTAGAATTCAAGCCATCTTTTGCGATGGAACCCTGCAATGACCCTGCCTCTGCACGTCGTGATCCTGGCCGCTGGCGAGGGCAAGCGCATGCGCTCGGCGCTGCCCAAGGTGCTGCAGCCGCTGGCCGGCCAGCCGATGCTGGCGCATGTGATCGCCACCGCGCGGGAATTGCAGCCGGCGGCCATCCACGTGGTGCATGGACATGGTGGTGCGCAGGTGCAGGCTGCATTCGCCGGCCAGCCGGATCTGCAGTGGGCCGAACAGCGCCAGCAGCTGGGCACCGGGCATGCGGTGCAGCAGGCGCTGCATGCAGTGCCGGACGCAGCGACCGTGCTGGTGCTGTACGGCGATGTGCCGCTGATCCGCAGCGAGAGCCTGCGTGAGCTGCTGCACGCGCCGGGCCGCATCGCGGTGCTGGTGGCGGACCTTGCCAACCCCACCGGCTACGGGCGCATCGTGCGTAACCCGGAAGGCAAGGTTGCGGCAATCGTCGAGCAGAAGGACGCCGATGACGAGCAGCGCCGCATCCGCACCATCAACACCGGCATTCTCACCGCCGAATCCACCGCCTTGCGGCGTTGGTTGGGTGGGCTGTCCAACGACAACGCGCAGGGCGAGTTCTATCTCACCGACGTGTTCGCCAGCGCCGCGGCCGACTACACGCCTGCCGACATGGTGCAGGTAGCCGACCCGCAGGACGTGGAGGGCGCAAACGACCCGTGGCAGCTTGCCCAGCTGGAGCGGGCCTGGCAGCTACGCGCCGCCCGTGCGCTGTGCCTGCAGGGCGTGCGCATGGCCGACCCGGCGCGCGTGGAGCAGCGCGGCCGCGTGCAGGTGGGACACGATGTGCAGCTTGATATCGACGTGATCCTCGAAGGCGAGGTGACCCTGGGCGATGGCGTGGTGATCGGCCCGTTCGTGCGTCTGCGCGATGTGCAGCTGGCCGCCGGCACCCAGGTGCGTGCGCACTGCGACCTGGAGGGCGTGGTGACCGAAGGCGCGGTGCAGATCGGGCCGTTTGCGAGGTTGCGCCCGGGCACCGTGCTCGCCGATGGCGTGCATATCGGCAACTTCGTCGAAACCAAGAAGGTGGTAATGGGCGCCGGCAGCAAGGCCAATCATCTGACCTACCTGGGGGATGCGGTGATCGGCAGCAAGGTCAACATCGGCGCCGGCACCATCACCTGCAACTACGACGGGGTGAACAAGTCGCAGACCACGATCGGCGACGGCGCCTTTGTCGGTTCCAATAGTGCGTTGGTGGCGCCGATCGAGATCGGCACAGGGGCCACGATTGGCGCCGGCTCGGTGATCACCCGCGATGCGCCACCCCACCAGCTCAGTGTGGCGCGGCCACGTCAGACCGTGATTGAAGGCTGGGAGCGGCCCAAGAAGAAATAAGTGCCTGTGTTCCAGCGAAAGTGGGCTGTGCGTTTGCGGCACGACACAGGTGCTGCGGACGCGATACATCACGCCGAAAAGCTCAGGAGCTGCTGCATGCGCATGCGACCCTCCATTGCGTGGTTGATGGTGTGGCTGGCAATTGCGGGTGTCGCGCCACATGCAGCAGCCGCACCGGTCTACCGGCTGTATCTCGCCCCTAACGGCGATGACATGGCGGCCGGCACCAGCGCCGCCACCGCGTTGCGCAGTCTCGCTGCCGTACAACAGCGATTGATCGCGCAGCGGCCGGCTACGGCGGTAGATGTGATCATCGCTGCGGGAACCTATGAGCGGCAGTCGGTGCAATGGCACGTCATCACCGGCGCGCCGCTGCGCTTCATCGCCGCACCCGACAGCGCGACGTCACCGGTGTTCGACGGGCGCGGTGCGGCGACCTGGTTCACCTTGCGAGGCGGCAAGGACGCGCCGACCCGTGTGACATTCGCCGGCCTGACCATCCGCAATTACTGGATGGCGCTGGATCTGGGCAGCAGCAAGCGCAGCGCCGATGGCAACAGCGACAACGTGATCCGCGATATGCGCTTCGAACGGATTGGCGGCGTGTACGGCAGCAGTCCTGAAGCGGCCTACGCGTTTGCGGCGATCCGGCTGCAGAACTCGCGCAACAACCGGATCGAGCACAATCACTTCAGTGCCGTGGAGAATGCTGCCCAGACGGCAGGCTATGTCCATGCGCTGTATCTGGCGCGCAGGTCTTCGGGCAATCGCATCGAGGGCAACAGCTTTACCGACATCAGCGGAGATGCGATTCGCACCCGCGACCGCTCGGATGCCACGCTGGTGCAGGGCAACCGCTTCATCAGGGCCGGCAAGTACGCGGCGTTCTCCGACTGGTTCAAAACCGATGGCGAATGCCCATCGCAGGGCGGGCAGTTCATTGGCAATACCGTCGGGCAGGGATATCAGGGGCCGGTTGCCCCAACGCGCACTACTGGCGCCGATGATGCCTGCGGGCCGTTGCAGCGGCCGCGCATCGAAGCGCGGGCAACGCTGCGCGATGATTGAACGCGCTGCGACGTTGATTGCAGGGGATGATCCAGCGGTGCGCGAGTGCACCACGTGCAACTGCCGGCTGCTCGCGCAACCCCTCAACACGGCATGCAGTGGCCTTGGCGCTTAGAGCAGCTATCAAAACTACTGCGCAGCCGTCAGGCGGGCGCGGCCGGTGCTCGGAATCCTCATGTACGCCGGTACACTCCGGTTCCTCCGCGCCGTCCGCATCCACCTGACGACTGCTCGCTACGTTTTGTTAGCCGCTCTTAGCTGCCCGGTTCCAGCGGCAACAACAACGTCACGCACAGGCCGCCGTGCTCGCGGTTGTGCAGTGAAATACGGCCACCATGCGCTTCGGCAATTTCGCGCGTCAGCGCCAGGCCCAGGCCGGTGCCGTTGCGCTTGGTCGAATAGAACGGCATCAGTGCGTTGTGCAACACCGCCTCGTTCATGCCATTGCCGCGGTCCAGCACTTCGATGCGTAGCCACTGCGGCAAGCGGGTGACGCGCACCGCCACCTCGCTGTTGGGCGGCTGCGCCTCACTGCAGGCCTCGTGTGCGTTCTTCAGCAGGTTGAGCAGCGCCTGTTCGATCTGTGCGGCATCGATGCGGCTGGAGACATCGACAGGCGTGCCCTCCAGCTGGAACGGAATCTGCTGCCGCAGGCGCTCCAGAAACGGCGCCCATTCGATGGTCTGCAACTGCGGCTGCGGCAGTTTGGCAAAGCGCGCATAGCCGCGAATGAAGCCTTCCAGGTGGCGCGCGCGTTCTTCGATGGTCTCGAACACCGTGCCCAGCCGATCGGTGCGCTCACGGCGCAGCAGCTCGGCGCCGGAGTGCGCCAGCGAGGCGATCGGCGCGAGCGAGTTGTTCAATTCGTGGCTGATCACCCGGATCACCTTCTTCCAGGTCTGCACTTCCTGGCGCCGCAGTTCGGTGGTGAGGGTGCGGATCAGCAGCAGTTCGTGGCCGCGACCGTTCAAATGGAAGGCGCGGCGCGACAGGTGATAGATCTGCTCGTCGTCTTCATCGTCGCCGTCTTCGCGTACCGCGAACAGACAGTCGCCACCACGTGCCAGCGCGTCGCGTAGTTCGTTGGGCATGCGCTCCAGCACGTCGTCCAGATGCTGCCCCTCGAGCTTGCGGCCGCCATGCAGCAGCTTGCGCGCCGCGTTGTTGGAAAACCCGATGCGGCGCAGGCCATCGCCGCCGGGCACCACCAGCAACATGGCCACCGGCGTGTTCTGCAACATGGTGTCCAGCATCAGTTCGCGCTGCACCAGATCGCGCCGCTGCGCACGCAAGACCTCGCCCAGTTCGGCATGCGCCTGTACCAACTGCGCCAGCTCGTCGTTGCCGCGCCAGTACACACCGAAGTTGTATTCGCCATCGCGGTAACTGCTGGTGGTGCCGGCCAGGGCGCGGAACAGCGAGCGCATCGGTGCGGTGGCGCGCTGCAGGCTCCACCACATCGTCAGCAGCACCACCACGGCCGACACGGCGGCCACTTGCCAGCCACGGTCCAGCCAGTAGGCAATGGCCCACGGCAAGGCCGCAGCCAGCACCAGCACCGGGAGCAGGCGCAGAAACAGCGAGAAGGTGAAGGAGCGCGACAGCATCGGCCTAGTCCTGGCTGATGCCGTAACGGTCCATGCGCCGGTACAGCGCCTGCCGGCTCAGGCCCAGATCGGCCGCAGCCTGCGCGATCACCCCTTGTGCGCGGGCCAAGGCCTGTTCGATGCGTGCGCGATCCGGCTCGCCGCCGGGCAGCGGGGCTGGACGTGTTGCGGCACTGCGCGGCAGGTTGAGATCGGTGGCCTCGATGCGCACGCCCTGCGCCAGCAACGTCGCGCGTTGCAGCACATTACGCAACTCGCGCACGTTGCCCGGCCAGCTGTGGCGCTGCAGTGCATCGCGCGCTTGCGGCGAAAGCAGGGTCTCGCCCGCCAGGAAGTGCTCGGCCAGCGGTGCGATATCGCCCGGCCGTTCGGCCAGTGCGGGCAAGGCGATTTCGACGGTGTTGAGGCGGTAATACAGGTCTTCGCGAAAGCTGCCATCGCGGATCATCGCCGGCAGGTCGGCGTTGGTTGCGCTGATGACGCGCACCTTGGCGTGACGCTCGCGATTGGAGCCCAGGCGCTCATAGCGGCCGGTTTCCAGCACGCGTAGCAACTTCATCTGCCCGGCCAGCGGCAGGTTGCCGATTTCGTCCAGGAACAGCGTGCCGCCGTCGGCAGCTTCGAACTTGCCCTCGCGTGCCTTGTTGGCACCGGTGTAGGCACCGGCCTCGGCGCCGAACAGTTCGGCTTCGATCAACTCGCCCGGCAGCGCGCCGCAGTTCAGCGCGACGAATGGCCCGCGCTTCACCGCTGAATTGGCCTGGATGATCTCGGCGATCTTTTCCTTGCCGCTGCCGTTGGGCCCGGTGATCAGCACCGGCAAATCCGATCGCGCGACCTGGCAGGCCAGCGCGATTGCGCGTTCGCTGGCGGGGTCGGCAAACACCGCGCCGCGCAGATCGTAGCGCTCGGCCAGCTGTTCGCGGCCACGGCGTTCCCGGTTGCGACGGCGCTCCAGCTCGCGGCGGGTTTCGGACAATTCCAGCAGGTTGTTGACCGTGGTCAGCAGCTTGGTGTCGTCCCAGGGCTTGGCGATGTAGTCGGCCGCGCCGGCCTTGACCAGGCCGACCGCACTGCCCAGGTGCGTCCAGGCGGTGAGCAGGATCACCGGCAGGTCGGGGTGGCGCTGGCGGATCTGTGCAAACAGCGCTTCGCCCTCCTCACCGGAGGTGGTATCGGCGGTGAAGTTCATGTCCTGGATGACCAGGTCGAATTGCTGCTCTTCCAGCAAGTCCAGCCCTGCCTGCGGGGCATGCGCATGCCGCGACTCGATGTCATGCAGCGAGAACAGGACCTCCAGCGCCATGGCGACCGCGCTGTTGTCATCGATGATCAGGATCTGCGGCATCGCGGTCTCTTGGAGGTAAGTGGCGCGCGTCAATGATCGCAGCATACGGCGCCAGCCGGCCTTGCCGCATGCCATTGGCGGCATGTCGGCTGCTGGCCGCAGGGCAGAGCATCCTGCGTGATG
This sequence comes from Xanthomonas sp. NCPPB 2586, assembly GCF_041475775.2. Taxonomy (NCBI): domain Bacteria; kingdom Pseudomonadati; phylum Pseudomonadota; class Gammaproteobacteria; order Lysobacterales; family Lysobacteraceae; genus Xanthomonas; species Xanthomonas sp. NCPPB 2586. Next base: position 4,250,618 of record NZ_CM192981.1, on the reverse strand, counting down.
CGTGCGCCGCCAGAGAATCGGTGGAATGTCTCGCGTGCGACCAAGACGGGCGACTGAACTACCTTACGGGTCGTGGTGGCGATGGGGGCGGCGGTGGCGCGGGCGGCAGCAACGGGGCATACAGTGACGCGGCCCAGTGCAGCGTCAGCGGCGCCTGCGCACGTACCACCTCCACGGTCACCGGTGTGCCTGCTGCGGCGCGCAAGGCGCGCAGTAGATCCGCCACGCTAGCGATGCCCTGGCCATTGGCCGAACGCAGACGGTCGCCCTTGCGCAGTTGCAGCGGCAGCGTGTTGCTGGCATCGGCGACCAGCAGGCCAGCGGCGGCGCTGGTCAGGACCAGCGTCTGTGCGTTGTGTTGCCAGCGCAGTTGGTGATTATCGACGCGCAACACCTGATGACCGTATCGGTCGCCAGCAGTCTGCGTGGCGGCCCGCATCGGCGTGCCGCTGCCGGCATGCAGCGCACCTGCCGCGGTCCCTATTGCGAGCGCGCTGACTGCGATAACGGAACAGGCGAGAGGGCGCATGGGGATCCTATCCATCGAATTGAGTAATGCAGTCGCCGTGGTCTGTGGCTAGAACGCCTGCAGCGACGGGTTCCGGCCACACCTGCGGATCTGCTTGAGGCAACGGCCCATGCAATGCCTCAGGCGCTGCGCGTGGCGACGGCCGGAGGTACCGCAGCCGCGCGGCGTGCCGGCCAGAACACCGCGATCTGGCCAAGTGCCCACAAGGTCACTGCCCCGATCGGCAAATAGACCAACGGCAGGCGTGGCAGCTCGTAGCGGGCCATCAGCCACAGATTGATCGAGTACGCCATGAGCATGCCAAGCACGATGCCGATCGAGGCGAGCAGGAAATTCTCGACCTGGAAATAGCGCAGGATCTGGCTGCGCGTCGCACCCAGTGCGCGGCGGATGCCGATCTGCTTGGTCCGTTGCTGCACCCAGAAGCTGGCCAGGCCGACGATGCCGAGTGCGGTGACGATCAGTAGCGCGATGCAGACTGCTCCAAGCAGCCAGATCATTGCGCGGTCATTCCGGAAGTAATCGTCGCGGATCTGCGAGTAGGTTTCCTGCTTCAGCACCAAGCGACTATTGTCCACCTTCATCAGCGCTGCCACCGCAGCTTGCAGAATTTCCTGCCGCCTCGATGCATCGGTTACACGGATGATGTACTGGCCGTCGGTGTAAGGAATGCGCAGTGGAAGCAGCATCGAGTACTCGATCTGATCCATCCCATTAGCGGGATTGGGGCGTGCCAATGTCTGCACGATGCCGACGATCCTGAGCGGTGTCTCACCTGCATAGACGGTTTTTCCCAACGCACTGTGATCGGGGAAAAGTTTGTCGGCTGTGTCTTGCGTGGCAATCATCGCGATGCCTCTCGTCCCTGCGACTTCCTGTGCGGTTTCTTCGGGCATGTACTCGTCTGACGTGAAGTCGCGTCCGGAGGTGAGCTGGAGTCCTAGCGTGCTGACAGCACCTTCACTGACCATGTATTGCGCCGCGTTGAGCGTTGAGCGTTCTTGGTCGGGCGTCAGCGCCAGGCTGCTGTTCCAGGAGTAGTTAACGAATGGGATCTGATTGGTCATGATGACGCTGCGCACCCCCGGGATCGCCCGTAGTGCCGCTAGGTCCTCGCGTGTACGCACCTCGGCGTTGACCTGTGTGCCGATCCCACCTAGATGGATGCTGATCAGTTCCGATTCGGCAATACCGCTGGGACGGTCTAATTTTTCAATGCGGTTGCCGATCAGGAACAGGGCATTGCAGATAATGGCGCAGGCCAGCGCAATCTCTAGCACGATGAGTGCCGAGGCGGTCTTGTGGCGGCGCAATGTGGAAATGATGGGGCGGATGTCCATGGACGTTAACCTTCAATGAGATGCCGTGCCCGTCGCGTGCGACAGGCGTGGTGGTCAGGACGATTTGAGCTGCAGCGCCGGTGCGACCTGGATGGCGCGCCAGGACGGCAAGAGCCCCGCCAGCAGACTGGCAATCAGCGCCAGCATGAAGGTCATGAGCAACATCTTCAGGTCCAGATGTGCCAGTGCGGCGTATTCGACAGGTTGCTGACGTACTGCCCACAAGCCTAGCCATGCTAGTCCCAGCCCAGCGATACCTCCGGTCAGGCCGATTGTCCCTGCCTCTACCAAACACTGCGCGAAGATGGCGCCGCGTGACGCACCCAGGGCGCGACGGACGCCAATCTCTCCGCTACGACGCAGGAATTTAGCCAGTAGCAGGCCCACGGTATTGAGCAGGCAGACCAGCAGGAAACCCAGCGCCAGCCACAGCTGCAGGCGCACATCGCTGGGGACCACCTGTTTATAGTCGAGCCAGGCCATCACATTGCGGAGGCGGACGTTGTTTGGACGCTCGAAACGCCCGGCAGCACGTTGCTGGTCGGAATAATTGTTGAGGTACGCCTTGTAATCGTCTGCCTGTGCCGGGCTTTCCAGTTCCACCCAGTACTGGATCCAGGTGCAGGACGCATTCAGTGCTGTCTGATCCTTGTTGTCACCCTTGCCGAAGCAATTCATGCCGCCATAGTGACTCATCTTCAGGTCGATGGCGGTGGAGAACGGCACGTAGACCTGTTCGTCAGCGCCGTAGCTTTCCGTGAGGTCGTAGAAGCGCGGATTCGGTGTCCACGTGGCAAGCACACCGGCAATGCGGAAGGTGTTCTTGTCCACGCGCAATTCGCGGCCGACGCTGTTGCCCCCATCGAACAGCTTGTCGTTGAGTTTCTTGCTGATCACCGCGACACGTTCGTGGCCCTGGTCGCTGCCGGCGGACCAGCCCTGGCCATACAGGAACGGCGTGGCAAACATGGGGAAAAAATCGGCCGATGTGTAGCGTGCCTCTGTCTTGAATGCCGTCATTCCGCTCTTGGGCGGTTCGATCGCCACACGTCCACCAGTCATCATGGCCTGGTGTTTTGCGCGCTTCTCGCGTAGCAGGGTTTCCGCATCGAAGCGTGTCACCTGGTCATCGGGCTCGTCACCTGGTTGAAAGCTGGCCTTGGGCATCGGATCGACCAAGACATTGAACAAACGATCGCTCTTCTGCGGGATCGGATCGCCCGAGAGCACGTAGAACACCGTCAACGTGGTCATGCTGGCGCCGATGCCCAGCGCGATGGCGAGCACCATCAGTGCGGTGAGCACCTTGTTGCGGCGGAAGCTGCGCACCGCGAGATTGAAGTAATAGCCGAACATGCCGTGCTCCTCAGTCGGCCAGGGTGGATGCGGCGGCAGGCCCACGCATCAGGCTGGGATTGCGTTCCAGATCCGTGGCCTGGCCATCGACGATGTGTACGTTGCGCTGCGCGCGTGCGGCCAGTTCCGGGTCGTGGGTGACCATCACGATGGTGGTGCCCTGGCTGTTGATTTCTTCCAGCAGTTCCATCACTCCGCGTGCCATCTGCGAGTCGAGGTTGCCGGTGGGCTCGTCGGCGAGCAGCAGGCGCGGGCTGCCGGCCAGTGCGCGCGCGATCGCGGCGCGCTGCTGCTGGCCGCCCGACAGTTCGGTGGGGTAATGCTTCAGGCGCGAGCCCAGGCCGACCTTGGTCAGCGCTTCTTCGATGCGCTGCTTGCGCTCGGCGGCGGCCATGCCGCGATAGCGCAGCGGCACATCGACGTTGTCGAACAGGTTGAGGTCGGGAATCAGGTTGAAGCCCTGGAAGATGAAGCCGATCTTCTGGTTGCGCAGGCGCGAGCGCGCGTCGTCGGAGAGATGGCTCACATCCTCGCCGTCGAGCAGGTACTGCCCGCTGGTGAAGGTTTCCAGCAGCCCGGCCAGGTTGAGGAAGGTGGTCTTGCCCGAACCCGATGGCCCGGTGACGGCGACGAATTCGCCTTCGCGCACATGCAGGTCGAGCGAGCGCAGCGCGTGTGTTTCCACCTGTTCGGTGCGGAAGACCTTGGAGACCGATTGCATCTTGAGCATTGCCGAAATCCTTGTGCGAAGAGAAAGAGGAGAGTGCGAGTCAGTGCACGGTGACGCGCGGGGCGTCGCCGAAGTTGTCGGCGCCGGAAACCACCACGCGGTCGCCTGCCTGCAGGCCGGAGAGCACCTGCACTTCGCCCAGGCTGCTGACGCCCAGCTTCACCGGGCGGCGCGCGGCAGTGCTGCCTTCCATCACATAGGCGTAGCTGCCACCGGATTGTTCGACGAAGGGACCGCGCTCGACCTTGAGCACATTGCGCCGCGTGTCGATCACCACCCGCGCGCTCATGCGCTGGCTCTGACGCAGGCCGGGCGGTTGCTTGTCGGTGAAACGGATGCGCGCGGTGACTTCACCATTGACCACTTCCGGCGAGACCGCCGAAATGGCGCCGGCGAAGGGTTCGCCACTGCCGCTGGTGAGCTGGGCCGGCATGCCGATCGCCAACTCACGCGCAAAGCTTTCCGGCACCTTGATCTCGACTTCGAACTTGGACAGATCCACCACGCCGAGGATGGGCGCATTGGCGGCCACCTGGGTGTGCTGCACCGCCTGCACCTGGCCAACCTGGCCATCGAACGGCGACAGCAGCGTGAGCGCATCGACCTGGCGTTGTACTTCGGCCACCACCGCGCGCTGGCGGTCGGCCAGCAGCCGCTTGTTGCGCGAATCCAGGTCCGCGCCCTGGCCCTTCAGGGCGGCATCGCGCTGCGCGTGTTGCAGGTCGATATCGGTCTTCTTCAAGGTGTCCTGTGCCTTAGCCAGTTCCACCTGCGGCACCGCGCCGCCATCGTAGCCGCGCTGGTAACGCTCCAGGTCGCGCACAGCGGCCTGCTTGTCGATCTTGGCCTGGTCGGTGAGCTTGCTGGCGCTGGCCCGGGCGAGCGTGGCATCCAGGGCAGCGCGGCTGGACTCGGCCTCCAGGCCGGCCAGGGTGGCCTGTTCCTGCGCCAGCTTGCTGCGCAGCTCGGGGCTGTCGATGCGCGCGAGTTCCTGGCCCTGCTTGACCACGTCGCCGGCCACCACGCTCAGCGTCACCGTGCCGGCAGAGATGGCGTAAAGCACCGGGCTGTTGGCGGCGATCACGCGGCCGTCGGCGGCGATGTCGCGCACCAGATCGCCCTGGCTCACGGTGGCGATGCGCACGCGGGCGGCGTCGAACGAGCGGCTGCCGGCGCTCCAGGCGGTCACCGCCCATCCGATGCCGGCGAGGACCGCCAGCGCGGCAATGCCCGGCCACAGCCAACGGCGCCATGACGCGGTCTGGGAGGAGGTGCGGAGTACCTGGTCCTGTGCGGAGGTGTCGCGGATCATGATCGGCTTGCTCGGTGGCGTGGATGTCTTGAAGCAGGACGCGTGCCAACCTGTAAGCTATTGATTTATATTTATTTGTTCGGAATTGGCGCAGTGTCCGCAGTGTCCGCGGACACCGGCGCGGACAGCCTGTCCGCTCGAGGTCATGCAGCGGACATCGGCGGACACGCTAAAATGCGCGGCTTCACTCCAGAGGTTGTCCTATGTGCGGCATTGTCGGCGCCATCGCCGGGCGCGACGTGGTTCCGGTCCTCATCGAAGGGCTCAAGCGTCTGGAGTACCGGGGCTATGATTCCTCCGGCATCGCGGTGCTGGACGGCACGCAGGTACGCCGCGTGCGCCGCACTGGCCGGGTGGCGGAAATGGCCCAGGCGGCGCAGGCCGAGCAGTTTGGCGCGACCCTGGGCATCGGCCATACCCGCTGGGCCACCCATGGCGGCGTCACCGAAGCCAATGCGCATCCGCACATCAGTGCCGGCGTGGCGCTGGTGCACAACGGCATCATCGAAAACCACGAGGAACAGCGCGAAAAGCTGCGCGCGCTCGGCTACACCTTCGAGTCGCAGACCGACACCGAAGTCATTGCGCATCTGATCCATCACCATCTGGCCGATGCGGGCGATCTCCTCAGCGCGCTGCAGCGCACGGTGAAGGAACTCACTGGCGCCTACGCGCTGGCGGTGATGAGCCAGGCCGAGCAGGAGCGCTTCGTCTGCGCGCGCATGGGCTGCCCATTGCTGATCGGCGTGGGCGAGGGCGAAAACTTCGTTGCCTCCGATGTCTCGGCGATTGTGCAGGCCACCCGGCAGGTGATTTTTCTCGAAGAGGGCGACACCGCCGAATTGCGCCGCGATGGCGTGCGCGTGTTCGACGCGAGCGACGCGCCGGTGGAGCGCCCGCTGCATATGTCCGATGTCTCGTTGGCCTCGCTGGAGCTGGGCCCGTTCCGCCACTTCATGCAGAAGGAAATCCACGAGCAGCCGCGTGCGCTGGCCGACACCATCGAAGCGGCGATCGATGCCAAGGGCTTCCCCGCATCGTTGTTCGGGCCAAATGCCGATGCGGTGCTGCGCGACATCGAAGGCGTGCAGATCCTGGCCTGCGGCACCAGTTACTACGCCGGCCTTACGGCGCGCTACTGGATCGAAGCGATCGCCGGCTTGCCATGCAGCGTGGAGATTGCCAGCGAATACCGCTACCGCGCCGCCTATGCCAACCCGAAGCATTTGATCGTCACCATCTCGCAGTCCGGCGAAACGTTGGACACGATGGAGGCGCTCAAATACGCCAAGTCGCTCGGGCATCTGCACACCTTGTCGATCTGCAACGTGCCGGAGAGCGCCATCCCGCGCGCCAGCGAGCTGGTCTGCTACACGCGCGCCGGTGCCGAGATCGGCGTCGCTTCGACCAAGGCGTTCACCACCCAGCTGGCAGTGTTGTTCCAGCTGACCATGGTGCTGGGCAAGCTGCAGGGCCGTATCAGCGACAGCGAAGAAGCCGACTACCTGGAGCAGCTGCGTTTTCTGCCAGGTAGCGTGCAGCACGCCTTGAATCTGGAGCCGCAGATCATGGCCTGGGCCGAGCGTTTTTCCCCGAAAGAGAATGCGCTGTTCCTCGGCCGCGGCCTGCATTACCCGATCGCGCTGGAAGGCGCGCTCAAGCTCAAGGAAATCTCCTATATCCACGCCGAAGCCTACCCGGCTGGCGAGTTGAAGCACGGCCCGCTGGCGTTGGTGGATGCCACCATGCCGGTGGTGGTGATCGCGCCGAATGACCGGCTGCTGGAAAAGGTCAAATCCAACATGCAGGAAGTGCGCGCGCGGGGGGGCGAACTGTTCGTGTTCGCCGATCAGGACAGCCATTTCAGCGAGTCCGACGGCGTGCATGTGATCCGCACACCGCGCCACGCCGGCGTGTTGTCGCCGGTGATCCACACCATCCCGGTGCAGTTGCTGGCCTATCACACCGCCCTGGCACGCGGCACCGATGTGGACAAGCCACGGAATCTGGCCAAATCGGTGACGGTGGAATAACGCCGAAATCGCGCACTGCACAATTGCTAGCAGCGTCGTGAGCACGCAGCCCGCTCCTACGCGGCGCCACATTGATGCATGGCTGATGGCTTTTCAAAGAGCGCGCCGCACCGCCGCTAGCAAAGCCATAAGCCGCAGCCATCCCGTAGGAGCGGCCTAGGCCGCGAACGCGTTACCGATAATGCTGATGCTTTCTCGGTCGAGCGTTCGCGGCCAGGGCCGCTCCTACGCGAGGCAGCAGATGACTGATTAGCGCTCGCACAGCCGCTCTGCCAACAGTTTGGCCCGGAATATGCTTTCGTCTCTGCGAGGGTCACACCACGCAGGAGGACACATGCACGAGTCTTTCAAGCAGGGCGCGCCGGCCGAACTGTGGCAGGCGCTGGTACGTGAGGCGGCGCAGCGCATCGCACAGCCGCTGGACGAATGGCGCGAGCACTATCTGGTGTTTGTCTTGCTGCGCTTCCAGCGTGATGCGCACCTGGTGTCGCGCACTCAGGCGCTGGCCTGGCTGCATGCGCAGTCGCAATCGGGCAGCCTGCGTGCGGACGCATTACGCGATGTCGGCGACGGCTGTCTGCTGATTGCCGGCCTGTTTCCCGGCGTGGCGCAGCGGCGGCGCTTGAACGTGGACTACTTCATCGAGCTGGGGCGTGGCGCCTATGCGGAGGTGGCCGACACGCGCTGCAGCGATGCCAGTCTGTTCGCGCAACTGGCCGGCAGCTATCGCGAGCTGGTACGCACACTGGCCGCGTTGCGGTCGCCACGTGCCTGGCAGGAAGGTGCACACGGCATTCTGCACGCCTGATCCATCACGCCCGCCAGGGGACGTCCCGACAGCGGCGTGGGGACGGCCCTGACTGCCAAACGCCCTGCGCCGGCCCACACTATCCCTGCAGACTTGATCCGCCGGGCGACCTAGCGTTGTCTTCAACGGATCAATCCTGTGCCATCGACCGCCGCACAGATGTACGGTGCTGTCTTGCCGCACTGCGTGGGGGCGCGCAGTGCGGCCCTCATTCCCGTGGAAAGGACTCTCATGAACGTGTTGATTGCCGCACTGCTGTGTGCGCTCGCTGGTACCGCCGTGGCGCAGGACATTCCGCCAGGCTATGCCGGTCAGGGCGGGATGACGCTGCAGGACATCGACCCGGCCATCTACGCGTATCACTACGACCATGGATTCACCGGCGAAGATGCCATGGGCTGGGATCCGGCGTTGCAGTTCGCCTGGTCGCGTCTGGCCGCCGCCAAGGTGTGTGCGCAGCAACCGGTCACCGATGCGGTGATCGCCAAGCTGGTCGAGCAGTATGGGCAGTCGGCCGACGTGCATCAGATCAACGGCATCACCTTCCATGAGGCGCAGATGCGCGCCGCCGGCACGTTCTGTACGCCTGCGCGCAGTGCAGATGCCACCGCAGTGGTGCCCGCCTTTGTGGCGGGTGATTTTTCGCAGGCAACCGCCTACGCCGCGGCAGCCACTGCCGGTACGTTGGTTGTAGCTGCGGCAGAAGGCCATACGGCTGGCGCCGCGCTGTCCGATACCGAGATGGCCTTGGCGCCCTCGGCAGACTGGGCCCTGCAACTGCCGTTGCATGCGCAGCTGAGCGTAGGTTCCAACGGCCAACCCAACGGCGACGAGATGTTGCGCGTGGTGCGGCGTGGGCATACCGGCGCACTGGTGGGCGTGCAAATTGCCACCAATCTGTTGACCCTGAAATATGGCGGAGCCGGTGCGTCCATATTCAATAAAAGCCAGCTCAAAGGCGAAAAGATCAAGGACATCGGCAACCCGGGCTATGTTCTGCAGCGCGATGCCGTCAATACGCATCTGAAGCGTTATTTCACCGGGCATCCGGCGGCCATTCCGGTCGAACCGTTTCCGCTGCAGGTCGTGATGTCCGACTGGCTGCTGGTCTATCAGAGCCTGGGCGACGAAAAGTCGCCTTATGAGCTGCGTTATGCCGTGAGCATCGGTGGGGAACGCAGCGGCTTGCTCAAGCGCAAGGCCAGCCCGGTGAACCTGAACTGCCAACCGACCCCGCGCACCGCCTCATTAGAGGAGTGGGAGGCCAACAACTACGCGTTGGTCAAACAGACCGCGCAAGCCTACGCCGACGAGTGCGCAGCCAAGTTTGCCGAACGCCTGCCGCAATGGTTTCCGGACACCGCGACGGTTGCGGCATCGAACTAGCCAACGTAGTAATCGGAATCGTGCGTATCCACCGCAGAACGCGCCATAGGCAGGCTACAGGGCGTGGCTGGCTCGGCGAGCGGTCGCGCGGTTCATCTAGGCGCTTCCACACCACCGACTAGAGCGCAGGGCTTTGTAGTTGCGCCACTTAGAGCAGCTATCAAAACTACTGCGCAGCCGTCAGGCGGACGCGGCCGGTGCTCGGAATCCTCATGTACCCACGTACACTCCGGTTCCTCCGCGCCGTCCGCACCCACCTGACGACTGCTCGCTACGTTTTGTTAGCTGCTCTTAGCAAAATGGGCGTAAGCCTATTCGGCCCACGCCCATTCTGTTTTGCACAATCAAGAACAGAGCTATTAAACAGCCGCGCGTGACTGAGTACGCTGTTGTTCTTGCTGGTCCTGTACCTGCAGAGTTTGCAGGGATTGTGCTTCCTGGCGAACCGCGTTGCTGCTTTGTTCTAATGGGCGCTCTGCAGCGGCTGCCTTATCCGTGTAGATCCGCTGGTGCGCGGGGTCGCTTGGCTGACCCTGTACCGCGAACAGTCCACTGCCGTCCTTGCTCTGCATCACCGCGTCGATGCGCTGAAGGCCGCTGACCTTGGCTTCGAACGCCAATGAGCCAGCCGCATTTTCCAATGCGCGACGGTCGGTGAATGCAGTCGGACCCAACTGTTCCAGCTTGCTCACGGCCTGGTTGTACAACGGATTATCGGGGTTGGTTTTTTCCGACAGCAATGGCGTTTTCTCGGCCTGCTTCAGCGCCTTGAGCGTATCGCCGCCAACGACGCCATCTTCCTGCAGTCCGTGCGCACGCTGAAACGCCTTGACCGCCTCACCTGTTCGCTGGCCGTAGGCGCCGTCGGCGTTGAGCTCATTGCCCTTTGCGTCCTTGTATCCCAACTGCTGCAAGGTCTGTTGCAACTTCAGAACCTCAGCGCCATGCGCCTTCTCGCGCAGCAAGCCGGATGTTTCTGCAGCCGTTTGCGCATGCGCCGGTTTATGCGTGTTGCTGTCGTGAGACTGCTGCTTGCTCTGACTGCGGTCCTGCAGCAACTCGCGCGCCTCGAATAGCGGGTCGCTGGCATAGAGCTTGACGCCCTTGGCGTGCTTGCGTTCAAGATAGGTATCCAGCGAGCTGAGCTCGACGCCTTCACTACCACGCGACTGGCTGATCTTGAGTTCGCCATCCTTGGGGTCGCGCACCACCATGGTGATGTGGTCAATGCCCTTGTAGCGCCCCTTGTCCCAACTCTGGGGGCCATTGTCCTCGCCAATGATCATGCCCTCTTTGAGGTTATGGGCAGTGACGTCTTTGCCTTGGATCAGGACCCCAGAGCGTTGTTCGGCCTTGCGCAGCAGTTCTGATGCACTATCGAAACCAGGGCTGAACTTTTCGTCTTTGGTGAAGATGACCTTGCCGGCGCCCTCGTTGATTTCACCCATGGTCGCGTTCTGCATCTCGACCACCCAGCCAGAACAATCGACCTTGCCTTTGTCCGGATCCTTTGCTCCCAGGCCGTACTTGACGTGGTCGTATTTGTTGGTGAGGTCATAGGCGGCATGGAGCGCGATGCCTTGCGCTGCAGCTTTCTCCGGCTGTGCAGGTGCGGGCTGCGATGGCGCAGCTTGCGACGGCGCCTGCTGCGTGGCCGAAACGGGCTCAATACCTTTTTCAGGGATACGGATACGGTCCATCTTCGTATCCCAGTACTGCACGAACGTCTGTGCCATGTCCTTGTCCGACATGCGCTGGAACGTCGCCGCATCCACGCCCGTCAAAGACTTCAGTTCTTTTTCGCCGACATTGTTGAGGATGTTGGCGCGAGTGCTTTCAAGCCCGAAAGATCCTGTGGCGATCGCAGTCTGAAGAGAGCGGTAACCTGCAGCGCCTTGCTGATGGGCCATGTACATGTCAAGGCCATCAGGCGCCGGTTTGCCTGATAGGTAAGGCCGGCCATCGCGTTCATGCCGGTCAACCAGGCTCGTCCGGTTATCCAGATATAGCCGCGCTGCTGCATCGGTATTGACCACTGCGTCCAACTCACGTCCAGCGATGCCGTATTGCTCGGCGGTCCGAGGAGTGAACTGAAAGAGCCCCTTCGCACCAGCGGCTCCGCGACTGGCCAACTCGTCGAAGTTGCCGCCAGTCTCTACGTGGGCAAAGCGCATGAAGTCGTCAAGCGGAATATTCCGCTCGGTTGCTTCGCGTTCGATGATGTCGAGCACTTGGGCTCGTGAGTAGTTCGTCGGCATCGCTCAAGGTCCTTGATTGAGTGCTGCAGCCACGTGGCTGCAGCGGTACGCCGCCCGAACCAATTCCTTTGGTTCTGTATTAAGGGGCCGGCAAATACGATCTCTGGGCCGCATCGTAGCGGTATTCAACCGTTTCGTCACCCCCGCTCGTCGGCGGGTCAGCCGAAACAGTTACCCGTAGTGCTGGCAGGCCTTGTTGCTGGACAAACGCAAGCGTGCTGCTGTTCTTGACGCAAGGAATCTTCCCAGGCGCATCCTCGCCGCAATTTGCACTGTTGTCCTCCCCGGCCGGGATATTGCCGATATACGTCCAATGCTTGTCGTTGACGTCATCGGTTTCCTTCGGGTTGAACACGAGTGCCTCGTAGGAAAGGATCCGTACGCCCGACTGCAGGCTCCACGTCGGCACGGTCAGGACCAGCCGGCCGTCGTCGGTGACAAGTGTCTGTGGCTTACGTGTCGTGTCGACGGTGTTGCCTTGTTCCATTCCACCGAATTCGCCGATATAGGGCTCTGCGCCAAGAAGCTTCCATGGCGACTTGCTACCCGGCTCGCTGGTGACGAAGGTGGCGTGTGCCAAGGTCACCTTGGTGCCCGGCGCGGGATAGTGGTTCTCGCGCTCTGCACCGAAGAGCTCGGGCGTTTCCCATGCGAAGCCGGTGTAATAACGTGTGCCGCCAAGTTCGAACTGAAAGCCGTACCAGTAATTAATCCAGCTGCCGTTGGCCACCTCGTAGGAAAGGGCGCCGTCGCCATCCACATTGCTGATGAAGTACAGCACGCTGTCCGGACGGGGCGGCTGTAGTTGCTGGGTGGATCCCTGGGTTGCGTCCTGCATGGGAGAAGCATCCTTATCTGAAGGCTTTGTGGCGGTACTGGCTGCGGGGGGAGTCGCCTTTGAAGCCGCGGCATCCGGTGGCGCCGGCTTGCATGCGGCGATCGTTGCTAGCGCGAGGATCAGTGGAATCTTCCTGACGAGCATTGGGGTGCATCCATTGCGGAGGGCGCGGAAAGTCTACTCCAGCCCGGCTGCCTGTCCAGCCACCGAACCATGCCCGGCGCGGCGGCTGGACAGGGCCTTTCCTGCCCCTTGTTTCAACGTCTGCAACCGTGCGGTGTGGCATGTCTGCAACCGATCACTGCCAGCGACAGGACAACCGCCGGCAAAACGCCTGCGCGCTTACGCCAGCGGCGTGTTCGAGATGATCTCCACCCAGTAGCCGTCCGGGTCCTTGATGAAGGCCAGGTGTTTCATGCGGCCGTCTTCCAGGCGTTTTTGATACGGCACGCCGAGGCTGTCGAAGCGCGCGCAGGCGGCGTGGATATCCGGCACCGAGATGCAGATGTGGCCGAAGCCGCGTGGGTCGCTGTTGCCGTCGTGGTAGACCGCACCGTCCTGGGTTTCGGTGCCGTGGTTGTGGGTCAGCTCGAGCACGCCGGGGATGCCGGCCATCCACAGACGGCGTGCGGCGTCATCGTCGGGCACTGCAGTGCCTTCGGGCAGCAGCGCGAGGAAATACAGGCTGAATTTTGCGTCGGGAAAGTCGCGGGCATCGAGCAGGCGGAAGCCGAGTACGCGGGTGTAGAAGTCCAGCGAACGCGGGGCGTCCTTGACGCGCAGCATGGTGTGGTTGAACACGAATCCCTGGGTGTCTGCCGGTGCGGCCGTGGCGCCGGGGACGTGTTGCAGGTCGGTCAAGGGCATGGGGCTCTCCTGAGAAGGATGGGGGGAGGCAGCGGTGCTGCAGTGACTGTCATGGTACCGGGCAGGCAGTGGCGGGGATGTCTGTTTTCACTGCCAGCTGCGCGCTGGATTTTCGGCAGAAGCTAAGGGCATCGGCAGGTAGCGGCCTATTCCACAGTCACGTGCGGCCCAAAGCCGGATCCGAAGTCGAAGCTACACACCCACACTCATACCTACGGGCACAGCCACAGCCAAAACCACAGCAAGCGCATGGCCAAAAGCCAAAGCTAGAGCCAGAGCCAGAGCCAGAGAGCTAGAGACAGAGCCAGAGAGACAGAGCTAGAACCAGAGCCAAAGCCAAAGCCAAAGCCAAAGCCAGAGCCGGAGCCGGAGCCAAAGCCGGAGCCAAAGCCAAAGCCAAGCAGAGGCTGGCCATGAGGGCGGCAGACGGAATCGGTCGCCAATGACTGCTGCCAATATTTTGGGGCCAGACATGCCGGCCCCTCCGCAGCGCCGGCTAGAACCACACCCGCACGCCGGCGACGAAGCGCGATTCGCGGGCGGGAGTGTCATCACCGTCGGCACGTTGTGCGCTATCGCCGAAACGGCGGCTGTGCACCCAGCCGATATATGGCGCGAATTTGCGTGTGATCTCGTAGCGCAGCCGCAGGCCTGCTTCGACCTGTTCCAGCCCGCTGCCGATGCCGCGCCGGTCATCGTCGGTGAGCGCGACGTCGGCTTCCACGCGCGGCTGCAGGATCAAGCGATTGGTGAGCAGCACGTCGTACTCGGCTTCCAGCCGAAATGCCGCGCGGCCGCCGCTGCCCAGATAGAGCGTGGCTTCGGTTTCGAACTTGTACGGGGCCAGCCCCTGCACACCGATGGCGGCCCAGCTCTGCCGTTGGCCGGGCGCGAGATCCTGGCGCGCGCCGAGCAGGACATCCCACCACGGCGAGATGGCATGGCCGTAGAAGGCTTCCAACGAGGCGTCATGGGTCTGGCCGCGCCGGCGCTCGCCTTCGCTGCGCAGCCACAGCCGGTCGATGTCACCGCCGAGCCAGGCGCGCGCTTCCCAGTCCTGGCCGCTGCCGGTGTGGTTGTCGGAGGCTTCCAGTCGGTCGAGCAACACGTAGTGATTGATGCCTGCTCCATGCATGGCATGACTGCGCAGCGGTGCAAACGCCGCGGCAATGTCGTCTGCGGTGGGAGCAGGGATCGGCTCGCGTGGCGATGTGGTTGCGGCCGGCGCGGTGTGTTGATGTGCTGCTTGCTGTGCGGTGGATGCTGGATCAGCGTGCAACATGTCGTGCATGTCGTGCATGTCGTGATGTTGCATGCCGGCGTGGTCCATTGCCTGCGTCGCTGGCGCGGCGCGTGGCGGCGTGCCGTCGGCACTGCGGGCGTGCTCTTGCGTTGGGTATGCCGAGTCCGCTGGATCGGCGTGCGGCATGTCGTGCGTGGCGTGGTGCTGCCTGCCGGCGTTGTCCATTGTCTGCGTCTGCGTCTGCGTAGCTGGCGTGGCGTGTGGCTGTGTGCCGCCGGCACCGTGCACGTGCGGTTGCGTTTGATGTGCCGAGTCCACTGTCGAAGCGGCATCGGTTGCAGGCGCTGCGGCGTGTGCATGCACTGCCGCCGCGTCATCGGAATGCTGCATGTCGTGCACATTCGCGGCCTGCTCTGTGTGCTGCATGTGCGCGTGATCCATTTCCACTGGTGGCACGGCCTGCGTGGCCCGCTGCAGAGAAGACGCTGATGTCGACGTTGAAGCAGACGCCGAAGCAGCGCCAGAGACTGAAGTGGGCGCGGATGCAGCAGCTCCCACCGTAGCTTCACCCGCATCATCCACACGTGTGGGCGCAGGCCTCTCCATCGCCTGCGCATTGTCCACCTGCACCGCTGTTGCAGCATGCATCTGGTGATGCGCATGGTCTTGCGCAGTTGCGGTCGCGCTGGCGATGACGGCGGCCAATAACAAATGACGGGTCTGCATGGCGTTCATGCCTCCACCCGCACTTCGCGCATCATGCCCGCTTCCATGTGGTAAAGCAGATGGCAGTGATAGGCCCAGCGGCCCAGCGCATCGGCGCGTACGCGGTAGCTGCGGCGTGTACCGGGTGGCATGTCGATGGTGTGCTTGCGCACCTGGAAGTTGCCATCGGCATCTTCCAGATCGCTCCACATGCCGTGCAGGTGGATGGGGTGCTGCATCATGGTGTCGTTGACCAGCACGATACGCAGCCGCTCGCCGTAGTGCAGCCGCAAAGGCTCGGCCGAGGCGAAGGCGATGCCGTCGAAGGACCAGGCGAACTTCTCCATGTGGCCGGTCAGGTGCAACTCGATTTCGCGGCCCGGTGCGCGGCCGTCTGGGTCGTCGAACAGGCTGTGCAGATCGCCGTAACAGAGCACGCGGCGGCCGTTGTTGCGCAGGCCAACGCCAGGATCGTCCAGGCGTGGTGCGCTGGCATTGCTGCGCATGTCGATCAGCGGGTTGTGGTCTTCGCTGGCGGGGTGGTGTGGCGCGCGCGAGGATGCACTGGCGTGGCCGTGCTGTGCCGGCATGTCATGCATTGCGCCATGCGCCATCCCACCGCCGTGCCCCATGTCCTGCATGGTGAGGATGGCGCGCGGATCCTGTGCCGGAACCGGCGCCTGCAAGCCGTGGCGCACCGCCAGCGTGCCGCATGCGAAGCCAGTGCGGCCCATGTCCTGCGCGAACAGCGTAAAGGCATCCTGGCCGATGGGTTCGACGAGGACATCGAAGGTTTCGGCGGCGGCAATGCGCAACTCGTCCACGCTGACCGGATGCACATATTGGCCGTCGGCGGCGACCACGGTCATGCGCAGCCCGGGGATGCGGAGATCGAAATACGTCATCGACGAACCATTGATGAAACGCAACAGCACCTTTTCGCCAGGCTTGAATAGTCCGGTCCAGTTGCCGGCCGGCGCCACGCCGTTGAGCAGGTAGGTATAGGTGTTGGCGTTGACGTCGGACAGGTCGGTCGGGGTCATGCGCATGCGCCCCCACATGCCGCGGTCGGCCAGGGTGGCGCGCAGCCCGTCTTCGCGCGCATCACGCACGAAGTCGCCCACGGTGCGCTGGGCATAGTTGTCGTGGCTGGGCATCTGCTTGAGCCGGCGGAACAGCGCGGCCGGGTCCAGATCGGTCCAGTCCGACAGCAGCACCACGTGCTCGCGATCGAACCGATAGGGCGGCGGTGCCAGCGGGTCGATCACGATCGCGCCGTACAGCCCGGCCTGCTCCTGGAACATCGAATGGCTGTGATACCAGTAGGTGCCGGATTGGCGCAGCGCGAAGCGGTACAGGTACTCCTGGCCCGGCGCGATACCGTCGAAACTCATGCCGGGCACGCCGTCCATGTTGGCCGGCAGCAGCAAGCCGTGCCAATGCACGGAGGTGAACTGGTCGGCCAGGGCGTTACGCACCCGCACGCTGACGGTGTCGCCCTCGCGCCAGCGCAGCGTGGGGGCCGGCAGCGACTGGTTGACGGTGATGGCGCTGCGCGCGCGGCCGGTGAGGTTGACCGGCATACGGCCGATCTGCAGCGCTGCGGCGCTGCCACGCAGGACGGCGGGCGTGGCGTAGGTGGGGGTGGCGCGTGCCTCGCTGCGCCACAGGCCGGTGGCCGCGGCAACGCCGCCCAGCGCCAGGCCGTGCACGAAGCGGCGGCGGGCCAGCCCGCCATGGGACAAGGGATCGAATGACATGAAGCCTCCAGGCGCGGCCCACAGGGTGCAGGCAACGCGCATCGCAATGGGTCCTGCGCACGCGCGCAGGGGCGACGACGGCTGCTGCCGTCGAGGCTCAGGCGATGGGAGGTCGGACCGGTTGCTCGGGCATCGGGTTCGCGCGCCCCTCGGCCAAGGCGCCCGGCATTGCGGGGCGGCCGGCCAGCGCCGCGGGCACCGCCGGCAGTGTCAGCAGGGCCAGGCTGCAGTGCTGCAGGCAGTCGCAGCTGACCAATTTGCAGCAGTCGCCTTTGCCCGCATGCTGCGCGTGATCCGGGTCGGGCAGCGGCATCGCAGCGGGCGAGGCCATGTCTTCATGACATGGCAGTGCGTCCGGCGCGGCCGCGTGCATGCCACGCGCGGTCGCGGCCATCGCCGCCGACCCCAGCGCGGCCGAGCCCATGGCCGGCATCGCCATGCCCACCGACGCCCACGCGCCGGTGGCCGTATTGGCAACCAGGCACAGGCACAGCAGCAGGCGAAGCAGGCAATGCGGCACGGGTAATCGAGCGAGCGGTCAGGTGCGCCGAGCATACCATCGGCGTCGTGGCCGCCCGGATGACCCGCCGCCCTTGGCACATGCGCGGCGGCGGTAGAATCAACGCTTCTCTCGCAGCACAGCCTTGCCATGTCGCAGCGCCAGTGGGTGGCCGCCGCCATCCAGAAGATCGAAGCCGATTTCAACCGCTCGGCCGATACCCACCTGATTCCGATGGACCTGCCGGGGTATACGGGCATCGACCTGTACTTCAAGGACGAGTCCAGCCACCCCACCGGCAGCCTCAAGCACCGGCTGGCGCGCTCGCTGTTCCTGTACGCGCTGGCCAACGGCTGGCTGCGCGAAGGCCGGCCGGTGATCGAGGCCTCCAGCGGCTCCACCGCGGTGTCGGAGGCCTATTTCGCACGCCTGCTCGGGGTGCCCTTCATCGCGGTGATGCCGGCCTCGACCTCGCCGGAGAAGATCGCCGCCATCGCATTCCAGGGCGGGCGCTGCCATCTGGTCGAGCGTGCCTGCGACCTGGACAGCGCCTCGCACCAGCTGGCGCGCGAGACCGGCGGGCACTTCATGGACCAGTTCACCTACGCCGAGCGCGCCACCGACTGGCGTGCCAACAACAACATCGCCGAGTCGATCTTCAAGCAGCTTTCCGAAGAGCCGCACCCCATTCCGGAGTGGATCGTCTGCAGCCCCGGCACCGGCGGCACCAGCGCCACGCTGGGCCGCTATGTGCGCTACCGGCGCCACGACACCCGCATTCTGTGCGCGGACCCGGAAGTGTCGGTGTTCTTCGACGGCTATTGCCGCGCCGTGGACGGGCAGTGCCCCAAGGAACTGGCCATCACCGGTGGCTCGCGCATCGAAGGCATCGGCCGCCCGCGGGTGGAGTCCAGCTTCATCGCCAGCTGCGTGGATGTGATGATCAAGGTGCCCGATGCCCTGAGCCTGGCGGCCATGCGTCATGTGAGCGCCACGCTGGGCAAGCGCGTCGGCGGCTCCACCGGCACCAACTTCGTCGGCGTGCTGCAGGCGGCCCAGCGCATGCGTGACGAGGGCCGGCAGGGCTCCATCGTTACCATCCTGTGCGATGCCGGCGAGCGTTATGCGCACAGCTATTACGACCCGGCCTGGTATGTGGCGCGCGAGATCGACGTGGACGCCAGCGACGCGGCCATTGCCGCGGCCGTGGCCGGCGCCGCGTTACCCGCCCTGCCTTGTGCTGCGCTGGAATGATCGCCATCTGCTAGGTGCGGCTGTCGCAACGCGCTGCGCGCCACCAGGCGTGCGCGCTCGGTGTCGGGACCGGCGGTGCTTCACGCACACCGGGTGACCGACACAACAGTCGCACCCTGACGAGGCCACGCGCGGTCCTGCGCGCCCCCCGATGCCCCCTGATTCACCCAATTGCCGGAGCTCCCATGACTAACCCGCTGCTCGATTTTTCCGGACTGCCGTCCTTCGATGCGATCCGCCCCGACCATGTGGGCCCGGCGATCGATCAGCTGCTGGCCGATGCCGAGGCAGCGGTGAAGGCGGCCGAACAGGTCAGCCCGGTCAGCTGGGACAGCTTCGTGGTGCCGCTGGATGACGCCACCGAGCGCCTGTGGCGCGCCTGGGGCCAGGTCGGCCACCTGCAGGCAGTGATGAATACCCCCGAGCTGCGCGAGGCCTACAACAGCAATCTGCCCAAGGTCAGCCGCTTCGGCAGTGCACTGGCGCAGAACCTGGCCCTGTACGCGCAATACAAGGCGCTAGCCGCCTCGCCGGAAGCTGCGCACTACGACGAAGCCCGGCGCAAGGTACTCGACAACGCGCTGCGCGATTTCCGCCTGGGCGGCGCCGAACTGGACGACGCCTCCAAGGCGCGCTTTGCACAGATCCAGGAAGAGTTGTCCGGCCTGGCCGCCAAGTTTTCGCAGAACGTGCTCGACGCCACCGACGCGTGGGCGCATGTGACGCAGGACGAGACCCAGTTGTCGGGCCTGCCGGCCGAAGTGGTTGCCGCCGCACGCGCGGCAGCGGAAAAGGACGGAGTTGCCGGCTGGAAGTTCACCTTGCAGATGCCGTGCTACCTGCCGGTGCAGAGCGATGCCGACAGCCGCGAACTGCGCGCGCGGTTGTACCGCGCCAATGCCGAGCGCGCCTCCGAATTCGGCGATGCCGCGCTGGACAACAGCGCCACCATCCAGCGCATCCTGGCGCTGCGGGCCGAGCTGGCACAGCTGCTGGGCTTTGCCAGCTACGCGGACTATTCCATCGCCACCAAGATGGCGCAGAGCCCGGATGAAGTGATGGGATTTCTGCGCGATCTGGCCGTGCGTGCCAAGCCGTATGCACAACAGGATCGTGCCGAACTGGAAGCCTTTGCGCGCGACGAACTCGGCTTGGAACAGCTGGAAGCCTGGGACCTGGCGTATGCCGGCGAAAAGCTCAAGCAGGCGCGCTACAGCTTCTCCGAGCAGGAAGTGAAGCAGTACTTCACCGAGCCCAAGGTGCTGGCTGGCCTGTTCGATGTGATCCATAGCCTGTACGGCCTGACTGTCAAACCCGATAGCGCGCCGGTCTGGCACCCGGATGTGCGCTTCTATCGGCTGGAAGATGCGCAGGGCGCACTGGTTGGGCAGTTCTATCTGGATCTGTACGCGCGCGAGGGCAAGCGCGGTGGTGCATGGATGGACGACTGCCGCAATCGCCGCGAGACCAGTCAGGGCGTGCAGACGCCGCTGGTGTATCTGGTGTGCAATTTCGGCCGTGGCAGCGGCGATGCGCCGGCCACGTTCCGGCATGGCGAAGTCACCACGCTGTTCCATGAAATGGGCCACGGCCTGCATCAGTTGCTCACCCGTATCGGCGAGCTCGGCGTGGCCGGCATCAATGGCGTGGAATGGGATGCAGTGGAGCTGCCCAGCCAGTTCATGGAGAACTTCTGCTGGGAATGGGAGCGTGTGCAGGCGATGACCGCGCACGTGCAAACCGGCGAGCCGCTGCCGCGCAATCTCTTTGACCGACTGCTGGCCGCGCGTAATTTCCAGAGCGGCATGTTCACCGTGCGTCAGCTGGAATTCGCGTTGTTCGACATGCAATTGCACAGTAGTTTCGATCCGGCCCAGGACAGCGTGCTGGAGTTGATCGAGCGCGTGCGCGACGAAGTGGCAGTGAATCGCCCACCGGCGTGGAATCGCTTCCCGCATCAGTTCAGCCACATTTTCGCAGGCGGCTACGCGGCCGGGTATTACAGCTACAAGTGGGCCGAGGTGCTCAGCGCCGATGCCTACGCGGCGTTCGAAGAAGCGCCCGAGCAGGTGGCCGACACCGGCGCGCGGTTCCGGCATGAAGTGCTGGCGCGTGGCGGCAGCCGCAGCGCAGCGGACAACTTCCGCGCCTTCCGTGGACGCGCGCCCAAGATCGACGCGCTGCTGCGGCACAACGGCATGGCGGGCTGAGCCTGCCAGGCGTGCGCCTGCCGTCGCTGGCAGGCGCTGCGTTCGCAGTGCATGCGTTCGCCGTGGAGTGCGGTGGTTTGTTTTATGGCGCATCACCCGGCAGCGCACCGGCGTTGCAGGTGCTTGCGGCCGGAGAGGGTGTGCCGTAAACCGGCGAGGCCTCCATCGCAAGGCGCGTCAAGCAAGAGATACGCGCAAATATCGAACGGACCAACCGCGAGCGGGCCGAGATCGATGCGGCCAGGCGCTTGCAGCGCAAGCGTGATCAGGCCCGTATGGCGTGCGGCAGCAGGCAGCGTGCGGCTGAGCAGAGCGCTTCCAGGGAGTCGAATGGGCAGCCCACCAGCGTCGGGACGGCGGTGGAAGATTGCGACCGATTGCGGGACGAATAAGGTGCTGCACCTGCGCTTTCGCGCAGGGCGGTAAAGCGTGATTGCACCTCACTGCGCTCACAGGTGCGTGTCGTCAACACGCATGCTGGCAGGGCTGCCCGGTGTAAGCATTTGCACCACACGTCCCCGCACAGATGCAAGACAGGCAAGCCCTTGCACCGCGCGGACACGGATCGCATCTCCGTCTCCGCGTATCGGCACAACGCGATCACGCGCGTCCGCATGCCGCCATTACACCCGGCCGAACACCAGCACGCCGTTGGTGCCGCCGAAGCCGAAGCTGTTGGACATCACCGTGTTCAACCTCGCCTCGCGTGTGGCGCGCAGGATCGGGAAGCCTTCCGCACGCGGATCGAGTTCGTCGATATGCGCCGAGCCGGCCATGAAGCCATCGCGCAGCATCAGCAGGCTGTAGATCGCCTCGTGCACGCTTGCCGCACCCAGCGAATGACCGGACAACGCCTTGGTCGACGACAGCGGCGGCACGTTGTCGCCGAACACCTCGCGCACCGCGCCCAGCTCGGTCACATCGCCCAGCGGGGTGGAGGTGCCGTGCGTGTTGAGATAATCGATCGGGCGGTCGAGCCCCTGCATCGCCATGTGCATGCAGCGCACCGCGCCCTCGCCGCTGGGCGCGACCATGTCCGCGCCATCGGAGCTCACGCCGTAGCCCAGCAGTTCGGCATGGATGCGGGCGCCGCGCGCGATGGCGTGGTCGTAGTCTTCCAGCACCAGCATGCCGCCGCCGCTGCCGATGACGAACCCATCGCGTTGCGCATCGTATGGACGCGAGGCCACTGCCGGCCGATCGTTGAAGCCGGTGGACAGCGCACCCATCGCATCGAACATCACGCTCATGGTCCAGTGCAGTTCTTCGCCGCCGCCGGCAAACATCACATCCTGCGCGCCATGCCGGATCAGATCCGCGGCCGCGCCAATGCAATGCGCCGAGGTCGCGCAGGCGGCTGACAACGAATAGCTCAGGCCGCGGATCTTGAAGGCGGTGGCCAGCGAGGCCGAGACCGCCGAACACATCGTGCGCGGCACCATGTACGGGCCTACCTTGCGCACGCCGCGTGCGCGTAGCAGATCGGCCGTTTCCACCTGCCACTGGCTGGAGCCGCCGCCGGAGCCGGCAATCACGCCGGTGCGCAGGTCGCTGACCTGCTCGGGCGACAGGCCGGCATCGGCAATGGCATCGCGCATCGCCAGGTAGGCGTAGGCCGAGGCATCGCCCATGAAGCGCTTGAGCTTGCGGTCGATCAACCCGTCCAGGTCGATGTCCACTGCGCCGCCCACCTGGCTGCGCAGACCGGCGTCGGCATGGTCAGGTAATGCGGTGATGCCCGAGCGGCTTTCGCGCAGCGCGCTGGAGACCGTGTCCAGGTCATTGCCCAGGCACGAATTGATGCCCATTCCGGTGACGACAACACGGCGCATCAGAAATTCTCCGTCGAAGTGAACATGCCCACGCGCAGATCCTTGGCGGCGTAGATCTCGCGCCCATCCACCAACATGCGCGCATCGCTCTGTGCCATCACCAGCTTGCGGTTGATGACCCGGCTGATCTCGATTTCGTAGGTCACCAGCGTTGCGGTGGGCAGCACCTGGCCGGTGAATTTCACCTCGCCACAGCCCAGCGCGCGTCCGCGGCCCGGCGCACCGATCCAGGTGAGAAAGAAGCCGGTCAGTTGCCACATCGCATCCAGGCCGAGGCAGCCGGGCATCACCGGGTCGCCGATGAAGTGGCAATTGAAGAACCACAGGTCCGGGCGGATATCGAGCTCGGCGCGGATCAGGCCCTTGCCGTGGCTGCCGCCGTTGTCGTTGATCTCGGTGATGCGGTCGAACATCAGCATCGGGTCGTTCGGCAGACGGCCGCTGTTGGGGCCGAACAATTCCCCGCGCGCGCTGGCCAGCAATTGGTCACGCGAGTACGCATTTTGACGAGTC
This sequence comes from Xanthomonas sp. NCPPB 2586, assembly GCF_041475775.2. NCBI lineage: Bacteria > Pseudomonadati > Pseudomonadota > Gammaproteobacteria > Lysobacterales > Lysobacteraceae > Xanthomonas > Xanthomonas sp. NCPPB 2586. Next base: position 4,227,145 of record NZ_CM192981.1, on the reverse strand, counting down.
ATCACGAACGGTTCCCTGCAAGAGCAAAAGGCGAGGGCGGCAAGCGTGCATGAGCCCGTACGGTTCAATCAAACGTTTTATCCGTACGCATGCGTAGTGTTTTCAAGCAATTGCGCACTGCAGCAACTGCGGGCCAACGACTGGCGCAAGGCATGAGACGCGGCTGATTTATCATGCGCAGCAAGACTGTGCTGGGGAATCTGGCTTGATGCGCAAGATCGTTCACGTGGACATGGATGCGTTCTACGCGTCCGTGGAACAACGTGATGATCCGTCGCTGCGCGGCAAGCCGGTGGTGGTGGCCTGGCGCGGCGCGCGCTCGGTGGTGTGCGCTGCCTCGTATGAAGCACGCACCTTCGGCATCCGCTCGGCGATGCCGGCCGTACGCGCCGAGCGCTTGTGCCCGGATGCGGTCTTCGTGCCGCCGGATTTCGCACGCTACAAGGCGGTGTCGCGGCAGGTGCGCGAGATCTTTCACCGGCACACCGACCTGGTCGAGCCGCTATCGCTGGACGAAGCGTATCTGGACGTCACCGAAGCCAAGACCGGCATGCAGTTGGCCACGGAAATCGCGCAGCTCATCCGGACCCAGATCCGCGAAGAAACCCAGCTCACCGCGTCGGCAGGCATCGCGCCCAACAAGTTCCTGGCCAAGATCGCCTCGGATTGGCGCAAGCCCGATGGCCAGTTCGTGATCGCGCCCAGTCGCGTGGATGCCTTCCTGCTGCCGCTGCCGGTCAACCGTATTCCCGGCGTGGGCAAGGTCATGGATGGCAAGCTGGCGGCGTTGGGCATCGTCACCGTGAGTGACTTGCGCTTGCGGCCACTGGAAGAACTGCAGGCGCATTTCGGCAGTTTCGGGCAAAGCCTGTACCGGCGTGCACGCGGCATCGACGAGCGGCCGGTGGAGCCGGACCAGGAAGTGCAATCGGTGTCTTCCGAGGACACCTTCAGTGAAGATCTGGCACTTGATGCGCTTGACCCGCACATCCAGCGGCTGGCCGAAAAGACCTGGCATGCGACGCGGCGCACCGAGCGGATTGGCCGCACGGTGGTGCTCAAGCTGAAGACCTCCAACTTTCGCATCCTCACTCGCTCGTATACGCCCGAGCAGCCGCCGGCGTCGTTGCAGGGGCTGGTCGATATCGCGTTGGGGCTGACCCGGCGCGTGGAGTTGCCGCCGGAGACACGTTACCGCCTGGTCGGCGTGGGGCTGAGCGGTTTTTCCGACCCCGAGCTGCAGGCCGCGGTGCAGGGCGAATTGTTCGGCGAGGTGCCGCAGCAGTAACGCGCTGACACGGCCTGCGGCAACGACCGATGCCGCGGACGCACCCGCACTCACCCCGCTGATTGCAGCACTGCACTGACACGTCCTGAATCAGCCGCTTCGTACATTGCGCGCTCCCCTACGCAAAGGCGACCCGATGTTTCCGTATCCGCTGGTGATCTTCGACCTGGATGGCACGCTGGTGGACAGCGCATCGGATATTGCCGAGGCCCTCAACGGCACCTTGCAGGAACTCGGCCTGCAGCAGTTTCCCGAAGCCACCGTGCGCAGCTGGATCGGCGAGGGCGTACACACACTGTTGGCCACCGCGTTGCGCGAAGCAGGCAGCGACCGCGATGTGGATGCGGAAATGCCGGTGATGATGCGCCACTACGAAGCCAGCCTGCTGCATCATCCGCACTTGTATCCAGGCGTTGCCGAGGCCTTGCCTGCGTTGCGCAGCGCAGGCGCCACGCTGGCGTTATGCACCAACAAGCCGGCGCGTTTCATCCAGCCCTTGCTCGAACACCTGGGCATTGCGGCGCAGTTTGCGACGGTGCTCGGCGGCGATTCGTTGCCGCAACGCAAGCCTAGTGCAGCGCCCTTGCTGCATCTGGCGCAGCAGTTCCAACACGCGCCCGCGCAGTGCCTGATGGTGGGCGACTCGGCCACCGATGCCGCCGCTGCGCAGGCCGCCGGCATGCCGTTGGCGATGGTGCGGTATGGCTACCTGCGTGGCTTCGATGTGGAGCACGCCGGCGCGGTTGCGGTGATCGACGACATGCGCGCGCTGCTCATGTTGCACTGAGCTGCGGGTTGTTGAGTGACGCGTGACGCGGCAAATCAGCGGTAATGGATGCGTCCTTTGCCGAGGTGCATGACGCATGCAGCGCGCTGACGCAGTTTGCAATGAATCGCATATGTGTAGATGCGCGGATCGCGAGGCTGTATGCGTGACCGAGGGGTGACGCCCACGCCCGGCGTGCGGCTGGACCAGTGCGGCCGGTTCGGCAACACCCTCAGTCCCAGCCTCATAGCGGCGCTTCGAGGACTGGGCCACGGGCAAACGTTAAGCGCTTCGCTCGTGCCGACCTTGCAGGCCGCAGCGGCGCGCTAGCGGCCCGTCACACACGCATATGCGCTGCGTGCGGCCGCGTTACTCGTCGTGCGTGGCGGGCTGCGCGTCGTCGCCGGCCACGTCGGTGGCATCGTCTGCCAGCGCATCGCTGTCGGCGCGCGCGTAATGCACGGTTTCCACCGGGCCACCGACCGGGCGGCCACGTGCGGCCGGCAGCAGTGCGCTGGCGGCTTCGTATTCGGCCAGCAAGGCATGCCGGCGCGCTTCCGGCACTTCCTGCCAATGGCAATCGGCAAGCGCACCTTCCAGCGAATACAGCAGATTGAGGCTGGGCTTGAATCCGGCACGACGCACTTTTACAAACGCGCCCACCGCGCCCACGGCCTGCAGGTCCTGCTGGGTGCGCAGGCCCACCTGGCGTAGCCAAGCCGCGCTCTTGGGGCCGATGTTGCGCAGCCGTTCGGTAGTCACGTCAACGCGCCGACGAAGACCTGCGCGATGGCTTCCAGTCCGCGCTGGTCGTCCGCGTCGAAACGGTCCAGTTCCGGGCTGTCCAGGTCGAGCACGCCGATCAGCGTGTCGCCTTGCACCAGCGGCATCACCAGCTCCGACCGCGACGCCGAATCACAGGCGATATGCCCGGGAAACGCGTCCACATCGGCGATGCGCTGAGTCTGCCGGGTACTGGCGGCCGCACCGCACACACCCTTGTCCAACGGGATGCGCACGCAGGCGGGCAGCCCCTGGAAGGGCCCGACCACCAGTTCGCGGCCGTCGTAGAAATAGAACCCCGCCCAGTTGAGCGACGGCAGTGAATTGAAGATCAGCGCGGCCAGGTTGGCAGCGTTGGCGATCCGGTCCGGCTCGCCGTGCACCAGAGCCTGGGCCTGGGCGGTGAGCTGGGCATATTGTTCCGGCTTGCTGCCGGTCAGCGAAGAGGTGGCGAACATGCGCAAAGTCTAGCAGCGGCCATCCGCAGCGTCGTTGCGACGCCACGGAGCAGGTGCGCGGGCTGCAGGGCCGGCAGGACCCCAAGGGGCGCGCCGCGCACACGACCATCCCGGGCCGCGCGCCGCATATGCCGCCCAGCCAAGCGGCCCGCCATGCATTGGTTCGTTTCAGAAGGCATGGCAGATGCCACGCAGGCGCGTGCAGCAAACGCCCGCACGGTATGCTGCGCGGCCTCTCCGGCAATGGCGGCGCGGCCGCAGGAACAGGTGCATGCAGTTTCCCGCCTTCTACGTCACTGGCACCGATACCGGCATCGGCAAGACCGTTGCCAGCACGGCTTTGTTACATGCGGTGCGAGCACGCGGCCACACCGCAGTGGGCATGAAGCCGGTGGCCAGTGGCTGCGTCGCAACCCCGCAGGGTTGGCACAACGAAGACGCGCTGGCGCTGCAAGCCGCCAGCCAGCCGCAGCCGGACTACGCCACCCTCAATCCATATGCGTTGCCTGCGGCGTTGGCCCCGGAACTGGCTGCCGCCGATGTCGGCGTGAGCCTGTCGCTGGTGCCGCTTCAGCTGGCCTTTGCGCAGCTGCGCGCGCAGGCCGAGGTGGTGGTGGTGGAAGGGGTCGGCGGCTGGGCGGCGCCGCTGAGTGCGCAGCTGGATCAGGCCGATCTGGTGCGCACACTGCAGCTGCCGGTGGTGCTGGTGGTGGGCGTGCGCCTGGGCTGCATCAACCATGCGCGCCTGACCGCCGCGGCCATCGCCGCCGATGGCCTGCGCTGCATCGGCTGGATCGCCAACGAGATCGACCCGCAGATGGAGCGCATCGAGGACAACATCCGCATGCTCGGCCAGCGCCTGGCGATGCCGTGCTGGGGGCGCATTCCGTGGCGCCCCAACGCCCAGGCCGAGGGCCTGGCGCAGCACATCCGCCTGCCGGAGTGAACCCAGCGGCTGCGCACGCAGCCACATCGACCGTGCCGGCCATCGCCGCCTGCGCCGGTCACCAGACAATAAAAAAGCCCGACAGAGGGAGGGATCTGTCGGGCCGGATTGCATGGGGGGAGGGACCCATGCAAAGACGCTGAATTTTGGTGGCCGTTACTTGCGCCGGGTCTTGCCTGTTGCGCCGGTCTGATCGCTGCCGGTCTCGAACTGCTGCTTGGCAAACTGCCCAAGTTCGCTGGACATCTTCAGCCCCATGCCAACCACTTCCTGATTGACCGACGCCAGACGTTCCAGGTTGTCGCGGGCCAGTTGCAGCCCTTTCGGCCAGAGCGTCTGATAGGCGCCCAGGTCGCGCGCCTGCGCAAACTCACCGAAGAAGCTGGTGGTCGCGTTGACGTTCTGTTCCAGCGTGTCCAATGCCAACTGGTTGGCACGTGCTGCGGCAGAAGCAAACTGACTGGTGAAGCTGTTTTCGAACTGCGCCGACATCGCGAACCCCTTGGGGAATGCTGTGACCGTTTGTTGCGTTGCAGCATACGCGGATGTTGTTGCGATGCAACATGTTTCCTGAAAATTTTCCAACCGACCTGAAAAGTGGTTTCCAATCAACCGCTTGCGTTGCGCTCAAAACGAGAAAGGCCGCCTCGGAGGGCGGCCTTCGGTCACCATTTGCGCCAATCAACCGCGATAGCGGCAGCCGGAAGTGCAGGTCTCGTGCACCACGATTTCGCTCAACTGCGGCAAGGCCGGCTTGAGCTGCTGCCAGATCCAGATGGCCAGGCGTTCGCTGGTGGGGTTTTCAAGCCCCTCGATGTCATTGAGGTAGTGGTGATCGAGCCGGTCGTAGATCGGCTGGAAGGCAGCCTTGATGTCGCCGAAGTCCATGATCCAGCCGGTCTCGGCACCCGGTTCGCCGCTGACATGCAGCTCGACCCGGAACGAATGCCCATGCAGCCGTGCGCACTTATGGCCCGGCGGAACGTTGGGCAACCGGTGGGCGGCCTCGAGCGTAAATACTTTGAAGATATCCATGGCGTTGATCGGCAGGCGCGTGCAGAGGAAGGTGGGCCGGACGTTGCCGGCGTCGGTGTGGCTGACAGGACAAGGGCCGCATGGCGGCCCTTGTCGTTACCGTCAGTCGCGGGCGTTAGGCGCCGCGGCTGGCCGGCCGGCCACTGCCACCACGACCAGCGTCGCGACGGCCGGCACCGGCGCCGGCAGTGGCCTGACGCGGCCCGCTGCTGCGCTGGCCACCCGGCTTCTTCGGGCCGGCATGGGCGTGCGCCTGACGCGGTGCATCGCCATGCGGGCGACGGGCGTGGCTCTTGCGCAGGGCGCGATCGCCACCCGGCTGCTCGGCACGGCCCGGGGCGCTGTTGCCCCAGCGGATCGGGGTCTGCGGCTCGTAGCCCGGCACGTCGCGGATTTCCACGTCGCGGCCCAGCATGCGCACGATCTGACGCAGCAGCTTGGCTTCGTCCTGTGCCACCAACGAGATCGCCTCGCCGGTCGAACCGTTACGGCCAGTGCGGCCGATGCGGTGCACGTAGTCCTCGGCCACCATCGGCAGGTCATAGTTGATGACCTTCGGCAACTGGTCGATATCGATACCGCGCGCGGCGATGTCGGTGGCCACCAGCACGGTCACGCGGCCGGCCTTGAAGTCGCTCAGTGCACGCATGCGCTGGCCCTGGCTCTTGTTGCCGTGGATCGCCGCGGTCTTGATGCCGGACTTCTCCAGGAACAGCGCCAGCTTGTCGCTGCCGTGCTTGGTGCGTGCGAAGACCAGGGTCTGCTCGCGGCTGTCCTGCGCCAGCAGGTGCAGCAGCAGGTCGCGCTTGCGCGCGCCATCGACCGGGTGCACGCGGTGGGTGATGCTCTCGGCCACGGTGTTGCTCGGGGTGACCTGGATCTGCATCGGGTTGCGCATGAACTCCAGCGCCAGCTGCTTGATGTTCTCCTCGAACGTGGCCGAGAACAGCAGGGTCTGGCGGTCCTGCCGCGGCAGCTTGGTCAGGATGCGCTTGATCGACGGCAAGAAGCCCATGTCGAGCATGCGGTCGGCTTCATCCAGGATCAGCACTTCGATGCCGGACAGGTCCACGCTGCGGCGCTCGATATGGTCGATCAGCCGGCCCGGGCAGGCGATCAGCAGGTCCACGCCACGACGCAGCGCATCAAGCTGGTTGCCCATGCCCACGCCGCCGTAGATCACCGCGCTCGGAATGCGCAGGTACTTGCTGTAGCCGCGCAGGCTGTCGTGCACCTGGGTGGCCAGCTCGCGGGTGGGGGTCAGGATCAGCGCGCGCGGCTTGCGCGGGCCGTTGACCGGCTGCGGGGTGGTGCCCAGGTGCTGCAGCAGCGGCAGGCCGAACGCGGCGGTCTTGCCGGTACCGGTCTGTGCGCCAGCCAGCAGGTCATGGCCGGCCAGCACGAGCGGGATCGCCTGCTGCTGGATGGCGGTGGGGGTTTCATAGCCCTGCTCGGCCAATGCGCGCAGCAGGAAGGGCGCCAGGCCCAAGGATTCAAAAGACATCAGGAAGCTCCAAGTAAAGCGTCGCCACCAGGCAGAGCCCGGAGCGCAGACGCATTGCAGATGCAAAAAAGTGAGGCTCGGAGCGTTCCCGTGAACCGCGCTGCGAGATGGTGGAACAACCCAATCAAAGAGCGATGGGTTTGTCGGCACCACGAAAGGCGTCGGGTGGGGCGGGCGAGCGGATCGATCGATCCTGGCCTCGCCGGCGGTCCCTAAGGGAAACGGACGGCCGCATGCAGACCCGGCAAGTGTACGCCCGATTGGCGCGCTGCACAAAACTGTGTGATCGCGGTTGGGGAACGGGTCAGTTGTTTCAGCTGCAACCACGTGGCGCGGCAGGTCGTACAATCGGTGCTTCAGCCACAGCCGCAGGACGGTCATGAAGCTAGGTTCCCTGAAGGAAGGCGGCCGCGACGGCTGCTTGATCGTGGTCTCGCGTGACCTGACCAGCGCGGTGCGCGCTACCGGCATCGCGCCGACGCTGCAGCGCGCGCTGGAAGACTGGAGCAACGTGGCGCCGCGGCTGAACGCCCTGGCGGACTCCCTCGACGATGGCAGCGCCGATGGCGTGTTTGCGCTGGACATGCAGGCGCTGGCCGCGCCGCTGCCGCGCGCCTACGAGTTCGTCGATGGCAGCGCCTACCTGCCACACGTGGAGCGGGTGCGCCGCGCGCGCAACGCTGAAGTGCCCGAGAGCTTCTACACCGATCCGCTGATGTACCAGGCCACCAGCGCCGGCTTCTACGGCCCGCGCGACGCCATCAAGGTGATCAGCGAAGACCATGGCATCGATCTGGAAGCCGAATTGGTGGTCATCACCGACGATGTGCCGATGGGCGCCTCACCTGAGCAGGCGGCTGCGCATATCCAGCTGATCGGCCTGGTCAACGATGTCTCGCTGCGCAACCTGATTCCGGCCGAGCTCGGCAAGGGCTTCGGCTTTGTGCAGTCCAAGCCGCGCTCGGCGCTGTCGCCGGTGTTCGTCACCCCCGACGAGCTGGGCGATGCCTGGCGCGACAACAAGGTGCATCTGCCGCTGGTGACCCACGTCAACGGCGCCTGGTTTGGCGCGCCCGAGGCCGGCCACGACATGCAGTTCGACTTTGCCCAGCTGATTGCCCACGCCGCCAAGACCCGTCCATTGTCGGCCGGCACCATTGTCGGCTCCGGCACCATTGCCAACCAGGACACATCCCTGGGCGCCTCCTGTTTTGCCGAGCAGCGCGTGGTGGAGACGCTGCGCGATGGCAGCCCGAGCACGCCGTTCATGGCGTTCGGCGATGTAGTGCGCATCGAGATGATGGACGCGCAGGGCCACAGCATCTTCGGGGCGATCGAACAGCGCGTCGAACGCCAGCCGCTGCCATGAACCAGATGCCGATGCTCACGCATGCGGCAGGGCAGGGGCAGGCATGAGCGCGCCCCTGGAGCTGTTTTCGTACTGGCGCTCCAGCGCCGCCTATCGCGTACGCATCGGGCTGCAGCTGAAGGCGCTGGCCTACGTCGCGCACCCGGTGCATCTGGTGCGCGATGGCGGCGAGCAACACGCCGCCGCCTACGCGCAACTCAACCCGCAGGAGCTGGTGCCGACGCTGCGGCACGGGCAGGTGGTGATCCCGCAGTCCCTGGCCATCCTCGAATACCTGGACGAGGCATTTGCGGACAGCGCGCCGCTGTTGCCGACCAGCCCCGCCGCGCGTGCGCGGGTGCGGGCGCTGGCACAGGTGATCGCTTGCGATGTGCACCCGCTCAACAACCTGCGCGTTACCCAATTCCTGGAGCACACCTGGGACGTCTCGCCAGCGCAGCGCCATCACTGGACTGCGCACTGGATGCAGCAAGGGTTGGCAGCGCTGGAAACCCACCTGGCGGGCGACGCACAGACCGGGCAGTTCTGCCACGGCGACACGCCGGGCCTGGCCGATTGCGTGCTGGTGCCGCAGCTCTACAACGCGCGCCGGTTCGCCGTGGAGTTGGCGCCGTATCCGACGCTGCAGCGGATCGAACAGGCCTGCCTGGCACTGCCGGCGTTCGATGCGGCACGGCCGGAAACGCAGCCTGACGCGGCAGTCTAGACGCGGAGAATGCCGGTCGCATCTGCCGTTCGGGCAGCCTTCCGCAATGCGGGGGGCGCAGAGCGATCGATGCGCGTGCGGCCGCTGATGCTCACGCCGGTCTACTGCAGGGTGCTGATCTGCGCCAGCGCTGCAGTGCCCTTGCCCGCCCACCCTCGCGGGACACGCTGCAAGGACGTCCTTCTAAGCGCTTACGTGGCATCCATGCCGCGTCAGGTCCCGCGACGGTGGGCGGGCAAGGACCAGTCAAGATGGTCGTTGCGTGTAACTATTCTCAAAGCAACCAGCAGACTTTCTGGTGCGGTGTTCTCGCCGATCGCGGGACCATGTGGCGGCATGGATGCCGCCACTGAGCCTCCACGGAAGGATTCACGGCGTGTCCCGCGAGCGGCGGGGGCGCCGCGCGCTCGACCGACCAGGCGTTTTGCTCTGGACTTCTCACTGCATCCAGCAAGATGCGACCAATAAAACCACTGCGCTCACCGCCAGGCAGGCGCACGCTACATTTTGTTGGTCGTTCTAAATAAACCCATGGCTGATCTTCGGCGCCGAGGCCGACTCGTAGTCGGCATACGGATCGTGCTCGCCGGAGCCGCCTTCGGAAAGACGGAATTTCAGCGCCAGGCCATCGCGCGAATCGGCCGCGCGCAGCGCTTCCTCCTGCTCGATCTCGCCGGTCTTGACCATCCGGAACAGGCACTGGTCGAAGGTCTGCATGCCTTCTTCCAGCGATTCCTCCATCGCCTGCTTGACCTCGTGCACCTGCCCGCGACGCAGCAGGTCGCGGATCATCGGCGTGTTGAGCAGCACCTCGGTGGCCGGGCGGCGGCGCCCGTCCAGGCCCTTGACCAGGCGCTGGGACACCACTGCGCGCAGATTCAGTGCCAGGTTCATCAGCACGTTCTTGTGCGCGCTTTCCGGGAAGAAGTTGAGAATGCGCTCGATGGTCTGGTCGGCGTTGTTGGAGTGCAGCGTCGCCAGGCACAGATGGCCGGTTTCAGCGAAGGCGATCGCCGCCTCCATGGTCTCGGCGTCCAGGATCTCGCCGATCAGGATCACGTCGGGCGCCTCGCGCATCGCGTTCTTCAGCGCGCTCTGGAAGGCGTGCGTGTCCAGGCCCACCTCGCGCTGGTTCACGATCGACATCTTGTGCTTGTGCAGGTACTCGATCGGGTCCTCGATGGTGAGGATGTGCCCGGTCGTGGTGCTGTTGCGGTGGTCGATCATTGAGGCCAGCGAGGTCGACTTGCCCGAGCCGGTCGAACCGACCACCAGCACCAGCCCGCGCGGGGTCATGATGACGTCCTTGAGCACCTGCGGCAGGTTGAGCTCCTCGATGCTCGGGATCCGGCTGCGGATGGCACGGATCACCATGCCCACTTCGCCGCGCTGCTTGAACACGTTCACGCGGAAGCGCCCGGCGTCGGACAGAGCGATGGCCATGTTGAGTTCCAGCTCGCGCTCGAACTGCGGCACCTGGCCTTCGTCCATCAATGAGTAAGCGATTTTCTTGACCATCCCCGGCGGCAACCCCGTATTGCCGAGCGGGTAAAGCTTGCCTTCGATCTTGATGTACACCGGCGCGCCGGTGGTCAAGAACATGTCCGAGGCATTCTTTTCGGTCATCAGCTTCAGGAAGTAGCCGATATCCATGCGCAATGGTTCCCCAACAAACAGCAGCGTCTCGTTGCAAGTCCGCCGCAGGCTTCCGACAATGGCCGTGCTCGAGACTTCTCGCTACGGCTCCCCTAATGACGGCTAGCTTCGCATACTTGCGGCGATCCCTGTATGGCATCGCCTGTTTCATGGTTCTCTCCGCTCCCGCCGCCGCCCAGGTGGCGCCGGAGCTCACTGCCGCCGAACAGGCCGTGCAACGCGCCACCCAGGCCGATGCCGACCAATACGCCCCTGATCTGGTCAATCTGGCCCGCCAGGAACTGATGCAGGCCCAGCAGGCGCAACTGGACAAGCGCCAGCGCAAGCAGGTGCCACAGATCGCCCTGCGCGCCGCCGCCGATGCCGACCTGGCCAAGGCGCGCAGCGAAGAGGCGGTGGTCAGCGCCCAGCTGGAGCAACGCCGCAAGGAAGTGGCGCAACTGCAGAACAGCCTCAACACCGGGGAGGGCGGCCGATGAAACTGCGCCCCTTCCTCTATATCGGTGTGCTGAGCCTGGCCACGCTGCCGTCGCTGGCGATGGCGGCCAAGGACGACCCGCAGGCCGATGCGCTCACCCGCCGGCTGGCCGCGTTGCAGAACGATCCGCAGACCAGTGACCTGGCCCGCTACGAGCGCCTGCAGGCGCAACAGACCGTGGCGGCCCTGGCCGAAGCCAAGCGTCGCGACCGCGATGAGCTGGTGTTCCTGGCCGACCGCCGGGTCGAGATTGCCGAGCTCACCGCCCGCACCGCGCTGGCCCGGCGCGAGCTGGACCGTCTGGAAGGCACCCGCAACGACTTGCTGATCGAAGCCAGCCGTCGCGATGCCTCCCGCGCCCGGCAGGAGGCCGAGCGTCTGCGCGTGCAGGCGCAGATCCAGGCCGAGGAAGCCGAGCGCATGCGCCAGGCGGCCGAGCAGGAAACCCTGGCGCGCCAGGATGCCGAGCTGGCCCTGACCAGCGTGGCCGGCAAGCAGACCGCCAAGCTCAACGCGGCCCAGCAAAAGGCCCTGCAGCTCGCCCACGAAGAGGCCGAACTGGTGGCCGGGGCCAAGCTGCCGTCGTCCAAGGTCGATGGCCGCGGCGAAGTGTTCTCGCTCGGCAGCGACGCCTTTGCCGGCAAGACGGCCCTGGCCGGTGCCGGTTCCGGCCAGGCCAAGGCGCTGGCCGAGTACCTGCAGATCGGCAAGAAGGGCCGGGTCACCATCGTCGGCTACGACAGCGACGCGGCCACGGCCAAGAAGCGTGCCGAAGCGCTTCGCGATGCCCTGGTCGCCGGTGGCGTTGCCGCCACGCGCGTGCAGGTCAGTGGCACCAAGGGCACCGCCAGCAAGTCGCGTGCGGCTGAGGTCGTTGTGCTGCCGTAGTCCAAGTGGTTGAAGTTAAGGTCTTTTAACCGGCGGATGACGCCCGGTTGAACCGCGGTCACTGATTGATGCGGGGAACGGCAAAAGCTGCCGTTTCGGCCTTGAACGCCCCCCGCGACCGGCGTAGGGTCGTATCTCCAGGCAGCAACTCCGCCGCCTGGAAAAGTACGGAGGGCCGGGCCAGTGACGCAGAGGCACGCAGCGACGCAACACGGTGGAATGGTTGGTGGTGGTTCCGCCCATGTGTCGGCCTTTGCAACGCGTCGGTCTTCCATCCCCAAGCTGCGCCCCATGCCTTCGCTGGCCGGGGCGTTCTTGTTTTAAGTGAAGGAGGTAACGCCATGTTCGAAGGGCAACCGCAGACCGAAATCGACGCATTGATGAAGTCCGATCCCGAGTTCAAGCAGCTCTACCAACGGCACAAGTTCTTGAACAAGAAATGCATGGATGCCGAACTCGGGGTGCTCCCGATCGACGACGTGACCTTAGGCCAGATGAAACGCGAGAAATTGCAGGCCAAAGAGAAACTCACCCGGATGTACGACCAACTCACGCACTGATCCTCTCCCACTGCTAAGAACAAGTTCACCGTCGCGGGCGGTGGCGGCCTCCTCGTCGGCTTGCCACCGTCCGCGTCGCCTTTTCTGGCAGCCGCTCGTTGCAGGGCAGGGGGCCGGATGTACATCCGCGTTCATCGGCGCGCTCAATCGCTTCCTGCCTGAATGAGCATTCCCCGGCGGTTCGTCGGATAATGACCGGTCTAGCCCGCGCGGCGCAGCGACGATATCCCGATGGCGATCCATTCCTCCGTACTCGAACTGATTGGCAATACGCCGATCGTCAAGGCCCAGCGCCTGGACACCGGTGTCTGCGAACTGTTCCTCAAGCTGGAGGCATCCAACCCGGGCGGCTCGATCAAGGACCGTATCGGCTTGTCGATGATCGAAGCGGCCGAGCAGCGCGGCGACCTGAAGCCGGGCGCCACCCTGGTGGAAGGCACGGCCGGCAACACTGGCCTGGGCCTGGCGCTGGTCGCGCAGCAGAAGGGCTACCGCCTGATCCTGGTGGTGCCGGACAAGATGAGCCGCGAGAAGATCTTCAATCTCAAGGCGATGGGCGCCGATGTGGTGCTGACCCGCTCGGACGTGGCCAAGGGGCACCCGGAGTATTACCAGGACTTGGCCGCCAAGATCGCCTCGGAGACCCCGGGCGCCTACTTCATCAACCAGTTCGGCAACCCGGACAACCCGGCTGCGCATGAGTTCGGTACCGGGCCGGAAATCCTGGCGCAGATGGATGGCCAGCTGGACGCGATCGTGTTTGGCTGCGGCAGCTCCGGCACCATGACCGGCCTGTCGCGCGCCTTCGCCACTGCTTCGCCGCAGACCGAACTGGTGCTGGCCGATCCGGTGGGCTCGATCCTGACCGAGTACATCGAAGAGGGTACGGTGAGCGAGAAGTCTGGCAGCTGGTTGGTCGAAGGCATCGGCGAGGATTTCCTGCCGGATATCTCCGATTTCTCGCGGGTCAAGAAAGCCTATTCGATCAGCGATGCGGAAAGCTTCCACACCGCGCGCGAGCTGCTGGCCAAGGAGGGCATCCTCGGCGGCTCGTCCACCGGCACGCTGCTGGCCGCAGCGCTGAAGTACTGCCGCGAGCAGACCACGCCCAAGCGCGTGCTGGTGTTCGTCTGCGATACCGGCAACAAGTACCTGTCGAAGATGTACAACGACTATTGGATGCTGGACAACGGCTTCCTGGAGCGCGAACAGCACGGCGACCTGCGTGACCTGATCCTGCGCCCGTACAACAAGCGCGACACCGTGGTGGTGGGTCCCAAGGACCTGCTGACCACCGCCTACCAGCGCATGAAGCTGTACGACGTCTCGCAGTTGCCGGTGATCGATAATGGCGAGCTGGTCGGCATCGTCGATGAGAGCGATGTGCTGCTGCATGTGTATGGCGACGAAGCACGGTTCCGCGACCCGATCTCCACTGCAATGGTCAGCAAGCTCGACCGTCTGGACGTGGCCTCGCCGATCGAAGCGCTGCTGCCGGTGTTCGATCGCGGCCAGGTCGCCATCGTCATGGACGGCAACCAGTTCCTGGGCCTGATTACCCGTATCGACCTGCTCAACTACCTGCGCCGCCGCGTGCAGTAATGCGTGCCGCCGCCGTGCGTGCTCGCATGAGACGCACGGCATGGGCCATTCAGGCCTGCTTGTTACAATCCGCCACTTTTTCCGGGAACCTCCATGTCCAACCGCACCGCAAACAGCCACGATGGCGAGCGCGCGCTGTCGCTCGCAACGCTGGCGATCCATGGTGGACAGTCGCCGGACCCCAGCACCGGGGCGGTGATGCCGCCGATCTACGCGACGTCCACCTATGCGCAGTCCAGCCCGGGCGAGCATCAGGGCTTTGAGTACTCGCGGACCCACAACCCCACGCGTTTTGCCTATGAGCGCTGTGTTGCCGTGCTGGAAGGCGGCACCCGCGGGTTTGCCTTCGCCTCCGGCATGGCCGCGACCTCCACGGTGATGGAATTGCTGGACGCCGGCAGCCACGTGGTGGCGACCGATGACCTGTACGGCGGCTCGTTCCGCCTGTTCGAGCGTGTGCGTCGCCGCACCGCCGGCCTGGACTTCAGTTTCGTCGACCTCACCGACCCGGCCGCGTTCGAGGCCGCGATCCGCCCGATCACCAAGATGGTCTGGATCGAAACCCCGACCAACCCGATGCTCAAGCTGGTCGACATCGGCGCCATTGCGGCGATCGCGCGCAAGCATGGCCTGCTGGTGGTGGTGGACAACACCTTCGCCTCACCGATGCTGCAGCGCCCGCTGGAGCTGGGCGCCGACCTGGTGGTGCATTCGGCCACCAAGTACCTCAACGGCCACTCGGACATGGTGGGCGGCATCGCCGTGGTCGGCGACAACGCCGAACTCGCCGAACAGATGGCCTTCCTGCAGAACTCGATCGGCGGCGTACAAGGCCCGTTCGACAGCTTCCTGGCCCTGCGCGGGCTCAAGACCCTGCCGCTGCGCATGCGCGCGCACTGCGAAAACGCCCTGGCGCTGGCGCAGTGGCTGGAGACCCACCCGGCGATCGAAAAAGTGATCTATCCCGGCCTGACCTCGCATCCGCAGCACGCACTCGCCAAGCAGCAGATGTCCGGCTTCGGCGGCATCGTCTCGATCGTCCTCAAGGGCGGCTTCGAGGCAGCCAAGCGTTTCTGCGAAAAGACCGAACTGTTCACCCTGGCCGAATCGTTGGGTGGTGTGGAAAGTTTGGTCAATCATCCCGCCGTCATGACCCATGCCTCGATCCCTGTGGCCCGCCGTGAAAAGCTTGGCATCAGCGATGCGCTGGTGCGGCTGAGTGTGGGGGTTGAGGATGTGGGGGATTTGCGGGGGGATTTGGAACGTGCGCTTGAGGCGTCTCAGTCTCCATGACAGATTCTTCGCAACGTCAGGGCATCGTCGCCTCCTGGCGGAATGGTCTGGCTGGACTGCATCTGCAGGCGTGGGTGCGTCGGCAGACATGGCTGCAGCGCTTCTACCGGATGTTTCCGACCAGCTTGCGCGGCAGGGTATCTGCCGCACTGTCCGCCCGCTCGGTCATTCAGACGCGTTTCCAGCGTACGTCGGCCTGGGAGCGTGCGGCCGGTGAGGCCCGTGCATCCCTGGATGCAGAGATGCAAAATGCTCCGCCAACTCCGACGCCTACGGCTGCGGCAGGAATCAATATTCTTGGCTACATCCGTGGAGAGTTCGGGCTGGCAGAAAGTGCCAGGATGTACGCTCGTGCGCTGATCAATGCGGGCGCCTCGGTGTCTCTGTATGACCTGGATATGGGGCTTCCCCACTCCTGGCGGGACCGCAGTATGGATGCCTTCATCGATCAGCGCATGCCGCATCGCGTGACCATCGTGTTCGTGAATCCTGACTATCTGGAGGCCGCCTTCGAACGAGTTGGTCGCGCCAGACTGGCTGGTCATTACGTGATTGCCTGCTGGTTCTGGGAGCTGGAAGTAATCCCGAGTACTTGGCTACGCGCCATTGAGCTTGTAGACGAGATCATGGTTGCGTCACAGTTCATTGAAAGCGCGTTTCGGCACGTGACGGATAAACCGATCATGCGAGTGCCTCTACCGGTATCGGACTTGCGGGACAGCGGTCTGCAGCGAGAGGACTTTGGCCTGCCGGCTGGCAAGTTCACCTTTCTTTTTAGCTTCGATTTCCATTCGGTTGCTGCCAGAAAAAATCCGCAAGCCGTGGTACACGCTTTTCAGCAAGCGTTTCCGAACAAGCGCGATGATGTGCACCTTGTGTTGAAGTCCAGTAACGGCCACATGTATCCCGAACAGATGCGCGAACTTCTCGCGCTTGTGGTGGGAGATGCGCGTATCCAGCTTCGGGATGAGGTGATCGACAAAATGCATGTTCGTGCGCTTCAGCGTTGCTGCGATGTCTATGTCTCTCTGCATCGCGCCGAGGGCTTCGGTTTGGGTCTGGCCGAATGCATGTCGTTGGGCAAGCCCGTTATCGCAACCGGATGGTCGGGCAATATGGAATTCATGACCGAAAGTAACTCCGTGCTTGTTCCGTACGATCTGGTGCCTGTTGCTGGAAGATACCCCGAATCTGAGGGCGCGCAGTGGGCCGAGCCGAAAGTTGCAAGGGCAGCCGACGCCATGCGTCGCCTCGCGGATGACCCGGAATATGCGCGAGCCATTGGCGAGGCTGCAAGAAGAGACGTCGGTTTGAAGCTGGCTCCAGACAGGGCGGCCCAGGCTATTTTGTTCAGGACTGCGAATGTCTTAGCGGCAAGTTGAGGCGCGGCTGCCATACCGTGTTCCTGATGTTGACGCCGGCCGCTTACCAAGTAGTGACTATTTCAGAGGTAGCAACGTTGGACATGATTCGGTCCGTATGGGCCTTCCGATACTTCATCCTCTCATCGATCAGGAATGATCTGCGCCTGCGCTTTTTGCGCAGCAAGCTCGGCGCCTTGTGGATGATCATTCATCCGCTCATGCAGGTGCTGATCTTTGCAACGATCCTCTCGGAGGTCCTGGCAGCAAAGTTGCCTGGTGTCAACAACAAGTTTGCTTACGCCCTGTATCTGATGGCCGGAACGCTTTGCTGGACCCTGTTTGCCGAATGCATTGGCAAGTGTGTTTCATTGTTCGTGGATAACGGCAATCTGATGAAGAAGCAGGCCTTCCCGCGGATATGTCTCCCACTCATTGCCGGCGGCACCGTCATGGTGAACAACCTGCTGCTGTTCCTGGCAATCATCATCGTGTTCGCGATTCTGGGGCACACCTTGGGCCCGCAGGCAGCCTGGCTGCCGTTGCTGATGCTGCTGACGTTGGCTTTCGCGATGTCGATCGGATTGCTGCTCGGCGTCTTCAATGTCTTCGTGCGTGACATCGGGCAGGTCGTGCCGGTCGTTCTGCAGGCAATGTTCTGGGTGACGCCTATCGTTTACACCATCGATATCCTTCCCGCGCAGACCCAGGAACTCTTCAAGCTCAATCCGCTGTTCCCGCTTGTCAGCGCCTACCAGGGGGTGCTTCTTTACGGGCGTGCACCGGATTGGATGAGTCTGCTGCCTCTGACCGCCGCCACGGCCGTCCTGGGTTTTGTATCGCTGGTCGTCTTTCGTCGCGCAAGTGCCGAAATGGTGGATGCGCTATGAGCGCTATGCTGACGGTCGAGGGATTGGGAAAGTCCTATCGTGTTTGGGGTAGCGAGTGGCTGCGTGCGGCCAGCTGGTTTGGGTTGAAGGTCAAGCCGCGAGAGGAGCACTGGGTTCTGCGGAATGTCGGGTTTTCGGTCGCTCCGGGTGAGTCGATCGGGATCATGGGGCGCAATGGTGCCGGAAAGAGCACATTGCTCAAGCTGATCACCGGTACGTCGCAACCTACCGAAGGACGCATCATCCGGCATGGCCGTATTGCCGCGATTCTCGAGCTCGGCATGGGTTTCAATCCAGACCTGAGTGGCAGGGAGAATGCCAGACATTCTGCCGGGCTCATGGGTTACACATTGGAACAAATCGACAAGGTGTTGCCAGAGATACAGGAGTTTGCCGAGATCGGAGAGTACTTCGATGAGCCGGTACGCACCTACTCAAGCGGTATGCAGGTGCGCGTCGCGTTTGCGGTGGCCACCGCATTTCGACCCGATGTACTCATCGTCGACGAAGCATTGTCGGTGGGCGATGCGTATTTTCAGGCGAAGTGCTTCAAGCGCATCCAGTCTTACAAGGACGAGGGCATGACGCTCATCCTCGTCAGTCACGCGGTCGGAGATGTTGTCAAACACTGCGATCGTGCCATTTTGATCAAGGACGGTAGCGTGTATGCCGACGGGCCCTCGCGTGAGGTCTCCAACCTTTATCTGGACGAGTTGTTCGGCAAGAAGCCTGCATCGCTTCAGGTACAGGCCGACGATGCACCAGGCCAGATGCACGCTGGCGATGAGGATATCTTTCATACGCGCCCTTACTACAATGCCGGTGAACATCGCTGGGGGCAGGGCGGTGCGCGAATAATCGATTATGTCGTTGTCAGCGGCGGGGAGGAGTTTCCTGCTCGCGTAGAGAGCGGTACCAGGACGGTATTTTACGTCAAGATCGCCTTCGATCAGGATTTTGACAGTGTAGTGCCCGGGTTTTTGATTAAAACCCTCGAGGGTCTATTCCTCTACGGCACCAACTCCTTCCTATCCAGTGAGGGGCGGTCCGGGATTTCGGTAAAAGCGGGACAGGTCATCGTCTGCAAGTTCAGCATGCCTCTCGACCTCAATGAAGCGAACTATCTGGTCTCGCTCGGCATTTCCAGTGGTGACCCGCTTGTGGAATTGACGCCGCTGGATCGTCGTTACGACGCCATCGTGCTGAACGTCGCAAGAGGGATGCAATTCTGGGGGATGATGGACCTCAAGGCCGATTTCGAAATCGTAGAAGCGTTGTCATGACGGCGTCAGGATCTACCATCACATCAGAGAACATCAGTCATGACTGAAACAATGCATATTGGCGCGCGCGTGGCCGCTCTGCCTGAGAAGTATCAGCCGATTTTCGGACACCCCGAGCTTTCGGAGGGAAGTTCGCGCGGCTGCGAAGACAGGTTTGTGCTGATTCGCGAATGTGCGCGAAGGCTCCAGGGAGAGCTTGGTCGCCCACTGCGGGTGCTGGATCTCGGCTGCGCCCAGGGATTTTTTTCATTGAGCCTGGCGGCCGAGGGGCATCAGGTCCACGGTGTGGATTTTCTGGATCTCAATGTCGATGTGTGTCAGGCGTTGGCCCAGGAGCACCCGACGTTCGCTGCGTCATTCGAGCACGGGACCGTGGAAGATGTTATCGCGCGGCTTGATCCAGACCAGTACGACCTTGTCCTGGGGCTGAGTGTCTTCCATCATCTTGTGCATTCCCAGGGAATTGCGCGGGTGGCGGGATTATGCCGCAAGCTCTCCGAGGTCACCGACGCCGGGATCTTCGAGCTGGCATTGCGTGAGGAGCCGCTGTACTGGGGGCCTTCTCTGCCGCACGACCCTGCGGAGTTGTTGACCGATTATGCCTTCACCAGATTGTTGTCGAGGCAGGCAACCCATCTGTCTTCGATTTCCAGGCCGCTGTACTTTGCCAGCAGCAAGTTCTGGTACGTGGGCGAGGCTGTCGGCAGGTTCAGTTCCTGGTCGGGCGAGGCGCATGCCTATGGACGCGGAACGCACCAGTACAGCAGGCGCTATTATTTCGGCGACAAGGTGTTCGTCAAGAAAATGACGATGGGCATCGGTGGGCGCGCCGAAATCAATTGGCAGGAATTCAATAACGAGGTCGAGTTTCTCAGAAATCCTCCTGCATCGTATCCCGTACCACGGCTGATTGCGGCCTTGGACGATGCATCGGATTTGTTCCTCGTCAGGGAGATGGCCGGCGGACGCCTGCTTTCGGAGTTGATCGACGACGGCTCGCCCTACGATCCGGACAAAGTAGTCTCAGAATTGCTTGAGCAATTGGTAATGCTCGAGCGCGTGGGTCTTTATCACAATGACGTGCGTTGCTGGAATGTTCTGATTTCGCAGGAAGGCAAGGCCATTCTGATCGACTACGGCGCCATTTCTGCCGAAGCCACCGATTGCTCCTGGCTGGGCGACTTGTTGCTGTCCTTCCTGATTACGGTCAAGGAGATCCTGCAACGTCGCATTGTTCCAGCCAGTCCCGGTCGGGAGCCGGCTTTGGACTTCATGACGCTTCCTCCTCGTTATCGCAATACCTTCATCCAGGCATTTGGGGGAGACCAGGCACGCTGGACGTTTGCAGAGCTGCAAGAGTGCCTGGCGCGCTCTGAACCAGTTGCATTGCATGCGCCCGAGTGGACATCGCTTTACAGCCACATGCAACAGGCGTTGCTGAGCTACAACACGCGCCTTGGCGCCCTCTATGCGCAGAACGAGCATGACCGTGTTGAGCTTGCGGCACGCGCATCCTTGATTGAGCGCCTGCAGGTGGGTGCTCAGCAGGCCCAGGACAAACTTGCAACCCTTCAGCTGGAAGCAGAGACGGCCGATAACCGCTACCGCGATCTGGAAAAGGTGAGTAGCGAACTGCAGGAGTGGGCAAAAGATCTGGAAAAGCGCACTGCCGAAGCCGAGGACAGGGAGAAACAGCTCAACAAGGGCATGGCCGATCGGGAGGCCGAGAACGCAAGGCTCGTCTCGCAGATTTCGGTGCTTGAGTCCGAGCTGGAAGAGCGTCAACGCGTTCGTGAACTGTCGGAACTGCTTGCCGCTGACCTCAGTCGACTGGTCGAAGAGCGCGATGGCATGCAGGTCAGCATGTCGGAGATGGAGCGCGTCAACACGCAGCAGCAGTCAACCATCGACGAACTGCAGGCGAAAATTGTTTCTCTGGTTCAGCGCGTCAATAGGTCGGAGACTGCCGGCGCCGCGGACGCACGCAGGGTGAAGGAGCTGCAGCTGGATCTGTCCCATCGCTTGCAGGCCCTCGAGGACGCACGTAGCCGAATTCGTGAACTTGAGTTGGCAGTGGATATGCTGGAGGGCCAGATCGGAGAGCTTCATACGAGCCGCTCATGGCGTGTGACAGCACCTTTGAGATGGGTCACCATGAAGGTGACCAAGCGTGGCGGACCTCTCGTGGTTCATGCACCGCAGCGGCTGGAGCGCACAGAGCCTGTGCTTGCGGAGGATGAGGTGGTAACGCCCGCCGATGTGGCCATCGACAAGCAGCTGGCAGCGCTGGATCAGTTGGGTAGCCGGATCAGGAAATCGAAGAAATAAGGACAGGGATTGCCATGTACCGGCAAGGACATCATGAAGGGGAGTGTAGGTGAAGAGAGTTATTGTGCTTGGCGCGCAAGTGCCGTTTGTCAGAGGCGGTGCGGAGCTGCTCAACGAAGAGCTTGTCAAGCAGATCAATCTGTGGGGAAAGCAGCGCCAGGTCGTCGCAGAACTGGTGCAGCTACCCTATAAGTGGTATCCAGAAACAGAAATTCTGTCTTCCATGCTGGCATGGAGGTTATTGAATTTGAACGAAAGCAATGGGCAGAAAATCGATCTGTGCATTTGCACCAAGTACCCGACGTATGCGGCCTCGCATGCCAATAAGGCGCTTTGGCTCGTACACCAGCATCGAGTGCTTTACGACCTGGAACGTACGCGCTTCGATCAACCCCACCTGACCGCGAAGGATTCGGCGGTGCGTGATGCCCTGCGGGCGTCCGATCGGGAGTTGCTGGCGGAGATCGAGCCCCGCTACACCATTTCTCAGACGGTTACCGACCGCCTGCAGCAGTACAGCGGTCTGGGCTCGGAGGTTCTCTATCCGCCGTCCAAGCTGGCGCCATTCATCACCTCGGGAGACTATGGCGACTACGTGCTGTGTATCGGTCGTCTTGAGTCGATGAAGCGTCCCGATCTGCTGATCCGGGCTGCGAAGCATGTCCCCCATGCCAAGGTGGTCATCGCCGGAACCGGTGCCAGCGAGTATGCCCACTCTTTGGCACCGCTGATCCGCGAGCTGGGCCTGACGGATCGCGTCGAGCTTGCGGGTTTCGTGGAAGACGAGAAGCTGCTTGAGCTGATTGCCAACTGCCGTGCGGTCTTCTACTCGCCGGTGGATGAGGATTATGGATTTGCGACCTTGGAAAGCTTCGCCGCCTACAAGCCGGTCATTACGGTGAACGATAGCGGTGAGGTTGGCAGGATCGTCGAGTCCACCGGTAGCGGTTGGGTCACAAGTCCTACACCAGAGGCGATCGCTGAAAGCCTGCTCGATTGTTATGCGAAAGGACCGGCGCAACTGCGTGCATTGGCTGAGGCTGGTCAGCACATGAGTACTTCCATTACCTGGGATCGCGTGATAAGCAATCTGGTGGAGAGCCGGCTTTGAGTACGCCGTTTCGCGTCGCGATGGTCGGGCCGCATCCTCCGGAGCGCTCAGGCATTGCAGAGTACACGGCAGGCCTGTCGAACCTGCTGCGAGATCAAGGGCTGCAGGTCGATGCGTTTACTCTGGACGATCTCACTCGATCCGGCGTGAACGTCGTCGTCGGCAGATTGCTAGACGCCGATGCGATCGTGTACCAGATGGGGAACCATCCAGCCTTCCACGGCTGGATGCTGCCCCTGATGGCAGCAGCGCCGGGAATCGTGCACCTGCACGACCTTGTCCTGCATCACATGGCTGCCGGAGTGCTTAACGACGAAGGCCGTCTACTGAATGGCGATTATCTGGGTCTGCTGGAAAAGTGGTGTTCCGTCACCGATGTCAGGAGCGCGAGCCTGGCGCTTCGCACTGGATCGCCTGTATGGAATCGGGAAGACGTGGTGCGTTTTCCGCTGCATCAAGTGGCCACTAAGCTGGCCACCGAGGTAGTGGTGCATTCACAGTATGCGGCTGATCGCGTCACCAGGGATTTCCCTTGGCTTCCCGTCACGGTAGTGCCGCAACTGTATCCGGTCGTTGCTCCGCACCGCGTCCGCGATGGCCTTCGCACCATCGCACTGTTGGGCGGCGGACAGGCCAATCGCCGCTTTGACTGGGTCGTACAGGCATTGGCGATGATCGACGCCGATCTGGATGAACCGATCACGCTGGAGATTGCCGGCCAGGTTGAGGAGTCCGTACTTTTACAGCTGGAAGCCCTTGCCGACCTGCGTAACGTGCGGCTGGTCAACCACGGTCATGTTGACGATGATCAGTTCTGGAAGGTCTTCGAGCGCGCGGATCTGATGATCGCGTTGCGCCAACCGACGATGGGCGAGGCTTCGGCAGTCGTGTGCAAGGCGATGCAAGCTGGCCTTCCGAGCGTCGTCTCCGATCACGGGTGGTATGCAGAGCTACCCGCTTCGGTCAAGAAGCTCGCGCCGGACACGGAGTGCCCGCAAGCCCTGGCCGCCTTGCTGCGCCAACTGGCGCTTGACCCGGCAGCGTATGTCGCATGGGCCGAGGAATGCTCTGACGCAGCGAGGCGGCCGGCGCTGGATCCGTATGTCGCCACCGAACAGTATGCGCGCCTGCTGAGACGGCATCGTGTCGTCTCCGACTTCAGGGACCAGGTTGCTGATGCAGTCGTGAGCCTGAAAGTCGAAATCGACTCGCCACTAGTCGAAGAGCTGCATCGAATCGACGTGCTGAGCAGCCTGCGGGGGGACCGCTGGGTGAATCCCGCCCTGGCAGCATTGAAGGATCAGGAGCTGGATTCGAATGCGCGTGTGGTAGGTGCAACAGTAGGACCCTATCCATACAGTCAGCCGTTGCCGGAAGACGCCTTTCAGGGCCACGCTGCCGTTCCCGAGCAGGAGATGCTGGTTGCCCAACCATCCAGCATGGTCTCCTTGCGCGTTGAGTTGACCAACAATAGTGCGTACTCATGGTTCAGTCCGCTCGGTCACGCACTGCGGCCGTTCGGTATTTACCTCGGACACTTCTGGATTCATGCCGAAACACCGACGGCAGTAGCCGAACAACCTCGTCATTTTATTCACGATGCTGTCGCGCCGATGTCCTCTGCAGTTCACGATCTCATAGTCCGTGCTCCGGCAGTCGCAGGTGACTACTACCTGGAGATTGATCTAGTCCAGGAGTCGGTCTGTTGGTTCAAAAGCCGTGGCTTCTCACCGGCTCGACTTCTCATTCGAGTAGAAGCCGCCCAATATTGAGCGGCGCACTCATCCACCCCAGGTCCTTATCCATGAAAAATATTATGAAATCTCCTGTTTCCTTCGGCTCCGTGGCCGTCCTGGCGACGGTGATCGCATTCACTGGCTGCTCAAAGGCCCCGGAGGCAGAACAGCCAGTGAAGGCCGAGCCGCAGCAGGCTGCGCAGACCACCGAAGCGGGCGGCATGTCGACTCCGTTGACGCAAGAGCAGGTTGGCGCACGCTACGCCATTGCCTCGGAGCCGGTGCTGGTCAACAACGGCGAACTGGTACGGCTTGCAGTGTCGGTCACCAATTCGGGCAAGGTCGCGATTAACTCCAAGGGCACACTGCCGGTCAATCTCGCCATTTCCCTGGTGGATAATTCCGGCAATTTCTCGAATCGGGACTTCCTGCGCGCACCGCTTCCTGCCGAGGGAATTCCGGCGGGTGGTTCCGCTGAAGTGATCGCAGATGTGCCCAGCCAAGCAGTGATTGGCAAAACACTGCGACTCGGTCTCGTCCAGGAATCGGTAGCGTGGTACAGCGACTTCAAGGTGGATTCGCTCGATTATGGCCCCCTGACTTCGTGCCAGGACCAGGGCAAGGAAACAGTTTGCGGTGCGGGCGGAAAGCCTTTGGCCTCGCGCTGAGACTCAACGATCACAGGAACGAGCCGCGTTCAGTCTCGGCTTGATTCCGGAACTCATAAGTAACCAAGAGAGGGATGATGAAAACTGCGTTGATTACCGGCATTTCCGGCCAAGACGGTGCCTACCTGGCCCAGCTGCTGTTGGATAAAGGCTACCGCGTGTTCGGCACATACCGCCGTACCAGTTCGGTCAATTTCTGGCGGATCGAAGAGGTGGGAATTGCAAATCACCCTAATTTGCACTTGATCGAGTACGACCTGACCGACCTCGGTTCGAGTATCCGCATGCTCGAGAGCACGGGCGCCACCGAGGTTTACAATCTGGCGGCTCAAAGTTTCGTGGGCGTATCGTTCGACCAGCCGACGACGACCGCGCACATCACCGGCATCGGCCCGGTCCACCTGCTGGAAGCCATTCGGCAGGTGAACAAGGACATCCGGTTTTACCAGGCCTCGACATCGGAAATGTTCGGCAAGGTGCAGGCGGTCCCGCAGATCGAAAGCACGCCATTCTATCCTCGTAGCCCTTATGGCGTTGCAAAGCTGTATGCGCATTGGATGACAGTCAATTACCGTGAGAGCTATGGCATCTTCGGCTCCAGCGGGATTTTGTTCAATCATGAAAGCCCGCTGCGCGGTCGCGAATTTGTAACGCGCAAGATCACCGACTCGGTGGCCAAGATCAAACTCGGGCGGTTGGAATGCCTGGAGCTGGGCAATCTGGATGCCAAGCGCGATTGGGGATTTGCGCGCGAGTACGTGGAAGGGATGTGGCGCATGCTTCAGGCCGATGAGCCGGATACTTTTGTTCTGGCGACAAATCGCACTGAAACCGTCCGTGATTTTGTCAGCATTGCTTTCAAGGGAGCCGGAATCGACGTCGAATTCCGCGGCAAGGATGCAGATGAAACTGCAGTGGATGTCGCTACCGGCAAGGTGGTAATGCGCATAAACGCGAAATTCCACCGTCCTGCAGAAGTGGACTTGTTGATCGGTGATCCCGAGAAGGCAACGCGCGTCCTCGGCTGGAAACCTGAAACCACGCTGGAGCAGCTCTGCCAGATGATGGTCGAGGCCGACCTCAAGAGGAACGCGCATGGCTTCTCGTTCTGATCTGAACGGCAAGCGCGTTCTGGTCAGCGGAGCGTCCGGGTTCACCGGGCGCTATCTGACCCAGGAACTCAAAGAGCAGGGCTGCACCGTGATCGGAGTGGGAACCCGTGCGGAAAGCGCAGGTTCGGCCACTACAGATGAGTTTCTCCCGATGGACCTGCGCGACGCAGCGGATGTTGCTCGCGTCGTTGCAGAGGTGGACGCCGAATACGTCGTCCATTTGGCTGCGGTGGCCTTTGTCGGACATGGCGAAGCCGACGATTTCTATCGTGTCAATCTGATCGGTACGCGAAACCTGTTGCAGGCGCTGGCCTCGGCCCGACGCCGTCCAGAGAGAGTGCTGATTGCCAGCAGTGCAAATGTCTACGGTAATGCGACGGAGGGCATCATCGAGGAATCGGTGGAGCCGGCGCCGGCGAACGATTACGCGGTAAGCAAGCTCGCCATGGAATACGTGGTAAGGCTGTGGCACGAGCGTCTTCCATTGGTGATCACTCGCCCGTTCAACTACACCGGCGTCGGTCAATCAGCCAATTTCCTGGTGCCGAAGATTGTTTCGCACTTCGCGTCACGGGCTCCTGCAATAGAGCTCGGCAATACCGAAGTGTGGCGTGATTTCGGCGACGTCAGGTCGCTCGTGCTTGCCTATCGGCAGCTTTTGCAGACACCCGATGCCGATGGACAGACCGTCAATGTCTGTTCCGGGGTTGCCAGCTCGCTGGGCGACATCATCAGGATCTGTTCGGAAATCACCGGCCATCAGATCGACGTGCAGGTTAACCCTGCCTTTGTCCGTCAGAACGAAGTCAAGAAGCTGCTTGGCAGCAATGCCAAACTGCAGCGCCTGATCGGCGACTGGCGCTGCCCTCCGTTGGAGGAAACGTTGCGGTGGATGCTTGAGGACGCTGTCCGCACGCACTGAGCGTATGAACAGTGGCAGGTCATGGCGGGGCGTACCGCACGCGAGCTACCTTGCCATCGCTAGGATGGCAGGTGTCCTGATCGGCTCGCCATCGTCTGAAAAAAGAGGCGCCGACTGCCCTGCAGACGCGCGCCTCCGAGTTCATTTAGCGCATGCACCCGTGCATAGCTCGAAGTTGGTCAAGCCGAAGGCGAGAGGCCGCTGATCGCTGGAAACGCCGATCTGCGCGGGGGACACCGGTACCTCGTAGCTCAAAACGACGCGTATTACCTCGCCTGGCTTGCGTGTGGAGACAGGAATCCTGAGCTCCAATGGTGACGGCTGCCCGACAGTGACGCGGGTATCCAGAGCTTGGACGCCGTTGACCTTGGCACGGATACGCAGCGTTCGCTGGGAGCCCGCGAGAAAGGGATTGCCACGCAGAATCAACGTTGTCCTGCCAGTGGTTGCAGCGCCGACGCGGTAGCGCAATGAAGATGTCATGCCTACTGACCAGACTCCCCAGGCCTCATCCGTCGACCAGCCTTCAGCCAGAAAATTGCGCAGTGAGGGCAGTGCAATCGTGGTGTTTGCTGCAGGCTCGCCGATCAGGCCCTCCCTGGCAGCTTCGGCGCTCGAGGGTTTTGTACCGCCAGGCAGGCGAAAGACGATGACGGCACCATCTTCACGAACCATCGTCGGCGGCGTACCGAGCGCTTGTTCCCACTCGGCGACGACCCCGGCACCTTGGTCGACATACCCTCTTTTATCGATATAGACGGCGTCGAACCCATAGCGACGAAGCGCATCGAGTTGCGCACTGGCAGGTCGTGTTTCGAGATTCCGATAAAACAGGTCGCTTTCGCGCCCCTTCATGCCGCCATAGCTCCATTTGAGCTGCCGAGAATGCACGAATCCAACAACATGGTCATACGCATTCAACCCGTTCTTCGGTGGCACTTCCGGGAAAGGCATGTACGGCAGCTGGTAGATCGCAGCACCGGCGGGCAGGGACGCTTCGATGCTGCCGATGAAGCGCTTGTCTCGCTCATACGCACCGCGTGCTCCAGCCTGGCACTCGCCACACACCGCTGGGGTCTGGTCCCATACGCCAAAGATCAACATGACAACGGCTGCGACCGAGGCAATGGTGACGCCGTGCCGACGTCCCAGCTTGTCGGAAAGTGTCTGTACCGCGATTGCCACCGCCGCAAGGGTACTGAACGTCAGGAAGATGCTGGCCCGATTCCAGCCGCGGATGGACGGTGAAACGACGTGTGCGAAGAGTGATCCAAGACCACCGATGGTCATGAAGGCGAGCAGCACGCCGGAAAGGATAGCAAGCAGCGCGATGCGCTCTTCAGCATGGCGCTCGGCCAAGCGTGCAAACATCACCAACGCAAGAATGGCCAGGCCGAGGGAGCCTATCAGGCCGAGGGAAGCAGTCCTGTTTTCATTGACCAAGGGCGTGCTGGCCATGTACTGGGCGGTCACATTGGACAGTTTTGCAGACCGATGTTCCGGCTGGGGCAGGATCAACTGCATGAATTTCACCCCGTACAGCTCAGACTCTGCGGGTGTACGTGCGGCAACTTCAGGGTTGCGACCGTTGATTCGTTCGTTGATCACGTTTGGTGCAATGTTCGCCAGCGTTCCAAGGGCAAGGAAAAAGATCGCAGGTGCCGCTATGCGTGCGATCGACGTCCAATTCCTCTGGTAAAGCGCGATCAGACAGCTGGTTCCGATCAGGATCAAGCCAAAAACCGTGTAGTAAACGCCGAAACAGCTCAGAACAAGATAAAGCACGGTAAGGGCGATCTTGCGCGCAGGCCGCACACGCAGGAAATCCAGCGAAGCATCCGAGCGTGCGATACGCACGGCGATCATGAAATAGATCGGGATGCTGAAGTAGCAGGTGTAAAAAATGTGCCGAAGTCGGAGGAAATGAAAAGGCGCCAGCGTAAAAAGTATGGCGGTAGCGAAGGACAATGATCGGCCGACTCGCAGCCAGCGCATCACCCAGTACGCAGCCAGAAAATTCGCAGCGAAGCCTGCGAGGAAAAACAGGTTATGCGCCGCGGCGTTGCTGCTGGTCAGTATGCCGGCAAGCTTCAGGAAGAGAAAACTGCCGGCATCGGCCCCGGGATAATCAAGAAATGATGCGCCGAAAGGAAAGCCGCTCCGATCATTCTCGAAGATCCATCCTTCTATGGCGCGCTGCGTCAGCCAGAGGCTGCTCAGGGAGTCGTCGCTGTATGAAAAAGGGTAGGCAAGAATCGAAGACAGGCCGGCACGCCAGCCGACGACCAGGACGCTGCCGGCGATGACTGACAGCACGGCGCCGAATAATAAGGCCAGCCAATCCGTCTTCAGGAAGAGGCCGGGCCGCGTCATTTGAGAAAGTGGGGTGCTCATGTAATCAACAAGTAGGAATGGGGTGCTGCTCGGTCATGCGGCGGATCGCTTTTGGCCGGTTGACTGGACTCAATTGCGTGCCGCACGTGGTTTGTCGCTCTGTAGCAGCAGTTTGCTCAGAACGAATGACACGGGCAGGGTCACTGCAATGGAAATCAGCGGTCCGATTGCTGCAGGCACCCCGAGATGCCCTACGGTGAGCTTCAATGCCAACGCCCCGAGTGAATAAGTCACAGCATAGATAAGCGGGAATACCGCAAATTTCAGCCAGCTATGTGCAGCGCGGAAGACATACCGTGTATTTATGAGGTAGCTGAGCAGGATGCCGGCACAAAAACTCGCCAGATACGCCCATTGGTAATGAACGAAGCGCAACAACACCCAGTACAGAACGAGGGTGACGCCCGTATTGAGCGCTCCACCCAGCAGAAAACGAAGCGCAACAACGACCCACGGCCTGTCCCATCTCCGTTGGACGGAACCGACGGCCTTCAGCTCATCCGGCTGCATTCGCCAGACTCTTGAAGTCAGCGTAATCGCGAATGTATTCGTCTGAATCGTAGGGCTCGGAAGCAAACACCAGGAGAACAGCGTCCTTCGAGTACTTGTATTGGGTGCCCCAGATCATCGGCGGCAGGTGGATGCCCTGGTTCGGCGAGTTGAGTTCGACGTCGATACGGCGGGTGCCGTCATCCGCAAGGACTCTGACTGAACCGGATACACAGATCAGGAACTGATGGCAGCGCTTGTGCGCGTGTTCGCCACGGGTCTCTTGGGTGGGGACGCCGTAAACCAGGAAATACCGTCTTGCATTGAAAGGCAGGAAACTATCGAAATCTCCCACGGAGAGCGAGCCACGCATGTCGGCGAAACTGGGCATCCGGTACAGCTTGACCCCCGGAACGGCAGTGTCGGTGATTCCCTGGTCAACCGGCAATGCGGCAGGCTGGTTTGCGTCCTTGTCGGAAACGTAGCCGACAATGCGTGCGGGATTGCCAACCACAATGGCATTGGGCGGCACAGAGCGCGTAACGACTGCGCCAGCGCCGATCATCGCACCACTGCCGATGGTGGTGCCGGCCAGAATGGTTGCATTGGCGCCAATCGAGGCGCCCGACTCGACCACGGTGCCGAGGAATTTCTCGGGATACACCGTGCTGCGCGGGAACAGGTCGTTGGTAAAGGTTGCGTTCGGCCCTACGAAAACGTCGTCGCCCAAACGCACGCCGTCCCACAGTTGCACGCCGCATTTGACGGTGACGCGGTCACCTACGATGACATCGGATTCAACGAACACGCCGTCGCAGATATTGCAGTCGCGGCCTAGGCGCGCTCCGGGAAGCACGTGCGCAAATGCCCAGACGCGGGTGCCCTCGCCGATGGTGTCGCTTTCGCAAAGGGCATTGGGGTGCACGAAATGACTCACGGAGTATCCTTTTCGAAGTTTTCGACCGACTGCATGATCGATAGTGGGCGTGCCTTGGTATTTTCGAACGCATGCCAGGCGTAGGTACCCACGATACCCAGGCCCAGTGAATTGAGTGCGCCGAAAAAGAGAATGGTCAAAATGGTCAGGGTATAGCCAGGTACCGCGACGAGCCCGGAGAACTTTGCGGCCAGCACCAGCGCACCGAGCAGCGCGGTGAATGCCAGCGCGATCAGGCCCAGCGCCGTCAGCATGCGGACCGGCAGGTCGGTGAACGCAAAGACGCTGTCGGACAGGTACCGCAGTTTCTTGCTCAAGGTCCAGGCGCTCTTGCCGTGCTGCCGCTCGCGCCGCTGATAACTGACAAATTCGCGCTTGCCGCCCAGCCAGAACAACTGTGCGAGCAGGCTGGAGTGGGCTTCGTTCAACAGCAACAGCCGTTCGAGGAGGCCACGGCTGACAGCGAAGATGTCCACGCCGCCCTTGGGAATGTCCTTGATGACCATCCGCCGATAGGTCGCCCAGAATAGTGTCGACGCCAGCTTGGAGGCAGCCGGATCGCTGCGCGCTTCGCGTACGCCGAACGCCACGTCATAGCGTTCGCTGACATAGCGCTGCCAGAAGTCGATCACCAGCGTGGGGGGTTCCTGCAGATCGGCGGCCATGACCGCAGTCAGGTCCCCGGTGCTGAGCTGCAGACCGGTGCGGATTGCCGGAAACGCGCCGAAGTTGCGGGTCAGCGTTGCCAGTTGCGAACGGAATGCGCAACCGGGCAATTTTTCGCGCAGCAAGGCGTAGCTGCGATCCGGGCTGCCGTCGACGACGAAAACCGCTTCGAAATCCCCATCCACGCTGCGTGCGATGAAGTCCACGGCCTGCAGCAGGTCGTCGATCGATCCTTCATTGCGATAGATCGGGACAACCAGGCTCAGGGAGGGCGATTGCACCTCGCTCAGAAACGGTTGCATGCGTCGATGACCTGGTCGACTTCTTCGTCGGTCAGCTCCGGGAAGCACGGCAGCGTCATCACGCAGATCGCATCGGCCTCGGTATTGGGGAGCGCCACAGAATCAAAAGCGCCCTCATGACAGGGCTGGCGATGATCGCACAGCGGGTAGTGGACCTCGGTCTGCACGCCGGCAGCCTGCAGGTGGGCGCGCAGTGCATCGCGCTGGTCGCAGCGCACGACGTACAGATGGGCCACATTGTCGGCACCGACCACGCCAGCGGATGCAATCTTCGGGTTGGACAACCCCCGCGCGTAGCGGTTGGCGATGTCGCGGCGGCGTTGGTTCCAGCCATCCAGCGAGGTGAGCATATGCCGCAGCATTGCGGCCTGCAGCTCGTCGAGGCGGCTGTTGCGACCGCCGCGCAGGCTGTTGGTGTACTTGGCCGTCCATCCGTACTGGCGAAGCTGTGCTGCACGGGTGGCCAGGGCAT
This sequence comes from Xanthomonas sp. NCPPB 2586, assembly GCF_041475775.2. Taxonomy (NCBI): domain Bacteria; kingdom Pseudomonadati; phylum Pseudomonadota; class Gammaproteobacteria; order Lysobacterales; family Lysobacteraceae; genus Xanthomonas; species Xanthomonas sp. NCPPB 2586. The sequence goes on along the minus strand of NZ_CM192981.1, from coordinate 4,195,142 downwards.
CATCGCCGGTCACGATCGCGCCGCCATCGCCCAGTGCGCCCAGATTCTTGGTCGGGTAGAAACTGAAAGAGGCAATATCGCCGAAGCTGCCGGCGCGTCGGCCATTGCGCTCTGCGCCATGCGCCTGTGCGCAATCTTCCACCACCTTGATGCCGCGTGCGTGGCAGAGCGCGACGATGGCCTCGATCTCGGCCAACTGACCGTACAGATAGGTCACGATCACGGCCTTGGGCGTGGTCTTGCCCGCGAGCGCAGCCTCCAGTGCGGTGACGGACATCAATCCCGTGCCTGCACCGGTATCAACGAAGATCGGCGCCGCACCACAGGCCAGAACGGCGCTGGTGCCGTACATGGCGGCATTGGCCACCACGGCGACCCGATCGCCCTGGCCAATGCCCAGTGCCTTCAGCGAGAGTTCCAGGGCGTCGGTGCCGTTGGCGACGCTGACGCAGTGGCGGGCGCCACAGTAGCCGGCAAACTCCTGCTCGAAGGCCTTCACGTTCGGGCCGAGGACGTAGTAGCCGCTGGCGATGATGTCGCCGGCGATCTGGGACAGCTTGTCCTGCAAGGGAGCGATGTGGCGGGAAAGCGAGTTGACAGGAATCAGAGCGTCCATGGGATCCGCAGAGTTTGAGTAGATGTGGAAGTTGGAATGACGTGCCGCCTAGTGTGGGGCACGGTTGTACTGATCTTTGAACCAGACGATATCGTCTGGCTCCAGGTAGCTACCGGATTGAATTTCGAACAGTTCTGGCGGAACGTTGTCCGGATTCTTCAAGCTGCGCGTGAGACCCTGCGGGTCGCGCAACGCCCATGAACGAAAGTACGCCGCTGTTCCAGAAGTCCCTTTCCGAAGCGGTGAAGGTCTCAGCTGTCGCCAGATCCGGTTTCTCCACAAAGCGGTCAGAGGCACAGGGAGGGAGTCAAAGAAGGCATTGTAGATCGGTCTGAAATTATAGCGACACGTTCTGCCAGGACGGATCATTTGTGCGCCACTGCCGGTCGACCGCATCTGGATCCTTCAAGAAAACCGCGTAGTCGGGAAGAGTACGCGGTGTGCTTGCCCCGGGCTCAGCTCAACGCCTGTTCCAACTCCGGCAACAGCGTGAACAAATCTCCCACCAACCCGATATCGGCAATCTCGAAGATCGGCGACTCCGGGTCCTTGTTGATCGCAACGATCGTGCCGGCGTCCTTGATGCCGGTCAGATGCTGGATCGCGCCGCTGATGCCGATGGCCACGTACAGCTCGGGGGCGATGATCTTGCCGGTCTGGCCGACCTGCAGCTCATTGGGCACGTAACCGGCGTCCACCGCGGCGCGCGAGGCGCCCACGGCCGCGCCGAGTTTGTCGGCCAGGCTGTAGATGTGCTTGAAGTTCTCGGCCGAGCCGACGCCGCGGCCGCCGGAGACCACGCGCTTGGCGCTCTGCAGGTCGGGGCGGTCGGAGCTGCCCGCGGCCAGGCCGATGAAACGGGTGTGGGTCGGGAGTGTGGCATCGACATTGACCGCCTCGACCGCCGCGCTTCCGCCGCCGGCCGCTTCCGGCCACGAGGCGCTTCGCACGGTTGCCACCACGATCTGGTCGGCCGGCGCTTTCACTGTGATGATCGCGTTGCCGGCGTAGATCGGGCGCTTGAAGGTGTAGGCATCTTCGACCGACATCAGGTCGGAGATCTGGTTCACGCCCAGCAACGCCGCCACGACCGGCATCAGGTCCTTGCCGAAGGTGGTGGAGGGGCCGAACACGTGCGTATAGCCCTGGCCGGCAAGCTGGGCGATCTGCGGCCCCAGCACCTGCGCGATGGCATGTTCGTTGGCGGGGTTGGCCACCGTCAGCACGCGTGCGACGCCCGCCAACTGCGCGGCCTGCGCGGCAACGGCGGCAGGGTCGGCCGCCAGCACGACGATGTCGATGGACCCGGCAGACACCGCCAGCGCTGCGCTGAGGGTCTTGGCCGTGGCGGCGTTGAGCTGGCCGTTGAGATGTTCGGCGACGACGATGATCTTGGCCATTACAACAATCCCTTCTGCTTGAGTGCGGCCACCAGTTCGGCGGCATCCTTCACCATCACGCCGCGGCTGCGCTTGGCCGGCGCTGCGTAGTGCGTGGTGGTCAGACTGTCGTGGGAGTCAACGGCCAGGTCTGCAAAGGCCAGCGTTTCCAGCGGCTTGCTCTTGGCCTTCATGATGTCCGGCAGCTTGATGAAACGCGGCTCGTTCAGGCGCAGATCGGTGGTAATGACGGCCGGCAGGTCCACTTCCAGCGTTTCCAGGCCGGCGTCGACCTCGCGCGTCACTGTAGCCTTGCCATCGGCGACCACCAGCTTGCCGGCGAAGGTCGCCTGCGGGCGGCCCCACAACGTGGCGAGCATCTGGCCGGTCTGGTTGGCGTCGTCGTCGATCGCCTGCTTGCCCAGGATGACCAGGTCCGGCTGTTCCTTCTCGACCAGCTTGAGCAGGGTGCGGGCGGCGGTCAACGGTTGAATCGCCGCGTCGGTCACCACGTGGATGGCGCGGTTGGCGCCCATGGCCAGGCCGTTGCGCAGGTGCGCGGCCGCGTCGGCCGGGGCCAGGGTGGCGACCACCACCTCGGTGGCGATGCCGGCGTCGCGCAGGCGCAACGCCTCTTCCAGGGCGATTTCGTCGAACGGGTTCGGCGAGAGCTTGACACCGTCGGTCACCACACCGGAGCCATCCGGCTTGACCTGAATGCGGACGTTGTAGTCCACCACGCGCTTGTAGGCGACGAGGATTTTCATCGTGTACGAGATCCTTCAGCTATTGCGGGAAGGCCCGGCCGCGGCGGCAGGCTCGGGAGTGCGTCCATTCTAACCGGGCAGGGCGCACCATGCGATGGCGTATGGGTGCTGCGCTGCGGCAGTCGGACGCAGCGATGTGGGCGATGCTTAAGCTCGGTCTTGCCTGGACCATATATCCTGTGTGGCTTGAAAATGCAGCGCGGGTGCGCGCGACCAGGAGGGTAGATAGTGGCGACTTGGCTAGTAACCGGCGGGGCCGGCTTCATCGGCGGAAATTTTGTTCTGGAGGCGGTCTCTCGCGGGATCCGCGTGGTCAATCTGGACGCGCTCACTTATGCGGGCAATCTGAATACGCTGGCGTCGCTGGAAGGCAATGCCGACCATATCTTCGTCAAGGGCGACATCGGTGATGGAGCGCTTGTGACTCGCCTGCTGCAGGAACATCAGCCGGACGCGGTGCTGAACTTTGCAGCCGAAAGCCATGTCGATCGCTCGATCGAAGGCCCTGGCGCCTTCATCCAGACCAATGTGGTCGGCACTTTGGCCCTGCTTGAGGCAGTGCGCGACTATTGGAAAGCACTGCCGGACACGCGCCGTGATGCCTTCCGCTTCCTGCATGTGTCCACCGACGAGGTCTATGGCACGCTCGGTGAGACCGGCAAGTTCACCGAAACCACGCCGTATGCGCCCAATTCGCCGTACTCGGCGTCCAAGGCGGCATCGGATCATCTGGTGCGCGCGTTTCACCACACCTACGGGCTGCCGGTGCTGACCACCAACTGCTCGAACAACTACGGTCCGTATCACTTCCCCGAAAAACTCATTCCGTTGGTCATTGCCAAGGCGCTGGCTGGCGAGCCGCTGCCGGTCTATGGCGATGGCAAGCAGGTGCGCGACTGGTTGTTCGTCAGCGACCACTGCGAGGCGATCCGCACCGTGCTGGCCAAGGGCCGGGTCGGCGAGACTTACAACGTGGGCGGCAATTCGGAGCGGCAGAACATCGAGGTCGTGCAGGCGATCTGCGCGCTGCTGGATCAGCATCGCCCGCGCGAAGATGGCAAGCCGCGTGAGAGCCAGATCGCCTACGTCACCGACCGCCCCGGGCACGATCGTCGGTATGCGATCGATGCCTCCAAGTTGAAGGACGAGTTGGGCTGGGAGCCGGCGTACACCTTCGAGCAGGGCATCGCATTGACGGTGGACTGGTATCTGACCAACCAAACCTGGGTCCAAGGCGTGCTGGATGGTAGCTATCGACTGGAACGCATCGGCGCAACGGTTTAACGCGCGCACCCCCGGCACGAGCCCGCGCGTTTTGGTGCAGGCTGCCCTAAAGGAATATCTGTGATGACACAACGTAAAGGCATCATCCTGGCGGGCGGCTCCGGCACCCGCCTGTACCCCATCACCAAGGGCGTCAGCAAACAGCTGCTGCCGGTGTACGACAAGCCGATGATCTACTACCCGCTGAGCGTGCTGATGCTCGCGGGTATCCGGGACATCTTGATCATCAACACGCCGCACGAGCAGGCGCTGTTCCAGTCGCTGTTGGGCGATGGCGCGCAGTGGGGCGTCAATATCCAGTACGCCGTGCAACCCAGCCCGGACGGGTTGGCGCAGGCCTATCTGATCGGACGCGACTTCGTAGGCGGCAAGCCGAGTTGCCTGGTATTGGGCGATAATATTTTCCATGGCCACGGTTTGACCGATACCTTGCGCCGCGCCGACGCGCGCGAGCAGGGTGCAACGGTGTTCGGCTACTGGGTCAACGATCCGGAGCGCTACGGTGTTGCCGAATTCGATCAGCACGGCAAGGTCATCGACATTGCCGAAAAGCCGGAAAAGCCACGCTCCAACTATGCGGTCACCGGTTTGTATTTCTATGATGGCAAGGCCAGCGATTATGCGGCTGCCTTGAAGCCGTCGCCGCGCGGCGAGCTGGAAATCACCGATCTCAATCGTTGCTATCTCGATGCTGGCGACTTGCATCTGGAGCCGCTGGGTCGCGGGTATGCGTGGCTGGATACCGGCACGCATCAGTCTTTGCACGAAGCGGCGAATTTCATCGAGACCATCCAGATGCGACAGGGCTTGCAGGTGTGCTGTCCGGAGGAGATTGCATTCGGTCAAGGCTGGATCGATGCCGAGCAGTTGGAGCGTCTGGCGGCGCCGTTGTTGAAGAATGACTATGGCAAGTATTTGACTGCATTAGCCAAGCGTGGGGCTGTCCATTGAAAGTGATCGAAACGACGTTGCCCGGCTGCGTCGTCATCGAGCCTGCGGTCTTCGGTGATGAGCGCGGTCAGTTCTTCGAAACATGGAATGCGGAGCGCTTTGGGCAGCACGGCCTGCCGACGAGTTTTGTGCAAAGTAACGTCTCCACGTCCGCCAGGGGCGTGCTACGTGGTCTGCACTATCAGTGGCCTCGACCGCAGGGCAAATTGGTGAGCGTGCTTGAAGGCGAGGTGTACGATGTCGCGGTGGATATCCGCGCTGGGTCTCCCCACTTCGGGCGTTGGACCGCTGTTTTACTGAGCGCAGAAAATCGACGCCAAGTCTGGATACCTGAAGGCTTTGCACATGGTTTCGCAGTACTTTCAGAGAAAGCATTGTTCAGCTATCTGTGCACCGATGTGTACGTCAAGGAAGCCGATGCTGGCGTGCGTTGGGACGATGCGGCGATCGGGATCGATTGGCCGGTCAGCGATCCGTCGCTGTCCGCCAAGGATGCCAAGGCGCCGTTCCTGGATGAGGTGCCAGTCGATCGTTTGCCGGTGTATAGGCCGTGACCACGCTGGTGTTCGGTGCGAACGGGCAGGTAGGGGCGGAACTGCTACGCGCATTGGCTGCCGATGGCGCGGTGCAGGCGACGACACGCAGTGGCCGATTGCCTGATGGTAGCGCGTGCGAGACCGCAGACTTCGACGCACCGGAAACTTTGCCAGCCTTGCTGGACCAGATTGGCCCGTCGCTTGTCGTCAATGCTGCGGCCTACACGGCAGTGGATCGCGCCGAGCAGGATCGCGTCAGCGCGATGCGGGCGAATGCGCAGGCACCTTTGACCATTGCGGCATGGTGTGCCGCCCGTGACGTGCCGCTGGTGCATTACTCGACCGATTACGTCTTCGACGGCCAGGGCACCGCCCCCTATCTTGAGGATGCCCAAACCTCGCCGCTAGGCGTGTATGGCGAAACCAAGCTCGCTGGTGAGAACGCCATCCGTGCTTCCGGCGCGCAGCATCTGATCCTGCGTACGGCATGGGTGTACGCATCGCACGGCGGGAATTTCCTGCGCACCATGTTGCGTGTCGGCGCCGAGCGCGACGAGCTACGCGTGGTGGCCGATCAGATCGGAACGCCGACGCCGGCGGCGTTGATCGCCGATATCACTGCACAGTTGCTTCGGCAACGCACCGCCGAAACATCGGGTACCTGGCATCTCACTGCTGCAGGGCAGACCAGCTGGCATGGCTTTGCCGAGGCGATCTTCGAAGAGGCTGTGAGCGCAGGACTGCTGCCGCGTGCGCCGCGCGTGGTACCGATCACCACCGCAGACTATCCGACCCCTGCGAAGCGGCCGGCGTATTCGCGGTTGTCGATCGAGAAACTGCAGCGCGATTTCGACATCATGCTGCCGGAATGGCGACCTGGATTGCAGCGCGTGATTGCCGAAGTCGCCGCTGCCAGACAGTAAAAGTCGCGGCTCAAATCGGTGGCAACCACGCTACCTGCCGACGAAATGAGAGCCGCAAAAGCAAACAGCCGGGAATCCCCGGCTGTTTGCTTTTGTGTTGCATAAACCTGCAAACGACCGATCAGGTACGCCCGTAGGTGTCCTCAAAGCGCACGATATCGTCTTCGCCCAGATAGCTGCCGGACTGCACTTCGATCAGTTCCAGCGGCAATTTGCCCGGGTTCTTCAGGCGATGGGTGACGCCCAGCGGGATGTAGGTACTCTGGTTCTCGGTCAACAGCAGAACTTCGTCGCCACGGGTGACCTCGGCGGTGCCGCTCACCACGATCCAGTGCTCGGCGCGGTGGTGGTGCATCTGCAGGCTGAGCGTGGCGCCCGGCTTGACGGTGATGCGCTTGACCTGAAAACGCTGGCCCATGTCGATCGAATCGTAGGCGCCCCACGGACGATAGACCTTGCGGTGCCAGGTCGCCTCGGAGCGGCCGGCCGACTTGATCTGGCTGACCACTTCCTTGACCTCCTGGATGCGGTCGCGGTGGCCGACCAGCACGGCGTCGTCGGTTTCCACCACCACCACATTTTCCAGGCCGACCATGGCGATCAGGCGCGAGCCGTACGCGTAGGTGTTCTTGCAGTCCAGCTGGATGACATCGCCGTGGTGCGCGTTGCCCTGACCATCCTGCTCGGAGACGTCCAGCAGCGACGACCATGAACCGACATCGTTCCAACCGGCATCCAGCGGCACCACGACCGCATCGGCAGTCTTTTCCATCACCGCATAGTCGATCGAATCCGACGGGCTGGAGGCGAACGCATCCTTGTCCAGACGAGTGAAGTCGGCGTCGCGCTTGCCGCCTTCCCAGGCTTTCTGGCACGCATCGGCGATGGCGGGCTGGAATTTGCGCAGTTCTTCGAGGTAGCGCGAGGCGCGGAACAGGAACATGCCGCTGTTCCAGTAGTACTCGCCGCTGGCCAGATAGCCCTGTGCAGTGGCCAGATCGGGCTTCTCGACGAAGCGCTCGACCGCAGTGGCGCCGGTGCCGACACCGGCCTTGATGTAGCCATAGCCTGTCTCGGGCGCGGTCGGCTTGATGCCGAAGGTGACCAGCTTGCCCTGTTCTGCGGCAGCTGCCGCGACGGTCACGGCAGCCTGGAAGGCGGCCTCGTCACGAATCACATGATCGGACGGCAGCACCAGCAGCAGCGGATCGCCGCCGTTGCGGGTGGCTTCCAGTGCGGCAACCGCAATCGCCGGGGCGGTGTTGCGGCCCTTGGGCTCGAGCAGGATGGCCGATGGCTTCACGCCCAGCTGCTGCAACTGCTCGGCCGCCATGAAGCGGTGCTCTTCGTTGGCCACCACGATGGGTGCGTGCGCCGCCACCGGAGCGGAGCGCAGCCAGGTGGCCTGCAGCATGCTGTGCTCGCCGACCAGCGGCAGGAACTGCTTCGGGTAGGATTCGCGCGACAACGGCCACAGGCGCGTGCCGGAGCCGCCGGAAAGAATGATCGGAAGGACATCGCTCATGAGCGGGGGAAACTCCAGTGCGTCAAAGTGGGGGAAGATGGTAAATCAGCCGCGTAACAGGTTGGAAATTTCCTGCGTACGCGTCTCCAGCAGTGCAGCATCGCCGCGCGTTTCCACGTTCAGACGCAGCAGCGGCTCGGTGTTGGAGCTGCGCAGGTTGAAGCGCCATTGCCCGAAGTCGGCGCTGATGCCGTCGGTGTAATCCAGCTCCGGCGACTGATTACCGTAGTGCGCCATGACGCGTGCGACCGCAGCCTTGGCGTCGTCGACCTTGAAGTTGATCTCGCCGCTGCAGGGGAACTTCTGCATGCGCGCTTCGACCAGGTCGGCCAGCGAACGGCCCGATTGCGAGACCAGCTCGGCGATCAGCAGCCACGGAATCATGCCCGAGTCGGCGTAGGCGAATTCGCGGAAGTAATGGTGCGCGCTCATTTCGCCACCATAGACGGCGTTCTCGCTGCGCATCTTTTCCTTGATGAAGGCGTGGCCGCTCTTGCACAGCACCGGAATGCCGCCAGAGTCTTCCACCATCTCCACCGTGTTCCAGGTCAGGCGCGGGTCGTGCACGACCTTGCCGCCGGGCTGCTTGGCCAGGATGGCTTGCGCCAGCAGGCCGACCAGGTAATAGCCCTCGATGAAGCGGCCAGTGTGATCGAAGAAGAAGCAACGATCGAAGTCGCCATCCCAGGCAATCCCGAAGTCGGCGCCGTGTTCCTTGACCGCCTTGGCGGTGGCGTCGCGGTTTTCCGGCAGCAGCGGGTTGGGGATGCCGTTGGGGAAGTTGCCATCGGGCTCGTGGAAGACGCGCACGAATTCGAATGGCAGATGCGGTGCCAGCAGGTCGACGATCAGGCCGGCGCCGCCGTTGCCGGCGTTGACCACCAGCTTGAGCGGCTTGAGTGTGCTGCGGTCCACGTAGCTGAGCAGGTGCTCCAGATACGCGGTCTTGTCGGTGCGGCTGTGCTCGGCAGCGGTGGGCTCGCCTGCAGCGGCAGTGTCGGCCGCGACCGTGTCGCGGATGGCGAACAGGCCGGTATCGGAGCTGATCGGTCGCGCCTGCTCACGCACCAGCTTCATGCCGTTGTAGTCCATCGGGTTGTGGCTGGCGGTGACCATCACGCCGCCGGCGGCCTTGAGGTGATCGGTCTGGAAATAGACCTCCTCGGTGCCACACAGGCCAATGTCGATCACCTCGCGGCCGCTGGCACGCAGGCCGGCAGACAGGGCTTCCTGCAGTGCCGGGCTCGCCAGGCGCACATCGTGGCCCAGGACCACGGGCCCTTGATCCAGCTGCGCCGCCAGTGCCACGCCGATGCGGCGGGCCAAGTCCTCGTTGAGTTCATCCGGCACGCGGCCGCGAATATCGTAGGCCTTGAAGGCGGGTAGCGTCATGGGCAATTCCTCGGGTGGGGGACAGCCGAGTTTAGCGGCTGCGCCGTGTCTTGGGTGTGGCGGAATTGCGACCGAGGACAGGGAACAGTCAGCGGCTAGAATGCCCGCTTCGCATCAGCGAGGTGAGGGCGGTGATGAACCAAGTTGCAAGGGGGGCGGGCGCCAAGCGCTATGCCGATGCCAAGGCGGCGCTGGCCGGCGTGGTGGCCGATGGACAAACGCTGGCGGTTGGAGGCTTCGGGCTGTGCGGCATTCCGGAAGCCTTGATTGCTGCGCTGCGCGACAGCGCAGTGAGCGGCCTGACGGTGATTTCGAACAATGCGGGCGTGGATGGCTTCGGCCTGGGCCAATTGCTGTCGACCCGCCAGATACGCAAGATGATTTCGTCCTACGTGGGCGAGAACAAGGAATTCGAACGCCAATATCTGGCCGGCGAACTCGAGCTGGAATTCAACCCGCAGGGCACGCTGGCCGAGCGCCTGCGTGCGGGCGGTGCGGGCATTCCCGCGTTCTACACCGCCACCGGCTACGGCACCATCGTGGCCGACGGCAAGGAGACGCGTGAGTTCGATGGCAAGCATTACGTGCTGGAAACCGCGTTGCAGGCCGACGTTGCGCTGATCAAGGCGTGGCGCGCCGACACCGCCGGCAACCTGGTATTCCGCAAGACGGCGCGCAATTTCAATCCGGCCTGTGCCATGGCCGGGCGAATCTGCATCGCCGAGGTGGAGGAGATTGTCGAGCTCGGTGCGATCGATCCGGATCAGGTGCATCTGCCCGGCATTTATGTTGACCGCCTGGTACTCAACGCCACACCAGAAAAACGCATCGAACAGCGCACCGTGCGCCAGGGAGACAAGTAATGGCCTGGACCCGCGATCAGATGGCGGCGCGCGCCGCGCGCGAACTCACCGATGGCGCCTACGTCAACCTGGGCATCGGCCTGCCCACGCTGGTGGCCAACCACATTCCCGACGGCGTGGACGTGTGGCTGCAATCGGAAAACGGCTTGCTCGGCATCGGCCCGTTTCCCGGCGAAGACGAAGTGGACGCGGATCTCATCAATGCCGGCAAACAGACCGTGACCGCGCGCGCAGGTGCCAGCTATTTCGGCAGCCACGATTCGTTCGCCATGATCCGCGGTGGACACATCGACCTGGCGATCCTCGGCGCGATGCAGGTCACAGACCGCGGCGACCTCGCCAATTGGATGGTGCCGGGCAAGATGGTCAAGGGCATGGGCGGCGCGATGGACCTGGTGGCCGGCGTCAAGCGCGTGGTCGTGCTGATGGAACACGTGGCCAAGGACGGCACGCACAAGATCCTGCCGCAATGCGACCTGCCGCTGACCGGCGTGGGCGTGGTCGATCGCATCATCACCGACCTGGCCGTGTTTGATGTGACCGATGGCGGGCTGGTGCTGGTGGAGGCTGCAGAGGGCGTTGGGTTGGAGGAGCTACGCGCCAAAACCGGTGTTGCGTTCGTTGTACAAACAAGAGGCTAGATGTTTACGCTGCAATTCGCAGGGCGCCGTCAAGGCGCCTTGCGTGCATATCGGTAAGGCTGGGCGGATGGTGTTTTGGTGATGCCCAGTGTTTGTTCGACCGTGGTGACGCGATGCCCCGAATGGGTCACTGCAAGACCGACGAAGCGCTCGATCGCATGCGCAAGGGTGCCATCGATCTGTCCCTGTTCGCTTTCAAATTCGCTCGCATGAAGATGCGCGTCCAGCAATGGGCGTAGCGCCTCAAGCCTTGCCCAGAACATGCTGCCGGAAGCAAACAAGCTATTTGTGTCCGGCGCATCCGAGCCTGTGCGAACAGTAAGATAATCCAGTGCGTCAGCATTGCCGCCGATAAATTCGGTCACCGGTAATAGATGATCTTCAGGTGCCGCGAGACCGACAAGCGGATCGGTAGAGAACGCGTTCACGATCGCATCGACCCGCTGCGGCCCTAGCAATGCGGTGAGCATCTCGCCCCGCCATGCATTTCCGTCATCGCGATGGGTCGATTTCTTGGTATGCAGCTTCAAAACCAGCTGCACGTTCTCGTCGAGTAGCCGATTGGCCACGTGTAGGAAAGGCAGGATGTCGCGGCCACGATTTTCAAAGCCTTCCACCTCGGCCTGGATGCCGCGGCGCTGTATGCACTTAGTGACTTCGATGACCTTCGTGAGGTCGGTCGTGATGATGATGCGCAGCGGAGTTCCGCACTCCACAATTGCGTCGAGCATCTCGTCCAGTACATCGAGATACCAGGCGTGCAAGACCACGCATGCGCTTGGCGAACATATCTCGGTGGCGACATCGGGTGCACGCGTCAGTGCCTGTCGTGTTGCATCCAGCCATGCGTATCCCAAGCGCGCATCCGGTTCGAGTACTGCACCCTCAGCCCACTCGTTCCATGCATTGATGAACACCATGCGGTGCGCGGACGGCGCATTGGCGAGGCGATGTTGCACGGTGCGCGCGAGCCAATCACGGTAGCGACGCGGTGATGCATGCAGATAGATGCGTCCTTTCCCCGAACGGCGCGGTTCGTTGTCCCAGCCCGGGTTGACACCTGGATACAGCGTGTAATCGCGTAGCGGTCGCTGTTCCATGTCGCGCGCAAGTTCTCTCCAGTCGAGCACGTCGCCACTGAAGTCCGGATTCACCAATCGCTGTCTTGCAGTGACCGAAGGTGGCGTACTCATATTGGGAGGAAATTCAACTGCCGCATCAAATCCGATGTCGCGCGGATCCGGACGTTCGAAGCCTTGGACATAGGCAAGATGAATTTCACCGATGCCATTGTCGCGGCACCAATTGCGCCAGCGTGCTGCGGTCTGCACAGGCTCGGGCAGTAAATGTGGCCGATAAACCAGCAACAAGGGGCGGTCACCCACGCGCAGATATTTAGGATTGCGCATATACCTTGCGACGTGGGCGATAAAGGCCAGATCGTCGTCCGCACTGTGAGCCTGATCGATCAAAACATCGTGACCACGGCCATCCCAGCGCCGCGCCCATTTCTCGTTCGCCCAGCAAAGGCAGAACGGCAACGTGATCGAGGTGTCTGCGTGCCATTGGGTGATCGGCATTTCCAGCAAGGTCTTGCCGGCGAACCAATAGAAATAGAAGCAAAATGCGCCTAGACCGTACTCCTGTGCCAGTCGAGCCTGCTCGCGCATGACATCAGGAGTGCGAAGATCGTAGAAGCCGAGGTCAGCAGGCAGTCTGGGCTGTTGATGTCCCTCAAATTGCGGAAGAGTGCGGGAGACATTGCGCCATTCGGTGAAACCCTTGCCCCACCATGCATCGTTTTCCGGGATAGGATGAAATTGCGGCAGATAGAACGCAACCAAGGTTGCCGGAAGCGTTTCGGGTAATGCAATCGTGCGATAAGCCACATGGCCAATCGCCGCTTCATCACTACGTGCTGTGGGGCGCCGCGAAATCGCATGGTTTGCGCGGCCACGTACAGGCTCGGGTACCCAATCGGCATGTCGGTCCAGAAACCAGCTACGCCACCGGTCGCGTGTTGCATCGCTTAAAGGGATGACACGAAACCCAGCGCGCAGCAGCCCAAATAAGTGGGCGCGCGCGCGTGCCTGGATCGAGCGATCGAGTGTGCTCACAGATTCTGGTAGTTCGGCCCCGAACCACCCTCCGGGGTGACCCAGGTGATGATCTCGTAGGGGTCCTTGATGTCGCAGGTCTTGCAATGCACGCAGTTGGCGGCGTTGATCTGCAGGCGCTTGCCGGAGGGGCTGGTGGTGTCTGCGACCATTTCGTAGACGTTGGCCGGGCAGAAGCGGGTGCAGGGGTTGTTGTATTCCTCCACGCAGCGGGTGGCGCAGATGCTGGTGTCAAGCACCTGCAGATGCACCGGTTGGTCTTCGTCGTGTTCGGTGGCGGCGAAGTAGACCGCCTGCAGCCGATCGCGTGGGGCGAGCTCGCGCTGGAAGTAGTCGCGTTTGGGCTGTTCGTACTCGCCGAGTTTGTGCATGGCCGACCAGTCCGGCTTGTTTTTCAGTGTCCACGGCGAGGCGCCTTTGAGCGCGGTTTCCCAGGCGGCATTGAGCATGCCCAGCCACAGTCCCTTCTTGAAGCCGGGCTTGATGTTGCGCACCTGCTTGAGTTCGGCCATGGCATCGGAGGCGCGCAGCTTGGCGTCGAAGCCCTGTGGGGCTAGCTGCGATTGCACCAGGTGCTCGGCGGCCAGCATGCCGCTGCGGATCGCCTGATGGGTGCCCTTGATCTTGGGCACGTTGAGCAGGCCGGCGGTGTCGCCGATCAACAGCGCACCCGGCATTTCCACCTTGGGCAGCGATTGCCAGCCGCCGGTGACGATGGCGCGCGCGCCGGCCGACAGGATGCTGCCGCCTTCCAGCAGGGGCTTGATCAGCGCGTGGTTCTTCCATTGCTGGAAGGCCTCCCACGGCTGGTAATTGGGGTCGCTGTAGTCCAGCCCGCTGACGTAGCCCAGCGCGATCTGGTTGTTGTCCAGGTGATACAGGAAGCTGCCGCCATAGGTGCGGTTGTCGGCCGGCCAGCCGAGCGTGTGCACGATCTTGCCGGGGCTGACGCGGCCCTCGGGCACCTGCCACAGTTCCTTGATGCCGATCGAATAGCCCTGCGGGTCGACATCGGCAGTCAGGTCGAAGCGCTTGAGCAGGCGCTTGGTGAGATGGCCACGCGCGCCTTCGGCCAGCACGGTGACCTTGGCGCGGATGTCGATACCGGCAGTGTAGCCGGGCTTGTGCGACCCATCCTTGGCCACGCCCATATCGCCGATGCGCACGCCCACCACCTGGCCGCTGTCGTCGTGCAGGGTTTCGGCGGCGGCAAAGCCGGGGTAGATCTCCACGCCCAGGGCTTCGGCCTGCGGAGCGAGCCAGGCGCACATGGCGCCCAGGCTGACGATGAAGTTGCCGTGGTTGCGCATGCCTGGCGGCACCACCGGGAATTTGCGCGCACTGTCCTTGCCAAGAAACCAGAATTCGTCTTCGGTGGCGGCCACGCACACCGGCGGCGGGTGATCGCGCCAGCCCGGCAGCAAGGCATCCAGCGGGCCGGGTTCGATCACCGCGCCGGAGAGGATGTGCGCACCGATGGTGCTGGATTTTTCGATCACGCACACGCTCAACGCGGGGTTGAGCTGTTTGAGCCGGATCGCGAACGACAGCCCGGCCGGACCGGCACCGACGGTGACGACGTCGTACTCCATCACGTCGCGCTCGACCGTCTCTGACGCTTGCGCGCCGATTCCCGCTTCCGACATTGCTCCGCTCCCGTTGGCTCGATGGCTGGGGTGCATTTTCCGGGATTGCATGTGATGGCGGCAAATCGCGTTGATTCATCCGCCGCTGCCGGCGCGCTCCGACACGCGCATGCTAGCGTTTGCGCATGAACATACGCGTTGCACTGCCGCAAGCTCAGGTCCACTGGTGTCGCGGCTGGTTGCAGGCCGCGCACGCCGATGCGCTGATGCAGGCGCTGCTGGACCAGGTGCAGTGGGAGGTCCATCGCATCCGCATGTTCGGGCGGGTGGTGGATTCACCGCGTCTGAGCAGCTGGATCGGCGATGCGGATGCCAGCTATCGCTACTCGGGCACGCAGTTTGCGCCGCAGCCGTGGCTGGAGGCGCTACAGCCAGTGCGTACGCGTCTGCAGGATGAGACCGGCTCCCCGTTCAACAGCGTGCTGGTCAACCGCTACCGCAGCGGAGCCGACGCGATGGGCTGGCATAGCGATGACGAGCCGGAGCTGGGCGCGCAACCGGTGATCGCATCGCTAAGCCTGGGCGCGGCGCGGCGGTTCGCCTTCAAGCATCGGCACGATGCGGCGTTGAAGCAGACCCTGGAACTCGGCCATGGCGACTTGTTGCTGATGGGCGGCGATACCCAGCGCCATTACAAACATGCCTTGCCGCGCACCGTAAAACCGGTCGGCGAGCGCATCAATCTGACCTTTCGCCAGATTGCGGTGCGCGTGTCCCAGCGATAAAAGAGCGGCTAACAAAACGTCGCGAGCGGTCGCCTGGCGGTGAGCGCAGTGGTTTCGTTGGCTGCATCTTGTTGGATGCAGTCAGAAGCCAGGTCAAACGCTGGGTCGCTCAAGGGCGCAGTGTCCTCACCGCTTGCGGGACACGCCGTCAACCCGTCCCTGGGGGCTCGGTGGCGGCATCCATGCCGCCACACGGTCCCGCAAGCGGCGAGGACACCGCACCAGACAGTTTGCTGGCTGTTTTACTGAAAGCCATGCACACCGACCATCTCGACGGGTCCTTGCCCGCCCACCGTCGCGGGACCTTACGCGGCATGGATGCCGCGCAAGAGCTTACAAGGACGTACTTGCAGCGTGTCCCGCGATGGTGGGAAGGCAAGGGCCCCCGCAGTCATGCAGCAGATCAGCCGCTTTGCGGCAGCCCCAGGCGGGCGCGGCCGGTACTCGGAATCGGCATGTACCACTCGTATGCTCCGGCTCCTGCGCGCCGTCCGTGTCCACCTGGCGACCGCTGGCTACGTTTTTCTGGCTGCTCGCTTGCGCTTACAACGCACGCGGCAAGGTCTGGCTGTCCTGCTGACCGGTGATCAAGGTCCAACCCACCAGCTCGGTGGTGACCTGGGTCAGGGCCTGCTCGAACGCGGCCGCGACCGCAGCGGTGTCGGTGCTGCTCGAGGGGCGGGCCACGGTGAACGTACGCGATGCCACCACGCGCTGATCGGAGGAATGCAGCAGCTTGGCGTTGAGCTCGATGGTGGCAGCCGGCAGCGACTGGCCGGCATAGTCGGACTCGAAGCGGCGCACGTCGATCGCCAGTTTGTAGTCCGAGCGGATCCCGGCGCCGATGCGCGCAACCGCGGCGATCTTGCCGGAGTCTTCGAACGCGCGCACCACGCTGTCTTCCAGCATGTCGGTGGCCGGTTGCGCCCAGCCGGCGCCGTGATAGACCTGCAATTCGCCGGGGGTCGGGCGCACATTGATGCGCTGGCTGTCGATGATACGCGCGGCGCTGGGCTTGGCCACCGAGAGCTGCCAGCTCACCTGCGGCCACGCTGGATTTGGCGTGACGCGCACGGTGGGGGCGTAGATCGTGGCCGGCTTCTGGTCGCCACCGGTCAGGACCGAGCAGCCGCCCAGCGCCAGCAACGAGACGCACAGCAGGGGACGCAACAGGCGCATGGCAGTCATTTCGGTTCGAACTCCTTGGGTGCGTCGCGGCCGAGCAGGTAGCGCGCAGGGTTGTTGTCCAGTTTGTCGCTGACCCGGCGCAGATCGCGGATCAGGCCGCGCAACTCGGTGAGCGTGGGGCCCAGCTGACCCAGGCCGTCGTTGGCAAAACTATTGATGGCCGCGCGATTCTCGCCAAGGATGTTGTCAGCGTTGCCGGCGGCCGAGTCCAGCTTGACCAGGGTGGCGTCGAGTTTTTCCAGGATGCCGGGCAGCTGCTGCACCAGGTTCTGGTCCAGCCGCTTGATGGTGCCGTTGGTGGTGGTCAGGGTGGTGTCCAGATTGCGCGCGGCATCGCGCGCGCTGACGATCAGCGCCTGCATGCCTTCGTCGCGATCGGCGATGCCGCCGCTGATCTTTTCCAGGTTCTGCAGCGTGGCAGTGATGCTGGCCACGTTCTTGTCCGAGAGCATCTGGTCCATGCGCTCGACGATGCGGTTGGCGGTGTCGGTGATGTTCTGCAGCGCCGACGGCGTGGTCTGGATGATCGGCGCGTCGCTCTTGTCGATGGTGGTCAGCGACGGCGCTTCGGGCGTGCCGCCAGAGAGCTGGATGATCGAAGGGCCGGTCAGGCTGGTGATGGCCAGCTTGGCGCGGGTGTCGCTTTTGATCGGCGTGGTGGAGTTCACCCGCACATGCGCCACGACCTGGCGCGGGTCGTTCGGCGCCAGCGTCAGCTCGGTGATCGAGCCCACCGCGATGCCGTTGTACTGCACCGGGCTGCCGACCGACAAGCCGGTCACCGCCTCGCGGAACACCACCCGGTATTGCTGCCAGGTGCGGTCGGAGGAGTATTTGGCGGCCCACAGCCCGAACAGCAGCAAGGCCAGGCCGGCCACGATGGTGAAGGCGCCGATCAGGACGTAATTGGCTTTGGTTTCCATGCTCAGGCGGTCTCGGTGGAGGCGGTCTTGGCCTGGCGCGCGGCACGCGCACGGGGGCCGTGAAAATATTCCTGGATCCAGGGGTGATCGACTTGTTCGATTTCGGCCAGCGGGGCGTTGGCGATCACCTTGCGATCGGCCAGCACCGCGATGCGGTCGCAGATGGCGTACAGCGTATCCAGGTCGTGGGTGATCAGGAACACGGTCAGGCCCAGGGCCTGCTGCAATGTGCGGATCAGCCGGTCGAAGGCGGCCGCGCCGATTGGATCCAGCCCGGCGGTGGGCTCGTCCAGGAATAGCAGCGGCGGGTCCAGTGCCAGCGCCCGCGCCAGTCCGGCGCGCTTGCGCATGCCGCCGGACAATTGCGAGGGCAGCTTGTCCAGCGCGTCGGCGGGCAAACCGGCCAGCTTGATCTTCAACAGCGCCAGTTCGAAATACCAGCGCTCGGGGAATTCGCCGTGATGCTCCTTCAGCGGCACCTGCACGTTCTCGCCGACGGTCATCGAGGAAAACAGCGCGCCGTCCTGAAACAGCACACCGGTGTTGCGGGTGATGTGCTGGCGATCGACGAAACGGCCCGAGCGCGCATCCGCGCCCAGCACCTGGATGCTGCCGGCATCGGGTTCGCGCAGGCCCAGGATGCTGCGCATCAACACCGACTTGCCGGTGCCCGAGCCGCCGACCACGCCCAGGATCTCGCCGCGGCGCACGTCCAGGTCGAGCTCTTCGTGGACGACCTGGCTGCCGAACCGGTTGGTCAGCCCGCGCACGGAGATTGCCAGCTGGTCGTCGTCAGTCTCGGGAGTGGTGATTTGGGATTCGGGATTGGTCACAGCAGGCCTCTCGCGAGCGCGGAGACGCCCGCGCGTGTGCTTTGCACGAATTCCGAATCCCCAATGTCGAATCTCGGCCTCATCACCACCCCATCTTCATGAACCACAACGCCGCAATTGCGTCGAGGATGATGACCAAGGAAATCGTCTGCACCACCGAAGAAGTGGTGCGTTCTCCCACCGACTGCGCGGTGCCGCTGACCTTCAAACCCTCCAGGCAGCCGATCAGGCCGATCACCAGCGCAAACAGCGGCGCCTTCGACAGGCCGACCAGGAAGTGCCGCAGCTGGATGGTGTCGTGCATGCGCGCCAGGTACATCTGCGGCGGAATATCCAGATCGAACGCGCCCACGGTGACGCCACCGGCCAGGCCGGCGATCATCGCGATGAAGGTCAGCAGCGGCAAGGTGAAGATCAGCGCCAGCAGGCGCGGGATCACCAGCAGGTCGATCGGGTCCAGGCCCAGGGTGCGGATGGCATCCACTTCCTCGCGCGATTTCATCGCGCCGATCTGCGCGGTAAACGCGCTGGCGGTGCGGCCGGCCAGGACAATAGCGGTGAGTAGTACGGCAAATTCGCGCAGGAACGCGATCGACACCAGTTCCACCACATAGATCTCCGCGCCGAAGTCGCGCAGGATCGTCGAGCCCAAAAACGCGATCACCGCGCCCACCAGGTACGACAGCAGCACCACCAGCGGCACCGCATCCAGCCCCACCTGTTCCATGTGGTGCACGGTGGAGGTGAGCCGGAAGCGGCGCGGTTCGTGGATCAGTCGCCCGATCTTGACCAGGTTCTCGCCCAGGAAGCTGTTGAGCTCCAGGATGCCCTGGCCCACGCCGTGGGTGGTGCGGCCCAGGCGATCGAGTGCGGCGACAAAGCCGTAATCGCGCTTGGGCTTGGGGCGCTCGTCGTTGAGCTCCTCGATGGTGCACACCAGTGCCTGGTGCTCGTCGCGGAAATCGATGGCGTCTTCTTTCAGGCCCATGCGGCTGGCAAAGCGCAGCAACTGCAGTACCCCGGCCGAATCCAGTTGCCCGATGCCACGCGCGTCGATGCGGCGCACCCCGTCGGGAACGGCTTGCAGCAGCTCGGCCTGGGGCAGGGCGGTGGCCAGGACCCAGCTGCCGGCGAGGCGTACCTCGGCATGGTCCTGCGAGTCTTGTTCGATGCGTGGCGGTTGCGGTTTGATCATGGGCGGCCTGTCCGTGGCGTCAGCATACAGTGGCTGGCGTGAGCGAATGATGGGGAGTGACTGCGCGCATGGCGACAGCCACCGGCGATGGCGACCACGGGCCACGCGTGCTGCGCATACACTGGCGTCCTCGCCCAGGCGCCGCTTCGATCCGACCCGCCACGCATGTCTGCTGCCACCGTTGTTCCATCGTCCGCCGGCGCAACCTACGCGCAACGTGTCGCCTTCGTGTCGGAAATCGCCGGGCGCCTGCATTCCTATGGCACCACCGCGCAGCGGCTGGAGGCGGCGGTGATCGGCCTGTCGCAGAAACTGGGGCTGGATTGCGAGCCCTGGTCCAATCCCACCGGCATCATCCTGAGCTTCAGCGACCCCACCAAGTCGATCGGCTCCAGCGACATCACCCGCGTGATCCGCCTGGCGCCGGGCGAGAACGACCTCTACAAACTCAGCGTCGCCGACTACGTGGCCGACAGCGTCGCCAACGGGCGCATGAGTATTGCCCAGGGGCACACGGCCCTGCGCCGTCTCGACCGCGAAACGGACCGGCGCGGCAAGGCCCTGCAGGTGCTGGCGTTCGGCCTGGCTGCGGCCGGGGTGGCCGGGCTGTGGAAGCTGCCGTGGCTGGACATCGCCACCGCCGGGGTGATCGGCATGTCGATCGGGCTGCTCACCCAGTACACCGACAAGCGCCCGGCCACCAAGGAGGCCGGCGAAGCGCTGGCCGGGCTGCTGGCCGGCGTGGTCGCTGCGCTGGTGGCCTCGCTGGTCGGCCCGCTCAATCTCAATACGGTGATCATTGCCTCGCTGGTGGTGCTGCTGCCCGGTATGTCGCTGACCAATGCGTTCAACGAGTTGGCCAGCCAGCATTGGGTGTCGGGCACGGCGCGCCTGGCCGGTGCGGTCACCACGGTGCTCAAGCTCACCGTGGGCGCGGTGATTGCGGTGACGTTGACCCAGTTGGTGGGCTTGAACCCGCAGGTCGCCGCGGTGCGCCCACAGGCCGGCTGGGTGGAATGGGCCTCGCTGCTGGTGGCCGCGTATGCGTTCGCGGTGCTGTTCAAGGCCAATCGCCGCGATTATCTGTGGATCATGGCGGCGGCCATGTCCGGGTATGTCATCGCACGTTATGCCGGGCATGCCTGGGGCGGGCCGGCCGGCGTGTTCGCATCGGCGATGGCATTGACCGCCGCCGGAAATCTGTTTGGACGTGTGGTGCAAAAACCCGGTGCGCTGATCCGGTTGCCGGGCATCATCATGCTGGTGCCCGGTAGCACCAGTTTGCGCGGGTTTTTGACCCTGGTGCAGCAGCAGGATGTCACCGTCGGCCAAGCTGCACTATTGGCGGTCACCAATATCGTGATGGCTTTGGTGGCCGGATTGCTGTTTGGCAATCTGCTGATCCCGGCCCGCAAGAATTTATGACAGGCCCGAACGGCGCCCAATAAAAAACGCCGGCAGTGCCGGCGTTTTTTATTTGCCTTGAATCACGCAGCCTTGGCTTTCTTGGTCGCGCGCTTGGTGGCGGTTTTGCGCGTGGCCTTCTTGGCGGTGGCCTTCTTTGCCGGCTTTGCGCCGCCGTCCTTCTTGATCAGGAAGTCTTCGACCTTCTTGCCGGCAGCGGTCAATTCAGCCAGCCAGCGCGGCTGCTTGCCGCGGCCGGTCCAGGTTTCCTGGGCATTGGCGGGATTGCGGTATTTCGGTGCAACCTTGCCCAGCTTGCGTCCGGCACGCGGACCCGGCTTGCCGGCGGCGGCCGGACGGCCCGGGCCGGCACTGGCGGCGGCGCCGAACAATTCTTCAATGGAATAACCCTGGGCTTTCGCGGCGCGGGTCAATTGGGTCCGCACCTTGGCAATCGGCGCGCGCTTGGCGACCACCGTCTGCTGCTTCTTTGCATTCTTGATCAGTGCGCCCAACTGCTTGGCCGACAGGCCGGTGAGATCGATCGACATCACTACTCCGGAAAATTGAGAGGGAAATTAAGAGCAACTAACAAAACGGCGACATATTCGAATGGCAGGCGCGGCCTGCCATCGGTTTTCTCTGGAGCGCGTCCATGCGAAATCCTGCGCACCATCCCAAACCGCACGTCACGCTTTGCTAGTTGCTCTCGGAATGCCATTCCGTGGCAGCGCCGGACATCATAATGACAGAAAACCCATATGACAAATGCGCCGAATTACTTCGGCGCAGTGTGTTCATCCAGCGGGAGGATATTGCCCGGGTTTGATCAGTGCCCAAGCCGGGAGAATAACCCGGCCTTATCCAGGTTTTCTGCCGATTCGGCGGTGCGGGCGCGATATTCAAAAGTCCCGGCTGCCAATCCACGCTCGGACACCACCACGCGGTGCGGAATGCCCAGCAGTTCCATATCGGCAAACATGGCGCCCGGGCGCAGGCCGCGATCGTCCAGCGCCGCGTCGATGCCGGCGGCGATCAATTCCTCCAGCAAGTCACCGGCCGCGGCAGCCACCTGCGCGTCCTGCTTGGGGTTGATCACGCACACCACCACCTTCCACGGCGCCATCGGCGCGGGCCAGACAATGCCGGCGTCGTCGTGGTTCTGTTCGATTGCCGCCGCCACGATGCGCGAGATGCCGATGCCGTAGCAGCCCATCTTCATCACCGCGGCCTTGCCGTTTTCGTCCAGCACGGTGGCCTGCAGCGCTTCGGCGTATTTGCTGCCGAGCTGGAACACATGGCCCACCTCGATGCCGCGGGTCAGGCGCAGCTCGCCGCCGTCGCTGGCACGGTCGCCGTCGACGACATTGCGCACGTCGGCCACGGTCTCCGGTTCGGGCAGGTCGCGGCCCCAGTTGACCCCGGTCAGGTGCACGCCCACCGCGTTGGCACCGACCACGAAATCGGCCATGGTCGCGACGTCGCGATCGGCAATGATGCGAATCGGCTGGACCGGCTGCACCGGGCCCAGGAAGCCGGGCTCGCTGCCCAGGTGCTGACGGATCTCGCTTTCATTGGCCAGCCGGTAGTCGGCCATGCCGGCGACCTTGGCCAGCTTGATCTCGTTGACGGCGTGATCACCACGCACCAGCACCAGCACGAAGCCGGCGGTGGTCATCACCGCTATCGACTTCACCGTGCGCTGCAGCGGCAGGCCCAGCAACTGGGCCACGTCTTCGCAGGTCTTCTGGGTGGGTGTGTCCACGCGCTGGAGGGTCTCGCCGGCAGCCGGGCGCGGTGCGGGCAGGGCGGCGCTGGCGGTTTCCACATTGGCCGCGTAGTCCGAGCCGGTGGAGAACGCCAGCGAGTCCTCGCCCGATTCGGCGATGACATGGAATTCCTGCGAGGCATCGCCGCCGATTGCGCCGGAGTCGGCCTGCACCGCGCGGAACTCCAGCCCCAGCCGGGTAAAGATGCGGATATAGGCGGCCCGCATGTTGTCGTACTCGCGCGCCATGTCCGCATCGGTGAGATGGAACGAATAGGCGTCCTTCATCAGGAACTCGCGTGCACGCATCACGCCGAAACGCGGGCGGATTTCATCGCGGAACTTGGTCTGGATCTGGTAGAAATTCAGCGGCAGCTGCTTGTAGCTGTTGATTTCCTGGCGCGCGAACTCGGCCGCGGCTTCTTCGGCGGTCGGGGTGTAGCAGAACTCCTGTTCCTTGCGGTCCTTGATCTTCAGCAATTGCCCGCCGAACTTTTCCCAGCGGCCGGTTGCGTCCCACAGCTCGCGCGGCTGGATGGTGGGGAACAGCACTTCCACCGCCCCGGCGCGGTTCATTTCCTCGCGCACGATGGCCTCGACCTTGCGCAGCACGCGCAAGCCCAGCGGCGACCAGGTGTACAGCCCGGAGGCCAGCTTGCGGATCATGCCCGCGCGCAGCATCAGACGGTGGCTGACCAGCTCGGCGTCGGCCGGGGTTTCCTTGGTGGTGTGCAGGTGGAACTGGGAAAGACGCATCGGGCTTCGCTTGAGGCGGAAAGCCGATAGTTTGCCAGTGTCGTGCCCTGCAGGTCATCGGCGATGCCCCGGCGGCGCGTTGCGTGCACCGGCGCGTGGCCGGTGCGCAGGGCTCAGGTGCTGGGGCCGCCGGCCGGTGCCGGCTTGCAATAGGCCTTGGCGGCGGCCTCTGCCAGATTGCGCTGCGCGGCGCGCGCTTCCGGGTCCAGCGGGGTGCCAGGCTTGCCGTCGCCGGCGCCCATGGTCACTTCGCCCTTGCCGCTGAGCAGCTCCAGGTTGCGGCGTGCGGTGAGGCAGTCGGCCGATTCGGGCGCGGCCGTTTCCGGCGCGGCGATGGCGGCGGTGCCGCTGCGCGCGTCGATCCGGCGCGACTCGTAGCGCTGGCCGGTCGGGGGCGGGGTCTCGGTGTAGTGGGTCACGCCCTTGGCGTCCTTCCACTTGTATAGATCGGTGGCGCCGGCGGCGGCGCTGACCAGCATCAACAGGGCGCAGAGCCCGGACGACAGGTGCATGAGGCTTCCCCTAGATGATTCCCGCGGCGATTGCAGCATTCAGCGACCGCCGTGGCAAGTGATCGATGGGCCGGCAGGGCGCATCAGGCCGGGCCGCGCTACCGCCGGACGGACCTCAGGCCCTACACTTGCCGGATGGATGAAATGAGACCGCCCCCGCGTTCGCGCACGATCTACCTGCTGCCGAACCTGTTCACCACCGCCGGGTTGTTCTCCGGCTTCTACGCCATCATTGCTGCCGCCAACGGCCAGTTCGTGCAAGCCAGCATGGCGGTGTTCGTGGCCGCGGTGATGGACGGGCTGGACGGCCGCGTGGCGCGCCTGACCAACACCAGCAGCGAATTCGGCGTGCAGTACGACTCGCTGGCTGACCTGGTCAGCTTCGGCATGGCGCCGGCGCTGGTGATGTATCACTGGTCGCTGTCAGCGTTGAAGTTCGACAGCAGCGTGATGGGCCGGGTCGGCTGGTCGGCGGCGTTTCTGTATGCGGCCTGCGCCGCGCTGCGGCTGGCGCGCTTCAACACCCAGGTCGGCGTGGTCGACAAACGCTGGTTCATCGGCCTTGCCAGCCCGGCCGCGGCCGGCTTGATGATGTCCTTCGTGTGGGCCTTCGCCGACGACAGCCTGGGCCTGGATGGCGAGCAGCTGCGCTATGTGGCGCTGTGCGTCACCGTGGTGTCGGCGTTGCTGATGGTCAGCCGGATCCGTTTCTGGAGCTTCAAGGGCGGCGAACGCGGCCCGCGTGCCGACCGGGTGCCGTTCCTGGCGCTGGCGATCGCGGCGGTGGTCATCGCGCTGCTGGTCATCGACCCGGCACGCTCGCTGCTGGTGATCGGCGTGCTGTACGCCTTGTCCGGCCCGGTGATGTGGCTGTGGCGGCGCGGACGCAGGACGCCCGAGCTGCCATGAGCGAGATGGCCGTCGCGCCGGTGTGGTCGGACCTGCAGGTGAGCTGCCTGCAGGCGATGGGCCACACCGTGTATCTGGACCGCGACACGGTGGAGGCCGAACCGGCGCCTGCCGTGGCCGAGGCGCCGGCACCGGTGCGTGAACCTACGCGCCCGCAACACGCCGCGCCTGCGCCCAGCGCAGCACCTGCCGCACGCCGCAACGCACCGGCTGCGCCGTCCGAGCCACCTGCCGATGTCAGCGTTCGACCGTCCGCGCCTGCCGCACCGCGGCGTGGTCGTGTGGGCATGCCCGACAGATTGCAGATTGCCTTGTTGCGTGCATCCGGCTGCAATCCCGGTGATCCGCAGACCCAGGCGTTGATGGCCTCCTGGCCTCTGGCCGAATTGCGCGGCAACCCGGCCGCCAAGCGCGCGCTGTGGCCGCAGCTGCGCGCCCTGCGCCGGCGCCAGGGCCCGGCGTGAGCGCCATGAACGCGCCGATGCCCACTGCCCTGCGCGCGATGCGTGAGAGCGACCTGGACGCGGTGATGGACATCGAGCGCCGCGCGTATCCGTTTCCGTGGACGCGCAGCATTTTTCGCGATTGCCTGCAGGCCGGGTATCCGGGCTGGGTGCTGGAGCAGGCCGGGCAGATCATTGGCTACGGCGTGATCAGCATTGCTGCCGACGAGGCGCATGTGCTCAACGTCTGCATTGCACCGGAAGCACAGTCGCAAGGGCACGGCCGTGTGTTGCTGCGCGCGCTGATCAAGGCGGCCTGCGACCGTGGCGCGCGGCGCGCGTTCCTGGAAGTGCGCCCGTCCAATCCGTCGGCGATTGCCTTGTACCACTCCGAAGGGTTCAACGAGATCGGGCGACGTCCGCGCTACTACCCCGCGCACACCGGGCGCGAAGATGCCCTGGTGATGGCGATCGAGTTGTTCTTCGAAGGCATCTCCTGACCGATCGTGTGGCGCGCAGGCTTTGCGACGCCCTGGTGTGACTTGACTGATTGAAGGCTGGCCGCGCCGCTGCGTGGCGGGCGCGTATGTGCTGACGCTCGGCACCATCATCGAACGTGCATGCAGGTGTACGCGCTTGCACGGCATGCGTGTGTGCATGCGTCACAGCTGACGAAGCGAACGCAACGTGCGTGCGGCCACTTCTGCTCATCATGCGACGCACGCGCTGATTGATACCCCGCGGTATTGGACGTGTGTGCGCATGATCGATCACTGCGCTGCACATCGCACGGAAGTGCACGTCACCGGCAATGCGTTTTGCTGCGTTTGTGCGGTCTCCAGCGCTCAGTGATGTGTCCTGATCGCGCTGCTTGATGTGCCCTCTCACATCCGCGATCACACATCGTGCTTGCGCTGCTGCACGCCACCACGCGCTGCACGTGATGTTGCATTGCAGTGTCCTCGCTGCTGTCTCCGCGTGTCTGCGTCATCGCGTTTTGTCTTCTCTTGAATGTCCCGCAAGCGTTTGCGTGACAGCGCGTGCACATCGACACATCGCCTAGATACAACCGATTGCGATGCTCCTAGTATCCGTGTCGCGGAAACTGAAAAGTACACAGATGAAAAGTACGTTCCGCGCGCTCTAGTCGAGCGATGTGCCGCTGCGCGGTGCGTCGAACTTATCCGAGGGAGACATCAAGATGAAGCCGAAATTCTCAACGGCGGCCGCCGCGTCGCTGTTTGTCGGGTCGTTGCTGGTGATTGGCGTTGCCAGCGCCGATCCTGCACTGGAAGTTGCCACGACAGGCTGGGCCACGCAGAACGGTGGCACCAAGGGCGGCTCCAAAGCCGCGGCCGCCAATATCTACACGGTCAAGAACGCTGCCGAGCTGAAAGCTGCGTTGAAAGCAAGTGTTGGCAGCAACGGCCGCATCATCAAGATCAAGGGTGTCATCGACGTCAGCGAAGGCAAGGCCTACAGCACCACGGCCGACATGAAGAGCCGCGCGCGTCTGGACATTCCCACCAAGACCACCTTGATCGGCATCACCAGCAACGCGGAAATCCGCGAAGGCTACATGTACGTCAAGGCGAACGACGTCATCATCCGCAACATCACCATCGAAAATCCGTGGGATCCGCAGCCGGTCTGGGATCCGGACGATGGCAGCGCGGGCAACTGGAACTCCGAATACGACGGGTTGACCGTGGAAGGCGCCAGCAACGTGTGGGTGGACCACGTGACCTTCACCGATGGCCGCCGTACCGATGATCAGAACGGCACCGCCAACGGCCGCCCGAAGCAACACCACGATGGCGCGATGGACGTCAAGAAAGGCGCCAACTACGTGACCATTTCGTACTCGGTGTTCAAGCTGCACGAGAAGAACGATTTGATCGGCTCCAGCGACAGCGCCTCCAGCACCGACAGCGGCAAGCTCAAGGTCACCATCCACAACACCATGTTCCAGGACATCGCCGCACGTGCGCCGCGTGTGCGCTTCGGTCAGGTGCACCTGTACAACAACTACCACGTCGGCAGCACCAGCAATAAGGTGTATCCGTTCTCGCATGCGCATGGTGTCGGCAAGGAATCGAAGATTTTTTCCGAGCGCAACGCATTCGAGATCAGTGGCGTGAGCAGCTGCGACAAGATCGCTGCCGACTACGGCGGCAGCGTGTACCGCGATCAGGGCTCGTTGCTCAACGGCAAGGCGCTTTCTTGCTCGTGGAATACCAACATCGGCTGGACGCCGCCGTATACCTACAACCTGCTGTCGGCCGACAAGGTCGCCGCCGACGTCAAGGCAAAAGCAGGTGCCGGAAAGCTGTAAGCGTTACCACGTGCAGTGCCCGGCAACGGGCACTGCACGTGATGGGTTGCAGCTATGCCGAGGGTGCACGTGCAGCATAGCGAAAATATACTTTTAAATAATTTACATAACCGATAGCATCGGTCGTGTCCGCTAGGGGACTGGCCGATTCGGCCTGGGCGGATGCAGTGCTGTCACGGGGAGCGCGTCGCGCATGCGACGTGTCATTGCATCACTCATTCAAGAGAATTCAACACCATGTCGACTGCATCGACAGTTGTGGGTCGTACGGTTGTGGGCGTCGTTCTGGGCGCTGCGTTGTTGTCGGGCACCGCGTATGCGGCAGACCCTGCACTGGAAGTGGCCACCACCGGCTGGGCCACCCAGAACGGCGGCACCAAGGGAGGCTCCAAGGCGGCGGCAGACATTTACACCGTCACCAACGCGGCCCAGCTCAAGGCGGCCTTGAAGGCCAAGGCCGGCAGCAACGGCCGCATCATCAAGATCAAGGGTGTCATCGACATCAGCGAAGGCAAGGCCTACACCAAGACCTCGGACATGAAGAGCCGTGGTCGCCTGGATGTGCCGACCAAGACCAGCCTGATCGGCGTCGGCACCAATGCCGAAATCCGCGAAGGCTTTTTCTACGTCAAGGCCAACGACGTCATTGTGCGCAATCTCACCATCGAGAATCCGTGGGATCCGGAGCCGGTGTGGGATGCCGACGACGGCGATGCAGGCAACTGGAACTCCGAATACGACGGGTTGACCGTGGAAGGCGCCAGCAACGTGTGGGTGGACCATGTGACCTTCACCGACGGCCGCCGCACCGATGATCAGAACGGCACCGCCAACGGCCGCCCCAAGCAGCATCACGATGGTGCGATGGACGTCAAGAAGGGCGCCAACTACGTGACCATTTCGTATTCGGTGTTCAAGTCGCACGAGAAGAACAGCCTGATCGGCTCCAGCGACAGTGCATCGAGCACCGACTCCGGCAAGCTCAAGGTCACCATCCACAACACCTTGTTCCAGGACATTGCCGCACGTGCGCCGCGTGTACGCTTCGGCCAGGTGCATCTGTACAACAACTACCACGTCGGCAGCACCAGCAATAAGGTGTACCCGTTCTCGCATGCGCATGGCGTGGGCAAGGAATCGAAGATCTTCTCCGAGAACAATGCCTTCGACATCAGCGGCGTGAGCAGCTGCACCAAGATTGCCGGCGACTACAAGGGCAGCGTGTACCGCGATCAGGGCTCGTTGATCAACGGCAAGGCACTGACCTGCAGCTGGAACAGCAACATCGGCTGGAAGCCGCCGTATACCTACAACATTCTGCCGGCCAACAAGGTGGCAGCGGACGTCAAGGCCAAGGCTGGCGCCGGCAAGCTGTAACGCCGAGCACATCCTGCACCGCTGCGTCATGCAGCGGTGCGAACGCAGCACACAACGCCTGCAGCGATGCAGGCGTTGTGCGTTGTTTGTAATGGCGTGTGTGCTGTGCCGATGGCTTGCGTGACAGGCCGCGCAGCGTGGGTGACAAGGCCGACCCGGATGCTCGTTTAACGACGCGCACGGCCTGGCGATTCAGTTGGCGCTGTTGTCGGAGCGCCACGTGTTCCGGATCGGCGAGACCCGTGGTTGCAGGGATGGAGTGCAGGGCATCGGTGGCCGCGCCCATCTCGATCGCGTGGAGCAGATCAACGGCGCGCCGATGGTGTGCATGCTCACTACCGCGATCGGTTGGAAGCCGCGTGATGCGTACAGCCGGTTGCCGACCGCGGCGGTGCTGGCGGATAGGGGCGCCGGAGGACCTTAGAGCCGCTAACAAAACGTAGCGAGCAGTCGTCAAGTGGGTGCGAACGGCGCGGAGGAACCGGAGTGTACGGGGGGACATACCGATTCCGGCCGCCGGCCGCGCCCGCCTGGCGGCTGCGTAGTCGTTTTGATTGCTGCTCTTAACCGGTAAGTGCCGCAGCCGGATGGCTGCGGACAGTGCATGCATCAAACGCCTGCGCCATGTGGCGCAGGCGTCGTGCTTCAGAGCTTGGCGCGCTGCTCGCGCAGACCGGTCAGCTGGGTGGTCCAGTCGTTCAAGCGTGCGCGTTCCTGCTCGACCACCGCCGCTGGTGCGTTCTGCACGAAGGTGGCGTTGCCGAGCTTGCCGTTGCACTTGCCGATCTCGCTCTCCACGCGCTTGATCTCCTTGTCCAGGCGGGTGCGTTCGGCATCCATGTCGACCAGGCCTTCCAGCGGCACCAGCAAGGTGAGCTCGCCCACGATAGCAGCGGCGGCCGGCGGAGCCTCCTGGCCGGCGGCCAGCCAGTCGATGGCTTCCAACTTCAGCAGGAACGCCAGCTGCGAGGCGAAACGCGCCACGCGCGCACGGTCGTCGCTGCTGCCGGCCTGCAACCACAGGCGCACCTGCTTGGATGGCGGCACGTTCAATTCGCTGCGCACGCGGCGCAGTGCCGAGACCATCGCCTTGAGCCATTCGATATCGGCTTCTGCACCGGCGTAACCGCTGGTGTCGACATCGCCACGCTGCGGGAAGGCTTGCAGCGAGATCGTGTCACCGGTAATGCCCAGGCGCGGCGCCACCTGCTGCCACAGTTCTTCGGTCACGAACGGGGTGAGCGGATGCAGCAGCCGCAACAGTGCTTCCAGCACGTAGAGCAGCGTGTGGCGGGTGCTGTCGGCGGCGTCCTGCACCGCGCCGTTGAGCGCAGGCTTGGCGAGTTCGACAAACCAATCGCAGAACGCATTCCAGGCGAATTCGTACAGCGTTTGCGCGAGCAGGTCGAACCGGTAATTGGCGTAATGCGCCTGTGCTTCGGCGGCCACCGCGTCCAGGCGCGCCAGGATCCACCGTTCGGTTTCGGTCTGCGGTTGCGGCACGCCGCTGAACTGTGCGCCTTCGGTGTTCATCAGTGCGAAGCGCGTGGCATTCCACAGCTTGTTGCAGAAATTCTTGTAACCCTCGGCGCGGCCCAGATCGAACTTGATGTCGCGGCCATGCGTGGCGAGTGCGGCGATGGTGAAGCGCAGCGCGTCGGCGCCGTGGGCGATGATGCCGTCCGGGAATTCCTTGCGTGTGGCCTTTTCGATCTTTTCGGCCATGCGCGGCTGCATCAGGC
Source organism: Xanthomonas sp. NCPPB 2586 (assembly GCF_041475775.2). Lineage (NCBI taxonomy): Bacteria > Pseudomonadati > Pseudomonadota > Gammaproteobacteria > Lysobacterales > Lysobacteraceae > Xanthomonas > Xanthomonas sp. NCPPB 2586. The sequence continues at coordinate 4,164,392 of NZ_CM192981.1, read as the reverse complement.
CGCTGGTGCGCTTGGCCACCAAATCTTCAATGCTGATGCCGTCGATGATGTCCAGCGGGTCGAGCACGTTGCCCTTGGACTTGGACATCTTCTGGCCCTGCGCATCGCGAATCAGGCCGGTGATATAGACATCGCGGAACGGCACCTGCCCGGTGAAGCTGTCGGTGGCCATGATCATGCGCGCCACCCAGAAGAAGATGATGTCGAACCCGGTGACCAGCACCGACGACGGCAAGTAGCGGGCGAAACCGCGCTCATCCATCGCCTGCGCATCCGGCCAGCCCAATGTGGAGAACGGCCACAGCTGCGAGGAGAACCAGGTTTCCAGCACGTCGCTGTCCTGATGCAAGGCAACCTCTGCACCCAGACCATGCGTGGCGCGCACCTGCGCTTCGTCGTGGCCGACATAGCACTTGCCCGCCTCGTCGAACCACGCCGGAATGCGGTGGCCCCACCACAGCTGACGGCTGATGCACCAATCCTGGATGTTTTCCATCCAGTGGCGATAGGTGTTGATCCAGTTCGGCGGCACGAACTTGACCTGGCCGCTTTCTACCAGCTCCAGGCCACGTTTGGCCAGCGCATCCATCTTCACGAACCACTGGTCGGTGAGATACGGCTCGATCACCTGGCCGGTACGGTCGCCGCGCGGCACCTGCAGCTTGTGGGGTTTGGTTTCCACCAACAGCCCGAGGTCTTCCAGCTCGGACAGCACCAGCTTGCGCGCGTCGTAACGATCCAGGCCGCGGTAGCGCTCCGGTGCGTTGTCGTTGATGGCGGCGGTGACGGTGAACAGGTTGATCAGCGGCAAGTCATGCCGCACACCCACCTGGTAATCGTTGAAGTCATGCGCCGGCGTGACCTTGACCACGCCGGTGCCGAACGCGCGGTCCACGTAATCGTCGGTGATCACCGGCACCAGACGGCCGGTCAGCGGCAGCACGATCTGTGCGGCATGCAGGGTGGCGTAGCGCGCATCGTCCGGGTGCACCATCACCGCGGTATCGCCGAGCATGGTTTCCGGGCGCGTGGTGGCCACCACCAGGTAATCGCGGGTTTCGCGCAGGGTCTCGACGCCATCGGCATCATGCTCGACGTGTTCGTAGGTCACACCGTCGGCGAGCGGGTAGCGGATCGACCACAAAAAGCCGTCTTCTTCGACGTTTTCCACTTCCAGATCGGAGATGGCGGTCTTCAGCACCGGGTCCCAGTTGACCAGGCGTTGGCCGCGGTAGATCAGGCCCTGTTCGTACCAGCGCACGAACGCCTCGGTGACCGCGGCCGAGGGCTGCGGGTCCATGGTGAAGGTGCTGCGCGACCAATCGCTGGAGGTGCCCAGCCGGCGCATCTGGCGCTCGATGGTGTCGCCGGATTGCGCCTTCCATTCCCACACCTTGGCGATGAAGCCCTCACGCCCCAGCGTGTCGCGCGTTTCGCCCTTGCCTTCCAGCGCGAGGTTGCGCGAGACCACCATTTCCGTGGCGATGCCGGCATGGTCGGTACCCACCTGCCACAAGGTGTCGTAGCCGCGCATGCGGTGGTAACGCACCAGCGCATCCATCAAGGTCTGCTGGAACGCATGCCCCATGTGCAGCGTGCCGGTCACGTTCGGCGGCGGCAGCAACACGGTGTAAGGCTCGCCGCTGCCGGACGGCTTGAAATGCCCGGCCGACTCCCACTGTGCGTACAAGCGCGATTCGAACGAGGAGGGGTCGTAGCTGGAGGCGAGTTGTGTCATGGTGGAATCAAAAGGAGACTGGAAATTTGAATGATCGAAGCGGCGCTAGTTAGCACCAGAATGCAGTTTTTTTCGTTTTTCAGAGATGGGAAGTAAGGTAATTGGAAAATCTGTCAGTGATTCATTGCGCCATAAGCTTGTGTCAGCTTACGCAGTCCATCGCGAAACTTACAGAAGCTTGGAGACTGATTGAGCTCTACATCCATCTTGGGGCAGATATGGTCGGCCCATGCATGCTTGACCTCGCCAGGTAGCGGCCAGCCAGCTTTCATGATGGCTGCAGATCCGCCAGGGTGAACTGCGTCCGCCAAGAGCTCCCAGGTTCCACAGATGCTGTCCTGCTGGTAGCCCGAAAGTATTTCTTTTCTTGCTTTTGGATAGGCAGCGAGCACAGCTGGCTTGTCACCCAGGAACCAGGATTCCATTTCCTCGATCGCGAGGCGAAAAAGAGTCTTCGGCGCCGGATTGCACCGCTGCAGCACGGCTTTCAAATCGGCCAGGAAAGTAGCGCAGTCGCGTCGATCACTATCTAAGACAACAACTACTGCGTCTACGCCTTGCGTCCTGCCGTACCCGCTGAGGAGTCTGGGAAGCTGGTTCAATAATGCGCGCTTCGCAGGGTCTGCAGTAGTCGAAAGGCCGGCTGGTAGTCGTCCGATTCCTTTGTAGGGGTGGATGCGCCACGTATGCGGTTCTCCATGGAGCCCGATGACGGCTGGCAGCAGCATGCTCACCACCTTGGCGCCAGAACTGTCTTCCACAAGGACTTCAATATGCATACTTATTTTGTATCCAAGTAGTCGCCATACCAAAGTCCACCGAGGGGCAATCCTTCTTCTACGAGATTACGCACCAAATCGATATCGGACGCCCGGCAAATGGTGGAAAATCCATTTTTTCCTTTCTCGAGTATCCAGACTTCCTTGGTTGAAAGTGCATCTACGAAATAGGGCTGGTGGGTGGTGACGAAGATCTGTGGGGCGTTCTTCTTTCCCGTGGCATGGCTTCGCAGTTCACTCGCAAGTGAATCGAGTAATCGATGGTAAAGACCGTTCTCGGGCTCCTCGATGCAGATAAATGGTGGTGGTTCAGGATCTTCCATCAAGAGCAGGTATGTAAATATTTTCAGCGTTCCATCCGACATCTGGCCAGCATAGAAGGGATCGTTGAAGGCACCATCGTTGAATTGAAGAAGCACGCGTTTGTCTTGCGTCACAGTTGTTCTGATGCTGTGCACGCCAGGAATTTTTGCCGCGATACGGTCAAGGATTGTTTTGAAACGTTCTTTATGTTCGCGTTCCATATATTGAACGACGTTTCCGATGTTTTCGCCATGCACATCGAGATGTCGCTGAGCCCCGGCCGAAGGTATGGAGCGTGCAGAGTCCGGGTGGAAATAGGAGAGATACCAGCCTTTCAGGAAGTCGCGGAAACGCTTGATGCGCGGATGCTCTTTCAATGTGCCAAGAGTTGCAATTCCCAACTGGCGCAAATCAGTGAGCTCCACATCCTCTTGAGCGCGATCTTCTTCGCCGCTGGATGTTTCCACCGCTTCTTCGCCAGCCCATACCTTTCCAACGCCGTGATGCAGGCGTAAGAATGGGTAGGGGCGGCCGTGTTTCTGTCCTTTGCGACGTTGCTTGAGAACCTCTGACTCGACGAATGGTCGCCCGCTGCTGTCCAGATTGATGGCCAGCTCGTAGGTGATGGGGCGTTCGCCCTTGGCTTCTCGGTAATAGATATCGAACCGTATGGATTCCTCAGTTCCCAAGGAGCGCATGCGCTCAAAGCCTCCGCGTTGTTTATCGTCGCAGGCCGATTCCACGTCCTTCGATAAGCAGTCGGCGACAAAGCCGAAGGCATCGAATAGCGTGCTTTTTCCGACACCGTTCTTGCCGATGACAACGGTGAAAGGAGTCAGCGGATCACCCTGCTGTTCAGCAGATAGGCGTCCAAGCGTGATATCGCGCAGCGCGCGATAGTTGCGGACACGAAAGCCTTCGATTAATGCCATATCCTTCCCCTACATGTCGTATTTCGTGAGTTCCAGGCCCAGGGCCTTGTACTGCTTCCAGCGTTCGCGCAGCGGTTCGCGGGCGGCGGGGTCGGCGGGCACCACTTCCAGCACGCGGTCGCAGGCGCCCAGGTACGGATCGTCGCGCAGGTTGATCACCAGCGGGCGCGAGGGCGCGGCGAACTCGGGCGTTGCGATCAGCACCGGCGCCAGTTCGTCTTCCTCATCGGTGCCGGCGATCTGGTGCGGCACATAGGCTTCGTCGTCGAACGCCCACAACAGGTCATCCAGCGCCTCGGCCTGTGCGGCATCGCGCGCCAGGATCAGCGTGGACAGGTTGGCATCGTTGGCCTTGCGCGCCAGCTCGCAGACCAGCCGCAGCGGTTCGTCGAGGAAGCGCGGTTTGGCGATCAGGTAAAAGTCGGCACGGGGCATCAGGGCAGGGAATCGGGAGAGGAGAATTGGGAATGGTCACGGCACCGCCGCGACCTCGAAGGTCGCGGCGGTGCCTGAAAGGAAAGGGCTTTCACGATTCCCTATTCCCGATTTTCAATTCCCACCTTCGGCGCGGTCCAGCAACCACTGGGTCAGCAGGCCGACCGGGCGGCCGGTGGCCATGCCGCGCTTGCCTTCGTCGCTGGCCACGCCGGCGATGTCCAGATGCGCCCAGCGCTGGTTTTCGGTGAAGCGCGACAGGAAGCAGCCGGCGGTGATCGCGCCACCCCAGCGGCCGCCGATGTTGTAGACGTCGGCGAAGGTGGAATCCAGCAGGCCCTGGTATTCGTCCCACAGCGGCAGGCGCCAGGCGCGGTCGAACACGTGCTCGCCGGCGGCCAGCAGTTCATTGGCCAGATCGTCGTGCTTGCTCATCAATCCGGCGGTCTGGTGGCCCAGGGCCACCATGCAGGCGCCGGTCAGCGTGGCCACGTCCACCAGCGCTTCGGGGTTGAAGCGCTCGGCGTAGGTCAGCGCATCGCACAGGATCAGGCGGCCTTCGGCGTCGGTGTTGCCGACCTCGATGGTCTTGCCGGACATGCTGGTGATCACGTCCGAGGGACGATAGGCATTGCCGTCGATGGCGTTTTCCACCGCCGGCACCACCACCACCAGGTTGATCGGCAGCTCGGCCTTGACCGTGGCCACGAAGGTGCCGATGACGTTGGCGCCACCGCACATGTCGTACTTCATTTCCTCGATGCCGCCTTGGGTCTTGAGGTTGACGCCACCGGTATCGAAGGTGATGCCCTTGCCGACCAGCACGTAGGGGCGCGCCTCGCCGCCGCCGTTCCACTTCAGCACGATCAGGCGCGGGCGGTTGGCCGAGCCACGCGCCACCGACAACAGCGAGCCCATGCCCAGCGCTTCCATCTGCTGCTCGTCCAGGATATCGGCCTCGGCGCCGGGGAACTTGCCGGCGAAGGCGGCCGCCGTGTCGGCCAGGTAGGCTGGGGTGCAGTAGTTCGGCGGCAGGTTGCCCAGCTCGCGGGCGAACTCCACGCCTTCGGCGGTGGCGATGCCCACGGCCAGGGCGCGGGCGTCGTCGCCAGCGATCGCCAGGGTGGTCAGGCCGGTGTCGTCGACCTTCTTCTTGCTCAGCGTGGCGGTGTAACGGTAGGCGGCATGGTCGCTGACGATGACGGCCTGGCGGATGTTCCAGGCTGCGTCGCGTGCCTTGACGGGCAGTTCGGTCAGGGTGAGCAGGGCGGTGCCGATCGGGCCGGTCTTCAGTGCGCGGGCCGCATCGCCGATGGCCTTGAGGTAGGGCGCCACGCCAAACTTGGCGGCATCGCCCAGGCCCACCACCAGCACGCGCGGGGCCTGCACGCCGGGCAGGTCATGCACCAGGGTGGTGGTGCCGGTCTTGGTGGCCACATCGCCCCGTGCCACCAGCGCCGTCAGGCGGCCCTGGCTGGCGCTGTCCAGCGCCTGGGCAGCGGGCGAGAGGGTCTTGTCGGCGAACGCGCCAACCACGATGCAGTCGACGTGGGCGCTTGCCGGCGCGTCTTGGTTCAGGGTGAATTGCAGGGCCATTGATCAGATTCCGTAGGCAAATCCGTACAATCGCGGGCTGTTTACGCCAACCTGACTAGGCTGGCGGCGCCGCGAACGAATCCGAGAGTTTAAAACAAGCCCACCCTATGCCGAAGCTCGATCGATATCTGCTTAGCGATTTCACCCAGAGCTTCCTGGCAACCCTCATCGTGCTGCTGGTCGTGAGCGTGGGCGGGGTGCTAGTGGATATCCTCGGCAATATTGCCGATGGCCGTATCCCCGCGCGGTTGCTGCTGTCCCAGGTGGGTCTGCAATTCGTTGCCTACCTGCCGATCATCCTGCCGCTGGCGCTGATGCTGGGCCTGCTGCTGGCGCTGGCGCGGCTGTACCGCGATTCAGAAATGGCGGTCATCACGGCGATTGGCATCGGCCCGCGGCGCATGCTGCGCCCGATCCTGTGGCTGGTGGTGCCGGTGGTGGTGGTGATTGGCGCCTGCTCGTTGTGGCTGGGCCCCTGGGCCAGCCGCACCGCCGAGCTGATGCTGGAAGATGCCAACCGCAGCGTGGTGATGGCCGGCCTGGAATCGGGCAAGTTCACTCCGTTGTCCGGCGGTGGCGTGGTCTACCTGACCACCATCTCCCCCGACGGCAAGGGCCTGGGCAAGGTCTTCATGCAGCGCCAGAAGGATGACCGCATCGACGTGGTCACCGCCGAGCGCGGCGCCATGTTCTTCGAGGGCAAGACCGACCGCTACCTGCGCCTGGAAGATGGCCATCGCATCGAAGGCCCGGCCGGTGCGCAAGGCCTGGACTACCGCTTGATGACCTTCGCCAGCAACGATGTGGCCCTGCCGGACCGCACCAAGGCGCACGACGCCAACGACCCGGAAGTGATGTCCACGTTCAAGCTCATCGGGGATGCGCGGCCGATCGCGCGCGCCGAGTTGCACCGGCGCCTTGCCCCGCCGCTGCTGGCGCTGGCCTTCGCATTGCTGACCCTGCCGCTGTCGCGCAGTGCGCCGCGGCAGCAGCGCTACGGCCGCATCATGCTGGCGTTTCTGGCCTACCTGGTCGGCACAAACCTGATGATCGTCGGCACCCAATGGATCGCCAACGGCAAGGTGCCGGGCGCGGTTGGGCTGTGGTGGCTTACGCTGCCGCTGCTGGCGGTATCGATCTGGGCCTACGCCCGCGATGGCCGGTTGTCGCGGCCGAGGGCGCGCGCATGAAGCTGATGCCGCGGGTACATGACTGGTATGTGGGGCGCGCCGTGCTGTTCACGGTGCTGCTGACCTGGGCCGTGCTGCTGGGCCTGGACGTGGTCAACGCGTTTGCCAGCGAGGCAAAGAGTATCGGCCAGGGCAGTTACAGCTTTGGCCATGCCATCGCCTTTGTCGCCTACACGGTGCCGCGCCGGGCCTACACCTTGTTCCCGACCGCGGCGGTGATCGGCGCGCTGATGGGCCTGGGCCAGCTGGCGGCGACCTCCGAGCTGACCGCGTTGCGGGCGCTGGGCGTGTCGCGCAAGCGCATGTCTGCCTCGGTCGTGGTGGCGATGGCCTTGCTCACCGCGACCATGGTGATCAGCGGCGAGACCGTGGGCCCGTGGGCACAGAGTCAGGCCGATACGCTCAAGACCAGCGCCCGCTATCAGAGCGATATGACCTCGGCACGGTATTCCGGCCTGTGGGCGCGCGAAGGCGATACGTTCCTCAATGCACTCAGTGGCGAGGAGCAGCTGCTGGACAATGGCGGAACTGCGTTGACCCTGCACGACGTGCGGCTTTATCACCTGGATGCAAAGGGGCAGATGCAGCAACTGACCTACGCCGCGGTCGCCGAGCACCGTGATGGCCGCTGGACGCTGCGTCAGGTGCGCCGCGATACCTTCCAGGAACGTTCCGTGCAGCGCGAGACCTTCCCCGAATTGCCGTGGCAGTCGCAGCTCAACCCCAAGGCGCTGGCGGCCGGCCTGGCCAAGCCGCGCAACCTGTCGGTGCATGATCTGGGGCAGAGCATCGAGTACCGCCGTCGCAACGGCCTGGATGCCAGCGATTACGAAGATCAGTACTGGAGCCGCTGGTTCTACCCGCTCAACGTGCTGGCGCTGTGTCTGGCGGCGATCCCGTTCTCGTTCGGTTCGTTGCGCAGCGGCGGCCTGGGCAAGCGCTTGTTCCTGGGCATCCTGTTCGCGCTGGGCTTCTGGCTGCTGCAGCTGTTTTTCGGACGCATGGCCGGTGCGCTCAAGCTCGACTACCGCATCGCCTATGCCTTGCCGCCCATGGTGATGCTGGGAGTCTCGGCCTGGTTGTTCCGGCGGCGTAGTAGCTGATGCGCCGGCGCCGGCTGAGTGTTTTCGGCTTGGCGCTGTGTGTGCCGTACGCGTTTTTTATCGGGATATGCCTGTGGGGAGCGAACGAAGCCGGAAATGACTACAAAGGGCGCTTTGTCATGCTGCAGTTACCGATCGGGCTGCAGCAGTCAGCACTGCATGCGCTCGGCGCCGATGCCTGGCTAGGCTCATTGTCCTGGGTATCGGCTTATCTGCTGTTTGTTCCGCTCACGGTTGTGTTGCTCTATTTGCTGGGGCACGGGCTGCAGGCGCTGATTGAACGGCCGTCGCCAGATTTCTAAAGGTTGCCCGGACTGCCATCACTGCGCGGGACGCGCGGCCAGGCTGGGACTGCGTTGATGCCGCGTCGCTGCACTGTTGCGCAGCGGTGCGCGGTGCGGCGGTACAGCGTTAGTGGTCAATGTGCCGGTGCGTTCACCCTCAGCGCGACGGCTTGGCCAGCCGCTGCAGCCTGGTGCCACTCGCGCGGTCATGCCAGGTCAGCCGGTCGCGATCCAGCCATGCCCACCAGAATCCCACGCCGCCCAGGGCCAGCGACAGCGTGCCGACGGCATAGCGGATCCACAACGCGCGCCAGCAGGCTTGCGGGCCGGTCAATGACAGTCGCCACGGGCGCATGCCCAGCGTCTGGCCCCCATGGCGCCAGCTCACCGTGGCGTAGACACCCGCCGCAATCCAGCAGCACAGCCACAACAGCCACTGCCAGCCGCTGAAAGGGGCGATGTTCTCGCGCGCCGGATGCCCGGCCAGGGTGAATCCCAGCGTGAAGCCGGCCGAGAGCAGCATCCACAGTGCCAGCACCGGCCAGGCGTCGTAGCACAGCGCCAGCAGTCGCCAGCCCACCAGGGCAGGTGCGCGTGCGGTCAGCGGGGCAGGGATCGAGGTCATGCCCGCGAGCATAGCCGGCGCTGGCGATCGGGCAAGCGGGCGATGCGGGGCTACCGTCAGCGCCGCGGCAGGCCCTAAGCTTGGGCAATGTCTGCCAGCAGTCCCGCCGAACGCCGCCAACGTGCCCAGCAACTGCCGCCCCTGCGGGCGGAGGACGATCAGGCGATCCAGCGCTTCCTGGATCGGTTGTGGGCCGAACAGGGCGTGGCGCGCCAGACCCTGGACAGCTATCGGCGCGATCTGGAAGGGCTGGCGCGGTGGCGCGATGGCGCCGGCGGTGGCCTGCAGGGCGCCGACCGCAGCGCGCTGTTCGACTATCTGCGCTGGCGCACCGAGGCGCGCTACGCGCCGCGCAGCAATGCGCGCCTGCTCTCGACCCTGCGCGGCTTCTACGCGCTGTGCCTGCGCGATGGCGTGCGCAGCGACGACCCCACCGCGCTGCTGGATCCGCCGCGCGTGCCGCGCTCGCTGCCCAAGGCCCTGACCGAGAGCCAGATCGATGCGCTGCTGGCGGCCCCGGAGATCGGCACGCCGCTGGGCCTGCGCGATCGCGCCATGCTCGAACTCATGTATGCGGCCGGCCTGCGCGTCAGCGAGCTGGTCACGCTGCCGGCCGTGGCGATCAACCTGCGCCAGGGCGTGCTGCGGGTCACCGGCAAGGGCAGCAAGGAACGGCTGGTGCCGCTGGGCGAGGAATCCCAGCACTGGCTGGAACGTTATTTGGAGACCGCGCGGCCCACTCTGTCCGAGCGCAAGGCGGTGCCAGCGGTGGACGGGCAGGTTCCGCTGTTCATCGACGCCGCGCGCCGGCCGCTGAGCCGCCAGCAGTTCTGGGGCCTGGTCAAACGCTATGCGGCGGTTGCCGGCATCGACCCGGACACGGTCAGCCCGCATGGCCTGCGGCACAGCTTTGCCACCCATCTGCTCAATCACGGCGCCGACCTGCGCGCGCTGCAGATGCTGTTGGGGCACAGTTCGCTCTCCACCACGCAGATCTACACGCTGGTGGCGCGCCAGCATCTGCAGACCTTGCACGCCCGGCATCATCCGCGCGGCTGATGCCGCGATTGCGAGCGGTGCGGTGGCTGCGAGCGGTTGCCGCAGCCAGCTAGGCCTTCCCGATGCTCCCGACCGGTGCGGCACTTACGCTTCGCTCCGGCCGCGTCGCAGTTCGCCTCTGGGCGCTTCGATCCGCCCGCCATTGCATCGGGCGCATGCGCGGCGCCTGCAACGAAGCGGTCCAGCGAACGCGGCCAAGCTTCATCCGCGCTGTGCGAGAATCGCGCCATCCCACTGCACTGGATGCGTGAATGTATCGTCTTGCCATCGCCGCATTGCTCGGCGCGATCAGCCTTACCGCCTGCGCGCAGTCTTCGCAGCCGGCCGCGAGCAACACCGCCGCCAAGCCTGCCGCCGCACCGGCCTCGGGCAATGTGGACCAGCGCGTGGGCGCCGCGCTCAAGGCGCTGGACCCGGACTTCAAGCCGGACTACATCGGCGCGGCCCCGTTCCCGGGCTTCCGCGAAGTGGTCGTCGGCGGGCAGGTGCTGTACGTCAGCGATGACGGCCGGTACCTGATCCAGGCGCAGCCGTTCGACATCCAGAACAAGCAGTTCGCCGCCAGCGAGGGCCTGCTGGCCTACCGCCGCAAGCAGCTGCAGACCGTTCCCAAGGCTGACCGCATCGTGTTCGCGCCGGCCAACCCGAAGTACACCGTGACGGTGTTCACCGATGTGGAATGCGGCTACTGCCGCAAGCTGCACAGCGAGATCGGTGAACTCAACAAGCAGGGCATCGCGGTGGAATACCTGGCCTTCCCGCGCATGGGCCTGGGCAGCCAGGACCACAAGGAAATGATCGCGGTGTGGTGCGCAGCCGACCGCAAGCAGGCGCTCACTGCGGCCAAGTCCGGCCAGCCGGTCAACGCCAAGGACTGCAAGAACCCGGTGTCGATGGAGTACACCCTGGGCCAGCGCCTGGGCGTCAACGGCACCCCGGCGATCTTCGCGCCCGACGGCACCCAGCTGGGTGGCTACCTGCCGCCGGCACAGCTGCGCGAAGCGCTGGAAAAGCGCGCGGTCACCACGGCGGGCGGCAGCCGCTAAGGCGGCCATGCCGGGCCAGGCCCGGTAGCGCACGACCGCGGTCTCTGGCCGCGGGACATCAACGAAGGCCGGGATGCATGAGTGTCCCGGCCTTTGTGCTGTCTGGGCTGCACGCATGCGCACTTGCCCGCTGCGTGTTGTGTAGGGCATGGGCTGAGGCCAGGTTGAGACCAAGCTCGCCTGGCCGGCCACAGCAGGCCGCAGCGACGGGTCTACAGAAGCTCCGCAGCCCGCCTGATCGGCCGGAACGCGGCAAAGGCGCCCGGTCGGCGCCGGCCGGCCAACCTCCGTTACAATAATCGGCCCCGTTTCTGACACGGTTCCCCGGACATGATGGTCCTCGAGGGCGCTTCCGCCCTTTCGCCGTTCCGCCGCGCTCGGCTCGAAACCCGCCTGCAAACGCTCGTCCCCGCGCTGCGTCTCACTGGCGCCTGGCACGTGTACTTCATCCGTGCCGATGCCGGGCGCACGCCCGACCAGGCCACCTTGCAGCGCATCCTGCAGGCCGAGCCGGCGCCTGCGCCGCGCGATGAGGCTGCCTCTTCGCGCTACGTGGTGCCACGGCTCGGCACGCTGTCGCCGTGGTCGAGCAAGGCCACCGAGCTGATGCGCGGAGCCGGGCAGCCGATCCAGCGCGTGGAGCGCGGCACCCGGATCGATCTGGCCGGGTGGCCGGAAGGCGAGGCCGATCAGGCCGCGGTGGCCAAGCTGTTGCACGACCCGATGACGCAATCGTTGCTCGGCTCGGCCGCAGCGGCCGAAGCGCTGTTCAACGTGCCCGATCCCGGCCAGCTGGAACGCATCCCGCTGGATGCGCTGGAACAGGCCAATGGCGATCTGGGCCTGGCACTGGCGCAGGACGAGATCGACTACCTGCGCGAGCGCTTTGCCGCGCTCGGCCGCGACCCGGCCGACGTCGAACTGATGATGTTCGCGCAGGCCAACTCCGAGCACTGCCGGCACAAGATCTTCAACGCCAGCTGGACCATCGACGGCAAGCCGCAGGAGCGCTCGCTGTTCCGGATGATCAAGCACACCCACCAGCAGACCCCGCAGCACACCTTGTCGGCCTATAGCGACAACGCGGCGGTGGTGGAAGGCGTGCCGGCGGCGCGGTTCCGCCCCGATCCGGCCACCGGCGAATACCGCAGCGAAGCGGTGGTGCCCTCGGCCTTCGCCATCAAGGTGGAAACCCATAACCATCCCACCGCGATTGCGCCGTTCCCGGGCGCGGCCACCGGTGCCGGCGGCGAGATCCGCGACGAAGGTGCCACTGGCCGCGGTGGCAAGCCCAAGGCCGGCCTGACCGGGTTTTCGGTGTCGCATCTGCGCATCCCGACCTTGCCGCAGCCGTGGGAAGCGCCGCGCGCGCTGAATCCGCGCATGGCGCCGGCGCTGGACATCATGCTCGACGGCCCGCTCGGCGGCGCGGCATTCAACAACGAGTTCGGCCGGCCGAACCTGCTTGGCTACTTCCGCAGTTTTGAGCTGGCCGAAGGCCAGGGCCTGACCCGCGCCTACGACAAGCCGATCATGCTGGCCGGCGGCCTGGGCGCGATCGACCGCAACCAGGTCGAAAAGCTGCGCCTGCAACCGGGCGATGCGGTGATCGTGCTGGGTGGCCCGGCGATGCTGATCGGTCTGGGCGGCGGCGCCGCCAGTTCGGTGGCCGCCGGTGACAGCGCCGAGGCGCTGGACTTTGCCAGCGTGCAGCGCGAGAACCCGGAGATGGAACGCCGCTGCCAGGAGGTCATCGACCACTGCGTGGCACTGGGCACCGATAACCCGATCCGCTGGTTCCACGACGTGGGCGCCGGTGGCCTGTCCAACGCGATCCCCGAGTTGCTGCACGACTCCGGCGTGGGCGGAGTGATCGACCTGGCCAGGGTGCCGAGCGACGACCCGTCGCTGTCGCCGCTGGAGTTGTGGTGCAACGAATCGCAGGAACGCTACGTGCTCGGCGTACCACAGGCGCGCCTGGATGAATTCGCCGCGATCTGCGCACGCCAACGCTGCCCGTTCGCCGCCGTCGGCGTGGCCACGGCCGAGGAACGGCTGGTGGTGGGGTATGGCGTTTTTGACGCAGCGAATCGGGAATCGGGAATCGGGAATCGCAACAGCGCGTTGCCGGCTGCCGACGCCGCGTCTGCCCATTCCCTATTCCCCACTCCCGATTCTCCGCTCCCGATCAACCTGCCCATGGACGTGCTGTTCGGCAAGGCGCCGAAAATGCACCGCGATGCGGTGCATCCGGCGGCGCCGCAGTGGCCGGTGCTGCAGACCGGGGTGCTGGATCTGCAGGAGGCCGGGTTGCGCGTGTTGGCGCATCCGACCGTGGCGTCCAAGAGCTTTCTGGTCACCATCGGCGATCGCAGCGTGGGCGGGCTGACCGCGCGCGAGCAGATGATCGGGCCGTGGCAGCTGCCGTTGGCCGATTGCGCAATCACGCTGGCCGGGTTCGAGACCTTCGATGGCGAAGCGATGTCGATCGGCGAGCGCACGCCGTTGGCGCTGCTGAACGCCGCGGCCTCGGCGCGCATGGCGGTAGGCGAAGCGATCACCAACCTGTGTGCGGCGCCGGTGCAGACGCTGGACAGCATCAAGCTTTCCGCCAACTGGATGGCTGCCGCCGGACACGCCGGCGAAGACGCCTTGCTGTACGACGCGGTGCGTGCGGTTGGCATGGAACTGTGCCCCGCGCTGGAGCTCAGCATCCCGGTGGGCAAGGACTCGCTGTCGATGCAGGCGCAGTGGCAGGTCGGGAATGGAGAATCGGGAATCGGGAATGGTGAAACGCCAGCACCGTCCGCTTCTGCCATTCCCGATTCCCGACTCCCGACTCCCGGTGGAACGCTGAAAAGCGTTTCACCGGTGTCGTTGATCATCAGTGCATTCGCGCCGGTCAGCGATGTGCGTACGCAGCTCACTCCGTTGCTGCAGCGCGAGGATGAGAGCGAGCTGTGGTTGATCGGCCTGGGTGGCGGCAAGCAGCGTCTGGGTGGGTCGGTGCTGGCACAGGTGTATGCCGATGACAGTGCGTTGCCGGCCTTCGGTGGTGAAACACCGGATCTGGATGACCCGCAGCGGCTGCGCCAGTTCTTTGAACTGATCCGCGATGCACGCGAGGGTGGGTTGTTGCTGGCGTATCACGATCGCAGCGATGGCGGTGCGTTTGCCGCGCTGTGCGAAATGGCGTTTGCCTCGCGCCAGGGCCTGGATATCACGCTCGATGCCTGGGGCGATGATGCCTTCCGCAGCCTGTTCAACGAGGAATTGGGCGCGGTGGTGCAGATCGCCAATGAAGACCGCGCCGCGTTTGCCGATCTGGTTGAGCGGCATGCACTGACCGAATGCGCGCAACGCATCGCACGCCCCACCGGCACGCCGCGCGTGCGTGTCAGCGGCCAGGGCCGGGTGTTGGCCGAATGGCGCTGGGAAGCGTTGTTCGATGCGTGGTGGTCGGTGACGCACGCCATGCAGAAGTTGCGCGACAACCCGGACAGTGCCGACGAGGAACGCGCGGTGGCCCGCAACTTCCAGGCGCCGGGGTTGCGCCCGAAGCTGGTGTTCGACCCGTCCGAGGATGTGGCCGCGCCATTCGTGGCGACCGGTGCACGGCCGAAGGTGGCGATCCTGCGCGAGCAGGGCGTCAACGGCCAGATCGAGATGGCCTACAACTTCGAGCGTGCCGGGTTCCGTGCGTTCGACGTGCACATGAGCGACCTGATCGAAGGCCGCGTGGACCTGGCGCAGTTCGCAGGGTTTGCGGCTTGCGGCGGCTTCAGCTACGGCGATGTGCTGGGCGCCGGCCGCGGGTGGGCCACCTCGATCCGGGAGCGTGCGGCACTGCGCGATGCGTTCGCCGCGTTCTTTGCGCGCAGCGATACCTTTGCGCTGGGCGTGTGCAACGGTTGCCAGATGCTGAGCCAGCTCAAGGACATCATTCCCGGTGCCGAGCACTGGCCGCGCTTCCTGCGCAACCGCAGCGAGCAGTTCGAAGCACGCACGGCGCTGCTGGAAGTGGTGGAATCGCCGTCGATCCTGCTGCGGGGCATGGCCGGTTCGCGTATTCCGGTGGCAGTGGCGCATGGCGAAGGCCGCGCCGAATTCGACACGGCGGTGGATCAGGCCGCGGCGCGCGTGGCACTGCGCTTCATCGACGGTGACGGCGCGGTGGCTAGTCAGTACCCGCTCAATCCGAACGGGTCGCCCGACGGCATCACCGGCCTGACCAGCACCGATGGGCGCGCCACCATCTTGATGCCGCATCCGGAGCGCACGCCGCGCTCGGTCAATCTGAGCTGGCATCCGGCGGGCTGGGGCGAGGACTCGCCGTGGCTGCGCATGTTCCGCAATGCGCGGGTGTGGTGTGGTTGAGTGATGTGACGCGGCATCGGGTGATGCCGCGTTGAGAGCGTCAACGAACGGCCGTGTGCAGCAATGCACACGGCCGTTGTTGTTTGGGTGATCGGATCGCACGAAAGCTGCGCGCCCGTCGCTGCAATGCGCGCTGATGCCGCCGCAGTTGGCGAGCATCGGCTGTGGGGGGGCGGGGCGCGTACCGCCGAGCTGGCGGGCACCGATTGGACGCGGACGCTACGCCAACATCCACGGGAGAGGAGGCTCTCCCAGCGTGGCATCGCAATGTTGTTGGCCCGAATCAGGCTCACATGGATGCAGCGGTGCTGGATGAGCGGCGCCTACCAAGGATTGGGTGCGATTTGGCTGCTGCACGTCAGCTGCGCAGATGCAGGGGGGGGCTGAGTCAGTGCCCTGCACCTGCTCAATCCAGCGTGGCCGGTGGTCGCGTGTCTGCATCGCATGTTTCTAGAATCTAAAGAAATACCTGTTTTCTATTAACTTAAATGCTGATTGGTATTTATAAAAAAATAATATATTTGCATGCGTGAAGTTAATCTCATCCGGATCTCGCTTTCAAATGGATTCTGTCGGCGTTGCGAGTTATAAAATTTCTGCCATATTTTTTCGGCATATCTATCTTTTTGCTGCTTTGCGCTGTCTATTCCGTCGACAAAAGGTGGGCGATTGCGTTTCACTAAACCCTAAGGGCGGCTTGAGCTCACGGGCGTGGTGATTGTTTTCTTCATGCCGGACCAATCGCAGTCAGGCCTCAATGAAGCAAACTGAGTTGAATGACGGTCGTGAGCGGCGCGTTTATGGCGGAATGGGTCGCATGCCTGCACGTTGAAAATACGCGGGCGATCGGCACCGTTGCTCGGCACCAGCCAGACCGTGCGCCTCAGCGCGCCGCGTGCCGGCACCTACATCGTCAAACTCGATGGCGCCAGCTTCGACGGGGTCAGCCTGCTCGCGCGTCAGTGATCCGACACGCCGTGCTGCGCAACGCGCACGGCGACGATTTGTTGGCGCCCGCGACGCATCCGGGCCCGGCTGATTCCGGCAGCGGCCAACGCGGGGAGCGTTGGCCGCCGGCCTGACCGGTTTCCTGCCCATTTTTTGCGCAACCAAGCCTGCTGGCGTCCTGCCAGCGGGTTTTTTTGTCTTGCCCGGACACGCCTATTCAGCGTGGCGGCGTGCGGCATGGCGTGACCTAGGTGGCTGTTTTCCAAAGATTTATCGAAAAACTAATAAAACCAGCCTGAAGCGTGACGTCTATCACTCTTATGCACGTGGCGTGTCAAAAACTTGACGCCCGATTTGAGCGCTGTTAACACTTCGCCCAGTTCTATGGTTGGGTAGCGTTCATTTTTTGACTATCCCAAGGTGCGGGGAATTCCGCGCACCGCCACCCGGCCCATGGCGCCAGTAACCACAGGGGGATCGCATTGGCTGGAAGGCTTCTGCGGTGGTGGGGAATCGCTAAAAACCAGTCCACTTCAGGAGCAGGACGTCGATGAATCGGATTTATCGCAAGGTCTGGAACAAATCGTTGGGTGTGTGGGCCGTGGCATCGGAATTGGCCAGCGGCGACAGCCCGGGAAGCGTGGCATCGGCCGCGCTGATTGACCGCCGTCAGGGACTCTCCCTGGCCGCCGCGATCGCCCTGGCGCTGGGTAGCGCCGGCATCGCCATTCCCCTTTCCGCCAGTGCGCAGTCGGTTGAAGTTGGCCGCGGCGCGTCGGCACCTGCCGCCCATGCCACCGCGATCGGTGCAGGCAGCAACGCCAGCGCCACCGGCGCGGTGGCCACCGGCGCCGATAGCAGCGCCAGTGGCGTCAACAGCAGCGCGATCGGCCGCCAGACCAACGCCATCGGCGAAAACGCAGTGGCCATTGGCTACAACAGTTTCGTGCGCCAGGCCGGCGAAAACGGGGTGGCACTCGGCGCCAATGCCGGCGTGACCGGCGCCAATTCGGTGGCGCTGGGCGCCGGTTCGCGCACCCACGAAGACGACGTGGTGTCGGTCGGTAGCGGCAATGGCCGCGGCGGCCCGGCCACGCGCCGCATCACCAACGTGTCCGCCGGTGTCAACGCCAACGACGCGGTCAACGTGGCGCAGCTGCAGGCCGTGTCCGAGGTGGCCGAAGACACCGCCACGTTCTTCAAGGCACAGCCGGGCGACGACAGCATCGGCGCATATGCCGATGGTGCTGGTGCGGTGGCTGCCGGCGATGCCGCCAACGCCTTCGGCAGCGGCGCGCTCGCCGTGGGCAGCGGCGCCAATGCACTGGCCGACAATGCCACCGCCATGGGTGCGAACGCGCTTGCGGTGGGGCAGAACAGCGCCGCATTCGGCTACAACGCGCAGGCCAACGGGCCGGGCAGCGTGGCGGTGGGCGGAGCCGCCGTGGACGAAGACGGCAACCCGCTGATCACCAATGGCGGTGTGCCGGTTGACACCGGTGCCACCAGCGCCGGCGTGGGCGGCACCGCGGTGGGCGCCAGCGCCAGCGCGGATGGTTTCGCCGCCTCGTCGTATGGCGTGGGCGCTTACGCGGCCGGCGCGCAGTCGTCGGCATTCGGCGCGGTGTCCAACGCCACCGGCGACTACTCCACGGCCGTGGGCACGCAGACCAGCGCCAGCGGCACCAGCAGCACCGCCGTCGGCGGCCCGGTGGATCTGATTCCGGGGCTAGGGTTCTTCGTGCAGACCCAGGCCAGTGGCGAAGCCGCCAGCGCGCTTGGCGCCGGCGCAATTGCCTCGGGCACCTACACCACGGCGGTCGGCACGCTCAGCGAAGCCTCGGGCACTGAAGCCACTGCAGTGGGTTACTTCGCTTACGCACCGGGCGAAGGCGCCACCGCGGTGGGCCCGGAGTCGTGGGCCAGCGGTGAACTCAGCACCGCGCTCGGGTATTACAGCACCGCACGCGGCGCGAACTCGGTGGCCTTGGGCGCCAACTCGGTGGCCACGCGCGCCGATACGGTGTCAGTGGGCGCAGCCGGTGCGGAGCGCCAGATCACCAGCGTCGCCGCCGGCACCGAAGGCACCGATGCGGTGAATCTCAACCAGCTCACCGCGGTGTCCGACGTTGCATCCGCCACTGCGCGTTCGTTTGTCGCCACCGGCGACGGCGCTGCGATTGCAGAAGGCGTCGACAGCGTTGCGGCCGGTTCCAACGCTGCAGCGTTCAACGATTACAGCACCGCGCTGGGTTCCAGCAGCGTGGCATCGGCGCAGGGCGCAACCGCAGTTGGCAGTGGCGCCAATGCCACCACCGATAACGCCACGGCAGTCGGTTTCAACAGCACCGCAGTCGCGGAAAACACCACCGCGCTCGGCGGCAACAGCAGTGCCTCGGGTGATGGCAGCACCGCCGTGGGCGGTGCAACCCGGGCCACCGCCAGCGGCGCGACTGCGCTCGGTTACGAGAGCATCGCCAATGGCGCGGACTCCACTGCACTGGGCGTGGGTAGCGTGGCGTTCGGCGGCACCAGCACCGCTGTGGGTGGTGCAAGCGTGGCGTTCGGTACCGACAGCGCTGCTTTCGGTGCCAATGCCGCTGCAGGTGGCACTGCATCCACCGCGATCGGCGCAAACAGCAATGCCTTCGGCGAGCGCACCGTTGCACTGGGCGGTGCCAGCAATGCATCGGGCGACGAGAGCATTGCGCTCGGCGTGAGCAGCCTGGCCTCTGCGCTGGGCACCACGGCGGTCGGCAGCAACGCCAATGCCAGCATTGCCAATGCCACTGCGGTCGGTTTCAACAGCAGTGCCGGCGACGACTATGCCACCGCACTCGGCGGCGACAGCAACGCATCCGGCTATTTCAGCACCGCCGTGGGCGGCACCAGCATCGCCAATGGGCGTGGTGCAACGGCGATCGGTTACGAAAGCATCGGCAATGGAGCGGCATCGACCGCGCTGGGTTTTGCCAGTGTGGCGTGGGGTGAGGGTGGTACCGCCATCGGCACCGAAAGCGTGGCCTACGGTGACGACAGCACCGCGCTGGGCGCGAATGCGTATGCAGCCGACACTGGCTCGATTGCCGTTGGCACCTACGCAAACGCGTACGGCCCACGTGCGATTTCGCTCGGTGGCCAATCCAATGCGGCTGGCGATGAGAGTATCGCGCTGGGCTGGGAAGCGCAGGCTGAAGGCGACCAGGGTATTGCGCTGGGCGCGGGCAGCCAAGCCGATGCGTACTCCACGGCCATCGGCGGCTACGCCACCGCCAGTGGCGCCTCTGCCACGGCAGTGGGGAACAACAGCCGTGCCGTTGATGGCTACGCCACCGCGCTGGGTAGCGACAGCATGGCATCGGGAAATTTCAGCACGACCGTGGGCGGCGCCAGCGTCGCCAGTGGGCGCGGAGCAACGGCGATCGGTGCTGAAAGTGTGGCGCGAATGGATCGCGACACCGCGATCGGCACCGAAAGTGTGGCCGATGGTGGCGACAGCACGGCGTTGGGCGCAAATGCGCGGGCAAGCTATGATTCGTCAGTGGCGCTGGGCGCCAATGCGAACTCAAGCAACTACTATTCGGTCGCCCTTGGCACTTACGCCGTTGCGACGGGTGGAAGCGCCACGTCGATTGGCGGCCAGTCCTATGCGCCTGGTAACGAGAGCGTCGCCTTGGGCTGGCAATCCAACGCCTCGGGCACGCGGAGCGTCAGCCTCGGCAGCGGTGCGTATACGCCTGCCGACGACGGCGTTGCGTTGGGTGCAGGTTCGATCGCCGATCGCGACAACACGGTGTCGGTAGGCAGCGTGGGGAGCGAACGGCAGATCACCAACGTGGCCGCCGGTACCGAAGGCACCGATGCGGTGAACCTGGACCAGCTCAACGCCGTGGCCGGCACTGCCGAGACCACCGCGCGTCTGTATGCGGGCACCGGTGACGGCACCGCGTTCGCACAGGGCGAAGACGCCACGGCTGCCGGCTCCAATGCCACCGCTGATGCCGACTACAGCAGCGCATTCGGCGCCAGCAGCCAGGCAACTGCGATAGGCGCGGTCGCCATCGGCAGCGGTGCCAGCGCCACGGCGCAGTACGCCAATGCGTCCGGCTATAACGCCGCCGCCAGCGGCTACGGCAGCGTGTCGACCGGCGCTTTCAGCCAGGCCAGCGGTGATTACGGCGTGGCCCTGGGCGGCGAAAGCGAAGCTTCCGGTGCGCAGAGCACGGCAGTGGGCGCAGCGGTAGGGGCGTCCGGTGATGGTGCATTTGCCGGTGGTGCGCTGAGCGTGGCCGAAGGCACCGAAAGCACTGCACTGGGCTATTTCGCCAGTGCCACGGGCGAGTCCGCCACGGCGGTCGGTGCAGAGAGCGTGGCCGATGGCACCAGCGCGGCCGCATTCGGCTTTGGCGCCGAAGCCACCTCCAACTACTCCACCGCGTTGGGTGGCTATTCCACCGCCAGCGGTTTCAACAGCACCGCGCTGGGTAACTTCAGCACCGCCAGCGGCTCCAGCAGCGTGGCCGTCGGTGGCGATGCCACTGCCTCCGGTGCGTACAGCATCGCAGCCGGCCAGGCCAGCGTTGCCAGCGGCTACAACAGCGTGGCGGTGGGTGGCGCCTTGCTCGGCCTGTTGCCGACCGAGGCCTCCGGCGACTTCTCCACCGCGCTGGGCGGCGCGGCGTGGGCTCCGGGCTTGAACAGCACCGCGCTTGGTAACTTCGCCGAATCCACCGGCGAAAGCAGCGTGGCACTGGGTGCCGATTCGGTCGCCGATCGCGACTTTGCGGTGTCGGTGGGCAGTGCCGGCAACGAGCGCCAGATCACCAATGTCGCGGCCGGTACGCAAGGCACCGATGCGGTGAATCTGGACCAACTTACCGCGGTGGCCGAAACCGCGCAGGGCACCAGCAAGTACTTCAAGGCCAGCGGCAGCGACGACAGCGACGCCGGTGCCTACATCGAAGGCGACAACGCGCTGGCCGCCGGCGAAGGTGCCAATGCCAGCAGCGATAACAGCACCGCCGTGGGTGCAGGTGCGCAGGCGGTTGCCGAGAACGCAACCGCAGTCGGCATGGATGCGCTGGCCAGCGGCATCGGCGCCGCAGCGTTGGGTAACAACGCCCAGGCATTGGGCGAAAACAGCAGCGCGGTGGGCAGCAACGCGCTGGCCAGCGATATCGGTGCCACCGCCAACGGTGCCGGCGCGCAGGCCATTTCGACCTACGCCACCGCACTGGGTAGCGAAGCAGTGGCCTCGGACAACCAGGCCACGGCGGTCGGCTTCCGCAGCGCTGCGTCCAACGTGGGCAGTGCCGCCTTCGGTGGCTACAGCGAATCCAGCGGCCGCCTGTCGTCGGCACTGGGCTACGGCGCAGTGGCGTCCAGCGACTACAGCACCGCAGTGGGTGCCGCGTCGCTGGCCTCCGGCGCCAGCGCGGTGGCCGTGGGTGAATTCAGCGAAGCCACCGGCGATGAAAGCGTGGCGGTGGGCGGCAGCACGTTCTTCGGTTTCATCCCGGCACGTGCGTCGGGCACCGGTGCAGCGGCCTTCGGTGGCGGTGCATGGGCCACGGCCGATTACACCACCGCGATCGGCTGGAATTCCTATGCCGACGGCGTCAACGCCAGTGCATTGGGCCAGAGCGCCGCTGCATTGGCCGATAACGCGCTGGCGATCGGCGGCAACAGCCGCGCCGATGCGATTGGTGCAAGCGTGGTCGGCGTGGATGCGTCGGCCACCGGCATCAACAGCACCGGCGTCGGCCGCCAGGTCAACGTAATCGGCGAAAACGCGGTCTCGGTGGGCTACAACTCGTTCGTGCGCGAGAGCGCGGTCAACGGTGTTGCGCTCGGTGCCAATGCCGGTGCCACCGGCGCCGATTCGGTGGCATTGGGCTCCGGCTCGCGCACTTACGAAGCCAACACGGTGTCGGTCGGTAGCGGCAATGGCCGCGGCGGCCCGGCAACGCGTCGCATCGTCAATGTCAGCGACGGCGAAGTCGCCACCGATGCGGTCAACAAGGGCCAGCTGGATGCATTGGCGGCCGATGTGCAGACCACCAGCGGCATGGTGCAGACCACCGGCGAGGGCGTGGCCCGTGCAACGGGCGATCGCGCCACCGCCGCCGGTGCCGGTGCCACCGCCAGCGGTGCACGCAGCGTGGCGGTAGCCGCAGGCAGCACTGCCTCGGCCACCGGCGCCAGCGCGATGGGTGTGGACAGTAGCGCCAGCGGCGTGAACAGCACGGCGATGGGGCGGCAGACCAACTCCATTGGCGAGAACGGCGTTGCGCTGGGTTACAACTCCTTTGTGCGCCAGAGCGGCGCCAACGCCGTCGCCCTCGGTGCCAATGCGGGTGCCAGCGGCGCCGACTCGGTGGCGCTGGGTTCCGGTTCGCGCACCTATGAAGCCAACGTGGTGTCGGTGGGCAGCGGCAACGGCCGCGGTGGCCCGGCGACGCGTCGCATCGTCAATGTGGGTGCCGGTGCGATTGCCGATGCCAGCAGCGATGCGATCAACGGCGGCCAGTTCTTCCAGTCGCTCAGCAATACCGCCAGCTTCCTCGGCGGTGGTGCGGCGATCGGCGCGCAAGGCGTGTTCGTTGCGCCGACCTACGTCATCCAGGGTGCCAGCTACAACAACGTCGGTGCCGCATTGACCGCGTTGGACAGCAAGGTCACCGAGCTGGATGCACGTGGCGGCACCGCAACGGCTACCGCTGCACGCACGGTTTCGCTGCGCACTGCAGCGTTTCCGGCGGTGGCTGCATCAGCGACGGTCGCGAGCAGCGATGTCACTGACAGCAGCGCAAGCGTGCAGGGCACGCCGACCGCTGCGGTCGTTGGCACGGCCACGCCGGCAGCCACCTCGACGGCAGTTGGCAACGCCGCTGTGGCCAACCACATCACCGGCACCGCGATTGGTGGCAGCGCGTATGCGCACGGCCCCAACGACACCGCGATTGGCAGCAATGCACGCGTCAATGCCGATGGCAGCACCGCAGTGGGTGCCAACACGCAGATTGCTGCGGTGGCGACCAATGCTGTGGCGATGGGCGAAGGCGCGCAGGTGAGTGCGGCCTCGGGCACGGCGATCGGGCAGGGTGCCCGCGCCAGTGCGCAGGGTGCGGTGGCACTCGGCCAGGGCTCGGTTGCCGACCGTGCCAACACGGTCTCGGTGGGCAGCGTGGGCGGTGAGCGTCAGGTGGCCAATGTGGCTGCCGGTACGCGCGCCACCGATGCGGTCAACAAGGGCCAGTTGGATAGCGGCGTCGCCGCAGCCAACAGCTACACCGACAGCCGTTACAGCGCGATGGCCGACAGCTTCGAAACCTATCAGGGCGATATCGAAGACCGCCTGCGCCGGCAGAACCGTCGCCTCGACCGTCAGGGCGCAATGGGCTCGGCGATGTTGAACATGTCCGCCAGCGTGGCCGGTATTGCCTCGCAAAACCGCCTCGGTGCCGGTGTCGGTTTCCAGAACGGCGAGTCGGCGTTGTCGGTGGGTTATCAGCGGGCAATCAGCCCGCGCGCCACGGTGACCATCGGTGGCGCATTGAGCGGCGACGACAGCTCGATCGGCGTAGGTGCCGGTTTCGGTTGGTAACGCACGGTTGAAAACAGCGACGGCGCCGTCGTGCGCCGTCGCGACAGAGCAAGGCCTGAGGGGGCGGGCGAGGACCGTGGCTTGGCCGGCCAACGGATTCGCAGGGAGTGATGGCCGTACTGACGCCTGATCCACGAAAAACTGAAGAGGACTTCACCGTGATCGACAAGAATTTCCGTCTCAACCCGCTGACTGGCGCCATCTTGATGATGGCCCTGGGTGCTTCGGGCACCCTCGTTGCTGCCCCCGCGTTGCAGGTCAAGGAACCGACCCAAGCCGCGCCGGCCGCCAGCGATTTCAGCAGCCGGTTGATCGTGCGTTACAAGGACGGCACGGCCGCCGCGAGCGATCGCAGCAGCAAGCTGGGCGTGGTGCAATCGGCCGTGGGCCGTGCCGCACCGGTGACCGGTGCGCGTGCTGGCGCCACCGCCGCCAAGGCGACCTACCTGCGCAAGCTGGGCATTGGCTCGGACCTGATCAAACTGTCCGGCACGCTGACCGCCGCACAGGTGGACAAGGTGGTGGTCGAGCTGAAGAACGACCCGTCCGTGGCCGAGGTGCAGATCGACCGCATGCTGCGTCCGGTCGAGATCAAGAAGAGCGTTGCGGCGACCGACGTGAGCCCGCAGCTGGTCCCCAACGACCCGCTGTATGCGCAGTACCAGTGGCACCTGAGCAACCCCAACGGCGGCATCAACGCGCCGGCCGCATGGGACCTCTCGCAAGGTGCCGGCGTGGTGGTGGCGGTGCTGGATACCGGCATCCTGCCGGGCCATCCGGACTTCGCCGGCAACCTGTTGCAGGGCTATGACTTCATCACCGACGCCGAAGTCTCGCGTCGCCCCACCGACGCCCGCGTCCCGGGCGCGCTGGACTACGGTGACTGGGAAGAGGCCGATAACGTCTGCTACGACGGGTCGGTCGCCCAGGAAAGCTCCTGGCACGGCACCCATGTCTCGGGCACCGTGGCCGAGGCAACCAATAACGGTGTGGGCATGGCGGGCGTGGCGCCGAAGGCCACCATCCTGCCGGTGCGCGTGCTCGGCCGCTGCGGCGGCTACACCTCCGACATCGCCGATGCGATCGTGTGGGCCTCCGGCGGTACGGTCGATGGCGTCCCCGCCAACACCAACCCGGCCGAAGTGATCAACATGAGCCTGGGCGGCGGCGAGCCCTGCGATCCGGCCACCCAGGTCGCGATCAACGGCGCGGTGTCGCGCGGCACCACCGTGGTGGTGGCGGCCGGCAACAGCGGCGAAGATGCGGCCAACCATTCACCGGCGAGCTGCAACAACACCATCACCGTCGGCGCCACCCGCATCACCGGCGGCATCACCTACTACTCCAACTACGGCAGCAAGGTGGACCTGTCCGGTCCCGGCGGCGGCGGCAGCGTGGACGGCAACCCGGGTGGTTACATCTGGCAGGCCGGCTACGACGGCGCCACCACCCCAACCTCCGGTAGCTATAGCTACATGGGTATGGGCGGCACCTCGATGGCGTCCCCGCACGTGGCCGGCGTCGTGGCCCTGGTGCAGAGCGCGTCGATCGGCCTGGGCGATGGCCCGCTGACCCCGGCGGCGATGGAAGCCCTGCTCAAGCAGGCCAGCCGCCGCTTCCCGGTGACCCCGCCGACCAGCACCCCGATCGGCAGCGGCATCGTCGACGCCAAGGCCGCGCTGGAAGCGGTATTGGTGGAGCCGTGCGACCCGGACACCGAGACCTGCGCGCCGGCCGCCATTGCCCTGACCAACAAGGCGCCGCTGACCGGCCTGAGCGGTGAGTACAACAGCTCCACGTTGTACAGCTTCGAAGCCAAGGCCGGTGCGGTGCTGAGCTTCATGACCTACGGCGGCACCGGTAACGTGTCGGTCTACGTGAGCTTCGAAGCCGAGCCCACCGCAACCGATTACGACGCCAAGTCCACCCGTCCGGGCAACAGCGAAACGGTGCGCTTCACCGCACCCAAGGCTGGTACCTACTACATCAAGCTGGTGGGTGCAGGGGACTACGCGAAGCTGACGCTCGTCGCGCGACAGTAATCGCTGCAATAGTGTGACCGAATGCCCCCGGCCAATCACCGGGGGCATTCGTTTTTCAGGGCCTTTCGCAGTGGTGCGGTTGATCGTCGCGGCAAACTGCTACAGTCGGCGCCGGACTTGTGGAGACGAGTGTGAACGCGGTTGCCGTCGATCCAATTGAGCAGCGAAGTGCAGAAACGCGCATCGTCGAAGCACTGCTTGAACGCCGTCGTCTGAAGGACACCGACCTGCTGCGCGCGCGCCAGCTGCAGGCCGAATCCGGCATGGGCCTGTTGGCGCTGCTGGGCCGGTTGGGGCTGGTGTCCGAGCGCGATCATGCCGAGACCTGCGCCGAGGTGCTCGGCTTGCCGCTGGTGGATGCACGCCAGCTCGGCGACACCCCGCCGGAAATGCTGCCTGAGGTGCAGGGCCTGTCGCTGCGCTTTCTCAAGCAATTTCATCTGTGCCCGGTCGGCGAACGCGATGGCCGGCTCGACCTGTGGATTGCCGATCCCTACGACGATTACGCGATCGATGCGGTGCGCCTGGCCACCGGCCTGCCGCTGCTGCTGCACGTGGGCCTGCGCTCGGAAATCGACGACCTGATCGAGCGCTGGTACGGGCAGGGCCGCAGCGCAATGGGCACGATCGTGGAAACCGCCGACGGCGATGCCAGCAGCACCGACGACATCGAAGCGCTACGCGATCTTGCCTCCGAAGCGCCGGTGATCCGCCTGGTGAATCTGGTGATCCAGCACGCGGTGGAATTGCGCGCCTCGGACATCCATATCGAACCGTTCGAAAGCCGGCTCAAGGTGCGTTACCGCGTGGATGGCGTGCTGGTGGAAGGCGAAAGCCCGCCGGCCAAGCTCACCGCCGCGGTGATCAGCCGCATCAAGATCATGGCCAAGCTCAATATCGCCGAGCGCCGCCTGCCGCAGGACGGCCGCATCATGCTGCGCGTGCAGGGCAAGGAGCTGGATCTGCGTGTCAGCACCGTGCCCACCGCGCATGGCGAGAGCGTGGTGATGCGTCTGCTCGATCGTGAAACGGTGGTGTTCGATTTCTACAAGCTCGGCTTCACCGAAGACTTCCTGCCGCAATTTCGCAAGGTGCTCGAACAACCGCACGGCATCATGCTGGTCACCGGGCCCACCGGTTCGGGCAAGACCACCACGCTGTACACCGCGCTGAGCCAGCTCAACACCTCCGACGTCAAGATCATCACTGTCGAAGACCCGGTGGAATATCAGATCGAAGGCATCAACCAGATCCAGGCCAAGCCGCAGATCGGGCTGGATTTCGCCAACGCGCTGCGCAGCATCGTGCGCCAGGATCCGGACATCATCATGATCGGCGAAATGCGCGACCTGGAAACCGCGCGCATCGCGATCCAGTCCGCGCTCACCGGCCACCTGGTGCTCTCCACACTGCACACCAACAACGCCGCTGGCGGCATCACCCGCCTGCTCGACATGGGCGTGGAAGACTATCTGCTGACCTCCACCATCAACGGCATCCTGGCCCAGCGCCTGGTGCGCAAACTCGACCTGGCCAACGCCGAACGCTATGCCGCATCGCCGGAAGAGATCGAACGCTTCGACCTGCGCCGGCTGCAGCCAGACGGCGAGATCTTCCTGTATCGCCCGCGCGCCACGGCGGCAGCGCCCACCGGTTACCTGGGCCGCACCACCATCGTCGAGTTCCTGGTGATGAACGACGAACTCCGCCGCGCGGTGATGCGCCGCGCCGGCATGGGCGAGATCGAGCAGTTGGCGCGCAAGTCCGGCATGCGCACCATGTACGAAGATGGCTTGTCCAAGGCCTTGCGTGGCGAAACCACCATCGAAGAAGTCCTGCGCGTCACGGAGGATGCGTGAGAGCAGCGAGTGCAGCAACGCGCGCAGGCTGCGCGCTATCTAACGCTGATAACGCGGGCTTTCAGGCAGTCCCACGCATGCGCTACAACGCAAAGGCCCCCGCACCCATCGCCCACAGCGCCGCGCGTTTCCCAAATCCCAAATCCCGACTCCCAAATCCCCGAGACCAAGCGCTCCACCCCATTCCCGATTCCCAATTCCCAATTCCCGGCCTCCCAGCCTAATGCCCCTGTACCGCTACAAGGCGCTCGATGCGCACGGCGAAATGCTCGATGGTCAGATGGAAGCGGCCAACGATGCCGAGGTGGCGCTGCGTCTGCAGGAGCAAGGCCACCTGCCGGTAGAAACGCGTCTGGCCACCGGCGAAAACGGTTCGCCGTCGTTGCGCATGCTGTTGCGCAAGAAGCCGTTCGACAATGCCTCGCTGGTGCAGTTCACCCAGCAGCTGGCGACGCTGATCGGCGCCGGGCAACCGCTGGACCGCGCGTTGTCGATCCTGATGGATCTGCCCGAAGACGACAAAAGCCGCCGCGTCATCGCCGACATCCGCGACACCGTACGCGGCGGCGCGCCGTTGTCGGTGGCGCTGGAACGCCAGCACGGGCTGTTCTCCAAGCTCTACATCAACATGGTGCGCGCGGGCGAAGCCGGCGGCAGCATGCAGGACACCCTGCAGCGCCTGGCCGACTACCTGGAACGCAGCCGCGCACTCAAGGGCAAGGTGATCAACGCGCTGATCTACCCGGCGATCCTGCTGGCGGTGGTCGGCTGCGCGCTGCTGTTTCTGCTTGGCTATGTGGTGCCGCAGTTCGCGCAGATGTACGAAAGCCTGGACGTAGCCTTGCCGTGGTTCACCCAGGCGGTGCTGAGCGTTGGCCTGTTGGTGCGCGATTGGTGGCTGGTGTTGGTGGTGATTCCTGGCGTGCTCGGTCTATGGCTGGATCGCAAGCGCCGCAATGCCGCGTTCCGCGCTGCGCTGGACGCTTGGCTGCTGCGCCAGAAAGTCATCGGCAGCCTGATCGCACGGCTGGAAACCGCGCGGCTCACGCGCACGCTGGGCACCTTGTTACGCAACGGTGTGCCGCTGCTCGCCGCGATCGGCATCGCGCGCAACGTGATGTCCAATACCGCGCTGGTCGAAGATGTGGCCGCCGCGGCCGACGACGTCAAGAACGGGCATGGCCTGTCGATGTCGCTGGCGCGCGGCAAGCGGTTCCCGCGGCTGGCGCTGCAGATGATCCAGGTGGGCGAGGAGTCGGGCGCACTGGATACCATGCTGCTCAAGACCGCCGACACCTTCGAGCTGGAAACTGCGCAGGCCATCGACCGCGCGTTGGCCGCGCTGGTGCCCCTGATCACCCTGGTGTTGGCCTCGGTGGTGGGGCTTGTCATCATTTCGGTGCTGGTACCGCTGTATGACCTCACCAATGCCATCGGTTGAGCGTGGTGGCCGCGTGCGGCGCGCAGCAGGCGTAGATGTGCGCCTGGCAACCGGCGTGCGCATCGCTGATGACGCGCTGGCTGCCGCTCCTCTGCGTGCAACTGGCGACATCGCTTCGCATGCTGCCGCGCGCTCCCGTGTACACGCACCACATTCACCACAACGTTTCGGTGACCGCATGACACCCATGCGGGAACCATTGCAGTGCCGGCCTTGTCATCTTCTGGCGGCAGCATCCTTCATCGACGTGCAAGGAAATCGTTCATGATCAAGCGTTCCATCACCCGCAGTCCGTCGCGCGCAGGCCAGGCCGGCATGAGCTTGCTGGAAATCATCATCGTCATCGTGCTGATCGGCGCGGTGCTCACCCTGGTCGGCAGCCGCGTGCTCGGTGGTGCCGATCGCGGCAAGGCGAACCTCGCCAAGTCGCAGATCCAGACCCTGGCCGGCAAGATCGAGAACTTCCAGCTCGACACCGGCAAGTTGCCGAGCAAGCTCGATGACCTGGTCACCCAGCCCGGTGGCAGCAGTGGTTGGCTGGGCCCGTACGCCAAGCCGGTCGAGCTCAACGACCCGTGGGGCCATACCATCGAATACCGCGTGCCCGGCGATGGCCAGGCCTTCGACCTGATCAGCCTGGGCAAGGATGGCCGCCCCGGCGGCAGCAGCTACGACTCGGACATCAAGTACCAGTAAGCAGCGACCCATGCGCGTTGCGCGTCTGCCGTTTCTGTCCCCGCACCGCGCTGCGCCCGTTGTGCGCAGGCAGCTGCGTGGCAGCTCGTTGCTGGAGATGCTGCTGGTCATCGCGCTGATCGCGCTGGCCGGTGTGCTGGCCGCCGCCGCGCTCACCGGCGGCATCGACGGCATGCGTCTGCGCAGCGCCGGCAAGGCCATCGCCGCGCAACTGCGCTATACGCGCACCCAGGCCATCGCCACCGGCACGCCGCAGCGCTTTCTGATCGACCCGCAGCAGCGGCGTTGGGAAGCGCCCGGCGGCCATCACGGCGACCTGCCCGCTGCCCTGGAGGTGCGCTTCACCGGCGCACGGCAGGTGCAATCGCGCCAGGACCAGGGCGCCATCCAGTTCTTCGCCGATGGCGCCTCCACCGGCGGGCGCATCGATCTGACCATCAAGGATGCGCGTTGGCGCGTGGACGTCGGCTGGATCACCGGCGAGGTGCGTTCCGGCCCGCTGCGGACGCCAGCGCCATGAAGCATCAGCGCGGCTATTCGTTGATCGAAGTGATCGTGGCCTTTGCGTTGCTTGCCTTGGTGCTGACGCTGTTGCTGGGCTCCTTGTCCGGTGCGGCGCGGCAGGTGCGTGGGGCCGACGAAAGCACCCGCGCCACCTTGCATGCGCAGTCGTTGCTGGCCGTGCAGGGCATGGAAAAACCGCTGGTGCCGGGGCAGCAGCAAGGCAGCCTGGAAGACGGGCATTTCCGCTGGTCGCTGGATGTGCGCCCGTACGACGAACCGCGTCGCAATGCGCAGGCGCCGGTAGACCCGAGCGCCCCCACGCTGCTGCAGCTCACCTTGGTGGTGCGGTGGGGCGAGCAACCCAGCCAGCGCTTGTTATGGCGCACGTTGCGGCTGGTGACGGCCACCGCACAGGGCAACCCCGCGTGATGCGTCCGCGCGCTGCCGGGTTCACCCTGATCGAAGTGCTGCTGGCCACGATGCTGCTGGTCGGCGGGCTGGCGCTGGCCTTTGCCACGTTGCGCTCGGCCAGCGCGATCAGCCAGCGCGGCGAAGCCATTGCGCAACGCAGCGAACGCACGCGCGCGGTAGAAGAATTCCTGCGTCGCCGGTTGTCTGCGGCGTTGCCGATCGCGATGGGCATCGATACGCAAAGCCAGCAACCAATGCTGTTCGTCGGCGAGCCGCAGCGCATGCGGTTTGCCGCCGATGTGCCGGATTATCTGGGCCGCGGCGGGCCGTATCTGCATGACGTGTCGGTGGTTGGCGATGGCGAGCAGCGCACGCTCACCATTGCGCTGACCATGTTGCAGTCGGGCAAGGAGATCGAAGAAGGCAACGCCTTGCCGGCTGAAACGCTGGCCGATGACGTGCAGCAGGTGAGCTTTCGCTACCGCGGGCTCGATCCACAAAGCGGTGCGCTGAGCGGGTGGCTGCCGCAATGGGAATGGCACGATCGCCTGCCCTTGCTGGTGCGCATCGACATCCGCAGCGGCGGCTCGGCCTGGCCGCCAGTGGTGGTGGCGCTGCCGCAGTCCGGTGGCGGTGGAGCGCTGGCGCAATGAGGACGATGCGCGGTGCAGCGCTGGTGCTGGTGTTGTGGTTGATCGCCTTGCTCACCGCGATGATCGGCGCGTTTGCATTGACCGCGCGTGTGGAAGCGCTGCAGGGGTCCATGCTGCGCAACGGCGGCCAGGCGCAGGAATACGCACGCGCCGGCATGGAATACGCGCTGTCGCGATTGAGCAGTGGCGAGCCGCAAGCGCGCTGGCGCCCGGACGGGCGCCGCTATCGGTGGCAGATGGACGATGCCAACGTGGAGATCCGCATCATCGACGAGAGCGGCAAGGTGGATCTGAACATGGCCGAGCCAACGCTGCTCGCCGGGCTGGTGCGCGCGGTCGGTGGCGAAGCCGGGCGCGATGTGCGCCTGGCTGGCGCAATCGTGGATTGGCGCGATGGCGACACGCTCACGCAGCCGGGCGGTGGTGCGGAAGATCGCGACTACGCCGATGCCGGGCTGCCGTATGGCGCCAAGGATGGTCCGTTTGAAACACTGGGCGAATTGCGCCTGGTGCTGGGCATGGACGCGGAGCTGTACCGCAAGCTGTTGCCGCATGTCACCTTGTACAGCGGCCGTTCGCGCCCGGAAGCGCGCTTTGCCACCGGCCCGGTGCTCACCGCCATGGGCCTGGATGCGCAGCAACTGCTGGCGCAGCGTGACGCGCCGCTGGGTTTACCAGGCAGCGACGCGACGCTTGGTGGGACAGACACTTATAGTATCGAGAGCCGGGCACGCCTGAGTCAGGGACGCGAGGCCGTGCTGCGTGCGGTCGTGCGCACCGGTGCGTCGGCCCTGCCCGGGTCCGCCTACACCGTTTTGCGTTGGGAAGAGGGAGCAGTAGTGCAATGACCGCGTGGCGGGATACCTTGGGACGCATTGGCGTTCGCGCCATGCCCGGCGCGGGCGGCTTCTGGCGTTGGTGGCAGCAATCGTTGCTGGCGTGGTTGCCGCAGCGCTGGCAGTGGCAGCTTGGCCTGTCGCAGTCACGGCTGCTATTGCAGCTGGATGGCGAGGCGCTGCAGTTGCTGCGTCAGCGCGACCAGACCAGCGACACCGTCGCCAGCCTGCCGTGGCCGGTGCAACCGCAGGAAGTCAACGCGCTGCTGCCCACCGCGCTGGAAGGCTTGCCGCAGCATTGGCTGCTGCCGGCCAGCCATGCGCTGCGCCGCCCGTTGCGGCTACCTGCCGCCGCCGCTGCACGCCTGCAGGACGTGGCGCGCTTCGAAATCGACCGGCAAACCCCGTTTACCGCCGACCAGGTGTACTTCGATGCACGCGTGCTCGACGTGCGCGAAGACGGCCAGCTCGATGCCGAGCTGGTGGTGGTGCCGCGGCGCATGATCGACGGCCCGGCCGGCGTGCCCGAGGCATGGAGCAACGCGTTGTCCGGGATCGACGTGGCCGATGCGCGCGGCGCGCCGTTGGGCGTGAACCTGCTGCCGCCGGCCCGCCGCCTGCGCCGCAGCGACCCGATGCAGCGCTGGAATCTGTTGCTCGCCGTGGCCGCGCTGGTGTTGCTCGCGGTGGCCGGCTGGCTGCTGCTGGACAACCGCCGCCAGGCCGCCGACGACCTGCGTGCCCAGGTGCAGGCCAATGCCGGGCGCGCGCGCCAGGTGGCCGCCGAGCGCCAGCAATTGCTGGAACTGGTGGAGGGCGCAGCGTTCTTCCAGGAGCAACGTGCCACGCGTCCGACCTCGGTGGAAATCTGGGACGAATTGAGCCGCCGCCTGCCCAGCGGCACCTATCTGGAAAAGTTTTCGGTCGAGGGCGGGCAATTGCAGTTGATCGGTTTGAGCAAGGAGGCCTCCTCGCTGGTGCGTCGTCTGGAGGGTTCGCCGTTGTGGCACACGCCATCGCTGACCGGCGTGCTGCAGAGCGATGCCGGCCGCAACGTGGACCGCTTCACCATCACCGCCGAACTGGCCGGTCCCGATGCCAAGGAGGCCGCCGATGCCGCGCAGCGTTAAACGCGATCGCTGGATCGCCTTGGGCCTGTTGCTGCTGGTGATGGGCGTGGGGTATCTGGTGTTGGTGCACCCCTGGTTCACCCAGCCGATGCTCGCCGTGCAGGACGAATTGCAATCGCTGCGCGAACGCGAGTTGCGCGTGCGCGTGCAGTTGCAACAGGCCCCGCAGGTCAGCCAGCGCCTGCAGCAGGCCAGGCAGACGCTGCAAAGCCGCCCCGGCTTCTTGCCGGAGAGTTCCGCCGAGCTGGCCTCGGCCGGGCTGGTGCAGCGGCTGGAACGTGCCGTGGTCGATGCCAGCCCGGGCAACCGCAGCTGCGCGATCAGCAACCGCTCGCCGCTGCAGCCGGAAACCAAGCGCTTCACCCGCGTGGCGGTGCAGGTGCGCCTGCGCTGCGGCACGCCCGAACTGGCCTCGGTGTTGTACAGCCTGGAAAACGGCACCCCGCGCCTGTTCGTGGACAACCTCAACGTGATGGCGCAGCGCTACCAGCTCTCGCCCAACGAAAGCGGCAATGGCCTGGATATCGCCTTCGAACTGGCCGGCTACCTGCGGCCGGGCAGCAATGCCGGCCCGGTGAACACCGGCGCCGCGCCTGCCGCCGGGGAGGCCAGCAATGCGCCTTGAGATGATTGGCCTGCGCACCTGGTTGCTGGCCACCGTGGTCGGCTGGGCGTTGCTGGTCTGCGTGCTGGCCGTGGCCGGCCTGGGCAAGCGGGTGGAATTGCTGCCTGATGACCCGGCCCTGGTGCAGCGCCTGCCGGCGTTGCCGGCACCGGCCCCGGAACGGCTGGGGCCGTTCGAAAAATACGCCGAGATCGCCGCGCATCCGGCGTTTGCCGAAGATCGCCTGCCGCACCCGTTCTTCCTGTCCGGCAACGACGGCAGCGGGGCCGCCTCCACGGTGCGCCTGACCGGCGTGCTGCTGACCTCCACCTTCAAGATGGCCACGCTGACGCTGGACCCGGCCGATTCGGTGCGGGTGCAGCTGGGCGGCGATGCGGTGAAGGGATACCGGTTGCTGGCCCTGCAGCCGCGTAGTGCAACCATCGAAGGCCCGGGCGGCACCCAGACCCTGGAGCTGCAGGTGTTCAACGGCCAGGGTGGGCAGCCGCCAACCGCCATCGGGGGCCGCCCGCAGGCGCCCGGTGCCGTCCCGCCATTGCCGCCGAATGTCCCGCCGGCACCTGCAACACCCGCGCCGCCGCCGGCCGAGGTGCCGCAGCAGCAGCCCGGTGGCCAGGCGCCGCCGACGGTGCCGCCGCAGCGCAGCGATGGCGCCCAGGAAGCACCACGCCCCTCCGATGAGCAGATGCGCGCCATCCGTGAACGTATCGAAGCCCGACGCCGCCAGCTGCAACAGCAGCGCCAGGGCGGCTCCACCCCCGGTCAGACCCAATGAGTGAACGCATGACGCCGCGCCTGTTTCCCGTGTCCCTGCTGATTGGCCTGCTGGCCGGTTGCGCCACCACTCCGCCGCCGGACGTACGCCGCGACGCGCGCCTGGATCCGCAAGTCGGCGCCGCCGGCGCCACCCAGACCACCGCCGAACAACGCGCCGACGGCAACGCTAGCGCCAAGCCGACCCCGGTGATCCGGCGCGGCAGCGGCACCATGATCAACCAGAGCGCCGCCGCGGCCCCATCGCCCACCCTGGGCATGGCCAGCAGCGGCAGTGCCACCTTCAACTTCGAAGGCGAATCGGTACAGGCCGTGGTCAAGGCGATCCTGGGCGACATGCTCGGCCAGAACTACGTGATCGCCCCGGGCGTGCAAGGCACCGTCACCCTGGCTACCCCCAACCCGGTGTCGCCCGCGCAGGCGCTGAACCTGCTGGAGATGGTGCTGGGCTGGAACAACGCGCGCATGGTGTTCAGTGGTGGCCGCTACAACATCGTGCCGGCCGACCAGGCGCTGGCCGGCACGGTCGCGCCCAGCACCGCCTCACCATCGGCCGCGCGCGGCTTCGAGGTGCGTGTGGTGCCGCTGAAGTACATCTCCGCCAGCGAAATGAAGAAAGTGCTGGAGCCGTACGCGCGCCCGAACGCGATCGTCGGTACCGATGCCTCGCGCAACGTGATCACCCTGGGCGGTACGCGTGCCGAGCTGGAAAACTATCTGCGCACCGTGCAGATCTTCGACGTGGACTGGTTGTCGGGCATGTCGGTGGGCGTGTTCCCGATCCAGTCCGGCAAGGCCGAAAAGGTCAGCGCCGATCTGGAAAAGGTCTTCGGCGAACAGAGCAAGACCCCCAGTGCCGGCATGTTCCGTTTCATGCCGCTGGAAAACGCCAACGCGGTGCTGGTGATCACACCGCAGCCGCGCTATCTGGACCAGATCCAGCAGTGGCTGGACCGCATCGACAGCGCCGGTGGCGGCGTGCGCCTGTTTTCGTATGAGCTGAAATACATCAAGGCCAAGGACCTGGCCGATCGCCTGTCGGAAGTGTTCGGCGGCGGGCGTGGCCAGGGTGGCGATTCCAACGCCTCGCTGGCACCGGGCTCGGAAACCAGCGTGCTTGGCGGCGCACTGGGTAATCGCGACAGCAGCATGGGCGGCAGCTCCGGCATGACCGGTGGCAGCATTGGCGAAAACGGCGACAGCAGCGGTGGAGGCGGCAGCTTCGGCAGCAGCAGCGGCGTCGGTGGTGGTGGCAGCAGTGGCAGTAGCGGTGGCCTGGGCAACGGCAGCCTGCAACTGTCGCCGCGCAGCAACGGCAATGGCGCGGTCACCCTGGAAGTGGAAGGCGACAAGGTCGGCGTTTCTGCGGTCGCCGAAACCAACACCTTGCTGGTGCGCGCCACCCCGCAATCGTGGAGCTCGATCCGCGACGTCATCGAAAAGCTCGATGTGATGCCGATGCAGGTGCATATTGAAGCGCAGGTGGCTGAGGTGAATTTGACTGGTGCGCTGAGTTATGGCGTTAACTGGTATTTTGAAAATGCAGTAAATGCACCGGCAACCGCGACTGATGGCGGCCTAACCAATGGAACAGGCATCGGCCTTGGTGCAGGTCTTGCGAATGCAGCGGGACGTAACATCTGGGGCGATATCGCTGGTCAAGTTGGTAGCGGTGGTCTCGCATGGAGTTTCCTGGGCAAGAATGCTGCGGCCGTCATTACCGCATTGGACCGTGTAACCAACGTCCGACTGTTGCAAACGCCTTCGGTATTTGTTCGCAACAACGCCGAGGCGACACTGAATGTCGGCTCGCGGATCGCCATCAATTCCACCTCGATCAATACGGGGCTTGGTAGCGACAGCAGCTTTTCCTCGGTGCAGTACATCGACACCGGTGTGATCCTCAAGGTGCGCCCACGCGTCACCAAGGACGGCATGGTCTTCTTGGATATCGTCCAGGAAGTCAGCAGCCCGGGTGATCGGCCGGCGGCATGTACGTCGGCAACTGCAACGGTCAATGCGGCCGCTTGTAACGTCGATATCAATACACGCCGCGTCAAAACCGAAGCTGCTGTGCAGAGCGGCGACACCATCATGCTTGCGGGTCTGATCGATGACACGACCACCGACACCAGCGATGGCGTGCCGTTCCTCAGTAAATTGCCAGTTGTTGGTGCGCTTTTTGGTACCAAGGGAAAGAGCAACACCCGCCGCGAAGTCATCGTGCTGATCACCCCGTCGATCGTGCGCAACCCGCAGGAAGCGCGCAATCTCACCGACGAATACGGTCAGAAGTTCAAGGTGATGGAGCCGCTGAAACCCAGCCAGAAGCCGTAATGAGTGCGGCGTTGCCTGTCGTACTGGTGCCGGTCGGCACCGACGACGAGGCGCTGGATGCGTGTCTTGGTGCATTGGATGCCGCCACGCCTGCAGGCACGCGGGTGTGGCTGGCCGACGACGCGCAGGCCGGCCCACGCGGGCGCGCGGTGATCGAACACTGGCTGGCGCGCACGCAGCTGCAGGCGCACCACACTCGCCGCCAGCGCATGCTGGGCGAGGTGGCGCATCTGGATGAAATGCTCGCCGCCTGTGGCGAGGCCGACGTGGTGGTGCTCGGCATCGATGCGCGCCCATTGCCGGGCTGGCTGCGGCAACTGCAGGCCTGTTTTGCGCGCGATGCCGCGATTGCCACCGCCACCCCGTGGAGCAATGCCGGCGAGGCCTGTGCCTGGCCACGGTTGGGCGAGATCAATCCACTGCCGGAGGCCCCCGAACGCCTGGCTGCCGCCTGCGCGGCGATGCCGCCGCTGCATCCGGAATTGCCGTCGGCCGCCGGCCATGCAGTGCTGTTGCGCGGCAGCGCACGTCGCAAGGCGGGCGGGCTGGATGCCAGCAGTTATGGCTCGTGGTACGCCGCGCTGACGGACCTGAGCCTGCGCATGGCCGGGTTGGGCTGGCGCAACGTGCTGTGTGACACCGCGTTCGTCGCGTCCCCGCACGAAGGCCGCCCGGCCGATGGCGACATGGACGCACTGGCCACGCGGTGGCCCGCCTGGCATGCGCGCCTGGCGAACTTCCTGATGCACGACCCGCTGCGTGCGCAGCGCGAGCAGTTGACGCACCTGTTGGCCGACCTGCCGCCACCGGACCCGCAGCGCACCTTGTTCGACGCGTAGCTCGATCGCGACCGAGTCTGCCTGGTGTGCAGGGCGGGAGTCGCGACCGAATGCATAAAAGCCACTGACAAGAACGTCTTTGCAGTGGCGAGACAGGCGCAGCGCAGCGGCCATTCAATACACAATAAACCGCTTTTTTAGCGTGCCTCACCCTCAACCGGTCGCGACACGTTGTCCGCCGCGTTGAGGCTCGCGAACGCAACGAAGTGCGCAGCGCGCAATGCTCACCATCGATTCCCGATTCCCGATTCCCGATTCCCGATTCCCGGCGCTACAGCGCCGAGTGCGTCGGCGCCTCCGTGCGCACCACCACATCCAGCGCATCGTGGCGCCAGGATTCGATATCCAGTTCCACCGCGCTGCCGTCTTCGGCGAAGCTCACCCGCTGCAGCCGAAAACACGGCGTGCCGGTGGTGGACTGCAGCAGGATTGCCTGCGCCGCATCCAGGCCGGCCGGATGCATCGACAACTGGCTGCGGCTCAGGAACAGGCCCAGTTTCTGGTTGAACACGCTCGACAATGAGCCGGCCAGATCATGCTCGAGCAGCCCGGGTGCCCAGGCGGCCAGCACCACGTTGGTTTCCAGCAGCACCGCGCGGCGATCGATCCAGCGCCGCCGCTGCAGCACGAACACCGGCTCTTGCAGGCGGTGCAGGCGCAGCGCGGCGGCATACGCCGCGCCGGCTGGCTGCAGGGTGGCGCTCAACAGCTCGGTGCGTGGTTTGCGCCCTTGCGCAGCCACGTACTGCATGAAACCGGCAATGCTGGTGGGGTCGTAGCGCACGCGCGGTGCGCTGACGAACCAGCCACGCCGATTCTCGCGGTAGATGCGGCCTTCGGCTTCGAGTTGCTGCAGGGCTTCGCGCAGGGTGATGCGCGTGCAGCCAAAACGCTCGGCCAACGCGCGCTCTACCGGCAGGCGCTGGTCCGGGCCCCATTCGCCCGCAGCGATCTGCGCGCTGATGGCATCGGTGATGGTGGACTGGCGTGAGACGTTCATGCGGCGATCCGCCGACGGGTGACACACAGCATGTGCGGGGAGATGACCGAAAAGACGAGTGCATCGATGGTAATGAAGAATGCGGCCACAAACCTGTTTCAGGTCACTGTGCGTTTGCGGGGGCGCGCTTCCGTTGGGCATTCCAGCTGTGCCAGCCATACACGGCAAGGCCCACGAAGCCGGCGTAGAGCAGGGCGGTGGGGTACAGCGCCTTGCTCACGAACACGCCCACATACACGCAGTCCAGCACGATCCACAGCACCCAGTTGGCGATGCGCCTGCGCGCGGCCCACACGCTGGCCACCAGGCTGAAGCTGGCGAGCGCCGCGTCCAGCCACGGCAACGCCGCATCGGTGCGGTGGTGCATGTAGGCGCCCAACGCGGCAGCGAAGCCGGCGCCAAGGCCCAACGACAGCCACAGCTCACGTTGCGGCATTGGCAGCGGGCGGATGCGCGTCTCCAGCGCAGTGCCGCGCTGCCACTGCCACCACCCATATAACTGCGTCAGCACGTACACGCCCTGCAGCAACATGTCCGAATACAGCTTCCATTGGTAGAAGAGCCAGGCGTAGAGCGCTACGGCCACGATGCCCACCGGCCAGCACCAGCGAATGCGCCGCGCCGTGAGCCACACGCCCAGCAGGTTGATCACAACGGCGATGGATTCGAGCAAGGACATGGTGGCCTGGAGGGGAAATGCGATGTGGGTGGACGGTGTGCAGGACGCTGTGTGTTTGCTGCCGATCAGCTGCACGTGCACGGTGGTGCGGGTGCCGTCATGGCGCTGCGCGTGATCGCTGAGCCTGCAGACGCGCTGCAGGTTTATGCGCCGCGCCGCTACACACGGCGCAGCGCAGCGATTACGGGTTAGAAATCCACCTGTACGGTCAGCCGGGCGGTGCGCGGTGCGCCGGGGAATAGATAGGCATCGCCCTGGTATTCGCCCGCATCGCGCCAGTAGCGTTTGTCGAATACGTTGTCCACGTTCAAGCGCCAGGTGGTGGCCAGCCCGCCCAGCGTGGTGGCGTAACGCGTGCCCAGGTTGGCCACCGCGTAGGCCGGGACGCTGGTGCCGCCGAGGCGGTCTGCAAACTTGCGGCCGCTGTATTGCACGCCCGCCAGCAGTGCCAGGCCGTCGATGCCGGGTACGCGGTAGTCGGCCTGCACACTGGCGCGCAGCTTGGGCACATTGATGGCCTGGTGGCCTTCGTAGGCGGCAATGCCGGTGTCTTCGGCACGCGCACGAATCGCGGCCACGCTGGCAAACAGCTGCAGTTGCCCGGTCACCGCGCCATCGGCAGACAGCTCCAGGCCACGGTTGTGCAGCCGCCCCTGCTGCACGTACAGCAGGCCACCGTCGGCCTGCGGCTGGGTGAACTGATAGGCCTGGCGGATATCGAAGACGGCAGCGCCCAGGCGCACACCCTGCAGCTGCCATTTCGCGCCGGTTTCCAGCTGATAGGCATTGGTCGGCGGCAGAATTTCATCGGCGTTGTCGGCAAACCACGGTGCGGTGCCACCGGCAGCCAGGCTCTTGGCGTAGCTCGCATACACGGTGACCTGCTGCTGCGGTTTGAACAGCAGTGCTGCCTGTGGCAGCAATGCGTCCTTGCGGGTGCGGCGTTCCAGCACGCCATCGCGGTCGAAGGCGCGCTCGTCCAGGCGCACATAACGCGCGCCCAGCGACAGCTCCCATTGCGAACCGAAGCCAATCCGGTCTGCCACGACCAGGGCACGCTGACGGCTGTCCAGGCGGCGCTGTTTCGGGTCCAGCGCGACATCGGTCTGCGCGAAGACCTCCGGGTCGCGATCGATACTGCCGCTGCCGACGAACTCATTGACCGACCCGTAGCGGTCGATGGTCCGGCGCAACCAATCGGCACCGATGCTCAGCTGATGGTCCAGCGCGCCGGTAGTCACGCGGCCGTCCAGGCTGGCGCGCAGCTGGTCGTGCACGCGGGTGTCGTCCGGGCTGCGGTAGTCGTAAACGTCGTATTCGCCCTGCGCACTGAAAAAATTCGGCGTGGCAATGTCCGCGCAGCTGGCCGCGCCATAGCAGCCCCAGGCAAACGCGGAGAAATCGTTGATGGTTGAGCGGCTGCGCGACGCTTCCACGCTGGCGCGCCACGCCTCGTTGAACTGGTAGGCATAGCGCAGCTGCGCGTTGAGCGAATCCATCTCCACCGGCCGCGACCACGGCTGATACCCGAGCAGGCGATGCACGTCGATGTTGCGCGGCACCTGCGTGCCGCCCAGCAACTGATACCCGGGTACCGAGCGCTGCTGCCGATGCTGGTATTCCACATCCACCTGCAACAACGACTGCGCGGTGGGTTTCCAGTCGCCGGCCAGCGACAGGAAATTGCGGTAGCCATCGGCATGGTCGACATAGCTGCGGAAATCTTCGCGCGCGGCATTCACGCGCACGCCCAGCGTGCGATCGGCATCGAACCAGTCGCCCAGATCGGCCGCGATGTAGCGCGAGCCTTGTTCGTCGGTCCCCAGGGTGACGCTACGCACGTGCTCGGGGCGCTTGGTGCGGTAGTCGATCAGCCCCGCCGGTTCGTTGACCCCGGATTGCAGCCCGGCCAGTCCCTTGAGGATCTGCACCTGCTGCTTGTTTTCCAGCGCGATCGATTGCTCACCCACCGCGCTCAGCCCGTTGATGCGGTAGCTGTTGGCGGCGTTGAGCGAGTAGCCGCGCAGCACGAAGTTTTCGTAATAACCGATTGGCGCATACGCATCACCGGCCGAGGCATCGGCGCGCAATACCTCGCTGAGCACGCGCGCCTGGCGGTCGAGCAGTTGCTGGCGCTCGATCACCGCAATCGATGCCGGCGCATCCAGCAGCGACGTAGTACCAAAGCCGCTCAGCGTGGTGGCGGCATCGGCGCGCTCACCCCGCACGTTGACCGCATCCAGTTGGACGGCCGCACCGTCCGGTTGTTGCTGTGCCAGGGCAGGCGTGGTGATGCACAGCGCCAGCGCCAAGGCGAGCGGACGACGGGACAGCAAGGAAGGGCAGGGTGCGTACATGCGCAAGACTCGAAGAAAGGATGAAAGACGCTCAGTGCAGCCGGCGCGCACGCGCGTGCAGATGCTCGCGCAGGCGCCGACCCTCGGGGCTGGCAAACCAGTCCGCGTGGCCGAGCAGATAACGGTGATAGGCGATGTCGGCGTTGTCGGCCGAGCGGGTGATGCCGGCGAAGTAGCCGATCTCGCTGAGCGCAAAATCGGCATGCACGATCGGCAGCAACGCCGCGAGCAGGCGCAGTTGCGCCGCATCCAGCGCGCAGTGCTGCGCGTAGCCGTCCAGCAAGGCGTCGAGCTGTTCCAGCTGCGGCTCGGCGCGCTGCGCGGTGTCCAGGTGCAGCCACGGAATCAGATTGCGTTCGATCGCCGTGGCCAGATCGAACAACGCGAAACTGCGATCGCACAGGCCGAAGTCGAACACCGCGCTGACCTCCGTGTGGCCCGCATCGGTGTCCCACAACAGATTGGAGGCGTGCCAGTCGCCGTGCGTCCACAGCGGCGGCAACGCGCCCGGCGCAGAGAGCAACGGCCAGGCCTGCGCATGCCAAGGCAGCAGGTGGGTGGCGATGTCGGCGCGCCATGGCCGATGGCGTAGATCGGCCGCCAACGCGGGACGCGATGCCAGCGCCTGTTCCAAGGCATGCAGCGGGTCTTGCTGGGTGAACAACGCCAGATTGGCCACCAGCACACTGGTCTGGCGCGGCGGCGCGTCGAATCCCTGCGCGCACATATGCAGGCGTGCCAGCGCGGCGCCGGCTGCAAACGCATGCGCAACGTTGCAGAACGGGGTCCACGACAAGGCATCGCGATACACGTCCTGGCCGCGGCCCACGCGTTGCACTTCGTAGACCCACTCCGCCTCGGCCAGCGCAGTGCGGCCTTGTGCGTCGTGCAGGACTTCGACCACCGGCGCGCCAGCCCAGCGCAGATGCGCCATGAAGGCATGCTCCTGTCGCAGCGTCTCCACCGTGCGCACGCGGTGGTGATGCCGTTTGACGATGACCGTGCCGGCCGCCGTCTCCACGCACGCCGCCGCGGAAAACGGGCGCGCGCTATGCCAGCGCACGGCTTCAGTGCCGACGCTGCCTGCGAACCGCTGCAGCACATGGTGGATCTCGTCGGCGCGCAGCACCGGCCAATCCGGCAAGGCCAGTTCCAGGCCCATGCCATGGACGTGATGCGGCCCGTTCATGGCTGCCCGCCGGCGACCGCGCGCAGTCTTGCTTGCGGGGTTGGTATAGACCAGGAGGGTGGGGCCGATCGTTGGGGCCCGGCGTGCCTGCCGGCAAGATCAAAGACGGCGCTGCCAGGCCGTCGTTGCAGCGCAGGCACCATCAGGCGGCCGCGACGCAGGTAGTGAAAGGGCAGCGCGAAACCGTGGGGTCGCTGGCCGTCATCTCGAAGCTGAAAAGTGGGAGGTGCGCCGCAGGGCGGCGTCCACGGAACACCGCATGGCGGATCCGGGCGCGCAGTATGCTCCCTGTGTTTGCCGACCGCCATGCACCCGGCCGCTGCGGCGATGGCGCTGCGGACGCGCGGCACGGGATAATCGCCGGATGACTTCCCTCTCGATCGCCGCCGTCGTTGTCACCTACCAGAGCAGCAGCACGATCGACGCGTGCCTGGCGCGGTTGCGCGCGGCCGAGGGCGTCAGCGAGATCCGCGTGGTCGACAACGCCTCCAGCGACGACACCCTGGATGTGGTGCAGCGGCATGCCCTGGCCGATCCGCGCGTGCAGTTCATCGCCAACCCGGACAACCCCGGCTTCGCCACCGCCTGCAACCAGGGCGCACGCGACTCGCAGGTGCCGTGGCTGGTCTTCATCAACCCCGACCTGATGGTCGAACACGACACGCTGCGCCGGCTGTGCGAGCGCGCCGGCGGCCATGCGGCGGTGTTGCTGGGGGTGGAGCAGGTGGACGAACACGGCCAGCCCGACGCCGCGGTACGCCGGCGTGACCCGGACTTTGCCGCCATGCTGCGTGCGCCGCGCGCCGCCGCCCAGCTGGCCGTGCCTGCGGACCCGGCGCTGGCGCTGCAACCGGTGGACGCCATCTCCGGTGCCCTGATGCTGATGCAACGCAGCCTGTTTGACCGCCTGGACGGCTGGGACGGCGGCTACCGCCTGCATGCCGAGGACCTGGACCTGTGCCGGCGTGCGCGCCAGGCCGGCGCACTGGTGGCAGTGGCCAATGACCTGCAGGTGGTGCACGTACGTGGGGTCTCCAGCCGTTCGCGCCCGTTCTTCGTGGAATGGCACAAGCACCGCGGTCTGTGGCGGTATTTTTGCAAATTCGAGTCCGCGCAACGCGGGCTGCTGGTGCGGCTTGGGGTCTGGGCGGCGATCTGGACCCATGCGGCGGCGCAGGTACCCCGGCTGCTACGCCAACGCTAGTTCGTCGCGTTAAATTTGTGATAAATCCGTGATGCGATAGTGTCTGGAACTGTGATAAGTTTCTCTTAGAAATGTGATCAAAGTCGATTGCTTCCTGTCCCTTCCGGGTCCCCCACCAGGAAATCTGCAATGTCCCTACAGAACGACCCGCGCTCGCGGGTACGTCAGTCGTGTGCCATCCCTTCACTGTCCGGCTCGGTTGAGCGGGCGCCAGCGTGCAGCCAGCCCCAACGGCGTCCCCTCCAGCGGGCGGCCATGTCACTGCTTGCGGTGGGTTGCCTGATCGCCGCGCTGCCCGACACTGCCATGGCCGGTGCCTGGACCCAGCCGCAAGGCGACAT
The DNA here is from genome assembly GCF_041475775.2 of Xanthomonas sp. NCPPB 2586. Taxonomy (NCBI): domain Bacteria; kingdom Pseudomonadati; phylum Pseudomonadota; class Gammaproteobacteria; order Lysobacterales; family Lysobacteraceae; genus Xanthomonas; species Xanthomonas sp. NCPPB 2586. The sequence goes on along the minus strand of NZ_CM192981.1, from coordinate 4,119,454 downwards.
TCTGGTGATCGTCAAGGCGCTGCATAGCGATGGACGCGGTTGGTTCGATGACAGCCATCACCGCACCTCCTTCGGTGATGGACAGCAGTTCGATGGCAACGGGCGTAGCCGCCAGGACCAGCTCAATGTTTACGTCGAGCATGGCCTGACTGACCAACTGAGCGTCATCGGCAACTTCTATTTCACCGACGTGGGTTTCAGCAATCACGGCGGAGACGGCCGCACCCGCGCCAGCACCACCGGCTTCGCCGATCAGGAAATCGGCCTGCGCTACGCGCTGCCGAGTGCGCAGGACGATGTCTGGCGCAGTTCGGTGCAGGCACTGGTGAGCATCCCGGCCTATGGCCGCAGCAAGACCTACCATCCGAACACCCCTGGTGCGAATTCCGACCCGGCCTTGGGGTTGGGTGACTATGGTCTGGAGTTGCGCTACAGCCGCGGGCGTGGATACACGCTGGGTGGGCGCAATGGCTATGTCGACCTCGGCGGTGCGGTGCGTCTGCGCGGCAGTGCCGCCTCCGACGAACTGCGGGTGGATGCCTCCACCGGTCTGAGCCTGACTCCCAGCTGGCTAGTGCTTGGCGAACTCAACGTGATCCAGGGCTTGGGCAACGGGCGTAACAACTTCGACGTGCCCGGCTCTGCTGGTGGCGTCAGTTTCGTCGCCACCGGCACCAACTACGACCTCACCAAGCTGCAGCTGTCCACGTTGTATACCGCCCCCGGCGGTAGCCAGTGGCAGGTGGGCTACCAGCAGCCCGTGATGGGCCGCAATACCGGTGCTGCCGGCGGGCCATTCGTGGCCGCCTGGTGGCGGTTCTAGGGCAGGGCCGACAATGACGGTCACCTGCGAAATGGACGCGCTGGGACGGGCGCCGGATATCGGCCGCGAACGCGGCTTGTTGGGGCGTTCGCTGGTGTCTGCCGGCGTCATCACCGACGAGCAACTGCGCGCCGCGCTTGCCTTGCAGCAACGCTGGAATTCGCGCCTGGGCGATGTGATCCTGGCCCAGCGCGGCGTGCCGGCGCAGCGGTTCTACGCCATCGTGGCCGCGCACTTCGGGCTGCAGTTCGTCGACCTGGTGCAACAGCCGCCGGACCCCGAGCTGCTCACCGCCACCGACCTGGATGTGTATGCGCAGCGGCTGATCCTGCCATGGCGGCGCGAGGACGGTGTGCTGGTGCTGGCCGTGGCCGACCCGGACCCGGCGCTGTTCGCCTGGGCGCGCGAGCATTACGGTGCGGAAGTCCGCTTCGTCGGCACTGCCAAGTTCGACATCATCTGGAGCCTGCAGCGCTACGCCGACGAGCAGCTCACCGACAATGCGCTGAACCTGCTGGCCGCACACGCGCCTACGTATTCCGCACGCCAGGTGGTCACCCGCGGGCAGAAGTTCACCTTGTGGGCGATTGCCGCGGTGCTGGTGGCGGCAATCGCCGCATTCCCCATCATCACGCTGATCACCATCAATGTGCTGGTGGCGCTGGGCTTTCTGGCGACCTTCGGCCTGAAATTGCTGCTGGTGTGGTTCGGCTCGCGCCACCGCATTGACATCAAGGTCACCGAAGACGAAGTGGCCGCGCTGCGCGATGACGACCTGCCGGTCTATACCGTGCTGGTGCCGATGTACAAGGAGCCGGAAGTCCTGCCGATCCTGGCCAACGCGCTGCGCAAGCTGGATTACCCGATCAGCAAGCTCGACGTGAAACTGGTGCTCGAAGCCGACGATTTCGACACCATCGAAGCGGCCAAGAAGCTCGGCCTGGAAGCATTCTTCGAAATCATCCGGGTGCCGCCGTCGCAGCCCAAGACCAAGCCCAAGGCCTGCAACTACGCGCTGCATTTTGCGCGCGGCGAACTGCTCACCATCTACGACGCCGAAGACAAGCCCGAGCCGGATCAGCTCAAGCGCGTGGTGGCTGCGTTCCGCAAGGCGGAAAAAGATGTGGTGTGCATCCAGGCGCGCTTGAACTATTACAACGCCGACGAAAACTGGCTGACGCGGATGTTCACGCTGGAGTACACGCTCTGGTTCGACTTCTACCTGCCGGCGCTGGAATACCTGCGCATTCCGATTCCGTTGGGCGGCACCTCCAACCACTTCCGTCTCGACGTGTTGCGCCAGGTGCGCGCATGGGACCCGTACAACGTCACCGAAGACGCCGACCTGGGCGTGCGGCTGATCCAGAACGGCTACCGCGTCAACGTGGTCAATTCCACCACCTTCGAAGAAGCCAACGTCAGCATCCCCAACTGGATCCGGCAGCGTTCGCGCTGGCTCAAGGGCTACATGCAGACCTGGCTGGTGCACATGCGCGACCCGGTGCATCTGTACCGCAGCACCGGCTTCAAGGGGTTTTGGGGCTTTCAGTTCTTCATCGGCGGCGGCTTTTTCACCGCGCTGGGCGTGCCGGTGCTGTGGGTGCTGTACGCGGCGTGGTTGCTGACCGGGACCTCGGCGTTCGACCGCATCTTCCCGCCGTGGCTGGCCGCGGTCTCGCTGATCAATCTGCTGCTCGCCAACGGGTTTTTCATCTACATCACGCTGGTGGCCGCGTTCAAGCGCGACTACTTCAAGCTCGCGCCGTATGCGCTGACGGTGCCGTTCTATTGGTTGCTGCAGTCGATCGCGGCCTACAAGGGTCTGTGGCAGTTGATCCGCAATCCGTTCTACTGGGAGAAGACCACGCATGGCATCAGCAAGCATTCCGAACAAGAGCGCCGCGCCGCACTCGAAGAGTGAGCCGGGCGCCGCGCGCCGCGACAGCGGGCTGCCGGCGTTCCTGGTGGCGGTGGTGGCGTTGTCGCTGCTGAGCCAGCCGTTGCTGGTGCAGTCGTTGGGTAGCGCGGCACCGGCGGTGGCGCCCACGGTGGGGTTGCCGGCAACCGGCCTGCTGACCTGGCTGATCGATGTCGCTGCGCACCGCTGGAACCTGCCGTTCCAGGTGTGGCCGTTCGTGGCGGTGGCCGCCAATGCGCTGTTCCTGTCGTTGCTGTGGCGCGATCTGGCCGGCGTGTTCGGGCGCGGCTGGGCCAGCGGATTGACCTTGCTGGTGGGCTGCAACCCGCTATTCCTGCTGCCGATTGCCGCCGGTGGCAGCCAGGCGGTCGGCCTGCTCGCGTTCTACGGGTTGTGCCGCACGCTGCGCCGCCTGCAGGCGCCGGTGGAGGCCTTCACTTACCTGCGCATTGCCGGCTGGCTGTGCATCCTGTTGTGCCTGGATCTGCAGACCTTGGCGCTGTCGACGATGGTCGCGCCCTGGCTGCTGCTGGTGATGCCGCCGCAGATGCTGCGCAAGGCACCGGGATCGTTCTATCTGGTGTGCTACCTGCCGTTCGTGTTCCTGGTCGGCATGTGGGCCTACATCAATCTGACCATGTTCAATGCGCCGTGGCCGACATTGTCCAGCATCGCCGCCGGTGCGCACCCGCTGCCGTTGCCGCTGCAGGCGCATGCCGACGGTTGGCTGCCGGCGCTGCGTTGGGGTGTGGCGGCCGTGGCGTGTTTCCCATTGCTGGCGTTGGTGATGCGCAGCCGCAGCGGCGTGTTGGCGCGCGGCGTGCTCGCCAGTGCGGGCACGGTGATCTGCGCGGCGGCGCTGTCGTTCGCGTTCGGCTGGGCCGGCTTCGATGCCTTGCTGCTGCTGTGGGTGCCGGCCGCATTGTTGCTGCGCGCGCTGCGTGCCGATCAACGTGGCCAGGCCGCCGGCCTGCTGCTGTTGGGCGTGCTTGGTGCGGCGTGGGTGCAGCCGCAGGGCTGGGGCCGCTGGATGCAGGCGCCATCGGCTGAACAGGCACAGGCGCAGGGCGAGCCGATCGTGGTGACCGCGATGGCGGCGCTGCCGATGACGGACGGTCAGTCTGCTGTGGCAGCGCATGCTGCCCAGCCCGAAGCCGGCGCTGCGGTGCTGGCTGGCGGTGCGTCTGCGCTGGCGCCGATGGCTGCCGAGAACACTACAACCTCAAGCCCCACAACCTGCACTCAGCAGAAGGCGCTTTCGTCGAATCAGGTTTCTGCAGCATGTTCAAGCGCTTTCTAAACGCAACGTTATTGATGGGGTTGTGCGTGTTCGCCACTGGATGCCAGGCCGTGCCGACCTGGATGGGCGCCAACGTCAAGGTGTCGGCCAACGCGCCGTGGGAAAGCGACGCGGCAGCGCAATCGTTGAATGCGCTGGCTGACACCGGTGCGAGCAAGGCCTTGTTGATCGCCTTCGTGTGGCAGGCAGCGCCGCAGTCCAACGACCCGGTGCTGGGCAGCGACAGCAGCCTGGCCGCGATGCGCGCAGCGTTGCGGCAAAGCCACGCGGCCGGGCTGCAGCCCACGCTCAAGGTGCATCTGTGGATTCCGGGGCATTGGGCCGGCGATGCTGCGCCGGCCGATCAGGCAGCATGGTTTGCCGCCTATCAGCGCGCGCTGCTGCCGCTGGCACAGCTTGCTGAAGACGAGCACGCCGAGGCGTTGGTGATCGGTACCGAGCTGCGCCAATTGCAGGACGCACCGCAATGGCCGGCCCTGGTGGCGGCGGTGCGCGCTGTCTACGGCGGCAAGCTGCTGTACGTGGCCGACGGCATGGAGCACGCGGAGACGTTCCGCTACTGGTCGCTGTTCGATGCGGTGGGCACCAGTCTGTATCCGCGTCTGTCTGAAGCGGCGGCTAAACGGCGTCCGGAGATGGAGGCCGCCGCGCAGCGCCTGCAGGACCTGGGCAAGCGCGTCGGTAAGCCGGTCTGGGTGGCCGAGCTGGGGCTGCGTTCGGCACGCGGCAGCCTGGCGGCGCCGTGGGAGAGCCCGGAACAGCGCGCCGCGGCGGTCGATACAAAGCTGCAATTGCAGGTGTTGCAACAGTGGCGTGCGGTGTTGCAGGCGCATGGCGTGGAAGGTATCGCGCTGTGGTGCTGGTACACCGACCCCAAGGCCGGCGGTCCCGGGGATAGCGACTTCACCGTGCAGGGCAAGCCGGCGCAACGAGTGCTGGCGGAGTAAGCGCCGCTATTAGAACGACGACACAGCCGCCAAGCGAAAGCGGCCGTGCTCGGAATCGGGCATCTAACCCCGAACACTCCGGTTTCTCCGCGCCGTCCCCGACCACCTGACGATTGCTCGCTACGCGTTGTCAGCAGCTCCAAGTGGGCGCGTGGATATGCTGCTTCGAAATGCGCGCGGTGCGCTGCCTTCTTAGGCAGTCGATGACTGTGCGCTGCGAGTTCGGCGCACATGCAGTCGAGATGCGCGCGGATTTCCGTCGATACGATCCCGCTAGCTGAGTCGGTGCTGCGTCACGCGTCCTCGAACGACACGCGCCAGACAGGCGTGACCGCTGCGGAGCACATGGATAGTGCGTTCCAACCTCGCGGCTGCTCACAACGCGTCGCCCGCAGCCCTCGGCGTGATCGCAAATCCGCGTCCTGTACGCACTGAGCCCGCTTGAACGGCCTGACGGATGCAGCGCCGTATGCGTCTGCTGTTGCGTTCGTCTGCAGCGGGGGAACACTGCCTGCGCTCACCGGTGTCTCAATGCCACGACACGCACCCGCCCCGCCGCTGCGGGCATAATCCGGCAGCATGATCATTCATTCGCTGCTCGACACCGATCTGTACAAGTTCACCATGATGCAGGCGGTGCTGCATCAGCACCCGGCCGCGCAGGTGGACTACCGCTTCAAGTGCCGCACACCCGGCGTGGATCTGGCGCAGTTCATCGACGAGATCTCGCGTGAGATCGACGCGCTGTGCCGGCTGCGCCTGCGCGAGGACGAGGTGGACTACCTGCGCAGCCTGCGCTTCATCAAGCCGGACTTCGCCGACTTTCTCGCGTTGTTCCACCTGGACCGCAAATACCTGACCCTGGCCGCCTCGGCCGCCCACCCGGGCGAGATCGAGCTGACCATTCGCGGGCCCTGGTTGCACACCATCCTGTTCGAAGTGCCGCTGCTGGCGATCATCAACGAGGTGTGGTTCCGCAACACCTCCGAGCCGGATTTCGAGGAAGGCCGCAGCCGGCTGCGCGAGAAGGTACGCAGCCTGCGCAGCATGCCGGCCGGTTGCAAGATCGCCGATTACGGCACGCGCCGCCGCTATTCGCGGCAATGGCATGGCGAACTGCTGCCGCTGCTACGCGATGGTTTGGGCGAACAATTCGTCGGCACCAGTAATGTGTTTTTCGCCAAGCAATACGGGCTGACGCCGCTGGGCACCATGGCGCACGAATACCTGCAGGCGTTCCAGGCGCTGGGCCCGCGGCTGCGGGATTCGCAGGTGGCGGCGCTGGACTCGTGGGCGCGCGAATACCGCGGCGACCTGGGCATTGCGCTGTCGGATGTGGTGGGCCTGGACGCGTTCCTGCGCGACTTCGATCTGTATTTCTGCAAGCTGTTCGACGGCATGCGCCACGATTCCGGCGACCCGTTCGACTGGGGCGAGCGGGTGATCGCGCATCTGGAAGCGCACCGCGTGGATCCGCGCACCAAGGTGCTGGTCTTCAGCGACGGGCTGAACATCGACAAGGTGATGCGGCTGTACGAACACTTCAGCCCGCGCTGCCGGCTGGCGTTCGGCGTGGGCACCAGCCTGACCAACGACCTGGGCCCGACGCCCTTGCAGATCGTCATCAAGATGGTCCGCTGCAATGGGCAGCCGGTGGCCAAGCTCAGCGATTCGCCGGGCAAGAGCATGTGCGAAGACCTGGGCTACCTGCGCTACCTGCGCGATGTGTTCGGCCTGCCGCCGATGCCGGAAGCGGGTGGCCCAGCGCGTCAGTGACTGACGTGTAGCGGCAGGCGGTGTCGGGAGCTCGGGCACTGCTGTCAGGAGATGACCCAGCTGCGCAACACCGCCTGGATCGAACTGCAGGCGCGCCAGGCGCGCTTGCTGGTCGAGCAGGGGCGGGCGGGCGAAGCGCAACAACTGCTGGCGCGCACTGAAGCCGCACTCGGCAATCAGCTCGACGACCCGCAACTGCTGGCAGCGCTGGCCGGTGCGCACGCCGACGCCGGCAACACCCCGCGCGCATTGACCCTGGCCCAGCGCCTGGTCACCGGCGCCACCCCGAGTACCGAAGACCGCCTGCAGTACGCTCAGAGGTTTCACCTACGGCCACGGTGGCTACTTCAGCCCGCAGGACTATGTGGACCTGGGATTCCCGGTGCACTGGAGCGGCCGCAGCGCCGGGCAGACGGTGAACTGGAAGGTGGACGCCAGCATCGGTGTGCAGCACTTCACCACCGAAGCCACGCCGTATTTCCCGACCGATCCCACCTTGCAGCAGGCCGCCTACGATGCCGCCTCGGTCGCGGCGTTGCTGGGCCTGGTCAACCGCTATACCGACCCGGTGTACGCGGGCGAAAGCCGCACCGGCGTGTCCTACAACCTCAGCGGCGCGGCCGAATGGCAGGTGGCACCGCAGTTGTTCCTGGGCGGGCGCATGACCTTCAACAACGCGCGCGACTACAACCAGTTCAGCAGCAATCTCTATCTGCGTTTCGTGCTGGATCGGCTGGGTTCCGCGCTGGGCCGCGCGCCGCAGGTACTGACTTCGCCGTACGCGGCGGATCACTGAGCCAACGCAGTGCAGTGCGCAAGGTGTGCGGTGATGCGTGCGCGCGCCGGGCACGTTGCACGCCTGGTCTGCAGCGGCAACGAAGAACGGCGCCTTGCGGCGCCGTTCCGGTCACACCGTGACTGACCGCAGGGCGTCCGGGTTACGGGCGCACCTTGGTGGCACACACGAACACCGACGCCTGCTGCAGGCGGCTGATCGCGCCCTGGTCCTGCAGCCCACGCACGTGCTCGTCCATGCAGGTCAGGTAACCCAGGCGGTTGCCTGCGTTCTGCGTCTTGCACAGGCTGCTCTCGGCCTGGATGTTGGCGCCGGGAATCAGTCCGCCGGTTTCCACCGTCGGCACCAGCGTGCTGCAGCTGCCCAGCTTGGTCAGGCCGCGGTTCACCGTCCAACCGATATCGGCAAACATCGCCGGGGTCAGGTCGATGTTGAGCTGCGCCTGCACTTCCGGCGTATCGAACGGTTCCATCAGCGCATTCGGCTGCAGGTCGGTATCGAAGTGCGAGAAAGTCGAGCCACCGGCCACCACGCTGGGGGCGTACAAGCGGGTGCGGCCCTGGCTGTCGGTGCCCTGCAGCAGTTCCGGGTCCTCGTACAGCCCTGCCACCACCGCAGTGCTGCCCTTCAGGCGCGCGCCGTCGGCTTGCGAGACCATGATAGCCGGGATGGTGATGTCGGTGATCGGCGGTGCGGCATTGCCCATCGTCTGCACGCCGGCCGCGTTGTTGGCCACGATCACGCCCACCGCGCCATTGAGCTGGGCGTTCTTGACCTTGATGGCGAAGGCGCAGGTGCCGCGGTCGATCAAGGCCACCTTGCCGGCCACGGCCGCTGCATTGACGAACGGGGTTTCGCAACCGTCGCTGGCCGAGGCAGCGGCCACGCCGTCATCCACCGTCACCACCGAACGCGCCGGGAAATTGCCGGCGGTGGCCAGCGGCCCGAAGCTGGCAAAGCCCACTTCGAACTTGCCGGCCGCACCGGCTGGCGCGCTCACCTGCAGCAGCGTGCGCGGATCCAGGATCAACGCCGCCTCGCGGTTGACGCGCGTACCGGCCCACACCGTCCGCCCGGGCGTGCGCATGGCTTCGGCACGCAGCGCATTGGTCATGGTGGGGTCGTCGAAACGCTTGTTCTGCACGTTGTCGAAGGCCTGCGCGGTATAGACGTCGGTCAGGCCGGAGCCCGAGCCGAGCACACCGGTGGTCTTGTTGAGGAAGCCCGCCGCGCCCAGCCCATGGCCGATCTCGTGCATCACCACGTTGAGGAAGTTGATCTGGCCTTCCGGCGTCTTGCCGTCCAGGCCCAGGTACCAGCCCGACCCGGCCAGGCAGTCGTCCTTGCCCAGGTCGCCGTTGAATTGTGAAAACACGTCGGCCGGATCGGCCGGGTCGGGCACCAGATCCTGCCCGGCGATCGCATCGCCCAGCGCGGATGGGTACAAGGTATTGGCCTTGGCGCCGGGGAAGTTGTTGACGATCCAGTTCGGGCCGGCCTGGCCCAGGGTGCCGCCGGTGGCGGTACAGGTCAGCCGCGCGAACGAGGCATACACCTTGATCTCGACACTGCTCTGCAGCACTGCGCCCCACATGTCCATGGCGTACTGGTAGGCGATGCGCCGCTGCTCACCCACCGACCGGCCCGGGTTGCCACCCAGCGGTGCGGCAGCGGTGGGGTCGTTCAAGCCGACATTGGTGCCGGCATCGCCATTGATCAGGGTGACGTTGGCGGCCGAGGCGTGCAGCGGCGACAGCGCGGCGGCGATGCCCAGGGACAACAGCAACAGGGGCTTATTCATGCGGCAGCGCTCCGTGCTCGGCGTGGGCAGGTTGGGTGGTGGCATCCTCGCTGTGCTCGATCACCAGGCGGCCATCGGCCTGCCGGGTCGCAACCAGGGAGCTCATCTGGGTGGCCGGCAATTTGCGCGCGACGGTGCCGTTGGGCAGGCGGCGCTCGGTGGCCAGGGCGGCCGTCTCGGTCTGAGGGACTGCACTGCGTTGGGCGCTGCGCGCAGCCGGGGCTGCGGCGGCCTGCCGGTCCAGCGCGGCGCTTTCTTCGGCGGTCAGCGCACGCAACTTGCCGGTGACCGGGTCGATACCGACCTTGGAGCTGCTGGTTCCTGCATCCTGGGCTGCGGCAAGTGCCGGCAGGCAGGCAAGACACAACACACCGGACAGCATCCATCCGGGCTTGCGAAAGCTCATCATCGTTGGGGTTTCCTTGGGTCCAACAGGGGAAATACGCCGCACTGACACCGGCGCTCGGGGAAATCCTTCATTTCCAGTCTGTTCATTACTGAATCATGAATCCGTGATGTGTGGCAACTTTTTGACACATGGACCCCTGAATGCGAAGTCATTGCCTGAAATAGTCATGTCTGCGCTTGCGCTGTTGCGCGAAATGCCAATTCGTCCTGAGTGCTCTGCCTGTTCCGAGTTCCGAGGGATGCGATCGGATTGCGTACGGCAGGTGGAGAGGGCTAGCTGGCGCACGAGGTGCGGGTGCTTAGCGTTGTCATGCCCACACAGGTGTTGGCTTCCGCGTTTTCGACGGGCCTGACCTGAAGGGCGTACGGCAGACGGCGATGCCGCGTCGCAGCTGTTGCCGGGAGTTGGCCGTGGCATTCGCAGACAGACGCGGCGACATCGCACACGCCATCGGATGCGCTGCAGGTTGGTCGGCGCGAACGCGCCCTGCTGCCATCGCTACCAGATTGCAGAGCGGAATGGCTTCGTAAGGAGTTGTGTTCACCGCGCAGCTCGCAGGCGGACGTGCAGCGAGTGCAGGTACTACGTGGCGTACACCGCAGGGGCTACATCGCCGCGCCTGCAGCACAACGTTAGTCGCTTGGTCAGGCGCGGCAGACGGTTTGCGTTTCGCGTTTCGATGGCAGGCGCTGAGACCGCTCGTGCTGCAGTGTGCACGCCACTACCATTGGCCTCCCGTCATCCACGCCATCGGCGTGACGCCCTCAGGTTGCCCATGCACGCCGTCATCTATCACAACCCTGCCTGCGGCACCTCGCGCAACACGCTGGCCTTGATCCGCCATGTCGGCATCGAACCGCAGATCATCGAGTACCTGCGCGACCCGCCAACGCGCGCGACCTTGCAGGCACTGATTGCCGAGGCCGGCCTGTCGGTGCGCGATGCGCTTCGCCAGAAGGGCACGCCCTATCTGGAACTCGGGCTGGATGACCCCGCGCTGGACGATGCCGCCTTGCTCAGCGCGATGCTGGCGCATCCGATCCTGATCAACCGCCCGTTCGTGCGCACCGATCGCGGAGTGCGGCTGTGCCGGCCGTCCGAGCAGGTGCTGGAACTGCTGCCGGCGGCGACCAGCGGCTTCATCAAGGAAGACGGCGAACGTGTGCTCGATAAGGCCGGGCGCCGCGTTAGTCAGTGAGGTCATGCGGGCAACGCGCTAGGACCCAGCAGCATCGCCTGCCGATGACACCGCTGCGGTCGTGGCCGCGTGCGCAACGGCGCCGCCACGCACCCGCCAACGCAGGGCTCGCGCCTCCGGGAGGCTTTCCGGTTCCGCCGTAGCGCAGCCACTGCGCATCGGTGCTGGCTGGGGTGGGTCTGTCGGGCTAGGTTTGCTCACCTCACACCACGCGCCACGCTCTACCATCGGCGCATCGTTGATTGGAGCACCCGCATGATTCGCGAAATTATCCGCATGGGCGACAAGCGCCTGCTGCGCGTGGCGCCGCCGGTCACCAACCTGGGCAGTGACGAGTTGCACGCGTTGGTGGCCGATATGTTTGAAACCATGGATGCCGCGCGCGGTGTCGGGCTGGCCGCACCGCAGATCGCGGTGGACCTGCAATTGATGGTGTTCGGTTTCGAGGCCAGCGAGCGCTATCCCGAAGCACCGGCAGTGCCACGCACCGCCTTGGCCAACGTGCAGATCGAACCGCTATCCGATGAGATGGAAAACGGCTGGGAAGGGTGCCTGTCGATCCCCGGCCTGCGCGCGGTCATTCCCCGCCACCGCGTCATCCGCTATTCCGGCTTTGCCCCGGACGGCACGCCCATCGAGCGCGAGGCCGAAGGCTTCCATGCACGCGTGGTGCAGCACGAATACGACCATCTGGTTGGCCGCCTGTATCCCTCGCGCATCGAAAACTTCGACACCTTCGGCTTCGAAGACGTGCTGTCCTACGACCTGTAGTGCGACGCCCACAGCGCAGGCGTCGCGGCGCAACGCGCATAAGGAAAAGGGCGCCCTCAAGGCGCCCTTTTTTCATCCAGCCTCATGACAGCGCCCTCATCCGGGCGCCGTGGATGGCTTACTTCAATGCCTTGAAGCGCAGGCGCTTGGGACCGGCGTCATCGCCCATGCGGCGACGCTTGTCTTCTTCGTACTCGCGGTAGTTGCCCTGGAAGAACTCCACGTGCGACTCGCCTTCGAACGACAGGATGTGCGTGGCGATACGGTCGAGGAACCAGCGGTCATGCGAGATCACGAAGGTGTTGCCCGGGAACTCCAGCAACGCATCTTCCAGCGCACGCAAGGTTTCGATGTCCAGGTCGTTGGACGGTTCGTCGAGCAGCAGCACGTTGCCACCCTGCAGCAGGGTCTTGGCCATGTGCAGGCGACCACGCTCACCACCGGACAGCGAGCCGACCATCTTCTGCTGGTCCTGCCCCTTGAAGTTGAAGCGGCCGATGTAGGCGCGCGACTGGATCTCCACGCCATTGATGTTGAGGATGTCCAGGCCGCCAGCGATTTCCTGGAACACGTTGTGGTTGCCCTCGAGCTTGTCGCGGCTCTGGTCCACGTACGAGAGCTGCACGGTCGGGCCCATCACGATCTCGCCAGAATCCGGCTTTTCCGCACCGGTGATCATCTTGAACAGGGTCGACTTACCGGCACCGTTGGGGCCGATGATGCCGACGATGGCGCCCGGCGGCACGATCATCGACAGGTTGTCGATCAGCAGGCGGTCGCCGAACTTCTTGGAGACGTTCTTGAACTCCATCACCGAGTTGCCCAGGCGCTCGCCCGGCGGGATGAAGATTTCATTGGTCTCGTTGCGGCGCTGGTAATCCACCGACTGCAGCTCTTCCAGGCGGGCCAGACGCGCCTTGCCCTTGGTGCGGCCACCCTTGGCGTTCTGCCGCGACCATTCCAGTTCCTTCTGGATCGCCTTCTGGCGTGACTTTTCCTGGTTGTCTTCCTGCTTGAGGCGCTCGTCCTTCTGGGTCAGCCACTCGGTGTAGTTGCCCTTCCACGGAATGCCGCGGCCGCGGTCCAGTTCCAGGATCCACTCGGCAGCGTTGTCGAGGAAGTAGCGATCATGCGTGACCGCCACCACGGTGCCGGTGTAGCGCGCCAGGAACTGCTCCAGCCACTCCACCGACTCGGCGTCCAAGTGGTTGGTCGGTTCGTCGAGCAGCAGCATGTCCGGCTTCTGCAGCAACAGGCGGCACAGCGCCACGCGGCGCTTTTCACCACCGGACAACTTGCCGACGATGGCGTCCCACGGCGGCAGGCGCAGCGCATCGGCGGCCACGTCCAGCTGGTTTTCCAGGGTGTGTGCATCGCCGGCGGCCAGGATGGCCTCCAGGCGCTCCTGTTCCTTGGCCAGCGCATCGAAATCGGCGCCTTCTTCGGCGTACGCCAGATAGACCGCATCCAGCGCGGCCTGGGCCTGCAGCACGTCGCCCACGCCTTCTTCCACCGCCTCGCGCACGGTGTGCTCGGGGTTGAGCTGCGGCTCCTGGGCCAGGTAGCCGACCTTGATGCCGGCCTGCGGGCGGGCTTCGCCCTCAAAGTCGGTATCCACGCCGGCCATGATCTTCAGCACCGTGGATTTGCCGGCGCCGTTCAGGCCGAGCAGGCCGATCTTGGCGCCGGGGAAGAAGCTCAGCGAGATGTCCTTGATGATCTGCCGCTTGGGCGGGACCACCTTGCTGACGCGGTTCATGGTGTAAATGTATTGCGACATGGGGACTCCGTGGACGCAGGCAGCCCGCCGGCCGAGGCCGGAGGCAGCGGAAAAGGGATTGCGCCGATTATACCGGCAAGTATTCACCTCCGCCGGACCGCAGATGCGGCTAAACGGCAGCTTACTTCCCACCTGAATGGGTGTTTTCGTAACCGATTCCAGCAAGAAAGCGTTAAGCCGGGCAGCCTCTTAATGCAATTGCGACATCGCACACAGGAGCAATCCCATGAACCGCAAACGCATCGTCACCGTTGTGCTTTCCTCCATCTTGGCGCTGGGCTTCGCTGCACCGGCCGCATTTGCCGGGGATTGGGACCGCGACCACGACCGCCGTGGGCATGACCGCGACCGCGACCATCGGCGCGACTACGACCGTCACGACAACCGCAACTGGCAGGCCCAGCAGCGCTGGGATGACCGCCGTCGCCGCGATGACCGCCGCGAGTGGCGCCAGGACCGCCGCGTCTACAGCAACGGCTACCGCGAGGGTTACCAGGACGCGCGCTACCGCGACCGCTACAACGATCGCCGCGTCTACACCTACCAGCCCGTCCGCCCGGCCTATTACGGCGGCCCGCGCTATGTGCGTGGCGGCTATTACAACGGCCCGGTGTATGTGATCAACGATTACGACCGTCACCACCTGCGTCGCCCGCCGTATGGCTATCGCTGGCAGCGCGACAACACCGGCAACTTCCTGCTGGTGGCGATCGCAACCGGTGAGATCGCCGATCTGGTGCTCAACAACTGAGCCCCTAGCTGGCAGCGCCCGACCGGGCAGCCCGGTCAGGCCACAGGCATCACATGGGCGCACTTCGGTGCGCCCATGGCGTTTGTGGGTCCCGTTCCTGGGCCCCGGTGTGCTGCGTCGCAAGGCCAGTCTGGTCGATTGGTCACCCGTTCCCCGGAGGCTTACAATCGGCGGTCTTACTGGCCACAGCTGCCCCCCGGAGCTTCTGCATGTTCTCGCGCGACGTCCGACTGGAAACCTACGACCCCGAACTGGCCAAGGCCATTGCCGCTGAAGCCGGCCGCCAGGAGGATCACGTCGAGCTGATCGCCAGCGAGAACTACTGCAGCCCGCTGGTGATGGAAGCCCAGGGCAGCCAGCTGACCAACAAGTACGCCGAAGGCTACCCGGGCAAGCGCTACTACGGCGGTTGCGAGTTCGTCGACATTGCCGAGCAATTGGCCATTGACCGCATCAAGCAGGTGTTCGGTGCGGACTACGCCAACGTGCAGCCGCACAGTGGCTCGCAGGCCAACCAGGCGGTGTACCTCGCGCTGCTGCAGCCGGGCGACACCATCCTGGGCATGAGCCTGGCCCATGGCGGCCACCTCACCCACGGCGCCAAGGTCAATGCCTCGGGCAAGCTGTTCAACGCCGTGCAGTACGGCGTGAACGAGCAGGGCCTGATCGATTACGACGAGGTGCAGCGCCTGGCCACCGAGCACAAGCCGAAGATGGTCATTGCCGGCTTCTCGGCGTATTCGCAGAAGATCGACTGGGCGCGCTTCCGCGCCATTGCCGACAGCGTCGGTGCGTATCTGTTCGTGGACATGGCGCACGTGGCCGGCCTGGTGGCCGCCGGTGTGTACCCCAGCCCGATGGACCATGCGCACGTGGTCACCTCGACCACGCACAAGACCCTGCGTGGCCCGCGTGGCGGCATCATCCTGGCCAAGGGCGCGGGCGAGGACCTGGTCAAGAAGCTGCAGTCGATCGTGTTCCCCGGCATCCAGGGTGGCCCGCTGATGCACGTGATCGCGGCCAAGGCGGTTGCGTTCAAGGAAGCACTGGAGCCGGAGTTCAAGACCTACCAGCAGCAGGTGGTGAAGAACGCGCAGGCGATGGCGAACACGCTGATCGCGCGCGGCTACAAGATCGTCTCCGGCGGCACCGAGAACCACCTGATGCTGGTGGACATGATCGGCCGCGATGTCTCGGGCAAGGACGCGGAAGCCGCGCTCGGCAAGGCGCATATCACCGTCAACAAGAACTCGGTGCCCAACGACCCGCGCTCGCCGTTCGTCACCTCGGGCCTGCGCCTGGGCACCCCGGCCATCACCACCCGCGGGTACCAGGAACAGGACTGCGTGGACCTGGCCAACTGGATCGCCGACGTGCTGGACGCCCCGGCCGACGACGCCGTGCTGGCCAAGGTGCGCGATGCAGTGACCGCGCAGTGCAAGAAATATCCGGTGTATGGCTGATGCGGGAATCGGGAATGGAGAGACGGGAATGGTAAAAGCAACGCTGCGATAGCCCCGCTGTTCCGATTCCCTATTCCCCTCTCCCTATTCCCGGACGTCTGATGCATTGCCCCTTCTGCCAGCACAATGACACCCGCGTGATCGATTCGCGCGTGTCCGAAGACGGGACGACGATCCGTCGGCGTCGCGAATGCGAAGCGTGCGGCGAGCGTTTCAGCACCCTGGAAACCATCGAGCTGAAGCTGCCGACGGTGGTCAAGAGCGATGGCGGGCGTGAGGCATTCGATGCGCGCAAGTTGCGCACCAGCTTCGACCGCGCGCTGCAAAAGCGCCCGGTGTCCGAAGAACAGATCGAGGCGGCGGTGCGTGCGGTGGTGCACCAGCTACGGATGTCCGGCGAGCGCGAAGTCGGCTCGCTGCGGGTAGGCGAATACGTGATGGTGGAGCTGCGCAAGCTCGACCATGTCGGCTATGTGCGCTTCGCGTCGGTGTACCGCAGTTTTCAGGACGTGGCCGATTTCCGCGAAGAGATCGAAAAGCTCGAACGCGAACTCCCGGTCGGCAGCGAGCAGCTGCCGTTGCTGGAAGCAGCCCTGGAACGCGCCGGCAAGCCCGGCAAGCGTTGAGCGTGATGCGCATCGCCTGCGTGGCCGACACGCCGGAGCTCCTGCCTGTCATTGCGCAGGCACATCTCCAGGCCTTCGGCGCCTTGCTGCCGGACTGGAATTTTGATCAGGCATTGGAAGAACTGCAGAGCCACGACCGCGACGGGGTGATTCCCACCACGTGGGTGGCACTGGATGACACGCAGTGGCTCGGCTCGGTGAGCCTGCTGGAGAACGACGATGCGCGCATCCGGCAATGGTCGCCGTGGCTGGCGTCGCTGTACGTGCAGCCGCAGGCGCGCGGGCAGGGCATCGGTGAGGCACTGGTGACGCATTGCGTGCAGGCCGCCGCGCATCTGGGCGTGGCGGCGTTGTATCTGTACTGCCAGCCCGCGCTGGTGCCGTACTACCAGCGCCTGGGCTGGCAGGCGCATGCCGAATTGTTGCTGGGACCACTGCAGATCGTGGTGATGCAGATCGAACCGGCAGTAGTGCGGTGAGCGTGAGCGCAGACGACCACCGCTGGATGGCACAGGCACTGCGCCTGGCCGAGCGCGGCGCCTACACCACCCGTCCCAATCCGATGGTGGGCTGCGTGATCGTGCGCGATGGCGCGTGCGTGGGCGAGGGGTTTCATCAGCGTGCTGGCGGCCCGCATGCAGAAGTGTTCGCGCTGCGTGCGGCGGGCGAACAGGCGCGGGGTGCAACGGCGTATGTGACCCTGGAGCCCTGCGCGCATTACGGGCGCACGCCGCCGTGCGCGCTGGCCTTGATCGCGGCCGGCGTCACACGCGTGGTCGCGGCGATGGCGGACCCGTTTCCGCAGGTCAATGGTGGTGGCTTCACCTTGCTGCGCGATGCAGGGATCCAGGTGCACAGCGGGGTGATGGAAGCGCAGGCGCGCGCGCTCAACCAGGGCTTTCTGTCGCGCGTGGAGCGTGGCCGCCCCTGGGTGCGGGTCAAACTCGGTGCCAGCCTGGATGGGCGCACCGCGATGGCCAGCGGCGAATCGAAGTGGATCACCGGCGCCGATGCGCGCGCGGATGTGCAGCGCTGGCGCGCACGTGCCGGCGTGATCCTGACCGGTGCCGGCACGGTGCTGGCCGATGACCCATCGATGACGGTGCGGCTGGGCGAGGACACGCCGTGCGTGCCGCCGCTGCGGGTGGTGCTCGATGCCGGCTTGCGCACGCTGGCGTGCGCCAACATTCGCCAGGGCGATGCGCCCACCTTGTATCTGCACGGCGCCGATGTCACGGCGCCGGCGTTCGACGGCGCGGAGTTTGCCGCGATGCCGTTGCATGCGGGTCGCTTCGATCTGGCCGCGGTGCTGGCATCGCTGGCCGAGCGCGGTATCAACGAGGTGCACGTGGAAGCCGGCGCCACGTTGAGTGGGGCACTGCTGCAGGCCGGCCTGGTCGATGAGCTGTTGGTCTACATGGCGCCGGTGCTGCTGGGTGAGACGGCGCGGCCGCTGCTGGCTGGGCTCGGCATCGACACCATGGCGCAGCGGCATGCATTGCAGCTGCTCGATGTCCGCCACATTGGCCAGGATTTGCGACTGCGCTATGCGCCGGTTGCTACTGCGTAAGAGCTGCGCGGTGCGTTTGACGCCGCATAAAAAAGCCCCGCATGCGGGGCCTTTTTTATCTTGAGCGCGCTGGATCAGAAGCTCGCGCGCACGCCGACCTTGTACTGGTTGGCGTCGTCGATGAACTGGACTTCGCCGACCAGGCCCCAGGTGGGGGTGAAGTTCACCTGGCCACCGAGGGTGCCGACGAATTCGCCTTCGTCCACGTCGCTGCCGTCGATGTAGCCGGCCTTGATCCAGGCTTCGGTCCGCGGCGAGGGCTTGCCGCGCAGGCCCAGGTTGGCGAAGCCGAGGTTGCTCGAGTCCGACGAGTCGTCGAGCGAGCGGCCACGCAGGCGCAGGTCGGATTCGACCTTGGTGCGCAGCACGCTGATGTCGGCGGTGAAGTCGACGCGCTCGGTCATTTCCTGGCGGTAACCGATACCCAGGGTGGCCTGCTGCAGGGTGCCTTCGAGCACGAAGCCGCCGCCGAGGTTGAAGTCCTTGTTGGCACGCTCATAGCCGCCGAACACATACACCGGCTGTGCAATCTGCCAGGACCCGCGAACGTAGCCGCCGTCGATGTCGTCGGATTCGCCGTTGACGCCGATCTCGGTACGGTTCCAGCCACCTTCCACGTAGGAATAGCTCAGGCCTTCGGCCGAGGCGGCAAACGGTGCGGCTGCCAGCAGGGCGGCCAGAATCAGGGTGTTACGCATGGGGTGTTTCTCTCCGAATTGATGTCCGTGTCTTCGTCCCGTTGCGGGGCGAAAATAGCGACGTCTCCCGCCGCGGCGCGCACTTTAACAAAACCTTCACGATTCTGGCTATGGGGAATTTCCCGACATGACGCAGCGTCCTGCCAGGCATGTCTTGGCAGTCAGCTATCGCCGGAAGCCGCCCTGTAGAATTGACGCGCCGGTTCGCCGGTACTTACGAACGTCTTCAGGGCGGGGTGCGATTCCCCACCGGCGGTATGCATGCGCAAGCGTGTGAGCCCGCGAGCGCTTCGCTGCCGATCTCTCGCTGAGAGCACGGCGGTGAAGGTCAGCAGATCCGGTGCGATGCCGGGGCCGACGGTATAGTCCGGATGAAAGAAGACGGCCAACGCGCAGCCCTTGCGGCTGCGCGCGCGCCTGTTTGCCTTGCGGCGTTTTTCGCTCAACTTTTTTGCGAGAAACGGCTATGTCCACCATGCGTCATCCAGCGTGCTACCGCACGCCAGTCCAGCGCTCTACGCGCGCCTTGCGGCCATTGCCCACAGGAGCGTGCTGATGTTCACCGGCATTATTGAAGGCGTTGGCCGCCTGGCCGCGCGCCAGCCGCAGGGCGGCGATGTACATTTTACCTTCGCCACCGGCAGCCTGCCGTTCGAGGCGGTGCAGCTCGGCGAAAGCATCGCAGTCAACGGCGTCTGCCTGACCGTGATTGCGTTCGATGCGGCCAGTTTCCAGGCCGATGCGTCCACCGAAACCCTGTCGCTGACCACGCTGGGCAGCTTGCAGGAAGGCGCAGTGTTGAACCTGGAACGCGCGATGCGGCCCACCGATCGGCTGGGTGGCCACCTGGTCAGCGGGCATGTGGATGGCCTGGGCCAGGTGCAATCGGTGCACGGCGATGCACGCGCGCAACGTTGGCGCTTTGCGGCGCCGCCGCAGGTGCTGCGGTATGTCGCCAAGAAGGGCTCGATCTGCGTCGACGGTGTCAGCCTCACCGTCAACGAAGTGGACGATGCCGGGTTCGAGGTCGCGTTGATTCCGCATACCGTGGCCAATACCGCGTTTTCCGAAACGGCGGTGGGCGCGGCGGTGAATCTGGAGATCGACCTGGTGGCGCGCTACGTCGAACGCCTGCTTGGCACGCGAGGTGCGGCATGAATTTTGCGCCTGTCCCCGAATTGATCGAAGAGCTGCGCGCCGGCCGCATGGTGGTGATCGTCGATGACGAAGACCGCGAAAACGAAGGCGATCTGATCATGGCGGCCGAGTTGGTCAAGCCGTCGGACATCAACTTCATGGTCACCCACGCACGTGGCCTGGTGTGCCTGTCGCTGACCCGCGAGCGCTGCACGCAGCTCGGTCTGGCACCGATGGTGCGCAACAACACCGCGCAGTTCCATACCAACTTCACCGTCAGCATTGAGGCGGCCGAAGGGGTCACCACCGGGATTTCCGCCTACGACCGCGCGCATACCGTGCGCACCGCGGTGCGGCCGGATGCCAAACCGCACGATCTCAGCCAGCCGGGGCACATTTTCCCGCTGATTGCGCAGCCGGGTGGCGTGCTGACGCGCGCCGGGCACACCGAGGCGGCCAGCGATCTGCCGATGCTGGCCGGGCTGGAACCGGCCGGTGTACTGGTGGAAGTACTCAACCCCGACGGCAGCATGGCGCGCCGCCCGCAGCTGGAGGTGTTCGCGCGCGAGCATGGGCTGAAGATGGGCTCGATCGCCGATCTGATCGCCTACCGGCTGGCCAACGAACACACCGTCGAGCGCGTGGATGAACGTGAGATCGAAACCGAGTTCGGGCCGTTCCATCTGGTGACCTACCGCGACCGCATCGCGCACGACCTGCATTTCGCGCTGGTGCGTGGCACCCCGGATCCGACCACGCCAACCCTGGTCCGCGTGCAGGTGGAAAACCCGCTGGCCGATCTGCTGCACTGGCAGCGCGATGATTTCGGCGTGGCCGCCACCGATGCGCTGCGCGCGATTGCTGCCGAAGGGCAGGGCGTGATGGTGGTGCTGTCGGCCCCGCGCGACAGCGAATCGCTGCTGGCACGCCTGCGCCAACAGCCGGAGGTGGCCGCCAACGCCAAGGATGTGAGCCAGTGGCGCCGCAACGGTGCCGGCGCGCAGATCCTGGCCGACCTGGGCCTGGGCAAGCTGCGCGTGCTGGGTACGCCGCGGCGGCAGGTCGGCCTGGCCGGCTTCGGCCTGGAGGTGGTGGAGTTTCTGGAATGCCATCCGGGCGCCGCCTCGCGCGTGGCCGCCGCGCCCTGAGCCGGCGGCCGCCACGGCCAGGCCTGCGCAGGCGGGCCCGGCCGTGGCGTGCAGACCGGGCGCATTGCCCGGCTGCTGTTAAACTTCCCGCCCCCTCGAGTTGCCGACCCGCATGACCCACTACGAAGGCGATCTTCGCCCCACCACCGCGCGCTTTGTGATCATCGCCAGCCGCTGGAATGCCCGTATCACCGACGCCCTGGTGACCGGTGCGCGTCAGAGCCTGGCCGGCAACGGCATCGGCGAAGACGCCATCGACGTGGTGCGCGTGCCCGGCGCCTGGGAAATCCCGATGGCCGCCAACCGCGTCGCCCAGGGCGGCCAGCATGCGGCGATCATCGCGCTGGGCTGCGTCATCCGTGGCGATACCCGCCATTACGAACACGTCGCCGACCTGTGCGCCGAAGGCCTGATGAGCGTGCAGTTGCAGACCGGCGTGCCGGTGCTCAACGGCGTGCTGGCGGTCGAGCGCGTGGAAGATGCCGAGGCACGTGCCGGCGGCAGCCACGGCAACAAGGGCGAAGAATGCGCCCTGGCCGCACTGGAACTGGTCAATTTGATGGAGCTGTTGCCATGAGCAAGCCCGGTGGACACGCCCGCCACGGACGTCGTGACGGCATCGACCCGGTGCTGCGCTCGCGCGCACGCCGTCGCGCCTTGCAGGCGGTGTATGCCTGGCAGATCGCCGGTGGGTTCGCCAAGCAGGTGATCGCGCAGTTTGCCCACGAGCAAGCGCATGAAGTGGCCGATCTGGCCTACTTCGAAAGCCTGGTGGAAGGCGTGCTCAGCAACCGCAGTGAGCTGGATACCGCGCTGACGCCGTACCTGGACCGTGGCGTGGAAGAAGTCGATGCGATCGAGCGCGCCGTGCTGCGCCTGGCCGCCTACGAGCTGTTGTATCGCCAGGACGTGCCGTACCGCGTGGTGATCAACGAAGCGATCGAAACCGCCAAGCGTTTTGGTTCCGAACACGGCCACACCTATGTCAACGGCGTGCTGGACCGCGCAGCCGTGGAGTGGCGCAAGATGGAATCGGGCGCCAGCGGCGCGTGAGGCGCCGCGGGAATGGGGAGTCGGGAATGGAGAATCGGAAGAGCAACGTTTCCGACATCTCCTGACGCGCCTTTGCGATTCCCGATTCCCCTCTCCCGATTCCCGTCCTCATGCCCGAATTCGATCTGATCGCCCGCCTGCGTGCCCGCATTGCTGCGCGGGCCGATGTGCCGTTGGGCATCGGTGACGATGCGGCGCTGCTGCAGCCGCCGGCCGGCGAGCAGTTGGCAATCACCGCCGATACGCTCAATGCCGGCGTGCATTTCCCGCTGGAAACAGGCGCCGCGGACCTCGGCTGGAAGACGCTGGCGGTCAATCTTTCCGATCTGGCCGCGATGGGCGCGCAGCCGCGCTGGTGCACCTTGTCGCTGTCGTTGCCGCACGACGATGCCGCGTGGGTGGATGCGTTCGCCGATGGGTTTTTTGCGCTGGCCGATCTGCACGGCATCGCCCTGGTCGGTGGCGACACCACGCGCGGGCCGTTGTCGTGCGCGGTCACCGCGATCGGCAGCCTGCCACCGGGCGCGGCGCTGCGCCGCGATGGGGCACGCGTTGGCGACGACATCTGGGTGACCGGTGCGCTGGGCGAGGCGGCGGCGGCATTGTCGCTGTGGCAGGCCGGCGACCTGGACGTGACGGTGCCGGCCACTGACGCCGTGCAGGAGCAGTGGCGACAGCACCTGCTGCGCCCGCAGCCACGCGTACAGGCCGGACTGCGCCTACGTGGGCTTGCCCATGCCTGCATCGATGTGTCCGATGGCCTGTTGGCCGATCTGGGGCATTTGTGCGAACGCAGCGGCGTGGGCGCGGAACTTGCGCTGGCTGCCTTGCCGCAGATGCCACCTACCGCCGGCGTCACAGCCACGCAGTACAGCGCGTGGCAACTCGGCGGCGGCGACGATTACGAACTGTGCTTCACCGCTGCCGTGCAGCATCGCGATGCGGTGCGGCAGGCACTGGAATTCGCACAAGTGGCCGCCACCCGCATCGGGCGCATCGTCGCCGCGCCCGGCGTGGTGGTCCACGATGCCAGCGGCAACCCATGGCAACCGCCGCAACGTGGCTACCAGCACTTCGTCGGCTGAGTCGGTTGGCGCTGTGTTCTGCGGGTGGGGTAGGCGCAGGGTGAGTCTTACGCGTTCGCTTTGATGGTCCATTCGACTGCATGACCATGCGATTGGCGCCATTGCGCGTTGCGCAGCGAGCGTGATTTTCGAATGTGCAGTGCTACAGCGCCTTTGAATCGGCAAACGTATTGATCCGACGGATTCGGGCGCAGCTGCATCAGCCAATCCTGAAGTAACAATCTAATCGCCCTGCCTGCGCTCGGCTCGTCCCGACTCCCGATTCCCGACTCCCGATTCCCGATTCCCGATTCCCGATTCCCAGCCCTTGAGCCATACCGTACCGTCTGGTACGTTCGCCACCTTCTCCCCCGAACCACGGATGCATGGCAGTTGCCGCTGGGCTATCCCGGCCCGGCTTTGCGTGGGAGAACACGATGGACAAGCGTTGGATGGGCGGTCTTGCCGCCATGGCGTTGTTGCTGTCGTCGGCGTCGGCTCTGGCCGGTGCCTTCAGCAAGACCTACGAACGGATTCCGGGTTGGGACGGCGCGCAGATGGGCGCCCTGGTGCTGGTGCCGCAAGGGCAGGGTAGCGGGCCATTTCCGCTGATCGTGATGCCGGCCAGCTGGTCGCTGCCGAATCTGGAATATCTCGGGCGCGCCACCCAGTTGGCCAGCGATGGCTATGTGGTGGTCAGCTACACCTCGCGCGGGTTCTGGGATTCGGCCGGGCAGATCGACATCGCCGGGCCGGACACCGTGGAAGATGTCAGCGCGGTGATCGACTGGGCGCTGGCACATACGCCGGCCAATCCCGATGCGATTGGCGCCTCCGGTATTTCCTATGGTGCGGGCATCAGCCTGCTGGCCGCCGAGCGCGACCCGCGCATCAAGGCGGTGGCCGCGCTCAGCGGGTGGGCGGATCTGGAAGCCTCGCTGTACTCAAATCGCACGGTGAGCCAGCAGGGCGTGGGCCTGCTGGTAGGGGCGGGTACGTTGACCGGCCGGCCGGGGCCGGACTTGGCCAGGATCGGCGCCAGGGTGGCGGCTGGCGATTACGACGGCGCGGTGCAGGGCTTCCTGCCGCAGGCCGCATCGCGTAGCCCCGCGAGCGATGTGGCGGCGCTCAATGCGCGCGGCACCGCGGTGCTGCTGGGCAATGCCTTCAACGACGGCCTGTTTCCACCCAACCAGACCATCGCGTTCTACAACCAACTGCGCGGCCCCAAGCAACTGCTGCTCAGCCAGGGCGACCATGCCACCGCCGAATTGCCGGGCGCGCTCGGGCTGCCCAACGCGGTGTACACGGCGACCACGCGCTGGTTCGACCGCCACCTCAAGCAGCTGCGCAATGGCGTGGACGACGAAGCGCCGGTGCGGCTGTCGCCGCGCGCCGGGCAATGGCTGGACTACCCGGACTGGGCGGCGGTGCAACAGGGTGCCACCCGGTTCGGGCTCTCCGCGCCGGGCGGGCTGCTCAGCCCCACGGGCGGCTTGATCAACGGCACAGCCAGCGGCTGGCAGTCGCGCATTGGTACCGACGTGCCGACGCTCGCCGAGTCTGGCGTGGTGCTGGCCAGTGGGCTGTTGCAGGGAATCGGCCTGCCGGTGACCACCTCCATCCCGCTGGTGAACCGGGCCGGTGCGGCGGTGTGGGTGGGTGCACCGTCGAGCGGAGTGCGCCGACTGGCCGGCAGTCCATCGTTGCGGGTCACCGTGGTGCCCAGCCAGACGCAGGTGAGCCTGTTCGCCTATCTGTACCGCATGGATGCACTGGGCGTTGCACAGCTGCTGACCCACGCGCCATATTCGCTGCGCGGCGCAACGCCCGGCACGCCGGTGACGCTGGAGTGGGCGCTGCAGGCCGCCGCAGCAGAGATCCCGGCCGGGCAGCGCCTGGTGTTGGTGGTCGACACGCGCGATGCACGCTACACCGATGCCAGCGGCGGCGGCGGCACGCTGACCTTTACGTCGCCGGTGGCGACGCCATCGGTGTTGAATGTGCCGCTGCGGTGAGCTTGTTTTCGATACTGAAGAGACTCGGTGGCAGGAGGCTGCCGAGTCTCGTCGGATGGGAGCGTGCTTGGGCGTGTGGGCAGGACTTCTGTGCGAAATGCCGCTTCGCGTGCGCAAGACGATAAGCCGGCAGATGGCTGTCGATTGATCGGTGCTTTGGGTTGCGGAGGATTTGTGTCGGGGTGCATGCATGTGCTCGTGACTGATGCTGTCTTCGCGCATGCCGTGTTTTGCTTTTCAGTGTATGTGTCTCATCCCTTCGTCTGGGTTGGTTGCACGGCGCGAACTGGGGTTGCGTCGCAGGGCGCTTGCCCGCCCACCATCGCGGGACACGCCGCAAGTACGTCCTTGTAGCAACTGTGGTGTTGGAGGCGGCACGTCTGCGCTTGCCCGGTCCTCGGAGTGGCCGTGGCCACTCCAACACCACAGTTGCTCCATGGACGGATTCACGGCGTGTCCCGGAAGCGGCCAGGGCAGTCCGCCCGCAACCAACCCTGCGTGGACTCGCAGGAACTCCAGCACCTGCCAATAGCGCTGAAGCCAAGTGGGCCCGAGTGCCGGAACAAACAAGCCAATTCAGCGCTTTATGCGGAATTTACGCGGCCGCCCCACCAGGTCCATAGCGACTTTACGCAGCACAGGACGAGACTGCGCGCATTGGCGGAGCGGTTCCGCCGTGGACATTCCGATGCACGCTCTTTCCCGTCTGCCCCATCGGCGCTGCGCGCCCGGTGCGGCAGCGCCTTGTCTTGTTGGTTCGTCCCTGCCGCCTGCACCTGCGGGCGGTGTCTCGCTTGCGCCGCGTTGCGCACCCACGGAGTAACCGACATGCCTGCCTGGTTGTCCCTGCTGTGCGGCGTGGCCGTGTTCGTGGCGGCTGCGTACTTGTTGTACGTGGTGCTGCGGCCCGAAGACTTCTGATGCGAGTGCGCTCCAATGACTGAAACATTGCTTGTCTATGCGTTGGCCATCGTGCTGGCGTGGCCCTTGGGTCGCTATCTGGCGGCGGTGATGCGCGGTGCGCCCATGCGCGGCGACGCTGTGTTCGGCTGGATCGAACGGCCGCTCTACGCAGCGCTTGGCACGCGCCCGCAGCAAGGCATGTCGTGGCGCGGCTACGTCGCCGCGTTCCTGCTCAGCAATCTGGTGGTGGGCGTGCTGACCTGGGGCGTGTTCATGACCCAGGCCTGGCTGCCGTTCAATCCCGATGCCATTCCCAACATGCGTTGGGACACCGCGTTGCACACGATGGTGTCGTTCCTCACCAACACCAACCAGCAGCATTACTCCGGCCAGGCGCAGTTGTCGTACCTGGCGCAGATGGCCGGCATTGTCGGGCTGCAGGTGGTGACGCCGATGATGGGTCTGGCACTGGCGGTGGCAACCTTGCGCGCGCTGTTTGGCGGGCGGGCGGTTGCGAATGCCAACGACGTTGCGGCAACGGCAAGCGGCCCGCACTCCACCGCGTTGCAGGCCGCGACAGCGAGCTTGGCTACGCACGAGACGCAGCCGTCAATACCGGCAGGCGCGCCGTTGCCCGATGCAGACGTGGGCAACTACTGGGCCGATGTGATCCGCGCAAGCGTGCGGGTGTTGTTGCCGCTGTGCCTGCTGTGGACGCTGCTGCTGGGCTGGCAGGGCGTGCCGTCGACCTTGCAGGGTGCAGCGACGGCGACGCCGCTGGACAGCAGTGCCGGCATGGCCACGCAGACCATTCCGGTCGGGCCGGTGGCGGCGATGGTGGCGGTCAAGCAACTCGGCACCAATGGCGGTGGCTGGTATGGCCCCAACAGTTCGGTTGCACTGGAAAACCCCACTCCGTTGAGCAATCTGCTGGAAACGCTGGCGCTGGTGTTACTGCCGATGAGTGTGGTGTTCATGGTTGGCTACCTCACCGGGCGCAAGCGGCTGACTGCGTTGGTGTTCGGCACCATGCTGCTGATGTCGGTGGCATCCACCGGCTTGCTGCTGTGGTCCGAAGCGCATTCGGGCAGCGCCGCATCGCCCGCGTTGATGGAAGGCAAGGAAGTGCGCATCGGTGCCGACGCCTCGGCGTTGTGGGCCGCGTTGACCACGCAGACCTCCAACGGCTCGGTCAACGCGATGCACGATTCGCTCAGCCCGTTGAGCGGGCTGGTCACGCTGGTGGACATGTTGATCAACGCCATCTGGGGCGGCATCGGGTGCGGGCTGCAGCAGTTCGTGGTGTATCTGTTGTTGAGCGTGTTCCTGGCCGGCCTGATGACCGGACGCACGCCGGAATTGTTCGGCCGCAAGATCGAAGCGCGTGAAGTGCAATTGCTGGCGCTGTTGATTCTGCTGCAGCCGCTGGTGGTGCTGGGCTTCACCGCGGTGGCGTTGTCGGTGCCGGCGTGGACGGCCAATTCCAACCCCGGTTTCCATGGCATCAGCCAGGTGTTCTACGAGTACACCTCGGCATTCGCCAACAACGGTTCCGGTTTCGAAGGCCTGGGCGATGCCACCTACTGGTGGAATCTGAGCTGCGCGGTGGTGCTGGCGCTGGGGCGTTATCCGGCGCTGATCCTGCCGCTGATGGTGGCTGCGCGCATGGCAACCAAACGCCGTGCACCGGAATCGTCCGGCAGCCTGCAGATCGAAACCCCCACCTTTGCATTGACCCTGATGGCCATCGTGCTGGTGCTCACCGTGCTGCAGTTCATGCCCGCACTGGTGCTGGGCCCGATCGCCGAACACCTCGCCCTGGCGGCGTCCTGAGAGTTCCCGAGCAATGTCTACGATTCCTGTGATTGAAAAGCGTGAGCGCGCCGACGCCAAGTTGCTCGATGGCGCGGTGCTGCTGGCGGCGATGCGCGCGGCATTTTTGAAGTTGACGCCGCGGCATCTGCTGCGCAGCCCGGTGATGGCGGTGGTGATGGGCGGCACCTTGCTGGCAGCGGTGATCACCGCCAGCGGGCATGGCAATGCCGGCTTCGGCTGGGCGGTGACGGCGATCCTGTTCGTCACCGTGCTGTTCGGCAACTTTGCCGAAGCCATCGCCGAGGCGCGCGGTCGCGGCCAGGCCGCGTCGCTGCGGCGCGCACGCAAGGACCTGGTGGCGCGGCGCGTGGAAACCGCATTGGGCGGGCGCGAAACCCGCGTGCCGGCGGCCGAATTGCGCCCGGGCGATTTCGTGCTGGTGTCCGAAGGCGAGTTTGTGCCTGCCGACGGCGAGATCGTGCGCGGCCTGGCCACCATCAACGAAGCGGCAGTCACGGGCGAATCCGCGCCGGTGCTGCGCGAGGCCGGGACCGACCGCAGCGGCGTGATCGGCGGCACGCGCGTGCTGTCCGACGAGATCGTATTCAAGGTCACCGCCGAGCCGGGGCAGAGTTTCCTCGATCGCATGATTGCGCTGGTGGAAGGCGCCAACCGGCAGAAGACACCGAACGAAATTGCGCTGACGCTGCTGCTGGCGGCGATGACATTGACCTTCCTGATCGTGGTGGCGTCGCTGCCGGCGATTGCCGGCTTTGTCGGCGTCACGCTGGATCCGTTGCTGCTGATCGCGTTGCTGGTGTGCCTGATTCCCACCACCATCGGCGGGCTGTTGCCGGCGATCGGCATTGCCGGCATGAACCGCGCGCTGTCGGCCAATGTGCTGGCCAAGTCGGGCAAGGCGGTGGAAGTGGCTGGCGACGTGGACGTGCTGCTGCTCGACAAGACCGGCACCATCACCTACGGCGATCGCCAGGCCACCGCGTTTCATCCGTTGGCCGGCATCGACCGTGCACAGCTGCGTGATGCCGCCATGCTGGCCTCGCTCGCCGACCCGACACCGGAAGGCAAATCCATCGTCAAATTGGCACGTCAGCAAGGCGCAGTGTCAGTGGAGCCGGAAGACGCGCATTTCATTGCATTCACCGCACAAACGCGCATGTCTGGCGTGGACCTGGCCGGGCGCAACATCCGCAAGGGTGCGGGCGATGCGATCGTGGCGTATGTGCAGGCGCAAGGCGCCACGGTGTCGCCGGAGTTGAACGGGCGCATCGAAGAAGTGGCACGCGGCGGCGCCACCCCGCTGGTGGTGGCCGAAGGCCGCCACGTGCTCGGCGTGGTTGAACTCAGCGACGTGGTCAAGCAGGGCATCAAGGAAAAGTTCGCGCAGTTGCGTGCGATGGGCATCAAGACAGTGATGATCACCGGCGACAACCCGCTCACCGCCGCAGCGATTGCCGCCGAAGCCGGCGTGGACGACTACATCGCCCAGGCGCGCCCGGAAGACAAACTCGCGCGCATCCGCGCCGAGCAGGCCGGCGGTCGCCTGGTGGCGATGGTGGGCGATGGCACCAACGACGCCCCGGCACTCGCCCAGGCCGATGTGGGCCTGGCGATGAACTCGGGCACCCAGGCCGCCAAGGAAGCGGGCAACATGGTCGATCTGGATTCGGATCCGGCCAAGTTGCTGGCGGTGGTCGAAGTGGGCAAGCAGCAGCTGATCACCCGCGGCGCGTTGACCACGTTCTCGCTGGCCAACGATGTGTCGAAGTATTTCGCGATCCTGCCCGCATTGTTCGCAGCGGCCATTCCCTCGATGGCCGCGCTCAACGTGATGCACCTGTCCAGCCCGCGGCATGCGGTGCTGGCGGCGCTGATCTTCAATGCGCTGATCATTCCTGCATTGATTCCGCTGGCACTGCGCGGCGTGCGGTTCCGTCCCTCCAGCGCCACGGCGTTGTTGCGCCGGAACATGCTGATCTACGGCCTGGGCGGCGTGTTGCTGCCGTTTGCCGCCATCAAACTGATCGATCTGGCGCTGGTCGCCACGCTGGGTGCCTGAGTCATGACCACTTCTTCCAAGAGCACGACCATGTCTAACTCCCTGCCATTGCGTGACGATGGCGCCGTGCGCGCATCTTTCGCCCTCGCGTTGTTCGTGCTGCTCGGGCTGGGCCTGGGCTATTCGCTGGTGGCCACCGGCATCACCGGCGCGTTGATGCCGGACCAGGCGCATGGGTCGCTGCTGCGGGTGGATGGCCAGGTCATCGGCTCGTCGCTGGTGGCGCAGCCGTTTGCCGATGCGCGCTACTTTCAGCCGCGTCCATCCGCCGCCAAGTACGACCCCACCGCTGCGGCTGGCAGCAACCAGGCGCGCTCCAATCCAGAGCTGCTGGCGCGGATCGCCACCGCACGTGCGGAAGTTGCACAGCGCGATGGCATCGCGCCGGACGCAGTTCCCGGCGAGCTGCTCACCCAGTCCGGCAGCGGCCTGGACCCGCACCTGAGCCCGGCCGGTGCGCAGGTGCAACTGCGCCGCGTCGCCGCCGCCCGTGGTTGGCCGAAGCAACGCGTGGCCGCGCTGTTGCAGGCCGCCACCGAGCAGCCGCAGTTCGGCTTGCTTGGGCAGCCCCGAATCAATGTGCTTGCGCTGAATCTGGCGCTTGATCGCGCCGGACATGGAGCGCCGGGAACGGGGAATGGCGTAGAGCAACAGCGCTAGTACACCAAGCCAGGGTAGGCTCTTCGATTCCCGATTCCCGATTCCCGATTCCCGATTCCCGAATGTCTGACGCCCGTACCCAACACGCCGATGCCCTCATCGGCGAACTGCAGCGCGAACACGGCGGTCGGCTGACCGTGTTCCTGGGCGCAGCGCCGGGCGTGGGCAAGACCTACGCCATGCTGTCGCGCGCGCGCGAGCGGCTGCGCCAGGGCGTGGATGTGGTGGCCGGGGTGGTGGAAACGCACGGCCGCAGCGAGACCGCCGCATTGCTCGATGGCGTGCCGCTGCTGCCGCGCGCGCAGGTGAGCTACCAGGGGCATGCGCTGGAGGAACTGGCGCTGGATGCGCTGCTGGCGCGCAAGCCGCAGCTGGCGTTGATCGACGAGTTGGCACATCGCAACGTGCCCGGCAGCCGCCACGAGCGCCGCTGGCAGGACATCGTGGAGTTGCTGGACGCCGGCATCGACGTCTACACCACCGTCAATATCCAGCACCTGGAAAGCCTCAACGACATCGTGCTGCGCATCACCGGCGTGCGCGTGTCCGAAACCGTGCCCGATGCGGTATTCGACCGCCTGCGCGACATCGTGCTGGTCGACCTGCCACCGCGCGAGCTGATCGAGCGGCTGCAGCAGGGCAAGGTGTATCTGCCCGAGCAAGCCAGCCAGGCGTTGCAGGCATTCTTCTCGCCCTCCAACCTCACCGCGTTGCGCGAGCTGGCGATGCAGACCGCCGCCGACCGCGTGGACAGCGATCTGCGCGACACCCAGGCCGCGCGCGGTCTGCCGGGCACGGCGGCGTTGCGGCGGCATGTGGTGGTGGCAATCGACGGGCGCGGCAGCTCGGATTATCTGGTACGGGTGGCGCGGCGGCTGTCGGAACGCCGCGACGCGCCATGGACTGTGGTGACGGTGCAGACACGCACCGTGGCCGATGCCGCCTGGCAACTGGAGATCGACCGCGCGTTCGCGTTGACGCGCCGGCTCGGCGGCGACACGGCGCTGCTGCATGGCGCCAACGTGGCCGATGCCTTGCTGGATTTCGCCTCGCAAAACGGCGTCTCCACATTGGTGTTGGGCCGCACTCGCGAGCGCCCGCTGGCACGCATGTTCAACCGCACGCTGACCCAGCAACTGCTACAGCGCGGCGCACATTACGAACTGGTCATCGTCAGCTCGGGCGATGCGCGCGCCCGCGCGCGCCAGCGCTGGCGTAATCCAGGCCAGTGGCTGCAGCGTTACGACCTGGCTTACGCCGCGATCGCTGCTGCCGCCGCGGTGGCGGTTGCCTGGGTGATCCAGCGCTGGACCGACATCGATGACCTGTCGATGGTGTTCATCGTTGCGGTGGTGCTGGTGGCCTCGCGCACGCGCATGGCCGCGGCGGTGATCGCCGCACTGCTGAGTTTTGTCGCCTACAACTTCTTCTTCATCGAACCGCGTTTCACCTTGCACATCAGTGCGCGCCAGGGCGTGGTGACGGTGTGCCTGTTCCTGATCGCCGCGCTGGTGGCCGGGCGCCTGGCCTCGCGCCTGCGCAGCCAGGTGCTGGCCCTGCGCGCGGCCAACGCGCACGCCAACGCACTGCAGGCGCTGGCCCGCCAGCTCAGCACTGCGGCCGATCTGGGCCAGGTGCTGGAGGCCGGCCGGCGTGCGCTGGCCAGCGCGCTCGATGCAGAGGTCTGGCTGCGGCTGGAACAGCGCGAGAGCGAAGCGTCCACCAGTTTCAGTGCACTGGACCGCAACGCCGCCGACTGGACCCAGCGCCACGGCCAGCCGGCCGGCCGCTTCACCGACACCCTGGCCGGCGCGCAGTGGTGGTGCCTGCCGGTGCGGCATGAGCGCGGCACGCTGGGCGTGGCGGCGTTGCGCTTCCGCCAGCAGCTGCAGCGGCAGCGGCCGGGCCTGGAGCAGCGCCGCCTGGCCGAGGCGATGGTGGAAGACATTGGCCAGGCCGCACTGCGCACGCGTTTGGTTGCCGATCTGGAAGGCGCCCGCGTCAGCGGCGAAACCGAACGGCTGCGCTCGGCGTTGTTGTCATCGGTCTCGCACGATTTGCGCTCGCCGCTGGCCTCGATGATCGGCTCAGCCAGCAGCCTGGCCGAATATGGCGAGGCGATGGACGCCACCGACCGCCGCAGCCTGCTGGAGACCATCCAGCTCGAAGGCGAGCGGCTGGACCGCTACATCCAGAATCTGCTCGACATGACCCGGCTCGGCCATACCGGGCTGACCTTGAAGCGCGACTGGATCGGCGTGGACGAGTTGATCGGCTCGGCCACGCGGCGGCTGCAGCGCTACCAGCCGCAGGTGCGCCTGCAGCTGGACCTGGCGCCGGAGCTGCCGGCGATCTGGGTGCATCCGGCGCTGGTGGAGCAGGCCATCTTCAACGTGCTGGAAAACGCAGCGAAATTCTCGCCGCCAGGCGTGGCGGTGACGGTGCAGGCCCGGCTGCAGAGCGGCGCCTTGCAGATCGAGATCGGCGACCAGGGCCCGGGCATTCCCGAAGACGAGCGCGCGCGTATCTTCGACATGTTCTACAGCGTGGAGCGCGGCGATCGCGGCCGCCACGGCACCGGCCTGGGTCTGACCATCTGCCAGGGTATGATCGGTGCGCATGGCGGCAGCGTGGAGGCGCTGGCCGGCCCGCATGGTCACGGCACCACGATCCGCATTACGCTGCCGCTGCTCGTTCCTGCCGCGCCACCTCGCCCCGATGCCGACTGACCCGACTGCCATTCCCCCCGCGCGCGTGCTCATCATCGACGACGAGCCGCAGATCCGCCGGTTTCTCGACATCAGCCTGCGTGCGCAGGGGTACCGCGTGCTGCAGGCTGGCACCGCCGAAGAAGGCCTGGCCACGCTGGCCGGGCAGGGCGCCGAGCTGGTGGTGCTGGACATCGGCCTGCCTGATCGCGACGGCCACGAGGTGCTGCGCGAGATCCGCCAGTGGTCCAGCGTGCCGGTGATCATGCTCACCGTGCGCGCCGGCGAAACCGAGAAGGTCGCCGCACTCGACGCCGGCGCCAACGACTACGTCACCAAGCCCTTCGGCGTGCAGGAGCTGATGGCCCGCATCCGCGCGCTGCTGCGTCAGGCCGGCGCCGGCAACACGGTGGAAGAAAGCGTGTTCGACGATGGCCGCCTGCATATCCACCTGGGCCTGCGCGAAGTCACGCTCGATGGCGAAGCAGTGCCGCTTAGCCGCAAGGAATACGCGCTGCTCGCGCTGCTGTTCAAGCACGCAGGCCGCGTGGTGACGCAGCCGCAGTTGCTGCGCGAGGTGTGGGGCCCCACCCATGAAGAAGACACGCATTACCTGCGCATCCTGGTCGGCAAGCTGCGCCAGAAGCTGCACGATGATGCGGCGGCGCCGCATTACATCGTCACCGAACCGGGCGTGGGCTTGCGATTTATCGGTGGCGGGCGCTGAGTATTGCGTTGCGGTACTTGAGGGCGCTATCTCATTACGGCTGCGCAGTCGTTTTTGATAGCTGCTCTAGGTGCCCAGCGCTTGCGGATGGCGGGGTTCTAGGGTTGTTCGAAATCAAGCGTGGGCGCTGCTAGGTTTTATCGAGAAAGCGCTCGCGCCCGAGGGCGCTCCTACCTGGGGGCGGGTCGTGTCATGGCGACTGCTTTGTTGCCGCGCAGGCGTGAGTACGGATCGATGCTATTTCGAAATAAACAGACGGGCTCATTCGCACGCCACCGGCACTTGGTTGCATCACTCACACGCTGAGCAACGAGCCACTACTGCGCCGCCCACGCAGCGAACGAAAACGCAGCAGCACCCGGCAGCGCGCGTTTGCGGTTTTCAGCTGCCGGCTTTCTTCCGTGCCGCATTCGCCGCTGGCCAGCACCGCATCCATTATTCCGCGCACCTCTACCGCTGCATCACGGCGCCGGCGGCAGCACCTTGCCCGGATTCAAAATCCCATCCGGATCCAGCGCGGCCTTGATCGCGCGCATGGCCGCGAGGGTGGGTGCGCTGAAGGCCTGGGTCATGAAATCGCGCTTGGCCACACCGATGCCGTGTTCGCCGGAGAGCGTGCCTTCCAGTGCCAACACCAGCGCAAACACGCGCGGCAGTGCCGCCTGCGCGCGCGCCGTTTCATCGGCGTCGTCCGGGTCATACATGATGTTGACGTGCAGGTTGCCATTGCCGGCATGACCGAAGGCGACGATCGGTACCGCGAACTCCACCGCCAGTGCTTCCACACCAGCGACAAGCTCAGGAATGCGCGACACCGGGACCACCACGTCCTCGTTGATCTTGCCCGGCTTGATGGTGCGCAATGCCGGCGACAACGCACGCCGTGCCGCCCACAGCTTGTCGCGCGCGCTGCCATCGGCGGCGATGTCCAGGCTGAGGACGCCATCGCCATCAGCCGCGTCATGCAGGGCCTGCAATGCGTAGGGCAGGGTATCGTGATCGCCATCGGCTTCGATCAACAGCATCGCGCCGGCATCGGGCACGTCGCTGCAATTGCGGCGCAGCAGTGCAATCGCGCTGGCATCCATGAATTCCAGCATCGTCGGCGTGGTGGGTTGCGCCATGATGCGCGACACCGCCGCCGCCGCGCTGGCGGCATCGCGGTACAGCGCACGCACGCCGGCTTGTGCCACGGCGCGCGGGGTCAGCTTCAAGGTGGCTTCGACGATGATCGCCAGCGTGCCTTCGCTGCCGACCAGCAAGTGGGTGAGGTCGTAGCCGGTGGAATTTTTGGTGTACGCGCCGCCGCAGTGAATGACATCACCGGTGCCGGTCACCGCAACCAGGCCGAGCACGTTGTCGCGGGTGGCGCCGTATTTCACCGCACGCGGGCCGCCGGCATTGGTCGACAGGTTGCCGCCCACGCTGCAGATCTCCGCGCTCGATGGATCCGGTGGCCAGAACAGGCCATGCGGCTGCAAGGCCTGCTGCAAATCGCCATTGAGCACGCCCGGTTGCACCACCGCACAGCGGTCGGCCGGGCGCAACGCCAGGATGCGGTTCATGCGCGCCATCGACACCACCACGCCGCCAGAAAACGGCACCGCCGCGCCGGTGGTGCCGGTGCCCGCGCCGCGCGCCACGATTGGCACGCCATGCGCGCGGCACGCCTGCACGATCGCCACCACCTCGTCGGTGTCGCGCGGCAGCGCCACCGCACCCGGCAATGCCCAACGCCGCGAATCGTCCTCGCCATAGCGGCGCCGCGCGTCTGCGCCGGTCAGCCAGCCTTCCGGTCCAAGCCGTGCGGCCAGCAGGTCGGCCAGCGCGGTGGGAAGTCCATCAGTCATAACGCGTGATCCTGTGGTCTCGCGCGTTGGAGGCATCGCCACCCAAGCGCCGCGACGGTGAGCGGCAACCACACCCAGCGCAGCTCGGAGAGCAGCACGGTGAGGCCACGCGCATTGAAGAAATTGCCGGCAAACGGCGAGACCCGGATTGGCCGCCACGGCGCAAACCAGCGCACATCGCTCCACGGCCAGGCCAGCGCCACGCCCAGGCCGCCGGAGGTCATTGCATCCAGCAGCGGATGCGAAGCGGTGCAGATCAACAGAAACACCGCTGCCTGCAGTGCATCGGCGCGAAGCAGGCGATGCGCGCCGGCGCCCAGCGCGGCCATCAATACGGCAAACAGCAGCGAGTGACTGGCGCCGCGGTGGCCGAACGCATCGGCATACGGGATGTGCAGTGCAAAGGCGGCTACGTCCGCATCGGGCAGCATTGCGGCCACCACGCCGGCGGCAAGCAGGCGCGGGCTGATGCGTCCGCGCTCGCTGGCACACCAGAGCGCCAGCGGCACCGCGGCGTGGGTCATGATGGTTGGCATCGAATGGGCTCGTTGCTCAGCAGTCGTCGAGACGGAATGCGTCGCGGATCCAGTGCAGCAGCGGCGGCTCGCCGCTGGCCTCGACCACATCGAACCGGCACGGCAGCGCCGCGAGCGCCGGGTGGGCGGCAAGGAACAGTTGCGCGGCCAGTACCAGCTTGCGGCGTTTACGGAAATCCACCGATGCCGCGCCGCCACCGAAGCGTGCGTCGCGGCGGTAGCGCACTTCCACGAACACCAGCATCGGGCCGTCGCGCATCACCAGATCGAGTTCACCGCCGCGGTAATTGGCGTTGCCCGCCACCAGCCGCAGCCCGGCCTGTTCCAGCTGCGCGCGTGCGGCGGCTTCCACCGCTGCACCACGCTGCTGGCGGGCCGCCGGCATGGGCTCAGCGGCCGTCGGCGATCGGGACCGGCCGGCCACCGTTGAAGGTGGACCATGCCGGCGTACGCAGCACATTGCCGAACCCATCCAGATGCAGGGTGCCGGTCGCGCCGCGCAGGCCGCCGTCGCTGCCGGTGGCGAGCTTTTCCAGGTACGCGCTGATCTTCCAGGCGTCGTAGCCGAACGCGAACAGGCGTGCCGCCGGGCCGCGCGCGCTGGGCAGGGTGCTGGCGACCTGGCTGGCTGCCGGCAGGCCGGACACGCCCAGGGCGGTCCAGGTCTCGCTGGGGTAGACGATGCCATCCAGCGCCAGGTCGTCTTCCACCTTGCCGGTGCCGGCCACCAGCTGCGAGGTGCCAACGCGCGACTTGCCGGCGAACCCGCTCAATGCCAACTGCGGCGCCAACGCGCGCGCGGTGTTGCCGCGCACCGCCAGGAACACCGCATCGGCGGTGCCGTAATTGCGCAACTGCGCGCCGATGTCGCCCGGCACATCGGCCACGCTGATGCTGCCGGCGATGGTGCCGCCGCGTTCGCTGAAGCGGTCGCGGAAGGCCTTGATGGTGCGCTTGCCGTTGTCGTCGCTGGTGCCGACGATCAGCACATTGCGGCGTTCGCGCGAGAGCAGATATTCGGCAGCCATGATGCCGTCGTCTTCCGGCGCCAGCGAGAACCCGGCGCTGCCGCTGGGCGGGGCCTTGTTGTCGGTGGGACGGTTGAGCGCCAGCACCGGCACCGCGAGCTGGCCGCGCGCAAACAGCGCGCTGACCTCGTCGCGGCCCAGCGGGCCGACCACGTAATCCACGCCCGCACCCACGGCCTTGTCGTAGGCGGCATTGGCGCCGGCGGCGGTGCCGGCGGTGTCGAAGAAGCGCAGTTCCGGGCGGCGGCGGGTCTCGGCGTAATAGCCGGCCAGCAGGCCGTCGCGTACCGGCGCCGAGGCGGTGGCCAGGTTGCCGCTGAGCGGCAGCAGCACGCCCAGCTTCACCGGCGGGCGGTAGCCGTCGCGTTCGGCCGGCGGGCGCTTGCTGGTGTCGAAGCCCCACTGCGCGTCACGTTCGAAGGCACGCGGCAGCGGCAGGCCACGGCTGATCAGCGCGCGGCCGGCGAAGTTGTACAGCGGGTCGCCCGCCGGCAGCGCGGCGGTGCGGCCTTTGAGCGTGGCGTCGTCGAGCGCGGCAAGCAGGCGCACGATGGCGCGCTGGTTCTCGCTGCGCGGTGTGCCGGTCAGGCTGGCGTCGGCGCGGGCGCGGTCGGCCGCGGCACCGAACAGGTCGCCGGTGGCTTCCAGCGCGGCTGCGCGTGCCACCAGCCAGCGTGTCTGCAGCGGCTGGGTCAGCCCCTGCGGGCTGTCGCCCAAGGCCTGCAGTGCCTGCGCGGCCTGCTTGTCGATCACCGCCAGCTCGCCGGTGAGCAGGTCAAAACGCGCGCGGTCCTCGCCGGTGAGGTGGCGCGCGGTGACCTGGGCCAGCAAGGTACGGGCGCGTGCATCGTCGCCGGCATCGTGCCAACCGAACGCCGCCGCAGCCAGCAGGCGGCTGCGCTGCGCACCGCTGGCGCTGGCTGCCTCGGCTTCCAGCTGCTGCGCGGCCTCGCGCGGCTTGCCCTGGTCCAACAGCGCCAGCGCCGCGCTCTGTGTCGGCGAAGCGGTCTGGGTGACGCTGCTGGTCGCGCAACCGGCGGCCAGCATGACCATCAGCGAGAGGGCGGAGATCCTTGCAACACGCTTGTTCATTTCAGATCCATTGGACAGGGGCCGCCAGGGCGGACCGTTAAAAACGCTACGATTCTACTCTTTGCCCTTGAGAATGCCGCTGATGACGTCCTCCGGAACCCTGCACGTGGTCGCCACGCCGATCGGCAACCTGGCCGACCTGTCGCCGCGCGGCCAGGAGACGCTGCGCAGTGTGGCTGCCATCTGTGCCGAAGACACCCGCCATACCCGCCAGTTGTTGAGCCATTTCGGCATCGACCGCCCGCTGCTGGCCCTGCACGACCACAACGAAGAAGCCATGTCCGAGCGCATCGTGACCCGCCTGCGCGAGGGCGAATCGCTGGCCATCGTCAGCGACGCCGGCACCCCGCTGGTCAGCGACCCGGGCTTCAAGCTGGTGCGTGCCGCCCGTGAGGCCGGCATCCGGGTCAGCCCGGTACCGGGCGCCTGCGCCGCCATCGCCGCGCTCAGCGTTGCCGGCTTGCCGAGCGACCGGTTCGGCTTTGAAGGCTTCCTGCCGGCCAAATCCGCTGCGCGCCGCGAGCGGCTGTCACGCCTGGCCGGCGAGACGCGCACGCTGGTGTTCTACGAATCCTCGCACCGCATCGTCGAATCGCTGGCCGACCTGCGCAGTGCCTTCGGCGACGACCGCCCCGCGGTGATCGCCCGCGAGCTGACCAAGCTGTTCGAAACCGTGCTCGATGGCAGCCTGGCCGACCTGCAGGCCCAGGTCGAAGCCGACGACAACCAGCGCAAGGGCGAGTTCGTGGTGATGGTGCAGGGCGCCGCCGATGCCGCCGACGGCCAGCTTGCCGAAGGCCGCCGCGTCTACGCCAAGCTTGCCGAATACCTGCCACCATCCACCGCCGCCAAGCTGGCCGCCGAGCTGACCGGCGCGCCGCGTAAGGCGTTGTATGGCGGCTGATGTCGTTGTCCCAGGAGCGCGCTTGCGCGCGATGGAGCGTCCTCGGTCAAGCCCTGATTGCGCGCAGTCGCGCTCCCTGCATCGGCCAGGCAACTTGCCGCGCCGTTCTGCACGGCAGCGATAGCGTAGAATGCGCCCCGGCGGAGTCGGCCAGACAGTCGCGTCACTCGCAAGAGTGCCGAGGAAAGTCCGGGCTCCATAGGGCAAGGTGCCAGGTAACGCCTGGGCGGCGCAAGCCGACGGAAAGTGCAACAGAAAGATACCGCCTACGTTCCCTTCGGGGAGCCGGTAAGGGTGAAATGGTGCGGTAAGAGCGCACCGCGAGTCCGGTAACGGACCGGCACGGCAAACCCCACCTGGAGCAAGACCAAATAGGGATCCATTGGCGTGGCCCGCGCTGGATCCGGGTAGGTTGCTTGAGCGCTGCGGTGACGTAGCGCCTAGACGAATGACTGTCCACGACAGAACCCGGCTTATCGGCCGGCTCCGCCGCCTTGCTTTGGGCATCGCCCAAAGCTCAAGGCGCCCACGCTTCGTACCGCCTGCGGCAGTACAAAACGCGGGTCCCGCTCCGGGCACGCCAGAACCCCGCGGCTATCGCCGCGCCCCCTTGACTCAAGGGGGCTTGCACTTGGGTGCACTGCTGGGCGCTTTGCCTTGGCTGCGATCAATGCGATCTGGTTGCTGCGGTCATCGTTACGTGGCTTGGGCTTCGCCCTCGCGGCCGACGACGCGTTGGTGTTCCCCTGCGGCCGTGTTTGGCGCTTAGCCGAATGAGCGGGTGAACAGTTCGTCCAGGGCGTCGATGATGGTTTGGCCTTGGTCTTTCAGGGAGCCGGCAGGTTTGCTGAGCGCCGCCAGCGGCACCGAGGTCATTTCCAGGGGTTGCAGGATGACGCTGTGGCCGGACACCGTGAGTTCCGGGTTGAAGCGGGATGGGGTCGGGGAGTGGGTGGACTTTCGGACCAGGGGCACGACGACGCGGCGAGGTGAGGCGTCGAAGATCTTTGACTGGACGACCACCACGTACGGGATGTTCTTGTTCTGGCCGACGTTCGCGTAGACATCGAACTGGTCGGTCATAGCGTGGAGAACTCGTCGGCGAAGGAGCCGTGCGCGTCGGTGAAGGTCTTCCATTCGCTTGCGGCGCGTTGCAGCTCCATCGCCCTGGCGCTGTGGCTGTCGCGCTCTTTTGTCACGTAGTCGGCCAGCAGTTCTTCGACCTTTGCCGACAGGTTGCCGGTCATCGCCCGTGCCTGCGCGGCCAAGTCCGAGTTGATGGTCAGGTTCAGCGGCTTTTTTTGCGCGGAAGTGTCGTAGTAACGGCTCATGATTGGCATCCCGTCATTCATGCGCACGCTATGCGCATGAATGCGCATTGTCAATGCATGCCGGCGACGTCCAGTCGTGTCTCGCCCTGAAAGACACCATCCGGGCCGAAGCGGCGCTCGTGGATAAAACCGTGGCCGTGGTGGTCCGCCGCCACGATGGTGCTGGCGCGGGTGCCGTAGTTGGCGCCGCGGATGAAGGCCGCCGAGAGCAGGCGTTCGGTGGCGCGGTCCACGCCGGTGTGCGGGAGGTCGGCATCTGCGGCGGTAGCGGGGTTGGCCAGGGCCGTCCACAACGGCTGCAGGTCGTCGCTGCCGCTGTCGCACCAGGCGGCCAGTGCTTGGGTCAGCACGGTGGTCTTGGGCCAGTGCGCATCCAGCGGGCCGTTGGACATGCCGTGGATTCCCGGGGCGAGGACGCGTGCCAGCGCTGGATGGTTGCTGAGGTGCTCGCAGCGCTCGGCGTCGCACAGCAGCAGATTGAAGGGCGGGAACTCCTGCCCGGCAGCCGCCAGTTCGCGCGCGTAGGTGGCCGCGTCCGCGCTGCCGGAGAGGTAGTCGGCAATCAGGTGGCCGCGCGAGCGGCCGGAGGCGGTGGCCAGCGGGTCGCGCACGTTGGTCACAACGGCGGCGCGGCCGTCCAGCCCCAGGCCTACCCAACTGCCGCCGGAGCGCAGGTCGCGGCCGGCCAGCACGCGCTCGGCCGGCGCCGCCCATTGCGCCAGTGGCGCGGTGGGGCGCTCGTGGAACTCATCGCGGTTGCCGGCCAGCAGCAGGCGCCAGCGTGGGTGGGTTTTCCAGGCAAGAGCGACCAGGCACATACCTTCTATTGTCGCCCGTTTGCGCAGTTGAGGTCTGCAGCTGGCGCAGTGTGAAGTGAGACAGTGGTCGGGTTTACATGGCCTTCACGCCCCTGAATTTTTGTTCAATCTCAAAATCTGAGACGAAACAGCAACTTGTGGATAAGCTTTGAACAAGTCTCTAAAGAGTGCTGCAACTCATTGATGTGACTAGCGATTTGCGCCTTTGAAAACTGTTGACAACCTTTGACGCACTGCTAAGGTGGGCAACGGAGGGAAAACCAGGCTTTTTGTGGTTTTTCGTGGTTCAATGATCCCCCAGGCGGATTTTCGAGGTTGCATTCGGTGTTTCAGGGCGAGACGGCCATCACGGTGGACGACAAGGGGCGTATGGCGGTGCCAACCGCATATCGCGACCTGGTTGCGCGCGTGAGCGGCAATCGCCTGGTGCTCACCTACAACCCGTTCGAAGCCGGATGCCTGTGGCTGTATGCAGAAAAGGAGTGGGAGCGGGTGCGTGACGATGTGATGTCCAAGCCCAATACCCAGCGGGTGGTGCGCACGCTGCAGCAGAAGCTGGTGGGTTCTTCGGCGGTGCTGGAGCTCGACGCCAATGGCCGTTTGAGCATCCCCGCCAGCCACCGCAATGCGGTCGGCATTGAAAAGAAGGCCGTGCTGTTGGGCACGGGCGACAAGTTCGAACTCTGGAGCGAGCAGGCACATCGCGCACTGATCCAGCAGACATTGTCTGACGGGGATCTGGGCGATGAATTGCTCGATCTCAGGTTGTGAGCCGGGGTGCCCGGATGCGCGGTGAAGCGCAGCCCGGTCACCCGGTGTCGCAGCCGCCGGCGGCCCACGTGCCGGTGCTGTACACCCAGGTTCTCGAAGGCCTGCAGGTGACCGAAAACGGAACCTATCTCGATGGCACGTTCGGGCGTGGCGGACACGCACGCGGCGTGCTGGAACACCTTGGCCCGGGAGGTCGACTGCTGGTGATAGACAAGGACCCCGAAGCGATTGCCGTGGCCGAACACACGTTCGGTGGCGATGCGCGCGTGTCCATCCATCGCGGCAGTTTCGCCGGGCTCGGCCAGGTGGTCGCCGCGGCAACCGTCGACGGCATCCTGCTGGACCTGGGCGTGTCTTCGCCGCAACTGGACGTGGCCGGGCGCGGTTTCAGTTTCGGCAAGGACGGCCCGCTGGACATGCGTATGGACCCCGATAGCGGGCAGAGCGCCGCCGGCTGGCTGGCGCAGGCAACCGACCGCGAGATTGCCGATGTGTTGTGGACCTACGGCGAAGAACGCCAGAGCCGGCGCATCGCGCGGGCGATCGTGGCGCGCCGTGGCGAACAGCCGTTGCTGCGCACCGCGCAACTGGCCGACCTGATTGCCTCGGTGATGCCGCGCGGCGACAGCAAGACTCATCCGGCCACGCGCAGCTTTCAGGCGATCCGCATCCATATCAACCGCGAGCTGGCCGACCTGGAAGCCGGGCTGGACGCTGCCCTGGGCGCGCTCAAGCCGGGTGGCCGCCTGGCGGTGATCAGCTTCCATTCGCTGGAAGACCGCATCGTCAAGCAGTTCATGGCCCGCTACGCCAAGGCCCCGCCAAGCAACCGCCGTCTGCCCGAAGCGCAGCCGTTCGTGCCGACCCTGCAACTGGTCAGCGGCGCGATCAAGGCCGACGACAGCGAGCTGGCCGTCAACCCGCGCGCCCGCAGTGCGGTGCTGCGGGTGGCTGAAAAGCTGGGAATGGAGAATCGGGAATCGGGAATGGGCAAAGGTCACGGCGCCGCTGCTTCTCGATTCCCCACTCCCGATTCCCGATTCCCGACGTCTCCCAACGGAGACGCCCCATGAGCCGCCTGCTGCTCATCGTGCTGCTCGCCTGCAGCATCGCCTCGGCGATCGGTGTGGTGTACATGCGCCACATGCATCGCAAGTTGTTCGTGCAGTTGTCCAAGCTCGAACACAGCCGCGATGAATTGAATATCGAATTCGGCCGGCTGCAGCTGGAGCAGGCCACGTGGGCGGAAAGCAATCGTGTGGATCAGGTCTCGCGTGAGCGCATCGGGATGAAGTTCCCGGAGACCAGCGACATCGTGGTGATCCGCCCATGACAAGCTGGCACGACAGCCGTTTCGCACTGGCAAGCCGCGCACAGGGATGTGCGCCATGAAAGCCGGCCGCAACCGCCCCCGTAGCA
This sequence comes from Xanthomonas sp. NCPPB 2586, assembly GCF_041475775.2. Classification (NCBI taxonomy): domain Bacteria; kingdom Pseudomonadati; phylum Pseudomonadota; class Gammaproteobacteria; order Lysobacterales; family Lysobacteraceae; genus Xanthomonas; species Xanthomonas sp. NCPPB 2586. The sequence goes on along the minus strand of NZ_CM192981.1, from coordinate 4,075,765 downwards.
ACTTCAACCTGCGCGGCCGCCTGACCCTGGTCGGCGTGGCGCTGGGTCTGTGCTCGGTGACGCTGATCGGCCGCGCGGCCTACGTGCAGCTGGTCAATCGCGATTTCTACCAGCGCCAGGGCGAGGCCCGCTATCTGCGCGAGCTGCCGATCGCCACCTCGCGCGGCATGATCACCGACCGCAACGGCGAGCCGCTGGCGGTGTCCACGCCGGTGGAATCGATCTGGGTCAATCCGCAGGAATTGCTGCGTAACCCGGACCGCATCCCGGAGCTGGCCACCGCGCTCGGGCAGCCGCTGGACGAGTTGAACGCCAAGCTGGCGCAAAAAGCCGGCAAGGAATTCATGTACCTCAAGCGCCGGATCAACCCGGACAAGGCGCATGCGATCGTGGATCTGAAGATCCCGGGCGTGTTTTCGCAGCGCGAGTTCCGCCGCTTCTATCCGCAAGGCGAAGCGATGGCCCACGTGCTGGGCTTCACCAATATCGACGACCGCGGCCAGGAAGGCCTGGAGCTGGCCTTCGACGAATGGCTGCGCGGCAAGCCGGGCTCCAAGAAGGTGGTGCGCGATGCCCGCGGCGCCATTGTCGAGAGCGTGGACCTGGTGCGTCCGGCGCAGCCGGGCAAAGACCTGACGCTGAGCATCGACCGCCGCATCCAGTTCCTGGCCTACAAGGAGCTGCGCAACGCGCTGGTCGAAAACAAGGCCGCTGGCGGCTCGATGGTGGTGATGGACGTGGCCACCGGCGAAGTGCTGGCCATGGTCAACCTGCCCACCTACAACCCGAATTCGGTCACCGGCATCAACCCGTCGGCGCGCCGCAACCGCGCGGTCACCGACCTGGTGGAGCCGGGCTCGACGATGAAGCCGCTGACCGTGGCCACCGCGCTGACTGCCGGCGTGGTGACCAAGGACACCATCATCGATACCAACCCCGGCTACATGGCCGTGGGGCGCTTCACCATCCGCGACGTGCCGCGCAACAACGGCGTGCTCAACGTCACCGGCGTGATCACCCGCAGTTCCAACATCGGCGCGGCGAAGATCGCGGCCAAGGTGCCGGACCAGACGTTCTACCAGTCGATCCGCAACTTCGGTTACGGCAGCGCGCCGCAGAGCGGATTTCCGGGCGAATCGTCCGGCATGGTGCTGCAGCCGCAGAAGTGGAGTGGCCCGTCCAAGACCACCATGTCCTACGGTTACGGCCTGTCGGTGACGCCGCTGCAGATTGCGCAGGCGTACGCGACGTTGGGCAATGGCGGCAAGCTGACCCCGCCCACCTTCGTGCGCGGCCAGCACAACGAAACACGCCAGGTGGTGACGCCGGAAGTGGCGCGCCAGGTCATCGACATGATGGAAACCGTGGTCACCCAGGGCGGCGCGAAGGGTGCGGCGATCCTGGGGTATCACGTGGCCGGCAAGACCGGTACCGCGCGCAAGAACGGCGCTGGCGGCTACGAGCGCGGGCACTACAACGCGCTGTTCGCCGGCCTGGTGCCGGCCACCCGGCCGCGCTTTGCCACGGTCATCGTGATCAACGATCCGCAGGGCAAGGTGTATTACGGCGGCCTGGTGTCTGCGCCGGTGTTCCACCGGGTGATGGAAGGCGCGCTGCGGCTGATGGACGTGCCGCCGGACGACATCCAGTCGTGGCTGGCCGCGCAGGCGGCCGGCAAGACCGGCCAGCCGGTGGTCAAGCCGCAGCCGGCCGATCTCGACCCGGCGTTGGTGCCGGACCCGGTGGACGAAGTGTCCGCCGGCATCCCGACCGCACTGGCATCGGGCGCCACGCCCGCGCAGCCGGCGCCGTTGCAGGAGAGCCGCCAGTGAGCCGCGCCATGGCACTGTCGCAGCTGCTCCCGGACGTGGCGCTTGCACGCGATGTGCAGGTGTCCGGCCTGGTGATGGACAGCCGTGCCGTGCGCCCGGGCGATGCCTTCGTGGCCATCGCCGGCTTCGGTGCGCATGGGCTGGGATTTGCCGCACAGGCGCTGGCCAGCGGTGCATCCGCCATCCTGTTCGAACCGCCGGCGCCGGCCGACCTGCCAGTGCCGGCCGACGCGATCGCCGTGCCGGGGTTGCGCGCGCGCCTGGGCGTGCTGGCCGACCACTTCCACGGTGCGCCGTCGCAGGCGATGCGCATGATTGGTGTCACCGGCACCAACGGCAAAACCTCCACGGTGCAGCTGCTGGCGCAGGCGCTGACGCTGCTCGGCACCCCCACCGGCACCATTGGCACGCTGGGCGTGGGCCTGTACGGCGCTGCGGTGCCGACCGGGTTCACCACGCCGCTGGTGTTGCAGACCCACGCCGAGCTCGCGCAACTGCGCGATGCCGGCGCGCAGGCGGTGGCGATGGAAGTCAGTTCGCATGCACTCGATCAGGGCCGCGTGGATGCGGTGCAGTTCGACGTGGCGGTGTTCACCAATCTCACTCGCGACCATCTCGATTATCACGGCGACATGGCGCAGTACGGTGCGGCCAAGGCCAAGCTGTTCGCACGCGCCGGGTTGCGCGCAGCGGTCGTGAACCTGGACGACGCCTTCGGCCGCACGTTGTTTGCGGCGCTGGATCCGGCACTGCACGCCATCGGCGTGAGCTCGCGTGCGCAGGCCGGTGCCACGGTGCAGGCGCAGGATTTGCAGCTCGATCACCACGGCATCCAGTTTACGTTGCACATCGGCGAAGCGGCGCACCCGGTGCGCTCGCCGCTGCTGGGCCGTTTCAACGTGGATAACCTGCTGGCCGTGGCCGGCGCGCTGCACGCGCTCGACATCGCACCGGCGCAGATCTCCGAAGTGCTGGGCCGCTTGCAGCCGATCCACGGCCGCATGAATCGCCTGGGTGGTGCGCATGGCGCGCCGCTGGTGGTGGTGGACTACGCACACACGCCTGACGCACTGGAACAGGCGCTCACCAGCCTGCGTTCGCATGCGCAGGATCGGTTGATCTGCGTGTTCGGCTGCGGCGGCGAACGCGACACCGGCAAGCGCCCACAGATGGCTGCCATTGCCGAGGTCACCGCCGATGTGGCGATCGTCACCGACGATAATCCGCGCGGCGAAGATGGCGATGTGATCGTTGCCGACATCCTGCGCGGGTTTGCGCGTCCGGATGCGGCGATCGTGCAGCGCGACCGTGCTGCCGCCATCCACCAGGCCATCAGCATGGCCGGCACGGACGACATCGTGCTGATCGCCGGCAAGGGCCATGAGCCGTATCAGGAAGTGGCCGGCGTGCGGCATGCCTTCGACGATGCAGCAGTGGCTGCGCAGGCGTTGCTGCCGCGCACCGGGCTGGGGGTGCGCGTATGAAGCTCACACCGCTGTCGCTGATTGCCCACTTTGCTGGCGGCGAATTGCATGGCGACGACGCAATGATCGACGCCGTTGGCAACGACACCCGTGCGCTGGCCAGCGGCAGCCTGTATGTGGCGCTGCGCGGCGAGCGTTTCGACGGCCACGACTTTGCCGCCGATGCGGTGGCGCGCGGCGCCAGCGGCCTGTTGGTGGAGCGCCTAGTGCCGGCACTGCACGTGCCGCAGGTAGTGGTCGCCAATACCGAACTCGCCCTGGCGCGCATCGCCGCCGGCATGCAGCGCGACCGCGCCACGCGCGTCATTGCGCTGACCGGCTCCAACGGCAAGACCAGCGTCAAGGCATTGCTGCTGGCGATTCTGGCCGAAGCCGGCCGTGTCGACGGCATCACCGCCTACGCCAACCCGGGCAATCGCAATAACGAGATCGGCCTGCCGCTGGCGGTGATCGCCGCGCCGGACGATGCCGATCTGGCGGTCTACGAAATGGGCGCGGGCAAGCCCGGCGATATCGCCTATCTCACCGATATCGCGCGCCCTGACGTGGCCCTGGTCAACAACATCGCGCCGGCACATCTGGAGCGCATGGGCAGCCTGCTCGGGGTGGCGCAGACCAAGGGCGCCATCTACACCGCGCTGCCGGCCGATGGCGTGGCCGTGATCAATGCCGACGACGCCTTCGGTGCCTGGTTCGAACAACAGCTGCTGGCGCAGCCGCTGCAGGGCCGCCGCGTGCTGCGCTACGGCTTGCACGCAAGCGCTGAAATCACCGCGCGTCAGCTGCGCCTGCATGCCGCCGGCGCGCAGTTCGTGCTGGTGATCCCGCAGGGCGAAGCGCCGGTGGTGCTGCCGCTGCCGGGCCGCCACAACGTGCTCAATGCGCTGGCCGCCACCGGCCTGGCGCTGGGCGCCGGCATTGCGCTGCCGATCATTGCCGCCGGTCTGGCCCAGGCCACGCAGGTGGCCGGGCGCCAGATTGCACACACGTTGACGACCGGTGCGGTGCTGATCGACGACAGCTACAACGCCAATCCCGGTTCGCTGGACGCGGCCATCGATGCACTGGCCGCCGCACCGGGCGAGGGCTGGCTGGTGCTGGGTGACATGCGCGAACTCGGCCCCGAAGCGCCGGCATTGCACGCTGCGGCCGGCCGCCGCGCGCGCAACGCCAAGCTCGCGCGCCTGTATGCACTGGGCGCGCTCAGCGCCGCCGCCGCACAGGCGTTCGGCGACGGCGGCCGTGTGTTCGCCACCCATGCCGCGCTGGCCGCGGCCTTGCAGGCGGACCTGGCAGCCGCTGCTTCGCAGACTCAAACGCAGGACTCTTCTTTGATGCACGAACACACCGGTGCAGTGGCGCGGGCCGCTGCCTCCGTCGCGCCGCCCACGCTGCTGGTGAAGGGCTCGCGTGGCAGCGCCATGGACCGCATCGTCGCCGCGTTGCTCGCACCGTCGGAGGATGCCTCCCATGCTGCTTGAGCTGGCCCGTTGGCTACAGCAACTGGAGAGCCTGTTCGGGCTGTTCAACTATCTGACCTTCCGCGGCATCCTGGCAGCGCTGACCGCGCTGTTCCTGTCGTTGTGGATGGGCCCGGCGGTGATTCGCAAGCTGGCGCAGTTCAAGGGCGGCCAGCCGATTCGCCAGGACGGCCCGCAGACGCATTTTTCCAAGGCCGGCACGCCGACCATGGGTGGCTCGCTGATCCTGCTCACGGTCACCTTGTCGGTGTTGCTGTGGGGCGATCTGCGCAACCGCTATGTGTGGCTGGTGCTGGCGGTGATGATCTGCTTCGGTGCGATCGGCTGGTACGACGACTGGATCAAGATCGTGCGGCGCGACCCGAACGGCTTGAAGTCGCGCTGGAAATATCTGCTGCAGTCGATCTTCGGCCTGGCCGCGGGCCTGTTCCTGTACTACACGGCCGACGTGCCGGCCGCGATCACCTTCTACATCCCGATGTTCAAGGCCATCGCCTTGCCGCTGGCCTGCGTGAGCTTCGTGGTGATCGCCTATTTCTGGATCGTCGGCTTCTCCAACGCGGTCAACCTGACCGACGGCCTGGACGGCCTGGCGATCATGCCGACCGTGCTGGTCGCCTGCGCGCTGGGCGTCTTCGCCTATGCCTCGGGCAACGTGGTATTCGCCGAATACCTCAAGATCCCGCTGATTCCCGGCGCCGGTGAGCTGATCATCATCTGCTCGGCGATTGCCGGGGCAGGCTTGGGCTTTCTGTGGTTCAACACCTACCCGGCGATGGTGTTCATGGGCGACATCGGCGCGCTGTCGTTGGGCGCGGTGCTCGGCACCGTGGCGGTGATCGTGCGTCAGGAACTGGTGCTGGTGATCATGGGCGGCGTGTTCGTCATCGAAACGCTGTCGGTGATGATCCAGGTCGCCAGCTTCAAGCTGACCGGCAAGCGCGTGTTCCGCATGGCGCCCATCCATCACCACTTCGAGCTCAAGGGCTGGCCGGAGCCGCGCGTGATCGTGCGCTTCTGGATCATCTCGGTGGTGCTGGTGCTGATCGGCCTTGCCACGTTGAAGGTGCGCTGATGAACGACATATCCCGCCAGGCCACGCGACTGGACGCCATCGGCGGCCGCTATGACCCGTGGCTGCTCAGCGCGGCTGCCACGCTGGCATCGCTGGGCGTGGTGATGGTGGCCTCCAGCTCGATCGAGTTGTCGGAGAACCCGTTCTATTACCTGACCCGCCATCTGCTGTTCCTGGGCATCGGCGTGGGCCTGGCGTTCTGGGCGATGCGCACCGAGCTCAAGACCATCGAGCAGTACAACCAGGTGTTGCTGCTGGCGTGCTTCGGCCTGCTGATGGTGGTGTTCGTGCCGGGGCTGGGCAGCAGCGTCAACGGCGCCAAGCGCTGGATCAACCTGGGCGTGTCGAAATTCCAGACCGTCGAAGCGGTCAAGGTGCTCTACATCGTGTGGCTGTCCAGCTACCTGGTGCGTTTCCGCGACGAGGTCAACGCGACCTGGCCGGCGATGCTCAAGCCGCTGGGCGTGGCGATCGCGTTGGTTGGCCTGTTGCTGATGCAGCCGGACTTCGGCTCCTCCACGCTGCTGCTGGCGATCACCGCCGGCATGCTTGTGCTGGGCGGGGTGAACCTGCCGCGCATGTCGATGCCGATCGTGTTCGGCCTGCCGGTGTTTGCGTTCATCGCGATCCTGGAACCGTACCGCTTGCGCCGCATCACCTCGTTCCTGGATCCGTGGGCCGACCAGCTTGGCTCCGGCTATCAGTTGTCCAATGCCTTGATGGCGGTGGGCCGCGGGCAGTGGACCGGCGTGGGCCTGGGCGCCTCGGTGCAGAAGCTCAACTACCTGCCTGAAGCCCATACGGACTTCATCTTTTCGGTGATCGCCGAAGAACTCGGCTTTGTCGGCGTGTGCAGCGTAGTGGCGTTGTACGCGCTGCTAGTCGGCCGCGCGTTCTGGCTGGGCATGCGCTGTGTGGAAATGAAGCGCCACTTCTCTGGCTACATCGCCTTCGGTATCGGTCTGTGGATCAGCCTGCAGAGCTTCGTCTCGGTGGGCGTGAATCTGGGCATTCTGCCGACCAAGGGCCTGACCTTGCCGCTGATCTCTTCGGGCGGTTCGTCGGTGCTGATGACCTGCGTGGCGATGGGCCTGCTGCTGCGCGTGTCCTATGAAATGGACCGTGCCGAGCGCCTGCGCAGCAAGTTGTCGCCGCACGGTGCCGCGCCTGCTCCGATGGCACCGGCCGAGCCGTCTGCCGAGCCAGCGCCGGCGCCTGCACCTGCACCGGTGCGCAAGCCGCAGCGCGAAACCGCGGCTGCCGCACCTGCACCGGTCATGCCGGCCTCCGTCGCGCCGGCATCTGCCGTGCTGCGCGGGACCAGCCGCATGCAGCCACGCGTCGAACCCACGTTCGGGAGGATCGCGTGAGCGTTGAGCATGCGCATCCGACGCAGCAGCCTGCACATGCCGCGGCATCGGTGCGACCGGTGATGATCCTGGCCGGCGGCACCGGCGGGCATATTTTTCCGGGCCTGGCCGTGGCCAAGGTGCTGCGCGCGCGTGGCGTGCCGGTGACGTGGCTGGGCGCCGACGGCGCGATGGAAACGCGGCTGGTGCCACAGCACGCAATCCAGATCGACACGCTGGCCATCAGTGGCCTGCGTGGCAAGGGCATCGTGAAACTGCTCGGTGCGCCGGTGCGGGTGATGCGTGCAGTACGCGCCGCCGGCTTCGTGCTGCGCAAGCGCCAGCCGCGCGCGGTGATCAGCTTCGGTGGATTTGCCGCGGGCCCGGGCGGCCTGGCAGCGCGTCTGCTGGGCGTGCCACTGCTGGTGCACGAGCAGAACCGCGCGCCGGGCATGACCAACAAGGTGCTGTCGCGTTTTGCGCGCCGCGTGCTGACCGGCTTTCCGGGCAGCTTCGCTGGCGAAGAAGCCGTGGGCAACCCGGTACGCGAGGAAATCGCCGCACTGCCGGCACCGGCCACGCGCCTGGTCGGCCGTGGTGGCCCGGTGCGGCTGCTGGTGCTCGGCGGCAGCCAGGGCGCCCGCGCACTCAATAATGCCGTGCCGGCCGCACTGGCTGCGCTTGGCCACCCGGCCGTTGACGTGCGTCACCAGTGCGGCGAAAAGCTGCGCGCCGAAGCCGAGGCCGCCTATGCGCAGGCAGCGGTGAACGCCAGCGTGGAACCCTTCATCGCCGACATGGCCGCGGCCTACGCCTGGGCCGATTTGGTGGTGTGCCGCGCCGGTGCCAGCACGCTGGCCGAAGTGTGCGCGGCCGGTGTCGGCAGCGTGCTGGTGCCGTTCGCCGCCGCCGTGGATGACCACCAGACCCGCAACGCCGAATACCTGGTCAGTGCCGAGGCCGCCGTGCTGCTCAAGCAGGACGGCACCCTGGCAGTGCGCCTGCAGCAGATGCTGCAGACCCTGCTCGCCGACCCCGCCCGCCGCCTCGCCATGGCGCAGGCCGCCCGCACCCTGGCCAAACCCGATGCCGCCGAACGCATCGCCGACATCATTCTGCAAGAGGCAGGGAATGGTAAATCGGGAATGGGGAATGGTCAGAGCACAGAACAACTTCAGGAACACACCGTGATTCACCAAAACAAGCGCACCGATCAGGCGCTCGACGCAGCCAGCGCTTCGCTTCACCCGATTCCCGATTCTCGATTCCCGATTCGCACTTCCGCAGGAGGTGCCCAGTGATCCGCCGTCTGCAGGACAGTGGCGATCTGGTGCGCGCGTTCCCGCGTGTGCATTTCGTGGGTATTGGCGGCACCGGCATGAGCGGTATTGCCGAGGTGATGCTGACCCTGGGCTATGAAGTCTCCGGCTCGGACAATGCCGACAACGCGGCCACGCGGCGCCTGGCCAAGCTGGGTGCGCGCGTGATGCGCGGCCATTCGGCGGCCAACGTGCTGGGAACCGATTGCGTAGTGGTGTCCAGCGCGATCCGCGAAGACAACCCCGAACTGATGGAAGCGCGCAGCCAGCGCATTCCGATCATGCCGCGGGCGGCGATGCTGGCCGAGTTGATGCGCTTCCGTCGCGGGATCGCGGTGGCCGGCACGCACGGCAAGACCACCACCACCAGCCTGGCCGCGGCCGTGCTGAGCGAAGGTGGCCTGGATCCGACCTTCGTGATCGGTGGCCAACTGCTGGCCGCCGGTGCCAACGCCAAGCTCGGCGGTGGTCAGTGGTTGGTGGCCGAAGCCGATGAAAGTGATGGCAGCTTCCTGCGCCTGAATCCGCTGATGGCGGTGATCACCAACATCGATGCCGATCATCTGGAAAACTACGGCAACGACTTTGCCCGCGTGCAGGCGGCATTTGCCGAATTCCTGCAGCGCCTGCCGTTCTACGGTCTGGCGTTGCTGTGCATCGACGACCCGGAAGTGGCAGCGCTGGCCGGCAAGACGCCGCGCCATGTGATGAGCTACGGCATGAGCGAAAACGCCGACGTGCGCGCCGAAGACGTGGTGCAGGACGGCCCGCGCATGCGCTTCACACTGCGCCTGCCCGAAGGCACCACCACGCCGGTGACGCTGGCCCTGCCGGGCCGTCACAACGTGCTCAATGCACTGGCTGCTGCGGCCATCGGCTGGCAGCTGGGCGTGGCGCCGGACACCATCGCGCGCGCGCTGGAAAACTTTGCCGGTATCGGCCGTCGCTTCAACGATCTGGGCGAAGTCACCACCGCCAGCGGCGCGCGCGTGCGCGTGGTCGACGACTACGGCCACCACCCGCGCGAGCTCGAAGCAGTCTTCGCCGCGGCCCGTGGCGGCTGGCCGGACAAGCGCCTGGTGGTGGCCTTCCAGCCGCACCGTTACAGCCGTACCCGCGATCAGTTCGACGCGTTCGCCGCAGTCCTCAGCACCGTCGATGCCCTGGTATTGAGCGAGGTCTACCCGGCCGGCGAAGCACCGATTCCCGGCGCCGATTCGCGCGCCCTGGCACGTGCCATCCGTGCACGTGGCCGTAGCGAGCCGGTGGTGGTCGGTCAGGTCGCCGGTCTGTCCGAAGTGCTGCCCGATGTTCTGCAGGACGGTGACCTGCTGCTGATGATGGGCGCCGGCGACATCGGTTATGTCGCCCAGCAGATCGTCACCGATGGCTTTGTCGGAGCGCCGGCATGAGTGCACAGATCGCTCCCGCGCGCATCAGCGACCCGGCCATGTTCGGCCGCGTTGCAGTGCTGCTCGGCGGCACCTCGTCCGAGCGCGAGGTTTCGCTCAACTCCGGCAGCAATGTGCTCGACGCCCTGCGCGCGCGCGGTGTCGATGCGCAGCCGGTCGACGGCATTCCGGCATTGGCGCAGGCATTGGTCGCGCAGCGCTTCGACCGCGTCTTCAACGTGCTGCATGGTCACAACGGCGGCGGCGAAGACGGCATCGTGCAGGGGTTGATGGAGGCCTTCGGCGTGCCGTACACCGGCTCGAACGTGCTCGGCTCGGCGCTGAGCATGGACAAGATTCGCACCAAGCAGGTCTGGCTGTCGCTGGGCCTGTCCACGCCGCGCTACGCACGGCTTGCCGCCGGCGCCAGCGCGCAGCAGATCCACGCCGCTGCCGGGCAGATCGGCTTGCCAGTGATCGTGAAGCCGGCCAACGAAGGCTCCAGCGTCGGCGTCAGCCGCGTGTTCGACCAGGCGCAGCTCGAAGAGGCCGTGACGCTTGCCGCACGCTACGACGGCGCGCTGCTGATGGAACAACTGATCGAAGGCGACGAGCTCACTGTCGCCGTGCTCGGCGATGTGGCGCTGCCGTCGATCCGCATCGTGCCCAAGGGCCAGTGGTACGACTACAACGCCAAGTACATCGCCGAAGACACGCAGTACCTGTGCCCGGGACTTGATGGCGACGCAGAAGCACAGATCGGCCAGCTCGCCCTGGATGCGTTCCGCGCCGCCGGCTGCAGCGGCTGGGGTCGCGTGGACGTGATGCGCGATGGCAGCACCGGCCAGCTGTACCTGCTGGAAGTGAACACAGCCCCGGGCATGACCAGCCACTCGCTGGTGCCCAAGGCCGCCCGCCAACTCGGCATCGACTTCGAAGCGCTGGTCTGGCGCGTGTTGGAGCAGACGCTGTGAAGCGGGGAATGGGGAATCGGGAATCGGGAATGGGTAACAGCGGCTGCGCTGTTGCCGTTGCGATTCCCTATTCCCGATTCCCCATTCCCGCGCGCGGAGCGCGCCCATGAACGCCACTCTGCGCATCCTGGCCTGGTTGATCGCGGTGGCGCTGGTCGCGTTGCCGGTGGTGGCCGTGCTCAATGGCTGGGTGGGCGCCGAGCGGTGGCCGTTGGCGCGCTTGCGGGTTTCCGGCGATTTCAAGCGGGTGCCGGCCGAGGAGCTGCGTGCGGTGGTGTTGCCGTATGCGCGCTCGGGATTTTTCGCGGTGAAGCTGCAGGACGCGCAGGACGCCATCGCGCGCTTGCCGTGGGTGGAAAGTGCGCAGGTGCGCAAGCGTTGGCCGGATGTGCTGGAAGTGCATGTGGTCGAACACAAGCCGTTCGCCCGCTGGGGCACCGATCGCATGTTGTCCGAGCAGGGCCGGCTGTTTCGCACACCGCCGTTGCTGAAGGATTTCAAGTTGCCGCAGCTCGGTGGCCCGGATGCCAAGACCCAGGAGGTGGTGGCGCTGTACAACGAGTCACGCGCGTTGTTCGCGCCGACCGGCCTGGATGTGGAGCGTCTGGAAATGGATGCGCGCGGCAGCTGGTCGCTGGGCTTGAGCAATGGCGTGCAGATCGTGATCGGCCGCGATGATGCACGTGCACGCCTGCAGCGGTTCGCGCGGGTACTGCCGCAGCTGACTGATCCACAACGTCCGATCGCGCGCGCCGACCTGCGTTACACCAATGGCTTTACGGTCGAACGGCGAATGGAGAATGGGGAATCGGGAATGGGTAAAAAGCCAAAGCCGGTTCCGCCTGCTGCGCCGCACGCGCTGGTCCTTAATTCTCTGCGCCTCCGTACACCGCTGTTGACCATTCCCCATTCCCCATTCGCTATTCCCGGCTTTAAGACATGAACCGCAAAGGCGACAAATCCCTCATCGTTGGACTGGATATCGGCACCTCCAAGGTGGTCGCGCTGGTCGGCGAGTACTCGCCCGGCAATCCGATCGAAGTGATCGGCATCGGTTCGCACGAGTCGCGCGGCCTCAAGCGCGGCGTGGTGGTGGATATCGAATCCACCGTGCAGTCGATCCAGCGCGCGGTCGAAGAAGCCGAGCTGATGGCCGGCTGCGAAATCCGCTCGGTGTACGCTTCGATCTCCGGCAACCACGTGCAGTGCAAGAACTCGCCCGGGATCGTGCCGATCCGCGATGGCGAGGTAACCTGGAGCGATCTGGAGCGCGTGCTTGACGCCGCCAAGGCCGTGGCCATTCCTGCCGATCAACGCATCCTGCATGCAATTCCGCGCGAGTATGTGCTGGACGATTCGCAGGAAGGCATCCGTAACCCGGTCGGCATGACCGGCGTGCGCCTGGAGGTGCACGCGCACCTGGTGGTGTGCGCGCAGTCGGCAGCGGCCAACATCACCAAATGCGTGCAGAAGTGCGGGTTGCAGGTGGACGATCTGGTGCTGTCCTCGCTGGCGTCCTCGGTCGCGGTGCTGACCGCCGACGAGCGCGAGCTGGGCGTGGTGCTGGTGGATATCGGCGCCGGCACCACTGACCTGGCCGTGTACGTGCAGGGCGCGATCTGCCACACCGCGTCGCTGCCGATCGCCGGCGACCACGTCACCAACGACATCGCGCACATGCTGCGTACGCCGACGCCGGAAGCCGAGCAGATCAAGGTGCGCTACGCCTGCGCGCTGGCGCAGCTGGCCACCGCCGAAGAAAGCATCCAGGTGCCGTCGGTGGGTGATCGCCCGCCGCGTCGCATGCCGCGGCACGCACTCGCGCAGGCGGTGCAGGGCCGGTACGAAGAAATTTTCGAGATGGTACAGGCCGAACTGCGTCGCTCCGGCTTCGAGGAAATGGTGCGCGCCGGCATGGTGCTCACCGGCGGCGCCTCGAAGATGGAAGGTGTGGTGGAGCTGGCCGAAGAAATGCTGCAGATGCCGGTGCGCGTGGGCATTCCCCAACATGTCACCGGCCTGGGCGAAGTGGTGGGCAACCCGGTACACGCCTCCGGCGTGGGCCTGTTGCTGATGGGCAGCCAGATCGAACACCCGCGCCGACCGTCGATCCCGACCGGGCGCGCGGGGAGCTTGTTCAAGAAATTGAAGAACTGGTATCGCGGCGAATTCTGACGAATCGGGAATCGAGATTCGGGAATCGGTTAAAGCAAGGGCAAGGCGGTTGCGGCAAGTTTTGAGTAGAGAGCGGTGAGAGCGGGCAGGACGTAATTTTTTGTGTTTCCGCCGAGGAAAGTGGTAGCTGGCGTGGAGGTGATTCGCTGTTGCGATTCCCCATTCCCAACTCCCCATTTCCGGCATTCAAACAACAACATTCGCCGACATGCGGGTGTCGGGCTGGCGAACGGAGTACTCCGATTCCCCATTCCCGATTCTCCATTCACGGCATTAAAGAGGACACTGACATGGCACATTTTGAACTGATCGAAAAGATGGCTCCCAACGCGGTGATCAAGGTCGTCGGCGTCGGCGGCGGCGGTGGCAACGCGGTTGCGCACATGGTGAACACCAACGTCGATGGCGTGGAATTCATCACCGCCAACACCGACTCGCAGGCGATCAAGAACTGCGGCGCCAAGCTGCAGCTGCAGTTGGGCACCAACGTCACCAAGGGCCTGGGCGCAGGCGCGAATCCGGAAGTCGGCCGTCAGGCCGCGCTGGAAGACCGCGAGCGCATCATGGACGCACTGCAGGGCGCGGACATGGTGTTCATCACTGCCGGCATGGGTGGCGGTACCGGCACCGGCGCCGCCCCGGTGGTCGCCCAGCTGGCCAAGGAGATGGGCATTCTGACCGTCGCCGTGGTCACCAAGCCGTTCCCGTTCGAAGGCCGTCGCCGCATGCAGGTCGCGCTGAAGGGCATCGAGGAACTGAGCCAGCATTGCGACTCGCTGATCACCATCCCCAATGAAAAGCTGATCACCGTGCTGGGCCGCAACGCCACCATGATCCAGGCGTTCCGCGCTGCCAACGACGTGCTGCAGGGCGCCGTGCAGGGCATCGCCGATCTGATCGTGCGTCCGGGCCTGATCAACGTCGACTTCGCCGACGTGCGCACCGTGATGTCGGAAATGGGCCTGGCCATGATGGGCACCGGGTCGGCACGCGGCGATGACCGCGCGCAGGCCGCTGCCGAAGCCGCCATCCAGAACCCGCTGCTGGACGATGTCAACCTGGCCGGTGCCAACGGCATCCTGGTCAACATCACCGCCGGCCCGGATTTCACCATGGCCGAGTTCGACGAGATCGGTCGCACCATCGAAGCGTTCGCCTCCGAAGATGCCACCGTGGTCGTCGGCACCGTGCTCGACCCCGACATGCAGGACGAAGTGCGCGTCACCGTGGTGGCCACGGGCCTCAACCGTGCCGTTGCGCGGCAGACCCAGCGCCCGGACCAGCGCGCGCCGATCAAGCTGGTGCGCAATGCCACCACCGGCCAGCCGGAATTTGGCGACTTCGAGACCGGCGGTGACGCGGTGTCCAAGGCCGTCGGCGGCAGCATGGGCCTGGGCTTGCGTCGTCCGAGCAGCGACTCGGCCGGCAGCAGCAACGCTGGCGCGTCCGCCCCGGCTGCCGCAGATCTGCCGAACGACTACCTGGATATCCCGGCGTTCCTGCGCCGCCAGGCCGACTGACCGCTCACGCTGCGCGCGGTTCGGCGCAGCGGCAATGCCCCGGCAGCCGCCGGGGCGCCTGTCCTGTCCTTTTCTGCCGGGTCGGTGCCGACCCGGCAGCTTTTGCAGCGGCGTGACTGGTGCGTTACAGTCTCCGTCACGCGTGATTTGTTAAGATTCGGCTAATCTCCCCGATTAGACAGCCGGTTCAGCGTCTGTCTGCATTGCTCATACAGACTTCGCCCATGACCCAGCAACGCACTCTCAAGAACACCATCCGCGCCACCGGCGTCGGCCTGCATAGCGGCGACAAGGTCTATATGACCCTGCGCCCTGCACCGGTCGATCACGGCATCGTGTTCCGTCGCGTCGATCTGGAGCCGGTGGTCGAAGTTCCTGCCGATGCCGAGCTGGTCACCGAGACCACGCTGTGCACGGGGCTGACCTGCAACGGCGCCAAGATCCAGACCGTGGAGCACCTGATGTCGGCACTGGCCGGCCTGGGTGTGGACAACGTGATCGTGGAGCTGTCCTCGGCTGAATTGCCGATCATGGATGGCTCCTCGGGCCCGTTCGTGTTCCTGCTGCAGTCGGCTGGCATCGTCGAGCAGAACAAGGCCAAGCGCTTCATCCGCATCAAGCAGCCGGTGGAAGTGCGCGAGGGCGACAAGGTCGCGCGCTTCGAGCCGTACGAGGGCTACAAGCTCGGTTTCACCATCGAATTCAATCACCCGATGATCCCGGCCAAGCAGTCACGCCAGGAGATCGAGTTTTCCACCTCCGCTTACGTCAAGGAAATCTCGCGCGCCCGCACGTTCGGGTTCATGCGCGACCTGGAGTACATGCGCGAGCGCAACCTGGGACTGGGCGGCTCGATGGATAACGCCATCGTGCTGGACGAGTTCCGCGTGCTCAACGAAGACGGCCTGCGCTACACCAACGAATTCGTCCGCCACAAGATCCTCGACGCCATCGGCGACCTGTACCTGGCCGGCGGCGCGATCCTGGGTGCCTACGAAGGCTTCAAATCCGGCCACGCGCTCAACAACAAGCTGGTGCGTGCGCTGCTGGCGGACCAGGCCGCATGGGAATGGGTCAGCTTCCCGGAAGGCACCGAGCAGTCACCGGTGACCTACGCCAGCCCCGTCTATGCCTGATGTCAGGGATTTCCCTGGCACGGCCGCGAAGTGTGAACTGCGTCGGATTTCCGGCCCATTCTTAACGTTTATTTAATCTTTCCCTAACTCCTGCGTCGTCCATGATCGCTAGGATGCGTCGGGTCGTGTGCGGTACTTCGCAATTTCTTCACGCACCGGCAGCCGCTTGCAGCGGCATGGACATCACTTTTTGTTGGTCGATGGCACGTCGCGCAAGGATGCAAGTGCGTCACGCAAGCCGTTACGCGTGGCCTCGGATACCGGCGTGTGTGGGCGGTCGCGGTGTTGCTGTGTTGGGGAATGCAGCGGCGCAGAGGCCGTCTTGACGGTCACCGCGGTGACCTTCAGTCCGATGGATCGGGCGGCATCGAGCAATTGGGTTTCGGCAAGCCGCACCTTGGCATGCCAGACCGGCGAATCAACCAGAAAAACGAGCTGTTCGCCTCGGACATTGGCCAACCGGCAACGGGTGGCGAGATGGGGCGGTAACAGGGGGCGCAACTGCCGATCCAGCGCGTCGAGCCACAACGCTCGGCGCAGAGGGTCGCCAGCCTTTTCCCCGAGCAGGGCCTCGACGGCTTGCTGCGGAACGGATGGGCTGCGTGCGTTGGACTTGGGCTTGGACATGACACTCATATGGCGTTAAAGAAAGTCGTAATCAAATCTTGCGAGACCCGGGCCCAGCGGTTGGCCCGACAGTTCCAGGGCTTTGCCGCGGATCGACCGATGGTGGTGCTGGGTGCGGTACTGGGCCTGGGCATGCTGATCGGCGTCGGTGCAAGCACCGCCACCGGCATGGTGACCAATTCCGCGCTGCAGGCCAAGGTCGCGCAGCAGCAGACCGAGCTTGCGCAGGCGCAGCGCGCTTCGCAGGCCCAGGTCAACGCCCTGGCGGCACGCCTGGGCGAGTTGCAGGCGCAGGCCACCCGGCTCAACGCCTTGGGCGAGCGCCTGACCCAGATGGGCAAGTTGAAGGACGGCGAGTTCGACTTCGACGAGCCGGTCGGCGTTGGTGGCGGCGATGAGCCGGTCAACGACATGCCGGTGCAGTCGCTCAAGCAGGATCTGGGGCAGCTGGAGCAGCAGTTTTCCGCCTCCGGCCAGCAATTGAACGTGCTCGCCTCGCTGATGTTCGATCATCAGCTGGAGCAGAATTCCGTGCCGTCGCGGATGCCGATCCGCAACACCTACATCACCTCCGGCTTCGGTGGCCGCGCCGATCCGTTCGACGGTGGCTCCGCCTTCCACAAGGGTGTGGACTTCCACGCCAATGTGGGCGACCCGGTGATGTCGGTGGCCGACGGCGTGGTCAGCTATGCCGGTGTGCGCGGCGGCTACGGCAACGTGGTGGAAGTGGATCACGGCAATGGCTACGTCACCCGCTACGCGCACAACTCGCGCCTGGTGGTGAGGGTGGGCGATCTGGTCCGTGCCGGCCAGCAGGTGGCCAAGGCCGGGTCCAGCGGCCGTTCGACCGGTGCGCACGTGCACTTCGAGGTGTGGGCCGACGGCCGCGTGGTCAATCCGCGCAAGTTCCTGGGCGATACCAACACCCCGGTGGGACGCCGCGGGCGCGGCTAATGGCGGCAGCGGGCGGTGCTTGATTCGTGAAGCCCCGCCCCAAGCTACAATAGGGTGTTGCCATCGACAGGGCGCAGTGCGCCCTGTTTCGTTTACGGCGGTCGGGTCTGTGGGGACCGGCGTCGGTCAAACCGTTCCTTTTCAACCGGTTTCTTCAATGATCAACAGTCTGCTTACCCGTGTCTTTGGCAGTCGTAACGAACGCCAGCTGCGCCAGCTCAACCGCCTCGTCACCCAGATCAATGCGCTGGAGCCGACGATCGAGAAGCTCTCCGACGCCGAGCTGCAAGCCAAGACCCCGGAGTTCAAGCAGCGGCTTGCCGCCGGCGAGTCCCTGGACAAGATCCTTCCCGAAGCCTTTGCGGTCTGCCGCGAGGCCAGCCGCCGCGTGCTGGGCATGCGCCACTACGACGTGCAGCTGATCGGCGGCATGGTGCTGCACCTGGGCAAGATCGCCGAAATGCGCACCGGTGAAGGCAAGACCCTGGTGGCCACGCTGCCGGTCTACCTCAACGCTCTGGAAGGCCAGGGCGTGCACGTGGTGACGGTCAACGACTACCTGGCGCGCCGCGACGCCGCGCAGATGGGCAAGCTGTACAACTGGCTGGGCCTGAGCGTGGGCGTGGTGTATCCGGGCATGCCGCATAGCGACAAGCACGCCGCCTACGCTGCCGACATCACCTACGGCACCAATAACGAATTCGGCTTCGACTACCTGCGCGACAACATGGCGCTGTCGCGGGCCGACCGTTACCAGCGCAAGCTGCATTACGCGATCGTCGACGAAGTCGACTCGATCCTGATCGACGAAGCGCGCACCCCGCTGATCATTTCCGGCCCGGCCGACGAATCGCCCGAGCTGTACATCCGCGTCAATCGCATCGTGCCGCAGCTGACCAAGCAGGAAAGCGAAGAAGGCGAAGGCGATTACTGGATCGACGAGAAGGGCAAGCAGGTGCATCTGTCCGAGGCGGGCATGGGCCACGCCGAAGAGCTGCTGCTGCAGGCCGGCATCCTGGAAAACGCCGACGACGGCCTGTATGCCGCGCAGAACCTGAGCGTGGTGCATCACCTCAACGCTGCGCTGCGTGCGCATGCGATCTATCAGCGCGATGTGGACTACATCGTGCGCGATGGCGAGGTGGTGATCGTCGACGAATTTACCGGCCGTACCCTGTCCGGACGTCGCTGGTCCGATGGCCTGCATCAGGCAGTCGAGGCCAAGGAAGGCGTTCCGGTGCAGCGCGAGAACCAGACGCTGGCCAGCATCACCTTCCAGAACCTGTTCCGCATGTACAAGAAGCTGTCCGGCATGACCGGTACGGCCGACACCGAAGCCTACGAATTCCAGAGCATCTACGGTCTGGAAGTGGTGGTGATTCCGACCAACCGCCCCACCGTGCGCAAGGATCATCCGGACCAGGTGTTCCTCAACCGCAAGGGCAAGTTCAATGCGGTGCTGGCCGATATCGAAGACTGCGCCAAGCGCGGTCAGCCGGTGCTGGTGGGCACCACCTCGATCGAAACCTCCGAGATGCTCTCCGAGCACCTGCGCAAGGCCGGCGTGAAGCACGAAGTGCTCAACGCCAAGCAGCATGAGCGCGAAGCGACCATCGTGGCCAATGCCGGCCAGCCGGGCGCGGTGACCATCGCCACCAACATGGCCGGTCGCGGTACCGACATCGTGCTCGGTGGCTCGCTGGAAGCGGAATATCACGCCTTGGGCGAAGACGCGACCGAAGAAGCCCGCTTCAAGATCAAGACCGATTGGCAGCGCCGCCATGATGCGGTCAAGGCCGCCGGCGGCCTGCACATCATTGGTACCGAGCGCCATGAATCGCGGCGTATCGACAACCAGCTGCGTGGCCGTGCCGGTCGCCAGGGTGATCCGGGTTCCTCGCGCTTCTATCTGTCGCTGGAAGACAACCTGATGCGCATCTTCGCCTCGGACTGGGTCCAGAAGGCGATGCGCATGATGGGCATGAAGGAAGACGACGTCATCGAAGATCGCCTGGTCAGCCGGCAGATCGAGAAGGCGCAGCGCAAGGTGGAAGCGCACAACTTCGATATCCGCAAGAACCTGCTGGATTTCGACGACGTCAACAACGACCAGCGCAAGGTGATCTACGCACAGCGCGATGACTTGCTGGATGCCGAGTCGGTGAAGGACAACGTCGATGGCATCCGTGGCGATGTGATCTACGATCTGGTCGCTCGCTTCGTGCCACCCAACTCGGTGGACGAGCAGTGGGACCTGCAGGGCCTGGAAGCCACGCTGGAATCGGAACTGGGCATGCCGCTGGCACTGCGCGAGCTGGCCAAGACCCAGGAAGAACTGGACGCCGAGCAGATCGCCGCCAAAGTGCAGACCGCGGTAGATGCGCACTTCGCCGAGAAGGAAGCGGCCGTGGGCGCAGACACCATGCGCGCACTGGAAAAGCACGTGATGCTGACTGTGCTCGACCAGGGCTGGAAGGAGCATCTGGCCAAGATGGATTACCTGCGCCAGGGCATCTATCTGCGCGGCTATGCGCAGAAGCAACCCAAGCAGGAATACAAGAAGGAAGCTTTCGAGCTGTTCTCCGAGATGCTGGAGAACGTCAAGCGCGAGGTGATTAATGTGCTGGCGCGCGTGCGCATCCGCAGCGAAGAAGAAGTCGCCGAACTGGAAGAGCAGGAGCGTCGCCAGGCCGAAGCCCGCCTGCTGGCCTCGCAGTTCCAGCACCAGGATGCCGGCGGCTACGGTGCGGACGAAGAAGTGGAGCAGATGCAGGGCGGCAACGCGCCGGTACCGGTCTCGCAGGTCACCCGCGACGAGCCCAAGGTCGGCCGCAACGATCCCTGCCCGTGCGGCAGCGGCAAGAAGTACAAGCACTGCCACGGTCAGCTCAGCTGATCCTTTGGTGACCGTGGTGCAGCCCGTGACGCGGGCTGCAAACCCAACGTCCGCGCAGGACGCTGGGTGCACGGTCCTTGCTTTCGATCCCTCGCCTTTGGCGCACCCTCCTTACCAAGGGGGCTGCACTTACGGAGGAGGTGGTTGGGGCTCCTGAGGCTCAGGCATGGAATGCCGAATGCTGGGCGCAATGCCACAGCCGAGATATCGCGTCTGTGCCAGCTCTCTGCCAACGGCGTGGCCTGCCTCGTTGCCAGACGGCGTCTGGAAATCGCGGTATAGCCCCCAGAAGAGCTCGACCAGCTCGATGCGCTTTTTTCCCGGTAAGCCTCGGCCCTGCAGGTTCGCCATGCGCTTGTCCATTGCGCACCGGCGCCAACTGCGCCCTGCGCCCGCGCTGCATGCAGGCTTCCCCGCCCGTGCCATTGCGAGGCGTATGCTCGACCTACGTTCTCACTGGAGTGCGGTCGTGTCGCTTCTAGCCAGCCAGCAACTGAAAGTGTTCGTGCCTGCGCGCGACTACGCCGTCTCGCAACAGTTCTATCGGGCGTTGGGCTTTTTGCAGGAAGACGAGGTCGGTCACGTGACCTGCTTCCGGCATGGGGCGCAGTGTGCGTTTTTGCTGCAGGACTTCTACGTGCGCGAGCTGGCCGAGAACCTGATGCTGCACCTGTGGGTGGATGATGCCGATGCGTGGTGGCAGCACGTGCACGACAGCGAACTGACCATGCACTTTCAGGTGACCTGCAGCGCGCCGGAAGACCGCCCCTGGGGGGCGCGCGATTTCACCCTGCACGACCCCAGTGGCGTGCTCTGGCGCATCGGGCATCCGCTGTAGGGCGGGAGTCGGGATTGGGAAGTGGAGATTGGTTGGAGCGGACTGCGTAGCCGGTTGCCGCCGGCCTCGTTGTTCCAATGCTGTGCGTTGACCAGTGCAGATGGCAGCTGGTGCACGGCGTTCTCTGTTTGAACCGCCAGTCGATTGCGCTGAACCGCTCACTCGCGGCACTCTTGCGCCATGCCCGATTCCCTCAGATCCATCCACGTCGTTGCCGGCGTGATCACCGACGCCCGCGGCCGCATCCTGCTGACCCGCCGTACCGAAACCCGTGACATGCCTGGCCTGTGGGAATTCCCCGGCGGCAAGCGCGAGCCTGGCGAAACCTCCGAACAGGCGCTGGTGCGCGAACTCAACGAAGAACTCGGCATCGATGCGCACGTGGGCGCGTGGGTGATGGACGTGCCGCAGCTGTACCCGGACAAGCGGCTGCGGCTGGAAGTGCGGGAGATCACTGGATGGAAGGGCAGCCCGCGCGGGCGCGAGGGCCAGGCCATGACCTGGGTGGCCGCCGACAAGCTGGCGCGCTATTCGATGCCGCCGGCCGATTTGCCGGTGGTGGGGGTGCTGCGCCAGCCGGATCGCTACCTGATCACGCCGGAGCCGCAGAACGATGCCGCGTGGCTGGATGGCGTGGAGCAGGCGCTGCAGCAAGAAATTGCCCGCATCCAGCTGCGCGCACCGGCGGTGGATCCTGCGCGCTGGCGCGCCCTCGTGCATCAAGTGATGGGGCTGCGCGGGCGTCAGCGTGCGCAGTGGTTGCTCAATCGCGACATCGGCCTGGCCAGCGAGCTCGGCATCGGCGTGCATCTGGGATCGGAGCAGCTGGCCACATTGACTGAGCGCCCATTGCCGGCCGACCAGCCCGTTGCCGCCTCCTGCCACGGGCTGGAGGACCTGCGCCATGCCCAGCGGCTCGGCTGCGATTTCGCCGTGCTTGGGCCGGTGCAGGCCACCGCATCGCACCCGGGCGCCACGCCGCTGGGCTGGGAGGGGTTTGAGACCTTGCGCGAGCAGGTCTCGCTACCGATTTACGCGTTGGGCGGCATGCAGCCCGGAGACGTGCGCGAAGCACGCGCGCATGGCGCGCAGGGCATCGCCGCCATTCGCGGGCTGTGGCCAGCGTGACAGCAGGCGCGATTGCTGCGCGGTCGCCCTGGTTGGTGGTGTTCGGTGGATTGCCTGGCGTCGGCAAGAGCGCCATTGCGCAGCAGTTGGTGGCGCAGTGCGGGGCGGTGTACTTGCGCATCGATACGATCGAGCAGGCGTTGCGCGACAGCGGCATGCTTGCCGGCGACGTTGGCGCGGCCGGTTACCTGGCTGCCTATGCGCTGGCGCGCAGCAATCTGCACCACGGCCTGACGGTGGTCGCCGATTGCGTGAATCCCTTGCCGGTCACGCGCCAGGCCTGGCGCGATGTTGCCGCGCATGCCGGTAGCCGCGTGCTGGAGATCGAAGTGATCTGCAGCGACCAAGACCTGCATCGGCAGCGGGTGGAGACACGCCAGAGCGAGGTGCCGGGCCTGCGATTGCCGGAATGGGCGTCAGTGTTGGCGCATGACTATGCGGCGTGGACGCAGCCGCATCTGCTGCTCCAGTGCAGTGCTGAGCCCGGAGCAGGCGGTGGCGGCAATCACTGCACACCTGGCTGGCTAGATGGCGATGCGGTGGTTGAGCGTCGCGCTGTTGAGGTGCGCTGAGGTGCGCAGGCGGCACGGCAAGCAGCAGTCGTGCGTCGCCCGGGCCATGTGCGAACGACCTCACACCCATTGATTCGTGCAGTTCGCCGGCCGCACGCGCTGAGCGGCATGGCGCGTTAGCGTTGCGCACGCCGGTGCAATTGATCGCTGCTGGTTGCCGGCTTCCGCCTCTGCACGGCGGGCGGCGAGGCTGACGCTAGAACGTCACCCAAAAACAGTTGTATTGCCGGCGCAGGCGCAACACGCTGCGCGCCGGCGTGCCGCTGGCGAGTGCCTGCTCCAGGCGCAGGCCCCATGGGCGCGGACGGGTAGCCGGCGGCGGCAGAGGCGCGTCGACCGCGCCGCCATCCAGGCCGCTGGCAGGGGCTGCCGCAGAGGCTGTTGCGTCTGCCTCCCAGCTAGAAGGATCGCTTTGTGGATACATCGGGGCGATCTCCAGCAACGGGCGTTGCACGATGGCTTCGAGCCGGCTCAGCACCTGATTGGCGGCGGCGTCGGACTGCCCGCTCCACAGATACAGGCTGGATAGCCGGTTGACGTCGCGGCTGTCCACTGCCAGCTGCAGCAGCGACACCAGCTCGCTCAGCCGACGAGGGCAGCCGTAGCGATACAACCCTTCATTGCCCTGCGCACGCGTGGCCGGCGGCAGGCGGCTGACCGCGCCTACGTCTTCGCAGCGGCGGTCGGTGAACATGGTCTGCCCGTCCGGCGACACGCAGCGACGGATTTCCTGCGCCTGCCCGCGTGTGGCGGGGCAAAGGCAGAACAACAGCAGCAACGGCAGCAGAAGGCGAGGCATCGGCGCAGCGTAACGGTGTACGCGTGAGCCGGCGAACAACACAGCAATGCCGCACAGGCCTGCACCGCGCGCGCCGGTCACCCGCGTGCGTGCGAGGGATGTGATCCGGAACGGCATGCCTGTGGAGAGAATGCCCTGGACGGCTTGCCTCAGCGCCCGAGCAGCTGCAACACCTGTGTGGTCGGCTTGGCCAGATTGAGCGTATAGAAGTGCAGCGCCGGCACGCCGCCGGCAATCAGCCGTTCGCACAGCGCGGCGACCACCTCGGCGCCGAACGCGCGCACCGCATCGGCATCATCGCCGTAGGCCTGCATCTTCTTGCCGATCCAGCGTGGGATCTCTGCACCGCATTGCTCGGAAAACCGGCGCAGCTGGGAGAAGTTGGAGATCGGCATGATGCCGGGAATGATCGGCACCTCCACGCCCAGCCGCTGCGCTGCATCGCGAAAATGGAAGTACGCATCGGCGTTGTAGAAGTACTGGGTGATCGCCGCATCCGCGCCGGCATCGACCTTGGCCTTGAAGTACCTCAGGTCGCTGTCGGCATCGATGGCCTGCGGATGGGTCTCCGGGTAGGCGCCCACCTCGATGCGGAACGCATCACCATGCTCGGCGCGGATGAAGGCAATCAAATCCGAGGCGTAGCGCAGGTCGCCTGGGTGGCCCATGCCAGACGGCAGGTCGCCACGCAGCGCCACGATGCGGGTGCAGCCGATGGCGCGATAGAGCTTGAGCAGCTCGCGGATTTCCTGGCGGCTGCCGCCCACGCAGGATAGATGCGGCGCCGCTTCAAAGCCGTGCTTCTGCTTGAGGTGACGCACCGTCTCGGAGGTGTAGCTCAACGTGGAGCCGCCGGCACCAAACGTGCACGACACGTATTCGGGCGCATAGGCCTTCAACTTGGCCGCAGTCCGGTCCAGCTGCGCGCGTTGGTCGTCAGTTTTGGGCGGGTAGAACTCGAAGCTGAGATGCGTCATCGCGGCAGGTCCGGCAGAGCGTGCGGCCATAATATCGCTTCATCGCGATGAATGCATATTTGGTTGCGAGTGTCCCGATCCGCGCGGGGCATGCCGCGCTAAGGCGCTTCTACCCGGAACGGCAGGTTGGCGTAACCGGCGCGGCCTTGCTGGTCATGGACTTCCACGAACAAGCGGTAATTGCCCGGCGCCGGCGCCTTCAGGCGGACGCGACTGTCATCGCCCGCATGCGCGGGATGCAGCTCAACGTCGATCTGCGCTGGCAGTGCTTCCGCATCGCCACCGATGCTGCGCGCCGTGCTTTCGGTGCGCACCTGCCAGACGTAGCGCAGTGCGGTGGCGCCGCTGGCCGTGAGCGTGGCAGTGGCGATTCGGCCTGCGCGCAGTGTCACGCTGTCCAGTACCTGTTTGCCGTCCAGGGTCAGCGTGGACACGGCCGGCGCGCGCGTGGCTGGCCAGCGCCCGGTCCATAGCGCCTGCAGCGTGTCCACGCTGGGCGTGGCCGCGCCAGAGGGCAGGAACAGCCCATACCAGGTGGGCGTGCGCTCCTGCTTGTTGCCCCACAGGAACACGAACGAGCCCAGCCCCTGCCGCGTATCGCTGGCGATGCGCTGGCGATAACGCTGCTCCAGCAGCACCGCCTTGCGCGCGCTGTTGTCTTCGATGGGCGCACCCCAGGGGGTGGTCGGCGATTCCCAGTGGCCGGTGGGGCCCCATTCGGTGACCACATACGGGCCACGCCAGCCGCTGTCGTGCAGTTTTTGCGGCAATGCTTCGATGTCGCCGTACAGCTGTACGGCGATCAGATCCAGCGACGGCGCACGTGCCTTGAGGCGGTCGATCAACGGCTTGTCGAAACCGGCCAGGGTGGTGGTGACCGGATGGTCCGGATCGATTGCGTGGATGGCATCAGCAATCGCGCCCACCGCGTTCCAGACCTTGGGATTGGTGTAATCGAGATTGAGCTCGTTGCCGACCACCCACATCAAAACCGCCGGATGCGCAGCCGACTGCTGCACCTGAGTGCGAATGCGCTGCAGTTGTTGGCGCACGGCTGCGGCATCGTTGTAATCGAAGCCGTGTCGTTCGTTGCCGACCTCGATGCCGACGGCGACCTTCAACCCATTGCGTTGCGCGCGATCCAGAAATGCGCGCTGGCGCTGCGGGTCCGGATCCACGCGCCAGGTGCGCAGCGCGTTGCCGCCACGTGCAGCCAGCGTCTCCATGCTGCCATTACCCAGGCCCGCGCCCTTGATGACGAAGGGCGCGCCATCGACCAGCAGCCGATAGCGGTCATCGCGGTGTTCGATGCGCACCTGCGCGGCCCATGCCGCTGCACCGCAGCCCAGCAGCAGGGCGCCCGCCACCAACTGACACCACTGCCATCGATACCGCATGCGCCGACTCCGCTGCCGAATGCCGCAAATCATAGAGGCGGCAGAGCCGCTGGATGTGATCGTGGTCGCGGCATGCTTGGGGCTGCTTGCCGGTGACGCAGTCATGGCGCGATGCACGCGGTAAGCTGGGCGCTACCCCACGCAATTGATCGGAGCGCGACATGCAAGAGCAGG
Organism: Xanthomonas sp. NCPPB 2586; assembly: GCF_041475775.2. Lineage (NCBI taxonomy): Bacteria > Pseudomonadati > Pseudomonadota > Gammaproteobacteria > Lysobacterales > Lysobacteraceae > Xanthomonas > Xanthomonas sp. NCPPB 2586. Next base: position 4,049,667 of record NZ_CM192981.1, on the reverse strand, counting down.
AAATGGATGTAATCGCTGAGTCGTTGGGCCGCATCTGGGTCGCGTTGGCGCGCAGCGTGGGCGATCTCGCGCTCGCGATGGCCGAACAGCCCGGCGTGGACGGCGACAAGTTGTTGCGCGACTTCGCCGCACGCCTGCCCTCGGGCCAGGATGACGGGACCTCGAAGGTGTTCGAGGCGATCCGCCAGTACCTGGATCAGGACGTGGTGGCAGACGACGCCGAGTAACTGGCTGCCTGCGCGCCTACGGAAACGTGGGCGCGCAGCTGTTGGCGTGGCGATGGTGGTGGTGTCGTTTAGGCGGCGCGCGAGGTGTCGCGGTGCAGCGCGATGCCGTCACGTTGAACTTTCGGCATGGCGACAACTGGGGATGGGTTGCTGGTGATCGTTTCGCCCAAGTGGCTGGCAGTTGGTGGCTGCTGCTGTGGTGGCTCAGAGCGAAACGATGATGCGTCTGCGACGTGTGGTGACCGTCTGCGGCGTACGTGGGGAAGTGGTCGTGGTCGGAGTGCTCACGTGTCTGGCCGTGTGGTGCCGCGGCTGGCGGCAGGAGCAGCAGTGAACACTGCAAACGCACGCCAAGCGCGAGTTCAACGATGGATTTGGTATCACCGAGAGCGCGCGACGATGTCTCGCAGCGCAGGCTTAGCAGCGCGCAGCTAGTCCCTGTTCGCGTCAGTGCCAGCGCGAAACTGCCTCGGTCAGCAGCTGTTCGAACGCTCAGCGCATGCTCGAGGGCCAAGGCATTCTTGATGCAGGCATTGATCAATGCACAAAGCAGTCACGTCGCCCAGGGATGTAGGGTGACGCCAACGACGGTTCGCATTTCTCGCGACGCTACGCCGGGCACACGTCGCTCCTGTGCCAAACGTTGACGGGCCGGCGCCTACACTGGTGCCCACTTTCTACGGAGCGTCCCCATGAGCGAGACCACGATGACGGCCATTGCGATCCGCAACGGCAAGGGCGATGCAGATGCACTGCATGCGGTTGAGCAAGCGCGCCCGCAGCCGGGACCGGGCCAGGTGTTGATCCGTGTGCATGCCGCCGGCATCAATCGGCCGGATCTGTTGCAGCGTGGGGGCCACTATCCGCCACCGCCGGGTGCACCGGAGACGCTGGGCCTGGAGGTCGCGGGTGACGTCGTGGTGGCCGCTGGCCGCTGGAAGGTTGGCGACCGTGTATGCGCCTTGCTCGGCGGCGGTGGCTACGCGCAGTACGCGGTGGTGGACGCGCGCCATGTGTTGCCGGTTCCTGACGGCATGACGCTGGTGCAGGCCGCTGCGTTGCCGGAAACCATCTTCACCGCGTACGCCAATCTGTTCGAACATGGCCGCCTGGCGGCAGGCGAATGGCTGCTGCTGCACGGCGCTACCTCCGGCATCGGCGTGACCGCGATCCAGCTGGCAAAGGTCGCCGGCGCGCATGTGCTGGCCACGGCCCGCTCGGCCGGCAAGGCGGCGCAGGCACGCGAACTGGGCGCGGACGTGGCGATCGACTCCACCACCGAGTCGTTCGTGGCCGCCGCCAAGGCGCACGCCGGGGTGGACGTGGCGCTGGACATGGTGGGCGCCTCGGTCTTTGCCGATACGCTGGAAGCACTGAATCCGCGTGGCCGCATCGTCTACATCGCCTCGCAGGCCGGCGCCACGCTGGAAGTGCCGATCCCGCTGCTGATGCGCAAGCAGGCCATCATCACCGGTTCGACCCTGCGCCCGCGCAACGCCGACGAAAAGGCGCGGCTGGCAGCGGAAGTGGAACGCGTGGTGTGGCCCTGGATTGCGCAAGGCAAGGTGCGCGTGTTGATCGATCAATGTTTCCCGCTGGCCGAGGCCGCCGCCGCGCATCGCTATCTGGAGCAGGGTAGCCATCTGGGCAAGGTGGTGCTGGAAATGTAGCGGCACTGCAGGTGCGGACATGGCCTGCACCGTAGGCTGCGGGCCTGTCGCACGGGCGCGCCTGTGCGGTTGCTTGAGCGGTGCGCGTGCGGCCGCATCGGTGGCATTGCGCGATTCGAAGACAGCGCGCCACCGGCAATCACCCGCAGCAACACTTAGAGCGGCTAACAAAACGTAGCGAGCAGCCGTCAGGTGGGCGCGGACGGCGCGGAGGAACCGGAATGTACGTGGGTACATGCCGATTCCGAGCACCGGCCGCGCCCGCCTGGCGGCTGCGCAGTCGTTTTGAAAGCTGCTCTTAGCCGGCAGGCTGGTTGTGCACCGCCTCGATGCGGTGTCCATCGGGATCGATCACAAAGGCGGCGTAGTAGTCATCGCCATAGTCCGGCCGCAGGCCCGGCGCGCCGTTGCAGCGGCCGCCGTACTGCAGCGCTGCGGCGTAGAACGCGTCCACCGCAGCGGTACTCGCTGCGCTGAAGGCGAGATGGAAGCCGGCGCCCGCGGCCAGCGGCACGGCCGTGCTTTGCTTCAAGGCGAGCTTGTCGCCACCACCGGCCCAGCCATAGCCCACTGCCTGGTCATCGGTGCCAGGCGCCAGGTCCGACCACACCCGCACATAGCCCAGTGCGCCCAGCACTGCATCGTAGAAGGTGACGGACGTGTAGATCGCGCTGACGCCCAGCGAGAGGTGATGCAGCATGGCGATGCGCCCGAGGGGATGACCGCACGGAGTGTGCGGCGCGATGCTGGCTGCTGACCCGCGTGCCGTCAACCGTAGATCGGTCGCCCAACCTTGCACGATGCGCGCGGCTGCGGCCTGCCACGAGGTATAGCAAAACAAGCGGTAGCGATGTCTCGCAGCGGCCGCTGTGCTGACCGTACACTGCGCCGGTTGCGCGCAGCCGCCGTGGCTGCGACACCTCTCGCCACGCAGCCGTGCGCACGACGACGCAGGGCTGCCGGTGTCATCTGTGGGTCGTCATTTCCTCATGAGCACGAAGGTTTCGATGAAGCATCCAGACGCATTGCGCATTGCCCTTGTCGGTATCGGCAAGATCGCCCGCGACCAGCACGTGCCCACCATCGCCGCGCGCGACGACGTGCAGCTGGTGGCCACCGTGAGCCGGCATGGCACGGTGGATGGTGTGCCAGCGTTCCAGACGCTGGAGGAGGCGTTTGCCGCGCATCCGCAGATCGAGGCGGTGGCCTTGTGCACACCCCCGGTGGGGCGGCATGCCCTGGCGCAGTCTGCGCTGGCGGCCGGGCGCCATGTGTTCCTGGAAAAACCACCGGCGGCCACCCTGGCGGAGATCGACGACCTGCGCGTGATCGCCCGGCAGGCGCAGCGCAGCTTGTTCACCAGCTGGCACTCGCGTTGCGCGGCCGGCGTGGAGCCGGCACGGCAGTGGCTGGCCGGCAAGCAGCTGGTGCGCGTGCACATCACCTGGAAGGAAGACATCCGCCATTGGCACCCCGGCCAGGACTGGATCCTGGAGCACGGTGGCATGGGCGTGTTCGACCCCGGCATCAATGCGTTGTCCATCGTCACCCATCTGCTGCCGCGGCCGTTCGCGCTGCGCAAAGCCACGTTGCACACACCGAGTAATCGGCAGGCGCCGCTGGCGGCCACGCTTACCTTCGCCGATACCGACGACGTACCGGTGACTGCGGAATTCGATTTCCTGCAGACCGGCCACCAATGCTGGGACATCGCGGTGGAGACCACGCAGGGAGCGCTGGTGCTGAGCGAGGGCGGTGCCAAGCTGCACATCGATGGCGTCGCACACAGCGTGCCTGCGGCCAGCGAATACGACGGGCTGTACGCGCGTTTCGTGCAACTGGTGCGCGCGGGCGAGTCCGAGGTGGACACCACGCCCTTCGTGCATGTGGCTGATGCGTTTTTACTGGGCGAACGGCAGGTGACTGCGCCGTTTGCGTGGTGACGGTGCGCGCGTAAGGCGCAGCGTTGGCAGGCTCGCCATGTACCTGTTCACGGCGTTCCAGTGCATGGAACGCCGCCGAGACGCCATTGCTAGAGCGTCTGAGAACAGGCGCGTCTTGACCTGCCGCGTGTCGAGCACGGTGCATTGATCCTGTGTATCCACCGCTTGCGCGTCACCGATGCTGTCGGTCGCAGCACGCACCGGCGTTGCCACAGCGGGCGCAATCTGTGCGCGGAAGCGCCTGACGATCAGCGCTTCATCCAGGTAGGCGAAGACGAAGAAGCCCAACAGGGAGCCGGCCACCAGTGTCGGCGCATGCAGGAACGTGCCGGGTAACAGCAGGCTGAGCCACAGGAAAATATTCGGCGAGGTCTGCAGCAGATGGATATCGGCCACGATCGCGGCATGAATGGTCCTGCCGGTCATCCGTTGGTGCAGCCGTAGATACAGCGCGCTGCAGAAGCGGCTGGCCACAAGGACGCAGAACGGGAGCAGCAACGCGGCCCACGCATGCCAGCCGCAGTGGCGCAGGGTGGCCGGCAGTGCATCGCCGTCCGCGCGCAGCGCCACCAGAAATGCCAGTGGCACCATCGCCAGCGCACCGACCCAGCTCCAATTGGTGGCGAGCTTGCCGGCCGCGATGGGGCGCGCGTGGCGCCAGGCCTGGCCAAGCAGGCAAGGCAGCGCCAAGGCAACCACCAACACCACGAAGAAGCGCTCCAGCGCATGCGCGTTGCCCAGCACTTCGCGATGGTCCAGGAACAGTACCAATAGCAGCAGCGGCAGCACGATCGACAAGACCAGCGTGTAGCGCGCGGCAAAGAAATAGTCGCCCCCACGTGCCAGCGAGAACGTGGGCACCGACAACGCTGGCGGCACAATGAGCAACAGGCCCAGGACATGCAGTCACGCGTTCTGCGTGCCAACCAGCAGGGCTATTGCCAGCAAGACACGCCCCACACTGAGCGCACCCAATGCGATGTTCTCCGGGCCGCTGGTCAGGCGCAGTGCCCCGGGCTCGATCCGGAGCGACAGGAAGAACGCATTCACTGCCAGCAAGGCGATCACCGCAACGCTGGCTAACGCAGGTGGCAGCGCTGCGCCCATGCACGACAGTGCAAACCACCGAGCGTGGCGAGCAGCATCCAGCGCAGCAGGTGGATTTCCGTCAATTCGCCCAGCGTATTGAGGTGTGACGAACTGCGCGCGGTCAGTTGCTTGAGTTCGTCCCATGACAGCGGGCGCGAGTTGGGCAAGCGGAAGTCGATGTACTCCGCTGGCGGCAGCCCGGATGCGATCAGCGCTAAGACTTCCACGATGTATTTGTGCGCGACGACCAGCACGTGCTTGGCTTGCTGATCCAGCGGCGCCAGCACGGTCTCGTAGTAGGTCTTGCAGCGGGCGTACATATCCATCCAGTGTTCGCCGTCCGGTGGCGCGCCATCGGCATCATGGAAGTAGCGTTCAAACACCGCATGGCCGACCGACTTCTTGATCAAGGTCTTGTTCTTGCCGGCGAAGATGCCGAAGTTGCGTTCCACCAGTGCCGCGCTGGAAACGACCTCGGGCATGGGCGCAACGTCATGCAGGATGATGGCTGCCGTTGCCTGCGCGCGCTCCAGCGTGGAGACATGCACCTGGTCGAAGTGCAGTGCGCGTTGCTGCACGTAGCGCGGCCTGCTGCGCCTGATGCCGGCCGAGCCGGGTCAGCGGCGAATTCTGGGAACCAGCGAAGTAGTTCTGTTCGTTGGCGAGCGATTCCCCATGGCGGACAAAGTAGAGAGGCATCGCATGCTCCGGCGTGCACCATCGATGGGGGAGGGCGATGTCATGCGTGTAGTGCTCGCATGGCGCTCGCCACGATGGTCGCCGCGCAGCAGAAGGAAGCAATTGCAGCGACCGCTCGTAGGTACGCGCGCCGTGCGAACGGGTTGCATTGATGGGTTGCGGTGCGCGGACAGTTCATCTTTGGTTGGCATGCGCGCGAGGGCGCCTGCTGGTAACCGTGCGCGTCATCGCGTGGTCCTGAAATGCCGCCAGCAATGAAAAAGATGCGTCGTTGTAGATTTTTTCGGTTGCCGAACGCATCGACGCCTTCATGCGGGCTGCACCCATGAAGGCGTCGGTGTTGCTACTCAGCGGGATCTGCTGGTGTTCCCTGGTTGCCTGGATGTCACCTACGGAAAACAGACCGTGCTGCAGCGCGTCTGCAAAATCAACGTCGCCACATACGCGCCTGCCGCGCCGGCAGGGTGAAGGTGTACGAGCCACTGGAGATGCGCACCACATTGCCGGAACCCAGTGCATCGACGTAATCCGCATTCCAGAACAACACGCTGCCGTTCATGGCAACGGTGGTGTTGACCGGGTTGCCGCACTTGTTGATGCCCACGATGCCGAGGCTGCCGCGGCGGAACAGGATGTGGCAGGCACTGGATGACAGCACCTGCATGTCGCTGCCCTGCACGCCGTTGTGGAAGCCAATCATGCGGCGCAGATCATCGCGCAGATAGGCATTGACCCAGCGGTTGTCGCCGCTTTCGTTGTTGTCGGTGTAGACCATCGGCACGCCGCCGTTGCGGCCCAGCAAGTACGCATAGGCCAGCGTTTCATCGACCGGGTCGAGAATCGCGTAGCGGAAGCCCGCGTTATTGGGGATGTCATGCGTTACGGCAAAGGTGACTGCGCGATTGCCCGGCAAGGCCTGCCCGGTGGACGCCGGGTCCACCAACTGTTGCATGCTCGCACCCACACCGAAGGCATTGCGTACCGCGTTGAACAGCGGGAAATCGTAGGCGGCATGCGGGGTGGATTGCAGATACGGCGCCAGGAACTGGTCGTAGTCGCCATTGCCGCTGCCACCGCCGGTGATCACTTCACCAAACACGTACACACCGGAGCGGATGCCGGCATCGAAAACGCGGTTGAGATGGTCGAAGGTCATGTGCTTGGCCGCGTCCACGCGGAAGCCGGTGACGCCCAGGCCCTTGAGCGCCTGCAGGTAGGCGCGCTGCTGCTGCACCACCCAATCGTTGCTGAGCAGATCCGGCAGGCCCGGATCGCTGCCGCCGCCGCAGATGCGGTAATTGCGCACCTGGAAGGCATCGTTGTAGTTGCTGATGCATTGCGCCGGCCCGAAATCACTGGCGCTCAAAAAGTTGGACTGCACCGTGCCGAACAGGCGCAGTGCATCGTAGCGCCCAGGATTGGCTGCGTACTGCGCCAGCACCGCGCTGCCGGGGTAATTGAGGTCCGAGCGCGTTGCTGCTTCGTTGGCCATGTGGTTGAACACCACGTCGGCATAGGTTTCCACACCGTTGTTTGCCAGTGCCTGCACCATGCGCGCGAACGCGGTGGTGTCGCCGAGTGGATTGTCGATCAAGCGGATATCCTGCGGCTGGTAGCGCGCCCACCAGGCACTGCCTTCGGAGCGATAGGCCGGTGCGACCAGTACCTTGCGATACCCGGCATCGGCGATCTGCTTGGCGCGCGCTTCTACCGTGGCGTAGGGCCAGTTGAACGCATGCAGGATGACGTCGGCCTGTGCGCTGGCGGTGGTCAGCAACAAGGTCAGCGCGATCAACAGCAACTGGTGAGCGCGTTGCCAGAACGTGCGTGGACAGGGGCGAGAGGTGGCGTGCATCGGGTGTGTCTCCTGATCAGTGGACGCACGCATCCCGCACAGCGATGCATGCAGCAATGCCCTCCGGCCCCTGTTCCGGAAAGCGCGCCCCACGGCGTGCGGCGCGCGGTGATGCTAAGCGCGCATCGCGGCGCAGCATTGACCCTGTGCATACGTATTCACTGCACAACAGCCGCGAAACGTGCGGCCGGTTCGATGCCGAGGGCGTGCACGGTCGCACTCGCACCGATGCACTGCGCGCGGTGCTGATGAATGGCGGCGGTGGTTGCCGGTATGGATGCCGTGACGTCCAGCAGGCCGGGCTCGGTGCGCAACCTGCGCGCTACAGGCAACGACGGCAGCCCAGTGCAGCAGCGCGTGCACAATGGCTCAGCGGTATGAAGAGCGGCTACCGAAACGTAGCGAGCAAGTTGTCAGGTGGGTGCGGCCGGCGCGGAGCACCCGGAGTGTATGGGGGTACATGCCGATTCCTAGCACCGGCCGCGCCCGGCTGGCGCCTGCAGGCGTTTTGATAGCGGCGCTAAGCCTGAACAGCCTGGTTCAGGCCTCCTGGCCAGCGGCACCTCGTGCACCAGGGCGGCCACCACGCCGGCCGCGTTAAACTGTGTGCACGTCACCGGTTGGTCTTCTCGCATGCGCAATCCTCTTCAAGAACAACTGCTCAAGGCAGGCCTGGTCAAGAAAGCCCAGGTGGACAAGGTGGCGCGCGAGCAGAACAAGCAGCGCCATGCCAAGGGTGCACCGGCGGCCGCAGCAGACCCGGACAAGGTGGATGCCGCCCGCCTGCAAGCCGAGCGCGCCGAGCGCGACCGCGCATTGGCCGAGGAGCGCAACGCGCAGCTGCGGCAGCAGGAACTGGTGGCGCAGGTCCGCCAGATCATCGAGACCAGCCGCGTCAAGCGCGAAGGCGAGATCGATTACCGCTTCAACGATGGCAGCGTCATTCGCAGCGTGCTGGTCAGCCCCCTCTTGCGCAGCCAGCTGGCCAGTGGCGCGTTGGTGATCGCGCGCTACGGCGAGGGTTTCGAACTGATTCCGCGTGCCGCGGCCGAGAAGGTCTACAGCCGCGATGCCACCGTGGTGGTGCTGGATCATGGCCGCGCCGCAGCGCCACCATCGCCGGACAGCGACGACGACTATTACAGCCAGTTCAAGGTGCCGGACGATCTGATCTGGTAAGCCGGATGCGGGCACCGTGATGCGTGCGCGCCGCGTCGATGGCGGGCAACGCGCGTACAGGTAGCAGGGCGATGTACTGCTGCCAGCACATCTGGCGGGTCACCGCAGACCAAGGCGCGGGAGGAGCGCTTGCGTGAGAACGATGCGCCCGCGTTACCCTTGCACGCTGTACCGCTGCCAGCACGCGCCATGTCGATTGTTCTTACCCCGTTTGCCCGCCCGCGATTGTTTCCGCGCGATGGCCGCCGCAACGCCATCCAGGACTGCACGCCCGAGCAGTTCATCCAGCGCCTCAACGATGAAACGCCAGTGCGGGTGATCGAGGGCTACGCGCCATTCTGCCGGCTGCATGCGCATCGCAATTGGACCTCGACACGCTGTCTGACCGTCCCCATCACCGATGCCAATCGCCATCAGCTGCGCTCCGCCTACGAGGCACGCAATTCGCAGGAATTACCCGTCCTGGTGCGCTGGTTCGAAGGCGTGGAGCCATCGGTGGCTAACTATCTGCTGCCCATCCTCTACAGCCGCGATCAGCTGGCCAAGGAGGGCAGCCCCATCGACGCGGACTGGGGCGTGGTCGGTTGTCTGTACACCGCCGAGCCAGACGAAATTCCCATGGCCCCCATCACCATGCTGCGCAATGCGCTGGGTGTGCAAGAGGGAGGTTCCGGCGTGCCGCTGGATCGCGATGCCTACCGCCGCGCGGTGGCGTTCTGGGATGCCAACGCGAATTGGCGCCCCTGACGCGAGGCGTTGGGCGTAGCGGTTGCACATGGGCCTGCGCCTTCGTCTTCGTCAGCTGCCTGCAGGCGACCGGCGTTCACGCACCGCGCTCAAGCAGCGTTAGCCGACGCCGAGCACGGGCATCTCAGGGGCCGCCCACGTCACCGTGATGATGGCGCCGTGCACCCGCCCTTGCTCCCTAAGGTGCGCAAAGACCGCGGCGGGTGGCCAGCCTGCAGGCGCATCGGCAAACGGAAGCTGCAGCGACTGCAGCAGGCTGAACATCTCGGCCTGTCGCTCCGGTGTGCGGACGTCCAGCACGATCCCGTCGCTTGTCGCGGCACCTTGCGCCAGTAGCGTTTGATACGCGGCGCCTGGCGCGCAGGTGACATGGATCTGATGTTCCATCACGGCGCGGACATGATTCACCGGCAGGTGCAGCCGCTCAAAGTTCGCTCAGAATCTGAGTGCGTCGCTGGGTGTACTCGGCGTCGGTGATCAGCTGCTGAGACTTGAGCCGATCCAGTTCGGCCAGCCGGGATTCGGTGGTCTTCAGTGCCGCTGTAGTGCCTGCGGCAGATGCACCGGGTTTGCGTGAAGCGCGCTTGGCAAGCCAGACGATCGCGCTGATGACGGCAGCGATGATGCCGAAAAACACAAGAACGATGAGCCAATGCCAGATGCTGAAGCTACCCATGCGGTGTCCTTTTTAGATGGGCTGAAAGAGCCGGCGCGTTCTGCCGCAACCGCGTGCAGGCAAGGCAGGGGCGACGCCCGGGCCGGTACGTTACCGCCGGCGTGTGCAGCCTGTCGAGCGCAAGGGTCCAGATGCAACGGACTGATCAATGCGTCGAGCATCGAACGTGCTGAGTTGGCAGCCACGCTTGCAAGGCGAGCGAAGCACGCGGCTCAAGTGTGTGTGACCCGAACCTCAACCGCTTTGCGGTGCACTGTTCTCGGCAATGTCCTCAAACAAAAAACGGGCGCCTTACGGCGCCCGTTTTGTCTACATGGCGATGTTTTGCCAATGGATCAGTAGCGGTAATGATCCGGCTTGTACGGGCCGGCCACGTCCACGCCGAGGTAGTCGGCCTGGTCCTTGGTGAGGGTGGTCAGCTTGACGCCGATCTTCTCCAGGTGCAGGCGGGCCACTTCTTCATCCAGGTGCTTGGGCAGGATGTAGACCTTCTTCTCGTAGCTGTCGCGCTTTTCCCACAGGTCGATCTGCGCCAGGGTCTGGTTCGCGAACGAATTGGACATCACGAAGCTCGGGTGGCCGGTGGCGCAGCCCAGGTTCACCAGGCGGCCGTCGGCCAGCAGGAAGATCGCGTTACCGTTGCCGAACACATACTTGTCGACCTGCGGCTTGATGTTGATCTTCTGCACGCCCTTGAGTGCATTCAGCGCATCGACCTGGATCTCGTTGTCGAAGTGGCCGATGTTGCAGACGATCGCCTGGTCCTTCATCGCCTGCAGGTGCTCGACGGTGATGATGTCCTTGTTGCCGGTGGTGGTGACATAGATGTCGCCGCGGCCCAGGGTGGATTCGATGGTGTTGACCTCGAAGCCTTCCATCGACGCCTGCAGGGCGCAGATCGGGTCGATCTCGGTGACGATGACGCGGGCACCGTAGGCACGCAGCGATGCGGCGCTGCCCTTGCCCACGTCACCGTAGCCGCAGACCACGGCGACCTTGCCGGCCAGCATCACGTCCATCGCGCGCTTGAGGCCATCGGCCAGCGACTCGCGGCAGCCGTAGAGGTTGTCGAACTTGCTCTTGGTGACCGAGTCGTTGACGTTGATGGCCGGGATCAGCAGTTTGCCGGCTTCGGCAATCTGGTACAGGCGGTGCACGCCGGTGGTGGTCTCTTCAGAGACGCCCTTCCAGTCCTTGACCACACGCGCCCAGTACCCCGGACGCTCGACAGCCACGCGCTTGAGCAGTGCCTTGATGACGCCTTCTTCGTGCGAGGAGGCCGGCTCGTCGACCCAGGTGCTGCCGTTTTCGAGCTCATAGCCCTTGTGGATCAGCAAGGTGACGTCGCCGCCGTCGTCCACCACCAGCTCCGGGCCGGTCAGGGTGCCGTCGGGCAGGGTGAAGGTCAGCGCGTCCAGGGTGCAGTCCCAATACTCTTCCAGCGTCTCGCCCTTCCAGGCGAACACCGGCGTGCCGGTGGCGGCAATCGCGGCGGCCGCGTGGTCCTGGGTGGAGAAGATGTTGCACGAGGCCCAGCGCACATTGGCGCCGATGTCCTTGAGCGTTTCGATCAGCACGGCGGTCTGGATGGTCATGTGCAGCGAGCCGGTGATGCGGACGTCTTTCAGCGGCTTGGTCTGCGCATGCTTGCGGCGGATCGACATCAGGCCCGGCATCTCGTGCTCGGCGATGTCCAGCTCCTTGCGGCCCCAATCGGCCAGGGAGATGTCGGCGATCTTGTAATCGGTGTGTGGAACGGTTTTTGCGACAGCGTTCATCAGTTGCTCCGGTAGGCAGGCGAATGTCTGCAATTCCGGGCGCCGTTTCACGAAAAATCCCTGTCGAGCCTGGCCGTTGTTGCCCGCACTTTTCGTGCAGGTGGCAGATGAATCTGCCGTACCGGTCGCAGCGCCCCTCGACGAGGGTCTGATTATATCGGCAGCACCCCCGTCCGGCATGAATTGCCGCCCACCCCAACCAACGACAGGGGGAGCCGGGCCGCCTGGCTGCTATGGTCCAAGCCTCATTCGACACCGGGGAAGGGCATGCAGGCGAGATGCACCAGGCGGCAGGGGTGGCAACGGGGCTGGGTGGTGTTGGGCTGGCTGGCGCTGAGCGTCCCGGCCCTGGCGCAGCCGGCGGCCCCGCCGACGTCCTTGCCGACCACCGGCTACCAGCTGCCCTCCAAGGCGCTGCAGGCGGTGGTGGACGCGCCGCGCGCGCCGTTGCTGCAGCTGTCGCCACGGCGCGACCTGGCGGCCATGCTGCAGCTGCCGGCGCTGCCGGACATTGCCGAGGTGGCGCAGCCCGAGCTCAAGCTGGCCGGCGTGCGCATCCATCCCAAGACCCACGCCGCCAGCCGGTTCTCCTTCGCCAGCAAGCTGTGGCTGCTGTCGGTGGCCGATGGCAGCGAGCGCCAGATCGCCGGCCTGCCGGCGCCGTTGTCGCTGGCCGACCTGGCCTGGTCGCCCGACCAGCGCTCTCTGGCCTTCCGCCGCGAGGATGCGGCCAGTGGCGCCAACGAGCTGTGGGTGGTGGATGTGGCGGCAGGGCAGGCGCGTCGCCTGCTGGCCGACGTGAACACCAGCATCAACGACGAACTGCACTGGCTGCCCGATAGCAGTGGGTTGCTGGTGCAGCAGCAACTGCGTGACCAGGCCGCACCGCCCGCCCGCGACGCGGTGCCGGCGGGCCCGGCAATCCAGCAGACCAGTGCCGATGCCGGCGTGCGCGCAATCCGCACCTATCAGGATCTGCTCCGCAACGAAGCCGATGCGCGGCTGTTCGAGTACTACGCCACCGCGCAGCCGGTGATCGTGGCGGTGAACGGGCAGGTGCGGCCGATTGCCCCGCCCGGGATCTATCTGCACCTGTCGGTGTCGCCGGATGGCCGCTACGTGCTGAGCGAGCGCAGCGAGCGCCCGTTCTCGTATCTGGCGCCGCTGGACGCGTTTGCGCGCCGCATTGAGGTGCTGGATCTGCAAGGCAAGCTGGTCCGCCAGATCGCGCAACTGCCGCTGGTGGAAGGCTTGCCGACCGGCAATGACGCCGTACCCACCGGCGTGCGCGAAATCGCCTGGCGCGCCGATGCGCCGGCCACCCTGGTCTGGGCCGAAGCCCAGGACGGCGGCGACCCGGCGCGCGCCAGCAGCGTGCGTGATGCGGTGCTGATGCAGGCCGCGCCGTTCAAACGTGCGCCGGTCACCCTGGCCAAGCTCGGCAGCCGGTTCGAGGGCGTGCACTGGGGCCGGGGCGACCTGGCCATCATCAGCGAGAGCTGGTGGAAGACCCGCCGCACCAAACAGTGGCGCATCGCACCGGACCAACCACAGCGCGCGCCGGAACTGCTGTGGGACCGCTCCTCGCAGGACCGCTACAACGACCCCGGAACGCCGGCGCTGATCGCCGACGGCAACGGCCATGCGCTGCTGCAGACCGGTGCCGATGGCAACAGCCTGTTCCTGCTTGGCAAGGGCGCTTCGCCGGAAGGCGACCGCCCGTTCGTGGACCGCTTCGATCTGCAGAGCAAACGCACCACGCGGCTGTTCCACTCAAAGGCGCCCACCTATGCCGCACCGATCGCGCTGCTGGATACGCAGGGCACGCAGCTGTTGCTCAGCCGCGAATCGCCCGAGGAGCCGGCCAACTACTACGTGCAGACACTGGGCGACGCGGCGGCCACACCGCGGGCGCTGACCCGCTTTGCGCACCCGTTGCCGCAATTGCGCGGCGTGCAGAAGGAGCAGATCCGCTACAAGCGCAATGACGGCGTGGACCTCACCGCCACGTTGCTGCTGCCGCCCGGCTACGACCCCAAACGCGATGGCCCGCGGCCGCTGTTGATGTGGGCCTACCCGGGCGAGTTCAAAAGCGCCGACACCGCCAGCCAGGTCACCGACTCGCCGTATCGCTTCAATGCCATCAGCTACTGGGGCCCGCAGGCGTTTCTGGCGATCGGCTACGTGGTGCTCAACAACCCGGCCATGCCGATCGTGGGCGAAGGCGATGCCGAACCCAACGACACCTACCTGCCGCAGCTCATCGCCGATGCGCAGGCCGCGGTGGATGAAGTGGTGCGGCGTGGGGTGACCGACCGCGAGCACATCGCCATCGGCGGGCATTCCTATGGCGCGTTCATGACCGCCAACCTGCTCGCGCACACGCGCTTGTTCAAGGCCGGCATCGCGCGCAGTGGCGCGTACAACCGCAGCCTCACGCCTTTCGGCTTCCAGGCCGAGGAACGCAATTACTGGCAGGCGCAACCGGTGTATCAGGCAATGTCGCCGTTCAACTACGCCGACAAGATCAAGGATCCGCTGCTGTTGATCCACGGCCAGGACGACAACAACAGCGGCACCTTCCCGATCCAGAGCGAGCGCCTGTTCACCGCGATCAAGGGTCTGGGCGGCAACGCGCGGCTGGTGATGCTGCCCAACGAAGCGCACGCCTACCGTGCGCGGCAGTCGATCCTGCACATGCTGGCCGAGAGCGAACAGTGGTTGAAGATGACGCTGGGTGAGGCCAACGCGCCAGCCACTGCGCGCAAGCGCTGAAGCGCGCGTTACAGGCGGCACCGCTCCACGGTGCCGCCACTCCGCGCAATCGCTGCGCAACACCGCACACGCACGGCGGCTCCACGTAGGAGCGCGCTTGCGCGCGATGAGGCATTGCCGATAACGCCCATCGCGCGCAAGCGCGCTGCTACGACGAAGACATCAAGCGCCCGTCAACGCGATGGTTCAAGGTGAAACCGTCGCGTCTGTCGCGATCATCTAATCCTTTTGGGTTAGTCTTCGACGACTTTGCGCTTGAAGAGGGTGTGCGTTTCCGATGAACGAGTACCGCAGCAGTCTTGTCTTCGCTACCCCCGACGTTCCCTTGCGCGACGATGTCCGTCGGCTCGGTGCCCTGGTCGGTGACCTGCTCGCCGAGCAGGTGTCTGCGGACTTTCTTGAAGAAATCGAACGCATCCGCACCACCGCGATCGCACGCCGCGAAAGCGATACGCCGCCCGCCGGCTTGCTGTCGCTGCTGGAAGGCCGCGAACCGCGCGCCGCCGAGGCCTTGGTGCGTGCCTTCAGTACCTATTTCCAGGTGGTCAACATCGCCGAGCGCGTGCACCGCATCCGGCGCCGGCGCGACTACCAGCGCAGCGGTACCGACACCCCGCAGCCGGAAGGCCTGCACGATGCGCTGCGCCGGCTCAAGGCGCAGGGCGTGACGTTGGACGAGTTGAGCGAATGGCTGCCGCGCATCGACGTGGAGCCAGTGTTCACCGCGCATCCCACCGAGGCGGTGCGCCGCGCCTTGCTCGAAAAAGAACAGCTGATGGTCGCCAGCCTGGTCGACAACCTGGATGGCATGCGCACGCCCAATGAGCGCGCCACCGATGCGGCGCGGTTCCGCATGGCGTTGACCGCGTCCTGGCAGACCGCCGATTCCTCGCCGGTGCGCCCCACCGTGGAAGACGAGCGCGAGCACGTGGGCTTCTATCTCACCCAGGTGCTCTACCGCGTCATCCCGGTGATGTACGAAACCCTGGAACACGCCATCGAAGAAACCTACGGCAGCACGCCGGCGTTGCCGCGCCTGCTGCGCTTCGGCACCTGGGTCGGTGGCGACATGGACGGCAATCCCAACGTGGATGCGCACACCATTGCCGGCACCCTGGACGCGCAACGGCGCGCGGTGCTGGACCGTTATCTCAACGAGTTGTGGCAGCTGGCGAGCCTGCTCAGCCAATCCACCACGCTGGTGGCGGTGAGCCCGGCGCTGAGCGCGCAGCTGGAACGCTACCAGGCGCTGCTGCCCGACGCCGCCGCACGCTCGCGGCCGCGCCACGGCGACATGCCGTACCGCCTGCTCAACGACCTGATGCGCGCGCGCCTGCAGGCCACCCTGGACGATGCCGACGGCGCCTACGCCGCGCCTGCCGAGCTGGAACACGACCTGCAACTGATCCTGGACAGCCTGGAGGTCAACAAGGGCTTGCACGCGGGCTGGTTCGCAATGCGCCGCCTGCTGTGGCGCGTGCGCAGCTTCGGTTTCCATCTGGCGCGGCTGGATGTGCGCCAGGAATCCAGCGTGCATGCGCGCGCGGTGGCCGATGCATTGGGGCAAGCCGATTGGGACAGCCAGGACGCCACCCACCGTGCCGGTCTGCTCGGCCCATATGCCTCGGGTGAGCAGGCGTTGCCGCAGGTGGACGACGAAGGCAACGCGCGGCTGGATGCGGTGTTCGCCGCGCTCGCCGATGCACGCACGCGGCATGGTGCCGATGCGCTGGGCAGCTACATCATTTCGATGGCGCACAATCGCGCCGACGTGCTCACCGTGCTAGCGCTGGCGCGGCGTGGTGGCCTGGTCGATGACGCCGGTGCGGTGCCGCTGGACATCGTGCCGCTGTTCGAAACCGTGGACGATCTGCGCGGCGGCACCGGCACCGTGCAGGACCTGCTGGCCGACCCGGTGTATCGCCAGCACCTGCGCGCGCGCGGCGACACCCAGATGGTGATGCTGGGGTATTCGGACAGTGGCAAGGACGGCGGCATTGCGGCCTCGCGCTGGGGCCTGCAACGCGCCCAGGTGGAGCTGCTGGAGGCCGCCGCCGAACTCGGCGTGCGCCTGACCTTCTTCCACGGCCGCGGTGGTTCGATCGTGCGGGGCGGTGGCAAGACCACCCGCGCGCTGGATGCAGCGCCGCGCGGCAGCGTGGATGGACGCCTGCGCGTGACCGAGCAGGGCGAGGTGATCCATCGCAAGTACGGCATCCGCGCGCTGGCGTTACGCTCGCTGGAGCAGATGACCGGCGCGGTGTTGTTGTCCAGCCTGCGCCCGCGCGCGCCGGAGCCGCGCGAAGACGCCTGGCGGCCAGTGATGGATCTGGTGGCCGAGCGCAGCACGGTGGCGTATCGCGGTTTTGTCGGCGCGCCGGATTTCATGCAGTACTTCCGCCTGGCCACGCCGATCGATGTGATCGAACGCATGACGCTGGGCTCGCGCCCCTCGCGCCGGCTGGGCCAGGACGCGGCGTTGTCGAACCTGCGCGCGATTCCCTGGGTGTTTGCCTGGAGCCAGGCGCGTGCGGTGATCCCCGGCTGGTACGGCGTGGGCAGTGGCCTGCAGGCCGCGGTGGAGGCCGGGCACGAAGACAGCCTGCGCGAGATGGCGCAGGACTGGCCGTTCTTCCGCACCTTCCTGGACGACATCGCCATGGTGCTATCCAAGGGCGATCTCAATATCGCCGAGCTGTTCTCGCGCCTGGCTGGCCCGCTGCACGCGCGTTTCTTCCCGCGCATTCGCGACGAACTCGCGCTGACCAAGCACTGGGTCAAGACCTTGCTCGGGCAGCGCTCGTTGCTGCAACACGACCCGCGCCTGGCGTTGTCGATCCGGCTGCGCAACCCGTATATCGACCCGATCAGCGTGTTGCAGGTGGATCTGCTGCAACGCTGGCGTGCCACCGATGGCGAAGACGAAGAACTGCTGCGTGCGCTGGTGGCATGCGTCAACGGGGTGGCGCAAGGCGTGCAGAACACCGGCTGATCCGACCGTTGGTCGGAGAGTGCGTGCATTCGGTAAGCGGGCTCTGGCGCAACCGGACAAATCTGTCCGATAATGCCGGCATGACAGCTCCCCGCCCCGATGCCGCGCTCCGCCGCCGGCAGATTCTCGACGCCGCCGACGAAGTCTTCAGCGAACACGGCGTCAACGCTCCGCTAGAACTGGTGGTGGAACGTGCCGGCCTTGGCCGCGCCACGCTATACCGCAATTTCCCCGACCGCCTGGCCCTGATGACCGCGCTGATGGAGCGCGGCCTGGATGGACTGGAGCGGCTGGCAGCCGACCTGGGCGATCGCCCGGACGGTCTGGCCGTGCTGCTGCACGATGTGGCCGAACACATCGCCCAGTCCGCACCGATGGTGGATTTCTGGCGTTCGATCGAGCGCGCGCATCCGTCAGTGAAAGCGGTCGACCAGCGCGTGGTCGGCATTTTTCTACCGTTCGTACAGCGCGCCAAGCAGGCCGGCCTGTGCCGCGCGGATCTGGATGAAGAGCAGTTGGTCCTGGTGATGGACATGCTGGGCAGTTGCCTGCGTGGCAGCGACGAAGCCGAGCGCAAGCGTCTGGCACACCGCTCCGCCGATCTGCTGATGCACGCGCTGGGCATGCCGGTACCGGTTGGCGGCACGCAATGACACCGGCCACGCGTGCGCGCATCGGCCGCTGGGCATTGCGGCTTGCGGTGGTGGTGGCCGCCACCTGGGGCGGGCTGGCGATCTATTTCGCGCTCAGCGGCAATGGCGTGGTGCGCGCCGGGTGGGTGGCCTCGTGGTGCGCGATGGCGCTCGCTGCGCTGTGGGGCCTGCGGCGCCGGCGCGAGAACTGGGCGCTGGTGGGGATCTTCGCCGCAGCCTTCGTGGCGCTGGGCACGGCGTGGTGGCTGATGCAGCCCAGCCAGGACCGCGACTGGGCCGATGATGTCGCCCAGCGTCTGCGCCCGGAAGTGCACGGCAACCTGGTCACGCTGCACAACGTGCGCAACTTCGACTGGCATAGCGAAACCGACTACCAGCCGCGCTGGGAAACGCGTCAGTACGATCTGGATCACCTGGTCAGCGCGGATCTGGCGCTGTCGTACTGGATGGGCCCGGCGATTGCGCACACGCTGGTATCGTTCGGTTTCGACGATGGCTCGCATGTGGTGTTCTCACTGGAGATCCGCAAGGAACGCGGCGAATCGTTCTCCGCGCTGGGTGGCTTCTTTCGCAGCTTCGAAGAGACCCTGGTGGCCGCCGACGAGCGCGACATCCTGCGCGTGCGCACCAACGTGCGTGGCGAGGACATGTATCTGTATCGCCTGAACATTCCCAAGGCCGGCCTGCGCCGCATGTTCATGGGCTATGTGGGACTGGCCAACGACTTGAACCGCGCGCCGGCGTTCTACAACACGCTCACCAGCAACTGCACCACCATTGTGTTTGCGCTGGTGCGCCAGCTGCGGCCGACGTTGCCGCTGGATCATCGCCTGCTGTTGTCCGGCTATGCGGACGAATACGCCTTCGACCATCACGGGCTGATGCCGGGCTATGACTTCGCCACGCTGAAGCAACGTGGGCATTTCACTGCGCGTGCGCACGCCGCAGACCGCGCCGAAGATTTCTCCGCGCGCATCCGTGCAGGCATGCCGCAGGCACCGGCACCGGCACCGGCATCTGCAGCGAGCGCACACCGATGAGCCGCAGCACCTGGGCGCGGCGCGCCGTGGCAGGCGTGGCCGTGCTGGCCTGTGTGTGGCTCAGCGGCTGCGCCATGGTCACGGTGAAGGCGCGCAGCAGCGGCGATTACATCGCCCAGACCCGCGGCGACATCCTCAGTGCCGGCACGCTCAGCCAGGCCGGCAGCGAGACGCTGCAGGTGGCCGGGCTGGATCCCCAAACCTGCCGCAAGACGCCACTGCCCTGCATCGAACAGCTGCGCACGGTGGCCGGCATCGGCGATGAGCGCCGGCTGGCCACCCAGGCCGAGCTGTGGATCACGCAGGCCATCGCGTTGAGCGGGCGCACACCCGCACAGATGAGCGACGCGGCATTGGATGCGTGGTTGGAAGCGGCGCGGCATGCCTACGCATATCTGTTCTTCACCACGCGCGCGCCCAGCGAGCGGGCCTTCGAAAACCGCCAGACCCAGGTGCGCGATTACTACAACTACGCCGTACAGCAGGTGGTCGAACGCCTGTTCGTGCGCGCCCAGCAGGCCGGCGCCAGCGCACCTGCAGCCACCACGGTGGGCCGCTGGCGCGTAAATGTGGATCTGGCCGCCTACCGGTTGCCCGGCGATGGCAATACGCCGCGTGCGTTGTTCGCGGCATCGTCGCTGCGCTTCGGCGGGCTGCGTAGCACCTATCGCCGCGACGGCTTCGGTGCAGATCTGGTGGCCGAGGTAGACCCGGCGGTGGTCGGCGACCCGGCCGGCCTGGCCGTGCAGCAGGCGCTGCCCGCGCCAAAAGACCCGCAGCGGCCGTTGCCCACCTTCAGCGAGATGCCGTATGCACCGGCCACGGTCCTGCTGCGTTTTGCAGGCGACACGCTGGATGCGGTGCTGCACACCGACAGCGCCACGGTCGCGCCCTACGACCCGTATCGCCAGACCGCAGTGATGCTGCATGGCCAGCGCGTGCCATTGGCGGCCAACTTCACTGCGGCGTACGGCCTGTGGCTTGCGAAGTCGGGCTTTGCCGCGCAATCGCTGCGCTCGATGCTGGGCCGCGCGCGCGGCATCGATCGCCCGCATCTATACCTGATGCAGCCCTACGACCCGAACCGGCGCGTGCTGCTGATGCTGCACGGCCTGGCCAGCAGCCCGGAGGCCTGGGTGAATGTCGCCAATGAAGTGATGGGCGATGAAACGCTGCGGCAGCACTATCAGATCTGGCAGGTGTATTACCCCACCAACGCGCCGCTGGCGGTCAACCGCGCCGAAATCCAGGAACTGGTGCAACGCAGCCTGCGGCATTTCGACCCGCAGGGTGATGCGCCGGCCTCGCACGACATGGTGTTGATCGGTCACAGCATGGGCGGGGTGATCGGCCGCTTGCTGGTGTCCTCGTCTGGCGAGCAGATCTGGAGCAGCCTGCTGGCCGACTACCGGCTGGAAGGCGAGCGCGGTGCGCGGATCCGGCAGAAGCTGTCGCCGCTGCTGCATTTTTCGCCGATGCCGCAGATCGACCGCGCGATCTTCATCGCCGCGCCGCACCGCGGCACGCCGTTGGCCGAAGGCGGGCTGGGGCGCTTCGTCGGCCGCCTGGTGCGCCTGCCGATCGCCTTGCTGGATCGGTTCGGCGATGTGCTGCAGGACCTGGCCAACAGCGAGCGCGATGCACCGGGCGAGCCGCAACGCAAGCGGCGCCTGTTGCCGCCGACCAGCATCGACAACCTGCGCGATACCGACCCGTTCGTGCGCGCGGCCGCGGATCTGCCGATCGCGCCCTCGGTGCGCTACCACACCATCATCGGCCGCGAAAAACCGCAGGTGCCGCTACCCATGTCCGACGACGGTCTGGTGCCGTATCGCAGCGCGCATCTGGACGGCGCCGCCTCCGAACTGGTGGTGACGTCCTGGCATAGCGTGCAGGAAACGCCGCAGGCGATCCTGGAGATCCGCCGCATCCTGCACGCAGAGTTGCAGGGTGCGGCATCGTCGCCGGTGCCCGCGGCGGTGCAATCCGCGACGGATGCACCGCCCGATGCTTCGGCCCAATTGGCTACCGACGCACCGACTGATCTGGCCACGCACTGACGATCTGTCACGGCTGCGCAATTGCCTGGGCGGTCGTTGAGTGATGGTGTGCTGCAACGGGTCGCACGGCGTCGGCGCCCCAGCAACGCAGGCTTCGGTGCCTGCCTGCAGGGCCGCAGGCCCGGCTTAGCGCATTGTTTACCGCACCCGTGCTATCAGGCGGTTCCTCGAACAAGGAAGGTGCGATGCGCAAGACGCTGTTGGCAGTGCTGTGGGTGCCCATGTTGCTGCTGGGCTGCAGCCGCGGGGAGGGGCAGCAGGATCAGGCAGCTGCCGTGCCGGAATCTGCACCAACGGCGCAGAGAGCGTCTGCGTCCGCACCAGCTCCGGCGGCTGAGCCAGCCAGCAGCCCGGCAGTTCCCGAGTTCCCGGCCATTCCGCAGATCGTGGTGCCCGACATCGCCGGCGTAACTCCGGCGCAGCGCGCATTGGAAGCGTCGCTGCAGGACATCCTCGACCCGATCGACGGCGTGCGCGTGGCACCGGCGCGCTGTGACACCGGCGGAACGCTGATCAACGATGCCGGCATCACCAGCGTGGATGCCGACGGCAATCTGCTGCGCAACAGTGCGGCCGGCCTGTTCGCGCTCAAGGCCGACGGCAGTGGCACCGCCAACGTCGATGGCGGCCTGGTCCAGGTCAACGCCGATGGCAGCGGCACCATCAACAGCGCCGATGACGGCCAGAGCGAGGGTGCGTTGATCCAGGTCGAAGCGTCGGGCGCGGGCACCTACAACGGCCCGGCCGGGCTGATCAGCCTGGACGGCAAGGGCGCCGGCACCTGGAACGGCAAGCACGGCCTGGTGGACAACCACGGCGACGGTAGCGGCACCTGGAACGGGCCGCGTGGGCTGGTGACCATCAACGCCGACGGTTCGGGTCTGTGGAACGGCCCCGATGGCCTGGTGCAAAACCATGGCGATGGCACCGGCACCGTGGGCACGCCGCCACGGCAGGTACGGATGCCGCCGCTACCCAAGGTGCCGCCCGCGGGCCGGTTCCCGCTGCTGCAGAAGTTCGCGCCGCCCGGTGCGCCATGCGGGTATGTGATCACCCTGAGCGACCGCATCCTCTTCGACTTCGACAAGGCAGACATCCGCCCGGACGCGGCACGCGTGCTGGACACGCTGGCGGCTGCACTCGGCAAGGTCAGCGTCGCGCAGATGGAAGTCCGTGGGCATACCGATGCCAAGGGCGGCGATGACTACAACCAGGCGCTATCCGAGCGCCGCGCCAACGCGGTGCTCGCCGCGTTGCGCACGCGCGGCACCGCGCAGTCTGCCAGCGCCAAGGGTTATGGCGAATCGCAGCCGTTGGCGCCCAATACCGTCAAAGGGCAGGACAATCCGGGCGGGCGCCAGTTGAATCGGCGCGTGGAGTTGTTCCTGCGCACTTAGCGCAGCGATCAAAACGCCTGCGCAGCCGCCAGGCGGGCGCGGCCGGTGCTCGGAATCCTCAGGTACTGGCGGACACTCCGGTTCTTCCGCGCCGTCCGCACCCACCTGACGGCCGCTCGCTACGTTTTGGTAGCCACGCTTAGTGGACTACGCCGCGCACGCATCGCTTGCGTGCGTGGCAGCGGTGGGCACGTTTGCCTGACTCGGCTTCGATGCGCGCCTGGTGTCATCACTGCGTTGCGGCTGTAGCGAATTGCAGGTTCCATCCACGCTGACTTGCATCAGACCGTCTGAGATGCGGAAGCGCATACACGTGCTGTCGTGGCGAATTCACGCCTGATGCTGCGGGGCTGTCAGTTGTGCGCATGCATCGCGGTGATGCTCTTCTGTCTTGCAAACAGCAAACAGCAAACAGCAAACAGCAAACAGCAAACAGCAAACAGCAAACAGCAGACCGCACGCGGCGGCGGTGCATCAGCGCATCCACTACGCAATGCAGCTGCGAATCACGTCGCCGCACCGAATTCCTCAAATAGAGACCTGGTATTCATCAAGATTCATGCACGCAAACCGGCGATGCGGTCTTTCTCATTGCAGGAGCGATGCGAGCGTGACCGCTTGCGCACTTCAACGGCGCACGCCACCTGCTGCGCCATCGACTGTGCGCAATTCCGCATCACCTGCGTCTGTTTGCACCGCATCGCGTACGCGTCACCGCACTGAAATATGCCCCGGCCACCATGCGCCGCGCCTGCTTGCAGGTGACGCGCCGAGGAGCCGGTCGCGTCGAATGCCCCCACTTCCCGGTGGTCGTCATGTAGAGGCATGGCAGGCCGCTGCACTTTTGGATCTTTCATGATGCGTCGTTGTGTGTTGTTGCGTCCCTCGCGCCTGTCGCAGGCGCTGTGCCTTTCGTTGTGCATCGTGGGTGGCCATGCCGCTGCGCAAGACACCCAGGCCAACGCGCCCGCGCAGGGCCAGATGGCTACCTTGGACAAGGTCACCGTGGCGGCCACGCGTTACAACGCGACCGACATGCAGATGGCCGCTACCAACACCGTCAATGTGCTCTCTGCCGACGACCTCAAGACCACCGCGGTGCACAATGTGGCCGAAGCGCTGGGGCTGATGCCGGGCGTCAATGTCATCAACACCGGGCAATCGTATTTCGGCGGCATCGACGGCGCTGCGCGTGGCGAGGGTATGTTCTCCTCGGTACGCGGCCTCAATGCCGAATACAACGTCAACCTGATCAACGGCGTCAACGTCGCGCAAGGCATGCCGTACAGCCGCGGCGTGCAACTGAGCCTGCTGCCGCCCTCCGGCTTGCAGACCATCGTGTTGAACAAGACCTCCACCGCCGACATGGATGGCGATGCGATCGGCGGCACCATCGATTACCGCACCCCCAGCGCGTTCGATTCGCCAGACCGCCAGGGCGGCAGCATCACCCTGAGCGGGCGCATGGAAAGCCGCGCGCGTGATTACGGCGATTCCGGGCTGGGCAGTGGTGCCGCCGGCGATTGGCATGCGCGCTTCGGCGCCGATGGCCAATTCGGCGTGGCGGTCAGTGCGTACTACGACGAGCGCCATTTCGTGAACAGCGAAGTGGCCGGCGCCTCTGCCGCGCGCAGCGATGGCTCCTGGGAATTTGCCCGCACCGATGCCAGCGGCGCGCTGGCGGCAGGTACCGACCCGCAGGACGCACTGCAGAGCACCGGCGTGAACATCGGTTATTCGCAAGGCGATACCCGCCGCTACGGTGGCAACGCTGCATTCGACTGGCGCGTGGACCCCAGCCTGCATCTGTACGCCCGCATGACCTACGCGTTTGCCAAGACCGAACAGAACACCGGCTACACGCAATTTGTGCCGGCCAATGTCAGCTATACGCAGATCGGTACCAGCGGCGTCTACCAGCCGCAGATCAACCGCGTGGCCGTGCGCTACTGGTACGAAACCAACCCGGAAGAAGCAGACCTGGCCACCATCCAGTTCGGTGCCGAGAAACAGCTGGGGCACTGGACGTTCGCACCGAATGTGTTTTACGGCACCGGAAACAATGACCGCCCGGACCATGTGGAAATCTCCGCGCGCAACGATCAATACAGCTCCACCAACTTTGCCTACGGTGCCAACCGCTTCATCAGCTACGACGGCGACGGCTTCCCGATTCCGCTGCTGACGCCGGCGATGCAGGCGCAGGCCTCGGATGTCGGCAGCTTGTTTGCACGGCGGACGGGACAGATTTCCAAGCAGTACAGCGGCCAGGACAAGGGCGGCGGCAAGCTCGATGTGAGCTACGACTTCGACGACGGCGTGCTGAGCCGGATTGCATTCGGCGTGAAGTACGTGGACAGCTCGCGCAGCTTCACCGACCGCGACTGGACCAACGCCAAGTACACCGATGGCACCTTGCTGCGCGATACCGGCCTGGTGGCGCAGCGCTACGACGCGGTGTACCCGGGCCAGTACGCGCTGCCCACGCTGCGCCTGAGCAACGATGCCCTCAATGCCTTGATCGCGCGCACGCTCACGCCGGAGAGTTTCGACAGCTGCGGGCGGCTGGCGGTCAACAATCTCAACTGCAACACCATGCGCGCCACCGAAGCGGTGAGCGCGGCCTATGTGATGGCCACGCTGCGCACCGGCAACTGGGAAATCCTCCCCGGCCTGCGTTTTGAGCACACCAGCATCGACAACACCTTCTGGGCGCAGCCAGCCGCGGTGGGCGGCGTGGAGCAGGTGGGCGCCTTTGCCAACAACCAGACCCGCTACAACGTGGTGCTGCCCAGCGTGTTCGTGAATTACCGCCCCGACGGCGATGGCGCGGTCTATCGCGGCTCGGTGTGGACCAGCTACACGCGCCCGGCCTTCGTGCAACTCGGCGGCGGCCGCTCCACCGATATTTCTGCCGATGGCCAGACCACCATCACCGAAGGCAACCCGGATCTGAAGCCGATCAAGTCGCTCAACGTGGATCTGTCCGGCGAGTGGCAGAACGATGCGGGCGGCCACGCCATGCTGGCCGGCTACTACAAGCGCCTCACCGACTACATCTACGAGAGCGGTTCGGACGCCGCCAACGCTGGCGAGAGTGGAACCGCCAGCACGCGCTTCGTGCGCCCGCAAAACGGTGGCGACGGCCGCGTGCTCGGCATGGAGGCGGCGGTGCGGCAAACCTTCCAGGGCCTGCCGGCACCGCTGGACGGCTTCGGCATCGGTGCCAACGTGACGCGCCAGACCACGCGCGTGGATCTGGGCGAGGAAGGCTTCGCGCACGAGCGCATCCAGAACGCGCCGGACCTGCTCGCCAACGCCGAGGTGTTCTACGAAAAAGGCCCGTGGTCGGTGAATCTGAGTTACCACTATTCCGGCGAATACGTGTCGGTCTACGACTACCTCAACCAGGGCGCGCGTTGGGACAACCTGTGGATCAAGCCGATCACCCGCGTGGACCTGCACGTGGGCTACGCGCCCACCGACCATCTGCGCGTGGACCTGTCCGTGGCCAACCTCACCAGGCAGCACAGCTACTGGGCGCACGTGGGCCACGACAACACGGCCATCTCCGACATCGTCGATTCCGGCATGACCAGCCTGGTGACGGCCAAGTATGTGTTCTGATCCCGCTGCAGTGGTGGTTGCAGAATTGAAGTCACTGCGGACGTTCGCGCGCAGGCCAGCGCGGCTGCGGGCCGCTGCAGCTCCTTTGCGCTGGCAAACGCTCGGCGTGCTGCTGGTGGCCGCGCTGTCGCTGGGCTGTACACCACGACCGACCCCGGCGGCGTCAGCTGCCAGCGCGACCTTGGAACGGGTGGTGGTGGTGTTCCGGCACGGCGTGCGTGCGCCGCTGCAAGGCGAAGCGGCTGCGGCGCATTACGCCGACGAAGCTTGGCCGCAATGGTCCACGCCAGCGAGCCTGGTCACCCCGCATGGCCGCAAGGCGGTGCAGCTGAGTGGCGAGTATCTGCGGCAGTGGTTGGTGCAACAGGCGCTGCTGCCCCGCAATGGCTGCCCGGCGCCGGGCAGCCTGACGGTCTGGGCCAATACCGACCAACGCACCATCGACAGTGGCGCGTTGCTGGCCGACGCCCTGGCGCCTGGCTGCAACGTGCAGGCAGGGCATCGCGCGGTCGGGAGTAACGATCCGTTGTTCCGGCCGATCGAAGCCGGTGCCGTGCCTTTCGATGCGAACGCAGCGGTTGCAGCGATCCAGCGTGAAACCGGCGGCCCGGCCGCCTTGCTGCAGGGGCATGCCGCGGAATTGCAGGCCTTGCAGCAGATCCTGGGCTGCACCAAAACACCTTGTGACTTTGCGCGCATGCCATCCACCTTGAAGCCTTCGGCGGACGGTCGCGGCCTGGCGCTGGGCGGGCCGATCGACCTGGCCTCCGGCACCGGTGAAGTGCTGCTGCTGCAATACGCCGAAGGCATGCCGCTGTCGCAGGTTGGCTGGGGGCGTGCCACTCCCGAGCGCCTGGCGCAGGTGTCGCGCCTGCACGCGCTGCTGTTCGACATCTATGCGCGGCCGCATTACATGGCCTCGCGCTCGGGTGCGCCGCTGGCGCGCGAGGTGCTGCAGCGCTTCGGCGACGCGGGCGCGCCGAAGGTGTCTGTCTTCGTCGGCAGCGACACGCATATCGCGGCATTGAGCAGTCTGCTGGGCGTGCACTTCCATCTACCTGGTTATGGCGCAGACGACCCGCCGCCCGGTGGCGCGTTGGTGCTGGGCCTGTGGCGCATGCCTGACGGCCATCGCAGCGTGCGCGCGCAGTACCTGGCGCAATCGCTGGACCAATTGCGCACATTGGCACCGCTGGATCTGGACCACCCACCGTTGCAGCAGACGTTGGCGTTAGGCGTTTGCGCTGGTGAGCAGCGGATGGCGTGCCCGTTGCCGGCGTTTGCGCAGGCGCTGGAACGGCAGCTGCAGCGCTCGCCGTGAGGTGATGGAGTTGCGTTGGCGGCTTGGTCGCATTTGTGGGCGATGCTGAGTGCCAGCATTCTTTAAAGGCATGGACGGATTCTGTTTTCCAGTCTCGGCTGCCAACGAGAGCTACTGATGCGCGCATGCATTTCGGCATCGAACTCTTGCAGGATAGGGGCTGCGTAGGCACCTACACCGACTAACAATGGGCATGCCCAGCCCGTTACTTGCGCAGCGTCTTTGATGACGGATGCGCGTGCGCAATCCCCGGTAGCTCCCGTGCGCGAAGTTGGTCGATACGCGCGGCGCCGCATCCGGGAGCGGGACACGCCGTGAATCCGTCCATGGAGGCTCGGTAGCGGCATCCATGCCGCTACACGGTCCCGCTCCCGGACGCGACGCCGCGCTGCCAAGCCGTGCCATGGCTGGTCGCACCGCAAATATCTCTTCGATCAAGCGCGACGTGTCCGAATTCCGCTGTTTATCAGGGCGGCATCGAGGCGAATTTTTTGCCGACGAAGGTCGTGCTCCAAACATCGCTACGCCGATACGGAACAGATCGGTCTGCGCCAACAGGCTGGCCGCCATCAGCGCGACGTGTCTGTGGCCGGTGACGCCGCTACGTTGGCGATCGCCTGGAAACCCGGCAACGCCGTTCCTTCCGCCATCGACCACAACCGGCGGTGCTTGTGCACGTGCCGGCGCGGGGCCCTATGCGGCATGGATGCCGCGTGGAAGCGTACATGGGCTTACTTGCGGCGTGTCCCATGCCGACATGCGTGCAGGCGCGCTCGCTATCCGAAGCCGTCGCACATCACTGCCAGGCGTCGCGCGTAAGACTGTGCGGTGTACGGAACTGCACCCGAAGACGGGACACGCCGCGCCTGCATCGCCACAAGCTCGCCAACGACGTCCATGCCGCCAAAACGCAAATGGGCCGCATCAGCGGCCCATTTGCATTACCAAGCACGCTCCCGTGGGAGCCGCTGGCTTACTTCAGCTTTGCAGCAGCGCGCAGGGCCTCTGCACGGTCGGTCTTTTCCCACGAGAACGACGTTGCGCTGTGCTGCGCGCCGGTGCCGTCGGTGTAGGTGAAGTCCTTCGGCTTGCGGCCGAAGTGACCGTAGGAGGCGGTCTGCTGGTACATCGGGTGGATCAGGTCGAGCATCTGGATGATGCCGAACGGACGCAGGTCGAAGTGCTTGCGGATCAGCTTCTCGATCAGCTCATCGGCGATCTTGCCGGTGCCGAAGGTGGTGACCGAAATCGAGGTGGGCTCGGCCACGCCGATGGCGTAGGAAACCTGCACTTCGCAACGGTCGGCCAGGCCGGCCGCCACGACGTTCTTGGCCACATAGCGCGCCGCATAGGCTGCCGAACGGTCGACCTTGGACGGATCCTTGCCCGAGAACGCGCCGCCGCCGTGACGGGCCCAGCCGCCGTAGGTGTCGACGATGATCTTGCGACCGGTCAGGCCGCAATCGCCCACCGGGCCGCCGATCACGAACTTGCCGGTCGGGTTGATGTGGAACTTGGTGCCCTTGTGCAGCCACTTGGCCGGCAGCACCGGCTTGAGGATTTCCTCGCGCACCGCTTCGATCAGGTCCTTCTGCTTGACGCCCGGATCGTGCTGGGTCGACAGCACCACCGCGTCGATCGCGGTGGCAACGCCGTCTTCATAGCGCAGGGTGACCTGCGACTTGGCATCCGGACGCAGCCAGGACAGCGCCGAGTTCTTCTTCTTGCGGATCTTGGCCTGCTGCTCGACCAGGCGGTGCGACAGGTGGATCGCCGCCGGCATGTAGCTGTCGGTCTCGTTGGTGGCATAGCCGAACATCAGGCCCTGGTCGCCGGCACCCTGCTGTTCGGGGTTCTTGCGGTCCACGCCCTGGTTGATGTCCGGGGACTGCTTGCCGATCAGGTTCAGCACACCGCAGGTCTCGCCGTCGAAGCCGACATCGGAGCTGTTGTAGCCGATATCCAGGATCACCTTGCGGGTCAGCGCTTCCAGGTCGATCCAGGCACTGGTGGTCACTTCGCCGGCAACGATCGCCACACCGGTCTTGACCATCGTCTCGCACGCCACGCGGGCACGCTTGTCCTGGGCCAGGATGGCATCCAGCACTGCGTCGGAGATCTGGTCGGCGATCTTGTCCGGATGGCCTTCGGAGACCGATTCGGAGGTGAACAGGTAGCTGGACATCAGGCTTATATCCCTTAATTCGGATGAAAAGATGGGTGCGGATGATACACGCCCACGGTGACCGTTGCATTGTGCGCCTGAACGGGCATCGGTGGGGTTAAGCCACGTCCATCGGTCGCATCGGCCAGGGCGAGGGTAGGTGATTTGCACCTGCATGCGGGGCCGGTGTCAGACATCCCCGCGTCGGGCTTCGGCGGCACCGCGCAGGCAGGTTCGGCCTGCTAGCATCCGGCGATGGATTCCTTGACCCAGATCGTACTCGGCGGCGCGATTGCCGCCGCCATCGCGCCGGCCGGTCAGCGCCGTGCGGCCTTGCTGGCCGGCGCTGCGCTGGGCACCTTGCCCGACATCGACTCGCTGGCGCTGCTGCCGCTCACCGACGACCCGGTCACCCTGATGACCGTGCACCGCAGTGTCAGCCATTCATTGTTCGTGCTGCCGCTGGTGGGCTGGCTGATCTGGTGGCTGTTTCGGCGCTATGGCGACGGCCGCGTGGCCAGTGCGCCCAAGCGTTGGTTCTGGGCGATCCAGCTGGCCTTGATCACCCATCCGCTACTGGATGCCTTCACCGTCTACGGCACCCAGCTGTGGTGGCCGCTACACCCGCATCCGGCCATGTGGTCGAGTGTGTTCATCATCGACCCGGCCTACACGCTGTGGCTGCTGCTGGCCTGCGCGGTGGCCTGGTTTGCGCGCGCACGGCCGCTGGCTCAGCGCGCGTTGGTTGCCGGGCTGGTGCTGAGCTCGGCCTACCTGGGCTGGTCGCTGCTGGCCAAGCAGTTGGTCGACCAGGAGGCCGACCGCGCGCTCGCTGCGCTGGGGCTGGGCGATGCGCCGCGCTTCTCGGTGCCGATGCCGCTCAACACGCTGCTGTGGCGCGTGGTGGCGATGACCCCGAATGGCTACGTGATTGGCGAGCGTTCGCTGGTGGCCGATAGCGGCCCGATGCAGTTTCGCGGCTTTTCCAGCAACACCCAGGCGCTGGGCGAGGTGGCCGCGTTCGACTCGGTGCGCCGGCTCACCTGGTTCAATCGTGGCTTCATGCGCGCACGCCTGGTTGACGACGACCTGATGCTGAGCGACCTGCGCATGGGCCTGGAGCCGGACTACAACTTCAACTTCGTGGTCGCCCATCGTGATGATGGGCGATGGAAGCCGATCGTGCCGCGCCAGGTCCAGGCGGCGTACCGTGCGCCGGTGGCGCGCGACCAGATCGGCGCGGTGCTGGCACAGATGTGGCACCGCATCTGGCACGCGCCAACCGGCAAGGCGCTGACCGGCGATCTTGATGACAGCGCTGCGCCGGCCTCGGCCAAGGTCCAATAACACCGGTCTCGTAGCGGGTTTCATGCGGCTGCGCGGCGCATGGGTGATGTGTCACGCATGCCGATGCGATCAGGTGTGGCTGCATCTGCGGAAACGTGACGTGCGCTGCGCGCAGTCTCGGCGCGGAATCGCAAACACGGCCAACTGGCTCAGGCAGCAGCGTGCAGCGGCGGCGGCACGCCGGCAATCAAGGCGTCGAAGTAATCACGGGTCAGCGCCAGCTGCGCCTCGGGTGTTTCGGCGCGATTGACCACTGCGCGGAAGTCCGCACTCTGCGGATGATCCTTCGCATACCACCCCAGATGCTTGCGCGCGATGCGCACGCCCTGCGGCTGCCCGTAGAACGCGTGCAGCGCTTCCAGATGCCCGAGCAAGGTGTCGCGCACGAAGGCCAGCGACGGTGGCGGCAGCAAGGCGCCGGTCGCCAGATAATGCGCCACCTCGCCAAAGATCCACGGCCGGCCCTGCGCAGCGCGGCCAATCATCACCGCGTCCACGCCGGTGTCGCGCAGCACCTGCGCGGCCTTCTGCGGTGAATCGATATCGCCGTTGGCGATCACCGGAATCTGCAGGGCGGCCTTGATCTGCGCGATGGTGGCGTACTCGGCCGTACCGGTGTAGTGCTGGTCGCGGGTGCGCCCATGCACGGCCAGCGCCGCGATGCCGCAATCCTGCGCGATGCGTCCGATGGTCGGACCGTTGCGGTGGTCGCAGTCCCAGCCGGTGCGGATCTTCAAGGTCACCGGCACATCGACCGCACGCACCACCGCGCTCAGGATGCGTGCCACCAGTTCTTCATCGCGCATCAACGCCGAGCCGGCCCAGGCATTGCAGACCTTTTTGGCCGGACAGCCCATGTTGATGTCGATCAGCTGCGCGCCGTGGTCGACGTTGTAGCGCGCCGCTTCGGCCAGCTGCTGCGGTTCGGTACCGGCAATCTGCACGCTGATCGGATCCGGCTCGCCGGCATGGTCCATGCGATGCAGGGATTTGCGCGTGCCCCAGAACCGCGGATCGGAGATGGTCATCTCCGACACCGCCAGGCCCGCACCCAGCCGCTTGCACAGCAAGCGGAACGGCTTGTCGGTGACGCCCGCCATGGGGGCGAGGATCACCTTGGGGGCGATGGTGTAGGGGCCGATCTGCATGCGGGCATTGTAGCTGGGGTGGGTAAGGGAGTCGGGAATGTGGATTAGGGAATCGTAAGAGCGCTTGCGGGCTTCTGCCTGAGCGATTGCTAGGAGTCGTTCGAGCGATGTCGGCGTGATTGGCAAAGTGCGACGTGTAGAGGACGACAGTGGCGGGAGTATTGGTTGGCCGTACCTCACTCCAACTGTGCTGTGGAGTTGACTGTCTTCCGTCGTACCCTCACCCCAACCCCCGCTTCGCGCCCCTGCCCGCGCTTGCGGCGCGGGCGCTCCAAGGCACACGCGCCAATGGCGCGAAAGCAGCGCCTTTTCGCCCCGCGGGGAGGGGGCTTCTCCATCCTTCTCCCCTCGGGAGAAGGTGGCGCGTCAGCGCCGGATGAGGGTACGGGCGCCCGACGCTGCATCATGCCTCGCCTCCTTACCCGAGCGACTGTCCGAGGAAGAAGACCGAAGTTCCGCTGGGAGCGCGGTTCGCAGCATCCGTCGGCAGACAGGTCTCAACATGCCGTTCGCCAATCAAAAACAGTCTCTAACATGCAGGCCAACGTCCTGAACGCAGAAGGCGACCGCATCGCTGCGGTCGCCTTCGTCGTCGCGTAAAGCGTGCGGCTCACACCGCCGGTTCGGGCACCATGCGTGGCATCGAGGTCGCCGCGCCTTCCACTTCGGTGGAGCGTGCGGCGTAGCGCGTGGCAAAGCGCACGTGGGTGATGAAGCTGGCGTTGGGCGAGTGCGCCAGTGAGGCCACCAGCGCGCCGTTGAAGGCATCGCCCGCACCAGTGGTATCCACCGTCTGCGCGCTTTCTGCGCCCACGCGGTAATGCGCCTGGGTGTCGCCGCGCAGCTGTTCTTCGGCGTGCGAAATGAAGGCGCCCACCGCGCCCAGCGTCACCACCACGGTGCCGCCCGGCAGCAGCTTGCGGCACAGCGAATGCAGCGTATTGCCGTCCAGCGCCGCCACGTCGTCGGCGTTGATGCGCTCGCCAACGTGGCGGCCGAGCAGCGCGGCGAATTCGGTCTCGTTCGGCGTCAGCACGTCGGAAAGCTTGAGCAGGCTGATCGAGGTCGGCGCGTTGGCCGGCGCGGCGTTGAGCACGGTGAGCACACCGCATTCGCGTGCCAGCGCCAGCGCTGATTCCACCGTTTCGGCCGGCGATTCCAGCTGCGCCAGCAGCACGCGTGCCGAGGTCACCAGCGCGCGCTGGTTGTCGACAAACCCGGCGCTCAGCACCGAATTGGCGCCGGCACCGATCACGATGGTGTTGCGGCCATGCGCGTCGACATAGATGCCGCCGGTGCCGGTGGGCTCATTGCTGGGCTCGGCGATCAGCGCAAACCCGTCCTGCGCGGCCAGCGAACGCGCCAGTGCGCCGCCGGCATCGTCGCCCAGCGCGCACAGGAAGTGCGTCTTGGCGCCGGCACGTGCGGCCGCAACCGCCTGGTTGAACCCCTTGCCGCCGGGACCGGTGCTGTAGCGACCGGCGATGGTGGCGCCCGGCGCGGGCAGGGCATCACAGCGCCACACGTGATCGACATTGAAGGACCCGACAACGACGACCGAACTCATAAATACCTGCTTGCTTGAATGACTAAGATGACACTTGGCGTGCGGTGATTAGACCGGCACGCCGATGAACCGGCGCCGCCTCACCCGAAGTGCGACAGCACCCCGGCAATGGTACCGGTCATGAACGTGGCGATCGAACCGCCGAGCACCGCGCGCAGGCCGAACTTGGCCAGATCGTGACGGCGTTCCGGTGCCAGGCCGCCGATCCCGCCGATCTGGATCGCGATCGAGCTGAAGTTGGCGAAGCCGCACAGCGCATAGGTGGCGATCAGCCGGCCTTCTTCGCTCAGGCGCACGCCGGGCACCTGGCCCTTCACGATCTGCGACAGCTCGGTGTAGGCGACGAACTCATTGATCACCACCTTCTGCCCGATCAGCGAACCGACCGTGGTCGCGTCCGCCCACGGCGTGCCGATCACCCAGGCCACCGGTGCGAGCACGTAGCCGAAGATGGTCGACAGGTTGGTCGGGCGGCCCAGCGCGGCGGCCGCGCCGGTGATCTCGCCCAGCCAGGTCAGCGGTGCGTTGATCAGCGCGATCAGCGCAATGAAGGCCAGCAGCATCGCGCCGATGTTCAGCGCCAGCCGCAGGCCATCGCCGGCGCCGGCCGCGGCCGCGTCGATGACGTTGCTGGTGGTCTTTTCCACTTCCATCTTGACCGTGCCGCGGGTCAGCGGGGTGCCAGTTTCCGGCACCAGCAGCTTGGCCACCACCAGCGTTGCCGGCGCGGCCATGATGCTGGCAGCCAGCAGATGCTTGGCGTAGAACGCCTGCTGCGCCGGGTCGCTGCCACCGAGCATGCCCACGTACGCGGCCAACACGCCGCCGGCGATGTGCGCCATGCCGCCGATCATCATGGTCAGCAGCTCGGACTGGGTCATCTTCGGGATATACGGGCGCACCGTCAGCGGCGCCTCGGTCTGGCCGATGAACACGCTGGCGCACACGCTGGTGGTTTCGGCGCCGGACACGCGCATCACCTTGGTGATCGCCCACGCCATCGCCCGCACGATCACCTGCATCACGCCCAGGTGGTAGAGCACGCCCATCAGCGCGGAGAAAAAGATGATGGTGGGCAATACCTGGAACGCAAAGATGAAGCCGTAGCTGTCGATGTTCATCAGGTTGCCGAAAATGAAGGTGGACCCCTCATTGACGAAGCTCAGCACCTTCACGAACCCCTTGCCCAGCGAGTCGAACACGTCGCGTCCGCCCGGCACCAGCAACACCAGCGCGGCGAACGAGATCTGCAGCAGCAGGCCAGTGGCGACCAGCTTCCAGTCGATCGCACGGCGGTTGGTCGAAAACAGCCAGGTAATGCCGATAAGCACCACCAGACCGAACAGGCCGAACCCGATCCTCCCCAAACCTTCGACCATTCCAATCCCCGGGCTGCTGACGGCAAAACGAGAAGCCTAGAGCAGGGGGTGTCGGTGGGCAAGGCGAGGGGTGTTCAGACGCCGCCGCCGGCCGCAGAGCGTGGCGCATCGGGCAGGGCGATCGCGCCCGATGCCGCAGTGCCGTCGGCCGTGCGCAAATCGGCCGGTACGCTGCGGGTGCTGGCGCATGGCGTGAAGGGGGGAATGCGGCGCGCTGATGGCCTCCAAGAGCGTGCGTTCGAGTGAGCGGAGCATGTGTGCAATCAAGCGAAATGCCTTGAAGCGCCGAGGTGACGCCTGGAAGACGTGGAGGTGGATGCCGGCAGCCGCGCATGCGTGCAACCCGGACCCACATCCAGGCGGCGTCCGCCTGCTGGCCACCAAGCTGCCCACACATCCGGGCAGCCCCGTCTCGTCACATGCCTGGCTGGCTCGCAGCCAAGCTGCAACGCTGCACCCGATTCCCGATTCCCGATTCCCCAATCCCCAATCCCCAATCCCCAATCCAACGCCATCTCCTACACTGCGCACGCCGGTCCGGGGCGCGGTGCGCCGGAGGCTGCTGGAGTCTGCCAATGCATTACCGTCGTCTGGGATCCACCGGGCTGCAATTGTCGGCCTTGTCGTTCGGTGCCTGGGTCACCTTCGGCAAGCAGATCGGCCGCAGCGAGGCGCGCAACCTGATCGCTGCAGCGTGGGACAACGGGGTCAATTTCTTCGACAACGCCGAGGTCTATGCACGCGGGCGCGCCGAGGAGGTCATGGGCGATGTGATCGGCGACCTGCGGCTGCCGCGCGATGGCTACTGCGTGTCCAGCAAGGTGTTCTTCGGTGCGGTGGACGACCCGCGGCCCACCCAGCGCGGGTTGTCGCGCAAGCACGTCACCGACGCCTGCCATGCCGCGTTGCGCCGGCTGCGGGTGGATTACCTGGACCTGTACTTCTGCCACCGGCCCGACCCGGACACCCCGATCCAGGAAACCGTACGTGCCATGGACGCGCTGATCCGCCAGGGCAAGGTGCTGTACTGGGGCACCTCCGAGTGGAGCGCCGAGCAGCTGCGCACTGCGCTGGAGATCGCCGCGCGCGAACACCTGCATGCGCCGGCGATGGAGCAGCCGGAGTACAACCTGCTGCACCGCAGCCGCCTGGAGCAGGAATACGCGCCGCTGTGCGAGGCCGGCCTGGGCACCACGATCTGGTCGCCGTTGGCCTCTGGCCTGTTGACCGGCAAGTACAACGCCGGCGTGGATGCCGACAGCCGCCTGGGCCAGCCCGGCAATGCCTGGCTGCAGGACGAAGTGCTGGGCACGCCGGAAAGCCGACGGCTCGAGCGCGCGCGTGCATTCAGCGCCGTGGCGGCCGAGCTGGGGCAGTCGCCGGCGCGGCTTGCCATCGCCTGGTGCCTGCGCAACCCGCATGTGTCCACGGTGATCCTGGGCGCCAGCCGGGTCGCGCAACTGGAAGAAAACCTGGCTGCATTGCAGACCCTGGAGCAGGTGGATGCCGCCGGCTGGGCGCAGGTGGACGCGGCGACGCGGTGAAGCGGCACGGCTGAGACGTCGCAGCGCTTGGTGGCGGTGTTGGGGTCCTGGCGAGCGGGTGGTTTGTTTCCGGAACGGCTTGGCCGCTGGCGTCGAGCGCATCGTGCCGCCCAGGCCGGTTTGGACGCACGCACGGCCTGCGCGCGTCCCCAATTCCGCCCGCAGACCCGGCGCTGAGCGGCTGTGCCGGTCAGCTGGTGCGAGCGCTGCGCGCCGCATCGATGACAAGCCGTACATCGTTGCCACAGTTAGGTGGCCATGACCGCAAGGAAGCCAAGTCCGGGGGCAGCGTCATTGCCTGCGCACTGCCGCCATCCAGGTCTCGTCGCCGCAAGCCCGATGGGGCATACGAGATGCGCTTCATTGCGCA
Organism: Xanthomonas sp. NCPPB 2586; assembly: GCF_041475775.2. Classification (NCBI taxonomy): domain Bacteria; kingdom Pseudomonadati; phylum Pseudomonadota; class Gammaproteobacteria; order Lysobacterales; family Lysobacteraceae; genus Xanthomonas; species Xanthomonas sp. NCPPB 2586. The sequence goes on along the minus strand of NZ_CM192981.1, from coordinate 4,012,420 downwards.
CACGTACGCCAAAATGCCGAGCTTCGATTGACAGTTCCAATCGAAAAACATGACCCAATGCAAAGATCCAGCCATCCAAATGAGAATGGCTCTTGATCAATAAATGAGAATGGTTATTATTTGTCTGGCCAACCGACTGGAGATCCAGATCATGACCGCTCATCCCGTGCTGCTCCGCTCCGAACCGGTCAACCTGCGCGACCGCGCTGCGCCGCGTGCCGTTCCTGCCGAAGACCTCTTCAGCAGCGAGGCGCTGCTCAAGGGCCGTCGCGAAGTGCTGATCCAGCATGGCGACCGCATCTATCGCCTGCGCCACACCAGCAACGACAAGCTGATCCTGACCAAGTAAGTCCTGGCGAAGGCCGCGCCTGCGCGCGCCTTCCGCTGCCTGCCACGGGCGTTGCCATCGCCGTCCGTGCGTTCTCTCTCCACCCTCGGCTAACGGTCGCGGCGATTGCCGTCTGCGTGGCCGAGGGTTCTCCCAAAGGTTACCGATGATCCGCCTGCATCCGCTGGTGGTTGCGCTGTCACTGGCGCTGCCCGTTGTTCCCCTGTGCGCCATTGCTGCCGAAGCCGATGCCGGCGCTGCCGCGGCGCGCGACGTGCATGACTTCGACCGTCTGCAGGTCACCGCCACGCGCACCCAGCGCGCCTTGGTGGAGGTGCCGGGCACCGTGGATGTGATCGACCGCGAGCAGCTGGACAACCAGTTGGTGCGCGAGCTCAAGGATCTGTTCCGTTACACGCCCGGCGTGTCGGTCACCAGCACCAGCGGGCGCTTCACCGGTGCCAGCGGCGTGCGCATCCGCGGTCTGGATGGCAACCGCGTGGCGATCCTGGTCGACAACGTGCCGGTGTCGGACACCTTCAATTTCGGCAGTTATCTCAACGCCAACCGCAATTTCGTGGACCTGGAAACGCTCAAGCGGGTCGAGGTGGTGCGTGGCCCGGCCAGTTCGCTGTATGGCTCCGATGCACTGGGCGGCGTGGTGGCGTTCGTGACCAAGGATCCGTCGGATTACCTCAGCGCCGACAAGCACAGCTATGTGGGATTGAAGTTCGGTTACGAAGGCGACTGGAACGGCCTGTTCGCCGGCGCCACCGGCGCGTTCGGTGGCGAGCGCTGGAGCGGCATGGTCGCGGTGAGCCATCGCCAGGGCCAGGAAGCGCAGAACCAGGGCGATAACCGCGCCCGCAACTACACCCGCACCGCACCAAATCCGCAGCAGGTCGATGGCCGCAGCGTGCTGGGCAAGCTTGTATATGCGCCCAACGCGCAGCAGCGCTTCAAGCTCACCGTGGAGGGCAATGAGGACGACGGCCGCATCGAGGCGTTGAGCGGTATCGATGCGCGCAGCCCCAGCGCATCGCAACGCATCCTGTCGCAGGACGGCCGCGACCATCAGACCCGCGCGCGGGTGTCGCTGCGCCACGAACTGGATGCGCTGGATACCGCGCTCGCCGACGACCTGTTCTGGCAGCTCTACCGCCAGGACAGCGCAAGCCTGCAGCGCACCGACGAGTTGCGCGGCAACAACACGCGCCGGCACAACGAACATCACTTCGACCAACGCGTCTACGGCCTGCTGGTCAATGCGCACAAGGCGATCGACACCGGCACGCTGCGGCACGACATCACCTACGGGCTGGAAGGCTCCTGGACCGACACCCGCGAGAAGCGCGATGGGTATTCGCTCAACCTGGCCAACGGTGCGGTGAGCAAGCTGGTGGGGCAGGACCTGTTCCCGGTGCGCGATTTCCCGATGAGCGAGACCACCAAGCTGGGCGTGTACGCGCAGGACGAAATGCGGCTGCTGGACGGGCGGTTGTCGCTGATTCCCGGCGTGCGCGTGGATTATTTCCGGCTGTCGCCGCGCGTGGATGACATCTTCCGCCAGGACAATCCGGGCGTAGCCGCCGAAACCATCGACGAGCAGCAGGTGTCGCCCAAGTTCGGCGCGGTGTGGCGGTTTTCGGATGCGTGGTCGGCGTATGCCAACTATGCGCACGGGTTCCGCGCGCCGCCGTACAACGACGTCAATATCGGCTTCACCAATCTGCAGGCGCGCTACACCGCCATCGCCAATCCGGACCTGAAATCGGAAACCAGCCGCGGCGGCGAACTGGGCCTGCGTTTCAATGACACCGTCGGCTACCTCGGGGTCAGCGTGTATTACACCGATTACCGCAACTTCATCGAATCGTATGCGCCGGCCGGCGTCAACGCCGAAGGCTTGCTGCTGTTCCAGTCGCGCAACGTGGACGATGTGGTGATCAAGGGTGCCGAGGCGCGTGCCGGTGTCGACCTGGGCGCGCTGGCCGGCTGGCAGGGCTGGTCGGTCAATAGCGCGGTGGCGTATTCGCAAGGCGACAACCTTACCGACGACACGCCGCTCAATTCGGTCGACCCATTGCGCGGCACGCTGGGCGTGGCGTTCGACAGCGAGCGCTGGGGTGCGGAAGTGATCGGCACGTTCGTGGCGCGCAAGCGCCGCCCGCAACTGGCCAGCTATTACACGCCTGCCGGTTACGCCACGCTGGACCTGATGGGCCACTGGGAATTCGCACCGGGTGCCAAGGTCACCGCCGGTATCTTCAATCTCGCCGATCGCCGCTATGTCGACTGGAACGCGCTGCCCAACGGCACGCTGGACAGCAGCACGGTGCTCGATCGCTTCACCGGCGCCGGGCGTACCGCCTCGGTCAGCCTCGCTGTGAGCTGGTAGCGGCCATGCCGATCGCCCACCCAATGCCGCTCGCGCATGCGCGCACTGCCCATCGTGCCTTGCCGCAACCACGGCAGCTGATGGCCCTGGGCACGGTGCTGTGCGTCTATCGCCCTTCGCTCGGCGATGAATGCGATGGTTGGCAGCATGCGGTGTCGGCGGCAGCGTTCCGCCAGGTCGACAGCGATGGCCTGCGCGAAAGCATCTGGTTCTTCGATGCTGACGGCAGCAGCTGCTGGCGCCTGTGCCTGCTGCCCGATAGCGATTTTCTGGCCTGGGATCGGCTGGTCTCGCGGTTGCCGACGTTGCCGATCGACGGCCAGGGGCTAGGCGTGGGCGAGCGCCTGTGGCGGCGTCTGGCCGGGCGCATGCGTGGCGACAGCTGGCGGCTGAGCGCGCTGCGGCTGCATGCCGGTGGTAGCCGTGATCGCCCGCTGGGCGCCACGCTGGCCAGTGTCTCTGCGCTCGGCGCGGAGGTGGCCGCACGCCTGGCGCGCGAAGAAGGCATCGACGGCCGCGTGGCGGTGGATGATTGCTGCTGCGCGCGCGCCGCCGCCCTGCGCCATGCTGCTGCCAGCGCCACTGCGCCGGGCACCGGCAGTGATCCGCAGGCCATGACGGCCTCCTTGTTGCGGCTGCGCCGCTGACGTTCACCCTTTATAGACGAGCCTACCGATGATCCGAGCGTTTCCCCGTTATCTTGCCGCGGCCTTGGCGCTGTTGCCGCTGGTGGCTGCCGCCGATGCCCAGCGTGACCGTGCCAGCATCCTGGCGATGCAGGGCGAGTACGCCGTGGACTTTGCCTTCGACGAAACCGTGCTGCTCAAGCCGGGCTACGAACGCGCCTCGGCGATGCGCAGTGGCGCCAACGAAGTGGTCATCGTGGTGGAGGATTCGCCGCGCAAGGTGGTGCTGCAGCATCTGCTGGTGGACGAGAAAACCAGGCATGTGACCAAGCACTGGCGGCAGGACTGGACCTATGAAGCACCACAGCGTTTCGAGTTCAGCGCCGAGCAGACCTGGCAGGTGCGCGCGCTGCCTGCAGCCATGACGCAGGGAGCGTGGACCCAATGCGTGTTCGAGGTCAGCGATGCCCCGCGCTACTGCGGCACGGGCCGTTGGGACTATGCCGAGGGACATCCCACCTGGACCAGCGACCTGAGCTGGCGCCCGTTGCCGCGTCGCGAGTACACCAAACGCAGCGACTACAACGCATTGTCGGTCATCAACCGGCACACGCTCACGCCCAACGGCTGGACCCACGAACAGTTCAACACCAAGGTGCTGCGCAAGCCCGACGGCAGCCAGGAAGCCATCGCCCGCGAGTTCGGTTTCAACGACTACCGCAAGACCACCGAAGTGGACTTCGCACCGGCCTATGCGTACTGGAAGGGCACGCAGGGCTACTGGGCAAAGGTGCGTGCGCGTTGGGCGAAGTTCCTCGACACACCGCCGGGCCTACACCTGAAAACCAAGCCGGACGGCATGGCAATGATCATGCCGATGTTCGAACAAGCCGAGACGGTGCAGGGCGGCAAACGCGTCACCGATGCGCAGATCGATGCGGTGTTCACGCAATGGGTGGAACCGGCGAACTAGGCGTGCATCAGCCAACCAGGCATGCAGCTGTCGTAGGAGCGCGCTTGCGCGCGAGGGACATTCCCGAGAACGGCCCCTCGCGCGCAAGCGCGCTCCTACGTGCAAGGCAGGTGTATTCCTTGAACCTCAAGAACGCCGCGACCAGGATCAGCCCGAACGCGTCCCTGTAATTTCACTGCATCGATGTGGTTCTCACACAGTGGGGTGGAACCTGCGAACTAGGCGTGCATCGCCAACCAGGCATGCAGCTGTCGTAGGAGCGCGCTTGCGCGCGAGGGGCATTTCCGAGAACGGCCCTCGCGCGCAAGCGCGCTCATACGTGCAAGACGGTTATTCCTTGAACATCAAGAACGCCGCGACCAGGATCAGCCCGAACGCGGCCCAGTGGTTCCACTTCAACGACTGGCCCAGGTAGAACGTCGAGAACCCGGCGAACACCAGCAGGGTGATCACTTCCTGCATGCCCTTGAGCTGCGGCGCGGAATACACCGCGCTGCCCAGGCGGTTACCCGGCACCTGCAGGCAGTATTCGAAGAAGGCGATGCCCCAGCTGACCAGGATCGCGATCATCAGCGGCGTGCTCTTGTACTTCAGATGCCCGTACCACGCAAAGGTCATGAAGACGTTGCTGGCGAGCAGCAGCAGGATCGGATACAGGTAGGCGGTGAAGGGCGCGGTAGGCATGACGGCAGGCGGCGGCAGGACGGGGCCGGCAGCATAAGCCAGCCTCGTTAAGCGCACGCGACCATGCCGACCTTGGCCACAGCAGGGTTCAGCGTTGCATGCCCCAGCGGCGCACCGTCAGCCGTTCGATCGCCTGGAACACCACGCCCTCCACCAGCAGCCCCAACGCGATCACCATGGCCAGGCCGGCGAATACGCGGTCGGTGTACAGCTCGTTGCGGTTCTGGAAGATGTACCAGCCCAGCCCGCCTTGCCCGGACGTGGCGCCGAATACCAGCTCGGCGGCGATCAAGGTGCGCCAAGCAAATGCCCAGCCGATCTTCAGCCCGGACAGGATCGCCGGCAGGGCCGCGGGAATCAGCAACTGCACCACGTAGCGCGGGCCGCGCAGGCCGTAGTTGCGGCCAGCCATGCGCAGGGTGTCCGGCACCGCCTGGAACCCGGCGTAGGTGGTCAGCGCCAGCGGCCACAGCACCGAGTGCACCAGCACGAACACCAGGCTGCCGGTGCCCAGGCCAAACCACAGCAGCGCCAGCGGCAGCAGCGCGATCGCCGGCAGCGGATTGAACATGGCCGTCAGCGTGCCGAGCAGATCGCGGCCCCAGCGCGTGGAGGCGGCCAACGCGGTCAGCACGAAGGCCAGCACCACGCCCACCACGTAGCCTTGTGCCAGCACCCGCAACGAGGTGCCGACCCGGCGCAGCAATTCGCCCGACAGCAGGCCGGTGTAGAACGCCTGCGCGGTCTGCCACGGGCTTGGCAGCATCAGATCGTCGGCCACCACGCGCGCGGCCACGTACCACGCGGCCACCAGCACTGCCAGCACCAGCGTCTTGCGCAACCAGCCAGGCGCCTGCCAGCGCGCTTGTGCATGCACCTGCAGCAGCGCTGGATCCAGCGGCTGCAGCGCGACCTCGTACTCCGGCCGCACCGGCGGCGTGGCTGGCAACGCCGTGCTGCGCGTGCTCATGGCAAGGCCTCGCGTTGACGCACGGCCGGCCTGCGCAGCGGCGCCACCTTGGCATCCTCCAGGGCGGCATCGGGAAGATCGAACAACAGGCGGTGAATGCGCTGCGCGGTCTACTGGAACGCCACTCTGCCGGCGCTCTGCGGGCCGAACGCATGCGCGTTGAGTTCGGCCCGCACCTGGCCAGGATGCGGCGACAACAGCAGCACGCGGTTGCCCACCACCAATGCTTCCTCGATGGAATGGGTGACGAACAGCAGCGTGAAGCGCAGTTGTTCCCACAGCTCCAGCACCTGCTCCTGCATGCGCGCACGGGTGAGCGCATCCAGTGCGGCGAACGGTTCGTCCATCAGCAGCACGCGCGGGCGCATCGCCAGCGCACGTGCAATGGCGACGCGTTGCTTCATGCCGCCGGACAAGGTGTGCGGGTAGGCATCGGCAAAACCGGTCAATCCCACCTGCGCAAGGCCCTCGTCGGCGCGCTCACGTGCTTCGGCGCGCGATAGCGTGCGGGTGGCGCGCAGGCCGAACACCACGTTCTCGCGCACGGTCTTCCAGGGAGCCAGTTGGTCGAACTCCTGGAACACCACCACCCGGTCCGGCCCCGGTCCGGTGACCGCTGCGCCATCCAGCCGAATCTGGCCTTCGCGCGGCGTCACGAAACCGGCCACCGCCTTGAGCAAGGTGGACTTGCCGCAGCCCGACGGACCAAGCAGCACGAAGCGATCCGCCGCGTGCACATCGAAACGCACCCGATGCGTGGCACGGACCACGCGCTGCGCGGAGGCGTATTCCAGGCTGACGTTATCGACCTGCAGCAGTGGCGCGGCGGTGGTCATCACTCAGCTCCCGCCCGCAATCAACGGGTCGTCGAAGAAGTAGTCGCCCACCTTGGCAGGCGCCTGCTTGATCGCACCGCTGCGCTGCATGAAGGTGCCCAATTTCAGCGTATTTTGCGGCACCACGGTGAACTGCACCTTGGGGTCCTTGAGGATCTGCAGCACCAGCGCGCGATTGATGCGCGAGCCGTTGCGGCGCAGGAAGATGTCGGCGGCCTGCTCCGGATGCGCGGTGACGAATTTCGCCGCCTGATCCAGCGCGGCCACAAAGGCGCGATAGGTCTTGGGGTTGTCGCGGCGGAACTTTTCGGTGGCGTACAGCACCGTGGCCGACGATGGGCCGCCTTCGATGTCGTAGGAACTGGTCACGATATGCGCGGCCGGGTTGCGCGCCAGTTCCTGTTCCTGAAACGGCGGGCTGGCGAAGTGCGCGGTGATCTCGGTCCGGCCACGGATGATGGCCGCCGCCGCATCCGGATGCGGCAACGCCACCTGCAGCGGATCGAGCTGATGGGTGCCCTTGTCGCCCCAGCGCTGTTGCGAGGCATGCTGCAGGAAGCGCGACTGCACCGACACGCCGGTGGCCGGCACCGCGATGCGGTCCTGTGGCGTGAAGTCGCCGATGCTCTTGATGCGCGGATTGTTGCTGATCAGGTAGTACGGGAAGTTGCCCAGCGACGCCACGCCGCGCACGTTCTGGCGGCCACGGGTACGGTCCCAGATCGTGAACAACGGGCCGACGCCGGCACCGGCGATGTCGATCGACCCGGTGAGCAAGGCATCGTTCACGGCGGCACCGCCAGATAGCTGCAGGAACTGCACATCGATGTCCACGCCGGCGGCCTTGCCCTGCTGCTCGATGAGTTTCTGGTCCTGCGCCACGTCCAGCAGCAGATACACGATGCCGAACTGCTTGGCGATGCGCAGTTTTCCTTCGGCGTGCGCGTGCGCGCTGTGCAGCAGCGGCAACGCGGCCAGCAGCAACCAGGCCAGGCGGGGTGTCTTGCGGCGATGGGGGATGGCGTCACCAACAACGGTCAAGCGCATGCGACGCTCCAGTGGGGAAGGGGTAGGGAAACGGTGTGCGTGCAGGTCAGACCGGCACGTCGCCTTCGATGGTGGTGCGATTGAGCCGGCGACGCAGATGGTCTGGCGTGCCGGCCGCCAGATGCATCACCGAGCGGTTGTCCCAGAACACCATGTCGTGCGGCTGCCAGCGGTGGCGATACACCAGCGCATCGCGCGTGCTGTGGTCAAACAGCGCCTGCAGCAATGTATGGCTTTCGTCGTCCGGCAAGCCGACGATGCGGGTGGTGAAGTGTTCGCTGACGAACAGCGCCTTGCGGCCGGTTTCCGGGTGCGTGCGCACGATCGGATGCTGCACCGGTGTGACTTCGGCAATCTGCTCGGCAGTCAACGCCGGGCGCCACGGATTGCGCGCACGCAGTTCCTCGTACTTGGCGAGATAACTGTGCTCGGCCTGCCGGCCTTCCACCGCGCGTTTGAGTGCGTCGGGCAGGGTCTGCCAGGCCAGATGCTGGTTGGCGAACAAGGTGTCGCCACCCTCGGCTGGAAGCTCCTGCGCGTGCAGCAGCGAGCCCAGGCTCGGCGTTTCCTTGTACGACAGATCCGAGTGCCAGTAATGGCTGGCATCACCAAGCCCGATGGGCTGGCCGTTTTCCTTGATGTTGGAGACCACCAGCACTTCCGGATGCCCGCGCAGCTGGAAATTGCGCAGCACATGGATCTGCAACGGGCCGAACCGCCGGCTGAATTCGACCTGCTGCGCCGGGGTGATGCGTTGATCGCGGAACACCAGCACGTGGTGGTCCAGGTGCGCGCGGTGAAGGCGCGCGAACGTGTCTGCATCCAGCGGCTGCGACAACGCCAGGCCGATGACCTCCGCACCCAGGGGCGCATCGAAGGGCACGATCTGCACGCCGGACGCGTGGCCGCGCGGGTTGGGCGCGCGCGCTGCGGATGTGGCACTGGCCATGACGAACACCTCGGAGGCAATGAAGGGCCGCCGGCATGCCGGCGACCAGACACCTCACTCTAGGCAGTCGTTGCCAGGCTGCGAACCAACCATTGGCAACTTCGTCATGCGCTGCGGATATATGCAGCACCGGCGGACGTGCACGCGGTGCGTCCGTGTCCGCCGGGGTGTTACTGCGTGCGTAAGGCCAACGCCGGTGGCGTGGACAAAATGCGCCGCGTCCCGGACCAACCGGCGAGCAGGCTCAGCGCCAGGCCGAACGCGCCGCCAATCAGCAGGCGTGGCCAGTCCGGAGTCAGCGCGATCTCGAACGCCTGCTGCCCGACCACTGCACCGATCACCGCTGCGGCCGTGACTGCCAACAGCGCCGCCAGCAGGCCCAACGCACCGAATTCCACCAGCACCGCACCACGCAACTGGCCGCGCCGTGCGCCCAGTGTGCGCAGCACGGCGCTGTCGTAACGGCGTTCGCCTGCGGTGGCCTGCAATGCCGCCAGCAACACCAGCACGCCGGCCAGCAGGCTGAAGCCCATCACCAACTGCACTGCCTGCGCCACCTGATCAATCACCTCGCGCACCCGGCCCAGGATGGCGTCGATATCCAGCACCGAGATGTTCGGGTAATCGCGGCTGAGCGTGGCCAGCTTGGGGGCGTTGCCCGGCGGCAGGTGGAAGCTGGAAATCAGGTTGTACGGCGCATCGCCCACGGCGCCCTGGTTGAGCAGCAGGAAGAAGTTGACCCGGAACGAATCCCAATCGGCCTTGCGGATGCTGGTCACGGTGAAGCTGCGCTGTTGTTCGCCCAGCAACAAGTTGATGCGGTCGCCCAGCTTGAGTTGGTAGCGCTGCGCCCAGCCTTCTTCCACCGAGGCTTCCGGCGCCGTGCTGTCGGCACTCCAGAATTTCCCCTGCAGTAGCGTGTTCGCTGGCGGAAAGGCGTGCCGCCAGGAGAAGTTCACCGGGCGGTTGTCGCCGTCGCCATCGTCCTGCGGGTCGCGATCGCCGCGCAGCGGTGGCTTGTCGTTGATCGCCACCAGCCGCCCGGTCGAAAACGGCTCCACCGCTGCACCTTCCACGCCGAGGCTGCGCAAGGTTTGCAGCACCGGTTCGGTCTGTTCGGGCTGGATGTTCATCAGGAAGTAGTTGGGCGTGTCCACCGGCAGACGGTCGCGCCATTGCCCGAGCAGGCCGGGCCCGACCACGGCCAGCAGCAACAGCGCGCACAACGACAGCGAAAGCCCCACCAGCTGCACCACGCTCAGCCCACGCCGCCGGGTCAGCGAGGCCAGGCCCAGCTTCCAGGCGCCGCGCAGGCGGTGCTGGATCGGCCGTAGCGCCGCCAGCAGGCCCAGGCCGAGCAGCATCGCCACCACGGCCAGTGCCGCCAATCCGCCCAATACCCAGCCGGCCAGCACCAGGTTGCCGGTGGCATAGACGGTCAGCGCCAGGGTCGCCGCTAACGCAGCGGCATAGACCAGCAAGGAGCTCGGCGGCACCGCGGCAAAGCTGCGGTTGAGCACGCGCATCGGCGGCACATTGCGCAGCCGCAACAGCGGCGGCAGCCCGAAGCCCAGTAGCAGCACCAAACCGATGCCGGCGCCCGCCAGGGCCGGGGTGGCCTGTGGCAGTGGCAGCCGGTTCGGGATCAGGCTACCCAGTGCCTGCACCAGGCCTTCCTGCGCCAGCATGCCCAGGCCGATGCCGACCAGGCAGGCGGGGATCGCGGTCAACAGCAACTGCAGCGACAGCATCGCCAGGATGTCGCGCTGGCGCGCACCCAGGCAGCGCAGCACGGCCACGGTGTCGATGCGGCGCATCGCAAACCGGTTCGCTGCCAGCGCGGTTGCCACGCCCGACAGCAACACCGCCAGCAACGCCGACAGGGCCAGGAAACGGCCTGCCCGGTCGAACGCGGCGCGCATGCCGCGCTGGGTGTCTTCGATGCCCACCAGCCGGTATTCGCTGGCGCGCGGCTTGAGCCAGGCGCGCAGGTCGGCAATGGCTTGCGGCGTACCGGCGAACATCAACCGGTAGGAGGCGCGGCTGCCCGGGCCGAGCAGTCCGGCGCGATCGATATCTGCGCGGTTGACCAGCAACGGCGGCGACAGCTGCATCAGCTCGCCGGAGGCATCGGGTTCGGCACGCAACACGCCGGTGATGGTGAGATGGCCGGCGCCGAATTCCAGCTGTTCGCCAACGCGCAGGCCCAGCGCGTCGAGCAGGCGTGGATCGGCATAGGCCTGGCCCGGCGGCGGTGCCGAAGATGCCTGCGCTTGCGTGCCGGCCGCGTCCTTGGATACCAGCAGCTCGCCGCGCAGGGGATACCCGGCGCCGACGCCGCGAATGTTGGCCATCTGGCTGGATTCGCCATGGAACAACACGCTGGGGAAACTGACCAGGCGGGTGGTCTGCAGCCCGCGCCGCTGCGCTTCGTCGGCAAAGGAGGCGGGAATCTCCTGGCGCCCGGTGACGCCCAGGTCGCCGCCCAGCACCTCAGCTGCGCTGGATGTCAGCGCCAGGGTGACGCGGTCCACCAACGTGCCCACGGCAGTCATCACCGCCACGCCCAGCACCAGCGCGGCAAAGACGGTCAGCAGGTCGCCGGCCAGGAACTCGCGGCGCACCGCACGTGCGGCCTGTTTGAGGACGTTCATGCCGCCGCGCCGGGCTGCTGTGCGTGCAGGCGCCCGCCATCGATGCGGTAGATATGGCGGCAGCGCTGCGCCAGGGTCATGTCGTGGGTGACCAGCACCAGCGTGGTCTCGCTGGTGGCATTGAGCGCGAACAGCAGGTCGCTGATCTGCGCGCCGGTGGCCTGGTCCAGGCTGCCGGTGGGCTCATCGGCAAACAGAATGCGCGGCTTGGCCACGAACGCGCGCGCCAGTGCCACGCGTTGCTGCTCGCCGCCGGAGAGCTGGCGTGGGTAATGCCGCGCACGCGCGCTCAGGCCAACCGCCTGCAGCACCTCGCGCACCCGCGCCGGATCTTCGCGCCCGGCCAGTTCCAGCGGCAGCGCGATGTTTTCTTCGGCCGTCAGCGCTGGCAGCAGGTGGAAGCTCTGGAATACGAAGCCCACCTCGCGGGCGCGCAGGGCCGCGCGTGCTTCCTCATCGAGCTGGCCCAGGTCCTGCCCGGCCAGCGCGATGCTGCCGCGGCTGGGCAGGTCCAGCCCGGCGAGCAGGCCGAGCAGGGTGGTCTTGCCTGACCCCGAGGCGCCGACGATGGCGATACTGTCGCCTTCACTGACCGTCAAGCTGATGTTGTCGAGGATGTGGAGTGTTCCCTCCGGTCCGCTGACGGACTTGCCGACCTCGCGGACGTCGATGGCGGTGCGGGTGCTGGAGTGGGGGGCCAGACTGTCGATGAGGAATCTCCGAATGCGTGAAAGAACACTGCGGTACAGCGTGATGAGCCTGTGGCTGCTGACACTCTCCCTGCTTGCGCCGGGGATTGCCTCTGCCAAAAGTCCGGCCACTGCCGCGCCGATCCTGGTAGTGGGCGACAGCCTGAGCGCCGCGCACAACATCCCGGTGCAGTCCGGCTGGGTCACCCTGCTGGACCAGCGCCTGAAGCGTGACATGGCGACGCCACCGCCGGTCGTCAATGCCAGCATCAGCGGCGAAACCACCTCCGGCGCCTTGACCCGGCTGCCTGGGCTGCTGCAAAAGCACCGCCCCGGCGTGGTCGTCATCGAGCTGGGTGGCAACGATGCCTTGCGTGGCCTCACGCCGGCCCAGCTCAAGGGCAACCTGGAGAAGATGATCCAGTTCAGCCGTCAGGCGGGCGCGAAGGTCTTGCTGCTGGGCATCGATGTGCCGCCCAACTATGGCCCGGCCTATCGCGAGCGGCTGAAGGCGACCTATGCCGACCTCTCCAAGCAATACCAGACCGCGCTGGTGCCGTTCTTTCTTGAGAAGGTCGCCCTGCAGCCGGGCCTGATGCAGGCCGACGGTCTGCACCCCACCGCCGCCGCACAGCCCAAGGTGCTGGAAACGGTCTGGCCAGCACTGCAGCCGCTGCTCAAACCCTGAGTAAGCGGCCTCGAGCGACCCGAATCCGACGCGAAGTCTTCACGCCATTTCCACCGCCAATCCGGCATGTTTCACAAAGCTGAAGACCGAGGAAAGTCCATGCGTCAGACCAAGGAAACGTCCGGCCTCGTGCTGGTCGTCGAAGACAATCGCAATATCTCAGAAATGATCGGCGAGTACCTGGAAGGCCGCGGCTTCGAGGTCGACTATGCCATGGACGGACTGGACGGCTACCGTCTGGCCGCCGAAAATAGCTATGACGTGGTGGTGCTGGACCTCATGCTGCCGCGGCTGGACGGTATCGAAGTCTGCCGCCGCCTGCGTAATGACGCACGCAAGTCGACCCCGGTGCTGATGCTGACCGCACGCGACACGTTGGACGACAAGCTCACCGGTCTGGGCTTCGGCGCCGACGACTACCTGACCAAGCCGTTCGCGATCCAGGAACTGGAAGCACGCCTGCGTGCCCTGATCCGTCGTGAGCGCCGCCAGGTGGGTTCGGAAGTGCTCAAGGTCGCCGACCTAGTGCTGGATCCGGTGAGCATGCGCGCCACCCGCGCCGGCACCGAGCTGCAGCTGTCGCCGATCGGTCTGCGCCTGCTGACCATCCTGATGCGCGAATCGCCGCGTGTGGTGACGCGTCAGGAAATCGAACGCGAGATCTGGGGCAACGGCCTGCCGGACTCGGACACCTTGCGCAGCCATCTGTACAACCTGCGCAAGATCATCGACAAGCCGTTCGACCGCCCGCTGCTGCACACCGTGCAGAGCGCCGGCTATCGCATTGCCGACATCGCACAGCCGATGGCCTGATGTCGCTGGCCGGCTGCCGCCTGGCAGCCGGCTGTTCCTCAAGGCGCCCACGCGCCGCTCGTCACCGCGTGCTGCCGGTTGGTTGCACGACGGGCTCACGGAAGTGTTGCCTATACTTCGGCGATCTTCCTGGATGCCGCAATGCCGCACGGGCTCCCGCGAAAAATCCGCATCGCATTTTTGTTGCAGGTCGTCCTGGCGAGCCTGGCGATCATGCTGGGCGGCTATCTGATCTCGCTGGTCATCAAATACAGCCTGGTGCGTACCGTGCTGGCCGACGAGGCCGTGCATTTCTGGCGCATGTACCGCAGCGCGCCCGATCATCGCCCACCCGATACACGCAACATCCGCGGCTATTTCGATCCTGCCGGCCCTGCGAGTGATGACGTGCCGCAGTCGCTGCGTCTGCTGTCGCCGGGCTTCCGTGAAGTGGCCGCCGCCGATGCGCTTGTGTACGTCGACCAGCGCCCGGAAGGACGGCTGTACCTGGTGTTTCCACGCTCGCGTGCGGCGCATCTGACGCTGTGGTTCGGCGTGGTGCCGGCGATCCTGGTGCTGCTGGCGATCTATGGCGTGTCGTGGTTTACCTACCGTCTTTCCAAACAGCTGGTGTCGCCGGTGACCTGGCTGGCGCGCCGCGTGGCGCAGTGGGATCCGCGCCAACCCGATGTGGACGAGCTCTCGCCCGAACGGTTGCCGGTGGAAATGCAGGGCGAGACCCGGCAGCTCGCCGCTGCCTTGCACGAGCTGGGCCGCCGCGTCAGCGACCACGTCGCGCGCGAACGCAACTTCACCCGCGATGCCAGCCATGAATTGCGCACGCCGCTGACGGTGATCCGGGTCGCCAGCGACATGGCCCTGGCCGATGAAGAACTGGCACCGCGCACGCAACGTAGCCTGCGCCGCATCCAGCGCGCCGGACGCGACATGGAAGCGGTGATCGATGCCTTCCTGATCCTGGCGCGCGAAGCCGAGATCGACCCGCAGAGCGAAAGTTTCGATGCGGCCGAACTGGCCAGCGAGGAAGTGGACAATGCGCGCGAACTGCTGGGCGACAAGCCGGTCTCGCTGCACATGGTGGGCGACCGCAGCCTGCAGATGTTTGCGCCGCCACGGGTGATGCGGGTGGTGCTCAGCAACCTGCTGCGCAATGCCTGTGCCTACACCGATACCGGCAGCATCGAAGTGGAAGTCACCCAGGACCGCATCGTGGTGCGCGATACCGGCATCGGCATGAGCGAGGAGGCGCGGGCGCGTGCATTCGATCCGTTCTTCCGCGCCGACCCGACCCGGCCGCAAGGCACCGGACTGGGGCTATCGATCGTGCGCCGGCTGTGCGACCGCTTCGGCTGGCGCATCGAGTTGCATAGCGAGGCGGGTGTCGGTACTTCTGTTGCAGTCGTGGTGGCGTAGGTGGGTCTGACGCTGGTCCGCAGGAAATAGCGGCAAATCTGCTTATCGCTACCGTGTATGCGTCGCTGCAGTGGTTTAGCGAACGCGCTATGGCTACAGAAGAAAGCGAGATGCCCGGGGCACGCATCCTCGCTGTGTCAGTGCCTCAGCCTGAGGAAGGTGCTGGCCTGCGTTGACCGGTGAGCATCTCGACAGTGCGAAGCACGAAGTAAATGCAGCGCGTTTGAGCAAGCAGCGGTTGCCGTGCGTGGCTCAGGATTGCTGTGCGTGGCTCAGGCGTACCTAGTTAACAGTGCATGCTCTCAACGCCAAATTGCGGACCGGACCAGCGAGTCGTTCCAGCAACGCCCGTCGCAAGGGGCGTTGCCTGAGGACCAGCGTTACTTGCGATCCAGCACCGGCGCCACCGCTTTGCGCCAGAGTGCGTACCCTTCCGGCTTCATGTGCAGCATGTCCTCGCGGAACAGCTCCGGGCGCGGCTTGCCGGTGGCATCCAGCATCGGCGTATAGATGTCGATGTAGTCGGTCCGCGGCACGTTGGCCAATGCCTGCTTGATCAGCTGGTTGGCGCGCACAATCGCCGGCAGCAGCTGTGCACGCGACGGGCTGGGTTTGATCGACAGGTAGCCAATGCGTGCCTCGGGAAGTGCGGCGCGGATGCGTGTGACGAAAGCCACCACATCGTCGCGCACCTGCTCCGGGCTGCGCCCGCTGTTGAGGTCGTTGTCGCCGGCATACAACACCACCTGGCGCGGCGCGTAGGGAATCACGATGCGGTCGGCGTACCAGGTGCTGTCGCGCACTTCCGATCCGCCAAAGCCACGGTTGATCACCGGCTTGCCGGGGAAATCCTGCGCCAGTGTTTCCCAGAAACGGATCGACGAACTGCCGACGAACACGATGCCGTGTTGGGGCGGCGGTTGCTGCGCATCGCTGGCCGCGAAGCGCTGCATGTCCTGCTCCCATGCCGCATTGGAGACCTGTGCCGGCACCTGGGGCGTGGCAGGCGGCGCGGCGGCCTGCAGGGGGCTGGACGCAATGGCGAGTGCGCACAACATCGCGCGCAAGGGCAGTTGTTTCATCGGGCAGACCTGTCAACGTGGAGCGGACTGCGCATGGTGCGGCAGCGCGGCTGCAGCGGCAAATCCGGGCGCGACTGGCGGCCGGAACCGTCGCGGTGGCAAGATTCCCACTTTCCGCTGCTACGGCCTCCCCATGTCCCTGATCCAATCCTTGTCCTGCACCAGCGTTCGGATGCGCTGACGGATGGCCGATCAACTGGGGCACGTGCCGCGCGGCCCGCGCCGGATGCTCAAGGCGGCGGTCTGGTCGTGGCAGGGTCTGCGTGCGGCGTGGCTGCATGAATCCTCGTTCCGCCTGGAAGTCTGCCTGGCGGCGCTGCTGACGCCGCTGGCGCTATGGCTGGGGAATTCGGGGCTGGAACGCATCGCGCTGATTGCACCGTTGCTGATCGTGCTGGCCGCGGAGTTGCTGAACTCGGCCATCGAGGCAGTGATCGAGCGGTATGGCCCGGAACACCACGTGCTGGCCGGGCGCGCCAAGGACATGGGCTCGGCCGCCGTGTTCGTGCTGCTGATCAACGTTTTGCTGTGCTGGGGCCTAGTCCTACTACCGCGGCTGTTCTGAGCGCGGCAGCGCGGTGGTGGCTGTCAAGCGGCTCGCCGCACCGCATGCCGGGATGTGCATGCCGGCTTGACTGGCGCCGTGGCATGCTCGCGGTCCCTTGTCATGGAATCGCCTGCATGCCCGTCCTGATTCGCGCCCTGGTGCTGCTGGTCCTCACCGCCTCGCTGTCCGGCTGCGGCTACAACGCGATCCAGCAGAAGGAAGAAGGCGTCAAAGCGGGGTGGTCGGAGGTGCTCAACCAGTACCAGCGCCGCGCCGATCTGATTCCCAACCTGGTGCGTACCGTGCAGGGCTATGCCCAGCAGGAGCGCCAGGTGCTGACCGAAGTGACCAACGCGCGTGCCCGGGTGGGCCAGATCCAGGTCAATGCCGATGACGAAGCCTCGCTCAAGCGGTTCCAGCAGGCGCAGGGCGAACTGGGCAGTGCGCTGTCGCGCTTGCTGGTGGTCAGCGAAAACTACCCGCAGCTCAAGTCCGACCAATCGTTCCGTGATCTGCAGGTGCAGCTGGAAGGCACCGAAAACCGCATCACCGTGGCGCGCGGCCGCTACATCCAGACCGTGCAGGACTACAACACCTACATCCGCTCGTTCCCGCAGGTGATCACCGCCAAGATCTTCGGTTACCAGCCCAAGCCGAATTTCAGCGTGGAAAACGAGGCGCAGATTTCGCGCGCGCCGGAGGTGAATTTCGGCACGCAGCCGGCACCGCAGCAGCAACCGCAGCCTGCGCAGTAATGCGGCGCAGTGGTGGGCAGCGAGTAGATGGCTGGCCGTCGATGAGGCGGCCGGCCGTTGGCGGCGGCGCGCACGTCGCTGTGATGGAGGCCAGGCATTGCGTCAGAGGTGTGTGCGGTGACGCCAATGCCCCGCGCGCTGCTACGCGACTTCGCAGTGGTTGCATCGACGAACGCTCTGGGTCAAACACTGTTACCAGGTCAGCCGCCACGCAGGGCTCGCCGTTTCTGTCTCGTTATTGCCTGCGGTGGCATGCGGCCATGTTCGACAGCGCGGCGCCAGGCCCCACGCGCCATGTGCCTGAAAACGTGGCAGTTATGTCGATGGGCAATGCCGCCCTTTGGAGTCTGTAATGCCCCAGCGTCGATATGCCCTGTGGATGCTGTGGCTGTTCTGCGCACTGCTGCCGGCCACGGTGGTCGCGCAGGATCTGGCCGCCATCCCGCCGTTGCGCTCGCCGGTGGTGGATACCACCGGCACGCTGGATGCCACCCAACTCCAGCAGCTGGAACAACAGGCGCTGGCCCTGCAGCAACGCAAGGGCGCGCAGTTGCAGATCCTGATCGTACCGACCACCCAGCCGGAGGCGATCGAGCAATACACCCAGCGCGTGTTCGACCAATGGAAGATTGGCCGCAAGGGCGTGGACGATGGCGTGCTGCTGCTGGTGGCCAAGGACGACCGCCGGGTGAGGATTCAACCGGGCTATGGCCTGGAAGGGGCGATTCCCGACATCGTGGCCAACCGCATCATCCAGGAGTACCTGGCGCCGCGGTTCCGCGAGGGCGATTACGGCGGCGGCATCCGTGACGCCACCGCCACGCTGGCCGGGCTGATCGAAGGCGAGGCCTTGCCCGCGCCGGTGAGCGGGCATGCGTCGGATCTGAGCGATAGCGACAGCGGTAGTTGGGTCATGGCGCTGTTCATCGGCGTGTTCGTCGCGCTGATCGCGCGGGTGTTCCTGCGGGCATTGCCGCGGCCGGTGCGCGGAGTGCTAAGCGGTGCAGCGGCCGGCGCGGCCGCGTTGCTGCTGACCTCACTGGTGTTTGCCAGCATCGGCGCGGCGGTTGCCGGATTGGTCGTTGGCCTGGCGTCCGGTTCCGGCGGCCGCTCCATCGGTGGTGGCGGTTGGGGCGGCGGATTTGGTGGTTTCGGTGGCGGCGGGCGCGGCGGGCGCGGCGGTGGCTTTGGCGGCGGCGGGTTCGGTGGCGGCTGGGGTGGGGGTGGTGGGTCGTCGGGAGGCGGTGGCGCCTCGGGGAGCTGGTGATGCGCTGGATCAGACACATGTTTGCGCCCTCGGCGCAACGCAGCTTTCCGCCGCGCAGCATGGACAGCATCGCCGCGGCGATCGCGGCCAGCGAGCAGTTGCACACCGGTCAGGTGATGGTGGCGGTGGAGGCGGATCTGTCGGTGGCGGCGCTCTGGCGCGGTCATGGTGCTCGCCAACGTGCCGAGCAGGCGTTCGCACAGCTGCGCACCTGGGATACCGAGGCCAACAACGGCGTGCTGATCTATCTGCTGCTGGCCGACCATGCCATCGAAGTGGTGGCCGACCGTGGGCTGCGTGCGTTGGTGCCGGACGCGGCCTGGGCCGAGGTCTGCCGGCGCATGCAGCAATTCTTGCGCGATGGTCAGCACGAGGCCGCAGTGCTGGCGGGGGTGGAGGCGGTGACCGAACTGCTGTGCGCGCATTTCCCGGCCGCTGCCCAGGCCCAGCATGAAGACGAGCTGCCCAATCGGCCGCACATCCTCGGCTGAGGACGCCGTAGATGTCAGAATAGCGGCCTCGCTTTTTCGTGATCCGCGGTCCGCATGATCTATCTGCACGCCATCGACCCCATCGCCTTCTCGCTTGGCCCGGTGCAGGTGCACTGGTACGGGTTGATGTATCTGGCCGCGTTCTTCTCCGCCTGGGCCCTGGGCCGCTCGCGCATCCTGCGCGGCCGCCTGCCCGGCGTGGACATGGACGGATTTTCCGACCTGTTGTTCTACGGCATGCTCGGCGTGGTGCTTGGCGGGCGCATCGGCTACATGTTGTTCTATGCCTTCGACACCTTCCTGGCCAACCCGCTGATCCTGTTCAAGGTGTGGGAAGGGGGCATGAGCTTCCACGGCGGGCTGCTGGGCGTGTTGATCGCATGCGGCCTGTGGACACGCCGGCACCGCCTGCATTTCTTCGATGTCATGGATTTTGTCGCGCCCCTGGTGCCGTTGGGCCTGGGCTTCGGGAGGCTGGGCAATTTTGTCGGCGGCGAGTTGTGGGGCAAGTTCACTCAGGCCGGCTGGGGCGTGATCTTCCCGCATGCGCCGGAGCTGGCCGACTGGTCGCCCGCGCAACTCCAGGCCCAGTACGCGGCCGGCGCGCTGGACCGCTTCGCCCGGCATCCGTCGCAGCTGTATGAAGCCGCGCTCGAAGGCGTGGTGATGTTCGTGGTGTTGTGGACCTTCTCGATGAAGCCGCGCGCCCGCTATGCGGTGTCGGGACTGTTCGCGCTGCTGTATGGCGTGTTCCGCTTCATCGTGGAGTTCGTCCGCGTCCCGGATGCACCGCTGGGCTACCTGGCCTTCAACTGGCTGACGATGGGGCAGATCCTGAGCCTGCCGCTGATCGGCGTGGGCCTGGTGCTGCTGGCGCTGTCGCGCCGCGCGCCGGTCCTGCAGCCGGTGGTGCCGACTGCAGCAGGTGTGGAGGCGGCCAAGTGAAGCCGTACCTGGAGTTGCTGCAGCACGTGCTCGAGTACGGCGCCGAGAAGTCCGATCGCACCGGCACCGGCACGCGCAGCGTGTTCGGCTGGCAGATGCGCTTCGACCTCAATGCTGGTTTTCCGCTGGTCACCACCAAGAAGCTGCACCTGCGCTCGATCATCCATGAGCTGCTGTGGTTCCTGCAGGGCGATACCAACATCGCGTACCTGAAAGACAACCAGGTCCGCATCTGGGACGAATGGGCCGATGCCAACGGCGACCTCGGCCCGGTCTACGGCAAGCAGTGGCGGCGCTGGACCGGCCCGGACGGCGTCGAGATCGACCAGATGCAGTGGCTGGTGGACGAGATCAAGCGCAACCCGGACTCGCGCCGGCTGGTGATCAGTGCCTGGAATGTCGGCGAGTTGCCGCAGATGGCCTTGATGCCCTGCCATAGCCTGTTCCAGTTCTACGTGGTGGACGGCAAGCTCAGCTGCCAGCTCTATCAGCGCAGCGGCGACATCTTCCTGGGCGTGCCGTTCAACATCGCCAGCTATGCGTTGCTGACCCACATGGTGGCGCAGGCCACTGGCCTGGGCGTGGGCGACTTCGTACACACACTGGGTGATGCGCATCTGTATTCAAACCATTTCGAGCAAGCCCGCGAGCAGCTCACACGCACACCGCGTCCGCTGCCAACCTTGCGCCTGAACCCGGATGTCACCGACCTGTTCGCGTTCCGTTTCGAGGACATCGCCATCGACGGCTACGACCCGCACCCGGCCATCAAGGCGTCAGTGGCGGTGTGAGCACGACAGCGCAGGGTCTCGACAGGCGCTGCGCTACGCTGACGCTCTGTTTGAACGGACGTCTTTGCCCTCATGAAACTCTCGCTCATCGTCGCTTTCGACCGCAACCACGCCATCGGCCGCGACAACGATCTGCCGTGGAAGCTGCCCGATGACCTGAAGCGCTTCAAGGCGCTGACACTGGGCAAGCCGATCCTGATGGGGCGCAAGACTGCGCAGTCACTGGGCCGTGCGCTGCCAGGGCGCCTGAATCTGGTGCTGACGCGTTCTGGGCAAGTGCCCTTCGATGACATGCATGCAGTGGCCTCGGTAGACGAGGCGATCGAACGCGCGGCGCAGGACGGTGCGCAGGAGCTGTGCGTGATCGGGGGAGGCGAGGTGTACCGCCTGACCATGGAGCGCGCCGATCTGCTGGCGGTTACCGAAGTGGACACGGCCGTCGAGGGCGCCGATACGCACTTCCCGCCGATCGATCCGGCGGTGTGGGTGCCTGCCGAGCGCAGCGCGCATGCGGCCGACGCGCGGCACGCCTTCGCTTTCAGTTTCGTGGATTACCAGCGCCGCTGATGGGCCCCTGGCGTCGGGCCGGCGGCACCGACGCGTGCACGGGCTCACTCCTGGGACGTGTCGCCCGGCGCTGCAGCGGGTGCAGCAGCATTGCCGCCATTGCCATTGCCATTGCCGCCACCACGCCCACCGCGTGCGCGTTGCCGGCCCTGGCGTTCGCGCGGGCGACGCGGTGCACGCGGCGCCGTTGCCGGCGCAGTGACCTCGCGACCCGGCACCTGCACCACGCGCAGTTCGTCGGTATCCAGCTGCAAGGCGGTGAGCTTGCCGCCCCACACCGCACCGGTATCGATGGCATGCACGCCCTGGGTGATGGTCAGCCCCAGGGCCGACCAGTGGCCGCAGACGATCTTGAGATCGCGCTCCACCCGCCCCGGCACTTCGAACCAGGGGTACAGGCCCTGGGCCTGGGTGCCGGGTGTGCCCTTGTCGTCGGTGGCGATGCGCCCACGTGGCGTGCAATAACGCATGCGGGTGAACAGGTTGATGATCGCGCGGCTGCGGTCGTACCCGCTCAGGCCCGGCGACCAGCCCGGCTGATCGCCGTACATGTTGCGCAGCAGCTTGCGATAGCCACCGCCCTGCAACTGCTGCTCGACTTCGCGCGCATGCTTTTCGGCCATCTGCGTGGTCCATTTGGGCGCTAGCCCGGCATGGATCATCATCCAGCCCAGCTCGCGGTCCACGTGCGCCAGCTTCTGCATGCGCAGCCAGTCGAGCAGTACGTCGCGGTCTTCTGCCAGCACGATGCGCTGCAGATCCGGATTGACCTTGCGTTGTTCTTCTTCCGAGCGCGCGCCGATCGCCAGCAGCGACAGGTCGTGATTGCCAAGCACCACCACGCTGTGCGCGCGCAACGAGTGCACCAGGCGCAGCGTTTCCAGCGATTGCCCACCGCGGTTGACCAGATCGCCGCAGAACCACAGCGTGTCCTGGGCCGGGTCGAACCGGATCTTTTCCAGCAGCTGCTGGGTGATGTCGTAGCAACCCTGCAGATCGCCAATTGCCCAGACGCTCATCGCGCGTGCTCCCTCAATGCAGCATCCATCAGTGCAGCGTCCTCGGCACGCTCAGCACGAAGGCGGCGATTGGCGCGGTGAATTCGGTGCCATCGTCGGCCACCATGTCGTAGTAGCCCTGCATCTGCCCCTGTTCGGTTTCCAGCAGCACACCGGAGGTGTAGTGGAAGGCCTCGCCCGGACGCAACCGCGGCTGCTCGCCGACCACGCCTTCGCCATCCACCTGCTCGGTGCGGCCGTTGGCGTCGGTGATTTTCCAGTGGCGCGCAATCAGGCGCGCTGGCACGGCGCCGGCGTTCTGGATGCGAATGCTGTAAGCGAAGGCGTAGCGGCCTTCTTCCGGAGTCGATTGATGGGCGAGGAAGCGTGGTGACACCTCGACCTCGACCCGGTAGCGCGGATCATCTTGCATGGGGAAAGTTTAGAGGGTGTTCTGTACTTTGAGGTGAGTGCGTGCGGTCTGTCTCGCGCCGCGTCGGGCGCGGTGATTCAAGCCAGCTCGACATTGGCCAGACGAATGAAATCGGCGACCTCCAGCTGCTCGGCGCGTGCGTCCGGGCGCACCCCGGCGGCCTCGAAATGCGCTGGCTCGCAGACCGTGGACAGGGCGTTGCGCAAGGTCTTGCGGCGCTGCCCGAAGCCGGCGCGCACCACATCGGCAAAGCGCTTGCGGTCCTTGATCAACACGCTGGCCGCATCGCGCGGTACCAGCCGCACCACCGCAGAGTCCACCTTGGGCGGCGGGCGGAACGCGCCCGGCGGCACCACGAACAGCGCGGTCACCTCGCAATAGGCCTGCAGCATCACACTCAGCCGCCCATAGACCTTGCTGCCCGGGCCGGCCGCCATACGGTCGACCACTTCCTTTTGCAGCATGAAGTGCATGTCGGCCACTGCGCTGGCATGGTCCAGCGCATGGAACAGGATCGGCGAGGAGATGTTGTAAGGCAGGTTGCCGACCAAGCGGATCGGGGTGCCATCGGCCACTGCGGTGAAGTCTACGGCGAGCACGTCGCGGTGGATGATCTGCAGCTGGCCGATCGGTGCAGCGGCTTCGGTCAGCGGCGCAATCAAGTCGCGGTCGAACTCGATCACGGTCAATGCGCCGTGCTTGCGCAGCAGCGGAAAGGTGATCGCGCCCTGGCCGGGGCCGATTTCGACCAGATGCTGGCCGGGGCGCGGATCCACTGCCTGGACGATCCGGTCGATGTAATACCGGTCGGCAAGAAAGTGTTGGCCGAGCGACTTCTTGGCCGGTGCGCTGAAAGAGGAATTCATGCGCAGAGTTTAACGGAGCGCGGGCATGCCCGCGGCACGCGCCTGGTGCGTCTACCGAAGAGCTGATTGATTTGGCGCTGTTGGCCTTGGCCTGGCGCTGATTCGCGCAGTTGCGGGTGAGCGCCAAAGCAGCATCCGTGGCGACAGACGTGCCACCCCCAACTACTGGCCGATGTAGATAGGCGCAGCTGGCAATCGGCTCTCTAACAAGCGAGCGTTCGCTGCACACATCGCCAATCCAATACGGGAGGGCGCGGTGTGCCACTTTGGGTGCGGCGTTTGCGACACGCGAAAGTAGAGCGCGGCTGTGCCTGACATTCAGTGCATCACGTTCCGCACAGGTGTCCGCACGGTAAAGGCCGCTGACGGAAATCACCTTGAACATGCCGGCGATGCCTCGCCTGCAAACGCGATGACCCTCGGCCCTAATGCCACGTTGACCTCAGGCCGGAGTGGCACAGCAACAAACGCATGGCTGGTGGTGGCGGTGAAGCGCGGTGCCGACGCGGCGGCATTCGCTCACGTGCTGAACCGGGTCTGCCGCTGCGCGGCACCGATCTTTCGAATCAGCTGCGTGCTGCCAGGCGTGCACACAGCGCCGTCGCGGCAAGCAGGCTGGAGGGATCGGCCACCCCACGCCCGGCCAGTTCCAGCGCGGTGCCGTGATCGACCGCCACGCGCGGGTAGGGCAGGCCGAGGGTGATGTTCACCGCCTGCTCGAATCCGCTGTACTTGAGCACCGGCAGCCCCTGGTCGTGGTACATCGCCACCACCGCATCGAAGTCGGTGAGCTTCTGCGGCAGGAAGGCGGTGTCGGCCGGCAGCGGGCCGATCAGCTGCATGCCTTCGCTACGCAATTGATCGAGCACCGGAATGATGACGTCCAGTTCTTCGCGGCCGAGCAGCCCGTCTTCGCCAGCATGCGGGTTGAGACCGAGCACGGCGATGCGCGGATGTTCCAGGCCGAAGTCCCGTTGCATGGCAGTGGCGGTGATGCGCAGGCAGCGCGCCAGCGCCTCGGCGGTGATCGCCTCCGGCACCGCGCGCAGTGGCAAGTGAGTGGTCACCAGCGCCACCCGCACGATGCTGTTGGCCAGCATCATCACCACCGGGCAGCCGGCCTGTGCGGCAAGCAACTCGGTGGTGCCGGTGTAGGCAATGCCGCCGGCGTTGATCACGGCCTTGTGTACCGGGCCGGTGACGATGCCCTGCAGCTTGCCAGACAGGCAGTCGCCTGCTGCTCCCAGCAAGCCGGCAATCACTGCGGCCGCATTGGCGGGATCGGGCGTGCCGAAGCGGGTGGGGGCGGCCTGACGGATCGGATGCAGCGGCAGATCGCCGGGCAGGCGTGCGGGCTGGTCGGGATCGAGCAGACGGACAGACAAACACAGCGCCTTGGCGGCGCTGTGCAGGGTGTCAGGATCGGCGTAGGCGATCAGATGGGCATCCGAGCGCGGCTGCTGGGCGAGCCGGATACACAGTTCCGGCCCGATCCCGGCCGGCTCGCCTGGCACCAGCGCGAGCGAGGGGACCATCGGCTTAGCGCGTCGGCTGGGCCGGCGGCGGCGTCGGTGCAGCGGGTGCAGCGGGTGCAGCCGCCGGTGCAGGCGCTGCGGTGGCATCCGCATCGGCGCGGTCGCCGGTGCGGAAGCTCACAAACGCCTCGCCACGCAGTTCCTGCAGGTAGCGGTTGTACTCTTCTTCCAGCTTGCGACGACCGATCGTCTCGCGGATCTGGGCGCGCTGATTTTCAGCGCTGACATCGGTCTGGCGCGTACCAACACGCTGCACGATGTGCCAGCCGGCCTGGGTGCGGAACGGCTCGGACACCGCGCCATCGGTCAGACCTTCAACCTGCTTGCCGAAGTCCGGGCCGAACGCATCGGCTGGGAACCAGCCCAGGTCGCCACCCTGACCGCGGCTGTTGGTGTCCTCGGAGGACTCCTTCGCCGTTGCCTGGAAATCAGCGCCGCCCACGATGCGCGCACGCAGCGTGTCGATCTTCGCCTTGGCCTGCGCTTCGGTCTGGTTGTCGCCGATACGCACCAGGATGTGCCGTGCGTTGTACTCGGTGAGGACCTTCTTTTCGCCGCCTGCATTGGCGTCGCGCATTTCCACCAGCTTGAGCAACTGGAAACCGCTGGGGCCACGCAGCGGCCCGGCAACCTGGCCAGGCTGCATGTCGCGGATCAGCTGGGCGAATGCGTTGGGAATCTCGTCCAGGCTGCGCCAGCCCAGGTCGCCACCTTCCAGTGCATTCGGGCTATCCGAATAACGCACTGCAGCTGCGGAGAAGTCCAGCTCGCCCTTGTCGATCAAGGCCTTGACGCCGTCGACCTTCTTCTGGCCAGTGGCAATCTGTTCGGCCGTGGCGCCTTCCGGCAGGCCGACCAGGATATGCGCCAGGTGGTACTGGCTACCGGTCGTGGCCTGCTGGGCCAGTGCGGTGTCCACTTCGCCTTCGCTCACGCTGATGCGGCTCTGCGCAAAGCTCTGGCGCAGGCGCTGCACGATGATTTCATCGCGCACCGAGGCGCGGAAATCGGCGTAGCCCATACCATCGGCAGCCAGCTTCTGGCGCAGACCGTCCACGGAGGTGCCGTTCTGCTGGGCGATGCTGGCGATGGCGCGGTTCAGTTCCTCGTCGCTGACGCGGATACCGCTGCCTTCGGCGCGACCGACCTGCAACTTGACCAACACCAGGCGCTCGAGCACCTGCCGCTGCAGGACGTCGTCCGGCGGCAACTGGTTGTCGCGGCCGGCGTATTGCGACTTGACGTTGCGCACAGCGCGATCAAGCTCGCTCTGCAGCACCACGTCTTCATCCACGATGGCAGCGATGCGATCCAGCGGCTGGGATTGCTGTGCCGAGGCCAGCGGCGAGACCGTGCTGGTGATCACCAGCAGCGAGGCGAGGAGTACAGAGAAAGGCTTGGTCATGGAATCAAGTTCGGATCGTAATCGTCCGGATTAGTCGTGGTGTTGCTGGGCGGGACCAGGTAGAGGTCGTCGCGGTAATAGCCGAGAATAGCACGGCGCAAAGTGCGGTCCGTGTTCTGGCCAAACGAGCTCAGGCCCTTGAGCACGAACTCAAACTGGATGGAGTTGTCCATCTCGCCGTCGCGGTTGCGCACGAACCGGCGCACCAGGGCGCGCACCGCCAGGCAGCAGCTGTCCCACTGCACGCCGCCGATCATTTCCAGCGGCTGGTGGTCCAGCAGCGAGTAGTAATAGCGACCGACCGCACTCCAGGTGGGGTTGATCGGATACAGGAAGGAGAAGTCCGCCTGTTCCAACTGGTCAGTATTGTCGGTGGGATTGCGACGGTAGCGGTACGCCAGGTTGATGATGCCGTCGTTGTTGAGCAGGTAGCGCGTGCGCAGGCTAGCCAGATCTTCCTTGCGCGAGTTCGGGTTC
This sequence comes from Xanthomonas sp. NCPPB 2586, assembly GCF_041475775.2. NCBI lineage: Bacteria > Pseudomonadati > Pseudomonadota > Gammaproteobacteria > Lysobacterales > Lysobacteraceae > Xanthomonas > Xanthomonas sp. NCPPB 2586. The sequence goes on along the minus strand of NZ_CM192981.1, from coordinate 3,985,193 downwards.
CACTGGTAGGTGGCGCCCATCGACCAGCGGTCGTTGATCATGTAGTTGGCATCGGCCACCCAGGCGGACTTGCCCTGTTCGATGGTCTGCTCGCTGCCAGCGGCGGCATTTGTACTGTTGTTGATGGTGACCCGTGAGTCGTTGAAATACAGGATCTGGCCTGCGCTCAACGAGAGTTTTTCGCGGCCATCGTCCTGGCGCAGCCAACGCGAAGTCACTGCCAGGGTCAGCTGGTTGGCGTCGTTCTGTCGATCGGCACCGGTATAGCGCGTGTCGCGGAACAGCTGGCCATAGCTAAAGGTGAACGGGCGTGTGTCGAACACCGGCAGGTCGGTCTGTTCGCGGTACGGCACATACAGGTAGTAGGCGCGCGGCTCCAGGGTATTGAGGTACTTGGTGTCGAACAGCGTGGTTTCGCGGTCGAAGTACAGACCGGCGTCAACCGAGGCGATGGGCAGGCTGCGGGTTGGCGAGCGGTTGCCGGTCAACGGAAGCGTGTTGGCCAGCTTGTCGTCGAGTTGGTAGGCGGTGTAACGCCACGCCACGGTTGGTGTCAGAAACCAGGCGGCGCCAGACAACGGCATCGAAATATAGGGTTTTACATCCAAACGCGAGCCGCCAGCGTAATCGCGGTTGACGATGTTGGTGCGAACGTAGTCGTCACCATTGTTATCGCTGCCGTTATCGGTGTTCGGTCTCCGGATCACCTGGTAAGAATCGTCATGCGTGAAGCGGACGGCTTCTGCATAGATGCCCGCCTCGAAAATTCCAAACGGCTTTTCCCAGGTGAAATAAGCGCGTGGCTGACGGTTGTACGGCAGCGCGGTCTCATCCAGCGTGTAATCGGTGAGCTGCCAGCGGTCGGCCATCACGCCCGCGGTCCAGTTCTCGCCGGTGCCGTAAATGCCGACGGTGCTCTGCAAACTCGAGGCCGAGCCCATGCCGTTCAAGCGGCTGGTAAAGTCTTCGACATAACGCGTGTCGCTGACCCAAGAGATGCTGGCGCGTGCTTGCCAATACTTATTGACGTTGTGATAGCCGCTGTAGAACACGCTGCCGCGGTCTTTCTTGCGTAAGTCGTCGTTAGGCAGGTAATTGCCGGTGATCTCGCCGCGGCCGCCGTCGTATAGGTAACGGAATTCGGTGCCGAACATGAAGCCACGCTTGCTCATATAGCGCGGCAGCAAGGTGGCATCGTAATTCGGTGCCAGATTCAGGTAGATCGGCTGCAGATAGTCGAAGCCGTTACGGCCGGACAGGCCGAACTGCGGGAACAGAAGGCCGGTCTGGCGACGGTCGTCGATCGGGAACTTGAACCACGGGAAATACAGTACCGGCACCTTGCCGATCTGCAGCACGGCGTTGCGCGCGGTGCCGAAGCCTTCGTCGTTGTCGACGTCGATCTCGGGAGCGCGCACGCGCCAGATTGGCTGCGACGGGTCGCAAGTGGTGTAGGTGGAGCGGTGCATCTGCCCGACCTGGCCTTGCAGGTCCACTGATTCTGCGCCGCCGTTGCCGCGCCGGTCCACCAGCTGATACTGGATGTTGGTGACCTTGTGGCTGTCGGTGTCCTGGTTGCCCTCGGCACGGTCGGCGACCATGCGAAAGGAGGTGTCCTGGTAGCGGACATTGCCCTCGGCGATGTAGTTGCCGGTCTCGGTGTCCATGCGCAGATTATCCGCGCCCAGGAACTGGTCGCCGCGCTTGAGCGCGACGTTGCCCTGGTACTGCGGGGTGGTGCTGGTGCCGGAAAGCTGGTCACCTTCGATGTCGGTGGGCAACTGCTGGCGCATTTCTGCGGCTTTGGGATCGGCGGCGGGCGCGCCGTCGAAGCCTGGCAGCGGGTCCACGGCCGGGCACAGTCCCCAGTTCAACGGCTTGTCGGCAGCCATTGCCGGCAGGCAAATGGCAATGCTCAAGGGCAGGGGCAGCAGGCGGAGAGCTCGGCGCACGCGTGAAGTTCAACCAGTAAAATGGCGGCTAGCTTGCCGTATAGCCCGCATAGGGGCAATGAAGAGTCCCCGCGGAAGGGGGGCGAGGTTCATCGCCATGGTCGCCGGGCGCCGCGCTGGCGCCGCCGGATTCATCGCAGCGCGCCGACGTGGGCCACGCTGCTTTCGCGCAGCGCCTGCAGGTCGTAGCCACCTTCCAGCATCGACACCACCCGGCCGCGGGCATGCCGGGTGGCCAGCGCGCGGAGCGCACCGGTCAGCCAGGCAAAGTCGTCGGCGTCGAGCATCAGATCGGCCAACGGGTCGCGCAGATGCGCGTCGAAGCCGGCGGAAATCAGGATCAGTTGCGGGCGGAAGGCGTCGATCAGCGGCAGCATCTCGTCTTCCCACACATTGCGAAAGCGCAGACCGTCGCTGCCGGGAGGCAGCAACAGGTTGTGGATGTTGCCGATACCGCGCTCATGCACGCTGCCCGAGTGCGGGTACAGGCCCGACTGGTGGGTGCTGAGGTATTGCACGGTTGGGTCGCGTTCGAAGATTGCCTGGGTACCATTGCCATGATGGACATCGAAATCCACCACCGTAATGCGCTCCAGCCCATGCCGGTCGCGGGCGTGCGCGGCGGCCACGGCGATGTTGTTGAACAGGCAAAAGCCCATCGAGACCTGGCCGGTGGCGTGATGGCCGGGGGGGCGCACCGCGCAGAAGGCCGTGCCTGCGCCGTCCTGCATCACCGCATCCACCGCTGCAATGCCGGCCCCGGCCGCACGCAGCGCGGCGGCGCGCGAGCCCGGCGACATCAAGGTATCCACGTCCAGCTGGTGGTAGCCCTGGAAATTGGTCTCCAGTACCGCATCGACCTGTTCGCGCTCGTGCACCCGGCACAGGTCGCCGAGCTTGGCCAGCGGTGCTTCGCGCCAGTCGAGGTCGGTAAACGCGTCGCGCAGGGCCTCGACCACGGCGGTCAGCCGTGCGGGGCTTTCGGGATGCTCGGGGCCGGCGTCGTGGCCCAGGCAGGCGGGATGGGTGAAGACCAACATGGGAGCAATCTAGCCTGTCCGCGCGGTGTTGCGCACGGTCAGCCGCGCCGGCGGTCATGCCGCCACAGCACTTCCTGCTGCCCATCGGCGCGTGCAAGCACACGGGCGAGCACGAACAGCAGGTCCGACAAGCGGTTGAGATAGCCGATCGCCTCGCTGCGCACCGGCTCCTGTCGCGACAGCGCGACGGTTTCGCGTTCGGCGCGGCGCACGATGGTGCGCGCCAGATGGCAGCGCGCGGCAGCTTCGCCCCCGGCTGGCAGGATGAACTCCTTCAGCGCGGGCAGGTCGTCATTGAAATGGTCCAACTGCCGTTCCAGCGCGGCGATGTCGTCGGCGTCGATGGCCGCATGGCCCGGGATGCACAGCTCGCCGCCCAGGTCGAACAACTGGTGCTGCACGGTGGTCAGCAGGGCGGCGACAGGCTCAGGCACGTTGGGTGCGGCCAGCAGCACGCCGATTGCCGAATTGGCCTCGTCGACAGTGCCGTAGGCGTTGACGCGCAGCGCATCCTTGCCGGTGCGGCTGCCGTCGCCGAGGCCGGTACTGCCATCGTCGCCGGTGCGCGTATAGATGCGGGAGAGCCGGTTGCCCATCTCAGCCGGCCTGCGCCTGGCCGTGTGGGCTGGTCAGGCGCTCTGCAACCACCTGGATCACCGCTGCGGCGGCAACGTAGAGCGCTGCGCTGCGCAGGTAGGGCCACAGCCAGTCGGTGTAGTTTTTGAACCAGCCGGCGAGGGTTGGCTCGGCCACGCTGGCGCTGATCCAGTAGAAGCTGCCCTGGGCGATCAGTTGGCACAGCGCCACCGAGATCAGCAGCGCGGGCACCAGCTTGGCCAGCGCGCTCCACTGCGCGCCGTGGTAGTGCCGCCGCAGCCATGTGCCGCCGGCCCACAGCGCGAAGTACGCCGGGATCAGGCACCAGTAGGCCGGCGAGACGCAGTAGTGCGCCCAGAAGCTCATGCCCTGCTGGGTGATCACCAGCCAGTCGATCGCCACCGCCAATCCCATCAGCAATGGGAAGGCCAGTTTGGTGCGCGACGCAAGGTGGAATCCGCCCAGGAAGAACACGGCCCAGGAGGCGTCCGGGACCTGCCCGAAATGATGGATGCGCGTGGCCGCCATCAGGACGGCGAGCAGGCTCAGGACCAGGGTGTCGTGCGAACGAGGCGTCATGCGCGGAAGTGGCCGGATTACAGACTCGCGAGTGTAGCGTGGAACCCGGCATGCCCGCGCCCGGGCGAGCGTGCGGACGCGACCTGCGGGACTACCGGTCTAGGGCATGGGCGAGGGTATCCGCAGCAGACGCGGCAACGTGTCCCACTCCGGGGGCGGCAACGGGCCAGGATCGAAGGCTTATCATGTGCCGATGACACACGTACATGACGTTTTGATCGTTGGCGGCGGGCTGGTGGGCTCGAGCCTGGCCATTGCGCTGGACCGCATCGGCCTGGATGTGGGGCTGGTGGAGGCCACGCCGGCCGGCGCACCCCCGGCGGTGTTCGATCAACGCAACCTCAGTTTCGCCGCCGCGACCGTCAACGCGCTCGGCACGCTTGGGGTGATGGCCAAGCTGCGCACCGCGCCGGGCCCGATCCGGCGCATCCATGTGAGCCGTGCCGGCGATTTTGGCCGAGTGCAGCTTGACGCTGCCGACTACGGTCGCGACAGCTTCGGGCAGGTGGTGGTGGCACGGGATTTCGGCGAGGCCCTGCAAGCGCGCCTGGACGAATTGCGTAGCTTGCAGCGGTACCGGCCTGCGCGCTGCATCGGCGTGGAACCGGTGCAGGACGGCTCTCGCGCGGTGCGCCTGGCCACTGCCGACGGCGAGCAGCTGGTGCGTGCGCGGCTGGTGGTCGGCGCCGATGGCAGCCATAGCGCGGTGCGCGAACTGCTGCATATCGGCACCGAACAACACGATTTCCTGCAGACCTTGTTCGTAGCACGCGTGCGCGCCTCACGCCCGCCCGATGGCACGGCCTGGGAGCGCTTCGGCGAGCATGGGCCGACCGCGCTGTTGCCGCGTGGCGACCGTCATTACGGTGCGATCCACTGTGTGGCGCGGGCCGAGGCCGAGACGGTTGCAGCGCTCGATGAGGCTGGCTGGCTGGCGCGGCTGCAACGCGCCGCCGGTTGGCGTGCGGGGCGTTTTGTTGCCAGTGGCGAACGCAGTGCGTATCCGCTGGTGCAGATCTTGGCCAACACCGTAGTGGCCGAGCGCGTGGTGCTGCTGGGCAACGCCGCGCAGACGCTGCACCCGATCGGCGCGCAAGGCTTCAACCTGGGTCTGCGCGATGCGCTCACGCTGGCCGAACTGATCGAGCCCGACCGCAGCGATGCCGGCGCAGCGGCTTTGCTGGCGGAGTATCTGGCGCGGCGGCGGGTGGATCGCGACCACACCATCGGTTTTTCCAGCGGCTTGGCACGGCTCACCGGCAACCCGGCGCCGCTGCTACGCCCGTTGCGCAGCCTGGGGCTGCTGGCCGCCTCGCAGGCGGCACCGCTGCAATCGATGCTGGTCGGTGGGGCGATGGGATTCCGCGGGGATGTGCCGCAGCTGTGCCGGAGCCAGGCATGAGCCGGCGCTCGGGGCGTGATGCCGTGATCGTCGGCGGCGGCGTGGTCGGTGCGGCGTGCGCATTGGCGCTGGCCGATGCCGGCCTGCAGGTCGCGTTGGTGGAGGGGCGCGAGCCACCGCGCTGGCGTGCCGATTCTGCGGATCTGCGCGTCTACGCATTTGCCGCCGACAACGCCACGCTGCTGGAGCGCCTTGGCGTATGGAAGGACGTACGCGGCGCGCGCGTGCAGCCGTATCGCCGCATGCGGGTGTGGGATGCCGGTGGCGGCGGTGAACTGCGCTTCGATGCAGACACCCTGGGCCGCGAACAGTTGGGTTGGATCGTGGAGAACGATCTGCTGGTCGATCGCTTGTGGGCGGCCGTGCATGCCCGGGGCATTGCGCTGCATTGCCCGGCGCGCGTGGTCGAGCTGGACCAGGATGCCACCGGCGTGCGCCTACGCCTGGATGACGGCAGCCGGCTGGAAGCTGCGGTGGCGATCGCCGCCGACGGTGCGTCTTCTACGCTGCGTGAGTTGGCTGGGCTGCCGGTGGCGCGTCACGCTTACGCGCAGCGCGGCGTGGTCGCCTTCGTGGACACCGAACACGCACATCAGGCCACGGCCTGGCAGCGCTTTTTGACCACCGGCCCGCTGGCCTTCCTGCCGTTCGCCGATGGCCGCAGTTCGATCGTGTGGACCTTGCCCGATGCCGACGCCGAGCGCGTGCTGGGTCTGGACGATGCTGCGTTTTCGCGCGAGCTGACCCAGGCCTTTGCCGGCCGTCTGGGTGCGGTGCAGGTGAGTTCGCCGCGCGCGGCGTTCCCGCTGCAGCGACAACTGGTGCAGCAGTACGTCAGCGGCCGCGTCCTGACACTGGGCGATGCCGCGCACGTGGTGCATCCGCTGGCCGGGCAGGGCGTGAATCTGGGATTGCGCGATGTCGCGGCGTTGAGCGCGTTGGCGCACGACGCACTGGCGCGTCGCGCCGACTGGGCCGCGCCGCACCGGCTGCAACGCTGGGCGCGCACGCGTCGCAGCGAAAATACCGTCGCTGCGTATGGGTTCGACGCCATCAATCGCGTGTTCTCCAACGACGAGATGCATCTGACCCTGCTGCGCGGCTCGGTGCTGGGGGCGGCAGGCAAGCTGCCACCGCTGGTGGACCTGCTGTGGAAGCGCGCGTCCGGCAACGCGTAGGCGCACTGCGCTGACATTCTGCTGGCCGCTATGTTCAAGCGCTAATAGCGAAGGCCGCATGTTCCATACGACGGATGCGCCCGGGCTGGCTACAGTCGGGCCATGACTTCCGTTTCAGCACACCTCACCCCGCCGCTGCTCCTGCTGAGCGGGCTGCTGTGCGATGCCAGCATCTGGGACGCGCAACGCGCGGCGCTGGCGGATATCGCCGAGGTGCAGGTGCTCGATTTTCCCGGCATCGACAGCGTGCAGCAGATGGCTGCACAGGCATTGGCCGCCGCGCCAGACCAGTTTGCGCTGGCCGGTCATTCGATGGGCGGCCGGGTGGCGCTGGAGATCGTGCGGCAGGCGCCGGAGCGCGTGCAGCGTCTGGCGCTGCTGGACACCGGCGTGCATCCGGCGCACGCGCAGGAGCATGCGCAGCGTGGTGCGCTGGTGGAGCTTGCCCACCGTGCCGGCATGCAGGTGCTGGCCCGGCAGTGGCTGCCGCCGATGCTGCACCCCGACCGCCACGACGATGCCGAACTGATGGACGCGCTGGTGGCAATGGTCATGCGGCAGACCCCGCAGAGCTATGCCGCCCAGGTGACCGCGCTACTGAACCGGCCCGATGCCACGCCCGTGCTGGCGCAGGTGCAGTGTCCGACGCTGCTGGGCGTTGGCCGGCAAGATAGCTGGAGTCCGCTGGAACGCCACCAGGATATTGCGCGGCAGATCCCGCACGCGCAGTTGGTGGTGTTCGAATACAGCGGACATATGACGCCGGTGGAAGCGCCTGCTGCGGTCAGCGCCGCGCTGCGCGATTGGCTGGCTGCATGACCACCGTCTCCCCGTTCGACGGCAGACCCATCGGCTCGCCAATGCACGCGCGCTGACGTCAGCGTCGCCCGCCGCGTTCTTCATCAGTACCACCATTGCCAGTGAGGCCACCGCGTGTCCCCAGACGCTTCGATCACCGTTGCCTGCGAACAGCTGATCCGCCGCTTCGCCTTGCACAACGATCGCCATGAACATGACGCACTGGCTGCGTTGTTCACCGCCGATGGCGTGTTTGCACGGCCTAGCGCGCCAGATGCGCCCGTGCATGGGCGCGAGGCGATTCGCGAAGCATTCCGTGCACGTGCGCCGCGTAGTACCTGCCATCTCATGCTCAATACCCTGGTCAGCGTGCACTCGGACGCATTGGCCCATGCGCATAGCTACGTGGTGCTGTACAGCGCACCACAGGCCACCACGCCGCCGCCGTGGACCGCACAGGCGCCGGCATTGATTGGCACTTTCGAGGACGTGCTGGTGCGCCAGGACGACCAGTGGCTGTTCAAGCAACGCCTCGGCGCATTGCTGGTGCGTGTGGAAGCGCACTAGACACCTACCACCGCTGTTCACCGATGCCGCCGACGAACCCGGGCGGCATTGCACCACCGCTCCTCCCCCCTGTCGCGTTGCCTCAATCGCCCATCCTTATCGGAGAATCGCCTGGTGGAACGCGCATGCTTGTCTGTTGGTCGTCGTCCTTCATCGTCCCGGTCGCGCCGCCAGCATGCGGGCAGGCTGGCCATCTTGCTCGGCACGTTGGCACCGGCGGTCGTCCTTGCGCAGGCAGCGCCCGACACAGTGGCCATGCCGCAGGGCATCAACCTGGGCGGCACCAGTTTCATGGATGGCTTCGGCTCCACCACACCTGGCTGGACGGTGCTGGAATACCTGCGCTACTACGATCTGGATGCGATCAAGAATGCGCGCGGGGATAACTCGCCTGCGTTTCGCGACCCGCAGGTCGGGGTCAGTGCGTTGCTGACCCAGTTGATCTACGTGACCCCGTATTCGCTGGGGCGCGGCTCGCTGAGTTTCAACACCATCATCCCGCTGGTGAATTACGACACCTCGTTCGCAGCCGACAGCCCGGTGCGCTTGCGCAGCAATGGGTTTGGCATGGGCGATATTTCGTTCGGTCCGGCGCTGCAGATGCCGCCGGTCATGCGGGACGGGCGTGTGTTCTTCTTTCAGCGCTTTGCGCTGGATCTGTTCGCACCGGTCGGTAAGTTTGATCGCGACATCGCCATCAACCAGGGCACCGGTTTCTGGTCGATCGCACCGCAGTGGGCATTCACGGTGCAGCCCACCGATAATTGGGAAATCAGTGCGCGCATCAACTATCTCTACAATTTCCGCACCGATCGCGCCGGTGGCGTGCCACCAATCCCGGGGTTCCGGTTTCGCAACGGCCAGGCCGGCGATGCGGTCTGGGTCAACTTTGCCAGCTCGGTGAAAGTGAGCGAGCAACTGCGCGTGGGTGTGAACGGCTATTTCCTGCAGCAGCTCAAAGACAACCGGACCAACGGCGAGCGCGTGGCCGACAGCAAGCGCATGCAGCTGTATCTGGGTCCTGGGCTGTCCTGGCGCGTGGATGCAAAGAACCTGTTCAACCTCAATCTGTACATCCCGCTGGACGTGGAGAATTCGGTCGCCGGTAACAGCGTGAACCTGATGTACGTGCATTCGTTGTAGCGTGCGCTACGGCGTGCATGCGGGCGCAAAGCCGGCATGCACGTGACGTGGAGTGCAGGAGTGGCGCAACTCGCACTGCGCGCTTGCGCAACGACAGGGTGGACACGCGCGTGAGTATTGACGCAGGCTACTTTCGCGGTTTGGCTGCGATGCAAACGCAGCCGAGCCGCAGACTTACATCCCCATGCTGTGGCGTTGCGTGTTGGCATGCTCGCGGAACAATAGTTCGGCGCGCGCGCCATCGCGTTGCTCGATGGCGGTGACGATCGCGCCGTGCTGGCGGTGGCCGTAGAACAGATCGTCGTAGGCGAGCGTCGGCGAGCGTTGCCCGAACACCACGTTGGTGGGGCTGACAAACGGCACCAGCGTGCAGCGGTCCACTGTCTCGGTCAGGATCGGTTTGTCGGCCGCCATCACGATCATCCGGTGGAACCGCGCGTTCATATCGCCGTAGGCCAGTTCGTCGCTGGCATCCAGGGTGCGCTTGGCCAGGATGCGGTCACCCTCGTCCAGGCAGCCATGCAGTGCGGCGAGCAGGGTGGCGGAGGCGCCTTGTTCGGCCACCGCGCGCGCAGCCATACCTTCCATCAGGGCCCGGACCGCCAGCGCGTCCAGGCTCTCCTGCTGGCTGAAGCGGCGCACTGCGTAGCCGCGGTTGCCCGCCTGCACCAGCAAACCCTCCTGGCAAAGCGCAGGCAGCGCCTGACGGATGGGGGTGCGGGAAATCGCCAGGCGCTCGGCCAGGGCGGCCTCGGTGATGCGCTCGCCTGGCGCAAAGGTGCCGCACAGGATCAGTTCGCGTAGCTGCTGGACCGCTTGCAATCGGTGGTTGTTCGCCATGGGCTCCATTCTCTCGCGCCTAACCGTGCTGCCTGCCCGCCCGAGTGGCAAAACTCGATGCAGCCCGCACAAAAACCTTGCGGATGAGGTCGCTTGATGGCAATTTGGATCCCAAGGATACCGTTTCGGGGCGAAGCCGTCCCGGTTGATCGAGTTTGGGATCCCAAGCGCCATCGATCCCACCCACATTGACGCGCGCTGTTCCGCATGACGCGGTCCGGCCGCTCGCCTCGCAGGAGTGCAGCATGGCAAGCATCATTGGCGGGATCGGCACCTCGCACGTGCCCACCATCGGCGTGGCCTACGACAAGGGCAAACAGCAGGATCCGCTGTGGAAGCCGTTGTTCGACGGCTACACCCCGGTGGCCAACTGGCTGGCCGAACAGCAGCCGGACGTGCTGGTGTTCTTCTACAACGACCATTGCACGACGTTCTTCTTCGACCTGTACCCGACCTTCGCACTGGGCGTCGGCGAGCGTTTCCCGATCGCCGACGAGGGCGCCGGCTTGCGGGACCTGCCGCCCATCCGGGGCGACGTCAAGCTGCAGGCCCACATCGCCGAATGCCTGGTCAATGACGAATTCGATCTGACCGTATTCCAGGACAAGCCCATCGACCACGGCTGCGCCGCGCCGTTGCCACTACTGTGGCCGCACGTGCCCGACTGGCCCGGCACGGTGGTACCGATCGCCATCAATGTCCTGCAGTACCCGCTGCCGACCGCGCGCCGCTGCTACCGCCTGGGCCAGGCGCTGCGGCGGGCGATCGAGTCGTATCCGGAAGATCTCAAGGTGGTGGTGGTGGGCACCGGCGGGTTGTCGCACCAGATCCATGGGGAGCGCACCGGCTTCAACAACACCGAGTGGGACATGGAATTTCTGGACCGCTTCCAGCACGCACCGGAAACGCTGACCGACCTGACGCATACCGACTACGTCCGCCTGGGCGGCGCGGAAAGCGTGGAGCAGATCATGTGGCTGGCGATGCGCGGCGCGATGGGCGGGCCGATCCGCAAGCTGCACCAGAACTATTACCTGATGACCACCACCGCAATGACCGTGGTGCTGTACGAGCCCGGCGAAGAACGCGCCGATGCCCCGCGCTCTGCCGACTGGCTTGGGCACGCAAACGCGAATGCAGCCTGAGGATCGGACATGAATCCACAAGTGCAAGGCATGGACCAACTCGGCGGCACGTATGTGTTCGATCTGCGCACCAGCAATCGCGCGCTGCGGATCAACCGCTTTTTCTGGCACATGATTCGCGCGCCGTGGCGCGACCGCTTCCTGCAGGATGCCGAGGCGTTGATGCAGGAGGCCGACCTCAGCGAGCAGGAAAAAGAGTTGATCCGCGCACGCGATTGGCTGGGGTTGGTGCAGTACGGCGCCAACTTCTTCGTGATCGAAAAGTTCGCCCGGGTGGTGCGCATGACCAACCTGCAGGTCTACGCCATCATGCGCGGCGAGACCTTTGAAGCCTTCATGCAGACGCGACGCGTACCCGATGCGCGCTGATCCCACCTCACGCACGTCCAGGGCACGCGATTGCGCGGGCCTTTTTGTTTTTCCCTACTGAAGGTCGTCCCCATGACCATGTCCTCCGTGTTCTTCGAACACCGCATCAAGGTCCGGCATCTGCGCGTCATCGAAGCGCTGGACCGGCAAAAGAGCCTGCTGCGCGCATCGCGCGTGCTCAACGTTACCCAGCCCGCGCTGACGCGCGCATTGCAGGAGATCGAAGAGATCGTCGGTGCGCCGCTGTTCGAGCGCCACTCGCGCGGGGTGCGTCCCAATGCGATGGGCGAGGTGCTGGTACAGACTGCGCACGTGGTGCTGGGCCAACTGCGGCGCGCGCAGGATACGTTCGAAGGGCTGCTGCAGGACGACGCGCTCACCATCACCGTCGGCGCGCTGCCCGTGGCCGCCAGCGGGCTGCTGCCTGCAGTGCTGGCGGCGCTGTACCGTGCCGAGCCCACGTTGCGCGTGCGCCTGCTGCATGGGCGCACCGACGAGCTGCTGCCCAAGCTGGCCGGCAATGAGATCGATCTGGTGGTTGGACGGCTGTATCCGCTGGCGCGCTACGACGCGTTGGTGCGCAAGGTGCTGTATCAGGACCCGATCGCCCTGGTGGCGCGCAGCGACCATCCGTTGTTCGCCGATGGCCAGGTGCGTATCGCCGAGGCCGCGGCGTATCGCCAGGTACTGCCAACTTTAAGCCAGCATGTCGAGCGCGATGTGGCGCAGGTGATGCGCGAGCACGGGCTGGCCACGCGCGATCAGCTGCGTTCCAGCTCGGCGAGCTTTACCCGCGAGATCCTGCTCGGCACCGATTGCATCGCGGTAATGCCCAGCATGATGGTCTCCGGCGATATCGCACGTGGCGAGCTACGCGCGTTTCAGCTGCAGCAGCCGTCGCAGGCGCGCGCCGGTGGCGTGATCTACCGCGACAGCGGCGCGATCCTCAAGCCGGGCGTGCGGCTGTTGATGCGTGAGCTGGAGCGTCAGCTGAAGACCATGGCCGAGCAGGGCGCCGTGTGGGTCGATGACCAGGCCGGTGAATACGACGTGCTGATGGATGCGTCTGCGTAGCTGAGGGTTGCTGCGCGCGCGTGATGCTGCGTGGTTGAACGGGACGGCTGGGCACGCCCGTGTTGGGTGCCGGTCTCCGTTCGATCGCGATCGTGTCCGTCGCGGTCGTGTCCGTGTCCGTGTATCTGCTGCAGTGCTGTCCGGAAGTGGTGTTGCACAGTGGTGAGCCGGCGTGCGGCTCGCTGCGCCGGTTGAGCGCAGCTGCGTCTTCTCTTTGGATCTATGCGTCTTGTTGCGTCGCGTACCGTGCATGCGTGGGTAGTGCGGAATGACAAGAACGAAGCGGGCCGCAATACGCGCGCCCGCCTGTTCGATGGCCCGCTGGCCTGCATCAGGCCTCGTTCGCCAGTGCATCCTTCAAGCGCGCTTTTTGCAGTTTGCCCGTGGCAGTGCGTGGCAGCGCCGCGACCACGCGCAGGTGCTTGGGTACCTTGTACTTGGCCAGGCGTTCGCTCAGATAGCTGCGAATCCGCTCCAGGTCCGGGGTTTCAGTGGCTGGCACGATCGCCAGATAGCCCACTTCGCCCCATTGCGCGTCGGCCATGCCGACCACGGCGCACTCGCGGATTTCTGGATGGTCGGCCAGCACGGCTTCGATCTCTGCGGGATACACATTTTCACCCCCGGAAATGAACATGTCTTTCTTGCGGTCGACTACCCAGAAAAACCCATCGGCATCGCGTCGGACGATGTCGCCGGTGCGGAACCAGCCCGCGCCATCGCGCATCTCGGCAGTGGCCTGCGGGTCGCGCCAATAGCCGGGGCTGAGGTTGGGCCCGCGCAACAGCAGTTCGCCCGGCATGCCCACCTCACAGTCGTTGCCCTCGTTATCCACGACCCGCGTCTGCACGGTGGGTGATGAGATTCCCGCTGCACCGAGCTTGCTGCGGATCACCTCGCAATCCACCGACATGCCGAACACGGTGCCGGCTTCGCTCATGCCGAAGCCGCAGACCATCGGGATGCCATCCTCCAGCCAGCCCAGCAGGTCCTCGCTGGCGTGCGGCGCGCCGCCGCTGACCAACGCGGTGAGATGACGGAGCGCTGCAGGATCGAAGCCTGGCTGGCTGCGGAAGGCCTGCATCATCTGTGGCACGCCGACGTAATGGGTGATGCCCAATGCCGGGTTGCCCAGCCAGCCCAGCGTGCGTTTGGGCTCGAAGCCATTGGAGACCTGGATCGAGCCGCCCATTGCCAGCACCGGGCGCACGTTGGTAGCCAGGCCGATGATATGAAACATCGGCGCCTCGCACAGAAAACTGCTGTGCGCTTCCACCCGTGTGGTGACGCCGAAGTTGTGCGCGACCTGTTGCAGGTTCTGTTCGCTCAACATCACGCCCTTGGGCTGGCCGGACGTGCCGGAGGTGAACAGGATCAGGCTGACCCGATCGGGCGGAATGTAGGGTGTTTCGGCAGGTGCAAGCTGCTTGGCGTTGTCGATGAAGCGGGCGAAGTCTTCCACCTGCGCGCGTCCGGCAGCGACATCGTCGCCCAGCAGCAAGCGAGGCTCTGCACGCTGCAACAAGGCATCCAGCTCAGTGCCACTCAGCCGCCAGTTGAGCGGTACGTAGATGGCACCAACCCGCGCACAGGCAAAATGCAGCGCAACCTGGCAGACCGAATTGCGCGCCAGCACCGCAAGCCGTTCGCCGTCGACACAGCCGCGTGTCTGCAGCACGGCAGCCAGGCGACCGATCAGGTCGTCCAGTTCGGCGTAGGTCCATTCCTGTTGCAGCAGCAGGTCGCGGGCAGCAAGCCGCTGCGGTGTCAGGCGGGCATGGAACGAGATCGAGTCGGTCGGCATGGTCAAGGCGCTGTCTTCCGGTACGGATGAGGGAGTGACGGGCGTGTAGTGCGACGGAGGTGGCAAGAAGGTTCAAGTACATGCATCTGTATGCAGTGCGCGTTCACCACAGCATTGGCAAGCAAGCTGCAGCAGCGAGCGCAACGCGACGCATGACGCAGCGCGTTGCGCATGTTGGCAACGTGATCGGTGTTGCACGCTTTTGACTGCGTTAAACGGTGTTAGCCGAGATAGATCGTTTTGGTTTCGAGAAACCCGTGCAGGCCTTCGATGCCACCTTCGCGGCCGATGCCGGAGTGTTTGACACCACCGAACGGCATCTCGATATCCACGCACATGCCGTTGATCGAATGGCTGCCGCTCCGCACGCGTCGCGCAATCGCGTAGGCGCGTTCGGGATCGTCGCTATAGACGGTGCCATGCAGGCCGTAATCGCTGTCGTTGACTTTGGCGATCAGATCTTCTTCGTTGTGATAGTCGATAAAACTCACGACGGGGCCGAAGATTTCTTCGCGGGCAATGGTCATCTCCGGCGTCACACCTGCAAACACGGTCGGCTCAAGAAAAAAAACGCGTGGCAAGTGCTCTGGCCGCTCGCCGCCCATGACCAGCTTTGCGCCTTCGGCGCTGCCCTGGGCGATGTAGCCTTGCACACGTTCCAACTGGCGGCCGAGTGCCAGCGGGCCCATGCCCGTGTCGGCGGCAAACGGGTCGCCGAGTTTGAGCGTGGCCAGCGCCGAGCAATACGCGTGCAGGATGGCCTCGCGCCGATGCGCGGGGACCAGTACGCGGGTGAGCGCGAAACACACCTGGCCGGTGATCGGCATCGAGTAGGGCACCAGGCTGGGCAGCACTTTCTCGATGTCGGCATCCTCCAGCACGATCGCCGCCGACTTGCCGCCCAGCTCCAGCCCGACGCGCGCCAGGCGCTCGGCGCAGGCCACACCGATCGATCGCCCTGCCTGGGTGGAGCCGGTGAAGCTCACCTTGTCCACGGAGGGGTGCCGGATCAGCTGTTCACCCACCTCGCGCCCAGCCGGGAGCAAATTGAACACGCCATCCGGCAGCCCGGCGGCGCTGATGCATTCGGCCAGAATATAGGCGTCGATCGGCGTTTCCGGAGACGGCTTGGCAACCACGGTGCAGCCGGCCGCCAGCGCGGCGGCGACCTTGTAGCAGAGCAGCACCAACGGCGCATTCCACGGCGTGATGGCGACGACCACGCCGACCGGTTCCTGCACCACGTGCACGCGTCCGCCGCTGGAGCGCGTGCGTGGCTCGACGAACGGGTGGGTGGTGATCAGGTCGCCGTAATAGTCGAACAGATCCGGCGCCTGCTTGGAGGCGCGCCGACTGAAGCCGATGGTGGCGCCGACCTGCGCGGTCCATGCATCTGCCAGTTCCGGCATGCGCGCCCGCAAATGCTCGGCAATGCGCTTGAGCGCGGCGCCGCGTTCTGGCGGCGGCAGCTGCGGCCAGGGGCCCCTGTCGAAGGCTCTGCGCGCCGCGGCAACCGCGGCCTCGGTGTCGGCATGCGATGGTTCGGTGTAGCGCAGCAGGCGTTCTTCGGTGTGCGGCGCGATGACATCCAGCGTCTGACTGCCGGTGCTGGCGCGCCACTGACCATCGATGAACAGTCCCAACGGTCCACGCGCGGCGATGCCACGCAGGGTCGCGGCTAAGGCTTCCATACTCCCTCCTCGGTGCAGAAAACCACTGGCGGCAGCGGTGGGCGGCACGTGCGTTGCACGGGCCGCTCACGCGCCGAAGGCGTTGCTCAGTTGGTGCCGGCGTCCGGCTCGTACGCGCCCAGACCGGGCTTGTAGCGCTTTTCGTCGATGAACTGACGGATGCCTTCCTTGCGCGCGTTGTTGTCGAACGAGTTGGCCGCTTCCTGCATGCGCACCAGATAGTCTTCGGCCTCGTCGTAGGTCATGGTGCCGACGCGACGCACGGCGTCCTTGGCATATTTCAGTGCCACCGGGTTTTTCTTGAGCAGCAACTCGGCCACTTCGCGCGTGCGTGTTTCCAGCCGTTCCAGCGGCACGCTTTCGTTGACCAGGCGCCACTCGGCCGCCTTCTTGCCGTCGACCAATTCGCCGGTGAGCGTCATCCACATTGCATCGCGCATGGAGAGCAATTCCACCGCCACCTTGGTGACGCCGCCGCCGGGCAGGATGCCCCAGTTGATTTCCGACAGGCCGAATTGCGCCTCGTCGGCGGCGATGGCCAGGTCGCAGGCGAACAACGGGCCAAAGCCGCCGCCGAAACACCACCCGTTGACCATGGCGATGGTGGGTTTTTGATACCAGCGCAGCCGGCGGAACCAGCCATAGGATTCGCGCTGCGAACGGCGCACCCCGCGCAGGCCTTGTGCTTCGGTCTCGCGAAAGTATTCCTTCAGGTCCATGCCGGCCGACCACGCGGTGCCTTCGCCGCCGAGCACCAGCACGCCGACGTTGTCGTCGAATTCCAGCTCGTCCAGCACGTCCAGCATGCGGCGATTGAGCGCCGGGCTCATCGCGTTGCGCTTGTCCGGCCGCGCAAACTTTACCCACGCAATGCGGTTTTCCACATGCACCGATACCACGTCATGCTCGTTCAAGCGGCCTCTCCTAGCAGTGAGGGATGTAGCGGATCAGAGTGATTCGGCCAGCGCGTCTTCGGCGTCTGCCGGTTGCAGGACAGTGCTGGCGTTCAATTTGCACAGCAGGCGCAACAGGGTCTGGCGTTCGCCAGCCTGCAGATCGCTGCAGGTGCGTTCGGTGGCGCGCGCCAGGCAACCCTGCGCGGTCACAAGCGTCTGTTCGCCCATCTGCGTGAGATAGAGCCCCTTGCTGCGCCGATCACGGCCGGCCAGGCGTTCGATCAGGCCCTGCTCGGCGAGCGCGTTTGCGATCTTCATGCCGGTGGCGCGATTGACCAGCAGGCGTTGACCAAGTTCGGTCTGATCGCAACCGGGTTGGTCGCGGATGTGGATCAGTGCGGTGACTCGCGCCGGGGTGAGGTGCAGCTCGGCCAGTTCCTGCCGCGCGGCATGCCCGGAAGCCAGGGCAGCCAGTTGCAGTTGATAGCCAAGGTCGGCAGCAAGGGCCAGGCGAGCGGTCATCGGGGCGTCCAGATTGTATCCATTAAATACAATCTAGCCGACCCAAGCGGACCCTGCAATAGGCAAAGACGGCCGCTGCATGAATAACTGTGCGCGTGGCCGTGCGGCGGCGCGCACGGCCCGCTGCGCAAGGAGCGCGGGCAGTTACTGGATCAGCCAGCCGGCCAGCTGTTCGCGGCTGAGGGCGCCGCTGTGGCGCGTATCGAGGGCGTCGAATTCATCGGCCAGTGCCGGGTTGGCCTGCGCCTCGGCGCGGCTGATGCGGCCGTCGCCATCGGTGTCCATCGCCTGGAAATCGATGCGGTAACTGCCCACCACGCTGGTGGGCTGGATGGAGCGCACGATCACGCTGGATTCGCCGCGCGGGCGCTCCAGCTGCGCCTGGTGGGTCACTTCGCCGCTGGCCAGCGGCTGGGTACGGATGGCGCTGGGCACATCGATCAACGGCATGCTGCTGGCGGGCGTGGGCGCCTGCTGGCTCCAGGCAGTGCCGCTGGCGAGTAGCAGCAAAAAACAGGTAACGGTGCGGAGCTTGGTCATCAGACCCCCCTGATGTGGAACAGCCCGCAAGCCTAGCGCCGATGGCGGGCGGCTGCGAGCCATTCCTGGCGTGGCCGGTTGTGAGGCGCGCTGTATTTCCGTGGTGGACGCGGCATCCGCATGCGTGTTGAGCGTGTGCAGCCATGCGGTGGTGACTGGTTGTCGCAGCGAAGAACCGCTGATCAACGCATCGACGTTGCAGGATCGTGCGGACCTGCAACGCCGTGCGTACGCTCAGCCAGGGATGAAGGGGAACACGATCTTCAGCAAGCCTTTCAAGCCGCCTTCGGCGGTGCTGGCCACGGCCTTGGCTCCCAGGCTGTTGAGCGCGCGCCGCACATCTTCCCAGCGCACCTGCGTGATGTCTTTTTTCAGCAGGTCGGACACTTCTTCGGCGGTAGGCGTGAGCTTTTGCAGTTCGCGCACGGTGGCCTGCGGGTCCGGCTGCAGATAGCCCCAGCGTTCGGCGATCTTCAACAGCGTGTCGAAGCGCACCGCCACCACTTCACGATTGCGCTCGTACACCGGCAGCGCGCCGACATCCAGAATGGCCTGCTCGAACTGCTGTGCATCATCGGGGTGTTCGATACGCACGGCCAGAAACCCTTCCTTGCGGCTGCGTTCGCTGACATGTTTTGCGCCCGAGCGCAGATTATCTTCGGTGAGTACGTTGGCCACGATGCGCTGCATTGCCGCGTCGCCTTCTTCGGGCACCAACGCGCGCCAGCGTGCGTAGCCATCGCGACGTAGGGCCTTCACCTTGGCCGAGGTCACCCGCAGCTGCAGTGCGACCGCGGCATTGGAGCTATTGCGGGAGATCGCACCGTCGCGCTCCAGCAACACGAAGATCAACAATTCCAGATCGCGTTTGGTGAGCGACTGGAAGCCTTGCAGCAAGGTCAGGCGCAGGAATTCGCTGCCAAAGGCGGCCGCGTCCTTCAGTTCGATCGGTTGCATGAGGAGTCCTCCACAGGTGACATGCAGCATGCCAGGACGCCGTTGCGCGCCCTGAGAACCGCTGCGACGTGCGCAGCAGTTTCAGCGTCCGGTTTCGCGGCCGGGGCGGTCGGACCTGAACGTTTCAACTGCGCCGCGGTCCTGCAGCGTGACGAACACCTGCTTGCCGTCGGTGCCGCCAAACGCCACGTTGCTGGCCTTGCGGCCCTTGAGCGCGATGGTGCGCAGCAGCTTGCCCTGCGGCGACACCACCGCGATCTGGCCGGCGTCGTAGCGGCCGATGTAGAGATTGCCGTCGGCATCGCAGCGCATGCCGTCCAGGCCGAAATCGGGGAATTCGATCAATACGCGCTTGTTGCGCAGGCCGCCGTCCACGCGGTCGTAGACCCACACCTTGCGCGCCATGCTCTCGTTGACGTACAGGTGCTTGCCATCCGGGCTCACATCCAGGCCATTGGGCGTGGTCATGCCGTCTTCGAGCAGTTGCACGGCGCCATCGCGGCTGACCTGCCACAGGCGGCCGCTGTTGTCGGTCCAGTTGGGATCGCTGGTATAGAAGCTGCCATCGGGGGCGAGCGCAAGATCGTTGGGGCCGTTGGAGGCGGGCAGCGCGGCGAACGTGCTCACTGCGCGCGTGCGCAGATCCACGCGCAGGATCTTGCGGCCAAGCGTGTCGGCCACGAACATCGCGCCATCGCGGAAACGGATGCCATTGCCGCGGCTGCCTTCGGGCAAGGTCAGGAAGACCTCGGCCTTGGCACTGCCATCGGCGTGCAGCGTGATGTGGCCGATGGTGCCGTCCTTGCCGAGATTCACCGCGTAGATCGCACCGTCCGGCCCGGCGGCCGGGCCCTCTGCATTGCTCGTGAAGGCCCCATCGCCGATCAGGTCGCGTGCAACGAAGGGCGCATCGGCCGCGATGGCGAGCGAACTGGACAAGACAAGCGCAAACGGCAACAAGCGAACACAGGCGGCAGCGATCATGCGACAGGCTCCGAGAGGGTGCGCCGCAGTGTGCCAGAACGTGCGTTGCAACCATGGCGGTGATCGCCGCCGATCAAGTAAGGTGCGCGAGCAGTATTGGCCTAGTCTTGCGAGGGAGGTTTGCATGTCTGTGGAATCCGTAACGCGTCGCCGCTTGCTTGCCGCCCTCGGCGGTGCAGGCATCCTGCTCGGTGCACCTGCCTGGGCATTGCCGAAAAAAGCGCCAGGAAAACCGCTCAATGTCGCGCTTGCCGGGCTGGGCAGTTATGCCAGCGAACAGCTCGCACCGGGCCTGGCCTTGACCAAGCACTGCAGGCTCGCCGGCATCGTGACCGGTACGGCCTCGAAGATTCCGCAGTGGCAATCCAAGTACAAGATTCCCGATCGCAACGTCTACAACTACGAGAATTTCGACCAGATCGCCGATAACGGCGACATCGACGTGGTCTACATCGTCACGCCCACCCATCTGCATGCGCCGCTGACATTGCGCGCGGCCGCGGCCGGCAAGCACGTGTGGTGCGAAAAACCGATGGCAATGAACGCAGGCGAGTGTGAGGCGATGATCGCTGCATGCAAACGCAACAAGGTGGCGTTGACCATCGGCTATCGCATGCAGCACGAGCCCAACACACGGCGCCTGATTGCGATGGCCAGCGAGAAGCCGTTTGGAGCCATGCAGCGCGTGCGTGCCGAAGCCGGCTACAACGGCTATCACGATGCGACCACGGCGGACCGGCCGTGGCGCCTGCGTTCGCAATTCGGTGGCGGCGCGATGTACGACATGGGCGTGTATCCGCTCAATGCCGCGCGCTATACGGTGGGTGCCGAGCCGGTGGCCGTGACCGCCAAGCGCTGGACCGATCGCCCGGAGCTGTTCGACGAAGTCGACGAACATATGGATTTTACGCTGGAATTTCCCAATTCCGTGCGTGCCGCATGCAAGACCAGCTTCGGTGCCAACATGAATGTGCTGCGTGCCGAGTGCGAACGTGGCTGGTATGAGTTGTCGCCGTTTCAGGCCTACCAGGGCGTTACCGGCAAGGCCAGCGATGGGCGCGTGTTCGACGCCAAGGTGCCGCACCAGCAGGCACTGCAGATGGATGAAGATGCCTTGGCCATCCTCAACGGCACGCCGCTACGTGCACCGGGCGAAGAAGGTCTGCGCGACATCCGCATCGTGGATGCGATCTACCGCTCCGCGCGCGAGGGCAGCAAGCGCATCGTGCTGTAACCGCAGCCCGCTCTTTTTATCGACGGAGCGGCCGCTGAAATCAAGCGAGCAGGCTGGCGCAAACCAGCCTGCCGTGATGCATGCGCTGAGAACAAGCCTGCAGCAGCACTACCTGCGGTGACCGAAAGCGCGACCGCCCGCCGAAAAATATCAACTGCGCGCGAGTGAAACGTCATGCTTGGTCAGCGAGTGCCCGCCAGCGAGTAGCAATGACACCACCACTCCCCGCTCTTACGATTCCCCAATCCCGATTCCCAATTCCCAGCGCCTAGCCCCGCATCGCCAGTACCGTGATTTCCTCACGGTCGTGATACAGCTGCTTGGCTCGCACGGTCAGTGATTTCTCGGCTTGCTGCTCGAACAGGTCCAGGCACAGCCGGGTCTCGTCCCAGCGTTTTTTCATCGGCAACTTGAGATTGAAGATGGTGTGGCGGCACCAGCCTTCGCGCACCCAGGTGGCCATGCGTTCGGCCACGCGGCGTGGCTGCTCGACCATGTCGCAGACCATCCAGTCCAGCGGTTGCGCGGGCTTCCAGTGAAAGCCATCGGCACGCAGATGTTCGACCAGACCGGTGGCCAGCACATGCTCGCGTAGCGGGCCGTTGTCGACACTGGTCACGTGCACGTGCTGGCGGGTGAGCACCCAGGTCCAGCCGCCCGGTGCGGCGCCCAGATCGGCGGCGCGCATGCCGGGTTTGACCAGCTGTTCGCGTTCTTCCGGGGTCAGCAGCGTGAGCAGTGCTTCGTCGAGCTTGAGTGCCGAGCGCGATGGCGCCTCCGGCAGCAATTTCAGGCGCGGAATGCCGAGCGGCCAGGGCGCGCTGTCGCTGCTGTCGGCCACTGCCAGCAGTGCGTGGTCGCCATCCAGAAAACAGATGTGCAGGCGTGGCAGTCGCGCTTGTGGTTTGTCGGTCAGCAGGCCGGCCTTGCGCAATGCAGGCCGCAACGCATTCCCGAAGCTGCGGGCCAGGCCGGCCAGTGGTTTGCCGGCGTCCGAATCCGGATGCTCCACCCACAGATCGCCAAAGCGCGGTTGGCCGTCCAGCGCCGCCAGGATCGGGGTGATGCGGTCCTTGGGATCGAGGCCCTTGAGTTCGGCGAGCACCACCAGTTTCTGGCGCGCGAAGATCAGCTCGCGCCACTGCAGCCTGGCGGCCATCTGCGCGGCCTCGTCGCAGACAAACAACACATAGCCATCGTTACGCTGCGTGCGCGCATAGCCGGCAATGCCGACAAACGCTGCGCGGGCGCTGAGTTCGGCGGCCAGTTCCGGCTCGAAGCCCTGCCGGCAATAGCACAGCAGCCCGCTCATCGCAGTGCCTGCCGTGGGAGGTCAATAATGATCACCGCCACCCTCGCCATAGCTGCGCAACACCGCGCAGGCCTGTTCGCGCTGCACATCGCGCACCACCTCGATGCCGCGACGGGTCAGCTCGCCCACCCAGTCGGCCGGCAGCGGGCCTTCGTCGAATTCGGTCAAGGCCATCACGTCTTCGGCGCGCGCGCCGATCAGCAGGCGGTCGATGCCGGCCCACACGGTGGCGCCGTAGCACTGGCAGCACGGCTGCGCAGAGGTGGCCAGGGTCACCGGCGACAGGACATCGTTCAACCGTGGCGTCTGCAGGCGCTGCTGGGCCAGCATGTAGGCCATGTTTTCCGCATGTGCCAGCGAAGTGTTCTGTGGCACCACGCGGTTCACCGCCGCGGCGATGATGCGGTCGTCGGGCCCGAACACCACCGCCCCAAACGGGCCGCCGCTGCGTGCTTCCACGTTCATCCGCGACAGATCGATCGCCAGCGCCACTTTCTCGGCGTCGCCAGGATAGGCGCGGCTGGCATCCACATGGTCGTGGATCCAGGCGGGCAGGGTGAGGTGAACTTGCGCGTAGAGCATCACTGGACCGGTGCAGGAGAGGAATCAGGGCGGCGCAGTGTATCGGTCTGTGCATCGCTTGCGGCACATTGGCCGGAAACGCACTGGCAGGCACTGATCTCGCGGAAGCCGCACACACTCATCGTGCCGCTGGCCTGACATTGCGCCAGCACGCCCTTGGGGTCGGTGGCGCTGTTGACCTTGACGCATGCGGGAAACGCGCCGCAACAGTTGCCCACGTCTTTCACCGTGCAATCGGCATCGGTGCGGCAGGTGGTGTTGACCTGGATGCGCTTGATGGGTGAGGCCGATGCGGGCGGTGTGGCCGCTTCAGTGGGCGGGGGAGCAACACAGCCAATCAGCAAGGCCTGTGCGATCAGCAGCACGGTGCTCAGGAGCCAGGAATGGGGGCGGGGCATGCGGGCGTCCTGCAAGGGGCGGAGGACTGCCATGGTAGCCCTCCTGCCCACGCCGCACGCCGCTGTGGCCGGTCAGCGGCTCAGCGTGATCGAATCGGCGGTTTCTTGCTGGACCACGATCCCGGTGCCGGCGATGGCCTGGCGCACTGCCTGTCGGATGCTCACCTGGCCGTGCACCGCATTGACCGGCACTGCATCGAAGGAGCGGTCGGTGGGCGGGGAAAACTGAATCGCGCAGCGGGTGGCGTGGGCCAGCTGCTGCATGGTTTCGTCCAGCCGCGCTGGCGGGATGTCGTAGTTTGGCGGCACTGCGACCACATCGCAGGGGCCGCTGGGCGGCGTGCTCGCCTGTGGGCCAGCGGGCTGGGTTGTGCAGGCGCCCAGGCCAAGCATCAGGCAAGCCAACGCGCAGCGTAGGGATGGGGAAATATGCATGGGCATTGCGTGGGGTCAATGCCGCAGGGTAGGCACCTGGTGTGGTGCCGGCGGTGAGTCAGTTCGTTTCGCCATGCAGCGCTGCGCACCACAGCACGCCCACCAGCAGGCAGGCGATGGCGGCCAGCTCCAGCCCGGTGGGCAGGCGCGCTTCCCAGGCAAAGCCGTACAGCAGCGCGAACACCGTTTCGAACACGATCATCTGGCCGACCAGGGTCAGCGGCAGCAGCCGGCTGGCGCGGTTCCACAGGCCATTGCCGATCACCGAGGCGAGCACCGCCAGCACCAGTGCAATGGCCCAGAAGCGGGCCCAGTCAAGCGGCGCATGCACGGTGGTGTCGAGCAATGTGAGCGGGGCCAATAGCAGCGCCAGTGCTCCGGTGACCACGCCGGTCAGCAGCGACCAGTCCTGGCTGGACAGGTCGGCGCGGCGTCGCAGCCAGCGGGCATTGCCGATGGAATACACCGACCAGCTGATCAGTGCGCCCACCGCGCACAACAGCCCGGCCACGCGGGTGCCCAGATCCGACGCCTGCGCGCCGCCGTTGCGCTGCAAGGTGTCCACCGCCACCAGCGCCACGCCTGCCACGCACAGCACGCACGGCGCGGCCAGGCGCCGTAATCCCACCGCACCGGCGGCGCGCGTGCCGATCACCGTGACCACCACCGGCAGCAGGCCGATGATCAGCGCGGTGGCCGCGCCACCGGCCCATTGCACGGCACTGCCGAGCAGCACGTAGTAGATCAGGTTGCCCAGCAGGCTCAGGCGCACCAGCGCCCACCATTCGGCGCGGCCCAGCCGGGCGGCGGTGCGCCGCGCGCGCGGCGCTAGCACCAACGCGGCCACTGCGCCATAGGCCAGGTAGCGCGACAACGCCAGTTGCAACGGCGAAAACGCCGCCAGCAACTGTGGTGCCAAAAACACCAACCCCCACAACGCGCCGGCGCCCATGCCACTGGCCACGCCTGCCATCAGCCGCTCACGCATCGCACGCCTCCTTCCAGGCGCACAGCATGCCGCGTGTGTGCAGGGGCGGCTTGACCCGGACTCTTGTGCGGCGTTCAGTCTGGCCGCCGCTGTGTGCGGGGATCACAGCGCCCACGGCATGCGGCTCAGCGCGTGCCGGCATGGGGCTGGCGTCGATACGCCGCCGGCGTCATGCTCAGGGTGCGGCGCATCGCACGCGTCAGTGCGGTTTGGTCCGACCAGCCATGCGCCAGTGCCAGCTGCGCGATCGGCACATCGGTATGCGCAAGCTGCAGGCAGACGCGCTGCAGGCGCAGCGCGCCCAGCCATTGCTGCGGCGTTTGTTCGAAGGTGTCGCGAAACAGCGCGTGTACGCAGCCTGCGCCCACGCCCAGGTACGCGGCCATGCGCTGCACCGGCCAGGGCTCGGCGTGTGTTGCGGTGATCGTGTCGCACAGCTGCTGCAGGCGCTGCAGTGGTGCTGGGTCGGCGCGCAAGGCGTGCAGCAGCGGCGGCAGACAATGGCCACGCAGCAGGGCAGGTACGGCATCGCGCGTGCGGCAGTGCTGGTCGATGAAGTTGGCAATGGCCAGCAGGCGCGGCGTGGTGGCCACAAATGGCCGCTGTTGCAGCTGCTCCACGCGATGGGCGCCCACGTCAGCGACGCTGCATTCCAGGATCAGAAAACGGTTGTCGTCGTGCGCGGCCTGATCGTGAGCGGTGTGCGGTGCGATGACCACCGCCTGCCGGTGATCGACGCGTCCGCCGCGTCCACCGACCTCGATCTCCAACGTGCCGCGAATCGGCAGTACTACCTGCACATGGGCGTGGCGGTGGCGATACCCGTCACGCCCGTACCGGCGCAGGTGCAGGGCGCCATCGGTCATTGCAGCAGGGCCGCGCCGTTGCGAGCAGCGGCGCGGCGGAGCCTCACTTGGCCCAGGTGTCGCGCAGGGTCACGCTGCGGTTGAAGACCGGCGTGGCGGCACTGTGGTCGCGGCGGTCGGCCACGAAATAGCCGGTGCGCTCGAACTGGAACGCCTGCTCGGGCGCGGCCTGCGCCGCCGACGGCTCCACGTAGCCGCGCACGCTGCGCTTGGACTCGGGATTGAGGTAGTCGCGGTAGGTTTTGCCTTCGGATTCGTCGTCGGGCTTTTCCACCGAGAACAGACGGTCGTACAGGCGGATTTCCGCCTCCACCGCATGGACGGCGCTGACCCAATGGATGGTGCCCTTGACCTTGCGGTTGGAACCGATCATGCCCGGGCGCGATTCCGGATCCAGCCAGCCGCGCAGCTCCACGATCTCGCCGGCGGCGTCCTTGATCACTTCATCCACGCGCGCAATGCCCGCGCCGCGCAGACGGATCTCGCCGCCCGGCACCAGCCGCTTCCAGCCCTTGGGCGGCACTTCGGCAAAATCCTCGCGCTCGATCCACAGCTCGCGCGCAAACGGCACCTCACGCGTGCCGAAACTTTCGTCCTTGGGGTGATTGGAAAACTGCAGCGTCTCGGTGTGGCCCTCGGGCAGGTTGGTCAGCACCAGCTTGAGCGGGTCGATCACCGCCATGCGCCGCGCGGCGGCCGCGTCCAGGTCTTCGCGCAGGCAGCCTTCCAGCACCGAGAAATCGATCACCGAGTTCTGCTTGCTGATTCCCACGCGGTCCACAAACAGGCGCATCGCTGCCGGCGTATAGCCGCGCCGGCGCAGGCCCTGCAGCGTGTACATGCGCGGGTCGTCCCAGCCGTCCACCAACCGTTCTTCCACCAGCGCGGTGAGCTTGCGCTTGCTCATCACCGTGTAGTTGATGTTCAGGCGCGAGAACTCGATCTGGCGCGGCTTGGCGGCTTCCTTCGGGTAGCCCTTGCCCAGCAGCGGCGCCAGCAGCTCGGGATGGCCGCTCAGGTCCACCTTGTCCACGCACCAGTCGTACAACGGGCGGTGATCTTCGAATTCCAGCGTGCACAGCGAATGGGTGATGCCTTCCACCGCATCGCCCAGCGAATGCGCGAAGTCGTACATCGGGTAGATCGGCCAGGCGTTGCCGGTGTTCTGGTGTTCGACGTGCTTGATGCGGTACAGCGCCGGGTCGCGCAGGTTGATGTTGCCGCTGGCCATGTCGATCTTGGCGCGCAGTGTGCGCGCGCCATCGGGGAATTCGCCGGCCCGCATGCGCCGGAACAGGTCCAGGTTTTCGTCGACGCTGCGCTCGCGGAACGGCGAGTTGCGGCCCGGCTCGGTCAGCGTGCCGCGGTATTCGCGCACCTGCTCGGCCGAGAGGTCGCAGACGAACGCATGGCCGTCGCGGATCAGCTTTTCCGCCGCCAGGTAGTACACCTCGAAGTAATCGGAGGCGTGCCGCAGCTGCGCCCACTCAAAGCCCAGCCAGCGCACGTCGTCCTGGATGGCGACCACGAACTCGGGGTCTTCCTTGGCCGGGTTGGTATCGTCCAGGCGCAGGTTGCACAGCCCGCCAAACTCGGCCGCCAGGCCGAAGTCCAGGCAGATCGCCTTGGCATGGCCGATATGCAAGTAGCCGTTGGGCTCGGGCGGGAAGCGGGTGCGGATGGCCGTGTGCTTGCCGCTGGCCAGGTCCTCGCGAACGATCTGGCGGATGAAGTCTTTCTTCTCCGCCGGGGCGGTGGCGTCGGTGGCTGGAATCTCGGACATGCGGGGCATCGGTATCGGATAAACCGCAAGTTTAGGCGGTGGCAC
The DNA here is from genome assembly GCF_041475775.2 of Xanthomonas sp. NCPPB 2586. Lineage (NCBI taxonomy): Bacteria > Pseudomonadati > Pseudomonadota > Gammaproteobacteria > Lysobacterales > Lysobacteraceae > Xanthomonas > Xanthomonas sp. NCPPB 2586. The sequence goes on along the minus strand of NZ_CM192981.1, from coordinate 3,957,472 downwards.
CGGTTTAGGGGTAGGCGCGGCGCACGTGGCGGCCTGGTGGCAAGTGCGGGGCAGTGCCAGAGCGCACTGGAACCTGTGGCGGCCAGGGCCGGCGCGCAACCGGTTCATGGGGCCTGCCATCGGCCGCTGGCCGGCATCGCGCCCGACGCGTACGCTGCGCGCACTCCTTCGAGCGAGCTGCGCAATGTCACTGCCCCGACTGGTGATCGGCGACAAGACCCTGTCCTCCTGGTCGTTGCGGCCGTGGCTGTTGCTACGGCATTTCCAGGTGCCGTTCGAAGAAGTCGCCTTGCCGTTGAACACGCCCGAATTCCAGGCCCGTATCGCCGGCTATTCGCCGACCCGGCTGGTGCCGGTGCTGTGGGATGGCACGCTGCATGTGTGGGATTCGCTGGCGATCTGCGAATACGTCAACGAGCGCTGGCTCGATGGCCGCGGCTGGCCAGCCGACCCGGCAGTGCGCGCGCAGGCCCGCGCCGCCGCCGCCGAAATGCACGGTGGCTTTGCCGCGCTGCGCAGCCAGCTGCCGATGGATCTGGCGCGTGTGCCCGGGCCCGCCCACTGGGATGCCGCCGCCGAGCGCGACATCGCGCGCATCCAGGCGCTATGGGCCAGCCTGCGTGCCGAACACGGGCAGGGTGGTGCGTTCCTGTGCGGCGACTTCGGCATCGTCGATGCGATGTTCGCGCCGGTGGCACTGCGCTTTGCCAGCTACGGTGTGCCGCTGTTCGAAGCCGCCGGCGACTATCTGGCGGCGCTCGACAGCCTGCCGGCACTGCGCGAGTGGAAGCTGGATGCCGAACGCGAACGGCTGGGGCGCGGCTGAGCATGCAGATCGCCTATCGAGCCAGCCACATCATCGACGCCCATCTGGCCAAGCACGCGCTGGAAGATGCCGGCATCACTGCCTTCGTGTTCGGCGAATCACTGCTGGGCGGTGCAGGCGAACTGCCGGCCTTCGGCGTGTTGCAGGTCTGCGTGGCGGACATGCATCTGAGCCAGGCGCAGGCGGTGCTGGCCGAGATCGGCCTGTGCGGCGAGGTCACGCGCGCGCTGTAGCGGTGCGCGGCCCATGCGTTTGTCCTGTGCTGCGCGTAGACGTGCACCCGGGCGCGATGAGGTTTCCCAGGCAACGCCGGTCGCGCCCAGGTGCGCTCCGACGACGGTCGCGCGCGCAGATCGGCGGCACGATTACTCCGGCTGACGCCAGCCCGGCGGCGCGGCATCGGGCGAGGCCAGTGCCCGCAGGCGTTTGAACAACACCGTGGTTTCGGCCACGTTCCAGACCCGCAACGCCACCTCGAAGGTGTCCAGCGGCTTGGTCAGGAAGTCCTTGGCGCCCAACCCGAGCGCGCGATGGCGGGCGCTGCGGCTGGGGTCGGCGGTGAGCACGATCACCGGCAGGAACTGCCCCGGGTCGGACAGGCGCGCCAGCTGCTCCAGCAACGCATAGCCGTCCAGTTCCGGCATCTTCAGATCCAGCAGGATCAGGTCCGGCGCGAATGCCGACACCAGGCCCATGACCCGTTGCGGGTCGGTGGTGGCGATCACCTGCTGGAAGCCTTCGCGTTGCAGCAGGTCTTCGAGCAGCCGCACATTGGCCGGCTCGTCGTCGACGATGAGGATGCGGGAGGCGAGGATGTCGTCGCGTGTCATGCCAGTAGCCTGTCGATCACGGTGAAGAATTCCGCCACATCGAGTGGTTTGGTCAGATAGGCGCGCACGCCCTGGTTGCCCACGCGCGCCAGCGTGGCAGAGGTCGCGTCGGCGCTGATCACCACCACCGGCACCGCGGCAGTGGCCGGCTGCGCCTGCAGGTCGCGCAGCAGTTCTTCGCCACTGCCATCGCTCAGGTGCAGGTCGAGCAGGATCAGGTCCGGCACCCCGTGTTGCAGCAGCGCACGCGCCTGCGCCAGGCTGGCCGCTTCCAGCAGCTGCCACTGCGGCCGCCGCTCGGTGAGCGTGCGGATCAGCGCCTGGTTGGAGGGGTTGTCTTCGATGCTCAGCAGGCGGCAGACACCGCTGCCGGCGTTGCTGGGCGGCAGCAGTGTGCGTGCAGGTTCGGCGCTCTGCGGCTCGCCTCGCGGCAGGGAAATCCAGAAACGCGCGCCGTCACGGCTGCTGTCCACGCCGATCTGCCCGCCCATGGCCTCGATCAGGCGCTTGCTCAGCGCCAGCCCCAGTCCGGTGCCTTCCACGGCCGAGCGTTCCGCGCCCAGCCGCTCGAACGGGGTGAATAGCCGTTCGATCTGCGCCGCCGTGAGCCCGGCGCCCTGGTCGGCAACCACGATGCGTACCTGATCGCCATCCGGCTGCGCGCTCACCTGTACCTGGCCGCCGGTGCGATTGAACTTGACCGCATTCGACAACAGGTTGAGCAGCACCTGGCGCAGGCGCTGGGCGTCCGCGCGCACCGTCCAGGGGCCATCGATGGTCGGCGGCTGCAGGCTGATGCCGTGCTTGTCGGCGTCCGGCGCGATCAGGCCCAGCGCCTCGTGCACGGCGGCGCGCACCGCGATTGGTTCGGGGCTGAGATCCAGTTGATCGGCTTCGATGCGGGCGATGTCCAGCAGCTCGGTGATCAGGCCGAGCAGGTGCCGGCCGGCGCCCAGGATGTGCTGCAGGTGGCGGCGGTGGCCCGGCTCGGGCAAATCCATCTCCAGCACCTGCGCATAGCCCAGGATCGCGTTGAGCGGGGTGCGCAGTTCATGGCTGCTGCGCGAGAGGAATTCGGTCTTCGCGCGGTTGGCGGTCTCGGCCTCGCGGCGGGCCAGTTGTGCTTCGTTGGCGCGTGCGGCCAGCAGTTCGCTGGCCTGTGCCAGGCGTTGGCCGACCTGCCCGAGTTCATCGCCGGCACGCGGCTGTGCGGCCAGCGGCAGCCCTTCGCCGAGCCGGTCGGCATTGGCCGCCAGCGTGCGCAGGCGCCCGGACAAGGCCGAGGCGAACCACGCCACCGCGAACACCGCGCCCAGGCCGCCGAGCATCGCAGCGCTCAGGGTGATGATGAGATTGCGCTGGCGCAGCCCCTGCGCCTTGGCGGTGCGCACCTGCAGTTGCGCGGTTTCGTAATTGCGCAGTTCGCGTAATTCAGCGCGCAGGATGTCGAGCTTGTACTTGCCATCCCACAATTGGCGGATCTCTTCCTCGCGGCTCAGATCCGGTGCGAGCAGACGGCGCCAGCCCTGCATCTTTTCGGCGAACAACGGCTTGATGCGCGCGAAACGCTGCGCCTGCACCGGGTCGGTGATGCGTTGCGACAGCCGCTCGGCCACGCGTTGCAGGCGCGGCTCCGCGTCGCGGTACGGGGTGAGGAATTCATCGCGGCGCACCAGCCGATACCCGCGCACACCGGCGGCGGTTTCGGCCAGCAGCGCGTGCGCTTCGTACAGATCGCTGAGCACTTCCAAGGTTTGCCGCACATCGTTTTCGGCGGCGATGTTCTGCCGCTCCACGCTGTAGATCGCCATCAAGGCCACGGCCAGCAGCAGCAGCGGCAGGGTGACCACCGCCAGGCTCTTGCGGGTGATCGGCCAATCGTTCCATCGCACCGCCAGAGCATTCATTGCGCAAGTCCTGCGTGGACCGCGTACACCGCGGCCTGGGTGCGATCTTTTACCTCAAGTTTCTGCAGGATTCGCTCGACGTGCACTTTGACCGTGCCGGGAGAAATCCCCAGTTCAGCTGCCAGCGTCGCGTTGGTGAGCCCGCGCGGCAGCAGCGAGAGCACCTGTTTTTCGCGCTTGCTCAGTGCACTCAGGCGGTCGTCCTGCACCGCTTTGCGCCGCCGCGTGGCGACCGGCTTGGCTGGCTCGGCGACCATCGCCGGCAACAGCAGCGCAAAGGCCTGCAATGCCTGCAGGTCGTCGCTGCCCGGCGCCAGGCGGCCGTCGTTCCAGGCCACGCACACCATGCCCAGGGTGGTGCCGAGCAGCTGGATCGGCAGCCTCGCATCACGCATTTCGGCCGGGCGGGGCGGCATCAGCCAGGTGGCCTCATGGCTGTCACCGGGGGCGCTGGCGCCGGGCGGCAGGGCGCGGCCCCTGCTGGCAAACACCTGCGCGCGTGGCCCGCGCTGCGCCAGCACCGCGCCATCTTCCAGCCCCAGCAGCAACAGCACGCGGCCCAGCACTGCATCGCAAGCCTGTTCGGGCGTACTGGCGCTGCGCAGCGCCGCGCTGGCCTCCTGCAGCGCCTGCCAGCGTGCGCTGTCGGAGGCGTCGCGGCGTAGCGCCAGGCGCCAATCGCCTGCATTGGTTGGGGTTTCCATATCCGAGCTCTAGGCCGATCAGCATATTTGAGTATATGCCACTCGGCAGAATTGTTGGGCTCGCTGGATTTCGATACTTGGCTCGCCCACTGAGGCAACCCCCCATCACTCAACGGAGATACCCCATGCGTCGCACCCTGTTCTCTCTGGTTCTGGCTCTGGCTGCCACCCCGGCGCTGGCTGGCGGCGTGATGCACTACACCGACAAGGCCGCGCTGCCCGCCGATGGCGAAGCGCGCGAAGTGGCTGCGCTGTTCGACACCTGGAACGCGGCCCTGGCCACCGGCAACCCGCACAAGGTGGCCGACCTGTACGCCCCGGACGGCGTGCTATTGCCGACGGTCTCCAACGAAGTACGCGCCTCACGCGAGCAGATCGAAAACTACTTCGAGATGTTCCTGACCAAGAAGCCCAAGGGCGTCATCAACTACCGCACCGTGCGCCTGCTCGATGACGACAGCGCGGTGGACGCGGGTGTGTACACCTTCACGCTCACCGACAAGAGCGGCAAGAAGAGCGATGTGCAGGCCCGCTACACCTTCGTGTACGAAAAGCGCGACGGCAAGTGGCTGATCATCAACCACCACAGCTCGGCCATGCCGGAAGTGGATACCGCCGCCGCAACCGCTGCGGTCACCAAGGCGAAGTGAGGTGCAATCGCCGGGAGCGGCTTGAAAGCCGCTCCCACCGGCGCCATCCAGCAGGCAACCCTCAAACACGCGGGAGTTGCACCATGTTGGGAATCGGCGCCTTCAAACAACGCATGCCACGGCCCGGCGAAGCACTACCGGGACGTACCCAGGCGTTGCCCCTGCACAACACGCACCTGATCAACGGCCACCCGTTGCGTGGTGAGTTCACCGGCCTGGCCCAGGTGCAATTCGGGCTCGGCTGCTTCTGGGGCGCGGAACGAAAGTTCTGGAACGTGCCTGGGGTCTACACCACGGCGGTGGGTTACGCCGGCGGCGAAACACCGAACGCGACGTATTCGGAAGTCTGCTCAGGGCAGACCGGCCACACCGAGGCGGTGCTGGTGGTGTACGACGCGCAGGCGGTGTCGTTCGAACAATTGCTGCGCACGTTCTGGGAAAGCCACGATCCAACCCAGGGCATGCAGCAGGGCAACGATGTCGGTACGCAATACCGCTCGGCGATCTACTGCAGCACGCAAGCGCAATACGACGCGGCCATTGCCAGCCGCGATGCCTACCAGCAGCGATTGACCGCAGCCGGTTATGGCGACATCACCACGGAGATCCGTTACCCGGCGCCCACGTTCTATTACGCCGAAGACGATCACCAGCAGTATCTCGCCAAGCATCCCAATGGCTATTGCGGGCTTGGCGGAACGGGAGTGAGCTGCCCGATCGGGCTGGATGCCTGAGCGGAAAGGCGAGGCCGGATCCAAGCGCTGCCATGTGATCGTGGCGTGCCGATGGCCATAGTGACCGGCAGCGTTTTCACGATCAGGCAGCGCATGGGAGTGCATGCCAGGCAACTTGCAATGGCTGCGCCGGAGACGGCGTGGCCATCTTTTTGTGTGTCAGTAGCGGTGGCCGACCGCCGGTGCGGAAGACTGGTTGCGTGCTGGTGCGCGACGCCGCCTGCAGGCGCATGCGTCACGCACCGGCGTCGGGCGCGTGGACGCAGAGGTCGGTAACGCCATTGAGTGGTAGTCGCGGCGGCTTGAGTGCGACGTGCTGGCAAGTCTCAGCACACGAGCAGCATCTGCGTTTCCACAGTTTTCTGGCATGCCACCACTCGATGCGCACTTCTCGCACATGCGTGGCACGAACCTCCCCAGCCGTGGAAGGCGCATTCTCGCTGATTAGCGAGCTGCCCCCACAAACTCGGTGCCGGCATATCGCAGAAGGGCGTGTCTTGTTACGCCAATAGCCACTACGTCTAGACGAATTCGCCCGAGAACATGCCGCGCAGTTGTGCCAACAGCTCGGTGCGCTCCGGATGCAGGGTGCGCATGCAGGTCACCGCAAACCCCACCGGGCTGGTGCCGGGTGCGGTGATCACGCCGTCGGCGCTGACCACTTTCTCGTGCCGGTAATGCGCAGCGCCGGCATACGGCACCACGTGCTCCTGCAAGAACGCCAGCGAATTGCTGGTGTGCGGCCGCTCGTCGAGCAGACCCGCATACGCCAGTGCGATGGTGGCTCCGCAGATGGCCGCAATCGGGCGCTGCTGTTGCACGCGTTCGCACAGTACGCCGCTCAGCCCGGGAATCTCGCCGGCTTGCCAGCGTTCGCTGCCTGGCAGGATCCACAGATCGGCGTCCAGCGGTGCCAGATCCGAGAGCGCAAATTCCGGCGTGATGCGCAAGCCGCCGATCGAGTGCACCGGCTGTCCGTCGATGCTGGCGATGGCGACCTGGTCGCCGAACCACTCGCGCGCCGCAGGCAGGACCACGCCGATTTCCCAGTCGGCGACACCGTCGACCATCACCACTGCGATGTTTGCCATTGTCCGTTTCGTCCGTTGAGGAATCCGGATTCTAGGCAGCGGCCCGTCAGATGTTGTGAGCGTGTTGTCGAAACAGCAACGCGCCGGTTGCTGGGGTTCTGCGCCGCCGGGGCGGCACGCGCCTGGAGGCTTACGCGGCAGTGGCAGATCGCGCTGGGCTGCAGGTCATCGATCGGTGGCGGTCTGTGCGCGCTGCGAATCAATCGCTAATGCCACAAACAAAAACGCCTGCGGGCGATGCCGCAGGCGTTCGAAGTGACGCAACAACGGGAACGATCAGCCAGCAAGCTTGTCGGCGATGGTCTTGCGCAGCGCCTCCAGGTCCTTGGCGAAGGTGTCGATGCCGCTGGCCAGCTTCTCGGTGGCCATGTCGTCAGCGGCCAAGTCGGTGGCGAAGCTGTCGCTGTTGATCGGCGTGATGGCCGCGTTGTCCGCAGTCAACGGCGACAGCTTGCGCGGCAGGTCGCCGTGGTCGGCGTCGAGCTTCTCCAGCAGGTCCGGCGAGATGGTCAGGCGGTCGCAGCCGGCCAGCGCCTCGATCTGCGCAGTGGAGCGGAACGAGGCGCCCATGACCACAGTGGAGGAACCGCGGCGCTTGAACTCGTCGTAGACACCGCGCACGAACACCACGCCCGGGTCTTCGTCGATGCTGGCCGGGGTCTGGCCCTTGGCGACAAAGAAATCCAGGATGCGGCCGACAAACGGCGAGATCAGGAACACACCGGCCTCGGCACAGGCCAGCGCCTGCGAGCGGTTGAAGATCAGCGTCAGGTTGCAGTCGATGCCTTCCTGCTGCAGCTGGCGCGCGGCTTCGATGCCTTCCCAGGTGGCGGCGATCTTGATCAGGATCTTGTCCTTGGACACGCCACGCTCGGCATACATCGCGATGAACTTGCGTGCCTTGGCGATGGTGGCCTGGGTGTCGTGCGCCAGGTCCGCGTCCACTTCGGTGGACACGCGGCCGGGTACCAGTTCCGACAACATCGTGCCCACGCCGACGGTCAGGCGATCGGCCACTTCGTTGATGGTGCTGTTGCGGTCTTCGCCACCGTGCGCGCGGCCCCAGGCCAGCTCGCGCTCGATCAGGTCGGCATACACCGGCAGATCCAGCGCTTTCTTGACCAGAGTGGGGTTGGTGGTGCAATCGACCGGCTTGAGCCGCTTGATCGCGTCGTAGTCGCCCGTATCGGCAACGACAACGGACAGGTCACGCAGTTGGGCAAGCTTGGAGGGGGATGCAGTCATGCGGGTTCTCTCGAATCGTGGAACGGGTCGGGGATAGGACGCAGCGCGTTACGTTAGCGCGCTCAGCGACGGAAGTCGCCCGCCGCTTCGGGCTGGTCGTGCACAGCGGTCACGCGCAAGCGCAGGTCGCGTCCGCCGGGTGCGCGCCAATCGATGGACTGGCCGACCGACAGGCCGAGCAAGGCGGTGCCCACCGGCGCCAGCACCGAGATGCGGCTGTGTTGGACATCGGCTTCGTGCGGGTACACGAGGGTGAGCGTGTGACGTTCGCCATGCAGCTCGTCTTCGCATTCGATGCGTGAGTGCATGGTGACGACATCGCCGGGAATCTGGTCGGGCGGCACGACGCGTGCGCGGCCCAGTTCGTCGGCCAGCGCAGCGGCGGCCGGATGGTTGTTCAACGCGGAAGACTCGAGCATCGCTTCAAGGCGGGCAAGGTCGTGGCTGGACACCAGGATGGATGGCGGCAAGCCGCTGTGGTGTTGCGAGGTCATGGCAATCTCCTGACAAGGGCAGCGGACGCACGGTGCGCCCTCCAACAACAGGTGAGGGCGGCGCGGCGTGACCACAATGCAGGCGGGCACATCGCACCGGTCACGCGTTGCCAGTAGGCGCCGGCATCAGCGGTAAAGAGTGGACAAGCAAAAGGCGACACCTGCGTGCCGCCTTCGTCCATTGTCGACAAGATTGCGTTGTGAAGCGACCGCGGCAGTGCGCGGCCTTCAGGCGGCGACAGCTTTCGGGCCGCTTGCCGGCTGGTCCAGCGTGAACAGGCTGTCAGGCAATTCCTTGAAGATCTGCGAGAGCTGCTCCAGGAACGCCGTCATTGCCGAGCTGCGCCGCCACGCCATGGCGATGCGCCGGTTGGGCTGCTTGTCTTCGCGGAAGCGGATCAGGCGGATGTTTTCCGAACGTGCCACCGGCGGCTTGACTGCCAGCATCGGCAGCAGGGTGACACCGACATTGGCCGCCACCATCTGGCGCAGGGTTTCCAGGCTGGTCGCCTGGAATTCGGACTTTTCCAGTGCGCCGGCAAGATGGCACACGTCCAGCGCCTGTTCGCGCAGGCAATGGCCGTCTTCCAGCAGCAACAGGCGCTGCTCGGAGAGATCGTCCAGCGTCATGCTGTCATGCCGCGACAGCGGATGACCTTCCGGCACTGCCAGCACGAAGGGTTCTTCGAACAGGAATTCGGCATGCAACTGCTCGTCCTGCAGGGGCAGGGCGAGCAGTGCGGCGTCCATGCGGCCTTCGCGCAACTGGTGGATGAGCTGGTCGCTTTTTTCTTCGATCAGCAGCAGCTCCAGGCGCGGAAAACGCTCGCGGATGCGTGGCACCACATGCGGCAGCAGATACGGTGCCAGGGTGGGGAAGATGCCCAGGCGCACGGTGCCCGCTTCCGGGTCCTGGCTGCGGCGGGCGGCTTCCTTCATCTGTTCCACTTCGGCCACGATGCTGCGCGCGCGCATGGCGGCTTCGCGGCCAGCCGGGGTGAGCATCACCTTGCGAGGCGCACGTTCGACCAGCGGCACACCGAGCTCGTCTTCCAGTTTCTTGATCTGGGTGGACAAGGTGGGCTGGCTCACGAAACAGGCAGTGGCGGCACGGCCAAAATGCTTGTGGTCGGCCAGGGCTACCAGGTATTTCAGGTCACGCAGATTCATGTGCAGCAGCCCTCGTGGCTGTGACGTGGAACGGACTGGACCAACCGCAGCTTAGCGCCCGGGCGGGCCGGGCGCTGGCTGAGCTCACGCTTACGCAGCCTGGGCTACGTCGGCGCTGACCGGTGCGCTGGAGCGGATCAGGTAATCGAACGCGCTCAAAGCAGCCTTGGAACCTTCGCCCATCGCGATCACGATCTGCTTGTACGGCACCGTGGTCGCGTCGCCGGCCGCGAACACGCCCGGCACATTGGTCTGGCCGCGGTCGTCGACGATGATCTCGCCGCGCGGGGACAACTCCACCGTGCCACGCAGGAACTCGGTGTTGGGCAGCAGGCCGATCTGCACGAACACACCTTCCAGGTCGATGTGCTGCGTGTCGCCACCGGTGCGGTCCTTGTAGACCAGCCCAGTGACCTTCTGACCATCGCCCAGCACTTCGGTGGTCTGCGCGCTGGTGATGATGCGCACGTTGTGCAGGCTGCGCAGCTTGCGCTGCAGCACTTCGTCGGCGCGCAGCTTGTCGTCGAATTCCACCAGCGTGACATGCGCCACGATGCCGGCCAGATCGATCGCCGCTTCCACGCCCGAATTGCCGCCGCCGATCACCGCCACGCGCTTGCCCTTGAACAGCGGGCCATCGCAATGCGGGCAGTAGGCCACGCCCTTGTTCCTGTACTGGTCTTCGCCGGGCACATTCATCTGCCTCCAGCGCGCGCCGGTGGACAGGATCACCGTCTTGCTCTTGAGCGATGCGCCATTGGCCAGCTTGATTTCGACCAGGCCATCGGCACCGGCCGGGATCAACTGCTCGGCACGCTGCAGATTCATGATGTCCACGTCGTACTGGCGCACGTGCTGCTCAAGCGCGGCAGCCATCTTCGGGCCTTCAGTTTCCGGCACCGAGATGAAGTTTTCGATCGACATGGTGTCCAGCACCTGACCACCGAAACGCTCTGCAGCCACGCCGGTGCGGATGCCCTTGCGTGCGGCATACACCGCTGCTGCCGAGCCGGCCGGGCCACCGCCAACCACCAACAAGTCGAAGGCGTCCTTGGCGGCGATCTTGGCGGCATCGCGCTTGGCGGCATTGGTGTCGAGCTTGGCGACGATCTGTTCCAGCGTCATGCGGCCCTGGTCGAACAGTTCACCGTTCAAGTACACGGTGGGCACCGACATGATCTGGCGGGTTTCCACCTCGTCCTGGAACAGCGCGCCATCGATGGCCACGTGCTTGATGCGCGGGTTCAGCACCGCGGCCAAGTTCAGCGCCTGCACCACGTCCGGGCAGTTCTGGCACGACAGCGAGAAATAGGTTTCGAACTGATAGTCGCCATCCAGGTGCTGCACCTGCTCGATCAGCTCGGCAGTGGCCTTGGAAGGGTGGCCGCCAACCTGCAGCAGCGCCAGCACCAGCGAGGTGAATTCGTGCCCCATCGGCAGGCCGGCAAAGCGCACCGAAATGTCCTGGCCCGGCGTGGTCAGCGCGAACGAGGGCTTGCGCTGGTTGTCGTCGCGGTGCACGTCCAGGCTGATCTTGTCCGAGAGCAGCACCAGATCCTCGAGCAGCTCGAGCATTTCGCGCGCCTTGGGGATGTCGTCGATCGAAGCATGGATCTGGATCGGCCGCGTGACCCGTTCCAGGTAGGCGGTCAGCTGGGTCTTGAGATTGGCATCCAACATGGAAAACTCCTGGGAATGGGCAAGGGGAGGGCATGGCGTCGCTGCGCATGCGCAGGTCGCCTGGGGAGGAAGGGGATGAACCGCAGCCGGCGCGAAGGCGGGGTGCGTGCTGGCGATGGCTGGCGGGCAGCCCGGCACCGGCTCCGGTTCACCCCCGGCCCGGAAACCGGACCAGGGATGCGAGGCGGCTTAGATCTTGCCGACCAGGTCCAGCGACGGAGCCAAGGTCTTGGCGCCTTCCTTCCACTTGGCCGGGCAGACCTGGCCAGGATTGTTGGCCACGAACTGTGCCGCGGTCAGCTTGCGCAGCGTCTCGGTGACGTCGCGGGCGATGGAGTTGTCGTGGATTTCCAGGGTCTTGATCACGCCTTCCGGGTTGATGATGAAGGTGCCGCGCAGGGCCAGGCCTTCTTCTTCAATGTGCACGCCGAACGCGCGGGTCAGCTTGTGGGCCGGGTCGCCGATCAGCGGGAACTGCGCCTTGCCCACGGCCGGGGAGGTTTCGTGCCACACCTTGTGCGAGAAGTGCGTGTCGGTGGTAACGATGTACACCTCGGCGCCGGCCTTCTGGAACGCGGCGTAGTTGTCAGCGGCGTCTTCCACTTCGGTCGGGCAGTTGAAGGTGAAGGCGGCCGGCATGAAGATCAGCACCGACCACTTGCCCTTCAGGCTTGCTTCGGTGACCTCAATGAAGTTGCCGTTGTGGTACGCGTTCGCCTTGAAGGGCTGGACCTGGGTGTTGATGAGAGACATTGAGTTTCCTCTTGCGGTGAAGGGGGTTGGGGGACGGAACAGGCGCCATGGTAGGTAGGATCAATAGATATCTCAAATCGATTGATGGAATTGCATAGATAGGCTGCGGCTATCAAAACGTCAGACTGGCTCTGGCGTGCGCACCTGCTGCCATCCCCGATAATGGTCGGCCGATGTTTCGCACAAGTGAAGTTGCCGCATGTCTGAGGCTCCCGCCGTCATGTCCGCCGAACAGCTGCTGCGCGAGGCGGTCATCCGCATTGCGCGCAGCGACGCGGAGCCCTTGCTGCTGCATGCGCTGGGGCGCGACCGCGCCTGGTTGTTCGCGCATGGGCGCGATCCGGTGCCGGCTGAGCAGGCGCAGCGCTTCGGCGCGCTGGTGGAGCGGCGTCACCAGGGAGAGCCGGTGGCCTACCTGACCGGCTCGCGCGGGTTCTGGACCCTGGACCTGGCGGTCTCCACCGCCACGCTGATCCCGCGCGCCGATACCGAAACGCTGGTGGAGCTGGCGCTGGAACGCCTGGAGCTGACCGCCGGCGTCCGGGTGGTCGATCTGGGTACCGGCAGCGGCGCGATCGCGCTGGCAATTGCCAGCGAGCGGCCGCAGGCGCAACTGATCGCCACCGATGCCAGTGCCGATGCCCTGGCCATTGCCCGGCACAACGCGCACGCGCATGGGCTGCACAACGTGGAGTGCCGCCTAGGCCACTGGCTGCAACCGCTGGCCGGCGAGCGGTTCGATCTGATCGCCAGCAATCCGCCCTACATCGCCGCTGCGGACCCGCATCTGCAGCAGGGCGATCTGCGCTATGAGCCGGCGAGCGCGCTGGCCTCCGGCAGCGACGGCCTGGATGACATCCGTTTGATCGTGGCTGATACCCCCGCCCATCTGCTGGCAGGCGGCTGGCTGCTGCTCGAGCACGGCTGGGACCAGGGCGAGGCGGTGGCCGCGCTGTTGATCGCGCGTGGGTTTGCAGCGGTGGCGACCCACCAGGACCTGGAGCAGCGCGACCGCGTCACGCTGGGGCAGTGGCCGCACGCTGCGGGGTGATCCCGGCGCATGCGGCAGCGGTTCGGTCTGGACTGTCGAGCAAGCAACCCGCCTGAAGGACGGATTCCACACCAAGCTGTGTGCCTGCGCGCAACGCCATGTCCCTGCGCATCGCCGCGCGGCGTGCCTCTGGCGGCAGCCGATACAATGCGGCCTTTCCCGCAGGACCGACGCATGCGCACGCTCTATCCCGAGATCACGCCCTTCGACCAGGGCACCCTCCAGGTCGACGACCGCCACACCCTCTACTTCGAGCAATGCGGTAACCCGCAGGGCAAGCCGGTGGTGATGCTGCATGGTGGCCCGGGCGGCGGCTGCAATACCAAGATGCGGCGGTTCCATGACCCGGCCAAGTACCGCATCGTGCTGTTCGACCAGCGTGGCGCCGGCCGCTCCACGCCGCATGCCGATCTCACAGACAACACCACCTGGGATCTGGTCGCCGACATCGAACGGCTGCGTGCGCATCTGGGGATCGACCGCTGGCAGGTGTTTGGCGGCAGCTGGGGCTCGACCCTGGCGCTGACGTACGCGCAGACCCATCCGCAGCAGGTCACCGAGCTGGTGTTGCGCGGCATCTTCCTGCTGCGCCGCTGGGAGCTGGAGTGGTTCTACCAGGAAGGCGCGAGCCGGCTGTTCCCGGATGCGTGGGAGCATTACATCGCCGCGATTCCCGCAGAGGAACGGCACGACCTGATCTCCGCTTTCCATCGCCGCCTCACCAGCACCGATGAAGCCACCCGCCTGGCCGCCGCCAAGGCCTGGAGCGTGTGGGAAGGCGCCACCAGCTTCCTGCATGTGGACGAGGATTTCGTCACCGGTCATGAGGACGCGCATTTCGCGCTGGCCTTTGCACGTATCGAGAACCACTACTTCGTCAACGGCGGCTTCTTCGATGCCGAAGACAAGCTGCTGCGCGACGCGCACCGCATCGCCGAGATTCCCGGTGTGATCGTGCAGGGGCGCTACGACGTGGTGTGCCCGATGCAGAGCGCGTGGGAGCTGCACAAGGCCTGGCCGAAGGCCGAGTTGAAGATCAGCCCGGCGGCCGGTCACTCGGCCTTCGAGCCGGAGACTGTCGACGCGCTGGTGCGTGCGACCGACAGCTTCGCCTGAGAAGGCGCGCGGTGAGCGGCCGGCATGTCCGGCCGCTGACCAAGCTGCCGCAGTAGATGCGTTGCCGAATGCAACGCGCCAATGCAATGCGATGCAATGCGCTAAGGCAACGACCACTACGTAGGAGCGCGCTTGCGCGCGATGGGGATTTACCGATAACGCCCCATCGCGCGCAAGCGCGCTCCTACGTCGCTTGCAGCCCGGCAAACCATCGCGGCGTTTAGCTCAACAAACCAGCGCGGTACTTAGCCCGGCAAACCCTCCGCCAGAGGCGGCAACAGCCGCGCCAGCCGCTGTGCCCAGGCGGCCTGGCCGGCGGCGTCGCTGATCAGGTCCTGGCGGATTTCCAGCTCCACATGCGGCAGGCCGCGGCCTTCGCCGTACACCGGAATCGCGTAGTCGGTGGCATCGCTCACCGCATACGGCTGGTTGTCGCCCACCACCAGATCAGGTTCCGCGCGCAAAGCCTGCAGCAGCCGATGCGCCAGGCGCGTGTCGCGGTTGTACAGCACGCCCGCATGCCAGGGCCGTGCGATCCCGGCCATCACCGGGGTGAAGCTGTGCATCGAGACCAGCAGCGTGGGCTGGGTGCGTGCCGCGCGTGCGTCCAGTTCGGCGGCAATGCGCGCGTGGTACGGCGCAAAGATGGCGTCGATACGTTGCTGGCGCGCGCTGGCGGTCAGCCCGGCGTTGCCTGGAATCGGCGTGCTGTCGCTGACCTCCGGCATCAGGCTGGCGGCAGCGTGCGGGCGGTTGCAGTCGATCACCAGCCGCGAATAGGTCTGGCTGATCGAAAACGCGTCCAGCTGCTCGGCCAACCGGCGCGTGACCTCGGCAATGCCGATGTCCCAGCCGATATGCCGGTCGAGTTCGTGCTGCGGCAGGCCGAGGTTGTGCAAGCGCGCCGGCACGCGTTGCCCGGCGTGATCGGCGATCAACAACCACGGCGATGCGCCTTGCGCGTTGCGCACCGTGAACGGCGCGGGGTCATCCGGGCCGAGCAGCGGGGCGGCCACCTCAACCACGCGGCGTGCCATCCAGTGCGTGGTCGACCAGGTACAGGCCGGCCCACAACTTGGGGTCCATCTGGTAGCCCTCGGCCATCTTCTGCACCAGCCACGCGCCCACCTGTGCGCGCGGGATTTCATGCACGGTGATGTCTTCGCTTGCATCGCCGCCGCCTGCGCCGACCTTGCGCAAGCCGGTGGCGCGCACGAAGGCGATCTTCTCGCTGCTGGCGCCGGCCGAGGTGGGGCCGATCATCAGCACTTCGGCATGGTCGGCGGTCCAGCCGGTTTCTTCTTCCAGTTCGCGGATCGCCGATAGCTCGATGGATTCATCGGCATGGATATCGCCCACCAGCCCGGCGGGCATTTCGATGGTGCGCGCCTGCAACGGCACGCGGAATTGTTCGACGAACAGCATTGCATCGTCCGGCGTCACCGCCACGATGATCGCGGCCAGCCCGCCGGCATGTACGCGCTCGGAATATTCCCAGGTGCCGCGAACCACCATGCGCTGGTACTTGCCTTCGTAGACCACGGTGGGCGGAGTGTCGTGTCGATTCATGGAAAGGGACCTTGGGACAGGGAAGCGGGAGGTGGCGGCAACACGGCGCCGCCACTGGCGGCCAGCAGGCGCCGGCGCGTGAGCGGGCCAAAGCGCAGGCTGTCGCACAGGCCGGTCAGCATGTCGGTATCGGCGGGGGCGCGCGTGAAGCCGGACTCGGTGAGTTCCAGCGGCGCATCGAGCGCGATGGTGGTGAGCTGACGCCACAGCAAGGCGTGCTCGCGCTGTTCGCGCAACCGCAGCGCCATTTGCGCAGCGCCGCGCAAGCGCAGGAACGGCAGCTCGTCCAGCCGTTCGAGCAGGGCATCCAGGCTGCCGAAGTGCGCCAGCAGCACCGCTGCGGACTTGGCGCCGATGCCGGTGATGCCGGGGATGTTGTCGATCGCATCGCCGCACAGCGCCAGGTAGTCGGCCATCTGGTGCGCGTGCACGCCATGACGTGCCTTCACCCCGTCCATGCCCCAGCGCACATTGCGCGCGTAGTCCCACTGTTCGTCGTGTTCGAACAACAGCTGCGACAAGTCCTTGTCGGCCGAGACGATGATGCCGCGCAGGCCCCGCGCACGCGCGCTGTGCAGCGCGCTGCCAATCAGGTCGTCGGCTTCGTATTCGCGATGGGCCAGCACGCTCAGCCCCAATGCCGCGCACAGTGCCTTGCAATGCGCGAACTGGCGGCGCAGTGCGTCCGGCGCGGGCTCGCGGTTGCCCTTGTAAGCAGGGTAGATCGCATGCCGGAAACAACTGTCCAGCGCTTCGTCGAACGCGATGGTGATGTGCTGCGGGCGCTCGCGTTCGAGCAGATCCAGCAGGAAGCGGGCAAAGCCATGCACCGCATTGGTGGGCCAGCCCTGCGCGTCCTGGAACTCGTCCGGGATCGAATGCCAGGCGCGGAACACGTACAGGCTGGCATCAACCAGATACAGCGGCACCGGGCGCGGCGTCCGCAGCGCCGCGGCAAGCGGCGCGGTGGCAAGCGGGGGCGCGGGCGTGGTCACGGCGTCCAGTCGCGCAGCAGTGCGCGTGGGTCGGGGCGCTCGCGCTCGGGCACCTGCATGCGCGGTGTGCCGATGTGGATGAAGCCGACCACGCGCTCGTGTTCGCCCAGCCCCAGATACCCGGCCACCGCCGGGTCGTAGGCCATCCAGGCGGTCAGCCATTGCGCACCGAAGCCATGCGCCTGCGCAGCCTGCAGCAGCGCAAAGCAGACGCAGCCTGCGGTCATCAACTGTTCCTGCTCGGGCACCTTGTGCTCCGGCTGCAGCGTGGCGATAACCGTAATTACCAGTGGCGCCTGGCTGAAGCGTTCGCGGTCCTTTTGCACGGCCGCTGGCGGCGTCAACGGATCGCCTGCCAGGGTGCGTTCGGCCAGGAACTCGCCCAGCGCCTGCCGTGCATCGCCGGCAATGCGCAGGAAGCGGAACGGCACCAGCTTGCCGTGGTCGGGCACGCGCACCGCCGAGGTAAGCATGCGTAACAAGGTGGCCTCGTCCGGGCCGGGCTCGCCGAGTTGTTTGGAGGGAACCGAGCGGCGGGCGTCCAGCGCCTGGAGCGAATACGGTGCGTGCATAATTCCGGATCACGGCGGGGGTGCTCGATTATAGACGGGCCCTTCCCAACGCCCGTTGCACCATGGCCGGCCGGGCGCTGTCCGCCTGCCATGGCAGATCCTTCTTCATGCGTGCCCTTCGCGTCGTCCGATGACCCAGTTCCTGCCCACCGATGCGCTTCCCAGCCGCAACCCGCAACTGTTGGATCAGGTGCGCGAGGTGGTGCTCGTGCCGCTGGCCGACGCCTTCCTGGACGTGCAGGACGTGCTGGCCGAGTCGCTGTTCCGGCTGGCGGCCGATGCCGGCCCGGCGCAGAACGATTTCATGGAAGCGATCAAGGCGTTGCGCCAGCAACGTGAGCCGATCACCGCGCGCTTCCGTGGGCATCTGGCGCAGGCCTGGCAAGGCCTGGAATCCGGGCGCCCGCTGTCGGCCGACCGCACCCTGGCGCGCGGCGGCGCGGGCCTGAGCCTGCTGCCCGAACACGACCTGGAGGTGCGCCTGGCGGTGCGCAACCTGGCGGGCGCCCTGCAACACCAGTGGCGCCCGGAGCTGATGCGGCTCAACCGCTACCTGGGCTTCATTGCCGGCGGCCTGCGCATTGACGGCGACAGCAATCCGTTTGGCCCCGAGCACCTGGGCGTGGCGCTGTACGAAGCCTTCCAGGGCGTGAGCCTGGCGCCGAAGGTGCATCTGGCGGTGATCAAACTGTGCGAGCAGCAGTTGATGGACCGCGTCGGCACACGCTACAGCGAACTCGAACAGGCGCTGGCACAGGTGGCGCGCCTGCGCGACCTGCCAAAGGCACGCAGCCGCCGGCGCGGGATTCCGCGCCAGGGCGAGGCAGTGGGCGAAGACAGCGGCGATGCGCCCGACTGGATCGCACGCTTCTTCGCCGACTGGTCCGGCGGCCAGAGTGCGCTGGTCGGAGTGGAGGTCATCGACGTGCATCTGCGCACCGGCCGAGACGTGCTGCCGGCCGGGCTGCATCAGTTGCTGCAGCATGCCCGCCGGCAACGCGAGCCGGGCCAGGCAACTGTCTCCACCGAGCAACGGTTGCTGTCGCCGCGCGAAGTGGTCTCGGCCCTGTCATTGCTGCAGACCATGCCCAAGGCCGGCTTTGAGGCCATCGACGGGCTGCAGCTGGGCCTGGCGCGCGGGCTGCGCCAGCAGGTGATGCGTGCGGCGGCCTCGCTGGGCGTGGACCCGGCCACCGCCCGCCTCAATCCTGACGACGAAGACGCGCTGGATCTGGTGGCGCTGTTGTTCGAAGCGATCCTGGTGCAGAGCCATCTGTCCGACTGGCAGCGCGCCTTGCTGGGCCATCTGCTGGTGCCGATGGCCAAGATGGCCATGCTCGACGGCCGCCTGTTCGTGCGCGATGGTCATCCTGCACGGCGCCTGCTCAACCTGTTGGTGGAGGCCTGCGACGGCAACGGTGGCGAAACCTCGGCCGAGCAGGCGTTGCTGGCGCAGGTGCAGGCCGCAGTGGACGAGGTGGTGCGCGATTTCGACGAGCACCCGGCGGTGTTTCTGTCGCTGGAGGCCGAGTTCGGCGCCAGCTACGAGCAATACCGGCGCCGGGTGGAAATCGCCGAGCGCCGTGCCAACGAACTGCAGCGCGCCGAAGAACGCCGCGAGCGTGCGCGCGGCGTCGCCGCACAGGTCTTGGCCGAGCGGCTGGCGCGTGGCGCGCTGCCGCCGGTGGTGGAGCATTTTTTCAGCCGCGTCTGGCACCCGGCGGTGCAGCGGGCGGCGTTGCGCGACGATGGCGCCGGCCCGCTGCTCGAAGAGGCGCTGGCGCTCGGCGACGCGGTGCTGGCGCAGCTGAGCCAGGCCGGCGGCGGCGAAGCGCTGGAGCCGTACCGCGCGGCACTGCTGCAGGCGTTTGCCCAGGCCGGGCTGGCCCAGCGCGAAGCCGAGCAGGCGCTGCAGGAACTGCAGCACGCGCTGGTGGCCGGGCAGGGCGCGGCCGCGCCGATCCTGGCGACCTTGCGGGTTGGCGCCAGCCCCGCCGATGCGGTGGCCGAACCGCTGACCCCGATGCTGGACGCCTCTGCCGAGGTGGAATTTGACCGCGTCACCGCCGATTACTTCCGCAGGTTGCCGCTGGGAACCTGCCTGGACTTCATCGACCGCGCCGGGCGTGTACAGCCGGGCAAGCTGTCCTGGATCAGCCCGATCTCCGGGCGGCTGATGTTCGTCAACCGCCGTGGCGGGCGCTTGTGCGTGTCCTCGCCCGAAGAACTGGCCATGATGGTCTGGCTGGACCGGCTGCGCTTGCACCGCGAGGACGATGCCTTCTACAGCGCCATGCAAGGGGTGGTGGACCGCCTGGATGGTTCCGGCGCCGCGCATGCTTAACCTTGGCCGCCGCCCGGCCGATTCTGGCAAGCTCCACTGCAATGCAGGGGCTACGATGTCCGACTGCCATGCAAACCCTGGGCGGTCACGAGTAAAGTGAGAACTTCGTCACATTTATCGCGCATACCATCCGCCTACCATGCGAGGGCGGAATTTGGGGCCGCGTCTGTTTTTCCTCGTTCGAGAATTTTCACGCCTGCAAAGGCGGGGAGCCTTTGCGCATGACCTTCCAGCCCAGTCCGTCGGGACACCCGGGCCGTGACCAACGCTTGCTCGATCAGGCGCACGCTGTCTTCGTGCCGCCGATCGCGCAGGTATTTGCAGCTGCAGTGGCACATTTCGATGATGTCCTGTTCGACCGCGCCGAATCCGCGGGCGCGTCACAGTTGCTGTTTCTCGATGGCATGCGCGAACTGCGCCGCAAGCGCGACGAGGTCTCTTCACAATTCCGCCAGCAGCTCGAGGCCGGTTGGCAGGCCTTGCTGCAAGGCACGCCGCTGTCGGCGGAGGTGGTGCTGGCCGGCGACATGGGCACCGGCCCGCTGAGCCTGGTGCCCGAGCACGTGCTGGAATCGCGGTTGGCGGTGCGCAACCTGGCCACCGTGCTGCTGCGGGATTTCAAGCAGGTGCTGGCGCGCATCGATCGTCGCCTGGGCTGGATCGCCGGCGGCCTGGAGCTGGTGGCCGATACCAACCCGGTGGGCCCCGAGCATCTGGGCGTAGCCATCCACGAAGCCTTTGCCACCTGCGACCTGGCGCCGGAAGTGCGCCTGGTGCTGATCAAACTGTGCGAGCGCGACCTGGCCGAGCCGATCGGCAAGCTATACGCCCGACTGGACGAGACCCTGGCCAAGGCCAGGGTGATGCCCGAGATTTCCCAGCCCAAGCGTGCGCCGCCGCGCATGCAGCCGCGCGATCAGGCGCAGGGCGAACGCAGCGCCGCCGACGGCCAGGGGTTCGATGGCGAGGCCGCTGGCGAAGACCCCAACGAGCAGTACGCGCCGGCCTGGGCCAACCGGTTTCTGGATCGCTGGGCGCATAGCCGCGGGCGCATGCAGGCGGCCGCGCAGCGCGGCAGTGCGGATGGCCATGCGGGCGGAGACGGCGACGCCGATCACCCGGGCGGCAGCCAGGGCATGCTGCTCGATGCCCTGCACGAGCTGCTCCAGCAGACCCGCAACGTGCGCGAAAACGCCGCATCCGCCGCATCCGTAGCGGTGGGGCAGCAACGCCCGCTGAGCCAGCGCGAGATGATGTCGGTGCTGTCGCTGCTGCAGGCCACGCCGAGTGCCACGCTGCAGGCGGCGATCGGCGACGACGACGAATCGCTTGCGCAGCGTCTGAAAAACGAAGTGCTCAACAGCGCCACGCGTCTGGGCGTGGACCCGGCCACCGCGAAGCTGGATCCGATGGACGAGGATGCGATCGACCTGGTCGGCATGCTGTTCGACGTGATGCTGGACGAGCGCGACCTGGAAAACCGCTCGCGCGAGATGATCGGCCGGCTGGTGGTGCCCTTCGTCAAAGTGGCGCTGCTGGACCGCAAGATGTTCGTCCAGAAGACCCATCCGGCGCGGCGCCTGCTCAATTCGCTGGCCGAGGCCTGCGAAGGCAACAACGGCGACAGCGCTGCCGAGCGCGTGCTGATGGGCAAGGTCGAAGAAATCGTCGACCGCCTGGTGGCCGAATTCAACGAGAATCTGGCGATCTTTCTCACCCTGGAAGAAGAATTTCGCGACTTCCTGTCGCAGCACCGGCGCCGGGTGGAAATTGCCGAACGCCGCGCTACTGAAACCCAGCGTGGCCAGGAAAAACTCGAACTGGCGCGCGCCCGCGCGCTGTTGGAACTGGAGCAGCGCGTGCAGGCCGGCGCGCCATTGCCCAAGGCCGTGGAAGATTTCCTGCGCCAGCCGTGGCTGCATCACCTGACCATGGCGATCCTGCGCGACGGCGACGAAGGCCCGGGAACCGTCGAGGCGCTGGCAATGGCCGACGGCGTGCTGGAGGAACTGGCCGAGGCGCGCCGCCACATCATCGGCAAGCAGTGGCTGCAGGCCTGGCAACCGGCGCTGCACCGTGTGTTTGCCAGCGTGGGATTGCATGGCGATGCCGTGGTGGTGGCGATCACCGCGCTGCACGACACCTTGCAGGCCATTGCCGAGGCGCGGCCAGAGCTGGAAAAGGCCTTGCCGGAGTTGCCGCAGGTGAACCTGCCACCGCCGGCGGCCGAGAGCGTCAGCGTGGTGCTGGGCGCCGAGGCCGTGGCACAGAGTATCGACAGCGCCGATGCGGAGCGGTTCCGCGCGATGGACATCGGCACATGGCTGGATTTCGTCGACAAGGACGGCAAGGTGCAGGCGGGCAAGCTGTCGTGGGTGAGCCCGATCTCCTCGCGGCTGCTGTTCGTCAACCGGCGTGGCGTGCGTTTCTGCGTCGCTTCTCCGGAAGAATTGGCGGTAATGGTGCGGCTGGGGCGGCTGCGCGAGCACATCAACGACGGCGCGTTCGACAGCGCGATGCAGGGCGTGATCGATCGCCTGGACCCGCTCAACAACGGCACCGTGCACTAAGAGCAGCGATCAAAACGACTGCGCAGCCGCCAGGCGGGCGCGGCCGATGCTCGGAATCCTCAGGTACTGGCGGACACTCCGGCTCCTCCGCGCCGTTCGCACCCACCTGGCGACTGCTTGCTCCGTTGTGTTACCCGCTCTAAGCGCCGCTCTCAGAACGGCTGCGTCGCCTCCAAGTGCGTGCCGCCCGTACTCGGCATCCTCATGTGCCCGCGGACACTGTGGCTCTTCCGCGCTGTCCGCACCCGCCTGACCATTACTCGCCACGTTGTGTTCGCTGCTCTACGCGCGTGCCGCACGGTCGCCATGACCGTGCGGCATGCGCGGCGACCCTCGCCAGCCTCAGCGAGACGCCGGGCCGACAAAGTGCAGTGCCTGATCGATCACCGATGCGTGATCGACCATGCGGTTGTGGCCCAGGCCCTCGGTACTGACCAGCTGCGCGTCCGGCCACAGTGCGGCGAAGCGTGCGCCTTCTTCCCACGGCGTTTCGCGGTCGCGGCGGTCGTGGATGATCAGCGCGGGGCGATCGAAGTGCGGCAGACGTTCGCTGGCATCGAAGTCGGCGAAGCGCTTGCCGGTGAGCTCGGACAGCCACTGTTCGAACGGTGCGAACGTGCGTGCGGCGATGCCGGCGGCGGCAAACTGGCGTTCCGCGCTTTTGGCCGGGGTGAGCAGTGGCGCGATCAGCACATAGCGCGCCGGTCGCCAGCTGGCTTCATCGGCGAACACCACCGACGAGGCGCCCATCGAATGGCCGATGAAGGCCGCTGGTTGGCCGAAATGGCGGCCGATGTGGCGCAGCACCTCGACAAAGTGCGGGAAATTGCTGAGACGGCCGCTGCTGGCGCCGTGGCCGGCCTGATCGAAGGCCACCACGGCATACCCCAGCGCCTGCAGGCGCGGCACCCAGGCGGCAAAGCGCAGCCCGAAACTCGACCAGCCATGCGAGAGCAGCACGTACGGACGCTCAGCCGGGTCGCCCCAGAAGTAGACAGTCACGTCCGTGTCGGCGATGCGCAGGGTGTGGCGGGCCGTGTCCGGCAGGCTGGCGAGCGCCGCAGCGGCCTGACGGCGCGTTGCGGGCAACGGCGTCACGAAGCGCTTGGCCAGATAGCGGCCGGTGGGGCCGGGTGCGAGCCGGCTGGCGGTGGCCAGGGCGGTGCGGAGCAGGCGAAGGCGCAGGGGAGGGCGGGACGGGCGCATGTAAGAAGTCCGGAAGGGAGGGCATCCAGCCAGGCGGTGCCGAGGAGTCGGTATGGCCGAGTCTGCCTGCCCCATCTTGTCACCGTCAAGATTGGGTGGTTCACTGCCCTGGTCTCATGATGAGAGCCACGAGAGAAACGCATGCCACATGCGCGCGCCAGACGAGAATTGCCCCATGAGGACCGCACCGTGAGTGCTACCGCCACGCCGTCAGATGCGCCCGGCACGTATCACCACGGCGATTTACCCGCTGCATTGCGTCGGGCCGCGTGGGAGATCGTGGCCGAGTCGGGCGCCCGCGCGCTGACCTTGCGCGCTTGCGCCCGCCGGGCCGGCGTGTCGCATGCCGCGCCGGCGCACCACTTCGGCTCGCTCAATGGCCTGGTGGCGGAAATGGTGGCCGACGGCTACGAGCGCATGGTCGCGCGCATCGCGGCCACCCAGCAGGACGTGAGCGACCCGGTGATGGGCTGCGGGCTGGGCTACATCCGCTTTGCGATCGAATTTCCACAGCATTTCCGGTTGATGCTCAGTCTGGATCTGCGCGCACATCCGTTGCCGCGCCTGGCCCAGGCCAGCGAGGCGGCGCGCGCTTGCCTGCGCAATGCCTTGTCGACCGCCTGGAGTGCGCAGCACGGCAGCCCCCCGCCGGCCGAGCTGCTGCAGCAGCGCACCTTGCTGGCCTGGAGCGCGGCGCATGGGTATGCCGCGTTGGCGATCGACCACCCTGCGCAGTCGGTGCCGCTATTCCCGCCAGAGCTGATCTTCGCGCCGCTGATCCCGGCGCTGCTGGCGCCCTGATTGCAGGCTGGCTGTTCTTCATGGCGGCGAGCCTGGCGTAATGACGTACGCAGCAATCGGGGTCGCCTTGGAGCTGTGCTGGTAGTTGGCGGCAATCGTCAATTAGCGGCTGGGAGCGCAGGCGGTGATCAGCGGACAGCAGGCAAAAAGTAGCAGGCAGCTGGTAGCAATCAGACACAGCGATCAGCAAACATCAAGCAGCAAAAATAGGCAGTCGCAGTGAGTCACCACCAGCAGCTAGCGAGAGTGGTGTGTCGCGAGCCAGTACCGGAGTGGGAGACTGCGTGCGCCGGATGCAATGTTTGACGCAGGGATCGCGCTCGTTGCGTCGTTTGACGACAGCCGACGTCGCAGCGATCGCCAGGCGACCAACGCGGGGATCAACTTGATTTAGAGCGGCCAACAAAACGTATCGAGCAGCCGTCAGGTGGGTGCGGACGGCGCGGAGGAACCGGAGTGTATGCGGGTACATGCCGATTCCGAGCACCGGCCGCGCCCGTCTGGCGGCTGCGCAGTCGTTTTGATAGCTGCTCTTAATGCAATAGGCCGCCGGCACACGCTAAGTGCGATACCGCATTGCAGGTGGCGACTACTCGCTCGCCAGGATGCCGATCGGGTTGGCCGAGTGCTCGTGCAGGCATTGCGCGAAGCGTGTTCTGCGTATGTTTAGTGCAGCACGCGTTGCCAACGTACGCGGAAGGAGGGGATGCACATGCGTCGGCAACGACGATTCTCTCGATGCGCGTCCTTGGATCGAGCATCCACAGCGCGTGTTTTAGGTGCGGTTGCTCTGCCTGGCACTGCGATGACGCTGCAGCAGGACGGGCCGGACGCCTTCGCGATGGACGGTGCAGGTGCAGCGTCTCCGGGTTCCGATACCGCCAGCCCAGCGAATACTTACGCGCACGCGCCAACGCGGCGCATGCGCTCAATCATCGACCGGCGGATGCGCGCGGAGCCAGGCGCTGCGCTCGGCCGGGCTCATTTTCTGCCAGCGCTGCTGCAGTTCGTTGCGCTGTTGCGGGCTGAGCGTGCGCATGCGCTCGAACAGGGCTTTGGCCTCGCGGCGCTGCTCGGGGCTCATGTTGCGGAAGCGGTCCATCCCGGCCTTGGCCTGCTTGCGTTGTTCCGGGGTCATGTCCAGCCAGCGGCGTGCGTGCCGGAACATGCGTGGGCGCTCGTCCGGCGCGTCGTTCCAGCGCTCGCGCAAGGCGTCGATCAAGACCTGGCGTTGTTGCGCGCTCAACGTGTCCCATTCGGGCATGGGCGTCTCGGCGCCGCGCGGGCCGGGCCCATCGTGCGGTGGCGGCCCCGGCGGCGGGCCGGGTGGGCGGTCCTGGGCCCACAGCGCCGCGCAAGGCGAGACGCACAGCAACAGGGTCAACAGCAGGCGCGTGGTGCGGGTCATCATGCTCATTCCATGGCCAGGGCGGTATCGGAGCCGAGCCAGACGAACAGGTCCGGGTTCTGGGTCAGCAGGTCATCGGTGTCGGTGCTCGTGGCGGCCGGTGTAGTGGTCGCCACCTGCGTGGTCGTGGTTGCCGGTGCTTGCTCGGTGGGACGCAACTGCACACCGATGCCTACCGCCAGCAGCGCCGAGCACGCGGTGGCCAGCAGCCAGTGCAGGCGCCGCGAACGCTGGGCGGTGGCCGCATGGCGTGCCTGGCGCAGCTGGGCCAGTGTGTCCGGCGGCAAGGTGGTGAGTGCGGTGGCATGCAGCCGGCGCATCTGCGCATCGAACTGGGCCGGGTCGTGGGAGCGGTTCACAGGAAATCCTCGAACTGTTTTTGCAATGCGTCGCGCGCACGCGACAAATGGGTTTTGACCGAGCCTTCCGAGCAGCCCATCGCTTTGGCGGTGGTGGCCACGTCCAGGTCTTCGAGCACGCGCAGCGTGAAGGCTTCGCGCTGGCGTGCCGGCAATGTGCGTAGCGCTTCGACCAGGCGTTGATACGCCTCTTGCTGCTGCTGTTCGCCGGCCGGGCCGATGCCCGGATCGAGCCAGTCGATGCTGCCTTCGTCGTCGGCACGCTCGTTCGGGGCCCAGAACTTCAGCCGGAAGCTGCGCCGCCGCTGCAGATCGATGATGCGACTACGCAGGATGCTCCAGAACAGCGGGGTCCATTCTTCGGCAGGACGATCGCGATAACCGAGCAGCCGCACCATGGCGTCCTGCACCGCGTCCAGCGCGTCCTCGCGATGGCGCAGGCCGGCCTCGGCAAAACGGAACGCGCGCGGCCCGATCCCGGACAGGAACGCGTCCAGCGAGACAGGCGCCGCCGTTGCCGGTGCAGCAGGTTGCGGATCGAAAGGGGTTCCCACCAGCACAGCGTAGCTTCCGCGAAGACGATATGCCGTCAACGCACGGGCAGCCATCGGGTTGACACGCGATGACACGAACAAGGCGGGGCACGGGAAGTCGGCAAAAATCGCGGCGGGCCGGGAGGCCTGCCGCGAAGCGCCCGAGGCCTGTTATGCGTGTCACAGCGGCGGGGCTAGGCGCGCCGAAACAAGCAGCGGCGAGGGTGGAGACAATTGGCCGAACTGGGGCCTGATCTGTCTGCTTCGCAAACAAGCCGAAGAGACGACCACCGCTCCGTTCAAGCGGTAGGCACTAACGCCGGCGGGTCCGGTCGGAGTATCACAGCTCACACTGCCAGCACACCGCACGCGGGCACGGGGAACCGCAGCTAGCGGCTAGCCCACCAGCCCAGTCCCAGCGCGGCCACATAGCAGGCCAGGTCGAGCCCGGTATTGGCCAGCTGCAGCAGGGTCCAGGCAAGCCCGGCGCCCATCTTCAGCGACGAGGTCCACGGATCCAGGCCAAGTGCGCCGCCCAGCTGTGCCGACGCGATGCCCCAGTTGGCCGCCACGATGAGCGCCACGGTCGACACCAGGGTGATGCCCACGCGCAGCGGACCAGCCGGCAAGGTTCCCAGGCGCAGCATCCACGCCACTTCCAGCGCGACCAGCACCGCCATCCAGCCGGATTGATGGCCCAGGGTCAGCGCGACGAGGATCCAGGCGATGAGGGCGGTGACGCATCCCAGCAGCAGGAGCGGGGGCCAGAGCCAGTGAGCGGTTCTGGCGGGCGCAGAGGTGGGCGGCATTGGAACTCCTGACAGTGCGCACATGATAGAGCGCGTGCTGCCGTTGCGGTGTGCAGCGCTGGCGGATGGAATGCAGCGTCGTCCGTGCTGCACGCCGCAATCGGCAGCCTGCCCGCCGTGGTCGGCTAGAATGGCCGACTTGCGCGCTCCCGACGCGGCCCCATATCCAGCCCATGTATTCCCGTAGCAGCGAACCCGTCCAGTTCGAACGCGATTGCGATGCCGTCATGGTGCCGCAGGGCGATTCGGTGACCCTGCCCGCAGGCAGTTACGGCTATATCACCCAGGCGTTGGGTGGCAGCTATACCGTCTTCGTCGAAGGCAACCTGTTCCGTATTGCCGGCAAGGACGGCGATGCGATCGGCAAGGAGGCCCCACCGGGGCTGGAACTGCCGGAGAACGCCAGCGACGAGGAAGTGGAAGCGCTGGTGTGGCAGCAGCTGCGCACCTGCTTCGACCCGGAGATTCCGTTCAACATCGTGGATCTGGGCCTGGTCTACGAGGCAGTGGTCAGCCATCGTGAGGAAGACAACCAGCGCCGGGTGGACGTCAAGATGACCCTCACCGCGCCCGGTTGCGGCATGGGCGAGATCCTGGTCGACGACGTGCGCAGCAAGGTGGAAATGATCCCGACCATTGCCGAGGCCGACGTCGAGCTGGTCTTCGACCCGCCTTGGGGCCGGCATATGATGTCCGAAGCGGCCCGTCTCGAGACCGGCATGCTCTGACCATCAGGCGCCATGTCTTGCACGTGGCGCCGCGTCTTTCCTTCCGCTCTACAGGAATCTCTCGGTGTCCGTGTCCTTCGCTTCCACCCGCTCCCCGTCGCCGCGCAGCGCCGACGAACTGTCCGTGATCCTGGCTGCGCCTGGGTTCGGCCTGCATTTCACCGACCACATGGTCGCCATCTCCTGGACCAACGAGCTCGGTTGGCACGATGCGCAGGTGCGTGCCTACGGCCCGCTGCAGCTGGATCCGGCCGCCTCGGTGCTGCATTACGGCCAGGAGATCTTCGAAGGTATCAAGGCCTACCGGCATGCGGACGGCTCGATCTGGACCTTCCGCCCGCAGGCCAATGGCGAGCGCCTGCAGCGCTCCGCGCGCCGCCTGGCGCTGCCGGAACTGCCGGTGGACCTGTTCGTGGAGTCGCTGCGCCAGTTGGTGGCCGTGGATGCCGGCTGGGTGCCGTCGGCGCCGGAAACCAGCCTGTATTTCCGCCCGTTCATGATCGCCGACGAGGCGTTCCTGGGCGTGCGCGCGGCGCACAAGGCCTCGTACTACGTGATCGCCAGCCCGGCCGGTCCGTATTTCGCCAAGGGCGTGGCGCCGGTGTCGATCTGGTTGTCCACCGAGTACGCACGTGCAGCCAAGGGCGGCACCGGCGCGGCCAAGTGCGGCGGCAACTACGCCGCTTCGCTGCTGCCGCAGCAGAAAGCCTACGCGCAGGGCTGCTCGCAGGTGCTGTTCCTGGACCCGGTGGAAGGCAAATACATTGAAGAACTGGGCGGCATGAACGTGTTCCTGGTCTACAAGGACGGCACGCTGGTGACCCCAGAGCTGTCCGGCAGCATCCTGGAAGGCATCACCCGCGACAGCATCCTGCAGCTGGCCCGTGACCGCGGCATGCAGGTGGTGGAGCGCAAGGTGTCCATCGACGAGTGGAAGGACGGCGTGGCCTCCGGCGAGATCAGCGAGGTGTTCGCCTGCGGCACGGCGGCTGTGGTTACCCCGATCGGCGAGCTGAAGGGCGATGGCTTTGCGGTCGGCGACCTGTCTGCACCGGCGGGCGAGGTGACGATGTCGCTGCGCCAGGAGCTGACCGACATCCAGTACGGGCGCGTGCCGGACCGCCACGGTTGGCTGCTGCGTCTGTCCTAAGCCAACACGTCAAGCCAAATCAGGGCCCCTGCGCGTCAGCGCAGGGGCTTTTTTTTGCGCGCAGTGCAGCAAGTGCGTGTCATTTGGTGTCGCCGCATGTCATCGCGAGACTGAACGGTGCCGTACGGTGTCACAAATCTGATATTTAATTTTTTGAAAGTGCGAAGTTCTTATTGTCCAGTTCGGTTTGATTGCGGTAGGTTCGCTGAACGGATCGATAACAGGGGCGATCCGGGGACCTCGGCGCTGACCTACGGAAGGCGGCGCCGGATAACACCGCTCCGGCGGTTCTCTTGATATGGAAGGGAATTCGATGTCGACTGCGTCTCTCCGCAAGCGTACTGGCTCGCTCACCATCCTGGGCGCGTCCGCCCTGACCTCGCTGCTGCTCGCGATGCCGGCCTTTGCCGGCGAGGTCTACCTGGATGGCCTGGCCACCGCACAGACCCATCAGAAATTCATCGTGACCTACAAGGACGGCAGCACCGCGCTGGCCAGCCCGTCCGCGTTGACCACCTCGCTGCGCACTGCTGCGCGCGCGGTGCCGGCCAAAGCCGGCAAGGCGCTGGGCCTGAACTCGGTGCGCCGCCTGGCGTTGGGGCCGGAACTGGTAAGGGCAGACCGCGCCCTGGACCGCGCCGAGGCCGAAACCCTGATGCGGCAATTGGCCGCTGATCCCAACGTGCAGAGCGTTGAAGTCGACCAGATCCTGCATGCCACGCTCACCCCCAACGACACCCGGTTGTCCGAGCAGTGGGCGTTCGGCACCACCAACGCCGGCCTGAACATCCGCCCGGCCTGGGACAAGGCCACCGGCAGCGGCACGGTCGTGGCGGTGATTGATACCGGCATCACCAGTCATGCCGACCTCAACGCCAACATCCTCGCGGGCTACGACTTCATCAGCGATGCGACCACCGCACGCGATGGCAACGGCCGTGACAGCAACGCCGCCGACGAAGGCGACTGGTACGCCGCCAACGAATGCGGCGCCGGCATTCCCGCCGCCAGCTCCAGCTGGCACGGCACCCATGTGGCCGGCACGGTCGCGGCAGTGACCAACAACACCACCGGCGTAGCCGGCACCGCCTACGGCGCCAAGGTCGTACCGGTGCGCGTGCTCGGCAAGTGCGGTGGGTCGCTGTCGGATATCGCCGACGCCATCGTCTGGGCCTCCGGCGGCACCGTCAGCGGCATCCCGGCCAATGCTAACCCGGCCGAGGTGATCAACATGTCGCTCGGCGGCGGCGGTAGCTGCTCGACCACCATGCAGAACGCCATCAACGGTGCGGTGTCGCGCGGCACCACGGTGGTGGTCGCGGCCGGCAACGATGCGTCCAATGTGTCCGGTTCGCTGCCGGCCAACTGCGCGAACGTGATTGCGGTGGCCGCCACCACCTCGGCGGGCGCGAAGGCCAGCTATTCCAACTTCGGCACCGGTATCGATGTGTCGGCGCCCGGCTCGTCGATCCTGTCCACGCTCAACAGCGGCACCACCACGCCGGGTAGCGCCAGCTATGCCTCCTACAACGGCACCTCGATGGCGTCGCCGCATGTGGCCGGCGTGGTCGCGCTGGTGCAGTCGGTCGCCCCGACCGCGCTGACGCCAGCAGCGGTGGAAACCTTGTTGAAGAACACCGCGCTTGCTTTACCGGGCGCCTGCTCGGGCGGCTGCGGTGCCGGCATCGTCAACGCCGATGCCGCGGTCACTGCGGCCATCAATGGCGGGAGCGGCGGCGGTGGCGGTGGTGGAAACACCTTGACCAACGGCACTCCGGTGACCGGCCTGGGCGCGGCGACTGGCGCGGAATTGAACTACACCATCACCGTGCCGGCCGGCAGCGGCACCTTGACGGTGACCACCAGCGGCGGCAGCGGCGATGCCGACCTGTATGTGCGCGCCGGCAGTGCACCGACCGACTCGGCTTACACCTGCCGCCCATACCGCAGCGGCAATGCCGAGACCTGCACCATCACCGCACCGTCCGGAACGTATTACGTGCGTCTGAAGGCCTACAGCACGTTCTCCGGCGTCACCCTGCGCGCCAGCTACTAACCGCGCGTCACGCGCGCCCCGGCACTGCGCCAGGGCGCGCTCCTCATCTGCAATCCACTCCACGCCTGCCGATTCGGCAGGCGCTGGGAATGTGTTGCCGCGTGGCCGGGACGGACACCGGTCAGTCGTTTCGACAGGCACCTGCCTGTGCACTTCCAGACCTGCCATCGCAGCGCGCGATGGGGTCCGGCCATCACGCCGCATCTGCGGCACCTCATCACTGAAAGGAACGATCGATGTCCAATGTGTCGCAACGTCGTGCGCCTACGCGCGCGCTGGTAGTCCTGGGTGTGTCCGCGCTGACCTCGCTGCTGGCGGTGCCGGCCTTCGCCGGGCAGGTGAATCTGTCCGGGCTGGATTCGCAGCCGACGCTGGATCGCTTCATCGTCAAATACCGCGACGGCAGCAGTGCGTCGGTGAGCCCGACCTCGATGCGCGCCTCGCTCAATTCGGTGGCCACTGCGGTGCCGGCACGCGCCGGCCGCGCGCTGGGCCTGAACCACGTGCGTCGCACCGCGCTGGGCTCCGAAGTGCTCAAGACCGACCGCAGTCTGGACCGCGCCGAAGCCGAGACGCTGATGCGCCGCATCGCCGCCGACCCGAGCGTGGAATATGTGGAAATCGACCAGATCATGTACCCGACGCTGACCCCGAACGACACGCGTCTGTCCGAGCAGTGGGGCTTCGGCACCACCGCATCGGGCATCAACGTGCGCCCGGCCTGGGACACCGCCACCGGCACCGGCGTGGTGGTCGCGGTGATCGACACCGGCATCACCAGCCATCCGGACCTCAACGCCAACGTGCTGCCCGGCTACGACTTCATCAGCGATGCGGCGCGTGCGCGCGACAACAACGGCCGTGACAGCAACGCGGCCGACCAGGGCGACTGGCGCACGGCCAACCAGTGCGGTACCGGCGTGGCAGCGGCCAATTCCAGCTGGCATGGCACGCACGTGGCCGGCACGATTGCCGCGGTCACCAACAACAGCACCGGCGTGGCCGGCACCGCGTTCAATGCGCGCATCGTGCCGATCCGCGCGTTGGGCCTGTGCGGCGGCTCCTCCTCGGACATCGCCGATGCGATTGTGTGGGCTTCCGGGGGCACCGTCAGCGGCGTGCCGGCCAATGCCAACCCGGCCGAAGTGATCAATATGTCGCTCGGCGGCAACGGCGCCTGCTCGAATACCTACCAGAACGCCATCAACGGCGCGGTGTCGCGCGGCACCACGGTGGTGGTGGCGGCAGGTAACAGCAATGCCAACGTGGCCAATTTCACCCCGGCCAGCTGCGCCAACGTGATCTCGGTGGCCTCGATCACCTCGGCCGGCGCGCGTTCGAACTTCTCCAACTTCGGCACCACCATCGATATCTCCGGCCCGGGCTCGGCGATCCTGTCCACGCTCAACAGCGGCACCACCACCCCGGGGAGCGCCAGCTATGCGTCCTACAATGGCACCTCGATGGCGGCGCCGCACGTGGCCGGCGTGGTCGCGCTGGTGCAGTCGGCAGCATCGCGTCCGTTGACCCCGGCGGCGGTGGAAACGCTGTTGAAGAACACTGCACGGCCGTTGCCGGGCGCCTGTTCGGGCGGTTGCGGTGCCGGCATCGTCAACGCAGCCGGCGCGGTCAGCCAGACGCCGTAACGCGACGCCGTAACGCGTATTTCCCCAGCGGACGCCGGCCACAGTGCCGGCGTCTGTCAGAGCGCTCCCGACGCGGCTGTCGGTGCCTGTCTCTCTCTCTTGTGCCCCGCCCAGGCGGGGCTTTTTTGTGCGCGCGCTGCATGGGCCGGGACGTGCGCCAGGGGTAGCTGAACGAACACGAGTGGACTGATGCTGCCTGGCTTCAGCGGCATTCGGGTTCGCCGATAGCCTCGTCACGTGGGAACGGCGTCATGCAATGCCCGCGCATCCGACGCGGCATTGCAGTCCCTGCGCTGCGCGTCATCCGAGTACCGATGTCCTGGGGAGGGCGATTCATGAGGCAGTCAACGGTTGGCGCAGTGCGCTACGCGGCGTGTGTGTGTGCGATGGCATGTGTGTTTCAGGTATCGGCCGGCGAGGTCAACCTGCAGGGCCTGGCATCGGGCTCGAGCCACCAGCGTTTCATCGTCAGCTACAAGGACCGCGTGGGCAGCACCCGCGCGACCGGGCTGTCGGCTCCGTGGGGCGAGATCGCCCGCGCCGTCCCCAGGCGGCAAGGGCGCGCGCTGGGCTTGTCGGCCATGCGTCGGCTCAGTGCCGGCCCGATGCTGCTGGTGGCCGATCGGCGCCTGGACCGGGTCGACTCGGAAAGCCTGATGCGCCGGCTTGCCGCCGACCCGACCGTCAAGCGGGTGGAAGTGGACGTGCTGATGCGGCCGCTGCTGGCGCCCAACGACCCCGGCCTGCCACAGCAGTGGGCGATGGGAACCACCACCGCCAGCCTCAATGTCCGCCCGGCCTGGGACCGCACCACCGGCAAGGGCATCGTTGTGGCGGTGATCGATACCGGCATCACCGCGCATCCGGACCTGGCCGCCAACGTGTTGCCCGGCTACGACTTCATCACCGACCCCACCGTCGCAGGCGACGGCAACGGGCGTGACAACAATGCCGCCGATCAGGGCGATTGGTCCGCGGCCAACGCTTGCGGTGCGGGCGCGTCGGCGTCCAATTCCAGCTGGCATGGCACCCATGTCGCCGGCATCGTTGCCGCAGTTGGCAACAACGCGGCCGGGGTGGTCGGCACTGCCTTCAATGCCAAGCTGTTGCCGTTGCGCGTGCTCGGCAAATGCGGTGGCTACATGTCCGATATTGCCGATGCCATCGTGTGGGCGTCTGGCGGCAAGGTGACCGGGGTACCGGCCAATCCGAATCCCGCCACAGTGATCAACCTGTCGCTCGGCGGCTACGGCAGCTGCTCGACGATCATCGGCAATGCCATCACCGGCGCGGTCACGCGCGGCACCGCCGTGGTAGTGGCGGCCGGCAACAGCAATATGGATGTGGCCACCAGCATGCCGGCCAATTGCGCGAACGTGATTGCGGTGGCGGCAACCACCTCGGCCGGCGCCAAGGCCAGCTTCTCCAACTTCGGCAAGGGCGTGGACATCGCCGCGCCCGGCCAGGCGATCATTTCCACGCTCAATAGCGGCACCACGATTCCAGCCAATCCGGCCTACGCGGTGTATAGCGGCACCTCGATGGCAGCGCCGCATGTGGCCGGCGTGGTGGCGTTGATGCAGTCGGTGGCACTCAACCCGCTGACGCCGGCAACGGTGGAGGCGCTGCTGAAGAGCAGTGCACGCCCGTTGCCGGTGGCGTGCGCTCCCGGCTGCGGTGCGGGCCTGGTCAATGCCGATGGCGCGGTGGCGGCGGTGATCAATGCCACGCTGCTGACTAGTAATGCAGCACGCACTGGCCTGAGCGCGGCGATCGGCGATTCGCTGTATTACCAGGTCAAGGTGCCGGCTGGCACGCGCTCGCTCAAGGTCACGCTCAGCGGCGGCAGCGGCAATGCCGACCTGTCACTGCGCGCCAATGCACTGCCCACCGACGCCGCCTTTGGCTGCCGCAGCATGCTGGTCGGCAACACCGAAACCTGCACACTGACCGCACCTGCAGCAGGCACGTATTACGTGCGACTGAAAGCCACGCTGGCGTTCTCCGCTGTCAACCTGGTGGCGACTTACTGACAGCAGGGCAGCCGCCTGGCCGTGCTAGGCAGTGACGCGCTGGCGCCTCAGGCAAGGTGCCAGCGCGTTTCTATGTATGGCGGACGCAAGGCTGGCTTGCCTGCATTATTGCGGGCGTGGCGGGCTCACTCGCAGAGCGGGTAAGCGCGCGCGCCGAGGACGTGCACAATCTCGGCGCCGGCCAGTTCCAACAGCAAGCCGCGCTGGCCGGCGTTGATCCACAGCGCAGGTGCGTCGAGCACGCTGGATTCGATCAGCACCGGCGCTGGCCGCTGCTGCCCGAGCGGGCTGATGCCACCCACCTTGTAGCCGGTGCGGCGTTCGGCATCGGCCACCTCCATCATGCGCGCGGACTTGCCACCGCAGGCGCTGGCAAGGATCTTCAACGACAACCGGCGGTCGCACGGGATCACCACGCAGATCGCGTGCTCGTCCACCCAGGTCATCAGGGTCTTGAGCACCTGGTGCGGCGGCAGTTGCAGCGCCTGTGCGGCTTGCAGGCCCTTTGCATCGGCATCGGCCTGGTACGGATAAGGATGCAGCACATAGGCCACGCCGGCCGCATCCAGTGCACGGGTTGCGCGGGTGGCCTTGCTCATCGTTTAGACCGGTTCGAACCGGTTGGCCGCCACGTTCTTGCGCACCGTTTCCGGGTTCCAGATCCGTCCGTTCATGGCGATGTAGACGCCGGCCGGCAGCGTCTGGACGGCCCCGACCGCGCAGCCGATGTTGAACTCGGCATCGGAGCCGCGAAAGCGCG
Source organism: Xanthomonas sp. NCPPB 2586 (assembly GCF_041475775.2). Lineage (NCBI taxonomy): Bacteria > Pseudomonadati > Pseudomonadota > Gammaproteobacteria > Lysobacterales > Lysobacteraceae > Xanthomonas > Xanthomonas sp. NCPPB 2586. Next base: position 3,921,682 of record NZ_CM192981.1, on the reverse strand, counting down.
CCGGATTGAGTGCGCCGGTCATCACGATGGTCTTGTCGGCGATCGACTGCAGCACCTTGCCGGTTTCCACCATCGAATCGGTGCCGTGGGTGATCAGCACCTGCCGGGCGGGCTGCGCCTGGATGGTGGCGCGGATCAGCTCGCGGTCTTCCTGGGTGATGTGCAACGAATCCTTGCGGATGATCGGGATGACCGTGAAGCGGAAGGTCACGCCCAGTTCCTTGAGGATCTGGCCGATCTGCGGGTCGCCGATCTGGTAGTCCGATTTGTCGTCGAAGTAGATCTTGTCGATCGTGCCACCGGTGGTGACGATCAGGAGGTCTTCCATTGCTGCAGGTCCTGTAGGGCCGGCGCGGTGCAAGGCCGCGCGAGGGCCGCCATGATACGGCGCTGGCGCCAGCGGTGCAGGCGATGGCCGGGCAGGGCGCATTCCGATGTATGACGCCGCAGGGTGAGGTGTGGTGCACTGCCGCAGCGGTGACGCGGGCGCGTGCGTCACCGCACGCACTCCTTCCTGCGCCATCCGTTCGCTGCATGACAGCGCCGCGTTCTGGGATGCCATGCCCATTCAAGTGTCATCGGCCACGCGCACACTCCACACGCCGTTTCACTGGTCGCGATCGCTTTGTTGCGCGGCCGTGCGAGGCAGCAATGCCAACGCGCTGTGCAACGGCTGCCTGTGCGCGCACGGTCGTCGATGCGTTGGGTTGGCGCCTTCGTTCAATTTGGGAGATGACGCATGAAGCCTTCCGTGTTGCTGCGTGCCGTAGTGCCGTTGATAGGGTTGTGCCTTACCGCCACTGCCGCTGCGCAAACTGTCACGGTCAACCCGAACCAGGCGTACCAGACGGTGCGCGGATTCGGCGGGATGAATGGTGCGGGATGGATCAACGATCTGACCCCCGCGCAGGTGGACCTTGCCTATGGCAGCGGCAACGGACAGATCGGCCTGTCGATCCTGCGCATGCGCATCGACCCCTCCAGCAGTGGCTGGAGCCTGCAGGTTCCCACCGCCGCGCGCGTGCGCGCGCTGGGTGGCATATTGTTCGCCACGCCGTGGTCGCCGCCGGCGTACATGAAGTCCAACAAAAGCCTGGTCAAGGGCGGCAGTTGTTGTCCACCTCGTACGCCGCCTACACCACGCATCTGCTGGATTTCGCCAACCACCTCTCGGCGCGCAATGCGCCGCTGTACGCGATCTCGCTGCAGAACGAGCCGGATTGGCATCCAGACTATGAATCCGCAGACTGGAATGGCAGCGACTTCGTCAACTATCTCAACGCGGAAGGTGGGAAGTTCGGCGCATTGAAGGTGATCGTGGGCGAATCGGTTGGCTTCACCTTTTCCATCACCGACCCGGTGCTCAACAACGCCAAGGCCAGCCAGGCCACGTCCATCGTCGCCGGGCATCTGTACGGCGCGCAGCCAAAGGATTACGCACTGGCGCGCAGCAAGGGCAAGCAGGTCTGGATGACCGAGCACTACACCGACACCAGCGATGGCAATGCGTGGCCGTCGGCGTTGGGCGTTGCGAGCGAGCTGCATCAGAGCATGGTCGCCAACTACAACGCCTACATCTGGTGGTACATCCGCCGCAGTTACGGGTTGATCAGCGAAGGTGGTTCGGTCAGCAAGCGCGGGTATGTGATGTCGCAGTTCGCGCGGTTTGTGCGGCCAGGCTCGATCCGGATCGGTGCCACCGAGCACCCGTATGCGGACGTGTCCACCACGGCGTACCGCACGCCGGACAACAAGATCGTGGTGGTGGCGGTCAACACCGGCACCGCCCACCAGCGACTGGATCTGACCGTGCCGGCCGGCGCTGCCACGCAGTTCGTCAAATACACCACCTCATCCAGCCTCAACGCCGGCTATGCCGGTGCGTACACGGTGAGCGGCGGCAAGACCTCGCTGTATATCGACCCGCAGAGCATCGCCACGCTGGTGGGGCAGTAACAGGCAGGCAGGCGGGCGCTGCGGTGAAGGTGGCAGGCAATTGAGTGCGCTGCCCACGGCAATGACCTCGCCGTGACGGTGTGAGTCCACGGCCAGTGGAGCGGGCAGTTCGTCCGCCCCACTGGCCGCCTGCGCAACCCGCGTTAGCGCGGAGCGCGGCGCTTGCCGAACCGCGCGGCTACGCCATGGCCGCTGACCAGCGCCACCACCAGCAGGGCCAGCAGCAATTCCAGCCAGGCCAGCCCACGCACGCCGGGCGCGCTCCAGGCGGCCATGATGCCGTGGCTGAACCAGCCCAGCGCAAACACGCCGGCCCAGAAGCGCGCACGCGCGCTGCGCACGGCGCCCATGGCCATCAGCAGCGGCGGCAGCGCGAACACCAGCAACGCGGCGACGCGATGGCGGTCATCGTGAAACCACACCACGAACAACGCCGACAGGGCCAGCAAGGCGGCGGTGAGCAGCCAGTGCGCGGCGCGCCGGCTCACGGGGTTGCCAGCCGCCGGGCGATATCGGCCACGCGCCGGCCCAGGGCGCGTGCCAGCACGGCTTCCTCGTCGCTGGGCTGCGGGTCGCCACCCGCACCGGAGACATGGCTGGCGCCATACGGCGTGCCGCCGCTGGTGGTGTGGCTGAGGGCTGTTTCGGTAAACGGGATGCCGACGATCAGGCAGCCGTGGTGCAGCAGCGGCAGGTGCATCGACAACAGCGTGGATTCCTGGCCGCCGTGCATCGAGGCGGTGGAGGTGAACACGGCCGCCGGTTTGCCGGCCAGGGTGCCGTTGGCCCATTCGGCGCCCAGGCTGTCGAGGAAGTGCTTCATCGGCGCGGCCATGTTGCCGAAACGCGTCGGGCTGCCCAGCAGCACGCCGGCGCATTCGGCCAGATCCGCAGCGTCCACATACGGGGCGCCTTCGTCGGGCACCGGCGGGGCGCTGGTCTGGGTGACCGCCGCCACCGGCGGGACCGTGCGCAGCCGCGCGCTCATGCCGGGCACTTCGCCAATGCCGCGCGCGATCTGCCGCGCCAGCCGCGCCACCGAACCGCCACGGCTGTAGTACAGCACCAGAATTTCCGTCATCGCGCATCTGCCGCCTGTGTGAGGTGGCCGCAGTATCGGCGATGGCGTGGCCTGGCTGCACGCCGCAGGTGCGGCAAGGCCGCGATGACGACGCTTCGGTTACCCTTGCCCGATGTCGCGTGTGAACACCATGCATCAGTGGAAGGAACGCCTGCGGGACCGTGCACGCACGGCCAGCTTCGGGCGTTTTCTGTGGCGCCGTTTCCTGGACGACCGGCTGTTCCAGGCGGCCGCGTCGCTGGCCTACACCACGGTGTTTGCGCTGGTGCCGCTGGCGATCGTGGTGTTTGGCGTGTTGTCGGCGTTTCCGGCATTCAACGAGTGGAAGGACGCGCTCACCGACTTCATCTTCAATAACTTCGTGCCGGGCGCGGCGCGCTCGGTGCAGAACTACCTCAACCGGTCGCTCGAGGATCTGGGCAAGTTCACCGTGGCCGGCATGGTGGCGCTGGTAGCCTCGTTGCTGATCACCCTGCACAGCATCGAGCAGACCTTCAACAGCATCTGGCGCGTGGCCGCGGCCCGGCCCAAGGTGACGCGCTTTCTGATCTATTGGACGGTGCTGACGCTGGGCACGATGCTGGCGGCCGCGTCGATGGCCATGGCTGCGTATGTGTTCGCGCTGCCGCTGTTCCGCACCACCGAAGGCCAATGGCTGGCCGAATTCGCCTGGCGGCTGGCACCGATGGCGGTGGAGTTCGTCTGCATCGTGCTGATCTACCGCGTGGTGCCGCAGCATGCGGTGCGGCTGCGGCATGCCCTGCCGGGCGCGCTGCTGGCGGTGATCCTGATGGAAATCGTCAAGTGGGGCTTCGGCTTTTACCTGGGCAATTTCCAGACCTATCAGCGCATCTATGGCGCATTGTCGGCGCTGCCGATCCTGCTGCTGTGGATCTACCTGAGCTGGGTGTCGGTGTTGCTGGGCGCGTCGCTGGCGTCGTCGATGTCGGCGTTCCGCTACCAGCCCGAAGCCATGCGGCTGCCGCCGGGATTCGAGATCTACGGCCTGCTGCGCCTGCTCGGGCGCTTCCGCCAGGCCCGCCTGCACGGCAACGGGCTGGACGAAGACCGCATCCTGGCGCTGGAGCCCATGCTCACCGACACCTTGATGCAGGAGCTGCTGTGCGAGCTCAAACGTATCCGCCTGCTGCGCCGTGACGAGCGCGGCAACTGGCTGCTGGCGCGCGACCTGGACGTGGTGCCGCTGGCCGAGCTGTACGAAAGCTGCCAGCTGCGGGTGCCGGTCGAAGACCGCCCTTTGCCGTGCCGCGACGACCCCTATGGCCAGGCCGCCGCCGCCGCGCTGGAACAATTGCGTCAACCGCTGCGCAGTGTGCTGGCGCAGCCGGTCGGCGACCTCTATACCCACCTTCCGGGAGACCCTCCATGACCCTGCGTTCGTTGATGCGCGGCGCCTGCGCGCTGCTGTTGCCGTTGGTCCTGCTCACCGCCTGCAAGCCCACCGGCGAGGGCGCATCGACCACGGCGTCACCGGCGCCCACGCCCGCCGACCAGGCGCCGGCGACCCCGCCGGCCGGCACTGACCCGGCCGCTGCGTCCACCACTAGTTCGGTGGTGCAGAAAACTGCCGAGATGCCGACTCTGTCGCTGCCCACCGTGTCCGGCGAGACCTACGACCTGGCCGCGCACCGCGGCAAGTGGGTGGTGGTGAACTTCTGGGCCACCTGGTGTGCGCCGTGCCTGAAGGAAATGCCCGAGCTGTCGGCGCTGCACACCATGCGCGACTCCATCGAAGTGGTCGGCCTGGCCTACGAGGACATCACCACCGCCGACATGCAGTCCTTCCTCAAGGATCACCCGGTGTCGTATCCGGTGGCCATCCTGGACCCGTACCAGCCGCCGCAGGACTTCGCCACCCCGCGCGGGCTGCCGATGACCTACCTGATCGGCCCCGATGGCAAGGTGGCCAAGCAGTTCCTCGGCCCGGTCACCGCGCGCGACATCGAGACCGCAGTGGGCATTACCGGCAAGGCCGGCTGATGCAGGCGGCACGCTTCATCGTCACCGGCGTCGTGCAGGGCGTGTTCTTCCGCGCCTCCACGCGCGAGCGGGCGCTGGCGCTGCAACTGCGCGGACATGCGCGCAACCAGGCGGACGGCAGCGTGGAAGTTGTCGCCGCCGGTTCCGCTGCAGCATTGGAGGCACTCGAACACTGGCTCTGGCAGGGCTCGCCAGCGAGCAAGGTCGCGTCTGTCACGCGCACGCCGTGCGCGATTCCGACGACTGAAGCATTTGTAACCGGCTAGCCAAAAGTTGCCTGAGCAGGGCAACAGACTTGCGTTTCCTCGCCGATAACCTGGATGTCCACGCGATCAGGCGTGCAGGGGAAATGTATGGCAGCTCCATCTCAAGACCAGAACAGTGGGCGCGACCTGCCCGAACCTCGCAGTGCATCGGCGCAGCTGGCGCCGTGGCTGTATCTGGGCGCGCTGCTGGGCAGCGGCTGGCTGTTGTTCCTGCACCCAGCCACGCGGGTGTTGCGCCCCGAGCAGGCCGCCGCCAGCTGGCTGCTGGCGTGGGTCTTCGCCGGCATCGTGCTGGGTGCGGTGCTGTGGAGCCTGCGCCTGGCGCGGCGCGGGCTGGGCGAGCCGTCGGCCAGCTATCCGTTGTCTGCACGTCTTCCCGATTCCTGGGCCGATGCCTACGCCGCGCTGTTGCGGCCAGCCACGGCAGCACCACTCGCCCCGGCCAAGCCTGATCCGGCGAACGCGCTGCGTGGCGCCGCCTGGCACCGCTTTGGCGGCGGCATGCTAAACGTCGACGCCTTCGATCCGAACAACGCCACCCGCGCGCCGTGGGATGCGCTGGACAGCCAGGCCTGCATCGCGCGCCTGGACGAACTGCGCCCCGCCTGGCAAAACGCCAGCGCCAACCGCGCGCAGCAGCAGGAACGCCGTTATTGGCTGGATGTGGTGCTGTCGCTGCTCGATCACGGCGTGATGCGCCCGCTGCAGGACGGCTATCTGCCCGACACCGCCGCGCTGCGGACCGAACGTCTGTTGTTGGGCGCCGACGCCGGCCCGCTGGTGCTGGCCGACGTACCGGCCCTGTTCGCCCGCCGCCTGGTGCTGGCCATCGAGGCCATGCCATCGCCGCAGCGCGACGGTGCGCTCGCGCAATGGCAGCTGTTGCAGCAGTTGCATGCCCTGATCGCCGAAAGCCGCGTGCTGGACGAGCGCTCGCAGGTGATCCAGGTGCTCGCCTGGAACCCGGATGTGGACCTGGACCAGGTGGAAGTGGCCTACATCCTGGCCGCCGAATACCGCCAGGGCATGCGCGACTGGCTACGCCGCGCGGCCACGGTGCGCCTGCCCGACACCGCGCTGCGCCTGGACGAAGTGCTGTTGGCGTCCTGCAGCCCGCTCGGGCCGCAGACCGACGATGTCGACTACATCGAGGCCATGCGCCCGTTGCACCGCGGCTTCATGCAGTTGTTCGCCCAGCGCCTGAGCCAGTTGGTGGTGCAGGCCGAGCAGGTCGAAGGCCAGGCGGGCGTGCATCCGCTGCCGCGCGCCACCGCCGCCAGCGACGAAGTCTCTCAGGACTGGCCGGCGTAATCGTCGATCGGGGTCAGCACGCCGTAGTGCTCCTTGTGCAGCTTGCCGTCCAGTGGCGGCAGCGGCAGCAGCTCCTGCGGCACCGAGGTATCCGGCAGCCGGTCCAGCAGATCACGGATCAGGCTCAGCCGCCCGCGCTTCTGGTCATTGAAATCCACCAGCGTCCACGGCGCTTGCGCAGTGTGGGTGGCCTGCAGCATGCGTTCGCGCGCGGCGGTGTAGTCGTCGTACTTGGCGCGTGATTGCAGGTCCACCGGCGACAGCTTCCAGCCCTTGAGCGGATCTGCGTGGCGCTCGGCAAAGCGTTCCTCCTGCTCGGCCTGATCCACGCATAGCCAGTACTTGAACAGCAGGATGCCGTCGTCGACCAGCAATTGTTCGAAGCGCGGTGCCTGCTCCAGAAACGCCTGGTACTGCGCGTCGGTGCAATAGCCCATCACGCGCTCCACGCCGGCGCGGTTGTACCAGCTGCGATCCATCAGCACCAACTCGCCGGCCGCCGGCAAATGCGTTACGTAACGCTGGAAATACCACTGCGTGCTTTCGCGATCGCTCGGCTTGGGCAACGCCACCACGCGGCATTGGCGCGGATTGAGATGGCTGGCGATGGTTTGAATCACGCCACCCTTGCCGGCGGTGTCGCGGCCTTCCACCAGCACCAGCGCGCGCTGGTTGGTGTGCTGCAGCCAGCGTGCCATGCCGACCAGCTCCAGCTGCAGCGGTTCCAGCAGTTTCTTGTAGGCCTTGCGTTTGAGGTGCGACATGCGCGTTCCGCCAGCGATGGAGCGCGCAGGCTATTCGCTCAGCCGTGGACGCAGTGTCGCCAGGTTGCAGGGCTTGGTGCGCGCATCCAGCTGCGCACGCACGATCTGTTCCCACGCGGTGCGGCAGGCCGAAGTGGAACCGGGCAGGCAGAACACGAAGCTGTGGTTGGCCAGGCCGGCAAACGCGCGTGACTGCAGCGACGAGGTGCCGATTTCCGCAACGCTGATGGCGCGGAACATCTCGCCAAAGCCCGGCATCAGCTTGTCCAGCAGCGGGGTGATCGCCTCGGGCGTGGAATCGCGCCCGGTGAAGCCGGTGCCACCGGTCACCAGGATGCCGTCCACCTGCGCATCGGCGATCCAGGCGGAGACAATTGCACGCATGCAATAGCGATCGTCCGGGCACAACGCACGCGCATGCAGCACGTGGCCCTCGTGGGTGAGCGCGTCGACCAGATAATCGCCGGAGCGGTCATCGGCCAGGGTGCGGCTGTCGGACACCGTCAGTACGCACAGGTGCAAGGGAATGAAGTCGAGATTGGAAGGCATGACGCCAGCCTAGCGAGCCTGGACGGCCGGGTACAGCACCACGGCGTGAAGCCGCACAACGTCAGTCGCAGTCGAGGGTCCGCTGATACTGGCAATTAGCAACTGACAGCTCGTGGCAAATCGATAAGCCGCTCTCCCTTGGGGGGAGAAGGCACAGCTTGCGCGCCACTGGTGTGCGTGCCGCCGAGCGCCCTCGCCGCAAGGTTGGACGCCCCTCTCCCTCCGGAAGAGGGACTGGGGTGAGGGTACGGCGAAGCAAGATGCCTGTCCGTACTAGCTTCGGTGAGGGGGCGGCAGCGCGGCCGGGGATCGGCTCCTCGGCTCGGTCAGACATCCTGTCTGACTCGCCGCCGCGGCACATCCCTGTGCCGCTCTACGCCAATCCCCGGCCACGCTGCCGCCTCGGCACTTCATTACGGTGACTTCGAGGAGTTTGAACGCGATAGTGAGGAAGTTGTCTGGAGCCCCTCTCCCGTTGGGGCGAGGAGGCACAGCTTGCGCGCCATGCGCGCGCGTGGCTTGGAGCGCCCGCGCCGCAAGCGCGGGCCGGGGTGTGGAGCGGGGGTGGGGTGAGGGTACGGCGGAAGACAGCCATCTATTCTGAAAGCAAAAAGTCAGCGCTAGATTCCCAGCCAACCATGACGTCGCGCGAGTGCCTGCGAAAACGCACCAAAATCATCCGCAAACCCGTCCATATGAAACACCCCGGACGCACGGCGCAGTATATCCACCCGCGCACGCAACGCCATCAACGCCGCCGGATCACTCGCCAACGCCACCGCCTTGGCAACAAACGCGGCGTCGTCCACCACATTCATCTCATCCAACCCAAGATGATGATTCAAGCTGCCAGCGACCCGCGCGGCAAACGTCTCCCCAGGCGTCGTCAATACCGGGCAACCCACCCATAGCGCGTCCGATGCAGTGGTATGCGCGTTGTACGGATGCGTATCCAAGAACAGATCCGCATGCCGGTAGCGCGCCAGGTACTGTGGATGCGGCAACTTCGGCATGAACACCAGGCGCTGCGCGTCAACGCCTTGCGCGTGTGCGAATGCACGCAGACGCGCATCGGCCTCGCCCGGCCCGGACAGCAGCCACAGCACGCTATCAGGCACTGCGCGCAGCACGGCCAGCATGCGCGCCATGCTGCGCGGGTTGAGTTTGTAGCTGTTGTTGAAGCAGCACAGCACCACGCCCTGCGCGGGCAAGCCGCACTGCGTACGCGAAGGCGGTTCGGCAACTACGCGCGAGGTGTCCGACGGCTGAAATGCACCTTGCAAGCGCAACACGTGCTCGCTGTAGAACGGCTCCAGCGACGGCGGCAGCGCGAACGCATCGCCCAGCACGTAATCCATCCACGGCGCGCCGGAGGTGCCCGGATACGCCAGCCAGTTGACCTGCACCGGTGCCGGGCGCAACGCGAACACTTCCGGGCGCCCGCCGCCGCCCCAGCCACGCAGGTCGAACAACAGATCGATGCCGTGGTGGCGGATGTGCTGCGCGGTGGCCAGATGCCCGAGTGCGGTGACGTCGTGCAAGGTACTGGCCTGCGCCAGCCGCGTCCGCAGCGTGCTGCCATCGTCACCGCTTGTCGCAAACAGATGCATCTGCAGGTCCGGCTGGCGCCGCTGCAGCGCTTCGAACAAGGCTACGGTCAGCAAGCCGGTGGGATGCGCGCCAAAGCCATTGGAGACGAAGCCCACTCGCAGCGGGCCCTTGCTGCGTACGCGCGTGGGCGCAAGCGGCCGCACGCTGGCGGCGATCGCCTGCGCACGCGTGCGCGCACAGGCCAGTTGCTCGGCGGCGCTGGCATCTTCGCTGAGGAACGCGAACGGCTCCACCGCGCCAACGCCCTGCGCCACGGCGGCGCGCACCTGCGCGGACAGCACATCCAGCGCGCGCCAGTCACACAGCCGGCGCCGCCAGTTGAGCAGTTGCGCGGTGATGTACGGCTCCTCCGGCAACAACTGATGCGCACGCGTGTAAGCGGCGGCAGCGGCTTCGGCCTGGCCGGCATCTTCCAGCGCATGCCCAAGCCACAACGCGATACCGGGGTGTTCTGGAGCAGCATCGGAGGCTTGCTGCAGCAGGACGGCGGCCTCGGCATGGCGCTGTTGCGTCCAGCGTACGCGGCCCAGCCGCGCCACCGCCTCCGGATGGCCAGGGTGCAGCGCGAGGCCGCGCTGTACCGCCATCTCGCCGGCAGTTGTGTCGCCCATGCCCAGCTCCGCGTCGGCCAGCATCAGCCAGGCCACGAAGTCCTGCGGGCGATGGCGCACGGCCGCGCGCAGCTGCAACAGCTCGCGCGGGCCGTCGGCGGTCACGTGCCCTCGCTCAGTCGCGCCAGTTCGTCGGCCTGATGCTCGTGCAGCAAGCGGGCGATCAAGGCATCCAGATCGCCTTCGATGATGTTGGGCAGGTCGTACAAGGTCAGCCCTTCGACGCGGTGGTCGGTAATGCGGCCCTGCGGAAAGCTGTAGGTGCGGATGCGTTGGCTGCGGTCGCCGCTGCCTACCTGCAACTTGCGCGTCTGCGCCTCGGCGGCGGCGGCCTTGCTGCGTTCTGCTTCCACCAATTGCGCCTTCAGGCGCTTCATGGCCTTGTCGCGGTTGGCGTGCTGGCTGCGTTCGGTCTGGCATTCCACCACCACGCCGCTGGGCACGTGGGTGATGCGGATCGCCGATTCGGTCTTGTTGACATGCTGCCCGCCGGCGCCGGACGAGCGGAACGTATCCACTTTCAGGTCGGCCGGATTGATCACGATCTCTTCCACGTCATCGGCTTCGGGGATGATCGCCACGGTCGCGGCCGAGGTGTGGATGCGGCCCTGCGATTCGGTGGCCGGCACGCGTTGCACGCGGTGGGTGCCAGACTCGAATTTCAGCCGCGAATACGCGCCGCGCCCGACCACCCGCGCCACCACTTCCTTGTAGCCGCCGTGCTCGCCGGGGCTGTCGGATTCGATCTCCACCTTCCAGCCCTGGCGCTCGGCGTAGCGCGCGTACATGCGGAACAGATCGCCGGCGAAGATCGCCGCTTCGTCGCCGCCGGTGCCGGCACGCACTTCCAGGAACAGGTTGCCTTCATCGCGCGGGTCGCGCGGCACCAGCAACAGCGCCAGTTGCGCGTCCAGTTCGTCCAGGCGTGCCTGTGCGGCGAGGATTTCTTCCTCAGCCAACTCGCGCATTTCCGGATCGTTGCGCATCGCCTCTGCCGCGCTCAGATCGGCTTTGGCGCGCGCCTCTTCCTGCATGGCCAGCGCCACCGGTTCCAGCTGCGACAGTTCGCGCGACAGGCTGCGGAACTTGTCGTTGTTGCTGACCACCTCCGGATCGGAGAGCAGGTGTTGCAGTTCTTCGCGGCGCTCGGCCAGCGCTTCGAGCTTACGGCGCAGGGTCGGCGTCATCAGTCCTCACGATCGGGGTAGCTACAGGGGGATGGCGGTAACCGGGTTTCTCGGGAAACAGCCGGTCGGCCGCGCTGGTCAGGTCGAGGTCGTTGTTGAGCGCGGCATCGCGCAGTGCGGCGGTTGGCGGATGCAGCAGGCGGTTGGTCAGCGCATGCGCCAACTGTTCCAGCACTTCATCGGCCGGCTTGCCGTTGTTCAATTGCTGCCGCGCCTTGGCCAGCAGTTCGTCGCGGGTACTGTCGCCGAAGGCACGCAGCCGCTTCAGCGGCGCCTGGCGCTCATTGGCCTGCAGCGTTTCCACATAGCGCGCGACCTGCAGGTCGATGATGGCTTCGGCCTGGTCGGCCGCCTCGCGGCGGCTGCGGCGGTTGTCTTCCACCGCGCGTTCCAGGTCGTCCACCGTGTACAGGTAGGCGTCGCTCAGCTCGGCCACCGAGGCCTCGATGTCGCGCGGCACCGCCAGGTCGAACAGCAGCATCGGCTTGCGCTTGCGCGTGCGCAGCGCCTGTTCCACCTGCACCCGGGTCACCACCGGCTCGCGCGCGGCGGTGGCGGAAAACACCACGTCGGCCTCGGCCAGGTGGCGATCCAGCTCGGTCAGCGGCAGCGCCACGCCGCCATGCTGGGTCGCCAGCGTCTGCGCGTGGGCCAGGGTGCGATTGGCGATCAGCAGCCGCCGCACGCGGCCTTCGCTCAGATGCTTGGCCGCCAGTTCGATGGTCTCGCCGGCGCCCACCAGCAGCACCGTCGATTCATTCAGGCGTGCGAACGATTCCTGCGCCAGCCGCACCGCGGTGGATGCCACCGACACCGGGTTGGCACCCACACGGGTGTCGGTGCGCGCGCGCTTGGCCACCGAAAAAGTCTGCTGGAACAGCCGGTCCAGGCCACTGCCCAGCGCGCCGTGCGCGCGTGCCACCGCCCAGGCGTCCTTCACCTGGCCCAGGATCTGCGGCTCGCCGAGCACCATCGAGTCCAGCCCGGTGGCCACGCGGAACAGGTGGCGCACCGCCTCGGCGTCGTGGTGCCGGTACAGATAGCCGCTCAGCCCGGGCGCGTGCGTGTCCAGCCAGGCCACCAGCGTCTGCGGGTCGTCGGCCATCGCATACAGCTCGGTGCGGTTGCAGGTGGACAGCAGCGCGGCCTCGCGCACCTGAGGCAGGGTGCGCAACGAATCGAGCGCGCGCGGCAACGCGTCACCCGCGAACGCCGCGCGTTCGCGCAGGTCCACGGGTGCGGTCTGGTGATTCAGTCCGAGCACCCACAACGTCATTGTTCAGTTGCTTGCGATAAGCTGCTGGCCATTCAGGGCCCCATTTTACGGCCCGGTTGCCCCCGATGCCTGTACCGATTCGCATCCTGAGTGTTCTTTTGCTGGCCACAGTGTCGACCAGCGCCATCGCAGCACCGAAAAAAGCACCGCCCGCCCCCCCGGCAGCCACTGCCGGCAGCGCCTCGCTGGAGCCGGTCCTGGCAGGCGAATTCGCCTTGCAGGCCGGGCAGTTGGACGAAGCAGCGCGCGCTTACCTGGATGGCGCCAAGGCCGAAGCGGGCGACGCCGGGCTGGCCGAGCGGGCCGCCCGCATCGCCATGCTGGCCAACGATGACGCACGCGCCATCGAGGCCCTGGCCCTGTGGCGTGCCCGTGCGCCGTCGTCGCTGGCAATGCGCAGCACTGAAGCCTCGCTGGCCTTGCGCCGCAACGATCTGCGCACCGCACGCCGCGACTTGCTTGGCTTGCTCAAGGAAACCGACCCGCGCGGCTGGCGCTTCGCGCTGATCGCCCTGGCCAACGGCGGACGCGAGCCTGACGCTTCGGCCGATGTGCTCGAGGACCTGGTCAAGGCTGGCGCCATTCCCAATCAGATCGAGGCCTGGCAGGAGTTCGGCCGGCTCGCGCTGCGGATGGAGCGCCCGGCGCTGGCCAAGCGCATCGTCGACGAAGTGGTGCGCCGTTTCCCCGAAGAGCCGCGCGTGGCCTTGCTGCACGCCACTCAGTTGCAGCAGGAAGGCAAGAACGACGACGCGCTGGCGCTGCTGAAGAATGTCGAGCCGCAGGCGGTGAAGGACTCCGAGCTGCGCGGCGCGCTGGCGTTCGCCTATGACGCGATGGGCCAGACCGAAGCGGCGGCACGGGTGCTGTCCACCGGCCCGCAAGACACCCAGACCTACGGGCTGCGTGCCTCGATGCTGGCCAAAGAGAAGGACAACACGGCGCTGGCCGCGCTGTACGACGAGCTCAAGGGCAACGCCACCAAGCCCGATCCGGACCGCCGCCTGTTGCTGGGCAAGATCGCCGAATTCCTCAAGCGCTACGACGAGGCAGTGGAGTGGTACCGCGGCGTTCCCGGTGGCCCGCAGCTGAGCGAAGCGCGCCTGCGCGCGGCCAGCGCCTTGTACGAACTTGGCCGCAAGCCCGAAGCGCTCAAGGAAGCCCGTGCCTTGCAGAGCGATGCCAGTGCCGACGACGACGCCCGTCGCGACGCCTACGTGCTGGAGGCCGAGCTGCACCAGCGCGCCGACGATGCACCGGGCGAACTGGACGCCTTTGCCCGCGGGCTGGCGGCCTATCCGGACGACGGTGCGTTGCTGTACGCGCGTGGCCTGGCCTGGGAACGCCGTGACGATGTGCCGCGTGCCGAGGCCGATCTGCGCAAGATCCTGGTTGCCGAGCCGGAAAACGTCGCCGCCCTGAATGCGCTCGGCTACACCCTGGCCGACCGCACCACCCGCTACAAGGAAGCGCTGGCGCTGATCGATCGCGCGCGCACGGCCGCGCCGGACAACCCGGCCATCGTCGACAGCTACGGCTGGGTGCTCTACCGCATGGGCCGCACCAAGGAAGCGCTGGTGCAGCTGCGTCGCGCCTGGGCCCTGGTCAAGGATCCGGAAATCGCCGCGCACGTGGGTGAAGTGCTGTGGGTCAGCGGCAAGCAGGACGAGGCGCGGCGCTACTTCGACGAAGCACGCCGGCTCGACCCGGACAACCGCGCGCTGCAGCGTGCGGTGGAGAAGTTCGGTCTATGAGTCAGGTGATCAGGACGCTGGCCCTCACCGGGCTGGCGCTGGCCGGCCTGTCGGGGTGCGTCAGCGTGCCGCGCGGGCAGGGCGGTGCGGCGCCGGCGGTGGTCGGGCAGGTAAGCGAATCCGCACAGCAGGCTGAAACCGCTCGCCAGGCGTGGCTGCAGGCACATCCGGCGTGGTCGTTCCAGGGCCGGGTGGCGATCAGCAAGGGCCGCGATGGCGGCAGTGGCCGTCTCGATTGGCAGCAGGATGGCCCGCGCTACCACGTGCAATTGAGTGCGCCGGTGACCCGGCAGAGCTGGGTGCTGACCGGCGACACCACCACGGGCGCAGGTCGCCTGGAAGGCCTGGACGGCGGGCCGCGCGCTGGCGCCGATGCGGAGCAGGTGTTGCTGGAGGCCACCGGCTGGACCATTCCGGTCAATCAGATGCCCGACTGGGTGCGCGCCCTGCGCATCGCCGACGCCAGCGCCGCGCGCGTGGACCTGGACGAACACGGCCGGCCGCGCACCGTGCAGCAGGACGGCTGGACCATCGATTTCCTCGAATGGACGCCTGCTAACGCGGCCCAGCCCGAACTGCCGCGTCGGATCGAAGCGCGTAACGGTGACGCCAAGGTGCGCCTGCTGGTCGACCTATGGACGCTCTCGCCCTGATGTCTGCGTCGGACCCTGCCTGGTCGGCCTGGCCTGCACCGGCCAAGCTCAACATGTTCCTGCAGATCATCGGGCGCCGCGCCGATGGCTATCACCTGCTGCAGACCGTGTTCCGCCTGCTCGACTGGGGGGACACCGTTCATGTTCGTTTGCGCACCGACGGCCGGATTCAGCGCATTGGCGCCAGCCTGCCGGGCGTCGCCGAAGACGACGATCTCATGGTGCGTGCGGCGCGCGCGCTACAAATTCATGCCGGCACCGTGCTCGGGGCCGAGCTGCGGGTCGACAAGCGCATCCCCGCCGGCGGTGGCTTCGGTGGCGGCTCCTCGGATGCCGCCACCGTGCTGGTGGCCCTGAATGCCTTGTGGTGCCTGGGCTTGCCGGTCGACACCCTGGCCGAACTGGGCCTGCGCCTAGGCGCCGATGTGCCGGTATTCGTGCGTGGGCACAACGCCTGGGCCGAAGGTGTGGGCGAAAAATTGACCCCGATCAGCCTGCCGCAGGCGGCCTACGTGCTGGTCGACCCCGGTATTCACGTGCCCACGCCGGTCCTGTTTCAATCACAGGAATTGACGCGGGATGCTGCGCCCGCGAAAATAGCGGACTTCGCTTCCGGTTCTCTGCTCGACAATGCGTTCGAGCCGGTCCTGCGGCGCCGGGAACCTGCCATCGAGGCCGTGTTCCAGGCGCTTTCCAGGATCGGAACGCCACGTTTGACAGGGTCGGGGAGCGGTTGTTTCGTCGAATTCGTCACGCGCGCTGCTGCAGAGCAGGCCATGGCGCAGTTGCCGGACAACCTGCGGGCGTGGGTCGTGGAGGGTGCAGCGCACTCGCCATTGCTCGACGCACTGGACGCGATACAAGTTTGATGCAGGGGCGTCGCCAAGAGGCCCAAGGCACCAGGTTTTGATCCTGGCATTCGTAGGTTCGAATCCTACCGCCCCTGCCAGTTGTTGAGAATTTATGCAGATCCCTCTGCACGCGCCGTACCTGCAGATCCCTCTGCAATCGCCCGCGCATCTTCATGCGGGAGTGAGGGAAAGCATGTGCGGATTCAAAAAAGCCTGGCTTGGCGCGCCGTTGTCCCGCTCCGCCATCGACCCGCACGCTCTTTGCCGCCGCCCGAGAGATCTCATGCAAGACCAACGTAATCTGCTGGTGTTCTCCGGCAATGCCAATAAACCGCTTGCCCAAAGCATCTGCAAGGAGCTGGGCGTGCGCATGGGCAAGGCGCTGGTCACGCGCTTCTCCGACGGTGAAGTGCAGGTCGAGATCGAAGAAAGCGTGCGCCGGCAGGAAGTGTTCGTCATCCAGCCGACCTGCGCGCCCAGCGCCGAGAACCTGATGGAACTGCTGGTGCTGATCGACGCGCTCAAGCGCGCCAGCGCCGCGTCCGTCACCGCGGTGATCCCGTATTTCGGGTACTCGCGCCAGGACCGCCGCATGCGCTCCTCGCGCGTGCCGATCACCGCCAAGGTCGCCGCCAAGATGATCTGCGCGATGGAGGCCGACCGTGTGTTGACGGTTGACCTGCATGCCGACCAGATCCAGGGCTTCTTCGATGTGCCGGTCGACAACGTGTACGCCTCGCCGCTGTTGCTGGCCGACATCTGGCGCGCCTACGGCACCGACAACCTGATCGTGGTCTCGCCGGACGTGGGTGGTGTGGTGCGCGCGCGCGCTGTCGCCAAGCGCCTGGACGATGCGGACCTGGCCATCATCGACAAGCGTCGCCCGCGTGCCAACGTCGCCACGGTGATGAACATCATCGGTGACGTGCAGGGCAAGACCTGCGTGCTGGTGGACGACCTGGTCGATACCGCCGGCACCCTGTGCGCGGCTGCTGCTGCACTCAAGCAGCGCGGTGCGCTCAAGGTCGTGGCCTACATCACACACCCGGTGCTGTCCGGCCCGGCGGTGGACAATATCAACAATTCGCAGCTCGACGAGCTGGTGGTCACCGACACGATCCCGCTGAGCGCGGCCGCACGCACGTGCCCCAAGATTCGCCAGCTGAGCGTGGCCGAACTGCTGGCCGAGACCATCCGCCGCATCGCCTTCGGCGAGTCGGTCAGCTCGCTCTACGTCGACTGACAAGTTCTTCGGCATCCGGATGTCCGGGTGCCGCAATCCGTCTCTCCTGGTCGCGGGGGAGACGCTTCATCGCCGCGAGGCGGTGTTCCAACTAGGTAGTGAAATCCAATGGCAAAGACTCATGAAATCAAGGTCGAGCGCCGCGCAGACGAGGGGAAGGGTGCGAGCCGCCGCCTGCGTCACGCTGGCGTTATTCCGGCCATCGTTTACGGTGGCGAACTTGAGCCGGTCAGCATCCAGCTCAACCACGAGCAGATCTGGCTTGCCCAGCAGAACGAGTGGTTCTACTCGTCGATCCTCGACCTGAACCTCAATGGCGACGTGCAGCAGGTGCTGCTGCGTGACATGCAGCGCCATCCGTTCAAGCAGCTGATCATGCACATCGACTTCCAGCGCGTCAGTGCCAACGAGAAGCTCAGTGCTTCGGTGCCGCTGCACTTCATCAACGAAGCAAGCTCGCCGGCTGGCAAGTCGAGCGAAGTGGTCGTGACCCATGAGCTCAACGAAGTCCAGGTGGTCTGCCTGCCGAAGGACCTGCCGGAGTTCATCGAGGTCGATCTGAGCACGCTGGAAGTGGGCACCGTGATCCACTTGTCCGAAATCACCCTGCCGGCCGGCGTGGAGATTCCCGAGCTGAAGCTGGGCAAGGAACACGACGTGGCAGTGGTCATCGCCAAGCACGGTCAGGTGGAAGCCGACGACGTGGCTGACGAAGGCGCTGAAGGCGACGCCAAGTAATCGGCTGGCCGGTGCTGCGTTACTGCGCAGCACCGGCTCCGGTATACCGTATGTCTGCACTACGTCTGATCGTCGGGCTGGGCAATCCCGGTCCCGAACACGCGCAAACCCGGCACAACGCCGGGTTTCGTTTCGTCGATGCGCTCGCCGAGCGCACCGGCGCACGGTGGGGCCTGGACAGCAAGCTGTTCGGCGAAACCGCCAAGGCCGAGATCGCCGGCCACACGGTGTGGTTGATCAAACCCGCCACCTTCATGAATCTCAGTGGCAAGTCGATCACCGCTGCGCTGCGGTTCTGGAAGATCGAGCCGGAGCAACTGCTGGTTGCGCATGACGAGCTGGACCTGGCGCCGGGCACGGCGCGGCTCAAGTTCGACGGCGGCCATGGCGGACAGAATGGCCTGCGTGACACCATCCGTCTGCTCGGGCATGGCAAGTTCCACCGGCTGCGGGTCGGCATCGGTCATCCTGGTCACAAGGACCGCGTGGTGCCCTGGGTGCTGGGGCGTGCCGGGCGCGATGACGACATGGCGATTGGCGAGGCAGTGGATGCGGCCATCGATGCGCTGCCGCTGGCACTGGACGGTAATTTCAACGAGGCGATGAAGCGGCTGCACACCCCAAAAAAATAGAGAATGGGGAATGGGGAATGGTAGGAGCGCTGCTCTGCCATTCCCCATTCCCGATTCTCCATTCACTGGACAACCCATGGGTATCAAATGCGGCATCGTCGGCCTGCCCAACGTCGGCAAGTCGACCCTGTTCAATGCCTTGACCAAGGCCGGCATCGCCGCGGCCAATTTTCCGTTCTGCACGATCGAGCCCAACGTGGGCGTGGTGCCGGTGCCGGATCCGCGTCTGAATGAGCTGGCCGAGATCGTCAAGCCGCAGAAGCTGATTCCGACCGCGGTCGAGTTCGTCGATATCGCCGGCCTGGTGGCAGGTGCGGCAAGCGGCGAAGGGCTGGGCAACAAGTTCCTGGCGCACATCCGCGAGGTCGATGCAATCACCCACGTGGTGCGTTGCTTCGAGCATGCCGACATCATCCACGTGAACAACAAGGTCGACCCGATCGCCGATATCGAAACCATCGATACCGAGCTGGCGCTGGCCGACCTGGATAGCGTGGAAAAAGCCCTGAATCGTGCCGAGCGCAGTGCCAAGGGTGGCGATAAGGAAGCGGCAGCACGCAAGCCGGTGCTGGCCAAGTTGCAGGCGGCACTTGCCGACGGCAAGGCAGGGCGCTCCGCTGGTCTGGACGAGGAAGAGAAGGCGCTGGTGCGCGATCTATTCTTGCTCACGCTCAAGCCGGTGATGTACATCTGCAACGTGCTCGAAGACGGGTTCGAGAACAATCCGCACCTGGATGCCGTGCGTGCGCATGCCGCCACCGAAGGCGCCGAGGTCGTGCCGGTTTCCGCTGCGATCGAAGAAGAGTTGTCCCAGCTCGACGATGCCGACCGCGACACCTTCCTGGCCGATCTCGGTCTCGACGAGCCGGGCCTGAATCGCGTCATTCGCGCCGCCTACAAGTTGCTCGGGCTGCAGACCTACTTCACTGCAGGCGTCAAGGAGGTGCGTGCCTGGACGGTCAAGGCCGGTTCCACTGCGCCGCAGGCGGCCGCCGTGATCCATACCGACTTCGAGAAGGGCTTCATTCGCGCCGAGACGATCGCCTTCGATGACTTCATCAAGTATCGCGGCGAATCCGGTGCGCGCGACGCGGGTCGGCTACGTCTGGAAGGCAAGGAATACCGCGTCAAGGAAGGCGACGTGCTGCATTTCCGCTTCAACGTCTGAGGCGATGCGCGCGGCCCGCAGGGGCGTGCGCCATCTTCGGTGAAATTGCTCCAAATTTTTGTTGACACCGCATGCGTCCCACAGCAAAATAGCGGGCTGATTCACCCCGAACCGAATCGCTTTATCGCGCCCCGGTCCGGTAGTAAAAGCTGGAGGGATACCCAAGCGGCCAACGGGGGCAGACTGTAAATCTGCTGGCTTACGCCTTCGGTGGTTCGAATCCACCTCCCTCCACCAGTTTCATGTTGTGTCTTGCAGTTCCCGGCGCGGGAGTAGTTCAACGGTAGAACCTCAGCCTTCCAAGCTGATGGTGCGGGTTCGATTCCCGTCTCCCGCTCCATTGAACGTAAATGCATGGCATAATGCAAAACTCGCTCACGTAGCTCAGTCGGTAGAGCACCTCCTTGGTAAGGAGGAGGTCGAAGGTTCGATTCCTTTCGTGAGCACCATTACTCAATCGTCTTCAACTCCAAACGATTACCGAGACACGCACCCATGGCAAAAGCTAAATTTCTTCGCGAAAAGCTGCACGTTAACGTCGGCACCATCGGTCACGTCGACCATGGCAAGACCACGTTGACCGCTGCGCTGACCAAGATCGGTGCCGAGCGTTTCGGTGGCGAGTTCAAGGCGTACGACGCGATCGACGCAGCGCCGGAAGAGAAGGCGCGTGGTATCACGATCTCGACCGCGCACGTTGAATATGAGTCCGCAGTGCGCCATTACGCGCACGTCGATTGCCCCGGCCACGCCGACTATGTCAAGAACATGATCACAGGTGCTGCGCAGATGGATGGCGCGATCCTGGTGTGTTCGGCCGCTGACGGCCCGATGCCGCAGACCCGTGAGCACATCCTGCTCTCGCGTCAGGTCGGTGTGCCGCACATCGTCGTGTTCCTGAACAAGGCCGACATGGTCGACGACGCCGAGCTGCTTGAGCTGGTCGAGATGGAAGTGCGTGAGCTCCTGAGCAAGTACGACTTCCCGGGCGACGACACCCCGATCATCCACGGTTCGGCCCGTCTGGCGCTGGAAGGCGATCAGAGCGACATCGGTGTGCCGGCGATCCTGAAGCTGGTCGAAGCCCTGGATACCTTTATTCCGGATCCGACTCGCGACGTCGACCGTCCGTTCCTGATGCCGGTCGAAGACGTGTTCTCGATCTCGGGTCGTGGCACCGTGGTGACCGGCCGTATCGAGCGCGGCATCATCAAGGTGGGCGACGAAATCGAAATCGTCGGTATCCGCGACACGCAGAAGACCACGGTCACCGGCGTTGAAATGTTCCGCAAGTTGCTGGACCAGGGCCAGGCAGGCGACAACGCCGGTCTGCTGCTGCGCGGCACCAAGCGTGACGACGTGGAGCGCGGCCAGGTGCTGTGCAAGCCGGGTTCGATCAAGCCGCACACCGAGTTCGAAGCCGAAGTCTACGTGCTGTCGAAGGACGAGGGCGGCCGTCACACCCCGTTCTTCAAGGGCTACCGTCCGCAGTTCTACTTCCGCACCACCGACATCACTGGCGCATGCCAGCTGCCGGAAGGCGTGGAAATGGTGATGCCGGGCGATAACGTGAAGATGGTCGTGACCCTGATCAACCCGGTCGCGATGGACGAAGGTCTGCGCTTCGCAATCCGTGAAGGTGGCCGCACCGTCGGCGCCGGCGTGGTCGCCAAGATCGTCAAGTAAGTGCCTGCAATCCGGTGACTTCGGTCGCCGGGTTCATACGAATGGCGGGCCGGCTGAACCTCGGTCCGCCTTCGTTGTCTCAGGGTGTGCGGTAACGAGTACATACGCCAGTAGCTCAATTGGCAGAGCAGCGGTCTCCAAAACCGCAGGTTGGGGGTTCGAGTCCCTCCTGGCGTGCCACTCCTCTTTCCGGCCCAGCGATTCGGGTCAGATCGGTAACTAGAGCCGGATGAATAGCAAAATCGAGCCGTCCAAGAGCGCGTCGTCCGCTAGCGCTGATATTGTCAAATACGTCATCTCCGCGATCCTGGTGGTTGCGGGGTTGTTTGTGTGGTTCTGGTTTTCAACGCCGGAGCGTGCCACCCAATTTGGAGCCTGGACCCCGCAACTGCGTGCCCTGGCTGTGATCGTGGGCCTGGTAGCCGGCGCATTTGTGTTTCTGGGAACCGGCAAGGGTCGGGAAACCAGCGAATTTATGTCCGAATCCAGGTTCGAGCTGCGCAAGGTGGTCTGGCCAACACGCCAGGAAGCCATCCGCACCACCTGGGTCGTTATTGTTGTTGTGATCATTCTGAGTTTGCTGTTGGGCGGCTTCGACTTTGTCATCCAGAAGCTCACGCAGTGGTTCCTGGCTCGTTGAGGAGAATCAAGCAGTGAAGCGTTGGTATGTCGTTCACGCCTATTCAGGCTTCGAAAAATCCGTTGCGCAGGCTCTGCGCGACCGCATCGCACGCACCGAAATGGAAGAGCGTTTCGGCGGCGTGCTGGTGCCGACCGAAGAGGTTATCGAGATGCGCGCCGGGCAGAAGCGCCGCTCCGAGCGCAAGTTCTTCCCCGGCTACGTGCTGGTGCAGATCGAGACGCATGACGAGGCCGGTATTCCGCGCATCGATAACGAAAGCTGGCATCTGGTGAAGGAAACCCCGAAGGTCATGGGGTTCATCGGCGGCACCGCCGATCGTCCGTTGCCGATTCGCGATGAAGAAGCCGA
This sequence comes from Xanthomonas sp. NCPPB 2586, assembly GCF_041475775.2. Lineage (NCBI taxonomy): Bacteria > Pseudomonadati > Pseudomonadota > Gammaproteobacteria > Lysobacterales > Lysobacteraceae > Xanthomonas > Xanthomonas sp. NCPPB 2586. Next base: position 3,899,353 of record NZ_CM192981.1, on the reverse strand, counting down.
TGCGATCCTGCAGCGTGTGCAGGACGGTGTCGAAAAGCCGCGTCCGAAGGTGTTGTTCGAGCCTGGCCAGATGGTGCGTGTCACCGACGGCCCGTTCAACGACTTCAACGGCGTGGTGGAAGAAGTCAACTACGAGAAGAGCAGGCTGCGTGTCGCGGTGCTGATCTTCGGTCGCTCCACGCCGGTCGAGCTCGAGTTCGGCCAGGTCGAGAAGGGCTGACCCTGGCGGGTGCCTGCTAGGCACCCTTGCCAATTACTGCTATAGTGCGCGGCTCGCTCACCTGGCGACCGCCGGGAACCAATGGCTGCCGTACGGCGGCCATCTGCGCATTGTCAAAACGCGAAGCCGGGACGCGTGATTCTCCCGGTCCGATGGGGAGCCTGTTGTTCAGGCGCTAGCACCCGGAGAGTATTGAAATGGCTAAGAAAGTAGTTACTTACATCAAGTTGCAGGTCAAGGCCGGACAGGCCAATCCTGCGCCGCCGGTCGGTCCTGCGCTGGGTCAGCGCGGTCTGAACATCATGGAGTTCTGCAAGGCGTTCAATGCCGCGACCTCCAAGCTGGAGCCGGGCCTGCCGACGCCGGTGATCATCACCGCGTACTCGGACCGTACCTTCACCTTCATCACCAAGAGCACCCCGGCCAGCGTACTGCTCAAGAAGGCTGCCGGCGTGACCTCCGGGTCCAAGCGTCCGAACACCGACAAGGTGGGCAAGGTGACGCGCAAGCAGCTGGAAGAGATCGCCAAGGTCAAGGAAGCCGATCTCACGGCGGCCGAGCTGGAAGCGGCAGTGCGCACGATTGCGGGTTCTGCCCGCAGCATGGGTTTGACGGTGGAGGGCTAAGACATGGCACAGAGCAAGCGCGTGAAGGCCATTGCGGCCGCTGTCGTTCCGGGCAAGACCTATGCCTTCGAAGACGCAATCAAGATCCTGAAGACCTCCACCAAGGCCAAGTTCGTCGAGTCCATCGACGTCGCTGTGCGCCTGGGCGTGGACGCCAAGAAGTCCGACCAGCAGGTGCGCGGTTCCACCGTGTTGCCGGCCGGTACCGGCAAGAGCGTGCGCGTTGCAGTGTTCGCACCGGCTGGCGCCAAGGCTGACGAAGCCCTGGCTGCAGGCGCCGAAGCCGTGGGTATGGACGACCTGGCCGAGAAGATGCAGGCCGGCGATCTGAACTACGACGTGGTCATCGCGACCCCGGACGCTATGCGCGTCGTCGGTAAGCTCGGCACCCTGCTGGGTCCGCGCGGCCTGATGCCGAATCCGAAGGTCGGTACGGTTTCCCCGAACCCGGGTGAAGCGGTCAAGAACGCCAAGTCGGGTCAGGTGCGCTACCGCACCGACAAGGCCGGCATCATCCACTGCACCATCGGCAAGGCCAGCTTCGACGACGAAGCGCTGAAGTCGAATCTGCAGGCGCTGCTGCTGGATCTGGTCAAGGCCAAGCCCGCCACCTCCAAGGGTACCTACCTGCAGAAGGTGTCGGTCAGCTCGACCATGGGTCCCGGCGTGACCGTGGATCAGTCGAGCCTGTCGCTGAAGTAATGCAGTACGTCGGGCGTGTCACACGCCTGACGTGGTGTTGCAGTAATGCATTGTTTTTCCGGCCCGGGTCACCGTGTGCTGGGAGTCCGTTCCCTCCTTTGGGGAAACGGACATTTTGAAGGCGATCGCCGGTACTGCCGGCGGTAGCCGTCAAAGACCGCAGGCGCGGTCAGCGCAGATCGACGACGGGCAGGGATGCTCGCACTGGCATGGAGTCGCCGTCGAGACAGCGGGATCGCTTGATTGGTTCGTCAGAGCCGGCCGGCGTAGATGGTGTCGCCCTTCTGGAGTTTTCTGGTTAACGCGCTTCTGGGGCAACCCGGATCGAGCCCACTCCAGGTCTAGAACGGCCACCAGAGGAACATCGGTCGATGTTCCCGGCTTCCAGGAAGGAGGCTGCCCTGGACCGCAACCGGCAGGAGCCGCGAGCGGAGTAGTTTGAAGCGGGGATGAGGGATTCAGCGTTGGGGATTTGCAGGAGCTGCTTCATGGCTTTCGACGAATCACCGGTCACGAATCACCAGTCCCGGCTTTAACGGAGGAGTGCAATGGCTCTCAATCTGTCTCAGAAGCAAGAAGTAGTCGCCGAGCTGGCAGACATCGCCGCCAAGGCCCACTCCTTGATCGCCGCCGAATACGCTGGCATCACGGTCTCTCAGATGACCGCGATGCGCAAGCAGGCTCGCGAAACCGGCGTGTTCTTGAAAGTTGTCAAGAACACCCTGGCCGTGCGCGCTGTTGAAGGTACTGATTTCGCTGTCGCTGCTGACAAGCTGGTCGGTCCTTTGCTGTATGCGTTTTCGATGGAGGAGCCCGGCGCTGCCGGTCGCCTGATCAAGGAATTTGCCAAGGGCAACGACAAGTTGCAGGCCAAGGTCGTGTCCATCGGCGGGGAACTGTTCCCGGCCAGTCATGTGGACGTGTTGGCATCGCTGCCGACCCTCGACCAGGCTCTGGCCATGTTGGCCCGCGTGCTGTCCGAACCGGCTGCCATGTTCGCCCGTGCCGTCAAGGCCGTTGGCGACAAGCAGGGTGGTGGCGACGAAGCCGCCGCGCCGGTCGCCGAGACTGCCGAAGCTTGATGTCCTAGCGTTCGCTAGAACCCCAATCCAGAAAATCATTTAAAGGTAATCACAATGTCCCTTACCAACGAACAGATCGTCGACGCCATCGCCGAGAAGTCCCTGATGGAAGTGATGGAGCTGGTCAAGGCCATCGAAGAGAAGTTCGGCGTCTCCGCCGCTGCCCCGGTCGCAGCAGCTGCTGCCGGCCCGGCTGCCGTGGTCGAAGAGCAGACCGAGTTCACCGTGGTGCTGACCAGCCCCGGCGCCAACAAGGTTGCCGCGATTAAGGCTGTGCGCGGCGTGACCGGTCTCGGTCTGAAGGAAGCCAAGGATCTGACCGAAGCCGGCGGCATCCTGAAGGAAGGCGTCAGCAAGGATGAAGCTGAGAAGATCAAGAAGGAAATGACCGAAGCCGGCGCGACCGTCGAAGTCAAGTAAGCGGCATCTTGCATCGCCCCGCGTTTCATGGTGATGCACTGAAGGCTGGGGGCGTAAAGCCCCCGGCCTTTGGCCGTTCCGGAGAGGTGTCATTTTCGGATGGCCAAATCCAACTCGCAGTCTCAAGGAGTTGGTAGTTGGAAGTAGCAGGAGAAGGCGTGCTGGTGCCGGCAATACCAGCGACTTCCAACTGACAACTTTTGTTATTTCAGGGCCGCCGCAACGCGGCCCCCGCAGCCCAGGGTGGAAGACCTCATGACGTCTTATTCGTTCACCGAAAAGAAGCGTATCCGCAAGGACTTCGGTAAGCAGCGCTCGATTCTCGAAGTGCCGTTCCTGCTTGCCATCCAGGTGGATTCCTACCGCGAATTCCTGCAGGAAGACGTGGAGCCCAACAAGCGCAAGGACCTCGGTCTGCACGCGGCTCTGAAGTCGGTGTTCCCGATTTCCAGCTACAGCGGCAACGCCGCGCTGGAATACGTTGGTTACAAGTTGGGCGAGCCCGTGTTTGACGAGCGTGAATGCCGTCAGCGTGGCATGAGCTATGGCGCGCCGCTGCGCGTGACCGTGCGCCTGGTGATCTACGACCGCGAGTCGTCGACCAAGGCCATCAAGTACGTGAAGGAGCAGGAGGTCTATCTCGGCGAAATTCCGTTGATGACCGAAAACGGCACCTTCATCGTCAACGGTACCGAGCGCGTGATCGTCTCGCAGCTGCACCGTTCGCCGGGTGTGTTCTTCGACCACGACCGTGGCAAGACCCACAGCTCGGGCAAGCTGCTGTACAGCGCCCGCATCATTCCGTACCGCGGTTCCTGGCTGGACTTCGAGTTCGACCCGAAGGATGCGCTGTTCACCCGTATCGACCGTCGCCGCAAGCTGCCGGTCTCGATCCTGCTGCGTGCGCTTGGCTACAACAACGAAGAGATGTTGGCCGAGTTCTTCGAGATCAACACGTTCCACATCAACCCCGATGAAGGCGTGCAGCTGGAGCTGGTGCCGGAGCGTCTGCGTGGCGAAACGCTGAACTTCGACCTGGCCGATGGCGACAAGGTCATCGTGGAAGCCGGCAAGCGCATCACCGCGCGTCACGTCAAGCAGCTGGAAGCCGCCGGCGTTGCCGCGCTGGCCGTGCCGGACGACTACCTGGTCGGCCGCATCCTGTCGCACGACGTGGTCGATGGCTCGACCGGCGAGCTGCTGGCCAATGCCAACGACGAAATCAGCGAAGACCAGCTGGCTGCGTTCCGCAAGGCCGGCGTCGATGCCGTGGGCACCCTGTGGGTGAACGACCTGGATCGTGGCCCGTACCTGTCCAACACCTTGCGTATCGACCCGACCAAGACGCAGCTGGAAGCGCTGGTCGAGATCTACCGCATGATGCGTCCTGGCGAGCCGCCGACCAAGGAAGCCGCGCAGAACCTGTTCCACAACCTGTTCTTCACCTTCGAGCGCTATGACCTGTCCACGGTCGGCCGGATGAAGTTCAACCGTCGTGTCGGCCGCAAGGAAGTGCTGGGCGAGTCGGTGCTGTACGACAAGAAGTACTTTGCCGAGCGTAACGACGAAGAATCCAAGCGTCTGGTCGCCGAGCACGCCGACACCTCCGACATCCTGGAAGTGATCAAGGTGCTGACCGAGATCCGCAACGGTCGCGGCGTGGTCGATGACATCGATCACCTGGGCAACCGTCGCGTGCGTTCGGTCGGCGAAATGGCCGAGAACGTGTTCCGCGTGGGCCTGGTCCGCGTCGAGCGCGCGGTCAAGGAGCGTCTGTCGATGGCGGAGTCGGAAGGTCTGACCCCGCAGGAACTGATCAACGCCAAGCCAGTGGCTGCTGCGATCAAGGAGTTCTTCGGCTCCTCGCAGCTGTCGCAGTTCATGGACCAGAACAACCCGCTGTCGGAAGTGACGCACAAGCGTCGCGTCTCCGCGCTGGGCCCGGGCGGTCTGACCCGCGAGCGCGCCGGCTTCGAAGTGCGCGACGTGCATCCGACCCATTACGGCCGCGTCTGCACCATCGAAACACCGGAAGGCCCGAACATCGGCCTGATCAACTCGCTGGCCGTGTTCGCCCGCACCAACCAGTACGGCTTCCTTGAGACGCCGTACCGTAAGGTGCTGGACGGCAAGGTCTCCGACGACGTCGAGTACCTGTCGGCGATCGAGGAAAATGAGTACGTGATCGCACAGGCGAATGCGCTGACCGACGCCAAGAACATGCTCACCGAGCAGTTCGTGCCGTGCCGGTTCCAGGGCGAGTCGCTGCTCAAGCCGCCGGCTGAAGTGCACTTCATGGACGTCTCGCCGATGCAGACCGTGTCGGTCGCCGCGGCGCTGGTGCCGTTCCTGGAACACGATGACGCAAACCGTGCACTGATGGGCGCCAACATGCAGCGCCAGGCCGTGCCGACCCTGCGTTCGCAGAAGCCGCTGGTGGGTACCGGTATCGAGCGTGCGGTTGCGCGCGACTCGGGCGTGACTGTGAATGCCCGCCGTGGTGGTGTGATCGAGCAGATCGACGCCGCACGCATCGTGGTCAAGGTCAATGAGGCAGAAATTGGCGGCGGCACCGATGCCGGCGTGGATATCTACAACCTGATCAAGTACACCCGCTCCAACCAGAACACCTGCATCAACCAGCGTCCGCTGGTGAACGTGGGTGACGTGATCGCGCGCGGCGACGTGCTGGCCGACGGCCCGTCCACCGACATCGGTGAACTGGCGCTGGGTCAGAACATGCTGATCGCCTTCATGCCCTGGAACGGCTACAACTTCGAAGACTCCATCCTGCTCTCCGAGCGCGTGGTGGAAGAGGATCGTTACACCACGATCCACATCGAAGAACTGACCTGCGTTGCGCGTGACACCAAGCTGGGGCCGGAGGAAATTTCCGCCGACATCCCGAACGTGTCCGAGCAGGCGTTGAACCGTCTGGATGAAAGCGGCGTTGTGTACATCGGTGCAGAAGTGCGCGCCGGCGACATCATGGTCGGCAAGGTCACGCCGAAGGGCGAGAGCCAGCTGACCCCGGAAGAAAAGCTGCTGCGTGCGATCTTCGGTGAGAAGGCCTCCGACGTGAAGGACAGCTCGCTGCGCGTGCCCCCGGGCATGGACGGCACCGTCATCGACGTGCAGGTCTTCACCCGTGACGGCATCGAGAAGGACAAGCGTGCGCGCCAGATCGAGGAATCCGAGATCAAGCGCGTCAAGAAGGACTTCGACGACCAGTTCCGCATCCTTGAAGCGGCCATCTACGCACGGTTGAGGTCCCAGATCGTGGGCAAGGTCGCCAATGGCGGTCCGAACCTGAAGAAGGGCGACAACGTCACCGACGCGTACCTGGACGGCCTGAAGAAGTCCGACTGGTTCCAGCTGCGCATGAAGGACGATGACGCAGCCGATGCGATCGAACGCGCGCAGAAGCAGATCCAGGCGCACGAGAAGGAATTCGAAGCACGCTTCGCCGACAAGCGCGGCAAGATCACCCAGGGCGATGACCTCGCACCGGGCGTGCTGAAGATGGTCAAGGTGTTCCTGGCGGTGAAGCGCCGCATCCAGCCGGGCGACAAGATGGCAGGCCGCCACGGCAACAAGGGTGTGGTCTCCAACGTCGTGCCTGTCGAGGACATGCCGTACATGGCCACCGGCGAGCCGGTCGACATCGTGCTGAACCCGCTGGGCGTGCCGTCGCGTATGAATATCGGCCAGATCCTGGAAGTGCATCTGGGCTGGGCAGCCAAGGGCCTGGGTCGCAAGATCCAGCGCATGCTGGAAGCCCAGACCGCAGTCAGCGAGCTGCGCAAGTTCCTCGACGACATCTACAACCACGACAGCGCGATCAATGCCGAGCGCGTGGACCTGTCGCAGTTCAGCGATGAGGAATTGCTCAACCTGGGCAAGAACCTGATCGATGGCGTGCCGATGGCCACCCCGGTGTTCGACGGTGCCAGCGAAGCGGAGATCAAGCGCATGCTGGAACTGGCCGAACTGCCGCAGAGCGGTCAGACCCAGCTGTACGACGGTCGTACCGGCGAAGCGTTCGATCGCAAGACCACGGTTGGCTACATGCATTACCTGAAGTTGAACCACTTGGTCGACGACAAGATGCATGCCCGCTCGACCGGCCCTTACTCGCTCGTTACCCAGCAGCCGCTGGGCGGCAAGGCGCAGTTCGGTGGTCAGCGCTTCGGTGAGATGGAAGTCTGGGCGCTGGAAGCCTACGGTGCGGCCTACACCCTGCAGGAAATGCTGACGGTGAAGTCCGACGACGTGCAGGGCCGCAACCAGATGTACAAGAACATCGTCGATGGTGAGCACGAGATGGTCGCGGGCATGCCGGAATCCTTCAACGTGTTGGTGAAGGAAATCCGCTCGCTGGCGATCAACATGGAACTGGAAGAGTGATCGGACAGGACCCGGGGGCCGCCACGCGGCGCCCGGTGTCCTCCCGCATGACCGCCTGTTTCATCTCAGATACGAAATTCCTCCGACCCGGAGATATCAAATGAAAGACCTGCTCAATCTCTTCAATCAGCAGCGCCAGACGCTGGATTTCGACGCGATCAAGATCGCGCTGGCGTCGCCGGACCTGATTCGTTCGTGGTCCTACGGCGAAGTGAAGAAGCCCGAAACCATCAACTACCGGACCTTCAAGCCCGAGCGTGACGGCCTGTTCTGCGCCGCCATCTTCGGACCGATCAAGGACTACGAGTGCCTGTGCGGCAAGTACAAGCGCATGAAGCACCGTGGCGTGGTCTGCGAAAAGTGCGGCACCGAAGTCACCCTGGCCAAGGTGCGTCGCGAGCGCATGGGTCACATCGACCTGGCCTCGCCGGTCGCGCACATCTGGTTCCTCAAGTCGCTGCCGTCGCGCATCGGCCTGATGCTGGACATGACCCTGCGTGACATCGAGCGCGTGCTGTACTTCGAAGCCTATGTCGTCACCGAGCCGGGCCTGACCCCGCTCGAGCGCCGCCAGCTGCTGACCGAAGAGCAGTACCTGACCGCACGCCAGGAGTACAACGACGACTTCGACGCCGCCATGGGCGCCGAGGCCGTGTACGAGCTGCTGCGCACGATCGACCTGCAGTCGGAAATGACCCGTCTGCGCGAAGAAATCGCCAGCACCGGTTCGGAAACCAAGCTCAAGCGCCTCACCAAGCGCATCAAGCTGATCGAAGCCTTCCTGGAATCGGGTAACCGTCCGGAGTGGATGGTCATGACCGTGCTTCCCGTGCTGCCGCCGGACCTGCGTCCGCTGGTGCCGCTGGATGGTGGCCGCTTCGCGACCTCGGATCTGAACGATCTGTACCGCCGCGTGATCAACCGCAACAACCGTCTGCGCCGCCTGCTGGAGCTCAACGCTCCGGACATCATCGTGCGCAACGAAAAGCGCATGCTGCAGGAATCGGTGGATGCGCTGCTGGACAACGGCCGTCGTGGTCGTGCCATCACCGGCACCAACAAGCGTCCGCTGAAGTCGCTGGCCGACATGATCAAGGGCAAGCAGGGCCGGTTCCGTCAGAACCTGCTCGGCAAGCGCGTGGACTACTCCGGCCGTTCGGTCATCACCGTCGGTCCGTACCTCAAGCTGCACCAGTGCGGCCTGCCGAAGAAGATGGCGCTGGAGCTGTTCAAGCCGTTCGTGTTCGCCAAGCTGCAGCGTCGCGGCCTGGCCACCACCATCAAGGCCGCCAAGAAGCTGGTCGAGCGCGAAGAAGCCGAAGTCTGGGACATCCTGGAAGAGGTGATCCGCGAGCATCCGGTGCTGCTGAACCGTGCGCCGACCCTGCACCGTCTGGGCATCCAGGCGTTCGAGCCGGTGTTGATCGAAGGCAAGGCCATCCAGCTGCATCCGCTGGTCTGCACCGCGTTCAACGCCGACTTCGACGGTGACCAGATGGCCGTCCACGTGCCGCTCTCGCTGGAAGCCCAGCTGGAAGCGCGTGCGCTGATGATGTCCACCAACAACATCCTGTCGCCGGCCAACGGCGAGCCGATCATCGTGCCGTCGCAGGACGTGGTGTTGGGCCTGTACTACATGAGCCGCGCCCTGGAGAACAAGAAGGGCGAGGGCATGGTGTTTGCCAACACCAGCGAAGTGAAGCGCGCCTACGACAACCGCGTGGTGGAACTGCACGCCAAGGTCAAGGTGCGCATCACCCAGGTGGACGTCGACACCGTCGACGGCAAGCGCACCAGCGGCACCTCGATCGTGGATACCACGGTCGGCCGTGCGCTGCTGAGCGAAATCCTGCCCGAAGGCCTGCCGTTCCAGCTGGCCAACACCGAGATGACCAAGAAGAACATCTCGCGTCTGATCAACTCCAGCTACCGTCTGCTGGGCTTGAAGGACACGGTCGTGTTCGCCGACAAGCTGATGTACACCGGCTATGCCTACGCAACCCGCGCAGGCGTGTCGATCGGCATCGACGACATGCTGATCCCGGACGAGAAGAAGGGCATCCTCACCGAGGCAGAAGCCGAAGTGCTGGAAATCCAGGAGCAGTACCAGTCCGGTCTGGTCACCGCCGGCGAGCGCTATAACAAGGTCGTGGACATCTGGTCGCGTACCAGCGAGCGCATCGCCAAGGCGATGATGGACACCATCGGTACCGAGAAGGTCGAAAATGCCAAGGGCGAAACCATCGACCAGAAGTCGATGAACTCGCTCTACATCATGGCCGACTCCGGTGCGCGTGGTAGCCAGGCGCAGATCCGTCAGCTGGCCGGTATGCGCGGCCTGATGGCGCGTCCGGACGGCTCGATCATCGAGACGCCCATCAAGGCGAACTTCCGCGAAGGCCTGAACGTGCAGGAGTACTTCAACTCCACCCACGGTGCCCGTAAGGGTCTGGCCGATACCGCGTTGAAGACGGCGAACTCGGGTTACCTGACCCGTCGTCTGGTCGACGTGGCGCAGGACGTGGTGATCACCGAAGTCGATTGCGGCACCACCGAGGGGTTGATCATGACCCCGATCGTGGAAGGCGGCGACGTGGTGGAGCCGTTGAAGGAGCGCGTGCTGGGCCGTGTCGTGGCCGAGGACGTGTACCTGCCGGGCAACGACGAAGAACCGATCGTCACCCGCAACACGCTGCTCGACGAAGCCTGGGTTGCCAAGCTGGAAGACGCCAGCGTGCAGTCGGTGAAGGTGCGTTCGACCATCAGCTGCGAATCCTCGTTCGGCGTGTGCGCACGCTGCTACGGCCGCGATCTCGCACGTGGTCACCAGGTCAACATCGGCGAAGCGGTCGGCGTCATCGCCGCGCAGTCGATCGGTGAGCCGGGTACCCAGCTGACCATGCGTACGTTCCACATCGGTGGTGCGGCATCGCGTGCGGCTGCGGTGGACAACATCACCGTCAAGACCACCGGTTCGGTGAAGTTCAACAACCTCAAGTCGGTGGCGCATGCCAGCGGCGCACTGGTTGCGGTCTCGCGTTCGGGCGAACTGTCCGTGCTCGATGGCCATGGCCGTGAGCGTGAGCGTTACAAGCTGCCCTACGGTGCCACCATCACCGCCAAGGATGGTGATGCAGTCAAGGCCGGTCAGGCCGTGGCCAATTGGGATCCGCATAACCACCCGATCGTGTCGGAAGTGGCCGGTTTCATTCGCTTCATCGACTTCGTCGACGGCGTCACCGTCATCGAGAAGACCGACGAACTGACTGGTCTGGCGTCGCGCGAAATCACCGACCCGAAGCGTCGTGGTGCCCAGGCCAAGGAGCTGCGCCCGATCGTGCGCATCGTTGATGCCAAGGGCAATGATCTGACCATTCCGAACACGGATCTGCCGGCGCAGTACCTGCTGCCGCCGCGCTCGATCGTCAACCTGCAGGACGGCGCCGCCGTCGGCGTGGGCGACGTGGTGGCGAAGATCCCGCAGGAAGCGTCGAAGACCCGCGACATCACCGGTGGTCTGCCGCGCGTGGCCGATCTGTTCGAAGCACGCAAGCCGAAGGATCCTGCGATCCTGGCCGAGCGCTCGGGCATCATCAGCTTCGGTAAGGACACCAAGGGCAAGCAGCGTCTGATCATCAAGGACACCGATGGCAGCGAACACGAAGAGCTGATTCCCAAGTACCGCCAGATCATCGTGTTCGAAGGCGAACACGTGACCAAGGGCGAGACCGTGGTGGACGGCGAGCCGAGCCCGCAGGACATCCTGCGTCTGCTGGGTGTCGAGCCGCTGGCCGCGTATCTGGTCAAGGAAATCCAGGACGTGTACCGCCTGCAGGGCGTGAAGATCAACGACAAGCACATCGAGGTGATCACTCGCCAGATGCTGCGTAAGGTCGAGATCACCGATCAGGGCAACAGCAAGTTCCTCAACGGCGAGCAGGTCGAGCGCCAGCGCGTCATCGAGGAAAATGCACGCCTGGTCACGCGCAACGAGCTGCCGGCCAAGTACGACCCAGTGCTGCTGGGTATCACCAAAGCCTCGCTGGCCACCGAGTCGTTCATCTCGGCGGCGTCGTTCCAGGAGACCACACGCGTGTTGACCGAAGCTGCCGTCCGCGGCACCCGCGATAACCTGCGCGGTCTGAAGGAAAACGTCATCGTGGGTCGTCTGATTCCGGCCGGTACCGGTCTGGCGTATCACGCCGGTCGCCGCAAGGCATCGGGTCTGACCGACTCGGAAATGGAAACGCTGTCCGGCAAGCCGGCAGTGGTTGAACCGGTCGCGACCGTGGCCGACGCTGGTGCGGACGAGGAGTAAGCGCTCCGACGGCGGCCGCAAGGCCGCCGGTAGCCAAGCGAAAAGGAGGGCAGGAGGCCCTCCGTTTTCCGGCCTTTGGATGGGCCAGCAGGGTTAGATTTCCGTGAAGTTGACGGAGTTTCGTCCTGCCAGCTATACTTCCCTGTCTCGGCGGGCCGTTATTCGGCCTGCCTTCGTTTTCATGCAAGGCCGTTTTTTGGCCTCCAATCAGAAGAATCGACTGATGGCAACGATTAATCAGCTGGTCCGCAAGCCTCGGCAGGCGACCACCTACAAGAGTGCCTCCCCGGCACTGGACAAGTGTCCGCAGCGCCGTGGCGTTTGCACGCGCGTCTATACCACAACCCCGAAGAAGCCGAACTCGGCCCTTCGTAAGGTCGCCAAGGTGCGCCTGACGAACCAGGAAGAGGTCATCAGCTACATCGGTGGTGAAGGCCACAACCTGCAGGAGCACTCCGTGGTCCTGATTCGTGGTGGTCGCGTCAAGGATCTTCCCGGTGTGCGTTATCACACCGTCCGTGGTTCGCTGGACGCCGCCGGCGTCGCAAAGCGCCGTCAAGGTCGTTCCAAGTACGGCGCCAAGCGCCCGAAGAGCTAAGGAAATACACCAATGTCCCGTAAAGGTTCTACTCCGCAGCGCACCGTCCTGCCTGATCCAAAGCATGGCAGCGAAACCATTGCCCGCTTCATCAATATGGTGATGCAAAGTGGCAAGAAGTCGGTTGCTGAGAAAATTGTCTATGGCGCAATGGACGTCATTGGCGAAAAGAATCCGAATGCCGTCGAGCTGGTGCAGAAAGCACTGGACAACGTGGCCCCGGCTGTCGAAGTCAAATCGCGTCGCGTCGGTGGTGCTACCTATCAGGTGCCCGTCGAAGTGCGCTCCTCCCGTCGCATGGCGCTGGCAATGCGCTGGTTGATCGATTCCGCGCGCAAGCGTGGCGAGAACACCATGCCGCGCAAGCTGGCTGCAGAACTGTTGGACGCCTCGGAAAGCCGTGGCGGCGCGATCAAGAAGCGCGAAGAGACTCACCGTATGGCGGAGGCGAACAAGGCGTTCGCACATTACCGCTGGTGACCTCGGGGGCCTTGGTAACGGGGCCCTTCAGCACCATATGAGTGCTGTTTGCGACGCGCAAAGCGTCGCATCCAATCCGAAGGCCGCCGAAAGGCGGCGTTCGGCCATCCGAAATCCAAGAAATTGAGAGGCTCCCCGTGGCCCGTACCACTCCCATCGAGCGTTACCGCAACTTCGGCATCATGGCGCACATCGACGCCGGCAAGACCACCACGTCCGAGCGCATCCTGTTCTACACCGGCGTCAGTCACAAGATCGGCGAAGTCCATGACGGCGCTGCAGTGATGGACTGGATGGAGCAGGAGCAGGAGCGTGGCATCACCATCACCTCCGCTGCGACCACCGCATTCTGGACGGGTATGGACAAGTCCATGCCGCAGCACCGCTTCAACATCATCGATACCCCCGGGCACGTCGACTTCACCATCGAAGTGGAGCGTTCCTTGCGCGTGCTCGACGGTGCGGTGTTCGTGCTGTGCGCCGTGGGTGGCGTGCAGCCGCAGTCCGAGACCGTGTGGCGTCAGGCCAACAAGTACTCGGTGCCGCGCATGGCCTTCGTCAACAAGATGGACCGTACCGGTGCCAACTTCGACAAGGTCGTCGAGCAGCTGAAGGCCCGTCTGGGCGCTTATGCTGTGCCGATGCAGGTGCCGATCGGCGCCGAAGACGGCTTTGAGGGCGTGGTCGATCTGCTCAAGATGAAGGCGATCCATTGGGACACCGCTTCGCAGGGCACCACCTTCGAATACCGCGACATTCCGGCCGATCTGGTCGATGTGGCGACCGAGGCGCGTTCGTTCATGGTCGAAGCGGCTGCTGAAGCCAGTGAAGCCCTGATGGACAAGTACCTCAACGACGGCGACCTGAGCGAAGACGAGATCCTGTCGGGTCTGCGCGAGCGCACCCTGAAGGTCGAGATCGTGCCGGTGTTCTGTGGCTCGGCGTTCAAGAACAAGGGCGTGCAGGCCATGCTCGACGGCGTCGTGCACCTGCTGCCGTCGCCTGCCGATCGTCCGCCGGTGCAGGGCATCGACGAGAACGAGAAGGAAGACACCCGTGATGCGACGGACACCGCGCCGTTCTCGGCACTGGCGTTCAAGATCATGACCGACCCGTTCGTCGGTTCGCTGACGTTCTTCCGTGTCTACTCGGGCACCTTGAACTCCGGCGACCAGGTCTACAACCCGGTCAAGTCGAAGAAAGAGCGCGTGGGCCGCATCCTGCAGATGCACTCCAACAACCGCGAAGAGATCAAGGAAGTGCGTGCGGGCGACATCGCCGCGGCTGTGGGCCTGAAGGACGTCACCACCGGTGACACCCTCTGTGCGCAGGACAAGATCATCACCCTGGAGCGCATGGTGTTCCCGGAGCCGGTGATCTCGATGGCGGTGGAGCCGAAGACCAAGTCGGACCAGGAAAAGATGGGCATGGCCCTGGGCCGTCTGGCGCAGGAAGATCCCTCGTTCCGCGTCAAGACCGACGAAGAATCCGGCCAGACCATTATCTCGGGCATGGGCGAGTTGCACCTGGACATCATCGTCGACCGCATGCGTCGCGAATTCAATGTCGAGGCCAACGTCGGCAAGCCGCAGGTGGCCTACCGCGAAACGATCCGCAAGTCGGACGTCAAGTCCGACTACAAGCACGCCAAGCAGTCCGGTGGTAAGGGTCAGTACGGTCACGTGGTGATCGAGCTGTCGCCGATGACCGAAGAAGATCGCAAGAACGATAGCGTCAAGGACGATTTCCTCTTCATCAACGACATCACCGGCGGCATCATCCCGAAGGAATTCATCCCCTCGGTTGAAAAGGGTCTGCGCGAAACGATCACCAGTGGTCCGATCGCCGGCTTCCCGGTGGTGGGCGTGAAGGTCAAGCTGGTGTTCGGCTCGTACCACGACGTCGACTCCTCGGAAATGGCGTTCAAGCTGGCCGCGTCGATGGCGTTCAAGCAGGGCTTCGCGAAAGCCAGCCCGGTGTTGCTGGAGCCGATCATGAAGGTCGAAATCGTCAGCCCGGAGGATTACCTGGGTGACGTGATGGGCGACGTGAGCCGCCGTCGTGGCGTGTTGCAGGGTCAGGACGACAGCCCGTCGGGCAAGATCATCAACGCGATGATTCCGCTGGGTGAAATGTTCGGCTACGCGACCTCGCTGCGCTCGATGAGCCAGGGTCGCGCGACGTTCTCAATGGAATTCGACCACTACGAAGAGGCACCGGCCAACATCGCCGACGCCGTCACCAAGAAGGGCTGAGTTCGCTCAGCCGCTTCACAAAATTTTCCAATTTAGAGGTAGTTAGTCATGGCAAAAGCTAAATTTCTTCGCGAAAAGCTGCACGTTAACGTCGGCACCATCGGTCACGTCGACCATGGCAAGACCACGTTGACCGCTGCGCTGACCAAGATCGGTGCCGAGCGTTTCGGTGGCGAGTTCAAGGCGTACGACGCGATCGACGCAGCGCCGGAAGAGAAGGCGCGTGGTATCACGATCTCGACCGCGCACGTTGAATATGAGTCCGCAGTGCGCCATTACGCGCACGTCGATTGCCCCGGCCACGCCGACTACGTCAAGAACATGATCACAGGTGCTGCGCAGATGGATGGCGCGATCCTGGTGTGTTCGGCCGCTGACGGCCCGATGCCGCAGACCCGTGAGCACATCCTGCTCTCGCGTCAGGTCGGTGTGCCGCACATCGTCGTGTTCCTGAACAAGGCCGACATGGTCGACGACGCCGAGCTGCTTGAGCTGGTCGAGATGGAAGTGCGTGAGCTCCTGAGCAAGTACGACTTCCCGGGCGACGACACCCCGATCATCCACGGTTCGGCCCGTCTGGCGCTGGAAGGCGATCAGAGCGACATCGGTGTGCCGGCGATCCTGAAGCTGGTCGAAGCCCTGGATACCTTTATTCCGGATCCGACCCGCGACGTCGACCGTCCGTTCCTGATGCCGGTCGAAGACGTGTTCTCGATCTCGGGTCGTGGCACCGTGGTGACCGGCCGTATCGAGCGCGGCATCATCAAGGTCGGCGATGAAATCGAAATCGTCGGTATCCGCGACACGCAGAAGACCACGGTCACCGGCGTTGAAATGTTCCGCAAGTTGCTGGACCAGGGCCAGGCAGGCGACAACGCCGGTCTGCTGCTGCGCGGCACCAAGCGTGACGACGTGGAGCGCGGCCAAGTGCTGTGCAAGCCGGGTTCGATCAAGCCGCACACCGAGTTCGAAGCCGAAGTCTACGTGCTGTCGAAGGACGAGGGCGGCCGTCACACCCCGTTCTTCAAGGGCTACCGTCCGCAGTTCTACTTCCGCACCACCGACATCACTGGCGCATGCCAGCTGCCGGAAGGCGTGGAAATGGTGATGCCGGGCGATAACGTGAAGATGGTCGTGACCCTGATCAACCCGGTCGCGATGGACGAAGGTCTGCGCTTCGCAATCCGTGAAGGTGGCCGCACCGTCGGCGCCGGCGTGGTCGCCAAGATCGTCAAGTAAGTGCCTGCAATCCGGTGACTTCGGTCGCCGGAAAGTAGAGAGAAGGGTCGGCGCAAGCCGGCCCTTTTTTATTGTGCAGTGAAGCGGGGGCGCGTTGCGGGGATTGATCCTGCAAGGCTTGCGCGGGCCAAATCACGTGGCTATAATGCGCGGCTCGGCGTTCCTGGGTAGGGCGCTGAGTTACAGCGAAAAGAACGGCAGGACGCCGCTCGTGTTCGCCAGACCGGGAAGGTCGCGTCGCATGGAGCACTCAGCAACTCACGTTGTTGACCGTGCTCTTGTTGCGCATTATACTTTTCCGTCTGGGCAGACCGGTTTACCGGCCTGCCCCAGTTTTTGGGCGGAGGAAGTGCCCTCGTCGGCAGGATGCACGGCGATTTCATCTACGCAGGAATATCGGGGCAGGTATCCCAGAGGCCTTGCCCGTCGCTCTTTTAACGAAGGAACCCACCGTCATGGCGGACCAAAAGATCCGGATTCGGCTGAAGGCGTTCGATCATCGTTTGATCGACCGTTCGGCCAGCGAGATCGTCGAAACGGCCAAGCGGACCGGCGCGCAAGTGCGTGGCCCGATCCCGTTGCCGACCAAGATCGAACGTTACACCATCCTCGTATCCCCGCATGCCGACAAGGATGCGCGTGACCAATACGAAACCCGCACGCACAAGCGTGTGCTCGATATCGTCGACCCTAACGACAAGACCGTGGACGCGCTGATGAAGCTCGAACTCGCGGCTGGCGTCGACGTCCAGATCAAGCTGACCTGAGGACTACGACCATGACGAAGAAATATTCGTTGGGCTTCGTGGGCCGCAAGGCTGGTATGAGCCGCGTCTTTACTGAAGACGGCCGCTCGGTACCGGTCACGCTGATCGAAGCAACTCCGAACCGCATCGCGCAGATCAAGACCGTCGAAGTTGACGGCTACAGCGCCGTGCAGATTACCGTTGGTGCCCGTCGCGCCGCGCTGGTTAACAAGCCGGCTGCTGGTCACTTCGCCAAGGCGAAGGTGGAAGCGGGTCGCGGCCTGTGGGAATTCCGCGTTGAAGATGCGCAGCTCGGCGATTTCGCCGTCGGCGGCGAAATCAAGGCGGACATCTTTGAGGTCGGCCAGAAGGTCGACGTCCAGGGCGTCACCAAGGGTAAGGGTTTCCAGGGCACCATCAAGCGCTACAACTTCCGTATGGGCGATGCAACTCACGGTAACTCGCTGTCGCATCGCGCGCCGGGTTCGTTGGGTCAGCGCCAGACCCCGGGTCGCGTTTTCCCGGGTAAGAAGATGTCGGGCCACATGGGCGCCGTGCAGCAAAGCACGCAGAACCTGGAAGTGGTCAAGGTCGACGTCGAACGTGGTCTGATTGCCATCCGCGGCGCCGTGCCTGGCGCAGCTGGTGGTGACGTGATCGTCCGTCCGGCGAGCAAGGCATAAGGAGAGATGACGATGGAACTCGTTATCACGGGTAGCAACAACAAGGTCTCGGTCTCCGATGCCGTGTTCGGTCGCGAATTCAGCGAAGATCTGGTTCACCAGGTTGTCGTCGCTTATCGCAATTCCGGCCGCGCCGGCACCAAGGCACAGAAGACGCGTTCGGAAGTTGCGGGCACGACCAAGAAGTCGAAGAAGCAGAAGGGCGGCGGTGCGCGTCATGGCGCGCTGACGGCTCCGATCTTCGTCGGCGGCGGCGTGACCTTTGCGGCCAAGCCGCGCAGCTTCGAGCAGAAGGTCAACCGCAAGATGTACCGTGCGGCCATCTGCGCGATCTTCTCCGAGCTGAACCGTCAGGGTCGTCTGATGATCGTCGACTCGTTCGACATCGAAGCAACCAAGACCAAGGGTCTGATCGAGAAGCTGAAGGGGATGGATGTGGGCAAGCGCCCGCTGATCGTCACCGAAGAAGCCTCCGAGCACCTGTATCTGTCCGCCCGCAATCTGCCGTATGTGCAGGTGCGTGATGTGCAGGGTCTGGATCCGGTCGCTCTGGTCGGGGCCGACACGGTCGTGATCACCGCTGACGCGGTCAAGAAGGTCGAGGAGTGGCTGGCATGAGCAGCAACGAAAAAATCTTCAGCGTGCTGCGTGCTCCGCGAGTCTCCGAAAAGACCGCGCGCCTGCAGGAAATCTCCAACCAGTATGTCTTCGAAGTTTCGAACGAAGCCACCAAAGCCGATGTAAAGGCCGCGGTTGAGCAGCTGTTCGACGTCAAGGTCAAAGCGGTCAACGTGGTCAATGTGAAGGGTAAAAGCAAGTCCTTCCGTAACCGTGCTGGCAGCCGTGGCAATTGGCGCAAGGCATACGTCCGCCTGGTTGATGGTCAGTCCATCGACGTAACGGCCAAGGCCTGAGGTCCAACCCATGCCATTGATGAAGTTCAAACCCACCTCTCCCGGCCGTCGTTCCGCCGTGCGCGTGGTTACTCCCGATCTGCACAAGGGCGCGCCGCATGCGGCACTGCTCGACTCGCAGAGCAAGTCCGGTGGTCGTAACCACCATGGCCGCATCACCGTGCGTCACGTCGGTGGTGGCCACAAGCAGCACTACCGCATCATCGACTTCAAGCGCAACAAGGAAGGCATTCCGGCGCGTGTGGAGCGGATTGAATACGATCCGAACCGTACCGCTCATATCGCCCTGCTGTGCTATGTCGACGGCGAGCGCCGCTACATCATCGCCCCCAAGGGCCTGAAGGCGGGTGACCAGGTCATCGCCGGTGCCAACGCACCGATCAAGACCGGTAACGCGCTGCCGCTGCGCAACATCCCGGTCGGTACGACGGTCCACGGTATCGAACTGAAGCCGGGTAAGGGCGCTCAGATCGCACGTGCAGCCGGTGCAGCCGTCCAGCTGGTCGCTCGCGAAGGCATCTATGCCACGCTGCGTCTGCGCTCGGGCGAAATGCGCAAGGTGCCGGTCGAGTGCCGCGCCACCATCGGCGAAGTCGGCAACGACGAGCACAACCTCGAGAAGCTGGGCAAGGCCGGCGCCAAGCGTTGGCGCGGTGTTTGCCCGACCGTTCGCGGTGCGGCCATGAACCCGGTCGATCACCCGCACGGTGGTGGTGAGGCCAAGGCTGGCCAGGGTAATCCGCATCCGGTCACCCCGTGGGGTGTTCCGACCAAGGGTTACAAGACGCGCAAGAACAAGCGCACCCAGCAATTCATCGTCCGCGATCGTAGGGGCTAATCGACCATGGCACGTTCACTTAAGAAGGGCCCGTTCGTCGATCACCACCTTGCAAAGAAGGTGGAGTCCGCTGCGGGTAGCAAGAAGCCGATCAAGACCTGGTCGCGCCGTTCGATGATCCTGCCGGAAATGGTAGGCATCACCATCGCCGTGCATAACGGCAAGAACCACATTCCGGTGCTCGTCAACGAGAATATGGTCGGCCACAAGCTCGGCGAATTTGCCGTCACCCGGACCTTCAAGGGTCACGGTGGCGACAAGAAGTCGAGCAGGTAAGGAGAGATGACGATGGAAGCGAAAGCAATCCTGCGCACCGCGCGCATCTCCCCGCAGAAGGCCCGCCTGGTCGCTGACCAGGTGCGTGGACTGTCCGCCGAACGTGCGGTCAATCTGCTGAAGTTCTCGGACAAGAAGGCTGCGCACCTGATCAAAAAGGTCGTGGAGTCGGCTATTGCCAATGCCGAGAACAATCAGGGCGCGGATGTCGACGAGCTGAAGGTCAAGACCATCATGGTTGATGAAGGTCCCTCCCTGAAGCGTTTCATGGCGCGGGCGAAAGGCCGCGGTACCCGCATCCTCAAGCGCACCAGCCACATCACTGTGGTTGTGGGCGCCGCCAAGTAAGCGGAAAGGAAAAGACCATGGGTCATAAAGTTCATCCGACTGGAATCCGCCTCGGCATCGCCAAGGACTGGAATTCCAAGTGGTACGCAAGCAAGGCCGACTTCGCCGCTTATCTGGCAGCCGACCTGAAAGTGCGTGAAATGCTGCGCAAGAAGCTCGCGCAGGCAGGCATCAGCAAGATCTTGATCGAGCGCCCTGCCAAAACCGCCCGCGTGACGATCCACACTGCCCGTCCGGGCGTGGTGATCGGCAAGCGTGGTGAGGACATCGAAAAGCTGCGCAAGGAAGTGAGCGAGATGATGGGTGTTCCTGCCCACATCAACGTCACCGAAGTGCGCAAGCCGGAGCTGGACGCGCAGCTGGTCGCCGAGTCGATCGCGCAGCAGCTGGAGCGTCGCATCATGTTCCGCCGTGCAATGAAGCGCTCGGTCGGTAACGCGATGCGCCTGGGTGCCCTGGGCATCAAGGTCAATGTGGCTGGCCGCCTCAACGGTGCAGAAATCGCCCGTTCGGAGTGGTACCGCGAAGGCCGCGTGCCGCTGCACACGCTACGTGCCGACATCGATTACGGTTTTGCCGAGGCGTCCACGACGTACGGCATCATCGGGATCAAGGTCTGGATCTATAAGGGCGAGGTCTTTGACTTCTCCCAGGTTGGCCAGGAGAAGCAGGACGACAGCCCGCGCAACGATCGTAACGATCGCGGCGACCGTGGTGACCGTCCTTCGCGCCCGGCTCGTGAAGCGAGGTAACGGCAATGTTGCAACCCAAGCGAACCAAATATCGCAAGATGCACAAGGGCCGCAATGACGGCCTGGCATGGAGCGGAAACGCCGTCAGCTTCGGCGAATACGGCCTCAAGGCCACTGCGCACGGTCAGCTGACCGCGCGTCAGATCGAAGCCGCCCGCCGTACGATCAGCCGCCACGTCAAAAAGGGCGGCAAGATGTGGATCCGTGTGTTCCCCGACAAGCCGATCACCAAGAAGCCGATCGAAGTCCGCATGGGCTCCGGTAAGGGCAACGTGGAGTACTGGGTCGCGCAGATTCAGCCGGGCCGCATGATCTATGAAATCGAGGGTATTCCCGAGGACATCGCACGTGAGGCGTTCCGCCTTGCCGCCGCGAAGCTTTCGGTGACCACCACTTTCGTGACCCGGACGGTGCGCTGATGGATATCAAACAACTCCGCGAGAAGTCGGCTGACGAACTGAAGGCCCACCTGACCGATCTGCGTAAGGAGCAATTCTCGCTCCGCATGCAGCAGGTCACCGGCCAGCTGCCGAAGACCCACGAAACCCGCCGGGTGCGCCGCGAGATTGCTCGCGTCAAGCACCTGCTCGGCAGCACCCAGTAAGGATGGCCGCGATGAGCGACAACAACGAAAAGCAAACGCTGCGCACGGTCGAAGGCCGTGTCGTCAGCAACAAGATGGACAAGACGGTCACCGTGTTGGTGGAGCGCCAGGTCAAGCACCCGTTGTACGGTAAGTACATCAAGCGCTCGTCCAAGCTGCACGCACACGACGCCGACAATGCCTGCAACGAAGGCGATGTCGTGCGCGTGACTGAAATTGCGCCAATGTCCAAGACCAAGAACTGGCGGGTGGTCGAAATCGTCACCCGTGCGGCCGTCTAAGGGAGATCTGAATCATGATCCAGATGCAGAGCTACCTCGATGTGGCCGACAATTCGGGTGCCAAGGAAGTGATGTGCATCAAGGTGCTGGGCGGCTCTAAGCGCCGCTACGCACACATCGGTGACATCATCAAGGTGACCGTCAAGGACGCCATCCCGCGTGGCAAGGTCAAGAAGGGCGAAGTCTACGACGCCGTCGTGGTGCGTACCCGCAAGGGTGTGCGCCGTCCCGACGGTTCGCTGATCCGCTTCGACGGCAATGCCGCTGTGCTGTTGAACAACAAGCAGGAGCCGATCGGGACCCGCATCTTCGGGCCGGTGACGCGCGAGCTGCGTTCCGAGAAGTTCATGAAGATCGTCTCGCTCGCTCCCGAAGTGCTGTGAGCGGAGGACATACACATGGCTAACCGTATCAAGAAGGGCGACCAGGTCGTCATCAACACCGGCAAGGACAAGGGTAAGCAGGGTGAAGTGGTGCGTGTGGAGGGCGATCGCGTGATCGTCTCCAACGCCAACGTCATCAAGCGCCATACCAAGCCGAACCCGCAGGCGGGTGTCGCCGGCGGCGTGGTCGAGCGTGAAGCGTCGATCCATATCTCCAACGTCAATATCGTCAACCCGGCAACGGGCAAGGGCGAGCGCGTTGGCTTCAAGGTGCTGGAGGATGGACGCAAATTGCGTGTGTTCCGCTCCAGCGGTGAGGCGCTCGACGCCTGAGGAATGAGATCATGAACACTCGTCTCGAAAAGTTTTACAAGGAAAACGTGGTGCCGGCCCTGATGAAGGAATTCGGCTACACCAATCCGATGGAAGTGCCGAAGCTGGTCAAGGTCACGCTCAACATGGGCGTGGGCGAAGCGGCAACCAACAAGAAGATCCTGGAAAATGCGGTCGCCGACATGTCCAAGATTTCCGGTCAAAAGCCGGTGGTCACCAAGTCGCGCGTTTCGGTCGCATCGTTCAAGATCCGCGACGGTTGGCCGATCGGCTGCAAGACCACGTTGCGTCGCGCCAAGATGTACGAGTTTCTGGACCGTCTGATCAACATCTCGTTGCCGCGCGTGCGCGACTTCCGTGGTGTCTCGGGTCGCTCCTTTGACGGTCGTGGCAATTTCAACATGGGTGTGAAGGAGCAGATCATCTTCCCGGAAATCGACTTCGACGCCGTCGACGCGATTCGCGGTATGGATATCGCCATCACCACCACCGCCAAGACGGATGCGGAAGCGAAGGCGCTGCTGGCAGCGTTCAAGTTCCCGTTCCGTAACTGACCGTCGAGGACATCCGAAATGGCAAAGACCTCCATGATCCACCGCGACATCAAGCGGGCAAAGCTGGCAAAGAAGTTCGCCGGCAAGCGTGATGCGCTGAAGAAGATCCTCTCCAGTCAGGATGCGTCCTACGAAGAGAAGATCGATGCGTCGACCAAGTTGCAGAAGTTGCCGCGCGATTCGTCGCCGAGCCGCCACCGCAACCGTTGCGAGCTGTCCGGTCGTCCGCGCGGTGTCTACCGCAAGTTCGGTCTTGGTCGCAACATGCTGCGCAAGGCAACCATGAACGGTGACGTTCCGGGTCTGCGCAAGGCCAGCTGGTAATCACAATTCGGCCGCTCGCGGCCGGTTGGAACAGGTTTGTTCTGTTCAACAAGGGAGTCCGACGCAAGTCGGGCTCTTTTGTCGTATACTTCCGCTTCTGTCTTGCCCGTGAGGGTGGGGTGAAGCGTTCAAGGGTCCTGGCCCATCCCCAGGAAAACACAAGATTTTCGCGAAAGCGGATATCGGTGCACTCAAAGGTACTTATATGAGCATGACTGATCCCATCGCCGACCTGCTGGTTCGCATCAAGAATGCGGCCGCGGTTGGTAAGCAGACGGTGAAATTGCCGTCATCCAAGATCAAGGTTGCGATCGCCCAAGTCCTGAAGGACGAGGGTTACATTACTGACCTGCGCGTGACAGCGACCGAGAACAACAAGTCGGAGCTGGAAATCGTGCTGAAGTATTTCGAAGGCCGTCCGGTCATCGAGACCCTGAAGCGTTTCTCGCGCTCGGGTCTGCGCCAGTACCGTGGCAAGACCGAACTGCCTAAGGTCCTGGGTGGCCTGGGTATCGCCATCATCTCCACGTCGAAGGGCATCATGACCGATGCGCAGGCTCGCGAAGCCGGCGTTGGTGGTGAAGTCCTGTGCTTCGTGGCCTAAGGGAAGGAATCGAACATGTCCCGTGTAGCCAAGAAGCCTGTGTCCCTTCCGAAGGGTGTTGAGCTCAACGTCCAGCCCGAGCTGATCAGCGTCAAGGGCCCGAAGGGCACCCTGACCCTGCAGAAGCCGGTCGGCGTTGAAATCGCCATCGACGGCGACGTTGCAACCCTGTCGGCCAATGATCCGTCGCAGATCGCCATCACCGGCACCGTGCGCGCGATCCTCGCCAACATGATCAAGGGCGTTTCCGAAGGTTTCGAGCGCAAGCTCGAGCTGGTGGGCGTCGGTTATCGTGCCGCCATGCAGGGCAAGGATCTGAGCCTGGCGCTCGGCTTCTCGCACCCGCTGGTGTTCGTGGCGCCGGAAGGCATCACGCTGTCGACCCCGACCCAGACCGAAATCCTGGTCCAGGGCGCAGACAAGCAGCGCGTCGGCGAAGTCGCCGCCAAGATCCGCGGTTTCCGTCCGCCGGAGCCCTATAAGGGCAAGGGTGTGAAGTACGCCGGTGAAGTCATCATTCGCAAGGAAGCCAAGAAGGCTTAATGCAGGTCGTTCTGCGGGTCCGGCCATGCGTGGTCGGGTTCGTACCGAAGCCTGTTTCCTTCAGCTTTCATAGGATTAAACCATGAGCATCAACAAGAACATTGCCCGTCTGCGTCGCGCGAAGTCCACCCGTGCGCACATCCGCGAACTGGGCGTCGCCCGTCTGTCGGTGCTGCGCACCGGTCAGCACCTGTATGCGCAGGTCTTCACTGCCGACGGTTCCAAGGTGATCGCAGCCGCGAACACTCTGCAGGCCGACGTCAAGGACGGCCTGAAGAATGGCAAGAACAGCGACGCCGCCGTCAAGGTTGGTAAGCTGATCGCCGAGCGCGCCAAGGCTGCGGGCATCGAGAAGGTCGCATTCGACCGCTCGGGCTACCGCTACCACGGCCGCATCAAGGCGCTTGCCGATGCAGCCCGCGAAGGCGGCCTGCAGTTCTAAAGCACTGCTGTGGAGGCGGCCTCGCGTCGTCTCCACGTCCACCGCCGGCAGGGTCTGCCGGGCCGTCCCATTCTTCTGCAATGGCGCCGGGAACACCGCTGTATTCCACAACCATAAGCGGCCTCGAGCCGTACATACTTAATCACTCAAGGAATCAAGATGGCAGAAGAACGTGCGCCGCGGGGTCGTGATCGCGACCGTAACCGCGAAGAGAAAGTCGACGACGGCATGATCGAGAAGCTGGTCGCGGTCAACCGCGTCAGCAAGACCGTCAAGGGCGGTCGCCAGTTCACCTTCACCGCGCTGACCGTGGTCGGCGATGGTCTGGGCAAGGTCGGTTTTGGTTACGGCAAGGCGCGCGAAGTGCCGGTCGCTATCCAGAAGTCGATGGAGCAGGCGCGCAAGAACCTGGCTACGGTTGATCTGAACAACGGCACCTTGTGGCATGCCGTCAAGTCCGGTCACGGCGCAGCCCGCGTCTACATGCAGCCGGCGTCGGAAGGTACGGGCGTCATCGCAGGCGGCGCCATGCGCGCTGTGCTGGAGGCGGTCGGCGTCAAGAACGTGCTGGCCAAGGCGGTTGGTTCGCGTAATCCGATCAACCTGGTCCGTGCAACCCTGAAGGGTCTGTCGGAAGTGCAGTCGCCGGCGCGTGTTGCGGCCAAGCGCGGCAAGAAGGTGGAGGAGCTCAACCATGGCTAAGGACACTGGCAAGACTGTGAAGGTGCGCCTGGTGCGTGGCCTGCGTGGTACCCAGTCGCGTCACCGCCTGTCGGTGCATGCGTTGGGCCTGAATAAGATCAACGATGTGCGTGAACTCAAGGACAGCCCGCAGGTGCGTGGCCTGATCAATACGGTTCACTACCTCGTCAAGGTTGAGGACTAATCCCATGACTATGCATCTCAATGACCTCAAGCCCGCTGACGGCGCCCGTACCGAGCGCACGCGCGTCGGCCGCGGCATCGGCTCCGGCCTGGGCAAGACCTGCGGCCGCGGCCACAAGGGTTCGTTCGCACGTAAGGGCGGCGGCAAGATCAAGGCTGGCTTCGAAGGCGGCCAGACCCCGATGCAGCGTCGTCTGCCGAAGATCGGTTTCCGCTCCAAGATGGCGCGTGACAGCGCTGAAGTGTTGTCCTATCAGCTGGATAAGCTGGAAGCCGGTGAGATCGACTTTGCAGCGTTGCGTGCGGCCAATCTGGTACCGAGCCGCGCCAAGAAGGCGAAGATCGTGCTGAAGGGCGAGCTGAGCAAGAAGTTCGTGCTAAAGGGCGTTGCGGCAACCGCAGGTGCCAAGGCAGCAATCGAAGCTGCTGGCGGCAGCGTAGAGGAGTAATCGGCAGATGGCGCAGGCTGGCATTGGTAACCTCGGTGGCGGGCTTGGCAAGTTCACGGAACTTCGTCAGCGGCTGTTGTTCGTCCTCGGGGCATTGATCGTCTATCGCATCGGCTGCTACGTGCCGGTGCCTGGCGTGAATCCCGATGCCATGCTTTCGTTGATGCAGGCGCAGGGTGGCGGTATCGTGGACATGTTCAACATGTTCTCGGGCGGCGCCCTGCACCGTTTCAGTGTTTTTGCGTTGAACGTGATGCCGTACATTTCGGCATCGATCGTGATCCAGCTGGCCACGCACATCTTTCCCGCGCTCAAGGCGATGCAGAAAGAAGGCGAATCCGGCCGACGCAAGATCACCCAGTATTCGCGCATCGGTGCGGTGCTTCTGGCGGTGGTGCAGGGCGGCAGTATCGCGCTGGCACTGCAGAATCAGACCGCGCCGGGTGGCGCTCCGGTGGTATACGCGCCGGGCATGGGCTTTGTGCTGACTGCAGTAATTGCACTGACTGCCGGCACCATCTTCCTGATGTGGGTGGGCGAGCAGGTGACTGAGCGCGGCATCGGTAACGGTGTGTCGTTGATCATCTTTGCCGGCATCGTCGCAGGGCTTCCGTCGGGCGCAATCCAGACTGTCGAAGCATTCCGCGAAGGCAATCTGAGCTTCATCTCGTTGCTGCTGATCGTCGTCACCATCCTGGCGTTTACGCTGTTTGTGGTGTTTGTCGAACGCGGACAGCGGCGTATCACGGTCAACTATGCGCGTCGCCAGGGCGGCCGCAATGCTTACATGAATCAGACCTCGTTCCTGCCGTTGAAGCTCAACATGGCAGGCGTGATTCCGCCGATCTTCGCATCCAGCATCCTGGCGTTCCCCGCCACGCTGTCGATGTGGTCGGGCCAGGCTGCCTCCGGCAGTGGCGTGGGTTCGTGGCTGCAGCGCATCGCCAACGCCCTGGGCCCTGGTGAGCCGGTGCACATGCTGGTGTTTGCAGCGCTGATTATTGGTTTCGCATTCTTCTATACCGCGCTGGTCTTCAACTCGCAGGAAACCGCCGACAACCTCAAGAAGTCGGGTGCGTTGATTCCGGGTATCCGGCCGGGCAAGGCCACCGCCGACTATGTCGACGGCGTGCTGACCCGCCTGACTGCCGCCGGTTCGCTGTACCTGGTGATCGTCTGCCTGCTGCCGGAAATCATGCGCACGCAGCTCGGCACCTCGTTCCACTTCGGTGGCACCTCGCTGTTGATTGCGGTGGTGGTGGTGATGGACTTCATTGCGCAGATCCAGGCGCATCTGATGTCGCACCAGTATGAGAGCCTGCTGAAGAAAGCCAACCTCAAGGGCGGCTCGCGCGGCGGTCTAGCGCGCGGTTAAGTGGTACACTAGTTCTTCATTACGTGAAGACGGCCTGGTTCCCGGACCACGATCTTCCGATCAGAAGGGCGGCTCGCGCGACGTCTCGCGCGCGGGTGTGACGGGGTGGTCCTGTGCGGGAGTAGCACAGGCGATTCGGAGCAGTTTTCTGGATCAACACCGTCCGGCGCCGGAGCGAGGGCACACTCCCCACGCCGGGTCCATGGAACTTTTGGTTCCACGGGCTTCAAAGCAATCCGAGGCCTTGCTACAATTCCGAGTTCACTTTTGATCCATCCTGCCGGATGGCGCCTGGGCGCTGTCGGGCCATCACTCAGTTGGAGAATCGCGTCATGGCGCGTATTGCAGGCGTCAACCTGCCAGCCCAGAAGCACGTCTGGGTCGGGTTGCAAAGCATCTACGGCATCGGCCGTACCCGTTCTAAGAAGCTCTGCGAATCCGCAGGCGTCACCTCGACCACGAAGATTCGTGATCTGTCCGAACCCGAAATCGAGCGCCTGCGCGCCGAAGTCGGCAAGTATGTCGTCGAAGGCGACCTGCGCCGCGAAATCGGTATCGCGATCAAGCGACTGATGGATCTGGGCTGCTATCGCGGTCTGCGTCATCGCCGTGGTCTCCCGCTGCGTGGCCAGCGTACCCGTACCAACGCCCGCACCCGTAAGGGTCCGCGCAAGGCGATCAGGAAGTAAGGGATAGATCATGGCAAAGCCAGCAGAAAAGAAAACGAAGAAGAAGATCAAGCGCGTCATCACTGACGGCGTCGCTCACGTCCACGCTTCGTTCAACAACACCATCGTCACCATCACCGATCGCCAGGGTAATGCGCTGTCGTGGGCTACGTCCGGCGGCGCCGGTTTTCGTGGTTCGCGCAAGTCGACCCCGTTCGCTGCTCAGGTTGCCGCCGAAAAGGCTGGCCGCGCTGCGCTCGACTACGGCGTGAAGTCGCTGGAAGTGCGTATCAAGGGTCCGGGTCCGGGCCGTGAGTCGGCCGTGCGTTCGTTGAACAACGTGGGCTACAAGATCACCAACATCATCGACGTGACGCCAATCCCGCACAACGGGTGCCGTCCGCCGAAGAAGCGTCGCGTCTAAAGGGAGCGATAAGAAATGGCTCGTTATATCGGTCCTACCTGTAAGCTCGCGCGCCGTGAAGGCGCCGACCTTTCCCTCAAGAGCCCGGCGCGTGCGCTGGACTCCAAGTGCAAGCTTGAGCAGAAGCCCGGCCAGCACGGCGCGGCTCGCAAGGGCAAGCTCTCCGACTACGCTACCCAGCTGCGTGAAAAGCAGAAGGTCAAGCGCGTCTACGGTTTGCTGGAGCGTCAGTTCCGCAACTACTACAAGAAGGCCTCGACCAAGAAGGGCAACACCGGCGAGAACCTGCTGCAGTTGCTGGAAACCCGTCTGGACAACGTCTGTTACCGCATGGGCTTTGCCGTCACCCGTCCGGCCGCGCGCCAGCTGGTGTCGCACCGTGGCGTGCTGGTCAATGGCAAGTCGGTGAATCTGGCTTCGTACCAGATCAAGGCTGGCGATGCGATCACGCTGTCGGAAAAGGCACAGAAGCAGCTCCGCGTGCAGGAAGCCCTGACCGTGGCTGAGCAGCACGACATGACACCGTCGTGGGTCGAAGTCGATTCGAAGAAGTTCAGCGGCGTGTTCAAGGCCGTTCCGGATCGCGCCGACCTGCCTTCGGATATCAACGAAGCGCTGATCGTCGAGTTGTATTCGAAGTAATTCACATTGGAGAGCCTCCGGCACCGCCGGAGGTTCGCAGGAGACCCCGCAACATGACGGTTACCGCCAACCAGGTTCTGCGCCCCCGCGGTCCGCAGATCGAACGTCTTACCGACAACCGCGCAAAGGTCGTAATCGAACCGTTGGAGCGCGGTTACGGGCACACGCTGGGCAATGCCCTGCGTCGTGTGCTGTTGTCGTCGATCCCCGGTTTTGCGATCACCGAGGTCGAGATCGACGGCGTGCTGCATGAGTACACCACGGTCGAAGGGCTGCAGGAAGACGTGCTTGACGTCCTGCTCAACCTGAAGGATGTGGCAATCCGGATGCACAGCGGCGATAGCGCCACGCTGTCGTTGTCCAAGCAGGGTCCGGGTACGGTCACTGCGGCCGACATCAGGACCGATCACAACGTTGAGATCATCAACGGCGACCACGTGATCTGCCACCTGACCAAGGACACGGCGCTGAACATGCGCCTGAAGATCGAGCGTGGTTTTGGCTATCAGCCGGCTGCCGCGCGTCGTCGTCCGGACGAAGAGACCCGCACCATCGGTCGTCTGATGCTGGATGCGTCGTTCTCGCCCGTGCGTCGCGTTGCCTATGCCGTGGAAGCTGCACGCGTCGAACAGCGTACCGACCTCGACAAGCTGGTCATCGATATCGAAACCAACGGCACGATCGATGCCGAGGAAGCCGTGCGCACCGCCGCCGACATCCTCAGCGATCAGCTGTCGGTGTTCGGCGATTTCACCCACCGCGATCGCGGTGCGGCCAAGCCGGCTGCCAGCGGCGTGGATCCGGTGCTGCTGCGCCCGATCGACGACCTCGAGCTGACCGTGCGTTCGGCCAACTGCCTGAAGGCTGAGAGCATCTACTACATCGGCGATCTGATCCAGAAGACCGAAGTCGAGCTGCTCAAGACCCCGAATCTGGGCAAGAAGTCGCTGACCGAAATCAAGGAAGTGCTGGCACAGCGCGGCCTTGCACTGGGTATGAAGCTGGAGAACTGGCCGCCGGCCGGTGTCGCTCAGCACGGCATGCTTGGTTAATGCAACACCGCATGGGCGTCTTCGGGCGCCCATGCTTTTTTTACATCGACGGGCCAAAGCCCGCGGTGGCACCCGGTCAAGGACAACCGGCTCGGACCAACCGCAGTCCATTCAACAGCGCCAGGATGGCGACAACGTCTCTCAGTAGTCTCAATATTCCATAGGAATCACACTCATGCGTCACCAGAAATCCGGTCGTAAGTTCAACCGCACCAGCGCGCACCGCGAGGCCATGTTCCGCAACATGGCAGCCTCGCTGTTCAAGCACGAGCTGATCAAAACCACCTTGCCGAAGGCCAAGGAACTGCGTCGTGTTGCCGAGCCGCTGATCACCATCGGCAAGGTCGATGGCGTTGCAAACCGTCGTCTGGCGTTCGCCCGCCTGCGCGACAAGGAAGCCGTGGGCAAGCTGTTCGTCGAGCTGGGCCCGCGTTACGCGACCCGTCCCGGCGGCTACCTGCGCATCCTGAAGGCTGGCTTCCGTGCCGGTGACAATGCGCCGATGGCGTATGTGGAGCTGGTCGACCGTCCGGTCGTCGCCGAGGAAGTGTCCGAATAATCGGATCGTCTCGTCGCAAAGATTCTTGAAGGAGCCCGGCCCATGCCGGGCTTTTTCGTTGTGGACCAGCGGTGAGGTGTGTGCTGGCTTGCATGCGCTGGACCAGCGGTGTCGGCCGGTGCGCGGAAGAGGCGGCAGCTGGGCATCGGTAACGTCCACGGTGGACTGCGGCCCTTGAAGAGCGCGCTGATGCCATCGCAGTAGCGATGCCGTCCTGGCGTGTTCACGCGCACCCGGCGCTGCTGTCCACACCACCGGCGTACGCCATCTGCTTGCCTCGGGTGCGGATGCGAAAGGACGTAAGCGGCGAGGGCCGATAACCTCATTCACGTCTGCTGTAGAGCTGTGTTCTGGTAGTGCCCCAGCGCCTGTATCAACGGGCTGCGATGCTGCCGCGCGTCGCCACCAGCGGTTCCTGCGCCAGGCTGCTCTGGTCGAAAGCGGCGCGCGGTTGCAGGCAATCAAGCGAAGCGGGTGTCAGTTAAGCGCAGCATCGGCACGGATTGCCGCAGCGGCCCCGAGCATGCGTGGTCAGCGGGCCGGGGATGGCAGATAATCCGCATCTTGGTCCTTGGCAAGCGGTAACGATGAATCCATTCCGTTGGGGTTTTCGGGCGCAATTCCTGCTGGGCTTTCTGGCCTGTGCCGGCTTGCTGGCCTATGCGATCTACGTGCAGCTGCATCTGGGCCTGGAACCATGCCCGCTGTGCATTTTCCAGCGCATCGCGTTTGCCACATTGGCCTTGCTGTTCCTGCTGGGCGCCTTACATGGCCCACGTGGGGCCGGTGGGCGCAAGGCGTATGGCGTGCTGGCCTTCATTGCTGCCGGCGTGGGCATGGGCATTGCGGCGCGGCATGTGTGGGTGCAGATCCGTCCCAAGGACATGATGTCTTCGTGTGGGCCGCCGCTGAGTTTTCTGAGCGAAACGATGGGCCCGTTCGAAGTGTTCCGCACGGTGCTGACGGGCACCGGTGACTGCGGCAATATCGACTGGCGCTTTCTGGGGCTGAGCATGCCGATGTGGAGCATGGTCTGGTTTGTCGGCCTGGCGCTGTGGGCGCTGTATGCGGGCTTCAAGCACCGCGGCCCGCGCAAGTTGTTCTGATGGGTCCGGCTGCGGCCGGCGTCTGCGATCTTCTGGAGTACACGATGTCCGCTTCTTCCCCCTCGACCGACCACCAGCCGGACGCCTGGTCGCCGCAAAGCTGGCGCCAGCGCACGGCGCTGCAGATGCCGACTTATCCGGACGCGGCGGCGCTTGAGCACACGCTCGATGAGCTGCGCCAATTGCCGCCGTTGGTGACGTCGTGGGAAATCTTCGCGCTCAAGCGCCAGCTGGCCGAAGCGCAGGAGGGCAAGCGCTTCCTGCTGCAGGGCGGCGACTGCGCGGAGAACTTCAGCGATTGCGAATCGGGCACCATCTCCAATCGCCTGAAGGTGCTGCTGCAAATGAGCCTGGTGCTGGTGCATGGCTTGCGCCTGCCGGTCGTGCGGGTGGGCCGGTTTGCAGGCCAGTACGCCAAGCCGCGTTCGGCCGATACCGAGACGCGCGATGGCGTAACGCTGCCGAGCTACCGCGGCGATGTAATCAATGCGCCAGCCTTCACCGAAGCCGCGCGCGTGCCCGATCCGCGGCGCATGATCACCGCGCATTCGCGCTCGGCGATGACGATGAATTTCGTGCGGGCGCTGATCGATGGCGGCTTCGCTGACCTGCATCATCCCGAATACTGGAATCTGCAGTGGGTGGGTTATTCGCCGCTGGCAGCCGACTACCAGAAGATGGTGTCCTCGATCGGCGATGCGGTGCGCTTCATGGAGACGTTGTCGGGAGCGGAGGTCTACAACCTCAATCGCATCGACTTCTACACCTCGCACGAGGCCTTGCTACTGCCCTACGAAGAAGGCCTGACCCGGCAGGTGCCGCGCCAATGGGGTTGGTTCAACCTCAGCACGCATTACCCGTGGATCGGTATGCGCACCGCGGCGCTGGACGGCGCGCATGTGGAATATCTGCGCGGCGTGCGTAACCCGATCGCGATCAAGGTGGGGCCGTCGGTGCAGCCGGATCAGTTGCTGCGTTTGATGGATGTGCTCAATCCCGAAGATGAGCCAGGCCGCCTGAGCTTCATTCACCGCATGGGCGCCGCACAGATTGCCGAGAAATTGCCGCCGCTGCTGGATGCGGTCAAGCGCGACGGCCGGCGCGTGCTGTGGGTGTGCGATGCGATGCATGGCAATACTGAAAGCACCGGCAACGGCTACAAGACGCGGCGGTTCGACAACATCCGTAGCGAGGTGGAACTGTCGTTCGACCTGCACGCCGCCGCAGGCACGCGCTTGGGCGGGGTGCATCTGGAATTGACCGGCGAAGATGTCACCGAGTGCACCGGTGGCGCGCGTGAGCTGACCGAACGCGACCTCGAGCGTGCGTACCGGTCCAGCGTGGATCCGCGCCTGAATTACGAGCAGTCGCTGGAGATCGCCATGGCGATCGTACGCAAGCAGCAACAGGTGGCCGCGCAGCCGCTGGGCGGCTAAATGCGCGTGCGCATGACGTGATGCTCATGCCGCTTGCGGCATGCTCTCGCAGCCATCCCTCTTTCCCCCCCCCACAGGAGGAACGGTTTGACTGCCGATTGGAACGTCATTCGCGAATACGCCATCCCGCTAGGCGCTGCACTGCTGGCGGGGCTGGTGGCCTGGTCATTGCTGCTGTGGCTGTTCCGCCGCATGCAGGGCCGCGACTATCGCCGCGCACGCATCATCCGCGTGATCACCTTGCCGGCGGCCTTCATCCTGCCGCTGCTGTTTCTCAGCGTTGCCACCGAAGCCACGCCGTTGTCGGAAAAGGCGCTGGCCGCTGTGCAGCACCTGCTGCACGTGGGCATCGTCGGCTGTGTGACCTGGCTGCTGGTGCGCGCAGTGGCTGCCGGCGAGGCGGCGATCCTGCGCAGCAACCCGATCGAGGTGGCCGACAACCTCACCGCCCGACGCATCCAGACGCAGACGCGCGTGCTGAGCCGGGTGGTGATGGGGGCAGTGATCCTGCTCGGTATCTCGGTGGTGCTGCTGGGCTTTGAGCAGGTGCGCCAGATCGGCAAGACGTTATTGGCCTCGGCGGGCATCATCGGCCTGGTGGCCGGTATCGCCGCCAAGCCGGTGTTCGGCAACCTGATCGCCGGTTTGCAGATCGCGCTGACGCAGCCGATCCGCCTGGACGATGTGGTGATTGTGGAAGGCGAATGGGGGCGGATCGAGGAGATCGGCAGCTCGTATGTGGTGGTGCGCATCTGGGATGAGCGGCGCATGGTGGTGCCGCTGACCTGGTTCATCGAGAACCCGTTCCAGAACTGGACGCGTGCCAGCGCCGACCTGCTGGGTACCGCGTTCCTGTGGCTGGATTACCGCACACCGATCGCCGCGGTACGCGCAGAGCTGGAGCGTATCTGCCACAGCGAGCCGCTGTGGGACGGGCGTGTCTGCGTCACCCAGATCACCGATACCAGCGACAACACCATCCAGGTGCGTCTGCTGGTGAGTGCGCGTAATTCCGGCGACGCGTTCGACCTGCGCTGCCTGGTGCGCGAGCGCATGATCGATTTCCTGACCCGCGAGCACGCCTACGCATTGCCGAGGATCCGTGCCGAAATTACCGGCGAAGAAAAGCCCGCGTCCCGTACGCCGCAGCCGATTGCGCCGGAAAGCGTGCGCTCGCCGGGAGCGGAAGACGGCGAGCCTGCAGCGTCGATCTAGCGCTGCCTGCTGAGCCGCTTGGCCGCGGCGGTATGCGCTGGCGGCCAAGCGGTTCGCGATGCTGCGCACCGACACGGCTGGCAGTGCGCAGCTGCCTGGGCTGCAAGTAGCGCGACATCCTGGTGATGTTGTTTGGTGATGTCGATGCCTGCATCGCCTCCACGCTGCCTTGCGGTGCGGTCAGTTGGCCGTCTTCGATTGCGATGGGCCCGGTGTCGCCGCTGGCGGCGCGCTCGGCGCGTAGCCGGGCGCAAACCGCGCATGGCTGCGTTGTTCGTAGGCGTAGCCCAGTTCGATCAGGCGCGGCTCGCTCCACGCGGCGCCCATGAACAGCAATCCGAGCGGCAAGCCCTGGGTTTGCCCCATCGGCACACTCAGGCTGGGATATCCGGCCACTGCCGCGGCGCCGTAGCCGGCACCGGGAAACGTGTCGCCCTTGCCGAGCGTGGTAACCCAGGCAGGGCCGGTGGTCGGGACGATCAGCGCGTCCAGGCGGTCGGCCTTCAGTGCGGCGTCGATGCCTTGTTCGCCGGCGAGCCGTCTGGCGCTGGCGCGCG
Organism: Xanthomonas sp. NCPPB 2586; assembly: GCF_041475775.2. NCBI lineage: Bacteria > Pseudomonadati > Pseudomonadota > Gammaproteobacteria > Lysobacterales > Lysobacteraceae > Xanthomonas > Xanthomonas sp. NCPPB 2586. The sequence goes on along the minus strand of NZ_CM192981.1, from coordinate 3,864,013 downwards.
CGCTCAGATAAGCCGGGTCCTCCAGGCCCGGCGCAGCCTGCGCCTGCTCGAACAACTCCTGGCCGAAGTAGGGCATTTCGCGCTGCGCATTGGCGCGATTGAAGGCAACCAGCGCATCCAGGTCTTTGACCGGCGCGGCGTGGCTGCGCAGGTAGGCATTCAAGCCGGCCTTAAATTCGACCAACAGGACCGTCTGCTCAGCGGCATCCCACTGTCCATCGGTGGCCAGGCGGGTTTCGATCACCGTGGCACCTGCCGCGCGCAGGGTCTGTACGGCGCGATCCAACGCGGCGGCGATCGCGGGATCCTCGCGCAGTGGATTGCGCAACAGGCCCAGGCGCGCGCCGCGCAGGCCATCGGGCTTGAGGTGGGCGAGATAGTTCGGTGTGGACGGCGGCGCAGTGCGCGTGGCCGGGTCTTGCGGATCGGGCGCGGCAATCGCCTGCAGTACCGCGGCCGCATCGGCAACGGTGCGCGTCATCGGCCCGGCAGTGTCCTGGCTGGCCGAGATGGGAATGATGCCGTCACGGCTGACCAGGCCCACCGTGGGCTTGAGCCCGACCAGGCCATTGACTGCAGCCGGGCAGGTGATGCTGCCATCGGTCTCGGTGCCGATGCCTGCCGTGGCCAGGCTGCCGGCAATCGCCGCGCCGGTGCCGGCGCTGGAGCCGCATGGGTTGCGGTCCAGCGCGTACGGATTACGAGTCAGCCCACCGCGGCCGCTCCAGCCCGAACTGGATTGGGTAGAGCGAAAATTGGCCCATTCGCTGAGATTGGTCTTGCCCAGGATCACCGCGCCCGCCGCGCGCAGGCGCTGCACCAGGAACGCATCCTGTGTGGGACGGAAGCTGGCCAACGCCAGCGACCCGGCGCTGTTGACCATCGGCAGCGCGTCGATGTTGTCCTTGAGCAGGAGCGGGATGCCGTGCAGCGGGCCGCGCACCTGGCCAGCACGACGTTCGGCATCCAGCGCGGCGGCGTCGGCTTCGGCCTGCGGGTTCAGTTCGATCACTGCATTTAGGCTTGGTCCGGCGCGGTCGATGCGGGCGATGCGCTGCAGGTAGGCGTGCGTGAGTTGGACGCAGCTGGACTGGCCGGCCTGCATGCGCGCCTGCAGAGTCGCAATATCGGCTTCGACCACCTCGACAGGCGCAGGCGGCACGGCCGCGTCGGCGACAACGGGCTTGTCGGCAGCAACAGCGCAGCCGCTCAACGCGGCCAGGGAAAGCAGGGACAGGATGGGTGTGCGCATCGTCGGTTTCCCCAAGGATCAGCTTCGCAGGCTAGCGGCGCTGCGGCGGGGGGACAATGTGCCGAACGGGCAGGGCAGTGAACGGTGGCGTCAGTGACGTCGGCGCCGCACCAGGTCGCGCGCCAGCACGCCGACCACGATCAGGTTGATCGCCAGCACGCCCCAGGCGGTCCAGCCGGGATGGCGGACGATGGCGTAGATATCGAATGGCAAATAGATGGCGGCAGACAGGCAGCCGAGCACGGAGGCCCAGGCCTTGGCACGCCACAGACCCCACGCTTCCACCACATGCAGCAGGCCGTAGGCCAGCATGGCGGCGGCGGCCAGATGCACCGCATCGGGGTTGATGGTCTTGAGCAACGACGGCAGTGCGCCGTGGTCGGGGTCCAGACTGAAACGGCGAATCAGCGTGCTGACCGCATGTTGCAGCGGGAGCGGGCCCAGAATCTCCAGGCCCGTCGCCGCCAGGATCGCAAGCATGCCCTTGACCGCCTCGAGCAAGGCGATCAGGTGCAGCCCCGGATGCGCACGCGGATCCGGGCTGTAGGGCGTGTCGCTCACGACCGTAGGCCTAAACGATCAGCCCGAACGGCCGGCGCGCTTACGGTCGCTTTCGGTCAGGAACTTCTTGCGCAGGCGGATTTCCTTCGGGGTGACTTCCACCAGCTCGTCGTCCTCGATGAAGTCCAGGGCCTGTTCCAGCGTGTACTTGATCGCCGGGGTCAGCTTGATCGCGTCGTCCTTGCCCGACGCGCGCATGTTGGTCAGCGGCTTGGTCTTGATGGCGTTGACGGTCAGATCGTTGTCCTTGGAGTGGATACCGATCAGCTGGCCTTCGTACACGTTGTCGCCTTCAGCGGCGAACAGGCGGCCACGCTCTTCCAACGGCCCCAGCGCATAGGCCGGCGTTGCGCCCGGTGCGTTGGCAATCATCACGCCGTTCTGGCGCTTGGCGATGGCGCCCTGTTCCTTCGGGCCGTAATGGTCGAACACGTGGAACAGCAGGCCCGAGCCCTGGGTCAGGGTGCGGAACTCGTTCTGGAAGCCGATCAGGCCACGCGCCGGGATCATGTAATCCAGACGCACGCGGCCCTTGCCGTCCGGCTCCATGTTCTTCAGCTGGCCCTTGCGGGTGCCCAGCTTTTCCATCACGCCGCCCTGGTGCTGTTCTTCGATGTCCACCACCAGCTGTTCGATCGGCTCCATCTGCTTGCCGTCGATTTCCTTGATGATCACTTCCGGACGCGACACGGCCAGCTCGTAGCCTTCACGACGCATGTTTTCGATCAGCACCGACAGATGCAGTTCGCCACGGCCGGAGACCAGGAACTTGTCGGCGTCGGAGCCTTCTTCGACTTTCAGCGCAACGTTGTGCACCTTCTCGCGGTCCAGACGGTCGCGCAGCTGGCGGCTGGTCAGGAACTTGCCACCGGACAGGTCCTTGTTGCCGGCGAACGGCGAGTTGTTGACCTGGAAGGTCATCGAGATGGTCGGCTCGTCCACGGTCAGCGGCGGCAGGCCTTCCGGCGCGTCGAGCGCACAGACGGTGTCGGAAATGGTCAGCTCGGCCACACCGGAGATGGCGACGATATCGCCGGCTTCGGCGGTGTCCTGCTCGATGCGCTCCAGGCCCAGGAAGCCCAGCACCTGCAGCACCTTGCCCTGACGCTTCTTGCCTTCACGGTCGATCACGCTGACCGGCATGTTCTTCTTCAGCACGCCGCGCTGGATGCGGCCGATGCCGATCACGCCGACGAAGTTGTTGTAGTCCAGCTGGCTGATGCGCATCTGGAACGGGCCGTCCGGATCGACGTCCGGTGCCGAGACGTGCTGCATGATCGCTTCGTACAGCGGGGTCATGTCGCCGTCGCGCACGTTGGAATCCAGGCTGGCGTAGCCGTTCAGTGCCGAGGTGTAGACGATCGGGAAGTCCAGCTGCTCGTCGGTTGCGCCGAGCTTGTCGAACAGGTCGAACACCTGGTCGATCACCCAGTCCGGACGTGCGCCGGGACGGTCGATCTTGTTGACCACCACGATCGGCTTGAAGCCCATCGCGAACGCCTTCTGGGTCACGAAGCGCGTCTGCGGCATCGGGCCGTCCATCGCGTCGACCAGGATCAGCACCGAGTCCACCATCGACAGCACGCGCTCGACTTCGCCACCGAAGTCGGCGTGTCCCGGGGTGTCGACGATGTTGATGCGGTTGCCGTTCCAGGTGATGGCGGTGTTCTTGGCCAGGATCGTGATGCCACGTTCCTTTTCCTGATCGTTGCTGTCCATCACGCGCTCAGCCAACACGGTGCGTTCGGACAGGGTGCCGGACTGCTTCAGCAGGCAGTCGACGAGAGTGGTCTTGCCATGGTCGACGTGCGCGACGATGGCGATGTTGCGGAGTTTTTCGATAGACATGCGGAAAGGGCCCCTGTCTGGCGCCAGTCTTGAGATGAGGTAAGCCCGACATTATAGCGGTTTCGTTGCCGTGCCGTTGCGGATTGGCGCAAGTCGATTCAGATCGCCCATTCAGGCAGCGTGATGGCGGCTCGAATCCCGGCCCGGCGACGGCCTTGGACCATGGTCGTAACCGCGCGGACGTCCACGCGCCCGGGTGTATCCTAATGTGCTGTTGATCACCCCAGAACCTGCAAGGATTTCCATGTCCCTGATCGCCACTTTCGACACGTCCCGCGGCCCGATCGTTGTTGAGCTGTATCCGAAGAAGGCACCGCTGACCGTGGCCAACTTCGTCAATCTGGCCAAGCGCGGCTTCTACAACGGCCTGAGCTTCCACCGCGTCATCGCCGACTTCATGATCCAGGGCGGTTGCCCCGAAGGCTCCGGCCGCGGCGGCCCGGGCTATCGTTTCGAAGACGAGGCCAACAATGGCGTCGGCCACGAGCGCGGCGTGCTGTCCATGGCCAATGCCGGCCCCAACACCAATGGCAGCCAGTTCTTCATCACCCACACCGCCACCCCGTGGCTGGACGGCAAGCACACCGTGTTCGGCAAGGTCACCCAGGGCCTGGACGTGGTGGATAGCGTTGCCCAGGGCGACACCATCAACACGCTCACCATCGAAGGCGACACCGACGCCGTGCTGGCCGCCAAGGCCGACCGCGTTGCGGAGTGGAACAAGATCCTCGCCGCCTGATCTCAACCCGCCGAACGGCCGCCACGTGCGGCCGTTCGCTTGTCAAAGCGCCGCCAGGCCCCGTGCAACGCCAGCGCGCAACCCCACCAACGCTTTTTAGCAGAGGAAACACCCCATGAAAGCACCCGTTCGTGTTGCTGTGACCGGCGCTGCCGGCCAGATCGGCTATGCCCTGCTGTTCCGCATTGCCTCCGGCGAAATGCTGGGCAAGGACCAGCCGGTGATCCTGCAGTTGCTGGAACTGTCCAACGAAAAAGCCCAGGCCGCGCTCAAGGGCGTGATGATGGAGCTGGAAGACTGCGCGTTCCCGCTGTTGGCCGGTATGGTCGGCACCGACGACGCCGAAGTGGCGTTCAAGGACATCGACGTTGCCCTGCTGGTCGGTGCGCGTCCGCGCGGCCCGGGCATGGAGCGCAAGGACCTGCTGCTGGAGAACGCCAAGATCTTCACCGCGCAGGGCGCTGCCCTGAACAAGGTCGCCAAGCGTGACGTCAAGGTGCTGGTGGTCGGTAACCCGGCCAACACCAATGCCTACATCGCGATGAAGTCGGCGCCGGATCTGAACCCGAAGAACTTCACCGCCATGCTGCGCCTGGACCACAACCGTGCGCTGAGCCAGCTCTCGCTCAAGCTCGGCAAGCCGGTCGGCGGCATCGAGAAGCTGGTGGTATGGGGCAACCACAGCCCGACCATGTACCCGGATTACCGTTTCGCCACCTCCGATGGCGCATCCATCGGCGATGCGATCAACGACCAGGAATGGAACGCCGGCACCTTCATCCCGACCGTGGGCAAGCGCGGCGCGGCGATCATCGAAGCGCGCGGGCTGTCGTCGGCCGCATCGGCTGCCAATGCCGCCATCGATCACGTGCGTGACTGGGTGTTGGGCAGCAACGGCAAGTGGGTCACCATGGGCGTGCCGTCCGACGGTTCCTACGGCATTCCGGAAGGCGTGATCTTCGGCTTCCCGGTCACCACCGAGAACGGCCAGTACACCCTGGTCAAGGATCTGCCGATCGACGACTTCAGCCAGAAGTACATCGACAAGACCCTGGCCGAGCTGGAAGAAGAGCGCAGCGGCGTGTCGCATCTGCTGGGCTGAGTGATTGCTGCGATGAGATAGAAAAACGCCGGGCATTGCCCGGCTTTTTTTTTGTGGTCACTCATCTAGTGCACGGCGTTCTGAGTGCTGCCTTGGGTGCACGATCACGTGCAGTTGCTGCACGCGCGATCAGTTCAAGCCTTCGGCTTGCAGTGCGGCTTGTACGTCTGCATCTGCCAACATGCGCTGGAAGAACGCATCGAGCGCGCTCAGGCCGGACAGGTCCACGCCGGCCTTGTGCGCCCAGCGCAAGGTGACGAACAGGTAGGCAGCGGCGCCGGTATGCGTGTCGCCGGCTAACCAATTGCGGCCCTGCAGATGCGCATCCACACGCGTGTAGAGCGTGCGCAGTTTGGTGCGCGCATCCTCGTGGCTGCGCTGGATCAGCGCGTCTTCCTGCAGATACGCCGTGCTGCCGAAGAGCGGCTTGAAGGTCGGATGCAGATCGGCGTTGACGAAGGCGATCCAGCGATTGATCTCGGCGCGGCTACGCGCGGTGCCGTCGCCACCCAGGCCGGTCAGCGGTGCGGTGTCGGCGATATAGTTGAGGATCGCCGCATTCTGGGTCAGTGCCCATTGGTCGACCACCAGCAGCGGCACCGCGCCGGCCGGATTCAGGCGTAGATAGTCAGGCGACTTCATCGTGGCCGCGTCGACCACAGTGAGCTCGAACGGCAGGCCGGACCAGCGCAATACGATGTGATCTGCGAGCGAGCAGGCGCCCGGCTTTGTATACAGCTTCATGGAGAGTCCACACAGGAGCGAAGACGCAAGCTTAGCGGCATCGCGTGCTGCGTGGCGCGCGTCAGGACGCGGTGCGTGGCCGCAGTTTCTGCACGCGGTAGAACGTATGGTCACCGATGGTGGCCACCTGATACGCATTGCGCCAACTCGGGCTAGCAATGGCGCTGGCAGCGAAGTGACTTGCGCCTGGCACGATTTCTTTGCGCTGGCCTACCGGTAGCGCCCAATTGCGTTCCGCAGCCAGCGCCACGTCCAACGCCTTGTTCCAGGCATCGTCGTTCTTCAGCTGGGTGCCGGGTGACACGATGGTCGGCGCGAATTGCTTGCGCGCGGTCACCACCTGACACATCGAATCGCCCCACAGACCACTGTCCAGGCGACGCAGTGCAACTTCCGCAACCGCCTGCTGACCACGCAAGGTCTGATCACGCGCTTCCAGGTACACGGTGGTACTCAAACACAACGAATCTGCTGCAGGCTGCGGCAATAATTGCGACAGCCAAAGTATCCAGGCCAGTTTCATAGAACTCCTTGCTCCGTATGGGCCCATCCACAGGGTGTCCAATGCGAACACACCAGTGCGGGAGGCTTGGCGTCATGGGGAGGCGACCTGTCACGGGCCGCCCGGTCTCCGGCGAAAGGAAGAATCTGCCGAAGGTGCCCGCCGAATCAGGCGGGTCAAAAAGTTGGCGCAAGGTAGGCGCCGATCACACAATCTTGGCTGAATGGGCGGGGTTGACGGCGGTCATTGCTTGCTGGATCAGCGATGTGGCGATGACCGTCTCTGCACCGCAGCGCGCAGTGCGCGTCGCATTGCTGTAGCGACGCGGTGCTGATGCAAATAATTTGCGCGCGTTGCACAGATGTCTTCGTGAAATCACACCGATGACGTGCGGGAATTCACGTTGGCTGCACATGTGGTTTGCTGTGAAGCTTACGAGCTATGTAGTGACGTGATTTGCTGAGGTTATGCGGTAAGGCAACTGTGGTGCGGCGTGTGCGCTTTCGCGCGAGCTGCCAGTAGATACATGTTGATGTCGTCTGTAGCCTGCCTGTTCTGTGTAGGACGTTGTGCATTGAGATGACTACAAACGCGCGCAGCGATTCGCCACCTTTTCAGTGGTCAGTACGTTATGCGGTGACGACTGCAGCAGGACGTCATCTCTTGGCTAGTCGGGCATGTGTGTTGCGTGTGCTCCGATCGTGTCCTCGTTATGCGGCGCGGTGCGGGTTGTTTGGTAGCGAGCAATTGATTGACTCATATCGACGGTCTGGCGTGGCGATGTTGAAGCTGCATGTTGTCGCTTCGGCCTTGTTCTTCCGTTCGAAGTGATGAGCGTCGTAGATGCGTGCTTCACGCGCAGACCGAATGTTGCCGATCACGCGATCGCAGATTTCGTCAGTGTTGTTGGGTTGTCGTACGAAGTCGCCTAGCAACTTCCCACGGTGAGCGGGGTTGCTGTGTCCAGATGATGATTTATGCTCTGGAATGTCTGGCGCGTGCAGCGCTTGCGGCGTGTTCAATCGAAGCTTGATCGAAGTGCGGCGACAAACGACGTCCTTTCTGCATGCTGGTGCTTGCAAGTCGACATCGTTTTATCTGGTCCCAGGTGAACCAGATTGCTGGCTCTGAATTCACGCGATGGGCACTGCGTTGAATGTCGACAACGGTTCTTGCTCATTGGCAACCAAGCAATGAGATGCCATGACACAGGTGAGAAGAAGCCGCACGCGGATCATTGCTCGAGGTGAGTCGTCTGTCCAAACCGTCAGCGTGTACATCGCAATCTGGTTCGGCAGGTTGCTCGCATTGCTCAGGCGAACTGCCCGCTTTGTAGTGTGCTCAAAAATGCAGCAGCCAAAGAGGCAGTGGTTCGCATCAACACCGTGTCCCTCGACGCAAAGAAGCCAGCTTCAAGTAGATGTAAGTCCGCTGCGCTGGGCGAAAGGTGCGGTCGCTGCACTCGTTGCGGTTGGCGAGAACGAAATCGAAGTAAAGAGTTTTCCTCGTCTTTGGGCAGTTGCGGCGATGGAGAACTCGGCATGTCGCCTACGCTGCACGGCGCAGCGATGAGAGAGCATGTGTTGCGTGCCATGCAATCACTCCGCAGGTCCAGCGTGCATGTTTCGTTGATCGCTGCTGCAATGGATGCCGCTTGCTAAGGCCAAGCGGGCTGCCTGACCAACCAGGTGCATGGCAGTCAACTCAGTGGCTCGCTATAAGTTCGCATGCACTGCATGCCATAGGGCAATGCGATCAAGCGCGCGGCGCGAGCCCCGATTTTGCAAGCGGTCTTCGGTTGAGTCGATTGCGTAGCCCGTTGGCATACGCCAGCAGCAGACAGCCGGTTCCGCACACCATCGGGCCCGCTGCCATGGCCCAGGCCAGGTCGACGTGACCACGCCCGTGGCCGTCCCCGAGATTGAGCATCAGCCCGATCAAGATGCTGCCCATTGCCAATGCCACCTGCGCGCAGGCGGTGAGTCGCGCGACGCCGGCGGCATGCTGTGCCGGCTGCTGGCACGACAGTTCGGCATGGCGCGCCCAGACCCATTGTCCGGCGCTGCCGCCTGCCATCCCCATGCCGAAGGCCATGGCGGTGTCCAGCCACAGCGCATGACCTGCACCGGCCGCAAAGCTCATCCCCAAAGCCGCCAGCACCGCGCCGCTGCCTGCAAGACGCGGCAGTGCGTTAGTGCGCCAGCGTGCGGCCAGTGGCTGCACAGCAACTGTTCCCAGTGCGTAGCCCATCAGAATGGCGCTGCACCAGCCTGGCGCACCGATGCGCGATTGCGCGAGATAGGGCGCCAACTTGGTGAAGGTGGGCAGGGCACAGCACAGCAGCGCCATCACTGCAAACGTCGACAGCTGATCGGCCTGCCGAGCTGTCACCGGCACTGTGCGTGGTGCTGGGGCAAGCGCCTGGGTGTAAGGACGCAATGCCTGACGCAGCCACGCAGCCGACAACAGCGCGATGCTGCTGACCACCGCAACCACCATCAACGCGGTCCAGGGTGCTGACGGCTGGTGGCTCTGCAGCACCAGCCCGATCGCCGCACTGATCGACACTGCTGCCAGGCCGCTGCCGATCAGCCGTAGTGCGCTGACGCCGCGCGCGCCGCGCCAGGGCCAACGCCCAAGCCCCAACAAGGCATTCTGTGCGACGTCGCCCACCGCGTAGGCAGCACGGAAGGGCAGGCTGAGCAGCAGCACGCAGCCCAGGCGCGTGCTGGCCGGCAGCAGCGGCACCAGGAACAGCAACAACAAGCTCAGTGCCGCCAGCGCGATGCCGCGCCATTGCGATCGCCCCGCCCACGCCAGGCTGGTGCCCGCGCCCCAACGTCGCGCGGCGAGCAGGCCCATTGCCGCGCTGAGGAGCAGGCCAGCTGCCACCGCGCAGCCGGCTGCGATTGCATCCAGGCCGGCATGCTCAGTGAGCGCGAAGATCAGCAGGAGCTCGCCGGTGTACCAGAGCAGGCTCTTGCCGAAGTGCGCACCGGCATAGGCGCGCAGTGTTGCCGCCGGTAGAGCCGGCAGCAAGGGCAGGGGACGGTGCGCGTGCATGCCGGCGTTATAGCGCAGCGAAGCGTCAGGAAGAAGAACTGCGCGACTTGCCGCGCCAGTGTCCTAGGGATGGTCTGATCAACGGCGTCGGAGGATGAGCCCAACTACATCGGCCAGGCTGACGGCGCTCAGATCCTCGATTTTTTTGCCGTTTCCGGCGCGTTTGCAGGGTGTTGCCCGGGTTACAGGCACGCCGTCCCCACGACAGGCATCAACTGCTTTCGCTTCATCCACAGGTTCGATAGCGCAAACAGCGTCAGCACCTGCGCGGTGTTCTTCGCCAGGCCGCGATAGCGGACCTTGGTGTAACCGAACTGGCGCTTGATCACCCGGAACGGATGCTCCACCTTCGCACGCACGCTGGCCTTGAAGTGTTCCCAACGCTGTTCCCGAGCACGCTCCCGCTTGTTGCCGATGGCTTGAAGCACCGAACGCTTGGCAGCAATGAAAAATGCAGCCTCGCAGTCCTGCAGTTCTTCGCGCTTATCCGCACCGGTGTAGCCGCTGTCGCCAAACACGCTGTCTTCTTTGCCATGCAGCAATGCGTGCGTCACCGTGACGTCGGCGACGTTGGCGGCCGTGCAATGGACGTGGTGCACCAACCCGGAAAACTCATCCACGCCGATGTGCGCCTTCATCCCGAAATACCACTGATTGCCCTTCTTGGTCTGACGCATCTCGGGGTCGCGTGCATGGTCGGCATTCTTGGTCGAACTGGGCGCCGCGATCAGCGTCGCATCGACGATCGTGCCCGACCGCAGGCTCTGGCCCTTGCGCGCCAGATGCGCGTTGACAGCTTCCAGCATCCGCGCGGCAAGGCCATGGGTCTCCAGCAGGCGGCGAAAGTTGAGAATCGTGGTCTCGTCGGGAATGTCGTCCAAGCCACCGAGCTGGGCAAACCGCCGCAAGGTCGGGATCTCGTGCAGTGCTTCTTCCATCGCCGGATCGCTCAACGCATACCACTGCTGCAGCAAATGAATCCGCAACATCGTCGCCAGTGCGTACGGCTGCCGACCTGGCCGGCCCGACACGGGATAGTGCGGCGCGACCAGCCCGAGCAATTACTGCCACGGGACGACCTGCTCCATCTCGGCCAGGAAGATCTCCCGGCGCGTCTGCTTGCGCTTGCCCAGGCCCTCAGCGTCACCGAACGTCAGTTGCATGGATCACCCCTCAACATCAGGCGGGTAGTGTCGCGTATCTGTGGTGCGTTGTTCAGAGGTTCCCTAGCGGCAGCCGATGAATGCCCGCTCGCCCGCCCGCGTCGAGGCACGACGCGGCAGCGCGAAGTACTGGGCGTGCAGCGCTACAGCTGCGCCGCGAGCCGGCTGGCCTGGTTGATCGCGCGCTTGGCATCCAGCTCCGCGGCCACGTCGGCACCGCCGATCAGATGCGGTTGCTTGCCAAGCGCCTGCAGGGCTGCGAGCAGCTCGCGGCGTGGCTCCTGTCCGGCACACACCACCACCGTGCCTACGTCGAGCACTTGCTCGCTACCATCCACGCGGATGCGCAAGCCGGTGTCGTCCACACCCAGATACTCGACCCCGCCGAGCATCTTGACGCCCTTGCCCTTGAGGGCGGCGCGGTGAATCCAGCCGGTGGTCTTGCCCAGGCGCGCGCCGGGGCGCCCCGGGCTGCGTTGCAACAGCCAGACCTGGCGTGCCGGCGGTTCCGGCTGCGGCTTGGCCAGTGCACCACGCGTTTCGAAGCTGGGGTCCACACCCCATTCGGCCATCCAGCGCGCCACGTCCAGCGACGGCGACACACCGCTGTGCACCAGAAATTCGCCGACATCGAAGCCAATGCCGCCCGCGCCGATGATGGCGACCTTGTCGGCCGCCACATGCCGGCCCAGCACCACGTCCAGATAACTGACCACCATCGGATGATCCGCACCGGGGAAATCCACGCGGCGCGGCTCGATGCCGGTCGCCAGCACGATCTCGTCGAATGCCTGCAGGTCGCCTGCCTGCACCTGCGTGCGCAGCCGCAGCTGTACGCCGGTGGCCTGCAGGCGATGGTCGAAATAGCGCAGGGTTTCCTGGAACTCTTCCTTGCCCGGGATGCGCTTGGCCACGTTGAACTGCCCGCCGATTTCATCGGCCGCATCGAACAGGGTCACCTGGTGGCCGCGCTCGGCAGCCACGGTCGCGCAGGCAAGGCCCGCAGGGCCCGCACCGACCACGGCCACGCGCTTGGGCGCGGTGGTCGGTGTGTAGACCAGTTCGGTTTCGTGCACGGCACGCGGGTTGACCAGGCAGCTGGCCAATTTGTTTTCGAACACGTGGTCCAGGCAGGCCTGGTTGCAGGCGATGCATGTATTGATGGTGTGCGACTGCCCGGCGCGGGCCTTGTTGGCCCATTGCGGGTCGGCCAGCAGCGGGCGTGCCAGTGACACCATATCGGCCGCGCCATCGGCCAGGATGCGCTCGGCCACTTCGGGCATGTTGATGCGGTTGGTCGCCACCACCGGGATGCCGACGTGCGGCTTGAGCTTGGCGGTGACGCCGGCAAAGGCCGCGCGCGGTACCGATGTGGCAATGGTGGGCACGCGTGCTTCGTGCCAGCCGATGCCCGAGTTGATGATGGTTGCACCGGCGGCCTCGATCGCCTGCGCCTGCGCCACGATCTCCTGCCACTGGTTGCCGCCGTCCACCAGATCCACCAGCGACAACCGGTAGATGATGATGAAGTCCGGCCCACAGGCCTCGCGGATACGGCGCACGATTTCCACCGCAAACCGCATGCGCTTGGCGGCATCGCCACCCCAGGCGTCGCTGCGCTGATTGGTGCGCGCGGCGGTGAATTCATTGATCAGATAACCTTCCGATCCCATCACTTCCACGCCGTCGTAGCCGGCCTCGCGCGCCAGCCGTGCGGCGCGTGCATAGGCGCCGATCTGGCGATCCACCGCACCAGCCGACAACGCCCGCGGCGTGAAGGGGTTGATCGGTGCCTTGAGCTTTGAAGGTGCCACCGACAAGGGGTGGTAGGCGTAGCGCCCGGCATGCAGCAGCTGCAGGCAGATCTTGGCACCGTGCGCATGCACCGCCGCGGTCACCTGCCGATGCGGGCGTACTTCCCACGGCCAGGACAGCTTGCCGCCGAACGGCTTGAGCCACCCCACCACATTTGGCGAGAACCCACCGGTGACGATCAGCCCGACGCCGCCAGCCGCACGTTCGCCGAAATACGCGGCCAGCTTCGGGAAGTCGCGCGCACGGTCTTCCAGACCGGTGTGCATCGAGCCCATCAGGACGCGGTTGCGCAGTTGCGTGAAGCCCAGATCGAGCGGGGCGAACAGGTGCGGGAACGGGGAGTCGGACAGGCCGGTGGCGGGCGACATAACTAAGGATACGCTGGCGTACGGAGTGCGCACGATGCAGGCAAACGGCCGCGTCGGCAAGCCCTGGGTGCGGGTGTGGCGCCGTCGGCAGTGCCGGAGGGGCGCGTGACAGGGTTTGGGCGGGCTCGCCTCGATCTTCCGCGGCAGCGTGCGGCTGCATGCCTTGCGCGGGTTGTCGGAAGTTGCGTCTGAGCGGCGCTGCTGGTGCCGCTCGTGAAGATGTTGGGTGGCGGAAGGGTGCTGTGCATCCATCCGACCAAACCTGGCCATTCCTACCGGTCGCGCCCGGGTGCGCTCCTACGACGTGGAGCGCGTCTGGTTGTTCCAGGCAGGCACGCAACACGTAGATCGCTACGGTGTCGAGTATTCGCCGCGTCCTCCGTCGAGGACTGGCCACCGCTCGCTGTCGAAAGGCAATCTGGACCACGTAGGAGCTCACCTGGGCGCGAACATGTACTCGGGGCTGCCACAGATCGAAACAAGCCAGCGCATGACCGTCAAAAATTGTGTCGCGATAACGGTCTTTTGGCGGGCGGGAGGGCACGCTCATGCCGCAACCCGCAACCCGCAACCCGCAACCCGCAACCATAAGCGCGTAGCTGAGGCTCACATCGCCGCCGCAGCTCCACCCACCAAGCGCACCAGCCATCACCAACCAGCCACCACCAGCTTGCCAATGGTGCTGCCACTTTCCAGGCGGCGGTGCGCCTCGCGCAGGGTCTGCGCACAGATTGGCGAAAGTGTCTCGGTGTGGGTGGTGCGCAGCTCGCCGGCATCGATCAGGCTGGCCGCGCGATTGAGAATGCGGTGCTGCTCGACCATGTCGTCCGTGGCATAGCGCGCACGGGTGAACATCAGCTCCCAGTGGATGCCGATGCACTTGGATTTGTACGGGTCGCCAATCGGCAACGGGCCGCGTGGCTCCACGATCAGCCCCACATGCCCCTGCGGCGCCAGGATCTCGCCGAGTTGCGCCCAGTAGCGGTCCGTATCGGCCAGGTTGAGCGCCGCGTCCACCTGGTCCAGGCCGATCGCCTGCAACTGCGGGTGCAGTGGCTGGTGGTGGTCGATCACATGCTGCGCGCCCATCTGTCGGACCCATTCAACGGTTTCCGGCCGCGACGCGGTGGCGATGACGGTGAAGCCCGCATGCCGCGCCAACTGGATGGCGATGGATCCCACGCCGCCCGCGCCGCCGATGATCAACAGGTGTTTGCCACGGTTGCGCGCGCCGTCGAACGCGAACGGCATGCGCTGGAACAGCAACTCCCACGCAGTGAGCGTGGTCAGTGGCATCGCGGCGGCCTGCGCAAAGCTCAGCGACGTCGGCTTGCAGCCGGCGATGCGCGCATCCACCAAGTGATATTCGGCGTTGCTGCCCTGGCGCCCGCTATCTCCTGCGTAATAGACCTCGTCGCCGACCGCAAACGCGGTGACGTCCGGGCCCACGGCTTCAACCACGCCAGCGGCGTCGAAGCCCAGCACCTTCGGTGCGGCAAGGGTTTGCGCCTTGGGCGCGCGCAGCTTGGTATCGACCGGATTCACCGACACCGCTTCGACACGTACCAATAAGTCATACCCGGCCGGTGCGGATGGCGCTGGCAGGTCCATGTCAAGCAGGGACGCGGGGTCGTCGATCGGGAGGTAATGGGTGAGGGCGACGGCTTTCATCGGAGCGCTCCTAGTGGGGAGTTCAGGGTGCGTTGTGTGGGAAGTTCCCCGCAACCACCAACCCCACAATTCAGGTCGGGCGGGCCTTTCCGTTCACCAACGTGCACTTGGACACGGTCTTCACGCACCTGCCCAAGGCGTTCAACCGACGTATTCAACTGGGTAAATTGGGGTGGCGTTCATCTGCACTGCATGTCCGAACTGGGCGCCCGGTCGCACTCCTCATAAAGCTGTATACGTAGGATTAGCAGCGTTTGCGGCGGGCGGCATTTGCTTTCACATGTTATATGACCGTTAACGCGATCTTCACTAAGCCCGGCTTAATCTGCGCCCCGATGGCTCTGGATGTGACGAGCATCTTTTACCAAGAACAACGCCTCTATCGGTTTATCTCCCAAAGAAGGAGCTGTATACATGAACAAGAAAATTCTCACTGCCGCGTTGCTCGGCGGTCTGGCGGTTGCCCAGGCTGCTTCCGCGCAGGAGTTCGATGACCGTTGGTACCTGACCGGTAGCGCTGGCTTCAACTTCCAGGACAGCGATCGTCTGACCAATGATGCTCCGTTCGTCACCCTGGGTCTGGGCAAGTTCGTTAGCCCGAACTGGTCGATCGACGGCGAGCTGAACTATCAGAACCCGAACTTCGATGCCAACCAGGACCAGAACTGGAGCCAGTACGGCATCTCGTTCGACCTGCGTCGCCACTTCATCGCCGAAGGCCGCGGCTGGAACCCCTACCTGCTGTTCGGTCTGGGCTATCAGCGTTCGGAAGAAGAGTTCGACGCCACCCCGAACCCGGTTTCGCCGGGCCAGCAGAAGGACGGCAACTTTGCCGCCAAGGCTGGTGTCGGTCTGCAGACCACCTTCGACAAGCGCGTTGCCGTGCGTGCAGAACTGGCCTACCGCGCCGACTTCAATGACCAGAGCGTTGCTGCTCCGCAGGAAGACTGGTTCGGCGACGTGCTGGCTTCGGTCGGCGTCGTGATCCCGCTGGGACCTGCTCCGTCGACGGCTCCGCCGCCGGCTCCGGCTCCGGTTGCTCCGAGCTGCGCCGATCTGGATGACGACGGTGACGGCGTCAACAACTGCGACGACAAGTGCCCGACCTCCCAGCCTGGCCAGACCATCGGTCCGGACGGCTGCCCGGTGCCTGTGTCGATCGACCTGAAGGGCGTGAACTTCGACTTCAACAAGTCGACCCTGCGTCCGGATGCTGTGTCGATCCTGAGCGAAGCGACCGAGATCCTGAAGCGTTACCCCGACCTGAAGGTCGAGGTTGCCGGTCACACCGACTCGAAGGGCACCGACGCGTACAACCAGAAGCTGTCCGAGCGTCGTGCGACGACCGTGTATGACTACCTGACCAAGAACGGCGTTGATGCGTCGCGTCTGGTTGGCCCGATCGGCTACGGCGAGAGCCGTCCGATTGCTCCGAACGCCAACCCGGATGGTTCCGACAATCCGGAAGGCCGTGCGAAGAACCGTCGTACCGAGCTGAACGTCCAGAACTAATTGGACTGCTAGCTGCTTCATACAGAACCCGGCCTCGTGCCGGGTTTTGTCTTTGTGGGGCCGGCAATCGCGCCGCCCTGCGGCGCAAATCCTGTCTGTGTTGCGATCCAGGCACGGTTCCGGTTGAAACGGCGTTCATCGCTGCCTACACTCGCCGCGTCGACATACCACCCATTGGAAGAATTCACGATGCTGCGTACCGCTACGGCAGGACTGTTCTGTCTCGCTTTGATTCCCGCCGCCTACGCCGCTCCGAACTGCACTGGCAGCACGGTGTCCCAGCCACTGCCGCTGCCTGCTACCGTGATCGCACCGGCGGCCGCCGAGTTCTACACCCGCAGCGTGCAGCTGGGCATGCCCACCGGCGTGCTGGCGCAGCCCTACACCAGCGAGCAGTCGGTGGACCGCGTGTTGCTGCGTCTGCGCGTGGAAGGCTGCCAGGACCTGGCCAAGGCCATGCCGGCGGGCGGCACCGTCAATCCGAACGATCCGGCGGCCTACAAGGCCACCACCGCGTTCGATAACACCCCGTGGCGCTTCGACATGAGCCAGAACGGCAAGCGCATGACGGCCGAAGAGTTCGACGCCTGGATGAAGGCGCGCGGCGTGCGCGTGGTCAAGGCGCGTCCGGTTGCCGGCGCAGCGCCTGCAGCAGCGACGCCGGCCCCGGCGGCCGACGCCAAGCCGGTCGAGAACAAGTAAGCCCCGGAGCGGACGCGATGCCCCGGCGACCTGCGCCGGCAGCATCCCGGCAACGCCGTGCTGGCAAGGCGCCCGCTGGCGCGCGCGCTGGTGCAGGCAGCGCCACACCCACGCCGCGGCATAGTCTGGCGCGGGTGCTGTCCAAGCTGGGCGTGTGTTCGCGGACCGAGGCTGCGCGCTGGGTTGCCGATGGGCGGGTCAGCGTAGCGGGCCGGGTGGTGCGCGATCCGGAGTTCCCGCTGCGCGCGGATCAACACGACGGCATTGCCATCGATGGTCAGCCCCTGGCCGGACCCGCGCGGCTGTACCTGATGCTCAACAAGCCGCGTGGCGTGGTCACCACGGTGCGCGACGAGCAGGGCAGGGACACCGTCTACCGCTGCTTCGACGGCGCCGGGCTGCCATGGCTGGCACCGGTGGGGCGGCTGGACAAGGCCAGCGAGGGGCTGCTGCTTTTCAGCAACGACCCGCAATGGGCCGCCGCCGTGACCGACCCGGCGACCGGCCCGGACAAGACCTATCACGTGCAGGTGGATTGCCGCCCGGATGCGCTGCAGCTGGCGCGCATGCACGACGGCGTGGCCGATACCGACCCCGAGAGCGATGGCAGCCTGCTGCGCGCCAAGCAGGTGCGTGTGCTGCGCGAAGGTGAGCGCAATGCCTGGCTGGAAATCGTGCTGGATGAAGGCCGCAACCGGCAGATCCGTCGCTTGCTCGCAGCACTGGAGATTGGTGTCTTGCGCCTGGTGCGCGTGGCGATCGGCCCGTTGGCGATGGGCGAGCTGGGCAAGGGCAGCTGGCGTCTGCTCAGCGCTGCCGAAGTCAGGGCATTGGCACCGGCGGCACAGGCCGCCAGCGCGCCAGCCGCGCGTTGAGCAAGGCCGTCACCACCTCAACGGCCCGTGCGTCGCCTGCGCCGTTGGCATCGTGCCGGCGGCCCTTGGCGTGATTGCAGCTGGCGCAGGCCAGCGCCAGGTTGCGTGCGTCGTTGGGGTCGTCTCCCACCTGGGCACACAGCGGCGCTGCCGCGCGGCGGCCAAACCAGGCCTGCGGCACCACGTGTTCCAGCGTGGTGTGCCCGAGCGGTTCGCCATCGGCGCGCACCGACAGGCGCCGCCGGCAGTGCAGGCAGCGGGTTTCCCAACCGCCTGCCTGCAACTGGGCCTGCGCATCGGTCTGCGCAGCCAGCAGCAGGCGCTGGCGCAGCACCGTGCGCATGCTCAGCCGCCGATGACCTTGAGCTCGTGACCGATCCGGGTGAAGGCGTCGATCGCCTGATCCAACTGCTCGCGGGTGTGCGCGGCGCTGATCTGGGTGCGGATGCGCGCCTGCCCCTTGGGCACCACCGGGAAGAAGAAGCCGATGGCGTAGATGCCTTCTTCGAGCAGGCGCTCGGCAAAGCGCTGCGCCAGCGGTGCGTCGTACAGCATGACCGGGCTGATCGGATGCACGCCGGGCTTCACGTCGAAGCCGGCAGCGGTCATGCGCTCGCGGAAGTAGCGGGTGTTTTCCACCAGCTGCGTGCGCAGCTCGCCGGCCGCGTCCAGCATCTCGAAGGCCTTGATGCCGGCAGCCACCACGTGCGGCGGCAGCGAGTTGGAGAACAGGTACGGCCGCGAGCGCTGGCGCAGCAGTTCGATGACTTCGCGCTTGGCGGTGGTGAAGCCGCCCAACGCGCCGCCCATTGCCTTGCCCAGCGTGCCGGTGAAGATATCGATCTGGTCCATCACGCCCTTGACCTCGGCCGAGCCGCGCCCGGTCGCGCCCAAAAAGCCGGTGGCGTGGCATTCGTCGATGTGCACCAGCGCGTTGTACTTGCGTGCCAGCGCGGTGATTTCATCCAGCGGAGCGATGAAGCCGTCCATCGAGAACACGCCGTCACTGGTGATCAGCTTGGTCTTGCAGCCGGCGGCGTCGGCGGCCTGCAGCTGTGCTTCCAGATCGGCCATATCGCAGTTGGCGTAGCGGAAGCGCTTGGCCTTGCACAGGCGCACGCCGTCGATGATGGAGGCGTGGTTGAGCGCATCGGAAATGATGGCGTCATGCTCGCCGAGCAACGGCTCGAACAGGCCGCCGTTGGCATCGAAGCAGGCGGCGTAGAGGATGGTGTCTTCGGTGCCGAAGAAGTCGGCGATGGTGCGTTCGAGCTGCTTGTGCAGGTCCTGGGTACCGCAGATGAAACGCACCGAGGCCATGCCGAAGCCGTGCGTGTCCAGTGCATCCTTGGCGGCCTGGATGATGTCCGGATGGTCGGCCAGGCCAAGATAATTGTTGGCGCAGAAGTTCAGCACGCTGCGGCCGTCGGCCAGCGTGATCTGTGCCGACTGCGGGCCGGTGATGATGCGCTCGGACTTGAACAGCCCCTGGGACTGGATTGATTCCAGTTCGGCGGCGTAATGGGCGGTCAGCGCGGCGGGAGCGTTGGTCATGGCGATCGCAGTGGCAGGAAGAGGCGCAATTTTAACGATCACGGTGGCATACCACTACGTCATGCAAAATTGGCATAAGCGCAGGCTTGGATGTCATTTCACCGGCCGCGTGCCGCTGCGCAGCATGGCATGCTTGCTGTTCAGGCTGCGCCCCATCGGCCAGGAGATCGTTGTGACCCATTCCCGCTTCCGCCTGATTGCCGCGGTGTTCGGCACGCTGCTGGCCCTGGCCGGCCCGGCCGCCGCCCGTGAGATCAATCTGCTCAACGTCAGTTACGACCCCACCCGCGAGTTCTATCGCGAGTACAACACGGCCTTTGCTGCGCAATGGAAGCAGCAGCATCCGCAAGACACCGTCAGTGTGGAGACCTCGCACGGCGGCAGCGGCAAGCAGGCGCGCGCGGTGATCGATGGCATCGAGGCCGACGTGGTCACGCTGGCGCTGGCCTACGACGTGGATGCGATCGCGCAGAAGGCCGAGCTGATCGACACCGCGTGGGAAAGGCGCCTGCCCGACAACAGTGCGCCGTACACCTCGACCATTGTGTTTCTGGTACGCAAGGGCAACCCGAAGAACATCAAGGACTGGCCGGACCTGCTGCGCTCCGGCGTGTCGGTGGTGACGCCCAACCCCAAGACCTCCGGCGGTGCACGCTGGAACTATCTGGCGGCCTGGGCCTACGCGGACCACATCTTCAAGGGCGACCGCGAGCGCACCCTGCGCTACATGCGCGCGCTGTTCCGCAACGTGCCGGTGCTGGATACCGGCGCACGCGGCGCCACCACCACCTTTGCCCAGCGCGGCATTGGCGATGTGCTGCTGGCCTGGGAGAACGAGGCCCTGCTGGCCAGCCAGGAGCTGGGCAAGGACAAGTTCGAGATCGTGGTGCCGAAGCTGTCGATCCTGGCCGAGCCTTCGGTGGCGCTGGTGGACAAGAACGTCGACAAGCACGGTACACGCGATGTGGCCGAAGCCTATCTGCGGTTTCTCTATGCACCGGAAGGCCAGAAGCTGGCCGCCAAGCACTTCTACCGCCCGCGCCATCCGGAATTTGCCGACCGCAATGACCTGGCGCGGCTCCCTGACATCAAGCTGGTGACCATCCAGGAGGCATTCGGCTCCTGGGACAAGGCGCAGCAGGAACATTTCGCCGATGGTGGGTTGTTCGACCAGATCCAGGCCAGCAAGTAGGCGATGCAGATGTCGGTTGCACCCCCTCCGGCGCGGGCATCGCGCAGACGCGTGATGCCCGGTCTTGGACTGAGCCTGGGCATCACCCTGACCTGGCTGGGGCTGATCGTGTTGATTCCGTTGCTGGGTGTCTTCATCAAGACCAGCGGGCTGGGCTGGGATGGCCTGTGGCGGGTCTGGAGCGAGCCGCGCGTGCTGTCGGCGCTGCGGGTGAGTTTCGGCACGGCATTCGCGGCCGGTGCGTTCAACGCGGTGATGGGCACCTGGGTGGCCTGGGTGTTCGTGCGCTACCGCTTTCCCGGCAAGCGCCTGTTCGATGCGGTGATCGACCTGCCGTTCGCCTTGCCGACCGCGGTGGCCGGTATCGCGCTGACGGCGCTGTATGGGGGCAATGGCTGGGTGGGCCGCTGGCTGGAAGCGATTGGCATCAAGGTGGCCTATACGCAGCTCGGCATCGTGATTGCGCTGGTGTTCGTGGGGCTGCCGTTCGTGGTGCGGGTGGTGCAGCCGGTGCTGGCCGAGAGCGAGCGTGAGATCGAGGAGGCCGCGGCCACGTTGGGCGCCTCGCGCTGGCAGTCGGTCTGGCGGGTGGTGTTGCCGGTACTGTGGCCGGCGGTGCTGACCGGCTTTGCGCTGGCGTTTGCGCGCGGCGTGGGCGAATACGGCTCGGTGATTTTCATTGCCGGCAACCTGCCCAACGCGACCGAGATCGCGCCGCTGCTGATCACCATTCGCCTGGAGGAGTTCGACTACGCCGGCGCCACTGCGATTGCCGCGGCGATGCTGCTGCTGTCGTTCGTGATCCTGCTGGTGGTCAATACACTGCAGGCACGCCTGTTGCGCTATCAACGGAGCAGCGCATGACCGACGCCGTTTCGCCGCTGCCCACCATGCTGCAAAGCACTGCCACTGCCCGACAGGCACGCCGCATCACCGAGTCGGCCACCAGCGAGCCGCGCTGGGTGCAGTGGCTGATGATTCTGGGTGCCTTGGGCTTCCTGCTGGCCTTTTTGTTGTTGCCGCTGGTGCTGGTGTTCGCCGAGGCGCTGCGTGGTGGCTGGGCGACGTTTCTGCACGCGCTGGTCGATCCGGATGCGCTGTCGGCGATCAAGCTCACCTTGCTGGTCACCGCGGTGGTATTGCCGCTGAACCTGGTGTTCGGCGTGGCCGCCGCATGGGCGGTGAGCAAGCATCAATTCCCGGGAAAACGCCTGCTGATCAGCCTGATCGACCTGCCGTTCTCGGTATCGCCGGTGGTGGCGGGCCTGATCTTCGTGTTGATCTTCGGCCGCAACGGTTGGGCCTGGCCATTGATCGATGAAGGCTGGCGGGTGGAATTGCCGGCGCTGGGCGTGGTGCTGATCCAGCTGCCGCGCATTGTGTTTGCGCTGCCGGGCATCGTGCTGGCGACAACCTTTGTGACCTTTCCCTTCATCGCGCGCGAGCTGATGCCGCTGATGGAGCAGCAGGGCAGTGACGAGGAACTGGCGGCACTGAGCCTGGGCGCCAACGGCTGGCAGATGTTCTGGCGCGTGACCGTGCCCAATATCCGCTGGGGCCTGTTGTACGGCGTGCTGCTGTGCGCGGCGCGGGCGATGGGCGAATTCGGCGCGGTGTCGGTGGTGTCCGGGCATATCCGTGGGCGCACCAATACGCTGCCGCTGCACGTGGAAATTCTCTACAACGAATACGCCTACAGCGCCGCGTTTGCATGCGCCTCGCTGCTGGCATTGACCGCGCTGCTGACCCTGGCGGTGAAGACATATCTGGAATGGCGGCATGGCGATGCGCTCGCCGCCAACCACCGCCACTGAGGTGATCATGGGCATCCGTATCAGCCATCTGCGCAAGCAGTTCGCAAGCTTCACCGCACTGGACGACATCACCCTGGACGTGCGCCAGGGCGAGTTGCTGGCGCTGCTGGGGCCGTCCGGTTCGGGCAAGACCACCTTGTTGCGCATCATGGCCGGGCTGGAGCATGCCGACGGCGGGCAGGTGTTGTTCGGCGACGAAGACGCCACCCGCATGAGCGTGCAGTCGCGGCGGGTGGGTTTCGTGTTTCAGCATTACGCGCTGTTCAAGCACATGGATGTGTTCGAGAACATCGCGTTCGGGCTGCGCGTGCGGCGCGGCAAGGAGCGCTGGGCCGAAGCGCGCATCCGCGCACGCGTGGAAGAGCTGCTGGCGCTGGTGCAGTTGCAGGGCCTGGAGCAGCGTTACCCGACCCAGTTGTCTGGTGGGCAGCGTCAGCGCGTGGCGCTGGCGCGCGCGCTGGCGATCGAGCCGCGCGTGCTGCTGCTGGACGAGCCTTTTGGTGCCCTGGATGCACAGGTGCGCCGCGACCTGCGCCGCTGGCTGCGCGAATTGCACGAGCAAACCGGCTTGACCACGGTGTTCGTGACCCACGATCAGGAAGAAGCGCTGGAACTGGCCGACCGCGTGGCCATCCTCAACCGTGGCAGGATCGAACAACTCGATACGCCGGCGCGCGTCTACGACACGCCAGCGTCGCCGTTCGTGTACTCGTTCGTCGGTGCGGTGAACCGGATTCCGGGCGTGCTCGCGCACGGCCAGATCCAGGTGGCCGGTCATGCGCTGCCGTCGGCCAACCCCGCACTGGCTGCGGGCCCGGTAGAAGTCTACGTGCGCCCCGAGGATCTGGTGCCGGACGCCGATGGCTGGCCGGCCACCGTGGCCTGGGCACAACGCAGCGGCGCCCGCCTG
This sequence comes from Xanthomonas sp. NCPPB 2586, assembly GCF_041475775.2. Lineage (NCBI taxonomy): Bacteria > Pseudomonadati > Pseudomonadota > Gammaproteobacteria > Lysobacterales > Lysobacteraceae > Xanthomonas > Xanthomonas sp. NCPPB 2586. The sequence continues at coordinate 3,840,626 of NZ_CM192981.1, read as the reverse complement.
CGGGTGCGCGCCATCCTGGACGCGGCGGGCAATGAAGTGGAAGTGGAACTGCCGGCATCAGCGGGCACCATCACGGCAGGCCAGCAACTGCGGCTGGCTGCGCGGCATTACGGGGTGTTTCCGGCTTGATGCATCACCGGTTGGCGCTGGGCTGTTGAGCTCGAATGCGTGAGTGGTTGGCGGTGAGCGCGGTTGTCAGTTCGCGTCGTTCGCGCGTGGCTGTGACGCGTCGGTGCACGCATCAAGATTGGGCGTCGGCGGTCGATGAAAGGGAGGCTGAGGAGCACGGCCTGCCGTCGAAGGATGTGCGCCAGGTCAAGCGAGCGCGACATTTATGTTGCACTGCAATGGCAGTTGGACTAATAAGTCTGTGCAGTCTCGCTTCATGCAATCCGACCGCCCACCGCTCCAGGAGATGCCCGATGAAGCCATCCTCGCTTGCTTGTTGCCTGTCGCTGTTGCTCCTGGGTGCCGCGCCGTTGGCACAGGCACAGGACGAAGACGCACCCGCCTCACCGTTCACCGGCACCTTCGCGGTGACCAGCGATTACCTGTTCCGCGGCATTTCGCAGACCAACGAAGAGGCTGCGTTTCAGGCCGGGCTGACCTACAAGACACCGTTCGGCCTGTACATCGGCACCTGGACTTCCAACGTCGATTACGGCGCGGACGATCCGGATTGGGAAGTGGATGGTTTTGTCGGCTACAACAAGGACCTTGGGGCCAACTGGAATGTCGATGTCATGGTCAACCGTTACCAGTATCTGGGAGCGGGCGCGTCGAATTACGCCGAACTGATCACCAAGACCACGTTCCTGAAAACCTACAGCGTCACGGTTGCCTATACCAACGATCTGTACGGCACCAAGACCGATGGCTACTACTACGCGCTGGACGCCAACTGGACGCTGCCGTACGACTTCACCTTTGGCGCGCACGCGGGCCACAGCATCTATACCTCTTCGCTTAGCCAGGTGGACCACGACTACAACGATTTCGGGGTGAACGTGGGCAAGGCGTTCGGCCCGCTCGGTTTGAGCGTGGGCTACTACGACACCAGCGAAGCGGCGGAGTTCGGATTTGGCCGGCAGAATTCGCAGAACCATCTGGTCGCCACGGCGACGGTGACCTGGCCGTAAGCAAGGCGCTGCGCTCAGGGCATTTGCTGGAACACTGGAGCGCGCTGCGGGCATGAGAGTGGGGCAGGGCGATCAATTTTTGGTGCAGCTGGCGGCGAAGCGACAGCGCCGGTGATGCGTGTCGAGATAATCACTGAGGCTGACATGCAAAAGGCGCCTTCCGGCGCCTTTTGCGTTTCACAGCGGTGGAGCGGTTACTCAGTTCCAGCTCAACACAACCTTGCCGGCCTTGCCTTCTTCCATCAGGTCGAACCCCTTCTGGAACTCGTCGATCGACAACTGGTGGGTCAGCACTTTCTGCAGCGGAAAACCCGACAGCACCAACTGGGTCATCTTGTACCAGGTCTCGTACATCTTGCGGCCATAGATGCCCTGCACGGTGAGGCCCTTGAAGATGATCTTGTCCCAATCGCAACCAGCGCCGCGCGGCATGATGCCGAGCATCGCGATCTTGCCGCCGTGGTACATGCAATCGAGCATGTCGTTGAACGCACGCGGGTTGCCGCTCATTTCCAGGCCCACGTCGAAGCCTTCCATGTGCAGGTCGGCCATGACGTCCTTGAGCGAGGTCTTGGACACGTTGACCACGCGCGTGGCGCCCATGTCGGCGGCCAGCTTGAGGCGGAAGTCGTTGACGTCGGTGACCACCACGTTGCGCGCACCGATGTGCTTGCAGATGCCGGCGGCAATGATGCCAATCGGGCCGGCGCCGGTGATCAGCACGTCTTCGCCGATGACATCGAATTCCAGCGCGCAATGCGCGGCGTTGCCGTAGGGGTCGAAGAAGGCGGCCAGCTCGGAGGGGATCTGGTCTGGGATCGGCCACAGGTTGCTGGCCGGCATCACCATGTATTGGGCAAAGGCGCCGTTGACGTTGACGCCGATGCCCACCGTGTTGGGGCACAGATGCGGGCGGCCGCCACGGCAGTTGCGGCAATGCCCGCAGACGATGTGGCCTTCGGCCGAGACGCGCTGGCCGACCTGGTAGCCGGTCACCGCCGAACCGAGCTCGGCCACGCGGCCGACGAACTCGTGGCCAATGGTCAGGCCTGGCGTAATGGTGCGTTGGCTCCACTCGTCCCACAGGTAGATATGCAGGTCGGTGCCGCAGATGGCGGTCTTTTCCAGCTTGATCAGGACCTCATTCGGGCCCGGGGTGGGCACAGGGACCTGTTCCAGCCAGATGCCCTTGCTCGCTTCGCGCTTGACCAGCGCCTTCATCGTCTGCGCCATCTGGCGGGACCTGCTTAGTGAAAGATAAGCCGTCAATTATATGCGGCCGGGCGTCGGCGCCATGCGGCGGTGCACGATTGCGGTGGGACTCGGCCTGGTAGGCGACGGGGTGGAGCAGGAGGCGCGTCAAGCGTGTGGCGTTGAGCGCGTTGCGGTCGATCATGTCGCGGAATGGGCAATGCCCGTGCCTGATGGAGAGATCCGGAGGCGTGCGAGACAGACGCATGTCAGCCTCGCAGACGCGCCCTAGCGGACTGATGCTTGCGATCGACTGGTGGCGCGGTGGATCAGCCCGCCAGAGCTTGCCCCTGAAGAAAAGTGCCTGGCAGGAACGCCCGATGCAACGTGCGGCGCTTGATGGCCGTGCCGTCCAGCGCCGCTGCCGGTGTCCGCTCTCGCCGGCCCCTCTCCCGACCGGCGAATGGCTTAGGTCGAGAACTTGCTGGCGCCGGAGAAGGCGCCACTACGGTGGACTCCTCCATGCGCTGGCGTTGCACCGCATTCACTCGCGGAAGCAACGCGCATCCACCCCTGCGCCGCTCATTCGCCAGCGTCAGAACTTCACATCCAGGCTCAGGAAGGTCTGCCGCGGCGCGCCCACCACCATGGTCTGGTTGTAGCCATTCGGATCGGAGGCGACATAGCCGTTGGTGCCGGTGCTGGCGAAGTAGCGCTTGTCGGTGAGGTTGGTGATGTTCAAGGCCAGCGCGACATCGGCTACGCCGCCAAGGCGGCCGAAGTCGTAGCGCGCGCCGGCATTGAACAGCCAGTACGAGGGCACCTGCGAATCGTTGAGGAAGGTGATGTAGCGCTTGTCGACATACTTGCCGTCCAGATCCAGCCGCAGGTTGCCAATCTGGTAGCTCGCGCTGGAAGAGAACATCAACGCCGGAATGCCGACCACGTCCTTGCCCGCGGTGGCGACCACGCCGTTGTTGAGGTAATCGTCCTGGTAACGCGAGCGATTCCACGACAGCGAGTTCAACCAGCTCAGGCCCTCGATCGGGCGCCACATCAACGCCAGGTCGGCGCCGGCGCTGTGCACCGCGCCGACGTTGCTCAGGATCGATGCGCAGGTCTGCACGGCCGTACACGGCGAGGTGGTCAACAGGCGGTTGGAGAACTTGGTGAAGTAGGCGTCGGCCGAGAGCTGGAATTGCGCGTCCTGCACGCGGTAGCCCACCTGCACCGTCTGCGACTCTTCCGGCTCCAGCGTGGAGCGGCTGCGGTCGAACGCGGCCTGCGAGGTGGCGAACGGCGTAAAGCCGAACGCGGCGATGTTCTTGCTGTAGGAGGTGTAGATGTCCTGGCGTTCGTCGAGTTTGTAGTTCACGCCGACTTGCGGCAGGAAGTTGTCTTCGGCACGGATGCGGCCTTGCGCCAGCGCGGTGGTCGGCACCAGCGATTGCGCGCGCGTAGTGGTGCTGAGCGCCTTTGCGCCGTAGTTCACGGTCAGGCGGTCATCGAGCAGGCGCACGGTGTCCTGCAGGTACAGCATGCGGGTCTGAGTGGTGTAGCGCTGCTGGAAATCGCGGCGGAATGGGGGCTGCGCTTCATACACGTTGTACAGCGAGGTGTAGCCCTCGTTGCCCAGCGCGAAGTAATTGCGCCCTTGCGTGGTGCGTGCATTCTCGGCCCACACGCCGGCTTCCAGATCGTGATTGCCCCACGACCACTTCAATGCGCTGGTACCACCGAAACGGTCCAGGCCATAGTCGGTGGTGCGCATCGACACCGGGATCTGCGCCGAGGTGACGACATACGGCGTCACCCACTGCCCCTCGCCGCGATTGGCGTGGTAGTAGCCGGCGGCATCCAGGGTTGCACCGCCGAACACGAACGTGCCCGAAAGGCCGGCAAGATTGTCGCGGCGCAGGCCGCCACCGGCGTAGTAACTGGCATCGAGCCAGCTGTAGTCGTCCGGCAATCCGGCCAGCGATTGCGGATAGCCGTTGGCCACGCCACTGGTGGCACCGGTGGTCTGATACGCACGTGCCATCTGCACCGCGGTGGCCCAATCCGGTTGCAGGTAGTCGTAGTCCCAACCCAGCGCGCGCTGACTGGTCAACGACAAGTCCATGTAGTCGTATTCCTTGCGCCGCGAGGTATCCAGGAACAGGCTCAGGCGATTGCCATCGCCCCACTGGTACACGGTCTTGAGGTTGGCCTGCTCGGATTGCTGATCGCCGAAACCCTTCCACTTGTCGGTGCTGGCGTTGGCGTAGGACAGATACGCCGACAGGCCATTGCGATCGCCGGTATCGGCGCGCACGAAGGTGCGTCGCGTTGCATCGCTGCCCACCGTCTGCACCAGCCGCGCGCCGGGCGTGGTCTGCGGATCGGCGGAGTAGAACTGCATGGTGCCGCCCAGATTGGTGTTGGACGCAGTGCCGAGCGCGCCGGCGCCCTGTGCGATCTCTACCGAACCGAGGTTTTCGGAAATGATGGCGCGGGTGATGTGCAGGCCGTTGGTGACGCCGTAGCTCATGTTGCCCAGCGGGATGCCGTCGAGCGTGTAGCCCAGGCGGCTCTGGTCGAAGCCATGCAAGGTGACCTGCGTGGACCACTCATAGGTGCCGAAGGGATCGGCGGACTGGAACTGCACGCCGGGCAGCTTTTCCACCGCCTTGAAGGCGCTGCTACCCGGTGTCAGCTGCTCGATGTCCTGCCGGCTGATGCGTTGCACCTGCCGCGTGCTGCCTTGCGAGACCACGTTGATCGCATCCAGCTGGGTCGCGTTGCCAGCCGCATCGGCGGGCGTTACCGGCGCGTCCGCCGCGCTGGCGGGGATAGGGTCGGCGGCGTGTGCGATGACGGGAAGCAGCACGGCGAGGGCGAGTGCCAGTGGCGTGACATGGAAACGACGGGCGGAAGTCATGGGGGAATCCTGTTCGAGCACGGCTGAGGGCGGACGCACGGTGCAAGACCGGCGTTTCGCGACGCAGGGTGTCAACGGCTCATGAAACATTGATGACGGTGGCTGTCGCAAAACTGTCGCGTGCGGGGGCTATACGTGTGCACTGGCGTCGCGCGCCGCTGCGGCACGCCGTCTTTTTCAGTGTTTTCCAAAGGTTTTTCTTCCATGACGGCCTCCCCCTCGCGTCGCGACTTTCTCAAACGTGTGGCAGCACTGACGGCTGCCGGTGCGCTACCCGCCTCGATCGGACGCGCGCTCGCACTGCCGGCAAACGCACGCACCGGTACCTTGCGCGACATCGAACACGTGGTGATCCTGATGCAGGAAAACCGCTCCTTCGATCATTACTTCGGCACCATGCGCGGTGTGCGCGGCTTCGGCGACCCGCGTGCGCTGCAGTTACGCGACGGCAACCCGGTGTGGAGCCAGGCAGCCAGCGACGGGCGACGTGTGTTGCCGTTCGCCTTCGATGCGCGCAACACCTGCGCGCCGCTGATCAAGAGCCTGGATCACTCCTGGAAAGCCGGCCATGGGCAAGACCCGTTGCGCTGGCAGGAATACGACGCCTGGGTGCCGTACAAGGGCGAGCTGACGATGGGTTATTTCCAGCGCAGCGATATTCCGTACTACCACGCGCTCGCCGATGCGTTCACCATTTGCGATGGTTATTTCTGCTCGCTGCACGGGCCCACCAATCCCAATCGCATGTATCTGTTCACCGGTACCAGCGGCTTGAGCGTGGGCAACACCGGTGCGCAGACGGTCACCAATGCCGACGACGGCAACTGGACCGCCGACATGGCGCGCGACAAACCCGGTTACGCCGCGATGCAATGGACCACCTACGCGCAGCGGCTGCAGGCGGCCGGTGTCGATTGGCGGGTGTATCAGGAGTACGACAACTTCGGCTGCAATTCGCTGGCGTACTTTGCGCACTATCGCGATCTGGATCGCAACGATGAGCGCTATCGACGCGCACGTGCGTGCGTCCCGGGGTCCACTGCCGACAATGCCGCCACCACGCAGGCCGATCATCTGGTCGCAGCCATCGCCGCCGATGTACAAGCCAACCGACTGCCGCAGGTGTCGTGGGTGATCCCGCCCACCGCCTATTGCGAACATCCCGAAGCGCCGCCGGCATATGGCGAATCGCTGGTGGCGCGGCTGATCGATGCGCTCACCGCCAATCCCGAGGTGTGGTCCAAGACCGCGCTGATCATCAACTACGACGAGAACGACGGCTTCTTCGACCACGTGCCTGCGCCGCTGCCGGCACTGGATGCGCGCATGGGCCGCAGTAACGTGGACGCGCGCGGCGAAGTGCACGAGGGCGTTCCGGTGGGGCTGGGCATTCGCGTGCCGATGCTGGTGATCTCGCCCTGGACGCGCGGCGGCTGGGTCAACTCGCAGGTGTTCGACCACACCTCTGTGCTGCGTTTGCTCGAGCGCCGTTTCGGTGTGGCCGAACCCAACATCAGCCCGTGGCGACGCGCGGTGAGTGGCGATCTCACCAGCGTGTTCGACTTCCGCCAGCCGGACCATTCCGCGCTGAGCGCGCTGCCAGCGATCGGCGACTACCGCGCACGCACGGCCGCGGTGCGCGACAAACCGCTGCCGGTGCCGCCAACCACTGCGCAGATGCCGCGGCAGGAACCAGGGCAGCGGCCCGCGCGCGCGCTGCCGTATGCGTTGCAGGTGCATGCGCGTGTCCACGATGACAGCGGCGTGCAGTTGCAGTTCGTCAACACCGGTGCCGCTGCAGCTGCCTTCAACGTGTACACGTCCGCCGCGACAGGCGGCCCCTGGTATTACACCGTCTTGCCCGGCACTCAGCTGGACGACGTGCCGATGGGCGCGGTGCACGACGGCGCGTATGCATTGCGCGTGCACGGCCCGAATGGATTTTTGCGCGAGTTCGCAGGGAATTTAGGTGCCGAGCAGCCGGCGTTGGCTGCGCCGTGGGTGCAGGCGCGTCAGGATGGCGAGCTGCTGGTGTTGGAGATCGGCAATGCCGGGCGCCAGCCGTGCACGCTGCAGGTGCGCGCGCTGGATTACGCCGAGCCGACCACACAGCCGCTGCAGTTGGCCGCAGGGCAGCGCCACACTCTGCGCCTGACATTGGCGGCAAGCGATCACTGGTATGACATTGTGGTGGAGCAGCCGGGCAGCGCGTTCCGCCGCCGGCTGGCCGGGCACCTGGAAACCGGCAAGCCCAGTCGCAGCGACCCGGCGCTCGGTCGCGCCTGAGCCAGCCGCGGGTTCTGGCCGGCGTGCGGGTGGCATGCAACGCGCAGGACGGTGCGCCGACCAGATCACCGTCTGGCTGATTCGCGGCCCGGGGAGGCGGCGAGGGCGGTATCATGCCGCTCCCGTCTGGCCGCAAGGCGAGCCGGCCCCTCCCCAAGGAATCTCTCGCGCATGCGCATCCTGCTTGCCCGTCACGGCGAGACGCCGTGGAACGCCGAAGGCCGTTACCAGGGCCAGATCGATATCCCGCTGTCACCGGTCGGCGAAGGGCAGGCCGCCGCGTTGGGCGCGCGTCTGCAGGCCTTGCAGATCACCCGCGCAGTGGCATCGCCACTCTCGCGTGCCCAGGCCACCGCAACGTTGGCGCTTGGCAGTGCACGCGCAGGCCTGCTGCAGACCGATGCGGACCTGCAGGAAATCGCCCATGGCGAATGGGAAGGGTTGCTTGCAAGCGAAATCAATGACAAGGATCCGGCGCGCCTGCGCGCATGGCGCGAGGAACCCGACACGGTGCTGATGCCCGGTGGCGAGTCGCTGCGTCAGGTGCTCGATCGCAGCTGGCGCGGTCTGGCGCGCGCCGCCGACGGCCTGGGGGCAGACGACACCTTGCTGGTGGTCGCGCACGATGCGGTCAACCGCGTGATTCTGTGCAAGATCCTGGGCCTGCCGCTGTCCAAGCTGTGGACCTTCCGTCAGGCCCCCACCACGCTCAACCTGCTCGAAGGCGACGACGTCGATCACCTGGAAGTGGTCCGCCTCAACGATTGCGCGCACCACACGCCGTTCTTTGGTGAAGCCAAGCATCGGGCGTTGTAAGGCCACGTGCAGCAAGGACGCTGGAAGACGCCATGGCGCGTTCGACCGTAACACCGCCTCGGTGGCCAAAAGCGTTCCGTATCACGGCGCTCGCGGGAGTAGCCGGCCTGTTGGCGCTGGGGAGCTTCTCCGATTTCATCCCCGCACCCTTCATGTCCGGGCGGAACTGGATTGCGCCGATGTGGCTGCTGGGCGCGGCAATGACGGCGTTTATCCTCGTGCAGGGCTATCGCTTCGGTGGATGGAAGGTGGTCGTCGGCAAGCAGCTGATCACCACCGTGCTTGCGATCTGCCTGGCGCCGCCGTTGTTGGGGTTGCTGTGCTGGATCGTGCTGGCCAGAGGCGCGCCGTGGATCTACACGCGTATCGCGGGCGTGGATTTTGAAGAAACCCACCTCATGCAAACCGAGTACGTGCGCAGTGCGCGGACCTGCAAATACCGGTTGAGCGGCGGCCCGCTTGAAGAGCGTTTCCCGAGCCATCTGTGCATCAGTGAGCAGTTGTATCGGCGGCATCCGGACCAGCAGGTTGCGATGCGGGTGCGTGGCCAGCGGTCGGTGCTGGGCATGCGCATCGCATCGGCCCTGCCGTAATTCGGCGCACGCTCCAACGTACCTCGTCAGGATGATCAAGTGACATCGAAACTGTTTGCATGGATGAAGATCGGAACGTTCTTCGTCGTGATGGGTCTGCTTGTCTTGGGCCTGTTTGCCGATTTCGTTCCTGCACAATTCCTGCAAGGACGCACTTTGAAATGGCCATGTTTAGCGGTTGGCATCATGCTGACGGTGTGGCTGCGCAGGCACAACCGGCGTCTTGGTCGACCAACGGACCTGGACGGACACGGGCGTATTTTCAGTGCCTTCATGTTCTTCGCAACACCGGTGATGCTGGGCTTTGTGTCGTGGTTGTTGCTGGCAAAAACGGCACCCTGGTTGCTGACCTGGGCCATTGGCGGTTCATTCGAAGAAGCGTACGTCATGCAGACGGACCATCAATCGAGTCGAAGCACCTGTGAATATCGGCTGCGGGGTGGGCCAATGGAACATGGGTTTCCAGATTACCTCTGCATCCACGAAGACCTGTATCACCGCTATCCACAGCAGCAGGTCGCAGTGATATTGAAAGGGCAGCGCTCACGATTGGGGACACACATTGTGGAAATCTACGGTCCGCAATGACGCGCCACGGTGTGGACGTCATGTTGGCCGGATAGGTGTCGTCCCAGCTTCAGCGCGTTGCCACCTGCTCACTGGTGGCAGACAGCAAGCGTCCGCGGGTCAAGGATGAAAAACTGCTGCTGGTAGTCCAGGACCCGGGCAACCGCGATAATGCGCGCTGCCCGCAAGACCTCAGGTAGCACAGTGACCACCCCCAACACACTCTCCGACTGGCTTGCCTACATCGAGCAACAGCATCCCAGCGTCATCGCCATGGGCCTGGAGCGCGTACGCGAGGTTGCTGCGCGGTTGCAGATCGAAGCGCCGGCCAAACACGTCATCGTGGTTGGCGGGACCAACGGCAAGGGCTCCACGGTGGCCTTCATCGAAGCGATTGGGCGGGCGGCCGGCTGGAAGGTGGGCACCTACACTTCGCCGCATCTGCTGCGCTACAACGAGCGCGTGCGTATCCACGGTGTCGAGGCGAGCGAAGCGCAATTGGTGGCCGCGTTCGTTGCGGTGGAGGCGGCGCGCGGCGATACCGCGTTGACCTATTTCGAATTCGGCACGCTGGCCGCGCTGTGGCTGTTGCAGCAGTCCGCGCTGGAGTTGGCGGTGCTGGAAATCGGCCTGGGCGGGCGCCTGGATGCGGTCAACATCATCGACGCCGATGTGGCGGTGATCACCACCGTGGACATCGACCATACCGATTGGCTGGGCGAGGACCGCGAGGCGATCGGTGCGGAGAAGGCCGGCATCATCCGCGGCTGGAAGCCGGTGGTGCTGGGTGAGATCGACCCGCCATCGAGTGTGTTGCGGCGCGCCTACCAATTGGGCGCCAACGCCATCCGCGCCGGCAGCGATTATTTCCATGAGCCCATCGATGCGCAGCACTGGCGCTGGCGTGATGTTGCGCAGACCCTGGAGCTACCGATGCCAGCCCTGCAGGCGCCGGTGCAGTTGGCCAATGCAGCGGCGGCGATCGCCGCATTGCAGGCGTTGCCGGTCGAGGTGCCTGCAACCGCCTGGGCGCAGGGTGTGGCTGCCGCGCAGCTGCCTGGCCGCCTGCAGCGGGTCGCGCGCGATGGGGTGGAGCTGATGCTGGATGTCGGCCACAACCCGCAGGCCGCGCGTGCCCTGGCCCAGGCGCTGGGCAAGGCCACGCCGGCCGGCACCACCGTTGCGCTGTATGCGGCGCTGGCGGACAAGGATGTGCGCGGTGTGGTCGAGGCGTTGACCGGGTGTGTGGACCAATGGGCACTGGCCGGGCTGGAGGGCGCGCGTGGGCAGTCGGCCGAGGCCTTGCGCGCCCGCCTGCAGGGCACCGCCGCCGCACAGGCGGCCTGCCATGGCGATGTGGCCGGTGCGCTGCATGCGGTGCTGGCGGAGGCGCAGCCAGGCGACCGCGTGCTGGTGTTCGGCTCCTTCCACACCGTGGCCGATGCGTTGCAGGCACTTCATTCAGGCCATTGAGGTCGGTTGCCGGGCGCCGGCCTTATAATCGCCGCGGCACCCCGCCACGCCGCCTCTTGTCTCTTCCGTGGATACTGTTCTGAAACAGCGACTGATTGGCGCCATCGTTCTGGTGGCGCTCGCCGTGATCTTCCTGCCGATGCTGGTGAAGGGCCCTGCGCCCTCCAGTGGCGTGGCCGATGTTCCGCTCGACGCGCCTGCCGCACCCGGCACTGGCGAGTTTGAAACCCGCGAATTGCCGCTGGTCACGCCCGGTGCCACACCGGCTGGCGGCGCGCTCGGCATGCGGGGCGCTGCCACCGCACCGGCCGCAGTGCAGGACAACCCCGATGCGGCCGATCTGGCCGCCCCGTCGAGCACGCCGTCCGCACCGGAGGTGGCTGCCGGCAATTACGCGGTCAACTTCGGCGCCTACGCCAGCAGTGCCGACGCCGATGCAGTGATCGCGCGGCTCAAGCAGGCGCAGTTGCCCGGCTTCAGCGAAAAGACCCAGATCAATGGTCGCCCTGCCTGGCGCGTGCGGGTGGGCCCGTATGCCGAGCAGGCGCAGGCCGAAGCGGCCCGTCTGCAGGCGGTCAAGGTGCGCAGCGACGTCAACGCGCAGGTGGTGACGCTGGATGCCGGTGCCAATGCGCCTGCACCGGTGACCGCTCCCACCCCGAGCACCGCCGCGCCCAAGCCGGCCGGCAGCACCACCGCGGCGGCCACCACGGCACCGACCAAGACCGAGAGCCTGCCGCCGGAGCCGGCCAAGCCAGTGGCCGCAGTGCCCAAGCCGGCCGAGGCACCCAGGCCTGCGCCGGCCAAGCCGGAAGCGCCCAAGCCCGAACCCAGCAAGCCCGAGCCGGCCAAGCCGGTCGCGGCAGCGCCGACCGCGCCCGCCGCGCCGGCCGCCAGTGGGGTTGGGTTTGCGGTCCAGCTGGGCGCCTTTGGCCGTGCCGAAGACGCCAATGCGCTGCGCGACCGCGTGCGTGCCGCCGGATTCAGCGCGTTCGTGGAACAGGTGCGCACCGACAAGGGCGCGCTCAACCGCGTGCGCGTCGGGCCGGTGGCCAACCGTGGCGATGCCGAGCAATTGCGTGCCCAGGTGGCGGCCAAGGTCGGCATCTCCGGCATGGTGCGTCCACATCCTTGATTCTCGATAGCCTCACACCCATGGAGGGGAGGGCGATGATGACTGCATCCTGCCAGGCAAGCGGCGCGCACCCCGCGTCACGAGGTTGGCCATGATCGACATGGTGTTGGGCGTCATCATCCTGGTGTCGGCGCTGTTGGGTCTGCTGCGTGGATTTGTGGCGATCGTGGTCGGCACGCTGTCGTGGCTGCTGGCCGGCTGGGCCACGTTCCTGTTCGGCGGCCCGGCCGCGCGCTGGCTGGCCGATGGCAAGCACCCCTCGGCCACCGAGTCGTTCGGTGGCTACGCCATGGTGTTCGTGGGCGTACTGATCAGCGTGGCGGTGATCGGCATGGTGATCCGCGCCGGCGTGGACGCGGTCAAGCTCGGTGGGACCGACCGCATGCTCGGGTTCGGTCTGGGCGTGGTGCGCGGGGCCTTCCTGGCTTGCGTGCTGGTGCTGCTGATGGGCTTCACGCCGCTGCCGCGCGAACCGGCCTGGCGGCAATCGGTCCTGCTGCCGGTGCTGTCGCCGGGCGCTGGCTGGATGCGCGCGCAACTGCCGGCCTGGCGGATGCCCTCGATGGACCTTCCATCGATGGAACTCGGCAACGTATCAGCGGAGTTGGGGAAGTTGCCTTCGGCAGGCGATAATACGGACCTGGGCAAGGCGCTCTCCGGGTCTGGCCTGAGCGACACGATCAACAAGGCGCTCGGCAAACCCGGCAACACTGCCAGCGACGGACGCGATCCGACGCAGGCGATGCCGGCCAATATCGATCCGGCGCAGGTTCGCGGCGGAGAAAGCGACCCGGCTCGGGTCGAGTCCCAAGGCCAGGCACGGCCACCTTCACAGTAACGGCGCAAGCCGAAGCGGAGAACGCGCACCATGTGTGGCATCGTCGGTATTGTCGGCAACCAGAACGTCGCCGGGCAGCTCTATGACGGCCTGACCGTCCTGCAGCATCGCGGGCAGGATGCCGCGGGCATCGCCACGGCCGATGGCACGCGGTTGCGCGTGCAAAAAGCCAACGGCCTGGTCCGCGATGTCTTCGACGAAAAGAAGATGGCGGTGCTGGAAGGCCGCGTCGGCATCGCGCACTGCCGCTACCCGACCGCCGGCTCGGAAGGCATGGACGAAGCGCAACCGTTCTACGTCAATTCGCCGTACGGCATCGCGTTGGCGCACAACGGCAATCTGATCAACACCGAGGCCTTGCGCCAGCAGGTGTTCGAGGCCGACCGCCGCAACATCAACACCGATTCGGACAGCGAAGTGCTGTTGAACGTGTTCGCCTACGAGCTGGACGCGCAACGCATGCTCACCCCAGAAGCGGCGATCCGCGCAGTAGCTGGCGTGCACCGCCGCTGCAAGGGCGGCTATGCGGTGGTCAGCGTGGTGCTGGGTCTGGGTCTGGTGGCATTCCGCGACCCGCACGGCATCCGCCCGCTGGTCCTGGGCAAGCGCGAACACGCCGAAGGCACCGAGTACATTGTGTCGTCCGAATCGGCGGCCTTGGACATTCTCGGCTACCAGCGCGTGCGCGACGTGCGCCCGGGCGAAGCGCTGGTGATCACTGCGCGTGGCGAGCTGTTCTCCGAAATCTGTGCCGCGCCGACCGACCATGCGCCGTGCATCTTCGAGTACGTGTATTTCGCGCGTCCCGATTCGATGATCGACAACATCTCGGTGCACAAGGCGCGCATGCGCATGGGCCTGAAGCTGGGCGAGAAGATCCTGCGTCTGCGCCCGGACCATGACATCGACACCATCATTCCGATCCCGGACACCTCGCGCGATGTGGCGCTGGAGATGTCCAACGTGCTCGGTGTGAAGTACCGCGAAGGCTTCGTCAAAAACCGTTACGTGGGCCGCACCTTCATCATGCCGGGGCAGGGCGAACGGCAGAAATCGGTACGCCGCAAGCTCAACCCGATCCATCTGGAATTCCGCAACCGCGTGGTGCTGCTGGTCGACGACTCGATCGTGCGCGGCACCACCAGCCGGCAGATCGTGCAGATGGCGCGCGACGCCGGTGCACGCAAGGTCTATCTGGCCTCGGCCGCGCCGCCGGTGCGCTACCCGAACATCTACGGCATCGACATGCCGGCCGCCGAAGAACTGATTGCGCATGGCCGCAGCGAGCAGGAAATCCAGGAATTCCTGGGCTGCGACTGGCTGATCTACCAGGATCTGGAAGACCTGGAAGTGGCGGTGCGCGAAGGCAATCCGGACATCAAGCAGTTCGATTCGTCGTGCTTCAACGGCGAGTACATCACCGGTATCGAGCCAGGGTATTTCGAGCGCATCCAGCAGCTGCGTTCGGACGATGCCAAGAAGCGCCGGCGCGCCTGATTACTGAGAGCGCTCTGACGCGGCGGTTTGAGTGCGCGCGTCGCAGCCAGTGCAAGGTTGCGCGCCGCAGGGAGTGACGATGGATCTGTTGCAAGCAGCGCACGCCTGCCTGCAGGCGTGTGATCCGGTCGAAAAAGTCGCGCTGACCCAGCAGTACGCCGCAGCGTTTCGCGCGAACAGCTTGCCGCTGCCGGCCCAGGCCGATGCGCCTGAACCCATTCGTATGCCGGGGCGCCCGCCGCGCCCGTTGCTGGTCCATCCGCGCGAGCTGCCACGGCGCGGCCTGGGCACGCCGGAGGGACGTGCAGCTTTCATCCATGCCATCGCGCACATCGAGCTCAACGCCATCGATCTGGCCTGGGATGCGGTGTACCGGTTCCGTGGTGTGCCGGACGGGTTCTATGCCGACTGGGTGGCGGTGGCCGATGACGAGTCGCGTCACTTCATGCTGCTGCGCGAACGGTTGCACGCGCACGGCCACGACTACGGCGACTTTGCCGCGCACAACGGGCTGTGGGAGATGTGCGAGAAAACCGCGCACGACGGCCTGGCACGCATGGCGTTGGTGCCGCGGGTGCTGGAAGCGCGCGGGCTGGATGTCACGCCGGCCATGATCCACAAACTGCGCTCGCTGGGCGACACCGCCACCGCGCAGGTGCTGGAGATCATCCTGCGCGAAGAAGTGGCGCACGTCGCCGCGGGTTCGCGTTGGTATCGCTGGTATTGCGAGCAGGCCGGCATCGAGCCGCGCGCGCGCTTCAAGGAACTGTTGCGCGACTACGCCGGCGGCTACCTGCACGGCCCGTTCAATATCGAAGCGCGTCTGCTGGCAGGCTTCGATGAAGACGAATTGGCGAGCCTGGTGGAGCAGGCTGGCTGAGGGGTTCCGTGCCCTGGTCGGCGCGGTGATTCATCTGTTTGCATCGTCCCGCGCGATCCGACAAGGAAAGCGTTGCCGACGCTGCATTTCGTGCGTGCAGTGAAGCACGCTGGTTGATTAGGGTGCTTCGATGAGCGATTTGTCGGTCCGTCAGCGCACGTGCGCTGACGGACCACAGCCAGCGGAGCTGGCTCTGTAAGCCAGCATGCTCCTGGATCCGGACAATCTGCATGCGGTGCAGCGCCAAGGCGGTGCCGGTCACTTCCTTCACGCGTATCGCAACATTGCTTGGACGTCCGCGTGCGTGAGCGCTGCCAACCGAAAGCCAGGCCTCATCAAGGCCCAAGCGCAGTCATCCGCCAACCTCGCAACGCCTGGTCGAGACCCAATGGAAGACATCGCCTACCACTGGAATGTGCACTCCGTCGCGCCACACCGGTGCTGGAATCGCATCCAGTCGACGTCAAACATCACAGAACGGTAATTTTCTGTTGTAACAACTTGCATTCCATCCTGATCGGCGCGCCCTAATGGCGTCCCGGGGACAGGGGCCCGGTGTTTCACATCCCGTTGCTTCCATGTCTAGGAGAGAGAGACGATGAAGTCGAAGTCGATGTGCACCACGGTCGGTCTGATCGCCATGTGTCTGGCTGGCTCGGCGGCAGCAGCAGGCAAGCCGCTGTACCAGACCGGCCCGGCATTGAGCCGCAGCGCTGCAGCCACCGCCACGGCAGAACCCTCGTTACAGCGCGTACTGAGCTCGCCATCCACCGCAAACGCACAGGTGGTGCAGATCGATGCGGGCGCGGTGGCGCCGGCGGAAAAACTGCTCGAGCTGCAGCTGGATGGCCAGACCATCACCGCCACCCAGGCCAAGGTCGACGCGTTGGAAGGTGGCGACAGCATCTGGTACGGCAATCTCGGCCCGCGTGCCGGCACCCGTGCACGCACCTTGTCCGGCGTGGACCCGCTCAACTCGGCGATCCTGGTGCGGAGCGGCGACACCGTCACCGGCACCATCCGCTACGCCGGCAAGCTCTATCGCCTGCGGCCGCTTGCCGATGGCCGCCATGTGCTGGTGCAGGTGGACGAGCAGCGCATGCCGCAGGAGCATCCGGCCGAATACAGCTTGCTGCCCAAGTTCGACATGCCCAACGACGGCCGCGTGACCGCTGCGCAGGCTTCGTCCGGCAGCCCGGCCACCATCCGCGTGCTGGTGGTGGCCACCAACCAGGCGGTGACTGCGTACGGCGGCAACATGCAGTCGCTGGTGCAACTGGCGGTCGCCGAGGCCAACCAGGGCTACGTCAACAGCAATGTGGGCATCACCTTGCAGCTGGCGCGCTATGAGACCACCAGCTATGCGGAAACCGGTAACTTCACCACCGATCTGCAGCGCTTCCGAGTCACCAACGACGGCTACATGGACAGCATCCACACCAGCCGCAACACCTACACCGCCGATGTGGGCGTGATCGTGTTGAACAACAGCAGCTACTGCGGCCTGGCGTCGGGTATCGGCTCCACCGCGGCCACGGCGTTTGCATCGGTGTACTGGGACTGCGCCACCGGCTACTACAGTTTTGCGCATGAAATCGGCCACCTGCAGAGTGCACGTCACGATGCGGCCACCGACCCGAGCACCTCGCCGTTTGCGTATGGCCACGGCTACCGCTACGGCAACAGCTGGCGCACCATCATGGCCTACGCCTGCCCCAGCGGTTGCCCGCGACTGAACTACTGGTCCAATCCCAACATCAGCTACAACGGCGTGCCCATGGGCAACGCCAGCACCGCGGACAACCAACGTGTGCTGGTCAACACCAAGGCCAACATCGCCGCGTTCCGCTGATCACTGCCCAGCCTGCCCGGCACCACGCGTGCCGGGCAGTGCCGCTATATCCGCGCACGCCGATCGCGCAGACTAGGCACACCGCCGGTGGTTGCCGGCCATGTGATGTCCAGCGGAGCGATCATGTCCAAGTCCCTGACCTGCAGCGTGTTGTGCCTGGCCGTGCTGGCGGTTGCCGGCTGTCGTCAGCAACCTGCCGAGCCTGCCGCATCCCCGGCCAAACCTGCAGTCACCACCCCCGCAGCCGCGGCCAGCGCGGGCAACGCAGCGGAAGAACGCGCGCTGCAACGCCTGCAAACACAACTGCAGCGCGACCGTTTTTATCCCGATGACTGCATCAGCATCATGACCGAGCAGGAAGAAGACGCGCCTGTATCGGATGCCTTTGAATTCGCCGTGCACGAACGCCACGGCGATGGCTGCCCGGGCGATCCGCAGACCAGTCCGGTGCGCGACCGCTTCCGCGTGCAGGCCGATGGCCGCTTGCTCTGGTACGACGTGGTCAACGGGGATTTTGTCGACTACGCCGAGCATCAGCGCAGCACGCAGTGATGCAGCGCCGAGCAGCAGCGCAGACGTATTGAAGCGCACTGCGCAGCGTGCAGGCACCGCGCCACCGCGCCATGCCTGCGCCGTCGCACGGGACGCGCTAGATCACAGCGCCAGCTGTTCCAGCACCAAGCCGTCGGCGTCCACGCGCAACACCGAGCCTTGTTCGTACCAATCGCCCAGCACCACGCGTGTGCAGGTGCGGCCACCGGCCTGCACGGTGTGGATGGCCGGGCGGTGGGTGTGGCCGTGGATGATGCGGTCCAGGCCGTAGCGCACGAAGGTGGTGTCCACCTCGGCCGGCGCCACGTCGGTGACGGTTTCGAACTGTGCCTGGTCGCCTTGCTTGAGCTCTGACTGGCGCGCCTGGCTGGCGGCGCGTGCCTGCTGTGCGAACGCCACGCGTGCGGCCAGCGGCTGCGACAGGAACTGTGCCTGGAAAGCCGGGTCGCGCGTCTGCGCGCGGAAGGCCTGGTAAGCGGTGTCGTCGGTGCACAGCAGGTCGCCGTGCATCAGCAGCGTCGGCTGCCCGTACAGATCGATGACGGTGGGGTCGGGCAGGATGCGGAAGCCGGCGCGCTGG
Organism: Xanthomonas sp. NCPPB 2586; assembly: GCF_041475775.2. Lineage (NCBI taxonomy): Bacteria > Pseudomonadati > Pseudomonadota > Gammaproteobacteria > Lysobacterales > Lysobacteraceae > Xanthomonas > Xanthomonas sp. NCPPB 2586. Next base: position 3,822,307 of record NZ_CM192981.1, on the reverse strand, counting down.
GCGTAGGCGGCACCGACCAGGAAGTCGCGATTGCCGGGCATGAAGAACACCGGCACACCGGTGGCGGCCACCGCGTGCAAGGCCTCGGCCACCGCATCCGCAGCGGTTGACGGGGTGTCGTCGCCGATCCATGCCTCGAACAGATCGCCAAGGATGTAGAGCGCGTCGCTGCCGGGTACCTGCGTGCGCAGGAAATCCAGGAACAGCTCGGTGATCGCCGGCCGGGCCGGGTCCAGATGCAGGTCGGAGATGAACAGGGTCGTCATCGCGCCATTGTACGGGAGCGTCCCGGATGCATCAGCGCCTCACGCATCGCTGGCTGCGGGTCTGACGATGCTTGCATATGGTGTGGTGTTCCCTGATCGGGAAGGCGCGCATCAGACGAACAAGGCAGGAACCGGCAACCACCACAACGAGAGACTGGCCAGCGCAATGCCGATCGCGGTGGCGGCGAGTACGTCGCTGGGATAGTGCAGCCCCAGCACCACACGCGAGAGCGCCACGCCCGCAGAAAACGGCACCAGCAGCGGGGCCAGCCAGGGGTAATAGGCCAGCGCGACGATGCTGAAGGACACCGCGTGCAGGGTGTGTCCGGAGGGAAAGCTGAATTCATCCAGAGGCGCCACCCAGGCGCGGATGCGCACATCCGCCGCATACGGACGCGGCCGGCGCGTCCAGCGTTTGAGAGTCTTGTAGAGGGTCAGCGCCAGCACGCCGGTGGCGGCCATGTGCGCGGAGGCGCGCACGCCGTCCATTCCGTCCAGCAGCACCAGCAGGCCCATCAGGCTGTACCAGAACACCCCGTCGCCCAGCCGGCTGATCGCCGCGAAGCTGCGCCGCACCGGGTGCCGGCGGCACCAGTGGTTGGCCCGCCGGCACCAGCGCGCTTCGTGACCGTGCAGGAGTTCAAGCCGCGTCGACGACATACCGCCCCCGTGCCGCCGTGATCCCCAGCAGCAGTGCTTCGAAATCGGACACCACGTTGTCCGGATGCAGTTTCTTCATCGCCTGTGCGGCGGCATGGCCCATGCGTTGGCGCACGTCGTCGTTTTCGGTCAGTGTCAGTGCGGCCTGCACGAATGCAGCGTCGTCCTCCACTGCAGCGCCGGTCTGGCCATTGCGCAGGTATTCGCGCGCCGCACCGTAATCGAAGGCCACCGTCGCCACGCCGCTGGCCATCGCTTCCAGGGTGACGTTGCCGAAGGTCTCGCTGCGGCTGGGAAACAGGAACAGATCGCCGCTGGCGAAGTGCCGCGCCAGCGCGTCGCCGCGCTGGATGCCGCAAAAAATGAAGTCCGGATTCTCGTGAGCGATCTTTTCGCGCGCCGGGCCATCGCCCACCCACACAAAGCGCGCCTTGGGGCGGAGCTGCTGCAGCTTGCGAAACGCGCGGATCGCCAGTGGCAGGTTTTTCTCGTTGGCAATCCGGCCTACGTAGATCGCCGCAAAGCCTTCGCCTTCGATCCCCCATTCGGCGCGCAACGCGGGGTCGCGGCGGGACGGATCGAACTGCAGGCTGTCCACCGCACGCGCCAGCAACTGCACCCGCTCGAAACCGCTGCCGCGCAGGAACTGCTGCAGCTCGCGGGTGGGAACCAGCGTGGCTTCGGCCTGGTTGTGGAAGCGCCGCATCCAGCGCAGCGCAGTGCCTTGCAGCCAGGCAGCGCCGTAGTCGGGCAGGTATTCGTCGAAGCGGGTGTGGAAGCCGGTGGCGACCGGAATGCCAAGCCGCCGCGCCGCGCGCATGGCCGACCATCCCAACGGGCCTTCCGTGGCCACGTAGATCGCATCCGGTTGCGTGGTTGCCCAATGTCGGGTGAGCCGCCGGGTGGCCGGCAGCCCGAACTTCAGCCCGGGGTAGCGTGGCAGCGACGCGCCACGCACCAGCACGGTGTCGGCCGGTGCATTGTCGGCCGCTTGCCGCGGGCGCACCACATCGACCTGGTGGCCGCGCGCACGCAGACCGGTTTCCAGGCCATGCACGGTGAGCGCAACGCCGTTGACTTCGGGTGGATAGGTTTCGGTAACGATCGCGTAGCGCATGGTCGTTCTCCCGTTTGATCTAGCTTCCGGGAACGCGATGGCAGCGGTATTGCGCGAAGAAGTCGCGGGGGTGACAGAGGGGTGGGAATCGGGAGTGGGGAATCGGGAATCGGGAATCGTAAAAAGCGTGGGGCTGTGGCGCTTAACGCAACTGCGATGGGAACGCCCGGCGTCCCACAGCCGACAATTCCCCATTCCCCATTCCCCATTCCCCATTCCCGCCAGAGGCCAACGGCCGCTGGCCTACGTAACAAACGGCCGGAACATGATGCCCAGACCCGCCATCCCTTCCACTTCGCCGATCAGGTCGGCGCGCAGCAACGGGCGCGAATCGATCCAGGCCTGCGACAGGATCAGCGACAGCCGGTTGTCGTCGGCAGTGAGTTCCAGGGTCGGGATCGGATCGGTTTCATGGGCGCGGTGCAGCAGCACGGCCAACCGCAGCAGCGCGGCCTTGCGCCGCGTTGGCAGCAGCAAGCGGTCGGGCAATGCGTCGAAGGCAGTCTTGGGCACATTGCGGCGATGCGTGCGCACCAGCGCGGCCAGCACCTGCTGTTCCTGCCGCGAGAACCCGGCGATATCCGAGTGTTCCAGGATGTAGCTGCCGTGCACGTGGTACTGGCTGTGCGCGATCATCAGGCCCAGTTCGTGCAGGCGTGCGGCGCGGCGCAGCACCTGCGCGTCGTCGCCATCGAGCTGCCAGGATTCGCAGACCTGGTCGAACAGGCGGCACGCGGTGGCTTCCACGCGCTGTGCCTGCGCCTCGTCGATGCCATAGCGCTGCACCAACGACGCCACCGAACTGTCGCGCGGGTCGTTCTCGCCGCCGCGGCCGAGCATGTCGTACAGGATGCCTTCGCGCATCGCCGCCTTGCTGACCATCAGCTTCTCCAAGCCCAGCGCCTGGAAGGCCGCTTCGAGCACCAGAATGCCGCCAGCGATGATCGGCCGCCGCTCGGCCGCCAGGCCGGGCAGTTGGATGTCTTCGATGCGCTTGGCCTTGAGCAGCTCATCGCGCAGCGCTGGCAGCGCCTCGGCGGTGATCGCGCCCTTGGTGAGCTTCATCGCCGCGCACATCTCGCCGATGGCCTTGTGCGTGCCGGACGAGCCAATCGCTTCATGCCAGCCCAGCGCCTTGTACTGGCCGGCAAACTGCTGGAACTCGGCGCCGATCTCGGTCAGCGCGTCTTTCCACTTTTTCTTGGAGAGCTTGCCGCCGGGAAAGAACCGCCGCGTACTGGCAATACAGCCGGCCTGCAGGCTTTCGCGTTCCAGGGTCTGGAAGCCGCGGCCGATGATGAACTCCGTGGAGCCACCGCCGATGTCGATCACCAGCCGGCGTTGATCGGGCTTGGGTGGTTGCGCATGCGCCACGCCCAGATAGATCAAGCGCGCTTCCTCGCGCCCGCTGACCACTTCGATAGCATGGCCAAGCGCAGTTTCGGCCGGCATCAGGAACGCCTGCGGCGAGCGCAGCTGGCGCACGGTGTTGGTGGCCAGCGCGCGCACGCGCAGCGATGGCACCTCGCGGATGCGTTGGCCGAAGCGTGCTAGGCACTCGAGCGCGCGCTGGCGCGCCTCGTTGGAAATGCCGCCCTTGCCATCCAGGCCGTCGGCCATGCGCACGGTTTCGCGCAGGCGGTCGACAACGCGCAACTGACCCATCAGGTAGCGCGCAATGACCATGTGGAAACTGTTGGATCCTAAGTCGATGGCGGCAAGAAAATCGCCATCGCGCAGGGGCGGGATCGTGGGGGAGGGCATTGGCATGGCCGCATGGTAGCCGATGGGCCGCCAGCCCCGTGAGAGGCGGCGGCCCGTCTGGCCTCAGACCCGATCGAGCAAGGTCATCTGGGCCGAATGCGCCGGCTCGCCAGGCCCGGGCGTGCGCTTGTGATAGATGCCTTCGGCATCCAGTTCCCACGCGTTGACGTTGTCGTCCAGATAGTTCTGCAGCACTTCGCGGTACACGCGCTTGGCCAGGTCCGGGTCCAGGATCGGGAAGCAGGTCTCCACCCGGCGCAGCAGATTGCGCTCCAGCCAGTCGGCGCTGGCGCAATACAACTCGGCTGCGCCGTCATTGCCGAACCAGTACACGCGGCTATGTTCCAGAAAACGCCCCACGATCGAGCGCACGCGGATGTTGTCCGACACGCCCGGCACGCCTGGGCGCAAGGTGCAGGCGCCACGCACGATCAGGTCGATCTGCACGCCCGCCTGGGAGGCCGTATACAACGCGCGCACCACTTGCGGTTCGTTGAGTGCGTTCATCTTGGCGATGATGCGCCCGGGCCGGCCGTTGCGCGCCAGCCGCGTCTCGCGTTCGATCCGCTGCAGCACGCCGGTATGCAGGGTGAAGGGCGATTGCAGCAGCTGTTCCAGCTTCATGCGCGGCGCCAGGCCGGAGAGCTGCTGGAACAGCATGTGCACATCGTTGCCGATCTCCACATCGGCGGTGATCAGGCTCAGGTCGGTGTACAGGCGCGCGGTGCCGCTGTGGTAGTTGCCGGTGCCCAGATGCACGTAGCGTTTGAGCTTGCGTCCTTCGCGGCGCACGATCAGCAACATCTTGGCGTGGGTCTTGTAACCGACCACGCCGTAGACCACCTGCACGCCGGCTTCCTGCAACTTGTCGGCCAGGCCCAGATTGGCTTCTTCGTCGAAGCGCGCGCGCAGCTCCACCACCACGGTGACGTCCTTGCCGTTGCGCGCGGCCAGGATCAACGCATCGACAATCAGCGAATCCTTGCCGGTGCGGTACAGCGTCTGCTTGATCGCCAGCACGTTCGGGTCGACCGCCGCCTGGCGGATCACGTCCAGCACCGCAGTGAACGCATCGAAGGGGTGATGCAGCAGCACATCGCCCTTGTTGACGATCTCGAAGATGCCCACGTTGTCGCGCAGGGTGCGCGGATTGAACGCCGGGTACTTGAGCTCGGGCCGTTGCACCAGGTCGTAGACCTGGGTCACGCGGCTCAGGTTCACTGGACCGGCAATGCGATACACCGCGTTTTCGTTGAGGCCGAAATTCTGCAGCAGGGTGCGCATGATCGCCGGCGGGCAATCGTGCGCAATCTCCAGCCGCACCGCCGGCCGGTAGCCGCGCGTGACCAGTTCGTCGCGCAACGCCAGCGCCAGGTTTTCCACTTCTTCTTCGTCTACCACCAGCTCGGAATTGCGGGTGACGCGGAATTGGTAGGAGCCCTTGACCTGCATGCCGGGGAACAGTTCATCCACGAACTCCGACAGCACCGAGGACAGGAACACGAAGCTCTGCTCGCCGTCCGGCGACAGGCTGGCCGGCAGCTGGATGATGCGCGGCAGCGAGCGCGGCGCGCGCACGATCGCCAGATGGCCGGCGCGCCCGAACGCGTCCTGGCCTTCGAGCACCACCACGATGTTCAAGGTCTTGTTGAGGATCTTCGGGAACGGATGTGCCGGGTCCAGGCCCAGCGGCGACAGCACCGGCATGATCTCGTTGCGGAAGTAGGCGCGCAGCCAGCGTTTCTGGCGCGAATTCCAGGTGGTGCGGCTCAGCACCGCTACGCCGGCCTGTTCCATCGCCGGGCGCAGCACGTCGTTCCACACGTGGTACTGCTGATCCACCAGCTTGGCGGCGCGGTCGTGCACCGCGTTGAGGATGGCGGTGGGGCTCATGCCATCGGGTGCGGGCGGCAGGCCGAACTCTTGCGCATGCCGCACGGTGGCTGCGCGGATCTCGAAGAACTCGTCTAGGTTGGTGCAGGAAATGCACAGGAACCGCAGCCGCTCCAATAGCGGAACCTGTTCGTCCAGCGCCTGCGCCAGCACGCGGAAATTGAAATCCAGCTGCGACAGTTCCCGGTTGAGATACAGCGCCGGGTCGCGCAGCGGATCGCTGCCGATGTCCTCGGAAGGTGCGGGGTCTTTAGAGTGCTTGGCGTGGCCCATGGAGTCGGTCTTCGAGGCGGTCATCAAGGTAAGGCAGGCGGCGGCGATGCGGTGCGCGCCATGCGCAACATGCGCCACACACAGCGCTGCGTCGTTGCAGTGCGCAGCGCCGTGGCGCGCGCATCCTTCATATCACGCCGAGCGTGACAAGGGCAGGGACTGTTCGCGTTGCACAACACGTGCCGCACCGAAATGGCACGAGAATTCGCTGCCGCGTCCCACTTCGCTTTCGATCTCCAGGCGCGCCTGGTGCAGGCCCAGAATGTGTTTGACGATCGACAGACCCAGCCCGGTGCCGCCGCTCTCGCGCGAGCGGCTGCTGGAGACACGATAGAAACGTTCGGTGATGCGCGGCAGGTGCGAGGCGGGAATGCCGTAGCCGGTGTCGCGCACTGCCAGTGCCGCGCCATCGCCTTCGCGCACGAAGCGAATCGTCACCGTGCCACCGCCGGGCGTATAGCGCACCGCGTTGGTCACCAGATTGGAAAACGCGCTGTGCAGTTCCTTATTGGAACCGAGCAGATCCACGCCGGCTTCGTCGAACACTTCCACGGTGTGGCGGCCCTGGCTGTGCGCTTCGGCTTCGCGGCGCAGCGTGGACAGCATCGGTGCCATCGCCACGTGTTCCTCGCCGAGCTCTTCCTGCGATTCCAGGCGCGATAGCGTCAGCAGGTCTTCCACCAGCTGCGCCATGCGCTGCGATTGCTTGCGCATCTCCGCCAGCATCGGGCCCGAATCCGGAAAGTCTTCCGGGTCGAGCATGTCCAGATAGCCGTGCACCACGGTGAGCGGGGTACGCAGTTCATGCGAGACGTTGGCGACGAAGTCGCGGCGCACCTGTTCCAGCCGCAGCAGCTTGCTGACGTCGCGCGCCACCAGCAGCCAGTAGTCGTCCGAATACGGGATCAGCCGCAGATTGAGGCGCAGGTCCGGGTCCACCGGCGAGGCGGCATCGAGCATCGGCTCGGCATTGCGCCCGGCTGCCAGCCAGTGCGCCAATGGCAACGGCTGCAGGCGCTCCACCACCGACACGCCCATATCGCCGGGATGATGCAGGCCGAGCAGGCCGGCGGCGGCCTTGTTGAACCACTGCACCCGCTGGCTGTTGCGGTCCACCACCACCACCGCATCGGGCAATGCCTGCGCGGCGGCGCGGTAGGTGCGCAACATGTCGATCAGGCGACGCTTGCGTGCGCGCATTTCGGCCTGGCTGCGATACAGCAGCCGGTCGAGTTCGTTCCAGGCGCCCACACCGGCGGCCGGTTCGGCACGCTGGCGCGCGGTCAGGCGGCGCAGCACCTGGCGCAACCGCCAGTAGTGCCAGGCCAGCACGCTCAGCGCGGTAAGCGTCAGCGCCATCCAGACATGCCCGATCAGCACCCCGGCCAGCACGGCAGCGCCCAGCAACAGCGCAAGGGTGCCGAGCGTCTTCAGCCAGGCGGAACGGATATGTTGGGGCATGGAAGGCGTTACCACGGAGCGTCAGGTAGGCATGCGACCGGGCCGGCCTGCGCGGCCGGCATCAGGTGGCCGAGGAGAAACGGTAGCCCGATCCACGCACGGTCTGCACCATGTTTTCCAGGCCGAACGGTTCCAGCGTCTTGCGCAGGCGGCGGATGTGCACATCGATCGTGCGCTCTTCCACATACACACTGCCGCCCCACACATGGTCCAGCAGCTGCGTGCGGGTGTAGACGCGCTCAGGATGGGTCATGAAGAAGTGCAGCAGCCGGTATTCGGTCGGGCCGATCGGCACCGGGGCATCGCCGGCGAACACGCGGTGCGCGGCACCGTCGATGCGCAGGCGGCCCACGGCCACGCTGCCGTCTTCGTCGTCCTCACGGGTGCGCCGCATGACCGCACGGATGCGTGCCAGCAATTCGCGGGCCGAGAACGGCTTGACCACGTAATCGTCGACGCCGGCCTCCAGGCCGCCGACGCGATCGTTCTCTTCGCCGCGCGCGGTCAGCATGATGATCGGGATCTCGCGGGTCAGCGATTCCTTGCGCCAGCGCCGCGCCAGGTCCAGGCCGCTGGTGCCGGGCAGCATCCAGTCGAGCAGGATGAGATCGGGAACGCGGTCGGCGATGGCGGTCTGCGCCTCGCGGGCGTCACCGGCGTGGATGGGCTCGAACTCGCCTTTGCGCAGTGCGAACGCGACCATGTCGCGGATTGCGGGTTCGTCATCGACGATCAGGATGCGTTTCTGCACGCGGGGCTTACCGTCTGGCTTCGGATGGTCGCCAGTAGACTACGGTTTTGTGACTCTCATGTGACACCCCTAGCGCTGTGACAGGTCCGGGTCGCGAATTCCCTGCCGACGCAGCTCCAGCACGGTGGGCGTAATCGCGGCAATGCGCGCATCCACGCGGGCCCGTGTCACATAATCGAGATCCTTCTTTTTCAGCGCTTCCAGCTGGATCAGCGCCTGTTCCGCGCGCCCATTGAGGTAGGCCGACTCCGCATAGGCCTCGCTGGCGCGCACCTGGTCGCCGGACAGTTCGCAGGCGCGCGCATAGGTCTGCTGCAGCAGCGGATCCTCGCCACTCCGGTACAGCAGCGGCTCCAGCACCTGACGCGCGCGCTGGCCGGCCTCCTTGCTGGCCTGCTCGTTGAGCGCGCCGGCGTAGGTCAACGCCACTGCGCGATTGTTAGGCAGCCGCTTCAGCAGCGCATCGAAGCGCGCGTTGGCCTGTTCGCGCGGGCCCACACGTGCCTGTGCCTCGCTCAGGCCCAGCGCCAGCCACAGGTTGTCCGGATGCGCCTCAAGCAGGCTGGTCAGTTCGGCCACCGGCTCGGCCGGGCGGCTGCCACTGTTGCGCAGCCGCGCCAGCGCCAGCCCGTAGCGCTGCGCGTCGGTGAGTCCTTGCTTTGCGCTGCGGCGCAGGTTCTCGTATTCGCGAATGGCGCTATCGGGCGTGCTGGCGCTGAGCACGCGCAGGCGCTCCTTGGCCCAGTCGAAGCCCTGCTGGTCGCTGCTGCGGCTCAATGCATCCACCGGCAGGCGCAACGCATACGGCAGCAACGCGTTGCCGTTGCGGCTCAGCGGCTCGGACAGCGATGGGTCGGACGGGTCCACGCGCTCCTGGCGCGTGCCGCCCGGCACCGAGGTGGTCAGCACCACGGTGTTCTTTTTCATCTGCTCCGCGCGCGCCTTCGCCTCGCTGATGCGGGTGGTGGTCACCGGGTGGGTCTGCAGGAAGTCCGGCGCGCTGTAGCCGCCCTCGTTGGCGCGCATCGCCACCGACATGCGCTCGAAAAAGCCGGCCATCGCGTCCACGTCGTAGCCGCTGCGCACCAGCGTGCGGATGCCCAGCCGGTCGGCCTCGGACTCGTTGGAGCGGGTGTAGTCGATCTGGCGCTGCTGCATCAGCCCCATGGCACTGGTGATCGTGGCCATGGTGGCGTCGCCGCTGGAATTTCCACCGGCCTGTTGCGCAGCCACCACGACGGCCAGCATGCCAAGCAGGATCGGGATCTGGTCGCGCTGGGCGCGTTCCACCCCGCGCAGCACGTGCTGCTGGGTGACGTGGGCGATTTCATGCGACAGCACCGCCGCCACTTCGTCCTCGCGCTCGGCCGTCAGCACCAGGCCGGCATTGACGGCGATATAGCCGCCCAGCGTGGCGAAGGCGTTGATCTGGCGGTCGCGCAGCATGAAAAACGTAAACGGCTGCTGCGGCTGGTCGCTGTTGGCGCCCAGCCGCGTGCCCATGGTCTGCAGCCAGTCGGTGACCAGCGGGTCGTCCAGTACGTAGTCGTAGTTGCGCAGCTCGGCCAGCATCATCTTGCCGTACTCGGCCTGCCGTGCCGGGGTCAGCAGCTCGCCGGCCGACGAGCCGATGTCGGGCAGGCGATTCTCCTGCGCGGGCGCCACGCCCATGGCGACGGCCAGCGTGAGGGCGGTGGCAAGCAGTAGCAGGCGCAAGAGGAACTCCCAGGTGGTGCGCGGAGCATGCGGGCAGCGCGGCGCGTTGGCGTGAATCGGCAGTTAATCCACAGTGTTGCGGTGACGACCTCGAAATTCCAGTCGCCCGTTACCATATGTCAGACCACAGACCCAACCACGGAGTTTCCCGTGAGCCAAGACCACACCGGGCAGCAGGCGGCCACCGGTCCGCAGATCACCCTGTATTCCACCGCAATTTGCCCGTACTGCGTGGCGGCCAAGAACTTCCTCAAGAGCAAGGGCCAGACCTGGACCGAGGTGCGGATCGACCTGGACCCGGCCGAGCGCGACAAGATGGTCGCCCTGGCCAAGCGCACGAGCGTGCCGCAGATCTTTGTCGGCGACATCCATGTGGGCGGCTATGACGACATGATGGCCATGCACCGCGCCGGCAAGCTCGAACCGCTGTTCGCCGCCGCAGGCGGTCAGGCATGAGTGGTTCCGACGACGGCAGCGCCGATCGCCTGCGCGAGTTCACCGACTTCCGCCAGCGCATGAACCAGCGCATCCTGGCCGAGCCGAATCAGGTCGTGCGGCGCTTCTTTGCGCTGGATACCCAGACCTACCAGGCCGGCGCGCTGGACGTGAAGACCAAGGAGCTGCTGGGCCTGGTCGCCTCCATGGTGCTGCGCTGCGACGACTGCATCAGTTACCACGTTGCGCAGTGCAAGGAGGCCGGTGTCACCCGCGAAGAGTTCTTCGAAACCTTCTCGGTGGGCCTGGTGGTGGGCGGCTCGATCGTCATCCCGCATCTGCGCCGCGCGGTGGACTTCCTCGACCAGCTGGAAGGCGGTGCGCCCGCGCCGGCCGAACACAGCCACGGCTGATCAGCCTCGCCTCGCACGCCCCAACGCGCCGTCCTGTGAGGCGGCGTGTTGCGTTTTGGGGGCGCGTGCCAAAATCGTGGGAGGCCTGCCGCGTCGCCGGGCCGCTTTCGCTGTGCAGCCGCGCTCCTGCGCGACAGCCCCACGCCACACCCGGCTCTTAGACCAAGGTCGGTTTGGGCGCCTTCACCGGCATCGGGCATAATTGCCGGTGAAACCTCCTTGCGCCGGTGAGCCGGGCTTCCGGCTGGCGCTCCCCCCTTCAAGTTCGGAAACCCAACGTTATGACGCAGACAATCACGGTCATCCGCGGCGACGGTATTGGCCCGGAGATCATGGATGCCACGCTGTTCGTGCTCGACGCGCTGCAGGCTGGCCTGACCTACGAGTACGCCGATGCCGGCCTGGTCGCGCTGGAAAAGCACGGCGATCTGCTGCCTGAGTCCACCCTGGCCTCGATCACCAAGAACAAGGTGGCGCTGAAGAGCCCGCTGACCACGCCGGTCGGTGAGGGTTTCAGCTCGATCAACGTCGCCATGCGTCGCAAGTTCGACCTGTACGCCAACGTGCGTCCGGCCAAGTCGTTCCCCAATACCAAGTCGCGTTTCGCCGATGGCGTGGACCTGATCACGGTGCGTGAGAACACCGAAGGCGCCTACCTGAGCGAAGGCCAGGAAGTCTCGGCCGACGGCGAAGTAGCCGTTTCCGGTGCCCGCGTCACCCGCAAGGGCTCCGAGCGCATCGTGCGCTACGCCTTCGACCTGGCGCGCGCCACCGGCCGCAAGAAGGTCACCGCGGTGCACAAGGCCAACATCATCAAGTCGACCTCGGGCCTGTTCCTGAAAGTCGCCCGCGATGTCGCCACGCAGTACCCGGAAATCGAATTCCAGGAAATGATCGTCGACAACACCTGCATGCAGCTGGTGATGCGTCCGGAGCAGTTCGACATCATCGTGACCACCAACCTGTTCGGCGACATCATCTCCGACCTGTGTGCCGGTCTGGTCGGCGGCCTGGGCCTGGCGCCGGGTGCCAACATCGGTGTGGACGCGGCGATCTTCGAGGCCGTGCACGGCTCGGCGCCGGATATCGCAGGGCAGGGTAAGGCCAACCCGTGCGCGCTGCTGCTGGGCGCGGCACAGATGCTGGACCACATCGGCCAGCCGCAGAACGCCGAACGCCTGCGCGAAGCGATCGTCGCCACGCTGGAAGCCAAGGACTCGCTGACCCCCGACCTGGGTGGCACCGGCAACACCATGGGCTTTGCCAAGGCCATCGCCAGCCGCCTCTGAGCGCGCGGGTAGATCGCACAAAAAGAAAGGGCGCCGACGGCGCCCTTTCTTTTTGGAAGTGGGTTGCTTGAAGCCAGTGTCAAGCCATCAGACCAAGGGATCGCTGTTGCGATTCCCCAATCCCGATTCCCGATTCACGCCTCAGTTGCGCGACTGCAATTTCGACAGCAGGCGCAGGAACTCGATGTACAGCCACACCAGCGTCACCATCAGGCCGAACGCGCCGTACCACTCCATGTGCTTGGGCGCACCGTGCTCCACGCCGCTCTCGATGAAGTCGAAGTCCAGCACCAGGTTCAGCGCCGCCACCACCACTACGAACAGGCTGAAGCCGATGCCGATCAGGCCCGAGTCGTGGATGAAAGGGATACGCACGCCGAACAGGCCCAGCACGATCGTCGCCAGGTACACCAGCGCGATACCGCCGGTCGCCGCGACCACGCCCAGCTTGAAGTTCTCGGTGGCCTTGATCATGCCGCTGCGGTACGCGAATAGCAGCGCAAACATGGTGCCGAAGGTCAGCAGCACCGCCTGGAACACGATGCCGTTGAAGCGTGCCTCGTACACGGCGGAAATCGAACCGAGGAAGAAGCCTTCCACCAGCGCATACAGCGGCGCGGTGACCGGTGCCCAGGTCGGCTTGAACGAGGTCGCCAGTGCGAACACCAGCCCGCCGATGGCACCGGCGATCATGTACAGCTTGGCGGCCGGCAGCGGCATGCCGTCGGCACCCACCGACTGCGACCACGCAAACGCGGCGGTCACTACCGCCATCAACAACAACAGGCCGGTCTTGTTGACGGTGCCGTTGAGGGTCATTGCCTGACCGTCGCGGGTGACCACCGAGCCGGAGCCGAGGTCGAGGAACGTGGATTCCCGAAGGGCAGGGTTGCCGCTACGCATGATGTTCTCCATGAAGGTTGTGCCCGCCGTGCTGGCGTGCGAGGTGAATGACTGCAGGCGTCAGGATACCGGATGATCGATTTTGCGCGTGGTGATTGACAGCAGCGTCAATCGTTCCCAAAATAGTCGACCTTTCGAGCCTTCGGGATTGAAAGGTCCCGCCGGGGTATAGCGCAGTCTGGTAGCGCGCCTGCTTTGGGAGCAGGATGTCGGGGGTTCGAATCCCTCTACCCCGACCACTCTGAGCTCTTTGGCGGCGTGGGAATGCGAAGTTCGGTCCGGGCGCCCGTAGCTCAACCGGATAGAGCACCGGCCTTCTAAGCCGGCGGTTACAGGTTCGAGTCCTGTCGGGCGCGCCATCGGCGGTGCGGTAGGAAGTAGGTTTCAGTGGTGGCTGTAGCTCAGCTGGTTAGAGTACTGGATTGTGATTCCAGATGTCGGGGGTTCGAGTCCCCTCAGCCACCCCACTGATTGCAGGAAAGTTTGACCCGATGCGTCGCGGGGTGTTGCAACGAAGCAAAAACGCACATACAATGTGCGACCAGTTTCAGGGCCGTTAGCTCAGTTGGTAGAGCAGTTGACTCTTAATCAATAGGTCCAAGGTTCGAATCCTTGACGGCCCACCAATTAAAAGGCATTCGCAGTGCGGGTGCCTTTTTCTTTGCAGGCATCCCTGCAACAATGCACCTGCACGTGCAGCCTCGCGAAAGTGGCGGAATTGGTAGACGCACCAGATTTAGGTTCTGACGCCGCAAGGCGTGGGGGTTCGAGTCCCCCCTTTCGCACCAGTGCAGCGCGGCCGTGAATGTTCCGGTCGTTTTACGCGCCCCGCGGCAGGCGTATCCCCGCAGCGCAGCCCGTTCTTCGCATGCCGCTGGCAGCGGCCGCCGTTATCGGCGAAACTACAAGGCTCGGCGGCTTTCTCGCCATCCGTCAACCCGTCTCTTCCATCTCGTGCCGACGCCGTGTGCTGTCGGTGGCAGGAGTCAACATGCAAGCATCGATCGAATCCACCGGCAATCTGGAACGCCGTCTGACCTTCACCCTGCCGCAGGAGCGCCTGGAGACGCATGTTGGTGGTCGCCTGCGCGAACTGGCGCGGACCACGCGCATCAAGGGCTTCCGGCCCGGCAAGGTGCCGACCAAGGTCATCGAGCAGCGCTTCGGTCAGCAGGTGCGTGCCGAGGCGATGGAAGGCCTGTTGCGTGAGACCTTCGATTCGGCGGTGCGCGAGCACTCGCTGCGTCTGGCCGGCAACCCACGCATCGACCAGGGCGAGAGCGATTTCGATTTCGTCGCCACCTTCGAAGTGGTGCCGGATTTCGGCGACATCGACGTGACCAACCTGTCGGTGGTGCGTCACACCGCTGAAGTCACCGATGCCGACATCGACCAGATGATCGAGAACCTGCGTCTGCAGCGCCGCACCTGGAACCCGGTCGAGCGCGGCGCGCAGGTCGGTGATCTGGTCGCGCTGGAGACCTGGTCGCAGGCCGGCAACGAGCGTCTGCCCGCTGAAGGCGTGGAGACCGGCAGCAGCGTGCTGGGCTCGGGCGTGATGTTCGACCAAATCGAAAAAGGCCTGGAAGGCCTGTCCAAGGGCGAAGACAAGGCCCTGAGCATCGATTTCCCGGCGGACTGGCGCGTGCCGCAGCTGGCTGGCAAGACGGTGCAGGTGCACGTCAAGGCGGTCGAGGTGTCCGAGCCGGTGCTGCCGGAAGTCAACAAGGCGTTCATCAAGAGCTTCGGCGTGAAGAGTGGCGATGCCGAGCAGTTCCGCGCCGACATCCGCACCAATCTGGAGCGCGAGCTCAAGGGTGCGCTGATGAACCGTCTGCGCCGTGAAGTGGGCGAGCAACTGATCGCCGCCTACGCGCACGTGGAAATGCCGCCGCGCCTGGTCGAGAACGAAGCCCGTTCGATGCTGGCGCAACAGGTCGACCAGATGCGTCGCAGCGGCCGCAACCCGGGCGAGATCCCGGCCGATGCGCACCAGGGGTTCATGGACGCCGCTGCCAAGCGCGTGCTGGTAGGCCTGCTGGTGGGCGAAGTCGCGCGTCGCAACGAGCTGCGCCTGGAATCCAAGCGTGTCAGCGAAACGCTGCGTCTGATCGCCTCGACCTACGAAGAGCCGGAACAGGTCATTGAGATGTACCGCAACGACCCCCAACTGATGAGTGGGCTGCGGAGCCGTGTGATGGAGGAGCAGGTGATCGACTGGATCGCCGAGCGCGCCAAGCACACCGAGCAGTCGCTTTCGTTCCAGGACGCGATTCGCGTTTAACGCGACCGCGTGGTACGAGCCCGCATCCGGTTAGCCAGGGTGCGGATCTCACACACGGGCATCGGCACAGGCCGCTGCCACAACAGGAAGACTGATGAGCATTGTGACTAAAGCCCTGAACCTGGTGCCCATGGTGGTCGAGCAGACCAGCCGTGGCGAGCGTGCGTATGACATCTACTCGCGTCTGCTGAAGGAGCGTCTGATCTTCCTGGTCGGTCCGATCGACGACCATATGGCCAACGTGATCGTGGCGCAGCTGCTGTTCCTGGAAGCGGACAACCCGGAAAAGGACATCAGCATCTACATCAATTCGCCCGGTGGCGTGGTCACCGCCGGCATGGCGATCTACGACACCATGCAGTACATCAAGCCGGACGTGAGCACGATCTGCGTGGGCCAGGCGGCCTCGATGGGCGCGCTGCTGCTGGCATCCGGTGCGGCCGGCAAGCGCTATGCGCTGCCGAATTCGCGCGTGATGATCCATCAGCCGCTGGGCGGCTTCCAGGGCCAGGCGACCGATATCGACATCCACGCCCGCGAGATCCTGACCTTGCGTTCGCGCTTGAACGAGATCCTCGCCAAGCACACCGGCCAGTCGCTGGAGACCATCGCGCGCGACACCGAACGCGACAACTTCAAGAGCGCGGTCGATGCACAGGCTTATGGCCTGGTGGATCAGGTGCTGGAACGCCGTCCGGAAGAGTCGATCCAGCCGTCTTGAGTCGCAGACGCCTGAAATTGCTGGAAAAACTGGCAGGGTCGGGCTGGACGAATGTCCTCCCGACCCTGTGCTATTCTCGAAATCGAACCCCCGTGCATCGGGTGGGGTAACTGGGTAACAGAAGCATGAGCGAAGACCGCCAAGGTCGTTCCGGCGACAGCAACAAGATTCTCTACTGCTCGTTCTGCGGTAAGAGTCAGCATGAGGTCCGCAAGCTGATTGCCGGTCCCAGCGTATTCATTTGCGATGAGTGCGTGGAGCTGTGCAACGACATCATTCGCGAGGAACTCGAAGAGAAGGCGCAGTCGGCACGTTCCAGCCTGCCCAAGCCGCGCGAGATCCTTGAGGTGCTGGACCAGTACGTGATCGGTCAGCTGCGCGCCAAGCGCACGCTCGCGGTGGCGGTGTACAACCACTACAAGCGGATCGAGAGCCGGAGCAAGAACGACGAGGTCGAACTTGCCAAGTCCAACATCCTGCTGGTCGGCCCGACCGGCTCGGGCAAGACGCTGCTGGCCGAAACGCTGGCGCGCCTGCTCAATGTGCCGTTCACGATTGCCGATGCCACCACGCTGACCGAAGCCGGCTATGTCGGCGAGGACGTGGAAAACATCATCCAGAAGCTGCTGCAGAAGTGCGACTACGACGTCGAGAAAGCGCAGCAGGGCATCGTCTACATCGATGAAATCGACAAGATCTCGCGCAAGAGCGAAAACCCGTCGATTACCCGCGACGTGTCTGGCGAAGGCGTGCAGCAGGCGTTGCTGAAGCTGATCGAAGGCACGGTGGCTTCGGTGCCGCCGCAGGGTGGGCGTAAGCATCCGCAGCAGGAATTCCTGCAGGTCGATACCAAGAACATCCTGTTCATCTGCGGCGGCGCGTTTGCCGGGCTGGACAAGGTGATCCAGGCGCGTTCCAACGATGCCGGTGGTATCGGCTTCGGCGCCAAGGTCAAGAGCAGCGAGCGCAAGCAGGAAGTCGGCAAGATCCTGGCCGAAGTCGAGCCGGAAGACCTGATCAAGTTCGGCCTGATCCCCGAGTTCGTCGGCCGCCTGCCGGTGGTCGCCACGCTCGAGGAGCTCGATGAGCCCGCGCTGATCAAGATCCTGACCGAGCCGAAGAATGCCATCACCAAACAGTTCAAGAAGCTGTTCGAGATGGAAAGCGTGGAACTGGAGTTCCGTCCAGACGCACTGTCGGCGATCGCTAAGAAGGCGCTCAAGCGCAAGACCGGCGCACGTGGCCTGCGCACCATCGTGGAATCGGTGCTGCTGGACACGATGTACGAGCTGCCGTCACAGGAAAACGTGAGCAAGGTGGTGGTGGACGAATCGGTGATCGAACACAAGTCCGAGCCGTATCTGATCTACCAGGCACAGCCGGCACCGGCCAAGGCCGCGTCTGGCGACTGAGGCCTCGCGGCGATGCCGGCAGGCCGTGGCCTCGCTGGCGGCTAAAGGGTTTCCGACCGCTACTTGCAACACCTCGCCGATGGCCCCATAACGGGGCCATCGGCTTTTTTTACGCCCCAATTCCTCGATCCCGCGGAGCGCCCCATGGCCCAGTCTCAACCAGAAATTCTCGATCTGCCAGTGTTGCCGCTGCGCGACGTGGTGGTGTTTCCGCACATGGTGATTCCGCTGTTCGTCGGCCGTGACAAGTCAATGCGCGCGCTGGAAAAAGCCATGGAGGCGGACAAGCGCATCCTGCTGGTTGCGCAGAAGTCGGCCGAGACCGACGACCCGGCAGCGGGCGATCTGTACACGGTCGGCACGCTCGCCCAGGTGCTGCAACTGCTCAAGCTGCCCGATGGCACGATCAAGGTGCTGGTCGAAGGGTTGTCGCGCGTCACCGTCGACAAGGTGGCAGAGCAGGACGGCGCCTTGCAGGGCCGCGGCACCGAAGTGGAAGCCAGCGATGCACGCGAGCCGCGTGAGCTGGAGGCGATTGCGCGTTCGCTGATGTCGCTGTTCGAACAGTACGTCAAGACCAACCGCAAGCTGCCGCCGGAATTGCTGCAGACCCTGGCCGGCATCGATGAACCCGGACGTCTGGCCGACACCATTGCCGCGCACATCGGCGTGCGTTTGGCTGATAAGCAACGCCTGCTCGAAATCACCGAGATCGGCGACCGGCTGGAGCTGCTGGTTGGTCTGGTCGATGGCGAGATCGACGTGCAGCAGCTGGAAAAGCGCATCCGCGGCCGCGTCAAGTCGCAGATGGAAAAGAGCCAGCGCGAGTACTACCTCAACGAACAGATGAAGGCGATCCAGAAGGAACTGGGCGATCTGGACGACGCGCCCGGCGAACTGGAAGAACTCGCCCGCAAGATCGCCGAGGCCGGCATGCCCAAGCCGGTCGAGACCAAGGCCAAGGCCGAACTCAACAAGCTCAAGCAGATGTCGCCGATGTCTGCCGAAGCTGCGGTTGTGCGCAACTATCTGGATTGGTTGCTCGGCGTGCCGTGGAAGAAGCGCACCAAGGTTCGCAAGGATCTCAAGGTTGCGCAGGACACCCTGGATGCCGATCACTACGGTCTGGACAAGGTCAAGGAACGCATCCTTGAGTACTTGGCCGTGCAGTCGCGCGTGAAGCAGATGAAGGGCCCGATCCTGTGCCTGGTCGGCCCGCCGGGTGTGGGTAAGACGTCGCTGGGTCAGTCGATCGCCAAGGCGACCAACCGCAAGTTCGTGCGCATGAGCCTGGGTGGCGTGCGCGACGAGGCCGAGATCCGTGGCCATCGCCGGACCTATGTCGGTTCGATGCCGGGCCGCCTGGTGCAGAACCTCAACAAGGTCGGCAGCAAGAATCCGCTGTTCCTGCTGGATGAGATCGACAAGATGTCGATGGACTTCCGTGGCGATCCGTCGTCGGCGTTGCTGGAAGTGCTCGACCCCGAGCAGAACCACACCTTCAACGACCACTATCTTGAAGTGGATCTGGACCTGTCGGAGGTGATGTTCGTTGCCACCTCCAACTCGCTCAATATCCCCGGCCCGTTGCTGGACCGCATGGAAGTGATCCGCATCCCCGGCTATACCGAGGATGAAAAGCTCAACATCGCCATGCGCTACCTGGTGCCCAAGCAGATCAAGGCCAACGGCTTGAAGCCGGAAGAGATCGAGATCGGCAGCGATGCCATCCAGGACGTGGTGCGTTACTACACGCGTGAGTCGGGTGTGCGTAACCTCGAGCGCGAAGTGGCCAAGATCTGCCGAAAGGTGGTCAAGGAAATCGCGTTGGCCGGCCCGCAGCCGGCGGCCAAGAAGGCGGTCGCAAAGAAGGCCAAGCCCAAGGCGCTGGTGACGGTGACATCCAAGAACCTGGATAAATATCTGGGTGTGCGCCGCTTCGATTTCGGTCGTGCAGAAGAAGAGAACGAGATTGGCTTGGTGACGGGCCTGGCATGGACCGAGGTCGGTGGCGAACTGCTGCAGATCGAGTCCACGCTGGTGCCGGGCAAGGGCAACCTGATCCTCACCGGTCAGCTGGGCAACGTGATGAAGGAGTCGGCATCGGCGGCCTTGTCGGTGGTGCGCTCGCGCGCAGAGCGGCTGGGCATCGATGTGGATTTCCTGCAGAAGCAGGACGTGCACGTGCATGTGCCCGACGGTGCCACGCCGAAGGATGGCCCCAGCGCAGGTATTGCGATGGTGACCTCGCTGGTGTCGATCCTGACCAAGGTGCCGATTCGTGCGGACGTGGCGATGACCGGCGAAATCACCTTGCGCGGCCGCGTCTCTGCGATCGGCGGCTTGAAGGAGAAATTGCTGGCGGCACTGCGCGGCGGTATCCGTACCGTGTTGATCCCCGATGAGAACCGCAAGGACCTGGCGGACATCCCGGCCAACGTCACGCGCGATCTGAAGATCGTGCCGGTGAAGTGGATCGACGAAGTGCTGGATCTGGCCCTGGAGCGCCCGTTGGCGCCGAAGAAAGCCGGCAAGGAAAAAGCACGCAAGACCGCCTCGCGTGTAGCGGTGCGCGGCAAGTCGCGTACCACACCGGGCACCCGCGTCAAGCATTAAAGTGCGCTCTTTAAACCCAGGCAAAACAGGCCAAAACCCGCGTCGTTATTGGGTTTTGGCTTGCGCGCGCTTGGGTGCGCTGGTATAAATGTACGACTCGTGGGCGCGGCAAAATGTGATGCGTCACGCGATACCACTTGTGTCGGGTTCTTCGCTAACGGCAAGAGCGCCGATTGTCGATTCCGCGGCATCTGCCGCAAAGGGAGTTTCAAGAATGAATAAAACCGAATTGATCGATGGCGTTGCCGCTGCTGCTGACATCTCCAAGGCTGAAGCCGGCCGTGCTGTCGACGCGGTTGTGAGCGAAATCACCAAGGCGCTGAAGAAGGGCGACGCTGTCACCCTCGTTGGCTTCGGCACCTTCCAGGTCCGCGAGCGCGCTGAGCGTACCGGCCGCAATCCGAAGACGGGCGACAGCATCAAGATCGCTGCTTCGAAGAATCCTGCATTCAAGGCTGGCAAAGCCCTGAAGGATGCAGTAAACTAATCGACTCGCTAGGGTGCTTAGCTCAGCGGTAGAGCGTCTCCCTTACACGGAGAGGGTCGGGGGTTCGAAACCCTCAGCACCCACCAGATAAGCACCAGGCAAAAGTTTCAAGCGCGGAGCGGTAGTTCAGCTGGTTAGAATGCTGGCCTGTCACGCCGGAGGTCGCGGGTTCGAGTCCCGTCCGCTCCGCCAGTTACACCGAAGCCCCTGAGCGATTGGGGGCTTCGTTTTCTCTACAGCATTTGCATTGCGCGGATGTCGTGGAGAGAAGATGTCCAAGTTTAAAGCGGAGCGGTAGTTCAGCTGGTTAGAATGCTGGCCTGTCACGCCGGAGGTCGCGGGTTCGAGTCCCGTCCGCTCCGCCAGTTTTTCCAAGCCCTCGGCCTTGTGTCGGGGGCTTTTTTTTTGGCCGAGGTCACTGCGTTCCGTTGGTAACCGGACAAGCGGCTGGCGCTACGGTGGTGTCGGGCTGGGTGCCCGGCTGCGAAGCGCGTTACACTGCGCGGCTCGCCCACAGGCCGTGATTTGCCAATGCTGCAGAAACTTCGCGACAAGACGTCAGGCTGGATCGCTACCGCCATCCTGGGGTTGCTGATGATTCCGTTCCTGTTCGTCATCGACAACAGCTACCTTGGCGGCATTGGCGCCAACAACGTGGCCAAGGTGCAGGCACCCCCGACATGGTGGAAGTCCGCACCGTCATGGTGGCCGGTCTCGCTGCTGTGGCAGCACCATGAGATCAGCACGCAGGATTTCCGTGCGCGCTTCGAACAATCGCGTATGCAGGAACGTCAGCGCCAGGGCGAGAATTTCGACCCGCGTCAGTTCGAATCGCGCGAGAACAAACTGCAGGTGCTCGATCAGTTGGTCGACGAGCAGGTCGTGCGTTTGGGTGCGGAAGATGCGGGAATCGTGATCGGTGATGTCACCGTGCGCGATTACATCGCCAATATTCCGGCCTTCCAGATCGATGGCAAGTTCAGCCCCGATCAGTATCGCGCAGCGCTTGCGCAGGGCACCCCGCCGCGCACGCCTGCGCAGTTCGACGCGCTGGTGCGCGATAGCTTGCAGCAGTCGGTGATTCCGCAAGCGGTGGCCGAATCGGGCTTTGCGACCAAGAGTGAATTCGAGCGCCTGCTCACCTTGATGGGCGAGACGCGCGATGTCGAGTTGGCGATGCTGCCGGAGCCGACCGCCGATACCGCGCCGGTCAGCGATGCACAGATCAAGCAGTGGTACGACGGGCATCCGCAGGATTTCCGCCAGCCGGAAACTGTGACGATCGAATACGTCGAGCTCAATGCAGCTACCTTGCCGCCCGCCACCGCGGCTGACGAAGCAACGCTGCGTAAACGCTATGAAGAAGAGAAGGCACGGTTTGTCGAGCCGGATCAGCGTCTGGCATCGCACATCCTGATCAGTGCCGGCAGCGATGCCGCTGCGCAGAAGGCCGCTGAAGAAAAAGCGGCCAAGCTGGCTGCCGAGGCCAAGCAGCCGGGCGCGGACTTTGCTGCGCTGGCCAAGGCCAACTCGCAGGACCCGGGTTCCAAGGACGCCGGTGGCGATCTGAGCTGGGTCGAGAAGGGCACGATGGTCAAGCCGTTCGAAGACGCGCTGTTCGCGATGAAGGCAGGCGATGTGGTCGGCCCGATCAAGACCGAGTTTGGCTACCACGTGATTCAGTTGCGTGAGGTCAAGGGTGGGCAGGGCAAGTCGTTCGAGCAGGTGCGTGACCAATTGGCTGCCGAGCAGCTCAAGGCCGACGCCGACAAGGCGTTTGCCGACCTGAGCGGCAAGCTCGTCGACCAGGTCTACAAAAACCCCACCGCGCTGGAGCCGGCGGCCAAGCAGGTCGGCCTGCCGGTGCAGACGCTGGGCCCGTTCTCCCGAACTGATGCCAGCGGCATTGCCGCCAACCCGGCGGTGCTGCGCTCGGCGTTCTCCGAGACGCTGGTGCAGGACGGTACGGTGAGCGACCCGATCACCATTGCGCCCAATCACAGCGTGGTGTTGCGCGTGACCAATCACACCGCCGAACAGACACTGCCGCTGGACAAGGTGCGCGAGAAGGTGATTGCCGCAGTGAATGCGGACCGCACCAAGAAATCTGCGGTGGCTGCGGCCGACGCGCTGCTTGCGCGTGTGCAGAAGGGTGAAACCCTGCAATCGCTCGCGGCGGCCGAAAAGCTGCAGGTCACGCCGATTCCGGGGCTGCCGCGCACCGCGCCGGTGCCGACGCCCGCCGCCAATCGCGCGATCTTCAGCGCCCCGCGCCCGACCGAAGGCAAGCCGTCGGTTGGCAAGGTTGAGCTCACTGGCGGGCGTTATGCGGTGTTCGTGGTGAGTAAATCGACCCCGGGCGATCTTAAGCAGATGCCGGCCGAGCAGCAGACCATGCTGCGCGAGCAGCTGAGTCAGATCGACGGCGGCAATGCGGCGCAGGCCTACGTCAAGGAAATGCGCAAGCGCTACAAGATCCAGATCGAAGAAGCGCAGCTGTAAGCCCTTCTGATATCGATAAAACGGAAAAGCCCGGCATCACCGGGCTTTTCTTTGGCCGAGATACGGAGCCATTGTGGCTTGGTGGTCTGTTGTTTGGTGAGCGCGACGGTTGTGGACAGGGGTGTGGGCAGGCGCGTGGTACGACCGTGCGCTGTAGCGATCTGCTGGAGGTGGTAATGAGCAAGCGTGCAGAAGCTGCTCGATTGGTCTCAACTCCTGGTGCGCTAGGCGGAGCACCGGAGCCCGCTTGTGTGCCGACGGGTGACCGCGATTGTGGCGGACCAGCGTCGCCGAACTGTCGCTAGCCCTGTACGCGGTGTACTCATGAAATGAGTTCTGCAGTAACGCGTGGGTCTAGCCTGACGATGGAGTGGCGCAGAGCACCGCTTGGCGATTCACCTGCGGAGACCGTTGGTTTGATTTGCATCCGCCGAGTAGGCGAAGTGGAGAGCAGCCACACGTGATTGCTGACTCCGGGCGACAGATGCTCGTGCTCAAACAAACCGGCCGATCGGATATATCTGCGAAGGCTTACATGACGTGTGTGATTCTCGCTGTCGCTGTAGATCTGGTTTTGCATGCATTTGCTCTGCTAATCGACGCCGATCGGCCGCCGCGACACCACAGGCTCTGCTCCGGCCTTGCCGTTTGCTCTTGCTCCTGCTTCACCCGGTCGCCTTAAAGCGAGCCGAGCACCGCAGCTGCGCGCGGCCGAAGAGGCGCCCTTGTCTGAGCGCAGCGAGTTTGGGCGCCGTGCCGCGCGTGGCGAGGAGCGCGGGGCACCGGTGCGGCTTCACCGCACCGGATTGCGTCGGCGACAGCGGTTTTGGTTCCTTTTGCCAAGACAAAAGGAACTCGCGCCACAGGCGCGAAAGCTCTGCACTTGCCTGCTTCACGCTTCGCACTCCTGCTGCAGTGGAGGGTGCCCAACCGCTCGTCACCACTCAAAAGTACAGACGCCGAAATCTCATCCGCCTCCTGTGCCTCTCCCGGGAAGGAACTGGATGCGTGCATGAGCGGAGCGAGTCTAGACACCGCGCCAAGTACAGCGCGCCAGCGTAGCGATCACCGGATCGACGTACGTCGGCGAAAGCGGCTTGGTGGCTGTCACCTAGACAAAGAACTCGCGACGCATGCGCGAACGCCTCGCACTTGGTGTGCTCCGTGCTTTGTTCCCCATGTGCTGGGATGGGCGCCCCAAGCCAAGCGTCACGCCCCGGCCAGTGTGAGCAACTTTGCACGCATCGGCCCTTCGGCCGCGTTCTCCCGACGACGGATCACTGCGCAGGAAAGCTCGGCCGCAGGCAAATAATTGCTCAAGGAATAGCGGGGCCGCGCAAAGCGCCTTTGTCGCCGCAGGCTCTCAAACGCGATGCCCGGAAAATGCTGCAGCTTTGCAGTCGCGCGGCGCAGCGCACACCGAGCAATCACCGGCGAGTCACCGCAAGCGCAGCTGATGGCTCAGGGCGAATCTTCGAACGACAGCACCATGCCCGGCTTCAACACCGCGCGCTTGTCCAGGCCATTGCTGGCGAGCAGCGTGGTGACCGTGATTCCGTAGCGCTTGGCGATGGCCCACGCGGACTCGCCATTACGCACGGTGTGCGTGCGCGCGCTGTTGCGCTTGGAGGTCTGGACGCTGGCCACCGCAGTGGCACCGCCGCCCTCATCCGCATCTGCAGCGCGATCAGCCAGGGCGACAACAGCGCCAGCGGACCCGGGTTGTGCCGGCGCGATCGGCGCCAGCACATGCACGCCACGCGGCGCTGCACGGGCGCTGGCCACTGCCGGATTGAGGCGGGCAAGCAGTTGCGGTTCCAGTGCGCGCTGCCCAGCCCAGGTGGTGAGGCTGGTGCCGGCCGGCAATGCGTGCTCGGTCAGCACCGGCACCGGGCGATCCAGCGACGTCATCAAGGTCCCTTGCTCCTGCGCATGGTCAAGCACGCACGCCAGCGCGTGCAGCTTTTCCACGTATTCGTAGGTGACCTTGGACATGCCCGGCAATTCGGCCGGACGGGCGTTCTGCGCATTCATGCCAGCGCTGCGCATGGCCTGCAAGACGCGGTATTCACCAGCGTTGTAGGCCATGAGCGCCAGGCGCCAGTCGCCGCCGAACATGCCGTACAGGGTTTTGAGATAGCGCACTGCCGCGGTGGTGGAATCCACCGCCGACAGGCGGCCGTCGTACTGGGCACCGACCGGTACGTGGTGATTGCGCGCGGTGGTGGCGATGAACTGCCACAGGCCTGCCGGGCCGCTGCCGTTGCGTGCGCCGGGCCGGTAGCCGCTTTCCACGAAGGGAATCAGGGCGAATTCGGTGGGCATGTCGGCTTCGCGCAGCTGGTCGACCACGTAGCCAAACAGCGGGAGAACGTCCTGCCCATCATCGGCCAGGCGGGCCGGCGCACGGGAGAAGTGCTGCTCCCAACGCCGATCGCTGTGCTCGGTATCGCAGCCCGGGTCGGCACGCCCTTCCAGGAAGGAGGCAAAGATGTCCCGGCCGTTGCGTACGGCCGGTGCTGGGCTGCTGACGGTGGCAGAGGTGCTTGACCCGCTGGCGGAGCCGGCGACCGGTGCGGCGGCCAACAGCGCGGCCAACACACCCAGAAGCAGGCGCCTCATGCGCGAAATACGTCTTTCCAGCGCCGAAGTTCGGCAAATACGTCTACATCGCTCGTTATCGAAATGCTTGCGTGTGCGGTGACCGCGGCGCGAATTTCGGGAGTATGCAGACGCAGGAACGGATTGGTGGCCAGTTCACTCTTGAGCGAAATCGGCAGGGTAGGACGGGCTGCATGACGCATTGCCTGGGCTTCCTGTTGACGGCGCTGCAAGGCAGCGTTGGTGGGATCGACGTGCAGCGCGAAGGCCGCATTGGCCAAGGTGTACTCGTGGCCGCAACACACAAGCGTCTCGCCTGGCAGGGAGGCCAGACGCTGCAAGGCGTCGAACATCTGTGGGGGCGTACCTTCGAACATCCGCCCACAGCCTAGGCTGAACAGGGTATCACCACTGAACAGGTGCCCGTCACCCACATAGGCGACATGGCTGCGGGTATGGCCGGGGACATCCAGCACCGCAAAGTCGATATCCAGGGCCGTCACAGTGTCGCCGTGGGCGACGTGGCGGGTGGCCGCAGGCATGCGTTCGTCGTCCGGCCCGTACAGTTCCAGCGCCGGAAAATGCTGCTGCAGCTCCGCCACACCGCCGATATGGTCGGCATGGTGGTGGGTCAGCAGGGCGGCCACCGGAGTGAAGCCCTCGCGCTGCGCGGCCTCCAGCACCGGCGCTGCCTGGCCAGGGTCGACGATCACTGCACGGCCATCATCGGCGACCAGGGCCCAGATGTAGTTGTCGTCGAATGCGGGCAGGGCGGTGAGTCGCATAGAATTGGGACCATGCCTGCCACGCCGTTCTCCCGTCAAGCTGGTGTCTCATCCTGGTTTGAAACGGGTGGAGGCCGCCGCCTGCTCCAGCTGGAGCGCCAATTGGCGCTCACGGCGCTGCAGACGCGCCCGTCGCAGCCTTGGCTGTGGGTCACTCCGACCACTGATCTGCCACCGCGCGACGCCCTGCAGGGGCGTGGCTTGCGGCTGTATCGCAGCGGTAGTCGCTTTGGCGGCGACGCGCGCTGTGCGCTGCCGTTCCCGTTACCGGCCGAGAGCCTGCAGGCCATCGTGGTGCAGCATGCGGTGGTCAATGGGGCGGCGGAGTTCCTGGCCGAATGCGAGCGGGTGCTGATGCCGGGTGGGCGGCTGTGGTTGTTCACGCTCAACCCGCTGAGCCCGTACCGGTTCCGCTGGGCGCGTCGTGGCCCGGTGGCGTTGCGCCCGGATCGGTGGCGGCTGCTGGCGCAGCGGGCCGGGCTGCAATGCGTGGACAAGGAGCGGTATCTGGGGCCGATCTGGGGCCCCGGCCGCGGCTCCACCGATCCGAGCCGTGCGCCCTGGCGTGCGGTGTATCTCCTCGAAGTGGAAAAGCGTGCCGCAGCGCCGATCGGTCCGACGCCGATCGCCCTGCCGTCGCGTTGGCCGCAGCCTGTGGCCACGATCTGACATCGCAATCCAAATTAGGTCCTGATGAAATCCATTGAAGTCCATACCGACGGCTCCTGCCTCGGCAATCCCGGGCCGGGCGGCTGGGCCGCCCTGCTGCGTTACAACGGTCGCGAGAAGGAATTGGCCGGCGGCGAAGCCAATTCCACCAACAACCGCATGGAGCTGATGGCGGCGATCATGGCGCTGGAAACGCTCACCGAGCCGTGCCAGATCCTGCTGCACACCGATTCGCAATACGTCCGCCAGGGCATCACCGAGTGGATGCCTGGCTGGGCGCGGCGCGGCTGGAAGACGTCCGGCGGCGACCCTGTCAAGAACCGCGAGCTGTGGGAGCGGCTGCACGCGGCCACCCAGCGCCACACCATCGAATGGCGCTGGGTGAAAGGCCACAATGGCGACCCGGACAACGAGCGCGTCGACGTGCTTGCCCGCAATCAGGCCATCGCCCAGCGCGGTGGCCTCGCAACATCGTAAGAGGACGCATGCGTCAGATCATTCTCGATACCGAAACCACCGGCCTGGAATGGCGCAAGGGCAACCGCGTCGTCGAAATCGGTGCGGTGGAACTGCTGGAGCGCCGCCCGAGCGGTAATAACTTCCATCGTTATCTGCGGCCGGACTGCGACTTCGAGCCCGGCGCGCAGGAAGTCACCGGGCTGACCCTGGAATTTCTGGCGGACAAGCCGGTGTTTGCCGAAGTGGTGGAGGAGTTTCTGGCCTACATCGACGGCGCCGAACTGATCATCCACAACGCCGCGTTCGACCTGGGTTTCCTGGACAACGAACTGTCGCTGCTGGGCGATCAGTTTGGCCGCATCATCGACCGCGCCACCGTGGTCGATACCTTGATGATGGCGCGCGAGCGTTATCCCGGTCAGCGCAACTCGCTGGACGCATTGTGCAAACGGCTGGGCGTGGACAACTCGCACCGGCAGTTGCATGGCGCCTTGCTCGATGCGCAGATCCTGGCCGATGTCTACATCGCGCTGACCTCCGGGCAGGAAGAGATCGGCTTCGGCGCGATGGATGCCGGCCAGCATGCCGAAGGCGGCGAGGGCATGATCGCGTTCGATCCGTCGCTGTTGCTGCCGCGCCCACGCGTGGTGGTGACGCCCTCGGAGCTGCAGGCGCACGAGGCGCGTCTGGAGCGGCTGCGCAAGAAGGCCGGGCGTGCGCTGTGGGATGCGCCGGAGTTGGACGAGGTCGCGGTCGCCAGTTAAGGCGACGCTGAAGGACGCGCTGCCCGCGCAGTCAGTGACTGCGCACCAGGATGGCGGTGATGTTGTCCGAGCCGCCGCCATCGAGTGCGGCGGCGACCAGGCATTCCACGCATTCCTGGGCACTGCAATCGGCCTGCGACAGCGTTGCGGCGATCGCGGTGTCGTCCACTTCTTCGGTCAACCCATCGCTGCATAACAGCAGCTGCATGCCCGACTTGAGCTCGCCCTGCATGGTGGCGACATTGAGATGGGCCGGGTCGGTGACGCCGAGCGCCTGGGTGACGACATTGCGATGCGGATGCGCGCGCGCCTGCTCGCTGGTCAATGTGCCCTGGGCGATCAGTTCCTGCACATAACTGTGGTCCTGGCTCAGTTGCGCCAGCCGGCCGTCACGCCACAGGTAGGCGCGGCTGTCGCCCACCCAGGCCACTTCGAAACGCTGCCCGAGCACGCGTGCGGCCACCACGGTGGTGCCCATCGGCAGGGTGTCGTTGCAGCGGCGCGAGGTCTTGATGATTTCCTCGTCGGCGATGCGCACCGCCTGGGCCAGCGGCGTACCGGCACGCACTTCGCGCACGATGGTTTCGCGCGCCAACGCACTGGCCACCTCGCCGCAGGCGTGGCCGCCCATGCCGTCTGCCACCAGCCACAGCCCCAGCTCGCTGTCGCCATAGTACGTATCCTCGTTGAGGTCACGGCGCAGGCCCACGTGGGTGAGGTGTCCGAATTCGAGCATGGTGCGGGGTCGCCAGGATGAGAGGTGCCGCACCATCATCGCGGCCCCGCAGGCGGCGGGCAACCGATGGGGCGCAATGGCCGCGGCGGATGTTCACGCCGGCCCTGCCACTGCGGTCTCTGCGGGAGGCCGCGCCCGCTTGTGGCAAACCGCGTGTGCCCGTATGATGCACGACCCCGGGACACCGGGGACCATCTGGAGAGGTGGCAGAGCGGTTGAATGTACCTGACTCGAAATCAGGCAGGCGTTTATAGCGCCTCGGGGGTTCGAATCCCCCCCTCTCCGCCAGATTGCGCAAGCCCCTGAGAAATCAGGGGCTTTTTGTTAGCGTAAAAACTGGCTACAGCTGCGCAAGTCGGGACACACGACGCCCATGCGCATCCCTCATCATCTCGTTCGAGCCCCCTCCGGCCTCTGGTCGTATCGCCAGCGCGTTCCGGTCGATTTGCAGCCCGCCGTGGGTCGCCAGACCTTCAAACGCACCCTGCACACCTACGACATGCGGGAGGCGAGATTGCGCGCGCTGACCCTGGCCGCCCGCTATGCTCAGGTCTTCACTGTGTTGAGGGACCGACGCATGCAAAGCCAAGACGACGACCTGGACGCGCTCCTGGCGCGCCTGACCGGCACCCAACGCCCTCAGGAGCTGACCTTGAATCGGACGTGCTCGCCGGATGGGTCGATCACCGAGCAATGGCAGATCGACACCCCAGAGGACGTCACGCTCTTCCAGCAACTGATGGCGCTCACCGCCCCGCAGCCCAGTGCGTTGGGGGAGCTGATTCATCAGCACGTGCCGCCTCTCCCGACGCCACGGCGAACGACCAAACCCGCCGTTGAGACGATTGCCCTGGGCAAGGCCCGAGACGCCTGGCTGAACAGCCTCAAGGGCAGCACTTTGCCCAAGACCTGGACCATCAAGCGGACCGCCATCGAGCTGTTGACCGGCTTCCTGGGTGAGAAGACCAAGCTGCACACGGTCACCCGCTCGGACCTGGCCCGGTGGTATCAGGACATGCGTGACAAGGGGGCTTCGACGCCCACGCTGGCCAACAAGCAATCCTACATCGGTGGCAAAGGCGGCTTCTTCGAATGGGCCCAGGCCTCGGGCCACTATCCCCGTGGAGACAATCCCGCTTCCGGGCACGTGAGCTACTCCACCCGGGAAAAGCGCGCCCGCCGCAAGTTCGGCTTCAAAGCCTACGACGCCCACCAGGTCCAGGCCTTGTTTGCGCCGGCGGCCTTCGAAGCCTTGCCGCTGGCCGCGCGATGGGCTTCCCTCATTGGTCTGTATACCGGCGCCCGCGCCTCGGAGGTCGGCCAACTGCTGAGCGCCAACGTGATTGAGGACGGCGGTATTCCTTGTATCCAGATTTCGGATGAAGGCGAGTATCAGAAGGTGAAGACGGATGTGAGCTTGAGGACGGTGCCGGTCCACCCCGACCTGCTTGCCCTCGGGTTCCTGGACTGGGTCGAGCGGACGCGAGCCGAGGGCCAGGAGCGCTTGTTCCCGGCGGCCAAAGCCGATGCCAAGAACGGGCAGGGCAACTGGATTTCCAAAGCCTTCAGCCGGCACCTGGCCGAGGTGGGCAAGAACTGGCCCAAGGCCAAGCGCGGTTTCCACTCGCTGCGCAAAACCCTGATCCAAGAGTTGCAAGGCGCCGGCGTGGTGTCCGAGCTCCGGGCTCAGTTGGTCGGTCACGAATTGGACGACGAGCACCACGTCACTTACAGCCGGGCGTTCACAGCTCAGGAGAAGCTCAATGGTCTAGGGAGCGTCTCGCCGGGGCTGTCCGTGCTCGCCTACAGCCTCAGTCTCGACGCGCTGCTTCCTCTGCTCGAAGAGTCATCCCCCAGCAAGAAGCCAACCAGAACAAGGAAACAACCCGCATGAGCACTACTGGACTTGCACACACAAATCTTGAGTGGCCGTATTGGCCGATTGCGATACCACCCGATCAACAACGTGAGAAAGGCCGAGCGGACGGTAGCCTGGTTCGTCGCCAATAGTTCAAAAGAAACCCCGCTGGGGCGGGGTCGAGGGGCTAAGCGCCGATTAAACTTTCGGCAGGGATGCCAAGGTTTTTACGAAGGTTGCGGATCATCTCAATGGACAAGCCCCGCTTCCCGTTGAGCACCTCATACACGCGGTTTGGCTTGCCAATCGATGCGGCAAGATCCTTGGGCTCCAGCCCGGCCTGTTCCATCCTGAACTTGATTGCCTGGATCGGATCTGGCGCTTCTATGGGGAACTGCTTGGCTTCATAGGCCTCAATGAGCGTGGCCATCACGTCCAGGTATTCGCCCTCCGGACTATCGGGCGCGGGATCAGCCTCCACAAGCTTGGAAATCGACTCCAGTGCAGCTTTGTAGTGAGAGGGGGTGCGAATGGGAGTGATGTTCATGTCAGTCAAACCTCTATGGTTGCGGCGTCTATCTGATCGTATTCGGCATGCGTGCCGATAAACTTCACGTAAACAATGCCAACTCGATAAGCCACCGCCACGATCAATCGGTAATCATTGCCTTTGATGTTGAACACCACTCGGTTGTTGGCAATGATGCTTGCATTTCGGTAAGCGTTTTTGATGTCCTGCGGTGACTTCCAAGTGGCCGCCTTCGCTTCGTCATACCACGCCTTCAAGGGTTGTTCGGCTGGGGGGTTCGCCTCCCAGTAGTCCCTAAGCGTGGCAATGGCGATGACTCTCATGCCGCAATCATAGTCCCATTTTGGGACTTGTCAAGCAAGATAGGGATTGGTGTTCCCCCCTTTCTCTGATTCATCCGACGAAGTCACCTTGAGCTAAGCTACTTTGACAGAATCGCCTGTCACAGCAGAGGGAAACCGACGGTTGAAGCACACACAAGCCCGAATTGCCCGACTCGGCTTAACTGCTTCCTTATGACATAGCAGTCATCAAATTTTGACCCGTATTCAAATTTGTGAAACAGCGCTCTAAGCGAGCTCTTGCGCAGTCGCGAATTCTTGGTTGGATGAGGACTTCCCCACACACAGGAGTTTCCATGACCACCACACCCCAACAGTTCGAACTCGCTAGCCAATTGCTCGCAGCTCTGATGAGTCAGACGCTTTCTGACGAGCCCCTAGTGCGCCAGCGAAATGTTTGCAACGCCTGGTCTTCCGCTGGCGAGCTGATCATTTACAGCCAGAAGAAACCGCCAGGTGGGGGCAACGCCGCCCAATCTTTGGACCATGCTCCTCCCCAGCCCTCCCAACCGGTGCGCACCCGCGAGGCCGTCATCGTGCGAGAGTTTCCGTCGGTTGAGGAATGGCGAGCGGGGCGTAAGAACAGGGACGCACAGTTGGATCCAGTGCGCAACAAGAAGCGTCCGACCCTTCACTGAGCCGGCAGAGAGCCCGCAAACATTGAGCCCCGCACTGCGGGGCTCTTTGGTTTCAGTGGAAGCGTGGCGGCCGGGGAACGTAGGCAGTTGCGGGAGGAGCGGAAATAGCAGGGTTTGGACGAGGCTCATCGAGTTCATTCGCCATGTCGAGCTGGAGGGGATACCGCTGGAGCATGTCTCGGCTCCACACCTCCAGATGCGTTGCGCTTGCCGACGCCTCTTTCTCGCAGAGCACTTGTTCCTCCGGGGTCACTCTGGCCCTTGCATCGGCCAACTCTGCGGACCGGGCTTCGAGGGTGCTCAGTCGACGACCACGCCGCTGCTTCCATCCCCCCTGCATCCACGACGGACCGGGCTCGGGACTGTTCGCAACAAAATCATTCCATGAGTTTTCGGCCATGTGATGCAGCTTCTCCGCTCGGCGCACCGCCAATAGTCGCCGGGCGAACCTCATGGCGGCTGCCTTGAAGCGCCGCAGCCGCCGCAGCAGCTCGTTGAGGTCCGGACGCAGCCGGGCCTCGTCGGCGAAGGCAGCCACGCGTTCCCTGATCCACTGCACCAAGTCCAGGGTTGCTTGGAGCGTTTGAGCCAAGCGGGGATCCGCTTGAACAGCCACTCCCCATTCGTCGCTGGCCTCCTCCGCAAGCTCGGCGACCGAACGTGGCTCGCGGGGCGGCTTGGCCTCCTCTGCCTCCATCAGTCCCAGCCCACGGGCAATGGTCGCCATGCTGGGGGACACCTCGATGTGCCCAGCCCCGCGCCTGAGCTGCAGGGACAGCACATCAGAAGGTCGGCGAGCCTCGCGCTCGGCCTGGGCCTGGCTATGACCATCGGGCACCGGCATGGCGCGTCCTTCTTGCTCAAACACGGCGATGAGCTTTTGGAAGGTCTCCTCGTTGGTCTCTTCGATTCGACGGTTTGCGTCCGAACGCTCTGACGGCTGGCCCCGCCGGGCCAGCGCTGTGCCATTTTTTCCGACGTGCTTGGTGGGCTCCCGTGAGAGCACGGCAGCCGCGGCCAGGTCGCCACGCGCCAGAGCGTCGTCGGCTTGGACCTCAAGGCGGCGATGGTCCACCCGAATCTCAAGCGCCGCCTTTTCAAGATGGGCGTTGATGGTGGAGGCGATGAGTTCGCGCACCCATTGCACCTCGACACGTCCCGACGGGCCGCCGTCCAGTTCCTTGGTTTTGTCCGTGAGACCGTCTGGCCCCATACGACGCGTGGTGGCCAGGACGTGGACGTGCCAGTTCAAGCCGTCCTTGCTGCCAGGGCTGTGGATACTGGCCTGGGCCGCAAAGCCATAGCGTCCGACGAGCGCACGGGTGACTTCCACGGCCAAGTCGGAACGCTGGAGGTCATCGAGTTCGTGTGGCAACGCGAACTCGAACTCGCGCGCGACGGTCGAATCTTTGCGGCGCTCGGCGGCCTCCGCAGCCGGCCAGAGCTCGGCGGGGACCAGGGCCCAGTCGGGCGCGTCTTCGGGAGCAATGCAGCGCGTTTCGACCACGCCGTCCCGGCGGCGGTAGTCGTGGCGCAGGCCGGTGATTGCGTCCTCGAGCAGCAGGCCGGCACGGTAGGCGGCCGCTGCGATGGACGAATGCCCTTTGGCGCGACTAAACGTCTTGACGTTGGCGTGGTAGATGGCCATGAGGCGGCGACTCCGAAGCAGTGGGGTTGCTTGGTTTATGCCTCGGCTTTGGATTTTCGCAAGCGCCCTGGGCGCTTGGGGTTCAAGGGGCGAAGACCCTTGCGCACGTGTCACGCAGTGACACCTAGGTGCGCTCTTGCTTCTTTCTTTTAAGCCCTGTTTTTCAAGCTTTTCGATTTTCAATGCGGACGAAATTCGAGACCACCTCGGTGCTTGACGCGAGCCTTTTCCCTGCTTGACTCATTTGCACGAAGCAGGAGAAATGCATGACCGCAACGAATCACTATCGAGACCAAATCCAACGCGCCACCGAGCGCTTGGCCCAGCTGCAAGCAAGAGAGCTTTTAGCCAACCAGCGCCGCGAAGCGAAGGCCCAGGAAACGGCGAAGCGCGAAGAAATAAAAAGACGGCAGCGCGTGGCGGACCTCGTGGTTTCCACTGGTGCGCACCTGCTGGACGACGCAGAACTGGAAACGTTGCTTAGCAGCCACATGAGAAATCGTGCTGGCTCTTTTCACTAGAGCCCTCGTCATCACGGCGAGCACTTTTCAGGGACCGCCCCTGGTCATCGTCGGCCCCTGTTCCTGCTGCGCTGTTTGCTGCTGCGTCTGTTCCATCTGCTGCTGACGCACTTGGTCCTGCTTGATGACCTCAGCCTGCTGGAGGTTCTGCTGGGCCGGCTCCTGCGAGGCCTCGCGCCCATCCACGTGGGCATGGAACTGCGGCGCTTTGTCCAACCCGTGCGGGGCATAGATCGCAACGACGTTCTGAGCGCCATCGTTTCCTAAGCCTCCCGTGACCCTGTCCACTCGCTTGAGCAACGGGTCGTCCACCTGCTGCTTATAAAGCGCAGCTGAGACATTCCTGGTCTCTTCTTCGTTCCAGTTGCCCGTGCCTTTGACCCAGTCGTGGATGCGGGCATAAGTCTGATGGTCGGCATGGGCCGGGTTGTCGGCCAAAATCCGCTGCGGCTGGACATCATTTCCTGACATCAACTCAGGGCGATTGCTGTTGCCGGCGCCTAACTGCCGCACCTCCACTTGACGCACTTGTCCCTGGGAGGTATCCGCAAACCCGAACGTCTTGCCAATCCCGCCCAGGTCAATACCCGCATCTTCGGCTTGCTGGGCACTCACCCCCAACTCCTGCAGGTTGTAGCCCAACTTAGGCATCGGCTGCGCCGTGGCGTCTGCACGGTCTTTCCAAATATCAGCAGCTGCACCAATGGCGTAAGCCGTGTAGTAAGCCTGGTAGGCCGAGGTGCCCTTGTGTCCCAAGGTGTTGCCGCCCTTGTCAAAATGGCACTCGGCCACCGCCTCCACGGCAGGGCTAGCAATGCGGCCCTGCGTAAGCTGCAATCCATGCTTATCTAGCCGGACACCGGGCTCCAACTGTTCGTTGGTGACGCAAGCGGTCGTGGGGTCTAGCCGGCGGAGCAAATCTTTTTGGTTGACCTCGCCAGTGGTCGTGGCCACCCGGCTTGCTACAGAGTTCATGCTCATCAACTCTGCAAGGCCCTCGTCCCGGCGAGCGGAGGCAAGATACTCCTTGGCTATAGGAGTGACATCCACCACCGGCTCACCGTATTGGGCTCCCTCCTTGAGGGCTTGGTCGATGCCGTAGGCAAGCTTGTATCGCGATTGTTCCGCCGACTTGGCCATCAGTGCATGCCCGGTCTCGTGACCTAACACGCCCGTCAGCAAATCCACGCGATCCGATTGCTTGGTCCTTTGGAATACATCCGAGCTGACGTTGACCGTGCCCGTGCTCGCGTCGTAGTGCCCACCCTCGTTCGGACGGTTTGAGACCGACAGGTGGCGCAAGCTGCCGCTCTCGATGGCCTGGGCCATCGCAGACGCAAGATAGGGAGAGGTTTCGACGGCCTCGCGAAAGTCCCGAGCAGCCGAAGGCGGCAACCCGGCTTGCTTCTCTACCTCGCTAAGGAGCTGTTCGACACGTGGGTCAACCATCGATTGGCTCCAACTCGAAAGTCACTCTCGAAACACAGTGCGGGTCATTGCGGTTGTCTGTCTTGACGGCGATGTAGACACCAAGATTTTGACCGGCCTGCTTGTCGAACATGATCCGATGGTCGTCACCAAAACCCGGCTTGGTCATCCGAAAGCCTGCCGACAACAACGGCGCTTGCACCGCGTCCATGGTGAGTTCGCATGAACCAGGCGGAATGACTGACACTTCTATCAAATAGCCAGGGTGCTTGGCGTAAGGCTTCCAAACCGCTACCTCGTAGCCCGCCTTCTCCAAAGCGCCCCTAGCCCCATGGCGTCGCCCCTTGGCATCGGGGGGCAACTTCAATCCCGTGGCCTGCTCAACGGCTTCGGGGGCCGTGTCGGCTTGGGAGCGAAGAGCCTGTGCCAACTGAGCTATGACCTTGATGAGTGCGGGGGCAGTCAACGTGGGCCCCGGCTGCAACTCGGGGTAGTCGTCTTCATCGACAAGCCGAGGCGTGACCTTTGCCGCGGCATCCGCCGCGATATCGGATGCCGCAGCAGCTTTGTTCTGCTCCGCCTCAATCGAGGCCTGGCTTGGTGGGTTTTGCACAGTGGTCTCCTGGGGCAAGGCCGAAGGTTGAGCGCACGCCACCAGTCCCGAAGTCAAAACCCCTGCGGCCAATGTCATGACCAAGGCACAGGAGAGGGGGCGTCCGTTGCGGCTGAAGTCCATAAGCCAGCTCATGTAAAGAGTTGGGAGGCTCAGTCTATCCGCACAGTGGCCCAGCAGGTCAAACGTGAGAATTGTCGGACGCACCCCATGGTTGTGTGACAAATCTCCCGGTATAGCGAGGCGCTCGTGGGCCACGTTTCGATCGCTGGGCTACATTGAGTGAAATGCTTCCATTGATGCGCTCATGTCCCAAGCAAGCCGCAATCTCGACTCAGCAGCCACCGACGCCAACACGCCTTGGATCACCGCTGACCAGGTGTTGCCTCTTACGCGCCTGGAAGGCGGAAAGCTACCACTCCGAGTAGCCGGGGAGAGCCAAGAAACTCATGCCATGGAAACAGTTCTGCTATGGGGTTTTTGAGCCTTATCCCGGCACCGAGTTGAGCTTCAGGATTCCCGTGGATGAGCAACCTTCGGATTTTTTGTGGGTGCTGGCATGACGCTGCGAAAGCGTCGCGTGGGGTGAGCGACGTTCGACCCCGCGTTCGTCAAAGTAGCATTACAACTGAACATTTCTCGCCCTAGGCCCATCCCTCATTGGGGTGTCAGAAACTTCTGACATAGGACACTCAAGGAAATTTTTTGAACATGCCAAGATCGGACAAATCCAGAACTTTCTAAAAAAAAAGTAGCCGTCAAGTGTGACCGAGCTCTACCTTCAGAAATCACGACTGGATTAAGGTTTGACGACAGGAAGTGACGGGTGTGACCCTGATATAGCAGGGGACCGAAAAGGAGTTTTTGATGATTAAGACGATTGCGATGTTCGGCAGCCTGATGCTCGCAGGATTTATTGGACAAGCCACTGCAAATGAGATCCACTTCTGTGATTCCTGCACACAGGCCCAGCGAGGAGCGCTTGCAAATCAGCTGACTTCTGGTCTCGGTCAAGCCTACATCGGTGACCGCATGACTGGCGTTCCCTACCTCTACACGGTCAATACGGTAAACGGACCCGTCTCTGTGGCCCCGCCCGGGATTCAAGAGCGACCTGTGGCACAGGCAGATGTCGACCAGTTCGCCATCTACTCATCCGTATATCGGAGCTACGGAAACATCGGCACGCTCAACGTGAAGATCGACCTAGCTAATGGAACTGTCACACCCAACTCAGCCAGGAAGATGGCTGCACCTGCAGCAGACCAATCAGCAGCATTCGCCAGTGCATTTGACGTGCGTCGGGAAGGTGCAACGCGTCAACAGGTCATACAGTGGCTTGAAGCAAACGATTGGCAAGTGCCTAACACCGGTGAAAATTTCATTTTCTTCATCCAACAGGTTCTGTCCAACGCCTACAAGTGGAGGAGCTCGGAGGATTACAGCATTCGCATCGACACCACGTTCAACGACAAAAGCAGGGCGATTTTCGCCTACGATTCCGCCAAGCGAGCCATTGTTTACGTTGAAGCCTACGATTCCGCTGGCAATCTCATTGGGACTTCTAGCAGCGAGCCTATCAACGTCGATTACAGTTCCTACGAGAGCCCGGACGCATCATCTCGACCTGACTACCAGCGCGGGATAGACTGGCTCACATCAAGCGGCGCAGCGACCATTTCTGGAGGCACAGTGAGCGTAGGTAGCGGAACCGTCCTTGTCGGCGATGTGGTCCAAGTCAAGTAATGAGCACAGTCCGTATCAAGGAGCGCAGGCTTAGCCTGCGCTCCCGTGAAGCAGTTCTGCTCCTTGGCACGCTGACTTGCTCGGCGCTCTTTCTGTTGACTCGAAACCAGGTTGGGTTGCTTGGCTACGCAGTAGCCCCAATTCTGCTGTTAGCATTTTTTGTGCTGCAAGCGGATTTAGCTTGGCGTGGACACAAAAAAGCAGGTGCGGCCTTCGCCATCGCTGCGGCGGCTTGGCTGACGTTTTCAGTCGTTGCCGCCTACGCTTTCTCTGGTTTCGGGCGAGCGCCGTTTTTCTTGGACACTTGGCTTAAAGCGCTTCTCGGAGCAGGCTTCTTTGCTGCTCTCTTTTCTCTGTCTGTGCTGCTCGCCAGGAAGCAGTCGGTGAATCTCTACTGGTATTTGGGTGGAAGCTTGGCGGTAGCAACAGCTGCGGCAGCAATTCACCCTGGCAACTCCGGGGCAATCGAAGTCCAATGCGAAAGAGGCAGCTGTGCTGCTGGCGCTATCGCCTTTTGGCCTGGCGCATCCCGAGCCTCGGATGGCAAGCGGCCTGTTTCCGTTGTCCTTCCTCAATCCGACAGCAAAGCGCGGTAGACCTTTGTCAAGCCGAAATGCTTACCTTCTCCAACATCTTGGACTGAGAGATTAGGGTTCAACAGGTAGGTGACGTAGGTGCTTATTGAGCATCCATCCAACGAAGAATCCTCCTTCTTCATCGACTGACTGCACGCACCGCCACTTCCCTGCCGCCTCCAAAACTTGGACTTCATCTCCCTTCACCAGATGACCAGTCACGTGGCCCAACCAATGATCGCGCATCGGCGAGCGTGACTTTGAGCGACTCAGCTGGGCTTTGATGCTGCTCCAAACATTGAGCGATCTGGACCTGATGTTCTTGACGAATAAGCGATACCAATTCCGCGTGGTCCTCGTCTTTGCCCTGCATTCCTGGCAATCGTCGCGCCATCGGTGTCGCGCCCTATCGAATGTCAGAAAGTTCCGATCCAGGTATATCGCTGCTTTTAATATAAATTCAGACTAACAATAATAGGATAACATTTAACTTAAATTCATTTTAAAAATCGAGCGATAAGCTCATTTAGTTAGCTTATTTACTGCAAACAGTACGCAATTGACTGCGATAAATCGACACAAAATTCTCTGAAACCCTTTGTTTACAAGGCTTCTCGCCGGATAACGAATTGGCGGATCCGGGAAGCACCCCAGAGGGAACACCCCAACACCTGAGGACTGCGCCGCCACCGCAGATTTTTGTATCGCCCCCGTTGACGAATTTTCGTCCTGTCATATCCCTACTTCCATCTTTCGATGGAAGTGACCCATGACCAGCAACCCCTCCGCAGCACTCAACGATTACATTGCTTCGCCCTTCGGCCTCCTGCATTTGGAAGGCATCCACATTGGTCGCTACCGTATTGACCTCGCTATTATCCGAGGCCGGGAAGCCGCCATCAATCTCCAAGAATGCATCCTCGCCGCGCTCGACGAAACCGGACGGAAGAGCGGCCTGAAGAACAACACACGCTACCCCGCGCAGCTGCCCAAGGGCACACCGTCACGCCCACTGGCCAAGGAAATCGAGGACCACCTCGAAGACATGCGCCGCCGGCAGCTCGACCCGAAGACTGTGCAGTCCACAGAGCGCACGTTGAAACTGCTGCTGCTCACCTGCGGCAACATCTCGGCAGCTCGAGTCGACTATTACCACATCCAAGCGCTCTGGACGCTGCTGCGCTGGGCTCCGAGGAACTTGGTGTCGGATCCGCTGCTGAAGGACCTCTCCTTTGACGAGGCAATCGCCCTGGGTAAAGAGCAAGACGTGCCGCCGCTGGCGCCTGCCACCGAGGAGCGACACCGCCGATTTTTGGTCGCCTTCTTCAACCACTTGGTCAACGGACAAGCCATCGACGTGTCACCGATGAAGGCATTCCGAAAGCCCAAGAAGGACGACACCATCGATCCAGAAAAGGCCATCCGCCTGTTCGAAGACGAAGACCTTCAAACGATCTTTGACCCGGCCAACTTTCTGCCCTGGGCCAAGAAGCCGCAGTATTGGTGGGCGCCGATGATTGGCCTCTATACGGGGGCGCGAGTCAATGAAGTCTGCCAGTTGAAGTTGACCGACATCATCGAGGAACGCGGCATCTGGTGCATCGCCTTCCAGAAAACGTTGGACAAGGACTTGGCTGCCGACCCGAAGAAGAAGCGGCGCAGCAGGCAAAGCATGAAGGGGGCCGGCTGCATGCGCATCATCCCCATCGCTCAGCCGCTGCTGGAAGCCGGCTTCTTGGATTTCGTGGAAGACATGAAGGCCACGGGCCATGCCCGCTTGTTCCCGCTGCTCTCTGCCGGCGTGAACCGCACGACAGGCGAAACGAATGCACGTTACAGCCAGCAGTTCGTGGTGGACTTCGGGCGCTACCTGAAGACCCTCGGATTTGAAAAGGGAATCGGGTTCCATGCCTTCCGCCATACATTGGCACCCGAGCTCGATGTCAACGATGTCCCTGAGAAGCAGATTGCCTTGGTCACGGGCCACAGCACCGATTCTCGGGAGCACGTCAAGGTGCTGCGCGAGCACTACCTACATAAGCGATCGCGGGTGACGCGCAGCAAGCAAATCAGCGCACTGGAGCTGTATCAGCCCACCGTGAAACTGCCTCGCTATGAGCGAGGGCAGTTCGCAAAGTGCTTGGCTGATCCGAGCAAGTTTTACCCTTAAAAAGCCCACCGGAAGGGAATTAAGCAAGCTCAAGCATATATTCAACAAGTCCCGGCGCCTCTTCCGCCCGGGAACACCACGCCGTAAAGTTGCGTGGAACCCCTCGCACGGCTAGGACGCTTTGCAACTGTTAGGTTGAAAACCGTCTAGCCGCCTTTCGTGCCGCACTGCTTGAAGGAGGAACAGTGCACATTGACTTTATTGAAGTAGCAAACTTTCGGAAACTACTTGCCACAAGGATAGATATTGCGAAGGAATCAACGGTCTTTGTCGGCGCCAATAATAGCGGCAAGACATCAGCGATGGTTGCCTTACGACGCTTCCTTCTGGATCAGCGTGACTTCACCATCAATGACTTCACTTTGAGCCACTGGCCTGTCATCAATGAGCTCGGGAGTAATTGGGAAGCAGAGTCTGAAGACGGTGAGCCCATAGACTTCGACTGGGGCTCAATATCACCATCATTGGATGTCTGGTTGCAGGTTCCTGACAATCAGTTGCATTACGTTCAAAAGATTCTTCCAACACTTGACTGGGATGGCAGTGCTATCGGCGTGCGACTCCGTTACGAGCCGAAAAGCCCCGACGACTTCAAGCGTGAGTATCTAAATGCGAGATTGGCGACGAAAAAAGTAATGGCATCAGCCTTGGACCCGGACGAGAGCAGTGAAGACCCCTTCTCTCTATGGCCAAAGTCGATGATTGAGTTCCTGTCGCGACGGCTCCGGTCGGTGTTTGAGGTCAAGGCCTATCTACTGGATCCAGCAATGCTGGATGACCCAGAAGATGGATTCGCAAATCCTCAGGCGCTACCGACTGATAGCGAACCGCTCGAAGGCGACCCCTTCAAGGGCCTGATACGCATTGACGAGATCAGCGCTCAGCGTGGACTTGGATTGGCCGCGTCCAGTAATGCAGACCAAGAAGACGAGACCGTGCAGCTGGGGAAGAAGCTATCCAGTCAGCTTCGCAAGTATTACTCGCAACACCTCGACCCTTTTGACCAACCAGAAGCGAAGGATCTCCAAGCGCTGCAAGCGCTACATCAAGCAAGAGTTGCATTCGGCAAGCAACTTTCAGATTCATTTGAATCAGCGCTCAAAGAGCTGGAAACCGTTGGCTACCCAGGTTTGACAGATCCAAAGCTCAAGCACGCGGCTGATCTTCGCCCCCTTGACGCCCTCAACCATGGTTCGGCCGTTCACTACGAGGTCCCGACACACCTCGCAGAAGTTGGTTTTTCCAATCGCTTGCCCGAAGACTCAAACGGACTTGGATATCAAAATCTGGTCTCAATGGTTTTTGCGTTGATGAGCTTTCGCGACAAATGGATGCGCGTTGGGAAAGCCTCGAAGAAAATATGGGCAGACGACAATATTCCGCCGCTGCACTTAGTATTGGTGGAAGAGCCGGAGGCACATCTCCATGCTCAAGTACAACAGGTCTTTATCGCACATGCCTACGCGGTGCTTAGAAAGCATGAAAGCCTAGGCAGCTTAGCCGGCTATCACACCCAGATGGTTGTTAGCACCCACTCAAGCCATCTTGCCCACGAAGCTGAATTCACGTCCCTGCGCTACTTCCGGCGTATGCCGGTCAAAGCTATAAAAGGCTCTGTCCCCATCTCCCAGGTTGTCAACCTTTCAAGGATATTTGGCACCCAGAACGACACTACTCGCTTCGTGAAGCGCTATTTAAAAGCAACCCACTGCGACCTTTTCTTTGCTGACGGTGCGATCCTTGTGGAAGGGCCTGCTGAGAGGATAGTCGTCCCGCACATGGTGCGCTGCCGTGCGCCCTACGCGTATCTCAGGCATTGTTACATCACCTGGCTAGAAATCGGGGGCAGCCACGCGCATCGCTTACGTCCCCTTCTAACCAAACTTGGGCTCAATACGCTAATCATCACAGACTTAGACGCAAAGGCTGATGATGGAACCAAAGCCGTTCCGGCTCGATCATCAGGACAGTCTTCACGGAATCAGACGATAAAAACGTGGGCTCCTCAGGAAGAGTCCATTGATCTCTTACTAGACATGCCAGAGACATCCCTCACTGAGATGCATGACAGTGGGTTCGGCTTCCGAGTCGCCTACCAGCAGCCGGTCAAGATCGACTTTGGCGCAACCAAAAATGCAGAGGCCATTGCTAATACGTTCGAGGACGCGCTGGTATACCAAAACATCGACTTCTTCAAATCCTTGCAGGGTGGAGGTTTGGCTAAGCAAATCAGGCAGTCAATTGCTGATTCGAAAGACGTCACCGAGCTCTCTAGCAGCATCCAGAAGGCTCTGAAAAATGGCGACAAGGCAGAGTTCTCAATGACCCTATTAGAGAGCAGCGATCTGGACGAAGTGGCTCTCCCAGACTATATCGACAAGGGCCTTCTATGGCTGATTGCTAAGCTCAAGCGTAAAGAAGATGATGTTGCTGGCAAATTGCCACTT
Source organism: Xanthomonas sp. NCPPB 2586 (assembly GCF_041475775.2). Taxonomy (NCBI): domain Bacteria; kingdom Pseudomonadati; phylum Pseudomonadota; class Gammaproteobacteria; order Lysobacterales; family Lysobacteraceae; genus Xanthomonas; species Xanthomonas sp. NCPPB 2586. The sequence goes on along the minus strand of NZ_CM192981.1, from coordinate 3,778,816 downwards.
ACACCAACCTCTCCAGACGATGCGGCACCGGCAACAAGTGAGGTGAAGCAATGAGGCAGGCTCAACACTCTGACAACAACGATATTGATCAGCCGGCCGACATCCTGATTGCTCAATGTCTCGATCCAACCAACCCAAAAAGCTTCTTCCTTTTCGCTGGTGCTGGGTCCGGGAAAACTCGCTCGCTCGTGGCTGCATTGGAGCACGTCCAAGTCAACTGGGGTGAGCAGCTGCGCCGCCAAGGCAAGCGAGTTGGGGTTATCACCTTCACCAATGCAGCATCCGATGAGATCAAGCGAAGGATTCAATTCGATTCCCTTTTCGACGTGCGCACAATCCATAGCTTTGCTTGGTCATTGATCGAAGGGCTTAACCAAGACATACGACATTGGCTAAGAGAAAAAATCGCTGATGACCTTGTTGACCTACGTGAAAAAGAAGCCAAGGGCCGCGCTGGAAAGGCCTCAGATGATCGCAAGTTAAGAATCGCAGCAAACACCAAAAGGCTAGAATCCCTCCCCGGGATAAAGCGCTTTATCTACAGCCCGACTGGAACCAATCGGACACGCGATGCACTGAACCATGCCGAAGTAATCCGCATTGCTGCTCACTTCTTGCAGTCCAAGCCGCGGATGCAAAGCATTTTTGCTGGGCGCTACCCAATTCTTCTTGTCGATGAGAGCCAAGACACGAATAAGAATCTGGTTGACGCACTGTTTGAAGTGGAAGCGCAGCAGACAGGTTCATTCTCGCTGGGCTTAATTGGTGACACGATGCAGCAGATTTATGCTGATGGGAAAGAGGGCTTGGGAACCGACCTGCCCCCCACTTGGGCCACGCCGGGCAAGCACATGAACCATCGCTGCCCGAAGCGCGTCGTAAGTTTGTTGAACAAAGTTCGAGGTTCTGTTGACACTCATCAGCAGCGAGCCAGAACAGATGCTAGCGAAGGCGTTGTTAGACTCTTCGTAGTTCCTTCCGCCGTCCAAGACAAGCCAGGGGTAGAGGAACGAATTGCGGACTTGATGGCTAATTTGACAGAAGATGCGAACTGGCGGCGACCCGACGCGGTAAAAACGCTGACTCTTGAGCACAGGATGGCAGCCGCTAGGCTCGGATGCTTGGAAGTGTTCGTCGCGCTGTATGAAATTGACTCAACGAGCCTGCTAAATGGCACCCAGCCTTTGGCCACGTTTTTTACGGACCAAGTTCTGCCACTGGTCAATGCGCACCAGCGCAAAGATAGATTTGCCGTGATGCGGCTACTGAAGTCGTTTTCACCTCTGTTGACGGCGGAGAAGCTTAAAGGCTGTCCTGGTCAGTCGAACCTTAGAAATGCGCAGTCGGCAGTGGACGAGCTGCTTGGTCTTTGGGCGGATGGTCAAGACCCTTCGCTTCAACAAGTTCTCGTGTGTGTTTCCGATCGCCACTTGCTCGAAATTCCTGAGCGTCTTTTGGCTTGGGTGTCCCCTTCTGATGGCGTTCTTCCCGTCCAAAAGCCTCCGGGCCAAGAAGAGGAAAGCATCGACAGTGAGCGTCAGAAACGCATTGGAGAGTTATTAGCCACTCCATTTTCGCAAGTGGGTCCTCTGGCTGAGTATCTTTCTCGAAAAGCGCGCTTTGACACACACCAAGGGGTGAAAGGATTGGAGTTTGAACGCGTCATGGTGATCATGGATGACCATGACGCGCGGGGCTTCATGTTCAAATATGAAGATCTCTTCGGGGGAAAGACAGAAGGGAAAACTCTAGAAGCAACCAGGCGGCTTTTTTACGTAACAGCTAGCCGCGCGACGGAAAGCCTGGCGCTCGTTGCCTATACGGAAGACGTTATGCGCGTCAGGAAGTTCATGCTGGACAACGACTGGTTCTGCGATGAAGAGGTGATCACGGCTATTCAATAGCTGGGAATCTGAAGTAGCTAGCTGCTAAATCTGTCAGAGCCGTTACTACTGACTCAATGAACCGGCCAACAGCAGTTGGCCGAGATGAAAGTCCGCGCTGAGTAATCTCAGCCACTTAGCTTTTTTCAGAGCTGCTGAAATCTTTCATGAGCTTGACTAGTTCTCCCTGCTTCTCGGGAGGGAGTTGCGCCATTACCAAAATGGCCTCAGCCATCGTGTCGCTGACAGCGTGGAAATAGGCCACGGGCAGCTCCAACGCCTCCGCCAGCTTTGCCATGCTTTCGTTGTCAGGCATGCGGTCCCCTCGCTCGTAGCGCGAAATCCTGGGAGCTGCCGAGTTCTGTTCCTCCAGCCCGAGAACAGCCCCTAAGGCGGCTTGGTTCATGCCTCGCGCAAGCCTGGCCTCTCGAAGACGACGGCCAAAGGTGGATGCGGGAGGCAGCGGAGCAGGCATGAAGACCAACGAAGGATGAATTGACCCCCAAGTCTGCCGCTTCCAATCCTGCGCTGCATTTGCCCTATTTGCAAACACCAGCCAAACGGGCGGTATTGCAGGGGTTTTCGATGAAGCACGCAGTACAAGGAGCGTTCGCTGCGCTCTTGGCGTTGACGCTCGTCTCGCCGTTTACCGCCCACGCTCAAGAGGTGCCGGAGCAGAAGTCCAGCTTTTTCCGTCAACTAGGAAAGGGGTTGGCCGACACGGGCAAGCAGATGGTCGGCATCAAGCCGAACTCGGGCAGCAAAGCCGGCAGCCAGGGAACTGGCTCGATCTACGCGCCCATCAGTGGCGCCGGAAAACTGCCCAATGTCTTCAAGGGCGACAACCACCAGCAGGCCCAGCTTGGGAAGTTGGACTGGCCGCGAGTGGCGCTCACGTTCACCGAGTGGGGTGCTTCGCTGCCCTGCTGGACGACAGAGGCCCGCATCTGGACCAGCCCCACCGCTTCAAGCGTTGAAACCTTCCGCACCTGCTTCGATGCCGCGGTGGTGGAAACCGACGACTTGGGCGAGACCGCGGAGCTCAACAACGCGGCGCTGTGGAAAGGCCGGGACGCCCTCAACGGCATTCGCGTGCCGCCCAGCAAGCCGAACACCGGCACTCAGCGGTCCACGGGCCCCAACCCGCCGGCTCAGCCCTTCGTCGTCAACGTGAGCCGCCCTGGGGTCGCCGACCGCGCTGTGGACGTGTCGCTGCGCGTCGCCTGGGTGGCCGGATTCATCCAGACCGCGGACCTGCACCCAGGCCCTTCGGGAATGCTGACCCCCTTCAAGGACAGCCGCATGTGGATCGCAGGGTTCAAGCCCGATGGGAACCGCGACAAATGATCCGCCCTCTCGCCATCACTTATCAGTAAAGGAACGACATGAAAAACGCACGGATCGCCTTGGTCGTCCTGACCATGGCCCTGGGCCTGACCGCCTGCGGCGGCAAGCCCTCGTCTGACAACGCCAAGGAAGCGTTCGTCAGGCTGCTTCAACAGAGCGGCGCCGGCCAGGTCACTGACGTCCAGAACTTCGAACTTACCGGCTGCGTGGAAGCGGAAGGCGTGGAGGGCTACCGCTGCGACACGCGCGGCCAGGCCGTGCTCAACATCGAGGGCCGGCAGGTGCCCATCCCGGTCAGTAAGAATCTTCGCTATGCGAAGGCCGACGGCACTTGGAGGGCCTACGCCAAATGAAGACCCAAACGAATTCGATGATAGGAACGCCCGCCGGCGCTGCGGGAGGACTTGATGGGGACGGCGCGCAGCGCGCTGCTCCCAAGAAAATCATGACGCCCCACAACCGATTCTTCTGGTGGTTCTCGCTCAGCCTGCTCTTCCTGGGCCCCTTCGGCTTCGTCGTCGGGCCACTTTTGGCTCGGCGAGGACTGCGGAAAGCGGAGCGGCTCTATCCGCAGCAGGCCGACGCGGCTCGGCGGCGCGACCAAGGGTTTACCGCTGCCCAGTGGTGGGTCATGACCCCGCTGACCGTCATGGGAGCTTTCTGGGTCAGCTCGGTGCTCAGCGGACTCCCCATGGTCATGCTGGTGTTGTGGGTGCAGCTTACACAGTGAGCGGGCCTGGTTTGTCATCTCAATAGCAGGGATGTCTAGCCTTCTTTTGCATCTCAGGCATCACCAGCAGCTTTTTAGCTAGCAAAAGATCAGAGGAGAAAATCGAGATAAAATTCACAATGGAACAATCAAAAATCCAGGACAGTTCCCGCGTGCTCTGGCAACTGCCACCTCTTGCGCCAATGCGCACTTCCGGACTAGTTCTTTGAGCCCTCGCTTTGATCCAATCGTGTGCTCCCGAACTTGGTATTGAAATCTTCTAAGCTCACCAGCAGAACACGCTATTTGAGCTAATGAGATGAGATGACTTTTAACGGCGAGAGCTTGTAGATCCGGGTGCATAAGGCTCAGAAAATCAGACAACTGGCCAACCCGCTCCTGAAGATGATTTACAGCGTCATGAGCCCCATTTACTCCAAACTTCTTCCAGGCCGGCTCGTGATGGAATAGACGATTTCGGAACTTCCTGATGGAGCGAATCTGATCACGAGCATGAGTGAGCTGCTCCAAATCCGTCCTTCCTTGCCAGTCCCCTCTAAAAACTGCGTTAAGGTGTCCCGGCCAAAATAGGGAATTTCCATAAAATTCAGGGTCCAGCATCCATTCCCACATTACAAAATCAGTTTTAGCCACGATTTCAGCATGGGTTGGATAGGTTCTGCTTCCATAGCGCTCTTGCTTGTCTTGCCGCACTTTATTTGCGGCACCTTCAAAGTGAGATCTAATATTTCTTATCTTGACAGGTTCGCTGGTGCCCGGTTGAAAGCTTGCATATCTCAATCGCCCTCTAGCCCACCACAATCGGTTATTGTTCGATGACAAAGCCGAATCGATTGCGTTCCTAAGGGAAACCTCCACCATCTGAACAAGCGGATACAGCCCGGCACAAGCATTTGCGTTCCAGAGGTATGCACCTACAAGCTCAGCATCGTCCCTGTATGTGAAAACGTTTTCATAGCTATAAATACGGCTTGTTGTTATGAGTTCATCAATCAGTACCGGTCGGTACGGTATCGTCCTTGGCATCGCCTCATCTCCCGATATTTAAGCTCAGAGTACAGGCTTGACGTGGGGGAAGAAAAGGGATACGCTTGACGCACATGGCTGGAGCAGGACTGTCCTGTTGGAGGCCGCGAAACACCCGCCCCGGACTAGAGCCGGGGATTTTCGTTTCTGGGCCAAGAGAATTTGACAATCCTCGGTGGCAAACGACTCAATGCTGCTAATAGCGCTTTGAGCTTAGGCTTGGGCTAACCTTCGGCCCCGTATTCCGGAAGAGAAACGAACGAGGCTGAGCCTCGCAAGAATTTCCAACCTGTCAGGCAGGCTCAACAGGTCGATGTAGAACTTCTCCAAGACCGTCTGCCGGGTCCAATGCCCAGTAGGAACTCCAGTCGTGAATGCCGATACGCTTGCTTCTTCCAGGAGTGAGGCGTTGATGTGGCAGAAGCCTGGCACTGCCCAACCCCTCAATCTCATCTGAAGCTTGAAAAGACAGGGCGCCTCGCGGTCCACTGTTCAGGCTAGCGGCGGGAACGCCTAACACGCTATAATGGCGGACCACAAAGCAGGACACTTTCCTGGTTTGCGTGGCTGTAGGAGAGTCGAGACATTGAAGGGGATCAGTACATCCCCCCCTCTCCGCCAGATTGTGGTGACGCGTTGTGCCAGTGCCGCGTGAGTTTCGCCGGCGTCATTGGGGGGTGAGAAGCCCCGGGTTCGACAGACGGCATCGCCGTCTGCACGGCGAAGCCGCCCAAAGGGCGAAGGCACGTAGTGCCGAGTGAATCCCCCCCTCTCCGCCGGATCGTGGTGACGCGTTTTCGATGCTGCCTCTGTTTTCTGCGCACTCTGCGTCATCGCTACATCAGCCCCCGCAAGGGGGCTTTTTGTTTTCAGGTCGCAGCCCGCCGGCGCGATGCCTACAATTGCCGATTCTTCGTTGGAGGTCTGTCATGTCCGAGATCCTGGTGCCGGTGTCCTTTGGTGAGCTGCTCGACAAGATCGCGATTCTGCAGATCAAGTCCGAGCGCATGCAGGACGCGGCCAAGTTGGCCAACGTGCGCAATGAGCTGTCGGCGCTGGAAACCAGCTGGATGGCGCATCCGGCTGCTGGCCACGACATCGTTCGCCTACGCGCGGAGCTGAAAGCGGTCAACGAGCGGTTGTGGGTGATCGAGGACGACATTCGCCTCAAGGAACAGGCGCAGTCCTTCGACGATGCCTTCGTGCAGCTGGCGCGCAGTGTCTATATCGAAAACGACGAGCGCGCGCGCATCAAGAAGGAGATCAACCTGGCGTTGGGGTCTTCGTACGTGGAAGAGAAGTCCTACCAGGACTACCGCGCCAGCGGCGCCTGATGCGGGCTGATCGTCGGCGCGTGTTGCAGGCGCGCCGACGCTGATCGATAGGTCAGTGGTGATCTGCGCGATAGCGCTCGAACGCGGCGATGGCATCGTCGACGCTGATCAAGGTCATCACGTCTTCGAACTCGATCTTGGTACCCCACTTGAGCTGCGCGGCCGGCTTGCCCAGGTGCTTGCGTGCGGCGTCGTCGTAGCGATCCACGCAATAGCGCACATCCGAATACGGGCCGCTGCGTCGCGGGTTGCTGGCCGCATGCAGGCCGAGCACCTTGGTGCCCATCGCGTTGGCGATATGCATCGGCCCCGAATCCGGTGTGACCACCAGCGCCGCACGGGCGAGCAGGGCGGGCAGCTGCTTGAGCGTGTCCTTGCCGACCAGATCCAGTACCGGCGTTCTTGCCGCCGCGATGATGGCATCGGCAGTGCTGCGCTCCAGCCCGCTACGCCCGCCGCACAGCACCACCCGCCAGCCCTGCGCGGCAGCATGGTCGGCCAGCGCAGCGTGCCGGTCCGGGTACCAGTTGCGCCGCACGTGGCTGGAACACGGCGAGATCATCAACACCGGGCGCCCATCGTCTTGCCACTGCGCCTGGGCCCACGCATGTGCGTCGGCAGGCACCGGCAGGTTCCAGCGCACCTCGGTCTGCCGAAGGCCCAGTGGCTCGGCGAAGCTGCCGATGGCGTCCAGCACATGGATGCACGGGCGGTCGGCGATGCGCTCGTTGACGAACAGGCCGTGCAGGTCCTTCGAGCGGCTGCGGTCGTAGCCGATGCGCCGGCGCGCCGGTACGAACGCCGACAGCACGTTGGCACGAAACGCGACCTGCATCTGCAGCAAGGCATCGAAGTGGCCATGCGCGGCCAGCGCCTGGCGCACTGCGCGCATGCCGGCCAACCCGCTGCGTTTGTCGTAGGCATGGAAGTGCACACCGGGCAGGCCGTCGAGCAGTTTCAGCCCAGCCTTGTCGATGATCCAGTGCAGCTGCGCCTGCGGAAAGCCCGCCTGCAAGGTGTGCACCAGCGGCACCACGTGGGTGACGTCGCCCAGGGCGGACAGGCGCAGCAGGCATAACGAAGCAGGCGTAGAAGCCATGGTGTTGTTAGACTCGATGGATGGTTTCTTTCGACGCCACTGAAGCGCTGACGCCATACCGCGAAGGCCGCGGGTACGGCGCCATTCTGTTCGACCGCGAACGGCTGCGGCAAGCCGACGCCGGGCTGTTCTCGCCACAGCGCTGGGGCGATAGGGCGCGTCCGGTGGACGAGGGCGGGCGCGGTGGCGCGTGGTTCGTGGATGCCCCGTTTGGCCACAGCGTGCTGCGCCAATACCGGCGCGGCGGCATGGCCGCACGCGTGAGTCGCGACCAATACCTCTGGAAAGGCGCCGGGCGCACGCGCAGCTTTGCCGAATTCCGGCTGATGCGTGAGCTGCTCAAGCGCAAGCTGCCGGTGCCGCGCCCGTTGGCGGCCTGCTATCTGCGCGAAGGCCTCGGCTACCGCGCTGCGTTGTTGATGGAGCGGCTGGAGAACGTGCGGTCGCTTGCCGACCATGCACAGGTGGCTGGCCGCGGCGCGCCGTGGGAAGACACCGGGCGGCTGATCGCGCGTTTCCACCGCGCCGGCCTGGATCACGCCGATCTCAATGCGCACAACATCCTGTTCGATGCCGGCGGGCATGGCTGGCTGATCGATTTCGACCGCGGCGTGCTGCGTATTCCGGCCACTCGCTGGCGCGAGCGCAACCTGGCCCGCCTGCATCGTTCGCTGCTGAAGCTGCGCGGCAACCGCACCCGCGAAGACGTGGACAAGGACTACGAGCGCCTGCACCGCGCCTACGAGCTGGCCTGGGGCCGGGGCTACTGATGGAGTGGGCTTTGCGGGTGCAGGGGGTCGGCAATGCGTCGGCCGTGGCGCTGGGGTCGCCGATGGCCACGCTGGAGCGTGGCGGTGCGCCGTGGCTGACCATCGACTGCGGCAGCGAAGGGCTCACCAGCTATCAGGCCCATTACGCCCAGATGCCACAGGCGGTCTTCATCACCCACGTGCATCTGGACCACGTGGGCGGGCTGGAGCGCTTGTTCGTGGACAGCTATTTCTCCGAACGCCGCGGCCGCACCCGCCTGTACGTGCCGGCGCCGGTGGTGCCGCTGCTGCAGCGGCGGCTGGCCGACTACCCGAACGTGCTGGCCGAGGGCGGTGCGAACTTCTGGGATGCATTTCAGCTGGTGCCGGTGGGCGAGGCCTTCTGGCATGACGGTGTGCGCCTGGAAGTGTTCCCGGTGCGCCACCACTGGCCGGAGACCGCCTACGGGCTGCGCCTGCAGGGTGCGCTGGTCTGGACCGGCGACACCCGGCCGATCCCGGAGATGCTGGCGCGCTATGCCGATGACAGCGAGCTCATCGCGCATGACTGCGGCGTTCACGGCAACCCGTCGCATACTGGTGTGGATGACCTGGAGCGGGAATACCCGCAGGACCTGTTGAGCCGCATGTGGCTGTATCACTACGCCAGCAACGCCGACGGCGACGTGCTGCGGGCACGTGGCCATCGCGTGGCTGTGCCTGGCCAGGTGCTTGCGCTGGCAACGCCCACTGCCGCCATGGCGCCGCGCTGATGGGTGCCCTGATGCTGCCGGACCTGAGCGCCGCACCGATGCAGGACCGCTATGGCCGGCCGCTGCGCGACCTGCGCTTGTCGGTGATCGAGGCCTGCAATTTTCGCTGTGGCTACTGCATGCCGGCCGACCGCGTGCCGGACGATTACGGGCTGGACGCTGACCAGCGGCTGAGCTTTGACCAGTTGGAAACCCTGGTGCGCGCCTTCGTGGCGGTGGGCGTGACCAAGCTGCGCCTGACCGGCGGCGAGCCGTTGTTGCGCAAGAACCTGCCGGTGCTGATCCAGCGACTGGCAGCGATCGAGGGCATCGAGGACCTGGCGCTCACCACCAATGGAGCGCTGCTGGCCCGCCAGGCCGTGGCCCTGCGTCAGGCCGGGCTGCGCCGCATCACCGTGAGCATGGATGCCCTGGAGCCTGCGCTGTTCCGCCAGATGAGTGGCGGGCGTGGCGAGATTGACCAGGTGCTGGCCGGCATTGCCGCGGCCGAGCAGGCCGGGTTCAAGCGCCTGAAGATCAATTGCGTCGTGCAGCGCGACGTCAACGAAGACCAGGTGCTGCCGTTGGTCGAGCACTTCCGTGGCACCGGGCATGTGTTGCGTTTCATTGAATTCATGGATGTGGGCAGCTGCAATGGTTGGCGGCCCGAGGCGGTGGTGACCTCCGCGCAGTTGCGCGACCGGATCCATGCGCGGTGGCCGTTGGCGCCGCTGGATGCCAACTACACCGGCGAAGTGGCGCAGCGGCACGCATTTGCCGACGGGCTGGGCGAGGTGGGCTTTGTCAGTTCGGTCAGCGTGCCGTTTTGTGGCGATTGCCAGCGTGCGCGCGTCTCTGCGGATGGGCACCTGTACACCTGCCTCTTCGCCAGCCACGGGCATGACCTCAAGCCGGCACTGGCCGAGGGCGAGCAGGGCCTGGCCACGCATCTGCGCCAGCGCTGGAGCGTGCGTGCGGACCGCTACAGCGAAGTGCGCGCATCCACGTCCCGGCGTCGTAAGCCGGTCGAGATGTTCCTGATCGGCGGATGAGCGCCGCTGCGCTGCTGACGCAGTTGCGCGACTTGGAGCTGCGTCTGCTCGATCCACAGGTACGTGGCTCAGCGGCCGAACTGGAGACGTTGCTGGATCCCGCGTTCGTCGAGTTCGGTGCGTCGGGCCGCTGCTACACACGCGGGGAGGTCATCGCCGCATTGACCACCAGTGCGGCGGCTGCCGATTACGTGACCGACGACTTCAGCTGCGTGCTGCTGGCCCCACAGCTTGCGCAGCTGCGCTACCGCACCCGCGTGCACGCCGACGGCGTGGTGCGGTGTGCCCTGCGCAGTTCGCTATGGCGCCTGGATGGTGCGCGCTGGCGGATGCTGTTCCATCAAGCCACCCCGTTCACCGACAATCCCGCATCCTGACGTTCTGTTCCCGTGTCGTTTCCCATGCCAGCAAAGACCCCTTCCGCACGTCTCACCCACCTGGACGACGCCGGGCTGCCCACCATGGTGGACGTCTCGGACAAGCAGGTCACCGCACGCAGTGCCACCGCAGAGAGCCGCGTGCACTTTCCAGCGGCCGTGGCAGCGCAACTGCGCGCCAACGGCTTGCGCAGCGCCAAGGGCGGCATCGTGGAGACGGCGGTGATCGCCGGCACCATGGCGGTCAAGCGTACGCATGAATTGATTCCGTTCTGCCATCCGCTGCCCATCGATGGCTGCCGCTTCGAGATCGATTGGGCGGGCGCGCAGGTGCTGCAGATCGTCTGCACGGTGCGCTGCGTACACCGCACGGGCGTGGAGATGGAAGCACTGACCGGTGCCAGCGTGGCGGCGTTGACGGTCTACGACATGTGCAAGGCGCTCTCGCACAGCATGCGGATCGGCCCTACCAAATTGTTGTCCAAACGCGGCGGCAAGCGCGATATCGGAGCTGCGCGATGAGCGCCACCATCACCGTGTTGTACTTCGCCAGCTTGCGCGAGGCTGCCGGCATCGCCAGCGAGCAGGTGCACTCGGATGCAGCCGATTTGCGCGGCGTGTATGCGGAACTGGATGCGCGGCATGGGCTGCGCTGGACGCCGGCGCAGTTACGCGTGGCAGTGGACGGCGCGTTCGCGCGTTGGGACGACCCGCTGCGTGATGGCAGCGAAGTGGTCTTCATTCCGCCGGTCTCTGGAGGTTGAGCATGCATGAGCAGATCAGGCCAAGCTTCGCGCTGTCAGACGCGCCCCTGCAGGTGGAAGCGCTGCGGCAGGCGCTGGAGCACCCGCGCGCTGGTGCGTTTGCGAGCTTCGAGGGTTGGGTGCGCAACCATAACGATGGCCGCAGCGTTGCCGGGCTGCGCTACGAAGCCTACGCCGCGCTCGCGCAGGCCGAAGGGCAGCGGGTGCTCGACGAGGCGATGACGCGGTTCTCCATCCTGCAGGCGCACTGCGTGCATCGCGTGGGCGAGCTGGGCATCGGCGAAATGGCGGTGTGGGTTGGCGTTAGCGCGGCGCACCGTGGCGCCGCATTTGAGGCGTGCCGCTTCATCATCGACGAGGTCAAGGCGCGCGTGCCGATCTGGAAGCACGAGCACTACCTGGAAGGCGATGCCGGCTGGCTGCATCCGGAGTCGCAGTAAGGCAACGCCTCACCTGCGGTGCAGCTGCCAGGCGAGCACGGCTGGTGTTTGAATCGACAGGCGCCCGCGCGGGTCGGTTCCTCTGCGGCGCCGCAATTCTTTAGCGCCCTCTGCGGGCCGCGCCAAGACTCACCTTGTTAAAGACGCGCGCGGCAGCTAGAATTCCGCTTCTGTCGACGGCCAGGCCGCCCGACAGGCACGGAGAGGTGTCCGAGTGGTTGAAGGAGCACGCCTGGAAAGTGTGTAAGCGTCTAAACCGCGCTTCGGGGGTTCGAATCCCCCTCTCTCCGCCAGTTTCATGATGTCTGCGTTGCGCGCTTGTGCACGTTGCCGACATCCAGGGCCACGCCGGTGGCCCACGTCTTATGGTGGCCCCGTCGGTCCCTCGCGACGCTAGATCGAAAATCCCGCCAGGGCCGGAAGGCAGCAACGGTATCGATTGATGCGGGCGCCGAGGTCAACCGGCGGGGACACCACCCCCTTCAGGTCTAAATGCCGCAGCGACAGCTGGCGCTGCGCGCGCGTCACGCTGCCGGCACTGTGCCGCTGTCGATCCGACCGGTGCGTGTCTGCGGCCGACGGCCCTTCGCTGAACGATCAAGAGTGCGCGGCGTGGCACAATATCGGTTCAACGTTCGCTGGTTTCCCGATGTCCTATCTCGTTCTCGCCCGTAAGTGGCGCCCGAAGCGTTTTGCCGAACTCGTTGGCCAGGAACACGTGGTCCGCGCGCTCAGCAATGCGCTCGACAGTGGCCGCGTGCACCACGCGTTCCTGTTCACCGGCACCCGCGGCGTGGGCAAGACCACCATCGCGCGCATTTTCGCCAAATCGCTGAACTGCGAGACGGGCACCAGTGCCGATCCGTGCGGCACGTGCCCGGCCTGTCTGGACATCGATGCCGGGCGTTATATCGACCTGCTGGAGATCGACGCCGCATCCAACACCGGCGTGGACGATGTGCGCGAAGTGATTGAAAACGCGCAGTACATGCCCTCGCGCGGCAAGTTCAAGGTCTACCTGATCGACGAGGTGCACATGCTCTCCAAGGCAGCGTTCAATGCGCTGCTGAAGACGCTGGAAGAGCCGCCGGAACACGTGAAATTCCTGCTGGCCACCACCGACCCGCAAAAGCTGCCGGTGACGGTGCTGTCGCGCTGCCTGCAGTTCAACCTCAAGCGGCTGGACGAAGACCAGATCCAGGGTCAGATGACCCGCATCCTGGCAGCCGAGGAAATCGAGTCGGACCCGTCGGCGATCGTGCAGTTATCCAAGGCGGCCGATGGCTCGCTGCGTGACGGGCTGTCCTTGCTCGACCAGGCCATCGCCTATGCCGGCGGTGCGCTGCGCGAAGACGTGGTGCGCACGATGCTGGGCACGGTCGACCGCACCCAGGTCGGCGCGATGTTGCAGGCGCTGTCCGATGGGGACGGCGCGCAGTTGTTGAAGGTGGTTGCCGCGTTGGCGGAATTCTCGCCGGACTGGAGCGGCGTGCTGGAGGCGCTGGCGGAGGCCTTGCATCGCATCCAGGTACAGCAGCTGGTGCCGTCGGTGGCGTTCGTGGGCGATGGCATCGACCCGACCGGCTTTGCCGCGCAGCTGCGGCCGGAAGTGGTGCAGCTCTGGTACCAGATGGCGCTTAACGGGCGCCGCGATCTGTACCTGGCGCCGAGTCCGCGCGCCGGGTTTGAAATGGCCGTGCTGCGCATGCTCGCCTTCCGGCCGGCTGCCGCGGTGCCGGCAGGCAGCGGCGACGATGGACGTGGCGCCAGCGCTGGCAGCAACACGCGTGGAACGGCCACCGGCGTGCAGGCGGCGCCTGCGGCCGCCGCACCTGCACGGGCGGCGACATCGGCCAAGGCGGCCGACATCAGCCCAGCCCCCGTGGTGTCCGCGCCCCCCGTCGCTGCCGCGCCATCGCCGGTGGTGGTGTTGCCCACGCCTGCCGCCGAACCTGCGCCGTCAGCGCCGCCTGCGCGCACGGATGACACACCGCCGTGGGCGGTGGACGACGCACCGGTGCGTGCACAGGCTGCACCGCAACGTGCCGCTGCCGAGGCGCCTGCTGCTGTGCCGTTGATGGCGCCGGAAGCGGCCATGGCGCCGCCTGCGACCGTGGCCGACGACGCGGCGCCTGCTGCCATGGATGCGGTGGTGCCTGTGGCCCCGCCGTCCGCGCCCGCGCCGGTGACACCGCCGGCCGCTGCGTTCGACGACGGACACATCGCCGATGCCGAGCAATGGCTGGAGCTGGTCACGCGCAGCGGTTTGAATGGCCCCTCGCGCCAGCTCGCTGCCAATGCGGCCTTCATCGGCCATCGCGAAGGCGTGCTGCGCCTGGCGCTCGCGCCGGGCTTTGAATATCTCAACTCCGAACGTTCCATCGCCAATCTTGCGCAGGCGCTGGCGCCGGAGTTGGGCAACACGCCGCGCATCGTGATCGAGACCGGCAGCGCCGACGTCGAGACCCTGCACGAGCGCGCCAATCGCCAGAAAGGCGAGCGCCAGAGTGCGGCCGAAACCGCCTTCATGAATGACCCGAATGTGCAGCAGCTGATTCAGCAGCAGGGCGCGCGGGTCGTTCCCGATTCCATCCGCCCTTACGACGAGTAACCCCGCATGCGTGGAAATATTGCCCAACTGATGCAGCAGGCGCAGAAGATGCAGGAAAACCTGCAGCGCGCCCAGGAAGAACTGGCCAAGCTGGAAGTCACCGGCAGCGCCGGCGGCGGCATGGTCAGCGTAACGCTCACCGGTGCCAAGGAATGCCGCAAGGTGCGCATCGACCCGAGCATCCTCTCCGACCAGGAGATGGCCGAGGATCTGATCGCCGCCGCCTTCAACGACGCCTCCAACAAGATCGATGCCGAATCCAAGGAGCGCATGGGCTCGGCCACGGCCGGCATGCAGTTGCCGCCTGGCATGAAGCTGCCGTTCTGAGAGGCTGGGAATCGGGAGTAGGGAATCGGGAATCGTGAAGCAACCTGCACCTTTGCTCTTGCGATTCCCCAATCCCCATTCCCGATTCCCGAGCACATGTCCTCCCTTCTAGAACAACTGATCGAAGCCTTCCGGGTGCTGCCCGGTGTGGGTCAGAAGTCGGCGCAGCGCATGGCGTACCACGTGCTCGAGCGTGAGCGCGAGGGTGGGCGGCGGCTGGCGGCGGCGTTGGCCAATGCGGTGGAGAAGGTGGGCCATTGCGTGCAATGCCGCGACTTCACCGAGTCGGAGGTGTGCGCGATCTGCGCCAATTCCGGCCGTGATCGGCAGCAGCTGTGCGTGGTGGAATCGCCCGCCGATCGCCTGGCGATCGAGCACGCCACCGGCTACCGCGGGGTGTATTTCATCCTGCAGGGGCGTTTGTCGCCGCTGGATGGTATCGGCCCGCGTGAGTTGGGGCTGGACCGCCTGGCCGAGCGTCTGGCAGCGGGCGAGGTCACCGAAATGATCATCGCCACCAACGCCACCGTCGAGGGCGAGGCCACCGCGCATTACCTGGCGCAACTGGCCCGCCAACACAGCGTGCGCCCCAGCCGGCTCGCACAAGGCATGCCGCTGGGCGGCGAGCTGGAGTACGTGGATCGCGGCACGCTGTCGCATGCGTTCGGCACGCGTAGTGAGGTGCTTTAAGCGCCGGGAATCGTAAGTCGTGAATGGGGAATCGGAGAAGCAAAGTAAGAAGCCCGCGCGGTAAGCTCTTGCGATTCCCCAATCCCGATTCTCGATTCCCCTCCTATGACCGACACCATTTTCGGCAAGATCATTCGTCGCGAAATTCCCGCCACCATCGTCTATGAAGACGACGAGGTGCTGGGATTCGAGGACATCGCACCGCAGGCGCCGGTGCATGTGCTCTTCATTCCCAAGTTGCATGCGATCCCGACCCTGGACGATGTGCCGCCGGAGCAGGCGCTGCTGGTCGGCAAGTTGGCGCTGGCGGCCGCGGCATATGCGCGCGAACAAGGGCTGGCGCAGGACGGTTACCGCATTGTCATGAACTGCCGCGAGCATGCTGGGCAGACGGTGTTCCATATCCATCTGCATCTGCTGGCCGGTGCGCCGCTGGGGCGTTTCGGCACGCCGTGATCAGATGTGGTTAGGCCCAGAGGATCCTGCTGCATCGGACGCCACATACAAAAACGCCGCTCCCTGTGAGCGGCGTTTTTGTGTCATCTCAGCAGTGGCTGGTTACCACCAACCGCGGCCCCAACCGCCACCCCAGCGCGGGCCCCACGGACCCCACGGGTCGCCCCAGGGGCCGTACGGGTAGGCCGGCACCACATCGACCTCGCGCACCTGCGGCCACAGGTAGACGACATCGGCGGCCACTTTGGGCAGCTTGTAGTCGTACTCGCCGATCTTGGTGGTTTCGTAGCCTTCGATCTTGCCGATGAAGGTCACTTCGCGGCCTGGCTCGAACACTGCCGGGTCGTAGAAGCCCGCGCGGCAGGCGAGGAAGCGGCCATCGCTGGCATCCACCGCGCTACGGTCCGGGCGGCCGCTGGCGTTGAGCGGGCGCGAGATCAGCTCGAAGCAGGTCTGGCCCTGAACGGGCTTGGTCTGGATGATCTTGCCGCCCCAGCGCACCGAGGTGCCGACCTGTGCACTGGCGGTCGAGTCGCTCGGGCTGACCGTGGGGAACTGGCCCTGCAACGGCTTGGGCGCCGTGGCACAGGCAGCGAGCCCGAGGACAGCGATGACTGGAAGAAGAAAACGGGTACTCATGAGGAAGCTCCGGTTCGCGGGCGATGCTGCTGCAGATCTTTGATGAGAGAGGCGCTGTCCGAATCAGCTCCAGCGTAGCGCGCCGCAGCGAAACGTTGGCTGAGTGCCAACAGTGTCGTGTGGGGATCGTGCTGTGCCACACGTTGCGCCCAGGTGGTGGCCGGTTCGTGCGGTTCGCGGGCCAGGCCGAGCTTGCGGTAACGGCGCCCGAGCCGGTGCCAGGCGCGCAGCAGCGGGTCGCGTTCGCGTTCGCCGCGCGCCAGCAGCCACCCCATCCAGGCCAATGCGCTGACCGCGAATACGCCGAAGATGGCCGCGAGCTGGTTGGTGTCCAGGCGGTCGATGCCGAACGGTTGCAGCAGCCGCTGCTGGCGGTCGGCGTCGAAGGACAGCACCAGCTCGTTCCAGCCGCGACGCAGCCAGTCGCTGACCTCGCCCAGCCTGTCCCAGGTGCCCAGCTGGCCGCCACCGCCGCCACCTGCCTGCAGGCGATCCTCCAGCGTGTCGTAGATGCGTTCCGGTGCCACGGCGGCGGTGGGATCCACGCGCACCCAGCCACGGCCGGCCAGCCACACCTCGCTCCACGCATGCGCGTCCATGCGCCGCACGACCCAGTAATTGCCCAGCCCGTTGTAGGTGCCGCCGGCATAGCCGGTGACCACGCGCGCAGGGATGCCGGCTGCGCGCATTAGCACCACAAACGACGAGCTGAAGTGTTCGCAGAAACCGGCCTTCTGCTGGAACAGAAACTCATCGACGCTGTTGCGCCCGAGCAGCGGGGTGTCGAGCGTGTAGGCGAATTCGCGCGTGATCCATTGCAGCGCGCGTTGCACCACTTCGGCATCGTCACGACCCGCTTCGGCACGCCACTGGCGGGCCAGGGCGATGGTGCGTGGATTGAAGCCGGGTGGCAGCGCCAATGCGCGTGCGCGCAGCGGCGCCGGTAGATCGGTGTCGAAGCGTGCCGGTGGTGCGGACTGCAGGTCCCAGCGGGTGAGCGCACTCAACGGGCGCTGCGCGAACAATTCGTAATCGGGCGACAGCTCGGCGTTCGCGACGCCTTGCACCGGCAGATCCAGCGCAACCAGCTGGCGGCGGTCGGTGGGCTCGTAGTCCAGGCGGTAGCGATACGTTGCCGGCCCGGCGGCGAAGGCGGCCGGTTGCCCGCGGCCGGTCCAGCGCGCGCGCTGCCAGGTGCGGCCATCGAAATCCCACATCACCGGGCCGCGCCAGTACCGCTGCTCCGGTGGCGGCGCCTTGCCGGTGAATTGCACGCGCAGGGCGGGGCTGTCATCGGCCATCAGGTCGATCCACTCGCCCGGCGACATGTTGTCCGACAGTCCGGGCCGCGACAGCGCCCGCTCCGGCACGCCCCACAGCGGCGAGCTCAAACGTGGCAGCAGCCAGAACGTGACCAGGGCCAGCGGCACGCCGATGGCCACCAGCTTGCCGATGCTGCGCAATTGCAGGCGCAGCCCTGGCGTGCCGGTGCGGTGTTCCTCGTCGGCCAGGCGCTGCATGCACAACAGCGCACTCAGCACCGCGAGCAACGCCAGGCCCATGGTGGCCGGACCCTGGTCCAGCAGGAATGCGGCAAACGGTGCGAACAACGCAAAGCCGAGCAGGCTGCGCGCATCGCGCAGGGTGCGTAATTCGGAGGCCTTGATCGCCAGCATCGCCGCCAGCACCGCGCAGCCGGTGTCGCGCCCGAAGCGCATGCCGATCTGCCAGTACACCGCGGCCAGCATCGCGATGACCAACAGCAACCGGACCGGTGCCATCAGGCTGCCACGCCAGCTCATCACGCCGACCAGCAGCGCGGCGACGGCGATGGTGCCGGCGAGCAGGCCGGGCAACTGCAGCAGCAGCGGCGCCAGCGCCAGCCAGGTGGTGGCCAGTACCCAGCCGCGGCTGGCCTGGGTGATCGGGGCGGTAGGCTCAGTCATGCGGTAGCAGCGCCAGCGCACGCAGGCACAGATGATGGTGCGACGGGCCCTGTGCAGGACCGAGCGGTGGCTGGCCCGGCAACAGCAGCCGGTAGCGGCGGCCATCGCGTTCGGCAAGGTTGACCCAGCGCGTCAGCCGCGCGATGCGGCGTTCGTAGGGCAGTGCGCTGAGGCTGCGCCAGTCGAGGGTCACTTCCACGCCCAGCGGCTGCTCGTATTCGCGCACCAACAGCGCATCGCGGCGCGCCGAGTGCTTCCACGAAATCGTGCGCGGTGCGTCGCCGGCCCGGTACGGACGCAGTTGGTGCAGCTCCTCGCCTTGTGCATGCAGACGGGTCTGATTGGGCGAGCCGGCGCCATCGGGCAGCGCGGGGCCGTGCGCTTCCGGGGCCGGGTAGGCCAGCAGCGGTGTTTCCGGCCAGACCCATGACCAGGCGCGCACCAGCCCCAGCGGTTGGGTGCTGGACAGCCGAATGCGCTCGATGTCCTGCCAGCCGCGACGCACGGTGGGCACCAGCAGATCCACGTCCGCGTTGTCGTAGTCGGTGAGCGAGCAAAAACCGCTGTGCTCCAGATGATCCAGGCGCAATCCGCGGCGGGCGCGGGTGTCGCGGCGGGCCAACGACACCCGCATGCGCAGCGGCTCGCCGGCCACCACCGGTTCGGCGGAGACCGCTTCGATCCGCAGTGCCGACAATTGCAGGTGCGCCACGATGCTGCTGGCGATGCCGGCGGTGGCCAGCAGCAGCGCCAGCAACAACGCCGGGTTGTTGTTGTAGTTCAGCGCGCCGAGCAGCATGGCCATCAGCAAGGCCGCCAGAAACAGGCCAAATCGCGTGGGCAGCACATAGATCCGGCGCCGATCCAGCACGATCGGCAAGGCTTCCGGCCCGCGCGGGCGGGCCAGCAGGCTGAGCCGTCGGCCCATGCCACGCAGGTGCGCACGCACGTGCTCAGTCCACCGGCACGCTGTGCAGCAACGCCTTGGCCAGCGCCGGCCCGGACGATGATTCGGCTTCCGGCACCAGGCGGTGCCCGGCGACCGCCACGAACAACGCCTGCACGTCTTCCGGCAGCACATGCTCGCGCCCCAGCAGCAGGGCGTAGGCCTTGGCTGCGCGCAACAGCGCAATCCCCGCACGCGGCGACAGGCCCACGCGCACGCCGGCATGCTGCCTGCTACGCAGCAGCAGCGCCTGCACATAGGTGATCAAGGCGTCGCTGGTGTGGATGTGGTTGACCCCCGCGCGCAACGTCACGACATCGGCATCGCTTAATTGCGGTGTGGCCTGGGCGATCAACTCGCGGCGATCCACGCCCGACAGCAGCGCCCGTTCGGCATCTGCACTGGGGTAGCCCAGGCTGAGCCGCAGCAGGAAGCGGTCCAGTTGCGAATCCGGTAGCGGGAAGGTGCCCGACAGATCGACCGGGTTTTGCGTGGCGATCACGAAGAACGGCTCCGGCAGCGCATGTGTCACCCCGTCCAGGGTGACCTGCTGCTCGGCCATCGCTTCCAGTAGCGAACTCTGCGTGCGTGGCGGCGCGCGGTTGATCTCGTCGGCCAGCAGCACGTTGGTGAACACCGGGCCGGGATGGAACTGGAACTGGCGCGAGGCCGCGTCGTAGACCGACACGCCCAGCACATCGGCCGGCAATAGGTCCGAGGTGAACTGCACGCGCTGGAACCCCAGGCCCAGGCTGGACGCCATGGCGTGGGCGAGGGTGGTCTTGCCCAGGCCGGGCAGGTCCTCGATCAACAGATGTCCCCCGGACAGCAGCGCCACGAACGCCAGGCGCACTTCCTGCGCCTTGCCCAGCAACAGCGAATTGACCTGGTCCTGTGCGCGCCGCAGCGATTGGCGCAGCGCATCGGTTAGCATTTCCGTGGAACGCAGCGGTGTCGACATCACAAATCCGTAGGTGGAAGAAGAGTGCACAGGGCAATGCCAGGGGACCAACGCGCACATCGCACCTTCGTGATCCTGTGGACACTGGCGACGGCCGTCAAGCTATTGATTGCCGCGCGTCTGCCGCTGTTCGTGGACGAGGCGTTTTACTGGCAGGAAGGCCAGCATCTGGCAGCGGCGTATTCGGATCTGCCGGGCATGACCGCGTGGCTGACGCGCCTGGGCGTGGAACTTGGCGGGCACCATTTACTGGCGCTGCGGTTGCCGTTTCTGGCCATCGCTGCGCTGCTGCCGTGGCTGGTTGCGCACATCGCCACGCGCTGGTTCGGCTCCACGCTGGGTTGGCAGGCTGGCAGCCTGACCTTGCTGATGCCGCTGTCGGCCACGCTTGGCATCCTGGCGGTGCCCGATGTGCCCATGGCATTGGCAGCGGTGCTGTGCATGGATGCGGGCGCGCGGCTGTTGCGCGAGGTCGATGCCACCAGCGCGCTGGAGCTCGCCATCGGCCTGGTCATTGGTGCACTGAGCCACTACCGCTTTGTCGGTGTGATCGGGGTGGGCTGCATTGCCTTGCTGTGCATTCCGCAGGGGCGTGCGGTCTTGCGCGACCCACGCATCTGGATGGCGCTGACGGTAGGCGCCATGAGCTGGCTGCCGCTGCTGTTCTGGAACACCGACCATGACGAGGCGGGCCTGCGCTTTCAGCTGGTAGACCGGCATCCGTGGACGTTCCAGATCACCGGGCTGTGGTTTTTGCTGATCCAGGCCGCGCTGGTGACGCCACTGCTGGCCTGGGCGATGGTCAAGGTCAGTCTGGCCGGCACCCGTGCCGGGAGTGGCGGCTCGCGTGCGCAGTGGCGCTACTTCGGCCTGCTGGGCGGCATCTCCACACTGGCGATCTTTGTGCTGGGGTTCTTCAGCGATGCCGAGCGGATCAGCTTCCACTGGCCGTTGCCTGGCTATCTCGCCCTGCTGGTCGCCGCGCCGGTGATCCTGATGCGCTGGCCGCGCCCGCTGCGGCGTGCCACCTGGCTGATCGCGCTGCTCGGCATGCTGGGCGCCTACAGTTATTACCTGGCGGTGTCGGTGCCGGCGATCCGTGCGCAAGCGGCGGGCGAAAAATACTACCCGCGCAATTTCGCCGGCTGGAAAGACCTGGCGCGCGCGGTCAAGACTGAACTGGCGCAGCTGCCGCCCGGCACCCGCGTGCTGGCGGAAAACTTCAAGGTAGGCGCCGAGCTCGGCTTCCAATTGCACGATGCACAGATCGAAGTGCTGCAGGCTGATCTGAACGACAAGCATGGCCGCTCGGCGCAATTGGCCCAGTGGGGGCTGCTCAGCCATGGCGAGCGCAGCGGCCCGCGCCTGTTGGTGCTTTCGCCCAGCGATCAGCGCTACCGCGATCTGCTCACGCGTTACCACGCCATCTGCGCCATGGTCGGGCCGCTGCCGCCGCCCAAGGTGGTCTCCACCGACCACGGCTATCAGCGCTTCCTGCTGTTCGCGCTGCCGGCGCAACGCCAGCCCGGCCCCTGCATCGCGCCTGCGATGGCGTGGATCGATACGCCGCTGCCTGGCGTTGCCGCCACGACCACCATGCAGGTGCGTGGCTGGGCCTTCAAGGACGGCGTGGGCCTGTCGCGCGTCGAGCTGCTGGTCGATGGTCGCCCCGCTGGACGCGCCGACTACGGTGCCACCCTGGACGTGCGCCCGTATTGGAAAATCTCTAACGACCCGCAACATCCCCGCGTCGGCTTTACTGCCACGTTGGACACGCGCGCGCTGACGCCCGGCACGCATTGGTTGGGCTTGCGCCTGCACGGCCACGACGGCAGCGTCGAGGACTGGTGGGAGCAGCCATTCACCGTTCCCGTCCCCTGACCGGAGACTGGCCTACGTGATGAGTACCGATTGTCCCGACACCTTTGCCGGGATCCGCATCGCCGTGCTGTTGCCCTGCCACAACGAGGCCGCCACCATTGCCGCAGTGGTCGGTGATTTTGCCGTGGCGTTGCCGCGGGCGGCCATCCATGTGCTGGACAACAACTCCAGCGATGCCACCGCGGCGATCGCCGTAGCGGCCGGCGCGCAGGTGCGGCGCGTGGCGCTGCAGGGCAAGGGCAATGTGGTGCGCCGCGGTTTTGCCGATGTGGACGCCGACATCTATGTGCTGGTCGATGGCGACGCGACGTACGACGCGGCTGCCGCGCCCGCGCTGGTGCGCAAGTTGCTCAGCGAGCAACTGGACATGGTGGTCGGCGCGCGGCGCGATCAACAGCAGGCCGCGTACCGGCCCGGACATCGGCTGGGCAATGTGCTGCTGACACGCTGCGCAGGCCTGCTGTGCGGCCGCAGTTTCGAAGACATGTTGTCGGGTTGCCGGGTGTTTTCGCGCCGCTAAGTCAAATCCTTTGCCGCGCATGCGCATGGGTTCGAAACCGAAACCGAACTGGCGGTGCACGCGTTGCAATTGCGCATGCCGGTCGCCGAAGTCGACACCGTCTACGGTGTGCGGCCGGAGGGCTCGCAGAGCAAGTTGAATACCTGGCGCGACGGGTGGCGGATCCTTACCACCATCGTGAAGTTGTTCAAGGCCGAGCGTCCGCTGCTGTTCTTTTCGATCGGCTTCCTGTTCAGTGCCGCGCTGTCGATCGTGCTGGCCGTACCGTTGTTGCAGACTTACTTGGAAACAGGCCTGGTGCCGCGCTTTCCAACCGCGATCCTGTGCGTAGCCCTGATGCTGCTCGGCTTCCTGTTGCTGGCGTGCGGGCTGATTCTGGACACGGTGACCCGTGGTCTCGTCGAGGCCAAGCATCTGGCCTATCTCGCCGAACCGAGCGTGGCAGCGCTTACATCCAGACATGCGCAGGAGCGGACGTGATGCGGGCGAGTGCAGCGACAGCGAAAGCGACGCGCCGCCAACGCCTGCTCGCCTGGGCGGATCGTCGCTTCGGTTTCCATTCCCCGCGGCATAGTGCCGCCGCCGTACTTGCCATCGTGCTGCTCGGTGCACTGGTGTCGCTCGGCCTCGGCCAGGACGCCAACTGGGACTTGCGCAACTATCACTTGTATATCGGCGATGCCTGGCTGCACGGGCGACTGACGACCGACCTCGCGCCGGCGCAGATGCAAAGCTATTTCAGCCCGCTGCTGGATGCGATGCATGCCGCCTTGATGTTGCACCTTCCCGCGCCACTGGTTGGCGTGCTGCTCGGTGCACTGCATGCGCTGGTGTTCGTGCCGGTGGCCGCGGTTGCCTGGCGGGTGCTTTCGGCGCATCCGCGGCGTGCGCAATGGACACCGCTGCTGGTGGCCGCAGGATCGAGCAGCGCCGTATTTCTGTCCGAACTCGGCGGCACCATGGGCGATACCTCCACGGCCTTGCCCGTGTTGGGCGCCCTGGCGCTGGTTCTGCAGGCACAGGCACGTGCGCGGCAGGGCAAAACCGCCCTCCATCTATGGCGTGCAGGCGCGTTGCTGGGTCTGGCGGTCGCGCTCAGGTTGACCAATGCGCTCTACGCCCTCGCGCTGGTGCCGGCGCTGATGTGCGATGGCGCGCGCCTGCGGGCACGGCTGCTGGCGCTGGGCATCGTGATCGTCGTCGCGGGCGGTGTGTTCGTGCTGGTGGCCGGGCCGTGGTACTGGCAGGTCTGGCAGCACCTGGGCAACCCGTTGTTCCCGCAGTTCAACGGGCTATTCAAATCCCCATTGGCTGCGCCGGTGTCGATCGCCGACACGCGCTGGCTGCCGCGCAATCTCGGCGAACACCTGCTCTGGCCGCTGCTGTTTACGTTGAAGCCGCAACGCATCGGCGACCTGGGATTGGTGCAGTCACTGTGGGCCTTGCTGTATGCATTGGTACTGATCGTGGCGGCGCGCGCTGTGCTGCGTTGCCGGGTTGCCGGGGTTGGGCTGGACCGCTCGGCCACTGTGGTGCTGGTGTTCGTGGCCACGGCCTATGTGTTGTGGCAGGCCATCTTCAGCATCCACCGCTATCTGGTCGTGCTGGAATTGCTGGCGCCGGTGGTGCTGTGGATCTGTTGCCGGCATGCGTTTGCGCAACGTGCCGATCACAAGGCTGCGTGGTTGATCGGGCTGTGCGCGCTGGTGGCGGTGGCCGGCTGGAAGGATTGGGGGTACGAGCCCTGGGCGCGCGCGGCGTTTGAGGTCACGCAACCGCAGATCATCGATCCGGCACGGGCAACGGTCTTGCTGGTCGGCGATGAGCCGCAGTCATGGCGCGTCACCCTGTTGCCGCAGCAGGCCCGTTACATCGGGGTCGCAACCAACATCAGCAAGACCGATGCGTATCGGGCGCGCGTGCGCACCCTGGTGGCCGAACGCCCGCAGGTTTACGCGATGCTGGGTGCGGCGCGCGACAAGCAGCAGGCTCGGGTGGATCGCATGAATCGCTGGGCGCAGCAGTTCGGGTGGGATGCGCAGCCAGACTGCGCACGCCTGCGTTGGCTGATCGCCCGGGGTCTGCGCGCCGAGCTGGCTGCTTCCACGCCCGGCCGCTGCCT
Source organism: Xanthomonas sp. NCPPB 2586 (assembly GCF_041475775.2). Lineage (NCBI taxonomy): Bacteria > Pseudomonadati > Pseudomonadota > Gammaproteobacteria > Lysobacterales > Lysobacteraceae > Xanthomonas > Xanthomonas sp. NCPPB 2586. The sequence continues at coordinate 3,754,164 of NZ_CM192981.1, read as the reverse complement.
GTTGGTCGTGCCCAAGGCCAGGGCGCTGGATATCGCAGCGGCCGATCAGGCCATTCGCGACGCGGCGCAGCAGCGCCTGGGTGCGTACGGGCTGACGCTGGACCCGGCGCAGTGCCGCACGTTGCCCTCACGCATCGGGCAAGCCGTCTATCCGTATCAATTCTGCACGCTGCGCCAGGCGGGCTGAGGTAGCTTCAAGGCAGCGAAAACCCCGCCTGCCGCAGCAACCGCGCCACTGCGATCAGCGGCAGGCCGACCAGGGCGGTAGGGTCGTTGCTACGGATTGCGTCGAACAAGGTGATGCCCAGGCCCTCGCATTTGAAGCTGCCGGCACACTCCAGCGCCGGTTCGGCAGCCAGGTAGCGTTCGATCTCCTGCGGCTGCAGGGGCCGCACCTGGACGTCGGTAAGGTCCAGCGCTTGCGCGGCAAACCCGTCCGGGCCGATCAGGCTGACCGCGGTCTGGAAACGCACCATGCGGCCGGACATGCGCGTCAGCTGCGCGCGCGCCTGCTCCAGCGTGCCCGGCTTGCCGAGCGCCTGGCCGTCCAGGTCGGCGACCTGGTCCGAGCCGATCACCCAGGCCTCGGGGAAGCGCCCCGCCACTGCGCGTGCCTTCTCGCTGGCCAGCCGGGTCGCAAGCGCCTGCGGCGTTTCGCCGGGCAGGGCGTGCTCGTCCACCTCGGGGCGGGCGGTGTCGAAGTCCAGGTGCAGGCGGCCCAGCAGCTCGCGGCGGTAGGCAGACGTGGAGGCCAGGATCAGGCGTGGCATCATGGGCGCACCGCGAGGGAGGGCAGGGGAGTCTGCCGGCCCTGGCGCTGGGCCACAATCCCAGCGGCAGCAGATTTGACATGGCCCCGGCGGGTCTTTAACATTCTGCGGCTTATGTCCGCGAACGTGCCCGAAATGCTGGATGCTTGGCGGATGGTCGCAGCGCGCAGGCGCTTCGACGGCCGCATCCCGCTATCTGCGATGACCCGTCTTCAGGGAAGCCTGGTTGATACCGAAGGCGAATGTGTCTATTCGCTTCAGTTCGATCAGGACGATCTGTTGAAGGTCGCCTATGTCGAACTCAGCATCGATGTCGCGCTGCCGCTGGAATGCCAGCGCAGCCTGCAGCGTTTTCTGTATCCGGTGCAGATCAGGCAGCGACTCGGCTTGATCCGCGACGAGGCCGATGAGGCCGCGTTGCCGCCCGACTACGAAGCCTTGCTGGTGCCCGACGACGGCATGCTGCGGGCAGTGGACCTGGTGGAGGACGAGCTGGTGCTGGCGGTTCCCGTGGTGCCGATGGCGCCGGGGAGCGAGGCAGTCGAGGCCGAGTGGGTTCCGACCCAGGAAGAGCAAGACAAGGCCAGTCCGTTCGCGGCGCTGGCGGCGTTGAAGAAACAGTAACCGCCGCTGTTAAGGGCGGAAACACAGGTCGGCGCGGGCGTACAGTCCTGTTCGACTCAACAGAAAAGTTATCGAACTTAAGTTTGGAGCAATCCCATGGCTGTGCAGAAATCCCGAGTCACCCCGTCCCGCCGCGGCCAGCGTCGTTCGCACGATGCCCTGACCGCCAAGCAGCTGTCGACCGACCCGACCAGCGGCGAGATCCATCTGCGCCACCACATCACCGCTGACGGTTACTACCGCGGCAAGAAGGTGATCAAGACCAAGTCGTCGGCCGTCCAAGAAGATTGATCCGTGGCACCCGCCGCAGTTTTGCAGGCGGGTGACCCTCGATACTTCCGGAGCCGCCAATCACCGCGGCTCTTGCACCAAGGAACAGTATGAGCAAGCGGATCTACTCCAGAATCGCGGGCACGGGTAGCTATTTGCCCGAAAAGGTGTTGACCAACGACGACATGTCCAAGATCGTCGACACCAGCGATGAATGGATCCGCTCGCGTACCGGCATCCGTGAACGTCACATCGTTGCCGACGACCAGACCACCAGCGATCTGGCGTACTTCGCCTCGCTGAAGGCGATGGAAGCGGCCGGTGTCACTGCCGACGAGATCGACCTGATCGTTGTCGGCACCACCACCCCGGACCTGATTTTCCCGTCCACTGCGTGCCTGTTGCAGGCGCGGCTGGGCAATGTCGGCTGCGGTGCCTTCGACGTCAACGCGGCCTGCTCGGGCTTCGTCTACGCGCTCAGCGTGGCCGACAAGTTCGTTCGCAGTGGCGACGCCAAGACCGTGCTGGTGGTTGGCGCCGAAACGCTGACCCGGATCGTCGACTGGACCGATCGCACCACCTGCGTGCTGTTTGGCGACGGTGCGGGCGCGGTCGTGCTCAAGGCCGACGAAGATACCGGCATCCTCAGCACCCATCTGCATGCCGACGGCAGCAAGAAGGAATTGCTGTGGGATCCGGTCGGTGTGTCTGTTGGCTTCGGCGAAGGCAAGAACGGCGGTGGCGCGTTGCTGATGAAGGGCAACGACGTGTTCAAGTACGCCGTCAAGGCGCTGGACTCGGTGGTCGATGAAACCCTCGCCGCCAATGGCCTGGACACGCACGACCTGGACTGGCTGATCCCGCATCAGGCCAATCTGCGCATTATCGAAGCCACCGCCAAGCGGCTGGATCTGCCGATGGAGCAGGTGGTGGTCACCGTCGACCGGCATGGCAATACCTCGTCGGCCTCGGTGCCGCTCGCGCTGGACGAAGCGGTTCGCTCCGGTCGCGTGCAGCGTGGCCAGTTGCTGCTGCTGGAAGCCTTCGGTGGCGGATTCACCTGGGGCTCGGCGCTGCTGCGCTACTGATCTGCGCAGGCACTGCCGCGTTTGCCGGCGGTGTGTTTTTGCGTTTGAGGTTCTGTTGGTGCAAAGAACCTTGCCATTGCGGGCTGATGTGTCAGTGAGTCTCCCTGGCGCAGTGCCACCGCCGCGCAGTCTTGATCGACACACGCAACGTTCTCGCACGCCACTGGGGCCTGGATGTCCTGCCTCCACCGCCGCGGCGTGGCGGTGATGCGGTGCCTGCGAGGAATGTAGCCGGCGCAGCGCGCTGCGGGCTCAGGCGGTCAAGGTGTTGCGGGTGACGGCCTGCGGGCAGGCGCGGTAGAGCGTTGTCAGGGGCACGCCACTGGTGCTTAGCGACAGCGCGTTCGTGTGCGGACTGCCTGCGCCCGCTGGTCAAGTAACCGCGCGTTTCGCGCATCTGACCCGCCTCTCCTCCACGCCCAGCTGACGCGCCAGAGCGCGCCCGGCGATCTACGCGACCACCGCGTTGAAGCTGTCGATGCCGTGCCTGGACTGGCTCCTCAACGGCGACATTGACCTGCTCAGACCCTGCCGGCAGACGCCTGTGCGATGCGGGCGTTGGCGCCTTGCATACGCGTCAGTACAGACGGCCGGGCGATTTCGCACGTATCATCCCGGCTCGATTTTTGTAGGCAGCAACGCGTGACCGAATCTACGCTCGCTTTCGTGTTTCCCGGCCAGGGCTCGCAGTCCCTGGGCATGCTGGCTGAACTTGCCGAACTGCATCCGCAGATCCGCGATACCTTCGTCGAGGCCTCCGATGGCGCCGGCGTCGATCTGTGGGCCTTGTCGCAGGGCGGCCCGGAAGAGATGCTCAACCGCACCGAATACACCCAGCCGGCGTTGCTGGCCGCCGGTGTGGCGGTGTGGCGCCTGTGGAACGCGCAGCGCGGCGAGCGACCGTCGGTGCTGGCCGGCCACAGCCTTGGCGAATACACCGCACTGGTCGCTGCCGGTGCGTTGTCGCTGCACGACGGTGCCCACCTGGTGCGGCTGCGCGGGCAGTTCATGCAGGCAGCGGCGCCCGCCGGTGTCGGCGCGATGGCCGCGGTGCTGGGCGCTGAGGATGCGTTGGTGCGCGAGGTCTGTGTCGAGGCCTCGGGCAGCCAGGTGGTGGTGCCGGCCAACTTCAATTCGCCCGGTCAGATCGTGATCGGCGGCGATGCGGCGGCGGTGGATCGCGCGCTGGCGTTGCTGGCCGAGCGCGGCGTGCGCAAGGCGGTCAAGCTGGCGGTGAGCGTGCCGTCGCACACCCCGCTGATGCGCGAGGCGGCCAACCAGCTGGGTGAGGCGATGGCCGGGTTGACCTGGCACACGCCGCAGATTCCGGTGGTGCAGAACGTCGACGCGCAGGTGCACGCCGGCCACGAAGCGATCCGCCAGGCCCTGGTCGAGCAGCTGTATCTGCCGGTGCAGTGGACCGGCTGCGTGCAGGCGCTGGCCGCGCAGGGCATCACCCGGATCGCCGAATGCGGCCCGGGCAAGGTGCTGAGCGGGCTGATCAAGCGTATCGACAAGAGCCTGGATGCCCGTTCGCTCGCGACCCCGGCCGATTACGCCGGCGCGCTGGATGCGTGGGCGCACTGAGTTGACCGATTTGCCGGTGATGCCGGCCCTCGACGCTCGTAACTGCGGTTGCGACGTCCCCTCTCGAGGAACAGCAACATGAGCAAGCCATTGCAGGGCGAGATCGCTCTGGTCACCGGTGCCAGCCGCGGCATCGGCGCGGCCATCGCCGATACGCTGGCCGCCCAGGGTGCCACGGTCATCGGCACGGCCACCTCCGCCTCCGGGGCCGCTGCCATCGGCGAGCGCCTGGCTGCCAACGGCGGCCACGGCCGGGAGCTCAATGTCACCGATGCGGCCGCGGTCGATGCCTTGATCGATGCGATCGGCAAGGAGTTCGGTGCGGTCTCGATCCTGGTCAACAACGCCGGCATCACCCGCGACAACCTGCTGATGCGGATGAAGGAAGACGATTGGCAGGCGATCATCGACACCAACCTGACCAGTGTCTTCCGCACCTCCAAGGCGGTGATGCGCGGCATGATGAAAGCGCGCAAGGGTCGCATCATCAACATCGCCTCGGTGGTGGGTGTGATCGGTAATCCGGGCCAGACCAACTACGCGGCGGCCAAGGCCGGCATCATTGCGTTTTCCAAGTCGCTGGCCAAGGAAATCGGCTCGCGCGGGATCACTGTCAATGTGGTCGCGCCCGGCTTCATCGATACCGACATGACCAAGGCGCTGCCGGAGGATGCCAAGACGGCGTTGCTGCAGCAGATCGCGCTGGGCCATCTGGGGCAGCCGGACGACATCGCCAATGCGGTGGCCTTCCTGGCTGGCCCAACCGCCCGTTACATCACTGGTGAGACCCTGCACGTCAACGGCGGCATGTACATGCCGTGAGCGTGCGGCGCCGGGAGGCGCTAAGTGGCTGATCGGCCGGGATTTGTGATGCAATGCAAGGCCCGGTCGCTTCCACTACACTATCCAACGCGGCCATCGCAGCGGCGATGGCGTTTTTTTTGTACCACCACTACTCCATCTGGAGCGATATCTCAATGAGCACCATCGAAGAACGCGTCAAGAAAATCGTCGTCGAACAACTCGGCGTCAAGGAAGAGGAAGTCACCACCAGCGCATCGTTCGTCGATGACCTGGGTGCCGACTCGCTGGACACCGTCGAGCTGGTGATGGCGCTGGAAGAAGAGTTCGAGTGCGAAATCCCGGACGAAGAAGCTGAGAAGATCACGTCGGTCCAGCAGGCGATCGACTACGTCAAGGCTCACGTCAAGAGCTGATGCGTTGTTCCTGACAGCGGTGGCGGGCATTTGGCTGCTGCTGCGTCAGACATCCCATGGGGCCGCTGATGCGGCCCTGTGTTTTTGAGCGTCAACCGTAAACCGCAAGCACCGTCCGTCGTGTGGTGAGGAGATCTGCAATGAGTCGTCGTGTTGTCGTTACCGGCATGGGCATGGTGTCGCCGCTGGGCAATGATCTGGCCACCAGTTGGGATGGGATCATCCACGGTCGTTCGGGCATTGGCCCGATCACGCAGATCGATGCCTCGCAGTTCACCACCAAGATCGCGGGCGAGATCAAGAATTTCGATCCCACCCAGTTTGTGTCCGCCAAGGACGTCAAGAAGATGGATTCGTTCATCCATTACGGTGTCGGCGCCTCGTTCATGGCGTTGGACGATTCCGGGCTGGAGATCGATGAAAGCAATGCCGAACGCGTTGGCGCCATTCTGGGCTCCGGTATCGGCGGGCTGCTCGGCATCGAAGAGCAGACCATCAAATTCCATGAGGGCGGCGCGCGCAAGATTTCGCCGTTCTATGTGCCCAGCACCATCATCAACATGCTGCCGGGCCAGGTGAGCCTCATCAAAGGCCTGAAGGGCCCGACGTTCTCGGCTGTGTCGGCCTGCGCCACCTCCAACCATTCGATCGGCACCGCGATGCGCATGATCCAGCACGGCGATGCCGACGTGATGCTGGCCGGCGGCGCCGAGCGCGGTTCGTCCCCAAGTTCGGTGGGCGGGTTCTGCGCGATGAAGGCGATGTCCACTCGCAACGACGACCCCACCGCTGCATCGCGTCCGTGGGACAAGCAGCGCGACGGGTTCGTGCTGGGTGACGGCGCCGGCGTGCTGGTACTGGAAGAGTACGAACATGCCAAAGCACGTGGCGCGCGCATCTATGCAGAGCTGGTCGGTTTCGGTGCCAGTTCGGATGCGTTCCACATGACCGCGCCCAGCGAAGACGGCGAAGGCGCGGCGCGCAGCATGGCCGCGGCGATGCGCGATGCCAAGCTCAACCCCGAGCAGATCGGCTACCTCAACGCGCACGGCACCTCCACGCCGCTGGGCGATCTGGCTGAAACCATGGCGATGAAGCGTGCGCTGGGCGACCACGCGTACAAGACCATGGTCAGCTCGACCAAGTCGATGACCGGCCACCTGCTCGGCGCGGCCGGCGGCGTGGAAGCGATCTTCTCGGTGATGGCGCTGCATACCGGCATCATTCCGCCGACCATCAACCTGGAAGAGCCCAGCGAAGGCTGCGATCTGGACTACGTGCCGAACGTGGCGCGCGAGGTGCAGGTGGATGCGGTGATGTCCAACGGCTTCGGCTTTGGCGGCACCAACGGCACCCTGGTGTTCAAGCGCATCTGAGCCATTGGTCCTGCGCCGCAATGGCGCAGGGTCGCGATGGGCTGCAACGCGTCGCGCGTTCGGCCCGTTGTGTCTTCTGCTGATTTACCGTGCGGTGTGCGGCGCGCTGGTTGTCACCGGCGCGCAGCGCCGCATCCGTCCCTCCACGCCAAGCCAGGCCGATGACGCTGACCCGACCACTGCACGCGGACATCGACCTGCTGGCGCTGCATCGCCTGGCACCGCAGCGGTATCCCGCGTTGCTGGAATCCAGCGCGTCGGGCACCGCGCACGGGCGTTGGGATGTGTTGCTGCTGGCGCAGGGCGCGCAACTGCGTCTGGACCCGGACGGCTGCACCCGCAATGGCGATGGTCAGCTGTTGGAAGGCGGCTTTCTCGACGCCCTGGATGCGGCCTGGCAGGCCGAGCGCCTGCCGCACGAGGGTGAAAGTTCTTGGCCGTTTCGCGGTGGCTGGGCGGTGCTGCTGGACTATGAGGTGGCCGCACAGGTCGAGCCGATCCTGCGCCTGCCCATGCGCAGCGACGCCGCGCCCGCGGCATTGGCCCTGCGGGCGCCGGCGGCAGTGCTGCGCGACCGCATGGACGGGCGCTGCTTCGCCGTGGCCGAGCCGGGGCGCGAAGACCTGCTGCAGCAGATTGACGACGACATCACCGCCTGCGCCAGCCTGCCCGCCTTGCCTGCCTGGGCAGCGCCGACGGTGGTGCAGGAAGACCCGCCCGAGCAATTCACCGATGCGGTGCTGCGGGTGCTGGACTATCTGCGTGCCGGCGACGTGTTCCAGGCCAATATCTCGCGCGCCTGGCAGGCGCAGTTCGATCGGCCCGTCGACCCCGCCGCCTTGCATGCGCGGCTGCGTGCGGCCAATCCGGCGCCGTTTTCCGGCCTGTTCGTGGCGGCCGGGCGCGCGGTGGTGAGTTCTTCGCCGGAGCGGTTGGTGTCGGTGCACGGGCAGGTGGTGCAGACACGGCCGATTGCCGGGACTCGTGCACGCTTCGCGGGCGACGATGATGCCGCGCGCATCCGCGAGCTGGTCGGTCACCCGAAGGAGCGCGCCGAACACGTGATGTTGATCGATCTGGAGCGCAACGACCTGGGCCGCATCTGCGCGCCGGGCAGCGTGGAGGTGGACGAACTGATGGGCGTGGAAAGCTATGCGCACGTGCATCACATCGTCAGCAATGTCCGCGGCCGGTTGCGGCAGGGCGTCACCCCTGGCGAGGTGATCGCGGCGGTATTCCCGGGCGGCACCATCACCGGTTGCCCGAAGGTGCGCTGCATGCAGATCATTGCCGAGCTGGAACAGACCGCGCGCGGCGCCTATACCGGCGCGTTCGGTTGGCTCAACCGCGACGGCGACATGGATCTGAACATCCTGATCCGCACCGCCGAAGTGGCCGGCAGCCAGGTGCAGTTCCGCACCGGTGCCGGCATCGTGGTGGACTCTGACCCGCAGCGGGAACTGGACGAAACCCGTGCCAAGGCACGTGGGGTGCTGCGTGCGCTGGACCCGGCATGAGTACTTCAACGGCACATCACCGGCGCGCGGTATCCTGCGCGGCGCTGGAGCAATGACGAGGTGGGTGTGGCGGTAACTGGCAAACGCGGATTTCTGGCCGTGCTGGGGACGGTGCTGTTGCTTGCGGCGCTGCTGGCGATCGCGGCCGCGGTGGCGTGGCGGCACTACGTGCATTTTGCCGAGACGCCGGTCACTGCGAGCACGCCCAGCGTGGTCATCGCGCCCGGCGATTCGCTCAAGGCCACGCTGCGCAAGCTGCGCGAGGCCGGGGTGCAGCAGGGCAGTGATCTCGAATGGCAGTTGCTGGCCCGCCAGGTGGATGCGGCCGGCAAGCTCAAGGTAGGCGAATACGCGCTGACGCCGGCGTTGTCGCCGCGTGCGCTGTTATTGCGTATGCGCCAGGGCCGGGTGATCCAGTACCGCTTTACCCTGGTGGAAGGCTGGAACTTCCGTCAGCTGCGCGCGGCCCTGGGCACGGCCACGCCGCTGCAGCAGACCATCGCGGGCCTGGACGATGCCGCACTGATGGCGCGGCTGGGCGTTGCCGGCCAGCATCCGGAAGGGCGCTTCCTACCGGAAACGTATCTGTACCAGCGCGGCGACAGTGACCTGGACGTGCTCAAGCGCGCGCATGCGGCAATGGACAAGGCGCTGGCGCAGGCCTGGGAACAGCGCGCCCCGCAACTGCCGCTGAGCTCGCCCGAACAGGCGTTGATCCTGGCCTCCATCATCGAGAAGGAAACCGCGCTGGGCACCGAGCGGCCGCAGATCGCGGGCGTGTTCGTGCGCCGCCTGCAGATGGGCATGAAGCTGCAGACCGACCCGACCGTGATCTACGGCATCGGCAGCAGCTACGACGGCAATATCCGTCGCCGCGATCTCACCACCGACACGCCGTACAACACCTACACCCGTACCGGCCTGACGCCCACGCCGATCGCCATGCCGGGCCGCGAAGCGCTGCTGGCCGCGGTACGCCCGGCGCCGGGCAACGCGCTGTACTTCGTCGCGGTGGGCGATGGCAGCGGTGCGCATGCGTTTTCGGCCACCTTGGACGAACACAATGCAGCCGTGGCGCGCTATCTGCAGCGCCGCCGTCAGCCGGAGCCCACGCCATGACGCCTGCGTTTTCACCCTGGCAACAACGCGCCTACGACCAGACCCTGGCCGCGCTGGATGCCGGCCGGCTCGGGCATGGCCTGCTGATCTGCGGCCCGGACGGGCTGGGCAAGCGCGCGGTGGCGCTGGCGCTGGCCGAGCACGTGCTGGCCAGTGCGCCGGATCCGGCAGTGGCGCAGCGCACCCGTCAGCTGATCGCCGCGGGCACGCATCCGGATCTGCAGCTGGTGTCGTTCGTTGCCAACCGCACCGGCGACAAGCTGCGCACCGAGATCGTCATCGAACAGGTGCGCGAGATCTCGCAGAAGCTGTCGCTGACGCCGCAGTACGGCATCGCGCAGGTGGTGATCGTCGACCCGGCCGATGCGATCAACCGCGCCGCCTGCAATGCCTTGCTCAAGACACTGGAAGAACCCTCGCCTGGCCGCTACCTGTGGTTGATCAGTGCGCAGCCGGCGCGCTTGCCGGCCACCATCCGCAGCCGCTGCCAACGCCTGGAATTCAAGCTGCCGCCAGCCCACGAAGCGCTGGCCTGGCTGCTGACCCAAGGCGTCAGCGAACGTGCGGCGCAGGAGGCGCTGGAGGCCGCGCGTGGCCATCCCGGGCTTGCCGCCCAGTGGCTGCGCGAAGACGGCCTGGCCGTGCGCCGCGCCGTGGCGCAGGACCTGGAGCAGATCGCCAGTGGCCGCGTCGGCGCGGTGGACGTGGCGCAGCGCTGGACCAACGATGGCCAGGCCGATCAGCGTCTGCGGCATGCTGCCGACCTGGCGTTGGCACAGGCATCGGCCGGCTTGACCGATCCATCGCGGTTGCACAAGCTGGCGACCTGGTTCGACGCCGCCAATCGCACCCGTGATTTGTTGCGCACCACCGTCCGCGCCGATCTGGCGGTGGCGGAATTGTTGCTGGCCTGGCGCGAGGGAGAGCGCCCGGCCCGTTCTAGGGGAACTCGATGAGTGCAATGAATGCACGCCAAGGCATTTTGTCGCTGGCGTTGAAGGACAAGGCCGCGCTGTACAGCGCCTACATGCCGTTCGTGAAAAGTGGCGGCATCTTCGTGCCGACCCCCAAGCGCTACATGCTGGGCGATGAGGTGTTTCTGCTGTTGACGCTGCCTGATTCAAGCGAGCGTCTCCCGGTGGCCGGCAAGGTGGTGTGGACCACGCCTGCGGGCGCGCAGGGCAACCGCGCGGCTGGTATCGGCGTGCAGTTTCCGGACGGCCCGGAAGGCGAGGCGGTGCGCAACAAGATCGAAACGCTGCTGGCCGGTTTGACCACCTCCGACAAGCCGACCCACACGATGTAAGGCAGGCAATTGCCGCGGCCGATGGCGCGCGGCGAGCGCAAGACTGGGCCGCAGGTGCGCTGCATGCGCGTGGTGATCGTGGGGCGGCGGCACCGCGGTTTCAGTACGTTGCGCCACGCGGTAAACAACTGTTGACGATCTCCGCCGCTGCCCTATAATGTGCGGCTCGCGTCACCGGGCGGTTAGCTCAGCGGTAGAGCATTGCCTTCACACGGCAAGGGTCACAGGTTCGATCCCTGTACCGCCCACCATATTTGTAGTGTTTACGAAAAAAACCGGCCAATGGCCGGTTTTTTTCGTAAATGCGAGGTAAGTGCAGTGGGCCATGGACAGGGGGGGTTCTATGTTCCAGATCGTGCAAGTTCCAAGTGGTGCTGCTGACTTGCCAGAGCAGATGGGAACCAAAGCGAAGTTCTGGTTTGACGACAGTCGTCGTCTCTTTAAGGAGGGGCGACCTGGGACTGGGGAAAACTGGGCAGAGGTGATTGCAGCCGAGCTAGCGGCCCTCCTCGGTTTGCCGCACGCTACGTATAGCTTGGCAGAGTATGAAGGCCGACGAGGTGTGGTTACCGAATCCTTTGTTCCATCTGGCGCGCGGCTCATCCTTGGCAATGAGCTGATTGGCTTCGCAGCCCGTGAGACGGTGAGTAGGCACACTAGGGGCCAAGCACACACCATTGGCCGCCTGAGCAGCCTCCTGAATAGACCGCAGGTTGCGCTTCCAAGCGGATGGGTCTCACCGACGTCCTTTTTCAACGCGGCAGATGTGATGTCTGGATATCTTCTGCTCGATGCTTTGATCGCAAATCAGGATAGGCATGAGGAGAACTGGGGCCTCATCAACTCACACGGTGCAATCTACCTCGCGCCGACGTTTGATCACGCTTCAAGTCTAGGTAGGAATGAGACAGATCAAAGGCGAATACAGAAGTTGGACGCAAACCATCCTGATCATGGTGTTCTTGGATATGCAAGGAGAGCAAAGGTGCCCATTTACGACGGCATGGGCCCATTGCAATCAGGTGAAGCTTTTTTTGCATTTGCCAGATCATGCCCAGACAAAGGAGCTTACTGGCTAAATCGACTCCATGAGCTGGATCCGAGTAGTTTCTTGGCACTGCTAAATAGAATTCCTGTAGGTTGGATTACAGATCCAGCCCGCCGCTTTGCTGCCGAGCTCCTCAAGGTCAACAGAGACCGACTTTTGGACGAAAAATGAAATCCCTCTACCTCGCCATTCAACAACATGAAAGTCGTCGCTGGTCTCCTGTAGCTAAGGTTACAAAGAACGGAGGTGTCTATCGTCTGGTGTATACGAAGGGCGCATGGGAGGTGCCGGGCTTCAGCGGATTTGCGCGCATGGAAGATCTGTATCAAGAGTACCGCTCTGCGGAAATTTTTCCGATCTTGAAAAATCGGACTTTGCCTCGGTCGCGGCCTGAGTATCAAAATTATATTTTATGGCTTGGTCTCTCACCAGAAGAGCATGACGAACTTGACGAGTTGGCGAGATCTGGCGGTATTCGTGCTACAGACCAAATCGAGCTGATTCCTGCGCCAGAGAGGAAAGAAGACGGAAGCTTTGAGGCTTTCTTTTTTGTGCGTGGCATCAGTTACATTCCGGGAACCGCTGATATCGACTTGAAAATCGGTGATCGCCTCTTTGTCATGAAGGACTTTCAGAACGAGCAGGATTCCGCGGCATTGCTTTTGCGCACTGGAGATCCGGTGTCAGTAGTTGGGTACGCTCCGAGGTACTACAGTCACGACCTTTCCCGTTTAGCGCAACTTTGCCCGCCTCAGGATCTTTTGGTGACAGTTGAGCGGCTTAATAATAATGCTCCTGCTGCTTATAAGGTGCTTTGTAAGGTCGTGGCACCTTGGCCGGCGGGCTTCGATTTTTTCGGCTCCCATGTGTTTGATGAAGTGCCGAAAGCTCCGGTGTCTTAGATGGTTTGAGCCTTTACTGATTATGCGCTTATGGTGTCCTTGGCTTTAGTAGATTTCGTCTACGGAATTAAGTCCGGAGGCTGGGATGGGTAGCAACGATGAGCTATCTCCGAAGACTCATGCGTTCGTTCAGGCGTTCGTTGCAGGAATTTAGTCAGCGAGCCGCGGTGGTGGTCGCGTCGGCGCGTTGCATGCACGCGCAACGTACACCCGCGTGTAAGAGGTTTTTCACCTGCCGGTAGCGGTGGTGCGCGGAAGGTGGCGCGCAGATGCGGCGGCGGTGCGGATGGGGTGGGGACGAGGCGCTGCGATGGGAACGATCGGTTCACTTGCAGGCAGCCCCCGACAGTCCGGCCGCAGCGCAGCGACCCTGACGCGCTACTCGACGGAGACAGACCCATGCGTACGCAAAGTCGAATGATGGTGGCTGGAACACGCCGGTTTCCGGTGTATGAGGTGCGCGTCAGTGAGCAGGGTGCAGTGACGCGCCATTACACCGTCGGCGAGCTGGGCGTGTGCTTCGATGATCTGGCCGCTGCAGCCGCCTCGGCACAGAGCCTGGCGGACATGGCCGATCTGGTGATGTCGCCTGCGCCCGGCGATCTGCAGCTGGCGTTGCGCTGACGCTGCGCCTTCTTCGGGGGGGGCAGCCGCCGTGCGGTCGCTGTAGCGGTGTGCTGTGCGTTCGACGCTTGCACTGCGGCGTGCGTCCCCTTTTTGCCAGGCCGATGAATCCCAACCGGCCGCACTGGGATTGCGGTGGCGTCTGCTTATTGCAGGCCCGTGGGAGAACCGCCATCCTGCTCGGCCCTGGATTCAACGAAGGAGTGGCGATGAAGACGCTGCTTGGAACTGCATTGGCTGCGAGCCTGCTCCTGCTGGCCGGTTGCGCCAAGGACATGGGCGAGGAATTCGTGGGCAAGTGGGTCAACGCCAAGGCGCCGAAGAACGTGCTGAGCATCGAGCACAACGGCGAAAGCTTCATCATTCGCGATACCCGGCCCGAGCTGTTCGGCAACGGGGTGAAGACCAAGAACTATCCGGCGGTACTGCGTGGCGATGTGCTGCAGGTTTCCAATGGCGTGGGCACGATCAACTACGCCATCGATCAGTCGACCGGCAACCTAAGCACCGGCGAATCCGAGTACACACCGGTCAAGTAGTGCGTGCCTGCGGGCGCAGGTGCAGCGTCAGTCGCAAAAGCCGTGCCGCGGCGATCTGTTCTAGCGCTAGTACTCAAGCGCGCGTGCGTGCGCCGGTCACTGCGAAGAAGCGAGCTCCTGTGCCTGCATCCAGCGCCAGAGGGTGGTGCGCGAGACGCCCAACGCTTTGGCTGCGGACGCGCGGTTGCCCTGCGCACGTTCCAGTGCCGCACGTACCAATGTCGCGGTGAGGTGCGCGCGCGAGCTGGCTGCGTCGGCGGATGTGGAATCGTAGCCCGCTGGCGTGCTGGCATCGGCCAGCTCCGGAGCCCAGGCCTCGAGCTGGGCCAGACTCACCTGGCCCTGTGCTTGCGCCTTCCAATGAATGCACAGACGCTCGACCAGGTTACGTAGCTCACGCACGTTGCCGGGCCAGGCGTGCTGTTGCAGTCGCTGCAGCGCAGCGGGCGAGAGTGGCAATGCCGTCTCGCTGCCGTGTTGCGCGTAGTGCGTGAGTAACAAGGCGATGTCGTCGGGGCGATTCCGCAGCGGCGGCAGGTCGATGCGCAACGCGGCCAGGCGATAGAACAGGTCGCGGCGGAAGCGCCCCTGGTCGACGAGTGTCTGCAGCGGCTGCAGGCTGGCCGCCACCACGCGCACATCGACCGGTACCGGCACGGTGGCGCCAACGCGCAGCACCTCGCGTTCTTCCAGTACACGCAGCAGGCGGGTCTGCAGCGGCAGTGGGAGCTCGCCGATTTCATCGAGAAACAGGGTGCCGTCCTGCGCGGCTTCGATCAGCCCTGTGTGGCCGCCGCGCCGCGCGCCGGTGAAGGCGCCATCGCTGTAGCCGAACAGTTCCGCTTCCAGCAGCGACTCGGTGATCGCGCCGCAGTTGATCGCCACAAACCGGCCCCGGCGGCGGCTGCCGGCGTGCAGCTGCCGCGCAACCAGCTCCTTGCCGGTGCCGGTCTCTCCGCTGATCAACACGGTGCTGGCGTGCGGCGCGTACAGCTGCACCAGTGCGCGCACCTGCACCATGGCGGTGTCTTCGCCGAGCAGTGCGGCCGGTTGGTTGCGCGTGCGGCGTGTGGCATTGCGTAGAGCGGGGGCTGCGCTGCTGGGCGCGGTGGCCAGGGCGATCGCCTGGTCGAGCGCCAGGCGGACCGAGTCGGCCGAGTACAACAACACGCCGGGCAGGCCGGCCTGTTCGGCGAAGTCGATCGCCATGCCGGTCCCGACGATCACCTGGATGCCGCTGGCACGCAGGTCGGCGATGCAGTCGCGGGCGTCCTCGGCAGTGACGAAGCGGCGGTGGGCGATGTCCAGCGCGAAGCTGTCCTGGAACGGCTGAAATGACGGCACGTCGGTGGCATGGGTCACCACGCCGATGCGCGGTGCGATGCGGCGCGCGCGCGCCAGTGCTTCCATCAGGTCGAAGCCGGTGGCCTGGATCGGCGCCAGCGGCAGCGGTAGCCGGCTGCGCAGGTAAGCGGCGTTGGAGCCGCCAGCCACCAGCACATCGCAGCGCTCGCGGCGCAGGCGCTGGCCGATGACCTCGACCGCCTCGGCAAAGCCGAGGTTGATCTGCTCAATGTGTGCGCGCTGGTCGAACTCGGGAATGACATCGGCCAGCAGGCCGGTCAGGCGCGACACGCTGACCGTCCAGATCACCGGCAGGGTGCCATCCGCAGGAGCGACGAAGGAGGAGTGAGGCATGATTCGCTGACGTTTCAGTGATGTTGCATAGTGCTCCAACTGTTTCATTGATGCAACGCTGCGAGCGGGCACGGTCAATCACATCAATGGCTTACGGTTGGCACGCCCCTTGCGCTACTGCAGTCATCCCATTTCAGGAATCGCCATGACGTCCTTGCCCCTGTCTTCCGCTGGCGCCCGGTTCCGTGCAGCCCTGGCCGCCGAATCGCCGCTGCAGGTGATCGGCGCCATCAACGCCAACCACGCGTTGCTGGCGCAACGCGCCGGCTATCAAGCCATCTATCTTTCCGGCGGCGGGGTGGCGGCCGGGTCGCTGGGCTTGCCGGATCTGGGCATCAACACCTTGGAAGACGTGCTGATCGATGTGCGCCGCATCACCGATGTCTGCGCGCTGCCGTTGCTGGTGGACGTGGACACCGGCTTCGGGCCGAGCGCGTTCAATATCGAACGCACCATCAAGTCGCTGATCAAGGCGGGCGCGGCCGGCTGCCATATCGAAGATCAGGTCGGCGCCAAGCGCTGCGGCCATCGCCCGGGCAAGGAGATCGTCAGCCAGGGCGAGATGGTGGATCGGGTCAAGGCAGCGGCCGATGCCAAGACCGATCCGGCGTTCTTCCTGATTGCGCGCACCGATGCGATCCAGATGGAAGGCGTGGATGCCGCGATCGAACGCGCGATCGCCTGCGTGGAGGCGGGCGCGGATGGCATCTTTGCCGAGGCCGCCTATGACCTGGAGACCTACCAGCGCTTCGTTGATGCGGTGCGCGTGCCTGTGCTGGCCAACATCACCGAATTCGGCAAGACGCCGTTGTTCACCCGCGACCAACTTGCGCAGGCCGGCGTGGCGATCCAGTTGTTCCCGCTGTCTGCCTTCCGCGCTGCCAACAAGGCCGCCGAAGCGGTGTACACCGCAATCCGCCGCGATGGGCATCAGAACGCCGTGCTGGAAAGCATGCAGACGCGCGAAGAGTTGTACGAGCGCATCGGCTACCACGATTACGAACAGCGGCTGGATGCCTTGTTCGCGCGCAAGGGCGCATGATCGCGCTGCGCAGCACGTCGCCGGTGCCATCCCGTTAGTAATTTCGCGACACGCCATATCTGAAGAGGTCATCGCATGAACGACACCGTCATTCCTGGTTTCAAGCCGAAGAAATCGGTTGCCCTGTCCGGCACCGCCGCCGGCAATACCGCGCTGTGCACCGTGGGGCGCAGCGGCAACGATCTGCACTACCGTGGTTACGACATTCTGGACCTGGCCACCAGCAGCGAATTCGAAGAGATCGCGTATCTGCTGGTGCACGGCAAGCTCCCCAACAGTGGTGAACTGCGTGGTTACAAGGCCAAGCTGCGCTCGTTGCGCGGCGTGCCGGCGGCGGTGAAAACTGCGCTGGAACAGCTGCCGCCCTCGGCGCACCCGATGGATGTGATGCGCACCGGCGTTTCCGTGCTCGGCTGCCTGCAGCCGGAAAAGGACGACCACAACCATCCAGGTGCGCGCGATATCGCCGACAAGCTGATGGCCAGCCTGGGCTCGATGCTGCTGTACTGGTATCACTACAGCCACAACGGCAAGCGCATTGAGGTAGAGACCGACGACGATTCGATCGGTGGGCATTTCCTGCACCTGTTGCATGGATTTGCGCCGAAAGAATCGTGGGTGCGCGCGATGCACACCAGCCTGATCCTGTATGCCGAGCATGAGTTCAACGCGTCGACATTCGCGAGCCGCGTTATCGCCGGCACCGGCAGCGACATGTACAGCGCCATTGCCGGCGGCATCGGCGCGCTGCGTGGCCCCAAGCACGGTGGCGCCAACGAAGTGGCATTCGAAGTGCAGAAGCGCTACGACACGCCGGATGAGGCCGAGGCCGACATCAAGGCACGGGTGGAGCGCAAGGAAGTGGTGATCGGCTTCGGCCACCCGGTGTACACGGTGTCCGACCCGCGCAACAAGGTGATCAAGGACGTGGCCCGCGAACTGTCGGACGAGCAGGGCAGCCGCAAGATGTACGACATCGCCGAGCGCCTGGAAACGGTGATGTGGGACATCAAGAAGATGTTCCCGAACCTGGATTGGTTCAGTGCTGTGAGCTACCACATGATGGGCGTGCCGACGGCGATGTTTACACCGCTGTTCGTGCTGGCACGCACGGCCGGTTGGAGCGCGCACATCATCGAGCAGCGCGTGGATGGCAAGATCATCCGCCCCTCGGCCAACTACACCGGGCCGGAAGACCAGGCGTTTGTGCCGCTGGATCAGCGCGCCTGAGCAGGCGCTGCAGGTTGCGCTGTTGACCGGTTGCCTGCCTCTTGAGCAGATCGCCGGAAAACAGCGCAACTGTGTACTTGCAAACACCGCACAGCCCTGCAGCCTCTACCCGATTCCCGATTCCCGATTCCCGATTCCCGATTCCCGATTCCCGCTCCAAAGCCCCCGCCCGCTTCGTGATGTCGCCAGCCATGAACAACTCGTACCGCAAGCCCTTGCCGGGCACCTCGTTGGACTATTTCGATGCCCGCGCCGCTGTGGATGCGTTGCAGCCCGGTGCGTATGCCACGCTGCCGTACACCGCGCGTGTGCATGCCGAAAACCTGGTGCGCCGCGCCGATCCGCAACACGTGGACGCTTATCTGCGGCAGTTGATCGAGCGCAAGCGCGACCTGGATTTCCCGTGGTTCCCGGCGCGCGTGGTGTGTCACGACATCCTTGGGCAGACCGCATTGGTGGATCTAGCCGGTTTGCGTGATGCCATTGCCGAGCAGGGTGGTGACCCGGCGCAGGTCAATCCGGTGGTGCCGGTGCAGTTGATCGTGGATCACTCGCTGGCGGTGGAATATGCCGGCTTCGACAAGCAGGCCTTTGCCAAGAATCGTGGCGTGGAAGACCGCCGCAACGCAGACCGGTTTCACTTCATCGAATGGACCAAGCGGGCATTCGAGAACGTGGAAGTGATCCCGCCGGGCAACGGGATCATGCATCAGATCAATCTGGAAAAAATGTCGCCGGTGATCTACGTGCAGGACGGCGTGGCGTTTCCGGATACCTGCGTGGGCACCGACAGCCACACCCCGCACGTGGATGCGTTGGGCGTGATTGCCGTGGGCGTTGGTGGCCTGGAAGCGGAGAACGTGATGCTGGGCCGCGCTTCGTGGATGCGGCTGCCGGACATCATTGGTGTGGAGTTGCTGGGGCGGCCGGCGCCGGGCATCACCGCCACCGACATCGTGCTGGCGCTGACCGAATTCCTGCGCCAGCAGCGCGTGGTGGGCGCGTACCTGGAGTTCTACGGTGCGGGTGCCAGTGCGCTGACCATCGGCGACCGCGCCACCATTTCCAATATGACGCCGGAGTTCGGCGCCACCGCGGCGATGTTCTACATCGACCAGCAGACGCTGGACTACCTGCGCCTGACCGGGCGCGAAGACACGCAGATTGCGCTGGTGGAAACCTACGCACGCCAGACCGGCTTGTGGGCCGACGATCTGGTCACAGCGCAGTACGAGCGCGTGCTGCAGTTCGATCTGTCCAGCGTGGTGCGCAACATGGCCGGGCCGTCGAACCCGCACAAGCGCGTGGCGACCAGCGAGCTGGCCAGCCGTGGCATTGCCGCTGCGTGGGAGCAGGTGCCAGGGCAGATGCCCGACGGCGCGGTCATCATCGCGGCGATTACTTCGTGCACCAATACCTCCAATCCGCGCAACGTCATCGCCGCTGGCTTGCTGGCGCGCAATGCGAATGCGCGCGGTCTTACGCGCAAACCATGGGTGAAGAGTTCGCTGGCGCCCGGCTCCAAGGCGGTGCAGCTGTATCTGGAAGAGGCTGGCTTGCTGGGCGAGCTGGAGCAGCTGGGCTTCGGCATCGTGGCGTTTGCCTGCACCACCTGCAACGGCATGAGCGGCGCGCTGGACCCGGTGATCCAGCAGGAAATCATCAAGCGCGACCTGTATGCCACCGCAGTGTTGTCGGGCAACCGCAATTTCGACGGACGGATCCACCCGTACGCGAAACAGGCTTTTCTCGCGTCGCCGCCGTTGGTGATTGCCTACGCCATCGCCGGCACGGTGCGCTTCGATATCGAGAAGGATGTCCTGGGCGTGGATGCCGAGGGTGTGCCGGTCACGCTCAAGGATCTGTGGCCCAGCGATGCGGAGATCGATGCGGTGGTCGCGCGCAGCGTGAAGCCGGAGCATTTCCGCAGCGTGTACGAGCCGATGTTCAAGCGCAGTGGCCTGCAGGGTGCACGCGTCAGCCCGTTGTACGACTGGCGCGCGCAGAGTACCTACATCCGCCGCCCGCCGTATTGGGAGGGCGCGCTGGCAGGTGCGCGCACCTTGCAGGGCATGCGCCCGCTGGCGGTGTTGGGCGACAACATCACCACCGATCATCTGTCGCCGTCCAATGCGATTCTCGCCAGCAGTGCAGCCGGTGAATACCTCACCCAGATGGGCGTGCCGGAAGAAGACTTCAATTCCTACGCCACCCATCGCGGCGACCATCTCACCGCGCAGCGGGCGACCTTTGCCAACCCCAAGCTGATGAATGAAATGGCGGTGGTCGATGGCCAGGTCACGGCCGGTTCGCTGGCACGGCTGGAGCCGGAAGGGCAGGTGCTGCGCATGTGGGAGGCGATCGAAACCTATATGCAGCGCAAGCAGCCGTTGATCATCATTGCCGGTGCCGACTACGGGCAAGGCTCGTCGCGCGATTGGGCCGCCAAGGGCGTGCGGCTGGCCGGTGTGGAGGCGATCGTGGCCGAAGGCTTCGAGCGGATTCACCGTACCAACCTGATCGGCATGGGCGTGTTGCCGCTGGAGTTCAAGCCGGGGACCGACCGCAAGACGCTGGGTATCGATGGCAGCGAGACGTTCGATGTGGTCGGCGAACGCACCCCGGGCGCAACGCTGACGCTGTCGGGGCATCGACGCAACGGCGAGCAGCTGCAGGTGCCGGTGACCTGCCGCCTGGATACCGCAGAAGAAGTGTCGATCTACGAGGCGGGCGGCGTGCTGCAGCGATTTGCGCAGGATTTTCTGGAAGCAACCAAGGCTGCCTGAAGATACGCCAGTACGTCTCGCGCAGCGGCTTGCCGATGCCGCTGCCGGGAGGCACACTTTGGCAATCTTTGCCATCGGGTCGCTGCATGGCCACCATGAACATCTCGCTCCCGGACGAGCTCAAGGAATTTGTCGACCAGCAGGTCCTGGAACATGCCTACGGCTCGAGCAGCGAATATCTGCGCGAGCTGATCCGTATGCAACGTGATGCGCAAAGCCTGCGCGCGCTGTTGCTGGACGGCGCAGAGTCCGGGCCTGCTGTTGCGATGGAGGCCGACTTCTTTGACAGCATGCGCGCGCGTGCGCATCAGCGCGCTGCCGGAAAATGAAGCCGGCGCGCTGGCGCCCCTTGGCGCTGCGCGATGTCGACGGGGCCGCCGCCTGGTACGGCGCCGAGGGCGGGCTTGCGCTGGAATTGGCCTTTACCAAAGCACTGGAGTCGGCGGTGACCACGCTCATGCGCAATCCGGCGGCCGGTTCTAGCCGCCACGCGGTGGTGCTGAAGCTGCCGCAGATTCATGTCTGGCCGCTCAAGCGGTTTCCCTATCTGCTGTTTTACAACGAGCGCGCAACCGACATCGTCATCTGGCGTGTCCTGCACATGCAACGCGATATTCCTGCGTGGATGAGCGCACATCCGTAACGCCTGGCACGCAGCCCCACCAAGCCGAGCACGCGGCGCTGCTGCACCGGACGTGTCCATGCGCACAACTCAATTCGACCTCACCGAGCCGACATGACCCATTTGCCCCAACTCCGCATCCCCGCCACCTACCTGCGCGGCGGCACCAGCAAGGGCGTGTTCTTCCGCCTGCAGGATCTGCCGCTTGCCGCACAACAGCCGGGACCGGCGCGCGAGGCGTTGTTGCTGCGGGTGATCGGTAGCCCGGATCCGTATGGCAAGCAGATCGATGGCATGGGCGGGGCGACGTCGAGCACCAGCAAGAGCGTGATTGTCTGCGCCAGCACGCGGCCGGGGCACGACGTGGACTATCTGTTCGGGCAGGTGTCCATCGACAGTGCCTTCGTGGATTGGAGCGGCAACTGCGGCAATCTGTCGGCGGCGGTGGGGCCGTTTGCGCTTGCCAATGGCCTGGTCGATGCGGCACGCGTGCCGAGCGATGGCGTGGCCACGGTGCGGATCTGGCAGGCCAACATCGGCAAGACCATCGTGGCGCACGTACCGATGCGCGCAGGCCAGGTGCAGGAAACCGGCGACTTCGAACTGGATGGCGTGACCTTTCCGGCGGCCGAAGTGCAACTGGAATTCCTGGACCCGGCCGATGATGCCGAAGGCGAGGGCGGGGCGATGTTTCCGACCGGCAACCTGATCGATGCGCTGGAGGTTCCGGGCCTGGGCACCATCGACGCCACCCTGATCAACGCCGGCATTCCCACCATCTTCGTCAACGCGCGCGACCTGGGCTACACCGGCACCGAGCTGCAGGACGCCATCAATGGCGACCCGCGCGCGCTGACCATGTTCGAAACCCTGCGCGCACACGGCGCGGTGCGCATGGGCCTGATCGCACGCGTGGAGGATGCGGCCACGCGCCAGCACACGCCGAAAGTGGCTTTCGTGGCGCCGCCGGCCGACTACACCGCCTCCAGCGGCAAGCCGGTGCATGCGGCCGAGGTCGATCTGCTGGTGCGCGCGATGTCGATGGGCAAATTGCACCACGCCATGATGGGGACCGCCGCGGTGGCGATCGGCACCGCCGCCGCTGTGCCGGGCACCCTGGTCAATCTGGCCGCCGGCGGTGCGGCGCGCTCGGCGGTGCGCTTCGGCCACCCCTCCGGCACCCTGCGCGTGGGCGCCGAGGCCACCCAGGTGGGTGGGCAGTGGCAGGTCACCAAAGCATTGATGAGCCGCAGTGCGCGCGTGCTGATGGAAGGGTGGGTACGGGTGCCGGCTGATGCTGCCGGGATCGGATAATCGGCGCAGCAAAACAGGCCGGAAATCCGCGTCGTTGCGCTGATCCGGGGCGGCGGCGGCTGTGTCGTCCCGCTGCCGCCAACGAGGGCTGTAGTGCGTAAATTGCACGCCCCTGTTGCATTAATTAGAACGCACTTTCGAATTCCGAAAACTTTTTCGCACGCGTCCTGCCATATTTGTGTAAATCATGTTAATTCTGTTGCAACGCGGCATGAAAGCCAGGCCGCCCCGT
Organism: Xanthomonas sp. NCPPB 2586; assembly: GCF_041475775.2. NCBI lineage: Bacteria > Pseudomonadati > Pseudomonadota > Gammaproteobacteria > Lysobacterales > Lysobacteraceae > Xanthomonas > Xanthomonas sp. NCPPB 2586. The sequence goes on along the minus strand of NZ_CM192981.1, from coordinate 3,731,253 downwards.
CACCAGAATCCGGAGTCCTCCCATGTCAGCCAGCCGGTCGCTTCAGGTCAGCGCGCTCGCCGTTGCCGTCGCTTCCCTTCTTCCGTTCTACGCCGCGGCCCAGCAGGCGCCCAGCGATGACGGCATTGCGCGTCTGGACGCGGTCAAGGTCACGGTGGAGCGCCGCTCGGAAGACTCCAAGGACGTGCCAGTGTCCGCCAGCGTGTTGCGTCCGGAATTCCTGGATGCGATCTCCACCAGCGGCTCGGACATCCGGGTGCTGGCCGGCAAGGCGCCCAGCCTGAATATCGAATCCTCCAACGGCCGTGTGTTCCCGCGCGTGTATATCCGCGGCTACGGCAACACCGACTTCAACACCTACGCCTCGCAGCCGGTGTCGTTGGTGTACGACGACGTGGTGCAGGAAAACGCTTTCCTCAAGGGCTTCCCGATCTTCGATCTGGAAGGCCTGGAAGTGCTGCGCGGCCCGCAGGGCACGCTGTTCGGCCGCAACACGCCGGCCGGCGTGGTCAAGTTCAATTCGGTCAAGCCGACCATCGGCGCCAATGACGGCTACGCCAGCCTGTCCTATGGCACCTACGGCACCATGACCCTGGAAAGCGGCCTGAGCATCGCCATGGGCGAGCATTGGGCGGCGCGTCTGTCCACGCTGGGCCAACGCCGCGACGACTGGGTGGAAAACCGCGACGGCCGCGATCTGGAAGGCTATACCGACTCGGCCGTGCGCCTGCAGCTGCTGTACCAGGGCAGCGACACGTTCAGTGCGCTGTTCAACGCGCACGCCCGCCACCTGGACGGCACCGCGCGTCTGTTTCGCGCCAACATCTTCCAGCCCGGCACCAACCAGCTGGTGGATGGCTTCGACCCGGAGCGCGCCTCCATCGATGGCGCCAACAACCAGGAACTGCAGACCTACGGCGGCAGCGCCAATCTGAGCTGGGACCTGGGCGACATCGCGCTGCACTCGATCACCGCCTATGAAGGCATCGGCAAGTACTACAGCCGCGGCGATATCGACGGCGGCTTCGGCGCAGTGTTCGCGCCGCCGTCCGGCCCCGGCCCGATCCCGTTCCCGGTGGAAACCGCCGGCGGCATCAAGAGCCTGGACCAGTACAGCCAGGAGCTGCGTGCCGAATCGCAGTACGCGGGCCCGCTCAACTGGCAGGCCGGCCTGTACTACTTCCATGACGATGTGGAAGGCGAGAACTACACCTACAACACCTTCAGCGGCGGCGATTTGGCCAGCTACCAGCTGACCCGTCAGCGCAATACCTCGTGGGCAGCGTTCGGCTCGTTGAACTATGCCGCCACCGACCGCCTGAACCTGCGCTCCGGCATCCGCTACACCTACGACAAGAAGACCTTCGACGTGCTGGCGCTGGACCGCGTCACGCTGGTGGAACCCTCCAGCGGCGAGACCGACAACTCCAAGGTCACCGGCGATGTGGCGGCGACCTTCGCCATCAACGATGCGGTCAACGTCTATGCACGTGCCGCACGCGGTTTCCGCGGCGCCAGCTTTGGTGTGCCTTCGGGCACCGCACCGCTGACCGTGGCCGAGCCGGAGACGGTGGATTCGTTCGAGATCGGCATCAAGTCCGACCTGTTCGACAACCGCGCCCGCATCAGCTTCGACGTCTACGACTTCCGGGTGAAGAACCAGCAGCTCACCGCAGTGGGCGGCGCCTCCAACGATGTGCGCCTGCTCAACGCCGACAAGACCAAGGCACGCGGTGCCGAATTCGACTTCGAAGCGCTGATCACCCAGAACCTGCGTGTGACCGCCGGCGGTGCCTACAACTGGACCCGCATCGAAGACCCGACCCTGTCGGTGGGCGTGTGCCGCACCTGCACCGTAACCGACCCGCTCAACGCCGCCGGCAACGCGATCATCGATGGCAATGCGCTGCCGCAGGCATCGAAGTGGATGGCCAACGCCACGCTGCGCTACGGCATCCCGATGGGCGATGACGGCGAGCTGTTCTTCTACACCGACTGGTCCTACCGCAGCGAAGTGAACTTCTTCCTGTACGACTCGCGTGAGTTCGTTGGCCAGCCGTTGGTCGAAGGTGGCGCGAAGATCGGCTACAACTGGGGCGCCGGTGCGTACGAGCTGTCGGTGTTCTGCCGCAACTGCACCAACCAGATCCGCGCCACCGGTGCGATCGACTTCAACAACCTCACCGGTTTCATCAACGACCCACGCATCGTCGGTGCACAGTTCCGCGCCAATTTCTGATGGCCGGTGTGAGGTAAGCGATCCAGACCGCCGGCTATCATGCCGGCGGTTTTTTTTGTGGTGGAGTGCGGTGATGCGACAACGGTGGGCAACCAGGTGGCTGATAGCGGTGGGCCTGTGCGGGATGCTGGCGTGCAGCGGTGTGCAGGCAGCGGCGGCGCGGGCGCAGACAGTGCCGGCCATCGCCGCGGCCGAGCGCGTGGTGGTGTCCACCGATATCGGCGATGACATCGACGACGCCTTCGCGCTGGGCCTGCTGCTGCGCAGCCCGCAACTGCAGGTGCGGGGCATCGCCTCGGCCTGGGGCGATACCACGCTGCGCGCGCAGTTGCTGCAGCGGCTGTTGCAGCAGGCCGGAGGCAGCGAGATTCCGTTGGCGGTGGGCGAGCGCACCACCAGCACGATTCCCTTCAGCCAGGCGCGTTGGGCGGCCAAGGGGCAGCTACCAGGCAAGCTGCCGGATGCGGCGGCGATGATCCTGCAGCAGGCGCGCCTGCATCCCGGCGAGGTGACCTTGCTGGTGCTGGGGCCGATGACCGATGCGGCACGTGCACAGCAGCGCGACCCGGCAGGGTTTGCCAAGCTCAAGCGCATCGTGGCGATGGGCGGCTCGGTGCGGGTGGGCTACGGCAAGTCGGCGTACCGCCCGGCCAGCGCACCGGCGCCGGAGTACAACCTGCTGGCCGATGTACCCGCCGCACAACGGGTGTTCGCCGCTGGCGTGCCGATCGTGCTGCTACCGCTGGACGCCACCCAGATCACGCTGGAAGAACCCGAGCGCGTGGCCCTGTTTGCACAGGGCGATGGCCTGACCGATGCACTCACCCAGCTGTACTACCAGTGGCGCAATACCGACCAGCCCTGGGCCAGCGCCACGCCAACGTTGTTCGACGTGGTGCCGGTGGCCTGGCTGCTGCAACCGCAGCTATGCCCGACCACGCCATTGCATCTGGAAGTCGATGCGCAGGGGTACACGCGCGAAGGCACCGGCACGCCGAACGTGCAGGCTTGCCTGCGCGCGGACAAGCCGGCGTTGATCGATATGTACATGCGCACGTTGTTGCAGTCGCACTAAGAGCAGCTATCAAAACGACTGCGCAGCCGCCAGGCGGGCGCGGCCGGTGCTCGGAATCGGCATGTACCCCCGTACACTCCGGTTCCTCCGCGCCGCTGTCACCACCTGTCGTGGCGAACGCCAGCCTGGCGGTCAGCGCAGTGGTTTTGTTGGCCGCACTTTGTCGGACGCAGCCACAGGCTGGTTGGCCGGGTGCGCGGCGCCCCACCGCTCGCGGGACACGCCGTGAACCCGTCCCTGGGGGCTCGATGGCGGCATCCATGCCGCCAACGGTCCCGCAATCGGCGAGGGCGCCGCGCTAGACAGTGAGCCGGTTGCTTTGTAGACGCTGCCGTTGATGTCGTTGCGTTGTGGAGCTGGTTGTCCACACGGCGATCCGGTCGAGAATGTCGGTGTGCATGTTTTCTACAACGCAACCGACTCAGACTCCGGTGCGGTGTCCTCGCCGATTGCGGGGCCATGTAGCGGCATGGATGCCGCTACTGAGCCTCCATGGACGGATTCGCGGCGGGTCACGCTAGCGGCGGGGGCACCGCGCCCACGACCAACCAGGCTTTTGACTGCATCTAAAACGTGCGGCTAAAAAGCCACTGCGTCCGCGGGTCGGACGCGCCGTTGCCATCGCCACGCATCTACCGCAGCGCACGCTCACCGCCCATCGGCAAGTCCGCGACCGGCCACATATCGGACATCGGCGGCGTGAAGCACGTCGCTATACTTGCCGCCTCAGTCATGGGGTAGCGCGAATGGACAGGCAGGAATCAGGGATGACGTCGTCGGGCGTGCGGCGGATGCTGCTGTGGGTGGTGTTGCTGACGGCGGCGCTGGGGAGCGTGGCGTGCAAGCGCAACGAAAGCGGCCAGCTGCCCACTGCCAGCGGCGAGGCGATCAAGGTCGACAAGCAGGGTATCACCGGCTTTGGCCTGGCGCGCGCCTACCCCGACCAGACCAGTGACGGCCTGTCGCTGGCGCTGGAGTTCTCGCGGCCGCTGGTGGGCACGCAGGACTTCGATGCGCTGGTGCGCTTCGAGGAAAAGGTCGGCAACGGCGACAGCAGCTGGTCGCTGTCCGACGACGGCAAGACGCTGCGCTACCCGTACGTGGAAGCGGCCAAGGACTATACCGTCCTGATCGCCGCCAACCTGCTCGCCGCCGATGGCAGCCGCCTGGGTAAACCCCTCAAGCAGAAGGTCTACACCGGTGAGCTGAAGCCGGTGGCCGGCTTCGCCTCGCAAGGCAGCGTGCTGCCGGCGCGCGAAAGCCGCGGCCTGCCCGTGGTGTCGGTGAACGTGCCGGAAGTGGATGTGGAATTTTTGCGCGTGCGCGAGAAGTCGCTGCCGGCGTTCTTCCACCAGTTCCAGCGCGGCGGCCGACGCGGCAGCTGGGACCTGGAAAACGAATACAGCGAGAACGCACCGCTGTCCAAACTGGCCGACCCGATCTACGTCAACCGCTTCATCCTGGGCGGCAAGCAGAACGAGCGTGTGCTGACCTACCTGCCCACGCAGGACATCACGGAGCTGCAGGAGCCGGGCCTGTATTTCGCGGTGATGAAGCGCGCCGGCACCTTCGAAAACGAATTCGACACCGCTTTCTTCACCGTCAGCGACATCGGCCTGCACACGCGCGCCTACAAGGACAAGCTGTTCGTGCACACCGCCTCGCTGCAGAGCGGTGAGCCGGCCAAGAATGTGGAACTGCGCATCCTCGATGCCAAGGGCGAGCTGTTCCTCAAGGGCAGCACCGACGCCAACGGCAATGCGTTGCTCAACTACACACTCGACGCCAGCCACGTGCTGGTGGCGCGCAGCAAGACCGATATTTCGATGCTGCCGTTCAACCAGCCGGCGCTGGATCTGAGCGAATTTGCCGTGGCCGGGCGCGAAGGCGCCTGGTTCGACGTGTTCGCCTGGGCCGGCCGCGACCTGTATCGCCCCGGCGAGACCATGCGCGTGTCGGCGATCCTGCGCGACAACGATGGCAAGCCCACGAGCGGGCCGACCAAGGGCGGCCAGCCGGTGTTCCTGCGGCTCAAGCAGCCCGACGGCAAGACCTTCCGCGAAACCAAGCTGCAGCCGGGCGAGCAGGGCTATTTCGAATTCACCCAGCAGATTCCCGCCGATGCGCCGACTGGCCGCTGGCAGGTGGAATTCCGCACCGACCCGGGCAGCAAGGACGCCGTGCAGGGCATGACCGTGCGCGTGGAAGAGTTCCTGCCCGAACGCATGAAGCTGGACCTGGACGCCGCGCAAAAGACCTTGAGCGCCGGCAAGCCCTTCACCCTGATCGCCAATGCCGCGTATCTGTACGGCGCGCCGGCCGATGGCAACCGCTTCACCGCCAAGCTGGCGGTGAGCGTGGAGCAGCATCCGCTGGAGTCGTTGCCGGGCTGGTTCTTCGGCGACCCCACGCTGGAGCTGCCGCGCGAAGCCAAGGACGTGATCGACACCGAGTTCGGCGGCGATGGCGTGTTGCGCGAAGACATCGCCCTGCCGGACGAAGCCAAGCCGGTCAGCACCATTGCCGCAGTGGTGTCGGGCAGTGTGTACGAGACCGGCGGGCGCACCGTGACCCGCACCATCAAGCGCGTGCTGTGGCCAGCCAAGGCGCTGGTCGGCGTGCGCCCGTTGTTCGATGACACCGACGGCGCCGATGCCAACAGCAACGCACGCTTCGAGATCACCCGCGTGGATGCCGAGGGCAAGCCGCAGCCGGCCAAGGGGCTCAAGGCCACACTGGTGCGCGAACTGCGCGACTACCACTGGAACTACACCGACGACCATTGGGATTACGACTTCACCCGCCGCTTCGAGAACAAGGACACCCGCACGATCGACGTCGGCAGCGGCAATGCCAAGCTCGATTTCCCGGTGGAGTGGGGTGAGTACCGCCTGGACGTGTTCGACCCGGCCACCGGCCTGACCACGCGCTACCCGTTCCGCGCCGGCTGGAGCTGGAATGACGAAAACCGCGGACTGGACGCGCGCCCGGACAAGGTCAAGCTGGCGCTGGACAAGACCGGCTACCGCGCCGGCGACACGCTCAAGGTCACGCTAACCCCGCCGCATGCCGGCAAGGGTGTGTTGCTGGTGGAAAGCGACAAGCTGCTGTACGTGCAGGACATCGACGTCAAGCCGGGCAGCACCTTCGAGATTCCGGTCACCGAGGCCTGGGAACGGCATGACGTGTACGTGACCGCGCTGGTGTTCCGCGGCGGCAGCGCGCCGAGCAAGATCACTCCGGCACGCGCGGTGGGCGTGGCGTTCGTGCCGATGGACCGCAAGGCGCGGCGCGTGGCGGTGGGTCTGTCTGCACCCAATCAGATGCGCCCCGAACAACCGTTGCCGGTGACCGTGAGTGTGCCGGAGCTGGCTGGCAAGGCCGCGCACGTCACCATCTCGGCGGTGGACGTGGGCATTCTCAACATCACCCGCTTCCCGGTGCCCGATGCCAACGCGCAGTTCTTCGCGCAGCGCCGGCTGGGCACCGATGCCTACGACATCTACGGACGGGTGATCGAAAGTTTCGAAGGCGCCAGCGGCAAGCTCAAGTTCGGCGGCGACATGGCCCTGGAAGCGCTGCCACAGGCCAAGCGCCCGACCGCACGCGTGCAGACGGTGGACCTGTTCTCCGGCTCGGTGAAACTCGATGCCAAGGGCAATGCACGCGTGCAGCTGCCAGTGCCGGATTTCAACGGCACGCTGCGTGTCTCGGCACTGGTGTACTCGGACACGCGCTACGGCAACCGCGACATGGAAACCATCGTGCGTGCGCCGATCTTGGCCGAAGCCAGCATGCCGCGCGTGATGGCGCCGGGCGACCGCAGCACGGTGACGGTGGACGTGCAGAACTTCACCGGCAAGCCGGGCGAGTTCAACGTGCGCGTGGACGGCATCGGCCCACTGGCCATTGCCGAGGCGGCGCGCAGCGTCAAGCTGGCCACCGATGGCAAGCAGACGCTGAGCTTTCCGCTCACCGCCACCGAAGGCTATAGCGTTGCCAAGGTGCGCGTGCGTGTGGACGGCAACGGCTTCAAGGCCGACCGCAGCTACGACCTGCCGGTGCGTGCCGGTTGGCCGCAGGTGCTGCGCACGCAGACGCGTGTGCTGGATCCATTGGCACCGGTGAGCATGGATGCGGGCCTGACCGAGGGCCTGATGGCCGGCTCGGTGACCGCGCGCATGCTGGTCAGCCCGCTGCCGCCGATTCCGTTCGCCAGTGCGCTGCAGGATGCGTTGAACTATCCGTACGGCTGCGCCGAGCAGACCACCAGCAAGGGCTATGCGGCCTTGCTGCTGGACGAGGCCACGGCCAGGGCGCTGGGCACCAAGGGGCTGGATGCGGCCACCCGCCGCGAGCGCATGGAAGGCGCGTTCGGCCGGCTGGCCTCGATGCAGATTGCCAGCGGGCATTTCTCGATGTGGGGCGACGATGGTTACGTCAATCCGGGCCTGACCCCGTACATCGCCGAGTTCCTGCTCGATGCCAAGGACGCCGGATTTGCGGTGCCCGATAACGTGCTGCAGAAGGCGCTCAATCGCCTCAGCGAGGATCTGCTCTCCGGCGGTAACGAGTTCTACGGCCAGGACCGCCGCGACAACCTCAAGTTCGCCAACCAGGCGTGGTCCGGCTATGTGCTGGCGCGCGTGAACCGTGCACCGCTGGGCACGCTGCGCGCGCTGTACGACAACCAGCGCGACAAGGCGCTGACCGGGTTGTCGCTGGTGCATCTGGGCGCGGCGCTGTCGCTGCAGGGCGATACCAAGCGTGGCCAGGCAGCGATCAAGGCCGGCTTCGCCAAGAACAGTGCAGACCGGCCGCCGTACTTCGGCGACTACGGCAGCGCGATCCGCGACGATGCATTGATGATGGCGCTGCTGCACGAACGTGGCTTGTCCTCGCCGGAGTACGACACCCGCGCGGTGACGCTGGGCCAGGCGCTGGACGCGCGCCGCGGTGGTGGTTCGCTGTGGCTGAGTACGCAGGAGCAGGTTGCGCTGGCGCGGCTGGGCAAGGCGCTGATGGTGGCGCAGGGCAAGACGGTGTCGGGCACGTTGACGGTGGGTGGGGAGGCGCAGGAGATCGCGCCGGCACGCCTGTTTGGCCGTAGCTTCGACAGCGCCGCGCTGGCGCGTGGCGTGCAGTTCGTCCCGCAAGGCGAGGCGCCGATGTACGCCAGCCTGGAAGTGGCCGGCATCCCGCGCAGCGCACCGGAAGCGGACACCCGCCATCTCAGTGTGGAACGCACGTGGTACACCACCGACGGCAAGCCGTGGACGCCGCGTGCGCTCAAGGAAGGCGAGGCGTTGATCGTGCGCGTCACCATCACCGCCAACACCAGCATGCGCGACGCCTTGCTCACCGACCTGCTGCCGGCCGGCCTGGAGATCGAGAACTTCAACCTGGGCGATGCCAAACAGTGGGCCGACGTGGTGGTGGACGGCATCGGCATCAGCGAACGTTCGAGCGCCGCCGACGTCAAGCACGAAGAATTCCGCGACGACCGCTACGTGGCCGCGCTGTCGTTGTCTTCGGGCAGCAAGGCGCAGGTGTTCTACCTGGTGCGCGCCGTCACCCCGGGCACCTACACCGTGCCGCCCTCGCTGGTGGAAGACATGTACCGCCCGGACCTGCGCGGTGTCGGCCGCACCAACCCGGCCACGATCACGGTGGTGCAGCCGTAAGGCATCACGGTCGGAGCGCGCTTGCGCGCGGTAAGGCTTCCCTGGGAATGCCTCTCCGCGCGCCTGCTCGCTTCCAGGCCAATAAGACCGCGTTCCAAACGTAGTTCCAACGAGTCCAAGATCAGCGGCACAGCCGTAGTGATCACTGTAGGAGCGCGCTCGCGCGCGATGAGGCGTTCCCGGGGGAAACTCCACCGCGCGCCTGCTCGCTTCTAAGCCAATAAGACCGCGTTCCAGAACGGAGGTGCCAGCCAGGCCACGATCACGGTCGTACAGCCGTGCGCAATCACCGTAGGAGCGCGCTTGCGCGCGATGGAACGTTCCCGGGAGTGCCTCACCACGCAGGCACGCCTCTACGTCAGCCAGATCGCATCCCAGAACGGATACTTCCCAATGCGCTGCACCAACCCGGCACGCAATGGGTTGGCGATGACATAACGTGCAACCGCACGCAGATCCGCGTCATGACGTACGGCATGGTCGTGATAGGCGCGAGCCCAGACGGGCGCCTGCACAGCACGCTGCGTGTTGACCGCACGCCTGCTCGCAGCCTTCAGACACGCCACAGCCCGCGCCAGCGGCGTGTGATGGCCCAACTGCAGCAGCCAGTGAACGTGATCCGGCATCAATACCCAGGCAAGCAAGGTGGCATCTGCGGGCGCTGCTTTGGTAAATGCGCCACACGCGCTTGCAGCCAGGCGAGGATCGTCGAACAGGCGCTGCCGCTGGTGGGTTGTCGTGGTGAGCAGGTAGCAATGCCCCGCAAGCGAATGGCGGCCGCGGCGAAGGGCGCGATGTCCGGACGAAGTGGGATCAGTCATGCCAACAGATTGACGTGCCTGGTCGATGGGCTGCATTGGCGCAATCCCTGGATTGGGGTCAGCGGACTCCGCGCCGGAGTGCGCGCTTGGGCGGCGGGCGTTGTCGGGAGAGCTTCTCGCGCGCGAGCGCGCTCCTACGTTGGGTTTGCGTCCAGCCGTGGTTGAACGAGACACCTCTCATGGCGGTGGCGCTGCGAAGGGTTGAATCCGTCATCCATGATCTGCGATGCCCTTGTAGGAGCGCGCTTGCGCGCGATGAGGCGTTCCTGGGAAAGCCCCCATCGCGCGCAAGCGCGCTCCTACGTTTGGGTTGCGTCGTCCTGTGGTTAAACGAGATACATCTCGTGGCGGCAGTGCGGCAAAGGGGTAATTCCGTTGTCCATGATCTACGAGGCCCCGGTAGGAGCGCGCTTGCGCGCGATGAGGCGTTCCCGGTAAAGGCCCATCGCGCGCAAGCGCGCTCCTACGTTGGGTTTGCGTCCAGCTGTGGTTGAACGAAGCACCTCACGTAGGCACTGGCGCTGCGAAGGGGTAAATCCGTTGTCCATGATCTACGGGGCCCCGGTAGGAGCGCGCTTGCGCGCGATGAGGCGTTCACGGGAAAGCCCCATCGCGCGCAAGCGCGCTCCTACGGTTCTTCGCATTGCGCGACAGGTGTTCGCATTGTCTTTTTGGTGCTATGTGCGCGACACGCAAAGGTCATCCTGGCTGCCTACGGTGGCGTGCTTTCGCACAGACGCGGCGCCCTTGCCGCGCGATTTCCGGGATTCCATGCAGCGCTCCGATTCGTACCGTGTGCACCTCTCTGTTCTTGCCCTTGCCATCGCGGCCTGTTCGTCGGGCGTGCAGGCGCAGGCCCTCGACGCTTCAAATGCTGCGGGGCAACGCTCGCCGATCTCGCCCGCGGCGACGCCTGCAGATGCAAGCGGTGATGCCGGTGATGCGGAAACGCCAGCCGCGGCGGCGAATGCTTCCCAGACATCAAGCGAGGCATCGAATCAAGATCTCCCCGCTACCGCTACGTCTGCTACAGCTACCGCTACTACAGCGACAGCGACAGGTGCAGGTGCAGGTGCAGGTGCAGGTGCAGCTTCAGACACAGGCACAGGCAAAGTCGCCAGTGCCAGTCCCAGTGCCAGTTCCAGTGCCACCACAGGCGTGCAAACCCTCGATGCCATGCAGGTCACCGGTGTGCGGCGTGCCAACGCGGCGGCGGTGGAAAGCAAGCGCGCGGCGACCAACATCACCGATGTGATCAGTGCGACCGACGTGCGGGCCTTGCCCGACAGCACCATCGTCGAAGCGCTGCGCCGTGTGCCTGGCTTATCCGTGTTGCCTGCCACCGACAACGAGCATCCGCGCGATGAAGCCGCCACGCCGGTGTTGCGTGGCCTGGGGCCGTCGTACAACAACGTCACCATCGATGGGCTCACCATCGCCTCGCCCGGCACGCCCAATGGCACGCTTGGCTCGATCACCCGCGGCGTGCGTCTGGATCTGCTGCCGGCGTCGATGGTCAGTGAGTTGCAGGTGGTCAAGACGTTCACCGCTGACCTTGATCCCAATGCCACCGGCGGTGCGATCAACCTCAAGACCCGCAGCGCGTTCGAGAACGGCGGCAAGCCGTTCTTCAGCGCCGAAGCCGCACTAGGCCACGCCAACGATGTGGGCAAGCCGCGCGACCAGGACGACCCCGGGTATCGCTTGAATGCCACCGGCAGCCGCACCTTCGGCAGCGAGCAGCAATACGGCTTCACGCTGTCGGCCAACTACCAGACGCTCAGTAGCTATACCGAAACCCATATGACCACCGACACGGTGCATTACGGGTTCTACGACAACAACGGTGTGCTGCAGACCGGCGCCAATCTCGGCAATGGCTGGGCAGTGCCGCAGCAGGACAAGTACTGGTACGTGCAGAACCAGCGCGACCGCTATGGCGTCACCGGCAAGTTTGAAGCGCGCCCGAGTGCGGCCTTCGAGGCCTACGCCATGGCCGGCTACTACTATTTCAAGGACGACATGGAGCGCAACGAGGTCATCATCGACCCGCGCAACCGTGGCCAGGTGTTCAACCAGACCGCGACCTCGGGCAGCTATCCCGGCGGCGATATCGAGGTGGGGTACTCCAACCAGATCGTCACCACGCGCACCAAGGTGGCGCAGCTGGGCAGCATCTGGCGGCCCACCGATCGGCAGCAGTTTTCTGCACGGGGTTCGTGGTCGGATGCGACCTACGACGAGCCGATCCGCATGATCAAGTACGCCACCGGCATCATTCGGCCGGCAGCGGTATCAGTGGGGCAGACCGGTAGCGGCGTGACCGTCAATGCCACACCCAACTATGCGTTCAATTACGACACCTCCGGCTTCGATCAGCGCTTCGGGGTGTCGCCGCAGGCCTACAACAATCTGGATAACTACAGCCTGTCGTACTGGCGGCCCGACTACAAGCGCACCGCCGCCGATCGCATTCTCACCGGGCGGCTTGATTACGGCTTCAATCAAGGCGAAAGCGATCAGGGCATCGGGTTTGCCGCGGGCGTTTCATACACCACCGACAAGCCCTCTTACGACATCTTTCGCGTGGAGTACCAGCCCAACACCAGCGCACCGACGTTCGGCCTGGCCGATGTCGCCGGCGCGGGCAGGGCGCCGATGCGCTACGTGGGCAGGGCGCCGATGCGCTACGCGGGTTTGAATCTGCTGACCATTGATCCGGACAAGGCCAACCGCGTGCTGGCAGCAACGCCGCTGAGCGCGTTCAACAGCACCGACCAGCAGGCTTTCAGCAACCAGGACAACTTCACACATACCGAAAAGACCTTCGGCAGCTACGGGTTGGTGAGTTACCGCAGTGAGCGTCTCAACGTGCAGGCCGGCCTGCACTTGGACAGCACCAAGCTCAACACCGTGGGCCGCCAGCGCCAGCTGGACACCGCCAGCAACCGCTACGTGTATGTCGATAACCCCACCAATGCGGATTACGACTATCTGCTGCCTTCGGCGATCATGACCTACCACCTGACCGACGCACTGGACCTGCGCGTGGGCGCCAGCCGCACACTTGGCCGCCCGCCGTACGATGCGTATGCGGCGCGCACCTCGATCGGCTTCGTCAACACGACCGACGCCGGCAACCCAAACGCGCAGGGCGTCACCGTCACCATCGGCAACCCCGACATCAAGCCGCGCGTGTCCAACAACCTGGATCTGTCGCTGGAATGGCGGCTGCCGGGCGACTTCGACGCCTTCGCCTCCACCGCCGTGTTCGACAAGCGCATCCAGGACGAGATCTTTACGCTCTCGCGCACCGATAGCTTCACCTTCGATGGCACCACCTACGCCAATGCGTTGATCAGTACGCCGGCCAACGCAGCCAAGGCGCGCATCCGTGGCGTGGAATTCAACGGCATCGTCAACACGCTGGCGCCGATTGCACCGTGGCTCAGCGGCGTGGGCTTCAGTGCGAACTTTGCGCTGCTCGATGGCAGCCTGGACGTGCCGTATAGCGTCGGCAGCGGCAGCACCGTCAGCCAGCGCGAGCGCAAGCTCGACAACCTGGTCGGCCAGCCGGACTACACCGCCAACGCCACGCTGTTTTACAACACCGGCGGCCTGGAATTGCGCGCCGCCTACAACCGGCAGGGCAAGGCCTTGCGTGCGATCGTCAGCAACATCGACTGGCAGGATCTGTACTGGTCGCCGCGTTCGCAGCTGGATTTCACCGCGACGTATGCGGTCAGCAAGCAGCTCAGCCTGATCGGCCAGGTCAGCAACCTCACCCACAGCCGCATCAGCAGCGTGACCGGCCCGGGGCAGAACCTGCTCAAGGACAGTTACTCGGTGCCCAGCACCTATTGGGTGGGCCTGCGCTTTACGCCCTCGCTGTAAACAACCACGGCCGCGCGGTGAGCGGCCATCCAAGCACATGCAACGCGATGCAGCCGCCTGGCGGATGCGTCGCGTTGCCCACGCATTCAAGCGGAGCCGTACTATGACCTTGCAGTCTGTTGCTTCTTTTGCCGCGCTGCTGTGCGCAGCCATTGCCGCCGATGCGACTGCCGCGCCGGTGGGGGTTGCCGCAATCCAGGCACGGCTGACCAATCCCGACGGCGGCATCGTGGTGGTGGCGCATCGCGGCTGCCACGCCGCGGCGCCCGACCATGGATTCAACGACACCGCGCCGGAGAATTCGCTGGCAGCCTTGCAGCGTTGTATTGCCATCGGCGCGGACGTGATGGAAACCGACGTGCGCCGCGCCGCAGACGGCACGCTGGTGATGCTGCACGACGCCACCGTGGACCGCACCACTGATGGCACCGGCAAGCTGTCCGAGCTCACGCTGGCAGATCTGCAGAAGCTGGGGTTGCGCACCGACGAGGGTGGGGCACAGGCGCCGCTCACCGATCAGCGCGTGGTCACGCTGGAGCAGATGCTGGCCGCCGCCAAGGGCCACATCCTGCTCAATCTCGACGTCAAGGATGCGATCTACGTGCAGGTGGTCGACGCGGTCACGCGCGCGGGCATGCAGCACCAGGTGATCGTCAAGGCCGAAGCCGGCATCGCCTCGCCGCCGCTGGCAGCGATGCAGCCGTTCGACCGCGTGTACTTCTTCCCGATCCTGATCAATGCGCATGGCACGGCCGATCTGGCCGCGATCGCCACTGCACAAACCCGCAATGCGGTCCCGATGGCGTTCGAGCTGCCCAAGATGGCCGCATCGCAATTGCCGGCCCTGGTGGCGGTGAGCAAGGCGCACAACGTGCGGCTGATGGTCAATTCGTTGTGGGAAGGCTTTATCGCCGGCTACGGCGGCGATGCCGATGCCGAGCGCGACCCGGACAAGGTCTGGGGCCGCATGCATCGCGACGACATCTCCATCATCCAGACCGATGCGCCGGAAGCTTTGCTGCGCTATCGCGCGACGCTGGAGACGCGTTGAGCGCCGCGTTACCTCGCTGCACGCAGCGGGCTTGCGACGGATGCGCACTGTCGCCTCATAGCATGATCCATGGCACTGCGGGGACCCTGCCGCCGCCGCTATAGTCAGGCGTTGTTTGCACGCAAGGATGTCTGCATGCCGCTCGATACACGCCAGCGCAAATTCAGTCCGCATGTCGTCTGGTTGGTGGTGCTGCTGATCGCGCTGCAGGTGCGCGACGTGGCCAAGGCGGTTGGTTTGCCCATCCCGAAAATTCCCGTGCCCTATGGCGGCGGGATTGCCGACAATCTGCTCAGCGTGGTGGTCGTGTTGGTCGCAGCTGCCTTGCTGCGTCCTGGTACGCCAGGCGAGATCGCAGCGCGTCTGGGCCTGCGTTGGAACGGTTTACGCGGCCCGGCGCTGACCCTGTTGGCCACACTGCTGTGCTGGCTTGGACTGTGGACGCAATCCACCTCGGTCGGCACCGGCGATCTGCTTGGCCTGCTGTGGCTGGCGCTGCTGTTTCCGTTGGCCGAAGAAATCGTCTTTCGTGGTTTCGGCTTCGTCTTTGCCTGCCGCGCGCTGGCCTGGCGTCCAGCGATCGCCGCGCTGGTGCAGGCGGTTGTGTTCGGCGGCGTGCATTGGCTCGGGGCAGGCGGCGGAGGCGGCGACGCCTTATTGATCTTCGCCATCACCGGCATCGGCGCGCTGCAGTTTGCCATTGTGGACGCGCAGGACGGTTACACGATCTGGAGCGGCTGGGTGCTGCATGTCTCGCTCAATGCGGCCTGGACGGTCTTTGCGGTATCCGATTCGGCCGCCAGTGGCTGGCTCGGCATGGCATTGCGGCTATCTGCCGTATTCCTGGCGATGGGATTGCTGCGGCTGTTTGTAACGCCGTCTCGCTCGCTGCGTGCGGACGTTGCAAGCTAGCGCGTTCGTCATTACGTCATTCAGGAGTGCACACGTGAGCTGCTCACCCGATGCGCGGCGCGCAAGAGTGGCCGAAATGTGTTTTGCCCTGCATGCTTCGCAGGATGGATGAACAGCAGCAAGCGCAGGCAAGGACCGAGAGGACGCAGGAACGCGTCGCTGGCACCGATGATGTGGCCCAACGCGGCCACCGCCGCTGGTTGACGTGGCTGCGCTGGAGCGCCGTGGCACTGTTGTCTGCCGTGCTGGTGCTGGACCTGGCTTTTCCGCTACCGCTGCCCAAGTCGCGCGACACCTCCACGCTGGTGGTCGCACGCGATGGCACGCCGCTGCGCGCATTTGCCGACGCGCAAGGCGTGTGGCGTTACCCGGCCACGCCGCAGAGCGTGTCGCCGCTGTACCTGCAGGCGCTGTTGAACTACGAGGACCGCTGGTTCTGGCGCCACCCGGGTGTGAACCCGTGGGGGCTGTTGCGCGCGGGCGGGCAGTGGATCGGCAGCGGGCGCATCGTCTCCGGTGGCTCCACCCTCACCATGCAGGTGGCGCGCATTCTCGACCCGCACACGCGCACGCCCTGGGGCAAGGCCAAACAGTTGCTGCGCGCGCTGCAATTGGAAGCGCACCTCAGCAAGCAGCAGATCCTGGCGCTGTATCTGGAGCGCGCGCCGTACGGCGGCACCATCGAGGGTGTGGAGGCGGCCAGCTGGGCCTATCTGGGCAAGCCGGCCACCGCGTTGTCGCAGGCTGAAGCGGCGTTGCTGGCGGTGCTGCCGCAGTCGCCGAGCCGGCTGCGCCCGGATCGCCACCCGGAAGCGGCGCAACGGGCGCGCGACAAAGTGCTCGACCGCATGGTGGAACTGGGCGTGTGGTCGCGCGCACAGGTGGACGATGCCCGCATCGAACCGGTGGTGACGCGCTCACTCAAACCACCGTTGCATGCCGCGCTGTTGGCGCAGCGCCTGCACAGCGCGCAACCACGCGCCGCGCGCATCGTCACCACGCTCGACGTGGAGCTGCAGCGCACGTTGGAAGAACGTGTCGCCACATATTTTTCGCAGTTGCCCGAACGCACCTCGGCCGCTTTGCTGGTGGTGGACAACGCCAGCATGGAGGCGCGCGCATACGTGGGCTCGGCCAGCTTTGGCGACCGCAAGCGGTTGGGCCATGTGGACATGGTGCAGGCCTGGCGCTCGCCCGGTTCCACGCTCAAGCCTTTCCTGTATGGCATGGCGCTGGACGATGGCGTGATCCATTCGGAAAGCCTGCTGGTGGATGCGCCGCAGAGCTTCGGCAATTATCGCCCCGGCAATTTCGATGCAGCCTTCAACGGCCCGGTGGCCGCAGCCACGGCATTGCGGCTGTCGTTGAACGTGCCGGCCGTGGATTTGCTGGATCGCATCGGCCCGGCGCGCTTTGCCGCGCGCTTGTCCAACGCCGGCATTGCGCTGCGCTTTGCACATGGCAGCACGCCGAACCTGGCCTTGATCCTGGGCGGCACCGGTGCGCAGTTGCAGGAGTTGGTGGGTGCGTTCGCGGCCCTGCAGCGTGGTGGCATTGCCGGGCATGTGCGCTATACGCCGGATGATCCGCGCATCGATCGGCGGCTGATGTCGCCGGGCGCGGCGTGGATCGTGCGCGAGATCCTGCAAAGCAATCCGCGCCCCGGGTATGCCAGCGGCACCTTCGACACCACCGCGCGCCCGGGCGTGGCGTGGAAGACCGGCACCAGCTACGGCTACCGCGATGCCTGGGCGATTGGCGGGACGCGCCGCTACACGGTCGGTGTGTGGGTCGGCCGACCGGATGGCACGCCGTTGCCGGGGCAGTACGGCGCAGTCACCGCGCTACCGCTGATGTTCGAGGTGATCGATGCCTTGCCGCGCGCGGCCGGCGACAGCGCCCCGATGCCGATGCCGGCCAGCGTGCAGGCGCTGGAGATCTGCTGGCCGCTGGGCACTGCCGCCGCGCAGACGCCGCCAAACTTGTGCGCGCGCCGCCACGAGGCCTTCGTACTCGACGGCGCGGTGCCGCCCACCTTCGCCGAACGCGATGCGCGGCTGTGGCAGAGCGGGCAACTGCAGTACGAGGTGGACGCCCGCAGCGGCCAGCGGCTCTCGCAGGAATGCACCCAGCCGCATCCGCGCGCCGCACGCAGCCTGGCGCGCTGGCCGGCGCTGGTATCACCCTGGCTCACCGCTGCCGAGCGTGCCGCCGCACAGCTGCCGCCACTGGCCGCCGATTGCCTGCCCGACGGCCGCATGACCGGCGGTGGCGTGCTGCGCATCGACGGCCTGACCGATCGCGCCACGCTGGCCCGCGCCAACGACACCGCACGCCCGGTACGCCTGCAATTGCGCGCGCTTGGCAGCGAAGCGCGCATCGACTGGCTGCTGGACGGCCGCTGGATTGCCCAGACCGCCGGGCGCCAGGGATTCCAGCGTGATTTTGCGGAAGTGGGCACGCACACCCTGACCGCGATGGCCAGCGACGGCGCCTGGACCCAGGTGCGTTTTCGCGTCTTGCGTTGAGCACGCGTTGCGGCAGCGCGTGTGTAGGAGCGCCCTTGGGCGCGATGGGCTTTCCCGGTAACGCTCATCGCGCCCAAGGGCGCTCCTGCGAGATTAGGGTTGCTTGTGTGGCCGATGGAAGAAGCCTCGCCCATCCAGTCATCCGCCACGGCCAAAGCAAACTGTTTCTCCCAGCGCCGCATGCATCTACAGAGGCAGCGACCGCTTTTGTAGGAGCGCGCTTGGGCGCGATGGGCTTTCCCGGTAACGCCTATCGCGCCCAAGGGCGCTCCTACGAGATTAGGGCTGCTTGTGTGGCCGATGGAAGAAGCCTCGCCCATCCAGTCATCCGCCACGGCCAAAGCAAAAACTGTTTCTTCCAGCGCCGCACGCATCTGCAGACGCAGCCGCGGCTTTTGTAGGAGCGCCCTTGGGCGCGATGGGCTTTCCCGGTAACGCCCATCGCGCCCAAGGGCGCTCCTACGAATGATGGTCGCCTGTGTGGTCGATGCAAGAAGCGCTGCCCATCGTGTTAGCCACGCCGGGCCACAAGTTCATCGATGCGGGAAAAAAAACAGGGCGCCATAGGCGCCCTGTTGTCTCTGCATCACGTGAAGCACGCTATCGGCGCATCAGCTCCGATACGCCAAAACTCACTCGCCAATCCAGCCTTCCAGCATGTCGGCGAACTCGTCGGCGTGCTCTTCTTCCTGGGCCAGGATGCTTTCCAGGATGCGCTTGGTGGTGGTGTCCTTGTCGCCGATGAAGTCGATCATCTCGCGGTAGCTGTCGATGGCGATGCGCTCGGCAATCAGGTTCTCGCGCACCATGTCGCGCAGGTCGGTGCCCTCCTTATATTCCGCGTGCGAGCGCTTGGTCAGCGTGTCCGGATTGAGGTCCGGTTCGCCGCCAAGCTGCACGATGCGTTCGGCAAGCTTGTGCGCGTGCGCCTGTTCCTGCTGCGCGTGCTCCAGGAACTCGCCTTTCACCGCGTCGGCAAGCATGCCCTTGGCCATGAAGTAGTGGCGGTAGTAGCGCAGCGTGCACACGTATTCGGTGGCAAGCGCGGTGTTGAGCAGTTCGATCACCTTCTCGCGATCGGCGTGGTAGCTCTCGGTGATGGCACCGTCTTCGATGCTCTGGCGTGCGCGGGCGCGCAGGGTGGCGGTATCGGTAAGACCGGTGGCGGGGGTGTTGGCTGGCTGTGTAGACATGGCTGGCCGGGTTCCTTCTGTGTGGACGGGGGAATCAATGCATCAATCGGGGAGATGCTGCAGCACGTAGTCAGCGGCAGACACCTTGAACTCGCCGGGCTCTTCGACGAACAACGCCTTCACCACGCCATCGTCGGCATACAGCGCATAGCGGCGCGAGCGCAGGCCCATGCCCGAGCCGCTGGCGTCGATCTCCAGCCCCAGTGCACGGGCCAGTTCGGCGTTTCCATCCGGCACCAGGTGCAGGCCGTCGGGCACCAGCTGGCTGCGGCCCCAGGCCTGCATCACGAAGGGGTCGTTCACCGCGGTGCACAGCACCTCGATGCCGCGTTTGCGGAACGCTTCAAACTGCTCCACGTAGCCGGGCAGGTGCTTGGCCGAGCAGGTCGGCGTAAAGGCGCCCGGTACCGCGAACAGCACCACCTTGCGCCCGGTGAACAACGTATGGGTGTCGACCGCTTCGATGCCCTCGCGCAGGTGCTTGAGCACCACCTCGGGAATACGGTCACCAACTTGGATGGTCATGGGTGGGGCTCCTGTGGCTGAACAAAGTCTAGAAAGGCGAAGGGGAAAAGCGCGTCAACGCGCTTGAAATCCGCACGCGCACGCCTATCTGACGCGCATGGCCGGTTGCACCGGTGAGCACCGGCGCGGCCCGCCCGTCACTCAACCATTGGAGGCTTTCATGAACATCGTCCGTTACCCACAGTGGCCCACCCACGCCCTGCAGAACGAGATCAAGCAAGTGTTCGACCGCTTCTTCGAGCAAAGCGGCGATACCGACGAGTCGGCCGTTGTCACCGCGCAGTGGGTCCCGCGCGTGGACATCAAGGAAGAAGCCAACCAGTTCGTGCTGTATGCCGACCTGCCGGGCATCGACCCCAGCCAGATCGAGGTGCAGATGGACAAGGGCATCCTGTCGATCAAGGGCGAGCGCAAGAGCGAGTCCAGCAGCGAGACCGAGCGCTTCTCGCGCATCGAGCGCCGTTACGGCAGCTTCCACCGCCGCTTCGCATTGCCCGACAGTGCCGATGCCGACGGCATCACCGCCGACGGCCGTAACGGGGTGCTGGAAATCCGCATTCCCAAGCGCCCGGCGGCCACGCCGCGCCGCATCCAGGTCGGTGGCGGCCAGGACGGCGGTGGTACCACGGTGCAGTAAGCGCTGCGGACCTGGAGCGGAGCCCGCGCGGCTTCGCTCCCCGGCGACGGCCGCGCCGTAGAATAGGCGCGGTCGCCCGCCCGGCTGCGAATGACTGGCTCGTGGCCTCGGCTGCGGGCCGCTCTTTTTTCAGAGGTGATGGATGGAATTCAAGGATTACTACGCGACGCTGGGCGTCGAACCGAGCGCTGGCGAGGCGGAAATCAAGACCGCCTACCGCCGGCTTGCGCGCAAATATCACCCCGATGTCAGCAAGGAGGCTGGCGCGGAAGACAAGTTCAAGGCGATCAACGAAGCCTACGAGGCACTGCGCGACCCGCAAAAGCGCGCCGCCTACGACCAACTCAAGGCGCAGGGCTACCGCCCGGGCGACGAGTTCCAGACCCCGCCCAACTTCAACGGCGGGCAGGGCTTCGACTATGAGGAAGTGTTCGGCAACGGCGGCGCCGGCGGCGGCTTCAGCGATTTCTTCGAAAGCCTGTTTGCCGGCCAGCGCGGCGGCCGCCCACGCGGCCCGGGCGCCGGTGCCGGCCCGGGCGCACAGACCCGCGGCGACACCCGCGCCAAGTTGGCGGTGCCGCTGGAAGCGGTGTATTCCGGCGACAGCGTGCGCATCACCATTACCGGCAAGCAGCTGGACGTGCGCGTGCCCAAGGGCATCCAGCCCGGCCAGGTGATCCGCCTGAGCGGGCAGGGCAACGGCGGCGGCAACCTGCTGCTGGAAATTGAACACGCCGCGCACCCGCAGTTCGAAGTGGATGGGCGCAACATCCTGTACACGCTGCAGGTGATGCCGTGGCAGGCCGCGCTGGGCACCACCATCAGCGTGCCTACGCTGGGCGGTGCGGTGGAGCTGAAGGTGCCGGCCGATTCCGAGGCTGGGCGCAAGTTGCGCCTGCGCGGCCGCGGCTTGCCGGGCGCCACCCCGGGCGACCAGATCGTGGAGCTGGAAATCCTGGCCCCGGCGCCCACCGACGAGGCGCAGAAGAAGGCGTATCGGACGCTGGCCAAGGCCTTCGGCGAATCGATCTGACGCAGTGGGTGTTGTGATGCAGCGCGTGCTGATGTGTCAGCGCGCGCTGCATTGCCCGGCTGCAGGGCCGGTGGTGCGGGTTGCCGGCGTGGTGTTTTGAATGGCCGCGAATCGCGTCGCGATCGCTGCCCGGCATGGCGTTGGCCGGTCGATGGCCCGAAGCGCTGCGTTCTTCGCTATCGCCTCGACAGGGCTATGTGCTTCGGGCCGCCAACGCCCATCGCACCCAGGCTCTCCGGGTCCCCGCAAACGCCACGACCAGCTACCGAAAGCGCGGCCGGCGCACTACACTCGCCGCGCACACTAGGGGAAACACATGGCACGTATTCTGATTGTCGACGACTCGCCGTCGCAGCTGCTGGGGATTCAGCGCATCGTCGAGAAGTTGGGGCACGAAACCATCACTGCCACCGACGGCGCCGCCGGCGTGGAAGCGGCCAAGTCGGCACTGCCGGACCTGGTGCTGATGGACGTGGTCATGCCCAACCTCAACGGGTTCCAGGCCACCCGCACGCTCAAGCGCGAGCCCACCACCCAGCACATCCCGGTGATCCTGGTGACCACCAAGGACCAGGACACCGACCGCATGTGGGGCATGCGCCAGGGCGCCCGCGCCTACATCACCAAGCCGTTCTCCGAAGACGAGCTGCTGGAAGTGATGGAGCGGGTGTTCAACCAGAAAGACGAGCCGCCGGCGGCGTGATCGCGCCGGCAGTGCGCCAGCCTTTCTTGCTTGGGCGCACGGGAGATAGGCGCTTTTAGGGTCCAGGCACGCGATACGCCATCCTTCGGGAGTGAGTTGCTGGACGTGACCCGATAGATGGTCGATCAGTAAAGACGAGCTGCTGGCTGCGTGACCGCACCCGGCAGTGCGCCCGGACTTCTTGAAGCATGCGCACGCGCGATAGGTGGGCGGCAGTCCGGGCATGTCATAAGCCGTCCTCCGGGAGACGAGCTACTGGAAGTGACCGGACAGCTCGCCCAATCAGACTGACAAGCCGCTGGCGTGCGATCGCACCGGCAGTGCGGCAGCCCTTCCTTGAATTAGCGCATGCGCGGTGTCTGCTCGGCGAATCGGAGCACGTTAAAAACCGTGCCTGGACGAGCTGCTGGAAGTGACGGATAGACAGCCAACCAGAATGCCCCCCAGCGTCGGGTGGTGTGATTGCATTAGCAGGGCGCGAGCCTGTCAGTGGTCGAGGGCCGGCGGGCAGGGTGGCGCTGGCAGAGCTCAGACGCCGGGCAGCAGGTCCAGGTCCTCTGACCACGGGAGTCATCCCGCCAACCCAGCATCAGCATCAGCACGCCTCTCGTCCTGCCTGCCCGCTGTGGGTGCACGGCGCGATGGTGGGTGGTCGCCTGCCAAGACCGGGCCACCAGGTCTGTCCCGTACGCTCGCCGCCCATCAAGGCCAACCCGCCTATCGGGTGCACCTGGCGCCCTGTGGCCTTCCGCATCCACGTTCCAGACCAGGCCTAACCCTCGCTTCCCGCCTTCCCGGCCTCCGCCCGGCCCCGGCAACCACCCACCCCCAATCCGCCGCCGGCTAAACCACGCCGCACCAATCTGGCCCTTTCAAAACGGCCGGTCTGCCCCATCTAGTAGAATCATCGAAATCACAACACGGCGGCACTGCGGGACTGGCCCGCACAGCCCCCTGATCATGGAGCGTGCATGGCCTGGAACACACCCGGCAACAAGGGCGGAGACGGCCCGGATCCCAACCGTCGCAGGTCCTGGGGGCCGCGCGGGGGCGGCAACGGTGGTGGCTGGGGCAATCTGCCCGCCCCGTTGAAAGAGCTGTTCGACGGCGGCGTCTGGCGCTGGGTGCTGATCGCCGTGGTGCTGATGGTGCTGTTTTCCAGCTTCCAGCTCATTGGCGAGCAGCAGCGTGGCGTGGTGCTGCGCTTTGGCCAGTTCTCGCGGATCCTGCAGCCCGGCCCCAGCTTCAAGCTGCCCTGGCCGATCGAATCGGTACGCAAGGTCAACGCCACCGAAATCAAGACCTTCAGCAACCAGGTACCGGTGCTGACGCGCGACGAGAACATCGTCAACGTCTCGCTCAACGTGCAGTACCAAATCAGCGACCCGCGCAAGTACCTGTTCGGCTCGCGCAATGCGGACCTGGTGCTGGAGCAGGCTGCGCAGAGTGCGGTGCGTGAGCAGGTCGGTCGCTCCGACCTCAACACCGTGCTCAACAATCGCGGCCCGCTGGCCATTGCCTCCAAGGACCGCCTGCAGGCCGCGCTCAATGCCTACAACACCGGCTTGTCGGTGACTGGCGTGACCCTGCCCGACGCGCGTCCGCCGGAAGAAGTGAAGCCGGCCTTCGACGAGGTCAACGGTGCCCAGCAGGTGCGCGAGCGCCTGATCAACGAAGCCCAGGCCTACGCCGCCAAGGTGGTGCCCGAAGCGCGCGGCCAGGGTGCCCGCACCCGCACCGGCGCCGAAGGCTACAAGCAGGCCGTGATTTCTAAGGCCGAGGGCGACGCCGACCGTTTCACCCTGCTGCAGGAGCAGTACGCCGGCGCGCCGGACGTCACCCGCAAGCGGCTGTGGCTGGAAACCGTGCAGAAGGTGCTGTCGGAAAACCGCAAGGTGATCGGCAGCGATGGCCGCCAGGTCATCTACGTGCCGTTGCCGGCCGATGCCGGCAAGAGCGGCAATGCCGGAACGGCTACGGGTAACGGCAGCATCCCGTCGATGGTGCCGCAGGACGTGCTGTTGAATCCGCCGCAAGGCAACGGCGGCAGCGCCGAAGGCATTCGCAATCCGGAACGCGGCCCGCGTCCGACCGGCCGTGAGGGGACCGAATAATGAAGAATTCGCTAGTCATCGGCCTGATCGTCGCCGTGTTGCTGGGCCTGATGGGCTCGGTGTTCGTGGTGCGCGAAGACCAGACCGCCATGGTGCTCAACCTGGGCCGTGTGGTGCGTGCCGACCTCAAGCCCGGCCTGCACTTCAAGATCCCGGTGGTAGAATCGGTACGCGTGTTCGATCGCCGCTTCCAGGTGCTGGACACCGCCCCGGCGCGTTATTTCACCGCCGAGCAGAAAGACGTGAGCGTGGACTTCTTCGCCATCGGGTACATCTCCGATGTGCGGGCGTTCTACCGCGCCACCGGTGGTGAGGAATCGGTGGCCAACTCGCGCCTGGCCCCGATCATCACCGACTCGCTGCGCAACCAGATCAACTCGCGCACGCTGCAGCAGCTGGTCTCCGGCGACCGCAGCGAACTGATCGCCAACCAGCTCAAGGGCATCAACGCCGCGATCAAGGGCTTGGGCATGCAGATCACCGACCTGCGCATCAAGCAGATCGACCTGCCCACCGACAGCCAGGTGATCACCGATGTCTACGAGCGCATGCGTGCCCAGCGCAAGCAGGAAGCCAGCAAGCTGCGCGCCGAAGGCGAAGAACAGGCCCTGACCATCCGCGCCCAGGCCGACCGCGAATCCACCGTGATCGTGGCCGACGCCGAGCGCGATGCGCAGAAGCTGCGTGGTGAAGGCGATGCCCAAGCTGCCCGTATCTACGGCCAGGCTGGCTCCAAGGACCCGTCGTTCTACGCGTTCTACCGCAGCCTGGAGGCTTACCGCGGCTCCATGACCGACGGCAACGGCGTGATCGTCCTCGACAAGAACGACCCGTTCCTGCAGTACCTCAGAAGCGATCGTTGATCGCTCTGCTTTGAACCGACAACGCCCGCGTCATGCGGGCGTTGTTGTATTTGCCTCTGACTGTCGAGCAGGCATGCGCGCCCCAAGCTGAGGAACGCATCCGGGCGCGATCGCTTTCCCGGGAATGCCCTTCGCGCCCAGGTGCACTCCTGCGACGCGGAACTTGTCGGGCACACTGCATCTCCCGGGTTGCGATGGTGTTGGTAATGCAAGAGTTTCTGTCCGCGTTATGCCTGATCGCCGTCATCGAAGGCCTGCTGCTGTTTGCCGTGCCCACCGCCTGGAAGCGCATGGTCGAGCAACTGTTCAGCCTGCCCACCACGCAATTGCGCGCCATTGGCGGCATCACGTTGGTGCTGGGTGCAATCGCGCTGTGGATCGTGCGCCACTGAGGGGGCAGCCCGTCATCGGCTGTGACAGAAGCGGGCAGGGAGACGGCGATCGGCAACAGCCGATTGCAGCCCACCAGCAGGGTTGGTCCGCTGGGGCTCTCAGCGCGTTTGAAGCACCCGGCGGGCACGCAGCGCGCCTCAATCTGACCAATCCCGGAGCGGCCACCCGCAAGGGGTAGTGCATGCCACCCGAAACCCGGATAATGCACAAAAGCCGGCCGGGCACGCTCCAATCAGAGCACCCCGTTCGGCTTTTTCCGTGTCAGGCTCCGCGCCACAGCAATGCTCCCCGATGGAGCTGCGCGCACGTGTCGCCGCCAGCCCTGGCCGGTCCCATCCCGCGGCCCCGATGGCCGCAGCAAAACTTAGGAGTCCACCCGTCATGGGTCAGTCAGTTGTCGTGCTCGGTGCCCAGTGGGGCGATGAAGGCAAAGGCAAGATCGTCGATCTGCTTACCGAGGAAATCGGTGCCGTCGTGCGTTTCCAGGGCGGCCACAATGCCGGCCACACCTTGGTCATCAACGGGAAGAAGACCGTCCTGCACCTGATCCCGTCCGGCATCCTGCGCGACGACGCGCTGTGCCTGATCGGCAATGGCGTGGTGATCTCCCCGGCCGCGTTGATCAAGGAGATCGGCGAGCTGGAATCGGCCGGCGTGGAAGTGCGTTCGCGCCTGAAGATCAGTCCGGCCGCGCCGCTGATCATGCCGTACCACATCGCGCTGGATCAGGCCCGCGAGAAGGCTGCTGGCGGCAAGGCCATCGGCACCACCGGCCGCGGCATCGGCCCGGCATATGAAGACAAGGTGGCGCGCCGCGGTATCCGCATCGCCGACCTGCATTACCCGGCGCAGCTGGAAGAACTGCTGCGCACCGCGCTGGATTACCACAACTTCGTGCTGACCAAGTACCTGGGCGTGGAAGCGGTGGATTTCCAGAAGACCTTCGACGAAGCACTGGCGTTCGGCGAGTACGTGCAGCCGATGAAGTCCGACGTGGCCGGCATCCTGCACGACCTGCGCAAGCAGGGCAAGCGCGTGCTGTTCGAAGGCGCGCAGGGCGCACTGCTGGACATCGACCACGGCACCTATCCGTACGTCACCAGCTCCAACACCACTGTGGGCGGCGCACTGGCCGGCACCGGCGTGGGCGCGGATGCAATCGACTACGTGCTGGGCATTGCCAAGGCCTACGCAACGCGCGTTGGCGGCGGCCCGTTCCCGACCGAGCTGGATGACGAAGTGGGCCAGGGCATCCGCGACCGTGGTGCCGAGTACGGCGCCTCCACCGGCCGCCCGCGTCGCTGCGGCTGGATGGATATCGTTGCGCTCAAGCGTGCGGTGGCCATCAACGGCATCTCCGGCCTGTGCATCACCAAGCTCGACGTGCTCGACGGCATGGAAAAGCTCAAGGTCTGTATCGCGTACGAATACCGCGGCAAGCGCACCGAATACGCCCCGCTGGATGCGCAGGGCTGGGAAGAGTGCACACCGGTGTACCTGGAATTCCCGGGCTGGACCGAGAACACCCACGGCATCACCGAGTGGGACAAGCTGCCCGTCGCCGCACGCGCCTACCTGCGCGCGCTGGAAGAACTGGCCGGCTGCCCGATCTCGATCGTCTCCACCGGCCCGGATCGCGACCACACCATGGTGCTGCAGGATCCGTTCGCCTGATCGGCTGACGCCATCGCACTGCCAAAGCGGCCCGGCTTGTCCGGGCCGTTTTCATTTGAGGATTGCTGAGCATTGGCATGACCTTTGGCGGTGCGCGAGCGAGCGTGAGCGGAGGATCATCGCTAGCACCGCGCAACATGCGCCTCCCTCCGCCTACGAGAACTGCCATGCGTCTTCCCCTGGTGACCGCCATCGCCCTGGTCCTGACCGGTACCGCCCTGACCAGCGGCGTGTACGCTGCCGAATTTGCAGTACCCACTGCGGCCACATCCGCCGCATCGGCCATCACCACCCAGCTGCCGCGTACCGCCAGGCCCAGCCACTACGCGATCGAGATCACCCCACATGCCGAGACGATGACCTTCGACGGTAAGGTCAGCATCGATGTCGAGGTGCTGGCGCCCACCGATGCCATCGTGCTGCAGGCCGCGCAGCTGACCTTCGGCAAGGCCACGCTGGCCGCAGCAGGCCGCAAGCCGGTCGCAGCCAAGGTCACCACCGACGCGGATGCGCAGACCGCCAGCATTGCCACCGGCAAGCCACTGGCGCCGGGTAAATATGTGCTGACGCTGGTCTACAGCGGCACCATCAACACGCAGGCCAATGGCTTGTTTGCGCTCGATTACACCACTGCGCAGGGCGCGCGCCGCGCACTGTTCACGCAGTTTGAAAACTCGGATGCGCGCCGCTTCGTACCCTCGTGGGATGAGCCCAACTTCAAGGCCACCTTCGATTTGGTCATCAATGCGCCCGCCGGGCAGATGGCAGTGAGCAACATGCCGGTCGCCTCGTCCAAGCCGGGTACAAACGGGCGCACCCGCGTGGCGTTCCAGACCTCGCCCAAGATGTCGACCTACCTGCTCTTCGTGAGCGTGGGCGACTTTGAGCGCGCCACCGTCAAGGCCGATAACGGTACCGAGATCGGCGTCATTGCGCAGAAGGGCAAGGTAGGCCAGGCGCAGTTTGCGCTGGAATCCGGCCGTGATGTGCTGCACGAATACAACGACTACTTCGGCATCCAATACCCGCTGCCCAAGCTGGACAATATCGCCGCACCAGGGCGCAGCCAGTTCTTCAGTGCCATGGAAAACTGGGGCGCGATCTTTACCTTCGAGTACACGCTGTTGCTCGATCCTGCGGTGGCCAACGTCAGTACCAAACAAGGCGTGTTCACTGTTGCAGCACATGAGATCGCGCACCAGTGGTTCGGTAATCTGGTGACCATGGCGTGGTGGGACGACCTGTGGCTCAACGAAGGCTTTGCCAACTGGATGGAAGCACGCACCACGGCAAAATTGCATCCGGAATGGGATATCGACAAGACCGGCCCGGCGCAAAAAAGTCGCGCGGCCATGCGTCGCGATGCGTATGTCACCACCCATCCGGTGGTGCAGCACGTGGCCACCGTGGAGCAGGCCAGCCAGGCCTTCGACAGTATCACCTACGCCAAGGGTGAGGCCGTGATTGCCATGCTGGAAGACTACGTTGGCGAGGATGCCTGGCGCACCGGCGTGCGCAGCTACATCCGGCAGCATCAGTACGGCAATGCGGTGACCGACCAGTTGTGGCAGCAGATCGATACGGTGGCACCCGGCAAGCAATTCATCCAGGTGGCTCACGACTTCACCCTGCAGCCGGGCGTGCCGTTGATCAAGGCCAGCAGCCGTTGCGTGGGTGGTCAGACCACGGTCACGCTGGAGCAGGGCGAGTTCACGCTGGATCGGCCCGACAAGCAGCCGCTGCGCTGGCATGTGCCAGTTGTGCTGCGTGGCGGTGATGGCAAACAGGTGCGTGTGCTGGTGGACGGCACTGCACAGGTACAGTTGCCTGGCTGCAAGGTGCCGGTGGTGGTCAATGCCGGGCAAAAGGGCTATTTCCGCACAGCGTATGCACCGATGCAGTTCAAGGCGCTGGCCGCGGGCTTCAGCGCATTGCCGGTGGTGGACCAGCTGGGCGTGTTGAACGACACCAATGCACTGGCCGGCGCGGGCGTACAACCGGAGACGGACCTGCTGAATCTCGCGGCCCAGGTAAAGGTCGGCGCATCGCCGGATATCTGGGACATGGTGGCCAGCATCTACGACAGTGTGGATGGAAGCTTCGAGCGTGACCAGGTTGCGCGCGCTGCCTGGCGCGCGTACGCCGTGCCGCACCTGTCGGCGGAGTTCGCAACGTTGGGCTGGGACAATCGTGATGACGATTCGGCGCAGATCCAACAACTGCGCACACGCTTGATCGGCAGCCTCAGCGGCATGGGCGATGCGGCCGTGATTGCCGAAGCGCGCCGGCGGTTTGCCGGGTTCCAGGCCAACCCCGCGTCGCTGTCGCCCGAACTGCGCGACAGCGTGCTCGGTGCGGTTGCGCTCAATGCCGATGCCGCTACCTGGGATGCGTTACATGCGTTGGCCAAGCAGGAGACCTCATCGATGGTGCGCGACACCTATTACGACTTTCTTTCCATGGCCGATGATCAGGCGCTGGCCAAGCGCGCGTTGGAACTGGCGCTGACAGAGGAGCCAGGCGCCACCACCGGTGCGAGCATGATCGACCGGGTCGCCTTCCGGCACCCGGAGTTGGCGTTCGACTTTGCGGTGACGCATCGCGCGCAAGTAGACATGTTGGTGGATTCCACCTCGCGTGCCCGCTACTACCCGAGCCTGGGGATGGATTCGGCCGACCTCGCCACAGCCAACAAGATCAAGGCCTACGCCGACACGTACATCGCGCCAACCTCTCGGCAGACCGCAGACAACGCCATCAATACGATTCAGACGCGGGTGAAGCTGCGGGCGGCGTCGCTGCCGCAGATCAAAGCGTGGTTGGCCGCACGCAAGCGTTGAAATGGCGTCACGGTGCATGGCATCTGTTTGCTACCCAGCGGATAGGTGCCAGCCCGTGACTTCCGCATTGACATCAGTGCGTGGTGTCTGCATTTGCCAATGACGATGGTGCTCGCCAAGATGGCCGCACTGCTACATGGACGATGCCAATGCGTGTTGTTTCAACTGATCACTTTTCTGTGGCGCGTGTCGCGTGCAACACCGCACGCGTCATTGCGCTTGTCTGCACGCTGACGTGTACAGCGGCCAGCGCACGCACTATTCCGCAGGTGCGCTACCCGCAGATCGCTGCACATGCTGCCGCCGTGGAAGGTCTGGTCCCTACGGGGTGGCGGGTAGAGCAACGGCTGCAAGGTGACCTGGACCGCGACGGCCGTAACGATGTCGTGCTGGTATTGAAAATGACCGACGCGGCGAACGTGCTGCAGGTTGACGAGCGCACGCCCGAACCGCTGGACACCAACCCACGCATGCTCATCGCGGCGCTCATGGACCCGGCTGGTGGCTATCGTACGGTGACGCAGGATCACGCCCTGATCCCACGCCGCGTCTCCACTGATCAGGATGAGTCTCTCGACGAGAGCGGCACCACCGGAGGCGGCGGCGTTGGTATCAACACAGCCGGTACGGTCACCGTCACCCTGAGCCAGTTTGCCTCGATGGGCTCCTGGCAAATGGGCGAGACCAGCTTCAATTTCCGCTACCAGGACGGCTGCCTGCGCCTGATCGGCTACGAGCGCTCAACGGTACAGCGCAACACCGGCGAGACCAACGCGCTCAGCATCAACTACCTCACCGGCCGCGCCTGGCGCACGCAGGGCAGCGTCGACCACGACGGTGAGCCACCAAAGCGCTGGCTGCGGCTGCCCAAGCAGCCGTTGCAATGCCTGGAGCAGGTGGGCGATGGGTTGATGTTCAATCCGAAGATCGAGTAGTCCATGCGAACTACGTGGCCAGCCAAGGCATCGATAGACGCGTAGTACAGACCCTGCAGCGCTATCGCCCAGCTAGTTGCTGAGCGATAGCGTTACAAGCAGCGAGACGGAGTGCGATGTCCCCAACTGTCTGCGCCGGTGCTTACTGAAAGTGCTCGCTGTTGTCGGCAAGGGCCGAGCGGTCAATTCCCTGCGCCTCACCCGATGCGCATTGCCGAACCCTCACGCACCCGGTTGTCCATCTCCTGCTGCTGGCTTTGCACTAATGCCTGTTGGCGATCCGTGTTGGCAATTTCCAGCCGCTGCAGCGATTGCTCAACCGGCGTCTGCACCGCGACATCGGTCGGCATGTGAGCGCGCAGGTGCGCGGGGTTATTCAATTCGCCCTGCACAACAAACACGTGACGCCCGGCGGGGCTGTCGGCTGTCTGTGTGCTCAGCACCACGTGATCGGCGCGGTCCAGGTTATTCTGGCGGGCGAGGGTCATCACGCTGGCGATGAGGCGCTCACTGTTCTCGTCCGGTGTGCGCCCGGCTTGCGCATCGATGGCGTTGACGCCTGCGCGGACCTGCTGCAGCAACGCGTAGTCCCGGTGGCCAGGCCCAATATCGGCCAGTTGGGTGGGCGCCTGTTTCGGGTCTAGAACGCCATCGACCGACGCGGTTAACGGGCTGCGGGTGATGGAGCGGTGCGGGTCGTCCTCATGAAACTGCGTGGCTTTGTGCTGCCGCTCCAGGCGCACGGCGCGTGTATCGTCGAGCTCTGCAATGCGGGCAGGGTTGTTTTCTTCTCGCATGGAAGGATGCCCGCCGCCAGCGCTGACATTCATCCACTTCTGCTCTTTTTCGAAGTGCATAGCATAGAAGCTGTTGCTGCCGATCACATTGGGATCGACCGCGGAGCGGCCTTCCAGCATCTGGATCGCTTCGGTCGTCCCCAGCTTTGCCAGGTACTGGCTGCCGTCCACCACTCCCATTTGCGCAAAGGTCTCGTAGCCCGTGTTGCTGATACGGGTGCTGCCGGCGTATTCGTTGTCGAGCATGTTGGTCCAGATCTGTTCCAGCTTCTGGGGGCCGCTTTTTTCCAATGCCGCTTGCAGAAGGACGCGAGGCGTCCAGCAGTTGGGGTCGAGCTCATGGTCCAGGAAGGCTTGGTCGTGCGCCAGCATGACGGAGGCCCCGGGCAGGTTCAGCGCCAGATCTGGACGATCTTGACGGAACCAGATTTTCCGAAGTTCAAGATCCTTCTTGAGCAGTGTCTGTCCAAAATCCTCCCACTGCCGCTCGCTCAAGTCCGCGTTGGCAAAACGAGAGCCAGTATCGTGCTGTGTCCTGGCATAGTCTTGCGCGTAACTGTTGGCCACTTGGCCGGGCAAGCTGTCGTTGCGCACCACGCCCAGCGCCAGCGTACCGTAGCCGTCCGCGCCATCCAGCTGCGAAAGATAGTTCCAGTACAACTCGCGATTGCCTTTATCCGCGTAGTTGGTAAGGATCTTGAGATCTTGCCCAGTCAATCCACTCATATTTTACTCCCTGTCAGTAGACCGATCACCTGACTTTGGTGCGTGCCAGTACTTCTTTTACTGCATCCTCCATGCGTTTCCAGTCCTTCAAGAATGCACGCTTGTAGTTGAGAGTGATGGAAAGTTTGTTTTCGATATCGGAGAAGTAGTGGACGCAACTTGCAGCGACGGCACCTTTTTCATGGACTACTTCAGATCCCTCCAGCCGAACGCCATCTCCTCGGAATTTTTTGCTGTCGCACTTGATGAATGTGGTCAAATTGCCGCTGGAGTCGCGCGCGACGTACCAGTCGTCCTCAAACGCAGGGTTGCGCGTTGGAGGCTTGCCGTAGTGGGCTTCGTACGCTTTAACGTACACCGCCATCTTTTCTTCATCGATGGCATACGGCGTCAATCCGAGTGTTTCAGGCTGTGCAATACGCAGATCGAGTCTGTCGACGGGATCACCCCGTTCGACCGAATCAGGCTCGGTAAGCGCTTCGTTAGACGAATAACGTGCCAGCAATCCTTCGATGGGGACACGGTCAACATAATTCATCGAGGCATGGATCTCCTTGCGGAAATCATTCGTGCGCGGGTTCGCCCGCGCACCGGGCGGGGTGGGGGTCATATCTGGCCACTCGATGACCAGCGTCACCACCTCGATGGACCACGGTGCAATCTGGCTGTCCAGATAGTTGGCGGGAATGCGGAAGGTGTTCGGCCCCAGCTTCACGTCCACCGGAGCATCCGAATAGGTGTGCCCGTTGATGGTGCGGCCTGTGGTAACGGTGCCTGACATGGGGGAAGTCCTTTTTTGTTCGGGTGATGGCGTCCGTGCACAGGCACTGCCGGTCACGGCGACGGCGAGTGCAAGAGCCAGGCACCGGCCGGATGACATCATGTGCATTGGTCAGTCCATTGCAGGGTTCGGCGGGAACTATAGGCAAATTGGCACTGATGGGACAGGAATGGCATCGATTGCGCCGGATGCGTCTTGTTCTGGACGCTCGGCAGGTCAGGGTCCGCACCCTGATGCATCGACATTGGTTCGCACCGTCCAACAACGGATGAACGTGCGTGCTCAATGGGCGCCGCAGAACCCATTCGGCGCACGGCATGAGCCGATTGTTGGGAATATTCGGCTCACGTTTTCAAGACAGCGGGGAACGGGGAGGGTTCTCAACGCATCTCCGCGGGCAAGCAAGCAACAACTCCCGGTTTGTCGTCGGGTACCAAGTAGCCTAGCCAGACTTGCAAAGTCTGGGCTTTCATAAGATATTCCATATTCCGGAATATGGAATATGGCTCATCTAACGTGGAACTCAAGCCTCAAGATCTGGTGGTGCTGTACAAGCAGGTCGCCCAACCGGGCCAAACCTGGACCTATGCCTCTCTGGGAGAAGCGCTGGGCATGAGCGCGTCTCAGGTGCATCGCAGCGTCAAGCGCGCGGTGGCATCTGGTTTGGCTCTTGAAAAAAACCGGGGCGAGTGGGAGACGGTGCGCACGGCTTTGCACGAGTTTGCGGTCCACGGCGTGCGCTATGCCTTTCCTGCCGTCATCGGGCCGCTAAAGCGCGGCATTCCGACCTCCTTTGGCGCGCCTCCTCTGTCCATTGCCATTTCCAGCGTCCCAGGGGACGCGCCGGTGTGGCCAAGCGCGCAGGGCACGGCCAAAGGGCCTAGCTTGTCGCCGTTGTCAGCCAGTGTGCCCACTGCTGCGATGGCTGACCCTGCCTTGCATGAGCTGCTGGCCCTGCAGGATGCCCTGCGCAGCGGGCGTGCCCGCGAGCGCGCGCTGGCAGCAAGCTATCTCAAGCAATTGCTGGGGATTGGTGATGCGGCCTGATGATCCTAATCTGCCGCATCTGCTTGTGATTGCGGATGCATTGGGCGAGCTTTGCGAACAGGTAGTCTTTCTTGGCGGGGCGGTCGTTGGCCTGCTGGTGTCGGATCCATTGGCTGAAAACGTCCGCGCCACCTATGACGTCGATGCGGTGGTGAATCTTGATTGGTCTCGGTTTCGCGGTATCGAGGCGTGTGTGGAATCGCAGGGCTTCGCGCGCGAGATGGAGAGCGGCGTTGTCTGCCGCTGGGTACACAAAGCATCGGGCGTCCTCTTCGACCTGATGCCAGTGGATGAAGGCGTGCTTGGCTTCTCCAACCGCTGGTACGCCCATGCTGTAGAGACGGCGCAAGTGATGGCCTTGAGCGATCGCCTGTCCATCCGCTTGGTGACAGCGACAGCATTCGTCGCGACCAAGCTCGAAGCCTTCGCTACCCGAGGCAACAGTGACTTCCTTTCCAGTCACGACCTGGAGGACGTGCTCAACGTCGTCGATGGCCGGGCCGAGCTGGTGGAAGAGCTTGCCGTGGAGCATGCAGACCTTCGGCATTGGGTTGCCGACGTGTTTTTGGGGCTAGTCGATAACCCGACGTTTGTGAATGCGTTGCCGGGATTGGTCGCCGAACCGGAGCGCGCAAGCGTCGTGCTTCAGCGCCTACGCACCATT
Organism: Xanthomonas sp. NCPPB 2586; assembly: GCF_041475775.2. Classification (NCBI taxonomy): domain Bacteria; kingdom Pseudomonadati; phylum Pseudomonadota; class Gammaproteobacteria; order Lysobacterales; family Lysobacteraceae; genus Xanthomonas; species Xanthomonas sp. NCPPB 2586. Next base: position 3,696,124 of record NZ_CM192981.1, on the reverse strand, counting down.
GCATCAGCGTAGCTGCGACACCGTCGGCTTAGGTCTGCAAACAAAACCTTGAAGCACCGGCGCCCGCTTGCGATGATGCATCGCAATTGCAACGCACTGGGCCTGCCATGAAATCCGCATCTCTTCCATCGCTCCGGGTAGACCCCGCGCTGCGCGAAGCGGCCGAAGCCGTGTTGCAGGAGGGTGAGACGCTGTCCAGCTTTGTCGAGCACTCCGTACGCGCCCAGGTGCAGCAGCGTCAGCAGCAGGAAGCCTTCATTGCGCGCGGGCTGGCCTCGCGTGACAGCGCCAAGGCGTCCAACCGGTACACCGACGCGAAGGATGTGCTTGCCGGGCTGCAGTCCCAGCTGGACCAGGCGCGCAAGGGCTAGCCGGCGTGGGATTTGCCGTCCGCTTCACTCAGCAAGCGCGCGACGATCTCGCGCGGCTTTACGACTGGCTGCTACAGCGTGCCGAAGGCGACTTCACCGTGGCCGAGCGCGCGCTGCAGGCCATCCGCGATGGCGTCACCGTGCTTGAACTGGCCCCGTTGAGTTGCCGCAAGGTGGGGTTGGCGGACCCGTTCTTGCGGGAGCTGGTGATCGGCTTGGGTGCCAGCGGCTACGTGCTGCTGTTTGAGGTGGAAAGCAATCAGGTCGTCACCGTTTTGGCAGTCAGGCATCAGCGTGAAGACGACTATCATTAAGCACGGCGTTAGCGCCAACGTCGCGCCACAGGGGAAGTAGATGGCCAATATCAGCAGGCGCCGTACGGGTGAACTGACCCGGGCGCTGTTCCATATCCTCAAGACCCAGCCGGAGGGCATGCGCGCCGCAGACGCGCTGGCGGCGCTGGAGAAGCAGGTCGTGCTTACCGAGTACGAAGCGGGTGACTACGAAACCGGCGGCCGTCGCTTCGAGAAGATCGTGCGCTTCAGTACCGTGGCGCCGGTCAAGGCCGGCTGGCTGGTCAAGGACAAAGGCATCTGGACCCTTACGCCAGAGGGTGAAGCCGCGCTGCACGCCTACCCGGATCCGGAGCAATTCATTCGCGCGGTCGGCCAGCTGTACAAGAAATGGAAGAGCGCCCAGCCCGTCGCGGAGGAGGTCGACGATCCCGAAGGCGAGCTCGCCGAGGAATCGGCCAGCATCACGCTGGAAGAAGCCGAAGAAATGGCCTGGGCCGAGATCGAGGCTTACCTCGCAGCGATGCCGCCCTACGACTTCCAAGAGCTCGTGGCCTCGCTGCTGCGGGCAATGGGGTATCACGTTGCCTGGGTCGCACCGCCCGGCAAGGACGGTGGCACCGACATCATTGCCTACAACGACCCGCTGGGCACACGCCCGCCGCGCATCAAGGTGCAGGTCAAGCGTAATGCCAACTCGCCGCGGATTGATGTGACTGGCCTGCGCAGCTTTATGGCCGTTCTGGGAGATGGCGATGTCGGTCTGTTCGTGGCCCTGTCAGGTTTTACAAAAGATGCCGACTACGAGGCGCGCCAGTCGCATCGTCGGATCAACCTGATCGACGCGCGCCGGCTTGTGGAGCTATGGACTACGCACTATGCGCAATTGGACGATAGCGCGCGTACCCGCCTGCCGCTCAAGCCAGTGTGGTTCTTGGCTGGTGACGATTAGCAGTGCGCCGGCTGAAACTTTTTCGTCTTAATGAATCAGGCACGTTGTACAAAACATTGACTAGCAGGGCGTAATGAACAATCAGACTCACGAGGAACTCAAAGGGAAAATCTGGGAAATCGCCAATAGGTTGCGCGGTCCTTATCGGCCGCCACAATACCGTCTGGTGATGTTGCCGCTTGTGGTGCTACGCCGTCTCGATTGCGTTCTGGAGCCGACCAAGGAGGCCGTGCTGAAACAGCATGAAAAGCTGCTGGCGAAGGACACGCCAGAACAAGCAATGCACAGGCTCCTTGGCAAGGCGGCTGATCCAAAGCGGAAATTTCCGCTGTACAACGTCAGCGCGTACACCTTCGAGAAGTTGCTGGGCGACGCTGAGAATATCGCCCCCAATCTGTCGAACTACATCAATGGCTTCTCGCCAGAAGCGCGGCGGATTTTCGAGCGTTTCAAGTTTGGCGATCAGATCGACAAGCTTGATGCAAGCAACCGGCTCTTTACCATCATCAAAGCGATGGCGAACATCGATCTGCATCCAGATCGCATCGACAACCTACAGATGGGTTACTTGTTTGAGCATCTAGTGATGCGCTTCAACGAGCAGGCCAATGAGGAGGCCGGTGACCATTTCACCCCACGTGAAGTGATTCGGCTGATGGCCAATCTGGTATATACCGGCGAGCAGGAGGTCTACAAGCCTGGCATAGTCCGCAGCATCTACGACCCGACCTGTGGCACCGGAGGTATGCTATCTGAGTCGGAGAAGTTCATCCTTGGGCAGAATGCCGCAGCGCATCTGCACCTGTATGGGCAGGAATACAACGACGAATCATGGGCCATCTGCTGCTCTGACATGCTGATCAAGGACGAAGACACGGCCAATATCGTCAAGGGTGACACCTTGGGCGATGGCAAGACCAAAGATGGTTTTGAGGGCGAGCGGTTTGATTACATGCTTGCCAATCCTCCGTTTGGTGTTGAGTGGAAGGACCAGAAGACGGTTGTCGAGAACGAGCATGACAATCACGGCTTCGCCGGTCGCTTCGGTGCCGGATTGCCGGCGATCAATGACGGGTCGCTGCTATTTTTGCAGCACATGATTGCCAAGATGCACCCCTACGACGAGGGGAATCCTGATAAGCCAGGATCAAAAATCGCAATCGTCTTCAACGGATCGCCGTTGTTTTCCGGTGATGCTGGGTCGGGACCATCCAATATCCGGCGCTGGATCATCGAGAACGACTGGCTAGACACCATCGTCGCGCTCCCTGATCAACTTTTCTACAACACCGGCATCTACACCTACGTCTGGCTGGTCACCAATCGCAAGCCGGAAGAGCGTCAGGGCTATGTGCAGTTGATCGACGGCACGCGTTTCTTCCGTAAGATGAAGAAAAGCCTCAACAACAAGCGCAACGAAATTTCTGATGAGCAGATTGAAGCGCTGACAGAGCTCTACGGCAACTACGGCGATGGCGAGAGCGCGGAGGTGGTCATCGACCACAAGACTGGCGAAACCGAAAATCGCGTAGTGTCGCGGGTTTTTGAGAATCGCGAGTTCGGCTTCCTCAAGGTGACCGTGGAACGTCCGCTGCGGATGAATTTCGAGGCCACGCCCGGGCGTATTGCCCGGCTGGACGAGCAATCCGCCTTCGCCAATCTGGCGACCTCAAAAAAGCGCAAGGACGAAAAGGCTGCGCGGCAGGAAATTGCCGAAGGCCAGGCCATGCAGCGGTCCATTCGCGAACTACTCGCTGAGTTGGCGGCAAAGGGCATTTATAGCGATCGCGAAGTATTTGAAGCCGATCTTGAAAAAGCGGCGAAGAAAGCTGGTATCAAACTGCCCGCACCCATACGGAAAGCCATCTTCGTCGCGCTGGGGGAGCGCGATCCACAAGCCAAGATCTGTCGTGATGCCAAAGGGCGCCCCGAGCCCGACAGCGAGCTCCGGGACACCGAGAACATCCCCTTGCCGGAAGGCACCGAGCTGCCGCTCCCAATGGCTTTTGGTCCGGACAAGCCCAACGATGATCTGATCGAGGCGTTCCGGGACACGATCGACGACTACATGCGCCGCGAGGTGCTCCCCCACGTGGCCGATGCCTGGGTTGATTTCAGCAAGACCAAGGTGGGCTATGAAATCCCGATCAACCGCCATTTCTATGTCTACCAGCCGCCGCGTCCGTTGCCGCAGATCGAGGCCGACATCCGGCAACTGGAAGGCGAGATCGCCGATCTGCTGAAAGGATTGCTGGCATGAGTAAGGGCGTGACTGCCGTCAAAGAGGGCGAACTGTTGATCTATGCCGCAGGCGAAGGCGGCATCCGGGTGCTGTTGGCTGGCGAGACCGTCTGGCTGACCCAGGCCCAGATCGCTGCGCTCTACCAGACCACGCCACAGAACATCACCCAGCACCTGAAGGCGATCTATGCCGAGGGCGAGATGGAGGAGGCGGCAACCTGTAAGGATTACTTACAAGTTCGCCAGGAGGGTGGGCGTACCGTCTCCCGTCGGCCCAAGCACTACAGCCTGGAGGCCATTCTGGCCGTTGGCTATCGCGTCCGGTCGGCGCGCGGCACCGAGTTCCGTCAGTGGGCCACGGCCCGGTTGTCCGAGTATCTGGTCAAGGGGTTTGTGCTGGATGACGAGCGCCTCAAGGGTAACGTGGGTCCAGCAGATCATTTCGACGAGCTGCTGGCGCGCATCCGCGAGATCCGCGCCAGTGAGGCGCGGGTGTACCAGCGCATCCGCGAGATCTTCGCCATGGCGGTGGACTACCGCGAAGGTGACCAGGCCACGCAGCGCTTCTTCGCCATCATGCAGAACAAGGTGCATTTTGCTGCCACGCAGCTAACGGCGGCGGAGATCATCCGCCAGCGCGCCGATGCCACCAAGCCCAACATGGGCGTCAACACGTGGAAGGGCAGCCAAGTGCTCAAGCAGGACGTGGGTACGGCCAAGAATTACCTGGATGCGCGCGAGATCGACACGCTCAACCGCATCACCGTGATGTTCCTGGACCAGGCCGAGTTCCGGGCCATGCGTCGGCAGGACATCCGGCTGGCCGACTGGGATGGGTTTTTGGACAAGTTCCTGCGCGATACCGAACTCCCAGTGCTGGACAACGCCGGCAAGGTCAGCCGCCAGCAGGCGCTGGTCTGGGCAGAAGGGCAGTACGACGCGTTTGCGGAGCGGCGGCGGCTGGAAGCCGAGCAAGTCGCGGAAGCGCGGTATCTGCAGGATTTGCGGAGTGCGACTGACATGTTGAAGCCCCGCAAGGTGATCAAGCCTTCGCAGAAACCGCGTAGGCCGACTTCCGGAGACGAAGCGTGATTTTTTCCAGCGAAAAGCAAGAGCTTCGCCTGAAGTGGATGTTCGAAAGCTGCAAGAATGGGGCTTGGGGAAGTGAGCCTGACGGCGAAGCGGATGTTATCTGCATACGTGCGGCTGACTTCGATGGTCAATTTGGCCGCCTGAATGAGGGCGAGCGAACGTTGCGAGCCATTGATCCGGCCGTTTTTGAAAAGATCGCGCTGCGTCCCGGTGATCTTGTGATGGAGAAGTCCGGAGGCGGCGAGAAGCAACTCGTGGGTCGAACGGCATTGTTTGATGATGCCCGTCCCAGCGTGACGTCTAACTTCCTTGCCCGTTGTCGCCCGGCGTCAGGGATTGATCCTGCTTATCTCAATTACTTGATGTTGGCGATTTATACGGGACGCGGTACTTATCCTCATATCAAGCAGAGTACGGGAATCCAGAATCTTGACCTGGGAAGCTACCTTGATATGCGCGTCAGCATCCCCGAGCTACTTACTCAGCAACGCATCGCTCACTTCTTGGACGACAAGACCGCGCGCATCGATGCCCTGATCGAAAAGAAGCAGGCGCTACTGGAGCGTCTGGCGGAAAAGCGCCAGGCCCTGATCACTCGCGCCGTCACCAAAGGGCTAAATCCGGATGTGCCGATGAAGCCGTCGGGCGTCGACTGGCTGGGTTATGTCCCTTGTCATTGGGAGGTCAAGACACTTAGGCGGCATGTCCAGAGAATTGAGCAGGGATGGAGCCCTCAGACGGAGCGGCGGATGGCAGAGCCTGACGAATGGGGCGTTCTGAAAAGTGGCTGCGTGAATCTCGGTATCTATGATGAGAATGAGCAAAAAGCACTTCCAAGCAGCTTAGACCCGAAGCCTGAGCTGGAGGTAAGGGCAAATGATGTGTTGATGTGCCGGGCGAGCGGGTCAATGCAATACATAGGCTCAGTTGCGCTCGTAGAGCGTACTCGTACGAAACTTATGTTTTCAGACAAGACATATCGAATTTCGCTCTCGTCTGCCAATACAGATCGCGAGTACTTCGTACGGATGATGTCTGCGAAGCACTTACGGGAACAAATAAGACTGTCAGTGAGTGGAGCAGAGGGACTTGCGAACAATATTCCGCAGTCAAATGTTCTTGAGTACCTCCACGCGTTTCCGCCGTTGTTGGAGCAAGTACAGATTGCAGATTTCCTACGCGAGAGTATTGGCGATCTTGACGAGGCAGAGCGCAAGATCCGTGCGTCTTCCGAGAGCTGGCGCGCCTATCGTTTAGCCCTAGTTACTGCCGCCGTCACCGGCCAGCTCCCAGAACTTAACGGATAAGGATTCCGCATGTCCGGACATACCGAACACTCCTTTGAAACGGCCATCGAAGTCGGGCTGCTCTCGTCGGGCGGCTACCATAAGTGTCAGTCAGCTGACTACGATGAAGCCCTGGCGCTGTTTCCGGCCGATGTGATTGGCTTCGTCAAGGGCAGCCAGGCCACGCGCTGGCTGCAGCTTGAAACGCTGCTGGGTTCGCGAACGCAAGCGACCGTGCTGGAGGCTCTATCGAGGGAGCTGGAGATCAAAGGCGCGCTACATGTGCTGCGCCATGGCTTCAAGTGCTATGGCAAGACGCTGCGCCTGGCGTACTTCCGTCCCAATTCCGGCATGAATCCCGAAGCCGCAGCGAAGTATGCACACAACCGCCTGACCATTACCCGGCAGGTGAACTTTGCCTCGGTGCTGAAGCGGCCGGACGGTAAGCCAAAGCGTTGCATCATCGACGTCACTCTAGCGGTCAACGGACTGCCGGTGGTCACGGTGGAACTGAAAAACCCCTTGACCGGTCAGCCTGCAAGCGAGGCCATTCACCAGTACCAGCATGACCGCGATGAGCGTGACAGGCTGTTCGCTTTCAAGCAGCGTGCGCTGGTGCATTTTGCCGTGGACCCGGATGAGGCGTGGATGACCACCCGGCTGAAAGGGCGTGAGACCGTGTTTCTGCCGTTCAATCGCGGCCATGCGCACGGTGCGGGCAACCCGCCTGTACCAGGCAACTGGAAAACCCACTACCTGTGGGATGAGGTGCTGAATGCAGATAGCCTGCTGGATATCTTGCAGCGCTTCATGCACCTGGAGATCAAGGAACGCAAGATCACCACCGATAAAGGCGTGCGCACGGTGCGCAAGGAGACGATGATCTTCCCGCGCTACCACCAGCTAGATGCGGTGCGTCGGCTCGTGGGCCACGCGCGTGAGCATGGCTCAGGCCACAACTACCTGGTGCAGCACTCGGCCGGGTCGGGCAAGTCCAATTCCATTGCCTGGTTGGCGCATCGGCTGGCCAGCCTGCACGACACCCATGAGGAAAAGGTGTTCCATTCGGTGGTGGTGGTGACTGATCGCCGCGTTCTGGACCAGCAGTTGCAGAACACAATCTACCAGTTTGAGCACAAGACCGGCGTAGTGGAGAAGATCGACGAGGACACCCGGCAGTTGGCGCGGGCTTTGTCTGGCGGCACGCCGATCATTATCAGCACCATCCAGAAATTTCCCTTCATCGCGCGTGCGCTGGCCCGGTTGGAAGCCGATGGCGAGGACGTCAAGCTTGATACAGCAGGCAAGCGCTTTGCGGTCATCGTGGACGAGGCCCATTCTTCGCAGAGCGGCGAAACGGCCATGACCCTGCGCGGCATGCTCAACCGCGATGGCATTGAAGCGGCGGTGGCTGCGCAGCTGTCGGACGAAGAGGATGACGAGCTTGATGAGGCCACCCGCGCGGCGATTCTGCGTGAGGCACAGAAGCGTGCCCGCCAGCCCAACCTCAGCTTCTTTGCATTTACTGCCACGCCCAAGTTCAAGACCAAGGTGTTGTTCGATACGCCGGGGCCGTCAGGCGAGTCGCCGTTCCACGAATACAGCATGCGCCAGGCCATCGAGGAAGGCTTCATCATGGACGTGCTGGCCAACTACACCACGTACAAGCGCTTTTTCGGCCTGATCAAGCAGGTGGAGAACGACCCGGAAGTATCGCGCAAGCAGGCAGCCAAGGCGCTGACCCGGTACATGGAACTGCACCCTGTCAACATTGAGCAGGTGGTGTCCGTGATCGTGGAGCACTTCCGTCTGCACGTGATGCATGAACTGGGCGGTCGCGCCAAGGCGATGGTGGTCACGGGCTCGCGGCTGGCTGCGGTGAAGTACAAGCTGGCCTTCGACCGTTACATCAAGGACAACCGCTACGACGGCATTCGCTCGCTGGTTGCGTTTTCCGGAACGGTGGAAGATCCGGAGGATCCGGGTGCGAGCTACACCGAAGTGGCCATGAATGACGGGCTGGCAGAAAGCGAATTGCCGGAAGCCTTCGAGCGCGACGACTACCGCGTGCTGCTGGTGGCCGAAAAGTACCAGACTGGCTTCGACCAGCCGTTGCTGCAGACCATGTATGTCGTCAAGAAGCTGGCCGGCGTGCAGGCGGTGCAAACGTTGTCGCGGCTGAACCGCATGGCGCCGGGCAAGAAGCGCACCCTGGTACTAGACTTCGTGAACAAGGAAGAAGACATCCATAAGGCGTTCAAGCCGTACTACGAGAGCACGCCGATTGGCGAGAATGCCGGGCCTGAGAAGCTATCCGAACTGCAGCACAAGCTGCTAACCCCGGCCATTCTGACTCCGGCCGACGTGGATGCCTTCGCACAAGCCTGGTATCGCCCAAAGCGCGAGCACTCTGGTAGCGACCACAAGCAGATGAATGCTGTCCTGGATGCGGTCGTGCAGCGCTTCAAGGCCCAGGAGGAGGAGAAGCAGGACGAGTTTCGCGGGCTGCTGACGGCCTACCGCAACCTGTATGCCTTCCTTTCCCAGATCGTGCCTTATCAGGACAGCGATCTGGAAAAGCTCTACACATTCGTGCGAAACTTCATGACCAAGCTGCCGCCTGCCGACGATGGCAAGGCGTTCGTGCTGGATGATGAGGTGAGCCTGCGCTACTACCGCATGCAGCAGCTCACCGATGGATCCATTGATCTAACTCAAGGCGAGTTGTATTCGCTGAAGGGGCCCACCGATGTCGGCACATCACGAGTGGCTGATGAAGCAGTTTCCCTATCGAGCCTGGTAGAAAAGCTGAATGTCAGATTCGGTACTGACTTCAACGAGGCGGATCAGCTGTTCTTCGACCAGATAAAAATCTCCGCCGAAGCCAGCGAGCAGATCAAGGAGGCGGCAAAGGCAAATAACCTCCGCGACTTCACTGCGTACCTGGGAAGGGTGCTTGATGAGCTCTTCATTGAGCGAATGGAGGGCAACGAAGAGATTTTCTCGAGGATCATGACTGATCGTGAGTTCCGGTCTGCGGCTAGTGAGCACCTAGCTTTCGAAATTTTTGAAAAATCGCGCAGGTCCTTGCCTGGCGACGGCCCTACTTCATAGGGGCAGCTGGGGAGAGCAGACGTACTCAAGCATCTTGACGCGCCAGCCAACCAGTAGCACGATCACCCCACGGAGCCTCGAAACTCCGCTAACAGCGGTACCCACCTCCGACAAACCGGTGGGTTTTTTGTGCCTGCAACTTTTGTGGGTGCAACCGACGTGATGCTCTGCGTCGGGAGGGCGGCTAATACAACACCCGTAAGGGGAATACGCCCGCCGGCTGTTAGCGGTTTCGAGCCTCCCGACTTCCCGTCCGTCGCCTTGCGGCGGGCGGGCTGATTCCATGGAATGAGGAGCAGGCCATGTCGGACGTTGTACGAGATGCGCAGTCACACCCGGGTTACTACCTGCCAGAGCACGCGCAATACCGCCTGCAGCAGTTACGTGATCACATGCGATTTTTGGCGCGCTTGGCGCAGCCAGGTACGCAGGCCGAAGAGCAGGCGAGGCAACCGGCTATCCGCTTGGACGAGCTGGCGTGCTGCCTGGAGCTGCTGGCCGAGCAAGTAACGCAGGCACTGGCGCAGGTGCAGTGGCCCGCGCGCCTGGAGCCCGACGCCTCTGACAACGCGCGTGCTGACGACGGGGAGGCCGCATGAGCCGGACGGTGATGGCGTCGGCCCGCGCGCGCAGGCGGGCAGGAGATGACAAGCCGCGTGAGGTGTTTGCCTTCGCCATCACCCTGGAGCAAGTGGATGCGCTGGATCAGTTGCTGCTGACCATCGCCGCCCATGGCGATGTGATCGCTGCCGGCAACGCCGATCGGCTGGGCCGCGGCACCTTGCCCGTGCTGGGCAGCGCCATCTTCGATGCGGCCGGTGCCATGCGCACCATCCTGGACCAGTTGGCGCTTCAGCGGCTTTGATGGCCCTGTCTTGTCTGCTCCCTGCGCCCATGGTGCCTGCGCGTTGGCGTGGCAGATACAAGCGCCACCCGTCGCTGCGTGCAGCGGCCGATCTGCAGAACCCGGCGTATCGCGTCTGCAGAACGATCGGTCGTCATTGTTTCGTGGCAAGCGCCGCTTTTGCCAAGGCGGACATCAACCGTTTTGCCTTCTCCGGATGCTTGACCTCGTTTTCGCTCACCTGCTCCACAACGCTGAGTCCATCGGCCTGTATCTGCCTTGGCGTGAACAGCATGCCTGCCGCGCCGGGAACCGAGGCCAGCAGCGTCAACGGGTCGTACAAGTTGAGTTTGGTGACCCTCGGCCAGATCTGGTCGAAGGCCATGGCTTGGTTTGCGCCCTCTTGCGGGCCGTTTGCCTGCGGTAGTGCGCCTGCGGTGAACGTGCGAAAGAACCACGCCTGATCCAGGCCCGGAAGCAGCCCTGCCTGAATCCCTTCCCACAAGCCGTTCAAGGCGTTTTTCTGCACGTCTTCGAGATATCTGCCCACCGAATGCCCACTCTTCGCCAGGCCTTCGTAGAACGAGGGCGACACCGCTGTCTTGTAGGCAGCTTCCTTGGTCACGATGCGCAACGGGATCTGCAGTTGCTGTGCCTTGCGGTACAGGCCACAGGCCGCGTCCAGGTCTGTCGCATTGTTGTAGGCGCGTGCGTCGGGCTGCACATGGCCGTCGGCGTCCCTGGCCGGCTCGACGCCCCCCATGATGGTGATGCTCTTGACGCGCTCGCGCACAAGCGCCGGATGCGCATCGACCAGCGCATGGGCGTCGGTCATGCCGGCAATCACCACCATGCTCAGCCCCTGCGGTGCCTGCATCAGGCGCTCGTGCAGCGCTTGCAGGCTGTTGTCGCAAATTTCGGCCGATTCCGCACGCAACCCCTGGCCTTCCTGCAGGAATTTGGCATGGTCCTTGGCCTGTTTCGCACTCATCAGGTAATCCTGCCCGCGTGAGACACGCACATTGGGGAGTTGCAGGCGGTTGAACACGCCCTTTGCGAGCCGGGCGCGCTCCTCGCGCACGCTGGCATCGCCCAAGGTCACCGCAACGTCGGTGAGGCGTACAAAGCCCGTTACCTGCAGTTGCTTGCCGATGGTGTAGGCGACCACATCGTCGGGGTCCTTGTTGGGGTCGGTAAACAGCACCGTGTCGCGCGGTGTCGCCGGGGTGTGGAAACTGAGCTCCCGCAGCACCGCTGCTTCGTCGGGCGTCAGGCACGTACCGCCTTCGGCCCCGAGTTCGGCAAGCATTCGGCGCTGTGTTGCCGTCAGCGCAGGCGCACTGAGTGAGCGTTTGAGGACGGCAGCGCCTTGTGGTCTTTTCCGCGGCATTGCCTGCAGCGCCCCATCGCTGATCTGCGCGCAGGGCAGGTGTTGATCTGCCGACACGGTTGCAGTGCGCTCACCCGTAGACCCGGACGTTGCATGAGCGCCTGCGGGCACATGCAGTGTGGGGCGATGCCTGATGGAATCCATCTGCTGTCCTCGCGTCGATGCTGGCCAATGAAGCGATCAGGATGGAGGCGGCTCCATTCCCTGGGATATCGATCGGCGAAGGGCGTTGCAACGACACGAAGCGCAGGTTGCCTGTTGCACTGCTTCGAGTGTGAAAGCGTGACCATCAGCATGGCGCGCGTTGCGATCTGCAGAGATCCTGCGCCCTCACGATGCGATTGCCGTCTGCCTGACGACTGCCTTCTACGCCGTTGTCAGATGGATTGGTCAGTCACTTACTTGCGGCTGCGCGAAGCCGCGCATCTGTAAAGGCTTCTGCATCGTCTGCTGGCTGAGCGCGCTGCGACGCATGCACGTCGCCAGACCGTCCATTTTTTCGGTCTTGCGCCAAGCGCAATGACGCTTGCGTAGCAGAGTGGTACGCAAGCACTTTGGTGAATCTGTTCTAAGAGGTGAGGCATGGGTTCCTTCCCAGTGACTTCTGTGGCTCGTGAAGCGGTAAGACACGATCAGCGCGAGGCGCAGGCCCCGCGTGAGGTGGGTTACTCCTCGCAACGCGGCGACCCGCAGGCCAATCCACAATTGAAGCAAGACCTGTCGCGTGCGCCCGTGCGTGCGGCGCGGCTCAAGGCCCCACGCGTGCCTATCGGTGTGCACATTGCGAATACCGGGCTGCAGGCAGCGCGGTTTGCCACCTCTGCGGTCGCAGGGCCAGCCGAAGCCGCAGTTCTGGACGCGGTGCATGCGCCCGCTGCGGCGGCATATGACTATGCAAAAGGGGAGGTGTCCTGGAAAAAGAATGCGGGTGTCACGCTTGCGCCGGCCTTGGCCTACGCCGTGGTGATGGGCACGCTGTCTGCCGTGCAGTATCTGGCGAACCGGTACCTGCAAGCGCAGTCGCAGACGAGTGTCAGCAAGGCCGACAGGGCGAAGGAGTTGGGCGTCACCGAAGCATGCCTGGACGCGGCCGTTGCCATGGTGAACAAGGGGGAGGTGGCCGGTCCCGGGGGTGAGATGACCGAAGAAGAGGCAGCTGCGCTGGCAGCAGATCTTCAGAACCTGGCAACGGCAGACCGTTCCCGGCTGCCGCCAGAGCTCTGGCGCGCTGCCAGCGGCGTTGGCGACGACGCCTACGCATTGGTCACGCAACTGCTCTTGGCCGCAAGAGCCCGCGCGTCTGCAGAGGCGTCTGCATCGTACGGCAGTTGAAAGGTGATCCCACGCGTTGCTGGTTGGAGTGGCGGGCCACGCATGCCCTGCCGGGTTTTCCGAACTACACCGGCGCAGACTTCAAAATCCCAGACAAACTCTCTCGCAAGATCAACTGCAGATGCATGCGGTTGAGTTCCATGCCGCTGGTCATTACGTTGTGCAGGCCGCCGCACATGGCGGCCACGGCGAAGACGCGGGCCTGGAATTCCTGCTCGCTGCTGGCCGGGTCGGCGTGGCCGCGCAGCAGGCGCTTGAGCAGGGCGCTGAGATGTTCGATCAGCGATGCGCTCTGCCGGCGCATAAAGGCGGCCAGCACCGGGTCGCGCAGGGTGGCCAGGTGCAGTTCCAGGTCGATGCGGGTGCGTTTGATGTTGATTTCCTGCAGCAGCCATTCTTCGAGCAGGCCGGCGATGAAATCCACCACGTGCACGTTGGCCGGGCGTTCCACCAGCCACATCTGGCGGATGGCGCGCATGTAGTTGCGCTCCAGCAAGGCGCGCACCAGCGCGTCCTTGTCTTCGAAGCGTTGCAGCAGGGTGCCGCAAGACAGCCGCGCGCGTTCGGCGATGAGCTCGAAGCTGGTGGCCGACAGGCCGATCTCGTCGATGCAGCGTTCGGCGGCGTCCAGCACTTCGTCGACCAAGAGTTCTTCGCGCTGTTTTGCGGTACGCAGCAGAAGGACGTTGGACATGGCGAGCGGTCTGGACGGGGCCTGCAGTATACCGGCGCGGGGTTACGCATCCGTTGGATGGCGCGGCCTGGATGAGGCGCCGGTCACGTCCATTGCACGGCGCTGGGGGCTGGCGCAGAGATGACACCGGTGGCGCGATGCGGCGGCAGTGGGTGGCGGTGATCGACCAGCCGTTCACGGCCGCTGTGCGACACGTGGAGTCCGGTTGTGCAGGAGATGGGTGTGAGTGAGAACAGTGCGGTTGCCGGTGTCTCGGCGCAATGGCCGGCGCGGTTGTGGGTGGTGCGGCATGGGCAGAGCGCAGGTAACGTGGCGCGCGATGTGGCCGAGTCCAATGGCGCGACGTTGATCGACCTGGAGCACCGTGATGCGGATGTGCCGCTCTCAGCATTGGGCGAGCGCCAGGCGCGGGCGCTGGGTGCGTGGATGGCCGGCTTGCCGGAGCATGAGCGGCCCACGTTGATCCTGAGTTCCACCTATGTGCGTGCGTGCCAGACCGCCTTGGCGGTGGCGCGTGCGATGGGCCAGCCAGACACGGCCGTGAGCGTGGACGAGCGGTTGCGCGAAAAAGAATTCGGCGTACTGGACCGCTACACCACGGCCGGCATCATCGCCACGTTTCCGGAGTTGTCGGAGCAGCGCAAGTTGGTGGGCAAGTTCTACTTCCGCCCGCCGGGTGGGGAGAGCTGGTGCGATGTGATTTTTCGCCTGCGCAGCATCGTGGGCGATCTGCAGCGCAATCATGTGGGCGCGCGGGTGCTGATCGTGGGGCACCAGGTGATCGTCAATTGCTTCCGGTATCTGATCGAGCAGATGGACGAGGCCACCATCCTGGCGATCGACCGCGAGGGCGATGTGCCCAATTGCGGGGTGACCGAATACGCCGCGGTGGCCGATGGGCAGTCGCTGGAACTGGTGCGCACCAAGTTCGTGCCGCCGGAGCTGGCGGATGAGCCGGTGACCACCGAATCCGATCGGCCGGCAGGAGCACGCTGAGATGACCGGGCCACGCGTGCGCACCGTTACCGCTGCGGCCTTGCGCGCACAGCCGCTGCCGGCGCCGGGCGGCGACAAGGAGCAGCGCGGGCGTGTGTTGATTGTGGGCGGCTCGGCGCGCGTGCCCGGTGCGGTGATGCTGGCGGGCGAGGCGGCCTTGCGCGCAGGTGCGGGCAAGTTGCAGCTCGCCACCGCGGCCAGCGTGGCGCCAGGCATGGCCTTGGCCATGCCCGAGGCGTTGGTGCTGGGGCTGGGCGAAAACGGGCAGGGCGAGATCGTGCGCGGCCATCGTGCGCTGGATGCGGCCATGAGCGCATGCGATGCGGCGGTGATCGGCCCGGGCATGGCATCGACCAACACCACTGCGGCGTTGGTCAAACGCGCGATCGACCAGGCGGTGTGCACGTTGGTGCTGGATGCCGGTGCATTGTCGCCACGGCTGCGTGCGCCCCTGGGACGGCCCTTCGTGTTGACGCCACATGCGGGCGAGATGGCGGCCCTGGCCGGCGATGACAAGGCAGCAGTGGAAGCGGCGCCCGCCGACTACGCATTGGCGTTTGCCAAGAAGATGCGCAGCGTGGTGATCGTGAAAGGCGCAGACAGTTTTGTCGCCGGGCCGGACGGTGCGCTGTGGGTGCACCGCGGCGGTGTGCCGGGGCTGGGCACCTCGGGCTCGGGCGATACCTTGGCCGGCCTGATTGCCGGTTTTGCCGCGCGTGGATGCGATGCGCTGACCGCTGCACTGTGGGGCGTGTTTGTGCATGCAACGGCGGGCAAGCAGTTGGCCAAGCGCATTGGCACGGTGGGGTTTCTGGCGCGCGAAATTCCGCCGGAAGTGCCGGGGATCCTGGACCGGTTGCCGAGGGGATGATCGACGCTCGTTGCGTTGATGCCGTGCGCAGACCAAAAGCCCCTCTCCAGCGGGAGAGGGGTTGGGGTGAGGGTACGTTTGCTGAAGTCGTGGGGCTGTCTTTCCAGTTGGGGTTTATGTTGTTGCCTTGATTGCCGGGGGCGGGTCGCACTCTTGGCAGACGTACCCTCATCCGGCCCTTCGGGCCACCTTCTCCCGAGGGGAGAAGGAAGTGTCCGATGGTGGAAGGATGCATGGTTGCGCTCGTTTGTGGCGCGATGTTGCGCCGCGTTGGTCGGTTAGGCTTGGTCACCAACCTGGGAGGGTGCACGGTGAAGCGAGCGATTGCGTGGTCGATGGTGGGGGTTCTGGGAGTTTGGGGTGCTGCGACTGAAACGGTGTTGGCATCTGCTTCTGCATCTGCAACAGCAGCAACAGCAGCAACAACAACAGCAACAACAGCAACAACAGCAACAGCAACAGCAACAGCAACGCCTATTCCGGTGCCGGCATCGACGGCATCTGCATCCACGCCCGCATCGAAGGCGGTAGAGGCTGCGGTTGCGGATGCTGCTGTTCCGCCAGCAGCAACTGCCGGCGCACTACGCGTTTACACCTCTGCCCAAGGCGCAACGCAGCAGATGCGTGTCAGCACTGTCGATGCGCCCACGGCCGGACATGCGTTGACCGAGAAAGAGAACTCCATCTTCGTCAATCCACAGCGGCGGTTTCAGGCGTTGCTGGGCATTGGTGGGGCGATCACCGATTCCAGCGCGGAAACCTTCGCCAAACTGCCCAAGCAGGTGCAGCGGCAACTGCTCACCGCCTACTACGACCCGGACAAGGGCATCGGCTACACGCTGGCGCGGACCACCATCCATAGCTCGGATTTCAGCAGTGGCAGCTACACCTATATCAAGGAAGGCGACGCGGCGCTGAAGACCTTTTCGGTGCAGCACGATGCGAAATACCGCATTCCGATGCTGCGTCAGGCCATTGCTGCGGCCGGTGGCACGCTCACCACGTTTGCCAGCCCGTGGAGCGCGCCGGCCTTCATGAAAGACAGCAACGCCATGCTCAAGGGCGGCAAGCTGTTGCCCGAATATGCGCAGGCCTGGGCCACGTACTACACGCGCTTCATTGCCGCGTATGAAAAGGCCGGCATCCCGATCTGGGGCATCAGCCTGCAGAACGAGCCGATGGCAGTGCAGACCTGGGAGTCGATGCTGTTTTCTGCGGAAGAAGAGCGCGACTTCCTCAAGAATCATCTGGGCCCCACCATGGCCAAGGCCGGCTATGGCGATCGCAAGATCATCGTGTGGGACCATAACCGCGACATGATGGTGCACCGCGCGCATGTGATCTTCGATGATCCGGAGGCTTCCAAATATGCGTGGGGCATGGGCTTCCACTGGTACGAAACCTGGGCCGGGTTCGCGCCGATGGTGGAGAACGTGGCGGCGGTGGCACAGGCGTACCCGGACAAGCACCTGCTGCTCACCGAAGCGGCGGTGGAAAAGTTCGACCCGGCCAAGCTGCAGCACTGGCCCAATGGCGAGCGCTATGGCACGGCCATCATCAACGACCTCAATCACGGTGCGGTGGGTTGGACGGACTGGAACATCCTGCTGGACGAGCACGGCGGCCCCAATCACGTGGGCAACTATTGCTTTGCGCCGGTGCATGCCAACACGCGCACCGGCGAGGTGATCTACACGCCGAGCTATTGGTATATCGGCCACTTTTCCAAGTTCATCCGGCCCGGCGCGCAGCGGGTGAGTGCGGCGAGCAGCCGCAGTAACCTGGCCACCACCGCGTTCGTCAACAGCGATGGCAGCCTGGCGACGGTGGTGATGAATGCCACGGATGTGGCGATTCGCTACAACCTGTATGTGGGCGATGCCTCCAGCGTGCTGGAGATTCCCGCGCATGCGATCCAGACGGTGGTGCTGGCGCAGTGAGGCTGGGCGCTACGCGCATGTGCATGCCAGTGGCGCGCACATTCGGCCTGTGCAGCGTTATTCCCCGTGTACCGCCAACGCGGCATGGATCAAGGCGAGATGGCTCAATCCCTGCGGCAGATTGCCCAGGGCATCGCCAGTGTTGGCGTCCACCATTTCCGGCATCAGGTCCACATCGTTGCCCAGGCGCTCCAGCAGCCGCTCGAACAGGCGCCTGGCTTCGTCGCGTTCGCCCAGCAAGCCGTAGGCTTCCACCATCCAGAACGCGCAGGCGGTGAATGTGCCTTCGCGCTGCTGCATGCCGCTGTAGCGGTACAGCAGCTCATCGCAGCCCAGCTCGCGGCGGATGGCGTCGCGGGTGGAGACCATGCGGGCGTGGCGCACCTCGGCCAGGCCGAAGCGCGAGGCCAGCATCAGGCTGGCATCCAGGTCGTCGGTGCCGGCGTAGAAGGTGTAGGCCTGCTTGGACTCGGACCAGCAGTGCGCGTCGATCCAGGCCAGGATGCGCGCCTGCTCGCGTTCCCAGCGCGGCAGCATGGCCGACGACAGATGGCCGGCCTTGGCCAGCTCGCTGGCACGGCGCAGCGCCATCCTGACCTGCCCCCACTGAGCCGTACCAGCTGAAGCTATAAAGTCCGTGAACCCAAGAGGACGGACATGAAGAAGAGCAGATTCAGCACCGAGCAGATCATCGGGTTTATCAAACAGGCCGACGCGGGCATGGCCGTGGCAGAGTTGTGCCGTCGGCATGGTTTCAGCCCGGCCAGCTTTTATCAGTGGCGGGCCAAGTACGGGGGAATGGAGGCCGACGAGGCCAAGCGGCTGAAAGAACTGGAGGTCCAGAACACTCGATTGAAGAAGTTGCTGGCCGAGGCGCACCTGGACATCGAAGCGCTGAAGGTTGGCTTCGGGGTAAAACGCTAGCCCCGCAACGCAAGCGCGAGGCAATCCGACGAATGCTCGAACACACCCCGTTGAGCGAGCGCCGGGCTTGCCGCCTTGCGGGGCTGTCCCGCGATGCTTTCCGCCACGCACCCGTGCCGACGCCAGCCACGCAGGCGCTGTCGGCGCGGCTGGTCGAGCTGGCCCAGACCCACCGCCGCTTCGGCTATCGCCGACTGCATGATTTGTTGCGCCCGGAGTTTCCATCCGTGAATCACAAAAAGATTTATCGCCTGTACGAGGAAGCCGAGCTGAAGGTGCGCAAACGGCGCAAGGCCAAGCGTCCGGTGGGTGAGCGGCAGAAACTGCTGGCGTCCTCCATGCCGAACGACACCTGGAGCATGGACTTCGTGTTCGATGCGCTGGCCAACGCACGCCGCATCAAGTGCCTGACCGTGGTCGACGACTTCACTCGCGAGAGCGTGGACATTGCCGTGGATCACGGCATCAGCGGGGCTTACGTAGTGCGCCTGCTCGATCAGGCGGCGTGTTTCCGTGGCTATCCACGCGCGGTCCGCACCGACAATGGCCCCGAGTTCACCAGTCGCGCCTTCATTGCCTGGACGCAGCAACATGGCATTGAGCACATCCTGATCGAGCCGGGTGCCCCCACGCAGAACGCCTACATCGAAAGCTTCAACGGCAAGTTCCGCGACGAGTGCCTCAACGAGCACTGGTTCACCTCGTTGGCACAAGCCCGGGACGTGATCGCAGACTGGCGACGCCACTACAACCAGATCAGGCCGCACAGCAGTTGTGGTCGCATCCCGCCGGCACAGTTCGCCGCCAACTACCGTACACAACAAGCCAACAACGCAGTACCCTTCAACCCCGGGCTTTATCAGTAATCACTGGTACGGACGATGGGGGCAGGTCAATCCAGCATTCGATCTTGGACATGGTGTAGTGCTCGTCCTGCTCCAGCTCCCAGAAGCCTGCGTCCTTGCGCATCCAGGCATCGGCACATTCGTTGCCCAGGTCGAACAACTGACGTGCAGTTTCCGGGTCCAGGATGTGGCCGGCATCGACAAAGCGCGCGGTCATCTCGAACACATCGCCGTACAGGCACAACTGCAATTGATCGTTGGCGGTATTGCCCACGCGGACCGGACGGGTGTCGCGGTAGCCGGCAATGTCGATCTCGCGCTCATCCGGTACCAGCTCGCCATCGAGCGTGTAGCAGGGGCGAATCCAGGGGCGGTGGCGGCGAATGGTGTGCATCAGCCAGCTGAAGGCGGCCTTGGCATCGGCCAGTGCGCCCACGCGCATGAACGCCTTGGTGGTGTACGCGGCATCGCGCACCCAGGCGTAGCGGTAGTCCCAATTGCCATTGCCACCGATCTGCTCCGGCAGCGAGGTAGTGACCGCCGCGGCAATGGCGCCGGTGGGCGAAAACCACAGGAATTTCAGCGCAAGCGCCGAGCGCACCACGGTGTCGTGGTAGCCGTTGTCGTAGCTGAGGTTGCCGCTCCACTCGCGCCATTCCTGGTCGCTGCGGTCGATGCGGCCGTCGATATCCGCCAGTGGCGGCACCGGCAAGGCTTCGCGCTCGGATGCGAGCAGTGCCACGAGCTGGCGATCGCCGGCGGCAATGCGCAAGGTGCCGCGCACGCTGCGGTCGTCGCAGTGTGCGATCTGCACCGCCTCCGCGTCGAAGCGCAGCATGGTCATCAACGGGCCAACGTGGTGCACGCGGCCGTTGGGCGTATCGCTCTGCCACGGCGTCGCTTCGCCGGCGCGCGTGCCTGGCTGATAGATGAGATCGAACACCACCTCGCCCTCCAGCCCCTCAATGCGCCGGGCCAGCTCCGACCACGGCAGCCGGCCGGCCTCGCCACTGTTGACTGATTCGGTGAGCCGCACGCGGCCGCTTGCGGTGATGAAGGTGGTTTCCAGCACATTGCTGCCGTCGCGGTAACGGCGCTCCACCTGCTGCAGGTCACGCGGGCACAGCGAAAAGAAACCGCCATTGCCGGCATCGAGCAGGCGATCGAACAACGGTGGCGCGTCCATCTTCGGCACGCACCACCAGTCGATGCCGCCATCGGCGCCGCATAGCGCCACCGAGCGGCCGTCACCGATGGCGGCATAGCCGGCAATCGGTAACGTGCCGCTGGCATCGCGGCGGAACTGGGCGCTGGGGCGACTCAAGACAGCAGCAGGCCGCCGGTGGCGCCGAACACCTCGCCGGTGACATAGCTCGATTCCTGCGAGGCGAGCAGCACGTACAGCGGTGCCATCTCCACCGGCTGGCCGGCGCGCTTCATCGGCGTTTCCGAGCCAAATTCCGGGATCTTTTCTGGCGGCTGGCCACCGCTGGGCTGCAGCGGCGTCCACACCGGGCCCGGCGCCACGGCGTTGACGCGGATGCCTTTCTCGGCCACCTGCTGTGCCAGCCCCTTGGTGAAGTTGACGATGGCCGCCTTGGTGGAGGCGTAGTCGAGCAGGGTGGGCGAGGGCTGGTAGGACTGGATCGAGCCGGTGTTGATGATGGAGGCGCCCGGCGGCAGATGCGGGATGGCCGCCTTGCACAGCCAGAACATCGCGTAGACGTTGGTCTTGAAGGTGGCGTCGAACTGCTCGGTGGTGATGTCGGCGATGTCCTTGATGGCGGTCTGCTTGCCGGCGATGTTGATCAGCAGATCCAGGCCGCCGAGTTCTTTCACCGCACGTTCCACCAACTGGTTGCAGAAGGCTTCGTCCTTGAGATCACCCGGCACGGCGATGGCCTTGCGGCCTTCGGCCTGGATGAGCTGCACCACCTCGGCAGCATCCTGTTCTTCTTCGGGCAGGTAATTGAGCACGATGTCTGCGCCTTCGCGCGCATAGGCGATGGCGGTGGCGCGGCCAATGCCCGAGTCCGCGCCGGTGATCAGCGCCTTGCGGCCTTGCAGGCGGCCGAAGCCCTGATAGCTCTGCTCGCCATGGTCGGCCTTGGGCTGCAGCTCATGGATGGTGCCGGGCGCTTCCTGGGTCTGCTCCGGAAAGGTGGGCTGCGGAAACTGGGTGAGCGGGTTCTGCATTGCATATTGGTTCTTCGTGCTGGACATGCACGGGTCTCCTGTCGAGGGGGAGTGGGGGCACGCAGACGGCGCGCACCGAGCGGCGCCCATTGTGGAAAGCGATGCGCTGTGCAGCGGTGAACGAATATTGTGCATGGTGTGAATGCGTGACCGCACTCAAACCGTGCGGATATGCGTCAATCACCACCACGACAGTGGGCGCAATGACGAGGTACACGATGCGGTGGGTGGGAATCGATGGCGCGCGCAGCGGTTGGCTGGCGGTGTGGGACACCGAGGACGCGTTGGCATTTGCGTATACGCAACGGTGCAGGACGTGGCGCATGCACTGCGTGCGGCGGAGGTCATCGGCGTGGATATTCCCATTGGCCTGAGTGAGCACGCCCCGCGCGCGGCCGACGTGCAGGCACGCCGCTTCGTGGGCGGCCGCCGCGCCTGCAGCATCTTTGCTGCGCCGTTACGCGGCATGTTGCATGCGCAGTCGCAGCCCGAAGCATCGCGCCTGCATCGTGCGCTGGATCACGACAAGCAGCGCGGCTTCGGTGTGCAGTCCTTCGGGTTGCTGGACAAGATCCGCCATTGGGATGCCGCCCTGCGCAGCGATGCAGCCTGGGCTGTGCGCGTGCATGAGGTGCACCCGGAAGTTTCGTTCGCCGTGCTCAACGGCGGCCAGGGACTCGCCGCCGGCAAGAAGACGCCGGCCGGCCATGCACAGCGCGTGGCATTGCTCGGCGAACACGTCGGCCACGCGCGAGTGCAGGCGCTGCTGGCGGCCGTACCGCGGCGCTTGGCTGCGCCGGATGATGTGCTCGATGCGCTGGTGGCGTGCTGGAGTGCGCAGCGGATTGCGGCAGGCACCGCCGGCAGCTTGCCCGCGGTGGTGGAGCATGACCGCCATGGCTTGCGCATGGCGATCCGCTACTGACGCACCGCGTTAGCGCGCCGACATCGAATACGGCCGCTGCGCGGGGTCGATGGCCCATTGCTGATTCGGCGTGGCCTGCATGCGGAAGCGCAACTCGCCGCCGGCCTGAATTTCTGCGTGCGTCAGATAAGCGCGCGTCAGTAGCTGGCCGTTGAGGGTGGCGCTGCCGATGTATGGGCGTGCATCGCTCACGCCTTCGGCGATCACGCTGAAGCGCTTGCCGTTGGGCAGGTTGAGCGTGGCGCGCGGCAGGAACGGGCGGCCGATGATGTACTGGTTGCTTCCCGGTGCGACCGGATAAAACCCAAGCGTGGTGAACACGTACCAGGCCGACATCTGGCCCAGGTCGTCGTTGCCGGCCAGGCCTTCGGGGCCGGCGTGGTATTGGGTGTCCATGATCTGGGTCAGGCGTGCCTGCGTGCGCCACGGCTGGCCGGCATAGGCGTACAGATACGCGACGTGATGGCTGGGCTCGTTGCCATGCGCATACCAGCCGACCAGCCCGGTGATGTCTTCCATGTGCTCGAACACCTTCGGGTCCACCTTGGCGTCGAACACCGCATCCAGCCGCGCCAGCAACGTGTCTTCGCCGCCGTGTGCGGCCGCCAGGCCGGCGACGTCCTGCGGCACGTACCATGAGTATTGCCAGGCATTGCCTTCGGTGTAGTCGCTGCCATAGCCGCTGGCAGAGGGGTCGAACGGTTCGCGGAAAGTGCCGGCGCGGGTGCGTGCGCGCATGTAGCCGGTGGCCGGGTCGAAGGCATGCTTCCAGTTGGCGGCGCGCTTGCTGAATTCTGCGGCGATGGCGGGCTTGCCTAACTTGTCGGCCATCTGCGCGATGGTCCAGTCGTCGAATGCGTATTCCAGCGTCTTGGAGGCGGCCTCGCCTTCTTCGTCGATCGGCACGTAGCCCAGTTCGCGGTACTGCGCGATGCCATCGTACGGGCCGTAGTTGGCGCTGGCCACCATGGCATCGAGTGCTTCGTTGGCATCGAAGCCGCCGATGCCTTTCATGTAGGCATCGGCGATTACCGGCACGGCGTGGTAGCCGATCATGCACCAGGTTTCCAGGCCATGAAACGCCCACACCGGGAGGATGCCGTAGGCGCTTTCGCGGCGTGAGGCGAGCAGGGAATTGACCACGTCGCTGGTGCGCTGCGGCGGCTGTACCAGGGTGAGCAGCGGATGCAGGGCGCGGTAGGTGTCCCACAGCGAGAAGGTGGAATAGTGGCTCCAGCCGGTGGCCCGATGCACGGCGTTGTCTGGCCCGCGGTAGCGGCCGTCGCTGTCCATGAACAGGGTCGGCCCGAGCAGCGTGTGGTACAGCGCGGTGTACAGCTGGGTGCGCTGCTGCGGCGTGCCGTGTGCATCGATCGCCGACAATGCCTGTGTCCATTGCGCGCGTGCATCGGCGCGCACGCGGTCAAAGTCGAAGCCGGGCACTTCGGCGGCCAGGTTGGCAATGGCACTGTCTTCGCTGACCGGCGACAGCGCAACGGTGACCACCAGTGGCGTGCCGTCATTGGCAACATCGAACACGCCCACCAGCTGCCGGCCTTCGATTTGCGCACGTTGCGCGGGGTTCTTGTCGCCCGGCGGCGGGAAGCCCTTGTACGGGATGTCCTGCTCGGTGTCGTGCAATTGCGTGGCGGTGAGCGGGCGCGAAAACCGCATGGCGAAATACAGTTGCCGGCCCGGCGCCCAGCCACGCGTTTCGCGGAATCCGGTGACCGTGCCATCGCTGCGCACGCGCAGGCGCGACCACTGCACCTTGCCCGGGTAGTCGTAGAGGCTGGTGCGCAGATCCACCAGCACATGCGCGGGCACGCCCTTGGGGAACTGGTAGCGGTGCACGCCCACGCGCGCGCTGGCAGTGAGTTCGGCGCGGATGTTGCGGTCTTTCAGGGTCACCGCGTAATAGCCGGGCTGCGCCTGCTCGCTGGCGTGATCGAACTGCGCGGTGTAGCCGCTGCCGGGTGTGCCGACATCGCCGCGTTCCAGCTTCACCGTACCGGCGATTGGCATCAGCAAGATATCGCCCAGGTCCGAATGCCCGGAGCCGGAGAAATGCGTATGCGAGAAGCCGACAATCGTGCTGTCGCTATGCCGGTAACCGGCGGCCCAGCCGTAGGCCTCCTTGCGCGGTTTGATCTGGGTGTCCGGGCTCAACTGCACCATGCCGAACGGCACCGTGGCGCCGGGGTAGGTATGGCCTTCGCCACCGGTGCCGATGAAGGGATCGACCGCGCGATAGGCCGAGTCGGCGGCGCGTGGCGCGGCAGTGCTGGCGAAGACGGCAAGGGCGGCCAGCAGCGCCAGCCAGCGGATACGGGACAACGCGATCAACCGATGCTGCATGCGGGACGACTCCGGGCAAGTGCAGCGCCGGACCGTAGCACAGGCCCTTCACTGGATCGACGTCGCCGCATAACGCCGTGCATGCCGCCGCGCTTGTGTCCGCCACTGCGTTCCTGCACACCCGCCAGCCACGTGGATGTGCATCAACGCGCGCGCTTCGCGGCCAGCACCGCCACGGTTGCCAGCGCTGCCACTGCCGCGCCGATGGCCAAGGTGTTGCGCCCCGCACGTGCGCGCACGGCCGGGCGACGGCGGAAGCCGCCATCGATGCCACCGGCGATGGCAGGTGGGCCAAACACATTGCCGCTGGAACGGCCCACGCGCGGTGCTTGCGCGAAGTAACGCTGAAAGAACCGGCTCATCGCACGTGCGAACAGATTGGGTGCCAACGCATGGCCAACCCGCATGGCCTGCACGGCCGGGCCGATCACCACGGTATTGCGCGGGCGATCGAGCAGCCGCACCACCGCCTGCGCCACGGTGCGCGTGTCCAGCATCATCGGCGGGCCAGTGACGCGGCGGCCCACGTAGTTGGCCCCGTGCGACAGCCCCGGCGTGTCGACGAAGTACGGGTACACATCGCAGACATGCACCTTGGGGTGATCGATCAATTCGGCGCGCAAGGCCTCGGAAAACCCGCGCTGGCCGAACTTGCTGGCGCTGTAGGCGGCGGCGTAGGGCGTGGCGGCAAAACCGCCCAGCGAGATCATGTTGACGAATACGCCATGGCCTTGTTCGACAAAGATGGGAATGGCGGCATGCGCATCGTGCATGCGCCCGATCAGGTTGGCCTGCACCACCGCCGTGCTCGCTTCGATGGGCACCTCGTGGAAGCTGCCCACTGCACCCACGCCGACATTGCCGAACCACAGGTCGATGCGGCCCAGGAAACTGCGCGCGCTGGTGGCCAGCGCCTGCACCTGATCGGCCTGTTTGACGTCGGTGGGCACCACCAGCACCTCGGCGCCGTGTGCACGGCAGCGCTCGGCGACATGTTGCAGTGCCTCTTCGCCACGCGCGGCCAGCACCAGACGCGCGCCGCGTTCGGCAAACGCTTCGGCGGTGGCCTGGCCAATGCCGCTGGATGCGCCGGAAATCACCACGTGGGCAGGATGTGTGCGATGCATGCGGAGGCTCCTGGGTCGTAGAGGCGTCCATGCTTGATGCTGGGCTGTGAATGGCACGCGGCCATTTGCGTACCGCTGCGTGAAGCCAACCGGCACCGCACCGGTGGCAAAAGTTGTGCGATGTCATCAGCATCCAGTGCTGAAAATCACCGCCGCCATCCCCATCTGAGCGCTATGGATTTGTTCGATACACCGCTCGCGCCGCTGCAGGTGCTGGACGATGCCGAAGGCGGCGTGCGCTATTGGCCGCAGCTGCTGCCGCCCGCGGTGGCGCAGGCTGCGTTCGCGGCATTGCGCGACGGCGCGGACTGGCAGCGCCACCAGCGCACGATGTACGACCGCGTGGTGGATGTGCCGCGCCTGCTGGCCTCGTACCGGCTGGACGCGCCACTGCCGCCGGGCCTGCCGCTGCAGGCCTTGCTGGCCGCGGTGCAGGCACAGCTGCCGGCACCGTACAACGCAGTGGGCTTGAACCTGTACCGCGACGGCCGCGACAGCGTGGCCATGCACCACGACAAGCTGCACACGCTGCTGGCGCCGCACCCGATTGCGTTGCTGTCGCTGGGCACGCCGCGGCGGATGCAGTTGCGGGCCAAGCAGGGCGCCACGCGCGCGATCACGCTGGAGCTGGCGCCTGGCAGCCTGTTGGCGATGAGCCATGCCTCGCAGCTGACGCATGAGCACGGTATTCCCAAGACCACGCGCGCGCTCGGCGAGCGCATCAGCGTGGTGTTCCGGGTGCGCCCGCCTGCGCGCATGGCCGCCGGTCAGCACGGGCCGCACTGGGAAGCACCCACGCAAACGGACTGAACACATGTGCGGCACGTGCGTGCATACCTCGCAACATATGCGCAGCGGCCGCGAACACCGCGCAGTTGCACTGGATGCCTGCGCCCGCACGCTGCCCATTTCGGGTGATTGCCATCGCCATCACGTCTGGCCATGCTTGCATGCACTTCCCCCACCCGATACCGCCGCTCCATGAGCCTGGCTGACACCCGTCACCATCAGATGTTTCCCGAGCTGGATACGGCGCAACTCGCCATCACCCGGCGCTTTGCCAGCGGCCCGCCGCGGCGCTTCGACGCGGGCGAAATGGTGTTCGATGTAGGCGATGCGCACGCGCCGGTCTGGGTGGTGCTGGAAGGCGCCATCGAGGTGGTGCGCCGCGATGGTCTGGGCAACGAAAAACCCATCACCTTGCACACGCCCGGGCAATTCACTGGCGAAGTGAGCCAGCTGGCCGGGCGCGCGTCACTTGCCGCCGGGCGCGCGGGCGAGCACGGCTGCCTGGCATTGCCGTTCGACACCGCGCATCTGCGCGCGCTGATGATCAGCTCGGCCGAAGTGGGCGAGGTGGTGATGCGCGCGCTGATCCTGCGCCGCGTGGGGCTGATTGAAGGCGATGCCTCCGGCTCGGTGCTGATCGGCGAACCCGACGACCCGCATCTGACCCGGCTGCAGGGCTTTCTCACCCGCAACGGCTATCCCAACACGGTAATGGATGTGTCCGACGAGGACGGCCGCGCGCTGGTGGAGCGGCTGGGCATCCAGGAACAGGACCTGCCGGTGATGGTGTGCCCCAGCGGGCGCGTGCTGCGCCAGCCCAGCGATGCCGAAGCCGCGCATTGCCTGGGCATGACACCCGATATCGACCCGGATCACCGCTACGACGTGGCGATTGTCGGCGCCGGCCCGGCGGGCCTGGCCACCGCGGTGTATGCCGCCTCCGAAGGCCTGTCGGTGATCGTGCTGGACCAGCGCGCCATTGGCGGGCAGGCCGGTGCGTCGGCACGGATCGAAAATTACCTGGGCTTTCCCACCGGTATTTCAGGCCAGGCGCTGGCCGGGCGCGCCTACAACCAGGCGCTGAAATTCGGTGCAGAGCTGGCCATTCCTTTGGAAGCGGCCACGCTGGAATGCGGGCGCGAAGACGGGGCGTTGCGGCTGGATCTGGCCGATGGCAAGCAGCTGCAGGCCAGCACGGTGGTGATCGCCTCGGGCGCACGCTATCGGCGGCCGCAGATCGACCAGCTGGACCGTTTCGAAGGCCACGGCGTCTCGTACTGGGCCTCGCCGGTGGAAGCACGCCTGTGCGAGGGCGGCGTGGTGGCGTTGGTGGGCGGCGGCAATTCCGCCGGGCAGGCAGTGGCATTCCTCGCGCCGCGGGTGAAGGAACTGCACCTGATCATCCGTGGCGAAGGCCTGGAAGCGTCGATGTCGCAATACCTGATCGAACGCATCGCCGCGCTGCCCAACGTGACGTTGCACACCGGCACTGAAGTGGCCGCGCTGGAAGGCGACCCCGAGCGCGGTCTGCAGGCAGCGGTGCTGCGCACGCGTGCCGATGGCCAGACCCAACGGCTGGAGCTGCGCCACCTGTTCCTGTTCGTGGGTGCCGACCCCAACACCGGGTGGCTACAGCAATGCGTGGAGACCGATGCGCATGGCTTCGTGGTCACCGGCAGCGTGCGCGCCGAAGGCTTGCCACCGTGCCTGCCGCTGGAGACCAACCGCCGTGGCGTGTTCGCCATTGGCGATGTGCGCGCCGGTTCGGTCAAGCGCGTGGCCGCCGCCGTGGGCGAAGGTGCCGCGGTGGTCGCGCAGATCCATCAATTCTTGGCGCACCAGGCCACGCCGGTGGCCGTTTCCGAACTTGCCAACGCCACGCAGGAGTCCGCGACCTCATGAGCCAGTGCACGCACCTCAACCACATCCACCACGTCACCCCCAGCGCCCGCGGCTGCGAAGAGTGCCTGGCCAGCGGCAGTGTGTGGGTGCATCTGCGCCTGTGCCGCGAGTGCGGGCACGTGGGCTGCTGCGACGATTCGCCCAACCGCCATGCCAGCGCGCACTTCCACAGCACCGGCCACCCCATCATCGAAGGCTACGACCCACCGGAAGGCTGGGGCTGGTGCTATGAGGACGAGCTGGAAGTGGAACTGCCGGAGCAGACGCCACAGCTGGGGCCGATTCCGCGGTATGTGTGAGCGGCGCGTTGCGCCGCTGGGAATGGGGAATTGGGAGTGGGGAATCGGAAGGGCGTGGCTTGCGGTGGGTGGCCTACGTTTCTCTGCTGCGTGCTGATTGTTTTGCTGCGACTGGGCTGCGTCATGGCTGTGTGGCCTGCACGCGGCTCACCTGGCTAGCTCAATTAGCGCGCTGCGCGCACGCAGTCACGCATCGATGATCGTGGGCCGCCCGAGTGACTCATGCGCCGCGTGCGCAGGTCGCGTCACCCGCGCTTGCACCTCACTCCGGCCAATGCACCGGGGGCAGGGCGCGCAGTTGCGGGCGGGCGAACAAATAGCCTTGCTGCAGGTGGATGCCTAAGTCGCGCAGGGTGCGGTATTCGTCGGCTTCTTCGATGCCTTCGGCGATGACGGCGATGCCGAGTTCTTCGCACATGCGGGTGACGTGCCGCACGATCGCCTGGCGGCTGCGGTCGGTGTGGATGCCGCGGACCAGGGCGATGTCGAGCTTGAGCAGGTCTGGCTGGAAATCGGCCAGCAGGCCGAGCCCGGCATAGCCCGCACCGAAGTCGTCGATGGCGGTCTTCAGGCCGCGTGCCTGGTAGGCACGCAGGATGCCGAGCAGATGCGCCGGGTCGGCCATGTGCTCCTGCTCGCTGACTTCGAAGATGATGCTGTGCAGCGGCCACTGGTAGTGCTCGGTGGCCTCCAGCGTGGCGCGCAGGCAGTGCTCGGGGTTGTACACCGCGTTGGGCATGAAGTTGATCGACAGCAGCGCCGGCAACGCGATCGCCGCGGCGCATTCGATCGCCTTGATCCGGCAGGCCTGGTCGAACGCATAGCGGTTGCGCTCGTCCACCGCGCCGAGAATGCTCGCGGCCGAGGCGCCGTCGACGCCGCGCACCAGCGCTTCGCCGGCGTAGATGCGGCGCGTGGCTACATCGACAATGGGTTGAAAGGCCATGGTAATGGCGGTGGGAAAGTCCTGGCCATCGCGGCAGGCACGGCAAACGGGGAGAGTAGGCATCGGCGAGCAATCGTGCAGTGACAGACAACCCTAGTCCTATCGGCCGCACGGCGGTGTCTTTGAGGGACGATGTTGCAGGCCATCACCACCGCTGCCGTCGCGCTCGGCGATACTGCGGCCATCTTCAGGATTGGACGCCCCATGACCGCGCTCACCGAACGTTATGCCCAGGCCGTGGATTACGCCCGCATTGCCCACGCCGGGCAGCTGCGCAAGGGCACGCAGATCCCGTACCTGAGCCATTTACTTGGCGTGTCCACCCTGGTGCTGGAATGCGGCGGTGACGAGGACCAGGCCATCGCCGGCCTGCTGCACGATGTGGTGGAAGACTGCGGCGGCGGCCATGAGGGCTCGATTCGCGCGCAGTTCGGCGATGCGGTGGCCGATATCGTGATGGCCTGCACCGACGCCACCGCCGAGGACAAGGCCGACGTGGACAACACCGCCAGCGCCCGCAAGCGCGACTGGCGCGAGCGCAAGCAGTCCTACCTGGCGCATCTGCGCAAGACGCCCGAGCGCGCACTGCTGGTGTCCGGCTGCGACAAGCTCTACAACGCCCGCACCATCGTGCAGGATCTGGAAAACCCCGACGTGGGCCAGGAGATCTTCAACGTGTTCACCGCCGGGCGCGATGGCACGCTGTGGTACTACGCTGCGCTGGAAGAGATCTTCCGCACCCGCAAGGCCGCCACCGCGCGCCTGTTCAGCGGCGTGGTGGCGCGCATGCAGGCACTGGCCGACAGCTCCATCGACACCGTGCCTGCGCACGCGGTGGCCTGACCGGCGCAGCGGTGCAATCACGGTGGATCGGGCACAAGCGCTGACGCGCGCTGCATGTGTGGCGCGCTAGGCTGGCGCACTGTCCAGTTGTCGGTTTGGTGTCATGTCCAGCTCAGCGTCTTCTCCTGTCCCCGGCCTGGTGCGCGTGCGTGGTGCGCGCGAGCACAACCTCAAGAACGTGGACGTGGATATCCC
Organism: Xanthomonas sp. NCPPB 2586; assembly: GCF_041475775.2. NCBI lineage: Bacteria > Pseudomonadati > Pseudomonadota > Gammaproteobacteria > Lysobacterales > Lysobacteraceae > Xanthomonas > Xanthomonas sp. NCPPB 2586. The sequence continues at coordinate 3,665,359 of NZ_CM192981.1, read as the reverse complement.
GCGCGATGCGCTGGTGGTGTTTACCGGCGTGTCCGGCTCGGGCAAGTCGTCGCTGGCCTTCGGCACCTTGTTTGCCGAAGCGCAGCGGCGCTATCTGGATTCGATCTCGCCGTATGCGCGGCGTCTGATCGACCAGGTCGGCGTGCCCGAAGTGGATGCCATCGACGGCCTGCCGCCGGCGGTGGCACTGCAGCAGGCGCGCGGCGCGCCGAGTGCGCGCTCCTCGGTGGGCAGCGTGACCACCATCTCCAACTCGCTGCGCATGCTGTATTCGCGCGCCGGCCAGTACCCACCGGGGCAGGAGATCATTTATGCGGATGGGTTTTCGCCGAATACGCCGGCCGGTGCCTGCCCCACCTGCCACGGCCTGGGGCGCATCTACGACGCCACCGAGGCCAGCATGGTGCCGGACCGCAGCCTGAGCATCCGCGAGCGCGCGGTGGCCGCCTGGCCGGGCGCGTGGCACGGGCAGAACCAGCGCGACATCCTCACCACGCTCGGTATTGATGTGGACGTGCCATGGACCAAGTTGCCGAAGAAAACGCGCGACTGGATTCTCTACACCGACGAGCAGCCGGTGGCGCCGGTGTACGCCGGCTACGACCTGGACGAGGTCAGGCGCGCGCTCAAGCGCAAGGAAGAGCCCAGCTACATGGGCACCTTCACCAGTGCGCGGCGCTACGTGCTGCACACCTTTGCCATCACACAGAGCGCGCAGATGAAAAAGCGCGTGGCGCAGTATCTGATCAGCACGCAGTGCCCGCAGTGCGATGGCAAGCGGCTGCGCCGCGAGGCGTTGTCGGTGACCTTTGCCGGGCTGGATATCGGCGCGCTGTCGCAGCGCCCGCTGGATGAGGTGGCCGAGCTGTTGCGCCCGGCCGCCGAAGCCACACCCGCCACGCAGGCCGCGCAGGGCAAACGCAAGCGCAGCGCCACAGCCGAACATCCCGAACAGGTAATCGCCGCGCAACGTATCGCCGAAGACCTGCGCGCGCGCATCGCGGTGGTGCAGGCGCTGGGCCTGGGGTATCTCACGCTGGAGCGCAGCACGCCCACGCTGTCGCCGGGTGAGTTGCAGCGCCTGCGTCTGGCCACGCAGATCCGTTCGCAATTGTTCGGCGTGGTGTACGTGATGGACGAGCCCTCGGCCGGCCTGCATCCGGCCGATGCGCAGGCCTTGCTCGGCGCACTGGATCAGCTCAAGGCGGCCGGTAATTCGGTGTTCGTGGTGGAACACGAGGTGGACGTGATCCGCCATGCGGACTGGATCGTGGACGTGGGCCCTGCGGCTGGCGTGCATGGCGGGCAGGTGCTCTACAGCGGCCCGCCTGCAGGATTGGAACAGGTGGACGCCTCATCCACGCGGCGCTATCTGTTCGGCACGCCGCCGCAGGTGCACAGCCATGCACGCACGCCCACCGCCTGGCTACAGCTGCGCCGCATCACCCGCAACAACGTGCAGGCGCTGGACGTGGACCTGCCGCTGGGCGTGTTCACCACCGTCACCGGTGTGTCCGGCTCGGGCAAGTCGTCGTTGGTGAGCCAGGCGCTGGTGGAATTGCTGGCCGCCCATCTTGGGCAAACGCAGGCAGAGGAAGACGAGGCGCTGGATCCGCTGGAGCGTGGCACGCAGGTGCCGCTGGGTGGCGCGATCGTCGGTGGGCTCGATCAGGTGCGTCGGCTGGTGCGCGTGGACCAGAAACCGATCGGCCGCACACCGCGTTCGAATCTGGCCACGTACACCGGCCTGTTCGATCCGGTACGCAAGCTATTCGCCGCCACGCCGGCCGCGCGTCGCCGCCGTTACGACCCGGGGCAGTTTTCGTTCAATGTCGCCAAGGGCCGCTGCGCCACCTGCGGAGGCGAAGGCTCGGTGCACGTGGAATTGCTGTTCATGCCCAGCGTCTACGCACCGTGCCCCACCTGCCATGGCGCGCGCTACAACGCCAAGACCCTGGAGATCGAACTGCGTGGCCACAGCATCGCGCAGGTGTTGGAAATGACGGTGGACCAAGCCGCCACATTCTTTGCCGAAGACGCCAGCGTGCTGCGTCCGTTGCAGGTGTTGCGCGAAGTAGGGCTGGGCTATCTGCGGCTCGGCCAGCCGGCCACTGAACTCTCCGGTGGCGAGGCGCAGCGCATCAAGCTGGCCACCGAACTGCAACGCGCGCAGCGGCGCGACACCGTCTATGTGCTGGACGAGCCGACCACCGGCCTGCATCCGGCCGACGTGGATACCTTGATGCGCCAGCTGCAAGGCCTGGTGGCGGCGGGCAATACGGTGATCGTGGTCGAACACGATATGCGCGTGGCCGCCAGCAGCGACTGGGTGCTGGACATGGGGCCGGGCGCCGGTGGTGCGGGCGGCCATGTTGTGGTGGCGGGTACACCTGATGTGGTTGCACGGCATCGCGGCAGCCTGACTGCTCCCTTTCTCGGGGCGCTGATCTGTTTGATGATAGAGGTCGCAGTTGGACGACAACGCGCCGTCTAAGTGTCAAGAAGGTTCGCTAGCTCGCGCAGAGTTTCGCATGTGCATTTCCGCACCGAAATAATCGAACTAAGGTAATCGGGACTAACCCAAGCTGGGTGTCTAGGGTTCTTAGGACACTATGTGCCCGCGCGATGTGCCAACTCTTCTGGGAGGGAGACGGGCATGTGCTTGATTGTGGAAGATGCAACGGTACCGGCGTCGGTCTGTATTGATCACGATGCTTATGTTTCGGCCAGCAGTGCGCGTGCAAACACCGCGCGCGATGGTCTAGATGGACCGCGCTGCGTGACTGTGCGCTCGGCTTGCGCAGCTGGGGACGTAAGCACTGCTTCGCCTCAGCAGTCGGATGCCTTGTGCATCTCCGGTATCGCAGCGGTTCGAATGCATTTCCAGCCAGCGATCGGACCCATGCATTTTCTGGCGTCGTGGATTCGCACGCCTGCTGCATAGCCGCGCGTGGGCGTTGCAGAGAATGCGAGATCGTCGTCAGTAGATGCCGATGTCTAGTATCCATATCTTTGGGCTATTCAAATGACCTTACCGGATTCGATCACACGTTCGAGTCAGTCGCGACAAACGCCAACGCTGGAGCCTGCAGAACCAGCGACGGCTTCACCGCAGAGTAGGCCTGCACCCGAGACTGCGGCCGACATCCTGGGCGCCTTGCCTGCACGGGCGGGGCGCAGGGCATCCAGTAAGACCGCCAATGCTGCGCTCCACGTGCAGAACGTTTCATCGCATGGTGGACGGCGGGCTCGCATGCACCTTGAGGGCGCGGCTGCCGCAGACGGCGATGTCACGAGCTTGATGGAGGCGTGTCTGGCGCGTCGGCCCGTCGTTCACAGCGAATCCAGTCTGGGTGGCGGTGGACGTCTGTTGCGCTACATGCCGGATCGTGACGACTCGCGCATGCCACGCAACGAGGCGTTCTTCACCACCATCCCCGGCTTGCTGATCGCAGCTCTTACCGTGCATCCGGCGGTCGAGCGCCGCACCGGTACTACGCCGACGGCCGACCAGGTCGCCAGTCAGCTGGCCGATCCGCCGATCGGCCAGCTGACCGGCATCTGGCAGGCTGCCGACGGGCAATGTTTCGCCCTGCGTGCCAACCAACTGCATCGTGTCGAGGCGTCCGGGCACTGGGCAGCCGTACCGCTGCCACCGGCATGTGATGCGATTGCTCATCTCTGCATGCTTGGCCGGCAGGCCGATGGCGGTGTGTACGTCCGTGCAGGCGAGCTGTGCTGGCGTGCCGGCAACGAGCAGATGTCCATCGCGGTGGGCCCGACGCCCGAAGGCGCCTTGCTGCGGTTCGATGCGGACGGCAGGCCATGCATGCTCCATGCTGGTGTACTGCGCCGCTGCGATGACGATCAGCCCGGCCGGGTCGTGGAACTGACGCGTCCGGTAGCTGGCGGCCCGGCCTTCGAGTCGACACCTGCGATGCCTGTGGATGTGTTGCCACTGGCGCATGCCGCTGTCTTGGTGCTTGATGACAAGGGACGTGTGTATGAAGCCGACATGCGCGGGAGCGGGCCGATTGTCGCGCGACGATTGACGTTGCCTCGCCCGATGGGCAGCGAGCAGGGCTGGGCGGTGACCTCCATGGGGTTGTCGACCGATCACAGCGTGCATCTTCTGCTCGAACACAGCGACGGCAGGCGCATCTCGCTGCAGCGGCCGGCAGGGCAAGCGCAGTTCCAGCCGGCGTTCATGCTGGATCGTCCGTTGTTGCTCATGCGCAGCGAGGGGCTGCAGATGCCTGCGGATGAGGCGATGCAGTCGCGGGTGGTGCTTGATGGGCACGCGCAACTGGGACATCTGGACGGCGTACTGCATTACTCGCCTTCTCCGAACCAGCCATGGGAGCGGCTGACGCTTCCCGGCGGCGCGCCGTTGACCGGCGTTGTCTCCCTGCATAGCGGTCCGCGCGGTTTTGTCGATCGTCGTCCGGTGTTCGCACTGCTGGCCGCACCGTCCCGATTGGTCGAGCTCAAGCTTCCCGGGCGCACCACCTGGCTGGCTGCTCATGCGGCGCCCAGCACACCCTCGGGTGGGCCGCTCGCCGTGGTGCCGGACGTGGTGGAGGTGCGTTGCCTGCCGATCGCCCGCTTCGATGAAGACATCGCGCAGGCGGCGGTGCATGCAGACCGCAGCGCTGTGGTGATGGCCGCCTCGGGGCGATTGATCAAGGTCGATGCGGATCGAAACAGCGGGGACGTGCCCGCGCTGGAAGGCGTTGTCGCGATCGCGGTGGGATTGGATGATGCCTTGTACGCCTTGAGCCAACCCGGCGATGGATCTGCACACGTGCACCGTCTTTCGCACGACCATGACCGGTGGGAGGCTTTTCCGGTTACGTTGCCGCAGACCTCGCCACTCCCGAGTGCGCTGCGAACCACGCGTACCGGACAGCTGCAGTTACGGCTCGGCGCGCAGTGGCACACGGTGCTGCCAGCGATGACCGGTCCCGACCGGGCCCGCTTGCCTGCACGCGTGGCTGCGCATGCGTCGCCTGATGACGTGGCCGTTTCCGGCACCCAGTCCGGCTCCAATGCACGGGTCAATCGGCAGCAGGCAAGCCGTCTCAGGACACCGGACCACGATGCGGCGGTCAGCACCACGTTGCTGGGGACCACCTCCACCGATCCACTGAGTCTGCGCTCGAATGCACGGGTGCTCGCACAGAGCGGCCGCGCGCAGGCCGCTGCGCTCGTAAAGGTGCTCACGGACGTTGCCGGTGGCACTGCGCGTGCCGTGGCCGGGTGGACTGGCGTTGGATACGCGCCCACCACGCAGCAACGGCGGCTCGCCCGTTTCCGTTCCGAGGCAGAGCAGGTCCTGTCTTTGGCGCTTGAGATGTTCGACACCTTGCCGGTACTGGCAGAGGCGCGTATTGCCGGTGCCGCAGGTCCGCACCAGCCTGCCGCGCTGTCTCAGAGCCAGCACGAACGACTTACGACGCTGCGTAAAACAACCTTGGCTGGCTTGCTGCGCGATCTGCGCAAGATCGGGTTCCGTGAGGGCGTTCTGGCTGCCGATTTCTCCATGGCGGATGGCGGGTGCACCCAGCGCGCGAGTTCGACCGCAAGTTATCGCGCCGCCGAGCTTTGGCGGCGGGCGCGTTCGGCCGTGATGCGCACGACGGTACAGAACAGCGATGACATGTTGCCGCACTTGGATCGTTGCATCGCTGCGCTGGCCGGCGGTGCGTCGCTGCATCCGCAGGCGTTGACCGCTATGGAGCATGCACAACTGGCCGAATTGCGCGAGGTCAGTCATCGGCTCAAGGCTGCCGGGGTCAGATTGCCGATCCGAAATGGTCGCGCCACCGATGCGTCGAGTGATCCGCATGCCCTGCGCAGTGCATGCCTGCTCGCAAGTCTGATGGAGTACAACGCGTTGCTGGATGTCGATGATGCGGCGGCGCTGGAGGCGGCCGACGCAAGGCAGCGGCAATCCGGGCTGCGAGCCCTGGCGAAGCTGGGTCTGTCGTCATGGCGTGAATTGGAGGCCTTCGACGACGTGGTGACCACCTTCCGCGAGGAAGTCGCCACCCCGGGGAGCGCGCGTCAGCTGCAATTGCTCAAGAGCATCGGCCTGTCGCCAGGCGCGGCCCCGGACGAAATGGCTGCGCGCATGATCGATGTGTTGCAGGACCTGTTCAATCGCAGCACGTTCTTCACAAGCAGAGTGCGCTCTGCCGAGCTGCGCGGCTCGCTCGGTTCTACGCAATGGATGGATCTCAATCCGGTCAGCGTCGGCATGGGCGGCGAAGCCATCCACGCGCTGGGTGTCGAACGCATCGGCGACTCGAAGGACGGCGATGCGGGACTGGTTGCCTTCTTCGTTCGGCATGCCAAAGCGACCGCGTCAGGGACGGCAGGCATACGCATTGATCTCCGGCCTGGCCCAGGAACCGGCGCACATGTCTACGATGCGGATCCTGCACGGACCTTGTCGGCGACGTGGGGCGGGGCGGCAAATCTCAGCGCAGGCGGTACCTACCAACATGGCGTGGGCGCAGCCGTCATCCTCTCGCCATCGACGATTCCTGAGTTCGCCAGGCTGTTGTTTGATCGTCATGATGACGATACCACCAAGCTATTGCGTGCAGGCGTGAACGAGGGGGCGATCGGGCTGGATCTGTTCGAAACCAATGCCAATGGATCGCTCAACGTCAACCTGACCTTACAGCCGCTCGCGGTGCGGCATTCTTACGGTCCAAGACAGCCCGTCGCACCCAACGCCGCGCCAGACGCAGCCGGCACCGACAACCCGCGTAGCGCAGTCTCGGCCTCCTTGCCGTTCAGCATGACGGCGCAGGCCGGTGTGCAATGGAGCCAGATGGAGCTGCATCTGGACCATGCGTGGCAAGAGATCATCGGACTCGAGTTCCAGGGCCGCGTCGGCCTCACTGCCGAGGTCAGCAGCGGCATCAATCTCTCGGGCGCATTGACGTCGGTGCTTGGCCGAAATTTCGCACGGCTGGTCAACGCGGTTACCGGTGCCGGCAATCTGCAGTTGGCCGGTGTTCGAGTGGCCTCCAGCGACGTGCAACTGCCGACCGATGCGCCATTGGACGATACGCGCACCGGTCCTTTGCTGGGGACCGCCAGCTACAAGCGCACGCTTGACACGCAAGCCGCCCAGCCGATTAGCCCGCAGGCATGGGACGCGATGCGCAAACGGCTCGAAGAGATCATCCCGGAGAGCATGGCCGAACTTGATGGAATGCGATATCCGGCGACACCTGGCGAGCGACGGGACGTACTGCTGAAAGCAATCGAACGTATTCAGGGGGCGCAGGCGCGTGCGATCGAAGCTGGCGCCTTGCTGGAGGGTCCGGCGCTGGCACAACAACGTGCGTGCGCCGAACAAGCCACCCTTGCCGAGGCGTCCTCGCTATGGAAGGGCGGCTCGCCCTCCGAGCGCGCGGCCATGGTCGACCTGCTGCACCAGTTGCGGCAAGAGGACGCTGCCGCCATCCAGCAGCGTGCGCGCATCATTCCTGGCGCACGTGTGGAGATCAACATGTTCGGGCGCGAATCGCTCGACGCGGTGGTCAGCCATGCCATTGGTCATTACGCGCTTGGCGAGAAAATGCGCGACGTTGCGGAGCTGCGTCGCAAGATTCCCGGGCTGGGCGAGGTATTGCAGAGGTTCAAGGATGTTCCCAACGTGAATCAGGTTCGCTTCGTGTTCGAAATGCGGCCCCAGGCAATTGTCGCGATCAACGACGCGCTGGAGGTCAAACAGCACGCGCAGGCTGCAGCCGCACTGGGATTGCGGGAGCCCGCAGGTGCAATGGCCTGGCGTGATGCGCTCGTTGCCGCGCAGCGGTCGCCGGATCTCTACCGTCTGGCGGCTATCGCTGTGCACAATACCGACGAAAACCCGGTGACCAGTCGCGTCGGCCTGCCGCTGCTGAATGTGGCAGCTACGGCAGTGTCGTCGCACCAGCTGTTCGAGGCAGAGATCCAGTTCCGTTATGGGCTGTACGATCGTATCGAGGGCGCCGAAGTGCTCGAGGCAGGAGTACGTGCACTGCGACAGTCACTGGACCCTTTGCAGGTGGTGGGTGTGCAGGCGCTCGGGCAACGTCAGAGGGCGAACATTCCCTCATCCGTTCCGGCCTCGCCGCGCGGCGAACGGCCCAGGCTGAAGGAAGCGCGCGACCTGGAATTCGAACGCCATCTCCAGATGGGCGTCGTGCCGGTTGGCCCACACCTGCGCGCCTTGACGCGCGACCTGACACGGTTCGAGGAGCAGACCCAGCGCACCGTGGAACAGTATCTGGCACACGACGCTTTAGCAGATGCAGTGAGTGGCGCACAGGCCAATGTAGGCGAACGCATCAATCAATTGTTGGCCAGGCTTGCACCCGCAGACGACGGCGTGACCGAGGCAGCTATCACCGGATCAGGCCTGCATCGTAGGCTCGCTTCGCTGCAGGCCTGTCGCGATGCTGTGCATCAGGCAACCGATGCGCTGGACAAGGCATACGACGACTTCCGCACCCACATGGACGCCAGTCGCGCCGAGAACAGGGACATTGCGGCGGTTCAACATGCGTTCGAATTTCTACAGCGCGCTGCCGAGTGCGATCACACGCTGGTGTCTGCAGTCGACGTTCTCTTGCGTCGGACCGCAGAAATATATGAGGTGCAGGACCGAGAGCTCCGGGATATGGACGACAGGCTGGACGACTTGCTGCCGCGTCTCGATGGACTGGGCCAGGCCTCTGAGCTGGAGCGCAGGGCTTTTGAAGATGCCGAACAACGCCTTGTAGAGGTCCGGAACGAAGCGCTGCAGGTATTGGACAGGCATGCTGGGGGGACAGACGCTGCAAAAGCGATTGATGCGGAGGGCAAGGCAGAGGCCATCAAGACACTTGAAGATGCGATGAAGGACGCCTTGCAGCAGATGGCTGCGACCCGTGATCGCATCGCAGAGCTCGTGTCGTTGAAAGATAGTCTTTGCGCCCGGCTGGCAGACGATGTCGGGGCGTTGCGCGACATCGACGAGCATACACTTGCCGCGCGATCGGTCGTGATGCAGGCGCGTGATCTGGGCGCCGGTGCGCATGCCGCAATAGTGGCCATGCTGAAGGAATTGTCGGATGACGATGCCCCGGGCCAGGACGTCGCCGGCAGCCAGATCACGTCGGGCCAGGAGTAACCGACCACCCAGGCATCGTGCAGTTTCAATCAGCTGTGTCGCTCCGCAGCGCAACGCTGCTTTCGCATCATCAGGCATGGGACTTCAGGCCGCTTGTCCTACGCTGGGGGAGCATGCCTTGGCCGGCGCCAATTGTCCGAGCCTCATTATCCGATACATCTGGGATCGCGCGAGCGGTGCGCTTCGTCGAGCCGATGCGAAGTTGATCGTCGCATCAATACGTGTCACGGTGCGCAGCCTCTGTTCCGTGCGCGCCAGATGCGCGTTGAATGTCTCCCGCATCTGCGCGGCAGTTTCGCCTGTGTCAGGCAAACGCTGGAAGTCGAGAATCGTGGTGACGTAAGGGAGAGAGATCCAGGCCGCCAAACTGAGCGACGCAGAGCACTCACTCTAGCAGTTCAAATCTCGCAGAAACGCCTGCAGCTTCGGCCGATGGCGCCACCCACACATCGAACACGCCGGGCTCCACGGTTGGCTGCAATGCCTGGCCGATAAACAACAGGTCCTCACGGCGCAGCACGAACTCCACCGCCACGCTGCCGCCTGCCGGCACTGCAAGCTTGCGAAAATCCTTCAGCTCGCGCACCGGGCGGGTGACGCTGGCGCTGCGGTCGCGGATGTAGAGCTGCGCCACTTCTTCCGCATCGCGCGTGCCGCGGTTGTGGATGCGCGCGCTGATGCGCAGGCTGCCGGTCGCCGTCATCCGCGTATCGCTCAAGCGCAGCTCGCCGTATTCGATGCGGCCATAGGTCAACCCGTGGCCGAAGGGGAACAGTGCGGTGTTGGGCACCGTTCGGTAGTGCGTTTTATACGGCTCCAGCACATCCGGCTGCGGATTGGGGCGGCCGCTGGAGGTGTGTGCGTAGAAGTAGGGCACCTGGCCTGCCGCGTGCGGAAAACTCACCGGCAAGCGGCCCGATGGCGCACGCGTGCCAAACAGGATGTCGGCTACCGCAGCGCTCGCCTCCGAACCCAGGAACCAGCTGACCAGGATCGACGCGCATGCGAGCACCGGCCCCTCCAGCGCGAGTGCACGGCCGGTGCTCAGCAGCACCACGACCGGCGTGCCGGTGGCGATCACGGCCGCCAGCAATTGCTGCTGTACCTCGGGAATGCTGATCTCGGTGCGCGACTGCGCCTCGCCCGAGTAGCTCAAGGGTTCACCGATTGCCAGCAGCGCCACATCGGCATTGCCAGCGGCTGCCACTGCCGCCTGCACCCCGCCCGGCAGCGTTTGATCGAAGCCGCAACCGTCCTCCACGCGCAGTGCAGTGGGGTCGTCCAGCGCGCCCGACAGTGCAGCGGCCAGCGTGTTGCGGTTGTCCTCTTCATCGAACAGGCTCCACGGCCCGGCGTGATTGAGCCAATCGCGCGCCATTGGCCCGATCAACGCAATGCGCTGGCCGCTGCGTCGCAATGGCAACAGCTCGCCGTCGTTCTTCAGCAACACCACCGATTTGCATGCGGCTTCGCGCGCCAGTGCCAGGGTCTCGGCGCGGCGCTGACGCGACTGCGCGAGCCTGGGCCGGATGCGCCGGAACGGATCGTCGAACAGCCCCAACGCCGCCTTGAACGTCAGCACGCGGCGCACCGAGGCATCCAGCCGTGCCATCGGCACCTCGCCTGCGGCAACCAGGGCAGGCAGGTAGCGCAGATACAGGCCGCTTTCCATGCTGATGTCCACCCCGGCCATGAAGGCCAGCCTGGCCGCCTCGCGGTCGTCGGCTGCAACGCCGTGCGCAACCAGTTCCTGGTCGGCGCTGAAGTCGGACACGACCAAGCCTGGGTAGTTCCACTCCTGCCGCAGCACGCCATCCAGCAACCACACGTTGGCCGTTGCCGGAATGCCCGACAGTTCGTTGAATGCCGCCATGGTCGTGACCGCACCGGCAGCGAAGGCGGCCTGAAACGGCGGGAAATAGACCTCGCGCAGCGTCCGCTCGGAGACATCTACACGGTTGTAATCCAGCCCTCCTTCGGCCGCGCCGTAGGCGGCGAAATGCTTGGGACAGGCTGCCATCGCATCGGGATTTGCCAATCCTGCATCGCCCTGGAAGCCGCGCACCCGCGCCTGTGCGAACAGCCGCGCCAGCAGCACGTCTTCGCCAGCGCCCTCGACGCCACGGCCCCAGCGTGCATCGCGGGCGATGTCCACCATCGGCGCGAAGGTCCAGTCCAGACCCACCGCACTGGCCTCCATGGCCGCTGAGCGCGCCGTGCGCCGTGCCAGGTCTGGCTCGAAGCTGGCCGCTTCGGCCAATGGCACGGGGAAGACGGTGGTATAGCCATGGATCACATCGGCGGCGAACAGCAACGGAATGCGCAGCCGGCTTTGCAGCGCTGCCTTCTGCAGTTGCTGGTGCCAGCGCACGTTGGAGCCATTGAAGACCCCGGTCAGCCGCCCGGCCCGGGCCGCAGCCAGCTGATCGTCCCCATCGGCAGAGCGTGCAAGCGGGTTGGCGACGATCGCCTTGCCATCCTGCTGCGCCGAGCTGAACAGGCTGAGCTGGCCAGCTTTTTCTTCCACGCTCATGCGCGCGATCAGTGCGTCGATGAAAGCAGGCGTGCGCACCGCCCCGGACGGCAGCGCCCAGCCGGTGGGAATGCGCGCGAGCAGGCCTAGCGCGGCGGCGCCACCCAGCAGCTGGCGCCGCGTCGTGCGTGGAGACATGTGAGGATTCTTGGGTGGAGTGTGTGTGCACGCTACAGGATGGGCGACCCCGGTAACCAGACTGCTTTCGCTTTCCGCGCGGTGACAACGCAGAGGCCTGCAGATCGATCACGAACCGATCATGCACGTCGGTGTCGTGCACGCGCGCTGGATGGACGTGCGGTAGCGCAATACGCCTAGATGTCTACCAGTGACGAAAATGAAACGGACCCAGTGCATTCGATGCACTGAGCCCTGTCGTACCCCATCAATTGTCGGTTGCGTTGTGCATTGCAGGCACATCGCCCCGCGTTCGTCAGTCCGCCATCACCTTGTCTGGCGTCATCGGGGTACTGCGGATGCGCTTGCCGGTGGCATGGAAGATCGCATTGCAGATCGCTGCCGAGACACCGATCAGGCCGATTTCGCCAACGCCTTTTGCGCCCAGGCTGCTGACGATGCGGTCGTCCTCGTCGGCGAAGATCACATCGATGTCGTGGATGTCGGCATTGGCCGAGACGTGGTACATCGCAAAATCGTGATTCATGAAGCGGCCGAAGCGGTGATCGGACTGGGTGTGCTCGTGCAGCGCCTGGCCGATGCCCCAGACCACGCCGCCCACAATCTGGCTGCGCGCAGTGATCGGGTTGAGGATGCGACCGGCCGCAATCGCACTGACCACGCGGGTTACCCGCACCGTGCCCAGCTCTTCGTCAACGCGCACTTCCACGAACACCGCGCCATGGGTGGCACGGGTGTAGTTGCGCTGCTTGAACACATTGGGCAACAGCAGGAACTTGTCTTCGATCTGTTCCAGCTGAGCGGCACGCAACAGCTCGGGCAAGGCGATGGTGGTGCCGGCATCGGCGCGCAATGCCAGCGTGCCATCGGCGAAGACCACCTCGTCCAGCTTGGCCTTGGTAAAGCGCGAATTCGGTAACGCCTGGGCCAGCCGCAGCAGCCGTGCGCGCAGTTTCCCGCATGCACCATCCACCGCCGAACCTACCGTGGTCACATGCGACGAGCCGCCTTCGATCGGTGCGACCGGCAAGGTGGAATCGCCCAACTGAAAGGTGACCTGCTCCATCGGCAGGCCCAGCGCTTCGGCGGCAATCATCGCCATCACCGTGTAGGTGCCGGTGCCGATATCGCTGGCGGCGCTGCTCACCACCAGACGCCCGTCGGCATGCAGCACCGCGTGGGCACGCGCAAACATCTGCATCGCATCCCATTGCCCGGTGGCCATGCCCCAGCCAACCCATTCGCGCCCCTCCTTGCGCGCGCGCGGCTGCAGCGGCCGCTGTGCCCAGCCGAAGCGCTCTGCGCCTTGCTGGTAACACTCGCGCAACGCCTTGCTGGAATAGGGCTTGTCGTCGGCGGGATTGACCTCGGCATAATTCTTCAAGCGCAAGGCAAGCGGATCCATGCCGATCTCGTAGGACAGCTCGTCCATCGCCACTTCCAGCGCATGCACGCCGTGTGCAGCGCCGGGCGCGCGCATATCGATGGGGGTGTACTGATCCAGGCTCACCAGGTTGTAGCCCAGGTGCACGTTGTCGCAGGCGTACAGCTGCCCGCTCCAGTTGACCACCACCTCCACGTAATCCTCGATGCGCGACGTTTCGGCGATGGCTTCATGCCAGATCGCGCGCAGCGTGCCGTCGCGATCGGCACCGAGCTTGAGCCGTTGCACCGTTTCCGGGCGGTGGCCGAAGGTGAACATCTGTTGCCGCGTCAGCACCACACGCACCGAGCGATCCAGCAGGATCGAGGCCATCACCGCCAGCGCCAACTGGTATTGCGGGCGCAGGCCGGAACCGAACGCACCGCCCACGTACGGGTTGCGCACGGTGACCTTCTGCTTGCTCAGCCCGAACACGTGCGAGACATACCAGCGGCTGTTCTGCGAGCCCTGGGTCTTGTCGTAGATGGTGAAGTGTCCTTGCGCATCGCGGATCACCGTGGAGGCGAACAACTCCATCGGGTTGTGGTGTTCCACCGCGCTGTAATAGTCGGCCTGGATCTGGTGCGCGGCATTGACGAAGGCCGTGTCCGGCTCGCCCTTGTCCTTGGGCGGCGGCGAAAAGCCGGCCTTGAGCGGCTTGGGCTTGTGCATGCGGCCCAGGTTGGCCATCAGGTTGGTGTCGTGCGGCTCGCTGGCGTATTCCACCTGGACCAGATGCGCGGCATGGCGCGCAGCCTCGAAGGTTTCCGCCACCACCAGCGCGATCGGCTGGCCGCTATACAGAATGGCGTTGTCGTACAGCGGCCGGAACGGCGAGCCGGCCGGTGCGGTCATGTCCTTGTAGAACAGGTCCATGCCGCGCATGTGCGGGCGGTTTTCGTGGGTCACGATCTCCAGCACGCCGGGCACCGCGCGTGCGGCCTCCAGGTCGAAGGCGACGATGCGGCCCTTGGCAATGCTGCTGTTGACCACCACCCCATACGCCAGGTCGGGCACCGGCCATTCGGCGGCGTAGCGCGCCTGGCCGGTGACCTTGGCGCGCCCATCGATGCGCGGCATGCCGGTGCCGGTGGGGCGGTGCCCGGTGCCGGGGTCGGCGACCGGTGCAATGAGCTCGTCGGGGCGTGCGTTCATGGGGAGTCCTCCAGCGCGCTGGTGCGCCCGCGGTTATCGATGGTGCCTTCGCGCGCGACGTCGAGTGCGCGCACGATCGTGCGGTGTGCCAGCGGAATCTTGAAGGCGTTCTCGCCTTGCGATTGCGCGCCCTGTAGCAGTGCATCGGCCAGTTGCGCAAAGGTGTGCGGCGTCGCCGGCATGCCAACTACGTGCGCTTCGGCCTCCGGCAGGCGCCAGGGCTTGTGCGCCACGCCACCCAGCGCCACGCGCACGGCGCGGATGCTGCCGTCGTCGGCAAGCTCCAGCGCCGCGGCGACCGATGCCAGCGCAAAGGCGTAGGACAGCCGCTCGCGAATCTTGAGGTAGGCACTATGCGCCACGAGGCGCTGCGCATCCGGCAGATCGATATGCACGATGAGTTCGTCCGGCTGCAGCGTGCTGTCGAGCTCTGGGTGCTCGCCAGGCAGGCGATGGAAATCGGCAAAGGCGATGTCGCGCGCGCCATTGGAGCCTTGCACGTGTACCACCGCATCCAGCGCCGCCAGCGCCACGCACATGTCGGAAGGATGCGTGGCAATGCAGTGCGCACTGGCGCCCAGGATGGCGTGGTATTTGGTCAGGCCGCCAATCGCCGAACAGCCGGTGCCGGGCGCACGCTTGTTGCACGGCGTGGCGCGGTCGTAGAAATACACGCAGCGGGTGCGCTGCAGCAGGTTGCCGCCATTGCTGGCCATGTTGCGGATCTGTGGCGAGGCACCGGCCAAAATCGCCGCGCTCAGCAACGGGTAGCGTGCCTCAACCTCGGGGTGATAGGCGGTGTCGGCATTGCGTGCGAGTGCACCCAGACGCAGACCGCCCGCATCGTTGGTGGTGATCTCGCCCAATGGCAGGCGGTTGATGTCCACCAGCTGGCTGGGCCGCATCAGCTGCAGCTTCATCAAGTCAGTGAGGTTGGTGCCGCCGGCGATCAGGCGTACCGGCGCTTCGGACGGGACTGGCTGCGGATCAGTGCCGCGCGTGGCGATCGCGCCGACTGCCGCGTCCACGCTCTCCGGGCGTGCGTAGCTGAGCGGAATCATGCCGGCACCGTCCCTGGGGTCCACGGGGTGTCGGCCGACTCGCTGCTGTCCGAGGGTGTGCCCAATACTTCCATCACCGCATCGGTAATTTGTGGATAGGCGCCACAGCGGCAGATGTTGCCGCTCATCAATTCGCGCACCTGATCACGATCGTGCACCTGGCCTTCGTTGATCAGGCCCACCGCCGAACACAACTGCCCGGGCGTGCAATAGCCGCACTGAAATGCATCGTGGGCAATGAAGGCGCGTTGCAGCGGATGCAGCTGTTCGCCTTCTGCCAGGCCTTCGACGGTGGTGATGTCCGCACCGTCCTGCATCACCGCCAGGGTGAGGCAGCTGTTGATGCGACGGCCATCGACCAATACCGTGCAGGCGCCGCATTGACCGTGGTCGCAGCCCTTCTTGGTGCCGGTGAGATCGAGACGATCACGCAGCAGGTCGAGCAGGCTGACCCAGGCTTCGAGCTGCAATTGATAAGGCTGACCATTGATGCGCAGCGCCACCGGGTAGGTGGGCGCAACAGTGGTGGCGGTGGCCGGTGCCGTGTCACGGGCTGCGGCGGGAGTGCTATTCATGCGAGCCCCGTGGCGATGGCTGAGAGGGCCTTCACCTTGACCGCGCGGCGGTCAACGCAGGGTGTACGCAATGCGGTGGTGGTGTTCACATCGATGCGATGTTTGACGCTGAACTGTGCAACGCAACGTGCAACTGGTGGCAGGCCGAGCTCGCCGTTTGCATTGCACATGAAAGAGACTGGAACTGAATTCGTCAGCTGCGCGGTGTTGCGCTCCACGCCAATCGCACGGCGTGCGACAGCGGTCTCGGTATCCTGTGCAGATGATGACGAGGTTGCAATGAGCCGGCGCGGTGGCAGCGCCAATCTTCCGCTGCATGGTGGGCGTGTGCCGCGCTGGTTGGGCGAGCGGATGACGCGCCTGGGCACGGTGATGTGCGAGGCCATCGTGCACACCTATGGGCGCGAAGAATTGTTGCGGCGGCTTGCGCATCCGTTCTGGTTCCAGTCCTTCGGCGCGGTGATGGGGATGGACTGGCATTCCTCCGGCATCACCACCAGCGTGATGGGCGCACTCAAGCGTGGGCTGACGCCGTTGTCCGGCGAGCTGGGCATTCATGTCTGCGGTGGGCGTGGGCGGTATTCGCGCGCAACGCCTGCCGAGTTGCTGGCAGTGGGCGATGGCGTGGGGCTGGATGGCGCTGCGTTGGCGCGTGCCAGCCGCCTGGTTGCCAAGGTGGACAGCGCCGCGGTGCAGGATGGTTTTGATCTGTATCTGCACAGTTTTGTCGTCAGCGACGAGGGGCGCTGGGTGGTGGTGCAGCAAGGCATGAACGGGCAACGCAAGCAGGCGCGCCGCTATCACTGGTTGTCGGAAGGGCTGAGCAGTTTTGTGGATGCGCCGCACGCGGCGATCGATGGGCCGCAGCAGGGCAGCATCGTCAACCTGGCCGACCATCGCGCCGCTGCCGCGCGTGAGGCGCAGGTGGCGTTGTTGCAGACGCTGCCGCCGGATCGCCTTGCCCGCGAATGGCAGCGCATCGACGCCGCGCAGGCGCCGGTTGCGCCTGCTGTAGCGCAAGCACCGGTCACCGGTGACCTGTTTGCAGGCCAGGGCTGGGATCCTGCACGGCAACCGCATCTGAGCATGCCCGACCATCACGACGTGCGCAGCGAGAACGTGATCACCCGCCGGCTGCATGCCAGCCTGGCGGCTGCGGCCGAGTGCGGCCCCGCCGATTTCACCGCGCTGTTGCAGGTGCCGGGCGTGGGTGCGCGCACCGTGCGCTCGCTGGCGATGGTGGCCGAGGTGTTGCATGGCACACCGTGTCGTTTCAGTGACCCGGCGCGGTTTTCGCTTGCCCACGGCGGCAAGGATCGGCATCCGTTTCCGGTGCCCACGCGGGTGTTCGATCACACCATCGGTGTGCTCAAGCAGGCGATGCAGCAGGCCCGGCTTGGCAACGAGGAGCGGCTGCAGGCGATTGCGCGGCTGGATGCGCAGGCACGTCGGCTGGAAGCCAGCGTGCGCGGTCCTTCGGTGGAAGCGTATATCGCGCAGGAACGCGTGGATGCGCACCGCTATGGCGGGCGCAGCGTGTTCGGTTGGGAGCCGCCGGTTGAGGATCATCAATCGCTTGCATCGCAGGCGCAGCGCAAGGCAGGCCAATGAGCGCGCAACTGCGCCGTGGCAAGGTGGCCATCAACGGCCGCTGCTTCACCTATGTGTTCCCTTGCCAGTGGGAAGACCATTGCAAGATCGGCTTTTCGCGCGACCCATTGGGCCGCATCAGCAGCCTGCATCCGCGCTGGTTTGCGTTCTTCGACCTGGAGCGCGGCGTGCTGGTGGAAGCCGAGCGCGAACGCGACGCGCGGGATCTGGAGCTGCAACTGCGCCGGCCCTTAGGTGAGCACAACGCACCGGCGCCGATGGCGATTCGCAGCGCGGCGGGCGGGCACACCGAATGGTTTCGCGGTGTGGGGCAGGCACTCGAGGTGGCAGTGGCGCAGCTGGAACAGCAGGGGTATCGCGTGTTCGGGCTACAGGCGTGGCTGCAGGCGGCAATGGCCCAGCGGATCGATCGCCTGTACGACTGGTCGCTGTTGCAGTTGAGCCAGGAGGAACTCGACGGCGTCACCGGGCCCACCGCAACGCAACAGATGCTGCGCGACGTGCTGGATGGCTACCGCGCATTGGAGCTGCCACTGCAGGCGCATCTGCCCGCCGTGATCTGGGACTGGTACTGCCGCAGCGCATAGCAAAGTGCATTGCCACCGCCTTGACGTGTGCAGCGACAGCATCGGCGCAACCGATGAGGAGACGCGCGCATGCAGTACGCAACGCTGGAATTGAGCAACGCATTCAAGGTGCTGTTTTCGCTACGCCAGGTGCAGGCGGCAGAAATGGTGATTGCACCGGGTGATTGCGAAGGTGGCCCGGACAATCGCCATCGCGGCGCCGATCAATGGCTGTTCGTGGTGGATGGCGCAGGCGAGGCCATCGTGGATGGCCACATGCAGACATTGCAGGCCGGCAGCCTGATCGCGATCGAGCGTGGCCAGGCGCATGAGATTCGCAATACCGGCGACACGCCGCTGAAGACGGTCAACTTCTATCACCCGCCGGCCTACGATGCGCAGGGCGAACCATTGCCGTCAGGCGAAGGCTGATACGCAGCGCGACGCATGCAGGCCGTCAGCGTGTTGTTCAACGGGCTGCTGTTCAATGGCACGTTGTTCAACAGCAAGTGAGTGGGTTGTCGACCATGCGTTGACGTGGCGATTGTTTACATCGGCACGTCACAACGCACCGGGAGCATCCCATGCCAGAAGCCAAGACGCGTCGCGCGGCCGCCCAGGACAAGCGCGAGGGCAAGTCGGCCAGTACCCAGGCCGGCGAGTACGTCAAAGAAGAAATCGAACACGTGCGCGAAGGCAAGCATGGTGCCAAGAGCACCAAGCAGGCAATTGCGATTGGCCTTTCAAAGGCACGCCGCGATGGCGTGGATGCCAAACCGTCCAAGAGCGCGTCCAAGAACACCAAGAAGAAGGCGGCGCAGGACAGCAAGGCGGCCAAGAAGACCACCGCCAGGACGGCAAAGAAGACCGCCAGCAAAACGACCAGGAAGACGGCGAAAAAGGCCACCAAGAAAGCCACCAAGAAGACGACGAAACAGGCGGCCAAGAAAGCCACCAAGAAGACCTCGCCTGCGCGGTCGGCAGGCGCCAAGAAGGCCTTGAAGACCGCCAGCAAGAAGACCACTGCCAAGCAGGTTGCCGGCACCCAGGCGTTGTCGCGCCAGGCCAAGAGTGCAGCGGCCAAGCGCAGTTCCAGCAGCCGCTCGGCAGCGGCCAAAAAGGCCGCCAAGACCAAGGGCCCTGGCGTGCGCAAGGCAGCCGCCAAGAAAGCGGCGACGACGCGGAAGCGGTCGGCGAGCAAGCGCGAGAGCTGATCGGTTCTGCTGCCACTTTGTGCGCCCCGACGAGAGTGCGGGGCGCCTGGCGACGCGCACTGTTCCGCGGCCCAAGCTTCTTGAAGGTGAACCTGCGCCGCGCCCTTAGCGGTCGTCTGGCGCAGGTTCGGGCCCGGCTCCGGGTGCCAGTACAGGCGTTACAACTCCCTCACGCCACAGCCACACGTCCGGCAGCTGAGCGGCTCAGGTCGGCGATCTCGCCTGTTGCGACGGTTTGGTGTACAAATGTACACCTTGTTCCGTGGCTGGTCTTCCCGATGGATGGTCTCTCTCCCAAGCGCGCCGCCGTGCTGGCGTTCCTGCAGCAGCAGGCCCAGGCCGGCCTGGCACCCAGTCTGGCCGAGATCGCGCAGGCGTTCGGGTTCGCCTCGCGCAATGCGGCGCAAAAGCATGTGCAGGCCCTGGCCGAGGCGGGGTTGATCGAGCTGGTGCCCAACCGCAAGCGCGGCATCCGCGTACCGGGCGGGGCCGGGCCGGATGCGCTGCTGGCGCTGCCCGTGCTGGGCCGGGTGGCGGCCGGTGTGCCGATCGGTGCGGACATCGGCCTGGACCGGCAGCTCTGGCTGGACCGCAGCCTGTTCGCGCTGCGGCCGGACTACCTGCTGCAGGTGCAGGGCGATTCGATGATCGACGACGGCATCCTGGAAGGCGACCTGGTCGGCGTGCAGCGCAGCAGCGACGCGCGCAATGGCCAGATCGTGGTGGCGCGCGTGGATGGCGAGATCACCATCAAACGGCTGGAGCGCAGCGCCGACGCCATCCGCCTGCTGCCGCGCAATCCGGCGCATGCGCCGATCGTGGTGGCCGCCGATGCCGACTTCGCGATCGAAGGCGTGTACTGCGGCCTGATCCGGCAGGGCTGAGATGAGCGAACCTGTCCCGCTGCGGCAACACGGCAATGTCGCCCTGGCCATGCCGCTGGATGCCTTGCTGGCGGCGCGCACGGTCTGGCGCGCCGGCCACGGCACGGCCACCGCCAATGGTGGCGAATCCACCGGGCATGCCGCGCTGGATGCGGTACTCCCCGATGGCGGCTGGCCGCGCCGCGCGTTGACCGAGTTGCTGTTGCCCGCCCACGGCATCGGCGAAATCGCATTGCTGCTGCCCACGCTGGCGCGTATGACCGGCGCCGGCAGCCGTGTGGTGCTGGTGGCGCCGCCGTACGTGCCGTATGCGCCGGCCTGGCAGGCGGGTGGGGTGGCCTTGCAGCAGCTGGAGATCGTGCAGGCAGAGCCGCGCGACGCGCTATGGGCCTTCGAACAATGCCTGCGCAGCGGCGCTGGGCTGGCCACAGACCGGTGATGCGCGCGCACTGCGGCGCCTGCAGGTGGCCGCAGACAGCGGCAACTGCTGCGCGTTCGCATTGCGCGATCGTCGGCATGCGGTGAATGCATCGCCGGCGGCGTTGCGGCTGGAATTTCTGCCCGAGCGCGATGCCTGGCAGGTGCGCAAATGCCGCGGCGGCCAGGTGCCGTCGCAGCCGTTGCGTCTGGCGCATTGAGGGCCGCGCATGTTGTGGGCCTGCATTCTATTGCCGCAGCTGGCACTGGACGATGTGCTGCGGCGTCGCGAAGACACCCAGGCGCCGTTGGCGCTGGTGGAAGGGCCAGCGCAGCTGCGCAGCCTGCATGCGGTCAACGCTGCAGCGGCAGCGGCCGGCCTGAAACCGGGCATGCGCCTGTCGGCTGCACACGCGTTGATGGCCGAGGTGCAGACCTGCGATTACGACCCGCAGGCCGAAGCGCGCTGCCAGCGCTTTCTCGCGTCCTGGGCCTACCGGCATAGCTCGCTGGTGAGTCAGCAATGGGGGCGTGCCATCGTGCTGGAGGCGGGCGCCAGCTTCCGCCTGTTCGGGCCATGGCCGCGCTTCGAGCGCCGCCTGCGTGAGGAACTGCAGGCATTGGGTTTTCAGCACCGGCTGGCCTTGGCGCCAACGCCGCGCGCCGCACGTGTGCTGGCCGGCTTGCGCGACGGCATGGCAGTGACCCAGCTGCCCGCGCTACAGGCCTTGCTCGACAAGGTGCCGGTGCGCCGCGCCGCGTTGCCGGGCGATGCCGGCGAGCGCCTGCAGCACATGGGCGTGCGCACATTGGCGGCGTTGCGCGCGCTGCCCAGTGAAGGGGTGCGGCGGCGCTTCGGCGGCGCCTTGCTCGACCATCTGGATCGCCTTTACGGCCAGGCCGACGACCCGCTGGAGTGCTACGCGCCACCAGACCATTTCGACCAGCGCGTGGAGCTTGGCTACGAGGTGGAAACACACCCGGCGCTGCTGTTCCCGCTGCGCCGCCTGATCGGTGACCTGTGCACGTATCTGTCGATCCGCGATGGCGGGGTGCAGCGTTTCCTGTTGCGGCTGGAACACGAAGAAGGCGCCACCGATGTCGACGTGGGCCTGCTCACGCCCGAGCGCGCGCCGGCACTGCTGTTCGAGTTGGCGCGCAACCGCCTGGAGCGCGTGGAGATCCCACGGCCGGTGGTGGCGATGCGCCTGCTGGCCAAACAGTTGCCGCCGTTCGTGCCGGCCATGCGCGACCTGTTCGATCAACGTGCGCAGCAGTCGGTGGACTGGCCGCAGCTGCGCGAACGCCTGCGCGCACGACTGGGCGACGACGCGGTGTACCGCGTGCTGCCGGCAGATGACCCGCGCCCGGAGCGCGCCTGGCAGAAGGCCATTGGCGATGACATGCGCGAAGCCGCCGCACCACCGCGCCCACCGCGGCCGACCTGGTTGATGCCGCTCCCGGTGCCGCTGCACGACCCGCATCTGCGCATCGTTTCCGGCCCGGAACGGCTGGAAAGCGGCTGGTGGGACGATGCCGAAGCGCGCCGCGACTACTACGTGGTGGAAACCTCGCGTGGCCGGCGCGCCTGGGTGTTCGCATCGCCCGGTCGCACCGATGGCTGGATGCTGCACGGGTGGTTCGCATGAGATGGCCTGCGCCCAGACGGCGTGTGTGTGGGGATGCGCGCGTCGGTCAGCATTGCGAAACGGCAGGTCGCTTGGCGCGCATCACGCCAGCCTGCGCTATCTCCCCGCAGCCAACGGCGGCCACTGCGCCGCAAACGCTTGTCCAACGGCCGGCGGCACCCAGCAACGCACCCGCGCATGCACATCCCGAACAGCGCCCGCAGCGTGATCGCGGCCACGCCACTGCGCCATCGAGGCTGCCTGGTGATCTGCTGCCACAGTGCCGGCCTGTGTGGTGGCAGCGTGGCGCCACGTGTAGCCAGCCATGAGTTGGGACGATGCCATCGATGGCGTGGATCGCGACACGCCCGGCGGGCGCATGCCGCGCGGCTGGACGGTTGCCGCGCGGCTGCGTGCGGCCAACGACGACATCACCCATGCTGCAGTGGCCGATACGCTGCCGGCGTATGCCGAGCTGCACTGCCTGTCGGATTTTTCGTTCCTGCGTGGGGCCTCCAGTGCCGAGCAGCTGTTTGCGCGTGCGCACCACTGCGGCTACAGCGCATTGGCCATCACCGACGAATGCTCGCTGGCCGGCATCGTGCGTGGCCTGGAAGCTTCGCGCGCCACCGGCGTGCAGCTGATTGTCGGCAGCGAGTTCACCCTGGTCGATGGCACGCGCTTCGTACTGCTGGTGGAGAACGCGCACGGCTATCCGCAGCTGTGCAGTGTGATCACCACCGGCCGGCGTGCGGCAGGCAAGGGCGCGTACCGGTTGGGGCGTGCCGAGGTGGAAGCGCACTTTCGCGATGTGGTCCCGGGCGTCTTTGCACTGTGGCTGCCTGGTGATCAACCGCAGGCCGAGCAGGGCGCCTGGCTGCAGCGCGTGTTTGCAGAGCGCGCATTCCTGGCGGTGGAACTGCATCGTGAGCAGGACGATGCAGCGCGCCTGCAGACGTTGCAGTTGCTGGCCCAGCAGCTGGGCATGAGCGCGCTGGCCAGCGGCGATGTGCACATGGCGCAGCGGCGCGACCGCATCGTGCAGGACACCTTGACCGCCATCCGCCACACGCTGCCATTGGCCGACTGCGGCGCGCATCTATTTCGCAATGGCGAACGGCACCTGCGCCCGCGGCGTGCGCTGGGCAACATCTATCCGCATGCGTTGTTGCAGGCGTCGGTGGAATTGGCGCAACGCTGCACCTTCGATCTTTCAAAGGTGCAGTACACCTATCCGCGCGAGTTGGTGCCGCAGGGCCATACGCCGGCCAGCTATTTGCGCCAACTCACCGAAGCCGGCATGCGCGAGCGCTGGCCCGAGGGCGCGCCGGCCAATGTGGTGGCGCAGATCGACAGCGAGCTGGAGCTGATCGCCTACAAGGGGTATGAAGCGTTTTTCCTCACCGTGCAGGATGTGGTGCGCTTCGCGCGGGCGCAGGGCATCCTGTGCCAGGGGCGTGGGTCTTCGGCCAATTCGGCGGTGTGCTATGCGCTGGGCATCACCGCGGTCAACCCGAGCGAGACCCGGTTGCTGATGGCGCGGTTCCTGTCCAAGGAGCGCGACGAGCCGCCGGATATCGACGTGGACTTCGAGCACGAGCGGCGCGAAGAAGTGCTGCAATACGTCTACACCAAATATGGCCGCGAACGCGCTGCACTGGCGGCCACGGTGATCTGCTACCGCGGCAAGAGCGCGGTGCGTGATGTCGCCAAGGCGTTCGGCCTGCCGCCGGACCAGATCGCGTTGCTGGCCAATTGCTACGGGTGGGGCAATGGCGACACGCCGATGGAACAGCGCATCGCAGAAGCCGGGTTCGATCTGGCCAACCCGCTGATCAACAAGATTCTTGCAGTCACCGAGCACTTGCGCGATCACCCGCGTCATCTGTCGCAGCACGTTGGCGGGTTCGTGATCTCCGACGAACCGCTGTCGATGCTGGTGCCGGTGGAAAACGCGGCGATGGCCGATCGCACCATCATCCAGTGGGACAAGGACGATCTGGAAACCATGAAGCTGCTCAAGGTCGATTGCCTGGCCTTGGGCATGCTGACCTGCATCCGCAAGACGCTGGATCTGGTGCGCGGTCACCGCGGGCGCGATTACACCATTGCCACGCTGCCGGGCGAGGATGCCGCAACCTACAAGATGATCCAGCGTGCCGATACGGTGGGCGTGTTCCAGATCGAATCACGTGCGCAGATGGCGATGCTGCCGCGGCTCAAGCCACGGGAGTTCTACGACCTGGTGATCGAAGTGGCGATCGTGCGGCCCGGCCCGATCCAGGGCGACATGGTGCACCCGTATCTGCGCCGGCGGCAGGGCTATGAGCCGGTCAGTTTCCCCTCGCCAGGCGTTGAGGAAATCCTGGGCCGCACGCTGGGCATTCCACTGTTTCAGGAGCAGGTGATGGAGCTGGTGATCCATGCCGGCTATACCGACAGCGAGGCCGACCAGCTGCGGCGGTCGATGGCGGCCTGGCGGCGCGGCGGCGACATGGAGCCGCACCGTGTACGCATCCGCGAACTGATGGCCGGGCGCGGCTACGCGCCGGAATTCATCGACCAGATCTTCGAGCAGATCAAAGGCTTCGGTTCGTACGGATTCCCGCAAAGCCACGCCGCCTCGTTCGCCAAACTGGTGTACGCCAGTTGCTGGCTCAAGCGGCACGAACCGGCGGCCTTTGCCTGCGGGCTACTCAATGCGCAGCCGATGGGGTTCTATTCGGCCAGCCAGATCGTGCAGGACGCGCGCCGCGGCAGCCCCGAGCGCCAGCGTGTGGAGGTGTTGCCGGTGGATGTGTTGCACAGCGACTGGGACAACATCCTGGTCGGCGGCCGGCCGTGGCACAGCGATGCCGATCCCGGCGAGCAGCCGGCGATCCGGCTGGGATTGCGCCAGGTCAGCGGCCTGTCCGAGAAAGTGGTCGAGCGCATCGTTGCCGCACGCGCGCAGCGGCCATTTGCCGACATCGGCGACCTGTGCCTGCGCGCGGCACTCGATGAAAAGGCGCGCCTGGCCCTGGCCGAAGCCGGCGCGCTGCAGTCGATGGTGGGCAATCGCAATGCCGCGCGCTGGGCCATGGCCGGGGTGGAGGCGCGCCGGCCGCTGCTGCCCGGCAGCCCGGCCGAACGCGCGGTGGAACTGCCTGCGCCGCGCGCCGGTGAAGAGATCCTGGCCGACTACCGCGCGGTGGGCCTGAGCCTGCGCCAGCATCCGATGGCACTGCTGCGCCCGCAGATGCTGCAGCGGCGCATCCTGGGCCTGCGCGAGTTGCAGGCGCGCCGGCATGGCAGCGGCGTGCATGTGGCCGGGCTGGTCACGCAGCGGCAACGCCCGGCCACCGCCAAGGGCACCATCTTCGTCACCCTCGAAGACGAGCACGGCATGATCAACGTCATCGTCTGGTCGCACCTGGCCATGCGCCGCCGCCGCGCCTTGCTGGAATCGCGCCTGCTGGCGGTGCGCGGCCGCTGGGAACGCGTGGACGGCGTGGAGCACCTCATCGCCGGCGACCTCTACGACCTCAGCGACCTGCTCGGCGAGATGCAGCTGCCGTCGCGGGATTTTCATTGACGGCAGCGGTTTGACCTTCATGCAATGCCGCGTCAACGGGATGGAGGTTTGCGTGATGCCTTGATGCTGTCCACCACTCGCTGTGATGGCCGAAGTATTTCGCATGCCCGGGATTCAACTGGAAGACCTTTTACCGTCGCAGCTTCTCTGTGGCGGGCATTAGCCGTCTGCCGGTGCGGCAGCAGAGTAGCGATCGAAAACTACCTCACCTCCGGCGTGAAGAATGGCGTCGGCCAATGGCATACGCCGCTGGGTCATTCCAGTCGCAGCGGTTCGAACGCGCAGTCCTTGGCTCCGCGCGTGCACGTGTAGAACGGCTCCTGCCCGGGCGCGGGCGGTTGATCCAGCAGCCAGTAAGAAGGGTGCTTGAGAGCGACGATCAGATTGCGTTGCGTCTTAGGTGCCTCATGATCGAAATAGGCCAGATCCACTTCTTCGCCTTGAGGCAGAGAGTAGGTGCAGTTGACCAGCACGCCTTCGCTGCGCGCCGTATCGGTGCGTCTGCCGTAGTACAGCACAGAGGCCAGATGCCGCGGCTTGCGCTTGAAAGCCTGTATCGTGCTGGACCACTCGCCACGTCCCGACCCTACGTCGAGCGCTGCAGTGGCACGGTAGCGTCCTGCCTCGTAGTGAACCGCTGCAGGTGCGGGGCACTGCGCGCCGTGTTCGGTGGGTTCCTGGGCGAAGACGCTGGCCGATGGCAGCGACAGCAGCATGCCAGTAAGAAGTAGCGCTGTTGGAGGACATTGCATGGTTTGACGCCTCTGGCCACATGGCCGTGTTGTGGATTGGAAGGCAATTCCCGGCATCGATTGCGTTGCGTGACGCCGCGCGCCAGCCTGTGTGCGTGTTACATCGACTCAGTGCGCAGCATAGTGAGCCCCGGGGCCACACCGTCCTTGGAAAACGCATCGGTGTTAACCGGGGCGAAGCGGCCTGTCATGTTGCAGCCTGTTAGGAGATCGCTGGCGCGGCGGGTCCAGCGGCCATCCGCCACAGACCGCACACTGTCACGCCGCGCCGCAGCTGGACGGAAACCGCTGCAGGCGCTAGCGTGATGCGGATTTTTTGCCTCAGGGGAATGCCCAATGCGCCATGACGCGCAGCCGCGCCAGCTCACCTTCCGTGCCGTCGTGCTGGCCATCGTGCTGGCGGTGGTGTTGTCGGCCGCCAATGCCTATCTCGGTCTGTTCGCTGGGTTGACCATTGCCACCGCCATTCCGGCGGCGGTTGTCTCGATGGGCGTGCTGCGCCTGCTCGGTGGCGGCACCATCCTGGAAAACAACATCGTCCAGACCGGCGCCTCGGCGGGCTCATCGATCGCGGCGGGGGTGATCTTCACCATCCCGGCGCTGGTGATCATGGGCTACTGGCCGGACTTCAAGTACTGGTGGGTGCTCGGCATCGCCGGCATGGGCGGCCTGCTCGGCGTGCTGTTCTCGGTGCCGTTGCGGCGCTCGATGATCGTCGAAGACCCGCTGCCGTTCCCCGAAGGCAAGGCCGCCGCCGAAGTGCTCAAGGCCGGCGAGAACCCCGGCCCGGGCCTGAAGATCCTGGCCATCTCCGGTGCCATCGGCGCGCTGGTCAAACTGGGCGCGGCCAGCGGCCTGCGCGTGATCCCCGACACCTGGGCGCAGGCCACCTACCTGGGCAGCAGCCGCCTGGTTGGCTATCTGGGTACCAACCTGTCGCCGGCCTTGCTCGGCGTGGGCTACATCGTTGGCTTGAACGTCGGGATCGTGGTGCTGTCCGGCTCGATCCTGTCCTGGCACATCGCCATCCCGCTGTACCAGCAGTTCTTCATGGGCAGCGACCCGGCGCTGGCACAGAGCCTGGTCAATGCGCCGGCAGCCGATGCCGCATTCGGTATCTGGGGCGCGAAGATCCGCTACCTGGGTGTGGGTGCGATGCTGATCGGCGGCGTGTGGACGCTGTTCTCGCTGCGCAAGTCGCTGTTCTCCGGCATCAAGAGCGGTTTTGCCGCTGCGCGTAAAAGCGGTGGCGGCGTAGTTGCCGAAACCGAGCGCGATCTGCCGATGAAGTGGATGCTGGTGGCGCTGGTGCTGTGCACCTTGCCGTTGCTGGGCCTGTACCAGGCCATCGTGCAGCAGTGGCACGTGTCGATCCCGATGACCATCATCATGATCGTGGCCGGCTTCCTGTTCGTGTCGGTGTCCGGCTACCTGGCCGGCCTGATCGGCTCGTCCAACAACCCGGTGTCGGGCATCACCATTTCCACCATCCTGTTCGCCTCGGCGGTGCTGGTGTTGCTGCTGGGCAAGAGCGGGCTGGTGCCGGTGGGCATCGGCGCCGCACCGCTGGGCGCGGTGGCCGCGATCATGATCGGCGCGGTGGTGTGCTGCGCGGCGGCGGTGGGCGGCGACAACCTGCAGGATCTCAAGGCCGGTTATCTGGTCGGCGCCACGCCGTGGAAGCAGCAGCTGATGCTGGGCATCGGTGCGTTCTCGTGCGCATTGATCATGGCGCCGGTGCTGAACCTGCTCGCCCAGGCCTACGGCATCGGCCCGGCCACGCCGCAGCATCCCAACTCGCTGGGCGCGCCGCAGGCCACCTTGATGGCTTCGGTGGCCAAAGGCCTGTTTGGCGGCCAGTTGCCGTGGAGCATGATCGCCATCGGTGCCGGCGTGGGCGCGGCCATCATTGCGCTCGACGAATGGTTGAAGAAGACCGGCAAGCGCTTCCGCGTGCCGGTCCTGGCCGCGGCGATCGGTATCTACCTGCCGCTGGAACTGATGGTGCCGATCTTCCTCGGTGGCCTGATCGCGCATCTGGTGGAGCGCTTCCACACCATCCGCGCCGACGACGAAGACGGCCGTGACCGCGTGCATCGTCCGGGCGTGCTGTTTGCCGCCGGCCTGATCACCGGCGAAGCCTTGATGGGCATCGCCATTGCGGTGCCGATCGTGCTGTCCAGCCGCGCCGATGTGCTGGCACTGCCGGCTGCTTTGCAACTCAATCAGTGGGTTGGCCTGGCGATCCTGGCCCTGGTGGGCTGGCTGCTCTATCGCGTCGGCAAGCACGGCGAAAGAGCCGCCTGAGTCAGCGACACACACGGCGCATGCGATGCATGCGCCGTCCTGGCAGGCGCGCAAGGCGACCTGCCTGCAGCGTATCCCGCTGCCCTCTGCACCATCCCAACGCACCGCCGCCGCAGACCGCATCGAGCGGCCCTGACAGCACGTCCTCGTCTGCGACCTGTCTTTGCGCCGGCTTTATGCCAGGCCCAGCGCGCATGCATAGCGCCTTTATGCCGCCGCTCCGTATCGTGCCGTCTCCCGCACGGATGTTGCGTTACGGCTGCCGCATGCCTCGATCGACCCCGCTGATCTTCGCGCCATAGGCCATCGCGCCGCCGCTGTTGCCGACAAAAACGTTAGCCCAATCACACCGCGCCTCTTCCAATGTGCGGTTGCGGTCGCTTTTTGCCTGGCGAGCTCGACAGTTCGACAGGATCGAGCAGACGCCGCGATTCCGGCGTCGTGCAGTCGATCCACCTCTCCACGCGCACCCCCGCCCACTCACTGCTGGTTTGTCGTGTCGCCGAT
The DNA here is from genome assembly GCF_041475775.2 of Xanthomonas sp. NCPPB 2586. NCBI lineage: Bacteria > Pseudomonadati > Pseudomonadota > Gammaproteobacteria > Lysobacterales > Lysobacteraceae > Xanthomonas > Xanthomonas sp. NCPPB 2586. The sequence continues at coordinate 3,635,839 of NZ_CM192981.1, read as the reverse complement.
CCAGCGCTCTGCCATGGAGTTACTGCAATGCTGACTGTTATTTCCCGTTCCTCGTCCCGTGTAGCGCGCACCCCTGTGCTGGTCATCGCCCTGGCCGGCGTGCTGTGCGGTCTGGCCTCGCAAGCGCAGGCGCAGGCGCAAGACGCCACCGAAGCACCGCTGTGCACCGATCGGCCGACCAAGGCCAATTCCACCTGTACCGTGCCGGCCGGCGCCTGGCAGCTGGAAACCGACATCGGCAGCTACACCCGCGACAGCCAGCCCGGCACGCGCATCGAAACCTCGGTGTTCACCAATCCCACGCTCAAGTACGGCGTCAGCGACCGCATCGATCTGCAGCTCAACTGGGCGCCGCAGCTGCAGGTCAAGACCACCGATCGCGCCACCGGCGCACGTAGCAGCCTGAGCGGCGGTGGCGACATCTATCTGCGCATGAAGGCGCGGTTTTACGAGAGCGATACCGCCACCGTCGCGGTGCTGCCGTTCGTCAAGGCGCCCACCGCGCGCACCGGTCTGGGCAACGACGAGTGGGAAGGCGGCATCGCGCTGCCGATCAATTTCGCCTTGCCCAACAGCTTCTCGTTGACCTTCGGCCCGGAGGTCGACTGGCTGGCCGACAGCGATGGCAGCGGCAACCATATCGCGGTGATCAATGCGATCAACCTGGCCCGCCCGCTGACACCGAAGCTGTCGATGGCGGTGGAAGTGTGGTCTTCGATCAATTGCGACCCCGCCGAAACCATCGAGCAGTATTCGGCCGACATCGCCACTGCGTATCTGATCAATCCGCTGTTGCAACTGGACGTGGGCGCCAACTTCGGCCTCAACGACCGCAACCCGGATGCGCAGGTGTATGTGGGGTTGGCGCACCGTTTCTGATGCGTGTGATGGGCCAGGCAGGGTGAGTTGGCGTACGTGCCACCGCGTTGCAAGCATGGTCAAAGTTGCGAGGCGCCAGGTTGACTGGCGCCTCGTAACATCCGTACGTGGCACGCCGGTCACTGCTGATGCTTGAGCAACGCTGAGCGGGTGCTGCCGCAGGGCAAAGCCCTCTCCACGTAACGGCGGCTGTTGCAATCACCTATCCAACGCAGCATGCACGCGTCAAGCGTGCCTGGCCACTGCCATCAGCTTGATGGCTGCACGACCCATGCCGCCACGCCGCCACGCGCGACAGCCATACGTGTTCGACAGCACGCGCCTGGGGATTCTGGTCGCTGCGCTGAGGCGCGCAATTCCATGCACGAGGCGAGGCCCACGCGGCCATGCAGGCAGGCGCAAGCGCAAGTCTTTGCGCGTGCGCCGCAGCAACGCCTACCATCGACGTTTTGCCGTTGCCGGAACTCCCATGAAGCTTCGTACTGCCGTATTGCCCCTGTGCCTGTTGACTGCCTTGCCCATGCTGGCCGCCGCGCGCGGTTTCGATGTGCGCGACATGGTGGCGCTGGACCGCGTGTCCTCGCCCACGCTCACGCCCGATGGCGGCGTGGTGGTATTCGCCAAGCGCCAGGCCAAGACCGCCAATGGCAAGGCCGCCACCAGCCTGTGGATGCGCAATCTGCGCACCCGCGATCTGGCGCCGCCCAAGCGGCTCACACCGGAAGGCTGGAACGTCAACAGCCCGGCGCTGTCGCCGGATGGCAAGAAGGTGTACTTCCTCAGCAGCAAGTCCGGCACCCAGCAGCTGTACGCGCAGCCGCTGGCCGGCGGCACCCCGCAGCAACTCACCGCCTTTGCGGTGGACCTGGACAGCTACAAGCTCTCGCCGGATGGCAAGCGCATTGCCTTCAGTGCGGGCGTGTTCCAGGACTGCGGCTCGGACCTGGGCTGCACCAAGAAGAAGCTGGCCGATCTCAAGAACGCCAAGGCCAGCGGTGTGGTGTACGACCAGTTGTTCGTGCGCCATTGGGATACCTGGAACGATGGCCGTCGCAACACGTTGTTCGTCGCCGAGCTGCCTGCGGCCGGTGCGAAGGCCGTGGCAGGTGCCTCGGCGATCAGCGCCACGCTGGCCGGCGATGCACCGTCCAAGCCGTTCGGCGGCAATGACGATTACGCCTGGTCGCCCGATGGCGCCAGCGTGGTGGCCAGCGTGCGCATCCCGCAGCCGCATGGCCCGGGCGCCGGCAAGACGGCTGCGCAAGGCAAGGCCACCGGCAACGACGAAGCGTGGCAGACCAACTTCGACCTGTATCGCCTGGATGCGGCCGGCAAGTCCGCGCCGGTCAATCTCACCGCCGCCAATCCCGCCTGGGATGCCGGCCCGGTGTTCAGTGCCGACGGCAAGACGCTGTACTACCGCGCCATGAAGCGCCCGGGTTTCGAAGCCGACCGTTTCGGCCTGATGGCGATGGATTTGGCCAGCGGCAAGACCCGCGAGATCGCACCGAAGTGGGACCGCTCGGCGGGCGAGATCGTGCTGAGCGACGATGGCAGCAGCCTGTACACCAGCGCCGACGATCTGGGCGAGCACCCCTTGTTCAAGGTCGACATTGCCAGCGGTGACGCCACCAAGGTGGTGGGCGAGGGCAGCGTGCATGCACCTGTGCTGGCCGGTACCACGCTGGCATTCACGCGTAACTCGCTCAAGAGCGGCGACCAGGTATTTGTCAGCGATGTGCAGGGGCAGGGGCTGCGTGCGATCACCCAGAGCGCCGGCGAATTGCTGCCCGACGTGCAGTTCGGCGACTACGAGCAGTTCCAGTTCAAGGGCTGGAACAACGACACCGTGCATGGCTACGTGGTCAAGCCGTACAACTATCAGGAAGGCAAGACCTATCCGGTGGCGTTCCTGATTCACGGCGGCCCGCAGGGCAGTTTCGGCAATGGCTGGAGCAACCGCTGGAATCCGCAGACCTACGCCGGCCAGGGCTATGCGGTGGTGATGATCGACTTCCATGGCTCCACCGGCTATGGCCAGGAATTCACCGATGCGATCAGCAAGCATTGGGGCGACCGCCCGCTGGAAGACCTGCAAAAGGGTTGGGCCGCTGCGCAGAAGCAATACGGCTTCCTCAACGGTGACAAGGCCTGCGCGCTGGGTGCCAGTTACGGAGGCTACATGGTGTATTGGATGGCCGGCAACTGGAACCAACCGTGGAAGTGCCTGGTCGACCACGATGGCGTGTTCGACAACCGCACCATGGGCTATGCCACCGAGGAATTGTGGTTCAGCGAATGGGAAAACGGCGGCACGCCGTGGCAGAACTCCGCAGGCTACGAGAAGTTCAACCCGGTGCTGCACGTGGACAAGTGGAAGGTGCCGATGCTGGTGATCCATGGCCAGCAGGATTTCCGCATCCCGGTCGAGCAGGGCCTGGCCGCGTTCACCGCGCTGCAGCGCAAGGGCATCGACTCCAAGTTCCTGTATTTCCCGGAGGAGAACCACTGGGTGCTCAAGCCGGACAACAGCGTGCTGTGGCACGACACCGTCAACAGCTGGTTGAAGCAACACATCGGGCAGTGATCGCCTGTTGAAGCACTGACCGGCACGCCGTGCAACGCGGCGTGCCGGTCATGTTTGTGGCTTAGAGCAGCTATCAAAACGACTGCGCAGCCGCCAGGCGGGCGCGGCCGGTGCTCGGAATCGGCATGTATCCCCGTACACTCCGGTTCCTCCGCGCCGTCCGCACCCACCTGACGGCTGCTCGCTACGTTTTGTTAGCCGCTCTTAGTGGGCAGCGAGCGCGCGTTTGGCCAGGTGGCCTTCCACAATCTGCAGGATCTCGGCCACCGCGATGCCGTACGAGCCAGCCTGGCCGGCATCGAATGCGGCTTTCCATTCGCTGTAACCGGGTAGATAGGCCGGGTCGGGCGCGCTGCTGCCAACCAGGGCCGCATCACTGCGGTCCAGTGTCTGGGCGATCACCGGCACATGCGGCAGCGTTTCCAATAGACCACCCGGTGCACCCGGATGCTGGATCTGCACCTCGCGCAGCGTGGCGTGCAGGATCTGCCCGCCCTGCGGATGCTCATCGATCCGGTTGATCAGCAGGAGCGGTGTTTCGCCTGCATGCCGCCCGCGGCAGCGCCACAGTTGCCCGACGGCGTAAGGCGTGGAAGTGGGCAGGGTCATGGCATCTCCGAAAGTACAAACGCGCATGATGCCGGCAGGCGCGCGACAAGGCGACCCGCGAATGCCACCAAGTTGCTCAAGTCATCCGACGTGCTGCCGCTAAGGGGTGCAGATGAGTACGCTCTTGGCGGGTTTGGTCGCGTAACGGCAGCTAATCGCGCACGTGCGTCATCGCTTCAGCGTCATGCCGACATGGCAAAATGAGGCGTCTCCACCTTTCCCAGTTCCCTGCAGGATCGCAAGGATCGTTTGCATGCGCATGTTTGTCCGCCCACTGATATTGGGGCTTGTTGTTGTTTCCTCTCCCGCCTGGAGCGCCGTGCCGCGGCCTGTTTCCAGTGCGCCCGTGCGTGCAACCGCAGCGGACGAGACGCCGCCTGCCGCGTCTGCCGCAGCCGATGCAGTGGGTGACGCGCTGGCAGTGCCGTTGCCGGCCACACTCCAGTCCGGCATGAGCTACCGCGCCTTTGCGCAGACAGTGATGGAGCAGGGCTGGCAGCCGGCGGACCCGTTGGCTGCCGACAGCTGCATGGCCGCCGGTGATTGCGAGATTGAATTCGTCGCACCAACACCCGGCACCCGCCTGCGTGTGCAGATCGGCTCGCAAGCCGGTGCTGCGGTGGTGCAGCGCTGGGCCACGCGCCCGGTGACGGCTGACCGGATTGCTGCCGGAACCGCGTCGGCCGCGGCCGGCACCACGCCCGCGCCGACTGCAGCGGCCGCAACGTCCGGCGCTGCCAGCGCGGCGAAAGATCCGCGCTGATCGGCATTCAGAAGGAATCGCGCCGCGGCGTATCATGACGTGGCCTGCCTGCGCAGCGGTTGCGAACTGCAGTGCCCGCAGCGCCGTCATTCCTTGCCCTGAGCCCATCGTCCTGCATGAAGAGCGTTGATCCTGCCGATCTGGAAGCGTTGTTCGACGCCGTGCCGGACGTGCTGTTCTTCGTCAAGGACCGCGAAGGCCGCTATACCCACGTCAACCAGACCATGCTGCGGCGGTTGGGCCTGAAGTCGCGCAAGGACTTGATTGGCAAGCGTGTTGCCGAGGTCTACCCCAGCGGGCTGGGCGCCAACTATGCCAACCAGGACGAACAGGTGCTGGCCGGTGCGGTGATCGACAACCTGCTCGAACTGCATCTGTTTGCCAACCGCGAACCTGGCTGGTGCCTCACCTGCAAGCGTCCGCTGCTGGTGGACGGCAAGGTGCAGGGCATCATCGGCATTTCGCGCGATCTGGGGCCGCAGGATGGCCAGGAATCGCAGTACGAAAAACTGCGTCTCGCGCTGGCCTACCTCAACGCCAACTACGCGCAAAACGTGCGCATGCAGGCGCTGGTGGATATCACCGGGTTCTCGATGTCCAAGCTGCAGCGTTCGTTCCGCAAGGTGTTCCAGCTCACTCCGCAACAGGTACTGGCCAAGCTGCGTCTGCAGATGGCGATGCATTTATTGCATGGAACCAAGAGCGTGACCGAGATTGGCCATGCCTGTGGTTTCAGCGATCAAAGCGCGTTTACGCGGCAGTTCAAGCTGGCTGTTGGCATGACGCCGCGTGAGTACCGCGCGCTGGCAAATGCTGGGCAGTTTCCTGCCGGAACTTCTTAGGGCGGTCTGATAAGACGAATTCGCAGCAGCGAAGTGAGTTGCGTGTGTGGTGCACTCACTGCAGCAGAGCATTGAGTCACAGCTTAGAGCAGCTATCAAAACGACTGCGCAGCCGCCAGGCGGGCGCGGCCGGTGCTCGGGAATCGGCATGTACCCCAGTACACTCCGGTTCCTTCGCGCCGTCCGCACCCACCTGACGGCTGCTCGCTACGTTTTGTAAGCCGCTCTTAGTTAGTCGAGTGCGCGGCGCCCTCACCGCTTGCGGGACACGCCGTGAATCCGTCCGTGGAGGCTCGGTGTCGGCATCCATGCCGCCACACGGTCCCGCAATCGGCGAGGACACCGCACCAGAACGTTCGTAGGTCGCTTCGTTGAAAGCCTGCCTGTTATTCGTTCGCGTTGCGACGCTGATCGGACGCGCCGTCATCCAAAAAAACGCGCGTATTGCGCTGCATGCAACCACGCACACCGACATGCCTGATTAGTCCGTGCCCGCTTACCGTCGCGGGACCTTACGCGGCATGGATGCCGCGTAAGAGCTTACAAGGACGTACTTGCAGCGTGTCCCGCGATGGTGGGCGGGCAAGGACCCTGCAGCCAAGCGGCAGATCATCTGCTCTGCAAGCAATCAACACCCCTGTCCAACAAACTCCAAAACACCCGAGATTTCGAAACGTAGCGTGCTTCAAATGCAATGGGCGCGAAACGACATGGAAAGTCGCTCGCGCCCAAGGCAGCTTTCGATGGCGCTGGTGCGGTTACGCCAGCATGCGCACCTTCGGCTCACGTGCCCATTGGCGGGTCTTGGCGGCGGTAATGAAGGCCTTGGTGTCGGCCGCATCGACCACGCCGGGGTCCTTGCCGACATTGCCGGCTTTGAGCAGGAGCTGCGCGCCGTCGTCGAAAGCAATCGCCTTCAGATGCGCCCAGGCATTGCTGACAAAATCCAGCGCCGCCGATTCGCGCGTCAACGCCTTGGCCGCCTCCGAAGACAGCAACACCGCCACCGCGTCGAACACGATCGACGGCGTGCCGGCCAGCTGGCCATCGGCCGCCAGTTGCTTGCCATCGCTGAGCTTGGCGCCGCCCAGCTTGGGGGCCACGATCTTGACCGTTGCACCGGCCGCTTCGGCCGCCTTGCGCACGGCCTTGATTGCCGCGGCGTCGGAGCCGTCGTGGATCAGGATGCCCACGGTGCGGCCCTGCAGCGTGTCCTTCATCTTGCCGATCAACTGCAGCGCCGGCGACAACGGCATGTCGGTCGGTGCAACGGCGGCCGGCGGTGCCGGCGGCAGGCTGGTCATGCCCATGCCATCGGCCACGCGCTTGGCCAGCGCTTCATCGATATGCCGCAGATGTCCCACGATGGCCTCGCGCACGTGCGCGGTTTCCACCTTGGAGAGTTCAAACACCAGTGCAGATGCAAGATGCGCTTGCTCCGGTGCGGTCTGGCTACGGAAGAACATGCGTGCCTGGCTGTAATGGTCGGCAAAACTTTCCGCACGCACGCGGCCCTTGGCGCCATCCTCGGCCGGCGTGGCATGGCTGGGGAAACCGCGCAGCGCTTCGCGTGGCGCATCGGCCTGCAACGAGCTGGGTTCGTACGCCACGCGGCCCTTCGGCACGCCCATCTGCATGTGGCCATCGCGCTGGTTGTTGGCGAACGGGCACTTCGGCGCGTTGATCGGAATCTGGTGGAAGTTGGGCCCGCCAAGGCGGCTCAGCTGCGTGTCCAGGTAGGAGAACAGCCGGCCCTGCAGCAGCGGGTCGTTGCTGAAGTCGATCCCCGGCACGATGTTGGCCGGGCAATAGGCGACCTGCTCGGTCTCTGCAAAGAAGTTGTCCGGCCAGCGGTCCAGCACCATGCGCCCGACGATCTGCAAGGGCACCAGCTCTTCCGGAATGACCTTGGTCGAATCCAGGTGGTCGAACGGGAATGCTTCGGCCTCGGCTTCGGTGAACAGCTGCACGCCCAATTCCCACTCGGGGAAGTCGCCCTTCTGGATCGCCTCGAACAGATCGCGGCGCTGGAAGTCCGGGTCGGCACCGGCAAGTTTGACTGCCTCGTCCCAGATGGTGGACTGCAGGCCCAGCTTGGGGCGCCAATGGAATTTGACGAAGGTACTGTCGCCGTTTTCGTTGAGCAGGCGGAAGCTGTGGATGCCGAAGCCTTCGATCATGCGCAGCGAACGCGGAATGGTGCGATCGCTCATCGCCCACATGATCATGTGCATCGACTCGGGGGTGAGCGAGATGAAATCCCAGAACGTGTCGTGCGCGCTGGCGGCCTGCGGAAAGCCGCGGTCCGGTTCCATCTTCACCGCGTGGATGAGGTCTGGAAACTTCATTGCATCCTGGATGAAGAACACCGGGATGTTGTTGCCGACCAGATCCCAGTTGCCTTCCTTGGTATAGAACTTCACCGCGAAGCCGCGTACGTCACGCGGCGTATCGACCGAACCGGCGCCGCCGGCCACGGTGGAAAAACGCGTGAATAGCGGGGTTTTTTCGCCCACTTCGGTGAGCAGCTTGGCCGTGGTGTACTGGCTCAGCGACTTGGTCAGCTCGAAGTAGCCGTGCGCCGCGCTGCCGCGTGCATGCACGATGCGCTCGGGAATGCGTTCATGGTCGAAGTGCGTGATCTTTTCGCGCAGGATGAAATCTTCCAGCAACGTCGGGCCGCGCGGTGTGGCGCGGAGCGAGTTCTGGTTGTCGCCAACGGGAATGCCCTGGTTGGTGGTCAGTTGCGGATGCGAGCCGCCAGCCTTCTGGTGCAGTTCGTCGCCGGTGCCGCGCAACTCATGCGCGCTTGCGGAACTACCGACAGAAGGAATCTGTGCGGGCTTGCTGGGGGACTTGGCCATGGGGGACTCCACGTTGGCGGGCTGGGATGCGAGCTATCCAGTCGAGCCTGGGAGTGGCGCTGTTAAATGGATGTGTCTGCATGCGAACGAACACTCACATGCGCATGCGAGCGCGTTGAAGGTCAGCGTGTAGCGAACAATTACACGCAAAAATAGCTGTTTAGTGCAACGACAACACTGTGACGCACGGCATGCTGCAAGCGCGACCGTGAGCGAGGTCTACAGCAGATCCAGTGGCTGCTTGCGCGTGGGCGGTGGAAATGCGCTGTCCAGGTCTGCCAGATCCCGCGCATCGAGTTGCAGCGTGCATGCATCTGCATTGGCGCGAACATGCGCCGGCGTGCCGGATTCGGGAATGGCGATCACCTGGCCACCGCGGATGGCCCACGCCAGCGCCACCGCGGTGGCCGCCACGCCACGTCGCGCACCGATGGCATGCAGCACCGGGTGATCGAGCAACGCACGGCTGCCCAGCGGCGAATACGCCATCACCGCCACCGCATGTTGCGCGCACCACGGCAATAGATCGAACTCGATGCCGCGGCTGCCGGCGTGATACAGCACCTGATTCACCAGGCAGTGCTGCCCGCCATCGATCTGCCAGAGCTCCTGCATGTCGTCGACATCGAAATTTGACACGCCCCAGTCACGGATCTTGCCCGCATCGCGCAGTGTTTCGAACGCAGCGACCACCTCCGCCAGATCGCTGCCGCCGCGCCAATGCAGCAGATACAGATCCAGCGTGCGCACGCCCAGGCGTTGCAGACTGGCTTCGCAGGCACGCGCAATGCCGCGCGCGCTGGCGTTGCTGGGCAGCACCTTGGACACCAGATACGGCGGCTGCCCGCGTGCGATCACCTGGCTGATCAACTGTTCCGAGCGGCCATTGCCGTACATCTCGGCGGTATCGATCAAGCGCATCCCCAGCGCCTGGCCGGTCTGCAGTGCTTCGATCTCCTGCTGCGGCGCATGCCGTCCCTGGCCCAGGTTCCAGGAGCCCATGCCGAGTGCAGGCACGCTGCGTCCGTTGCGCAAGGTCACCTGCGGGCAGTGGGTGGTGTCGGATTCGGACATGGCAGGGCTCCAGCGATCAGTGAGAGGGGGGTGCAGGCATCGGCACGGCAGTGGGCAGCGGGCGCGTTGCAGCCTTGGCCTGCGCATCCCAGAACGCGCAGCGATGCTGTGCGGCGAAGCCCGGCGTGGGCCCGATCCTGCCGGGCGACAGTATCAACGGCGTGTCGCCATCGAAGCGTGGCCAGGCTGGACGCCCGCCGCCATTGGGATCGCCGCTGCGCGCGAAGGCGCCCCAGTAATCCTGCAGCGTGTTGGCAAGTGCGTGCTGCGCAACGCGAACTCCGGTGCTACCAATTTAAAATACGCGCCCCTGCTCCAGCCCTGTCCATGCGCTGAATGCATCCTGCGTATCGCGTATGGCACCACGGATCTGTAGTTAAATGATGATCCCTCTAATCACACTTCGAGAATAACGTGAAGAAAATCTACCTAACCGTTGCGCTGCTGGCATTGGCGATCAGTTCCAATGCCGCGCTTGCACAGGAACCAAGTTTTTACGATTGTCAGAATAAGCGGATCCGAATGAGCATCCCGTCTATGCCCCTGGGCGAGGCCGTTGCTCGGTTCACAGAGCTGACACATTGCCCGGTGTCGATCGATGCTGACGAAGTCGCGAATACAGATGTGCATGAAATTCCGACTTTTGCCGTAAAAGGTAAGCTGACTCCCCGCAAAGCACTCGCTTTGATGCTCTCGAGTTCTCCGTTGAAGGCAAAGGAGATCAAGGGCGGATTCTCCATTTACCAAAACTAAAAAAATTAAATAAGATAATGTAAAGGGTGCTCATCGCGGCATGTAAAGTGGGGCTCGGCGGTATTGAAATGGACTGTACTCTGTAGATGGGAAATCGAGCGTCATCGAATCGGTGTAGCTTCGGGCGGAGCCGTTTTCCCATAATCCGTTTGCATCCGATGCCGCTGAGCACCCGTGGCGCTGGCACAGAACCTTTGGCTCGGGGGCGTGATACGCGCCCAGTGCATGTGAAACGTCAACCGCAATAGACTGAATGGCGCACCCGGGTCGTCGAACTTCGTAGGCGTACATCGGCACGCGGGTACGCAGCAGCTGGTCCAGCGTCGGGTGGTGCAGGCGGATCCGCGATGTGTGACTGGATTTGCACGATCTGTAACAAGTTTGCAGGTGCACGCCAGCGCGACTGCGCGACTGCGCCGCCATGTGCGCATACTGCGCCAGGACCGGTGCCTGCGCGGCATACATGCGTTTTACGCGCACCTCGTAGCCGCTTTGCAGGGTTCAACTTGTTGGCGTAGTAAAGCAATTGCGCAAACGGGTGGCCCTCAGTGCGATTGCTGCCGATCAACAACAACACTTGGAGCTGCCGCGCCTGGGCAATGGCCAGGCCTGGCGGTGCGGGCAGTACATCGCCACCGCGCATCGGCGTCCAGGCCGGTCAGCCCGCGGCGCTGCGGTTCGGCATCGGCCGGGGTCTCGTCGGGCAGCTGGCGCAGGCACGCGGCAACATCACATGTGCGTGCGCTGCCCAGTACATCCGCCCTCTGTGCGTCACCGCGCCCGGCATCGCTGCGTGCGACGGTTGAGTCGCCAGTCGGGCAGCTGCGGCTTTGCAGAATCGCGCGCTGCCGGCTTCTGTTGGGCGATCTTGGCGCTACTTGGCTCGGATGCCATGCGCGGACCGTGGTGACAGGCCAGCGCGCAGGATTTTTCTCTTCCGTACTCGTGCAAGACAGCGAGACTATGCCCCGGCGGCTGCGACGCATGCTGCTGCATCCCACGTTCAAGACACTAAAAAACCCGGCCACGTTAAACGCGGCCGGGTTTGAGTTCAGCGAAGGGCAGCGTTGCGGCGCTTATGCCACCACATCGTCCTTGTACGCATCCACCGGGATGCAGGCACACATCACGTTCTTGTCGCCGTAGACATTGTCCACGCGGCCCACCGGCGGCCAGTACTTCTGCTGCCTGAGCGAGGGCAGCGGGAAGGCGGCCAGCTCGCGCGGATAGGCATGCGTCCACTCGCTGGCCGAGACCTGCGTGGCGGTGTGCGGGGCGTGCTTGAGCGGGTTGTCCTCGCGGTCCAGGCGGCCGTCTTCGATCGCGCGGATTTCTTCGCGGATCTGGATCATCGCGTCGATGAAGCGGTCCAGCTCGTGCTGCGATTCGCTTTCGGTCGGCTCCACCATCAAGGTGCCGGCCACCGGGAAGCTCAGCGTCGGCGCATGGAAGCCGAAATCGATCAGGCGCTTGGCGATGTCCTCGGCACCGATGCCGCTGGTCTTTTCCAGCGGGCGGATGTCCAGGATGCACTCGTGCGCCACCAGCCCGTTGCGGCCGGTGTACAGCGTCTTGTAATGCGGTGCCAGGCGCTTGGCGATGTAGTTGGCGTTGAGCAGGGCGACCTGGGTCGCCTTGCGCAGACCGGCGCTGCCCATCATGGTCACGTACATCCAGCTGATCGGCAGGATCGAGGCCGAGCCATAGCTGGCTGCACTGACCATGCCGACATCGCCTTCGCCGAAGTTGGATCCGCTGCCATGGATGGCAGCTTTTTGATTTTCGCCGGCACGGATGCCGGCATTAGGAAGCGTCTTGGGCAAAAAGGGTGCGAGGTGCGACTTCACCGCGCACGGGCCCACGCCCGGCCCGCCGCCGCCGTGCGGAATGCAGAAGGTCTTGTGCAGGTTGAGATGCGACACGTCCGAGCCCCACTTGCCGGGCTTGGCCACGCCGACCAGGGCGTTCATGTTGGCGCCGTCGGTGTAGACCTGGCCGCCATGCGCATGCACCGCTTCGCAGATCGCCACCACGTCTTCTTCGAACACGCCGTGCGTGGACGGGTAGGTGATCATCAGCGCGGCCAGGCGGTCGGAATACTTCTCGGCCTTGGCGCGGATGTCATCGACATCGACATTGCCGTTGGCATCGCACTTGGTCACCACCACGGTCATGCCGCACATCTGCGCGGAGGCCGGATTGGTGCCGTGTGCGGATTCGGGAATCAGGCAGATGTCGCGGTGGGCTTCGTTGCGCGAGCGGTGATAGGCGCGGATTGCCAGCAGGCCGGCGTATTCGCCCTGCGCGCCGGAATTGGGCTGCAGGCTCACCGCGTCGTAGCCGGTGCATTCGACCAGCATCGCTTCCAGTTCTTCGATCAGCTGCGCATAACCGGCCGACTGCTCCGGTGGTGCCAGCGGATGGATCGCGCCGAACTCCGGCCAGGTCACCGGGATCATCTCGGCGGTGGCGTTGAGCTTCATCGTGCAGCTGCCCAGCGGGATCATGGTGCGATCCATGGCCAGGTCCTTGTCGGCCAGCGAGCGCATGTAGCGCAGCAGTTCGTGCTCGCTGTGATGGGTGTTGAACACCGGGTGCTGCAGGAATGCGCTGGTGCGGCGCAGGCCCTGCGGCAGCGCGTCGGCGGTGGCCGCATCCAGCGCATCGATATCCGCCTGGGCACCGAACAGCTGCGCCAGTGCCACCACATCGGCGCGCGTGCTGGTTTCGTCCAGGCTGATGCCGACCGCTTCGCTATCGATCGCGCGCAGGTTGATGCCGGCCGCACGCGCCTTGGCGTGGATGGCATCGGCATCGATCGCCTTGACGTGCAGGGTGTCGAAGAAATGCTCGCCCACGGTGACGCCCGCGCTGCGCAATGCGGCCGCCAGGATCGCCGCCAGGCGATGGGTGCGCCGCGCGATGCGGGTGAGGCCCTCGCGGCCGTGGTAGACCGCGTACATCGAGGCCATCACCGCCAGCAGCACCTGTGCGGTGCAGATGTTAGAGGTGGCCTTTTCACGACGAATGTGTTGCTCGCGCGTCTGCAGCGTGAGGCGATACGCCGGGTTGCCGGCGGCATCGATCGACACCCCGATCAAGCGACCCGGCATCGAGCGCTTGTAGGCGTCGCGGCAGGCCATGAATGCGGCGTGCGGGCCGCCGAAGCCGAAGGGCACGCCGAAGCGCTGCGAGTTGCCGACCACGATGTCCGCGCCCCATTCGCCCGGCGCGGCGATCAGCGTGAGCGCCAGCAGATCGGTGGCCACGGCGACCAGGCCGCCCTGCGCGTGCACGGCATCGGCCAGCGCGGCGTGATCGCCGATGTGGCCGAAGCTGTCCGGGTACTGCAGCAGCACGCCGAAGCACTCGGCCTGCATGGCTTCGTCCGGCGTGCCCACACGCAGCACGATGCCCAGCGGCTCGGCGCGCGTGCGCAGCAGCTCCTGCGTCTGCGGGTGCACTGCGTCGTGCACGAAGAACGTATCGGACTTGGACTTGGCCGAGCGCTTGGCCAGCGTCATCGCTTCGGCTGCGGCGGTGGCTTCGTCCAGCAGCGAGGCATTGGCGATCTGCATGCCGGTGAGGTCGGCGCACATGGTCTGGAAGTTGATCAGCGCTTCCATGCGGCCCTGCGAAATCTCGGCCTGGTAGGGCGTGTAGGCGGTGTACCAGGCCGGGTTTTCCAGGATGTTGCGCAGGATCACCTTCGGCGTATGCGTGCCGTAGTACCCCTGGCCGATGAACGTGCGCTGCACCTGGTTCTTGCTGGCAATGGCGCGGATCCTGGCCAGCGCTTCTTCTTCGGTGATCGCATCGGGCAGCGCCAGCGCGGCCGGCGACTTGATGTTGGACGGCACGATGGCGTCGGTCATCGCATCCAGCGAGTCGTGGCCGACCATGCCCAGCATCTGCGCGATTTCCGCGTCGTTGGGGCCGATGTGGCGTTCGACGAACGCGCTGTGGTGTTCGAGGTCGCGCAGGGAAGACGGAGTCTGGGACATGGCGGGCATCCGGGGCAGGGGGCATGCGAAAGGTCGGAAGCACCACGACCGGCATGACGCGCATACGCGCACCACGACCTGCCGCACTGGCGGTCTTCCTCGCGCCCCTCTGTCCTTTTGCCTGAGAGTTTAAGAACGCGGCCTGGCCTGTGGCCTGCCTGCGTTCCGTGCCCCTTCGGCGCCGGAGTGAACCGGTCTCTCCAGAGTTGTGTTGAAGATGGTATCGGGCCTGAGCGATTACGGGCTGTTGCGCCTTCGGCAGCGGCAGTGCCGCTTCTCCCACCGTGTTGCCGGCCGATTATAGCCTGCGCCCAAGCCGCCGGCGCGCCGCACCACGCCGCCGCGGCACGGGGGCTGCGCTCGGGTTTGCTTAACCTTGCCGGGGCGAACACCTATCATCTGCGGCCCTGTGTGCATCCAGTCCCCGCCGCCGACGCGGCCCCTGACGTGCACACTCCGCTGTACCCGCTTTCCGGATCCCGGCATGACCCCGACCACGCCCTCCACCCGTCGCATGGCGCTGCTGCTCGCCGGCCTGGCGATGTTCGGCCCGTTTTCCATCGACACCATCTTCCCGGCGTTCTCCCAGCTCAGCCGCAGCCTGGCGGTGGAAGAGGTGGCGATCCAGCAGACCATCAGCGTCTATCTGCTGGCCTACGGGCTGATGAGCATCGCGCACGGGCCGCTTTCCGACGCCTGGGGCCGCAAGCGGGTGATCCTGGGCGGGTTGGTGCTGTTCATCGCCGGCACCATTGGCTGTGCGTTGTCGCGCGATCTGCCGACGCTGCTGGCATTCCGCGCGCTGCAGGGGCTGTCGGCGGGCGTGGGCATGATCGTGGGGCGCGCGGTGATCCGCGACCTGTTCCAGGGCCACGACGCGCAGCGCCTGATGAGCCAGGTGTCGATGATCTTCGGCATCGCCCCGGCCATCGCGCCGATCATCGGCGGCTGGATCCTGCTCAGCGGCGCCGGCTGGCCGCTGATCTTCTGGTTCCTCGCGGTGTTCGGGCTGGTGCTGCTAATCGCCACGGTGACCTGGCTGCCGGAAACCCACCCGGTGGAAGCGCGCACGCCGCTGCAGCTGCGCCGCCTGCTGCATGACTATGTGCGGATCGGCTTCAACCCACGTTTCCAGCGCCTGGCCGCGGCCGGTGCGTTCAACTTCGCCGGCATCTTTTTGTACATCGCCTCGGCGCCGGTGCTGGTGATGCGTCACCTGCACCTGGGCGAGGGCGATTTCGCCTGGCTGTTCATTCCCACCATCGGCGGCATGACCCTTGGCTCGTTCCTGTCCGGGCGCATGGCCGGGCGGATGGATCCGGTGCGGCAGGTACGCATTGGCTTCATCTGCTGCGGTGTGGCGGCGCTGGTCAACCTTGGCTACACGCTGGCGGTGGCGCAGATCAGCCTGCCGTGGGCGGTGCTGCCGATCTTCCTGGCCGGGCTGGGCATGGCGCTGATCTTCCCGATCCTGGCGCTGGCGGTGCTGGACATGTACCCGCAGCAGCGCGGCCTGGCGTCCTCGCTGCAGGCCTTCACCCAACTGATGACCAATACCGTGGTGGCCGGGGTGCTGTCGCCGCTGCTGAGTGAACACCCGCGGCATCTGGCATTCGGCATGACCGGCTTTTTCTTGCTGGGCTGGCTATTCTGGCGCTGGGAGCGCCGCAGCGGCCGCCGCTTGCGGCGCCGCCAGGCTGCCGAGGCACTGCCTCTGGAGCCGGCCGACCACCTTTGACCCCACAGGAGCCTGCATGTCCACCGATTCCAAGCTGCGCCGCGATGCCCGCAAGCGGGCCACCGAGCGCGCGCGCAACCAGGCCGCTGCCAACCCCGCGCCGGTCTCGCCGATCGAACCGCATGCCGAACTGCGCGACCAGCAACGCACGCTGCTGGCCGGCATCGTGCGCCGCGACGGCGAGTGGGTGCTGGGCATGGATGGCCGCATCGCCGGCGAAAGCACCAGCGCCGCGCAGGTGCTGGCCCTGATCATGCGAGCGGCCGAACTGCACGAACGCCAGGGCACCCCCGTGCGGCTGACCTATTCGGACGCCCTCAAGGACGCCGCGCACGCCGAGGCCGCTGCGGACGGCATGGAATTCGAGCAGTTCAAGACCAAGCTGAGCGAGCGCTTGCAGGGCGCGAAGCTCAACTGATCTGCTGTGCAAGTGCGCGTTGCGGGCGCTGTTGGTTTCGGGCGCTGTTGTAGGAGCGCGCTTGCGCGCGAGGGCCTTCACGGTAACGCCCCATCGCGCGCGAGCGCGCTCCTACGATGGTCGGGGTGATGATTGGTCTGGCGTTTGTGATTGCTGGGGAGTGGAGCTCGATTGAGTCACGTTGCGTCGCGCCTTGCGCCAGCGCGACAGCGCAGTGAGCGCGCTTGCGTCGCATCGCCTGTGTTGATCGACGTGAATACGGCAACCCGAACCACAGCGCTGTTGTAGGAGCGGGCTTGCGCGCGAGGGCTTTCCCGGTAACGCCCCATCGCGCGCGCGCGCGCTCCTACGATGACTGCGGCGATGATTGGTCTGGCGTTTGTGTTTGCTGGGGCGTGGAACTCGATTGAACCACGTTGCGTGCGCGTCTTTCGCCCACGCGCCAGCGCAGTGAGGTTGCTTGCGTCGCATCGCCTGCGTTGATCGGCATGAACACGGCAGCCCGAACAACAGCGCTGTTGTAGGAGCGCGCTTGCGCCCGAGGGCCTTCCCGGGAACGCCCCATCGCGCGCGAGCGCGCTCCTACGACAGCCCAGCAACTGCCCGCTTGGTTGCTACATCGCTGCCCTTGCGATCCAGCAAAGGCAGCGTCGCAGGCGTGGCCACGACGCTGCCACTGAACCGGCTAACGCAGTCAACGCGCCTGCGAATGCCGCACCGACTCCTGCTGCGTTGCCTGCTCCAGCGCGGCAGCATCGCGCTCGGGCGCTGGTCCCAATGCCTGCAAGCGCTGCAGGCTGGCTTCCACCGGCGCTTCCTGCGCCGCCTTGGCGTCGAAGCTGCCGCGCAGGTGCGCCGGTGAATCGAGCGCGCCCTGGACCACGAAGCCGCGGGCCGGGTCGTTCCCGAGCAGCACGTGGTCGACGCGCTGTAGCCCATGCTCACGCGCGGCCACCAGCGATCCCAGTGCCAGACGCTCGCTGTCCATGCCCGGCGTGGGGCCATGCGCACCTTCCAGTCGCCCCACGGCAGCGGTGCATTGCTGCAGCAGCCCATGGTCCGGATGCGCAGGGTCGCGCGGATCAGGCACTGCTGCGGTTGCGGCCGCCGGGCGCGGTGCCACATCGGCGTCGATGCGTTGCAGCCGGCCGTCGAACTGGCCGTCGGCGCCGTCTGCGATGCGTTGCAGGCGCTCGGCAAAGGCCGCAGGCTGCCCGCCCACATTGCGCGCCATTGCAATGGCGAATTGCTCGGTGTCGGATGGCTGGCCGTTGCCGACCAGTAACGCCAACGGGCTTGCGCCGATCTTGTTGGCAGTGGCGGCGGTCTGCGTTTGCTGCAGCAACGCCTGCATCTGCTGCTCGTTGAACACCAGCGTGGTTTTCTGCCCGGCTTGAATTGCGCCAGTGCCCGCCATGTCGCCGCTGATCGCGCTATTGAGCGATTGCGCCATGGCTTTTTCTTCGCTGGCCTCGTTGCGGCCGCCAAGGCGTTGCATCAGCCCAGGGGTGGCAACGTCGCCGTCGATTTCGAAACGGTAGCTGCGCTCCTGCACGCGTTCGACATTGTTGCCGTCGTAGTGGCGCAGCACTGTCAGTGGCACGTTATCGCCGTATTTCAGCTGCTGCACCACGGCGTAGTCGTCCTGGCCGGGTTCGCTGATGCGGATCTGGCTACCTTCATTGCGGGTGCCCCCCAGATCGGCGTCGAGCGGGCCCAGTTGCAACTGCATGCGCTGCTGCGAACTGAAACCGATCCGCTCCAGCGTCTGGATCTGATCCACGCCGGGCGTGCCGGGCGCGACTTCGCCCGTGCGCGCAAACGCCGTCATGGCGTCGACGGCGCGAGGATCGCCCAGGTCGAACTGCGCGCTCTGCACACGTGAAGTGCCAAGGCGGTCGGTGCGGCCAACCAGGGCCTGCGCGGGGCCGGCCTTGAGTCCAATTGCATTGGCCGCTTCGATGGCGTCGTTGGGGCCGGTAGCCACGCGCACGTGGCGCTCGTCCACGCGTTCGATCAGGTAACTGCGGCCGCTGGCTTCGGTGATCTTGCTCTGCATCGCAACCTGTTGCAGGTCCGCCTTGACCTCGCGCTGTGCGAAGGCCTGGCTATCGAGCACTGCACGTGCGCCCACCGGCAAGCTCTCCGGTTGCAGCGGGTTCACCTGCGTGGCTGCGTCCACTGATTGATCGGCGCCAGGCAGTGTCAACGTGTAGCGCATGCGCTGGCCAGCGGCCACACCGGCTTCCAGGTTCAACGTGCCGCTGCCGAGTTTGGTCTGCCGGCTTTGCTGCAAGCCGGTCTGCGCGTCTGCTTCCAGGCTGAAGGTGGTGGTCTTTGCATCGGCATCGCTGACCACGCCCAGGCTCTGCGAGCTGGCGCTGCGCAGGCTGGTTTCGCCCAGCGGCTGCCTCGCATTGCCGCTGCTCTGCTGCGTGCTCTGCGTGTGCTTGATCGACTGTTCGCCGGGGTTGAGACCCAGGCTGCGGCCACCCGGCCCGTTGGCCGCGAATTCGGTGCCGGTGCTGCCGTAGGTTGGATCAAACGCGCCCTGCTGCGCGTCTGCAATGATCTGTGCATCGCGATCCGCATCGTGCGGACCCGGGCCAGTGGAGGCCTGGTTCATCGGATTGCTCCTTGCATGCTGCGCTGACGCAGCGGGGGCCGAAGTATATCGCCGAGGTTTTTCGCGATTATCAACAGGTCGTTATGCGGCTGCCGGGATCCGGCAACCGCATGACGTCACGCACGTGGATCAGCGCGCGGAAGGCGCCGGCGTTGCCGGCGGCGTTGCAGTGGCCCCCTTGGCCTGCCACCCGCACATCTGGCCCTGGTTCTGCTGTTTGAGCCATTCCTGCATCGGTGCGAAATATTCCAGCATCGGGCCGGCATCGAGCGTGTCCTTGCCGGTCACTTCCTTCAGCGTGGTCTGCCAGGGCTGGCTGGAGCCGCGTTGCAACATCGACCAGAATTTCTGGCCGGCTTCCTTGTTGCCGTAGAAGCTGCATTCGTACAGCGGCCCCTGGTGGCCGGCGGCATCGCACAGGCCCTTGTAGAACTGGAATTGCAGGATGTGCGCGAGAAAATAACGGGTGTAGGGCGTGTTGCCGGGCACGTGGTATTTGGCGCCGGCATCGAAGAAGTCCTCGCCGCGTGGGCTCACCGGTGCCACGCCCTGGTAGGTGGCCTTCAACTCCCACCAGGCCTGGTTGTAGCGTTCCGGGGGAATCGAGCCGTCGAATACGCCCCAGCGCCAGCGGTCGATCATCAGCCCGAACGGCAGAAACGCCACCTTGCTCAGCGCCATGCGCATCTGCGAATTGATCAATGCCTCGCGCCCGCTCTGCTGCTCGCCAACCATGCCGATCGACTGCAGGTACTTGGGCGTCATCGCCAGCACGATGGTGTCGCCGATGGCTTCGTGGAAGCCGTCGTTGGCGCCGTTCTGGAACAGCGGCGGCAACGGGTTGTAGGCCATGTCGTAATAGATGTGGCCAAGCTCATGGTAGATGGTGGTGAAGTCTTCTTCGGTGGGGCGGATGCACATCTTGGTGCGCACGTCCGGGCCGGTGCCCGCGTTCGGCTCGCCACCCATGTTCATGTCCCACGCGCTGGCGTGGCAGACCACGTCGCGGTCCAGTGGCTTGATGAACTGCGAGCGTTGCCAATAGGTGTCCGGCAACTTCGGCATGCCCAGCGACGTGTAGAAATCCTGCGCGCGTTCGGTCATCTGCTGGGCAGTGCGCAGTTGCGCGTCGCGCTCGGCGAGAAAGCGTGCAGCTGCGCCGCCATCGCCACCGGTATTGCGCGCCAGCGCGGCGCTCAGGTTGCCCTGGTACTGTTTTTCCAGTGCCGAGGTGATGTCCAGGTCGCCCGCACCCGGATAGGGCTGCAGCAGATCCCACAGGTTGCTCCAGTCCTGCTGCCACATGTTGCCCATCAGGTGTGCGGGCAGCATGCCGCCGGCCACCTCGCCCTTGTCCTTGCCATACTGCGTATCCAGCTTGCCGCGCGCGTAGCATTGCAGCTGGGTATACAGCGGTTTGAGCTGTTCCCACAGGCGGTCGGTTTCGCTGGCCAGTTGCGCCGGCGGCATGTCGTAGCCGCTGCGCCACATCGCACCGACATCGGCAAAGCCCATGCCGCGTGCACCGTCGTTGGCGAGCTCGACAAAGCGCTGGTAGTCCTTGCGCATTGGTTGCGCGGTGGCGTGCCAGCCTTGCCAGGCCTGCAGTTGTTCGTCGTAGTCGCGGCTGCGTGCCAGCACTTGTTCGAGCTCGCCCAGCTGGCGGCAACGGCGTTGCTCGCCGTCACCGGTGCAGGCGCTGCCCGCGCCGTAGTCGCCTTCCATCTTCGCGGCGATACGCGTGAGTTCGGCCAGCTTGGCCGGGTCGCGCGGGGCGGGCAGGGCGCTCATCAGTTTGAGTAATTGCAGCGCACGCGCGCTGTCGGCGGACATCGGGGTGCCGGCGTACTGCTTGGATTGGTCGATCCAGCGATCCAGCTGGCTCAGTGCGCGCTCGTTGGCCTTGGCGGCCAGCAACTGCGAGTCGCCGTTGATGTAGGTCGACGACAGCCACTGCGCGGCAGTCATTTCCGGATACGCCACCTTGTACTCGGCACTGATGCGCGCCACGAACTGGTCGGCGTTTTCGCTGGGTACGGTCTTGGTGGTGGCGGGCTTGGGCGTCGGCGCCGCATCCTGGCGGCACGACGACAGCGACAACGTACCGGCGGCAACGGCGAGCGCCAGCAACAGCAGACGAGGATTCACGGGTGGTCCTTGCGGTGAAGTCCGGCGAAGGCTAGAGCGCGCCGGGGTTCAGGGCAAGTAAAAGCGCCATGCGTGCTGCATGGCGCCGGTGAATCGGCAAGCGTACGCGGCGCCGGGCTCAGCCGGTGCAGCTGGCGAACACGTCGCGCTCGCGGGCATAGGCACTGGTCTTGACCTGCAGCAGGCCGAGCACCGACGGAAACAGCGCGTCCTGGTCGGTGTACTGGCCGGCGCGATGGCGCAGGCAGGCTTCGTCCAGGCCACGGTCGCGGGCGAACTCCGGCGAGAACCACATCACCATCGGCACGTGGGTCTGCTCCTTGGGCGCGATCGCATACGGCACGCCATGCAGATACAGGCCTTTTTCGCCGAGCGATTCGCCGTGGTCGGAGAGGTAGATCATCGCGGTGTCGTAGTCCGGCATTCCGCGCAGCGCGTGGATGGCCTGGGCGAGGAAGTGATCGGTGTAGGTGATGGAATTGTCGTAGGCATTGACGATCTGCTGGCGGCTGCAGCTGCCCAGGTCGGCGGTCTTGCACACCGGTTTGAAGCGTTCGAACGCAGCCGGGTAGCGTTCGAAATAGCTCGGCCCGTGGCTGCCCAACTGGTGCAGCACCACCACGCGATCGCCTGGCCTGGCACGCACCTGCGCGGCCAGATCGCCGAGCAGGATCTCGTCCATGCAGCGCCCATCGGCGCACAGGCCCGGGGTGGTGGCGTTGTCCAGTTGTTCGATCTGCAAGCCGTCGCATACGCCCTTGCAGCCGGACTGGTTGTCGCGCCACAGCGTGGAGATGCCGGCGTGTTCAAGCACATGCAGCAGCGACTGATGGCCGCGGATCATGTCTTCGTTGTAATCGCGCCGGCCGAACGGGGAAAACATGCACGGCACCGAGACCTCGGTGCTGGTGCCGCACGAATGCATGTCCGGGAAGTTGATCACCCCGGCCTGCGCCAGCTCCGGCGTGGTCTGGCGCGCGTAGCCATTCAGGCCCCAGTTCTGCGCACGTGCGGTTTCGCCCAGCACCACCAGCAACAGGCGCGGGCGGCTGCCGGCCGCGCGCGGCGTGGCCATCGCATCATGCTCGACCGGCTGCTTGGGCGCATGCTTGATCGGCGAATCGGATTTGAAGTTCTGCTTGAGTGCCACCAGGTAGTTGATCGGCGTGGCCAGATAGCGCACTTCGCGGTGGTTACGCATCAACGCGGAGATGTCCTGGAACGAGAGCAGCGCGCCCAGCATTCCGCCCACTGCCATCACGGCCATAAAACCGACCCGCATCACCCAGGTCTTGCCCAAGCTGCGGGTCCCTACGCGCACGCGCCACAGCAACGTGGCCGGGATGGCGAAGTAGCACAGCAACGGCAGGATCAACCCTGGCGTCAGCAACTCGCGCGATTCCTTGTGATCGGTATGCAGCACGTTGCGCAGCATGTCCGCGTCCAGATAGACGTTGTAGCTGTCCATGTAGTGCGCGGCCAAGGCGGTGGTGAGCAGCAGCACGGTCAGCAGCGGCTTGGCATTCCAGCGCCACACCAGCAGCCCCAGCACCAGCGCATTGACCGCCACCAGCAAGGCCATCAGCGAGGCGGCGAAGCCCAGGCTGCCCGGGTGGGTCGCCATGGCGGTGCGCCAGAACACCTGGTTGCAGACCAGGGCGAAGAACAGGCTGCTCAGCAACACCAGCATCTCGGTAGAGACAGTGGGGCGCGTGCTCCAGCTCAGCGCGTGCAGGCGCGTGCGCCAACGCGGATGCGGCAGCAAGGTGCTCATTGCTCACCTCCCGTCAGCACCAGCATGCGCAGCGGTTGCCGCGGCGGCGCCAGCAGCAGCCAATACAGACCCAGCGCGGTCAACCAGCACACGCCCAGCGACCACAGGTCGTGCGAGAGGAAATGCGCGCCGCGCAACTGCTGCGATATGCCGAACACCGCCCCGGCGGCCAGCCCGGTCAACAGCGCCGGCCAGCGCCAGGCCGGGCGCAGCGCCAGTGCGCAGAAGTACAGCGCCACCCATGCATAGCCGGCGCTGGCATGGCCGGCCGGAAAGCAACCGGAGGCATGCAGGCCGTGCCGCGAGGCGAACAAGCCGATCAACGGATGTGTGCCGCCATAGCGGCTCAGATCCCACGGGCAGTCCATTGCCGTCCACGACTTCAGCAGCGACACCAGCGTGGTGGACAGCGCCACCGACGCCGCCAGGTAGGTCAGCGGCCAACGCAAGGCGCGTGCGCCCGGACGCGCCCGCGACCATGCCAACACCGCCATGCCCAGCACCACCACGGCTGCAACCGTGCTCAGCCACTTGCCGCCGCGGTGCACCAGCTGGCTGGTGAACCACTGTTCCTTCAACAGCCAGTGCCCACCTTCCAGCCGATACAGCGCGTCGGCCACCCACTGGTCGCCGCCGCCGAGCATCAGCAGCGCGCTGATCGCCAGCAACGCCGCCAGCGGCAGCCACAGGTGCGCCAGCAGAAAGCGGGTTTGCCAGCTGGTGGCGGTGCGTGTCAGCGCAGGCGCATGAAGGGGGAGCGTTGTCATCGAAAGATCCGGACCATTGCAATGGCGGGCATCTTCGAAAGCGGCGTGTCGGAAAGCGGTCGGACCCGGGTTGGACCGGCGTTAAGCGCACTGTGTTGGTTCAGTCTGTGTCGGTGTCGGCATCTGCGCCTTCCGCAGCGGAGCCTGCAGCGTTGCACCCCGCGTGCCATGCCGTTCCCGGCACCAATTGCCACTGGTTGCGATTCGATTCGCCGATCTCCACCACCTGCGCGCGCGCCACGCAGGCCGGTACCGCCTGCTTGAGCACGAACAACCAGCGCCGCTGCGGCGCCTGCGCCAACCACGGGCCGGCCTGCGCCCACTGCGCCTGCCAACTCGCCTTGAAGCCGAAGTCGGTGACCGGTCGGTCGGCCTGCAACAGGTTCTGTTCCTTCCACGCCAGCATGCCCAGCTCGGCGTGCGGGCCGATGCGCTCGCCCACGCGCTGCATCAGCGCCGCAGATGAACTATAGGGGTCCAATGCCGGCATCACGCCCAGGCCGGTGACCGTCCACAACGCCGCGGTGGCGGCGACCAGCGCGCTGCCGGCGCGCCTGCCGCGTGCCCAGGCCACCAGTCCGAGCGCGACAAGCCCCAGACCTATCAGCCACAGGCTCATGGTCTGCAGCGATGTCAACGCGATGCCACGTTGCAGCGCGCTGCGTTCGGCCCAGTGCAGGTGCAGGCCGATGCCGCCGCCCAGTGCCAGCGCCGCCACGCCCAGCAACAGCACATAGCCAAGCAGCAGCCGCTGCACGCCACGGCGTCGCAACAGGCCAGGCAGCAGCGGGGCGGCGGCGATGCACAGCGCCGGCAGCATCGGGAAGATGTAGACCTCGCGCTTGCCCGGGCTGGCACTGAAGAACACCAGCACCAGCAGGCTCCACGCCAGCAGCAACAGCAGGCGTGGGTCGCCGCGGCGCAGCCGGCGCCACCACGCCGGCACCAGCCACGGCAGCAGCAGGCAGCCCGGCAACCACAGCGTGGCGATCACCTGCAGGTAGTACCAGAACGGTTTGACGTGATGCCAAGCGTGCGCATAACGCGTGCCGGTCTGCTTGAACAACAACTCGTGCGCGTAGGCATGCAACGCCGGGTCGGGGCTGTGCAGCAGGGCGATGCCCAGCGGCCCCAGCCACACCGCGGTGCCGGCCACAAACGCCGGCAGCACCAGCAGCCAGCTGCGCCCGGCCAGTGCCCGCGCCGGCAGCACGCTGGGGTGACGGCGTGGCAGCGCCATCCACGGCAGCAGCACCAGCAGCGGCAGAAACCCCACGCCCTTGGTCACCGTGCCCACGCCCGCAGCACAGAGCCCGATCACCCAGGCGCGCCAGTCCGGCCCACGCAGCAGATGACGCAGCAATCCCCACAGCGACAGCGTGGTCAGCGCCACCAGCACCATATCGATCTGCGCGCGCTTGGCCATCAGCCCGAACTGCAGCACGGTGAACAGCGACAGCACCGCGTAACGCGCGACACGTCGGTTCCAGAGCCGCCGGCTCAGGTCCCAGGTCAGCCACAGCGTGAGCAATGCGGCCAGCAACGATGGCAGCAGGAAGGCGATCGGCCAGTACGGCACAAGTTCGTAGCTGGCCGCCTGCAACCACATGAACACCGGCGGTTTTTCCGCATACAACTCGCTGCCCCGGTGCGGGAGCAACCACTGCCCGGTCTCCACCATGGTGCGTGCGGCCAGCACGAAGCGTGGTTCGTCCGGCGGGTTGGGTTGGCGCAGGCCCAGCCCGGCCAGCAGCGCAATGACGATCAACGCCAGCGCGGCAGCCAGGGCGGGTTTGCGCGACAGCGCGGCGGAAACGGCAGACGGCACACGGGCGCCTTGGTCGAAACGGTGCAGGACGATGCCCATGCGCGTGTCGGAAGGATGTCGGAATGCACCCGATCGCCGCCGCCGCCGTGGCTCGGCTAGGATGCGCACACTTGTCCGTGCCGCGGACGCCCCGGAGACCGCCATGCGCCTGCTGGTCATCGAAGACAACCGCAACATGGTCGCCAACCTGTTCGACTATTTCGAAGCGCGCGGGCACACCCTGGACGCGGCGCCCGATGGCATCACCGGCTTGCATCTGGCCACCACCCAGCATTACGACGCGCTGGTGCTGGACTGGATGATGCCGCGCATGGACGGGCCGGAAGTACTGCGCCGGCTGCGCGAGCAGCACCAGTCCGAGCTGCCGGTGATCATGCTCACCGCGCGCGACGAATTGCCCGACAAGATCGCCGGGTTCCGCGCCGGCGCCGACGACTATCTGACCAAGCCCTTCGCCCTGCCCGAGCTCGAAGTGCGTCTGGAAGCGCTGCTGGCGCGCGCGCAGGGGCGCCGCCGCGGCAAGCTGCTGCAGGTGGCCGATCTGCGGCTGGATCTGGCCACGCTGGACGCCACCCGCGCCGGTCAGGCGCTGCATTTGTATCCAGCCTGCCGCAAGTTGCTGGAGATCCTGATGCAGGCCAGCCCCGCCGTCGTCACCCGCCAGCGTCTGGAGCAGGCGCTGTGGGGCGACGATCCGCCCGATGGCGACATGCTGCGCTCCCACATCTACGAACTGCGCCGCAGCGTGGATGGCCCGTTCGCGCAAAAGCTCATCCACACCTTGCCGCGGCTGGGCTACCGGGTGGCCGCGCTGGAAGCCGCCGATGACGCCGCCACTGCCATCGAGTGCACCGATGGCTAAGCATCGCCCGCTGGGCCGGCGCGTGCTGGTCTGGCTGTTCGGCTACACCTTTCTGATGGTGCTGGCGGTGTTCGGCACCGCGCAGTACCTGCACGAACGCGCCGAGCATGGCGTGTGGCGCTCGCTGCTCAATTCGGAACTGGACAGCATCCTGGACCGCAGCGCGCAGGATCCGGGCTATCGCTGGCAGGACTCGGACACCTTGCGGCTGTTTCGCGTGGACGGCAGCGCGCAGGTGCCGCCGGCGCTGCGCAGCTTGCATCCCGGGCTGCACGACGACCTGGAGATCGCCGGCCGCCAAAGCGCGGTGATGGTGCGCGACACCACGCATGCCGGCCGCCTGGCGCTGGTGCTGGACATCACCGACTTCGAAGCACTGGAACACTTCCTCACCCGCTGGATGCTGGCCGCCGGCATCGCCTTGATCGCCATCACCGTGTTGATGGGCACCTATGCGATGGCGCGGCTGGTGCGCCCGCTGGTGGATCTTGCGCGCGATATCGGCGCATTGCGCCCGGAACGGCGCGACCAGCGCATCGCGGTGGGCCCGCAAGGCAGCACCGAGTTGTATGTGATCGCCGATGCCCTCAATGACTATCTCGAACGCAACGGCCAGTTCGTCGAGCGCGAGCGCGCCTTCATCGACAGCGCGAGCCACGAACTGCGCACGCCGATCGCGGTGATCGGCAACGCCGCCGAGCTGGCGCTGGAGCAACCGGACACGCCCGCCGTGGTGCGCCATCAACTTCAACGCATCGCGCAGACCAGCGGCGCGGTGGAACAGCTGATCACCTTGTTGCTGGTGCTGGCCAAGGACCCGGGCCGGCTGGTGCGCAGCAGCGACACGCTGCGCCTGGATCAATTGCTGCCGGAGATCGTGGCCGACCATGCGCACCTGTGCGCCGACAAGGACCTGCAACTGCAGGTCGCACCGCTGCCACCGTGCAGCCTGGTGGCGCCGGTGGCGATCGTGCAGACCGCCATCGGCAACCTGTTGCGCAACGCGATCGAGAACAGCGATCGCGGCATCATCCATATCGCGCTGGCGTCACCGGGCGTGGTGCAGATCACCGACCCCGGCCACGGCATGACGCCGGAAGAAATCAGTGCGATCTATGCACGGCTGGCACGCGGCAACGCGCGTCAGGGCAACGGCATCGGCCTGGAATTGATCGGCCGCCTCTGCGAGCACCTGGGCTGGCACCTGCGCCTGGATTCCAGTGCGGGGCAGGGCACGGTGGCCACGCTGGATCTCAGTGGCGCGACCCTGACCTAGCGCGCACCGCCGCGTTCGAACGCCCACACCCATCACCTCGGCAACAGGCCGCGCGCAAGCAGCCAGCTGCGCGCATTCTCCGCATCCTGCTCGAACCAGGCGCGGGTCGATCCCAGCCGGTAGGTGTAGCCCCAGCTGTCCATGTCGGCCATCAGGCGCGCGCTGCCCACGCCGGGCAACTGCGCCGCCAGCAGGATCTGCAGATAACAGGTGGCGTCTTCTTCATCCACCGAATCGGTGGCATCGGTATGCACGGCGGCACGCTTGTCCGGCGGCAGCACGATCAAGTGCCCGGCCTCGTGCAGCATCGAATGCACCGGCGTGTCGTCGCGCACATACACATCGCAACCGATGATGCCCGCTTCCGGCTCACCCCAGAAACTGCCGGGAATCGGCGCATCCGCGTCCACATGCTGCAGACGCAATCCGTACCGGGCCAGCAGGGCGGCAGGCGCGTCCAGGCCGATATCGCCCACGCACAACACGGCATCGGCGGCAGGCAGGGAAGAGGGGGAGGTGCTCACGCGCAGGGCTCGCGGTAGATGCAGGCCGCCGCAGGGCGCGGAGGCGGGTGGACCACAACAACACGGCACCGTGCGCACACGGTGCCGTGCAGCTTACTTGTCGCCGTCTTCCGGCAGGGCGACGGTGATGTCGAGCACATCGTGCTCGCCATCCTTGACCAGATCCACCCGTACCGCATCGGCATCGATGTTGACGTACTTCTTGATCACTTCCAGCAATTCGCGCTGCATCAGCGGCAGATAATCCGGCCCACCGCGATGGTTACGTTCCTGCGCGATGATGATCTGCAAACGGTTCTTGGCCGTCTCGGCGGTGTTCTTCTTGCTCTTGAGAAAATCGAGCAGGCCCATGCTTACCCTCCGAACAGCTTGCTGAAGAAGCCTTTCTTCTCCACGGAAATGAATCGCATCGGGCGCTCTTCGCCCATGATGCGGGCGACTGCGTCGTCATACGCCTGGCCTGCCGGGGACTCGCCATCCAGGATCACCGGCTCGCCCTTGTTGGAGGCATTGAGCACGTCGCCGGATTCGGGAATCACGCCGATGGCCTTGAGCCCCAGCACTTCTTCCACGTCGGTGATGCTGAGCATCTCGCCGCCTTCCACCCGGCCCGGGCTGTAACGGGTCAGCAGCAGGAAGGCCGGCACGTTCTTGCCTTCCTCGGCCTTGCGGGTCTTGGAATCGAGCAGGCCGATGATGCGGTCGGAGTCGCGCACCGAAGACACTTCCGGATTCACCACCACCACCGCGCGGTCGGCGAAATACATCGCCAGGAATGCGCCTTTCTCGATACCTGCCGGCGAATCGCAGACGATGTATTCGAAGCCGTCGGCGGCCAGGTCCTTGAGCACCTTCTCCACGCCTTCCTGGGTCAGCGCGTCCTTGTCGCGGGTCTGCGAGGCAGCCAGCACGTACAGGTTGTCAAAACGCTTGTCCTTGATCAGCGACTGCTTGAGCGTGGCTTCGCCATGCACGACGTTGACGAAGTCGTACACCACGCGCCGCTCGCAGCCCATGATCAGGTCCAGGTTGCGCAGACCGACGTCGAAGTCGATGACGGCGACCTTCTTGCCGCGCCGTGCCAGCCCGCAGGCCAGGCTCGCGCTGGTGGTGGTCTTGCCAACGCCGCCCTTGCCGGAGGTGACTACGATGATTTCAGCCAAAGGATTTCTCCGAAATATTTCTGTGGTTGGGCTGCGTCAATCCAGCGCAGCGATCTTGATCTGATCCTGCTCCAGCCAGACCTGGACGGCCTTGCCACGCAGGTCCATGGGAACATCGTCCAGCACCTTGTAGTGGCCAGCGATGGCGACCAGTTCGGCGTGGAAGTCGCGGCAGAAGATGCGCGCGTCAGGGTTGCCCTGGGCGCCGGCCAACGCGCGGCCACGCAGGGTACCGTAGATATGGATGCTGCCGTCGGCGATGACCTCGGCGCCGGCCCCCACCGTACTGAGTACGGTCAGGTCGCAGTTCTCCGCGTACAGCTGCTGGCCCGAGCGCACCGCGTTGCGTTGCATGCGGCCCGGCGCCGGCCGCGCCACGGGGGCGGCCGGTTCGGCGCGTGCAGGCGGTGGCGGGGGAGGCGGCGGTGGGCTGACCGCGGCGGTTTCGTACTGGGCGCGGAACTTGGCCAGCAACGGGATGCCGAGCTGCTGCGAGAGCAGGTCGATCTCGCTGGTGCCATAGGCCAGGGCCACCGGCAACACGCCAGCGCTGCGCAAGCCATCGAGCAAGGCCTTGGCGGTGGCCAGGTCCGGGGTCTGTGCCAGGCCGCCGAAGTCCAGGATCACCGCCGCGCGGCCGAACAGCTTCGGCGCGCGGGTCACCCGGTCCTGCATCTCGCGCACCAGGCGCGGCACATCCAGGGTGCGGATGCGCAGGTTGGCAATGCCCACCTGGCCGATCTTCAGTTCGCCGGCCTGTTCAAAATCCACATTCACACTCGACACGCCTCAGGTCCCCGTCGAACGGTTGTCGGCGGCGGCGTGCCGCGGCCGTCCCACCCAGGGCAGCTCTTCGGGCAGCTTGCCGGCATAGGTCTCCTTGACCCACGGGTAGCTGCACATGTCTTTCATGAGCATGCTGGCGCGCACTTCCACGTCGGCCATGGTGTTCTGGCCCACTTCGCGAAAGCCGAAGCTGCCATGGAACAGCAGCGCCGCATCGGCGCCATGGTCCAGGAACACCTCGCAGGCCAGCTGCGGGTAGCGCAGTTCGGTGTAGCTCTGCACGTCCGCATAGAACGCACGGCCGACACCACCGCCACGGCGGCGGCTGGCCACCACGATGCGGTCGATATAGAAGAACTCCGGGTGACGGTCCCGGAACCAGGCGAAATTGCTGCTGTCATGAGCACTGCCACTGCCGAAACCGACCAGGAAACCGGCCAGGTTGCCGTCGCGCTCGGCGACGCGGAAGTATTCGGCCTGCTCGTAGAAACGCTGCAGTTTGGTTGAATCCAGCGGCAGGATCGCCAGTCCGGCATTGTTGTTCAGGGCCAGGACGGAATCGAGCTCGTGCTCGCGCACGTCGCGGATGACGATCGACATTGGGACTCCGTGGGGTAACGCTATCGACCCGAAATCGGATCTGCGTCGGATTATTACATGGCAGGCCTGAAGCGGCGACCTGACGTGACGACCATCGGCATGCATGACTTCCGGCAAGAGGGCAGCCGCAGGCGTTACGCCTAAGATGCGTGCATGTTGGGATACCTCAGTCATACGCGCGTCCTGCGCTTCGCCGGCCTGTTCACCTGGGCGATGATCGCCATGCCGTTGGTGTTCATCTACTGGGCACCGGCAGAGGAGGACCGCCACCGCGGCATGGCCGAGGCGATCATGATGTCGGCGTTCTTCGTCGGCTTCGGTGCGAGCTACTTCTGGTTGACGCGTGGCTTGAACAGCGGCGGCCACGCGCACTGGTACGACCGCCTGATCCTGCTGCTGCTGACCATCTGCGCACTGGCGGTGAGCTATCTCACCGGAACCGGGCTCGGCAGCATCCTGATGATGGTCGCGGCCGGGGTGATCCCCTGGTTGCTGCCGCTGCGCGTGGGCGTGGTGTGGCTGGTGCTGAGCCAGCTG
Source organism: Xanthomonas sp. NCPPB 2586 (assembly GCF_041475775.2). Taxonomy (NCBI): domain Bacteria; kingdom Pseudomonadati; phylum Pseudomonadota; class Gammaproteobacteria; order Lysobacterales; family Lysobacteraceae; genus Xanthomonas; species Xanthomonas sp. NCPPB 2586. Next base: position 3,604,417 of record NZ_CM192981.1, on the reverse strand, counting down.
GCGGTGTTGCCGGTCTACCACCTGCTGCTCGGCTTTCCGATTTCCGGCGCACTGATGCAGTCGCTGTTGTACGGCGGGTTTTCGATGTTCATCTTCGTGACCAGCCTGGTCGCGCGCCAGCAGACCGAGGCCCGCGAAGAACAGCGCCGGCTCAATGCGGAACTGCGTGCCACCCGCGCGCTGCTGGCCGAAAGCGCGCGCATCAACGAGCGCACCCGCATTTCGCGCGAGCTGCACGACCTGCTCGGTCATCACCTCACCGCGCTGAGCCTCAATCTGGAAGTGGCCGGCCACATCACCGAAGGCCAGGCCCAGGAACACGTGCGCCAGGCCCATACCCTGGCCAAGCTGCTGCTCACCGACGTGCGCGAAGCGGTCAGCCAGCTGCGCGACAGCGGCGCCATCGACCTGGAAGCGGCGCTACGCCCATTGGTGACCCAGGTGCCGTCGCTGGATATCCATCTGGACATCGGCCAGCCATTGACCCTGGACGACCCCGAACGCGCGCATGTGCTGCTGCGCTGTACCCAGGAAATCATCACCAACGCGGTGCGCCACGCCGGCGCGCGCAATCTGTGGATCCAGGTGCGCCGCGATGCGGATACGGTGTTGATCGATGCGCGCGACGACGGCCAGGGTGCCGACGCGGTGGCGCCCGGTAATGGCCTGCGCGGCATGCGCGAACGCCTGAACCAGTATGGTGGGCAGCTCGAGATTCAAACCCGGCGGGGTGACGGCTTTTGCCTGCGCATCTCCGTTCCAGGCGCGCCGGCACTGATGCCCGCGGCCATTACTCAAGGAGTGTCGTGATGATCCGTGTGTGCCTGGTCGATGACCAAACCTTGGTACGGCAGGGCATCCGCTCGCTGCTGGCCCTGGACGCCGGGATCGAGGTGGTGGCCGAGGCGGCCGATGGCCGGCAGGCGGTGGAGCAGATTCCGCAGATCCAGCCGGACGTGGTGCTGATGGACATGCGCATGCCGGTGATGTCCGGCCTGGAAGCGCTGCAGATGCTCTCGCGCAACGGCACCTTGCCGCCGACCATCATCCTGACCACCTTCGACGACGACCAGCTGGTGCTGGCCGGGCTCAAGGCCGGCGCCAAGGGCTACCTGCTCAAGGACGTCTCGCTGGAGCAATTGGTCGGCGCGATCCGCACCGTGGCCGACGGCGGCTCGCTGGTGCAGCCGGCGGTGACCCAGCGCCTGCTGTCGGGCCTGGAGCACATGCGCAACGAGTTCGTCAGCCTGGACCGGCCCGACCCGCTCACCGACCGCGAGACCGAGATCCTGCGCCTGATGGCCAGCGGCTTTTCCAACAAGGAGATCGCCAATTCGCTGGGCGTGGCGGAGGGGACGATCAAGAATCACGTGTCCAACATCCTGTCCAAGCTGGGCGTGCGCGACCGCACCCGGGCGGTGCTGAAGGCGTTCGAGCTGCAGCTGGTCTGAGCACAGGATGCCCGGCCCGGCGCAGCGCGCCGTGCGTTCGCGTGCGCGCAAGCCAATGGCTTGCAAGCAGCGCCCGCTCACCCTGTCCAAGCTGGGCGTGCGCGACCGCACCCGGGCAGTGCTGAAGGCGTTCGAGCTGCAGTTGGTCTGAGCCACAGGATGCCCGGCCCGGCGCAGCGCGCCGTGCGTTCGCGCGCGCGCAAGCCAATGGCTTGCAAGCAGCGCCCGCTCACCCTGTCCAAGCTGGGCGTGCGCGACCGTACCCGGGCGGTGCTGAAGGCGTTCGAGCTGCAGCTGGTCTGATGGTCAGGCGCCTTGGGCCAGCGGTGCGTCGGCTTATGCCCTCACCGCGTCTGGCCGATGCGCTTGTTCATCGCGGCGCAGTCGTCTACAAGTGAACGGAACAGGCTGCCTACCCGCAATGGCGAGGGAGTGCGTCCTGTGCATCACACGCGCTCGCGTCATCGCGTGCATGATGTCCGCGCGCAATCGCTGCAAACCCTTGTCCAGGTTGCGATTGCGCCTTTGCACCACGCGGCGCGAGCGCGCGGATGACACCGCAGGACCGCGCTACCCGTCGCACAACTGAACATCTTTCTCGAAGCCTGCTAGGATGGCGGCTTCGCTTCACTCAACCCGGCCGTGGGATCGGCCCCGGAGACCTCCTGAATGACCCGTATTATCGAGTTCCTGATCGCCTTGGGGATCGTGGCTGGCTTGTTTGTCGTGGTGGGCTTGGTGTTGCCCTCGGAGCGGCAGATGTCCGAGAGTGTCGAGACCAACCGCAGGATGACGATTGTTTACGACACCGTGAACAGCTTCCGTCGTTTCAAGGATTGGAACCCGCTTGTGCTGCGTGATCCCAAGATCCAGCTGAAGCTGGCCGGCCCGGAAGAGGGCAAGGGTGCACGCGTTGAATATAGCTCCACTGAAGGCTACATCGGTCAGGGCAGCTGGGAGATCACCAACAGCGTCAAGAACGAGCGCGTTGAGATCTCGATCGAAGATCCCACCAAGGGCTACGACAAGGTCACCAACTTCACGTTGAAGCCGACCGGCAAGAACAACAAGAACGTGCGCATCACCCAGGACTACAGCGTCAAGTACGGCTGGAACCTGTTTGGTCGCTACGCGGGCTTGTACGTCAGCCGGCATGTCGGCGATGACCTGAAGCTGGGTCTGTCGCGCCTGACCACCGCACTGGCCACCGTGCCGAACTTCGACTACCGCGCCGAGCTGGAAGGCAAGCCGGTGTTGAGCGATCTCAAGCTCGTCGATGTGCCTGCCGAGGACCTGCTGGTCGTCACCGCCGGCAACATCGATCGCGACAACGAGACGATCAAGAAGTCGATCAAGGACAACCAGGAGTGGATCAAGCGCGTCATGGATTCCAATGGCCTCGAGCCGTCGGGTCCGGTGCGGATCGTCACCACCGACTTCGCCACCGACAAGTACGCGTTTGACGTCGTGCAGCCGGTGCGCAAGAAGGCCGGCGGCGCTGCCAAGACCGACGCCAAGGCCGACACCGCCAAGGCTGACGACAAGAAGGACGACGCCGCTGCTGCTGCACCTGTCGACGCAACCCCGGTTGCCGCGACGGGTGAAGAGCTGAAGGTCAACATCCCGACCGAAGCACCGGTGAAGTACGAGCGCACCAAGGCGCACCGTTCCGCGTTCGCAACCTACGCAGGCCACATGGCCGGCCTGGATGCAGTGCGTAACTCGCTGCGCGCTTGGGCTGCCACCAGCGGCAATGACGTGACCGAGCGTCCGTACGAGTCGTGGAAGGGTGGGGTGGACAAGTCGTTCACGCAGGACGGTACCTACGACGTCTACTGGGCCATCAAGTAATCGTTTCACCACGATGATGTGATCCAGACGAAAACGCGCCGCATCCTTGCGGCGCGTTTTTTTTGCGCTGCGGCGCTGCCTTTGGAACTGCCACCATGTCGTTGCCTGATCGTCGCAAGAAACATCCTTCGCTCCTGGCCTTTGTGGGAGCGCTGCTGGCCGCCGCCTCAGTGGGGCTATCGGCCTACGCCTCGCATGGTGTGGCCGATGCGCTGGTGCAATCGCGCCTGCAACTGGCCGCGCTGTATGCCTTCGGCCATGGCGCCGTGTTGGTGGTGCTGGGCGGTGCTGAGACCCGCGCGCTGGGCCGCATCGGCCTGTACCTGCTGTTGCTTGGCACCCTGCTGTTTGCCGGCAGCCTGGTTGGCGGCGCGTTGCTGCACTGGCCCACCAGCCTGGCGCCGATCGGCGGGGTCAGCCTGATGCTGGGCTGGGTGGTGCTGGCGATCGGTGCGTTGAGGCGCTGAGATGCCACGTCACGCCCGCGGCTTCGATGTGGAGATGGCCTTCACCCATCTGGCGCGCAGTGATCGCGCGCTGGGGGCCTGGATGAGACGCATCGGCCCGATCGCACCGCAGCCGGGATGGCGCAAGCCGTTCGATCCGGTGGACGCACTGGCGCGCGCCATCTTGTTTCAGCAACTGAGCGGCAAGGCCGCGGCCACCATTGTTGGGCGCGTGGAGGTGGCGATCGGTGCCAGCCGGCTGCATGCCGACACATTGGGGCGCGTGGACGATGCGGCGCTGCGTGCCTGCGGCGTTTCCGGCAACAAGGCGCTGGCACTGCGCGACCTGGCGCGGCGCGAGGCACTGGGCGAGATCCCCTCACTGCGCAAACTCGCCTTCATGGAAGACGACGCCATCGTCGAGGCATTGGTACCGGTCCGTGGCATCGGCCGCTGGACGGTGGAGATGATGTTGATGTTCCGCCTCGGCCGTCCGGACCTTTTGCCCATCGACGACCTGGGCGTGCGCAAGGGCGCCCAGCGCGTGGACAAACAAGCGCAGATGCCAACGCCGAAGGAACTCGCCGAGCGCGGCGAGCGCTGGGGCCCGTACCGCACTTACGCTGCGTTCTACCTGTGGAAGATCGCCGACTTCAGCATTGCCGCGAAGGTGTCGACGCCGCGTTCGCAGGAATGAGCGGCCACGCTGAGCCCTGCCTGCGCACGCGCCATCAGGCCGGCCACCAGCGCCAGTGCCAGGGCTCGTAGACGATGCCGTGCGGGTTGTCGCGCGGATAGCTCAGCCGAAAACCAAAGCGCCCGGCATGCGTCTGCAGCCATGCGAATGCCGCGGTTGACTCGAAACGTTCTTCGGCCGGCGGTTCGCCAGGCGTGCCGATATCCACTGCATCGCCGCTGTGATGTTCGCTGAATCCAGGTGCCGCGTTGACCGCCAGGATCTGCGCAAGCGTCAGGCCGCGCGCGAACTTGCGTTCGAAGATGCCCAGTTGATAGTCGTGGCTGCGGTAGCCGGAAATGGCATCGAGGACCACGTCTTCGCGCAGCGCGGCCGCACGCAGCTGCCGCCACGCACGCGCAGCACCGGCGCTGAGCCACAGCGGGCGCGCAAAGCGATCGCGCCCGGCCAGGTGCAGCGCTGCCGGTTCGGCGATCAGGTCAAGCCCGGTCTGCGCCACATACGCGTCGGCGCCAATGCCCAGCTGTGTCAGGCGGCGCTGCAGCCCGTCGATCGGCAGCGCGGCATCCAGCGCCTGCGTGGTGCGGCGCGCGCTGGTGTGTAGCAGATCCAGCGCCTCGTCCAGGCCCGGCTCGCGGGCCAGGCGTGGGATCAGTGGCATCAACCCATGCGGCAGCTGCGCGGCGAGGTACTTGCCATCGCGCTTGCGCCGCAGCAGCCAATCGGCCTGCGCCAATACGCGTGCGTCGGCATTGCTGCGCGCGCGTAGCAGGGCAGCAGGAAGCAGTTCGATCGCGGTGGTGTTGAGCAGCAGGGACTGTGTCGGGCGCATCGCAACAGGGTAGGGCTAAGTGCGCTGCGCGGCCAGCTGCAGCCGATCCTGCAGTAGCTGGCGCGGCGGCCGGCCTTGCCCACTGCATGCCACCGTTGCTGCACTCCCGCCGGGCCGCTGGCGCGATGGCGTCGTCACCTCAGAGCTCCTTCTTGAACACCAGCAACGCCGCACTCAGCGGTGCCGGTATGATGCTGTTGACCAGCTCCCAGCCGAGGTTGCCCGGTTTGGTCAGTTCGGCCTGGAGATCCTTGGTCTTGATGCTGCCGATGAACGAGGGCTTCAACTCGAGCGTCAGGTCAGTCCAGCGCTTGCTCATGCGTGTGGTTCCTTGTCGGCGGGCGGCTTTGGCAGCCGCCCTGCCTTGCGCAAGGCATCGCGCAATACATATTCGATCTGCGCGTTAAGGCTGCGTAGTTCGTCATCGGACCAGCGCTGCACGGCTGCCAGCACATCGGCGTTGATGCGCAGCGGGTAGGCCTTCTTTTCGCTCACTCGCGCTCACCGCGGCCGCTGTGGCGGCGCAGGTGCATGACCATCGAGACGATCAAGACGTTGACGCCGATGATCATGCCGATCACCACTGCATAGATTCCGGCGCGGTTGTCGCCGGCCCAGTACAGGCAGGCGGCACCGATCAGGATCACCAGACTGATCAAGGCCCAGCGCAGGCCCAGGCCGCGTGCGCGGTCGTCGTCGTCCGCACCGATGGAGGCGGCGATCGCCAGTGCGGGCAAGCCGGACAGCGCGACCACCAACGGCACCATGACATTCATTGTTTCACCTCAAGAGAGCGAGCCGGTGTTGACCACCGGTTGGGTGCCGCGATCAGAACACAACACGGTAAGCAGGTTGCTGACCATATGCGCCTTGCGCTCTTCGTCCAACTGCACCACGCCGTTTTTCTGCAACTCGGCCAGTGCCATCTCCACCATCCCCACGGCGCCGGCCACGATGCGCGAGCGTGCGGCAATCACCGCATTGGCCTGCTGACGCTGCAGCATGGCCTGGGCGATTTCCGGTGCGTAGGCGAGGTGGCTGATGCGCGCCTCGATCACGTCCACGCCGGCCTGGGTCAGGCGCTCGTCCAGATGCCGCTTGAGTTGTTCGCTGATCTCGGCCGGGTGGCTGCGCAGCGAAATCTGGCCTTCCTCATGCTGGTCGTACGGATAGCTGGTGGCCATCGCGCGCAACGCGGCTTCGGACTGGATGTGCACGAAGCTTTCGTAGTCGTCCACGTTGTACACCGCCTCAGAAGCATCCATCACCTGCCACACGATCACGGCCGCGATCTCGATCGGGCTGCCGTCGAGTTCATTGACCTTGAGCCGGCCGCTTTCGAAATTACGCACGCGCTGGCTGATCCGCCTTCTTTGCATAGAAGGGGCTGTTCCAGCGCAGGCCTGGGTCCTTCACGGTGCCGACGTACTTGCCGAACAGGCTCAGCACCGCGGCCTGATTCGGTTCCAGGGTGTACAGGCCGGCGAAGAAAAAGATCCCGACCACCACGACTGCGAGCGCCGCGATGAAGCTGGCCGGCGTGATGCTCGCGGCGGAAATTGCACTGAGCAAATACCAGGCCATGCCCGCGAACGCGGCGCCCACGGCAAGGATGATGGGGATGCCTGCCAACGAGCCGATCGGCTTCTCTTTCATGAGGAGGGAGTCCATGTGGGTTCGTGAGAAAGATATCAAAGTGATATCAGATTATTCAAGGGCTGCCGCCATCTGCGGCAATCGCGCGTTCGTTAGAATGGCGGCCCCTCCCGATCTGGACCGCGCTCATGACCACTCTCGGCACGCCGTTGTCGCCTTCCGCCACCCGTGTGCTGTTGCTGGGCTCGGGCGAACTGGGCAAGGAGGTCGCCATCGAGCTGCAGCGCTTCGGGGTGGAAGTGATTGCCGCCGATCGGTATGCCAACGCACCGGCCATGCAGGTGGCGCATCGTTCGCACGTGCTGGACATGCTCGACCCGCAAGCCTTGCGGGCGCTGATCGCGCAGGAGCAGCCGCACCTGATCGTGCCGGAGATCGAAGCCATCCACACCGAGACCCTGGTAGCGCTGGAGCACGAGCAGGGGCAGAAGGTGATCCCCACCGCGCGTGCCGCGCGTCTGACCATGGACCGCGAAGGCATCCGTCGCCTGGCTGCCGAAACCCTGGGCCTGCCGACCTCGCCCTACCGCTTTGTCGACACCGCCGCCGAGTATCGCGAGGCGATCGCCACAGTCGGGCTGCCGTGCGTGGTCAAGCCGGTGATGTCGTCCTCGGGCAAAGGCCAGAGCACGCTGCGCAGCGAGGCGGACATCGACGCAGCCTGGGACTACGCGCAAACGGGCGGACGCGCCGGCGCCGGCCGCTGCATCGTCGAAGGCTTCATCGATTTCGATTACGAGATCACCCTGCTGACCGTGCGCCATGCCGGTGGCACCTCGTTCTGCGACCCGATCGGACATTGGCAGAAAGATGGCGACTACCGCGAAAGCTGGCAGCCGCAGCCGATGTCGGCCGCGGCGCTGCGCCGCTCGCAGGAGATTGCACAGGCAATCACTGATGAGCTGGGCGGCTGGGGGTTGTTTGGCGTGGAGCTGTTCGTCAAGGGCGACGAGGTGTGGTTCAGCGAAGTCTCGCCGCGCCCGCACGACACCGGCCTGGTCACGCTGGTGTCGCAGGAACTGAGCGAGTTCGCGCTGCACGCGCGCGCCATTCTGGGCCTGCCGGTCGGAGCGGAGAACGGCGGCGTGATCCGTCAGAGCGGTCCCTCCGCATCGTGCGCGCTATTGGCGCATGGCAACGGCGTGCCGGTGTTCGACAACGTGGCCGAGGCCTTGCGCGACCCGGACACCGCGCTGCGCCTGTTCGGCAAGCCGCGCGTGGACGGTCATCGCCGGGTTGGCGTGACGCTGGCGCGCGCCGGCAGCATCGATGCGGCGCGCGAGAAAGCGCGCGTGGCTGCCGCGGCGCTGACGATTCAGCTTCGCGATTAAATAACGTAGTTCTTGCGGGGCCTTGTGGGCATCGGCTTGACCGTTGCCCACGATTTTCAAGACTGCCTTGCTTTCAGCTGGCGAGATTGGCATGCAGCCAACGTGCAGCAATCTCGAAACATTGCTTCGTGAACCATGGTGGCTACACCCGCATTACATCCGTTGCGGGTGAGACCAAACCACTGTCAGACAGTGATCTGATAGGCATCCGTCTGCTCCATCGAAGGCGTAGGAAGCAGGGGGCATGTAAGTCGAACTGCAAGTTTCAGGTCAAGGCCCTTGCAGGGTGTGGTTGGCTCTGCTCTTGCTGTATCTGCCTTTGCTGTTCGCCGTGCGCGCGTTCTGCCGCAGCCTGGACCCAGTTCTGACTGCTTTGCTCCAGCGGTGTATTGAGTGCAACGACAGTATCCACATGGGCACGCAACTGGTCATGCGGTCCCAGTGAGTTGGGATTGTTCTGTACCGCAAACGCATGTGAGGCGTCCTCGCTTAGACGAACGTCGTCGATGCGGTTCATGCCCATTTTGCAGGATTGCACCGCCAGGCAACCAGCCAGGTTGTCGCTGCGCGCATCCGATTGCCGGTTGTTTGCCTGATCCAAAGCTTGCACATGGGTCTGTGCCTGGGCGAACAGCGTGTGCCCAGGATGATCGGGATTACGGAGTGACGGCAGTTGCTGCTGATCGCTCAAGAGATGTTGTTGGATCGATCTGTCTGCCGGAAGCGGATGCCGAACTTCTTTGTTCAGCGGGCTTTGCGGAAACGGTGCCTCAATGCTTTCCACGCCATGAATATTGCGCAAGGGGCGGTAAGCATCTTTCCCCGAGCCTTCAACCGGCAAAGGGATGCGAACGTCCGGAAGCAGTTGTCCGACTCCGCCAGGCCCAAGCAATCCATTCACATCAATGCTCTTGTTGCGATGGAGCCCGGCATGATTGAGTGCAGCCCAGGTAAAGTCGACACAGTTGTTGTGCACGTCCCTGTACTCTTTGTCGAACCCCAGTTTTTCCGGCTCTTCACCGAATTTTTGCAGTTTTTCATACTGCTCTTTGCTTATTTCAATCGTTCTGGAATAGGCAGGGTTATGGTATTCCTTAGCGTCTGAGTTATAGATTTTTCCTGGTCCGTTCATCTCGCCGTGCGTGATGGGAGCAAATCCATAACTAATCGGTTTGCTCTTGCTATCGTCAAGTATAAAAAACATGTGCCCTGGCCCGGAATTGGCCGGTTCGCCATCTATAACCTGCTGTTCGCCGTTTTTATATAGCGGGGTGCCAGGCGCCGCGATAACAATCGTTACGGTGTATTGCTGCTTATCCATCTCTTGCTCCATGTGAGATCTCGAGGCTATTTCGAGGAAGTCCATCTCTTTTGAATGGAAACCTGTGCAGTGGGGTCTTTCAATGTTGGATTGCTTGGCTGTGTGGAGATGTCAATGCGGTAGCGGCCGTAACTTTCTAGAGGTAGGTTGCATACAACCCAGTCACTTGAGTTTGAAGTATGGGCTCCGATGTCGATGTATTTTACTTCATCTTTTCCCTTTCTCCAGTCGAAAAATTTTTTTCTGCTGGGCTCCTCCCTCATATATTCTTGAAATGCATCTTCTGTTTTTATTTCTAAGCATCGGTCTCCCACCCACTTGCATGCCTCAACTTTAAGCGCATATCGCACGGGCGATTCGCTTTTGTTTAACATCGTGACTGGGTCGATAGATCCCTTGCGACTTAGTGTCAACCCGACGATATAGGGCTGCGTAAGGTTCACGTTGTCCGGTGTGGCTTCGAATTCAAAGCGCACATGTTCGTCCGTGGCATCCACGCGAAATGGTTGACTGAGAAAAAGATCTTGTTTCTCGGACTGCGGCGCTTTGCTTGCACCACAGGCAGCCAGCATCGTAGCGATCACGATTGATGACCACAAACCCCGCATGCGGGAACGCATATCCTGCAAATTTGGTCTCATCCGGTTCTCATTGCAGACAGGATTGCATCAGAGTGTAACCCGCGATCTGAAGCCGACTAGGCCTGCCTTGTGTATAAAGGGATGAGGTGATGCCTGGCGCCTGTAAAAGCTGAAATACCGAGCTTCGTTACTGCTGGCTGGCAGGCGGCAAACCACCAGCCAGCTTGTTGCCACTATCGGCCCGGGCGGGCGAGCGAGCGGGCGCCGCCTGCCGTCGCCGGGCGTCATTCATAAAATCTCTCGGGTGCTGGTAGGCCCTTACTTCCCAGCCACATCCACCCACACCGCATGGTGATCGCTGCCATCGGCGATCGCCGCATCCGGCGAGCTGCCGGCGGGCCAGAAGATGCCACTGCCGGCCAGGGTGAATTGATGCGATGGCAGTACGTAGTCCAGCCGCATCGTGCCCGCCTGCGGTCCGAAGTCGCCGGTGACCTGGTGCGGGTCGCCGGTATGCGCAATGCCTTGTGCGGCGTATTCGGCGGTTTTTTCCGGGCCACCGGCGCTGACGGGTGTGGGGTACTTTAGTACGCGCGGGTGATTGATCAGCGCACGGATGGCTTCATGCCGGCCGGCGCCATCGATGGGGTCGTTGTTGAGATCGCCCAGGATCACGAAGTGCGCGTCGCGTTCCAGGCCGCCACAGCGGCCCTGGTCGTCGCACAGCCAACGCGTGGTGTCGGCGGCGTTGTCCAGGTAGGCGCGCCACAGTTGCAGTTCGTCGTGGTTGCGCGCGGCATTACGCTTTTCCGCACCGTCGAATACCGGCGGAGTGGGGTGCGAAACCAATGCGTGCACCACGCCCAGCGGCGTGCGCACCGGCACGTCCCAGTGCGATTTCGACGACAGCCGCAGCTGTGCCCAGACCGCATCGTTGTAGAACGGGCGCCGGGTGGCCGGATCGACCGGGCGCAGTGCGCCGGGCAGCGCGCTCCACTTCAGCAACTGGAAACTGCGCACTGCCTGCGCATCGATCGGATAGCGCGACAGCACCAGCATGCCGTATTGGCCAGGGTGCAGCCCATAGCCCCAGGCATCGTTGCCACGGCTGCGGCCATCGCCGCCAACGCTGCCGTTGTTGTCCAGGTCCAGGCCGCTGGGCACGCCGGTATTGACCGGTGCCAGGTAGCGATATGGATACGACAATGCGTCGCCACCGCCGGGCTGGGCCACTTGCAGATAGCGTTGCTGGAATAGATCGGCCGCACGATGCGCAGGGTCGAAATCGAACTCGTTGAGCAGCACCAGGTCCGGGCGCACGCGCTGCAGCACGGCGGCGATCTTGCGCGCATGCGCGCTGTCGCCCTGCAGTTCACGCACCAGCCCGCCGGCCTCGTCGGAGTACAGCGAGGTGTTGTAGGTGGCGATGCGCAAGGGGGCGGCCGTGGTGGATGCAGCGCTCTGCCCGGTCGGGGCGGTACGGTGGGCACAGGCGGTGCAAAGCGCGGCCAATGCAAGCAATAAGACGGGTCTGATCATGGCGCTATTCTCGCATGGAGCATGCGACAGACCGATGTCGCGTGGGGCTATCGGGCCGAGCCCTGGGCCGCGGGCAAGCCGCGCCAATGACGGCCGTCGTAGGCTTCCAGCGCGTTGAAGCGGCGCTTGTAATTCATCTTGGCGTGGCCTTCGATCCAGTAGCCCAGATACAGGTGCGCGCGGCGTTCGCGCCTGGCCCACTGGATCTGTTCGAGGATGGCAAAGGTGCCCAGGCTGCGTGCAGCCGCATCCGGTGCGTAGAACGTGTACACCGCCGACAAGGCGTGCTCAGTGACATCGGTCACCGCCACCGCCAGCAGCCGGCCGGGCACATGGTCGACGGCCGGTTCGCGGATTTCCAGAAAGCGCCCGTGCGACCAGCCGCCGATCAGGAACTGATCGAACTCGGCCGCGCCGTGCGTGTCCATGCCGCCGCCCGGATGCCGGTGCTGCAGATACTGGCGATACAGCGCCAGCTGCTCTTCGGTGCGTTCCGCGGCGACCACGCGCACCACCAGATCCTGGTTGCGCGCCAGGCAGCGGCGCTGGCTGCGGTCCGGATGAAACGCATCCACGGCAATGCGCACCGGCACGCAGGCGCGGCAGCGTTCGCAATGCGGGCGGTACACAAGATCGCCGGAACGACGAAATCCCCACGCCAGCGCCTGCGGATAGAGCGCGCCCAGGCGTGGATCGTGCGGGTCCAGCACCAGGTCGCGTGCCTGGCGATCGGACCAATACCCGCAGGCATGCTCGCCGGTCTGGAACAGGCGCAGGTCGTCGTGGGTGTCGGCATGGATGGCCATGCGCGCAGGATAGCGCCTGCGCGTCGCAACGGCGGCGACTGTCCGCTGGATGAATGCGCCCGGTTGGCGCGTCAACGGCGGCGGCAATCGCCCGTTGATGTGGATGTTGGTGGCAGCGCACGGCGCGTCCGGACGCACCACCCACGCGATGCGGCCCATGCAGTGCCGCGTGTGGTTTTCACATCCAAGGAGTTTCTCATGACGTCCCGCAAACCGTTTCTCGCCCTGGCCGTGCTGGCCGCGCTGTCCACCGCCAGCGCCTTCGCTGCCACCCCGCCTGCCGCAGGCGACGCACCGCGCCCGGCCAAGCTCGACACCAACGGCGATGGCGTGATCGACCGCAGCGAAGCGGCCGCCGACCCACGCCTGGCCGCCAAGTTCGACAGCCTGGATACCAACAAGGACGGCAAGCTGTCGCGCGACGAACGTCCGCACCGTCGCGGCCCGGGCCGTGATGGCCGCGGCGAAATGTGGGCCAAGCTCGATGCCAACAAGGACGGGCGCATCAGCCGTGACGAAGCCAAGGCCGACCCCAAGTTCGCCGCGCGCTTCGACCAGATGGACATCAACAAGGACGGGTTTGTCGACCGTGCCGATCGCGAGCAGCGCATGCAGCAGCACCGTGATGCCTGGTTCGCCAAGGCCGACACCGACAAGGACGGCAAGCTGAGCAAGGCCGAGTTCGATGCGGCGTCCAAGTTGCGCGGCGAACATGGTCCGCGGGGTGAACACGGCGAGCGTGGCGAGCATGGCAAGCGCCCGATGCCGGCCAAGCCGGCGGCCGGTAACTGATCGATAGGAAGGCCCACGCATGCCCTGACGAGAGGGGCTCAGCCAGGGCGTGTGGCGATGACTGGCAACACGGACAACACGGACAACACACGTAGTCGCAACTCAGCAACACCGTAACAAGGCGCCGATCGACCGACGGCCTTCTGCAACTGCAGGAGGCCGTTTCTTTTGCAGCGCGCATTCTCAGCGACAACGTAGCCATGCCCACGTCACACCAGTCCCAGCACCCCATAGCGGTAGGCGATGGGCACGATGACCGCAGCCAGGCTGACTGCAATTGCGCTGCGGCTGAACATGCAGCGGTACAGTAACGGCGGGCGGGTGGTGCCGCGTCGACGCGCGTCGCGCTCCAGCATCGGCTGCATGATGCGCGGCAGGGTGCCCAAGGTGTGGTAACAGACCACCGACATGCCAACTGCCAGCACGCAGAGCGCCAGCCACTTGGGCGCACCGAACGCCCGCAGCAACAAGGGTGCTCCACAGGTCAGTGCAGCGGTCAAGGTGCTCAGGCGAGTGAAACCACGAATCGCAGCGGCTTCCCGCGCGGTGGTCGCAAAGCGCAACAGATACGCGCCAGACATGTAGGTTGTCAGCGTCACGCCCGTGATTGCGAGCAAGGCGATTGCCATCGGCATGCCGAGCAGGACGCTCAGCGCACCGGCGGCACTGCCACTGGTCAACGCCGATCCGCTCAGGCCGCTGGCACCCAGTTTGCCGACGCCGCCGAGACTGCCAATCCCCCCCAGCGCAATCGCCGCGCTTGCCGTTCCGGGCGCGGCGAGCATCGTGGCAGCGGTCACCGTGGTGGCGAAGGCTACACCCGGTGCACTGCCGCGTGCGAAGGTGTCAAAGCGCTGCAGCAGTTCGTTACGCACGGTGGCACGGGCGCGCGACAGGCGCTTGCGCACCGCCGCATCGCTGAGCCCGAGCAGGCTGGCCACCTGCTGCGAGCGCTGGCCCTCGCGGTAGTACAGCAGCAGGATCTCGCGGCTGTCGTTGGGCAGCGCGGACATGATCTCCAGCGCGGCGCGCTCTTCTTCCACCTGCAGGGCCTGTTCGGCCGGCGAGGGCGAAGGGTCGGCGGCCATTGCGATGGCCAGATCCGCCGCCTCACCGCTCAGTGGGCGATGCCGGTGGCTACGCAGCCAGTCGCGCGCCAGGTTGCGGGTAATTTGCCGCAGCCAGGGCAGGAAGCTGGCCGGTTGATGCAGCTGCGCCAGCCGCTGCCACGCACGCAGGAATGCTTCCTGCGCAATGTCCTCGCTGGCCGCTACATCGCGCGTGATCGCCAGCGCGATGGCGGTGACCGTGTTCTGGCAGGCAGTCACGATGCGGCCGTACGCCTGCTGACAACCCGCCGCGGCGTGCGGCAGTTCGTGGTGGAGCATCGCGTCCAGGGTGTCGGCGTGCATCGTCGGAATCCGTGTCCAGGTACCAGCATGACGCAGTTGCCTGGCGAATGTGACCGCTCGCTGCGTCAGCGCGTAAGCGTGCTGGACTGGTTCCCTGGAGCCGTTGCATTACTTGGAGCAGCTATAAAAACGACTGCGCAGGCGCCAGGCGGGCGCGGCCGGTGCTCGGAATCGGCATGTACGCCCGTACATTCCGGTTCCTCCGCGCCGTCCGCACCCATCTGACGACTGCTCGCTCCGTTTTGTTAGCCGCTCTTAGCTATGGTCGCCAGATCGACTGCGGCATCGTGGCCACGTCGTGCGATGACCAACGCGCGCCACGATGCCAGGCGATGCGCATTGGCGCCTGCGCGGCCGATTGGCCACGCGCCAATCAGCTGGCCGGCTGGATGCGGACCCGTGTCTGGTCTTCTTCCGCGGCGGGCGCTTGCGGTGTTTTTGCCGGTGCCGGTTGCGCTGCCGGCGTGGCCGCCGGTGCCTCGGGCGCTGCGCGGTGACGCATCACCACCACCATGGCCACGGCGCCGATCACCAGCAACAGCACCAACCGGATCCGCCAAGCCCAGCTGCGCGCGCTGGTGCTTGAGCCGGTCTCGCCCTCGCGGAAGGTGTATTCCACGTTGGGCATGTCACGGCGCGTGGTGTTCAGCAGGCGCGCATCGCGCAACAGTTCGCGCGCACGTGGTTGGTCGTTGGCGTGCACGATCCACACGGTTGGATGCGCCTGCGCATTGCCTTGTTCGAGATAGCTGAACTGGCCGCTGCGCTTGCTCTGGTAAGACCGGCCATTGCTGATGCGGATCTCGATTCCGGCATTGCGCAGCAGGTTGGCCACGCCCTCGGCGGTTTCGATCCGTTGACTGCTGAAAATCTTGCGCATTAGGGCGTGCCATCGATGTCTGTCGCCACTGCGCTGGGCGCGCAATTGCTTAGAACGGGAGAAAGAAAAGGGGCTGGCGGTGCAGTGCGTGCCGCCTGTGTGCGTGGGCGAATCCGCAGTAGCGCGCGGTTACCAACTACGGTTGTTGCGGCGCTAGACGCGGCACGGGCCGGCCTATCGCGCAACATCACTGCGCCAAGCGCTCCCCCGCGCGGATGTATCGCCCATGCAGTGATCACGGCCGGTTGCAGCAATCGCACGTGTCAGTCCTTGGCCGGCACGGCGGTGGCACTGCCGTCACGCACTACCCGGATCAATCCTTCCTGGGTGGTGCTGGCCACCAGCACGCCGTCGCGGGTGAAGAACTGCCCGCGCGCCAGGCCGCGCGAGCCCTGCGCGGTCGGGCTGTCCAGCGAGTACAGCAGCCAGTCGTCGGTGCGGAACGGGCGATGGAACCACAGCGCGTGATCGAGCGAAGCCATCTGCACGTTGGGCGTGTAATAGCTGATGCCGTGCGGAAACGTCGAGGTGCCCAGCAGCTGGAAATCCGATGCGTACGCCAGCAGTGCCTGGTGCAGGCCGACGTCATCGCCCACCGGGTCGCTCAGGCGCAGCCACATCTGCTGGAAGGGCGGGCGCTTGGGCGGCTTGAGCTCGTCGCGCGGGAACACGTGGCGGAATTCGAACGGGCCGCCGCGCGAGAGCCAGCGCTGCACCTTGGCCGGCAGGCGCGCCAGCACCTCCGGTGCCAGCGGCGCGGTGGGTTCGATGTCCTCCGGCGGCGGCACCACCGGCATGGCCGACTGATGCTCGGCGCCGTCTTCGCGTTCCTGGAACGAGGCCGCGCAGAAGAAGATCACCTTGCCGTGCTGAATCGCGGTGACACGCCGCACCGAAAAACTGCCGCCATCGCGGGTGCGGTCCACGTCATAGACGATGGGGTGGTCGATATCGCCGGCGCGCAAAAAGTAGGCGTGCAGCGAGTGCGCCTGGCGGCCGTTCTCCACCGTGGCCTGGGCCGCGGACAGGGCCTGGCCCAGCACCTGGCCGCCGAACACGTATTTGGTGCCGATGTCGCGGCTCTGGCCACGGAACAGGTTGTCTTCCAGCCGCTCCAGCGAGAGCAGGCTGATCAGTTCGGAGACCACGGGTTCGGCGTTGGCGGACAAGAGGCTGGCCTGAGCGTGCGACGGAGCGCAATTATAGCGGCCCGCCTGTGCGTGCTATGCCTTTTGCAGGCGCGCCACCAGCCCATGCAGTGCGGCCTGCGCGTCCGGCGCATACCAGCCGTCGATGAAGCGCTCCAGCTGGATCAACTCTGGCGCCAGCGCCGCGCGCAGGTCGGCACGCGCCACCGCGCGGGTGGCCAGCATCGGTTGGCGCGGCAACTGCTGCAGGTCCTGCAGCCAGGCCACGGCGCGCGCGGTGACCAGCTCGCCATCCACCAGCTCGTCGACCAGCCCGATCTTGACTGCCTCTTCGGCCGGCACCAGCTGCCCGGCGATCAGCAGGCGTTCGGCGCGGTGCGCACCGACCACGCGGCGCAACAGGCGCTGGATGCCTTCCGGCGCCGCCAGGCCGACCTGCACTTCATTCAGACCAATCACGTAAGGCCGCGCGGTATCGGCGCTGCGCGCCATCACCCGGTAATCGCAGCACAACGCCAGCACGCAACCGCCGGCCGGCGCGTGCCCGCCGATTGCCGCGACCACTGGCACCGGGCAGTGCGCCAGCGCGTTAGCCGCATCGAAAAACGCTGTCCAGCTCTCCAGCAGCGCGCCGCGGTTGGTGCCATGCGAGAGCAGGTGCGGCACGTCCATGCCACCGGAAAAAATACGTTCGCTGCCCGACAACACCACGCCGTCGACCTCGCTTCCCACCTGCTGCACGGCGGCAGTCAGTGCCTGGCATAGCGCGGTATCCAGCGCATTGACCGGCGGGCGCGCCAGACGGATTTCGCGAAGACGGCCGTGGTCAAGGATCTGGATGCTCATGTGGGGCTCCTGAAAGTCTGGCCATGATAGACGGCCGTCGCTGCACGCGGTGCGTGCATGCAAACGCGCTGCTGGATGCATTGCCGCCGCTGGCGCGCGCGCAGGCACAGTGCAGCATCCAGCGCACGTGGGCGCCAGCTGTTTCACCGGGGGCGAGAAACGCGCGAATAAAAAACGGCGGCTCCATAAAGAAGCCGCCGTATGTCATTCACCCGCGTCTGCGTTGCGCGCGATCAGCTGCTCGCGGCGCGTACCGCATCCGGCAATGACGCGCTCTTGCCGGTCTGGGTATCGATCCACACCACCACCACGTTGCCGTCCGAATACAGCACGCCCTCGTCCTTCTGGTCGAGGATGCGGTGTCCGATGGTCACGCTGCTGCTGCCCAGGCGTTCGACGAACAATTCCACCAGGATGTCATTGGGCCAAACCAACGGCCGCTTGTAATTGACGTTGGTGGCCGCGACCACCGGTGCGATGCGATCGGTCATCGCCACGCCTTCCACGCCCAGCATCCAGCGCACGCGCGCTTCTTCCAGGTAGGAAATGTATTTGGCGTTGTTGACGTGGCCCATGCTGTCCATGTCGCGCCAGCGCACGCTGATCGGAACGCGTGCCAGGATCTTGTGTTCGCTCATCAGCTTGCCTTCTTCTTCGCAGTCTTCTTGGTGGCGGTCTTGGTGGCCTTGGCCACCTTCTCCGGCTTGACCTTGCGCGGTGGCCGCGCATCAGGCTTGTTGGCCATCGCGGCCGGGCGGGTTTCGCGTGCCTTCACCGACGGCAGCATCTTGGCCAGGAACTGCCCGGTGTAGGAGGCCTTGTGCGCGGCCACATCTTCCGGCGTGCCGGAGACCAGGATGGTGCCGCCGCGGTGGCCACCTTCCGGCCCAAGATCCACGATCCAGTCGGCCGTCTTGATCACGTCCAGATTGTGTTCGATCACCACCACCGTGTTGCCTTCGTCGCGCAGCTTGTGCAGCACGCCGAGCAGCGCTTCGATATCGTGGAAATGCAGGCCGGTGGTCGGCTCGTCGAGAATGTACAAGGTGCGCCCGGTATCGCGGCGCGACAGTTCCTTGGACAGCTTCACACGCTGTGCTTCACCGCCGGAGAGCGTGGTCGCGCTCTGGCCCAGCTTGATGTAGCTTAGGCCCACGTCCACCAAGGTTTCCAGCTTGCGCGCGATCGACGGCACCGGCTCGAACAGCCGCAGCGCGTCTTCCACCGTCATCTGCAACACGTCGCTGATGTTGAAGCCCTTGTAACGGATCTCCAGCGTCTCGCGGTTATAGCGTTTGCCATGGCAGACATCGCACGGCACATACACGTCGGGCAGGAAGTGCATTTCCACCTTGATCATGCCGTCGCCCTGGCAGGCCTCGCAGCGGCCGCCGCGCACATTGAAGCTGAAGCGGCCCGGCGAATACCCACGTGCACGCGATTCCGGCACCTGCGCGAACAGCTCGCGCAGCGGAGTGAACATGCCGGTGTAGGTCGCCGGGTTGGAACGCGGTGTGCGCCCGATCGGCGACTGGTCGATGTCCACCACCTTGTCGAACAGGTCCAGATTTTCGACTTCGCGATGCGGTGCCACCGTGTGCGATGCACCGTTGATCTCGTTGGCCGCCAGCGTGAACAACGTATCGTTGATCAACGTCGACTTACCCGAACCGGACACGCCGGTGATGCAGGTCAGCAGGCCGGCCGGAATCTCCAGGTCCACATTTTTCAGGTTGTTGCCGGTGGCCCCGCGCAGATGCAGCATCATCTTCGGGTTGGGCTTGTGGCGTTGCTTGGGAATCTCGATGCGGCGCTTGCCCGACAGGTATTGCCCTGTCAGCGAACGTGGCGACTCCAGGATGTCCTGCAGCGTGCCCTGCGCGCAGATTTCACCGCCGTGCACGCCCGCGCCAGGGCCGATGTCCAGCACGTGGTCGGCCAGGCGAATAGCGTCTTCGTCATGTTCGACCACGATCACCGTGTTACCCAGGTCGCGCAGTCGCGTCAGCGTGCCGAGCAGGCGCTCATTGTCGCGTTGATGCAGTCCGATCGAGGGTTCGTCGAGCACGTACATCACGCCGACCAGGCCCGCACCGATCTGGCTGGCCAGACGGATGCGCTGTGCTTCGCCACCGGACAGCGTGTCGGCCTTGCGTTCCAGGGTGAGGTAATCCAGGCCCACGTCGACTAAGAAGCCCAGACGCTCGCCGATTTCCTTGACGATCTTGCTGGCAATCTCGCCGCGCCAACCCGGCAGCGACAATCCGCGGAAAAAGTTCAGCGCTTCGTTGACCGGCAGCACCACCAGTTCCGGCAGCGGGCGGTCGGCCACGAACACATTGCGCGCGGCACGGTTCAAACGCGTGCCGTTGCAGGCAGGGCAGGGCTGCTGGCTGACGTACTTGGTCAACTCTTCGCGCACGGCCGGCGACTCGGTTTCCCGGTAGCGGCGTTCCAGGTTCGGCAGGATGCCTTCGAAGCGATGCTTGCGCGTGGTGCGCCCGCCCGCGTCGGTGAAGTAGGTGAAGCTGATCACCTCATCGCCACTGCCGAACAGCACCGCTTGGCGCACCTTGGCCGGCAGGGTGTTCCACACCGCATCCACGTCGAACTTGTAGTGCTTGGCCAGCGAGGCAATCAGCTGGAAATAATAGGCATTGCGCCGATCCCAGCCACGCACTGCGCCGGCCGACAACGACAGCTCCGGATGCACCACCACGCGGTCCGGGTCGAAGAATTCGGCCACGCCCAGGCCATCGCAGCTCGGGCAGGCGCCGACCGGCGCGTTGAACGAGAACAGGCGCGGTTCCAGCTCCGGCAGCGAGTAATCGCACACCGGGCAGCTGTACTTGGACGAAAACAGATGCGGCGCAGCAGTGGCATCGTCCAGCGAATGCACTGCAACCATGCCTTCGCCAAGCTTCAGCGCGGTCTCGAAGCTTTCCGCCAGCCGCTGCTTGATGTCTTCACGCGGGCGGAAGCGGTCGATCACCGCTTCGATGGTGTGCTTCTGGCGCAGCGCCAGCGGCGGCACCGCATCGATCTCGTACAACTCGCCATCCACGCGCACACGCACGAAGCCCTGCGCACGCAGTTGTTCGAACACCTGTGCGTGCTCGCCCTTGCGGTCGCGGATCACCGGTGCCAGCAGCATGTAGCGCTGCTCCGGGTCCAGTGTGAGCATGTGGTCGACCATCTGGCTGACGGTCTGCGCCTCCAACGGGAAGCCGTGGTCCGGGCAGCGCGGCTGGCCTACGCGGGCGTACAGCAGGCGCAGGTAGTCGTAGATCTCGGTGATCGTGCCGACCGTGGAGCGCGGGTTGTGCGAGGTGGACTTCTGCTCGATCGAAATCGCCGGCGACAGCCCTTCGATGTGGTCCAGGTCCGGCTTTTCCATCACGCTGAGGAACTGGCGCGCATACGCCGACAGCGACTCGACGTAGCGGCGCTGGCCTTCTGCATAGATGGTGTCGAACGCCAACGACGACTTGCCCGAGCCGGACAGGCCGGTGATCACGATCAATTTGTCGCGAGGCAGGTCGAGGTCGATGTTCTTGAGGTTGTGCGTCCGCGCGCCGCGGATGCGGATGAAATCCATCGCCATGGGGGATCCGATGTCGGGCCGGCGAACCGGCAGTGGTGCGAGCGTGCTCAGCAGGAATGAGTGGCAGTCGATCAGCCTACCCGCCGACCTAGGTGAGGGCAATTGCCCCAAATGCCAGTGTGACCGAGCGCTTGTGGCGGCCGGATGATCCGTTCCACGGGGGCGATTTTGGCCTGCGGCGGCAGGCCTGCTTGCGGGTTGACCCGAAACCGGCTAGGGCAGTACAATCCCGCTCCTGTCTGCCCCATGGGCAAGTCAGGCGACCATAATAACTACAGAGGAAAACCTGGTCATGTACGCAGTTCTGGTAACGGGCGGTAAGCAATACCGCGTCGCGCAGGGCGAAACGCTCCGCGTGGAAAAACTCGAAGTCGAAGCCGGCAACGAGATCAAGTTCGACACCATCCTGATGTTGGGTGATAGCGATGGCATCAAGCTGGGCGACGCGCTGAAGGGCGCTTCGGTCACCGCCAAGGTTGTGGCCCATGGCCGCGCCGACAAGGTGCGCATCATCAAGTTCCGCCGCCGCAAGCACCACATGAAGCGTCAGGGACACCGTCAGTACTACACCGAAATCGAGATCACCGGCATCGCCGGTGGCGACAAGAAGTAAGGAGAACCAGTCATGGCACATAAAAAGGGCGTAGGTTCCTCGCGCAACGGTCGCGATTCCAACCCGAAGTACCTCGGCGTCAAGATCTTCGGTGGCCAGGCCATCGATGCCGGCAACATCATCGTGCGTCAGCGTGGCACCCAGTTCCATCCGGGCGCCGGCGTCGGCCTGGGTCGTGACCACACGCTGTTTGCGCTGGTCAACGGCAAGGTGGAATTCACCACCAAGGGCCCGAAGAAGCGTCGCACCGTCAGCGTGGTTGCCGAGGCGTAATCGCCCGCTCCATGCAGACCAGCCCGCACGGCAGTATTGCCTGGCGGGCGAGACGGAGAGCCCCGCTTCGGCGGGGTTTTTCGTTTGACGGCTGGGAATCGGGAGTAGGGAGTCGGGAATCGGAAAAGCCGGTTCTGCGTCCCATCGCGTTTTTCTACAGCCGTGCTGGCGGGTGTTTTCGCCGGCAGGAATCCGCCGCTTTTGCTGGCCGATTCCCCATTCCCTATTCCCCATTCCCGGTTGCAAGCCCATGAAGTTAGTCGACGAAGCAGAAATCCTGGTCACCGCCGGTAATGGCGGCAATGGCTGTGTCGGCTTTCGCCGCGAGAAGTTCATCCCGCTTGGCGGGCCGGATGGCGGTGACGGCGGCAACGGCGGCAGCGTCTGGATCGTGGCCGACGAAAACGTCAACACCCTGGTCGATTTCCGCCATGAGCGCGCGTTCAAGGCGCAGCGCGGCGAGAACGGCATGGGCCGGCAGGCCTATGGCAAGGGTGGCGAAGACCGCGTCATCGTGGTGCCGGTCGGCACGGTGGTGATGAACGTGCAGACCGATGAAATCATCGGCGACATGACCCAGCACGGCGATCGCCTGCTGGTGGCCAAGGGCGGCAAGGGCGGCCTGGGCAACATGCATTTCAAGAGCTCGGTGAACCGCGCGCCGCGCCAGTCCACCACCGGCGAGGAGGGCGAGGAGCGCCTGCTCAAGCTGGAGCTCAAGCTGCTGGCCGACGTCGGCCTGCTGGGCTTTCCCAATGCCGGCAAGAGCACGTTGATTCGCGCGGTTTCGGCGGCGACGCCGAAGGTGGCCGATTACCCGTTCACCACGCTGTACCCGAATCTGGGCGTGGTCAGCGTCGAGGCGTATCGCAGCTTCGTGATCGCCGACGTGCCGGGCCTGATCGAGGGCGCCGCCGATGGTGCCGGCCTGGGTACGCAGTTCCTGCGCCATCTGCAGCGCACCCGCCTGCTGTTGCATCTGGTGGACATTTCGCCGATGGACGGCGGCGTGGATGGCGTGTCGCCGGTCGATCAGGTGCGCACCATCGAGCGCGAACTCGAACGGCATGATCCGGCGCTGCTGGAAAAGCCGCGTTGGCTGGTACTCAACAAGGCCGACCTGATGTTCCCGGAGGAAGCGCAGGCCGCTGCCGAGGCCATCGTGGCCGAGCTGGGCTGGACGGCGCCGTGGTACCTGGTGTCGGCACTGGGCCGTGATGGCACCTTCCCGATCATGAAGGACGTGATGGCCTTCTTCGATCGTCAGCGCGAGGACGAGCTCGAGGCGCGCAATGCAGGTTGAGCGCAGACAGGCGCCCACAAAAAACCCGGCCAAGGCCGGGTTTTCTTGTGCCATCGAAAGCCGGGCTCTCGATGGCGAACCTGCTGATCGCTTACGCGGCCTTGATGGCCTTGATGCGAGCGGTCAAGCGGCTCTTGTGACGCGCAGCCTTATTCTTGTGAATCAGGCCACGGGCGCTGAAACGGTCGAGGATGGGCTGAGCAACGGCGAAAGCAGCTTCGGCGCCTGCAGCATCGTTGGCGTCAAGGGCCTTGATCACCTTCTTGACGGCGGTGCGCAGCATCGAACGCTGGCCCGTGTTGCGCTCGTTGCGCACAACGGTCTGCTTGGCGCGCTTCTTGGCGGACTTGATATTGGCCACGGTGGTGGGTTCCTGAAAAATCGGTATGGTGGAAAAAGCAAGCGCGAAAGTATGATGGACCCAGATATGTACGTCAAGTCAGTTGTCAAGAGGGATTGCCCATGAGCACACCCCGCATGATGAGGGGGCTGCTCTCGTTTAGCAGTATGACCATGGTGTCGCGGGTGCTGGGCCTGATCCGCGACCAGGCGATCTCCACTACCTTCGGCGCCAACGCGGTGACCGACGCGTTCTGGGTGGCGTTCCGGATTCCGAACTTCCTGCGGCGCCTGTTCGCCGAAGGCTCGTTCGCCACCGCCTTCGTGCCGGTGTTCACCGAGGTCAAGGAGACCCGGCCGCACGCCGACCTGCGCGAATTGATGGCGCGGGTCTCCGGCACCCTGGGCGGCATGTTGCTGCTGGTGACGGCGCTGGGGCTGATCTTCACCCCGCAGCTCGCTTCGGTGTTCTCCGATGGCGCGGCCACCGATCCGGACAAGTACGGCCTGCTGGTGGATCTGCTGCGGCTGACCTTTCCGTTCCTGCTGTTCGTTTCGCTGACGGCCCTGGCCGGTGGTGCGCTGAATAGCTTCCAGCGGTTTGCGATTCCCGCGCTGACCCCGGTGATCCTCAATCTATGCATGATCGCCGGCGCGCTGTGGTTGGCGCCTCGCCTGGATGTGCCGATTTTGGCGCTGGGCTGGGCAGTGCTGGTGGCTGGTGCGTTGCAACTGCTGTTCCAGCTGCCGGCGTTGAAGGGTATCGACCTGCTCACGCTGCCGCGCTGGGGCTGGCGTCATCCGGACGTGCGAAAGGTGCTGACCTTGATGATCCCGACGCTGTTCGGCTCATCGGTGGCGCAGATCAACCTGATGCTGGACACGGTGATTGCCGCGCGCCTGAGCGACGGGTCGCAGTCGTGGCTGTCGCTGGCGGACCGCTTCCTGGAGCTGCCGCTGGGCGTGTTCGGTGTGGCCCTGGGCACGGTGATCCTGCCGGCGTTGGCGCGGCATCATGTCAAGACCGACCGCACCGCGTTCTCCGGGGCGCTGGACTGGGGTTTTCGCACTACCTTGCTGATCGCGATGCCGGCGATGCTGGGCTTGCTGCTACTGGCCGAGCCACTGGTGGCCACCTTGTTCCAGTACCGCCAGTTCACCGCGTTCGACACCCGCATGACTGCGCTGTCGGTGTACGGGCTGAGTTTTGGCCTGCCGGCCTACGCGATGCTGAAAGTTGTGCTGCCAGCGTTCTATGCGCGGCAGGACACCCGCACCCCGGTGCGCGCGGGCGTGGCGGCGCTGATCGCCAACATGGTGTTCAACTTCGCGTTCCTGGCCGTGCTCTACCAGGTGATGGTGCCGCCGGAATTGAAGGCGCAAGGCGTGATGCAGGCGCTCGGCAAGCAGCCTGGCCTGCATCTGGCGCTGGGCATTGCCAGTGCGCTGTCCAGTTATCTCAACCTGGGCCTGTTGTGGTTCTGGCTGGGCAAGTCCGGCGTGTATCAGCGCCGGCCGGGCTGGGCAGGCTATGCGGCGCGGCTGCTGGTGGCCTGTGCGGCGATGGTGGTGGTGCTGTTGGGCCTGCTGTGGTGGTTGCCGTCGTTCACCGAGATGGACAAGTGGCAGCGCATCGGCTGGCTGGCGGTGCTGGTGGGCAGTGGCGGGCTCACCTATGTAGTGGCGCAGTTGGCACTGGGGCTGCGGCCGCGGCATCTGCGCGAGCAGTGACGCCGCGAAGGGGCTTGGACGCTTGAGGCTTGCGTGCCGGAGATGGGTGTCGCTCCTCACGCGGCCGAGGCGACCCGGCACACGCTGCGCGTGCGCCGGCTGCCGGTCGATTGGCAAGCCGGGCGGACGTCCCCATCTCAGCTGCCGGGGCCATGCGATTTGTTGCGCGCGGCTATACTTGACGGTTATGCATGATCGAGGGCTGGCCCGCAGGCTGGCGTCGCTTTGGAACGAGGAATGAGCAGGCTGTTTAGAGACGTCGAGGGCGGGACGCTGTTCCCGCACGGAAGCGTGGTCTGCATCGGTGCCTTCGATGGCCTGCACCTGGGCCATCAGGCGCTGGTGCGCCATGCGGTCGAACGTGCGCGTGCGCTGGGCGTGCCGGCAGTGGCGGTGAGCTTCGAGCCGTTGCCGCGCGAGTTCTTCGCCAATGACACGCCGCCGCCGCGCCTGACCCTGGCCCGGGCCAAGATCGAAGGCTTGTACGGCTTTGGTGCCGATAGCGTCGGCATGATCCGTTTCGATGGGCGGCTGTCGGCGATGAGCGCGCAGGACTTCGTTCGCCTGGCATTGGTGGGGCGCCTGTGCGCACGCGAAGTGTGGATCGGCCCGGAGTTCCGCTTCGGCCATCGGCGCGGCGGCGACATTGCGCTGTTGCGTGCCCTGGGCGAGCAGCACGGCTTTGCTGCCGGCGAGATTGCGCCGGTGCATCTGCGCGGCGAGCGCATCTCTGCAACGCGCATCCGGGAACTGCTGGTGGCTGGGGAATTTGCCCATGCCGGCGAACTGCTCGGCCGCCCGTACGCAATCGGTGGACGTGTGGTCCGCGGCAAGCAGCTTGGCCGCACGTTGGGGTATCCCACCGCCAATCTGCGGTTTGCCCGCACCCCGGCGTTATCCGGTATCTATGCCACCTGGGTGCATGGCGTGGCCGCGCACCCATGGCCGTCGGTCTCCAGCTTCGGCACGCGGCCCACGGTTGCGGGGATCGAGCCCTTGCTGGAAGCGCACCTGTTCGATTTTCAGGGCAACTTGTACGGGCGCCACATCGCGGTCGAATTCGTCGCCAAGCTACGCGATGAAGAAAAGTTTGATGGCCTGGAAGCGCTGACCGTGCAGATGCATCGCGATGCCGAGCAGGCGCGCGCCGTGCTTGCCGCGCATGCGCGCGCGCATTCTTTGCCGCAGCATGCCGATGCACAGCACGCCGATGCACCTTCGACGCAGGCAGCCACAGACACGTCTGCAGAGACCTCACCTGCGAGCCCCTCGCAAAGCCCTGCGCACGCCCGTGCGGACGGTTCACATAACGCAGCGCAACGGTAGATTCCCGTGACCCAAGACTACAAAGCCACACTCCATCTGCCCGCCACGGACTTTCCGATGCGCGGCGACCTGCCCAAGCGCGAGCCGGCGATGCTGGAGCGCTGGGAGCGCGAGGGGCTGTACGCACAAGTGCGTGCCAATGCCGCTGGCCGTCCGCTGTTCGTGCTGCACGACGGCCCGCCGTATGCGAACGGGCAGATCCATCTGGGTCACGCGGTCAACAAGATCCTCAAGGACATCATCGTCAAGTCCAAGTACCTGGCTGGCTTCGATGCGCCGTACATCCCGGGCTGGGACTGCCATGGGCTGCCGATCGAAATCGCGATCGAGAAAAAGTTCGGCAAGGTCGGCGTGAAGCTGGACGCCGCGCAGTTCCGCCAGAAGTGCCGCGAGTACGCGACCGAGCAGATCGACCTACAGCGGCGCGATTTCAAGCGCCTGGGCGTGATCGGCGACTGGGACAACCCGTACAAGACGCTGGACTTCCGCTTCGAAGCCAATGAAATCCGCGCGCTGGCCAAGGTCATCGACAACGGCCACCTCACACGCGGCGTCAAGCCGGTGCACTGGTGCTTCGACTGCGGCTCGGCGTTGGCCGAGGCGGAAATCGAATACGCCGACAAGGTGTCGCCGACGGTGGATATCGCCTATCCGGCACGCGATCCGGCGGCCGTCGCTGCAGCATTCGGCGTCACGCTGTCTGCGGGTACGCAGGTGGCGGTGCCGATCTGGACCACCACGCCCTGGACGCTGCCGGCCTCGCTGGCGGTGAGCCTGGGCGCGGAACTGGACTACGTGCTGGTCGAAGGCGCGGCCGACCACGGCCAGCCGCGCTGGTTGGTGATCGCCGAGGCGTTGGCCGGCAAGGCGCTGGCGCGCTACGGCGTCGATGCAGTGGTGGTGCATGGCCACGCCAAGGGCGCAGCGCTGGACCAACTGCTGCTGGCGCACCCGTTCTATGCCGAACGCGACATCCCGCTGATCCTGGGCGATCACGTCTCCGACGACGACGGTACCGGTGCGGTGCACACCGCGCCGGGCCACGGCCAGGAGGACTACCAGGTCTCCAAACAGTACGGTCTGCTGGAGCGCTACAGCGCCGCGCAGATCAACCCGATCGACGGGCGCGGCGTGTATCTGCCGTCCACCCCGCCGCTGGGCGACACCGTGCTGGCCGGGCTGCATATCTGGAAAGCCAACGACGTCATCATCGATGCGTTGCGCGACACCGGCGCGTTGCTAGCCGCCAGCAAGATGGAGCACAGCTATCCGCATTGCTGGCGCCACAAGACGCCGATCGCCTTCCGTGCCACGCCGCAGTGGTTCATCTCGATGGAGCAGGCCAACCTGCGCGCCGATGCGCTCAAGGCCATCGAAACCGTGCATTGGTATCCGTCGTGGGGCCAGGCGCGGATCGCCGGCATGATCGACGGGCGTCCGGACTGGACCATCTCGCGCCAGCGCACCTGGGGCGTGCCGATCGCGTTGTTCGTGCACCGCGAAACCGGCGAGCCGCATCCGCGCAGCACCGAGCTGATGCGGCAGGTGGCCGAACGGGTGGAGCAGGGCGGCGTGGATGACTGGTACACGCTGGACGCGGCCGAGCTGTTGGGCGATGAAGCCGGCGACTACGACAAGATCACCGACATCCTGGACGTGTGGTTCGACTCGGGCGTGACCCATGAAACAGTGCTGGTGGATCGCGGCCTGCCCAAGCCGGCCGACCTGTACCTGGAAGGCTCCGATCAGCATCGCGGCTGGTTCCAGTCCTCGCTGCTGACCGGCGTGGCGATGGACAAGGTCGCGCCGTACAAGCAGTGCCTCACCCACGGATTCACTGTGGACGAGCACGGCCGCAAGATGTCCAAGTCGCTGGGCAACGGGATCGAGCCGCAGGAAATCATGCGCACGCTGGGCGCCGACATCCTGCGCCTGTGGATCGCCTCGGCTGATTACAGCAACGAGATGTCGCTGTCGCAGGAGATCCTCAAGCGCAATGCCGATGCGTACCGTCGCTTGCGCAATACCGCGCGCTTCCTGCTTGGCAATCTGCATGGGTTCGACCCGTTGCAGCATCTGGTGGCGCTGGACGACATGGTGCTGCTGGACCGCTGGATCGTGCATCGCGCCCACGAGCTGCAGGAGAAGATCACTGCCGCGTATGCGCGCTACGACTTCGCCGAGATCGTGCAGGGGCTGCTGAATTTCTGCAGCGTGGACCTGGGTTCGCTGTACCTGGATGTCACCAAGGACCGCCTGTACACGATGGCCGAGGATGCGCGCGGCCGCCGTTCGGCGCAGAGCGCGATGTATCACGTGGCCGAGGCGTTCGTGCGCTGGATTGCGCCGGTGCTGAGCTTCACCGCCGAAGAGCTGTGGGCGTACCTGCCTGGCGAGCACTCCGGCAACGTGCTGTTCGCCACCTGGTACGACGGGCTGGCGCCGATGCCGGCGGACGCTGCACTGACCAGCGCCGACGTCGACAAGTTGCTGGCGCTGCGTGAGCAGATAGCCAAGGTGCTGGAGCCGATGCGTGCCAATGGCGCGATCGGCGCGGCGCTGGAAGCGGAAATCACCGTGGCCGCCGACGCGCAGACCGCCGCGCGCTGGCAGCCGCTGAGCGATGAGCTGCGTTTCCTGTTCATCAGTGGCGACGTCACCGTGACCGCGGCCAGCACCGACGACATCTTCGTCAGTGCGCAGCCCACCACCAAGGCCAAGTGCGTGCGCTGCTGGCACCACCAGGCCAGCGTGGGCAGCGACCCGCGGCACCCGGAGTTGTGCAGCCGCTGCGTCAGCAACATCGAAGGCCCGGGCGAGGAGCGTCGCTGGTTCTGATGCGGCTATCGCGTGGCGGCGTGTTCGGCGCCGCCGCGTCCGCTTGCAGGGGTTGAGTCGCCCGGCTAGCTGGGCTGTCGGCGCGGTTCTGTTGGGCAGCCATCGTTCCTCAGTTTGCCCTGCAGCCGGCCCTGCAGCTGAAGCCCGGCGCGCAGTCCGGCATGGGGCAGGTCGGTTGGTTGTCCCGTGCGTGCCATCCTGTGTTGTTCCCGCCATCCAGGCCTCTTCTCCGCCACGGAGAAGGCCTCCTACTTGCGATATTTCGACATGAGCCAACGACCCAACCCGTCCGCCCTGATCTGGTTACTGCTTTCGGCTGTCGTGATCGGCCTGGATCAGTGGAGCAAGGCCTGGGTGCTGTCCAGCCTGCCCGAATACACCCCGGTGCCGGTCATCGACGGGTTCTGGAACTGGTACCGCACCTACAACACCGGGGCAGCCTTCAGCTTCCTGAGTGATGCCGGTGGCTGGCAGCTGTGGTTCTTCACCGCGCTGGCGGTCGGCATCAGTGGCCTGCTGGCGTTCTGGCTGTCGCGCACCGCGCGCGGCGACTGGCGCAGCGCAGTGCCGTACGCGCTGGTCATCGGCGGGGCGATCGGCAATGTGATCGACCGCCTGATGCACGGCCACGTGGTCGATTTCATCCAGTGGTATGTCGGCGAGCACACCTGGCCGTCGTTCAATATCGCCGACTCGGCAATCGTGGGTGGCGCGATCGGCATCGCACTGTTCGGTTTGTTCGACGGCAAGCGCAGTCGAAAAGCGGGATAATCCCGATCCATGCCCGCTGCGGCGCTGCCTTGACGGGCACGCCGCAGCAACGCGCCGGGCGCCGCGTTGTCGGCGGCCGCGCCCCCTGTTGAAAACGTCCGGCCATCGCGGCCGGGCCGTCGAGAGAAAAAGCTTATGGACGTCCTGCTCGCCAATCCCCGCGGCTTCTGCGCCGGTGTCGACCGCGCGATCGAGATCGTCAAGCGTGCGATCGAGACGCTGGGTGCGCCGATCTACGTGCGCCACGAGGTGGTGCACAACCGCTTCGTGGTCGACGACCTCAAGCAGCGCGGTGCCATCTTCGTCGAGGAACTGGACGAAGTGCCGGACGACGCCACGGTGATCTTCAGTGCCCACGGCGTCTCCCAGGCCGTGCGCGTGGAGGCCGAACGGCGCGGGCTGAAGGTGTTCGATGCAACCTGCCCGCTGGTAACCAAGGTGCATTTCGAAGTCGCCCGCCATTGCCGCGCCGGCCGCGACGTGGTGCTGATCGGCCATGCCGGGCATCCGGAAGTGGAGGGCACCATGGGCCAGTGGAGCCGCGAGCGCGGCCCCGGGCAGATCTACCTGGTCGAAGATATCGAGCAGGTCGCCACCTTGCAGGTGCGCCAGCCGGGGAACCTGGCCTATACGACCCAGACTACGCTGTCGGTGGACGACACCATGGGCATCATCGAGGCCTTGCGCGTGCGCTATCCGGCCATGCAGGGGCCAAAGCATGACGACATCTGCTACGCCACGCAGAACCGCCAGGATGCGGTGCGCGACCTGGCGCGGCAGTGCGATTTGGTGCTGGTGGTCGGTTCGCCCAACAGCTCCAACTCCAACCGGCTCAGTGAGCTGGCGCGCCGTGACGGGGTGGAGTCCTACCTGATCGACAACGCCAGCGAGATCGACCCGGCCTGGATCGTCGGCAAGCAGCATATCGGCCTGACCGCAGGCGCCTCGGCGCCGCAGGTGCTGGTCGACGGCGTGCTGGCGCGGCTGCGCGAGCTCGGTGCCAATGGCGTGTCCGAACTGGCGGGTGAGCCGGAGTCGATGGTGTTCGCGCTGCCCAAGGAGCTGCGGCTGCGGCTGGTCAGCTGAGGCGGGAGGCGCGCGCCAGGTCATCGGCGAAACATCCGCGCAGTTGCCTCACCGGCTCGGGTGAAGCCGGGCGCTGCGGAGGAGGGCGCAACGATCGCGGCGGCTGACACGCAGGTGCGTGGCATAGCCGCGACGCCCAAGGCGATTGACCGCAGCGGCGCTCCGCTCCTACAATTCACGGCTCGCCGGAATAGCTCAGTTGGTAGAGCGGCGCATTCGTAATGCGTAGGTCGTAGGTTCGATTCCTATTTCCGGCACCATCGCATCATCACTGGGTCGACCTTTGGTCGGCCCAGTTGCGTTTGGGCGCTGTGCGCGTCGACGCTGGAATTTTAAGAGCATCGCGTAGGTTCTCTGCCCACTGCACGACGGCCGCAACTGGCCGCATTCCCTGCACTTTGACGCGCTGCGACAACATGTCGCACACATCTGCGCGCATTCATTGCGATGGATCATTGCCAATGGGTTTCGTGCAGGTGCAGCAAAGACTAAAATTAGGGAGCTAACCCGTGTCTTCGATCTGGGCCGCCATCTCCACCGGGAGCGGGCTGTTCAAAACGCCGCTGGCGGATCAGACGAACGAGGCTGGCGTTCCTTCGCACTTGGATCGACCGATGATTCCGTTGAAACATCTCGGGCGTGTACTTCGTCCAGGTCTGATGTTGCCGTTCCTGCTGTTGGCAGGCTGCAACTCGGCCATCCTCAATCCGAAAGGCCAGATCGGCCACGACGAGAAGCAACTGCTGATCACCTCGGTGGTGCTGATGCTGATCGTGGTGATCCCGGTGATCGTCATGGCGATTGCGTTCGCGTGGAAATACCGCGCGTCCAACACCAAGGCGCGCTACGAGCCGGATTGGTCGCACTCCACCGCGATCGAGGTGGTGGTCTGGTCGATCCCGTGCGTGATCATCCTGGTGCTGGCGGTGCTGACCTGGCGCTCGTCGCATGCGCTGGACCCGTACCGGCCGCTGGATTCGGACGTCAAGCCGCTCAACATCGAGGCGGTGTCGCTGGACTGGAAGTGGATGTTCATCATGCCCGACCAGAACATCGCGACGGTCAACGAAATCGCCGTGCCGGTGCATACGCCGCTGAACTTCAAGATCACCTCCGATACGGTGATGAATTCGTTCTTCATCCCGCACCTGGGCACCATGATCTACGCGATGGCTGGCATGGAAACCAAGCTGCACCTGGTGGCCAACGAACCGGGTGAGTACTTCGGCCTGTCCACCAACTACAGCGGTCACGGCTTCTCGAAGATGAGCTTCACC
Source organism: Xanthomonas sp. NCPPB 2586 (assembly GCF_041475775.2). Classification (NCBI taxonomy): domain Bacteria; kingdom Pseudomonadati; phylum Pseudomonadota; class Gammaproteobacteria; order Lysobacterales; family Lysobacteraceae; genus Xanthomonas; species Xanthomonas sp. NCPPB 2586. The sequence goes on along the minus strand of NZ_CM192981.1, from coordinate 3,571,667 downwards.
GTGCACGCCACCGATCAGGCCGGCTTCGATGCATGGGTGGCCAAGGTCAAGGCCTCGCCGAAGGCGCTGGACGCCGCCGAGTACCAGGTGCTGGCCGCCAACCGCAACGACAAGGAACAGTATCCGGTCACCTACTACTCGTCGGTGCAGGACGGCATGTTCCGCTCGCTGGTCGACAAATACATGAATGGTCCGGGCCACAGTAAAGGCCATGGCGACCATCAGGCATCGGCTGCAGAGCCCGTTGCCATGTGCACTTCTGGAGACAAGTGATGCTAGGCAAACTTACGATCGAGGCGGTTCCGTACCACGAGCCGATCATCATGATCGCCCTCGGTGGCGCCGGCCTGCTTGGCCTGCTCATCGCGGGTGCCATCACCAAGTACAAGCTGTGGGGCTACTTGTGGAATGAGTGGTTCACCTCGGTGGATCACAAGCGCATCGGTGTGATGTACATCATCGTGGCGCTGGTCATGTTGCTGCGCGGCTTTGCCGACGCGGCCATGATGCGCACCCAGCAGGCGCTGGCCGGTGGCGGTGGCGAAGGCGTGCTGCCGCCGCACCACTACGACCAGATCTTTACCGCGCACGGCGTGATCATGATCTTCTTCATGGCCATGCCGTTCATGACCGGCCTGTTGAACCTGATCGTGCCGCTGCAGATCGGCGCACGCGACGTGGCGTTTCCGTTCCTGAACTCGCTGAGCTTCTGGCTGTTCGTGGCCGGTGCGGCGCTGATCAACATCTCGCTGGGTGTTGGCGAGTTTGCGCAGACCGGTTGGCTGGCGTATCCGCCGTTGTCGGGGCTGGAATACAGTCCAGGCGTTGGCGTGGACTACTACATCTGGGCGTTGCAGGTCTCCGGGTTAGGCACGTTGCTGACCGGCGTGAACTTCTTCGTGACGATCATGCGCATGCGCGCTCCGGGCATGACCCTGATGCGCATGCCGATTTTCACCTGGACCGCGCTGATCACCAACATCCTGATCATCGCTGCGTTCCCGATCCTGACCGTGGCGCTGGCGCTGCTGGGTGCCGACCGTTACCTGGGCACGCACTTCTTTACCAACGACGGTGGCGGCAACGCCATGATGTACGTCAACCTGATCTGGATCTGGGGTCACCCGGAGGTCTACATCCTGATCCTGCCGGCGTTCGGCATCTTCTCCGAGTTGATTGCCACCTACAGCCGCAAGCGCCTGTTCGGCTACACCTCGATGGTCTATGCCACTGCGTGTATCGGCGTGCTGTCGTTCGTGGTGTGGTTGCACCACTTCTTCACCATGGGCTCGGGTGCCAACGTCAATGCCTTCTTCGGCATCACGACGATGATCATCTCGATCCCGACCGGCGTGAAGATCTTCAACTGGCTGTTCACCATGTTCCGCGGTCGCGTGCACATGACTTCGCCGGTGCTGTGGACGATCGGCTTCATCATCACCTTCTCCATTGGTGGCATGACCGGCGTGATGCTGGCCATCCCGGCCGTGGACTTCGTGCTGCACAACAGCCTGTTCCTGATCGCCCACTTCCATAACGTGATCATCGGCGGTGTGGTGTTCGGTTACCTGGCAGGTCTGACCTATTGGTTCCCGAAGGCGTTCGGCTTCAAGCTCAACGAAAAGCTGGGCAAGGCCTCGTTCTGGTGCTGGATCATCGGCTTCTTCGTGGCCTTCATGCCGCTGTACGTGCTTGGCTTCATGGGCATGACGCGCCGCATGAACACCTACAACCACCCCGAGTGGGCGCCGTGGCTGTACGTGGCCGCCGCAGGTGCAGCGATCATCGGCCTGGGTATCTTCTTGAACCTGGTGCAGATCGCTTACAGCGTCTGGAAGCGCAAGGACAACATGGACCATACCGGTGATCCGTGGGATGGCCGTACGCTGGAATGGGCGACCTCCTCGCCGCCGCCGTTCTACAACTTCGCCGTGCTGCCGCACATCGATGACCGCGACCAGTTCTGGGGCGACAAGCAGAATGGCAAGGGCTGGGTGCGTCCGTCCTCGTACGAGCCCATCCACATGCCGCGCAACACCGGTGCAGGCGTCTACATCGCCGCCTTCAGCGTGCTGCTGGGCTTTGGTCTGACCTGGCACATCTGGTGGCTGGCCATCATCGGCCTGGCGGGCATGATCGGCAGCTTCATCGCCCGGTCCTTCGATGACGACATCGATTACTGGGTGCCGGCCGAGGAAGTGAAGCGCATCGAAGACGCGCGCTTTGCCAAGCTCGAACAGCAACATGCGGCTCAGGCCGCGAAGGCGATCTGACCATGTCCTCCACGACCACGCTTGACCACCACGGCGCCCACGCGGGCGGCCACGATCACGACCACGAGCATCACGACGGCGGTGGCAACACCGTCTTCGGGTTCTGGGTCTACCTGATGAGCGACTGCCTGCTGTTCGCGGGCCTGTTCGCCACCTACGCGGTGCTGTCCGGCGCCACGGTGGACGGACCGACGGCGAAGGAGCTGTTCGACCTGAAGTTCGTGCTGGTGGAAACCTTCCTGCTGTTGTTCAGTAGCTTGAGCTTCGGCTTCGCCATGATCTCCGCGCACAAGCGCAAGATGGCCGGCCTGTACGGCTGGCTGGCGGTCACCGCGCTGCTGGGTATCGGCTTCCTGTGCATGGAAATCTGGGAGTTCAACCACCTGATCCATGAAGGTGCCGGCCCGGGGCGTAGTGCGTTCCTGTCGGCCTTCTTCTTCCTGGTGGGCACCCACGGCCTGCACGTGGCGTCAGGCTTGTTGTGGATGGCGGTGCTGGTGATCCAGATCTCCAAGAACGGCCTGACCGCGCGCAACAGCACGCGTCTTGCCTGCCTGAGCCTGTTCTGGCACTTCCTGGACATCATCTGGATCGGTGTGTTCACCGTCGTCTATCTGCTGGGAGCGCTGTAATGGCCAATCACCACCACACCGAAAACGCTGCCGACGCGCATGCCGGCGGTCTGAAGTCCTACCTGATCGGCTTCGTCATGGCCGTGATCCTCACCGTCATCCCGTTTGCGATGGTGATGAGCGGGGCGTTCTCCAAGGGCGTCACCGTCATCGTGATCTCGGTGATGGCTGCCGTGCAGATGCTGGTGCACATGGTGTACTTCCTGCACATGGACCGTACGCCGGAGCAGCGTTCCAACGTGCAAGTGGGCCTGTTCTCGCTGCTGATCATCGGCATCGTGATCGTGGGTTCGCTGTGGGTGCTGCACAACATGAACGTCAACATGATGCATTGAGACGGCAGCCACGCCGGATCACTGAAAGCCGCCGGAGCTCCGGCGGCTTTTTTTTGCCCGGCAATCCATCGCAGCATGACCAATGGCATACGGGGGAAGCGCTGGCGTGCGCTTAGCATCGAAGGCTGCCTGATCCAGGTCCCAACGGAATCGCGATGAACGTCCCCACTGTCTTGTCCTTGTCGCTGCTCGCGGCGCTGTCCCTGCCTGCCGCCGCACAGACCGCCGCGCCGCAGGATGTGCCGTTCGAAGGCACCTTGAAGATCGACGTCGATGCCACCGATCTGCAGCACCGCATCTTCAAGGTCAAGACCACCATGCCGGCCACGCCGGGCCCGATGACGCTGCTGTATCCGCAGTGGATCCCGGGCAACCATTCGCCTACCGGCCCGATCGACAAACTGGCCGGTCTGGTGATCAGGGTCGATGGCAAGGTGGTGCCCTGGACGCGCGACCAGTTCGATGTCTACGCCTTCAAGGTGGACGTGCCGCAAGGCGCCAGCGAGCTGGTGGCCGAGTTCAAGTTCCTCTCGCCGCAGGCCAGCAGCCAGGGCCGGGTGATGATGACTCCGGAAATGCTCAACCTGCAGTGGAACACCACGGCGCTGTATCCGGCCGGCTACTTCGCGCGCAACATCAAGGCGCAGGCCAGCGTGACCCTGCCGGCGGGCTGGAGCTATGCCACGGCCATGGAAACCGAACGCCGCGTGGGCGACACGGTGACCTTCAAGCCGATCGATTTCGATGACCTGGTCGACTCGCCGATGTTTGCCGGCAAGTACTACAAGCGGGTGGAATTGAGCGCCGGCAAGCAGCCGGTGTATCTGAACGTCTTTGCCGACGAAGCCAAATCGCTGGACGCCAAGCCCGAGCAGATCAAGGCGCACGCCGCGTTGGTGCAGCAGATGGACAAGCTGTATGGTGCGCGGCATTTCGACCACTACGAATTTTTGCTGGCGCTGACCAAGAAGCTGGGCGGCATCGGCCTGGAGCATCACCGTTCCAGCGAGAACAGCGGTGCACCGAACTACTTCACCGAGTGGGACAAGAGCTGGACCGGGCGCGACTTGCTGGCGCATGAGTTCAACCATTCGTGGAACGGCAAATACCGCCGCGGTGCGGATCTGGCGACGCCGAATTTCAACGTGCCCATGGGCGACAGCCTGCTGTGGCTGTATGAAGGCCAGACCCAGTTCTGGGGCGAAGTGATGTCGGCGCGCTCCGGCCTATGGACGCAGGAACAGGCACGCGAAGTGCTTGCCGGCGTAGCCGCCCAATACGAGCGTGGCCGCCCCGGCATGGCGTGGCGCACGGTGCAGGACACCACTAACGACCCGACCATGTCGATGCGCCGCCCCAAGGCGTACCGCAACTATCAAATGTCGGAAGACTATTACTCCGGCGGCCAGATGATGTGGCTGGAAGTGGATAGCAAGCTGCGGGCGTTGACCAACAACAAGCGCTCCATCGATGACTTCGGCAAGGCGTTCTTCGGCATGAAGAACGGCGATTGGGACGTCAATCCGTACACGTTTGATGACATCGTCAGCACCCTCAACGGCGTAGCTGCTTTCGACTGGGCGAGCTTCCTGCGCAGTCGCATGGATGGGCATGGTTCGTTGATCGGCGGCATCGAAGCCAATGGCTGGAAACTGGTCTACAACGACGAGCCGAACCTGGCCACCAAGACCGACGAGAGCGACGACAAGGACGCCAGCCTGACCTATTCGCTTGGCATGTCGTTGAAAGCCTCGGGCGATATCAGCGATGTGCTTTGGGACGGCCCGGCCTTCAATGCGGGCCTGATCACGGGCAATACGATCGTGGCGGTCAACGGCCGCGCCTTCAGTAGTGACGTGATCAAGGACGCGATCACCGCCGCCAAGGGAACCACCGTGCCGATCGAGCTGCTGGTCAAGCGACTCGACCGCTACGACACAGTGCGCATCGACTACCACGGCGGGCTGCTGTATCCGCATCTTGAGCGGATTGCCGGCAAACCGGACCGTTTGAGCGAGCTGTACAAGGCGCGTTGAATGGAGCGCTGCGCCGGCATCCTGCATGCGTGCAGGATGCCGGTGTAGAGCTGGATGATCGTCGATGGATGAGCGGTGCTTGTTCGGCTGAAGCAGTCTGGTGCGTGGGCGTCGCTCGTTCACCTTGCCGCTCGCTGGGTGCGCTGTTTGCAAATGTCGTAGTGGTTTAGATGCGCCTTTTCAGGGCCTTTGTTCGCGCGAGGCATGCCGCCGTATCTCGCTACGCGGAGTGACGGCGCCATCCCGGCTTATGTCTGGGTGCCGGAACCATCTGCGTGCGTTTCCTGCATCAATGCCTGAGCGACTCCATGCATGCCGCAGGCGGGTAGTTTTTGTCGCGAGCTGCGAGCAGCATTCTTGAATCCCGAATCCCGAATCCCGAATCCCGAATCCCGAATCCCGAATCCGCGACGCGCAGTGCGCTCGGCATCGGGACTGAGTAATCGAATGGCTTGCATCAACGGTCGATGCCGCACCGGCTGGACCCGCAACCGCTGACACACCACACCGTGATTGGCTGACGCCAGTCTCCGGCTCAGGTCGCGCGCGGTGAGACCCGCCGCAGCTATGCTTCGGCTTCAGAAGCAACGGCAAGAAGATGATGGCGAAGGCGAAGACGGCCTATGTCTGCGGCGAATGCGGCGCCGAGTACACCAAGTGGCAGGGACAGTGCACCGAGTGCGGGGTGTGGAACACGCTCAGCGAGATCGTGCTGGAAAGCGCCACGCCCGCTGGCAAGGCCTCGCCGGCGGCCTCGCGGCGCAGCGGCTGGGCGGGCAAGACCGAAGCGCCCAAGATCACCGCGCTCAAGGATGTGCAGCAGTCCGAGCAGGCGCGGGTGTCCACCGGCATCGGCGAGTTCGATCGTGTGCTTGGTGGCGGCCTGGTCGAGGGTGCGGTGGTCCTGATCGGCGGCGACCCGGGTATTGGCAAGTCGACGTTGTTGCTGCAGGCGCTGGCCAGCATGGCCAGCACGCTGCCGGTGTTGTACGTCACCGGCGAAGAATCGCTGGCCCAGGTGGCCGGGCGCGCGGTGCGGCTGGACCTGCCACTGGAAGGGTTGAATGCGCTGGCCGAAACCGGGATCGAGAACATCCTGCAGCACGCCAGCGTGGCGCGGCCCAAATTGATCGTGGCCGATTCGGTGCAGACGCTGTGGACCGAGTCGCTGACCGCGGCACCCGGCTCGGTCAGCCAGGTGCGCGAGAGCGCTGCGCGGCTGGTGCGCTATGCCAAGGAAACCGGCACGGCGGTGTTCCTGGTCGGGCATGTCACCAAGGAAGGCGGCATCGCCGGCCCGCGCGTGCTCGAGCACATGGTCGATGCGGTGCTGTATTTCGAGGGCGAAAGCGGCAGCCGCTTCCGCTTGCTGCGTGCGTTCAAGAACCGCTTCGGTGCGGTCAACGAGCTGGGCGTGTTTGCGATGGGTGAGAAGGGCCTCAAGGAGGTCTCCAACCCCTCGGCGATTTTCCTTTCCGGCGGCAGCACCCATCAGCCGGGCAGTTGCGTGATGGTCACCCGCGAAGGCACGCGTCCGTTGATGGTGGAGGTGCAGGCGCTGGTGGATGCCTCGCCGTTGTCCAATCCGCGGCGGGTCGCCGTGGGGCTGGAGCAGAACCGCCTGGCGATGTTGCTGGCGGTGCTGCACCGGCATGGCGGCATCGTGGTCGGTGACCAGGACGTGTTCGTCAACGTGGTCGGCGGTATCCGGGTACAGGAGACCGCCGCCGACTTGCCGGTGCTGCTGGCGGTGTTGTCGTCGTTGCGCGACCGGCCACTGGCCGAGAAGACGATCGCCTTCGGTGAGGTGGGGTTGTCGGGAGAGATTCGCCCGGTTCCCAACGGCGAGGACCGCCTGAAGGAGGCGGCGACGCACGGCTTCAAGCGCGCGATCGTACCCAAGGCCAATGCGCCGAAGGCGTCCAGCATCAAGGGCATGGAGATCGTTGCCGTGGAGCGATTGAGCCAGGCCCTGGAAGCGGCGGCGGAGTAAGCCCGCAGCCGCCACCGACGTTGTCGCTAAGTCGCTGCCTGGTTGCTCGCCTCTACCGGGCTCGCTGTTGCGGGCGGCGCAGGCGCTGCGCCTCCACGTTCTGCAAGCTGCAGCTCTCCCCAGCGACAAGTGCGATGGGGGGCGTGCGGCCGTGCGGGTCAGCAGCAGCGCCAGGCCCGACCGCTCGTCGGACAGCGCCAGCCATACGCGCCAGAGCGTAAAGAAAACGTTTTCACCAGACTGCGGCTATGGCACCATGCGCGGCCCGTTGCACTGTGCACCGGATCACACACACCGCTTATTGCTCGTCACCAGGAGACTCACGATGGAATGGATGTTGCTGCCGCTCAAGCGTTATGCCGACTTCAATGGTCGTTCGCGCCGCAAGGAATATTGGATGTTCATGCTGCTGCAGGCCATCATCCTGCTGGTGCTGGGTGGTCTTTTCGGCATCGCAGCGGCAGTGGGCGGCGGCGATAACGGCCCGGGCGCGCTGGCCTGGGTGGTCTTCGCGATCATGGTGATCGTGATGCTGGCAATGGTGGTGCCGAGCATTGCGGTGAGCGTGCGTCGCTTCCACGACCAGGGCAAGTCTGGCTGGTTCTATCTGATCAGCCTGGTGCCTTACCTCGGCGGCTTCATCGTGTTGGTGTTTATGTGCCTCGAAGGTACGCCCGGCCCGAACGAGTACGGCGAGAGCCCGAAGCAGTAAGTTCTTCTAAACTGCAAAAAACAGCGGCGCCAAGGGAAACCTGGCGCCGTTGTCGTTTATGGGTGTTTGCATCGGTGCGGTAATGCAATGGCAGCAGCGGGGGTTGCCATGCGGCGCAAGCTTGATCAGGAGCGGCGGGGGATCTGGCGAGAACGCCGCCTTGTTGCTGGACATCAACGCTCTGCAGGGATGGCCAATATTTCCGGTGTCGGCGATGCCGCAACGACGGCGGCCGAAGCACTGCTCCATGCGGCGCTTCGGCCTCGCATTACTGACATTGCTGCCTCGAACGTACACGTCTGCGCTGACTGCGAAGCCCAAGTCTTCATGAGCCGTCGCAACACGAACGAACCCCATCGACCGTGCGCGTGACGTCGCGCCCGTGCAGCCAAACACTCTGACTCAGGCGAGCTCCGTCAAGACGCCAGCAACGCCTGCACCGGTGCGTTATCTCCAAGCAGAGCAGCCGCAGCTCAGCAAGCTGCGGTGCGATTGACCGTATTGGACGTCATGCCCTTGGAGGGTGCCGCCGTGTTGCCGTCCGACAGCGCCAGTTCGAGCTTGTAGCCATGCGAATACACGGTGCGAATGCGCACTGCGCCACTGTGGTTGCACAGCCGCAGTTTCTTGCGCAGCTTGTAGATGTGCTGTTCCATGGTGCGGTCGGTGAACTCGGTATGGCTACCCCAGACTGCCTTGGCCAGCTGGCAGCGGCGGAAGCACACGCCCGGATTCGAAAACAGCAGCCAGGCGATGGAGAACTCGCGCGCGGTCAAGGCAATCGCGGTTTCGTGCAGGTACACCGTGTTCTTCTCGCGGAGCAGCTGATACGGGCCCACCTTGATCTGCTGGGCCTGGATGCAGGTGGCTGCCATCGGCCAAATGGCGAGCGATGCGCGCACATGCAACTCGTGTGAGTTGACTGGCAGGCTGAGCACTTCGTGGGCGCCGGCGCGATACCAGGCCAGCAAGTCGTCGGGGCACTCGAAACGGCCCAGCACAATCAGTGGGGTGGGGTGACCACTGTGGCAGCGCTGCCAGGCGAGCAGGGAACTGTCGTCCGATGCCACGCAATGGGCATCGAAAACCAGAAGCTCGCACGGCGAGTGGCGCAGGCAGCGCAGCAATTCGAGTTCGTCTGAAAAGATGGTGACCTCTGGGACCAGAGTCGCCAGGCTGGCGTTGATCTGTGATGCCAGCCGCGCGTCCTGCGTCAGTACGAATGCCGATCCTTGGCGGTCATTCGCAGCGGCGTCCATCACTCGCGCGCCCACGCCGGCGGTACGGGCGCAGCCCAGACCATGGAACTGAGCACAACAGGCTTACTAAAGGTATCCAGGCACATAGCCATATCACTCGACCGCTTCGGGGGGATCTGACCTGCGTCAGACGAATGGTATGTACCATTGCGGAGGCGAAAAGTTTCGTTGCCTAGCGCGAATTCCGATCAGCGGAGTCATCCGCTTTAGCGGGTGGTCAGTTAGCCGCAACACAGCTCTTACTCTCTAGTTATGCAATCGTCGTCTGACGCATAGGGCTGGTTGGGGCGTTTTAATTCGGTCGGGTTGCTGCACACAAAACCCCATGCTGGAGCGGCGGCATGCCAACGTGCAGGTGTAGACCAAGGTATAGAGATTTTGCTGACTCTCTGCGCGAGAAAGAATATCTCGAGGGACTTAACTATCGCGCCGCTGAACAAAATGCTCTTGTAATTACAGGTGGACCGGCGAATCGCCGGAAAACAGCGTGTGCCCTCATTGCACTGGATTAACGGCCATTTGACATTGAGCGCGAGCGATCGCAGATGTTTAGCGCGCCTTCGCGCATCTGCGTGCCGAACACCGCATCCGTACGCCCACGCATCGTCCTGTGATGCACCGTCAAGATACGCCGGCGCATCGTCTGGCCTTCGTCGCTACGCAGGTGCGGGATCCACTTCGCAGTTTGCAAGACAGAGTGAGAATTTTTGAATTTCTAGCTGCTTCGAAGTGAGAAATTCTATTGGATCCGCTGCATACAATCGTTTGCGCCCACCACAACGGCGCCTTTTGTTGTTTTTGCTCCTCCCCTTCAGAGAGCCCGGCATGATCCTTTCGACCTACTTCGCAGCGATCTCTGCGTTGTCTTACGCAGACCGTCTTCCGATCTATACGAGCAGGATGCTTGTTGGTGCTTGGCCACAGGGTCTGCAGCACCTCCAGCAACGTCGCGAGGGGCAGGCAGCTCCGGATGGCAGCGACGACGAAGTCGCATTGCTGGGCGCCAGCGCCGATGCCTTGTTGATTCTGGAGTATCAGGAAGAGGCAGAGGATGCCTATCGGCAGGCGTCCAAGGCGATGCGTGGGCACCAGCGGCAGCTGCGCCTGCTGTCGTGCCGCAACACCGCGTGGCTGATGTTGAGCCAGCGCCGGCTGAGTGCAGCGCTCAATTGCTTTGCGCAACTGGCCATGGACCGCGATACCCCGGCGGTGCTGTGTGGCGAGAGCCTGCTCGGCAAGGCGCTGACCCACTTCCACCTGGGCCAGAGCACCCTGGCACTGCAGACGCTGGAACGCGCGCAAGAGGTGGTTTCCGAGCTGGAGCTCGGTGCGGCGGACTGGACGCGTGTGGTCGGCGCGCTGCGTCTGGACCTGATCGCCCAGCTGCGGATCCGGCGCGGCGAGCGCATGAGCGACCACGTGTTCTGGCAGGCCACGCTGCGCCAGGAAGATGCCGCGCATACCTTCGAGGCCAGCGAGCTGCGTGCCTGCATCGCCGATCTGTCCGAGAGCATGCCGGTGCTGGCGCAACGCATGCGCCATGTGCGCAATCTGCTGCGCATTGCTGGTGGAGACATCTTCGGCTTCGACGCGCAGATCGATGCCTTGCCCGCAGCGGCCACCGGTTGCCCGCCATGCGCGCGGCAGGATGCGCAAGTGGAGCTGGCGCTGGCCGCATTGGCGGTTGGGCGTGCGGACCTGGCCGAACGCGCGCTGGCCGGTGCCGGGCGCCATCACGCGCCGCGCTGGAACCTGGAGTTCGAGTATTGCCAGGCCAAGATCAGCCAGGCACTGGGACGTGCCGAGCAAGCCTTGCTGCTCTACAACCGCTACGCCCTGGGGGCTGTGCAATGCCTGCGCAGCGAGGTCCAGGCGCCGCGGTTGCTGGAAAGCGGCACACCGGCGCATGTCAGCGATGACATTTCCGCCCGCCTGCCGGCCAAGTACCGGCGTGCCTACGCGTACATGATCACCAATGCCCATCGATCGGACCTGTCGATCAACGAGGTCGCCGCGCAGATCGGGGTGACCGGGCGCGCGCTGCAGCAGGCCTTCAAATCAGCGACCGGCTTGTCGCCGACCCAGGTGCTGCGCCGGTATCGCATGCAGGGCATCCGCGATGAACTGTTGGCCGATGGCGGTTGTGGCAGCGTGCTGCAGGCGGCGAGCCGCTGGGGTGTGGGCAGTCGCTCGGCGCTGGCCAAGGGCTATCGCCAGCATTTCAATGAAGCGCCGATGGAAACCCTGCAACGCTAAGCAGGCCGCTGCCCTGCAGCAATGCAGGGCAGCGGTGAGCGGGTAGAGGGGTGGCACGCGGCGGCGATGCGCCCCTGTTCGCGCTGTGCCGGACGTTGGCTCAGCCGGCGTTTATGCGCAGCGCGCTTGCACGAAGCAGGCGTGACGTTTGCAGTTTTTGCCGGCAAATCCGGCCGTTTTGCAGCGCTTTGCAAGAGTGTGCTGCCGGGCCTTGAATACCCGGCACCTATGTAACGATGGATGTAACGCTGGGATCTGTTGCCTGAGAAGGCCGGCCTGTGCCGCCGGCGCGGCGCGTACGTGCGCGGTCCGTGGCTTGCGGCTATCCTTTCCGGCTCGCATTGCCACCCAGGCAGGCGTGTCCGAGGATGGACGCGGCCGCCAAGGACACGACGACCGATCATGCAAGATCCCATCAATGAGGCGACGGACGCCTCGCAGATCCGCCGCGCAGGCGTCGATCTCAACGGGCTCATGTCCGTACTCAGCAAGCATTTGTATTCGACGCCGGTGGTCGCGTTGCGCGAGCTGGTGCAGAACGCGCACGACTCGATCCTGCGCCGGCGCCTGGAGCAGCCGGAGTGGGGTGGTGCGTCGCTGATCGAAGTGCATGGCGATCCCGCCCAGGGCACCGTGCGCATCATCGATACCGGCGCCGGGCTGACCCAACAGGAGATCCACGACTATCTGGCCACCGTGGGCGTGGGCTACACCCGCGGCCTGCGTCAGAGCGGGCATGAAGACAGCGGCCTGATCGGCATGTTCGGGCTGGGCTTCCTGTCGGCATTCGTCCTGGCACGGCGGGTCACCGTGCGCACCACCTCGTATCAGACGCCGACGCTGGGCCATTGCTATGTGTCCAGCAATGCCGAGCAATACACGGTGAGCCCGATTGCCGCACGTGCCCAGGTCGGCACCGAGGTGGTGCTGGAGCTGCATCCGGATTATCTGCCGTTGGCCCAGGAGGGCCGCCTGCGCGAGATCCTGTCGCAGTACTGCGCGCTGTTGCGCGAGCCGATCCAGATTGGCCGCGATGCGCAGCCGATCAACCCGGAGCCGCCGCCGTGGCGCATGGTCGATGCGGTGCCGTTGCATCCGGTGCAGGCCTGGCGCCGCCAGCGCGAATTTGCCGCGCGCTTCGAGCGCAACTTCGAGCCGTTGTGCTGCATGCCGGTGCGCAGCGACGAAGGCAGCGATGCAGTCGGTCTGTTGTGGGTGCAGGATGGGGCGACCTACGGCACCAGCGATAACCGCAATCTGTCGGTTTTTTTGCGTGGCATGTTGCTCGATGACAACGCGCGCGAATTGCTGCCGCCATGGGCCGGTTTCATCGGTGGGGTGATCGAATCCAACCGCTTGACGCCCACTGCCAGCCGCGAAGATTTGCAGCGCGATGCGGTGTACAGCGCGGTGCAACATGCACTCTCCGAAGCCTTGGTGCAAGGTCTGGCCGAGGTCGCGCGTCAGCAGCCGGAGACATGGCGCCGCATCCTGCTCCGTCACAACGAAGCGCTGCTGGGCGCGGCGTTGTGCGACGAGCGCCTGTTCGAATTGTTGATGGAACATGTGCGCGTGCCCACCTCGCAAGGCGATCTGCCGGCGCAGCAACTGCCGGCGCGTGGCGCGGTGCACGTGATCCTGGACAGCGACGCCGGCTTCGAGGAAATGCTGTTCCGCGCCATGGGCGTGCCGGTGGCCTATGGCAACCGCTATGCGGTGGTGCCGTTCCTGCGCCGCTGGGCGCAGGCCAAGGGCGTGCGCCTGGTCGAACTGGGCACCGAACAAGGCAACCGGCAGCTGTTCCATCTGGATAGCCTGCCTGCCGACGAACTGGCCTGGCTGGAGCAGCACCTGGGCGATGGCGAGGCGTTGGTGCCGGCGCGTTTCAGCCCGGAGGAATTGCCGTTGGTGGTGGTGCCCGACCGTGAGGCGGAGCTCAAGCGGCGCCTGGAACAGGACGAGAACGACAAGCGCGTCTCGACCGCGGCCTTGCGCCTGGCGCGGCAGTTCACCGCGCGCATCGAGTCGCAACAGACCCAGCGGCTGTATCTGAATCTGGACAACCCTGCCTTGCAATCCCTGCTGGCCGCGCACCGCGCGGGCAACCCGCAGGCGGCCGTCGCCGCACGTTTGCTGCGTTCGCTCAAGGTGATTGTTGCTGCACAGGGCCGCACCCAGCAGACGCCAGGCGCGGCCGAAGCGGAGGCGGGTGTGTCTGCGTTGAATCGGGCCTTCGGCGATTTTGCCGCGGCTGTCACCCACTTGCTGGCGCGCTGAGCGCCGGATCAAAGGACGCGTCATGGAAATCTGGAACTGGGTGGAAAAACTGCAGGACGATCTGGGCGAAGCCGGGCAGCCGCAAAATGCGCAGCTGCTGACACGCCTGACCGATCACATCTGCGATCTGCAGATCGAGCGTGCCGAGGCGCTATTGCCGGAGGCGCGCGCGCTGGGCAAGACCCTGGCCAACCCGTGGCTGGAAGTGTTCGTCGGACATTGGGAAATGCGCAACCGGGTGGGCAACCTGTGCGAGGGCGAACGTGCGTTGGGCGATGCGGTGTCGCTGTTCGAACGCGCGCACCGCCCCGATGCGGTGGAATGCCCGCAGTCGGTGTGTGTCACCCAGGACCTGGCGGCGTGTTACGCCAACATCGATGGCCCGGGCTGGGTGGAAGAGCGCATCGAGGTGTGCGAAGAAACGCTGGCGCGCATCGACCCCAGCTGGTCGTGCTACCAGTGCCTGAGCTGCGAAAAAGCCGACGCCTTGCTCGACGACGGCCGCGGCGATGCGGCGCTGGCGTATCTGGAGCAGCAGTCGGGAACCATCCTGGCGCACGGCGGCGAGATCTACGACGGCGTGCCGGACATGCGTATCTCGATCCTGCTGGCGCTGGGCCGCGCTGCCGAGGCGCTGGAACTGGTCGAACAGCGCGAACGCGAGGCTGCGCGCGAAGGCGCCGAGTGGGCCAACTGCAGCCAGCCGCGCCAGTTGCAGAAAACCCGCGCGCTGGCCTTGTTGGGGCGCGACGAAGAGGCCAAGCAGGCCCTGCTGCCGTGGCGCGATGTGGCGCCGCGCTATCGCCTGCACTGGTTGCGTGCGGTGGCGGTGCTGGTGTCGCGCGCGCCCGAGCGCAACAGCTGGGACCTGGGCAGCCGCGTGCAGACCATGCTGGACCACTACGCGCAGGTGGGTGCGCACCGCATCTTGATCGAAGCAGCGGAGCTTGCGATCGGGATGGCCTTGCAGCGCGGCGCGGTGTGGACCGCGCGTCGGCATCTGGCGCTGGCCCGCGCGCACGTGCCCAAGTTGCGGCTGGACCGTGGCGCCACCGAGCTGCTGAACACCTTGGCCGCACGCATCGATGCGGCGCCGGTGAGCGCGCCGCCGCCGGCGCCCGCCGACCAGTTGCTGGCGTGGTTGTCCGCGCAGGACCAGGAGTCCGCGCGCAATCCGGAACAGGAAGCGCAGTGGTTGCTGCAGGCAGTGGCCGAGCGGCCCGACGATGCCGAGTTGGTGGACACCGCCGCATCGGCCTTGAGCGCATGTGCGGCCGATGAATACGCGATCGCCTTGCTGTGGCAGTTCGTGCAGCGGCACGCCGATCGCGAAACCAGCCCCACGTTCCGGCTGATGAATCTCTTGCTCGGCCGTGGCGACGAGGCCGGCGTGCGCCGCCTGGCGCAGCTGTATCGCGCGCAGGTGCCGGTGGCGGCGTTGTGGTGCGAGGCGCAGCTGGCACAGCGGCTGGCCGACTGGCCCGCACTGGAGCAGACCTGCACCGCATTGCTGGCGCTCTCGCCGAGCTCGCACGGTGCGCGCGGGCTGTTGGCGCGCATGTACCTCAACACCGGGCGTTTCGCCGAGGCGGCCGAGGTCTATCGGCAGCTGACTGAGCTACTGGAAGAACCGCGCTCGGCATATTGGGACCACATGACCGCCGCCAGTGCGGCGCAGGACTGGGACGCAGTGCGTGCCTCCGCGCAGGCGATCGGCATGGAGTTGAGCAGCACCAGCGGCGTGGTCGAGGAGACCTGGGGCTGGGTGATCATCCGCTGTATCGAAGATGGCGAAGTGGCCGAGTATTACGCACGCCGCACCGGGCCGGTGACCGCACGCATCGTCGAAAATGCGCCGTCGCAGCGCCGCCAGCACGTGGGCGACTGGGTGGTGTTCGATGCGGAACTGGTGTATCCGCCGCCGGAAGACGAGGCCGAACGCGAGCGCTTCGTGCCGACCTATCCGCAGGTGCATGTGCTGCAGGCCGGTGGTTACGGCAACAGCTGGCTGGTGGATGGCGTGCATCCGGGCGAGCAGGCGATCGACGCCTTGCGCAAGGACATCGAATCGCGCGGGTGGACGCTGTGGGTGCATAGCCGCGACGACTATCGCCTGATCGATCTGGACAATGCAGATGCCTTCGATGCGGAAGACCCGCAGTCCGGATTGCCGGGCGTGCTGTTCACCGTGGCTTTGCCGGAGGCAGTGCCACCGCTGGAACTGCACCGCGCGCTGGTGATGGCGACGGCCGGCTGGCCGCACCGCATGTGCTGGATGCGGCTTGCCGAAGCCTGCGACCAGGACACCGCCCCGCATATGCAGGCGATCGAGCGCTACGGTCTGTAAGACCACCAGTGGTTACGGCGCGCTGCGGTTCTCGTGGCGCGCCGTTTTTTTATTGACGAATCGCAATGCGGGCGCTGATGTCTTTAGCGCTGGTAAGCGCGATGACCCTGGAATTTTTTTGACGCTCGAACTAGGCGTCATTGAACCTGCAGAAACAGCGGAATGTTCGCGCTTTTAGGGACACGAAAGCACATCGCTGCGAAACGCTTGCGTGTGATCTCGCAGCGACTGGTACAACATTTCTCGCGCTTATGCCACGCGTCCTGCATCCGGCCAAACATCCAGCACAGACTGGCGTGCACGATGCGCCGCGCCGGTCTGCGACCGTGTGCCTTGCATTTCCAGCAAGGCACACCTTCAAGAGCTGACTCAGCTGCGCTTGCCGTAACGTGCCAGCCAATGTGCGTAGGACGGCGGCAGCACCCACGACGGCCGTTCTTCGCCCAGCGCCAACGCGGCGTGATACGGCCAGTGCGGGTTGGCCAGATGTGCGCGGCCGACCATCACCAGCTCCATCTGCCCGGCCGCAACCACGCGGTCTGCTTCCAGCGGATCGTCGATGTTCCAGGACGAGGCCACCGGCAGCGCGGCCTCGCGGCTCACGCGTTCGGCGATCGGTGCCAGCAGGGCAGGCCCCCACGGAATGACAGCGTTGGGCGTGCTGAAGCCCATGCTGACGTTGAGCAGATCCAGCCCATCGCGCTTGAAATTGCGGGTCAGTGCGATGGCTTCCTGCAGGGTTTCCTCGTCGCGTCCGTCGAACTCGATCACGCCGAAACGTGCGGTCAGCGGCAAGTGTTCCGGCCATACCGCGCGCACCGCCTGCAATGTTTCCAGCAGAAAACGCGCGCGGTTTTCGGCGCTGCCGCCATAAGCGTCCTGGCGCTGGTTGGCATGTACGGAGAAGAAGCTCTGTGCCAGATAGCCATGAGCGAAGTGCAGCTCCAGCCACTTGAAGCCGGCAGCGAGGGCGCGCTTGGCGGCGGCGACAAAATCACCGCGCACGCGGGCGATATCGTCCAGGTCCATTGCACGCGGCAGCTTGGGCAGATTCGCACCGAACGCGACCGCTGACGGCGACAGCGTGTCCCAGCCGCGCGCATCGCCGTCGGCGATATGGTCGTCGCCTTCCCACGGCAGATTGGCGCTGGCCTTGCGCCCGGCATGGCCGATCTGTATACCGGGCACGGCGCCCGCGGCGCTGATGGAGGCGGCGATGCCTGCGAGTCCTTCGGCCTGGGCGTCATTCCACAGGCCCAGGCAGCCGGGGGTGATGCGGCCTTCCGGCGACACGCCGGTGGCCTCGACGATCACCAGCCCGGCACCACCGCGCGCCATGCTGGCGTAGTGCACCTGATGCCAGTCGTTGGTGAAACCGTCGGTGGCGGTGTATTGGCACATCGGTGGGATCGCGATGCGATTACGGAGCGAGACATCCTTGAGCTGATACGGCGAAAACAGCGATGACATCGGGGAGAGAGCCTTGGAAAATCAGGGAGCGATCAGAGCACGCCGCCGCGCGCATCAAAACACTGCCAGTAGCACAGCGCGTTGCAGCGGCTGAAGGCGCGCAGATCGCCGAGCTAGCAAACTTGATCGAGCGCTGCGGCGCGCGGCGGTGCAGCCACCGATTCGCAGGGCAATGCCGCGAAACGCGACCTCAAAACAGTTCCGGCCACACGCAAACCCACGCAACAACGTGCAGCGAACACAGCCGTCACTGTGAGACACCGCCCGACGTGTCCTGACACGCAGCCCGCAGACCAGATCAGCTCTCTCATTTCGCCAACACGCCCCAGTAGCCACCGCACACATGCAGCGGCAGCCTGCGAATCCCGAATCCCGAATCCCGAATCCCGAATCCCGAATCCCGAATCGCAAATCCCCATTCCCCATTCCCCATTCCCCATTCCCCATTCCCGCAGCCGTGGCCCGGCGCACGTTCAGCGCTCCGGAGCAATGTCAAACTGGCCTGGAGCGATCCAAATGACCGCTACAGGTTCGTGTCTGGTTGGCAAACCTGAATTGCTTTAATCTGCAGCGCTTCGGCGTGGGGGCGCCGCGCCAACTTGGGCGCAGTCCAGCTCGCATGCCACGTCATCGTTTACTACTACTCGACGGGTGATCTCATGGTGGCATTGCAGCAGCGCACGATCGATGCGATTCGTGGCCAGGAAGGCGGCTTGTTGTCGGCATGGCTGGGCTCCAGCCTGACCGCCGATGCGCGCATTTCGCACAAGGATGCACAGGCGCAGGGCGCCGACTTTCTGCGCTTGCTGGCGGCTTCGTTGAAGGACGGCGGCAGCAGCCTGGACAGTGCCGAATGGAGCGAAGTGCGCCGGTTCCTGGAGAACCTCTCGCGTGACCGCGCCACCCGTGGTTTCGATTCGCAGGAAACCGCCAACTTCCTCTTCTCGCTCAAGCGCGCGCTGTTTGAACTGGTGCAGCGCGAATACGCCGATACGCCGGAAGAACTCGGCCACCAGCTGTGGGCGCTGTCCGAGCTGATGGATGCGCTGGGCCTGCACACCATCAAGGCGTTCCAGAAAACCCGCGAAGACATCATTGCGCGCCAGCAGGAAGAGATGCTGGAACTGTCCACCCCGGTGGTGAAGTTGTGGGAAGGCGTGCTGGCGCTGCCGATGATCGGCACGCTGGATTCGCAGCGCACCCAGGTGGTGATGGAATCGCTGCTGCAGCGCATTGTCGATACCGGTTCGGAAATCGCCATCATCGACATCACCGGCGTGCCCACCGTGGACACCCTGGTTGCCCAGCACCTGCTCAAGACCGTTACCGCCATCCGCCTGATGGGCGCCGATGCGATCATCAGCGGTGTGCGCCCACAGATTGCACAGACCATCGTGCATCTGGGCCTGGACCTGCAGGGCATCGTGACCAAGGCCAACCTGGCCGATGCGTTGGCGTTGGCGCTCAAGCGCACCGGCGTGACCGTGAGCAAGGCGGGCTGACATGGAGCGCATCCCGATCCTGCGGATGGGTGATCTGTTGCTGGTCACCATCCAGGTGGACATGCACGACCAGCTGGCGCTGACCCTGCAGGAAGACCTGTCGGAAAAGATCAGCGCCACCTCTGCGCGCGGCGTGTTGATCGACATCTCCGCGCTGGACATCGTCGACTCCTTCATCGGCCGCATGATCAGCACCATCTCCGGGCTGGCGGCGATCATGGATGCCAAGACCGTGGTGGTGGGCATGCAGCCGGCGGTGGCGATCACGCTGGTTGAGCTGGGGCTGACCCTGCCCACCGTGCGCACCGCCTTGAATGTCGAACGCGGCATGCGGCTGCTGCAGCAACCCGTGCTCGATCCATGAGCACGCCGGCTGGCTCGCAACCGGTGCGTACCGAGCAGGACGTGGTGATGGCGCGGCAGACCGTGCGCAAGCTGGTGGTGCAATGCGGCCTGCGCCTGGTCGACCAGACCAAGCTGGTCACCGCGGCCAGCGAACTGGCGCGCAATACCGTGATCTACGGCGGCGGCGGCGACATGGACTGGGCGCTGGTAGAGAGCGGCATCCGCAAGGGCGTGCAGCTGACTTTCCGCGACGAAGGCCCGGGCATCCCCAATCTGGACCTGGCGCTGACCGACGGCTGGACCTCGGGCAGCGGCCTGGGCCTGGGCCTGTCCGGCAGCCGCCGCCTGGTGGACGATTTCGTGCTGGACAGCGCGCCCGGCAAGGGCACGCGGATCACCATCACCAAATGGAAGTGACGTTTGCAGGTGCGCCGACCCGGTCGATTCGTCTAGACGACGCAAGCCAAGTCGGGCAGGCACGCCGCGAAGCAGTGGCCCTGGCGCAGGCATTGGCGCTGGATGAGGCCAGCTGTGGGCGCGTGGCGCTGGTGGCCACCGAGTTGGCCACCAATGTGCTCAAGCATGGGCGTGGTGGCTGCGTGCAGCTGTCGCCGGTGGCCGGGCGCGCCGGCGTTGGCGTGGAGTTGTGCACGCTCGACAACGGCCCCGGATTTGCGCTTTCGCAGTGCCTGCGCGATGGCTATTCCACCTCCGGCACGCCGGGCACCGGGCTGGGCGCGATCCACCGCCAGGCGCAGCTGCTGGATGCCTATTCCGATGCGAAGGGCGCCATTG
This sequence comes from Xanthomonas sp. NCPPB 2586, assembly GCF_041475775.2. Lineage (NCBI taxonomy): Bacteria > Pseudomonadati > Pseudomonadota > Gammaproteobacteria > Lysobacterales > Lysobacteraceae > Xanthomonas > Xanthomonas sp. NCPPB 2586. The sequence goes on along the minus strand of NZ_CM192981.1, from coordinate 3,551,435 downwards.
TGGTGGCGCGTGTGTTTGCGCAGCAAGGCGCTGACCAGGACCTGGCGTACGGCGCGCTGCGCGTGCCGATCCACAACGAAACCGTGTGTGGCGATGCCTGGCATCTGGAGATCCGCGAGGCGCGTGCCACGGTAACGGTGATCGACGGGTTGGGCCACGGCGCCGGTGCAGCGGAGGCGGCAGACGCCGGCACCCGCGCGGCCGCGGCAGCCACCGGCGAGCCCGGCGAGCGGGTCACGCGCCTGCATGCCGCCATGTCCGGCACGCGTGGCGGCGCGGCAGCGGTGGCGCAGTTCGACAGCCGCAGCGGACAGGTCCGCTTTGCCGGCGTGGGCAATATCGCGGCCGCGCTCTGCGACGGCGATGGCGTGCGCGGCATGCCATCGCATCCGGGCATCGTGGGCGTGCAGTTCCGCAAGGCGCAGCCATTCGATTTTCCACAGGCCACCGGCAAGCTGCTGGTGATGCACAGCGACGGGCTGCAATCGCGCTGGAATCTGCGCGATCATCCGGGTCTGCTGTCGCGCCATCCGCGCATCATCGCCGCACTGCTGGTGCGCGATCACGACCGCGGCCGCGACGATTGCAGTGTGTTTGTCATGCGCTTGGGAGGCATGTCATGAGTCACTCAAATGAGGTTCCCGCCATCGATGCAATGGCCGAGCTGGAGAGCTTGCGCCAGCAGAATCAGGCGCTGCGCGAGGAACTGGACGAAACCAACCAGGGCGTGCTGGCGTTGTATGCCGAGCTGGATCAGCAGGCTGAGCAATTGCGCGACGTGTCCGAGCTCAAGAGCCGGTTCCTGTCGTACATGAGCCACGAATTCCGCACGCCGCTGGGCTCGATCCTGAGCATCACCCGGCTGCTGGAAGACGGCATGGACGGCCCGCTCAATGCCGAGCAACTCAAGCAGGTGCGCTTTGTCAGCGCGTCCACGCGCGAGCTCAGCGAGATGGTGGACGACCTGCTGGACCTGGCCAAGATCGAAGCCGGGCGGGTCACCATCTCGCCGGGCTGGTTCGATCTGATGGATCTGTTCGCGGCCTTGCGCGGCATGTTCCGCCCGCTCACCGACGCCAGCCGCACCACCTTGATCTTCGAAGATCCGCCGGTGTTGCCGATGCTCTACACCGACGACAAGAAGCTGGCGCAGATCCTGCGCAACTTCATTTCCAACGCGCTCAAGTTCACCCCGCGAGGCCATGTGCGCGTGTTCGCGCAACTGCAGGGCGACACCCACGTGCGCTTCAGCGTGCAGGACACCGGCATTGGGATCCCGGCCGAACTGCACGACGCGCTGTTCGAGGATTTCGTGCAGGTGGATTCGCCACTGCAAAAGCGCCTCACCGGCACCGGCCTTGGCCTGTCGATCTGCAAGCGCTTTGCCGAGTTGCTGGGCGGCACCGTAGGCATCAACAGCGTGGTCGGGCAGGGCTCGGAATTTTTCGTGGTATTGCCGGTGACGCTGGCGCCGCAGCAGGAGGATGGTCTTGCCTAGCAGTCATCGGATTCTGGTAGTGGACGACAACGCGGCCACCCGCTACTCGGTGCGGCGCGTGCTCGAACACCACCAGTTCGTGGTCGAAGAAGCCGGGACCGGTGGCGAGGGGCTGGTGCGCCTGGCTGCCGAGGCATTTGCCGCCGTAGTGCTGGACGTCAACCTGCCGGACATGAGCGGCTTCGACATCGTGCGCACGCTGCGCGCCGAGCCGCGTACCGCGCTGCTGCCGGTGGTGCACGTGTCGGCGGCCTCGATTGCCACCGGTGACATGATCACCGGCCTGGACGCCGGCGCCGATGCCTACCTGATCCATCCGGTCGACCCCAACGTGCTGGTCGCCACCTTGCGCACGCTGCTGCGCGCGCGCAATGCCGAAGAAGCACTGCGGCTCAGCGAGGCGCGCTTTCGCGAAATCTTCGAGCACATCGGCGCGCCGATCGCGGTGGTCGATGCGCAGCTGCACACGCAGGAGGCCAATGCGGCGTTTCAGCGGCTGATCGGCAGCGCCACCCCGTGCGAGGCGATCAACGTGCCCGGCCTGGACCAGTGCGCCACCGTGCAGGCCTTGGCCGCCGCACTGGGCCGGCGCGAGCGCTGGAGCGGGACCTTGTCGATCCTGCGCGATGGCGCGGTGCGCGAAACCGAATGGCGGGTGTCGCCGTACCGCGAACCGGACCTGGGCTTGCTGTTTGTCGAAGACGTCACCGAGCAACGCCTGCGCGAGCGCGAGCAACGCCAGGAACTGGATACCGCCACCTCCGAGCTGGCGCATCAGATTGCCGAGCGCCAACGCACCGAAATCCAGTTGCTGCAGGCGCAAAAGATGGAGGCGCTGGGCAAGCTCACCGGCGGCATCGCGCACGACTTCAACAACCTGCTCACCAGCATCATTTCCGGCCTGGACATGATCCAGTTGGCGGTGGAATCCAACCGCATCGAGCGCGTGCCACGGCTGGCGGAAATCGCTACCGGCTCGGCCCACCGCGCTGCTGCGCTGACCCAGCGCATGCTGGCGTTTGCACGCAAGCAGTCGCTGGATGCGCAGCCGTTCGACGTCAATGCGCGGGTGCGCTCGCTGGAAGACATGCTGCGCCGTTCGATCGGCGAAAACATCGCACTGGAACTGCAGCTGGCGGAGGCGCCACTGGTGGCCATCGCCGATGCCAATCAACTGGAAAACGTGGTGCTCAACCTGGTCATCAACGCACGCGATGCGCTGCAGGGCCACGGCACCATCCGCATCCAGAGCGCGCCGCACACCGCCTACAACGACCCGGAGCTGGAGGACGGCGACTATGTCGTGGTGAACGTGATCGACGACGGCAGCGGCATCGATCCGGCGATCCTGAGCCAGGTGTTCGAGCCGTTCTTCACCACCAAACCGATCGGCGAGGGCACCGGGCTGGGCTTGTCGATGACCTACGGGTTTGCGCGCCAGTCCGGCGGCACCGCACGCATCACCAGCACGCTGGGTAGCGGCACCACGGTGGCCTTGTTGTTGCCGCGCGGGCTGACCGTGGGCGAGGCATTGCCACCGCCGCCGCCGAATGCGCCGCGTGGGCGCTCGCAGCGCATCCTGCTGGTGGACGACACCGATGTGGTGCGCATGATGGTGAGCGAGGTGCTCAGCGATGCCGGGTACCACGTGATCGAGGCCGAAAACGCCGATGGCGCGCTGGCGCAGCTGCGCGCCGATGCACAGATCGACATGGTGGTGTCCGATGTCGGCCTGCCCGGCATGAACGGGCGCGACATGGCCGATGTGGCGCGTGATCTGCGCCCCGGGTTGCCGATCCTGTTCATCACCGGCTACGCCGAAAATGCGGCCACCCGGCAGGAATTCCTCGCCGAAGGCATGGCGTTGCTGCCCAAGCCCTTCAGCCTCAACGACCTGCTCAATACCGTCAGCCGCATGCTGGGCTGACGGCTGCACAGCGCTGCGTGCGCGGAGGAATTTTTCGCACCTCCATACCCGCGCCGAGAACGGCAGCGCGCCGGAACCACGGCTTACGGCCTGTAGGCGTACGGGCCGAAGGTGGCGCCAAGAAAGCCGCCGGCGGTTTCGGTGCTGAGCAGGCTGGCGTCGCCGCGTTCGAGCAAGGTCTGCCATTGCCCGTCGCCTACCGCGAAATCCACGTGCACCGTTGCCGCATCCAGCGCAACGCGCAGCGTCACCGGTTGCGTGGCCGCGGGCAGCGGCATGCGCGCCTGGACCACGCCGGTGGGCGGCTCCTGCGTGCCGGCGCGGCGGTACAGCACCACCGCATTGCCGGCGGCTTCGCGCACCAGCATGGCGGCCAGGAAATGACTTTCCTTGGCGACCACCGCCAGCCCGGCTTGTTCGCCAATGGAGAGGTCGCTGCCATCCACGCTGGCCACCAGCGTGGCGTGGTGGTGCTGCAGGCGGTGGCCGAGATAGGCGGGCTGGCCCGCGCCTTCGGTGCCCAGTGCGATGGTCGACGGGGTGATGCGCAGGCCGGTCGGGCCGGTGGCAAACCACGGCTGGCGTGGCGGGTGGATGGTCATCCACTGCATCGGCACGCGCGCGCCATCGAAGCGCTCGCTCCAGTGCATCGGCCCGCTGGTCGGCGTGGCCTGCGTGCCGGCCGGCAGCGGTGGGCGCGTGGCCACCGACGGGATCGCCTTGCCATGTGGCAACACCAGCGGCCAGCCATCGCGCCATTGCACCGGCAGCAGGAAGGTTTCGCGGCCCAGGGTGTAGTGGTTGCCGCGGTACGGGCGGGTGGCCAGAAACACCGCCCACCAGCTGCCATCGGCAAGTTCCACGAACTGCGCATGGCCAGCGGAGGTGATCGGGGCCGGGCGCGCCGGGTCGAGGTCGCGCTGGGTCAACACCGGATTGCCCGACCACGGCTCGTAGGGGCCGGCGATCTGGCGGCTGCGGTAGACCATCTGCGCGTGCTGTTCGCCGGTGCCGCCTTCGGCCGCGGTGAGGTAGTAGTAGCCATCGCGCCGGAACAGATGCGGGCCTTCGATGTGCTCGGGATTGCTGGCCGGCTGGAAGCCGGAATCCACGATCACCTGGCGCGGGCCGATCAGCTTCATGCGTTGCAGATCCAGTTGCTGCAACCAGATGGCACGGTGGCCGTCGTAGCGCAACTTGCCGGCCGGCACATCGTTGTTGACCAGCCAGGCGCTGCCGTCGTCGTCGAAGAACAGCGACGGGTCGATGCCCTTGGCGTCCAGCCAGATCGGATCCGACCACGGCCCGGCCGGGTCCTTGGCGGTGATCAGGAAATTGCCGCGATCGCAGTAGAAACAGGTGTTGGCGATGTAGAACGTGCCGTCATGGTGACTGATGCTGGCGGCGAACAGGCCGCGGGTGAGCGCGTCGTTGCCGTAGTTGATCTGGCCGGGGCGATCGATGGCGTTGCCGATCTGGGTCCAGTGCACCAGATCGCTGCTCTTGAACACCGGCAGGCCCGGGAAATACCCGAAGCTGGAAGTGACCAGATAAAACGCGTTGCCGACGCGGATCGCCGATGGGTCCGGATAGAAGCCTGCCAGCACCGGATTGCGGTACTGGGCGTCAGTGGGCACCGCGCCGCCGTCATCGCCCTGGTAGTCCACCTGGGTGACCAACGCCGTGCCGGCCATTGCCATCTGGCAGGCCATGGCTAGCGCCATGCCACACATCCATCGCAGTCGTTCCACAGCATTTCCCCCTGGTAGCGCGGCGCCTTGGACGGTGTTCCGGCGCGCTGCCAAGCATGACAGCCCGCCCGCAGCGCCGGCATGACGGTTTGCCATGCCAGGCGTGCTGGCCGGAATGGCTAGAGGCGCGCACTGAGCGACGCATCGCGGCCGGCATCGCTGCCATAGAGCTGCAACATCGCTGACATATCGTGCGCGCGGCGCCACACGGCGCCTCCCACGGCTTGCGCACGCCGAACGGACGCAACCACGCGCCACCCACCCAAGGATCACCCTCGCATGTCGCTGTACTCGCCTGTTGCCTCTTCCCTGTCCTGTCTTGCCGCACGCAGCGTGACGCGCTCCAGCGCCGGCCTGCAGCGCACGCTGCTGGCACGCGCTTGCGCCGCATTGCTGCTTGCATCGGTGGCCACTGGCGCGGCCGCGCAACAGGCGCCGGCGAGCCAGGGCGAAGCCAGCCCGACCGCGCTGGACACGGTCACCGTCACTGCCGAGCACCGCGAGCAGAACCTGCAGGACGTGCCGGTGTCGGTGGGCGTGGTGCAGGGCGCGGCGATGCGCGAGTACACCGCCGGTGGCGACGACACGCTGTTGGCGCTGTCCGGCCGGGTGCCGGGCTTCTATGCGGAAACCACCACCGGGCGCATCTTCCCGCGCTTCTATATTCGCGGCCTGGGCAATATCGACTTCTATCTCGGCGCTTCGCAGCCGGTGTCGATCATCCAGGACGACGTGGTGCTGGAGCACGTGGTGCTCAAGTCCAACCCCGTCTACGACGTGGACCAGGTGGAAGTGCTGCGCGGCCCGCAGGGCACCCTGTTCGGCCGCAATACCACGGCCGGCATCGTCAAGTTCGACACCGTCAAACCCGGCGACACCTACACCGGGCGCGTCAACGCCAGCTACGGCAGCTACAACACCATCTCGCTGGATGGCGGCTTCGGCGGCCCGATCAACGATGTGCTGTCGTTCCGCGTGTCGGCGTTGTACCAGCACCGCGACGATTGGGCAGACAACACCTTCGCCGGCAGCAGCGCCGACGGCACACGCACGCCGCGCAAGGACGCGATGGGCGGGTACAACGACCGCAATGCGCGCCTGCAGCTGCTGCTCAAGCCCAGCGAGGAATTCTCGGTGCTGGCGTCCGCACACACGCGTGATTACGACGGTACCTCCACGTTGTTCCTGCGCAATGCGGTGACCCGTGGCAGCGACAAGGTGGATGTGCCGCGCGACCGCGTGGCCTATGACGAAGCGCACGACAACCCGCAGGCGTACAAGACCGATGGCGGCTCGATCAAGGCGGTGTACGACTTCGGCGGCGTGTCGCTCACCTCCATCAGCGCCTACGAAACCACCTCCGGCTATAGCCGGGGCGACACCGATGGCGGCGCGGCGGCCAATTATCCGGTCAACGGTGTGCCGAACGGCTTCGGCCAGTCGATGGGGCAGATCCGTGACCTCGACCAGTACACCCAGGAATTGCGCCTGGCCAGCGTGGGCGATGACGCGCTGCAGTGGCAGGTGGGCGGGTTTTATTTCGATGGCCGCGACACCACCGACTTCTACCAGCGCGCCTATTTCCTGCAGACCGCCGCGCGCAACCCCAACAACTGGGTGCGCCTGCGCAACACCAATACCTCGTGGGCCGGCTTCGGTCAGCTCAGCTACAAGGCCACCGATGCGCTCACGCTGACCGCCGGCATTCGCCAGACCAAGGACACCAAGGAAACCCGCCTGCTCAAGACCGCCGACACCGCTGCCGGCGCGGTCACCTACCGCGGCCGTCGCGACGTGCGCCTGTCCGACACCCAGCCCAGCTGGGACCTGAGCGCGATGTACGAAATCAACCCGGACCTGAGCGTGTATGCACGCGTGGCCCGCGGCTTCCGCGGCCCCACCATCCAGGGCCGCAGCGCGGTGTTCAACTTGGACTTCACCACCGCCGATTCGGAAACCATCCTGTCCTGGGAAGCAGGCATCAAGAGCAGCCTGTTCGACAACCGCCTGCGCCTGAATGTCAGTGGCTTCACCTACACGGTGGACGACATCCAGCTCAACGGCAACGACGCCGACGGCAATGGCGTGCTGTTCAACGCCGACAAGGCCAAGGCCTACGGCCTGGAAGCGGACCTGGATTGGCGCCCGATCTCCAACCTGTCGCTGACCGCCGGCCTGAGCCTGCTGCACAGCGAAATCCAGGACAAGCGTGTGTATGCGCAGGCCTGTGCGCTCAACGGCGTGGTGGTGTGCACGGTCAACGACCCCACCATCCGCGTGGGCGCCAACACCTTCGCGCAGATCGATGGCAACCCGCTGCCCAACGCGCCCAAGTACAACCTCAACCTGGCCGCGCGCTACGACATTCCGGTGGGCAATGACGGTGCGTTCTTCGTGTCCACCGATTGGAACAAGCAGGGCGAAACCAGCTTCGTGCTGTACGACTCCACCGAGTTTCGCGCCGACGGTAACTTCGAGGGCGGGCTCAAGCTGGGCTACACCGGTGGCTACGGCGCGTGGGAAGTGGCGGCGTTTGCGCGCAACATCACCAACGAAAAGAACGTCAAGGGCGTGATCGAGAACTACATGGCCGCGGTCTACAACGAGCCGCGCATTGTGGGCGTGTCGGTCAACGTCAACTGGCAGTAAGCGAAAGCGTTTGCGCTGTAAGCAGTGCGGCGGCCATGAGCCGCCGCTCTGCGTTCAAACGGCTTGCAGCGTTCAAACGGCTTGCAGCGTGCAGGCGTCTCATCGTGCAACCTGCGCGTGGGTCAACCACTGCTTCCAGTTGGCCGGCCGCTGATCGACCTCATGGCCTGACGCGCGCATGTGCCGCATGCACACACGCATGCAGCACGCATCCGCATGCACGGACTTCAGTGGCTGGACAGCACCGAACGCGCCCAGGCGATGATCTGTGTGCTGCCCATGGCGCCGGACTGGCGGGCCAGCTCCTTGCCGTTGCGCAGGATCAGCAGGGTAGGGATGCTGCGGATTCCAAACCGCGTGCCCAGCACCGGATGCAGATCGGTGTCCACCTTGGCCAGGCGCAGCTGCGGCTCCAGGCTGGCGGCGGCCGCGGCAAACTGCGGCGCCATGCTCAGGCACGGCCCGCACCACGGGGCCCAGAAATCCACCAGCAGCGGCAGTTCGCTACGTACCGCATGTTTATCGAAATCCGCCGACGACAGCGCCACCGGCGTGCCCAGGAACAAGGCGGTATGGCAGCTGCCGCACTTGGGCGCATCGCGCAGCCGCGAGGGTGGCAGCCGGTTCATTGCGGCGCAGCTGGGGCAGGCCACCAGTAGCGGTGTATCGGTCATCAAGGCTCTCCAGTGGGTACGCGCATTTGCCCGGCACGGCGTGTGCTGCATCGGATTGCAATGCAGGACACGCAGGCTGGTCAGTGTAATGCGCGCACCGCTGCAGCCTTGTGCAGGCGGGTGGACGCACTGCCACTGGCGAATGCATCCACCCGAAGTTGCCGCGCAATGCGCTCAGCGGGCCGCCTTGCCCAGCGTGACGACCGGCACGAAGCCGCCGTAGATCATGCGCCTGCCGTCGAAGGGCATCGGGTTGTTCTCCGGATCCATGCGCGGGTCGTCCATCATCTTCTGCATGCCGGCATCGCGGGTGGCCTTGTCCGGCCATTCGATCCAGGAAAACACCACGGTTTCGTCCGCGCTGGCTTCCACGGCGCGGTAGAAGTCGGTCTGCTTCCCATGGGCCACATCGTCGCCCCAGCATTCCACCACCCGCAGCGCGCCATGCTCCAGGCAGATCGCATCGCCGGTACGGGCGTGTTCGAGAAACTTCTCTTTGTTGGCAGTGGGCACGGCAAGCACAAACCCATCGATATACGACATGACAACCTCCGTTGGCAGGACGCACGGCGTGCGTCTGTAAATCACGACGAATGAAGCCTGCAAAAATCGACATCAGAGACTGCGCGCGGCATTGCGTTGCACCGTGCGGATGAGGCTGCTTGCTGCTGTCCGTGCCGCGTCCAGTCATTGGGGCAGTTGCCAACAGCATCGCAGACCGGCGTCAGGCAGCCAGGTTGCGCCGGCGCAGTTTGGCCTCGAACACCACGTCGCCGTCTTCGTTGCGTGCCTGCAAGGTGCCGCCATGCGCCTTGACGAACTGATCAGCGATGAACAGGCCCAACCCCAGCCCCTGGCTGGCATGGAAGCTGGCCTTGAATGGTTCGAACAACCGCGGCATCAAGGTGTCGGGGATGTGGCCGGTGTTGCGCACCGACAGCCGCAGGGTGTCGTGTTCACGGCCATCCAGGTGCACCTGCACCGGGTGGCGCCCACCATGCAGCACCGCGTTGCCGACCAGGTTGGACACCACCTGCGCCAGGCGGTCGCCATCGCCATCGCCGTCCAGGTCGCCTTCGGTGCGCAGCTCGATCGGCGTATGCGGGTTGGCCTGCGCCACTTCGCCCACCACGCTGTGCGCCACCTCGCCCAGGTTGCATGGGCCGAACTGCATCGACAGCCCGTCGGTACGCAGGCGCGAGAAATCCAGCAATTGTTCGACCATGCGCGCCATGCGCCGCGCGCTGTTTTCCAGATGCTCCAGCGTGCGCGCGGCCGAGCCGTCTTCGGGCACGTCCAGGCCGAGCTTGTCCGCGCACAGCAGAATCACCGACAGCGGCGTGCGCAGGTCGTGGGTGAGCACCGCCATCATGGTTTCGTTGAGCGTGAGCGCGCGCTCGAGCGAGGCATTGCGGGCCTTGAGCAGGCGCCGCTGTTGGTACAACTCGATGAACACGTTGACCTTGCTCAGGATCACGTGCGGTTCGATTGGCTTGTGCAGGAAATCCACCGCGCCGGTTTCATAGCCCTGAAACGCACGCATCGGGTCGTTCGGCGAGGCGGTCAAAAAGATGATCGGCACATGCCGGCTGCGCTGCGAACCGCGCATCAGCTCGGCCAGCGAAAAGCCGTCCATCTCCGGCATGTGCACATCCAGCAATGCCAGTGCCACATCGTGTTCGAGCAGCAGCTCCAGCGCCTGCGCACCGGAAGCCGCGCACAGCACCTGGATCCCCTCGCGTTGCAGCAGCGCTTCCATGGCCACCAGGTTTTGCGGCACATCGTCGACGATCAGGATCTTGGCGGGTTCGTCGCTGCGGGCGGCGGCGCTGGTCGCGGTGAGGTTCATGCGTGAAAGGCTTCCAGTCGGCTGCAGATCGCCTGCAGGGTGAGCACCGCATCGGCGCCGGCATGGGCGAGCGCGGAGGCGGGCATCAGGGGAGATGCGGCATCGTCGGGGCGCTGGATCCACGCGCTTCCGCCGGCAGTGCGCACCGCGGCCACGCCGGCACTGCCGTCGCTGCTGGCACCGGTGAGCAGGATCGCGAGCAGCCGCTGGCCGAACACATCGGCAGCCGATTCGAACAACGGGTCGATCGCCGGGCGCGAGAACAGCACCGGTGCATCCATCGACAATGCCAGGCTGTCGCGGCCTTCCACCAGCAGGTGATAGTCCGGCGGCGCGATGGTCACCGTGCCGGGCTGCAGCGGTTGTTTGTCGATGGCTTCGCGCACCGGCAGCGCGCAGCGCGCATCCAGCAGCTCGGCCACCTGGCTGGGGCGGTCGCGCGGCAAATGCAGCACCACCAGCACCGGCATCGGCAGCGTGGCCGGCAGGCCGGACAACAGCGTCTGCAATGCCATCACGCCACCGGCGGAAGCGCCGATCACGATGGCATCGAATTCCAGATACTGCGGCGTGGCCGGGCTCATGCGGCCTTCCGGTACAACCGCTGCTCGCGCGCACAGGTTTCGAAGGCCTGTGCATGGGCGCCGAACTGCAGCGACTCCTTGCTACCCAGCCCCAGGAAGCCACGGTGCACCAGCGCATCGTAGAACAGGCCCACCGCGCGATCCTGCAGGCTGCGGTTGAAATAGATCAGCACGTTGCGGCACGACACCAGATGCACTTCGGAGAACACCGTGTCGGTGGCCAGGCTGTGATCGGCAAACACGATATTGCGTTTGAGCCGGCGGTCGAACACCGCGCCGTCGTAGGCGGTGGTGTAGTAATCCGACAGCGAACCGCGGCCGCCGGCGTCCAGATAGTTGCGGCTGAACTGGGCAATGCGGTCGATGCCGTAGGCACCGGCCTCGGCCATGTTCAGTGCTTCAGGATTGATGTCGGTGGCGTAGATCACCGCGCGCTCCAGCAGGCCTTCTTCGTGCAGCAGGATCGCCAGCGACCAGACCTCTTCGCCGGTGCTGCAGCCGGCCACCCATAGCTTGATCGACGGATAGGTGCGCAACACCGGGACGGCGTGTTCGCGCAATACCCGAAAATACGCCGGGTCGCGAAACATTTCCGAGACCTGCACGGTAAAGAACTGCATTGCCTGGGCAAAGGTGTCCGGCTCGTGCAGCAAGCGGTGCTGCAGATCGGCCACGCGCGCGCAGTCGAAGCGGCCCATGGCGTGGCGCATGCGCCGGCGCAACGACGACACCGCGTAATCGCGAAAATCGTAGTGGTAGCGCTGGTAGACCGCTTCCAGCAGCACGCGCAGCTCCAGGTCGAACAGCTCCACTTCAGTCATTGCCGCGAGCACCACACCCGGCACAGCGACACCAGCTTGTCCACGTCGATGGGCTTGGCGATGTAGTCGTTGGCGCCGGCCTGCAGGCAGTGTTCGCGGTCGTCGGCCATCGCCTTGGCGGTCAGCGCGATGATCATCAGGTCTTGCCACTGGCGGTTGGCGCGGATCTGGCGCATCGCGGTGATGCCATCCATCTCCGGCATCATGATGTCCATTAGCACGAGGTCCACTTCGTGCTTGGCCAGGTGCTCCAGCGCCTCGCGGCCGTTGCGGGCGATCTGCAGGGTGACGCCCAGCGGTTCGAGCACGCTGGACAGCGCGAAGATGTTGCGCACATCGTCTTCGGCCAGCAGCACGGTGGCGCCATCGAGCACCGCATCGCCGCGGCGCGCTTCGCGCAGCAGGCGCTGCTGGTCGCTGGGCAGCGAGGCTTCCACGCTGTGCAGGAACAAGGTCACCTCATCGAGCAGGCGCTCGGGCGAACGCACGCCCTTGATGATGATGCTCTTGGAGTAGCGGCGCAGGCGTTGTTCTTCGTCGCGGGTGAGCGCACGGCCGGTGTAGACGATCACCGGCGGGAAGGCCACCGCATCGTTGCCGGCCATGCGTTCGAGCAGGTCGTAGCCGCTGCCGTCGGGCAGGGCCAGGTCGGTGACCATGCAATCGAATGTGGCGCTGCCCAGTTGGTCCATCGCCTCGGCAATGGTGCCGACTGCGACGATCTCCAGCTGATCGCGGGCCAGCAGCAGTTCCAGGTTGGCGCGCAGCGCGCTGTCGTCTTCGACGATCAACAGGCGGCGCAGTGCGCGCGCGTTGGTTTCTTCCAGCTGGCGGATCGCCCCGGCGAGCAATTCGCGGGTGGCCGGCTTGATCAGGTAGCCCACCGCACCCAGCTCCAGCGCAATCTGGCTGCGCTCCAGCGCCGAGACCACATGCACGGGGATGTGGCGGGTGGCCGGGTCGCGCTTGAGCCGCTCCAGCACGCTCAAACCGGAGGCATCGGGCAGGCCGATGTCGAGCAGGATGCCGCTGGGGCGCAGTTCGGCGGCCAGCCGCAGCGCTTCTTCGGCATTGGGCGCCACCACGCAATCGAAATCGAGCTCGTGCGCCAGGTCGACCAGGGCCTGCGCAAAGCGGGTTTCATCTTCCACCGCCAGGATCAGGCGGCCGGGGCGGGTGCGCTGATCGCGGTCATCCTCGGCGCGCACGCTCGGTGCCGCGTTGCTGGCAGGCGTTGTTACCGGCGCAGCACTGATTACGGCGGATGTGCGCGCTGCAAAGAGCTGCGTGGTGTCGCTGCGCGGGGTGGGCGCGAGGTGCGTCGCCGGTGCAGCAGCCGGGGCAGCTGCGTCGGCAGGTGCGCCGTCCACGGGCAATTCCAGGGTGAAGCAGCTGCCACGTCCGGGCTCGCTGTCCACGCTGATGCTGCCGCCCATGCGCAACGCCAGGTCGCGCGAGATCGACAAACCCAGCCCGGTGCCGCCATAGCGCCGGCGGGTGCTGCCATCGGCCTGGCGGAACGCTTCGAAGATCACCTCGCTCTGCTCGCGCGCAATGCCGATGCCGGTATCGCACACCACAAAGCGCACGCGCCCATTGCCGTGCGATTGCACCGCCAGGCTGACCTGGCCGTGCTCGGTGAACTTGATCGCATTGGCCAGCAGGTTCTTGAGGATCTGCTGCAGGCGCTGGTTGTCCACCACCAATTGCGTCGGCGCGGCGGCGTCGGCGCTGATCTCCAGCTGCAGGCCTTTCTGCCGCGCCAGTGGTTCGAAGGTGTCGCGCAGGCGCTGCACCACCGAGCTCATCGCCACGGTGTCGTCCGACAATTCCACATGCCCGGCTTCGATCTTGGACAGATCCAGGATGTCGTTGATCAGCGCCAGCAGATCGTTGTTGGACGAATGAATCGCCTGCGCGTACTTCACCTGCTCGGCGGTGAGCGTGTGGTCCTTGTTGTCGGCCAGCAGCTTGGCCAGGATCAGCGAGCTGTTGAGCGGGGTGCGCAACTCGTGCGACATGTTGGCCAGGAATTCGGACTTGTAGCGCGACGCGGTGGACAGCTCGTTGCTGTTGCGCACCAGTTGCCCCTGCGCCACCAGCAAGGCCTGTTTTTGCGCCTCCAGTGCCTGGGTGCGTTCTTCCAGCTGCACGTTGGTCTGTTCCAGTTCGGCCTGCTGCTGTTCCAGATCGCTCTGTGACTGCTGCAGGCTGCGGCTCTGTTCTTCCAGTTCCTCATTGGCCACGCGCAGTTCTTCCTGCTGCGTCTGCAATTCCTCGCTCTGCCGCTGGGTTTCTTCGAGCAGGCTCACCAATTGGGCGCGCAGCAGCGCGGTGCGCAGGGCAACGCCGATGTTCTCGCCGCAGCGGGCGAGCAGCTCTTCTTCGCGGGTGGCGGCCGTGCCCGGCGCGCCCGTGCGGCCCAGCTCGACGATGCCGATGATGCGGCCGTCGGCAGTGACTGGCGCCAGCAGCAATTCCTGGCAATCGCTCTTGCCCAGGCTCGAGGCAATCTGCAGGTGCCCGGCATCCACGCCACGCACGCGGCGCACGCTGCCGCGCTGCAGGGTTTCGCCCAGCTGGCCGAGGTTGGTGGGCAGGGTGCTTGGTACGTCCTCGGCCAGCGCGGCGCCGCCGGTCAGGCGCAGGCGCTCGCCTTCCAGCCGATACAGCGCGCCAACTTGCGCTTCCAGCGTGTCGCACAGGGCGCGCACGGCGGCATCGGCCAGCGCTTCCGGGCTCTGGTCGCCGCGCAGGCTCGCTTCGACGGTGTTTTCGGCCTGCTGCAGCCACAGCGCGGTTTCGGCCTGGCGGCGGGCGCGGATCGCCTGCATCACCACCAGCGCCATGGCCAGAAAGGAGATGCCGCCGATGCTGCGGTTGACCGAGGAGAAACTCGAATTGGTGCTGGACGGGGCCAGGTGGAAACCGATTGCCAGCAACACGCACGACAGCACGCCCACCACCAGCGGCACGCGCACATGGTTCTGGAACACGGTGACGCCGACGGCGACAAAGTAGGTGAGCCACACCGCGTACCCCAGCGGCGTGACCAGTTCCACCCCCAACGTGCCGGCCATCAACCCTGCTGCGATCACCCAGATCCAGCGGTCGCGCGAGGTCGTGATGTTCTGCATGGAGGTGTGGACCAAACTGGGAGGGCGGTCATGGTAGCCGATAAATTTCACACGCAAATCGCCGGTTTTTTGACGGATTTACAGCCGTGTTGGCTTGCACATTGCCTTCACGGCTCCGTCACTATGTTCGCGCGCTTTTCCGGGGGAAACCGCGCGATGGATGCGGAAACGGCCGTGGACAGCGTTGGGCCGCTTTCTTACGACAGCCGGCAATGCCATCTGTTGGTGCAGAGCGTGTCCGACTACGCGATCTATCTGCTGGATACCGCGGGCTTCGTGCGTAGCTGTAATCCCGGTGGCGAGCGCATCAAGGGCTACAGCGCCGACGAAGTGCTCGGTACGCATTTCTCGCGGTTCTATCTGCCCGAAGACGCCGAGCGTGGCGAGCCTGCGCGATCGCTGGACACGGCGTTGCGCGAAGGACGCTTTTCCGCCGAGGGCTGGCGCCTGCGCAAGGATGGCAGCCGCTTCCGGGCCAGCGTGGTGATCGAGCCGGTGCGCGAGCATGGCGTGCTGATCGGCTTTGCCAAGGTCACCCGCGACATCACCGAGCGCCATGAAGCTCAGCAGTTGCTTCAGCACGCGCAGCAGGCGTTGCTGCAATCGCAGAAAGTCGAAGCGCTGGGGCGCCTGACGCTGGGCCTGGCGCACGATTTCAACAACCTGCTGACGGTGATGGTGACCAGCCTGGACCTGATCGCGCTGCGCGCCGGCGAGGATGCACGCACGCGCATGCTGGTGGAGGCCGCGCAGACCGCGGTGGATCGTGGCACCTTGCTGACCCGGCAGTTGCTCGCCTTCGCCCGTGGACAACGGTTGGTGCCCGAGCGCCACGCACCCGCGGCGGTGGTGGAGCGCTCGCTCGAATTGCTGCGGCGCGCCTGCCCGGCCGGCATCAGCCTGCGCGTGGACTTTGCCGATGCGCTGCCCGACGTACGCGTGGACCCCGGCCAACTGGAGGCAGCCTTGCTCAACCTGGTGTTCAACAGCTGCGATGCGATGCCTGCCGGCGGCGGCATCGTGCTCTCTGCGTCCACGCAACAGCGCGCGCCGCTGGACGACCCGCACGGCTCCGCGCGCGCCTATGTCGGCATCGCCGTCAGCGACACGGGCCCGGGCATGTCTGCGCAGGTGGCGCAGCGTGCGAGCGAGCCGTTCTTTACCACCAAGGAAGTCGGCAAGGGCTCCGGCCTGGGGTTGAGCCAGGTGCACGGGTTTGCCGCGCAATCCGGCGGCTTTGTCGATCTGCAGACCGCGCCCGGCCGCGGCACCACCGTGACCCTGTTGCTCCCGGCGATTCTGGAGGCCGAGCATGACTGATTCCCTGCGCTTGCTGATGGTCGAAGACCAACAGGAACTGCGCGATCTCATCGGCGAAGCGCTGCGCGACGCCGGCATCACCGTCGATACCGCCGACGATGGCCACTGCGCGCTGCGCATGCTGCGCGAGAACGGCCCCTACGACGTGGTGTTCAGCGACATCCGCATGCCCAACGGCATGTCCGGTATCGAACTGAGCGAACAGGTGAGCCAGTTGCTGCCGCAGGCACGCATCATCCTGGCCTCGGGCTTTGCCAAGGCACAGTTGCCGCCGCTGCCGGCCCAGGTGGATTTCCTGCCAAAACCCTATCGCCTGCGCCAGCTGATCGGCCTGTTGAAGGGCGAGGGCGGCTGAGTCGCCTTACTGCTCAGAGCAGCTATCAAAACGACTGCGCAGCCGCCAGGCGGGCGCGGCCGGTGCTCGGAATCGGCATGTACCCACGTACACTCCGGTTCCTCCGCGCCGTCCGCACCCACCTGACGGCTGCTCGCTACGTTTTGTTAGCCGCTCTTAGTCTGCATCGCCGCGTGCGTAGCGATGCAGACAAGGGGGCGCTGCCGGCGCTCAACGGCTCTGGTAGTAGACCTTGTCGATGGCGATCTCCACCGGGCTCGCCGGCGGGTCGGCCACCAGCATGAACATCTGTTTGACCGATTGCAGATCCAGGTCATAGAAGGCACTGAAGGGGATGCTCACCTCGTGCCACACGCCATCGCGCACCAGGCCGTACTGGTTGCCGCCCGGCACGAAGTCCACCCAACTGTCGCCAAAGCTGGTGTTGATGCCGATCTTGAAGGTCGACGGCGTGGTGGTCTTCAGATGCAACTTGAGTGAGCCGCCCGCGTAATTGCGCATGTCACGGTAGTCGGTCTGGATGCCCAGTCCATACCAGGCGCCGGCATTGGCGCGGTAGGCCATCACGTTGCCGCCTTCGAACGGTGCCTGCGCAATCGGGCTGAGGTTGTTCCACAGATACAGCTGCGCGTCCTGGCCGAAGGTGAGCCGCGCAGCGGTGTCGGTCTGATCGGTGAACACACCAAAGCGCCCGGCCGGCGCGGTGTGTTGTGCGCCCACATAGAGCGACGCGCCTGGGTTCTGATACAGCCGCAGGTAATCCACTTCCATCTTGCCCGGCAGCGGCGCGGTCACACCGCCCGGCGTGTTGATGCCGGTGAAGGTGCCGCCGACGGCCAGATTGAGCAGCAGGTAATGCTGCTGATGGAATTCGTGCAGCGAGGCGCCTTCGATATTGGAGATCGCAAATTCGAAGTACTGCTGGCCGTCGATGCTCATGCGGATGACGTTCGGGTCCCAGGTCATCCGGTACACGTGGAAGTCGTTATGCAGATCCACTGGGTGGGTGTAGCTGGTGTCGTAGTCGGCCTGCGCGCCGTTGTAGTCCCAGTGCACGGCCGCGCCGATGCGGCGATTGGCGGTGCCGTTGGCGATTGCCGCGGCCATGCCGGCTTCCATCAGATCGATCTCGCCGCGGCCGGGCCACACGCCGATGGTGCCGAGCATCCAGTACGCCGGCCACAGCCCGTTGCCGACCACCGGCGTCTTGATGCGTGCTTCCAGCGTGCCGTACTTGAAGTGCATGCGGCCCTCGGTCTTGAGCCGCGCCGACGTGAACGGCATGCCTTGAAACGCTTCGCGGCGCGCTTCGATCACCAACCGCCCGTTTTCGATGCGCGCGTTCTCGGGCCGGCTGGTGTAGTACTGCATCTCGCCGTTGCCCCAGCCGCACAAGCCGATCTGGCAGCCATTGCCGACGTCATAGGTCCACGTGTTGCCGTCGATGGCGGGGCCGTTGAAATTGTCTTCCCACACCAGTGTTTGTGCGCGCAGCTGCGGGGTGAGCGCTGCACAGGCGGTTCCCAGTAGCACGGCGACCTGCACAGCAACATTGCATCGCATGTTCATTGCCTCTCTCTCCAAAAACGAACCCGGGTTCGTGGAGGGGCGACGCTGCGCAGCTGGTGGTACAGAGTCAAAGCAATTTGCGGTTGTAGTTCAGTTCCGTGGATTTCATTCCGGAATCATTGCGGCCAGCCATGACGGCGGTCGCAAACCGGCATGGCGCGATGCTGCGCGGCAGCACCTGCTTGCGTTGGCAAACCCGGCCGCTGCCGGCAGCCACAGGCGGCACGGCTCAGCGCGGCGGATGCACGGTCCAGGCCACCAGTTGCACGACCAATGGGCGCACCACCAGCACACAGCAAAATGCAGTGGGCATGGCGATGCGGTAGGCATCCAACACCCGCCACAGGTAACCGGCAGCCAGGCCGGTGTTGGCGCCGGTGATCACCAGGCACATCAGCAGCGCCATGATCGCGGCCATGTAGAAGGCGAACACGAACGGGGTGGCGCGCACGCCCAGCTTCCAGCGAGCACGGGCTAGGGCGGTGGGGGTGGCTGACATGCGGTGGCCTCGGGTGGAGTGCGGCGGAGCGGCCACTGTAGAAGCAGCTCACCCAGGCCGGTAGATCGCGTAGCCTTGTTGCTTACGTAAGAAAATCTTACGAATCCATTGGTAAAACTGGCTGGGCATATGAACATTCTTCAGTCCATTCGTAGTTTCGTCAGCACGGTGGATGCCGGCAGCATCGCCGGCGGCGCCAAGCGCCTGGGTGTGAGCCCGGCCGCGGTGAGCCAGAACATCGCGCGCCTGGAGCAACACCTGGGTGTGCGCCTGCTGCACCGGACCACGCGCAGCCTGGCACTGACCGAGCGCGGCGCGCTGTACGTGGAGCAGGTGCGGCAGATCGAACGCGACCTGGAGCGCGCGCGGCAACTGGTGGCTGGCCCGCAGCAGGCCCCGGCCGGCCGCCTGCGCGTGGCCAGCACCGCCGCCTTCGCGCGGCATGTGCTGGCACCGATGTTGCCGTCACTGCGGCAGCGCTACCCGCGGTTGGAGATCGAACTGCTGTGCACCGACCGGGTGGTGCAACACGCGCAGGAAAGCGTGGATGTGAGCCTGCGCATCGAAGCCCAGCTCGAGGACGGCCTGGTGGCGCGCCACATCGCCAATGTGCCGTTCGTGGTATGCGCAGCGCCGGCGTACCTGCAGCGCTGCGGCGCGCCGCAGGCGCCGGACGAGCTGAAATATCACGACTGCCTGCTGCTGCGTTACCCGGTGGATGGGCGCTACCTGCGCTGGAATTTCATCCGCGATGGCGTGCGCTTTCAGCCCGACCTCGGCCGTGCGCTGGTCAGCGACGATGTCGACGCACTGGCCGCCATGGCCGCGGCTGGCGGCGGCATCACACGCCTGGGCGCGTTCGTGGTGCAGCCGTATCTGCTACGCGGACAACTGCAGCCGTTGTTCGTTGCTCGCACTGGCGGCACGGCCACGCCATTCGCGCTGGAGCCGTTGCGGCTGTACCTGTGCGTGGCAGACCGACACGACTTCACCCCCAAGGTGCGTGCTTTCATGGAGCACGTGCTGGAGCGGCTGCCGGACGACTGGCGGATTTCGCTCCCCGCGTTACGCGAGACAGCTGCGCGCCCGACCGACGCGGACGAGTTCACACAGTCGTCAAAGAGCGATGCGCGCTGATCAGCAGCCCTGCGCACACACCATGCATTTGAGAACACACGCCATGCCGCCATGCCGCCATGCCGCCATCGCGCACGCGGTGCAGTGTGCAGGCGCGATGGCAGCGTGGCGGCATCATCCACAGCGCCGTATGCGGCGCCCGCGCATGGTCGCCGCGTTAACGTAGCTTGAGCATCACGATCGCCCGTGCCGGCAGCGCCACCTGCAGCGTGTTGCCCTGAATCCGCGCGCCGGTGAAGGCGGTTGGTTGCACGGTGCGGGGCGCAGCGAAGGTGTTGTGCGCGGTGATCGTCGGTGCGGTGAGCAGTTGCCCCTCCACGCCGCGCACGCTGACCCCGTCCACCGCCACGCTGACCGTGGCCGGGCTGTTGGCATCCAGATTGGTGAGCGCCACATACACATGCCCATCCTTGGCCTTGACCGCCGAGCCATGCACGGCGGGCACGTGGATGTCGCCATGCCGATAGTCGGGGGGCTGCAATTGCAGTGGCAGGTGGGTGGCATCCTGGAACGGCTTGTACATCGCAAATACGTGATAGGTCGGGGTCAGCACCATCCGGTCGCCATCGGTCAGGATCATCGCCTGCAGCACATTGATCATCTGCGCGATATTGGCCATGCGCACGCGATCGGCATGCGCACTGAAGATGTCGATGTTCAACGCTGCCACCAGCGCATCGCGCAGGCTGTTCTGCTGGTGCAAAAAGCCCGGGTTGGCGCCAGGCAGGCCGGCGTACCAGGTGCCCCATTCGTCCACCACCAACGCCACTTTCTTGGCCGGGTCGTAGCGGTCCATGATCGCGCTGTGCTTGGTGATCAGCTCGTCCATCACCAGCGTGCGCGACAGCGTCTCGATCCAGGCTGCTTCGTCGAAGTCGGTGGAGGAGGCGCGCGGCGGCCAGCCGCCAGGCACGGTGTAGTAATGCAGGCTCAGGCCATCCATGAGCGTGCCCGCCTCGCGCATCATTACCTCGGTCCAGTGGTAATCGTCGTTGTTGGGGCCGGGCGCAATCTTCAGGATTTTCTGGTCGGACGGCGCCTTGACGAAGGTCTGGTAGCGCCGATACACATCGGCGGCGTACTCCACCCGCATGTTGCCGCCACAGCCCCACAACTCATTGCCGACGCCGAAGAACGGCACCTTCCACGGTGCCTGGCGGCCGTTGGCGCGACGTTGCTCCGCCAGGCTGGAGCGCGTGCCGGCGGTCATGTATTCCACCCACTGTGCAATTTCGTCCGGCGCGGCATTACCGACATTGCCCGCCACGTACGCGTCGGTGCCCAGCAGCTCGGTGAAGTCCATGAATTCGTGCGTGCCGAAGCGGTTGGACTCTTCCACGCCGCCCCAGTGCGTGTTGACGCTGATCGGGCGTTTGCCGGGCGCGCCGATGCCATCGCGCCAGTGGTACTCATCGGCGAAGCAGCCGCCGGGCCAGCGGATATTCGGCACCGCAATCGCCTTCAGTGCCGCCAGCACGTCGTTGCGATAGCCGCGCGTGTTGGGAATGGAAGACTCCGGTCCAACCCAGAGACCGCCATACACGCCGGTGCCCAGGTGCTCGGCGAACTGCCCGAACAGATGCCGCGACACCTGCGCGCCTGGCTTCTCTACCTGCAGCGTGCCGCGCACCTGCACATCGGCCGCCTGCGCGCCACTACCGCTCACGGTCAGTGCGATCAGCACGGCCGGCAACAGCCATGAACGCGGTTGCCGCAAGGTGTTGGAAATCCACTGCATCGGTGTGCTGCTCCTGTCGAGGAATGGGCGAGGGCAAGTGCGGGGGCGGTGCGTCGGCGAGCGCTGGCGCGCTGCAAGCCTAGTGCGTGCGGCCTCGCCTGTCTGCGCCGCAGGCCACGTTGCTTACTGCCACATCTGCTGGCTGGCAGGCTCTGCCGCGTGCGAGTGCGGGGTGGCGTACCAGGTGGCACCGCATCGCCAGGATGTGCGCCGCGCCATGGTGCCGGGCCGGTGGCGCCGCTATGCTCGCCGCTCACTTCATCGGCGGGTGTCTTCATGCAGCGAGTGTTCGGAACCTTGGCGGACGGTGTCCAGGTGCATGCGCTGCGCTTGCGTGGCGATGGCGACCTGGAAGCGGAAGTGCTCACCTACGGCGGCATCCTGCACGCGCTGGAACTGACCACCCCGCAAGGCCGCGTGCCGCTGGTGCTGACACTGCCCGATCTGCCCGCCTACGCCGCCGACAACGACAGCCTCAACATCCTGGTCGGCCGCTTCGGCAACCGCATCGCTGGCGCCCGCTACACCCTGGACGGCGTGACCCATGTGCTCGCCGCCAACGAAGGGCGCAATCAGCTACATGGGGGGCTGCATGGCTTCGGGCGGCGCGTGTGGGAGGTGCTGGAGCAGGCGCCGAACCGGGTGGTGCTCGGCTACACCTCGCCCGATGGCGAGGAAGGCTACCCCGGCACCTTGCAGGTACGCGCGCAGCTGCAGGTGCAGGGCAATCGCCTGCATCTGGATTTCGAAGCGCAGTGCGATGCCCCCACGCCGTTGAACCTCACCCATCACCCGTATTTCAATCTGTCCGGTGACCCGCAGACACGCGCGGCCTCGCAGGTATTGCGCGTGCCTGCGGAGCGCTATCTGCCCGTGGATGCCGAATCGATTCCGACCGGCGAAATTGCCTCGGTCGCGGGGACGCCCTTCGATTTCCGCACGCCTGCTGCGCTGGCCGAGCGCATCGACCCTGCGCATCCGCAGGTGGTGCTCGGCAAGGGCTACGACCAGTGCCTGGTGCTGGCGAAGGACGCGCACAACGACTGCATCGCCGAGCTGTACTCCCCGCAGAGCGGCGTCGCGCTGCGCATCACCAGCGATGCGCCGGCGGTACAGCTGTACGAAGGCCAGCATCTGGATAGCCACCATCCCGGCCTGGGCCGTGGCGTCTGCCTGGAACCGCAGGACTATCCGGATGCGCCCAATCAGCCAGCGTTCCCGTCGGCGATCCTGCGCCCGGGCCAGGTATATCGGCGGCGCATTGCCTACCACTTTGCGGCCCCCGGGCCGGAGCAGCCGTGGACGTCGGTGATCGCTGCGCTGAATGCGTGAGGGTGGTCGCTGGGCTGCTCCTGCAGACGAGATCGTCCGGCGCGTGCGTCGATGACGCCCGGCGTGGCGGTGAGGTAGCGGCGCGTTGCTGGTCGTGGCTGTAACTGCAGCCACCTCGGCGGCCGCAATGCGTCTCAGCGCAGCGAGCGTACACGGCCGGTAACACCGGCCTTAGTGATCGCTAACACTGCAGGCTGGCGTGCCTGATCAATCGCGAGCAATGGATAGGCGCTTACGCCTCCAATATCGCCGCATCGCGCCACCGCCTGGCCCACCCTCAGCCGCCGCGCGGCCCCAGCACCAGTTCAATCACGAACTTGCTGCCGAAGAACGACAGCACCAGCAAGGCCATGGCGGTCAGCGTCCAATGCACCGCCTTGGTGCCGCGCCAGCCGTTGCGCCAGCGGCCGATCAGCAGCGCGCCGAATACGATCCACGACAGGATGCTCAGCACGGTCTTGTGCAGCAGCCGCTGGGCCAGGAAGTCCTGCACGAACAGCAGGCCGGTCAGCAAGGTCAGGGTGAGCAAAATGAAGCCCACCGTGATCGTGCGGAACAGCAGCGTTTCCAGCTCAGTCAATGGCGGCAGCGCCCGCAGCCAGGTGTGGAAGTCGCGCCGGCGCAGCGCACGCTCCTGCAGCCACAGCATGATCGCCAGCAACGCGGCGATCCCCAGCGTGGCGTAGGCCAGCAGCGCCATCCAGGCATGCAGTTCCAGCCGCCAGCCCAGATCCGCGCTGGGTTCGTGGCCGTAGCCGTGGTAACAGGCCAGCAGGATTGCCGCCAGCGGAAACACCACTACGCCCACCGCTGCCATGCGCCCGCGTCCGCCAAACACCGCGGTCAGTCCGGCCATGCCCAGCCCGGTCAGCGACAGTGCGGCGAAGAAGTGCATGTCCGGCCCGCCCGCAGTGCGAAACGCCACCAGCACGTGATAGCCGGCATGCAGTGCCACGGCCGCCAGGGCCGGCAGCAGCCAGCGCGCGGGCGACTGGTTGCCATCGCGCAGTACGGCGCGGGTGAGCAGTCCGGCGGCCAGCAGGTACAGGGCAAAGGCGATGAGAACGATTGTCATCGTTGAAGTTTCGCATATTGGTGGGGCCGGGATTCGGGAATCGGGATTCGTGAAGCAGCAGCTGTGGGTCGCGCGAGTTGAGGGGCTGGCAGCGAGCACTCGTGGGGCCGGGCATCGACCTGGCGCTGGTCGGGCTGGCGGCGACGCGGGCGGCCTGGGCGAGCTGACCATGTCGGGCAGGACAGGGGCGCTGGTCCGGGGTAGCGGCGCTGGCCGGGGCAGGCCGTCAGCCGGTGCCGCTATAATCGGCACCCGTTTCCCCTTACGCGGTCCCTTGCGCATGTTCGAGTCCCTTACCCAACGTCTCTCCGGCACCATGGAGCGCCTGCGTGGCCGTGGCCGCCTGACCGAGGAGAACATCCGCGAAGCCACCCGTGAGGTGCGCATTGCGCTGCTGGAGGCCGACGTCGCGCTGCCGGTGGTACAGGCCCTGATCGAACGCATCAAGGTGCGTGCAGTAGGCCAGGAAGTGCTCAAGTCGCTGACCCCGGGCCAGGCGCTGATCAAGATCGTGCGCGACGAGCTCACCGCCGTCATGGGCGCCGCCGCTGCCGACCTCAACCTCAATGTGCCGGCGCCGGCCATCATCCTGATGGCGGGCCTGCAGGGTGCGGGCAAGACCACCACCGTGGGCAAGCTCGCCAAGCACATGAAGGAAAAGCGCAAGAAGAAGGTCATGGTGGTCTCGGCCGACGTCTATCGCCCGGCCGCGATTGAGCAGCTCAAGACCCTGGCCGAACAGGTCGGTGTGCTGTTCTTCCCCTCCGATGCCTCGCAGAAGCCGGTGGACATCGTGCGTGCGGCCATCAGCGATGCACGCAAGTCCTTCGCCGACGTGCTGCTGGTCGATACCGCCGGCCGCCTGGCGATCGATGCGGCGATGATGGACGAGATCAAGGCGCTGCACGCCGCGGTCAATCCCACCGAAACCCTGTTCGTGGTCGATGCGATGACCGGCCAGGACGCGGCCAACACCGCCAAGGCCTTTGGTGAGGCACTGCCGCTGACCGGCGTGGTGCTGACCAAGACCGACGGCGACGCGCGCGGCGGTGCGGCGCTGAGCGTGCGCTACATCACCGGCAAGCCGATCAAGTTCGTCGGCACCGGCGAAAAGACCGACGGCCTGGACGTGTTCCATCCGGACCGCGTGGCCAGCCGCATCCTGGACATGGGCGACGTGCTGTCGCTGGTGGAGCAGGTCGAGCACAGTGTCGACCAGGAAAAAGCCGCCAAGCTTGCCGCCAAGGTCGCCAAGGGCA
This sequence comes from Xanthomonas sp. NCPPB 2586, assembly GCF_041475775.2. NCBI lineage: Bacteria > Pseudomonadati > Pseudomonadota > Gammaproteobacteria > Lysobacterales > Lysobacteraceae > Xanthomonas > Xanthomonas sp. NCPPB 2586. The sequence continues at coordinate 3,526,261 of NZ_CM192981.1, read as the reverse complement.
AGAAGTTCGACCTCAACGACATGAAGGAACAGCTCGAGCAGATGCAGAACATGGGCGGCATCCATGGGCTGATGGACAAGCTGCCGGGCATGGGCCAGATCCCGGACAACGTCAAGCAGCAGGTCACCGGCAAGGAAGTGCCGCGCATGATCGCCATCATCAACTCGATGACCAAGAAGGAACGCCGCAACCCGGCGTTGCTCAACGGCTCGCGCCGCGCCCGCATCGCGCGCGGCTCCGGCATGCAGCCGGCCGACGTCAACAAGCTGATGAAGCAGTACCAGCAGATGGAAAAGATGATGGGCAAGCTCGCCGGCGGCGGCATGAAGGGCCTGATGCGCAACATGAAAGGCATGATGGGCGCCATGGGCGGCCGCGGCGGCATGCCGTTCCGCTGAGTTCCACGCGCTCGCGCACATGAGTACCGTGGCAGGCAGGCGGTGCCTGGAACTCGCGCTGGCGATCACGCTGGCGCTGCAGTCGACCACTGGCTGGACGGTGCTGCTGGCGGTGGTGGTGTATTGGGTGGTGGTCGTGGTGGTCGCCGGGCTGATCGATGAACGTGCCGAGGCGCGCGCAAACGTCGCTGGTGAACCGCCGGGTGCAGCTGCGGTGTCCGATACCCCGGCGAAGTCGAACTCGAACTCGAAGTCGAAGTCGACCATCCGCCTGGCGGCATTGCCGAACACGCCGCTGCGGCCCGCTGATCTGCGGCCTGGCCTGGACACGCCGCGTCAATGGCGGCGCCATATCATCGACGTCGCCGCCTACGAAGAAGAGCGTTACCCGCGGCAGGACGTCTGTACGACGGTCGATGTTTTCCTGCGGGCAGGCGATGCGCTGGTGCTCGCATTTCACCCCGCACCGAACGACGGCGACGCACCTGCGCAGTGGCGCTGCGATCTCTGGCGTCCCGCCGCCAACCATCCGCAGTGGGTGGACGTTTTCGCAACGCGGGAGGTGCGTGTGCCGGTCGGGCAAACCGGCGTGTACTCAGTCGGCATCGGTCAGGCGTATGGCCCTTCGCCGGGTGTGGTGAGTCTTTGGGTGTGCGTGCCGGAGCCGGACCGGCTTGCGCTGCCGTGGCGGCCCGCGCATGGCTCGCATCTGCGTTATGAACAGTGCGATGACGGCACGCCAAGAGTGCGTATCGAAGACGAAGCGCGTGTACTGCCGCATGCGCAATTGGAAACGACGACAGTGTCTGCGGCGCCAAGCAGGTCGGTGCTGTTATTCGGCAGCGCGCAGGATGCGTGGGACGTGACGGCAGCGTCGGATCCCGCCTCGTCATGGCGGGAAAAACATACGCATCTTCACCGTTATTTTTTCCAACTGAGCCAGGGCGATGTGCTGGCTCTGGAATGCGCCTGGGCCGCCGAATACTTCGACCAGCCGCTGCCCTTGCCCGACAATTGCACCGGGCGCACCCAGGGCGAGCTGCGTGTGTTCAAGCTCGTCCGTGGCCCGGATCTCGAGCATCTGTGGGCAAGTGCGACAACGCCTGCGTGCAGGCAGATCACATGTATCGCCGATGGCTTTTATTGCCTGGAAGTTCGTCTCTTCGGTCCGGAGGCGTGGCGCACGCGGCCCTCATCGGCATTTGTCGACATTCGCCTGTGGGGCGCGTTTGTGCAGCGTCCGCAGGCCGTGCGCGCGTTCGCATTGCGCGATGTGATGGTGGAAGACTGGTATCGGGATGTCCTGCCGTTGCCGTTGCAGTACTGATCGGTGTTGAGCGCCATGCCGCGTGGGCGCCGGTTCTGAATTTGGCGAGCGCACGCCAGGCGCAGGGACAATGGCCATGATGTCTCCCTGGCCGGGCCGCGCCACGATGGGTTCGTTTTCGCATGCCGATGCCTTCCAGCAGCGGTTTGGCTTATGCGCGCACGGATGCGGCATTGCGCTACATCTGTCGTGCACGCGTTGCCCTCGCTGCATGGCTGCAGTAGCGTGTTGCCTCTTTCTTGGCAGGAGCGCCAGCAGATGAGCGATACCCGGATGTATTTCGCAGACAACCAGGATGCCGCGTTGCAGGCGGGCTATGTCGCCGCGCGCCACACGTTCAAATTCTTCTGGCGTGAGTTGTCCTGGGAATACCGCCGCATCGTTCCGGGCCTGGATATGGCCGCAGTCAAACTGCCGTTCGCCACCGACAGCGCCGCGCAGGAAGTGCACGCTGCGCCAACGCATGAGCACATGTGGATCTCCGATGTGCACTTCGACGGCGAGCAGATCTCCGGCAGCCTGCTCAACGAACCGGAATGGATCGAAGCGCTCACAGCCGGCGACGCGGTGTCGGCGCCGTTCGCGGATCTGGAAGACTGGATGTACGTGGTCGACGGCAAGGTCTACGGCGGCCACACCATCGATGCCATGCGGCGTGGCATGGCGCCGGACGAGCGCGCCGAGCACGATGCCGCCTGGGGCCTGGATTTCGGTGAGCCCGGCGCGGTGCGGCTGGTGCCGGCACAGGCCGCGGCGCGCAAACCGGGCCTGTTCGACAAGATGTTCGGCGGCAAGGGCACGCCTGTTGCGCCGGGGATCGAAGATCCGCTGCAACAGGAGCATCCGATGAGCGAGAACATGGGCCCCAAGTTCGACGAAGGCCTTCGCGATCAGCCGGAGATGGTGCAACTGCGCGATGACGCAGGTTGGACGCTGTTGCAGCGCGATGCGCTTGCGGGCAATTACCAGCCAGTCGCCTTGCTGCTGCAGCATGGGGCCGACCCCACCTTGCGCACTCCGAGCGGCAAGACCGCGCTGGACCTGGCACGGCAGATGCAGTGGCCCAGGATCGTGCACTTGCTGGAAGGCGCGCACTGACATGGCCGCCGCGACCCTGGCGACAGACGGTCCCTATGCGCACGTAGCCGCGTTCTGTCAGCGCTTCGGGCTGCGCGTGCCGATCCTGCTCAGCCCGATGGCCGGCGCCTGCCCGGTGCCGTTGTCGGCTGCGGTGGCCGCGGCGGGCGGCATGGGCGCGATGGGCGCGGTGCTCTCGCAACCGCAGGACATCGTGGCCTGGGTGCAGGCCTTCCGGCAGGCCAGTGACGGGCCTGCGCAGATCAATCTGTGGATCCCCGATCCGGCGCCCGACCGCGACGCCGATGCCGAAGCGCGCATGCGTGCATTTCTGGAGCAGTGGGGCCCGGCGGTGGCGGCCGATGCCGGCGATGCCACCCCGGCCGGTTTCGATGCGCAGTTCGATGCATTGGTGGAGGCCCGCCCGGCAGTGGCCTCCTCGATCATGGGCGTGTTCCGGCCCGATCAGGTCAGCCGCCTGAAATCCGCCGGCATCGCCTGGTTCGCCTGCGCCACCACATTGGAGGAGGCACGCGCGGCGCAGGCTGCGGGCGCCGATGCGGTGGTTGCGCAGGGGGCGGAAGCCGGCGGTCACCGCGGCGCGTTCGATGCCAGCCAGGCCGAGCGCCAGATGACCGGGTTGTTCGCGTTGCTGCCTCGTCTGGTCGACCACCTGGAGATTCCGGTCATCGCCGCCGGCGGCATTGCCGATGCACGTGGAATTGCTGCGGCCCTCACCCTGGGCGCCAGCGCGGTGCAGATCGGCACCGGCTTGTTGCGCACGCCCGAAGCGGCGCTGCCCGGCGCCTGGGCCAACGCCCTGGCGGCCACAGAGCCGGAGCAGACCTGGCCAACACGTGCATTTTCCGGGCGCCTGGGGCGGTCGATCGCCACGGCTTACGTCCGCGCCGCCGCCGCAGTGGACGCGCCACCGCCGGCGCCCTACCCGATACAGCGCGCGCTGACGGCGGTGATGCGCCAGGCGGCCGCCCGCGAGAATCGCCTTGACGCCTTGCAGGCCTGGGCCGGGCAGTCCGCATGGATGGCGCCCGCGCAGCCGGCCGCCGACCTCGTCACGCAGTGGTGGGCCCAGGCACAGGCACGCGTGTGCCGGTGATCTTCTGCAACGGCGCGCCTGCTACCGCGGCCCAGCTCGGCGCCGCGGCGCTGGTCAACTACGGCCACTTCACCTCGTTGCAGGTGCGTGGCGGCGCCACCCAGGGCCTGGAGCTGCATCTGCAGCGGCTGCAGGAGGGCAGCCGTGCATTGTTCGGACAGGAACTCACTCCCGCGCAGGTGCGTGCGCAGCTACAGACGGCCCTGCAGGCCTCTGCCATGGCCGACGCCAGTGTGCGGATTACCGTGTTCGCGCAGGAGTACGACTTCCGCAACCCGCTGCGCGAGGTGGCGCTGGACGTGCTGATGGCGGTCTCGCCGCCGCTGGACATGCCCGACACCGGGCTGCGGGTGCAGGTGACCCCCTACGTCCGTGAGCAGCCTGAGCTCAAGCATGTCGGCACGTTCCCGCTGCTGCACCTGCGGCGGCTGGCAATCAACGCCGATCACGACGACGTGGTGCTGCAGGACCCGCAGGGCAGGGTGCTGGAAGGTGCGTTCTGGAATCTTGGCCTGTGGGAACGCGGCGGCGTGGTCTGGCCGCAGGGCCCGGCCTTGCTGGGCACCCGCCAACGGCTGCTGCAGGCCGGGCTGGAGGCGCTGGGAGTCAGCCAGATCCGTCGGCCAGTACCGCTGGACGAACTGGACCGGTTTGATGGGGCATTTGCCTGTAATGCGCGGGGGCAGCAGGCGATCGTGGCGATGGGGCCGGCCCGCTGGGGTCCGCATACCGCGCAACTGCCGCTCCTGGCCCAGGCCCTGCAGACCCAGCCCTGGCAAGCGATTTGAGCGATGACAGGCGCTGGCGGCCGGTGGGTTGGCTTCGCCGCCGGGCCCCGCTATAATCGCCGGCTTACCGCGCCACCCTGGCGACTGGGCAACTTAGGACTACACACCATGGTCAAGATTCGACTGACCCGCGGCGGCGCCAAGAAGCGTCCGTTCTACCACATCATCGTGACCGACGTGCGCAGCGCGCGCGACGGCCGCAACATCGAGCGTCTGGGTTACTACAACCCCGTTGCGCAGGGCGCCGAGCCGCGCGTCGTGCTGGACGTTGCACGCGTCGACCATTGGGTCGGCCAGGGCGCACAGCTGACCGACAAGGTGCGTAACCTGTATCGCGAAGCCTCCAAGTCCCAGGCCGCTGCGGCCTGATCTTGAGGGCCGGGCATCGCTGCCTGGCCCAGAGTCGACACAGATGAAGCCGACCGAGCGCCGCATCCTGTTAGGCAGGATTGTCGGCGCTTTTGGTGTCAAGGGCGAGCTCAAGCTCGAATCCTGGACCGAGCCGCGCAGTGCGATCTTCCGCTATCAGCCGTGGATCGTGCGCACGCCGTCGGGTCAGGAGTCGGTGCTCAGTGGGGTCCGTGGGCGCGATCAGGGCAAGAACCTGATTGCGGTGTTCCCCGACATCACCGACCGCGACACCGTCGAAGCCATGCACGGGACCGAGATCTATGTGGCCCGCAGTGCGCTGCCGCCGCCCAAGCCCGATGAGTATTACTGGGTGGATCTGGAAGGCTTGCAGGTGGAAACCGTGGAGGGCATCAAGCTCGGCGCGGTCTCGCATCTGTTCTCAACCGGGTCCAACGATGTGGTGGTGGTGCGCGGTGATCGCGAGCGGATGATCCCGTTTGTGTTGCCGGAGTACGTCAAGTCGGTGGATTTCGAGGCCAACCTGATCGTGGTCGACTGGGATCCGGATTTCTGATCGAAGCGGTGCTTCGGCTCCGCTCTTGCTCTCCCCATTCCCCGGTCCCGATTCCCCAGTGCGCATCGACGTCATCAGCCTGTTCCCCGAGTTCATCGCGCAATGCGCGGCGTTCGGCGTGGTCGGGCGGGCGCAGGAACGTGGGCTGCTCGAATTGCAGGGTTGGAATCCGCGCGACCATGCGCAGGGCAATTACCGCCGGGTGGACGACCGTCCCTTCGGTGGCGGCCCGGGCATGGTGATGTTGATCGAGCCGTTGCGGGCCTGCCTGGAAGCGGCGAAAGCCGCCGATGCGCGGCCGGCACCGGTGATCTACCTCAGCCCGCAAGGGCGTCCGCTGACCCAGCCACTGGCGCGCGAGCTGGCCCAGTTGCCGCGGATGGTGCTGCTGTGCGGGCGCTATGAAGGTGTCGACGAGCGCTTTCTCGACCAGGCCGTGGACATGGAAATCTCCATCGGCGACTACGTATTGTCCGGTGGCGAGCTCGGTGCGGCGGTACTGGTGGATGTGGTGACCCGGTTGCAGGACGGCGTGTTGAACGATGCCGAATCCGCAGCCCAGGACAGTTTCGAAGGCCCGCAGGGGCTGCTGGACTGCCCGCACTACAGCCATCCATCCAGCCATGCCTGGGGTGATGTGCCGGAGGTGCTGCGGTCGGGCAACCACGGTGCCATTGCGCGCTGGCGGCGGCAGCAATCGTTGGGCCGGACCTGGCTGCGTCGGCCGGAGTTGCTCGACGAGGCCACGTTGGACAAGCAGGATCGACGTCTGCTGGAAGAGTTCCGTCGCGAACTTGCCCCGGGCGACGAGAAATAAGGGCTCACCCCTAGCTCTAGCGAAACAGATAGGGGTATAATATGCGGCTTGCTGGCCAGCCTTGCGTCTGGCCCTGCCACGAACCTCGAGCAATCGCCGTGCGGCGACTGCCGGTCCAATATCACCAGACACGCGGTGCCCATCATGAGCAAACTCAACAAGACCATCCTGGCTGACTTCGAAGCCGCCCAGATCCAGCGCCAGCTGCCGGAGTTCAACCAGGGCGACACCGTCGTGGTGAACGTCAAGGTGAAAGAAGGCAACCGCGAGCGCGTGCAGGCCTATGAGGGTGTCGTGATCGGTACCAAGAATGCTGGCCTGAACTCCGCGTTCACCGTCCGCAAGATCTCGCACGGCTTCGGCGTCGAGCGCGTGTTCCAGACCCACAGCGCCATCATCGACTCGGTCGAAGTGAAGCGTCGCGGTAAGGTCCGCGCCGGCAAGCTTTACTACCTGCGTGGTCTGGAAGGCAAGGCTGCCCGCATCAAGGAAGACCTGGCTGCCGCTGCGCAGGCCAAGGCTGCTCGCCAGGCTGCTGCCAAGGCCGAGTAAGTCACATTGGCGGGCTTGTCCCGCCACTGCCAAACAGCCGCCTTTGGGCGGCTGTTTGCGTTTTGGCGTTTGGCTGCCTGCAAGGCGGTAAGCAATGCGATGGCAATGACTGGTGTGGCGTGCCGGTTTGTTGTCGAGTCGTGGCGAGGCTTTCGTACGTTAGGCAGTCCGGCGGGTTGGTTCGACATTGCAGCGCAACTGTCGATGCATTGATGCAGTGAGAGCACACGATGCATTTGCTGTCGGGCAGTAGCGATTTGCCGCAGGCGCTTGGCAGTGCAGCACGTGTGGTTGAACGCTGCAGCGCGCAGTTGGCAACGCATCGATGCAATCAGAGCACGCGACGCGTTTGCTGTCGGCTGGTAGCGATGCCGCAGCAGGGTTGGGCAGTGCAGCGAGTCTGGTTCAACAGTGCGGCTCAGCTGTCCTTGCGCTGATGCACACGCTCGTTTCGTGTCGAGTGGTAGCTATGCGTGTCGCACGCGCTGTGCAGTGGACGGGTAGTCCAACGTTGCAGCGCAACTGTCGTTGCATCGATGCAGTTAGGGCACGCGATGCGGTTTCTGTCGGACAGTAGCGATACTGGCGCAGACGCTGGTCGGTGCACTGCATGTGGTTCAACCCTGCAGCGCAGCTGTCGTTGCACCGATGCATTCAACACGCGCGACGTGTCACGCATTCTTCCCAGCGTGAGTCGCTCTGAGTCTTCGCCCTGCTGCGGGCGCAAGCTTGCGTAGTGCGTGACTGCGTCATTGGTGGCAGCGCACGCGTCGTGCGGTCGGCGCTAGTGTGCAGTGCTGCCAAGTCGTCTCGTCGCACACATGTGCAGACTGAGCAGGTGACCGAATGACAGGTGGCAGGATCCGCTGGCGTGATGCGCGCGTCGTCTTTCGGCATTTAGCCATCTTTTACGGAGCAGCGCCGTCCGTCATTTGCTGCGCCGGTGCCGGCTGTGTTGCCACGTGCGGCCATCGCGGTTTTTTTACGCACGTTGCCGTTGGCGTTTCATTGCGTCGGTCACGGCGGTACAGCACTTCGCGCATCGCATTGCATTGCTCGATCGGTCTGCAACGCATCGTAAGCAGCAACTTCGCTAAACGATCAGCGCGGCTGCGCTGCAGGCGGCTCGGTCAGTGGGGCGGGGTCGGCAATCGGGGCGGCCGGGTGGGCCGGCACTTCCGCTGCCGATGCCAGTTCGGAGGGATGCGCCGGTGTTGCCAGCATGCGGGCCTTGCGCCAGCCACCCCAGCGGTAGTACGCCAGCGACAGCAGCATCGAGCAGGCCGAGCTGATCGGAAAGCTCCACCACACCGCGTCCGCGCCCAGGTGCGGCAGCAGCAGGTTGGCCAGCGGCACGCGGACGCCCCACAGCGCGAACGCCAGGATCAGCAGTGGCGGGATCACCGCGCCGGTGGCACGCACTACGCCGGAAACCACGAAGGTCACGCCGAACAGCAGGAACGACCAGATCGAAATGTGATTGAGGTGGCGCGCGATCTCCAGCGCCGGGCTGTCGCTGGGCAGGAACAATGCCAGCGTCCAGCGGTCGAACAGGATCAGCGGTGCGATGAGCAGGCCGGTCATCAGGAAATTGGCGGCCACACCGGTGCGTGCGGTGGCATCCACGCGCGCCCACAGGCCGGCGCCGACATTCTGCGCGGCCATCGTCGAGCAGGCCGCGCCGAGCGCCATCGCCGGCATCTGCACGTAGTTCCACAGTTGCAGGGCTGCGCCATAGGCGGCAGCGGTATCGGTGCCGAAGCCGTTGACCAGCGTCAGCATCGCGATCATGGCCAGCGAGATCAGCACCATCTGCAATCCCATCGGCACGCCTTTGCCCACCAGCGCACGCAGGATGGCGGGATCGATGCGGAACAGCGCCAGGTCGCGCCGTCCCAGCCACAGCACGTGGCCACGGCTGCGCAGATACAGCAGCAGCCCCGCCAGCGCCACCGACTGCGCCAGCACCGTGGCCCAGGCCGCGCCGGCGATGCCTAGCTGCGGAAAGGGGCCAACGCCGAAGATCAGCAGCGGGTTGAACACGATGTCCAGCACCACCGAGAGCAGCAGGAAGCGAAACGGCGTGCGTGCATCGCCGGTGCCGCGCAGGGCCGCCGACAGGAACGCGAACAGGTAGATGGTGGGCATGGCCACGAAGATCACCCGCAGGTAATCCTCGGCCAGCGCCAGCGAGGCCGGTGGCGTGCCCATCGCGGCAAGCAGGTGTGGCGCCAGCCACCAGCCGGCGACGGCGATCAGTGCCGACAACCCGCCAAAGAACGTGGCGCTGGTGCCCATGACCTTGCGTGCCTGGGCGATGTCGCGCGCGCCCATGGCCTGGCCGATCAGGATGGTGGCGGCCATGCCGATGCCGAATACCGAGCCGATCAGAAAGAACATGATGCTGTTGGCGTTGGCCGCCGCAGTGAGCGCGGCTTCGCCGAGATAGCGGCCGATCCAGATCGCATTGATCGAGCCGTTGAGCGACTGGGCGATGTTGCCTGCCAGGATCGGCAACGCGAACAGCAGCAGGTTCTTGCCGATCGGTCCCTCGGTCAATACGGCGGATTTGGGCATCGCAGGCCAGCCATGTGCGGAAGCTGCGCACACTAGCATTGCGGGTGTGCGGCATGCATGCGCGGTAGCGGCGCTGCGTTGCGGTTCGGAGGAAATACGCGCTGAAAGTTGGTGTGGCTCCGGCTGAGCTGCGACGGCTGCGTGTGCTCACCGGGATCGGCGCAGTGCCTGCGGGCACGACGGTGACTACCGGAGTTTTTCTTGAAGGCTTGGCAGGGACGGTCCAGGATTGCTGATGCCTGTGCGCGGCGGCAGTTTGCGTAAAGGCACCAGGCGCGCCGCAGCGACTTTAATTGCGGGCTTCCGGTGCACTGGGTGCGTTGCGAGTACTGCGTGCGCGCGCCCGTAACGCCACATGCAGCCAGCACAACACCGAAGCGTTCAGGCACTGCCCCGTGCACGCCATTGCGCGCTGGCTGGCCTTGCTTGAGTTCCCTGGGCCCGGCCCAAATATCGGAAATCGCGGCAGATCGTTGCCTGTCCCCCGGCAGTTTCGAAAGGACGGAGCGCTGCGGCAGCCCCTCAACAGATACGACAAGCACAACGCGATGACTCTACAGGTGGAATCAGCGGTCACGGTCAGGCTGGATGTCTGGCTCTGGGCGGCGCGCTTTTTCAAGACGCGCAGCCTGGCCAAGCATGCCGTGGATACCGGCAAGGTGGATGTGGCCGGTCAGCGTCCTAAACCGTCGCGTGCAGTGCGCACCGGCGAGCAGCTGCGGATCGACCGCGGCGGCGAAATTTTCGAGATCACCGTGGCGGCCCTGAGCGAGGTGCGCGGCCCGGCGCCGGTGGCGCAGGCGCTCTACACGGAAACCGAGGCGTCGCGCGAAGCGCGCGCGCAGTGGCGGTTGCAACGTGCCGCCGAGCGCACCGGGTATCGCCCGCCCGATGGCAAGCCGGATAAACGCGCACGTCGCTTGATCACCGCGCTGGGTGATATCGACGCGTCGTAGCGTTGCGGTTGCGGTTGCGGATGTAGGGCCGGTGATCGTGCGGCGGAGTTGCATGAAGCGCGGCGCATCTCATGACTTGATCACTCGGCCGTACGACGCAGAGTCCTGGCGTCTAAACGCTCTATCGGCCGTACGACGCAACACCCACATAGCGTCAATGCCGCATGCGCCATGCTGCACGTAACGCCATATCGCGGCCACAGCACAATCGCGCGCAATGCCGCATACGCAAACGCCCCGGCGAACCGGGGCGTTTGCGTTACTGCAGTGACATCGCGTGTGGCAGCAATCGCGCTCGGCCATGACAGCGCGCGCAGCAAGCGCGTGCTGCGCTTCACTCAGGCCAGGTCGAAACGGTCCAGCTGCATCACCTTGGTCCACGCGGCCACGAAGTCCTGCACAAACTTCTCCTGTGCGTCTGCGCTGGCATAGACCTCGGCCACCGCGCGCAGGATCGAGTTGGAACCAAACACCAGATCCACGCGTGTGCCGGTCCACTTGTGCTCACCGGTGGCACGGTCGCGGCCTTCGTAGGTTTCCTTGGTCTCGGACGTGGCTTTCCACTCGGTGCGCATGTCGAGCAGGTTGGCGAAGAAGTCGTTGCTCAACACGCCCGGACGGGTGGTGAAGACGCCATTGTGCGACTGCCCGGTGTTGGCGCCGAGCACGCGCAGGCCGCCGACCAGCACGGTCATTTCCGGTGCGGTGAGGGTCAGCAACTGGGCCTTGTCGATCAGCAGCGCTTCGGCAGACACCGCGTAGCGGGCCTTGGCGTAGTTGCGGAAGCCATCGGCTACCGGCTCGAGCACTGCGAACGATTCCACGTCGGTCTGCGCTTGCGAGGCATCCATGCGGCCGGGGGCGAACGGCACGGTGACCGCGTGGCCGGCGGCGTGCGCGGCCTGTTCGACTGCGGCATTGCCGCCCAGCACGATCAGGTCGGCCAGCGAGATCTGCTTGCCACCGGACTGGCGTGCATTGAAGTCGGCCTGGATACGCTCCAGCGTGGCCAGCACCTGGGCCAGCTGCGCAGGCTCGTTGGAGGCCCAGTCCTTCTGCGGGGCCAGACGAATGCGCGCACCATTGGCACCGCCGCGCTTGTCCGAGCCACGGAAGCTGGACGCCGAGGCCCAGGCAGTGGCAACCAGTTGCGCAACGCTCAGGCCGGAGCTCAGCACGGTCTGCTTGAGCGCGGCAGCGTCCTGCGCATCGATCAGCGCATGGTTTAAGGCCGGGATCGGGTCCTGCCACAGCAATTCTTCGGCCGGCACATCCGCGCCGAGATAGCGCGCGCGCGGGCCCATGTCGCGGTGGGTGAGCTTGAACCAGGCGCGCGCGAAGGCATCGGCGAACTGGTCCGGGTTGGCGTGGAAGCGGCGCGAGATGGCCTCGTACGCCGGATCGATGCGCAGTGCCAGGTCGGTGGTGAGCATCGTTGGCAAACGCTTTTTGGAGGCGTCGTGCGCATCGGGAATGATGGCCTGGGCGTTCTTGGCCACCCACTGGTGCGCACCGGCCGGGCTCTTGCTCAGCTCCCACTCGAAGCCGAACAGGTGGTCGAAAAAGTCGTTGCTCCACTGCGCCGGGGTGGTGGTCCAGGTCACTTCCAGGCCGCTGGTGATGGTGTCGCCGCCCTTGCCGCTGCCGAAGCTGTTGTGCCAGCCCAGGCCCTGGCTTTCCAGGTCGCTGGCTTCCGGCTCGGCCGCCACGTGCGCCGCATCGGCAGCACCGTGGGTCTTGCCGAAGGTGTGGCCGCCGGCGATCAGCGCCACGGTCTCTTCGTCGTTCATGGCCATGCGGCCGAAGGTGTCGCGGATGTCCTTGGCCGCCAGCAGCGGGTCGGGATTGCCGTCCGGGCCTTCCGGGTTGACGTAGATCAGGCCCATCTGCACGGCAGCCAACGGGTTTTCCAGATCGCGGGTGTGCTGCACTTCGCTGTCGTCGTCCTTGACCAGCACGCCATGCGCCTGGTCCACGCCCGGCGAGCCGTGCGCGTAGCGGTCATCGCCACCCAGCCACTTGGTTTCGCGGCCCCAATACAGGTCCTGGTCCGGCTCCCAGGTGTCTTCGCGGCCGCCGGCAAAGCCGAAGGTCTTGAAGCCCATCGATTCGAGCGCGACGTTGCCGGTGAGGATCATCAGGTCGGCCCAGGAAATCGCCTGCCCGTACTTTTGCTTGATCGGCCACAGCAGGCGGCGTGCCTTGTCCAGGCTGACGTTGTCCGGCCAGCTGTTGAGTGGCGCGAAGCGCTGTTGCCCGCGGCCGCCGCCCCCGCGGCCGTCACCGGTGCGGTAGGTGCCGGCGCTGTGCCAGGCCATACGCACGAACAGCGGGCCGTAATGCCCGAAGTCGGCCGGCCACCAGTCCTGCGAATCGGTCATCAACGCGCGCAGCTCCTGCTTGAGCGCCTGCAGGTCCAGACGCTTGAAGGCCTCTGCGTAGTTAAAAGAAGCCGCCAGCGGATTGGAGCGGGTCGAGTGCTGGTTGAGCAGGTCCACACGCAGTTGCTTGGGCCACCAATCGGGATTGGTGGTGCCGGCGCCGACGACGCTGTGGTTGAAGGGGCACTTTGCTTCGGTAGTCATGGCATTTACCTGGGTGCGGCTGCACGTAGGGAGCTGCGTGCCGGAGGGCGCGCGCTGGTGGAAAGACTGCGGCGGTGGTGAAGCGAATCTGGGCGACGTTGGTGACGCGGGTGCGTCAGGGCGGGGCTGCGGCCGATGGGCGCTGTACGACGGCGGGTGTGGACGACAGCGGCTGCATTGGTGGCGGGCTCAACACGGGTGTGGGCACACGATATACAACGCCGATCATTAGTTGAATTCGAATTATCCAACCATATCGATAGCGTCACGCTATCGATAGGACGTGGGTGCCCAGGGGTCGGCGGCGTCAGCGCTTGCCGAACAGGCTGCCGCCCAGCTTCATCACATCGCCCAGGCCGAGCTGGCCGTCGCCATCCTGGTCCAGCACGCTGCCGAGCAGGCCGCCGACGCTGCTGTGGTTGCGTACATGGCTCTGTTCCTGCGCCAACGCGTTGCCCAGCTGGCTGGTGTCGGCCGTGCCGCCGCCCAGGAAGCGCTTGGCCAGATATGCCATCACGATGGGCGCCAGCAGCTGCAGCAGCTGGCTGGCCTTGCTGGGTTCCAGGCCGGTGGCTTGGCCCAGGCCCGCGGCAGCCTGTGGCGCCTTGTCGCCGAACAGGTGACCGACGATGCCGGCGCCATTGGCCTGCGCGCCGCTGGCCGAGCCGCCCAGCAGCGAGCCCAACAGGCTGCCGAGATCTGGTGCGGCGGTATGGTCGCGATGCAATGCGCTGGCCAGCACCTGCGTGCCGCCGGCCTGCTGGCTGTTGCGGCCCATCGCGCCCATCAGTAAGGGCAGAGCGGTCTGCACCGCCGATTGCGCCTGCTCCGGTGCGATGCCGAGGCGGCTGGCGAGCTGCTGCAGCTGCGGGCCCTGCAACTGCGCGGCAAGTTGCGAGGTGAGCGAGTCGGAAGTGGTCATCGGTGCCGAATCCTGGTGAGCAAGCGTTGCGGCAGGGTGCGCTTGTCTGGCGCGCAGGGCAATCCGGAGATGACGTGGGGGCGGGTAGGGCGGCGTGTATCGGGATGTCGATGCGAGTGCGCTGCGGGGGCGGTGGCAGCGCCTGGAGCGTGCAACGGCTGCGGATCAGTTGCGGTGCTTTAGTTGCAGCAGAGAGCTCCCGACTGCAGTGCCTAATCTGCGCGGCGGCTGGAAGCAGCAGTGGCGTCTTCGGTGCAGCACACAGGAAGTTGCAGCATCCCTGAGGTGGCGCTGCTAGCGCTGACAAGCGTGCAACGCAGGTGGGCGTTGTAGCGGTGCCGTGTCGCTTTCCAGCAGCGGCACGATGTGGGTAACGGCCAGAGTGACGTTGGCTACGTGCAGTTCGTTGTCGAGAAAAACCGTTGGCGATCTGGCGCGCGGCTTACTTCAGGCGTTGATCAGCATTGCGTCCGCGCAGACCTGTGACGCGATCAGCGCGCCACAGGCCGGATTACGCTGCTTCAGAGCAGCGCCTTGAGCCGGTACAGCGCTTCCAGTGCCTGCTTGGGCGTCAGTTCGTCCGGATCCAGCGCCTGCAAGGCTTCCTGCGCGGCCGAAGACGGCGCGGTGAACAGGCCGAATTGCTGCGGTGCATCCAGCGCGGCGGGTGCCATCTCGGCAGCGTGGCTGTCGCCGCCGCGTTGCTCCAGTTCGGCCAGCCGGCGGCGTGCCTGCTGCACCGCCGCCTTCGGCAGGCCGGCCAGCGCGGCCACCTGCAAGCCGAAGCTGCGATTGGCCGGGCCGTCCTTGACCGCATGCATGAACACCAGGCGCTCGCCGTGTTCCACCGCATCCAGATGCACGTTGGCGATGCCGCTGCCGCCACCGGCATGCGAGGCATCCGCCAGCGCGGTGAGCTCGAAATAATGCGTGGCAAACAGCGTGTAGCAGCGATTGGTGTGGGCCAGATGACGCGCCACCGCATCGGCCAAGGCCAGGCCATCGTAGGTGGAGGTGCCGCGGCCGATCTCGTCCATCAGCACCAGCGATTGCGGCGTGGCGTGATGCAGGATGTAGCTGGTCTCGGCCATTTCCACCATGAAGGTGGATTGCCCGCGCGCCAGGTCGTCGCCGGCGCCGATGCGGGTGAGGATGCGGTCGATCGGCCCGATCACCGCGCGGCTGGCCGGTACATAGCTGCCGATATGCGCCAGCAACACGATCAACGCGTTCTGCCGCATGTAGGTCGATTTACCGCCCATGTTCGGGCCGGTGATGACCAGCATGCGGCGGTCCGGGTGCAGGTCCAGATCGTTGGGTTCGAATGGCTGGTCGCGCACGGCTTCCACCACCGGGTGGCGGCCGCGTTCGATGTGCAGACACGGCGCGCTTTCCAGTTCGGGTTGCGACCAATCCAGCGCCTGGGCCCGTTCGGCGAACCCGGCCAACACATCCAGTTCGCTCAATGCACTGGCGCAGCGCTTGAGGCCTTCCAGCTCGCCGCCGAGTGCGTCGAGCAGGCCTTCGTAGAGCAGTTTTTCGCGCGACAACGAGCGCTCGCGCGCCGATAGCACCTTGTCTTCGAAGCTCTTGAGTTCTTCGGTGATGTAGCGCTCGGCGTTGGTCAGCGTCTGTCGGCGGCTGTAGTGCAGCGGGGCTTTCTCGGCTTGGCCCTTGCTGATCTCGATGTAGTAGCCGTGCACTCGGTTGTAGCCGACCTTGAGCGTGGCGATGCCGCTGCTGGCGCGTTCGCGTTGTTCCAGGTCGATCAGGAATTGGTCGGCGTTGGTGGACAGGCGGCGCAGCTCATCCAGATCGGCGTCGTAACCGGTGGCGATGACGCCACCGTCGCTGAATTTGAGCGGCGGTTGTTCGGCCACTGCGCTGATCAACAGATGCGCGGTGGCATCGTGCTCGCCGAGTTCGGCATAAAGCGTCTGCAGGCGCGGCGAATCCAGTGGCGCGAGGATCGTGCGCACTTTCGGCAGCAGCGCCAGGCCATCGCGCAAGGTGGAGAAATCGCGCGGGCGCGCCGAGCGCAGCGCCACGCGGGTGAGGATGCGCTCCAGATCGCCCAGCGCGCGGAAGGCCTCGCGCACGTCGGTATCGGCGCCGGTGTCGATCAGGCTGCCGACCGCGTGGTGGCGCTGCACCAGTACCTCGCGCAGACGCAACGGGCGATGCAGCCAGCGGCGCAGCAGGCGCCCGCCCATCGGCGTGACCGTGCTGTCCAGCACGCCGAGCAAGGTGTTGCGGGTATCGCCATCCACGCGCGTGTCCAGCTCCAGATGCCGGCGTGTGGCTGCGTTCATCGAGATCGCCTCGCTGGCCACTTCCATCGCGATGGAGGTCAGATGCGGCAAGCGCTGTTTCTGGGTTTCTTCGACATAGCCGAGCAGCGCGCCGGCCGCTGCGGTGGCGCAGGGCTTGTCGTCGATGCCGAAGCCGGACAGGTCGTGCAATTTGAAGAACGCCAACAGCTGACGCCGGCCGCTATCGGCGTCGAACAGCCATGGTGGCCGGCGCCGCACGCCGACGCGTCCACGCAGGAATTCCGGCCAGTTGTCTTCGTCGGGCACCAATAGCTCGGCCGGTTCCAGGCGCGCGATTTCCGCTTCCAGCGCATCGACGCTGTCCACTTCATTGACCAGGAAACGCCCGCTGGCCAGATCGGCCCAGGCCAGGCCATAGCCTTGCTTGCTGCGCGAGATCGCCATCAACAGCGTGTCGCGGCGCTCGTCCAGCAACGCCTCGTCGGTGACCGTGCCCGGGGTGACGATGCGCACCACCTTGCGCTCGACCAGGCCCTTGGCCAGTGCCGGATCGCCGATCTGCTCGCAGATCGCCACCGACTCGCCCAACGCCACCAAGCGCGCCAGATAGCCCTCGTAGGCATGCACCGGCACGCCAGCCATCGGAATCGGCGCACCGCCGGAACTGCCGCGCTGGGTCAGCGTGATATCCAGCAGACGCGCGGCCTTGCGCGCATCGTCGTAGAACAGCTCGTAGAAGTCTCCCATGCGGAAGAACAGCAGCAGGTCGGGGTAGTCCGACTTGGCTGCGAAGAATTGCTTCATCAGCGGGGTGTGCTCGGCGGCGCCCGTGCTGAGTTTGGTTTTGTCTTTGGTGTCGGCGGTTTGCAAGAACGTTGTCCGGAAATCTGGCGGTCGATAAATCTGGCGGTCGATGGGTCGCAAGCGGCGCGTGGCGGTAGCCTTGCTACGCCGGTGTGGCGGCGCTGCGCGAAAAAGGCCAATGCGCTGTCGCGACCAACAGACCCGTTGCGATGGAACGGAAGAGGAGCGGTGGCCGGAGTGCATTTGGCCGTGGAGGGTGCAAGTTTAAGCCGACATGGCAAAAAAACCTCAGTTCGTCGGCCGCAGGCTGACCGCAGCGGGTTGCACGTGCGAGCCGGCGCGCTGATTAGGGAACCTCTGAACAACGCACCACAGATACGCGACACTACCCGCCTGATGTTGAGGGGTGATCCATGCAACTGACGTTCGGTGACGCTGAGGGCCTGGGCAAGCGCAAGCAGACCCGGCGCGAGATCTTTCTGGCCGAGATGGAGCAGGTGGTTCCGTGGCAGCAACTGCTCGGGCTGATCGCGCCGCACTATCCCGTGTCGGGCCGGCCAGGTCGGCAGCCATACGCACTGGCGACGATGTTGCGGATTCATCTGCTGCAGCAGTGGTATGCGCTGAGCGATCCGGCGATGGAAGAAGCGCTGCACGAGATTCCGACCTTGCGGCGCTTTGCCCAGCTCGGTGGCTTGGACAACGTTCCGGACGAGACCACGATTCTCAACTTTCGGCGCCTGCTGGAGACCCATGGCCTTGCCGCGCGGATGCTGGAAGCGGTCAACGCGCATCTGGCACGCAAGGGGCAGAGCCTGCGGTCGGGCACGATCGTCGATGCGACGCTGATCGCTGCACCCAGTTCGACCAAGAATGCCGACCATGCGCGCGACCCTGAGATGCATCAGACCAAGAAAGGTAATCAGTGGTATTTCGGGATGAAGGCGCACATCGGCGTGGATGAATTTTCCGGGCTGGTGCACCACGTCCATTGCACAGCCGCCAATGTCGCCGACGTCACGGTGACGCACGCATTACTGCATGGCAAAGAAGACAGCGTGTTCGGCGACAGCGGCTACACCGGTGCGGACAACCGCGAAGAACTGCAGACCTGCAAGGCTGCATTTTTCATTGCCGCCAGGCGTTCGGTGCTTCAAGCCATCGGCAACAAGCGGGAGCGTGCTCGGGAACAGCGTTGGGAACACTTCAAGGCCAGCGTGCGCGCGAAGGTGGAGCATCCGTTCCGGGTGATCAAGCGCCAGTTCGGTTACACCAAGGTCCGCTATCGCGGCCTGGCGAAGAACACCGCGCAGGTGCTGACGCTGTTTGCGCTGTCAAACCTGTGGATGAAGCGAAAGCAGTTATTGCCTGCTATGGGGAGCGTGCGCCTGTAACGCAGGCAACACCCTGCAAACGCGCCGGAAACGGCAAAAAAATCGAGGATCTGAGCGCCGTCAGCCTGGCCGATGTAGTTGGGCTCATCCTCCGACGCCGTTGATCAGACCATCCCTAAGCCATAAAACTTGACGGTAGACAGCATTTTCAGCATCTCGTCGTAGCTGCCGTCGGCCATTGCGTCGCTAGTGCTTCAACTTGCCCTGCTTGAGTTTCTCCCACGTGTCTTCGGCTTGCTGAGAACCTGTTCACGATCTTTCCTGATCAGTGCAGACTATGCGGATGCGCCAAAAGATCTATCCGAGTGACATGAGCCGGGAGCAGTTCGAACACGTGCTGCCGATCCTGGAACAAGCGCGTAAGCGCACCAAGCCACGCCGTGTGGATATGTATGAGGTGTGGTGCGCAGTGTTGTACGTGCTGCGAACCGGTTGCCAATGGCGAGCGCTCCCCAGCGACTTTCCGAAGTGGCGGACCGTGCACTCGTACTTTGCCAAGTGGAGCGAGTGCGACGATGAGGGAGTGAGCCTGCTGGAGCAGGCACTTAAAAAATCAGGTTGGCGTGGCCCGCGCCAGACAGGAGCGCAACGCCTGCACCAGGTTCTTGATCGTGGACGCGCAGAGCGTAAAGAACACGGACACAGCGGGGCAAAAGGGATATGACGCGGGCAAGAAGGTGTCGGGCATCAAGCGGCATATCGCTGTTGATACTCAGGGATTGCCCCACGCAATCGCGGTGACGACGGCGGAGGTGACCGACCGCAAAGGTGCGCTGCAGGCGTTGGAGCGCTGCCAGTCAAACTTGACGCATGTACAAAGCTTACTGTGCGACAGCGGTTACACCGGCGTACGGTTTGCCGACGGCGCGCGAGAGATTTTAGGCGAGCAGCTCACGGTGCAGATTGCCAAGCGCAGCGAACTGCACACCTTCAAGGTCATGCCCAAGCGATGGATCGTCGAGCGTAGTTTTGCTTGGCTGGAGAAGAACCGAAGGCTATGGAAGAACTGCGAGCGCAAACTCAACACCAGCCTGCAGTTCATCCATTTGGCCTTCTTGGCACTATTACTCAGAAGATCGTGAACAGGTTCTGAGACAAGCCGCCGATATGGCGTATCAAACAGATCTCCATGCTGATATCCCAGTGCGTGTGTCTGGGCGCTGCATGGACCAGCCGCCTTTTGGCCACGTCCTTCCACCAGCGTGCGCGGCAGCCAGGCGGCCCCGCCACTGCAGCGGCACATCGCTGCCCACCACAACTTGCTCGAATTGTTCGGGGTCCAATCCAAGCCGCATACGCGGCTGATGGTGGCAAAGCAGGAATCGCGCTGCCCCTTGCAGCGCTCGTACATCGATGAAGTCATTTCAAACCTATGTTACCTCTACCAAGCGACGCGCCTCTGGCGTCGCGTAGGTCGTGGATCGAGGTCCTGATCAACACAGTTGCTCCACGGTTGCGGCATGCCTTGGGGTATCGTACAACTCGCGCACTTTTCGGCGATTCTGCTCTGGACCATGATTTCAGCCTCAATTGCACGCGAGTGCAAGGCGCTGCGTGCGACTGAAGTGACCATTTTAAGTCGAGCGTAACAATGGCGGCGCGGTATGTATCTGGTACAAGTTTTCGCGCCGAGTGAAGGTGCCCCGTAGGATCCGTTGTGCGGCAGGGGTGTCGCCCGCACATTCGTTTTTGCGCTTTTTTCGCCAAAATAGTTCATCGGCGCATGCATCCCGTACCGGGAGTGGCAACATTAGAGCTCGCTGCATGAGACATGCCCGTGTGACCGTATGAGCATGTACTCATATGCAGCAGCTCCGCCACTGCTCTGTCACTGCGAGGCCGCACATGTCGCTCAACACGCTTTCGACCGGGAGTACCGCCGGTCTGTTTCTACCTCTGACGGATGACGCGTCGTCCCCGGGGCTGCTCGGATCCGATTCGGCCATGAATGACTCCGATCTGTTGCTGGCGATGGACAACCTGTTTCTGCAGCAGATTTACCGTTTGATTGCCGCCACCTACGGCAATACGTCGCTCAATGGGCCAGGCAGTGGTATTCCGGGGCTTGACACGCCTTCAGCAGACGACCTTCAAGCCAGCCAGCCGATTGAGAAACGGACCTCCTGGCCGACGCTATCGGCTCCGTTCAATGCCAAGGACATCAAGGGATCCAGGTTGCCGCCTGCGGTGGATGGGTCATCGGTGACCTGGGAGGGCGGCACGCTCACCCCATCGGAGCTTCAGATTGTTTCGACACTCAATCAGCACAAAGACAAGACGCCGCTGGAGTTCGCAAAACTCGACGACAAGATCAATGATCCATCTACACCTCCGGATCTGAAGAGTGCGCTGCAAGGCTTGCAGAAAGATCCGCGTCTTTTCTTCGCCATCGGTTCGCAGGGCGACGGCAAATGCGGCGGCAAGATCAAGGCGGGTGATTTGTGGGATTTTGCAGACCACCATCAACAGGTGACCGCTCTGGGCGGGAAGAATGCCGAGTTCAATCCTAAAAACATCAAGGGAGCGACACCGCCTCCTGCCGCAGAAGGTTCGTCGGTAACCTGGGACGGCGGCACGCTGACGCAATCCCAGCTTGAGATCGTCTCTACGCTCAATCAGCATCGCGACATGATGCCGATCGAGTTCGCCAAGCTCGATGAAAAGATCAACGACCCAGCCACTCCGCCCGACCTGAAAAAAGCGCTGCAGGGCCTGCAACAGGATCCTGGCCTGTTCTTTGCGATGGCGTCTCAGGGTCACGGCAAGCACCACCACGACGACCAGGGCAAGTGCAACGGCAAGCTCATCGCCGACAATCTTTACGACTTCGCCGACCGCCATCCGCAGGTGACGGCGCAGGGCGGCAAGAACGCGACCTACAATCCCGAAAAAATGAAGGGGCGCGACCTGCCGCCGCCGGTGGACGGCTCTTCGGTCACGTGGGATGGCGGGACGCTCACCCAGAACGAATTGGAGATCGTCGCCACACTCAATCGCCACAAGGACAAGTGCCCAGTCAAGTGGACAGATCTCGATGCAAAGTCGAAGGATCCCGCCATCCCGCCGGATCTGCAAAAAGCGTTTGCAGATCTACAGCAAGATCCAGCTCTTTTTCATGCAATTGGTGCGCAGGGTAGCAAAGGAAGTTGCGATGGAAAATTCACTGAAAAGGATCTCACACGCTTTTCAGTGCCCGAAAAACACGCACAGATCGCTCAATATGCCGAGCAGCAAGCAAAGGGCTACACGCAAAACTATGTGGCGTCTGACAGCCCCGACAAGACCGAGCCGACGGTCATGACCGAGAGTGACGCGATGCGTGAACTCTACCGCTACTCGGACAATCTGCCCAAGGATCTAAACCAGGACGCGTTCAAGCAATTGGTCGAAGGCGACAGCACGACCAAGAAGAGCCCGCCGCAGGTCATTGCCGCCGCACAGTATTTTCGTGAGCATCCCGACCAGTGGAAAGCGCTGGCTGGCGACAAAGAGTCGATGAGCACGGCAGATTTCCTGCAGAAATCTACATCAGAGATGCACCTGACCGTGCCCGAACTGAAAACGCTGGACACCATCAATAGCCACCAGGAAGCGTTCTTCGGCGACGGCAAAGAGGTAACGCGCGACAAGCTCGACACGATTGTCAAGGATGATAAAGCCGACCCCGCAGTGCGCGACGCGGCCAAGCAACTTTTGGGCGACCCGCTACTGTTCGGCTTGTTGAACAACGCGATCACCGGCTACAAGAAGCCCCACAGCTTCTTCGGTGGTGGCCATGTCGTCGACTCGGGAAAGATCAGCAACAAAGATTTTCAGCAGTTCTACGAGCACATGACGGCGGTCAACAAAACCCTGGATACACCGCCCACGCATGCAGCCACATCGCCCGAGCAAAAGAAGGCCGTCGCGGACATGCTGATGGGAAAAGCCGATCAGCCCGAGATCAAGAGGAAAAAACACGATGTCGGTACCTTCAGCAAGGGATTGCATGAGTTTCTCAAGTGGGACAGCAAGATCATGGATGGGATTTCCGTAGCACTTAGTGCAATGAACGGCATTCCCCTGATCGGCGAGGTTGCCGATGCAGCAGCGCTAGCATTTGAGAGCGAAGCGCAGGCAGCACAGGTAATTGATACCGCACTGCAAGGTGGCAACCTGTCACTCGCGTGGAAACTCGCCGGCATCAATATGGCTGGAGCGGTGGTTGGCGCCGTTGGCGGACCCACGGCCAGACTCGCAGCCAAGGGAGCAGCCAAGGGGGTCGCCGAGGGCGCAGCCAAGGGAGCGACCCAGGGTACAACCAAGGGCGCGGCCAAAGGAGGCGGCAAGGGAGTAGCCGAGCGGGAAAAACCCCTTGATATTGCTAAAGGCTACATAATAGGTACTACCATCAACAGGCCGACTGAAATGTTGAAAACTCCCGTGTTGGCAGGCTTGCACTATGAAGAAGTGCGGCTGGATAAGGAGAAGAAAAAGGGCGAGATTCGCAAGAATCTGGAAGCGGCGGGCGGGGTGCCATTGGGGAAACAGTTTATTCCAAAAGCAATTGCCGACAACTTCGAGGCAGACACGAAAGAAAACCTCAGGCATGTGAGGGGGCGCCGCAAGTAACGATCTTGCTTGAGCGACAATCGTGACCGATGGAAATGCAAGCAACGGAATCGCTCGATCAGCCAGGAAAAGACGAACCGAGAACGTTTCACCACCAGGCAACGCTGGTCACTCGCTGCGCCGTGCTGCATGATCGGACTGGGACAGCTCCGCAGCGTCCCCGACCTGCTTGGCGGACAGCAGCGGTTGAATCTGTTTTCGCTGGCAGTGCCGGACAAGACGCGTCGGCCTGCGCAATGGTCCGACGCTGTGTATTTTCCTCCCAATTATCTGCTGGAGACCGGGAAAGAAGGCCTGGCGTTGGCCAGGCAGGCCTTGAGCACCACCAACGCGATTACCACTGCGCTACGCGATGTGCTGGGCCGTCACATGCTCAGCAACGTGCTGGCCAATTTTGCCTCGCTCGGGGCCGGCCGCCTGATCGCTGCGCCGTTGCGCGGCGGCAACGAGAACGGCAGCGTTGCAGGCGAAGCCGCCAATTCCACCGCCACGGTCGTGCAGCAGGCGGTACAGACCCTGTTCAACGATACGGTCTGGAATGCGCTCAAGGCCAAGAACGGCGCCAACACCACCCAGGCGACGCGACTGGATCAGGAACGTGCCGTCACCGCGGCCAATCATCAACGCACCATCGAACGCACGCTTCAGGCGCTGGCCGAGCCCATCGACGAGGCGATCGCGCTGTTTTCGGCGCCGACGCCGGCGGAGATTGCACACGCCCTGGAAGAGGGGGTACGGCTTGCGCCTGCACCGGGGCCGCTGGCGAGGATGTTGCGTGAAACGCTTGAGCGATTGCGTACGGAAATCGACACGCAGTGCATCTCGATTGCGACCATCGACGCGGTGCGCGATCAGCTGCATGCCGGCTCGGCGGCGATGTTCAGCGGTGTGCCACGTGACGACGTGACCAAGACACTGGACACCGAGTTACGCACGCTCAGGCGTGCACTGCACGAGAGCGAGGAACTTCGTCAGTGGGAGAATGGCCGGCCGTGAGCGATCGATCCCACCGTTGATCCGGTGGCGTCTTGCCGGCCGCAACGACAGACGCAGCCGCGCCGGCGTCTGTCGCGTGTTGGCGGTCCCGGTGCCAGGCGGGTGCGCGGCTGAGGTGCGGGCAGTGGGTGTGGAACGGGGGGGCGGCACACGGCACCGCTTCGTATGCCGGCCATTGACCGGGCGTGCGCATGCCTTCTTGCACCCTGCGACGTAGTACGCGATGTGCAGGCCAACCGGCCCACCGATGTGTCGGTGGTCGTCGATCAGGGACACCACCCAGCGACGACGCCCGGAAGATGGGGCGAAGCGGTGCATCTGCCGGGCGCGATCGGCGCCCGGCACCGCTTACGCAGGAGGCAATCAGCCGCTGTAGGGCTGATGCCCGATTCGGGTCGCTCCGGTGGCCTGGAAAGCGCTGGGGGCAATCACCTCGTCGGGCGCATCGGTCCTCAGGTTTGCCAGCTTCACCGTCGCGCCCGGCGCATCGGTACGGAACACCGCTTCCTTGACCTGTTGGAAATCGCAATTTTCGACCTGAAGATGCGTGTCGATATCAGCGTGTCCACCGTTGGTACGAAAGACCTTGCCGGCGCCGTTGACGGTGCAACCCGACATCACCACGTCGGCAGCACCATTGTCCTGCACGACCTTGTCTGCGGCATTCTTGAACGTGCAATTGATGATGTCGACCTTCGGCCGGCCGCTGACCTCCGGGCGACAACCGGCAATGCGCGCATCATGCTCGCGGTTGCCCTGGCCATCGATGGTGACCGCATCCTCGCTGACATCGTCGTTGACGCAGTTGACCATCTTGCCGCTGCCCATGAAATGCACGCCGTCGCCGCCGCCCTTCATGTTGACGTTGCACAGGCTACCGCCGTCCTCGACGACGAACAGCGGCTGCTGGTGTTCGTTCTGGGAGCCATCGCCCAGACCAGGGCCACCGATGTAGGTCTGACCCTTGCCGTCGAATACCTCGCCCTTATGCACCACGATGGTCTTGTTCTGGAGGCCGGGTGGCGCGGTGACGACCTTGCCGGGAGGAAGTGGGGCCTGCGGACCATCGGGGCAGGGCCTCACCGCCTGACCCGGGTTGGTGGGCGATGCGCGGTGATCGGCTCCCGTTCCGCAGGTGCCGCCGTTGCCTCTGTTGTGGTTGCCGCCATTGCCGCCGCTGCCATTGCCAGTACCGCTACCGTGTTGTCCGCCGGGGTTGGTGGAACAGGGCGGGCGCGAGGGCGGCATCGGTGGTGTCGGATTCGGGTTGGTCGGTGGCTGACCGTCGCTGAATGGCTGATCCTGTGGCTGCAGCATGTCCCTGAGCATGCGTTGCATGCAGTACGTCAGCATGCTCATGATCACCGCGGTCAGGGCTTGCTGCTGCGAAAGGGAGAATGAGGACGGCGGTAAGCTCGCATTGGTCTGTGAGGGGATCGCAAGATTCATTGGCGAGTGTCCTTGCAAGAGATGAATGGTGGACGAAGTCCTGCGGCGGGAAATAACCGCGACACAGCGTGGCGATGTCCTACAGCACAGCGGAGACGCAAGGCTGCGTCAGCGTGCTATGGAGGCGTGCATGTCTCTCTCTAGCACCATCGGCAGGCAGGCAAGACCGAGCACCTCACGCGCGTAGCCACAGATAATTTCCGGTTGCGATTCCTTCGAACATTTCGTCGTGTGCAATGAAGATGTTGTTGTTCCAGTAACGGCCATGCTCGGCATAGTGGGCGAGCAGATCGCAGATCCATGCGCCGTCGACGTCGTCGTCCAGTGGAACACGTACGACCAGCACGATCACGCCGGCATCGTTCAATCCGAGTTGCGCCTGGTCCTGTGCGTACACCGACAAATTCGCTTCCAGCAACAGCCGGAAGACCGTCAAGGTGCGTCCTGCAGGTGCTAGGCCATAGGAGATGCGTAGGTACAGCGCTTCTTCTTCCGGAACTTGCTGTGCTTCATCGTCGGTCTGGGCTGCAGGCATGTGCAGATAGACTTCAAACCCTTCCACCCAGAGCACACGACTGCTGAGCACCGCCTGCACATCCGGCAGGTCCAATGCTTCGCACATCTGCTGAACGATCGCTTCGAATCGGGTGCTGCTCATCTGTCGTACGACATGCGCAGGGCCATGCACCGGCCCTGCGTCATGTCAGGGCCTATTACTGGCCAACCAGCTGCTTCGCGTTGTCGCCTGCCTTGCCGATGAATTTGTTGAGCGCCACGTTGAAGTCAAGTTCGTTCTTCTTCGCGGTCAGGTAGTTGTTCATGCGCTCCTGTGCTGCGGCTGATTTACCAATGCCACCCATCAGACTATCCATCTGATTGTCCGAGGTCTGAGTGGCAGTGTGATTGTCAAATCTGCTTGAAAGGTCAGATCCAAGCAGATCCCTGGCCTGGCCCAATCGCGGCAATATCGATTGTAAATTTGGCATATAAATACTCCTTAGCTGAAGAGAAGTAACGTGGAGCGCTTGTCGGCGCGTTTTGCTTGACCAACGTGGCCAAGGAAATCGATGATCAAGGCATGCTGGCGATGTGCGCGACGATGTCTTGTGCAGCGTTGATGCCGTCGTGCAAGACAATGAAATCGTTGCGCGCAGCCTGATCGCTCGCGGCGGACCAATGCACACGGAGTTGTTGCGCTGTCGCGTGCAGCGCTGCCTCGATGTTGCGCAGTCGCTCGCCGGAGAGATCCTGCGCCTTGGTCTGCAAGATCTTGCTCATATCCTGGGTGAGCGTGTCGGTCATGGCATCGAACATGGTGCGGCTCTCATGGCGCCGCTTGCTGCGGCAGGGAAGTCAGGTGCTTGGTACCGTCCGGCGTCTCGACGTAATGCAGCCCGTCGGCGAGCAGGGCGGCGTCGTAATTGGCGGGCGGTTTCACGGACGGGTCCTGCTGGGTGATCTCCACATGCAGTGTGCGGATTTCCGGGCCCAGATCGCTGCGTAGATCG
The DNA here is from genome assembly GCF_041475775.2 of Xanthomonas sp. NCPPB 2586. Taxonomy (NCBI): domain Bacteria; kingdom Pseudomonadati; phylum Pseudomonadota; class Gammaproteobacteria; order Lysobacterales; family Lysobacteraceae; genus Xanthomonas; species Xanthomonas sp. NCPPB 2586. Next base: position 3,499,185 of record NZ_CM192981.1, on the reverse strand, counting down.
GCGATGCGTCGGGTCGCACGCTCGGCGTTGTCGCTGCTGCCGGCAATCGAAAAAACACCCTGGCCGTCGTAACGCACGCTCAGGTCGCGGTCGGCCAAGGTATCGCGCAGGGTTGCCAATACCTCATCCACCACCACCACATCGACCGTGACCGCATGTTGATCCCGATGCAGTTGTGCGCGCAGGCGTGCCGCATCCGCGCTGCTTGTCACCAGGCCCTCGACCCGCACGCGCGACCCGACCTGCTCCACGCGCGCTTCGCGCAAGCCCAGCCGTTTCAGCACGAATCGCACCTGATTAAGCTGGTTGTCCTGGCTGCGCGGGGGAGCCGCATCGGAGAGAAACGCCGGGAGCAGGGAGGGCAGCAGTGCCGCGGCGGCCAGCGCTAGCATGGCGCCCACCACTGCACGCAATGCAGTGCGCCTGGACCTGCGTGGCGAAGGCGCTGCCGGTGTCGCGGCGGGCGACAGTAGCTGCTCCAGCAGCGCAACATCGTCCGGCCAATCGGCCGCAGCGTCGCCGATGCAGAGCACCAACGGACCAAAGCGCACCGGATGCAGCGCAACAAAGGCTGTCGTTGGCAACGCTTCGCTGCGATAACACACTTGACCATCTGCATCCACCTCGATGATGAGCGAACAATCAGGCCAATCTTCGATCCGGATTTCGGCTTGGGGATCGGCGCCTAACGTATAGCTGCCTGGCTGCAAATCTAATCGTGCGCCGGCATGGATTCCCGTCAGCACGCGAAGTTGCATGGTCATGCGCGAATCTCCTGAGCGGTCCCATCGTGGTGTTCAATCAATAGCGTGTTCAAACGCGTGATGGCACGCGCGCGATCGAGGCGTTTACGCGGTTTTTCTGCGTTGAGCAGCATCAACGGCAGCAGCAGATGGAAACTGCGCAGTGCAGGCGATGTATCCGGTTGCGCCGGCACCAGATCCAGCAGGCGCTTGCGCAAGGCCTGCAGGGTTTCGGCAGCTGCGCCTGCGCTGCCCGAGTGCAGATGCTCGCGCATCAACCTCCAGACCATGGTCGTCAACTGTGCTGCGGCAGGATGGGCGACACCGATCGCACGCAACTCAACCAGCGCAACGGCAAGCGCGCGTCGCCGGATCGTCTGGTCGGCGGCAGGGGTCGCCGCGTAGCGGTCGAGCACTTCCTGGACGCTGGCACGGGCGCTGTCGTCTACCTGCGATGGCGCGGCGATCGGCCACGTACCGGCCTGCGGATCGCCGGCCTGCGCGTTGCCGCCCTCGCCGTGCTGATCATCCTGGCGTTGTCCCTGGCCCTGTGGCTGAGCGACTGCGATGCTGACCCGGCCGCGCAGCGCCGAGACGCGTGCCGCTTCGGCTTCTTCCAGTTCGGTGGCGTCGAGTTCGTCGTCCATGCCATCCAGCGAGCGCATGCCGCGTCGCCGCTTTCGCGGCGGGGCGGGGCGCAGACGGGGTGCATGATGTGCCGTGTCCGCCGGCGGCTGCACGCCAGCCTGCGGCGCATCTGCGTGGTGGTGCGATGCGCCGGGCGCGCTCGGCAGCGACGGAGGCACAGCGCCTGGCGAAATGCGCCGGATCATGGAAACGCCGCCTGCATCAGCGCCTGACCGAACTGCATGATTGCCGAGGCGCCCCAGGGCGCAGTGACTGCGATGGCAGCCACCACCACCACCAGCTTGAGCGCGAACGAAATCGAGGCATCCTGCAGCGACATCACTGCCTGGATGAAGGCGATCAGCAGCCCGGCCACTGCGGCAACGCCGACCACCGGCAACGACACCTTGAGGCACAGCAACAAGGCTTCGGAAGTGAATCGCACCAGATCGTCATGGTCCATGGCGTCACCGATAACTCAGGACCAGGCCATGGATCAGCATGGACCAGCCATCCAGCGCCACGAACAACAGCAGTTTGAACGGAATGGCCACGTTGGTTGGCGTCACCTGCGAAAGGCCCATCGCCATCAACGCATTGGCCACCACCAGATCGATCACGATGAAGACCAGATACAGCAGAAATCCGATGCGGAATGCCTCGGTCAGCTCGCTCAGCGTGAATGCCGGTGCCAGCACCAGAAGATCGTCAGGCTTGAGCGTATCGGCCTTGTCCTTGGGCCAGATCTGCTGCGCCGAGCGAATGAAAAAGGCTTTCTCGCGCTCGCGGGTGTGCTTGAGCAGGAACTGCCGGAACGGTTCGCGGCAGGCGTCGAGCAGCACCACCACACGGCTGTTGTCGGCACCGGGACTGTAATTCTGCGCGGCCTTGAACGCCTCCATGCCCACCGGCGCCATCACAAAGCACGACACCAGCAACGCGACGCCGTTGAGCACCATGTTCGGCGGCACCTGCTGCACGCCGATGGCATTGCGCAGCAAGCCGAGCACGACCACGATCTTGGTGTAGGAGGTGACTACCATCGCTGCGAAGGGCAGCAGCCCCAGCATGATGACCACCAGCAGCAGCGAGCCGACATCAGGCATCTGCATGCGCAGTCTCCGACATGCTGAGGATCTGCACGCCGAGATGTTCGCCCACCGCCAGCAATCTGCCGATGCCGATGGTCTGGCCGTAGACGACCAGGCGGATGTCGGCCTGGTCCACCGGCACCGACAGCTCGAGGATCTGGCCGGGCTGCAAGCCCGACAGCACGGATAGAGACAGCGCAAGCTGGTCCACTTCCAGCTGTACGGGCAGTTCCAGTGCCGCCACATCGGTGGCGGACGATGAGGAGTCGGACGCGGGCATATCGTGCTGCATGGTGGGGGCAGTCTCCAGAATCATCTGTTGCAGGGTCAGGCGTACCGGAGCGCGCAACACTGCACCTCCAGGGATGCCCCAGAGCAGCTCGCCGCTGCGCACGGGAGCCGTGGCGAGCGCGTGCAACAGGACATCGCCCGGGCGCAGCGATTGCAGCAACGCCGCCGTTGCCGTGCGCTGGCCGATACGCAGGCGCGTAGTCACCCGCAGTGCGCTCAGCCAGGCCGGCAGTGGCGATGGCTGAGCCAGCGCAGCGCTAGCCGTTTGCAGCGCGGCAAGCAGCAGCGGGCTGGCGGTCTCTGCGATTGCGTCGATGCCGCCCAGCGTGATGCCGATATCGAGGCGATCGACCGCATCCGCACAGCGCTCGAAGGCGACCACCTCGGCAGCGCCTAGTCCCAGTGGTTCCAGGGTGCGCAGATCATCGCTCAACAGCACACCGGCGATCGCCACGCGCAGTGCGTCATCGGCTTCGTTCAACAGCAGCGCCAGGCCGTCGCGTGCCGCGATCCGCAACTCCAGACTGCCGCTATCGAACTGCAGCTGCAGGCGCGCTGCATCCGCAGCCCGAATGCCGCGGCGTTGCGCGGTGTAGCCGCAACGCTGTGCCGCACGCGGATCGCAGAGCACTCTGCCCAGCTGCGCGCGCACGGCGGGCACGTGGGTCAGCGCCTGCGACAAGTCGCGTGCCGGCGACGTCAGGCTCGGCTCTGTTGACAACACGGCGTCCCTCGCTATGGCTGGTTTGCTGCAGATGCAGCGCTAGACGACCTCGATGCTGATCTGAAGCGTGTCGCTGAGCGCAGCCTTCAATGCAGTATCCAAACGTTTTCTTCCATTCAAAAGTACCTCGCGCGTCTCCGGCGAGCCGCTGTCGAAGCGAAGCGATAGCTGGTCTGGCGAAAGCCGCAAGAACAGCGTGGTCTGCGGCAGGATGTCGTGGTTGATCTCCAGCCACGCTTCCCAGGTACCTGCGCCGCGTACCGGCGTGGCGTTGCAAAACTCGGCAACCCGCAGCGCGATGTGGTTGATGGCCAGCTGCGCGCGTTGGGTGCGGATCCACTCGGTGGCGATCTGCCGACCCAGTGCGTCGCCGTCATCGCCTCGGGCGATCTGTCGACGATTGCCGTCATCCAGGCAGGGCGGTGCGGTTGGCAGCGCTGCGGGTCCGTGATCGTCGCTGGCAGCATCCACCACTTCGGCCAGCGTCGGATCGTCGTCGCCGTCCTCCGGCACCACCGTGTCCGGCAATCCGGCCAGCACGCTGCTCAGGCGTCGGCGCAGTTGCATGAAGCTGACACGTTGCGTCGCACGCGCCGGTGCTGCCGCTGCGTGCGGCTGCAGCGGTGCGCCGGCAATGGGCAGGATGCGCACATGGCGGACCGGTGGCTTGCGCATCAGGCCACCACTCTGCCGATCGGCTGCAGCTGCACCTCTGCGCCCAGTTCCTGGAACGAATACACCTCCAGCCAGTTCAGGCGTGCCTCGATCATGCGGCGCACATAACGCCGCACGTCCATCGAGGCGACCACTGCCAGTGGATGCCGCGCCTGATCTTCGACGATGCGTTCCACCTGCTCGACCAGCTGATTGGCCTGCTCCGGTGGCAGCGCCAGGAAATTGCCGGCCGGTGTGGCGCGAATCGACTGCCGGATCAACTGTTCCACGGCGTGGTCGAGCATCACCGCAGGCAGCTGTCCGGTGCCTGCGGTCGCGGTGTGCGCAAGATAGCGGCCGAGATCGCAGCGCACATACTCGGTCAGCATCAGCAGATCCTTTTCCTTCGGTCCCCACACCACCAGGCTCTCCAGGATGCTCTTGATGTTGCGCACCGGGATGCGTTCTTCCAGCAGTCGCCGCAACACATCGGCGATGCGTTGGGCTGGCATGGCCTTGTTGACCTCTGCAACCAGCCCGGGATAGTCCGCGCCCACCTGTTCCAGCATCCACTGCGTCTCCTGGATGCCGACGAACAGATGCGCGCGTGCATGCAACGGTGCGATGGCTTGTTGGGCCAGCGCTTTCTGCATGTCCGCCGTATCGCTCAACGCGCTGCGGGTTTCCGGCACATCGTGGATCAACACTTCGTACTGCAGGCCCTGCAGGGATTCGCTCTGCCATATCGCGATCCCCGGGAACGGCAATCCCAGCAGCTCGACCAATTGCCTCCGCTCGCTTTCGATCGCCTGATCCAGCAGCGCCGGGTCGAGCCGTGCAGCCAGTTGCGGCGAAAGCCGCATCGACAAGGGCGAGGCGAAATCCGGGGCGCTCTTGCGGATGTGCGGCGCATCGCCTTTGGCACCTTTGCGGCTGGTTGATGGCAGTGCGGGCTGATCGCTCCCGCTGGTGTCGCGTTGCTTGCGCCAGATCGTATAGCCCCCGGCACCGACCGCCGCTGCCAGCAGCAGGAACAGCAGCGCCGGAAATCCCGGCACGAACGCAAAGCAGGCCAGCAGCACACTCGCTGCCATCAAGGCACGTGCGTTGCTGGTGAGCTGGCGGCCGATGTCGAGCCCGAGCGAGCTGATCTTGGTTTCATTCTCGTTGGCGACGCGGGTGATCATGACGCCGGCCGCCACCGAGATCAGCAGCGAGGCGATCTGCGACACCATCGCATCGCCTACCGACAGGATCGCAAAGCGGTTGGCGGCCTCGCCCGCGCTCATGCCGTGGTAGGTCACGCCTACCACGATGCCGGCCAAGATGTTGACCATGGTGATCACCAGGCCGGCGATCGCATCGCCCTTGACGAATTTCATGGCGCCATCCATGCCGCCGTGCAGTTGACTCTCGATGGCCAGCCGGGCGCGTTTGCGGCGTGCTTCGTCTGCAGTCAGATTGCCGCCGCGCAGGTCGGCGTCGATGCTCATCTGCTTGCCCGGCATCGCATCCAGGGTGAAGCGCGCGCCGACTTCCGCAACGCGCTCGGAACCTTTGGCGATCACGATGAATTGCACCGTGGTGATGATCAGGAACACCACCAGGCCCACCACCAGATTGCCGCCCACCACCAGCTCGCCGAAGCTCTCGATGATGTGGCCGGCTTCGGCGTGCAGCAGGATCGATTTCGTCGATGCGATGTTCAACGACAGCCGCAGCAGCGTGGTGAACAGCAGCAACGAGGGAAACGACGACAGCGAGATCGAGTCGGGCACATACATCGTGACCATCAGCAACACCACGCTCAGCGTGATGTTGATGCCCAGCAGCGTATCGATCAGCGGGGTAGGCAGCGGCAGGATCATCAAGCCGATGACCGCCACCACCAAGGCGGCGATCGCCACTTCACCGGTGTATGCAAAATACCGTGTTACGCGCATGCCATCTCCTAGCAGGGCAGCGGACCGCTGCCTTCATCGTTGTCGCGGCCCAGTTCATCGACCCAGCGCAGCACCACCGCCACCGTTTCGAACAGCGATTCGGGAACCGCCTCGCCCAGTTCGACCTCATGCAGCGCACGTGCCAACGGCGGGTTCGCCACGATCGGAATGCCCTGGTTGTGCGCATAGGCACGCAGTTCCAGTGCGCCCTCGTCCACGCCCTTGGCAACCACCTGCGGCAGACCGAAGCCGTCCGGTTCGTAGGCGAGCGCGACGGCGTAATGGGTCGGGTTGACCACCATCACCTTGGCCTTGGCAACGCGCTCGCGCGGGTCGCCGAAGACCAGTTCCTTGGCGAATTCCTTGCGCTTTCCCTTCACTTCCGGGTCGCCTTCGCTCTCCTTGTGTTCGCGCTTCTGCTCGTCCTTGCTCATGCGCTTGTCGCGAATGAACAACCAATGCTGCACGCTCCAGTCCGCCGCGCCGACCAGCACGAACACCAGGACCGCCAGGGCGCACAAAATGCCCAGTGCGCGCCAGCCGATCTGGGCGATGTCGGCCGGTGGCTGGTAGGCGAGCCCGATGATGGTCGGCATGAGTGCACGAAGGCCGTACCACAGCACCACGCCGATCACGGCCGCCTTGATGCCCAGCTTCAGCAGGTTGATGAGACTGCGTAACGAAAAAAGTTTCTTGACGCCGTTGACGGGGTTGAGCGAATCGAATTTGGGCGTGACCGGTTTGAGCGAGGCATTAAGCCCGGTCTGCACAAAGGTGCCGATCAATCCTGCGGCCAGGCAGGCCGTCACGAAGGGCAGCGTCAGCAAGACACCCTGGATGCCGATGCGACCGAGCGCACGGTGCAAGGCGGTGGCATCGCGCGTATTGGCGGTGAAGTCGAAACCGATCGACATCAATGCACGCAGATGTTCGACAAAATAGCTGCCTGCCAGCTTCATCACCAGCAGCGCGGCCAGCAGCACTGCGGCGGCAGTGACGTCCGGGCTGATCGGGACTTCCCCATCCCTGCGCGCATCCTGCAGTTTCTTTTCTGTCGGCTTCTCGGTCTTCTCATCCGACATGGCGATCTCCGGCCGCTATTGCTGCACCCCCATTCTGAGCGAGCCGTCGCCGGACGATCCGCTTCCAAGGCGAACGTGTGCATGGGTGTACGAAGCACGACGTGTTTGTTCGCGATGGCATTCCGATGTTCGCTTCTGAAAAGTCTTCGTTGGCGCCGAAGCGTACGTTACGCACGCATGCTGTCCACGGCCATTGAATGAAGAGGTGCGGTATGGAAAAGATTGAATGTCCCGGTTCGGTCGTGAGCGGGCTGATCGAACTGATCACGGTCGGGCTGACCCACGAAAAAATCGAAGAGGCCGCAGCGGTGCTGGCCGCCGTGCGAGTACTGCGGCCAGAGTTGAAGGCGCTGGATACCTTCGATGCCTGGATTGCGATCAAGCGCGGCAGTTATCTGGAGGGCGCGCGCCTGCTGCGTGAGCTGGAGGCCGATGCGGGCTCCGAGCCGTTGTGCAAGGCCTTGTACGCGTGTTGCCTGTTTGCGGTGGGCGACCCGTCCTGGCATGGCATTGCAGAGGGCCTGATCGAAGAGGACGCCGATGCCGATGCGGTTGGGCTGGTCAAGGCGCTGTCAGGACGTTACACCCCGGCACCTGCGCAACTGGAATCGGCGGCCGAATCCGCCGTGCCGATGGACGTTCCCAACGCCCAGTATCTGCGCGCCTGACCCGAACTTTACCCAGCCTGCGGAACATGCCATGGCGCTCATTCCTCCTGTTGTACCGATCACTGCAAGTACCGGCCTGTCCACGCCAGCGGTGTCGCCGACGGCGGCGCCGAACCAGGCGCTTGTCAATCGCTTCCAGGCGCTGATGCAGTCCTCCTGCCCGCTGCCGCCTGCCATGCAGCGCGTGGGAGAGCCGAGCATGATCAGCCGCATGGTCGACGTGCAGAACGATGGCGTGCGGGCCATGACCGAGCATGTTGATGCGTTCGGCGCCAATGCGCCAAAGATGGGGCTGGAGGAAATTGCGGCTGAGGAAATGAAGTTGATTAACGAGCTGACGATGGTCGGTTTCAACCTCAACGTCAGCGTCAGCCTGGCACAGTCCGGCAAGAACGCCGTGCAGACACTGTTCAAGAACCAATAGCATGCGAACGCTCAGATATCTGGTGGTGTTGCTGCTCGCACTGCTGCTGTCCGGCTGCGACCAGCAGCTGTATTCCGGGCTGACCGAGAACGACGCCAACGACATGCTGGCCGTGCTGCTGACGGCCGGTGTGGATGCAGAAAAGCTCACGCCCGATGACGGCAAGACCTGGGCGGTCAACGCGCCGCACGATCAGGTGGCGTACGCATTGAACGTGCTGCGCACGCATGGCATGCCGCATGAGCGACACGCCAATCTCGGCGAGATGTTCAAGAAAGACGGCCTGATCTCCACACCCACCGAAGAACGCGTGCGCTTCATCTATGGCGTGTCGCAGCAGCTGTCGCAGACCCTGTCGAATATCGATGGCGTGATCGCGGCCGATGTGCAGATCGTGCTTCCCAACAACGACCCGCTGTCCACCTCGGTCAAACCCTCCAGCGCTGCGGTGTTCATCAAGTTTCGCGTCGGTAGCGATCTGACCAGCCTGGTGCCCAGCATCAAGACCCTGGTGATGCACAGCGTGGAAGGACTGACCTACGAGAACGTCAGCGTCACGCTGGTGCCGGGCGGGGCGGAGAGCGATGCGCAGCTTTCTGTATCGGCACCTGCGCGCGCATGGCTGTGGCCGTGGCTGGCCGGATGCGCGCTGGCGCTGTGCGTGGCGGTCGGTGCGGCAGCGCTGTATTGGTGGCCGAGCGCCGATGCACGCCGCTGGGGCGGCTGGCAGCGCCTGCGCGCGTTGTCCAGAAAACATGCGGGGTGAGGCCGGCGGATGGACAAGGCACGCATCGACAACGCAGCACTGTGGCTTCAGCGATGGACGGCGGCCGTGTCCGTGCTGGCGCAATCGCTGGATGCAGAGCGGGTGGCGCACTGGCTGGGTCCGGTCGCTGTGCTGGGCTGGGAACGTGCAGCGGCGCAGCGCCGTATGCGCGTGATCCAGGCCTGGTCGGGATGGGCGAGCATGCAGGTCGGCGCACTGGATCCGCTGGCCAATCGGCTGGTCGTGCTCGCGCCCGATCTGCTCGCCAGGGTGTTGATGAGCCGCGCGTTGTTTTCGCGCGCACTGGCGCTGCGCCGCTGTATCGAGCGCGAGCGCCTGAGCTGGTTCGAGCAGCGGGTGGGGCCGGCGGTGCTTGACTATGTGCGCCATTGCGCAGGCACCGGCATGACAGCGCCGCTGTTGCCGCACGATGCCGACCAGGCGGCATGGATCGGCGATGGCTGGCGTCGAATGCAGGCCGATGGTGTCTGGCCCGACCCCTGCATCGCCAAGGTGCTGGCGCTGTGCTTGCCGCTGGGCGCTGCCCGTGTGGTGCCCATCGCGGCAGATGGCGCGAGCGATGCATTCCTGCGGGCGCTGCCCACCCTGTTGCCGGAGCTGCCATGCGTCTTTGGCTGAGGTCCACACCGGAAGCGGTCGGCCTTGATTGCGAGGTCATCCCACGCGAGGCATTGGCCTGTGTGCTGGAACTGGACGCAGCGGGTGCACAGGTGCACGCGCGTTGCGCGCAGGCGCTGGCGGACGCCCAGGCGCGTGCGCAGGCGCTGCTCGACGCTGCCCAACGGCAGGCCGAGGCCATCCTTCAGGATGCCCACGACAGGGCCGAGCGCAGTGCACGCCTGGGCTATGCCGCCGGGCTGCGCCGTCAGCTCGACGCGTGGAACGAGCGCGGCGTGCGGCATGCCTTCGCGGCCCAGGACGCCGCACGGCGCGCCCGCGAGCGCCTGGCCGAGATCGTCGCGCACGCCTGCGAGCAGGTTCTGCACGGGCACGATCCTGCGGCGCTGTACGCGCGCGCCGCACAGGCGCTGGACGGCGCCCTGGACGAGGCGAACGCCCTGCAGGTGAGCGTGCATCCCGATGCGCTGGACGATGCACGGCGCGCCTTCGATGCGGCCGCAGCGGCCGGCGGATGGAGCATGCCGGTGGAACTGTGCGGTGATACGACTCTGGCCTTGGGTGCCTGCGTGTGCGAATGGGATACCGGCGTGTTCGAGACCGATCTGCGTGATCAGCTGCGCAGTCTCCGGCGCGTCATTCGCCGCGTGTTGGCCACGCCGCAGGCGGTGCCGGATGCTTGCTGAGATGCCGCTGCTGCAGACGACGCTCGAGCGCGAACTGGCCGCGCTCGCGTTCGGCCGCCGCTACGGCAAGGTGGTCGAAGTGATCGGCACCATGCTCAAGGTGGCTGGTGTGCAGGTCAGCCTGGGCGAGGTGTGCGAGTTGCGCCAGCGCGACGGCACGCTGTTGCAGCGCGCCGAGGTGGTGGGCTTCAGCCGCACTCTCGCCTTGCTGGCGCCGTTTGGCGAGCTGGTGGGGTTGTCGCGCCAGACGCGCGTGATCGGATTGGGGCGTCCCTTGGCGGTGCCGGTCGGATCGGCGCTGCTGGGGCGCGTTCTCGATGGACTGGGCGAGCCGGCGGACGGCCAGGGGCCGCTTGCAGGCGACGATTGGGTGCAGATCCAGGCGCAGGCGCCGGATCCGATGCGCCGGCGCCTGATCGAACAGCCGCTACCGACCGGTGTGCGCATCGTCGATGGCCTGATGACGCTGGGCGAAGGCCAGCGCATGGGCATTTTCGCCGCAGCTGGCGTCGGCAAGAGCACCTTGATGGGGATGTTCGCGCGGGGCACGCAGTGCGATGTCAACGTGATCGTGCTGATCGGCGAGCGCGGGCGCGAAGTGCGTGAATTCATCGAGATGATTCTTGGCCCGGACGGTCTGGCACGCAGCGTGGTGGTGTGCGCGACCTCCGATCGCTCCTCCATCGAGCGCGCCAAGGCGGCTTATGTCGGCACCGCCATCGCCGAATATTTTCGCGATCGGGGCATGCGGGTTCTGCTGATGATGGACTCGCTGACGCGCTTTGCCCGCGCACAACGCGAGATTGGTCTGGCTGCCGGCGAGCCGCCCACGCGTCGCGGCTTCCCGCCGTCGGTGTTCGCCGAGTTGCCGCGCCTGCTCGAACGTGCCGGCATGGGCGAGACGGGCTCGATCACCGCGTTCTACACGGTGCTGGCCGAAGACGACACCGGCAGCGATCCGATCGCCGAAGAAGTGCGCGGCATCCTGGATGGCCATCTGATTCTGTCGCGCGAGATCGCCGCCAGGAACCAGTACCCGGCGATCGATGTGCTGGGAAGCCTGAGCCGGGTGATGAGCCAGATCGTCTCTGCCGAACAACGCCAGTACGCCGGCCAGCTGCGGCGTTTGCTGGCCAAGCACAACGAGGTGGAGACCTTGCTGCAGGTCGGCGAATACCGCCACGGCAGCGATGCGGTCGCCGACGAAGCGATCGCCAGGATCGATGCGATACGCGACTTCCTGAGCCAGCCCACCGATCAGCTCAGCGACTATGACACCATCCTGGAACAGCTTGCCGGCGTGATCGACGATGCGTGAGCGTGTCAGCACCTGGAGGACGTTGCAGCAGCTGAAGACGCGCCGTTACCAGCGGATGCAGGACCACCTGAGCGACTGCAGGCGTGCGCTGGAGCAGTGCGATGGCGAGCGCGCCAGTTGCAGTCAGCAGGCCGACGCCTGCACCACGCGCCTGGCCGCGTTCGATGCCGCGCTGGCCGACACGGCCGGCGCGGGTGAGCCGATCGGCATCGAGGCGATCCTGCAGCACCAGCGCTTCCGCGCAGTGCTGGAAGAGCGCTGCGGCGCCGCAGAGCAGGCGCTGGTCGCAGCGACGCAGGCGTTGCAGCGCGCGCACGATGAGGTGGCGACTGTGCAACAGACAGTGAGCAGGCTGGAGGCGCAGGCGCAGGTGTATGCGGAAAAAGCCGCCCGCGCGCGCCGTGCCTGGCAAGCCCAACGCGAAGCGGCCGAGGAGGAAGACGCGATCGAAGCCTTGATCGGGCTGCGTCTGCATCGTGCCGCCCGCGGAGTGGGGCCATGAGCGACACCGCCACCGCGCTGCTGGCGCTGTCATCCCAGGGCGTGTCGCTGCTGACCCTGCTGGCGCTGTGCGGTGTGCGCGTGTTCGTGTTGTTCTTCGTGCTGCCGGCAACCGCGCAGGACAGTCTTCCCGGAATGACGCGCAACGGCGTGATCTATGTGCTGAGTTCGTTCATCGCCTACGGACAACCGGCCGATGCGCTGGCCAGGATCGAAGCGGCCGGCCTGGTGGGGCTGGTGTTCAAGGAAGCCTTTATCGGCCTGCTGATCGGGTTTGCCGCATCTACGGTGTTCTGGGTTGCCGAAAGTGTGGGCCTGCTCATCGACGATGTGTCCGGCTACAACAACGTGCAGATGATCAACCCGTTGAGCGGTGAGCAGAGCACGCCGGTCTCCACCGTGTTGATGCAGTTGGCGATCGTGTCGTTCTACGCGCTGGGCGGCATGCTGATGCTGCTCGGCGCGCTGTTCGAATCGTTTCGCTGGTGGCCGCTGAGCCAGCTCATGCCGGACATGGGAGCGATCGGCGAGTCGTTCGTCATCCAGCAGACCGACGGCATGATGGCCGCCATCGTCAAGCTGTCCGCACCAGTGATGTTGGTGCTGGTGCTGGTGGATCTGGCCATCGGCTTTGTGGCGCGCGCCGCCGACAAGCTGGACCCCTCCAATCTGAGTCAACCGATCCGTGGGGTGCTGGCGCTGCTGCTGCTGGCCTTGCTGACCAGCGTGTTCATTGCGCAATCCGGTGACGCACTCGGCTTCCTCCACTTCCAGCAGCAGTTGCACGATGCCGCCAACGCAAGTGCAAAAGGAGGCGCATCGCACTGATCCTTGTTGAGACACCAACGGCCGTGTGCTGCCGGCGCTGATTGCAGGAGTGCCAACGTGCTGCGCAACGTTGCGGTCCCAGTCCGGCTCATCCGGCACGCAATTCACTGCAGACGCGTGCACGCCAGGCGCGCTGCCTTTCCGATGTTCTTTCACTTCCTCGCAGAGGGAACGCAATGGCATACGCCTGTCCTCCAGTTCACCGCCATCGACGCGCGCCGTTGGCCGCTGCCTTGTTGCTTGGCTTGCTGCCGCTGCTGCCGCCGCATGCCAACGCCGCGTCGGTGCCGTGGCACTCGCGCAGCTTCAAATACGTTGCCGACCGCAAGGATCTCAAGGAGGTGCTGCGCGACCTGTCCGCCAGCCAATCCATCACCACCTGGATTTCACCGGAGGTGACCGGCACGCTCAGTGGCAAATTCGAAGCCACTCCGCAGAAGTTTCTCGACGATCTATCGGGCACGTTCGGTTTTGTCTGGTATTACGATGGCTCGGTGCTCAGAATCTGGGGCGCGAACGAGACCAAGAATGCGACCTTGAGTTTGGGCGCTGCATCGACGAGTGCGCTGCGCGATGCGCTTGCGCGCATGCGGCTGGACGATCCGCGCTTTCCGGTCCGTTATGACGAGACCGCGCACCTGGCGGTGGTGTCGGGCCCGCCGGGTTATGTGGATACCGTCGCGGCGATCGCCAAGCAGGTCGAGCAGGTCGCGCGCCAACGCGACGCCACCGAAGTGCAGGTGTTTCAGCTGCATTATGCGCAGGCGGCCGACCACACCACCCGCATCGGTGGTCAAGACATCCAGGTGCCGGGCATGGCCAGCCTGTTGCGCAACATATACGGCGTGCGTGGCGCGCCCACTGCGGCGCTGCCCGGGCCAGGCGCGAATTTCGGGCGTGTGCAACCGATCGGCGGTGGCTCGTCCAATACCTTCGGCAACAGCGGTCAGCGCCAGAGTGGCGGCAGCGGCATTCTCGGTTTGCCTGCGTCGTGGTTCGGCGCTGGGTCGCCGTCCGAGCGGGTGCCGGTCAGTCCGCCGTTGCCGGGCAGTGGCAATAGCGCCAATGCGCCGGCCAGCGTGTGGCCGGAGATGAGCCAGGCCAGACGCGATGCGCCGCTGGCGGTGGACGCCGGCAGCGGCGGTGAGCTGGCATCCGACGCGCCGGTGATCGAAGCCGACCCGCGCACCAACGGCATTCTCATTCGCGACCGCCCCGAGCGGATGGCCGCCTATGGCACGTTGATCCAGCAGCTCGACAACCGTCCCAAGCTGCTGCAGATCGATGCCACCATCATCGAGATCCGCGACGGCGCCCTGCAGGATCTCGGCGTGGACTGGCGGTTCCACAGCCGGCGTGTGGATGTGCAGACCGGCGACGGGCGTGGTGGCCAGCTTGGCTACGATGGCAGCTTGAGCGGTGCAGCAGCCGCAGGTGCAGCCGCGCCGTTGGGCGGGACGTTGACCGCTGTCCTGGGCGATGCAGGGCGTTACCTGATGACGCGCGTCTCGGCGCTCGAGCAGACCAACAAGGCCAAGATCGTCTCCACCCCGCAGGTGGCGACGCTGGACAACGTGGAAGCGGTGATGGACCACAAGCAACAGGCATTCGTGCGTGTCAGCGGTTATGCATCCGCCGACCTCTACAACCTGTCCGCGGGTGTATCGCTACGCGTATTGCCAAGTGTGGTGCCGGGGTCGCCAAATGGTCAGATGCGCCTGGATGTGCGTATCGAAGACGGGCAGTTGGGCGCCAATACCGTCGATGGCATTCCCGTCATCACCTCCAGCGAGATCACCACGCAGGCCTTCGTCAACGAGGGCCAGAGCCTGCTGATCGCCGGTTATGCTTCCGACACCGATCAGACAGATCTGAACAACGTCCCCGGGCTGTCCAGGATTCCATTGGTCGGCAACCTGTTCAAGCATCGCCAGCAGAGCGGGTCGCGGTTGCAGCGGTTGTTCCTGCTGACCCCGCATATCGTCTCGCCCTGAGCAACGCGTCGGGCTGCACGCGATACGGGTACAACGTGCAGGCTGCCGCACGGCGCGGCAGCCTGCACGCATGGTCAATCAGGCTTGGCCGGTGATGCTCGACAGGTTGGCATTGAAGCCGCCACCCAAGCTGGTGCCGCCCATGCCGGCGCCGCCTTGGTTCTGCATCAGCTGCATCACGATCTGCATCAGCATCTGCGTCAACGGACTCACACCGTCCTGTTGACCGCTCTGCGGTTGTTCGTCTCCGCACTCCTGATCGGCATCGCTGCCCTGGCTCTGTTGGAGCATCATCATGATGAACATGGCGAGCAGCTGATCCAGCTGCTGCTCGGAGTCAGCCGAAGGCGAGCGCTGACTGGAGTTCTGGGTTTGCTGGGGCCCGATGCCCATCGTCTGCAGGTTGATGAAGTTGGAAAATTTGTTTCCGATAGATGAGTCCATGGTGATTCTCGTCTCATGTGGTTGAACTGGATGCATCGCTGATTGCCGGGGAAGTTGCAACGGCAAGATCGCAACCGGGGCGCTGTGCTGCCCCCGAGCGCAAAGTAGAAGAGGCAACGGCGGTGCATCTTCCAGGACGCGAAGGCGCGCTTTTGCTTGCGAACGTGATTGCGCAAAACATCGGAAACACACTGAAAAACAGCTGCGTTGCAACGGTGCGCGCTGTGATTTCGTTTACGTCATAGACGCTTCGTCCAGCGTGCGCATGCGTGTGCGCAGCACCGTTATGGTGCTGCGATCGAGCGAAGCGTTGGATCAATCGAGGTGTGCGTCCACGCCGCTGCGTTGCTCGAATCAACGACGATCAGGTGACAGGCATGAAAGAGACCGATACGCCGACCACGTGTGCGTCCGTGCACGGCACGGGTGCTTGGCGTCCACAGTGCTGGGCCACGCTCTGCAGCAACATGCGAGCAGACCAGCGACGCTGTGCGCTTCAGCCCGGGCAGGCTGCTGCCCCTCTGCGACGCGTATTGATTGCGGCGGCGTTGCTGTGCGCCGCGCCGCTCGCACGCGCAGACTGTTTTGAAGAAGCCGCCGGCTATCAACATGTCAATCCATGGGTGCTACGCGCCATTGCGTGGCAGGAATCACGTGGTCGTGCCGACGCGATCCATCGCAACAACAACGGCACGATCGATTATGGAAAGATGCAGATCAATTCGATCCATCTGCGACGTCTTTCCAGCTACGGTATCTCCAGGGATGCGTTGATGCAGCCGTGCGTCAGCGTGTATGTCGCCGCCTGGCGGCTGCGCGAGATGATCAATAAATACGGGAATACCTGGGCCGCTGTGGGTGCCTATCATTCCGAAACGCCCGCGGAGCGCGATAAATATGCGCACGCCATTCATGCGATTCTGATCAGGCGCGGTGTGGTTGTCGAATGACACTGTTGCGACCGCAGTGGCGCGTGTAGTGCAGTACATCGCCGCGCCCACCGGGGGCGGTGGTTTGAGCGCTGTGCTTACTCAGACTGCGCGCGAGATGCTTCGGCGCCGCGAACCGCGGCCTCGGCCTGCCAGGTGGCACCGATGGTCTTGTATTGCATGCCGGCGACCACGCCGGACACCGTGTTGGCGAGCAATCCGCTGCGTGCAGGCGACAACCCGACCCAGGCGCCAATCATGTTGATGGCGGTACCGAGCGCGATATTGGAGTTGATGGCGGCCGTGCGTGCGACCGAGTGATCATCACCCGCTCGTAATCCCCGCGCTTGCCCTTCCACGCGGGTTCCCAGATTTGCTTGGTCCCGGCTTCGTCGGCTTCGTGCTGCGTGACGTTGATACAGTCCAACGTTTCCAGGCCGACATTCAAGGCGGTGTTCACTGCCGATTGACGAAAGATGACGCTGGTCGCCTCGCCTTTGGTGAAAGGCGAGTTCAGCCCGGCCCAGCGCTGCTCGGCCGCTGCAAAGTCCGGCGATGCCAGCTCGTTCGATGCCAGGTTGGCCAGCACGTTGGCCATGCCATAGAACCTGCCGGCGCTGGTGATGCGCGGGTCGCTGATGCCGCCATTGGTGGGGCCACGCATTCCCACCATGCGAAATGTCGCCTGGATGGTGTCGCGGGCTGCGGCATAAGCGGCGATCTTTAGATCGCTGGCCAGCAGCCTCGCCGCCATCTCCGGTTGGCCCGCTGACTTGCCGGCCGCACCCACGGCGATGTTGCTCAGAATGCCACCCAGCGCGAGCCGGCTGACCAGATCCGAGTAATGTTGCTGCTCGATTCTCTTAGGGATGGTCTGATCAACGCTACCCGAGGACGGGAAGTTGTCCGCAGCAAGATCCTCTACCCATCGATGTCGTTTGAACTTCGAAGATCCAGACTGGGCACCAGAGCCTCGCTAGGCGCTCGTCACACAGCACGGCATCGGGCATGCACCTCCCACGGGCCTGTGCCGCCCGCCCCGGGACTGCTCTACCTGCGGTCGCCTTCTACCGGCAGGCATGTGCCTGCCAAAGCGCGTGAGGTGACACGGCCCGCCGGACTGCGCGTAACGGAGACGGGCACCCTGCGTGCGAGGCCGCTCCCGGCCAAACTGGAACTAGGCTGTGGGTGCGATGGTGCCCTGGTCCGCATCGCCTGCAAGAGGGTCCCAGGGATGTTGCTCGCTGGCTATCGTTGGCAGGAGTGGCATCGCGGCCTGGGATGGCCGGGCCGAGAAGCTAAGCAAATTCGAGTTCGCGGCCCAAATAGCTGTTTGTCGGGGTCAGGCGTTGTTGTACATCCGCCCGGCCCCATTCGTGCGGCTCGATAACCAGGCCGGAATTCCGCAGGGCAAGGAGATGCTGCCGGACGCCTTGATAACGCTGGATGGCGGCAGCGATCTCGGAATCGTTGAGCTTGTCTTTCAGCATCGACCGAATGTCTTCTTCCGTGAGTGCAAGGATGGCGCGCTCCATGTCGGTATCTACCACCGGGGGAAGCGCAGTCCCATGAAACGCCCTGCGTTGCGGGTCTTCCAGGTCCGGCTGGGCACCGTCTGGGGCGGTAAGTTCCGCACCAAAACAGTTGTCGTTGTCGATGCCCATAACCTTGGCTCGACCATCCGGCTTGACGTGAATGAAATAGTTTTTGTCGTGGCGATCAGCTTCGCCCGTCAGATGGTCGAGCAGCTGCAGCTTCATCACTTCGGCGCACACGTTCGCCTGGACCAGGGTGGACGCATCGACCTCTTCGGCTGGTTTTCCTTGGGCGCGTTCCATGATCAGACCCAGAGCTGGCTCAAAGGGATCTTGTCCCAAATTCATCAGCGCCACGCGCGTGTCGGCAACCACGTGGAACCCGAGCCTCCTTGCATAGGCCACGGTTGCGAGATTGCGCATCGCTGTTTGCGGTTCTTCCCTGGAAATGCCCGTCAATCTGGCAACCACACTCCACTTATCCGGAGAGGGTGGCTCGTGGATAAGCGGCTTGAAAACCGCGCTCATCGCAGCTCCATCCGCGTTCCGGATCTCGACCTCGTACACCGTGTTGGAGCGGCCTTCTCCTAGCTCCCTCGGCGCCTGCAGCACCTGCGCGTTGGTGAAGGCAGGCATGGTGTCGTCCGTCATCTTCAGATTCAGCCGCGTGTACAGGCGATCAATCGACAGGCTGTCCAATACTTCATCCAGCAGTTGCCGATCGCTCATCAAAATGCCCTGGCCCAGAATTGCCTCTTCCAGGGCTTCGGCCATTTTTTTGACTGCAACCAATGGATCGATCTCGCCGGCGCGTGCGATCGCCAGCAGATCACTGCGCACCAGTGCCTCGAACGACTCCCTTCGCTCCCCTTGCATCGGTTTGGGAGCTCCATTGCGGATCACGCTCCATCGATCGGCCACGCTGACAGGTTGCTTTCTGGCCGCCAGCGCCTTCAGCCGCTTCATGGTTCGCCCCCCGTTGGGCAAGGCGGCCTGCAGTAGTTGCGTCAGTGCGTCGCGCCGGGCTTGCTTGCCCAGCCTGGCGGCTTCTTCCTGGCTTAGCTCCTCGGCTAACAATGCACCCAGCGTCTGGCGACGAGTCGGCGGGGGCTGCTGCAAAGGCAGCGGGTTGCTTACGGAAGGATGGAACTGGGTCTCGCCCCGTGACCAATGGGCTGAAGGAAGGCTTTCCACCGCGGAGGTCCCTGGCAACCGATCTGCCCTAGCCGCTGGCACCGGGAGCACAGGGATACGGACTGGGGAACGCCGCTTAGCTGTGCCGTCAGGCCGCTTTGGCGCACGACCTAGTCCTGACCATTCCCCCGGTACCACTGGCGCGGCCGGCGGGCCGCCATGGTCTGTGCTTGCAGCATCGGAATGGGCTTTCGGAGCACTCCAGAACAATTTTCTCAGCACGACGATTCTCTCTCTTCCATTGAGGCGGCAGCCCTATTGGGTACAACCACGCCCCACGCTTGTATTTCACGATGCGTTTTTGCCGTCGCAACTTGGGATCGATCATCCCAACGCCATAACGGCGACGGCGGTGCGCCAAGGCGCCAAGGCGCCTTGGCGCCAGCGCAGTTCGAAATTATTGTCGTCGCGCAGGCAATAGCTCAGCGCACTGGTGCCAATGCCGATCGCTGCCAAGGTGCGGCGCTCGCTGGCACCACCCCCGATCCACGCGTGCACCGGCGCACGGTGCGCCAATGCGCTCACGACTTTTCTCGTCGCGCATCCTTGACCAGAACGTTGAATCGCTTGGCATCGGGCACGCTCATTACGGCGAGCCTTGCTACGCGACGGGGAGCAAAGACGCCCCACTGAAGCCATGGCGCCCGCATAGGTCCTTGATCGCGACGCCCGCGTCGGCTTCGCGCAGAAGCCTGATGATCTGTTCTACGGGGAAAACGCTTCTTCACGTCAACTTCCTCGGAGTAGGAAATCAGACTCCAAACCGGGTCGCTAGTCGAATCGGGGGGATGTCGGGTTCACTTGCGCGGGCGGATGGCGGGCTCCTCCATCGACCTACCACCTAAACCCGTTGCCACGCCAGGCAGCATCTGCATAATTTTCTTTCTCGATTGTGCAGTACATAATCTTATCGAACGACTTTGAGGATAGTGCTGAGGATTGATATCTGGTGCTTGGGTCGCCAACCGAAACGCGTTCGTTGAAAAATTTGCTTGTATCCACATAGGCATCAATATGCCTTAGGAGCGGCTGCCCAATTTCAGGTGCGTCTCTCTGCTCAAGAAGATATTTATTGACATTCTCAGTCGATACTGGGCTTACGTTGGCAAGTGCAGCGGTCGCTCTGGCATCTGGCTGAGCCCGTGGAGGCCGTTGGAACAAGGGAGTAGGCTGCGGATTTAAGCCTTTTGATTGGTCTAACGTCATTGCTGTTGGATGTGTCACCCACGCATCCACAACGACCGTATCTTTCTCGCCTCACGTGGGGTCACGGGGATCACCGATCAGCACGTAAGCATGGTCTTCATCTGCGTCGCTTACTCGAAGTAGAGGCGCATTGAGTGAGCTGGCCGCCAATAGCGTATAACCCACATTTGCATGTTCGTTGCAGTTTCCGGCTTGGTAAGCTACAGCCCTACCCGCATTCTGAATGGGATCCTGGTTATACTCATTGTCTCGCAGCATCGCCCGCCTTGCCCATGACTCTCCTTGGGTGTAACTGATGTCAGTTTTCTGGTTACCTGCACCATAAGATAGCAAGTACTTCACTTTCAGCACTGCATCTTCAGCGAGCTTCAAGTTTTGCATAGTGGAGGCGTTTACTTTCTTCTTTTTCGAACTGAACTTACTCAACCCGAGGAACTCAGGAGCTGTATATTCATGAAGTTTGACAATGGACTCTTGATCGAAGCCTGCCAAGCCATTGGGTGAATGGGATTCGTGTAAGCCATTGGAACGATGGATCTTTGGCATGTCAACGTCCTGGATACGGGACGGCAAGTCTGATCCTCTTGGCACTTTAAGATTTCTCGAAGAGCGAACCTTTATTTTCATGTGCGAAATAAGCGAGTTAATCGACCGTCGTTCTGGACGTCGTCTAACGCGCGATGGAGCATAAGGGTGGGCTAATCAGTGCCACTCAAGGACAAGGAAAAATCGGATCCACCGCCGCATCGCCGATGCACGCTGGGGAGCAGTGCGGAGATTCGGAGCACTAACCATCCGTTCGCATCTTTTTGCGCAGAGCCGGATCGGTTCTGACTTACTTGTTGTCCCCGCGCTTTTGTCGACGAATATGCGGACATTCATTTACACAAAACTAGACAGGGCGAGCGCACTCATACTCATTGGCAGCCCGACCACATGCTTCAGAAGGATCCTCTTCGAGATCTTTTCGAAGGGACGAAAGCGCCACCTTTAATCGCGGAAGCTGGCAGAAAATTGGGGCTATTCCTAATCCTTCGATTGACTAATTGTGCGCTGGCAGGGCAATCGGCAGTATTCAGCAATTATTTTCAGTTGCTGGCGACGTGATTAATAATTGTCAATAGAGCGCAGCGAACAGTTAATCAGTGACGGCGTTACGAACGCCAGAAGAAAAGGAAGAAATCATGCATCGTGTCGAAATGATCAAGCAGCGCTCTATAGAGTTGGCTGAGTCGACGAACCTTGCCATTGTGCCGACAGACTCCGCGACGGCAACAAACACTACTGGCGGCCGCCCTGCTAAGCAGTCGCCGCAACTACACGGACTTGCCGCCAGGCCCCCCAAGCCGGTAAGGCAGACCGTTGTGGGTTCGTCTGATGTGTTGCCGGGGCCATCAAGCCCTGTGTTATTACCCGCGGCTGCCATGCAGCTTCAGCGCATTGACCCAGGCGAAATGCTGAGAAAAGCGCTTAGCAAGGCCAAGATCTTTAGAGATGTGATCGGCAGTAACGAAGGCCCGCAGGGACAACGAGGGGCTACGTCAAAAGTGGTCCCGGAACAGAAGGTCAAGCTATCGCTGGCTGCCATGAAGTCTGCCCGCGAAGGATTGCAGGCAGTCGCCGATTTGAAGGTGCAGGGGCGGTTGCAGTCTAAAGCCGCAGTGGAGCACGAACATGCATTGTTGACGCTTCTCGGAACGTCCGCTGCAGTCGGTTATGCAGCACGTGACGAACTGCTGGAAGACAAGTGGATGCAGCAATTTGACATCATTCAGCCGATTGAGCCCGCGATCGGCGCCACTATTGTGCAGGCGGAGCTGCACAATAGTGATGTTGAGCGTCAGCAAACCGAAGAGTGGCAGGGGTATTTGAGCGAAATCGAACAGTACCGGGGAGCAATGGATGAGTTGCTGAGACGCATGAAGGCGCCGGATACACACAAGAAAATACGCGAAAATGTCTCAGCCATGGTGCCGTTGATCAGGACCAATCTGGGTTTTTGCCATGAAACGATGCAGTCAATCCGGAGTCTGCTCGTCGATATCCATCGTCTGCAGCTGGAGCGTCAGGTCGAGGCCAAGGGCATGCCGGAAGTCATGGCTAGATTGCACGAATTGGACGAGGCCAAGAACTACCGCGGCGATGACGTAGCAGCGGCGTTTTCGGCGCTGAGCCAAGTCGTGATCGAATCGATATGTCCCTCGGAAGCCGGCGTTGCATTGACTCCGCAGGTGGTGGCACAACACAAAGACGTTCTTGAGGACTATGCAGAGCACTTTGGGCGCATCGGTCTGAAGCTATGCGTGGATGTCGCTGCTCTCATTGAGAATGATTGTGACGATCATATCTGGAGATCGATGCTCGATTTGGCGCAGGCACTGACCGATTATCGACAGTGTGTGCTTGACCTCACCAGTTCCGTTGTCGCCGGAAAGCGCGAGGTCGTCACGTCGCCATCTGCAACGATCGAGCAGCTGCCCGTGCCGAGGGCGTCGCCGAGACCGGCCCGTAAGCATCGCAAGCCGGTCAATCGAGCGGCCGAAGAGTCTAGCCTAGTCCCTGCACCTCCTGCCATCTTGAGCGATAAACGGACGCTTGCACAAAAACAAGCGGATGCGCTGTTGAAGAGCATTCCGCTGGAACGATCCATGGTGAACGAACTGGACGCGGACTTCATGCTGATTGCGAAAATGCTGGGAAGGGACACCAGCAGCGTCGGCAGTATGATGCATCGCTCCGGGCAAGATGCGGCGATTGCTTTCACGTTCGTACGCGCGTCGGTCCGGGACTGGTTCGCAAGGGATCGGTTGCTGCAGACAAAGGCGAAACTGTCGCCAGAAGACGATCGGGTTGCCCAACTCACCGAGCGTTTGCAGCTGGTGGACATGATCGAGCAGCGTGTGCGGATCCGCGAAGCAGATGCGCTGAAGAGCGACCCGCAGCCCCGTTCGCCGCATCTTTCGCGCTTGCTGAAGATGAGCGAGGTTGCCCGCGTAACTTCACCAATTCGATTACCCTCCGACCACGACAATGGAGATCGCGGCACGCTGTTTGAGATACGTATCGACCACGCACCGTTGTCCAACGGCAAGCGCCCTGCGCCATGGTTCGTACACCTGCATACTGCCGAGCCGGTGACGGCGGACGCGTTGCCTACCCTAGGCTACAAGGCTTTTAACGCCGTCCATCTGAAAACGGCAAGAGAGAAAAATCTAGGGAAGCGCTGGGAGATGCTCATGCGAGCGCTCGGTCATGCCGATGCGAAGGTACACCGCTCCACGATCGATTCGGCGCTGCTCGCCTCGTTGTTGCACATGCGAAGTGGTGTGAAGCCACATTCGGATAGTTCTCAGACCAGTAGTGGCGCCTGTATCAGCCTCCCGTAAGATTGATCCAGTTTGAGTTAGGGGAACTCTGAACAACGCACCACAGATACGCGACACTACCCGCCTCATGTTGAGGAGTGATCCATGCAACTGACGTTCGGTGACGCTGAGGGCCTGGGCAAGCGCAAGCAGACCCGGCGCGAGATCTTTCTGGCCGAGATGGAGCAGGTGGTTCCGTGGCAGCAACTGCTCGGGCTGATCGCGCCGCACTATCCCGTGTCGGGCCGGCCAGGTCGGCAGCCATACGCACTGGCGACGATGTTGCGGATTCATCTGCTGCAGCAGTGGTATGCGCTGAGCGATCCGGCGATGGAAGAAGCGCTGCACGAGATTCCGACCTTGCGGCGCTTTGCCCAGCTCGGTGGCTTGGACAACGTTCCGGACGAGACCACGATTCTCAACTTTCGGCGCCTGCTGGAGACCCATGGCCTTGCCGCGCGGATGCTGGAAGCGGTCAACGCGCATCTGGCACGCAAGGGGCAGAGCCTGCGGTCGGGCACGATCGTCGATGCGACGCTGATCGCTGCACCCAGTTCGACCAAGAATGCCGACCATGCGCGCGACCCTGAGATGCATCAGACCAAGAAAGGTAATCAGTGGTATTTCGGGATGAAGGCGCACATCGGCGTGGATGAATTTTCCGGGCTGGTGCACCACGTCCATTGCACAGCCGCCAATGTCGCCGACGTCACGGTGACGCACGCATTACTGCATGGCAAAGAAGACAGCGTGTTCGGCGACAGCGGCTACACCGGTGCGGACAACCGCGAAGAACTGCAGACCTGCAAGGCTGCATTTTTCATTGCTGCCAAGCGTTCGACGCTGCAAGCCATCGGCAACAGACGCGAGCGTGCTCGGGAACAGCGTTGGGAACACTTTAAGGCCAGCGTGCGCGCGAAGGTGGAGCATCCATTCCGGGTGATCAAGCGCCAATTCGGTTACACCAAGGTCCGCTATCGCGGCCTGGCCAAGAACACCGCGCAGGTGCTGACCTTGTTTGCGCTGTCAAACCTTTGGATGAAGCGAAAGCAGTTACTGCCTGCCATGGGGAGCGTGCGCCTGTAACCCGGGGAATTCCCAAGGAAAGCTCCAGAAATTGCGAAAAATCCGAAGATCCAAACGCGACTCTCCAGAGCGATGCGACATCCCGCACTCTCAGGCCTCATTGTTCAGACCTTCCTTAGCTTGCTGTTCGTCGACGGATAATGCATCCCACTGTTCGAGACTGAGATTGTGGAAACCTCGTGCGGCCGCGTCGGGATTGCGGCTCTCGCGGCTGGCTCGCAGCGTATGCAGCGCCATCTGCAGCGTGCCGGAGACGGCCTGCATGGCGACCACCGCTTCGGGCGGCAGCTGGCGAAGGGCGGCAAACAATCCTTCGCCCAGCAACTCGCGTGCGAACGTGGTCGGCCCCACGGAAGTGGCCTGGTGCACCAGGTGCCCCAGCATCGCACCCAGGTATTGCTTGTCGAAACTGATCGGCAGTGCACCGCGCGCCGCGGCCTTCACCGCATTGGCGGTCGGACCAAGCACGGTGTGCACGCCACGCGCTGCGCCGGTTCCGATCGATGCAGCCAGCGCACCCAGACGCTCGGCGCGTGTGGGTGCGGCGGTTGCTGTGGTGACTGCCGGGGTGTGCGCTGGCGGATCGGGTGGTGCAGGTTGTTCGTGGCGAATGGACGACAGATCTGATGAGGCGAAGGAGTCTTCGGCATCGAAGAAGTGCTCGCTGGTACTCTCGTTGCCATGCAGCATCGACGCACCCGAGGCATGCAGCAGCGGGCTCTCACCGGCGTGCTGGTTTCTCTCATCAGCGCTGCCAGATCCGTGGTCGCTTTTCGCGTTGCTGCGTCGTCCAGAAGGCCTGCGAGCCAGGCCCGACAGCGCCGGGTCCGCTGCAGGTGTCGGCGTCTCGTTGCGCTGTTGTAACGGCGGCATTTCGATCACGACGTCTGCGTGTGTCGATCGCGTTGGCTGGGAAGCATTGGCTGAAGGGATCTTCGTCACGGCATGTCCTCGCTGTGGGGTGGAGTGGCGGCGGCGTGCTGCCGCCTGGGCTAGCTGGGTTGCTGACGTGCGGCGTTGACAGCCGGCACACCATTCGACGGCCGCATGCGGTGCCAGCCTCGATTGCAGCGCCGGGGTCGCTGGTGGTCGGATGACGCGTCGATCGACGCGTCACCGCGGCCGACGTGCGGCATGCAGACACGGTCTGGCGCACGTGCCGTCATCCACGGTCCGGGCAAATACAGTGCGAACTTCTCGGCGTGCAATCGAAGTGCTCAGGCGTGCCCTGGCATTCACGGCCACCTTGCGTGGCATACGTCATCGTCGTCAGTGATTCGAAAATGACATCAAGCCGGAGATCCGGGGCGCTTCAATTGCGAAATGATCATTCCGCAACGGAATCTGTCAATTCGTGTGCGGATGAAGTATGTGTGCCGTGTGGCATGCCTTCGCCTGGCCGAATACATTTGCGTATGCGGAAGGATTAGAACTTCCGCCAATCAGGTTCGCACATGGGCGCAGTGCGGCTGCACGTCAATAATGCAGCGCTGCAAAGCCGGTTACGGATTCCGATGCTGTTCGCTGCCGATGTGGTCCATGGCGACACCACTGTGTTCCCTGTGCCGCTAGGTGAAGCGGCTAGCTTCGAGCAAGAGCTGGCGCGGCGCATGGCGCGTGCAGCGGCGAGGGAGGCCAGTGCAGTGGGTCTCGACTGGACCTTTGCGCCCATGGTGGATATCGCCCGCGATGCACGCCGGTGGCGTGGCGTGGAAGCCGCTGGCGAAGACGTGCAGCTGGCGCGGCTGTTTTCGCAGCCGCGGGTGCACGGCTTCCAGGGTGGTGCCGGGCTCGCCCATCCCGAAGCAATGGCCGCCTGCCACGAACACTTCGCTGCCCATGGCGCGGCCGAGGGTGGGCTGGATTACAACCGCGTGGATGTATCCGAACGCACGCTGCGCGAAGTGTATTTCCCGCGGTTCCAGGCCGCTTTTGCCGCGGGCGCGGTGACGACCATGGCTGCATTCAACGAACTATCGGGCATTCCGGCCACAGCCAATGCATGGCTGCTGGATGGGCTGTTGCGCCAGGAATGGGGCTATCCCGGCTTGGTCGTATCCGACTTCAAGGCCGACCAGGAATTGATTGCGCACGGCGTGGCGGCCGATGAGCGTGATGCGGCAAGGTTGGCGTTCCTGGCCGGGGTGGATATCAGTATGGAAAGTGGCTTGTATTTGCGCCACCTGCCTGCATTGGTTGCCGCAGGTGAGGTGCCGATGGCAGGGCTGGATGCCGCAGTAAGACGCATGCTGGCATTCAAGGCGGCGTTGGGGCTGTTCGACGACCCATTCCGGCGTATCCGGCCGGCACGGGCGCAGTCATCTCAGCGCAGCAGGGAAACGTTGGCACTGGCGCGAGAGGCCGCATGCAAATCGGTGGTGTTGCTAAGGAAGCTCTGAACAACCTGCCAGGATCCTCTGCGCCGGAACCGGGGCCGATCCGGACGCCGCCTGCGATGCCGTGCGCGCGCCGATAAGGCATCGTTTGGCAGGGCAATCAGACGTCAAGCCACGAACGTTCGCTGCTTGCTTCGCACGCTCTCAACGCCAGCCGCACAGGGGTTTGCGCGCGCGCGGTGCCTTGCGCAACCGTCCTGTTGCTCCGGGGTTAGGACTCTTTCGGCTTTGGAAAAGCTAAGATTGAAGCCTGTGCAAAGCCGGAAGCGCTCATGATCGATCGTCGTACCTTTCTTGCCACGGGGGTGGTTGCCGCTACCGCCAGCTTCAGTGCATCGGCGGCTCGGATCGTGCAGACGCCGCGTGCCAACGGGCCGGCGCCGTGGGGTGCGCTGCCCAGCAAGCGACAACTGCGCTGGCATCGGTGGGAGCAATACGCCTTCGTGCATTTTGCGATGAACACCTTCACCGACAAGGAATGGGGCTACGGCGACGAGGATCCGCGCAAATTCGATCCCAGCGATTTTTTACCCGATCAAATCGTTGCTGCTGCCAAGGCTGGCAATCTGAAAGGGCTTATTTTCACGGCCAAGCACCACGATGGGTTCTGTCTTTGGCCGACGCGCTTGACCGAGCATTGCATCCGGAACTCGCCCTACAAGAGCGGCAAGGGTGACATCGTCGGCGAAATGGCAGCGGCGTGTCGACGCGCCGGCCTGGCGTTCGGCATCTACCTCTCGCCCTGGGATCGCAATCACGCCGAATATGGTCGCCCCGGCTATCTCGACTATTTCCGCAAGCAGATCGTCGAGCTCTGCACAGGCTATGGCGACCTGTTCGAGTTCTGGTTTGACGGCGCCAATGGCGGCGACGGCTACTACGGTGGAGCGCGCGAATCGCGCAAGATCGATGCGCCCGCGTACTACAACTGGCCACGGATGATCGAGCTGGTGCATCAACATCAGCCGATGGCCTGTACCTTCGACCCGCTCGGCGCCGATATCCGCTGGGGCGGCAACGAGGATGGTATTGCCGGGGATCCATCCTGGCCGACCATGCCCAATGCGCCGTATACCCAGGAAAACGGTAATTCCGGCGTGCGCGGCGCGGCGCTGTGGTGGCCGGCCGAAACCAACACCTCGATCCGCCCGGGCTGGTTCTACCATGCCGATGAAGACGGCAAGGTGCGTAGCCCGGAGAATCTGGTGCGCTATTTCGACACCTCCGTCGCGCGCGGCACCAACATGAACCTCAATCTTCCGCCCGACCGACGCGGCCGCATCCCCGACCACGACGTGGCGGTGCTGAAGAGTTTCGGCGACGCGATCCGCGCCAGCTTCGCCATCGATCTGGCCAGGGGTGCCAAGGCCAGTGCCAGCGCATCGCGTGGCCCTGGGTTCGAGCCGGCGCGCGTCCTCGACCGCCAGCCGGACAGCTACTGGTCCGCTCCGGACGATGTCACCACGCCGACGCTGACGCTGGAGCTGTCGGCGCTGCACAGTTTCGACCTGATCCGGCTGCGCGAATATCTGCCGCTGGGCGTGCGCGTCACCCGCTTTGCGGTCGAAGCCGAGGTCGATGGGCAATGGCGTCGGCTGGCCGAAGCGCAGTGCATCGGTGCCCAGCGCATCGTGCGGCTGGATCGCCCGGTCGCCGCGCGCCGGGTGCGCCTGGTGGTGCTTGAGGCGCCGGTGTGCCCGGCAATCAGCGAATTCGCGCTGTTCCGCGCCGTTGCGCCAGTGCCGGTCGCGCGGCCTACAGCGAACGCACCAGATGTGCTGTCCACCGCCGGCTGGCGAGTGGTCGAGGCGAGCGCGCCAGGGGCGGAAAAATTGCTCGACGACGATGCCAGCACGGTCTGGAGTACGCCCGCGCCGACGCCGGGCCATCCCGTGCAGGCCACCATCGACCTCGGTGCGCTGCATCAGGTTGCCGGCTTCAGCCTCACGCCCTCGCGCACGGTGATGGCCGGTGCGGCACCGCCGAAGGGCTATCGCGCTGAAACCAGCGAAGATGGGCAGCACTGGCAGCCGGCCGGTAGTGGTGAGCTGTCCAATATCGCCTATGCGCTCTCGACCCAGCGCCTGAATTTTCCCGAGGTCCGCCAGATTCGCTACCTGCGGCTGTCGTTCGCGGAAACGGCGGTGCCCGCCGACCGGTTGGCGATCGCGGGTATCGGCGCGTTCTCGCGCTTGCGATGAGCGCTTGTGCGCCCGCGCGGCCATGCGCCGTGCGGGGGCGCGCCGTTGCCGTGAGGTCGTTTCGCGGGCTTGAGATGCATCAGGCGAAGCGATGGAGAGAGAAACCGCGTCTTCGCATCACGTGGTGAACTGACTCTTGAACCGTGCCTGCACACCGCCGTTCCGGATGACGCGCTATGGTGTGCGGCGCATGACGCAAGCGACGTGGTTGGGTATGGAACAGAAACAGCACGAGTGGATGCAGGCGGTGACCGAGGCGCTCAGCGATCTGCTGGCCGCACGCGTGGCACAGGCCACGTTGCTGGAAGCGATGCTGGTCTCGCATCCGGATCCGGGCATGCTCAGAAAGGCGTGGGATGAGCTGTCGTCCCAGCGCATCGCCTACGTTGCGCAGAAGAAAGCGCTGGCGGACGACCCGCGCCCGATGGATGCCTACACGCTGGAGCAATTCCAGGCATGGGAAGAAAAACTCAACCGCTATTTTCCGCGCGACGTTGATACGCCTTAGGTCGGCACTCCAGGCGTCGCACTATGTCGGGATCCACAAGCGAAGCCGCGCTTGGAGCGGGCAGTGCAGCTTGCGTAACCGTTACCGTGGCTCCGGACATAATCTGAATTAAGCACTCGCCGTGCAGGTGTTATTACGCTCGCTAGCACCGTCAACCGCTAAATGCTCCGGCCTGCGCCCGTCATAAGCACTGCCTGCGTGTTATTGGTCACGGCCTCTCCTGACATTCGTGCCTACTCAACAGAGCAGGCACGAATGCGGTCGTGACTTTGTGTAAACGAGCTGGTTGCTGCTTAATATGCCCCCTCAGATCGGGATATATTCGCAACCGACGTAACGAAATTCAGGAAGATAGCCGTCCCTGTAGTACGGCGCACCAGTGTATTCGCACCGAAAGTTGGCGCCACCCATCCATTTCTTTGTGTAGCCAGCCTCGCAACCACCATTCTGGAACCATGCGGAATTGGCTCCTGTGACATGTTCGCGGCCCCAACGTTCGCCGACCAGGATCGCAGGAGCGTATTTCGAGTTCGCTTTCGGAGGGCAGGAGTTCTCGTCGGCTTTTTCATTGCATTCTGTCTAGCTATAATTGTAATTCCCCGCTAGGGATAATCCGGGAATCTTGATCGGCAAATCCCAGCTCCCGCCTATGTCGAAGCCGTCGGTTCGGCATGCGCCGCGCGTTGTGGACTTCGTGGAGGTGGGGCAATGTGCTTCGTCCCCGTAACATACCGAAAGATCGGCGGCATCTTCGTAGAAGGACTTTTGAGTTTTTCCTAACTATCCTCCGAAGGTGGTGAACATGTGTTTTTCCGGCGATGCCTGGGCGGTTCCCACCATGGTCAACACCAAGAGAGCGGGGTAGAGATAATTATTCAACTTTTTAATCACGATTGTCTCCGTGCGGTTGTTTGATTTTAGAGGTGGATTTTATTTCTGGATGACTCGACCCAGTGGGGGTTAAGTGTTGCCAGGTATCAATAATTTTCAGGTGCGCAACCAGTAGTGGTGCATTTTTATTGTTCGTGTGTGTGGCTTATTTTCAAGCGTTACGTGCATTGCTGCGCTATCAATTGATCAGGTTGGTCCAGATCAATGTGATTTGAAAAAATCAACGGGTGAATTTTGGTATTTGAAATTATTTATCGCATGACTCGCAGCACAGATGGCTAGGTAATGCGGGTGTGTGGTGGCTGGAGTTGGACGCGTGCTCTCAGCTGTGACCCTGTAGCAGAGATTCCAGAACTTCCCGTTCTTGAGGCGCCGCAGAGGGGCGTGCGACTGCGGTCAGCAGGGTCGACCTTAGCGGGGGAGTGAGCTCAACTTCGCCGCTTGCGATCGCATTGAGCGTCTGTCTCACCAGCTGTTCGGTTGCACCGCCTCTCAGGTAGTTGACTGCGGCATCTGCTGCGGCATCGGGGGCGGAGAGTCGGTAAACCTTCTGCGCAGCCAGTGCTTTCACCAGGTCGTCGCCGTTTCCGGTCGCAACCGAGTTCAGCTGGGAAAGTGCATTGCTTCTGAGCGACATTGCATCCTTGGATGTGTCTTCTTCGATCGTGCCAATAAAGTTCAAGGCAGCGACCGATGTAGGTACGTCGCTCGCGTGGCTATTGAGAGTGGACATCGCTTCAGATAGTGCCTCCCTGGAAGCTGTACCAGGAAAGTTTGCATACGTTTTATACATTGCGGTTTAGAGGCTGGAGTCCTTGCTTTTCCAGATGCGATTCGCTTCGTCTACCATCATCTTTATGCCGGACTCGCTGCGAACGATCATGTTCTGAACAATTTCCCGGTTCGCAGCGTCTTTTGCGGGTATTCTCGCGTAATAGTCAGCCACGTCCTTTCGCGCCTCCGGGCTGGAATCGATTGTGCTGAGTAAGCGGGACATGAAGATGTCTCGTTCTGCCAGGGACATGGCATGGCCTGAATCCCAACGATCAAAAAAATCCTGTAGGCGTTGCTGGACCTCGCCCGCCTCGAAGGGCTTGCCAGTTTCAGAATTTGTGAGGTCGTTGAATTCAACCCGATTCATCTTCGCATGCTGCGCATGCGTTGCATGGCCAACTTCGACGGGACGGGGCGTTTGGGTGATACGGCTTGCGTCAACAGTTTTGTGGCTGCCTGATTGAACTGCAAGATGCATCAGTGAGTACGCCCCAATGACCGCCACGACTCCTGCGATGATGAATGGCGTGGCGGACTTTCTGGGGTGGGCCAATCTAGTATTTTCAGTCATTGATTTTCCTAGGGCGGATAATTCGCTGGATATTTAATGATTTTTGAAAATTAAAGCGACGAACATTGCCGTTTGCATGCGTGTCAAGCGCATCCATTGAGGGGGCGCAAATGCATCCCCGACGTGGGACTGTGTGGCTAGATCCCCTTTAATTTGTAAGGCATGACTCCGCTAGTGCGGTTCAGAGACTTCGCATAGTTTGGATCGAGTTGGTAATGGCTTATCCAAATCAGGTTCGAACTGTTGTTGCCTGCGATTAACGTATATGTTCAAGCAACGTTATCTGTGTCAGCTATTGCCACGAATCACCACGCGGTGCGATAAAGTGACCTGCCCCCGCTGAGCCGTACCACGTGAAGCTGTAAAGTCCGTCAACCACGAGGACGGACATGAAGAAGAGTCGTTTCACCACCGAGCAGATCATCGGATTCATCAAGCAGGCGGATGCCGGGATGGCGGTGGCTGAGCTGTGCCGCCAGCACGGTTTCAGCCCGGCCAGCTTCTACCAGTGGCGGGCCAAGTACGGCGGCATGGAGGCCGAAGACGCGAAGCGCCTGAAGGAGCTGGAGCAGGAGAACAACCGCCTGAAGCGGTTGCTGGCCGAGGCGCACCTGGACATCGAGGCGCTGAAGGTCGGGTTCGGGGTAAAACGCTAGCCCCGCAACGCAAGCGCGAGGCAATCCGGCGCATGTGCGAGCTGACGTCGATCAGCGAGCGCCGGGCTTGTCGCCTTGCGGGGATCTCCCGCGATGCTTTCCGCCACGCGCCGACACCCACGCCGGCGACGCAAACCCTGTCGGCCAGACTGGTGGAACTGGCGCAGGCGCGTCGCCGCTTCGGCTATCGCCGCCTGCACGACCTGCTGCGCCCGGAGTTTCCGCAGGTGAACCATAAGAAGATCTACCGTCTGTACCGCGAGGCGAAGCTGAGCGTGCGCCGGCGCAAGAAGGCCAAGTTCCCGGCGGCACAGCGGCAGCCGTTACGGCCAGCGCGGCATCCCAACGAGGTAATCAGCATGGACTTCGTCTTTGATCAGTTGGCCAGTGGCCGCCGCATCAAATGCCTGACCGTCGCCGACGACTTCACCCATGAATGCGTGGACATCGCGGTGGACCATGGCATCAGCGGGGCTTACGTGGTGCGTGTGCTGGAGCAGATCGCCTGCTTCCGCGGCTATCCCCGCGCGGTGCGCACGGACAACGGCCCGGAGTTCACCAGCCGCGCCTTCATCACTTGGGCACAGCAGCGTGACATCGAACACATCCTGATCGAACCCGGCAAACCCATGCAGAACGGCTACATCGAGAGCTTCAACGGCAAGTTCCGCGACGAATGTCTCAACGAACACTGGTTCACGTCGCTGATCCAGGCTCGCGAGGTCATCGCCGATTGGCGGCGTGACTTCAACGAGGTACGTCCGCACAGCAGCTGTGGTCGCATCCCGCCAGCGCAGTTTGCCTCCAACCACCGAGCACAAACCGGCAACAACGCAGTACCCTTCAACCCCGGGCTTTATCAGTAATCACTGGTATGGCCGGTGGGGGCAGGTCAAAAGTCGGTTACTATCTTTACGTAAACTATCGCATGCAGAAATCAGTTAACCATTGCGACTAAAAGGCGTTCGTTGATCTCAAAAGATAACCAGATCCTTGCGGGGGAAAGTGACCTCGAATTGCGAAGATGGTTTGATTTAAGCGATGTATTATGTGATGGCCTATGCTGGTTTTTTTTGACGCTCATGACGAATCCAGGTGTGTCTTATGAGGCTGTGGAATAGCTGAGGCTCATCCGGCGTTGACAGAGTGGCGCGTCAAGCGATTTGCAGCAGTCAAGAAAATAAATTTGTATCGTGTCGCTTTCGGCCAAGGGATATCGCCTTTCTGCCCGATATTTGCGCCGCTAAGTTCAGTGCCGCCGCGCACCGGGATGCACACGTATTGACGATCGCAGCGCCCCGCTCTCGGAATAGCCTTGTGAGTTGGCTCGTTTGGCGGCAATACGCACGAGGCTGGAGAACGCCATGTGCGTTGATGTCCAGACCGAGAAACGTGACCTTGTGCAAAATCGGCGCGTGAGGACAAGCGGTCATCTGCTCGATTGGTTGTCGGAGCGAAGACATGTGCAAGAACGGCCCAGTACTGCTTTGCCACTGAGGTTGTCTCTCGGCAAGCGCGTCCGTCAGCGTTATTGCTTCCCGGCTTGCCGTTGGGCAGGAAGTGCTGCCAGCAGTGAGCGATGATCGTTAGTGTCGCTGGAGAAGATCGCAGGCGACTCAAGCCACAACGATTCACGCGGCGCAGTCAGGCGCGGTTTCCGGGATGTCAGGCCGGATACATCAACGTCCGACATCACTTCGACGGAAGTCCATTCGGTTTGCAGTACGGCCGGACACAAACCGTTGAACGCCCTGTGCTGCCGTATCTTGTCGTCTCCGGGGTGCCCGGAGTCGCCACAGCCCGCGCCGATCAGACACGCGGGCTGTGCAGGGGCGAACTGCGCCTGGTGGTCGACGTTCAGTCGACCGACGGCCGCAAGGCCGACGTGGCAGCCTGCAGATGCAGCGCTGCCGAGGTCAGGCCTGGCGCGGTGGCCTGCAGCAGGATCTGGCCGCTGCTGCGCGTGCTTTGCAGCAACGCCATACACAAGCCGTTAAATGCCTTGCGCTGCGGCGCCTTGTCGTCTTCGTGGCTGCTGGGGTCGCCGTTGCCCACGCCGATCAGACGTGCAGGTCCACGCAGGACGAGGTGCACCAGGTGGTCGGCATTCGGTACAAGCCGGCCTTGCGCATCGACGATCTCCACTTTCACCACCGCCACATCTTCGGCATCGGCGCGCAGTGCGCTGCGATCGCAACTCAGGCGGATCGCTGCCGGCTTGCCGACGGTTTCACGGCGTTCGGTGAGCACCAGTTTGCCGCCGCGATAGCCGCGCGCTTCGATCACGCCCGGTGCGTATGCCACGCGCCATTCGACATGGCCGTAGGCAGGCACCTGCTGCAGGCCCTGGCTGACGCCGTTGACCAGTAGTTCCACCGCTTCGAGATTGCTGTGACACCAGACCTCGACGCGGCCTTTGTCATCGGGCTGCAGCAGACCGTCCCAGTTCCAGTGCGGAAACAGATGCAGCACCGGTTCGCTGGTCCACTGCGCGCGGTAGTACCAGTAGTTGTCCTTGGGAAAGCCGCAACTATCCAATACGCCGAATTGCGAGCCGACATTCGGCCAGCGGTTGTAGGGTGTGGGTTCGCCGCGGTAATCGAAACCGGTCCAGATAAAGCCGCCGGCGATGTACGGGCGTTGCGCGACGTAGCTCCACCAGGCTTCGGCAGTGCTGGCCCACCACGGGTGGTCGGTGTCGTAGGCGCGGGTGTAGCCGCGGGTATCGTCGCGCTGGTAGTTGCCGCGCACCGAGACGGTGCTGCCGGTTTCGCTGCCGTAGATCGGAATGTTGGGGTATTGCGCATGGAAGCCGTCCATCTGGCTGGTGCGGTAGTTGAAGCCGACCACATCGACCACTTGACCGACGCCATCGCCAAAGCCCTTGTCCATGGCGAACGTCGTAGGACGGGTGGGATCGAGCTGGCGCACGCGTTGCTGCATGCGGCTCACGATCCGTACGCCGCGCTCGGTGACCTGCTGCGGCTCTTCGTTGCCGAGCGACCACAGGATCACGCTCGGGTGATTGCGCCCGCGCCGCACCATCGTCTCCAGTTCGCCCATTGCTTCAGGGTCGGTGGACATGCGGCGGGTTTCTTCGATCACGAACATGCCCAGGCGGTCGCACAGCGCGAGCAGTTCGGGGGTGGCCGGATTGTGCGAGCTGCGATATGCGTTGCAGCCCATCGACTTGAGCTGGCGCAGGCGCCATGCGTGCAAGGCATCGGGAATGGCCGTGCCAACGCCGGCATGGTCCTGGTGATTATTGGTGCCGTGCAATTTCAACGGCTCGCCATTCAATAGAAAGCCGCGTTGCGCATCGAAAGCGATGCTGCGCACGCCGAACGGTGTTGCAAGCGCATCGACCGCAACCCCTGCGCTGTGCACGCTGGTGGTGAGGGTGTAGAGCTGCGGGGCATCGATCGACCACAGCGCGGCCTGCCCGAGCGGCACGGTCTGTTCGACGACCTGTACCTGACCGGGCGCAACCGTGACCGCTGCGCTAGCCGCTTGCGCCACGATGCGTCCATCCGGTGCGGTGATGCGGGCCTGCACCGCGCATTGACGTGACGCGGTGCCGTCGTTGCGCACTTCGGTGGAAAGCTGCGCGGTGGCGTTGTCGCCTTGCAGGCTGCTGCGCACAAACACGCCATGCTGCGGCACATGCAGCGGGTCGGTCTTCTGCAGCCACAGATGCCGGTAGATGCCGGCGCCTTCGTAGAACCAGCCTTCGCCGAGCGTGGCATCCACACGCACCGCGATGAGGTTGGGTTTGCCGTAGTCGAGCACTTCGCTCAGGTCGACCTCGAAGCCGCAATAGCCGCTGGCATTGCGCCCGACGATGTGGCCGTTGCAAAACACCACGCAATCGCGGAACACGCCGTCGAACACCAGGCAGATGCGCTTGCCCAGATCGCTGGCCGGAATCTGCAGCGTGCGCCGATACCAGCCCACGCTGTTTTCCGGAAAGCTCGTGCCCAGCGCCTTGTAGCCATGCGCGGCCGCCGGGTCTTCTTCGGTCAGCGAGGCGGAGATCGGCTCCGGACGGAAGGGCAGGGTCACGGCCCAGTCGTGCGGCAGGTCCACCTGTTGCCAGCTGCTGTCGTCGAAGGCCAGTTGCGCGGCGGTGGCGGTGTCCTTGCCTGCCTTGGCGAAGGTGCGCTGGAAGGTGCCGAACTCGAAGTCGCGTGCCGGGTCGCTGGCATGGCCGGGATGGAACCGCCAACCGAAATCGAACAGCAGCCGTTCGCGTGGTGCCAGGCTTGCATCGCCGAGCGGGGCGAGCGGCGTGGCATCTTTCGCCGCGGCTGGCGCTGCATCCGCACTGCCGGGCAACAGCGCACCGGCTGCACCGGCCGGGAGTGCGGCACGCACGCCACTTGCCAACATGCCGCGCAGTAATTCGCGGCGATTGATGCCGGTCATGGCTGCGCCCTCTTGTTGTCGGCAGCGTCGCCTTGCGTGTCGATAGCAGGCTTGCCTGCCTCGGGCTGATGCGATGCAGGCACGCCGGTGTACGGATGGCGCATGAAGTCGATCGCTGGCAGCACTTCGTTGTTGTGCTGGAAATCGAAGAAGCTGGCGTTCTCCCACGACGAGCCGGTGCCCCAGCGCGTCTTGCAGCTGCTGCTGGTCCATGCCGGCTCCCAATACACCACGCCGGCGCCGCCGGTATCGATCACCAGTTGGGTGAGATCCACCATGTAGCGCGCCTGGCCTTGCGGCGTGGCGGGGTAACCGGCAATCAGCGAGTCTTCGCCGAGCAGGTTGTGCGAGGTGTCGCCCGATGCCAGCGTCCACGGGTAGGCGGTTTCCACCACCACCACGTCGGCATCAAAGCGGCCGCGCAGGCGCTTGATGGTCTTGCCCAGTTCGGCCATCGACTGGCTGGACCACTTGCGGTAGTAGCTGATGCCGATCAAATCGAAGTCAGTGACGCCGGCCTTGGTCGCGGCGGCGAACCACGGCTCTACATTTTCCGGCTGGGCGATATGCAGCATCACGCGTGGTTTGATGGCCGAGCGTGCGCTGATGTCGCGCACCGCCTTGATGCCTGCATTGAACAGCTTGGCATTGCGTTGCCAGTCGATGGGGCGCTTCTTGTCCCAGGGGATGCTGTCCATCAGATCGGAATTGCTTTCGTTGCCCACCTGCACCAGCTCGGGCATCAGCCCGGCGCGATCGAGCGCGCTCAGCGTGTCGTAGGTAAACCCGTAGAGCGTGCGCGCCAGCTCGTCGGTGTCGGTGATGCTGGCCCAGGCCTTGGGAATCAGCTGTTTTTCGCCATCGGCCCAATCATCGGAGTAGTGCAGGTCCAGCAGCACCTGCATGCCCTGCGCGCGCGCGCGGCGGATGGTCTTCTTGACGTCGGACAGGTCGCTGTATTTGGTCCAGCGTGCGTCATTCCACAGCCGCACACGCACCAGGTTGGCGCCATGTGTATGGAAGAGTTCGAACGGGTCTTTCACCACCCCGTTCTCGCGGTACTGCACGCCGCATTCCTCCATCTCGTTGACGTAGGACAGGTCCGCGCCCAGATACAGCGTTTTCGGGGCGGGTGCGGCGTAAGCGGCGGTGGACAGTGCCAGCGCGAGCAGCGCCGGCGCCCAGAGGCGGTGAGTGGAGCGCATGCAATTCCTCGGCAGATCGAAAACATGAAGCGGCCGACAGCATGCCGCAGGTCATCGCGCCTGGGCGCGGCCGGTCACGCGAAGTGGAATGCACGGCGTACATCCCACCTGCGGCTGCGGCTGCGCGCCCTGTGCGACTGCGCAGCCAGGCTGTCGGTGGTGCTCAGAACTTGTAGGTGGCTTCCAGCGCGTAGCGGCGGCCGAACACCTGGTAGCCGCCGTCGTCCTGGTTGGCCAGACGGTTGGGCTTGTTGTCGGTGTAGGCGCGCAGCGGTTCGTTGGTGAGGTTGCCGGCCTGGAAGCGGAAGCCCAGCTGCTTGCTGTACTGCCAGTTCAAGCTTAAGTCCACCGTGCCTTCGCTCTGCAGACGCGCAAGCCGCGCCGCATTCCAGCCGTACACCACCGTGTAGGGGCTGTGGTACTTGTAGCCCACGCGCGCTTCGAAGGTGCCGTTGCTGTACCACAGGTCGAAGGTGCCGGTCTTGCGCGCCAGGCCGCTCAGCGGCAACGGGTTGTCTGCCGGCGAGAATTCCTTGAGGTTGGAATCCACCAGCGAGAAGTTGGAGTAGACGCCGAAGTTTTCCATGTGCGGGATGAAGTAGAACGGCGTCTGCAAGGTGAGCTCCACGCCGTTGATATGCCCGCCGCCGCCATTGAACGGCGCGCTGACCAGGTAATCGAGGCCGTTGATCACTTCGCGGTCGGTGCGGTAGCCGATGCTGGAGTCCACTTCCTTGCGATACACGGCCAGCGCGGCCAGCGCTTCCTTGTGGAAGTACCACTCATACGACACATCGACCTGGGTGGCCTTGAACGGGTCCAGCTGCGGGTTGCCGCCGCTGCCGGTGAGCTGGCCGACGGTCACGGTGGGGTCGTCCAGGCGGCGGCCGGTGCGCAATTCGTCCAGCGGCGGGCGCGCGATGACCTTGGCCACCGCAAAGCGCAGGATGCGCTGGTCGTCGATCAGGAAGTTGAGCGTGGCGCTGGGCAGGACGTCGGTGTATTCCTTGCTGTCGCTGCTGGCCTGCACGGTGGTGCCAACCGAATCGAAGCCGTCGCTGGTGGTCTTGGTGTTGACCAGGCGCACGCCGATGTTGCCGGTGACATCGGTGCCGAACAGTTGCGAGCTGAAGACCGCCTTGGCGAAGGCTTCGCGCACGTCTTCCTTGACGTTCCAGTGGTCGAGCAGTTGTTCGTCGAGCGTGGCCGGATCAAACCCACCGAAGCCGACATCGGCAATGGCATCCATGTTGCCACCAGTGAGCGTGGGCACGTTCAAGTCCGGCATGGTCAC
This sequence comes from Xanthomonas sp. NCPPB 2586, assembly GCF_041475775.2. NCBI lineage: Bacteria > Pseudomonadati > Pseudomonadota > Gammaproteobacteria > Lysobacterales > Lysobacteraceae > Xanthomonas > Xanthomonas sp. NCPPB 2586. Next base: position 3,459,526 of record NZ_CM192981.1, on the reverse strand, counting down.
CGGGTAGATCAGGTTCTGGTACGCCGAAATCGGCTGGTCGTAGCCGGATTGGTTGCTGATGAAGCGGCGGTTCTGTTTTTCGCGGCGCGCGGCGCGCACGCCGAATTCCACCGAGGTGAACGCGGCCATGTCGATCTGGCGGCCGGCGTCGAGCGCCAGCGCGGCGATCTTGTCGCGCAATGCCTGCGGCTCGGTCTGGCCGGCGATGCCGTATTCGGGCGTGTCCGAACTGGTGCGGATGGTGGGCGTGACGCTGCGGCGGAAATCGAACGACACCGTGTCTGGGTTGCTGCCGAAGCGCACCGCCTGCCAGGTGTTGTCGCGCTTGGCCTGCGAGAACGACAGGTCGCTGGCCAGTGTCCACACATCGCCGTTCCACTTGGCGTTCAAACCGCCCGCGGTGAGTGTCTTGACCTCGTTGTAGTGGCTGACCACATGGTCGACCTGCAGGTTCGAGTTGGCCAGCGTGCCGGCCACCACGTCGCCATCGACGATGGTGTAGGACGAGCCGGGTGTGGTGTACGGGTTGGCGCCGGTCGAGAACGTGCTGAAGGCCAGGCCGTTGAACCAGTTCTGCAGCTGGTCCTCGTCGATTTCGATGCGCGAATACAGCCCGTCGAACTTCATCTCGAAGTTGCCCGAGCGCCATTGCACCGTGCCCATCGCGCCGGTGCGGGTCTGTTCGGTCAGCTTGAGCTGGTCGGCGGCGCCGAACGGGGTGGGATCCACGGTGCCATCGCCATCCACATCGCGCGAGGTGGTGGCGTCGGTATAGCCCCAGCTGCCGATCGACGAGTTGGAGTTCTTCTGCTTCTGGTAGGTGGCGCCAAACGCCACGGCCAGGTTGTCGTTGAATTTGTGCACCAGGCTGGCGCCGAAGCGGTTACCCCATGGGCTGTAGCCGTCCACGTCCTTGGCATGGTCGTAGAACACCGGGCCGACGGTGCCGACAAAGCCTGCGCCGGTATAGTCCAGCGGGCTGATGGTGGAGATGTCCACGGTGGCTGCCAGACCGCCGGCCACCAGGTCTGCCGACTGCGTCTTGTACACCTTGACCGTGGAGACGATCTCGGTGGGGAACACTTCCCAGCGCACGGCACGATTGGGTTCGGACGAGGCGATTTCGCGCCCGTTGACGGTGCCCATGGTCATGCGTGGGCCCAGGCCACGCACGGTGGCCAGGCTCTCGTTGCCGCGGTCGCGGGTGCCGTTGACGCCGGGCAGGCGCACCAGCGCCTCGGCGACGGTGACATTGGGCATCTGGCCCATGTTGTCGGCGGAGATCACCTCCATCACATGGTCGGACATCTGCTTGGCTTGCACGGCCTGGTTGAGGCTGGCGCGCTGTCCGATCACGGTGATGTTGTCCAGCGTGACCGGCGCCTGGGCGGTGGTCGTGCCAGTGGCCGGCGGCTGCGCGGGCGGCGCGCTGTCCTGGGCCTGGGCACTGAAGGCGGTGGCGAGCACGCAGGCGATGGTGGTGCACAGCACTGCACGGGCAGGCAGCGGGCGCGCGTGCCGGCTGACCGGGCGGGCGGAGTGGTGAACAGGCATCTTTTGATCCCTCCCAGGACAAAATGACCGAATCGGAATGAGGCCGGCCACGGTGTGGCCGGGTGGCGCGAAACGCGCGGCTAGCGTGTTTCTACGCGGAATGACGGTGTTGCGAATGCGCTAGTGGTGCACCTGCGGTATGCGTGCCGCGTCATCGCATGACCCGATGGCGCGCCCCCTGTACTGCATGTGTCCGCTTCAGGGTAGAAGCGCATGACATTCCATTCCAATGAAGCATTTTGCGGGAGCTATCTCGCGTTGGAATGCTGCAGTGCAGCGCTAGCGCCCGCTTGCGTCACGCTGGCGTAACGCGCCGCATCGCATCCGTATGAGGTAGTCGCGCCGCACACGTCGGCGGACTAACGCGTGGCCGGCAGCCGTGGCAGCGCCGGGAATGCGCGCTGCACACAGTCGCTGCGTTCGCAGGTCAGGCAGCCCGGGCCGATCCTTACTGCATCGTCCACTGCGCCCAGATCCCAGCCACGTGCGTAGACCAGTTGATCGGCATGGCGCAGGTCGCAGCCCATCGCCAGCGCGAAGGTCTTGCGTGGCCGCCCATAGCCGGGCGGCCCGCTGGTCACCTGCCGGGCCAGCCAGAAATAGCGACGGCCATCGGGCATACGTGCGATCTGGGTGAGGATGCGGTCGGGCTGGTTGAAGGCTTCGTAGACGATCCACAACGGGCAGGCGCCGCCGACGTGCGAAAAATGGAAGTCGGTGGCGGAGTGGCGTTTGGACACATTGCCGGCACGGTCCACGCGCATGAAAAAGATCGGCAGGCCTGCCGCACCGCGCCGCTGCAAGGTGCTCAGGCGATGACAGACCGCCTCGAAGCCGACGCCGAAGCGGTCGGCCAGCCACTCGATGTCGTAGCGCGATGCCTGCGCGCTGTGCAGGAACGGCGTGTACGGCATCACCAGCGCGCCGGCGAAATAGTTCGACAAGCCGATCCGCGACAACGCAATGCGTTCGGCATCCTCAAACCCGGCATCGGCGATGCGCGCATCGAGTAGCGGCCCACATTCCAGCAAGGCCAATTGCGCCGCCATCTGGAACGCTTGCTGGCCAGGGCGCAGATGGGCGGGCAGCCACAGCACGCGCGCCTGCACATCCACGCTGCGTTTGTCGCTGTGCAGGTCAGGTGCTTCCTGCACAAGCAGCCCGTGGCGGTCGGCCAGGCGCTGGCGCAGACGCAGACGCAGGTTTTCCGGGGTCAGCCCAAGTTCGGTGTAGAGCGCCTCGGCGCGTTCGTCGAGCTCGGGCAGGTAGTTGTGCGCGCGGTTGAAGTAGTCGCGCACCTGCTCGCCCGGCGACAGCGACGGCAACGCGGCGTGTTCGGCGCCCACCTGCACTTCCAGCGCGGCAGTGCGCTCTTGCAGATGCGTATGCGCGCGCTGCAGGTCCAGCAGCGCCTGTGCCACCTGCGGCAGGTTGCCGGTGAGCATGCGCAGTTCCGCCGCCGACAGGCCATGCCCGAGCGCACGTAACGCCTCATCCAGCGGCTCGACCAGTGCCGCCGGGTCGTCCGCGCTCAGCAGGCCGTCCAGGTCGCCCAGCGCGGTTTTGAGGCGTTGCTGGATCGCCAGCGTCAGCGGGCGCTGGTTGCGTTCGATCTGGTTGAGATAGCTCGGGGAGAGGCCGAGCCGACGTGCCAGTTCGGCCTGGGTCAGCCCGTGCCGCTGGCGCAGGCGCTGCAGGCGCAGGCCGAGCTGATGGCGGAGGAGAGCGCTGGACTGGGGCATTCGCAAGCTTCGCAAAAGACTGCCCGCAGCTTAGCGCGATTAAGCAGTTCCAGACTGGGAAGGCGCTGGTTGGATGCGAACAATGCGAAGCAGCTGATCAGCCCCCTTTGTAAGCGAGCCCTGCAATGAGCGAATCCGTCCCACGCGTTTCCCTGTTGATCGATGGCGCCCTGGTTGTCTCTGCCACCACGCACTGGCAGGACGTGGTCAACCCGGCCGACCAGAGCGTGCTGGCCCAGGTGCCCTTTGCCACACCGGCCGAGGTGGACGCGGCCGTGGCCGCCGCGCAGCAGGCCTTCGTGGGCTGGCGCAAGACGCCGATCGGAACCCGCGCGCGCATCTTTCTCAAATACCAGCAGCTGATTCGCGAACACATGCCTGAGCTGGCCGCCATCCTCAGCGCCGAGCAGGGCAAGACCCTGGCCGATGCCGAAGGCGATGTGTTCCGCGGCCTGGAAGTGGTGGAACACGCCGCGGCGATCGGCAACCTGCAGCTGGGCGAGCTGGCCAACAACGTCGCCAATGGCGTGGACACCTACACCTTGCTGCAGCCGCTAGGTGTGTGCGCCGGCATTACCCCGTTCAACTTCCCGGCCATGATTCCGCTGTGGATGTTTCCGATGGCCATCGCCACCGGCAATACCTTCGTGCTCAAGCCTTCCGAGCAAGACCCGATGGTGACCATGCGCCTGGTTGAGCTTGCGCTGGAAGCAGGCATTCCCAAGGGCGTGCTCAACGTGGTGCACGGCGGCGAAGAAGTGGTCAACGCCCTGTGCGACCACCCCGACATCAAGGCGCTGTCGTTCGTGGGCTCCACCAAGGTGGGCACGCATGTGTATCGACGTGCCTCGCTGGCCGGCAAACGCGTGCAATGCATGATGGGCGCCAAGAATCACGCGGTGGTGCTGCCGGACGCCAATCAGGAGCAGACCCTCAATGCGATGGTCGGCGCGGCCTTCGGTGCGGCCGGCCAGCGCTGCATGGCCGCCTCCACGCTGGTGCTGGTGGGCGAGGCACGGCAGTGGATTCCGGCGCTGGTGGCCAAGGCCAGGGGCTTGAAACTGGGCGCCGGCAGCACGCCGGGCACCGATGTGGGGCCGCTGATTTCCTGCGCGGCGCGCGAGCGCGTCGAAGGCCTGATCGCCTCGGGCGTGGCGCAGGGCGCCACCCTGGAACTGGATGGACGCACGCCGCAAGTGCCTGGTCTTGAGCACGGCAATTTTGTCGGCCCCACCATTTTCTCCGGCGTCACCCCGGGCATGCGCATCTATGACGAAGAAATCTTCGGGCCGGTGCTGGTGATCCTGGAAGCGGCCACGCTGGAAGAGGCCATCGCGCTGGTCAATGCCAACCCCAATGGCAACGGCACCGCGCTGTTTACGCAGTCCGGTGCGGCCGCGCGGCGCTTCCAGGAAGATATCGACGTGGGCCAGGTCGGCATCAACGTGCCGATCCCGGTGCCGGTGCCGCTGTTCTCCTTTACCGGCTCGCGTGCTTCCAAGCTCGGCGACCTGGGGCCGTACGGCAAGCAGGTGGTGATGTTCTACACGCAGACCAAGACCATCACCGCGCGCTGGTTCGACGACGAGACGCTGGGGCATGGCGTCAACACCACCATTTCCCTCAAATAAGCCTAGCCCACAGCCATGAACGCAGCGATCCAACTGCCCACTGACCCGGTGGATTTGAACGACGAACAGCAGGCCTTCCGCGCCGCCGCGCGCGACTTCGCCGACAAGGAACTGGCACCGCACGCCGCGCGCTGGGACGCGGAAAGCCACTTCCCGCGCGAAGCCATCGGCAAGGCGGCCGAGCTGGGCTTCTGCGGCCTGTACACCGACGAAGGCGTTGGCGGCCTGGGCATGCGGCGCCTGGACGCGGCCATCGTGTTCGAGGAGCTGGCCACGGTCGATCCGTCCACTTCGGCCTTCATCACCATCCACAACATGGCCACCTGGTTGATTGCCAGCTACGGCAATGACGGCGTGCGTGCGCAGTGGGGCGAGGCGATGACCAGCGGTGCCAAGCTGGGCTCGTACTGCCTGACCGAGCCGGGGAGTGGCTCGGACGCGGCCTCGTTGAAGACCCGCGCCCAGCGCGACGGCGACGACTACGTGCTCAACGGCAGCAAGGCCTTCATTTCCGGCGCGGGCGCCACCGATGTGCTGGTGGTGATGGCACGCACCGGTGAAGACGGCGCACGCGGCATCAGTGCATTCGTGGTGGCGGCCGATGCACCGGGCATCAGCTACGGCCGCAAGGAAGAAAAGATGGGCTGGAATAGCCAGCCCACACGTGGCATCACCTTCACCGATGTGCGCATTCCCGCCGGCAACCTGCTCGGCAAGGAAGGCGAGGGGTTCAAGATGGCGATGAAGGCGCTGGACGGTGGCCGGATCAATATCGCCGCCTGCTCGCTGGGCGCCGCGCAAGGCGCACTGGATGCGGCGCGCCGCTACATGGGCGAGCGCCGGCAGTTCGGCAAAAAGTTGGCCGATTTCCAGGCGCTGCAATTCAAGCTGGCCGACATGGCCACGCAACTGGTGGCCGCACGCCAGATGGTGCACACCGCGGCGCGCAAGCTCGACGCCGGCAGCCACGACGCAACGGTGTGGTGCGCCATGGCCAAGCGCTTTGCCACCGACGCCGGCTTTGCGATCTGCGACGAGGCGCTGCAGATCCACGGCGGCTATGGCTATATCCGCGAATACCCGATCGAGCGCCTGCTGCGCGACAGCCGCGTGCATCGCATCCTGGAAGGCACCAACGAGGTGATGCGCATGATCATCGCGCGCCACCTGCTCAACAGCGAGGAGCAGTTGCGATGAGCGACTGGGAAGGACGCGCGCATACCGGTTTGCAGCTCGAGCGCGATGGCCACGTCGCCATCGTGACGTTGAGCAACCCGCCAGCCAATACCTGGACCGTGCACAGCCTGGCCGCCTTGCGCGACCTGGTGCTGACGCTGGATGCCGACCGCAGCATCTATGCCTTGGTGATCACCGGCGCCGGCGACAAGTTCTTCAGTGCCGGCGCTGACCTCAAGCAGTTTGCCGAGGGCGACAAGGCGCTGGCACGCGAGGCAGCGCGCCGCTTCGGCGAGGCCTTCGAAGCCCTGAGCGCATTCCGCGGCGTGTCGGTCGCGGCGATCAATGGCTACGCCATGGGCGGCGGCCTGGAATGCGCACTGGCCTGCGACCTGCGCATTGCCGAACAACAGGCGCACCTGGCATTGCCGGAAGCCAGCGTCGGCTTGCTGCCGTGCGCCGGTGGGACGCAAAACCTGGCGCGGCTGGTAGGCGAGGGCTGGGCCAAGCGCATGATCCTGCTGGGCGAACGCATCGATGCCGCCACCGCGCAGCGCATCGGCCTGGTGGAAGAGGTGGTCGGCCCCGGCGAAGCACGCGCGCACGCCATCGCCTGGGCGCAACGCGCCGGCAAGCAAAGCCCGCAGAGCGTGGCGGCGTGCAAGCGCCTGGTGCAAGCCACACGCCATGGCACGCACGCGGCCGCCTTGGTGGCAGAGCGCGAAGCTTTTGTGGACCTGTTCGAACATCCCGACCAGCGCGAAGGTGTGGCCGCGTTCCTGGAAAAACGCGCGCCGCAGTGGAGCGATCACTGATGGTGGAAATAAACGCCTCCGATCATTCACCGGTGCTGTTCGAGCAACGTGCCTGCGCCGATGGTCACTCCATCGGCATCGCCACCTTGAACGCGCCCAAGACCCTCAACGGTCTGTCGTTGGAGATGACGCGACTGCTGGACGCGCAACTACGTGCCTGGGCCGATGATGCGCAGATTGCCTGCGTGGTCTTGCGTGGCGCCGGTGAAAAGGCGTTCTGCGCCGGTGGCGATCTGCATGGGCTGTACCAGAGCATGCGTGCGCATGCGGAGGCGGTGCCCGAGATCGCGCGGCGCGCTGCGCAGCCACAGGCCAACGCGCATGCCGCTGCGTTTTTCGAAGAGGAATACCGCCTCGACCATCGCATCCACACCTTTCCCAAGCCGGTGTTGTGCTGGGGGCACGGCATTGTGATGGGCGGCGGCATCGGCTTGATGTCGGGTGCCAGCCATCGCGTGGTCACCGAGCGCTCGCGGCTGGCAATGCCGGAGATCAGCGTGGGATTGTTTCCGGACGTGGGCGGCAGCTGGTTGCTGCGCCGCGTGCCCCACGGCAGCGGTCTGTTTCTCGCGCTCAGCGGCGCACCGCTCAACGCCAGCGACGCCATCTACGCCGGACTGGCCGACGTGCGCCTGGAACATGTGCAATATGATGCGGTGCTGGATGCGCTGAGCGCGCATGCCTGGACCGGTGATGCCGCTCACGATCGCGCGCAGCTGGGCGCTTTCCTGCAGGGCCTGGCGCAGCCAGTGGAACCCGGCCCCTTGCAACTGCACGCTGCGCTGATCGCGAGCATCGTCTCGGCCGGCACGCTGCAGCAGGTTGCCGACGCGCTACTGGCACTGCAAAGCGAAGACGCCTGGCTGCAGGCCGCGCGCGCCACCTTTGCCGCTGGCGCGCCGGGTTCTGCACGGCTGGCGTGGGAGCTGCAGCGCCATCCCGGCACCACCACGCTGGCGGACGCGTTTCGCACCGAATACATGGTGGCGTTGCACGCAGCCGCGCATGGCGATTTCGCCGAAGGCATCCGTGCGTTGTTGATCGACAAGGATCGCCAGCCCGCATGGCAACCGCCAACGCTGGAACAGGCCGATGCGGCCTGGGCAGCCACCTTCTTCACTGCGCCGTGGCCGGCGGGACAGCACCCACTGGCCGACCTTGGCGCGCGTTAATCCGGAGAGCAACTGCATGAGCAAGATCGCTTTTATCGGCCTGGGCAACATGGGCGGGCCGATGGTCGCCAACCTGATCAAGGCCGGGCACGAGCTGCGTGTGTTCGACCTGGTGCACAGTGCATTGGATACCGCACATGCCGCCGGCGCGCAGGTGGCCAGTTCCGCAAGCGACACCCTGCACGGCGCGGAGGTCGTCATCTCCATGTTGCCTGCCAGCAAGCACGTGGAAGGGCTGTATCTGGGCGATGCCGGCATCCTTGCGCACATTCCCGCCGGCGCGTTGGTGATCGATTGCAGCACCATTGCGCCGGCAATGGCACGCACGGTGGCCACTGCTGCGCATGCGCGCGGCCTGGACATGCTGGATGCGCCGGTGTCCGGCGGCACTGCTGGCGCGGCAGCCGGCACACTCACCTTCATCGTGGGCGGCGCTGCACAGGCGCTGGAACGCGCGCGTCCGGTGCTGCAGGCGATGGGCAAGAACCTCTTCCACGTCGGCGACAACGGCGCCGGGCAGGTGGCCAAGCTGTGCAACAACATGGCGTTGGGTGTGATCATGGCCGCCACCGGCGAAGCCATCGCGCTGGGCGTGGCGCAGGGGCTCGACCCGGCGGTGTTGTCGCAGATGATGGCGGTCAGCACCGGGCGCAGCTGGGCCACCGAGGTCTGCAACCCGTGGCCCGGTGTGCTGGAGAACGCACCCGCCTCGCGCGGCTACAGCGGCGGTTTTGGCAATGACCTCATGCTCAAGGACCTGGGCCTGGTCGCCGAGGCCGCGGTGCAGGCGGGCGCATCGATTCCGCTGGGTGAGCTGGCGCGCAACCTCTACGCCATGAACAGCCGGGCTGGCAATGGCGCGCTGGATTTCTCCAGCGTGGTCAAGCTGGTGGCCAAGGTGTGAGGGCAGCTGATAAAGCTGGTACGCCCACCGCCAAGTGTGCGTTGCTGGCCCTGTCACCGGCATCCGTCTTGTAGGTGATCGAACGGAGCGGCGTAGGGGGCAGAGCGACGATCTGCGGCCTGGCTGCGAGGCTCTTGCCCGCCCACCATCGCGGGACACGCCGCAAGTCCCTCCCTGTAGGTTCTTATGCGCCATCCATGCCGCATGAGGTCACGCGACGGTGCGTGCAAGGACCTGTCGAGATGGTCGGTACGCATGCTTGCAAGCAGTGCAGCCGTCTGAGGACGGGCGGTCTGGTCAGCCTCTTCATCCGAGCAATGTCACTGTTGATACGACATCACTCCACCCGCCAATGAAGGCAGCGTGGTCAGCACGTGCCGCCATTGCGACGGTGTGCGAGAGCTTTCGTTAGCCGCCCCAGGTTGCTATCCGGCCTGGGCAATAAGGAGCAGCGCCGCCCTCACGTGATGTGATCTCATCACGCGCCGGTGTAATAGTCTCCGCAACCGCGTGGCCCTAAGGTGCGCGCATTGCACAAGGCCGACACCCCATGGGACACGATCACAGCCACGCACCCAGCGAAATCCGCCACGAAACACCGCTCTGGTGGGCGCTGGCTCTCACCGCCACCTTCCTCGTTGCCGAAGTCATCGGCGCGTTCGTGTCCAACAGTCTGGCGCTGTTGTCGGATGCGGCGCACATGGCGACCGACACCTTGGGATTGATGATCGCACTGGTCGCGGTCCGGCTCAGCCGGCGCCCGGCAGACGCGCGTCGTACCTACGGTTACGTGCGCCTTGAAGCGCTGGGTGCATTGGTCAATGGCGCGCTGCTGTTCGGCGTGGGCGCCTATATCCTCTGGGAAGCCGCGCAACGGTTTCGCGCACCGCAGGATATTTCCTCCAACGGCATGCTGCTGATCGCCGGGCTGGGCCTGGTGATCAACCTGATCGCGATGAAGCTGCTGCACGCCGGCAGTGGCGAAAGCCTCAACGTCAAGGGCGCGTATCTGGAAGTCTGGAGCGACATGCTCGGCTCGGTCGCGGTGATCATCGGCGCCTTGCTGATCCGGTGGACTGGCTGGCAGTGGATCGACCCAGTGCTGGCGGTGCTGATCGGCCTATGGGTATTGCCGCGCACCTGGGTGTTGCTGCGCGAAGCCATCAATGTGCTGCTGGAAGGCGTGCCGAAAGGCGTGGATCTCGCCCAGGTACGCCAAGCCCTGACCGGGCACCCGGACGTGGACGACGTGCATGATCTGCACGTCTGGGCCCTGGCCTCCAGCACCCCGGCCTTGACGGCCCACGTGGTGGTTGGCGAAACGATCGACCGCGACCGCCTGCGTCAAACGCTGGGCGAACTGCTGCACGACCGCTTCGACATCGCGCACGTCACCTTGCAGGTGGAGAGCGGCGATTGCGGAGCCGATCCGTGCGGCACGCCTTCCACGCCGGCTGCTGCGGGCGAGGCGCATAGTCATGCGCATGGCCAGGGCGCGCATCATCATTCCCACTAGCATGCCTCCTGCGCACAGCACACGCAGTTAGCCAACAAATAACGACGAATGCCGTGCCGCGCAGGAAAGCACGATTGCTTTGCAGCCAGGCAGCTGTGCGCTCGCAATACGCTCACTCAACCGATCCTGCGCGGCGGTTAAAAAAAACGCCACTGCGTAGTGGCGTTTTGGGTTGAGATCTTTTATGCCACCGGCTCCCGCAACACTGGCGACTCCCAACCCGGCCGCGGTACAAACCGCTCGCCATACCGCGCCTGCAAGGCATGCAGGCGGGCCAGCAGCGCGTCTGCACCGACGCTGCGGATGTGCTGGATCGGGCCGCCGCGGAAGGGCGCAAAGCCGGTGCCGAAGATCACGCCGGCATCGAGCAGGTCCGCATCGGCCACCACGCCTTCGTGCAGGCAGGCCACCGCTTCGTTGAGCAATGGCAGGATCAGGCGGTCTTCCAGGTCTGTCGGCACCTCGTAGCCGCTGGCAACTTCGGGTTTGACCGCGCGGCCGTTTTCCCATTTGTACAAGCCCTGGCCGTCCTTCTTGCCGCGCTTGCCGGCCTCCACCGTGGCCAGTGCTGCCGGGATCGGCAGGCCCAGGAACGGGGCGAGCTCCGCACCGACGCCGGCGGCCACGTCCAGGCCCACGGTGTCGATCAATTCGATCGGCCCCATCGGCATGCCGAACTTCACCGCGGTCTTGTCCAGCACCGGCCCGGGAATGCCCTCGGCATACGCGGTGGACGCTTCCAGCAAGTACGGGAACAGCACGCGGTTGACCAGGAACCCCGGCGTGCCGGCGACCGGCACCGGGAATTTGTCCAGCGCCTTGCAGAACGCGGCCAGCCGCGCCACGTTGGCCGGATCCAGCCCGTCGTGCTGCACGATTTCCACCAGCGGCATCATCGCCACCGGGTTGAAGTAGTGCAGGCCGGCAAACTGTGCCGGGCGCTGGATGTGTCCACGCAACTCGGTCAATGGAATCGAGGAGGTGTTGGTGGTGAGTAGCGCATCCGGCTTGAGTTGCGGCTCGATGCTCTGGTAGAGGTCGCGCTTGGCTTGCGGGTTTTCGATGATCGCTTCAATGACCAGATCCGCCTGCGCCACGCCGCTGCCGGCCAGATCGCCGCGCAGACGCGCGGCCACGGCGGGGCGCTTGGTCTCGTCCTTCACGCGCTTGCCAAACAGTTCGCCGCCGCGCGCCAGTGCGGTATCGATGAAGCGCTGTTCGCGGTCCTGCAGCGTGACCTCGAAGCCCTTGTAGGCGGCCCACGCGGCGATATCACCACCCATCACGCCGGCACCGACGACATGCACGTGGCGGATGGCCGGCAAGCCGGTGTCCTTGCCGCCAAGGGCCTTGAGCCGCTCGGTCAGGAAGAAGATGCGGATCAGATTGCGCGCTGCCGGCGTGCTGGCAAGCTTGACCACTGCCTTGCGCTCGGCCGCCAGGCGGGCCTGGATGCCACCGCCACCGGCGCGTTCCCAGGTGGTGATCAACGCATACGGCGCGGGGTAGTGTTCCTTGCGGGCCTTGCGCGCGACCTGCTTGCGCATCTGCGGTGCCAGCAGCTTGCGTGCAAGCAGGGTGTTGGTCGCCCAGGCGGTGGCGCGTTGCTTGAACGGGCGCGTGGTGCCGGCCAATGCCAGCGCCGCAGCCACATCCACCAGCACCGCCGGTGCGGCAACCTTGTCGACCAGGCCCATCGCCCGCGCAGCCTTGGCCGACACCGTGCGCCCGGTGAGCATCAGGTCCATTGCCGCCGGTGCCCCGATCAGGCGCGGCAAGCGGGCGCTGCCGCCCCAGCCGGGAAAGATGCCGAGCTTGGTTTCCGGCAGCCCGATGCGCGTGCTGCCATCGTCGGAGGCCACCCGGTAGCGGCAGGCCAGTGCAATCTCGGTGCCGCCGCCCATGCAGAAGCCATGGATGGCCGCCACCGTGGGGCAGGGCAGTTCGGCCAGTTTCTGGAACACCTGCTGGCCGCGCCGAATTGCGTCGTTGACGGTGCCGCGGCGGTCGAACTCCTGGAATTCCTTCAGATCGGCGCCGGCGATGAAGCCATTGGCCTTGGCCGAGCGCAGCACCACGCCCTTGGGCGGATCCAGTGCCAGGCGTTCGATGACATCGCCCAGTTCGAGCAGCACGTCCTGCGAGAAGGCATTGACCGCCGCGCCTTGGCGGTCGAGGCTGAGCACGAGCACGCCGTCCTCGCGCAGGTCTGCCTGCCAATGGCTGAATCGGAGCCCGTCGAAACCTGGAAGCATGCGGTTGGCCATCCGGCGATATAAGGAAAGGCCGTTATCATCCAGAGGTTGTTTCCTTCACGTCAAATACCCATACCTGTCGCAGGACCGTGCCGGCCCAGTGCAAGGCGTCGCCAGCGACACGTCGGCGCCGCTGTTTGCGGCAGCGCTGCGATCGTTTGGATCGGTAGGAACTTTTCTTTTCAATGGCGGTCTCATTGCCCGACTTCGGTGGGCAGACAGGAGTGCGGCCCGACATGGCCGAAGTCGATACACCTCAGGAGCTGGATCTGGAACTGGTCCGGCGTGTGCAGCGCGGCGAGAGCGCGGCGTTCGATGTGTTGGTGCGCAAGTACCAGCACCGGATCGTCGCCCTGATCGGGCGCTACATCGCCGACTGGAGCGAATGCCAGGACGTGGCCCAGGATACGTTTGTGCGCGCTTACCGCGCGATCAACAGTTTTCGTGGCGACGCCCAGTTCTATACGTGGCTGCACCGCATTGCCGTGAACACTGCCAAGAACCACCTGGTTGCGCACAATCGCCGCCCGCCCACCGATGACATCGACGTCAGCGACGCCGAACAATTCGATGGTGCGACCCGCTTGCGCGACACCGACACCCCGGAGCGCGAATTGATGCGACAGGAGCTGGAACAAACGGTGATGCGTGCGGTCCAAGCCTTGCCGGAAGAACTCCGGTCGGCCATCACCCTGCGCGAGGTGGAAGGGCTGAGTTACGAGGAGATCGCGCGAAAGATGGATTGCCCGATCGGAACGGTGCGCTCGCGCATCTTCCGGGCGCGCGAGGCCATCGACATCGAGCTACGGCCTCTGCTGGAGACCGAAAGCGCTACCCGTGAGCGACACCGTGTATGACCAATAATCCTGACATGTCCACCACCGACAAGTTCGAACGTCATTACCGCCAGCAGCTGTCCGCGCTGGTGGATGGTGAGCTGAGTGCCGAGGAGTCGCGCTTTTTGCTGCGGCGCCTGGCCCATGACGAAGAGTTGGCCGGCTGCCAGGAGCGCTGGCAGCTCTGCGGCGATGTGCTGCGCGGCGCGGCAAGTGCCCCGGCGCCGCTGGATTTCGCCGCCAAGGTGCGCGCTGCCGTGGCCGAAGAACCGGCACCTGCCGCGGCGCCCGCTGCACGCCCTGCGGCGCGCTGGCGTTGGGGGGGCGGTGCTGCGTTGGCGGCATCGGTCGCCGCGATCGCCTTGTTCGTGTCCCGCGAACGGCTGCCTGAGGTGGCCGCGCCCGCGCCCGCCGAGCAGGTGTTCGCCACCACTGCACGGCTGCCCGCATCCACTCCCGCCCCACAGGCGCCGAAGGCCCCGGATGCGCCGGACGACGTGGTTGCCCTGGCGGCGGCCGTGCCCGCGGCGGCGCTGGCCTCGGCCCGGCGTGGCGCGGCGACCCGCAATCAGCAGGTCGCTCGCAGCGTGGCGGCGCGCAACCAGCAGGCACCGGCCCGGATGGTGGCCTCGGCTGCGGCCCCGGCTGCAACGCCCGCGGTCGCCTCGCCGGCGGCAGCAAACCCGTTCACGCATCCTGAAGCCACGCTGCAGGCCCGCCCGTGGCCACGCGCCGCACTGGCGGGGTCGGGCGAAAGCCCGCTCAACGCCAGCTTCAGTCAAAGCCGGCAGGCGCCAGCGTTCTATCCGTTCGAGCCCGCCCCGCAGGCGGCCGCTGCGGCAGGCCGAGCACAGCCAGCTCCGCCGCCGCAGGACTGATGTTCTCGCCGTTTCTCACCCGTTCGGCATCCATGCTCCCGTTACCGTGTCCGGCCCTTGCAACTGCTCGGGTCTGGGCCCTTGTCGCCCTGCCATCGGAGGCAACCTGATGAATCCCCGCATCCGCACCCAGATGTTCGGCCTGTTGGCCATGACCCTGCCGTTGGCTGCCTGCGCGCAGCAACCCGAAGCGCCAGCCAAGACCAGCGCGCCGATCGCGGCCAACCGCAGCACCACGCCGGCGCCGCAGCTGGTGGCGGGCTTGCCGGATTTCACCAATCTGGTCGAGCAGGTCGGCCCGGGCGTGGTCAATATCGAAACCACCATCACCCGCAAGGACGCCATGGCGCGCTCGCAGCGCGGCGGTCCGGGCGGACGTGGCGGCGGCGCGATGCCCGACGACGAGCAGATGCCGGAGTTTTTCAAGCGCTTCTTCGGCCCGGATTTCCAGATGCCGGGCGGCCCGCGTCAGGGGCCGGGGCAGGGCGATGATGATGGCGGCATCGCCGGCAAGTCGATGGGTTCGGGCTTCATCATTTCCGCCGACGGCTATGTGCTGACCAATCATCACGTGGTGGATGGCGCCAGCGAGGTGACCGTCAAGCTCACCGACCGTCGCGAGTTCAAGGCCAAGGTGGTTGGCAGCGACGAGCAGTTCGACGTGGCCCTGCTGAAGATCGAGGCCAAGGGCCTGCCGACCGTGCGCATCGGCGATTCCAACACGCTCAAGCCGGGCCAGTGGGTGGTGGCGATCGGTTCGCCGTTCGGGCTGGATCATTCGGTCACTGCCGGCATCGTCAGCGCCACCGGTCGCAGCAATCCATACGCCGACCAGCGCTACGTGCCGTTCATCCAGACCGACGTGGCGATCAACCAGGGCAACTCCGGTGGTCCGCTACTTAATACGCGTGGTGAGGTGGTCGGCATCAATTCGCAGATCTTCTCCGCTTCGGGTGGCTACATGGGGATCAGCTTCGCGATCCCGATCGACCTGGCCTTCAGTGCGGCCGAGCAGATCAAGGCCAGCGGGCATGTCAGCCGCGGCATGCTGGGCGTGGCCGTCGGTCCGATCGATACGCTGAAAGCGCAGGGTCTGGGCCTGCCGGATACGCGCGGCGCGCTGGTCAACGACATCCCCGCCGGCAGCCCGGCTGGCAAGGCCGGCATCGAGGTGGGCGATGTGATCCGCTCGGTCAACGGCAAGGAAATCGCGGTGGCCAGCGATCTGCCGCCGATGATCGGCCTGATGCCGCCGGGCACCAAGGTCAGCTTGAACGTGCTGCGCGACGGCAAGCCGCGCCAGGTCACCGTCACCCTGGGCACGCTGGAAAACGAGTCTGGCAGCAGCGCCCCGCGCACTGCGGCCGACGATAGCAAGCCGTCCGCGCCGGCCAGTGTGGAGCTGCTGGGCCTGCAGGTTGCGGACCTGACCGCCGCCGAGCGCAGCCGCATGGGTCTGGAAGCGGGTGAGGGTGTGCGCATTGCCTCGGTCACCGGCTCGGCTGCACGCAGTACCCAGCCGCCACTAGCTCCGGGCCTGGTGATCGCCCGGGTCGGCCGCACCAAGGTCGGCAGCGTTGCCGAGCTGAACCGTGCGCTGGCCAGCTACAAGAAGGGCGACGTGGTGATGCTGCTGGTCACCGATGGCAAGGCCACCAGCTATGTGGCGTTGAAGGCGGGCGGCTGAGACGCAGGGAATCGGGAGTTGGGAGTGGGGAATCGGAAACAGCGGCAGGTCATGCCGTCTGCTTTTACGATTCTCCATTCCCGATTCCCCAATCCCGGCCTGGCAGGCCAAGCCGTGCGATAATGTGGCGTTACCCTGACGACGGCACCGCCGGCGCCCACCTCAATGTCCTCTGATTCAATGCGGAATATCCGCAACTTCTCCATCATTGCCCACGTCGACCACGGGAAATCCACCCTGGCCGACCGGATCATCCAACTGTGCGGCGGTTTGCAGGCGCGCGAGATGGAAGCCCAGGTGCTCGACTCCAACCCGATTGAGCGCGAACGTGGCATCACGATCAAGGCGCAGTCGGTGTCCTTGCCGTACACGGCAAAAGACGGGCAGACCTATTTCCTGAACTTCATCGACACCCCCGGGCATGTGGACTTCTCCTATGAAGTCAGCCGCTCGCTGGCGGCCTGCGAAGGTGCATTGCTGGTGGTGGATGCGGCGCAAGGCGTGGAAGCGCAGTCGGTCGCCAACTGCTACACCGCCGTGGAGCAGGGCCTGGAAGTGGTGCCGGTGCTCAACAAGATCGACCTGCCCACCGCCGATATCGAGCGGGCCAAGGCCGAAATCGAGGCGGTGATCGGCATCGACGCCGAGGATGCGGTGGCGGTCAGTGCCAAGACCGGCCTCAATATCGATCTGGTGCTCGAAGCGATCGTGCACCGGATTCCGCCGCCCAAGCCGCGCGATACCGACAAGCTGCAGGCGTTGATCATCGACTCGTGGTTCGACAACTACTTAGGTGTGGTGTCGCTGGTGCGCGTGATGCAGGGCGAGATCAAGCCGGGCAGCAAGATCCAGGTGATGTCCACCGGTCGTACGCATCTGGTCGACAAGGTCGGCGTGTTCACACCCAAGCGCAAGGAACTGGTGGCACTGGGCGCCGGCGAAGTGGGCTGGATCAATGCCTCGATCAAGGACGTGCACGGCGCGCCGGTCGGCGACACCCTCACCCTGGCGGCCGACCCGGCGCCGCACGCATTGCCCGGTTTCCAGGAAATGCAGCCGCGCGTGTTCGCCGGCCTGTTTCCGGTCGATGCCGAGGACTATCCGGACCTGCGCGAAGCGCTGGACAAGCTGCGTCTGAACGATGCCGCGTTGCGCTTCGAGCCGGAAAGCTCCGAGGCGATGGGCTTCGGCTTCCGTTGCGGCTTCCTTGGCATGCTGCACATGGAAATCGTGCAGGAACGGCTGGAGCGCGAGTACAACCTCAATCTGATTTCGACCGCGCCGACGGTGGTCTATGAGGTGCTCAAGACCGACGGCACCATCATCCCGATGGACAATCCGTCCAAGCTGCCGCCGCTCAACCACGTGGAAGAGATCCGCGAGCCGATCATCCGCGCCAATATCCTCACGCCGCCCGATTACGTCGGCAACATCATCACGCTGTGCGAAGAAAAGCGCGGCAGCCAGATCGGCATCAACTACCTCGGTAGCCAGGTGCAAATCAGCTACGAGCTGCCGATGGCCGAAGTGGTGCTGGACTTCTTCGACAAGCTCAAGTCGGTCTCGCGTGGTTACGCCTCTCTGGATTATCACTTCCTGCGTTTCGATGCCGGCCCGTTCGTGCGCGTGGACACGCTGATCAACGGCGACAAGGTCGATGCGCTGAGCATCATCGTGCACCGCAGCTACGCCGATCGGCGCGGCCGCGAGCTGTGCGAAAAGATGAAGGAGCTGATCCCGCGGCAGATGTTCGACGTGGCAATTCAAGCCGCCGTCGGCTCGCAGATCATCTCGCGTTCTACGGTCAAGGCGATGCGCAAGAACGTGTTGGCCAAATGCTATGGTGGCGACGTTTCGCGCAAGAAAAAGCTGCTGGAAAAGCAGAAAGAAGGCAAGAAGCGCATGAAGCAGGTCGGCCGCGTGGAGATTCCGCAGGAGGCCTTCCTGGCCGTTCTGCAGATGGATAAGTAGCTGGGAATGGTCAATCGGGAATCGGGAATCGTCAGGGCGTGCGCGCTCCTGCTGTTCCGATTCTCGATTCCCGATTCCCGATTCCCTTTCCGAAGGAACATCAATGAAATGGTTTGAAATCGCCCTGGTTGTGTTGACGCTGGGCACCGGCTTCATCTGGCTACTGGACAAGCTGTTCCTGGCCAAGCGCCGCGCGGCGCGCGCCGGTCTGCTGGACAGCGAGCCGGCGATCATCGACTACTCGCGTGCGTTCTTTCCGGTGCTGGCGGTGGTGCTGATCCTGCGCAGCTTCGTGGCCGAGCCGTACAAGATTCCGTCCAGCTCGATGATGCCCAACCTGCTCATCGGTGATTTCATCCTGGTCAACAAGTTCGCTTACGGCTTCCGGTTGCCGATCACCAACACCAAGTTCATCCCGACCGGTGAACCCAAGCGCGGCGACGTGGTGGTGTTCAAGCCGCCGCATGCGCCGGACCAGAATTGGATCAAGCGCGTGGTCGGCCTGCCGGGCGACAAGATCGGCTTCCACGGTGACACGCTGTACATCAACGACAAGCCGATGCGCTACACCGTCAAGGGCGAGTACATCGGCAAGGGCAAGGGCGCCGAGATGACCGGTACCACGCTGCTGGTGGAAGACCTGCCCGGGCGGACCCACACCGTGCTGGAGTGGGTAGACCGCAACATGCCGGCTGGCCAGGGTGACTGGACGGTGCCGGCAGACAGCTATTTCGTGATGGGGGACAATCGCGACAATAGCGAGGACAGCCGATTCTGGACGCAGACGCACTTCCTGCCGGAGGCCAATCTCCGCGGCAAGGCGTTCCTGATCTGGCTCAATTGTGAAGGGTGGTTCTGCAAGGGGAGTTTCGATCCATCGCGGATCGGGACTGGAATCCAGTAAATGCACGCGGTGCGTGCCGGGGGACACACAATGAAGCGCAAGCAAAGCGGTATGACGTTGACGTCGTTCGTGGTGGTGCTGGCGGTGGTGGGGTTTGCGTTGTATCTGGGGATGAAGTTGTTCCCGATGTATCAGGAATATTACGCAGTCCGTACGTCGATGAAGGGCCTTGCGAATGAAGCGGGCAGTGCCGACATGGACCCGTCCAAATTGCAGGACATGTTCTTCAAGCGGCTCGATATCAACTCCTCCGAAAGCGTCAAGCCAGGGGACGTCAAGTTCGAGCGCATCGAAGGCGGCTGGCGGATGAAGGTCAACTACGAAGTGCGGCGTGAGCTGGTCGGCAATCTCGATGTTGTCGGCAAGTTCGACACCGAGCAGGATCTGACGAGGCGTGGTGTCGAATAGAACTTTCCAGCGCGGTGATCCGATCGGACATGCGTTTGCCGATCCGGGTCTGCTCGCCCAGGCGCTGCGTCATCGCAGCGCCGGGACGCCGCATAACGAGCGTCTGGAATTCCTGGGCGATGGCATCGTCAATCTGCTGATCGCCGAGGCGTTGTATCAGCGCTGGCCCAAGGCCGATGAAGGCGCCTTGACCCGTGCGCGCGCCGAGCTGGTGCGCGAGGGCGCGCTGGCCGTCATTGGGCGCACCCTCAACCTGGGCGAGCGCTTGACGCTGGGCCCGGGCGAATTGAAATCCGGCGGGCATCGCCGCGATTCGATCCTGGCCGACGCGGTCGAAGCGATCGTCGCGGCGATCTATCTGGACTGCGGGTTCGAGCGTTGCCGCGCGGTGGTGCTGCCCTGGTTCGAACCGTCGCTGGCCGCGTTGCCGGTCGGCAAGGCCGAGAAAGATCCCAAGACCCGGCTGCAGGAATGGCTGCAGGCACGGCAATTGCCATTGCCGCAGTACGCCCTGATCAGCGAAAGCGGCGACGAACACGCCAAGCAGTTCCATGTCGCCTGCATCCTTGAGCAGCCAGCCGCCCGCGCCGAGGGGCAGGGCACGTCTCGTCGGCTTGCCGAGCAACAGGCCGCAGCCACCGTCATCGCACAACTGGATTCGAACACGTGAGCGAAACCTCTCCCCACCGCAGCGGCAGCGTTGCCGTGATCGGCCGTCCCAATGTCGGCAAGTCCACCCTGACCAATGCGCTGGTTGGCGCCAAGGTCAGCATCGTCTCCAATCGTCCGCAGACCACGCGCCACCGTCTGTTGGGCATTGCCACCTTCCCGGAAGGCCAGCTGATGCTGGTCGATACACCCGGGCTGCACCGCGAGCAGAAGCGCGCGATGAATCGGGTGATGAACCGCGCCGCACGCGGTTCGCTGGAAGGCGTGGATGCCGCGGTGCTGGTGATCGAGGCAGGCCGCTGGGACGAAGAAGACACCCTGGCATTCCGCGTGCTCAGCGACGCTGACGTGCCGGTAGTGCTGGTGGTCAATAAAGTGGACCGGCTCAAGGACAAGACCGCGCTGTTCCCGTTCCTGGCGCAGGTCAGCGAAGGGCGCACGTTCGCCGCCGTGCATCCGGTCTCGGCGCTCAAGCGCAAGGGCCTGG
Organism: Xanthomonas sp. NCPPB 2586; assembly: GCF_041475775.2. Lineage (NCBI taxonomy): Bacteria > Pseudomonadati > Pseudomonadota > Gammaproteobacteria > Lysobacterales > Lysobacteraceae > Xanthomonas > Xanthomonas sp. NCPPB 2586. Next base: position 3,438,921 of record NZ_CM192981.1, on the reverse strand, counting down.
AGGCATTGGTGAGCGACCTGCTCAAGCTGGTGCCCGAAGCCGAGGCGATGTACGGCGAAGACGAAATCACCGATCGCAGCCAGCGTTTTCTGGCCGGCGAACTGGTGCGCGAGCAGCTGATGCGCCAACTGGGCGAAGAACTGCCGTATGCCACCACCGTGGAGATCGAACGCTTTGCCGAGGATGGTGCGCTGCTGCGCATCGGCGCGGTGATCTGGGTCGAGCGCGAGGGCCAGAAGGCCATCGTGATCGGCAAGGGCGGCACTCGCCTGAAGGACATCGGCGGCAAGGCGCGCCTGCAGATGGAGCGCTTGTTCGGTGCAAAAGTGTTCCTGGAAACCTGGGTGCGCGTGCGCGAAGGCTGGTCGGATGACGAGGCTGCGCTGAAGGCCTTCGGTTACGACTGAGCAGAGGCAGGGTAGTCGAGCGCGCAAGCGCCAGACGCGCGTGTGCATGGGGCTGATTCTGTTTGAGGCCGATGCTTCCAGTGTCCACGGTTAACAGGTGTGCGCCCATACCGGTGCTTGTGTGAGAGGTTCCGACCTGTGCTGATGTGTCAGTTCACGCGACAGGCGTCTGCAATTTCGCTGTCCCGGCGCGCGGCGGTCAGCGGCCGCCACGCCGGTCACAGGCCGAGCACACTGTCATGCTGATCGAACACGAGCGCGGCTTTGTCCTGCATGTACGCGCCTGGCGCGAGACCAGCATGCTGGTGGAAGTGCTGACCGAGCAGCACGGGCGCGTGGGATTGCTGGCGCGGGGCGTGCACGGGCCACGCAAGCAGGCGTTGCGCGCTGCGCTGCAGCCGCTGCAATTGATCCAGTTCACCGCGGTGCAGCGCGGCGAGTTGGCACAGCTGCGCCAGGCCGAGGCCATCGATACCGCGCCGCGGTTGCTTGGCGAAGCGATGCTGGCGGGTTTCTATATCAGCGAACTGTTGCTGCGGCTTGCACCGCGCCATGCGCCAGTGCCGGAACTATTCGACTGCTATGCGCAGGCGCGTGCGCACTTGGCCTCCGGTGCCGCGTTGGCGTGGGGGTTGCGGCAGTTCGAGCGCGACGTGCTCGACGGGCTGGGGTTCGGCTTCGATCTGCAACACGATAGTGACGGCCAGCCGATCGATCCGGCCGCCCGTTACCGGCTCGATCCGCAGGATGGCGCGCGGCGGGTATTGAGCGAGCGGCTGGCGCAGGATCGCCGCGAGACCGTGACTGGTGCGGCGTTGCTGGCGCTGGGCGAGGACCGGGTACCGGCCACTGAGGATATGCCGGGGCTGCGCCGCAGCATGCGCGGAGTCTTGCTGCACCACCTGAGCGGGCGCGGACTCAAGTCCTGGGAGATGCTGGAAGAATTGGCGCGACGCGGCGCGTAGACGGCGTTGCGCCCGGTCGATGCCGGGGTGCTCCGGAGGTGCCGGCCAGTGGGTCAGTGCAGCAGCGCGGCTACTGCGGCATGGAACTGGTTCTGTGCAATGCGCGACTGCGGATCGCCACGCAGCAACCGTACCGCGCCGGCAAGCCGGGCGGCACCAACGAACCCACAGCCTGCCTGCAGCCGGTGCAGGTGATTGCGCAGCGCCAGCTCGTCGCTGACCAGCAGCGCCGAATCCACAGCATCGCGGGTGCCAGGCAGCTCTGCCAGGAACAGTTCACGCAAGGCATTGAGGTGATGTTGCTGGCCGTTGAGCGCACTCAGTGCGGCGGCCTCGTCCCAGTCGCTGGCGGCGATATCCACCACGCCCACCGGGGCCACGCTGTAGCGCCCACGTGCCAGGCCCCGCCGTACCGCCTGCAGCAGCTGTTCGGAGGTCAGTGGCTTGACCAGCATTTCCAGAAAGCCGTCTGATTGCAGCCCGCGTTGCATGGCCGCGTTGCCGTCGGCGGTATGCGCCAGCGCGGGGACATCCGGGTGCAGCAGGCGCAGGGCGCGCAACAGGTCACTGCCGGTGCCGTCTGGGAGGTTGACGTCGATCAGCCACAGGTCATGCCGGCGCGCGCGCGCGCGGTCCAGTGCCGAAGACAGGGAGTCGGCCCAGTCGACCTGGGCGGGCAGGCTTTCGAGCACGGCCTGCAGAAAGCCACGGCTGATCGGGTCGTCCTCGACCAACAGAACGCGCGGCTGGGGTTCCTGACGTGTTGCCATGTTCATGCTGCCTCCTTGTCAGCGTGCCGCGTACTGCGTGTAGCGCGAGCTCCCGAAGTGTGCCCTGGTTTGCGGGGCGCGACAATTGCTCGCACCCGTATGGCGACCGGCGGCAATCGCATCTGCGACAATACGCACCCTTTTTGCCCGCAGCTTTCGCCACGTGGCCAGATCCAGAAACCGTTTCGACCGTACCCCGTTCCAGACCGCGATCACCGACCTGAGCCATGACGGCCGCGGTGTGGCGCGCCGCGATGGCGAGGGCGGCAAGGTCACCTTCATCAGTGGCGCGCTGCCGGGTGAGGTGGTTGTCGCCGAGCCCACCGCACGCAGCCGCCATTTCGATGAGGCCAAAACGGTGGAAGTGCTGCAGGCATCGCCGCAGCGGGTGGCGCCGCGCTGCCCGCATTTTGGTGTGTGCGCCGGTTGCGTGCTGCAGCATCTGGAAGAATCGCAGCAGATCGTGGCCAAGCAGCGCGTGCTGATGGACAACCTGGAGCGCATCGGCCACGTCACGCCGCAGACGGTGCTGCCGGCCCTGGTGGGCGATACCTGGGGCTATCGCCGCAAGGGCCGCTTTTCGGTGCGCCGGGTCGAGAAGAAGGACAAGACCCTGGTCGGCTTCCGCGAACTGGACCCGCGCTTCGTGGCCGACCTGTCGGTCTGCTACACGGTGATTCCGCAGATTGGCGAGAAGATTCCGCAGCTGGCGGCGCTGGTCGAAGGCATGGACGGCAAGCGCGACATTCCGCAGATTGAATTCATCGCCGGCGACGATGCCGTGGCGCTGACCATCCGCCACCTGCAGCCGCTCAGCGCACGTGACGAGCAGGCCTTGGTGGAGTTCGCCCAGGCGCACGATTTTGCGATCTTCCTGCAGCCTGGCGGCGTAGACAGCGTGCATCCGTTGTGGCCGCAAGAGGTGCCCTTGTCGTTCCGGTTGCCGCAGTGGGATGTGGAGCTGGCGTTTCGTCCGTTGGACTTCATCCAGGTCAATGCCTCGCTCAATCAGAAGATGATTGCCCACGCCTTGGCATTGCTCGATGCCAAGCCCGATGACCGGGTACTGGACCTGTTCTGTGGTCTGGGCAATTTCACCCTGCCGCTGGCGCGTACCGTGCGCGAAGTCGTCGGCGTGGAGGGCGACGCCGGTTTGGTGGCGCGCGCACGCGAAAATGCACAGCGTAACGGGCTGGACAATGCGCAGTTCTACGCAGCGGACCTCACCCAAGATCAGCGGCAGACTGCGTGGATGCGCCAGGGCTTCGACAAGCTGTTGCTCGATCCACCACGCTCCGGCGCCATCGACGTGCTGCAGCAGCTGCCGCTGAAGCAGTTCAAGCGCATCGTCTATGTGAGCTGCCACCCAGGGTCATTGGCACGCGATGCCGGCTATCTGGTGAACGAGCAGGGCTTCAGCCTGCTCAGTGCCGGTGCGATGGACATGTTCCCGCACACCGCCCATGTGGAAAGCATCGCGGTGTTCGAGAAGCGCTAGCGCGAGGCTTGCGCGTTTTCGTCACGCGTCACGTGTGCTGATCCGAAGCGTACGTGCACTGGCAGCTGATGCTGCACGCATCCCGGTCGGGATGTGTGTGGGCTGCTTTCAACCGCGCACCCAGTGGTGGTGAGCGCGTCGGAACTACTGCAGCGAGGCGCGTACGCCGCAGTCAGTCGGTGTGCGGGGTGGCGTTCTGCCACTGCCCATCGACCAGGGCGAACTGCATCTGCAATTCGCCGCGCTCGTTGGCAGCACTGGCCTGGACAGTGCAGGCAACCACCGGTGCGTGCTCGGAGACGGCGCAGCGCTCCACCGCAAGGACCTGCGCCGTGCTGACCGCCTGTTCGAGACTCTTGCGCACAGCTGCATTGCGTTCGGTCACCAGTTTCTTGGAAAAATCTTCACGTAGCAGCACCTGCACGCGCGCGTTGTCGGGCACCGGTGCGGCGACTTCCATCTCGGTGTCGCTGTGCTGCAACTGCCAGCCGTTGGCGGTTGGCAGGAATCGCAGTGCCATGTGCTTTTCGCTGGGCCCGGCCTGTCCGGTGACGAGGCAATCGACTGCGCCTGGGGTCGTCTGCTCCGCGGCGGGCAGGCAGCCAACTAGAGCCGTCAAACGTGGGCGAAACAGCTCACCCATCACGTCATCGCCCTGGTCGGGGTTGCCTGCCGCGTCCTTCTGCATCGCTGTGTCCAGCGCGGCTTGGGCCTGTGCGAGCGAGGGCGCTGCGGCCGCGGCGCTGGCACCGCTGGCGGCGAGCAGCAGTGCGGTGGCAAGAACGATCTGCGGTGTGTAACGGCGACGGCCTGTCATGGCGTGCATCCTTTCAGTGGGGGCGCGGAGTGTAGGTGGGTGGCTCCCACAATAGCCAGGCATTTTTCAGCGCGGCCGGCCATACTTGCCTTCATGGGTATCGAAATCGAACGCAAATTTCTGGTGACCGGCGACGGCTGGCGTACCGCCACGCATGCGGTCATCCCGATGGCGCAGGGCTATATCAACGACCAGGCGTCGCTGCGCAGTGGTGCGCAGAATGCCTCGGTGCGTGTGCGCATCCAGGGCGATGCGGCATTCCTCAACCTCAAGTCGCGCGAGCTCGGGCATACCCGTCAGGAGTTCGAATATCCGATTCCGCTCGACGATGCGCGTGCGTTGTTGGCGTTGTGTGTGGGTGGGCTGATCGACAAGCGCCGGCATCTGGTTGAGTACGCCGGGCATGTGTGGGAAGTGGACGAATTCCTGGGTGACAACGCCGGGCTGGTGGTGGCGGAGGTCGAGCTGGAGCACGCCGACGAAGCGCTGCAATTGCCAGACTGGATCGGCGCGGAAGTCACCGACGATGCGCGCTACTACAACCTGGCGTTGGCATCGCAGCCATTTTCGCAGTGGTCGGTACGCTGAGTTCCACCGGCCGCAAGGCGTGGGGGATCTGTTCGCGCGGCGCAGCGTCTATGCTGCAACCCAACTCAACCATGCGATGCACACACCTGTCATGAGAATCGATATCTGGTCCGATGTGGTGTGCCCGTGGTGCTGGATCGGCAAACGCCGCTTCGAGCAGGCCGTGGCCACGCTCGGCGAGCGCTTGCCGGCGCTGGAAATCCACTACCACGCCTTCCAGCTGGATCCAGACAGTGGCCTGCAGCCGGCGCCCTTGCGCGAGGCCTTGCTGCCGAAGTTCGGCAGCGCCGAACGTACCGAACAATTGCTGGCGCAGACCCAGCAAACCGCGCGCGCCGAAGGCCTGCCGTTTGATTTTTCGCGTGGGCAGGTACAGGTCACCACCTTGCCCGCGCACCGGCTGATCTGGTTGGCGGCGCGCGAGGGTGATGTCGAGCCAGTGATCGAAGCGCTGTTCCATGCGCACTTTGCCGAAGGCAGGAATCTTGCGGCGGCCGACACCTTGATCGCTGCCGGTGCGGCTGGCGGGTTGGCGCCGGCACGCGTGCAGGCGCTGCTGGCGTCCGACGAGGGCAGTGCGCAGGTCCAGGCGCAACTGCAGCAGGCCGCGCAGATCGGTATCCGCGCGGTGCCCAGTTTCGTCATCGATGGGCGCAGCCTGCTCCAGGGTGCGCAACCGGCCGATGTCATGGCACAGGCGTTGCTGCAGTTGGCCGCCGAATCCGCGTCGGCCGCCGCAACCGGCGATGCCTGCGGCCCGGACGGTTGCGCGATCTGATGCGCGCGGCCGCGGTCGTCGCACCCTGATGCGCGTGCCCCGCACGCGGCGCACGGTGGCGGTGATCGGCGCCGGGCTGGCCGGCCTGCGCTGCGCCAGCGTGCTACAGGCGGCCGGCTACGCCGTCACGGTCTTCGAGCAGGCGCCGGCGCCCGGTGGACGCATGCGCGCACTTGCAGGCCAGCAGTGGCACTGCGATCACGGCGCGCAGTACTTCACTGCGCGTGATCCGGACTTCATGGCGGCGGTAGGGGCGTGGATAGCAAATGACTGCGCTGCGCCCTGGCCTGCGCGTCTGGCCAGTTGGGATGGCACCACCCTGCAGCCCTCACTTGGCACCTTGCAACGCTTCGTCGGAGTGCCGGATATGGCAGCACCAGCGCGTGCGCTGGCGGTTGGGCTGGACCTGCGTACCGAAACGCGCATCGATGCGCTGCAACGCACCGAACCCGGCTGGGCACTGCGCGGCGCTGGTCTGCCAGAAGCAGTGCATGCCGAACTGCTGGTGCTGGCATTGGCCGCGCCGCAGGCCGCTGCGTTGCTGGAGACGGCTGCGAGCGATCTGTCGCGCATTGCTGCCCGCGTCCGCATGCAACCGGCCTGGGCCGTGGTAGCACGTTTTACAGCGCCGGTGGAGGCGGGTTACGACGGGTTGTTCGTCAATGCCGGCCCACTGCGCTGGATCGCCCGCAATTCCAGCAAGCCTGGCCGCGCCGGTGCGGAGACCTGGCTGCTGCACGCCACCGCGGCGTGGAGCCACGCCCATCGGGATGCCACGCCAGCAGAGGTGATCGACCAGCTGCTGCCGGAATTACCGGCGCTCGGCCTCCCCGCGCCGCTGGCGTGTGAGGCCTTGTTCTGGGAAGCGGCCAGTACCGAATCCCCGGCCGTGGCGGACGCGTGCGTGTGGGAGGCCGCATCGGCGGCGGGGCTGTGCGGCGATTGGTTGGCAGGCGGCAAGGTCGAGGGCGCCTGGTGTAGCGGAACCGCGCTGGCGCAACGCATCTGCGCGTATGACGCAGGCGGTCGCGACTGAATCCATCTGCTGCAAGTGCGCGTATTGCAGGGAAGAGGTTTAGGAGCACAGCCGCATGGCGGATCAGGTTGAGCGGGCTTATCGCGATGACGGAATGCGAAGCCGCACGCACTGCGTGATGGAGCAAGCAGCGTGCGCGTCCCGCATCCGATACGAGTCGCGTGCCGCCGATGCGTGAGCACGACGCAGGCGGTGCAGACACCGGCGCCGAACCGCAGCGCTGGGTGCCGGCGCATACGCTGCGCCTGGTGCTGGGCGACCAGCTCAATCCGCTGCACAGCTGGTTCGAGACGCCCAACGCCAGTGTGGTCTACGTGCTGATGGAGGTGCGTGCGGAAACCGACTACGTGTTGCATCACGCGCAGAAGATCCTGGCGATTTTCGCGGCGATGCGCGCGTTCGCCGCGCGCTTGCGGCAGGCCGGGCACCGCGTGCGTTACGTCAGCATCGACACGCCCAGCAATCGCCAGTCGATCACCGCCAATCTGGAAGCGTTGATGGTGCACTACCGTGCCAAGTGGCTGGAATACCAGGCGCCGGACGAGTGGCGCCTGGATGAACTGCTGGAGCAGTGGTGCGCAGCCCAGCCGTTTGCGAGCCGCATTGTGGGCAGCGAACATTTCCTGACCGAGCGCGAGGACGTGGCCGGGTGCTTCGATGCGCGTGCAGCCTGGCGCATGGAGGTGTTCTATCGCCACATGCGGCGACGGCATCGCATCCTGCTGGATCACGCGGGCGCCCCGGAAGGCGGGCGTTGGAACTTCGACCATGACAATCGCGCGCCGTGGCCGGGCGAGCCGCCGGCACCGGCGGACTGGCGCATGACCCACGACCATGCCGCGCTCTGGCAGACCATCGAAGCAGCCGGCGTGCGCAGTTTCGGAGCGCCGCAGGCCGATGCCTTGCCCTGGCCGCTGCACCGCGACGAAGCGCTGCAGCAGCTGGACGACTTCATCACCCACGCGCTGCCGCACTTCGGCCGCTACGAAGATGCGATGAGCACGCGCAGCCCGCGGTTGTTTCATTCGCTGCTGTCGTTTGCACTGAACGTCAAGATGTTGCACCCGGCCGAAGTGATTGCACGTGCGGAGGCGGCGTGGCGCGACGGGCACGCGCCGCTGGCGTCGGTGGAAGGCTTCATCCGCCAGATCCTGGGCTGGCGCGAGTATGTGCGCGGTGTGTACTGGTCGCAGATGCCCGGTTACGCGCAATCCAATCAGCTGGGCCAGCACGCGCCGCTGCCACACTGGTTCTGGGATGGGCAGATCGGCATGCGTTGCCTGGCCGATGCGATCGGCAATTCGTTGAATAACGCGCATGCCCACCACATCCAGCGGCTGATGGTGATCGGCAACTTTGCGTTGTTGGCGGGGCTGGATCCGCAGGCCCTGCATCGCTGGTATCTGGGCGTCTACATCGATGCGTTCGAATGGGTGGAGTTGCCCAATACGGTTGGCATGAGTCAGTTCGCCGACGGCGGCTTTCTCGGCAGCAAGCCCTATATCAGCGGCGCGGCGTATATCGATCGCATGAGCGACTACTGCACTGGCTGCGCCTATCAGCGCAGGCAGCGGGTGGGCCCGCGCGCATGCCCGTACAACGCGCTGTACTGGGATTTTCTGGCCCGCCAGCGCGCGCTGTTGGGAAGCAATGAGCGGCTGGCGTTGCCGTACCGGCAACTGGACGACATGGCGCCGGAGGCGCTGGCGCAGCTGCAGGCGCAGGCGGAGCATTGGCGCGCGCTCTTGGAGGTGCTGTAGGCGCCTCTGCAGCATGGCAGTGGGCATCGTCGGGGTGAGTTCGGTGCCGTTGGTAGCTGGATCCTTTTTCAGCCTGAGGGGAATTCTCGGCTGCATGGACACGCGATCTGGCTGGTCACGCGGAAGCGTTACCGCGCGCCACACCGGCACAAGCAATCACACCGGCACGGGTCTGCAGAGCGCAGCAGCCAGTCAGCCGACAGCGCCTGCAAGCAAACCCAATAAAAAATCGCTGAGAAGGGCTAGCTCCGGCACCCAACGAGGTCGCCGGCCCCATTCCCAGCACCCGCGCAACCGCCAGCCACGGCCGCCCTTGCCTGAATGCGCGGTCTGACGCTGCTGCGCGCATCTGCGACAATGCCGCGCTGCGCCATCGTGGCGCCTGGCCCGGGAGTCCCCAACATGCTTCTGATCGGCGTTGCCGGTACCGAACTCAGCGCACAGGAACGCGACTGGCTGCAGCACGACGCCGTCGCCGGCGTGGTGCTGTTCAAGCGCAACTTCGCCTCGCGCACGCAGGTGGCCGAGTTGTCGGCCGCCATCCGCGCCGCGGCGCCGCGCCCGCAATTGATCTGCGTGGACCAGGAAGGCGGCCGGGTGCAGCGCTTTCGCGAGGGTTACAGCGCCTTGGCGCCGCTGCAGAGCTTTGGCGCGCTGTATGCCACCGACCCGGAAGGCGCGCTTGCCCAGGCCCGCGCGCATGCGCAGCTGATGGCCAGCGAAGTGCGCGCCAGTGGTGTTGATCTCAGTTTTGCCCCGGTGGTGGACCTGGCACGCGGCAACCGCGCCATCGGCGACCGCGCCTTCAGCGACGACCCGCAGGTGGTGGCCAGCTTCACCCGTGCCTACGTGCAGGCGCTGCACGCCGCCGGCATGGGCGCCACGCTCAAGCATTTCCCCGGCCACGGCACCGTGCTGGAAGACACCCATGTCGACCACGCCAGCGACCCACGGCCGCTGGACGTCCTGCTGGCCGAGGACCTGGTGCCGTTCGTGGCCGGGATCGACGCCGGTGCCGACGCGGTGATGATGGCCCACGTGGTCTACCCGCAGGTGGCGCCGGAGCCGGCCGGCTACGCGTCGCGCTGGATCGAGCAGATCCTGCGCGGGCAACTGGGCTTCCGCGGCGTGGTCTTCTCCGACGACATCGGCATGGCCGCCTCGTTCAGTGCCGGCGGCGTCGCCGGACGGGTGCACGCGCACCTGGATGCCGGCTGCGACGTGGTGCTGGTCTGTCACCCCGAACTGGTCGCCGAGTCCTTGCAGGCGGTGGCCGGCCGTACGCTCAACACTGCCGCACTGATCGGCCTGATCGGCCGTGGCGCGCTGGGCTGGGATGGCCTGCTCGCCGATGCTCCCACCACCTCCCTTTCCGCCTCTTTCGGAACACTTGCCTGATGTCCACGCTCACCATTTCCCAGGCCCTGGCCCAAGCCGATCTGTTGGTCGACCGCCCTGCCATCGACGCCGCCGTCGCCACCATCGCCGATGCGATCGCGCGCGACTACGCTGGCGAAGTGCCGGTGTATCTCACCATCATGCACGGCGCGCTGCCGTTCTCCGGCCAGTTGGCGCTGGAGCTGGGCGCGCGCGGCCAGGACCTGCAGTTCGACTATCTGCACGCCACCCGCTACCGCGGCGAAACCACCGGCGGCGAGCTGGTCTGGAAGCACCGCCCGGCCACTGCGCTGTTCGGCCGCCGGGTGATCCTGGTCGACGACATCCTGGATGAGGGCTACACCCTGCAGGGCGTGCGCCAGTGGTGCCTGGAGCAGGGCGCCACCGATGTGCGCGTGGCGGTGTTGACCGTCAAGCGCCATGACCGCTGCGTGCCGGGCGTTACCGCCGACTACGTGGGCGTGGAAGTGGCCGACCGCTACGTGTTCGGCTTCGGCATGGACGTCAACGAGCAGCTGCGCGGCATTCCTGCCATCTATGCGATGAAGCAGTAAGCCAGCGCACCTACCCACCCCGGTGGGTACAGCACTGCGCCATTGCCGGTGCAGCGTTCTTCTTTCGTCTTTCGATGCAGAGGTCTGTGTGTCTTCCAATTCCATCGCATTGGCCGTCATCGGCGGCACCGGCGTGTACAAGCTGGCCCAGCTCGACCAGGTGCAGACGCACGCCGTCGACACCCCATACGGCGCGCCGTCCGGCCCGATCCGCGTGGGCATGCTGCTCGGCCATCGCGTGGCATTTCTGGCCCGGCATGGCGAAGGCCATTCGCTGCCGCCGCACAAGGTCAACTACCGCGCAAACATCGCTGCGCTGCAGCAGATTGGTGCCACCCGCGTGCTGGCGCTCAACACTGTCGGCGGTATCACCGAGTCCTTCGGCCCGCGTGTGCTGGCCTGCCCGGACCAGTTGATCGACTACACCTGGGGCCGCATCTCCACCTTTTGCGAGGAGGCCGGCAGCGAGGTGCAGCATGTGGACTTTGGCCACCCGTATTCGCCGATGTTCCGCAGCAAGGTGATCGCCGCGGCCAAGGTGACCGGCGTCACGCTGGTAGCGGGTGGATGCTATGGCGCCACCCAGGGACCGCGATTGGAAACGATTGCAGAGATCGCGCGGATGCGTCGCGACGGCTGCAATCTGGTCGGCATGACCGGCATGCCCGAAGCGGCGTTGGCACGCGAAAAAGGCCTGGAATATGCGTGTTTGGCGATCGTGGCCAACTGGGCGGCGGGCTGTGGCGACGCGCAGGAAATCACCATGGCCGAGGTGCTGTCGAACGTGGATGCGGCCTCGTCCGGACTGCCGGAGCTGATTGGCGAACTTGCACGCGGGTGATTGTCATCGGGGCATAAGCTTTGCATACTCGGCGCGTACGCTCCGCCGTACACCACCCATTAATTTTGCAAAGGTCTCGCATCACCATGCCGAACGGTACCGTCAAGTGGTTCAACGACGCCAAGGGATTTGGCTTCATCTCACCGGAGGACGGCAGCGCCGATGTCTTCGCGCACTTCTCCGCGATCAACTCCAAGGGCTTTCGCAGCCTGCAGGAAGGCCAGCGCGTCAGTTATGACGTGACCCAGGGCCCCAAGGGTGCCCAGGCTTCGAACATCACGCCGGTTGAGTGATTCACTCGATTGTGCGATTGAAGAACCCCGCTTCGGCGGGGTTTTTTTTGCGCCGGTCCATGTCGGGCCGGTGAGGACGCAGACAGAGCACGGACGATGCAGCAGACATTGCGAATTGCGGTAGTGGGATACGGTACGGCGGGGCAGGCACTGGCCGTGCTGCTCGGTGCCGATGGGCATCGGCTGGACGTGTTCGAGCGTGCGCCCGCGCCCGGGCCGGTTGGTGCGGGATTTCTGTTGCAGCCGAGCGGGCTGCAGGTGCTGTGGAAGATGGGGCTGCTGGAGCAGGCCTTGCAGCACGGTGCACCGGTGCGGCGGCTGTATGGCGAGACGCCCTGCGGGCGTGCGGTGATGGACATGCGCTACCGCGACCTGGATGCGCGCCTGATGGGCCTGGGCATGCAGCGCGGCGCGTTGTTCGCGTTGCTGCGCGATGCCTGGCCCGAGTACGCCAACCTGCACATCGGCACGCAGATCACTGCGATCGATCATGACGGCGTGCGTGTGCAGGACCAGCGCGGGCAATGGCATGGCCCCTACGATCTGATCATCGCCGCCGATGGCTCGGCATCGACCTTGCGCGCACAGGCCCAGGGCACCCAGCTGGATCGGGTGTATCCATGGGGCGCGCTGTGGTGTTTGTTGCCGCGCGAAGACTGGCCGTACGTGGACGAGTTGCGGCAGCGCTACATCGGCGCACGCAAGATGATCGGGCTGCTGCCGGTTGGCACGCGGCCGGGCGATGACACGCCGCGGCTGAGCTTTTTCTGGAGCCTGCCCTGCAGCGATTTCGCTGCATGGGAAACCCGCGGCATGGACGCCTGGCGCGAAGAAGTGGCGCAGATGTGGCCGGACGCGCTTGCGCGCCTGCAGACCGTGCAGGTGCATGGCGCCTTGGCGCGCGCCAGCTACCGCGACGCGGTGGTGTCGCGCTGGCACCGCGGCCGCTTTGCGCTGGCCGGCGATGCCGCGCACGCGATGAGCCCGCAGCTGGGGCAGGGCGTGAACATGGCGCTGCTGGATGCACTGGCGATGCGCGATGCCTTGCGCGCCGGCGCGGATCTGGATGCCGCATTGCAGGGCTACCAACGCGAACGCCAGGCGCATGTGGCGATCTATCACCGCTGGAGTCGCTGGCTCACGCCGCTGTTCCAGTCCGAGCGCGATGTGTGGGCGCGCGGACGCGATCTGTTGCTGCAGCCGATGGGCCGCGTGCCGGGTGGGCGCGGCCACATGCTGCGCGTGCTCAGCGGCACCCAGCACGGCTGGTTCGGCAAGCTCGCGCTGGACCCGGCGTTCGTCGATGCATTGGCGCAACCGGTGCCGGCGCCGCGTTCGAGTAATGCAGGAGATGGCATGGCTGCGTAGTGACGTGCAGCGGCAGTCGCCGTGCGGTTGGCTTCACTGATGACGTGAAGTTGGTGCGCCGCACGCGCACCGTTGCATCAACGCGATGCGCGTTGTCACCGGACCGGCAGCGCCATCGCATCGCCTTCGACGCAGGCAACCAGGCGTTCGCCTTCGACCAGGGTCGGCACGATGCCGGCAGTGAAGTGCGAGAACGCCGGCAGGATGGTCACGCCGTCGCGCAACCAGAATGCTGGCCAGCGGCGCGACAGGCCGGGCAGCGCCGCCAACGGATGCAGGTGGCCGCACAGCACGTGGCGGCTGGGATGCGGGAGCGGGTCATGGCGCAGCAGGAACGGGCCATCTTCCACCTGTTCGCCGGCCGCTTCGATGTGCAGATCGGCCCCTGCCAATGCGCGGTCGTGATTGCCGCGGATTGCAATCACCTGCAGGGCGCAATGGCGCTCGCGCCAGGCGCTCCAGCGGCGGTGCCAGGCCGCGCGCGGTGCCGGCCCATGCAGCAGGTCGCCCAGAATCCAGAGCGCGTCCACCGGGCGCGATGCCAGCAACGCGTCCAGCCGCTCCAGATCGTGTTCGGTGCCGCCCGCAGGCAAGCCGATGCCGGCACGCCGGAACACATCGGCCTTGCCCAGATGCAGATCGGCGATCAGGAATGCGCGCTGCGCGGGCCGATACAGCGCACGCTCGCCGAGCAGCTCTACCGGCTCGCCTGCCAGAGTGAGCTGCACGCTATCGGCCATGCTTGCGTTCCAGTTGCGCGGCTGCACGCAGCACGCGTGCTTTCCAGTCTTCGGTACTGAGTTGCCCGCGCACGCGCTCGGCCCACAGCGGGAACGACAGCGGCGTCAGGCTGCGCGGCGTGCACAGGCGCAAGACGCGCGCTGCGCAGTCTTCCAGCGCATGGGCCAGGCGCGCGAATTCCAGCTGGCCTTCGAAGACTTCGCGCTCGGCCTGGGCCAGCAGCAGGTGGTCCGGGTCGAAGCGCTGCAGCACGTCGTACAGCAGGCCACTGGAGGCCTGCAGCTGGCGCAGGCTGCGCGGCGCGCGCCCAGGCAGCGATGGCGAGAGCAGCCCGGCGACGCGCGCAATCTCACGAAACTGCCGGCGTGCCAGCTCGCCCAGATTGAGGCTGTCGCGCAGATCCTCGAACAGCCGTGCCGGCGACAGCAATTCCTGCAGCAGTGCGGCATCCACCGGCACATCCTGCGCCGGCGACAGCACAAACCCGTAATCGTTGGCTGCAAAGCTAAAGGTGTTGCGCTGCCGCCGGCCCCAGCGTGCAGCCAGCAATGCGGCCAGACCTTCGTTGACCTGGCGCCCGGCGAACGGATACACGAACAGGTGGCGGCCATCGCGCGCCTTGATGGTTTCCACCAGCAGATGGCCCGGGCCGGGCAGTGCGGACAGGCTGGACTGCAAGTGCAGCAACGGTGCCAGGGTCTGCATTTCCGGCGCGTCGCCGGGATCGGCGAACACTGCTTCCACCTCGCGCCCCAACGCCGAGGACAACGGCATCCGCCCGCCCATCCACTTGGGCACTACGCCGCTGCCGCCCTTGGCGATGCGCACGTAGGCGGTCATGTCTTCCAGCCGCACCAGTTCCAGCAAGCGCCCCGCGAACTGGAAGCGGTCGCCGCGCTTGAGGCGACCGACGAACTGTTCTTCCACCGCGCCCAGCCGGCCGCCGCGCAAGAACTGCACGCGCACGCTGCCATCGCTGGTGATGGTGCCGATCGACAGGCGATGCCGCAGCGCCACGCGCCGGTCGGTGACGCGGTAGCTGCCGGCGTCGTCGCGCACCACCTTGTGGAAATCGGGGTAGTGCGCGAGCGCACTGCCGCCTTGCACGATGAAGTCGAGTACGGCCTGCCAGGTGGCCTCATCGAGTGCGGCGAAGGCGTCGGTGCCGCGGACTTCGCGCAACAACGCATCGGCCTGGAAACCGCCGCCCAGTGCCAGGGTCACGCAATGCTGGGCCAGCACGTCCAATGAAAGCCGCGGTGGCGGGCGTGCTTCGATCTGCCCATGTGCAATCGCACGCCGCGCAGCCGCATATTCCAGCAATTCCAGCGCATGCGAGGGCACGCACACCACATGGCCGGATTCGCCCGGGCGGTGCCGCGCGCGGCCGGCGCGTTGCAGCAGGCGTGCGATGCCCTTGGGGCTGCCGACTTGCAGCACCTGATCCACCGCCGGAAAGTCCACGCCCAGGTCCAGGCTGGAGGTGGCCACCACGCAGCGCAGGCTGCCATCGCGCAGGCCGCGCTCGGCCGCGGTGCGCAGCGCCGGATCCAGCGAGCCATGGTGCAGCGCCAGCGTGGCCACATCCTCTGGCCACACTGCGCTCAGCGCCTGGTGCCAGAGTTCGGCCTGCGCGCGCGTGTTGGTGAACACCAGGCTGGTGCGTTGTTCCATCAGTTTGTGCAGCACGCGCGCCAGTTGCGCCAGACCGAGATGGCCGGCCCACGGGAAGCGCTCGCCGGTCTCGGGCAGCAGCGTTTCCAGGCTCATGGCGCGTGGCTTGACCCCCGACACCAAGGCCGCGTCTGGTTGATGCGGCAGCAGCACATCGCGTGCCTGCGCCAGGTTGCCCAGCGTGGCCGACAACCCCCAGATGCGCAGCGCCGGTGACCACCCGCGCAGGCGCGCCAGGCACAGTTGCAACAGCACGCCGCGCTTGTTGCCGAGCAGCTCGTGCCACTCGTCGACGATCACGCAGCGCAGCGCCGCCAACTGCGGCGCGGTATCTGGATACGACAGCAGCAAGGCCAGCGATTCGGGCGTAGTGACCAGGACATCGAGCTTGCCGCTGCGGGCCAGGCGTTTGTCGCGCGCGCTGGCGTCGCCGGTGCGCAGGCCCACCTGCCAATCCAGGCCCAAGGCCTCCACCGGTTCGCGCAGGGCACGCGCGGTATCGGCGGCGAGCGCGCGCAGCGGGGTGATCCACAGCACCTGCAGGCTACGCTGCGGCTGCCGCCGGCCACGTGCAACCGCCGTGGCCGGCGGCGTGCGTCCGCGTGCGGCCAGCGCTTCCAGCAGCGGGCCACCGAATGCCGCCAGGGTCTTGCCGCTGCCGGTTGGGGTGTGCAGCAGGCCGGATTCGCCATCCAGGTAGCGCTTCCAGACATCGCGTTGAAACGGCAACGGCGCCCAGCCGCGCTGCGCAAACCAGGCCCGCCATTGCTGCAACGGCGTGCCGCGCTGTGGCTGTGCCGGGCTCACCGCGCCAGTGCCTGAAGGCTGCTCAGGTGGTCGGCCTCGGCGAAGGGTTTGTCGTGGCGCCAGCGCAGGATGCGCGGGAAGCGCACCGCAATGCCGGACTTGTGCCGCGTGCTGCGATTCACGCCTTCAAAGCCCAGTTCGAACACATGGTGCGGCGTGACCGCGCGCACTGGCCCGAAGCGCTCGGTGGTGTTGGCGCGGATCCAGCGATCCAGTTGCAGGATCTCGGTATCGTCCAGTCCCGAATACGCCTTGGCGATGGGCACCAGCGCGCCGTCGTGCCAGAGCCCGAAGGTGTAGTCGGTGTACAGCGTGCTGCGCCGGCCATGGCCGGCCTGTGCGTACAGCAGCACCGCATCGATGGTCAGTGGGTCGATCTTCCACTTCCACCAGTCGCCACGGCGGCGGCCGGATTGGTAGGGCGAACGCGCGCGCTTGAGCATCAGCCCTTCAACGCCGCGCGCACGTGCATCCAATCGCACCTGCGCGGCAGCCTGCCAATCGGTGGGTTGCACCAGCGGCGAGGCGATGATGCGTGGGTCGGCGAGGGTGGCGAGCACGCGCTCCAGTAGCGCACGGCGTGCGTGCAGCGGGCGCTCGCGCAGGTCTTCGCCGTCCAGTTCGAGCAGGTCGTAGGCGACCACGCGCGCTGGCGCGGCCGCCAGCGTCTTGGGCCCGGGCTTGAGCCGTTGGATACGCGTCTGCAGCGCAGTGAAAGGCATCGGCAATGGTTGTTCCGGTTGCCAGGCCAGCAGCTCGCCGTCGATCACGGTGCCGTCTGGCAAGCCCATGGCAGCCTGTTCGATCTCTGGAAAGCGGCCATCCAGGCGTTCTTCGCCACGCGACCACAGCGCGACTTCACCAGCACGACGCAACAGCTGCAGCCGGATGCCATCCCACTTCCATTCCAGCAGCCAGTCGTCGATGGCGCCCAGGCTCTCGACATCGGCCTCCAGCGGCGACGCCAGAAAAAACGGGTAGGGCTGCTGGCGGTCGCCTGGCAGCTCCTCATGCGTGAGCAGGTCGGCCACATACGTGGCATGCGGGCGCCAGCTGCCGAGCATGCGCTGGGCAATGCGTGCGATATCCACGCCCGACAGTTCGGCCAGGGCCTGCTGCACCAACCGTTGCGACACACCCACACGCAATGCGCCGGTCAGCAACTTGTTGAAGACCAGGCGTTCGTCGAAGGCCAGCGTGCGCCACGCCTGCACGATGCAGTGCTTGCGCACCGCCACGTCTTGATTGGCGATCGGCAGCAGGCGCTGTTCGATCCACTCGGCCAGTGACACATCCGCCGCCTCGCTGGCTGGATCATCCAGCAGCAATGCCAGTGTCTCTGCCAGATCGCCTACATGATCGTAGCTGTCGGCTACCAGCCAGTCGGCGATCCCGGCGGCCTCGGCAATCCACTCGCGCAACTCGCCGCTGGCGGCGATGCGCATGCGCGCACTGGCCACCTTGCCACCTGCCAGCAGATACAGCGCCCAGGCCGCATCCAGCGGCGGCGCTGCGCGGAAATACGCCACCAGGGCGGCGCGCTTGTCGAGCGTGCCGGTGCTGCGGTCCAGGGTGCGGTACAACGCCGCAAACCGATTCACGGCGTTGTTTCCGCGCTGGCCAGCAGCGGTGTCGCGCGCAGCCGCAAGGCAGCGCGGGTGAACGCACTCAACGCGCGTGGGCGACGTTGCGGGCGCGGTGGCCCCAGCGTGGCGGCGGGGGTGGCGCGATGCACGCAGAAGGCCAGCGCATGCCGGCGAAACGCCAGTGCGCCACTGAGCCGGATCCGCGGCCGCGCGCGAACATAGCGGCGTGCAGGCAACGGATTCATTCCTCGGCTCCGAAGTCGGTGCGGAAGGCTTCGGCGGCCACGCCGTGCTCGCGCAGGTGCTGGATCAACGCATCGGTGTTGCCATGCGTGGCGATGACCCGGCGCGCGCCGGTGTCGGCAATGGTGCGCAGCAGGTCGGGCCAGTCGGCATGATCGGACACCACAAACCCGCGGTCGTAATTGCGCCGGCGCCGGTTGCCGCGGATGCGCATCCAGCCCGAGGCAAAGCCCTGCTGTGCATGCCGGAAGCGGCGAATCCACGGGCTGCCGGCCGCCGATGGCGGCGCCAGCACCAATTGCCCGGCGTAGTCGGCGCCGCGTGCGTGTTCGCTCACCGGTTGCGTCTCCAGCATGGCGATGCCGGCGTGCCGGTACACCTCCACGCCAGCGGCGATTGCGCCATGCAACAGCGCTGGCTGCGTGTCCCAGGCGCGTAACTCAGCAAGCACGCGCTGCGCCTTGCCCAGCGCATAGCAATACAGGATCGCCGCCTCGCCGCGCGCGGCGCACTCATGGCGCCAGGCCACGATATCGGCCGCCACCTGCGCGGTGTCCGGCCAGCGGTACACGGGCAGCCCGAAGGTTGCCTCGGTGATGAAGGTGTCGCACGGCACCACTTCGAACGGCGCGCAGGTGGGGTCGTGTTGGCGCTTGTAGTCGCCGGAGGCTACCCACACCTGGCCATCGACTTCGATGCGCACCTGCGCCGAGCCCAGCACATGACCGGCCGGATGCAAGGACACTCGCGCGCGTCCCAGGGTGAAGGCCTCGCCATTGGCATGCGGGTGATAGACCTGCTCGCCCAGCCGCCATTGCAGGATCGGCAGGCTTTCGCGCGTGCAGTGGTACTCGCCCATGCCGCCGCGTGCGTGGTCGCCATGACCATGCGTGATCACCGCGCGCGGCACCGGCCGCCATGGATCGATATGGAAATCGCCTTGTGGGCAGTACAGCCCTTCGGGCCCAAGCACCACCAGATCGCCGCGTGTGTCATTGCCGTTGTGCATGCGGCAACTCTGGCCAAGCCGATGTGCAGATCCTGAGAATGGGGGCGGTGCGTGCGAGATGCTGCCTGTGTTGCGCAGATGCGGCGTGCGCGGCGGTGTCAGGTGCCTGGGTGTGGAAGGCCGCGATGGGGAGCACAGAGCCCCGCGCGGTGGAGGTTGCGCTGGTCGCCAGTGGGCAACGATGCAGCCGCGTCACGAAGCTGCGCGCGGCGACTGCTCCACGAGCACGCACGCATTGGGCAGGTGCTGCAACAAGGCGCCGGTACCACCAGCGCGATCCAGGTGCACGTGGGACAGGATCAACCATTTCTTGCGCGCGATGGGCTACCAACGTTGTGTCCGGACTGATCGCCGGAAACCGCAACAGGCCGATGCAACTGCCGACCCAGGAGGCGCACGGCGCCGACTGCGGGCCACGCCACACCGCAATTACGCAGCGCAGCTAATGCCGCGTACGCCGCCCAGTCGTTCGCACCGCAGTTGCTTCCACCGCCAGGGTGAAGCCGCGTTCCTCACCACCCTGCATGGCGCCCACGTCCACCACCTGGCGGCGGATTTCCTCGCCCTTGCCGTTGCGCACCACCACCACCACCGTGTATTCCCAGGCATCGCCATCGGCCGGGTGGCGAATCGTGCCGTCGACCTTGAGCGGCACGATCGGCGCCGGCTGGGTGTGCTGCGCCGCCGCCGAATCGAAGCGCAGATGGTGCCGGCAGGCAGGGCAGACGACCGCGCTTTCCAGGATCGTCGCCTTGCAATGCGGGCAGCTGCGCGTGGCGCCGGGCGTGCCCGGGCGGGGTGCACTCATGTGGCGTCGCTGTCTCCGGCCGCAACCACCGGTTTGGCCGGCGGCTTGCTGCCGGTGTCCTCGCCCCAGCCAAAGTCGGCCTGGCCACGCATGCGCGCGCCGGAGGCGACAGTGAGGCTACCGGCCTTGACGTCGCCGACCAGCACGCCGGAGGTCTGCAACTCCACCTGCGCAGCCGATTCGATATTGCCTTCCAGTTCCCCGGCAATGATCACCTTGTTGGCGCGCACGCCGCCGTTGAGCTTGGCGCCACGTTCGATGGTGAGATCGCCCTTGACGTTGACGTCGCCCTTGAACCGGCCGGCCAAGCGGACATGTCCGGCACCTTCGATCTTGCCTTCGATGCTGATGTCGGCGGCGATCAGGGATTCCTTCGCCTCACTCTGCCGGGTTGGCGCCGGCGTCGCCGCCACCGGCGGAGTTGGCGTCACCGCCGCTGCAGCGGCCGGGGCGGGGGTGGGGTGGGTTCTGCATTGAACAAGCGGCCGTCGGCCGGCGGAACCTCGGGCGCTGCGGGAACGCCGTCTTTCTTGTTGGGACCTTGATCGCGCCACATCGACATCGGGACTGCCTCGCTTGGATGGGTCACGCCGACTATCGCTGCGCTAGAGCATCTTTTGTGTGACGAATCTCAAACAATCGCGCCGTTTGTGCCACCCGGTTCGGCATTCACCGCCACCGCCCCGTGCCGTTCCACCCGGTTGCGGCCCTGGCGCTTGGCCACGTACAGCGCGGCATCGGCCTTCTGGATCAAGGCCGATCCCAGCTCGCCATCGGCCGGGAAGCTGGCCACGCCGATCGACGCGGTGACCCGTGGCAGCGCGCGCTGGCCGTCGCTGACCGCCAGCGCAGCAATGTGGCCGCGGATCTGTTCGGCCACGCGCATCGCTTCCTCGCCGTCGGTTTCCGGCAGGATCACGGTGAATTCCTCGCCACCGTAGCGGCAGGCCACGTCTTCGGCGCGCAGGCGGGTGAGCAGCAATTCACCGACTGCGGCCAGCAATAGATCGCCGCCGGCATGGCCCTGGCCGTCGTTGAACTGCTTGAAGTGGTCCACATCCAGCATCAGTACCGACAGCGGCAGATCACGGCGTGCGCAGCGCGCCAGTTCATGGCTGAGCGCTTCTTCCAGGTAACGGCGGTTGTACAACCCCGTCAGCGCATCGCGGATGGACTGACGGCGCAGCGATTCGCGCAGACGCAAATTGCTCAAGGCCAGCGACAACTGCTCGGCGGCCGCTTCAGCGATCTCCAGGCGGGGCATCGGCGCCGGGCCGGGCGCGGACAGGAACAGAAAACCCAGCTGCGTGCCCTGTGCCGACATCGGCAGGCACGCGGTGGTGATTGCCACGCTCGCATCGGGCAGGTCGATGTGCGCGCACGGCGCATCGCGCGCCAGGTCTTCGATCAGGTGGGGCTGGCCGCGGCGCAGTGCCCAGCACTCTTCGGGCAGCAGGTGCGAGGCGCTGTGCACCAACGGCGTGCCCCAGTGGCTGATCACCTCGGCGCGGTCCTGCGAGGCGCGCAGCAGATACACGCTGCCGGCAATGCCGGGCAGCAAATGCGCGAGCGTGCGGCTGGTGACATCCAGTGCTTCTTCGGCACTGACGCAACTCTGCAGCAGGCCGGTGTAGCGGCTGAGCAAATTGAGATCGGCCGCGCTGCGCTGCAGGGCGCCGATGCTCTCGCCCAGTTCCTGGTTGGCACGTGCGGCATGCCGCTCGGCCTGCGCGCGATGCCGCAGTTCGCGCATCAGCAGGCCGTACACCGTGCCGACCACGGCCAGCCCAAATGGGATGCCGGCCAGCGCCAGGATCAGCAACAACAACGCACTTTGGCGGCTGCTTTCCGCACGCAATGCCAGCAGCTCCTGCTCGCGCTGCACCATGGTCAGGGCCTGTTCGCGGATGGCGCTGGTGGTGCGAAACGCGGTCTGGCGAATGCTGGTACGCGCCGCCTCCAGGCCGCTGTCGGCGTAGACGTCGAGCACGTGCTGGATCTGCTTGAGCCGCGTGTCGACCAAGTGCTGCAGTTGATCCAGATGCGCCACCTGCGAAGGGTTGTCGGCGATCTTGCGGCGCAAGTTGCCGATCAGGATCGGCAGCCGCTCCACGCTGGTCTGATAGTCCAGCAGGTACGCGTCATTACCGGTGAGCAGGTAACCGCGCTCGGCCGATTCGGCATCGAGCACGCGCGCCTGGATCTCATCGACGCGGCCAATGACTTCATGCGTATGCGAGACGAGCGCGGCATCGGCGAGGGAGCGGCGCGCACCGACGAAGATGCCGATCCCGATCGCGATAAAGATGAGCGCAGAGAAGGCCAGCGCCAGCTGATTGCGGCGCCGCGAGGTAAAGGAAGAAGGCATCCGCAGATCCTAGCGTGCCAGGCTCGACAACACGAGCCGGCTGCTCGTCCGGAGCTGCATGCACCGGGCAGATATCACCGGTGCATGCAGGAGTTGCGAAGCGCGTCGCGGATTGCGTGCGCGCTCAGGCATCGCGGTTGCACTCAATGCTGCGCGTCGTGCTCGGCATTCTTTTCGGCCGCATTCTGTTCGGCCTTGTTGGCCATCTCGCGGGTCTTGTCGGCAGTGGCATCGGCGGCGTTGGCGGTAGCGCGGCTGGCGTCGGCGGCCAGGTCGCGTGCGGCGACGCGTGCATCGGCAGTGGCTTCCTTGGCCTGCACGGCAGCGCGGTCGGCCGCCTGCTCGGTCGCGGCGGCAGCGTGCTTTGCGGCAGAAGCGGCATCGCGGCGTGCCTGTTCGGCATCCGGGCCCTGGCAGGCGGCGAGGGTGACCACAGCAACAGCAACGGCGCTCAGCGACAGCATGCGGATCTTGTTCATGGGTGGGTCCTGTTCCGGTTCCCATTGGAAAGCGGAGCTTATGCAGACCCGGATGCAGCCGGCGTCAATGCCGCGAGGCCGCATTCAGCTGCGCGGACAGAGGTGGTGAGGTGCAGTGCGGTTATGCGCGCATAGATACGCGTTAGGCAGTACGCGTGGATGTGAGGTAGGCAACACTCAACACCCAGGCAAAGAAAAAGCCGCTGGAAACCAGCGGCTTTCTCCGAACGCGCTTGGAGCTAAGAAGTGATTACTTCTTGGCTTCTTCAGCGGTGTCCTTAGCAGCTTCGGCGGTGTCTTCAGCCGTCTTGGCAGCGTCAGCAGCCTGGTCAGCAGCAGCGTCGGTGGCGGCGCCGGAAGCAGCCTGGGCAGCGTCAGCAGCGGTGTCAGCCGAAGCAGCGGCGGTGTTGGCAGCAGCCTGAGCGGCGTCAGCCGACTGCGAGCCCGAGGCAGCAGCCTGGTCAGCAGCGGTCTGAGCGTCGGTTGCAGCTTCGTTAGCCGAAGCAGCAGCGTCCTGAGCCTGTTCCGGCTTCGAGCAAGCGGTCAGGGCCAGGCCCAGAGCCATTGCGATCAGCAGCTTGTTGATGGTCATTGTTTCAATCCTCGTCGATTAGATTAGGCAACGCGCTATTGCGCGCCCCCGACATGATGACGGCCCGAAGACTAGTGTCAAGCGCGCGCGCATTCAGCTTTGCAAATTCGCTGTTAATGCCAATCAAATCAATTCGATAGCAATGGCAGTTGCTTCGCCGCCGCCGATGCACAGCGTCGCGATTCCGCGCTTGCCGCCGCGGCTGCGCAACGCATTCACCAATGTCACCACTAAGCGTGCACCGGATGCGCCGATCGGGTGGCCGAGCGCGCAGGCACCACCGTGCACGTTGACCTTCTCGTGTGCAATTCCCAATTCCTTGATCGGTGTCATCGCCACCACGGCGAACGCTTCATTGATTTCAAACAGGTCCACGTCGTCCAGCGTCCAGCCGATCTTGCCGACCAGCGACTGGATCGCGGCCACTGGCGCGGTGGTGAACCATTCCGGTGCCTGCGAATGGGTGACATGGCCCACGATGCGCGCCAGCGGCGTGATCCCGCGGCGCTGCGCCTCATCGGCCGCCATCAGCACGGTGATTGCGGCGCCGTCGGAAATGCTCGACGAGCTGGCGGCGGTGACGGTGCCGTCCTTCTTGAAGGCCGCCTTCAAGGTGGGGATCTTGGCCACGTCGGATTTGCCGGGCTGCTCGTCGCTATCCACCACGATCTCGCCTTTGCGGGTGGCGACCTTCACCGGCACGATTTCATCGGCAAATGCGCCGTTGCGCTGCGCAGCCTGCGCACGTTCCACCGAGGCGATGGCATAGGCATCCTGATCGGCGCGCGAGAAGCCGAACTTCTCTGCAGTGGCTTCGCCGAACACGCCCATCGCCTGACCATCGTAGGGATTGGTCAGGCCGTCCCACGCCATGTGGTCCACCGCCTGGAAATTGCCGTAGCGGTTGCCGGTGCGCGAGTTCGGCAGCAGATGCGGCGCGTTGCTCATCGACTCCATGCCGCCGGCCACCACGATGCTGGCCGAACCGGCCTTGATCAGGTCGTGGCCGAACATGATGGCCTTCATGCCCGAACCGCACACCTTGTTGATGGTGGTGGCGCCGGTCGAGGTCGGGATGCCGGCCGCAATGGCGGCCTGGCGCGCAGGCGCCTGGCCCAGGTTGGCGGGCAATACGCAGCCGACGATCACTTCGGAGACATCGGCCGCGGCAACGCCCGACTGCGCCAGCGCGCCTTCAATGGCGGCGGCAGCAAGCGTGGGGGCGGGGACGCCATTGAACTGGCCAAGGAACGATCCGATGGCAGTGCGTTTTGCGGCAACGATGACGATGTCGGACATGAGTGGATACCGTTTAAAGTGAAACGATTATCTGCCTCGTGGCCGATTCGCGCCAGCGCGCACCGTGCTGGAGTGGTGGCTTCACGTGACGTATAAAAGCGATATTCGGGCCCGGGGTTGGGCCCGATCCATGGATTGGTTTGGGGAAAACTCAAGATGAAGAAGACAGACGTCGCCAGGACTGTCCTGGCCTCGGCGCTGGCCGTGGCATTGACCGCGTGTGGCGGTGGTGGGGGTGGGGGCGGTATTCGTCCGAGCACGCCGACTGCACCGCCACCGACCTCGCCACCACCTCCGCCACCGCCCACCTCACCGCCGCCGCCGCCCACGACCGCCCCACGCCGCCGCCCCCCACGACCGTACCGACCCCGCAGCCCGCGTTCGATGCGCACCTGGCGCTGACCAATACGCCTGCCGCGCAGGCGCTCGGCTTCACCGGCGCCGGTTACCGCATCGGCGTGGTCGACAGCGGCATCAACGGCAATCATCCCGCGTTGCAGGGGCGGTTATCCGACAGCTTCATCTATGTGGATCCGCGCGAAAACAATATCGCGGTGGGTGACGTGGTCGGACATGGAACAGTCGTGGCTGAGTTGGCGGCTGGAGGCGCGGTGGGGCAATGGCCGGGCGGTATCGCGCCCGGTGCGACGCTGGTCTCGGCGCGCATCATTGCCGACAAGGCGCCTGCGGATGACGGCAGCGGGCAGGGCAATGAGATCGACGGGCCGCTTGGATTGGAGGCCGTGCATGCGGACCTGATCCGCGCAGGCACGCGCATCATGAATAACTCCTGGGGCGGGCTGTACTGGACCGACCCCAATGTGACCAACCCGGTCGCACAGGAATACCGTGCGTTCGTGATCGGCAACGATGGTTTGGTTGTGTTCGCCTCCGGCAATGAATCGCGGACCGAGCCATCCGATACTGCTGCATTGCCCAGCCAGCTCGGCGCCAATGGCACGCGGCCGGCTGCCGATCTAGAGCGCGGCTGGCTGGTCGTTGGTGCAGTGGATACCGCCAATCCGACCCAGCTGGCGTCGTATTCGAATGCCTGCGGTGTAACGATGCGGTATTGCCTGGTGGCACCGGGCACGTCGGTGTATGTCGGCCCCGACAGTACCGCCGGTAACCTGAGCTACTTCTATGGCAGCGGTACTTCGTTTGCCGCGCCGTTGGTGTCCGGCGCCGCCGCGCTGGTGTGGCAGGCGTACCCGTATTTCAACAACGACCTGGTGCGCCAGACCTTGTTGGGCACGGCGACCGACCTCGGCGCCGCAGGCGTCGATCCAACGTTCGGATATGGTCTGCTCAACGTGGGCAAGGCGGTGTTGGGGCCGGCGCGGTTTGACTGGGGCACGGTGGATGTCACTGTCAACACGCTGCGATCGACCTGGGCCAACGACATCAGTGGCAACGGTGGGTTGACCAAGCGCGGTAGCGGCACATTGGTGTTGAGTAGCACCGCCAATACCTTTGTTGGCGACACCCAGGTCCTGGGCGGTACCTTGCAGACCGCCAGTCTGCAAAGTGCGCGCGTGGGCGTGGCCAGCGGCGCCAGCTTGATTGGCAGTGGCCGGATCGCCGGAACCCTCAACAATGCAGGCACCGTGCAGGTCAACGGCGCAACGCTGGCGGTCGCGGGTAATTACATCCAGGACAGCACCGGCCGTTTGGCCTTGAACGTGGGCGACCGCTTGAACGTCACCGGTACGGCGAGCATCGCGGGAGAGCTGCAATTGTTGGGGCGCCGCGATTACGTGGTCGACAACGCCACTTACACCTTGTTGCAGGCGGCCGGTGGCTTGCAGGGCACGTTCGGGACGGTTACGCGCGGCCCGGCGGTGACCTTTCTCGATGCAAGCGTGACCTACGACAGCAACAATGCGTACTTGGCGCTGCGCGGTCTGACAGCCACTGCCGTTGCCAGCACGCTCGGCTTGTCCGGCACGACGGCAATGGACTCTGCCGTGCGCGTTGAACAGGCATTTCAACAAGTGGACGTGCAGCTGTTGCAGGGCAGCGGCGCGATCAGTAGCGGGTTTGTCCAGGCTGCGGCCGCGCTGCAGCAGTCGCCAACCGGTGAGACGGCTGCGGATTCGCTGCGCAGCCTGTCCGGCCGCGCGCATGCCGAATCGGCGGCGATGATCTTCGACACGATTGATCTGAGTAGACGCGCGCTGGCCACGCATTTCGATGGCGTCTCGCAACAACCGCGCCTGCTTGGTGTCTGGCAGCGTGCATTGGGCGGGCCGGGCGAGGGTGGTGCGACCAGCAATGGATTCGCCACCTCGGGCTGGATGATGGGCAACGATCTGCGCATGGCATCCGGTGCGGTGGCAGGGTTTGCCTTCGGCGAAACGCGCTCCAACAGCCTGGGCGATCTGGATGGCGCGCGTGGGCGCGATCGCCAGGTGCATGCCCAACTGTATTGGGGCACCACGCGCGGGCCGGGGTATGCGCTGGGCCAGATGGGCTTTGGCAATGTGCGTCGGCAGATCGAGCGCAGCCTGCAGTTTGGCCTGGACCGCAGTGCCGCCTTTAGCGATTACAGCGGCAGCTATCTCAGCGGCAACCTGGAAACCGGCTATCGCTTCGGTGATGTCGCTGCTTCGCTGACGCCGTACCTGGGCGTGGACTACGTGCGTCTGGCCAGCGAAGGCTTCCGCGAACAGGGTGGTGAAGGGTTCGGTCTGCGTGCCGATGCCAGCACCTCTGCGCGGACGCAGCTGTTGGCTGGTTTGCGTTCGGCGTACCGCTGGCGCGGCCTGCAGCTGGGCGGTTATGCCGAGTGGCAGCAAGCGCTCAGCAGCGAGGGCCTGAGCCTGGATGCCAGCTTTATCGGCGTGGATGCGTGGGCTCCGTTACGCGGCATGCAGCCGGCGCGGTCTGGCGGGCTGCTCGGGGTTGCGGCGTCCGCGCCGCTCGGTGAGCGCGGCGCGCTGCGTTTCGGCTACGACCAGCGGGTGGGCGAGCGTGGCGATGCCCGCGCGTTGAGCCTGAAGTACAGCGCCGATTTCTGATCGGTGTGCCTGACGCCCGCGTGCAATGCCCGGGCGTTAGGTGTGCGGTGGGGATTGCGTCATCGCACCAGTCCTCAACCGCGGCCCGCCCGTTTGCGCGCTTACTCGCCGCGTAACTTGTGCAGGAAGCGCGGTGCGGTGCGGCCCAGCGGCAGCTTGAGCTTGCTGATCGCTTCGATGCGCGTTTCGGCAATCTGGTCGGCCGCCTGCTGCGGCGGGATGCCGAGCTGGGTGGACAGGTCGAACACCTTTTCCAGGTTGTGGTAGATGCTGCGGATCAGGCGCATCGCACGTTCGCGGTTGTAGCCGTCGATCTCCAGCGACACATTCATGACGCCGCCGGCATTCACTACATAGTCGGGCGCATACAGAATGCCGCGCTTGTGCAGCTCTTCGCCGATCGCTGCACTGGAGAGCTGATTGTTGGCTGTTCCGCAGATGATCTTGGCCTTGAGCTGCGGCAAGGTGTTTTCGTTGATCGCACCTTCCAGCGCGCATGGTGCGAACACGTCGGCAGGCACTTGGTGGATTTCGTTCGGGCGCACGGCCTCGGCGCCGTATTCGGACACTGCGCGATCCACCAGCGCCGGATTGAGATCGGCTACATAAAGCTTGGCGCCGCGTTCCTTGAGCAACTTCACCAGTTCCATGCCGATATGGCCCAGGCCCTGGATCGCGATGCTGGCCTTGCCGACTTCTTCATGGCCGAGCTTGCGATTGAGCGAGGCCATCAGCGCCTGCAGCGCGCCGTAGGCGGTGAACGGCGCGGGATCGCCGGAGCCGCGATGCACCTGATGCACGCCGGTGACGTACTCGCTCTCCAGGTAGATCTGCTCCATGTCGTTGACATCGGTACCCACATCCTCGGAGGTGATGTAGCGGCCTCCCAGGGTGTCGACAAAGCGGCCAAAGGCGCGGAATAGCGCCTCGCTCTTGTCGGTCTTCGGGTCGCCGATGATCACGGCCTTGCCGCCACCGACATTGAGGCCGGCCACCGCGTTCTTGTAGGTCATGGTGCGGCTGAGCCGTAGCGCGTCGTTGAGCGCGGCTTCGCTGTTGGCATACGGCCGCATGCGCACCCCACCCAGTGCCGGCCCCAGACGGGTGCTGTGCAACGCGATGATGGCCTTGAGGCCGGCGTCGCGGTTGTGGCAGAAAATCACCTGCTCATGGCCGGTGGTATCGAGGGTTTCGAAAAGCATCGAAGGCTCCGCGGGGCTGCGTGATGTGCCTTCCCTGACGCCCGGCCTGCAGCCGGCGCAATGGGAAACAAAAAACGCGACGTCTCCAGACCCTGTCCGATCACGTCGCGCCGCAACATTTTAAACCACGCTGGCCGGTGGATGTGTATGAACCCGTTCACCAATCCCGGTAGCGGCGCTGCCGAAACCACAGCGTGCCCAGCCATTTGCTGCCCGCATCCACCGGCAGACCCGCGTGCAACGAATCCGGATCAGGCGTGCCGTCGGCCAGCAGATTGTCGAAGCACACCACCGCACCTGCGCGTGGTATCGCAAATCCGCACCACCGGCCTGAAGGTACTGAACTAGACGCGGATCGTGCTGAGCCGGTGCCACGTTGGGAAGCAGGCGGGAGCGGCAGCGGGACGATCAAGGTTCCGGCCAAGCTTGCAATCAGTCGCGCGGGCTCAGCGCGAGCTGGGTCAGATACAGGCGCAGGTCGAATTCGAGCTGGTGGTAATCCGGGGCCATGTGGTGGCACAGCTGGTAGAAGGCCTTGTCGTGCTCGGGCTCTTTGAGGTGCGCCAGTTCGTGCGCCACGATCATCTGCAGGAAGGGCGCGGGTGCGTCGCGGAAGATCGCGGCGATGCGGATCTCGCGGCTGGCTTTCAGGCGGCTGCCATGCACGCGCGAGATGGCGGTGTGCGTGCCAAGCGCATGCTTCACCACCTGCAGATGATTGTCGTAGATGGCTTTGTGCAGCGTGGGCGAAGAGCGCATGTAGCGCTCCTTCATTTCTTTGACGTAGTCGTACAACTGCCGGTCGGTGCGCACGGTGTGGCGCTCGGGATACCGCTGCGCCAGGACGGCGCCGAGCTTGTCCTGCGCAATCAATGCGCGCACCTGCTCCAGCACTGCAGGTGGGTAACCGGTGAGATAGCGAAGCGTGTCCATGTGATCCAAACGTTGCCCAGGCCGCATGATCGCCGATGCGCGGTGTGTCTGCGAGCGATGTGAAGAGGCGTTCGCACAGCTAAACGGCCGGGCAACTGTGTCGTCGTGTGTCACGCTTATTCACGAGTGCGGCACAGGGTGGTGGGTAGCGTGCACGGCATGTTTTCCGGCACTGCGCCGCTGAAAGCACTCGACTGACGCAACGGCTTTGCCGATAGGAGACATCATGATCAAGTGGGCCATTATTTTCGCCATCATCGGCCTGATTGCCGGTGCATTGGGCTTCGGTGGCATGGCAGGTGCGGCGATGGGAATCGCCAAGTTCCTGTTCTGGGCCGGCATCATCATCGCCATTGTGCTGTTCGTGCTGGGCATGACGATTGCCAAAAAGGTGACCTGATTGCCATCGCCTGCAGTAGCGCTTTCGAGCGCTGCTAGCAGGCGTTAGAGATACAAAAGGAGCGGCAATGCCGCTCCTTTTTTTGTGCGTGCTGTTTTGTGCGCCTTGCAAGCCATCGCCAGGCAAGTGCGCAAACGAGCTCTAGCTTTACTGGAGCCGTACTTCAGCCTGCCGACACGCCGGTGTCTTCTGCTTCGGTATGCAGGGCGATATTGAGCTGGTCGATGTTGACGATCCAGTCGGCATCGTCGATGCGCTCTTCGCGCAGCAGCTGCGCCTGGGCCGGTGTCCAGAACGGTGCTTCTTCCAGTCGCACATCGCCCGGAAGCGGGGAATGTTCGGCGATGAAACGGCGAATGCTGGCTTCGTCGGAGGGCAGGCCGAGCTGTGCAAACAGTTCGGAGAACGGGTGGACGGGTTGTTCCATGGTGGGGTTCCTGTGGGCGGCGAATCGGTGAATGCTAGAGCACCCGGTTTGAGGGCGCTGTGCAGAGCCGGCTTGGATTTTGCGCTGTGCGTGCCCATTTCAGAAACAGACCAACAAGGTGATGCAGACATGGCGACCGGATGGGCGGGTGATGGGGCGGTGCAGGACCAGATCGATGCCACGGTGGACGAGGCGATCCAGCGGGCGCGCAGCCAGCTGCACCAGGGCCCGAGCCTGACGCACTGCGAAGACTGTGATGCACGTATTCCCGAGGCGCGGCGCAACGCTGTGCCGGGTGTGCATCTATGCGTCACCTGCCAGGAGGCGCATGACCATGCGCAAGCCGCGCAAGGCGGCTACAACCGGCGCGGCAGCAAGGACAGCCAGCTGCGCTGACAGGCGCCGCTGTTTAAGGCGAATGGAACCCGCTGGTCTCGCGCCACCGCCGGGTGGTGCGCTGGAAGAACAGGCTGTTGGGCACCTGCAGGACGCTGCCAGCGTGGTCGCCGGTTTCTTCCAGTGTGGTGTAGATCACATTGATGTCGATGACGCGGCCCTTGAGGCCCGGCTTGTCGCCGCCTTCGAGCAATTCGATGTGGTCGTGCAGCCGGAACGGCCGCGTGGTGATGATGAGGAACGTGCAGAAGATGTTGGACAGCACGCTCCACGCAGCGAAGAACGCCACCGCACCCACCGCCGCAAATCCTGTGAACGCCGTCCACAACGTGCCGGCGGAGACGCCAATCACGTGCAGCACCATCAATAGCGCGCTTACCGAAATGATGAAGCCGCCCGTTCGCCGAATGCCAATCATCATTTCGGCCGGCACGCTGTAGCGCGTGCACAGGCGTTTGAGCAGTTGGCGCAAGAGCAGCCGGATCAGGCCCGCGACGGCGAGGATCACGACGATCTTGACGGCGGGCACTGCGACATCCAGCCACTGCGGGTTCCAGTGCGGCAACAGACTACGGATCATCGCGGGAAGGGGGTCGGGTGCAGCCATCAGCTCAAGCGGATACGTGGGGGAGCCTAGTGTAACGGGCTACTCCCTGCGCAATGGGTGCGTGGGCTAAGAGCAGCTATCAAAACTACTGCGCAGCCGCCAGGCGGGCGCGGCCGGTGCTCGGAATCCTCATGTACCCACGTACATTCCGGTTCCTCCGCGCCGTCCGCACCCACCTGACGACTGCTCGCTACGTTTTGTCAGCCGCTCTAAATGCGCGCTCATCTGCGTGTGCTGTGTGGTGCAGTGATCCATGGTCAAACGCGTGAAGCGCTGCGGTCGTGGGCCTGGGATGGCCGCTGCAATCGCTGTCATGCGGCAGGAGTGCCCTTCGTTATGGGTGTCGGGTCTTGGCAGTGCATTACCGTCGCTGTAGATGCATCGCCTGATATTCCCGGAGATCGAACACGGCCTGCCAACTGTCGCGCAGGGTACGCACGGCGCCCCAGTGACTGGGCGACGGCACGTGCACACAGCGCGGTGTCGCAGCGCTGCTTGCGGGCAGCACGCAGGCTTCCACGCGCTGTGGGCTGAGCGATAGGCGTAAGGCGGCCGTGGGCAGCGGGCCAGGGCAGTGGGTCGGGCACAGGCTCAGCAGCAAGCCAACGATGAGGGTCATGCGGATAACGCCAGGGCGGGGCCGCCCAGGACAGCGGCGCGACGCTGTGCAATCGAAGCCTTCGATGCGCCCTGCGCCAGAAAGGTTTAGAACTCCGGTAGAAAAATGGCTGCGTCGGGCGTAGAGCGGTGAACCAACGTAGTGAGCAATCGCCAGGCGGTTGGGGGCGGTGCGGAGGAACTGGCGTGTACGGGCAGATATGCCGATTTCGGGCGTCTGCCGCGCTTGTCTGGCGATTTCGCAGTCGCATTGATGCCTGCGCTTAAACCTTTTTGCTGCCCGGCGCATCGAACTGGCTATGCTCGATACCACCGTGCCCCCCGATGCCCCCGCTTGCGACAGCTCCGCCGACCGCGACGATGCGGCATTGGCGCGTGCAGCCGCGGCAGGCAGCCGCTCGGCGTACGAGACGATCTACCGCCGCCATGCGCCACGCCTGTATGCGGTGGTGTGGCGGCTGTGCGGCGGCAACGCCGCACGCGCCGACGATGCCTTGCAGGAGACCTTCATCGCCGCCTGGAAGGCCTTGCCGCAGTTCCGCTTTCAAAGTGCCCTGGGCACCTGGCTGCATCGGCTGGCGGTCAATACCGCCTTGATGGAGCTGCGTCGCCGCGCACATTCGCGCGATCACGAGCTTGACGATGCCGATGGCGAACTGCTCGCGGCAATTCCTGGTGCTTCGTCCTGCCAGGCCACCCAAATGGATCTGGAGCGCGCGCTGGAGACCCTGCCGCCACGCGCGCGTGCGGTGCTGGTGCTGCACGACATCGAGGGCTGGAAACATCATGAAATCGCCGAAGAACTGCAGATGGCGGTCGGCAGTTCCAAGGCGCAACTGCATCGCGCACGCGGCCTGTTGCGTGCGCGGCTGGGAGAACCGTATGACCCAATCCCTTCCTCCATCCGGCACCGACGATGCGGCCTTGGTCGCGCGCCTGCAGGCCCTGCCCACGCAGCGCCAGCCGGCGCCGCAGCTGTGGGAAAACATTGCCGCCGCACTGCCGCCGCGCGACACGGTCGCGGCGCTGGCACCACGCCGGCAGCGCCGCGCATGGCAGTGGCCAGCGGCCGGCCTTGCGCTCGCGGCTGCGCTGGGAGTGATCGCCATCGCGCCTGGGCTTAAGCCTCTGCCGACCGCGCCAGCCCATGCAGCTGCGCCGCCAGCGCTGGTGATGCAGGCGCAGGCCCTGGCCGGGCAATACCAGCAGGCCATCGCGGCGGTTCCCGTGGAGCAGGCGCCGGCTGCATTGTTGCCGGCACTGAACGAGCTGGACCGCAGCGCGCAGTCGATCCACACCGCCATCGTGCAGAGCCCGCGCTCTGCGTTTTTGTTGTCGCAGTTGCAGCGCACCTATGCAAAGCGCCTGCAATTGACCCGTCTCGCCGCACAGGGCGAGGCCTACGTCCCCAGCTGAGGAAGCCACCCATGCGCTACGCCACGTTATCCCTGTTGTTGTTGAGCGCCGTCTGCGCACTGCCCGCCGCGGCCCAGACTGCGGTGAAGCAGACCCATCCACTGGCACGCGGTGGGCGCGTGGAGATTGAAAACATCGCCGGGCAGGTGCGCGTGCGTGGCTGGGACCGCGACGAGGTGTCGTTGACCGGCACGCTTGGGCCGGGCCAGCGGCTGGATGTCAATGAAAGTGCCGACCGGCTGCAGTTCGAGGTGGTCTATCCGCGCAGTAGCCGCAACGGCAACGGGGCGCAGCTCGAACTGCGGGTGCCGCGCGGCGCGGTGTTGCAGGCAGAGGTGGTCAGCGCCGATCTGGATGTGGACCAGATCGATCTGGCGCGGCTGCAGCTCAAGTCGGTCAGCGGCGAGGTGGTCGCCGCCGGGCGCGCCAAGGAGGCGCGTCTGGAGTCGGTCAGCGGCGATGTGCGCAGCACCGTGGCCACCACGCGTTTGAACCTGAGCACTGTCAGCGGCGAGATCGCGGCGCCGAGCGGTGCCAGTGGCCAGGTGAGTGCCGAGTCGGTGTCTGGCGATATCAGCCTCAGCACCGGGCAGGTGGCGCAGCTGCGTGCGCAGAGCGTATCCGGCACAACCGGGCTCAAGGTGGCAGGCCTGGCGCCAGGCGGCAGTATCGCGGCGGAAAGTGTGAGCGGAGACATCGCGCTGGGCGTGCCGCGCACTGTATCGGCGGCGTTGAACCTAGAGGTCTTCAGCGGCGACATCCGCGCGGTGGCCGGGCGGGTCGAACGGCCGGAGTACGGCCCAGGCAAGAGCCTGAAAACGACGTTGGGCGCAGGCAATGGCGACATCAAACTGGAGTCGCATTCCGGCTCGGTGCGGGTCGATTACGGCAACTGAGGCGTTGCAGATCCGCTGAGGGCAGCTGCCTGTGTCACCGGCAACCAGCCATGACAGTGCAGCACGACGTGCCGCCCCGTAGGGCAGCACGTCGGTCGAACTCAGGCGCTCTTGTCGCCGTCGTTGCGGGCGGGGCCGAAGTTGGTGGTGAGCACTTCGATCCGGCCGCCGGTCTTGCGAAACGCGGCGATGTCGGCAGCGATACGCTCACGGCTGAGCGGCTGCGACTTACCTTCGCTGCGAGCGATGCTGGGCTGGGATTTCTGCTTGGTCGCGGGACGTGCCATGTGGCCTCCTGTAGCGGGGAAGTGCAAGGACACCGCGTGCGGCTAGGGTGCGCGCGCGGAAGCGGTGTCGAAGAGTGCGATCACGTTCGGTGCGTGGTCACGGCGGCACGGCGGAGCGTGCCTTGCAGGCAAGACGGCGGGGCGTCCGGCAGCAACCGCGCAGTCTAGTCGGGGCGATGTAGAGTTTCGTTAAACGACCGCGGGCTGGGCCTCGCCGGCACCCGCGGTGGCCCAGGCCAAGCCTTGCACCACGCCGAACGACGGGTCGCCATGGACCAGGCGCGAGGCCGGGAACGCCGCTGCCACGGTGTCGCGGATATAGCCGGCGCGCGACATGCCGCCGGTCAGGAACACCGTTTCCGGCGCGGCGCTCAGGTCTGCGTTGACCTGGGCCAACAGGCCTTCCAGTTCGCGCAGGTAATTGGAAGCGGCCCCGACCAGGGCGGCCGCGTCGACGTCCACCGTCAGGTCGCGCTCGATGAAGTCCAGCACTGCGCTGTGCCGGTCGTGCTCGCTCAACGCAATCTTGCAGGCTTCCACCCCGCGGTACAGGCGTGCGGTATTGCCGGTCTCCTGCAGGGCCTGCAGGCGACGATCGAACGGTGCCGGCACGTCCTGATACTTGTGCAGCCGGAATTCGCGCTGGCGCGTCATGTCCTGCACCATCGCCGCCTCGACGTAGTGGTGCGCCGGGACACGCGTGATGCCACGCCCGAACAACGGCATGTAGGCGGCCAAGCTCAAGGCCAGGTCGATGTCGGTACCGCCGCGCGCAATGCCCCACGCGCGGTGCACCTGCGGGGGCGCGCTGCCGCCCACGCTGGCATGCGCGACATCCGTAGTGCCGCCGCCAATATCCACCACCACCGTGTCGTGCCAGGTGGCATGGCTGACGTGGTAATGCATTGCTGCGGCCGCAGGTTCTTCGAGGAAATCCACCTGGTCGAAGCCGGCGGCGATCGCTGCGGTCTGCAGGATCTCCAGCGCCTGTGCGTTGCCGGCCTCGCCGATGGAGCTGCGGAACTGCACCGGGCGGCCCAGCGTGGCACTGCGGATGTTGTGATCGAATTGCTGCGAGGCGGTCAGCCGAATGTGTTCCAGTACATGCGTGGCAATGCCGGTAATGGTCTGGCGCGCGCGCGGATGCAGGTTGTAGCCCAGCATCGACTTTGGGCTCTGCACCAGGTTGCCTTCGCCTTCCAGGAAATACGCATCCAGCGCCTCGTCGCCATAGACCGCGTTCTGCAGCAATGCTGCGGAACTGCGCGGCGCACGTATTTGTTCTTCCATCCATTGCCGGCGCACCACCCGCAGGGCGTCGCGGCGCAGGCTGTCCTGGCTGGGGCTGCGCCCGGCGGCGGCCGCGTCGCGGCGTCCGGCATCGATCAGGCGTTCGAGTTCGTATTCCAGCGCCGGCGTCAGGCTGAAATCATCCGGGTCACGCATGATCTCCGGGAAATACACGGTGGTGCGGAACTGCAATGCCTCGCCAAAGCGCACCGGGACCACCTTGCCGTCGACGATGGCCGCCGCGGCGGAGTTGCTGGTACCGAAGTCGATGCCGAGTTTCATGCGGGCGCGCCTGTGAGCGGGCCGCGCACTTTACTACGGCTGCCTGCCTGCCGTTGCGGCAGGCCTCAGGGCCGGTCTGCGGCCTGCGCTGGCGGGAGCGCCGCGCACCCCTGGCGCGCGGCGCAGCGCCTCAGGCGGCGATGTCGGTGACGTGGCCCTGGTCGAGTTCTTCGGTGGTGGCCTCGCGCACCGCGGTCACTTCCACGGCGAAATGCAGGGTTTGCCCGGCCAGCGGGTGATTGCCGTCCACGGTGACCTGCTCCGGGCCGACCTCGGTGACGGTGACCATCACCGGCCCCTGCTGGGTGCGCGCTTCGAACTGCGCGCCCGGAACCACCTCAACGTCGCTCGGGAAGGCTTCGCGCGGCACGTGCTGGATGAGTTGCGCATGGCGCGGGCCGTAGCCCTGTTCCGGCGCGACATCGGCGGTGAGCGTGTCGCCGGTGCGCTTGCCGTCCAGTGCCTGTTCCAGGCCCGGCACGATGTTGCCGGCACCGTGCAGATAGCTCAGCGGGGTGTCGGGCGTGGAGCGATCGAGCACCTGGCCGCTGTCATCGGAGAGGGTGTAGTGAATGGTCGCAACGCGACCCTGGGTGATTTCCATGGGAAACCTCCATTGATTGAGTACAAGGGGAGTGCATCGGTCAGATCACGATGCGAGACGATGGCGCACCACAACGGTAGGCAATCGATACAGCCGATGCAACCGCGACCGCGCGTGCGGGTTACGGCAGGATCAGCTTGGTGCACACGCGCCTGCGCTACTCGGCTTGCGCGCCGCGCTCGATCTGCGCACGCCGTGCACGCCAGGTTTCCGGCGTCTGCGGCTTGACGAACAGGGCGGTGACTTCGGGATGTTTCTGCTTGGCCGCCGCTTCGATGCGGCCGATGCAGGCTTCGATCTGCGGCGTGGTGCGGGTGTCTTCGAATTCGGCGCTGAGCGCTGCAACCACCTGGTTGGGGCCCATCTGCATGGTGAGCACGCCATTGGCCGCGCGCACGTCTGGATCGGCCGCGGCGATGGCCAGCAATGAGTCGGTCACGTGCGCATGCGCAGGTTCGCCGATCAACAGGCCCTTGGTCTCACGTGCGAGCAGAAACGCCGTGAACGCCAGCACGCAGGCGATGCCGATGGAGGCGATGCCATCGAGCTGGGGCATGTTGAACAGCTGCGCGCCGGCAACGCCCAGCAGCGCCATGAACAGACCGACCAGCGCGGCGCTGTCTTCCAGCAGCACGGTGAAGGTGCTGGGATCCTTGCTCTGCCGAAACGCCTGGAAATAGCCCATGCGCCCCTTCTTGGCGCGGAACTCGCGAAACGCCACCACCCACGAGATGCCCTCGAACACGATCGACACACCCAGCACGCTGTACGCCAGCCAATGGCTGCTGGCCGGTTCGGGATTGCGCAGATGCACGATGCCTTCGTACAGCGAAACGCCGGCACCCATCGCGAACACCAGCAGCGCCACGATGAAACTCCAGAAATACAGCTCACGCCCGTAGCCGAACGGATGCGTGGGCGTGGGCGCACGTGCCGCGCGGCGCAGGCCGTACAGCAACAGCACTTCATTGATGGTGTCCACCAGCGAGTGCACGCCTTCGCTCAGCATGGCCGAGCTGCCGGAGATGCCGGCGGCGATGAATTTGGCCACGGCGATGGCCAGATTGCCTGCCAACGCCACGTAGACGACCAGATGCGAACCACTGGGCTTGTTGGACACGGGCAACCTGCGACTACCGGGGGAGGCGACGCACTATCGCGCCGCTGCCGTGGCCGATGCGTGATCGCGGCAGGCTGCGGCTACAATCCACGCCCTCTTTGTGTTCGTAAGGAAGCCCATGTCCACCGCGCCCGCCTGTCCGCAATGCAGTCTGGACAACACCTATGCCGATGGCGCGCTGTGGATCTGCGCCGATTGCGGTTTCGAGTGGAGCGCCGCCGAGGCGCCGGCTAACGCGGTGGTCGTGCGCGACAGCAACGGCAATGTGCTCAACGCCGGCGACACCGTCACCGTGATCAAGGACCTCAAGGTCAAGGGCTCGTCGATTCCGCTCAAGCAGGGCACGGTGATCCGCAATATCCGCCTGGTCGAGGACGATGCCGAGCACATCGAAGGCAACTCCGACAAGATCAAGGGCCTGGTGCTGAAGACCTGCTTCCTGCGCAAGGCCTGAGCCGCGATCTAGAGCGCTTGGTGGATCTGGAACACGTTGTAGGAGCGCGCTTGCGCGCGATAGAGCGTTATCGGTGACGCCCCATCGCGCGCAAGCGCGCTCCCACAAAGCCAGGTGTATATCGCGACGTCGGACGACTCAATCGCGCGGATACACCGCTGCGATGGTGCAGCTCTGGCGCAGGCGGGCGAGCATCCCGCCGCGGCTGGTGGCGAACTCGCCTTGCTGGCCGGAGCCGGCCGCCGCGCCGGCCAGGCTGAGCTCGTCGAGCACGGTCACCTTGTCGCCTGGATTGCCGCAGATGGTATTGATGCCCATGCCGGAAACAAACTGGATGGGCGGCGCGCCGCTGAGCTCACGGCAACTGTCCAGGAGCTCCACACGGTAGTACCGGTGTGTGCCGGGATGGCGCGCGGAGACTTCGACCAGCAGGCCATCGGGGTCCTCCGACCACGAGCGCAGCATGCTGGGATTGAAACAATAGCTGGAAGAACCGGCGAAGTTGCGGCGGCGGCTCTGCCGGACGGTCACCGGATCCAGCGTGGCGGTGCCATCGGTTGCGCGGTAACGCGCGATGCTGGCGTATGTCCGTGCATCGATCGGTTCCACCTGGGTAATGGCGCAGCGCTGCGTGCCGGTGCCCACAAACGCGGCCGCGCCGTTGCAGACCCAGCCATGCGCAGCCAGTAACGACGCGCCGGTCTGGTTGGCAATGTCGGGGCAGTCCTCGGCCAGGCGCAGGCGGAACAGGCGGCCTTGCTGGCCGGTCACCGCCAACGTGCGGGCATCGGCCTGCTGCAGTTCGGCCACCTGGCGTGCATCCAGGCAAGTGGCGTCGGGCGCAGCCGGGCGCATCTCATCGGCGCGCGATGGCGACGCGGCGGCGTACAACGCGGCACACAACAGGGCGAGCAATCGTTGGCGCATCACGCACATCCTTGGCAATGAGGTAGCTGCATCATCACCGCGCGGCGCCGGTGTGGCAATCACGACTGCAGCGTTGGTTGGGAAGGAGAACGGTGGCGTATTTAGCGGTCTGGAGGCACGGCGAAGCGTGCGTGCGCCGCTGCGCATCCGCTGCCTGACCACCACGTGGGAGCGTGCTGCTTGGCGCATGCGGTGGCGCGCTGTGCAGAGTCAGGTTGGATCGTTCGCGGCGGCCAAGCCGGCGTTGAGCGCGGCGACCGTGGCAGTGATCGCGGCCTTGAGCTGCAGGGTGGCACGCGCAACGACTTAGAGCAGCTATCAAAACGACTGCGCAGCCGCCAGGCGGGCGCAGCCGGTGCTCGGAATCGGCATGTACCCACGTACATTCCGGTTCCTCCGCGCCGTCCGCACCCACCTGACGACTGCTCGCTACGTTTTGTTAGCCGCTCTTACTGAAGTTCCAACCATTCGGTTGGTCGGACGGCACGCCGCTTGTGCGTCATCGGGGCAGTCGATAAGCCGCTCACTGCCGTAGGCGAGGTCACCGCCACGCCGCTCGGTGTGCTCTGCTGCAACTTCGTCGAAGGCGACTACCTGCGCACCCGGACCGACGTCGCTTCGGTCATGCCGTGCGTCGCTTCGGTACGGCGAAGGTCGACGTATCCCTGCGATTCTCACCGGCCATTGCCCGCGCTACGGCGCTTCCGGCGGATCCGAATCCAGCACCTGCAGTTTGCCGCCAGTGGTCTCCGGCAGGATGTGTTGATCGGTGGCCACCAGCACCACGCCCGGCGTCAGCAGCGGCAGCAGGTTGGCGAGAAACGCCGGCGGCACCTGCAGCCGCGCGATGGTGTTCGCATCCAGCGCCTGCCCAGCGGCCGCCGCGCTGCCGGGAATGCCGATGCGCATCCAGTTGGGCATGCGCACGCCGGGCAGCCCAGGCACCTCGCCGGGCAAGAAGCCCTGGCCAACGATGAAGGCCTGCGTGCCCAGGGGCGCGGCATCGGCAGCTGCGTGCAGCACCGCGCGGGCGCGGCCGATTTCCACCCCGTTGCGATACACCGCCAGTTGCTGGTCGCTGCTGCTGACCAGCATCGAGATCGGGCCGGTGGGTGCGAGCTCGGGCTGCCAGGCATAGGTCTGCCCGCTGGGCAGCGGCAACAGCGGGCGCTGCGCACCGGTGGAGGGGTCGATCGGGCTGAGCGCGCGCGGGTGCACCACCGCATCGGCATCCACGCCGGCCTGCGCCACAACCACCACCATGCCCATGTTGGAGTTGTCGAACAGCAGGCGGGCGAACTCGGACGGCAGATGCACGCAGCCATGCGATTCCGGATAGCCGGGCAGGCCGCCGGCATGCAGCGCCACGCCATCCCAGGTGAGCCGCTGCTGGTAGGGCATCGGCGCGGCGTTGTAGATGCTGGAACGGTGGTCCTTGTCCTTTTGCAGGATGGTGAATACGCCGGTAGGCGTCTCGTGCCCGGGCTTGCCGGAGCTGATGGTGGACACGCCGATCAGGATGCCGTTGCGATACGCATAGGCGCGTTGCTCGGTGAGGCTGACGATCACTGCCATCGGCCCCCAGCCCTTGCTCACGCCGCCCCAGATCCATTCACCGGGCTTGAGCTGGTCCGGCGGGGTTTCGGCAGGGCTGGATTGGCGCGCGCCCCAGAACGGCACCGCAGCTGCCTGGTCGCAGAACAGCAGTGCACACAACAGCAGGGCAGGGAGCAGGCGGCGCATGGGCATTCCCGAAAATCATGTCGCACGATCCTAGCCGGGCTGCGCGTGTGCGTCATGTTCGCGCAGCTTGTGGTGGCGCGGTAGGCGATGCGCTGTTGGTTGCTGATGCCGGTCCGAAGACGACGGTTGAAGGGCGCGGGAGCCAGCTGCGGTCTGCCATGCGCTGTCGGTGTCCACTGTGCGCGTTGCGACGCAGCGTGTGCAGGTTGGGCGTGGCACCGGCGTTGCCGCTCGGTGTTGTCGTGCATGTGCAACGGCATCTGCGCGCGATCAGCGCTATCGCAGTCATCTGTGTCGATGAGCCACGTGCGTGTGTGCTTGTGACTTGCTGCGTTTGTTTGCAGCGGCAACACTCGGCTGCGGCTGCTCAAAGAAAAAACGCCGCTACCCGATCACCACTCGTGGCGACCGGGCAGCGGTGCGGTTACGCCGGCAGTGCCGGGTAGTCGGTGTAGCCTTCGGCGCCGCCGCCGTACAGCGTGGCCTGGTTCGGTTCCGCCAGCGGCGCGTCCTCGCGCAGGCGGCGTACCAGGTCCGGGTTGGCAATGTAGGCACGGCCGAAGGAGACCGCATCGGTGTCGCCACGGCTGATCGCCTGTTCGGCCATCGCCTTGTCATAGCCGTTATTGCTGATCCATGCGCCATCGAACTTGGCCCGCAGTGCGGTGTAGTCGAAGGCGATGTTGTCGCGCGGGCCGCCGGTGGCGCCTTCGATCACGTGCACGAAAGCCAGCCCGCCGATCAGGTTCAGCCGCTCCACCGCGCGCTCGAACAAGGCCTGCGGGTCGGAGTCGTGCATGTCATACACCGGCGTCACCGGCGAGAGCCGCACACCGGTGCGCTCGGCGCCGATCTCGTCGGCAATGGCCTGCACCACTTCGGTGAGCAGGCGCGTGCGGTTTTCGATATCGCCGCCGTAGGCATCGGTGCGCTGGTTGGAACCGTCGCGCAGGAACTGGTCGATCAGGTAGCCGTTGGCCGCGTGCACTTCCACGCCGTCGAAGCCGGCGTCGATGGCGTTACGCGCGGCTGCGCGGTAGTCCTCGATCAGCGCGGGAATTTCCTCCAGCGCCAGTGCACGCGGCTCGGAGACATCAGAAAAGCCCTGCGCGGTGAAGGTCTTGCCGGTGGAGCGGATGGCGCTAGGGGCCACCGGCACTTCGCCCGGCGGCAACAGGCTGGTGTGCGAGACGCGGCCCACGTGCCACAGCTGCAGCGCGATCTTGCCGCCCTGCCGGTGCACAGCATCGGTGACCGCGCGCCAGCCTTCGACCTGCGCGGGCGTGTGGATGCCGGGGGTATCCAGGTAGCCTTGACCGAGCGGGCTGATCTGGGTGCCTTCGGCGATGATCAGGCCGGCAGTGGCGCGCTGGGCGTAGTACTCCACCGCCAGCGGCGACGGCACTGCGCCAGCAACGGCGCGGTTGCGCGTCAGCGGCGCCATGATCACGCGGTTGGATAGATCCAGCGCGCCCAGGCGCACCGGCGAAAACAACGGGGAAGGAGTGGAAGTGGACATCGGTCGCCAGGTTGAAGGAGAAAATGCGTACGTCGCGATCTTGCCAATGACGTAGGCCTCCCAGCGATGGTGGCGGACTGATCTGTATTCGAGGCTGCATCGATGGGACAGTGCGTCTTTTGTAACGTGTTTCAGCGCATTCTGTGATGTGTCACGAGGCGTGTGCTGAACCAAGGCGACGGCGCGCCTTTCGCCAGATGCTGCATTGCACAATAATGGGCGGCTCGCCATTGTGGACCCGGGCATGTCTTCCAACGATGCTTCAACGCCGCGCGTGCCTCGCCGCGACTACGTGCTGATCCTGCTGGCACTGGCGATGGGCGGGTTTGCCATCGGCATCAGTGAGTTCTCCACGATGGGCCTGATGACGCAGATTGCGAATGGGCTGCAGATCAGCGAGCCGCAGGTGGGGCATGTGATCAGCGCGTACGCACTGGGCGTGGTGGTGGGCGCGCCGCTGCTGGCGATCCTGGGCGCGCGCTGGCCGCGACGCACCTTGTTGCTGCTGCTGATGGTGTTCTATGCGCTGGGCAACCTGGCCAGCGCGTTGGCGCCGAGTTACCACACCATGTTGCTATGCCGCTTCATTGCCGGCCTGCCGCATGGGGCGTATTTCGGTGTGGCCTCGTTGGTGGCGGCGTCGATCAGCCCGCCCAACCAGCGCGCCACTGCGGTGGGGCGTGTGTTGCTGGGCCTGAGCGTGGCGCTGCTGGTCGGCAACCCGTTGGCCACCTGGCTTGGCCAGAGCCTGAGCTGGCGTTGGGCGTATGCGGCGGTGTCGGTGATTGCGTTGGGCACGGTCGCTGCAGTTGCGGTGTTGCTGCCGCCGGCACCGGACGAACCGCGCCAACAACCCCTGCGCGAGATGCGCGCGTTCAATCAGCCGCAGGTGTGGTTTGCGCTGGCAATTGGCGCAGTAGGTTTTTCCGGCATGTTCTGCGTCTTCAGTTATCTGGCGCCCACGCTCACCGCCGTGACCGGTGTGGCGCCTGCGCGCATTCCGCTGGCCATGGCGGCCTTCGGCGTGGGCGGCGTGCTCGGCAGCATTCTTGGCGGGTGGTTGTTCGACCGCATGCAGTTCCGCGCGGTGCCGGTGTTGCTGGTGTGGTCGATCGTGGTGATGTTGACCTTCCCGTTGGCGGCGTTGTCGAGCAGTTGGGTGTTCGTGTCAATCGTGGCGGTCGGCACCATGGGCGCACTCGCGCCGGCCCTGCAGACCCGGTTGATGGACGTGGCCGCAGAAGCGCAAACCCTGGCCGCCGCGTCCAATCATGCCGCGTTCAACACCGCCAACGCCTTGGGGCCGTGGCTGGGGGGCATGGCGATCACGGCGGGGTGGGGCTGGACCTCCACCGGCTATGTCGGTGCGGCCACCGCACTGGGCGGCTTGTTGGTCTACAGCTGCGCGGTGTGGCAGGAACGTCGCCAGCGCGCGCTGGCAGCCAGCTACTAAGAGCGTCTAACAAAACCTGGCGGCTGCGCAGTAGTTTTGATAGCTGCTCTAAGTCGCAGCGGCACTGCATGCGATATGGCGCCGCAGTTGCAAGCGTGCGCTTGCAGCGCTGCACGGCTAGCTCACGGCACGCTGCCGAGACTGCTGCTTTCCAACACAGTGAGCGTGCCGCGGT
Source organism: Xanthomonas sp. NCPPB 2586 (assembly GCF_041475775.2). Taxonomy (NCBI): domain Bacteria; kingdom Pseudomonadati; phylum Pseudomonadota; class Gammaproteobacteria; order Lysobacterales; family Lysobacteraceae; genus Xanthomonas; species Xanthomonas sp. NCPPB 2586. The sequence goes on along the minus strand of NZ_CM192981.1, from coordinate 3,394,473 downwards.
GACCACTCCAACTCCACCACCCTGGACGCGTGCAGCGCCCAAGCGTCGTACCGGCAGCACGCCGTTGAGCGATGCACAGAAGGCTGCAGCCAAGGCGCGCGCCGATGCGGCGGGGCGGCGCTATCCGAATCTGGTCGACAACATGTGGGCCAGCAAATTGCCCAAGGACGGCTGATGCATATCACTTCAGTCCAGGCCGCTTGCATTGAATGAATCGATGTTCATGGCAGGCACGGCCGCGTGAGGACAGCGGGGCAATCACTCACACACGGCTTATGGCGGCAAGACCAGGATGAGGCCGCACACAGCGACACCGCAGTGACACGGAATGATTGAAACCCCTTTCTTCCGCCGCAGCGCATGACAGTAACGAGCGTGCGCAGCGCTGGACCACCTGCAACACAGGAGTGACATATGAGCATCCAGAGCAAGACCGAGCATAGCCTCAACGACCTGATCGCCATTTCCCGCGACGGCAAGGACTTCTACGAAGAAGCCGCAAGCAAGGTGGGCGATGCCGAACTGGCAACGCTGTTCCGCCGCATTGCAGGCGTGAAGTCCGACATCGTCAGCAACCTGAGCAGCGTGGTTGCGTCGGTTGGCGGCAAGCCGGAAACCCACGGCACCATGGTCGGCAGCATGCAGCAGTTCTACGGCAAGGTGCGCGCCACGCTGGGCGACACCAAGTACGGCTACGTGGCCGAGCTGGAAGAGTCCGAAGACCGCCTGCTGAAGGCGTTCGACGAAACCATCGCCGACCAGGACACCCCGGCTGCCGCACGCGACGCCGCGCTGCGCCTGCTGCCGGAAGTGCGCGCCTGCCATGACGTCATGCGCAATCGCAAGCACGCGATGAAGAGCGCTGCGTAACACGACAGCGTGACCGGATGCACCGCATGGTGCAGCTTCGGGAAGTCAACGATAGAGGCGGAAACGGGTAGCGCGAGCTGCCCGTTTCTTTTTGTGTGGGTGCTGGCGAGTTGTCCTGAGTTGTTGCGTGGTACGAGCAGTGCTACGGGCATGTGTCGCGTATGGCCGGCAGCACTTTGTCGATGCGCAGCGCGCACGTCGCTCGCCTTGGGTGACGCAGGCGATGTGGCACGTCGCGTCATCTACGTTGCGCGTGTCGATGCGTTGACGACCCCAGTCACCCAGCATCAGCGCTGTCATCAGCAAGCACCAACACGCCCTGTGTTCTGCAGCGTGAGCGGTTCTGCTAGTATCCGCCGCCCTTGTTCAGGCAGGCCGGCGCCCGCGGTCGTGGATTGATCCCATGCAGCAGCAGTTCCTGTACCTGTCCTCCGCCGAAGCGCAGCTGTCGCTGGGCCTGGGCGAAGAAAAGACCACCGAGCGCCTGTTTTTTGCGGTGATGACCGATGCCGCCACTGCCAAGCATGCCGCACAGATCGGCAGTGCGCTGCTGCAGGCCGGGCTGGTCGAAGGCAAGCCGCTGGCGCCGGAGCGCTTGCATGTCACCTTGCATCATCTGGGCGATTACGCCGGCGGCCTGCCACCATCGCTGGTGGCGCGTGCCAGCCAGGCCGCCGAACGCGTGGCGCAGCAAGCGTTCGAGGTGGAGTTCGACCGCGTGGGCACATTCGGTGGACGCCGCTCACAACTACCGTGCGTATTGCGTGGCGAAGAGCAGGTGCGCGGGCTGTACGACCTGCAAGGCGCGCTGGGCCGGCAAGTGGCGCACGTGGGCATTGCCGGCGATGCGCAATACACCCCGCACATGACCTTGCTCTACTGCAATCAGTCCCTGCCGCAACGCCGCTGCGACCCGTTGCGCTGGACCGTCACCGACTTCGCCCTGGTGCGCAGCTTTCTTGGCCAGTCGCGTTACCAGATCGAAGGGCGCTGGTCACTGCGCTGATGTGCACGCCGGCATCAACGCGTTAGCCTGCGCGCATGGACTCCACACCGCTTCCGTTATCGCCTGACCATCTGGCCGCGCTGGAACAGGCCTATGCCACGCCGCCGCGCGCCTACCACCACTTCGGCCACGTGCGGGCCGTGCTGCAGCATTACGCCGAAGTTGCGGCAGGGCCAGGATGGCAGCAGCCGGTGGAAGTGTGGCTGGCGGTGCTGTTCCACGATGCGGTGTACGTGCCCGGCCGCAGCGACAACGAAGCCCGCTCGGCGGACTGGGCGCTGGCCTGTATTCCGCAATGGTGGCCGCAGGCGCCGGTGGACCTGGCCCGGGTCCAGGCGCTGATCCTGCTCACCGCCCGGCACGGCCAGCTGCAGCCGCAGGACGTGGATGCCGACGCGGCGCTGTTCCTGGATTGCGATATGGCCATTCTTGCTGCGCCGGCCGAGGTGTTCGACGCCTACGACCGCGGAATTGCCGAGGAATACCGTGGGGTGGTGCCCAGCCTGCTGTTCCGGCTCAACCGCGGCCGTTTCCTGGCCGGGCTGCTCAAGCGCCCGCGCATCTTCCTCAGCGATGACTTCCACGCGCGCTGCGATGCCGCCGCGCGGGCCAACCTGCGCCGGCGGCTGGGCCGCTAGGCCACGCGCAGCGATCAACACGATTGCGCAGCCTCCGGGCGGACGCGGGCTGCACTCAAAATCCTCACTCCCCCGCATGCTTCGCTTCCGCCGCGCTGTGCGCACCTGCCTGACGATTACTCGCTCCGTTGAATGAGCGTTCCAAGGCCCAGTCAGCGTGCGCGGTACACTTGCCACATGCACGACGGCGCTTCTTCTCACCACGATCCACGCCCGCAGCCGCCGCAACCGCCGGGCCCCAACGAGTGCTGCGAGAGCGGTTGCCCCCTGTGCGTGCATGACCTGTACGCCGAGGAGCTGGCGCGTTACCGCGCCGCGCTGGCCGCCTGGCAAGCACGCCAGCCTGCGGCTGCGCCGTGAGCGAAGCAACGCGCTTCGCGGCAGCACGTGGAACGATTATCTTTGGCCCACTCTTCCCGATGGTGCGACATGCGACGACTTGAGATGTGGAGCGCGCTTTGCGGCGCGGCGGCAGTGGCGCTCTCCGGCATGGCCGCCGCACAGGCACCGCAGGCGGCCAGCCACGGGCGTTTCGAGCAGATTCCGGTGCTGATGCCCAAGGGCGAGCCACAACGCGTGGTGATCTGGCTGGCCGGCAACGGCAATACGGCCACCCGTAAGGCCCAGGCCGAAGCGCTGCGTGCCGACGGTGCGATGGTGGCGCTGGTGGACACCGCACATCTGTATGGCGTGGTGCACAAGGATGGTGGTGCCTGCGCGTTCTCGGTGGGCGATGTGGAGAATTTCTCGCGCTACCTGCAGGCCTTCTATCACATCCCCACCTATCGGCTGCCGCTGCTGGTGGGCGATGGCGAAGGCGCCGCGCTGGCCTACGCGATCGCTGCGCAGGCCAAGCCGCACACGCTCGCCGGCGTGCTGACCGACGGCCTGTGCCCGGCGGCGGTGTCGGATCAGGCGATCTGCCAGCCGGGCGTGCGCCCGGGCAGCAACAGCCTGGTGCCGGCGCCGTTGCAGATTCCGTGGGTGCTTGCCAGCAGCCAGGGCACGCGTTGCCCGTCCGCTGCTGAAGACGCCTTCCTCAAGCAGATTCCGCAGGCCCAGACATTCCGGCGCTCCAAGCAGGGCGATATTTTGCCAGGGCTACGCGCAGCGGCGCGCTCGCTGGGCGAGCAGAAAGGCGTGGCCTTGCCGCCACCGCCGGGTGGCCTGGAAGACCTGCCCGTGGTCGAATTGCCGGCCAGGGGTGATGGCGACAACGACGACGACACCTTCGCCATCTTCGTCTCCGGTGACGGCGGCTGGGCGGGGCTGGACGAGGAGGTTGCCGATGCGCTGGTGGCGCAGGGCATTCCGGTGGTCGGACTGGATTCGCTGCGCTACTTCTGGAGCGAACGCACGCCGCAAGGATTCGCCACCGACCTGGACCGCATCGCGCGGTTCTATGCGCAGCGTTGGCAGCGCCGGCGGGTGGTGCTGATCGGCTTCTCGCAAGGTGCCGACGTGCTGCCGGCGGCCATCAACAAGCTGCCCGCACCCACCAAGCAAAACCTGCGCATGACCGCGCTGTTGTCGGTTGGCAAGCTGGCCGACTACGAGTTCCATGTCAGCAACTGGCTGGGGTCGGACGACGACGGCTTGCCGATCGCCCCGGAAGTGCAGCGCCTGCCGCCTGGCATCACCGTGTGCATTTACGGCCAGGACGATGAAGACGCGCTGTGCCCAAGCCTGCCGGCGGAGACGGCCAAGCGCGTCGTGCTGCCGGGCGATCATCACTTCAAGGGCGATTACGCGACTTTGGCGAAGGTGATCATGGAACAGCTGCACGCGCTGTCGAAACCGTAACGAGCAGGGCAGCGCACCGCGTGATCGCACGCGGTGCGCGGGTCAGTTATCGCGTCAGTCCTGCCGGCCCGGGTCTACCGAGATCAGCCGAGTGACATCCAGCAGCGCGGCGGGCAGATGCATGCCGCCGGGCGCGACCAGATAGCGTGGGCGCCAGGTCGGTGCGAACTTGGATTTGAAGCGGCGCAGCCCGCTGAAGCCATAGAAGCGTTCGCCATGCCGCGCCACCAAGCTGGCGAAGCGATTCCAGCGGCCAGCCAGCCGATGCTCGGCCAGGCCCGACAGCGGTGCCATGCCCAGCGAGAAGCGCGTGTAGCCGTTGGCATGGCCCCACAGGAACAGCTCGATAAACAGGAAATCCATGGTGCCCTTGGGTGCCTGCGCGCTGTGCCGCATCAGGTCCACCGACAACTCGCCGCCGGCAGGCGCGCACCACACATTGGCGAACGCCACGATCTTGCCCTCCGCCTCGGCAACCGCCATCGGAAACCGGCGCAGGTAGTCCGGGTCGAAACTACCCAGCGAGAAGCCTTTCTCTTCGCCGGCCTTTTCGTCCAGCCATTGCTCGGAGACCTCGCCCAGCTCTGCCATCACCGCATCCACCTGCTCGGGCTGCAGCATGCGGAAGCTCAGGCCGCCGCGCTTGCCGCGGTTCCAGGCCTGGCGCAGGTCGGCGCGGTCGCGGCCTTCCAGGGTGAAGCCCTCCAGCGGCACGATCGCTTCTTCGCCCAGCTTGACCAGGGTCAGGCCCATGTCCAGATAGGTCTGCCAGTATTTCTCGCCCACCTGGTAGAACACCGGGCGCAGGCCCATGTGGTCGGCTTCCTCGCGGAAGCGCCAGATCAGCGCACGCGCCACCTCCGGCGGCCCGACCGGGTCGCCCATCGAGATCAGCGAGCCGCCGTAGCGCTGCATCATCACAAAGCCCAGGCCCTTCTCATCACGCAGGAACGCCTTGTCGCCGGTGAGCGCCAGGCAGGCCTGGGTGTCGGCGCTGCTGGCCAGCACCGGTGCCAGGGCCTGCAAGGCTTGCGCATCGGCTGGCGGCATTGGCCGGCGACCGCCGCGCAATAGGCGTGCGGTGCCGAACAGGATCACGCCCACGCACAGGATCAGCAGCGCACGCAGCGCACGCGGCGCATTGGCCGAGGTGGCGAACTGCCACCACAGGTCGTTGCTGTATTCGACATGGCTGTAGACGAAGAACAACAGCCAGAACGTGGCCACCAGCACCAGCCCCAGATTGCTCAGCCAGCGCCACGACCAGGCTTCGTCCAGCAGCGCGCCCTGGCGATAGAACTCCCGGCGTGCCGCCCACAAGGCCACTGCGGCCAGTGCGGCCGACAGCGACACCGAGATATGGCTACCGCGCAGCAGCGACAGCGGCGGCAGCAACACGCACACGCCCAGTGCCAGCACCCAGGCCGAATGGCTGCGGCGTTGCAGGCCCTGGCCGATCAGCAACAGCAGCATGCCGCCCAGGTTGACCAGCAGGTGCGAGGTCTCGATCAGCGGCAGCGGCGCCACCTCCTGACGTGCGCGTGGCGTGGGCAGGGTGCCGTCGATCACCAGCGCCGCACCTACCGCGAACACCGCCAAGGCCAGGATCTGCGGCAGCCACGGCCGCAAGGTCTTCCACACCGTGCGTGCGGTGCTGGCACTGGCGCGCACCGGTGCACGCAGGCCGGTGGCCGCGGCCATGGCCACCGAAATCAGCAACGGCACGATGTAATACGTGACCCGGTACGCCAGCGCGGCCGCCAGCACCGCCGCCGGGGTGACATGCGGCAGCAGCTTGAGCAGGCTCCACTCGAACACGCCCAGGCCGGCCGGCACGGTGGAGATCAGCCCGGCCACCACCGCCACTAGCCAGATGCCGATGAAGCCGAAGTAGCCGGTGCCCGGATCGGGCGGCAGCAGCACGTAGAACGCCGCCGCGGCCAGGCCCAGTTCGACCACGCTGAGCGCGGTCACGCCCAGCACGGTGGTGCGGTCGGGCAGCCAGAAGCGATGGCTGCGGATGCCGAATTCGCGCCCGTGCCTGCCCACCAATACCAGCATCGCCACGTAGCCCACCAGCAAGGCGATGCCGGCGATGCGGATGCCTTCGGCGGCGATCGGCAGTGCACGTGCGGCCGCTTCGGGTTCCAGCATCAGCGCAATGCCGAGCAGCACCCAGGCGCCGAAGATGAAGCCCAGCGTGCTCATCAGCACCACCTGGCCGATCTCGGCCAGGGTCAGCCCCACGCTGCCGTAGCCGCGCAAGCGCACCGCGCCGCCGGTGAGTGCCGCAAAGCCCAGTGTCTGGCCCACCGCGTGCGCCATGAAGGCGGTGATGCCCACCCGCGCCGGATGCAGGCGCTTGCCGGTGCGCTTGAGGCCCACCCAGTCAAAGCCCACCAGGCACGCATAGCTGCTCAGGCCAAGCAGCAAGGTGAGCGCGATCTGGCCGGCGCCGAGTGCGCGGAACGCCTGCCGGATCTGGCGGTAGCCGTGATCGGTGAATTGCGAGGACAGCGCGTGCAGCGCCATGGCCAGGATCGCCAGGCTGATGATCACGGGCAGCGCACGGCGCCAGCCGCTGGCGGTCGCTTCGGAAGGCACGGGGGTATCCGTCATGGGGGCAACGGGATCTGCTGAAAGGAGGGGAGTGCGCACGCGCCGCGGAGGCAGCAAGTGCGAAGGATCTGCATGGGCCGGACAACGTGGGAATGCATGCAGCGTGGTCGCGTGGGCGCCGGTGGAGGGTGAACACAGGGTTCGATCGGGCCGACACATTGTCGGCCCTGGACGGCCGCGCGCATCATAGGCCAAACGGGCGCATGCGTGCGGTTGGAACGAAACGATGCAAAGCGATGCAGTGAAGGTGCAGACAGGATGTTGAAACGTGAGGTGGCGCAAGGCAGGGGAGCTGATGCACAGGCCGTGCCAGGCGCGCCGCCGCGCTGGAGCGCGCATGCCGGCAGCACCGCCGCCGTGGTTGGCGTGGCATTCGTCGCGCTGGTGCTGACCCTGCAACTGATGCGAGCCGACCTGGACTGGGTGGGCGCGCAACTGAGCCTGTATCTGCACGGGCCCTACGGGTTGGTGCTGCGCACCGCCTATTGCGTGCTGGCCGCGAGCATGGCGTGGTTGGCGCTGGGCCTGCATGCCGCGCTGATGCCAACTGCGCGCAGCCGCACCGTGCTGGGCTTGTTCTGGGCCGCAGCACTGGGCCTGAGTGCAGTCTCGATCGGCGACAGCTGGATGCCGACGCTGGCGCCGAACGCGGCGTTGATGGTGCATCTGTTGTCCGCGCAGGCCGCGTTTCTATGCGTGATTGCCGGGCTGCTGCTGCAGTCGTGGTATTTCCGCAACGACCCACGCTGGCGCAGCCGCTTCGTGCCGGCCTTCGGCCTGGGCCTGGTGGCGTTTGCGGTCTTGCTGTTCAACGTGAGCGTGCACACCGCGCCACGCGGCATCAGCCAGAAGACCGCCATCGTGCTGATCGTGATCTGGTTGACGCTGGTGGGCAGTTGGCTGGCACGCGCTGCACGTTCATCGCATTCGCGTGACAATGCCCGGGTCAACCAACCGTAGGAAGCCTGAAGATGCTGCAGCGATTCGATACCGGCCCGCGTATGTCCGAAATGACCGTCCATGGCGGCGTGTGCTACCTCGCCGGGCAGATTGCCGACGACACCAGCGAAGACATCACTGGGCAGACCCGTCAGGTGCTGGCCGAGATCGACAAGCTGCTGGCGATGGCCGCCAGCGACAAGACCAAGATCCTGCGTGCGGAAATCTTTCTTGCCGACATCGCCGATTTCGACGGCATGAACAAGGCCTGGGACGAGTGGGTGCCGCACGGCTTCACCCCGGCACGCGCCACCGTGGAAGCCAAGCTGGCGCGCCCGGAGTGGAAGGTGGAGATCGTGATCACCGCAGCAACGAGCTGATTTGCTGATCAATCACTGCGCGCGGTGCTGCGGCATCGCTGCGGGCCGGTCGGCAGCGTGGCTGCCGACTGACCGAGCTGGTCAACCGGCGCAGGTCAGCGCTTGGCGAAGCGGTAATGCGCCACGCCCCATTCGCGGCCTTCGTCATAGCCGAACAGCTCCGCGCAGGCCAGCCAGAACATGCGCCAGCGCTGCCACCAGCGCTGTGCATCCTCGCCGTAGGTCTGCCGCAACAGCGGCATGATCTGTTCGCGGTGCCGGTCCTGGTTTTCCAGCCAGGCATTGGCGGTCTTTTCGTAATGCTCGCCGGACAACACCCAGCGTTGTTCGATCACCACATCCTGCTGAAACTGCAGCAGCGTATCGGCCGCCGGCATCAGCCCGCCGGTGAAGAAGTGCCGCCCCATCCAGTTGTCTTCGCCGGCCACTTCGAACGGGTAGGCCAGGTCGCGGTGGCAGAAGATATGCACGAACAGCTTGCCGCCCGGCGCCAGCCAGCTGCCGATCCGCGACAGCAGCTCGCGGTAGTTGCGCATGTGCTCGAACATTTCCACCGAGACCACGCGATCGAAGCTGTCAGTGGGCAGTGCCAGCGCATTGACGTCGGCGGTGATGACCTGCACGTTGCTCAGCCCGCGCACGCGGCACTGTTCCAGGATGTGCGCGCGCTGCGGCCGCGAATTGGACACCGCGGTGATGCTGGCATTCGGATAGCGCTCGGCCATCCACAAGGTGAGCGAGCCCCAACCGCAGCCCAGCTCCAGGATGCGCTGGCCATCGGCCAGTTCGGCGCGCTCGCCGTACAACGCCAGCATGCGCAGTTCGGCCGCGTCCAGGTCCGGCGTGGTCGCGTCCCAGTAGCAGCTGCTGTATTTCAGGCGCCGCCCCAGGCATAGGGTGAAGAACTGCGGGGGCAGCTCGTAATGCTGGCGATTGGCGGCATCGGTTTCGATCGCGATGGCGCTGCCGCGCAGGCTGTCGATGAAGGTGCGTTGGCGCTCGCCGCTGGCATCGGCGCCATCGCGGCGTTCGTCCAGCAGGCGCTGCGCGCATAGACGGCGGATGCCGTAACGCAACGCGGCATCGGGCAGCACGCCGGATTCGGCCAGGCGGGTGGCAAAGCCTTCTTCGGGATGCGCGGAGGGCGGGATGGTGACAGTGGACATGCGACTCTCCAGGCGAATCAGGACGAAGGGGGAAGCGGGAAAAATGCGCTGGTGCTGCGTTGATACTGGGCGTAGTCCTCGCCACGCGAGCGCAGTGCCTGCTGCTCGGTATAGGGGATGCCGGTAAAGCGATACAGGAACACGAACATCACCACCGGGCCCAGCGCACACAGCGCCAGCAGCCACGGCCCCGCACCGACCGCCAGAGCCAGGTACGCAAACCAATGCACGAATTCGAAGAAGTAATTGGGATGCCGCGAATAGCGCCAGAGCCCGGTGCGACACGTCTTGCCGCGATTGGCCGGGTTGGCCTTGTGCGCAGACAACTGCCGGTCAGCCAGCGCCTCGCCGCCGACGGCGATCAACCACACCACAATCGCCAGGCTGCTCCACATGCTCCATGCCGGGTTCGGGTTGCTGGCCGCGGCCAGGAACGGCACCGAGAACAGCACCACCACCACCGCCTGGGCCAGGAAAAAGCCCAGGAACTTGCGCTGATTGCCGTTCCAGTGCTCACGCAGGGCGCGGTAGCGGCCATCCTCGTGGGGGTCGCCGAACACGCGCACGCCCAGGTGCCAGGCAAGCCGTGCGCCCCACACGCCGCCGAGCACCGCCACCAGCACGCGTGGCAGCAGCGCACCATCGGACATCCACGCGCAGTAAGGCGCAGCAACCGCCAGGCAGCCCGCCCACAACACGTCCACCGGGCCGGCGTTGCCACTGCGGCGTTGCCACAGCCAACCCAACACCATCACCACGGCGGCGAACACGCCGACATGCAGCAGCGGCCAGACAGTCATTGCGGGTCTCCATTGATGGTTTCAAAGGCGGGGCGTGCCAGGCGGCGGGCATACAGCGAGAGCAGGCCGCAGGCCGCGCCCCAGCCAATCGCCAGCGCCAGCAGCGCATTGCGCTGCGGTGCCAGCAATTCGATGGCCTGCCAGCTGCGCTCGGCCAGCCAGTACGACAGCGGCCCGAAGACCGCGCCCAGCACAACCGCCAGCCAGGGGCGCTGCATGACCGTTGCCAGTGAATGATTGAGCGTGAGCGCAAATCCCAGCCAGAGCGCCAGGATCCACGCAGGCGCGAGCACGCTGCCCGGCCACGGCGCGGCGTAGCGCACCCAGTCGCCTGCGGCCAGTGTGGTGTCCAGCAACAGCCCCAGTGCCACGGCGGCCAGCAGCAACTGCCAGTCGCCGGGCGCGCGCCGCGTGGGCCACAGTTGGTAGAGCGCAAACAGCGCCAACGCCAGCAGCGTGGGCCACACCCGCCCACGCGCGGCTGAGCTGACCGCCACCAGCCACAGCACCTGCAAGCCGACGTAGTTGCCCAGCTGCCTCATGCGGCGCTGCTCAACCCGGGCACGAACTGCGGCGGACGTGCGCCGGGCTTGCTCAACCACAGATGCACATCGCCGATCGAGCGTTCCAGAAAACCGGCTTCGCAATAGGCCAGATAGAACTCCCACATGCGGATGAAGCGCTCGTCGTAGCCCAGTGCGCGCACCTGCGGCAGTTGCGCCATGAAGCGCTGCCGCCACGCACGCAGGGTCAGTGCATAGCTGGGGCCGATGTCTTCCAGATTGAACAGGCGCAGATCGCTGGCGCGGCCGATGGCGCCGGTCATCGCCGCCACCGAGGGAATGAAGCTGCCCGGGAAGATGTGCCGCTTGATGAAGTCCACCGAGCGCAACGCCTGCGCATAGCGATGGTCTTCGATGGTGATCGCCTGGATCAGCGCCTCGCCCTCGTCGGTCAGCAGGCTGCCGACCTTGGCGAAGTAGGTGTCCAGGTATTGGTGCCCGATGGCCTCGATCATCTCGATCGACACCACGCGGTCGTAGTGGCCTTCCAGGTCGCGGTAGTCGCGCAGCAGCACCGTCACGCGCTCGCTCAAGCCGGCTGCAGCGATGCGCTGGGTGGCCAGTTCGAACTGTTCGCGCGAGATGGTCGTGGTGGTGACGCGGCAGCCATGTTCGCGTGCGGCATGCAGTGCAAACCCGCCCCAGCCGGTGCCGATTTCCACCACATGGTGCTGCGGGCCAAGACGCAGTTTTTCGCAGATGCGTTCCAGCTTGCGGGTGGCTGCGCGCTCTAGCGCCGCCTCGCCCTGCGCTTCTTCGCCGTCGACGAAGATGGCCGAGGAGTACATCAGGTTGGCATCCAGGAACAACCGGAACAGCGGGTTGCCCAGGTCGTAATGCGCCGCGATGTTGCGCCGGCTGCCGCTGCGCGTATTGCGTGCCAGCGTATGCAGGCTGCGCATGGCCCAGCCGCCCAGGCGGGCGGTGCCGGTCTCCATCGCGTCCAGTCGGTCGCGGTTGCGCAGCAGCAGGCGCATCAGCGTCACCAGATCGTCGCACTGCCAATCGCCATCCATGTAGGCCTCGCCGGCGCCGACACTGCCGTTGAGCGCGGCCTGCCGATAGAAGCGCGGGTCGGTCACCCGCAACTGGGTCTGCAGCGCCTGCGTGCCGCTGGCATTGCCGAGGGTGGTGACGCGATCGGCTTCATGCAGCTGCAGCTGCCCATCGCGCAGGTCGCCCAGTGTGGCCAGCAGCCGCTTGCGCAACAGACGATCGGTCCACGAGGCCGCGCGCGGCGCGGCAGTGTCGGGCAGGGAGGTGGCACTCATGAGCGTTCTCGCACAGGCGGAGTGGGGTGATCGTGGACGGGGTTGCCGCGCAGCCACAGGCGCAGTGCCTGCCAATGGATGGCCAGCACCACCTGCACGGTCATCAAGGGGTAGCCAAGCAGCGTGCGCGCCAGCGTGCCTGCGGTCAGCGGCTGGCGCTGCAGCACCAGCGTGGCGTCGAAGCGGCGCGCCTGCTGCGCAGGGGGTTGCGGCGTGGCGTCGATGGCATCCAGCACATCCATGTGCACGCGCAGGTGTTCGGTGGGCACGCTGAAGCGCCAGTCGTAGTGGTGCTGCATGCCCATGAACGGCGACACGTGGAAGCGTTTATCGAAGCGCCAGGCATGCACATCCCGATGGCTGCGCGCCTGCGCCACCGGCAGCACATAGGTGTGGCGCTGCTGCCAGGGCGTATTGGTGATTTCGGCCACAATCCAGCGCAGCCCGTCGTGGCGGTCGAAGCAGTAGTAGAAGCTGACCGGATTGAATACATGGCCGAAGTAACGCAGGTGCGTGAGCAGGCGGATCGCACCGTCCGGGCGGTCGCCGGTGTGGGCCTGCACGCAGTCGCGCACGGCCTGGTCCAGCGGCACCTGCGGGTCGCCCAGGTAGTCGCTGCGGCGGAACTGCGCCAGATTCGCGCGGCCCACCGACCACAGCCAGCGGCGCGCAAAGACGTGCTCCAGCTCGGCCAGATCCAGATACATCAGGAACAGGCGGTAGCGGAATTGCAGCGGCTTGGGGGCGTAGCGGCGGTGCCGCACCCAGCCGGTATAGATGGCGCTGCGCAACGGGCCGTGCAGCCGTCCGGTACCACCGCCCTCGGTGGGCGGCAGTGGAACGGCATCGGTGATCGCTTCGCGCAGCAGCTGGGTCACCACGGCACTCCCAGTGCATGCGCCACGTCCACGCCGCTGCGCAGGCCATCTTCGTGGAAGCCGAAGCCCCACGCCGCGCCGGCAAACCAGGTGTGCCGCTGGCCCTGGATCTGCGCCTTGCGCGCCTGCGCATCGAGTGCGGCGGCGTTCTGCACCGGGTGGCGGTAGCGCATGCGGCGCAGCACTTTCTCCGGTGCGATGTCCTGGTCGCGATTGAGGCTGACGATGAACGGCTGCGGTGCGTTGATCGACTGCAGCGCGTTCATCCAGTAGCTCACCGTGCACGGCGCCTGCGGGTCGGCCGGCACATGCGCATTCCAGGCCGCCCAGGCGCGGCGGTCGCGCGGCAGCACGCTGGCATCGGTGTGCAGCACGGTGTCGTTGTTCTGGTAGGTGATGGCGCCCAGGATCTGCTGCTCGGCAGGCGTGGCATCGCTGAGCAAGGCCAATGCATCGTCGGCATGGCAGGCGAGTACCACCTCGTCGAAATGCTCGTCGCCGCGCAACGAGGTCACGACCACGCCGTTGCCAGCCCGGCGGACGGCGTGCACCGGCGTGGACAGGCGTTCCTGCACCTGCCAACGCCGCCGCAACGCGCGCACATAGCTCGACGAACCACCGCGCACCACCTGCCACTGCGGCCGTCCGCTGATCTGCAGCATGTGGTGATTGGCCATGAAGCCGATCAACTGGCCCATCGGAAATTCGAGGATGCGTTGCGAGGGCGAGGACCACAGCGCCGAGGCCATCGGCACCAGGTGCTGGTCGCGAAAGGTGTCCGAATAGCCGTGCCGGTGCAGGTACTCGCCCAACGTGCTGAAACGCTCGTCGCTGGTCAGTACCGCAGGCGCCTGCCGGTAAAAACGCCGCAGATTGGCCAGCATGCCCCAGAAGCGTGGGCTGAGCAGGTTGCGGCGCTGGCAGAACAGCCCTCCGAGCGAGCCGGCGTTGTATTCGAGCCCGCTGCGCGCGTCGTGCACCGAAAAACTCATGGTGGTGGACTGCGACGCCACGTCGATTTCGGCAAACAACCGGGTGAGTAAGGGGTAGTGCTGCGGGTTGAACACGATGAAGCCGCTGTCCACCGCGTAACGCTGGCCCTCCAGCTGGATGTCATGCGTGTGCGTGTGGCCGCCGAGATAATCGGCGGCCTCGAACAGCGTCACTTCGTAACGCCGCGACAGCAGCCATGCGGCGCCCAGGCCAGCGATTCCACTGCCGACCACCGCGATCCTGCCACCGCTCATCGCGCCACCCGTCCGGCGCGTCGCGTCAGCATGGCGGGCATCGGTTTGAGATCCCACACCAGGCCCACCCACGACATCACCGTGAGCCCGTACCAGGTCATGTCGTATTCCCACCAACGCACGCCCTGGCGCGCCGAGCCGGGAAAGAAATGATGGTTGTTGTGCCAGCCCTCGCCGAAGGTGAGCAGCGCCAGCAACCAGTTGTTGCGGCTGTCGTCGCGGGTGTCGAAGCGCCGGCTGCCGAAGCGGTGCGCCAGCGAATTGATGGTGAAGGTGGCATGGAACAACGCCACCGTGGACAGCACGAAGCCCCACACCAGCAACTGCGCGCCACTGGTGTGCAGGCCAGGCGCTGCAGCCGCCAGCCAGTCGCCCAGCAGGTACAGGCCCAGTGCCAGCAGCACCGGCATCACGATGTCGAAGCGGTCCAGAAATCGCAGCTCGGTGAAGCGGCGCAGATCCGGAATCACTTCCCAATCGGTGCGGAAATTGCGCGGGGTCAGGAACCAGCCGGTATGGCTCCACCAGAAGCCGTGCTGTGCCGGCGAATGCGGGTCACGGCCGGTGTCGGTATGCCGGTGATGGTTGCGATGGTGTGCGGCCCACCACAGCGGCCCACGTTGCACGCAGGTGGCGGCGATCGCGGCGAACACGAACTGCACCACGCGCGAGGTCTTGAATGCGCGGTGCGAGAAATAGCGGTGATAGAACCCGGTCAGCGCGAACATGCGCAGCGCGTACAGCGCCACGGCCATGCTCACTGCGAACCACGACACACCGACCCAGAACACCGCAAAGCAGGCCAGGTGCAAGGCGATGAACGGCAGCGCACGCAGCCAGTCGATGCGGTCCGCGCGGGCTTCGTCCAGCGGTTCGTCGGTTTGCGAATCCACCCAGCGACGCAGGCTGCCGAACCGCCGGGCCTTGCCCGCGCGCTGTGGCGGGGTGGCGGGGTGGGGCGTGGGTGCGACGCGGGGGTCGAGTCCAGAGCTCGGCACGCATGGTTCTCCGTGGTGGATGGGACCCTTTACGGATGCTGCCGACAAACAGATGCACCAGTCCGCTTGATCGTCGCACGCATCCGGCGTCTACGGTTGGGAACGCAAGCGATTCGCGTGGCGGCGCACACAAAAACATCCGCGCAAAGCGCGTGCGCGCGGACGAGTCTGCTTTGCCAGAAGAAGAAAACGGCTGCACGGCTGCGCGGCAGGCGCTGACGGTGCGCAGGTGCAGCAGCTCGCTCGAACGATGCCGTGCGTGCGCATGGTCCGTGCTGCTGGACGACGGCGCGCGAGGTGTTTGCCAATGACGCTGCCAGCGGCATCCTTTGACGGATGCCGCTGCACTCAGGCGATCAAGGCGCCATGGCCAACGTGCTGATGCCGCCCTTGGCCACCACGGTGCCGGTGGCCACGCCGCCCGGCGCACCACCCGGTGGTTCCAGGGTGACGGCCAGGATCGCCTCGTTGCTGAGCATCGGCATCAACGGCGCCGGGATGGACGCGCGCCGCGCACGCTGGTCGTCGAACACGCCCATCGAGTGCGCCTTGCCATCGGGGGTGATCAGCCACAATTCCGGCACCTTGCCGGCAGTGGCGGTGCGATCCAGCGGCGTCACGGTGATGACCTGCTTGTCGGCATCCATCAACGCCACATAGCCCGGGCGCCCATCGGCGGTGGCCAGTGTGGAGGTCATCGCAATGCCGGTTGCCGGCGGAGTGACCGGTGGCTTGGCCGGCGGTGTCTGCACGATCGGCGTGTTCTGCACCGGGCCAGATGGCGGCGCGGTCGGCGGAGTGCGCACGCTCAGCAAGGCCAGCACGCAGACCGCTGCAGTGGCCAGGCCACCGGCACTGGCCCAGCGCCAGAAGCGCACGCTGTTCCATAGCGGAACCGCAGCCGGTGGCGCCGGGCTCTGCACGCCGGATGCGGGCACCGCATGCAACGGTGTATCGAAGCCCAGTGCCTGGCGCACACGCGTCCAGACCTGGTCGGCCGGTGTCACCGCGGCGATTTCTTCCAGCAGCGGCGCCAGATGTTCTTGCCATTGCGCCACTGCCTGCGCGAACTGCGCATCGGTGGCGATGCGCTGCTCCACGGCCAGACGGTCGTCGGCGCTGAGCAGGCCCAGCACATACTCGCCGGCCAGCACGTCGCGGGGTGGTTCCTGGTCGATGGGGAAGGGCGTGCTCATCGTTCCAGACATGCCTTGAGTTTGGCCAGACCCCGGCGGATCCAGCTTTTGACCGTGCCAATCGGCGTATCGGTGCGCTCGGCCAGTTCTTCGTAGGTAATGCCTTCGAAGAACGCAGTGCGGATCAGCTCGCTGCGTGGCGGTTCCAGTTCGGCCAGGCAGTGATCGATGCGGCGGCGCGTGGTGAGGCGTTCTGCGCGCTCCAACGGCGAGGCATCGGCCGAGCGCAGTTCGCCGGCATCGTCCAACGCCACGTTACGGCGCTGCGGCGCGGTGGCGCGCAGATGGTCGATGGCCTTGTTGCGCGCAATCATCGCCAGCCAGGTCAGCCCGCGCGCACGGCTCGGGTCGAACTGCCCGGCCTTGTGCCAGATCAGCGTAAACACGTCCTGCAGCACTTCTTCGGCTTCGGCGCGCTGCGGGATCATGCGCAGGCACACCCCGAACAGTTTGGGCGAGGTTTGCCGGTACAACGCTTCGAAGGC
This sequence comes from Xanthomonas sp. NCPPB 2586, assembly GCF_041475775.2. Taxonomy (NCBI): domain Bacteria; kingdom Pseudomonadati; phylum Pseudomonadota; class Gammaproteobacteria; order Lysobacterales; family Lysobacteraceae; genus Xanthomonas; species Xanthomonas sp. NCPPB 2586. The sequence goes on along the minus strand of NZ_CM192981.1, from coordinate 3,377,614 downwards.
GTGGCGGTCGCCGCCCGCCGTTGCGGTAAGCAGGCGTCCGGTCTCATCGTCGTCGTGGCCAGGAATGGCACTCATGCGGTCGGGCGTTGGCGGAGGTGGCGCCGATCGTACCGGACTGGGCCGAAAGAGTCTTTCATCGGTGCTTGAACCACAGCAGCACGGCGGCGAGCAGCAGCAGGATTTCCACACCCGCCAGTGCCACCGTTGGCGCGGAGACCGGCCACAGGCGCGAGAGCGAGACGGTGCGGAACAGCACGATGGGCACGTAGAACGCCAGTGCGACCAGCAGGCCGGTGCGCGGTTGATCGATCCAGGCGAAATAGCCGAACAGGAAGGCCATGCCCAACTGCAGCCCGCCATAGATGACCAGGTATTCGGACTGGCCAGCCGGCGACAGCTGCGTGTAGCCCACCGCCGTGGCGGTCTTGCTTGGCGAGAGGGTGCACCAGATCGCCAGGACGACATAGAGCACTGCGTTGATCCAGAGATAGGCCTTGGCCATGACGATGCTCCTGCAGGGGAAAGGGCTGCCCGGGCCGTTGTACGCAAGCGCGTGTGGGCGGGTGTGAAGAGCGCGGCGGTGCTCACGGCACGTCGCATCGCGCAACCAGCGGTTGCTCGCGGGCCTGGCGCAGCGACTCGGCGTTGGCCGGCTGCGCCGGTGTGTCGGGAAACACGATGCGCACGCGCGGATAGCGGCCATTGGCATCGCGCAGATTGCCCACGCCACGGAATTCCAGCAGGCGCTTGTCGGCGATGGCGTAGGTGACTTCCAGGGCCGGCAGCGCCGCGCCATACCAGGCATCCAGGCTGACCTTGTAGCGGCGCTGCCCGGCGGTCTCGCCGATGCGTTGCACGCGGAACGTCAGTTGACGCTGCAGGCTGGGCAACACGAATTCCACCTGCTGCGCAGCGCTGCCAAGAGCGGCCCAGTGCGTGCGCAGATACGCATCGAAGCCGGCATCGATCACGCGTGGCGTCTCGGTGGCCGGCAGTGCGGTGCGGCGTTCCGGCTTGCCCGGGAGCTGTTGGTACATCTCGCGCACGCCGTCGCGCTGCCGCACCCCTTCGCGATAACCATCGCGGCCATCGACCAGGCTGAAATTGGGCGCACTGCCGCCGCCATCGACCTGTTTGCGCGCGAAAGGCTGCCCGTCCTTGCAGCGGTACAGCACCAACCGCCCGCCGTCATCGAGTAGCCAGTGCGACTCACGGTAGCGCAGCGCACCGCTGTCGCCATCGAAGGCATCGCCGTCGACGCGGGTGACCGCGGCGGCAGCGCCCAACGGCAGGCAGGCCAGCACCAATAGCAGCAACGGCGGTGTGGGGCGGCAAAGCGTGGCGAGCTTGGTAACGGCGGCGGGCAGGCGCATCGGCGCGTTCCTCGATGACAGTCCTGACCTCATACGAGCGCGTCCGCAGCACGGATGCGGCGGGAGGCGTCAGGGGGGTCCTGACGTCGGAGGATGGGCGGGCGGCGAGCGTCTGTGACAGTGATCGGCGCACGTGGCCGGTGCGGGGTGTCGGTCGGGGTGATGCGGGCTGGCTGGCGGGGGTGGGGAGCTGGTGCTGATACTGATGCCTGGAGCGGGCGAACAACCGCGTTCAACGATGTGCGCCTCGCCACCCCCTGCTTCACTCAGTGCCCTTCGGCATTCGGGGATCTGACGACGTGTCGCCATGTAGAGGCGAAGGCGCAGAGGGCCCTGGGGCGCGTGGTTCATGCGCTTGGGCGATGCCATCATTCCGTCTGCTCGGCATCGCCGTTGGCGGCCAGGGCGCGGACACCGTCGAATAGGCGCGGACTATGCCTGCGGACCTGCGCAGCCGTTTTCGACCGCTGCGCTTAACCGACTACACGCAGCTCGATGCAATCCACCGGGCAGGCCGGCACGCATAGCTCGCAACCGGTGCACAGCGGGGCGATCACCGTGTGCATATGCTTGGCGCCACCTACGATGGCATCCACCGGGCAGGCCTGGATGCACTTGGTGCAGCCGATGCAATCGGCTTCCACGATCCAGGCCACCTGCGGGGGCAGATGGGTGCCGCGGCTGCGGTCATATGGGCGCGCCGGCACCTGCAGCACCTGTGCCAGCGCCCGCGCGCCCGCATCGCCGCCGGGCGGGCAGTGGTCGATCGTGGCCTTGCCCTCGGCCATCGCCTGCGCATAGGGGCGACAGCCGTCGAACCCGCACTGGCCGCATTGGGTCTGCGGCAACAGGCGGTCCAGACGTTCGACCAGCGTGGGGAGCGAGGTGGGCATTACGCGGCGTGTCAGTGCAGTTGCTGGCCGCGGTACCAGCGCTGCTGCGCCAGTGCGAGCATGGGCCGGTCTTCGCGGCTGTCGCCATAGGCATGCACGCAGTCGTACTGCGCCAGTGTGTAGCGCAGGCGAATCTGCGCAGCCTTGTGCGGGCCGCAATCGCCATCGGCGTAGCGGCCGGTGAGCCGGCCGGCCGCGTGCTCCAGCCGGTTGCAGATCAGCGAGAGGCCATGCTGCGTGCACCACGGCTGCAGGTACAGGTCCAGCGATCCCGAGACCAGCACCACCTCATGGCCTTGGGCCTGGTGCCAGTCGATGCGTCGCATCACCTCCGGGTGCAACACGCCCGGCAGGTCGGTGCGTGCATAGCTGGCGCCGTGCGTCTGCATCTCGTCCAGGGCGCGGCCCGTGAACACCAGCCGCGTCACCCGCGCGCGCAGGCGCGGCGCCGACACCAGCCCTAGCCGATAACCCGCCACCCACGGACCCACCTGCCACCGTGCCGCCGCCCGCTGTTCCGGGCTGGCCACCTGGCGCAGGAACCGCGCGTAGGTGTCGCAGGTGGTCACGGTGTGATCGAAATCGAACAGGGCGAGTTGCATTGGGGCGGGGATTGGGGATTCGGGATTGGGAAATGCGTCGTCTGCTGTCAGAACGTCGTTCGCGCTGCGTTGCACTGTGGAAGCCGAGCAGGCGTGAGGGACAGGGCCGCGTGCGTTGCGATTCCCGATTCCCCACTCCCGATTCCCTGCTTCACCGTACCGGCATCCCCGGCTGTGCGCCCGCATCGGCGTCCAGCAGCGCGAGGGCGCCGCCGTCGAAGCCGGCCGAGAGGATCATGCCTTCGCTGATGCCGAAGCGCATCTTGCGCGGGGCCAGGTTGGCGATGAACACCACGCTGCGGCCGACCAGCGTTTCCGGCTCGCCGTAGCTGGCGCGGATGCCCGAGAAGATCTGGCGCTTGCCCAGCTCGCCGGCATCCAGTTCGAAGCGCAGCAGCTTGTCGGAGCCTTCCACCGCTTCGCACACCAGCACCTTGCCGATGCGCAGATCGAGCTTGGCGAAATCGTCCATGCCGATGAAGCCGGGATTGGCGGTTGGGGATTGGGGATTGGCAACGGCGGCGGGCGCTGCGTCGGCCTTGCTCGGTGCGGGCTTGGTGGTCGCAGCCGGTGCCGCAGGTGCGGCCATCGTGTCTTTGGAAGCGTCGGTCATGGCGTCGATCAATTTGGGGTCAATGCGGGTGAACAGGGCGATGTAGGGCTGGATGACATGGCAAGTGAGCGGGCGGCTCACGTCCTCCCAACTGGTCATCGGTGCCGACAGGAAGGCCTCGGCCTCGGCGGCGGTACGCGGCAGGATCGGCTTGAGCGCGGCCACCAGCAGGCGGAACAGGTTCAGGCCCTGCGTGCACACCGATTGCAGTTGCGCGTCGGCGCCTTCCTGCTTGGCGATCACCCACGGCTTGGTGTCGTCGATGTACTTGTTGGCCTCGTCGGCCAGCGCCATGGTCTGGCGGATTGCACTGGCCGGGTCGTTGCGCTCGTAGGCTTCGCGAATCGGCGCCAGTGCCTCGACAAAGCGCGCGTACTGCGCCGGATCGGGCAGCGCGTCGGCCAGCTTGCCGTCGAAGCGCTTGCCGATGAAGCCGGCGCAGCGGCTGGCCAGGTTGACGAACTTGCCGACCAGGTCCGCGTTCACCCGCGCAACGAAATCGCCCAGGTTGAGGTCCAGGTCGTCGACGCCACCGGAGGATTTGGCGGCGAAGTAATAACGCAGCGCCTCCGGCTCCAGGCCGACATCCAGGAACGTCCGCGCCATCACGAAGGTGCCGCGCGACTTGGACATCTTGGCGCCGTCCACCATCAGGTAGCCGTTGACGTGCAGCCGGGTTGGCGCGCGGTGGCCGGTGCCATGCAGCACCGCCGGCCAGAACAGGCCGTGGAAATTGACGATGTCCTTGCCGATGAAGTGGTGCAGTTCGGTCTGCGTGCCGGCCGCCAGATGCGCCTGGAAGTCTTCGCCCATCTGCGCGCACAGGGTCTTGAAGCTGCACAGGTAGCCGATCGGCGCGTCCAGCCAGACGTAGAAATACTTGCCGGGCTGGCCGGGAATCTGGAAACCGAAATACGGCGCGTCGCGCGAGATGTCCCACGCGCGCAGGCCGCCTTCGGCATCCAGCCATTCCTTGAGCTTGGCCTTGACGCCCGGCAATGCCACGTCGCCATCCAGCCACTCCCGCAGGAAGCCGTCGAAATGGCCGACTTCGAAGAAAAAGTGCTCCGAATCGCGCAGCTCGGGCGTGGCGCCGGAGATCACCGACTTGGGCTCTTTCAGCTCGGTCGGCGCATAGGTCGCGCCACAGACTTCGCAGTTGTCGCCGTACTGGTCGGCGCTGCCGCAGTTGGGACAGATGCCCTTGATGTAGCGGTCCGGCAGGAACATGCCCTTGGCCGGATCGTAGAACTGCGCCACCGAGCGGCGGCTGATATGGCCGGCGGCCTCGAGCTTGGTGTAGAAGGCTTCGGTGAGTTCGCGATTGACCGGCGAATTGGTCGAATCGTAGTGATCGAAGGTCACCCCGAACGCGGCGAAATCGCGCTCATGGCTGGCCTGGATGTTGGCGATGAAGGCCTCTGGCGTGACGCCCGCCTTTTCGGCCGCAAGCATGATCGGCGTGCCATGGGTGTCATCGGCGCAGACGAACCAGGTCTTGTCGCCGCGCAACCGGCGCGCGCGCACCCAGATGTCGGCCTGGATATAACCGACCAGATGGCCAAGATGCAGCGGCCCATTGGCATAGGGCAGGGCGGTAGTGACGAGTGCGGTGCGGGTCATGGCGGGCGTAATGCGGGGGACACGTGATTATCGCACGGCTGCGCACGGGTCCAGGCGCAGTTGCCCACTGCCGGGAGCAGCAGCCCCGACCGCCAGCCACCCGGGCGTTATTCCCCGGGTGGCTGGGGCCTCCCTACTGCTAGAAACGATGATTCAGCGTGAACATGTAGCGCCGGCCCAGGCCGTCGTAGACGTTGGGGAAGGCGACCAGCTTGTCGGTCACGTTCAGCGCTGCGAGATTGACGCTGGTGTTCGTATCGAAGGCGTAGCCCACGTTTGCGTCGTAGGACGTATAGCTCGGGACGCCCAGTGGGGCGCGTGTCTCAACGGTATCGGTGAGGTCATACACCACGCTGCTGGAGTAATTGGCACTGAGGCCGAGATTCCAGTGGCTCGTCATGTAACGCGCGTTCCATTGGAACTGACGCTTGGGATTATCGATCTCGCCAACCGCTTCGTCCGGCGGGATCCCGGGCGCAGCGGCACTTTCCAGGGTCTTGGGGAAGTAGCCGTAGAAGCTCAGGTCAACGATGCCCTTGCCCCAGTCCACATCGGCCAGATCGAAGCGATAGTTCACTTCGGCGGTCCAGCCGCGGAAATTGGTGTATGGGCCATTGGTGTACTCGGTCCGGATACTGTTGGCGACCCCGGTCTGTGGATTGCGCGTGATCAGGCTGCAGAAATTGTTCGCGTTGGGCACGTCATTGGCATTGAAGGTGTCGCTATCGAAGCAGCCTGAGGTGATGTCCTCCTCCGACAGGGTGGTGACCGAGTTGGTGATCTGGATGTCGTACCAGTCCGCCGCGATCCGCAGGCCCTTGACCCATTCCGGCTGCAGCACGATACCGGCGGTCCACGATTCTGCTTGCTCGTTCTGCAAGCGTGTATTGCCGCTGACCGAACCAAGCTGGCTGCTCGGCGCCTCTTCGAACGAGGCAGGATCGGCATTGGTGTAGAAATCGAAGAACGCTTGGCAGTTGCGCGCGCGTACGCCTGGGCGAGGGCCACTGCCAATCTGTGCAGCACTGCAGGGCTCGGGGATGAAGTAATACGCAGGCTGCTGGCTGGTATAGAGCTCGGCGATGGATGGCGCCCGGAACGAACGTGTCTTGTTGCCGCGCAACTGGACGCCCTGGAAAGGCTCGTACTGCAGCCCATAGGTGTAGGCGCTGAACCAGCCGTTGACCGTGTTTTCGACCCGGCGAATCTTGCCGGTCAGGTCCAGCCGGTGCAGGCCGGGAATGCCGGCGTCCGGATTCACCAGCGGCGCGAGGATCTCGCCGAAGTATTCATTGGTGGTGAACTCACCCGATGCGGCCGCGATGGGAACCGAGCGGCCCTGGCCCAGTCGTTCGAAGGTGCTGGGCGTAAAGCTGCCTTCTTCCTTGCGGCGCTCGTACCCTGCATTGAAGCGCAACTCGCCGCCGGGCAGGTCGATGATTGCACCAGTGATGTTGGCATTGAAGACCGTTTGCTTCATCTGTGCTTCGGCGTGGGTCGGGGCAATCACATAGTTGCGTGCGGCACGTGAGGCCACGCCTTCGCCGAACAAATTCAAGGGGGCGCAATTCGGATCGACGGTTGTGCCTGCGGCGCTGCTGTCGCAGACGATCTGCCCGGCGCTATTGCGGGTGACATTGATCGCGTTGATGAAGTTCTGCTGGATCAGGTTGTCGTTGTAGTAGTCGAAGTTGCCTTCGCCGTGGTTGACACTGGCTTCCCAGTTGAACCCGCGGCCTGCTGCATCGAAGCTGCCCTGCAAGCCAACCACAGCGCGCCAGAGGTTGGTGTCGGTGCTGGACTGGTTTTGCACCAGGTCGCGCGAGGAGCGCGACAAAACGAAGTCCTCCACGCCCAGGTTTTGCAGCGTCTGGCGATTCTGTTCGGTGAGGAACGGGTTGTTGATGTTGAAGTTGAGCGAGCCGCTTTGATCGCCGCTGCCATCCACGGAGCCAACGCCGAATCCAGTGGCGTTGTAAACGTTCTGGTCCACCAGTTCGCGTGCGGTGGAGGTATAGAACGAGGCCTCGAAGAAACCGGAGACCTGGTCAGTGAAATCATAGTTGCCGAGTGCAAATACCGTCTTGCGATCCAGATCGGAAATGATCTGCGTAGTTTCCTGCAGGTTCACGCCGTCGCCGCCTGACGCATCACTGATGCCGAAGTTGGTGCCAGGGTTGTAGTTGACCAGGTTACCGTTGCGATCGAACTGCACGAATTGATCTTCATTGGCGCCAAACCCGCGTAGCTGACCACTGGCGTCGCGCACGGTGCCCGCATCGGACGGGAACAACAGTCCACCCCACGTCATGTCGCTGATCCGGCGATTGCGGATCAACACGCGTCCGGGGATGCCATCGTTGGGGCCGGTGTTGAAGCCAATGCCAGGATTCACGCGGCCGTCGTTAGCCGGCGTGCGGCCGGGCTGGAAATTGGCGATCGCGCTGGCGGACGGGTTTGCGCGGGTCGAGTAGGCATCACGGTAGAAACGGCGTGCGGTACCGAGCACGCCCTGGCTATTGTCGGCATCCAGCGCAATGGTGATGTTGCCGCGGCCCCCGCCAAAATTGCTGCCAAGCAGGGCGGAATAATTGAAGCGCTCGTTGTCGCCACGGTCGGTCAGCCCATAGCCCATACGGACTTCGGCGCCGTCAAAATTTTTGCGCAAGATCAGATTACTGACGCCGGAAATTGCATCCGAGCCGTAGGTGGGTGCACCGCCAACACCGATCGTCTCGACCTGGTCGATGAGGATGGTCGGGATGACATTCAGGTCCACCTGCGTGCCGCCGCCAGATGGACCGAACACGGTTGGCGGGTTGGAGGTCACAAAGCGCCTGCCGTTGACCAACGTTAGCTGGCGGTTGGAGCCCAGCCCGAAGCGCCCGATGAAATTGACACCTGCGCCGTAGCCTGACTGGTCGCCGCGGGAGGTTGCGCCAGCCCCGAAGCTGGGCTGGATGAACAGTGCGTCGGCAATATTGGTAAAGCCGTACCCCTGGATATATTCGGCGCCCACCACGGTGGCCGGTTCCAGCGAATCAAACCCAACCCGGCCGATGCGCGAGCCAGTCACCATGACGCTGTCGAGCCGCTTGGCGTCCGGCGCGTCGCCAGCCTGATCTGGGGCGGTTTGGTCGGCGGTGGTCTGTGGATCGGGCGAAGACGCAGTTGCCGTGGCTGCAAACGCGGACAGCACGGCAGCCAGGGCCAGGCTCAGCGGCGCCGGCGTCAGCCGCCGGGTGTGATGGGTCATGCTCTCTCTCTCCGAAGTGACAAAGTGATGCGGGAGCGCTTTGCGCCACCGCGATGAATCCTCAGTGGTTGGTTAACCCACGGTTAATTCATCTCACTGTTGCGCTCGCTTGGCAAGCGCGCATCACGCGGTTGCTTCGGATATCGGGCTGCTGCTTCGTTCCTTCTGCGCGACATAAAGCAGGGGCTAAGCGTGGCGCGCGAAGGATTGGCAGGCGAACAACTGCGGAGGTCTTGCGTCCGAGCGGTTCAGTCCCAAGCGATTGGGTGCCAAGCAGTTGGAGTCATCTGCAGTGACACGCCGATGGCGGATCGCCAGATATGCGGGTGGCAGAAGATAGGCGTACTTCGCGCTCGCGGGAGTCTACTGGAGGGCTGCCGGTCTTCAGGCTCAGCACCGCTTCCGGCTGTTGGATCGCATTGCGATTCAAACGGTGGCGCCTTGCGCGCCACCGGGATTCATAGGTCCGCTGGCTTACTCGCGCACCCAGGTCTGCGTGCGGCCCAGGGCTTCGATGCCGACATAGCCGCGCATCTGCAGCTTCTTGCCGCCTTCGGTCAGGGTGATCTTGGCCTTGTAGGTCTTGCCCTTGGCCGGGTCGAGCACCGAGCCGCCGCCCCACACGGCGGTGCCGTCGGGCTTGAGGCCCCACAGGATGGTCATGCCCTTGATCGGCTTGCCTTTGAGCGCACCGTCGCACTTGTCGCAGGTGGGGTTGGGCCCATGGTTGGATTGCAGGATCTCGACCACCTTGCCGCTCAACGTGCCGTTGGCGAGCTGTTCGATCTGCACCACCGACTTGGGCTTGCCGGTTTCGTCGTCGATGGTCTTCCAGTGGCCCACCGGCGAGTCGGCGGCTTGGGCCAGCAGCGAGGCGGCGGCCAGCGGCAGGGCCATGATCAGGGTCTTGAAGGTCTTGCGCATGTGTCCCCTCCCAGGGAGTGCAGTGGCCACCGTCGGCAGCCTGATCGCGAATGTATACCGTGGAGTATGGTGGCGGAAAGCCGCGCTGCGGCATGCATTCATCCAAGTCGGTGCGCCTGGCGGGCGCGACCGTACCCGGCCGGCGGGGCTTACTACCTGCCGTTGTTCTGCTTCAGCAGCGATCAGTACTCCTCTCACGTCATCTCATACAACTCCAGCGGCAGGTCGTCCGGGTCGGCAAAGAAGGTGAAGCGGCGGCCGGTGTATTCGTCCACGCGGACCGCCTCGGTGTCCACGCCGTGGGCGGTGAGATGGGCGACGGCCGCATCCAGATCCTGCACGCGGAAGGCCAGGTGGCGCAGGCCACGCGCCTCCGGGCGGCTGGGGCGCAGGGGTGCGCCCGGAAAGGAGAACAGCTCGATCTGCCCGCCATCCGGCAGCGCCAGGTCCAGCTTCCAGGAGTCGCGCGCCTGCCGGTAATGCTCATCGAGCACCCGCAGGCCCAGGATCTCGCAATAGAACTGCTTGGAACGTGCGTAATCGCCGGCAATGATTGCAACGTGGTGGATCCCGGCGAGCATCATGCGGCGCTCCTGGCGGTGGCCTGCGGCGCGATAACCAGTGGCGACAGAATCGACAGGCCGCAGCGTTCAGTGCGCAGGCGTTTGCGCTCGATGGAGCGCGCGGCAGCGGCAGCACGGAGCGCGCAGACTTTGCGAGATTCAACTGCACGCGGCAACGGCAGGGCATCGATGATGCGGGAGCCCGCGTGGTAAGTGCGATAACAGGAGGGCATGGCGGCAAGCTGGCAAAAACGAGTCGTCAGGATACCCGCATGCCGCTGAGCGGCAGGGCCACGTCACAGCTCACCATCGCATGGCTGTGCTCGCCTGCACGTGCGTGGCAGGATGGGGTGCCACCGATCAGAACCACGCATGTCCGAGCCCTCGTCCACCCACGCACCGCAGTTCCAGCGCAGCATGCAGGTGCGCCATCTGGTGATGCTGTCGCTGGGCGGCGTGATCGGCACGGGATTGTTCTTCAACACCGGCTACATCATCGCCAGCACCGGCGCGCTGGGTACGGTACTGGCGTACCTGATCGGCGCGCTGGTGGTGTACCTGGTGATGCAATGCCTGGGCGAGCTGGCGGTGGCGATGCCGCAGACCGGTGCGTTTCATGTGCATGCCGCGCGCTATCTGGGGCCTGCCACCGGCTACGTGGTGGCCTGGTTGTACTGGCTCACCTGGACGGTGGCGTTGGGGTCCAGCCTCACCGCTGCGGCGTTCTGCATGCAGTACTGGTTTCCGCACAGCCCGGCGTGGCCGTGGTGCCTGCTGTTCTGCGTGCTGATTTTCAGTTTGAACATGGTGTCGGCACGCTGGTTTGCCGAAGGCGAATTCTGGTTTTCGCTGATCAAGGTGGTAACCATTGTGGTGTTCATCGTGCTGGGCGCCGCGGCGGTGGTCGGCTGGCTGCCATTGGCCGACGGCAGCCCGGCGCCGGGAGTGCGCCATCTGCGCGCCGATGGCTGGTTTGCGCACGGCACCGTGCCGATCCTGATGACAATGGTGGCGGTGAATTTCGCTTTCTCCGGGACCGAGCTGATCGGCATCGCAGCCGGCGAAACCGCACAGCCTGCACGCGCAATCCCGCTGGCGATCCGCACCACGTTGATCCGTCTGGTGGTGCTGTTCGTCGGCACCGTGCTGGTGCTGGCCGCGTTGCTGCCGGCGCACGCGGCGGCGGTGGAGACCAGCCCGTTCGTGCGCGCCTTCGAGCTGCTGGGCATTCCGTATGCCGCAGGTCTGCTCAACGCGGTGATCCTCACCGCGATCCTGTCGGCGGCCAACTCCGGGTTGTATGCGGCGGCCCGCATGCTGTGGTCGTTGGCCAACGAGGGCACCTTGCCTGCCCGCTTTGCGCAGCTGACCCGGCGTGGCATCCCGCTGCCTGCGCTGGTGCTGAGCATGCTTGGCGGGCTGCTGGCGCTGCTGACCGGTGTGTACGCGGCCGACACCGTGTTCGTGGCGATTTCTGCAGTCTCCGGGTTTGCGGTGGTGGTGGTGTGGCTGAGCATCTGCGCCTCGCATTACTGTTTCCGCCGCCAGCTGCTGCGTGACGGTATTTCATTGGACAGCCTGGCCTACCGCGCGCCGTGGTATCCGTGGACGCCGCTGATTGGTGGTGCGCTGTGCGTGCTGGCCTGCGCTGGGCTGGCGTTTGACCCGCAGCAGCGCATCGCGCTGTGGTGCGGGATTCCGTTCGTGGCGCTGTGCTACGGCGCCCATGCAGTGACCCAACGGCTTGCAGCCCGGAGAGTGCGTCCATGACTATTGTTCCCCGCCAACCGCGCGTCGGTGCGCCCTTCAGTGATGTCTTGCAGCGCGACGCTGAGGTGGTGCTGGACGGCGCGCTGGCCACCGAGCTGGAACAGCGTGGCTGTGATCTCAACGACGCCTTGTGGTCGGCACAGGTGTTGATGGAGCAGCCGGAACTGATCTACCAGGTGCACCGCGACTACTTCGCCGCCGGTGCGCAATGCGCGATCACCGCCAGCTACCAGGCCACGCCGCAGGGCTTTGCCGCGCGCGGGCTGGGCCTGGCGCAGTCGCAGGCGTTGATTGCACGCAGCGTGGCGCTGGCGGCGCAGGCGCGCGCGGACCACCTGGCCGCGCATCCGCAGGCGGCGCCGCTGTGGGTGGCCGGCTCGGTGGGGCCGTATGGTGCCTATCTGGCGGATGGTTCCGAATACCGCGGCGACTACGCGCTGCCGGTGGCGCAGATGCTCGACTTCCATCGCCCGCGCATCGCGGCGCTGGTGGATGCCGGCGTGGACCTATTGGCCTGCGAAACCTTGCCCTCGGCCAGTGAGATCACCGCGCTGCGCCTGTTGCTGGAGGAGTTCCCGCAGGTGCATGCGTGGTTTTCGTTCACCCTGCGCGATGCCGCGCATCTGAGCGATGGCACGCCACTGGCGCAAGTGATTCCGGCTCTGGACGCGTGCCCGCAGGTGGTCGCGGTGGGCATCAATTGCATTGCGATCGAGCAGGTCACCGCCGCGCTGCAGTCGCTGGCCGCGCTCACCAGCTTGCCGCTGGTGGTGTATCCGAATTCCGGTGAGCACTACGACGCCAGCGACAAGCGCTGGCATGCGGGAACCACAGTGGCGTGTTCACTGGCGACGCAACGCGCGCAATGGCATGCGGCCGGTGCGCGTTTGATTGGTGGCTGCTGCCGCACCACGCCGGCCGACATCGCCGCACTGGTGGCGGCGCGTACGGCTGGCTGAGCGTGCTCAGCCTTTCTGCGTGGCGATCCAGCGTTGCACTTTGTCCTGCAGGATCTCCAGCGGCACCGAACCGTCCTTGAGCACTTCGGTGTGGAAGGCACGCACATCGAAGCGCGGCCCCAGCTCGCGTTGCGCCTGTTCGCGCAACTGGCTGATCTTCATCTCGCCGACCTTGTAGGCCAGCGCCTGGCCGGGAATGGCCAGGTAGCGGTCCACCTCAGCCTCGGCGTCTTCGCGGGTGACGGCCGAGTTCTGCAACATGTAGTCGATGGCCTGCGCGCGGGTCCAGCCCTGGCTATGCAGGCCGGTGTCCACCACCAGCCGGATCGAGCGCAGCAGCGCGTTCTGCAGGTAGCCGTAGTAGTTGTACGGGTCCTGGTACAGCCCCAGTTCGCGGCCCAGCGATTCGGCATACAGGCCCCAGCCTTCGATGAAGGCGGTCTCGCCACCGAAGCGGCGGAACTTGGGCAGGTCGGTCAATTGCTGCTGAAGGCCGAGTTGGTAGTGATGGCCCGGCACGCCTTCGTGCAGGAACAGGCTTTCGCCCTCCCAGCGCGGGCGCGCGGGCAGGTTGGAGGTATTGACGTAGAAGATGCCCGGCGTGTTGTCGTGCGGGTTGGGGCGCATGTACGAGCCGCTGGCCGCCGCTTGCGCGCGCTGTGGCTCCACCGGGCGCACGTCCAGGGCCGGGATGCCCTGGGTGGCGAACAGGCGGGGGACCGCGGCCTGCACGCGGCTCTGCAGGCCGCGGTAAGCGTCCAGCAGTTCGGACTCGCTGCGGAACACGAAGCGCTTATCGGTCTGCATGAACTTGTAGAACTTGGGCAGGTTGCCGCGGAACTTGACCTGCTTGGCCACGTTCTGGATCTCGCCCTGCAGGCGCGCCACCTCGTCCAGGCCGGTCTGGTGGATCTGTGCCGGGGTCAGGTCGGAGGTGGTGCTCTGGCGCACGTCGTAGGCGTACCAGGCGGCGCCGTTGGGCAGCGCGGCCAGCCCCGCGGTGTCGCGGCAGGCCGGCAGGTATTCGGTGGCGATGAAGCCGCGCAGTGCGCGGTAGGCCGGCATGATGCGGAACTCGATCATCCGCTTGTACTCGGCGGTGATGCGTTGTTTGTCGGCCTCGGGCATGTCGGCGGGCAGGTTGCGGATCGGCCCCCAGAACAGGCTTTCTTCAGCACTGCGCGCAATGATGGCGTCCAGCTGCGGCAGCACTTTTTCCATCAAGGCCTTGGGCTGCACCACCCCGGCCTGCATGCCCGCACGCATGTTAGTGATGGCCTGGTCGAACAGGTCCGGGATGCCGAGCGCGCGGCGCGACCAGTTGTCGTAGTCCTTGACGGTGTTGAACGGCTGCGCGCCGGTGCCCGAGCCCATGACCACCGCAATGCTGGCGATGTTGTAGAACTGGTTGATCGGCAACATCCAGCTCGGGAATTGCTCGGCCGCCAGGGCGCTGCGCGCATCGCGCACGAAGATCTGGTAGCTGAGCAGGTCCTGCCCGCTGAGCCCATCCGGGCCGATCGCCTCCACCTTGGCCAGCCACAGCGTGGTGAAGTCGTGCGACTGCTGGCGGAACGCAGGCGACAGGAAGTTGGGCAGCTGGTCGTTGTAGCGGCTCTCGCCCTGGAAGGTGGCCTGCAACGGGTTGAGCTTCAGCGAGGCATCCCAGTACTGGTCGTACAGCAGCGTGAGTTGCTGTGCCTTGCTCTGCACCACCGGTGCCACCACCGCGCGTGGCTTGGCCTTGGCCTTGGTGCTCCTGGCCGGCTTGGTGGACTTCTTGGCCTTGCCCGCCTTCGCGCGCGTTTGCGAGGTCTGTGCCTTGCCGGTCTTCTTCTTGGCTGCATCGGCCGGTGCGGCCAGCGACAGGCTCAACACGGCGGCCATGGCCAGGGACAGCAGGCGGGAAAAGCTAAGCGGCATTACCGGCTCCGGAAACAAGCGAGCGGGGAGCTTGCCCGATCCGCACCGTTACGGCCAGCCACCAGGGTCATGGCCCGCGCGTGCAATTCATGCACGGCACGGGCAGGGCGCCGCGTGAGGAATAAATGCTGCGGTGCGATAACGTGCCGCACGGCTTGTGCTGCAAGCGTTGACGGCACCAGGTTCGGTCGCTCGTCGCGGCCGCCTGGCTCAATCGGCGGCAGCTTCTTCGCGCAATTGTTCGGCGCGTTCGGCGCCGAGATACGCGCCGATGGCGCGGCGCGCCAGATACAGCAACGGAATCAGCGCGATCGCAAAGCCCATCTTGTAGAGGTAGTTGAGCGTGCTCACGGCCAGGAACTGGTCGATGGACCAATGCTGTGGGCCCAGCACGAAGGCGATATAGATCACCACGAAGCTGTCCACCAGCTGCGACACCGCCGTGGAGCCGGTGGCGCGCAACCACACGTGTTTTTCGCCGGTGGCGCGGCGGATGCGGTGGAACACCGCCACATCGATCAACTGCCCGAACAGAAACGCCACCAGCGAGCCGCCGATGGTCCACAGGCCTTGCCCGAACACCGCCGCAAAGGCGGCCTGGTAGTCCGGCACGCCCTGGCTCTGCGCGGCGGTGACCCACCAGCCGGCCGGTGCCAGCGCGATAGCCGCAAACGCGAACACGAAGCCGTAGCCGATCAGGCCCACCGCCACCCAAGAGATGAAACGCACCCCGCGGCTGCCGAAGAACTCGTTGATGGTGTCGGTCATGATGAACACCACCGGCCACAGCAAGGTGCCGGCGGTGAAGCTGAGCGAGCCGGTTTGCCCGAACAGGTTCCAGTTCAACGGCGCGATGCCGAGGGTGTCTTCCAGCGCAAAGATCTTGACGCCGATGAACTCCGCCAGCGCGGCGTTGACGCAAAAGAACGCCGCCAGCGCGATGAACAGCCGTACCGCACGATCGTCGAGGGTACGCACGTGTGTCATGGCGTCA
This sequence comes from Xanthomonas sp. NCPPB 2586, assembly GCF_041475775.2. Taxonomy (NCBI): domain Bacteria; kingdom Pseudomonadati; phylum Pseudomonadota; class Gammaproteobacteria; order Lysobacterales; family Lysobacteraceae; genus Xanthomonas; species Xanthomonas sp. NCPPB 2586. The sequence continues at coordinate 3,362,121 of NZ_CM192981.1, read as the reverse complement.
GCGGTCCGCAGTCCGGGTAAATGGAACGGTCTCCGGCGACACGGCACCGCCGGAAATGATGAAGCTCATCGCCTGGTCCACGGTCCAGTCGGTGGGCGTGAGCAGCTCCACCGGCACGATCTCCAGATAGCCAGAGGTGGGGTTCGGCGTGGTCGGCACATAGACGGCGGCCAGCTCGCGGCCGGTGCCCTGTTCCTTGATCACGCGGGTGACCAAGCCGACCGATTTCATATCGCGATGCGGGAAGTCGATCAGTACCACGCGTTGCGTGCTACCAGGCTGCGTCTGCAGGATGTCCAGCAACTTGCGCGCGCTGTCGTAGACCACGCTGGCCAACGGAATGCGCCGCATGATCGCTTCGAACCAGCGCAGCAGCCGCTGGCCGATCACGCGTCGGCTCAGGACACCCACGAACAGGATCACCGCCACCGTGGCGATCAGCGCGATGGTGTTCTGCACCCACAGCGCCGTGATCCAGCCCAGGTAATGCGGGAACGAGGCCGCGATGCGTCCGGACAAGGGCACCACCCACGGGCTGCTGATGCCCGACAGCAGCGAGAACACGAACTTCACCACCACCCAGGTCAGCCAGACCGGCAGCAAGGTGAGCAGGCCGGTCAGGAAGACCCGTTGCACGGAGGGACGATGCGGAGCAGAGGATTCAGACATGCGCGCATTGTAGGCATTCGCCTGCGGCCGGTGGGTGTGTGGTTCGGCCAGCGCGTGGCGCGTTCGCGTCGGCAGCGTGGTGCGGTACAGCCGCCATTCGGGCAAACGCATCCGGTAGATGGCCCCCGCCAAGATGCCAGCCTTCTCCAGGGAAGGTGGCTGCCATGCTCGCAACATTCTTGCTTGAAATGGGCCCTGCTGTCGGTGGGTGTGGTGGTTGCGTTGCTGGTGGGAGCCTATGCGCTCTCCGCGCGCTGGCCGATCCCGCAGGCCCAGCAGCAGGCGCTGGCGCAACTGCGTCAGCCACGGCCCGCGCCGCCGGCGGGGTCCAATCTGTTTGTCGCGCTGTGGGCATCGCCGTACACGATTCCGAATGAGGAACAGGCAGCGGTGCTGGCGCGCGACCTGCAGCGCTTCCAGCGCACCCCGGTCGCAAGCGGATTTCGCAGTGAACTGAGCCGCTATCCCTGCGCGCCGGCATGGCCGGCGACTGCGCCGCCCAATGCGGTTGGGCCGCGTCCGGATGCCTCGCCCAGGTGCGAGCGCAATCGCGCAGCTATGCGGCTGCGCTGGCGCCACAGGCGCCGTTGCTGGCACGTATGGCGAGTTTCTCGCAGCATGCCTACTATCGCGATCCGTTTCCGCGCCGCATCGACTCGCCGCTGCCGGAACTGCAGGGATTGACGTTGTCGATGACCCAGCACGCGCTGGACTTCGTGCAGGGGCGCCAGGTTCAGGCGGTGGCCGCTGTCTGCAGCGATGCACAGGTGGCGCGCGTGTTGTTGCGCAGCGACGAGAGTTTGATCGTCACAATGATTGGTGGGGCAATGTTACGCGGCAATGCCGACCTGTTTGCGAGCATGCTCAGCGAACTGCCTGTCAACGTGGCCCTGCCGACGCAGTGCGCCAGCGCGTTTGCACCGTTGCGCGTCGAGGACAGCAGCCTGTGTGGCGCGCTGCATGGCGAGGCCAGGATCGTCGATGCGGTATATGCGCAAATGCACGGCGAAATGGACCAACGCGCGCAGCGTTGGTACGACCGCGCTGTGCTGTTTTTCGATGCCGAGCGCACGCGTGCACTGACAGCGCCCAACTACACCTGGGCCTGCAGCGATGCCGTACGCAAGCAGCTGGTGCAGGATGCACGGGTTGACGGCAGTGCCCTGGCGCCGCCGCCTGCGAAGGATGTTGCCTGCGTGGCCAACGCCGTCGGGTGTGTGTTGGCGGACGCCCAGTACAGCGATGGTGGCATTATCAGCGTCAGTTGCAGGACACTGCCGCGGCGATGCGGTTGATTGGCGTGGTGCTGTGGCTACGCGAGCACCCTGATGCGCGCCCGCTCGTGCAGCGCCTGCAGGAGCTCCCGGACGAACCGGTGCGGCCAGCACGTGCCATCACGATTGCAGCGCAAGGGCAGACCGTGCAGGTGCCGCGTTATGCGCGCCATACGCAAGCGATCCTGCAGTTCCCGATGGCCGGCAGTGCCTTGGCGAATCCACCGGCCGTATCGCTGCAGTGAATCGCGGCAGTGCGTGCACTGCGTGGCTTCGGTATCGATGCGTGCAAGCGCGCTGCTGACGCGCACTGCGTGGCGATCACCGCAGCGCCCGTGTTGCTCATCGCCAGACAACGCTGCTGCCGATCACGCAACAACCGCCAGGAATGCTCCGGGCGGCTGCGCGGTGTGATCAGCATCGTGCGGCGGTGCGCCGCGCTTGCCTAGAAGCGGAAGTTCAACCAGCCCATCACGAAAGTGGAGTCGCCGTAGCCGGCTTTTTCCAGTGCCGGGCCGGCCATCAGATGCTCGGCGCGGAAGGTCACCGACCAGTTCGGGTCGATGTTCCAGGTGGCGTTGATGCGCGGCATGGTGCCGATACGGCGCTCGCCGGTGTTCTGCGTGCGTGCGTAGGCGCGTGCCTGGTTGTTGTAGATGGCATCGCTGGTGGTCTGCCGCCACAGGGTTTCCCACTCCAGATTCACGGTGATCTTGGGGGTGGGCGAGAAGGTGAATGTGGGCGCGGCGGTCACCAGATTGACCGGGCCGAAGAACGTGGCCCAGCTGAAATAGATGGTGTTGCCGTAGAGGAAATTGTTGTTGCGCAAGGTGCCGGTGCCGGAGGTGCCACCGCCGCCGGAGGCGATTTCGCTATGGAAGCCCAGGCGCGGTTTCCAGCCGCTGTCGCTCAACGTCCAGGCATTGGAGGTGCTGGCCATGTAGGCGCGCAGGTCGCGTCCGCCGAAGCTGCCGCGCTGCACGGTCACGAACGAATCGGTGCGCAGCTTGCCCACATTGCCCCACAACCGCAGGCCGTAGTAATTGCGGTTTTCTTCGGCGGTCTGGCGGCCCCACACCTGGTTGTCGTTGCGAAATTGATAGAAGAACGGCTCCAGATACATCGGCTTGGCTGTCGGCAGGCGATAGCCCCCCACCACGCCGCGGAAATGCCGCGAGCGGTCGATGCGGTCATCGCCCAAACCCTCGGTGCCATCCAGGTTGAAGTTGAAATCGAACACGTCCACACGTGTCTTCTCGCCGATCGCCCAGGCGCGCACGCCATTGAAGGTCACGAAGATGTCGGTGTTGTCGCGCAGTGCCATCAAGGTGGTCGGCCCGTCCACAAACACCTGGCGGCCAACGCGCAGGCCGAGGTCGGTTTCGGCAACCTGGCCCTTCACGTCGAAGAACACCTGCTGCAGGATCGCGTTGTTTTCCTGCGTGCCGGTCTTGGCGCCTTCATTGCGCCCGTCCAGGCTGCCATGGGCCAGTTCCGTGTAAAGACGGAAGTGCTCGCCCACGTGCAGGTCGGCGCCAAAGAACGCACGGAACAGATACTGCTGCTGCGAGTGGCTGCCCGGAATCAGGCCGGGGTTGGTCACGGTATTGCTGCGCACGCGCAGTTCGTTGTTAAGCGTCAGATACACATCGCCGGACTCGCTCAACGGAATGAACTTGAGCGGATCAAACGGGCTCTTTCGCTTGGAGGGATCTTTCAGATACGACCAGTCTTCGGCCCAGCGCACCTGCCACATGTTGCCGCCCTGCTTGGCCCCCCAGCCCTGCGCTTCCAGCGGATAACCGGTGGGTGCGGGCGGTGCCGGCGTCTTGGCCGGTTCGGCCTGCGGCTGTTCGATCGCGGGCGCGGCTGTCTGCGCCTGCTGCGCAATGCTCACGCCCGAAAGCGACAACCCGATCGCCAGGCACAGGCACTTGGTGGCGCCAAAGGAAGTGTCAGCCATGGACGGCCGTGCCGAACGCGCAAATCGCATCTTGTTACCCCATCAAAAAGTGAAAACCACCTGAGCGAGGTTTATCGGCACAGGGGTCACCGACTGTAGTGGAGCCGTACAGGAAAGGCAGTAACCCAAAGGTTCTAAGCTCATGAACGTACTTGGGTTTGGCAATGCGAGCGCGACAGGGATGGGAATGGGGAATGGGGAATCGGGAATGGGGAATTGCAAAGGCGTGCAGTCGTCGCCTAGGTCGACTGATTAAAAAGAACGCGGGCTCACGCACATAAAGCGCGTGTGCGGCAGAACATCACAAGCGTGGATTTGACTCGCGACTGGCAGATCACGTGCACCGCCGTTGCGATTCCCGATTCCCCACTCCCAATTCCCGGCTACATGACTACCGGCACATTCGCTATACCCAACTTCTACATAGCATTGCCTTCGACCTAGTGCGGAGGTGGCAATGAACGATCCGGATGCCTATCTGAAGAAATTTCAGAAGGAGCTCAGCGCCGGCACGGTGTCGTTGGCGTTGCTGGCGGTGCTGGCCCAGGCCGATGCGCCGCTGTACGGCTACCTCATCGCCAAGCGGCTGGAGCGGCTGGACGGTGTGCTCAGCGGCAAGCAGAGCGCGCTGTATCCGGTGCTGCGCAACCTGGAAGGGGCCGGGCTGTTGCAGAGCCATGTCGAGCCATCGGCGTCCGGCCCGCCACGTCGTTATTACCGCATTACCGAAACCGGGCGTGATTGCCTGCGCGCGTGGACGGCCGCCTGGCGTGCCACCCGCGATTCCGTCGACTCTGTGCTGGAAGGGACCCACTCATGAACACGATTACGCCACCGCGTCCGCTGCCGACCACCATTCCCGATTACCTCACGCAGTTGCGTCACGCGTTGGCCGGCGCTGACCCGGCGATGCTCCAGGACGCGCTTTACGACGCCGAGGAATACCTGCGCGCCGAACTGGCCGAGCAAGCCGGCAAGAGCGAGGCCGAGGTGATTGCCGGTGTGGCTGGCAGCTACGGCGCGCCCGACGAAGTGGCCGAGATCTACCGCGAAACCGAAGTCACAGTGACACGTGCATTGCGCCCGCCACTGCCGCCCAAGCGGAGTTCGTGGATCGGCAGTTTCTTCGGCGTGGCCGCCGATCCGCGTACCTATGGCGCGCTGTTCTATCTGCTGTTGTCGCTGGTCACCGGCGTGTTCTATTTCAGCTGGGTGGTCACCGGTGCCAGTCTGTCGGCAGGGTTGCTGATCTTGATCATTGGCGTGCCGCTGCTGGTGCTGTTCTTCGGCTCGGTGCGGCTGCTGTCGCTGGTGGAAGGGCGGGTGGTGGAAACCCTGTTGGGCGTGCGCATGCCGCGTCGGCCGCCACATCCGGGCATCCCGGGTAGCTGGTTGCAGCGCATCGGCGCAATGTTCACCGACGCGCGCACCTGGAGCACGATGCTGTACTTCCTGCTGATGCTGCCGCTGGGCAGCCTCTACTTCACCGTGATCGTGACCTTGTTGTCACTGTCGCTGGGCTTTGCCGCAGCACCGCTGCTGGCGTTGCTGGATACCGGCGTGCTGTTTTCCTTCGGCGACACGGCGTATGCGAGTGGATGGCTGTCGGTGCCGGTGTGCGTGCTCGGCGTCCTGCTGTTGTTCGCAACGCTGCACCTGGCGCGTGGACTTGGCAGCTTGCACGGCATGCTGGCCAAGCATCTGTTGGTCAAGAGCGGCGAGGGCTGAGTGCATTCGCGCGTGAGGTCGTTTCGCATTCGGCGAAGAGGTGCGATGGCGCTTGCGACGGAAGTGCCGATGCCTGGGTCACCGCGGTGATTGGCGTCGCTGTTGACGTTTTTTGCAGCGACGGCCACGGGCGACCTGCAGTGCAGGGCAGTGATCTACAGTGCACGCGCCGCGAATGACGACTTAGAGCAGCTATCAAAACGACTGCGCAGCCGCCAGGCGGGCGCGGCCAGTGCTCGGAATCGGCATGTACCCGAGTACATTCCGGTTCCTCCGCGCCGTGCGCACCCACCTGACGACTGCTCGCTACGTTTTGTTAGCCGCTCTTAGCCAGCGCCGCTACGATGGTTTGATGGACGCTAGAACCAGGCGATCAGTCTGCAGGCCATGCGCGACCAACCATGCACTGTGAAGCCCGATCGACAGCAGCCAAACGCATGCTGCAGATCAACGCGCTCACGCGGAAGTGTTGCTAGAAAACAGGCATAAAAAAGCGCTCCCGATCGCAAGACCGGGAGCGCCTATGGCGGCGATCAGGCGCGCTTGCCGCGTTTGCGGATCGGCGTGACGGTCGCCGGGTCGCGGCTGCCAACCGGGTCGGCGTCGTAGCGGGCAATGAACTCGCGCACTTGCGGGTACACCACCTCGCGCCAGCGACGGCCGCTGAAGATGCCGTAATGGCCGGCGCCTTCCACCACCAAGTGGCGACGGTGCGCCGCGTCGATGCCGGTGCACAGATCATGCACGGCTTCGGTCTGGCCCAGGCCGGCGATGTCGTCCAGCTCGCCTTCGATACTCAGCAAGGCAGTGTTGCGAATTGCCGACGGCATCACCAGCTGGCCATCCACCTTCCACTTGCCTTGCGGCAGCAGAAATTCCTGGAACACCACGCGGATGGTGTCCAGGTAGTACTCCGACGGCATGTCCAGCACGGCGTTGTATTCGTCATAGAACTGGCGATGCGCCTGTGCATCCTGCAGGTCGCCCTTGACCAGGTCGGTGTAGAAATCCCAGTGCGACATCACGTGCCGGTTAGGGTTCATCGACAGGAAGCCGGCGTGCTGCAGGAAGCCTGGATACACCTGACGGCCATGGCCCGGATACGGGAACGGCACGGTGTGGATCAGGTTGTTCTGGAACCACTCGATGCCGTTTTCGGTCGCCAGGTTGTTGACCTGGGTCGGGCTGCGGCGCGCATCGATCGGCCCGCCCATCATCACCAGCGAGCGCGGGGTGGGCTCATCGTTGGACGCCATCAGCGACACCGCCGCCAGCACCGGCACGGTGGGCTGGCACACGCTCACTACATGCAGGCGCTCGGCACCGATGTGGCGAATGAATTCCTGGATGTAGGCGATGTAGTCCTCAAGCCGGAACGCGCCGGCTTCCAGCGGCACCATGCGCGCGTCCACCCAGTCGGTCACGTAGACCTTGTGGTTACGCAGCAGGGTCCGCACGGTGTCGCGCAGCAGCGTGGCGTGGTGGCCAGACAACGGCGCCACCACCAGCACGGCCGGCTGCTGCTTCATCGTGCCGATCAGCTCGACATGGTCGCTGAAGCGCTTGAAGCGCAGCAGGCGGCAGAACGGCTTGCTCAGCACCTCGCGTTCGATGATGGGCAGCGAGTGGCCATCCACCTCGACATCGTCGAGCGCCCAGGCGGGCTTTTCGTATTCCTTGCCTAGACGATGGAACAGCTCGTTGCTGGCCGCCATGCGCTCGGCGCCCGGGAGCGAGGCCCACAGGCTGTCGGGGTCGGAAAACATCTTGGCGTTCGCCTGGGCCTGATACACCCAGGGGGCTAGCAGATTGCGGGTCAGCTCATGCAGTTGATAAAGCATTCCACCCATCCGTGCGGCTCTTTGCTGCCGCGCAGCATACCCGGTTTGGCGCATTTGCACCTTAATGGGGCTGCGGACGGTAGAGGCCGTCAAGTCAACTGTGCTAACGCGACGCGGCCAGCGTGCGGTCGGGTGGAGTGCGCTGCGGCCCTGCTCAGCTGTGCTCCAGCGCCGCCGCCTCGCCCCGCAACTGCGGCGACAGCCAGCAATGCGAGCCAAGTGCAGTGAAGCCCACGCTGGCGAAGCGGCGCCGGTACCAGCGTGCCGGCCGCGCCTGGAAGCCCTCATGGTCGCCTTCGAAGGCGTCCTCTTCGGCAAAGGTTTCCAGAAAGGCCACCCCGGCACACATCTCGGCCAGGCCGGGAAGGCCCTGGTTGAACTCGCGCGTGGGCACGTAATGCAGCACGTCCGAGCAGATCAGCAGATCCACCGGCGCGCAGGGACGCAACCAGGCAAAGTCGCCGAAGCGGGCCGGGTGGATCTGGCGGCTGCGCCCGTAGCGTTGCACCGCGTACTCGCTGCTATCGAACCCCAGGTACTGCAGCTTCGGGCGCAGCGCCAGCAGTGGTGCACGCCAGGCGGCTTCGCCGCAGCCCACATCGAGCACGGTGCGGATCGGGCGCTCCAGGTAGTACTCGGCCTGGGCCACGGCCAGTGCGACCTTTCGCCGCAGGCGCGCAGGGTCTGCCAGCCCCGCATCGCGGTACCAGCGGGTGAAGTAGGTAGCGTCGTACGGTTTGTCGTCGGGCTTGTGCATGCAGATGCGCTTTCGCGCGAGCGGATAGGTGAAAATGCGGGCCATCCTACGCGAGCCAGCGGAGCCAGCGCATGACCCTGTATTTGTGGATCAAGACCTTCCACCTGTTGTTCGTCATCGCCTGGATGGCCGCGGTGTTCTATCTGCCCCGCATCCTGGTCAACATCGCCGAAGCCGGCACCGACACCGCCGTGCGTGCGCGCCTGGTGCTGATGGGGCGGCGGCTCTACAAATTCGGTCACAGCATGCTTGGGCTGGCGCTGTTGCTGGGCGCGGTGCTGTGGCTGGGTTACCGGGTGATCCCGGACTTCCCCACGATGGTGGCTGGCGGCTGGTTGCACGCCAAGCTGTTTGCCGTCGCGCTGATCCTGGCGCACTACATCGTGGCCGGGCGTTGGTTGAAGGGCGTGGACCAGGGCCGGGCACTGCCCAGCGGGCGCGCGTTGCGCCTGTTCAACGAAGTGCCGGTGGTGTTGCTGGTGGGCGTGATCTGGCTGGTGCTGGCCAAGCCGTTCTGAGGGCGGCTCTGGCGGCGACGTCGCCTGGCCATCAGACTTGGTGATCGATCTTGCGAGAAGACAGATCTGTGGGGCGATCACAACGCATCGCCTTGCCGCACTGACGCGGACAGTGCAACGCAGCGCTTACGCCGTAGTGCCCAACTCGCTCAAGCCCTTGCGCGCCAGCTCGACCCAGCCGCGTTGTTCGCGCTGGTAATGCTTGGGCGAGGCCCCAGCGTGGCGTAGCACCTGCTCGTACATTGCCTTGGCCTGGTCGGTACGCGCGGTGCGCTGCAGCAGCTGTGCATACCGCACGCGCGCTTCTTCGCCCGGGTAGCCCTGCGCCAGCGTTTCGTACTCGTGCAGGGCGGCGTCGATGTCGCCGCTGTCTTCTACCGCACGGGCATACAGCAGGTGCCCATCGTGCGAGCGGAAGGTGGGATTGGCTGCGATCAACGCATCCAGGGTCTGGCGTGTCTGGGCCGGCTGGCCGAGCCCGAACTGCGCCTTGGCCAGCCCGAGCATCAGGTGCGGATCGTCGCGATACAAGCCGCGCAGCGCGCCCTGGAAGTGCTCGGCGGCCTGGGCGTAATCGCCTTGGGCCAGCAGCGTTTCGGCGAGCTGGCGGCGGTTTTCCGGGGTGTCGGCCACGTCCAGGCGGCGCGAGGCGTCGCGCTGTTCGCGTTGCGGGTCCAGTTTGCTACGCACGCGTTCGAGGCTGCGACGCGCGTTCGGGTCGTTGCGCAGGTCTGGAATCACCGCCACGAACACGTAGACCAGCACCGCCAGCAACGAAAACGCCAGCAGCAGGAAGATCCAGTACAGCGGACGGCCGCTGCGCACGACATGTACGCAGCAGGCGGCTTGCAGAACCAGCGACAGCAGCAGGAGAGGGCTCATCGGTGCAAGGATTCCATTCCGTGGCCGCGCATTCGCGCGGCGATCATGACCTGTGACTCAATGCCCTTCGTAGGCGCCGTAGCTGCGCAGGCGCTCGTAGCGTTGCTGCATCAGCGCGTCCACCGGCACTTTTTCCAGCGCGTCCAGTTCGTTGAGCAACACGGCCTTGAGCCGCTTGCCCATCTGTTCCGGATTGCGGTGCGCGCCGCCGGTGGGTTCACGGATCACCTTGTCGACCAGGCCCAGGCCCTTCAAGCGCTTGGCGGTGAGGCCGAGCTGTTCGGCGGCGTCCTTGGCCTTGGCGGCATCCTTCCACAGGATGGACGCGCAGCCTTCGGGCGAAATTACCGAATAGGTGCCGTATTCCAGCATCAGGGTGCGGTCGCCCACGCCGATCGCCAGCGCGCCGCCGGAGCCGCCTTCGCCGATCACCGTGCAGATCACCGGCACTTTCAGCTCGGCCATTTCCATCAGGTTGCGTGCGATCGCCTCGGACTGGCCGCGCTCTTCCGCACCGATGCCGGGGTAGGCGCCGGGGGTGTCGATGAAGGTCAGCAGCGGCAGGCGGAAGCGTTCGGCCAGCTTCATCAGGCGCAGCGCCTTGCGATAGCCTTCCGGGCGCGGCATGCCGAAATTACGCGCCACCTTGCTCTTGGTATCGCGGCCTTTCTGGTGCCCGATGATGACCACCGGGCGGCCATCGATGCGGCCCAGGCCACCGACAATCGCCTTGTCGTCGGCATAGGCGCGGTCGCCGGCCAGTTCCTGGAATTCGTCGCACATGGTGTTGATGTAGTCCAGCGTGTACGGGCGCTGCGGATGGCGCGCCAGCTGCGATACCTGCCAGGCCGACAGGTCGCGAAAAATCTGCGCAGTACGCACGCGCAGCTTGTCGCGCAAGGCACGCACTTCCGCATCGACATTCACTGCAGGGCCGGTGCTGGCCTTGCGCAGCTCCTGGATCTTGGCTTCCAGATCGGCGATGGGTTGCTCGAAGTCGAGGTAGTTAGGATTCATGCAATGGCGTCGTCAACGTAAGGCGGGGAGTGTAGCTGAAGCGGTGTCTGCGGCCCGTACGGGGGCGTTGGGAGAATCGGGAATGGGGAATGGGGAATGGGGAATCAAAGCAGGGCGGCTGGCTGCTCTGCTGTTGCGATTCCCCATTCTCGATTCCCGATTCACTGCGCCCACGGCGGGCTGTACTTGACCTTCAACGTGCGCACGGCCGGGTCGGCGCGCAGGCTGTCCATCAGTTGCTGGTCGATGCGCACCGAGTGGCTGCCGTTGAGGTCGAGCATGCCGGCCACGCCGCCGGCCGGCGAGCGCAGCAGCAGGTCCAGGCGCAGCGGCGTCTTGCCGGGGCGGTGCTTGGCCAGCAACGTGTCGATACGGGACCAGGCTTGTTTCTCGCGCAGATCCAGGCGCAATGACAGCCGCTGCGCGTGGTCGGCGCAGATCTGCTCGTAGTCCCAGCATTGGCGGATGCGCAGGCTGTAGCCGCCGTTGAACTCATCCTCGCGCAGGCCGCCCTTGATGATCAGGATGCGGTCACGGGTGAGCAGGTGGCCGAACTCGGCCATCGCATCGGAAAACGCGCTGCATTCCACCCGGCCGCGGCCATCTTCGAGTTGCACGAACACCTGGCTGTCGCCCTTGCGGCGCACGCCCACCACCTGGCCGGCCAGGATGGCGCTGACTTCAGGACGCCAGGCGCGCTTTTCACCATCGCCGCCTCCACCGCCGCCGCCGCGCTGCTGCGAGGCCAGGATCTTGTCGAGCGCGCTCAGGTCGCAGCCGACCAGTTCGCGCACTTCGTCGCGATGCGGATCGAACGGATGCCCGCTGAGGTAGAAGCCCAGTGTTTCGCGCTCGCCGGTGAGCAACTGGCCCAGCGGCCATTCCTTGCTTTCGGGCAGGTCCAGGCGCATCGCCGGCGCGCTCGGGTCGGGCCCGCCGAACAGCGAGTTCTGGCCGGAGGCACGTTCGCGTGCCATCTGCTCGGTGGCCTTCATCACTTCCGGCAATTGCAGCATCAGCGAGGCGCGGTTCTTGCCCAGCCCGTCCATCGCACCGGCGTTGATCATCGCTTCCAGCGTGCGGCGATTGAGCTTTGCGGTGCCCACGCGCGTGCAGAAATCCAGCAGCGTGGTGTAGGGGCCGTTGCGCAGGCGCTCTTCGACGATGGCCTCGCACGCGCCCTGGCCAACGCCCTTGATCGCGCCCAGACCGTACTGGATGGTGTCGGGGCTGGCGGCCTCGAACATGTAGGCCGACTCATTGACGCGCGGCGGCAGCACGGTGAGGCCGAGGTTGCGCACCTCATCGAGAAAGCCCACCACCTTGTCGGTGTTGTCCATATCCGAGGACAACGTGGCCGCCATGAATTCGGCCGGATAGTGACGCTTGAGCCAGGCGGTCTGGTAACTGACCAGCGCATAGGCGGCGGCGTGCGACTTGTTGAAGCCGTAGCCGGCGAACTTCTCCATCAGGTCGAAGATTTCATCGGCCTTCTGCGCGCTTACGCCGCCCTTGGCCGCGCCTTCGCGGAAAATTTCGCGGTGCTTGGCCATTTCAGCCGGCACCTTCTTGCCCATCGCACGACGCAACAGGTCGGCGCCGCCCAGCGAATAATCGCCGACGATCTGCGCCATCTGCATCACCTGCTCCTGATACACCATGATGCCGTAGGTGTCTTTCAGGATCGCTTCGGTGCGCGGATCGGGATAGATGATGTCCTGCTGGCCGTGCTTACGCGCGTTGAAGTCCGGGATCAGGTCCATCGGGCCGGGCCGGTACAGCGACACCAGCGCGATCAGGTCTTCGAAGCGGTCCGGGCGCGCGTCCTTGAGCAGGCGGCGCATGCCCGAGGATTCGAACTGGAACACCGCACCGGTGTTACCCGAGGCAAACACGCCCTTGTAGGTGGGCGCATCGTCCAGCGGAATGGCGGTGATGTCGACCGGGTCGATGCCGGCACGTGCGTGGCGCACGTTGATCGCCTTCACCGCCCAATCGATGATGGTCAGCGTGCGCAGGCCCAGGAAGTCGAACTTCACCAGGCCGACTTCTTCCACGTCGTTCTTGTCGAACTGGGTGACCGGATTCTTGCCGCGGCCGCCTTCGTCGTGTTCGGCGAACAGCGGGCAGAATTCGCTCAACGGTTCGGGCGCGATCACCACGCCGCCGGCGTGCTTGCCGGCGTTGCGGGTGAGGTCTTCGAGCTGGCGCGCCAGGTCCATCAGGTCGCGGACATCGTCCTCGACCTGGTAGCGCTGGATCAGCTCCGGCGAAGCCATCTCCGAGTCCTTGCCTTCGCCCATCGCGTCCTTGAGCGTGATGCCCAGGATGTTGGGAATCAGCTTGGCCACGCTGTCGACCAGACCGTAAGTGAAGCCAAGCACGCGCCCGGCGTCGCGCACCACCGCCTTGGCGGCCATGGTGCCGTAGGTGATGATCTGGCTGACCCGCTCGCGGCCGTATTTGCGCGCGACGTAGTCGATCACCTCGTCGCGGCGGTCCATGCAGAAGTCGATGTCGAAGTCGGGCATCGACACGCGCTCTGGATTCAAGAAGCGCTCGAACAGCAGGTTGTACGGCAGCGGGTCCAGATCGGTGATCTGCAGCGCCCACGCCACCAGCGAGCCAGCGCCGGAGCCGCGGCCCGGGCCGATCGGGATGCCCTGGTTCTTTCCCCACTGGATGAAGTCGGCCACGATCAGGAAGTAGCCGGGGAAGCCCATCTTGATGATGGTGTCCAGCTCGAATTCGAGCCGGTCAACGTAGTCCTGGCGGGTCTTGCCGGGCGCGATCGGATTCTTTTCCAGGCGCGCGGCCAGACCGTCGCGCGACTGGCTGCGAATCCAGCTGTCCAGGGTTTCGTCTTCCGGCACCGGGTAGGCGGGCAGGAAGTAAGTGCCCAGGCGCATTTCGATGTTGCAGCGCTGCGCCAGCGCCAGCGTGTTGTCGATGGCGTCGGGCACATCGGCGAACAGCGCGGCCATTTCCTCGCTGGACTTGAGGTATTGCTGGTCGCTGTAGTCGCGCGGGCGCTTGGGGTCGTCCAGCACGCGGCCGGAGGAAATGCACACGCGCGCTTCGTGCGCTGCAAAGTCGCTGGCATACAGAAAGCGCACATCGTTGCTGGCGACCACCGGCAGGCCGCGCACGCCAGCCGCATGCAGCGCGAACTGGTTGAAACGCTCCTCGCCCTCGCGGCCGGTGCGGGTCAGTTCCAGGTGCAGGCCGTCGCCGAACACACGCTGCCAGTCGGCGAGCTGCTGCTCGGCCAGGTCGGCGCGGCCTTCGGCGAACAGCCGCCCGGCCAGGCTGTCGCGGCCGGCCAGGGCGAACAGGTTGGCATGCCCGGCCTGCAGCCATTCGGGGTGGATCGCCACGCCGCCTTCAGGGCGGTGGCCTTCCATCCAGGCGCGGGTGAGCAGCCGCGACAGGCTCAGGTAGCCTTCGCGGTCGCGGCACAGCAGGGTCATGCGCCAGGGCGTCATGTCCGGCGTGGCGATCATCACGTCGGCGCCGGCGATGGGCTTGATGCCCACGCCTTCGGCGGCCTTGTAGAACTTGACCAGGGCGAACAGGTTGTTCAGGTCGGTGACCGCCAGCGCGGGCAGGTCGAGTTCGACCGCGCGGCTCAGCAGGTTGGCCTGCTTGGCTTTTTTCGGGTCAGCCTGATCCGGTTTCTCGGGCACGCGGATGGTGGAATCCGCCAACGAGAACTCGGTGTGGACGTGCAGATGGACGAAGCGAGAAGTGGACATGCGAGACCGGAATAATGCGCGGTCAGGGTAGCGACGGCGGGCGGGTGGAACAAGGCTTGACAGCATGGTTCACGCGCCGCGCCCAGGCGGGGCAGGGGCTGGGCGGCGCGGGTGGTTCAGGCGGCGGCGGGTTGCGCCGGTGTGCAGGCGGGTGGATGCGCAAGCTGCGTGGCGAGCGCGAGAGCCTCGTAGTGGCGACCCGGCGACCGGCGACCCGGCGACCGGCGACCGGCGACCGGCGACCGGCAGACGGCAATGGATCGGCTTACTCGGCCAGCAGCAGTCCGTCGGCAGGCGCGCAGGGCACGTCCCAGGCGGTTTGGGCGGTCTCCAGCCCCAGGGCGCGGCGCACCGGGGCGAAGCTGCGCCGGTGCTGCGGGCACGGCCCGTGGGTCTGCAGGGCTGCCAGATGGGCCGGAGTGCTATAGCCCTTGTGCAGGTCGAAGCGGTATTCGGGGTGCTGCGCATGCAGCTCGCGCATCAGCCGGTCGCGGGTGACCTTGGCCACGATCGAGGCCGCCATGATGGCGCGGTCCAGTGCATCGCCGCCGATCAATGCCTCGGCCGGGAAGGGCAGCCCTTTGGGCACCCGGTTGCCGTCGATGCGCGCGAACCCGGCCACGTGTGCCACGCCTTCTACCGCACGGCGCATGCCCAGCATGGTGGCCTGGTAGATGTTGATGCGGTCGATCTCTTCGCTGTCGATCAGCACCACCGACCAGGCCAGCGCGCGGTCGACGATGCGGGCATACAGCTGCTCACGGCGCTCGGCGCTGAGCTGCTTGGAATCGTCCAGCCCGTTGATGCGCGGCTTGGCCGGGTCGAACACCACCGCAGCCACGGCCACCGGCCCGGCCAGCGGACCACGGCCGGCTTCGTCGACGCCGGCAATGAGGCGGGAATCGGGAGTCGGGAATGGGGAATCGGTAAACAGCGCGTTCTGCGCCGCCGGAACGACGATCGCGCGGTCGGAGCTTGAGCGCGTCATGACCCCGCTCCTCCCGATTCCCGATTCCCGATTCCCGATTCCCGCTGCGTCAGCAGCTCAGCCACCGCCTCGGCCGCGCGCGCCGAGGCGTCCTGGCGCAGCTGCGCATGCAGGGCCAGATAGCGTGACTGCAGGCCGGCGACTTTTTCCGGGTGCTTGAACCAGTCCAGCAGGGCCACGCACAGGCGCTCCGGGGTGCAGTCGTCCTGCATCAGCTCCGGCGCCAGGTCTTCGTTGGCCAGGATGTTGGGCAGGGCATAGCGGTTGACCTTGAGCAGGCCCAGCGTCTTGACGATGCGGTAGGTGAGCGGCGCGACCTTGTAGCCCACCACCATCGGCCGCTTGACCAGCATCGCTTCCAGGGTGGCGGTGCCGGAGGCCAGCAGCACCACGTCGGCGGCCAGCATCGCGGTGCGCGCCTGGCCATCGAGCAGGTGCGAGCGCATCACCGGCAACGAACTGCGCGACAACTGCTCGGCCAGCAACTGCTTGCAGCCCGGATTGGCGGCCGGCACCAGCACGTGCAGGTTGGGCAAATGCTCGGAGACCAGCCTGGCCGCCTGGAAGAAGGTGTCGCCCAGCCGGCTGATTTCGCCATGCCGGCTGCCTGGCAGCACCGCCAGCACGGTGCTGGAGGTCGACAGCCCCAGCTTGGCGCGTGCGGCCTCGCGGTCGGCCTGGTAGGCAATGGCATCGGCCATCGGGTGGCCGACGAAGCGCGCATCCACGCCGTGCCTGGCGTAGATCGGCGGCTCCATCGGGAACAGGCACAACACCAGGTCGGCGCTGACGCCGATCTTCTCGGCACGCTTCTCGCGCCAGGCCCACACCGAGGGGCTCACGTAATGCACGGTGCGCACGCCGCGCTGCTTGAGCCAGCGTTCCACCGGCAGATTGAAGTCGGGCGCGTCGATGCCGATGAAGACATCCGGCTTCCACGCCAGCACGCGCTCGCGAAAGGCGCTGCGCAATTTCAGCAGGCGCGGCAGATGCCGCAGCACTTCGGTCAGGCCCATCACCGCCAGCTCGCTGGCGTCGAACCAGGTCTGGCATCCGGCACTGCGCATCGCATCGCCGCCGATACCGACGAATTCGGCATCGGGATAGCGGCGGCGCAGTGCGTCAATCAAGCCGGCACCGAGGATGTCGCCGGATGCTTCGCCGGCGATCAGGGCGATACGTGGAGCGCGCATGCGCGCGCCGGGAATCGGGAGTGGGGAATGGGGAATCGATGCGGCATCCGGGACGGAGACGGCCGCGCCAACGTGCGCACCTGCACCGTGTTCCGGTTCCCGATTCCCGATTCCGGTCATCGCAGCAGCGGCCGTTCCGCCGCCTCGATGAACTCGAGCAGCCCTCGCACGTCGTCGCTGTCGCGGGCCTGTTCGGCCAGCTGCAGCTTTGCTTCGGCCAGCGGCAGGCCGGCCACATACAGCGTGCGGTAGGCGCGCTTGATTGCGGAGATCCGCTCGGCATCGAAGCCGCGGCGCTTGAGCCCTTCGCTGTTGATGCCGCGCGGGCGGCCCAGCGAGTCGCTGCCCACCATGGTGAAGGGCGGCACGTCGCCATTGGTCAGCGCGCCCATGCCCAGGAAGGCGTGCGCGCCGATCCGGCAGAACTGATGCGCGCCGGCAAACCCGCTGATGATCACGTAGTCGCCCACGGTGACGTGGCCGGCCAGCGTGGTGTTGTTGGAGAACACGCAGTGATTGCCGACGTGGCAGTCGTGCGCCACGTGCGTGTAGGCCAGCATCCAGTTGTCGTCGCCGACCACGGTGATGCCGCCGCCGCCGCCGGTGCCGCGGTTGATGGTGACGAACTCGCGGATCACGTTGCCGTTGCCGATCACCAGTTCGGTGCGCTCGCCGGCGTACTTCTTGTCCTGCGGTTCGCCGCCGATCGCGGCGTGGCCGATGAAGCGGTTGTTGCTGCCGATCCGGGTAGGCCCGTGGATCGAACAATGCGGCCCCACCTCGGTGCCGGCGCCGATCTCCACGTCTGCGCCGATCAGCGAAAACGCGCCGACGCGCACATCGCTGGCCAGCCGCGCCGCAGGGTCGATGACAGCGGTGGGATGAATCAAGGGTGCCTGATCACGCATCGTCTCACCTCCAAAAACGGGTTATTCCCTGGCGCCGGCGCACATGACTTCGGCACTGGCCACGATTTCGCCGTTGACCTTGGCTTCGCCGTAATAGCATCCCATGTTGCGGATCAGGCGCTTCATCTGCACCTCCAGGATCAGCACATCCCCCGGCACCACCTGCTTGTTGAAGCGGGCGTTGTCGACCTTGACCATGTAGAACAGCTTGGACAGCGCATCGCGGCCCAGGCCGAGCTGGGTCATCACGCCGCCGGCCTGCGCCAGCGCTTCGATGATCAGCACACCCGGCATCACCGGACGGGTCGGGAAGTGCCCCTGAAAGAACGGCTCGTTGATGGTGACGTTCTTCTGCCCGACGATGCGCTTGGCTTCCAGGTCCAGCTCGATGACGCGGTCGATCAGCAGGAACGGGTAGCGGTGCGGGATCAGCGTCTGGATCTGATTGACGTCGATCGGCAGCTCGTAAATGGGGTGACTCATTGGTTCTCCTTGCCCACAGCCAGAATGCGCCTTGCCAGCGCATCGAGTTGTTTGAAGCGCGCGGCATTCTTGCGCCACGTGCGATTGTCGGTGAGAGGGGTGCCGGACGAGTACTCGCCGGGCTCATGGATGGAATTGCGCACCACCGACTTGCCGGTGATGACCACCTTGTCGCAGATCTCCAGATGGCCAACCACGCCAACGTGGCCGCCCAGCAGGCAATAGCGGCCGATCTTTGCGCTGCCGGCGATACCGGTGCAGCCGGCGATCGCACTGTGCGCGCCGATGCGGCAGTTGTGCGCAATCTGCACCAGGTTGTCCACGCGCACGTCTTCTTCCAGCACGGTGTCTTCCAGCGCGCCGCGGTCGATGCAGGTGTTGGCGCCAATTTCGCAATCGTCGCCGATCACCACGCCGCCCAGCTGCGGCACCTTGATCCAGTGGCCAGCGTCCATCGCCAGGCCAAAGCCGTCGGCGCCGAGCACCGCGCCGGGATGCACGCGCACGCGCTTGCCCAGGCGAACACGGGTCACCAGGGTAACGCGGGCAATCAGTTCGCATCCGTCATCGACCACGCAGTCTTCGCCGATGATGCTGCCGGCGCCGATCACGCAACCATCGCCCACGCGGCTGCCCGCGCCAATGCTCACAAACGGGCCGACATGCGCAGTTGGCGACACGGTGGCGGTCGGGTCGATCACCGCGGAGGCATGGATGCCGGGCGCACGCACCGGCGCGACATCGAATAGCGCGGCGATCTTGGCGAATGCGGTGTACGGGTCCTTGGCAACCAGGGCTGTGCCCTGCGCAGACTCGGCATCGTCAGCGCGCAGGATCACCACTGACGCCTGCGTTTCGGCTAACTGCGGGCGATAGCGCGGATTGGCCAGGAAGCTCAGCTGCCCTGGTCCCGCGTGCGCCAGGGTGGCGACACCGCTGACTTCGGTGGCGCCATCGCCGACAACGGTCAGACCAAATTGCGCGGCAATCTCACTGGCGGTCAAACGCATCAGGTGAACCTCTTCTAAACATGAAGGCGCTGGTTTTACGAAAAGAAAACGCAACCAACAAGTGACTAAAACTCCGGGCGTATCCCTTGCGTGGTCGCAATCGTGCGGCACACCTAGGAAGAAGCATATGAAAACTGTCCTCTCCGTCTTCGGAAGCCTGGTCCTGCTGGGTGCGGTCAGCACCGCCTCCGCGTATGACTTCTCGGAACAGCAAGCCAATGCGCAGAGCCTGTGGGACCAGCAGGTCCAGTGCGTCAACAGCTCCGATTGGAGCGGCACCGCCGACTGCCTGGGCACCGTGTGGAGCAACTACCTCAGCACCTACTGAGTCAGTGCCGAAAACAGACCTGGTGTAAACAAACAATGGCGGCCCGAGTAGTCGGGCCGCCATTGTTTTGCTGCGTACGATTTAAAACTGGCCGCCGAAGGTGAACTGCAGACGCTCGATTTCGTCGTTGTCTTCCTTCTTCAGCGGGAACGCATAGCTGATCGAAATCGGGCCGACCGGGGCGCGCCACAGGAGTGCGACACCGGTTGAGGCACGCAGCTCATTGGCCTTGAAAGCATCCACGTCGCTGTAAACGTTGCCGAAGTCGAAGAACGCCGAGATGCGCGCCGACGGGCTGTCGAACAACTTCGGGAAATACATTTCCACCGAGCCCACCGTTTTCAACGAGCCGCCGAGTGGCTGACCACGGTTGAATCCGTTGATCGCCTCCGAGCGCGGTCCCAGCGTGTTGTCTTCGAAGCCGCGCACCGAATTGGTACCGCCAGCGTAGAAGTTCTCGTAGAAGGGCAGGCCGGTGGCGGTGACCGGACGCGTGGTGCCGTCGGCGTTGGTGATTACGCCAGAACTGTCCTTGCCGTAGCTGTCGCCATAGCCCAACTCAAACCGCGTATTGAGAACAATCGCAGGAATGATCGGCCAGTAGTTCGAAATCTGATAATTAAGCTTGTAGTACTCCACCGTGGAACCAGGAAGCGTGGTTTCCAGGCCAACACGCTGATACATGCCGCGCGTCGGCATAAAGAAGTCGTTGCGAGTATCACGCGCCCAACCGAACTCAGTCCGCACGGCCTTGAAAGTATCGGTGCCGATCGCTTGAATGTAGTCGACAATTGCCTGCGGCGTCGTACCCGGGAAGGTAGTGATCTGATTGCTATCGACGCCGATCATCGCCGAGACAGTATCGTTCTCGGTGATCGGCACGCCGAACACCACCTGTGCCGACCCATTCGTGCTGTTGAACTGGGCGGTATTGAAGTCAGAATAGTCCAGCTCTCGCCACGACAGGTTGTAGCCCAGCGACACGCCGTCGTCGGTAAAGAACGGATTGGTGTAGGAGAATGCATAGCGCTGCTGGAAGGTGCTGCGCGAGGCTTCCACTGCCACCCGGTTACCGCCGCCCAGGAAGTTGTTCTGCGACAGCTGCACCGAGGTGGTCACGCCGAACGCTTGCGAGAAGCCCAGGCCGAAGACGAAGCTGCCTGAGGTGGTTTCCTTGACGTTGTAGACCACGTCCA
This sequence comes from Xanthomonas sp. NCPPB 2586, assembly GCF_041475775.2. NCBI lineage: Bacteria > Pseudomonadati > Pseudomonadota > Gammaproteobacteria > Lysobacterales > Lysobacteraceae > Xanthomonas > Xanthomonas sp. NCPPB 2586. The sequence continues at coordinate 3,341,611 of NZ_CM192981.1, read as the reverse complement.
CCTGGTCGTTGCTGCCCGGCACCGCGGGGGTTTCCACGTCCACGCTCTCGAAGTAGCCCAGGCGTTGCAGACGGATCTTGGAACGGTCGATCGCGGCCTGCGAGTACCAGGTGTTCTCGAACTGGCGCATTTCGCGGCGCAAGACCTCGTCGGAGGTGCGGCTGTTGCCCTTGTAGAGGATGCGGCGCACCGACACGCGCGGCCCCGGCACGACCTGCAGGTTCACTGCAACGGTGCGGTCTTCGCGGTTCGGCGTGGGGATCGGGTTGACCTTGGCAAAGGCGTAGCCGACGTTGCTCAGCGTGTTGGTGATGGCATCGGAGGTGTATTCCAGCAAGGCACGCGAGAAGATGTCGCCGGCCTTGGGGATCACCAGGCGCTCGATGTCGGCCTGCGGCAATACAGTGTCGCCGGTGACCTTGATCTCGGAAATCTTGTACTGCTCACCCTCGGTCACGCCGGCGCTGACGAACATGTCGCGCTTGTCCGGGCTGATCGACACCTGGGTGGAGTCGACGCTGAAGTCGACATAGCCACGGTCCAGGTACCAGGAGTTGAGCTTCTCCAGGTCGCCGGACATCTTTTCCTTGGAGTACTGGTCGTCGCGGCGGTACCACGAGGCCCAGTTGTGCTCCTTGGATTCCCAGTTTTCCAGGATGTCTTCGTTGGCGAACTTTTCCGTACCAATCAGGTTGACGTGGCGGATCTTGGCCGCCTTGCCTTCCTTGATCGCGATGGCTACATCGACGCGGTTGCGGTCCAGCGGGCTGACCGTCGGGGTGATCTCGACGTTGTACTTGCCGCGGTTGTTGTACTGACGGGTCAGCTCCTGGGTCACGCGGTCCAGGCTCAGACGGTCGAAGGTGCCGCCTTCGGTCAGGCCGATGTCGCCCAGGCCCTTGAGCAGCTCTTCGGACTTGATGTCCTTGTTGCCGGTCACGGTGAGCTTGTTGATCGCCGGGCGTTCCTTGACCGTGATGACCAGGATGTTGCCCTGGCGATCCAGCTGCACGTCTTCGAAGAAGCCGGTGCGGTACAGCGCGCGGATCGAGTCGGCGACCTTGCCATCGTCCACGGTATCGCCACGGTTCACCGGCAGGTAGGTGAACACGGTGCCGGATGCAATGCGCTGCAGGCCGTCCACGCGAATGTCGCTGGCGACGAACGGCTCGGCGGCCAGGGCTGCGGCGGCTGGCAGGCTGAGGCCGGCGGCAAGAGCGAGGGCAAGCAGGCGGCGAGTGGGAAGACGCGTCATGTCACATCCGGTTGGAGTCGATTGCGGGTGTTGCTGGGTGCCGGCGTATGACGACGACAACAGGCGGAAAGAGTGGAGCAGCTTCATCGTGGAACCAGGCCGAGGATGTCGTTGTAGAACGCCAGACCCATCAAGCCTGCCAGGACCGCGAGGCCGACATATTGCCCGGCGATCATGGCCCGTTCGCTGATCGGGCTGCCCTTGACCAACTCAATAAGGTAATACAGCAGGTGCCCACCGTCCAAGATTGGGATGGGCATCAGGTTGATGATGGCCAGGCTGAGCGAGAGCAGGCCCAGGAAATACAGGAACCAGTCCACGCCGCGTTCGGCCGAGGCGTTGGCGGCGCGGGCGATGGTGACCGGGCCGGAAATGTTCTTCACCGAGGCCTGGCCGGTCAGCATGCGCTTCATCATGCCCAGCGAATCGGCGGTCATCTTGCCGGTTTCGCGGATCGCGGCGGGTACCGCGGCAAACGCCCCGTATTGCTGGCGGCTGTCGTAGGCCGGCGCCGCGGTGGCCGCAAACCCCACGCCCAGCATCCACTGGCCTTCGGGCGACTTGCGCGGGGCAATTTCCAGCGCCAGCCGGTCGTCCTCGCGCGCGACCTCGATCATGCCGGTGCCGCCCTGCGTGCCCAGCGCCTGGAGCTGGGCGGGCACTTCGCCGGCCGAGCGGATCGGCTGGCCGTCGATGGCCACGATCCGGTCGCCCGGCTTGAGAACGCCGTCGGCCGCCGAGCCGGCGACCACCTTGTCCACCACCGGCGGCTGCAGCATGAACTGCCAGCCGATGCCGGCCAGCGTGGCCACGCGGCGCTCGTCGAACCCCGCCGGCAGCTGCGACAGGCGCAGCGTGTGCTCGCTGTTGCCGCCTTCCTCCGCTGCGGTCAGCACCTGCACGTCGCGGCGGTCCATGGCCGCGGTGGTCAGCTGCATGCTGGCATCGCTCCAGCTGCTGACGCTGCGGCCATCGATGCGCACGATGCGCTCGCCCGGCACCAGCCCGGCGGCGGCGGCCAGCCCATCGGCGCGGCCGACGGTGGCCGAGTAATCCTGCTTGCCGATCACAAACATCGCCCACAGCATGACCATGCACAGCAGCAGGTTGGCGATCGGCCCGGCGGCCACGATCGCGATGCGCTGCCACACCGTCTTGCGGTTGAAGGCCTGCTCACGCTCGGCCGGGTGCACCTCGCCTTCGCGCTCGTCGAGCATCTTCACGTAGCCGCCCAGCGGGATCGCGGCGATCGCGAACTCGGTGCCGTGGCGGTCGCGGCGCATCCACAGCGGCTTGCCGAAACCGACCGAAAAACGCAGCACCTTGACGCCGCAGCGGCGCGCGACCCAGAAGTGCCCGAATTCGTGGAAGGTCACCAACACGCCCAGGCTGACGATCATCCACCAGACCGAACCGATGAAATCACCCATGGATGCAACTCGGCAGCGTGGTTCGATCAGGCATGAAGGGAATGATGGGCGAGGGCGCGTTCAGTGGTTCGCCGTGCTTCGGCATCGGCGAAAAGGAGAGTATTCAGGGTATCGGCATTCTGCCGCTGAAGCGTTGTCAGCGTGTGTTCGACCAACGCAGGGATGGCTAGGAAACCCACCTTGCCCTGAAGAAACGCTGAAACAGCCACTTCGTTGGCCGCGTTCAGGATGGCCGGCGCGGTGCCGCCGGCGCGCAAGGCGTCCCAGGCCAGGCGCAGGCACGGGAACGCCCCGGTGTCGGGAGCTTCGAAGTCCAGCCGGCCCTGTTGCAGCAGATCCAGGCCGCCGACGCCGGACTCGACGCGCTCCGGCCAGGCCAGGCCGACCGCCAGGGTGGTGCGCATGTCCGGCAGCCCGAGCTGGGCCAGGGTGGAGCCGTCGACGAATTCCACCAACGAATGCACCAGGCTCTGCGGGTGCACCAGCACGTCGATCTGCTCGCCGGGCAGGCCGAACAGATGGTGCGCCTCGATCACTTCCAGGCCCTTGTTCATCAGCGTGGCCGAGTCGACCGAGATCTTCGGGCCCATCGACCATTTCGGGTGCGCCACCGCTTGGGCGGGCGTCACTTCGGCCAATTGCGCACGCTGGCGGCCGCGGAACGGCCCGCCGGAGGCGGTCAGGATCACCCGCCGCACCCCGCGGCTGGCGTCGCAGGAGCGCAGGCACTGAAAGATCGCACTGTGCTCGCTGTCGATCGGAATGATCTCCGCGCCGGCCGCAGCCGCGGTGCGGGTCAGCAGCTCGCCGGCCAGCACCAGGGATTCCTTGTTGGCCAGCAACAGGCGTTTGCCGGCGGCCGCGGCTGCCAGGGTGGACGACAGGCCGGCGGCGCCGACGATCGCCGCCACCACGGTGTCGCAGGCATCGCTGGCCGCCAGCGCATCCAACGCCTGATCACCGGCATGCGCCTGGGTGGTCAGGCCGGCGGCGCGCAAACCGTCGCGCAATGCCGGATACAACGCGGCGTCGGCGATCACCGCATGGGCGGGGCGGTGCCGCACGCATAACGCCAGCAGCGCATCGACCTTGCTGCCGGCCGACAGCACGCTGGCACGCAGCCGCTCCGGATGCCGGGCAATCACGTCCAGTGCCGAGGCACCGATGGAGCCGGTTGCGCCAAACACGGCGACCCGACGAAGAGAAGAACCTGACATGCCTAGAATCCGAGAATTTCCTTGCCGAGCGCGAACACCGGCAGCGCGGCGAGCACGCCGTCGATCCGATCCAGTACGCCGCCGTGGCCGGGAATCACCGTGCCCGAATCCTTGGCGCCGGCATGCCGCTTGAGCAGGCTTTCGAACAGATCGCCCAGCACCGAGGCCAGGACTGCGACTGCGGCCACCAGCACCAGCTGCGGCACATGCGCCAGGGTCAGCCCGGCCAGCCAGCCGAAGGCGCAGGCCACTGCAATACCGGCGACCAGCCCGCCCAGCAGGCCTTCGATGGTCTTGTTGGGGCTGATCCGCGGTGCCAGCTTGTGCTTGCCGAACCGCCGCCCGGCGAAATACGCGCCCGAGTCGGCCGCCCAGACCATGGTCAGCGCGGTCAGCAGCCACAGGTTGCCCTTGTCGGGATTGGCGTGCAGCAGCACCAGCGCCGCCCAGGCCGGCAGGACCGCCAGCGTGCCGGCGGCCAGCTTGAGCGCGCGTGCCTGGCCATTGCCGTGGTCGGCGCCGAAGTTGAAGAACCGCAGCCACAGCAGCGCCACCAGCCACCAGCCCACGCCCACCAGGGCAGCGATCTGGAACAGCACCATCGAGCCGACCGATGCCCAGACCATCAGCACCATCAGCAGCAGGTTGAGCATCAGCAGCACGGTGCGCGGCAGGCTGTCGTCGATGCCGGACAGCTTGAGCCACTCCCACAGCCCGGTCAGGAACAGGATCGCCGCCAGCGCCGCCAGCCACTGGGTGGGCAGCAGCACGATCGCGCAGATGGCGAGCGGCGCCATGATCAGCGCGGCAATCACACGGGTCTGGGTCATGCGGAAGACGTCTCCGTCGCCTTCTCGGCGATCTGGGCGCTGGTCAGGCCGAAGCGGCGTTCGCGCCCGGCGTAGTCGTCCAGAGCCTGTTGCAGCACGCCGGCGTCGAACTCCGGCCACAGGGTTTCGGTGAACCACAGCTCGGTGTAGGCGAGCTGCCACAACAGGAAATTGCTGATCCGGGTGTCGCCGCCGGTGCGGATGAACAGATCCGGCGCCGGCAGGTCGGCCAGCGCGACCCGGCTGGCCAGTAAGGCTTCGTCGATCTGCTCCGGCTGCAACCGGCCTGCCGCGACCTCGACGGCCAGCGCACGCGCGGCCATGGCGATGTCCTGGCGGCCGCCATAACTGGCGGCGATGCTCAGCACCAGCCGCGTGTTAGCCGCGGTGATGCGCTCGGCACCGGCCATGCGGTCGCGCAGTGGCGCGGTAAAGCGGCTGCGGTCGCCGATGAAACGCACCTGCACGCCACGCCGCTGCAACTCTTCGACCCCACGATCGAGTGCATGCAGGAACAGCTTCATCAGTGCGTCGACTTCGTCCTGCGGGCGGCCCCAGTTCTCGCTGGAAAACGCGAACAAGGTCAGTGCCGACACGCCCTTATCGAGACAGAAATCGATGGTGCGGTTGACCGCCCGCGCGCCGGCACGGTGGCCGATCACGCGCGGACGCCGCCGACGCTGCGCCCAGCGCCCGTTGCCATCCATGATGATGGCAAGATGGCGCGGCACCGCGACAGCGGAGGGCTCCGAATGCATGGCAGTGGACGCCACGGTCAGACCGTCATCAATTCCTGTTCCTTGCCCTTGACGACCTCATCCACGTCCTTGATGGCCTTGTCGGTGAGCTTCTGGATATCGTCTTCGGCGCCGCGCGCTTCGTCCTCGGTGACCTGCTTGTCCTTGAGCAGATCCTTGACCTGCTGGTTGGCATCGCGCCGGATGTTGCGGATGGCGACCTTGGCGTCTTCGCCTTCGCCATGCACCGACTTGCTCAGCTCCTTGCGGCGCTCTTCGGTGAGCGGCGGCAGGTTCAGGCGGATCACGGTGCCGACCACGGTCGGGGTCAGGCCCAGGTCGGAGGCGTAAATTGCCTTCTCGACGTCCTTGATCATGCCCTTGTCGAACAGGCTGATGACTAGCGAGCGGCCTTCGGAGACGCTGATGCTGGCGACCTGATTGAGGGGGGTGTCGGTGCCGTAAGCCTTGACCTTGATGTTGTCCAGCAGCGCCGGCGAGGCGCGGCCGGTGCGCACGGTGGTCAGGGAATGGCGCAGAGCATCGATGCTCTTGGTCATGCGCGTCTGCGCGTCTTGTTTGATCTGGTTGAGCATCGCCGAACGTCCTGGTGAATCGTAATTGATCGATTATAGCCGCCAGCGGCGCCGACAGCCGGCGCAGCGCAGCAAAAAGCCCGGCAGGCGCCCGCCGGGATTCATGGGCGCGCACGGCCCGGGCGGGCGGGTGCTACCCACTGTGCATCGTGAAAATGCAGCACAGCCGCCCGGAGGCGGCTGTGTGGTCACTGTCTGGCGAGCCGCGGTGTCTCAGCCGGGCCCGACCGTGTCGCTCAGCTGCGGCCCTGTACCAACGTGCCGATCTGCGCGCCGTGCAGGATGCGCAGCAGTACGCCGGGCTCGCTCATGCCGAAGATGCGCAGCGGCAGGTCGCTGTCGCGGGCCAGTGCGAAGGCGGCGGTGTCCATCACTTCCAGGCCCTGCATGATCACTTCGTCGTAGGTCAGGCTGTCGTAACGCACCGCATCGCTGTGCTTCTTCGGATCCTTGTCGTACACGCCATCGACCTTGGTCGCCTTCAGCAGCAGATCGGCGCCGATCTCGATCGCACGAAGCGCGGCGCCCGAGTCAGTGGTGAAGAACGGGTTGCCGGTGCCGGCGGCGAAGATCGCGATGCGGCCCTTTTCCAGGTGACGGATCGCACGGCGGCGGATGAAGTCTTCGCAGACGTCGTTGATCTTGATCGCGCTCATCACGCGCACCTTGGCGCCGAGCTTTTCCAGCGCGTCCTGCATGGCCAGCGCGTTGATCACGGTGGCCAGCATGCCCATGTGGTCGCCGGTGACGCGGTCCATGCCGCTGGCAGCCAGGCCGGCGCCGCGGAAGATGTTGCCGCCGCCGATCACCAGCGCAACCTGCGCGCCGGCCTGCTGGGCTTCGATCACTTCATGCGCGAGGCGATTGATGACCTTGGGGTCGATGCCGTAATCCCCATCCCCCATCAGCGCCTCCCCGGAAAGTTTGAGAAGGATGCGGCGATAGGAAAGTTCAGACATGGGGCAGGCCTCGGGGGTGGGGGATCGACAAACGCCGGCAATTCTAGCGGAAGCCTGTCACCGGGCGTGGTAAAAATTCTTTTGTTGCGCGATGCGTGCCGTGTTGCTCAGTGCGCGCGTGGTGTCGGTTGCGCCGGCACCTCGGTCGCATCGTAGGCGGTGACGCGGTTGCGGCCGCGATGCTTGGAGCGATACAGCGTGGTGTCGGCGGCCTGCAACAGATGCTCGATGCTTTCGAATTGGCGGTCGCCGCCACCGTGCGTGGCCAATCCCGCAGAAAACGTGATGTGCAGCGGCCCGCCGGGCAATTGCGCCATCGGTGTGCGTGCGGTTTCGGCCAGGATGCGCTCGATCACCATCAGCGCGGCCTCGGCGGTGGTGTTGGGCAGGATCACCAGGAATTCTTCGCCGCCGTAGCGCGCCACCAGGTCGCTGGTACGCACCATGCGCTGCAGGGTCTGCGCGAAGTTGCGCAGCACCTCGTCGCCGACCAGGTGGCCATGCGCATCGTTGACGCGCTTGAAGTCGTCCAGGTCGATGAAGGCGATCGACAGCGGCCACGCCTGCCGGGTGGCCAGTTCGAACTCATGCGCGAGCGCGGTGCCGAGCTGGTGGCGGTTGAACACGCCGGTCAGTGCATCGCGGCTGGCCTGTTCGGCCAGGTGGCGCATGCGGTTTTCCGATTCGTCGGCATGCCGGCGTGCCTCGGCCACGTCCTGCAGCTCGCGCAGGCTGCGCAGCATGGCCAGCTCGCGTGCCTGTTCGAAGATCAGCTGGATGTGCTCGGGCTGCGGCACACGGATATCGAACAGGGCTTCGAGTTCGGGCAGCGATTCGGCAATGCGCTCGATCACCTTTTCAAAGCGCTCGGCATCGAGCTCCAGCACATCCTGCGCCTGCTGTTGCGCGCGCTCGGTAGCGGTGGCCGCACTGGCCGACAGCCAGATATCGGCCAGCCGCCCGGACAGCGCCACGCAGGCCATGAAGGGTTCCAGGCTTGCCGGCTCTTCTTCGCTCTGGGCGATGGCGTTCTGCAGGTACGGCGGCAGCTGCCATTGATGCGCCAGCCAGGCGCCGACCTCGGCATGCGTGGCGCCAAGATGCTCGCGTTCGGCGTCCAGCAGTGCGGCGTTATCGGGGGCCTGTTCCAGCAGTGGGGCGTACACCTCCGGCGTGCCCTGCAGCAGCGCCAGCTTGCCGATGTCCTGCAGCAGGCCGGCCAGCATCAGCTCTTCCGGCTTGCGGATGCCATAGGCCTGGCCAAGGATGCGGCTGGCCAGCGCACACAGGCCGGCGCGGCGCCAGATGCGCTCGTGCAGCGGATGCGTTTTGAACGTGCTGCGCACGCCGTGGACCATCGAAAAGCCCAGCGCCAGGCTCAAGGTCGCATTGAGGCCGAGCATGGTCAGTGCCTGGCCCAGGTTGTCGATGCGGCGCCGGCTGGCGTACAGCGGGGAATTGGCCACGCGCAACATGCGTGCGCTCAACGCCATGTCCATGCCGATGACGTTGGCCGTGGTGGTCATGTCGACGTCGGGGTCTTGCGCCAGCTCGATGATGCGCAGCGCCACGCCCGGCGGCGAGGGCAGGTTGCGGCAGTAGTGCAGGGCGGCCTGGAGGTCTGGTTGCATGGTTCATCGCCGACAGTGATCGCAAGCATACAGCCGCGGTCGTTGAGTTGGGCACGCCACGCAGTGCAGTCGCCGCGCTGCAACGCAGGCGCAATGGGCGCTGGAAAGCCTGGTCGGCATCTCGTTTTTAGCGGCAGCGGCACGCGCATCTGTAGCGTTGCGGCCGGTTGCATACGCCGCGCATGCAGGCGGCCTGGCGGCAAACAGCGCTGCGCCAGCGCGTAGTGCGGGCAAAAAAAAAGCCGCGGCATGCCGCGGCTTTTTTCGTCATCGAACGCGGTGAATCAGGCCAGTCCGGCCTGCTTCATCACTTCGGCAGCGTAGTCTTCCACCACCTTCTCGATGCCTTCGCCAACGGCCAGACGCTGGAAGCCGATCACTTCGGCGCCGGCGGCCTTGACCGCCTGCTCGACGGTCTGTTCGGTGTTCAGCACGTACGGCTGGCCGTACAGGGTGACTTCGTTGACGATCTTGCTGATCTTGCCGCTGATGATCTTTTCCAGGATTTCGGCCGGCTTGGCCTTGTCCTTCTCGGACATCTTGGCCAGCTCGATTTCCTTTTCCTTGGCAACGAACTCGGCCGGGACGTCGGAGGCCTTGACGTGCGGCGGGTTCATCGCAGCGATGTGCATCGCGATGCCACGGGCCAGCTCGGCGTCGCCGCCCTTGAGCTCGACCAGCACGCCGATGCGGCCGCCGTGCACGTAGGCCGCGACGTTGTTGGCGCTGTCGATGCGGACCAGACGACGTACCTGCAGGTTCTCGCCAACCTTGGCGATGACCGCAGCGCGACGCTCTTCGATGGTCTCGCCGCTGTCCAGCTTGACGCTCTTCAGGGCGTCGGCATCGGCCGCGTCAGAGTTCAGCGCAGCGTTGGCGACGACGTCGGTGAAGGCCAGGAAGTTCTCGTCCTTGGCGACGAAGTCGGTCTCGGAGTTGACTTCGACCAGCACTGCCTTGCCGCCAGCCTGTGCGGTGGCGATGCGGCCTTCGGCGGCAACGCGGTCGGCCTTCTTGTCAGCCTTGGCCAGACCCGACTTGCGCAGCCATTCGGCCGCGGCGTCGATGTCGCCTGCGTTTTCGACGAGTGCCTTCTTGCACTCCATCATGCCGGCGCCGGTGCGCTCGCGCAGTTCTTTAACCAGGGAAGCAGTGATTTCCATGGAATTACCTCGTATGGACGAATACGTGCGGCGGAAGTGTTCCGCCAATGAGGAGACGGTGCAGCGTGCTGGCCGCCCCCGTGGGTGTCTTCAATGGCCCGAGCGACGCGACGCGAGGGTCCCGTCGGGGCTGCGGCCGCACAGCATGGTGCGGCCGCATTGCATGCCGATTACTCGGCAGCCGGTGCCTCAGGTGCAGCGGCCGGTGCGTCGGCCTTCTTCTCGGTGGCCTTCTTGGCCGGAGCGCGACGGCCCTTGCCTTCGTCGCCGGCTTCAGCCGAGAACTCTTCTTCGCGAACCGACGCCGAATTCGGCGCAGCAGCCTTGCCTTCCAGCACGGCGTCGGCAGCGGCGCGTGCGTACAGCTGCACGGCGCGGATGGCGTCGTCGTTGCCCGGGATGGCGTAATCGACCAGGGCCGGATCGTAGTTGGTATCGACCACGGCGATCACCGGGATGCCGAGCTTCTTGGCTTCCTTGATGGCGATGTCTTCATGGCCGATATCGATCACGAAGATCGCGTCGGGCAGACGGTTCATTTCCTTGATGCCGCCCAGCGACGCGTCCAGCTTCTCGCGCTCGCGACGCAGGCCCAGCACTTCGTGCTTGACCAGCTTTTCGAAGGTGCCGTCGGTTTCAGCGGCTTCCAGTTCCTTCAGGCGGGCAACCGACTGCTTCACGGTGCGGAAGTTGGTCAGCGTGCCGCCCAGCCAGCGCTGGGTCATGAACGGCATGTTGCAGCGCTCGGCTTCTTCCTTGATGGACTCGCGCGCGCTGCGCTTGGTGCCCAGGAACAGCACGGTGCCGCGCTTCTGCGCGATCGAGGAGAGGAAGTTCATCGCGTCATTGAAGAGCGGAACGGTCTTCTCGAGGTTGATGATGTGGATCTTGCCGCGCGCGCCGAAGATGTACGGCGCCATCTTGGGGTTCCAGTAGCGGGTCTGGTGGCCGAAATGGACGCCGGCTTCCAGCATCTGACGCATGGTGACCTGAGGCATTGAAAAAACTCCTGATAGCGGAATTGCCGTGCGCGGCTGTGGTTTGAAAACCTGCGCATGACTGTGCGAGCCCTGGCGGGGACGCACGTAATTCCGGGGTTGGGCTTCCCTGTCGCCTCCGTGACGAACCCCTTGCGGGGCACCCCGGCACGGATGGCGGCGGCAGGTGTGAATTCGTCGATGACGTCCGACGTGGACGGCGCGCTGCGCATGAAACGCAAGACAGCCGGCGGAGTATAGCCGCCGGGGCAGGGCGATGCAATGTGACTCAGGGGCCGCGGTGCGTGCAGCGCCGGATCATGGCTCCAGCACCAGGGTGCTCTCGGTGTCGCCATTGATACGGGCCACGAAGCGGCCCTTGCCGGCAGGCAGGCTGGCCGGCAGCGTCCAGCGTCGGGTCTGCCCGGGCAGAACATAGCCGGCCAGGTCGTTGCGGATGTTCAGCCGGGTGCCGCTGGCACCGATGTAGGCCAGGTCGGCCAGGCGGGCGTGGCCAAGGCCGGCATTGTGCAGCGTCAATGCCCTTTCGGTGCCGGACTGGAGTAAGTGAGCGTGCAGCTTCGGTTTTGCCTCACTGGCCTGGCTGGGCAGGGTGAAGACGGGAATGGAATAGCGCAGCAGTTCGGGCTCCTCGGCGCTCGCCTGCTGTGTCACTACCAAGCGATAGCTGTCTTCGGTGGTGGCCGGGCTGGGGCCGAGCCGGATCACCCGCAGCAGCTGGCGGCCCTGGCTGGGAATTTCGAACTGGCTGGGGCTGACAGTGGCAGTGATGGCCGGTTCAAGCACCTCGCGCTCGCCGTCCTGACGCCAGCGATACAGCTTTGCTTCTGCACGCCACGGTTTGCCGGCCTGGTTGTTGAGCCACACGGTGGCTTGGTCGGCATCGGCCGGGATGCGCGCCGTGGTCGGCGCGATTGTGATCTCGGCAGCAAGGGCCGGGGTGGACATGACCAGGAGCATGCCAGCGGCCAGAACCGTGGCAAGCCAACGCGTCAGTGGCCAGGCGCCGGCCATCTCAGAAAGCCACCGTGGTGATACGGGCAGCACCGGTCGGCGCCGGGCCGGCCAAGGCGCTGGCGACCTGGCCGGTTGCGCTGGCGGCAGTGCCAGCGGTGCCGGGGGCAGCACTGGCAGCCGGTTCGATCGCCGCCGGGGTGCCCTTGGAGCAGTTGGCGCGTGCCGGCGAGGTGCGCAGTTCGCAGCCGCTGAGCACGCGCAAGCCGATATGCAGGGTGGAATTTTCCAGGCCTTGGCTGGTGCCGGCCGCCTCGGCAGTGGAGGCGGCGCAGGCCAGCGCAAGTAATGCAGAGCACTTCAGAAGGTTGAACGGCGTCATGAAGGCAATCGTTTGCATTGGAGACGTAGCCAATAACGACGTGCCCGATGCGAACTTAATTAACCATCAGTAAGTGATCGAGACGGTCACCGTATCGGTATAGGCGCCAGCGGCCGGTAGCTGTGGCGACGGCGCACGCCCATAGACGGTGACCGTCTGGGCGACGCCGTTGCCGGTGCCATTCAGGGTGTCGGTGCCGATGGTGGTGCCCCAGCGGTTGCTGCGCGCCGCATCGCGGTAGAGCTCGTAGGTGATGTAGTTGCTGCTGCTGGCCTGGCGCATTCGGCGGGTGCTGCCGCTGGCATTCACGCCGTTGCCCAGGCCGATGTTCCACGCGGTCCGGTTGGTGCACGACAGGCTGACGGTGGAGGTGCGGTCGATGTTGCTGGTAATGCTGCCGGCGATGGTGCCGAAGTCCAGGTCGGTGGTGACGTAGGTATTGCAGCGGGCGGGCACGTTGGCCGAGGCGGTGAACGGGAAGGCGTTGCTGGCGGTCTTGGCGCCGCTGCCGCCGGCCGTGCAACTGCTGGGGGCCGGCGGAATGCCGATGAGGCTTTCGGTATAGGCATACCGCAGCACGGTGTCGGCGCCACTGAAAGTGCTGGTGTGGTTGCCCACCGACAGGGTCTGATTGGCTGGAATGCGGCCGTACAGCGTGACCGACGTGGTCTGCGAGCCGCCGGTGATCAGCGGTACCCCGTACGAAAGTGTCAGTACGCGCGGCGAGGGCGTCGTCGAGCCAGTGGCCCCCCAGACCTGGGTACGGGTCGCCTCGGAGTAGATCTGGAAATCCAGGCTGTCGCTGGTGGGGTTGAGCATGCGGCGCGGCGCATACAGTCCGGCACTGGCGCTGCCGGGGCCCAGATCCAGGCACAGGCTCACGTGCGCATAGCCCAGGACGCTGAGCGCGGCAGTTGCACAAGACACGTTGAGCGTTGCCACCGCGTCGGTGGTGCCGTTGGCGGCCACGTTGCCAAACGCCAGCGGCGTGCCGAGCGTGACGGTGCAGTTTGTGTCCGCGTGCGCGCGCTGGCTTGGGGCCAGCCACAGCGTGGCAATCGCCAGCGCGAACAACAAACGGCCAAGGCCTGTCAGGCTCATGGCGCCGGCTCTGCGATGCACGGCAGCGGGCCGACGCGCGGGATGTCGGTGGGATTGACCGGGTAGGTGAACTGCGCGCTGCAGCGGCCGTCGGGCAGGTCGACCAGGATGCGGTTCTCCTGCTGCAGATTGTCCAGATAGGTTTCGCCGTCGTACCCGACCACCACGCGTTCGGCATCGCCCTCGCGCCATACCACGCTGCCGACCGGCAACGGCACACCTTGCGCGTCGTGCAGCACGATCATGGCTGCACGCACGGGCGTAATGCCGAAGCGCACCGCCACGCCGGATTGCTGGCGCGGGGTCACTGCGGTGTCTACCCGGTCCACGCGCAGGTTGGCCGGCAGTGCCAGCGTATCGATCGACAGCTGATTGCGTTGCCACGACTGCAACGGGGTCACCAGCAACATGCCCTTGGCGTCGGTCACGCCGATCAGGCGGTTTTCCAGGCGCACCGGGATGCCCGGCTGGCCATCGGTGGAAACCACCGCGAACGCATCCTGCACGTCACGCGCGGCGAAACCGCGCCCGTTCATCCAGACCAGGCTGCCGCTGGCGCTGGCATAGCCGAAGGTGTCGCCGTCCTGCGTGGCAGCGCCCAGGCTGTAGCGACCGACGCGGTTCAACCAGCCCAGTTCCGCCAGCCCGCCGCTGGCGTCGTCGCCGGCGCGTGCCTGCAGGCGCCAGCCCACACCGCCCAGGTCGCCGTCACCCGGCAGCGGTTGGCTGACATCGGCCACAAAGCCGGTGCGGTTGCCGTTGCGCTGCATCGAAGCGCTGGCCTGGCGGATTCCGCCGAAGGTGGTGGAGAGCGACAGATACAGGCTGCGGTCGCGGCGCAGATCCAGGTTCTGGTTGCCGGACAGGTTGGCGGCCCAGTTGCGGCCGAAGCTGCGCGACCAGAACACGCTGGCGTAGCGCGAGGTGTCGCCCTGCGGATAGCTCAGCCGGACGTAGCTGGTGCCGAGCGAGCCGAGCGGGTTGACGTTGACACCGAACACCGCGCGGTCGCTGACGCTCGCCGGCAGGCTGCCCTGCAGGGCGCCCAGGTCACGATAGTCGCCATGGGTGCGCTGGGTGGCGAAGTTGAGATTGAAGCGGCGGTTGTTCCAGGCGTAGCCCAGCACGTATTGGCCACCGTGCAAGCCGCCCATCTGGCTGTGCGCGTAGGCCACGTTGAACACGCCGCCGACACCAAGCAACCAGATGCCACCGGCGCCGGCATTGACCAGGCCGCCGCCGGCTTCGGCATGCGCCTCGATGGTGAAATCCTCGCGCACGCCCTTGCGCAGGCTGGCACTGGCCACCGGCCGGCTGTCGTAAGAAAACGAGCGCACGCCGTAATCGCGACGCAGGTGGCCGATGCCAGCCGACCACTCGGAGATGCCGCGCGCCAGCAGCTGCGGAGTGCCGTAGAACGCGAAATCCAGCCGGCGCACGCGGCCGAACGCATCGGTCACCACGATCTGCGCCTGGCCGGTGCCGCTGATGCCGGGCTGTGCGGCGAGCTGGAACGGGCCGGCCGGGACCTGGCCGCTGTATTGGCGCAGGCCATCGACGTACAGCTCCACCGTCGACGGCACCGCGGCTTCGCCGAGAAAGCTGGGCGTCGGGGTCAGCACGCGATACGGCTGCAGGGCGTAGTTGCGGCCGATCTGGATGCCGCCCAGGCGGATCGACCGGCTCCAGTCGACGAAGCCGCTATAGAAATCGCCCACCCGCAGGCTGGTGGCGGTGTCGGGGAAATCCATCTGCCAGGCGCTGTCCAGGCGTACGGCTTCGCCGCGCCAGCCGCGGTCTTGCGCGCGGTTGTAGGTCTGGAACACGGCCGTGCTTTCGACCATGCCCCGGCCCAGACCGAAGCCGCGCAGTTCGGTGGCCAGCGAGACGCTGCTGGCCCCCGCGTTGCGGTTGGCATACAGGTCGTAGTTGAGCAGCGCGCCCGGCGAGGCGGTGGCACTGGGCGGAGCGACTTCCTCACTCTTCAACACCGTGGTGGACAGCGAGAGCTGCGCCAGCGGGACCTGCAGGGCCAGCCGCTGCAGGGCGGCGTCATAACGCACTTCGACGTCGGGCATGCGGTCCAGGTCGACCAGCGCCTCGGGCGCTTGACCGTCCAGGATGAAGCCGAGTTTGCGCAAGGTCTGCACCGACGCACGCAAATTTCCATCCACCAGCTCGAACGGTGCCAGGCCGCGATCGGCTTGGTTGACGCTGACATCCAGATACAAGGTCTGCGCGGCCAAGACACCGGTCTGCGGTGCAGGATCCGGCAAGGACGCCACATCTGCCAGATCGGCGGCTGCCGTGTTCTGCAGACCGATGGCGGCGGCAAGCAGCGTCATCGTCAGCCGCGCCACATCACGGCGCGGCCAGCAGGGTGCGTTCGTCAGCCTCACCATTGATCCTTGCGGTGATGGCGCCGCGGCCAAACTGTGCCAGCGGCGCGCCGAGCGACCAGCGCATGGTCTGGCCGGGCAGGACGTAGCCCACCAGTCCGTTCAACTCCGTCTTGGCCTTGCCATCGATCAGGTGCCGCAGATCGGCCACCTGTGCATGGCCGTTGCCGGTGTTGCGGATCTGGATCTGCGCGTTGCCGTCGCTGCCGGCCACCAGTTGCGTGTCCAGCCGCGGCGTGGGCGCGGCGATGCCGGGCGGTAGCACGAAGATCGGCACCGAGTAACGCAGCACGAACTGCATGCCGTTGCGGTCTGCGTCGACGCTGGGCAGTTCGTCGACAATGATGCGGTAGCACACCTCTTCACCACGTGGCGGCGGCCCGGCGCGGATCACGCGGATCAACTGCCGCTCGCCAGCGGCCAGCGTGCGCATGGGTGGGCTGATCAGCAGTTCCTGGGTGGGATCGAGCTGATCCTGGCCTTCGCGCTGGGTCCAGCGGTAGGCGCGGGTCTGCACCTGCACCGGCGCGCTGCCGCTGTTGCTCAGCCACAATCCATCGGCGCTCTGCTGGGCGGTCAGCGTGAGCGAGGTGGGCGCCAATTGCAGGCTGGCGGCGCGCACTGTGGTCGACTGGGTAGCCAGGCAAAGGCCGGACAAAGCCAGCAACAACAACGGACGCAGTGGCGAAAGCAGCGATAGCGGCATGCGTGGGCTCAATAGATGATCGTGGCGGTGATGGTGTCTTGGTAGGTACCAGTGGCTGGGTTGCCGGCGGACGGGTTGGTCACGCGGCCGTACACCGGGTAGATCTGATTGATGCCGGTGGCGGTGCGGCTCAGCGTATTGGTGCCGCTGGTGCTGCCCCACACTGTGCTGAGGCCCAGGTCCTGGTAGAGCTGATAAGCGACGAAGTTGTTGGTGGTGACCAGTGCATCGGTGTTCTTCATGCGGCGGGTGGTCACATCGTTGGCCGTCCCGGCATTGCTACCCGCGCTCAGGGCGATGTTGTAAGGCGTCAATGCGGTGCACTGAGCGGTGACGCTGCCGTTTGCATCGGCATTGGCGGTAGAGGTGGATAGCACCGAGCCGAAGTCGACGTCCGTGGCCGATGCCGCGGTGATGGTGCAGGCCTTGGTCACGGCAATCTTGACGTTGAAGGTGGTGGTGTCTGCTGCTGTCGCGATGCCGACGGTCGAGAGCAGGCCGAGAGAGAGTAAGACAGGGCGGACATTACGCATGGACATTTCCTTGACCGAATAGGTCATTGATGACGCGACCAAGTCGTCGCCCTCCTCGTAATGCATCCGCCGTGCCAAAGATAACCATGAATCGGTTAGCTATCCCGCTGTTTTTTTTGGGTCTTTAGCAAAAAATGCGATGTCCTACGGATGACTCCGTTTCACGCAGTTTTGACGCGTGAAGACCTTCGTCACAATTCCGGCCCCCTTGCGCCGGATTTCCGCCGGCGAGCGCGAGCGTGCCGCGCAAAGCGTGGAGTCATTCAGATTCGCTCGGAATCGGCGATAATCCGCCACATGAGCGTCAATCTGAAAACCAAAGAAGAAATCGAACTGATGCGCGTCGCCGGCCGTCTGGCCGCCGAGGTGCTCGACGTGGTGGCCCCGCATGTGAAACCAGGCGTGACCACTGCCGAGCTGGACCGCATCTGCCACGACCACATCGTCAATGTGCAGGGCACCATCCCGGCCAATGTCGGCTACCGCGGCTTTCCCAAGAGCGTGTGCACCTCGGTCAACAACGTGATCTGCCACGGCATCCCGAGCGCGGCCAAGGTCCTGAAGGAAGGCGACATCGTCAATATCGATGTCACCGTCATCAAGGACGGCTGGCATGGCGATACCAGCCGCATGTATTACGTGGGCACGCCGTCGGTGATGGCCAAGCGCCTGGTGGAAACCACTTACGAGGCAATGTGGCGCGGCATCCGTGCGGTCAAGCCGGGCGCGACGCTGGGCGATGTCGGCCATGCCATCCAGAAATTCGCCGAGGCCGAGCGCTTCAGCGTGGTGCGCGATTACTGCGGCCACGGGATCGGCAAGGTCTATCACGACGAACCGCAGGTGATGCATTACGGCCGGCCGGGCGAGGGCCTGGTGCTCAAGCCGGGCATGACCTTCACCATCGAGCCGATGATCAACGAAGGCACCTATCACCATAAGACCCTGCCGGACGGCTGGACCGTGGTGACCAAGGACCGCAAGTTGTCCGCGCAGTGGGAACACATGGTGGCGGTGACCGAAGACGGCGTGGATGTGCTGACGCTGTCGCCCAACGCCTCCGCGCCGGCATGACCGCAACGCCGGCGGACCGACCCGATCCGAGCGTCGCCGGCGACGCCGACTGGGCCGCCGAGGCCCGTCCGCTGCTGGTGCATGCGGACATGCGGCTGTGCAAGCGTTTCGACCAGGGCGAGCCGACCGAGCGCCTGCTCGCCTTGCGCGCGCGCGCCGTCGATCAATTGATGCGCAATGCGTGGACGCGCTGTATCCCTGCCGACGCCGGGCTGTCCTTGCATGCGGTGGGAGGCTACGGGCGCGGTGAACTGTTTCCACGTTCGGATGTGGACCTGCTGGTACTGGGCGAAACCGCTGCGCAACAACGCCACGAGCAGGCGCTGGCGCGCTTGTTTGCGTTGTTGTGGGATGTGGGCCTGCCGATCAGCCATGCGGTGCGCTCGCCGGCACAGTGCACAAGTGCGGCCGCCGACCAGACCGTGCTCACCGCACTGATCGAATCGCGCCCGCTGGTGGCCGATGCGCAGGCGCGTGCGGCGCTGGCCGCAGCGATCGCGCCGCAGCAGGTGTGGCCGCTGCGCGCATTCTTCCAGGCCAAGCGCGAGGAACTACACGCGCGGCATCAGCGCTTCGGCGACACCGCCGACAACCTGGAACCGGACATCAAGGACGGCCCCGGCGGCCTGCGCGACCTGCAAACGCTGGGCTGGATGGCCTTGCGCGCGTTCGGGGTCAAGGACCTGGAAGCGCTGGTCGGGCTGGGCCATGTCGGCATGGACGAAGCGGCCGCATTGCGGCGCGAACGCGAAGAACTCGCGCGCCTGCGCTACGGCTTGCACCTGGTCGCCAACCGGCCGGAAGAACGCTTGCGTTTCGATTACCAGAAGACCCTGGCCGAGCGGCTGGGCTTTGCCGACGACCCGGAAAGCCTGGGCGTGGAAAAGATGATGCAGCGCTTTTATCGCAGCGCTGCGTTGATTCGCCGGATCAGCGATCGCCTGCTGCAGCGCTTCGAAGAGCAGTTCGATGGCGAAGCGGTGCCGGTGCAACTGGACGCCGGTTTCAGCCTGCGCCGCGGCTATCTCACCGCCGATGCCGACACCTGGCCGGATGGCGATGTGCTGCAGGTGTTTGCGTTGTTCGCGCAATGGGCGGCCCACCGCGAGGTGCGTGGGCTGCATTCGTTGACTGCGCGCGCGCTGGCCGAAGTGTTGCGCGATCTCCCTGCGTACGACGTTGCCGACGCCATCGCGCGCGACCGGTTCATGGCGCTGCTGCGCGGCCCGCGTGCGGTGGAAACGCTCAACCGCATGGCGCGGCTGGGCGTGCTTGGTCAATGGATTCCCGCGTTCGCCAGTGTGTCCGGGCGCATGCAGTTCGACCTGTTCCATGTCTACACGGTGGATCAGCACACCTTGATGGTGCTGCGGAACATCGCGCTGTTTGCCGCCGGCCGCGCCGACGAGCGATTTTCGATCACTCATGAAGTCTGGCCGCGCCTGCGCAAGCCGGAGCTGTTGTTGCTGGCGGGATTGTTCCATGACATTGCCAAGGGCCGCGGCGGCGATCATTCCGAACTCGGCGCGGTGGATGCGCGCGCGTTCTGCCTGGCGCATCGGTTGAGCGAAGGCGATACCGAGCTCGTCACGTGGCTGGTGGAGCAGCACCTGCGCATGTCGGTCACCGCGCAGAAGCAGGACATCTCCGACCCGGAGGTGATTCACCGCTTTGCCACGTTGGTGGGCACGCGCGAGCGCCTGGATTACCTGTATCTGCTGACCTGTGCCGACATCGCCGGCACCAGCCCCAAACTGTGGAATGCCTGGAAGGACCGGTTGCTGGCGGATCTGTATTTCGCCGCACGCCGCGCCTTGCGCGAAGGTCTGGAACACCCGCCGCCGCGTGAGGAACGCCTGCGCGAAGCGCGCGAATCCGCACGCACGCTGATGCAGGCGCAAGGCCATGACGATGCCACCATCGATCGCCAGTTTGCGGGCATGCCGGACGAGAATTTCCTGCGTTTCCGGCCCGAGCAATTGGCCTGGCAAGCGGCCTCGTTGATCGAGGTGCAGATCGGCCAGACGCTGGTCAAGGCGCGCCGCGCGGTGCCCGACAACGACGCGCTGGAAGTGTTCGTGTATTCGCCCGACCGCGATGGATTATTTTCGGCGATCGTGGCCACGCTGGACCGCAAGGGCTACGGCATCCACCGCGCCCGCGTGCTGGACGCGCCACACGATGCGATCTTCGACGTGTTCGAAGTGCTGCCGCAGGACAGTTCCGCCGATGGCGACCCGCAGCGCCTGGCCGCCGCCCTGCGCCAGGTACTGGCGGGCGATCTGCTCAAAGTGCGCCCGTCACGGCGCGCGGTGCCGCGTCAGTTGCGGCATTTCCGCTTCGCCCCGCGGGTGGAATTCAGCGAAAGTGCCGGTGGCAGGCGCACCCGCATCAGCCTGGTGGCGCCTGACCGCCCGGGCCTGCTGGCCGACGTGGCGCACGTGTTACGCATGCAGCACCTGCGCGTGCACGACGCCCGCATTGCCACCTTCGGCGAGCGCGCCGAAGACCAGTTCCAGATCACCGACGAGCACGATCGCCCGTTGCCCGATGCTGCCCGGCAGGCGCTACGCGATGCGCTGTGCGCCTGTCTCGACCCCACCTGAGTTCCTCCCGGAGAGCCCCCATGAGCACCAAGAAGCCTGCGCGCACGCCGCGCGCGCCTCCCGCCAGCGCAGCCGCCAAGCGCGCATCTTCCGCAACGCCCAAGCGCGCGGCCGCGTCCAAGGCTGCAGCCCCCAAGAAGCCGGCAACCAAGCCGGCCGCCAGCACCGCTGCCGTCGCCAAGCAGAGCGCGCGCCGTAACGCCACCGCCGCGCCAGCGCAGCCGAAGCAAGCGGCCACCAAGGCGCCGCGCGTTGCCAAGAAGGCGACCACCGTGGTGGCTGCACCGGCCGCCAAGAAGGCCGCAGCGGCCAAGAAGCTGCCGATCGCCAAGAAGGCCGTGCAGCCCACCGCGCAGGTCAGCAGTGACGAACTCAAGTTCGGTATCGAAAGCGCGTTTGAACGCCGTGCGGCATTAACCATCGACGAGATCGAAGGCTCCACGCGGGCAATCGTCAATCGTGTCATCGATGGACTGGAAAGCGGCGAGTTCCGTGTTGCCGAGCCGGACGGGCAGGGCGGCTGGACCGTCAACGAGTGGTTGAAGAAGGCAGTGCTGCTGTACTTCCGCGTCAACGAGATGGCCGTGATCGATGCGCAGCCGGCGCCGTTCTGGGACAAGGTGGAGTCGCGCTTTGCCGGCTTCCATGAGGCCGAGTTCCGCCAGGCCGGCGTGCGCGTGGTGCCCGGTGCGGTCGCACGGCGCGGCAGCTATTTCGGCAAGGACGTGGTGCTGATGCCCAGCTTCACCAATATCGGCGCGTATGTCGGCGAAGGCACCATGGTCGATACCTGGGCCACGGTGGGCTCGTGCGCGCAGATCGGCAAGCACTGCCACCTGTCCGGCGGTGCCGGCATCGGTGGCGTGCTCGAACCGCTGCAGGCCAGCCCGACCATCATCGAAGACCATTGTTTCATCGGTGCGCGTTCGGAAGTGGTGGAAGGCGTGGTGATCGGCCATCACAGCGTGATCGGCATGGGCGTGTTCATCAGCCAGAGCACGCGCATCTACAACCGCGCGACCGGCGAGATTTCCTACGGCTACGTGCCGCCGTACAGCGTGGTGGTGTCCGGCCAGCTGCCATCCAAGGATGGCTCGCATTCGCTGTATTGCGCAGTGATCGTCAAGCAGGTGGATGCGCGCACGCGCAGCAAGACCAGCGTGAATGAATTGCTGCGCGGTCTTGCCGATTGAGTACAGCACACGCACACGCCGGCACCCTGCTGTCGCGTCCGGCCAGTGGCTGGATCCGATGGGGCATCCCGGCCCTGTGGCTGTGTTGGGTTGCGGTCTACGTGGCGGGCTCGCTGGTGCGCGACGGCGTCCCGCAGCAATTGGATGCGTTGCGCTGGCTGGCGCCTGTCGCGATGGTGGGGCTGACTGTGCGGTACCTCGTGTTGTGCAGGCGATGGGCGCAGGTGCGCGATGCCGGCGATGCGCTGGAGATCGTGCAGCAGGGACGATCGCAGCGTGTGGACCTTGCGCAGTTGCGTGCGGTCGATCCCGCCTGGGTGATGCCGCCGGCGCGGCTGGCATTGAAATTCCACGGTGAGCGCATACCGGTGGTGTTCCTGCCTGCGCACGGGCGAGGCTCCGCCGCGTTGGCTACCACCCTGCTGGCGCGTGCAGACGCGCGCCAGGCAGTTGAAGAGATGACGACATGACCACGGTATATGGATTGAAGAACTGCGATACCTGCAAAAAGGCCACCAAGTGGCTGGATCGCTTTGGCGTTGCCTACACGTTCGTGGATTACCGCGAGCACACGCCCGCACCGGACACCTTGCTGGAATGGGCCGGTAAAGCCGGTGGATTCGATGCCTTGATCAACAAGTCCTCGACCACGTGGCGGCAGTTGCCCGACAACAAGAAAACGCCCGGCTCGGAGGCAGAGTGGAAGCTGCTGCTCCGCGAGTACCCGCAATTGATCCGTCGGCCGGTGGTGCTGACCGACGATGGCACGCTGAGCCAGGGGTTCTCCGACAACGGCTTCAAGGCGCGCTTCGCCGTGGGTTGAACCTGCGCGGCAACATCGCTTCGCCTGGCGGCCCGCGCGGTGGTGCGCGTTGCCGCATGCTGCACTCCCACGCATGCGCTGCATGCAGTCCCTTGCCAAGAGACCCTGATGACCAGCGACGTCCTGCAACTGACCTGCGACCTCATCGCACGCGCCTCGGTGACGCCTGCCGATGCGGGCTGCCAGGCGCTCATCGCCGATCGCCTGAGCGCTGCCGGCTTCGCGTGCGAACACCTGCGGCTGGGCGCCGTCGATAACCTGTGGGCCACGCACGGCAGTGGCGCGCCCGTGCTGGTGTTGCTGGGGCACACCGACGTGGTGCCCCCCGGGCCGGCGAGCGATTGGGCCAGCGACCCATTCGCGCCGCAGGTGCGCGATGGCGTGTTGTACGGACGCGGTGCGGCCGATATGAAAGGCAGCGTGGCTGCGTTCGTGGTGGCTGCCGAGCAGTTTGTGGCTGCCCATCCGGAGCATCCGGGCACGCTGGCGGTGCTGCTGACCAGCGACGAGGAAGGGGACGCCATCGACGGCGTGCGCCATGTGGCCCGGCTGTTTGCCGAGCGCGGCCAGCAGATCGACTGGTGCATCACCGGTGAGCCATCGTCCACCGAGCGGCTGGGCGATCTGCTGCGGGTGGGCCGCCGTGGCAGCCTGTCCGGCAACCTGATCGTCAAGGGCGTGCAAGGCCACGTGGCGTACCCGCACAAGGCGCGCAATCCGATCCACCTGGCGGCGCCTGCGCTGGCCGAATTGATCGCGCGGCAATGGGACGATGGCTTCGAAAGCTTCCCGTCTACCAGCCTGCAGATTTCAAATATCCACGCCGGCACTGGCGCCAATAACGTGATTCCCGGCGAGCTGCAGGTGGCCTTCAATCTGCGCTACACGCCGCACTGGAATGCCGAAACGCTCGAGCGCGAGATCGTCGCGCTGCTGGAGCGGCATGCGCTGACTTACACGCTGGCCTGGCATCGCAGCGGCGAGCCGTTCTACACGCCCGAAGGCACGCTGCGGCGCGTGGCCCGCGAAGTGCTCGGCGCATTTGTCGGTGCACCGCCGGAGGAGAGCACCGGCGGCGGCACCTCCGATGCGCGCTTCATCGCACCGCTGGGTGCGCAATGCATCGAGGTCGGCCCGGTCAATGCATCGATCCATCAGGTGGACGAGCACGTGCGCGTGGCCGATCTGGAAGCGCTGCCGGCGCTGTACCGCACGCTCGTCGAGCGTCTGCTGGTCTGAGGTGTTGCAGACGCTTCAGGCCGACATTGTGACGCGCGCGGTGCGCGACGCTCGTCACTGCCGGCAGCGATGCGTGGCAGTTAGATCCCGGTGTGCGCGTCAAGCAGTGTGCGCTGCGGACTTGGTGCTGCAGCGGCATCTCGGTTACACCGCGCCATGCTGTCGCGCCGTACGAATGCACCAGCGAGAGTGCCTAGTCGAAGGTCCAGAACGGCGGTTTGATCGCCTCGCGCCAATGCGATGCGTCGGCGATGTAGAACCGCTGTGCGGACGCCTTGGCAAACCAGATCGCCGCGGTTTCCTCGTCGCGCGTTACCCCACTGCTGCCGCGTCCCAGCAGTAGGGCGTAGAAATATTGTCCATACACATTGCCCTGGTCGGCCGCGCGTCGATACCAGCGCAGCGCTTCGGCACCATCCCTGTTCACGCCGCCCATTCCCTTTTCGTAGAGCGCGCCAAGATCCATCTGCGCCTCAGCGTCACCGCCACGCGCACGGCGTTGGATGTCGCGCACCAGCGGATGGATGTCACCGTTGCGTGGCGCGATGGTGGCGGGAAGCCCTGACGGTCCGGAGGCGGCGCGCTCGTAGATCGCGACGCGCAGATCCCAGCGCAACGCGGCGGCCGCTTCGCCGCGGTCACGGTGGAATTTGGCGAGCTCGCGAATGGCATACGGGCTGCCGTGCATGGCCGCCGCCAGATACCAGCGTTCGCCCTTGCGCGGCGATGCCCGCAACGCCGCGCGCTGGTCGATATAGGGGCTGTCTGCATGCGTGAGCGTCCCGCTTGCCCAGATCCGCCCCAGTGCCAGCTCGGCAAGGGCATTGCGGAAGGTCCACGGCGTGGTCGCGGCGGCACGCTCATACCAGCCGATGGCGCGCGGATCGTTGCGGCTCTCCAGTTGGCTGGCCACCTCCCAGATGCTGTCGAAACTACCATCGGCAGCCGTCTGCTCCAGCTGTCGCAGTTTGGCAGGGTCGGTGCGCGGCGCCGTCGTGCTGCACCCTTGCAGCAGCAAGAGTGGGATAAGGGCCGCAAACGCCAGGCGTCCGATACGTGGGGTCATTGCAGAGGCCTTCGACGACGGGGGGGGCGACATTATCCGCGCAACGCGTCCGCGATCGCGCGGCGGCCTTTGAATGCCGGGCTTGCCGGCCCTGCTTGGTTGCCATCGCAACAGTTGCGTCGCCGCTGAAAGCGGGATACGGTCGGCCCATGACATCGTTTCTGTCCAACGTCGCCAACGCCAATCACCGCAGCAATCTGCGCGCGAATAATCGTGCGCGGCCGATGCGGGTCTGCGACTAGGCGAAGTACCAACACACACGCCCAGTTTCCAGAAAACCCGCATCGGCCGATGCGGGTTTTTTTATGGGTGACGTCTTGCACCGCGTTGATCCTTCGGCCGCCCATCACGACTTTTCCAGGAGTGTTTCCATGTGTTCCATCTTCGGTATCTTCGGCCTGCAACCCGGCGACGACCTGCAGGCCCTGCGCCGGCAGGCCCTGGAATGTTCGCAGCGGCAACGCCATCGCGGGCCGGACTGGAGCGGCGTGTACGTCGATGCCGGTGCCATCCTGGTGCACGAGCGCCTGGCCATCGTCGACCCGGCGGGCGGTTCGCAGCCGCTGTTGTCGGAGGACGGCAGCCTGGCGTTGGCAGTCAACGGCGAGATCTATAACCATCGCGAACTCAAGGCCGAGCTACTGCAGCCGTACGCTTTTCAGACCGGCTCGGACTGCGAAGTGATCAACGCGCTGTACCGCGAAGATGCGCCGGCCTCCTATCTCAACCGCCTCAATGGCATCTTCGCCTTTGCGTTGTGGGACAAGGCCGCGGGGCGGGTGATCATCGCGCGCGACCCGATTGGCGTGGTGCCGTTGTACTGGGGACACGACCGCGAAGGCCGCCTGCGCGTGGCGTCCGAACTCAAGTCGCTGGTGGACGATTGCGCCGATGCCGCGCAGTTTCCGCCTGGTCATTGGTACGACAGCGCCACCGGCGCATTGAGCCGCTACTACGAGCGCTCGTGGCGCGAATACAGCGAAGTGGAAAACGTGCAGGTGCCGCTGCAGGAACTGCGCGAGGCGTTCGAGCGCGCGGTGCATCGCCAGCTGATGACCGACGTGCCCTACGGTGTGCTGCTGTCCGGTGGCCTGGATTCGTCGTTGGTGGCAGCGGTGGCCGCACGCTACGCGCGGCATCGCATCGAAGAGAACGACACCACCGAAGCCTGGTGGCCGCGTCTGCATTCGTTCGCAATCGGCCTGACCGGCTCGCCGGATCTGGCCGCTGCCGAAGTGGCCGCCGCCGCGCTCGGTACCGTGCACCATGGCTTCGAATACAGCTTTGAAGAAGGCCTGGATGCGTTGCCGGAAGTGATCCGCCATATCGAAACCTATGACGTGACCACGATTCGTGCGTCCACGCCGATGTTCCTGCTGGCGCGGCGCATCAAGGCGATGGGCGTCAAGATGGTGCTGTCCGGCGAAGGCAGCGACGAGATCTTCGGTGGCTACCTGTACTTCCACAAGGCACCGAACGCACGCGAATTCCACGAAGAACTGGTGCGCAAGCTCGATGCGCTCAACAACTACGATTGCCTGCGCGCCAACAAGTCGATGATGGCCTGGGGCGTGGAACCGCGCGTGCCGTTCCTGGATCGCGAATTCCTGGACGTGGCGATGCGCATGGACGCGCGCTTCAAGATGATCGACAAGACCAGCACCGGTGCCACCCGCATCGAGAAAGGCATCTTGCGCGAGGCATTTGCCGGCTATCTGCCGGAATCGATCCTGTGGCGGCAGAAGGAGCAATTCAGCGATGGCGTTGGTTATGGCTGGATCGACGGCCTCAAGGCACATGCCGCCGCGCACGTGAGCGATCGCGAACTGGCGGCGGCCGATCGGCGCTTCCCGGTGAACCCGCCGCAGACCAAGGAAGCGTATTTCTACCGCAGTCTGTTCGAGCAGTTCTTCCCAAGCCAGGCCGCTGCGGAGACGGTGCCGGGCGGTAAATCCATCGCGTGTTCGTCGCCGACGGCCATTGCCTGGGACGCGAGCTTTGCGGCGATGGCCGATCCGTCGGGCCGTGCGATTGCCGGCGTGCACGCGCAGGCGTTGGCGTCCTGATCAAACGACTGCGCTACAGCATGGCCGGCAGCCCAAGGGTGCCGGCCATGCCAGTGCGTTGATTCGGGCCGATCAGAAAACGTAGCGGGCAATCGCCAGGTAGGTGCGGACGGCGCGGGGAACCAGAGCGTACGTGTACATGCGGATTCCGAGCACCGGCCACGCCCGCCTGGTGGCTGCGCAGCGGTTTTGATCGCTGCGCTTACTCGTGGCGCACGCAGTAGCCGTAGCGCTGCGGCTCGATATCCACGCCGGCCACATCGGCCTGGTTGTTGCGCCACACGTTGGGCTTGAAGTCGGCCGCACTGCAGTTGGCCGCACGGTCTACGCCGATGGTGTAGGTAAACGGGTTGCTGGTGAAGCGGTTGTTCTCGAACAGGTTGTCCTGGCTCATGCTGTTGTCCCAGCACAGGATTTCCGGCGTGCGATAGCGGATGGCGCAGGCCAGGAAGATGCCCGCCACCTTGTTGCCATCGAACTGATTGTTGGTGAAGCGGTTGCGCCGCGCATCCGACAGATAGATGCCCTGGCTGCCATTGCGCTCGAAGCGGTTGTCGCGAATCTCGCTGTCTTCCAGATGCTCGGTGGTGAGGCCGGCAGCCACGTTGTCGTGGATGTAGTTATTCATCATCGTCACCTTGGCGGTGCGATTGAACGACACGCCGTCCCAGATGGCACCGGAGACATCATTGCGTTCGATGGTGATCTCGCGCGTGTCGTATTCGCTGAGCAGGCACGCGCTGCGGCACTTGTTGACCTGCAGACCGGCCAGGCGAATCCCTTGGCCCGAACGCACCACCACCGCGCTATTGCTCAGGTACGGGCGCTCCGGCATGAATTCCTTGTCGCCGGTACTGGCCACGATCTGCATGTCTTCGATGCTGACGTTGCGGATCACACCGGTGGGCTGCTGGTTCTCGTAATCGCCAACCACCAGCACCGGCTGTTGCACGCCATCGGCCATGCGCAGCACGGTGGCCGGGCCTTTGCCGCGCAGAGTGAGGTTGCCGCGGTGGATCGATACCAGCCCGCTGAGCGGGAACTCGCCTTTTTCCAGGCACAGCACGGCAGGCGTATCGCTTTGCGGCAGCTTGTCGATGGCTTTTTGCAGGTCCTGGCCCGGCCGCACCTTGGCGGTGCAGCTGGCGACAGGCGCCGCAGGGGGGCCGGCAGGCGCTGGCGGTGCAGCCGAGCAAGCGGTCGCAAAGACCAGGGGCAACAGGGCGGAAACGGAGCGGGCAAGCAGAGGCATGCGGATTCCGGTCAGTGAGGGGAGGAGGGCGATAGGTGCGATGCAGCGTCCAATCGCGACGGCCTCTAGTGTGTCGCACCAGGCGTTAAGTTCCAGCCGACATCGGCCCGCATGGTCGGCGCAGGTTCATGGCGGTCAAGGTGGCGGTGCGCCAACTGTGCGCGGATGCGCACTCTGCTGCCGCGCCGTTGGCGCTGTGATGCGGCAGGGTCGCGATTGATGATCACGCAGCGCAACGATGCGCTTGCAGCGCCGTGCGATGCAGCGCATCTGCGATGTTGATTCTAGCGCGCTGCTGCGTGGCTCCGTGGCCGCGCAGCAGCGCTGTGCAGCATGCTCAGAAGCTGTAGGCCAGCTGCGCATAGATGCGGCGTGGCTCGCCGGGGAAGTGGCCGGTGCGTTCGGTGAAACCGCTGGCCGCATACACCTTGTCGAACAGGTTCTTGACGTTGACCTGCAGTTTCCACGCATCCCACTGGGTCTGCCAGCTGATGTCGAAGATGGCATACGGTTTGACGCGTTGACCTTCCAGGCTCAGACGCTCGCCGACGTAATCGGCGCCGAACGCAACGGCCGAGTTCCACGCCGGTAGCTCATAGCGCGTCCACAACCCGAAGGTATTGCGCGGTGCATTGGCAAAGCGATCACCGGAGGCATTGGTGATGCCGTTGGTGCCGGCATCCAGCACGCGCGCATCGTTGTAGGCGTAGGTGAGGTTGAGCACCCAATGCTCGGTGAGGTCTGCCAGCAGATCCACTTCCAGGCCTTCGCTGCGGACCAGGCCCAGCGCCGAGAGCTGGTTGACGCCATCGACGATGCTGCCGTTGGCCTGCACGATGTTGGCGCGCTCGATGCGATACAGCGCGGTGTTGAGCGTGAGCCCGCCGTCGTTGAGCGCGGTCTTCAGGCCCACTTCCCACTGCGTGCTGCGCTCGGGATCGAACGGGCCGCCGACGCTGCTGTCCTGGTTGGCCGCATCCTGCGGCAGGAAGCCGCTGGCGTAACTGGCGTAGGCGTTGATGCCCTCGCGCAACACGACGGTGCTGCCGACGCGCCAGCTGAGGTCGTTGCCGGTGATGCGCGAGCCATCCAGAAGGTTGTCGTCCTTGAAGCCATCCCAGCGCAGCCCGGCCATCGCGAACCAGCGCTCGGTGAGGGTGAGTTCGTCCTGCAGGTAGGCGCCATAGCGTTGGCTGCGGGTGCTGGTGGCGCGCCAGGGCAGCGTGTCCAGGCCGTAGTCGTAAAAGCCGCTGCGGCCGTAGACCGGATTGAACAGATCTATGCCGGGCACCGGCCCGCGCGTGCGCCCGGTGTCGGCGGTGTTGGCGGTTTGTGCGCGGAAATCCGCATCCAGGCGGTAGTAGTCCGCGCCCATCAGCAGCTTATGGCCGATCGCACCGGTGCTGGTGCGGAACACCGCGTTGACGTTGCTGGAAAGCGCGTCGTTGTCGCGGTACTGGTTACGCAACTGGCGGGTCATCCACTCGGCGATGCCGTTGCCATCGCGGTCGATCAGGCCCATGGGCTCGTGGTAGATCTGGTGCTCGTCGTTCTTGAACCAACGCAGCGCCATGTCCACGTCCCACGCACTGGAGGGGGCGAATTTGTACTGCGCGAAGGCGACCTTGGCGCGCATGTCCAGGAAGTCGGTGGACTCGTTGTGATTCCAGCGCCGGTTGGTCAGGAAGTTGCCGTCATCGTCCACCGGCACGCCGCGCAGGCGGTTGCCGCCCAGGTTCTGGGTGATGTCGGTGTATTGCAACGTGAGCTCGCCGGTCTCGCCGATATCGAATGCCACCGACGCATCGCCGATCTGGCTTTCGCTGTCGGTGTTCCAGCGGAACCCGTCCTCGCCGTCGGCATAGGCGCCGATGCGGTAACGGATGCGGCCATCCTCGCGCGCCGGGCCGGTGGCTTCGAACGATGCCGCGCCAAACGATTGGTTGCCCAGTTGCAGCTCCACCCGCCGCAACGCCTGATGGCTGGGTTTACGCGTCACGTAGTTGATGACACCGCCCGGCTCACCGCCGCCATATAGCGCGCCGGCAGGGCCCTTGAGCACTTCCACGCGTTCGATATTGAACAGCTGCGGCACCGAAAACCCGGCGTACGGGTCGCCACGCAGCCCGTCATACAGCACGTTTTCCTGGCGGAAGCCACGCAAGGTGACGCCGGCATAGCTGAAGAAACTGATGCCGCTGATGCTGCGATACAGATCGGTGATCTGCCGTGCCGCCTGGTCGTCGATCAATTCGCGCGGCAGCACCTGCACCGACTGCGGCACCAGCGCCAGCGGCGTATCGGTGCGCGTGGCGACTGCTGCGTCTTCGGACTTGTAGAGCGTCTGCGCACGGCCCACAACATTGACGCCATCGAGTTCGGTGACGGCAGGCGAGGTGCTGGTCTGCTGAGCGAAAGCGGATGGCGCGGGGAGGGCGAGCGCAACGGCGAGCGCGGTGACAAGAAGCGTGGGGCGCATTGGTTACTAATGGGAATGGTTATCAAATGCATCTTAGCATGCGATACGTGCGTCGTTGAACGGATGGCCAGCCTTGCGGATGCATGGATGCATGCGCGTGCAAATGTGCAGAAGTGCAGAAGTGCAGAAGTGCAGAAATGCAGAGCATCCCTTCTCCCACCGGGAGAAGGTGCCCGGAGGGCGGATGAGGGTACGGGCGAAGCCTCGTGTTCGTCCGCGCCTAGCGCTGTTGGACTCGAATGGATGGAGCCGGAGCCGTGCCGCGCGCAATCCAGCATTGCTCGATACCCGTACCCTCACCCCAACCCCTCTCCCGGCGGGAGAGGGGCTTCTCAGGCATCCCGCGCTCGCTGTCCTTCTTCCATCGGGAGAAGGCGCCCGAAGGGCGAATTCTTCAATGCCTGTACCCGACAGAGCAGACAACGCCGGCGTGCCTACTCCGGGCGCAATTCCAGCGTATAGCGCGTAGCAGTCGGCAAAAACGGGGTGGGCCGGCCATGCACCCAATCGTCATGCCCGGCGCCCCAGAACGGCGACAGCGGATGCCCGCTCTGGCCGCCCGGCATGTGCACGATGCCGTCGCGCTCGTGGCCGGGCGAGACCACCATGCGTTCGGAGGCGCCGAAGGCGGGGCCTTGCACGCGTGGCATGTCGCGATCGCCCGGGAGTTGGTCGGGCGGCATGCACAGCCAGTGCTTGGCGAGGGCGGGCAAGGCGCGCGCAATCGGATGACAGATGGCGGCGGTATTGCGTGCGCCCCAGGTGCGTTCGGCAGGCTGCTCGCCTTGCGCGGCCAGATCCATCTGCGCATCGCGTGCGGCATCGGCTAGCAGTTGCTCCCAGCTTGTCACGTTCGGTGGCAACAGATTGGCGGGGCGTTGCTGCAGCATCGGCCATACAATGCCTTCCAACTGTGCGCGACGCGGCGGCAGGAAGTCCTCGCCCAGCGCAGCTTTGGCCGGCGCCAGCAGTCCGGCTTGCACGGCATCGATGGTCATGCTGCGAAAACCGCGCACGATGCGATAGCTCGCCGAGCCGGTGGAGGCGTGCCCGTCCCACTGCCGCGTGGCGATCTCGATCTGCTGCAGCGCAGGGTCATTGCTGTGTTCGACCACGCTACGCAACAACTGCCACCACCGCGTGAGCAGCACGGCGCGATCGTCGAGCTGGATGGCGAGCAGATCGCGTTCGTTGAAGCGCTGTCTGGCGAACAGATCGTCGCGGATCTGCTGCGCGCGTGCGCCCAGGTCGTAGCCGGCATTGCCCAGCGTTGCCAGCTGCTGTTCATCGACGATGCGGCTATTGGCGGTCCAGAGTCGATGCGATGGGGGATCGATCAGGGCCGGCGCCTCGTCGCTGCGCACGGGCCATGGCAGACAGCCGGTCGGCGCCGGTTCTGATGCCGCCGCTCCGGCAGCCGCAGGCAACGCCTGGTTCGACGCCTGCGGCGACGTTGCAAGTTCGGCAATGCCACTGGGGCTGCACCCGGCATTGCGCAGCGGGCGCGCGCCGATCAACCGCCAGGCGATGCGCCCGCTGCGATCGGCCAGCAGCAGATTCTGCGCAGGAATGCCCGAGCGATCCGCCACCGCAAATGCCGCCTGCAGATCGGCCGCGCTGCTCATCTGCGCGAAATCCAGCCGGATCGCGCCGGGCAGCTGCGCGGCCCAGCGCAGTGCGAGCAAGCTGCCGTCGGCATTCTCGTGCAGTATCGGCCCCCAGGCCGTCTCGCGGACAGGAAAACTGACCGGCGCGGCGCCGGCCACGCGAATGGTTTCGACATGCGTGGTGAGCGCTTGCGGATGTCCCGGTGTGGCGGGCGGAATCTGCGCAAAGTCGGCCGTGTCGATATAGCTGTTGGTGAACGCCCAGGCCACATGCCCGTTGCTGCCGACGACTATTGCCGGCAGGCCGGGCAGGGTGAAGCCGGTGGCGTCCACCTTGCCGTCGGGCGCGCGTGCATCCGGATAGCGCAGGCGCGCGCGGAACCAGATATTGGGTGCGCGCAGGCCCAGGTGCATGTCGTCGGCGACGATGGCGCGGCCATCGGCGGTGAGGCTGCCATCCACGGCAAAGTTGTTGCTGCCGGGCGTGGGGGCCTCGGCGCCGGGCGCGGTGGACGGGTGCGGGAGGCGGCGCAGGTCGACGGCGTCAGCATCCGGCAACACCGCATCGCCGAGCGCCGGGCCGAACAGCGGTGCATCCCAGCTGGAGCCCTGATGATCGAGCAGGGCGGCCAGTGCCGGCGGTACCACCGCGCGGATGCGCGCAGCGGCCAGTTCGGTCTGGTTGTCGTTGTCCTGCAGGTCGGCGTACATCGCCATGCCGGTCAGGATGCAATCGTCCAGGGTCCAGGCGCGCGGGGTCTGCCGCAGCAACAGATACGGCCATGGCCGCACGCGCAAGGCCGCCAGCCCAGCGTTTACGCCCTCGGTATAGGCCTGCAGTGCCGCACGTTCGCTGCCGGCGGCCACATCCAGGCTGGCTTGCACACGGGCGCGCAGGCGGTGCACGCGGTTGCGTTTGTCCAGATCCAGCGCAGCAGGGCCGAACAGTTCGGACAGTTCGCCAGCTGGCGCGCGGCGCATCAGGTCCATTTCGAAATAGCGCTCCTGCGCATGCACGTACCCCAGCGCACGCAGCGCATCGCGTTGGCTGGTGGCGTCGATGGTGACCACGCCGCCGGCATCGCGGAGCACGCTGACCGGCGCGCCCAGGCCACGTAGCGCAGTCTCGCCGTCCAGCCGTGGCAGGCTGCCACGCACCGCCAGGTAGAGCCCCAGCGTGACCAGCAGGGTGAGCACCACCAGGGCCAGCAACAGCCGGCGCAGCCATTTGCGCATCATCGATTCCTTGAGCGATTCATCTGTGACCAGTGTCGCGCCGGTGCGTGACCGTTGCCGGTCCGCCTGCAAGCGCAACTGAAAGTGATTCCGATTAGATCATTGCCCGCCCGCTTCGGGCACCATGCGCGCATTGCGTTGCTGGAGCACACCATGAAAGGCCATCCCGAAGTCGTCGATTACCTCAAGCAGCTGCTGCGCGGCGAGCTGGCGGCACGCGACCAGTATTTCCTGCATTCGCGTCGCTACGAGGATCAGGGCCTGATGGCGCTGTACGAGCGCATCAACCACGAGATGCAAGAGGAAACCGAGCATGCCGACGCCCTGCTGCGGCGCATCCTGTTCCTGGAAGGCGACCCGGACATGCGCCCGGCCGAATTTTCGCCCGGCAAGACCGTGGTGGAGATGCTCGAGCGCGACCTCGTTGTCGAATACGAAGTACGTGCTGCGCTCGCCGCTGGCATGAAGCTGTGCGAAGACCACGGCGATTACGTCAGCCGCGACATGCTGCTCAAGCAGTTGCAGGACACTGAAGAAGATCATGCATGGTGGCTGGAGCAGCAGCTTGGCCTGATCAAGCGCATTGGTCTGGAGCTGTACCAGACCTCGAAGATCGACAAGGGCCACGTGGCCGGCTGAAGCCGGGCGACTCAACGCTGCGCCGCCGCCATGCTGGCGCAGCGTGTGCCTGGAATCGACAGGTTGCACGGATGTACTGCGGTTTTTTGTACTGCGGTTTTTGCGCGTGGTCTGCATCGCCCGCCGGCTGTTCGTTGCGGCTGGTTGCCTGACGCGTTACGCAGTTTTGTAAAACCACCGCACGGCGCAATGCCGCGTGGTTTGATCGACTAGCGGCGCACCACTCGCGCGAAACAGGTCGCCGCCTGCTGGAGCGGCGTGCAATGTTCACTCGCGGTAGTCAATCGCGTTGCAAGCGATACACGCCGGTCGACAATGCAGTGACGCCATCGGCACGGAAGCGCGGCTCCTGATCGAGAATGTCGCGATGCTCCAGTTCCTGCACTTTCCACTGCGTGCCGAACAATGCGTGTACCTCGGCAGCATCCACCGAGAAGGGCGGCCCGGCTTTTTCGGCTTGCGGATAGTCCAGCGTGATCAGCAGACCGCGACACCCTGCAGGCAGACGTGCATAAACGGTTTCCAGATAGCGCTGGCGCAACGCCGCAGGCAAGGCGACCAGTGCGGCGCGGTCGTAGACGGCGGTGCAGTCGCCCAGCACGCTCGCATCCAGCGTAAAGGCGTCGCCGCAGATGATTTCGATCGGGCCGGCGATACAGTGCTCGCCTGCGCGGCTGGTGTGTCGCTGCGGTTGCAGGCCTGCGTCATCGAAGAATTGCGTGACGGCCAATGGCGATATCTCCACACCGAGCACGCGGTGGCCTTGCGCGGCCAGCCAATGCAGGTCCAGCGTCTTGCCGCACAACGGCACCAGTACACGGGCATGCGCTGGCAATTGCAGTGCCGGCCAATGCTTTTGCAGCAGCGGCATCACCTCGTCCTGATGGAAGCCGGTCTGACCGTCCTGCCAACGTTGCAACCAGAAATCTGTATCCATGATGTTGTCTTGTTGCCTTGCATTGACGAGTGAGGTGATGTCGGGGATGGCAGTGACATTGCAGATCGAGAAGGAGCCGATCAAACAGCAACGCATCGGACAGCCGCGATGCACTGCTTGCACCATGCACACCGACCATCTCGACTGGTCCTTGCCGGCCTACCGTCGCGGGACCTTACGCGGCATGGATGCTGCGTAAGAGCTTACAAGGACGTACTTGCAGCGTGTCCCGCGATGGTGGCCGGCAAGGGCCCTGCAGCCAAGCCGCAGATCATCTGCTCTACAACCGACGCATCCACACCGTTCGATGACCGCTCAATGAGACACAGAGCTTGAGCTTCAGCCTCGTTTGCATATTTCAGGCCGAACTAACCGAGGGCGCGACGACAGCATCAAACGCGCCGCCGCACGCCGGATGCGTGAATCATCCTTACTGCACTTCCAGTCCATCCACTTTCTGCCGCGCCTCAGTCAAACCAAGGCGCTGACAGTGTCGAACGCGCCGCCGCGCGCCGAATGCGTGAATCATCCTTACTGCACTTCTAACCCGTCCACTTTCTGCCACCCGCGCGGCAACAACGCGCCACGGCTTGCACGCGCGCCCACATAGGTGTCCAGATCCTTGAACGACAGGCTCATCACGCGTGCGCCGCTGCGCACCAGCAAGGTGTTGCCCGGAGCGACCGCGGCCACGGCGACCACGCGCTCGGTGCCGAGCTTGGCCTTGGGGATCTCGATGAGCTTGTTGCCCTTGCCCTTGTCCAGTTCGGGCAGGTCCGAGGCCGTGATCGCCAGCAGGTTGCCGGCGCTGGTCACCGCCACGATGCGGTCGGTCTGCGGGTTGAGCACCTGCGCTGGCGTCAGCACATGCGCGCCGGTGGTCAGGTTGAGCATTGCCTTGCCGGCCTTGTTGCGGCCGGTGAGGTTTTCGAAACGGGTCACGAAGCCGTAGCCGTGCGAGGACGCCAGCACGAAGCGGGCATTGTTCTCGCCGCTGGCCAGCACCTGGAACGAGGCGCCGGAGGCCGGTGAAAAACGCCCGGTCAGCGGTTCGCCGTTGCCGCGCGCCGAGGGCAGGGTATGCACCAGCGTGGAATAGGCGCGGCCGTCCGAATCCAGGAACGCCACGTGGTAGGTGCTGCGGCTGCGCACGGCGGCCAGCAGGCCGTCGCCGTCGCGGTACGACATGCCGGCCGGATCCACCTCGTGGCCCTTGGCTGCACGCACCCAGCCCTTCTCCGACAGCACCACCGTCATCGGTTCGCTGGCAACCATCTCGGTCTCGTCGATCGCCTGGGCGGCACCGCGCTGCACCAGCGGCGAGCGGCGCGCATCGCCGAACTTCTTGGCGTCGGCGGTGAGCTCGTCCTTGATCAGCTTCTTCAGCTTGGTCTTGCTTTCCAGGATCGCCATCAGCTGCGCGCGTTCCTTGGCCAATGCTTCCTGCTCGCCGCGGATCTTCATTTCTTCCAGGCGCGCCAGCTGGCGCAGCTTGGTTTCCAGGATGTATTCGGCCTGTTCTTCGCTGAGCGCAAAGCGGGCGATCAGCACCGGCTTGGGTTCGTCCTCGCTGCGGACGATGCGGATGACTTCATCCAGGTTGAGGAAGGCGATCAGCAAACCTTCCAACAGGTGCAGGCGGCGCTCGACCTTCTGCAGGCGATGGTTGAGGCGGCGGGTGACGGTGTCGCTGCGGAAGGTCAGCCATTCGCTCAGCAGATGTTTGAGGTTTTTGACCTGCGGGCGGCCATCCAGGCCGATCACATTGAGGTTGACGCGGTAGCTGCGTTCCAGATCGGTGGTGACGAACAGATGGCCCATCAGCTGCTCGGCATCCACGCGGTTGGAGCGCGGCACCAGCACTACCCGTACCGGGCTGGTGTGGTCGGATTCGTCGCGGATGTCTTCCAGCCACGGCAGCTTCTTGGCGCGCATTTGCTGGGCGATCTGCTCGATCACCTTGGACGGGGAGACCTGGTAGGGCAACGCGTCGATGACGATGTTGGCGTGTTCTTTCTTGTACGTGGCGCGGGCGCGCACGCTGCCGTGGCCGGTCTCGTAGATGGCACGTAGATCGGCAACGGGGGTGATGATTTCCGCGCTGGTCGGGTAGTCCGGGCCCAGCACGTGTTCGCACAGCTGCGCCACCGTGGCGTCCGGGTCGTCGAGCAAGTGCAGCAGCGCGCTGACGATCTCGTTGAGGTTGTGCGGCGGCACGTCGGTGGCCATGCCCACTGCGATGCCGGTGGTGCCGTTGAGCAACAGGTGCGGCAGGCGCGCCGGCAGCCAGGTGGGTTCTTCCAGGGTGCCGTCGAAGTTGGCCGCCCAGTCGGTGGTGCCCTGGCTGATTTCGCCCAGCAGCACTTCGGCGATCGGGGTGAGCTTGGATTCGGTGTAGCGCATCGCCGCGAACGACTTGGGGTCGTCGGTGGAGCCGAAGTTGCCCTGGCCTTCGATCAACGGATAGCGGTAGGAGAATGGCTGCGCCATCAACACCAGCGCTTCGTAGCAGGCGCTGTCGCCGTGCGGGTGGTACTTACCGATCACATCGCCCACGGTACGCGCGGACTTCTTGGGCTTGGCGGCCGCGTTCAACCCCAGCTCGCTCATCGCGAAGATGATGCGGCGCTGCACCGGCTTCAGGCCGTCGCCCAGGAACGGCAGGGCGCGGTCGAGCACCACGTACATCGAATAATCGAGATAGGCGCGTTCGGCGTACTCGCGCAGCGGCAGCTGCTCGAAGCCATGGAAGGTGGGGCGGGTCAGATCGGTCATGCGAAGCCAGGTCCTACGAAAGAAGAACCCGCGCCAGCGCGCGGGCTCGAAGAGCGCCGATTATCCGGATGCGGCGGGGGATGCCAAGCCGCGCGCGTGGCCGCCGGCCAGATAACGGGCCGGCGGGGCACCGAAATGCCGGTGGAAGACGCTGACGAAGGCGCTGGGGCTGCTGTAGCCGAGCTGGTCGGCCACCTGCGCCACGGCGGTGCCCTGGCTGAGCCGGCGCAGGCCCTCGGCCAGACGCGCCTGCTGCCGCCATTGCGCAAAACTGAGCCCGGTCTCGTCGCGGAAGTGCCGGCTCAGGCTGCGCGGCGACAGCCCGCCCCAGGTGGCCCAGGCGTCGAGCGGGCGCGGGTCGGCGGGGGTGTCGAGCAGCTGCCGGGCGATGCGCAGCAGCCGCCGGTCGGCCGGCATCGGCAGATGCAGGTGCTCGATCGGCGCCTGGCACAGCTCGTCCAGCAGGACCGCCGCCAGGCGCTGCCGGGCCGGATCGACGGGTTCGCCCAGCATCTCACTCAGCGGCCAGCTGGCCGCCCGCATGATCACCTCGCGGGCCAGCCCGCTCAGGCGGATCACCCCGCTGCGCGCCGGCAGGCCGGTGCAGGCATCCGGCCGCACCACCACGCCCCAGCCACGCAGCGGCCCGGCCAGCTCCACGGTGTGCTGCTGGCCGGGCGGCATCCAGCCGGCACAGCCGGGCGGCAGCGAGGAGGTGCCGTGTTCGGTGTGCACGGTCAAGACGCCCTGTTCGACATACATCAGCTGGCCGCGCATATGCGCATGCCAGGCGGTCTCCGGCGCCCACACCGCGCGCAGGTCGGCGCGGAAGGCGACCACCACCGGGCCATCCGCCCATTCGAAGCTGGCCCGCGCGCCAGGCGGCAGCGCATCGATCTCGGTTGGCCGGTTTTCGTTATTCATTGGCCAGATTGTATTACCGGGCCAGCTGGCGGGGCGCGTATCGTCCTCGATCCTTGCAATTGGCTTTATCCCGGATGACATATTTGCGTTGACAAATATATTTTTCGGAACAAAATAACGCCCCATGATCGACTCCACAGCCACCACGCCGCCGACCTTCGGCTTGCTGTTGCGCCAGGTGCGCGACGCGCTGATGCGCCAGCTCGATGCCGAGATGAAGGGCGAGCTGCCCGACTTCGGCTTCAGCCATTACGTCGGCCTGAAAGTGCTGGCAGTGCGCTCGCCGTGTACCGCCAACGAGCTCGCCCAGGCGCTGGACCAGACCCCGAGCGCGGTCACGCGCCTGCTCGACAAGCTCGAGGCGCTGGGCGCAGTGCGGCGCGAGCCACATGCGCAGGACCGCCGCGCGCTGCAGATCGTCATGACCGAACAGGGCGTAGCGCTGTGGGAGCGCCTGCGGCTGCGCGGCGAACGCGCCATGGAGCATGGCCTGCGCGACCTGTCGGCGCCTGAGCGCGAGCAACTCACCTCTCTTCTCATCCGTGTCCGCGATGCACTCAACTCATGAACGCTGCTAGTTCCTTCCTTCAGAGGCGGCACCCGCGCGCAGTGCGCAGGCTGCGGCCGATCCTTGTGACCACGCTGGCCCTGGCGCTGGCCGCCTGTGCCAGCAGCCGCGGCCTGGCGCCGCAAGGCACCGTGCTGGAGCCCGGCGCCGTGCATGCCGAGCGCACCTTCGGGCAGGCGCAGCTGAGCCCGGCCGCCTGGCCGGCCAGTGACTGGTGGCGCGCTTTGGGCGACCCGCAGCTGGACGCGCTGATCGCCGAAGGCCTGCAGCACAGCCCCAGCCTGGCCGCTGCCGATGCACGGCTGCGCCAGGCGCAGGCGCGCACCGGCACTGCCCAGGCCGATCGCGGCCCCAGCCTGTCGGTTTCCGGCGGCTACGCCGGCTGGCAATTGCCCGAATCGATGGTGGGCGAGGAGCGCGGCGGCAGCTATGCCGGCAGCGCGCAGGTGGTGCTGGACTTCCGCTATGGCGTGGACCTGTGGGGCGGCAAGCGCGCCGCGTGGGAAGCAGCCGTGGACCAGGCGCATGCCGCCGAGGTGGACGCGCAGGCGGCACGCCTCAACCTGTCGGCGGCCATCGCCGAAGGCTACGCACAGCTCGCCTACGCCTGGGATCTGCAGGACGTGGCCAACGATGAGCTGGCACGTGCGCAGAAAACCCTGGAGTTGACCCAGCGCCGCCGCGGCGCCGGCATCGACAGCGAATTGCAGGTGCGTCAGGCGCAGGCCCGCGTGCCCGCCGCGCAGCAGCAGGTGCAATCGGCGCAGCAGCAGATCGACGAAGCACGCAATGCCCTGGCCGCGCTGGTCGGGCAGGGCCCGGACCGCGGGCTGGACATCGCGCGCCCGGTGCTGAGCCAGAGCCTGCCGCCGCAACTGCCCAGCGCCTTGCCAGCCGATCTGCTCGGCCGTCGCCCCGATGTGGTGGCGGCGCGCTGGCGCGTGGAAGCGGCTGACAAGGACATTGCCGTCGCCAAGGCGCGCTTCTATCCCAGCCTCAACCTCACCGCGTTGGGCGGGGTGATCAACTCCGATGTCGGCAAGCTGCTGGAAAGCGGCTCGGTCCTCGGTGTGGTGGCCCCGGCCTTGAGCCTGCCCATCTTCGATGGCGGCCGGCTGCGCGCCGGCTTGGCCGGCAGCGATGCGCAGTACGACCTGGCGGTGGCCGATTACAACCAGAAGGTGCTCGACGCCCTGCGTGAAG
Organism: Xanthomonas sp. NCPPB 2586; assembly: GCF_041475775.2. Taxonomy (NCBI): domain Bacteria; kingdom Pseudomonadati; phylum Pseudomonadota; class Gammaproteobacteria; order Lysobacterales; family Lysobacteraceae; genus Xanthomonas; species Xanthomonas sp. NCPPB 2586. The sequence goes on along the minus strand of NZ_CM192981.1, from coordinate 3,301,033 downwards.
TGGCCGACCAGGTCAACGCGGTGCGCTCGCTGGAGCAGCGTGCACGCGCACAGAACGACGCAGTGCAGACCGCCAGCGCCGCCTTTGGCCTGGCCCAGCAGCGCTACCGCGCCGGCATCGGCAGCTATCTGGAAGTGCTGAGCGTGCAGGAGCAATTGCTCACCGCGCGCCAGCGCATGGCCGGGCTGCACTCCCAACAACTCATGGCCTCGGTGAAGTTGCGCCGTGCGCTGGGCGGCGGCTTTACGCCGGAACCAGCGCACGACACCGCACACACCGCGACATCTTCCGCACAACCGCATTCCTGAGACATCGACGATGAGCCAGACGACTCCTACATCTTCGCATCCCGCGCCGGGCGCACCGAGCAAGCGCCGTACACTGCTGCGCATCGTCGCCATCCTGGTGATCCTTGCGGTCATCGGCCTGGTGGTGTGGTACTTCCTGATCGGGCGCTGGGCTGAAGACACCGACGACGCCTACGTGCAGGGCAACCAGGTGCAGATCACCCCGATGGTGGGTGGCACCGTGGTGAGCATCGGCGCCGAAGACGGCATGCGTGTGGAGCGCGGCCAGCTGCTGGTGCAGCTGGACCCGTCCGACACCGCGGTCGCCTTGCAGCAGGCCGAAGCCAACCTCGCCAAGACCGTGCGCCAGGTGCGTGGTCTGTACCGCAGCGTGGAAGGTGCGCAGGCCGAGCTCTCCGCACGCGAAGTGACATTGCGCAGCGCACGTGCCGACTTCGCACGCCGCAAGGACCTTGCTGCAAGCGGCGCGATTTCCAACGAAGAACTGGCCCATGCGCGCGATGAACTCGCTGCCGCCGAAGCGGCGGTGAGCGGCTCGCGCGAAAGCTTCGAGCGCAATCGCGCGTTGATCGACGATACCGAAGTGGCCACCCAGCCCGACGTGCAGGCCGCCGCGGCGCAGTTGCGCCAGGCCTTCCTCAACCATGCGCGTACCGGCGTGGTAGCACCGGTGTCCGGATATGTCGCGCGGCGTTCGGCGCAGGTAGGCCAGCGGGTGCAGCCTGGCACCGTGCTGATGGCGGTGGTGCCGCCGGAGCAGATGTGGGTGGAGGCCAATTTCAAGGAAACCCAGCTCAAGCACATGCGTCTGGGCCAGACCGTGGAACTGCATTCGGATCTGTACGGCGGTGGCGTGGATTACACCGGCCGGATCGAAAGCCTGGGCCTGGGCACCGGCAGCGCGTTCTCGTTGTTGCCGGCGCAGAACGCCAGCGGCAACTGGATCAAGATCGTGCAGCGCGTGCCGGTGCGTATCGCCATCGAACCCAAGCAACTGGCGGCCAACCCGCTGCGTCTGGGGTTGTCGATGAAGGTCGACGTCAACCTGCACGACCAGCAGGGCAGTGTGCTGCCGACCAAGTTTGCCAGCGGCGCGGTGTTCTCCACCGATGTCTACGCGCAGCAGCTCAAGGCCGCCGACGCCGACATCCATCGCATCATCCAGGACAACCTGCCGACGCAGGCTGCCACCAAGGCGGGCTAAGCCACCATGTCTTCGCAAGCTCCCACCGCGCCCGGTGGCCCTTCGGCACCGGCGCCCGCCGCGGGCTTTCGCCCGGCGAGCGTGGCGCTGTGCACCGTAGGCCTGGCGATGGCCTCGTTCATGCAGGTGCTGGACACCACCATCGCCAACGTCTCGTTGCCGACCATCGCCGGCAATCTCGGCGCCAGTTCGCAGCAGGCCACCTGGGTCATCACCTCGTTCGCGGTGAGCACCGCGATCGCGTTGCCGCTGACCGGCTGGCTGAGCCGTCGCTTCGGCGAAACCAAGCTGTTCGTGTGGTCCACGCTGGCCTTCACCATCGCCTCGCTGCTGTGTGGCCTCGCCCAGAGCATGGGCATGCTGGTGGTGGCGCGCGCGCTGCAGGGCTTCGTGGCCGGGCCGATGTACCCGATCACGCAGAGTCTGCTGGTGTCGATCTATCCGCGCGAAAAACGCGGGCAGGCGCTGGCCTTGCTGGCCATGATCACGGTGGTGGCGCCGATCGCCGGCCCGATCCTGGGCGGCTGGATCACCGACAACTACAGCTGGGAATGGATCTTCTTGATCAACGTGCCGCTGGGCATCATCGCCAGCAGCATCGTCGGTTCGCAGTTGCGGCATCGCCCGGAACAGCTGGAACGGCCGCGCATGGATTACATCGGCCTGATCCTGCTGGTGGTCGGCGTGGGCGCGCTGCAGCTGGTGCTGGACCTGGGCAACGACGAAGACTGGTTTTCTTCCGACAAGATCGTGGTGCTGGCCTGTGTCGCGGCCGTGGCGCTGGTGGTGTTCGTGATCTGGGAGCTCACCGACAAGGACCCCATCGTCGACCTCAAGCTGTTCCGGCACCGCAACTTCCGCGCCGGCACGCTCGCCATGGTGGTGGCTTACGCGGCGTTCTTCAGCGTCAGTCTGCTGATCCCGCAGTGGTTGCAGCGCGACATGGGCTACACCGCGATCTGGGCGGGCCTGGCCACCGCACCGATCGGCATCCTGCCGGTGTTGATGACGCCGTTCGTGGGCAAGTACGCGTTGCGTTTCGATCTGCGCATGCTCGCCACCATTGCCTTCATCTTCATGTCGTTCACCAGCTTCTTCCGTTCCAACTTCAACCTGCAGGTGGACTTCGCGCACGTGGCGACGATCCAGCTGGTGATGGGCGTGGGCGTGGCCTTGTTCTTCATGCCGGTGCTGCAGATCCTGCTCTCGGATCTGGATGGGCGCGAGATCGCGGCCGGCTCCGGCCTGGCCACGTTCCTGCGCACATTGGGCGGCAGTTTTGCTGCATCGCTGACCACGTATCTGTGGGCGCGCCGCACCCAGGTGCACCATGCGCACATCACCGAACACATCTCGGTGTACACGCCCGGCATGCAGGAGCAGGTCACCGCAATGGGGCAGGGCGACCTGCAACGCGGCGCGGCCTCGCTCAACAACATGATCAATCACCAGGCCTCGCAGATGGGCTTCAACGACATCTTCTATCTGCTCGGCTGGACCTTCTTGGGCATCATCTTCTTCCTGTGGCTGGCCAAGCCACCGTTCGGCGCCGGTGCCGGCGGCGCAGCGGCGGCCGGGGGGCACTGAGCGCAGCTGATAGCGCGCATCAGTTGTGGTGTGCCTGCTGCACTTCGATCGCGGTGCCGGCAGGTGCATCCGCGGTGTAAGGTGCCGTTGTGGCCGCTTCGGCGGCCTTGGCTGAGGTGTCCTCATGCAACGGCGTCAGCATCTGCAGCGGCTTGCCTTGATAGCGGTACTGCAGCGCGTCCTGTAGACGACGCAGTGATTGCACCTGAGTGCAGAGTGCATTGGCCTTGACGTCGATCGTGGCCGCTCGCGCGTCGAGCTTGGCATCCCGCTGGCCATCCATCGCTTGGGCACGTTGGTCGATCCCATCCGCACGCCCCGTCATGATCTGCCACATCAGGTGCCGCCCGATGCTGCCTTTGAATGCCTCGGCTTCCTGCTCGACGTAGCGCTCGAAGTTGCCATCGAAGGCCTGTTGGTCCCAGCGCCCCTTGCCGAGCGTGTCATCGACGTAGACGCTAGCGCGCTTGCGCAGGCGTTCGATTTTGCGGGCGTTGAGCCAACTACCGGTCATGACCTCGACCACACCCCCGAGCGCGTCGTAGCTAAGGTCGATCACGTCATGCGCAATCGCTGCGACCTGTGGCATCAACTGGCGTGCTTGCGTTTCCATCGCCTGCAGCCGCTGCGCATCGTCCGCGCTGATCTGTTGCAACTGGTGGTCGACACTCAGTTCGCCTGCATGGAAGAAGATCTCGCGCGGCAGTCCGTCTGCGCGATACAGCCAGATGCCGCCGCTGTCGGCGAGCACATTGAATGGCGTACTGAGGCTGCAGCGCGAAGACGAGAGCTGCACGCGATGGCCGTGCCCACCCGCGCTAGCGTCGTCGTCCTGGCCGCGAGCGTGGACGCTGGAAGCTATAAGCAAGAGAACGAGCGCAAAGGAGCTTCGCATCGACGGGGCCATGCGCGGTGGTGTCATGTCACATGGTCCGCTTCGTTGCCATGCACGGTCGCGTGTCGAAAGTCACTGCGCAGGATCTGCATTCGCTCCGAGATGCGCGGTCATGTGTGAGGACATCCATGAAGCTTGGTTGCCTCTCGATCGTCGTGTTGACGCCTTTTAGTGAATTACCAGCGAGGTCAGTGCGCCGGGCATTGCCGATCGTGCAATCGCGTGCAGTAGCGTGCGGCGCAGCGACGCGTGCTGAGGTGTTCGAACAATGCAGTGCGTGGCGCATGGCATGGGCATGCTGCCCGTGTTCTCACTCAACAAGGAAGCTTCATGATGTTTGGATCTCAGTTGCGCCGCCTGTCTGCGGCCGCTGTACTCGTTCCCTTGCTGTAGCTGGTCGCCGTTGCGCAGACGCAGGCCGCTGCCGCACGCCCGGAGGTTGCCAAACAGGCCAAGGCCTACAGTTCCAGGGATGGCATCAAGGTATCGACCTTGCGCTATGGCCCGCGCGAGAAGAACCAGGCGCTGGTCCAGGTGACCGGTGCCGATAGCGAGATCGACGACAAGATCCTGTTGGCCAGCACCGCCGCGACCCAGAAGGACACCCGCTACACGGTGCAACTGCGCGGGCGGCCGTACGTGCTGCTGATCCTCAATGCCGGAACTGGCGAGTTGTACCTGCCTGGCGCACAGAAGGCTGCACAGGTGGGATACGACGCTGCTGCCTCCGAGCAGATCACCGCCTAGCATTACCTGACCGATTATCAGGAACAGGCTGCCGCCAAGTAGGGCGCGTGGTGTCGCGACAGGCAATGACGACAGTGCCTGTCGCGATGTGGCTCATCTGGCGCTAACCACCGTGGAGACTTCTGCGCGGTCTGCGGTCACGTGCAAGCTCCAACGTCGCGGACCAAGTCATCTGCATCGACGCCAGGCCATCGCTTGGCGGTGCACAGCCGAACACACCGCTAGCGACTCCGGCTGCACGGCGTGCCATTCGCATCGCCTGTGACGCATCGCGACGACCGTGATTGCCTAAAAGCACAGCGCCCCGGGTGGTCAGCCACGGACAGCGACAACGCGCGACGCCAAGCAGCGTCAGCCACAGACAGTGGGCACCATCGGCACCGCACACACTGCGATCGCCCAAACGCAAAAAACCCCGCCGAAGCGAGGTTTTTTACGATCTACCGTGAGTCGTGGTGCCCAGGAGAGGACTCGAACCTCCACGAAGTTGCCCCCGCTAGCACCTGAAGCTAGTGCGTCTACCAATTCCGCCACCTGGGCGACTCAGGGGGCGAATTGTGCAAGCTGGCGGCGCGGCTGTCAACGCAGTTGCACAAAAAAAGTTGGGCGCGCGCGCGGGTAGATGCGCATGCCCAAACACGCAGTGGCGGACGCCGCAGGTGCGTGCGTCCGCCATGCCGCATTACGGCAACTGCATCGCCGGCAGCGCGACCTCCACGCTCTCCACCGGGTCAGTGGCCGAGCGTGCCAACTGCACGCGATAGGTGCCGGCGGCAATCGTCCAGTGACGTGCCTTGGCGTCGAAGTCGGCCAGCGTCTTGGGCTCGGCCACGACCTGCACCGTGTGCTTCTCGCCGGGCTTGAGCGCGACCTTCTGCCAGCCGATCAGGCGCAACGGTGTGGCGTGGCCATTGGGCAAGGTGACGTAGAGCTGCGGCACGGCGGCACCGTCGCGCTGGCCGGTATTTTCCACCTCGAAATTGGCAGTCAGTTGGCCGTTGGCAGCCTCCACACGCAGGCCGCCCATGCGGAACTGCGTGTACGACAGGCCATGCCCGAATGGATAGCGCGGGGTCAGGTTGCGCGCGGCAAACCACTTGTAGCCAACGTTGGCGCCTTCAATGGCGTAATCGATGGTGTCTTCGCCCGGCTTGGCCGGCTTGAAGCCCAGGCCCGGAATCGACGGGCGCGGCAATTGCGACTCATCCACCGGCCAGGTCACCGGCAGATGGCCGGAGGGATTTACCGCACCGGTCAACAGGTTGGCGATGGCCTCGCCACCGCCAATCCCCGGGTACCACGTCTGCAACACCGCCGGCACGCGCTCGGCCCACGGCATGCGCACCGGGCCGTTGGTTTCCAGCACCACGGTGGTCTTGGGGTTGGCCTTGGCCACCGCGTCGATCAAGGCGTCCTGGCGATCAGGCAACTGCATGTCCGGCAGGTCCACCGACTCGGCGGCCCACTGGGTGGCGAACACGATCGCCACATCTGCCGCCTTGGCTGCGCGTGCGGCCGCCGCGCGGTCCTTGCCGTCCACGTAATCGATCTGCACGTTCGGCAACGCCGCGCGCAGCGCCTGCAACGGCGAGGAGGGATGAATGATCACCGGGCCCGGCCAGGTGGTCGGGGTGAGCCCGGGCACCGCATTGCCGCCGTTGATGGTGTAGTCCACCCGCGACGAACCACCGCCGGACATCACGCCCTTGTCGGCATAACCGCCGATCACCGCAATACGGCGCACGTCCTTTGACAGCGGCAAGGTGGCCTGTTCGTTACGCAGCAGTACGCTGCCTTCTTCGGCCACGCGCTGCGCGGCGCGTTGGCCGGCCTTGCCGTCGATGGGCTGGCGCTGGGTGGGGTGGTCGAATGCGCCATGCGCAAACAGGCTGCGCAGGATGCGCGTGACCATGTCGTCGAAGCGCGCGCGCGGCACCACGCCGGCACCGACTGCCATGCGCAGCGGTGCATCGAAGAACACCGCCGCATCGAAGACTTCACCGGCCGACTGTTGGTCCAGCCCGGCCAGCGCGGCCTTGGAGCCGCTGTGCACGCCGCCCCAATCGGACATCACATAGCCGGGGTACTTCCATTCCTGCTTGAGCACCTGGTTGAGCAGGTAGTCGTGCTCGCAGCCGTAGATGCCGTTGATCTTGTTGTACGAACACATCACCGATGCCGGGTCGCCGATCTTCAGCGCGATCTCGAAGGCCAGCAGGTCCGATTCGTGCATCGCCTGTTCGCCGATCTGCGCGCTATGGAAGTTGCGCCGGGTTTCCATGTCGTTGAGCGCGAAGTGCTTCATCGTCGACAGCACGTGCTCGCTCTGCACGCCGCGGATCGATTCGCCCACCATCACGCCGGCCAGCAGCGGGTCTTCGCCGGCGTATTCGAAGTTACGGCCGTTGCGTGGGTCGCGCTGCAGGTTGACGCTGCCGGCCAGCAGCACGTTGAAGCCCTGCTGCCAGGATTCGCGGCCCATGGTCTTGCCGCCGGCATAGGCCAGTTGCGGATTCCAGCTCGACGCCGTGGACGGGCCGGACGGCATCGCAGTAGCGAAGTCGCCCTTGCGGATGCCGCCGGGATTGGTCACGCCCACGCCGGCATCGGCCAGCTGCTGCGCCGGGATACCCAGGCGCGCAATGCCCGGCACATACCCGGCCGAGCCGAGTGCGCCTTCGGGCTTGGGAATCTTGTCGGTGCCCAGGCCAAAGTAACTGCGCAGCATCTGGAATTTTTCGTCGTCGGTCATCTGCGTCAGCAGCAGCGCGGCGCGCTGGTCCGGGCTCAGCGCGGTGTCCATCCACGGCTGTGCGGCGCTGGCCTGCTGCGCGGCCAGCGGCGCGCTAAGGGCAATGCCCAGGCCCAGCGCGAGGGCCAGCGCCAGTGGGCGCGGTCGGGGAGCGGCGGGTGTAAACGTTTTCATATCGAGGTGTGGCACGTCGTGGTCCTTGTGGTGCGGTAACGGATCGGGAGAGGGCACCGCGGTGCCCGAATGGGTGGCGCCGACTGCGCCTTGAATCAGCGCGTCTGCGTCGGCGCGCTCAAAATGCGCTCTGGTCGGTACGCAGCACCGGGTAGAGCCGGTAGCGCTCGTCCCAGGACGGATGCAGCCGGTAGAAAAACTCCAGGCGCGCCTGCGGGTCGGCGGCAAATGCCGGGTCGCTGGCCAGGCGTTGTTCGAACTGCGCCTTCAGGGCCGGGTCGCGCGCGAGCATCTCGCGCGCCACGTCTTCGGCCAAGTAGTCTTCCATGTACTCCTTGCGCTCGAAGGCCAGATTGAACAGGCCCCACTGCAGCAGCGAATCCGGTGCCTGTGGCTCCAGGATCGCCATCACCAGCCGCGCCTTGGGTTGGGTAATCGGTACGAACAAGGAGCCTGCCGGCACCGCGCGCGTCTCAGCACGCCACTGGCCGCTGACGGCGAGCCCCTGGTGGCCCTCGTTGGAGCGCGCCGCAAAGGTGGCAGTGTCGGCGCGGAAGCTCTGCACCGCGCGGTTGTCTGCCTGTGTGAGGGTCTGGAAGGTGATGCCGTGCAGGCGCAGTGTGTCGGCGACCAGGGCGGCCTGCGCCGCCGGCACCAGGTAGCCACCGCGCGGCGCCTCCACGGTGACATCCGGGGCGATCTGGTCGCGCAGCGGCACCTTCCAGATCTGCGGTGTGCGCTCGTCGTAGCGGGTCATCAACGCACCGGATACCGGCGAGGGCGTGCGTGTGTAGGCATAACCGCGGAACGCGACGGTGCGCGTGCCCGGGCCGGCCGCGTAGCTCAACGGCTCGCGATGACCGGCCAATGCGCTGGCGCGCCGATCGGCGGCATGCGCGTCGGCCAGCCAGTGCGTGCCGTGCCGTGCGGCCTGCTGCAATACCGAGACGATGGCGTTGCGGGTCACCCGCACGCGCACCGGGTACTGCTTCCACGAGTGGGTTTCCACCAGCATGCCGAAGCGGTTACGCAGCAGGAAATAGCCGTGCGAGAACCGCGGTGGCGAAACGTCGTCGGCGAAGCCCGAGCTGGGGTCGTCCTCGCGCACCAGCGACGGGTAGTACGGCAGTGGCAACGAACCCTGCTTGGCCAGATCGGCAATCACCGCATCGCGCCAGCGGGTGCCGTCCTTGCGCAACGCCGCGTCGCCCGCGTGCACCGGTTCCACCTGCACCGACACATCGTGTTCGAACTGCGCGCCATCGGTGGCGTGCAGGTCCACGTACATCAATGGGTCCCACTGCTGCACCAGCCGCAGCATCGCCTGCATCTCCGGCGCGTCGGCCTTGACGTAATCGCGGTTGAGATTGAGGTTCTGCGCGGTGGTGCGCCAACCCATCTGTTCGGGGCCGCGCTGGTTGGGGCGGTTCCAGGCGCCGAAGCGCTCATGGCCGTCCACATTGAACACCGGCACGAAGATCCACACCACCTTGTCGAGCACCCCTTTGCCGGCGGTGCCATCAAGCAACTCGCGCAGGGCCAGGAAGCCCGCGTCCTTGCCATCGATCTCGCCGGCATGGATGCCGCCTTGCACCAGCACCACCGGCAATGTGCGCTGCGCCGCGCTCGCCGCATCCAGCGCGCCGCTGGTGGACACCACCAACGCCTTCATCGGCCGCCCTTCAGGCGTGGTGCCGAAGCTGATGCAGCGCACCGCCTGCGGGTAGCGCTGCGCGAATGCATCGCACAAGGCGATGACCTCATCAAAGCGGCCGGTCTGCACAAAACCGCTGCGCTCGGCCAGGGTGGTCAGTGGCTCGGCAGTCAGGGCGGCGGGGGCAGAGGTGAGCAGCAGCAAGCTCAGGGCGAGGCGGGTGAAGCGGGGCATCCAGCGGTCCGGTGTTCCAGGAAAACGTTTGCAATGTAGCCGAGCCAGCCTGGCAGGCCAATCTGCACTGCGTCAAAGTCTGCAACTGCGACATAGTGGCGTGGTCGCGTTCGCTCGGGCTTTTTGGCCTGTTATTCGGCTCAATCAGCAACGGGTATCTGGCATGTGGTCTGCCGCCACGGGGTGCGGTTGCCAAACGCGCAGTGGCTGGCCGCCACGCTTGCAGGCCGTCGACCACATGCTGGTGCTGTGCGATCAGCGCGCAACGCTGTGCGGCCAACTGCGGCGGTTGCATCACCCAGCACGCCACTCCTGCTGCCGCATCGGTCGCCTCGCCGCCACACGCACGCAAGTGCTGCAGCCTGTGGCCCGTTCCGGACCAGCAACCCAGTGCTGCGCGATGGCGGGCAACAGGCCGCCGCCGGTACGATAGGGCACGTTTTCTGCTCGACCGGACTGCCTTTGACGACCTCCACCTTGCCGGCGCCCGCCGCCGATGCGCGGCTGCCGCGCCAGATCCCCTTCATCATCGGCAACGAGGCGTGCGAGCGTTTCAGTTTCTACGGGATGCGCAACATCCTGGTGCAGTTCCTGATCACCTCGCTGCTGCTGCAGGAGGTGGGCGCGCCGGAGCGCGATGCCGAAGCCAAGCACATCCTGCACAGTTTCATGATCGGGGTGTTCTTCTTCCCGCTGCTGGGCGGCTGGCTGGCCGATCGCTTCTTCGGCAAGTACACCACCATCATCTGGTTCAGCCTGATCTACTGCGCCGGCCACGCCTGCCTGGCGTTGTTCGAAGACAGCCGCAGCGGGTTTTTTGTCGGCCTGGGCCTGATCGCGTTCGGTGCCGGCGGCATCAAACCCTTGGTGGCCTCGTTCATGGGCGACCAGTTCGACCAGTCCAACAAGCATCGGGCCAAGGTGGTGTTCGACGCCTTCTACTGGATCATCAACTTCGGTTCGCTGTTTGCCTCGTTGCTGATCCCGTTGGCGCTCAAGCACCTGGGCCCGTCGTGGGCATTCGGCATTCCCGGCATCTTGATGTTCATCGCCACGGCGGTGTTCTGGCTGGGCCGCAAGCGCTACGTTCGGGTGCCGTTGCCACCCAAGGACCCGCATGGATTCGGCGCCGTGGTGCGCAGTGCGTTGCTGGCGCATGCGCCGGGCCAGGGGCGGCCGGGCCTGGCACTGGCGGCGATCAGCGTCTTGCTGGCGCTGGCCTGTTTGGGATTGACCGAGCAGCTAGGCCTGGTGATCTGCCTGTGCATGGCGCTGGTGCTGCTGCTGGCCGGCATCGGCGGCGGTACGTGGTGGCAGCTGGAACGTGCCCGCGGCACGCATCCGGATGCGGCGGTCGATGGCGTACGCGCGTTGCTGCGGGTGCTGGTGATCTTCGCGCTGGTGACGCCGTTCTTTTCGCTGTTCGATCAGAAGGCCTCCACCTGGGTGCTGCAGGGGCGCGAGATGACGATGCCGGCGTGGTTCACTGCCTCGCAGATGCAGGCGCTGAATCCGCTGCTGGTGATGCTGCTGATTCCCTTCAACAACCTGGTGCTGTATCCGTTGCTGCGTCGCCTGGGCTGGGAGCCCACTTCGCTACGGCGCATGACCAGCGGCATCGCCTTCAGCGGCGTGGCGTGGATTGCGGTCGGTGCGATCCAGGTGGCGATGGATGGCGGCGAGCCGATGCACATCGCCTGGCAGATCCTGCCCTACGCCTTGCTCACCTTCGGCGAAGTGCTGGTGTCGGCCACCGGGATCGAGTTTGCCTACAGCCAGGCGCCGCCGTCGATGAAGGGCGTGGTGATGAGTTTCTGGTACCTGACCACCACGGTCGGCAACCTGTGGGTGCTGCTCTCGAATGTGGCGGTTCGCAACGATACGGTGACCTCGCATATCGCCGATACTGGGCTCAGCGAAGCGGCGTTTTTGATGTTCTTCTTCGCGGCCTTCGCGTTCCTGGCAGCACTGGCCTTCGGCCTGTACGCGCGCCGGTATCGCATGGTCGACAACTACCGTCCTGCCTGAGGTCTGCATGATTACCCTGATCCTGATCGCCATCACCGGCATCGTCTCGTGGATGGCGTTCAACAACCGCAAGCTGGCCGACCGGCTGGTGTTGTGGCCGCCCGCCCTGGACAAGCACAAGCAGTACGACCGCCTGATCACCTACGGCTTCATCCACGCCGATCTCGGGCACCTGGTCTTCAACATGATCACGTTGTTTTTCTTCGGCCGGTACATCGAAGACGTGATGACACGGCTGACCGGCAGCGTGCTGACCTATCCGCTGTTCTATCTGGGCGCGTTGGTCGTCTCGATCCTGCCCAGCTATCTGAAGAACCAGAAGAACCCGAACTACCTCAGCCTGGGCGCATCGGGCGCGGTGTCGGCGGTGTTGTTCGCCTTCATCCTGCTCAAGCCATGGACGATCATCCTGGTGCTGTTCATTCCGGCGCCGGCGATCATCTATGCGGTGTTCTATGTGGGCTACAGCCTGTGGATGGACCGCCGCGGCGGCGACCGCATCAACCACAGCGCGCACCTGGCGGGCGCGGCGTTCGGCGTGATGTTCATGCTGATCATGGAACCGCGCGTGCTGCAGGTGTTCCTGGAGCAATTGTCGAACCCGCGCTTCGGTTGAGCAGGCGGGTCTTGCCGCAAGGTGCTTGCGGGACGTGACATGGGCTGGCGTGATGAGCTTGCTGGCCGATGTGCCTGGCCTGCGTCACGCCAAAAGTGCACGTATTGAATGATGTGCCTGCGCGGCGTTCGCTGCGGCACGGTTGCCGCAGCGTGATTGCGTTGGGCAGGGCGCGGCCCTGCAGTGTTGCGATCAGCGCAAGGCCTCAGGCCGCGTTGCGCTCGTGGTCGATCAGGCTGCCGCTGCCGGACACGGTGCCGTAGGCCTGCTGCAGGCGCTCGTAGACGGTGTCGTTGAGCTGGGCGAATTCCTGGCCCTGGGTGTTGCCGTTGATGGCGAACTGGAACAGGCCTTCCAGCAACGAGCTATCACTCTCTGCGCCGTGTCCTGACGAATCGTTGTTCATGCTGTCGCTCCTGGCGGGTAGGGCGAAGGCGCCGGTGCGTCGCTGTCGAGCAGCTGTTGCGAGCGCCTTCGCGTTGGCTATCGGCGTCGTCGCGGCGAACTTTAGCCCCGCCGCAGCAGGCTGGGCAGCAGGTCACGGTGTGGCTTGCCTTTCACGCAGACACGGCGCGCCGCTGGTCAGAATTGGTACAGGAAATAACGCCGGATCAAGATCAGATGGATGCCGCACACCTGCACGTGACGCACGACGCCGCCCATCAGCGGTTCACGGTCGAGCTCGATGGCAACACCGCCGAGTTGGCCTACGAGCAACAGGACGCGGTGCTGACCATCACGCACACGCGGGTGCCGGACGCCATCGGTGGCCGCGGCGTGGCTGCCGCCTTGGTGGAGGCGGCATTGAGTTTTGCAGGTGAGGCGGGGTTGAAGGTCATCCCCGCCTGCAGTTATGCCGACGCCTACATGCGCCGGCATCCGCAATTTCAAGCGCTGCTGGCCTGATCGTCAGCAGCCGGGTGTCGTCAGGGGAGTAGGTGGGAATGCGGTGGTCGAACGTAGGTGGTGGGGTGCAGGGCTTGCTGGTGCTGGCGCTGTTGGCAGGTTGCAATCAGCAAACGCCGGAGGCCGCGCAACCTGCGGCTGAGCAGGCACCGGCCGCGGCCGCCGAGCCGGCAGTGCAACCGGTGGCAGAAGGGCCGCTGCAGGATGTGATCGAACACGCGCCCGCCTACATGGTTGGTATCAGCTACCCCCCCGGGCTGGAGGCGCATCCCGAATTGCAGGCGCTGATCCGTGGCTATGCGCAGGACGCACGCAGCGAGCTCATGCAGGCAGTGTCGGGGCTGGGCAACGACAAGCCCGCTGCCCCGTACGAGCTATCGCTGGCATTTGAGAAGGTGCTGCAGAGCGCCGATCTCATCGTGGTGTCGGCCGACGGCAGCCGCTACACCGGCGGCGCGCATGGCGAACCGCTGGTGGCGCGCTTCGTCTGGCTGATCAAGGAGCGCAAGCAGCTCACCGCGCAGGCCCTGATTCCGGATCCGGCCGGCTGGGAGCAGATCGGGCAGGCGGTGGCGCAGCGCCTGCATGCGGCCGCCGAGCAACGCGTGGAAGCGGACCGCGTGCCGGCGGAAGAGCAAGCCGAACAGGTGGCCTCGGCCGATCGCATGATTGCCGAGGGCACTGCTGCACAGGCGGATAACTTTGCGCAGTTCGTGCCGGTGTTGAATTCCGCCGGCAAGATCAGCGCACTGCGCTTCGTGTTTCCGCCGTATCAGGTGGGCCCGTATTCGGACGGCACGCAAACGGCCGAGATTCCCGCCGCAACATTGCTGACATGGGTAGCGCCGGAATATGCACATCTCTTCGCACGCTGATACGTGCACGCGCCGACGATGTGTTTGAATGGTTTAGCCATTCAGTAATGTAATCAACGGTGCCATGAGTAGCTTTGATCCAACCGCTAAACGCGTCGACCACACTTGCGAGCGTTACCCGCCTTTTCCCCGGGAGCCGGCCGTCCTGGTGCGGCTGATCAAGCACCTCTACAAGCGGCTGCACACCCAGGCCTGCGTGCGGCTCAAGCCGCATGGCATCAGCCCGCCGGAGTACGAAATCCTGATGATGTTGTATGGGACGCCGGGGCAGGCAATCACGCCAACCGAAGTGGCAGAGGCGGCCAGTGAGAAGCCGGCCAACATCACCCGGCTGACCGATCAATTGCACGAGAAAGGGCTGATTGCGCGCGCCAGCAGCCCGGACGACCGCCGCAAGATCACCTTGACGCTCTCGCCGGCTGGGCTGGCATTGATCGATCGGCTGTTGCCGGAGGCCTGCACCTTGCTGGATGCGGAGACCGCGCAGATCAGCGAGGCCGAGCAGGTGCGCCTTGAGAAACTGCTGAAGAAATTGCTCGCCGGCGTGGACGCAGTCGAACAGTAATCGCTGCTTGCGGGCTTCAAACGACAATGCCGCCTGGCAGTACCAGGCGGCATTGTTTTTAGAGCGGCTAACAAAAACGTAGCGAGCAGCCGTCAGGTGGGTGCGGACGGCGCGGAGGAACCGGAGTGTACGTGGGCACATGCCGATTCCGAGCACCGGCCGCGCCCGCCTGGCGGCTGCGCAGTCGTTTTGATAGTTGCTCTCAACCGAATCTCAAGCCGTTACGGCTTGGACTGCGGCGCTTCCGGCGTGGCGCCGTCGCCACCCTGTGCGCTGAGGCCGCGCTTCTCCAGCAAGGGCTCGATCTGCGGCGCATGCCCGGCGAAGTTCTGGAACAACTCCATCGCATCCACGCTACCGCCGCGCGAAAGCAGGGTCTGACGGAAGCGGTCGCCGTTGGCGCGGCTCAATCCGCCGTGCTGCTTGAACCACTGCTGCGTGTTGGCATCCAGCACTTCGGACCAGATATAGGCGTAGTAGCCGGCCGCATAGCCGCCCATGATGTGGCTGAAATACGGGGTCTTGTAGCGCGGCGGCACCGGCGGGTAGGCGATGCCGTCATCGGCCAGCGCCTTGGCTTCGAACGCCATCACGCCTGCGGCGTCCGGCACCTGGTTGGCGCTGATCTGGTGCCAGTTCTGGTCGAGCATGGCCGCACCCAGATACTCGGTAGTGGCAAAGCCCTGGTTGAACTTGGACGCGGCAATCACCTTGTCCAGCAATGCCTGCGGCATCGGCGTGCCGTTCTGATAATGCTTGGCGTAGTTCTTCAGGATCGACGGCTCGTCGGCCCACATCTCGTTGACCTGCGAGGGAAACTCGACGAAGTCACGCGGCACGCTGGTGCCGGAGAAATACGGGTATTTCACGTCCGAGAACATGCCGTGCAAGGCATGGCCGAACTCATGGAACATGGTGGTCACCTCATCCCAGGTCAGCAGCGTCGGCTGGCCGGCCGGCGGCTTGGGGATGTTGAGGTGGTTGGCCACCACCGGCTTGAAACCGGTCAGCTCCGACTGCGAAACGTAGGAGTTCATCCAGGCGCCACCGCGCTTGGATTCGCGCGCATACATGTCGGCAATGAAGATCGCCAGCTGCTTGCCGTCGGCGTCGAACACGTCATAGACGGTGATGTCGTCGCGGTAGGTCGGCAGGTCGGTGCGTTGCTTGAAGGTCAGGCCGTATTCCTGGTTGGCCGCATAGAACACGCCGTTTTCCAGCACGTTCTTCAGCTCGAAATACGGCTTGAGCTGCGACTCGTCGAAGTTGTACTTGGCCTGGCGCACTTTCTCGCTGTAGTACGCCCAATCCCAGGCTTCCAGCTTGAAGGTCGGCTTGCGTGCGGCCTTTTGTTCCTTGTCGATCATCGCCTGCAGGTCGGCGGCTTCGCGCTTGGCGTTGGCCACCGCGGCCGGTGCCAGTTTGCCGAGCATCGCGTTGACCGCTTCAGGCGTCTTGGCAGTCTGGTTTTCAAGCGAATACGCAGCGTACGTGGGGAATCCCAGCAGCTTGGCCTTGTTGGCACGCAGGGTCATGATGCGCGAGACCAGGGCGGTGTTGTCGTACTGGCCACCATGGCTGCCACGCGACACCGAGGCGGCGTAGATCTTCTTGCGCAGCTCGCGGTTCTTGAGCTGGGTCAGCGGCGGCTGGCCGGTGGTGTTGAGCAGGGCGATCACGTATTTGCCGTCGAGCTTGCGCGCCTTGGCGGCTTCGGCAGCGGCGGCGATCTGTTCGTCAGACAGGCCATCGAGCTGCTTGACGTCATCCACCACCACGGCCGCGGCGTTGACCTCGGCCAGCACGTTCTGGCTGAAGGTGGTGCCCAGGTTGGCCAGCTCGGCGTTCATGGCCTTGAGCGTGGTCTTGTCGGCATCGGACAGCTTGGCGCCATCGCGCACGAAATCGCTGTAGTACTTCTCGACCAGGCGCACGCCTTGCGCATCCAGGCCGAGCTTGCTGCGCTGGTCGTACAGGGTCTGGATGCGCGCGAACAGCTTGCCGTTGAGCGAGATTGCGTCGCGGTGCGCGGCAAACTTGGCCGAGTAGTCGGCCTGCAGTTTCTTGCGCGCATCGTTGGTGTCGGCGCCTACCAGGTTGAAGAACACCGTGGTGGCGCGATCCAGCGTGGCGCCGCTCTTTTCCAGCGCAATGATGGTGTTGTCGAAGGTCGGCTTGGCCTTCTGGTTGGCGATCGCGTCCACTTCCTTCAACTGCGCGGCCATGCCGGCATCGAAGGCAGGCGCAAAGTCGCTGTCCTTGATCTTGTCGAACTGCGGGTAGTGCAGCGGCAGCGTGCTGTCGGCAAAGAACGGGTTGGCGGTCGCGGTCGCCTGGGCGGCGGCGGGTGCGGCGATGCTGTAGGACGGCATGGCAAGTCCCAGGGAAGCGGCCAGGGCAAAGGCAAGACGGGTGGTCAAGAGCGTTACTCCAAAGTGCGAACCGCCGAGGCTAGCGCAGCCGGCCGGGACAGGCGTGTGACAAAAGGCATGGCCGCCAGGCAGACGCGAGCGTGGCGAGACATCGAGGTGGGCCATTTCCTGGCTGTGGGCTGCGCTGCGTTAGGCTTGCGGTTTCCGTTGCGGACCTGCCGATGACCACGCTCTCCACCTACCAGTTCACCGCCCTGGACGGTCAACCCCAGTCGCTGGCCGAGTACGCCGGCAAGGTGGTGCTCGTGGTCAACGTGGCCTCTAAATGCGGTTTTACGCCGCAGTACGCTGGCCTGCAGGCGCTGTGGCAGCGCTACCGCGACCGCGGGCTGGTGGTGATCGGGTTTCCCTGCGATCAGTTCGGTCATCAGGAGCCTGGAGAGGCGGCGGACATCCGCCAGTTCTGCTCGCTGGACTACGCGGTGGATTTTCCGCTCGCGGCCAAGGTCGAGGTCAATGGCAGCGGTGCCCACCCACTGTGGCAATGGCTCAAACACGAAAAACGCGGCGTGCTGGGCTCGGAAGCGATCAAGTGGAATTTCACCAAATTCCTGATCGGCCGCGACGGCGGTGTTTTGGAGCGCTATGCGCCGACCACCAAACCGGAGGCGCTGGCGGCGGATATCGAGCGCGCGCTCGGTGCGTGAGTCGGTAAGTTGCGGCCTACCGTAGGAGCGCCCTCGGGCGCGATGAAGCGTTACCGGGAACGCCCCATCGCGCCCGGGTGCGCTCCTGTGACGATGCGACTTGCTCGCGCAGCAGCCAGATAAAACGCCGCACCGCGCGAGGTCTTCGCGTGGTTGCCCTTACTTCTCGACGAACGCGCGCTCGAACACGTAATGTCCGGGGGTGCCGATGCGTGGCGAAGTTTCGAAACCCCGTGCGTCGAGCAGGGTGCGCAGGTCGGCCAGCATCTGCGGGCTGCCGCAGATCATGAAGCGGTCGTTGGCCGGATCCAGCGCCGGCAACCCCAGCGTCTGCTGCATGCGGCCGTCGGCCATCAGCTCGGTCAGGCGGCCCTGGTTGGCGAACGCCTCACGCGTGACTGCCGGGTAATACAGCAGCTTGTCGTGCAGGAGCTCGCCCAAAAATTCATGCTGCGGCAGCTCGCGCTCGAAATAATCGCGGTAGGCCAGGTCTTTTTCGAAGCGCACGCCGTGGGTGAGGATCACCTTGTCGAAGCGTTCGTAGGTTTCCGGGTCCTTGATGATCGACAGCCACGGCGCCAGGCCGGTGCCGGTGCCCAACAGGTACAGGTTGCGGCCCGGATGCAGGTCGCTGATCAGCAGCGTGCCGGTGGGCTTCTTGCCCACCAGGACCTTGTCGCCCGGCTGGATGTGCTGCAGGCGCGAGGTGAGCGGGCCGTCCTGCACCTTGATGCTGAAGAATTCCAGGTGTTCTTCCCAGTTGGCGCTGGCAATGGAGTAGGCGCGCAGCAGCGGCCGCGTCTCGGTCTCCAGGCCGATCATCACGAACTGACCATTCTCGAACCGGAAGCCGGCATCGCGGGTGGTGGTGAAGCTGAAGTAGGCGTCGGTCCAGTGGCGGACCTCAAGCACCATTTCGGCGCCGAAAGCGGAAGACATGCCGTTTAGTGTCGTAGTGAAGAGTGCCCGCCGATTCTACCTCAAGCTGGCCAAATGAGATGAACTCTCATTTGGCCGGGAGTTGGGAATCGGGAATCGGGAGTCGGTGCAGTGAGCGAGTGGGCCGGGCATGTTGGATCAGCACGCTCAGTCCCTCTCAGCCGCGGGAAGCTGCGTCTACCCATTCCCGAATCCCCATTCCCGATTCCCGCCCCAATCACCGATACCCCGCCGCCTGCAGCTCGAACAGCTCCGCATAGCGCCCGCCTTGTGCCATCAGTTCGGCGTGGGTCCCGCTTGCTTCGATGCGGCCATCGGCCAGTACCAGGATGCGGTCGGCCATGCGTACGCTGGAAAAACGGTGCGAGATCAGCACCGCGGTGCGGTTGTCTGATAGTTCCTTGAAACGCTGGAACACCTCGAACTCGCTGCGCGCATCCAGTGCGGCGGTGGGCTCGTCCAGGATCATCAGCTGCGCATCGCGCATGTAGGCGCGCGCGATGGCGATCTTCTGCCACTGCCCGCCCGACAGGTCCACGCTGTTCTTGAAGCGCCGCCCCACCAGTTGGTTGTAGCCATCGGGCAGGCTGTCGATCAGCTCGGTGGCCATCGCGCGTTGCGCGGCGGTGCGGATGCGATCGGTGTCGTCCATCGCATCCACCTGGCCCACACCGATGTTCTCGCCGATGCTCAGGTGGTAGCGCACGAAGTCCTGGAAGATCACGCCCAGATTGGCGCGCACATCGTCCAGGTCGTAATCGCGCAGGTCGTGGCCGTCGAGCAGGATGCGGCCTTCGTCCGGGTCGTACAGCCGCGCCAGCAGTTTCACCAAAGTCGTTTTGCCGGCGCCGTTTTCGCCGACCAGGGCCAGCACTTCGCCGGCGCGCAGCTCGAAATTCAGATGCCGCATCGTCCAGTGTTCGGCCTCCGGGTGCCGGAAGCCCACGTCCTCGAACACGAAGCCCTGGCGGATCGGCCGCGGCACCGGCAGCGCGTTCGGGCGCGAGCGGATCTCCGGCACAATGTTGAAGAACGAATACAGATCGTCCAGATACAAGGCTTGCCCGGCGACCTGCGAAAACCCGATCAACAGGCCCTCCAGTAATTGCCGCAGGCGCAGGAAGCTGCCGGCCAGGAAGGTCAGATCGCCGATGCTGAAATCGCCGCGCACCGTGCGCCAGGCGATGTAGCCATAGGCCGCGTAATAGCCCAGCGTGCCCAGTGCCGCCAGCAGCGCGCCCCACAGCGCGCGCTTGCGCGCCAGCGCGCGATTGGCCTGGAAGAACTTGTCGGCCAGCCGGCGGTAGCGCGTAATCAGAAACCGGTGCAGGTTGAGGATCTTCACTTCCTTGGCGGTTTCGACGCTGGCACCAACCTGGCGCAGGTAGTCGAGCTGGCGGCGCTCCGGGGTCCACTGGAAGTTGAGCGAATAGCCCAGCGCATTGAAATGCGCCTCGCCGATGAAGGCCGGAATCAACGCAATGGCCAGCAGCACGATCAACCAGGGCGCATACACCAGCAGGCCAACCGCCAGGCTGGCCACGGTGATCGCATCCTGCACCTGGCCGAACAACTGGCTCATCAGGTTCATGCGGTTCATGGTCTGGCGGCGTGCGCGATCCAGCTTGTCCTGCCGGTCGGGGTCTTCGAAATCCTCCAGATCCAGCTGCGCGGCGTGTTCCATCAGCCGCACGCTGGCCGCGTTGTTGAACAACTCCGACAGCAAGGCATCGGCGTAGCCGACCAGGCGGCCGAGCAGGTCCGAGCCGATCGCCAGCGCCAGTTCCAGCGCCAGCAACTCCAGCAGCCGGTTGAGCCGGCCGCTGGCCAATGCCTGGGTCAACGAATCGAATGCCGGCGGTTGGCCCACCAAGTGGATCGCCTCGTCGATGATCAGCTTGCCGATGTACAACGTGGCGATCGGCATCAGCGCGCGCAGCACGCGCAGGCCGATGCTGCTGGCGCTCAACCAGCGGCTGGTCTGCCAGATCTGGCGCAGGAAGGGCGGCAGGTTGCGCAGCGCGTCGAAGCGCTCGCGCAGGGTGGGGCCGGTACGGGGGGCGGGCGCGCTGGCGCCGGGTCGGGATGCTGACATGGGCATAGTGTGCCGGGGGCCGCGTGCGCTGGGGGTGTTGGGGCGCCACAGCGGAGCAGGGCGGTTGTACGTTGCCCGCCCGTGCCCGCGATCAAGCGCGGCGCCGCGAGTGCCCACGCGTCCACGCGCCACGCGCCACGTGATCGCCGCGTGCAACGCTGCCTTCTCCTGGCTGCGCCGGCCTGGCCGGCGGTTTGCTCTAAAATGGCCGGATTGCACCCCCGCCAGCCGTAGAGCCAGCCGTGACCTCGATCAAGCAGGAAGACCTCATCCAGTCCGTCGCCGATGCGCTGCAGTACATCAGCTACTACCACCCGGTCGACTACATCAAGAATCTGTCCGCTGCCTATGAGCGCGAAGAATCGCCGGCCGCCAAGGACGCCATCGCGCAGATCCTGATCAACTCGCGCATGTGCGCCGAAGGCCACCGCCCGATCTGCCAGGACACCGGCATCGTGACCGTGTTCCTGGAAATCGGCATGAACGTGCGCTGGGACGACGCCACGATGGGCGTGGAAGACATGGTCAACGAGGGCGTGCGCCGCGCCTACAACCACCCGGACAACAAGCTGCGCGCCAGCGTGCTGGCCGACCCGGCCGGCAAGCGCGCCAACACGAAGGACAACACCCCGGCGGTGGTCAACACCAAGATCGTGCCGGGCGAACATCTTGAGGTGATCGTGGCGGCCAAGGGCGGCGGCTCGGAGGCCAAGAGCAAGTTCGCCATGCTCAATCCCTCCGATTCCATCGTCGATTGGGTGCTCAAGACCGTGCCGACCATGGGCGCCGGCTGGTGCCCGCCGGGCATGCTCGGCATCGGCATTGGCGGTACCGCCGAAAAGGCCATGCTGCTGGCCAAGGAAGCGCTGATGGAGCCGATCGACATCGTCGACCTGCAGGCCCGTGGCGCCTCCAATCGCGCCGAAGAATTGCGCCTGGAGCTGTACGAAAAGGTCAACGCGCTGGGCATCGGCGCCCAGGGGCTGGGCGGCCTGACCACGGTGCTGGACATCAAGGTCAAGGACTACCCGACCCATGCCGCCAACCTGCCGGTGGCGCTGATCCCGAACTGCGCGGCCACCCGCCATGCGCACTTCACCCTGGATGGCAGCGGCCCGGTGATGCTGGACCCGCCGTCGCTGGAAGACTGGCCCAAGCTCACCTACAACCCGACCAACGCGCGCCGGGTCAACCTGGACACCATCACCCGCGAAGAAGTGGCCAGCTTCAAGCCGGGCGAAGTGGTGCTGCTCAACGGCAAGCTGCTCACCGGCCGCGATGCTGCACACAAGCGCATGATCGACATGCTCAACCGCGGCGAGACCTTGCCGGTCGACTTCACCAACCGCTTCATCTATTACGTTGGCCCGGTCGACCCGGTGCGCGACGAAGTCGTGGGCCCGGCCGGCCCGACCACCGCCACGCGCATGGACAAGTTCACCCGCCAGATGCTCGAACAAACCGGGCTGCTGGGCATGGTCGGCAAGTCCGAGCGTGGCGATGCGGCGATCGACGCCATCCGCGACAACAAGGCCGTGTACCTGATGGCGGTCGGCGGCTCGGCGTACCTGGTGTCCAAGGCGATCAAGGCCGCACGCGTGCTGGCCTTCGAAGACCTCGGCATGGAGGCGATCTACGAATTCGAGGTCAAGGACATGCCGGTGACGGTGGCGGTGGATTCCACCGGCGAATCGGTGCACAAGACCGGCCCGCGGCTATGGCAGTCGCGCATCGGCAAGATTCCGGTAGTGGTGGAATAAGCAAACCTGGAACGGCGACGCACACCCACTGCGTCGCCGTTTTCAGTTTGGGCACCGCGTATATCTGTCATTCGCACGCGGTGTTTGTGCGCTGGAAAAAAGATGCCTGCATGCGTGTCTTACGTGGCAGGACGGCCCAACAGGAACGGGCTATGCTCGGGGTGCACATGCCAGCACCCTCAGGAGAACAGGAATGCTCCGCCTTATCTGCCTTGCCGTCTTGGTGTGCGCCAGCCTGCCGCTGGCAGCGCAGCAAAAGACCCAGCCCACCGTGCTGTTTCCTTCCGGCAACTACGCGCCGCAGCCCACCGCGCCGGTGCCGTTTGCCGAGAAAAAGCCGCTCAAGCCCAGCGACACCACGACGCGCTTTGACGGCCCCTCGGTGATGGAGCGCTGCATCGCGCAGTGCAACCGCAGCGCCGCGCAGTGCAACGCCGACCGGCCAAGCGAAAGCAGTTGCCGCATGGCGGTTGCACCGCGCGGAAAGAGCTGCGACGCAACCCAGAATCCGGCGCAGCGGGCCAATTGCATGGCGCAGGTGTTCGATTGCACCCAGCAGAGCGATGTCAATCGCTGTGAACCGCACAAGCTTGCCTGTTTGCGTTCCTGTACCAACTAGTCCTGTCCCACCTAATGAGGGAGCCTGCATGACCACGACGCTGTACCACGCCCCCAGCACCGCCGCCCTGGTCGTGCACTGGATGTTGATCGAACTGCAGGTGCCGCATGTGCTGCATCCACTGGACTTCGACCGGTGCGAGCAGAAATCCCCCGCGTATCTCGCGCTCAACCCGGCCGGCGTGGTGCCGACCCTGGTGCTGGAGGGGCAGGTGCTGACCGAAGCGGCGGCCATCGTGCTGCACCTGGCCGACCTGCACCCGCAGGCGGGCTTGGCACCGCCGCCGGGAACGCCGGCACGTGCGGCGTACTACCAGTGGATGTTCTTCTGCGCCAACACCTTGCAGCCGGCGTATCGCGCCTGGTTCTACCCGGACGAGCCGGCCGGCGCTGAGCAGGTCGATGCGGCGCAAGCGCAGGCCCGGCAGAAGCTGGAGGCGGCCTGGGCGCAGGTGGACGCGCACCTGCAGGCGCACGGCCCGTATCTGCTGGGCGACACGCTGTCGGCGGCCGATTTCCTGCTGACCATGCTGATGCGCTGGTCGCGCAATATGCCCAAACCCACGGATACCTGGCCCGCCTTGCACGCGCATGCCCAGCGGATGAAGGCGCGGCCTGCCTTCCGGGAGACCTACCGGCGCGAGGGCCTGACCGACTGGACCTGAACGTGCGACGCGCAAGCGAAGCGATGTGTCGATAGTTACAGTTGAGTCCGTATGGTTATGCCTACCAGGGTGTACGATCGCGAGACACACCAGAGAACAGGGGCTCTACCATGTTGCAGTCCGTATCGCGTCGCAAACTGTTGCAATGCGCATGTTGCGCACCGGTGGCTGCTGCCGCTGCCTCGTTGCCGTTCTCGCTGCGCGCCGCGCCCAGCAAGAAGACCGACCTCACCGCCGAACAGGCCCTGCAGGTGCTGCGTGACGGCAACAAGGCGTTCGTCGAGAACCGCCCCAAGAAGGTGATATCCGACGGCAAGCGCCGCCTGGATCTTGCGCTTGGGCAGACCCCGTTCGTGATCCTGGTGTCGTGCTCGGATTCGCGCGTGCCGCCGGAGCTCCTGTTCGGCCGCGGCCTGGGCGAAATGTTCATCGTGCGCAATGCCGGCAACACGGTAGACACCACCGCGCTGGGCTCAATCGAATATGCAGTGAGCCAGCTCGGCGTGCCGTTGGTGGTGGTAATGGGGCATGAAAGCTGCGGCGCGGTGGCGGCGGCGGTGTCGGTGGTCGAGCAGAACGCGTTCTTCCCCGGCGCAATTGGCGCGATGATCGAACCCATCGTCCCGGCCGTGCTGACGGCAAAGAGCAAGGGCGGTGAAGACCTGCTGTCGGCATCGGTGAAGGCAAACGTCAAGCGCACCGTGGACCGCCTGCGTGGTGCCTCCGAGCCGGCATTGCTGGAACCGCTGCGGGGCGGTAGCTGCCGTGTGGTCGGCGCCTACTACACGCTCAAGGACGGCAAGGTCGATTTCTTCGACGTCTGAGGCGGTGGCAACGCGCCGGCCTGCAGACTTTTCTGCTCCTGCTGCGCTGAAACATCTGAATTGAAAAAGCCGGCAGCGATGCCGGCTTTTCTCATGGCAACTGATTGTGCCGTCGCTGCTGCGACAACATCGGCCTCCAGGATTTACCGCTGGCGTTGACGGGCCTGCGTGCATCCCTGCGGCCGACGCATCAGAACCATTCCAGCAACGACACGCCCACGCCCACATAGGTGGCCTTGTGGTTGTAGTCGATCAGGCTCTCGCCGTAGCCATCGAACACCTGCACGTGGCCGCGCAACAGGTTGGTGATCGGGAAGCCGTAATCCAGTTGCACCGAGCCGTGCGAGCGGTCGCCGCCACGCAGCGAATGCCGGGCAATCAAGGCGAATTCGTGGCCATCCTTGTTATAGACCAGGGTGGCGTCGCCGCGGCCCATGTAATCCTCAATATCCGGATTATTGTCGTCGGCACGGTCTTCCTTGATACGGAACCACGGGCGCAAGGTCAGCGCCCAGTTTTCGCGATCCAGGCCGATGTTGAGGATCACCCGGTTCCAGGAACGCGACAGCGGGTCTTCGCGGCCGTTGGACATGTGATTGATGCTGATGCCGCTCATGCGGCCTTTCCAGCCGAAGATGCTGTAGTTGTTGCGAAACACCAGCATCGCTTCCGGCTCGTAATTGGTCTCGCGGAACGGGCGCGAGGCATCGGAGTTATAGGCCTGCCAGCGCGAGCTCTGGGTATAGCCCATCCAGATATCGCCGTTGTCGCCGAACAGATCCTCAACCACCTTGGTCTTGAAGCTCAGCTGGAACTTCAACTCGGCGCTGTCCAGTTGCTGTGGCGTGCTGACCGAGTTGGCTGGGTTCGGCGACTGCGGCGTGCGGTTGGTGTCGCTGGTCCAGAATGCCGGCAACAGGTAGACCGGCTTGTAGCCACGCAGCTGAAAGGTGCCCAGCTTGGAATCCTTGGCCAGCTCCCAGCGGCGGTCCAGCAGCGAGCCGCGGCCGGCATTGGCGACCGCTTCTTCCTTCGGCTGGTCCTGGCCGTCGGCGCGGAAGAAATCGCCCACGCGGCTGATCTTGCGGGTGTCTTCCGATTTGGCGGCCTGCTTGGCCAACTGCGCGGCGGCATCTGCCTCCTGCACGGCCTGCGGGGTATATCCCAGCGCCTGGTCGTAGCACGCCAGACGCGCGGCATCCGAAGTCACGGAGGTACAGGCCTGCGGCGATGCTGGCTGTGGAGCGATTTCCTGCCCATGCGCCAGCGGCGCAGCGGCCAGGGCGATTAGCATTAGGGGACGGGTACGGTGCTTGGACATGGGTGCTGGCCGAGGTGGAGGCGCCACACAGGCGCAGAAGGACGCAGGATAACGGTCGCGTCTGCATAAGCCATGTGTACACGGCGGCATAACAAGTCGGACGCGACTGCCGCCGCCGCGGGGCCAATGGTGCGCGCGCGGTTGCCGGCCTGCGGTTGTTGTCGCCTCAGAAAAACCAGGCGATCGCGAACACGCCCAGCATGCACATGCCCAGCGCCAGCTTGGTGGCAGTGCCGAATACGATGCCCAGCCAGGTGCCGATCCCCACCTTGGTGGCCTGACCGGTCTTGCGGGTCTGCCAGTACTCGCCGATCCACGCGCCAGCAAAGGGGCCCACGAACAGTCCGATCGGCATGAAGAAAATTCCGGCAATGGCGCCGATCACCGAGCCCCACAGCGCCAGCTTGCTGGCGCCGACCCGCTGCGCGCCGTACACCGTGGCCAGAAAGTCGATCAGGAAGGACAGCGCCGTCATGACGCCCAGCACCACCAGCGCGACCCATCCCACATGCGCGAAGCCGTCCGCCCAGGCCGCCAGCAACAGGCCGGCAAACACCAGCGGCAACCCGGGCAAGGCCGGCAGGATCACCCCGGCAAGCCCGACCAGGACCAGCACGCCGGCCAAAATGTAGTAGACGACGGTGGTGTCCATGATGGTCTAAAAATGTCCTATTTCAGGGTTGACAAAAATGCGCAAGGGGTGCTTGAAATTTCGTTTTGTGCGGGTTAAGTTGCAGCCGCAGCTGTTTGCCGGGGTCACAGTGAATCGTGGCCTGATGCGGTAGATCGACCGATCCGCTACATCCTTGTACCTCGCTTCCTCCTTGCAACCAGCCACCGCCGCCAATTCCATACATAGTGTCGTAGGGAGTCAGTCGAGATGTCCAACATCGAACGCGAAAATGGTGTCGTGAAGTGGTTCAACGATGCCAAGGGCTTCGGCTTCATCAGCCGCGAAAATGGCGAGGATGTGTTCGTGCATTTCCGCGCGATCCAGATCCAGGGCTTTAAGAGCCTCAAGGAAGGTCAGAAGGTCAGCTTTACCGTCGTGCAAGGCCAGAAGGGCCTGCAGGCCGACGCGGTGCAGGTGGTCTGAGCACAGGCGTCGCGCAGACGGCAGAAAGGCCCGTTGCCGGGCCTTTCTGATCACTCCGGTTTGAAGCGGCGTGCGCTTAGCGCAGCACGACCTTGCCGTTGACCACGCGCACATAGGCGTTTTCGCGCACGCCGGCCAGGTCGCGCTGGTTGACCATGATCACGCGGCCATCGTCCATGCGCACCTGCACGTCGTAGCTCTCGCTGGTGACGTTGTTCTGGATCGCGTTGCCGGCCAGGGCGCCTGCAGCGGCGCCGGCAACGGCAGACACGTTCTTGTTGCCCTTGCTGCCGCCGGTCTCCTTGGAGATCTGGCGTCCAGCGACCGCGCCGACAATGCCGCCGAGCACCGCGCCGGTGCCGGTCGGAGCGCTGCGGGTGGGGCCAACCTCATCGATGCGGGTGACGATGCCGCAATCCAAGCAGCGGTTCTGCTGCGAGTAGCCGCCCTGGTCGTAGCCGCGGTCGCCGCGATAGCTGCCGTACTGCGGCTGGGAGGTGGCGCAGCCGACCAGGGTTGCGGTGGCGGCCAGGCCAATGACGAGCAGTCGGGTCTTCATGAGGTCTCTCCAGGGATTCAGTAGGCGGTCGGGGCCGCGGCGACGTCATCCTGTGATGGTCCAGGTGAACGGCCTGCCAACTGGATCACTCCAGGCTTAACGAAACCCGAGCGAGGCCTTCATCGAAAGTCACGGTGGCAGGCCTCACAGGCCTCGGAAATCTGCGTCCGCGCCTGTGCCAGCACAGCGCAATCAAGGTTTGGCGCGTGCAGTGGCGCAGCGATCGCAGCACGCAGTGCCTGCGCGTGTTCGCCAAAGCGCCGGTCTTCGCCCAGGTCGCCGAACACCGGCTCCAGGTCAGTGGCCAACAGCTGCAGTGTCTGTAGCCGCGCGCGTTGTCTGGCTGGTTCACAGCTGCTGCCGGATGGGCCGGGCAGGGCGCGCAGTTGATGGTCCATGATCTGCATCAGGCTGTCTGGCACCGGGGCGCGCCGTGCCTGCAGCGTGCGCGCCACCATCACCGTGCAGACCAGGCCGAGCAGCACGCCCAGCACGAGAACGAACCCATAGCGTGCCGCATGGGATTGCGCGGGAGGCGGTGCGGACATGGCTGCTCCAGGTGAGCGCGCCGTGGATGGGGCGCGTAAAATAGGCCGATGAAAGCACAATGGCGTGAACGCTTTGCCGGTATCGACCGGCTGTACGGAGTTGGCACGGTGGAGCGGCTGGCCGAGTGCCGGATCGCGGTAGTGGGCATGGGCGGGGTGGGCTCGTGGGTGGTGGAGGCGCTGGCCCGCACCGGCGTGGGCCATCTGCGGCTGATCGATGCCGACGATCTATGTGTGTCCAACACCAATCGGCAGCTCCCGGCGCTGGCCGGCCAGTACGGGCGCAACAAGGCGCGCGCAATGGCCGAGCGCTGCGTGGCAATTAATCCGGAGATCGAGGCCGATGCGGTGGAGTCATTTCTTACCGCCGGCAATATCGAGAGCCTGCTGGGCGAGGGCTTCGATCTGGTGATCGATGCCTGCGACAGTTTTCGCGTGAAAGTCGAAACCATCGCCTGGTGCCGGCGTCGCAAGCTGCCGCTGCTGACGGTGGGCGCGGCGGGCGGGCGTACCGACCCGACCCTGGTGCGTGTACGCGATGTCTCGCGCACCGAGCACGACGCGATGCTGGCACTGATCCGCAAGAAGCTGCGCAGCGACTTCAACTTTCCGAAAAGCGCCAAGCGCTACTTCGGCGTACCGGCGGTGTATTCGCTGGAGAACGTGAAGTACCCGCAAGCCGATGGCAGCGTTTGCGGCATTCGTCCGCAACTGGGCGCCGATGCCGCGCTCAAGCTGGACTGTGGTGCCGGGCTGGGCGCGGCCACCCACATCACCGGCACGTTCGCGTTCGTCGCGGTCGGGAAAGCGCTTGAGATGTTGCTCAAGCCCAAGAGCGCGGCAGCGTTGCCTGCCACGACGGATGCGGCGTCGTCGTAGCGTCTGGCCGCTGGTCTGCCAGTGATGGCGTGCTAGCGCACGCCGTCAGGCCTGCAAGCCGAACAGCCGCCGCGCGTTGGCGCTGGTTTGCGCCGCGATCGCTTCGGCCGGCTCGCCGCGTAGCTGCGCAATGCAGTCCAGCACGGTGCGCAGACGCGCCGGTTCGTTGCGTTGCCCGCGAATCCCCGCGTCCGGCTGGTCGGGCGCATCGGTTTCCAGCAGCAGATGCTGCAGCGGCATCTGCGCGGCCAAGCCGCGCAGGCGATTGGCGCGCGGATAGGTGACCGGCCCGCCAAGGCCGATCATGAAATCCAGCTTCCACAATTGCTGTGCCTGTTCCGGGCTGCCGGCAAAGCTGTGCACCACGCCGCGGATGCCGCCTACCGCCTTGATGCGCGCAATGACCTCCTCGACGGCGCGGCGCGCATGCACGATCAGCGGCAGATCGAAGCGCTTGGCGAGCTGTAGCTGGCCATCGAAGTAGTGCCGCTGGGTCTGCGCATCCAGGCCGTCGAGAAAGAAATCCAGGCCGCATTCGCCGATGGCGCACGGGCGCTCGCGCGCAATCCACTCGGCCAGCAATTCCAGATGTTCAGGACGATGCTGGTCCAGAAAGATCGGGTGCAGCCCGTACGCGGGATGCAGGCCCGGTGCCAGCGCGCAGGCTTCACGCAGGCCTGGCCAGCTGGCGGCGGTGATCGCCGGCACCACCTGCTGCATGACGCCGGCGGCCTGTGCCCGCGCAATCACCGCGGCGCGGTCGGCGTCGAACTCGCTTGCGTCCAGATGGCAGTGGCTGTCGATCAACCGCATCAGTCGCGCCGCACCGGTGCAGGCAGTGGCACCTTGCGCGTCTTCCAGTTGGCCAGCAGCAAGGTGCTCAGGCCGAACAGCAGTTCGTCCAGGAACGGAATGGGATCAGGCACCACCATGTCGACCAGGAACAGGGCGGCCGCCAGCTTGAACAAGGTGGGATATCGCAGCTTGCTGGCCCAGTCCAGGGCGCGTGAAGTCAGTGGATTACGCATGCGCAGGCTCCTGCTATTAGCGATGCATGAAGTAACCGCTAGCTGAACTTAACTGCGGCATTCATGAGCGAGGGCGTTTTTGTTCAGGGTTCCCGTGCTGGAATCACGCCGTCAACAACGCGGCGTGTCCGCACGGAGCTGGTCATGAAGAGCAATACGACAACTATACTGGTCGCTGCTGGAGCGTTGCTGGTCGGAGGCGTGGCCACGGCTGCCTTCATGAATAACCGCCCGTCCTCGGGTGATTTCGTCGCCAACGGCGAGCCCGCACCGCGCGGCCTGGAATATGCCGATGTGGTGAAGGTTGCACCGATCACCGAGCGCGAGCCGCAGTACGCGCAGGTCATCAACAGCAACGCCATTCGCGAAACCACCACCAGCTCCTCGCCGCGCGAAGTCTGCCGCGACGTGGTGGTGCAGGAGCGCCTGCCCGAACGCGACGGCAACGTCGGCGGCACGGTGGCCGGTGCCGTGATCGGCGGTCTGCTGGGTAACCAGGTGGGCGGCGGCAACGGCCGCAAGCTCGCCACCGTGGCCGGTGCAGTGGGCGGCGGCATGGTCGGCAACCGCGTCGATCGCAATCACGTGGGTGGCCGCGTGGTCGACCGCACCGAGCGTCAGTGCCATACCGAAAATGCCAACTCGCAGTCCTCGCGCGTGGTCGGCTATGACGTGACCTACCGCAATCAGGATGGCACCACCGCCACCATGCGCATGGACAGCAAGCCGGGCGAGCGCATTTCGCTGGGCGATGCCGACAACGTGGTGGGCTACGACGTGACCTACCGCTATGACGGTTTCGAGAAGACCGTGCGCATGAACGACAAGCCGGCCAGCGAGCGCCTGCCGGTGGTGGATGGTCAGCTGGTGACGCAGGCCGCGTCGGCCGTGGACCGCCCGAGCAGCAGCACCCGTCAGTAAGCGTCAACGCGCACCAGCAGTTGGGTGCGCAGTAGAGAGAAGAGCCGGCATTGCCGGCTCTTCTCGTTTATGGGGACGCCGCGGCGCTGCCCGCGCGCAGAGCGCTCGCCTGTGGATGGCCGCCTGTGGACGGCGCAACTGGCAGATAATCGCCGCATCCCACCTGGAGGCGCGCAATGCCGGTACGGCCTGATGACTTGTTCGACGTGCGTGCGCAGCTCAGCGATGACGAACGCGCGGTGCAGGATGCGGTGGCACGTTTCACCGATACGCGGGTGCTGCCCGGCATCGGCGAGGCCTTCGATGCCGCGCGCTTCCCGCGTGAGCTGGTGCCCGAGCTGGCGTCGCTGGGCTTGCTGGGTGCCAGCCTGCCGGTGAGCGAGGGCGGCGCCGGCCTGGGCGCGGTGGCGTACGGGCTGATCTGCCAGGAGCTGGAGCGCGGCGATAGCGGCTTGCGCAGCTTTGTCAGCGTGCAATCGTCGCTGTGCATGTATCCCATCCATGCCTATGGCAGCGACGCACAACGGCGCCAGTGGCTGCCGGAGATGGCCGCCGGCCGGGTGATCGGCTGTTTCGGCTTGAGCGAGGCGCAAGGTGGTTCGGACCCGGCGGCGATGACCACGCGCGCGGTGCGCGACGGTGACGGTTGGCGGCTGCGTGGCGCCAAGATGTGGATCACCAACGGCAGCATCGCGGACCTGGCAATCATCTGGGCACATACCTATGACGGCGTGCGTGGCTTTCTGGTGGACACGCGCAGCGAGGGCTTCCGTGCGCAGGACATCGGCCACAAGATGAGCCTGCGCGCCTCGGTCACCTCGGCGGTGTTCCTGGACGATGTCTTCGTGCCCGAGCAGCAACGCTTGCCGGATGCACTGGGATTGAAGGCGCCGCTGGGCTGCCTGAGCCAGGCGCGCTTCGGCATCGCCTGGGGCGCGATCGGGGCGGCGGTCGCCTGCCTGCACGAGGCGCTGGCTTACAGCGGCGAACGCATTCTGTTCGGTCGGCCCCTGGCGGCCACGCAAAGCGCGCAGATCAAGCTGGCCGACATGGCGCGCCGGATCGCCACCGCGCAGCTGCTGGCGCTGCAACTAGGGCGGCTGAAGGAGGCCGGCACGCTGCGCCCGGAACAGATCTCGCTAGCGAAGTGGAATAATTGCCGCATGGCACTGGATGTGGCGCGCGAGTGCCGCGACCTGCTTGGGGCGGCGGGGATCACCACCGAGCACGTGGCGATCCGGCATGCGCTGAATCTGGAATCGGTGATTACCTACGAGGGCACCGAAACCGTGCATCAACTGGTGGTAGGACGGGCCCTGACCGGGCTCAATGCGTTCTGACGAGGAGTGGGTGCTTGATCGGCAAGGATGTGATGCAGCGCCTGCGTGGCGTGTGGTGGGGAGTGTGGGTGTGCCTGGCCGTCGTTGCGGTGCTGGCGGTGCCGGCCGCGCAGGCCAGTGATGCGCCGCGTATGGCGCCCGCGCCGGCCTGGGTGGTGGCCGACGCCGTGCCGGACAAGGTGGCCGGCACCAGCGGCTTGCGCTATGAACTGGTGTCCGACCAGATCGATCTGACCGGCCGCGCGCCGCAGGCGTACCGGCGGCTGAGCTACAGCGTGCGGCGCGAAAAAGACCTGGAGGAGGCCGGGCAGATCTCGATCGACTACCAGCCGCAGTACCAGCAGCTGGTGCTCAACAGCCTGGAGGTCTGGCGCGACGGTCGCCGGATCGACATGCGCACGCAGGCGCATTACGCGCGGCTGCGCCGCGAGAGCGGCTTGGAGGAAGGGCTGATCGATGGCGCACTGACACTGTCGATCACCGTGCCGGACCTGCGCGTGGGTGACCGTGTCGACTACGGCGTGACCCTCACCGGCAGTAACCCGGTGTTTGGCCAGGGCTATTACGACGTCTTCGATGCGCGCTACGGCGTGCCCTTGGGCGAGCGCCGGGTGCGGGTGCGCTATCCCTCCACGTTGTCGTTGCAATGGAAGATCGCCGCGCCGGGCTTTAGCCGGCATGTCAGCAGTGCCGACGGGGGACCACGCTGGAGATCGCCGCGAGCAACATTGCCGCGGTGCAGCCGGAGAAAGATGCCCCCGACGATGTCGACCCCTATGGCGTGATCGAAGTGTCGACCGCCGGCAGCTGGGGCGCGGTGGCAGCATGGGCGCTGCAGCTGTACCCGCACGCGTTCAAGGATGCGCAGGTGGCCGCCGGCATGGTGCAGAGCCTGCAGCTGCGCA
Organism: Xanthomonas sp. NCPPB 2586; assembly: GCF_041475775.2. Classification (NCBI taxonomy): domain Bacteria; kingdom Pseudomonadati; phylum Pseudomonadota; class Gammaproteobacteria; order Lysobacterales; family Lysobacteraceae; genus Xanthomonas; species Xanthomonas sp. NCPPB 2586. The sequence goes on along the minus strand of NZ_CM192981.1, from coordinate 3,267,911 downwards.
ACACCGATCCTCAGGGCGCGCTGCTGCGCGCAGTGGCCTTCGTGCAGGGCGAGATCCGCTATGTGGGCCTGGACATGGGCGAGAACTCGCACGCCCCGCATGCGCCGGAGGTGACGCTGCGTAACCGCTACGGCGACTGCAAGGACAAGGCCACGCTGCTGATCGCGCTGCTGCAACTGGCCGGCATCCGCGCCGAGCCGGTGCTGGTGCACAGCGAGCGCGGCCATGGTCTGGCAAACCGCCTGCCAAGCCCGTATGCCTTCGATCATGTGGTGGTGCGCGCGCATCTGCCGCAGGGCGAGGTATGGGTGGATGCCACCCGCGACCGCGAGCAAGGTCCACTGGCGCAGCGCCGCCCACTGCCGTTCGTGCGCGGCTTGCCGGTGGTTGCCGGGCAGACCGAGCTGGTCGCGGTGCCCGCGCCGCGGCCGACGGTGCCGCAGGTTGAGGTGGAAGAAGACATCCATATCGCTATGGGGGATTCGCCGCGCGTGGCGACCTTCAGCGTGGACACGGTGTATCGCCAGGGCTACGGCGATCCGGTCGCGGCGCGGTTCGACGCCGACGGTGCCGAGGCGGTGGGCGAACGCTATCTGGAGTACATGCAGCAGTACTACACCGCGCTGACCCAGCAGGAGGAGCCGACGCTCACCCAGCCGGACGATCGCTCGCAGGCGCGCACCCACGAGTCCTACCGGCTTGAATGGGCCAAGGACGAAGGCGACGAGGTCGGCTTCCCGCTGTTCCAGCTCAGCGACTGGATGGACACGCTGCCAAGCGCCGCGCGAAAAAGCCCGCTGGCCCTGGAAGGCCCGCGGCTGGCGCGCCAGACCGTGCGCGTGCACGTGACGCCTGCGATCTCGGTAAAGGCGCAGCGCGATGAGGTGGCCAACCCGTGGTTCCGCTTCTCGCGCACCGTGGCCATGCGCGATGGCACCTTGGAGATCGTCGGCGAGTGGCAGCGGTTGTCCGACCGCATTCCGCCGAACGGCATCAAGCGTGCGGCGGCCGACATGGAGCGTGCGCGCGACCTGCTGTATTTCAACCACGATCTGGCAAAGCCGGCGCCGCGCGCGCCGACCAACTGGCGCGCACTGCTGCAGCCGATGGCAGCGCTGGGGGCGTTGATCGTGCTGCTGTTGGGGTGCGTGGTGTGGTGGCGCCTCGGTGGACTGGGCGGAATGCTGTTCGACCCGTATGCCGTTGCGCAACGCATGCCGCAGCAGCCAGGCCTGCGCTGGAGCGCGTGGATCACCGCAGCGGTCTCTGCGGCATTGATGGCCTGGATGCTGTTGCAGAGCTGGCCACTGTGGGCGCGGCTGGCAGGCGGCGTCGGCTTCTATGCGCTGGCCGTGCTCGGCGGCGTGTTGCTGAAGCCGGTGTTGCGCTGGATGGGCAGCACCGCGTCGCTGGGCCGCGTGCTGCCTGCCGCCTTGGGCAGCGCCTTGCCGTGGCTGGTGTGCCTGCTGGCCGGGCTGGTGGCGCTCGCTGGCGATGTCACGTTGCTGCGGACCGGCGCGCGCAACGGGGCGGAACTGGCGCAACTGGCGATGTACGTGTTCGTGCTGCTGCTGGGTGCGCTGTGGTGGGCGATTGCCGCGCTGCAGGCCGTGGCCGGCGCGGCGCAGTGCGGGCGCGCCCGTGCGTTCGGGGCGCTGGCGTTGACCGCGTCGCTGCTGGGCATGCTGATCGCGGTGATCGGTGTGCCGCTCGCGTTATGGGTGATGCGCTGATCGGCGTGCGGTTCGCAAGGCGTTGATGGATCCAGCTAATTCAGCGCCGCAATGACGGCAGGGCGGCGGCTGCAGGCCATCTACTTCGCTGCGGGCGGCAGTAGGCAGGTGGATGACTGGCAGATGCGTCCGGCCGCGTGCACGCCCGCGGCAGGGCTTTGCAAAGCCGCGAAGGGCTGTGACACTGCCAGCCCCTCGTTGCTGCCGCGGAGTCAGCGTGACCTCGACCATGCGTCCCCCCCTGACCGTGCATGGCATGTCCAGCTCGGGCAACTGCTACAAGGTGCGTCTGCTGCTGGAGCAGCTCGGCAGCCGCTACCACTGGGTCGAGGTCGATAGCGTTTCCGGCGAGACCCGCACGCCCGAGTACCTGGCCAAGAATCCCAACGGCAAGGTGCCGATGGTGGAACGCGACGACGGCCGCGTGCTGACCGAATCCAACGCCATCCTGTTCTGGCTGGCCGAAGGCACGCCGTACCTGCCCACCGACACCTGGCAACGCGCGCAGGCGCTGAGCTGGATGTTCTTCGAACAGTACAGCCATGAGCCCTATGTGGCGGTAGCGCGCTTCATCAGCCTGTGGACGCCGCGCGATGCCGCACGCCGAGCCGAGCTGCCGCAGCTGCGCGCGGGCGGCGAGCAGGCGCTGGCGGTGATGGAACAGCACCTGCGCCAGCATGCCTGGTTCACCGGCGCCGACTACGGCATCGCCGACATCGCGTTGTTCGCCTATACCCATTGCGCCGAAGACGGCGGCTTCGATCTGGAGCGTTGGTCGGCGATTGACGGCTGGTTGCAGCGGGTGCGCGCGCTGCCGGGCTTCGTGGCGATGCCTGCGCCGGTGAGCGCATGAGCGGCCGGCAGGAGCACTGACGATGTGTGGATTGGCAGGACTGTTGCTGGCAACACCGCGCATGCACGGCGAGCAGCTGGAGGCATTGGTGCGGCCGATGGGCGGCGCCTTGCGCCACCGTGGCCCAGACGATGCCGGTACCTGGTGCGATGCGCAGGCCGGCGTTGCGCTGGCCCACCAGCGCCTGAGCATCCTGGATCTCTCTCCGCTCGGCCATCAGCCGATGCGCTCGGCCGACAGCCGCTACGTGCTGGCCTACAACGGCGAGATCTACAACTTCGCGCAGTTGCGCGCGGCGCTGGCGGCGCTCGGGCACCGCTTCCGCGGGCATTCGGATACCGAAGTGCTGCTGGCCGCAGTGGTGGAGTGGGGCCTGGACGACACCCTGGCGCGCTGCAACGGCATGTTCGCGCTGGCGCTGTGGGACGAACGCGACCATTGCCTGTCGTTGGCCCGTGACCGCGTGGGCAAGAAGCCGCTGTACTACGGCTGGGCCGGTGACACGCTGGTGTTCGGCTCCGAGCTCAAGGCGCTGTGGCAGCACCCGGATTTCGACAACGGCGTGGACCGCGATGCGCTCACCCTGCTGTTGCGGCTGGGCTATATCCCGGCGCCGGCCTGCATCCACGAGCGTACCTTCAAGCTGATGCCCGGGCGGGTGCTGCGGCTGGACGCCCAAGCGGTGGCCGCCGGCGCCGCCGCACACCGGCCCGACCAGGCCCAGCAACCGTTCTGGAATGCCCGCGAGGCCATGCAGCGTGCGCTGGCCGCGCCATTCACCGGCACCGATGCCCAGGCCGAAGAGCAGCTGGATAGTCTGCTGCGCGATGCAGTGGCGTTGCGCATGGTGGCCGACGTGCCGGTGGGCGTGTTCCTGTCTGGCGGCACCGATTCGTCGATCGTCACCGCGATGATGCAGGCGCAGAGCGACCAGCCGGTGCACACCTTCAGCATCGGCTTTGAGGGCTCGCACCACGACGAAGCGCCGCTGGCGCGCGAAGTGGCCACGCACCTGCACACCGATCACACCGAGCTGTATGTCAGCGGCGCCGATGCGCTGGCGGTGGTGCCGACCTTGCCGGACATGTTCGACGAACCGTTCGCCGACGCCTCGCAGGTGCCCACCGCGCTGGTGGCGCGGCTGGCGCGCGGTGGCGTCACCGTGGCGCTATCCGGCGATGGCGGCGACGAGCTGTTCTTCGGGTATGGGCGCTACCAGCGCGCGCTGCGTAACTGGCGCATGCACGGGCTGGTGCCGGCGCCGCTGCGGCGCCTGATGGCGGTGGCAGCGCGCAAGAGCGGCGAAGCCTCGCGCACCGGCGGGCTGGCGGCACTGGTGGCCGAGGCGGGCGCACGCGGCATCGGCGACATCTACCGCAACCGCATCTCACGCTGGCGCGACCCGGCCGCGGTGGTGCTGGGCGCGACCGAGCCAGACAGTTTTTACAGCCTGGCCGATCCGCTGCATGGCTCGGGCACGCCGGCCGACGCGATGATGCTGGCCGACTTCGCTGCGTATCTGCCGGACGATCTGCTGTGCAAGGTCGACCGCACCACCATGGCGGTGGGGCTGGAGGCGCGCGCGCCGCTGCTGGATTGGCGCGTGGCCGAGTTCGCCTGGTCGTTGCCGCTCTCACTCAAGTACCGCGATGGGGTCAGCAAGTACCTGCTCAAGCGCGTGCTGTGCCGCTATCTGCCCGAGCCGATGGTCTACCGCGGCAAGCGTGGCTTCGGTGCGCCGGTGAGTGCGTGGCTGCGCGGCGACCTGCATGGCTGGGCCGACGATCTGCTGGCACACGGCACGCTGCAGCGCGAAGGCGTGTTCGCCGCCGATACCGTGGCCGGGCTGTGGCGCGACTTCAATGGCGGCGAGCGCAAGTGGCACACCCACCTGTGGACGGTGCTGATGTTCCAGGCCTGGCAGGACCACTGGCGCGCGCAGCGGGCTGCCATCGTCCGGTCGTAGCGCGGGCGGCGCTTCACCGGGTGTGCGCGCCACGCTGCCTACAGTGGGGCGCTGGTTCCCACGGAGCGTTCCCCATGAGCAAGTACACCATTGCGGTATTGGTCGGCAGCCTGCGCGCGCAGTCCTACAACCGCCAGCTGGCCCAGGCGCTGGCGCAGCTGGCCGGCGACAAGGCCACGTTCGAGTTCCTGGAGATCGGCGACCTGCCGCTGTACAACCAGGACCGCGACAGCGATTACCCGGCCGAAGGCACCCGCCTCAAGCAGCAATTACGCGCGGCCGATGCGGTGCTGTTCGTGACCCCGGAATACAACCGCTCGATCCCCGGCGTGCTCAAGAACGCCATCGACACCGCCTCGCGGCCATATGGCGACAGCGCCTTCGCCGGCAAGCCGGCCGCCATCGCGGGGATCTCGGTCGGCGCGATCGGCACCGCGCTGGCGCAGCAGCATCTACGTGGCGTGCTGGCCTACCTGGACATGCACGTGCTCGGCCAGCCGGAGATCTATCTGCAATACAAGGATGGCTTGTTCGGCGCCGACGGCCAGATTGCCGATGCCGACAGCCGCAAGTTCCTGCAGGGATTTGTCGACAGCTTCCTGGCCTGGATCGCACACCACACACGCTGAGCGCGCGGGCCGGGCCGGCATGCCCGCAGGCTAGACGGGGGCAGGGCATCGCGGGCAGTGAGACCGCACCGGCGTAGGCTGTGGTGCACTGGCTATGCACCAGTTATCCACAGAGTTGTGCATGGTCCTCGCCGCCGGCGATGACTATGCTTCCTGCCCCCGTCTCCCTCGCGTCAGGCTGTCCGTCCATGTCCGCTCGTCCCGGCTTCCGTTCCAACCGCAATCGCGACCGCGATCTGGATGACTACGATCGTCCCGAGCCGCGTCTGGACCAGCTGCGGGTTCCACCCCATTCGGTGGAAGCCGAGCAGGCGGTGCTGGGCGGCCTGATGCTGGCGCCGGATGCGTTCGACAAGGTCAACGATCAGCTCACCGAGAACGACTTCTACCGGCGCGACCATCGTCTGATCTACCGCGCCATCCGCGAGCTCTCCGAGAAGGATCGCCCGTTCGATGCGGTCACGCTGGGCGAGTGGTTCGAGTCGCAGGGCAAGCTGGAGCAGGTGGGCGATGGCGCCTATCTGATCGAGCTGGCGAGCACCACGCCGTCGGCGGCCAACATCGCCGCCTACGCGGAAATCGTGCGCGACAAGGCGGTGTTGCGGCAGCTGATCGAAGTGGGCACCAACATCGTCAACGATGGCTTCCAGCCAGAAGGCCGCGAGAGCGTCGAGCTGCTGGCATCGGCGGAAAAAGCAGTGTTCAAGATCGCCGAAGCCGGCGCGCGTGGGCGCACAGACTTCGTGGCGATGCCGGGCGCCTTGAAGGACGCGTTCGAAGAGCTGCGCAACCGCTTCGAAAACGGCGGCAACATCACCGGCCTGCCGACCGGGTACACCGATTTCGATGCGATGACCGCCGGCCTGCAGCCGACCGATCTGATCATCCTGGCCGCGCGTCCGGCGATGGGTAAGACCACGCTGGCGTTGAACATTGCCGAATACGCCGCGATCAAGTCCAAGAAAGGCGTGGCGGTGTTTTCGATGGAAATGTCGGCGTCGCAGCTGGCGATGCGCTTGATTTCCTCCAACGGCCGCATCAATGCTCAACGCCTGCGCACCGGTGCGCTGGAAGACGAGGATTGGGCGCGCGTCACCGGCGCGATCAAGATGCTGAAAGAAACCAAGATCTTCATCGACGACACGCCCGGCGTGTCGCCGGAAGTGCTGCGTTCCAAGTGCCGCCGGCTCAAGCGCGAACACGACCTGGGCCTGATCGTCATCGACTACCTGCAGCTGATGTCGGTGCCGGGCAACAGCGAAAACCGCGCGACCGAAATCTCCGAGATTTCGCGTGGGCTCAAGGGCCTGGCCAAGGAACTCAACGTGCCGGTGATTGCGTTGTCGCAGCTCAATCGCTCGCTGGAAACGCGGACCGACAAGCGCCCGGTAATGGCCGATTTGCGCGAATCCGGCGCAATCGAGCAGGACGCGGACATGATCGTGTTCATCTACCGCGACGACTACTACAACAAGGAAAACTCGCCCGACAAGGGCCTGGCCGAGATCATCATCGGCAAGCACCGTGGCGGCCCGACCGGCTCGTGCAAGCTCAAGTTCTTTGGCGAATACACGCGCTTTGACAATCTGGCGCACGATTCGGTGGGTAGCTTCGAGTAAGCCGCTGGTCATCTGCGGCGGCTCTACCAAGCGGGAGCAGTGGTCGATTGGGAATGTGGGCCGCACGAGCGCCCGGCACCGCATGTGTCAGCAGCGATGCCTGGGCGCCATGCGCGCGGAGCTGCACCAGCGCGCGTAAGGCTGGCAGGGCATGACGCGCAGCGATCGCTGTCGCACATCGCGGCACCGACGGTGCGCCAGCGAACGCTTCGCACAGACTCCGCGGCTGGCATCGCGCCATCGTTGCGGCCGCTGGCTTATGCTGCGCGGCCTCACCTGCCGCTGCCGAGTCTGCATGTCTTACGCCATCGTCTGGTTCCGTCGCGACCTGCGTCTGGAGGACAACCCCGCCTTGCGCGCCGCGCTCGATGCCGGGCACGACCCGATTCCGCTTTACATCGATGCACCGCACGAAGAAGGCCAATGGGCGCCGGGCGCGGCATCGCGTGCGTGGCGGCATCGCAGTCTTGCCGCACTGGATGCCTCCTTGCGTGCGCGCGGCAGCGCCTTGCTGATTCGTCAGGGCGACAGCGCGCAGGTGCTGGACGCGGTGATCGCGCAGACCGAGGCGGTGGCGGTGTACTGGAACCGCAAATACGAGCCGGCCACCCAGCCACGCGATGCGCAGATCAAGCGCAGCCTGCGTGAGCGTGGGCTGGAGGTGCAAAGCTGCAACGCCGCGCTGTTATTCGAACCGTGGACCCTGGCCACCCAGCAGGGCGGGCCGTACAAGGTGTTTACGCCGTTCTGGCGAAATGCACTCACTCAGCTGCGCTTGCCCGATGCCATGCCCGCGCCGCGCAGCCTGCCGCCGTTGCCCGCGTCGCTGGACGGTGTGCACGTCGATGCGCTGAACCTGGTGCCCGCGCCGGCATGGGATCAGGGTTTCTGGGAACACTGGCAGCCGGGCGAAGCCGGTGCGCACGAGATGCTGGAGATCTTTGTCGACGGCGCGCTGTCGGGTTACCGCGAAAACCGCGACCGTCCCGACCGCGTTGGCACCTCGCAGTTGTCGCCGCATCTGCATTTTGGCGAGATCGCGCCCTGGCGCATTGCCAGCACCTTGGAGGCGCAGCGCAGCGCGCGCAATGGCGCGGACATCGACGGCTATATCCGCCAGTTGGGATGGCGCGATTTTGCGTACCACCTGCTGCATCACTTCCCGGACACCACCACGCAAAACCTCAACCCGCGCTTTGCCGGCTTCGACTGGGCCACGGTGGATCCGGTCACGCTGGACGCATGGCAGCGCGGGCGCACCGGCATCCCGATCGTCGATGCGGGGCTGCGGCAGCTGTGGCATACCGGCTGGATGCACAACCGCGTGCGCATGATCGTGGCGAGCCTGTTGTGCAAGCATCTGCGCGTGCATTGGCTGGAGGGCGCGCGCTGGTTCTGGGACACCTTGGTGGATGCGGACCTGGCCAACAACACGATGGGCTGGCAGTGGGTGGCCGGCACTGGCGCCGATGCCGCGCCGTATTTCCGCGTGTTCAATCCGGTGACGCAGGCCGAGAAATTCGACCCGCAAGCCACCTACATCACGCGCTGGATTCCCGAGCTGGCGGCATTGCCGGTGAAAGAGCGCTTTGCACCGTGGCTGCATCCGTTATCGCTGGCGCGGCTGGCACCGACCTATCCGCGCGCGCCGATCATCGGCCTGGCCGAAGGGCGCGATGCCGCGTTGGCGGCCTACGCAGGCACGCGCGGCTAAGCGAAAACGTTTTCCTGAATGAACCGCTAGCCGAACGTTGGCGGCGGGCGATTTCATCATGTGCCAGTCGCGTTGCGCTGTTTATCCTCGCGGCACGATTCAGCGCCGGATGGTCCGGCCAAAGGAGAACACCATGTCCCCAGCAGCCAGCAAGAGCCTTGCCGTGGCCTTGGCCAGCGCCATCGCGCTGTCCGCCTGCGCCACCGGCGGCTCGTACGTGCAGCGCGACCAGTACGGCGACCAGACCCAACAACAGAACCGCACCGGCCGCAATGCGCTGATCGGTACCGCGATCGGCGTGGCCGCCGGCCTGCTCACCGGCGATAGCGCCACCGAACGCCGCCAGCACGCGATGATCGGTGCCGGTATCGGCGCATTGAGCGGTGCGGCCGTTGGCCAGTACCAGGACCGTCAGGAACGCGCGTTGCGCGAGCGCACCGCCAACACCGGCATCGACGTGCAGCGCCAGGGCGACAACATCACCTTGAACCTGCCCGACGGCATTACCTTCGACTTCGGCAAGGCTGCGTTGAAGCCGCAGTTCTACACCGCGCTCAACGGCGTGGCCTCGACACTGCGTGAGTACAACCAGACCATGGTGGAAGTGGTGGGGCATACCGATAGCGTCGGCAGTGACGCGGTGAACCAGCGCCTGTCCGAAGAGCGCGCCAATGCGGTGGCCCAGTACCTGACCGCCCAGGGCGTGCAGCGCGAACGCATGGAAACCATGGGCGCCGGCAAGCGCTATCCGATCGCCGACAACAGCACCGACGCCGGCCGCGCACAGAACCGCCGCGTCGAAATCCGCCTGATCCCGCTACGCCAGGAAGGCGCCGCCAGCACTACCGGCATGCGCTGAGTTTGATGGTGTCATGTGACGTGTAACTGGCGTCACCGGATGCATAAAAAAGGCCGCGAAAGCGGCCTTTTTTTTGAGTTACAGACGGCCTGAAGTAAGAGCAAGGTCCAGATCACTGGTTACGCATCGCGTCAGCTCTTACTGCGAACCAGATGCAAAAAGCCCGAGGCGGCTATCGGTACAACGAAATAGATGGCAGGGCCGGGCTGTTCCGCTTTTGCTCCTGCTTCACCCAGTCGCCTTAAAGCAAGCCGAGCACCGCAGCCACGCGTGGCCGAAGAGGCGCCCTTGTCTGAGCGCAGCGAGTTTGGGCGCCGTGCCGCGCGTGGCGAGGAGCGCAGGGCACCGGTGCGGCTTCACCGCACCGGATTGCGTCGGCGACAGCGGTTTTGGTTCCTTTTGCCAAGACAAAAGGAACTCGCGCCGCAGACGCGAAAGCTCTGCGTTGAAGCTGGAATTGGAATGTCGGGATTAGGGATTCGCTTAAAGCGTCGCATCAACTTTCTTGCGCGAGCTAGACGCAAATCCGATTACGAATATCAGAACAACGAACCCACCTCACCCCCAACAGTCCCGCAGGCACCTTCCCCCAATGGGAGAAGGAGAACCCGCCGCGCTACGCGCCGAGACCGCACAAAACGCCCGTCACGCCGTAGCTTTCTCCAAAATGCGCTTACCCTCGGCGCGCAACTCGGCCTCCACTTCAACCTCCACCTCCGCATCCCCATTGGCGCGCTGTGCGGCCAGCCGTGCAGGGCACTGCGCCATCATGTAATCGGCGTCGAAGTTCAGGCGTGTCACCAGGAAATCCACGAACGCCCGCACCTTCGGCGACACCAACCGGCCACCGGCGAAGACCGCGTTGAAGTCCACTTCCGGCCCGGTCCAACCGGCCAGTACACGCCGCACCATGCCCGATTGCACGAACGGCTTGGCCATCACATCGCCGGTCAGCAACAAGCCTTCGCCGCACAGCACCGCACCATTGAGCGCGGCCGGGTCGTTGGCCACCATCAACGGATTGACCGGGAATTCGCGCACATCGCTGCCGTCGCTGAGCGACCAGAAGAAGCGGTTGTTGTGCACGTTGCGGTTCTTGCGCAGGGCGAGCGTGCGATGGAACTGCAACTCGTCCGGATGCAGCGGCTCGCCATAGCGTTCGATGTAAGACGGGCTGGCAAACACCTGCGTGCGCAGGCTGCCCAGCTTGCGCGCAACCAGGTTGGAATCGGGCAGGGCACCCACGCGCAGGGCCAGATCGGCTTCGCCGCCGATCAGGTCCAGCTTCTCGTTGCCCAGGTGCATGTCCAGCTGGATTTCCGGGTATTGCGCGTGGAATTCGCCCAGCAACGGCGCGATCCAGGTGATGCCCAGCGAGTACGGCACGGTGAAGCGCAACCAACCGCGCGGGCCCGATTGCAATTGGCCGACGGCACTTTCGGCTTCTTCCAGTTCACGGGCAATGCGCTGGCAGTGTTCGTGATAGACCGCGCCGGCTTCGGTCAGGCCGATGCGACGCGTGGTCCGGTGCAGCAGGCGGGCACCCAGCCGGGTTTCCAGTTCCTGCACCTTGCGGCTGACCGTGGTCTTGGGCAGGCCGAGCGAGTTGGCGGCAGCGATGAAACTGCCTTGTTCGACCACCTTGACGAAGATCAGGGTGTCGTTGAGATCGTGGGTCATGAGGGGTGCCTTCCGGAGTCTGGAGGGATTGGACCGCTTGCGGGACGATTATTCCCCTAAATCCGGACTAATCAAGTGCTGCTTTGAGGCCTAGCTTATGCGGCATCCCCTCCACGCAGGAGCGCCGCCATGTGGTTGCGCCAACTTCTCGGCTTGTCCCCCAGTCCCCGCGACGCCCTTGAGAGCGCGTTCGATCCAGTGCAGATGCCGGTAAAACGCCGGCATTCCAGCGTTTCGCGCGCCTTCGCTGCCTCGCCCAAGCGGCAGGCCGGCGGTGCGCCGGTGCGCCGCAGCGGGCTATCTGCACGTTGGGCCATGTGTGGGATTGTCCCGATTTCGGGAGTGAAAGTCCCGTGACTGGGATGGTCCAATCCGAGACGGTCGTCCTGGGTGGCGCGGGCAACGTCGGTGCCGGCATCGTTGCCGCGCTGCTCGAGGCGCAGCTGCCGGTGCTGGTGGTCGGCCGCGATGCTGCCAAGCTGGCCGCGTTGCGCGCCCGCCATGGCGACAGCCCCTTGCTGGAGACGGTGCAGGGCTCGGTGGCCGATGACGCCGCCGCGCAGGCACTGGCTGCCGAGCTGGCGCAACGTCCACGCCCGCTGGCGGCGGTGGTTGCGAGCCTGGGCAGCCCGCTCAAGGCCGGCCGCCTGCTGGACCGCCCGGTCAACGCCTTGCGCCGCCGGCTGGACCGCGACCTGCTTCCGCACCTGGCGGCCGCCCGGCATCTGATGCCGCTGCTGGCCGAGGCCGATGGCGGCGGCCGTTACCTGTTGCTCGGCAGCCCGTGTGCACTGCGCGCGTGGTCGGCGCACGGCGATATCTCCATCGCCGCGGCGGCCACCCGCATGCTGGCGCAGGTGCTGCACGAAGAAGCCAAGCCGTTGGGCGTGCGCGTGCACCTGCTGTCGGTCGAGCAGCCGGTGTGCACGCCCAGCCGTGCCAAGGAGGCCTGCCCGGAATGGATCCGGGCCGTGGACGTCGGCCGCGCCGCCGTCTCGTTGATCGCCGGGCCTGGCCAGCCCGGACACGCCATCGTGACCGTCAGCCGTCGCCCGCAGACCGCACCGTCGGCTGGCCGCCTGGCCGGTCTGCAGTTTCCCCTTCCCGCCCGAGAGATTTCCCCATGACCCCGAACGCCACCCCGTTCCGTTTTCCCTTGCGTACTGTATTGACGGGCGCTGTCCTCGCGGTCGTGTTGGCCGGTTGCGGCAGCAAGGCCGCCGAGACCGGCGCGCCGCCACCGCCAAGCGTCAGTGTCGCCCCGGTGCTGCTGAAAGAGATCAGCCAGTGGGATGAATTCAGCGGCCGCATCGAGCCGGTGGAAAGCGTGGAACTACGCCCGCGCGTGTCCGGCTATATCGACAAGGTCAATTACGCCGAAGGCACCGAAGTGAAGAAGGGCGATGTGCTCTTCAGCATCGACGACCGCAGCTACCGCGCCGAGTTTGCCCGCGCCAATGCCGCGCTGGTGCGTGCCCGCACCCAGGCCAGCCTGGCCCGCAGCGAAGCGACGCGTGCGCGCAAGCTGTCCGAGCAGCAGGCCATCTCCACCGAAACCTGGGAACAACGCCGCGCCGCGGCCGACCAGGCCGATGCCGAAGTGCTGGCCGCACAGGCCGCCGTGGACACCGCCAAGCTCAACATGGACTGGACACGCGTGCGTGCCCCGATCGACGGCCGCGCCGGGCGCGCGATGGTTACCGCCGGCAACCTGGTCACCGCCGGCGACAGCGCCAGCGTGCTGACCACGCTGGTGTCGCTGGACAAGGTGTTCGTGTACTTCGATGCCGATGAAGGCACCTTCCTGCGCTACTCGCAGATGAGCCGCAACGGCGAGCGTCCGGACGAACGTGGCGGCGAGTTGCCGGTGCGCATCGGCCTGGTCGGCGAGCAGGGCTTCCCGCACAGCGGGCGCGTGGATTTCCTCGACAACCAGGTCACCCGCAGCACCGGCACCATCCGCGTGCGTGCCGTGCTCGACAACGCCGATCGGCAGTTCACGCCCGGCCTGTATGCGCATGTGCAGTTGCTCGGCAGCGGCCAGTTCAAGGCCATGCTGGTCGATGAAAAGGCGGTGCTGACCGACCAGGACCGCAAGTACGTGTACGTGGTCGACAAGGATGGCAAGGCGCAGCGACGCGATGTGGAGCTTGGCCGCACTGCCGATGGTCTGCGCATCGTGCGCAAGGGGTTGGCGGCCGGCGACCGCGTGGTGGTCGATGGTGTGCAGAAGATTTTCATGCCCGGCATGCCGGTCGATGCCAAGGCCGTGGCGATGGTGCCCACCTCGGACAAGCGCACCGCATCCAAATAAGCCTCGTCGATCACACCTGGCAAGCAGTCGCGCCTGTCCGGCGGCTGCGCAGCCGGTTCGACCGCTGCACTGATTCATCGCTGCATCGCCCGCCCGTGACTACCGGCCTTTTCATCAGGCCGGTTCAGGGCGGGGCGTGTCGCGCCGCCACCCGGCGGCAACCTCTTTCAGGACCACCCCAATGGACTTTTCCCGTTTTTTCATCGACCGACCGATCTTTGCGGCGGTGCTGTCGATCATCATCTTCGCGGCTGGCTTGATCGCCATGCCGCTGCTGCCGATCAGCGAATACCCCGAAGTGGTACCGCCGAGCGTGCAGGTGCGTGCGGTGTATCCGGGCGCCAATCCCAAGGTCATCGCCGAGACCGTCGCCACGCCGCTTGAGGAAGCCATCAACGGCGTGGAAAACATGATGTACATGAAGTCGGTCGCCGGCTCCGATGGCGTGCTGGTGGTCACCGTGACCTTCAAGCCGGGCACCGATCCGGACCAGGCGCAGGTGCAGGTGCAGAACCGCGTCAGTCAGGCGCAGGCGCGTCTGCCCGAAGACGTGCGGCGCCAGGGTGTCACCACGCAGAAGCAGTCGCCGACGCTGACCATGGTCGTGCATCTGACCTCCCCCAAGGGCAAGTACGACTCGCTGTACCTGAGCAACTACGCCACCTTGAAGGTCAAGGACGAGCTGTCGCGCCTGCCGGGCGTGGGCCAGATCCAGATCTTCGGTGCCGGCGATTACGCCATGCGGATCTGGCTGGATCCGGACAAGGTCGCCGCGCGCGGGCTCACCGCCAGCGATGTAGTGGCCGCCATCCGCGAGCAGAACGTGCAGGTGTCCGCCGGCCAGCTCGGCGCCGAGCCGATGCCGAACAAGAGCGAGTTCCTGCTGTCGATCAATGCACAGGGCCGCCTGACCACCGAAGAAGAATTCGGCAACATCGTGATCCGCAGCGGTACCAGCGGCGAGATCGTGCGCCTGTCGGATGTGGCGCGGCTGGAACTGGGTGCCGGCAAGTACACGCTGCGCTCGCAACTGGACAGCAAGAGCGCGGTGGGCATGGGTGTCTTCCAGTCCCCGGGCGCCAATGCGATCGAGTTGTCCGATGCGGTGCGCGCCAAGATGGCGGAGCTGGAAAAACAGTTCCCGCAGGACATGGCCTGGTCGGCGGCCTACGACCCCACCATCTTCGTGCGCGATTCCATCAAGGCGGTGGTGAGCACCTTGCTGGAGGCGGTGCTGCTGGTGGTGCTGGTGGTGATCCTGTTCCTGCAGACCTGGCGTGCGTCGATCATTCCGTTGCTGGCGGTGCCGGTGTCGGTGGTGGGCACCTTCGCGGCGCTGTATGTGCTTGGATTTTCGATCAATACGCTGACCCTGTTCGGCCTGGTGCTGGCGATCGGCATCGTGGTCGACGATGCGATCGTGGTGGTGGAAAACGTCGAGCGCAACATCGAAGAAGGTTTGAGCCCGCTGGCTGCTGCGCATCAGGCGATGCGCGAAGTGTCCGGGCCCATCATCGCCATCGCGCTGGTGTTGTGCGCGGTGTTCGTGCCGATGGCGTTCCTGTCGGGCGTGACCGGCCAGTTCTACAAGCAGTTCGCGGTGACCATCGCCATCTCCACGGTGATCTCGGCGATCAACTCGCTGACCCTGTCGCCTGCACTGGCAGCCATGCTGCTCAAGGCCCATGACGCCCCGAAGGATGGTCCGACGCGGTTGATCGACCGGTTGTTCGGCTGGATTTTTCGTCCGTTCAACCGCTTCTTCAACACCAGCTCGCACAAGTATCAGGGTGCGGTTTCGCGCGCGCTGGGCAAGCGCGGTATGGTCTTCATGGTGTATCTGTTGCTGTTGGTCGGCACCGGGGTGATGTTCAAACTGGTGCCGGGCGGCTTCATTCCGACCCAGGACAAGTTGTACCTGATCGCCGGTGCCAAGCTGCCCGAAGGCGCATCGCTGGAGCGCACCAGCGAGGTGATCAGCCAGATCAGCGATATTGCGCTGCAGACCGAGGGCGTTGCGCACGCGGTGGCGTTTCCTGGCCTCAATCCACTGCAGTTCACCAATACGCCCAACACCGGCACCCTGTTCCTGACCCTCAAGCCCTTCAGCGAACGCAGCCGGACCGCAGCGCAGATCAATGCCGAGATCAACGCGCGCATCAGCCAGATCGAGAAGGGCTTCGCCTTCGCCTTCATGCCGCCGCCGATTCTTGGCTTGGGTCAAGGCTCCGGCTATTCGCTGTACATCCAGGATCGTGCCGGGCTCGGTTACGGGCAGTTGCAGACTGCGGTAACGGCGATGTCCGGTGCGATCTCGCAGACGCCGGGCATGCAGTTCCCGATCGGCACCTATCAGGCCAACGTGCCGCAGCTCGATGCAAAGGTCGATCGCGACAAGGCCAAGGCGCAGGGTGTGCCGCTGACCAATGTGTTCGACACGCTGCAGACCTATCTGGGGTCTGCGTACATCAACGACTTCAATCGCTTCGGTCGTACCTATCAGGTGATCGCCCAGGCCGATGGACAGTTCCGCGACAGCGTCGAAGACATCGCCAACCTGCGCACCCGCAACGATCGCGGGCAGATGGTGCCGATCGGCAGCATGGTCACGCTGGGCCAGACCTACGGCCCGGATCCGGTGATCCGCTACAAC
Organism: Xanthomonas sp. NCPPB 2586; assembly: GCF_041475775.2. Classification (NCBI taxonomy): domain Bacteria; kingdom Pseudomonadati; phylum Pseudomonadota; class Gammaproteobacteria; order Lysobacterales; family Lysobacteraceae; genus Xanthomonas; species Xanthomonas sp. NCPPB 2586. The sequence goes on along the minus strand of NZ_CM192981.1, from coordinate 3,251,891 downwards.
GGCTACCCGGCCGCCGATCTGATCGGTGAAGCGGACACGCGCGTGCTGTCGTCCGCCCAGGCGATGCAGACGCTGGCCGGCATGGCGCCGAAGGTGTTGCCCAACGGCATGAACATCGAGTGGACCGATCTGAGTTATCAGCAATCCATCCAGGGCAATTCGGCGTTGATCGTGTTCCCGATGGCGGTGTTGCTGGCGTTCCTGGTGCTGGCCGCGTTGTACGAAAGCTGGACCTTGCCGCTGGCGGTGATCCTGATCGTGCCGATGACCTTGCTGTCTGCCTTGTTCGGCGTATGGCTCACCGGTGGCGACAACAACGTGTTCGTGCAGGTGGGACTGGTGGTGTTGATGGGCCTGGCGTGCAAGAACGCGATCCTGATCGTGGAGTTTGCCCGCGAACTGGAGATGCACGGCAAGGGCATCGTCGAAGCCGCACTGGAAGCCTGCCGCCTGCGGCTGCGCCCGATCGTGATGACCTCCATCGCCTTCATCGCCGGCACCGTGCCGCTGGTGTTCGGCCATGGCGCTGGCGCAGAAGTGCGCTCGGTCACCGGCATCACCGTGTTCGCCGGCATGTTGGGCGTGACCCTGTTCGGCCTGTTCCTGACGCCGGTGTTCTACGTGGCCCTGCGCAAGTGGGTGACCCGTGGCGAACCCGCCGCACCGGCCGCCGTGGTACATGATCCGGTCAAGGCCTGATTCCTCTTCCCCCATCTTTGAAGGACATTGCACATGAGCACCAACAAGATCGCACTGGTCACCGGCGGCACCCGCGGCATCGGCCTGGAGACCGTCCGACAACTGGCCCAGGCCGGCGTGCACACGCTGCTGGCCGGCCGCAAGCGCGATGACGCCGTCGCCGCCGCACTCAAGCTGCAGGCCGAAGGCCTGCCGGTGGAAGCCATCCAGCTGGACGTCAACGACGACATCAGCATCGCCGCGGCCGTTGGCACGGTGGAGCAGCGTCACGGCCATCTGGACATCCTGATCAACAACGCCGGCATCATGATCGAGGACATGCAGCGCAAGCCGTCCGAGCAGAGCCTGGACACCTGGAAGCGCACCTTCGACACCAACCTGTTTGCGGTGGTCGGCGTGACCAAGGCGTTCCTGCCGCTGCTGCGTCGCTCGCTGGCCGGGCGCATCGTCAACGTCTCCAGCATCCTCGGCTCGTTGACCCTGCACACACAGCCGGGCTCGCCGATCTATGACTTCAAGATACCTGCCTACGACGCCTCCAAGAGCGCACTCAACAGCTGGACCGTGCACCTGGCCCATGAGCTGCGCGAGAGCGCGATCAAGGTCAACATGGTGCATCCGGGCTATGTCAAAACCGACATGAACGGTGGCGTCGGCGAGATCGACGTGGAGCAGGGCGCACACAGCAGCGTGCAGATGGCGTTGATCGATGCGCACGGCCCCAATGGCAGCTTCACCCACCTGGGCGAGGTGCTGCCATGGTGAGGACCTTGCTGGGCGCCGCGCTTGCCGCGGCGATCCTGAGTGGTTGCGCGGTCGGGCCGGATTACCGCCCCGAACCGCCGGCCGCAGTGACGCTGCAAGGCGCGCAGGATGCGGCCTATAGCGCCGAGTCGCCGGTGGGCAACTGGTGGTCGCAGTTCGATGACCCGGTGCTGGAACAACTGGTGCGCGATGCATTGTTCGCCAACCACGATCTGCGCATTGCCGTCTCGCGCGTCAAGCAGGCGCGTGCGGTGTTCGTCGAACGCCGGCTGGACCAGGCGCCGCACATCACTGCACAGAGCAGCTTCGATCGCCGTGAACAACAGCAGGTGATCGCCGGTAATCAGCGTTTCCTCACCGAGCAGACCACGCTGGGTCTGGATGCGGCGTGGGAGCTGGATCTGTTCGGCCGCCAGCGGCGTGCGTCGGAGGCGGCGCGTGCCGACCTGGAAGCCGAGCAGGCCGGCCTGCAGGACGTGCAGGTCACGGTGGCGGCGGAAGTGGCGCGTAACTATTTCGAATTGCGCGGCACGCAAAAGCAGCTGGACGTCTCCAAGCGCACCCTGACCAACCTGCGCGACACCCAGAAGCTGACTCAGACGCGTTGGGACCTGGGCGCCGGCAGCGAGCTGGATGTGCAGAGCAGCTTGGCACGCTTGAAGGCCATCGAAGCCGACATTCCGTTGCTGGAAACTGCCGAAGCGCAGTACCGCCATCGGATCGCCGTGTTGCTCGGTCAACAGCCGAATGCGCTGGATGCCACTTTGGTTCCGCGCACCGCACCGCCGTTCGCCCGCGCCTTGCCGCTCGGCGATACCGCCGGCTTGCTGCGGCAACGCCCGGACGTGCGCACCGCCGAACGGCGTCTGGCTGCGGCCACCGCACAGGTGGGCGTGGCCACGGCCGATCTGTTCCCGCGCATCAGCGTGAGCGGCTTTGTCGGCTTTCTGTCTGGCGATGCGGCCAGGTTGACCCAGGGCAACGCAAAGGCGTGGTCGATCACGCCGTCGATCAGCTGGGCCGCGTTCGACTTCGGCACCGTGCGTGCACGCCTGCGTGCCAGCAAGGCGCAGGCCGAAGGCGCGTTGGCGCAGTACCAGCAGACCGTGCTGCTGGCACTGGAAGATACCGAAAATGCCTTGACCGGCTACGGGCGTCAGCAGGCGCGCCTGGCGATTGTGGTGGACCAGGCCAACGCGGCGCGGCGTGCCGAGCAACTGGCGCAGATCCGCTACCGCGAGGGTTCGGAAGACTTCCTGACCCTGCTGGATGCACAGCGCACCCAGTTGGCGGCCGACGATGCATTGGCGCAGGCCGAAGCGGCGGTCAATGTCGGCGTGGTCGGCGTCTACAAGGCGTTGGGTGGCTGGAAGCAAGGCGATGCACCGGCCGCGCCGGTGGCAGTGGCCGAGCGCTGAGATGGCAGGGCGGGCGGCCGCGCGGCCGTCCCGCCCATGCATTACGGTATCAATCGCTGATCGGCAATCGCCGATCAGCGCTGGATGACTCAGTCGGCGATGCGCACGCTGTCGCGGCCGCCGTTCTTGGCCAGATACAGCGCAGCGTCCGCACGCGAAAACCAGTCTTGCCAGTGCGTCTCGCCATCGTGGCGGGCCGCGCCCAGCGACACGGTGATGCGTCCGCCGGGCCCGCGTAATCCGTTGCGGATCACCTTGCGCAAGCGCTCGGTGGCCGCTTCCAGTTCCGCCAGCGAGCCGGCGCGCAGCAGCACCACAAATTCTTCGCCGCCGAAGCGGAACACCTGGTACGGCTCACGCACCTCGAACCGCAGGATCGTGGCCAGGTCAGCCAATGCCGCATCGCCGGCGGCATGCCCGTACAGATCGTTGACGTCCTTGAAGTGGTCCAGGTCCAGGATGATCAGGCTGTTGAGCCGATCCTGCGGCTGGCGCTGATCGATCTGATGGGTGAGCGCGCGCTCGAGCATGCGCCGGTTGGGCAGCCCGGTCAGCGCATCCAGCGAGGCCAGTTCTTCCAGATGCACGCGGTCGTCCTGCATGCGCACAGAGAACGCGTAGCCCACCGCCAGCGTCACCAAGGTGACCATCACGGTGGAGATGCCCTGGCCAGGGCTGACGATCAAGCCGGGTAGCAACAGCAAGGCCGCCAGCAATGGCAGGCTCAGCAACACCGCGCGCTGCGGGCCGCAGAGAAAATAATTGGTGGCCAGCACCGGGAACAACCAGGGCAGGGCGCCGTCGCCGCCGCTCCAGCAGCCGATCAGGCAGCCAGCGACATTGATGGAGGCCAGCCACACTCCACCGCGTCCGGTGCGCTCGGCACTGCGCATGCGCCAGCCACGCCACACCGCGACCAGGCCGAGCGCGGCAGTCAACGCACATGCCACCCCTTGGCCATGCATGGCCAGGTACACCGCGTACAGGCAGAGCAACAGCGCGGTGATCGGCCCGAGCATCTTGACGATGCCGAGGCGGAAATCCCGCCGCAAATGGAGGATCACGGGCGAAGTTCTGGAGGAGTCGGCATCAGTATCGGCCGACGCGTGCGAAAGTTGAGGGAAGGTGGCGCGCGCCGGCAGCGCCTCGTGCGTGCGCAACGTTGCCGGATGCCGATGCCGCATACGACGCTGATCACCACGGACCTCGGTACGCCGCAGCCGATCAGATGCCGCATCCCGCACGCGCTGTGCGGTTTCGCAGATCCTTGACGGCGCAGCGGCAACCTTGGGGCTTTGCCGTGGAGTCACCGATGCCTAATCGCTCAGAGTTGGATGCGCGCCTGGATGCGCTGCAGGACGCACTGCCGAACGTGGCGTCCGATGAAGACGCCGACTTCGATTATCTGGATTTCCAGGCCCGCGCCGAGGCCGTCCTGCACAGCGCCGCACCCGAAGACGCCGCGCATGTGCGTGGCCGCATCGACGACATGTTGGCCAGCGCCGGGCTGATCCCGACCGACGACAACGGCCAGGCCTGTCGCTGACAGCACGGGCCTGGCGTCAAACGCTGCCCGGCGTTACCGCGCTGACCACCTGATTGCGCCCGGCCTGCTTGGCCCGATACAGCGCTTCATCGGCCTTGCGCAGCAACTGCGCGGCGTTGCCTGCATGCCCGGGGAAGGTCGCGACGCCGAACGAGGCAGTGATCTTGGGCAGTGACACGCCATCGGCCATTACCTGCAGGCCATCGATGCCGGCGCGTAATTTTTCCGCCATCGCGCTGGCGGTGGCCAGATCGACCTCGGGCAGGATGATGGTCAGTTCCTCGCCGCCGTAGCGGCAGCAGATGTCTTCGCCGCGGGTCTGCGCCAGCAGCAGTTCGCCGATCGCAGCAAGCACGCGGTCGCCACCGCTATGGCCATGCAGGTCGTTGAATTGCTTGAAATGGTCCACGTCCAGCATCAGTACCGACAGTGGCTGCACGCGTCGGGTGCAGCGCGACAGCTCGTGGTTGAGCGCTTCTTCCAGATAGCGGCGGTTGAACAGGCCGGTCAGCGGGTCACGGATGGATTGCTGGCGCAGCGTCTCGCGCAGGCGCAGGTTGTGCAGCGCCAACGACAATTGTTCGGCGGCCGCCTCGGCCACTGTCAGCGAGGCCAGCTCCTGCGCGTTGTCGCCGCGCAGCGCGAGCATGCCCAGCTGCGTGCCCTGTGCCGACAATGGAATGCAGACCGTGCTCGCATGCGGCGGAAGATTGACGCCGGCATGCTGGCAGACCATGCCCACGCTGACGTCCTCCACCAGGTGAGTGCGGTCGCGTCGCAGTGCCCAGCACTCATCGGGCGCAATGTTCCCGCGTTCGCCATCGGCCAGCGTTCCCCACGCCGCCACCTGCTCGGCGCGATCGCGCGAGGCGCGCAGCAGATACACCGCGCCCGACACACCGGGCACCAGCGGCGCGATCGTGCGTGCCGTGATTTCCAGGGCTTCTTCCGCGTTGCGGCAGTTCTGCAGCAGGCCCGAATAGCGCGCCAGGGCTTCCAAGCCTGCCGAGGTGCGTTCCAACGTGTTGAACGATTCGGCCAGCCGCGTGCTGCTCGTGCTGGCTTCTTCCTCGGCGCGCACACGGCGGGCCAATTCGCGCGACAACAGCCGGTAGGCCAGCACCATGACCAATAACCCGGACAAAATGCCGATTGCCGTCATCCACAGCACCCAGCGCGCGCTGTCGTGGTTGGCCTGGGTGCGCGACACCAGCTGCCGGCGCTCCAGTTCGCCCATCAGTTGCACCTGCCGGCGCAGGGCCGAAGAGGTCTGGAACACGCCCTTGGCGATGGAAGCACGCGCGCCATCCAGCCCGGTGGCGCGATAGCTGTGCAACAGGTCGTTGATCTGCACCAGGCGCATGTCCACCAGCTTGTCCAGCGCGGCCACGTTGCGCAGCTGCAGGGGGTTGTCCTGCACCAACACCTCAAGCCGTGCAATGCGTCCAGGCAGGCGCCCGATGGCGTCGGCATGCACGCCCAGAAAGGCCTCGTTGTCGGTCAGCACGAAGCCACGCGCCGACGACTCCGCCGACAGCAGCCCGGCCTGGATCTCGTCGATGCTGGCAATGACTTCCTGCGTATGCGAGACCCACGCGGCCGCCGTCAGCGACTGCCGCGAGGTGATGTAGCCACCGACGCCGATCAACACAAAGATCAGCCCGCCGAGCATCAAGGCTCCGGCGGCGTGGCGTTTTGCTTTTCTGGTCAACACCGTGTTCCCCAAACAACGATCGTCTGGTCGAGTCCGATGCAAGCGCCGTGCCTATGCTTCACTTCGCTTGCCCGGTGACGGCACGGGTCGCCTGCGCGCGGAGGCGGCGGTATCCTTGTGGCGAGTCATCGAGCCGAGCACGCGTTGGTTATTTTTCTTGGGCGTTACCAGTTGTCGTGCAATGCGCTGCCGCACCCTGCCCAAGGGTGGCGCGCGGACTGGCGCATCCAGCAGGTGGGTGCATCCAAGGCCGGCGACCTGGCACGCGGCGAGCTCTCGCCCCTGTTTGCCGACCACCGCAGCGCCATGGCCGCCGCCCGTGCCGCCGGCATGGTGATCCTGGAAGCCATGCACGCCGACGCCCAGCGGCAGCTCGAATACGCCTGAGCACTGGCGTTGCTGCTCGCCGACGCCGCCTGAATTCCAAGGCCTTCGGCGTTCGATCTCGGGCCGACGCGATTAAAGGCCGGCTGGCGAGGCCGGGCTTGGGAGGTCATGTCGCCCGCCTTGACGGTGTACGCGCACTAGCCGAACCGCCGGTGGAAATTCCCTTTTTGACTTGTTCTAGCGAGCTGTCTGCCGAGTGCATATTGCCTGCCTGCCTGCCGGCAGGCATGCGTGTTCTGCGAACACACTGGCACGCCACTTGCTGCTGTCTCTCTACGAGCGCTGGGGAGCGCGCCAAAGAGAGCAGGAATGGAAGAGCACACCAAACAGGCCTTCGTCATGCTGCGACAGGAAGCCACCGAATTGCTGGCCCTGTTCGACCGCCTATGCTGCGATACCGCGTCAGCGACCCCGATGCAGGGCAATGCAGCCGAGCCGGTCCGCGCGCATGCGCCACAGACCGGTGACGTCACTCTCTGACGCGCTGCGTCCACTGTCGGAGCTGGGCGAGGCGCATCACGGTCGTCTCCTGATGACCTGCTGTGCCGCCCACACCGGTGACATCGCTTTGCACCGTTGCCCTTCAACGAGGCGGCACTGTAAACACTCGTGAGCAAGCAGGGCGGGGCTGCACAAAGCCCAGGTACCGGAACCTTCTTGCGGACCGGCCTGACCTGCACGGCAGCGCTCTCCAAACGCTCAACACCGCACATGAAAAATGCCAGTCGTCTCTCTCGAGAACGCCTGGCCTTGGTCGGTCGTCTTAGGACCGTTGTTTGGTGGAGGTGGGCGGAGCCTGTAAACGCCCTCAGACAAACCCTTGAACCTAAAGAAATTTAGGTCTGATAGATGTGCCCGCTTTGATACCTCAAATGATACCTTGGAATGGCGTAAAAGCGCTGCCCTGCCGCTAGGGAAGGGCAACCGAAACCGAACAGAGTCAGACTTTTCCTACGCGCCAGGCGGCCAAATTAATGGCACACTCGGCTGAACTGCCAAGGCAGAGCCTTGGGACAAGGAGTCTGTGGCGTCATCCAGGGGGAGAGACGTTGGCTACGTTTACGATCTATCTGCTTCGCGAGTCTGTCAAAACCGCAAGAGATGCTGTCATCGATGGTGCAAGAGAGCATGCCATTGAAGATGGGCTTTCGAAATATGGACAGTTGTTCGTCAAGGACACAAAGCCCAAGCCACCCAAATGGGCTGAGCTGTTCGAAAGCTACATAGATAAAAAGCTTCTTGGGACTGTCCAGTCCTCTTCGGCAGCTTTTATAATCCCAGTCGATCAACGCCTTTTTGCGTTAACCTTCGGGCAAGGTCGTTTTTTGCTTCATCCGGATGCCTATGAAGAACGGTTCGGATTGATCGTAACGCTCAATTCAATTAATTCCGATGCGCTGCGAAGTGTCGATAAGCGGGCATTCGTCGAAGACCAAAACAGTAGGGTCCAAACAGCACAAGCCGCGTCAGCGTTAAGTTTTGGAGTTGATATCGAACGCGATTTAGTTCGCGGCATTGTGGGTCGCCCGGTGGATTTCAGACTTGGGAGAAGGTTGGCCGGTGCTGATGCTTTAACGGTTACCTCTGATGTCAGAGTTCCTGGACTCAAATCTTTATTGCGGCGTTACCTTAAAAAATTCGAGTCCAAAGACTACCAAGCCAACTTTCCGTGGATTGATCAAGTTCGCCAGTTGATCCCCAAGGGAACAGTTGCCACCAAATTAGATGCCATGCTAGTCGATAAGGTAAAACAGGCTTGGCACAACAATGGTGTGGTTGATGGTTGCTGGCTAGCAGTTCCCGATATCATCGATTGGGAAAAGGTCGATGGGTTTAAATTCACAAGCTCAAAGGGAGAGGGTGTATCCAGTGATCTACGCTTTCGGGCTCTGATTGCTGCGTATCCGGGTGAAGAGCCTAGTCTGTCGTTTCTTCGTAAGCATTACGCGATGTCTGTTGATGAGGACGAAAAGACAGTGGACAGATGGGCGCTGTATCGCTGCATTCATTGTGAAATTGACGATGACGGGAAATCTTACATTCTTTCAGCTGGGCGCTGGTTTGAGGTTGACAAGGACTTTGTGAGCGCAGTCGAGAGTTCCTTTAAAGACATCGCGAAATATCCAGACGCTCTACCCGTCTATAATCATCGAGATGAGGGGCATTACAATGAGTCCGCTGTGGCTGGAAGTGGTGGCCGTTGGTGTTTGATGGATAAAAAGATGCTTCGCGTCGGCGGAATTCATGACAAGGTCGAGTTCTGCGATCTCTATGGCAGTGGAGAAATCATCCATGTCAAGCATTACGGAAGTTCCGCTGTCCTCGCTCATCTGTTCAATCAGGGTCTAGTGTCTGGCGAGCTACTTCGTTCGCATGAACCTTATGTTTCCCTTGCCAACAAAGAGCTTTTGAAGACCCACCAGCTTCCTTTGGATCCGGTTGATGAGAAGTTTTCTGTTCGGGATGTGGCGCAATACACCATTGTCTTTGCGATCATTAGCCAGTCCAATAAGCCAGATCTTCATTTACCCTTTTTTGCGAAGGTGATCTTTAAAAGTGTTCATGCAAGGCTAGTGGAGCTGGGATATGCAAGTGTGATGTTGGCAAAGGTGGATTGCAGCAATGATGTTGCCGTCGCAAAGCTCAAACCTGCGCCAATAAGAAAAAGGCGGACTAGGCGTGACCTGCCCCCATCGTCCGTACCAGTGATTACTGATAAAGCCCGGGGTTGAAGGGTACTGCGTTGTTGGCTTGTTGTGTACGGTAGTTGGCGGCGAACTGTGCCGGCGGGATGCGACCACAACTGCTGTGCGGCCTGATCTGGTTGTAGTGGCGTCGCCAGTCTGCGATCACGTCCCGGGCTTGTGCCAACGAGGTGAACCAGTGCTCGTTGAGGCACTCGTCGCGGAACTTGCCGTTGAAGCTTTCGATGTAGGCGTTCTGCGTGGGGGCACCCGGCTCGATCAGGATGTGCTCAATGCCATGTTGCTGCGTCCAGGCAATGAAGGCGCGACTGGTGAACTCGGGGCCATTGTCGGTGCGGACCGCGCGTGGATAGCCACGGAAACACGCCGCCTGATCGAGCAGGCGCACTACGTAAGCCCCGCTGATGCCGTGATCCACGGCAATGTCCACGCTCTCGCGAGTGAAGTCGTCGACCACGGTCAGGCACTTGATGCGGCGTGCGTTGGCCAGCGCATCGAACACGAAGTCCATGCTCCAGGTGTCGTTCGGCATGGAGGACGCCAGCAGTTTCTGCCGCTCACCCACCGGACGCTTGGCCTTGCGCCGTTTGCGCACCTTCAGCTCGGCTTCCTCGTACAGGCGATAAATCTTTTTGTGATTCACGGATGGAAACTCCGGGCGCAACAAATCATGCAGTCGGCGATAGCCGAAGCGGCGGTGGGTCTGGGCCAGCTCGACCAGCCGCGCCGACAGCGCCTGCGTGGCTGGCGTCGGCACGGGTGCGTGGCGGAAAGCATCGCGGGACAGCCCCGCAAGGCGGCAAGCCCGGCGCTCGCTCAACGGGGTGTGTTCGAGCATTCGTCGGATTGCCTCGCGCTTGCGTTGCGGGGCTAGCGTTTTACCCCGAAGCCAACCTTCAGCGCTTCGATGTCCAGGTGCGCCTCGGCCAGCAACTTCTTCAATCGAGTGTTCTGGACCTCCAGTTCTTTCAGCCGCTTGGCCTCGTCGGCCTCCATTCCCCCGTACTTGGCCCGCCACTGATAAAAGCTGGCCGGGCTGAAACCATGCCGACGGCACAACTCTGCCACGGCCATGCCCGCGTCGGCCTGTTTGATAAACCCGATGATCTGCTCGGTGCTGAATCTGCTCTTCTTCATGTCCGTCCTCTTGGGTTCACGGACTTTATAGCTTCAGCTGGTACGGCTCAGTGGGGGCAGGTCAGGCGCTCTGGTCTGCGTCGCGCTGGTTAAGGAGAGGATATCAATGAGTGGGTTGATCGCATTTGAAAGCTGCAAGGCTGAGAAGTTCGATGTTGACGGTAAAAACTTCACGGCGCTTTCCCACAAGGAAAGATCATGAGTCAACGAGCCAATTCAGCTACAATCACTATTTATGCTTGTAACCAATTCTGAATGACGTTAAAGTCCGATCTCCATAGCGAACGGACGCGTCATGTCAAAAAAACTAATCATCCAGGGAATTAGTGAAAGTAATCACCTTGATGGAATCTCCGAGGTTTTTGACCTCGATCAAATTCAATGCGGGATAATAAGTGTCGCTTTCATTAGGGCGTCGGGCGTTCTAAATATAAAAAATATTTTAGCCAAAAATCCCGGGAAAATTACTATCTACGCCGGAATTAGGAATGGGATCACATCCGCGCAAGCGATAAAAGCACTACTGGATGTCGGCGTGAGGGTGTTTTTGATTGATACGGGTTCGGCCCACAAAATTTTCCATCCTAAGCTTTATTTTGCTCGCAATTCAACGCACTCACGTCTTCTGGTTGGATCGGCCAACTTAACTAATGGAGGGTTGAGCGGAAATATCGAAGCAAGTTTGGTTGTCGAGCAGGATCATACGGATGAAACTCAATTGGAGTTAAGTAATTCGGTAGAAACCATATTTTCGGGAATGGTCGGAGATTATCCCGAAAATGTCCAGCTGTTGGGAGCGAATACGTCATTGGAAGTGCTACTGGAAGACTTACGGCTGGTTGATGAGGCTCTTGCAATCCCCCCGATTACAAAAGTATCAGCTGGAAAATCCGCGAGTGCGACCCCGCTGATGAATTTAAAGTCCAAAAAGCTTCAAGGTATTGCTAGGCCAAGTTCGAAAAAACTAACCTCCCCCATAGCTGTTGTCCCGACGGCTCCTCTGCCTGCACCAGTAGCTTCGATACCCGGATCCTACGAAGTAATGTGGAGAACAGACGAGCTTACGGAACGAGACCTTGGTATTCCGACAGGAGCAAACACCTCTGCCACAGGCTCAATGAACCTGGATAGAGGAGATCTTACTGGTGACTACGAATGGTCCTATTACTTCCGCGACACCGTATTTAAGCATCTGGCATGGAGCATACCGGACAAGAAGCAAAATCAAACAGCCGTTGCAAAATTTAGAATAGTGGTAGCTGGTGTGGACTATGGCGAACATGAGCTAAAAGTCACTCACGATACCAAAGTAGGGACGGCGAGCTACAATCAGAGAAATGCGATGACCCGACTGAGCTGGGGCCCAGCTCATTCCTATGTGGATAAGCGTCAACTGATCGGGCGAAGCCTCACATTATCCAGAATGATTGGATATGGGCAGCGCTTTATGATCGAAATTGATTAATCAACCGGAGGATCATCTGTTTCGCTCATCCTTTGTCGCCTATTCCTAAGCTGAGCCCACGCGGAAAAGATGATACTGCTATTGCTTGCAGACAAGCCTCCTGATTTCAATACTTCCATGCCACAGGTCTCCTGGACTTGTGGCATTCTTTTATTTCTAACTGCACGGTCAATGTCATTAATGGCTGTGGCTGCCTTGTTCAATGTTGGCACTAACAGCCTTTCAATTTCCGAAGGGACGAGTTCCAAAACGCCACCGCCATAAGTTCGACCTTCAAGCTCTGCACTCAGCGCAGTCAGCGGGTTGATAAAATTACTAACAAAGGTGCTCGGGCGAAGCTTGTGCGTTTCGATACGATAAGCTGTGTCTGTTGTAAATGCTCCGGCCTTATTAAGCACAAGCTTTGGGGCATCATGACAGCGTTTTAGCATCCCGATTGACGATGTTGACACAGAAGGAACGGTATACCAAGGCTTGCGAACTCGGCACTTAAAACGCTTGTGCAATTCTTGTTCTTCGCCAACTGAAATATACGCGGCTGCGTTTGAATTTTTTGCAGCATTCTGATTGGGGAACCAGATGAAGTTCGCAGGGAGGCCTGCAAGTTTGTTTCTCTCATGTTGAGCTTCATCATAGATAACGCCAGGAGCATGTTCGCTTCGCCCAAACATGGGGTGTGCCCATTGTTCGAGTCGATTTTTGGCAACAGTTTCGTCATTTACCAAGAAAAACTTGTTTGCTCCTGTGACAATGCCAACATCTACATCAGCAACCTTGCTAAAACGTGTAAAGATGTGTTCGCCTTCAATTTCTTCAATAAGATCCCGAACGCTTTGAGACAGGAATGCCCAAGTCCACTTAGCTTCAATGGCTTTCCCACTAATAGGTGTTACTTTTTGGAAGGTTTCGCTTGGCGATACTGTAAGAAAGCTTTTACCACGCACAGGGACAAGGCCTAGTCCCTCTGAAACTTGACCAGGGTTATCCTTTTTTTGTGCCATAAGAAGGACGGCGCCTTGAAGCGTATTCTCAAACCAAATTTCTTCCGGGTCGATCAATACTACTTTACTGCACTCATTGGCGAGGAATGTCCTTAGCGACTGTGCGTGAAGGACATGAATAATTTCGGAGGGAACGACCATGGCCAAGCGGCCACCGGCCCTAAGAAGTGCGATCGAAGCAAGAATAAAAGGAACCCAGGCGTTTGTATGTTTCGTAAACTTGCAACGGAGTTCGAAAAATACTTTTTCTGCTTCCTTCTGGAAGTCTGCCGGAAGATATTGATAGCGAATAAATGGAGGATTGCCCAAAATTGCGTCATAACGACGGCCACCGGGGCGCATCTGGTGAAGTGCCCAAGCCAAAAAATCGGTTGAGATAATATCTGCGGAAATTGGCAAAGAATTCGCGCGAGCCTTTGCTTTGCTCGCTTCCAATTCATTCAATTCAATTGCTGTGATCTTTGCTTTTGTAAGCGATGCATTTGCCACAGCCTGCAAAAAAGAACCGTCACCGCAACTTGGCTCTAATATGCTGGTCGGATTAATTTCTCCCACCCACTGTGCAGCGTAGGAGGCCAAATCGATGGGAGTATAATATCCGCCCCTTAACTTCTCGGCGGTTTCATTTTGGATGAAGTTCACAATCCAGCCTTGTTATCACTATCTTTTTGTTCGCTTTGCAATTCTTGATTCAAGGCGGTCTTTGAGCCGTCTTGAATGCACTGTTCGGCAGAGTTGATAAACCAGTCTTTTAATGTCAAATCCTGAGCCGCAAGCGTCATGTAAAGACGTTTTTTAAGCAAGGGCTCGATTTCAATAACGACTCGACCTGAAGGACCACGCGCCATGGCTGACTTCTCATGTTACATATGTGACATAACATACCCTAAGAAGGCTAGCTGCACAAGAAGAGGTTAGATAGGGCGATAGCGTCAATGGCTAGATTTGGGCATAATGATCGCGCGGATAACCTCATCCGCCAATGCCGCCTGTTTGACAGGGACGCCCTAATAGCTCGTCGTGACGGCCTCTTGATGGATGAGCCAAGCAAATATTGCTATTCCAGGAGAAAAAATTTTGATGACCAAATCAACCCTTGATTCGATTGCTTCGGCCAAAGCCAAGCTAGCGGAAGAGCTGAGAAAGCTGGAAGAACAAGAAGCCAACCTGTTAGAGGAAGAGGCCTCGAACGCTTTCCAGCAGGTGTCAGAGCTGCTGAGCCGCTTCGGCCAGCACTTTACCGCCAAGCAGAAAGCAGATCTTGCAGTTCAGCTTGGCGCTTCTGTTGGCGGATCTGGCCGCCCGAAGAAAGCAGCCGGCACTCGCAAGGAAGTGGCCCCGAAGTATTGGCTTCCCCACACGCAAGAAACTTGGTCTGGTCGGGGTAGGACTCCACGCGCTTTTGCAGCTTACGAAGGATCGGCGGCTTATAAAGAGTGGAAGGCAAAGCACCCTAACGACAAGTTCCCGAAATACCCGGGTTGACTAATGAGCCCCACATGTTGGGGCTTTTTATTTTTTAAACTTGTCTTTTTTCGAGAAGGCTTTTGCAAATTGTCCAGGCGTGTAGGCAGGCAAGTCGACGCCTGGATTAAATTTCGAAACTGTCGAATATATTGCTTTAAGTTCGGGAGGGCATTGATCCCGGTCAATGTAGGTTTGTAGTCCTGGGACATGCACGCTGTCTGGCTTCGATCCTTGAACAGCGTGGCCGGTAACCAAAGCCACTTCTGCCACACCGATCCCATGTTTAGTTAAATTTGTTGAAAAGGTATGGCGGAAAGCATGGGAGCCGATGCCTTTATCAAATCCCATTTGTTTAAGGCGCTTACAGAAGTCCCGGATAACTTTGTCACCATAACCCAGGTAGAAGGCTTCACCCTCATAAAGCTTATAGCCGGCATCGAGATGGGGGAACAGGCGCGGATGTTTGGTTGCTCTAACTTCTTCGACATATACAAGGAAGCCTGCATCGATCAGTGGTTGAGCCAGTGGAATGACGCGAACAGAGGGCTTATTTTTGACACGCTGTTCTTTTTGAGTGACGCGAATGGTGATGCAGCTGATGCCATCAATGGTAGCAATATCGGCAAGTCGAAGCTGGGCAATTTCGCTGGCTCGGGCACCTGTGTAGAGACAAAGCTGCGGCACCCACCACCGTTCTGGACGATCTTTAACCCAACGCTTAAATTCAATCGGTTCAAAAATCGCAGCTAATTCTTCGATGTAGAGCGGCCTTCTGCTTTTTCTCTCTGTTGACGTGTCAATTCTCGTGGCGACGCCAATGCAGGGAGAATTTTTGATCACACCCATTACAATTTGTCGTTGAAAAAATGCGCAGATCCTCGCCAGATGATTGTTGTAAGTGCTAGCTGCGATGGTCACTGGTTTGCGTGACCGGCCTATGGCAAGGACCTCGGTGGTGCTCATCCCGCGAAACTCTTTTCTGGACTTTGCATTTTTTGGCCACCATTGAAAGCTATCGAGCACTGAGCGAATGTGGTCTTGGTTGATCTGATCAACGGGGATGTTGCCAATAACGCTAGCAGTGATGCCGAGGGTTTGGGTAAGTCCGACGATGCCGCCAAGACCTTTTTTCTCTCGTTTGATGTCTCGCCGATACTTTTTGATTTCGTCTTCTAAAAGGTGTAGATCGCCAGAAGTATTCGGGGAAGATGAGGCGGTTAAGCCCTGAGCCATACGCAGTTGCTTGATCATTCTTACGAAACGCTGATCGGCGTTTGGCCCTTGAACCGTGAAGCCTTCGAGCACCAAGTTGCCCGATATCACCCGGGACACACTGCATTGCCGTTCGTTTAAATTATTTTCGATTTGATCTTTTTTCATGAGCCACCTTTGAACACCAAACTTAATGAGGAGCAGCGGTGTGTCAATGGGGAAGCCTTAAAATCAACCAAACTTCGTATCTATGGGGCGGTTTAATTTATAACCATATTGGTCCTCTTAGTAGAGCTGGCTGGGGTTTCCGTGTTGCGTTGAATTAATTAAATAGTTTTTTGACTTTTTTCTACCTAGTGGATTGTGCCGCCTTCAACGAGACTTTCGAGTTCATCTGCGTCAATTTCACCTTCAATGAAAAGCTGCGCCAGCTTTTCTGTTGGTAAGGATATTTCGTCGCCCGTTAACGCAAGCGCTTCCTTCACGCGCTGAACTTGATTTGCTCGCTCTCTTCTCTCTTGTTCGCTGATTTTATGTGTCGCCATTTGGATTCCTCCTGCGAATCGCTTTGTTTCAATAGTTATAATGCGAAATTGCGGTCGGTCAACTATGCTAGTGGCTGTTTTGCTGCGCTGTTCAATCACTTAGAAACGCGAGCGTTCAATAGTGCGCTCAGCTCTTTATCGCTAATTAGGCCATCGACATAGAGTTGGGATAGGTGCTTCACCCGCTTGGGCGGATGAACATTGTTGGCTCTGAGGACTTTATAAGTTGTTTCTACCATTTCAGTCCGGAACGCTCGCTCTTCTTCACCAATAAGAGGCTTGGTGAGATGATACTCAGTCGGCGTCGCTTTTTTGCCCATGCTAGATTTATAATCCAGAATCAGCTCCAGTCAACGTGATTCCTAAGTCCATGTAGGAATCCCCGGGAGGCGGCATAGCCCGATCCGATTCTTGTGAATTAGGTATCATCTAAGGCTGGGGCTAGTTCTGCCTAATAGAGTTGAGACTTCACTCTTCTGCTGCTTTGAGATCGGCCTTTTTTTACATCATGGCTTATGGCCGATTTGAATGAGATAGATGAGAGTTTTTGTGACGAGGCTGCAAATTTGAACGAAATGAAGGATGAGTGGGAGAGGGGGATTTCTAACTAGTCGTGCAGGTTGACTGTCTCGTTTAAAAAAAGAAAGGCCCCGACTGGGGCCAACTTTTGATGTGTCAATCCATATTATTTAGAGCTTTAGTCCCTCATTGACAGCTTGTCGAATAAGCTCATACCACTTGTCCATCTCGCGCTCATTTCCAAAACTGATCGTCCAATTCGGGTGGTCGATGTCCCGGACATTCACAGTAATCGTTCCCACATGCTTCGATCGGTGCCAATGTTTATCCCATGAGCGAACATCCGAAAATTGATAAGTCTTTGAAGCACTGTCCATTTTAAATTTGATGGATGAGCGAGCTGTGGAAATGGCAATAGCGGTGCGCTTATTAAAATGGAACCGCTGATAATTTTCTTTAAAACCCGCACGCTCACCGTGCAGCTTCAATGTCACCACCGATCCAATAACAATAAAAAATGCGCCGCCAACCAACAGGAAAAGGAGGAAAGTCCAGACCGTCATCGAAGTTCCAAAATAGGGAAAGGGATGCCAACGGTCCGCTCGTTACTGGATCCGACCAGTGACCTTCCAAACTCCCCCAACCTCCGAGAAGGTGTAGACCCCGTCCATCTCATTGCCGAATTTTCGGCCCATGGCTGTGACTTCCGCACTCACATCGCAGGCATAACTTGGCGCGCCTTCCGCCTTCGTGCACTTGGCACTCTTGAAGTCTTCAATCCTGGCGTCATCGCTGCCGTTGTCTTTCATGTATTGCAAGAACGCATGCTCTCTTTCAGTTTGCGCCGGACCGCCTCCTGAGCAGGCCGTCAGTCCAGCAATGAGCAAGGTGGTGAGGGAGACACGGAGCTTCGACATGGTTGGGTCCTTTGCCTTGGGTGGGTGTAATCACGAGGGTTGCAACGGAGCAAAAGATACGCTAAACGTAACATACGGGCAACGTAATTTACGAACAACGTAGCTTACGTTCATCCTTGGGGCATGACTTCTCCCAACGCCCGCAGTGTTCGTGTCGTCTTCGCCGCCCGTATGAAGAAGCGGAGGAAGACACTTCGGCTCAGCCAAAAGGCCTTAGGAGTGCTCATGGGACTACCAGAAGATGTCGCAGGCGTTCGCATCAATCGATACGAGCGGGCAGTGCATGAGTGCGATAGTGAGACGGCTCAGAAAATGGCTGACGCTCTTGGCGTCTCGCTTGCCTACCTTTATGCAGAGACAGACGAACTGGCAGAACTCATCCAGGAGTTCATGCAGCTTCCCGCCAAAGACCAGCACGCGCTCTTGGCTGATATCAAGTCTCGCTCCAAGACAAATCGTGTGCGCTAACTGGCATCACGTTTGTCGGTGAAGTGCGCAGTGGTTGTAGGGGTTTTCTGATAATCATCGAGTTTTGATGATTTATGTGACGCGTATCACTTTTCGTGTGATTTTTGCCTTGCTTTGACATAGTTGTCAGGGCATGTTGCCCGGGCTTCGTCAGTGCGTCGAAATTTTATGGATGGAAATTTTGAGTTAGCGCCGCTTGATTTGGCCTTTGCGCCACTTCCAGGACGACGTGATGCGCCTGATGCTTCGGTTTGGCTCGATGCCTCGTTTTCGGTCTACACGCCGGCGTTGTTAGAGCCACCACTTCGGACCTATGAAAAAATAGGGGATTACCAACGCTTTGAGTCAGATGCTCAATGCGTCGGCTACCTTTCAGCTCTGTCTTACCGTTTAGTTCACGTATGCAGAGGGAGTTGGAAGTTCACCTCGATCCCTGATTTGAGGGCAAGTCGCCACGCGGCGTCAGCCATCAATGCGTCCCTCAGAGCAGGACTTCCAGATACGCATGGTGTTTTAAATTGGTCATTAAATTTGGCCAAAAATTTAGGCAATAGCCAAGTCAAAAGCCGCACGGATAACGCATGGGTCGGTGGAAAGAAGCCGTCAGAAGCGTGGCTTGTTTTACCACAGGCAGATCAACTGCCTTATCTTTTAAAAAACCTCGAAGATTTGCTGCAAGGCAAGAGCGCCCAGCCGATCAACTGCGCATTTTTCGAAGCCATTGCGTATCAGATGATCTGCATCCATCCACTTAGTGATACTAATGGACGGGTGACCCGCACTCTCCTGATAAATTTGGCGGGACGCTATCGAAATTTTTATCCGCTCTATATTGCGCATTGCCTGATCTTTGCCAAACAGCGAACAGGTCAAACCTGGATGCAGGCATCTTCGACGGTCACAAGTCCAGATCTCAGTAATTCAGAAGCGTGGTTAGGCCACATCAAGTTGATTTCGCAAAAAATTTACGATTTGGCCGCTGCTGGAATAGATCCGAGAGTATTGTGGTCACTTCTTTCATACGGATATGTATCCGAAGACACGCTTTGTGCTGGAAAAAATCCATGCAGCCCAGCACTCGCTGCAAAAATTATGAAGCGCCTACCGGCGCTTTTAGAACAGGAACAGGGGATATTTTACTCAGCCGAGCTTGAAATCCTGATCATCGGAATTGATCGCTCTATTAATAAGGACAGTTATGAAATTAAGTGAGTCGCAAGACGGCAAGCCCAAGCAGCTCAAAGCTGCGATCAGGCGAACCATTTATTTGACATTGGTGCTGGCAGGGGTTGCAAGCGTCTTATCGCCGTTCGCATCAGCCTCCGATACCGATGGGACGACGACGATGCCGCCTGTCGAAGTGCCGCCTCCCTATATCCCACCACCCATTGAAAATCCGCCACCGCCATACTATCCAGATCCGGGCGACGGTGGCGGGAACAACGGAGGTGGTGGCGGCGGTAGCGGAGAGGATCCTGAGGTGGTTTGCGAGAATCTTAGAGCCACTAAACCGGCTATGTGTCCGAATCCAATACCACTTCCAGCTGGCGCAACCTACGCGCAAGATAAGTTGCCTGGGGCGAGCATCAATGGAAAATCGACGATGCTCATGGCCATTGGCTACTCGCAAGGCAGAGCATTTGGCCCTAATGGGACAACGGCTGCACCGAATGTTACAGCAGCATGGTTGATGGAATTTGCTTTAAATAAGCAGACACAAAACTATGCAAATCCCGGAATTCCGTTCAAAGAAGCGACCAAAATATTCCGCGAGGATTTAAAAAACATTTGCGACTTGGAAAGCATGGAGTCGAATAAATATCGCATTCCAGGTCAGTTGACGGTTCCGGAATATTACTGTTTCGAAATCATGAAGGCGCTGGACATCGAAGCCGATGATCAGATGAACTTTGTCCAGTTTTTCATTGATTGGTCTAAGCGTTACGCCATCAATCTTGAAAGGTATGTTCCGGGAGAAGTCCTGAGTTCCGGAAGCTTAGACAACTCAATTGGCGTAAAATGGAAAGTCACATCTGCTGATGCAGCGTGCTCAACATGGTGGACGAATTTTCAGCAGAATCAGTGCAGTCTATAATGGATAGAACTATGAAAGCCAAAATGATTTTGTCTATGGCGCTGCTTTCCGGTGCGCTTGCTGCGTGTGGAAAAGCCGACAAGCCAGCGGAAGACACTAATACAGCATCTTCGCAGACTGAAACTTCTGCGACGGCAAACGCAGAGCACAGCTCAGCCGCGAATGGAGCGGAGCAAAAGGCAAAGTTAGCAACGCCTAGCGGTGTGCAAGATGCCAAGCAGTATTTGTGTCAAGGTGGCGGGAGTGCCTGCAAGGCAAGTGGCCCACTGGTGGCTAACTCGGATGCCGAGGCAAAGTGGCTTTTGTCTAATGGCTATCCAACTGAGGCCGAACTTGCGCGACTGGATAAACTGTCTTTGGATCAGCTGAAAGCAGAGTCGCAGGCAGGCAACAAGGCCGCAACTGTCATCTATGGAAAGAAGACGGCAGCGAGTGGCCACTTCCAGGAGGGACTTGGCATTTTGAGAAATGCGGCATCTGCTGGAAACTTGTATTCGTATTATGGGCTGTCTGATATTTATGCCAGCGACACAAAGGATAAAAATCTGATCGATAGCGCCGCATATCTACGCTTGGCCTATCTATTGGGAGATGGCAAAGCGTCTGCCGACATTGCATTGAGGGGGTTGAGTAGTGTTGAAAGTGTTGCTGCCGATGAGCGTGCAGCTTCGCTTTACAAGACATTCTCTAAATATCAGCGTCCGTCTCCGAGGCCTGTTGAGTAAAATAGTTTAGCGGATAAACGAAAATGAGGAGGTGAAACCTCCTCATTTTTTATGAAGTTAAGTTGTGATGCTACGCATTTGCGCTTAGCTGACGCTCGTCAAGAATGGCTTTGAGCATGTTCGCTGAGAGCAGCTCTCTGAATACTGTGTAGAACTGCCAGGCGCACCACAACGCGAAAAGAAAACCTGCCAGTGATACAACTCGCTGCTTAGGCACTTCTTTTTCGAGATGGGTTTTTAGAGTGGGATCAGTCCAGACCTGGCAAAGAATTTTAAGGTCTCGTGGGTCAAATGCCCGAGGAATGGCTTGTTTTTGAACAGGGCTTTTGCACTGTTCAACTGTTAAAGTATCGCTTCCAACGGAGAAAAGCCTTTGGGCTCTTGCCTCCGTTTCAGAGATAAAGATACTGGTATGGGTTTCTTTCAAAGTCACTAACAAACTGTCGTTGGCGGCGATTGCACCAAGTATTGCTGCAAAAATAATAAATGCTGCGACTGCGATGAAGGGTAAAATAAGCCAGCCCTTAGAATGAACTCGCTTCGGGTGGATGACATGATTTTTGAGGTCAAAAGCCCAGCCTGCATGCCCAATGAGTTTGAGTGGGATATTGTGTAAGTCCGAAAATCCAATCAGAGCTTTTGCATCTTTTAGCGTTTGGACGCGAATCTGGTGCGCCATTCGAAACGCAGCCAAAGCAGAATGGTCTGCCAAATTCTTGCGAATGACTGAGTCTTCAATGTCGTCTTTGCTAATAAATAATCGCAAAACACGAGTATTGATCGGGTGCAATGAGCCTGTGCGCCAACACGTAAGCGCGGCAGCCAAAAGAAACACAATGAGCGAGCCGGCAGCGATCTCGCCTGTTAAAAATTTAAGCCATTCCATTTTATAGCTGCCTTCTGGTTGTGATTGACGGTCTTTGTTTGCCACTTGATTGCGGCATTTTGGGATCACATTATACTTGGCTCGTACAGGATTTGTTCATATTCATCTGATTGTGGGCGATGGCCTTCTGCCTCCTGCAAAATATGTCTTCAATTCATACCTAATATTCAACAGCAAATATAGCTAAAAAAAGAAGGTCAAGGGCCCACATATGGTTATTTGCTTCGCAAAAACCGTGGGCATCGCTTTTGCGATGAAAAGCCGTCTCTGCCGAGACGAATGAGTCGTAGTCTCAGAAGAAAAGCGGCAAAAACGCCGTGACGTATCTCTCCAATTCACAACTGGCTTTGTGATCTAGACGGATAAGCAATTCGCCATTTTGATACTCACACTATCAACCAAACTCAACCGGGAAATTAATGGCAATTTATCATGTCAACATCAAATCGTTTAGTCGTGGCAAAGGTCAATCATCAGTTGCAGCGGCTGCTTATCGTGCAGGGATCAATCTGCGGGATACAACTCACAAAACGACGCACAAATATGGGAAAAGATCGGGCGTTGTCTCTCAACAAATGCTTGCTCCCGAAGGGGCACCGAGATGGTGTCTCGATGTTCGAAGCTTCTGGGATATTAATGAGCAGCAAGAAACGAGAGCAAATGCTCGCGTGGCGAGGGAAGTCGAAGTTTCCTTGCCCAACAGTTTAGACGCTCCACAGCGCAGAATGCTTGCGGTTGCACTTGGCCAGCTTCTTGTCGATCGCTATCAAGCTGCTGTGCTGGTGGCTGTTCACTCACCTGGTCGAAGAGGAGACCAGCGCAATCATCACGTGCATCTTCTGATCTCAGCCAGGAAGGTGGATGCTAATGGGCTAGGGGAGCGGGCTTGTGCTGAGTTCGATGCAAGGCAAGGAGCAGGGGCAACGGAGATGAAAGTTCTCCGTGGAGAGATTGCTTCCACCATCAATGCGCATCTCATCATGGCCGGCGTTGAAGCACGAGTGGACCACCGAACAC
Organism: Xanthomonas sp. NCPPB 2586; assembly: GCF_041475775.2. Lineage (NCBI taxonomy): Bacteria > Pseudomonadati > Pseudomonadota > Gammaproteobacteria > Lysobacterales > Lysobacteraceae > Xanthomonas > Xanthomonas sp. NCPPB 2586. The sequence goes on along the minus strand of NZ_CM192981.1, from coordinate 3,229,203 downwards.
TGAGAGCCCAAGCGCAAGATGCGTTCAAGCGAGGAGATTACGAGAAGGCCAGAGCACTCACCAGAGCGCCGAAAAAACGCATCTCTCGTGGGGAATTCTTCCAGGCCAAACGCCATCAGAAAGCTGTGGTCTTGGGAGAAAAGGTAACATCAGCGGATCGACGCTTTGCTCAACTTTTAAAAGAGTGCCAGTCTTCCCGGGAAAACCGTCTAGTCCATGATGTGCCTGCTAGCCACAGTCACGAAGCAGCACTTCGTGATCGAGCGAGAGAGAAAGGGCAGGGAAGCTTTGTCCGGCAGGAGAGTCGTCGTTTTGATGAGCAACTCTATCCCAATCGCCACAGACCAAGTCAGCAGGTTCTAAACCGTATCCATACTCGATATAGCCCATTGACTAGGCAAGCCAGCAAGGTCACACGATTGGCAAGAGCGACCGGAAAAGATGCAGAGGTTTTAAATCAAGAGGCGGAGCTGATTGAGCAGTGGTTAGAAGCGCAGCATGAGACCGCTCGGCAAGCGTTGGATATCCTCAACAGCATCCCTGGCATCCAGATTGAAGACTGCTTTAACCGAGCGTATGACGCTTTGATGTGCCGGAGAGTGGATCACTACGCGACAAAGCCATTTCTGTTCGAAGACACTGAGCAGCTCGGTAAATCCATGGTGCGTTATGCGAGGATGCTGGTGAGCCCTTACCGTGCGCAGTGCGATTACCTCGCTGCAAAGGCCAGACTCTCGGAATTCGATGGTGAAGCGCCAACGGCTGAATCAGCGTTGGCCGCTCGTCAAGCTCAGAAGGCAAGGCACATGATCTCCAAGCGAGTCATGAAGTTGAGAGAATGGCGGACCGACCGAACACGCGAATCGATGATAAATATCTGTCAAATCTTAATAGGCCGTTTTCAGGTCAATAATGTTAGTGCTTCGGTTTTTTTAGATGAGACGATCGAAAATGGAAGTGCGACGGCGGGCCCCCAGTTCAAATTTAAGCCTCGTATATGATGGAGTCCGGATATAGGCCATTACTAGTGCAAGTGGTTTTAAATGTTTCTTTTCGTGTTGACATGGCTGAAAAACATATTAAATTTCTATAATGGAAAATTTATTCAATACTCCAGTGACCGCAGTAGAAGTTTGGGGGCGAGCATACCTCGTCTCCCTTCATAGCTATTCATCAAAGAAAGCGAGAAAAAAAGCGGACAAGGCGCTGAAAATATATCTTAAACGGACGACTTCTTTAAATTCTGCTGAAAATAAGGTTTCTTATGAAAATCCTCAGTATCGGCCATCGTTTGGAAGCTTGTGGGATTTTGTTGAGTTTAAATCAGAAGTTCCCGAGGGTGTCGGTGCTGAGCAACACGAAGCATTTGTGCGTGCTGCGAATGCCTCGCAAGCTAGATGTCGGCAGGCGAGACTTTAGTTTCAAGAGGGGCTCTTTTTCGCAGTCTCGTATAAAGAATTTTTATTAAATTGTGGTGTGCTATTAGGTTCTACTTGTTTGTGGTGGATAGCGCTTACAATTTTTTTTAAGTCAGAGGTGTTGAGGGTTTCTACGAAAATATGACCACTATCAGACGTTAGTAAACATCTTGTTTCATAGGATCCGTTTTTGCAGATAAAGCCAACATAATCTTGAAGTTCTTCTAGGCTGAGTCCCAAGTGGTTCCAATACCTCGTCTTACTAATAAGACCTGAGATGAGTCTGGCAGATTTATCCAGGAGCATCTCCGGAGTAATACTACTAATTTGCTCATACTTAATGTCGCCGCCTTCTTGCCAAACTGGCGATTGGGATGCTCCTAGGCAATGCGAGGTTATAAATAGTGTTGCTGTGTTCATATGAGGAGCATCTATTCCAAGCTTACTCAAATCTTTAATATTTAACTTGTGCTCTTTGTATATCGCGAAAATATAGGGTTTGATCGCGAAATGGCTGATTGTTGGGTCCCAATAGAGGAAGTGGTGCCCTCTCATTGATTGAGATAACCGGTGCCAATTCTTTTCTTGGGTTTTCGAGTCCTTGTCATTAATTGCTTTGCCATATTCGTTTAGTGTTTGGCAAATTGTTTTAAATAGCGTTTTTGGTTTTGGTTTTTTATCAACGGTTTTGTTCCACTCTTCTTTGATGGTGGATGAGGTCGACTTTACTTCGAATAAGAAGAATTTTTCATCGAAGGCGACTTCTAAGTCTCCTAGATATGTTTCTGGATTTCCTTCAAGCGAAATCATTATATCCGGCTTTGCTGCTTTTGCGCGTCGATTTATCCACTGCCAATCCCGAAATGCTATGACAACCGAACTTTCAGCTAAACGTGCCATTTATCTCTCGCAGTATTGGGTGGTCTTTATTCGATAGGTCGATTTTGATTTGGCGCGGTTAATGGCTCAGATGTAATGAGCCGATGACGATATGGCCACATGATCAGCCGCAGTAACGTCCACCAAAGCATAATGGTAGCCGTCGAAGCAAGGTGCTCATCCCTAATCAATCCATGGCCGAAAAGATTTCTCAGGTTGTGGCCTGACCGATGCGTGAGGATGGCTTTTAGCTCTATCACGATGTCCTCGTGGAACACCTGAGCGATATCCTCATGACCTAACAGCTCACTTAAAGATTTCTCTTGCTCAATGCCTTCTTTGATCGAAAGCGTATTGATATTGTGTCGCTTGAATGCAGCACGCACAAAGGGCTCAGCTTGTGGAATAAGAAAGATGGCGGCTTCTTCCCAATCGTGTTCCAGTCCTGCGAGCAGGCCTCTTGCCATCGACCATTCGTGTCCCTCAGGAACCACAGGGGATGCGTGAGTAAGGGCCAACAGGTCATTGAGCGTTGGCTCGCATCGATTACGAACCAGGCTGGTGGCATGCATGACAGCAACATTGGCAAGCAGCGGATGATGAAAACGGCAGATATCTTCAATCATATGCTGTTCTAAATTGACTGGATCGTTAGCGTCGAACGCATTTCCTCTTTCGACTGGCACGCCTTCATGGTTGTAGACCACTCTCGCAAAGAAGTGCTCAAATGCAAACTCCTTAGACGACTCGATGACCGTCTGTTTTGCTTCCTCAGCCGAAGTAAAGGTGGAGAATGCAAAAGCTATTTCAAGAAGCGCCGTAGGTAGACCTGGACTCTTAACTTTGTCTTCTATGTGCTCGATGAGGTCTTTAGTGTCGATAGGATAAGTAATCGAATGCATTTCATCCGAAATCGTCCTCCGGATATCAGCTAATTCTGATTGCAGCTCTTTAATCTTAGTTCGGTCACCTCTATGACGGCGTAGGATTGCGATGCCTTCCGCCATCCATTCCGCTCGCACCATGGCCTGACGACCACCACGAGCTTTAAAGATCAGTGCATCGGCAGCTTTGTGGTAACAGGCCTCCGATCGAGCACTGTTTTTAGCGGCATGCCAAAGTCTGGCGGCCTTGGTATAGAAGCTTGGGATGCCATCCACCACTGCCTCTTGGTTGATTGCAGACCAAGTGTCAACTGCTTTTTCTAGCTTTTCAGCAGTGGATTCCGCGAAATCATGCTGTCTTCCAAGGATTTCCTCTGTAAGTGCAGAAATGATGCCAAGGTGTTGTCTTTCAATCGCACGATCGATTGCGTCAATGGTCGTTCCCCAAACCTCCTCTCGGAACGCATCTTCTTTTCTGCAAAATTTCCAGCCCAAATGCATGGCCCGCTGCAAGCACTCAACAGAGTCCATCGCCCTGAGAGGCTCGTCTCCGGTGAGAAATTTCTTTGCGTGATCTAAGTAGGCTCGGGCAGCAATTGCTCCCATTTCTCCCATTTCCCGGCCTTTTAAGCCAACCAGCGGCCCTGCAACGCAAGCCACATCAGCCAACCGCGCTTTCAACCAAGCATTTTTCGCTGACTTGGCCATGGCTTGGAGAAATTGCACATCCAATTGACTAAGGTGCTGTGGTGCTGGGGAGCAGCGATTACCGTCTTGCCACATCGGTCCAAATGGCTCTGATAAATTTCCACGGAAGTGCATCGATATGACTGCGCTAAGCAGCTTCAAAACCAATGCTTCTTGTTCGTGGCTTTCCTCAGCCAAATTTTTAGATCTTTGATCCGTCAGTTGGGATGCACCCCAGCGGTGATTTGTCCAGTCGTGATCAGCGAGATGGGCCTCCCAATCCAGATCATCCAAGATTGTCAGCGGAACAGGCTTGTCGATGATTGATGGCAGTGTCTCGGATGCGCTTGCAGCTTCCTCTTTTGCCACTTGATCTTGACCTTCCATGTGTAGAAGCCTCGTGTCTAATTTTTCCAGCCAGTTTTATTTTTTACTGCAACTGTCTCTTGCTTTGCAGTCTGTCGTCGCCGTTCCATGTGACGAACCTGCTTAAACGAAATATTAAATTGCTTGGGCTGATAGGCTGGCAAATCGACGGGTGGGCCAAATTTTTCCAAGGCTTGCAACCGGGCTGGAACCGTGGGCGGATCAACATAATGTTTCAGCCCAGGTGGGAGCGTCAGATCATGCCCTGTGATCTGCTGAGTGGTCATCACTGAAATGCCATGCTCATTGATCAACGCATTGGAAATGGTGTGGCGAAAGCAGTGGAAGCTTTTGAGTCGTTGCGTCAGTCCGCATTTTTTAGCATAGGACCGGAATTGATCGCCCAATGCGTCCCCGTAGCCATGTTCACTGTGATACGGCAAATGGGGAAAAAGTCTCTCAAAACCTGCGGCCTTGACCTCATCGCGATAGATCAAAATTCCTGCCTCAATCAATGCAGAGGGAAGCGGCACAAAGCGGGAAGAATGTGGATTTTTCAATCGCTGATCGGCTCGTGCTGCACGAATGTGGATGCCCCAACATCCTCCAACGTGATCGAGATCATCCACATAAAGCTGTGCGACTTCATTGATGCGGGCACCTGTGGTCAATCCCAACAAAGTGCCGAACCAGCGATGAGGATACTTCGATGCCCACATTTTAAATTTTGAAGGCTCGAACAAGGCATTGAGTTCGTCTTTGGAAAATGGATTGCGACTCGGCTCATCGGTGCTTGCCTTGGACCGATTGATAATAGCCTTATGCGGTGCTTTGCTGATCAGATCTTCGCTGGCCAACGCATTAAAAAATGCAGCCAGACGGTCTCGATGCTTTTCCTTCGTGCGCATCCCAAGCTTGGCGTAATTGCCTTTTTGGGCTTTCCTCAAAATGTCAGCAGGAGCCAGTCCTGCAAATTCTGTCTTTTTACTCGCGTTGCTGGGGTAATGCTCGATGGCTTCCAAGAAGCTCCGCACATCATCGGTCTTGTAGTCTTCCACAGGCTTGTCGCCAACCAATGCAACGAACAATCCGAGGCTGTATTCGGTGTCGAAGATGTTGGTCGCACTTCGACCGACTCGTTTCATTTCACGAACATGGATGGCTGCCCGTTCAGAAAATAACGGCCCAGCTTTCTTCGTCACTACGGTGGAAGAGGGCAGCGGGAGATTTTTCAGCGCTTCGAGCAGCCGAGCATGGTCTTCGGCTCCGTCAGCAGACAGTTCCATCCCACCCACCTTGATGGTGTAGGGCCGAGCTTCGTTGCCTTGCAATGCAGCCAATGCTTGGCTCAGCAAATCGTCTTTCATGCTGCTCGCACCCTGCCGCATCCGATCGAATGCTTCCGAGAGTGCCACAGCAGTTCGAGCTACGGCCAGGCGGGCAGCATCACCCAGGGACAAGCGAACTGGACGGACAAGGTAGCGCGAGCCAACGAGAGCTTGCAGGTCGGTCGGGACGAAGAAGCGCACATAGAGCCCAGCAGGGCGGCGCAGAAAATACGGCTTCGGCACGGGGTTTGATACCTCGTTTGATACCTAACGCAGGCTCAAACTGAACATCAAACCCCGTGCCTAACCTTCGCGAAATCAAGCACTTACTGCTCTTTTCCGCGATCAGATGGTGGAGGTGGGCGGAATCGAACCGCCGTCCGGAAGCACTCCATCCCCAGCACTACATGCTTATCCCTCCGTTAGATCTCGTTCCCAGGCAGCACGGCGGGCAAAGCGCACCTGAAAACCAGCCTGCTTGATCTAACCGATAGCTGACAGGCAGCCACTACCGGCGGTTCCGTGATAATGACCCTACATCTACGAGCACGGGCACAAGTAGTTTCGGGGGTTCGCCTTAGGCGGCTGTAGAACTACAACTAAAGCCAATTAAGCGGCGATAGCGAAGTCCGAACCGTAGTTGTCGTCGTTGGCAACTAAAAGTTTGCTGCTGGATTAACGAGGAAAGCTGCCCCCTCGGCATGCGCCAAGCGACTTCGCGACCCCCGTCGAAACCAGTGCACCCCCGGGGAAAGCATCAAAACGCTGACGTGACCAGTGTAGGGATCGGCGCGCCCGGTCACAAGTAGTGAGATAGGCAGCGCTTACAGTGGCTTCAGTTGCACAGGCCGGAACTATCCGGAACTGAAGGAGCTACTGGATGAGCACAGGCAAGCGCCCCACCGGCCCGCGCACGACGCGCGCCGCAACCAAGAAGGCCGCCAAGACCGCCCCGCCGGCCAAGCGCCGTTCGGGGCGTCAGGCCGCCGCCAAGGCGGAAACGCAAGAGGAAAACGGCCATCGCACGCGGGTGCAGGGCAAGGCCCGCACCGTCATCTACATCCATGGCATCGGCAACAAGCCACCGGCCGAGGTGTTGCGCTGCCAGTGGGACAAGGCCTTGTTCGGCCGCCCGATGGGTGAGCGCACGCGGCTGGCGTACTGGGTCAACCGCGAGCGCTACCCGGTGCCGGAGCCCGGCAGTTGCGATGGCCGCGATGTGGGGCCGGCGTTGAACCAGAGCGTGCAGCGGGCGTTGAGCACGCTGGGGCTGGTGCCGGGCGAGCAGGACCTGCATGCGCTGGCCGATGCGCTGGCACAGAGCGAGCAGGAGCGTGCTGACCTGCACCAGATGCTGGACGAGCTGCAGGCCGCGCCACTCGCCGGTGGCATGCAGGCGAAGGGGCCGATCGATGCGATCAACCGGGTGCTGCTGCGGCTGATTTCCGCGGCGCTGCTGCAGGACGTGCACGATCTGTTCTTTGTCCCGGAGCGGGCCGCGCAGATGCGCGAAAGCCTGGCGCAACGGTTGCGCGCCGGTGGCGGGCCGTTCGTGGTGGTGGCGCACAGCCAGGGCTCGATGATTGCCTACGATGTGCTGCGGCAGTTGCAGGCCGATGGCTGCGAGGTGGCGCTGTTTCTGACCCTGGGCTCGCCGCTGGGCTTGCCGCAGGTGCGCAGCATGTTCAAGCGCTGGACCGGGACGCGCAAACTGCCGTTCCCCGACTGCGTGCGGCGCTGGGTCAACGTGGCCGAAACGCGCGATCCGATCGCGCTGGATCCAGACCTGACCGACGACATAGCCAATGCCAAAGGGCGGTTCGAAAACATCGCCGCCGCGCGGCTCAACCCGGACTGGGAGCACAACCCGCATTCGGGCTCGGGATATTTGGCCATTGCGCAGGTGCGTGCAGCGGTGCGGCAGGCGGTGGGTGTGGGCTTCGATCAGCCGGTCTCCAATGCGGTGCTGATCAAGGACCTCAGTGAGCAGCTCGAAGCGCACGGCGCGGACTATCGGCACGAGGTGTTGATCGAACTGGACCGTCGCGTCCTGGGTGCGGACCCGGCCGGCGTGCGTGCGCAGTTGATCACCCACATGCGCCAGATTGCCGGGCATAGCACCGGCCTGGACGGCGATGCATTGGACGAGGCGATCGAACTCGAAGACAGCCTGCAGCGCCTCATTTCGGCGCGGCTGACGCGGTTCGAGATCGAAACGCTGCAAAGCCGCTACCGCGCACTGGGTTTCCGGCGCGTCTGGCGCGATGCCGGCAAGCGGGCGCTGATCCACGTCTCGGGCAACGTGCTGCATGTGGATGCAGCACGCACGGCGTATCGCGCACGTGGGCAGCAGATCGGCTGGGCGGTCCTGGATACCGGCATTGCGGCCGCGCATCCGCATTTCTTCGTGCCGGGCGAGCGCGACAATGTGGTGGCGCAATGGGATTGCACGCGGCGCGGCGCGCCCAAGCGGCTGACGCGGGCCGATGGCAAACGGTTCACCGCACTCGACGGGCACGGCCATGGCACGCACATCGCCGGCATCATCGCCGGCTGTTGCCGGGCGGCGGTGCCTGATGCCAGTGGCAAGCCGGGCGAACTGCTGGAATTTGCCGGCATGGCGCCGGAGACGCAACTCTATGGCTTCAAGGTGCTGGACGACGCCGGCAACGGGCGCGATTCGTGGATGATCAAGGCAGTGCAGCACGTGGCCGATCTCAACGAGCGTGCCGGCGAGCTGGTGATCCACGGCGTCAATCTCAGCCTGGGCGGGTACTTCGATCCGGAAAGCTACGGTTGCGGCTTCACGCCGTTATGCAACGAGTTGCGGCGGTTATGGCGGCAGGGCGTACTGGTAGTGGTGGCGGCCGGCAACGAAGGCCTGGCCTGGCTGATGCAGGACGACGGCGGCACCTACCCGGCGAACATGGATCTGTCGATCAGCGATCCGGGCAATCTGGAGGACGCGATCGTGGTGGGATCGGTGCACAAGAGCAGCCCACACAACTACGGCGTGTCGTATTTTTCATCCCGCGGGCCGACCGCCGATGGCCGCTCCAAACCCGATGTGGTCGCGCCGGGCGAAAAGATCCTGTCCGCCTACTACGGCTTCGACCCGCGCGACCCGTCCAGCCTGATGGTCGAGATGAGCGGCACCAGCATGGCCGCACCGCATGTGTCCGGCGTGCTGGCCGGGTTTTTATCCGCACGCCGCGAGTTCATCGGCTTTCCGGACCGGGTCAAGCAACTGCTGCTGGACACCTGCACCGACCTGCAGCGCGATCGTTACGTGCAGGGCAGGGGGGTGCCGAATTTGATGCGGATGCTTGGAGAGACGTGATTCGGGAGTCGGGATTGGGGATTCGCAAATGCGGTGGTTGGCTGAACAAAAACGGCCGCGATGCAGGTTGCAGCCCGAATGCTGGCTAAGAGCGGTCGCGTCACATGGCGTGGCGGGATCGCACGGCCTCAAAGCAGCCCAACCATCGCAACTTGCGGTCTCAGCAATTGCTCAGCTCAAGCAGCCCCGTTCTTGCGAATCCCGAATCCCGAATCCCGATTCCCGGCTAATCACGCATCCCGATTATGCCGCCGCATCACGCGCTGCTTGTCGCGCTGCCAGTCGCGTTCCTTGGCGGCATCGCGCTTGTCGTGCGACTGCTTGCCCTTGGCCAATGCGATCTCCAGCTTGACCTTGTTGCTGCTCCAGTACAGCGCGGTGGGCACCAATGTGTAGCCTTCGCGCTCCACGCGGGTCAGCACCTTGTCGATCTCGGCCCGGTGCAGCAGCAGCTTGCGGTCGCGACGTTCCACCGGGATCACGTGGGTGGAAGCCTGGATCAACGGGGTGATCTGCGCGCCGATCAGGTAAATCTCGCCCGACCGCACGTAGGCGTAGCCGTCGACGATGTTCGCGCGCCCGGCGCGGATGGCCTTGACCTCCCAGCCCTGCAGGGCCAGGCCGGCTTCATAGCGCTCCTCGAGGTGGTACTCGTGGCGCGCACGTTTGTTCAGGGCGATGGTTTTCGTGGCCGTCGCGCTCTTTGCTTTATCCTTGGCAGGTTTCTTGCTCATGCCGCTATTGTCGCCGATTCGGCGTCGCCAAACGATCGCCCGTCTTTCACAAGTCAGAGAATGCCTACCATCCGTCGCAGCGCCCTAGTCGAACACAGCGCCACCCGCATGTTCGATCTGGTCAATGATGTCGCCGCCTATCCGCGCCGCTTCGGCTGGTGCGACGCTGCGCATGTGCTTGAAGAGGACGACGCCCACATCGTGGCGCGGCTGGACCTGGGGCTCGGTTCGTTCCGCACCTGGTTCACCACCGAAAACATCCTGGAGCGGCCCGAACGCATCGTGATGCATCTGCGCGACGGGCCGTTCAAGCGCCTGGAAGGCCTGTGGGAATTTCAATCGCTGGGTGACAACGCGTGCAAGGTGAGCCTGACCCTTGAAGTGGAAACCAGCTCGCGGCTGCTGGGTCCGGCGCTGGCGCTGGGCTTCCAGGGCCTTGCCGACCGCATGGTCAACGATTTCGTGCGGGTCGCCGATCGCGGCGACGTCTAGTCATGCGGGTGGAGGTGATCGTCGCCTGGCCGGACCGCTACAGCGCGGTCCAGCTGGAACTTGCCGAGGGCGCCACGGTGGCCGAGGCCGTTGCCGCCTCCGGGTTTGCCGGTGACCAAGCGCTAGTCGCCCAGGCGGTGCATGGCGTGATTGCCACGCCGGCCCAGGTGTTGCGCGACGGCGACCGCGTCGAATTGCTCAGGCCGCTGCTACTGGACCCGAAGGAGGCGCGCCGGCGTCGTGCCGCGCCCGCCAAACAGGCGCCGGGCACGCAAAAGAAGCGCAATGCTTCGCCGTAAGTTGCGTTTGATGCGCGGTGAGAGATGAGAGTTGCCATCCGCCCCAAGCGCGGGGCGGGCATCGGAAGAGCAGGGTGCTTAAGGGCAGCGCCTCGGAGCAGGCGCATGGCAGCAGCACGCGCAGCATCCTGGGGGGGGGGGCACCGAGACAAGCGGGGCTGGCCGATGGCCAGCGATATCACGATCAAGCTGCAGCGAGCGGTGATCCACTCGCTGCGTGAGCGTCCTCAGCGGCCGCGCTGCTTCTTCTTGTCGCGAGCCAGGTTGCGGCCGAACTGCTTTGGCGCCGACTTGGCCAGCTGCTCGTCTTGAGCCGGGAAATAATCGCCTTCCCAACGCACGACCTGCTCATTTTCGAAGAACACGGTGAAGTTCTTGACGTCGGTCCGCGCCAGACGATCGACGCGCTGCGTGGACGTGTAGTCCCAACGCTGGGCATGGAACGGATCGGGGATGGACGGTGTTCCCAGCAACGCGCTGACCTGCTGCTTGCTCTGGCCTACCTGCAGTTGCTCCACGGCGGTCTGTTTGATCAGATTGCCCTGGTAGATCGGCTGCTTGTAGATGATGCCGCAGCCAGCGGTGGAGAGTGCAACGGCGGCGACCAGCAGGAGATTGCGCATCGGGGATTAAGTGCTGAGGAAATCACGCCGATGATACACTCCCGGCGGTCGCCGCGACCCGTCTCAGGCAGCTGGCGCTAAATCGCCAATGAACGGAGAACGTATGGAAACCCACGACCTGCGCAAAGTCGGGCTCAAGGTGACCCATCCGCGTATGCGGATTCTGGAACTGCTCGAACAGAAGAGCAACCAGCACCACCTCAGCGCAGAAGACATCTATCGCCAGCTGCTGGACCATGGCGACGAAATCGGCCTGGCCACGGTTTACCGCGTGCTGACCCAATTCGAGGCTGCTGGCCTGGTGTTGAAGCACAATTTCGAAGGCGGCCAGGCCGTGTACGAGCTGGACCGCGGCGGCCATCACGACCACATGGTCGATGTGGACACCGGCCACGTGATCGAGTTCGAGAGCGAAGAAATTGAAGCGCTGCAGCGCCAGATTGCGGCGAAGCATGGCTACGAGCTCGAAGAGCATTCGCTGGTGCTGTACGTGCGCAAGAAGCGCCCGCGCTGACGCCACGTTGCCCCAGGTAACACTGACAAGGCGGCTTCGGCCGCCTTGTGCATGTCTGGGAGAAGCGCATCGCTGATGTGCTGCGCGCGACATGCTATCCGTCGTGACCCTTGATGAAACAGCGGTCAGCGTTCTGGCGCGCAAGTGCGTTTTGGTGCGCCGCACAGCGCGTGCCCGCCGCTGCGCTTGCACGCGACGATTGAGTACTGCCATCCCACTACTCAACTGCCGATGCAGGAGGTCTGCAGTGATGCGTGGATTGCGCATCTCACGTGTGGCTAGGGCGTTGTGCAGTGCGCGTGCGCAGCAATTGCAGCGCGCGGCGCAATCGAGACGTCCGTGGTCAAGCGCGATGTACGCCTGCCGCTCGACGGGAGCAAGCGCCACAGCTTCAGTCTGTAATTGCCGCAGGTAAGGCACTGGCGCCGCGTTGTCGCGATGCGCCGCAAATACTGCATCGGGTGCCGGCTTACCGATTACCAGGCCTGCGCTATCAAACAGGCCAATCGCACTAAAAGTCGGGGCTCAGCAGGCATGCCGCTCTGCCGATTGCAGCGAAATCCACCCCCCGCAAGCGCGGAGGGAAAGTCACTGCGAACTCGGGCGGGCACATCGCGCCGCGAGCCCGCAGCATGCGGGACCCGCCCGGTAACTCAGGCGCTCTGCAGCAGCTTGCGCGCCGCCGCGCGGGCTTCCTTGCTGACTTCCACGCCGCCGAGCATGCGCGCCAGTTCTTCCTGGCGTGCCTGCGGGCCGAGCAGTTCCACCGCGCTCTGGGTCATGCCATCCACCGGCGCCTTGCTCACGCGGTAGTGCGCGTGGCCCTTGGCGGCGACCTGTGGCAAGTGGGTGACGCACAGCACCTGGCGTTCTTCGCCCAGGGCACGCAGCTTCTGGCCGACAATGTCGGCCACCGCGCCGCCGATACCGGAATCCACTTCGTCGAACACCATGGTCGGCACGCTGTCCAGGCCGAGCGCTGCCACTTCGATCGCTAGCGAGATACGCGACAGTTCGCCGCCGGAGGCCACCTTGCGCAGGGCGCGCGGCGGCTGCCCGGCGTTGGCGGCGACCAGGAATTCCACCCGCTCGGCGCCATTGGGATCCGGGCGCAGGGTCTCTTGCGGCTGCAACTGGATCAGGAATTGCCCGCCGCCCATGCCCAGTTCGCCGATCAGCGTGGTGGTGGCAGCGGACAGCGCCTGCGCAGCGCTCTGGCGGCTGGCGCTGAGGACGCTGGCGGCGCCTTGCCAGACGCCGATGGCCGCCGCGATGTGCTTGTCCAGCTGCTGCAGGCGCTCGTCGGCGCCGCGCAGGCTCTCAACCTCGGCGGTCAGGTGGTCGCGATGCGCGGCCAGCTCGTCAGGCGAAACGCGGTGCTTGCGGGCCAGGTCATGCAGGCGGCCGAGACGGCGCTCCATGGCCTCGAATTGGGTGGGGTCGGCATCCAGGTCGTCGCGCACGCGGTCGAGCAGGGCAAGCGCCTCTTCGATCTGGATCGCGGCGCTGTCCAGCAGCGCATCCACTTCGCCCAGCCGCGGCTCGTGCTCGGCCACCCGGGCCAGGTCGTGCCGGCTGTCCTGCAGCAGGCCCAGCGCCGAAGGGCCCTCGTCGCCATTGAGCTGCTGGACCACGCTCTCGCAGGCGCCGATCAAGGCAGTGGCGTGTGCCTGGCGGCGATGGTTGGTGTCCAGCGCGGCGATGGCCGCCGGGTCCAGATCCTCGCGCTCCAGTTCGGCCAGTTGGTGCTCCAGAAAGCCGATGCGGTCGGAGACATCGCCTTGCGCGGACAAGGCATCCCGCTCATCCAGCAGCGCCTGCCAGCGCTGGCTGGCCTGGCGCACCTGCTCGCGCTGGGCGCTGTTGCGGGCGTAGGCATCGAGCAGGGCCAGCTGGCTGTTGCGGGCCATCAGCGCCTGGTGCTCGTGCTGGCCGTGGATTTCCACCAGCCGGGCGGCCAGGTCGGACAGCTGCGAGGAGGTCACCGGGCGGCCGTTGATCCAGGCGCGCGAGCCGCCGTCGGCGCGAATGATACGGCGCAGCTGGCATTGGGCATCGTCATCGAGCTCGTTGTCGGCCAGCCAGGTCAGGCCGGGGTGCTCGGCCGGCAGCTGGAATTCGGCCGACAGCTCGGCGCGGTCGGCGCCGTGGCGGACCACGCCGCTATCGGCGCGCAGGCCGGACAAAAAGCCCAGCGCATCCACCATCAGCGACTTGCCGGCGCCGGTTTCGCCCGAGACCACGGTCATGCCCGGCCCGAATTCGAGTTCGGTGGCGCGGACAACGGCGAAATCCTTGATTGAGAGGTGTCTGAGCATGGGATCGAGTGTGAACGCTTTGGGGAAGCTTAGGGCCGATGGGGACGCTGGGGGAATGGGATGCTTGCCAACCCCGGGGCCAAACATTATCTATGCCCAGTCTCACCGGATGATCCCATGCGCGCGTCCCAGTCCCCAATGCTCGACCCCCGCGCACGCCACCTGCTGCGCACGCTGATCGCGCGTTACATCCGCGATGGCGAACCGGTGGGCTCCAAGACGCTGGCTCAGCATGCCGGCCTGGATGTCAGCCCGGCGACGATCCGTAATATTTTGGCCGACCTGGAAGACATCGGGCTGCTCAGTTCTCCGCACACCTCGGCCGGGCGGGTGCCCACCGCGCACGGCTACCGGGTGTTCGTCGACAGCCTGGTGCAGATGCAGCCGCCCGGCGAAGAGGAGGTGCGTCGGCTGCGCGCCGAGTTGGCCAGCAGCAACGGGACGCAGTCGCTGCTGGGTAGCGCTTCGCAGATGCTGTCGGCGATGAGCCACTTCGTGGGCGTGGTCAGCGCGCCGCGGCGCGAGCAGTTTGCGTTCCGGCATATCGATTTCGTGCCGCTGGACGCGCGCCGGGTGCTGGCGATCCTGGTATTTGCCGACAACGAGGTGCAGAACCGGGTGATCGAGCCGCGCCGCGCCTACGAGCCGGCCGAGCTGGAACGGGTGGCCAACTACCTCAACGCGCAGTTCGCCGGGCGCGCGCTGTCGGACATCCGCGCCTCGCTGCTGCGCGAACTGCGGCTGGCCAAGAACGAGATGGAGCAGTTGCTGGCGCACAGCGTGGACCTGGCCAGCGAAGCGCTGGTGCCGGCCGACGCCGACGACATGGTGATGGCCGGGCAGACCCGCCTGATGGGCGTGCAGGACCTGTCGGACCTGGACCGGCTGCGCGAGCTGTTCGAGGCCTTCGCCAGCAAGCGCGAGATCCTGCAGCTGCTCGAACGCACCATCCAGGCGCCGGGTGTGCGCATCTTCATCGGCGAGGAAACCGGTATGGTGTCGCTGGACGACGTCTCGCTGGTCACCGCGCCGTATACCGCCGGCGGCCAGGTGCTGGGCGTGCTGGGGGTGATCGGGCCCAAACGCATGGCCTACGACCGGGTGATTCCGCTGGTGCAGACCGCCGCGCAGATGCTGGGCGCGGCCATGGAGCCGCCCGGCACGCGATAACCGCGCTCGATCGGAGCGATGGAATTTGCTTGAAACGCGCGCGAGCGCCCACATACGGGGTGACGTTGGGGCGGGCGTTCCGCTTGCCCGGGAACTGCACATGAACCAAGACCACCCCGAATTCGACTCCGAAGACCTGTCCCAGAACCCGCCCGAGACCGATCCGCTCAAGGCCGAGATCGAGTCCTTGCGCAGCGAGATCGCCCTGGTCAAGGCCGACGCCCTGCGCGAGCGCGCCGACCTGGAGAACCAGCGCAAGCGCATCGCCCGCGATGTGGAGAACGCGCGCAAGTTCGCCAACGAGAAGCTGCTCGGCGAACTGCTGCCGGTGTTCGACAGCCTGGACGCGGGCCTCACCGCCGCCGGCACCGAACCCAGCCCGCTGCGCGATGGCCTGGATCTGACCTACAAGCAGCTGCTCAAGGTCGCTGCCGACAACGGCCTGACCCTGCTCGACCCGGTCGGCCAGCCGTTCAATCCCGACCAGCACCAGGCGATCAGCCAGGGCGAGGCCGAGGGCATCGCGCCGGGCCATGTCGTGCAGGTGTTCCAGAAGGGTTACCTGCTCAACGAGCGCCTGCTGCGCCCGGCCCTGGTGGTCGTGGCCAAGCACGACTGAGCACTGCTGCCGGCTGAACCGGCCGGCGCAGACGCGGATCGCAGATTCGTACAGGTGGCTTGAACACCTGCGCACCACCCCCACATCTCAGCCAGACCCGGCGTCGCCGGACACAGCTAAAGACTCATCAGGAGCGTATCCATGGGCAAGATCATTGGTATTGACCTCGGCACCACGAACTCGTGCGTGGCGATCATGGACGGCGGCAAGGCCCGCGTCATCGAAAATTCCGAGGGCGATCGCACCACGCCCTCGATCGTCGCCTACACCAAGGACGGCGAAGTGCTGGTCGGTGCCTCGGCCAAGCGCCAGGCGGTGACCAACCCGAAGAACACCTTCTACGCGGTGAAGCGCCTGATCGGCCGCAAGTTCACTGACGGCGAAGTGCAGAAGGACATCTCCCACGTGCCGTACGGCATTCTGGCGCACGACAACGGCGATGCCTGGGTGCAGACCAGCGATTCCAAGCGCATGGCGCCGCAGGAAATTTCCGCACGCGTGCTGGAAAAGATGAAGAAGACCGCCGAGGACTTCCTGGGCGAAAAGGTCACCGAAGCGGTGATCACGGTGCCGGCGTACTTCAACGACAGCCAGCGCCAGGCCACCAAGGACGCTGGCCGCATCGCCGGTCTGGACGTCAAGCGCATCATCAACGAGCCGACGGCTGCTGCCCTGGCCTATGGCCTGGACAAGAACGGCGGTGACCGCAAGATTGCCGTGTACGACCTGGGCGGCGGCACCTTCGACGTGTCGATCATCGAAATTGCCGAAGTCGATGGCGAGAAGCAGTTCGAAGTGCTGGCCACCAATGGCGACACCTTCCTGGGCGGCGAAGACTTCGACAACCGCGTCATCGAGTATCTGGTCGACGAATTCAACAAGGATCAGGGCATCGATCTGCGCAAGGATCCGTTGGCGCTGCAGCGCCTCAAGGACGCCGCAGAGCGCGCCAAGATCGAGCTGTCGACCTCGCAGCAGACCGAAGTGAACCTGCCGTACGTCACCGCCGATGCCTCGGGCCCGAAGCACCTCAACATCAAGTTGACCCGTGCCAAGCTCGAAGCGCTGGTGGAAGACCTGGTCAAGAAGTCGATCGAGCCGTGCCGCACCGCGTTGAACGACGCCGGCCTGCGCGCCAGCGACATCAACGAAGTGATCCTGGTCGGCGGTCAGACCCGTATGCCGAAGGTGCAGCAGGCCGTTGCCGATTTCTTCGGCAAGGAACCGCGCAAGGACGTCAACCCGGACGAAGCCGTGGCCGTGGGCGCCGCGATCCAGGGCGGCGTGCTGGCTGGCGACGTCAAGGACGTGCTGCTGCTGGACGTGACCCCGCTGTCGCTGGGTATCGAAACCATGGGCGGCGTGTTCACCAAGATCATCGAAAAGAACACCACCATCCCGACCAAGGCCTCGCAGACCTTCTCCACTGCCGAAGACAACCAGTCGGCCGTGACCGTGCACGTGCTGCAGGGTGAGCGCGAGCAGGCCCGCTTCAACAAGTCGCTGGCCAAGTTCGACCTCTCCGGCATCGAGCCGGCGCCGCGTGGCATGCCGCAGGTGGAAGTGTCCTTCGACATCGACGCCAACGGCATCCTGCACGTGTCGGCCAAGGACAAGAAGACCAACAAGGAACAGAAGGTCGAGATCAAGGCCGGTTCGGGCCTGTCGGATGAAGAGATCCAGCGCATGGTCGCCGACGCGGAAGCCAACCGCGAAGAAGACAAGAAGTTCCAGGAGCTGGTGCAGACCCGCAACCAGGCCGATGGCTTGATCCACGCCACCCGCACCGCGATCACCGAGCATGGCAGCAAGGTGGGTGGCGATGTGATCGGCAAGGTGGAAGCGGCCCTGGCCGACCTGGAAACCGCCATGAAGGGCGACGACAAGGCGCAGATCGAAGCGCGCAGCAAGACCCTGGAAGAAGCCGGCCAGTCGCTGTACGCCGCGGCCGCCGCGGCAGAGCAGGGCGGCAACGCCGATGCGGCCAGCGGCAATGCGCAGGCCTCCAAGGCCGCCGATGACGTGGTGGACGCCGAGTTCACCGAGGTCAAGGACGATAAGAAGGCGTGAGTCGGGAATAGGGAATAGAGAATCGGAGGAGCGGTGCTACGGCATCGCTCCTTCGCTGTTCTGACCCTTCCGGATGCCTACTGATGTGAGGATGTACGCTTTGAACGATTCCCTTCTCCCGATTCCCGATTCCCTGTCATGAGCAAACGCGATTACTACGAAGTTCTGGGCGTGGCCCGTGGCGCCAGCGACGAGGAGCTGAAGAAGGCTTATCGGCGTTGTGCCATGAAGTACCACCCGGACCGCAATCCTGGCGACGCTGCTGCAGAGGCAACGTTCAAGGAATGCAAGGAAGCCTATGAAGTGCTGTCGGACGGCAACAAGCGCCGTGCCTACGACGCGCACGGCCATGCGGCGTTCGAGCACGGCATGGGCGGCGGCGGTGGCGGGCCTGGTGGTCCGGACATGGGAGATATCTTTGGCGATATCTTCGGCAATATTTTTGGCGGTGGCGCCGCCGGTCCGCGCGCTGCGCGACGTGGTGCCGACGTCGGCTACGTGTTGGAACTGGATCTGGAAGAAGCCGTCGCCGGCATCGAGCGGCGCATCGAGATCCCCACGCTGATCGAGTGCGAACCCTGCCACGGCAGCGGCTCGGAAGACGGCAAGGTGGAAGTCTGCGCAACCTGCCATGGGCGCGGCCAGGTCCGCATCCAGCGCGGCATCTTCGCCATGCAGCAGAGCTGCCCGCATTGCGACGGCCGCGGCACGCTGATCCAGAACCCGTGCAAGACCTGCCATGGCGCAGGTCGCGTGGAAGAGGACAAGGTACTGTCGATCAAGGTGCCGGCAGGCGTGGACACCGGCGACCGCATCCGTTTGGCAGGCGAGGGCGAAGCTGGCCCGGCCGGTACGCCGCCGGGCGATCTGTATGTGGAAGTGCGCGTGCGCGAGCATGCGATCTTCCAGCGCGATGGCGACGACCTGCATTGCGAGGTGCCGATCCGCATTTCGCAGGCCGCGCTCGGCGACACCGTGCGGGTGGCCACGCTGGGCGGCGAAGCGGAAATCCGCATCCCGGCCGAAACGCAGACCGGCAAGCTGTTCCGGCTGCGTGGCAAGGGCGTGCGCTCGGTGCGCAGCCGCAGCGAGGGCGATCTGTACTGCCGCGTGGTGGTGGAAACGCCGGTCAACCTCACTACCGATCAGCGCGAATTGCTCAAGCAGTTTGAGGCCACGTTCACCGGTGAGGACGCGCGCAAGCATTCGCCCAAGTCGGCGACCTTCATCGATGGAGTGAAGGGTTTCTGGGATCGGATGACCTCCTGATCCAGGGGCGCAGATCCAGCTGATGTGATCCAGCAACGTCCGGCGTGCAGCGATGCACGCCGGATTTTTTTATGGAATCGCCTGCACGGATTGCCCTGCCCAACTCGGCATAACTAAGAGCGGCTAACAAAACGTAGCGAGCAGCCGTCAGGTGGGTGCGGACGGCGCGGAGGAACCGGAGTGTACGTGGGCACATGAGGATTCCGAGCACCGGCCGCGCCCGCCTGGCGGCAGCGCAGTAGTTTTGATAGCTGCTCTAAGCAGTCACCAGGCGCAGCGTTGTGGATGCACGGGCGTGCCATTCCTGCTGTTTCGACAGCACGCTTGCTGGCTTGCGCGGATAATGGGACATCTCTTTCGAAGATGGTGCCTGCATGAGCGACGCAACCGACAGCCACCTCGTCCACGGCCGCCGTCAGCGCCCGGATGGTCCTGCACCGGTCGATGTGATCTCGGTGCAATCGCAATTGGTCTACGGGCATGCCGGCAACAGCGCGGCGGTGCCGCCGTTGCGCGCGCTGGGCTTACGCGTGGCGGAAGTACCCACTACCTTGCTGAGCAATGCGCCGTTCTACGCCACCTTGCGCGGACGCATCCTGCCGGCCGACTGGCTGGCGGATCTATTGCTGGGCGCGACCGAGCGCGGCCTGCCGCAGCGTGCACGCTTGCTTGTTTCCGGTTACTTCGGCAGCCTGGCCAATGGCGAGGCTTTTGCGGACTGGCTGGAGCAGACCCTGCCGCAGGCGCCACAGTTGCGCTATTGCCTGGACCCGGTGATTGGCGACACCCACACCGGCCCTTACGTGGAGCCCGGGTTGGAGCGCGTGTTTGCCGAGCGGCTGTTGCCGCATGCCTGGTTGGTGACGCCCAATGCCTTCGAGCTTGGTCGCCTGACCGGGCTGCCGAGTCTGGAACAGGACGATGCCATCGTCGCTGCACGCGCCTTGCTTGCGCGTGGCCCGCAATGGGTGCTTGCACATAGCGTGGCCGGCGGCACCGGCGAGCTGGTGACCCTGGCCGTGAGCGCTGAGGCAGTCTATCGCTGGGCCAGCCCGCACCTGCCGGTGGACGTGGCCGGCACCGGTGATGTGCTGATGGCGTTGCTGATCGGCCTGTTGCTGCGCGATGTGCCATTCGAGCAGGCGGTGGGGCATGCACTGACCGGCGTGCATGCGGCGCTGGAGGCCACCCTGGCTGCTGGCTTCGAGGAATTCGATGTGCTGGCTGCCGCGCCGGCCGCGCTTGGCACCGCGCCGCGCTTTGCGGTTGAGCGACTGGCGTGATCGCGCATCCGGTCGTTGGCATCGTCGGGATCGCCGGCGCCTACGGACGCTGGCTCGCCCAATTCCTGCGCACGCGCATGGGGCTGGAGGTGATCGGCGTGGATCCGGCATTACCGGACGGGCTGGACGACGCCACGCTGGTGGCGCGCGCCGATGTGCTGATTTTTTCGGCACCAATCCGCCACACCGCTGCGCTGATCGAACGCTATGCCGCTCTTGCCGGCGCGCGTGCGGCGGAGCAACTGTGGCTGGATGTCACCTCGATCAAACAGGCGCCAGTCGCGGCGATGCTGGCGTCGCAGGCCGAGGTGGTGGGCCTGCACCCGATGACCGCACCGCCCAAGTCGCCCACCTTGAAGGGGCGGGTGATGGTGGTCTGCCGCGCACGTGTGCAGCGCTGGTCCGGCTGGGTGGATGCGCTGTGCAGCGCGTTGCAGGCCGAGTGCGTCTACGCCACGCCCGAACACCACGACCGCGCGATGGCGCTCGTGCAGGCCATGGTGCATGCCACCCATCTGGCGCAGGCTGGCACCTTGCGCGACTACGCCCCCTTGCTCGGCGAGTTGCGCACCTTGATGCCATACCGCTCGGCCTCGTTCGAACTGGATACCGCGGTGATCGCGCGCATTCTCTCGCTCAACCCGTCGATCTACGAAGACATCCAGTTCGGCAATCCTTACGTTGCCGAAATGCTCGACCGCTTGCTCGCGCAGCTGCAAGAACTGCGCGGCTTGGTGGTGCAGGGCGATGATGCGGCACGCTTGCGATTTCGGCAGGCCTTTCTCGATGCCAACGCGCAGGCCCTGCAAGGCGACTCACTGGCGGCCGGCAACTACACCTATGAACGGGTGGGCTACCTGCTGGCCGACCTCACCGAGCCGCTGACCTTGAGCGTGTATCTGCCCGAAGACCAGCCGGGCTCGTTACGCGTGTTGCTGCATGTATTCGAGCAGCACGGCGTCAACCTGTCCTCGATCCACTCCTCGCGCACGCCCGGCGGCGAGCTGCACTTCCGGATGGGGTTCGAGCCGGAGAGCGATCGCGCTGCACTGGGCCGCGCCGCAGCGCAAATCGATGCCGACCGGATCGGGCGGGTGTTGGAGCGCGTTGATCGGGAACGTTGAGTCTTTCGAGTCATCGTCATGCACCGGAGTATGCAAGACCTGACTCATCAGCGGCAGCGATGTAGTCATAGGCCTCGCGTCTGCCCACGCCTGTTCCGCATCACGGGTAGGCAGGCTTCAAGGTGCTTTGCTTCTGTCAATCGAGTGGCCTCGGGATGCACCACATCTGCGGGAGCAACGCAGTGGCAAGTGGAAACGCACTCGCCTGCTAAGTAATTCGAACGACTGTGAAAGCGACCCCGAGCACTGGCGCTGACGCATGGCAGATTCATCCACACAGGGTGTGGATGAATCCTGGACAAGCATGTGGATAACTCGCATCAGCCCTTGCCGCGCAACGGCCGGGTTTGCCATGGTCAAAAAATGACCAGCTGGCGTTATGCCGCTTGCAGGCTCAGTTCGCCGCCGCTGGTGACGAAGCGTTGGCCCTGCCGCAGCAGATGGCGACCGTCGGGGAGCTCATAGCGTGGTGTCGCGTGTGTCTGCGCGTGCCCCTGCGGCTGGTCGTCGCGGAACTCGATGATCACGTAGGGCTCGCCGTCTGCACCGACGGCTGGAAATTGCCGAAAAGACATCTCGCACCTCCTCAGTTTCAAGGTTGCAATGCGACCGTCAACGATCGCGCGACCGGCGCTGTTGCCGGTGTCGCGAGCATGCGCAGCGCCGTGTTACCGATGCGTCGTCAAGCGATGAAGCGCGAAATGACGGCGCCAGTTGTGGCTGCTTTTTAGCTTCTCGCGCTACGCGCGCGACACTTCGAGGGCATGGCAGTGGTGCGTTGCACGCTGCCCAGCGGCGGGCCTGTTGGGCTGGATGCACGGACATCCGGCCAGCGCCAGCGTGCGCTACTGGCGCAGCATCAAAGCGTCACGGTCCGCGGTGGCGGCGGCCAGTTCGGCACGTGCGGAGGCGATCCGCGCCTGCGCATCGATCAGGCGCACGCGGGCATCGTTGGCGGTTTCTTCGCGTTGATTGACGAGGAAAAAGTCGCCCGAGCCCAGTTCGAAACGGCGCCGCTCCGCCGCAGCGAGCCGGTCTGCCAGGCTGCGCTCCTCATCGGCGATGCCGGCCAGCCGCTCGGCGGCATTGAGCGAGATGACGATGGATTCCACTTCCACTGAAATCTGGTCGCGCAGGAAGCGGCTGCGTTGATCCAGCGCCTCGATCTCCGCGCGTGCCTCGGCCACGCGGCCCTTGGCGGAACGGTTTTCCAGCGGCACGCTGAAACGGAAGCCGATGATCGCATCGGTCGGCGAACGGTTTGGGCCACCCACGCCGGGCGCGCCCAGATCCTTGCTGACCTCGAAACTCACGTCCAGGCGTGGCTTCAGATCGTTCTGCGCCAGCATCAGGCGGGCGGTGGCCTGATCGATGCGGGTCAGCACGGCGCGGTAATCGGGGCGTTCCACCGGCGCGGTGATCTTGCTGGCGCCGGCCAGACCTTCGAGCGCGGAGGTGTCGGCGGGCAGCCGCTCGGCGGACACGATCAGCGGCATGCCGGCGTCGTCGCGCAGATACAAGGACAACGCATTGGCCGCATTGGCGAAGTCCTGCTCCGAGCGCACCACAAGCGCGCGGCGGCGCACCAGGTTCTGGTCGTTTTCGGTCAACAGAATGGTTGGCCGTGCGCCGAGCGTCACCTGCCGGGAAATGGCGTTGCGGCGGCGTTCGGCCAGCTCCAGCAGGTCCTTGTAGGCCCGCAGCTTCAGCCCGGCCGCGACCCAGCTCTGGTAGGCATCCACCGCGCGGCGCTGCACGCCAATCGCCACCATCTCCGCTTCGTATTGCGCCACGTCGATGTCGCCGCTGGCCACGCTGCGACGGGTGCGGCGCTCATCCACCACGCGGTCGCGCAGCAGCGCATACAGCGCACCGACTTTCACTTCGCCGCCGCGGTCGGTGTAGGACTTGTCTTCGTAGACCGGGAACGACCCGCGCGAGGACCGGTACCCGCCGTAGTAGTAGCCGCCGTTTTCCTCGAAGGGCCGCTTGACCGTGCTCTCGATCGAACTGCCGTCGTAATAGCCGGCCTCGCGTGAGCGGCCATCGATATCGAACACCGTATCGAACGCGCCATTGGCCGATAGCCCCTTGCCTTCGGCCTGGCGCACCTTGGCCAGCGATTCGACGATTTGCGGCGCCGAGCGGGCAGAGGACTGCAATACCTCGTCCAGGGTCAGGGCAGCGGCCTGGGCGAATGCCGCTCCGGGGCAGAGTGCGATCAGCAGGGCAACAAAACGGTGCATCATTTCTTGCCCGTCGCGTCGTCTTCGGCCTTGTACGCCGCCGGCTTGGCCTTGCCGTCATCCTGCTGCGTGGCCGTCGGGCGGCGGTCGAATTCCAGCGGGAAGTTGTTGAGTTGGCGCCACAGTTCGTAGCCGACCCGCACGGTTTCGCCCTGCACCCAGCCGCGCACCTTGCCGCCCTGGCGCGCGAATTCCTGCGCCGGCCACGCCGGCTTGCCCGGCATGGGTTCGACCAGGATGCGGAACAGTCCGTCGGGCGCGGCGTTGGGGTCGATGGCACGCACGCGGCCATCGAACATGCCGTGCGCCACTGACGGCCAGCCGCTGAACTGGATTGCCGGCCAGCCTTCGAACTCCAGCCGCACCGGCCGTCCGGGGCGGATCAACGGCACGTCGCGGCCGTCGATATACAGCTCGACCGCACGCTCCACGCGCTCGGGCGCGATCACCGCGAGCACCGTGCCCGGCGACACCATCGCGCTGCCGCTGGCGGCGTTGAGCTGTTGCACGCGGCCGTCGCGCGGCGCACGCACCAACTGCGCAGACTGGCGATTCAACTGGATGTCGATCCGGGTCAACTTGGCGCGCGACTCGGCCAGCTTGGCATCGGCTTCGGCCACCTTGATCTGGGTCAGCTCGTAGTCACGGCGCCCGGCCAGACCTTCGGCCAGCAATTGCCGGCTGCGCTCCACATCGATGCCGGCCACCGCGCGTGATTGCTGGATGGCGGCGATCTCGGCCTGCACCTGCGCCCGTTCGCTGGCCAGGCGGGTCAGCAGGTCCGGATCCAGATCGCCGACGCGCGCGATCGGGTCGCCACGCGAGACATGCTGGCCGTCGTGCACGTACCACGTCTCGACACGGCCGGGAACGAAGGCGGTGACCTGCTGCTGGCGATCGCCCGGGTCCAGCGAGACCACCTGTCCCTTGCCGCTGGCGGTCTGTACCCACGGTGCCAGCGCCAGGATCGCCGCGGCAATGGCCACGCCGATCAGCAGCATCCAGGCCAGTGCCTTGGCGATGCTGGGCGGCCGCATCGCCGCCAGGGTGGGGAAGTGCGCGTTGCGATCAGCGGCCTGGCGCATCGTCTGCCTCCTGCATGGATGCGATCAGGGCATCGCGCGTGGCGTAGCGCTGCTGCTGTCCGGGTTGCAGGCGGAACCAGCCGTCCAGGGTGATGTCCTCCGGCCGGCCGGTGCACAACAAGGCGGTGGTGCCGGTGGCTTTCAAACGACGCAGGATCTTGGTCAGGCGTTCGGCCGGAATCAGGTCGTACAGCTGCGACAGCATCAGCACACGCGGTTGCACCAGCAGCGCGTTGGCCAGCTTCAGCGCCATCACCTCGCCGATCCACAACGGGTAGCCGGAGGCGGCCAGACGCGTGTCCAGCCCCTTGGGAAGCGAGGCAATGCGGCTGCGCAAGCCCACCGCGTCGATGGCTTCCAGCATCGCTTCGGAGCTCACATCACTGGAGGCCAACGCCAGGTATTCGCGAATGGTGACCTCCACGATGGTGGGGCGGTCGAGCACGGTGACTTCCGAACGCAGCAGGTACATGTCGAAGGTGGCCATGTCGGCACCGCCCACCATCACCAGCCCGCGGTCGGGCACCACGTGCCGTTTCAACACCATGGCCAGCAGCCGCTCGGCACCGCCATCGGCCAGCGTCACCAGCTGTTCGCCGGCGGCCAGCGAAAAGTCGAACCGCGCGCCATCGATCACCACCCCATCCAGGCGGACCGCGCTGTTGCCCGGGGTCTTGCCCGGCGCCACCACGGCGCGTTCCTGCGGGATCGCGAACAGCAACGAAAGTTCCTCGGAGCTGGCGACCAGGTCGTAGAACGCATCCAGGTAGGTGCCTAGCTGGGAGATACCGTAGAACACCGCGCTCAGGATCAGCTCGGCCGCCACCAGCTGGCCGATCGACAACTCACCGCGCAGGATCAGGTTGCCGCCCAGTGCCAGCAACGCGGCGCTGGCCACCGCGTAGACCAGCAGGAAGGAGGCGGTCTGGGTGAAGCTGTAGCTGAAGTGGCGCCGATGCCGATCGATATAGGCGGCCGTGACCGCCTCGGAGCGATCCATCGCGAAATCGAGATGGCGGCTGGACTTGTAGAACCCGTTGGAGCCGCCGACGCTTTCCAGCCAGCGCGCCGCCTCGTGCTTGGCGTGGCTCAGATCCACCGCGGTGCGGATCGACCCGCGCGACCAGAGCATCCAGATGCTGAAGATCACCAGCAGCAGCAAGGCGTTGAAGCCCAGGAAAAACGGGTGGTAGAAGCTGGTGACGATCAGCCCCACCGCCGACTGCAGCACGATGGTGAACGCACCGATGGCCAGACTCGGCACGGCCTTCTGCACCACCACCAGATCGAAGTAGCGGTTGAACATGTCGCCGCGGTTCTGGTCGGCGAAGAACGGGTTTTGCGCATGCACGGCGCGCACCGTGATCTCGGCCACCACGCGTGCGAACAAGCGGCGTTCGAACAGCGCCATGACCCACACCCGCATCGCGCTCAGGCCGGCGACCAGCAGCAACAGGCCGAGCAACAATCCCGACAAGGTCCATAGCGGCGTGGGCAGCGCGGTGTTGGCCACGCTGTTGATCAGCAACTGCACCGAGATTGGCGTGGCCAGCGACAACAGACTGATCGCCACGCCGTAGACGATGGCCAGACGCACATAGGGCATGTCCGGCCCGACGATCTCCGCCAGCCAGCTTGCCGCTTCCCGCCATCCGATCTGTTTGCCCGCCGCCATTGCACTTCCGCTGATGAGTTCAGTGCAGCATTGACGAGTTCGTGCTTACGAACAAGGCCGGCGAGCTTATTTGCCGCATAGGATTTTCCTATGCGGCGGCGGCACGCAGCAATTCGGCGATAAGCCCGAACGCCGGCGCACGGCCGGCACCTTGTCGCCAGAGCAGGCCGATGTCGCGGTAATAGCGCCCACCCTTGACCGGCCGTACCACCACATCGTCGCCCTCGCGGATCTCCTGGCGCACGTACAGATCCGGCAGCAGCGCCAGGCCCATGCCCATGCCGGCCATCTGCCGGATCGCATCCAGACTGGTCCCTTCGTAATCGCGCAGCACGTTGGCGCCGACTTCCGCCGCAATCGCGGCCACCTGCTCGGCCAGGCGATATTCCGGCATCAGCGTCAGCAAGCTGGCGCCGCGCAAATCGGCGGGGGTGATGCAGGCCTTGGTCCGCAGCGGATGGTCGGCGGCCATGGTCACGTGCAACGGTTCGCGGAACAGGCGTTCGCTGTGCAGGCCGCGCCCGGCCACCGGCAACTGCGCCAGGATCACGTCGTGCACGCCAGTGGCCAGGTCGCTGGCCAGCACTGTTGGCAATCCTTCGCGCACATGCACGCGCAGCGCCGGATGCTCACGGTGCAGCCGCGCCACCAGGCTGGGCATCAGGTACGCGCCCAGCGTGGGCGACACACCGAGCCGGATGGTGCCGATCAGCGAATCCGCCGAGGTGGCGCGCACGTCTTCCAGGTCGGCCAGATCGAGCAGGATGCTGCGTGCACGCGCCAGCAGTTCGCGCCCCAATGGCGTGAGAATCGCCGGCCCGCCGCGTTCGAACAACGGCGCGCCGATGATGGTTTCCAGCCCCCGGATCTGCTGCGACAGCGAGGGTTGCGAAACACCCATCTGCTCGGCGGCACGGGTGAAGCTGCCGGTGTCTGCCAGCGCGACGAAATAACTGAGTTGGCGGATGGTGGTCCTGGGGCGGGGCATGGGTCAGCTCCTGGCCTCAGCGCGCTTAGGCGTGCATGCCGAGGTGGCCGTACGCGCGTGCCGCGTGATTGCAGCGATCAGCGAGCATGTGGCGGTCACTGATCGATGAACTGCAGCTTCGCCAACTCCGCGTACAGCCCGCCTTCGGCCACCAGTTGCGCATGCGTGCCCTGCGCCACGATGCGGCCGGCGTCCATCACCACGATACGGTCGGCCTTGAGCACGGTTGCCAGGCGATGTGCGATGACCAGCGTGGTGCGGCCCTGCATCAAGCGGTCCAGCGCCTGCTGCACGGCGCGCTCGCTTTGTGCATCCAGCGCGCTGGTGGCCTCGTCCAGCAACAGGATCGGGGCGTCCTTGAGCAGCGCCCGTGCAATCGCCACGCGCTGCTGCTGGCCACCGGACAGGCGCGTGCCGCGCTCGCCCAGTTCGCTGGCATAGCCCTGCGGCAATGCGCGCAAGAAGATGTCGGCCTCGGCAGCCGTGGCGGCGGCTTCCACCTGCGCGTCGCTGGCATCCAGGCGGCCATACCGGATGTTGTCGGCGGCACTGGCGGCGAACAAGGTCGGCTGCTGCGGCACTAGTGCGATCTGCTCGCGCAGCAGCACTGGATCGGTCTGGCGCAGATCTACGTCATCGATCCGCACGCTGCCGCTCAGCGGGTCGTGGAAGCGCAACAGCATCGCCAGCACCGTGCTCTTGCCGGCGCCGGAGGGGCCGACCAGCGCCACGGTTTCGCCCGGCTGCACATGCAGGTCGAAGCCATCCAGCGCCGGCATGTCCGGGCGCTGCGGGTAGTGGAAGACCACCTGGTCGAAATGGATCGCGCCACGCACCGGCACCGGCAACGGCTGCGGGGTCGCGGGCGCGACAATTGCCGACTGCTCGTCGAGCAACTCGCCGATCCGCCCCATGCCACCGGCAGCGCGTTGCAGCTCGTTCCACACTTCGGCCAGCGCACCCACCGAACCACCGCCAATCAGTGCATACAGCACGAACTGGCCCAGCGTGCCCGGCGTCATCTGCCCGGCGATGACATCGTGCGCGCCCAACCACAGCACCGCGACAATGGCCCCGAAGATCAGCATGATCGCCACTGCGGTGACGGTGGCCTGGGTGCGGATGCGTACGCGCGCGGTCCCGATGGCTGCCTGCAAGGCCTGGCTGAAGCGGTTGCTCTCGTAGCCCTCGCGCGCATGTGCCTGCACCGTGCGCACCGCCCCTAGTGTTTCGGCGGCAAGCGTGTTGGCGTCGGCCACGCGGTCCTGGCTGGCCCGCGAGATCTTCTGCAGGCGTCGCGCGCCGAGCACGATCGGCAGCACCGCCAGCGGAATGCCGATCAAGGTGAAGCCGGCCAGCCGCGGGCTGGTGACGAACAGCATCACCAGGCTGCCGATCACCGTGACCGAACTGCGCAAGGCCACCGACATGGTGGTGCCGACCACGCCTCGCAGCAGTTCGCTGTCGGCCGATAGGCGCGACACCAGCTCGCCACTGCGGCTGCGATCGTGGAAGCCGGCATCCAGGCCAATCAGATGGGCATACAGGCGGCCGCGCAGATCGGCGACCACTTTTTCGCCCAGCAGCGCCACGAAATAAAAGCGCGCCGCCGTGGCCAGCGCCAGCACCACCGCCACCGCGAATAGAAGCGCGAAGGCCTGGTTGATCTGCGTTCCGCCGGAGAAGCCGTGGTCGATCATGCGCTTGACCGCAGCCGGCAGGCTCAGCGTGGCCGCCGAGGAGACCGCCAATGCGACCAGCCAGGCCGCGAACAGGCCGCGCTGGCGCTGCACGAAGGGCCACAGGGTGCGCAGGTTGCCAAGCTTGCGGAGTGGGGCAGGCTTGGCGGGGGGCTGGCTCATGCGGCTTCCGGTGTTGAGAGATGGACCCTGTTGCGAGTGGCGTCGCACAGGCGGGTTTTCAAGCCGGCGAGCTGATCCGCGGCCACTTGCACGCGCAATGCGGCGCCCTCGGCGTCGAATTGCTCGTCCAGCTTGTCGGCGTGGAAGGTCGATAGCGCGGCGTGGACCACGCCCAGGTCGTCGAACGGGCAGCGCAGGGCCAGCAGCGACATCGCCACCAGTGGCCGGCGCGTGGCCAACCGCAGGCATTCGGCGGCCGTACCGCCATACGCGCGCACCAGGCCGCCGGCGCCGAGCTTGATGCCGCCATACCAGCGCGTCACCACCACCACGACGCGGTCGTAGCCCTGGCCATCGATCGCAGCTAGGATCGGCCGGCCAGCGGTGCCGCTGGGTTCGCCGTCGTCGCTGGAGCGGTATTCCTGCCCGTAGCGGTAGGCCCAGCAATTGTGCGTGGCATCCACGGCCGCAAAGCGCCGCACCTGCTCCAGTGCCTGCTCGGGCGATGCCAGCGCGCAGGCCTGTGCGACAAAGCGACTGTGCTTGATCTCCAGGCTGTGGTGCGCGTCGGCGGCAAGGGTGTCTGGCATCGCGTGCATTCTATGCGAGCTGGTCGCGCGCGGCCGGGCGTGCGTCTCTGTGCGAGCAGGTGGGGGCGTGGACAGGTTGCGGCGCGGATGTGCAGCGCGCTATCCGCATGGTCACTGACGAGCGTGTGGTGCTAGATCAGTACAGCATCTGCGTGGGGTTAGCGCCGTAATACAAGCGCGCTGCGCTGGTCCGCAGCGACTGTTGTTGCCGCCGTGACGATCACACCAGGGTGGAGCGGCGCTTCTCGTCGATCCACTTCGATGCCTGTGCCGGCGTGTAGTGCTGCATCCACTCCAGCATCTGCTCGATGTCGGCGCCGTACCACAGGTCGCTGCGCTGATCCGGATGCAGGAAGCGTTCCTCGACCATGCGATCGATCATGCCGATCAGCGGCGCGTAGAAGCCTTCGATGTCCAGGAACGCGCACGGCTTGTTGCCGATGCCCAGCTGCCGCCAGGTCAGCATCTCGAAGATCTCCTCCATGGTGCCAAAGCCACCGGGCAGGGCGACGAACGCATCCGACAGCTCGAACATGCGCATCTTGCGCTCATGCATGGAGCCGACGATTTCCAGCGTGGTCAGCCCGCGATGCGCCACTTCCCAATCGGCCAGCTGCTGCGGAATCACGCCGGTCACTTCGCCACCTGCGGCCAGCACCGCGTTGGCCACCGTGCCCATCAGGCCGACATTGCCACCGCCATACACCAGGCGCAGCCCCTGTTTGGCGATGCGGTCACCCAGCGCAATGGCGCGCTCGGCATAGGCAGGCTTGTTGCCGGCATTGGAACCACAGTAGACGCAGATGCTTTTCATGGGATGAGAATCGGGAGTAGGGAATTGGGAATGGGTAAAAGCAGAAACAAAAGCCGGAACGCATGACGCCGGACCTAGGTCCGGCGTCAGCATGAAGAGCGAAGTGATGGGAACGCTCTTGCGATTCCCAATTCCCCACTCCCGATTCCCGGCTTAATTCGCCTTATGAATGGCGCGCTTGCTCACCGCCATGGCGGCGTCGTGGATTGCTTCGGACAGGGTCGGGTGCGCATGGCAGATGCGCGCCAGATCGTCCGCCGAGCCGCTGAACTCCATCGTCAGCACACCTTCGTGCACCAGCTCCGAGACACCCACGCCCACCAGGTGCATCCCCAGCACGCGGTCGGTTTCGGCATCGGCGATCACCTTGACGAAGCCGGCCGGCTCGCCCATGGCCACCGCACGGCCGATCGCCGCGAACGGGAAGCTGCCGGCCTTGTAGGCAACGCCTTCGGCCTTGAGCTGCTGCTCGGTCTTGCCGACCCAGGCAATTTCCGGCTCGGTGTAGATGACCCACGGAATGGTGTCGAAGTTGACGTGCCCGGGCAGGCCGGCGATCAGCTCGGCCACTGCGATGCCTTCCTCGAAGCCCTTGTGCGCCAGCATCGGGCCGCGCACGCAGTCGCCGATCGCCCACACGCCGTCGACGCCGGTGTGGCAATGGCCATCGACCTCGATCTGGCCACGCTCGGTCACCTTGACGCCGGTGCCATCGGCCAGCAGGTTCTTGGTCGCGGCCTTGCGGCCCACCGCCACCAGCAACTTGTCCACGGTCAGGGTCTGCTCGCCGGCGCCGTCGGTGTAGCTGACCACCACCTGCTTGGCATCGCCGCTGCCGGTGATCTCGGTCTTGCTGACCTTGGCGCCCAGCTTGATGTCCAGGCCCTGCTTCTTGAATTCCTTCAGCGCGGTCTTGGCCACTTCGGCGTCGGCCAGCGCCAGGAAATCCGGCAGCGCTTCGAGGATGGTGACCTCGGCGCCCAGACGCTTCCACACGCTGCCCAGCTCCAGGCCGATGACGCCGGCACCGATCACTGCCATGCGCTTGGGTACCGCGGTGAAGTCCAGGCCGCCGACGTTATCGACGATGGTGTCGCCGTCGAACTTGGCGAACGGCAGTTCGATCGATTCCGAACCGGCCGCCAGGATCACGTTGGTGCCCTTCAGCTCGATCTCGCCACCTTCGTGCTGAGTCACCTTGACGATGTTGCCCGGCTGCAACTGGCCGAAGCCGTAGTACGGGGTGATCTTGTTGGCCTTGAACAGCATCGCGATGCCGCCGGTGAACTGCTTCACGATCTTGTCCTTGCGGCCGATCATGGTGGGCACGTCCATCTTGGCGTCGTTGAAGCTGATGCCGTGGTCGCCGAACAGGTGGCCCATGTTCCAGAACTGGCGCGAGGAATCCAGCAGCGCCTTGGACGGGATGCAGCCCACGCGCAGGCAGGTGCCGCCCAGGGCGGGCTTGCCGTCCTTGCCGATGGCTGCGTCGATGCAGGCGACCTTCATGCCGAGCTGCGCTGCACGAATCGCAGCGTGATAACCGGCCGGGCCGGCACCGATGACGACGACGTCGAATTGTTCGCTCATTTCATTTGCTCACGGGAATGGGGAGTAGGGAATGGGGAATCGCAACAGCGCACGCGCCTGTCGCGTCCCATCCAGGTCCAGGCGGGAATGGAGCGGTCGATGGGCGCTTGTCCCATTCCCGAATCTCCATTCCCGATTCCCGGCTCTTAGAGGCCAAACAGCATCCGGCCCGGGTTTTCCAGCTGATTCTTGATGTCGACCAGGAACTGCACCGAATCCTTGCCGTCGATGATGCGGTGGTCGTAGGACAGCGCCAGGTACATCATCGGCGCGATCACGACCTGGCCGTTCTCGGCGATCGGACGTTCCTTGATCGCGTGCATGCCCAGGATGGCGCTCTGCGGCGGGTTGATGATCGGGGTCGACAACAGCGAGCCGAAGGTGCCGCCATTGGTGATGGTGAAGGTGCCACCCTGCAGGTCGTACAGGCCCAGCTTGCCGGCGCGCGCCTTGGCGGCGTAGTCGGCGATGCCCTGTTCGACTTCGGCAAATGACTGGCGCTCGACGTTACGCAGCACCGGCGTCACCAGGCCCTTCTCGGTGGAGACGGCGATCGAGATGTCGCTGTAGCCGTGATAGATGATGTCGTCGCCGTCGATCGAGGCGTTGACCAGTGGGAAGCGCTGCAGTGCGTTGGCCGCGGCCTTGACGAAGAAGCTCATGAAACCGAGCTTGATGCCGTGCGCCTTCTGGAATTCGTCCTGCAGTTCCTTGCGCGCGGCCGACACCTTGGCGAGGTTGACCTCGTTGAAGGTGGTCAGCATCGCGGTGGAGTTCTTGGACTCCATCAGGCGCTTGGCGATCGTCTTGCGCACGCGGGTCATCGCCACGCGCTCTTCAGGACGGGCGCCAGACGCCTTGCCCACGCCGCCGGCCTTGGCGAAGTTGACGATATCTTCCTTGGTCACCGCGCCACGACGGCCGGTGCCGTCGACCTGCGACGGATCCACGCCCTGGGTGATGGCGGAAAAACGCGCACCCGGCGGCAGGCTGTCAGCAGACGACTTCGATGCAACCGGCGCGGCAGCGGCAGCGGCAGCCGGTGCCGGCGCAGCAGCGGCCGCCGTGGCATCGGCCTTCTTCTCTTCGGCCGGTGCAGCTGCGGCCACGGCGCCTTCTTCGATGATCGCCAGGATCTGGTTGCTGGTGACCGTGCTGCCGGCTTCGAACTTGATTTCCTTCAGTACGCCGTCGACCGGCGAAGGAACTTCCAACACGACCTTGTCGGTTTCCAGATCGACCAGATTCTCGTCGCGCTTGACCGCTTCACCGGCCTTCTTGTGCCAGCTGGCGATGGTGGCGTCGGAAACGGATTCGGGCAGTACCGGAACTTTGACTTCGGTGGCCATTCGGGGAGCGTCCTAGGGTTTTCGTTCTTTGGGGAAGAGGAGTTATTCAGCGACTTGGTCGTTGAACGGATTGAGCAGCGCATCGGCGACCAGCTTCTGCTGTTCGGCGATGTGGTCGGCCATGTGGCCGGCAGCAGGCGAGGGCGAACGGGCACGGCCGGCGTAATGCAGGCTCTGACCGCTGGCCAGGCAGAAATTCAGGTGATGGCGAATCTGATACCACGCACCCTGGTTCTGCGGCTCTTCCTGACACCACACCACGTCGGCGGCATTGCCGAAGCGCTTGAGTTCTGCGGCCAGCTGCGCACGCGGGAACGGGTACAGCTGCTCCACACGCAGGATGGCAACGTCGTCCTGGCCACGCTTGGTCTGGTCTTCGAGCAGGTCGTAATAGACCTTGCCCGAGCACAGCACCACGCGCTTAACCTTGCTCGCGTCGGCCTTGGCGTCGGGGATCAGATGCTGGAACTGCCCATCGGCCAGTTCTTCCAGCGTCGACACCGCCAGCTTGTGGCGCAGCAACGACTTCGGGGTCATCACCACCAGCGGCTTGCGGGTGGTCATGCGCATCTGGCGACGGATCATGTGGAAGCACTGCGCCGGGGTCGTCGGCACGCAGACCAGCATGTTCTCCAGCGCGCACAGCTGCAGGAAACGCTCAAGACGTGCGGAGCTGTGCTCCGGGCCCTGGCCTTCGTAGCCATGCGGCAGGAACAGCGACAGGCCCGCGATGCGGCCCCACTTGGCCTCGCCGGCAGCGATGAACTGGTCGATCACCACCTGCGCGCCATTGGCGAAGTCGCCGAACTGCGCTTCCCAGACGCACAGCGCGTTCGGGTCGGTGGTGGAGTAGCCGTACTCGAAACCCATCACTGCTTCTTCGCTCAGCAGCGAATCGATGATGGTGGCGTCTTCCGGGTTTTCCACCAGCTGGCGCAGCGGCAGGTAATAGCTGTCGGTCTTCTGGTCATGCAGGATCGCGTGACGGTGGAAGAACGTACCGCGGCCCGCATCCTGGCCGACCAGGCGCAGCTTGTGGCCTTCGGCCAGCAAGGTGGCGTAGGCCAGATTCTCGGCAAAGCCCCAGTCACCGGCCTGATTGCCGGCGGCCATCTTGACGCGGTCTTCGTAGATCTTCGCCACGCGGGCGTGCAGTTCCACACCGGCCGGGATGGTGGTGATCAGCTTGGCCAGACGGTCCAGCTCATTCCGCTTGACGCGCGTATCGACCGGATCGGCCGCAGTGCCGACCAGATACTTGGACCAGTCGATGGCGAATTCGTCCGGCTTGCGCTTGGCCAATTCGGTGGTGTATTCGCCCGAATCCAGCTTGTTGCGGTAGCCATCCACCAGCGCCTTGGCCTCGTCGGCGCTCAGCACGCCATCGCTTTCCAGCTTGGTGGCGTAGAGCTCGCGGGTGGTCTTGTGCTTGCGGATGGTCTGGTACATCACCGGCTGGGTGGCGGCCGGCTCGTCGGCCTCGTTATGGCCCCAACGGCGGTAGCAGACCAGGTCGATGACCACGTCCTTCTTGAACTGCTGGCGGAACTCATAGGCCAGCTTGGACACGAACATCACCGCGTCCGGGTCGTCGCCGTTCACGTGGAAGACCGGCGCGCCGATCATCTTGGCCACGTCGGTGCAGTACAGGGTGGAGCGGGCATCGTCGCGTGCGCTGGTGGTGAAGCCGATCTGGTTGTTCACCACGATATGCACGGTGCCGCCGACCGCGAAACCGCGCGCCTGCGACATCTGGAACAGCTCCATCACCACGCCCTGGCCGGCGAATGCGGCGTCGCCATGGATCAGGATCGGCAGCACGGTCTTGCGATCCGCATCACCGAAACGCTCCTGCCGCGACCGCACGCTGCCGACCACGACCGGGTCGACGATTTCCAGGTGCGAGGGGTTGAACGCCAGCGCCAGGTGGACCTGCTTGTCGTCGCCGACCGCGATGTCCGCCGAGAAGCCCATGTGGTACTTGACGTCGCCGGTGTGCGCGCGGTCGTCGTGGGCGTGCTCGAACTTGCCCTCGAACTCGTCGAACAGCTTGCGCGGGTTCTTGCCCAGCGTATTGACCAGCACGTTGAGACGGCCGCGGTGGGCCATGCCGATCACGATGTCCTTGACCTGGTCATTGCCGGACTGGCGAATGATGGTGTCCATCATCGGGATCAGTGCGTCGCCGCCTTCCAGCGAGAAGCGCTTCTGGCCGACGTACTTGGTGTGCAGGTAGCGCTCCAGGCCTTCGGCGGCGGTGAGCCGCTCCAGCGTGCGCTTGCGGCTGGCCGCATCGGCAGCGATCTTGCCGCCGGCATCTTCCAGGCGCTTGTAGATCCACTGGCGCTGGTCGAATTCGGGAATATGCATGAATTCGGCGCCGATCGTGCTGGCGTAGGTCGCCTTCAGGCGCGCCAGCAGATCCTTCAGCTTCATCCGCGGCTGCCCGCCGACACCGCCGGTGCTGAACTCGCTGTCCAGATCAGCCTGCGAAAGGCTGTGGAACGGCAGGTCCAGGTCGGGCGGGTTGACCGGCGGGGTCAGGCCCAGCGGATCGAGCTGCGCGCCGAGATGACCACGCGAACGGTAGGCGGTGATCAGACGACCGACATTGCGCTCGCGCTCGTCGCTGGCGCCCACGCCGGTACCGGCATTGGCAGCCTGTTTGGAGGCGCTGAGAATGTGGGCAATTGCCGCCGAGTGCGGCACATCACCGGCATCGCGACCGTTGAAGCCGTCGAAATACGCCTTCCACTTCGGATCGACACTGTCGGGGGCGACGAGGTACTGCTCGTACAGATCCTCGATATAGGCGGCATTGCCGCCGGCGAGCTGCGATGACTGCGCGAACTGCTTTAGGAGATTATCCACGATGGTAAGTCGGGTCTGCTGTGGGGATGATTGTGCGGAAGCGGCAGGGCGAGTTGCCCTATCGGTCGATCTCAAATCTCGAAAAATTATACCCCCTTGCGCTTGTGAGGGGGCGTCTGCGAGCTGACCGGCGGGGTAGACCAATTGGCCAGACGCCTACGCGCAAGGGGCGCTGCGGCGTCA
Source organism: Xanthomonas sp. NCPPB 2586 (assembly GCF_041475775.2). Lineage (NCBI taxonomy): Bacteria > Pseudomonadati > Pseudomonadota > Gammaproteobacteria > Lysobacterales > Lysobacteraceae > Xanthomonas > Xanthomonas sp. NCPPB 2586. Next base: position 3,192,533 of record NZ_CM192981.1, on the reverse strand, counting down.
GATGCCAAGCGCGCGCGGCTCGTTCCAAAGTGCGCTGCGCTCCCATATCTGCGCGAATTCGCGCTCCAGCTGCCGGCTGCGTGCCGCGCCGGTCAGCCAGGTTTCGCCGTCGTCGAAGCGGTGCCCTGTTGGACGAAAGTAGTAGGCGTCGTCGCCGATCACGTAGGCCGATGCATAGCTGGTATCGACCGGATCGCTGATCGCACGGAACCGGAACACGCTGGGCAGGCGTTGCGCCAGCCGCAGCAGTGCGCTGCTGCTGGCGCCGGCCGCGGCGGGCTCCTGCACCAGCACGTGCACGCGCTTGTCGTGGCGAGCGGTGGCAAAGCGACGCAGCGCCTCGAGCACGGCCGGGGCATCGAACAACGCCACGTCCAGGGCGCGCGTGTAAATCAACACCTGCCGGCGCGCGGTGCCGAGCAGGGCGGTGGTGGCGGTGTGTGCCGCAGCCAGGGTTTCGACCGCCATGGGGCCGTCCAGGCGGCGATACAGCGCCTGGCCTGCTGGCACCTCCTCTGCGGTTGTCGAGAGCGCAGCGGGAGGCACAGGCAGGAAACCGAGCCGGCCGAACAGGGCGGCGGCGTCTGCGCTGACATGCGTGCTCACGGTGGGCCAGCCGCGCTGGCGGGCGCTGTCCACGGCGGCGGCAAGCAGGCGAGCGGCCAGACCGCGCCGGCGCCAGGCCGGCAGGACGCCCAGGCGGTCGATGCGCCGATCCGGGGTGAGCCGGACGGCGGCGACCAGCTCGCCATCCGCATCGCGTGCGGCCAGGTGCAGACTGAGCGGGTCGAGGGCATTCCAGGAGTCCTCGGTAGCGCTGGCCGCCCAGCCCGCACGCAGCGCACGCAAGGTCCCGGCCTGCGTGGCCGGGTCCAGGGTGACGATCTGCGCCGGGCCGGCGGGAGTCATGCGCGCTGCGGATCCTCGTCGTCGTGCAACGCGTCGTTGTCGGCCGGGTTGGCGGCGTCGTCTTCCTGCGTGGCAGAGGCGTCGCTTGCCATGCCGGTGTCGGCGGCCGCCTCGGCGTTGTCGTCCTCGTCTTCCGCTTCCTCGAGCGCATCCGGCTGGTCAGCCTCGTCTGCGACTGCTTCCACATCGGCGTCCGCATCGATCTGCGTGGCGTCGGTGTCGGCATCCAGATCAGCGTCTTCGTCGTTGTCGAGGTGGTCGGCCGACAGGCTCAGGGTATGCGCATCGTCGTCGTCGAGGTCTTCGTACTGATCCTCATGCGCGCGCTGGTAATGGCCCTGCGCCAGCAGTTCCAGCACCACCTCGCGGCCACGCACGGACAACTGCCCGTACAGCGCGCCGTCGATCTCCTCGGCGGCGGCCAGGCGGCTGGCGTCCTTGACCGACAGCGCAAATTCCAGGCCGCTGCAGAACAGGGTGGCGCCGCGCTTGGCACGCCGCCAGGCCAGCCGCGACCACGGGTGGCGATGCAGCAGCACTCCTTCGTCAAGGGCCTGCTCCACGGCCTCGCGCGGGATCGGTTCCGGTGCCGGCACCACGTCGCCGGAGGCGCGGTAGGTGGTCATGAAGCGGCCAAACCAGTCGCCCAGGCGGTCCGGGTCGTTCATGCGCAGGGCGTTGAGTGCGGCGACCACGCGGTTCATCGCGGTGACATCGATCTCGTATGGATCAGCCGGCACCTTGAGGTCTTCGTCGTGATAGCGCACGGCCTCGTCGGCATCGGCGATCAAGGTGTCCAGGTAGTCACCGATCAGCTCGGCCGAGGAGGGCGCGCGGGTGCCGATGGAGAAGGTCAGGCAAGCGTCCTGGGCCACGCCGTGGTGCGGCACCAGCGGCGGCAGGTACAGCATGTCGCCCGGGCCCAGCACCCAGTCGTGGGTGGGCTTGAATTCGCGCAGCAGCTTGATGTCCACATCGTCGCGGAACGCCATCGGCGTGGGCTTGCGGCCCTGCGAGCTGCGTGCGTCGACCTGCCAGCGGCGATGGCCCAGGCCCTGCAGCAGGAACACGTCGTAATGGTCGACATGCGCGCCCACCGAGCCGCCGGTGGCGGCGAAGCTGATCATGATGTCGTCGATGCGCCAGCGCGGCAGGAAGCGGAACTGCTCCAGCAGCGCACGCACGTCGGCGTCCCACTTGTCCACGTCCTGCACCAGCAGGGTCCAGTCGTGGTCGGGCAGGCCGGGGAAGTCGGTTTCCTGGAAAGGTCCGCTGCGCACGGTCCAGTCGTCGGCGGCGCGGTCGTGGCTGATCAGCCGCGCCAGCACGCCGTCTTCGCAGGCCAGTCCGGCCAGGTCTTCGGGCTGCAGCGGCGACTGGAAATCCGGGAACGCGTTGCGGATCAGCAGCGGATGCTTGTGCCAGTAGGTGCGTAGAAAGCGCTCGACCGGCATGCCCAACGGCTGATCGCGGGTGGCATGGATCTCGAAGGGCAGCGGGGCGCCCTTTCTGGCAACGGTCTTTTTTGCGGCGGTCTTTTTCATGGTGTGACGGGTCCGACTGGGAAAAGCCGGCGCTGCGCGGCCGGCGAAGTGGCCTATTGTCGCCCAGCCCGCTGCGCGATGCCTTGCCGGCCTGTGTTGCAGTCAGGTTTCAGTGCAAGGCATGCCCACGGAGGCGCTGGTCGCGCCGGATGCTGGCCGGCGCCGGCGGGTCAGCGGGTCGTGATCTGGTTGTCGCTGCCGTAGTCATCGACCCTCACAGTCCCGGACTGCTGGCTGATGCGGTTGCCGCGACCGTGCAGCGTGGCCTCACCGATCGTCTGCACCTGCACGTGATTGTCGTCGCCGGGCACCAGCAGGGTGTCGACGCGACCGGCCTTGAGCGTGGACTTGCGGCCGAACAGTTCGACGCTTTTGGCATCGCCGGCCAGGGTGACCTGAGCAGCGTCGCCAACGATACGGACCGATTCGGCGCGCTCGATCTGCACGATTGCCTGCTCGCCCAGCACGGAGATGGCGCCGCAATCGCCCTTGAAAAGCAGATTGGCGTGGTCGCCGGTCAGATCGACGTTATGCCCGTCGCAACTGACCGTGCCGCTGGTCGAGGTGACCAGCAACGTCGGCCGCTCGCCAGTGTCGGCCTTCGGTGCGGCGTCGGTGCTTGCTGGCAACAGGGCCGGCTGCGCCGGCTGGGGAGCGGATTGAGCTGGCGCCACCGATGCTGCGGATGCGCTTGGAGGCGTCGGGGAGATGGCAGCAGCAGGATCAGCAGCGGGCTGCTTGCCGCAGGCCGCCAATGCGAGCAGTGAGAGGGACAGCAGTGAGCGCAATGCCATGGCAATCTCCTGAAAACGGGAACAACACAACGCAGCGATGGGCCTGGTCCATGCGCCGCTGGCGCACGAGGTGGTCGAGTCTGTGAGTCACGGATCCACCAGCGGCACGGCAGACAGGCCGATGGCGATCGCGCCGCCGTTACATCAGCTTGTTGCCGCTGCCACGGTCGTCCAGCGTGGGTTTGCTGGAGGGATTGACGGTGTTGTCGTTACCGGAAAAACGCACCTGTTTCACCTCGCGGACCAGGACCAGATTCTGGCTGCCCTGGATGTCTGCGCTGCCGAGGTTGGTCAGGTTGAGCGTGTTGTTGTTGCCGATGATGCTCAACTCGCCGACCTGTCGGTTGAGGACAGTGAAACTGCTGCCCTCCACGCGGATGGTACGTGCCTTTTCGACGTTCAGCGCGCCATGCGAGGCGGTGATCGTTACTGCGCCGCATTCGCCATTGACGATCGTGTCGGCGTTGTCCTTGGTAATGCGCAGATCCCTGCCGCCGCAGTCGGCACCGCTGGCTGGGTCGGTCAAGGTGGACGACACCGCCGACAGCGCCTGCGCGGCGGGGCCATCGCCACCGCATCCGCTCAGTGCCAGCATGCTGGCGAGGGTCAACAGGGACACTGCTGTCTGAGTCACACGCATTGACGATCTCCTGAAGGGCGAGGCCGGCACGATAGCAGTCCGGCTCGGTGGTCCATGTGCAGGACCATGGGCCCTGTCCGGGCCCGGGAAACAGTTGGCGTGCATGACGCGAGGCGGATCGAGGCACAGCCTTTAACGAGTGCAGACGGCACGCCATTGGCAGGAAGCGCGACCGATGGACGCTGCCTGAGGTCTGGGCAGGCTGAGCAGATACGGCCCGTACGGCGGGCCGGTACTGGCCTTGCCGGCAGATCAGATGGCGCGCGCCAATTGCTCGGCCAGACCGGTATAAGCACCGGGCGTCAACGCACGCAAGCGCTGCTTGTCCTTTTCGGGCAGTTGCAGGCTTTCCACAAACGCCTGCATCGAGGCGGCGGTGATGCCCTGGCCGCGGGTCAGTGCCTTGAGTTGCTCGTAGGGATTGGGCAGGCCATGGCGGCGCATCACCGTCTGCACGGCCTCGGCCAGTACTTCCCAGGCGGCGTCCAGATCGGCATCCAGGCGCTCGGAATTGACGGTCAGCTTGCCCAGGCCCTTGGCCAGCGAGTCGAGCGCTACTTGCGTATGGCCGAACGCGGTGCCGAGGGCGCGCAGCACGGTGGAGTCGGTGAGGTCGCGCTGCCAGCGGCTGATCGGCAACTTGGCGCTGAAATGCTCGAACAGCGCATTGGCGACGCCGAAATTGCCTTCGGCGTTCTCGAAGTCGATCGGGTTGACCTTGTGCGGCATGGTCGAGGAACCGACTTCGCCTTCTTTCAATTTTTGCTTGAAATAGCCGAGCGAAATGTAGCCCCAGATGTCACGTGCCAGGTCGATGAGGATGGTGTTGGCGCGGCGGGTGGCATCGCCGATTTCGGCCACGTTGTCGTGCGGCTCGATCTGCGTGGTGTAGGGGTTGAAGACCAGCCCCAAGCCTTCGACAAAGCGTTGCGCGAACTGCGGCCAGTCCACCGACGGGTAGGACGCCACGTGTGCGTTGTAGTTGCCCACCGCGCCATTGATCTTGCCGGTCAGCTCGACCGCGGCGATCTGCTTGCGCTGGCGCTCCAGCCGCGCCACCACGTTGGCGATCTCCTTGCCGAGCGTGGTGGGCGAGGCGGTCTGGCCATGCGTGCGCGAGAGCATCGGCTGCGCGGCCTGAGCGTGCGCAAGCGTGCGCAGCGAGGCGGCGACGCCGTCCAGGGTGGGCAGCAGCACCTCGCGGCGTGCCTGCTCCAGCATCAGGCCGTAACTGAGGTTGTTGATGTCTTCGCTGGTGCATGCGAAATGCACGAATTCCAGCGCCGGGCCCAGCTCGGCGTCGTCCTTGAGCTGTTCCTTGATGAAGTACTCCACCGCCTTGACGTCATGGTTGGTGGTGCGTTCGATCTCCTTGACGCGTGCGGCGTGCGTCACGCTGAACTGCTCGGCCAGGGCGCGCAAGCGCTGCGTGGCGGCGGCCGAGAAGGCCGGCAGTTCGGCGATGCCCGGCTCGGCGGCCAGTGCCAGCAGCCACTCGATCTCCACTTTCACCCGCGCCTTGATCAGGCCGTATTCGGAAAAGATCGGGCGCAGCGCGTCCACCTTGGAGGCGTAGCGGCCATCGAGTGGGGACAGGGCGAGCAGGGCGGAATCCGACATGGGCAGGGCACTGGGAAGCAGGCGGGGCGGCTATTCTACGCCGCCCCGGCGCCGGCTTCGCCGACCGGGCGCACCGTCACCGCCTGGATGCGGTGGCCGACCATCCGCCGGACCGTGAGCAGGTGCCCGTCCAGTTCCAGGGTCTCGCCTTCTTCCGGCAGCCGCTGCAGCTGGTGCACGATCAGGCCGCCAACCGAATTGACCTGGTCGGGCGCGCTGAGATCCCGGCCCAGCAGGCGTTCCAGGCGAAAGATCGAGGTGCTGCCGGCCACCAGCAGCGAGCCGTCCGGGCCGCGCACCGGTGCGTCGCGCACCACGTGGCGGTGCTCGTCCTCGATCTCGCCCACCACCACCTCCAGCAGGTCCTCCAGGGTGAAGAAGCCCAGGATGCGGCCGTGCTCGTCCACGCACAGCGCAAGATGGGTGGCGCCGCTGCGGAACTGCTCCAGCGCCCGCGGGATCGGGCTTTCCAGCGCCAGCACGGTGGCCGGGCGCAGCAGGGTGCGCAACGCATCCAGGGTCTGGCCGCGCGCCATCGCCACCAGGATGTCCTTGGTGTGCAGGATGCCGAGTACCTGCTCGCCATCGGCGTCGAACCAGGGATAACGGCTGTAACGCGAGGTGCTGAATTCCGCCAGCACCGTCTGCAGCGTCATGCCTTCCCGCAGGCTGCGCAGGTGTTCGCGCGGGCGCATCAGGTCGCCAGCCACCAGGTCGGGTAGCTCCAGCACATGGCTCATCAGTGCCATGCCGTGGTCGGGCGCAGCCGCGTTGGGGTCCTGGCGGCCCACGATCAGCTTGAGTTCTTCGCGCGAATAGCGGTGCGATTGATGCTCCACCTCGCCCCAGCCCAGCACGCGTAGCAGCCGGTTGGCGCTGTTGTTGAGCACCCAGATCGCCGGATACATGACCCAGTAGAACGCGTACAGCGGTGCGGCCGTCCACAGCGACATGCGTTCCGGGCGGCGAATGGCCATCGATTTGGGCGCCAGTTCGCCGAGCACGATGTGCAGAAACGAGATCAGGCTGAAGGCGATCGCCAGCGCGGTGAACTGCGCGGCTTCCGGCGATAGACCCAGCGTGTCGAACACCGGCTGCAGCAGGTGCGCGAAGGCCGGCTCGCCGACCCAGCCCAGGCCAAGCGAGGCCAGCGTAATCCCGAGCTGGCAGGCCGATAGATACGCGTCCAGGTGTGCATGCACGCCCAGCAGCAGGCGCCCGCGCCAGCCGTGGTGTTCGGCCAGGCCCACCGCCTGGGTATGCCGCAATTTAAACAGTGCAAATTCGGCGGCGACAAAAAACCCGTTCAACAGCACCAGCAACAGCGCGACCAGCAACAGCCCGACGTTAGCCCACATGGCGTGCTCCACGCCGTGCGTTGACTGGAACGCGCTGCGCAACGTGTGCGGGGCTGGGGCGGCGGTGTGGCGTGGCGTGGCGTGGCGTGGCGTGGCACGCGATCAAAAGATTGGTCCTACAGTCAGGCGCGTGGCCCATGGCAGCGAAAGATCTCCAGCAAACACAGGCAGCAGTCTAGCCGCAGTGCTGCGATGACATCGCGGCAACGGCGTGGGCGCGTATCGTATGGCGTCGCCAGCCCGGGTGCGCCCCGCTGCCAGCCTTCCTTCACCACCAATCAACGATGTGCGGAGAGTGCAGATGAGCGAGAGTTTCAGGATCGAACACGACAGCATGGGCGAGTTGCAGGTGCCTGCCGATGCGTTGTGGGGTGCGCAGACCCAGCGCGCTGTGCAGAACTTCCCGATTTCCGGCCAGCCGATGCCGCGCGGTTTCATTCGCGCGCTGGGGTTGATCAAGGCCGCGGCCGCAGGCGTCAACGCCGATCTCGGGCTGCTGTCCAAATCGGTGGCCAAGGTGGTGCAGGAAGCCGCCTTGCAGGTGGCGCAGGGCGCGCACGATGCGCATTTCCCGATCGATGTGTATCAGACCGGCTCTGGTACGTCGTCGAACATGAATGCCAACGAGGTGATTGCCACGTTGGCCACGCGCGCCGGTAAGGATGCGGTGCATCCCAATGACCACGTCAATCTCGGGCAGAGTTCCAACGATGTGGTGCCCACCGCCATTCGCGTCTCGGCATTGCTGGCGGTGCAGGAGCAGCTGCAGCCTGCGCTCAAGCACCTACGCAAGACCATCGACAAGCGCGCCAAGGGTCTGGACAAGATCGTCAAGACCGGCCGCACGCATCTGATGGATGCGATGCCGCTGACCTTTGGCCAGGAGTTCGGCGCATGGTCTGCACAGCTCAGTTCCGCGCAGGAGCGCATCGACGACAGCCTGAAGCGGCTGCACCGGTTGCCGCTGGGCGGCACTGCGATTGGCACCGGCATCAACGCCGATCCGCGCTTCGGCGGCAAGGTGGCCAAGGCCTTGTCCACGTTGAGCGGCGTCAAGTTCGAAAGTGCCGAGAACAAGTTCGAAGGCCTGGCGGCGCAGGATGATGCGGTGGAATTGTCGGGCCAGCTCAATGCGCTGGCGGTGGCCTTGATCAAGATCGCCAACGACCTGCGCTGGATGAATGCCGGGCCGCTGGCAGGGCTGGGCGAGATCGAATTGCCGGCGCTGCAGCCAGGCAGTTCGATCATGCCGGGCAAGGTGAATCCGGTGATTCCCGAAGCGACCGTGATGGTGTGCGCGCAGGTCATCGGGCACCACGCCGCGATCACGGTGGCCGGGCAGACCGGCAATTTTCAGTTGAACGTGGCGTTGCCGCTGATCGCCGCGAACCTACTGGATTCGATCAACCTGCTCAGCAACGTCTCGCGCCTGCTCGCCGATACCGCCATTGCCGGATTGAAGGTGCGCCAGGAGCGCGTGCGCGAGGCCCTGGACCGTAACCCGATCCTGGTGACCGCGCTCAACCCGATCATCGGCTACGAAAAGGCTGCCGCGATCGCCAAGCGCGCCTACAAGGAGCAGCGCCCGGTGCTGGATGTGGCCAAGGAAGACAGCGGTCTGAGCGAGGCAGAGCTGCGCCGTTTGCTGGATCCGGCGGCGTTGACACGCGGCGGCATCCAGGCGGGTGGCGGTGGTGGCGGCTGACCGCAGTCAGCTGTTGTAGGAGCGCACTTGTGCGCGATGGGCGGTATCGATAACGCTTCATCGCGCGCAAGCGCGCTCCTACGGATTGCCGCGATTACGGATTGCCGCGATTATGCAGACTCAATGCCGCTCGGCCTGCACGTTGCCGAAGCTTTCGCGATACGGCTGCAGCGGCGGGATGTCGTTGAGCAATTCGCCACTCAGGCGCTGGATGTCCGGCGTTGCGGTGAGCTTGATCGACTTGTACCCGGGGTCCGGGCCCGCATCGGCGATGGCCTGCTGACGCAACATCTGCAGGTGACCGAACAGCAGCTGCAACTTGAGCCGGGTCGGCTCGGCCTGCGGCAGGGCGATATCGTCGATCTTCAGCGTGCCGTCCGGGGTGATTTCCGCATTGGCTGCGGGTGGGCGGCGAATCATCACCGACTGGGTGGTCACCGCGACGCGTGGCTTGCCACGTTCGGCGCGGCGGGACGATTGGTCACCGCAGGCGGCTAGAGTGCACAGCAGCAGCGCCATGCAGAGGATCACGAGCTTGTTCATGGGGTCGGAGGGTCGTGGGAAGACCACTAGTGTAATCCCGCGTCCGTCAACGCCGCCCCGATCAATCGACCGGGGCGGCGCATGCCGGCGCAGTGGCGTTACTTGCGGCAGTCCTCGACGTCGTGCTGGGTGAGGCTGGCGTAGGGCGCAAAGGCCGGAATCAGGCTGGCGGCCGCATCCTGCGCCGTGCGCAGACCAACCAGGCGGTCGCAGATCTGCAGTGCGTGTTGCTTGAAGGTGTCGGCCTCGGCTTCGATCTTCCCGCCGATCTGGTCGGGGTTGCCGCTCAGCACGCCCTTGAGCGCTTCGCCCGCCGCGTGCGCACCGAACGCCGCGCCCTTGGTGCCGATCTCGATGCCTTGCTTGGCCACGGCCTGCAACTGCGCGTAATAGCCGCGCATGGCCTGCTGCTGCGCAGCGTTCAGCGCCACCGGCTTGCCAGCGATGCGCAAGCTGCCGTCTGCACCGATCCTGGCCGCCGGCAAGCCGCTACGGTTGAGCGTGACGCTGTTGTTGTCGAACGTCACACCGCTGCCGTTGACCTGTGCCGAGCCGCTGGTCGTGCTTTCCGAGTGCCCGCCACACCCCACCAGCAACGCCCCCATCAGTAATGCCGAAGCAAGCACTTTCATCTGCAGTCTCCCCATGTTGGACGTTGATCAATTGTCGGCCGGCACACGCGTGGTGCCGGAGATATCGCTGGCGTTGATATCGCCGCTGCCCTTGTGCGCCAACGTCAGATCCCCTTGCACCTTGCGCACATCCGCGGCCCCGGAGGCGATCGATTCGATGTTGACGCTGCCTTGTACATCGCGGACTTCGAGATCGCCCGAGCCAATGCTGCCGACCTGCACGTTGCCGGCGACGCCATGCAGCTTCACGTCGCCCGAGCCGATCTTGCCGACCTCGGCCGCGCCACGGATCTGGCGCGCCTTGATATCGCCAGAGCCCACGGCCAGCACCTGCAAGGCGCCCGCGTCCTCCAGTTCGATATCGCCCGAACCCACCTTGGCGGTCACGCGGCCCTTGGTGCGGCGAACGGTCATGTCGCCGGAGCCCACGTCGGCGCTGACGGCTGCGGCGCCGCTGATCTCGGCATCGCCAGAACCGATGTCGAACTGCACCAGCAGCGTATTCGGCACGCTGCCGCGCAGGTCCAGATAGGCGTAGCTCTCGCCAATGGAAATGCGCAGCGGGCGGTCGTCTTCCAGCGTGACTACCAGTTTGGTGCCCATCCGTTTCTGGGTGACGGTGAGGTTGCGCAGCAACTCGGGCCGGGCAGCGCAGGCACGCCCGCTCACGCGCCCGCTGCTGCCCGGAAGCGCCTCCAGGCGCAGCTCATTGGAGGCGATTTCGAACAACACCGTCTTGATCCCGGACAGCTGCAACTCCAAGCTGCGCGGGTCGGAAAACTTGCACTGCTCTTCGGCCAGGGCAACACCGGGCAGACCAAGCAGCAGGAGCAGACTCAGTTGCAGGCGCATGGCGCGACCTCAGGCTTCGGAGCGCCGGCGGCGCAGGTAGATGGAGGCAGCGATCAGGGCAACGCCGATGGCCGCACCGATCCAGATGTCCGGGTTGCCGTAGACGCGTGCGCTGTCGGTGTGTTGCAGCACCCACTGCACCAGGTCGCTGGGGTTCTGCATCGCACTGCTGTCCAGGGTGCCGCTGACCGCGCGCGGCGACCAGGTGCCGGGCAGGGCACTGAGCAGGCCGCGGTAGCCGACGATGTACCAGACCCAGCCGATCGGCAGCGACACACCGGGCATGGCCGAGAGAATGCTCAGCATCACGCAGGCCAGCAGCGGGAACAGCACCGCCCACAGGAACGGCTTGGACGTGGCCCAGGCCGAGCAGAACATCAGCCAGCCCACGGTCGGCAGCGACCACAACAGGCTCATCGGCACGGTCATCAACAGCCGTCCAACCAAAGCGAACGGATGCGAATGCGTGGCCATGGCCCATGGGCTGGGGACGCCGGCGATCAACGCACCACCGATGGCGATCAACCACAGGGCAAGGCCGACCACCAGACCGATCGCAATCGCGATCAGCGGCGCCAGCAACAACGCCCATGCGGCCTTGGACAGCACTGTCTGCGTGTCCGACACCGGCAACGACTTCCAGAACAGCACGCTGCGATCGCGGCGGTCGTCGTAGAGGCTGCCCAGCGCATAGAAGAACACCACGAAGGCCAGTACGACCGAGGCGATGCCGATGCCGCCCAGCAGCAGGCCGTCGCCCACCTGGCCCAGGGTGCGGGTGTATTCGGCCAGGTCATCCATCCTCATGCTGTCGCCGGACATGTTGCCGCGCGCGCTGACTGCGCCGATCACCGCGCCCAGCAGCGCGAAGAACACCGCGATGCCGCCGGTGATCACCTGCGACCAGACGAAACCGCCACGGTGCTCCCAGTACTCGCGTTTGAGCAGCCAGGTGAACGTGCGTGCGGGAGATGCTTGGTGGGTCATTGCATTCATGCGTAGGTCCCCTTCATGACAGCAACAAACAGATCGGCCAGGCCGGGATTGCGGGTTTCACCGAAACGGGCGAGTTGCTCCTTGGGCGCACCGTCGAACAGCATCACGGTCTTGCCGAACGGCAGGCTGCGCTCGTCGATGGGGCCCAGTGCGCGCGCGCTGTCCAGGTGCTCGGCGTTGACCAGTACTTCGGTGTAGCGCTCGGCGACGTGTTCCATATCGGCCGTGAGCACGATGCGGCCGTCGCGGATGAACATCACATCGGTGAGGATGTGCTCGATCTCTTCCACCTGATGGGTGGTGACGATGATGGTCTTCTGCTCGTCGAAGTAGTCTTCCAGCAGGCGCTGGTAGAACTGCTTGCGGTACAGGATGTCCAGGCCCAGCGTGGGCTCGTCCAGCACCAGGATGCGCGCATCGATGGCCATCACCAGGGCCAGGTGCAGCTGCACGATCATGCCCTTGGAGAGTTCGCGCACCCGCGATTTGCGATTGAGCTGGGTGTTGGCCAGAAAGCGCTCGCATTTGGCACGGTCAAAGCGCGGGTGCACGCCGGCGACGAAGTCGATGGCCTCGCCGACCCGCAGCCAGCGCGGCAGCACCGCTACATCGGCAATGAAGCAGACCTCGTTCATCAGCGCATTGCGTTGCGTGCGCGGGTCCATGCCCAGCACCTGCAGCTCGCCGTCGAAATCGGTCAGGCCCAGCACGGCCTTGAGCGCGGTGGTCTTGCCGGCGCCGTTGGGGCCGATCAGCCCGATGATGCGGCCGGCGGCGATGGTGAAGCTGGTGTTGTCCAGCGCAAGTCGGTGCTTGTAGGCCTTGCGCAGGCCACGAGCGTCGACCACGTGGTCGGTAGAGACGGCGGTCATGGTGTTTTCCCCTGTGGCAGCAGATCGTCGATGGTCAGTCCCAGGCGCTGGATGCGTTCCAGCACCGCAGGCCATTCTTCATTGAGGAAGCGCTCGCGTTCGCTTCCGCGCAATTTCTGTGCGGCTTCCGGGGTCATGAACATGCCCAGGCCGCGGCGCTTCTCCACCAGGTTTTCGTCGGCCAGTTCCTGATAGGCGCGCGAGACGGTGATGGGGTTCAATTGATAGTCGGCCGCCACTTGCCGTACCGAGGGCAGGGCGTCGCCAGGCTTGAGGATTCCATCGAGCATCATGGCAATCACACGTTCCTTGAGTTGGCGATAGATGGGAGCGCCGTCGCTCCACTGGATGTCAGTCATGATCAGCTCCGTGGGCGCAGGACTTGCGCGAAGGAGAAATAGGGCATCGACAGCGAGGCGCGCAGGTGCCGGCTGGGCCGGGTGCGTGTCTCGGGGGGAGTTGTCGCGTTTTCCGTAACCGCCTCCGACGCGCCATAATCGGCGCCGGTATCCGTGACCTGACTGGAAGCGGCTCCCAGGCAACCAATGGCGAACAGGGTGCTGCCGAACAGCAGCAGCGGAACTGGTCGCGTAAAGCGTGTGCTGTTCATGCTTTCCCCTGCGTTGGATGACTGGTGTTGTATTCAACTATAACACCGAAACGCAGGCAGTCAACTGCCTGTCATACCCAACTGATGGCACCCCGCCGCCGGCGCGTGTGTCCTCACCACCTAGGGCACCGCTCATGTCGCTCAATCGTCTGTTGGTCCTTGTATTTGCTGGACTTTTTTCCACTGCTGCGGCGGCGGCCGGTACGTCGGTGCTGGATCTGGACTACCGCCCGCTGGCCGGCAAGGCCCCAATCAACCTGAACCGTAGTTACGGCGGCAAGGTGGTGATGGTGGTCAACACCGCCAGCAAGTGCGGCTTCACCCCGCAGTACGAAGGCCTGGAAGCGCTCAATCAGCGCTTCGGCAGCCGCGGGTTCACGGTGCTCGGCTTCCCGTCCAACGATTTCCAGGGGCAGGAACCCGGATCTGAGAAACAGATCCAGGAATTCTGCACGCTGACCTATGGCGTCAAGTTCCCGATGTTTGAGAAGGTGCATGTGCTGGGCGCGCAGGCGACCCCGCTGTATCAGCGACTGACGCGCGAGACCGGCGTGGCGCCGGGTTGGAACTTCCACAAGTATTTGATCGGTCGCAATGGACAGGTGGTGGCGCAGTTCCCGAGCAAGGTCAAGCCGGACGACCCGCAGGTGCTGGCGGCGATCGAGCGCGAGCTCAAGGCGCCAGCACGCTGAGCGCGGCGCGCGCAACGTCGCGTGCACATGCGACAATGCGCATTCAGCGCCGGCGTCGGCGTGATCTTTTCACTTTCGGGAAGTGCATCGAATGAAGATGGGAAAGCGCGGCGCGGCGGCGTCGCTACTGATGGTGGCAATGTCGGCAACGATGCCTGCGATGTCGCAACAACCGGCCGCAGCGGCCACCAAGGAGAAGCCGGCTTTGAATGCATCGTCTGAAAAGAGCAACGTGAGTTACGCCATCGGTATGGACGTGGCACGTTCGTTCGAGCCGATCGCGCAGGACATTGATGTGGGCGCCATGCAGCGCGCCATCGAGAACGCCTTCAAGGGCGGCAAGCCGCTGTTGTCCGACGAGCAGACCCAGGCCACCGACACCGCACTGCGCACCGCGCTGGCGGCACGCAATGGCCAGCAGATGCCGGGCATGGCACCGGGCAGCGCCCCGGCGGCGCCGTCCAAGGAAAATGTCGGCCTGATGCTGGGTGACCGCGCGGTTGGCCCGTCGCTGGCCGGCATCAAGGACGAGATCGATCTGTCGATCCTGATGGAAGCCGTCCGCACCGTATTCGCCAAGGGCACCACGCGGTTGACCCAGCAGGAAGCGGCCGCAACGATGCAGGCGTTCGCCACTGCCAAGCAGGGCGCAGCCGGCGCCAAGAATCGCGAAGAAGGCAATGCGTTCCTGGCCAAGAACAAGACCGAAAAGGGCGTGATCACCACGGCCTCGGGTCTGCAGTACATGGTGCTGCGCCAGGGCAGCGGCGAGCGCCCGATGCCTACCAACACGGTGCGCGTCAACTACGAAGGCAAGCTGCTCGACGGGAAGGTCTTCGATAGCTCTTACCAGCGCGGCCAGCCGGCCGAGTTTGGTCTGAATCAAGTGATTGCTGGATGGACCGAGGGTGTCGCCTTGATGCCGGTCGGTTCGAAATATCGTTTCTGGATTCCATCCAACTTGGCCTATGGCCCGAACGGCACGCAAGGGGGGCCGATCGGACCGGACGCAACGTTGACGTTCGATGTCGAACTGATGGGTATCCTTCCCTGATCCCCCACAGGAGTACCCCCACCCATGCGAGTTGCGATCTTTGGTACCGGCTATGTTGGTCTTGTCACCGGTACCTGTCTGGCGGAAGTAGGTCATCACGTTATCTGCGTGGATATCGACCAGGCGAAAGTTGATGGTCTCAATCGTGGGGTGATTCCCATCTATGAACCCGGCCTGGAGCCGATGGTGAAAGCCAACCACGCCTCTGGCCGGTTGCGCTTCACCACCGACGCGGCCGAGGCGATTGCGCACGGCGAAATCACCTTCATCGCCGTGGGCACGCCGCCGGACGAGGACGGCAGCGCCGACCTGCAGTACGTGCTGGCGGTTGCGCGCACCGTGGGCCGTCATATCGACGGGCCGTCGGTGATCGTCAATAAGTCCACGGTGCCGGTCGGTACCGCCGACAAGGTGCGCGCGGCCATCCAGGAAGAACTGGATGCACGCGGCGTGGACCATGAGTTCGACGTGGTTTCCAACCCTGAGTTCCTCAAGGAAGGCGACGCGGTGGCCGACTGCATGCGCCCGGACCGGATCGTGATCGGGGCCAAGAAGCCGGCAGCGATTGCACGCATGCGCCGTCTGTATGCCCCGTTCAACCGCAACCGCGATCGCATCGTGGAAATGGATGTGCGCTCGGCCGAGCTGACCAAGTACGCGGCCAACGCGATGCTGGCGACCAAGATCAGTTTCATGAACGAGATCGCCAACATTGCCGAACGCGTCGGTGCGGACGTCGAGCATGTGCGTAACGGCATTGGTTCGGATCCGCGCATTGGCTGGCACTTCATCTATCCCGGTGCCGGCTACGGCGGCTCGTGCTTCCCGAAGGATGTGCAGGCGCTCGCCAAGACCGCGCAGCAGTACGGCATGCAGCCGACCCTGCTCAACGCGGTGGAAAGCGTCAACAACGCGCAGAAGGGGCATCTGTTCGAACTGGTGCAGCGTCACTATGCCGATGGCAACGGCAGCATCGCCGGCAAGACCTTTGCGGTGTGGGGCCTGGCGTTCAAGCCCAATACCGATGACATGCGTGCAGCCTCCAGCCGTCGCCTGATGGCGCAGTTGTGGGAAGCCGGTGCCAAGGTGCGCGCGTACGACCCCGAAGCCACGCACGAAGCCAAGCGCATCTTCGGCGAGCGCGACGACCTGGCGTTCTGCGACGACGCCTTCGCCGCACTGGAAGGCGCCGACGCGCTGGTCGTGGTCACCGAGTGGAAGCAGTTCCGCAGCCCGGATTTCGGCAAGATCAAGCAGGCTCTGAAGGACGACGTCGTGTTCGACGGCCGCAACCTGTACGACCCGCAGGAGATCGAAGCCGCAGGTCTGGCGTACTACGCCATCGGACGAGGCCGTTCGCTGCATGCATGAGCAACTCTCGCCGCGCGACCAGGAACTGGAAGCGCGGTTGGTGGAACTGGAAACGCGCCTCTCTTTTCAGGAGCAGGCGCTGACCGAACTGAGTGAAGCGCTTGCGGACGCCCGTTTGACGGGCGCCCGCAATGCCGAATTGATCCGCCACCTGCTCGAGGATCTGGGCAAGGTGCGCTCCACGTTGTTTGCGGATGCGGCGGACGAACCGCCACCGCCGCACTATTGATTGCAGATTGCCACCGCCATGAGCGATACCCTACGTGACCAGTTGCTTGGGTTGGGCTTCAAGCCCGCCCCCAAGCCCGAACGCAAACCCGACGCACGGCCTGCCGCGCGTCCGCATGGCAAGGGTGGCAAGCCTGCGCCCGGCAAGCCGGGACAGGGCAGGGGACCGCAGCGGCCGCATGCCGCTGCGGCACCCGACGGCAAGCCCGCGCCCTCCGCCAGGCCGCATCCGAACGCAGACCGTCGTGGGCCCCGGCCTGCGCGTACCCGCGAGGACATCGATCTGGCCAAGGCCTACGCGATCCGCGCGCAACGCGAGAAGGACGAGCGCATCGAAGCCGAGCGCGTGAAGCAGGAAGAAGCACGCCTGCGGCGCGAAGCCAAGGCCAAGCTCGAAGAACTGCTCAAGGACAAGAGCCTCAATCACGCGGAAGCGGACATCGCCCGCCATTTTCCATATGGCGGCAAGATCAAGCGCATCTACGTCACCGCCGATCAGCTCAAGGCCCTCAATGCCGGCGAGTTGGGCGTGCTGCAACTCAACGGCCGCTATCTGCTGGTGACAGCGCAGGTGCTGGCCGAAGCCGAAGCCGTGTTTGCACCATCGGTAGCGTTGAAAGTGGATCCCAATGCACCGGCCGGTGACGACCCGTACGCCGACCCGAAGTATCAGGTGCCGGACGACCTGGTCTGGTGAGGCGGGGCGTGTTTTTCCGGCACATTGAAGGCAGCAAATCAGGCACCTGAGCGGTGCCTTTTTGTTTGCCCGTCGCTGTCTTTGTTGGCCCGCAGGCCTAACGAATGCCCGCCTTCCAGCGCTTCGGTTCTGTTGCGCCGCGATACACAGGCTAATCACGGCCAGCACCCCACCATCGCAGCGCTCGCGGATGGCGGCTTCGGGATGATGACGCGACTGATGCGCCGCCGCTTCTTCATTGGAAGGTCTTGCCATGTCCGCACTGTCGCTTTTTCGTCTTGCTTCTTCCCCTGCGGCTGAAGCAACGTATTGCGCGCAATCACGTCGCCGATCATTTGCACGCGGTCTCGGTACATCCGCCGCAGTGCTGCTCGCACTGACTCTGCTCAGCCAGCGCGCTTCCGCGCAGGCCGACGATGCGCCGGCGTTCGATCGCCCGGGGATCCCGTTCGCGGCCGAGACGCTGCGCCCCGGCGCGTTTGCCTGGGAACAGGGGCTTCCCGATGCCAGCACCGACCGCAGCGGCGGGCAGCGCACCACGCTGTACACGGCCGATACCGTGCTGCGCCTGGGCCTGTTTGAGAACGTCGAGCTGCAGCTGGGCAGTGACAGCTACAACTGGCAGCACGGCGGTGGTGAACGTGTGCGGGGTGGTGGCGACAGCCACGTTGCGCTCAAGGTGGCGCTGCCGTCGCGCGTGGAGAGCTTTCATTGGGCCGTGCTCGGCAGCTACAGCGTGCCGACCGGCAGTGCGGCCTTCAGCGACGGCTATTCGCGCGAACTGGGTGTCACCGCCTCGTGGGACCTACCGCAGGAGCGCGCATTGGCGTTGTACGTCAACTATGCCCGCGATAGCGATGGCCACCAATGGACCTTCGCACCGAACTACACCTTCTTTTCCGGCGAGCACTTCAGCAGCTATGTGGAAGCCGGCATCGACTCGGGGGGTGACCACGCACGGGTAGCGGGCGCGGGCGGTGCCTGGCAGCTGCCGCACGCGATGCAGTTGGATGTCTCGGTGTTGCGTGGGCTGACCTCCGAGAGCCCGGACTGGCAGGGCGGGCTAGGGCTGTCGATCGCGTTCCAGTAATAGTTAGCTCCGGATACGTTGGGGCCAGCACACAGGCGCCGGACTTGGAGCCAGGGCGCTTGCGCTGGTCGTCGCGGGGCAGGGACATTCGTTAGTGCCATCCAACTGACCGACGCACGCTCCAGCCCGTTCCCACAGAAATGCTGCACTGCCGCATGCATTGAATGCAGGGAAAAGGCCTAATTGGATCGATCCAATCAGCGTCGAGTGCATGCCTCTTCCTTACCACTCCAGGTCTGCTGCGTGACCCGCACCACGCTGGCGCCTCCGTCGCCTGAGGACGACGCAGCGCGCAGCACCCGCCGTGGCGCGGTGACCTTGCGCGATATCGCCAACGCCATCGGTGTCTCGCGCGCGACGGTGTCGCTGGTGCTGCGCGGCAGCCCGCTGGTGCATGCTAGCACGCGCGCGCGGGTCGAGGCCGAGCTGGATCGCCAACATTATGTCTATAACCGTGCCGCCGCCAATCTGCGCCGCCGCACGTCATCCAGCATCGCGCTGGTGATCAATGATCTGTCCAATCCGTTCTTTGCCGAATTCGCCGCTGGCGTGGACGAGGCGCTGGGCGCAGCCGGGTACGTGACCTTGCTCGGTAGCACCGGTGAATCCACGCAACGCCAGCAGGCGGTGCTGAGCTCGCTGATGGAGCACACGCCCGCCGGCATTATCCTGTCGCCGGCCGAAGGCAGTCAGGCGCAGGCACTGACCCAGGCATTGGGACGGCAGCGCAATGTGCTGCTGTTCAATCGCGAGGTCGCCGATGCCGAGTGGGATCTGCTGGCGCTGGACAACGAGCAGGGCGCGTTCGAGGCCTGCTCGCATCTCATCGCGCAGGGCCATCGGCACATCGTCTTTTTCGGTGGGCATGCCGCGTCCAGTTCCTGCCGGCAACGGCGCGCAGGTTACGCACGCGCGATGGCGGCCGCCGGTCTGGCAGTGCAGTGGGTGGAGTCGGCGCCTAACCGTCAGGACGCCGCAGTCTGTGCGACCCAGATGCTTGCGCACCCCGACCGCACTGCCAGTGCCGCGGTTTGCTACAACGACAGCGTTGCACTCGGATTGATGGCCGCGTTGGCCATGCGCGGCATTGTGCCCGGCCGCGACTTTGCAGTGACCGGCTTTGACGATATCGCCGAAGCCGGCTTGTTCACCCCCGCACTCACCACCTTGGCGGCCGACCCACGCGCGCGTGGCCAGCAGGCCGCACGGCTGATGCTGCAGCGCATTGAACACCCCGACCATGCGCCGCAGCGGCTTACCGCCGCGGTGGCATTGAAGATTCGCGCGAGCAGCGCATGTGCACCGTCCCCCGCAGTGTCCACCCATCCCCCCACCAAGGCCCCAGGCCGCTGACCAGGCAACTCCTATGGTTTCCCTTTCCACGCAATCCACTGTGCCAAGCGGCAACAAGGCGCCCGTCAACAACGGCGTCGCGTTGTCGGTGGCCACCACGATCTTTTTCATGTGGGGCTTTCTCACCTGCCTCAACGACATCCTGATCCCGCATTTGAAGGCGGTGTTCGAGCTCAACTTCGCGCAGGCGATGCTGGTGCAGTTCACCTTCTTCGGCGCGTATTTCCTGATGTCGCTACCGGCCGGCTGGCTGGTGGCGCGGTTGGGTTACAAGCAGGGCATCGTGGCTGGCCTGGCGGTGGCGGCGGTTGGCGCGCTGGGCTTCTGGCCGGCGGCGGAATTGCGCGTGTATGGCGCCTTCCTCGGTGCGTTGTTCGTGCTGGCCACCGGCATCACCATCCTGCAAGTGGCGGCCAATCCATACGTGGCGCTGCTCGGTCCCGAGCGCAGCGCATCGAGCCGGCTGACCCTGGCACAGGCGCTCAATTCGCTTGGTACCGCGATCGCGCCGCTGTTCGGTGGCTGGCTGATCCTGTCCAACACCGTGATGACGGGCGACCAGCTCAAGGTGCTGCCGGACGCCGAGCAGTTGGCCTATCGCGTGCAGGAAGCGCAGGCAGTGCAGGGGCCGTATATCGGCCTGGCGGTGGTGTTGTTCCTGCTGGCGATCTTCGTGTTCCTGTTCCGCCTGCCGGCGCTCACCGATGCGAGTGCGCAGAAGGACGAAAGCGCGCATTCGCTGCTGGATGCCTTGCGCTATCCGCATGTGCGGTTCGGCGTGCTGGCGATCTTCTTCTACGTGGGGGCGGAAGTCGCGATCGGCAGCCTGATGGTCAACTACTTCTCGCTGCCGCAGATCGGCGGCTTCACCGAGCGTCAGGCAACCAACTACGTCTCCGCGTACTGGACGCTGGCGATGATCGGGCGCTTCATTGGCTCGGCGCTGCTGGCCAAGTTGTCGCCGCGCGTGTTGTTGTCGGTATTCGCAGGTATCAATGCGCTGCTGCTGGGCCTGACCATGGCCAGTGGCGGGATGCTGGCGGTGTATGCGCTGGTGGCGATCGGCCTGTTCAACTCGATCATGTTCCCGACCATTTTCACCTTGGGCATCGAGCGTCTTGGTCCGCTGACCGGGCGTGCGTCGAGCCTGCTGATCATGGCCATTGTGGGTGGCGCGATCGTGCCGTACCTGCAGGGTCTGCTGGCAGACCGCATCGGCTTGCATGAGTCATTCGTGTTGCCGCTGCTGTGCTACCTGTACATCGTGTTTTACGGCATCTGGGGCTCGCGTCTGCGCGGCGCACTGGCGGAGGCGCGCGCATGAGTGCTGCCAAGAACCAGGTGGTGTGTTTCGGCGAAGCGCTGATCGACATGCTGGCGCTGCCGCCGGCCGGCCCGGACGAGGCCCGCACCTTCGCCCAATATGCGGGTGGCGCTCCGGCCAACGTGGCTGTTGCGGTGGCACGCCTGGGCGGCGCGGCGCATTTTGTAGGCATGCTCGGGCGCGACATGTTTGGCGATTTTCTGCTGGAGAGCCTGCAGCAGGCCGGTGTCGTGACCGATGGCATCGTGCGCACCGATGAGGCCAAGACGGCGCTGGCATTCGTCGCGCTGGATGCGGCCGGCGAACGCAGTTTCAGCTTCTATCGCCCGCCGGCGGCCGACCTGTTGTTCCGTGCCGAACATTTCGCCGCCGATGGCTTTGCGCAGGCGGCCGTGTTGCACGTGTGCTCCAACAGCATGACCGAGCCGGCCATCGCGCAGTGCACGCTCGACGGCATGCGCCGCGCGCGTGCCGATGGCGCCATCGTCAGCCTGGATCTCAATCTGCGCCCGATGCTGTGGCCGCAGGATGTCGACCCGGCACCGCTGTTGTGGGAAGCGCTCGCGCTTGCCGACGTGGTGAAACTGTCGCGCGAAGAGCTCGACTATCTCGCCGGCACGCTCGACAGCGATGCCAGCGCGGTGACGCAGAAGCTATGGCAAGGTCACGCCCGTTGGTTGCTTGTCACCGATGGCGGCGGGCCGGTGCATTGGCAGACGCGTGTGGATTCCGGGCAGGTGCCAGCGTTCCATGTGCAGATGCGCGACAGCACGGCGGCCGGCGATGCCTTCGTGGGCGGCCTGTTGTTCCAGCTGGCGGCGCGCGCGAGCCCGCTTGAGCAGCTGTGTGCCGACCCGGCGGCCATTGCCGAGGTGATTCGCTTCGCCGCCGCCGTTGGTGCGCTGGCAGTGACACGCAAGGGCGCGTTTGCCGCGATGCCCAGCGTTGACGAGGTCCATTCTTTGATCCAGGAACAATCATGAGCCCATTGCCCGCGACCCCCGCACCGGATTTCCGTTCGGCCGATGTCCTGCGCCAGCACATCGCCGACACCATGGCCTTTTACCACCCGCGCGCGATCGACCCGGCCGGTGGCTTTTTCCAGTATTTCCGCGACGACGGCTCGATCTACGATGCCGGGCACCGGCATCTGGTGAGCAGCACGCGCTTTGTCTTCAACTATGCGATGGCCTACCGCGAATTCGGCAATGCCGACTATCTGGACGCGGTGCGGCATGGTCTGGCCTATTTGCGTAACGTGCACCGTAATGCCGCCACCGGCGGTTATGCGTGGACGCTGCGCGATGGCGTGGTGGAAGACGACATGAACCACTGCTACGGCGTGGCGTTCGTGTTGCTGGCGTATTCGTGCGGCTTGAAGGCCGGCGTGGACGAAGCACGCGCGTGGATGGACGAAACCTGGCAGCTCCTGGAGAAATATTTCTGGGAGCCGGGTTTTGGTTTGTACCGTGACGAAGCCGATGCGCAGTTCAACTTCACCACGTATCGCGGCCAGAACGCCAACATGCATATGTGCGAGGCGATGATCGCCGCCTACGAGGCCAGTGGTGAGCAACGCTATCTCGACCGCGCGCTGCTGCTCGCCGACAACATGACCCGGCGCCAGGCCGCCAAGGCCGATGGCCTGGTGTGGGAGCACTACGATCTGCAGTGGAATATCGATTGGGACTACAACCGCGACAATCCCAAGCACCTGTTCCGCCCGTGGGGGTTCCAGCCCGGGCACCAGACCGAATGGGCCAAGTTGCTGATGTTGCTCGATCGCTATGCGCCGGCCGACTGGTTGCTGCCGACCGCGCAGCACCTGTTCGATGTGGCGGTGGAGCGGTCGTGGGATGCGCAGCGTGGCGGGCTGTATTACGGCTTCGACCCCGATGGCAAGGTCTGCGACGACGACAAGTATTTCTGGGTGCAGGCCGAGTCGCTGGCCGCCGCCGCTTTGTTGGCGCAGCGCAGCGGTGAGGCGCGCTACTGGCAGTGGTACGACAAGCTCTGGGACTACTCCTGGACTCACATGATCGATCACCGCTACGGCGCGTGGTACCGCATCCTGGATGCGGACAACCGCAAGTACAGTGACGAGAAGAGCCCGGCCGGCAAGACCGATTACCACACCATGGGTGCGTGCTACGAAGTGTTGAACGTGTTGCGGCCGGCTGCGTGATGCGACAGGGTCGGCGGGGTATGCCCACCTTTCAATGACTTCAAGGCGCCGAGATATCGACTCGTAGCGGCATTTAGACGCAGTCAGACGTTGAGGTCAGAAGCCTAGTCGGTCGAGGGCGCGATGCCCTCACCGCTCGCGGGACACGCCGTGAACCCATCCCGGGGGCTCGGTGGCGGCATCCATGCCACCACACGGTCGCGCAAGCGGTGAGGACACCGCGCCAGAGAGTGTTCTGGTTGCTTTGTTGAAAACCATGCACACCGCCCATCGCGATTGGTCCTTGTCCGCCCACCGTCGCGGGACTTACGCGGCATGGATGCCGCGTAAGCGCTTACAAGGACGTCCTTGCAGCGTGTCCCGTGATGGGGGCGGGCAGGGGCCCTGCAGCCAGGCGGCAGATCAGCTGCCCTCACTCCGGGTCGTAATCCAGATTCGATGCCAACCAGCGTTCGGCCAGCGCCAGCGTGATGCCCTTGCGCTTGGCGTAGTCGGCAACCTGTTCTTTGCCCAGGCGCCCCACCACGAAATACTGGCTCTTGGGGTGGCTGAAGTAGTAGCCCGACACGGCCGCGGTGGGCAGCATGGCGAAGCTTTCGGTCAGCGACATCGCCGCGTTGCGCTCGGCATGCAACAGATGGAACAAGGTGCGTTTTTCGCTGTGCTCCGGGCAGGCCGGATAACCGGGCGCCGGGCGGATACCTTGATAGCGCTCTGCAATCAACGCCTCGTTGTCCAGCGTCTCATCGGCGATATAGCCCCAGAATTCGGTGCGGACGCGCTGATGCAGGCGTTCGGCCAAGGCCTCGGCCAGGCGATCGGCCAACGCCTTGAGCAGAATGGAGTTGTAGTCGTCGTGGGCCGCTTCGAAACGCGCCACATGCGGGTCGATGCCGATCCCGGCGGTGACCGCGAACGCACCAATCCAGTCCTGCTTGCCGCTGCTCTTGGGCGCGACGAAGTCGGCCAGACAGAAGTCCGGGCGGTCGACGGGTTTGTCGACTTGCTGGCGCAAAAAATGCAATAAATGCCGAGATTCGGGATTGGTAATTCGGGATTGGCTGGGCTGTTGCGACTCCCCAATCCCGACTGCCGAATCCCTGTGGTCCGTCAGGACCACTTCAACATCATCGCCCACACTGTTCGCCGGCCACAGGCCGAAGACGGCTTTGGCGGTCAGCCATTTCTCTTCGACGATGCGCTTGAGCATGCGCCGGGCGTCGCGATACAGCTCGCTGGCCTGGGGGCCGACGATCTCGTCGCTGAGGATGGCCGGGAACTTGCCGGCCAGTTCCCAGGCCTGGAAGAACGGGGTCCAGTCGATCAGCTCGATCAGCTCGTCCAGCGGGTAGTCGTCGAACACGTGCATGCCGGGCTGGCGCGGCGCGGGGGGCGTGTAGCTGTCCCAGCCGCCATCGAACTTTTGCGCGCGTGCCTTTTCCAGCGACACCAGCCGCTTGGCATCGCCACGGTTGCGATGACGCGCGCGGATCTCGGCATAATCGGCATCGTTGGCGGCGACGAAGGCCTGGCGCAGATCGCGCGAGATCAGCGATTGCGCCACACCCACCGCGCGCGAGGCATCCTTCACCCACACGGTCGGCGCGGTGTAATGCGGGTCGATCTTCAGCGCCGTGTGCGCACGCGAAGTGGTGGCGCCACCGATCAAGAGCGGAATCTCGAAGCCCTGCCGTTGCATCTCGCGCGCCACGTGCGACATCTCTTCCAGCGAGGGCGTGATCAGGCCCGATAGCCCGATCAGGTCTGCGTTTTCTTCGCGCGCACGATCCAGGATGACCTGCGCGCTGACCATCACGCCCAGGTCGACCACATCGAAGTTGTTGCACGCCAGCACCACGCCGACGATGTTCTTGCCGATGTCATGCACGTCACCCTTGACCGTGGCCATGATGATCTTGCCGTTGGACTTGCCGACATCGCCGGTGCGCAGTTTTTCCGCCTCGATGAAGGGCAGCAGATAGGCCACGGCCTTTTTCATGACACGTGCGGATTTGACCACCTGCGGGAGGAACATCTTGCCGGCGCCGAACAGATCGCCGACCACGTTCATGCCATCCATTAACGGCCCTTCGATCACGTCCAGCGGGCGCGTGGAGAGTTGCCGGGCTTCTTCGGTGTCGGTTTCCACGAACGCATCGATGCCGTGCACCAGCGCATGCGCCAGGCGTGCACGCACGGGTTTTTCGCGCCAGGCCAGATCTTCTGTCCTGGCGGCGCCCTTGGTGCCCTTGTAGCGCTCGGCGATTTCCAGCAGTCGCTCGGTGCCATCCTTGCGGCGGTTGAGGATCACATCCTCCACGCGCTCGCGCAGCTCCGGGTCGAGCTCATCGTAGATCGGCATGCCGCCAGCGTTGACGATGCCCATGTCCATGCCGGCCTTGATTGCATGGAACAGGAACACCGAGTGGATCGCCTGACGCACGCTTTCATTGCCGCGGAACGAGAACGACACATTGGAGACGCCGCCGGAGATATGGCAATGCGGCAGGGTGCGTTTGATCTCGCGCGTGGCCTCGATGAAGTCCACCGCGTAGTTGTCGTGCTCCTCGATGCCGGTGGCCACCGCAAAGATGTTCGGGTCGAAGATGATGTCTTCCGGCGGAAAGCCCACTTTTTCAGTCAGCACCTTGTAGGCGCGTGTGCAGATCTCCACCTTGCGCGCGCAGGTGTCGGCCTGGCCCACTTCATCGAACGCCATCACCACCGCGGCGGCACCGTAGCGCAGCACCTTGCGCGCCTGTTCGATGAACACCGCTTCGCCTTCCTTCAGCGAGATCGAGTTGACGATGCTCTTGCCCTGCAGGCACTTCAGGCCCGCTTCGATCACGGTCCATTTGGACGAATCCACCATCACCGGAATGCGCGCGATATCCGGCTCGGACATGATCAGGTTGAGAAAGCGCGTCATCGCCTTCTCGGAATCGATCAGGCCCTCGTCCATGTTGACGTCGAGAATCTGCGCACCGTTGGCGACCTGTTGGCGCGCCACCTCCACCGCTTCCTCGTAGCGCTCTTCCTTGATCAGCTTGCGGAACTGCGCGCTGCCGGTGACGTTGGTGCGCTCGCCCACGTTGACGAACAACAGGTCTGGAGTGATGACCAGCGGTTCCAGGCCGGACAGACGGGTGTAGCGGGGCTGTGCGTTCATGCGGGCATCTGCAAGGTGACGGGTCGGCCAGAGCACGCGTGTGTGTCAGGCCGGCAACGAAGACGGCGCGCGCAGGCATGCATCATGCGGCTTGCTCCAGCGCGTTGGGCAGCTGGCGCGGCGGCAGGTCGGCCACGGCCTCGGCAATCGCACGGATATGGTCCGGCGTGGTGCCGCAGCAACCGCCTACCAGGTTGAGCAGGCCGGATTTGGCGAACTCGCGCAGCGTTTCGGCCATTTCTGCCGGCGTCTCGTCGTATTCGCCGAACGCATTGGGCAGCCCGGCATTGGGATGCGCGCTGACGTAGGCATCGGCGATCTGCGAGAGCGTCTCCACGTGCGGGCGCAACTCCTTGGCGCCCAGCGCGCAGTTCAGGCCCACCGACAACGGCTTGCCGTGTGCGACCGAGGCGTAGAACGCTTCGGCGGTCTGCCCGGACAGCGTGCGCCCGGAGGCATCGGTGATGGTGCCGGAGATCATCACCGGCAGGCGGCCGCCACGCGCTTCGAACACTTCTTCAATCGCATACAACGCAGCCTTGGCGTTGAGGGTGTCGAAGATGGTTTCCACCATCAAGGTATCGGCGCCGCCATCGATCAGGCCGTCGATGGCTTCGCGATAGGTTTCGCGCAGCGCATCGAAGCTGGTATTGCGGTAACCGGGGTCGTTGACGTCCGGGCTGATCGATGCGGTGCGGCTGGTGGGGCCGAGCACGCCGATCACAAAGCGCGGCTTCTGCGGTGTCAGCGCTTCGACGGCATCGCAACAGGCGCGTGCGACCTGGGCACCGGCCTTGTTCAACTCGTACACCAGATGTTCGAGGTGATAGTCGGCCTGACTGACCGAGGTGGCGTTGAAGGTATTGGTTTCCAGCAGATCTGCACCGGCATCCAGGTAGGCGCGATGAATGCCGGCGATGATCTCCGGGCTGGACAGCAGCAGCAGATCGTTGTTGCCCTTCAGGTCATGCCCTTGCGGCGCGTGATCGCAGCCGGCGCCGTGCACGTGCCCTTGCGCGCTGTCGTACCCCTCGGCAAACCGCGTGCCGCGGTAATCGGATTCCTGCAGATCGTGACGCTGGATCATGGTGCCCATCGCACCGTCGATGATGAGGATGCGCTCGCGCAGCGCCGCGGTGAGCTTGGCGGCGCGCTCCGGGTGCAGCCATGGCAGCGAAAACGGGATGGAGGATTCGGCACTGGGGATTGGTAGGTGTGTCATGCGTTGGCTCTCCGCGACGCGTTGCTCTTGCCTTCAACCAATCCCGACTCCCGATTCCCGATTCCCGGCTTCATCGCAATCAACGAGATCACTTCGAAATGCGGTGGACGCTTTTCGCGCGTCACTGACTCCAGGTTGGACACGTCCAGGCCGGCTTTCTCTACGAACTTGCGCAATTCCTTCGCTGCAAAGCCCAGGTTGACGTGGCCGTAGGCCTGCACCGCTGCGCGGTGCTCGTGCTTGGCCAGGCTGCACAGCAACAGCCGGCCGCCGGGGCGCAGTACGCGCGCCGACTCGGCCACCGCCTGCGCGGGCTTGGCTGCATAAGTGAGTGCGTGCATCAGCACCACCAGGTCGAAGCTGGCATCGGGGAAGGGCAGTGCATGCATGTCGCCTTCGCGCACTTCCACATTGCGCAGCTTGCGCAGGCGCTCGCTGGCCGCAGCGACCACGCGTGCGCTGGTGTCGATGCAGATGTAGCGGGTGGCGTGCGGCGCCACCAGCTCGGCGAGTACGCCATCGCCGGAGGCGATATCGAGCACGTCGCCGGTTTCCAGCAGCGGCAGCGCGGTGCGTGCCAGCGCTTCCCAGGTGCGCCCCGGGGAGTAATGCCGCTCCATGTCGCCGGCCACCGAATCGGCCCAGTTCTGGTCGGCGGCGCGGTTGGCGAGCACGGCAGCCACGCGCTCGGCGTCCTGGCGCAGCAGCGGGTCGTCGCTGCCGGTGCTCAGCGCCAGCCACAGCGCACGCTGGGCCGGGTCCAGTGACACTTCGTCAAA
Source organism: Xanthomonas sp. NCPPB 2586 (assembly GCF_041475775.2). Taxonomy (NCBI): domain Bacteria; kingdom Pseudomonadati; phylum Pseudomonadota; class Gammaproteobacteria; order Lysobacterales; family Lysobacteraceae; genus Xanthomonas; species Xanthomonas sp. NCPPB 2586. Next base: position 3,164,294 of record NZ_CM192981.1, on the reverse strand, counting down.
CCGGTAGTAGGCCGACACGCCGGCGCGGCGGTCGCGCACCAAGCCGGCCTCCTTGAGCTTGGCCAGATGGGTGGACACGCGCGGCTGGGCGAGGCGGGTGATGGCCGACAGCTCGGCCACGGTGAGTTCTTCCTGTTCCAGCAAGGCCAGCAGGCGTACCCGGGTGGCGTCGGCAAACACTTTCAGGCGGGCCGACCAGTCTTCCAGATCCATGAATATCTCTATATCGCGATATGGAGATATTTTCGGCCGGGCGGGGTGTGGGGTCAACTACATACGCATGCGAATGGTTGTGGCTACAATGGCCGCTCAGCCAATACCCGGGAGGGGTCGAACGTGGATTTCAGCTTTACCGAAGAACAACTGATGATCCAGGACGTGGCCCGCCGGATCGCGCAGGAAAAGATCGCCCCCAGCGCCGAGCAGTTCGACCGCAGCGGCGAGTTTCCGCTGGAGAACATCCAGTTGCTGGGCGAGAACGGCCTGATGGGCATCGAGGTGCCGGCCGAGTACGGCGGCGCCGGCATGGACCCGATCAGCTATGCGCTGGCGATGATCGAGATTGCCGCCGCCGATGGCGCGCACTCCACCATCATGTCGGTCAACAATTCGCTGTTCTGCACCGGCATCCTGAAGAACGGCACCGAGGCGCAGAAGCAGCTGTACGTGCGCGCAATCGCCGAAGGCACGCACATCGGCGCATTTGCGCTGACCGAACCGCAGTCCGGCTCGGATGCCTCGGCCATGCGTTGCCGTGCGATCAAGCAGGGCGATGGCAGCTTCGTCATCAATGGCAAGAAGAGCTGGATCACCTCCGGCCCGGTGGCCAAGTACATCGTGTTGTTCGCGGTGACCGAGCCGGACAAGGGCTCGCGCGGCATTACTGCTTTCATGGTTGATACGGCGCGCGCCGGCTTCCATCGCGGCAAGACCGAGCCCAAGCTCGGCATCCGCGCCTCGGCCACCTGCGAGATTGAGTTCGCCGATTACGTAGCGCAGCCGGACGAGGTGCTGGGCGCGGAAGGCGAGGGCTTCAAGACTGCGATGAGCGTGCTCGATGCAGGCCGGATCGGCATTGCCTCCCAGGCAGTGGGCATTGCGCGCGCGGCCTATGAGGCCACGCTGGCCTATGTGAAGGAGCGCAAGGCGTTTGGCGCGGCGATCGGCACCTTCCAGATGACCCAGGCCAAGATCGCCGACATGAAGTGCAAGCTCGACGCAGCCTTGCTGCTCACCTTGCGCGCGGCCTGGCTCAAGGGGCAGGGCCAGAAGTTCGGCACCGAAGCAGCGGTGGCCAAGCTCACCGCCTCGGAAGCGGCGATGTGGATCACCCATCAGGCCGTGCAAATCCACGGCGGCATGGGCTATTCCAAGGAGATGCCGCTGGAGCGCTACTTCCGCGATGCCAAGATCACCGAGATCTACGAAGGCACCTCGGAGATTCAACGCCTGGTGATCGCGCGGGGCGAAACCGGCCTGCGCTGAGGTCGGCCGCGCTCCAGCGCTGCCGCGTGTGCGGCAACGCTGGAACGCTCTCCGTGATGCCAAGATCACCGAGATCTACGAAGGCACCTCGGAGATTCAACGCCTGGTGATCGCGCGGGGCGAAACCGGCCTGCGCTGAGGTCGGCCGCGCTCCAGCGCTGCCGCGTGTGCGGCAACGCTGGAACGCTCTCCGCGATGCCAAGATCACCGAGATCTACGAAGGCACCTCGGAGATTCAACGCCTGGTGATCGCGCGGGGCGAAACCGGCCTGCGCTGAGGTCGGCCGCGCTCCAGCGCTGCCGCGTGTGCGGCAACGCTGGAACGCTCTCCGCGATGCCAAGATCACCGAGATCTACGAAGGCACCTCGGAGATTCAACGCCTGGTGATCGCGCGCGGCGAAACCGGGCTGCGCTGAGGTCGGCCGCGCTCCAGCGCTGCCGCGGGTGCGGCAACGCTGGAACGCTCTCCGTGATGCCAAGATCACCGAGATCTACGAAGGCACCTCGGAGATTCAACACCTGGTGATCGCGCGCGGCGAAACCGGGCTGTGCTGAGGTCGGCCGCGCTCCAGCGCTGCCGCGTGTGCGGCAACGCTGGAACGCTCTCCGCGATGCCAAGATCACCGAGATCTACGAAGGCACCTCGGAGATTCAACGCCTGGTGATCGCGCGGGGCGAAACCGGCCTGCGCTGAGGTCGGCCGCGCTCCAGCGCTGCCGCGTGTGCGGCAACGCTGGAACGCTCTCCGCGATGCCAAGATCACCGAGATCTACGAAGGCACCTCGGAGATTCAACGCCTGGTGATCGCGCGGGGCGAAACCGGCCTGCGCTGAGGTCGGCCGCGCTCCAGCGCTGCCGCGTGTGCGGCAACGCTGGAACGCTCTCCGCGATGCCAAGATCACCGAGATCTACGAAGGCACCTCGGAGATTCAACACCTGGTGATCGCGCGCGGCGAAACCGGGCTGTGCTGAGGTCGGCCGCGTTCCAGCGCTGCCGCGGGTGCGGCAACGCTGGAACGCTCTCCGCGATGCCAAGATCACCGAGATCTACGAAGGCACCTCGGAGATTCAACGCCTGGTGATCGCGCGCGGCGAAACCGGGCTGCGCTGAGGTCGGCCGCGTTTCGTCACGTGCCACCGGTCGAGGCCTATCCACATCAGGCACGTAATAGTTTGCTGGAATCGTGGTGTATCAGATGGCGACCCACCGCCTCGTAGGAGCGCGCTCGCGCGCGATGAGGCGTTACCGATAACGCCACATCGCGCGCAAGCGCGCTCCTACAACGTCTGGGCTTGCAAGCCTGCATTTAGGCTTGAGCCGTTTCGGCAGCCGAGCCAAGACCACGTGCCACATCTGATGAGTCACATGCCTATCGGGATCAGGCGCGTGATGGCGTTGCCGGTATCGCGGCGTATCCGGTTGCGATACCCCGCCTCGTAGGAGCGCGCTTGCGCGCGATGAGGCGTTACCGAGAACGCCACCTCGCGCACAAGCGCGCTCCTACGATGTCTAGGCTGCTCAGCCTGCACGGCGTCAGGCGCCGAGCCACCACCACAGCAGCGCCAAACCGCAGCCTCGCTGCGTACACCCTTGTCGTACGCCGCGCGCGCAGACCACAATCGCCGCATCTCCCATCTCTGGTGCGCGCATGTTCCGGTCTTTGCACGCGGTGGTTTCCCGCCTTTCGCTGTCTGCCATTGCGCCCGCGCTGGTGTGCTGTGGGCTGTTGCTGGTCTGCACTGCGGCCACTGCACAGACGCCGCCATCGTCGATCGTGCCGACCGACCGGCTGCAGGAGCCCTGGTGGGCGCAGCGGCATGCGCAGGTGCTGGAGCAGGTAAAGCAACACGCCGACACGCCGCTGCTGCTGATCGGCGATTCGATCACCCAGAACTACGACAAGGCCCAGGCGCCCGACGAGAATTTCCAGCCCACCTGGCAGACCTTTTACGGCAGCCGTGGTGCGCTCAACTTAGGCTTCAGCGGCGATGGCACCGAGCACGTGCTGTGGCGCCTGGCCAACGGTGAAGTGGACGGCCTGCATCCCAAGGTGGCCGTGGTGTTGATCGGCACCAACAACACCGGGCACCTGCAGCACACCGCCGAGCAGACCCAGCTGGGCATTGATGCGGTGGTCGCGGCGATCGAACAGAAGCTGCCGCGCACGCACATCCTGTTGCTGGGTGTGCTGCCAAGTGCGGTCTCGGCCGAAAAGTCGCGCCGCGACGCGCAGGTCAACCAGGCCCTGGCGGTGCGTTATGGCGACAATCCGCGCGTGACCTACCTGGATGTGGGATCGATCTTCCTGCGCGACGGCGCGCTGCGCACCGAGCTGTTCTACGACACCCGCTTCCGCCCGCCGGCCGGTGCGCTGCATCCGGACACGCAGGGCCAGCGCATGCTGGCGGAGGCCATCGAGCCGACCCTGGCGAAGCTGCTGGGCGAGCCGCCGGTCAAGCCGGTCGCCGAGCTCGGCCGCGACGTGGCAACCTCGCTGATCCCGGTCGATTGGCTGGAGCAGGACTCCTACGACTGGTACGCGCGCCACCACGCCGCACTGGCCACCGCACGCAGCCTCAAGCCGGAGGTGGTGATGATCGGTGATTCGATCACGCATTTCTGGGCCGGCCCGCCGCAGGCCACGCGCGTCAGCGGGCCGGCGTCCTGGGCCTGGCTGTACGGCAAGCGGCCGGTGTTGAATCTGGGCTTTGGCTGGGACCGCACCCAGAACGTGCTGTGGCGCATTCGCCAGGGCGAACTCGATGGGCTGGATCCGCGCTGGGTGGTGCTGCATATCGGCACCAACAATCTCACCGGCACCGCGCAATCGCGCGCCAGTACACCCGCCGAGACCGCGCAGGGGGTGGAAGCCGTAGTTGCCGAAGTGCGCCAGCGCCTGCCCAACAGCAAGTTGATCCTGATGGCGATCATGCCCCGCGGCCATCACCCCGACAGCCCGCAGCGAGCGCCGATCGCCGAAACCAACCGCCTGCTTGCTGCGCGCTTTGTCGGTGACCCGGCGGTGCAGCTGGTGGATATCGGGCCGCAAATGCTGCAACCCGACGGCGCCTTGCCCGAGGCGCTGATGCCCGACGGTACCCACCCCAGCGAGGCCGGCTATCGGATCTGGGCACAAGCCCTGCGCGCGGCAGGCATTACTGCCGCGCCTTGAGCTGCGGTATCCAGGGGTGGCGTCGCCTGCGCCTGTGATCGTCGCTGCGATGCGGTTGCGATGAGGTGGGTCGAGTTGCTGTTGCGTCGCAGCTGGCGCGTGGCGCGTTCGGTTCCGTCGACGCCAATCGCTATGGCTTACAACCTGACTTCTATAGCTCTGATGGTCGAGCCTTGCGACGGAACGCCACGTCTGCGCGCGGTGCGCACATGAGCTCGTTCGGAAAGGCTGGAAGCAAGCAAGCCGTGGGGCAGGGCAGAAACCACGCAGTTGCCGTGCTTGTCAGAGTCCGTTGAACTGCACGGCCATGCAATAAACAGAGCAGGCTGAGGCTGCCTGCATCGAGCGCGCAAGCGCCAACGCATCGAGCAGGAACACAACAGGCCTGGTTAGGCACTTTCGCCACAAGCCGAGCGCAGCCGCGCGCCTCTGAGGCAAGGCCTGCATCACCGAACTCGCACAGCGTGCAGTGCCCACGTCGCGGCACCTGCCCGAAAAAAACCTGGCCCCAGAAACCAGAAGACCCCCGATCGCTCGGAGGTCTTTTTAAACTGGTGCCCAGAAGAGGACTCGAACCTCCACGAAGTTACCCCCGCTAGCACCTGAAGCTAGTGCGTCTACCAATTCCGCCACCTGGGCAGGTGAGCCGCGAATTTTGCAGACTCCTGGCGGGCTTGTCAACGGGTGATGTGGAGCAATTGCCAAGGGCCTGGCTGGCATTGCCGCCCACGTCAGGACCGCAAGGGGTACCATTAGGGTAATGACAAAGAAAAATACCCCCGATTCCGACCGGCCCAGCCGCCGCAAATCCGCCAGCCCGGGCGAGTCCAGCACCGCCGAGCAACAGAAACTGCCGGGCTGGATGCCGGACTTCCTGGTCCGCGCTGCGGCAGGTGCGTCCACCAAATCTGCCAACAAGCGCGCTGCGGCAAAGGCGTCGTCCGACCAGCCGGCATCTCCCGTCGAGCCTGCTGCGCCCCGCGCACCGCATCCTCGCAAGAGCGGCCCGCCTGCGCCGCCGCCGGAACGATTCCAGAAAGACCCCGTCCAGGCTGTCGCGGATGCCGGATTCAAGGACCCGCACGCCGACCGCGAAGCGCTGCGCTACGCCGAGCCGATTGCCAGCCGTGAAGCCATCCTGCAGTTGCTGGAAGATTGCGACGGCCCGCAGACTGCCGAAGAGATTGCCGAACAGCTGGGCTTGAGCGATCGCATCGATGCGCTGGGCAAGCGCCTGGCCGCGATGGTGCGCGAAGCGCAGTTGGTGCAGAACCGCCGTGGCGGCTACGCGCCGGTGCAGCAGACCAGCCTGATTGCCGGCGTGGTGATCGCCAATCCGGAAGGCTTCGGGTTCCTCAAGCCGGACGAAGGTGGCGACGATCTGTTCCTGCCGCCGTTCGAAATGCGCAAGGTCATGCACGGTGATCGCGCACTGGCCAACGTGACCGGCATCGACCGCCGTGGTCGCCGCGAAGGCGCCATCGCGCGTGTGCTGGAACGGCGCATGTCGCGCATGATCGGGCGCTTCTTCTACGAGCACGGCGTGGCGTACGTCGACCCCGACGACAAGCGCGTGCAGCGCAATGTGCAGATTGCCCCGGACGGCATCGGCGAGGCCCGCGAAGGCCAGCTGGTGGTGTGCGAGCTGATCGCACCGCCGGACGCGCGCCGCCCGGCGATCGGCAAGATCATCGCGGTGCTGGGCGACAAGCTGACGCCGTCGCTGGTGGTGGAAATGGCCATCCATGGCCACGAGCTGCCGCATGAATTCCCGCAGGAAGTGCTCGACGAAGCCGCGGCGGTGCCGTTGGTGGTCGAGCCGCAGATGATCGGCGGGCGCGTGGATCTGCGGCAGATGCCGCTGGTCACCATCGATGGCGAAGACGCCAAGGATTTCGACGACGCGGTGTATTGCGAGCCCAATGCAGACGGTTTCCGTCTGGTGGTGGCGATCGCCGACGTCTCCAACTATGTGCGTCCCGGCACGCCGCTGGACGATGAAGCGCAAAAGCGCGCCACCTCGGTGTATTTCCCCGGGTTCGTGGTGCCGATGCTGCCGGAGACCTTGTCCAACGGCATCTGTTCGCTGATGCCCAAGGTCGACCGCATGTGTTTCGTCTGCGATATGCAGGTGGGACGCGATGGCGAAGTGACCGGCTCGCGTTTCTACGAAGCGGTGATGAATTCGCACGCGCGCCTGACCTACAACCAGGTCTGGAAGGCGGTTGGCGAAGACGATGCCGATACCAAGGCGTTTATCGGCCCGTTGTTGCCGCAGGTGCAGCGTCTGCATCAGCTGTACAACGTGTTGTCGAAGGCGCGCACGCATCGCGGCGCGATCGAATTCGAAACCTCCGAAGTGCGCTTCGTGCTCGACAATACCGGCGAGGTCACCCAGGCCGGCATGCTGGTGCGTAACGACGCGCACAAGCTGATCGAGGAATGCATGATCGCCGCCAACGTCGAGTCAGCGCGTTATCTGTTGAGCATGCATGTGCCTGCGCCGTACCGCGTGCATGAGCGGCCGCCGGAGAGCAAGTTCGAAGACTTGCTGGAGTTCCTCAAGGAATTCCAGCTGAGCCTGCCGGCATGGAGCAAGGTGCGCCCAGGTGACTACACCAAGTTGCTGAAGAAGGTGCGTGCGCGTCCGGATGCCGCGCTGCTGGAATCGGTGCTGCTGCGCAGCCAGAGCCTGGCGGTGTATTCGCCGGAAAACAACGGTCACTTCGGTCTGGCACTGGAGGCGTACGCGCACTTCACCTCGCCGATCCGCCGTTATCCCGATCTGCTGGTGCACCGTGCGATCAAGCACGCGCTGACCGGCGCCAGCCCGGAAAAATACATCTACACCCCGCGCCAGATGGCCGCGTTGTCGCTGCAGTGTTCCGAGCGTGGCCGGCGTGCCGACGAGGCCGAGCGCGAAGTGGACGAGCGTTATCGCGCCGCCTGGATGGAAAAGCATGTCGGCGGCCAGTTCGACGGCGTGATCAGCGGTGTGACCAGCTTCGGCTTGTTCGTGGAATTGACCCAATCCAAGGTCAACGGCCTGGTGCACGTCACCCAGCTGCCGCAGGACTACTACCAGTTCGATCCGATCCGCAAGACGATGACCGGCGAACGCCGCGGTCGCGAATTCCGTCTGGGCGACCCGGTACGCGTGTTGGTGCTCAAGGCGAGCATGGAAGAACGCAAGATCGACTTCCGTCTGGCCGAAGATGGTGCGCCTGCAGAAGCACCGCTGCCGCCGCGTGAGAAGCCGGCCAGGCGCAAGAAAAAGCCGTATTGATGCTGCGCGGTAGTGCGGGTGGCCGGCATGGCGGCCCGCACTGCTGAGCCGGAAAGTGCGGAGTGAGTGCCACCGCGCCGTGATGACGCGGTGGCTTGCCTAAGAACCTGTTCACGATCTTCTGAGTAATAGCGCCAAGAAGGCCAAATGGATGAACTGCAGGCTGGTGTTGAGTTTGCGCTCGCAGTTCTTCCATAGCCTTCGGTTCTTCTCCAGCCAAGCAAAACTACGCTCGACGATCCATCGCTTGGGCATGACCTTGAAGGTGTGCAGTTCGCTGCGCTTGGCAATCTGCACCGTGAGCTGCTCGCCTAAAATCTCTCGCACGCCGTCGGCAAACCGTACGCCGGTGTAACCGCTGTCGCACAGTAAGCTTTGTACATGCGTCAAATTTGACTGGCAGCGCTCCAACGCCTGCAGCGCACCTTTGCGGTCGGTCACCTCCGCCGTCGTCACCGCGATTGCATGGGGCAATCCCTGAGTATCAACAGCGATATGCCGCTTGATGCCCGACACCTTCTTGCCCGCGTCATATCCCTTTTGCCCTGCTGTGTCCGTGTTCTTTACGCTCTGCGCGTCCACGATCAAGAACCTGGTGCAGGCGTTGCGCTCCTGTCTGGCGCGGGCCACGCCAACCTGATTTTTTAAGTGCCTGCTCCAGCAGGCTCACTCCCTCATCGTCGCACTCGCTCCACTTGGCAAAGTACGAGTGCACGGTCCGCCACTTCGGAAAGTCGCTGGGGAGCGCTCGCCATTGGCAACCGGTTCGCAGCACGTACAACACTGCGCACCACACCTCATACATATCCACACGGCGTGGCTTGGTGCGCTTACGCGCTTGTTCCAGGATCGGCAGCACGTGTTCGAACTGCTCCCGGCTCATGTCACTCGGATAGATCTTTTGGCGCATCCGCATAGTCTGCACTGATCAGGAAAGATCGTGAACAGGTTCTAACACGCCGATCTGCGAGGCAAACGATGAGCGCATCCGAATACAGCGGTGGCTGCCAATGCGGTGCGGTGCGCTTTCATGTGCGCGGCGTGCTGGACCACGCATCCATCTGTCACTGCCGCATGTGTCAGAAAGCGTTTGGAGCGTATTACGCGCCGCTGGTGTCGGTGCGTGGCGCCGCGTTCCGCTGGACCCGCGGTGAGCCCAAGCGCTTCGCGTCGTCGACGCTGGTGCAGCGCGGTTTTTGCGCCGAGTGCGGCACGCCGTTGACCTATGAAGCACCCGATGGCGTGGCGATTGCCGCTGGTGCATTCGATACGCCAGAGCGGTTGCCCCCACATATTCAGTACGGGTTGGAGCGCAAGGTGCCGTTCGTCGATACCCTGACGCAGCTGCCGACACGCCCGAGCGAGGATGACGCGGCGGCATTGGCATTCCAGGCTGCGCTCGTATCGCATCAGCATCCGGATCACGACACCGAGCGGTGGCCGGTGTAAGCAGCGATGGGGCCTCGCCTGGCAGGTCCTCGCTGTGGTCAATCAGGCTGATGTCGGTGCACTGCGGTTTGTTGCTGACGTCGGCGCGACAAGCGTTCAAGCGCTTGTCCACAGCGGTTCACGTCGCGCGCAAACAGTCCGGTGCACGGCTGCCGTTGCGGCATGCGCGCGGCGGCCAGCGGCGCATGACTCCCGCAGGTGCCAGCACCAGTGTTGCAATGCCTCTACCTGCTTTATCAGGCGATCCATGCCCCGGCCGTGACGTAGCAGGCCGCAGGCCCTACCATTCCCCCTCATTTCTTCGTATGCCCGCGCAATGAGCAAGCAGAACCAGTGGATCGTCGGCGTCAACGCTGTCGCCTCGTCCGTCGAGAACGACGCCGACAACGTGCGCGAGGTCCTGATCGAGGCCGGTAGCAAGAACCCGCGCCTGACCGAGATCGAAGAACAGGCGCGCCGCAAGGGCATCGACGTGCGCCGCGTCAACACCCAGGCGCTGGACGGCGTAGGTGGGCAGGTGCGCCATCAGGGCGTGGCTGCGCGCTACGCTGCGGCGCGACTCTGGGCCGAGAACGAACTGGAAGGCCTGGTGGAGGCTGCGCAAGGGCGCGCGCTTGTGCTGATCCTGGACGGCGTGCAGGACCCGCACAACCTGGGGGCCTGCCTGCGTAGCGCCGCTGCTGCCGGCGTCACCGCGGTGGTGATTCCCAAGGACAAGTCCGCCACGGTCAACGCCACCGTGCGTAAGACCTCGGCCGGCGCGGCCGACCGCATCCCGGTGGTGGCGGTGACCAACCTGGCGCGCTGCCTGCGCGATCTGCAGAAGCAGGGCGTATGGCTGTATGGCCTGGCCGGCGAAGCGGAGGCTTCGCTATACAGCGTGGACCTGCGCGGCAATGTCGGCCTGGTTCTGGGCGGCGAGGGTGATGGCTTGCGTCGGCTCACCCGCGAGCATTGCGATGGCCTGGTCAAGATCCCGATGCCCGGCGACATCGAAAGCCTCAATGTCTCGGTGGCCACCGGCGTGACCTTGTTCGAGGCCGTGCGCCAGCGCCTGGGCGCCTGAGTCATGCGGCGCGCCGGCGCCGCAGTGCGCGGGGGCCGGGCACTGCGGCAACGACTATAAGCGCGCATCGCCCATCGGCGGCATACCGGCAACGCCACACTCCTGCGCAATTGCAGCGCATCGCGCGGTGCGCTGGGCTCGTCCACGCACCGGCAAGCCCATTACACCAAGCCCTGGCATCGCGACAGCGGCACTGCCGCGCGTTTTTGCCTACCATATCCGCAGCGAACGGCGTGTCGTGTGGGTGATGAAGCTTGGGGTGGGCGCTCGCAGCGCGGGCGATAGTGGGGATGGCGCAACGGCGTCGACACGAGGGTGGGGGCAGTGGGAATGCTGGCTCGCGGCCTGCGTGTGCGCGCTGTTGTGGATGTGCTCGCTTGCAGCACACGCGGCCCCGGGCACGAGCGCACGCCTGCGCGACTACGCCATCGACAGCTGGAGTTCGCGCAACGGACTGCCGCATAACTCGCTGCGCGACATCGCCCAGACCGCCGATGGCTACCTGTGGTTCGCCACATGGGAGGGCCTGGTCCGCTACAACGGCCTGGAATTCACCGTCATCGATCGCAGCACGCGGCCCGGCCTGCCCGACAACGGCGTCGGCGCGCTGTACGTGGATCACGACGACGCCCTGTGGCTGAGTGATGCACGCGGCAATCTGGTGCGCCACGGTGCCGATGGTCACTGGCGGCAGTGGCCGCGCCGTGCCGATTGGCCACAGGCGCTGATCCACGGCATGACCATGGATGCCGATGGCCGGATGTGGCTGTTGTTCGAAGGCCATGGCCTGGGCTGCCTGTGGCCGGATGGCCGCTTCGACTATTTCCCGCCGCAGGCCGGCGTGCCGTTGCAAAGCAGCTTCCCGCGGATGGTGTTCGACGGCCGGGGCCGGCTGCTGATCGGCACCTTGGATGGCCTGATCTACCGCGAGCCGGATGGCCGCATGCATCGCGCACCCGCAGCGTTCGGCCTGCCGCCGGGTCTGGCCTGGCCGTATCGGGCACCGGACGGCACGGTGTGGGTAGTGGCCGGCGAGCAGTTGTATCGCCTGCAGGGCGAACGTGCGCAGCTGGTGCACCACGTGCCGGGGCAGGGCCACTTCACTGCGATGCTGCAGGATCGCCATGGCGACCTGTGGCTGGGCAGCGAGAGCCAGGGCCTGCTGCGCATCGGCAGCCACGGCGTGGAGCATCTGGAGGCTGGCCGTGCGCTGCCCACCGGGCGCATCGTCAGCCTGCGCGAGGATGCCGAAGGCAGCATCTGGGTGGGCGCCAACGGTGGGCTGTTCCGCCTGCGCGAAACCTTGTTCAGCAGCTACAGCCAGCGCGACGGGCTCAGTGGCGACTACGCGCGCGCGCTGCTGGAAGACCGCGACGGCAGCCTGTGGGTGGCCACCACCGCAGGCCTGGACCGCCTGCTGCCCGACGGCCGCATCGTGCCGGTGCCGGTGGCCACACCGTCCGGGCGGCGGCTGTCGGTGCTCAGCCTGGCGCTGGATCGGCGCGGCGACCTGTGGGTGGGCACCTACGCCGATGGCGTGTTTGTGCTGCGCAACGGGCGTGTGCTGCGCCACTTCGGTGAGACCGACGGCATTCCCAACGGGCACATTCGCGCAATCGTGATCGACGATGCCGACACCGTCTGGCTGGCGACCCAACGTGGCGTAGTACATCTGGTCGATGGGCGGCGTGCGCCGCTGGCCATCACCGGCCTGCCCGATGGTGTGGTGACTGCGCTCGCCAGCATCGATGGTGCACTGTGGATCGGTTCGGTCGATGGCGCGGCCGTGGTCCGTGACGGTGTGCTGCAGCAGCTGCCGCTGGAGCGGCTGGGCGGTGCGCGCAGCGTGTTCGGATTCCAGCGCGTTGGCGAAGATGTCTGGATTTCCACCGATCGTGGGCTGTACCGGGCACGTCGTGGCGCGCTGGCACGCGTGGGGCTGGAGCAGGGCATGCCGGTGGACACCGTGTTCCAGCTGGTCGCCGATCGCCTGGGCAATGCCTGGATCAGCAGCAACCGCGGCGTGCTGCGAACTGAACTCAACACACTCAATGCAGTGGCCGAGGGGCGCGGCCGGCTCGGCATCGAACGCTACGGCGAAATCGATGGCATGGGCAACGCGCAGGCCAATGGCAGCTCTGGCCCGAGCATGATCGAACGTGCCGATGGCAGCGTGTGGGTGGTGACTGCCGGCGGCGTGAGCACCGTGGACCCGGCACGCCTGCAGCGCTTCCGCGAACGGCCCGCGCCGCCGCCGTTGATCGAAAACGTGCAGCAGGGCGGCCGGCCGGTGCCATGGCGGCAGCAGACCAAGCTGCCGGGCGGGCAGCGGCTGACGGTGTCTTATGTCGGCATGAGCTTCCTGCTGCCCGAACGTATCGAATACCGCACGCGCCTGGATGGTCTGGACAACACCTGGATCGAGCGCGGCCGGCAGCGCAGCGTGGAATTCATTGGCCTGCCGCCGGGGCGTTACAGCTTGCGCGTGGCCGCGCGCCACCCGGGCGGTGCCTGGAGCCCGCACGAAGCGGTCTGGGCGTTCGAGGTGCTGCCGCTGTGGTGGCAACGCCAGGACGTGCGGCTGGCCGGCGCGCTGGGCGCGCTGCTGTTGCTTGCGTTGCTGTATCGCTTTCTGTTGCGGCGCTACAAGACCCACAACGCGCGGCTGGCCGAACTGGTGCGCAAGCGCACCGAAGACCTGCAGCGGCAGGCGCAACGGCTATTGCAGGCCAACCAGGAAAAGAGCGAGCTGCTCACGCGTTTGCGCATCAAGTCCGATGCGTTCGAACGCCAGGCCCACGAAGATGCGTTGACCGGCTTGCCGAACCGGCGGCATTTCGACGAGGCGCTGGCACGTGATTTAAGCCGGGCCCGCCGCAGTGGACGGCCGCTGGTGCTGGCGATTCTGGACATAGATCATTTCAAACGCATCAACGACCAGTATTCGCATGCCAGCGGCGATGCGGTGCTGCATGACGTGGGCGTGCTGCTCACGGCGGCGGCGCGTGCCTCGGACCTGCCCGCGCGCCTGGGTGGTGAGGAATTTGCGCTGCTGCTCAGCGACACCACGCTTGAGCAGGCGCACGCCTTGTGCCTGCGCATCCGCGCGCAGTTTCATGCACGGCACGACTGGGGCGGCGTGGAAGGCCTGCAGGTGACCTTCAGTGCGGGACTGGCCGAACTGGGCGAGGAAGAGTCGGGTTCATCGCTGATGCAACGTGCCGACCATGCGCTCTACGAAGCCAAGAGCGCCGGGCGCGACCGGATCTGTATTGGTTAGGACGGGATTGGGGATTGGGGATTGGGGATTGGGGATTCGCAAGAGCGCGCTGTTTGGCGCTTTGCTGGTTACAACAAACGGCGTGGGATTTGATCGCGTCGTATGCAACGGTGTCGCCGACCAACGTCGTCTCAGAAGCCGGGAACGCCGCTTTTGCGAATCCCCAATCCCGACTGCCCAATCCCGACTGCCCAATCCCCACCCACTCACCCCGCGCTGGCTGGCCCCGGCCACGCGTTGGCAATCTTGCAGAACAGGCGCGCGGTCTGTTCGGTGTCGTACACCGCGCTGTGCGCATCGGCGCTGTTCCAGTCCAGGCCGGCGGCCTGGGCGGCGCGCGCCAACACGGTCTGGCCGTATGCCACGCCGGCCAGGGTCACCGTGTCGAACACGCTGAACGGATGGAAGGGGTTGCGCTTGTGGCCAACGCGGGCAACTGCGGCGTTGAGGAAATTCAGATCGAAATGCGCGTTGTGGCCCACCAGGATCGCGCGCTGGCAGCCGTACTTCTTGACCGCTGCGCGCACCGGTGCGAACACATGGTCCAGCGCGTCCTTTTCCTGCTTGGCGAAACGGAACGGATGGTCGAGCACGATGCCGGTGATCTCCAGCGACTTCGGATCGATCTCCAGCCCCGGCGCCGGCACCAGATGCGCACTGGCGGTTTCGCCCGGGAAGAAATGCCCCTGCGCGTCCATCTCGATCGGCACGCAGGCGATTTCCAGCAACGCGTGCTTGTTCCAGTCGAACCCGCCGGTTTCCACGTCCACCACCACCGGCAGATAGCCGCGAAAACGCCGCGACATGGGTAGCAGGGAGGGGGAGGGTTGCAGGTCGACCGGTTCGTTCATCGGCATAGCCTAGCAGGTCGCATGGCCGGCCCGATCGGTCGCACAGCCGCCGTCCGTGCGCATGAGAAAGACGGCCAGACACGAAAAGGCCCGACCTGTGCTTGCACGGATCGGGCCTGCTGACGTCAGCTGCGGGGCGCAGATATCAGCGGCCGGCGACCACGCTGGCAATCAGGCCGGTCGCAACCGCGATCAACACGTAGGTGTTGTCCACACGGCGCCACTCGTGGCCACGCGGCGGCGTGTTCAGATGATGCTTGCGGTAGCCGGCCACGCGGTTGCCGCGATGGTCCGGTGCCAGCCGTTCGCCGCGGCGGTAGGGCGGGCCGTGGCGATTGTTGCGGTGGTCGTTGGCGCGCGCATTGCGGTGGTCGTCGCGGTGATCATCGTGGCGGTCGTCGTGACGGTCAGGGCCACGGTCGTCATGGCGTTGTGCAGACCGGTTGCGATTGTCGTCGTGGCCGCGGTTGTCGTGCTGCTGAGGTGCGGCAAGCGCGCCGCCAGACGCCAGCAGCGACAGGGCCATGAAGTAACCAATGATGCGTTTCATCTGCGCGACTCCTGAGGTCACAGGGACTGCCTGTGTGATTTCACCCTAGGAGTCTAAAGATGAATACGTAATTAAATGAGGCTTTGCGGGCGATCTCCCGGTCATCCGCAGCGCCGCTAGGGCAGGCGCTGGCCTCAGATGACGCCGGTAGTGCTGGTCTCGTCGCGCTTCAGTCGCGGCGGCAGCGGCTGCTCGCCATGCACCAGGAACCAGACGTTCTCGGCGATGTTGGTGGCGTGGTCGCCGATCCGTTCCAGGTTCTTGGCCATGAACAGCAGATGTGTGCACGGGGTGATATTGCGCGGGTCTTCCATCATGTAGGTGAGCAACTCGCGGAACAACGCGGTGTACTGCGCGTCCAGGCGTGCATCTTCGTCGCGCACACGGATGGCCGCCTCGGCGTCCTTGTTGCGGTAGGCCTGTACGGCTTCGCGTACCGCATCGGCCGCCATCTGGCCGAGTGCACGCAAGCCCACCGTCTGCGGCAGCGGCGGCGCGGAATTGAGTGCGATCGAGCGCTTGGCCACGTTGGCGGCGTAATCGCCGATGCGCTCGATATCTGCAGGAATCCGCAGGCCGGCCAGGATCTCGCGCAGGTCGCGCGCCATCGGCCCGCGCAATGCCAGCCGCATCACGTCGTGGCTGATCGCATGTTCCAGCGCGTCGATGGCTTCGTCGTTGACCACGATACGGTGCGCGGCATTGTCATCACGGCGTTCCACCACATCCAGCGCCGCTTCCAGCTGCGCCACTGCGGTATCACCCATGCGCACGATTTCGGCGACAAGACGGTGCTGCTCCTCGTCGTAGCTTTTGACGATGTGGTCGTTGAGGTGCTGGTTCATCGTGTTCTCGATTCGTGGCAGTGGTGGATGTCCGTCCCTGCCCAGGCATGCGCATGCAGGTGGCGTCGCACGCGGCGGGGTGGCGGAGCTGCTTCAATGCGGTGATACGGCAGGCCTACATCAGCCGAAGCGGCCGGTGATGTAGTCCTCGGTCTGCTGCTTGGACGGCTGCGAGAAAATGGTTTCGGTGCGATCGTGTTCGATCAGGTCGCCCAGATACATGAAGGCGGTGTAATCGGACACGCGCGCGGCCTGCTGCATGTTGTGGGTCACGATCACGATGGTGTAATCGCGCTTGAGTTCTTCCACCAGCTGCTCGATACGGCTGGTGGAAATCGGATCCAGCGCGGAGGTCGGTTCGTCCAGCAATAGCACGTCCGGCCGCAGCGCCACCGCACGCGCGATACACAGGCGCTGCTGCTGGCCACCGGACAGACCCAGTGCGCTTTGGCCAAGCTTGTCCTTGACCTCGTCCCATAGCGCGCCCTGGCGCAGCGCGTGCTCGACGCGGTTCTGCATGTCGGCCTTGGACAGTTTCTCGTGGTGACGGATGCCGTAGGCCACGTTCTCGAAGATGGTCATCGGAAATGGCACCGGCTTCTGGAACACCATGCCGACCTTGCTGCGCAGGCGGTTCATCGGATATTTCGGCGAGAGGATATTTTCGCCATCCAGCAGCACTTCGCCACGCGCTTCCAGCTTCGGGTACAGCGCATAGATGCGGTTGAAGATGCGCAGCAGCGTGGACTTGCCGCAACCGGATGGCCCGATCAGCGCGGTGACGCGCTTTTCCGGGATTTCGATATTGATGCCCTTGAGCGCGTGGTACTTGTCGTAATAGAAGTCCAGATTGCGTGCGGCCACCTTCACCGGCGCCTGCGCCGTCGGCGCCCCCTTGGCGGCCGGAACAGCGATGCGATGCATCGGCTTGGCGTTTTGGAGATCGTTCATGTCGGGCGTCCGGAAAGAAAGGTCAGTCATTGGAAATCTTGTTACGCAACAGCAGCGCACGTGCGCCCAGGCTCACCAACAAGACGAACACGGTCAGTACCAGTGCACCCGACCAGGCCAGGGTCTGCCACGACTCATACGGGCTGCCGGCAAACTGGTTCATGATTACTGGCACGCTGGCCATCGGCTGGAAGATGTTGCTGTTCCAGTACTGGTTGCCGAAGGCGGTGAACAGCAGTGGTGCGGTTTCGCCGCTGATGCGCGCCAGCGCCAGCAGCACGCCGGTGACGATGCCGGCAGACGCGCTGCGATACAGCACCTGCACGGTCACCTTCCAATGCGGAATGCCCAGCGACAGCGCCGCTTCGCGCATTTGCGAAGGCACCAGGCGCAGCATTTCGTCGGTGGTGCGCACCACCACCGGCAGCACGATGAAGGCCAGCGACAGCGCACCGGCGAACGCGGAGAAGCGCCCGCCGGTCTGCATCACGTACAGCGTGTACACGAACAGGCCCAGCACAATGGACGGTGCCGACAACAGGATGTCGTTGACGAAGCGCACCACCACGCCGGTCTTGCGCGCATTGCCGTATTCGGCCAGCCAGGTACCGGCCGCCACGCCCAGCGGCGTGCCGATCGCGATTGCCAGGCCACACATCACCGCGCTGCCGAAGAAGGCATTGAGCAAGCCGCCTTCCTGCATCGGCGGCGGGGTCATCTTGGTAAACAGGTTGACGTCGATGCCGGGCACGCCCTTGGACAGCAACGTCCACAGGATCCAGCCGAGGAAGAACAGGCCGAACAACGCCGTGACGCAGGACAGCAGCAGCGCCACCACATTGGTGATGCGGCGCCGCGTGTAGAGGTGTTGCGAGACCGACGACATCAGTTGCCCTCCCGACGCGACAGCTGCATCAGCATGAAGCGCGCAATGGCCAGCACGATGAAGGTCACGATGAACAACACGAAGCCCAGCAACAGCAGCGCGGAGCGATAGGTTTCGGTTGCCTCACCGAAATCGTTGGCGATCAATGCCGCAATGGTGGTGCCTGGTTCCAGCAGCGACGGCGACAGCCGCACCGTGTTGCCGACCACGAAGGCCACCGCCATGGTTTCACCCAGTGCGCGGCCCAAGCCCAGGAATACGCCGCCAATCACTGCAGACCGCGTGTAGGGCAGCACGATGTCCCAGCTGACTTCCCACTTGGTCGATCCCAATGCGTACGCCGATTCCTTAAGGCGCGTCGGCACTGTCAGGAACACTTCGCGCATCACCGAGGAAATAAACGGGATCACCATGATCGCCAGCACAAAGCCGGCGGTCAGCAGGCCGATGCCCAGCGGCGGGCCCTGAAACAACTTGCCGATCAGCGGCAGCGTGCCCAGGTTGTCGTTGAGCCATGGCGTCACGTGCTCGGTCATCACCGGCACCAGCACGAACAGGCCCCACATGCCGTAGATGATCGAAGGAATGCCGGCCAGCAACTCGATTGCCGTGCCGACCGGGCCGCGCAACCAGCGCGGCGCCACTTCGGTGAGGAAGAAGGCGATGCCGAAACTCACCGGCACTGCAATCACCATCGCGATCAGCGCAGTGACCAAGGTGCCGTAGATCGGTGCCAGCGCACCGTATTTGTTCTCGACCGGATTCCAGTCGGCGGAATAGAAGAAGCTCAGGCCTTGCATCTGCAGCGCGTGGCGTCCGCCCCACAACATCGACAGCGCAGCGCTGCCCAGGGCCAGCAGGACGAAGACGACGGTTGCCGCCAATGCCAGTTTGAACAGGCGATCGGCACGCGCATCGCGCAGATCGCGGCCGCGCGGTGCGGTCATCGCTTCGGGAATGGCGGTGGCATTCATTCGATTGGGCTCGTCACCCGCGCAATCGCGGGAGCGTGAGATAGCAGGATCGACGCGGCGCCCTCAGGCACCGCGTCGCAGCGCAACCCGCCACAGCGGCGGGAGGCGAACATCACTTGAACTCGCTGCCCCAGTAGGCTTCGATCTGCTTCACCAGCTCCGGCGGCAGCGGCACGTAATGCAGTTCGCTGGCCTGGGCCTGGCCGTTTTCCAGTGCCCACTTGAAGAAGTCCAGCGTGGCCTTGCTGCGGGCCGCGTCCTTGGGCTGCTTGTGCATCAGCATGAAGTTGGTCGCGGTGATCGGCCAGGCCTTCTCGCCCGGTGCATTGGTGATCACCAGGTTGAAGTCCTTGGCATTGGTCCAGTCGGCGCTGGCCGCTGCGGCGCCGAAGCTTTCAGCGTTCGGCTCCACCCACTGGCCGGCAGCGTTCTGCATCGACGCGTACGGCATCTTGTTCTGCAGCGCGTAGGCCAGTTCGACATAGCCGATCGAGCCCTTGATCTGCTGCACGTAGGAGGCCACGCCTTCGTTGCCCTTGCCGCCCACGCCGCCCGGCCACTGCACCGAGGTGCCTTCGCCGACCTTGGTCTTCCACTCCGGGCTGACCTTGGACAGGTAGTTGGAGAAGTTGAATGTGGTGCCCGAACCGTCGGAGCGATGCACCAGGTTGATCTTGGTCGCCGGCAGGGTCACGCCCGGGTTGGCCGCAGCAATCGCCGCGTCGTTCCACATGGTGACCTTGCCCAGGAAGATGTCGCCGAGCAGGGCGCCGGTCAGGCGCAGCTTGCCGGGCGCCATGCCTTCGATGTTCACCACCGGCACCACGCCGCCGATGGCCGAGGGGAACTGGCCCAGGCCGGCCTGCTGCAGCTCGGCGCTATCGAGCGGCTTGTCGGAGGAGCCGAAATCCACGGTGCCGGCCTTGATCTGCGCAATGCCGCCGCCCGAACCGATCGACTGGTAATTGACCTTGTTGCCGGTGGCGGCGTTGTAGTCGGCCGACCACTTGGACACCAGCGGGTAGATGAAGGACGCACCGGCGCCGGCGATCTCCGCACTCTTGCTCTCGCCGGCCGCCGCGCCTGCGTTGGCACCGCCTTGTGCGGGATCGCCGGACTGCGCGTCCTTGCCGGGCGAGCAGGCCGCCAGGGCAAGGGCGATGGTGAGGGACAGGGCGGTCAGGCTGGCCGACTGCAGTTTCATGGTGGCTCCGAGGCAGGATTGGCCGGGTGTCCGGCAGACGCAGCTATGAAATGATGTTTTTGTTACACGTGCATGACAGCGCCATCCGGGCACTGGCATCACAAAAAAAGACGCGGACCCGAAAGTCCGCGTCCCGGTCCGGACGCCGGGGAGAGAGACGGCGTCGGTCCTGTGCACTTAGCGGGGCAGGGTCTTGGCCCAGTAGGCTTCGATCTGGCTGACCAGCGTGTCCGGCAGCGGCACGTAGTCCAGCGCCTTGGCCTGCGCATCGCCCTTGCTGTAGACCCAGCGGAAGAACTCCAGGGTGTTCTTCAGGCCGGCCGGATTCTTCGGCTTCTTCTGCACCAGGATGAAATTGGTGGCGGTGATCGGCCAGGCGTTGTCGCCGGCGGCATTGGTCATCACCAGGTAGAAGTCCTTGCTGCTGCCCCAGTCGGCACTGTTGGCGGCCGCAGCGAAGGTCTCATCGGACGGCTGCACGAACTTGCCGGCCGCATTCTTCATCGCGGTGTAGGCCATCTTGTTCTGCAGCGCGTACGACAGCTCGACATAGCCGATGCCGCCCTTGATCTGCTTCACGTAGGCGGCCACGCCTTCGTTGCCCTTGCCGCCAATGCCGGTCGGCCACTGCACCGCCGTGCCTTCGCCGACCTTGCTCTTCCAGTCCGGATTGACCTTGGACAGGTAGTTGGTGAAGTTGAAGCTGGTGCCCGAACCGTCGGAGCGATGCACCACGGTGATCTTGCTGTCGGGCAGCTTCACGCCCGGGTTCAGCGCAACGATGGCCGCATCGTTCCAGGTGGTGACCTTGCCCAGGAAGATATCGCCCAGGGTCTTGCCGTCCAGCTTGACCGCACCGGCAGCGATGCCCGGCACGTTGATCACCGGCGCCACGCCGCCGATCACCGAGGGAAACTGCGCCAGTCCGGCGGCAGCCAACTCTTCGGGCTTGAGCGGGGCATCGGAAGAACCGAAATCCACGCTGGCGGCCTTGATCTGCGCAATGCCGCCACCGGAGCCGATCGACTGATAGTTGACCTGCTTCTTGGTGGCGGTGTTGTAGTCGGCCGACCACTTCGACATGACCGGGTAAATGAACGATGCGCCGGCGCCGGTGACATCGGCAGCCTGGGCGCCCATGGCCAGTGCGGCAGCGAGCACGCCGACAGCCAGACGGGATTTGATGGAAGAGATCACGGAACAGCTCCTTGTAGCGATAGGGATGACGTCCCGCAGGACGCCATTGCAGGGCAATGGCGTGACTGCGCAATGTCGGGGAGATGACACGAAGATGACGGGGCGGAAGTGGCGCCTGTCACAGCGACGCACAGGGCCACGTGCTGTCAGTGCCTGCGGCCGGTGTCTGCGGAGGCCTGCCGCAGCGATGGCTTACCAGTAGAACTGCGCGCGTGCCTCGATGATCGACGGGTTGTCGTCGACCAGCCCGCGGGTGGCGCTGTTGTAGCGGGTGCTTTCGACCTTGGCGTAGTCGAGTGCGAACTTGAAGTTGGAGCGCCAGTACCAGTTGGCGCCGATGGTCCACACATCCATCTTGCCGCCCAGCACGCCATCGACGAACGGCGTGTTGCCGTTGGCGACCAGATGGCCGTCGTTGAGGTCCAGGGTGTCGTAGCGCACTGCCAGCTGCCACATGCCCGATGCCGGTTCGTTGGGCAGCGGGGTGGTCGGCACGCCGGCCTTGTAGCCCCAGGTCTCGCCGGTGATGTTCCAGACCCCGCTGACGTACCAGCCGTCACTCTTATAGTCGTTTGCGTTGGCACCGATGCGGTTGGCGTTTTCCTGGAAGTACTCGCTCTGCAGCTTGAACGGCCCGGTGATCCACATCGCTTCAGCGCCGGCCACGCCCACGTTGTCGACATTGGTGATGGCACCGCTGTCGATCAGGCGCACGGTGGTGAGGTCGGCGTCGGGGCGCGCGCGCAGGCGCAGGGTGTCGTCGTCGGTGTCGTAGGCCAGATAGCTGAGGCCGAAGTGCAGCACATTGCCGGTCTCATTGATCGGCGCCCAGGTGCCGCGTGCGCCGTAGCCGCTGCCGTGGGCCTGGTTGCGGGTCAGTTCGCGGCCGAACGCGCTGGCGGTCAGGCTCCAGTTGTTGTCGCCCATGCCGTACGCCACACCGAGCCGGCGCGAGATGCCGTAGGTATTGGTGACCGCGGCCTTGGACACGAAGTCATTGTTCTTGGTGCTGGACAGCTCTTCCAGGCTGTTGGGCTGCTTGAACTGGCCAAACTGCAGGTAGTTGTTGGCGTTGCCGCCGAACTTGTACTTGATGTTGTTGTCCAGGAAGCGTCCGGTGCTGCGGATGGTGGTGCCTCGCACAGTGACTTCCTTCAGCACGCTGGGGTCGTAGCCGGCGACCCATTCAAAGTTGCCCGGCCCCTTGCCCTTGAGTACCAACTCGGCGCGGCGAATGCTGAATTCGGAATTGTCGCCGTTGGCGCCGATCGGTCCGTTGAGATCCTGCACGTCGTTGTGGAACCAGTTGCCATCGGCCTGGACCAGGCCTTCCAGCGACATTTCCGAGCCGCCGATCACATCGATGGCGATTTCGGCGTGGGCTGCCGGCGCGGCGAGCGCCACCAGCAATGCGGAGCCAAGCAGGGTAGGAGAAAGTTTCATGGTGCCTTGCGACCTGACGAGAAAGTGGGCGCAGGCTAGGCCGTGAAAGTTGCGTTAATGTGACAATTCCGCAACCACTCATCGGAACACTTTTTGTCAATCAAGACAAAGATTTACGCGTGTTTTGTTTTTGTCAGTGTGTGTCATGAGTCTGAACAAAGTCGCGTTTATGACAGTTCTGGTGGGCGCTGAAACCCGGCGATTTGCGTGACTTAGTTAATGGCGAGCTGAACCGCAATCTGCAAGTGGCGCGTTCCATCGCACTTTGTGCATCGCACCACTTGCGCTGCCGGGTTCTAAATTGTTAGTTTCGAGACCATGTTTCCGCGATTCCTCCAATTGCTGCTGGTTTGTCTGCTCGCGCTCACCGCGTGGTCGGCAGCCAATGCGCACACCCGCATCCAGAATGCGGTGGTGGGCGACGGCCTGGCGGTGATGGTGGATGCTGGCGAAGAACGCGATGCCACCGAAGATCCGCAGGACGATGGGGACTCCCAGACCCAAGTCGATACACAGCCTGCAGACGATATCCCCTTGCTCTCCCAAGCATGGCCTGTGCTGGCGCGGTATTCACCTTCTTGGTACGCGCATCACGCGCCGGCAAATCACAAACGCGACCTGATCCCGCAACTGCGTCCTCCAAACGCCCTGCGCGCCTGATCCCAGCTGTCGCTGTACCCGGCGTTTCCGCCGGATTCTCTTGATTTGTTCAATTTCGCAATTCGCGGTTTGCGCCGCGGATCGCTATCCGTTGCCTAGAGGTTATCTCCCATGGAAAGTTTGCTTGAAGGGTTTCGTCATTTCCGTAAGGAAGTGTATCCGCGCCAGAGTGCGCGCTTTCATGAACTCGCTGCCGGCCAAAAGCCGCACACGCTGTTCATCACCTGCGCCGACTCGCGCGTCATGCCGGAGCTGATCTTCTCCGCGCAGCCCGGCGAATTGTTCGTCTACCGCAACATCGGCAATGTAGTGCCGCCTTACTCGCAGCACGTCAGTGGCGTGGTTGCGGCGATCGAATACGCCATCGCCGTGTTGGGTGTGCGCCACATCGTGGTCTGCGGCCATACCGACTGCGGCGCCATGAAGGCCGTGCTCAAGCCCGAGTCGCTGGAAGATGTGCCGTCCGTAGCTGCCTGGTTGAAGCACACCGACGCAGCGCGTCACGTCACCGCCCACCATGGCCATGATCCGGCCAGCCAGGAGGCGCTGAGCTGCATGACCGAAGAGAACGTGGTCTCGCAGCTGGACCATCTGCGGACGCAACCGGTCGTGGCAGCACGCCTGGCGGCAGGCACGTTGCGGATCCATGGCTGGATCTACGATATCGCCCACGGAGAGATCCGCGCCTTCGATGCCGAAAAGGGGGGCTTCCGCCCGCTCCTGGGCGAGACGACTCCCGAAGCCACTCCTCGCCCGCGCTTGCAGCAAGCGGTGCGGGCTGAACTCGTCTGACGGAGCACACTCATGAACACAGCAGGTATCGGCGGATATTTCCGTCAGGGGCTGTTCGGGCGTGATTTGCTCGCGTCAGTGGTGGTCTTCCTTGTCGCGTTGCCCTTGTGTATGGGCATCGCGATTGCATCCGGCATGCCGCCGGCAACGGGTCTGATCACCGGCATCATCGGCGGACTGGTTGTTGGTTTTCTGGCGGGCTCACCGTTGCAGGTGAGCGGCCCGGCCGCCGGCCTGGCTGTGTTGGTGTTCGAACTGGTGCGCGAGCATGGCGCTGCCGCGCTCGGCCCAGTGATTCTGGTGGCTGGCGCGATCCAGCTGGTTGCCGGTCTGTGCCGGGCAGGGGTGTGGTTCCGGATGACGTCGCCGGCCGTGGTGGCCGGTATGTTGTCGGGCATCGGCATCCTGATCGTGGCCTCGCAGGCGCACGTGTTGATGGATGCAGCGCCCAAGGCGCGCGGTCTGGAGAACTTCGCTGCACTGCCTGCCGTGTTGTGGCAGGCGATCAGCGAAGGCACCGGCCGCACCGCCTTGTTGGTGGGCCTGGCGACCATCGGCATCATCCTGGCCTGGGACAAGCTGCGTCCGCAGCGGTTGCGCTTCCTGCCGGGTGCGTTGATCGCGGTGGTGGTGGTGACGGCGACCGTGCAGTTGCAGGGACTGAACGTCAACAAGGTCGATGTTCCGACCAACCTGTTCTCGGCGATCAGTATTCCCCGCCTTTCCGACATCTTCGGGGTGTTCAATCACACCTTGCTGGTGTCGGCGGTGACCTTCGCCTTCATCGCCAGTGCCGAGACCTTGTTGTCGGCAGCGGCAGTGGATCGGATGCACCAGGGCGCACGGACGCAGTACGACCGTGAGCTGGCGGCGCAGGGCGTGGGCAACATGCTGTGCGGT
Organism: Xanthomonas sp. NCPPB 2586; assembly: GCF_041475775.2. Taxonomy (NCBI): domain Bacteria; kingdom Pseudomonadati; phylum Pseudomonadota; class Gammaproteobacteria; order Lysobacterales; family Lysobacteraceae; genus Xanthomonas; species Xanthomonas sp. NCPPB 2586. The sequence continues at coordinate 3,139,301 of NZ_CM192981.1, read as the reverse complement.
TTCCTGGGTGCATTGCCGATGACCGGCGTGATCGTGCGTAGTGCGGCCAATGTGCAGGCCGGTGCTGCCACGCGTGTGTCGACCATCCTGCACGGCAGCTGGCTGCTGGTGTTCGCGATGCTGCTGCCGTGGCTGTTGCGGATGACGCCGGTGGCCTGTCTGGCCGGCATCCTGGTCTACACCGGCGTGAAGATGATCAAGATCGGTCAGGTCAAGGAACTGGCGACCTATGGCCGCGGCACCGCCGCGATCTATCTGGCCACCACGTTTGCGATCGTGGCCACCGACCTGCTGACCGGTGTGCTGATTGGTTTCGGTCTGTCGCTGTTCCGTCTGGCCTTGCATTCCTCGCGCCTGAAGGTCGAGGTGCGCGAGCACGCCGATAAGAAGGACGAAATGCATCTGACCCTGCAGGGTTCTGCAACGTTCCTGAAGGTGCCGGCGATGGCGCGCACGCTGGAAAGCGTTCCGCCGAACACGGTGCTGCATCTGGACGTGGCCAAGCTGCATCACGTCGACCATGCGTGCATCGAGTTGCTACGCGACTGGAGCCGCAATGCAGCGTCGCGCGGCTGCGAGCTGGCCGTGGACTGGAATGAGCTGGATCGTCGCGTGGAGGGCCAGCGCAAGGTCGATCCTGTGCCGACGCAGGAACCGCGCAAAGCGGCCTGACCCTGATAGCCACCCGGCGTTCGCGCCGGGTGTGTCCTGTCGTGACCGGATGATGCATGGCGCCGATAAGACGCATCATCCGGTCGCGATTTTTTTTGGGCCGGGATTGGGGATTTGCAGATTGGGGGCTCGCAATGGCGGCTTTCGACTGGCGCTTACTGCGCGCAGCCCGATCCTTGCTTCCCCGGTCTTTCTTTCGCGATCAGGCGGCCACGGTCTTGTCGCGGTAGCGGCATAGATCGTGGATCACGCAATTCGGGCAATCCGGTTTGCGTGCCTTGCAGACATAACGCCCGTGCAGGATCAGCCAGTGGTGGGCGTCGTGCAGGAATTCGGCCGGAATCACCTTGACCAACTTGTCTTCGACCACGCGCACGTCCTTGCCGGGTGCCAGGCCGGTGCGGTTGGCGACGCGAAAGATGTGGGTGTCCACGGCCATGGTGGGTTCGCCGAACGCGGTGTTGAGCACCACGTTGGCGGTCTTGCGGCCCACGCCAGGTAGCGCCTCGAGCGCGGCCCGATCATGTGGTACCTCGCCGCCGTAACGCTCCAGCAGGATGCGGCAGGTGGCGATGACGTTCTTGGCCTTGGCGTTGAACAATCCAATCGTCGAGATGTAGCGCTTCAGGCCTTCTTCGCCCAGGTCCAGGATGTCGCGTGGCGTATTGGCGACCGGGTACAGCTTGCGCGTGGCCTTGTTGACGCCAACATCGGTGGCTTGTGCGGACAACAGCACCGCAATCAGCAGTTCGAACGGCGTGGTGTATTCCAGCTCGGTGGTGGGATGCGGGTTGAGTTCGCGCAGCCGCGCAAACAGCTCCTGTATCTCCGGCTTACGCAGGGTGCTGCCGCGACGCGGGGGCGGTGCGGAAAGTGCGCTGCTCATGTGGACGCTCCACCGCTGGCTTTGGCTTTCGCGCGCGCCAGGATCGCAGCGGCGAGCGGGGGCAAGGCTGGCGCTGCGGGTTGCGCGGGCGTGGGCGCAGGCGCGCGTCGCGCGTCACGTTCGGCCGCACGTCGTTGCAAGCGCGCCATGCGTGCTTGATAGCGTTGACGCGCCGCCCATGCGGTCTGCAGGCGTTGCTGTGCGGCAAGCAGGGTGGCCGTCACAGCGGGATCCACTGCGTCGTGCTGTTCAGGGCAGTACTCCATCAGCCCGAGCGCCAGCGCGCCATCGAGATCGTCGGCCAGCACGCGTTCGAACAACTGCAAAGGCAGTGCATGCGGCGGGGAAACTGCATCGGCGTTCATGGCGATGCGATCAGCGATTGCGGAACTGCGCGGGGCGCTTGTCGAGAAACGCCCGTGTGCCTTCGCGCATGTCGTCGGTCGCAAACAGCAGGGCAAATTGCGCGGTTTCCAGCTGCAGGCCTTCTTCCATGCCGCATTCGCCGCCCACCACCACCGCATCCAGGATGCCGCGCAGCGCGAGCGGTGCGGAGCCGGCCAGGCGCTCGGCCAGTGCGGTGGTTTCCGCCTGCAAGGCCTCTGGTTCGACCACGCGATTGACCAGGCCCAGTTGCAGGGCGCGCGCGGCATCGATCGGCGTGCCGAGCAGGCACAGCTCCAATGCGGCGGCGCGGCCGGTGAGGCGGAGCAGGCGTTGCGTGCCGCCGAAGCCCGGGATCAGGCCCAGATTGATTTCCGGTTGCCCGATCCGCGCAGTGGCGGCGGCAATGCGCAGGTGGCAGGCCATCGCCAGTTCCAGCCCGCCACCCAACGCGAACCCGTTGACCATGGCGATCACCGGTTTGGGCATCCGCTCGATCCGGCGCATCAGCCGCTGCCCCAACAGCGAAAACTCGCGGCCTTGCATTGCCGACAGCTCGCTCATCTCGGCGATGTCCGCGCCGGCCACGAAGGCCTTGGGGCCGGCGCCGGTCAGCACGACCACACGCACGTCTTCGGCCGCTGCCGCCTCTGCAAATGCCGCATCCAGCGCCTGCATGGTCTGCTGGTTCAAGGCGTTCAGTTTGTCCGGGCGATTGACCGTAATGGTCCGGACATTGGCGTGGTCTGCGATCAGAATGACGTGATTGGACATCGGACTTCCTGGCTAACGTAAAAAAAAAGTAAATGCGGAACTTCTGAAACCCTTGCTGGTCATAGGTTTCGTGATAAGTAGCGGTTCGCTATCGCGGCCGCTATCCTAGCGCGTCATCTCAGGCGGCAGACCCGTCCTGTGCCACCACCCTGGAGAATTGTTTGATGAAGTTGCGTTCGATCGCGGTCGCTGTGGCGGCCCTGGCCCTGACGGGCAATGCGCTGGCCCAGGACACAACGTCCGAGAAGGGCAAGCTGAGCTACTACTTTGGTTATGACTACGGCAACAACCTTGCCGAGCTCACCGGACGTGGTGAACAGCTGGATATCAACTCGGTGGTGAAGGGTCTGCAGGACGCCTATGCCAAGAAGCAGCCGGCCATCACTGCCGACCAGCTGAAGCCGGCCGTGGAAGCGTTCCAGAAGCGTGAGCAGGGCCGTGCCCAGCAGGCCAAGGCCGAGTACGACAAGGCCGCTGCCGCCAACAAGACCAAGAGCGATGCGTTCCTGGCCAAGAACAAGAGCACCGCTGGCGTGCAGACGCTGCCGAGCGGCGTGCAGTACCGCGTGATCGAAGCCGGCAAGGGCGCCAAGCCGACCCAGGCCAGCACCGTGCAGCTCGAAGTCGCCGGTCCGTTTCCCTTCGGCGACCGCGAGAAGGCACGTCCTGCGCAGCAGATCCCGGCCATCAAGGTCAGCGAAGTCGAGATGCAGGCCATGCGCGACACGCTGCTGCAGATGCCGGCTGGCTCCAAGTGGGAAGTGACCCTGCCGCCGGAAAAGGCCTACGGTGCCGACCCGCGTACCCCGTTCCCGCCGAACGTGGCTGTGCAGTTCGAGATCAAGCTGGTCAGCGTCAAGTAATTGCGTTTGCTGTTGCTGTGACAACGCCGGCCACCAGGCCGGCGTTGTCGTTTTGGGTACGGGAATGGACATCAGGCGCGGAGGCCGCACGATGCAGGGCGAGGATTCGAACAGCGGTAGCCTGGCCAGCCCGTGTACCGGTGTATGTTCGCTGGACGCGCAGGGGAGCTGTATCGGTTGCCTGCGGAGCCTGGATGAAATTGCACGCTGGATGAGCATGAGTGACGGTGAACGCCAGGAGTATCTGCAGACGGTGCTGCCCGCGCGCGCGTTGGCGGCGCAACTGCCCGAGTGCGCGGCCTTGCAGCGTGCGCTGTATCCGCTGCACACCGCGCCAGATGGGCCCGGCTGGAACCATGCCGAGTTGATCGATCTCACCGAAGGTGGCGCCTCGGCCGAAGCGGCGGTGCTGTGCGGACTGGTGCCGCGCACGCAGGGCACGATGGTGTTGCTGACGCGGCGCACCGACAGCCTGCGCCACCACGCCGGGCAGGTGAGTTTCCCCGGTGGCCGGATCGAGCCGTCCGATGCCGATGCGGCGGCGGCGGCCTTGCGCGAAAGCTGCGAGGAAATCGCGCTGGGCGCGCAGCAGGTGCACGCACTGGGCTATCTGGACCCGTTTCTGACCGTGAGCGGATTCCGCGTCACCCCGGTGGTGGCGGTGATCGACCCGGCCTTTGTGGCCGTACCGCAGCCGGATGAGGTGGCCGACGTCTTCGAGGTGCCACTGGCCTATCTGATGGACCCGGACAATCTGCGCAGCGTGGAGCTGGAGTACCGCGGCCGGCCACGCCGCGTGCTCGAATACGACTGGCCCGGTCACCGGATCTGGGGTGCCACCGCGGCCATTCTTCTCAATCTTCGCCGTCGTCTGGAGCAGAGTGCATGAGTGCCGAACCCGACTGGACCACGCTGGTGGACAGCGCCACCCTGGCAGCAGCGCTGCAGCACCCGCGTTTGCGTCTGCTGGATGCGCGGGCGGCACCGCCCACTGTGCCGGACCCGGGCGCCGCACAGCGCGACTACGCACAAGGACATCTGCCGGATGCGCATTTCGCCGATCTGCACGACGCGCTGGCGGATGTGTCGCGCCCTGGGCAAGGGCGTCATCCGCTGCCGCACAGTGATGTCTTCGCGGCCCAGCTCGGCCGCTGGGGGATCACGCCCGACAGCCAGGTGGTGGTCTATGACGCGGCCGACGGCAGCATGGCGGCCGCACGTGCGTGGTGGATGCTGCGGCTGATGGGCCATCGCCACGTGGCGGTACTGGATGGCGGCCTGGCCGCCTGGCGTGCGGCCGGGTTGCCCGAGACCACGGCAGTGCCTGTGCCGGTCGACAGCGGCGCGTATCCGGGCAGTTTCGATGCGGATGCGGTGGTGGACGCCGAGGCGATCCTGGCGCGCCTTGAGGCGGCGCCGGGCTGGCTGCTCGACGCACGCGCCGGCGAGCGCTTTCGTGGCGAGGTGGAGCCCATCGATCCGGTGGCCGGGCATGTGCCGGGCGCGGTGAGTCGCCCGCTCGGCATGAGCCTGCGCGATGGGCGGTTCAAGCCGGCGGCGGAGTTGCGCGCCGAGCTGGGCGCGCTGCTGGGCGACTACGCACCGGAGCAGGCCGTGGTGATGTGTGGCTCGGGTGTGACCGCCTGCCATCTGCTGCTCGCGCTGGAGGTGGCAGGGCTCTCCGGTGCGCGCGTGTATGCCGGATCGTGGAGCGGCTGGTTGCAGGATCGCAGCCGCCCGGTCGCGGTCGCTAGCCAATTGCAGGCACAATAGGCGCAGGAAAGGTGGCCTGTGGGGACGCAGGCTCGCTGCGCGGAGCGCAGTTCTCGCAGTGTTGGGTGTGCTGATGCGGTGGCAGTTGCAGCGTGGCGCGATAGGCGTCGTGGGAATCGTGCTGGTGGTTGCATGTTCGGCCGGGTCGACCTCGCAGGGCAGTGGTGCAGCGGCTGAGCCGTCGAGCGCGCGCGCCGATCGTGACGGCTACGCTGCAGCGCTTGCGCACGCACGTGCGGCGCGCCGTGCCCAATTGCATGCTCCGGATGGCTGGTTGAGCTACACCGGCTCCGGCCGCGTGCGCCCGGGCCGCTATCGGGTGGGGGCCGACCCGCATGCCGATATCGTGCTGCCGGCGGGGCCTGCGCAACTGGGCAACCTGACGCTGGATCCCGAAGGCCAGCTGCGCTTCCAGGCCGCGGCCGGCACCGCAGTGACGCTGCACGGCAAGCCCGTGACAGAGGTGGCGCTGGCGCCCGAGCGGGCAGGGCAGCCGGGCGACCGTCTGCGCATCGATGCGCGCGAGTTCTATGTGGTGCAGACCGGCGCCTTGTACGGGTGGCGGTTTCGCGACCCGGCAGCGCTGGCGCAGTTCGGTGAGCTGGACTATTTCCCCACCGATGCGCACTGGCGTATCGACGCGCAGTGGCAGCCGTATGACGCGCCACGTGCCACCACGTTATTGACCTCGATCGGCACACCGTTGACGGTGCAGGTGCCGGGCGAAGCGGCGTTCACCCGCAACGGCCAACGCTATCGCCTGCGTCCGATCGCACAGGATGGCGATGCGCGGCTGTTCTTCGTGTTCGCCGACCGCACCAGCGGCAAGGAAAGCTACGGCGGTGCGCGCTATCTCTACACAGACGCGCCGCGCGACGGCCGCGTTGTGCTGGATTTCAATCTGGCCGAGAACCCGCCGTGCGCGCTGACACCGCATGTAGTGTGCCCGATTGCGCCGCCGGACAATCGCCTGGATCTGGCGGTCAATGCTGGCGAGAAGACCTATCGCCCATCCGGTCGCTGAGCGCGGCGCTCAGCGCGGCGCGTGCACCCAGCGCACGGCAGTTTCGATGCGCTCCCACGGAAACAACGGCCCGGGGTCGCGCTTGCGCTGGATCTTGCGCGAGGGGTCGTCGCTGGCCGCTTCCTGGGTGGTGTCCAATGCCTCGTGGCCGGCAATCCGCCGTACCGACGGCAGCTGTTGCTCCAGCCACTGCAGCAAGGTCACCAGCGCGTTGATCTGCGCGTCGGGGTAGGGCTCGTGCATCTGCTGATGGCGCGAATCCAACCAATGCGGATAACGCCCGCTGTTGACCAGTTCGATGCCCAGCGTGTGCGGATTGTGGCCGCGCACGTGGTGGGCAACGCGCTCCAGCGCCACGTACTGCTGGATGCTGCCATTGCGGTCGATGTAGTAGTGGCCGCTGTTGCCGGTGCCGCTGTCGTAGAGCACGCGTTCGCCGTATTCGCGCGCCATCGCCATGTCGGGCAACTCGGTGCAATGGATGACCACCATGTCGATGTTGCGCAGCGTGCGCCGGGCCAGCCGCGATTCGTAGGACAACGGCGCGTAGGTGATCGGGGGCGACGGCAGGACGGCATCGGACATGGTGCGGATGCTAGCATTCGACGATGGCTTTGAATCCCGACAGCCCGCTGGGCAAATTGATGGCGACGCTGCCGCAGACCGGGCAGGTGACCTGGATCGGCGTGCGTCCTGCGCGTGATGTGGCAATGCTGGAAGTGGATGCGGCGCAGGCCACCACCGGTATTGGCCTGGTGGGCGATCGCTACAAGGGCGGCAGCGGCAAGCGCGGCATCACCCTGATCCAGGCCGAGCACCTGCCGGTGATTGCCGCATTGGCCGGCCAGGCGGCACTTGCGCCGGCAACCTTGCGCCGCAACCTGGTGGTAGCCGGAATTCCGTTGATTGCATTGAAAGGGCGGCGGTTCCGCATCGGTGAGGTGGAGCTGGAAGGCACCGATCCGTGCGACCCGTGTTCGCGCATGGAAGAGGCGCTGGGGCCGGGCGGCTATAACGCGATGCGCGGCCACGGCGGGCTGTGCGCACGCATCCTGCGCGGCGGCGTGCTGCGCATCGGCGATACGGTGCAGGCGCTATGAGTCGCGGCCATTGCATCCTGGCGCATGGGTTCGAAAGCGGGCCCGATGCGCTCAAGGTCACCGCGCTGGCGGAAGTGGCCGAGCGCCTGGGATGGACGCATGAGCGGCCCGACTTCACCGACCTGGACGCGCGCCGCGACCTGGGCCAGCTGGGCGATGTGCGCGGCCGGCTGCAGCGTTTGCTGGAGATTGCGCGCGCCGCCGCCGAGAAAGGCCCGGTGGTGCTGGCGGGCTCCAGCCTGGGCTCCTACATCGCCGCACAGGTCTCGCTGCAGGTGCCGACACGCGCGCTGTTCCTGATGGTGCCGCCGACCAAGATGGGGCCGTTGCCGGCGCTGGATGCCGCAGCGGTGCCGATCTCCATCGTGCATGCCTGGCACGACGAACTGATTCCGGCCGCCGACGTCATTGCCTGGGCGCAGGCCCGTTCGGCGCGGCTGCTGTTGGTCGATGACGGGCATCGCCTGGGTGCGCACGTGGACGCGGCTTCGCGCGCCTTCGCCGAACTGCTGCAGAGCCTGTGATGCACGACGACCACGACATGCCTTCGGCGCAGACCGATGCGCCGATGAGTGTGCTGATCCGCGAGGCGAGCGACGGCGACGCCGCTGCCATCGAGGTGCTGACGATGGTGGCCTTCATGCGCGCCGAGCACAGCCGGCATGACGAGCAGCATGTAATCGCCGCGCTGCGTAACGACGATGCGCTGGCGCTGTCGTTGGTCGCCGATCACGACGGCTATGTGGTCGGCCATCTGGCGGTGTCGCCGGTGGCGCTGTCCGACGGTTCTTCCGGCTGGTTCGCACTCGGCCCGCTGGCGGTGGGCCCAGGCCATCAACGTCAGGGGCTCGGCACGCGCCTGGTGCAGGCGGCCCTGGCCACCTTGCGCGAGCGCGGTGCGGCCGGCTGCGTGGCCTACGGCGAACCCGGCTTTTTCCGGCGGTTGGGATTTGCGGTGGAGCCGGGATTGAGCGTGCCCGACGCGCCTGCATCGGAATTGCAGGCGCTGGCCTTCGGCGACCGGCTGCTGCCGCTGGCCGATGTGGCCTATCACCCGGCCTTCGGGCTGGGCTGAGCTTTTCGCTGTGCTGTGGTCGCTGCGCACGGGTAATGGCGCAGCCGCGCTGCGCTCGCATCGTGCGCATTCGCTCGCCGGCATCTTGCCTCGCCCTTTGGGCCGCATCGCAGCGCCGCACGCGCCACCATGGCGGTAGACAGCGATTGGCGATTGCCAAAGGTGAACGATGCAACATGATGAGCAACCACCGCCGCAGACGGCACCGCACGGCCGGGTGATTTCGCATCTGGGCGAGACGGACACCGATGACGCGACCTTGCTCGCGTCGATCAAGACGCGGCTGCGTCAACACAACGATCGCTCTGCTGCAGAAATGGAGCATTTGCTGCAACTGGTCGATGCGCTGTGGGCGATGGAACTGGGCCGGTTCCTGCTGCGCAATCGTGGGCTCAATGCGTATTGGACGCATCAGCTGGTGACGTATCAGGCAGGAACCCTGGTGCAGCAGACGACGCCTGCGCTGGAGTACGAACTCTTCGAAAAGGCGCCCGCCGTGCTCGCAACGCGCGAGCGCTTTGGCATCTTCCGTACGCAGTTGCAGGCATTGCTGCGGCCCGGCATGACGCTGGCCTCGCTGCCGTGCGGCTGGATGGGCGACGTGCTGAGCCTGGACTACGGGCAGTGCCCGGATGTGCGGCTGATCGGTATCGATCTCGACCCGCAGGCGTTGGACGGTGCATTGCGGCTTGCGCAGCAGTATGGCCTGGAAGGCCAGTTGACGCTGCAACGTGAGGATGCGTGGGCGCCGGGCGAGCCGAACAGCGTGGATGTGTTGACCAGCAACGGCCTCAATCTCTATGAGCCGGACGATGCGCGCGTGATTGCCTTGTACCGCGCATTTTTTGACAGGCTGCGGCCGGGCGGCACGCTGGTGGCGAGCTTTCTCACGCCGCCACCGAGCCTGTGTGCCGAGTCGCCCTGGAAACTGGACCTGATCGACGGCGCTGCGTTGGTGCTGCAGAGCCAGGTATTCATCGATGTGGTGCAGGCGCGCTGGGCGTCGTTCCGTACGCATGCGCAGACCCGCACGCAGCTGGAGAGCGCAGGGTTTGCCGATGTGCGTTTCATCGATGATCGCGCAAGCATCTTTCCGACGGTGATTGCGCGGAAACCGATGGGCGACTGAGATGTAACTCCCGAGTGCAGGCCCTGGTTGCACGTTCTCGACCGTGTGCAACGTGGCCTCGGTGTGTGCCTGGTCAACAGGCGGCGCGCGCTGATCTGCAAGATGGATCGCCTTGGGCATCCAACGCTGGGCGTTGGATGCGATGCGCACTAGCCGCTCTCACATGACGCACAAGTTGAACGGAATCAGCGGCGTAAACGTGCCAGAAGGTTCCCTCACGCCCACGCACCGGCCTACACTTGCACCATTGCTCACCGTTTGAGGTTGGTCCAATGCGCCATTGATGCCGCCGTCGTGATGACGGCCGAACCCGCTGCCGTTCCGGTTGGATCGGCGCGCGTGCTGGCATGCAATGGAGTGACCAATGACCTGTCCTTCGCTGACGCTGGAAAGCGTTACGTATCTGCTGCCCGATGGCAGCCCGCTGTTTTCTGATCTCACCACGCGCATCGATCAGCGCCGCACCGGCCTGGTCGGTCGCAATGGCGTGGGCAAGAGTGTGCTTGGCCGCATCCTGGCCGGTGCGCTGGCGCCCAGCGCCGGGCGCTGTGTCCGTACCGGCAGCGTGCAGTACCTGCCGCAGCGGGTGAGCGCCGCGCCCGGGCAGAGCATCGCCGCGCTGGCCGGCGTGGCGCCGCTCCTGGATGCGTTGGACCGCATTGCGAACGGCAGCGTGGAAGCGGCTGATTTCGAACGGGTCGGCGAGCGCTGGACCGCGCATCACACATTCGCCGCTGCCCTGGAACAGCACGGCCTGGGCGGGCGCGATGCGCGTGCGCCGGCGGACACGCTCAGCGGTGGCGAGGCGATGCGGGTGGCACTGGCAGGCGCATGGCTGGCGCAGCCAGACTTTTTGATCCTGGACGAGCCGAGCAACCATCTGGATGACGTGCAGCGGGCGCGGTTGCTGGCGCAGTTGCAGGCCTGGACCGGCGGGCTGCTGGTGATCAGCCATGACCGCGCGTTGCTGGAGACAATGCAGCGCATCCTGGAGCTGTCGCCGCAGGGTCTGTGCAGCTATGGCGGCAACTACAGCGCCTATGCCGCGCAGCGGGCGCTGGAACGGCAGGCCGCCTGCGACCTGCTGGCCAGCCGCAAGCTGGAGCGGCAGCGGGGCGAGCAGGCCTTGCGCAGCCAGCAGCAACGGCAGCAGCAGCGCCAGGCACGTGGCAGCCGTGCCGCCAGCCAGGCCAATCAGGCGCCGATCCTGCTTGGCCGGCAGAAGCAGTGCAGCGAGGCCAGCGCCGGGCGCCTGCACCAGCAGCACACCGCCGCGCGCGCACGCCTGGCTACTGCCGTCACCGATGCGGCAGTGCAGGTGGAGCACGCGCAGGCGGTCGCGCTGCTGCCGCCGTCTTCGCCGGCCACCGCGGCGCACCGGCTCGCCACGTTGCAGCAGGTGGCGCTGGCGGATGGGCGGCTAGGTGGGCGGCGGCTGGACCTGCTGCTGCACGGCCAGCCGCGCATCGGGGTGGTCGGGCCCAATGGCAGCGGCAAGTCGTCGCTGCTGCGGCTGCTGGCCGGGCAACTGCTGCCGTCAGCCGGGCAGTGCGCCATCCACGTGCCAGTGGCCTATCTGGACCAGGACCTGGCGCAGCTGGACCCGGCGCGTTCTGCCGCGCAGCACCTGCACGCTGCCGACCCCGATGGCCAGGCCCATTCGCAACGCTTGCGGCTTGCGCTGCTGGGCCTGGACCAGGCCCGTGCCGACCTGCCCACCGGCCAGCTCAGCGGCGGCCAGCGGCTGAAGGTGGCGCTGGCCTGTGCGCTGTACCGGGCCCGGCCGGCGCAGTTGCTGCTGCTGGACGAGCCAACCAACCATCTGGACCTGGCCTCAGTGGAGGCCGTGGAAGCGCTGCTTCAGGACTATCGCGGCGCCCTGATGGTGGTCTCGCACGACGCCGCCTTCCTGCAACGGCTGGGTCTGCAGCAGCGCCTGGACACGGCCCAGCCGCAGTGGCGGCTGGCGCCGTGGTGAACCGCGCACGGGCAGGGCAGGCCGTCGGGCTGGTAATGCCGGCCCCGATGGCCGACCATTTGCCCCCGCCCGCGGCCACGGCAGCGCTTCACCGCCACCGGCCCGCTGTCCTGCTTCCACGGTCGCCGCCAGCTGCGCGGTCATCGTCTCCATCGATACCTGCCTACGTGAAATTCTTCGCATCCTGTGCCAAGGGCCTGGAATACCTGCTCGCCGACGAGTTGCTCGCGCTTGGTGCCAGCAAGGCCACCGCCACCATTTCCGGCGTCAACGTCGAGGGCGCGTTGCGCGATGCCCAGCGCGCCGTGCTGTGGTCGCGGCTGGCCAGTCGGGTGCTGTGGCCGCTGACCGAGTTCGATTGCCCGGACGAAGACGCCCTGTATGCCGGCGTTGCCGAGCTGCCCTGGCATGAGCATTTGTCCACCGGGCACACGCTGTCGGTGGATGCGCACGTGTCCGGCACCGCCATCACGCACGCACGCTATGCGGCGCAGCGCATCAAGGACGCGGTGGTGGACACCATCCGCCGGCAGGGGCTGGAGCGCCCGTCGGTGGACGTGGAAAGCCCGGATTTGCGCCTGAACCTGTCGCTGCGCAAGGGCCGCGCCACTATTTCGGTGGATCTGGGCGGCGGGCCGCTGCACCGGCGTGGCTGGCGCATGGCGCAGAACGAAGCGCCGTTGAAGGAAAACCTGGCCGCTGCCGTGCTGCTGCGCGCCGGCTGGCCGCGTGCCTATGCCGATGGCGGTGGCTTGCTGGACCCGATGTGCGGCAGCGGCACCTTGTTGATCGAAGGCGCGCTGATGGCGGCCGATGTCGCGCCCGGCCTGCAGCGCTACGGCAGCGACATTCCCAGCCGCTGGCGCGGATTCGACCGCGACAGCTGGCAGCAGCTGGTGACCGAGGCACGCGAGCGCGACAGCGTTGGCCGTGCCGCGCTCAAGCAGGTGATCCATGGCAGCGACATGGACCCGCATGCGATCCGCGCTGCCAAGGAAAATGCGCAGGTGGCCGGCGTGGCCGAGGTCATCTGGTTCGGCGTGCGTGAGGTCGGCGACCTGCAGACTCCGCCGCAGCCCACCGGCGTGGTGGTGTGCAACCCGCCGTACGACGAGCGCCTGGCTGCCGACGCGGCCTTGTATCGCAAACTTGGCGACACCCTGCAGCGCGTGGTGCCGCAGTGGCGTGCGAGCCTGCTGTGCGGCAATGCCGAGCTGGCGTACGCCACCGGCCTGCGTGCGGGCAAGAAATACCAGTTGTTCAATGGCGCGATCGAGTGCGCGTTGATCGTCTGCGACCCGATCGCGGTACCGCGCCGGACTCCGTTGGCGGCACCGACGGCGCTCAGCGAAGGCGCGCAGATGGTGGCCAACCGCCTGCGCAAGAACCTGCAGAAGTTCAAGAAGTGGCGCGCCCGCGAAGGCATCGAGTGCTTCCGCGTCTACGATGCCGACCTGCCGGAATATTCCGCTGCCATCGACGTGTATCAGCAAGCCGATGGCGACCGGCGCATCTTCCTGCATGTGCAGGAATATGCCGCGCCGGCGACCATTCCCGAGGCGGATGTGCGCCGTCGCCTGGGCGAATTGTTGGCCGCTGCGCGCGAGGTGTTCGAGGTGCCGGCTGAACGTGTCGCGTTGAAGTCGCGCGAACGTGGCAAGGGCGGCAGCAAGTATGGCCGCTTCGAGCAGCGCAACGAAATCGTCAACGTGCGCGAGCACGGCGCGCTGCTGCGGGTGAACCTGTTCGATTATCTGGACACCGGCCTGTTTCTGGATCACCGCCCGTTGCGCGGCACCATGGCGCAACAGTCCAAGGGGCGACGCTTCCTCAACCTGTTCTGTTACACCGGCGTGGCCAGCGTGCAGGCGGCGGTGGCCGGCGCGAGCGCCACGACCAGCGTGGATCTGTCCGGTACCTATCTGCAGTGGTGCGCCGACAACCTGGCCTTGAACGGCCAGGCCGGCAGCAAGCACAAGCTGGTGCAGGCCGACGCGCTGGCCTGGCTGGAAGCCGAGCGTGCGCACTTCGACGTGATTTTCTGCGACCCGCCGACGTTCTCCAACTCCGCACGCGCCGAGGATTTCGATATCCAGCGTGAGCATGTGCGCTTGCTGCGCGCGGCAGTGGCGCGCCTGGCGCCGGGCGGCGTGCTGTATTTCTCCAACAATTTCCGCCGGTTCAAGCTGGATGAAGAAGCGGTGGCCGAGTTTGCGCAATGCGAGGAGATCAGCCCGCGCACCATCGATCCGGATTTCGAGCGGCATGCACGCATCCACCGCGCCTGGCGTTTGACCGCGTGATGACAGGCCGCGCCAGCGGCGGATGACGGCGCAGCACAGGGCTTGGACGACGTGCGGCGGATCCATCTGCACCTTGACGGCGGGGGCGGCCTGCGGCACCTAGCGGATGCCGCGCAGCAACGCGTCCGCTGCGGCGCGCACGCCGTGACAGCGGCCCACGCACAAGCCCACCACGGCGCTGCGGTATGCTGATTCGCATGCCCTGGAGTCAACGATGACCGCAATGCCCCGCATCGCTTTTCTTGCCAGCCCCGCCGAGCCGGCGGTGGCCGCACGCGCGCGCCTGGTGCAGCGCTACGGCGACCACGCCTTGCACGATGCCGACATTGTCTGCGCGCTGGGCGGCGACGGATTCATGCTGCAGACCCTGCACCGGCACGGTGCCGCCGATAAGCCGGTGTTCGGCATGAAGCTGGGCTCGGTCGGGTTTTTGATGAACCAGTACCGCGACGATGAGGACGACCTGCTGGCGCGCCTGCAACGCGCCGAGCCGGCCCACCTGCGTCCGCTGGAAATGCTGGTGCAGACCGAATCCGGCACCAGTGCCGGTTCGCTGGCCTATAACGAGGTCTCCTTGCTGCGGCAGACCCGCCAGGCCGCGCATCTGAGCGTGGACCTCAATGGCCAGACCCGCATTGCCGAGCTGATCGGCGACGGGGTGATGGTGGCAACCCCGGCCGGCAGCACCGCCTACAATTACTCCGCGCACGGCCCGATATTGCCGCTGGGCTCGCACACGCTGGCCTTGACCCCGATCGCGCCGTACCGGCCGCGGCGCTGGCGCGGCGCCATCCTCAAGGCCGATACCGAAGTGCGCTTTCGCGTGCTGGATCCGTACAAGCGCCCGGTCAGCGTGACCGCCGATTCGCATGAAATTCGCGATGTGGTCGAAGTGACCATCCGCGAATCCACCGAACGCCGCGTGACCTTGCTGTTCGACCCCGAACACAACCTGGAAGAACGCATCTTCAGCGAGCAGTTTGCGGTGTGAGGGGCGGGGATTGGGCAGTCGGGATGCGGGATTGGCAACAGCAACAGCGCGGCACGTGTGCTTTAGACGTGTACGCACACGCTACGATGCTGCACGGATGCCCGAGGCACTCCCGATCTGCCGTTCCTGCTTCTACCTATTCCCGATTCCCCACTCCCCAATCCCGGCATTCAAATGGCTGACAACTCCCCCAGACTGCTGACCGTCGCGGTGACCTCCCGCGCACTGTTCGATCTCGAAGAAGGCCACGCGCTGTTCGAGGCCGACGGGGTGGAGGCGTATTCCGCATTCCAGCGCGAGCACGAGGACGACATCCTGGAGCCGGGCGTGGCGTTTCCGGTGGTGCGCAAGTTGCTGGCGCTCAACCACGACACGCCCGAAGAAACGCCGCGCGTTGAAGTGATCCTGCTGTCGCGCAATTCCGCCGACACCGGCTTGCGCATCTTCAATTCCATCCAGCATTACAACCTGGGCATCGTGCGCGCCACCTTTACCTCTGGTCAGCCGACCTGGCCTTATGTCAAACCGTTCGGCACCGATCTGTTCCTGTCGGCCAATCCCGAGTCGGTGCGGCGCGCGCTCACCCATGGCATCGCAGCGGCCACCATCATGCCGCGTGCACCGGGCGAACGGGCCGAGGCGGCTGCGGCCATCGTCGACAACGACGACACCCGCTTGTCTACGCAGCTGCGGATCGCCTTCGACGGCGATGCGGTGATCTTCGGCGACGAGAGCGAGCGCATCTCGCGCGAACAGGGCGTGGAAGCCTTTGGCCGCCACGAGCGCGAGCGCGCACGCGAGCCGTTGTCGGTGGGGCCGTTTCGTAATTTCCTCTCCGCCCTGCATGCGCTGCAGGCGGCGTTTCCGCCGGGCGAGGCCTCGCCGATCCGCACCGCGCTGGTCACCGCGCGCTCGGCACCGGCGCACGAGCGGGTGATCCGCACCCTGCGCGAGTGGGGTGTGCGGCTGGACGAAGCGTTGTTCCTGGGCGGGCGCCACAAGGGGCCGTTCCTGGAAGCGTTTGGCGCGGACATCTTCTTCGATGATTCGCAACACAACATCGATAGCGCACGCCAGCACCAGCATGTGGCCGCCGGCCACGTGCCGCACGGCGTGGCCAACGACCCGCCGATCGGATGAGCGGGCCGCAGCGCACGCCGGTCCGCGCCGCGCTGCGGATGAGCTGGCGCGCGGTGGAGCTGTCCTTCGCCGAGGACACCATCCAGACGCGCATGGCGCGCTGGGCGCCGCGCCGGCTGGTGGTGCCCTATACGCGCGGCATGTTGGCCGCGTTGTGGCTACAGCCGCGCCCGCAGTGCATCGGCATCATCGGTCTGGGCGGCGGCGCGCAGGCCAAGTTCTGTCACCGGTATCTACCCTGGGCACGTGTCGAAGCAGTGGAGGCCGATCCGCAGGTGCTGGCCTTGCGCGATGTGTTCCGCCTGCCGCGCGATGACGCACGCCTGGAGGTCAGCCTGGACGATGGCGCGGCCTGGATTGCCCAACGCCCACAGCGCTATGACCTGTTATTGCTGGACGCCTACGACGCTGACGGCATTCCGCCGGCGCTGTGCACTACCGCGTTCTATGCGGCGTGCCAGGCGGCGCTGCGGCCCGGCGGTGTGCTGGTGTTGAACCTGTTCCAGGTGGCGACCGCCGAGCACCTGGGCACGCTGCGCGCGCTGTTCGATGGACACATGCTGGTGCTGCCCGAGCCGGATCTGCGTAACCAGATCGTGTTTTGCTGGGACGGTAAACGCACGCCTGGCAGCATCGCCGATGCACTGCGGCCGCTGCCGTGGTCAGCGGCGCGACAACTGCGGCCCTCCATGCAGCGCCTGCAGGCGGCGTGGACGGAGCGGGCCTGGCGATTCAGCTAAAAACGCTGCGTGCCGACCAATGTGCATGCTGGCGCGACTCAGCCGCCGGCAGGGGCGCTGCCTGCAGCATCGCGCAGCGGCAGTTGGATGTCGGTGAGCCGCCAACGCAGGCCCTGGCGGCTCAGCACGAATACCACCGGCGCACCGCTGGCGGTGTGCGTGGTGGCGGTGAATCGGCGGGTCGATTCGAAGCGTTGCTCGGCGCCGTCCAGCGGTCGCGCAGGCGAGGGTGCTGCGTAGGTGTCCGGGCTGACGGTGTCGCCGGTCACACGGTTCCAGACCTGATGGCCTTGCAGCAACGCGCTGATGCCTAACGGCGTCACCAGCGTATCCACGCCGGCGCCGCCGAGACGGCTGGCAATCTGCAGCGCAAAGCCACCCAGCAGGCTCGATTGCAGGCCGCTGCCGGCTTCGCGCACCACGTAGTCGTCCAGTTGCGCTTTCAGGTTGACCCGCAGCGTCGGGAAGTCCACGTGCCGCGCCAGTTGCGCGGTGTCGCGGTTGGCCACCGCCTGGCTGATGCCGCGGATTGCCAGATACGGCCCGCCCACTACATAGCCGGCCAGTGCCAGCACGATCAACAGCGGGAGCAACCACCACCATTTTTTCATTGCCGCCACTCCTGGATTGATAGGCGCGTTACTGCGGGTGCACGTGCTGGAAGGCGTGGCGGATGTGCGCACAGCAGCAGGCAGTGCGCGGGCATGCGTGGCGTGCCTGCGCTCAGAATTCCAGATCCAGCGCGGCACACAGGTAGTCAACGAACGGCGCCAACACCACCAGATCAGCCGCAATGGTCTGGCGTAGCCGATTGCCGGTCATGGTGGCGTCGTCGAGCGGACGCAGATACGCCCAGTTGCGGTGCTTGAGATCGTCGATGAACTCGAAGTCGGCAGGGAAACCGCGCGGCGCACGCACCAGTTTTTCGCTGTCGTCGAGTGCGAATTTACGGGTCAGCTTGGGCGCGTGCGCGGCGGCTTTCCAGCTGCCCGGGTTATCGAAGATGAACTGCCGCAGCTTGCGTTGCGTCTCCGGCTCCGGATGCCATAGCCCTGCGCCAACGAAACTCTCGCCGGGTTGCAGATGGATGTAGAACGACGGTGCCGGCAGCTCGCGCCGCCGCGCATGGAACAGCCGCGCGCCTTGCCAGTTCTTGTAGGGCGATTTGTCGTTGGAAAAGCGTGCGTCGCGATAGATGCGAAACAGCGAGCCGCCCTGCGTTTTGGGATCGGCGCGATAGTGCTCGCTGACCTGCGCAAGGTCCGGTTGCAGGTCGGTGATGAGCTGCAGGAACGGCTGGCGCACATGCGCCTCGTACTGATGCCGATGGTCGTTGAACCAGGTCTTGTCGTTGTGGCGGGCCAGGGCGCGCAGGAACTTGAAGCTGGCGTCGGAAAAATAGGTGGTCATAGCGTGCGTTGGAGGTCCGAACCCCAGGCGGCGAGCTGGTCGAGCAGGGATTGCTTGGTAGCATCGTCGGGGTGAGCAAGCCGTAAATCGGCGATCTGCGCGTAGAACTGCTCCAGCGTGACTTCGCCCAGGCCGCGGTCTTCCAGCAGACGTTGCCGACGATAATCGTTCCAGCGTTGGTGCTCGTGCGGCGAAAGTGTCTGCGGCCAGTTGCGCGCCCGGTAGCGGAACAGCAGTTCGATCAGGCGTGGGTCGCGGAAGCGCGCTTCCATTGCGCCCAGTTCGCCCGGCGCGCTGCTGCGCACCTGCGTCAGCAGGCGCTTGTCGCCCTCGGCCAGGAAGCCGTCATACAGCGAGGCGTCGGCGTCGTTGACCGCTGCTGCCCCGGCGCGCTCGGCGCCGTAGACCTGGCGTACTTTTTCTGCCAGCTCCGGGCCCAGTTCGCGCAACCGCGCGGCCTTGGCTTCCACCGCGGCGCGGTCCACGCCCAGGCGCTGGAAGTCATCGCTACGCAGATGCTGCCAGGCCACCAGGGCGGGGGCCTTGTTCAGATGCACTTCCTTGAGCGGGATGCGCTGCTCGCCTTCGGGCAGATCGGCGGCGCGAATGTACAGGCGGTCGGCGATCTCGTCCGGGCTCAGGCGCAACAACGCATCCGGGTCGCCGTCCAGATCGAACACGATCACGCGGCTGTCGATGCGCGGGTGACGGGTCAGCGGCAACACCGCGGCCGCGCACAGGCGCGTGGCCGGGTAGCGCTGCGAGATGTGCAGCACCGGCTGCATCGCAATCACGTCCAGCAAGCTGGCAGCAAAGCGCTTGTCGCGCAGACGCAGCGCGTAGTCCCACAATTTGGGTTGGCTCTGCTGGAACTTGCGCGCCATGCCGATGGTGGCGTACACGTCCGACAGGGCTTCATGTGCATCGCCTTCGCGCACGGCATTGGCATCGGCCAGATGCTCCAGTTTGAACGAGGTGGCGCCATCCTCGCGCTGCGGCCACACGATGCCGTCCGGGCGCAGTGCATGCACCAACCGCAGCACGTCGAGCAGATCCCAACGCGAGTTGCCGCCACGCCACTCACGCTCATAGGGGTCGTAGAAATTGCGGAACAGGCCGCAGCGTACGAACTCATCATCGAAGCGGATCGAGTTGTAGCCCAGCGTGCAGGTCTGCGGGCGGCCCATCTGCTCGGCAATGCGCGCGAATGCCTCGGCCTCGTTCACGCCCTCACGCAGCGCGTGCTGCGGGGTGATGCCGGTGACCATGGTGGCGTAGGGCGAGGGCAACAGATCGTCGGCCGGCTGCACGAAGAAACTGATCGGCTCTTCGATCACGCGCAGTTGCGCATCGGTGCGCACGGCCGCGAACTGCGCGATGCGGGTGCGGCGCGGATCCTGGCCGAAGGTTTCCAGGTCGTAGAAGAGAAAACTGTCAGGCATGCCGTATCACAATCCAAAGCTGCGGCGCGCTGCAAGGCGCCGCCGGTGCTGGTTAGTATCCCTCATCCTCCCGCCGGCTCGCTGAGGCGCGGCTGTGCGGGGGCGCTGTGAGGTGCAGTGGAATACGCTGCGATGCTTCAGGCGCGGCAGAGAGGCGCTGTGCGCTCGTCGATGCCAGCGGGCGCGGACAAACGGCTGACGTCATGGCCCAGCGCTGCTGCCCGTGCGCCGCACGCGAGATAGCGACCACCGCGCGCATACATGTCATGCGAAGGTCGCGGCCGAGGCGTCGCTCGGGTCGTGGCCGCCTGCGCGCCACCACGGTCCTGCCACTACGTCATCGGCAACGCCGCCGCATCCCTGCGCTCAGTGCGCGCCTTCCAGCGGCTCCAGGCGGGCATGCACCACAGTTTCGAGTGCTACCCAATCGATCCGAGATAGATCGGTGTGGCCGTGGGTGGCTTCGAGCAGGATCTCGCGCTGGATCTCGCTGCGTGCCAGTGCGATCGCGTAGCGCGTGCGCAGGAAGGTGACCATGGTGTAGTGCGGGACGAAGCGGGTGGGCCAGCGTGCCTGCAGTTGCTGTTCGAGTGCGCGCTGCAGCAGGAATTGCGCATCGCCCACGCGATCGCGCATCTCCAGATAGTTTTCCAGTGCCATCTGCTGGATCGCGGCCGCATCGTCGCGGCGCGCGGCTTCGAAGGCCGCGAACGCCTCGCTCAGGTCGCTGTGTGCATCCAGCTGTTCGGCCAGCGCCACGCAATCTTCGAACGCGCAGTTCATGCCCTGGCCGTGGAACGGCACCATCGCATGCGCGGCATCGCCCAGCAGCACGGCGCGGCCATCCAGATGCCAGCGCTCGCGGGTCAGCGTGCCCAACAGGCCGGGCGGGTGCTCTTCCCAGTGTTCCTTGAGCTGCGGGATCAGCGGCAATGCATCGGGAAAGTCGCGGGCAAACAAGGCCAACGCTTCGTCGCCGCTGCGGGTGGTGGCAAAGCTCGGCATGCCTTCGTTGGGCAGGAACAAAGTCACCGTGAAGGTGCCGCCGTCGTTGGGCAGTGCGATGCACATGTAGCGCCCGCGCGGCCAGATGTGCAGCGCATTGCGTTCGATGCGAAAACCGCCATCCGCCCGCGGTGGAATTTCCAGTTCCTTGTAGGAATGATCGAGAAAGGCGATGTGTTCGCCCACCGGCGCCTTGCGCTGCATGGCCGCGCGCAAGGCCGAGCCGGCGCCGTCGCTGCCGACCAGTGCCTGGAAGTGGATCTCGTGCGGCTGGTCGTCGCGGTCGTCGATGAAGCGCGCGTAGCCGGCGTCGAAATCCACCGTGTGCAGGCGCCGATAGAAATGCACGCGCGCGCCGGCCTGTTCGGCCAGATCGAGCAGGGTGACATTCAAGGCGGCGCGGTGGATCGACCAGATCACCTCGCTGTCGTCACGCCCGTAGCGCTGCAGCTGCGGCTCGCCGCTGACCGGGTGGATCATGCGCCCGCGCATCATCACCGCCTTGGCCATTACCGCGTCTTCGGCGCCGGCCTGGCGCAAGGCATGCCGGCCACGTTCGGCCAAGGCCAGGTTGATCGAACGCCCGGACTCGTAGCCCTTGATGCGCGGGTCGCCGCGGCGTTCGTACAAGGTGATCTGCCAGCCGCGTCGCGACAGCAGGATGGCGAGCAGGCAACCGGCCAAACCGGCGCCGATCAGGGTCAGGGAACGAGGGGAGGCAGCAGCGCTCAATGCGGTATCCGGCAGCGGCCGGACAGGGGCGCCGGCAAGGAGGAAGGGCTCAGGCAGCGGCCCAGGTTTCCACGTGCTCCACCAACTGGTGCAGATCGCAGAAGCGGTTGTACAGCGGCACCGGCGCGATGCGGATCACATCCGGCTCGCGCCAGTCGCCCAGCACGCCCACCGATTGCAGGTGCTCGAACAGGGCGCGGCCCTGCGTTCGGCCACCGGCCACGCGCAGCGACAGCTGGCAGCCACGCTGTGCGGGATCGGCCGGGGTGACGATCTGCAGCACCTGCGGCACGCGCGCTTGGATCAGCTGTTCCAGATGCCCGGTGAGCTGCTCGGATTTGGCACGCAGCGCCGGCATGCCGGCCTGGTCGAACAGCGCCAGCGACGCGCGTAGCGGCGCCAGTGCCAGCACCGGCGGATTGCTCAGCTGCCAGCCTTCGGCACCGGGCGAAGGCACGAACTGCGGCTCCATGCGGAAGCGTGTGGGTTGTTCGTGGCCCCACCAGCCGGCCATGCGCGGCAGGTTGCTATGCGCATGCCGCGCATGCACGAAGCAGCCGCCCACCGCACCCGGGCCGGCGTTGAGATATTTGTAGTGGCACCACACGGCGAAATCGACGCCATCGTCGTGCAGGCTGAGCGGGATGTTGCCCACCGCGTGCGCCAGGTCGAAACCCACCGCTGCGCCCTGGGCGCGCGCCAGCCGCGCAATCTCGCCCAGCGCGAACGCCTGGCCGGTGCGGTACTGGATCCCCGGCCACAGCACCAGCGCCAGCCGCGGGCCATGCTGCGCAATTGCTTCAGCGATCGCGTCCATCGACAGCGTGCCGTCGGCTGCGTCGGGCTCCACTTCGATCAGGTGGGTGTCCGGGTCCAGCCCGTGCAGGCGCAGCTGCGACTCCACGGCGTGGCGGTCGGACGGAAACGCGCCGGCTTCGATCAGGATCGCGGCACGCTCGGTGCTGGGCCGGTAGAAGCTGACCATCATCAGGTGCAGGTTGACGGTGAGCGTGTTCATCGCCACCACCTCGTCCGGCTGTGCGCCGACCACCCGTGCCAGCCCGTCGCGCACCAGCTGGTGATAGGTGAGCCATTGGGTCGGGCCGGTGAAGTGGCCTTCCACCGCGAGCGCGCCCCACTGGTCGAGCACTTCGGACACCATCGCACGCGCCTGGCGCGGTTGCAGGCCCAGTGAATTGCCGACGAAATAGGTCTGATCCTGGCCGCCATGTTGCGGAAACACGAACGCATCGCGGAGCGCTCGCAGCGGGTCGGCAGCGTCCAGTGCGGCAGCATGGGAGCGGGACAGTGGATCGGTCATCATCGGCTCGCGGCGCAGGTCAATGCCGCAGTTTACCTGCCGGCGCCCTGCGCGCCGTCATGCACGGCCGGGGCCTCGGCAGAGGCGGGGCGGGCGGGGCGCAACAGGTGGGTCAGGGTGCCGATGCTGTCGGTGATACGGTCGATGGTGTCGGCCAGCGCCGCCGCTGCGGGCAGGCCATCGGGCAGCGCCGCCAGCGCATCGGACACCCCGCGCTCGGCGGTGCGCAGCGTGGCCGGCGCCGGCACGCGGCCTTCGCGCAGACAGGCGCTCAACTCGGCCAGGGCCTGATCGGCCTGCTCGGCAAACGCAGGCAATCCATCCAGTGCCGGCAGCGGGTGGCCATCGCGCAGCACCGCTTCCAGTGACAGCGTGGCACGGATCAAGCGGTTGCCATTGGCCAACAATGATTCGGCGCGCTTGAGCTCGTCCAGGTTGCGACGGCTGCGGGGTTCTCCACGCAGCCGTTCGATCGAGGCCTGGGTATTGGTGCGCGCTACCCGCGCGGCAGCGCGGCTGTCGCTCAAGGCATCCAGCTGGCCGAGCAGCAGGTTGCGCAGGTGCGCGCGGTAGGCATCGAGCAATTGCGCCAGCGAGGCGCGGATCTGCCGGCGTTCGCGCGTGGGCCACAGCGCGTAGGCGATCAATGCCAGTGCGCTGCCGGCCACGGTGGCCTGCAGACGCGCGCCGACTGCCTCGCCCGGCGACACGCCTTCGAATGACAACAGCAGCACCAGCATGCCGGTCAAAAACGCCACGCCGATGCCGTAGTTGACCTGCGTCAACAGACGAAATCCCAGGCAAAACAGCGCCAACAGGCTGAGGCGGATGCCGGCACCGTCCATTGCCAGATGCGCAAGCAGTGTGGCCAGCAACAAGCCGACGAAGGTGCCGGCGACCCGCAAGGCGCCAAAGCTGAAGGTGCCGCCGAAATCCGGCTTGAGCACGATCGCGGTGGTCATCGGGATCCAGAAGCCGTGCGGAATCTGCTGCCAACGCTGAAAGGCGATCGCCAGGGCCAGGCACACGCCGCAGCGCAACGCATGACGAAACGCCACCGAAGACAGGTCCAGGTGCGCCCGCAGCGTGGCCCAGGTGGCGGCCGGGCGCAGCGCCGCGGGCAGCCGCGCTTCGGCCAGCTGCGCCTGGATCTCGCCGCGGCTGCTGGCCCAGTGCGCATTGCGGACCAGGGCGCGCAGCTGGCCGCCGAGGCCTTGCGCGCGCGCCACCGCCACGCGCACCAGGCGGCGCTGGCGGGTATCGGCGTTGTCGTGCTGGAACTGCGCCAGCGCCGCCACCAGATCGTCGAAGCCGGTCATCGAGGCCGTGGCGGCAGCGGGGTCTTCCCCCACGGTCATCGCGTGGGCAAGTTGTTCCAGCACGATGGCGCTGCGCTCAAGCACGCGTTCGATCGCCGGCCGCGCCTGTGACTGGCCCAGGCGGGTGTCGGCGTCGGCCAGCGACAGCAGTTCCAGGCGCACGCGGTCGCACAGCTCGGCAATGATGCGGAAGCTCTGCACCGCGATTGCGCGCGAACGGTGCTCGCCATGCAGCATGACCATGGCATCGAGCACTTCCTGCGTGGCAGGCGGCGGCGCGCTGGCTTCCGGGCGTTGCCGCGCAATGCCGGCCAGCTGCCGCATCAGCTCTGCCAATGCAAAGCGCTCGGGCCGGTAACGCTGCAGGGGCCATGCAGCCAGCGCCAGCAGGACCTGCAGCACGCCGCCGGCAAAGATCAGCAGCGCAACGCCTGGCGCCTGCGCCACTGGCAGGCGCATGTCGGCGCTGACCACCAACAGGATCATGCTGGTCAGGCCAACCCGCGCCGCCACCGGGCCCAGTGCGACCAGCAAGCCGCCGCCCAGGCCGAGCAGCAGCCCGGCGAGCACCAGGGCGGGGGTGTTGTGGCCGACCCAGATGCCCAGCAGCGCGGCGCCACCGGCCGCCAGCGCCGCCATCAGCATGCGCTGCAGGCGCGCCCGATACGGGCCGGGCTGGTCGGAGAACATGGTGTTCAACGCGCCGCTGCACACCGCCAGGCCGGCCGCAACATGCCCCGTCGCCACGCCGATCAGCAGCGGCAACACCACCGCGGCGGTGTTGCGCAGTGCAACGCGCAATGGCACGTCGCGCGGCTTGAGGTCGATCAGCGCGCGC
This sequence comes from Xanthomonas sp. NCPPB 2586, assembly GCF_041475775.2. Classification (NCBI taxonomy): domain Bacteria; kingdom Pseudomonadati; phylum Pseudomonadota; class Gammaproteobacteria; order Lysobacterales; family Lysobacteraceae; genus Xanthomonas; species Xanthomonas sp. NCPPB 2586. The sequence continues at coordinate 3,114,402 of NZ_CM192981.1, read as the reverse complement.
AGCATGGCGTGGAGGTCAGCAGAAACAAGGTGGTTGGCAGATGCGGGTGCAACCCACGGCCTGCGGCTCAGGCCTCGACGGCGGCATAGCGTTCCGGCGCAGGGTGCACATGCCCGCACTGTGAGCAGGTACGCAGCGCAAGCGAACGATAGAAATGATCGAACACCGGCGGGAAGTCGGTTTCGATATTTTCCAGCGGGAACATCGCTTCATACAGCTTGTGGTTGCACTGCGGGCAATACCACTGCAGGCCGTCCTGCTCGTGCGGCAGGCGCTCACGCTCGATCACCAGGCCGATCGATCCGGCGGCGCGTTGCGGCGAATGCGGCACCCTGGGCGGGAGCAGAAAGATCTCGCCGGCACGGATCGGGATGTCGCGCGCGGTGCCGTCGTCCTGCACCTTCAGCACCATTTCGCCTTCGAGCTGGAAAAACCACTCCGGGCCTTCGTCATAGTGATAGTCGGTGCGCGCGTTCGGCCCACCGACGATCATGATGATGAAGCCGTCCTGCTGGATGCACTTGTTGCCGACCGGCGGCTTGAGCAGGTGGCGGTGCTGCTCGATCCAGGCGTGCAGGTTGATCGGCGGGGCCAGCATTGGCGTTCCTTGGCGAAGAAGACGCCCAGCATAGCCAACCGGCGGCACCGATGGGTGCCGCGCGGCCGGCTGCGCTCAGCGTTCGCTATGGTCGGCCTGGATCTGCGCCAGTGCCGCGTCGTAGCGCTCTTGCAGGATGTCCGCACGATCGACCGACATGCGCAGATCGTGCGCACGCCCGTCGCGCAGGCTGTAGACCCAACCGTGCACGCGCAGTTCCTGGCCGCGGTCCCAGGCGTCGCGCACGATGGTGGTGCGGCAGACGTTGACTACCTGTTCCAGCACATTGAGCTCGCACAGGCGTGCGTGCTGCACCGACAGGTCGCCGGCCTGGTGCAGGCAGGCCTCGTGCTTGTCGGCCACATCGGTGACGTGGCGGATCCAGTTGTCCACCAGGCCCATGCGCTTCTGGGTCAGGCTGGCGAACACGCCGCCGCAGCCGTAGTGGCCGACGACCAGAATGTGCTTGACCTTGAGGACGTCCACCGCGAACTGGATCACCGACAGGCAATTCAGATCGGTATGCACCACCACATTGGCGATGTTGCGGTGGACGAACACTTCGCCCGGCGCCATGTCGATGATCTGGTTGGCCGGAACGCGTGAATCCGAACAGCCGATCCACAGATATTCCGGGGATTGCTGGGTGGACAGCTTGGCAAAGAATTCCGGGTCTTCGCGATTGATGCGATCGGCCCAGGCGCGGTTGTTTTCAAGCAAATGGTTGAGCTCGTTCATGCGCGCAGTATTCCAGAACGTGGGGAAGGGAGCGTAGGTGCCACCGCAGTGGCGTAAAGCCGTGGTGCAGGAACGCCACGCTGGCGGCGCTGGTCAGTCATGGCCGCTACGCGCCTGCAGTGCATCGCGCATCAGCGCGGCCACCGCCTGCGTCTCGGCCGAGGCCCGGGCGGCCAGCGCAGCGCTGACGGCACGCACATTGGCCACCGGGTGGTTCTGACTGAGCTTGAAGGTGAGTTCGATGCGGCTGGGCACGAAGCGGAATGCCACCAACCCGCGCAGCTGGCGCCGATGGCTGTCGCGGTCCATCTCGAACAGCCAGTCGCTGCCGATGCTGTGTTCGAACTGCGCGCTCATGCGCCCGATCAAGTCGCCGACCGCCACCTCGTCCTCGACCACGCTGCACTGGCCATGCAGATGCGCCACCGCGTAGTTCCAGGTGGGTACGCGCGCGGCGGCTTCCTTGTCCGGATACCAGGTGGGCGACACATAGGCATGCGGGCCGTGCACGAGCATCACTGCATCGCCATGGTGGCGCGCCTGCGGATTGGGGCGGGCCCAATGCCCTTCGATGACGATCGCCTCCGCATCGCGCCGGTACAGCACCGGCAGATGCGAGATGACCGGTTGCCCGGTCTCGCCCGGCGTGATCAAGGTGACGAACGGGTCATGCGCGATCAGGCCGTCCAGCAACGCCAGATCGGTCTGTGCGAACGCGCGCGGTGCGTACATCTCAGGCGCGGCCGCCCATCGTCACCACCATGCGCTCGCGCAGGTCGGTATCGCTGTCGCCGCGCGGTGGCGACACCTCATGCAGCGAAAAACCGCGCATCAGCGCGTCTTCTTCGTCCAGCCCGTCCAGTGCCACGAATTCGGCATCGAACAAGGTCGCGCGTGCGGTGTCCTCGCTGTCGTAGGCCAGCGTCTTGCCATCGCTGTCCAATACTTCGGCAGTGCCGGCTTCCTTGATGCGCAGGCGCGCCCAGATCAGGGTGCGGCCGATGGTGGCCAGCCACCACTGATCGTGGCTGCCAGAGCTGTGCGCTGTGTCGATATCGATGATGCTCATGTCAGTACCTTGGAAAGCAGCCCGAGCAGGGCCGCCATGCCCAGGCCGAAAAAAATGGTCAGCAGCGAGAGCCAGGCGGGTGTGGCCAGACCGGACAGCGCACTGTCGCGGTAGCTGCGGTAGCGGCGCGCCAACAACCAGCGCCACGCGGTGGGGCTGATGAAGGCCGGGTCGCCGAAGCTGTCCAGCGCATCCGGGTGCCGGTCGCGCAGGTGCACCAGGGTGAGTGGCCAGAAGATCAGCAGGGCGGTCAGCCCGGCGACCGCAACACCCACGAAACACAGTGCGAAGAACAGGGTCATGTGTCCGCCATCAGCAAGGCCAGCTTGGGAAGGACTGCGCCAACCAGCAGCGCAGCAATGGTCCACCACAGCGGGCGCACTGCGTGGCTGATCGCCTTGCGTGCGGGCCCGCTTTGCCACCATGCAGCGGAATCCAGTTGCATGGCTGACTGCCGCGCCAGTCGTACGCCCCGCATGCCGGCGATGCCGGCCGCCAGCAATGCCAGCACGAAGGCCAGCACCTGCAGCGTGGAGGCGGCCAACAGGCTCACATCAGAACTCCGCGCTGCCCGGCGCGCGCGGGTAGGGGATCGCGTCGCGGATATTGCTCAAGCCGCACACGTAAACCACCAGGCGCTCGAACCCCAAGCCGAAGCCGGCGTGCGGCACCGAGCCATACCGGCGGAAGTCGCGGTACCAGCTGTAGTGCTCCTTATCCAGACCGAACTGCGCCATGCGCGCGTCGAGCACATCCAGGCGTTCTTCGCGCTGGCTGCCGCCGATGATCTCGCCGATGCCCGGCGCCAGCACGTCCATCGCCGCAACGGTTTTGCCGTCATCGTTCAGGCGCATGTAGAACGCCTTGATGTGCTCGGGATAGTTGGTTACCACCACCGGGCGGCCGATGTGTTCTTCGGTCAACCAACGCTCGTGCTCGGTCTGCAGGTCCAGGCCCCATTCGACCGGGAAGTCGAACTTCTTTCCGGAGTTCTGCAGCAGCTTCACCGCGTCGGTGTAGTCGATCTGCTCGAACGGCGCATTGATGAAGGCTTCCAGCTTGCTGATGGCGTTCTTGTCCACGCGCTCGGCCAGGAAGGCCAGATCGTCGCCACGTTCGTCCAGCACGGCGCGGAACAGGTACTTGAGGAACTGTTCGGCCAGGCGCGCGTCTTCGGCCAGATCGGCGAACGCGATTTCCGGCTCGATCATCCAGAACTCGGCCAGATGGCGGGTGGTGTGGCTGTTTTCGGCGCGGAAGGTCGGCCCGAAGGTGTAGACCTTGCTCAGTGCCAGGCAGTAGGCCTCCACGTTGAGCTGGCCGGACACGGTCAGGAAGGTTTCCTTGCCGAAGAAGTCGCGGCTGAAATCCACCTCGCCCTGCGCGGTGCGCGGCAGGTTCACCATGTCCAGCGTGGAAACGCGGAACATCTGCCCGGCGCCTTCGGCGTCGGAGGTGGTGATGATCGGGGTGCTGATCCAGTTGAAGCCGTTCTGGTGGAAGAAGCGGTGCACCGCCTGCGCCAGGCAGTTGCGGATACGCGTGACCGCGCCGAACAGGTTGGTGCGCGGACGCAGATGCGCCACTTCGCGCAGGAACTCCGGCGACATCGGCTTGGGCTGGATCGGGTAGGTCAGCGGGTCTTCGACCCAGCCGACGATCTCCACGCCGCTGGCCTGGATCTCGAACGATTGCCCCTTGCCTTGCGACTTCACCAGCACGCCCTTGGCGATCAGCGAACAGCCACTGGTCAGGCGCTTGATCTCGTCGAAATTCGGCAGCGACTCGGTGGCCACGACCTGGATCGGCGCGAAGCAGGAGCCATCGGTGACGTTGATGAAGGCCAGTCCGGCAGACCCGCGCAGCGTGCGCACCCACCCGCGTACCGTAACTTCGCCGCCCTCCGGGATCTTCCCCGCAAGCGCGTGTTCAACGCTGACCACCGTCATGACTATTCCTCGCCGTAGCGACCTTGGAGTGACCTGCGAGTTTACTGGCTGCGACCGCGCCGGCGCGAGCACCTGAACAGGCGCAGGCGCGCCGCGCTTGTCTGCGGGCAACGCTGGCCCCATCTGGCCTGCATGCCGATCGCGCCGGTCGGCCTCTATACTTGCCGCTATTGTGTTGGAGTGCCCGTATGACCATCAGCCTCACCCCCGCCGCGCTGGAGCGCGTGCAGCGTTTCGTGCAGCAGACCCCGGGTGCGCTGGGGCTGCGCTTTGGCGTGACCAAGACCGGCTGCTCCGGCTGGGGCCACATCACCGACCTGGCGCGCGAAAAGCGTGACGACGACGCGGTATTCGAGCAGGGCGGGGTCAGCATCTTTGTCGACCCGACCAGCCTGCCGCTGGTGGATGGCACCTGCATCGACTTCGGCAAGCACGGCCTGAGCGAGACCTTCACCTTCAGCAACCCCAATGCCACGGCCGAGTGCGGCTGCGGCGAGAGCTTCACCACCGAAGCCGAGTACCGCTGAGCGCGACTTGAGCCAAGCGGCGCCGGCGTGTTTCCTTCTCCCACCGGGAGAAGGTGCCCCAAAGGGGCGGATGAGGGTACGGGCGAAGCCTCGCGTGGCTGAACGACACGAGTGGCTTTGCCCCCGTACCCTCACCCTAACTCCTCTCCCGGCGGGAGAGGGGCTTAAGCAGCCGCCGCACTCGTAAGCTTGGCTGTTGGGATGGCCCGGTTGCGGCTAAGCGCTTGAACTGCCATACTTTCCGGCTTCCTGCCCGTTTGGGCGGGAAACCCTTGCTCCACCGGCCGCCTTGTGCGGGTTCCCGGGGAGCTGACCGGCCCACGTGGCCACATCCGAAAGGTAAAACAACATGAGTCGTCATTACGAAGTCGTGTTCCTGGTCCATCCGGACCAGAGCGAGCAGGTCCCGGCCATGATCGAGCGCTACAAGTCGCTGATCGAGGGCGGTAACGGCACCATCCACCGTCTGGAAGACTGGGGCCGTCGTCAGCTGGCCTATCCGATCCAGAACCTGGTGAAGGCGCACTACGTGCTGCTCAACATCGAAGTCGACCAGGCCGTGCTGAGCGAGCTGGTCGAAAGCTTCCGCTTCAACGATGCGGTGCTGCGTCACCTGGTGATCAAGCGCGATGGCCCGGATACCGAGCAGTCGCTGATCATGAAGAGCAAGGACGAGAAGGGCGACAAGCCCGAGCGTAGCGAGCGTCGTCGTCGTGACGACGAGGAAGGCGATGCTGCACCTGCCGCCACCGATACCGACGGCGACAACGCCGAAGCCGCTTAAGGAGCGCTGTCATGTCCAAGTTCTTCCGTCGTCGCAAGTTCTGCAAGTTCACCGCCGAGGGCGTCAAAGAGATCGATTACAAGGATCTCAACACCCTGCGTCAGTACCTCACCGAGAACGGCAAGATCGTGCCGAGCCGCGTGACCGGTACCAAGTCCAAGTACCAGCGTCAGCTGGCAACGGCCGTCAAGCGCTCGCGTTTCCTGGCGCTGATCCCGTACACGGACAATCACGACGTCTAAGTAGTGCTGCGTGGGAGCTCGCCAGTGGCGCGGCTCCTTTCGCAAGACCCACACGGTTTTTCAGTGTGCGTCGCTCACAGGAGCCTGCACGGTCTGATGTGAGCCCCTCACGAAAAGCCCGCACGGTCTGATGTGAGTCCTTCACAAAGGCCCGCACATCCATGTGCGGGTTGATAAATTGATAGAAGCCGGTTAGTTCGAGTGTGCGGTGTTGGTCGGGGTTCTTACGATTCCCGATTCCCCAATCCCGATTTCCGGCTTCTCCTATTCGGACAGCACCCGTTGCGGCGGCCACAGGCCGGCGCTAACGAATAACGGAGCACCACCATGGATCTGATTCTTCTGCAGAAAGTGACCAACCTGGGCAACCTGGGCGACAAGGTCAGCGTCAAGCCGGGCTACGGCCGCAACTTCCTCGTGCCGCAGGGCAAGGCCGTGCCGGCCACCGCTGCGAACGTCGAAGCGTTCGAAACCAAGCGCGCCGAGTACGAAGCCAAGGCCAACACCATCCTGGCCGATGCACAGAGCCGCGCCACCAAGTTCGAAGGCGCCAGCGTCACCATCGGCGCGCATGCGTCGACGGAAGGCAAGCTGTACGGTTCGGTCGGCCCGCGCGACATCGCCGAGGCGTTCACCGCCGCCGGCCTGCCGCTGGAAAAGAGCGAAGTGATCCTGGGCGAAGGCGCATTCCGCAATGTCGGCGAGTACGACGTTGTGCTGCACCTGCACGCCGATGTGGAAACCACCGTCAAGGTCATCGTCGAATCCGACGCCTGATTGCGATACGTGTCTGCATCAAGAAGGGCGCCTTACGGCGCCCTTTTTTATAGGCGGAAAATAGACAGCGCAAGGCGGTGACGGGCGCTGGTTGCATCAACGGTGCGATCAGGCTTGTCTGCTGACGCGTTGAACAGGCCAGGCGCAGGCGGACCTGTCTGATTCGCGGCCAAACCGCCGAAACGCTTGACCTTGCCGCGTTGCATGCTGCATCAACGGAGCGACCGGGCGTATCTGCTGACGTGTTGAACAGACCAGGCGCAGGCGCACCTTTCTGATTCGCGACCAAACCGGTGCGACGCCTGTGCTTGCCGCGTGGCGTGCTGCGTTGCAGGCTCGGCGTTCCTTGCAGGATTCGAGGCGCAATGCATGCGGTCGCATCGATACGCTGTCTCCGGAACGCGGCCGCGCGGTGGTCGGCCATCGGCACGGCTTGGCCGCTCGGTTCTCGATGCGCGCTCGCCGTTCTACCGGTTCGACACGTTCGAGGTGGGGGACGGGCACGGCGGCCGCTGGCGCATGCGCATCGGCATTCCGCGGACCCGGCCGCCGCGGCGCGGATTCCCGGCGTTGTGGATGCTGGACGGTAACCGGGCGCTGGCACAGTTCGATCACGCATGGCTGCAGGGCCTGGCCGCTGCGCGGACCCCGTGGGTACTGGTGTTCGTTGGGCCCGACAACGACCTGCTGGTGGATCTGCCCAGGCGTGCGCATGACTACACGTTCCAGCCAGCGGACCATCCGTTCCTGGCCGCGCCCACGTCGCCACCCGGGCCGGTGGGCGGCGGCGCCGACGCGCTGCTGGAGGTGTTGACGGGGCAGGCCATGCCCGCGCTGGCGCGGCGCGTGCCGCTGGACCGTGAGCGGCACGCGCTCTGGGGGCATTCGTTGGCCGGGCTGTTCGTGCTGCACGCGCTCTACTCAGGGCGTGGGCCGTTCACCGAATACGCGGCCGCGAGCCCATCGCTGTGGTGGTCACAGGGAGCGTTGCTGGGCGATCCGGAGCAACAGTTTCAGCCGTGAGGGGCCGGCGCGCGCCATGCGCCTGTGGCTGTTTCTCGGCGGTGCCGAACGGGCAGGGCACATCGATCCGCATGCCCGGCAGGATCCACACCGTGCCGCCTTGTTGGAGGCCATTGCCGGCGCGCCCGCAGATGCCGCCGCACGCCTGGCCGAGCGCCTGGCAACGGTGCCGCGGTTGGCGGTGCGCTACCAGGAATTTCCCGCAGTGCAGCATGCGTCAGTGTTCCGCGCCGCACTGCGGGCCGCGCTGCAACACCTTGCGGGCCTGCCGGTGCGTGGCCGCCGGCCGCGCCGGTCCTGAACCGCGCCGGCCGCCATGGCCTGCGCGGCGGCCATGCCCGCCGTGCCTGCCCGGCTATACTCGCCATCAATCGTTCGCTTCGTGTACTGCCGCCGGCGCCTTGCCAGCCAGGGGCGAAGCCCTCGCAAACCCGTCCCGACGGCGCCTGTTGCGCCGTTGACCGAGATCCCTAGCGTCCATGCGTCTTTCCACGATCAAGCTGTCCGGTTTCAAGTCGTTCGTCGACCCGACCACGTTGCACCTGCCCACCAACATGACCGGCATCGTCGGCCCCAATGGCTGCGGCAAGTCCAACATCATCGATGCGGTGCGCTGGGTGATGGGCGAAAGCTCGGCCAGCCGCCTGCGCGGCGACTCGCTGACCGACGTGATCTTCTCCGGCTCCTCGGCGCGCAAGCCGGTGTCGCAGGCGACGGTGGAGCTGATCTTCGACAATTCCGATCACACCATCACCGGCGAGTTCGCCTCGTTCAACGAGATCTCGGTCAAGCGCCTGGTCAGCCGCGACGGCAACAGCGCCTATTACCTCAACGGCACCAAGTGCCGGCGTCGCGACATCACCGACCTGTTCCTGGGCACCGGCCTGGGGCCGCGCAGCTACTCGATCATCGAGCAGGGCATGATCAGCCAGATCATCGAGGCGCGCCCGGAAGATCTGCGCGTCTACCTGGAAGAAGCCGCCGGCATTTCCAAGTACAAGGAACGCCGCAAGGAAACCGAAACGCGCATCCGTCATACGCGCGAAAACCTCGATCGCCTGGGTGACCTGCGCGAGGAAATCACCAAGCAGCTGGCGCATCTGCAGCGCCAAGCGCGGCAGGCCGAGCAGTACCAGGCCCTGCAGGAAGAACGCCGCATCAAGGATGCGGAGTGGAAGGCGCTGGAATACCGCGGTCTGGATGGCCAGCTGCAAGGCCTGCGCGAAAAGTTGAATCAGGAAGAAACCCGCCTGCAGCAGCTGATCGCCGAGCAGCGCGATGCCGAGGCGCGCATCGAAACCGGCCGTGTGCGTCGCGAAGAGGCCGCCGAAGCGGTGGCCAAGGCGCAGGCCGATGTCTACCAGGTCGGTGGCGCACTGGCGCGTATCGAGCAGCAGATCCAGCACCAGCGCGAACTCTCGCACCGCCTGCACAAGGCGCGCGACGAAGCGCAGAGCCAGCTGCAGGAGCTCACCCAGCACATCAGCGGCGACTCCGCCAAGCTGGCGGTGTTGCGCGAGGCGGTGGCCGATGCCGAACCACAGCTGGAGCAATTGCGCGAAGACCACGAATTCCGCCAGGACGCGCTGCGCGACGCCGAAGCCCGCCTGGCCGACTGGCAGCAGCGCTGGGAAACCCATAACCGCGACACCGGCGAAGCCTCGCGCGCCGGCGAAGTGGAGCGCACCCGCGTCGATTATCTGGACCGGCAATCGCTGGAAGCCGACCGTCGCCGCGAGGCGCTGGTCAACGAACGCGCCGGGCTGGATCTGGATGCGTTGGCCGAAGCGTTCGAACAGATCGAACTGCGGCATGAAACGCAAAAGGCCTCGCTGGACGGGCTGACCGAGCAGGTCGAAGCGCGCAAGCACGCGCTGGGTGGCTTGCAGGAACAGCAACGCGCCAGCCAGGGCGAACTGGCCGAAGTCCGCAAGCAGGCGCAGGCCGCACGTGGCCGGCTGTCGTCATTGGAAACCTTGCAGCAGGCTGCGCTGGGTCAGGAACAGGGCGCGGCGGTGGCCTGGCTCAAGGCGCGCGGGCTGGATTCGGCCGCGCGTGTGGGCGAGCGCATCAGCGTGGAAAGCGGCTGGGAAAACGCGGTGGAAGGCGCGTTGGGCCAGTTGATCGAAGGCGTGCTGGTGGAGGCGCCGGAACAACTGGTCGACGCGCTGGGCGAGTTGGGCGACGGGCGCATCGCGCTGGTGTCGTCAGCCACCGACAACGTGCAGTTCGCGCCGACCTCGCTTGCCGCCAAGGTGCAGGGGCCGATTGCGATCCGCCGCTTGCTGGCGCGCCTGCATGCCGCCGAAGACCTGGATGCCGCGCGCAGCCTGCAGCGCAACCTGCCGGACGGCGATTCGGTGATCACCCGCAGCGGCGAACGGTTGGGCGAGGGCTGGGTGCGCGTGTCGCGCTCCGGCGCGGCCAAGCAGGGCGCGTTGCTGCGCGAGCGCGAGATCCAGGAGCTGCGCTCGCAGATCGACACGCTGCAGGAGCGTGAGGGCGACCTGGAAGAACAACTGGCCAGCTTCCGCGAGCAACTGCTGGCTGCCGAACAACAGCGCGAAGACGCGCAGCGCCAGCTGTACATGGCGCACCGCAGCGTGTCCGAACTGGCCGGCCAGCTGCAGAGCCAGCAGGGCAAGGTGGACGCGGCACGTGGGCGCATCGAGCGGATCGAGGCCGAACTAGGGCAGTTGCTGGAAACCCTGGACACCAGCCGCGAGCAGGCCCGCGAAGCGCGCGCCAAGCTCGAGGACGCGGTGGTGCGCATGGGCGACCTGCAAGGCACCCGCGAAGCGCTGGAAAGCGAGCGCCGCCAGCTCACCGATGCACGTGACCAGGCGCGTGATGCCGCGCGCGGCGTACGCGATGCGATGCATGCCTTGGCACTCACGCTGGAATCCCAGCGCACCCAGATCACCTCGCTGAGCCAGACCCTGGAGCGCATGGACAGCCAGCGTGGCCAGCTCGACACGCGCCTGGGAGATCTGGTGGCGCAGCTGAGCGAAGGCGATTCGCCAGTTGAAACGCTCGAACACGAACATCAGGCCGCCTTGAGCGAGCGCGTGCGCACCGAGCGCGTGCTCGGCGAGGCGCGCACCATGCTGGACAGCATCGACGGCGAACTGCGCAGCTTCGAACAGACCCGCCAGCAGCGCGACGAGCAGGCCCTGGCGCAACGCGAGCGCATCTCCCAGCGCAAGCTCGACCAGCAGGCGCTGGTGCTCAACGCCGAACAACTCGCCGCCGCGGTGGTCAAGGCCGGCTTCGTGCTCGAAGACGTGGTCAATGGGTTGGACGAGGCCGCCAACCCGGCCGAGTGGGAAGCGGCGGTGGGGCAGATCGATGCCCGCATGCGCCGGCTGGAGCCGGTCAACCTGGCCGCGATCCAGGAATACGGCGAAGCCGCGCAGCGTTCCGAATATCTGGACGCGCAGAACGTGGACCTGACGACCGCACTGGAAACGCTCGAAGAAGCGATCCGCAAGATCGATCGCGAAACCCGTGGCCGCTTCAAGGACACCTTCGACCGCGTCAACTCGGGTGTGCAGGCCTTGTATCCGCGCCTGTTCGGCGGCGGGCACGCGTATCTGGAGCTCACCGGCGAAGATCTGCTCGACACCGGCGTGACCATCATGGCGCGCCCGCCGGGCAAGCGTGTGTCGAGCATTTCGCTGCTGTCCGGTGGCGAAAAGGCGATGACCGCGGTGGCGCTGGTGTTTGCGATCTTCCAGCTCAACCCGGCGCCGTTCTGCCTGCTCGATGAGGTGGACGCACCGCTGGACGAGGCCAACGTCGGCCGCCTGGCCAACATGGTCAAGGAGATGAGCGAGAAGGTGCAGTTCCTGTTCGTCAGCCACAACAAGGCGACCATGGAAGCGGCGCGCCAGCTCTCCGGCGTGACCATGCGCGAACCCGGCGTCAGCCGCCTGGTGAGCGTGGACCTGGAAGAGGCCGCACGTTTGGCGGGCGCGGCATGACGTGCCATGCTTGCTGGGATGATTACACCTGTCACTCTTGCGCGGAGGCACGCTGAATGTCCGACATGGCCATGATCCGGATCGGGATCCTGATCGCTGGACTGCTGCTGGTCGCGGCCATCTTCCTGTTTGGTCGCCCGAAGAAATCGCCGCAGGGGCGACGGGTGGACAAGGACGACACCCAGCCGCGCGAACGCCGCGAGCCGGTGATTTCCAGCGGCGTGGACGCGGACGGCATGCCCTTCGAGCGCAGCGACACCGGCGCCGAGCAGAGCGAACTGGAACTCGATGACCAGGACGGCGCTGGCGGCAACGATGTCGGCAAGCGTCCGAATCAGGATTTCGACAAGATCGTGTCGCTGTTCGTGGCGGCCAAGGCCGGCCAGGTGCTGCGTGGCGAAGACGTGGTGGTTGCCGCGGAAAAGACCGGCCTGGTGTTTGGCCACATGAATGTCTTTCACCGTTTGGTGGAAGGGCATCCCGAGCGCGGCCCGATCTTCAGCATGGCCAGCATTCTCAAGCCGGGCAGCTTCGACATGGCCAACATCCGCGAGATGCAGACGCCGGCGATCGCCTTCTTCCTGACCTTGCCGGCACCGATGACCGCGCTCGATGCCTGGGAAAAGATGTTGCCCACCGTGCAACGCATGGCCGAACTGCTCGACGGCGTGGTGCTGGACGACAGCCGCAACGCCTTGGGCCGCCAGCGCGTTGCGCATATCCGCGACGAACTGCGTGCTTACGACCGCCAGCATCAGGCTCCGCCGCTGACCAAGTCGCCGCGCTGGTGATTCCCCTCTCCCGCAGGAGAGGGAATCAAAGCCCCTCTCCTGCGGGAGAGGGGTTGGGGTAAGGGTACGGGGCGAAGCCCTGGCGCGGCTGGGCGGCACGAGGCTTCGCTCGCACCCTCATCCGCCCGTGCGGGGCACCTTCTCCCGAGGGGAGAAGGGATTGCCACTCAGTGCTTAATGCTCAACGCTTCGCTTTGGCAAACGCCTCGCGGAAGCGCAGCATTTCTGCCTCGCTGCCCACGGTGACACGCACCCGCTTGGGCCAGATCGGCCAGCTGCGGCCGACGATGACGCCCTGCTTCTGCATCGAGTCGGCGAACACCTTGCCGTCGCGCTTGACGTCGACCATGAAGCAATTGGCCTGCGATGGCAGGCAGGTGTAGCCCTTGGATTTCAGCCAGGCGATGGTGTCGTCGCGGACGCGGGCGTTGTCGGCGCGGCGGCTGGGCACCAGCATCGGATCGCGCAGGCTGGCGATGCCCGCGGCCATCGCCGGGACGGGCAGAGGGTTGCCACCCAGGCTGGCCAGCTTGGTCAGCAGGCCCGGGGGGGCGAGTGCGGCACCCAGCCGCATGCCGGCCATGCCGTAGAGCTTGGAGAACGTGCGCAACACGATCAGGTCCTGCCGCTGGCGCACCAGATCGGCCACCGACGGCTCGGTGCTGTAGTGGATGTAGGCTTCGTCCACCACCAGCACGGCGCTGGCGGGTTTGTTGGCGAGCAGCCATTCGATCTCCGCGCGCGGGGTGATCGAGCCGGTCGGGTTGTTGGGGTTGCACAGATAGATCAGCCCGGCGCTCGGGTCGGCCTTGGCCATGGCCTTGACGTCATGCGCGCCGTCGGCACGCAGCGGCACCTTGCGGACCGGCACGCCTTGCGCGGCGGCCAGGTCGGCCAGTGCTTCGAAGGTCGGGTCGGCCATGACCAGGCCGGCGCGCGGTGACGTGAACAAGGTGCCGGCGCGGTTGAGCGGGTCGCTGGAGCCGGGAAAGAACGCAAGGTGGTCGTGCGGCAGCTGCAGTTCGCCGGCCATCAGGTTGCGTAGGTCCTGTTCCATTTCGAACAGATAGCGGCCCGAGCGCGCCAGCGAGCGGCTCGCCGCATCCAGTGCAGCCGGCGACAGCCCGGTGGGATGCTCGTTGAAGTTGAGGTACACCGTGCCGGCCGCAAGCGCCACGCTCGGCGCTGCAGGTGCGGCAGCGCGCTTGCGGGCCGCCTCTGCCGCAGGTGTCAGCCCCAGGGCGGACACCGCCAGGCCGGACGTGGCAAGGCTGAGGAAAGAACGGCGCGAGACGGGCAACGACACGGGTGAGCTCCGGAGGGGTTGGGCGAAGAGGGCGCAACGCTAGCGGTTTTGCGCCCGTCTGCCTATCGGGAATCACGCTGCCGCGTCCGCTTCCGACGGACGGTGCTCCGCAGCGGTCTGCCTGCACCACGTCCGGCATCGGCGGCGGCCGTTAGAATGGGCGGCCCAGCATCCTTTCTGCGATCGCATGACTGCCAGCCCGGATCTCGCACAGCGCATCGATGCCCTGCGTCAGCGCATCGAAGACGCCAACTACCGCTACCACGTGCTCGACGAGCCGCAGATTGCCGATGTCGAGTACGACCGGCTGCTGCGCGAGCTGGAGACACTGGAAGCGGCGCATCCGGAGCTGGCCACTGCCGATTCGCCGACCCAGCGCGTGGGCTACCTGGCCGCGTCGCGGTTTGCCGAAGTCCGGCATGTGTTGCCGATGTTGTCTCTGGGCAATGCCTTCAGCGACGAGGAAGTGGCCGAGTTCGTGCGCCGCATCAGCGAACGGTTGGAGCGCAAGCAGCCGGTCTTTTGCGCCGAACCCAAGCTCGACGGCCTGGCCATCAGCCTGCGCTACGAACAGGGCGAATTCGTGCAGGGCGCCACCCGCGGCGATGGCGCCACCGGCGAGGATGTGAGCGCCAATCTGCGCACCGTCAAGGCCATTCCGCTGCGCCTGCGTGGCACGGGCTGGCCCGAGGTGCTGGAGGTGCGTGGCGAGGTCTACATGCCGCGTGCCGCGTTCGAGGCCTACAACGCGCAGATGCGCCTGCAGGGCGGCAAGGTGCTGGCTAATCCGCGCAATGGTGCGGCCGGTTCGTTGCGCCAGCTCGATGCACGCATCACCGCGCAACGGCCGTTGAGTTTTTTTGCCTACGGCGTGGGCGAGGTCGCGGACGGTGCGTTGCCGCCGACTCACTCGACGATGTTGGCGCAGCTGCGCGAATGGGGATTCCCGGTCAGCCAGCTGGTAGAGGTGGTGCAGGGCAGCGAGGGCTTGCTGACGTACTACCGACGCATCGGTGAAGCACGCGACGGCCTGCCATTCGATATCGATGGCGTGGTGTACAAGCTGGACGATCTGGCTGGCCAGCGCGAGATGGGCTTTGTCTCGCGCGCACCGCGCTGGGCGCTGGCGCACAAGTTCCCGGCCCAGGAGCAATCCACCACGGTGGAGGCGATCGAAATCCAGATCGGCCGCACCGGTGCGGCAACGCCGGTGGCGCGCTTGAAACCGGTGCACGTGGCCGGTGTGGTGGTGACCAACGCGACCTTGCACAACGCCGACCAGATCGCGCGCCTGGATGTGCGCGTGGGCGACACGGTGATCGTGCGACGCGCTGGTGATGTGATTCCGGAGGTGGCCGGTGTGGTCGCCGAGCAGCGCCCTGCCGGCACCCACGCTTGGCAGATGCCGACCCAATGCCCGGTATGCGGCTCGGAGATCGTGCGCGAAGAAGGCCAGGCGGTGTGGCGCTGTTCGGGCGAGCTCACGTGCCCGGCGCAGCGCAAGGAAGCCTTCCGCCATTTTGTGTCGCGGCGCGCGATGGACGTGGACGGGCTGGGCGAAAAATTCATTGAAGTGCTGGTCGACAGTGGCGTGGTGCAGGGTGTGGCCGACCTGTATCTGCTCAATGTCGACCAGCTGCTGCAGCTGCGTTTGATCAGCACCGCCGACAGCCCGCATGCGTTCTTGCGTGAAGCACGCGAGCACCTGGCTGCCGGTGCGTATGCGCAGGTCGAGCAAACCATGGTCGGCATCGGTGTGGATCTTGCCGGCGTGCAGCCGGCGCCGCAGACCTGGCAGGCCGATCTGTTGCGCGCGGGCCTGCCGGCATTCGACTGGAATCGCAAGAAAATCGCCACCAAGTGGGCCGAAAACCTGATCGAGGCGATCGAGACCTCGCGCGACACCACGCTGGAGCGCTTCCTGTTTGCGCTGGGCATCGAGCATGTGGGCGAGAGCACGGCCAAGGCGTTGTCGGCGTGGTTTGGGGAGCTGGATGTGATCCGTCATCTGCCCTGGCCGCTGTTCAAGCGCGTGCCGGACATCGGCGGTGAAGTGGCGCGCTCGCTCGGGCATTTCTTCGACCAGGCCGGCAACCAGCAGGCGATCGATGACCTGCTGCAGCGTGGTGTGCGCATCGGCGATGCGCATCCGCCGTCGCCCAAGCTGCGCGGCGCGCTGAGTTTTGCGGTGCTGCTCGAAGACCTGGATATTCCCAAGGTCACCCCGGTGCGTGCGCAGCAACTGGCCGCTGCAACCGCCTCCTTCGATGCGTTGATCGCCTCCGAGGCCGACCCGTTGCTGCAAGCCGGTGTGCCGGCACCTGTGATCGCCTCGCTGCAGCAGTGGTTGGCGCGTCCGGAAAACGCGGCACTGGCAACGGCCGCGCAACGCGCCATGGACGCGTTGCTGGCGCAATTGCCGCAGGCCGATGCGGTGCAGGCCGGGCCGCTGGACGGCCAGACCGTGGTCATCACCGGCACGCTGGCCGCGCTGACGCGCGATGCCGCCAAGCAGCGCCTGGAATCGCTGGGCGCCAAGGTGGCCGGTAGCGTCTCCAAGAAAACCGCATTCCTGGTGGCGGGCGAAGAAGCCGGCTCCAAGCTGGACAAGGCGCAGAGCCTGGGCGTGGAGATCTGGGATGAAGCGCGGCTGCTGGCGTTCCTGAGTGAGCACGGTCAAGCGGTATGAGCACGCTGCCCGGCGAACTGCCGGTGGACCTGGAGGCGTTGCGCCTGCGCGCGCGCCTGAATGCCCTGATTCGCGGGTTTTTCGCCGAGCGCGCCGTGCTGGAAGTGGAAACCCCGGTGCTCTCGGCGGCAGGCAATACCGAGCCGAACATCGAGAGTTTCAGCACCCGCTTCAGTGGCCATGTCGATGCGGGTGCGCCCACGCGCTGGCTTCGGACCTCGCCTGAGTATCCGCTCAAGCGGTTGCTCGCCGCCGGCGTCGGCGATTGCTATGAGCTGGGGCGCGTGTTTCGCAACGGCGAAGCCGGTGGCCGCCACAATCCCGAGTTCAGCATGCTCGAGTGGTACCGGGTGGGCTGGGATCATCGCGCGCTGGCGAATGAAACCATCGCGCTGATCGAACGGGCCTTGGCGCTGGTCGGGCGCAGCGCGTCGGTCAACGTGCTCACGTATCGCGAACTGTTTTTGCACCACCTGGGAATCGACCCCTTGCTGGCGCCACTGGACGTATTACGCGCGCCACTGGCCGATGTGGCGATCGCTGCCGACGGGCTGACCCGCGACGATTGGCTGGATCTGCTGATGACCCACCACATCCAGCCAGGCTTTGCGCGCGACACGCTGACCGTGGTGCACGACTGGCCGGCCAGCCAATGCGCGCTGGCACGTATTCGCAACGACACCCCGCCGGTAGCCGAACGCTTCGAGCTGTACCTGGGCGCGTATGAAGTGGCCAATGGCTATCACGAATTGAACGACGCACACGAGCAACGCATGCGCTTCGAACGCGACAACCAACGGCGTGCGGCGCGTGGCCTGCCACCGTTGCCGTTGGATGAGCGCCTGCTGCAGGCATTGCCGCAGCTGCCCGATTGCGCGGGCGTGGCGGTCGGCGTGGACCGCCTGTTGATGGCCATGCGCGGAACCACGCAGATTGCCGATGTGCTGGCATTTGCGTTCGCGCACGCCTGAGCCGCCACCGCACTGTCATCGGCGTCGTATTGCTTTCTTCACATCGATGGTGCTCTCATCGTCACGTCCACGGGGGCGCGGCGTTGATCGTTTCGGGTGAGGATTTTCAGCATGAAGTGGCTGATCGGCTTATGCGGTTTGTGGGGCTTGCCGCTGCTGATGCTGGCCGATGTGCAGGCGGCGGAGCGTGGCTCCGGCGTGGTGCGTTGCGAATCCAAGGACATGGCGCGCGTGCATTGCGACATGGACACCGAACACGGCGTGCAACTGGTGCGCCAACTGTCCGAGACCAGCTGCATTCGCGGCAGCGAGTGGGATATCGAACGCGATGGCGTGTGGGTGGAGCAGGGCTGTCGTGCGGAATTCGCCTCGGCCCGCGTGCTGACCGCCCCGCAGATGCGCCGTGTGGTGCGCTGTGATTCCAATGGCAGCAAGGTGGCGTGCCCGGTGATCCTGCGCGGCGCGCCGGTGCGCCTGTTGCGCCAACGCTCGGTGTGGCCGTGCAAGGAAGGCCGCAGCTGGGGCACCCGCCGCAATGAAATCTGGGTCTCGCGTGGGTGCGATGGCGAATTCGAAGTGGGCGCCGAGGATGGCTCCGGCTTCGTCGACATGCCGCGCACGCTTACCTGTGAATCCAAGAGCCGCTCGCGCCGCATGTGCGGGGTGTCGGTGGAGCGCAGCGTGCGCCTGCGCAAGCAGATATCCGGCTCGCCGTGCGTGGAAGGGCAGACCTGGGGCTGGAGCCGCGATGGCGTGTGGGTCAACGACGGCTGCCGGGCCGAGTTCATCGTCGACTGACGGGCCCGTCCACTGACTGCCCGGCGCACGCGCCTTACAATGGCGGCATGAACGACAGCGCCCATATCGATTACGCCCGCTACGACCACATCCGTCCGCTGCTGTGGACCGGTGATGCCCTGGAATTGCTCGACCAGCGCAAGCTGCCCTTCGTGGTGGAGCACGTGCGTTGCGACAGCAGCGATGCGGTGGCCGAGGCCATCCATTCGCTGGCCGTGCGCGGCGCGCCTGCGATCGGCATTGCGGCCGGCTGGGGCGTGGTGCTGGCAGCGCGCGAGATCGCCGCCGACAGCGGCAGCGAGGCATTGCAGAAGCTGGAACCGGCGCTGTTGCGGCTCAATGCCGCGCGCCCGACCGCGGTCAACCTGGCCTGGGCGCTGATGCGCATGCGGCGCGTGCTCGCCGCCGCAGGGCCGGACTGGCGCGATGTGCTGGCCCGTGAGGCGCAGGCCATCGCCGACGAGGACCTGGCCGCCAACCGCCATATGGGCGCGCTCGGCGCCGGCCTGATCGCTCCTGGCAGCGGTGTGCTGACCCACTGCAACACCGGCTCGCTGGCCACCGCCGGCTTCGGCACCGCGCTGGGCGTGATCCGTGCCGGCATGGCGCAGCAGCGCATCAGCAAGGTCTTTGCCGGCGAGACCCGGCCCTGGCTGCAGGGCGCGCGCCTGACGGTGTGGGAGCTGCAGCAGGATGGCATCGATGCCACCCTGATCGCCGATTCGGCCGCCTCGCACTTGATGAAATCGGGCCTGGTGCAGTGGGTGATCGTCGGCGCCGACCGCATCTGCGCCAATGGCGACACCGCCAACAAGATCGGCAGCTACCAGCTGGCGATCGCCGCCCGCCACCACGGCGTCAAGTTCATGGTGGTGGCGCCGTCGTCCACGGTGGACATGGCCACCGCCGATGGCGACCAGATCGAGATCGAACAGCGCGATCCGGGCGAATTGTTCGGCGTGGGCGGCGTGCGCACCGTGGCCGACGGCATCCATGCCTGGAATCCGGTGTTCGATGTCACCCCGGGCCATCTGATCGATGCCATCGTCACCGAACGTGGCGTCATCGCGCAGCCGGACCTGGCGCGCATGCAGGCCGCCTTCGGCAACTGAGCCAGCACACGGGCGCGGGGCCGGCAAGTGCCCCGCAAAGTCCTGCAAGTGCTTGTTTCTGGCTGGTAAACCGGCGGCATTGGGTTGCCCCTTCATGCTACAATCCGGCGCTTGAATCGATCGGCGGGAGCGTGGGGTCGGCAGCCTGTCTCTGAGGCGCCCCCGACGCGGCTTTCCGGCTCGCCCGCCACCTCACTTACGGAACCCGAATGGCAGAAACCGCCAAGGAAATCATCCAGGTCAACCTGGAAGACGAGATGCGCAAGAGCTACCTCGATTACGCGATGAGCGTGATCGTGGGGCGCGCACTCCCCGATGCGCGCGACGGCCTCAAACCCGTGCATCGCCGTGTGCTGTTCGCGATGAACGAGTTGGGCGCGCACAGCAACAAGGCCTACTTCAAGTCGGCGCGTATCGTCGGCGACGTCATCGGTAAGTACCACCCGCACGGCGACCAGTCGGTCTACGACACGCTGGTGCGCATGGCGCAGCCGTTCTCGCTGCGCTACCTGATGGTGGACGGCCAGGGTAACTTCGGTTCGGTCGACGGCGACTCCGCCGCGGCGATGCGTTACACCGAGTCGCGCATGTCGCGGCTGGCGCATGAGCTGATGGCCGACATCGAGAAGGAAACCGTCGATTTCCAGCCCAACTACGATGAAAAGGAACTCGAGCCGACGGTCATGCCGACACGGTTCCCGAGCCTGCTCGTCAACGGGTCGGCTGGTATCGCGGTGGGTATGGCCACCAATATCCCGCCGCACAA
This sequence comes from Xanthomonas sp. NCPPB 2586, assembly GCF_041475775.2. NCBI lineage: Bacteria > Pseudomonadati > Pseudomonadota > Gammaproteobacteria > Lysobacterales > Lysobacteraceae > Xanthomonas > Xanthomonas sp. NCPPB 2586. The sequence continues at coordinate 3,094,279 of NZ_CM192981.1, read as the reverse complement.
TCTGACCGAAGCGATCAACGCGTGCATCGCGCTGATCGACACGCCGGAGCTGGATATCGAAGGGCTGATGGAGTACATCCCGGGCCCGGATTTCCCCACTGCCGGCATCATCAACGGCACCGCCGGCATTGCCGCCGGCTACCGCACCGGCCGTGGCCGGGTGCGCATCCGTGCCAAGGCCGACGTGGAAGTGGCCGACAACGGCCGCGAAGCGATCGTGGTCACCGAGATTCCGTACCAGGTCAACAAGGCACGGCTGATCGAAAAGATCGCCGAGCTGGTGAAGGAAAAGAAGCTCGAAGGCATCAGCGAGCTGCGCGATGAGTCCGACAAGGACGGCATGCGCATCTACATCGAAATCAAGCGCGGCGAGTCGGCCGAGGTTGTGCTCAACAACCTGTACCAACAGACCCAGATGGAGTCGGTGTTCGGCATCAACATGGTGGCGCTGGTCGATGGCCGCCCGCAGTTGATGAACCTCAAGCAGATGCTGGAGGCGTTCATCCGCCACCGGCGCGAGGTGGTCACCCGCCGCACCATTTTTGAACTGCGCAAGGCACGCGCACGTGCGCATGTGCTGGAAGGTCTGACCGTTGCGTTGGCCAACATCGACGAGATGATTGAGCTGATCAAGACCTCGGCCAATCCGCAGGAAGCGCGCGAGCGCATGCTGGCCAAGACCTGGGAACCGGGCCTGGTGGGCGCGCTGCTCGGCGCTGCCGGTGCCGAGGCGTCCAAGCCGGAAGATCTGGCGCCGGGCGTGGGCCTGTCCAACGGCTTCTATCAACTCAGCGAAGTGCAGGCCTCGCAGATTCTGGAAATGCGTCTGCATCGCCTGACCGGGTTGGAGCAGGAAAAGCTCACCGACGAATACAAGCAGTTGCTCGAAGTCATCCAGGGTCTGATCCGCATCCTGGAGAACCCCGACGTGCTGTTGCAGGTGATTCGCGACGAGCTGATCAACATCCGCGAAGAGTATGGCGATGCGCGCCGCACCGAGATCCGTCACAGCGAAGAAGACCTGGACATCCTGGATCTGATCGCGCCGGAAGACGTAGTGGTGACGCTTTCGCACGCGGGCTATGCCAAGCGCCAGCCGGTGAGCGCGTATCGCGCGCAGCGCCGCGGTGGCCGTGGCCGTTCGGCGGCGTCGACCAAGGAAGAAGATTTCATCGATCAGCTGTGGCTGGTCAACACGCACGACACGCTGTTGACCTTCACCAGCAGCGGCAAGGTGTTCTGGCTGCCGGTGCATCAGTTGCCGGAGGCCGGCTCCAATGCACGCGGTCGCCCGATCATCAACTGGATTCCGCTGGAATCGGGCGAGCGCGTGCAGGCGGTGTTGCCGGTGCGCGAATACGCCGACAACCGCTACGTGTTCTTCGCCACCCGCAACGGCACGGTCAAGAAGACCCCGCTGAGTGAATTCGCGTTCCGTCTGGCGCGCGGCAAGATCGCCATCAATCTCGATGAAGGCGATGCGCTGGTGGGTGTGGCGCTGACCGATGGCGACCGCGATGTCCTGCTGTTTGCTTCCAACGGCAAGACCGTGCGCTTTGGCGAGTCGACCGTGCGCTCGATGGGCCGTACCGCCACTGGCGTGCGCGGTATCCGTCTGGCCAAGGGCGAGGAGGTGGTCAGCCTGATCGTTTCCGAGCGTGCCGGCGGAGTGGAAGACGAGGTCGAGGACGAGAGTGCCGAGGAGGTCGTGGAGACCACCGACGGCGCCGAGCCGGCAGTGATCGATGTCGCCGACAACGGCGATGTGGCCTACATCCTGACCGCCACCGAGAACGGGTATGGCAAGCGCACGCCGCTGGCCGAATACCCGCGCAAGGGACGCGGCACGCAAGGCGTGATCGGTATCCAGACCACCGAGCGCAACGGCAAGTTGGTGCGTGCGGTGCTGCTGGGTTCCACCGATGAAGTGCTGCTGATTTCCGATGGTGGCACCTTGGTGCGCACGCGTGGTTCGGAGATTTCGCGCGTGGGCCGCAACACCCAGGGCGTGACGCTGATTCGGCTGTCCAAGGGCGAGAAACTGCAGGCGGTCGAACGCCTGGATGCCTCGCTGGAAGAGCCCGAGGATGTGGTGGATGAGGCGGTTGCAATCACCAGCGATGCGCCGCCTGCCGAGGGCTGATCGCGCGGTGCGATGTGCACAGTCATGAAAAACGCCGGCGCATTGCCGGCGTTTTTTTTGCGGTATTTGGCTGTAACGCATTGTTGACAGAACATGTCAGCAAAGAACGCAGGTCTTTCACAAAAACGGGTCGAAGGTAGTTCGCGGTGCGGCAACGTTGCGTTGGCCGCAGATGCAAAGAGGAACTACTGATGTCGACATTGCTTCGTCCCTCCCGTCGCGGCCATTGGGCCCTGGCGATTCTGGGAGGCGTGATTGTGCTGCTGGGGCTGGTGCTGCTGGCAGGTGGTGCGTGGCTCGCCGCGCTGGGCGGATCCTGGTATTACGCACCGGCAGGCCTGGCGATGCTGATCGCTGGCGTGTTGCTGTTCCGCGGCCGCAATGCCGGCGCGTGGTGGTTTGCCGCCGTCGTGGTCGCCACGCTGCTGTGGACGTGGTGGGAATCGGGCAGTGATTACTGGCGCTGGGTGCCGCGGCTTGGATTGATCGTGGGCCTGGCGTTTGTGCTGGCGCTGCTGTTGCCCAAGCTCGAGCGCCCGGTGTCGCGCGCCGTCTCGCGCAGCGTGGCTGGCGGACTGGCAGTGGTGTTTGTGGTGGCCTTTGCGTTGGCCTTCGTGCCGTTCGGAATCACCGAGGCCGAGGGTGCATTGACGCAGGTGGCAGGCATCGCCGCAGGTGTGGTCAATCGCCCCGCCGATGGCGCGCAGCCGGCACAGCCCGCCAATGCGCCGGCCGATGACGACTGGGCCGCATATGGACGCAGCCAGGCTGGGCAGCGCTATTCGCCGCTGACGCAGATCAATCGCGACAATGTCGGCCAGCTGCAGCAGGCATGGGTTTTCCATACCGGCGATGTGCCGACCAAGCGCTGGGGCGCCGAAACCACACCGTTGAAGGTCGGCGACAGCCTGTATCTGTGTAGCGCGCGCAATCAGGTGATCGCGCTGGACGCCTCCACCGGCAAGCAGCGCTGGCGCTACGACCCCAAGGTCAAGGACGAGGCCATTCCGTATACCGCAGCCTGCCGCGGGGTGTCGTATTACGAAGTGCCGACAGCAGCGCCGGCCGCGAATGACGCAGTTGCGTCGCAGGCGGCGACGGCGCCTGCGTTGTGCCGTACGCGCGTGATCGAAGGCACGCTGGATGGGCGCCTGATCGCATTGGATGCGCGCACCGGGACGCCATGCGCGGCCTTCGGCACGAACGGCCAGGTCGACATCACCGTCGGCATGGGCGAGACGCCACCGGGCTACATCTCGATCAACTCGCCGCCGGCCATCGTGCGCGGCGTGGTGGTCACCGGGCATCAGGTCCTTGACGGGCAAAAGCGTTACGAGCCCTCGGGCGTGATCCAGGGCTTTGACGCGGTCACCGGCCAGTTGCGCTGGGCCTGGGACATGACCCATCCCGAATGGAATGGTGCACCGCCGCCGGGCCAGACCTGGACGCGCGGCACGCCCAACATGTGGACCACCGCAGCGGCCGACGAGCAGCTGGGTTACGTGTATCTGCCGATGGGCAATTCCACCGCTGACTACTGGAGCAGCTCGCGCACGCCGCCGGAAAACCGCTATGCCACCTCGCTGGTAGCGCTGGATGTGACCACCGGCAAGCCGGTGTGGAATTTCCAGACCACGCATATCGACGCATGGGATTACGACCTCGGCTCGCAGCCGAGCCTGATCGATTTCCCCAAGGATGGCGTCAACGTGCCGGCCGTGTTGCTGCCGAGCAAGCAGGGCGAGTTGTACGTGCTGGACCGCCGCACCGGCGAGCCGCTGGTTGGCGTGGAAGAGCGCGCCGTGCCCGGCGGTGGTGTGGAGCCGCAGATGCGCTCCAAGACCCAGCCGTTCTCGCTGTACCACACGCTGCGCAAGCCGGATCTGACCGAGCGCGACATGTGGGGCATGACCCCGATCGATCAGCTGGTGTGCCGTATCCAGTTCCGCAAGGCGAGCTACAAGGGCATCTACACGCCGCCCGAAGCCGACCGGCATTCCATCGAATACCCCGGCTATAACGGCGGCTCGGACTGGGGCAGCGTGGCGGTGGATCCGCACCGTGGCGTGATCGTGGCCAACTACAACGACATGCCCAACTACAACATCCTGGTGCCGCGCGCCAAGGCGGACAAACTGGGCTGGGCTCCGCGCGATCAGGTGCGTGGCGATGCCGGTGGTGCCGAAGGCGCCGGCGACCCGCAGGCCGGCACGCCCTACGCGGTGAACGTCAACGCCGGCTGGCGTTTGCCGTTCACCAAGCTGCTGTGCAAACAGCCACCCTATGGCGGCATTCGTGCCATCGATCTGAAGAGCGGCAAGACCCTGTGGGATCGTCCCTTCGGTAGTGCGCGCGGCAACGGGCCGTTCGGGATTCGCTCGGGCCTGCCGATCGAAATCGGCACGCCGAACAACGGTGGCTCGGTGGTCACTGCGGGCGGTCTGATCTTCATTGCTGCCGCAACCGATGACCTGATCCGTGCGATCGACCTGGCCACCGGCAAGGAGCTGTGGCACGCCAAGCTGCCGGCCGGTGGCCAGGCCAACCCGATGGTCTATGCCTACGGCGGCCGCGAGTATCTGGTGATCATGGCGGCCGGTCACCACTTCATGGAAACCCCGGCAGGCGATGCCCTGGTCGCCTACGCGTTGCCGCAGCGGTAAGCGGCAACGCGGTTGGTTGGATCTGTAAATCAGAAACGCGCCGCTTGCGGCGCGTTTCTTTAGCACGCAGTCCTCGCAACCCGTCCAGACGCGCAGCTCGGACAATCAGCCCGAGCGCTCAATTCAAGGCGCGATACGAAGGACCTGCGCGGATGCGTTGTAAGAAAGCAAACGTCCCAGATTCCGCGCTGCACGCCTCAGGCACTCAACCCAGCCACTCAGTTCACAGCACTTGCAAGACTGTCTTGCTCTTCCTTCACGGCATCCTGCACGTCCTGCGCCAGCGTGGCCTTGACGATAATCGAGCGAATGGCGTCGGTGGCCTCTGACAGCGGTATGTCGCTGCTCAGGCGCTGGAAGGTATCGCGGCTGTTATAGCCGGAACCATCCTTGAGGTAGTGCTCGTACATCGACAGCAGATCCTGGCACGCCGTGATCAGCGCAGCCACATTGCCACGCAGCAGCGCATGGCCGATCTGGTCGAAGCTGTGCAGACAATCGGCCAGCCAATGCAGGTCGTAGCGTGCAGTGCTGGGTTCGGGCGCGTTGTGGCCGCGGCTGTAGGCGCTGTAACGACGCAGGCTGCGTGCCACGCGCGCGACATGCGCAAACAGCGTGCCGATTTCCGAAGCGATATCCAGGCGCTGCACCATCACCATCGGAATCACCTGGTCGGGCGTGTCTGAAGACTGCTGCGCCGAGGCATTCTGTTCCTGCTGATCGAGCGATTGCTTCAACACCGTGTAGCTGCGTTGCAGGGACTCCAGCTCCAGCGTGGTCGCCGCCGCGCGTGCTTTCAGCTGCGACAGCGCCGCCTGATAGCGCGCAAGACTGTCCTGGGTGCTGGCATGCTGCCCGTACTCGGCAGTGAGCTGGCGCCCACGCACGAACGCCAACCCCGTGGCGATGAGCGCCCAGAGTGCGAAGGCAGGCACCAGGTAGATCAGGATGCCCATGGAGGCTCCTCGGAACGATGCATATCTTGTCGGCCAGTAACCGGCAGACTTGAGCGCTTTCGCTTGAAGATGCTCGATGCGCAGTGCTGCGGTCTTTGCAGCAACCGCCAACTAGGGGCTTGCGCGTGGCTTCGCCCCACTGACAGCGCGTGGCGCTGTCAGCGCGGCCAGGCTCAGCTCAGGATACCCGGCAAATCCAGGCCTTGGTCCTTCGCGCACTCCACGGCGATCGCGTATCCCGCATCGGCATGGCGCATGACGCCGGTGGCCGGGTCGTTCCAGAGCACGCGTTCGATCCGCTTGTCTGCTGCTTCGCTGCCGTCGCAGACGATGACCATGCCGGCGTGCTGCGAAAAGCCCATGCCGACGCCGCCGCCGTGATGCAGCGAAACCCAGGTGGCGCCGCTGGCGGTGTTGAGCAGGGCGTTGAGCAGGGGCCAGTCGGAGACCGCATCGGAGCCATCGGCCATCGCTTCGGTTTCGCGATTGGGCGAGGCGACGCTGCCGGAGTCCAGATGATCGCGGCCGATCACCACCGGTGCCTTCAGCTCGCCGCTGCGCACCATCGCGTTGAAGGCCAGGCCGAGCCGATGGCGGTCGCCCAGGCCGACCCAGCAGATCCGCGCGGGCAGGCCCTGGAAGGCGATCTTTTCAGCGGCCATGTCCAGCCAGCGGTGCAGGTGCGCATCGTCGGGGATGAGTTCCTTGACCTTTGCATCGGTCTTGGCGATGTCTTCCGGGTCGCCGGATAACGCCACCCAGCGGAACGGCCCGATGCCGCGACAAAACAACGGCCGGATATATGCGGGCACGAAGCCGGGGAAGTCGAAGGCGTTGTCGATGCCTTCTTCCAGCGCCATCTGCCGCAGGTTGTTGCCGTAATCCACGGTGGGCACGCCGAGCGCATGGAAGGTGAGCATGGCGCGGATGTGGTTGGCCATCGAGTCGCGCGCGGCGGCTTCCACGTCCTTCGGCGCGCTGACGCGCTGTTCGTCCCACTGCTCGACCGTCCAGCCCTGCGGCAGGTAGCCGTTGACCGGGTCGTGCGCGGAGGTCTGGTCGGTCAGCAGGTCCGGCTTGATGCCGCGCAGCAGCAGTTCGTCCAGCACGTCGGCGACATTGCCGAGCAGGCCGACCGACAGTGGCCTCTTCGCGGTGCACGATTCCTCGATCAGACGCAGCGCCTCGTCCAGCGAGTCGGTCCAGGTGTCCAGGTAGCCGGTGCGCAGGCGCATGTCGATGCTGGAGCGGCGGCATTCCACCGCCAGGCAGGAGGCGCCGGCCATCACCGCGGCCAGCGGCTGCGCGCCACCCATGCCACCGAGCCCGCCGGTAAACAGCCACTTGCCGGCCAGGCTGCCGCCGTAATGCTGGCGGCCCATCTCCACGAAGGTTTCGTAGGTGCCTTGCACGATGCCTTGCGCGCCGATGTAGATCCAGCTGCCCGCAGTCATCTGGCCGTACATGGCCAGGCCTTTTTTATCCAGTTCGTTGAAGTGGTCCCAGGTGGCCCAGCGCGGTACCAGGTTGGAATTCGCGATCAACACGCGCGGTGCGTCGGCGTGGGTGCGGAACACACCGACCGGCTTGCCCGACTGCACCAACAGGGTCTGGTCATCGTCCAGGCGGGTGAGTGCGGCGGCGATCGCATCGAAGGATTCCCAATCGCGCGCGGCGCGGCCGATGCCGCCGTACACCACCAGTTCCTCCGGACGCTCGGCCACGTCCGGGTCCAGATTGTTCATCAGCATGCGCAGCGGCGCTTCGGTGAGCCAGCTCTTGGCGGTGAGCGTGCTGCCGGTGGCGGCGCGAATGACGCGGGTGGAGTCGTGACGGGTCATGCCAAGGTCCTTCAATCAACGGTGAGCTGCGGGCGTGGCGCCCGCGGCGAAATCCAGGCAGGCGCGCAACACATGCCGCAAGACGGCGCGCAGTGCGGCCGCGTGTACCGGATGCCACGGCGTTGGCCAGGTGTCCGGTGTGATCTGTTCCGGTTCCTGCATGTAGCCGCGGCAGGCCAGCTCCATCTGCAGCGCGTGCACGCCCTGATCCGGCTGCGCGTAGTGGCGTGTGATCCAGCCGCCCTTGAAACGGCCGTTGCGCACGGTGCTGGAGCCGCTGCTGCGGCACAGCTGTTCCACCGCATCGGCCAGTACCGGATCGCAGCTGGCATCGTCGTTGCTGCCGATGTTGAACTGCGGCAATTCGCCTGCGAACAGGTGCGGGATGTGTGAGCGGATCGAATGCGCGTCATAGACCACGATGCGCGGATGCAGTGCGCGCAGACGTGCAATTTCATCGGCCAGCGCAGCGTGATACGGATCGAACCATTGCGTGCGGCGCAACGCGATCTGTGCCGGATCCGGCGCCTGCCCATCGCGGTACAGCGGCTGATTGTCGAAGGTGGTCAACGGGCACAGGCCGGTGGTGTGCTGGCCGGGATACAGCGAGGCACCACTCGGGTCGCGATTGACGTCGATGACCGAACGCGAAACCGTCGTGCGCACGGTGGTGGCGCCCAGGCTCTGCGCAAAGTCGTAGAGCTGATCCACCCACCAATCGGTATCGCGGCAGGCCAGCCATGGCGAGACGAAGTGGTTGGCCACGCTCTGCGGCAGGTCGGTGCCGGTGTGCGGGAAGCTGATCAGCAGCGGTGCGTTGCCGCGCTGCACGTGCAGCCAGTCGGGCAGGGCGCTCATGCGCGCGCTCTGCGATGCGACGCGGTGGGCCGGCTCATGCGCTCAGCTCCACGCCAGGCAGTACGATGCCCACCGCAGTGGCGAGGGCGCCCGAGCGCACCAGCGCGCTGGCGGCCAGCATGTCCGGATGGAAGTAACGGTCGTCCTGCAGCGTGGGCACCTGCGCACGCAGCAGTGCACGCGCGGCTTCCAGCGCGGCGCTGGAGCGCAGCGGCGCGTGGAAATCGCAGCCCTGCACGGCGGCCAGCAGTTCGATGCCGATGACGTGCGCGGCGTTGTCGGCCATCGCCAGCAGGCGGCGTGCGCCATGCGCTGCCATCGACACGTGATCTTCCTGGTTGGCGGAGGTCGGAATCGAATCGACGCTGGCTGGGTAGGCGCATTGCTTGTTTTCCGAGACCAGCGCGGCGGCGGTCACCTGTGGAATCATGAAGCCCGAATTCAAGCCGGGGCGCGGGGTGAGAAACGCCGGCAGGCCCGAGAGCGCAGGGTCGACCAGCATCGCGGTGCGGCGCTCGCTGATCGAGCCGATTTCGCACACCGCCAGCGCCAGCATGTCGGCCGCGAATGCCACCGGCTCGGCGTGGAAGTTGCCACCGGACAATGCCTCGCCGGTATCGCTGAAGACCAGCGGGTTGTCGGACACGCCATTGGCTTCAATTTCCAATGTGCGCGCGGCCTGGCGCATCACATCCAGTGCCGCGCCCATCACCTGTGGCTGGCAGCGCAGGCAGTACGGATCCTGCACACGCACATCGCCCAGCCGATGCGATTCGCGGATGGCCGATTCCGCCATCAGCGCACGCAAGGCGGCCGCGGTTGCGATCTGCCCGGGTTGCCCGCGCAAGGCATGGATGCGCGCATCGAAGGGCGTGTCCGAGCCCTTGGCCGCTTCCACCGACAGCGCGCCGGTGACCAGCGCGGCCTGCAGCACGGTTTCGATCTCGAACAAGCCGGCCAGCGCGCAGGCGGTGGAGAACTGGGTGCCGTTGAGCAGCGCCAGGCCCTCTTTGGCACCGAGCACGCGTGGCTGCAGCTGCGCCCGGGCCAGCGCATCCGCCGCCGGCAGGCGCTGATCGCCGACGAAGGCCTCGCCCACGCCGATCATCACCGCGGCCAGGTGTGACAGGGGCGCCAGGTCGCCCGACGCACCCACCGAGCCCTGGCACGGCACCACTGGCGTGATGCCCTGGCGCAGCATCGCCTCCAGCAGCGCCAGGGTATCGGGCTGAATTCCCGAGGCGCCCTGCGCCAGGCTGGTGAGCTTGAGCGCCATCATCAGCCGCACCACCGGCACCGGCGTGGGGTCGCCGACACCGGCCGCGTGCGAAAGCACGATATTGCGTTGCAGGGTCTGCAGATCGTCGCGTTCGATCCGCACGCTGGCCAGCTTGCCGAAGCCGGTGTTGACCCCGTACACCGGCTCGCCCCGCGCCACGATCGCCTCCACCGTCTGCGCGCTACGCAACACCGCCTGCGCGCAGGCAGGGTCCAGGGTGACTTCGGCACCGCGATACAGCGCACGCCACTGCGCCAGGGTGACCTGGCCGGGCTGCAACACAACAGACGCACTCATGACGACTCCGGGTCAGCAAGGATGCCCGCGCCAAACGCGGGTGTGGAGAGGGTTGAAGCCCATGCGGTAGACCAGATCGGCCGGCGCGTCGATGTCCCAGATCGCCAGATCGCACTGCATGCCGGCGCGCAGCCGGCCCAGCCGGTTGCCCCGTCCGAGCGCACGTGCCGCTTCGCGGGTGAAGCCGGTGATGCATTCGTCTACCGTCATGCGGAACAAGGTGGCGGCCATGTTCATCGCCAGCAGCGGGCTGGTCAGCGGCGAGGTGCCGGGGTTGCAGTCAGTGGCCAGGGCCAGCGGTACACCGGCCGCGCGCAATGCGGGAATCGGCGGCAATTGGGTGTCGCGGGTGAAGTAGAACGCGCCCGGCAACAGCACTGCGACGGTGCCGGCATGGGCCATTGCGTCGACTCCAGCCTGGTCCAGATATTCGATGTGGTCCGCCGACAAGGCACCGTAGCGCGCGGCCAACGCGGCGCCGTGTTGGTTGCTCAATTGCTCGGCGTGGATCTTGATCTGCAGCCCGTGCGCCTGCGCGGCGACGAATACCTGTTCGGCCTGCGCCGGCGAAAACGCCAGATGCTCGCAGAACACATCCACCGCTTCGGCCAGGCCCTGCGCCGCCACCGCCGGGATCATCTCCTGGCACACCGCATCGATATAGGTTTGTGCCTGCATGCCAGGCGGCACCGCATGCGCGCCCAGGAAGGTAGGCACCACCTCCACCTGGCGCAGCGTGGCGAGCTGGCGCGCGACGCGCAGCTGCTTGATTTCGTCTTCCAGCGTGAGGCCGTAGCCGGATTTGATCTCCAGCGTGGTCACGCCTTCGGCGAGTAGCGCGTCCAGGCGCGGCAGGCTGGCGGCGAGCAAGGCGGCATCATCGGCGGCACGCGTCGCGCGCACGGTCGCCACAATGCCACCGCCGGCGGCGGCGATCTGCGCATAGCTGGCGCCGCGCAGGCGTTGTTCGAATTCATTGGCGCGGTTGCCCGCGTACACCAGGTGGGTATGGCAGTCGATCAGGCCGGGGCTGATCCAGCGCCGTTGGCAATCGTGGGTGTGGGTGGCCTGCAGCGGCGGCGCATCGGCTGCCGGCCCGGCGTACACGATGGTGCCGTCCTGGCAGGCGACCACGCCATCGTCCACGCTGCCCAGGCCGCCGTCGCCAGCGTCCAGCGTCATCAACCGCGCGTTGTGCCAAAGGACATCGCAATGCATGGCGCAGGCCTGTGTGGTCTGATATGTATATACAATAGAGTCGGCAACCAAGGGTGTCCAGTGGCAGACCAATCAGTGCAAGCGGTGTGGGCGGCCCGGGCGTTGTTGCCCGATGGCTGGGCCAGCGACGTGCGGATCACCGTGGCGTACGGGCGCATCGCCGCTGTGCAGACGGAGGCCACGCCCGCCACCACCGATACCCGTGCCGAGGTACTGCTGCCCGGGCTGGGCAACCTGCATAGCCATGCCTTCCAGCGCGGCATGGCCGGGCTGACCGAAGTGGGCGGGCGCAGCGGCGACAGTTTCTGGAGCTGGCGCGAGCTGATGTATCGCTTCGTCGACCGGCTGGACCCGGACAGCCTGCAGGCCATTGCCGAGCAGGCGTACGTGGAAATGCTGGAAGCCGGCTTCACCCGCGTGGGCGAATTCCACTATCTGCACCACAGCGTCAGCGGCGCGCCGTACGCGCAGCCCGCCGAAATGGCCGAGCGCATTGTTGCGGCGGCCGCGGGCACCGGCATCGGCCTGACCCTGTTGCCGGTGTTCTACGCGCACTCGGATTTCGGTGGGGTGCCACCGAACCCTGCGCAGCGGCGGCTGATCCACGATATCGACGGCTTTGCCCGGCTGTTGTCGGACTGCGCGCGCAGCCTGGCCGCACTGCCGGACGCGGTGCTCGGGCTGGCGCCGCACAGCCTGCGCGCGGTAACGCCCACGCAGCTCGCCGCGCTGGTGCCGCTGGTGGATGGCCCCATCCACATCCATATCGCCGAACAACAGCGCGAGGTGGAGGCCTGCCTGGCCTGGTCGGGGCAGCGCCCGGTGCAGTGGCTGTACGCCAATGCGCCAGTGGATGCGCGCTGGTGCCTGGTGCACGCCACGCATGTGGAGGCGGGGGAGCTCGACGCAATCGTCAAGAGTGGCGCGGTGGTCGGCCTGTGCCCGATCACCGAGGCCAATCTCGGCGACGGCCTGTTCCCGATGCAGGCATTCGCCAGCCGCGGCGGGCGCTTCGGTGTGGGCTCGGATTCGAATGTCTTGATCGATGCGGCCGAAGAACTGCGCCTGCTCGAATACGGCCAGCGCCTGCAGCTGCGCGCGCGCAATGTGCTGGCGCCCGCCGACACCTCCAGTGGCCGCTGGTTGTACAGCAGCGCACTGGCCGGCGCGGCGCAGGCGCTGGGGAGCGGGCAGCCCGGGATCTGCGTCGGTGCATCGGCCGACTTGCTGGAGCTGGACCACACCCATCCGGCGCTGCTGGCACGCACGGACGATGCGTTGCTCGACAGCTGGCTGTTCGCCGCACGCGCCGGCGCAGTGCGGCATGTCTGGCGTGCCGGGCAGTGGGTGGTGCGCGATGGCCGCCATGTGGCGCGCGAACGTGTCGCCGCACGCTTTGCCGCCGTCATGCAAACGCTGTTGCACGGGTGATCGGCGCGATGTGCGAAGCGGGCACAATGCAGGTCTCACCGGAGACCCTGTCGTGACCACCGCCACCCCCGCCACACCCGGAACCTTGAATCAGCGGATCCGGCAGGACCTGGAGCAACGCATCCACAGTGGCGACTGGCCGCCCGGGCACCGCGTGCCACCCGAGCATGAATTGATGGCGCAGTACGGTTGCTCGCGCATGACCGTCAACAAGGTGCTCGGCCTGCTGGCCGACGCCGGCATGATCGAGCGCCGCCGCCGCACTGGCTCGTTCGTCGCGCGGCCGCATCCGCATCTGGAGCAGGTGGCGCTGTCGATCCCGGACATCGAAGTGGAGATGACCACGCGCGGCCATGTCTACCAGTTTCAGCTGCTGTCGCGGCGCGTGCGCGCGGCGCGGCAACGCGTGCCGCAGGAGCGTGCGCTGGGCAGCCGCGGGAAATTGCTGGCACTGGAAAGCGTGCATCTGGCCGATGGCAGTCCGTTCGCCCTGGAGCAACGCGTCATCGACATCACCACCGTGCCCGAGGCGCTGGCGCAGCCATTCGACACCATCGCGCCCGGCAGCTGGCTATTGCGCAACGTGCCCTGGACCCGTGCCGAGCACCGCATCAGCGCGATCAGTGCCGATCCTGCCCAGGCCAGGTGCCTGCAGGTTGCCGATGGCGCAGCCTGTTTGGTCATCGACCGGCACACCTGGCGCGGCGAGCAGCCGGTCACCTATGTACGGCAGCTGTTCCTGGGTGGGTCTTACGATCTGATTGCACGCTTCGCGCCGGGCATGCGCTGAGGCGATTCCGCACTGCGCACGTCGAGCTTGCGCGCGCATGCGGCCGGTGGCGGCAGGGTGCGTACTGAGTAAATCGACGGGTTGGATGAAGCGGCGGGCAAGGCGAGCGGCGGGCGAGGTGGTCGCGGCTGGCGGGTTTCGCGCAGAACGCACCGCCCGCACGCACGCATCAGGCCGCGCGACTCAGATCGTCGTGCACTGCCGCCAGCGCACCGGCTCGGCGACGCCGGCGCGCGGATTGAGTTGCACGCGCACCGTGCGCAGGTAGGGGTAACGCTCCAGTTCGCGGCAAATCAGCGGCCAGGCGGTCGCATCGTCCACGGTGCGGTCCACCGCCAGCGTCAACTGCGTCAGCCAGATTCCGCGCACCAGTCCCGGCGTCTGCGCCAATGCCTTGGAGACTTCGCGCTGGTAGCCCTGCAACGTGGCGAGGTCCGGCTCATCGCCGGCGGCGACCGGCATGGCCGGTGGAGTCGACGTCGCTGCCTGTGCGGCCGATGCCGGAGCCGGCGCAACAGCCGGTGGAGCAGCCGATGCTGCACCTGGTGCGGGACTCAGCGGTGCTGACGTGCGCGGTAGTGGTTGGGCGGGCGGCACCTCGGCCGGCTGCAAAGCCACTGCCATCACCACGCCCAGCGTTGCCGCCGCTGCGCCGGCAATCACGGTGTGGCGGATCGCCCGGCGCCTGGCCGCGCCGACCACGCCGGTTTCGATATCGCCGGGCAGGTAGGGCTTGAGCAGCGGCCACAGCCGCGCGCCATCCAGCACCTCGATGGACTGCTTGTCGGCCGCGGCCATGCCTTCACGTTCCATGCGGCCTTCGGTGACCATCACCCCGCCATTGGCACCAGCCAGGCGGGCCATCGCACCCAGCTCGTTCACCGCAGCCACGCCGATGCGATACCCACGTCCGTGTTTGCAGGCCACCAGGCGGGTGCCGTGCTCGGTCTGCATCATGAATTCGGCAGTGGGCAGGCCGTCCTGCGGCAACTGGGTGGGCTGCCAGCCGCGCTGGTCCTGCAGCACCCGCAGCACCACGGCGGAAAAGTCGCGCCAATGCATCGCGGCCAGCGCGCGTACGCCTTCGGTCAGTTCGTTGGCGCGTCGGCGCACGAACCAGAGATAGCCACTCACCGCCAACCAGAGCAGGAGTGCAGCCACAAGCGCCAACATCCAATGGGACATGAGTATCTAGCGAAGCAATGGCGCGTCTAGCGAAGCAGTGCGCTTAGAAGAATCCTTCGCGGCAGATTCGTCAATGGATCGCGGTCGGTGAATGCACGAGCCGTGACCCAGGCAGCGAAAGACCCGCCAGTCCGAAGCCGTGAGGGGAGGGGAGCAAACGGACTTCGTGTTGCAGGACTGGCGGGTCTTCCCGATTGTCTAAAAAACCATGCTGCTTTGCAACAATCCAGTTGTGCAGGGTTTATTTGCCGTCAAAGGCCGCAGTGTGCGTAGCTGCGGGACCACTGCCCGGCGTTGCGGTGCCAGGCGCGGTGTCGCTGCTGGCCGCCTGTGCGGCCTGGTTGGCGGTGCGGTTGGCCCGCTTGGTCGCAGCCGTGTTCGCGCGTACCTGTGCCTTGAGCGACTCCACCTCGCGACGCAGGTTTTCCAGCTCGTCCTGCTCGGGGATGTTGAGGGTGCGCAGCACGCCCTTGACGCGTTCGTCGAAGGCCTTGCCCAGCCGGTCCCAGCCACGCACCGCGGTATCGCGCGCCTGCTCGAACTGGGTTTCCACTTCCTCGCGTAATTCGTCTGCGCTGGCGGCGGCCTTGCGCTGGCCGCTGCGTTCGTACGCGGCGCCTTCGCGTACCAGCGAGTCGAATAGTTTGCTGCCTTCGCTCTGCACACGGCCCAGGGCGCCGAGCCCGGCCAGCCAGACGGTCTGCGCCGATTCGCCGAGCCGGCGCGACACCTGTTCGGCCTGCGCCTGGAACCCATGGGCCGCGTTGCCGCGGTTGCCGTTCTGATCGTATCCGGTCGTCATGCGATGCTCCTGTCGGTTGCGGACTGACGTTGCATCACCCTAGTGCCGGCTATGCATCGGCCAGGTGAAGCATCCATCAAGCATCCGCCCGCAGGCTGTGGCGCAGGTGACTTGCGGCTGAAGCCTGGGGCTGGATCAGGCCAGCTTTTCAGCCAGCAGGCGGCGGATCTCGGACTCGACCATCGGCTGCATGGCCGACAACAAAAAGCCCAGCTCAGCGGTGACATGCACCTGCTGCGGCAGCAGATTGATCGCCCCATCCACGCCCGCCCGCGCGATGCGCAAGGTGTCGCCTTCCCAGTGCGAAGCGATGCCGTAACGATCGGTCAGCTTGCGTGCCGCCTCCTCGATCGCCGCACGGGCCTGCGCCGGCGTTCTGGAATGGTCGTGGCGGATATCGATACTGGACATGGGTTCCTGAAGTCATGCGATGGAGCGCGCATTGTGCGCATGTGCGGGGCGCGCTCCAAGTGCGGCGGTATGCGCTATGGGGCTGCGGGCAAACCTGCTAGGCTGCGGCGGGTGCGCGATCTGCAAGTTCATTTCACCCACCGGCAGCAGCCGGATCATTCTCTCCAGCCCGGCGTCCACCGGATCGTACGCCATGCCTCCGGCAGCGTGCGGATCGTCGACGATGCCCAGGGGGCGTTGCTGTTGGCGCAGTTCTGCCTGGATCAGCGCGGTCTCTGGCTGCAGGTGGCCAACGGCATTCGCGGCATCCACGTCAACGGGCGGCCGGTGCGGCGCATGGCGTTGTTGCGTGCCGGCGACGCGTTGTATGCCGATGGCGTGGAGATGCTGTTGCGCAGTGCGCCGTCCAGCGCACCGGCCAACGACATCCAGGACGACGATGCCGGCCTGAGCGAAGTCTGCCTGCTGCTGCGTGGCCTGGGAGGTCGCCATCACGGGCGCAGTTTCACGCTGGACCGTTCGCGGCTGGTCGGCAGCGACCCGGCGACGGACATCGTCATCGACGACCCGGCCTTCGCCGCCCAGCATGCCCGCCTGGAACGGCATGGCGACCGGGTGCTGATCCGCGATCTCGGCTCGGAAGAGGGCAGTTGGATCAACGGCGTGCAGGTGCGCGACGGCTGGCTGCAAGCCGGTGATCAGGTCGTGTTCGACGCGCGCCACCGTTTCGTGGTGGAAGTGCCCAAGATCCAGCACGACGCCACCTGGCATGTGCCCGAGAGCGACCCGCAACCGTTGCCGCGCGTGAGCGAAGCCCCGACCCGAGCGCCGGTAAAGGTGGCCCGCTGGCCGTGGCTGCTGCTCAGCGCGGTGTTGTTGGCGGCGGCGCTGAGTGCCTTGCTGTGGTTCGGCGCGCGCTGAGCCGTTTCCACACGCGCCACCCCAGCAGCAACGCCAGGATGCCGGCATACAGCGCCGGCTCGCGGATATCGGATTTGACCAGCCACCAGAAGTGCAGCACGGCCAGCAACCCGATCGGATAGATCAGCATGTGCAGCCGGCCCCAGTTGCGCTTGAGCCGCCGCATCCAGCCTTGAGTCGAGGTGATCGCCAATGGCACCAACAGCAGCCAGGCGGTGAAGCCGACCGTGATGTACGGGCGTTTGACGATCTCTTCAAAAATCTGTGTCCAGAACCCGCGCAGGTCCAGCCAAAGGTAAGCGGTGAGGTGCACGCTGGCATAGAAAAACGCATACAGGCCGAGCATGCGGCGGAAGCGGATCAGCACCGCCTGGCCGGTCAGCTGCCGCAGCGGCGTAATGGCCAGGGTGATCAGCAGCAGCCGCAGCGCCCACAGCCCGGTGCGATGCTCGATCTCGGCCACCGGGTCGGCGCCCAGTGCATCGCTGCCTTGCTGCCACACCTGCCAGAACTGCCAGCCCAGCAGTGCAATGGGCGCGAGCACGGCGGCATGCACGGCGGTCTTGGCAGCGATCACGGAAACGGATTTCTTGGCCATGCGATCTCGAAGATGAAGCGACGCATCGCAGCCGCGATGCGTTGGTTGTCGTAGGAGCGCACTCGGGCGCGAGAGGCAGTTCCGGGAAAGCCATCGCGCCCGGGTGCGCGCCTACAGACAACGGGTGGATGTCACGTTGGGCGTTGCGTCCCTAGAACCACTTCTTCAGATCCATCCCCGCGTACAGCGAGGCGACCTGGTCGGCGTAGCCGTTGAAGGGCTTGGTCGCAATTCGTTCGGCAAACAGCTTGCTGGCGGTGCCGGCAATGCGGCGCTCGGTCTTCTGGCTCCAGCGCGGATGATCCACGGCTGGATTGACGTTGGAAAAGAATCCGTACTCGGACGGCTGCAGGTCGTGCCAGGCGGTTTCGGGCATCTTCTCGACAAAGCGGATCTCCACGATCGACTTGATGCTCTTGAAGCCGTACTTCCACGGCACCACCAGCCGTAGCGGCGCACCGTTCTGCTGCGGCAGCGGCTTGCCGTAGAGCCCGGTGGCGAGCAGCGTCAGCGGATGCATGGCCTCGTCAATGCGCAGGCCTTCGCGGTACGGCCAGTTGATCGAGCGGTAGCGTACGCCGGGCATCTGTTGCGGGTCGGCCAGCGTGGTAAAGGCCACGTACTTGGCCTTGGAGGTGGGGGCAAAGCGCTTGAGCACTTCGCCGAGCGGCACGCCCGTCCACGGGATCACCATCGACCAGCCTTCAACGCAGCGCAGCCGGTAGATGCGTTCTTCGGCACTGATGCCCTTGAGCAACTCGTCCAGCGACAGGCTGCCGGGTTTTTCGCACTCGCCACTGACCTTCACCGACCACGGCGACAGCTTGAGTGTCTTGGCCGCCTTGGACGGGTCGGTCTTATCGGTGCCGAACTCGTAGAAATTGTTGTAGCTGGTGACATCTTCCAGCCGGGTGAGTTCCTCAGCGGTGCGGAAGCCGCTGCGCGCTTGCGCAGGCGTCACCACGGTCT
This sequence comes from Xanthomonas sp. NCPPB 2586, assembly GCF_041475775.2. Classification (NCBI taxonomy): domain Bacteria; kingdom Pseudomonadati; phylum Pseudomonadota; class Gammaproteobacteria; order Lysobacterales; family Lysobacteraceae; genus Xanthomonas; species Xanthomonas sp. NCPPB 2586. The sequence goes on along the minus strand of NZ_CM192981.1, from coordinate 3,075,917 downwards.
TCGGCGGAGGCGGCGGATCGGCCTCGGCGCACCCGGCCACGCTCAACGCAGGCGTCAGCGCAAACAACTGCAGCAAGCGCCGCCGGTCGCGATAAACGGCCTCATCGGTGATCTCGCTGGACGGCGTCTTCAAGGCATCGCGAAGTGACATGGCAGGCTCCAGGCAGTGGCTGCAAGGTGAGACTAACGGACCAGGACGAAAGTTCTGCTCCAGGTCTCCAGACTACGCGGCGCAGGGTCAAAAGGATGCAGGTGCAACCGTTTGTCGGCGCTGCCAACGCGGATGCGCTGCGGCATACTAAGAGGCTAGCTCGACAAGGTGTGCCATGACACGCGCGTTCAATTTCAGTGCCGGCCCTGCGACATTGCCGGAATCGGTCCTGCGGCAAGCGCAGGAAGAGATGGTCGAGTGGAACGGCGTGGGTGCCTCGATCGTGGAGATCAGCCACCGCAGCGCCGACTTCATGGCGGTGGCCGCCGCCGCCGAGGCAGACTTGCGCACGCTGTTGTCGATTCCCGACGACTACGCGGTGCTGTTCACCTCCGGTGGCGCGACCACCATCCAGGCGCTGTTGCCGCTGAATTTCGCCGCGCCTGGCCAAGCAGTCGATTACGTGGTCAGTGGCCATTGGGGCAAGACCGCGATCAAGCAGGCCACGCCGTATGTGGATGTGCGCGTGGCCGCCGATGGCCAGCCCGGCGGTTATGTCGACATTCCGCCGGTCGCGAGCTGGACGCTGTCGCCGCACGCCGCGTACGTGCACATCACTGCCAACGAAACCATTCACGGGGTCGAGTTCCGCGACACGCCGGACGTGGGCACCTTGCCGCTGTTTGCCGACTTCAGTTCGTCGATCGCCTCCGAGCCGCTGGACATCAGGCGCTATGGCCTGATCTATGCCGGCGCGCAGAAGAATCTGGGCCCGGTGGGTATTTCGGTGGTGATCGTGCGCCGCGAATTGCTCGAGCGTGCCGGCCAACCGCGTGCAGACATCTTCAATTACGCCTCGCACGTGGCGCGCGATTCTATGCTCAACACGCCGCCTACCTGGAACTGGTATCTGCTCGGGCTCACCGTCAAATGGATGCTCGAGCAGGGTGGGGTGGCCGCATTCGCGCAGCGCAATGCCGAAAAGGCCGCGTTGGTGTACGGCGCAATCGATGGCTCCGGTGGCTTCTATCGCAACCAGGTGATGCCGACGGTGCGTTCGCGCATGAATATCCCGTTTTTCCTGGGCGATGAGCAGCTCGATGCGTTGTTCGTCAGCGAATCCAAGGCGGCCGGCTTGCTCGCGCTGAAGGGGCACAAGGCCGTGGGCGGGATCCGCGCTTCGCTGTACAACGCCATGCCGGTGGCCGGTGCGCAGGCACTGGTGGCCTTCATGCACGATTTCCAGCAGCGCCACGGCTGAGTCCCCCACAACCGCGGCATTGCCGCGCTGGCGCAGTGCGCCGTTTTATTGAAGGAAAGCCCCCCGATGGCTCCCAAGCCCAAGAACACCAACGCCGCTGGCGGCACCGCCAAGTCGGCTACCAAGGCCAGCAGCAAGAAAGCCACCAAGTTGGCTGGCAAGGACAGCGCCAAGCCACTGGCAACCGCTGCCCCAGTGCTGGCCGATGTGCGTGCCAAGATCGACGAGATCGACCGTGGCATCCAGGCGTTGATCGCCGAGCGCGCCAACTTCGCGCATCAGGTCGGCAAGGCCAAGGGCAAGCTGGCAGCGGCGGTGGATTACTACCGCCCCGAGCGCGAAGCGCAGGTGCTGCGCATGGTGGTGGACCGCAACGAAGGACCACTCAGCGATGAAGTGCTGGTGCATGTGTTCCGCGAAATCATGTCTGCGTGCCTTGCGCAGCAGGAGCCGCTGAAGATCGGGTATCTCGGCCCGGAAGGCACCTTCAGCCAGCAGGCGGTGCTCAAGCATTTCGGCCGGTCGGCGGTGGGTCTGCCGATGGCGACCATCGAAGAAGTGTTTCAGGAAGTGGAAGCCGGCAATGCCGATTTCGGCGTGGTGCCGGTAGAAAATTCCGGCCAGGGCACGATCCAGGTCACGCTGGACATGTTCCTCACCTCCAACCTCAAGATCTGCGGCGAAGTCGAGTTGCGTGTGCATCAGTACCTGCTTTCGCGCAACGGGCGCCTGGAAGACATCGAACGCATCTACGCGCATTCGCAGTCGTTTGCGCAGACCGCCGGCTGGCTGCGTTCGCACTTGCCCAAGGTGGAAAAGATTGCGGTCTCCAGCAATGCCGAAGGCGCGCGCCGTGCGCGTAATGCCGAGGACGCGGCGGCCATCGGTGGCGAAAGCGCCGCGCACGTGTATGGCTTGAAAAAAGTCATCATGAAATCGATCGAGGACGACGACGACAACACCACGCGCTTTCTGGTGATCGGCCGGCAGATTTTTCCATCGTCCGGGCACGATCGGACCTCGGTGCTGGTGTTCATCCACGACAAGCCGGGCGCGTTGTTCGATGTACTCAGCCCGTTCGCGCGGCATGGCATCAGCATGAACCGCATCGAGTCGCGGCCGTCGCATCAAGCCAAGTGGGAATACGGCTTCTTTATCGACCTGGCCGGCCATGTGGAGGACGAGTCGATGAAACAGGCACTGGCCGAACTGGAAGCGCATTCGGCACAGATCAAGGTGCTGGGCTCGTATCCGGTCGCCATTCCCTGAGCAGCGCATCGGCTGCGGCGCCGCGTCGGCCCTGACGCGGCACCTGTCTCTACACCGTCTTCCTTCCCAAATGCATTGCTGACCGCAGCGATGCCGTCGCAATCGGATCATTCGCATGAGCAACAGCACGCAACACTGGATCGCACAGCGCGGCACTGCGCTGCAGGGCAGCCTGACCATTCCCGGCGACAAGTCGGTTTCGCACCGCGCGGTGATGTTCGCCGCACTGGCGGATGGCATCTCGAAGATCGACGGCTTTCTGGAGGGCGAAGACACGCGCTCCACCGCGGCGATCTTTGCCCAGCTGGGCGTACGCATTGAAACGCCGTCGGCGTCGCAGCGCATCGTGCATGGCGTCGGTGTGGACGGCCTACAGCCGCCGCAGGGGCCGCTGGATTGTGGCAACGCCGGCACCGGCATGCGCTTGCTGGCCGGCGTGCTCGCGGCGCAGCGGTTCGACAGCGTGCTGGTGGGCGATGCGTCGTTGTCCAAGCGGCCCATGCGCCGCGTCACCGGCCCGCTGGCGCAGATGGGTGCACGTATCGAAACCGAATCGGATGGCACGCCGCCGCTGCAAGTGCACGGTGGCCAGGCGCTGCAAGGCATTACGTTTGCCTCGCCGGTGGCCAGTGCGCAGGTCAAATCGGCCGTGCTGCTGGCCGGGTTGTATGCAGCGGGTGAGACCTCGGTGAGTGAGCCGCATCCCACGCGCGACTACACCGAACGCATGCTCTCCGCATTCGGCGTGGAGATCGCGTTTTCTCCTGGCCAGGCGCGTCTGCGTGGCGGACAGCGTTTGCGCGCGACCGATATCGCGGTGCCGGCAGATTTTTCATCGGCAGCGTTTTTCATCGTAGCCGCCAGCATCATTCCCGGCTCGGACGTGACCTTGCGTGCGGTAGGACTGAATCCGCGGCGCACTGGCCTGTTGGCCGCCCTGCGGCTGATGGGCGCCGATATCGTGGAAGACAATCACGCCGAACACGGCGGTGAGCCGGTGGCAGACCTGCGCGTACGCTATGCCCCGCTGCGGGGCGCGCAGATTCCCGAAGCGCTGGTGCCGGACATGATCGATGAGTTCCCGGCGCTGTTTGTCGCAGCAGCTGCGGCGCGCGGCGACACGGTCGTCAGTGGTGCGGCGGAATTGCGCGTCAAGGAATCCGACCGCCTTGCCGCGATGGCCACCGGCCTGCGCGCGCTCGGCATTGTGGTGGACGAAACCCCGGACGGCGCCACCATCCACGGCGGCACGCTGGGCAGCGGCGTCATCGAGAGCCACGGCGATCACCGCATTGCAATGGCGTTTGCCATCGCAGGCCAGCTGTCCACCGGGACGGTGCAGGTCAACGACGTGGCGAACGTGGCCACCTCGTTCCCAGGCTTCGACAGCCTGGCGCAGGGCGCCGGGTTCGGGCTCAGCGCGCGTCCGTGAATTCCACCGGCACCTGCACGCTGCTGACGACCGCATGGCCGTCACGCAGCGCAGGCTCGAAGCGCCACTGACGCAGCGTTTCCACCACGGCTTCGTCCAGGCGCGGATCCGGGCTGCCTTGGCGCTCCACGATGGTCACCGCGCTGACGCGGCCCTGTACATCCAACTGCAGCCGCGCGATGCGGCTGCCGGCGCTGCCATCCTGCAGAGCCTGCGAGGGGTAATTAGGCATCGCGTTGCCGGGCAGCGGTTGCGGCTCCTGGCTGCTGATCGGCGGGCGCACCGGCAGATGCGGAATCATCATTGCCTCACGTGGCGCATCGGACGCGGGCAGGACCTGGCGCGCCATCGGCGCTGGAGCATCAGTTGCCAGCGATTCGTCGCTATGCCGCGCCCACCACCAACTGGGAACGACCACCAGCACGGCAAGCACGGTCGCCCACAACCAGGGCGAGGCACCGTCGCTTTCGTGATCACGCACGCGGCGGCCTGCGTCGCGCGGCAGCGGTGTGGCGTGGTGGGATGAAGACTGTGATGTGAAGGACATGGCCAACCTCCGGGCGCATCTTTGGGATGACACCCACAGTCTGGTCGGCCTTGCCTGAGGCGCAGCTAAGGCGACGCCTTCACATCCCGGTCGGCGACCGGGCGAGGTTCAGCTTACTGAGCGGGCTTGAACTCGAACGGGATATCGATACTGCCAGCCACCGGCTGGCCGCCGCGCTGGGCCGGGTGGAAGCGCCAGCGACGCACCGCCTCCATCGCGGCGCGGTCCAGATCGCGCGAGCCACTGCGCTGCACCAGCGCCACGCCGCCAGGGTTGCCGGCGGCATCCACGTCAACGCGCACCACCACATCGCCCGCATCGCCACGGCGCAGCGCCGCTGCGGGATAGCGTGGCGGCGGCATCTGGCCCTGCATCGGCACCGGCCGATCACCGCCTGCAACGGGCGCGGCGCTGGTCGGGGCGCCAGGTGCACCGGGTACTGCGTCTTCGGGAAGCGGGGCCGGTGCGGGCGGCGCAGGCGGGGCGGTTTCCACCAGAGCGGGCGCGTCTTCGGGCGGCTTGGCCTGCGGCATCTCGATGGAGCCATCCTGCGCCGGTAACGGCGCCGGCAGCGGCTGGATGGTGTCGGCGGGTGCGCCAGCGGTTGGTTGTGCGGGCGAGGCCTTGTAGAAGTCCTTGCGCCCGGTGGCCCAGACCAGCAGGAACAGCAGCAGGCCCGCGACGAACGCGATACCGGCAATTTTCAGGGTGTGGCGGGGCAGACGCAGAACGATGTGGCGATCGGACGCAGGGCGGGGCGCGGGCATAGGGCTCACCTGAAGGATCAGGCCGATTCTGGCATAGCATCGGTGAATCGATCGCAGCGACTGTCGGAACAGGCGATAATCCCCGGCTCCCACCAAAAACGATCCTCCGATGCTAGATCCGGCCCTGCTTCGCCAACATCCCGCCGACCTTGCCGAGCGCCTGCGCAGCACGCGCGGCTTCGACTTGAACACTGCGGAACTGGAGTCGCTGGAGAGCGAGCGCAAGCGGATCCAGGTGCGCACGCAGGAGCTGCAGAGCCTACGCAATTCCAAGTCCAAGGCGATCGGCCAGGCCAAGGCCAAGGGCGAAGACGTGGCGGCGTTGATGGCCGAAGTGGCCGGCTTTGGCGATGAGCTCAAGGCATCGGAAGACGCACTGGATGTCATCCGCGCGCAGCTGGAAGGCATTGCACTGGGCATTCCCAACTTGCCGGCCGCCAATGTGCCCGCGGGCAAGGACGAGAGCGAGAACGTCGAGCAGGCGCGCTGGGGCACGCCGCGGCAGTTCGATTTTGCGGTCAAGGATCATGTCGAACTCGGCGCGCCGCACGGCTGGCTGGACGGCGAAACCGCAGCCAAGTTGTCCGGCGCGCGTTTCACCGTGCTGCGTGGCCCGATCGCCCGCCTGCACCGTGCGCTGGCGCAATTCATGCTTGACCTGCATGTGGGCGAGCATGGCTACGAAGAAACCAACGTGCCGCTGCTGGTCAACGCCGATTCGATGCGCGGCACCGGCCAGTTGCCGAAGTTCGAAGACGACCTGTTCCAGACCGAAGTGGGCGATTCGAAGCGTTATCTGATTCCCACATCCGAAGTGCCGCTGACCAATATCGTGCGCGATGCCATCGTCGACGCCGAGCGCCTGCCGCTGCGCATGACCGCCCATTCGATGTGCTTCCGCGCCGAAGCGGGCAGCGGTGGCCGCGACACCCGCGGCATGATCCGCCAGCACCAGTTCGAGAAAGTGGAACTGGTCACCGCGTGCAGCCCGGAAGACAGCGAGGCCGAGCACCAGCGCATGACGCGCTGCGCCGAAGTGGTGCTGGAAAAACTGGGCCTGCCGTATCGCAAGGTGCTGCTGTGCACCGGCGACATGGGGTTTTCGGCGATCAAGACCTACGACCTGGAAGTGTGGCTGCCCTCGCAGGCGACTTATCGCGAGATCTCTTCGTGCTCCAACTGTGGTGATTTCCAGGCGCGGCGCATGCAGGCACGCTGGCGCAATCCGGCCAGCGGCAAGCCGGAGCTGCTGCACACGCTCAACGGCTCCGGCACCGCCGTGGGCCGCGCAATGATCGCAGTGATGGAGAACTACCAGAACGCCGATGGCTCGATTGACGTGCCGGACGCACTGCGCCCGTACATGGGCGGGCTGGAGCGGATTGGCTGAGCGTCATTGGACTGCTGCGCAGCCGTGTGGCTGCGGAGTCGTGAGGGCATTAGATAGCTGGTAGTCACGCGGCTGCCGCAGCGTTCGGCCGGCCCAAGCGGGCGCTAGCGATGCATGAGCAACGACGTTCGACGCAGTGACCCAAAAGTGTTCGTAACCCAACGGGGCCGGTGACGGCCCCGTTGGCATTTGAGGCGGGCGGCGCAAGGCGTGACGCCGGACACGTTCGTTGCTCGATTGGGATAAAGGTGGTTAAATATCGCGCATCGTTCTATCCATGGATACCTGCGCCATGCACGACCTGAATGACCTGTACTACTTCGCGATGGTGGTGGACCACGGCGGCTTTGCGGCTGCCGAGCGCGCGCTGGGGATTCCCAAATCGCGTCTGAGCCGCCGCATCAGCCAACTCGAAACCGACCTGGGCGTGCGCCTGTTGCAGCGCTCCACGCGCCGTTTCGCGGTGACCGACGTCGGCACCAGCGTGCACCGGCATGCGCAAACCATGCTGGCTGAGGCGCAAGCCGCGCGCGAGGTGGTGGACCGCCTCAGCGCCGAGCCACGCGGCCTGGTGCGCGTGAGCGTGCCGGTGTCGCTGGCACAGATCCAGTTACCGAAACTGCTGCCGCAATTCCTCGGCAAATACCCGAAGGTGCGGCTGCAGCTCAATATCAGCAATCGCCGCGTCGATGTCATCAACGAAGGCTACGACGTCGCCTTGCGCGTGCGTTCGCGGCTGGATGACGACGGCAGCCTGGTGATGCGCAGCTTTGGCCAGGTGCAGGAGTTGCTGGTTGCCAGCCCCAAGTATCTGGACCGCGCCGGGCGTCCGAAAGACCCGGGCGAGCTGGCCAACCACACCACCATGAGCACCAGCGAGGACGAAGCGCACCAGCGCTGGGAACTGCACGGCCCCAACGGCGAGATGCGCCGCGTGGACCTGCAGCCGCGGCTGGCCGGCTTTGACTTCCCGTTGCTGCAATCGATGGCGCGCGACGGTTTCGGCATCACCATGCTGCCGGAGACGGTGTGCGCCGAAGCGGTGCGCAATGGCGAACTGGAAGTGGTGCTGCCGCATTGGTCGCTGCCGCAAGGCATCTGCCACGCCGTATTCGCCTCGCGCCGCGGCCTGCTGCCGGCCGTGCGCGTGTTCATCGACTTCCTGGCCGAACACCTGCCGCAGGAAATCGAGCGCTCGCGCCTGGATTGCGGCGGCAACTGCGCCGAACTGGCGGAAAAGCTCAAGCGCGCCACCGCCGCAGCGGCCCCGCGCCTGGTGGTGGCCGAAGCCGGCTGAGCCAACGCCGACGCGTGGGCAAACCGGCCCGGGCATGCGAGAATGCGCGCCCGGGAGTGATCCCGGCGGTGGCAGCCCCAAGCAGTTTGGCGGTCACCACCTCAGCGCCACCTGCACTGCATGGTGGCGCTCGTGCGAGCGACCAAGGCCGTTGGCGCACGCACCAGCAGCATCGGAGAGATGGCCGAGCGGTTTAAGGCACCGGTCTTGAAAACCGGCGAAGGGTCAAACCTTCCGTGGGTTCGAATCCCACTCTCTCCGCCACAAAGGTGGCGTAATTTCCTGATTTTAAAGAAAAATCCGGGATTTGGGTTTTTGGCTTCCGTGTTCTTTTCCGTGTTCCGAATGCGCCTGAAAGGTGGGTCGGGAACCCTGACGCAACGAAGGCCGTGGCAGGAGATGTTGATTTAGCTTTACTCATCATCGACAGGATCTGGCGCGTCTTGTTCGCGGTACCAGTCTGCCCACGCCTGCACTTCAACGCGATTCCACAGGATGATGCGCGCAGAAAATTTGACCGCAGCGGGGAAATCACCAGACGCAGCGAGCCTCCCCACTTGTGTGCGGGATATCCCGGCAATGCGCGCGGCCTGGCTGCCGGTGATCAAATCATGCTGCTGCACGTGGGATGCCTCGCACGATGTTCTGGACCTGCCTTCCTGAGATTTGGAAGAGCCACCCAACCATCCCTGTTGTCAGATGACGCTGGTCCGCTGCCTTCCATGTTTGAATGATCAAGGCGTTTCGTCTTGCGTCAAGCCACGATCCCGGCAGGTTGATTTCAAGCTGGTCACCACCGAAGGCCCGCATCAGCTTGGAAGTGGCATCGGCACCGATGAGCGCGGTATACGTGGCATGGGTAGGCGCCCAGCTGTTCGCCGGCACATACAAGTAGCCCACCAGGCCGCGGCCCTTACGCTTCACGGCGTTCGAGAGCGCATGACCGGCCAGGCGGAACGCGGCGTCGCGACCTACGACTTCGATCAGGTCGCGGAACACCTGCGGCAAAAGCCAGTCCGAAACCGGCGCGGAATCATCGCCCACTGCGTGCGCGATCCATGATGCTGCGGCCGTTGTCGATCGGCGTCGAGCCGCGGCGCAATTCGCGAACGATCGCCGCGCGGGATTTTGTGCGCATCGGTGCCGGTGCGCAGGGGATTTCCGCCGGGATGGTGGCGGAGCGGCTGGCCTTCCAGGCAGCGAGCATTTCGGCGCTCGGGCATTCACTGGCCACCAGCATGGCGGCGATGGATAAAAGCTCGATCATGCGCGCCACCGATTTACATACGATCCGCGCGGGCCATGCTCTTCCTGGTCATCGCCACGGACGGGCTGGATCAGCGCCGCACGCACGCGGGCCGCCACGTGGGCCATGAGCTTGCGCACCTGGCCGGACTCCAATTCCGGCCATGCCTTGCGGATGCGGCGCTCGATTTCGGGCTCGCTTTCCGCGTTGGCGCGCCACATCGGGTTGCCGATCAGGGGTAGATGGATGGCCACGCGCGGGCCATCATCGTCATCGGCCATGCGGGTGAAATTGGCGCCGGCAATCTCGGCCATCGACCAGGCGAACACGCCAGCAGGATCGGGCAGCGGAGTTTCATCGGCAGTCAGCGCGTGCCAGGCCGATGTCAGGCGTTCGAATAGGGTGCGGGAGCCGCGAGCGGCCCCCGCTTTCGTTGGCAGCAGGGGTGAATCGGAACCCTGCTGCCGCTGAACTGGATTGGTCGCGGCCATGATTAGGCAGCGACCTTGAAGAACACACCTGCACGCGGAACCAGGGCTGCGGCGCTTGTGAAAACCGTTACTAGCAATTCGCCGTCCAGGGAGTGGCGATCGGCAACAACACGCACCTCACGGTCGAGGATCACAGCCGCCTGGTTGAACGCACCCACGAACGTGCCCGCAGTGGCGTCGGTCAGTTCAGCGGCGACACCGGCAGCGCGCAGCACACCGTCCTGGCCAACAGTGGCTCCGGTGGCGCTGGTGCCGATCAGGGCAGCCAGGTCAGCGAAGCGCAGACCCTGTGCGGCAGCAGCTGCCAGGCTGAAATTGGCCAGGCTTGCGGCACTCAACGCAGACAGCAGCGCCACGTCGGCAGCACGGCCGACGCCAGCCAGGATCGATGCAGAAAGCAGTTCATCCAGGCTGCCATCCAGGGCGCGGCGGCGGTAGTCGGCACGCTCGATGCGGAACGCCGCGCCGAAAGGGGGGCTAGTCGCTTCCGAGTCCCAATCGACGGTCGCGGACCAGACGGGCAAGGCGGTCGATACAGCGGCGTTCGCCCCATCTGCGACCACGGCGAGCTGCATAGGCTTGATGACGCTAAACCCGCTGGTCTCGCGCTGCATCACCGGCAGATCAGGGCCGGCGCCGATCGGACGGGGCGCAATGGCGTCCTCGCGGATCAGCAGATGTGCACCGGCGACAGCGGCGCGGCTGTGCGCTGCGGCGATGGTGAGAGGATCGAGTAGGAAGCTGCTGACACTCGGCCGGCCGGCGGGGGTTTCGCGCAGCGTGCCGTCTTCGCGGAAATAAGTTGCGAGATTGGCCGGAACAGGTCCGAGCAGTGAGATTTCGCCAGCGACAGCGGTGCCGGTCTTGTAGGCGGCGCGCACGTTGTCGTTCGCGTCGTAATGGACTTTGGCGCCCGACTGGTTGCGAGCGTTTTCGAGAATGCTGGTAAGTGAAGTGGTCATGCGGTTTTGGGTGTTTCTAGGTAGGTGATGTGTCGAATCGTGCGCCGCGTTAGTGGCTGCGTTCCACCGGCTGGATTTCCGCGACCACGACGAGCAACAGCGGCCCGACAGGGGAGGGGCTTGGCATCGACGCATCCCTGCGCAGCCGCCAGCGCGGGCGTGTGGCGGGCTTGCGGCGGCTGGCAGGTGGGGTAGGTGCCAACCCGGCGCAGATGGGCGCAGCGGGGCGTGTGGGGCCGCTGATTTTTTGATTATCTTTACACTGGCCGGTGTACTTTTTCGGATGCGCGATTACCGCACAAGACTTGCTGCGCTTGCATTTCATACATGAGCGGAATTCATTGAAATCGTCCGATGTATGAACAGAAAAACGGTTTTCAGCGGCCAGCCACACCGTAAATCTGGCGGGTCAACCTGCCCCACAGTGCCACCCCCTCAGAGAGGACCCTAACGATTTCTTTACATTTGCCTTCACATCGGCCCGAAACTGAACGGCTCGCGTTGCGTCGTTCAGGTTTAGACGGGTCAGACACCCCACGGCCGGGCCGACAGGGATGCGAGGTGGGCGGCCATGCTGCTGCACGCATGCCAGGGGTGTGCGCCATATCGGAATTGAATAGGTCAGCATGCGCAGCAGCGATCACCGACCAGCCACTCAGCGCGATCAGTTCAAGGCGCCCGCATCGCCACGCAGGCAGCCAGCGCGATCACGCGCGGTCGATCGATCGCGAATGCATCGAAGGAATCGATCGACCAGGCACCCCCGCCCCCGGCACCTGCAAGGTCTAGGGCAGGGGGGGGGGATGCCTATGCAGTGGGGGTGTGCAGCTGCCGCCGCTCCCACGCTTCCAGCTGCTCCACCGGATACACCACGACGGCACCCAGCTTCACAGTTTGGCGCGGCTCGCTCCAAGCGTTGTCACGCTCAGTCGCCCGCGTTAACCACGTTGAATAAATCATCGGCGTTCTTGCTGCCGTCAAGCCTTCGAACCATTGCGCTCCAGTTCCGAAAGTGAAGCGCTTTGACGCCGCCCTGTACGTAATGCAACGTTGCATGGTCTAAACGGATTGCACACTGAAAACCCACTACTAACAGCGTGCCCGTCATCAACCCTAAGCTACCAGCGGGCGCCATACCAGCTACGGGAGCTATAGGTTTAGATACGTCGGCAAACCATTCCCAGCCATCGGCGATAGTTATGACAGTTTGCTCTGCGGTGCAGTCCCATTGACCTTGTTCGGGGCCTACGACGCACATCGCACCCTGCACCGGTTCCTGTCCTTGTGTTACTGCTTTAAGCCACCAGCCCCCAGACATGTAAAACAGCTGTCCTGCTGTAATATCTGGCACAGGTTTTACCGTAAAAGCTGAAGAATCCATTCCTAGGGTCTCCTTGCGGATTGATTAAGACAGTTCTACGAGTCTACCTCACGCAGCTTGCGGGCACCAATCAGGTGCGTAGATGCTTCGGAACCAGAGTATCGCTACCCTGCCGCCGTAGGTGCGTCCCTTGTGATCCCTGCGCGCCTTGCTTTCTAGTTGATTTCGGCCCTTGGCCAGGATCAGTTGCGCAGCCTCATCGGCACTCAGCGCGTGGGCCATGATTTCGCAGAGCACACCATTCCAATAACGTTCGTCTTCTGACTCGTGCGGAACTGCATCAAGCACGCGGCGGGAATTTCGGCGAGCGGCAAGCTCTGCAGTTCTGGACCATGAGTCCGAATCTACGACGTACCAGGTCGTGACATCGACAATGCCCCGATGGGTGCCACAACCCACGTAACCACCTAAGGTTTCTATGCCAGTTGTGGCACCCATTTTTGCCTTTCGGTTGTTGCGCGCACGGATCAGTTTCAAGCCCATTCGATCAAACAGATCGATAACCGCCTGTGTGGCGGCTCTACCGCTCGGTAAGCCGAACCGTTCCCCAGCCCACTTGGCAGGCACCAACCCCAGCACTGCCAACAACTGCCGCCGCACGTACATGCGGCTAAGCAGCGCTGCCGAAACTTCAGAAGTGACACGGAACCCCGGTGCCAGCTTGAACCAAGCAAATAGCTCCCGATACGCCAACACCCGTGCACGCCCGAATCGGAGCCGATGAAGGTCTGTTATCCCACCATCGCTCGCTGCCTCAGTAGTGCCAGCGGTGGCTGCCGTGAACCTATCCCATGCCCGCGGCCCGCGGCCTGCATCCCAAACGTCTAGGTCGGCGTCGCAAAGTTGATCGCTCAGCCCAAGATCGCGCACGATTCTGTGCCGAAGTAGCGCCGCCTGGTCAACCTCGCTCAAGGCCGGTCGTTCGCGCATTCGTCGTGCTTCAACGTCACTTAGATCACGCGCGGCCAGCAGCGAGTCGCGTTGTTCGCGGTTGATATCTGCGCGCAGCAGCTTCATTGATTCCGCGCTCACCGCGCTGTCGCCGATCTGCATCGGGCTGACAGCCCAGCCGGCCGCTTCCAACAGCCACCAGAGTCCCCCGGCGAAGTCCGCCCGATGCTTGGCATCACCGGCTTCGATGTCGGCCACAATGCCGTCCAAATCGGTTGGCATCGGGGCGCGGCGTTCCAGTTCTGCCGCCTCAGACAGGCCAGTCAGGATCGCAGCGGCCGAATCAATTTCGAACCTGTTGGACGCTGTGACAACCACTGAGAGCGAATTTAAATAGCGCACCCGGCGCGCCATCTGCATCGCGTCGGCCGGTGTGACGGTAGCACCGGACGCAATCACAAAGACCCTGTGAAACCAGGCCCCACCGAAATCGCGGTGTTCGATCGATACTCCGCTAGAGATGACTGGTGACGCCACTATGGCATCGTAGAGGCGACTCATGCGATCAGGGGCGGCGAGGAATTCCGCCTGTTCGCGGTTGCCGGCGTTATCGGAGTGCACCAGTAACACGCGCCGGCCGCAGGTTTCCAGCAGCCGCGCGCATTCGATCGCCCGCGACTTCTCTCCACATGCCACCCACAAGCGGCGCCCATCGGCTAATTCAGTGAGCATGTCGCCGTAGGCATGGTGCAGGGCATCCGGCCCGAAGCCGAATTCCGCTTCTCGCGCCCGCAATGGCGCAATGTCAGTATCGATGATGCGAAAGCGCTCGCTGGGGCGGCAGGATTCAAGGAATTCAATCGTGCGATCATCAACCCCTGCATCGGCCACGATGACGCACTCGGCGTGTGACACCATGTCGCGCAGGGCGGCGAGCACGTCTGCCATCTGCTTGCGGTCGGCCACCGTGACCCGCGCTGCAAGGCTGCGCACAACCTGGCTGATTTCGTCGATGAACACCCATTGCGCTTCTCGATAGATCTGCGCGTGATCGCCTTTAACGATGGACGGCAGGCACGCTGCAAGCGCGTCAACGTGCACCGCGTATTCGCCAGCGATGCGTTGATAGTGGGCGCACCCCAGCCGCGCAGATAGCTCGGCGATCAGCGACTGTCGGTGCGCCAGGGCAACAAAGCGCCCATCTCGGCGGCTCGCCCATTCGGCAAAGGGCAAGCCGATTTTTTGAGTCTTCCCGCAGCCCATCGGGGCTCGTAGTACGATGACGCCGCGATAGTCGGCTTCGCCCAGCGCGGGAAGGTTGTCCCGCCGTTCGACGGTGTGCCGCGCCAGTACTGCCGCAGACGGGTGCACTGCCGCCAATGCTGACGACCGGCGTCGATCTACAATCCAACGGATGCCACCAGCGATTGCGTTGATGGTGGCGTCGGCCAGAATCGAACGTGGAAGCGCGTCGCGCAGTGCCGATGAAATTGATTCAACCGTTTCACCGCGCGCCGGGACGCCCATCGACAAGCGCTTAGCCAATGCCCATGCGAAGGCCGCCGCATCGGCTGCGTCAGTCAGGCGCCCAAGGGCGCGCAGGGCGTCGGCACGGCTGGTCGGGACATCCAGCGCAGGCAGTTCGAACGGGCGCACGTATGCGGATGCTTCGGGCAGTGGCGGCTGGTGCAGCTCAGCCAGCGCCAAGCGCACGGCTTGGATGCCCTGGCGTTGGTGCAGGTCGTTGAAGTCTTCGCCCACGGCAACGGGGCATGCCCACGGCAGGCCAGTCGCTTCTGCGGCACGCTGGCCGGTGCCACTGGCGTCGTTATCGGCCGCAACTGCGTCGGCCAGACTGGCGCAGTGAATAAGATTGCCGGCATCGAACGCAACGACCACGGCCGCACTGGTCGCTTCATGGATGCTTGCGCCGGTTGCGGCACCCTCGCAAAGCCAGGTGCGGCCGGTGCCTTCTATCAGGAAAAACCCGCCGCGTTTCTGTCCACCACGCAAAAATAATTTGCGGCCAGTCGCGTCAATGCGTTGCACATTGACCAGCTGCCCGTCTGGCAGGCGCACAGGCACCAACAGATCCCCAGCGCGCACGACAATCGCTTCATTCACCCACCGCGCCCGCTCAGCGTCCCACAACCGTGCGCGCAGGGTCGTGGTCGCGACGCGCAGCCCATATGCAGCTACGCCTTTGCTTCGCAGATAGGCATGCTTATCGCAATCGGGTGAAGCCGATTCCCAAGCGATGCGCGCGGCATCGGCGGCGGCAAGGCGGCCAAGCTGGTCAGCAGCGTCACGCTCTACGGCTCGCGCCTGCGCTGCCGTCTTCGCCAATCGCGCACGCTCGGCGTACTCGGCCACTCGCGCGGTATCTGCGCCAATGTCCTCACGACCCTCGCGCGCAAAAAGCTGCCAAGCCAGGTCGCGTGGCTTCCAATACTTCGAAGCGCCACCGTGTTTAAACGATTTGAACGTGATTGCCGGCCACGTGGTCCCATCGGGGTCGGTGGTAACGCTGGCAACGAGGAACTGTCGCTTATCGCGCTTGCCGGCCTGGCTCGTCAGGTACCGGCGGACCCCATCTAGTTCCGGAGGCTCGTCCAGCTGCGCTCGGACTTCCAACGCCGCGGCCTGCGCGTCGGCGAAGAATTCAAATAGAGCATCTTCCGGTGTCGGCCAGCGCGCCGCCACAAACTCAGCAAATCGTCGCATGGGTCAGCCTTCGCCGCGCGCGACCTTGTCCGCAGATGCGCAGACCGCACGAACATCCTTGCGACGGAATTTCAAGTGGAGACCACTGGCGGTGATGGCTGACGCGAACGTAGCCCAGGCATATTCCGGCCAGTTCGAATGAATCCCACGCATTTGGAACGCGTGACGGATTACCCAGCCCCGAAGATGATGTTTTATTTCGTCAACGGAGCGGGCTCGATGAGCACGCTCAAGGTGCCAAGCCGCAGATTGCGCCCACACAAAGGCCGGAAATTCTGCCAGTGCCTCAATACGCACAGGTATTTGAGCATATTGTTGAGCTTCGGAAGGGCTCTGCTTCTCGGGTGGGTTAGACGCCAGGCCGCGCATATCGGCCTGGCGTTTTTCATGTGGCTGCATCAGCTGCGTGCCTCCACAGACGCGAAGCGCTTGGCGATCCAGCTATCCACGACACGTGGATCCCAGCCAATCGCTCTTTCTCCGATTTTGACCGGGGACGGGAATAGACCAGCTGCAATGTCTCGGTAGAGGCTGGCGCGACTTCTGCCAACGCGTGCAAGTACGGACGGAAGGCGTTCGATGCTAAGGCGATTTTCTAACATGTGTTCTAGTGCTCCAATTAACGCCCAAGTCGTCTCAGGCGTAGGGCATAATTGCGCGTCAACAGACGCTTGAACACTATTCACTTTTGGGAAGGGGTTTACAGATCAACGACTTAGGATGCCCTGTTCACATGGCGATTTTGCATGTGAATACCCTGCGACATGCAAATTAAGCTGCGTAGGTCGCCCACTCATCCATCAACGCGCGGCGCTTCCTGAGCAAGTCGCCCCGCGCATAGGCAGCTTCAGTTTTACTTTTAAGCTGGTGCGCCAGAGCATGTTCAATAACCTCGCGTGGATGGTGTGTTTCCTGCCCAGCCCAATCGCGAAAAGTTGAGCGAAACCCATGCGCGGTGATGTCCGTCCGACCCATCCTTTTAAGGGTTGCAAGCATTGCCATGTTCGATAATGGTCTTCCATTCTTCGCCCCTGGAAAAACAAAGCCGTCGCCACTTCCGGTGGCGAAATTCCTCATTGCAGAAAGAATTTCAAGGGCGGCGCTGCTCAGCGGCACTCGGTGTTCCTTGCCTGCTTTCATCCGCTCTACAGGAATCGTCCAGACGTTTTCATGCAAGTCGAATTCACCCCAGCGGGCGCCGATGACTTCTCCAGTTCTTGTGGCTGTCAGGATCGCGAAACGCAGCGCTTGTGCTCCAATGCCGATTTGGCCTTGCAGCGCCGATAGGAATGCAGGAAGTTCTGCATAGGGCAGGGCCGCGTGATGTTCAACTTTCTTGGCCTGTGCTGGTGCTGCAAGTGCCTCCGAAAGATGACCGCGCCAGCGCGCCGGATTGTCCCCAGTACGATGTCCGCTCACTGTCGCCCACGCCAGAACTCGTTCGATGCGCCCGCGTACCCAGCTGGCGGTCTCGTTTTTCGTAACCCAGATTGGATCAAGCGCCGCAAGCACATGAGGTGTATCGATCTGCTTTACGTCAAGGTCGCCGATATAAGGGTAGGCATACGTTTCAAGGGTGCTGCGCCACTGCGCTTTGTGCTTGTCGTTCTTCATGGCCGACACTTTGCCGGAAAGGTACTTTTCCGTCGCTTGTCGAAACGTAAGCCCGATGTTTGCCTGGGTGCGTGCGCGAGCAGTTTGCGGCGTTATGCCTGCGGCCAGGTCTGAGCGCAACGAGGCGGCTCGCGCCCTTGCATCTGCCAAACCAACAACGCCTACTGACCCTAAACCTAGCTCTCTGCGCTGGCCTGCGCGGACAAATTCGAAAGTCCAGCTAGCCGCTCCGCCTTCGCCGACGCGTAGCGCTAGATTTCCCCCGTCGGAGTATCGGCCAGGCTTTGCGTTTCCTTTCTTCGCCGCATTGACGAACGTAGGCGAGAGCCTATGGTGAGTCCTGGGCATTGGTACTCCGGGTTTTTTCCGTGTTTGTCCCTGCGATCATATCAAATTTTGCGATGCCTTGTGAGACGCAAAGTCAACGCAAATTGTTGAATCTGAATGGATTATAGTGATGCAAAGTGACTGGGTGTGACCCAGGGTGATGTGGGTTCGGCGGCCACTCTCTCCGCCAGTCACTCCTAAATCATTGATTTAAATAATCATTTTTTTAGGCGAGTTGATTGAAGGCAGGAAGCATGCAGAGGAAACACTCGCATGCGCATCCCTCATCATTTGAGCCGGTCGTCCACCGGCCGCTGGTCGTTCGTCCAACGTGTGCCCGTCGATTTGCAAACCGTGATGGGCTGCCGGCTTCTCAAACGCACCCTGCAAACCAAGGACTTGGCGCAGGCTCACGTGCGTGCGGTCGTGCTTGGGGCGGGCTATGCTCGGCTCTTCGCACAGTTGAAGGATCAACGCGTGGCCAAGCTCAGTAAATCGGACGCCGACCTCCTAATCGCTCGTCTGACGAGCGCCAAGAACCTCCAAGAACTGACGCTCAACCGCACCCGCCAGCCGGATGGGACGTTGACGGAGCAGTGGCAGATCGACAGTCCGAAGGACTTGAAGCTCTATAGGCAGCTCATGGAACTGGAAGCGATGGCCGGCGCTGCCTTGCAGGCTCGGGCAGTTCCGGTGGCCGCGCCAACCATGTTTGGCTCACCGCATGCGGGCCCGAGTAGGCTGGTCTCTGCGCCGGCCATCGAAACAATGACGCTGGGCAAAGCCCGTGACGCATTCCTGGCGACGCTCAAGGGCTCGACGTTGCCCAAGACCTACACGATCAAGAAGACGGCCATCGAGGCGTTGGTGGCGTTCCTGGGGCCGACAATGAAGGTCCATGCCATCACGCGCTCGGACCTGGCGCGCTGGTATCAGGACATGCGCGAGAAGGGTGCTTCGACGCCAACGCTCACCAACAAGCAGAGCTACATCGGCGGCAAAGGCGGGTTTTTCGAATGGGCGATGGCGTCAGGCCATTACCCGTGAGGCGACAACCCTGCGTCCGGCCATGTGAGCTACTCACAGCGAGAAAAGCGAGCCCGCAAGAAGCTGGGCTTCAAGGCATACGACCGTGCACAGATCCAGGCGCTGTTCGCGCCTGATGCGCTGTCCAAGTTGTCCGAGGCCGCTCGCTGGGCGTCGCTCATTGGACTCTGTACCGGCGCCAGAGCGTCGGAGGTCGGTCAACTGCTTATCAAAGACGTGTTTGAGGAGGACGGTATCCCTTGCATTCGCATCTCAGACGAAGGCGAGCACCAAAAAGTCAAAACCGAGGTCAGCCTTCGCACGGTCCCGCTCCATCCAGAGCTACTCAAGATGGGTTTCCTGGAATGGGTCGATGGCAAGCGCGGAGCTGGTGAAGCCAGGTTATTCCCTGCAGCTAAAGCAACGGCGGTAAACGGGCAGGGCAACTGGATCACTAAGGCCTTCAGTCGACACCTGGCCGAGGTTGGGAAAGGCTGGGCGCCGGCCAAGCGCGGTTTCCACTCGCTTCGTAAGACTTTCATTCAAGAGTTACAGGGGGCGGGGGTGGTGTCAGAACTCCGCGCGCAGATCGTTGGTCATGAGCTCGATGACTAGCATCATTCGACCTATAGTCGTTGTTTCACAGCGGTGGAGAAGCTAGGCGGACTCGGTGCGCATTCACCAGGCATAACGTCCCTTGTTTGGGGCCTCCGATGACATCGCCTGCGTGGAAGATGGCCAAGCACCGGCAACGGTTGAGAGTCTTCCTTGTGTCGCTTGTCGAGGGTAAACATCTGGCGGTGAATCCGTTGGCGGGCATCCGGGCGATTTCCACGCCTGATTCGGAAGACACCGGCTCGCCTTTCACGGATGCCGAGCTGAAGGCCATTTTTGACCCAGTGGAGTTCCCGAGATGGGCGGCGAAATACCCGCATCGGTGGTTCGGGCCGATCCTCGGTCTCTACTCAGGCGCTCGCGTCAACGAGATCGCGCAGCTACGGCTGGAGGACATCGACACCATCGACGGCGTGCCCGGCTTCTTCGTCCGAAAGATCGGGAAGAAGCAGAGCATCAAGAACAAGCACAGCCGGCGGTTCATCCCGCTAGCGCAGCCGGTGATCGATTGCGGCTTCCTGGATTACGTGAAAGAGGCCCGACAAGCAGGACTGGAATTGCTATTCCCGGACCTGTCCAATTCGACGGGGCTGGGTTATGGGCGGCAGTTGAGCCGGCAGTTTTCCGTCTACATCAAGCGGCAAGGGGTGTCGGAGAAGAGGCAGGGCTTCCATGGGTTGAGGCACACTATCGCTTCAAAGCTGGATGAGGCGGGTGTGTCGGCTTCAGAGACTGGAGCACTCACTGGGCATGGGACCGGGCAGACCGTGTTGGAAAAGTTCTATATTGATCGGCGGAGCCTGCCGGACCGAGTGGCGACGCTTGCCAAGTTCATTCCGCCTGTATTGCTTCCCACATATAAGCCGGATGAATTTGAAATCAATTTGCTCAGATTGAAATGCCCTATGAATGATGAGCTTCTTGACGCCCCTGAAAGGCGCACTCCAATCGTATAGAAGCATTTTTCCGGGACCTAGAACATTAGATCGATATTGAAAGTGGGTTCCGTAGTGTCGTAAGGGGATGCCCTCGAAAATCACAAGCCATTAAGAGGGATGACGGTGGGTATTGGGGAAAAGATTTTTTCAAGATTCGGGCCCTCAGAAATTTCCGGGTCGCAATTAAGTTATTACCAAGACCGTCTGAGTGGCTTGTATGCTTCCATTTCATCTCATGAGATTGCAGGCCAGTATCTGAGTGCGCACAACGTTTCATTTCTGGGGGATGGGCTTGTTGAGCAAAGAAAGGTCGGGGTATTCAATTTAAATCCTGTCGACTTCTGTAGGCTCTTTATGGTCTTCAATAATGCTGGTGCTTATGAACACACAAAGACGTGGTCTAAACGCTACGGGCAAAGAAAATCCTTAGAGGCTCCGTTAGGAGTCTATGTAATTAGTTTCGTTCGCGGTTTAACTACTAAAGATGTCCGAGTTGGTATCTTTAAAGCTAGTCCTTTTGACTTTTTTGGTGAGTCTCTATACATGGATCACTTGAAGTTTGATGAGAATTTTTCGAGGCAACTTATTGGCACCATCGCGATATCGCTTTCGCTACTCACAGCTTTCCGAGTTGGCATTAAATCAGTCAGGCTATTCGCTGCGGGGGGGTATGATCGCTTTCGTCATACCCAACCAAAATCTGGGTATTGTGGCTATAGAGTGTGCCCGAAATTCGGGTTCGACGCGCCGCTTTTTCGTGAAAAAATGAGGGATCCAAGATTCAAGGGATGTAAGAAAGTTTCAGATGTTGTTAGGCAAGATCCTGGTTTGTGGGATGAGTTTGGCTTCGAGCGGATGATGGAGTTTGATATGAGGCCTGATAGCCATTCGTGGAATACTCTGATAGCCTATCTCCATAGCAAAAATCTTTAAATTTATCTTGTTAGGCAATCGGGATCTAAACATGGCTGGGGCGGATGATAGGAGAGAGTGGATGATAGAGGCGGGGAGACGTGTTCCACCTTGTGGGCTTCGTGACTGGTTCTACTCAAAGTTTTTGACTAGGAGAGGTTATGACGACTATCCTGAGCCCATGCCGGATGTGTTTTTGGATGGTTCTTCGATAGCGCAACATGAGGAATTAGAGCAGGTAGAAAGGTCGGTTGGTTCTGATTTCGTGATAATTTCTAGTGAAGAGAAATGGGCGCGTCGAAAGTAGGCGCGATAAAGGCGATGTTCCACAGTTGTCAGATTATTGACCCGATGCCCTCGGGAATCGAATTCTGAGGCGCTCCATCAAATCTTTCCATTCGCCGTCAAACATTGCGGCCGCCGGCCCCTTGCTGAATAGGTTAGCCTCGTCCAAAAACTGCGGAAAAAAGTAGCCGTTGAATCGCTGAGAGGCTTTGTCCGTGAAGATATGTAGCCCATGCTCGCTGATTGAGTCGACCACCCGTGGCAATGCCGCGCATCCGACAATGGCAAATGGGTAACGTTGCGCGATACTGGCATCCATCCCGCGCTCGCATAGCTCCTGCGCCACCAGTCTGGTAAGGGCGTCTACTGCCTTCTGACCAAATAGGATCCAGTCTTCAAGGGTGACAATTAGGGAATAGATTGGCCCATCTGGCAGTTTGATTCCTACGTGGTTTGACGTCACGTCGATGATATTTCGGTAATTCTGGACTACGGCTTGGGCTAGGCGCTTCAGGCCGTGCTCCAAATCGCCAGGGCTAGCCGCAAGCTGTGCCGAGATGGGCATCCTCATGGTCTTGCATTCCACGAAGACAGTGGTGGCTGCGTCTTTGAGAATCCAGTCGCTACCGTGTCGCTGTGAACCTGCCACGGTGTAGGGGGTGGGGCGCTCAGCGATCGTCGTGCCCGTGAGGTGGCCAAAGCAGTCGCCCACCAAATCCTCGAATGCATCCCCGTAGGCTTGGGCAAAGCCTTCCGCGTTCGCAAGGTCATAAAAGAGTCCTGCGAGTAGTCGCTTGCCCAGAAGTGACGGGCGTGGACAGGACAGCCTAGCCGGGGCGTCGGATCGAAGTAGGATTAGGGGTTTCACCGCTACAGGGTTAGGGGTGTAGTCCCAGGACGAGTCATGGCGCGCATCCAGGAGGCAGCGGTTACGCAACAGCGCGGGCGTGGCAGTTATCGCAGCTACCCTTGCTGTCACTGCCGCGACGTCCAAGTCGAGTGCGGTCAGCTGTGGCAGTAACGGGACTTCATAGTTGCTCATGAAGAGCGCTTGGGTGGCTCCGGCGAAGAGAAAGTAATCTTCGGATGTTAGGCCCAATGCGTTGTAAACGACGTCGGAGAGGTGACCACGCTTGTAGAGAGACCAGTAGCGTCCAAGATATGAGGATCCGAAGCGCTCGAAATGAGGCAACTGTTGATGCCCGATACGGTGCATTGTGGTCCAGATGTCTAAGTCACACTTTGCTTTGAAATCGCTGTAGCTGCGAATAGCGTTATGGAGTGTGCCAAGGTCATTCCAGTCCCGTAGCGAGCGGCGCGCGCCTTTCGAAGCACCTGCGTGAAGAAGCACCTCTCTGAGGTAGAGGTCCAGGTAGAACTCCTGGACGCTCGGCTTCATTTGATTTTGAAAACCTTGCCGCGAGTGCGCATACTCAAATGGGAGGTTGTGTCCATAACCGACATGTAAGCTGTATGCCCAGATATGAATGATGGAATCTCGCAGCCCATAGGAAGAGGCAATCTTGGCAAGCTGGTTGTAGGTCACATCTGGCCTCCTTCGGTAGGCTCATATTGTCTCTCTACTTGTTCGAAATGAGGCTGGCGCAATAAATTAATGGCTGCGGATTGGCAGTCCTCGAACGTCTAATAACTGACAAAGATTGGCTTTCTGTGATTCCTATGCAGCGAGTGATTTTCCGAGTCTCGGCCTCTTTTTTGCAGGCTTATGGCGCAGTCAGTATATGGGCTGATGCGAAAATTCTGCTCATGGGAGGCTAGGGAACCTCTGAACAACGCACCACAGATACGCGACACTACCCGCCTGATGTTGAGGAGTGATCCATGCAACTGACGTTCGGTGACGCTGAGGGCCTGGGCAAGCGCAAGCAGACCCGGCGCGAGATCTTTCTGGCCGAGATGGAGCAGGTGGTTCCGTGGCAGCAACTGCTCGGGCTGATCGCGCCGCACTATCCCGTGTCGGGCCGGCCAGGTCGGCAGCCATACGCACTGGCGACGATGTTGCGGATTCATCTGCTGCAGCAGTGGTATGCGCTGAGCGATCCGGCGATGGAAGAAGCGCTGCACGAGATTCCGACCTTGCGGCGCTTTGCCCAGCTCGGTGGCTTGGACAACGTTCCGGACGAGACCACGATTCTCAACTTTCGGCGCCTGCTGGAGACCCATGGCCTTGCCGCGCGGATGCTGGAAGCGGTCAACGCGCATCTGGCACGCAAGGGGCAGAGCCTGCGGTCGGGCACGATCGTCGATGCGACGCTGATCGCTGCACCCAGTTCGACCAAGAATGCCGACCATGCGCGCGACCCTGAGATGCATCAGACCAAGAAAGGTAATCAGTGGTATTTCGGGATGAAGGCGCACATCGGCGTGGATGAATTTTCCGGGCTGGTGCACCACGTCCATTGCACAGCCGCCAATGTCGCCGACGTCACGGTGACGCACGCATTACTGCATGGCAAAGAAGACAGCGTGTTCGGCGACAGCGGCTACACCGGTGCGGACAACCGCGAAGAACTGCAGACCTGCAAGGCTGCATTTTTCATTGCCGCCAGGCGTTCGGTGCTTCAAGCCATCGGCAACAAGCGGGAGCGTGCTCGGGAACAGCGTTGGGAACACTTCAAGGCCAGCGTGCGCGCGAAGGTGGAGCATCCGTTCCGGGTGATCAAGCGCCAGTTCGGTTACACCAAGGTCCGCTATCGCGGCCTGGCGAAGAACACCGCGCAGGTGCTGACGCTGTTTGCGCTGTCAAACCTGTGGATGAAGCGAAAGCAGTTATTGCCTGCTATGGGGAGCGTGCGCCTGTAACGCAGGCAACACCCTGCAAACGCGCCGGAAACGGCAAAAAAATCGAGGATCTGAGCGCCGTCAGCCTGGCCGATGTAGTTGGGCTCATCCTCCGACGCCGTTGATCAGACCATCCCTAGTAGAACCTGCTGCCAAGGCAGCAGGTAACGATTAACTACTATTCTTTGCTGAACAGCGGGGCGTCGCCAATCAGCTTGCCGGTCCGACGTTCTTGCAGCCACACGTGGTAGACGGGATACCTTACTTTCGCGGACCAAGGGATTAGGTCATTGGCGACTGCAGTGCCATCCGGAGCAATGCAATACAGTGCGTCCGTGTCACCGTAAATGTGCCCCCAGATTCCGATCAGGCTACCTTCGCCAACACTGATTGATCCGATGACTTTGGATTCGGAGTCTAAATCCAGTGGGTGAGGAATGCGAATTTCCCAGCCGTATTTCGAGTTCACAGCCAGCACTTCCGAATTCGCGAGCATGGTCATAACACCAGTTCTATCCCCCGTCAGGGCCAGCACCTTCGGCACCACATTTTCCGCCGTTCCTACCAGGCTGCATCGCAGCCACCACGCATCGCGAGCGTAGAGCAACGTCCCTTCGGGCAAAAGCTCAGCTTGAGCGGGATAAAAGACATCTGCGGGAAAGCTCATTACCATCTCCTTGGCAACCCCGGCCAGTCCAGGGCCTATGTAAATCCTAGCACTTTGTGGGAAGCTCCGGCATAGAGGGGGCTAGTTCCTGCCAGTAGTGGACTAGCGGGGCACAGCAACAAGCAATACATCTCGCTGGAACTGTGAAAGGTCATCCATACTGCAGAGATGTTGGCTGTCCGTTTGCTGTGCGCTTACCGTATGCTCAGACAGTGCTGCTACCGGTGACTCGGCCAGCTGCGGAGTAGCTGACTTGGAAAGTTCCGGAGCTCTAGGCCTTCTCGAAGCGGCTGGTGACGGTGTATTGGTGCTTCGCTTCACTCAGCAGGGTGAACGCGCCGAGCAGGATGAGTAGAGTTATTTGGCGACTCTTGAGTCATATCGAGGGCGTGTCCTCAGAAGCCCTTTAGGGATGGTCTGATCAACGGCGTCGGAGGATGAGCCCAACTACATCGGCCAGGCTGACGGCGCTCAGATCCTCGATTTTTTTGCCGTTTCCGGCGCGTTTACAGGGTGTTGCCTGCGTTACAGGCGCACGCTCCCCATAGCAGGCAATAACTGCTTTCGCTTCATCCACAGGTTTGACAGCGCAAACAGCGTTAGCACCTGCGCGGTGTTCTTCGCCAGGCCGCGATAGCGGACCTTGGTGTAACCGAACTGGCGCTTGATCACCCGGAACGGATGCTCCACCTTCGCGCGCACGCTGGCCTTGAAGTGTTCCCAACGCTGTTCCCGAGCACGCTCCCGCTTGTTGCCGATGGCTTGAAGCACCGAACGCCTGGCGGCAATGAAAAATGCAGCCTCGCAGTCCTGCAGTTCTTCGCGCTTATCCGCACCGGTGTAGCCGCTGTCGCCAAACACGCTGTCTTCTTTGCCATGCAGCAACGTGTGCGTCACCGTGACGTCGGCGACGTTGGCGGCCGTGCAATGGACGTGGTGCACCAACCCGGAAAACTCATCCACGCCGATGTGCGCCTTCATCCCGAAATACCACTGATTGCCCTTCTTGGTCTGATGCATCTCGGGGTCGCGCGCATGGTCGGCGTTCTTGGTCGAACTGGGCGCCGCGATCAGCGTCGCATCGACGATCGTGCCCGACCGCAGGCTCTGGCCCTTGCGCGCCAGATGCGCGTTGACAGCTTCCAGCATCCGCGCGGCAAGGCCATGGGTCTCCAGCAGGCGGCGAAAGTTGAGAATCGTGGTCTCGTCCGGAACGTTGTCCAAGCCACCGAGCTGAGCAAAGCGCCGCAAGGTCGGGATCTCGTGCAGTGCTTCTTCCATCGCCGGATCGCTCAACGCATACCACTGCTGCAGCAGATGAATCCGCAACATCGTCGCCAGTGCGTACGGCTGCCGACCTGGCCGGCCCGACACGGGATAGTGCGGCGCGACCAGCCCGAGCAATTGCTGCCACGGGACGACCTGCTCCATCTCGGCCAGGAAGATCTCCCGGCGGGTCTGCTTGCGCTTGCCCAGGCCCTCAGCGTCACCGAACGTCAGTTGCATGGATCACTCCTCAACATCAGGCGGGTAGTGTCGCGTATCTGTGGTGCGTTGTTCAGAGGTTCCTTAGCTTGCTCTTGGGCAAACGCTTGAGAGCAATCTGCTGGTCACTGACCCTGACCTCAGCAAGTGGTCCTTTCAAGGCTCCGAGCTGTAAGGCACCAGATTCCCCGATGGTTAACGAACTCAACCTGGACGACTGCTTGGCATTTCGGTCGTAAGCAATGGCAATGAGGCCGTGGACATTGAATATCAAAGTGCTGGCTCCAATAGCCATGCAGCCAGCGGAAGCCTTCTTCGCACCGGCGTCCACCATGACGAAGCGAAATCCTTTGAACGTCATGTCCGCACTGACGTGCCAGCCCGCGTTGATAGCCGCCTTGGCCTCAGGGGATGGGTTAGGCAGCGACGACAGAGGGCATCGCTCGTCGGCCTGCAGGGGTTGCTTTACCGGCGGCAGCTGAGTGGTGGGCACCAGCCTTAGGGAACCGACGCGCTCGGTCGAAAAAGCAGGTATTCCAGCATTGAGCGGGGGCGTCACTGATGAGTTCGCTGCTGTTTCTACTGTCGTCTTATCTGGTGCGCTCTCTACGTCAGCAGTGCGAAGCGCTAGCGCTACCGTCATGGTCAAGATAATCACCGCAGACACAGCTAGGGGAGCCCAATCCGCAGCTCTTTGCGGTGCCCAAGCTGGTAATGAGGTAGGGGTAGGGCGAGTCACCATGGCCCATCATAGATTGGGTTGATTGGCGGAGCTATGATGGCGCTTCAAACCAATGGACAGGGAGATCCATCGTAATGAACGATTTTGAACAGGTGCCTTTTGGCGCCAGCGATTTTGCGGAGAACCCAGAGAACCGGTGCGCATGCCTGCTGTTGCTGGACACATCAGGTTCCATGAGCGGCAAGCCCATCGAGCAGCTCAACGCTGGTCTGCTGCAGTTTCAGGAAGAACTGAACTCGGACTCACTCGCCGCCAAACGGGTGGAGGTCGCCATCGTCACCTTCGGTCCGGTCCAGACCGTAACCGACTTTGTCACGGCAGATAGCTTCTATCCTCCCGTGCTTTCGTGCACCGGGGACACCCCAATGGGCGCAGCGATTGAGCAAGGCTTGGAGATGGTTCGGCAACGCAAGGAGATCTACAAAGCCAACGGCGTTTCCTACTACCGACCTTGGGTGTTTCTCATCACCGATGGTTCGCCGACCGACGCATGGCAACGTGCTGCAGCTTTGGTCCGGGAAGGGGAAGCGACAAAGAACTTTCAGTTCTTCGCGGTTGGCGTGCAGGGGGCAGACATGGACACTCTTGGCAAAATCTCCTCGCGTGCACCGCTGCATCTCAAGGGCCTCCAGTTCAAAGAACTGTTCAAATGGCTGTCCAACTCAATGAGCGCGGTGTCCCGTTCGACCCCTGGAGATAATGTGCCTCTGGTCAACCCCACTGCCCCGGACGGCTGGGCCAGCGTGTAATGGATCTCCAGGATTGGCGCGTCGTTGCGGCCTCATCCATTGGTACATCCCACATCAAGTTTGGAACGGACTGCCAGGACGCCTATGGACAGGAATTCTTTCCAGAGCACGGCACCGTGCTGTTGGTGGCGTCGGATGGTGCGGGAAGTGCATCTCAATCAGAGACCGGTGCGAAGCTAGCGACGTCGGAGATTCGGGATTGTGTGCGCAACCACTTTGAAGACGGCCATGGCGTTGAAGAGATAACGCGGGACGTGGTCTTGAACTGGCTCGCCGGCGTTACGACCCGTATTGCGCACAGGGCTGCGGCCGACGGGTTGGAGGTCAGAGAGTATGCTTGCACGTTGGTGGCGGCTATCGTCTCCCCGACGCATACATGCTTCTTCCAGGTGGGCGATGGGGCCATTGTTATTCGCCCTCGCGGCGATGATTGGGCCTATGTGTTTTGGCCCCAGCACGGGGAATACATCAACACGACCGTCTTCGTCACCGATCCGGCGGCCGTGTTAAACGCGGAGTTTTCCTGCAATGTGGGCGCGGTGGATGAGGTCGCGGTGTTCACCGATGGCATCGAAGCCTTGGTGCTCCACCAAGCCACGCAGAGCGTTCATTCGCCCTTCTTCGACAAGATATTCGCGCCGGTCCGTGCCTTAGAGGGGGCAGGCTACAGCGAAGAGTTGTCCTCTAAGTTGGAAGCCTATCTTGCCTCGCCAGTGATCTGCGAGCGGACGGACGACGACAAGACGCTCCTGCTTGCCAGTCGGCTGGCGAAGCTGCCAAACGCACCGGCGCCAGTAGAGGACGCCTAAGTGGTTTCACCTGCTCTGGTTGGTAAATCCGGACCGGTTCGGCTGGGAAAGCAACTGGGCAAAGGGGGAGAGGGAACGGTCTTCGAAGTCGAGGGGAGGCCGGACTCGGCTGCCAAAATCTATTTGGCTGCGGTAAGCAGTGAGAGAGCCGACAAGCTGGTGGCCATGGCTGCCCTTCGGACCGCTGCGCTGGATCAGCTCACTGCTTGGCCTACTGAAGTGCTGCGGCAATCCGATGGCAAGGTCTGTGGCTTCGTCATGGCCAACCTTCGTGCGTCGAAGGACATACATAAGCTCTACAGTCCGAAAAGCCGTCTGGCGGAATTTCCCCAGGCCGATTGGAGACTGGTTGTTCGTGCCGCCTTGAACACGGCCCGAGCATTCTCAGTTATTCACCATGCGGGTCACTTGGTTGGGGATGTCAATCACGGAGGCGTGCGGGTGTCACCCGATGCAACCGTGAAGCTGATCGACACGGACAGCTTCCAGGTTTCGCATCAAGGGCGCACCTTCCTCTGTGAGGTCGGCGTTCAAGACTTTACGCCGCCCGAGCTCCACGGAAAGGCCTTCAAACAAGTCACACGAACCGCCAACCACGACAACTTCGGCTTGGCCGTCCTGATTTTTCAGATGCTCATGAACGGTCGGCATCCCTTTGCTGGCCGATACAGCGGGCCGGGCGACATGCCAATCGAGAAGGCGATCCCTGAGTTCCGCTACGCCTACGGCAAAGACACTGCGCGCACCCGCATGAAGCCCCCGCCATTGAGTGCCTCGCCGGCCGCGGCATCACCTTGGGTTGCAGACCTCTGGGAAAAGGCCTTTGGCATCGAGGGGGCCAAGCCGGGCGGGCGGCCCAAGGCAGAAGACTGGGTCCAGGCCCTGACGAAGCTGGAGCAGCACTTCAAACGGTGTTCTTCCAGGCCGTCCCATTCCTATTTCAATGGGCTGGCTGAGTGCCCATGGTGTCCAATTGAACGCGCCGGGATTTCGCTCTTTGGCGGTGCAGCGGTCGTCATTCCCAAGCTGGCCTCCGGTCCCTTCAACCTGGATGCGATTTGGCGAGATATCACGACAGCAGTGTTGCCACCCATGCATGCGCTGCCACAGGTGAAGGTAGTGCCTGCCAATCCCCAGATTCAAGCATTGGGCCGCAGGCACACCTTCTGGAAAACGACCGGGTGGCTGGTGGGGCTGCTTATTGTGGTGCTTGGCATCGCGCTTTCTGCGGTGCTAGCCCCCGTGTGGGCGTGTCTGGGGTGGGCGATGGGCGCGTGGGTCAACAGCCGTGGCCGTTCGGACTTTGCACCACTGGCGTCCGGCTATAAGCAAGCGAAAGCCCAATACGACGGGCTCGTCGCTCGATGGAAGCAGGAGCAAGCGGACACTCAGCTTCAAGCGAAGCAGAATCAGCTTCGTCCGCTGCGGGATGAGCATGCCGGTCTGCATGCGGAACGAGAAAGGCGTTATCGAGCGCTGTCCAACAATCGCGAACAGATCGCACGCAAACAGTTCTTGGATCAGTTCGAGATTGAGCGAGCCACTATTCCGGGCATCGGGGCGGCGAAGAAAGTCATGCTGGAATCGTTTGGCATCGAGACGGCAGCAGATGTGAATCGCAATGCGGTTCTAAACGTTCCGGGGTTTGGGCCCGCGCTGACCGACCGCCTTATGAAGTGGTGGCAGGAAAAAGAAGCACGATTCCACTTCAACCCGAACTCAGCAATCGATCCCAGGCAGGTCGCGGATCTAGATCGAACCATTCAAGCAAGAAGGGCCCAAATCGAGGCAGACCTGGTTGCCGGCCGCAGTGCCATTCTCCAGATGCGACAGGCCGCGATGGCTCGTCGCAGGTCTTTAGAGGAAGCCATGAGTGCCGCGGTGGAAGATTTCTCACAGCGGACAGCAGACGCTAGGGCTGTCGGGGTTCTTTAAAAGTCATTGCTGACAGAGGCGATCGCTAGGGCAGCTCTCTAGGCATGACTCGGGATAGGCCCGCAATGGCTGAGGCGAACCCCGCTGCTGATCCCAGACGAGAAATCTGTAGTAGCTCGTTGAGGCCGGTGTCGCTGCGCAGGGCGACCTCTTCGTATTGGCATACCGGCAGCTCCCGATTGTCCTTGAAGCGGCGGTCAGGGCCTCCTTTCTTATTGACGTAACGCCATGTCCGATCCACCACCGTTGCATCACGCGGAACGCTGCCATCCTCAATAAAGCGAGTGGATGACACCAGCACCTGTAGCTCTTTGTAGCCCACCGCGCCAACGCCATTCGCGTCGTAGATCAGAACGCGGTCCGGGAAAAAATGGAGCGCCTGGGTTCCGACATTGACGGCGATGGTCTTGATGTTCGTTTTGACAAATGGAGGCGGCGCTGAGGCAAAGCGCGTCGGCTTGCGCTTGACAAGGGTTCCAGCCCCAGCGTGGTATTTCCGGTCGAAGACCTTGGCGTGGGAGGACACGTGCCACGTGGCATAAGCGGAGGCTATGGTGTGGGCTCCTGCGTGGAGTGCTTCCAACGCCTTCTCCATCGGCTCGTCCAGCTCATACATCAGAACTACCGTCTTCCGGAGTTGGTCCTTCAAATGCGTTGCGCTAATGGCTCCCACGCTCAAGAGAGCCAGCATAACCAGCGCCCAGTCCGGGGCTTCGTTGCCAGCCGCAATCAAAAGGACTAGCGCCGAAACCATAGCGACGCCTGGCCACATGCGCCACCTCTTCTTCTTTGTATTGAGCTCTTCCAGCAGTGCTTGGGAGGACGAGTCCACAATCGTGGTCGCGTCGGCCGAATCTATGTCGACCATCGGGCCATGCGTGCGCGAAATTTCAGGCGATTGTGGGGGTGAAGGCAGGGAGTGCTGGGCACCAGGCACGGGACGGACGGAACCGCGTGGTGACACCGGACGAGGACGCGTGGCTCCCGAAGGGATGGTCGCACGGTAGTAAATGCCGCGTGCACCCATATGCACGTAGTTACCTCGCGGACCCGTTCCGACCCGGAGCCCCTTGATCCCGGCCGAGACGCCAATCCCGCCCTTCGACAATTTGAACCGCAGAGGTCCAACCCTCACGCTCTTGCGCAGATAAAGTCCCATGCTTAGGCCCCCCTAGGCCTCCGTGCCAGATGCTTGTATGGCACGTGGCTCCGCTGCAGTAGCGGGTTCGGGGTGCCTCGGATGGTTCCGCTATTCGTCAGCGTTTGGCATCAACAGCTTTTGGACGCGCGCAGCACGCACCTTGGGCTCCAGCTTAGATAGCGCCACCAAGACCTTTGCCAGTTGGTCTTGCTGAGTATGGCTCTGCTCCCCCAATGCCAAAATTGCGTCGGCCATCCCAGGGGTGCCAGCCAGTAAAAAAGCAGGCGGCACTTCCAGCGCTTCGGCCATCTCGAACAAAGCCTCGAGGCTGATGGACATGGCTCCGGATTCATACCGGGATATCCGCGCTGACGCTGTGTCTTTGTCCAGGCCCATTCGCATCCCTACCTCGCGCTGACTCAGGCCTCGTCGTTCGCGGGCTTGGCGCAGGCGCGCGGCCACGATCTCCCGAGCGGCGGGAGTGGCGGGCTTCACAGGCTGAATCGATGCAATGCAGGCATGGAAAGAGCATGACGGAAGCCTTACGCCACGGGTAGACTCTACGTGACACGTAAGTTCGTCGCAACCCGACGCAAGGAGCAGGGCATGAAGAAGCAGTGGGCAGCGGCCATAGGCGCGTTCGCGATGGCCGCAAGCATGGTGGTGCAAGCGCAGGACAGGGGAAATCTTCTTCAGCAAATTGGGCGGGCCATCACCGGGGCTCCGCAGGCATCGACGGACAGGGCCAAGAGCCCGTATCTCGATCCGCAAGGAACCTACTGGGACCTCGACCAGGAAGAACTGGCAGGCGCGCAACACATCCGCGCTGGGTTGGCATCTACGGCCTCGGCGGGCTACCACACCTGCGATGCGAGGCTGATTGCGTTGACGCGGTCCAGCTACCGGTTGAGCAAGACCGAGCGCGAGCAGTGCTTGTATGGCGAGTGGTTGATCGACACGAAGCGGAACGGCCCGAATGGCATCACCCCTCAGGAGCCGGAAGCCATTGAGCGCAAGTATGGCGCGGCCTTTGATGCGCGGGCCGAGCGCTTCCGTGGCATCCAGCGTTTTGCCGTTCGCCCCAACATCGTGGATCAGCCGTCTTATGACCGGCAGCGCGGCATCTTGGATATCTACGTGCCGATTCCTTGGATCACCGGATTCCAGGTAGAGGGCATCACCGGCGAGGGGTTTGTCCCGACCAGTGCCCGCAGTGAGCGGTCTGTTTGGACACCCCAGCATGCCGGGCACTTTCATCTTCCGATCCGCATGAGTGAAAGCGAGGCCACCGGATTGTTCAAGCAGGGCAGGGATGCCAGGGACGATCTGGTGGTCTTCACCGTCAAGCGGGTCTGGTTGGAGAACGGAGGCCCGCGCGCCGAGGTGGACGTCGAACGCGTCCAGGTGGGTTACCGAAACGAAGTCATCGGCGTGGACCTGACCAAACAGAAGATCGGAGAGTCGTGATGCGGACCATTCAACGTGTTTGGATTTCGGCGTCCTTCTTGGCGTTGGGCTTGTCGGCCTGTGGTGCAAAGCATGCGCCGAGCAAGGAGGATGCTGTCAAAGCAGTAGAGCGATTCTTTACTGAGCAGGGGAGGCAGGCAACGCTTCAGCAGACTTGGCGGTTCGAAGTCAAGGAAGCGAGCGGGCTGGAGATCGCCTGCACAAAACTGCCCAACGGTGATCAGGAGTGTCGGATCTCCGGGAGCGTCGATGGACTGGGCTTCATTGGCGATCAGCCTACGACGCCGAAGGCCAAGGAAATGCGCTTAAAGATGACGATGAAGTTCCGGCAGGCGGGCGAAGGTTGGGAACTGGTGGACGTGACCGATGACGGAACATCTGCGGGCTGACCCTCGACCAACCACTTGCCATGCGGTTGCCGTGACGCCGTTTGGTCTTACTCCTAACAGAGAAAAAGAAATGAACCACCAAGCGAACTACCAGCGGCTTTATGCGCCGACCGGGCCGGCTGCCATGATCCTGCCCTTCGTTATTCTCGGGCCTTTGGGCATGCTGTTGTTTGGAGCAGGCCTCGACGCTGTTTTCAAAACCCAACAGCTGATGGGCTTGGTCTACTGCGCAGGTGGGCTGCTGATCGCCGGCTTCCTGGTGTTCTGCCTGATGCTGCACATCCGCGCCCAGCAGGTCTGGGCTTGGCATGTCAGGACCGGCCGCATTCCCTATTTTCGCAAAGGCGGATTCCTGAAGGGGGCGCTCGTGGGCGGCGGGGTGGGGCTTGCAGCCGTCTTCGGTTGCGCCGTGTTTGGCTGGAAATTCGCGGAACACCCTGTCTATGGTGAGCTCGCTACCGGGGCCTTCTACCTCGCGTTTCTCTGGGGACTACCTGTCATCGTGATGCCCACACTCATCGTTGGCTGGGCGCGGCGGGCATGGGATCGCACGGCCGTGCCACCAGCCTGATTATCAGCTTTCGAACTCTTTCCAATATGGTTTCCAGCCGAAAACAGTCTTTCCGCTAAGGCTCTTGCCTGTAGGCGTAAAGCACTTCATGAAGTGCTTGCCCTGCCAGGTGACAACCTCTTTGGACTGGGCGTTTGGAAACGCTAGGTCGAGCTGAGCATCCCGGTCCTCCTCTGGAGTCCGCTGAAGAGTGCCGTCTTCTTTTAGTCCGAGTTCGATTGCGATCAGGGTGGCCCTGGCTCTTTCAATGTCTGCGCGGAACTTGTTGGGGTTGTTGCCCGAGTAGTTGTTTTCCTTTGCTCTTAACAAGGAGAGGGCTTCAGCTGCTCTGGCGTGATCTTCTAAGAACCTGTTCACGATCTTCTGAGTAATAGTGCCAAGAAGGCCAAATGGATGAACTGCAGGCTGGTGACCTGCCCCCACTGAGCCGTACCAGCTGAAGCTATAAAGTCCGTGAACCCAAGAGGACGGACATGAAGAAGAGCAGATTCAGCACCGAGCAGATCATCGGGTTTATCAAACAGGCCGACGCGGGCATGGCCGTGGCAGAGTTGTGCCGTCGGCATGGTTTCAGCCCGGCCAGCTTTTATCAGTGGCGGGCCAAGTACGGGGGGATGGAGGCCGACGAGGCCAAGCGGCTGAAAGAACTGGAGGTCCAGAACACTCGATTGAAGAAGTTGCTGGCCGAGGCGCACCTGGACATCGAAGCGCTGAAGGTTGGCTTCGGGGTAAAACGCTAGCCCCGCAACGCAAGCGCGAGGCAATCCGACGAATGCTCGAACACACCCCGTTGAGCGAGCGCCGGGCTTGCCGCCTTGCGGGGCTGTCCCGCGATGCTTTCCGCCACGCACCCGTGCCGACGCCAGCCACGCAGGCGCTGTCGGCGCGGCTGGTCGAGCTGGCCCAGACCCACCGCCGCTTCGGCTATCGCCGACTGCATGATTTGTTGCGCCCGGAGTTTCCATCCGTGAATCACAAAAAGATTTATCGCCTGTACGAGGAAGCCGAGCTGAAGGTGCGCAAACGGCGCAAGGCCAAGCGTCCGGTGGGTGAGCGGCAGAAACTGCTGGCGTCCTCCATGCCGAACGACACCTGGAGCATGGACTTCGTGTTCGATGCGCTGGCCAACGCACGCCGCATCAAGTGCCTGACCGTGGTCGACGACTTCACTCGCGAGAGCGTGGACATTGCCGTGGATCACGGCATCAGCGGGGCTTACGTAGTGCGCCTGCTCGATCAGGCGGCGTGTTTCCGTGGCTATCCACGCGCGGTCCGCACCGACAATGGCCCCGAGTTCACCAGTCGCGCCTTCATTGCCTGGACGCAGCAACATGGCATCGAGCACATCCTGATCGAGCCGGGTGCCCCCACGCAGAACGCCTACATCGAAAGCTTCAACGGCAAGTTCCGCGACGAGTGCCTCAACGAGCACTGGTTCACCTCGTTGGCACAAGCCCGGGACGTGATCGCAGACTGGCGACGCCACTACAACCAGACCAGGCCGCACAGCAGTTGTGGTCGCATCCCGCCGGCACAGTTCGCCGCCAACTACCGTACACAACAAGCCAACAACGCAGTACCCTTCAACCCCGGGCTTTATCAGTAATCACTGGTACGGACGATGGGGGCAGGTCACTTTGGAGATTACTAGCTTGAAACATGCATCTAATGCCATGTAGAGATATTGGAATTTTTCGAAATCTAAGCTTTGTGGATGCTGAGCCAAGAAAAGGGTATGGATGACTGCCTCTACACGCCTAAGAGCGCGTGGGTTGCTGCGCTCTGATTCTAGGTAATCTAAAGCCAGATTGAGAGCGTCTGTCAAAGTGCAGCGGCTCAAGGAAAAGTCGATAAGCTTTCCAGGAAGTATTGGTGTCGCGTCGAGAAAGCCCCTGTCTGTTGTGGTCAGGCGCATGCCGGTTAAGAACGATAAGCACCACACTACAAACACGAGTTCTTCTTGGCTTTCGCTTTTGCGAAGCGTCAACACGTGAGTTTTGGGAAGCCCGAAGGTTCGCGCGCTGTAAGGCATTTCACGATTGCCCCCCTTTAGGGATGGTCTGATCAACGGCGTCGGAGGATGAGCCCAACTACATCGGCCAGGCTGACGGCGCTCAGATCCTCGATTTTTTTGCCGTTTCCGGCGCGTTTGCAGGGTGTTGCCTGCGTTACAGGCGCACGCTCCCCATAGCAGGCAATAACTGCTTTCGCTTCATCCACAGGTTTGACAGCGCAAACAGCGTCAGCACCTGCGCGGTGTTCTTCGCCAGGCCGCGATAGCGGACCTTGGTGTAACCGAACTGGCGCTTGATCACCCGGAACGGATGCTCCACCTTCGCGCGCACGCTGGCCTTGAAGTGTTCCCAACGCTGTTCCCGAGCACGCTCCCGCTTGTTGCCGATGGCTTGAAGCACCGAACGCTTGGCAGCAATGAAAAATGCAGCCTCGCAGTCCTGCAGTTCTTCGCGCTTATCCGCACCGGTGTAGCCGCTGTCGCCAAACACGCTGTCTTCTTTGCCATGCAGCAACGTGTGCGTCACCGTGACGTCGGCGACGTTGGCGGCCGTGCAATGGACGTGGTGCACCAACCCGGAAAACTCATCCACGCCGATGTGCGCCTTCATCCCGAAATACCACTGATTGCCCTTCTTGGTCTGATGCATCTCGGGGTCGCGCGCATGGTCGGCGTTCTTGGTCGAACTGGGCGCCGCGATCAGCGTCGCATCGACGATCGTGCCCGACCGCAGGCTCTGGCCCTTGCGCGCCAGATGCGCGTTGACAGCTTCCAGCATCCGCGCGGCAAGGCCATGGGTCTCCAGCAGGCGGCGAAAGTTGAGAATCGTGGTCTCGTCCGGAACGTTGTCCAAGCCACCGAGCTGGGCAAACCGCCGCAAGGTCGGGATCTCGTGCAGTGCTTCTTCCATCGCCGGATCGCTCAACGCATACCACTGCTGCAGCAAATGAATCCGCAACATCGTCGCCAGTGCGTACGGCTGCCGACCTGGCCGGCCCGACACGGGATAGTGCGGCGCGACCAGCCCGAGCAATTGCTGCCACGGGACGACCTGCTCCATCTCGGCCAGGAAGATCTCCCGGCGCGTCTGCTTGCGCTTGCCCAGGCCCTCAGCGTCACCGAACGTCAGTTGCATGGATCACCCCTCAACATCAGGCGGGTAGTGTCGCGTATCTGTGGTGCGTTGTTCAGAGGTTCCTTAGGACTTGTTGCGCTCCAGGATAAAACCACCCTTTGACCACGTTCGGGTCGCCTCGAACATCAGCCACAATTTCTTTGTGGTCAGGAAGTGTTTTTAAAATAAACCGCCTGGTCTTTATGTTGCAGACCATAGGGTAGTATCCGAACTCCGCTGCAACTCCGTTCGGAGGTGTGGTGATTGATTTTTTGATACGCCCAGGGTTTCCTAGACATCTCAAGGCCATGGAAAATGGTCGATTCGGAGGTGTCTATGAGCAGCAAGCGGTATACGGATGAGTTCAAGATCGAGGCGGTCCGGCAAGTGACTGATCGTGGGTTCAAGGTGGCAGAAGTCGCCGAGCGGCTGGGTGTCACGACGCACAGCCTGTACGCCTGGCTGCGCACGTTCGGCAAGTCTGGCGTGGTGCATCGCGCCGAGGTGGACCAGAGCGCCGAGGTTCGGCGGCTGAAGGCAGAGTTGCGTCGAGTGACCGAGGAGCGCGACATCCTAAAAAAGGCCGCCGCGTACTTTGCCAAGGGGTAAAGGCAAAGTACGCCTTCATGCAAGCCCACTGCGGGGAATTCAGGGTGTGTGCAATGTGCCGGGTATTGCGGGTCAACCGGTCGGGTTATTACGCCTGGTTGTGCTCGCCCAACAGTGAGCGCGCCAAGGAAGATGATCGCTTGCTTGGACTAATCAAGCACCACTGGCTGGCCAGCGGCAGTGTCTATGGGCATCGCAAGATCACCACGGATCTGCGCGATCTGGGTGAGCGTTGTAGTCGTCATCGGGTGCATCGGCTGATGCGCACCGAGGGACTGCGTGCCCAGGTGGGCTATGGTCGCAAACCGCGCTTCCATGGAGGAATGCAGTGCAAGGCGGCGGCCAACCTGCTTGACCGACAGTTCGACGTGACGGAGCCGGACACGGCCTGGGCGAGCGATTTCACCTTCATCCGCACGCATGAAGGCTGGATGTATTTGGCTGTTGTGATCGATCTGTTTTCCAGGCAGGTCGTCGGCTGGGCGATGCGCGATCGGGCCGACACCGAGTTGGTCGTGCAGGCGGTGTTGTCTGCGGTGTGGCGGCGCAAACCCAACGCTGGTTGCTTGGTTCATTCGGACCAAGGGTCTGTCTACACCAGCGATGACTGGCGCAGTTTCCTGGCGTCCCATGGCTTGGTGTGCAGCATGAGTCGGCGTGGCAACTGCCACGACAACGCACCCGTGGAGAGCTTCTTCGGCCTGCTCAAACGCGAGCGGATCAGGCGGCTGACCTATCCCACCAAGGACGCCGCTCGCGCCGAGGTATTCGACTACATCGAGATGTTCTACAACCCCAACCGCCGCCACGGTTCAACTGGCGACCTGTCACCTGTAGAGTTTGAACGGCGCTACGCGCAACGAGGGTCTTGAGTGTCTACGGAACCCTGGGCGTATCATTTCGATCACGATCAGCGTGCCATTTTTGAGTTTGGTCTTGGCTAAGATAACTTGTCTGAACTCTTATCCTAGTCTAAAGGGGAGCATTGCAAACATGGATCACTTCGAAGGCGTGGCGCTCGATTACCTCCGAGCGGACCGCGCGCTGTTCGTCAACAGCCAGTGCTGCATCCAGCTCAACGAGGGGGCAAATCCCGACACCAGCGGCCCGCATTGGTATTGCGATGCGGTTGCTGTGAGCTTCAAGGAGCAGGCGGCCTACCTCTGCGAAATCAGCTACGCAGCCCGGGCCCCTCCCTTGATTGCTCGCCTGAAGGGATGGAACGAGCACTGGGCTGGCATCAGGGGGGCCCTTGAGCGAGACAGCGGTGTGCCGCTGGGGTGGTCCGTCAGGCCTTGGCTGTTTGTGCCGCAGGCGCACGCGGAGCGGCTGCGCGCCAGCATCGCAGGATTTGGCAACCTTCCCAGCCCCCGCATCACGTTTTTAGAGGACGTGGTGCCCTGGCGTTACCGCTCCTGGAATCGCGGTGCATACACCGATACGACCCCATGACCCCGCTGACTTTTAGCGCTTCAAGTTATGCCCTCCTGCAAGCGACCACGCAGTGCTGGAAGTGCGCAAAGGCCATTGCTGTCACCACGGTGTGGGTGCCGTTCTTCATCGACAACGAGGGTGTGGAAGAGCCAGACGACGAGCCCGAGGTGGGTGGCACGGCCATACTGGGCTACATCAGGGCGCTGGACCCAGGCACAGCGGCGCACATCCAAGAGGTCGCACAATGGCTCAAGCCGGGGCGCTCGGAGACCGCGAACGCGACCTATTGGGCCAACCACTGTGAAGTATGCGGGGCCATTCAAGGCGACCACTTCGTCAGGGGCGTGGACGGGCCGCTCTTTCCCCAGGATCAGGCTGGCCTGGACGCGTTCCAGGTCATCGCGGGCCGCGGCCCGTTGAGCGCGCAAGCTTCCGCATCCCAGTCCGGGTGGATGGACCTGGTGGCGAAACGTTTGGGCTGAAATCAGGACCCCGTCCCCGCGTAATGGTTGATGTCCCGTCACTTCTGTGCGGCCGTGACCTGGTCGCGCCGGAGATCCCTCGGGAAGCTTGGCGCTCTTGGATGACGGCTGGCTCAGAACTTCCTGACATCCCGTCGGGCGCGAGACCCATGGTTTCAGGAATGCCAGAAGCGCAATCTGATTCTGCCGGACGCGGGACCGATGGTCGCTCACCTCGCGGGACGCTTGAGCAGCCTCATGCCGGCACCCTGTAAGAAGCTCACTCGCGACATCATGGTGAGTCCAGGTCTCATTTGGTGTTATGGCGCTGAAGAGGCGAGAAAATTGGACTCGCATTCGCATCTTTATCGTTCGCTGCTTCGGCAGACCGTTGCTCCGATACGGACCTAAGTTTTTGCAAGATTAAGCTTGCGTGAAGCGAGCTGATCTGCAACGCTATCCTCCTTGGGACTGCGCTTACGCAGCTGTAATGGAATTACGAGAAGGTGAGATGGGCAACAAAGCAGTAACGCTAAGTGCAGCCGCACTGGCAGTCGTAGTAGGTGGCATCATCTGGACGCACGAAGCGCGTAAGGACGAAGGGTCAACGCAGGGCATCTCCCAGAATCAGATTCCCAATGCAGCGAACGAATCAGTCAAGGATCGGGCCCCGTCTCAGTCGGTTGAAGGCGGCGTCGATCTTCGGAATGACTCTCGTGTTCGACATCCGTTCCCAGAAGTGCCGAAAACTAGAGACGGGATGAGCTTCGATAACGACCCGGGCTATGCCGAAAGTAAGGCCGAGCAGAAGTGGCTGGATCGTCATGGCTTTCCCAATGAAAAGCAGCTCGACGCCTACATGGGCGCGCCAGAGGCCCTGCTGAAGCAGGCCTCAGAGGCAGGGGATAAGGTCGCGCAGACGATCTTAGATGCGCGATTACTCGCTTCTGATCCTATGGCGCAACAGCGTCTGGTAGACGCTGGTGCGGAAGGAAACCTTTTCGCTTTGAATATGCTGGCGTCCTTCCAAGGCGGCAGCGCAAGCGGGGATCCTGTTGCTGCGTATGCCGTGTCGCGTGTGGCGGAAATGCGTGGAGATACTCGTGCGTCTGTTACTCGGGAAGTGATGATGTCTAGGTCACTTTCAACAGAGCAAAGAATGCTCGGGGAGTCTGAAGCCCTGCGACTCAACGCTGAAATAGACCGGATCTATACGTCGAAGCATGGCAGGGCACTGGTATTGGATAAACGTCCAATCGGTCAGTAGGTTTATGTGGTTAATTGTTTTTTAAAAAAAGGAGTAGGGCGTAAATGGGAATTATGAAGAAAGCTGGCGTCGCTGCGATGTCTCTGACGGGGCTTATGGGGGCTGCATTTGCGTGCTCGGAACTCCCGATGCCGCCACTGGTGCCAATTCAGGTGCCCTTGACGCAGCTGCCAAAGTTTAGCGACAGCAAGAATCCCGCCAATGCCGTTTTTATGGATAGGCTTGATTCGGCAGCATCCAAACTGCTGGGTGAGGGGAATTGGGTCGCAAACTCATATAAGGGTTATGTTTCCTACACCGTAAAGATTCTCAACTATACTGGCCGGGGCATGGTCTACATTGAGAAGCCTTGCGGAAAGAAGGCAAAGGAAATGGCCGAGAAGATTGCTCAGCAGCCTTCGAGCGGCGGCGGTGGTGGCGGCGGCTCCGCTGGAACCGGCGGTGGTGGTGGTGGAGTGCTGATCGGCGGCGGTTGCTACGGCTCTTGCGGCGGCAGAATTCCGACGGGTGATGTGGGTCCCATCGAAACCCTGCCGAGCTGAGATCAGGTCGAGCTTTTCTAAGAACGCCCCAGTTCAAAGCTGGGGCGTTTTTCTTTGTCACCAGGTGATTCTCGTTCTTCAAAAGGTGAGAGGAACCAGGTGGCGCTGGTGAGGTTGAAAGCGTTTCGTTGGCCTACACGTTAGGGCTCGGTGGGCGTTGCCAGGCTTTGAGAAGCTCCCCCATGGAATGCTTGAGCAGCGTCGTGCCGGCACCCTGCAAGAAGTTCGCTTTCGCTGTCCTGACGATGCTAAGTCTCAAGTGGTGCGACGACACTGCCGATACTCGAGCCCATGGACAGAGCCGGTCTCGCCGTCACCTTGAGCGTCTGGATGCTGCGGTGCCGACATTACGGGCCTCCAGTCCCGACCGCCGCCACTTCTGGCAAGCCTTTGCCAGCATGGCCGCCGCCATCGAGAGCAAGGCAGCGACGAGCGAAGACGCGCAGTTCGTCGGCCGTCGGGCCGAGGAAATATTGTCCTGGCACGGACTGGAAAACATGGCCGAGCACGTCTGAGTCCATTGGTGCTGCCTTGGTCCATCCCGAAGCTTGCGTGCTGCTCATGCGCAGTCATAAGGGCTTCAGGCAAGCACAGGTCCGCAGTAGGCTCATCACTGGCTGCAAAACCCAGCCATCGCCTGCTGACAACATCAGTCGCCCCCCTCAATCCGCACGCCGTTTGGCCCGTAAGCCTTGTTGGCATGCATGCTGTTTTCTCCACCCGCGCTGGGCCTCTTGAAGGGAATCTTGGCTTCGCTGTCCCGACCGCAAGGGCGAGCCTCCTCCTCGACGCTGGCGCTCTGTTGCGGCCCTCCGCTGCGCGCCTA
Source organism: Xanthomonas sp. NCPPB 2586 (assembly GCF_041475775.2). Taxonomy (NCBI): domain Bacteria; kingdom Pseudomonadati; phylum Pseudomonadota; class Gammaproteobacteria; order Lysobacterales; family Lysobacteraceae; genus Xanthomonas; species Xanthomonas sp. NCPPB 2586. Next base: position 3,033,367 of record NZ_CM192981.1, on the reverse strand, counting down.
ACGGTGCTCACTCCCGGGTGCGGTCGAGCCTAACGCTTCGCCTGTCGGTTCCCACGAGGCGCACAACGCGCTGGTGGAGACAAACCGATGAAGCGCACCCAAGACCGAGCAGTCCAATATCAACTTGAGATGGACGAGGAGGGGATTCTCCTCGCTGCCGCGACCATCTTGGAACAGCGCCTTCAACGCCAAGGCCGCATCCACAGCCCCGACCAAGCCGGCGACTACCTGGTTGCCCGCTGCGCTCACCTGCCGCACGAAGTCTTCGGGGTCGTCTTCCTCGACACCAAGCATCACATCCTCGCAACCGAACATCTCTTCAGCGGCACCATCGACGGGTGCGATGTCCACCCGCGAGTCGTAGCAAAGCGTGCCCTGGACCTCAACGCCGTCGCCGTCATCCTCTTCCACAACCACCCGAGCGGGAATCCAGAGCCCAGCGAAGCCGACCGCAAAGTCACCGAGCGCCTGAAGCAGGCGCTGGCGCTGCTCGACATCCGCGTCCTCGACCACCTGGTCATCGGCGGTCGGCAGCACACCAGCCTGGCCGCAAGGGGGTGGGTATAGCCCCTCCATTGGCTTATGGGTTGGGTCGGCACAGCGGCCGAGTTAAGCTCTTTCTGTCAGCTGAGACCACAGCGCACGGACGGGATAAAACGCATGTCATCAACAACGCCCAATCAGCCGACGGCCGGGAGCTTCTACATGTTTGAAGCGGACATGGAGAGCAACAGGCAGCCCTGTGGGGTGAGGTTCGACAATGTCCGCCACCTGCTGTCCCCTCCGAGGTTGATCCTGCGGCCGGAGGAGGGAGGATTTCCCACGCTCCGCGAAACACCGCAGCTGACCTACGACCCCAAAACAGGTCCAGCCCCGCGCGATCTAGAGCCGGGATTCAGCGGTTACTGGTTGGTTTCAGAGCGACTCTACGATGCCATGGTTTTGGTGGATTCCGACGCCTTTGCCTTCGCGGAGGTGGATTACCGCTTGGCCGATGGAACCAAAGGTCCGCGCCACTTTTTGTGCGACATTGTTCGCGAGCTTGATGCCTTGGACGAAGTTGCCTCGAGGCTTCAAATCAAAATAGACGACGACTATGTCAATGGCAAGTTCTACTCGGTGGGAGGAGGGGCCAGCTTGGCCTTTAGACAGGAAGTCGTGGGTCAAGCCCACGTATTCCTTACGCCCTTTAGCTCATTCGTGATTTGCGACCGGGCTTTCAAAGACGCGGTCCATGACGCGGGGATTCCTGATGATGCGGGTGAAAGCGGCATCTCTTTTATCGACGCATCGGGTATCGAGCTGCCCTGAGGCGCAAAAAACAAGAGAAGTCAACCGCACAACCAAGCAAATTGGAGCAATTTGACTATGAAGTTCGACATTATCCGCGAGCAGACAAGGCTTTCTCTCCCTGCTGATGACTTCTACCTCTACCGCCTTGGAGTCGCGCTCTACGGCTTCGCATCGATCACGAGTTTCATGATTGAGATCATTTGCCGTCTTGTTCCTAATGGGAGCCAGGACGAGCTCAGTGCTCTAGAAGCAGGGAAATTGTGTGGTAAGTTAGAAAAGGCACTAGCAGATGCTAATAGCAGGGGTATTTACACCGAAGAAGCAGGAGGGATGGCACTTCGCCTTATCAGAAGTCTCAATAAGGACCGCTCTCACTTTGTACATGCTTATCCAATCACCAACGGAGAGAATGCCCAGATACTTTATCGGCAGCCCAAGCATGGCCAGAGTTTTGAGGTTTCCAACTCGTTCCTCGATCAGTTCATTTCAAGGCTGCATGACGCGAGTAGTAAGCTCTATGAGATCCGCAACGTCCTCGATCGGGTGTGATAAGCTGATTTCCTGCAGAAATTATAGAAGTTGGCGATATCGCCGGCCTCTATTACCGCTAATCAACCGACGATGTCGCCGCGCTTTAGCTTGTTGTCCCATTCGTCGTTGAAGGTTTTCCAGTTCTTCTCCAGCCAACTTCTAACGTTAGCGTGGCTGCGGACGTTAGAGGGGAGCTTTATTTTAATGAGCCATTCCGTCTTTTTTCCGCTGTTTTTCTGCTTTAGGTTGTGCTGCTCGGCAAAACGATTAATGAAGTCCAAAACTTCGTAACCCTCGGACCGACTGAGTAGTGTGCTGTCGGGGGCGCCAACGACGTGAGGATTGTCGCCTTCCAACGCTTTCCAGGAATATTCGTGTTGAAGATCGGTTTTCTTCAGCAAAGGCGCCTTTGAAGTATTTTCTTTTTCTTTATCTGCCATGATGGAAATCCCTGATACTTCGGTTAAGAGGGTGTTCTAACCCACGGGAGGCAAACGCTCAGGCCGCTTTTACAATTTTGCCTGCACAAATGATAGCCAGCGATGCACGATATAGTGTCGAACCTGTGTCAGGCGTAAAGCACATCTGCGATTTCAGACAGCGCCTTGTGGTGTTTTGGCTCATCAGGTTGCACGATGTCGTCGTAGATTTTGATAGCAATCGACTTGACCAAGTCTGTCTTGGACAGCAGCGTATCTTCTCTAATCTTCTCGATTCGGCCATCAATGACGCCATTGAATTTCATTGATAGGCGTCTTTTCGGCACTGTTTTAGACTTGAGCAGGACAGAAGTGCCGTTGATGAGGCGCTTAAGTTCACCAGAATCTTCTTCCCCAGCCGCGTAACGGTTGACGTAATAGACCAGCAGTTGCTTTCGGAAATCAGGACTCGGGTGAGCAGTCACGCGCACAATGGCCGCGTCTAATGCATCTACGAACGTGGCCGGGATGTTCACTTCTAGCGAGTGCTCTACTTTCTTTCGCGCAGCTGCGATTGCTGGGGTTGACTGAGCTGGGATGAGAATCGCATCGCCACACACGTCACAAGTGCCGACCAATACGTTCTGCACCACTCCATTGCCGTCTCGGAACGGCACGTCTCTGTAACCAAAGGTAGTCATTACTCTGCCGTCTCGATGGCAGAGAGCGCTTTTTTTGTCGCCAGGCATGAAAAATTTCATTTGTGGGATCTCATTTTACTGATGAACGCTAATAAAGACTGTGTCGGGGTCAAAGTAGAATTTCACATACCAGGCCCTACACTTGATTACGTGCACCTCAATGGAGCTGTCTTGATGATGAAGGCTGCTGGAGTGATTTTTGCCACTGCTCTTTTTGAGCACTTTCGCAACTTCCTGCGGACTCACCTTGCCTGTTTTAAGCAGGTTCTTGTCATCAATGTCTGCTCGACCGTCGTGGGCGTAGTCGCCTGAGAGCAGTCCCGCAACGACCTTCTGTTTTACTGCCTTAAACCCCATATTGAACTCCATTTCAAGCTATACGAATTGTTTCGTATTGTCAAGCTCTTGCCTTCCATCGCCACTGTGAGCGATCAAAGCATCGAGCACGCTATTCTGTTCAGGCACCAAAGGCTTCTCGCGTCTAACCTAGGCGTAGGTAAGTCGTAGCAATGCCCCCAGTTCCAAAATGTAGGTTAAACCATCAGGAATTTTAAGTGGTTCGTGGTCTGGTCCTAAGGTGCGAGACCAAAAGGACAGCTGCCAAGCCGTCCGGTCGATCTTTTAGCGTCTGACCGTTGCTGGTGCAGCATCCTGAACGAGCTAGGCGCCCCCTTGCGCTCGCCTAATGGGTCGTTGGAGGTTAGGGCCATATTGGCGTCAGGAGGAATTCGTCCTGCGCTTGAGTAGACGAAGCCGGGCTGAGGTAGAGCGAGCTGCGGCAAGTCGGAATTGAGCCCCGTTGTCTGCCCAAGTCCGCTATCGAGACGGTAGACTCTGCTCGACTGAGGTGGAGACCATACCCTGGTGGACTGGACGAGACGCAACGCATGGAAACAACGACGACCAATCAGCCTAAGAAAGGGGAGTTCTTCCACCTGCAGCCGGACGTTCGGCGAGGTGGCAAAGGCCATGGGGTTGTCTTTGAGAACCGAGACGCTCTCCTAACTCCACCAAGGCTAATTCTGAAGCCCAAGGACGGCGGATTTCCCGCTTTGCGCGAGATCCCACGCCTGGTCTACCACCCCAGTGAAGGCGTGCTTCCCGAAGATCTGGAAGGGGGATTCAGCGGCTACTGGCTGGTGTCAGAGCGCCTGCGTCGAGTGATGGAGACGGTAGATCCTGCGGCGTTCGCGTTTGCCGATACCGACTATCGCTTGGCCGATGGCTCGAAGGGGCCAAACGTCTACCTGTGCGATGTGGTCCGCACGGTGGACGCGCTGGATGAAGATACTTCTCACCTAGATATTAAGGTGAGTGAGGAATACGAAGACGGGAAATATTACAGCTTGGCGGGGGGCTCGCGACTGGCCTTCAAACGCGACGTGCTCGGGACGGCGCATGTGTTCAGGCTGCCATTTCACGGTGGGGTCTTTTGTGACCGGGTGTTCAAAGATGCTGTTAAAGCAGCCGGGATAGGCGCGCAAGGTAAATCGGATGGCCTCTGGTTCTACGACGTGGTCAACCGATAAGGCGAGCCACAAAGTCGCAAGGAAGGAGCCTGATCCATGCCGAACTACCGCACGCTTTTTCAGGACCACCACAGCATCGAGCAGCAGACGCTGAAGAACAGCGAGTTGCTTGATGAGTTGCAACGGGCGGGGAAGTTTGACATCCACGCACCGGAAAACCGACTGTTCTTGCCGGCCAACCCCGCGTTCGCTCAAACGATGGGCATCACGCCACATAGCGGCGGCCCTCTTAGCGCATACCAGTATGGGCTGCTTGATCACCTTGAAGATCTTTACGCGTCCCGAGATGGACAAGCCATGTTGGAGGGCGACCCAGCGGCAATGGACCGCGTTGTCCAGCGCGTCGAGCACCTACGCGATACCGTCAAAGTAGGCCTAATCAACGGCGACTTGAACACCAATACGCCGGTTGGTTTAACCCCTCCGCAGACCAACCAGAAGGTTCAAGACTTTTTCCGCGATATCCCGACCTATCAGCAGACCCATGCCCAACAGATTGAAGCTCTGAAAGGATTCACTGGAGTGGATCACGGCTGGGGTGCCGTCGCGCACTCTGAGTCGCGCATCGTCGCCACGCTCAACCAAATCCAGGTTAGCAATAGCGCAATTATCCGGGGCGGGGATATCCAGCTTCAGCGCAGCGGGCTGTCCCTTGCCCTTTCCAATGCCCACCACGATGGGCGCGTGGTTTTTTCAGAGCAAGGCATCCTCAAGGTCGAGCAGACCCTGGGCGAGGAGGCCGCACATAACCTGCGCGTCCCCCGAGGCCAGAGGGGTGGCGTATCCATGGAACTGCTGCTGGGCGAAGCATCGGCCAGCAGCTTGGTGCGTTCGGGCGGCTTGCTGGCCACCGGCGCCGATGCGGTGTTGACCGCCCGCCGTTCGGCCGAGTTGCTGGAACAAGGCAATGCCACCGCCGCCCAGTCCGAAGTCGCCCATGCATTGGCCCGCAACGTCGGCGGTTGGGCCGGTGGCGCGTCCACGGCAGCAGCGCTGGGTGGTAGCGGCTTTGTGCCTGCGGCCTTGGTTGTGGGCGACGCGCTGTTGATGAGCAAGGCGTTCGACAAAGGCGCCGATTTGCTGGACAACCGCGCCATCTACCACCAGACCGACAAAGCGGGCGTGGAGTGGCAGTTCAACGGTCGCAACTGGCAGCGCGAAGCCGCCATCGACCTCGCCCAGGATGGCCGCCGCACGTCGGGCGAGCAGCCCGTGGTCGCCAGCTATGAAAAATCGCAGGAACTGGGCGCTCTGGCCAACGCCAAAGCGGTGGAACTGGCGCTGGGCAAGGTCCCGACGCCCCAGGACCCGTTCAACCTCCCTGCACGGGCAAGCGATCAGGTGGGATTGGACAACCAGAATTGGCAGCGCAATCCCGAGCGTCAGACCTGGGAGCGCCAAGTCAGGACCACGGCCTCTGGAACCGATGAGATTGGCAGCTATGCCCTCCAACTCGCACCCCCGGAACGCGTGCAGCAGCTCAATCAAGAGGCGCTGGCACGCATCGAGACCAACGTCGCCACCGGGCGCGAGGCCATTGCGGCCGCATACATCGAGAACCATGCCGCGCAGCGAGCCCAGGCCTACGGAGTCGAGGTGCCGGCAGCCGTCCAAGCCGCCCGGGCCAAGTCAGGCGCGGTGCTGGGGTCGGACGCTCAGCTTTACCAGCGCACCGAGTCAGGCCAGTGGGCGGGCAAGGATGGCGTCGCCAGCGGCAACCTGGCGGTAGAGCTGGAACTGACCGACCAGATGCGGCAGCCCTCGTTGGAGCGCTCCCAGGAAGCCTTGACCGCGATCCAGGCGCTTCCCGCGCCCACAGCTACGCAGATGGAGCACAACGAGCTGCTGCACCGTTACCGGGCTGCAGGCGTTGATTTGAACGTCAACCCGCAGACCCAGCAGGCCGTGGAGCTGGCCTCGCAGCGGACCAGGGACGCCAGCGGCATCGCCGGACCGACCATGCAGCAACTCCAGCGCAACGAGTCCGGGCAATACGGCTATGACAGCCCCATCGTCCACCTCCAGCGCGGCAGCGATGGCGTCGCTCGGGTGGTGGCCGTCACCAGCAGCGACGACATCCGTCAGGCGCTGAATGAGGCGCAAGGCAATCGGCGAGAATTGCCGCCCCTTGCGCGAGCGCCCGAGGCGACGGGGGAGACAGACACCTCGACCTCCGACTCGTCCAATCCGCAGCAGGTGCTCTACATCCAGGCACGCATGCAGGCTTCTGTCGCCGCGCAGGCGCGACAAGAACGCGAACAGCAAGATCGTCTCGCGCAAGAGCAGCATGCCGCGCAGGTGCGCGAGCACCTCCATCAGGCACAGCCTGAGCGCGAAGATCAGTCGCAGAGCGAGCAGGCAGTCCAGGCGCACGCGATGCTGGAAGGTCAACGCCAAGCGGAGCAGCAACGCGAACAGGAAGACCACCAGCAACAGGAGCGTCAGGCACACACCAACCAGCAACGCGAGCTACAGGAGCGTGAGGGTAGGGAAGTCCAGCAACGACAGGCGCAGGAACGCCAATCCGAGGACAACCAGCAGCGGGAGCAGCAAGACCGCCAGGCTCAAGAAACCCGGCAAGTTGAGGTGCAGGAAGCTCAGGCTCAGCAAACACATGATCAGCAGCAACAAACTCAAGGACTCGAACCGCGGCAGGCCTCGCCGCAACTGGACACTCAGCCGCACGCTCCAGATGCTGCGTTGGTTCAACAAACGCCACGACCCGAGTCGCAGCAGGAAGACGCACGCGAGCAGCCACAGATGCGGAACCAACAGGCACACGAACATCTGGCTCCTGACGCACCTGACCCACTGAAGCAAACGCACAGTCCAGGCGACGCGCGGCCGCATCAAGCACAAGAAGCGGAACGCGCGCTGGAAATGTCGGCGGTGGAGAGTCGCGCCGCCGCGCGCCTTCAAGTGTCTTCATCCGAGGACCCGGAATCCGGTAACCAATTTTCGCAAGGCGCGGAGGCCGATGCGGTGCCTCCAGCGCTGCCTCCCAGCGTGCAAACGCAGCAAGCGGAGATGGAGCAAGCGTCGGTCCGTCAGCAAGACGTGGCCCGTAAGCAGGAGGCAGAGCAGGTTCGCGTGATGGCCCAAACAGCGCCTGCGACAGCAGAACCGTTGATTGCGTCGCAGCCCCCTGCGCCTACCACTCTTGAGCGAGCAGCTGAGGCACGGCAGGCGAGTCCTTCAGACGTCTCTCCCATCGACCATGGGGCGGCTGTGCTGCCCGCAATAAATCTCGCGCAAGCACACGGGCAATCGCTGGGAGGCAGCGCAGAGAATCGTTTTCCCACGGAGCCAGCAGACGTGGAAAGCCAGCAGGCCCAATCGACCCCGGCGCAGGACCGCAGCGCCGCAGATCCGGGCGGTGCCCTGTTCCTGGAAGAGACCATGCGCTCGTTGCGCCAACTGCAACAGGAGATTGAGGCGGCGGATCGGGAAGACGAACGTTTCCATCAAGAATGGAAGGAGTATCGCGAGCGCGGAGAACCCTATCCCTTCGTTCGCGACGGCGCGCGGGACCAGGAGAGTGGGAGCATTGATGCATTCAGCGCGCACCAACCAAGTCGCCGCTCTCCCAGCGAAGCTGCTGAGCAAACCGATGCCTTCCCATCTTTAGCTCAGCGCTTCGCCGGTCCAGGAGGAGGCGATGCCCCAAACGATTCGTCGAAAGATGAGCGGAAATCGATCACGGGCGATCCCGACGTGGATGAGGTGCTTTATGCGCTCGACAGCAAGAACGAACTGGCGATCGAGCAAGCGCTGAACCGGGTGGCCAACAGCGCAGCGACGCAGGCGCTGTTGAAAAAAGGCAACGATTTCCTGGAGGCACAGGCCCAGCAGGAAGCCCAGGAGCACGTCGCCACGCGCCAGGCGCTGGGAATGGATGTCTCAGCGGAGATCAACACCAGCCGCGGGCCGGTCATGGTGATGACGCTGCCAGAGTTTGCCAAGGGGCCGATGCAGAGCGGTCCCCAAGGGGATGGCGGTGGAGGTGGAGACGGCGGAGGAGGAGGGGGCGGTGGTGGTGGAGGCGGTGGTTAGTCAAAATCGCTTCCGTGACCAGCCGAGTTAGGAAACCTCATGGACAAGCAAGACGCTGCCGCAATGGCGGAAATGATGGCCACGTTGAATGCATCGAACGCCTCGTTGCAGGAGACGGTCAAAGTGCTAACGACGCTGGTGGCATCCATGCAGCAGCGCGAACAACGGTTGCGCGATGTGGTCACCGAGCAACTCCAGGTGCTCCAGAACGCGGTGGGCAGCGCTGATTCCAAGGTCAATCGGGTGCTGGAGAACGCACTGCCGAGGCTAACGCAGCTGACCAATCAAGCGTTGACGCAGACGCTGGAGCCAGCCGCCAAGCGGTTCAACAAAGAGATGGCCCTTGCGGACGAGACGTTGCAGCAAGCCACTCGGCGTTACACGCAGGCCCAGCAATCCTTGGAAACGCGGATCACGCGGCGCATGGGTATGGCGTCCGCCACGATGCTCGTGGCGGGCGTCTTAGGGCTGAGTGCGGTGGCTTACTCGGTCGGCATCATCAACGAGAAGCGAACCGAACTCGCACAGCTTCGTGCCTCCATCGACTACATGGACCGCGTCTCGCGCGCTGACCTAGCTCCCTGTGGCGAAGGCCGGCTCTGCGCCACGCTTGAGAAGAACGGGCCGCGTTACGGCAACCAGAGGCAATACAGAGCGGTCAGCCTGCGCACTGCGCCGGCCGCGCGATGAAGTTTGCTGATTGTGGCCAGGTGGAAGAAAGGGTCAATTTTTCAAGGAGAAAGCGATGATTCCAATTTGTCCAACGTTGATTGGTAAAACTTTAGGTAGTGAGGAAATTTATATGGTTTCCGACTCTGTTTTTCAATGGGATGCTTACCAGTCAAAGCAATCTATGGAGGCTGATCATCTCAAGCATTTGAGCGATTTGCTCAAAAAGCAGAATCCACAGTTAGCATTCGAGACACTTGGACCAAGCCTTGATCCGCCTGATTTTTTCATATCTAGGGATGGGGTGCGGAGCGGGATTGAATTGACTGTTTGGCCCGCAGAGGATCGGATACAAAGAGCTGAATTCTTCTCAAAGTTGCAAGATAAACTTCTATCTTTGTATGAGTCCGGTAGGCTGAGGGGACTCGTTGGCATGGAGTTTCGGTTAAAATTTAATGGTTTAGGGGGTAAACCGACAAGGCTTTCTGACTCGGTTCTTTATGATTTGGTCGGTCAAATTGAAGGTTGTGCAGATAGTCGCCCCAATGCCATTGATTTTTTTGGCGATGATTCCCCCCCGATGCCGAGTGGGAGCGTGGTTGGTTCCGGAGTTGACTGGTCTGTCACTGCAGTAGCGGACATTCCCTTTCATGGAAGCGATTTTGCAAATCGAACAGGTTTTGAGATCTCTGCTGGTCAGCAGAGCAACTTAAGTGACCTGCCCCCACTGAGCCGTACCAGCTGAAGCTATAAAGTCCGTGAACCCAAGAGGACGGACATGAAGAAGAGCAGATTCAGCACCGAGCAGATCATCGGGTTTATCAAACAGGCCGACGCGGGCATGGCCGTGGCAGAGTTGTGCCGTCGGCATGGTTTCAGCCCGGCCAGCTTTTATCAGTGGCGGGCCAAGTACGGGGGGATGGAGGCCGACGAGGCCAAGCGGCTGAAAGAACTGGAGGTCCAGAACACTCGATTGAAGAAGTTGCTGGCCGAGGCGCACCTGGACATCGAAGCGCTGAAGGTTGGCTTCGGGGTAAAACGCTAGCCCCGCAACGCAAGCGCGAGGCAATCCGACGAATGCTCGAACACACCCCGTTGAGCGAGCGCCGGGCTTGCCGCCTTGCGGGGCTGTCCCGCGATGCTTTCCGCCACGCACCCGTGCCGACGCCAGCCACGCAGGCGCTGTCGGCGCGGCTGGTCGAGCTGGCCCAGACCCACCGCCGCTTCGGCTATCGCCGACTGCATGATTTGTTGCGCCCGGAGTTTCCATCCGTGAATCACAAAAAGATTTATCGCCTGTACGAGGAAGCCGAGCTGAAGGTGCGCAAACGGCGCAAGGCCAAGCGTCCGGTGGGTGAGCGGCAGAAACTGCTGGCGTCCTCCATGCCGAACGACACCTGGAGCATGGACTTCGTGTTCGATGCGCTGGCCAACGCACGCCGCATCAAGTGCCTGACCGTGGTCGACGACTTCACTCGCGAGAGCGTGGACATTGCCGTGGATCACGGCATCAGCGGGGCTTACGTAGTGCGCCTGCTCGATCAGGCGGCGTGTTTCCGTGGCTATCCACGCGCGGTCCGCACCGACAATGGCCCCGAGTTCACCAGTCGCGCCTTCATTGCCTGGACGCAGCAACATGGCATTGAGCACATCCTGATCGAGCCGGGTGCCCCCACGCAGAACGCCTACATCGAAAGCTTCAACGGCAAGTTCCGCGACGAGTGCCTCAACGAGCACTGGTTCACCTCGTTGGCACAAGCCCGGGACGTGATCGCAGACTGGCGACGCCACTACAACCAGATCAGGCCGCACAGCAGTTGTGGTCGCATCCCGCCGGCACAGTTCGCCGCCAACTACCGTACACAACAAGCCAACAACGCAGTACCCTTCAACCCCGGGCTTTATCAGTAATCACTGGTACGGACGATGGGGGCAGGTCACTCGAACAGCACTAATACCCACTGTGTCGCGATACCGTTTTGCTTGGATAACCACCTTCCCACCGAGCACCGGACGGGTATCGAAGGCCACTGCATCCACGCCTCCATCGCGAGAGCTGCGGGTGAGCTTAGTGTCGAGGCCCATCTTCGAAAACAGATTCGCCACCAGCACCTCAAACTCTCCTGGAGTCAGTTCTAGCAGATTAGGCCGCGATTCGAGTGTGGAGAGCACATCCCCCTGCTCGATGAAGCGCTTATCCACCATGTCGAAGTCGATGATAGGTTTGATTGCTTGGAGCTCGTCTGGACGATTGGAGACCTGGGCGCCTAAGTTCCGAAGGCACGGGATCTTCTCTACACGTTCCAAGCGGAGTTCCAGAAACGCTATCTTTGTTGTGCGAACTGAAACCACCGGGACTCGCAACTCGCGGCCGCTGGCGGGGTCGTGCGTGTCGATCATGCCGTTGAAGGTGACCAGCGATAAAGCGTTCGCTTGATCTGCCTCGAAAACTTCGTGCAGGGTTCGAAGCGCAATTGAAGCAATAATGTCCTGATAGAGTGCTTTGATCTCCGCCGGCTTACGGGCCTTGGATTCAATGAGATCCTTCGTCTTGACGTAGCGGTATTCAGCATCTGCAGGAATCGTTGATATTTCTGGTAAATCGTATTCGATGACAAGCTCGGACGAGTCCTGGCCATAAGCAAGTTTGAAGACCTGGGGGAAGCCCTCGGACGGATATTCTGAGCGTGTCAAAACCATCTCGTTGTAGGCCACGATCGCATCGGCATCGTGCGCCATGTAGGCCGATTGGAGAGCATCTATCTCGGTGTCGCGACGTTTGACATCGGCTTCGTAGACTGCTCGTTCCTTTTCGTATTTGGCCTTCAGGCCGGCAACACGATTGCTTTTGGCTCTTTCTTTTTCTTCAAAATCGTTCAGCACGAGCCTATGCGCCGCTGTTGCTTTCGCTACAGCTGCGGCATGACGACCAGAGGCACCCGGAATGAACCGATAGATGCCCGTGGGGAGCGGAACTGGCTGCATCTCGGGAGGGCGAGCAGGTTGCAGATCCTTTGGTGTCTCGAACCGTTCAAAAGGCTCGACATGCCGAAGACTTGCAAAGTCGATGGTGTCGTCATGAGACAGCGTATGGGCAAGGATTCCACGCAAGTCCTCCATGCGGTCGGCAAGCTCTGCGTTGAGGTCATCCACCTCTCCCTGGCGGTCATCGAGGTATTCCGCTTTGGCTCGCTTAGCCGATTCTTTTTGTTCACGGTCGAACGCACGTTGATCGCGGACTTGCTGTGCCGCAGCCATGCGAGCATGGCGCTCCAATTGCCTAAAATGCGTTTGACGCATGCGCTCCTGGCGCTTGCGTTCCCTCTCAGCGCTTGCCGCAGCTCGTCCAGCTGCGCGGATGAATCCTTCCAAGCCTGTCCGTCTCCCCATACCGTCCCCCTTGTTTTGTCTGATCTTGAAAGCGTTGCGAGTACCATCCTATCGTTGCTCAACGCAGCTTTAGATTCAGCGCACTAAATTTCCCAGCGGCTGACCAAAGTGAGCGATTACCAATCACGTAAACGGCTTCCTTGGCTCGGGTGACTGCGACGTTGAGCAGGTTCGGCGTCGAACCGGCCCATTGCCGGGCGCCATTTTGGCCAGGGTCCGGGGCCCCTAGAACGATGATGACGGCCTCCGCCTCTCTTCCTTGGACAGTGTGGACGGTGCCAATCCGCTCGGATGGCCACTTGGAGGAATTTTCCACCCAGCCTTGCAAGACGCCGTCCTGCTTCACCAGCTCTCGAAGGCCATCTTGAACGGCGACAAAGGGCGTGACGATGTAGAGATCAGGGAGAACCGCGTTGTTTCTCAAAGTCCTGAGAAAAAGCAACAGTTGCTGGCCTTCCTCCGGTGAGAACTTGTCCCGCGCACTTCCAAGCACGTCTATCCAATGGGAGTTGCCCAAGACATCTCGAATGCTCGAGCCCTTAGGGGGCTTTGCCTGGACCATCAACCCGCCATAAGCAATTGTGTTGGAAATCTCGAACATCGGCGACGCACACCGACGGTGGACGAGCAGGGGAGATCCCACCGTCCGGAATCCACCGGCCGTATCGAACGTGGCGCAATAGTCTCCAGCCTCGTCGGCCAAGGTTTGAGCCGACGCATTTGGGGCTCCGAATTTGTCAGGGTCGGCATCAAACTCGCGAAGGACGGCAGCAGTCAGCACGTCAGGCAGCGGAACGACTGGCTCAACTTGCTGCGGATCGCCCACGACCACTGCTCGCTGACATCGAAGCAGGGCACCTACGACTGCTTGCGGCGTCGCTTGCCCTGCTTCATCCACCAGAAGCCAGCCAAAGGTTTCCTGGGGAAGACGTCCCAACATTCGCTCGACGGAAGCAAACGTTGTTGAAATGACCGGCACGACCAGGAACAAGCTGCTCCATAGATGTCCGCTCAAGTGCTGTCGGTCTGGTGGAATGTTGAAGTTTCCTCCGACCAAGGCGTTGATGTTATGGAGAAGGGGCTTTGCTGCTGCGTCGATGAAGGCCCGATGCACTTCCATGGCTGCTTCGAAGACCTCCATTCGAAGCTTCTGTAGCTCACTGTCCAGCCAGGGCACGGCCAGCTGCTTCTGCTCGTGCGGCAGTGAAAGGAAATGCTCGTCCAGCACGTGAGCTCCAGCGCCGATCTGCACCTCGTGGCACTGCTGCTCCGTCGCTTCGCGTTTCTTACTGGCCTTTTCGAGTTCCTGTGAAGCAATCACTGCTTGCTGCCCAGCTGCCCGCGCCAAACCATCTGCCTTGGATTGGGCTTCTACAGCGATGCCCCTCGCCGTCTTTGCGATGTCAGCCTGATGTTTGAGAGGCCCATGCGTGACCTCCCAAGATTTGGCGGACTGGGCACCAAAAAGACGCCTTAGAACCTGTTCACGATCTTTCCTGAGCAGTGCAGACTATGCGGATGCGCCAAAAGACCTATCCGAGTGACATGAGCCGGGAGCAGTTCGAACACGTGCTGCCGATCCTGGAACAAGCGCGTAAGCGCACCAAGCCACGCCGTGTGGATGTGTATGAGGTGTGGTGCGCAGTGTTGTACGTACTGCGAACCGGTTGCCAATGGCGAGCGTTACCCAGCGACTTTCCGAAGTGGCGGACCGTGCACTCGTACTTTGCCAAGTGGAGCGAGTGCGACGATGAGGGAGTGAGCCTGCTGGAGCAGGCACTTAAAAAATCAGGTTGGCGTGGCCCGCGCCAGACAGGAGCGCAACGCCTGCACCAGGTTCTTGATCGTGGACGCGCAGAGCGTAAAGAACACGGACACAGCGGGGCAAAAGGGATATGACGCGGGCAAGAAGGTGTCGGGCATCAAGCGGCATATCGCTGTTGATACTCAGGGATTGCCCCATGCGCTTGACCTGCCCCCAACTGAGCCGTACCAGCTGAAGCTATAAAGTCCGTGAACCCAAGAGGACGGACATGAAGAAGAGCAGATTCAGCACCGAGCAGATCATCGGGTTTATCAAACAGGCCGACGCGGGCATGGCCGTGGCAGAGTTGTGCCGTCGGCATGGTTTCAGCCCGGCCAGCTTTTATCAGTGGCGGGCCAAGTACGGGGGGATGGAGGCCGACGAGGCCAAGCGGCTGAAAGAACTGGAGGTCCAGAACACTCGATTGAAGAAGTTGCTGGCCGAGGCGCACCTGGACATCGAAGCGCTGAAGGTTGGCTTCGGGGTAAAACGCTAGCCCCGCAACGCAAGCGCGAGGCAATCCGACGAATGCTCGAACACACCCCGTTGAGCGAGCGCCGGGCTTGCCGCCTTGCGGGGCTGTCCCGCGATGCTTTCCGCCACGCACCCGTGCCGACGCCAGCCACGCAGGCGCTGTCGGCGCGGCTGGTCGAGCTGGCCCAGACCCACCGCCGCTTCGGCTATCGCCGACTGCATGATTTGTTGCGCCCGGAGTTTCCATCCGTGAATCACAAAAAGATTTATCGCCTGTACGAGGAAGCCGAGCTGAAGGTGCGCAAACGGCGCAAGGCCAAGCGTCCGGTGGGTGAGCGGCAGAAACTGCTGGCGTCCTCCATGCCGAACGACACCTGGAGCATGGACTTCGTGTTCGATGCGCTGGCCAACGCACGCCGCATCAAGTGCCTGACCGTGGTCGACGACTTCACTCGCGAGAGCGTGGACATTGCCGTGGATCACGGCATCAGCGGGGCTTACGTAGTGCGCCTGCTCGATCAGGCGGCGTGTTTCCGTGGCTATCCACGCGCGGTCCGCACCGACAATGGCCCCGAGTTCACCAGTCGCGCCTTCATTGCCTGGACGCAGCAACATGGCATCGAGCACATCCTGATCGAGCCGGGTGCCCCCACGCAGAACGCCTACATCGAAAGCTTCAACGGCAAGTTCCGCGACGAGTGCCTCAACGAGCACTGGTTCACCTCGTTGGCACAAGCCCGGGACGTGATCGCAGACTGGCGACGCCACTACAACCAGATCAGGCCGCACAGCAGTTGTGGTCGCATCCCGCCGGCACAGTTCGCCGCCAACTACCGTACACAACAAGCCAACAACGCAGTACCCTTCAACCCCGGGCTTTATCAGTAATCACTGGTACGGACGATGGGGGCAGGTCACAATCGCGGTGACGACGGCGGAGGTGACCGACCGCAAAGGTGCGCTGCAGGCGTTGGAGCGCTGCCAGTCAAATTTGACGCATGTACAAAGCTTACTGTGCGACAGCGGTTACACCGGCGTACGGTTTGCCGACGGCGTGCGAGAGATTTTAGGCGAGCAGCTCACGGTGCAGATTGCCAAGCGCAGCGAACTGCACACCTTCAAGGTCATGCCCAAGCGATGGATCGTCGAGCGTAGTTTTGCTTGGCTGGAGAAGAACCGAAGGCTATGGAAGAACTGCGAGCGCAAACTCAACACCAGCCTGCAGTTCATCCATTTGGCCTTCTTGGCACTATTACTCAGAAGATCGTGAACAGGTTCTTAGACTGAAAAAACTAGGTCGCTTTTGCGCATGATGGGACAGCGCGGTCTCACACTGCTGTAGCGCCAAAGTTGCGGTCTGTGTATCTCGAACCAAGGCAGCAAGCAGCGACTGTGCCTGGTTGGCATGACTGGATGCCTCCAGATGTTGTTGGCGTTTTGCCTTCTCTTCTTCCCGCAGCTTGGGCAGTTGGATCAAGGCGCGTCGCAAGTTTTCCAGCTGAGACAACCGCGTGGAGCACGCACTGGAGAGTTGCTTGAAATGCTTTCGAGCACGCTCCCAGCGGTCTTGGGCTTCCTTTGGAGTAGATGGCGCACTGCAAAGTTCGGCCAGGCCCTCGGGAGACCCGTCTTCACGCGGTGCGATGCCGCTGACCTGTTTGAGGTAGCGTTCAAGGGAGCGTGGCGAGTCTCCCCAAAATTTCTTTCGGAACGCAGACCGATTGGATGCATTGCCGAGGACCGCTGTCATCAACCCCCATGCCTCGCGGTCCAATAGATCAGAAGCCAACGGCGCGAAATAGCGC
This sequence comes from Xanthomonas sp. NCPPB 2586, assembly GCF_041475775.2. Taxonomy (NCBI): domain Bacteria; kingdom Pseudomonadati; phylum Pseudomonadota; class Gammaproteobacteria; order Lysobacterales; family Lysobacteraceae; genus Xanthomonas; species Xanthomonas sp. NCPPB 2586. The sequence continues at coordinate 3,016,699 of NZ_CM192981.1, read as the reverse complement.
AGGAGGGAGTCGCCGGGAATCGCTTGCATCGATGGCATTTCTGCACTGACGTTCTCGACGGCCTTGTTGTTCGAGCTGGCAACGATCATCTCGAATCCCCGCAAGCTGGCATCCAGCGCGTGAAGCTCCTGGGTCTCTCCCTTGGCCCTCTTTGTCCAACCGACTTTAAAAGCTTGGGTCGGGTCGGTGAACGCGCACATGGCTGTGGCTCGGCGAGTCAGCAAATCCGCCACAATGTCACGCAGCAGGGTGCTTTTTCCCGTCCCAGGTGGGCCATTGACGCCTAAAATCCCGGGGCCTCCGGACAAACGCCCCGCCGAGTTGACAGCAGCCTGCTGTAACAGGGCAGGGGTATGCGATGCAGGGGTGGGCCATCGACCCAGCGGCACATCGGCTGGAGCCAACGAAGCTTCCAGGGCGGCATCGTCTTTCAATAAGTCCCGTCGTGCTGCTGGCTTCTGGCTGCCCAGATAGAGAGACAACGCTTTGGGGAGTTCGCCCTTGTTGGCGATCTCTCGTGCCTTGGCCAAGTCGCGCAGGTAAAAGCTATTGAGAAGAAGCGGATCTGGAACAATCCGCAACGTGTAGTAGAGGTAATGGGCGACAGCGAATGTCGGGCCGCTTACTTGGTGTCCGGATAACCCAAGGGTGTCTACCAGCCAGGAAGAGGCGCGTTGTAGCGCTTCCCACGTCAGTGGAACTGGGGTCTCTGTTGATGAAACGCCCAACTGCTTGGTGAGGCCTTCGATCAGCCGCGGTTCTTGTTGGGTCCAGGCAGCCAAGTCCTTGAGCGACCCTCCCAGGGCGACAGGCAAGCCCCATCCGAACGCGGACAGCGAGACGGGTGCCTCTCCAGCAAGGATTCCTTCCTTGTCCACAAGCAATGAGGCAAGAACAACGTCACCTTTAACGCTCGGGCGTTCAAGACGGGAGTCTTTGAAGCGGTCGATCAATGCAGCGAAAGCGGGCGCGGCAGGAATGGTCGCCAAAACGATGTGGAAATAAATCTTCTGCCTGGGGCGCGAGCTCGCAGACCCTCTGTCCCAAGGCAGGCGGCCATCGCTGATGGAAACGATGGCGCGGTCTCCCTTCGCCAGGTCGATAGTGCGGTCATAGGTTTGGGGTGACAGGACCTCCAGCGCAGACCACGCAGCAAGCACATCCTTGGGGCGATTGGCATAAATTTTGGGGCGGTGTGCCGAGTCAGGCGGAGCCACGGGTGGAGACCAGAGCCTGTCCCTATCTCCGGTGGCACCTTCGGCCTGCGATGGGGGTGCAGGACGTTCTTGCTCAGCTTCCGGGCTCAAGCGAGCCAAGGTCTGCATCACCTCGACCTCCAACTCTTTTGCCCGTGCAGTTCTTCTAAACCCTAGTTCGGTCGCAATGGCGAGCAATACCGGGGATGCATTCTGGGATGTGGAAAACAGTTCCTCGAGCTGATCGATGGAGCTGGAAAGATAGGGACGGCTCATCCTTGACTCGGTGGTGATATGGCTTCGGTCCAGTTTACGCAGAGGAGCGGTGCCAGCGTCGATCTACCTCACAGGCAAGCGGGCGCTAGCAATCGAGCCAAGCCCGGCGCTATGATCGAGGAAACATTGAAAGGAAACCTGCCGAGCACGCTTTCTGCAAAGGATTAAATGGGTTAAGTCGGACGTGATCCGATCCCACTCTCTCCGCCAATCGTCTTGTGCGTTCGACCTCGACCGCCGCTAAGCCTCGAATAGTTAACTCCGAAGGCTCTCCTCCTGCTTCTCGACATCGCATTCGCGGAAGGCACGGTTCACTACCGCGTCTCTCGACATTTCTGCCACACATGCGTAGCGCGACTCCCAAGCAAGCAGCTGACGGGCCTCTCCGCACCCCAGATGGCCGGTATCTCGTAGTCTGCGGGCGCTTGTGGCGCGCGACCAATCCTGATCTACCGGCAGAAGCACGCGATGCGCTGGTGCATGCCTTGATGGACGCGCGACGTGCGGTCAAAGCGGCGCTACGTACGCGCGACGCGATGCAACGCAAAGCAGCGCGCGGTGAGGTGGATGCTGCAAAAACAGGACTCGGTGAGCGTGGGGCGGTCTGGTGGAACGACGGTGCACCCGATTTCAATCGTCACCTGATGCGGACGGCGCGGAGGAACCGGGGTGTACGGGGTACATGCCGATTCCGAGCACCGGCCGCGCCCGCCTGGCAGCTGCGCAGTCGTTTTGATCGCTGCTCTTAGTGGAGAGGGTCAGCTCAGGCTTGGGCTGGCTGCCAGCAGGGCTGCCTCCAGGCGCAGCAGATAATCGGCGAAGCCGCCACTCGCACGTGCACTGCGGCGCGCACTGGTGTTCACCACCGGGCTGGCCAGGCGCGCGATGCGCATGCCTGCCTGTTCCAGGGCGGCGACCAGCGCGACATCTTCGCTGCTACTCGCGTTGGAAAAGCCGCCGGCGGCCAGATAGGCGGAGGTTCGCATGCCCAGGTTTGCGCCATGCACATGCGGATGGCCGTCGTGCCGGATTTCGCTGGCCAGAAACGCGGCGCGGGTCTGGCTCAGGTGATCGCGCCAGTCGGTCACTTCCACGACGCCGCAGAAGGCATCTGCCGCGCAGGCGAGTTGCGCCACAAGCCAATCGGGCGGGACGCGTGTGTCGGCATCGGTGCACGCCAGCCAATGCGCACCGCGCGCAATGGCCGCGCTTGCGGCGGCCGCGCGTGCAACACCCACGCCGCCGCACACCTCCTGGGTGATCGCGCCATGCGCGCGGGCGATGACGCCGGTTTGATCGGTGCAACGGTCCAGTGCGACGTGAATCTCGACCGCTTCGCCCTGCAGGGCAGGGTGCTGCGCGGCCACGCGGATGGACTGCAGGCAGGGCCCGATCAGCGCCTGCTCGTTATGCGCGGGGATGGTGACTGCGATCATCGCAACTGCTCGCGTTGTGCGATCGAATGGCCTGCCATCCATGCCTGTAGCAGGAAATCTGCGTCTTCGTAACGGCACAGGGTGTCGCGCGCCAGCACCTGATCGAGCGCTTGATGCACGTGCTCCGCACTGCGCACCGCGCCTTCGAACGGATGCCGCCAGTGGCAGGCCACCAGGCAACCTTGCGGCGCAAGCGATGTGGCGAACAAGGCGACGGTGCGCTCGAATGCGTTGGCGTCGAGGTAGTAACCGACTTCGCTGAAGACGATCAGGTCGAACTGTTCGGTTGGCCAGTCGGCCGGATGGTTGGCATGTTGCAGCGTGATGCCTGGGTGCTGCTGCACGCGCTCGCTGGCCAGCTTGACGGCGTGGTGAGAAAGATCGGTTGCCAGCAAGCGGGTGCAGCGCGTGCCCAGCTCTGCGGTGAGCTCGCCATTGGAACAGCCGAACTCCCAGCCGCAGTCGACCAAGGGAAAGGGCAGGGCGGCCAGCAGCACGGCGCGCTTGCGTTGCTCGTACCAGCGGGAGCGGTAGCCAAACGGGTCAGCGTCCGCGTAGAGCTGCTCGAAGTCGTCGCTGTTCAACACGCTCATGCGAAGAACACTTCGAACGTGCGATCGAAACGCGCCAGCACATGCGGTGGAAGAATCGGCTCGTTGACCGGTGGAGTGCAGGTGCCGAGTTGGGTGGAAAAATACGTGATCGCGCGCTGTTTGGCGGCGTGCACGGCGGGCGTGAGCTCGAAACGCAGTGCGCGGTCGTCCTCAAAAATGCCGTCGCCCGGTTGCGACCAATGCCATGCCCACACCGGATAGGTGAGCAGGCGCACACCGTGGCGTGCGCAGGCGGCGTGGGTGGCACGCGCGGCGGCTTCGTGGTCGGGGTGGCCGTCGCGGTGCCAGGTGACCAATACAAGATCCTCTGGCTGCAGCTGGCTGGCAATCGCGCGCGTCATGGCGTCTTCGTGCTCGTGCAATGCGCCGTCGCCAAGATCGCAATGGGTCGCCGCGTTGTTAGTCAGCCCAAGGGCGGCCAGTGCCGCATCGAGTTCCTGCCTGCGCGCAGGCGCCAACAGGTGCGGTGCCCAGGCGGGCACGTGCGGGTAGGCCATCTCGCCATCGGTCAGCGCAATCACACAGACCGGAATGCCGTGTGCCTGCGCGGCGGCCATCAAACCACCACAGCCAAGCACTTCATCGTCCGGATGTGGCGCAACCACCACCAGCCGCCGCGCATCCTGCAGCAGCGCGCCCAGTGACACTTGCGGCATGTGCTGGAGCACGGCGGCAGCGCGCCACACCGATTCCGGAGTTCCACTGCCTTCGATCGGCTGCCCTGCTAGAGCGTCCATGCGGCCGCCTCCTGGTGGCAGCGCTCGCCCAGCGATTGCAGGTCGCGCTCTGCATGGTGTTGGCGAATGAAGACCAGCAGATCTGCACACCGCTGCGCATGCGCGCCCTGCATGCATAGCGGGCCGGGGCCGAGTGCGCGGGCGACGCGATCCACGGTGTCGCGGGCGATGGCTTCGACACTGCTGCGCAGCTGCATCACCTCGCGCTGATGCGCCAGGTGTGGCTGCGCATCGATGCGTGCCGCCAGCTCGCGCATCAGCGCACGCGTGCTGGCCAGGCCCGTATCGATGGCGCCGAGGTGCGCAGCGGCGTGTGGGTCGCGGCGCACGCGCGGTGATTGCCGCAATACGTCTGCCACCGCCGCGGTTGCGCCGAACCAGCACGCGGCAATGCCGGCACCGCCGTGCCAGAACCCCGGGCGCGCCAGATAGCCGCCATCTGCGGCGACCAGCTGTGCCGGCGTGGCAGAGAATGTGACGTTGGCCGTTTCGATCGCGCGCATGCCGAGCGCCTGCCACGCGCTGGCATCGATGCGAATGCCGGGCTGATCGAGCGCGACGGCAAACAGGCCTGGAGCACCCTGGTGCGGCGCGGTGACCAGTGCATGCGTGACATGCGCTGCGCCCGAGCACCAGGCCTTGGTGCCGTGCAATGCGTTGTCGGTGAAGTGCATGTCCGTGCCGGGCGGCTCGGCCGCCCACACGGCCCAGCACTGCTCTGGCTGCATGAGATCACTGCCCAGGTCCGCGCAGATGGCCTGCGCGTCGTAGTGCGCCTCCAGCAATTTGGCAACGCACAAGTCCGCCGCCGCGATGTCGGCGAGGATGCGCCAGCGTGCGAGGGTGTTGCCACGCCCAGGCAAGGGCAGCGTGGGATGCATGGCCAGCCATGTATTCGCTGCGGCCAGGTCGAGGCCACTCTGCGCAGATGCTGGAGGGGGTGATGACGAAATGAGTGTCATCGGGCTGATGCGTGCGTTCATCACGAAAAGCTAAGCAGCGGTCGGTGCAAGAGGTGTGAGGCGGTCATCGCGGTGCGGTGATGACGCCGGTTGAGTTGGCTTGGGTGTGCTGTGCGCAGACAGTCACGAGGATTCGTTGGCGTGCAAGCAACAGAAAGGCGGGAGTCTCGGAGCGGCGGCATTCGCAGCGACGTTGCGGAATTGCTGATAGCAACACATACAGTGGCGCAACAGCCAGTTCACCTCGCGTGCGTGGCATATCTTTTACGGTCGCACTGAACTTTTGCGATCAACGAATGCCATGGCGATGAACACTGAAACGCCGCAGATCCACGAGGTACATGCGTTGGCCAAAGCGGATGCCGGTGCTCCCAGCACCGTCTGGACGATTGGCCATTCCACACGCAGTTGGGAAGCGTTTGTCGCACTGCTGCGCGTGCACCGCATCGAGGCAGTGGTGGATGTGCGGCGTTTTCCTGGCTCCAGGCGCTATCCGTGGTTTGCAAGTGACGTAATGGCATCGGCGTTGGCCGAGATCGGCTTGGCCTACGTCTGGTTGCCACAGCTCGGTGGACGCCGTCGTGCGCAGCCGGGATCGCCGAATGGGGCCTGGCGTAATGCCGCGTTCCAGGGCTATGCCGATCATATGACCAGCGCGGAATTCCAGCGGGCATTCGCGCAGGTGACCACGCTTGCGGCGAGCACGCGTAGCGCGCTGATGTGTGCAGAGGCGCTGTGGTGGCAGTGCCACCGCCGGTTGATTTCCGATTTGCTGGTGCACCGCGGCCATGCAGTGTTGCACGTGATGAGCGAGAAGCCCCCGCAGCCGCACCAGCTGACGCCCGGCGCGCAGGTGGCAGGCGCAGATTTGATCTATCCGCCGCAGCAGGGCGCTTTATTTGCGGAGCACGATGCGTAGCCTGCACGCATCGCGCGCAGCGCCTGCGCAAGCTGCAGTATGTGTGCGCAAGCCTGCCAGTACGCATCTTGTCGTCTGCTGATCGCGGACGCGAGTCCAGCAGTCAGCAGCCCTCGCACCACGCGAGCGGCGAAGCTAGGCTACCCTTGCGCACTTCCACTCATGACGCATGCCCATGCCTTCCTTGCCTCCGCTCCCGTCCATCGAGCCCGGCCGTTATCGGCATTTCAAAGGTGGGCACTACGAGGTGCTGGGCGTGGTTCGTCACAGCGAGACATTGGCGCCGCTGGTGCTGTACCGCCCGCTCGAGACGGACGTAGGGATGTGGGTGCGGCCATTCGAGATGTTTGTGGCGCAGGTCGAGGTAGAGGGCATGATGCGGCCGCGGTTCGAACGTATCGGCTGACCGCAGGCCCTGCGTCGCTTCTGCCGCTTCGATGCTTACGCGTCGTGCTGGCGGTCGAGCGCCTCCCGCGACAGCAGGCCAAGTCTGGAGGCGAAGGCGATCACCAGCTCCACCGCTTCGGCGCCATCGTCGGGATAGCGGCGGAGCAGGTCGCGCTCGAACGCTTCGATCGCCTCCCACGGGTCCGCGCTGGTCGCCACGCGCCGGCAGAGCTGCTCGAACAGACTGGTGGGCGGGTGAGGTGGGGGTGCCATGGCAGAAGTGTCGCCAGTGCGCGTCTCATGCCGTGAGACGGTGTGGCCGATACTAGGTCGGATGGATCGAACCGCGCTGCGCACACATCTGGATCATCTCGATGCCGCGGTGCCGGCGTTGCTGAAGTCGTGCCCGGATCGCTGCCATTTCTGGCAAGCCTTTGCCGGGATGGCTGAGGTCATCGAGGCACGCGCATTGTCGGTCGAAGATGCACGCTTTGTCGGTCGGCGCATCGACGAGATTCTTGCCTGGCATGGTCTTGAAGAGCTCGGCCGTGATGCGTAGGCGCTGCGCGGCGATCCAGTTCCACACGTAACCCGACAGGTCGCCGCGCTTGAGGCCGGCCACGGCTACGCAGTTGCTCGGCATCGGGACGCACTGCAGTTACGGCGCGCGTATGCATCGGCGTGGGCGTCGGGCACGAACCTGATCACAAACGCGCCACCGATGTTTAGAGCAGCTATCAAAACTACTGCGCAGCCGCCAGGCGGGCGCGGCCAGTGCTCGGAATCCTCATGTACCCCGTACACTCCGGTTCCTCCGCGCCTTCCGCACCCACCTGACGACTGCTCGCTACGTTTTGTTAGCCGCTCTTAGCGGTTCGGGCGAACGCCAAGAGCCAATCTCGCCGGCCTGCAATGCATGGAGTGCAAGCAGGCAGAAGCTTTAGTAAGTAGCGCGACTATGCGCCGCGCGTAAAAGCAAAAAGCCCTGCATACAGGGCTTCTTGCGCATTACGTCAGATCGGTTAACCCAGGTCGCAATTGCTCGGCTGCGGCCAGGTGGTTGCAGGCAGCATTGCCTTCACTCCGGCTGGTGCTGAGATGCCGATCTCGCTGGCACCGTAGAGGTCTTCCAGCTCATCGATGCTGACGATGTAGCTGTCCAGTGAGCCAAGCGTGGCGCTGTTGGGAATCAGCCAGCTGATCGCGCGCGTGCCGCCGCCCGGGTTGGCGGTGATGATGGTCTTCCAGAAGAAATCCGGTGTGCGGATGCCGTGGCTGGCCAGGAAGTAGTCGTTGCTGGTGTCGCTATAGATCACGCCGCCATAGACCTGCACGCTGGCGATGTCGCGGTAGCACTCGGCGACATTTTCTGCACGTACCCAGATTCCCTGGTTGAAGCCAGCCACCTGCGGAACGATGTTGGACATGAAGTTGGCACGGCGAATGTAGGTGGCGTTGTAGTCCATGTGGTTGGAGGTGACCAGATGGCCACGGTCGTAGCCGGAGCGCACGCTCGCATACGAGTTGGTGGTGGTCTGGCCGGCGCAACCGCTGGGCAGGTCGGTGTCCAGGAAGAAGCTGGACGGACGCGCGGCCGAGCCGGTGTCGGCGGTGAGCGTGTATTCGTAACGCAAGGCCGTGCGGTTGGTGCAGTCGTAGCGCAGCAGGAAGCCGCCCTTGTTGAGCGTGACCACTTGGGCCTGGGCACCGGCACTGAAGGTGGTGAGGAGGAAAACGGCGAGGAAGATTCCCAAACGCATAGCGGTACATCTCCGTGGGTGGTGTGTCTGTCAGTTAGGCGCACGCCGCTGGCGCCAGGCACCGGAAACGTCCGCCACCTGTCGAGCGAGATGCGTGATGGCGTTGATGTCGCGGGCAGCCGAAGGCCGCCTGTGTAGGCCTGTCGTTGAATGGTGGTTGCCGCGCCCCTATCGCCACGCAGTGGCACGCGGTGGGGTAGATATCCGTCAAGCGAGCGCGAGCGTCAACGCCGGATTTCGCGAGCTGTGACTCAGTGCAAAAACTTCAACTGTGTAAGAGCGCGATCACCTGCGTGCAAACAAACTGTCGTGCACGTGCTGCATCGTTGTGCATGCGCGCGCACTGATGCAGCCATTGCTTGGTTGCACGCCAATGGTGCATCAACCCATCAAGATGCGTTCTGGATGCACAGCAAGGCCGAATCGCTCGATCACGGCCGATCGGCGAATACGCAAGCACCAGCATGCGTCGTCTTGCACTCCCAGCAGCATCTAGCGGCGCGGCATGATTGAGCGCGCTTGCGTGGCTGATGCCTGCCACACCATCAGCAAAGAACGCGACACCTTCATCAGCGACCTGCGACAACAGCAACATGCACTCCAGGCGTGCGTGCTGGACGTGGCTGCGCCGCACTCCCATCATTGGCGGCAGCGGCTGCTAGCCCTCGTCACGTGCAGCTGCGATGTCGCATTCCCTTTGCTTTCTGGTGTTCAGACACATGTATGCACGCGTGACCACGGATGCCACGGCGTTGCTCGCCAGCGTCAGCGCCACAGAGGTTTTTATCGGCGAAGTGCCGCTGCCGTGCGCGATGATGGCCCCGCAGGTGCGGCGGGAGCGCGCGTGACGGCGGCATTTCCGCACGGCGCCAGCACCATGGCGCAAGCGGTGCGCGAGCACGATTGGGCGCTGACGCCACTCGGGCCGCCAACACAATGGCCGGCACCGCTGCGCAGCGCGGTCAACCTTATTCTGAGCTCGCCCGAAAGCATGTATCTGGTGTGGGGCGAGGCGCTGACATTCTTCTACAACGACGCCTACACCCCGATCCTGGGCCCGCGCCAGCGGCGTGCGTTGGGCGCGCCGTTGCGCGCGTTGTGGGCCGATGCGTGGGACGCCGTGCGTGGGCCGATCGAGGCCGCGTTTGCCGGCCACGCGTCGCGCTTCGAGGAAATGCCCATTGGCATGAATCGGCACGGCAGCCCGGAGCAGACCTGGTGGACGTTTTCGTTTTCGCCGATCTATCTGGACGACGGCCGTGTGGGCGGTGCGTTCTGCGTCACCAACGAGGTCACCGATCGCAAGCTGGCGCAGCAGCACCTGGGCGACGAACACGAACGCCTGATCCGGTTGTTCGAGCAGGCGCCGATGTTCATGGCGTTCCTCACCGGGCCGCAGCATCGGGTGGAGTTCGTCAATGATGGCTATTCGAAGCTGATCGGGCACCGCGATGTGATCGGCAAGCCGCTGGCCGAGGCATTGCCGGACGCGGCCGAGCAGGGCTACCTGCAGCCGCTGGACGAGGTGTACCGCTCCGGCCGTGCGTACACGGCCAATGCGCTTGCCTACACCATGCAGGCCGAACCGGACGGTGCAGTGGAGCGGCGCCTGCTGGATCTGGTGTATCAGCCGATCACCGGCAGCGATGGCGCGATCTCCGGCGTGTTCATCCAGGGCCTGGATATCACCGACCGCCTCAGCCTGGAACGCGCCGTGCGCGAAGCGGAGGTGCGCAACCGGCAGATCCTGGACAGCGTGATGGATTACGCCATCATCGCCACCGATCTGCAGGGCCGGGTGATGGAATGAGGGCGCGCGGCGCATCCTGGGCTGGGCCGAGGCCGACATGCTGGGCCAGACGCTGGAGCGCACCTTCACTCCCGAAGACATCGCACGCAAGCAGCTGCTGATCGAAATGGCGAGCGCGTTGGAAACAGGCAGCGGCACGGATGAGCGCTGGCATGTGCGCAGCTCCGGCGAGCGCTTCTGGGCCAACGGCTCGATGATGGTGTTGCGCGAGGAAACCGGCGCAGCCATCGGGTTCGTGAAGGTGTTGCGCGACCGCACCGCCGAGCGCCTGGCCGGCGAAGCGCTGCTCAAGAGCGAGCGCCGCCTGGATGCACTGGTGCGCGCGTCGTCGCATGCGATCTTTTCGGCCAGTGCCGATTGGAGCGCCTTGCGCCACCGCGTGGGCAATGGCGTGCTCAGTGACTACCTGCCGGCCAATCCACGTTGGCAGCAGGAGCTGGTGCATCCGGACGATCGCGCGCAGCTGGCACAAGCCATTGCCACCGCGATCGCGAACACGGCCAGCCTGGATGTGGAGTACCGCGTCAATCTTCCCGACCAGCAGACCGGCTGGACGCAGATGCGTGCGGTGCCGCTGCTGGATGCGCACGCGCGCATCATCGAGTGGTTCGGCACCGCCACCGACATCACCGACAAGCGGCAGGCCGAGGCGCAGTTGCGCCAGCTCACCGATACCCTGGAAGAGCGCGTGCGCGAGCGCACCGCCGAGCTGTTGTTGGCCGAAGAAAAATTGCGCCAGAGCCAGAAGATGGAAGCGGTGGGGCAGCTCACCGGCGGGCTGGCGCATGACTTCAATAATCTGTTGACTGCCATCAGCGTGGGGCTGGAGCTGCTGCAAACGCGCATCGCGCAAGGCCGTTACGACCGGCTGGAGCGCTACGTGGAGATGGCGCAATCCAGCGCGGCGCGTGCGGCGGCGCTGACCCAGCGCCTGCTGGCGTTTTCGCGGCGGCAAACGCTGGCGCCCACCGCGCTGGAAGTGGAAACGCTGGTGCGCGGCATGCGCGAGATCATTGCGCGCACGCTGGGACCATCGATCGCGCTGCAACTGCGTGCCGATGCGCAAGCGTGGCAGGTGCTGGTCGATGCGCCGCAGCTGGAAAACGCCTTGCTCAACCTGTGCATCAATGCACGTGACGCCATGCCCGATGGCGGTGCCCTGACCATCGCCATTACCAATGCCGAGCTGCGTGGCAGCGCCGCGCAGCAGCTGGAGCTGCCGGAAGGGCAATACATGTGCCTGAGCGTGCAGGACACCGGCACCGGCATGAGCGAAGAGGTGATGGAAAAAGTGTTCGAGCCGTTCTTCACCACCAAGCCGATCGGGCAGGGCACCGGCCTCGGTCTGTCGATGATCTACGGGTTTACCCGGCAGTCCGGCGGGCAGGTACGCATGCATTCCGAAGCCGAGGTCGGCACCACCATGTCGCTGTACCTGCCGCGCTTTACCGGCGAACCGTTGCCCGCCGACCAGGCCGCCATCGACGCGCCCACGCTGCCAACGGACGCCGACAGCAAGACCGTGTTGCTGGTGGAAGATGAAGCGCCGATCCGCATCCTGATCTGCGAAGTGCTGACCGATGCCGGTTACCGGGTCATCGACGTCGCGGACGGCAGTACCGCGGTGGAGCGCCTGCAATCGGCGGAGGTGATCGACCTGCTGGTGACCGACGTCGGCCTTACTGGCGCGCTCAATGGACGGCAGGTGGCCGATGCCGGCCGTCTGCAGCGGCCAGCGCTGCCGGTGTTGTTCGTGACCGGCTACGCAGCGAGCGCGGCCGTGGGTGCCGGGCAACTGGAGACAGGTATGGAAGTGCTGACCAAGCCATTCCTGGCCGCCGACCTGGAGCGCAGGGTTGGCCAACTGCTCGCTCGTCCCGTCAGCGGTGCAGGCTGACTGCTGCTGGCGCCGCAGTGGATTACAGCGAGGTGCGGACGGTGTCCAGCAGATCGCGCAGCGTGAACGGCTTGGTGAGCAGACGCATGCCGCTGGCCAGAAAGTCCTTGCGCGCCGATGCCGCACCTGCGAACCCGGTCATGAACACGATGGGCAAGCTCGGGTACAACACACGTGCGTTGTCGGCCAGGTCGCGCCCGTTCATGCCGGGCAGGCAGATATCGGACAACAGCAAATCAAAGACCGGCAGGTTCTGTAGCTGCTGCAATGCAACTTCGGCATCCTCTGCGGCGACCACCGTGTAGCCTTCGGCACTCAGGATGTCGGTGGTCATCAGGCGGATAGCGTCGTTGTCTTCCACCAGCAGGATGCGTGCGTGTGCAGTTGCGTGATTCACCAGAGCCTCAAAACAATCTGTCGCGGTGCAGCGATCTGCGTGCAACGCTAGGGCAGGGGCCGTGAGGGTTGCGTTGGGGCAGGTGTGACGGTGTCCAGCGGTAGCCCTGGCAGCAAGCTGAGCACTTCAGCCGGCTTCGGTGAAGGAGTGAACGCGCGTGTTAACCTGAATGGCCTAGGGACACTTCATCCAATGACCTCAACGCGTATCGCCACGGGAACAAGCGGACTCGACACCATCCTGCGTGGTGGGCTGCCGTCCAACCGGCTGTACCTGCTCGAAGGCCAGCCAGGCTCGGGCAAGACCACGCTGGCGCTGCAGTTCCTGCTGGAAGGCGCGTCCAAGGGCGAGAGTTGCCTGTACATCACCTTGTCCGAAACGCTGGATGAGCTGCAGGAAGTTGCGCAGTCGCACGGCTGGTCGCTTGATGCGTTGCATATTTTCGAGCTGGCATCGGCCGAAGCGTTTCTGGGCGACGGGCGGCAGCAATCCATCCTGCACCCGTGGGAACTGGAACTGGATGGCACCGTCAAGCTCATCCAGGCCGAGGTGGACCGGGTCAAGCCGCAGCGCGTGGTGTTCGACTCGTTGTCCGAATTGCGCCTGCTGGCGCAGGACTCGCTGCGCTACCGCCGCCAGGTGCTGGCGCTCAAGCAGTTCTTTGCGCCGCGCAACATCACCGTGCTGCTGGTGGACGATCTGACCGGCACCAGCGAGGGACGCGATTCGCATCTGCATAGCCTGTGTCATGGCGTGGTATCGCTGGAGCGGTTGACGCTGGATTTCGGCGCCGCACGTCGGCGCATGCAGGTGCAGAAATTGCGCGGCGTGGATTTCATTGCCGGCTATCACGATCTGTCGATCCTGCGTGGCGGCCTGCGGATCTACCCGCGCCTGATCGCCTCCGACCACCATGTCACCTTCATCGGCGAGGCAGTCTCCAGCGGGGTGCAGGAAGTCGACGATCTGCTGCACGGTGGGCCGTTGCGTGGCACCAGTACCTTGCTCACCGGCCCGGCCGGCAGTGGCAAGACCAATGTCGCCCTGCAATACGTCGCTGCGGCATGTGCACGTGGCGAGCACTGCTGCATCTTCGAATTCGACGAGCGCACCGGCACCTTGCTGGCGCGCGCCGAATCACTGGGGCTGGATCTGCGCCGGCATCTGGAGTCGGGGATGCTGGAACTGCTTCAGATGGATCCGGCCGAGCTGTCGCCGGGCGAGTTCGCCTGGCAGGTGCGCGCCAGCGTGGAGCAGCGCAACTGCCGCCTGCTGGTGATCGACAGCCTCAACGGCTATCTGTCGTCGATGCCGCAGGAAAAGCAGCTGATGCTGCAGATGCACGAGCTGCTGTCGTATCTGAACCAGAGCGGCGTGACCACCTTCCTGATCAATCCGCAGCATGGTCTGGTGGGCACGATGTCCACCGGCAACCTCAACATCTCCTACATGGCCGACACCGTCATCCTGTTCCGCTTCTTCGAAGCACAGGGCCGCATCCGCAAGGCGCTGTCGGTGATCAAGAACCGCAGCGGTGCGCACGAAGATGCCATCCGCGAGCTGCGCATCGGTAATTCGGGCATTCGCCTGAGCGCGCCGCTCAACGACTTCCACGGCGTGCTGACCGGGACGCCGCATTTCATCGGTGACGAGGCGCCGCTGCTGGGCAACGATCTTGCGCGGCGTTGAGGCCCCCGGCGGCACGGTCCACATCGTGGCGCCATTTGGCCGTGATGCGGAGAGCATTGCGGTCATCCTGGATCGTCAGGACCTGTCGGTGTGCATCCATGATTCGCTCGCGCAGATGGCGCGGCAGCTGGACGACTCCGCCGGCGTAGTGGTGCTGACCGAAGAAGCGGTGGCCGGTGATGTGGAGGCCTTGACCGCCGCGCTGCAGGCGCAGCCGCCATGGTCGGACATTCCGTTCGTGCTGCTGCGCTCCTCGCGCGGGGCCTATTACAACCGGCACACCACGCTGCCGGCGGCGGCGATCAACGTCATCGAGCTGGAACGCCCGTTGGGTGCGGTGTCGTTGCAGAGTGCTATTTCCACGGCGCTGCGCTCGCGTCAGAAGCAATTCGTCATTCGCGACCAGATGGCGCAGCTGGCCGAAAGCCAGGCGGCGCTGGCGCTGAGCGAAGCCGAGCTGCGCCGCGTCACCGATGCGTTGCCGGTGCTGATCGCCTTCATCGACAAACACCTGATCTACCGCTTCGCCAACCAGGCCTACGAAGTGTGGATCGGGCAGTCGCCCGCCGCTGTGGTCGGGCGGTCGCTGGACGAGGTGATGGGGCCGGCGCTGGTGCGCCAGCGGCGCGGCTGGATCGATGCCGCCCTTGCCGGGAAGGCGCTCACCGTGGAGGTGAGCTGGCCGCATGCCGACGGCCGCCGCCGCGATGCGGAGATCCGCTACCTGCCACGCTTCGATGCGCATGGCGAGGTGGACGGTTTTCATGTGTTCGCCACCGATGTGACCGCGCGCACCGTGGCGATGGAGTCGATCCAGCAGCAGGCCACGCTGCTCGAAGCCAAGGTGGCCGAACGTACCGCCGAGCTGGAGCAGCAGATGCAGGCGCGCGAAAGCAGCGAAGCGGCGTTGCGCCAGGCACAGAAGATGGAAGCGGTGGGCCAGCTCACCGGCGGTATCGCGCACGATTTCAACAACATGCTCACCGGCATTCTCTCGGCACTGGATCTGGCGCGGCTGCGCATCGACCAGGGCCGCAGTGAAGGGCTGGGCCGGTTCCTGGATGTGGCCTCGGCCTCGGCGCTGCGCGCGGCAGCGTTGACCCAGCGGCTGCTGGCGTTTTCGCGCCGGCAATCGCTGGAGGCCCGGCATCTGCACGTCAATGACCTGGTGGTATCGCTGCAGGAATTGCTGGCGCGCACGCTGGGCGAATCGGTGCAGCTGGTGACCGACCTGCAGGCGGACATGCCGGCGGCGTACGTGGATGAAAACCAGCTGGAAAGCGCCTTGCTCAACCTGGCGATCAACGCGCGCGACGCCATGCCCGATGGCGGCCAGCTGCGCATCGCCACCCGGCATCTGACCGTCACCGACGCACCGTTGCTGCTCGGCCGCGGCATCACGCTCGCAGTGGGCGGCTATGCGGTGGTCTCGGTCACAGACAGTGGCACCGGCATGACCCCGGACGTGCTGGAGCGGGTGTTCGAACCGTTCTACACCACCAAGCCGATCGGCCAGGGCACCGGCCTGGGCATGTCGATGATCTACGGCTTCATGCAGCAGTCCAACGGCCAGGTGTGGGTGGAATCGGAACCGGGCGCGGGGACCACCGTGAGCCTGTATCTGCCCTCCGGCGTCAACGTGCACGATGCGCGCCCGGCCGTGCTGCCCAGCAGCGTGGTCGCCGGGCAGGGCCAGCAGGTGCTGGTGGTCGAAGACGATGCGCAGGTGCGGCTGCTGGTCACCGAATTACTGCAGGAGCTCGGCTACCAGGCCGAAGTGGTGGCCGATGCCGATGCGGCATTGCCGATCCTGGCCTCACCGCAGCGCATCGACCTGCTGGTCACCGATGTCGGCTTGCCTGGCCTCAACGGCCGCCAGCTGGCCGAGATCGCACGCCAGTCGCGTCGCGATCTGCCGGTGATCTTCATGACCGGCTATGCGGAAACCGCGCGCGATCGCGGCGAATTCCTGGGCGAGGGCATGAGCATGATCGCCAAGCCATTTACGCTGGGCGAGTTCAGCGGCAAGTTGCACGAAGTGCTGGGGCCTTCCGCGTAACGCTGCGCGTGCGTCGCTGCCGCCACGCGCTGCAGGCAATCAACGCATGGCTGCCTTCGATTGCCGCGCGCTGGCCAACGATTGCGCCACCGCAATCTTGTCGGCAACGGCCTGTTGCATCGGCGAGCCGGTGTCCAGCAACCCATGCAGATGCTGCCAGTGGTCGGTGGCCGCGGCGTAGTCGTGTTGCTGGAAATCACTGATGCCCAGCAGCCACAGGCCGCGCTGGTTGTCCGGCTCGGCGGCAACCACCTGCTGCAAGCGTGCCCGCGAGGACGCGTCGATGGCGAAGTCTGCGCGCGTGGCCATGTCCGAGGCCACCCAGCCCACGATGGCCGCGCTGTTGTCCGGTGCCAGCTGCAACGCCTGCGCATACGCATCGCGTGCCTCGGCAGGGCGGTTTTCCTGCTCATGCGCCTTGGCCTGCTGCATCCAGCTGGTGAGCGCCTGTAGCGCGGCGGCCTGTTGCGAGTCCGGTGCCGGCGTTTGCTCTACTGCAGCAGTCATGCCTGACGCAGACGCTGCACTGCCGGGCTGCGCGAGGGCGCTTGCAGCCGCACGCTGTGGTTGCACGTTCGCCATTGCATCGGGCGTGCCGACCAGGCGATACAGCCCCGCCGTGCCCAGTGGCAGGCCCAGCATCAGCAGCAACGGCAGCGCATGCCGCGCGCTGCCGTTGCGCTGCGCATGCTGGCGCACCGGCACCACCAGCAGCGCCGTGGCGCCCACCACCATCGCGGCGCTTGCGACATAAAACCCGATCATCACCAGTCTTCCTCGGTCTGTGGCGCCACCGGGGTGCCGGCACGCGCCCGTTTACGCACGGTGTGCAGGACCACGGCCGCGCCTGCGCCCAACATCAGCAACGGCCCGAACCACAGCAGCCAGGTGCCGCGCTTGACCGGTGGGTCGTACAACACGAAATCCGAATAGCGCTCCACCATGTACTGCTTGATCTGCGCATCGCTGCGGCCGGCCTGAAGTTGCGCGAACACCTGGTGGCGCAGGTCGCGGGCCAGGTCTGCATTGGAGTCGGCCAGGTTCTCGTTCTGGCAGACCAGGCAGCGCAGCTGCGCGGTCAATCGCTGGAAGCGTGTTTCTTCGTTGCGGTCCTTGAACGGCAACGGGTCCACCGCCTGGGCGGCCAGCGGTGGGGCCAGCAGCATGCCCAGCAGCAGCGCCAGCAGCAGGCGCGCGGTGCGTTGCCGCAGGCTCACGGCGCGCCTTGGGACAAGCCCGCAATCGCCGGCATCAATTCATTGCGGATGACCTCCGGCGTCAGCACGCCAATGTGCTTGTAGCGGATTATCCCGTGCGCATCGATCAGGAAACTTTCCGGCGCGCCATACACGCCGAAATCGATCGCGGTCTGGCCGGGCTCATCGGCAATCACCATGCCATAGGGATTGCCGTGCTGCGCGAGCCAGGCGTTGGCATCGGCCGGCGCGTCCTTGTAGTTGTAGCCGATCAACGCCACGCCGAGCGTGCGGCCGTGCGCCATCAGCACCGGATGCTCCTGCGCGCAGGCGGCGCACCAGCTGCCGAAGACATTCAGCACGTAGGGCTTGCCCAGCAATTGATCGCGGGTGACCTGCTGCTGCGGTTGATCCAGCAGCGGCAGCGAGAACGCCGGCGCCGGCTTGCCGATCAGTGGCGAGGGAACATCGCGCGGATTGTGCTGCATCGTCCAGTAGATGCCGAAGCCGAACAGCGCGGCCAGCGCCAGAAAGCCCAACAGGGGCAGGAGGCGGTTCACAGGTGCGACTCTCCGGCAACGGCGAGGGGAGTGGGGGCGATGGGAGCAGGCGACGACACCGCGGCAACCGCAGGTACCGGTGCGCGGAAGCGCCGCGCGCAGGCGCTGACGAATCCGCCCAGCATCATCAACAGCCCGCCGGCCCAGATCCAGCGGATCAACGGTTTGTAGTACAGCCGCAGCGTCCAGTCGTTTTCGATGTGCTGGTCGTCCAGCGGCTCGCCCAGTGCCACGTACAGGTCGCGGGTGGCGCCGGCGTCGATCGCCGATTCGGTCTGGATGCGCTCACTGCTGTACAGGCGTTTTTGCGGATGCAAGGTGGCCACCGGCGCGCCATCTCGGCTGACCTGCACGCTGCCTTGTTCGGCTTTCCAGTTGGGCCCATCCACCAGCTGCACGCCATCGAAGCGGAAGCTGTAGCCGGCGATCTCCGCGCTCTGGCCGGGCGCCAGCCGCACGTCGCGTTCCACCGACAGGCTGTCGGACACCAGCACGCCGGCCACGAACACCGCCACACCGGCGTGCGCCAGCAACATGCCGGCCATCTCGGCAGGAAAGCGCCGCCCGCGCGGCATCTCGCGCCAGCGCTTGTGCATGTACAACGCGGTGCCGGCAGCCACCCAGGCGGCCGCACCGATGCCGGCAATGGCCTTCGCCTGGCCCTCGGCAAACACGCTGGCGACCAGCGCGCAGGCGATGGCGGCAATACCCGCGCGCGCGCCAAGCGACAGCAGCGGTGCCATCTCGGCCTTGCCCCAGCGCAGGTACGGGCCGAATGGCATTAACAGCACCACCGGCGCCATCAGCAACGGAAACAGCAGGCCGAAATAGGGCGGGCCCACCGACACCTTGCCCAGGCCGAACGCATCGGCCACCAGCGGGAACAAGGTGCCCAGCAACACCATCGCCGCGGCCACGGTGAGCAGCAGGTTGCCGACCAGGATCGCGGTCTCGCGCGAGGCCGCTGCGAACGGTTTGCCGGTGGCGATCTTGGGCGCGCGCAGCGCATACAGCAGCAGCGAGCCGCCAACCACCGCCACCAGGAAAATCAGGATGTACAGCCCGCGCCGTGGGTCGGCGGCAAACGCATGCACCGAGGTGAGCACGCCCGAGCGCACCAGGAAGGTGCCCAGCAACGACAACGAAAATGCCAGGATCGACAGCAGGATGGTCCAGGCACGCAGGCTGCCGCGTTTTTCGGTCACTGCCTGGGTGTGGATCAGCGCGGTGCCGACCAGCCAGGGCATGAAACTGGCGTTTTCCACCGGGTCCCAGAACCACCAGCCGCCCCAGCCCAGTTCCGCATACGCCCACCAGCTGCCGGCCACGATACCGGCGGTGAGGCAGGCCCAGGCGACATTGGTCCACGGCCGTGCCCAGCGCACCCAGGCCTGTTCGAGTTCGCCACCCAGCAGTGCGGCTACCGCGAACGCGAATGCCACCGAGAAGCCGACATAACCGGTGTAGAGCACCGGTGGGTGGAAGGTCATGCCCGGGTCCTGCAGCACCGGATTGAGTTCCCTGCCATCGAGCGGAATTGGCGACAGCCGCCCGAACGGATTGGAGGTCAGCAGGATGAAGGCCAGAAAGCCCACTGATACCAGCCCCAGCACCGCCAGCACGCGTGCGGCGAAGTGCTGCGGCAGGTGCCGGCTGCAGGCGGCCAGCAGCACCGTCCAGGTGGACAGGATCGCGATCCACAGCAGCAGCGAACCTTCGTGCGCGCCCCACACCGCGGCGATGCGGTAATACCAGGGCAGGGCGATGTTGGCGTTGTCGGCGACATAGCGCACCGAAAAATCCAGCGACAGCAGCGACCAGGCCAGCAGGCCGAAAGCCAGCCACACGAACACCGCCTGGCCGGCAGCGGCAGGCCGCGCAACCGCCATCAGCGCGGTGTTGCCGCGCCAGGCACCGATCAGCGGCAACACGCCCTGCGCCAGCGACAACAGCAACGCCAGGATCAGCGCGATCTGGCCAAGTTCAGGCGTCATGGGCGTGGCGCTGCGGGCAACGGGAGAGAGTCATCTGGATCCGGAGTGATGGAGCGGTGGCGCGGGTCAGCGCACACCGCTCAACGGGGCCGCGGCCGCTGGGATCGGCTTGCCGACGTGGCCTTCGGCCATCGCGTCCTTGAGTTCCTTCGGCATGTAGGTTTCGTCGTGCTTGGCCAGCACTTCGTTGGCGACAAAGCGCCCCGCCTGCATGCGGCCGTTGGCGATCACCGACTGGTTGTCGCGGAACAGGTCCGGCAGGATGCCGGTGTACTCCACCTGCGTGGCGGCGTGCTTGTCGATCACGGTGAAGGTGACGGTGAGGCTGTCGGTGGCACGCTGGATCGAGCCGGCCTTGACCATGCCGCCAAGGCGGAACTGCTGGTAGCCGGCCGCCGCGCCCGCATCCACCTGGCTGGGCGTGAACAGGTAGCTCATGTTCCGCTGCAGGGCGAGCACGATCAGTGTCACCGCCAGCGCCGCCGCCGCCAGCACGCCGATCACCAGCCAAAGGCGTTGTTTGCGGGTGGCGTTCATGCGTCGCGCTCCAGCACCGGCACCGGCTGGTCGCGCGGCCGGCGCGGTGCCTGCCGCTGCAGCTGTCCGCGCAGTTGCGCGGGCAAGCGCTGCCGGCGCAGCCACGGGGCGATCAGGTCGGCCAGCAGCACCAGCACGAACAAGGCATACGCGGTCCACACGTAGGCGCCATAGCCTCCCATGGCGAGAAAGGCGCTCATGCGGTGCGCTCGGTCAAGACGATGCGGCGTGCCCAGTCCTTGCCGCTTTCCAGCGCAAGCAGGTCCACCCGCACGCGGCCGAACAGGCTGGCCACGTAATACAGCTTGGTCGCCACAAGCATCAGCAGCAGCGGCCACAGCATGTCCGCGCCCATCTTGGAGGGGCCGAGCAGGCGCACCGTGGAGCCCTGGTGCAGCGTGTTCCACCACACCACCGAGTAATGCACGATCGGCAGGTTCACCAGGCCGACCAGCGCCAACAGCCCGGCCGCGCGCATCGCCTGGCGGCGATCTTCCACCGCGTGGTACAGGCCCAGCACGCCCAGGTACAGAAACAGCAGCAACAG
This sequence comes from Xanthomonas sp. NCPPB 2586, assembly GCF_041475775.2. Classification (NCBI taxonomy): domain Bacteria; kingdom Pseudomonadati; phylum Pseudomonadota; class Gammaproteobacteria; order Lysobacterales; family Lysobacteraceae; genus Xanthomonas; species Xanthomonas sp. NCPPB 2586. The sequence continues at coordinate 2,995,726 of NZ_CM192981.1, read as the reverse complement.
TTCGGAGGTGAGCCGGGCATCCCAGGTCCACCAGGTGCCCCACATCGGCTTGCCCCACAGCGAGCCGGTGCACAGGGTGATCAAGGTGAAGGCGGCGCCGATCGGTGCCGAGGCCATGGTCACCACTTCGGCCAGCTTGATCCGCCAGATCAGCGCAATGAACGCCGACACGCCCATCGCCGCGTAGATGAAAAGGCTCATCCAGGCGCTGGGCACGTGGATGAAGATGATGCGGTAGGCGTCGTGCTGCTGGTAATCCGGCGGCGCCAGCACCAGTCCGCCGTAGGCGGCCACCGCAGCCAGCAGTAGTGCCAGGCCCAGCGCCCACGGGCGCACCACACCGGCGAACCGGTAGAAGGTGGGCGGCGAGCTGAGCTTGTGCAGCCACAGGGGAATCCACTTGGCCATGCGCGTCGTCAGTTGGAGTGTTTGGAAAGCGCCAGCGCGTCGACCGCGGCGCCGGCGTTGACCTGCAACTGGCCATCGGAGACCTTGCTGGTGCGCTGCATGAGCGCACGCAAGGCGTTGGCGTCCATCGATGGCGACAGCGACAACAGCAATGCGGCCATGCCGCTGACATGCGCGGTGGCCATCGACGAGCCGGAGGTGAAGTCGTAACGGCCGTTCGGCTGCGTGGTCAGGATGTCCTTGCCCGGTGCGCTGAGCACGCCGGGCAGGGCGGCCGTGGCGCTGCTGCTGCGCACTACCAGCACGCCCGGTACATCGTTCGGAAAGCCATCCAGGCGCCCGTTCGGCGGCATGGCTGCGACCACGATGCGGCCATGGTCGACCAGGTGGGTGAGCATCTTGCGCAGCAACGGGTCGGCCGGGCCGCCCAGGCTCAAATTGACCACGCGCGCGGAGCTGTTGTTGATCGCCGCCAGCGCCTTGGCCAGGGTGAACGAATTGCAGCGGGCGGTGCTGCCGGTGCTGCCGGCGCTGGGCGCATACCAGCAGGCCTTGTAGATGCTCAGCATGGCCCGCGGCGCCATGCCGACGATGCCCTGATGGTTGTTGCTGCCGGCGGCGATGATGCCGGCCACTTCGGTGCCGTGCGAATCGGTGCTGGTGGTGACCGGGGTGTCGTCCACCAGGTCGTGCACCTCGCGGATGCGTGACTTCAGATCCGGGTGGCTGGTGTCCACGCCGGTGTCGACCACGGCCACCGTCACGCCGCGGCCCTGGGTGATGGCCTGCGCACTTGCCGCATCGGTGGCGATGAAGCCGCGTTGCAGGTCCACGTACGGGTCGTTGTAGCCGGTCAGGGCGCCGGTCTTTTCCGAGGCATCGGTGGAAAACACCGAAAATTCCTGCACCGGTTGCACCAGTTCCACGCCGTCGTCGTCGGACAGCGCCTTGATCAATTCGTCGCGCGAGACACCGGCCGGCGGGTGCAGCACCGCGCAATACAGGCCCAGCGAGGTGATCGGCCAGGCCGAGACTTCGCGTAACTGGTAGCGCTGCTTCAGCGCTTCCATGCGGGCGGCCGCATGCTGGCCGGCGCCGTAGTAGCTGGAGGCATATCCGATCAGGCTGGAGCCGGCGCGCGCCGGCGGCGCGGTGAGCGGGTTGGCCACTGCCAGCAGGATGTCGCGGCTGCTGTCTGGCACCTTTGCGTCGGCGTCCGCTTTCTCTGCCTCGGCAGCCGCGGCGACGGCCTGCGGATCGGCCGCCTGCGCGCACACGGGGGCGGTGAGGCTCAGCAGCGCCGCCAGCACACCGATGGCCCAGGGCGTGGTCATGGCGCGGACACGATCTCGGCCAGCCGGATGCCCGGGGTGGCGCGCAGCTGCTGCACGGTCTGTTGCGATGGCGCCGGCGGCTGTGCGGCCGGTACCACGGTGTAGGCGCCCATTTCGTTGGGGCCCCCCACCACCTGCAACTGCTGTGCATGCAGCAGGCGATCCCAGTCGGCGACGGTGAGGCCGGCATCCGGTACCACCCGGATCGCGCCCTTCGGCACCGGCAAGGCAGTGGCGCTGCTGAGCGTGCGGTAGTCGTGCACGGGCGCCGGCGCAGCCAGCTTGACGCCCATGACGCCCAGGCCGACTGCCTGCACCAGGGCGGCGGCGGCCAGCGCACGCACCGTCCAGCTACCGGAGCGGCGGGCGGGCGGTGCGCGTGCCGGGACCGGCACCTGTTCGGGCGCATCGATCTTGCCGAGCAGCCGCAGCAGGCCGGCATTGGCATCCAGCTTGACCGCGCAGGGCAGGGCCAGCGCCTGGCGCAGGCGGCTCTGCTGGGCGAACTCGGCGCTGCACGACGGGCACTTGGCCACGTGTGCGATCAGCCAGGTGTTCTCTTCTTCGCTGGCGCTGTCCAGCAGAACGGCGGGCATCAACTCCCAGGCGTGCGAGCATTCCTTGCCCGGCGCGATGAAGAACGTCTTCATTGCATGGTCTCCGTAGATGGCGCGCTGCCGGCCAGGCCGGGCAGCACATTGCGTAATTTGACCCGCGCATGGAACAGCCGGGCTTTGATCGTGCCCACCGGGCACTGCATGATTTCGGCGACTTCTTCCAGCTTGTGGCCGACGCCGTAAACCAGTTCGATCACCAGCCGCTGGTCTGGCGACAACCGTTCCATGCCTTTGTCGAGCCAGTCGCGCAGTTCGCGGTCGTCGTTGTCGTCGGTACTGGGAGCGTGGTCTTCGACCGTGGCGGTGTCGTCGATGGCCTCGCCGTCGTGCTGGCGCAGGCACTTCAAGCCGCAGCGGTAGGCGATGCCCATGATCCAGGTCGACACCTGCGAATCGCCGCGGAAGTCGCCGGCTTTTTGCCAGGCGATCCAGAAGCAGTCGTTGATCGCTTCTTCGATGATGTCCGGGCGCCGGGTCAGGCGCGACAGGAAGCGACAGAGCCGCCCGTGATAGGCGGTGTACATGGTCGCCAGGGCGTCACGGTCGCCCGCAGCCATGCGGCGCAGCAGCATGCGGTCGGTCGCGTCACCCAGGGTATCGGTGTCAGTCATCGAAGAGGCGCTGCAAAGGTTATCGGTCAGTGCCCATCACCGGGCAAAAGGTTGCGTCTGGATCAGAACGACTTGGAGACGCTGCTCAGCCAGGGGGTTTCGCCCGGTCCGCCCTGCATGCGCGGGGTGTTGTTGCTGGTGATCACGCGCTCCAGCTTCAACGCCCAGCCGGCACGGCTCCAGCACAGCCCCACCTGTCCGTATTGATAGCGGCCGGCTTCGCTGGCGCCGTAGGCCATTGCCGGAAATCGCGACGACCCCGCGCCCAGCACCAGGCTGACATCGTGACGCAGCGGCACATTGGCGGTGACGTCGACCGCCACATTCCACGGTGACTGGTCGGCGCGCGGGAAGTTGAAGACCGAGACCGAAAAGGTGAGCACATCGCGGTAGGACCAGGCCAGGCTGCCTTCCTGACGGTCGAAGGTGCGCGTGGCCTGGTTGGTCGGGTAGCCGTAATACAGTGCGCTGGCCTGCATCTGCCAGCGATCGCCCAGCATCCAGGCGCGCCCGATCTGGGCGGTGACCGCCACCGGGTCGCTCAATGACGGCGACTGCAGCGCGCCGGACACCGAGACCGACCACCCGGGCGAGGGCAGCCAATAGCCGGCCATCTGCAGGGTGGCCTTGTCCGGCGCGATCGAGATGCCGCGGTCGATCAGGCTGGAGGAGGCCGAAACAGCGCCGCCGACATCGTCAGCCAGGGCGTGGCTACACGGCCCCAGCGTGAGCGCCAGGGCGAGCCATAGGCCGTTGGCAGGCCCCGGGTGGCCTGCGTTTCGAAAGGAGGCCGAAGCGCCGCGGTGCAGGCGGGCAGGCGGGGTCAGCATGGCCCATAGCTGCCCGCTGCCATGCTCAAATGGGCATAGCAGGGCGGGCGATCGGCGCTGGCGATGAAGGCGTGCGGCAACGGTCGGTGTCTACGGTGAACGGTGGGCGATACTGCCCGGTCGGGCCAGGTGCAGCCGCGTCGGCAACAGCGGTTCCGTTCGTATACGCGAACAAATCACTGCCGACAACGCAGCTGGCCCAGGGCAGTCAGGCGCCGTGCACCGCGCCTGACCGTACGCTGCCGGTCATGCCCAGCCTCATTTGAGGCTGTTGAGATAGACGATGAGTGCTTCCAACTCCTTGGGATCATCCAGGCCTTCGTACTTCATCTTGGTGCCGGGCAGCGCCTTGGACGAAGACTGCGACAGGTAGGTCTTCAGCTGTGCCGGCGTCCACTGCCACTTGCTGTTCTTGAGCGCGTCGGAGTAGTTGCTGTAGTCCGGCAGGCTGGCCGCCTGGCGGTTGCCAATGCCGAACATGGACGGGCCTTTCTTGTTCTTGCCTTGCGTTGCGCTGTGGCATTCGGCGCATTCGGCCATGAAGGTGTCCTTGCCCGCACCGTCGGCGGCACGCGCCGGCGGTGCCAGGGTGGCGCCGGCCAATAGCAGGCCGGCGAGCGGGGCGCACAACAGGGTCTTGTGGAATGGATGCATGGGGGTCCGTCGGATACGTGCAGCGATGGGGATCAGAACGCCAGGTTCACCGACAGCGAGAAGCTGTCCAGATCGCGCGGGTTGGTGATCGGGGGGCCACGGAACACGTTGGAGGTGCTGCCGTTGAACTTGTCGAAGCGGAACCAGCCGGCCGACACGCGCAGGTTGGCGTTGGTGGTGTAAGTGCCTTCGCGGCCGAACGGGCTCCAATACACCAGGATCAGATTGCTGGTTGTGTCGGGAATGCCGACCGGCGAATAACGCGCCGCATCGAAGGAGCCGGTATTGATCATGTGCGCGGCCAGCACGCCGTAGGTCTGCTTGAACGCGTAGTTCATGCTGAGGGTCTGGTCACGCACGCTGCCGCGATCCAGCGGGCCCATGCTTGGGTCCGAGGACACCAGCGGGCTGCCGTACTTGCGGCGCTCGTAGATGTTGACGTAGGCCAGCGACATGGTGTGTTCGCGGGTGCCGAGGAACTGATAGGTCAGGTCGTAACCCAGGTCGGTGAGGTCGTCGCTGGGCCCGTTGCGCGGCCGCTGGCGGCGCGTGTTCAACGCGGTCATGCCGATCGAGAAGAACTGCCGCTTCATGTCCTTCATGTAGGCCACGCGTGCGTAGCTGGTGTCGCTGAGCCTGCCGGGGTCGCCGTTGATCGGCCAGCCCAGGCGGTCCTGCGTGTCGGTGGAAAGCGCCTTGTAGGTGCCCACTTCGCCGTACCAGTTGCGGTCGTACAGCCCGTAAACGCTGGCGCCGATCACGCGGTTGGACAGCGCCGAGGAGCTGAGCATCGTGGAGGCGCCGCCATTGGAGGCCGGTGTCAGCGTCGAGGCATTCGGCAGCACGTGGATCGGGTCGGAAATACCTGGGTTGTTATTGACGCTGACGCCGAGCATCGCGTCCTTGCCCGCCATCTGGAACGGCTTGCTGACAAAGCGCAGATCCACATCGTCCAGGCGCGTGTCGAAGGTGGCGTTGCCGCTGTTGTTGGAGCGGATCTTCGAATAGCCGCCGATATTGTCGTTGACCCGGCCGGCCAGATACAGATCGGCCTGGGTGAGACGCGCGGTGCTGTCGCCGCGGCTGGGGTTGGTGCGGGCCCAGGTGAGCTGGCCGGAGGCCGGGATCTTGGTGCCGTTGCCGTCAGTGTCGGTGAAGCCGCCCAGCTTGAAGCGCATGCCGTAGGGCGTGAGCGAGGGACCGTAGGAGCCGATGTGGCAGTCTGCGCACGACGAACCGGTTTGCCGCGCGAACGAGGGAATGGCCTGGGCCTGGGTGCTGGCAAGCAGCAGCAACGGGCCGGACACGCACAACATGGAGGTCAGCGACGCCGTGCGTGCGGCATGGGTGCGGCGGGGAGCGGGCAGTGTGGAAGGCATGGGAAGTCCTTGTTCGGCGGTGCGGGAGCGGGCGAGGGCGGGCAGCAGGAAGCGGGTCATCGGTGATGTTTGCCGGGCAGCACGCGATGCAGCAGGCCATCGCGCAACACCAGGTGGTGCACGAGTGCGGCAACGATATGCACCATGACTAATGCGAGCAGTGCCCAGGCCGCATTCAAATGCCAGGTGCCGAGGGTGTCGGCCAGGTCCTCATCCGCAGCGACCAGGTTTGGCAGCGTTATCCCGAACAGATAGACCGTTTTGCCGTAAGCGTTGCTCAGCGACCAGCCGATCAGCGGCAGCGCAAGCATCAGCGCGTACATCGCCACATGCGTGCCACCGGCAGCCAGGCGCATGATCAGCGGCGAGGGCGGGCCGGGCGGCAAGGCGCGCAAGCGCAGACGCAGGCTGACGCGTAAGACGAAGAGCAGCAGCACCATCAGGCCAAAGTGGCGGTGGCCTTCCAGCAACCACTGCCGCAGGGCGCGGCCCTCCAGTTCGGCGCGCAGCAGGATCAGGCTGGCGGCCATCACCAGGCACAGCACCGTCAGCCAGTGCAGGACACGCATGGAGCGGGGCAGGGGAACCACGCCCGGCGCGGTGGTCGCCGACGGCGGCGGCAGTGCGTCGGCGCCGTTACTGGCGGACATGTCAGGGGCATGCCGGGGGGCATTCATCGGGTTGGGGTCCTCTTCGGAGGTGGTCGTTGGATCCGGTAATGCGATGCGTCGCCGGGCCTGCGCTCCCCACGCCGGCCATGACAGCCAGGTGAACGTGCACGGATATGTGCGGCGATGCCGACGAAAGGTTGCATCGCCGTGAAATCGCACCGCCGGTGCGTCGTGCATGGGCGTGTACGCAATGAGATGGGCGTGCCTGTCTGGCGTGTGCGTATGGCGTGACGGGCCGCAACCTTTCGCACATCCGGACGCACTCAGGCATGTCGCACTACGTGCAGTCAGCGGTTACGCCCCCGGAACATGGCCATCGAACGCATCCAGTTGCATACGCACGGCGACGACCGCGGGCTGCTCATTTCATTGGAGCAGCAGCGCAACGTCCCGTTCGAGATCCGTCGCGTGTACTACATCTTCGGTACGCGCCAGGGCGTGCATCGCGGCCAGCATGCGCACCGCCAGCTCAACCAATTGGCAGTTGCCCTGCATGGGTCGGTGACGCTGCTGCTGGATGAAGGCCAGGGCCAGGGCCCGGAAGAAGTGGTGCTGGACGACCCGTCGCAGGGCGTACTGCTCGGGCGCATGGTGTGGCGCGACCTGCACCAGTTCAGCGAGGACTGCGTGTTGATGGTGCTGGCCGACCAGTACTACGACCCGGGCGACTACATCCTGGACTACGACGAATTCCTCACCGAAGCCCGCGGCGTCAGCCGGCTGGAGGCATGAGCATGCGCAAGCCGTTGGTCATCATCGGGGCGGGCGAGTTTGCGCAGATCGCTGGCCGCATTGGTCGTAGTCGCAGTGCACGTCGTTGCGAGCGCGTCATTGGGCCTGCGTTCGTGAATTTGAGTGCGTGCCTGTCTGAGCAGACATGCGTTGGAACATTCAGTCAATGACGCTCCCTGAAATTCCCTTTCTGGATTTGCGTGCCGTCAACGCGCGTTACACGGATGCGCTCAAGGCCGCCGCTGCGCGGGTGATCGATTCGGGCTGGTATGTGCTTGGCCAGGAGTTGGCGGCGTTCGAAGAGGAGTTCGCCAGCTACTGCGGCGTGCAGCAGGCGGTGGGGGTGGGGAACGGGCTGGACGCGTTGTCGCTGATCCTGCGCGCTTACCGCGAATTGGGCGTGTTGCGCGAGGGCGATGAGGTGATCGTGCCGGCCAATACGTTCATTGCGACGTTCCTGGCGATCAGCCACAACCATCTGGTGCTGGTGCCGGTGGAGCCGGATCCGCAGACCTTCAACGTGGACCCGTGCAGGGTGGAGCGCGCCATCGGGCCGCGCACACGCGCCATTCTGGCCGTGCATCTGTACGGACAGCTTGCCGACATGCCGGCACTGCAGACGTTGGCGCACCGCTATGGCTTGCTGCTCATCGAAGACGCCGCGCAAGCGCATGGCGCAAGCCGCGACGGTGTGCGTGCGGGCGCGTTCGGCGATGCGGCGGCGTTCAGTTTTTTTCCCACCAAGAACCTTGGTGCGCTGGGCGACGGCGGTGCGGTAGTGACCTCCGACCCGCGCCTGGCCGAGCGGGTGCGCGCGCTGCGCAACTATGGCTCGGAGGTGAAATACCAGCATCTGTTCCAGGGGGTCAATTCGCGCCTGGATGAGCTCCAGGCGGCCTTCTTGCGGGTCAAGTTGGGCTATCTGGATGAGGAGGCTGCACAGCGCCGCGCAGTGGCCCAGCGTTACCTGCAAGAGATCGATCACCCCTGGATCACGTTGCCCCCGGTGGCGCATGCCGAGCAGCATGTCTGGCATCTGTTCGTGGTGCGTAGCCAGCGCCGCGATGCCTTGCAAAGCCATCTGCAGCACCTCGGTATCCAGACCCAGATCCATTACCCGGTGCCGCCGCATCTGCAGCCGGCCTATGCCATGCTGGGCGATACCTGCCTGCCGATCAGCGAGCAGCTGCATCGCGAAGTGCTGAGCCTGCCGATGAGCCCGGCGCTGGACGACGCGGCAGTCAGCCGCGTCATCACCGCCTGCCAAGTGTTCGGTAGCGTACCGTGAATCTGGTGCGCAGCAGCGCCTACACCGGCGTTGCGACGCTGGCCAAGCTGCTGGCGGCGCTGGTGGTGATCAAGTTGGTGGCGGTGTTTGCCGGGCCGCAGGGAGTTGGCCGGCTGGGGCAGTTCCTGGCCCTGATGTCGGTGCTGGCGGTGCTGGCCGGTGGCGGCATCAGTACCGGCATCGTCAAGTATGTGGCGCAGTACCGCAGCGATGCACTTGCACTGCAACGACTGTTGAGCGCAGCACTCGGCTACGCCTGTGGTGCGGCGTGCGTGATGGCAGTGCTGGCGCTGGTCTTCAGCGACGTGCTCGCCGAACGGTTGTTGGGCGATGCGCAGGCGCGTTGGCTGATCTGTGTGCTGGCGGTGGCGCAGATCGGCATCGCGCTGGTCAACTACATCCTGGCGATCATTAATGGCTTCATGGACGTACGCCGGCTCGCCATCGTGCAGGTGAGCGGGGCGGTGCTGAGTGTTGCCCTGGTCGCCTGGCTGGGCAGCGGGTGGCAGTTGCAAGGCGCCTTGCTGGCGTTGGTGCTGGGCCAGGTGCTGTGGTTGATCGCCGCCGTGCCGGCCTTGCTGCGCAGCCCGTATTTCCAGCGCGAGATGCTGCGCATGCGGCTGGATGCGCAGATGACCCGCCAGCTTGCGGCGTTTTCGGTGATGACCCTCACCGCCACGTTGGTGCCGCAGCTGGTGGGCATGCTGGTGCGCGATCATCTGGCGCTGCAGTTTGGCTGGCAGCAGGTTGGCTACTGGCAGGCGGTGAGCCGGGTCTCCGATGCCTACCTGTTGTTCTTTACCACCGCGATCAACGTCTATTACCTGCCCAAGCTGGCCTCGCTGCAGGACCGGCAGGCACTGCGCCGCGAGCTGCGGACCGCCTATCGTTACGTGATGCCCGCGGTGGTGGCGATGGCCGCGTGCGTCTACCTGTTGCGTGACTGGGTGACCTGGCTACTGTTCGATGCCCGCTTTGCCGCAGCCGCTCCGTTGTATGGCCCGCAGCTGCTCGGCGATGTGATCAAGATCGCCGCGTTCGTGCTGTCCTACGTGATGCTGGCCAAGGCGATGACGCGGCTGTTCGTGGTGTCCGAATGCGTGTTTGCCGCCAGCTATCTGGGGCTGGTGTACCTGTTCACTGCACAGTTCGGCCTGATCGGCGCCATGTATGCATTTGTCGTCAACTACGTGCTGTATCTGCTGTTCAACATCGTGGTGGTGCGCCGTTATCTGAGGACGACGGCATGAGCCTGCTGGAACGCCCGAGCGGACGTGCGCGCTGGCCGCTGGTGTCGGTGCTGATTCCCGCGTTCAACCATGCGCGTTTTGTGCAGCGCTGTCTGGACAGCGTGCTGGAGGACCCGTACCCGTCCAAGGAGATCGTCATCATCGATGATGGCTCCAGCGATGACACCGGCGAGCAGATCGCCGCATGGATCGCGCTGCACGGCCATCGCATGCCGGTGCAGTTCGTCCAGCGCAGCAACCGCGGTGTGGCGGCCACGCTCAACGAGCTGGCATTGCGCGCGCGCGGGGAGTATCTGCGCATTTGTGCGAGTGACGACTATCTTCTTCCTGGCGGACTGCACGTTCAGGTTGACTACCTGGTACGCCATAGGAATAAAGCGGCGGTCATCGGCGATGCGATCGTGATCGATGGTGATGGCGCGACCTTGCATGCAAGTGCGATGTCCGGACTCCATGGAGTGAGTCGCGGCCCTTACGCAAGCGATGACGGGATTCGCCGCGAGATCATTTGTAGGTGGGCCGTAAGCGGCGCCGTATTGCTGCTGCGCAGGAGTACGTTCGCGGCAGGTCTCCGGTGGAACGAAAGCCTTCGGATTGAGGATTGGGACTTTTATCTCAGGCTTGTATCGAAAGATCTGCTTGCGTTCATTGATGTTCCGGTGTGTGCGTATCGGCTCCATGGAGCGAATGCAAGCAAGACGCGTGATCCTGGAAAGAGGCTAAGCAACCTGACCGAATTCCTGGAGGTCGCTTCTGCGTCCCGTCATATTTTTGGTCGCAGGGACCAGCGATTCATACTCGCTCAATCCAGCTTGATCTCATCCAAAATACATTTCATCGAGAAGAGATACCTGCAGGCATCGGGATTTCTTGTGCTGTATCTGACGAGAAGTGTCTTGGCGAAAGCAGGGTGGGACAGGATGGTCAGCTCATAACATGAAGGGCAATCTCATCAGATGGCCATCGATGTTTCTATGGCCGCCAATGCTGGCAAGTTGTGGCATCACCTATTGGATCTACGAGCTGCCGTCCGGCTATCTCGCAGGATTGTGGATTCTGGGTTTTGCTGCCTCGTTGACTCTGTTGATGGACGCATTGCTCGGCACCCGCTTGCCAAGCGTGCAGCAGTTCCGCCTGCAGCGATATGCCGGCACGCGCGAATCATTCCTGGTGATGGCGCTGGCCGCCGGGGTGGCGGTGTTCTGCCTGCTGGACGTGGCGTTGTTTCCGATTCCACTGTTCAGTGACCCGTCTTCGTATGCCACCTTGAGTCCGCTGCGGGCACATGTGCGGCACATCTCCAACATGTGCTGGATCCTGCCGCCGATTGCGCTGCTGTGCGTGCGCCACCGCGGGTTGCGCACCGCGATGGTACTGGTTGGGTTCGTATTTCCGATCGTGGTGATCGACCGCAATCGCATCTTTGCCGGGCTGTTCTCGTTCGTGGTGGTGCTGTTGCTGCGCCGCGACCCGGCGCGGCAACTGCCCTGGAAGCGCATCGCCTTGCTGGTGATGGCGGGTGGCGCGGTGTTCTCGGTGCTCGGCGCGCTGCGTTCGGGTTCGCTGGCCACCGTGGCGCTGCCCTTCAGCGCGTTCTACCGCGCCATGCCGCAAGGCGTGCAATGGCTGCTGCTGTACATCAGCGCGGGCCCGTACAACTTCGGCGCGATCCTGGCCAAGGGCTACGTCAATGCCAGCTTTCTGATCAACCAGCTGATGCCGCTGGGCGGCTCCATCGCCACCGCCGACACCAGCATTCCGCTGGATGCGCCCAATATCAACGTGGGCACCGAGTTTTTCCCGTTCCTGATGGCCTGGGGCGCACCCGGCGCGGTGATCGCACTGCTGGCGCTGTATGCCGCCTTGCTGTGGAGCGTGCGCCGGCTCAATGCGTCGCTTTCGATCTTCCACGTGCTGATCTTTTTGCGGATCGCCTACGCCTGCCTGATGTCGCCGTTCGCCCCGCAGGCATTCACCTGGACCAACTTCGCCTTCATCGGCCTGTGCCTGGGCTTGCACGCCTGCACGCTGCTGTTGCCGAACCGCCGCGCCCTGCCGGTTGCCTCCGCGTAGCCGCCCCCATTGTTTTCGATTGCCGAGCCAAGCCTGATGAAAGATGAAGACGAGATCTACCTGATCGACCTGTGGCGCATCCTGCTGCGCGAGTGGCGCTGGGCGCTCGCCGCGCTGCTGGTGGTGCTGGCAATCACGTTCGCCTTTACCCGCGTGGCCAAGCCGCAATGGGAGGCCACGGCCTGGATCCAGGTGGGCGAAATCGGGCCGACCCCGGCCGGGCGTGATCCCATGGTGGAGCCGTTCCAGCGGGTGATCGACCGGATGAAGACGCGGCTGTTCCAAGACGCGGTGCTGACGCACGCTGGCGTGCCGCTGAAGAGCCGTGCCGCGCAGCTGTACCGCGGCAGTCTCAAGCCCGATCCGGACCCGTATGCCAACCTGATCGGCATCACCATCCGCGCCGAATCCGCAACACAGGCACGCACGCTCGCAATGGCCACCGTCGCGCAGTTGCAGGCATTGCATGGCCAGACCAACACCGCGGCGTTGGCGCTCGCGAAGACGCGCCTGCGCGGCCTGGACGAGGACCTGCGCGTGGCGACGGCCAGCCGCGCGCAGCTGCAGCAGCAGTTGGGCAGCCCGCAAGCCAATGACCAGGCCACGCCTGCGCAGGTGCTGGCCGGCGTCCTGCTCACCGACAGCAACACCACCATCCGCGCCTTGAAGGCCGAGCGCGACGATCTGGTCGCACGGCTCACCGAGCGCTACACCTACCAGACCTCGCTGGCGTGGCCGTTGTATGTGCCGGACCACCAGGCGTTCCCGAACGCGATCATGGCCTGGGCCGCCGGCATTCTCGGTGGTGGTGCGCTTGGCGTACTGGCCGCGGTGTTGCGAAATGCCGTGCGCGGTCGCGGACGCGGGCAGGCACCGCACGCGACGGTGTGAGTGCTGCGACGCGCATTCGTTCCACCCGGATTGGGCGCACGCAGTGCCGCAACCAAAGTGGCGGCAGCCGGCACTCACTGTTCAATCAAGCGATGCCGCGAGTGCGGCGCCGCGTCTGGAGAGTGTCGTGACAACAGCAGGACCGGTGGGAGAGCGCGCGCATGTCGGCAACCAATGAGCCACTGGCGCGGCGTGGCCGCGGTGTGGATGCGTCGCAGTTGCTGGAAACCCAGCGTGCCTTCGACAGCGTGGCTGCCGACTACGATGGGCCGCGCGGCAACAACGCGCTGATCCAGCGCATGCGCACCACGCTATGGGACACCGTGGCCACCGAACTGCCGGTCGGTTCGCGGCTGGTGGACCTGGGCTGCGGCACCGGGCTGGATGCAGGCGAGTTCGCCAGCCGTGGTTACAGCGTGCTGGCCACCGACTGGTCGCCGGCCATGGTGGCGCGCACCCGTGAGCGTGCTGCCCGACAAGGCCTTGAGGAGCGCCTCACTGCCGCGCATGTCGGCATCCAGCAGCTGGAGCGGCTGGAAGGCGAGTTCGATGGCATGTATTCCAACTTCGGCCCGCTCAACTGCGCGCCGGACCTGCCGGCCGTCGCTGCCGAGTGCGCACGCCTGCTGCGCCCGGATGGCTGCCTGGTGTTTTCGGTGATCGGGCGGATCTGCCCGTGGGAAGTCGGCCACTACGCAGTGCGCGGCCGCTTCAAGCGCGCGGCGGTGCGTGCGGCGCAGGGTGCGACCGCGGTGGGCATGAACGGCCACACCATCTGGACCTGGTATCACCTGCCGCGCGAGTTCTACCGGGCTTTCAGCCAGCACTTCGTGCTCGATCGCTACCAGGCGTTGAGTCTGTTCCTGCCGCCGCCGTATCTGGTGGACTTCTATGAGCGCCATCCGCGCCTGTCCGCGCGCCTGGGGCAGTTGGACGACCGCATGGGCGGCTGGCCGTTGCTGCGCGACATGGGCGATCACTTCCTGATCGTGATGCGCAAGCGCTGAGTGGAGACCGCGATGGCCATGGCCGATGTGTGCCTGTACGGCGCGCGCGCGATCACCCTGGCCGGGCCATCGCGCGCGCCGGTGACGCTGCGTGCCGGCCACTTCGGTGGCACGCTGGGCACCGGCACGCTGCGGCTGGATCTGCAGGGGCATGTGCTGGCGCCGGGCCTGATCAACGCGCATGAGCATCTGCAGATCAATGCCGTGCCGCCGCTGCCGCAGAGCGCACCGTTCGCCAACAGCTATGCGTGGATCGATGCCTTTCAGGCGCATTTTCAGCGTCGAGAGGTGGCCGTTGCGCTGCAAGTGCCCAAGGACGTACGCCTGCGCCAGGGTGGTCTGAAGAATCTGCTCGCGGGGGTTACCTGCGTGGCCCAGCACGATCCCTGGCACGCCGCACTGGATACGGCCGATTTCCCGGTGGCGGTCCTGCGTGCATTCGGCTGGAGCTATGCGTTGGGCGGGCCAGCTTATGGGCCGCCGGTGCAGGAGAGTTTCGCCGCGACCCCGTCCGGGCAGCCCTGGATGATCCATCTGGCCGAAGGCACCGACGCGGTTGCACGCGCGGAGCTGGACGCCTTGGACCGTCTCGGTTGCCTGGCCGGCAACAGCGTGCTGATCCATGGTGTGGGGCTGGGCGAGCAGGATATCGACCGCATCATCGCCTGCGGTGCGGCCGTGGTGTGGTGCCCGTCGAGCAATCTGGCGCTGCTCGGCCAGACGCTGGACCCCTGGCGTCTGTGCATGGCCGGGCGGCTGGCGCTGGGTAGCGATGCGCGCGTCAGCGGCGGGCGCGACCTGCTCGACGATCTGCGCCTGGCCACCGACAGCGGGTTGGCCCCGGACCTGCTGCTGGGCCTGGCCACGCATCAAGCGGCGCGCATCCTGCGCCTGCCCGCGCGCGGCAGCCTGGCACCGGGCGCGGTGGCCGACCTGGTGATCGTGCGCGACCGCGGCGGTGAGCCTGCGGCGAGTGTGGTGGGTTGCAGCCGCAGCCAATTGCGCGCGGTGATCCGCGATGGCAAACCGCGGATTGCCGACCCCGATTTCGCCCACTGGTTCGACGCAGCCGGCATCGCAACCTTGCCGGTGTTGCTGGATGGCTGCCCCAAATTGCTGGACGCCGCGTTGGCCGATCCACAGGTGCTGGCACTTGAACCCGGCGTGCAGCTGCTGTCGCCGCACACGCATGCCGCAACGCGCGTGGCATTTGGAGCGGCGCAATGAACAGTGCAATGAGCAGTGTGCCCACGCTGGAGCCGGCCGCAGCGTATGCGCTGTGGGCGCAGGCGTATCCGCCGCACGCGCACAACCCGGTGATGCTCGCCGAGCAGCGCGCCATGCTGGCGCTGTTGCCCACCGACCTGCGCAGCCAGCATGTGCTCGATGCCGGCTGTGGCAGCGGGCGCTACATGCTGCAGGCGCTGCAACGCGGCGCTGCGCAGGTCACTGGCGTAGACCTCTCGCCGGAAATGCTGCAACGCGCCGCGCACGAACTGGCGCAACGCTGGCCCGCCACGTGCTTCTCCCTGCAGCAGGGCAGCCTGGAACAGTTGCCGGTTGTCGATGCCATGGCCGACATCACCGTGTGCGGCCTGGTGGTCGGGCATCTGCCACGGCTGTGGACGGCGCTGGAGCAACTGCGGCGCGTCACCCGCATCGGCGGCAGCGTGCTGTGCAGCGACGTGCATCCGATCGGTCATGCGCTGGGCTGGCGACGCGACTTCAAGGCCGACGGCCAGCACTACGCCATCCGCCATACCCAACATCTCTACAGCCATTGGCATTCGGCATGCGCGGCGCTGGATCTGGCGATCGAGGCGGTGGCCGAGCCGATGCTCGATCCTGCCGACATCCCGCCCGGCGCGCGCTTCGACACCGCCGCGCTGCAAGTGCCGGTGGCGCTGGTGCTACGCCTGCGACGGCTCGCGTGAGCGGCATGGTGAGCGATGTGAAGGCGGCAGTTTGGCGCCACGCGGTGCAACGGATCGCGCAGAACGCGGGCAGTCGTGCCCACATCGCGCGCCCGGCACGTCTCCTGCGCTCCGGGGACTGACGTGCACGTGGCCCATCTCAATCTGCTGCCCGCACCAAGTGGCTGGGACGCTGCGCAGGTATTCGCGCAGTGGCCATCGCTGGCCGACATTGCTGAGGCAGTCGCCAGCACCGGCACCCAGGTGACGGTAGTGCAGGTGTCTGCGCACACCGAGCAGCTGACGCGGCAGGGCGTGGCGTATCACTTTCTCGACCCTGGCAAGCGCGGCAGCGCCGCACGTGCGCGGCGGCTGGCTGATCTGTTGCAGCAACTCGACGTTGCGGTGATCCATGTGCACGGGCTGGAATTTGCCGGCGATGCGCGGCGCCTTGCACGGTTGTTGCCGCAGGTGCCGATCGTGCTGCAGGACCATGCCAATCGGCCGCCGCGCTGGTGGCGCAAGCCGGTGTGGCGCGCGCGCTACGCAGCGGCGGCCGGCATCGCGTTCACCTCGCTGGCGCTGGCGCAGCCCTTCGTCCGTGCCAAGCTGTTTGGGCCGCGCACGCAGCTGTTTGCGATCCCCGAGTCGAGTAGCCGCTTCACGCCGGGCGACCGCATCCAGGCGCGTGCGGTCACCGGCCTGGCCGGCGACCCATGCGTGCTGTGGGTTGGTCATTTGAGCGAGGGCAAGGACCCGCTGTGCGTGCTGGATGCCGTGGCCATGGCGGCAGCGCGTCTGCCTGGCCTGCGGCTGTGGTGCGCCTTCCATGAGACGCCGCTGCTGGAGGCGGTGCGCCAGCGCATCCACGACGACCCACGGCTTGCATCACGCGTGCACTTGCTAGGGAAGGTCACGCATGCGCAAATTCAGCAGCTGCAGCGGGCGGCGGATGTGTTCGTCTCCGCCAGCCATGCGGAGAGTTGCGGCTATGCCGCGCTGGAAGCCTATGCCTGCGGAACGCTGCCGCTGCTGAGCGACATTCCCGCCTTCCGAGCGCTCAGCGACAACGCGTCCATGGGCGCGCTGTTTCCGGTGGGCGATGCCGCGCGCCTGTCCGATCTTCTGGTTTCACACGCACGCCAGCGCCCCAGCCGGGCGCAGGTGCGTGCGTATTTCGATGCGCGGTTGTCGTTTGCCGCAGTGGGCCGGCAATGGCGCGACGCCTACACACAGGTGCTGCGCACGGCAGCGGGGCAACGGCAATGAAACTGGCGGTAGTGGTGCCCGGTGGCGTGGATCGCAGCGGCGAAGTGCGCGTGATTCCGGTGTTTCTGACCTTGATCGACTGGTTGGCACGGAACCACGAGGTGCATGTGTTCGTGCTGCACCAGGAGCCGGAACCGGCGACCTGGATGCTGCGCGGCGCCACCGTGCACAACATCGGCCAACACCGCACCCGCCTGCGTGCCATCGCCGCGATCCGCGAGGAGCATCGGCGCGCGCCATTCGACGTGGTGCAGGCCCTGTTTTCAGGCTATTGCAGCTTGATCGCGGTGGTGGCGGCCAAGCTGCTGCGGCGGCCCAGCGTGGTGCATATCGCCGGCGGCGAGTTGGTGGCGCTGCACGGCATCGGCTACGGCGGCCGCCGGCGTTGGCGCGGGCGCCTGCGCGAGGCGGTGATCCTGCGCCTGGCAGACCGTGTCACCGCGGCCAGCCTGCCCATCATTGCTTCGTTGCATGCGCTGGGCGTGACGGCGCAGCGTGTGCCGCTGGGCGTGGACCTGCGCGCGTGGCCACCGGCGCCGCCGCGGGCACGCAGCGGCGGTGTGGCGCGGCTGCTGCACGTGGCCAGCCTCAACCCGGTCAAGGATCAGACCACCTTGCTGCGCGCCCTGGCTGCCCTCAAGCGTGCCGGTGTGGCGTTCGTGGTGGACATCGTCGGTGTGGACACGCTCGACGGCAGGATCCACGCATTGGCCGAACAGCTGGATCTCGGCGCGCAGGTGCGCTTTGTGGGCTTCAAGACACAGCGCGAATTGCGCCCGATCATGCAGTCCGCCGATCTGCTGCTGATGTCCTCGCTGCACGAAGCCGGGCCGATGGTGTTACTGGAGGCCGCGCTGGTGGGCGTGCCCACGGTGGGTACGGCGGTGGGCCATCTGGCCGAGTGGGCGCCGAGCGCCGCACTGGCGGTACCACCGGGCGATTGGGCCGGCCTGGCCGAAGCGATCCGCCAGGTGCTGGCCGACGACGAACTGCGCCTGCGGCTTGCCTGGGCCGCGCAATGCCGCGCCACCCGCGAAGATGCCGGGCTGACCACCCGGCTGTTCGAAACCCTGTACCGCGAACTCTGCGCGCAGCGACCGCTGCGCTGATCAACTGCAGGTTGGCCTCAGGCCGGCTGCAGATACCCATCCAGCGCCGCGCGCACCACGTACAGCATGTCGGTGCGTGGCACCGGGCGGGTGAGGCGCGTCATCAGCCGCCGCGTCTGTGACTGGCGCACCCACGGCTGGTCTTGCAGCCACAACTGCGTGCGCAGCATGTCGGCGCGCTCTTTGCGGCTCTCTGCCGACGGCGCGATGCGCTGGTGTAGGTACTGGCGTGCCTCGCCCAGCGAGCGTGACCATTCGATGCCGGGCAACGCCGGCAGCCATAAGTTGGAGCAGGACGCGGTCGTCAAGGTCAGGCGCGCGGCGCGCATCCGCAACAGCGGCGCACACTGCGCGCGCAGGCGCGCCAGCACCGCGGCCGGCACCACATCGCCGTAGTAGCGCTGCAGCAGCAGCAGCGGCGGCAACGCCCACCACGGCGGCGCAGCGCTGTCTTCCCACAGCACCTCCCAATCGCGCGGGCCCATGCGTGTGACCAGCAGTGCCAGGTCGTGCAGGTGCATCAGGCGGACGCTGCGGTGGCAGATACCGCCGGCGGCGTGCAGCAGCAAATGGCACATCAACGCGCCAATCGACGGATAGGCGTTCAGACCGGGCTGCGGACGCTCCGGCAGTACACGCGCGGTGATGTCCACACACGCCACCGGCAAGCGTTCCTGGATGCGCGTGTGCAGCTCGATGCTGATCGGTGCATCGCGGTGCTCGCCCAGCCCGGCCACGGCCTCGCCGTGCACCGGCTTGAACACCTGGTGCTTCCATTGGTCGAACGAGGCCACATAGCCCAGCGCACACAGCAGCTCGGCCGCACGCGGCGCGTCCTCAGCCTCTACCAATAGATCGATGTCGGCCATGGGCCGGTCGCCGGGCAGATACACGCCCAGCCGATGCAGGGCAGTGCCCTTGAGTCCAGTCACTGCAATGCCGGCGCTTCTTGCGGCGGCATCGATCTGGGTCAACAGCAAGGCGATGCGGCGATGGCGATGCGCCACGTGCGCACGCTGCTCATCGAGGAAGCGTGTCCATTCGGCTGTCTGCCACAGCGATTGGCGTTGCAGCAGCGGCGAAACGCCATGTGCGGCGGCGGCAGCGGCTGCCAGCTGCCATTGCAGGCGATCCCAGCGTGGCGGCGCGTCGCTGGGCTGCGCAAGCTCCCGGGCGAGCCGTTCGGTGGCCGTGCGCAGGCCGTGTTTGATCGTGCGAAGCGAAGGCTGCATCGAGGCAATCCGGAAAAGAGGTAACAACGGTGGTGCAGGGCCGTGGCGCGTTTCAGCCGACCAGCACGCTGGCCAGCTGGCGCACTGGTCGCGCCGCCGCCATCAACGGTTCGGTGCGATGTGCGTGCTCGGAGGCGATCAAGCTGTCCCAGCGCTGCTCCAGCGCTTGCCACGCCTGCGCATACGCCAGATCGCCCATCGTGGTGCGCGCCTGCTGCAGGTCCACTTCGGTGTGCAGCAGGTTGCGCACGCTGCGGTAGAACTCCGAGTCGTAGGCACCGCGGAACATCATTGCCAGGTCGTCGCTGTCCTGCCAATGCGTCTTGCCACCCAGCTGGTTTTTCACTTCCTCGTAGAACTTGGTGCCGGGCAGCGGATACGACACGCTGACACCGATGAGATCCGGTGCGGCCTCGCGCACCAAGGCGCGGGTGGCCAGGATGTCGACGAGTTCTTCGCCCAGATAGCCCAGCTGGATGAAGAAGCCCACGCGGATCCCGCGCGCACCCAGGCGGCGGCGTGCGGCGATGACATCGGCCACCTGCGTGCCCTTGGTCATCTTGTCCAGGATGCGCTGGCTCCCGCTTTCCGCGCCCAGCCACGCCTCGGCGCAACCGGCACGCGCCAGGGCGGTAGCCATGCGGTCGCTGGCAAGATCGGCGCGCGTCTGGATCATGAAGGGGATCGCACCATCGGCATCGCTGAGCTGCTCGGCGAAGGTTTCCACCCAGTCGATATGGAAGCCGAAGATGTCATCGGCCATCCAGATGTGATCGGGCCCAAATGTGCGCTTGAGGTGGATCATCTCTGCGGCCACGTCTTCTGCGCTGCGGCGCTTGTAGTGGTTGCCCCAGATCGGCTTGGCGCACCAGTTGCAGCGGAACGGGCAGCCGCGCGAGGCGGCCATGTTGAGGCTGAAATAGCCGTGGCGTTGTTGCCAGAAGGTGCGATAGCGCGGGATGTCCACCAGATCCCACGCGGGCAATCCGCCCAGCCGCGCATCCGGCGGCTGCGCGCCCACGTGTTCGCGAGCGGCGGCAGGATGCGCGGTGGCGATGCGTGCCACGCCGTCCAGCCAGGTGTCGGGTGCGCATTGCGGGTTCGCGTCCAACCGCGCCACCAGTTCCAGCAACGGCGCGATACCTTCGCCGATCAACACTGCATCGGCACCGGCGGCCAGAAACACATCCGGGTTGTCGGAGGCATCGGAGCCGGCCACCAGCACGCGGCAGCCCTGCGCGCGCGCGGTGGCGATCATCGTGCAGGCCGCCTCGCGCATGCGGCTCAGGCACATCTTGGTGAGGAAGTTGAAGTTGTCTTCGTAGAACACCACCAGGTCCGGCTGCGCCGCCTGCAGCGCGCCGGGGTAGTCCTGCACGTCGTCGGCAAGCATGGCATCGAACAGGCTCAAACGATGGCCGTGTTCGCGCAGCAAGGCGGCCACCTGCAACGTGGCAAGCGGCGGATAGGGCTTGCCGCGTTCCCATTGTTTGGGGTCGTAACGCAGGAAGTACGAATGGCTGACCTGGATCTTTAGCATCTGCGCAAGGTTCTCGTTCTGTCGCCAGGTGGGCGCAGCAGCGGCGCGCGCAAGACACCGGCATTCGGCTCGGCAGTAGGTGCGCATGCAAGCCACTTTGGTTGTGCCGATGCACGAGCCGTGCGCTGCGCGCCGTTCATGCGCGCGGCGGGCAATGCACGCAACCTTTCGGCGGCCGAGCCGCACACACCGGCTGAACTTGTGCACGGATGAAACGGCATGCCGCAGTCGGCCGCAGTGGCGGAATTGGCGCCAATCAGCGCGTTGCGGGCGGAGCGCGCGCACGCTGCAATGCCGGCCCCGCTGGATCCGTTTGACGAGCAACGGCCACGCCGGCATGGCGTGCGCAAGCAGGTACTTGGCGCGTCGTTCCACTTCGAAAGCGACAGCCCGGCGCTGCTTGCGCTGGTTGAGGCCGCGTACGCCGGGCTGCCTGCGCATCGCTTCGATGGCGCCCCGCAGTTCCATATCACCCTGGATGTGGTGGCGCGTGCGCCGCGCGCGCCGGTGGCCGAGCCGCCGCCGGTTCGCACGCATGCCGCTGCCGGTCTGCTGTGCGGGGTGATGGACGAATGCAACTACCTGATGGTGTCGGTCGCCGAGCGGCGCGCCATGGTGGTGGTGTCGGACGACATGCTCATGCATGCCTATCACCTGCGCTACGAGTTGATCGAATTCGCGGTGTTCCTGTTGGCAGCGCGTGGCATGTCGCTGGTGCCGCTGCACGGCGCCTGCGTTGGCTGGCAGGGACATGGTGCGCTCTTGCTCGGGGCCAGTGGCGCCGGCAAGTCGACCCTGGCCTTGCACAGCCTGTTGCGTGGGCTGCAATTTTTGGCCGAAGACGGCGTCTTTGTGGAGCCGCACCATCTGGTTGCAACCGGCGTAGCCAACTTCCTGCATCTGCGGCCGGCATCGCTGGGCCTGCTGGACGCACCCACCCGCGCCTGGATCAGTGCGGCCCCCACCATCCGGCGGCGCAGCGGGGTGGAAAAGTTCGAGGTCGATCTGCGCGATAGTCGCGCGGTGCTCGCGCCGGCACCGCTGCCGTTGGCGGCGGTGGTGTTGCTGAGCGATGTGCCGGCCACCGATCCGGCCCACCTGCTGACGCCGATGGCGCACGAGGAGATCGCTGCATGCCTGGCGGCGGATCAGCCATATGCGGCCGGCCAGCCCGGCTGGTCGCATTTCATCGCGCAGGTGCAGCAGCGTGGCGTATACCGCATGCAACGCGGCGCGCATCCGGATGCCGCAGTGGATGCGCTGCTGCAGCTGCTGCACCGCGCCGCATCCTCACTGCCGGGCGCGTGAGCGCATGGCGCAAGACGTGAACCCATGACGAGCGCTGAAATGGACGCCGCCACATCGCGTGCATCGGTCCGCATGGTGGTGCGCAGCTTTGCCGCCACGTTGGTGCGCGCCGATCGCAGCCGCATTGCGCTCTACGTGCTGCTGTCGCTCGCCGCCGCTTTGGCGGGCAGCGCGGTGGCCGTGTGCCTGGTGCCGCTGGTGCAGCCCGGCCAGGGCCTGCGCGTGGCCGGGCAGGTACTGGTCCTGCCCGGCGGCCTGCCATTGCAGGCAAGCCTGTTCGTCCTGGTGAGCCTGCTGTTTGCCGTGTTGCGCTGGCAGAGCGCGCGGTTGGCGGCCCGCTTGACCAGCCGCTATGCCATTGGCCTGCGCCAGCGCGTGCATGCCTCCTTGCTCGAGGCGCCATTGCCGGCCTTGGCCGATGCCAGCTCGGCGGAAATCGCCAACGTGCTGACCTACAACATCGAGATCGCCACGCAGGGGTTCAGTGCGGTGCTGCAGTTGCTGGTGGCCGGCATCACCGCAGTGGTGAGTGTGTGTCTGGCGCTGTTGATCGTGCCGGGTCTGGCTGCCGCCGCGCCGGTGTTGCTGGTGCTGGCCTGGTGCGGGCTGCGGGCTTCGGGCAGTGCGCAGCAGGCCCGTATCAGTCGCGACTACGTGGCCGACATGACCCGGCTGTTCTGGCTGAGCGAGGACTTCCCGCGGCGGCTGCGCCACGTGCGCTCGTTCCAGCGCGAGGATGTCGAAACCGGCCACTACACGCGCATTTCCGATCGCCTGGGGCAGGGCTACGCGCAGCAGCAGGCACTGGTGGCCAACAGCCGCCTGCTGCTGGAGCTCACCGCAGTGGCCGCCATCGCCGGCATTCTGGTGGTGGCCAACCTGTGGCAGGGCGCCGATCGCGCCGCGTTGATCACCGTCAGCCTGTTGCTGGGCCGCCTGCTGCCGTATCTGGTGTCCACCCGGCAAAGCGTGCAGCAGTTGCGTTCGGCGTGGCCGGCCTTGCAACTGTGGCGCCGCTATGTGGCGCTTGCCGCCCCGCGCAGTGAATCCACACGTGCTGATGCTTCGACATTGCCGGCGCCGCTGCAGATTGATCGCGTCACGCTGCTGCAGCCACTGTCCGCGCTGCAGATTCCCCCCCTGGCGCTGGTGCCCGGGCAGATCACCCTGGTGGTGGGGCCATCGGGCATCGGCAAGAGCAGCCTGATGGATGTGCTGTCGGGCCAGACCGCGCCGTTGCACCTGCAGGCACGCATGGCGGGCCGCATGCTCGGGTTTCCCGAGTACCGCGCACTGATCCGCCACAGCGCCTATGTGGGGCAGGGCGTACGTCCATGGCAGCGATGCGTGCGCGATTGCCTGAAGTGGGCGCTGCCCGGCGCGTTGGAGGCAGACATGTGGGCGGCGCTTGCCGATGTCGGCCTGGGTGCGCGGCTGCAGCGCGATCCGCTCGGGCTGGATGCGCCGATCAATGGCAGCGATGGCCGGCTCTCCGGCGGTGAACTGCAACGGCTGTTGCTGGCACAAGTGTTGTTGCGCGCCCCAGCGCTGGCCTTGCTGGACGAAGCGACCAGCGCACTGGATGCGCAGTCTGAGCAACAGGTGCTGTGCATGTTGCGCCAGCGGTTACCGCAGACCGCGCTGGTGGTGGTCTCGCATCGCACCAGCCTGGCCAGCATCGCCGACCACACGGTGCCCCTGGGTGCTGCGGCGACCACCCCCGCGGAAGCCGTGCCGTAGCGCAGCGGCCCGCATCAACCATCAACGCACGACGCTCACGCGACGCCGCACGGCTTTGCGCTACAGGCGCTACGCGGCAATCAGCCCGCGATGTCTTCCAAAGCACGATTGCGCGTGCGTGGGCCGAACGCAGCAATCACGCTGGCCACGATCGTCATGCTGATCACGATGAAGGCCAGCACGCCGTGGCTGCCGGTCTGCGCCAGCAGCCAACCGATCAACACGCTGCTGCCGGCCGTAGACAACCGGCTGAAGGAATAGCAAAAACCCACCGCACGTGCGCGCAGTGCCGTGGGGAACAGTTCGGCCTGGTAGCCGTGGTAGGCAAAGCTCATCCACGCATTGCAGAAGGCAATCATCGCCCCGCAGGCAATCATGCCCAGCGGCGCGTGCTGTAGCGCGAAGAGCACGCCAAATACCACTGCACCCAGAGCCGATGCACTGATCTGCCATTTGTTTTCCCAGCGATGCGCAACACGCAGCAGCAACAGCGGCGCCAATGGGTAAGCGAGCGAAATCGCAAACGCATACGCCAGGCTCTTGGTCACCCCGGCGCCTTGCGCGTTGATGAGCGCAGGCAGCCAGTTGCCAAAACCGAAGAAGCCGATGGCCTGGAAGATCTGGAACACCACCAGCATGCCGATACGCCCGCGGTAGGGCTGCCGCCACAATGCGGATAGACGGCTGTCGGGTGCGGCGACCCGTTGCACCGGTTCCGGCGGCGGCAACGCCCGGCCAAGATCGCGGCTGCAGGCAGCTTCGAGCTGGGCCATCACCGCTTCGGCCTCGGCATGCCGCCCTTGCGCCGCCAGCCAGCGTGCGGACTCCGGCAGCCGGCTGCGCAGCCACCAGATCGCCAGCGCAAACACACCGCTCAGCAACACCACCCAGCGCCAGCCGCTGACACCCAGCGGCGCGTGCGGCACCAGCAGCCAGGCGCTCAGCGCCACGCTGGGCACCGCCAGGAACTGCAGGAAAAACGCGAACGCAAATGCGGCCCCGCGCATGTGACGCGGTACCAGTTCGGACAGGTAGGTATCGATGGTCACCAGTTCGATGCCCAGCCCGATCCCCACCACAAAGCGCAGCACGATCACTGCCGTGGCAGTGCTCTGCAGGCCCATGGCCACCGTGGCGGCGGTGTACCAGACCAACGCCACGGTGAACACCAGGCGGCGACCGAAGCGATCGGCAAAGGGGCTGAGCAGGGCGGCCCCGACGAACAGACCAAGAAAGGTCGCCGCGGCAAACGCGGCTTGGTCGGACATGCCGAAGGCGCCGTCATTGCCGCTGGCAAAGATGCCGTCGCGAATGAGCCCCGGGCTGATATAGGCGGTCTGGAACAGGTCGTACAACTCGAAGAAACCGCCCAGCGCCAGCAGCCCGACCAGCCGCCACAGCGTGGCGCTGGCGGGCAGGCGGTCGATGCGCGCGGCGATCTGCGCACTGCTCGCCGTCGCGGCAGCGGAGGTGGAAGAAGACGTCATTGCAGGCGCCAAGTGGCAGGGCGCCTGAGCATAGCCAAGCCAGCTGCGGCATTGCGCAGTGCGGCTTCGCTACCTGCGCTGCATGTTCGCAAGGGGGTGTGTGCCCGCCTGACATGCCCGCTGGCGGAGGGCTGCAGCGCGGCTTTGCGTGATTTCACCACTGCGAAATGCACGCGCGATGCCGTGCCCCACATGCGCACGTATGCGTCGCGGCTGCCGTTCGCTGGCCATCAATCCGCTCAAGCAAGCCCGACCACTCCCGCGACACAGTACGCTTCGCTGCGGTCTGCCTGACCGCCACAGACGCGCCCACCGGTGTTCACCTGCTGGGACGCTGTAATCCCCCAGCCAGCCCTTGTACCGCTGGCAATGCGCGCAGCGCAGCCCCATCTCTGTCCCATCATTCTTCCCGGAGTCATCCAATGACGCCCATTTCCGTGCTGGACCTGGCACCGGTCTGCGAAGGCAGCGACACCACCCACGCCTTCGCCAACATGCTCGATCTCGCGCAGCACGCCGAACGCTGGGGCTACCAGCGCTACTGGCTTGCCGAGCACCACAACATGCCGGGCATCGCCAGCGCTGCTACCGCGGTGTTGATCGGCCATGTCGCCGGTGGCACCAGGACCATCCGCGTGGGCGCTGGCGGCATCATGTTGCCCAACCACGCCCCGCTGCAGGTGGCCGAGCAGTTCGGCACGCTGGCCTCGCTGTATCCGCAGCGGATCGACCTGGGCCTGGGCCGCGCGCCCGGCACCGACCAGCCCACCGCCCGCGCCCTGCGCCGGTACTTCGACAGTGCCGACCAATTCCCGCAGGACGTGGCCGAACTGCTGCGCTATTTCGCGCCGGCCGTGCCGGGCCAGTTGGTGCAGGCCGTGCCCGGTGCGGGCCTGGACGTGCCGGTGTGGCTGCTCGGCTCCAGCCTGTTCAGTGCGCGGCTGGCCGCGGCGATGGGGCTGTCGTTTGCCTTCGCCTCGCACTTCGCACCCGATGCAATGGACGAAGCAGTAGCAATTTACCGCCGTGAATTCCGTCCCTCCGCGCAGCTGTCCAAGCCATACGTGATGTTGGCGCTGAACGTGGTGGCCGCCGAAACGCATGCGCAGGCACGCAAGTTGTTCACCACCCAGCAGCAGAGCTTCGTCAACCTGCGTCGCGGCCGGCCGGGCAAGATTCCGCCGCCGGTGGACGACATCGAAACGTTCTGGCAGCCGCATGAAAAAGCCGGCGTGGAGCGTGCATTGGCCTGCACGGTGCTCGGCGATGCGGATCAGGTGGCGCAGGGCGTTGCCGCCTTCATCGAACGGCACGCACCGGACGAGCTGTTGTTCACCGCCAATATCTACGAACACGCCGCGCGTCTGCGCTCGTTCGAGATCGCTGCGGCGGCCTGCCGCGAGCTGGACGTGACCACCGCGTGATTCACGTTGCTTTGCGCGCCGATCCGCTCAGATGCAGCCACATCTATTGGGAGTGACTGCATGCAGATCCAGGAACGTGGCGAGAGCATCAAGCAATTGGCGGAATTGATCCGCGGGGTGAACGTGGCAATGTTCACCACCGTCTCGGCCGACGGCCGGCTGGTCAGCCGGCCGCTCGGAACGCAGGAAGTGGAGTTCGATGGCGACCTGTGGTTTGCCACCGCCGCCGACAGCCCGAAGGTGGCCGAAATCGCCGCCGACCCGCGCGTCAATGTCGCCTATGCCTCAGCATCGAAGAACAGCTACGTCTCGGTGGCCGGCACTGCGCGGGTGATCGATGACCGCGCCAAGATCGAGCAACTGTGGTCGCCGGCAATGAAGGTATTTTTCCCAGGTGGAAAGGACGACCCGAACCTGCGCCTGATCCACGTGCGCGCCGAATCGGCCGAGTATTGGGATGGCCCCGGCGGGCTGCTCGGCAAGGCGCTGTACTTCGTGATGACTGCAGTGACCGACGATCCGGGCAGCCTGTCGGACAACCGCGTCGTGGACCTCAAGTAAAGCGGGTGATGCAGCTGCCTGTCGCCTGCGCTCAGCGCCAGGCGGCAGGCCACCAGCCACGGATCAGGTCCACCAATTGGTCGGAGGTCACGCCAAAGGCGGCCACCGACAGCAACGCTGCGCCCCAGCCAACCAGCAGCAAGGCGCCATCGCGTTCGAGCAATGCCAGCGCGAACAGCAGCAGGATCAGCCCGAAGATGTAGTTGGTGAACGGGATCGGCAGGGTCAGCAGAATGCCGACCAGCACCAGCAGCAATCCGGTGAATACCTGCGCTGGACGGCGATCGACCAAACCGTGCAGACGCGGCTTGAGCATCCGGTCCAGGCGTCGCAGCGTTGGCGCCAGCCGCGTCATGAAGCGTTGGCCGGTACTGCGGCGCGGCCCGCGTTCGCCAATGAAGCGCGGCACCCAGGGCTTGCGCAGGCAGCACATCATCTGCACGCCAATGAGTACCGTCAGCGGGCCGCTGATGCCGCCGGCTATGCCCGGAATCGGGATGAACGATGGCAGGATCGCCAGGAACAGAAACACGCCGAACGCGCTCTGCTGCAGGTCGGCCAGGATCTCGCGCACGCGCAGCACCTGCTGCGGGTCGCCGTCGCTGAAGGCAGCCAGCAGGCTGCGGATACCTTCGTTGCGGTAGCGCATCTGCTCGCTGTCTGCCGCCGCATCGGGCGGCGGCGCGGCATCACCCGACGATGTCATCGCTGTCCTCGTCGCCAACGCGGCGCAACAGCAGTTTGTCCACGCGCGCACCGTCCAGGTCGACGATCTCGATGCGCCAGCCGGCCCAGTCGAAGAATTCGCCGGCCTGCGGAATGCGGCCGAAGTAGTAGATGCACAGGCCCGCGAGCGTGTGGTAATCGCCCTCATCGGCTTCCGGCAGCTCGGCGCCCAGCACTTCGCGCAGTTCTTCCACCGGCAGCGAGCCATCGATCAGCAGCGAGCCGTCTGCGCGCGTGACCACCAGCGCATCGTCGTCGGTGTTTTCCACCGACTGCAGGCGGCCGACCACGGCGCCCATCAGGTCGCTGATGGTGACCAGCCCGCGAATCTCGCCGTATTCGTCCACCACCAGCGCCATCGATTGCTGTTCTTCGCGGAAGATTTCCAGCAGCTTCATCGCATGCGTGGATTCGGAGACGAACAAGGTGTCGCGCAGGTTCTGGAACAAGTGCGCGCCGTGGCCATCCATGCGCGTCACCAGCGATTTGACCTCCAGCACGCCGGCAATGTCCTGGTCGCTACCGCGGTACACCGGGTAGCGCGAGAACTCGTGTTCGCGCATCACATGCAGATTGCGTTCGGGTTCGGCGTTGGCATCCAGCCAGGCGATGCGGTTGCGTGGCGTCATCAGGCTGTCGGCGGTGCGGTCGCCCAGGCGCATCACCCGGTTCATCATGTCGCGCTCGTGCGCATCGATCACGCCGGCTTCGTGGCTTTCGGCCACCAGCATGCGGATCTCTTCTTCGCTGACAGACGCCGATTCGTCCTTGCCCATGCCCAACATGCGCAGCACCAGCCGGGTGGAGCGCGCCAGCACCCACACGCCGGGCGCGGCGATCTTCGCCAGCCAGGCCATCGGCACGGCCACCACGCCGGCAATGTCTTCGGAATTGCGCAGGGCCAGGCGCTTGGGCACCAGCTCGCCGAAGATCAGCGTCAGGAAGGTGATCAGCGCCACCGCCAGGGTCTTGCCGATCACCGGCGCGTACGGGTCCAGCGCCGGCACGATGCCCTGCAGCCAGGTGCCGATGGCGATGCCGATCGCCTCGCCGCCGAACACGCCGGTCAGGATGCCGATCAGGGTGATGCCGATCTGGACCGTGGACAGGAAGTTTTCCGGGCTCTCGGCCAGGGCCAGCGCCCGCGCGGCGCGCTTGCTCGAGCCTGCCATCTGCTTCAGGCGGCTCTTGCGAGACGTCATCAGCGACATCTCCGACATGGCGAAGAAGCCGTTCAACAGAATCAGGGCGATGACGATCAGGAACTCAACCACGGGCGCATTCCCCGGTCAGTGAAGGGGAGGGCGGGGTGATACGCAGGTCGCCGGCGGCCTCAAGGGCGGAGCGGCAACAGGGGGGGCTAGGGTCGTCTTCCATAGGATGCGCCCGAAGGCGCGGTGGCATGTTAGCAAATCACAGGGTGGTTCGAGCCGGGAAATGCCCATGTGAAGGGGCTGCGCAGCGCCGATATACCCAGACAGGTCATGGAACGGTCATAATTCGCCCTTGGTGCCGTCTCTCCCTCGACGGCAGGAAGTCCTCCACCCATGTTCTCGTTGCAGACCATCTTCGGTTCCGGCAAGCAGTTCTACGCGCTTCTGAACGAAGCGGCCGAGGCCGCCTACGACAGCACCAAGGCCTTGCACGCCATGATGCGCGAGTCCGACCGGCAACCCGCGTTGGACGCTTTCAAGCTGGCCCGTCTGCGCGAACGCGCTGCCTCCGACAAGATCGGCCAGGCGCTGGTGGACAGCTTCATGACCCCGATCGAGCGCGAAGACATCGAAGCGCTGGGCTCGGCGTTGTACAAGATTCCCAAGCAGGTCGAGAAGTTCGCCGACCGTTATTCGCTGGCCACCCAGCACCTGGAACACATCGATTTCGCCCCGCGCGCCTCGATGCTGGAGCAGGCCGCCGCGGTGGTGGTGGAAATGGTCACCGACCTGCCGCGCATGAACATCGACCGCATGACCGCGCTCAACGACAAGCTGCGCATGCTGGAAAACGAAGCCGACCGTCTGATGCTCGAGCTGTACCGCGACATCTATTCCGGCCGCCTGGATACCCTGCAGATGTTCCTGCTCAAGGAGTTCTTCGAGATCCTGGAAAAGGCCATCGACCGTTGCCGCGAGGCCGGTGTGGTGGTGTACCAGATCGTGCTGAAGAACAGCTGAGGTCGCCGCGTGCTTACCCTTGTTCTGGTGGTGATCCTGGCGGCGCTGGTGTTCGAGTTCATCAACGGCTTCCACGACACCGCCAACTCCATCGCTACCGTGGTAGCCACCAAGGTGCTCTCGCCCGGCTGGGCGGTGATGCTGGCGGCCGGCATGAACCTCATCGGCGCGCTCACCGGCACCGCCGTGGCGCTCACCATCGCCTCGGGCCTGCTCAACACCAACGTGGTGGATGTCACTCCGCAGGTGATCCTGTGCGCGCTGCTGGGCGGCATCATCTGGAACCTGATCACCTGGTGGAAGGGGCTGCCGTCGTCGTCCTCGCACGCCTTGATCGGTGGGCTGTGCGGTGCCGGCCTGGCTGCCGCGCACAACAACTGGGATGCGCTGATCTGGTCGGAAAACATCGGCAACTGGGCCAAGAACAAGGGCCTGTTGTGGAAAGTGTTCGTGCCGATGATCACCTCGCCGATCGCCGGCTTCCTGCTGGGCATCGTGGTGATGCTGCTGCTGTGGGCGTTGATCGCCGGCATGGCCAAGCTGGGCGGGCCGATCGGCCGGCTGGCGCGTCCGCGCTGGGTCAACGCGTTCTTCGGCAAGGCGCAGATCGCCTCGGCGGCCTACATGGGCTACGCGCACGGCCATAACGATGCGCAAAAGACCATGGGCATCATCGCGATGACCCTGATCGGCGCGCAGTCGGCCGGTGCGCTGGACGATCTGCCGAGCTGGCTGTCGTTTCTGCATCCGGGCACCGGGCTGGCCGCGGGTGCCGGCATTCCGATGTGGATCGTGCTGACCTGCGCAGTGGTGATGGCTGCCGGCACCGCTTCGGGCGGCTGGAAGATCATCAAGACGCTCGGCCACAAGATGGTCAAGTTGCACCCCATCCACGGCTTTGCGGCGGAAACCAGCTCGGCGACCGTGCTCACCGTGGCCGCGCATTTCGGCATGCCGGTATCGACCACGCACAGCATTTCCACTGCGATCATGGGCGTGGGCTTTGCCAAGAATCCGCGCTCGCTGCGGCTGGGCGTGATCGAACGCATCGTCTGGGCCTGGATCCTCACCATCCCGGCTGCTGGTGGCGTGGCGTATCTGATCCTGCGCGGGTTCGAACTGTTCGGCTGGACCTGAGGTCTGTCGCGCGGCGGTCATCTGCAGCGTCGACGATGCGCCGCCCCGCGCGGCGCTATCAGACGCTTGCGCGGATGCGGTCAGTAGTCCACGAATGAGGCATGCTGGCCGGGGGATGATGCGACACACAGCGTGGCTCTCATGCGTCACTTGCGCCAGCGTTGCGCGACGCAAACGCCTGAAGTCCCGCTCTTGGCTGACGGAGACGCAAGATGATGCTGTCGCTGGTCTGTGTGCTGTTCGGCTTTGCCTGGCTGATCGATCGGCTGGGCATGCGGCGCTTCTCGCGCCTGCTCGGCGCGCTGAGCCTGCTGCTGGTGCTGGCCGTGGGCTGCGGCCCGCTGCCGTCGTGGATGCTGCGCGACCTGCAGCGCACCGGCGCCAACGATTTCACTGACTGGGGCGCGCGCAACGCCATCGTGCTGCTTGGCGCGGGCACGGTGCGTTCCGACCGTGCGGGCGCGCCGGCCGAAGCAAACGTGTTCGCGTATGGCCGCATCGTCGAGGCGGCGCGCCTGTACCGCGCCTGCGCCGCCACCGGCAACGATTGCAAGATCGAGATCAGCGGCGGCGATGCGCGCGGGCTCGGGCTGAGCGAAGCGGTGGTGTACCGGCGGGTGTTGCTGGGCTTGGGTGTGGAGGCCGGTGATCTGATTCTGGAGCCGGCCAGCATGACCACCTGGCAGAACGCGCAGTTCAGCCAGCCGCTGCTGCGCGCGTACCGGCCGCAGCGCATCGTCTTGGTGTCCTCGGCCACGCACCTGCATCGTGCAGAGCTGTATTTCCTGCACTTCGGTATGCGCACCACGCCGGTCCGCTCGGATTGGTTGCGCGCCTCGTGGTCGCTGCTGCCGCAGAGCTACAACTTCACCCTGGCCGATGTGGCGCTGCACGAATACCTGGGCATCGCGCGTTACCGTGTCTACGAATGGCTGGGCTGGAACGTGGAGGCCACGCTGCCCGGTGCGCTGTGATCGCTGCAAGGCATTGCGCACTGTCGGCGACTGCTGCCGCCGGCAGGACCAACCTCAGCGTGTCTCGTACATCGCCTTGACGTCGCTGCGGAACGCGGCCTGGCTGTCGGCGCGGTTGTAGAACATGTGGCCGCCCGGGTACTCGCGCACCTGCACGCGCTCATGGTCGCTGCCCATCGCCGGCATCTGGTCCACGGTGAGCACCGAACCCATGAACGGGCAGGAGAGGTCGTTCCAGCCGTGCGCGATCAGCACGCGCAACTTCGGGTCGATCGCCACCGCCTGGCGCAATTGGGTCACCGCGCCCTTGCGCAGCTCATCGTCCCAGTCCCAGAGCTTGTTGACGTCGTAATTGAGCGCCTGGTAGCGCGCATCGATCTTCCAGCCCACCACGCGGGTCACGAAGTCCACCATCGCGGTGGTGGTGGGCGCGATGATGCTGTCCAGCAGTGGGTCGTTGGCGCGTTGCTCGGGGTCGTTGGGGAACGGGTCGAACGCGGTCACGTTGGAATCGTAACGGCTGCCCAACTCGCCTTTATCGCGGAAGACTTCGCGCAGATACGCCTGGGTTTCCAGGCGCCCGCCGGAGCGCCGCACATAGGCCGGATCCAGTCCGGTCATGCGCGTGACCTGCTGCAGCATCGCCTCGCTGGCCTGCGGGTCGGTGCGTCCTTTCATCAGTGCCACCGCGTAGTCGCCGCGCGTGTAGTCGATGACCTGGCGCATCGCCGCATCGGTGAGCTGGCCCTGGCGTTCCAGGTGCGCGGCGGCGATGGAGGGCAACGTCATCATCCAGGCCAGCGGCGACACATCGCTGTTATCGTCCAGGGTCGGGTTGAGGTACGGCGACACCAGCACCACGCCATTCATCGCCACGCCCAGGCGGGTCTGCAGGTAGTGGGTGATGCGTGGGCCGCGGAAGCCGCCGTAGCTTTCGCCCACCAGGTATTTGCGTGCCTGCAGGCGGCGATTCTTGAGCAGCCAGTCGTAGACCACGCGCGAAAGATATTCGACGTCGGCCTGCGGGTTGTAGAACTGCTTCTTGGCCTCGTCGTCACTGATCAAAGAGCGGCTGAAGCCGGTGCCGATCGGGTCGATGAACACCAGGTCGGTGAAGTCCAACCAGGTGCCGGGATTGTCGCGAAGCGCGGCCGGTGCCGAGGCGCTGTTGCCTTCGGCGCCAAATGCCACCACCTTTGGCCCGATCGCGCCCATGTTGAGATACACCGATGAAGCACCCGGGCCGCCATTCAACGCAAAGGTGACCGGGCGGTCCTTGCCGTCGACGGTGTAGGCGGTGAAGACCACCTCGCCGGTGGTCTTGCCCTGCGCATCGCGGACCGGCAGGGTGCCGACGGTGGCGGTGTAGTTCAGTGAGCGCCCGGCCACGCGGGTGCTCTGGCGCACGCTGGCATCGGCAGGCAACGGCGCCGGTTTGGCAGCGGGTGCATCGGCGGCGGGGTCGGTCTTTTTGTCTGCCGGCACGGCCGCCAGGGCCGGCCCGCCCAACAGAAGAAGCGTCAGCACGCTGGCGCGCAGGAAAGAAGGCATGGTGGTCAACGGCGATGAGGGAGCGACGATCCTAGGCGCCTGCGATCGCTATTGGATGTGCCCAAAGGCATGGCAGGACGCGCTGACCGAAGCGGCGCGGCTGGTTATGATGGCGCGCCGCAGGCGCTGGTTGAAGACGAACATGCGTTGCCGTGTTGCCCAATTCCTTGCTGTCGCGCTGTCGGTGGCCGGCTGCGCCTCGCCGCCGCCGGTGCGGCATGCCAGCGATCCGGATGCGCTGTGGCGCATCGTCACCACGCACTGCCTGCAGGCCGGGCCGGTGCCGGACGATTGCGCCGCGGTGTGGCCTGATCCGCAGCGGCAGGCGGTGGTACTGAAGGACAACCACGGCCGCTTCCAATACCTGCTGGTGCCCAGCGTGCGTGTCAGCGGGATCGAAGATCCCTCGCTATTGCAGGCCGATGCGCCCAACTATTTCGCCAGCGCATGGTCGGCGCGCAGCTTCGTTGCATCCGCGCTGGCGCAGCCGTTGCCGCGCGCCTATGTGAGCCTGGCGCTCAACTCGCCGTACGGGCGCTCGCAGGAGCAGCTGCACATCCACATCGATTGCCTGCGCCCGGACGTCTATGCCGCCCTGCAGCGAGAGCATGCGCAGATCGGCCCGCAATGGCGTGCGTTGGCCGAGCCCTTGCTGGGCCATGTGTATCTGGCCAGGACGCTGCCGGGCGATACGCTCAACGAGGATCCGATTCGCCTGCTCGCCAGCGCCATTCCTGCCGATGCGAGCCTGCGCGATTACTCGCTGGTGGTGGCGGGCGCGCAGTTGGACGAAGGGCAGCCGGGCTTCGTGTTGCTGGCGACGCGGCAGGATGCGGCCACCGGCAATCGGGCCAGTGGCGAAGAATTGCAGGACCACGCCTGTGGCCTGGTCACCGGCGCCCGCAAGGTGTTGCCGGGTGTGCGCTGAGTGATGCGGGAGCGCGTGGCTCGCGATGCGTGCTGAAGCGATTGCTGCTGCGCGCTGTTTGATGACGCGCGCATCGGGATCCAGTGAAGCGTCAGGTGTTTGAACGCTCTACAAACACATGCGTCACACGCTGCTGCGATCCGAGCTCCACTCGGCCCCTGCATGCAGCGCGCTCATTCCAGAGCACGCTCACTTCCGCGCGAAGAGATGCCTTCTCGCCGCTGCAACGAGCAGCGAGAAGGCAGTTCCGAATCGCCGCGTCCTTAGACTTCCAGCGACGCCAGATCGCCCTTGGTTTCCAGCCACTGCTTGCGGTCGCCCGCGCGCTTTTTGGCCAGCAGCATGTCCATCAACGAGCGGGTCTGTTCGCCGTCGTCGATCGTCAGCTGCACCAGGCGGCGCGTGTCGGGGTGGATGGTCGATTCGCGTAACTGCTGCGGATTCATCTCGCCCAGGCCCTTGAAGCGGGTGACGCTGATTTGTCCCTTCATCTTCTCGCGCGCGATCTTGTCCAGCAGCGTGGTCTTTTCTTCCTCGTCCAGCGCATAGAACACCTGCTTGCCCACGTCCACGCGGAACAGTGGCGGCATCGCCACGAACACGTGGCCGGCGGCCACCAGCGCGGGGAAGTGCTGCAGGAACAGCGCGGTGAGCAGGGTGGCGATATGCAGGCCATCGGAGTCGGCGTCGGCCAGGATCACCACCTTGCCGTAGCGCAGCCCGGTGATGTCGTCCTTGCCCGGGTCGCAGCCAATCGCAATGGCCAGGTTATGCACTTCCTCGGACGCCAGCACGCTGCCGGACGCCACTTCCCAGGTGTTGAGGATCTTGCCGCGCAGCGGCAGGATCGCCTGGAAATCCTTGTCGCGTGCCTGCTTGGCCGAGCCGCCAGCGGAGTCGCCCTCCACCAGGAACAACTCGGTCCGCGACAGGTCCTGGCTGATGCAGTCGGCCAGCTTGCCGGGCAGGGCAGGGCCCTGGGTGACCTTCTTGCGGACGATCTGCTTTTCGGTCTTCAAGCGCGCACTGGCGCGGTCGATGGCGATCTGCGCGATCTTCTCGCCGATCTCCACGTTCTGATTGAGATATAGGCTGAAGGCATCGTGCGCGGCGCCTTCGATAAAGCCGGCGGCCTGGCGCGACGACAGCCGTTCCTTGGTCTGCCCGGAGAATTGCGGGTCGGTCATCTTCAGGCTGAGCACGAAGGTGACCCGGTCCCACACGTCTTCCGGCGCCAGCTTCACGCCGCGCGGCAGCAGGTTGCGGAAGTCGCAGAACTCGCGCAACGCATCGGTCAAGCCCGAGCGCAGGCCGTTGACGTGGGTGCCGTGCTGCGCGGTGGGGATCAGGTTGACGTAGCTTTCCTGGGTCAGCTCGCCTTCCGGCACCCACGCGGCCGCCCAATCGACGATCTCGGTGTCCTTCTTGAGGCTGCCGGCAAACAGATCTGCAGGCAGCAGCTCGCGGTCGGCCATTTCGCCCTTGAGGTAGTCGCGCAGACCGTCCTCGAAGTACCAGCTGTCCTGCTCGCCGGTGGCCTCGTCGTGCAGCTTCACGGTCAGGCCGGGGCATAGCACGGCCTTGGCGCGCAGCAGATGGCGCAGCGCGCGCACGTTGAACTTGGGCGTGTCGAAGTACTTCGGGTCGGCCCAGAAACGCAGCCGCGTGCCGGTGTTCTTCTTGCCGACCGTGCCCACCACTTCCAGCTTGGAGGCGGCGTTGCCGTCGCGGAACTCCATGCGGTGCTCGCTGCCTTCGCGCTTGATGAACAGCTCGACCTTGGTCGACAGCGCATTGACCACGCTCACACCCACGCCATGCAGGCCGCCAGAGAAGGTGTAGTTGCGATTGCTGAACTTGCCGCCGGCATGCAGGCGGGTGAGGATCAGCTCCACGCCGGGGATCTTCTCCTCCGGGTGCATGTCCACGGGCATGCCGCGGCCATCGTCGGAGACCTCGCAGCTGCCATCCTTGTACAGGGTCACTTCGACCTGCTTGGCGTGGCCGGCCAACGCCTCGTCCACCGAGTTGTCGATGACTTCCTGCGCCAGATGGTTCGGGCGCGCGGTGTCGGTATACATGCCAGGGCGGCGCTTGACCGGGTCAAGGCCCGACAGGACTTCAATATCGGCGGCGTTATAACGGGTGTTCATGCATCTCGTTGGCACGTGAAACGACGCGCAAGTGTGGGGTCTGGGGCGATTTTTTGCACGCGACCGGCGTTCAGTGCCCGGCCGGGCGCCGCTGACTATGCTGGCGTTGGATTCGGAACCAAACGTCCCCACCTTAGGATGTCACCGAACCAGGAGCAGACCCATGAAGTTCAAGCACATTCTGATGCTCACCCTGGGTGCCGCCGCGGTTGCAGCACTGCCGGCCATTGCGCAGACCGCTCCGCCACAGGGGCAGGGCGCCAGCGCGCAGAAGGCCAATGACGACAAGGCCAAGACCGAGGCCGAGCGCAAGGCCGAGCGCCGCGCCGCTGCTGCCAAGGCCAAGCCGGAAGCAGGCCAGGCCCCGCGCGAAGAAGAGGAAGAAGAGAAGCCGTCGCGCTGAGGACAGCGCAGGTTTCGCCCGCAGACGCCCCGGCTCCGGCCGGGGCGTCTGCATTTGCACGGTGTGCGTGCATCCAGTGGCGTCACGGACGCCTGGAGTGCACGCAACCCTTGGGCATTCGCCCGTCACCCGTTAAACTATGGCTTTCCGGGAGGCCTTGAGCCCCATGACTCCCCTGATTTTTGTAACAGGCGGTGTAGTGTCCTCGCTAGGCAAGGGCATCGCCGCTGCTTCGCTTGCGTCCATTCTTGAGGCGCGTGGCCTCAAGGTCACGATGATGAAGCTGGATCCGTACATCAATGTGGACCCGGGCACGATGAGCCCGTTCCAGCATGGTGAGGTCTACGTCACCGATGACGGCGCCGAAACCGATCTGGACCTGGGCCACTACGAGCGCTACGTGCGCACGCGGCTGTCGCGCAAGAATTCGGTCACCACCGGCCGTATCTACGAAAACGTGATCCGCAAGGAGCGCCGCGGCGACTACCTGGGCGCGACCGTGCAGGTCATCCCGCATATCACCGATGAAATCCGTCGCTGCATCGACGAGGCCACGGCTGGATTCGACGTGGCGTTGATCGAGATCGGCGGCACCGTGGGCGATATCGAGTCGTTGCCGTTCCTGGAGGCCATCC
Source organism: Xanthomonas sp. NCPPB 2586 (assembly GCF_041475775.2). Lineage (NCBI taxonomy): Bacteria > Pseudomonadati > Pseudomonadota > Gammaproteobacteria > Lysobacterales > Lysobacteraceae > Xanthomonas > Xanthomonas sp. NCPPB 2586. The sequence goes on along the minus strand of NZ_CM192981.1, from coordinate 2,957,717 downwards.
GCCAGGTGCGCACCGAGCGCGGCGCCGAGAAGGCCATGTTCATGCACCTCACCCTGGTGCCGTACATTGCTGCGGCCGGCGAGTTGAAGACCAAGCCGACCCAGCATTCGGTCAAGGAGCTGCGCTCGATCGGTATCCAGCCGGACGTGCTGCTGTGCCGCTCCGAACAGGCGGTGCCGGATTCGGAGCGCCGCAAGATCGCGTTGTTCACCAACGTCTCCGAGCGTGCGGTGATCAGCTGCCCCGACATCGATGTGCTGTACGGCATGCCGCTGGAACTGCGCCGCCAGGGCCTGGACGAACTGGTCATCGATCAATTCAAGCTGCGCGACAAGGTCGCCGCGGCCGACCTGTCCGAGTGGGAAGCGGTGGTCGATGCGGTCAAGCATCCGCTCGATGAGGTGACCATCGCGGTGGTCGGTAAGTACGTCGATCACCAGGACGCCTACAAGTCGGTGGCCGAGGCGCTCAAGCACGGTGGCCTGCGTCAGCGCACCAAGGTCAACCTGACCTGGCTGGAAGCGCAGGATCTGGAAGGCAGCGACATGGCCGCATTGCAGGGCATCGACGGCATTCTGGTGCCGGGCGGCTTCGGCGATCGCGGCTTCGAAGGCAAGGTGCAGACCTCCAAGTACGCCCGCGAGCACAAGGTGCCGTATTTCGGCATCTGCTACGGCATGCAGGCGGCGGTGGTGGACTATGCCCGCCACGTGGCCGATCTGGATGCTGCCAACAGCACCGAGAACGATCGCCAGTCGCCGCACCCGGTGATCGGCCTGATCACCGAGTGGCGCACCGCCACCGGCGAGGTGGAAAAGCGCGATGAAAAATCCGACCTGGGCGGCACCATGCGTCTGGGCCTGCAGGAGCAGCGCCTGAAGCCGGGCACGCTGGCGCGCGAGGTGTACGGCAAGGACGTGGTGGCCGAGCGGCATCGCCATCGCTACGAGTTCAACAACCGCTACCGTACCCAGCTGGAAGATGCCGGCCTGGTGATTTGCGGCAAGTCGATGGACGACACGCTGGTGGAAATGGTGGAGCTGCCGCGCGATACGCATCCGTGGTTCCTGGCCTGCCAGGCGCATCCGGAATTTTTGTCCACTCCGCGCGACGGGCATCCGCTGTTTATTGGTTTCGTGCGCGCCGCGCGCGAGAAGAAGGCCGGCGGCAAGCTGTTGAAGGAAGCGCGTGCGTGATCCACGCCTTCTCCCGTTGGGAGAAGGTGGTCCGTAGATGTGGATGATGGGGCGCGGCAACACACTGGAAGGTGGCAGCCATGACGAACGCGTCGACGCGGAAGCCAAGGCAGACCATGTTGCTATAGCGGTGCTTCGCAATCGTACTCTCACCCCAACCCCCTCTCCCGGTGGGAGAGGGGCTCAAATCAATAAGGTGCGCAGCAGCTTCCTTCTCGCATCGGGAGAAGGTGGCGCGAAGCGCCGGATGAGGGGCGCCGCAACACACCCGAAGATGGCGGCCCTGATGAACGCGTCGCCACGCGCCAACCAACGCAAACCACCCGGCTTCATAAGCGCTTGGTGTCCTTATTCTTACCCTCACCCCAACCCCTCTCCCGGTGGGAGAGAGGCTTCAATCAACAAGGTGACCTGATGAAACTGTGTGACTTCGAAGTTGGCCTGGATCAGCCGCTGTTCCTGATTGCCGGCCCCTGCGTGATCGAGTCGATGCAGCTGCAGCTTGACGTGGCCGGCAAGCTCAAGGAGATCACCGGCAAGCTGGGGATCAACTTCATCTTCAAGTCGAGTTTCGACAAGGCCAACCGCACCTCCGGCACCAGCTTCCGCGGCCCCGGCCTGGAAGAAGGCCTGAAGGTGCTGGACGCGGTGAAAAAGCAGATCGGCGTGCCGGTGCTCACCGACGTGCACGAATACACCCCGATGAATGAAGTCGCCGCCGTCGTCGACGTGCTGCAGACCCCGGCCTTTCTGGTGCGCCAGACCGACTTCATCAAGAACGTCTGCGCCGCCGGCAAGCCGGTGAACATCAAGAAGGGCCAATTTCTGGCGCCGTGGGACATGAAGCCGGTGGTGGACAAGGCCAAGTCGACCGGCAACGAGCAGATCATGGTCTGCGAACGTGGCGCCTCGTTCGGCTACAACAACCTGGTCAGCGACATGCGCTCGCTCAGCGTCATGCGCGACACCGGCTGCCCGGTGGTGTTCGATGCCACCCATTCGGTGCAGTTGCCGGGCGGGCAGGGCAGCAGTTCCGGTGGCCAACGCGAATTCGTGCCGGTGCTGGCACGTGCCGCTGTCGCAGTGGGCATTTCCGGCCTGTTTGCCGAAACCCATCCGGACCCGTCCAAGGCGTTGTCCGATGGCCCCAATGCCTGGCCGCTGGACCGCATGGAAGAGTTGCTCGAGACGCTGATGGAACTGGATGCAGTGACCAAAAAGCACGGGTTCGCGCGCTTCGCATGAGTCCTGATCCATGGGCGCAGGCAGCAGTGCGCCGCCAGCGCCGGCAGTGGCGTCACTGGCCCTGGGGCTGGGTGGTGCTGGGCCTGTCGCTGTCCGCGTGGGCCTGTTTTGCGGTAATGGCCTTCCTGGCGGCCGCCAGCTTCGGCATGCCGGGCGACGGCAGTCATGCCATGCAGGCCACGCGCACCCCGATGCTGGTCACGCTGGTGGTGGGTGCGCTGGTGACATTGGGCGGCCTGGTGGCCGGCCCCCTTGCGCTTCGGCTGGGTCGCCAGCCTGTCGCCGCGGCGATGGGGCTGGCGTCGCTGCTGTTCTTGCTCTTGTTGTTTGGCTTGTCGCTGCTGGGCGTGATGGCCTAGCGGCGCGCCGGCTGGCTTGCCGTGCGTTCGCTGCCCATGCGATTTGGCAACGGGGCAGTGTGCGGCGATAATCCGGCAGCTTGTTTCCGGTGTACTTCCCCCCTTACTGGTAACCGATCGGACCTATGACCACTATCGCCAAGATTCTCGCCCGTGAAATCCTCGACTCCCGCGGCAATCCCACGCTGGAGGCGGAAGTCACGCTGGCAGACGGCTCGTTCGGCCGCGCCGCCGTGCCCTCGGGCGCCTCGACCGGCACCAAGGAAGCGGTGGAACTGCGCGACGGCGACAAGACCCGTTACCTGGGCAAGGGCGTGCGCAAGGCCGTGGAAAACGTCAACGGCACCATCGCCGAGACGCTCAAGGACTTCGATGCCGCCGACCAGCAGGGCCTGGACCGTCGCCTGATCGACCTCGACGGCACCGAGAACAAGGGCCGCCTGGGCGCCAACGCGCTGCTGGGTGTGTCGCTGGCTGCCGCGCATGCGGTCGCCGCCTCGCGCAAGCAGCCGCTGTGGCAGTACCTGTCGACCATCACCGAATCCGATGTCGCCCTGCCGGTGCCGATGATGAACATCATCAACGGCGGCGCGCATGCCGACAACAATGTCGACTTCCAGGAATTCATGGTGCTGCCGGTGGGCTGCAGCTCGTTTTCCGAAGCGCTGCGCGCAGGCACCGAGATCTTCCATTCGCTGAAGTCGGTGCTCAAGGGCCACGGCCTCAGCACGGCCGTGGGTGACGAGGGCGGCTTCGCCCCGGACTTCCGCAGCAATGTCGAAGCGCTGGACACCATCCTCGAGGCGATCGGCAAGGCCGGTTACACCGCTGGCGAAGACATCCTGCTGGGCCTGGACGTGGCCTCGTCGGAGTTCTACGACAACGGCAAGTACAACCTGGTGGGCGAAAACAAGCGCCTGACCAGCGAGCAGTTCGTCGACTTCCTGGCCGACTGGGTGGCGCAGTACCCGATCATCAGCATCGAAGACGGCCTGGCCGAAGACGACTGGGCCGGCTGGAAGTTGCTGACCGATCGCGTCGGCAAGAAGGTGCAGCTGGTGGGCGACGATCTGTTCGTGACCAACCCGAAGATCTTCAAGGAAGGCATCGACAGCGGCACCGCCAACGCGATCCTGATCAAGGTCAACCAGATCGGCACGCTGACCGAGACGCTGGAAGCCATTGCCATGGCGCATGCGGCCAACTACGCCTCGATCGTGTCGCACCGTTCGGGCGAGACCGAAGACACCACCATCGCCGATATCGCCGTGGCCACCACCGCCACCCAGATCAAGACCGGCTCGCTGTGCCGCAGCGACCGCGTGGCCAAGTACAACCAGTTGCTGCGCATCGAGCAGGCACTGGGGTCCGGCGCGCGTTACGCCGGCCGCGACGCGTTCGTTTCGCTCAAGCGATAAGCCATGCGCAACTGGCGCTGGCTCCTGCTGGTGCTGGCGGTACTGCTGGCGTGGCTGCAGTACCGCTTCTGGTTCGGGCCTGGGAATTCCGGTGAAGTGATGATGCTGGAAGCCCAGGTTGCCCATCAGACACGGGATAACGAAGGCCTGCGCCAACGCAATCAGGCATTGGCGGCAGAGGTCAAGGATTTGAAGGACGGCGAGGCGGCAATCGAGGAACGCGCGCGCAGCGAGCTGGGCATGATCAAGCCCGGCGAGACGTTTTATCGCGTGGTCGAAGATGCGCCGCTGTTGCCACCGGCAGCACAGGAAGCAGCAACGCCTGCACAACCGCCCGCAGCGTCTGCGGACCCGGTAGATCACCCATGACCGGCTCGGTGTGGGCGATTGTCCCGGCGGCCGGGCGTGGCACGCGCTTTGGCGGTGCGGTGCCAAAGCAGTATTTGCACGCGGCGGGCCAGCCGCTGATGGCCTACACGTTGGCGGCCCTGGCAGCACATCCGGCGGTGGCCGGGATCGTGGTGGCGATTGCTCCCGACGATGCCGACTGGCCGGGCTGGACAGCCGTGCACGCCAAGCCCGTGCTCACCTGCGTGGGCGGCGCCACGCGTGCGGCGTCGGTGCTGGCCGGGTTGCTGGCGTTACCCGACGGCGTGCGCGCCGATGATTTTGTGCTGGTGCACGATGCGGCCCGGCCCAACCTGGCGCTGGCCGATCTGGACCGGTTGCTGGAGATTGGCCGCGGCGATCCGGTCGGTGCCATTTTGGCCGCGCCGGTGCGCGATACGCTCAAACGCGCAGGCGACGATGGCGGGATCGACGGCACCGAGCCGCGCGAGCGGTTGTGGCGCGCGTTGACGCCACAGTTGTTCCGGCGCCATCAGTTGATTCGCGGTCTCACCGAGGCATCGGCTGCCGGCGTGGACGTGACCGACGAGGCGATGGCGATCGAGCGGCTTGGCTTGCGTCCCTTGCTGGTGGAAGGTGCCGAAGATAATTTCAAGGTGACCACGCCTGCGGACCTGGCACGTTTTGAATTCGAGCTGGCGAACCGCGACTGCGGTGGCGCAAGCCGGGAGGCTGAGCGCAGCGCTACGCCCTCTGCTGCAACGTCCGTTTTTTCCGGTGCGCGTTCTGCGGCGTCCGGTTCCGAAGAGGTGTAAGCAACATGTCCTTCAATTTCCGCATCGGCCAGGGTTACGACGTGCATGCGTTCGGCCCGGGCGATCATCTGATGCTGGGTGGCGTGCGCATGGCGCACAGTCACGGTGTGCTGGCACACAGCGATGGCGACGTGGTGCTGCATGCGTTGTGCGATGCGATGCTCGGTGGCCTGGCGCTGGGCGATATCGGTGTGCATTTTCCGCCCTCCGATGCGCGTTGGAAGGGTGCCGACAGCGCGCAGTTTGTGCAGCACTGCGACCAGTTGCTGCGTGATCGCGGCTGGCGGGTGGGCAATGCCGACATCACGGTGATCTGCGAGCGGCCCAAGGTGGGGCCGCACGCGTTGGCGATGCGCGAGCGCATTGCCGGGCTGCTGGCCATCGAACTGGATGCGGTGAGCGTCAAGGCGACCACCAGCGAGAAGCTGGGATTCACCGGGCGTAGCGAAGGCATTGCCGCACAGGTCGCGGTGCTGCTCGGCAAGATCGCCGCATAACTGGCGTCGCACGCGCGAGGCGTGCGATTGCATTCTGACGCCGGCGATGCCGGCAGCATGCGGACGTCACCTGTCGCATCTCACTGGACTTTCCCATGAGCGATTCACCCGTTTTGCCGCGCGCGCATGGCGCCGCGGTGCTCACTGCGGCAATGCGCAGCGTTGCCGAGGATTTCCAGGTTGATGAGTTGCCCGCGTTCGATGCATCGGGTGAAGGCGAGCATCTGCTGCTGAGCGTGCGCAAGCGTGGCCAGAACACCGCTTACGTGGCCAAGCGTTTGGCGCAGTGGGCCGGCATTGCGGAGATGGGCATTGGCTACGCGGGTCTGAAGGACCGCCACGCGGTGACCACGCAACGCTTCAGCGTACATCTGCCCAAGCGCATCGCCCCGGACCTGAGCGCGCTGGACGATGACGACATGCAGGTGGTGGAGCACACCTGGCACAACCGCAAGCTGCAGCGCGGCGCCTTGCATGGCAATCGTTTCGTGCTGACCCTGCGCGAAGTGGTGGGCGATCAGGCGGCCATCGATGCGCGCCTGCACGCGATCGCTGCGCGCGGCATCCCCAACTGGTTTGGCGAGCAGCGCTTCGGCCGCGATGGCGGCAATGTCGCCGCGGCGTTGGCGATGTTCGGTTACACGCGGCAGCTGGATGGCACGCTCGCGCAGGCACCCAAACGGCGCCTGCGCAACGATCAACGTTCGCTGCTGTTGTCGGCAGCACGCTCGGCACTGTTCAACCAGGTGCTGACTGCGCGCGTGGAACAGGGCAATTGGGATGCGCCACTTGACGGCGAGGCCTGGATGCTGGACGGCTCACGCAGCGTGTTCGGTCCCGAACCCTGGAGCGAGGTGTTGGCCGAGCGCCTGGCGCGTTTCGACATTCATCCCAGCGGCCCGTTGTGGGGCGCCGGCGAATTACGCTGCAGCGCTGATGCCGCGGCGATTGAACAGGCGGCACTGTCGGATCCGCAATCGCTTGCGTTGCGCACGGGCCTGGAAGCGGCCGGCCTCAAGCAGGAGCGCCGCGCGTTGCGGCTGCGTCCGCAGGCGTTGGCACATGCCTGGTTGGACGCGCAGACGCTGCAGCTCACCTTCGCCTTGCCACCGGGCTGCTACGCAACTGCGGTGTTGTGGGAACTGGGCGAGGTCGTCGATGCAGCGCGCGTTGCACCGCAGTCGCGTTCCGAGGGCTGAGTGGTACGCCAGCACTAGCATTCCCGTAGGAGCGGCCTTGGCCGCGATGAGGCGTTACCGATAATGCATCGCGGCCAGGGCCGCTCCTACGATGCATGACCGGTGCGACCAAGAGCGTTTATCAAAACGTAGCGAGCAGCCGTGAGTGGGTGCGGACGGCGCGGAAGAACCGGTGTGCAGGAGTGGTACATGCCGATTTCGAGCACCGGCCGCGCCCGCCTGGCGGCTGCGCCGTGGTGTCGCTAGCTGCTCTAACGCCGTGCCAACAACACCAGCAGGGCACCGGTTCCACCTTGCGTCGGCGGTGCGGAATGGAAGGCCAACACATCGTTGCGCTGGCGTAGCACACGGTCCACCAGATTCTTCAGCACCGGTGCGCCACTGTCCGATTGCAGGCCCTTGCCGTGGATGATACGCACGCAGCCGTGCTCGTGTGCATGCGCCTCCAGCAGGAACTGGCGTAGCAAGGCGTCGGCTTGTGCGGCAGTGGCGCCGTGCAGGTCCAGTTCGTCCTGCACCGAAAACTGCCCGCGCTTGAGTCGCTGAAACAGCCGCGCGGGCAGGGTGTCGCGCCGGTAGCTGGCGGTGTCACCAGCTTCCAGCGGCGAAGAATCACGCAGCAGCCGCGCAAATTCGCTCTGCGCCTCGGCTTCGTCGCGCTCGGCCATGCGCGCACGCGCCTTTGGCCGCGGCTTGGTGTTGGCGGGCGGCGCAACGGCGCGGATCGGCTTCACTTCGCCAATGGCTGCACGGAACAGCGCGCCGTCGTCTTCGTCTTCAGGATGCGACATCGTCACAGCGTACCCTGCCCAACCTCAGGCGCAAGCGAAGATCAAGCGCGAAGCGGACGGACGCATCCGGTATCATGGCCGGGTTTTCCGAGGAGTCCCATGCGCGTACTGGTTAGCAACGACGACGGTGTCGACGCCCCCGGCATCCAGATCCTGGCCGAGGCGCTGCGCCGCGCCGGTCATGAAGTGATGGTGGTCGCGCCCGATCGCGATCGCTCCGGTGCCAGCAATTCGCTGACCCTGGATGTGCCGATCCGCACCCGCCGCATCGACGCGCAGACCTGCGCGGTTGCCGGCACACCCACCGACTGCGTGCATCTGGCGCTCACGGGCATGCTCGATTACGACCCGGATATCGTGGTCTCGGGCATCAATAATTCAGCCAATCTCGGCGACGACGTGATCTATTCGGGCACGGTGTCTGCTGCGATGGAAGGGCGTTTTCTCGGCCTGCCCGCAGTGGCGGTCTCGCTGGTGACGCAGAATCACGAAGCCCATCATTTCGAGACCGCCGCACGCGCCGCGGTGGAAATCGTGGCGCGGTTGAAGGCCGATCCATTGCCCGCCGACACCATCCTCAACGTCAACGTGCCGGATCTGGCCTGGGCGGATGTGCTCGGGTTCGAAGTGACGCGTCTTGGCAACCGGCATCGGTCCGAGCCGTGCGTGCCGCAGAGCGATCCGCGTGGCCGTACCGTCTACTGGATCGGCCCGGCCGGTCCCGAGCAGGATGCTGGCGCCGGCACCGACTTCCACGCCGTGCGCACCGGGCATATTTCGATCACGCCGATCCATGTCGATCTCACGCGCTACCAGGCGCTGGACACCGTGGCCGGCTGGGTCGGCGGCCTGACCGCCGCGCTGGACGCGCCGGCATGACCCCGCGGCTGCGCCTGCAACCGGAATCGGTGGGAATCGGCATGACCTCGCAGCGGGTGCGCGACCGTCTGGTCGAGCGTCTGCGCGAGTCCGGTATCCAGGACGAAGCCACGCTCAACGCCGTGCGCACCGTGCCGCGTCACCTGTTCATCGATGAAGCGCTGGCCTCGCGCGCTTACGAAGACACTGCGCTGCCGATCGGCCATGGCCAGACCATTTCCCAGCCATGGGTGGTCGCGCGCATGACCGAGGCAGTGCTGCAGGTGGCGCCGAAGAAAGTGCTCGAAGTGGGCACCGGCTCTGGCTACCAGGGCGCGATCCTGGCGGCACTGGGCCTGGAGGTCTATACCGTCGAGCGCATCGGCGATCTGCTGCGCCAGGCGCGCAAGCGCTTTCGCCATCTGGGCATGAACGTGCGCAGCAAGCACGACGATGGCCGGATCGGCTGGCCGGAGCACGGACCCTATGATGCGATCGTGGTCACCGCGGCCGCGCCGGCGCTGGTCGACGCCCTGGTCGATCAATTGGCGGTCGGTGGCCGGTTGGTGGCCCCGGTCGGTGGCGCCTCCTCGCAATCACTGGTGCAGCTGACGCGCGGCGCCGATGGCGAGATCGCGCAAGAGGTTCTGGCGCCGGTCACGTTCGTCCCTCTGTTGTCGGGCATGCTGGATTGAACCCATGAGAGTTTCTCGATGAAGATATTCGGGCCGTTGTACGACGTGGCCATCCGCTGGTCCCGCCACCGCCGCGCACCAGCGCTGCTGACCGGCCTCAGTTTCGTCGAGGGCTTCATCTTTCCGGTTCCGCCGGAAGTGATGCTGGCGCCGATGTCGCTGGCCGAACCGCGACGCGCGCTGTGGTTCGCCACGCTGAGCCTGATCGGATCGCTCAGTGGTGCGCTGGTGGGCTATCTGCTTGGCCACTTCGCGTTCGCTGCCTTGCAGCCGCTGATCGAGTGGCTGGGCTGGAGCGCGCGCATCGACGAGCAGGTGCAGAACCTGCGGCAGGTGGTGGCCGAATCGCCGTGGAAGGCGTTCTGGTTGCTGGTGATCGTGGGCTTTACGCCCATTCCCCTGAAGATCTTTACCTGGGCCTCGGGCGTGGTCGGCGTGCCGATCCTGCCGTTCATCGCCAGCATGCTGGTGGGGCGCGGCAAGCGCGTGTACCTGGTGGCCGGCGCGATCCGCCTTGGCGGCGCGCGCGCGGAAGCCGCGCTGCACCGCTGGATCGAACCCCTGGGCTGGGTGGCGATGGCGGTCCTGGCGGTGGTGGCCGGCTGGCTGGTGTGGAAGGCAACGAACGGATGAGCAGGGCGCAGATGAAATCGGTACGCAAGACAGCGGTGATGCTGGTAGTGGCGGCAGGGCTGACGGCCTGCAGCAGCGCGACAGTGGTGCGTTCGCCCAACTCGGGCAGTGGTGGTGGCGCTTCGCGGCCCAGTGCCGCGCCGCGTCCGTCGGTGCCGCGTCCCGGTGCAACCGTGACCGTGCAGCGCGGCGACACGCTGTATGCGATTTCGCGCCGCACCAATATCACCGCGCCGGACCTGGCTGCCTGGAACGGGCTGTCTTCACCGAACACGATCTACCCCGGACAGACGCTCAAGCTGTATCCGCCCGGCGCGAGCAAGCCTGGTGCAAGTGCACCGGTGGCCAGTGGCGGCACCGTGGTTCCGCCGCGCCCGGCCGCACCGATTGCGGCCCCGGTCAGTAGCGGCTTCAGCTGGCGCTGGCCGGCCGACGGCGTGGTGGTGGGGACCTTCGTCACCGGCGAGACCACCAAGCAAGGCGTGGACATTGCCGGTGCCAGCGGGCAAGCCGTGCGCGCCGCCGCCGACGGCGTGGTGGTGTATTCCGGCGCCGGCCTGGTCGGCTACGGCGAGCTGATCATCATCAAGCACAACGATCAGTGGCTGTCGGCCTACGGCCACAACCGCAAGCGCCTGCTCAACGAAGGCCAGAGCGTGAAGGCCGGGCAGCAGATCGCCGAGATGGGCCGCAGCGGCGCCGCCCGCGACATGCTGCATTTCGAGATCCGCTACAACGGCAAGCCGGTTGACCCGCTGCTGTATCTGCCCAAGAAGTGAAGCCGGGAGTCGGGAATAGGGAGTCGGGAATCGTAACGGCGTTGGGCTGAGGCGTTACGGTGAGGCGCAAATTTCGCGCGTCATCAATAGCGCTTCAGCGAAGTGGCATGGCTTGCTTGACAGCGACCAGTGCTTCGGCAGGCTATCCCGAATCCCGAATCCCGAATCCCGAATCCCGAATCCCCAACTCACCCGCCTACGATCATCGCCAGCGCCACCCGGCGGCCTTCGCTGGCCAGCACGTTGTAGGTGCGTGCCGCCGCCGCATTGGTCATGGCTTCCAGGCCGATGCCGCGGGTCAGGCAGGCGGCGAGGACATCCGTAGACGGGAACTGCTGGCGCTCGCCGGTTCCCAGCAGGATCACTGACGGGTTCAGCGCCAGCACGGCGTCCATGTGGGCAGGCTGCAGCTGGCCGAGCGAGGGGACGGGCCAGTGTTCCACCAGCTCGTCCGGCATCAGGATGAAACTCTGCTGCAGAATCTGCTCGTTCACCTTGGCGTGGCGGCCATCGGCCGCGCGTAGCGCGTAAGTGTAGTCGGGGTGTTCCTGGTTCAAAGGCATGGCAGAACTCGTCGGGTCAGCCGCGCGGCAGCACGATCTGTCGCTTTTCCTTGCTGGGGCGGTACAGGATGGCGACATGGCCGATGCGCTGCACCAGCGCGCAGCCGGTGTGTTCGATGATCTCGGCGATCAACGCGTCGCGGGTTTCACGGTCTTCCGCTGCCACCTTCACCTTGATCAGCTCGTGGCGTTCGAGCACGTCTTCCAGCTCGGCCACGAACGCCGGCGTGACGCCCTTGCCGCCGGTCTGCAGCAGTGCTTTGAGATCATGGGCCTGGCCGCGCAGGAAACGGTTCTGGGCGGAGGTTAGAACGATGGACATGCAGGATCGAAAGGAAGCAAAGGGTGTTCAGGGTATCATGGCGGCCCGTTCGGACCCCTTTGCCAATGCCTTCCCGTAGTAAAAGCAGCCAGCGCTGGCTCAAGGAACACTTCGCCGACCCTTTCGTCAAAAAGGCCCAGGCCGAAGGCATGCGCTCGCGTGCCGCCTACAAGCTGGAAGAGCTGCTGCAGCGCGACCGCCTGCTCAAGCCAGGCATGGTGGTGGTCGACCTGGGCGCGGCGCCGGGCGGATGGTCTCAGCAGGTGCGCAAGTCGATGGGCGCGAGCGGCCGGGTGGTGGCGCTGGACATCCTGGAGATGCCGCCGCTGGCCGGGGTGGAGTTCCTTCACGGCGACTTCAGGGAGCAGGCCGTTCTATCGGAGTTCGAGGCCATGCTGGGCGATGTGCCGGTAGACCTTGTTCTGTCGGATATGGCCCCCAATAAGAGCGGTATGGATGCGGTAGACCAACCGCGGATGATGCACCTGGCGGAACTGGCCATGGAATTTGCCGACACCCACCTCAAGGTAGGCGGGGCGTTCCTGATCAAGCTGTTCCAGGGTGTAGGGTCCGACGACTACATTCGTGAGCTTCGCCGCCGCTATGAGAAGGTGACGATTCGCAAGCCGGCGGCCTCGCGAAAGCGCTCCGCGGAAGTTTATGTGCTCGGTCAGGGCAAGCGTGCCCAGATCAAGTAAGCTGACTACGATGATTGTTTTTTCAAGAATAGAAGAGTAGAGGGCACCGGAGCCAATGAGGATGAACGACTTGACCAAGAATCTGCTGCTATGGGTGGTCGTCGCGGTTGTGCTGATGGTCGTCTTCCAGAGCTTTTCGCCGCGCATGGCCGGCGGAGTGGGCCCTGACTCGATCACCTACACCCAGTTCCTGAAGGAAGTGGATTCGGGCCGGGTGAAGTCGGTGGATTACACCGATGAGACCAACCTGGCCGTCAACGCGATCCGCTTCAAGCGCACCGACGGCAGCGAAGCCACCGTCTACGGTCCGCGCGACGACAAGCTGGTCGACGTGCTGTACAGCAAGAACATCGAAATGACCCGCCAGAAGCCGTCCACCGGGCCGGGCTTCTGGTCGCTGGTGCTCAACTTCCTGCCGGTCATCCTGATCATCGGCTTCTGGCTGTTCATCATGCGCCAGATGCAGGGCGGTGGCGGCGGCGCCAAGGGAGCGATGAGCTTTGGCAAGTCGCGCGCCAAGCTGCAGGGCGAAGACCAGGTCAAGGTCACCTTCGCTGACGTCGCTGGCTGCGACGAAGCCAAGGAAGAAGTGGGCGAGCTGGTCGACTTCCTGCGCGATCCCACCAAGTTCACCAAGCTGGGCGGCAAGATTCCGCGCGGCGTGCTGATGGTGGGCCCGCCGGGTACCGGTAAGACCTTGCTTGCCAAGGCGATCGCCGGCGAAGCAAAAGTGCCGTTCTTCAGCATCTCCGGTTCGGACTTCGTCGAAATGTTCGTGGGCGTCGGCGCCAGCCGCGTGCGCGACATGTTCGAGCAGGCCAAGAAGCATGCGCCGTGCATCATCTTCATCGACGAAATCGATGCGGTGGGTCGTCATCGCGGTGCCGGTCTGGGCGGCGGTCATGACGAGCGCGAGCAGACGCTCAACCAGTTGCTGGTCGAGATGGACGGCTTTGAGGGCGGCGAAGGCGTGATCGTGATTGCTGCGACCAACCGTCCTGACGTGCTGGATCCGGCGCTGCTGCGTCCGGGTCGCTTCGACCGTCAGGTCGTGGTCGGCCTGCCGGACGTCAAGGGCCGCGAGCAGATCCTGCGCGTGCACATGCGCAAGCTGCCGCTGGCCGACGACGTCGTGCCGCTGGTGATTGCACGTGGTACCCCGGGCTTCTCCGGTGCCGATCTGGCCAATCTGGCCAACGAGGCCGCATTGTTTGCTGCACGTGGCAACGAGAAGGAAGTCCGCATGGACCACTTCGACCGTGCACGCGACAAGATCCTGATGGGTGCCGAGCGCCGCTCGATGGCCATGAGCGAGGACGAGAAGACCCTGACTGCGTATCACGAGGCTGGTCATGCCATTGTCGGCCGCCTGGTGCCCGAGCATGACCCGGTCTACAAAGTCACGATCATTCCGCGTGGTCGCGCCCTGGGCGTGACGATGTACCTGCCGGAAGGCGACCGCTACTCGATGAATCGCGTGGCGATCGAATCGCAGCTGTGCTCGCTGTATGGCGGCCGCGTTGCCGAAGAGCTGATCTTCGGCGGCGACAAGGTCACCACCGGTGCGTCCAACGACATCGAGCGCGCCACCAAGATGGCCCGCAACATGGTCACCAAGTGGGGCCTGTCCGATGAACTCGGTCCGGTGGCCTACGGCGAGGAAGAGGACGAGGTGTTCCTGGGCCGTTCGGTGACCCAGCACAAGAACGTCTCGGATGAGACCGCACGCAAGATCGACGAAGTGGTGCGGTCGATCCTGGACAAGGCGTACAGCAAGACCAAGACCATCCTCACGGAGAATCTGGACAAGCTGCATGCGATGTCGCAGCTGCTGCTGCAGTACGAGACCATCGACGTGCCGCAGATCGACGCCATCATGGAAGGCCGCGACCCGCCGCCGCCGGCTGGCTGGGCCAAGTCCGACAAGGACGGTGGCAACAACAACGACAAGGGTAGCCCGCGTCCGTTGCCGCCGATCGCAGGTCCTGCCGAGCAGCTGTAACGCCTGGTGGTCAGCTGCATGAAACGCGCAAGGCCAGGAGCGATCCTGGCCTTGTTGCATTGTGGTGGATTGAATTGCCGGTCCAATGTCAGTGGCTCCTGCGCCACCGATGGCAAGTGCAGGGATGATGTGCAGAGGCCGATGCGCTGCGCGACAATGCCCGCCCCACGCCAGTGAGTAAGCGGGGCTGAGGTTGCCGCTGTCTCAACCACGCGTCACCGCGTTCCGCGACAACTTGCTGCGCGGCGAAATGCGTGCACGGCTGCATGCCGAGTGCGCATGCGGATCCTTCTTCCTGATCGAGAATTGCCGATGTTCGACACCACCCCGCAATTGAACTGCGCAGGCCGCCTGCTGCGCCTGGATGGCCCGCAGGTGATGGGCATCGTCAATGTCACGCCGGACTCGTTCTCCGATGGCGGCCAGCACACGACGGTGGACGCGGCGGTGGCTCATGGGCTGCGACTGGTCGCAGAAGGTGCGGCGGTGCTGGATGTGGGCGGTGAATCCACCCGGCCTGGCGCCAGTGCGGTATCGCTGGACGAGGAACTGCAGCGGGTGATCCCGGTGGTCCAGGCCCTGAGCGCGCAGACCGATGTGCCCATCAGCGTTGATACCTACAAGCCCGAGGTCATGCGCGCCGCAGTCGCCGCGGGCGCGGGCATGATCAACGATATACACGCGTTGCGGTCGCCGGGCGCGCTGGAGGCCGCTGCGGAACTCGCGGTGCCGGTGGTGCTGATGCATGCGCTGAGTGCACCGCACGCGATGCAGGCCGAGCCGCATTACGACGATGTGGTGGCCGAGGTGCATCGCTTTCTGGCCGAGCGCATTTTTGCTGCGGAAATGGCCGGCATCGACAAGCGGCGGCTGATCCTCGACCCCGGATTCGGATTCGACAAGAGCACCGCGCATAACCTCACCGTGCTGGCACAACTGCAACGGCTGCAGGAATTTGGCCTGCCGGTGCTGGCGGGATTCTCGCGCAAGCGCACGATCGGTGAATTGACCGGTCGCCAGGTTGCGGCCGACCGCGTGCATGGCTCGGTGGCCGCGCATCTGATCGCCGCCCAGCAGGGCGCGCAACTGCTGCGCGTGCATGACGTGGCGGCGACCGTGGATGCGTTGAAGGTATGGCGTGCGGTGGCTGCAATTCCCACCCCGCGCATGGCAGCAGCTGCGGCGCCGACGATTCGCTGGCCGGACGAGGACTGATGGCAGCCGACCAGCGCCCGCTGGCCATCGCCGTGATGGGCCCGACCGCCAGCGGCAAGACGGCACTGGCGATCGAGGCAGCGCAGCGCTGGGGCGGTGAGATCGTCAGTGTCGACTCCGCGCTGGTCTACCGCGGTCTGGACATCGGTGCGGCCAAGCCGGACGCGGCAATGCGTGCGGCGGTTCCCCACCATCTGCTCGACCTGCGCGATCCTTGGCAGGTCTATTCGGCGGCGGAATTTGCCGCTGACGCGCGCACCGCCATGGCGCAGATCGTGGCGCGCGGCAAGATCCCGATCCTGGCAGGCGGAACCGGGCTGTATTTCCGTGCGGCATTGGAAGGGCTGGCGCAGATGCCCGAAGCCGACCCCGCGGTGCGGCTGGCGATCGCTGCTGAAGCCGAGCAGGTGGGGTGGGGGGCACTGCATGCGCAACTGGCACGGATTGATCCGGTTGCTGCCGCGCGCATCCATGCCACTGACCCGCAACGCATCCAGCGTGCGCTGGAGGTCTACCGCATCAGCGGCAAGCCGATCAGCTACTGGCAGACGCGACCACCGGGGCCGCGTGCGCCGGTGCGGGTGCTCAAACTAGTGCTCGCACCCCAGCAACGTGCGGTGCTGCATGCGCGTATCGCCATGCGCCTGGACGCGATGTTGGCGGAAGGTCTCCTGACCGAGGTCGAGCAGCTGCGCGCGTTGCCGCAGATGCGCGCGGTGGCGGCGCCACTGGATTTGCCGGCGGTGCGGGCAGTGGGCTACCGGCAGGCCTGGGAGTATCTGGATGGGGCCGGCAGCCTGGCCGAGTTCCGCGACAAGGCCGTGCAGGCCACCCGGCAGCTGGCCAAGCGGCAGCTGACCTGGCTGCGTGGCGAGCTCGACGCACGCTGGTTCGACCCGGAGCGTGATCGCGGTCAATTGGAACAGGCGGTTGCCGGCTTCCTCGGCCAACGGCGCACTATGCAGCAGCCTTCAGCCGTGTAACATCCCGTTTCCGGGACCGGCTGGGGAAAGCAGGGTCGACCGGAATCATAAGAACAATAATGAAGAGGATTTTTCGATGGCCAAGGGGCAATCTTTACAGGATCCATTCCTTAACGCACTGCGTCGCGAGCGGGTGCCGGTCTCTGTGTATCTGGTCAACGGCATCAAGTTGCAGGGTACGATCGAATCGTTCGACCAGTTCGTGGTGCTGCTGCGCAATACCGTGAGCCAGATGGTCTACAAGCACGCCATTTCCACCGTTGTTCCGGCGCGCAACGTGCGCGTGGGCCCGGGTGGCGGCTATGTGCAATCCAATGAAAACAACCAGGCGGAAGATGACGACGTCGAGCAATGATGGAGTAGTGCGTGTTTGATCGCTCACGCAAGGGTGAACACGCGTTGTTGATTCAGACCCACTCCGGTGGGCCTGCCGAAGAGGATGTGCTGGAGGAGTTCGCCGAGCTTGCCAAGTCGGCGGGCGCCACGGTAGCGGCCACGCTCACCGCGCGCATCGATAAACCCAGCCCGTCGACATTGATCGGCAGCGGCAAGCTGGAAGAGGTCAAGGCTGCGGCCGAGGCCACCGGCGCGGATCTGGTGCTGGTCAACCACACCTTGTCGCCGGGCCAGGAGCGCAACCTCGAGCGGTATCTGGAGCGGCGCGTGATCGACCGCACCGGGCTCATCCTGGATATCTTCGCGCAACGCGCGCGCAGCCACGAAGGCAAGTTGCAGGTGGAACTGGCGCAGCTGCGCCACATGGCCACGCGCCTGGTGCGCGGTTGGACTCACTTGGAACGTCAGCGCGGCGGTGCGATCGGTCTGCGCGGCCCGGGCGAAACCCAGCTGGAAACCGACCGCCGCCTGCTGCAGAAGCGTGTGGAGCAGCTGCAGAAGCGGCTGGAAAAAGTCGAAGTGCAGCGGACCCAGATGCGTCGTGCGCGCATGCGCAGCGAATTGCCGCGGATTGCGCTGGTGGGCTACACCAATGCTGGCAAGTCCACGCTGTTCAATGCGTTGACCGGCGCCGATGCCTACGCGGCCGACCAGCTGTTCGCCACGCTCGACCCCACGGTGCGGCGCATTGCCTTGCTAGGTGGCAGCGCGGTGCTGGCCGACACGGTGGGCTTCGTGCGGGATCTGCCGCACGAACTGGTGGCTGCATTCCGGTCGACCTTGTCCGAAGCGCGCGATGCGGATCTGCTGTTGCATATCGTTGATGCGGCGGACCCGTTGCGCGAAGAACGCATCCATCAGGTCGATGAGGTCTTGCAGGCCGTCGGTGCAGGCGATCTGCCGCAGCTGCTGGTGTTCAACAAGATCGACAAGATCGAGGGCGCCGAGGTGCGCCATGACGCGCAGGACGGCATCCCCGACCAGGCACGCCGCGAGCGCGTCTGGATTTCTGCGCGTGATGGACGTGGCCTGGAAGAACTGCAGCGTGCGTTGGGCCATCGGCTGGACCTGCGCCACATCACCGGTTCGCTCCGCTTGCCGGCCTCTGCCGGTCGTCTGCGCTCCAAGCTGCATCAGCTGGAAGTGATCCGTAGCGAGCAGGTGGACGAGGAGGGCTGGTTGCTGGAAGTCGACTTGCCCTATGTCGAAGCCGAACGTCTTGCCGCCGGCGAAGACGGTGCACCGCTGCGCGCGTTGTTGCCGGATCGCCGTGAGGACTGGGAGACCTGATGCATGACGGTGCGGCCGCTGCGATGCGGCCGCTCCGGCATCGCATGTCATCCGTTGCTTCCGCAGCATCGCGTAACGCGCCTGGGGTGCGCGCTGGCGACCGATGGAGTCTGTTAGCGGCAGATCCACCTTCCTGTGGTCGCCTGCGGCCCCGCAATGCGCATCGCACACGCGGCCGAGAATCTCGCAAAGAGCTATAGGCGTGTCTGCGGCTAGCAGACGGCCAGCTTGGTCGGTTGACGCGGTGGCTATTTTTTTCTGGTGCAGCCCGCGTCGGGGCAGTGGCGACGCGCTGCGCATGTAGCCACTGAACCGCGGCCGCCCAGTAACCCGTCCTGTGCTGGTCTCACCGCAGACATTGGCGATGAATTGGGCTAAAACGTCGATTCCCCACACGCCGTGCCCATGTCCATGTCCACCGATTCCGAATTGCAGCAGCTGTCCGAGGTGTTGGGGCAACAGTTGCTTGCCGCGCGCGAGCGCCTGGTCACCGCCGAGAGCTGCACCGGCGGCT
The DNA here is from genome assembly GCF_041475775.2 of Xanthomonas sp. NCPPB 2586. Lineage (NCBI taxonomy): Bacteria > Pseudomonadati > Pseudomonadota > Gammaproteobacteria > Lysobacterales > Lysobacteraceae > Xanthomonas > Xanthomonas sp. NCPPB 2586. Next base: position 2,938,901 of record NZ_CM192981.1, on the reverse strand, counting down.
GGATCGCTAAGGCGGTGACCGACGTGGCCGGCTCCTCGCACTGGTTCGAGTGCGGCATGGCCGCCTACAGCTACGAGGCCAAACAGGCCTTGCTTGGTGTGCGGCCGCAGACGCTGGAAGTACATGGTGCGGTGAGTCGCGAGACGGTGATCGAGATGGTCTCTGGCGCGCTCGTGAATTCCGGCGCCAGCATCGCCGTCGCCGTAACGGGCATTGCCGGCCCCGGTGGTGGAAGCGACGACAAGCCAGTCGGCACGGTCTGGATCGGCTGGAAGCGGCGCGGCGGCTATGCCACTGCGCAGTTGTTCCATTTCAGCGGCGACCGCGACGCGGTACGTCGGCAGACGGTGGCTGCGGCGTTACGTGGCCTGAGCGCGTTGCTTTAGCACGTGCATTGCGCACTGCTGCACGGCGCGCTGCCTTGCAGGTGCTCCAGGCACGCGCTGCGGCGCCGTCATCCCGGAAGTGTCGAATACCCGGTGGTTGTAAGGTCACGTCTCACCGCGAGAGACCGTTCGTGTTGCATGTAAGGACCGGCAGGACCGCATCCTGCGAGGTCGCGACCGATCTAAGAGCGGCTGACAAAACGTAGCAAGCAATTAGCGGGCGAGCACGGACGGGGCAGAGGAACCGGAGTTTACGGCTGTACATGAGACTTCCAAGCGTCGGCCGCGCTCACCTGTCGGCCGCGCAGTCGGGTTGATGGCTTCTCTAAACCGCGGCCGTGCTCACACAAGCGAGCACGGAGTCGCCTGGCGTTCGTCGCGCGAGCGATGGATTCGGTCATGCGCCCGCTGCGTAGATGCGCGAACGGTAGCGTTGCTTGTGACATATCTCGCGGCCGTCGCCGCATGATGCAGTCGCAGCGCCTCACCGCCTCACCGCCGGGAAACCCAATGCATATCGATCACCGACGCGGTGGCAGGCTTGCGCTTGCCATCTTCGTAGCGACGCACGCGCCCTGGCTGTACGCACAAGCGCAGAGTGACGCGCCTGCCGAACGCACGGAACCAGCGACCTTGGCCGCCTTGACGGTCACTGCGCAGAAGCGCGAAGAAGCATTGCAGGACGTACCGATCATCGTTTCGGTGCTGCCCGAGCAACTGCTGCTGGACAACGGCGTCCACGACATCAAGGATTTGCAGGTGCTGGTGCCGGGATTGATCGTCACCAGTACCCAGAGCGCTGCGCAAACCACTGCACGTATCCGCGGCATCGGCACGGTGGGCGATAACGCAGGCCTGGAATCTTCGGTGGGTGTGGTGATCGACGGGGTGCCGCGTGCGCGCAACGGTGTGGGGTTCTCGGACCTCGGCGAGCTGGAACGCATTGAGGTGCTGAAGGGTCCTCAAGGCACCGTATTCGGCAAGAACACCTCGGCCGGCGTGATCAATGTGGTGACGCGCCGCCCCAGCTTCACGCGTAGCGCGGAAGCGGAACTGACGGCCGGCAACTACGGAGCGTTCGGTCTGGCTGCGGCATTCAACGATGCAGTGGGAGAAACCAGTGCGCTGCGCGTCTATGCCGCCAAACGCCGCCGCGACGGGTTCGAAAATGTCGTGACTGGCGCTGGCCCGCGCACGGCGACCGACGACGGCGACCAGAATCTGGAGACCGGCCGCATCCAGCTGCTGTGGGAGCCGTCGCATGATCTGGCCATCAATATCGCCGCCGATGCCACCAATCGCAACGAGAACTGCTGTGTCACCGTCACCACCGAGCGTGGGCCGACCGCCGCGATCCTCAACGCGCTGACGCCAGGCGGGCAGGGCGCCATCGGGCAGGCGGATCCGTCCCGGCGGCTGGCCTACAGCAATCGCAGCACCGCGCAGGACATTCGCGACCGTGGGGTGTCGGCGCAGGTGGACTGGACCACGCCCTGGCTGGGCGCGCCGGTGCTGACGTCGATCACCGCGTTACGTGACTGGACCTCGGTCAACGGCCTGGATTTCGATTTCAGTGCCGCAGACGTGCTGTACCGCGCACCGCAGCAGGATGAAATGCTCACGGGGTTCAGAACCTTCAGCCAGGAGCTGCGGCTGGCCGGTTCCAGTGAGCAGCTGGACTGGATGGTGGGCGCGTTTTACGCCGATGAAACCGTGCATCGCAACGAGTCGTACCGCTTTGGAACGGCCTACGAGCCGTACCTCTCCACGGCGCTGTTAGGACGCATCAACCCCGCGCTGGCCGCACGTGCGGATGCACCGCGCTTTCTCGCCGACGCCACCGGCCTGCCTACCGGTTCGCTGTTTCGCGGCCAGGGCAGCCAGGACCGCTTCCGCCAGGATGGCCGGAGCGTTGCCGTGTTCACCAACAACACCTGGCATGCCACCGATGCGCTGGATGTGGTGGTGGGGCTGCGCTACACCTACGAAAACAAGGCGCTGGCTTCCTCGTTCGAGAATCCGGACGGCAGCCCGGCCTGCGCGAGCTACTTCGCCGCGAACGGGCAGCTGGATCCGGCTGCGGCGCGACGCATTGGTGCGGCGCTGACTGCGCGTGGCGTACCGGCAGCATCCGTGCCGAGCATCGCTCCGCAAGTGGTGGGCTTTACCTGCCTGCCGTGGAGCAACGTGGCGCATGACGGCCGCAGGACCCAGCAACAACTGACCGAGCGCGAATGGTCCGGCACTGCCAAGCTGGCGTATCGCTGGAACGACGCGCTGATGACGTATGTGTCGGCGGCGCGCGGCTACAAGGCTGGCGGCTTCAACCTGGACCGCGTGCAATCTGCCGACGGTTTGTCCACGGGCGTGCAAGGCATCGTGCCGGTGGACGACACCGCCTTCCCGGGCGAGTTCGTCGACAGTTACGAGCTTGGCGCCAAGACCACCTGGTTGGGTGGCAACCTGCTACTGAACGCCGCGCTGTTCTACCAGGATTTCAGCGACTTCCAGCTCAATAATTTTCTGGGCACCAGCTTCGTGGTGCGCGCCATTCCGACAGTTATCTCTCAAGGCGTGGACGCGGAAGTGCTGTGGCAGACCGGGTTGCCCGGCCTGATGCTGCAAGGTGGCCTCAGCTATACGGATACCGCCTACGGCCAGGACCGCCTGCCCGATGCAGACCTGGCATTGCTGCCCGGCAGCCGCACGAGTTTTGCGCCGCGCTGGTCTGGCAACCTCGCGCTGAGCTACGAACACGCCATCGGCAGCCAGCTGATCGGTCGTGCCAATCTGGGCGCCAAGTACAGCTCCGATTACAACGTCGGCACCGACCTGGATCCGCAGAAGCTGCAGCCGTCCTACACCATCGTCAACGCGCGATTGGGCATCGGCGCCAGCGATAAACGCTGGCAACTGGAAGCCTGGGCGGAGAATCTTGGCAATGTGACCTATCGGCAGGTGGCCATCGATGCGCCGCTGCAGGCCGGCTCATGGAATGCATTTTTGGGTGCGCCGCGCACCTTCGGCATGACGCTGCGCTTGCGCTACTGAGATAGGTGCAGCGCCTGCCTGCGCGCTTCCGCGCTGCATGGCCTGGGTAATCCAAGGGCTGGGTGCGGCGTCTGCTTCAGCTGCGCAGGCGACAGATGCGGGCGGATCGGCTACAAACGTACATCGTTCCCGTGTGCGTGACCCATGCGTTTGTCTCCTGCTTTCTCCTTGCGCGCGCTCGTCGCGCAGTCGCTCGCCACGGGCCTGCGGCGTCCCAGTGCGCGCACGCGTGTGCCGCAGCATGCGCCTCGCTTTCAACAGTCTGTGTGGATGGCACTGCGTGCTGATGCGGTGGGCTCCGCGCTGCTGATCGCTCCGCGTACGCGCGCGGCCGCTGCGTTATGGCGAGTCAAAGTGCAGGGCAGTGTCCAGGCATCTGCGTCGCTGCGTTGCGCAATCGCTGCGTCGCAAGGAGCACGCTGATGTGGGAAGCACTTGGCACCGTCCGTGACCTTGGGCGCCTGCAGGAAATTGCCTCCGTCCTGATCCGCTATGGCTTCGGCGATGTGGTGCGGCGGATCGGCCTGGCCGACGTGCTGGAGCGTGCGGGCCGGCTGTTGCACTGGACCAATGCCGAAGGCCGTCTGCGCATGTCCGCGGCCACGCGTGTCCGTCGCGCCTTGGAAGAGCTCGGTCCAACCTTCGTCAAGCTGGGGCAGGTGTTGGCCACGCGCGTGGATCTGTTGCCGCCAGACTGGATCGAGGAACTCAGCGAGCTGCAGAACGCCGTGCCGGCGCTGCCGTTCGCACATATCCGCCCGCAACTGGTGGCCGCGCTGGGAATGGAACCGGAGCAGGTCTTCGCGCGGCTGGATGAAGAGCCACTGGCGGCCGCATCGCTGGCGCAGACGCATCGCGCCTGGCTGGCCGACGGCACCGCGGTGGTGCTCAAGATCCGGCGCCCCGGCATCGGCGACACCATCGATGCCGACCTGCGTCTGCTCGCACGGCTGGCCGAAATCGTCGAAACCCGCGCGCCGGATCTGAAGCGCTATCGCCCCGCCGAAGTGGTGCAGCAGTTCACGCTGTCGCTGCGCCGCGAGCTCGATTTCGCCGCCGAGTGCCGCAATGCCGAGCGCATCGCCGCCAACTTCGCCAACGATCCACAGATCCTCATTCCCGCCGTGCATTGGGAATGGACCTGCGAGTCGCTCAACGTGCAGGACTTCGTCGACGGCATTCCCGGGCGCGATCTTGTTGCTGTGGATGCCGCCGGCCTGGACCGCAAGGCGCTGGCACGCACCGGCGCCGGCATCGTGTTGAAGATGGTGCTGCAGGACGGCTGTTTTCATGCCGATCCGCATCCCGGCAATATTTTCTATCTGCGCGACGGGCGCATCGCGGTCATCGACTTCGGCATGGTCGGGCGCATTTCCGAACAGCGCCGCTTCCAGGTCGCGCAACTGTTGCACGGCATGGTGAGCTACGACGCCGAGTCGGTGATCGACGTGTTGCTGGAATGGGCAGGCACCAGCCTGGACATCGACGAGCCGCGCCTGCAACAGGACATCGGCGCCTTCGTCGATGCCTATCGTGGCGTACCGCTCAAGGAACTGCGCATCGGCGCGATGCTGGGCGATGTCACTGCCATCCTGCGCGATCACGGGCTGACGTTGCCATCGGACCTGGCGCTGATGATCAAGGCCTTCCTCACCCTGGAAGGCATGGGGCGCCAGCTCGACCCGGATTTCGACATGGCCAGCGAAGCGCGCCCCTATCTCGAACGCGTGGTGCTGCAGCGGTACGCGCCCAGCGCGATGCTGCGGCGTGGCCGGCGCACGGTGACCGGGGCGATCGACCTGATCGGCGATCTGCCGCGCGATCTCAAGCGGCTGATCCAGGCCGCGCGTCGCGGCAAGCTGCAGCTGCACGTGGAAACGCGAGCCTTGCGCGAATTCGGCGAGCAGGTCGACCGTGCCGCCAACCGCCTCACCATGGGAATCGTCACCGCCGCATTGGTGATTGGCTCGTCGATCGTGATGAACAGCGTTGGCGGCATTGCCAGCCGCTGGCTGCTGGCACTGGGCGTCAGCGGGTTCATCGGCGCGGCGTTGTGCGGGGTCTGGATCCTGTTCTCGATCTGGCGCAGCCGCCGCTGACGCGGTCCCTGCGGAGGAGCAAGCAATCGCTTGCGCGCACGGTCGTTAGTAGTAATACTACTAACCATGGACCTGACCGATACCCAGCAAGCAATCCTCGCCCTCATCGCCGAGCGGATCGAGACCGATGGCGTGCCGCCCTCGCAGACCGAGATCGCGCGGGCATTCGGCTTCAAGGGCGTGCGCGCCGCGCAATACCATCTGGAAGCGCTGGAGCAGGCCGGCGCCATCCGTCGCGTGCCGGGCCAGGCGCGCGGTATCCGGTTGGCCGGCGCCGCTGCGCACGCCAGGGCCGCCCCTGCAGAGGAGCCGGTTCGCGATGACGTGCTGCGCTTGCCGGTGCTGGGGCGCGTGGCGGCCGGGCTGCCGATCGGCGCCGACATCGGGTCGGACGATTTCGTGGTGCTGGACCGGGTGTTCTTCTCGCCATCGCCGGATTACCTGCTCAAGGTGCAGGGCGATTCGATGCGCGACGAAGGCATCTTCAACGGCGACCTGATCGGCGTGCATCGCACCCGCGACGCCCGCTCGGGGCAGATCGTGGTGGCCCGGATCGACGAAGAGATCACCGTCAAGCTGCTCAAGATCGGCAAGGACCGCATCCGGCTGCTGCCACGCAATCCGGACTACGCGCCGATCGAAGTGCTGCCGGATCAGGATTTCGCCATCGAGGGCCTGTATTGCGGCCTGTTGCGGCCCAACCGTTGAGCACTGCGCCGATGCATGCGCTGGCCGTTTCCCGAGCCGGTAGCGCAGAATTTCCCGCTGCCGCCACCAAGTTGGCCTCCCTAATCTAAGTGTGTCGCAGGCAGTCTCAGTCCGTGCGATACACCGCCGCTACATTAGCCCCATACCGAAATCACTGACGAGGATCACCCAGATGGATGAGAACAAGAAGCGCGCCCTTTCCGCCGCCCTGAGCCAGATCGAAAAGCAATTCGGCAAAGGCTCGGTGATGCGCATGGGCGACCGGGTCATCGAGGCCGTCGAGGTCATCCCGACCGGTTCGCTGATGCTGGACATCGCACTGGGGATTGGCGGCCTGCCGAAGGGCCGCGTGGTCGAGATCTACGGGCCGGAATCCTCGGGCAAGACCACCCTGACCCTGCAGGCCATTGCCGAATGCCAGAAGCTGGGCGGCACCGCGGCCTTCATCGACGCCGAGCATGCGCTGGACCCGATCTATGCCGCCAAGCTGGGCGTCAATGTCGATGACCTGCTGCTGTCGCAGCCGGATACCGGTGAGCAGGCGCTGGAAATCGCCGACATGCTGGTGCGTTCGAGCTCGGTGGACATCGTGGTGATCGACTCGGTTGCCGCGCTGACCCCGAAGGCCGAAATCGAAGGCGAGATGGGCGACCAGCTTCCTGGCCTGCAGGCCCGTTTGATGAGCCAGGCGCTGCGCAAGCTCACCGGCAACATCAAGCGCTCCAACACGCTGGTGGTCTTCATCAACCAGCTGCGCATGAAGATCGGCGTGATGATGCCGGGCCAGAGCCCGGAAGTGACCACCGGCGGCAATGCGCTGAAGTTCTACGCCTCGGTCCGCCTGGACATCCGCCGCATCGGTGCGATCAAGAAGGGTGACGAGATCATCGGCAACCAGACCAAGATCAAGGTGGTCAAGAACAAGCTGGCGCCTCCGTTCAAGCAGGTCATTACCGAGATCCTGTACGGCGAAGGCATCAGCCGCGAGGGTGAGCTGATCGATATGGGCGTGGAAGCCAAGCTGGTCGACAAGGCAGGTGCCTGGTACAGCTACGGCGACGAGCGTATCGGCCAGGGCAAGGACAACGCCCGTGGGTATCTGCGCGACAACCCGCAGGTGGCGATCAAGCTCGAAGCCGAGCTGCGCGAGAAGTTCCAGCCCGCCGAGGCGCCGCGTGAAGCCGGCGAGACCGAGAGCGAGTGAGTTTTCCCTATCGCGGGGACGGCGGAGTCAGTGCCGTCGCTCCTCGCGGTAGTTCTATCGAAAGCCAGGAGGGCGGGCGCCACGGACGGCGCATTTACCTTCGGGACACGTCACGATGAGTGAGCAAACGCCCGCACCGAAGCGGGGACGTCGGTTCAAGGAACAGACGCCGGTCCAACGTGCACTGGGATTACTGGTGCGCCGTGAACATTCCAAAAAAGAGTTGAACCGCAAGTTGCAGGCGCGTGGCATCGAGCCAGAGGCCGCACAGGCCGCCGTTGAGCGGCTCGCAGGCGAGGGCTGGCAGGACGATTTACGCTTTGCTGCCTCGGTGGTCCGTAACCGGGCCAGTTCGGGGTATGGGCCGTTGCACATCCGCGCAGAACTTGGAACCCACGGCCTGGATAGCGACGCGGTCAGTGCAGCGATGGCAACCTTCGAAGGGGACTGGACCGAAAACGCACGCGATCTGATCCGCCGCCGTTTCGGCGAGGATGGGCCGGTTGACTTGGTACAGCGGCGCAAGGCTGCCGACCTGCTGGCGCGGCGCGGCTTCGATGGCAACAGCATTCGGCTGGCAACACGCTTCGACCTTGAGGACTGAGGGCGTCAGGCCTGCTACCCTTCGTGGTTTCAGGTTGTTCCGCTCCTCTGCGCCCACATCTCATGGGGTGACCGGGACCACCGCCCGCCCAATGCCAGCCCATGAACGCACCCGCCAAATTCAGCACTTCCCAGATCCGTAGTGACTTCCTCGCGTTCTTCGAGGGGAAGGGCCACACCATCGTGCCATCCGCGCCGCTGGTGCCGGGCAACGACCCGACCTTGCTGTTCACCAATTCCGGCATGGTCCAGTTCAAGGATGTCTTCCTTGGCGCGGAAAAGCGCAGCTACGTGCGTGCCGCCGACGTGCAGCGCTGCCTGCGTGCCGGTGGCAAGCACAACGATCTGGATTCGGTGGGCTACACCGCGCGCCACCACACCTTCTTCGAGATGCTGGGCAACTGGTCGTTCGGTGATTACTTCAAGAAGGACGCCATTGCCTGGGCGTGGGAGCTGCTGACGCAGGTCTGGAAGCTGCCGGCCGATCGCTTGCTGGTCACGGTGTACCACACCGACGAAGAAGCCTTTGAACTCTGGCGCGACATGATCAGCATCCCGGAAAGCCGCATCGTGCGCATCGGCGACAACAAGGGCGCGCCGTATGCGTCGGACAACTTCTGGCAGATGGCCGACACCGGTCCCTGCGGTCCGTGCACCGAAATCTTCTTCGATCATGGCGATCACATCGCCGGCGGCCCACCGGGTTCGCCCGATGAAGACGGCGACCGCTTCATCGAAATCTGGAACCTGGTGTTCATGCAGTTCGATCGCCAGCCAGACGGCACCTTGGTGCCGTTGCCGGCACCGTGCGTGGATACCGGCATGGGCCTTGAGCGGCTGGCCGCCATCCTGCAGCACGTGCACACCAATTACGAAATCGACGTCTTCCAGGCGCTGATCGGTAAGGCCAGCGCGCTGACCGGCATTGCGGATCTGGAAAACAAGTCGCTGCGGGTGATCGCCGATCACATCCGCGCCTGTTCGTTCCTGATCGTGGATGGCGTGTTGCCATCCAACGAAGGGCGTGGCTATGTGCTGCGCCGGATCATCCGTCGCGCGTTGCGGCATGGCTGGATGCTGGGCGTCCGCCAGCTGTTCTTCAGCAAGATGGTGCCCACGCTGGTCGAGCTGATGGGCGAGGCCTATCCCGAGCTGGTGGTCGCGCAGGAGACCGTGGCGCGTGCGTTGCTGGCCGAAGAAGAACGGTTTGCCGAGACGCTCGACGCTGGCATGAAGATCTTCGATGACGTCGCGTCGCGCTCGCAGGAGATCATTCCGGGCGCGGATGCGTTCCGTCTTTACGACACCTACGGCTTCCCGGTCGATCTCACCGCCGACATCGCACGTGAGCGCGGAATGCGCGTGGACATGGAGGGCTTTGAGTTCGCCATGGAGCGTCAGCGCGAAACCGCGCGCGCGGCAGGCAAGTTCGGTGGCGGCGTGGCGCTGCCTGCGGATCTGGTGGCCACCATGGCGCCGACCGTGTTCCTTGGCTACGAAGCCCAGGATGCTGACGCGCTGAAGGTCGTCGCGTTGCTCAAGCAGGGGCGGCCGGTGGACCGTGCCGAGGCCGGTGATGAGGTCATCGTGTTCACCGATCGCACGCCGTTCTACGCCGAATCTGGCGGCCAGGTCGGCGACAGCGGTCAGCTCAGCGGCACGGACGTCAGTATTGAGGTCGCCGACACACAAAAGTTCGCTGGCCAATTCCATGGGCATGTCGGGCGTATCGCGGAGGGCGCACTGAAACTTGGCGACGTGTTGTCCGGTGGTATCGATGTGCAGCGTCGTGGCAAGACCATCCTCAACCACTCGGCCACGCATCTGCTGCATGCCGCGTTGCGCGAGGTGCTGGGGACCCACGTGCAGCAGAAGGGCTCGCTGGTGGCGCCGGATCGCCTGCGCTTTGACTTCTCGCATTTCCAGCCGATCACTGCGGAAGAACTTGCAGTGATCGAGCGCAAGGTCAATGCGGAAGTGCGCACCAACCACAGCGTTGAAGTGCACAACATGGCCATGCAGGAGGCCCTGGACTTCGGTGCGATGGCGCTGTTTGGCGAAAAGTATGGCGAGCGCGTACGCGTGCTCAAGATGGGCGGCTATTCGACCGAACTGTGCGGCGGCACCCATGTCAGCCGCACCGGTGACATCGGCTTGTTCAAGATCACCTCTGAAGGCGGCGTCTCTTCCGGCGTGCGCCGCATCGAAGCGGTGACAGGGCAGGGCGCACTCGACTACGTGGCTGAAGAGGAGCGTCGTCTGGGTGAGGCCGCAAACCTGCTCGGCGGCAACAGCACCGAGATCGTCGACAAGGTGCGGGCGCTGACCGATCGCCAGAAGCGCCTGGAGCGCGAGCTGGAGTCGCTCAAAGCCAAGCTTGCATCCGGCGCGACCGCCGACCTCGGCGCCAGCGCGGTGGACGTGGCAGGCGTCAAGGTGATTGCGGTGCGCCTTGAGGGATTCGACGCCAAGGCGTTGCGCGAGGCCATGGATCGCCTGAAACAACAATTGGGCGACTCGGTGATCGTGCTGGCCGGCGCTGCAGGCGGCAAGGTCGCCCTGGTGGCCGGCGTGAACGGCAGCCCAACTGGCAAGGTGAAGGCAGGGGAACTCCTTGGCCATATCGCCAGTCAGATCGGGGGCAAGGGCGGTGGCCGTCCGGATCTCGCCCAGGGTGGTGGCGAGGACGGGCCCGCCCTTGCGACTGCGCTCCAAGGCGTGCCCTCCTGGGTCAAGCAACACTTGGGCTGAACACTTGTCCTGCCAAGCCTTGCTGGCTGGCAGGATGTCCCGCTACCATTTCTGGTCTTTATCCCCTTTACCTAGGGCGCGTCTCATTCAGGAGGCCGCCGATGCTGGTGGGATACCTGCCAGTTCCAGGAGATTTGCAAAATGTTGATCCTCACTCGCCGAGTAGGCGAAACCCTGATGATCGGCGACTTGGTCACCGTGACCGTGCTCGGCGTCAAGGGAAATCAGGTGCGCATTGGCATTGCCGCGCCTAAGGATGTTGCCGTGCATCGCGAAGAAATCTATCAGCGCATCCAGCGCGGTGACGAGCCGGTTGCGTCCGGTGCGCATCACAATGACGATTGTTCGGACTGATTGATTCAAAAGGGTTTACGTTAGCCCCTCTTACCCGGTATTCTTCGCGGCCTGCCACGAGACACCGCGGCAGGATGCAAAAACTGGAGCGATGCCCGAGCGGCTGAAGGGGCTCCCCTGCTAAGGGAGTATAGGGTCAAAAGCTCTATCGAGGGTTCGAATCCCTCTCGCTCCGCCAGTTCAAAAAAACACCCGCAAATCCCTGATTTGCGGGTGTTTTCATTTGTGCGTTCGCCAAGTAGAAGATATCGCTCCATCTGCTTCGCACGCTCGGATGCTCCGTGTGGTTGCAGTGGTCAAAGTGATTGTCCAGGCGGACGGCGCTACCCAGCATCACACGTGCAGTGCGATCACTTGCAGGCATGACCCGTCCACTGGCATGCAGGCCCTAAAGCCGCCTCGGCGCTACTTTCAGGTCTATGCAGGCATCTTGGAGTTGCGGATGGCGTGGTGTTGGCTGCTGTTGCCATGCATTGCGGTGCCGGTGTCGAACGGCATCAGCGCGTGCCGGCGTGCAATGCGGCTGTTCGCTGGGCCCTGGGTATGACCACGCATCGCCTGGCCTTGAGCGCAGGGCCGTTCCTTTTGGCTACATCCTGTGCTCGATCAGCTAAACAGCAAACGCAGCATCGTCAGGCGTTGCTTCTGCTGCACTTGCTCGCCGGCTGATATGGCTGAGATGCCTCCAATTGATGATGGTTTCGGTTTCTAGCGAAGGTCGCTCCGGAATTTCGGCACGACAGTCTCTGCCTGCAGATTGAGACTACCGGTGTGGCTGGCATTGATTGGATGCGTTGCGTCGTGGTCGCATCACAGGGTGCCGATGGTGTCTCAACCGCATCCGTGGCACAGCACCGCGTCCGATGATCACGCGATCTATTTCCTTGGCGTCCACGCAACGATAGTGCGATTGCCGCCTGGCGTGGGTGCTTCGTCCTTGGAGCGATTTCATGGCATTGCGAAGAGTGAACTCGCAATGCCAGGGCGGCCTTTGCATGCGCGCAAGCCATGCCGGCCGCCGATGGATAGGAACAACTGATCGATGAGCGCTCGCGAGATAGCGCTACCTAAGCTTCTTCAGTGATGTGGCCGGTCCAGAAGAGCCCGGTTTTCGCCTTAAATCATGCATAAACCTGCCTTCGTGCGCGCTCGGAAACGGTCAAGGATTCGATCGGTGAGCCGCTAAAGATGTGACCCACACCACGGAACGTTGGAATGCGCTTGCAGCCGCTTGTTGGACGTCTTACCTCTCTTTGGACCCGAGGGCTGCAGCACAAGGCCACCGCGATGGATCGGGTCATGGCCGTCATCGAGTTCGATCTGGAGGGCCGCATCCTGGATGCGAACCACAACTTCCTCGCCTTGATGGGCTATCGGCTGGAAGATGTGGTCGGCAAGCATCACCGCATGTTCGTGCACCCGAGCGAGCGCGAGAGCGATGGGTACCGGCAGTTCTGGGACACGCTGCGGCGCGGCGACTTCCATGCAGGGCGCTATTGCCGCCTGGGTAATGGTGAGCGCGAGGTGTGGATCAACGCCTCCTATAACCCGCTGCTGGATCGCTCCGGTAAGCCGTATCGCGTGGTGAAGTACGCCACCGACATCACCGCGCAGGTGCGCCAGACCGCCGATTTCGAAGGCCGCATCGACGCGATCGACAAGGTGATGGCGGTGATCGAGTTTTCGCTGGATGGCACGGTGCTCGATGCCAATGCCAATTTTCTTGAGGTCATGGGCTACCGGCTGGACGAAATCCGTGGCCAGCACCACCGTCTGTTTGTCGAACCGGCGCAGCGGCAGTCGGCCGAATACCGCGTGTTCTGGGAAAAGCTCGGGCGTGGCGAATTCGATGCCGGGCGCTACAAACGCGTGGGCAGGGACGGGCGCGAGGTCTGGATCCAGGCCTCCTACAACCCGGTGCTGGACGAGCGTGGGCGCCCTTACAAGGTCATCAAGTACGCCACCGACATCACGCGTCAGGTGGTGGAATCCGCCGATGCGGACGGCCGGATCCAGGCGATCGCCAAGGTGATGGGGGTGATTGAGTTCGACCTGGATGGCCTGGTGCTGAGTGCCAATGACAACTTTCTGGCGATCCTTGGTTACCGCGCCGACGAGGCGATCGGCAAGCATCACAGCGTGTTCGTCGATGCTGCCTACAGCGCCTCGGAAGACTACCGTCAGTTCTGGGCCACGCTGGCGCGCGGGCAGTTCGATGCGGGCCGGTATCGGCGCCTGCGCAAGGACGGCAGCACGGCCTGGATCCAGGCCTCCTACAACCCGATCCTGGATGTGTCCGGGCGCCCATACAAAGTGGTGAAGTACGCCACCGACGTCACCGACCAGGTGCGCTGGGCCGAGCGCATGCGCGATCTGGTGCGGCAAACCATGGGCATTGCGCAGAACGTACAGCGCGAGGCGCACCATATTTCGGCAAGCAACCAGGAATTGGTGAGCCGTGCGGCCAGCCAGTCCGATGCCGTGCAGCAGACCTCCACCAGCATCGAGCAGCTGGCCGAGACGGTGCGCGCCAATTCGGAAAACGCCGGCGCTGCGCAACACATGGCCGAAGAGTCAGCCACTGTGGCGCGCAAGGGCGCGCACGTCATTGCCGAGGTCGTGCAGACCACTTCCAGCATTCGCAAGGCGACCGACCGTATCGGCCAGATCATCGAGGTGATCGACGGCATTGCCTTTCAGACCAACATCCTGGCGCTCAACGCAGCGGTGGAAGCGGCGCGTGCAGGCGAGCAGGGCAGGGGCTTTGCCGTGGTGGCGACCAAGGTGCGCAGCCTGGCGCAGCGCTGCAGCGTGTCTGCGCGCGAAATTCGCTCACTGATCGAAGACGCCACCAATCAGGTGGGCGATGGCTCACGCCTGGCCGAGCAGGCCGGCAAGGTGATGCAGGACATGGTCACCTCGGTGTTGAAGGTGACCGCGACCGTGGAGCAGATCGCCGCAGCCAGCCAGGTGCAGGCGCAGGACATTTCCACTGCCAATCAGGCGCTGCAGTCGATCGGTGTACAGGCGCGTGATCAGGCGCAGATGGTCGATGATCTGGCGCGCTCTGCGCGTGTGCTGGAGGCCGATGCGGACGCATTATTCGCGCTGGTCAATGGCGACGAGGTCGGTCAGCCGCAGGACGCACCCGCGGTGGAGGTGTTGGCACGGCGTGCGTGATGCATGTGGCTAGCATTCTTTGCGGGCGCTGACTGTTTCGCTTGCACGTGGGTTGGAGTCCGGTTGGTTGGATAAAGCGCGTGTGCTGGAGCAGTGGCAGGCATGCTCGTTCTGCTGATCGACCGGTATGCTCAGTGCGTGGCTAGCGAGTGATGCAACGCGCCGTGTGTGCAGCGCCGCTGGAGTGCTCCGCGTTGGTCGCCGTGTGGCGCGTGTGGTGCGATTTGTCCGTAGTGCGGTGGACCCGGAAGCGCCCACGTTGCAGAGCATGCCTGTGCGAAATGCACGCTTGTACGTCCTGCGGTTTGTGATGTGCCGAGCAGAGTGCTTCTCGAATCGTCGTGCGTTGATTCGGATTGCTTGCATCGCATCAAATCGCGGCGCTTTCATTGCGTTTGGCCCGTGTCGTCGCGTGGCTGACTACTGCAAGAAGCGCAGCCCCTATGGTTCTACTGCCGTTATCGCCGCCAGGCAGCCGAGGCTGCAGCGCAGAGGTGCGGCTACACCCTTGGCATGACACGGTGCCTACGCCACCTGTCATTCAATCAAGCAGGCATGTTCTAACGCCTGCTGCAGTCGAGGCAGCCGATGCCACAACAAAAACCCGCCAGTCGGCGGGTTTTTGCATTACTGGTGCGCAGTCGCAGCGCTCGTGACTCCGATGCATGAAGGCGACGCACTGCCAACCACTCACTGCGGCAGGTCGAACACCAACACTTCGGCATCACGGGCATCGGCCAGCACGATCTCCGGCTCGCCCGTCACCTGCAAGGCATCACCGGCCGACAGCACCTGGCCGTTGACGGTCAGGCTACCGCGCGCCACCTGCACATAGCCGAGGCGGCCCTGAGCCAGCGGGTGCTGCAGGCGACCGTCGCCGTCCAGGATGGTGGCGTACAGGCGCGCATCCTGGTGCAGCTTCAGCGAGCCACCGTCGCCGTTGGGCGAGGCGATCAGGCGCAAGGTGTTGCGCTTGCTGTCGGCGTCGAAATGCTTTTCCTCGTAGCTGGGCTCGATGCCGTTGCGCTCGGGCATCACCCAGATCTGCAGGAAGTGCACCGGGTCGCTGGCCGAGTGGTTGAACTCGCTGTGGGTCACGCCGCTGCCGGCGCTCATGCGCTGCACATCTCCGTAATGCAGGACCGAGCCGGTGCCCATGCTGTCCTTGTGCTCCAGTGCGCCGTCCAGCACGTAGGAAATGATCTCCATGTCGCGGTGGGCATGCGTACCGAAACCTTCGCCCGCCTTTACCTTGTCTTCGTTGATCACGCGCAGCGGGCCGATGCCCATGTGGCGCGGATCGTGGTAGCTGGCGAAGGAGAAGGTATGACGCGAGGACAGCCAGCCGTGCTCGGCGCGGCCACGGGTTTCGCTCTTGCGGACAGTCAACATGGTGCTTCTCCTTGGAAAGATTCGAATGAGGCGGAAGGTGCGTTTTGCTTGCCCGTTCCGTTGATGCGTAGTTTGGAGAGGTGCCCCGGGTAAAAAAAGCGAGTAGATTTGACTGCTACCATCGAAAAAATCGAACAATGAAAATCAGCCTGGATGCGTTGCAGATCCTGGATGCGATCGACCGCCGTGGCTCCTTCACCGCTGCGGCGAAGGTGCTGTTCAAGGTGCCGTCGACGATCTCCTACACGGTCTCCAAGCTGGAGGAGGACCTGGGGGTGCTGTTGTTCGAGCGCGTTGGCCCCAAGGCCACGCCAACGCAGGCCGGCCGCGAGCTGCTGCGTGAGGGGCGGCAATTGCTGCGCGCGGCGCAGGAGCTGGAAGTGCGGGTACGGCGGGTCGCCTCCGGCTGGGAGTCGGAGTTCGCCATTGGTCTGGACGCGGTGCTGCCGGCGTCATTGCTGCTGCCGCAATTGCTGGACTTCTATCGCATCGCCGACAGCACCCGGTTGCGGGTAGTGAGCGAGTCGCTCTCCGGCAGCTGGGAGGCGTTGCTGGATCGACGCGTGGATCTGGTGGTTGCTGCTGGCGAAGGGCCGAGCGGTGGCGGTTATGTGGCCGAACCGATCGGCTCGCTGCGGTTCGTGTTCGCAGTGGCCGCTACGCACCCGCTGGTGGACGCCGGAGTGCTGGGCGTGGCGGAGCTGGCCGAGCATCGCGCGATCGCGGCAGCGGACTCCGCACGCCGGCTGCTGCCGCGCACGGTGGGGCTGCTCTCCGGCCGCGACGTGCTCACCGTGCCGGACATGCAGACCAAGTTGCAGCTGCAGCTGGCTGGGGCCGGCTATGGCTTCCTGCCCGAGCCGTACGCGCGCGGCGCATTGCAGGCCGGCGCCCTGCGCGCGCTTGCGGTGGAAACGCACAAGCCGGACGAGACGTTCTACCTGGCCTGGCGCCCGGGCGAGGAGGGCGAGGCGCTGGGCTGGTGGCGGCAGGCGCTGCGCAGCGACGGGTTATTTGCGCGCTGGCTGGAGCAGCTGGCCGAAACGTATCGTTCCGTCGCCACAGGGCAGCCGGTGGCGTAGCGATAGGCGGATAATGGCCGCTCGCCGTCGCGCCAGGGTGCCGCATGCAAGGCTTGATCGAACAGTACGGATTGGCGCTGGTGTTCGCCAACGTGCTGGCGTTGTCGCTCGGTCTGCCGGTGCCGGCCATGCCGACCCTGGTGCTGGTGGGCGCCGGCTATGCCTTGCATGGCGGCAGCGCCGCGTGGAGTGCCGCGCTGGCAGCGCTCGCTGTTTCGGTATTCGCCAGCGTGCTGGGCGATCTGGTCTGGTATCTGGCCGGGCGCCGTTTCGGCAATCGCACCTTGCAGTCGCTGTGCCGGCTGTCGCTGTCGCGCGATACCTGCATGAAGAAGACCGAGCGTTTTTTCGGGCGCTGGGGCGTACGCGTGCTGGCGGTGGCCAAGTTCGTGCCTGGCCTGTCGATGGTATCGGTGCCGATGGCGGGCGCGATGCAGGTGCGGCCAGGAGCATTCCTGCGCTACGACGCGTTTGGCGCGTTGCTGTGGGCAGCGGTGGGGCTTGGGTTGGGCGCGCTGTTCGCCGATCAGGTGCAGGACGTGCTGCACTTTCTCTCCACGCTGGGCTCGGGCGCCGTGCTGGTGGTGGCGTTGCTGTTGGCCGGTTATGTCGGCTGGCGCTGGTGGCGCCGCCATACGCTGCTGCGCTCGCTGGAGACCGCGCGCATTGCGGTCGAAGAACTGGTGCCGATGCTCGCCGCCGACGAAGCGATGCGGCCGGCGGTGCTGGATATCCGCGCGCAGGGCTTTCGCGATCTGCAGCCGTACACGATTCCCGGTGCGGTGTTTGCCGATGAGCGCGAGCTGGCGCAGATTCTGGCAACGGTGCCGCGCGATCGCAGCGTGGTGATCTATTGCGCCTGCCCGGATGAAGTGTCCTCCGCCTGGTTGGCTGGGCGCTTGCGCGAGCGCGGGTATCGCGATGTGCGTCCGCTACTGGGTGGGCTGGATGCCTGGCGCGATGCGGGGCATCCGGTGGTGTCACTGGTGCCATTGGCCATGCTTGCGCCGACCGGCGAAGCGGGCGCACTGGCCTGACGCACGGTCCGCTGGATCTGATGGGCAAAAAAAAACGACCAGCAAGCTGGTCGTTTTTCCAAGAATGGTGCGCCCGGAGAGATTCGAACTCCCGACCGCCTGGTTCGTAGCCAGATACTCTATCCAACTGAGCTACGGGCGCATGTCTTGTTTGAGTGGTGCAGATCCGCCGCAATGCGATCGAACCTTTGTAACTAAAAAGACAGCGGTTGAAGGCTGTCTTATGTTGTTCTGAAGATGGTGCGCCCGGAGAGATTCGAACTCCCGACCGCCTGGTTCGTAGCCAGGTACTCTATCCAACTGAGCTACGGGCGCCTCGTCAGGAGCGGAATTATGCGGATGCCTGACGCGTGCGTCAATCCCTTTGTGACGATCCCGTGGCGCTATCGATCGTGCAGCGACGTGCGTAACGCAGCGGCGACCGCGATGGGTGCGCGCATCCACGCGAAATGGTCGCTGCGCATGCCCAGCGCTGCGTCGTCGAGCAGGCGCAGCGTCGTGGGCGCCTGCGGCATCTTGGCGCAAAGCGCGTGCAGCGCTGTAGCGGGGCCGAAGCGGTCGCGTGCGAACACCACACCGTCGACCGGGCAGGTGACACTGGCCAGTGCCTGCTCCAGATCCCACGGTGCGCCCGCAGCGCGGTAGCGATTGCTGCGGCCGACGCGCGCCCAGTCGGCGATCAGGCTGCGCGCTTCGGTCCCCGCAAAGCCGAGCCGCCGCCCGTGCAGCACGCCTTGCACACGTGCCAGCCATGGCAGGAACCGGTACGCCAACGGCAGCCCATAACGCAGCGGTGACGGAAAGTTGCGCCAGTACGGCGAGCCGCTGGCGACCAGCCACAGGCGCGCCGCATTGCCCGGATGCAACGCGGCATGGCAGCAGGCCAGTTGCCCACCCAGGCTGTGGCCGCCCAGCAGCCGCGGCAGCGGCGGTGACTGCGCAGCGACAATGGCCTGGCTGGCCGGCAGATCATGTTCAAGCAGGGTGCGAAACCCCCAATCGTGGTGACGCGATGCACGCAAGGTGCTGCTGCCGTTGCCACGCCATTCGTGCACGAAGACCGCAATGCCGCGCTCGGCCAATGCCTGCGCGAATGGCGCGTAGTGCCGGGCCGCCACGCCCAATGCAGGTAACCACAACAGGCTGGCGATCGGCTGCGCAGGCGCGTAGTGCAGCAGCTGCCAGCCGTGCCCATCCGCCGCGATGGCCGTGTGTGCGGCGTTGATCAATCCCATGCGTGCGGCGCGGCACCAAAGTGATCCAGCACCACCACATCGCTCTGGCCCGGACGCTGGCCATTGGCAATTGCACGGGCCACATAATCGATCGCGGCCTCGCAGGCGTTGAGCAACGACAGGCCCTGACACAACTGCGCGGCAATGGCGGCAGAGAGGGTGCAGCCGGTGCCGTGTGTGTCCAGTTCCAGGCGCGGATGTATGAAGATCTCCTGCGCAACGCCGTCGTCGAACCGATCGATCACGCGCGTGCCTTCGCGCAAATGCCCGCCCTTGAGCAACACGGCGTTGGCGCCCAGCTCCAGCAAGGCGGCGGTTGCATGGTCGGCGGCATCGGGGGTGTCGATACGGCGGCCGGTGAGTAATTCGGCCTCGGGCGTATTGGGCGTGATCAAGTTCGCCAGCGGCAACAGGCGAGTGCGCAGTGCGTCCAACGCGGCGTCTTCGAGCAAACGCGCACCGCTGGTGGCCACCATCACCGGGTCGAGCACCACGAATGGCGGGCGGTACTGTTCGAGCAGGTCGGCCACGCAGTGGATGACCTCGGCGTTGGCCAGCATGCCGAGCTTGACCGCCTGGATCTGGAAATCGGCAAAGCAGGCATCGATCTGGGCGCGCAGGAATGCCAGCGGCGGCACATGCACGGCGGTGACACCACGGGTGTGTTGCGCGGTCAGTGCGGTAATGGCGGACAGGCCGTGCACGCGATGCGCGGCGAAGGTCTTCAGGTCGGCCTGGATGCCGGCACCACCGCCGGAATCCGAACCGGCGATGGTCAATGCGGACAGCGTGCTGGGCGTGGTCATGTGGCGATTCTGCACTGCCGCGGCGCGGCTGTGCAGACTCCCTTTAACGCCTTGGGTCGTGGTCGATCAGGCGCCGCCGTTGATGGCGATTTCCGAGAACGCGCCAGTTTGCGGGTCGTACAACGCGCCCCAGAAGGCAGCGCCGCCATCACAGGCACCCACTGCGGTCGTGGCCGGTTTCAGTGATGGGCTGTCGGGCAGCTTGAACGCGTTGATGTAGATCAGCTCACGCCCATCGACGACCACGCCCACGTATTGCCGGTCGAAGTCGCGCGGCTCGGCGATGGTGGGGGTGAGTGCGTCCTGGCGTGATTCGAGTAGTTCGATCTGCTGATGCGTCGGCGCCCAGTAGCCGGTGATCCTGCCCGGTTGGCGTGCCGGGCTGTCGCGCGAGCAGGTGTCCAGCACCTGATCGGCGATGGTCTGCCGCGTGATCACCCACGACTGGCCGCTTTTCAGGTTGGTCGGCACGCTGGCCGGCTGCGTGGTTGCGCAGCCAGCCAGGGTGAGCAACGTCAGCGCCGCAGCGCTGCGCAGCGTGGGCATCACAGCACCTCCGAAGCGAAGTCGGCCAGCCGCGAACGCTCGCCGCGCCGCAGCGTGATGTGCGCGCTATGCGGCCAGGCCTTGAAGCGATCCACCGCGTAGGTGAGGCCCGAGGTGGTTTCGGTGAGGTAGGGCGTGTCGATCTGTTCGACATTGCCCAGGCACACGATCTTGGTGCCGGGGCCGGCACGGGTGATCAGCGTCTTCATCTGCTTGGGCGTGAGGTTTTGCGCTTCATCCAGGATCAGATAACGCGACAGGAACGTGCGCCCGCGCATGAAGTTCATCGAGCGGATCTTGATGCGGCTGGCGAGCAGGTCATTGGTGGCTGCGCGGCCCCATGAGCCGCCGTCCTGGTTGTGGGTGAGCACTTCCAGATTGTCGGTGAGCGCACCCATCCACGGGGTCATCTTTTCTTCTTCGGTGCCGGGCAGGAAGCCGATGTCTTCGCCCACGCTCACCGTCGCGCGGGTCATGATGATCTCGCGGTAACGCTGCTGGTCCATCGTCTGCGCCAGGCCCGCGGCCAGCGCGAGCAGCGTCTTGCCGGTGCCGGCGGTGCCGAGCAGGGTGACGAAATCGATCTCCGGGTCCATCAGCGCATTGAGTGCAAAGTTCTGCTCGCGGTTGCGCGCGGCAATGCCCCAGACCGCATGCTGGGTATGGCGGAAATCATCCACCAGGCACAGTGTGGCCTTGCCGCCGCCGACCTTGGCCACGCGCAGTTCCACTTCGTCTTCGCCCGGCAGATACAGATACTGATTGGGATACCAGTCTTCGTCGTCGGCCAGCACGATCTCGTAATGGGTGCGTCCGCGCTCGTTCCAGCTGCGCAGGTCTTCGTTGTGTTTTTGCCAGAAGTCTTCCGGCAACTCGATCGCGCCGGTGAACAGCAGGCTGAAATCGTCCAGCGCGCGATCGTTCTGGTAGTCCTCGGCAACCAGGCCGCTGATGTAGGCCTTGATGCGCAGGTTGATGTCCTTGGACACCAGGATCACCGGCACATCGGGGTTCTCTTCGCGCAGCGCCAGCACCGAGGCGAGGATCTTGTTGTCGGGCAGCATCGCGCCGAAGGTGCGGCCCGGCTCGATCGGGTGGATCTGGAAATACAGCCGCCCGATCGCGGCCTGGCCCTTGAGCTGGATGCCCTGCGGATGACTCAGCAGGATGCCGGCCTGGATCTGCTCGGCGTTGGTGTTTTCCAGCAATTCGTCCAGGAAGCGGCTGACCTGGCGCGCGTTGCGGCTGACTTCGGAGGTGCCCTTCTTGGCGTTGTCGAGTTCTTCGATCACCTGCATCGGCAGGAAGACATCGTGTTCTTCGAATTTGAACAGCGCGGTGGGATCGTGCATCAGCACGTTGGTGTCCAGCACGTAGATGCGCTTGCCTCGGGTCATTGGGTCTTCCAAGTGATGGAGCAGGGGCGAGCCATCGCGCCTGCGCAGGCAGGGTGATGGAGGACGCGGGAAACGAGGGGACTCACTGTTTGGCGTGCGCCTTCAACGCGGCCAGCACCGCATCGGCATGGCCGGCGACCTTGACCTTGCGCCAGGCCTGCACGACCTGCCCCTCGGGCGACAGCAGGAAGGTGCTGCGCTCGATGCCGAGCACCTGCTTGCCGTACATGTTCTTTTCCTTGATCACGTCGAAGGCGCGGCACAGTGCTTCATCGCCATCGCTGACCAGCGGAAATGCAAACCCCTGCTTGGCGCAGAAGTTGTCGTGCGACTTCACCGAATCGCGCGAGACGCCCAGGATCTTGGCGCCGGCCTTGTCGAATTCCGGCAGCAGCGCGTTGAAGTCCAGGCCTTCGGTGGTGCAGCCGGGCGTGCTGTCCTTGGGGTAGAAGTAGATCACCAGCCAGTGGCCGGCATGGGCACGCAAGGTGGTCTGGGTGCCGCCGGACAGCGACAGCGGCAGATCGAAGGTTGCAGCGGGCAGTTCCAGTACAGCGTCGGTCATCGTTGCTCAGCCTGAAGGGGAGAGGCGGTCGGTGCCGATCAGGCCGGCCCGACGTCCATCCCATCATAAGCAGCCACATGGAAACGTTTGGCGAGTGCATCGAACGCGGCATTGCGCTGATTCAGCGTTTCCAGGGTGTGGTGTTCCAGTTTGTCCACATGCAGGAAGTACGACTCTTCGTCGTCACCATCGTCCTCATCGCGTTCGCCGAGAAAGATATCGATGACGCGGTAGCCGTCCTTGGTCAGTTGCTCGGCCAGCTGCTGCAGCGGTTGCTGCGCCGGATCGGCAAAGAAGTATTCCCAGCGCAACGGGCCGTCCAGGTTCCAGTCGGTTTCCGAGCGGATGTGGTCGAACATCTGTTTCAGCGCGGACATCGCGATGGCCATGCGAACTCCTGTCTTAAAACTTCATCGGGTCCATGATCGCGTCGAGATTGAGGTGATCACAGAATTCCAGGAAATCATCGCGCAAGGCAGCGATGTGCATGTTGGCCGGCACGCCGATGGTCACCTGCGCAGAGAACATCTCCGCACCGGTCTGCATCGCGCGGTAACGGGTGCTCTGCAGGTTCTCGATGGTGATGCCCTGGCGGTCGAAGAAATCGGCAAGCTGGAACAGGATGCCGGGCTTGTCGGCGGCGATCACCTCGACGATGTACGGCAGCAGATTGGATTGCGCCTGCTTGGGGCCGGTGCGGTACCACACCAGCTTCAGGCCTTCTTCGCGTTCGAGCCGCGTCAGCATGGCTTCGAGCTTGGCAACCGAGTCCCAGGAGCCGGTGGCCAGCGCGGTGACCGAGACATCGCGCCCCACGGTGGCCAGGCGGGCGTCCACGAGATTGCAGCCGCTGTCGGCGATGCGGCGGGTGACGGGCAACAGGGGGGACTCCGGATGCGTCGTGTAGGCGTTGATCAGGAGGTGATTTTCGGTCGGCGAAGGCCGGGGAGTCGAGTCAGTCAAAGGGGCTTCCGGCATTGCATCAGGCTGAATGGCCGCCCGGGCAGGCGCCCTGGCGGTGACCAGCATACTTGCCCGTGCTTTCGCGCCGCAAGTAACATGCAGGCGGCCACAACCCGCGTGCGCGCGGGCCTTTCCTGTCACGTAAGAGCAGCAGAATCTTGTCCCTTTCCGGCATCATCACCGCGCTGGCGACCCCTTTCGGGCCGGACGGCGCACTCGACCTGGATGCCTGGCGGCGGCTGCTGGAGCAGCAGTTGCACGGCGGTGTCCAGGGAATCGTGGTTGCCGGCTCGACCGGCGAAGCGGCGGCACTGAGCGACGACGAGTACGACACGCTAGTGCGTGCGGCCGTGGCACAGGTGGCCGGTCGTGTGCCGGTACTGGCTGGCACCGGGCTCTCCGGTACCGCAAAAACCATCGCGCAGACCCGCCGTGCCGCCACGCTGGGCGCGCAGTACGCGCTGGTGGTGACGCCGCCTTACGTGCGGCCCACCCAGGCCGGCCTGCTGGCGCACTTCCAGGCGGTTGCCGACAACGGCGGCCTGCCGGTGTTGCTGTACAACGTGCCGGGCCGTACCGGCTGCGACCTGCTGCCGGAAACGGTCGCCGCGCTGGTGAGCCACCCGAACATCGTCGGCATCAAGGAAGCGCGCAGCGAACCGGAGCGGGTTGCCGCGCTGGTGGCCATGCGCAGCGACAGCTTCGTGGTGCTCAGCGGTGACGACGGCAGCGCCGCCCAGTCAATGCTGGCCGGCGCCGACGGCCTGGTGTCGGTGGCGTCCAACGCGCTGCCGTCGGCCTACCGCCGGCTCTGCGATCTGGCCCGCACCGGCCAGCACGAGGCCGCCAACGCCTGGGACACGCGTCTGAGCGAGTACCACAGCTTCTGCGGCGTCGAATCCAATCCCATCCCCGTCAAGGCGCTGCTGCAGCGCGCCGGGATCGGCCACGGCCTGCGCTTGCCGTTGCTGCCACTTTCCGCGGCCCATCAGCCGGCCGCCGACCGCCTTGCCGCCAACGCAATTGCGTTGGAAGCGCTTTCCAGCCGCGAAATGCTCGCGGCCTGACCCAGGAGATCTATCGATGCGTCATTCCGTTTCCCCCGTCCGCGTGCTCTCGCTCGCGTTGCTGGCGACCGCCACCGTCGCCGCCACGAGCGGCTGCAGCTGGTTCCACAAGGGCGCGCGCGGCGACTATGCGCTGGCCCCGGAGGCACGTCCGCTGGAAGTGCCGCCGGATCTGAACCTGCCCGACACCTCCGGTGCCATGAAGGTGCCGACGCTGGCGTCCACCACCCAGCAGAACGCCAATACCCCGCCGTCGGCCAGCGCCAACAGCGGCTTTACCGTGCCCGGCGAGCGCGATGCGGTGTTTGCCAAGGTGGGCGACGCGCTGGCCGATATCCCGGGCCTGACCATCGCCAGCAAGGCGCAGATGCTGGGCTCCTACGACGTCACCTACGAGGGCGCCAGCTTCCTGGTGCGTGTGGTCAAGGTCGAAGCCGGTAGTTACGTCTCGGCGGTTGATCCGCGCGGCATGCCTGCCACTGCGGCGGCGCCGGTGGCGTTGATCGCCTCGCTGAAGGGCAAGCTGGGCGGCTGAGGCCGGTTGGCAGTGCAGACAGCAAAACGGGCGCCCAGGGCGCCCGTTCTGTATTTGCGGCCGGCGGCGCGGCGGATCAGCGCTGCAGCAGCGGCAATTTGTCCGGCTTGCCGTCCCACTCGGCGGCGTCGGGAAGCGGCTCCTGGCGCACTGTCAGCACCGGCCAGGCCTTGGCCAGCTCGGCGTTGAGGGCAACGAAGGCTTCCTGTCCCGCCGGCACGTCGTCTTCGGGATAGATCGCGTTGGCCGGGCATTCGGGCTCGCACAGGGTGCAATCGATGCACTCATCCGGGTCGATGACCAGAAAGTTCGGGCCTGCGTGGAAGCAATCCACCGGACAGACTTCGACGCAGTCGGTGTATTTGCACTTGATGCAGTTTTCGGTGACAACAAAAGGCATGGCAACTTCCGGCGTTAAGCCGCGCAATTCTAAAGCAGTCGCGTGGTGGGTGTGCGGGTGAGGCGTGATCTTGCAGTGATTTGGCAGTGCGGGGGCGGTTGGCGGTGCTGCCGCCTCGCGCTTGGCCGGCGCTCGGGGCGCGGGCATTAGGACGAACGCGCGCTGGTGGCCCGCGGCCGGTGCCTTCTCGCCTCACTGCGAGAAGGCGTTGCCCAGGTCAGGCGAGGCCGCGCTGTTGGGCGAGCGCGAACAGGCCGGCGGCGGCGAGGTCTTCCGGGTGCAGCTGGCAAGTCACGTCCAGGTGCTGTAACGCCAGGGCGTAGCGCTGGGCCAGGGCGGGGCTGCCGACCAGGTGCACTGCGCGGTGGTCGCCGCGGTGGTCGCGCAGTTCGTGGCCAATCAGCAGGCCCGAGAGGTAGGACGGCAGTGCCTGAGCGGGCAGGCGCTCGAACAGCCCCAAGGTGCGGGTGCCGAACAGGTGATGGCTCAGCCCGCCGGGCTCGGCGCTGCGCGTCACCCCCTGCAGGAAGGCGCCCTCATCCAGGCTGCCGCCGTCGTCCTGCATCAGCTTGCCCAGGATGCTGTGCTGGCGGAGCAGGGCATACAGCTCGCCGGTCATGACGGTGGCAAAGTCGGTGAGCTGGCCGTGCGCCAGGCGGGCCCATTTGCTGTGGGTGCCGGGCAGGCAGGCGATGTGTTCGCCGTCGCCAAGCGCGGCGAGCAGGCCCACCAATTGGGTTTCTTCGCCGCGCATCACATCCGGGGTGCCGTCGCGTTCGCCGACGCTGACGCCGGGCACGAACCACAGCGTGCGGCCGGGGAGCAGGTCGTCGTAGCGCTGCATTGCCTGGGCCAGCGCCGCGGTGTCGGCCGGGCAGGGCAGGTAGGCCTGTTCCACCCAGCCATTGCGGCTGCCGATCATGCCCGACAGCAGTACCGGGCCGTCCCAGCCGGTGATCAGCGCTTCCAGCACCGCGTTGAAGCGGCCCTGGCAGGCCAGGATGCCGTCGGCGCCGCGGCGGTGGTCGCGCACCTGGCCATCGGGCCCGAGCAGATAACCGCGCAGGCTGCTGGTGCCCCAATCAATCGCGATCATGCGCTGGTCACCCGGCTTTCGGGCAGGCCGCGCACCGGCAGGTCGCAGAGGTACAGGCCGCCGGCCTGCGGGGTCTGTGCCAGCTCGGCATCGCTATGGTCCAGGCGCGAGCTGATCACGTGCAGACGGTCCAGTGC
The DNA here is from genome assembly GCF_041475775.2 of Xanthomonas sp. NCPPB 2586. Lineage (NCBI taxonomy): Bacteria > Pseudomonadati > Pseudomonadota > Gammaproteobacteria > Lysobacterales > Lysobacteraceae > Xanthomonas > Xanthomonas sp. NCPPB 2586. The sequence goes on along the minus strand of NZ_CM192981.1, from coordinate 2,912,307 downwards.
GGCACCGCCGAAGGCACTGCAGGTGGGGTGCTTGACCGGCATCTGCACGATGCGCTCCACGCTGCCGTCCGGGCGATACCGCACCACGCGCCAGGCGCGCCATTGCGCGTTCCACAGGTGGCCGGCGTTGTCGATGATGGAGCCATCCGGCTCGGCGTCGTCGCGATCCAGGGTGGTGAACACGCGCGTGTTGCTGGTTTGCGCGGTGTCCGGGTCGTAATCGCAGCGCAGGATCTGCGGGCGCACCGAATCGCAGTAGTACAGCGTGCGGCCATCCGGGCTGAAGCAGATCGAGTTGGGAATGGACACGCCCGGCAACGGCAGACGACGCAGCCCGTGGCGCAGCGAGAACTGGTACATCGCCCCGCGCCCGGCCTTGTCTTCGTGCTCGTCCATGGTGCCGAACACGAAGTTGCCATGGCGATCGGCGCGGCCGTCATTGCTGCGCGTGAGCGGGTTGTCGGCTTCGACATCGGCCAGATGGTCGAGCGGCAGCGTGTCGCCGTCGGCATTGTCCGGGTCGGCGATGCAGATGGCCTTGGCCAGCGCGATCAGCAGGCGGCCATCGTCCATCAGGCCGATGCAGCCCGGGCGGTCGGGCAGTGTCCAGAAGCGCGTCTGCGCGCTGCCCGGATGATGCCGCCACAGGCGTTTTTCGCTGATGTCCACCCAATACAGCGCTTCACGCTGCTCGCACCACAGCACGCCTTCGCCATGCGTGCAGCGGCTGTCGACGGCCAGGACGGCGGTGTAGTCGGCGGTGCTCACCATTCGGCGATGCTGCCGTCGGCGTGACGCCACACCGGGTTGCGCCAGTCCGGCGGATTTTCGTTTGCGCGCTTGAGCATGTCTTCGTTGATCTCCACACCGAGCCCGGGCTTGGGCAGTGCGGCAATGCTGCCATCCACACAGTGAAAATCTTCTTTGTTGATGACGTAATCGAGCAGGTCGGCGCCTTCGTTGTAGTGGATGCCGATGCTCTGTTCCTGCAGCACGGCATTGTGCGAAACGAAGTCCACGTGCAGGCAGGCAGCCAGCGCGATCGGGCCGAGCGGGCAGTGTGGTGCGAAGCCCACATCGTAGGCTTCGGCCATGGCGGCGATCTTGACGCACTCGGTGATGCCACCGGCATGCGACAGGTCCGGCTGCACCATGCCGATGCCGCCGGCGCACAGCACGTTCTTGAACTCGAAGCGCGAGAACATGCGCTCGCCGGCAGCCAACGGAATGCAGGTGCTCGCGGCCAGGCGCGGGTAGTACTCGGCCTGTTCGGCCAGCACCGGTTCTTCGACGAACAGCGGCTTGAACGGTTCGAGCTCGCGCAGCAGCGCCTTGGCCATCGGCGCGCCGACGCGGCCGTGGAAGTCGATGCCGAAATCGATGCTATTGCCGAAGGTCTCGCGGATTTCGGCCACCTTGACCACTGCCGCATCGACCGCACGCGCGCTGTCGATCAGCTTCATTTCTTCGGTGCCGTTGAACTTGAAGGTGTCAAAGCCCAGCGCACGGTAATCGTTGATCTGCGCGATGATTGCGCCCGGGCGGTCGCCGCCGACCCAGCGGTAGGTCTTCATGCGATCACGCACCAGCCCGCCCAGCAGCTCGTACACCGGCACGCCAAGCGCCTTGCCCTTGATGTCCCACAGCGCCTGGTCGATGCCGGCGATGGCGCTCATCAAAATAGCGCCGCCTCGGTAAAAGCCGGCGCGGTACATGGTCTGCCACAGGTCATTGATGCGGGCCGGATCCTTGCCGACCACGTAGCCGGCCAGCTCGTGCACGGCCGCTTCCACGCTGCGCGCACGGCCTTCGATGACCGGCTCGCCCCAGCCGGTGATGCCCTCGTCGGTTTCGACCTTGAGGAACAACCAGCGCGGTGCGGCGTGGTAGGTGGTGAGGCGGGTGATCTTCATCCTTGCAGTTCCTGGTAAGCCTGCACAAAGGCGCGTGCATGCGTCTGGGTTGTTTCGAGGGATTGGCCGGGTTTGTACAGTTCGCCGCCGATGCCGGCGCCGGCGGCGCCCTGCGCCATGAAGCCGGCCAGGGTCTGCGGGCTCACTCCGCCGACCACGTAAACCGGCACGTGGGTCGGCAGCACCGAGCGCAAGGCGCGCACATGCGCCGCGCCATAGGTGGCCGCGGGGAACAGCTTGAGGATCTGCGCGCCGGCGTCGATGGCATCGAAGGCTTCGCTGGCGGTGGCAAAGCCGGCCACCACGGTCAGCCCGCGCGACACCGCATGGCGGATCAGCGAAGGCTTGGTATTGGGGGTGACGATGAAACGCGCGCCGATCCCGGCCAGCGTGTCGACGTCTTCGTTGCGCAGCACGGTGCCGGCGCCGATCCAGGCGCGCGCGCCGTAGCGCTGCTGCGCCAGGGCAATGCTCTCGGCCCAGCGTGGCGAGTTGAGCGGGATCTCGATCGCGTCGAATCCGGCGTCGATCAAGGCACCGACATGCGCCAGCGTGTCTTCCGGGGTGATGCCACGCAGGATGGCGACCAGCGGCAGGGCGAACGGGTTGAACACGGGGGTGGTGGATGCAGTCATCGGGTTACTCGCACTAGAGCGGAATACAGCCATCGACGGCCAGGCGGCCCTCGATGTCGGGGGAAGGGGGGCGGCTGCGCGATCGGGCAGGGCAGGCGGTGCGCGTTGCAGACCCGGGCACGGAGGCGGCGGCACGGCGCACGCTACGGCTGCCCGGCGCGGCAATTGTCGCAAGCACGGGCGCAGGCCGGCTGCCTGCGGTTGGCCGGCAAGATGGCGTCATCGTCTTCCTCCTCGGCGGTCATGGCATCCGCGTGTTGCCGCCATCTGGCGGGCAACCACGACTGTTCTGGCCGCGCCCGGGAGGTAGGGGCTCCTGCTGCGGCGCTCGATAGCCTCGCGCGGGGAGATATGTGCTGCAAATGAAATTTTCGGCATATTCTATTCCTCCGACGAATACACGTCCGCGACGGCACCCCATGGCAAATTCCGGTACTCCCTGGTTCAACGCAGCCCGGCTAAAGACCCGCCAGCTGTTGTTGTTGTTGCATCTGCACGAACAGCGCTCGGTCCTGCGTGCGGCCGAGGCCGCCAGCATGACCCAGCCGGCCGCCTCCAAACTGCTGGCGGAAATGGAAGACATGCTCGGGGTGAAGCTGTTCGAGCGCCACGCGCGCGGCGTGGAGCCCACCTGGTACGGGCATGTGCTGATCCGCCGCGCCCGCGCGGCAATGTCGGAGATCGGCCGGGCGCAGGAAGAGATTGCCGCGTTGCGCGCCGGCCGCATGGGCCAGGCCTCGATCGGCACGGTGGTCAATCCGGGCACCAACCTGGTGCCACAGGCGATCGCCGAGGTGAAACGCGAGTTCCCCGACATCCTGGTGCGGGTGGAGATGGACTACAGCCGGCCGCTGGTGGCCAAGCTGCTGGATGGGCAGCTGGACATCGTGATCGGCCGCATCCTGGGGCCGGAAGGGGTGGGCGAGCTGGAATTCGAGCCGTTGGCCGACGAGCCGCATTCGGTGATCGCCCGCGCCGGCCACCCGCTGGCCAGCCGCGCCAACCTGCAGCACGCCGATCTGGTCCGCCACGGCTGGATCCTGCCGCCGGCCGACAGCGTGCTGCGCTCGCGACTGGATTCGATGTTCATGGAGCACGGCGTGCAGACCCCGACCAATGCGATCGAGACCTCGTCGCTGCCGGTCACCTCCACGTTGCTGCGCGGCAGCGACATGCTGACCGCGTTGCCGGTGGAATCGGTGGCGCCGCTGATCCAGGCCAAGTTGCTCACCGTGCTGCCGATCGAATTGGGCGTGCGGATGGAGTCGTTCGGCATCATCCGTCGGCGCGATTACATCCTGCCACCCGGCGCCGAGCGCATTTTGCAGGCCCTGCGCAGCACCGCGCGTCGCTTGTATCCGGGCCTGCGCAGCCCGGAATCGCCTGTCTAAGCAGGCTCTTCCATTTCCATTCCTTTTCAGCATACCAGCCTGTGAATTTTTCATTGGCTGGCGCTAGACCGGGCGCCTATACCTGTGCGTCAGATCACACGCTGAAGCGCACGTGAAGTCGGGCAGGTGATCGGCGGCCAAGCCGCCATGTAGTGGGAAGCGGAACCGGGCCCCAGTGCCCATGTCCCATCGATCACGCGACCCCATTGGTCGCGACAACCAGTCTTCAGTCGTCTTGCGTCCTGGGAGGGATTCGGATGTACACATTTTCCAGCCATGCTTCGGCAGGCACGGGCGCGCGTGCGCGTCGTCTGGTTCGCCTGCGTCACTCGGCCATGGCCATCAGCATCGGCGTGCTGCTCGCGGCACCGGCCTATGCTCAGCAGGCGCCACTCACCAACGCTGGCGGTAGCGCGGTGGACCTGGACACAGTGGAAGTGCGCGGTGTGCGCGCCAGCCTGATCAAGTCCCAGGTGATCAAGCGCGATGCCAGCCAGATCGTGGATTCGGTCAGCGCCGAAGATATCGGCGCCTTGCCCGACCGCAGCGTCACCGAAACCCTGCAGCGCGTCAGCGGCGTGACCATCGACCGCTTCATGGCACGCAGCGATCCCGACCACTTTTCGGCGGAAGGCAGCGGCGTGATGATTCGCGGCCTGACCCAGGTGCGCGGTGAACTCAACGGGCGCGACGTGTTCAGCGCCGCCAGCGGCCGCGGGCTGAGCTTTGAAGACGTGCCGGCCGAGTTGATGGCCGGCGTGGACGTGTACAAGAACCCCTCGGCCGAGATTATCGAAGGCGGGCTGGGCGGCACGGTCAATCTGCGCACGCGCATGCCGTTCGATAATCCGGGCCGCATCGTTGGCGGCAATGTCGATTACAACTACGGCGACATGAGCAAGAAGTACAAGCCGTCGGCCTCGTTCCTGTTCAGCGACCGCTGGAACACCGGCATCGGCGAAATGGGCTTCATGATCGACATCGCCCATTCGGAGCTGGCCACGCGCTCGGACGGCATCCAGGTCGAGCCCTATGTGCGCCGCACCGACGACGCGGTGCTGGCCGGTAGTGGCCGCAGCGAGGTCTATGTGCCGGGCGGGGTGAACTGGCGCCAGCTGGATTTCGAGCGCACCCGCGACGGCATTGCCGCGGCCTTCCAGTGGAAGCCCAGCGATGCCACCGAGATCTATGCCCAGTTCCTGCGCTCACGGTATGAGATGAACTGGCAGGAGCGCGCGGCGTTCTTCAACGACAGCAACAACAGCATCACCCCGGCACCGGGAACGACCTTCGACTACGACGAGCGCGGCGCCTTCCTGCGCGGCGCGCCGGTGTCCAGCTCGTGGCGTGGCGCGCTCACCGGCGACGGCGTGCGTTTCAATACCAATAATCGCTATTCCGAGCAGAGCACCACCACCACCGATCTGTCGGTGGGCTTCAGCCACTTCTTCAACGACAACCTGCAGATCAAGGGCGACATGCAGCTGGTGCAGTCGGAAAACGAGCAGCTGGATTTCACCGTGTTCAGCGCAACCTATCTGCCGGGGCTGACCTACGATGTCTCCGGAAGGTACCCCAGCGTGCAGATCGCCAACCCGGCGTTCACCCAGGACCCGTCCAATTACTTCTGGGCGGCGGCGATGGACCACCTGGGCAAGAACCGCGGGCGTCAGCTGTCCACGCGCGTGGATCTGGAATACACCTTCGATGACAGCAGCTGGTTGCGCTTTGCGCGCTTCGGCATGCGTGCCACCGACCGCAACCAGATCAACAAGAACTCCGGCTACAACTGGGGCGTGATCTCCGATAACTGGGCCGCCATTCCGGGTAGCAGCAACGGTCTGGCGAACATGTCCGACTTCATGACCGACCAGTCCTCGCTGTTCACCTTTTCCAACTTCTTCCGGGGTGGGGTGAATGTGCCGACCACGCTGGTGGTGCCCAACAGCAGCCTGGTCAACAACTACGGCTCCGCTTCGCAGATGATTCAGCAGATCGTGGCGTTGCGCGGCTCTGGCTGGGCGCCGGACACCTATCAACCGCAGGACACCAATCGCCAGTTCGAGCGCACCCAGGCCGCGTATGCGGCGCTGTATTTCGGCAATGACGAGGCCTGGGGCATTCCGGTGGACGGCAATGTCGGCGTGCGTGTGGTGCAGACCAAGACCCAGGCCGAAGGCTTCGGCCAGTTCCAGGATCTGGCCGGCCTCAACGTCTCGCCCGAACTGCAGGCGCGTTACACCGGGCAGTACTTCGAGAACAACGCCCAGGGCAGCTACACCAACGTGTTGCCGAGCCTGAACCTGCGCCTGCGCTTCAGCGATACCTTGCAGTGGCGCTTTGCCGCTTCCAAGGCAATGGCGCGCCCGGATTACACCCAGTTGCAGCCATACGTGTTGCTCAATGTGGAGACCAACGACGCCGGCCAGGCGACTGATTTTGATGGCACTGCCGGCAACCCGAACCTCAAGCCGATGGTGGCCAACCAGTTCGATACCGCGCTGGAGTGGTACTTCGATACCAGCGACATGCTGTACGCCACGCTGTTCTACAAGAAGGTCAAGGATTACTTCTCCACCCAGACCCGCAGCGAGATCTACGACAACCGCGCCTGGCTGGTCACCCGCCCCTACAACATGGACGAGGGAACCATTCGCGGCGCCGAGCTGGGCTACACCCAGTTCTTCGACCAGTTGCCGGGCTGGCTGAACGGGTTTGGCATCAATGCCAACTTCACCTTCGTCGACAGCCAGGGCGGCACCAATACTGCGATCGACCCGTTCACCAACGTCACCGTCGGTGGCGTCGAACTGCCGCTGGAAGGCTTGTCGCGGCGCAGCTACAACCTGGCCGGTATCTATGAGAAAGGCCCGTTGTCGCTGCGGCTGGCCTATAACTGGCGTTCGCGCTACCTGCTGACCACCAGCGATGCGGCTACCCGGCTGCCGACCTGGGCCGATGACTACGGCCAGCTCGATGGCTCGTTCTTCTACCGCTTCAACGACCATCTGCAGCTGGGCCTGCAGGCCAACAACCTGACCAACACCGTGACCAAGGTGCTGATGGGGCCGACCTCGTACGAGGGCGGCGAAGTAGATCCGCGGCTGTACACGCGCTCCTCGTTCGTCAACGACCGCCGCTACTCGCTGGTGCTGCGCATGAATTGGTAGTGCGCCGCGTCACGCGGCAAGTGTGCGCGGGCTTGCAGCTGCAGGCCCGCGCGCCCGCTGCCACGGCGCGAAGGCCGCAATGCCAGAGACAGCGGGTTTCTCCGACTTGCTATAGCCGTTTTGAATACCTTTCCAGGAATATTTCATTGGTGTGGCATGACAGGCCCGCCCTATGCTCCCGCCGCAGCCGCTAGGTAAGCCTTGTTGGGATTACCACGCATCCACCAGCCCAAGGCCCTTGCCGCGGCCGGATGTGGCAGCAACGACGACAGGGCAGGGCGTTCGCGCACCTGCCCGCCAAAAAATAAGCAGTACATGCGTCCTGGGAGGGAGCACCATGTCAGTGCAACATCGCCACATTCCGGCAGGCCGGGCTGTGGGTCAGCGTTCGATCCGTGAATTCCGCCGCTCCGTGATGGCCATCAGTGTGGCCACGCTGCTGAGCGCGCAGGCCTATGCGCAGGATGCGACCACCACTGCCGCACCGGCATCGGATGCGACCACCCAGCAGCTGGACACCGTGCAGGTCACCGGCACGCGCAGCAGCGTCACCAAGGCGCAGCTGGTCAAGCAGAACGCCGAGCAGATCGTCGACTCCATCGTCGCCGAAGACATCGGCAAGCTGCCCGACAACAACGTCGCCGAGGCGCTGCAGCGCATCTCCGGCATCCAGATTTCGCGCAACTACGGCGAAGGCAGCTCGATCGCCATTCGCGGCCTGACCCAGGTGCGCACCGAGCTCAATGGCCGTGACATCTTCACCGCCAATGACGGCCGTGGCCTGAGCTTCGAAGACGTGTCGGCCGAACTGCTCGGCGGCGTCAACGTGTACAAGAACCCGTCGGCCGACATGATCGAAGGTGGCCTGGGCGGCACCGTCGACCTGCGTACGCGCCTGCCGTTCGACTACGAAGGCCGCAAGATCGCCGGCAGCGTCCAGTACAACTATTACGACCTGGCCGACGACGGCAAGCCGGCGTTCTCGGGCCTGTTCAGCGATCGCTGGCAGACCGGCATCGGCGAGATCGGCATCCTGGTGAACTACTCGCAGCAAAAGAGCCCGTTCCGTCAGGACACCATCTCGATCGAGCCGTGGTACACCCAGACCGACCTGCCGGGCTACGAAGGCCAGGGCGTGTCGGTGCCGCACGGTGCCGGTATCAACACCACCATCGGTGAGCGCGAGCGCAAGACCGGCGCGTTTGCGATGCAATGGCGTCCGAACGATTCGGTCGAGGTCTACACGCAGGTGCTGCGTTCGGACTACGACTTCAGCTGGCAGGATTACTCGTTCTTCGCACTGACGCAGCGAAATCCCATACAAGGGTTGCCCGGTATCCAGGTCAACGACCGCAACGAGTTCGTCAACGGCTCGTTCCAGAACGTGCCGACCGAATCCAACACCAGCCTGACCGAGCGTCATTCGGTGACCACCGATTACTCGTTGGGCGCCAAGTGGACGGTCAACGAGAAGCTGACCCTGAGCACCGACTTCCAGTATGTCGATGCCACCACCACTGGCACGCGCTACATCGTGGCGACCGGGCAGGACACCAGCCCGCAGTTCAACGTCGATTTTCGTGGCGATCTGCCGCGCCTGTCGGTGACCGATGCTAGCGGCGCGGAAGGCTATCTGGCCGACGTCAACAACTATGACGGCTGGCGCTACCACCTGGATAACAAGGACGACAACAAGGGCACTGAGTTCGCCTGGCGCGCCGACATGGACCTGGCGTTCGACAGCGACTTCGTGCGCAGCTTCAAGGCCGGTGTGCGCTACACCGATCGCGATGCCGAGACCAAGGGCAATATCTATCGCTTTATGTGTTTGAACACCGCATGCGGTGCTGCGACCGACTCGCCATTCGCGGCGTTTCCCAGCATTGGTATCGTGACCAATCCAATTACCGATTTTTTCCGTGGTGAAAGCAGCACCTTTGGACGTACGTTGACCGCAGCCAATTCGGCAGTGTCCAACTATGAGCAGACTCTTGCCACCTTCGGCGCCAGTCCGCTTGTATTCGCACCCAACAATATTAACGCTCAGACCGAGAAGACCTACGCGGCCTACGGTGTATTGCGCTTCGGTGTGGACAGCGACTCAATTCCGTTTGATGGCAACATCGGCGTGCGTGTCGTGCGCACCGAAGTCGGTTCAACTGGTGTACGCACCGGCACCGATAGCGAGGGCGGCGGCCTGATTCCAGTAGATGCGCAGCAGACCTATACGGATGTGCTACCGAGTCTGAACTTGCGTTGGATGCTGAGCGACCAGTTGCAATGGCGTTTTGCCGCCTCGCGCGGTATCTCACGCCCGACCTTTGATCGCCTTAATCCAAATTTGAGCCTGGGCACCAACTCTGGCGCAGGCGGCTCCACCTTGGTGGGCAATGCAGGTAATCCGGAATTGGAGCCGGTGAAGGCTGATCAATTCGACACTGCGCTGGAGTGGTACTTCGGCCAGGGCTCGATGATGTACGGCACGCTTTTCTACAAAAAAGTAGAGGGCTTTATTGCAAATGCCGTTTTCAATGAGATCTACGATGGCCAGCCTGCGCAGATCACCCGTCCGGTCAACGGCGATGTCGGCAAGATCCGCGGCGCGGAACTGGGCTACACGCAGTTCTTCGACTTCCTGCCGGGCTGGCTGAGCGGCTTCGGCCTGCAGACCAACTACACCTATGTCGACAGCGAGGCGCCGAGCCCGACGGCCACCGACACCAACGGCCAGTCGCTGACGGTGCCGCTGGAAGGCCTGTCCAAGAACAGCTACAACGCGATCCTCAGCTACGAAACGGCGCGCTTCCAGGGCCGTGTGGCCTACAACTGGCGCAGCGACTGGCTGGTGACCACCGCGGGCAACGGCACTGAAAATCTGCCGGTCTACAACAAGGGCTTCGGCCAGCTGGATGCCTCGCTGCGTTTCAACATCAATGATGTGTGGTCGATTTCGCTGGACGGCGTGAATCTGCTCGATACCCGTCGCGAAAGCTACCTGGGGACCGAGTCGCGCTACCGCGACTTTGTGATCAACGATCGTCGGTATGGCCTGACGTTGCGGGCCAACCTGTAGAACGCGCCGTAGGAAGTGCGTCGCCGGTCCGGCGAGCTGTGCAGGCAGCTCGTTGGACTGGTGTTTTTCCTATCGACGGCGTTGCCGTCGATCGCGAGGGGAGCCGGAGGAATGATCGCAATGATCGATCCGCCTACTAAGCGCCGCACCACCACAACAGGAGCATGGCTGGCTGTCTTGAGCCTGCTGCTGTTGCTCTTTTCGACGCCCAGCGTGCGTGCGGCCGAGCCCGCCACGTCCGGGCCCTACAAGTGGCGTAGTGTCGCCATTGGCGGTGGCGGATTTGTCACCGGTGTGTTGTTTCATCCCGCCGAACGTGGTCTGGCCTATGCGCGGACCGATGTGGGTGGCGCGTACCGCTGGGATGCGCAGGCGCAGCAGTGGACCGCGCTGACCGACTGGTTGGGCGCCGACGACTGGAACCTGATGGGCATCGACGCATTCGCCGTCGACCCCGCCGATGCCGATGCGCTGTATCTGGCGGCCGGCACCTATATGCACGAACGCGCCGGCACTGCCGCAGTGCTGCGCTCGTTCAACCGCGGCCGCACGTTCGAGCGCGCCGATCTGCCGTTCAAGCTGGGTGGTAACCAGCTGGGCCGCGCCAATGGCGAGCGGCTGGCGGTGGACCCGCACGATGGCCGCGTGCTGCTGCTGGGCTCGCGCGATGCCGGCCTGTGGCGTAGCGACGATCGCGGCGCGCACTGGGCGAAAGTGGCGTCGTTTCCCGACGCCGCGCTGGCCGGTGCCATCGCACGCAATCATGTTGGGCGCGAGCAGGCGGTGGGGATCGCCTTTGTCGTGTTCGACGCAGCCAGTGGCAACAACGGCTCGCCAACACCGCGCATCTACGTGGGCGTGTCCACCGAACAGACCAGCCTGTATGTGTCCGAAGATGCCGGCCGCAGTTGGGCACCGGTGGCCGGGCAACCACACGGCCTGCGCCCGAGCCACATGGCCGGCGGCAGCGATGGGCACTGGTATCTGAGCTATGGCGACCAGCCCGGGCCGGACCTGATGGCCGGGGGAGCCTTGTGGAAATTCACGCCGGCACAGGGGCGCTGGCGTGAGATCAGCCCGATTCCGCAGCCAGCCAGTGGCGATGGATTCGGCTGGGGCGCGGTGGCGGTGGATCCGCAACATCCGCAGGTGCTGCTGGCCAGCACCTTCCGCCGTCGCACGCCGCGCGACGAGCTGTATCGCAGCGTGGATGGTGGCAAGCACTGGACGCCGTTGTTGGCCGATGCGGTGTTCGATCACAGCGCCGCGCCGTGGACCGCACATGCCACGCCGCACTGGATGGGGGCGCTGGCAATCGATCCGTTCGACGGCAACCACGCGCTGTTCGTGACCGGCTACGGCATCTGGGCCTCGCGCAATCTGCAGGATTTCGCCGCACCGCAGCGCCCGCTGCAGTGGTGGTTCCAGGACCGTGGGCTGGAAGAAACCGTGCCGCTGGACCTGCTCAGCCCGATGGCCGGCGCGCATCTGCTCAGCGCACTCGGCGATATCGATGGCTTCCGGCATGACGAGCTGGACCGCGCGCAGTTGCAGTACGCCGGCCCACGGCTGACCAATGGCGAAAGCATCGATGCCGCCGGCCAGGCGCCGCAGTGGGTGGTGCGCAGCGGTACCGTGCGCGCCCGCCGCAACAACGAAATCCGCGCGCTGTATTCGCGTGATGGCGGCAAGCAGTGGGCGGCGTTTGCAAGCGAGCCGCCAGCCGGGCAGGGCGCCGGCAGCATTGCCATTGGTGCCGATGCGGCGCAGGTGGTGTGGGCACCGGAGCGCGGCGGCAATTGGCGCACGTCCGACTTCGGCGCGCAGTGGCAGCGTGTGGACGGCCTGCCGGACACCGCGGTGGTGGTGGCCGACCGGGTGGACGCACGGCGCTGGTATGCGGTGGATGTCGCCAGCGGGCAGCTGTATGAGAGCACCGATGCCGCGCGCAGTTTCCGTGCGACCGGTGTACAGGTGGGCAGCCCGGCGCGCGATGAACGCACCCGCCCGCAGCTGCGTCCGGACCCGTGGCGCGCAGGCGTGGTGTATCTGGCCAGCCCCGGCAAGGGTGTGATGCGCTGGCAGGACGGCACGCTGCAGGTGCTCTCACAGCCGGACGAAGCGCGCTCGCTGGGCATCGGCAAGGCGCTGCGTGCCGGTGCGCCGCCGGCGCTGTATCTGGCCGGGCGCGTGCAGGGCGTGGATGGCGTGTTCCGCTCCGACGATGGCGGCGCGCAGTGGCAGCGCATCAACGATGACGCGCACCGCTTCGGGCGCCCGTACAGCGTGACCGGTGATCCGCGCATTGCCGGGCGTGTGTACTTCGCCACCGGCGGCCGCGGCATTTTCTACGGCGATCCGAGATGAGCAGTGCATGCCTGTCCGCGACGTCCTGCTGCTTTACCGTGTACGGCGCCGCCGGCCTGGCCGCTGCGGGCGCCGTGACACCGCCGACCCTGGAGATCACCGCATGACCCCGTCCCACATTTCCCGCGCCTGCCTGCTGGGTGTGTTGCTGGCCAGCGGCAGCGCCGCCGCGCAACCGAGCCTGCCGTTGCTGTTTGCCGATGGCGCGGTGCTGCAGCGCGATGAGGCGATGCCGGTATGGGGCTGGGCCACGCCCGGCGCCGCAATCACGGTGAGTTTCGATGGCAAGCAGGCCACCGCCAAGGCCGACGCGCAGGGGCAGTGGAAGGTTCGCCTGCCCGCACACACCGCCGGTGGCCCGTACGTGCTGAGCGTGCGTGGCGACGGCGGCGCGCTGCAGGTGCGCGATGTGCTGGTCGGCGATGTCTGGCTGGCCAGTGGGCAATCGAACATGGAGTGGCCACTGGCCCAGGCCAGCGATGGCCCGCAGGCGGTGGCAGCGGCCAACGATGCGCAGCTGCGCCACTTCAAGGTGCCCAAGTCGTGGTCGGTGCAGCCGGAGGCCAAGCTCACCGGTGGCGACTGGAAAGCGGCCACGCCGGAGAACGCCGGTGCGTTTTCGGCGGTGGGCTATTTCTTTGCGAAAGAGGTGCGCGCCAGTACCGGCGTACCGATCGGCATTGTCGACAGCACCTGGGGCGGCAGCGCGATCGAGGCGTGGATGGACGCCGCCTCGCTGGGCCTGAAAGCCGAGCAAAACCAGGGCGCGATCGAGGCGATCAAGCAGCGCGATGCGGCCGCCCAGGCCACCACCGGCAAGCGCATCGGGCGCTGGCCCAAGGTGGACGGCGACACCCCGCAGTGGCGCACGCCCGAATTCGATGACCGCGACTGGGACAGCATCCCGGTGACCCAGCAGTGGGAACTCAGCGGCTATGAGGGAATGGACGGCATTGCCTGGTACCGCACCACCTTTACCCTGACCGCCGCCGAAGCCAGAGCCGGCGTGCAGCTGGGGGTTGGCCAGATCGACGATTCGGATATCACCTACGTCAATGGCCAGCAGGTGGGCCAGACCGAGAAACAGTGGAACCTGCCGCGTGTGTATGCAGTGCCGGCGGCGGCGCTGCGGGCCGGCGTCAACCAGGTCGCGGTGCGCCTGGAAGACCTCAGTGGCGGTGGCGGCATGCACGGCCCGGACGAACAGCGCTTCGTGCAGATCGGCAGCACCCAGCGCGCCCTGGCGGGCTGGAAATTCCGCCCGGCGCAGGTGCGCGTGTCGCTCACCGACAACAAGAACCAGCTCCCCACGCTGCTCTACAACCAGATGATCCACCCGCTGCAGCCATTCCCGGTCAAGGGCGTGATCTGGTACCAGGGCGAAACCAACGCCACTGACACCGGTGCGGTGAAATACCGCGACCAGTTCGCCGCGATGATCCAGCAGTGGCGCGCCGAGCGCGGTGCCAAGCGGTTGCCGTTCCTGTGGGTGCAGCTGGCCAACTTCAAGGCCGGCGGCGACACCGGCGATCTGAGTCCGTGGGCGCTGCTGCGCGAATCGCAGTCCAAGACGCTGGCGCTGCCGGCGACCGGGCAGGCGGTGATCATCGACATCGGCAACCCCACCGACATCCACCCCACCAACAAGCGCGACGTGGGCCATCGCCTGGCGCTCGCTGCGCGGCATGTGGCCTACGGCGAAACGCTGGTGTACAGCGCGCCGGTGTTCGCCCGCGCCAGCTATGCCGATGGCCAGGCCAGCGTGCAGTTCGATCTGCAGGGCAGTGCCTTGCAGGTGCGCGGCGGCGGTACGTTGCAGGGCTTTGCGGTGGCCGGTGCGGACAAGCGGTTCCATCCGGCGCAGGCGCGCATCGCTGGCGATCGGGTGATCGTGCGCAGCGATGCGGTGGCCGCGCCGGTGGCAGTGCGCTACGGCTGGAGCGAAAACCCCGCCGACGCCAACCTGGTCAATCGCGAGCAATTGCCCGTTTCCCCCTTCCGAACCGATACCTGGTGACACGGAGTCCTATGTCCATGCATTCCCCCGTTGCACGCGTGATCCCCCGTTCGCTGGCCGGCCGTTGCCTGCGGCCGTTGCTGTTGTCTTCCCTGGCGGTGGCGCTGGCCGCCTGCCAGTCCGGTGAGCCCGATAGCGCCGCCAAGCCGCAGGCCGCCGCAACGCCAGGTACCACGGCACCGGCCACGGCGCCTGCTGCCACGCCGGCGACGCAGACACCGATGCCGCAGTTCGTCAGCAAGGATGGCAAGCACGCCCTGATGGTGGATGGCGCGCCGTTCCTGATCCTGGGCGCGCAGGTCAACAACTCCAGCAACTATCCCGGCGTGATGGACAAGGTGTGGCCGGCGATGCAGGTGCTGGGCCCGAACACCGTGCAGGTGCCGATCGCCTGGGAGCAGGTGGAGCCGGAAGAAGGCAAGTTCGATTTCTCCTTCGTCGACACGCTGCTGGCGCAGGCGCGCGAGCACAAGGTGCGGCTGGTGCTGCTGTGGTTTGCCACCTGGAAGAACAATGGCCCGGCCTACGCGCCGCATTGGGTGAAGACCGACAACCAGCGCTTCCCGCGCGTGGTGACGCGCGAAGGCAAGGCGATCGGGTCGCTGTCGCCGCATGCGCAGGCCACGCTGGATGCCGACCGCAAGGCGTTCGTCGCCTTCATGCAGCATCTCAAGCAGGTCGATCCGCAGCACACCGTGATCATGATCCAGCCCGAGAACGAGCCGGGCACCTACGGCAGCGTGCGCGACTTCTCGCCGATGGCGCAGAAGCTGTTCGACGGCCCGGTGCCGGACGAACTGCTCAAGCGCTTGAACAAGCAGCCCGGCAGCTGGGCGCAGGTGTTTGGCGCCGATGCGGACGAGATCTTCCACGCGTGGTCGATCGGCCGTTACATCGATCAGGTGGCCGAAGCCGGCAAGCAAGCCTATCCGTTGCCGATGTACGTCAATGCGGCGTTGCGCGGGCCGTTCAATCCGGGCCAGCCCGGCCAGTACGCCAGCGGTGGCCCCACCGATAACGTGCTCGACGTGTGGAAGGCCGCCGGCCCGCATATCGACCTGCTGGCACCGGACATCTACATGCCCGAGTACCGCATGTACACCACGGTGCTGGAGCGCTACGCGCGCCCGGACAATGCCTTGTTCGTGGCCGAAACCGGCAACCGCCCGGAATACGCGCGTTACCTGTTCCCCACCCTGGGGCATGACGGCATCGGCTGGTCGGCGTTCGGCATGGATTACACGCGCTATTCCAACTATCCGCTGGGCGCCAAGCACGTCAACGAAGAAACCCTGGCGCCGTTTGCGCTGGGCTTCAAGCTGGTGAGCCTGGGGATGCGTCCGTTCGCCAAGGCCGCATCCGAAGGCAAGCTGCATGGCACCGCCGAAGAACCCGGCCAGGCCGTGCAGGAGCTCAAGCTCAACGACCGCTGGAGCGCCACCATCACCTACGGCGTGCCGCAGTTCTGGTTCAAGGGCGAGCCGCCGGGCAACCCCGAGCCGATCGGCGCGGCACTGATTGCCGAGCTGGGCCCGGACGAATTCCTGGTCACCGGTTACCACGTGCGCGTGACCCTGCACCCGGCCAGCGAAGCCACCGCCAACATGCTGTACGACCGCGTGGAAGAGGGCCAGTACGACGGCGACACCTGGCAGTTCCAGCGCAACTGGAATGGCGACCAGACCGACTACGGCGTCAATTTCTCCAGCGCACCGCAGCTGCTCAAGATCAAGCTGGCCACCTACAACTAAGAGCAGCTATCAAAACTACTGCGCAGCCGCCAGGCGGGCGCGGCCGGTGCTCGGAATCGGCATGTACCCCCGTACACTCCGGTTCCTCCGCGCCGTCCGCACCCACCTAACGACTGCTCGCTACGTTTTGTTAGCCGCTCTAAGTCCCCACACGCCGCGCAGCTGCGTGGCGTGCGGCGCACCGCACATCCATCGAACCCAGTGCTGCCGCCCCCGCGGCAGTGTTTCGCCATTCAAAGGGAGTGAACATGCAAACCACCCACCATTCCGCCGGCCGCGCGCCCGCATCCCGACGTCGGCCGCTCGCGCAATGCGTGGCGCTGTCGTTGGCCTTGTTGGCCAATGCCGCGCATGCGCAGGAAGTGCGCAAGGCCGCCGACGGCGTCACCGTGATGCCGAGCGCCAAGGGTGCCGCAGCGGTGCGTCTGCAGGTGGTCGATGCCGGCATCATCCGCGTCAGTGCCGATCCCGATGGCGACTTCGCGCGCACGCCCAGCCTGATGCGCGTGCCGGTGCAGGGCGATACCGCCTTCCAGGTGGCCGAGCAGGGCGACAGCGTGCAGCTGAAGACCGGCAAGGTCACCGCCACCGTTTCCACCGTCGATGGCCATGTCAGCTTCGCCGATGCCAATGGCAAGCCGGTGTTGTCCGAAGTGGCCGGCGGGCGCAGCTTTGCGCCGCTGAAAGTGGAAGGCAAGCAGTACCTGAGCGTGCGTCAGCGTTTCCAGTCACCCGATGACGAAGGCTTGTACGGCTTCGGCCAGCACCAGCAGGGCTGGATGAACCAGAAGGGCCGCAACGTCGAGCTGCAGCAGAACAACATCGACATGGCGGTGCCGTACCTGGTGTCCAGCCGCAACTACGGCCTGCTGTGGGACAACAACTCGATTACCCGCCTGGGCGATCCGCGCGGCCTGCAGCCGCTGCCCAAGTCGCTCAAGTTGTACGACGCCAAGGGCAAGTCCGGTGCACTGACCGCGCGCTACGCCATCAACGGCAAGCAGGTGCTGGAACGCCGCGAGGCCGAAGTGAATTACCAGTACCTCAGCGACCTGACCAAGTTCCCGAAGAAGGCGATCACCAAGGACAAGGACAGCCGCATGCAGGTCACCTGGGAGGGCGAGATCGAAGCGCTCACCGGTGGCGAGCACACCTTCTCGCTGTACTCGAGCGAGTACGCCAAGCTGTACGTGGACGGCAAGCTGGTGATCGATCGCTGGCGCCAGAACTGGAACCCGTGGAATCACGAGTTCAAGCTGGATCTGGAGCCCGGCACGCGCCACACCGTCAAGATCGAATGGGATCTGATCGACCCCAGCTACATCGCGCTGCTGCACCGCGACCCGCTGCCGGCCACCGAAGCGAAGGATCTGTCGCTGTGGTCCGAGGCCGGGCAGATGATCGACTACTACTTCGTCTCGGCCGACTCCTACGACCAGGCCGTGGCCGGTTACCGCGAACTCACTGGCAAGTCGGTGATGCTGCCGAAGTGGGCGTATGGCTTCTGGCAGAGCCGCGAGCGCTACAAGAGCCAGGACGAACTGGTGGGCGCGGTGGCCGAATACCGCAAGCGCAAGCTGTCGCTGGACAACATCGTGCTCGACTGGTCGTACTGGCCGGAAAACGCCTGGGGCTCGCATGATTTCGATCCGCAGCATTTCCCGGACCCGGACGGCATGGTCAAGGCCGTGCACGACATGCACGCGCAGATCATGATTTCGATCTGGCCCAAGTTCTATCCCACCACCGCCAACTACAAGGAACTGGACGCGGCGGGTTTCATGTTCAAGCGCAACGTCGAAGTCGGCGAGCTGGACTGGATCGGCAAGGGCTACAAGAACTCGTTCTACGACCCGTACTCCGAAAAGGCCCAGGCCATCTACTGGCGCCAGATCAACGAAAAGCTCAACAGCAAGGGTTTCGATGCCTGGTGGATGGACGCCGACGAGCCGGACGTGCATTCCAACCTGGATATCGGTGAGCGCAAGGCACGCACCACGCCGACCGCGTTGGGCCCTTCAACCGAGTTCTTCAATTCGTATCCGTTGCCGCACACGCACGGCGTGTACGTGGGTGACCGTGCGGCCGACGACAAGCGCGTGTTCATCCTCTCGCGCAAGGGCTATGCCGGCACGCAGCGCAATGCGGTGGCGGTATGGAGCGGCGACATCGTCTCGCGTTGGGACGACATGCACGACCAGATTTCCGCCGGCGTGAACATGGCGCTGTCGGGCCTGCCGAACTGGACCTTCGACATCGGCGGCTTTGCGGTGGAGAAGCGTTACGAAAACCAGGACCCGGCGCATCTGCCGGAATGGCGCGAACTCAACACGCGCTGGTTCCAGTTCGGTGCGTTCGTGCCGATCTTCCGCTCGCATGGCCAGTTCCCGTACCGCGAGATCTGGAACATCGCCCCGGAAGGCACGCCGTTCTACGAGAGCATGGCCTACTACAACCGCCTGCGTTACGCCCTGCTGCCGTACATCTACAGCCTGGCCGGCGATACCTACCAGCGTGACGGCGTGATCATGCGCGGCATGATGATGGACTTCCCGGATGACGCGAAGGCACGCGACATCAACGACCAGTACCTGTTCGGCCCGGCATTCCTGGTCGCACCGGTGACCCGCTTCGGCGCGACCTCGCGGCAGGTGTATCTGCCGGCCGGCAGCAGCTGGCTGGATTTCGCCACTGGTAAGCGCTACGAGGGTGGCCAGACCATCGAGGCCGCCGCGCCGATCGAACGCATGCCGCTGTTCGTGCGTGCCGGCTCCATCGTGCCCACCGGCCCGGTGCAGGAGTACGTTGACCAGAAGCCGGATGCGCCGCTCACCGTGGTGGTCTACACGGGTGCCAATGGTCAGTTCTCGTTGTATGAGGACGACGGCAAAGGCTATGGCTACGAGAAGGGCGAGTTCAGCCGCATTCCGCTGAGCTGGGACCAGGCCAAGGGCGAGCTGCGCATCGGCCAGCGCGAAGGCAGCTGGACCGGCATGCAGGCCAAGCGCACCATCAATGTGCGTTTTGTCGACGGCCCGCGTGAGGACGCCGGTGCGCTGGAGCCCAAGGTGGACACCAGCATCCAGTACGACGGCAAGCCGGTCAGCGTGTTGCAGCGCAAGATTGCGTCCGGCAAAGCGCGTCGTCGATGATTGCAGGCTGTCTTTCCACGATGAGTGTGCAGATGCCGGAGCGCCGCAAGGCACACGCGCGCAGTTCCGGTGAAGCCGCACGGCGGTCGCCGTGCTGACACGCAGAGAACTCTGCAAGGCAACCGGGGCCGCAGTCGCGGTCCTGGGTGCCGCTCCGGCGTTGTCGCAGGCAGCCGGCATCGCGCCATTGCCTGCGGTCGCCCCGGACGATGCCTTGCACCTGTGGTATCGCGAGCCGGCCAATGAATGGGTGCAGGCCTTGCCGGTCGGCAACGGCCGGCTGGGCGCGATGGTGTGGGGCGGCATCGCCCACGAGCGTCTGCAACTCAACGAAGACACGCTGTATGCCGGTGGCCCGTACGACGCCACCAATCCGCAGGCGCTGGCGGCGTTGCCGCAGGTGCGCGCGCTGATCTTTGCCGGCCGCTATGCAGAGGCCGAGCAGCTGGCCGATGCCAAGCTGTTGTCGCGCCCGCTCAAGCAGATGCCATACCAGCCGTTGGGCGATCTGTTGCTGGATTTCGACCGTGCCGACGGCATCAGTGAGTACCGTCGTCAGCTCGATCTGGATACCGCAGTGGCCACCACCACGTTCCGCTCCGGCGGCGCGGTGCAACGACGCGAGGTGTTCGTGTCGGCGCAGTCGCAGTGCATCGTGGTGCGTCTGTCCTGCGATCGGCCGGGTGGTATTTCATTGCGGGTGGGCATCGATAGCCCGCAGAGCGGCGAGGTCACGGTAGAGCAGGGCAGCCTGCTGTTCAGTGGCCGCAATGGCAGCTTCGCCGGCATCGACGGCAAGCTGCGCTTTGCATTGCGCGTGCTGCCCCAGGTCAAGGGTGGCAGCGTCACCGCGGTGCGCGACCGTCTGCGTATCCAGGGTGCCGATGAAGTGGTGTTGCTGCTGACCGCGGCTACCAGTTACCAACGTTTCGATGCGGTGGAAGGCGACCCGCTCGCGCTCACCGCGGCAAGCCTGCAAAAAGCCGGCAAGCTCAGCTACGCCGCGTTGTTGCGCGCGCATCTGGCCGATCATCAACGCCTGTTCCGGCGCGTGGCGATCGATCTGGGTAGCAGCGAAGCGGCCACGCTTCCCACCGACGAGCGCGTGCAGCGCTTTGCCGAGGGCAACGACCCGGCACTGGCAGCGCTCTATCACCAGTACGGGCGCTATCTGCTGATCTGCAGCTCGCGACCCGGCACTCAACCGGCCAACCTGCAGGGCATCTGGAATGACCTGATGCAGCCGCCGTGGGAGAGCAAGTACACCATCAACATCAACACCGAGATGAACTACTGGCCCAGCGAAGCCAATGCACTGCACGAGTGCGTGGAACCGCTGGAAGCCATGCTGTTCGATCTCGCCCGCACCGGTGCACACACCGCCCGTGCGATGTACGACGCACCCGGCTGGGTGGTCCACAACAACACCGATCTGTGGCGCCAGGCCGGGCCGATCGACGGTGCGCAGTGGAGCCTGTGGCCGATGGGCGGGGTGTGGTTGCTGCAGCAGTTGTGGGACCGCTGGGACTACGGCCGCGACCGTGCGTATCTGGCCAAGATCTATCCCTTGTTCAAGGGGGCGGCAGAGTTCTTCGTCGCCACCCTGGTGCGCGACCCCGGCACCGGCGCGATGGTGACCAATCCATCGATGTCGCCGGAAAACCAGCATCCGTTCGGGGCGGCGGTCTGCGCCGGCCCGACCATGGATGCGCAGCTATTGCGCGACCTGTTCGCGCAGTGCATCGCGATGAGCAAGTTGCTTGATGTCGATGCCGCGCTGGCACAGCAGCTGGCCACGCTGCGCGAGCAATTGCCGCCCAACCGCATCGGCAAGGCGGGGCAGTTGCAGGAGTGGCAGCAGGACTGGGACATGCAGGCGCCGGAGATCCATCACCGCCACGTCTCGCATCTGTATGCCTTGCATCCTTCCAGCCAGATCAACCTGCGCGACACGCCCGAGTTGGCGGCTGCCGCGCGACGTTCGCTGGAGATTCGCGGCGACAACGCCACCGGCTGGGGCATCGGCTGGCGTCTGAACCTGTGGGCGCGGCTGGCCGACGGCGAGCATGCGTACCGCATCCTGCAACTGCTGCTTTCGCCCGAGCGCACCTATCCGAACCTGTTCGACGCACATCCGCCGTTCCAGATCGATGGCAACTTCGGCGGCACCGCCGGCATTACCGAGATGCTGCTGCAAAGCTGGGGTGGCAGTGTGTTCCTGCTGCCGGCCTTGCCCAAGGCCTGGCCGCGCGGCAGCGTGCGCGGCCTGCGTGTGCGCGGCGGCGCCAGCGTGGATCTGGAATGGGATGCAGGTCGCTTGCAGCAAGCCCGTGTGCACAGCGATCGTGGCGGGCGCTATCAACTGTCCTATGCAGGGCAGACCCTGGACCTGCAACTGGGCGCCGGGCGCACCCAGCAGGTGGGCCTCAACAACAACCGATTGGTGAAGCAATGAGCGTGTACGTAGGACTGGATGTCGGCACACAGAGCGTCAAGCTGGTGGCCTACGATCCGCAGGAGCGCGCTGTGGTCGCCACCATCGGCGCGCCGATGGAATTGATCAGCCGCGACGATGGCACCCGCGAGCAGCAGGCGCAGTGGTGGATCGACGGCATCGTGCATTGCTTCGCGCAGCTCGATGCCGAGCTGCGCGCGCGCGTGCGCGGCATCTCGGTGTCGGGGCAGCAGCATGGCTTCGTGCCGGTGGCCGCCGATGGCAGCGTCACCGCGCCGGTGAAGCTGTGGTGCGATACCAGCACCGCGCTGGAATGCGACGAGATCATGGATGCGGTCGGCGGCGCGGCAGGCAGCGTGGCCACCGCCGGCAACCCGATCATGGCCGGCTACACGGCATCCAAATTGCCGTGGACGCGCAAGCATCGCCCCGAGGCGTATGCGGCGATGACCACGGTGATGTTGCCGCACGACTACGTGAACTTCTGGCTCACCGGCGAGCGCTTCACCGAAGTGGGCGATGCCTCCGGGACCGGTTGGCTGGATGTGCGCACCCGCCAGTGGTCCGAGCGCATGCTTGGCGCGATGGATGCGCAACGCGACCTGCGCGATGCCTTGCCGCCGCTGGTGGAGATTGGCGCGGTGTTCGCCCTGTCCGATGCGGCGGCTGAGGCGCTTGCCTTGCCGGCCGGCGTGCGCGTCACCACCGGTGGTGGCGACAACATGATGGCGGCGATCGGCACCGGCAATGTGGTGCCCGGCCGGCTGACCATGAGCCTGGGCACCTCCGGCACCTTGTTCGCCTACGCCGATCATCCGGTGGTGGACGACGACGCACGCTGGGCCGCGTTTTGCTCGTCCAGCGGTGGCTGGTTGCCGCTGATCTGCACCATGAACTGCACCGTGGCCACCGAAGCGGTGATGCGCATGTTCTCCATCACCCGTGCGCAGACCGAGGCCATGATCGCCGACACCACGCCCGGTGCCGACGGGCTGGTGCTGTTGCCGTTCTTCAATGGCGAGCGCACACCCAATCTGCCGGATGCCCGTGGCTGCCTGTTCGGCATGGATCTGCACAACACCACACCGGCGCATTTCTATCGCGCGGCGATGGAAGGGGCCACCTACAGCCTGCGCAATGGCTTCGATGCCTTTGTCGCGGCCGGTCTGCAGTTCGATACCATCCTGCTCACCGGCGGCGGCAGCAAGAGCGCGCAGTGGCGGCAGATGGTGGCCGACGTGTTCAACCTGCAGGTGGTGGTGCCGACCCAGCCCGAAGGCGCGGCGTTTGGTGCCGCGCTGCAGGCGGTGTGGGCCTGCGACCGCGACGATGGCGGCCAGGCCGCGTTGTCGGAGGTGGTGCTGGAGCACCTGCAGATCGACGATGCATTGTCGGCGCGCCCGGATCCGCAACGCGTGGCCGCCTACCAGCAGCACTACCAGAACTTCCTCAAGCACCTGCACGTCGTCAGCCCGCTCTACGCCGGCTGATTCATCACTCCCCCAGTACCAAGGACCTCTCACCCCATGAGCAACACCGTTTTCATCGGCGCGAAAGAATATTTCCCCGGCATCGGCAAGATCGGCTTCGAAGGCCGTGATTCGGACAACCCGCTCGCGTTCAAGGTGTACGACGCCAACAAGCAGGTCGCCGGCAAGAGCATGGCCGAGCACCTGCGCTTTGCAGTGGCTTACTGGCACAGCTTCTGCGGCAATGGCGCCGATCCGTTCGGCCCGGGCACGCGCGCGTATCCGTGGGATGTAGGCAACACCGCGCTGGCGCGTGCCGAAGCCAAGTCCGATGCCGCGTTCGAATTCTTCACCAAGCTCGGCGTGCCGTACTACTGCTTCCACGACATCGATCTGGCGCCGGATGCGGACGACATCGGCGAGTACGAAAACAACCTCAAGCACATGGTCGGCATTGCCAAGCAGCGCCAGGCCGACACCGGCGTCAAGCTGCTGTGGGGTACCGCCAATCTGTTCTCGCACCCGCGCTACATGAATGGTGCCTCCACCAATCCGGACTTCAATGTCGTGGCGCGCGCTGCGGTGCAGGTCAAGGCCGCGACCGATGCCACGGTGGAGCTGGGCGGCGAGAACTACGTATTCTGGGGCGGCCGCGAAGGCTATGCCTGCCTGCACAACACGCAGATGAAGCGCGAGCAGGACAACATGGCGCGCTTCCTCACCCTGGCACGCGACTACGGGCGTGCGATCGGCTTCAAAGGCAACTTCCTGATCGAGCCCAAGCCCATGGAGCCGATGAAGCACCAGTACGATTTCGACAGCGCCACGGTGATCGGCTTCCTGCGCCAGCACGGCCTGGACCAGGATTTCAAGCTCAATATCGAAGCCAACCACGCCACGCTGTCGGGTCACAGCTTCGAGCACGACCTGCAGGTGGCCAGCGATGCCGGCCTGCTTGGCAGCATCGATGCCAACCGCGGCAACCCGCAGAACGGCTGGGATACCGACCAGTTCCCGACCGACCTGTACGACACCGTCGGCGCGATGCTGGTGGTGCTGCGTCAGGGCGGGCTGGCACCGGGCGGTCTGAATTTCGATGCCAAGGTGCGGCGTGAATCGTCCGACCCGCAGGATCTGTTCCTGGCCCACATCGGCGGCATGGATGCGTTCGCACGCGGGCTGGAAGTGGCCGACGCGCTGTTGACCTCCTCACCGTTGGAAACCTGGCGCGCGCAGCGTTACGCCAGCTTCGACAGCGGCGCAGGCGCAGACTTTGCCAACGGCACCAGCACGCTGGCGGAGCTGGCCAAGTACGCCGCCGGCAAGGGCGAGCCGACGCAGCTCAGCGGCCGCCAGGAAGCCTACGAGAACCTGATCAATCAGTACCTGACGCGTTGATGTCCCGTGGCCGGCGGCGCACTGCGTCGCCGGCCGATGGCGGTCACCCCGTGACCGCTCCCTTGCATGTTTCCAGGTGAACCCATGTCCAGTGTCTCCATTGACGGCGCCCCCGATGCCGGCGAGAACACCCGTTTCATCATCCTGATCAGCTGCGTGGCCACGATCGGCGGCTTTCTGTTCGGCTTCGACAGTGGCGTGATCAATGGCACCGTCGACGGGCTCAAGCAGACCTTCCAGTCCAGTGCCGCCGAGACCGGCTTCGAGGTCGCCTCGATGCTGCTGGGGTGCGCTATCGGCGCCTTCTTTGCCGGCCGCCTGGCCGACCGCTGGGGCCGCCGTGCGGTCCTGATCATTTCCGCGGCGCTGTTCCTGCTCTCGGCCATCGGTGCCGGTGCCTCGCACAGCTCCGGCTTCTTCATCTTTGCCCGCGTGATGGGCGGCTTCGCGGTAGGCGCGGCCAGCGTGATCTCGCCGGCCTACATCGCCGAGGTCGCCTCCGCACGCTATCGCGGCCGGCTCGCGACCATGCAGCAGATCGCCATCATCAGCGGGCTGTTCTGCGCGTTCTTGAGCAACTACCTGCTGGCCAATGCTGCCGGTGCGTCCACCGAGCCGTTGTGGGCAGGGCAGGCTGCCTGGCGCTGGATGTTCTGGATGCAGGCCATCCCGTCGCTGTTGTTCCTGCTGCTGTTGCTGGTCATCCCCGAAAGCCCGCGCTACCTGGTGGTCAAGGGCCGTCGCGAGCAGGCGCTGGTGGTGCTCAAGCGGCTGTACGGTAACGCGGCCGCGCAGACCAAGCTGGGCGAAATCTCCGCCTCGATGTCGGCCGACCAGCACAAGCCCAAGTTCTCCGACCTGATCAGCAAGACCACCGGCAAGATCCGCCCGATCGTGTGGATCGGCGTCGGCCTGGCAGTGTTCCAGCAGCTGGTCGGCATCAACGTGGTGTTCTACTACGGCGCGGTGTTGTGGCAGGCGGTGGGCTTCTCCGAACAGGACGCCTTGCTGATCAACGTGCTCTCCGGCGGCCTCAGCATCGGTGCCTGTCTGGTCACGGTGATGCTGGTCGACAAGATCGGCCGCAAGCCGTTGCTGTGGATCGGCTCGGCCGGTATGGCGGTATCGCTGGCACTGGTGACCTACGCCTTCGCCACCGCCTCGCTGGATCCCAACGGCAAGCTCGCCATGTCCGATGCCATGGGCATGCTCGCGCTGGTTGCCGCCAACGTCTACGTGGTGTTCTTCAATGCCTCGTGGGGCCCGGTGATGTGGGTGATGCTGGGCGAGATGTTCCCCAACCAGATCCGCGGTTCGGGCCTGGCGATCGCCGGCGCCGCGCAGTGGACTTCCAACTTCGCCATCACCGTCAGCTTCCCGATCCTGCTCGGCAGCATCGGTCTTGCCGGCGCCTACGGCATCTACACCGTTGCCGCCTTCATCTCGGTGTTCTTCGTGCTCAAGTACGTCTACGAGACGAAGGGCAAGGAGCTGGAGCAGATGGAGGGCTGATCACGGCGTTGTGCTGATATCAGCATGAGAAACGCAGAAGGCCGCGCAATGCGCGGCCTTCTGCGTTGATGATCTCGCCGGGATCTGCCGATGTCTCGCATGCCTGCATCGCTGCAAGCGACTCAGTCGAGCTGGCTGTCATCGTTGGGCTGGATGCGGCGTGTGTGCCCCTGGCAACTGCCCGCAGCTCTGGCCTCTGCTGTATCAGGCGGCCTGATTCCCGCGTGGCCCAACGCACCAGCAAAGTGCAATGCACGTCTTCAACTGCGATAACCGCCCGCAAGCGCGCAGGCTCTTCTTGCAAATTGTGCGCCACCGCTATACTCCAATAGGTAGTTTCCCTCCAGACTAGGGCGAATCGTGGAACCAAGGAGTGGTGGTATGGCGGTAGCTAAAGAGCTTGTTAGGGGCATGCTGATCAGCGTGTGCTACTGCTTGGCGTTTCTGATGCTTTGGCGCTTGTCGATCGACCAATGGTATCTGCCAGTTGGGTTGCGCGTAGTCACTTTGCTGTTCCGGCCTTACCGCGAGTGGCCTTTTCTGTTGGCAGGTGACGCTGCGGCGATGTTGTTCTTGCGTATTCCGCTGGGCGAATTGCAGGGATTTAATCCGTTATGGTCATATCTGAGTCCCTTCGTACATGCGCCTTTGATTGCTGGGGCGATTGGCCTACTTCGATACCAAGTTCCTCATATTGTTAAAAGCCAGCAATGGTTTATTCCTGCTGCTCTTGTCATAGCTCTCTGGAACGCTATATGCAGCTTGGTGCTAAACTCGACCCTCGGTGGACCGCAGGCTTATCCTGTACTAGACCTGATGTTGCGCTATTGGTCAGGTAGCTATCTGGGCATGCTGGTCTTGCTTCTTCCGGCGATGTTATGGGCTAACTGGAATGATGGTCCTGTACGCCTGAGTCTCCAGCGAGATCTTGCAATCGCGGTGGCTGTTATCCTCAGTCTGTTTTTTTTATTAGGGGTCTCGCAAGAGCCATTGACTCGAAACATCTTGATGGTAGCGATGCTCGTGCCAATGGTCGTGTTGACTTTCAGGCAAGGGTGGAAAGGCAGTGCTCTAGGGTCACTATTGGCAAGCTTCGCAATTGAGTTCTCGCTTCCTCGGGTGTATCAGATCGGTTTTTTTGATCAACAAGTTTTTAGTATGCAGTTGCTCTATGCGGTCACGACGACAGTTCTTTTTGTTTTCAATGCTCGTCTGCGCGAGCCAGCCCGCAATAAGGTTTCAAGTCAACCAGGAGATGACGCCTTCACTCTAGCCCGAGCCAGCTATTCTAGTGCTGAGCGCATGCTACGCAATCGAGTGCTGGAGTACTCTGACATCAATGTTCAGATCAACAAGATGCGCAAAGATGTGGTGGCTGATTTGAGGGGGAGAGGGCAGCATTCTGCAGCAATGGAAATGACACGAGTCAGTGTCCTTGAGTCGCAATTGCTTCAGCAGTATGTCGCCGCGCTGTATCCGTTGGAAATCGAGACGCATGGGCTGTATCAGGCTCTGCGTTCGTCAGCACTCGAGCGTTTCTGCCAGTCTCAGTTTCAATGCGTGTTTCGCGGTGACTGCAGGAAGCTATCGTTGGAACTTCAATTGAGTGCTTATCGCAGTACTCTCAATTGTGTGGAGATCTTGCCGCCGGCCAGTCGGCACTTCATCCAGGCTCGTGCTTGGACCGGGAAAGGGGCTAGGGGCGTGTTGGTGCGTGTAATTGCTGATTCGTCGTCAGCTGAGGCGGCCAAGAGCGACTCGATCGATGTGGAGGCTGAACTGAAGGCGCGGTTGAAAGCGCATGGCGGCATGTTTCGCCGCCGCCATGCGCTGGTTCTGACCTTTCTGGTTGCCGAGCCAGTCTCCGTTGCGGTCAGGGGGAGACTATCCAGTGTTCCCCAGTTGCTTCCCGCCAGTTGAATACCGTGAAGTTCTTTGTTTTGTAGACAAGTCGTGCTTGATCACGCTGAGTTGAATCAAGCATTGGCGGATTGTTTGAACTCGTGCCGGCTGCAATCCTGTTTGCAGCCGGCAACACGACACGTTCTACATCCTTGCCCATCGGCAAGGTCCAGAGTGCGTTGTCCACTCTTGCTACCACTGCGTGGACCACGCCAGTTACGTCGTTGATCTGGAGATATGTCACTCCATCACGATGGAGTTCATAAATGGCAAGCGAAGGATCCATTGTTAGATTGGCTGCCTTGGGATTGCTTTCGCCAAGCCCTGTCATTGCATGTACGCCGACACCACCATTGGCACAGCACTGAGCCACTGCCATGCCTGATGACAGCATTCCAGCAACGACGCAAAAAGCCATAAGCCAATTTTTTGAGTTCTTCATGATTTTGCCTTCCCCCTGCATGGGGCAACACCGCCTGCGATTCAGGCGCTTACACGTTACGTGTTGAATGGCAGATTTTGTTGATTGTTTGTCGCAGAAAATCGCTGCGGCATACCGTCCGCCGAACAGCGAGGAACAGTCAACCGCGTCCGCCGTTACCTGGACCTATCCGGTCAGGCGTGATGTGCAGTGCTGGAGCGCGCTATTTAGCGGCTCGGCTCGAGTTCGCCACCGGCACGTTCAAACCATCCAATCACTCGCCGGTGATGAGGTTCGCCCCAACGAAGCAAGAACTGCTGGGTGTGGTGGTCGCCGAGGTCGCGCAGGCTGGCGAGTCGTTGGGCGATGAAAGGGGCTGTCAGCGGCTGGGCGCAGTCGACTTCGATGCAGTGGCGCCAGGCGGTATAGCTGTCGGGGATGACGGGCGACATCGTGGTGCTCTTCGGTAAAAGTGAACGTGAGGGCGTTGGCGGGCCGTGGCGGGCTTGCATTTGCGCGACTAGTGTTACTTTATAACACTTGATTCCATCGTTCGTCTGGCTACGCCGTGTCGCGTCCCTTACCGCAGAGTGTTGTTTGCCTGGTCACCATGCCGAACCTCCCGTGCTCGAAGCGGCGCGGTGGCCGCGTCGATCCAGCGGGGTTGGCCCGATGAGGCGGCGGCAGGTGTTGCACACCGTCGGTGCAGCCTTGCTGCTGTCGCCACGCTTGGTCCACGCGCAGCCGCAGCCGCTGCTACGCAGTTGCAATCTGCAGCGTCAGGATGCGGGGCTGCGACTTCGGCTCGCTTTGACTACCCAGGTCGCCTACCGCAGCTTCAGCCTGTCCAATCCAGCGCGCTTGGTCATCGACCTGCCGGGCGTTTCGACGCAACCACCGCAGGTCGATCCATTGCCTGACGGTCTTGCGGTCGTTGCCATCCGCAGCGGCCCGCACGGCGATGGGCTGCGCGTGGTGCTCGATCTGGCGCAGCCGCTAACAGCCACGGCGCGCTGGGAGGATGGTGCACTGGTGGTCGATCTTGCTGCTGTGTCCGGCACTGCGTCGTTGTCCGCAGCCGATCCGACCGAGCCGGCCGTTGCGGCGGTTGCGCCCACGCGCTCCCGCCTGCATCCCTACGTGGTTGCCATCGACGCCGGTCACGGCGGCAAGGATCCCGGCGCGGTCAGTGCCGATGCGCGCTACGAGAAGCATGTGGCCATGGCAGTCGCGGGGCGGCTGCACCAGCGCCTGGCGGCCGATCCGCGTTACCGGCCGACCATGATCCGCAGCGACGATCGTTTCGTGCCCTTGCATGAGCGCGTCATGATCGCGCACCGACACAACGCCGATCTGTTCGTGTCGATCCACGCCGATGCCGCGCCCAGCAGTGCCGCACGTGGCGCCTCGGTGTTCGCGTTGTCCCAAGGCGGCGCCAGCTCGGCATTGGCGCGCTGGATCGCCGATAGCGAGAACGCGGCCGATGACATGGGCGACAGCGCACGCCGCCTGCGGGTGCCGAGTAATCCGGTGTTGTCGCAGGTGCTGGCCGACCTGTCGCTCAGCGGCACCATCGCCAGCAGCCTGCAGTTCGGCAAGCTGATGCTCGATCGCCTGCAGCACGTCACACGACTGCATCAGGACCAGGTGGGTCAGGCCGGGTTTGCAGTACTGAAATCGCCTGATATCCCGTCACTGCTTGTGGAAACTGGCTTCATGAGCAATCGCGACGATTGCAACCGGCTCTGTGGCGACGCGCATCAGGATGAACTGGCGCAGACGCTGCACGCCGGCATCGACGACTACTTCCAGGCATTTCCCGGTCGCGCCTGAGTGCGGCCGTCCCTTTCTTTTTCCATGGGTTTTCATGTCCGCCACGCTTCCCGATATCGCCGTCACCGAACCTTCCGCGCTGCATGCGCCCTTACGCTGGGTTGGCATGCAGGACATTGCGATTCCGGTGCGCCTGGACGAGGCCGAGCCGAGTGGCACGGTGGCTGCACGCGCGCAGGTGCAGGTCGATCTGCCGCGGCCCGAACTCAAGGGTATCCACATGTCACGGCTGTATCGCTTGCTGGATCGGCATCTGGAGCAACCGCTATCACCGGCGATGCTCTCGCAGTTGCTGCAGGCAATGATCGACAGCCATGCCGATTGCGGCAGCCGTGCGGCGCGGGTGAGTCTGGCCTTCGAAGTGATGTTGCGGATGCCGGCACTGCGTAGCGAGGGACTGGCGGGTTGGCGTGCCTATCCAGTGCGCATCGACGCACAGAGCAGGGCGGGGCGCAGTGAGATGCGTCTGCAGATCGATGTGCTGTATGCCTCGACTTGTCCGTGTTCGGCCGCGCTATCGCGTCAGTTGTTGAGCGAGGCCTTCGCGCAACAGCACGCCGGACAGACCGCAGTGCAGGTCGAAGATGTCGCTCAGTGGCTGCAACGCAACGGCTCGTATGCCACGCCACATAGCCAGCGCAGCGTGGCGCAGGTGCGCGTGGATCTGGTCGCGCGCGTGCAGCGTTTCGACATCCGCGAGTTGGTGGTCTTGTGCGAAAGCGCATTGGCCACGCCGGTCCAGGCCGCGGTGCGGCGGATTGATGAGCAGGCATTTGCACGCTTGAACGGTGCCAACCTGATGTACGTGGAAGATGCCGCGCGCCGGCTCCGCAAGGAGTTGGCCGAGCGCTATGCCTCATTTCATGTGGCGGTCCGCCATTTCGAAAGCCTGCACGCGCACGACGCGGTTGCCGAAACTGGCAGTGATGCAGACGTCTTCCACATGATTGCCGAGTCGCAAGACCACTGACGTGCGCTGCAGGCATCTACGGCAATTCGTGCCAGGCGCGTGTTGCCCACGCGCTTGGTCAGGCACACGGCGTTGCATCTGACTGAGGCGGAATGACCTGCGCGCGCGCCGGCCCGCATGCGGTGATCGGCGCTGGCTGCGCTGGAGCGGCATCGTACTTGCTCAGCGCGGTTAAACACCTCTCACGCAGTACGGTGCGGCGTGTTGCTGCGCAGGCGGCCTCGGCAATCGGCGCAGCGGCCGCCATCGCAGCGGTCGCTGCATAACGGCCGCGACCACACCTGCGTTGCCCACACGCTGCCCTGATTCGATCGCCTGCATTCTCGGCCCACAACGCAAAAGCCCCGCAATCGCGGGGCCTTGGCGTGTCTGCAGAGGACGAAGTTGGCGCTCCCTAGGGGGCTCGAACCCCTGTTTTAGCCTTGAGAGGGCCACGTCCTAACCGCTAGACGAAGGGAGCGTTTGGTGCGAGCTGTGCAGCGCGCTAGTATAGTGAGGTAAAAGCCGTTGGGCAATCCTGAAACACGAAACGGAAGCGCCACCATCGAACCTTCAGTTACATCCCCGTTCACGCTGCGCGTCATCCCACGCGACCAGCACACCATCTCGCGCAAGGACATCAGCCCCAACGCGTTGCGCGTGCTGTACCGCCTGCGCGAATCCGGCTTTGGCGCCTACCTGGTTGGTGGTGCGGTGCGCGACCTGCTGGTCGGCGGCCACCCCAAGGACTTCGACGTGGCCACCAGCGCCACGCCGGAGGAAGTCAAGGCGTTGTTCCGCAATTGCCGCCTGATCGGCCGCCGCTTCCGCCTGGCGCATGTGGTGTTCGGCCGCGAGATCATCGAGGTCGCCACCTTCCGCGCCAACATCGATGACGGCAGCGGTGACCGCGAGCTGGATAACGGCCGCCTGGTGCGCGACAACGTCTACGGCACCATCGAAGACGATGCGATCCGCCGCGACTTCACCTGCAACGCGCTGTATTACGCGATCGAGGATTTCTCGGTGCGCGATTACTGCGGCGGCTTCGAAGACGTGCAGGCGCGCTTGATGAAGTTGATCGGCGACCCGGAGCTGCGCTACCAGGAAGATCCGGTGCGCATGCTGCGCGCGGTGCGCCTGGCGGCCAAGTTGAACTTCGACATCGAAGCTGGCACCGCCGAGCCGATCCCACGCCTGGCCGGGCTGTTGTCCGAAGCGGCGCCCGCGCGTCTGTTCGAAGAGGTTCTCAAGCTGTTCCTGTCCGGGCACGGCGTGGCCAGTTTCGAGGGCCTGGAGCGTTACGGCTTGCTTGGGGCGCTGTTCCCCGAAAGTGCAGCCGCGCTCAAATCCAACCGCAGCGGCGCTTTGCGCGCGATGGTGCTGGAAGGCCTGCGCAACACCGATGCACGCGTGGCCAATGATGAGCCGGTGTCGCCAGCGTTCCTGTTCGCGTTGCTGCTGTGGCCGGCGTTCTGCCGCACCCTGATGGGGCTGCAGGCGCAGGGCGTGCAGCCGGAAGACGCACAGCGTCGCGCCGCCGATCGGGTGACCTTGCACCAGCTGGAGCGGGTGGCCTTGCCGCGTCGCTTTTCGCTGCCGATGCAGGAGATCTGGCTGCTGCAGACCCGGTTCTCCTCGCGCCAGCGCAAGCGCGTATTCCGCACCTTGTCGCACCCGCGCTTCCGGGCCGCGTTCGACTTCCTGGTGCTGCGCCAGTTCGCCTCGGCCGACCATGCCGCCGATGTCGAGTTCTGGCGCGATGCGCAGCAGTCGTCCGGCCAGGAGCTGGTGGACGCGATCGAGAACGCGCAGGCCGATCACGACGGAGATGAGTCGGCACCGCGCAAGCGTCGCCGCCGCCGCCGTCGTACCGGCGCCGCCGCAGGCGAGTAGGGCGTGCTGACCGCCTTTGTCGGCCTGGGCGCCAACCTGGGCCAGGCCGAGGCCACCGTGCGCGCGGCCATCGTCGCGCTGGGCACGCTGCCGCAGTCGTCGGTGACCGCCGCTTCGCGGCTGTACCGCACGCCGGCCTGGGGCCGTGAGGACCAGCCGGACTTCATCAATGCCGTGGCCGCCGTGCGCACTGCGCTGGCGCCGCTGGCGCTGCTGGACGGGCTGCTGGCGATCGAGCAGGCATTCGGCCGCGACCGTCGCGACGGCGAGCGCTGGGGCCCGCGCACCCTGGATCTGGATGTGTTGCTGTATGCCGAGCAGGTGATCGACCTGCCGCGTTTGCAGGTGCCGCACCCGCATCTGCGTGCCCGTGCGTTTGCGCTGGTGCCGCTGGCCGAGCTCGCCCCGGAGACGATCATTCCAGGGCATGGAACAGTGCGACACGCCCTGCAGGGCGTCGATGGCTGTGGGCTGGAGCCGATTGGGTAGATAATGGCCGGCTTATCACCCCACGTAATGAGTTCATGAGCAGCCACGCCGACAGCAAGCCCTGGACCGTGCCCGCCTTGGCGCAGGCCAAGCGCGACGGTCGAAAACTGGTCATGTTGACCGCCTATGACGCCGGGTTTGCGCGCACCTTCGACGCCAATGGCGTGGACCTGATCCTGGTGGGCGACTCGCTGGGCATGGTGGTGCAGGGGCACGAGTCCACGCTGCCAGTGACCACGGCCGACATGGTCTACCACACCGCCGCGGTGGCCCGCGTGCTGGAGCGTGCGTTGCTGGTGGCCGACTTGTCGTTCCAGGCCGATGCCACGCCGGAACGTGCGCTCGATGCCGCCACCCAGCTGCTGCAGGCGGGTGCGGAGATGGTCAAGATCGAAGGCGCCGGGCACAAGCTCGACGTGATCCGCTACCTGGTTGAGCGCGAAATCCCGGTGTGTTCGCACCTGGGGCTCACGCCGCAATCGGTGCTGCGCTTCGGCGGCTACAAGGTGCAAGGCCGTGGCGAAGCCGGCGAACAGCTGCGTCGCGACGCCCAGGCCGCGGTCGATGCCGGTGCCAGCCTGATCGTGCTCGAATGCGTGCCGACGCCGATCGCAGCGCAGATCAGCGCCGAGTTGCGCATGCCCACGATCGGCATCGGTGCCGGCCCCGGCTGCGATGGCCAGGTGCTGGTGATGCACGACATGCTGGGCCTGGACAGCGGCCATCGCCGTCCCAAGTTCGTCAAGGATTTCCTGGCCGAAGGCGGGTCGGTGGCGGGCGCCGTGCAGGCCTACGCGCAGGCCGTGCGCGATGGCAGCTTTCCCGACGCCGAGCACGCGTACGCCGCATGATCCAGACCATTACCGATCTGTCGGCGCTGCGCGCACTGGTCACCGGCTGGAAGCGCGAGGGGCTGCGCGTGGCGCTGGTGCCCACCATGGGCAACCTGCACGCCGGGCACTATTCGCTGGTGATGCTGGCGCGCCAGTACGCCGACCGCGTGGTCTCCAGCGTGTTCGTCAATCCGACCCAGTTCGGCCCCAATGAAGACTTCGCACGCTACCCGCGGACGCCCGAAGCCGACATGCGTGGGCTTGAGGATGCCGGGTGCGACGCGCTGTGGTTGCCGGACGTGGATACCATGTATCCGCTCGGGACCGCGCTAGCCACGCCGATCCATGCACCCGGTGTCAGCGACGTGCTCGAAGGCGTCTGCCGGCCGGGCCACTTCGATGGCGTCTGCACGGTGGTGGCGCGTCTGTTCAATCAGGTGCAGCCGGACGTGGCTGCCTTCGGCAAGAAGGATTATCAGCAGCTGGCGGTGATCCGGCAGATGGTGGCCGACCTGGCGTTTCCGATCGAAATCCTGGGCGGCAGCATCGTGCGCGAGGCCGATGGCCTGGCGATGAGCTCGCGCAATCAGTATCTGTCGGCCGACGATCGCCCGATCTCGGCACAGATCCGCAAGGTGCTGCTGCAGATGCGCGACAGCCATGCCGCCGGCGTGCCGCGCCTGCAGGTCGAGGCGGCGGCAACCCAGGCACTGGAAGCGGTGGGTTTCCGTGTCGACTACACCGCGCTGCGCCTGCCTGATCTGAGCGAGCCCGACGACGGTGCCAGCAACCCGGCAGCCGGCCCACGCGTGGCGCTGATCGCTGCCCGGATCGGCAGCACCCGGCTGATCGACAATCTGGAATTCTGAGGCCGCGCGCGCGGCCGGCCTGAAGCCCTCACGACCGGCTGCGCTGCTGGCCGGTCGATGCCTGCACTTTCCGCTAAAATGCCGGCTTTCCTTTGCGTTGTAGCCACATGCACCTGTCCCTGCTGAAAGCCAAGATCCACCGCGCCACCGTCACCCACTCCGAGCTCAACTACGAGGGCTCGATCGCCATCGACGGCCTGCTGCTGGAAGCGACCGGCATCCGCGAATTCGAACAGGTCCACATCTGGGACGTCACCAATGGTGCGCGTTTCAGCACCTATGCCATCCGTGCCGAACAAGGCAGCGGCATCATCTCGCTCAACGGCGGCGCCGCGCGTCACGTGCAGGTGGGCGATCTGATCATCGTGGCCGCGTTCGCCAGCATGAGCGAAGACGAAGCCAAGACCTTCAAGCCCAATCTGGTATATGTGGACGCGCACAACGCGATCTCCCACACCAACCACAGCATCCCCACTCAGGCCGCATGACACACACCAACGGATTCGACGCGCTTCACGCCCACGCCCAGCGCCTGCGCGGCGCTGCCATCCCCGCATTGCTTGCCGCAGAGCCCCAGCGGCCCACGCAGTACGCCCGGCAAGTCGGTCCGTTGTATTTCAACTTCGCGCGGCAGAAATACGACCGCGCCGCGCTCGATGCGCTGTTTGCAATCGCACGCGAGCGCGACCTGGCAGGCGCGTTCCAGCGGCTGTTCCGTGGCGAGCAGGTCAATGTCACCGAACAGCGCGCCGCCCTGCACACCGCGCTGCGTGGTGATCTCACCGATGCACCGGTCGCATCCGATGCATACGCCACCGCTACTGAGGTCCGGCAGCGCATGGGCGCGCTGATCCAGCAGCTGGAAGGCACCGATGTCACCGACATTGTCAGCGTCGGCATCGGGGGTTCGGATCTGGGTCCGCGTCTGGTCGCCGATGCATTGCGTGCACCGTCCGGTGCGCGTTTCCGGGTGCATTTCGTTTCCAACGTCGATGGCGCGGCGATGCAGCGCACCCTGGCAACGCTGGACCCGGCACGGACCGCCGGCATCCTCATTTCCAAGACTTTCGGCACCCAGGAAACCCTGCTCAACGGCAGCATTCTGCATGCGTGGCTCGGTGGCAGTGAGCGCCTGTACGCAGTGAGTGCCAATCCCGAACGTGCCGCCAAGGCGTTCGACATTGCGCCAAGCCGCGTGCTGCCGATGTGGGACTGGGTGGGCGGCCGTTATTCGCTGTGGTCGGCGGTCGGTTTCCCGATTGCACTGGCGATCGGGTTCGAGCGCTTTGAGCAATTGCTCGACGGTGCCGCGCAGTTTGACGCGCATGCGCTCAACACGCCGCTGGAAGAAAACGTGGCAGTGCTGCACGGGCTGACCGCGGTGTGGAACCGCAATCTGCTCGGTAGCGCCACGCATGCGGTGATGACCTACGACCAGCGCCTGGCCTTGCTGCCGGCGTATCTGCAGCAGCTGGTGATGGAGAGCCTGGGCAAGCGCGTCAAGCTGGACGGCTCGGCCGTGGACAGCGACACCGTGGCGGTGTGGTGGGGTGGTGCCGGCACCGATGTGCAGCACAGCTTCTTCCAGGCGCTGCATCAGGGCACCAGCGTGGTGCCGGCCGATTTCATCGGCACCGTGCACAACGACGACCCGTACGCAGAAAACCATGTCGCGCTGATGGCCAACGTGCTGGCCCAGACCGAGGCGCTGGCCAATGGCCAGGACAGCAGCGACCCGCACCGCAGTTATCCCGGCGGTCGCCCGAGCACGGTGATCCTGCTGGATGCACTCACTCCGCAGGCGCTGGGTGCGCTGATCTCGATGTACGAGCACAGCGTGTACGTGCAGTCGGTGATGTGGGGCATCAACGCGTTCGACCAGTTCGGTGTCGAGCTGGGCAAGCAGTTGGCCAGCCAATTGCTGCCAGCGCTGAAGGGCGAGGCTGCCGATGTGGCCGACCCGGTCACGCGCGAGCTGTTGGCCAAGCTGCGCGGCTAAGCGCGGCTGCAATCGTCGGTGTGTTGAGTGACGGGGCCTTCGGGCCCCGTTGCGTTTGAGCCATTCGCTGCTGGGCAGCTTGCTGCAGGAGGATGGCGCCACCTGGTTCAACCCGGACGCCTTCACCCGGCAATGGGTGGAGCAGGGCTGGGCGCTGGACGAGGCCAATGTGCAGGCCTGGGAGGAAGGCGTGCGGCGGCTGCGCCGTGCAATGGACGAGGGCCACGACTATGCCTTCGAAACCACGCTGGGCGCGCAGACAATCCCGCGTCTGTTGCTCGACGCCTGTGCGCAGCACCGCATCGCGGTGTGGTTTTGCGGCTTGTCGAGCGTGGAGCTGCATGTGCAACGCGTCGCGGCGCGGGTGGCAGCAGGTGGCCATGCGATTGCCGAGCACAAGATCCGCGAGCGCTTTGATGCATCGCGCGCCAACCTGATTACGTTGTTGCCGCATCTGGCGGTGCTGCATGTGTCCGACAACAGCGCGCCGGCCGATGCGGCCGGGCAGGTGGAACCGCTGCTGGTACTGGAGCTTGATCACGCCGGGCTGCATTACCCGGCCACCGCCGAGCAACTGGCGCAGGTGCCCGACTGGGCAAAACCCGTTGTGATGACGGCACTGGAGGCGCGCGGCGTGTCTTAATGGCGTGCGGCTCGCAACGCCTTTCGGTCGCTGCGAGCGGCACGCCAGATGGGCTTACGCCTTGCTCAACTGCACCGCCACCGGGTCACCGGTGAGGTAGCCCACCGCAGCGCCGAAGCGATCCTTGTAGTTGGCGCGCACCAGTGGATCCAGCGTGGCCTTGACGGTGTCGTGCAGCGGGCTTTCCCAGTCGCCGGGATGCTGGAAATTGCTCATGACATAGGTCCAGCCATGGATCTGGTCGACCGCGTGCAGGCCGGTGGATTCGGCGCCGGCCGGCACCGAGAGCAGGCGCGTCAGCGTGCCGCTGTCGACGTTGTAGGCCCACAGGAAATTGTTGACGTGCAGGCTGCTGTCTTCGCCAATGAACAGCGTGCGCAGCGACTCGGAGAACTTGAGGTTGTCCGGATTCGCCAGCCGGTTCGGGTCGGCCAGGTTGCCCAGCCCGTCGGCCTGCGCGAGGTCGTGGCCGGTCAGCGCGGCAGGCGCAGCCATGTCGATCGGCACCCATTCGCTGTGGATCGGTGCGCCCTTGGTGTCGCGGCGCCCGCCACGCAGGTTGAGCGCATACACCGCGCCGGACTGCGGGCCTTCCACCTTCACGTCGCCCGAGCCGTTGAGCATGCTGGTGACGATGTAGGACATCGCCATGTAGGCGATCTTGTCGCGCGCGTTGACGGTGGTGCCTTCGAGCTTGGTGAAGCCCAGGCTGCCGCCGGCCAGCGCAGCATAGCGATGGGTTTCCAGGTAGGTGGCCGCCTTCTCCATGCCCGGCTTGATGCGGATCCAGTTGTAGGTGCCGTTGAAGGGAATCTTGGTGAACGTGGCATCGCCTGGGTCGCTCAGGTGCACGTCGAGAATGTCGGCGGCGGTGAGGCGGTCGGCGAGGGCTTCGATCTCGGCGCTGGTGGCGTGGCCCAGCTTGATCCAGCTCAACGTGGCCGCGCCCGGGCCGACGCCGGAGGTCTGGTGCCACTTGCCGACATAGAGCGTGCCGGCCGACAGGTCGGCCTCGCGATCGGCGATGAACATGAAAAGCCCGCCATTGGTGGCGTCGTCGCCCATCAGCACGGTGCGCTTGTCTGGCATCACCTGCACCAGCTCGTGCGAGATGCGGCCCAGGCAATAGTGCTTGTGCACGCTCCCCGTTCCGTCCGGGTGCACGGTGATCTCCGGCAGGTGGCCGTAGTGGTACGGGTTGGCGCGTTCCGGGTCGCCATACAGATGCGTGCTGTAGCTGCGGAACTGCGTATTGCCGGCCAGCGCGGTGGCGTCGGGTTCGTACTCTTCGCTGGACAGATGCGTATTCCACGGCGACAGGCTGGCGCCGCAGGTGGTCCACAGGCCGTGGACGGGGGCGGTGTCGACGTTGTGGTATTTCACCAGTGACAGCTTGCCGGTCGCCGGGTCCTGGTCGAGCGTGAGCACGGCGATCGGTGCGGGCAGGTGGCGGTTGGTGTCGTTGCCGGCCTGGTCGCGGGTGGTGTATTCGAACTGCACCACCGCAAACACCGTGTTGCCTTTGACGCCTGCGACCTTGGCATTGGGCAGGGTGAGCAGCGACGACCCATCCGGGCAATCGGAAAAGAACGGCCGCTCGGCACCGGGTTTGGAGCGGTCGATGATGGGGCGATGCTGGATGTCGTAATAGCCGCCGGCCAGCACGGTGCCGCCGTGACCATCGGGCACCTGGTCGCCGGTGACGAAGAACGGGTGATAGGCCAGGGCGTAGCGCTGGCTGCTGCCGTCATGCCGGGCCACGGTGAGTGCCGAGCCGACGGTGGTGGTGGCCATTGCCGCCGGGTTGGCCAGGGTGGGTGCCGGCATGCCGTGGAAAGTGGCCGAGACCAGCCGCGCGGGGTTTTCCGAGAGACGCAGCGGGCGCGCAGCCAATGCGGCACCGCCGAGTTGCTGCAGCGCTGCGGCGCTGGCGCTGCCCAGCGGCAGCAGAGGAACTGACGCCAGCAATTGCAGGGCGCGGCGGCGGAGGGGATCGGGGGAGGCAGACATCGAAACTCCAGGCAATGACGGCAATGGCAATGCGTCGCGCGCATCGGCAAGCCGGTCACGCTAGGTCGCCCAGATGACACTTGTTTGACGGCGGGCTCACCCGTTGGCTGTGTTTCAGATTAGCGAGCTGATGCGTGGTGCGGGCTGGGCAGTACGGGTCGACGGCTGCGCACTGCGCGCGCGCGCCAGTGGTGCGATGCAGCAAAGTGCGCGGGCGCGTCGGCGCAGACGTGGCACCGGATTCGGCGATTTTCCGCGGTTTGACTGCGGCTGTCGGTATTCCAACGCTATAGCCCTGTCCGATAAGTTCCCCGTGATTTGGCATACGGGCAAGCACGGTTGACAGGGTAGGGGAATCACGTGAGCGTACGCCGCCTAAAGGCCTGCGGCGCTTGCATTGCGGCAGGAGAACCACCTGGAGACCCGGATCTTGGACATGCTGCTTCGTCGTACCGCCGCGCCCGTTGCGCGCCGCGCCCTCTCCCTGGCTACCGCTGCTGCGGTGCTGATGCTGGCTGCTTGCCAAGGCAAGGACGCCACGTCCACCGCTGCGGCCGACACGACTGCCCCGGCGGCAACACCGGCCGAGACCTCCACCACCATCCATCCGGACCAGTGGCCGTCGCCGAAGTGGCCGTTCTCCCAGGACCAGGCGCTGGAGCAGCGCATCAGCGACGTGATGGCCAAGATGAGCGTCGAGGAAAAGGTCGCGCAGACCATCCAGGGCGACATCGCCAGCATGACCCCGGACGATGTGCGCAAGTACCGCATCGGTTCGGTGCTGGCCGGTGGCAACTCCGACCCGGGCGGCAAGTACGACGCCAAGCCGGCCGAGTGGCTGAAGCTGGCCGACGCGTTCTATGAAGCGTCGATGGACACCTCCAAGGGTGGCAATGCGATTCCGATCATCTTCGGTATCGATGCGGTGCACGGCCAGAGCAACATCGTCGGCGCCACGCTGTTCCCACACAACATCGGCCTGGGCGCCACGCGCAACCCGGACCTGATCAAGAAGATCGGTGAAGTCACCGCCGCCGAAACCCGCGTCACCGGCATGGAGTGGACCTTCGCGCCCACCGTGGCGGTGCCGCAGGACGACCGCTGGGGCCGCAGCTACGAAGGGTATTCCGAGTCGCCGGACGTGGTGGCCAGCTTCGCCGGCAAGATGGTCGAGGGTGTGCAGGGCGTACCGGGCACGCCGCAGTTCCTGGACGGCAGCCATGTGATTTCGTCGGTGAAGCATTTCGTCGGCGACGGCGGCACCACCGATGGCAAGGACCAGGGCGATACCAAGGTGTCCGAAGCCACCA
Source organism: Xanthomonas sp. NCPPB 2586 (assembly GCF_041475775.2). Lineage (NCBI taxonomy): Bacteria > Pseudomonadati > Pseudomonadota > Gammaproteobacteria > Lysobacterales > Lysobacteraceae > Xanthomonas > Xanthomonas sp. NCPPB 2586. The sequence continues at coordinate 2,870,850 of NZ_CM192981.1, read as the reverse complement.
TGCGCGACATCCACGCCGCCGGTTACCCGCCGGCGATTGCCGCTGGTGCGCAGACGGTGATGGCCTCGTTCAACAGCTTCAACGGCGAAAAGATGCACGGCAACAAGGTCATGCTGACCGACGTGCTGAAGGGCCGCATGAATTTCGGCGGTTTCGTGGTTGGCGACTGGAATGGCCATGGTCAGGTCAAGGGCTGCACCAACGAGAACTGCCCGGCCTCGTTCATTGCCGGCGTCGACATGGCGATGGCCTCCGACAGCTGGAAGGGCATCTACGAGACCGAACTGGCCGCAGTGAAGTCCGGCCAGATTTCGATGGAACGCCTGGACGATGCGGTGCGCCGCATCCTGCGCGTCAAGCTGCGCCTGGGCCTGTTGGAAGCCGGCAAGCCGTCCAAGCGCCCACTCGGCGGCAAGTTCGAGCTGCTGGGCGCGCCCGAGCACCGCGCCATTGCGCGCCAGGCGGTGCGTGAGTCGCTGGTGCTGCTGAAGAACCAGGCCGGCGTCCTGCCGCTGGATCCGAAAAAGCGCGTGCTGGTGGTCGGCGACGGCGCCAACGACATGGGCAAACAGTCCGGTGGTTGGACGCTGAACTGGCAGGGCACCGGCACCAAGCGCAGCGACTACCCGAACGGCAACACCATCTGGGAAGGCCTGAACAAGCAGATCACCGCAGCCGGCGGCAGCGCCGAGCTCGCCGTGGATGGCGCCTACAAGACCAAGCCCGATGTGGCCGTGGTGGTGTTCGGCGAGAACCCGTATGCCGAATTCCAGGGCGACATCGCCACGCTGCTGTACAAGCCGGGCGACGACAGCGAGCTGGCGTTGCTGAAGAAGTTCAAGGCCGAAGGCATCCCGGTGGTGGCGGTGTTCCTGAGCGGCCGCCCGCTGTGGATGAACCAGTACATCAACGTGGCCGATGCATTCGTCGCCGCGTGGTTGCCGGGCTCCGAAGGCGAGGGCATTGCCGACGTGCTGCTGCGCAAGTCCGATGGCAGCGTGCAGAACGACTTCAAGGGCAAGCTGAGCTTCTCCTGGCCCAAGACCGCGGTGCAGTTCGCCAACAACGTCGGCCAGAAGGACTACGACCCGCAGTTCAAGTTCGGCTTCGGCCTGACCTACGCGGACAAGGGCGATCTGGCTGCGCTGCCGGAGGAGTCTGGCGTCTCCGGTGAGCAGTCGGTGGGCGGGGTGTATTTCGTGCGCGGCAAGCCGGCGCTCGGCATTGCGATGCAGCTGTCCAACGCCGGCCAGGCCAACATGCCGGCGACCACGCTGCCGGTGGGCTTGTCCGATGGCAGCCTGAAGATGAGCGCGGTGGACCACAAGGCGCAGGAAGATGCGCGCCGCCTGCAGTGGTCCGGTGCCAAGGCCTCCAGCGTGCTGCTGGTGTCCGGCAAGCCGGTGGATGTGTCGCGCGAAAGCAACGGCGACGTGCAGTTGCAGCTGACCCTGCGCCGCGACAGCGCGGTGACCGCGCCGGTGTGGCTGGGTGTGGGCTGTGGCGAAAAGTGCGGCGGCCGTGTGGATGCGCAGAAGACCCTGGCCGCGTTGCCACAGGGCCAGTGGAAGGTGGTGGGCATCCCGCTGAAGTGCTTTGCGGTAGCCGGCGCCGACGTGACCAAGCTGACCCAGGTCGCCAGCATTGAAAGCGCCGCGGCGCTGGACATCGCGGTATCCAAGATTGCGCTGGGCGCACTCAACGAAGCCGAAGTCACGGTCGACTGCCCGGTCAAGTAAGTCCAGCCGCAGTGGCTGGCCGCAGGGCCACCCACTGCTGCGCTGAAGCAACACGTGCACCGCCACCGTGGCGGTGCACGACAGCGGCCACCGTTGCAGGTGGTGTCAACAGCCGCCGCGGGGAGCGGTGTCGTCGAATGGCCGGGATGGCCTGCAGCCGCGGTTCGCCGCGCTGACGCTACGCACTTAAGTGCGTGGCGGCGGCACGCTGCAGGCTTGCCCGATCGGCGGCGCACACCCCAGAGCCAGACAGGAGAGTGCAGTGGGTTTGGCGACGTTGGATATCGTGATCGTGCTGGTGTATCTGGCCGGCATCTTCGTGCTCGCGCAGTGGGTGTCGCGCGAGAAGGCCGGGCACAGCAAGAGTGCCGAAGACTACTTCCTGGCCAGCAAGTCGCTGCCCTGGTGGGCGATCGGCGCTTCGCTGATCGCAGCGAATATTTCTGCCGAGCAGATCATCGGCATGGCCGGTTCCGGCTATGCGATCGGCCTGGCCATCGCTTCCTATGAGTGGATGGCGGCGTTGACGCTGCTGATCGTGGGAAAGTTCTTCCTGCCGATCTTCCTGCGCAATGGCATCTACACCATGCCGCAGTTCCTGGAGCAGCGTTACGGCAAGTGGATTCGCACGCTGATGGCGGTGTTCTGGCTGCTGCTGTACGTGTTCGTCAATCTCACCTCGATCCTGTGGCTGGGCTCGATCGCGGTCAGCCAGGTCACCGGTATGGACCAGACCCTGGCACTGACCCTGATCGGCGTATTCGCGCTGGTGTATCAGCTCTACGGCGGTTTGAAGGCGGTGGCCCTGACCGACATCGTGCAGGTCACCTTGCTGGTGCTGGGCGGCCTGTTGGTGACCGGCCTGACGTTGTCGCGCATCGGCGATGGCGCTGGCGTGCTGGCCGGCTTCAAGCAGCTGTGGAGTGCGCACCCGGAGCACTTCCACATGATCCTCAGCAAGGACAACCCGTTCTACAAGGATCTGCCTGGCCTGAGCGTGCTGCTGGGCGGGCTGTGGGTGATGAACATCAGCTACTGGGGCTTCAACCAGTACATCATCCAGCGCGCACTGGCCGCCAAGAACATCGGTGAAGCGCAGAAGGGCATGGTATTCGCGGCCTTCCTGAAGCTGCTGATGCCGGTGGTGATCGTGGTGCCAGGCATTGCCGCAGTGGTGCTGGCACCGGATCTGGCCAAGCCTGATCAGGCGTACCCCACCATGATGCAGCTGTTGCCGACCGGCATCCTGGGCCTGGTGTTTGCCGCGCTGGTGGCCGCGATCGTGGCCTCGCTGGCGTCGAAGATCAATTCGGTGGCGACGATCTTTACCCTGGATTTCTACGCCAAGTTCCGCCCGCAGACCGAGCAGAAACAGCTGGTGCGCGTGGGTCGCATCGTTGCCGGCGTCTCGGTGCTGATCGGCATCCTCACCGCACGGCCGTTGCTGGGCAACTTCGACCAGGGCTTCCAGTTCATCCAGGAATTCACCGGCTTCTTTACCCCCGGTGTGGTGGTGATCTTCATGCTGGGGCTGTTCTGGAAGCGTGCCAATGAAGCTGGCGCATTGACTGCGGCGATCGGCTCGGTGGTGCTGTCGTTCGCGCTCAAGATCCTGTGGCCGGAACTGCCCTTCATGGACCGCATCGGCGTGGTGTTCGTCGCCGCGCTGGTGCTGGCGGTGGTGGTGTCGCTCCTGACACCGGCCACGCAGGCACGCGATCTGATCCGCACCAAGGACGTGGCCTACGGCACCACGCTGGGCTTCAAGATCGGTGCGGTGGGCGTGGTTGCGATCCTGATCGCGCTGTACGCGGTGTTCTGGTAAGCGCCAGCGCACATTGCAGGCAGTAATTAACGCGGCGCGGAGAGTACTCTCTGCGCCGCGTTGCGTTTGGGCGCCGTCACTCAGAGGCGCACGGCTTCCAGTTGCGGTGCTGGCGGGGCAGCGTCGGTGGCGCGTTGGTACCACGGTGTCTCTAACCAAGCTTCCAGCGCGGCGGCAGGCATCGGTTTGGCAATCCAGTAGCCCTGGCCTTCGTCGCAGCCCCAGCTGCGCAGCTGTGCGTACGCCTGCGCCGACTCGATCCCTTCGGCCACCACGCGCTGGCCCAGGCTGTGACCGAGCTGGATCATCGCCGGCACCAAAGTGCGGTCGGTGCGGCTGTCTGGCAGCGAGCGAACGAAGGATTGATCGATCTTCAGCGAGCTGGCCGGCAGTTGTTTGAGGTAGCTGAAATTGCTGTAGCCGGTGCCGAAGTCGTCGATGGCGATATGCACGCCCAGCGCGGCAACGGCCGCCAGTTGCTCGGACAGATGCTCGGGGTGGCGGATCATCGCGCTTTCGGTGAATTCGATCTCCAGCCGGCGCGGGTCGAGCTTGTGGCGGTCCAGGCCGCGGCGCAGCAACCCGACGAAACCGGGTTGATCCAGATCGGCGGCCGACACGTTCAAGGCCAGGTTGAAGTCCAGGCCCTGCTGTTGCCAGCGTGCGGCCTGGGCGATGCCCTGGTCGATCACCCAGGCGGTGATGCGGTTGATCAGCGCGGTTTTTTCAGCCATCGGAATGAAGTCCGACGGCATCACCGGGCCGATCATCGGGTGCTGCCAGCGCAGTAGCGCTTCCACCGCCACGCAGCGGTGATCGTGCAGATCCACGCGCGGCTGGTAGTGCAGGCGCAGCTGATTGCTGCTGGCCAGCGCGGCGGGCAGGGCGGCCAGCAGGCGGAAGGTGTTGCGCTGGACCACGTCGTGCTTACGCTCGTACAGGCTCCAGGTCAGGCAATGTTCGCGGGCGACATCCACCGAGGTGGTGAGCGAGCGCAGCGTGTCGGCGGCGCCGTAGCTGGTTTCCAGCAGCACCGCGCCAATCGAGGCGACCGCAGTGTGCGGAATGCCCTGGTGCTCCAGCGGCGCCACGAACCCCTTGGAAATCTTGCTGCACAGCGCGCTCAGGCGTAGCGGGTCGGCGGTGGTGACCATGAAGGCGAAGGTGGTCGTATCCAGCCGGTACAAGGCGGTGCCGGCCGGCAATTTGCTGATCAAACGCTTGTAGGCCAGCGCCACATAGCCGTCTGCGTAATCCCAGCCCAGCGCCTTGACCATGTCGCGGAAATAATCGCTGCCGCACAGGTCCACCGCGATCGCGGTGGCGGCGGAATCGGCCGTGCGTTGCAGCAATACCGCGTCCAGGTCTTCGCTGAAGCGCGCGCGGTTGGGCAGGCCGGTGGGGCCATCGCGGTAGGTACTGCTGCGCAGGTTTTCGACCCGCAGCACGGCCAGGTCGCGCAGGCCTTCCAGTTGGATGCGTTGCTCCGCATCCAGCCCGGCACGCGGGCTGGTGCCAATCACGCACAGCGTGCCGATGGTGTGGCCATCGCGCAGCTTGAGCGGTGCGCCAGCGTAAAAGCGGATATGCGGCGCACCCAGTACCAGCGGGTTGTTGCAGAAGCGCGGGTCCAGCAAGGCATCGGGAATCACCAGGACGTCATCGGAGCGCAGCGCGTGCGCGCAGAAGGCATGTTCGCGCGGGGTCTCAGGCGCTTCCAGGCCGACGCGGGCTTTGAACCATTGGCGGTGTTCGTCCACCAAGGAGACCAGGGCGATCTCGGTCCCCAGCATGCGTGCGGCCATGGCGGCGATGGTGTCGAACACCGGGTCCGGCGGCGAGTCCAGCAGGCAAAGACCGTGCAGGACCGCCAGCCGTGCCGCTTCATCGAGCGCAGACGGGAGGGGGGAGGCGACAGGGGCGGGCGTGGAATGCATGTGCCCGTATCGGCCTCGAGCGCGGCGACTTGATCACGCGCGACTGGCGCCGTTCAGTTGGCCGCGCATGCGAGTGGTGCAGCGCGGCAATCGGCACGCTGCATTCGACACTCCGCGCAGCACTGGCGGCCGAATCACTGCGCTGCACCACGGCAGGGCGCAGACGGGGTCGGGTGCGCTGTGCCTGCGATGCCGCAGGTTTCCCCGCAGTTCCCGACAAGCGCGTGGCGCCCGGACACGCACGAGATAACGTTACCAGCACGCTGGATGCGGATCTGCGCGCTCTGTCCTGATCTGTACCTGTTGTCGGTTCTGTGACCCGCGCTGCGATCGCCTGCGTCGCGGGTTGGCACGGTCTTGGCGCACGCCCGATGCGCGCTGTCCGCGGACGCCGGTCTGCGGCGTCCACCTTGTCTGGAGCCGAGCATGAACACCATTCCTCGCCTGGCGCAACGCCTGGTCCTGATCCTTGCCGGCCTGGTGCTGGCCTCATCCGCGCACGCCGGCTTGTCCGTGTCGGGCACACAGCTGAAGGAATCCAATGGCAATACCTTGATCCTGCGCGGCATCAACCTGCCGCATGCCTGGTTTGCCGATCGCACTGATGCCGCGCTGGCGCAGATTGCGGCCACCGGTGCCAACAGCGTGCGGGTGGTGCTCAGTTCCGGCCACCGCTGGAACCGCACGCCCGAGGCCGAGGTGGCGCGCATCATCGCGCGCTGCAAGGCCCTGGGGCTGATCGCGATGCTGGAGGTGCACGACACCACCGGCTATGGCGAAGACGGCGCCGCCGGCAGCCTGGCCAATGCCGCCAGTTACTGGACCAGCGTGCGCACTGCGCTGGTGGGCCAGGAAGACTACGTGATCATCAACATCGGCAACGAGCCCTCCGGCAATCAGCTCAGTGCCAGCGAATGGGTCAACGGCCACGCCAATGCGATCGCCACGCTGCGTGGCGCCGGGCTCACGCATGCGCTGATGGTGGATGCGCCCAACTGGGGCCAGGACTGGCAGTTCTACATGCGCGACAACGCGGCGGCGTTGCTGGCGCGCGACAGCCGCCGCAACCTGATTTTCAGCGTGCACATGTACGAGGTGTTCGGCAGCGACGCGGTGGTGGACAGCTACCTGCGCACCTTCCGCAGCAACAATCTTGCGCTGGTGGTGGGCGAGTTCGGCGCCGATCATCGCGGCGCGCCCGTGGACGAGGCGGCGATCATGCACCGCGCGCGCGAGTACGGCGTGGGCTATCTCGGCTGGTCGTGGTCGGGCAACGACAGCAGCACGCAGTCGCTGGATATCGTGCTCGGTTGGGATCCTGCGCGTTTGAGCAGTTGGGGACGCAGCCTGATTCAGGGCCCGGACGGCATTGCCGCGACCTCGCGCCGTGCGCGGGTGTTCGGTGCGCGCGTGCGGGCGATGGAGTGATGCATCGGTGGTTTTGCGGCGGGGCGCGATGTGCCTGCAAGGATCATCGCGTCTGCTGCGTTTCGGGCAGTGTGTTCGCTGAGGCGCTGTAGCGTGGTTACAGAGCTCTAGGCGGTTGCAGAGCGCGTAAGCAATCGGCTGGCAGCCTAGATAGGGCGTTCGACGACTGCGCTGTGTATGCAACGTCGGCTGTGCTTCAGCGCAACGACAATGACTGACGCGCTGTCATCCATGAGCCGCGGCGAACGATCACCCATGCAGAGGCAGCCGCGCAACGTCTTTGCGAAAGCCTGCCGAAACCGCAGCAGGCACACCAGGCGCTCAGCGCCCGGGCTCGCGCTGCGGTCCCGGGCTCGGGCGCTTGGTGAGCTTGCGCTGCAGCGAGCGGCGGTGCATGCCCAGCAGGCGCGCGGCGGCGGACACGTTGCCGCCGGTTTCGTGCAGCGCCTGCTGGATGTGCTCCCACTGCAGGCGGCTGAGCGGGGTCATCATTTCCTGCGCGGTTTCTTCTTCGTCCGGATCGGGCAGGTCGTCGTCCTCTTCGCCCAGCGCACGCATGATGGTGGGGATGTTGGCTGGCTTGGGCAGGTAGTCGTCGGCGCCGAGCTTGATCGCCTCCACCGCGGTGGCGATGCTCGCGTACCCGGTGACCAGCAGGATGCGCATGTCCGGGCGGATCTCGCGCAGCGGCTGGATCAGGTTCAATCCCGAGTCGTGGCCCAGCTTCAGATCGATCAAGGCGAAGTCCGGCAGCGCGCTGCGTGCGGTGGACAAGGCGCTGGCCGCATCGGTGGCGGTGAGCGTTTCCACGCCGCGGCGGGCGAGGCTGCGTTGCAAGGTGCGCAGATACAGGGTGTCGTCGTCGACCAGCAGGCCGGTGCGGATGGGAGTGCTCATGCAAGGGCCTCGTGTTCGGAGAGCGGCAGGCGGAAACCGACGCGGGCGCCGCTGCCTTCGGCGGGAAGCATCCACAGTTCACCCTGCAGCCGCTCGACGGTGGCATGCGACAGGGCCAGTCCCACGCCCATGCCGTCGGGCTTGCCGCTGTTGAACAAGGTGCCCGGCAACATCGCCTGCGAGGTGTCGAAGCCCAGCCCGTAGTCGCGCACTTCGCCGACCAGTTGGTCGTCTTCCACGCGCAGGGTGAGGTCGATCAGCGGCCGGCCGGCGCGTTCGCCGGCATCGGCGGCGTTGTTGAGCAGCACCATCAACAGGTGGCTCACGCCGGGCTGCAGCATCAGCCGCAGCGGCGCGTCTTCATTGCGGCGCAGCTCGATGGTCGGGCGCACCAGGCGCCACTGTTCCAGCACATCGCGCACCGCCACCTCGCGGCTGAGATGGCCGTTGTCGGCCGGTGCGGCCAGCGCAAGCACGCGCTCGTGGCATTGCACCAACAGCTCGCGCAGGGTTTCCAGGTCTTCGCGCAGCTCGACCTGATCGCACTGGTCGGCGATGTCGTCGGCCAGCAGGGTCATCGTCGCCAGCGGGGTGTTGAGCTCATGCGCCACCGAGGCGGCATGCGTGGCCAGCGCCACGATGCCTTCGTTGCGTGCAAAGCGCTCGCGCAGTGTGGAGATCTCGCGTTCGCGCTCGCGCAGCGACAACGCCAGCCGGGTGGCGAACACCAGCACCACCACGGTGGAAAGCAGGAAGTTGGCCGCCATGCCCCACATGTGCAGGGTCAACGGGTCGAAGCCGCCGTACGGCAGTGGCAAGCCGAATGCGGCGCTGATGACGTAGCCGGCCACGCAGGCCGCCGCCACCGCCATCGCCCAGCTCAGCGGCAGGGCGAGCGCGGCCAGCGCGATCAGCACCAGGAACAGCGAACCGAACGGGTTGGCGATGCCGCCGCTCCAGCCCACCATCCAGGTCAGCACCGTCACATCGACCAGGATGTGGCCGAACTCGGTGGCCGGGCTGACCGCGCCGCGGTGCGCCACCCGCAACTGCGCATACAGGTTGAACACCGCCAGCGCGGCCACCCCGGCCCAGAGCGGCTCCTGCGGCAGGGTGAGGCCCATGAGCCCGCTGGCGACCAGGATGGTGGCGGCCTGGCCGGCGGTGGCCAGCCAGCGCAGGCTGCACAGGGTCCGCAGGAAGGAGGCGTCGGAGGTATTCATCACGGCAATGCTATGCGCTCGTCGGGGTGGTGGCCTGCGACAAACCGTCGCATCCGGGCGGGGAGGGGCCGCGTGCAGCGCTTCAGCTGTGAGCGGACGGCGGACAGGCTAAAATAGCGCGATGTACGACGCCGTCACCCGCCCAAGTCCCCCCGCCGATGCCAGCGCCTGGCCGCGCCGCATCACCCAGGCCGTCAAGGTCGGTAACGTCATTGTGGGCGGAGGCCATCCGGTGGTCGTCCAGTCGATGACCAATACCGACACTGCCGACATCGCCGGCAGCGTCAAGCAGGTCGCCGAGTTGTGGCGGGCCGGCTCGGAAATGGTGCGCCTGACCGTGAACAATGCCGAGTCGGCAGCGGCCATCCCGCGCATCGTCGAGAAGCTGCGCATGATGGGCATCGAAGTGCCGTTGATCGGCGACTTCCACTACAACGGCCACCAGCTGCTCACGGCCGAACCGGCCTGCGCCGAGGCGCTGGCCAAATACCGCATCAATCCGGGCAACGTGGGCTTCGGCAAGAAGAAGGACCTGCAGTTTGCGCAGTTGATCGAATTCGCCATCCAGTACGACAAGCCGGTGCGCATCGGCGCCAACTGGGGCTCGCTGGACCAGGCGTTGGCCGCGCAGCTGATGGACGAAAATTCCAAGCGCGAGACGCCGTGGGATGCGGGCCGGGTGCTGCGCGAAGCGCTGATCCGCTCGGCGGTGGATTCGGCAGAACGCGCCGTGGAACTGGGCTTGCCGCGCGAGCGCATCATCCTGTCGGCCAAGGTGTCCGGCGTGCAGGAATTGATCGCGGTGTACCGCGACATGGCCGCGCGCTGCGACTTCGCGCTGCACCTGGGTCTGACCGAGGCCGGTATCGGCAGCAAGGGCATCGTGGCCTCGGCAGCGGCGCTGAGCGTGCTGCTGCAGGAAGGCATCGGCGACACCATCCGCATTTCGCTGACGCCCGAACCGGGACAGTCGCGCACGCAGGAAGTGATCGTCGCGCAAGAGCTGCTGCAAACCACCGGGCAGCGTGCGTTCACGCCGCTGGTCACCGCCTGCCCCGGCTGCGGCCGTACTACCTCGGAGTTTTTCCAGGAGCTGGCCGGCGTGGTGCAGAACCATGTGCGCGCCAAGATGCCGGAATGGAAGATCAGCAACCCCGGCGCAGAAAACATGACGCTGGCGGTGATGGGCTGCGTGGTCAATGGGCCGGGTGAATCGCGACACGCCAACATCGGTATCTCGCTGCCGGGCACTGGCGAAGCGCCCTCGGCACCGGTATTTGTGGATGGCGAAAAGACCGTCACCCTGCGCGGCGAGAACATCGCCTACGAATTCATCGACCTGATCGACCAGTACGTCGAACGCACCTATGTCCGTCGGGCCGGCTGAGTCGCCGACCGGATTCAAGACCTGGCTGCAGCGCAATGCGTGGCGGTTCGGCCTGCTGTTTGCGGGCGTGCTGCTGCCGCTGGGATTGTTCGTCGACCTCGCCGACGAAGTGCATGAGCTGGAAAACTTCTATTTCGACGAACCGTTGCTGTGGAGCCTGCGCAGCATTGCCTCGCCGGGGCTGGATGCGTTCTTCAGCATCGTCTCTAAAGTTGGTTACCAGTACGGCGTGATCCCGCTGGATATCGCGATCGTGCTGGTGTTGCTGGTGCTGCGGCGCTGGCGCGAAGGCACCTTCGCCGCGCTTGGGTTTGTGGGCTCGGCGTTGCTCAACCTGGGCGCCAAGCAGTTCTTTCAGCGGCACCGGCCCAGCCTGTGGGAATCGATCGCCCCGGAAAGCACTTTCAGCTTTCCCAGTGGCCACGCGATGGGCTCGATGACCCTGGCGGCCGTGGTGATTGCATTGGCGTGGCGTACGCGTTGGCGCTGGCCGGTGACCAGTGTTGCCGGCCTGTTCGCGCTGCTGGTCGGTGTCTCGCGCATCTACCTGGGCGTGCATTATCCCTCCGACATCCTCGGCGGCTGGTCGGCTGCATTGGTGTGGGTGGTGGGCCTGTATCTGGTGATGTTTCGCGGTATGCGGCGCCCGCATTGGCGCACGCCGAGCGGGGCGGTGGTGGAGCGGCCCGGGCGCGTGCCGTTCGCTGATTAAGGGCGACTCACGAACCGACTGCGCAGCCGCAAGGCGGGTGCGGCCGGTGCTCAGCATCAGAGCCATTCCCACTTTGTACTCTGCGGCTCCTGCGCGCCGTGCACGCCCGCCTGACCACCGTTCGCTAGGGGTTGGCAGCGGCCCTAAGAAATGCTGACACGCTCCCGTTGCCACAAGCGAGCGCCAGCGATGGCTCCGATGGATGCCAGCAGAATCACGTAATACGCCGGCCCCATCGGGTGTTGCTTGAGCAGCAGCACCACGAGCAACGGGGTCAGGCCGCCGAACACGGCATAGCCCAGGTTGTAGGCAAACGACACGCCGGACAGACGCACCACCGGTGGAAACGCCTCGACCATCACGCGGGGAATCGCACCCAGCACGCCCAGCGCAGCACCGAGCAGGGCATACAGCGGGAACAGCAGTTGCGGATCGCCTGCCAGGCGATAGAACAGCCATGCGCTGATGCCCAGGATCACGCTGCCGGCCAGCAGAACACGCCCGTTGCCCCAGCGGTCCGAGAGCGCGCCGGCCACCACCGAGCCGATGGCCTGCATGAGCACCGCCAGCAGGTTGGCCTGCAGCGCGACCGGTGCCGGATAGCCATACGCAGTCTGCAGCAGCGTGGGCGTCATCAGCGACACCACCAGCACTGCGGCGGCCACCACCCAGGTCAGCCACAACGACAGCGCGAGACTGCGCGGGTGATCGCGCAGCACCACCTTCAGCGGCGTCTCGCGTGCCAGCGCGCGCATGGCCACCAACTCGGCGAACACGGGCGTTTCATGCAGCCAACGCCGCAAATACACCGACAGCAGGCCGAAGATGCCGCCGGCCAGGAATGGCAGTCGCCAGGCGTATTCGGCGATCTCCTGCGGGGTGAAGGCGCGATTGAGTGCGCCGGCGCTCAGCGAACCAAGCAGCACGCCGGCAGCCAGGCCAGCAGTCAGTGTGCCGCAGGCCAGCCCTCTGCGCCGCGCGGGCACGTGTTCTGCAACGAACACCCATGCGCTGGGAACCTCGCCGCCAATGGCTGCGCCTTGTAGCAGCCGCATCGTGAGCAGCAACAGCGGTGCCGCCACGCCGATCTGCGCGTAGGTCGGCAGCACGCCGATAGCGAGCGTGGGCAGCGCCATCAACCCGATGCTCAGCGCGAACATGCGCTTGCGCCCGAGCAGGTCGCCGAAATGGGCCATCACAATGCCGCCCAGCGGGCGGATCAAATAGCCGGCGGCAAAAATGCCGAACGTCTGCAACTGCCGCGTCCATTCCGGAATGCCGGGCGGGAAGAACAACTCGCCCAGCACCTTCGCGAAAAAGATGAAGATGATGAAGTCATAGAATTCCAGCGCGCCGCCCAGCGCGGACAAGCCCAGCGTTTTGTAATCGCGGCGGGTGAGTTGCGTTGGTAGGGCGTCGGTGGTCATGCAATTGCATCCTGTCGCGGGTGGCGATGCACTGCCATTGAAGCTTGGTAACGCGCCGAGCATCCAATGCTAGCTGCCATGCAGTGCCCTCGCTACGGCGTTTGGGGGATGGAATGCCGATGGCACCTATCAGACTTCACGCAAATACGCTGTTGCTTCGGTCAGGGGCGCCATTGCTGCGCCTTCACTGCGAATCAGCCGGACACGCTTGCCAATGCCGCCGCCTCGGCGTGCAACGCGGTGGTGTCGAACAACGGCAGCTGCGCATCGGTGCTGTCCACCAGCAGCGAAATCTCGGTGCACCCCAGGATGATCGCTTGCGCACCGTGCTGGCCGAGGTCGGCCATGACCTGACGGAAATAGTCGCGCGATTTCGGTTTGATCACGCCCTGGCACAACTCGTCGTAGATCACCCGATGCAGCTGTGCGCGTGCCTCGGCCGGCGGCACCAGCACATCCAAGCCCCGCGCTTCCAGTCGCTCGCGATAGAACGGCTGCTCCATGGTGAAGCGCGTACCAAGCAGCCCGACACGGAGGATGCCCGCGGCGACCAATGCATCGGCGGTGGCATCGGCGATGTGCAGCAGCGGCAGGGGCGTGGCGGCGGTGATCGCGTCAGCAACGCAGTGCATCGTGTTGGTGCACTGCACGATGAAGTCGGCGCCTCCGGCCTGCAGCGCACGCGCTGCCGTGGCCATCGCCTGACCCGCCCCCTCCCAATCGCCGGCGTGCTGCAGCCGCTCGATGTCATGAAAATTGACGCTGTAAAGCAGCAGCTTCGCCGAGTGCAGGCCACCGCACGCATGGCGCAAGTGCTGGTTGATGATGCGGTAATAGGGCAGGGTGGATTCCCAGCTCATTCCGCCGATCAAACCAATGGTTTTCGTTGGGACCGGCATGCGAACTCCACGTCAGTGCGGCGGATGGTAAATCGGAAACCTTACGGCGCAGGTGGTACGCAGTACGCGGCGACCGAAGTCTACGTTGGCATTGCCGAGGAGATGCATGGCCAGCGAGCCCATCCAGCTGCCGCGTGGACCCGCTCACTCACCCGGTTTGGCGCCTTCCACCGGCGCATGCGTCGCCGCGCGGCGCGCCAGCACGGTTTCGCGATGCGCGATGTACACGTTGGCAGAGATGATGATCGCCGCACCGATCACCGTGTGGCGCGCGATCGCTTCGCCGAACAGCCACCAGCCCAGCAAGGCCACCAGTGGCAATTGCATGAAGCTGATCGGCTGCAACGCAGAGACTTCGCCCAGCTTGAGCGCACGCGTCCAGAACAGTTGCCCGGCGGTACCGAAGATGCCGGTGGCGATCAGCCATAGCCAGTCGATCCCGTGTGGCCAGGTCCACTGGAACAACGCGGGGATCAACGACATCGGCACCCAAAACACGTAGGTGTAGAACACCACCGTGTCCGAATCATCGCTACGCGAGAGCTGCTTGATCTGGATGGCGACCACCGCGCTGATCACCGCGGCCAGCAGTGCAATCAGCAACCCGGGCGTGAACGTGGACGAGCCTGGCCGCAGGATCACCAGCACGCCCACAAACCCCGCCGCCACCGCCAGCCAGCGGCGCAGGCGCACCTGCTCGTGCAGCCAGATCACCGCCAGCACGGTGACAAACAACGGCGTGGAATACGACAACGAAATGGCCTGCGACAGCGGCAGATGCCCGATCGCCCAGAAGCCGCACAGCATCGAGGCCAGGCCGATCAACGTGCGCGCCAGATACTGCGGCAACTGGCGCGTGCGCGGCAGCGGTTTGCCAGGGCGCACGATCAACGGCAGCAGCGCCAACAAGCCGAATGCGTTACGAAAAAACGCAATCTCGGTCGTGGCGATGTCCTTGGACGCCAGCCGGATGGTGATGGCCATCAGGCCGAACGCAAATGTGCTGACCAGCATCCACAGCGCAGCGCGTGCCGACGCGGGCTGCGCCGTCACCAATGCGCTCCGATCACGCGCGGCTCCGGTTCCAGGATCACCGAATACCGCTCCCGCACCGATTCGGCCACCTGGCGTGCGAATGCCAGCAGCTGCGCGCCGCTGGCATTGCCGTGATTGACCAGCACCAAGGCATGCGCTTCGGAAATGCCGGCGTCGCCCTCGCGCTTGCCTTTCCAGCCGCATTGTTCGATCAGCCACGCCGCCGAGAGTTTCCCCTGGCCGGGCTGCTCGCCGGGGAACACCGGCATGTCGGCAAAGCTCGCCTGCAAAGCGGCAATCTGCTCACTCGGCAGCAGCGGGTTCTTGAAGAAGCTGCCGGCGTTACCCAACACCTCCGGGTCAGGCAGCTTGCGCTGGCGGATGTTGATCACCGCCTGCGCCACATCGGCCGCGCCCGCAAGCTCGGCGCCCATGCGCGCGAGTTCTTCGCGGATGCCGGCATAGTCCAGTCGTAATTCGTGCAGCAGCGGCAGATTGAATTCCACCGCCACGATCAGATACCGGTCCGGCTGCTGCTTGAACACGCTGTCGCGGTAGCCGAAGGCGCACTCGGCCGGGTTCAGCCGCACGAACTGCTCGGTGCCGCGGTCGTAGGCTTCCACCACGTGGATGAAGTCGCTGACCTGCGCGCCGTAGGCGCCGATGTTCTGGATCGGGCAGGCACCCACGGTGCCGGGAATCAGCGCCAGGTTTTCCAGGCCGGAAAGCCCCTGCTGCAGCGAATACATCACCAGCCCGTGCCAATTGACCCCGGCGCCTGCGCGCACGATGGCGTGGTCGGCATGGTGGGCGATGATGGTGATGTCGCGGTTGTCGAAACACAGCACACAGCCGGGCGGGTCGCCGGCCAGCAACACATTGCTGCCGCTGCCCAGCACCAGCAGTGGTTGCCCGGCGATCTGCGGCGCAGCCAGTGCGTCGGGCAGCGCCTCGGGCGCATGGATGTTCAACAGCCAGCGTGCCGTGGCATCCACATGAAAGGTATTGAGTGCGCGGAGCGGGGCGTGTTCGATGAGTTGCCAGCGCAGCGGCGATGCCGCGCTCATAGCGGCCCCACCGCGCCGCCACTGGGCGACTCACGGCGGCGCCGGATTGCATCCACGCACTCGCCGATCAAGCGCGGCCCGCGATAGACCAGGCCGCTGTAGCACTGCACCAGGCTGGCACCGGCGGCCATCTTGGCCACCGCATCGGCGCCGGACGTGATGCCGCCCACGCCGATCAACGGAATGGACTCAGGCAGGCGTGCACGCAGGCGACGCAGCACCAGCGTGGATTGCCCCAGCAGCGGTGCGCCCGACAGGCCGCCGGCCTGCTCGGCCATCGGATGGCTGGCCACCAGGGTGCGCGTCACCGTGGTGTTGGTGGCGATCACGCCATCCACCGCCAGGTCAGCCAACACGCGTGCGGCCGCATCGATGTCGCGGTCGTTGAGGTCCGGTGCCACCTTCACCAGCATCGGCACGCGCTTGCCGTGTTGGGCGGCCAGGGCTTCCTGGGTTTCGCGCAGATCGGCGATCAGCCGGCGCAGCGCCTGTTCTTCCTGCAGCTCGCGTAAACCGGCGGTATTGGGCGAGGAAATGTTGACGGTGATGTAGTCGGCCAGCGGATACACGCGCTCCATGCAATAGCGGTAATCGCTGGTCGCTTCCTCGTTGGGCGTGTCCTTGTTCTTGCCGATGTTGATGCCGAGCAGGCCACCGCGCCGGCGCGCACGCTGCACGTTCTTCACCAGCACATCCACGCCCAGGTTGTTGAAGCCCATGCGGTTGATCACCGCCTGGTATTCGGGCAACCGGAACATGCGCGGCTTGGGATTGCCCTCCTGTGGCTTCGGCGTCACCGTGCCGATCTCGACAAACCCGAAGCCCAATGCCAGCAGCGCATCGATGTGCTCGCCGTTCTTGTCCAGCCCGGCGCCCAGGCCCACCGGGTTGGGGAACATCAGCCCGAAGGCAGGCGTGGGCAGGGGCACCGGCCGGGTGGCCACCAGCGCCGTGGTGCCGGTGCGGTAGGCGGTGTCGATGGCGCGCAGGGCCAGCGCGTGGGCGCGCTCGGCGTCGAAGGCGAACAGGAAGGGGCGGGCGAGCGAATACATGCGGGTCAGTTCAATCTCCCGGCAAACACGCGGGTCTGGTAATGGAAATCGATGTGCCCATCCTGGGCATGTGCATCGAACAGGGCGCGCAGCGCGGCAAGCATCGGTGCATGCCGCGGATCGTGCGCCAGGGGCGCGTATGACGACGACAGCAAGCGGCCGCGCAAGGCCTCGAAGTCCAGCTGCTGCACGTTGGGAAACTTGGCCATCGCAACGAAACCCTCGCCGAACCACGCCTGCATGGTGGCATCGTCCTGGTAACGCTCGGCCACGGCGGTGTAGTCGGTGCCGTAGTCCAGCAACAGCTGCTCATAGCCGCGCAGGAACGCGGTGCTGTCCAGTTCGCGGCTGTTCCAGTACACCACCGCCAGGCCGCCGGGTTTCAGGATGCGCGCCCATTCGGCACGCACCGCGAGCATGTCGAACCAATGGAAGGCCTGCGCCGCAGAGACCACATCCACGCTGGCATCGGCCAGCCCGGTGGCCTCGGCAGTGCCGTCGACCGCCCGGAATTTGGCATAGCTGGCCAGCCATTGCTGCGCTGCTTCGCGCATGGCCGGATTGGGTTCCACTGCGGTCACCGGGTAGCCGGCCTCCAGGAACAACCGGCTGGAAATCCCGGTGCCGGCACCGATGTCGGCCACGTGGTTGGCGGGCGTCACGCCGAGCTGCTCATGCAGCCAGCGCAAGACCTGCGGCGGGTAGCTGGGCCGGTAGCGCACGTATGCGGCCACCCGGTCGTTGAACCGTTGCGCGGAGGATGGCGCGGCCATGCTCACGCGTTTGCCGCCGCAAACCAGGCCAGGCCGCCGAAGAACAGGACGAAGATCGCCACGCCCGCAATCCACATCGCCACCGAGATCCAGCCCAGGAGCAGGCCGCCAACGGCCAGCCCATCGCCTTCCAGGCCTTGCGGATTGCGCCGGATCTCGCCGCGCGCCAGGTGGCCGGTGATGATGGCGCAGACGCTGCCCAGGAACGGCAGCAGGGTCCAGCCGAGAATGCCTGAGACCAGGCTGACGATGGCCAGCGTGCTGGTCTGTCGGACGACATGATTCATCACAACTCCTTGGATGGCCACAGCCGGAGGGCAGGGCGCTGCACAATTATCCCAGAGCGGGCACGCAAATGGCGTGCGGTCTGCGGCGGAATGGCGGCTGTGCAGTATGGCCTGCGGCGGTGCATCGGGTCGCGGCCAATGCGTGAGGCGGTCTTTTGCGCACTGGGCAAGCGCTGGGTGTTGCATGTGCTCGCGTTGGCCCCTGCGCGGCAGCGCGCAGAAAGCAGCGCGTGCGTCGCTGCAGGCAGTGGTACCAATAGGCGCAACGAGCGCCAGGTGCCAGCACCGGACAACGCCCCGGAGCCCGGGGCGCTGCGATCACAATGCGATCAGAGGTCGAACTTGATGCCCTGCGCCAGCGGCAGCGAATCGGAGTAGTTGATGGTGTTGGTCTGGCGGCGCATGTAGACCTTCCACGCATCCGAGCCGGATTCGCGACCGCCGCCGGTTTCCTTCTCGCCGCCGAAGGCGCCGCCGATCTCCGCACCCGAGGTGCCGATGTTGACGTTGGCAATGCCGCAATCGCTGCCGGCCGCCGACAGGAACTTCTCGGCCGCCTTCAGGTTCTGGGTGAAGATCGACGACGACAGGCCCTGCGGCACGCCGTTCTGCAGATCGATCGCCTCATCCAGCGTGCTGTACTTCATCACGTACAGGATCGGCGCGAAGGTCTCGTGCTGCACCACCGCGTCGCTGTTCTTCAGCCCGGTCACGATCGCCGGCAACACGAAGTTGCCTGGGCGATCGATCGCGGTGCCGCCCACTTCCACGGTGCCGCCGGCGGCCTTGGCCTTGGCGATGGACTCCAGGAACTGTTCCACCGCACCGCGGCTATTGAGCGGGCCCATCAGGTTGGCCGGGTCGGTGGGGTCGCCGATCTTGCTGTCGAGCTGCTTGTACGCCTTGACCAGCGTGGCCAGCACGTTGTCGTGGATGGACTCATGCACGATCAGGCGGCGCGTGGTGGTGCAGCGCTGGCCGGCGGTGCCCACCGCGCCGAACACGATGCCCGGCACCGCCAGCTTCAGGTCGGCGGTTTCGTCCAGGATGATGGCGTTGTTGCCGCCCAGCTCCAGCAGGCAACGGCCCAGGCGGCGTGCGACCTTCTCGGCCACCACGCGGCCAATCTGGGTCGAGCCGGTGAAGCTGATCAGCGGCACGCGGCCGTCTTCGACCAGCTTCTCCGACAAGGAGGTGCCGGCATCGTTGATCAGGAAGAAGATGTCCGGGAAGCCTGCCTCCTTGAGCGCTGCATTGCAGATCTTCATCGTCGCGATCGCGGTCAGCGGGGTCTTGTTGGACGGCTTCCAGATGCAGATATCGCCGCAAATGGCCGCCAGGAACGCATTCCACGCCCACACGGCCACCGGGAAGTTGAACGCACTGATGATGCCGACCAGGCCCAGCGGTTGGTACTGCTCGTACATGCGGTGACCCGGGCGCTCCGAATGCATGGTGTAGCCGTACAGCATGCGGCTCTGGCCCACGGCGAAGTCGGCGATGTCGATCATCTCCTGCACCTCGCCATCGCCTTCGGGCTTGCTCTTGCCCATTTCCAGCGCCACCAGCGAACCGAGCGCGTCCTTGTGCGTACGCAGTGCCTCGCCGCACAAGCGCACGGCCTCGCCACGACGCGGCGCCGGGGTGGTGCGCCAGACCTTGAAGGCGGCCTGCGCGCGCGCCACGATCAGCTCGTAGTCCTCCGGCGTGGTGGCCTGCACATCGGCGATCACCGCATTGGTGGTCGGATTGAGCGGCTGCAGCACCCCAGCACCGGTGGCCTGCGACCAGGTCCCCTCGCCAAGATAGGTGCCGGCATTGGACGGGGCGAGGTCGAGCGCCTTGAGCAGGTCAGCGGACATGGGATCTCCAAAAAAGTCGGGACGGCCGCACCCCGCACCAAGCGGAACGCAACGCAAGTAGCCGCCGATTTTAGCAGGCTCCCCGCACCGCCCGCCGGCTTGGCAAGCCGGACGAACATGCGACAATGCCGCCCTTGGCCCCGTAGCTCAGCTGGATAGAGCGTCCCCCTCCTAAGGGGAAGGTCGCCCGTTCGAATCGGGCCGGGGTCACCAGGAATCAACAAGTTAGATGCAGCCTGAAGTATCTGGCCTGCTGCATTCTTGTGGATATCCACAGGCCTCTGCCACAGCTGCCACATGAAGCCGTTCCCTCGCTAAAGTGGTCTCTACAGCCACTTAGAGACACACAAAAAGCATTGTAGGAATAACCCCTACAGCATACGCTCTACGGATCGAGTTACTCTCAGATTCCTTATGGATAGGAGAGCAGACGGAATGCAGATGGACAGTATGCTGTGGGGACTGGGGCGAGCACCGTGGAGATCGGTTGCGAGACATATTTTAGGTCGGGCAGCTTTCGATACCTCGCGGGGATATGAGAATACAGTCACTTCTATTATCGCGACTGGAAGCAATCAGGCTCAGGAAGACGCGCTTTACAAGGGCCTGGTCGAACACCTTGTAGCAGGTGAGAAGTACATACAGATTGTTCAACTTCAGCCCGGTGAAAGGCCCGCCGTGGAGGCTTGGATTAGAGCAAAGCGGAAGCACAAAAACGATTTGACCGATGTCTTTCCTGGTGTGGCTCCCGAGAGTACTCTTATACCTATGAGGTACTTAGACCCAACTGCCGCCGGTTTTGTAGAGCTTGAAAGTGGGGTGGCCGCACTTTATACCGGGGTGCGCTCTTATGTTCATTCGGTCCCCGTGCCGGCATCAAGCCTAAAGGACGGGGCTGCAAGCGGGTATGAAAGAATCGTTGGATATAAAAACATATTCAAGCAAGTGTATGATGCTATCTGGCTGCCGTCTCATGGTAACTATGTCGTAATAGCTGTCGATTATCCCCAGGATGGTCCAACTCAGCGCTTTCCAGAACCAGGCGCGAAGCATTTGCTTAGCACCCTGCGGCAATTTCTCGGTCGCTCAATTAAATTTGCCAATCTATGGCAACTCTGTTGATGGTTTATATCAGGCCCCCGATGGAAAGCTTGTGGATTATGGATTTTCTGCTGGCGGACAGTCAGTGAATCACCACAAGGCGAGACGCAGAACTGCGCTGTGCTTACGGAAGGCCGTCTATGACGCCGCCGGAGCCGCGGCCGTGACGGCGGCTGGAAAAAGTTTGGAACTGTTCAAAGTCGCGATGCAGTGGTCGGTTAAGCACCCAGATGGGATAATCACCGTTCCCGAGGTGCAGATTCCGGGGGTGGCAATGGATTTAGGAAAGGCTCTCCCGGTGGTCGGCTATTGCGTTGTCCGTGGCTGTCTCACGTCACGAGACCTCAGTCTTGTAGTCTCAAAGCTGACCCCACATGTCAAAAATTGGATATGACGTCGTTAGCCGACATTGCTAATTCAATTAATGAGATATCTGATCAGGATGTTAGGGAGGCCGCTGCTTGTTTGGTTAAGCAGCTTTCCCATTTTATCTCTGATCGTGATGCCTCATGGACGATTAGCGAGCTATCAAAGATTGCCGGAATTTCCTCAGATGATTCTGTACTCTTTGAAAGTGTGCGGCTGTTGGCTTCAAAACCAAAAACTAAGCTTCTAGACATGCATTTTATTTATTTTAGTGCTGGCGACGAGGATGGAGTGGGAGAGCTGCTCGACGATAGTGAAGTAATGGCTGCTTACAAGGATGGATATTTGATTGACCCCCAAAATGGAAGTCAAATCCGTCATTTTGAGAGAAATTTAGTGCCTTACTTCAAAATAAATGAAGCGGTAAGCTCTTCATGAAAGAAGTAACGATGGATCAGTGGCGCGCTAATGCTCAGCTTTCGCCGGTTAAACAGCTGCACTTCAAAATAATGATGTGGGATTTTGATAGGCCGCTGTACGATGAGTGGGTTCAGTTAGTCGAAGATGCTGTTCTTCACCAAATTTCGTTGATTGCAAATAAGCGTAACCACTTCAAGGATCTTAGTGAAGATACGCTCACTGGAATCATTGAGCTATCGCTAACTAATCTTGAGTTGAATTGTGCCGCGAAAAATATAAATGGCAATGTGGATATTGTAATAGAGTATGGGGATTATAAGTGGCTTGGCGAGGCTAAGATTGCCAGCGATGTGAGTAAGATTTTTCATGGATATCAGCAGCTCACGTCTCGCTATGCAACCGGGATGCCTAACCAAACTGCGGGCGGCTTGTTGCTTTATTGTAACCATGATCAGGCCAATGTGATTTTGGCTGGGTGGCAAGCTGCCTTAGTCGCACAAATGCCGCAATGCAATGCTCGGAAAGGTCCTGTTCCTTTGTCCTTTAGGTCTAGTGACAATCAAAATTCGGCTGGTCATGTTTTTGATTTAATCCACTTGGCTGTGCCTCTGCATCACGAGCCAAAAGAGGATGTTATAAAACTTTCTAAAAATGCAATTGCTGCTGCCCGTAAAGCTCGGAAAGATGCCAGAGTTGAGAAGGTCGCTGTAAAAAGATTCAATTCTCAGGTTTAGCTTTGCATCATTTTCAGAATCCAATTATACGAACGGCTTCTTCGTCCCCCTCGGGGGTCAAGTGTGCATAGAACTTCTCTGTCGTCGTATAGTCAGAATGACCGGCGAGCATCCGTATGCGGCGGAGTGGCACGTAGGCGAGTGCGTTCTTGCGGAACTGGGATTCGGAGACGCCGCAGTAGTGGGCTGCCTCTGCGACGTTGAGACAGTCTTTGCCAGCGAGATTCGCGACATCTTCGTTGGTCATGCATGACCGCCAACGTGGTTGGTTGTTTCGATCATACGATCCGAGTGACCTTGGCATGAGGTTGTTCGGGTACTCTGAGATTTTTCTAAATAAGGATTTTTCGGTGGAAGACGTTCAGAGGATTAGGTTGGAGCGCGTCGTGAGGCATGTGCTGGTCCAGATGCTTTATATCGGTATTGCGCTTATATTTGTTCTTCTTATTTACCCATTTGATCTTGGGAAGGATGCTCCAGCGTGGGTACAGGCAGTCGGGAGCATCGCCGGCATTGGTGTCGCCATTTGGATTCCAATTCGAATTCAGGCGGGACAAGAGCATCGGATTGAGAGGGATCGAGTGCTCAGAACTAAAGCGTTTGCAATCGCTTTTCAGCCCCTTATTGAGAAATTCAGAGGGGGCCTTGTGCAGGCCTGGGTCGCTGCAAATGATTTCGACAGCCCGGATGGGCCTTTTCTTCATGAGGCAAGTGGATACGCTCAACTTCCAGAGACACTGACTCGGCGCGCATCTGAGATCCACGAAATTGGTCCGGCTGCTACGGGACTTCTGCGCGCAATTGTGCTTGCAGGAATGGCTAGACAGGCGTTGATGTACGCCGCCATCTATCAAAATAATGCGGGTGTAATTTACGAGAATGATGGTCGTCCATTGGAAATGGATGCTCCCGATGATTATCTCGATTCGCTTAAGGAAGCCCGGATTGAGGTGGAGCAAACACTCAATCACCTAAATTATTTGATCGGATAGGAATTTTATCGTCACGATGGGTTCTGACTCTGCGTTGTTTTGGTCTGCATGCGAGCGTTGTTAACCTGGCGCCGCGATAGAATCTTGCGCGCGGGAGTAACCCCCCAATTTCTCGATCTTCCCGCCGGCCTTGGCGAAGGCCTCGAGGCCGTTCGCGAGATCGGCGCGTTCGCGGTCCTTGTGGCGGACGGTGGAGAGGGCGAAGGCACTCATTGCGCACCTGCCTTGCTGCGCGCAGCGGGTTCGTCGCGCACCAGCTGCTCGGCGTAGGCGATGCCGCGTGGGTTGAGGGTTATGACGTTCGGGAATTGGGGGTCGTCGAACTGCACCAGGCCGGCTTCGTCGAGCCAGTTGATTCATCGGCGGATGAACGCCTGGATCTGCACGGGGCCGTTGGCTTACACCTGCGCGGGCATTGCGGCGAAGCCGCCGCGAGTGCGGCGCAGGGTGCGGCCCTGTGCGGTATATGCCGCCTTCCGCGCGGCCTGTGCTTTGGGTTGTAGACGCATGATGACCTCGATCAGGCGGCATGTGCCGCGGTGGCCAAGTGTGCTAACAGCTGCTCGCGCACGGCTCAGGTGGGACAGCGGGATGCGGTGTTGGCCGGTGGGTTCGGTCCAGCGGCCTTCGGTGACTGCGCGGCTGGTGCTCGGCGCAGTGGCCTTGCCGCAGCGGCAGCGCTCGATGTGGAACGTGGTCGGCGCCGGCCCGCTGATGCGGTAGCGATGTGGTGCGCCGTGTGTGGTGACCAGCTGCGACTGGTGGACTGGCACGCGGGAATGCTGGGCGGCAAGGGCGTGGCTTCCTGGCGTA
The DNA here is from genome assembly GCF_041475775.2 of Xanthomonas sp. NCPPB 2586. Taxonomy (NCBI): domain Bacteria; kingdom Pseudomonadati; phylum Pseudomonadota; class Gammaproteobacteria; order Lysobacterales; family Lysobacteraceae; genus Xanthomonas; species Xanthomonas sp. NCPPB 2586. Next base: position 2,846,874 of record NZ_CM192981.1, on the reverse strand, counting down.
TGTCAGTCCTTGGCCTGCGCCAGCCGAACGTGGGGGAAGGCAGGCTGCTGGTCTGCTACATGGATAGTCGGGGGAGATGTTCATCTGGTGCAGTTCGAGTCATTTGTTACTATCGTGTTAGCTGTAGGGGTGCGGCCCCATGCCGCAATGGAAGCAACAGGGGAATGGAATGAGAAAGCTACTCGCCGCTGCGATCGTGATCGCGGCGCTTTCTGGCTGTGCGGCCAATCCGCCGCTCAACTTCTCGGTGCCGGGCGTAGGAGTCAGCAGCAAGAAGCTCGATGCCGAGCTGAAGTCGCTGACGGTCACGCTGGCCCGACCGGACGAGGCAAAGGGCAAGGTGCCGCCTGAGGCGCAGCACGAAATACCGGACATGTGGGAGAACGCCCTGACTGAGGCGCTCAACCGGATGGCGATCTTTCGTGACGACGCACCGCGAAAGCTCAGCTTGTCGGTGAAGATCCTGGCGATCGACATACCGTCGTTCGGCGCGTCCATGACCACCAAGACCATCGCGCGCTACGAGCTGATCGATCGCGCGAACGGCAGCATCGTCTACACCCAGGATGTGAGCGCTTCGGGCACTGTGCCGGCGGGCTATGCGTTCGCCGGCGTGATCCGCGCTCGCGAGTCTGTCAATCGCTCCGCCCAGAACAACATCGCGCTGTTCCTGCAGGCGTTGGAAACGGTCGACGTGAGCAAGCCGATGTTCCCGAGCAGCCAGGCGACTCCGTGAAGTCGCTCATCGTCGCGACCTACCTCGCGGTCGCAGTGGTTGGGTGCGCACCTAACGTGCGCACCGACAGCTACTCAGTGGGTTCGGTTGGCCAGGTCAATCGGACCGTGGCAGGCACGGTGATCAGTGCGCGCGCTGTTTCGATCGATGGCACGCAGGGCGGTGGCGCCGCGGCGGGCGCGGCAGCAGGCGGCATTGCCGGCTCATCGATGGGCGGCAGTGGTCGTGCCAACGCCGTCGGAGCAGTTGGCGGCCTGGTCGCCGGCGCCATTGTCGGTGCTGCAGCTGAGCGTTCGGCATCACGTGCGGATGGCATGGAGTACGTCGTCCAGACCGAAAACGGTTCACTGATGACAGTGGTGCAGGGTGCAACACCTGCATTTGCAGCAGGGGCCCGAGTGCTGGTTCTGTACGGTTCGCCGTCCAGGCTGATCGCCGACCCTCGCAACTGATCGCCAACACCTAACTCCGCAAATGCATGAATAGACCTGTGCGGACGCGACGTCCCCCGATTTTGAGTGGCGCATTGGTTTGGAGTCCAACTCCCTATCCCGAGGAGATTGGACATGGCGACACGAATCCGTACGGCGTTAGCTGAGCGCGGACTCGCTTATGCGCGTAGTCACGGCTTGCACAGAAGCTCTGCCACGCTGACGAGCGCGGATCACAGGCCAAAGCAGTCATGACCCAAGGACGTTCAAAAAAATCGCAATGGTTCGGCCTTCTGGGTTGGCTGGTGCTTTGCTATGCCGTCGCTGGGCTGGGCGCAATGGCATCGATCCAGGCGGCCAGCTTTTATGCGCTGCTGCAGCGGCCGACGTGGGCGCCGCCGGGCTGGTTGTTCGGACCGGTGTGGACAGTGTTGTACGGAATGATGGCGGTGTCGGTCTGGTTGGTGTGGCGGCGCGTCAGCCGGGCGGGGACGCATCCGGCGCTGGGCCTGTTCGTGCTGCAGTTGATGCTCAATGGTTTGTGGAGCTGGCTGTTCTTTGCGTGGCAGTTGGGGGCTTGGGCATTCGCGGACATCGTGGCGCTGTGGCTGGTGTTGGCAGGAACGATTGCCGTGTTCGCGAAGCGGCGGGCGTTGGCGGCGTGGCTCTTGGTGCCTTATCTGGCGTGGGTGAGCTTCGCGGCGGCGCTCAACTTTTCGGTCTGGCAACTCAATCCCCAGGTACTCGGCTGATCTCCGCTGTTGATCTTGGTGCCTCGTACTCACCGGCGCGGCAATAGCGACGATCTGTTGCTTGGTGCGAAGTGGCCTGTCGCTTGATGCGAACTGATGCCGGCAGCGAGGCAACGCCTCGCCCGCAAGCGATCTAGTCAGCTGTATCGCGTCATCTGAGCGCATGACACTACCAATCGAGGTTCGAAACCTGCGCAGGGCGGCTCTCCAAAGTCGTTCCAAAAGTTTCCATAGCAATCAATTGCTTGCGCGCGCGATGCTTAAATCCCTGAGCAACAAGGTTTTCTGTTTCGCGCCCCGAGCGCGTGCGCCTACCCATTCACGCAATGCTTGACAGGCCTCGGCCCTGTGATGTCTTTTGCACGCATGGATAACGCCTCCGCCAGCGTTTCGCTTCTCTGCCAGCCGCTACTGCGGCCGGGTGCGGGCGTGGCCGGCATTACCACCACCATTACCACCGCCACCATTCGCCCGGTGCGGTCCGTCGTCTTCGCGTAATTTCCGAAAACAACGGCCCCGCACCCGGATCAGGATGCGGGGGTCTCCCTCTCTCACCTGAAGCGGACGGGGCCTCCCAACGAGGTCTGTCGATGTCATCGCCTGTCGTTTCGTTTGAACCCGCCGCTGTCCCAACGCCTTCCGTCCGCACCGTGGTGCATAAATTCGGTGGCACCTCGGTTGCCGATGCCGAGCGTTACCGGCATGTGGCGCAGCTGTTGCTGGCACGCGATGAGACCGTGCAGGTGACGGTGGTCTCGGCGATGAAAGGCGTGACCGATGCGTTGATCGAGCTGGCCGAACTGGCCGCGCAGAATCGTCCCGAGTGGCGCGAGCGCTGGCACGAAACGCGTGCGCGGCATCGCGGTGCGGCGGTGGCGTTGCTGGGCGAGCATTCCGGGCCCACCGTAGAGTGGTTGGACGAGCGCTTCGAGCATCTGTCACAGATCCTTGCGGCGCTTGCAGTCATCGGCGAGCTGCCGCGCGAAGTGCTTGATCGGGTGCAGGGGTTGGGTGAGGTGTATTCCGCGCAGCTGCTTGGCGACCACTTTCGTGCATTGGGCGAAGACTGCGCAGTGCTGGATGCACGCGATGTGCTGGTGGTCAATCGCGGCGAGCTGGGTGTGGATGTGGACTGGGCGGTGAGCGCGCAGCGGCTGGACACCTGGCGGCAGGCGCATCCGCAGACGCGGGTGGTGGTCACCGGGTTTGTCGCGCGCGATCGCGGCGACCGCATCACCACGCTGGGGCGTAACGGCAGCGATTATTCGGGCGCAATCTTCGCGGCCTTGTTCGATGCTCACGAGCTGCACATCTGGACCGACGTGGATGGGGTGCTCTCGGCCGATCCGCGCGTGGTGCCCGAGGCGGTGCAGCTGGAAACCCTGAGCTACGACGAAGCCTGCGAGCTGGCCTATTTCGGCGCGAAGGTCGTGCATCCGCAGACCATGTCGCCGGCGATCGAGCGGGGTTTGCCGATCATCATCCGCAATACGTTCCAGCCCGAACATCCAGGCACGCGTATCACCGCCAGCAGTGCGGTGAGCGGGCCGATCAAGGGGCTGACGCTCAGCCCGGATCTGGCGGTGCTCAACCTGGAAGGCACCGGCCTGATCGGTGTGCCGGGAACGGCCGAGCGTGTGTTCGCGGCGCTGCGCACGGCGCAGGTGTCGGTGGTGATGATCTCGCAAGGCTCGTCGGAACATTCGATCTGCTGCGTGGTCAAGCAGCATGAATCCGAGCGTGCGCGTAATGCGCTGCTGCAGGCGTTTGCGCACGAACTCACGGTTGGCCAGGTGCAGCGCGTGCAGTTGACCACCGGCATCAGCGTGCTGGCGGCGGTGGGCGATGGCATGGCCGGGCAACCCGGTGTGGCGGCGCGCTTGTTCGAGTCGCTGGGCCGCGCGCAGGTCAATATCCTGGCGATTGCACAGGGTTCGTCGGAGCGCAACATCTCGGTGGCGATCGATGCAGCGCATGCCACCAAGGCCTTGCGCGCGGCGCATGCCGGTTTCTGGTTGTCGCCACAGACGTTCTCGGTGGGTGTCATCGGGCCGGGCAATGTGGGTGCGGCGTTGCTGGATCAGCTGCGTACCGCGCAGCCGCAACTGCTCGGCAAGGCCAACCTGGATCTGCGCCTGCGCGGCGTGGTCTCGCGTGGGCGCATGTTGCTGGAAGAGCGCAGCGTGACCGGCGATTGGCGCGATGCATTTGCAGCGGCGTCTACGCCCACCGATCTGGAGCGCTTCACCGCGCATCTGCTCTCCGCGCACCTGCCGCATACGGTGATCATCGATTGCAGCGGCAGTGCAGAGGTGGCCGACCGCTATGCGGGCTGGCTGGCGGCCGGCATCCATGTGGTGACGCCGAACAAACAGGCCGGCTCGGGCTCGTTGGCGCGCTATGAAGCGATCCGTGCCGCCGCCGATGTCAGCGGTGCGCGCTTCCGCTACGAGGCCACGGTCGGCGCCGGCCTGCCGGTGATCACCACGCTGCGCGACCTGGTCGATACCGGCGATGCAGTGACCTCGATCGAAGGCATTTTCTCCGGCACGCTGGCGTGGCTGTTCAATAAATACGACGGCAGCGTGCCGTTCTCCGAGCTGGTGACGCAGGCGCGCGGCATGGGCTACACCGAGCCAGACCCGCGCGATGACCTGTCCGGCGTGGATGTGGCACGCAAGTTGGTGATCCTGGCGCGCGAGGCGGGGCGGGCGATCAGCCTGGACGATGTCAGCGTGGAAAGCCTGGTGCCCGAGGCGTTGCGTCAGGCCAGCGTGGATGACTTCATGGCACAGCTGCAGACGGTGGACGCCGGCTTTGCGCAGCGGCTGGCCGACGCGCATGCGCGCGGCAACGTGCTGCGCTATGTCGCGCAGCTGCCTCCAGATCGCGCCCCCAGCGTGGGCCTGGTGGAATTGCCTGCGCACCATGCGTTCGCCAATCTGCGCCTGACCGACAACGTGGTGCAGTTCACCACCCGCCGCTACTGCGAGAACCCGTTGGTGGTGCAGGGCCCGGGCGCAGGGCCGGAAGTGACCGCGGCCGGCGTGTTTGCCGATCTGCTGCGCGTGGCGGCAGGCGAGGGGGCGCGTTTGTGAATCAGATGGTGGACATGGGCCAGGCCGTGCCCGCCGCACGTGGGCTGCGCGAGGCGCGCGCATTTGCGCCGGCGTCGGTGGCCAACGTGGCGGTGGGCTTCGACCTGTTGGGCTACCCGCTGGATGGCGTGGGCGACACCGTGACCGTGCGCCGCATCGACGCGCCGGTGGTGCGCATTGCCGCCATTCGCGGCACCACGGTGGCGCTGCCGCTGGAGGCCGAGCGCAACACCGCCGGCGCGGCATTGATGTCGCTGCGTGCGGCATTGGCGCTGCCGTTCGGCTTTGAACTGGAGATCGACAAGGGCATCGCCTTGAGTTCGGGCATGGGCGGCTCCGCTGCCTCGTGCGTGGCTGCGCTGGTGGCGGCGAATGCCTTGCTGGACACGCCGGTCAGCACTGACCAGCTCTATCAGCACGCGCTCGATGGCGAAGCGGTGGCCAGCGGCAGCCGGCATGGCGACAACCTGGGGCCGTTGTTCCTGGGCGGGCTGGTGCTGTGCACCTTGGAGCGGCTGGTGCCGATCGCAGTGCCGGAGGCGTGGCACAGCCTGGTGGTGCATCCGGAGGCAGTGCTGGAAACCCGCCGCGCGCGCGAAGCCCTGGCTGGCGACTACCGCCTGAGCGAGTTCGTGGCGCAGAGCACCAACCTGGCGCTGGTGCTGGCCGGCTGCCATGCCGGCGATGCGGACCTGGTCCGCGCCGGCCTGCGCGATGTGCTGGTCGAGCCGCGGCGCGCGCCCTTGATTACCGGCTTTGCGCAGGCGAAACAGGCCGCGCTCGCGCATGCTGCGCTGGGCGCCAGTATTTCCGGTGCCGGCCCCAGCGTGTTTGCCTGGTTCGAAACCCGCGCGGCTGCCGCTGCTGCTGCGCCGGCGGTGCAAGCCGCATTTGCCGGCGTGGGCCTGGACAGCCAGGCCTGGGTGACGCCCATCAACAGCCCCGCGGCACGGCTGCTTGCATGAGCCAGCGCACGCGTTGTTCGATCAGGCAGCAGCGGTGCGCGCAGCAGGCGTGCACCGCGATGCCATGTTCATCCCACGACCACGTCGCTGATCTGCATGACTGGCGCGAGATCGGTGTAGTTGGCGATATCGGCAAGGATCTCGGCCGCGTGCGGCCCGAAGCTGCCGTTGAAGGCCTCGACCGAATCGCAAAAGATGTGGCACATCCCGATGTACGGCGGCGTGCTGCCCGGCTCACCGCCGCTGATGCCCTTGTCCACCGTGTAGCTGAGGCAGGCCGCGCCCATGCGCGCGCTCACCAACGGCATGTGGGTGTCGCTGTAGTAGGTGTGATCGAAGCGGGCGCCATCGCGATACGGGTACATCACACTGACCTTGATCATTTGCGGGCTCCACGGGAAGGTGCGCGCAGCATAGCGCCGCGCCAGCAACCCCGTGCGACCGCCTGGCGGCGCGCCGCGATGTCCAATGCCGCCGCTCACCCGCAGCATCCGCCTTTCTCGTTGATGGGCGCTGGCCCGTTTCCGCTCTGCCTGGAGTCCGCATGATGTTCATCTCTACCCGTGGCGCCGCACCTGCCGTGAGCCTGAGCCAGGCGATCGCCGCCGGCCTGGCCCCGGACGGCGGCCTGTACGTGCCGCAGACCCTGCCGCCGGCGCGCACCCTGCAGGCCGGCGCAACGCTGGCCGACACGGCCACCACACTGCTGCAGCCGTTCTTCGAAGGTGACGCGCTGGCAGGCGAGCTGGCGGCCATCTGCGCCGAAGCGTTCGATTTCCCGGCGCCGCTGGTGCCGCTGGCCACGCCGGGCGACTACGCGCTGGAGCTGTTCCATGGCCCCACCGCAGCCTTCAAGGATTTTGGTGCGCGGTTTCTGGCCGCTTGCCTGACCCGGCTGCGGCGCGCCGAAGACCGCCCGCTGACCATTCTGGTGGCCACCTCCGGCGATACCGGCGCGGCCGTGGCGGCGGCGTTCCATCGGCAGCCCGGCCTGCGGGTGGTGGTGCTGTATCCGGATGGCCGCGTGTCGCCACGGCAGGCGCATCAGCTGGGCTGCTTCGGCGACAACATCCAGGCATTGCGTGTGGCCGGCACCTTTGACGACTGCCAGGCCATGGTCAAGCAGGCCTTGAACGATGGCGAGCTGCAGGTGCAGGTGCCGCTGAGTTCGGCCAATAGCATCAGCCTGGGGCGGCTGCTGCCGCAGATGAGCTACTACGCGCACGCAGCGCTGCAGCACCACGCTGGCTCCAGGGCCGCATTGAACCTGGTGGTGCCCACCGGCAACCTGGGCAACGGCCTGGCGGCGATCCTGGCGCGCGCGCTCGGCGTGCCGTTGGGCGAGATCGCGCTGGCGTCCAACGCCAACCATGTGTTGCCCGACTACTTCGCCGGCGACGACTACGCCCCGCAACCCAGCGTGGCCACCGTGGCCAACGCGATGGACGTGGGCGCGCCCAGCAATTTCGAACGCCTGCGTTGGCTGTATGACGGCGACGATGCGGCCCTGCGCGAGGCCTTCCGTGCGCTCTCGGTGGATGACACGGCGATCCGCCATACCGTGCAGCAACGCTTCGCACGCTACGGCGAGGTGCATTGCCCGCATACCGCCACCGCCGTGCACGTACTGGAGCAATTGCGCGCGGAAGGGGTCGAGGGCGGCACCGGCGACTGGGCGGTGGCGGCCACGGCGCACCCGGCCAAGTTCGAGGCGGTGGTGGAGCCGCTGATCGGCCGCGCGGTGGAGATTCCGCCGGCGCTGGCGGCGCTGTTGCAGCGTCCGGCGCATGCCGAACCGCTGGCACCGGACTACCTGGCGTTCCGGCAGCGTCTGCTCGCGGATGCGCCCTGACCGAACACGTTCAGCCAGCTGGGGTTGGAAACCGGGCCGGATGCGGCTATCTCTAGGGGGTGCGGGCCCACGTGGCACCGCGTCCCTGTGGGTTGTTGCATGTCTTATCGATTGATCGCCGTTGCCGCCGCGCTGTGCGGATGGGCAACGGCCGGCACGGCGGGTGCCGCCGACGCCATCGCTGCCTCGCCTGTGTCGCCCCTGGGCACACCGCAGGCCGGCCTGGTCGATGCACTGGCCCGCCAGGCACCGGCGCTGGACCGGCAGGTCCTGGCCCTGGCCACCGAAGCCCTGCAATGCGCGCGTCAACGCCAGCAGGTGGGCACCGAGCGGGTGCTCAGCGTCATCGACTACAGCCGCCCCTCGACCGAGCGGCGGCTGTGGGTATTCGATCTGGCCCGCCAGCGGCTGTTGTTCGAAGAGTGGGTGGCGCATGGGCGCAATACCGGCAATAACCTGGCGGCGAAATTCTCCAACGACGACGGCAGTTTCCAGTCCAGCCTTGGCGCCTTCACCGCGCAGGAGGCCTACACCGGCCACAACGGCTATTCACTGCGCCTGAAGGGGTTGGAGCCTGGTTTCAACGACCATGCACGCGACCGCGCGATCGTGATCCACGGTGCGCCGTATGTCAGCGAAGCGGTGATCCGCAGCCAGGGCCGGCTGGGCCGCAGCCTGGGCTGCCCGGCGGTCCGGCCGGCGGTGGCCAAACAGTTGATCGATACCTTGCGCGAAGGCGCCTTCGTGTTTGCCTATTACCCGGACCGTGCCTGGTTGCGCCAATCGCGCCTGTTGAGTGGCGGTTGCGGCGCTGCCGTTGCCAGCGTGGGTGGGCGCTAGGGGCGCTGCGGCTGGCGTTGCCGGAGATGTCGCAGCCAGCGATTGCGATGCTTGCCCGCTCCGTTTCGCCGCCAGCGCATGGCGGCCGGGCTCAGACCTCGTCGCCAGCCAGCTTGCGTAGCGCCGGATAGTCCAGGATCTGCACCAGATGCAGCTGGGGCAGGGCGATCAGGTGCTGCTGCTTGAGCTTGGTGAAGGTGCGGCTCACCGTTTCCATGGTCAGGCCAAGATGGTCGGCGATGTCGCTGCGGCTCACCGGCAGCGCCACGGTGTCGCCGGATGCGCCCGGGCGGGTGGAGCGTGCGGCCAGGCGCAGCAGGAAATGCGCCAGCCGCTCGCTGGGTTGCAGGCGCGCCAGCAGCAGGCCGGTGTCCTGCGCGGCGGCCAGCTCCATGCCGGCACGCTGCAACAACTTGCGTTCCAGGCTTGGGTAGCGCTCGCGTAGCTGACGCATCTGCGCCATCGGCGTGCGGCAGACCCGGCTGTCGATGATGGCTTCGATATCGTGGCGGTGGTGGCTGGTTTCGGTGAGCCCGACATAGTCGCCGGGCAGCACGAAGCCGGTGATCTGGCGTCGCCCATCGGCCAGGGTGCGCACCATGCGCAGCGCCCCGGAAGTCACGGTGTAGACGTGGTGGCGCGCCTCGCCGGCCCGCACCAGCGTGCTGCCGGTGGCATAGGCCTGCGCGCTGGTGGCCTGGTCCAGCGCGGCCATCTCTTGTTCCGAGAGCGCCGCGCAGATCGCCCGGCCGCGTACCGCACACAACGCGCATTCGGAGTCACGGGCGGTGGCGCCAGTGGCCTCGGCCGGGGCCGGGCAGGTCACGCTGGGGTCTGGAAGCTGCCGGTACATGGGCCACGCACTGCTGGGACGCGGCGAATGATACGCCATGCGGTCAGCACGGCCGCCCAGCCGGTAGAATTGCGCGTTCGCCCCACTCGATACGCAGGAGTTTCGCTCGTGATCAAGCCCCGTACGCCGCCCGGCATCATGGAATTGCTGCCGCGCGAGCAGATCGCGTTCCAGCGCATGCTGGACGTCATCCGCCGCAACTACGAGCGGTTCGGGTTCCTGCCGGTGGAAACCCCGGTGTTCGAGCTCTCCGATGTGCTGCTGACCAAATCCGGCGGCGAAACCGAGCGCCAGGTGTATTTCGTGCAGTCCACCGGCGCGCTGGCCAATGCCGCCGCGGCAGCCGACGAGGGCGCCGAGAGTGGCGGCCTGCCGGAGCTGGCGCTGCGCTTCGACCTCACCGTGCCACTGGCCCGCTATGTGGCCGAGCACGAGCACGAGTTGAGCTTTCCGTTCCGCCGTTACCAGATGCAGCGCGTGTACCGCGGCGAGCGCGCCCAGCGTGGCCGCTTCCGCGAGTTCTACCAGTGCGACATCGATGTGATCGGCAAGGATGCGCTGAGCATCCGCTACGACGCCGAAGTGCTGGCGGTGATCCACGCGGTGTTCGCCGAGTTGGGCATCGGCGAGTTCAAGGTGCAGTTGAACAACCGCAAGCTGCTGCGCGGTTTCTTCGAAAGCCTGGGCGTGGCTGAGGGCGAGCTGCAGCTGGCGGTGCTGCGCGAGGTCGACAAGATCGACAAGCGCGGCGCCGAGTACGTACGCGACACCTTGACCGGCGAAGGCTTCGGCATTGCGGCCGCGCAGGTGGACAAGATCCTGGCCTTCGTGGCGGTGCGCTCCAACGGGCATGCCGATGCGCTGGCGCAGTTGCAGGCGCTGGAGACCTCGGTGGGCGCGAGCGCAACGCTGGGCGAGGGCATTGCCGAGTTGCGTGAGGTGCTGGAACTGGTCAAGGCGCTGGGCGTGCCCGAGACCGCCTACTGCCTGAATTTCTCGATCGCGCGCGGGCTGGATTACTACACCGGCACCGTCTACGAGACCACGCTGACCGATCACCCGCAGATCGGCTCGATCTGCTCGGGCGGCCGTTATGAAAACCTGGCCAGCCACTACACCAAGTCCAAGCTGCCGGGCGTGGGCATTTCCATTGGCCTGACGCGGTTGTTCTGGCAGCTGCGCGAGGCCGGCCTGATTGCCGGGATCGCCGAGAGCAGCGTGCACGCGATGGTGGCGCTGATGGACGAGTCGCGCCTGGATGATGCGCTGGATATCGCGCGCCGGCTGCGCATTGGCGGCATCAATACCGAAGTGCAGATGGAGCCGAAGAAGGTCGGCAAGCAGTTCCAGTACGCCGCGCGTGCGGGCATCCGCTTCGTGGTGCTGGCCGGCGACGACGAGCTGGCGCGTGGCGTGGTGGCGGTGAAGGACCTGGTGCGCGAGCAGCAGTTCGATGTGGCCCGTGACGAGCTGGCCAGCACGTTGCAGGTGGAGTTGGAGCAGGCCAAGGCGATGCTGGTGTCGGGGATCGCGGCGAACTGATCGCGCCCATTGCACGGGCGTTGCGGGCAGCTGGCCGGAGCGATCTGGCCGGCTGCTTTCGTTTTCGGGGCAGGATGCGTGGCGGTGGCGCTGCGGTAGCGAGATCAGAGCGCGTCCGTGCAAGACGCTTGCATGAACGCCGCAGGCTCGCCCGCTTGTCCTCAGTATCCCGTTTGCGCTAATGTACTAACACGCTATTACATTAACGCGATGAAACAACGACCTGCTCCCCGCGAAAGTACCGATGTCGCCGCCTCGCTGAAGATGCTGTCCGAGGCGTTGGCGTGCCTGGAGGCACCCGGCGCCGTCGAGGCCTTCCTGCGTGACCTGTGCACGCCGGCCGAACTCGAAGCCATGTCCGACCGCTGGCGGGTGGTGCCGTTGCTGGTCAAGGGTGTGCCGTATCGCGAGATCCATGACCTGACCCAGGTCAGCGTGACCACCATCGGGCGTGTCGCGCGCACCCTGGAACACGGCGCCGGCGGCTATGCCGCGGCCCTGCGCGAGCAATCGTCGCGCCCTGTCGAATCCCACTGAGAGAACAAGATGAGTGCTTCCACGGCAGCACCGGCACGTGACCGGTTGCGCATTGCCATCCAGAAAAACGGCCGCCTGGCCGAGCCGGCGCGCAGCCTGCTGGCCGCCTGCGGGCTGAGCTGGCGGCAGAGCCGCGACAAATTGTTCTGCTACGGCGAATCGCTGCCGGTGGACCTGTTGCTGGTGCGCGACGACGACATCCCGGGCCTGATCGCCGATGGCGTCTGCGACCTGGGCATCGTCGGCCAGAACGAGTTGGACGAGCAGGCATCGGCGCGGCGTCGCGCTGGCCTGCCGGCCGCGTATCACGCCGTGCGCGGCGTCGGTTTCGGCCAGTGCCGGCTGATGCTGGCGGTGCCGGAAGAGTGGGAATGGCAGGGCGTGGCGCAGCTGGCGGGCAAGCGCATCGCCACCAGCTACCCGGCGATCCTGGCCGATTGGCTGGAGCGCCAGGGCATCGACGCATCGGTGGTCGAGCTCTCCGGCTCGGTGGAAATCGCGCCGCGCCTGGGCACGGCCGATCTGATCTGCGACCTGGTCTCCAGCGGCGCGACGCTGGCCGCCAACCAGCTCAAGCCGGTCGAGCTGGTGATGGAAAGCGAGGCGGTGCTGGCTGGTGCCGTGCGCGAGCCGGCCGATGCGCGCGCGGCGTTGCTGGCGATGCTGCTGCGGCGCATGGATGGCGTGCTCAAGCTGCGCGACAGCAAACTGCTGATGTTCCGCGCCGAGCAGGGCAACGTAGATGCGCTGCGCCGCTTGCTGCCGGATGCCGACCCGCTGGTGCAGCTGCCCGACGATGGCAATGGCGCGTTGCGCCTGCAGACCATGTGCCATGGCGCGGTGACCTGGCAGCGCCTGGAAGAACTGGAACGCGCAGGTGCGCAAGGCTTGATGGTATTGACGGTGGAGCGCTCGCTCGCATGAACACGCTTGATTGGACCGAACTCAGTGCAGACGCACGCACCCAGGCGTTGACGCGCCCGGTGCAGACCGTCGCCACGCAGACACGCAAGGCGGTCGCCACCCTGATCGCCGATGTGCGTGCACGCGGCGATGTGGCGCTGCGCGAGATCACCGCACGCTTCGACGGCGTCACGCTGGACAGCTTTGCGGTCAGCGAGGCCGAATTTGCCGCGGCAGACGCCGCCATCGCGCCGGAACTGCGCCAGGCGATGCAGGACGCCGTGGCGCGCATCGACACCTTTCACCGCGCCGGCATGAGCGAAGGCTACGCGGTGGAAACCGCACCTGGCGTGGTCTGCGAAAAGATCGTGCGCCCGATCGGCCGCGTGGGCTTGTACGTGCCGGCCGGCAGCGCGCCGTTGCCGTCCACCGCCTTGATGCTGGGCGTGCCGGCGCGGCTGGCTGGCTGCCGCGAAGTGGTGCTGTGCACGCCACCGCGCAAGGATGGCAGTGTCGACCCGGCGGTGCTGGTGGCCGCGCAACTCACCGGCGTGCGCCGCGTGTTCAAGCTCGGTGGCGCGCAGGCGATTGCAGCGATGGCCTACGGCACCGACTCCATTCCGAGCTGCGACAAATTGTTTGGCCCCGGTAATAGCTTCGTTACCGAAGCCAAGCAGCAGGTGGCGCAATCCGGCGCGGCCGCGATCGACATGCCGGCCGGCCCGTCCGAGGTGCTGGTGATTGCCGATGCCGGCGCGCAACCGGCATTTGTCGCGGCCGATCTGTTGTCGCAGGCCGAACATGGCCCGGATTCGCAGGTGCTGCTGTTGTCCGACAGCGATGCATTGATTGCCGCAGTGCAGGAGCAACTGGACCTGCAACTGGCGCAACTCTCGCGCGCCGACATCGCGCGCCAGGCGTTGGCGCAGTCGCGGTTGATCAAGGTGGCGACGCTGCCGGAGGCGTTCGAGATCAGCAACCGCTATGCACCGGAGCACCTGATCCTGGCATTGCGCGAGCCGCGTGCGTGGCTCGCGCAGGTGGAAGCCGCCGGCTCGGTGTTCCTCGGCGACTACACGCCCGAAGCACTGGGCGATTACTGCAGCGGCACCAACCACGTGTTGCCGACCAGCGGTGCGGCGCGTGCCTATAGCGGCGTGAGCGTGGCCAGCTTCCAGAACATGGTGAGCGTACAGGCGGCGAGCAAGGCGGGTATCGATGGAATCGGCGCATGCGCAGTGATTCTGGCGCGCGCCGAGGGCCTGGACGCGCACGCCAACGCGGTGGCGCTGCGCATGGGAGTGGCCGCATGAGCACGGCATCGGTAATGGATCTGGTGCGCGACGATCTGCGCGCATTTGCAGGTTATGCGTCGGCGCGCACGAGTGCATTGCAAGGCGATGTGTGGCTCAACGCCAACGAGTCGGCCTGGGGGAATCCGGCCGATCCCGACGCCAGCACGCGTCGCTATCCTGATCCGCAACCCAAGGGCCTGCGTGCGGCGCTGGCGCAGCTGTACGGCTGTGCGCCCGAGCAATTGCTGATCGGCCGCGGTAGCGACGAGGCCATCGATCTGCTGGTGCGTGGCCTGTGCGTGCCCGAGCGCGATGCGGTGGTGGTCACGCCACCGGTGTTCGGCATGTATGCGGTGTGCGCACGTCTGCAGAATGCGCCGCTGGTCGAAGTGCCGCTGGTGGATGGGGCTGAGGGTTTCCATGCCGATGTGCCGGCGATCGTGCAGGCCGCGCTGGATGCCAAGGCCAAGCTGGTGTTCCTGTGCTCGCCGTCCAATCCGGCCGGTTCGGCGATCCCGCTGGCCGAGATCGAGGTTGCCTTGCAGGCGCTGCAGGGCAAGGCGGTGGTGGTGGTGGATGAAGCTTATGGCGAGTTCTCCGATGTGCCCTCGGCCATTGGCCTGCTTGCGCGCTACGACAATCTGGCGGTGTTGCGCACCTTGTCCAAGGCGCACGCGCTGGCGGCTGCGCGCATCGGCAGCCTGATCGCCAATGCCGAGCTGATCGCGTTGTTGCGCCGTTGCCAGGCGCCGTATCCGGTACCCACGCCATGCGCGGTGATGGCCGAGCAGGCCTTGTCTGCACCTGCGCTGGCAGTGACGCAGCGGCGGGTGACCGAGATCCGTGCCGAGCGCGCACGCCTGCATGCCGCGCTGGTGCAGGTGGCCGGCGTGCGCCAGGTCTACCCCTCGCAGGGCAACTTCCTGCTGGTGCGTTTCGACGACGCCGAAGCAGCGTTCCAGGCGCTGCTCGAAGCAGGTGTGGTGGTGCGTGATCAACGCGCGGTGCCGCGCCTGTCCGATGCACTGCGCATCACCATCGGCACGCCCGAACAGAACGACCGTGTGCTGGGCGCGTTGCAGCGCAAGCAGGAGGCCGCATGACCCCGATTCTTTTCGTCGACCGCGATGGCACGCTGATTACCGAGCCGGCCGATTTCCAGATCGACGCCTACGAAAAGCTGCGCTTCGTCGAAGGCGTGATTCCGGCCATGCTCAAGCTGCGCGATGCCGGCTACCAGTTCGTCATCGTCAGCAACCAGGACGGTCTGGGCAGCGAAAGCTATCCGCAGGCATCCTTCGACGGCCCCAACAACCTGATGCTGCAGATCTTCGCCAGCCAGGGCATCGTGTTCCGCGAAGTGCTGATCGACTGCAGCTGGCCGGCCGACAACGCGCCGACGCGCAAGCCGGGCGTTGGCCTGATGGTGCCGTACCTGCAGGACCGCACCATCGACTGGAGCCGTTCGGCGATGGTGGGCGACCGCATCACCGACATCCAGTTCGCGCAGAACCTCAACATCCGCGGGTTCCAGCTGCGCACCGAGCAGTTCGGCGGCGATTGGGACTGGGCCGGCATCGCACACGAACTGGCCGATGCCCCGCGCCGCGCGGTGGTCCAGCGCAATACCAAGGAAACCCGCATCCGCGTGGAGCTCGACCTGGATCGCGTGGCCGAACCGCACACCGCCACCGGGCTGCCGTTCTTCGATCACATGCTGGAGCAGATCGGCAAGCACGGCGGGTTTGCGCTGGATATCCGCGCTGAAGGCGACCTGCACATCGATGAGCACCACACCATCGAAGACACCGGCTTGGCGCTGGGGCAGGCCTTGCGCGAAGCCTTGGGCGACAAGCGCGGTATTGGCCGCTATGGCTTTGATCCGGACGACAGCCCATGGCGCGTAGCGGGCGACACCACACAGCACGGCTTTACCTTGCCGATGGACGAAACCATCGCCAGTGCTGCGCTGGATTTCAGCGGCCGGCCATACTTCGTGTTCGACGGCGACTTCAAACGCGAGCGCGTTGGCGACATGCCCACCGAGCTGGTGCCGCACTTCTTCCGTTCGGTGTGCGATGCATCCGGATTGAATTTGCATCTGCAAGTGCGCGGCGAGAACGATCACCACAAGGTGGAAGGCTGCTTCAAGGCATTGGCGCGTGCACTGCGCCAGGCGATCCGCCGCGAGGGCACCGCGTTGCCATCCACCAAGGGGGCGCTATGACCGATCTCGCGCTCATCGACGCCGGCGGTGCCAATCTGGGCTCGGTGCGCTATGCGCTCGAGCGCCTGGGCGTGGAAGCGCGCGTGGTGCGTGATGCGCAGGGCCTGCAGGGCGCCGAGCGCGTCATCCTGCCGGGCGTGGGCGCAGCGCCGGAGGCCATGGCGCGCCTGCGTGCGCAGGGCCTGATTGAACCGCTGCAGCAATTGCAGGTGCCGCTGATCGGTATTTGCCTGGGCATGCAGCTGTTGTTCGAGCATTCCGAAGAAGGCGACGTGGTTTGTCTGGGAATGCTGCCGGGCATCGTGCGGCACATGACGCCGGCGCTTGGCATTCGCGTACCGCACATGGGCTGGAACCAGCTGGTGCCGATGCGTGACTCCGCGCTGCTTGCTGGATTGCCGGAGCGTGCCAGCGCCTATTTCGTGCATGGCTATGCCGCGCCAGTCACCGCCGACACCGTGGCCGCCTGCGACCACGGCGGGCTGTTCACCGCGGTGGTGCAGAGCGGCTTGCGGTGCGGCGCGCAATTCCACCCCGAGCGTTCCGCCGACACCGGCGCGCGCATCCTGCGCAATTTTCTTGAGATGAGCTTCCCATGAGTTTCACCGTTTACCCCGCGCTGGACATCCGCGACGGCCGCGTGGTGCGGCTGCTGCAAGGCGATTACGCCCGCGAAACCCGCTACGGCGACGATGTGCTGCCGCGTGCGCAGGCGTTTGCCGACGCCGGTGCGCAGTGGATGCATCTGGTGGATCTGGATGCGGCCAAGGCCGGCGGCTACACCTTGGCCGCGCTGCTCGGTCAGATTAGCCGTCAGACCGGCCTGCAGGTGCAGACCGGTGGCGGTGTGCGCTCGCGCGAGGATGTGGCGCGCATTCTCGATGCCGGCGCGGCGCGTGTAGTGGTGGGCTCGCTGGCCGTGCGCGACAGCGCCACGGTGATCGGCTGGCTGCAGGAATTCGGCACCGATCGGCTGACCATCGCGCTGGACACACGCCAGGACGCAGCGGGCGTATGGCAACTGCCGGTGCATGGCTGGACCGAAACCGCCGAGGCCACGCTGGATCAACTGGCCACGCAGTACGCGCAGGCCGGTCTGCAGCATCTGTTGTGCACCGACATCGCGCGTGACGGCATGCTGTCCGGCCCCAACATGGGCTTGTATGCGCATCTGCGCGCACTGGCGCCGCAGTTGCAGGTGCAGGTCTCCGGTGGCGCGCGCAATCTGGCCGACGTGGCCGCGGCCAAGGCGGCTGGGTGTGCCGGCATCGTGCTCGGCAAGGCGCTGCTGGAAGGTCATCTGGATCTGAAGGACGCACTGGCATGCTGAGCCGTCGCATCATTCCCTGCCTGGACGTGCGCGATGGCCGCGTGGTCAAGGGCGTCAAGTTCCGCGACCACATCGACATGGGCGACATCGTCGAGTTGGCGATGCGCTACCGCGACCAGGGCGCGGACGAGTTAGTGTTCTACGACATTGGCGCCAGCCCGGAAGGGCGTTCGGTGGACTATGCGTGGGTCGAGCGCGTTGCGCGCCTGATCGACATCCCGTTCTGCGTGGCCGGCGGCATCCGCGATGTAGAAACCGCGCGTGCGGTGCTGCATGCCGGCGCCGACAAGATCTCCATCAACTCGCCGGCATTGGGGCGGCCGCAGCTGATCTCCGAGCTGGCCGACGCCTTTGGCGTGCAATGCGTGGTGGTCGGCATCGACTCGATCCGCGAAGAGGACGGGCAGTGGCGCGTCCGCCGCTACACCGGCGACCCAAGCAAGACCCAGGCGCTGCCGATGCGCACGCTGGACTGGGTGGCCGAGGCGCAGCGACTGGGTGCGGGCGAGATCGTGCTCAATTGCATGGATAACGACGGGGTCCGGCATGGCTACGATATTGCGCAGCTGCGCCAGGTGCGCGCGTTGTGCCGGGTACCGCTGATTGCCTCCGGCGGCGCTGGCGAGATGCAGCACTTCGCCGACGTGTTCGACCAGGCCGACGCCGATGGTGCGCTGGCGGCCAGTGTCTTCCATAGCGGCGCGATTCCGATTCCGGAACTCAAGCGCTTCCTGCGTGCGCAACAGATCGAGGTACGTGATGGGCAGTGAAACTACGGCCGCGGGCGATGCGCTCGATGCGCTGGACTGGAACAAGGGCGACGGCTTGCTGCCTGTGATCGTGCAGGACGCCGACAACCTGCGCGTGCTGATGCTGGGCTACATGAACGCCGAGGCGCTTGCGGTGACGCGTGCGCGTGGCGAGGTCACTTTTTTCAGCCGCAGCAAGCAGCGCCTCTGGACCAAAGGCGAGAGCTCGGGAAATGTGCTGCGCGTGGTCGCGATCGAAACCGATTGCGATGCGGACACCTTGCTGGTGCAGGCACGTCCGCACGGCCCGACCTGCCACCTGGGCCGCACCAGTTGCTTCCCCACCGCGCCCAGCCAGTTCCTCGGCAGCCTGGACGCCTTGATCGCCGAGCGCGAGCACGAGCGCCCGCATGGCAGCTACACCACCAAGCTGTTTGAGCAAGGCATCCGCCGCATTGCGCAGAAGGTGGGCGAGGAGGGCGTGGAAACCGCGCTGGCCGGCGTAGTGCAGGGCGACGCCGAGTTGCTGGGCGAATCCGCCGACCTGCTGTACCACCTGATCGTGCTGCTGCGCGCACGCGGGCTGGGCCTGGGCGATGCAGTGGCGCTGCTGGAATCGCGGCACACGTAATCGCTCACCAGCGCACCTCGTAGGAGCGCGCTTGCGCGCGATGGGTTTTATCGATAACGCCTCGTCGCGCGCAAGCGCGCTCCTACGCAAAGCGGGACTGCCACAGACCTTATCGCAGCCAGTCGCATCGTCGCTGCGCAGCGCCTCTTGTTGCTGCGCACCGCTAGGCTTGTGCGATGCAATGGCGTCGCCGGAATCGCGGCACAAGGTGATTCGCGTGATAGCTAGTGCACCCCGTAGGAGCGCGCTTGCGCGCGATGGGCGTTACCGATAACGCCTCATCGCGCGCGAGCGCGCTCCTACGTAGAGCTGGGCTGCCGCAGATCTGATTGCACTCAGCTCCTCGTCGCTGTGCACTGCATCTCATTGACGCGCGCGGCTGGGCCTGGTCAATGCAATGGCGCTGTTGGAAATCCCGGCACAAGGTGATTCGCGTGGTAGCTAATGCACGTCGTAGGAGCGCGCTTGCGCGCGATGGGCGTTACCGATAACGCCTCATCGTGCGCAAGCGCGCTCCTACGCACTGCGGATCCGACATCTCATCGCGCAGACACCCCCACGCGTCGTGATGACCTACCCACCCGACACTGCGGTGGCCCAGCAGGCCCCGCTACAATTACGGCTGGTTATCGCGGGAACACCCATGCAGCTTCGTTTTGCTCTCCTGGCCCTGGGCCTGCTCGCAGGCACTGCGCATGCGCGCGATGTCGTGGTCGATGGCGTGGTGTTCGAAGAGCGCGACGGCAGGCCGGGGCGGGGCCGTGATGAGCCTGGTCTTGCCGATGTCATCGTCTCCAATGGGCAGCAGCTGGTGCGCACCGATGCGCAGGGCCGCTACCGTCTGCCGGTGCGCGAGGGCCAGACCGTCTTTGTGATCAAGCCGGGCGATCGCAGTTTCGTTCCCGATGCCGATGGCTTGCCCGGGTTCTGGCGCCATTACGCGCCCAAGGGCTCGCCCAAGCGCAAATACAGCGGCATCGCTGCCACAGGCACCAACACCCGCAACCGGGATTTCGCACTGACCCCGCGCGTCGCCGCGCAGGCAAGCGGCTTCCAGATACTGGTGTTTGCCGACAGCCAGACTGCCAGCCTGGCCGATGTGGACTACTACCGCCGCGATATCGTCGCGCCCATCGTCGGCAAGGTCCCCGCGCGCCTGGGCACCACGCTGGGCGATATCGTCAGCGACGATCTGAGCCTGTACCCGGCCTTGAACAAGGTCACCACGCAGCTGGGCGTGCCGTGGTTCCATGTGCCGGGCAACCACGACCTCAACTTCGATGCGCGCGATGACCTGCAGTCGCTGGACAGCTGGCGTGCGATCTATGGCCCGGACACCTACGCGGTGGAGGAGGCCAACGCGAGCTTCGTGTTTCTGGACGATGTGATCTATACGCCGGGCGCCAAGCCGGCGTACGTCGGCGGCCTGCGCGAGGATCAATTCGCCTTTCTGCAGGCCTACCTGGCGCAGCTGCCGCGCGAGCGCCTGGTGGTGTTGGGCCTGCATATCCCGTTGTTCGATGCCGCGCCCGGGCAGGAGACGTTTCGCCATGCCGATCGGCGTCGCCTGTTTGCGTTGCTCAAGGACTTCCCGCATGTGCTGGTGCTGAGCGCGCACAGCCACACGCAGCGGCAGGTGGCGCACGGCGCCGATGAAGGCTGGCAGGGTGCGCGTCCGCTGCACGAATACAACGTAGGCGCGGCCTGCGGCGCGTTCTGGTCCGGGGTCAAGGACGCCGACGGCATTCCCGATGCCACCATGAGCGATGGCACCCCGAACGGTTATGCGGTGCTGCAGGTAGCGCCGAGTGGCGACTACACGCTGGCGTATCACGCCGCGCGTGCGCCGGAGGATGCGCAACTGCTGCTGAGTGCACCCAAGGTGCTGCGGCAAGGCGCGTATGCGGCCTGGGGCGTGTACGCAAACGTGTTCATGGGCGATGCGCAAACGCCGGTGGAGATGCGCATCGACGGCGGCGCCTGGCAGCCGATGAAGCGGGTGGAGCGGCCCGATCCACGCGTGCTCGCCGAGAACACGCGCGACGATGTGGCCGAGCAGCTGCGGGGGTACGACCGCTCACCGGAGGCCACGCCGTCCACGCATCTATGGCGCGGCGCATTGCCGACCACGCTGGAGGTCGGCGCGCATACCGTCGAGGTGCGTGCCACCTTGCCTACCGGCGTGCAAAGCGCGCGCACCACCTATCGCCTGGAGCGCGCCACGCCCTGAGTTCGGCGCGCAGGGCGCACCCCACAAACGCGAACGCCTCCACGAGGGAGGCGTCTGGATCCGGGCTGGCAGGCGATGGGCGCGCTGGCGGGGATCGGTGCTGGCTGGCGTGTCGCTGGCTGGCCCGGCAAGTCTAAAGATGCGCGGCCGCCGGTGACGTAATGAGAATTAGTCGCAACCTTTAGCGCATCACGGACGCTTCGGTTGCGGCGCTGCCGTGGGTTGTGGGCGCGTGGAGGGCGCAGCGTCTTTGGTGTCGGCGGGGTTATCGCCCTGATCGGCAACCGCGTCATCCGCGGCTTCGGCAACGACTGGCAGGTATGGATATGCCAGCGCCGGCCCCAGCTGGAACCCGGCACGCCAGCGCGCCAGCACGGCCCCGATATTTTTGCCGACCGACTGCTGCGGCAATGACGGCAGCTCGCCGTCCTCTTTTTCGCGCGTAGTGATCGCCACCTTGGCTGCTTCGAACGCCGCCACTGGGTCGGCCACCTGGTTCATCGCATCGATCAACCAGGCCTGGCCGAAGTAGGTGGCGTTGGAGGTGTTGCCGCAGCCGAAGGAGGGGCGGTCGGCACGTGCCGCGGTGAGCACCAGCGTGGTGGCAGAGCGCAACGCGGGAATGAAGCCGCCCGAATAACACGCCGACAGCACGATGACACGGTTGTCGATGCCGGCATCGTCCAGTGCCTTGCGCAGATCCTGCGGGCTGATGAAATCTTCTTCGTTCTGGTCCACCTGCACATACAGCGTGTGGTCTTCGGTGCCGTGCGTGGTGACGAACAGCAGCAGCGCGTCTTCCTTGCGGTCCATGCGCTTGCCGATCGCCGCGAGCGTGTCGTAGAGATTGTCGTAGGTGGCCAGCGGTGCGTACGGGCGCTCGCCGAGATTGTCCGGGTGATTCACCAGCGTGATCACGCGGCCACGGGCGTCGAAGCGTTGCTCGAACAGCTGCTTGAGGTAGAGCGTTTCGTTGCGAAACACGTCGTCGCTGGCATCGCCGGCAAAGCCCACCACGTATAGATCGGTGATGCCTGGGCGTTGCGGCGCCAACGTTTTGAGCGCGCTGGCGAGCGCCGCCTGGTCTACCGGATCGACCTGCGCGTCGCTGGCGTCTTGCTGCGCCGGTAGCGCCGCGCCGGCATCCGGGTGGCAGCCGGCAACCAGGGCCACCAGTGCGGTCAGCAGCAGCAACCGGCGCAACAGGGCAGGCGGACCGGATCGGGATGACTGCAACATGGAGGACGCCAGGACCGGAAAGATGCAGATGTAGCGCTTGCGCAGGCGGATAACAAGCCGAGGCGGCTGGCGTCGTATGTAGCTGATCGGTGATCCAACGCGAAGGGGCCGCACACTGGCGTTGCGGTAGGCGGGCGTCATGCTGGCTTGCATGAGCGGCCGTGTTGTCGACTCAACTTACCGAGCCGCCAAGGGCGCCTGCAGCTGCGCTCTGCAGTCAATACAAGCCAGCAATCTGCTGTGGACACGCTCGCCGTGATCAACAGGCGCACCGTCACCCCAGCTTCCGCACACTCACGGTGCCGCCCACGCCAACAAAACCGCGCCATCAACCGAAGCGATGGCGCGTGGCCAGTTACAGCACCAACTGCGTGAAGCTTTCCACGCGCTGGTGGCTGCCCACATCGTCCGCCGAACGCGGGGTGGGGTAATCCTCCAGGCGGTCGAGCAGCGCGGTGCGCATGCCGGCGCGCTTGGCAGCATCCAGTTCCTCGATCACGTCAGACAGGAACAGGATCTCCGGCGCCGGCACGCCGATGCGTTCGGCGATGCGGCGGTAGCTGGAACTCTCGCGCTTGGGGCCCACCTCGGTGTCGAACCAGTCGCTCACCAGGCCGCTCAGGTCGCCGGCATCGCTATGTGCGAAGAACAGCTTCTGCGCCGGCACCGAACCGGACGAATACACGTACAGCGGAATGCCTTCGGCATGCCAGGCCTGCAGCTGGATCGCCGCGTCTGTATAGATATGCGCGCTGAAATCGGCGGTGCGGTAGCCGTCCTCCCAGATCATGCCCTGCAGGGCCTTGAGCGCGGTGTGCTTGCGGTCTTCGTCGATCCAGGTCTGCAAGGTGGTGATCAGCACCTCGTCCGGCACGTCTTCGCCGATCTCGTCGGCCACCTGATTGAGCCAGTGCCGCACCTGCGGGTGCCCGCCGTGCTCGCGCACGTAAGCGGGCATGGCGCGGCGCGCATACGGGAACAGCACGTCCTTGACGAAAGAGATGCTGCTGGTGGTGCCTTCGATATCGGTGAGGATCGCTTGCGGTCGTGTCATCGTCAGCTGGCCTTTGGAGGTTTCTCGGGGGCGTAGCGGGGGAATTGTTTGGCGATTTCGGTGCCGGTGAAGTGGCCGACCCAACCGTCCGGCTCGGTGAAGAAACGGATTGCCACGAAGTGCGGCTCCGGGCCCATGTCGAACCAATGCAACGTGCTGTCCGGCACCGCAATCAGATCATCTTTGACGCATTCGATCTCGTAGACCTGCGCGTCCACGTGCAGCGTGAACAACCCGTAGCCGGCCACGAAGAAGCGCACCTCGTCTTCCTTGTGGAAGTGCTCATCCAGGAACTTGGCACGCATTTCTTCGCGCTTGGGGTTGTCTGGCGCGATGCTCACCACGTCCACGGTCTTGAAGCCGCGCTCGGCGCTGATGCGGTCGATGTCGGCGCGGTAGGCGGCCATCACCTGTTCGGGCGATGCACCCGGTTCGACCGGCTGGCTGGCGTGCCAGCGCTCGAAGGTGACACCAATCTTGCGCAGCTCGGTGGCGATCTGCTCACCGTCGCGGCTGTCGAAGTGCGGGGTGGTCGGGTTGGAATCGGCAAAAATACGCAGTCGGCTCATGGCGGTCTGGCTCACACGTGGGGCGGGGAGGGCTTAGCGCGGACTGCGCAGCTTGAGCAGCTCGAGTTCGCAATGCAGCAGGAATTCGAATGCCTCCAGATGACGGCGTGCCTCGGCCATGTTGCGGCCCCAGGCATACAGGCCGTGTCCTTCGATGAGATACCCCCACATGCTCTGTTTGTCCAGCAAGGCCTCGACCTGCGCGGCCAGCACCTGCATGTCCTGGGTGTTGGCGAACACCGGCACATCCACCGCGGTTTCGTGGGTGGTATTTCCCTCGAAGGCCTTGAGCAGTTCATAGCCTTCCAGGCGGATCACGCCGCTGCCTGCATACAGGCGGGAGGCAATCGTCTGCACCGGCGAATGCGTGTGCAACACGCAGCCAATCTCCGGGAACCGGCGATACAGCTGGGTGTGCAACAGGGTTTCGGCAGACGGGCGCAACGGGCGGCCCACGGGCTGGCCATCGAAGTCCACCACCATGATGTCTTCTTCGACCAGGCGGCCCTTGTCGCGTCCGGAGACGGTGATGGCCGCGTGCTGCTCGTCCAGGCGATGGGAAAAATTACTGCTGGTGGCAGGCGTCCAGCCGGCCTGGGCCAGCTCACGGATATTGCCGATCAACAGCTGCGCCAGCTCGTGCAAACGGGCGGCGCTATAGGGCAGGGGGGCAGTGGTCGCATTCATGCGCCTATTCTACTGCCCCACCGGATTAGGGTCAGGTGCAGCGCAGCAGGGGCTGTTCCTGCCGCGCTCGGATCGCGAATGGCTGACGGAATGTAACGAGCGTGCGTCTGGCAGTGAGCGCAGTGGTTTTGTTCGTTGTCTCTTTTTGGGTTCAGTCAGAAGCCCGTGTCAAACGCTGAGTGGGTCGGGCGCGCGGTGCCCTCACCGCTCGCGGGACACGCCGTGAACCCGTCCCTGGGGGCTCGGTGGCCGCATCCATGCCGCCACACGGTCCCGCAAGCGGCGAGGACACCGCACCAGACGGTTGGTCGGTGGCCGCATGAACAGCCGCTTGTCGCACCTGTGTCGGATGTCGAACCAGCACCAGCATCAAAAAACGTGCATCACGTAGGGCGCTTTGCTATGCACGTCGACCATCTCGACCGGTCCTTGCCCGCACAGCACCGCGGGAAATGACGCGGCATGGATGCCGCGTAAGAGCCGACGGGGACATCCTCGCGAAGTGTCCTGCGATGGTGGGCGGGCCAGGGTCCTTGCAGCAACGCCGCAGATCAGAGCCTTGGAGGCCAAGCCACAAATCAGCCGCCCTGCAACGAAGGCTCAGATCGCCCGCTCCCCTAGGGGGCGCGCAGCCGTTTTGTCAGTCCCTGCTGGCCCGCGCGCGTGCTCAGCGGCCCTCGCGCAGGCGGCTGTGGCGATAGCCGTAGCCGAAATAGACCACCAGCCCGACCAGGGTCCATAGCCCCATCAGCATCCAGTTGTGCAGCGTCATCGCCGACAGCAAGGCCAGGCAGCTGAGCGCACCGGCGCTGCAGATCAGCCACGCGGCCGGCATGCGGAACGGACGCGGCAGTTCCGGATGGGTGCGGCGCAGGATCAGCACGCCCGCACACACGGCGGCGAAGGCGATCAGCGTGCCCATCGAGGTCAGCTCGCCCAGCACATCCAGCGGGAAGACGGCCGCCAGTATGGCGATGCCCACGCCAGTGATGACGGTATTGATGTGCGGCGTGCGGTACTTGGGATGGATGCGCGTGAACACCTCCGGCAGCAGGCCATCGCGCGCAATGATCATGAAGATGCGCGGCTGCCCGATGATCATCACCAGCACCACCGACGACAGCCCGATCAGCGCACCCACTTCCACCACCACGCGCAACCAGGCCAGCTGCGGATGCGCGGCCACTGCGGTCACTACCGGCTCATCGGTGCCCAGCTGGGTGAACGGCACCAGGCCGGTCATCACCGCGGCCATGGCGATGTAGAGCACGGTGCAGATCACCAGCGACAGCATCATGCCGATCGGCAGATCGCGTTGCGGACGGTGCGATTCCTGCGCCGCCACCGACACCGCCTCGAAGCCGATGTAGGCGAAGAACACCATCGCCGCGCCACGCAGCACACCTTCCATGCCGTACTTGCCCGGTGCTTCGTTGGCGGGGATGAAGGGATGCCAGTTGGCCGGGTCCACGTACTTCCAGCCCGCCGCAATGACCAGGATGATCAGCCCGGTTTTGAGGATCACCATCGCCATGTTCATCGCCGACGACTTGCGGATGCCGACATAGCACAGCCAGGTCAGCAACAACACGATGCCGGCGGCGGGCAGGTTGGCGATCGCGCCGGTGCGCTGCAGCTTGCCGTCCAGCGGTGCGCTGACCAGGGCGGCCGGCAAATGGATGCCGAAGTGTTCCAGCAGACTGAGGAAATATCCGGTCCAGCTGACCGCGACCGCCGAGGCAGAGACGCCGTATTCCAGCACCAGCATCCAGCCGATGAACCAGGCCGCCAGCTCGCCGAAGGTGGCGTAGGTATAGGTGTAGGCGCTGCCGGAGACTGGCACCATCGCCGCAAATTCGGCGTAGGCCATGGCGCAGAACGCGCAGCAGATCGCCGCGAGCACGAACGACAGCACGATCGCCGGGCCGGCATGGTCGGCCGCGGCCTGGCCGGTGATCACGAAGATGCCGCCGCCGATCACCGCGCCGATGCCCAGGGCGGTCAGCCCCCAGGGACCGAGCGCGCGTTGCAGGCCCAGCCCGTCGGCCGCCTCATGGCTGGCGTGCGGGTGTTTGGTGGCCCAAAGTTGTTTGAACATGGAGCGGTTCCGGCTTGGCGCTGCGCGCGATCGTTGAACGAGAAGACCGGCGCGAACGCCGGTCTTGAAAGGGTCAGGCCTTGCGAGCCAGACGGCTATGGTGGATGCCGTAGCCGAAATAGATGACCAGGCCGATCACGGTCCAGCCCACGAACACCTTCCAGTGTTCCTGGAAGGCCTGGAAGAACAGGGCCAGGCACGCAAGCGTACCCAACGGACAAACTATCATTGCCAGCGGTACACGGAACGGACGCTCCAGCTCGGGCTTGGTGAAACGCAGCACCATTACGCCGGCGCACACGGTGGCGAAGGCGAGCAGGGTGCCCATCGACACCAGTTCACCCAGCACGCTGAGCGGGATCAACCCCGCCAGTGATGCGGCGACCACCCCCACGATCACGGTGCCGACATATGGCGTGTGGAATTTCGGGTGCACCTTGCCGAACAGTTTGGGCATCAACCCATCCTTGGCCATGGTGTAGAAGATGCGCGGCTGTGCCATCAGCATCACCAGCACCACCGAGGACAGGCCGGCGATCGCGCCGATCTCCACCGCAGTCTTGAGCCAAGTCAGTTGCGGGTGCGCTTCCAGCGCAGTGGCCACCGGCTTGGCAGTGCCAAGCTGGGTATATGGCATCAAACCTGTCAGCACTGCACACACGATGATGTAGATGATGGTGCACACCGCCAGCGAGCCGAGGATGCCGATCGGCATGTTGCGTTGCGGGTCCTTGGTTTCTCCAGCCGAGGTCGATACCGCATCGAAGCCAATGTAGGCAAAGAACACGATCGAGGCAGCGCGGAATACGCCGCTCCAGCCAAATACGCCTGGGGCGGTATTTTCGGGAATGAAAGGATGCCAGTTGGCCGGGTCGATATATGCCGCGCCGAAGCCAACAAACAGACAGATCACTGCGATCTTGATCGCCACGACAATTGCGTTGATGAAGGCCGACTGGGTAATGCCGACATAGCACAACCCACTCACCGCAGCCACGATGAGCACGGCAGGCAGGTTGAGGATGTTGCCAGACGCCACGAATTCGCCATTGATCCAGGCAAGCGGGGCGTTGGTCAGCTCTGTGGGGAACGGAAGACCCAGCGTGCCGGTGATGAAGCTGATCAGATAGGCAGACCACGCCACCGCGACGCTTGACCCTGCGAACAGATATTCCAGCACCAGGCACCAGCCAATGAACCAGGCGATGCCTTCTCCAAGCGTCGCGTAGGAATACGAGTAAGCACTTCCGGAGACCGGCATCATTGCCGCGAACTCGGCGTAACACAGGCCGGCAAACGTGCAGGCGATACCCGCGAAGACAAACGACAGCATCACCGCTGGCCCAGCATGGTTGGCAGCCGCCTGGCCGGTCATCACAAAGATGCCTGCGCCGATCACCGCGCCGATGCCGAGCATGATCAGGTGCTTGGCGGTGAGGGTCCGTTGCAGCGTCGCTTCGCCCTGCAGGCTGCCTTCGACCGGTTCGCCCGCATCCACACGTCCGGCGGGCTCGATCGGTTTGACCCTCAACAGAGACTTCAGCATTCGGTACATCCTAAGTGGCAGAACGAAGGCGCGCGCGCCTGGGCGAAGTGTGCGCCGCATCCCGATGGGACAGGCAAGCGGCCTACCTTGCCAAAGCTACACGCTCACGACAAGCGCGTACGCAGCATGAATGGCGATAATGGTCGCTGGTCCATGACAACCGGGAACAATAGATGGTGGATGCACCCCTGCGGCAGCAACTGACGGTCTACCGCGCCCGCTGGCCGAACGAGTCCGAGGTGGCCGACCAGTTCGAGCAACTCCTGGACGATGCCACCGATCCGTTCGTGCGCGAGCGTGTCGAAGGTCACTTCACCGGCTCGGCGTGGGTGGTCGGTGCCGATGGCACCCGCACGCTGCTGACCCATCACCGCAAGCTGCAGCGCTGGCTGCAGCTGGGCGGCCACGCCGATGGCGACCGCGATCTGGCTCAGGTGGCACTGCGCGAAGCACAGGAGGAATCCGGCCTCAACGGCCTGACCCTGGCCGACGGCCTGCTGTTCGATCTGGACCGGCACTGGATCCCGGCCCGTGGCGAGGTGGCCGGCCACTGGCATTACGACGCCCGCTACGTGGTGGTCGCCGGCGCTGACGAGACCTTCCAGGTCAGCGAAGAATCGCTCGCTTTGGCGTGGCGCCCGATCGCCGAGCTGCTGGCCGACCCGGAGCTGGATCCGTCGATGCGTCGCATGGCCGAGAAGTGGATGGCGCACGGCGGCAGCTGATGCGCCGGCGACGGGCGTTGCCGGGCCGGCTTGCGCGGGCGCCGAGCGTCCGTTGGCTGGGCGGGCATGGCGGGATTGGGTACCCTTGGGCGCCCGTTGCCTGTCCATGCCCATGTCCCGCACCGCTGCTTCGTTCACTTACCGCTTGGCGTTCCGCCCGGTCGACGACCGGATGGACTCGGCCGAACTGGCGCGTACCGTGCAACGGGCGCTGCTGGCGTTGAGCGGGCCGCCGCATGGCGTGGCGATCGTCAGCCTGCAGCGCCCGCCGCGCGAGGATGGCGACGGCCTGTACATGGAGGCGGTCACCACCGGCCCGGAGCGGTGGTATTTGAAGGCCGACGACTATCTGTTGAGCGAGGGCTTGCGCGGCGAGTTGCAGCCCTGAGGGGCTGGGATTCGGGATTGGGGATTGGGGATTCGCAAGCGCGTACGTCGCGTGATCCGCTCTTACGCGCTTGTTTTGGCGGTGTGCGCATTCGCTTTTGCGCCACCGCAATCGATCCAAGCCAGATACCTGTCAGAGAAAGGGCTCGCCAGCGCCGCCACTCTTCCCGATCCCAAATTCCGAATCCCTAATCCCCGTCAGTAGAGAACCCGCGTCCGCAAGGTGCCGGTGATCTGACCCAGCTCGTCCTTCAACACGCCCGCCAGCTCCTCGCTGGCGCTGACGTCGATCACCACATAGCCCACCTTGGGGTCGGTGCGCAAAAACTGACCATCGATGTTGAGGTTGTGGCGCGAGAACAGTTCGTTGATCTGCGACAGCACGCCCGGCACGTTGCGGTGGATGTGCAGCAGCCGCAGGCTGTCGGGGTGCTCGGGCAGGGTGACTTCAGGGAAGTTCACCGCCGACAAGGTGCTGCCGTTGTCGCTGTAGCGCACCAGTTTGGCGGCTACTTCCACGCCGATATTGTCCTGTGCTTCCAGCGTGCTGCCGCCCACGTGCGGGGTCAGGATGACGTTGTCGTGCGCAATCAACGGGGACTCGAACGCATCGCCATTGCCCTTGGGCTCGATCGGGAACACGTCCACGGCCGCGCCGCCGATCTGGCCGGAGGTGAGCGCCGCATCCAGTGCATCGATGTCGATGACGGTGCCGCGCGAGGCATTGATCAGATGCGCGCCGGGCTTCATGCGGGCGATTTCTGCCGCGCCGATCATGTCCTTGGTGGACGGGGTCTCCGGCACGTGCAGGGTCACCACGTCCGAGCGCGCCAGCAGGTCGTCCAGGTCGATCGCCGCGCGCGCGTTGCCCAGCGACAGCTTGGTTTCGATGTCGTGGAAGATCACCTGCATGCCTAGCGATTCGGCCAGCACGCCAACCTGGGTGCCAATGTGCCCGTAGCCAACGATGCCCAACACCTTGCCGCGGGTTTCGTGGCTGCCGGCGGCCGACTTGGACCAGCCACCGCGGTGACATTCGGCATTCTTCTGCGGGATGCCGCGCAACAGCAGGATGGCCTCGGCGATGACCAGTTCGGCCACGCTGCGGGTGTTGGAGTAGGGCGCGTTGAACACCGGAATGCCCGCCAGTTCCGCCGCCTCCAGGTCGACCTGATTGGTGCCGATGCAGAAGCAGCCCACCGCGATCAGTCGCTTGGCGTGCGCCAGCACATCGGCGCTCAAATGGGTGCGCGAGCGAATGCCGACGATGTGCGCCTCGGCGATGCGCGCCTTGAGTTCGTCCTCGGGCAGGGACTTGGCGTGCAGCTCGATCTGCGAGTAACCGGCGGCGCGGAACACGTCCACGGCGGTCTGGCTGATGCCTTCCAGCAACAGGACGCGGATGTCCTGCTTGGGAAACGAGGTTTTCTTCGGCGACATGGTGGACGCACTGCAGCAATCGGGCCGGCCACTATGCCAGATGGGGTGAGCGATTTGGCACCCGCCGTGCCTGCGGTGTGACGTCGCAGCCCTTGTGCCGCAACGGTTTCAGCTGAATCCAACGCCGCGCGCACGCAGGTTGATGCGGCTGGACGGGGCCGGCGCAGGCTGGCACGCTGTGCGGTTCCTACCGCCGCGCTGCGTGCCATGACCGATCCCCGCATCCTCTCCTTGCAACAGGCCGTCCCCGCGCTGCGGTTGAAGACCGGACCGGCCGACCTGGAGCACTACGGCCGTGACTGGACGCGCCGCTGGACGCCCAATCCGCTGGCCATCGCGCTGCCGGGGTCGGTGGAAGAAGTGCAGGCGGTGGTGCGCTGGGCCAACACGCATGCGGTGGCGGTGGTGCCCTCGGGCGGGCGTACCGGTTTGTCTGGTGGCGCGGTCGCAGCCAATGGCGAGCTGGTGCTGAGCCTGGAGCGGTTGAACAAGCCGCTGGCCTTCGATGCGGTGGATCGCACGCTCACCGTGCAGGCCGGCATGCCGCTGGAAGCGGTGCACAACGCCGCGCGCGAGCACGGCCTGGTGTACCCGGTGGATTTCGCAGCGCGTGGTTCGTGCTCGATCGGCGGCAACATCGCCACCAATGCCGGCGGCATCCGCGTGATCCGCTACGGCAACACCCGCGAATGGGTGGCCGGGCTCAGCGTGGTCACCGGCACCGGCGAGCTGCTGCATCTCAACAATGCGTTGGTGAAAAATTCCAGCGGCTACGACTTCCGGCATCTGATGATCGGCTCGGAAGGCACGCTGGGTATCGTGGTCGAAGCAACCCTGCGGCTGACCGACCTGCCGCCGCCGAGCAACGTGATGCTGCTGGCGCTGCCGTCGTTCGATGTGTTGATGCAGGTGTTCGCGGCGTTTCGCGCACAGCTGCGGCTGGAAGCGTTCGAATTCTTCACCGACCGCGCGCTGGAGCACGTGCTGGCGCACGGCGCGCAGGCGCCGTTTGCGCAGGTGCACCCGTACTACGTGGTGACCGAATTCGCTGCCGGCGATGAGGCGCAGGAAGCGGCGGCGATGGCGGCGTTCGAGGCCTGCATGGAGCAGGGCTGGGTGAGCGACGGGGTGATCAGCCAGAGCGATGCGCAGGCGGCGCAGCTGTGGCGCCTGCGCGAAGGCATCACTGAGGCGCTGGCGCGTTACACCCCTTACAAGAACGATGTGTCGGTGCGGATCTCGGCGATGCCGGCGTTCCTGGCCGAGACGCAGGCACTGCTGCACGATGCTTACCCGCATTTCGATGTGGTGTGGTTTGGCCATATCGGCGACGGCAACCTGCATATCAACGTGCTCAAGCCCGATGCCACCAGCCAGGCAGATTTCATCACTGCCTGCGAGCAGGTCACCAAGTTGCTGGCGCAGAGCCTGCAGCGTTTCGACGGCAGCATCTCGGCCGAGCACGGCATTGGCCTGGTCAAGAAACCGTACCTGTGGAGTACGCGCTCGGCGGCAGAAATCGCGCTGATGCGCGGCATCAAACAGGTGCTCGACCCCCATCTTTTGCTGAATCCAGGCAAGCTGTTCGACATGGACGAGGTGCCCGGCGCAACGCCTGCCGGGTAGTCTCTTCACCACCTCACATGGAATAGACACGCCGATGATGCGCTCCCTGGTGTTTTGTGCGTTGACCCTGCTGCCGCTGGCAGCCGCCGCATCCAGTCTTGCGGGAACCTCGGCCGGTGCCTCGTCGGCCGGTTCGTCCAACAGCAGCAGTTCCGGCGACGACAAGGTGGTTGCCGACGCACGCGAGGATGCGGCCGGTTTCGTGGCCAGCGATGGCGCCATCCGTGGTGCGCGGCTTGAAGCGGCATTGCTGCAATTGCGCAGTCGCAGCGATGCGGCGCGCGTGTCCAGCGACCTGGAACTGGCTCAGTCCATTCTGGCGCAGTGAATCGTCGTCGCCGGTGCGCATGGCTGTGGCTGGCCGCAGCGATCGCACCGGCGGCGCACGCCCAATCGCAGCGTTCGCCCGTGCTGCAGGTGTCGGTTGTCGCATCGGAGTTGACCCCTTCCGAGCGCGCGGCCAGCCAGGCGCTGCTGCAGCAGGTTGAACAACGCTTGCCGGCGGGCTGGGTAACGCGCGATGCAGCACCCATTCAATTGCAGTGGCGCCGCGATTTGCCGGCGCAGGTGCATGGTCGTGCGATCGGCAATCGCATCCTGCTCGATCATGCGCTGTTGGATGCCTGGAGCATGCAGCCCGCCAGCGCACGCACTGACATCAGCGCCCCGGCCACACGTGCGGCGATGGCGGCGTTGGTGCATGAATTGGCGCACGTGCGCGACCGTGGAGCGGGCAGTACGTTGTCGCGCGACCCACGCCTGCGCGATCTTGCCGGCTGGCAGGTGCGTCCCTGGCGGGTCGGGCGCGGTGCAAACCGCTTCAGCGACCGCAGTCCCGATGCCTACGAGCGGCATAGCCCGGCCGAATTTGTTGCGGTCAATCTCGAGCATTACGTGCTGGATGCGGACTACGCCTGCCGCCGTCCAGCGCTCGCGGCCTGGTTTTCCGAGCGGCTAGGGCCGCCGCACGCTGCGGCAGCATGCGCGCCGACCTTGCCGTATCTGCAGGCCGACAACGATGCCGGTGCGATGTCGCTTTTGGCGTTGGATCCGGCGCGGGTCTATGCGGTGGACTATCTGCTTGCCGAAGGCAACGAGCAGCCGATGAGTCGCTGGGGCCACAGCATGTTGCGGTTGGTGATCTGCGCGCCCGGTCGCGTGCCAGGGCCGGCATGCCGGCTGGATCTGCAGTATCACCGCGTGCTGTCGTTTCGTGCCTTCGTCGGCGATGTGCAGATCTCCAGCTGGCGCGGGCTGACCGGCTCGTATCCGTCGCGGCTGTTCGTGCTGCCGTTGAACCAGGTCATCGACGAATACACCAAAGTGGAATTGCGTGCCCTGTCGTCGGTGCCGCTGGCGTTGCGCCCGGATGAGATCGCCGCGTTGCTGACGCGCGCCGCGCAGGTGCACTGGAGCTACGACGGGCGCTATTACTTCATCAGCAACAACTGTGCGGTGGAAACCTACAAGTTGTTGCACGACGGCGTGCCGCGTCTTGCTGAAGCCGGCATGTCATCGATCACCCCGCGCGGCGTGCGCCAGCGGCTGCAGCGCGCCGGCCTTGCCGATCTGCACGTGCTGGACGACCGCGCGCAGGCCACACGCCAGGGCTATTACTTCGAATCGGCGGCTGCGCATTACCAGGCCATGTTCGACGTGCTTCGGCGCGGCATCCCGGTACCGCAGATGAGTGTCGCGCAATGGCTGGATGCCGCGCCTGGCGCACGCGCGCAGTGGTTCGACCGCGGCGGCTTGCGCGAAACCGCAGCTGCATTACTGCTGGAGCAGGCCGCATTACGGCGACAGGAGCTGATCGCGCGCGATGCGCTCAAGCGCCTGTTGCGGCCCGGCATCGCCGAGCGCGCAGCAGTGCAGGATCAACTGCTGCGCCTGTTCGCCCGGCAGGCGCGGCTCAGTCACCCGGCGGCGCTTCTCGATGGCCCCGGCTACGGATTGCCGCAGGCCGACGAGCAGCAACGTGTGCGCGCCCAGGTCGCGCAGGCCAGTAGCGGCCTGGCCGATGGCTGGAAGCAATTGCAGGCGCTGGGCCGACAGCAGTTGTCTGCCGAGCTGCGCGATGATCTGGAACAGAGTGAAGCGAACGTGGAAAGACTGCGTGCACGATTGCGTGTGCTTGCACAGCCGGTGCAGGCAGTTGCGGCTGCTGGATCAGTGACTGCCAAGTGAGCGGCGACGCTGGCGTTTGCGTCGGTTGATTGCAGCGTTGCAGGCATTGCGGGTGCATCCAACACACCAACACGCCCGCGACTTGAAGGTCTTTAGGACACTGCGAATGAGTTGACGCTGACAACAGCGCGCATGCCGCGTTGCGCTGCGCGCAAGCTAACGCCGGAACGGACGTGCTTTCCAGCCCGTCTAGCGTGAGAAAGCGGCTTGGGAGCGTCGAGAACACAGCCAGCCGCTACGTCTGCATGGCACGGCTCAGCTCGCAGGCTGCAAATCCGCTTGTTTTGCGTAGTTGCGCAGCCACTCGCTGATGCCGGCATCGTTGCGGTAGCGCTGCATCAATGCAGCCAGCCGGGCGGGTGCCGGCGTGCAGTACTGCTCCACGGCCGCTTCGATTTCGCGGCGGCGCGCGTCGTCGTACGGCTCTTCGCCGGCGAAATGCTCGCAGGTGTCGTAGTCGTCCACCAGCTTGCGCACGTCATCCGGCATGCCGCACAGGCCGGCCGGATGTTGCAGCCATTCCTCTTCCACCACCGGGTCGGTGCAGGCGAGTGCAGCGGTCACGGGGGCGACCGCCGCAGGGGCGGGCGCCGGTGCCGGCTCGGCGGTGCATGCGCTCAGCGCCAGCAGCGCGAGCAGCGCGAGCAGGCACAGGATGCTGCGCATGTCAGTCGGCGCGGCCAGCGAATTCGCCGGTGGTGGTGTTGACCAGCACGCGTTCGCCGTTGGTGATGTATTCCGGCACCATGATTTCCAGCCCAGTGTTGAGCTTGGCCGGCTTGGGCCGCTTGGTGGCAGTGCCGCCCTTGAGCTCTGGCGGGGTTTCGACCACTTCCAGCGTCACCGTCTGCGGCAGCTGCACGGCGACCGGCTGGTCGTCGATCACCTGCACGAAGATGCCGGTGAGGCCATCGGTGATGTAGCCGGCGTCGGTGCCGATCACCTCCGCGTCCAGCATGTAGGGGGTGTAGTCCTCGTCGTCCATGAACACGAAGGCCTCGCCGTCCTTATACGAATAGGTCGACTGGCGGCGCAGCAGTTCCACTTCCGGCAGGTTGTCGTCGGCATCGAAGCTGGCATCCAGCTTGGCGCCGCCCGGCACGCTGTACATGATGAAGCGGAAGCGCACATTGCCGCCACGGCCCTGCGGCGAGCTGCGTTCGATGTCGCGGATCTGGTAAATGCCGCCGTTGTATTCGACGACGTTGCCTTTCTTGATGTCGTTAGCTTTCATGGGAATCGGGAGTTGGGAATGGGGAATTGGAAAAGCCGGGGCCGGGGTGCTGGGAGTGGGGCGCGGTTGCGATTCCTCATTCCCGATTCCCCATTCCCTGCTACTTGGGCGCCAAGCGCACGCCGCCGTCCAGGCGAATGACTTCGCCGTTGAGATAGCGCGTGCGCAGGATGAAGGCGACGGTTTCGGCGTACTCGTCGGGTTGGCCCAGACGTGAGGGGAACGGGATCGAGGCGGCCAGCGATTGCTGCACGGTTTCGGGCATGCCATCCACCATCGGGGTCCAGAACACGCCGGGCGCAATGGTCATGACGCGGATGCCGAAGCGGGCGAGTTCGCGCGCCATCGGCAAGGTCATCCCGACCACGCCACCCTTGCTGGCAGCATACGCGGCCTGGCCGATCTGGCCCTCGTAGGCGGCCACCGAGGCGGTGTGGATGATCACCCCGCGCTCGCCATCCTCGCCGGCGGCGTTGTGTTGCATCACATCGGCGGCGGCCTTGGCGACATTGAAGCTGCCGACCAGATTGACCATGACGGTGGTGCGGAAGGTGGCCAGCGGCATCGCAGCCTCCTTGCCCAGCACGCGGCCGGCGCCGAGGATGCCGGCGCAGTTAACGGCCAGGTTGAGCCCGCCCAGTGCCTGCGCCGCTTGCGCGACATTGGCGGCGACCTGCGCTTCATCGGTCACGTCGGTGGCGAAATAGTGCGCGTTGCCCGCGCCCAGCAAGGCCAGCGCCGCGTCGGCCTTGTCGGCGTTGACATCGAACAGCGCGACCCTGCCGCCGTCGGCGACGATGCGCTGCGCCACGGCCAGGCCGAGGCCGGAAACGCCGCCGGTGACGATGGCAAGGACAGAAGAAGGCTGCATGCGCGTGGGTTCCTTGAAAGCGGGGATGCCGGCCGGCGATCGGTCGGCGATTCTAGCCGAAGCGCTGATCGCATCGCTGCGCGGCGCAACGCGGGTGGAATGATCAGGCGGCCGCTGCCAGTGCCTTGCCGACCTTGCTGCCGGTTTCCTTGCCCAGCAGTTGCGCCAGCCAGCGTCCAGTACGGGCAAGGGCAGGCAGGTCGATGCCGGTGGGCATGCCCAGGCCATGCAGCAGATAGACCACGTCCTCGCTGGCGACATTGCCGCTGGCACCTTTCGCATACGGGCAGCCACCGGCGCCGGACACGGCCGCATCCACCACGCGCACGCCTTGCTCCAGGCAGGAGGCGATATTGGCCAGCGCCTGGCCGTAGGTGTCGTGGAAGTGCACGGCCAGGGCCTGCATCGGGATGCTGCCGGCCACCGCGGCCAGCATCTGGCGTGCCTTGGCCGGGGTGCCGACGCCGATGGTGTCGCCCAGCGAAATCTCGTAGCAGCCCAGGCGGTACAGCCGCTCGGCCACATCCACCACATCGGCCACCGCCACCTCGCCCTGGTAGGGGCAGCCGAGCACCGTGGACACGTAGCCGCGCACGCGCACGCCGTCCTGCGCGGCCTGCGCCAGGATCGGCCGGAAGCGCTCGATCGATTCGTCGATGCCGGCATTGATATTGGTGCGGTTGAAGGTTTCGGAGGCCGCGGTGAACACCGCCACTTCCTGCGCGCCGGCCGCGTGCGCACGCGCATAGCCCTGCAGGTTCGGCACCAGCACCGGGTAGGCGATGCCGGGCTGGCGGGTGATCCCCGCAAACACCTCGGCCGCATCGGCCAGCTGCGGCACCCAACGCGGGCTGACGAAGCTGGTCGCCTCGATCGTGCGCAACCCGGTGGCCGAGAGCTGGTTGATCAAGGCGATCTTGTCGGCGGTGGCAATCGGGTTGGCTTCGTTCTGCAGGCCGTCGCGCGGGCCCACTTCGACAATGCGTACGAAGTCGCTCATGGGCGGCTCCGGGCCGTGGAGCGCCCTTGCTGCTGACCGGTGCACGGCATGGGGTCGGCTCGATACCAGGACAGCCTCATGCGCTTTCCTCGCTCGCCCACGCAGGCGGGCGCTTGTCGAGGAAGGCGCCCAGGCCTTCCTGGCCTTCCGGCGACACACGCAAGCGGGCGATCAAGGCGGCGTTGGCCGCGTCGATGGCATCGCGTTCGCAATACGGCAGCATGCTGCGTACCAGCG
This sequence comes from Xanthomonas sp. NCPPB 2586, assembly GCF_041475775.2. NCBI lineage: Bacteria > Pseudomonadati > Pseudomonadota > Gammaproteobacteria > Lysobacterales > Lysobacteraceae > Xanthomonas > Xanthomonas sp. NCPPB 2586. Next base: position 2,809,003 of record NZ_CM192981.1, on the reverse strand, counting down.
CCTTGGCGCTGCTGGCGGCCTGCGGAGCGGCCGAGAGCAGCAGGCGGATCTGGCGCTGCACCGCAATGTCGAGCTGGTCGGCGGCCACCAATTGATGCAGCAGCCCGAGCGATTGCGCCATGCCGGCATCGAAGATTTCCGCGGTGGCGAACCAGCGCCGCGCCTGGCGCGCGCCGATCGCGGCGATCACGTAGGGCGAAATCACCGCCGGCAGCAGGCCAAGGCGGCTTTCGGTCAGGCCAAAGCGCGCTTCGGTACAGCCGATGGCGATGTCGCAACACGCCACCAGGCCGACGCCGCCGCCGAACGCGGCGCCATTGACGCGCGCAATGGTGGGCTTGGGCAATTCGTCCAGCGTGCGCATCAGCCGCGCCAGCGTCAGTGCATCGGCCGCATTGTCGGCCTCGCTGGCGCTGACCATGCTGCGCATCCAGTGCAGGTCGGCGCCGGCGGAAAACGCCGCGCCGGCACCGGTGACCACCACCACCCGCACCTGCGCATCGGTACCGGCTTGCTGCAGGGCGCCGGTGAGGGCGGCAATCAGGGTCGCGTCGAACGCGTTGTGCACTGCCGGGCGATTGAGCCGCAGCGTACGGACCGCTCCCTGGTCCTCGACGATCAAGCCGGTTTCCTGCATTGCGCATGCGTCCATGAATGGGATGCGAACCATGATAGCCGGCCCACCCGCTGGAGCCATGACGCGGTGCGTCGATGCTAGAATTGAGAACCATTCCTAACAATCAGGCCGTCTTTGTGACGTTGTCGGATATGCCATTGCATCGCGTCGCCACCGTGGAATCCGTGCAGGACCGTCAGCCCAACGACACCATCGCCCGGCGTCTGCGCGAACTAGGCTTCGTGGCGGGGGAAGAGGTAACGGTGCTGGCGATGGGCCCGGTTGGCCGCGAGCCGTTGCTGGTGCAGGTTGGCTATACGCGCTTTGCACTGCGCCGCAGCGAGGCGGCCCGTGTGCAGGTGCGTGACGACGGAGTGGCGGCATGAGCGCGATCGGCCTGCCGATGCGGCTGGCGTTGGTGGGCAACCCCAACAGTGGCAAGACCGCCTTGTTCAACCAGCTGACCGGCAGCCGGCAGAAGGTGGCCAATTACACCGGCGTCACCGTCGAGCGCAAGGAAGGCCATTTCCGTGCGCCCTCCGGGCGCGAGTTTGCGGTGCTGGATCTGCCTGGCGCCTACAGCCTGCAGCCGGCCAGTCTGGACGAGGCGATCACCCGCGATCTGTGCCGCGGTTTTTACCCCGGCGAGCCGGCGCCCGATGTGCTGGTCTATGTGATGGACGCGACCAACCTGCGCCTGCACCTGCGCTTTGCGCTGGAGCTGCGTGAGCTGGGCCGCCCGATGATCGTGGCGCTGAACATGATGGATGCCGCCCAGCGGCGCGGCATCGTCATCGACTTGCCCGCACTGGAGCAGGCGCTCGGTGTGCCGGTGGTCGAGACGGTGGCGGTGCGGCGCGGCGGCGCCAAGGCGCTGGTCGAGCGCATCGACGCGCAGGCCGCGCACCTGGCTGCCCCCACCGCCACGCCGCCGGCCGATGGCAACTATCACGCCCAGGTGCGGCAGATCCTGAGCGCGGCGGTGACCATGCCCACGCGCACCTCGCGTGTGGACGATGCGTTGGACCGCTGGCTGCTGCACCCGGTGTGGGGGCTGGTGACGCTGGCGGTGGTGATGTTCCTGATCTTCCAGGCGGTGTACGCCTGGGCCACCCCGGTGATGGACCTGATCGACGGCGGCACCGCGATGCTGGGCGAGTGGGTCGGCACCCACATGGCCGAAGGCCCGCTCAACAGCCTGCTCAAGGACGGCATCATCGCTGGCCTGGGTGGGGTGATCGTCTTCCTGCCGCAGATCCTGATCCTGTTCGCCTTCATCCTGGCGCTGGAAGAGTCCGGCTACCTGCCGCGCGCGGCGTTCCTGCTCGATCGCATGATGGCCTCGGCAGGCCTGTCTGGGCGCTCCTTCATTCCGCTGCTGTCGAGCTTTGCCTGCGCGGTGCCCGGCATCATGTCCACCCGCAGCATCCAGGACCCACGCGACCGCCTGGCCACCATCATGGTGGCGCCGCTGATGACCTGCTCGGCGCGGTTGCCGGTGTATGCGCTACTGATCGGCGCCTTCATTCCGCAAAAAACGGTGTGGGGCATCTTCAATCAGCAGGGGCTGATCCTGTTCGCGCTGTATGCCGCGGCCATCGTCAGTGCGCTGCTGGTGTCGTGGACGATGAAGAAGTGGCGCCGCGACAAGAGCGAGCATCCGTTGATGCTGGAGCTGCCGTCCTACCGTGTGCCGCAGCTGCGCGATCTGGCGCTGGGCCTGTGGGAGCGCGCGGTGATCTTCCTCAAGCGCGTGGGCGGCATCATCCTGGCGCTGACCATTCTGTTGTGGTTCCTGCTGTCGTTCCCGGCCGCACCAGCCAATGCCACGTTGCCCGCAATCGACTACAGCTTCGCCGGGCGGATCGGCCATGCGATGGCGGTGTTCTTCGCGCCGCTGGGCTTCAACTGGCAGATCTGCATTGCGCTGATTCCCGGCCTGGCGGCGCGCGAGGTGGCGGTGGCGTCGCTGGCCACGGTCTATGCGTTGTCCGCAGCCGATGACGACGCGGCCGCGCAGGCGCTGTCGCCGTTGATCAGCGACGGCTGGTCGCTGGCCACCGCGTTGTCGTTGCTGGTCTGGTACATCTACGCACCGATGTGCATCTCCACGCTGGCCACGATCAAGCGCGAAACCAACTCGTGGAAACAGATGACCATCAGCGCGGTTTACCTGTTCGCGCTGGCCTATCTGGCCTCGCTGGTGACCTACCAGCTTGCCGTGTTGTTCGGAGCCGGCTGAGATGTCGTTGACCCTGCAATACGTGATCATCGCGCTCGCCGTGCTGGTGAGCGCATGGGTGGTGATGAAAAAACAATTCCCCGGCACGCTGCGGCGTCTGCGCGGCGCGCTTGCGCTCGCCTTGGTGCGCGAGGGCCGCCCCGCGTGGATGCAGGCAATGGGGCGCCGCGTCGCACCGCCCGCCGGGCAGGGCGCGGCCGCCTGCGGTGGCTGTGACAGTTGCGGGCCGAAGACGCCGCGCAGCCACTGACGGCCGGCAGCGCCTTCGCTACACTTGCGCGGCCGCAGGACGCGGCAGTCCAGGGGAAAGGCGATGCGTGTGTTGGTGTTGCTGGCCGTATTGGCAGCGATTGCGGGGATTTATAACTACGGTGGCAATGCGCTGGACGAGCAGCAGGTGCGCGATCTGTATGCCGCGCACGACAAGGCGATGCTGGCCCAGGATGGTGAGGCCTTGTGCGCCATGACCGCACCGGATTTCGAGATGGTGGTGCTGTACCGCATGGATTCGCACCAGCAGCGCCGCACCACCTCGCGCGAAAAATACTGCAAGGCCAATGGCGAGTGGGCGCAGGCGCTGCGCCAGGTGCATGCGTCGGTCAACCTGGGAGACGTGATGGACTACAAGCACTCCATCACCAAGATCGAGATTGCACCGGACGAAGCCTCGGCCATGGTCGAAACCCGCGCCACGATCGGGTTGCCCGGCATGCGCATGACCTTGCGCAGCCGCGACAAGGTGATTCGCAAGCGCTGGAAAACTCTGGTGGAACGCAGCGAAGGCACCGCCTGGGTCGGGCCCGCGTACGACTGAGCGCGGCGCGCGCGCCGCCTTTGGTGCGCGGGAGCACTGGCGCTTTCAGCATCGTGCGGCAGTGAGCGCGCCAAGCAGTGATGCCATGCGCTGCCGAATGCACGCATGGCAGCGCAATCACGCGGTAAACAATCGTAGTCAGGCCGCACCGCGTTCGCTGCAGCGCACAGCGCGTTGGCGGCGGGCAGTCGCTATGCTTGGTTGATGACGACCTCTTTCCAGATCTCCCGACGTGCGCAGGCGCTGACCAGTTCGGCGATTCGCGAAATCCTCAAGATCACCGAACGGCCGGAGGTGATTTCCTTTGCCGGCGGCCTGCCGTCGCCGGCCACGTTCCCGGTGGAGCGCATGCGTGCGGCCAGCGACCAGGTGCTGCGCGATGCGCCGCAGGCGGCGCTGCAATACGGCCCCACCGAAGGGTATCTGCCGCTGCGCGAGTGGGTCGCCGCGCGGCTGAGCCGTGACGGTGCCAGCATCCGCCCGACCCAGGTGCTGATCACCACCGGATCGCAGCAGGGGCTGGATCTGCTGGGCAAGATATTCATCGACGAAGGCAGCAAGGTGCTGGTGGAGACGCCGAGCTATCTCGGTGCATTGCAGGCGTTTTCGCTGTTCCAGCCCAACTTTGCCGGCATGCCGTCCGATGCCGATGGCGTGGTGGTGGATGCACTGGACCCCTCGCTGTTGGCCGATGCGCGCTTTCTGTATTGCCTGCCCAATTTCCAGAACCCCACCGGGCGCCGGCTGCCGCTGTCGCGCCGCCAGGCGCTGGTGGCGCGGGCTGCGGAGGCGGGCGTGCCGATCGTCGAAGACGACCCGTACGGCGAGCTGTACTACAGCGGCGAGCCGCTGCCGAGCCTGTTGTCGATGCACCCGGACGGGGTGATCTACATGGGCTCGTTCTCCAAGGTGCTGGCGCCCGGTCTGCGCCTGGGCTACGTGGTGGCACCGGAGGCAGTGCTGGGCAAGTTGATCCAGGCCAAGCAGGCGGCCGATCTGCATACGCCGTCGTTTACCCAGCGCGTGGTGCACTCCACGTTGCAGGACGATTTCCTGGATACGCATATTCCGCAGATCCGCGCGCTGTATGCGCGGCAATGCAGCCTGATGCTGGAGGCGCTGGAGCGGCACTTTCCGCCGCAGGTGCAGTGGAATCGTCCCGACGGCGGCATGTTCCTGTGGGTGACGCTGCCGCAGGGCCTGGATGCCAGCGTGCTGCTGGCGCGTGCGATCGCGCGCAATGTCGCGTTTGTGCCCGGCGCGCCGTTCTTCGCCACCTTGCCGCAGACCAATACGCTGCGGCTGTCGTTCGTTACCGTGCCGGGCGAACGCATCGATGCCGGCATCCAGGTGCTCGGCGAATTGCTGCGTGAGGCATTGGCGGAGCTGCCGGGGCAGGGCGCGTGAGCGCTGCGGAGGCACGCCTCGTCACGCCGGCGCAGTTGACGCGGATCGACAGCGTGGCCACCGGCGTGGCGCGTGACTTCACCCGCCCGGGCAGCCGCAGTGCGATCGACAAGCGCATGGTCACGCGGCCGCTGCAGATCTGTGCCGAAGGATTGGAGGGCGACGAGCAGGGCGACCGCCGCGTGCATGGCGGTCCCGACAAGGCGATCCACCATTACCCGCGCGACCACTATGCGGCGTGGCAGGCCGAGATCGGCGCGCATGCGTTGCTGGAGGCGGCCGGCGCGTTCGGCGAAAACCTCAGCAGCCTCGGCCTGACCGAGGCCGATGTCTGCCTGGGTGATCGCCTGGCGCTGGGCAGTGCGGTGGTGGAGGTGTCGCAACTGCGGCAACCGTGCTGGAAACTTTCCGACCGCTTCGGCCTGCGCGACATGGCGCGCCGCGTCCAGGACAGTGGCCGCACCGGCTGGTATTACCGCGTGTTGCAGCCCGGGCAGCTGGCGGCCGGCGATGCGCTGACGCTGCTGGAACGCCCGCATCCGCAGTGGACGCTGTCGCGTGTGCAGCAGGTGCTGTATGCGCGCGAGGTGGATGCCGAGGCCATTACCGCGGTGTTGCAGCTGCCGCTGGTGCCGTCGTGGCGCGCGTTGTTCGAGCGCCGCCTGCAGCGCCGCGAAGTGGAGAGTTGGGGCGCGCGCTTGCACGGCGCTGTCGATCCGGGGTGAGCGCTGGCGTCACGCGCAGCAGGCGGTTGCCGGTTCATCTTGTGAAACCGTTGCCGCCTCGCTAGCCTGACCCCATGACAACTTCTCCCGTGAAAGTTCTGATCCACGGTGCCTCCGGGCGCATGGGCAAGGCATTGCTGCGATTGGCCGCCGAAGACGACGCCTTGCACGTCGTCGGTGCGGTGGTGGGGCGGTCGCCCTCGCAGCGTGTGGTGGATGGCGTGCCGTACTTCGCCGCCAACGAACTGGGCGGTGCGCCGGCGTTCGATGTGGCGATCGACTTCAGCCTGCCGCAGGGCTTTGCGCCGATCCTGGCGTTGTGCGTGCAGCGCGGCAAACCGCTGGTCTCGGGCACCACCGGGCTGGACGAGGCGCAGCGGGCCGGCTTGCTGCAGGCTGCGGGCCAGATTCCGCTGGTCTGGGCGTCCAATTTCAGCCTGGGCGTGGCGGTGCTCACCGAACTGGTGGAGCGCGCCGCCGGCAGCCTGCCGGGCTGGGACTGCGACATCATCGAAGCCCATCACGTGCACAAGCAGGACGCCCCCTCGGGCACTGCGCTGACGCTGGGCGAGGCTGCCACCGGTAGCGGGGCCCAGCCGCGGTTTGCCAGCGTGCGTGCCGGTGACATCGTCGGCGAGCACAGCGTGCAGTTCACCGGGCTGGGTGAACGCGTCGAGCTGATCCACCGCGCCACCAACCGCGACATCTTCGCGCGCGGTGCGTTGCATGCGGCCAAGCGCCTGCTCGGCAAGCCGCCGGGCAGTTACCGGGTGCGCGATCTGGTGCTGTAAACGCGGGCGTCGGTTACATGAATGGACGCATGCCAGCGGGCCGTATTCACCTGGCAGCGATGCGGCGCCTGCGCTGATCGGTGTGCCGCGCACTGGCATGCCGGGGCACTTGCCTTTACAATTCTCGCTTGCCCGAACCTAGCGTCGGACCGGTCCCCAGCACCGCGTCCGCGCTTTGCTGCAACCGGAATTTGGCCGGGAGCGCATCGGAGTCCCAGGCAGCCAGAGCGAGACCCCACGTGACCCAACCCGCAATCCTTGTCCTCGAAGACGGCACCGTGTTCGAGGGCGAATCCGTAGGCGCCAACGGGCTATCCGTCGGCGAAGTGGTGTTCAACACCGCCATGACCGGTTACCAGGAAGTCCTGACCGATCCGTCCTACGCCCGCCAGATGGTCACGCTGACCTATCCGCATATCGGCAACACCGGTTTCAACGATCAGGACGACGAGGCCAAGCAGGTGTGGGCCGCCGGCCTGATCGTGCGCGATGTGCCGCGCCGCCCCAGCAGCTGGCGCAACCAGGTGGCGCTGCCGGATTGGTTGCAGACCCGCGGCGTGGTGGCCATCTCCGGCATCGACACCCGCAAGCTGACCCGTCTGCTGCGCGAGAAGGGTGCGCAGAACGGTGCACTGATGGCCGGCGAGATCGATGTCGAAAAGGCATTGGAAGCCGCGCGCAAGTTCCCCGGCCTGAAGGGCATGGACCTGGCCAAGGTGGTCTCCACCGAAACCACCTATCAGTGGCAGGAAGGTCAGCTGGATCTAAACGCGAACGCCTTCGTGCAGGCCGAGCTCAAGTTCAAGGTCGTGGCCTACGACTACGGCGTCAAGATCAACATCCTGCGCATGCTGGCCGAGCGCGGTTGCGAGGTCACCGTGGTACCGGCGCAGACGCCGGTGGCCGAGGTGCTGGCGCTGCAGCCCGATGGCGTGTTCCTGTCCAATGGCCCCGGCGACCCGGAGCCGTGCGATTACGCGATCACCGCGATCCAGGAATTGATCGCCAAGAAGGTGCCCACCTTCGGCATCTGCCTGGGCCACCAGTTGCTGGCGCTCGCCGCCGGCGCCAAGACGGTCAAGATGGCCACCGGCCACCACGGCGCGAATCACCCCGTGCAGGATCTGGAGGGTGGCCGGGTGATGATCACCTCGCAGAACCATGGCTTTGCGGTGGACGAAACCACGCTACCGGCCAACGTGCGGGTGACCCATCGCTCGCTGTTCGATGGCACCAACCAGGGCATCGCCCTGACCGACGCGCCGGCGTTCTCGTTCCAGGGCCACCCGGAAGCCTCGCCGGGCCCGCGCGATGTCGGGCCGTTGTTCGATCGGTTTGTCGCATCGATGGCCGAGGCGAAGTCTTGATGCGGGTATGCCTGCTGCTGGCGCTGTCCTGCACGGTGGGCGTGGTGCATGCCGCGCCAGCCAGCGACGGCGCGGTCAAGACGCTGGTGACCCGGTTGGGCATGGGCGGGCTTGGAACCGACATGGCCGAATTGACGGTCAAGAGCACGCCATCGTTGAGCGCGCTGGATGATGCGCAGCGTGTCTGCGCGCGCAAGCCGATTCAGGACATGATCGACCAAGGCTTTCGCAGCTCGATGATCGCCGGTCTCGGCGACGACGGCGCGCAGGTGGTTGCCGATTGGGCGCAGTTTCTGGACACCTCCGCCGGCAAGTCGCTGGCGAGCGTGTTTGCCGGTTCCAACGCGCAGACGATTGCCGACAGGGCCGGTGCAGGGCTGAACGAGAAGGCACGTGCCGAGCTGGACACGTTCCTGCGCAGCCCCTCCGGCGCACGCCTGATGGCCGCGCTGGATGCCGCCTCGCCGATGCCCGACGACCACGAAGCACGCATGGCGAAAGACCTGAAGGCGCAGTGCGGCATCGTGCTGACCGCCGATGCCGTTTCCTGATCGACAGCGTCCGATCACTCCCCCTATTTGTCACGCTGTCCAGACTTAGAGAAGACAATGCCAAAGCGCACCGACCTTAAAACCATCCTGATCATCGGCGCTGGCCCGATCGTCATCGGCCAGGCCTGCGAGTTCGACTACTCCGGCGCGCAGGCGTGCAAGGCGCTGCGCGACGAGGGTTATCGCGTGGTGCTGGTCAACAGCAATCCGGCCACGATCATGACCGACCCGAACATGGCCGACGCCGTGTACATCGAGCCGATCAACTGGCAGACGGTCGAGAAGATCATCGCCAAGGAAAAGCCCGATGCCCTGCTGCCGACGATGGGCGGCCAGACCGCGCTGAACTGCGCGCTGGACCTGGCCGACCACGGCGTGCTGGAGAAGTACAACGTCGAGCTGATCGGTGCCAAGCGCGAAGCGATCCGCATGGCCGAAGACCGCGAGCTGTTCCGCGTGGCAATGGGCGAGATCGGCCTGGATTGCCCCCGGGCCGAAGTGGCGCACACGCTGGAAGAAGCGCTGGATATCCAGACCCGCGTCGGCTACCCGACCATCATCCGCCCCAGCTTCACCCTGGGCGGCAGCGGTGGCGGCATCGCTTATAACCGCGAAGAGCTGATCGACATCGTCGGCCGCGGCCTGGAACTGTCGCCGACCACCGAAGTGCTGGTGGAAGAATCGGTGCTGGGCTGGAAGGAATTCGAGATGGAAGTTGTGCGCGATACCGCGGACAACTGCATCATCGTGTGCGCGATCGAAAACCTCGACCCGATGGGCGTGCACACCGGTGACTCGATCACCGTGGCGCCGGCGCAGACGCTCACCGACAAGGAATATCAGCGCCTGCGCGATGCCTCGATCGCGGTGCTGCGCAAGATCGGCGTGGATACCGGCGGCTCCAACGTGCAGTTCGGCATCAGCCCGACCACCGGCCGCGTGGTGGTGATCGAAATGAATCCGCGTGTGTCGCGTTCCTCGGCGCTGGCGTCCAAGGCCACCGGCTTCCCGATCGCCAAGGTCGCCGCCAAGCTGGCGGTGGGCTACACGCTGGACGAGTTGAAGAACGAGATCACCGGTGGCCTGACCCCGGCCTCGTTCGAGCCGTCGATCGATTACGTGGTCACCAAGATTCCGCGCTTTGCCTTTGAAAAATTCCCGCAGGCCGATGCACGCCTGACCACGCAGATGAAGTCGGTCGGCGAAGTCATGGCGATGGGCCGCACCTTCCAGGAATCGCTGCAGAAAGCGCTGCGTGGCCTGGAAACCGGCAAGATCGGCCTGGACCCGACCGGCCTGGATCTGGGCAGCGAAGACGACATGGCCGCGCTCAAGCGCGAGCTGAAGGCTCCGGGCCCGGAGCGTCTGTTCTACGTGGGCGATGCGTTCCGTGCCGGCATGAGCGTGGCCGATGTGTATGCGCTGTCGTTCATCGACCCCTGGTTCCTGGACCAGATCGAAGAGCTGATCAGCCTCGAGCAGCAGCTTGCCGACGATGGGATGGCGGCACTGGATGCCCCACGCCTGCGCCTGCTCAAGCGCGCCGGTTTCTCCGACGCACGCCTGGCCGAGCTGATCGGCACCAACGAAGAAGCCGTGCGCACGCTGCGCCGCGCGCTCAAGGTGCGCCCGGTGTACAAGCGCGTGGACTCGTGCGCGGCCGAATTCGCCACCAGCACTGCGTACCTGTATTCGACCTACGAGGACGAGTGCGAAGCGCTGCCGAGCAACCGCGACAAGATCATGATCCTGGGCGGTGGCCCCAACCGCATCGGGCAGGGCATCGAGTTCGACTACTGCTGCGTGCACGCGGCACTGGCGCTGCGCGATGACGGCTTCGAGACCATCATGGTCAACTGCAACCCGGAAACCGTCTCCACCGACTACGACACCTCCGACCGCCTGTACTTCGAGCCGCTGACGCTGGAAGACGTGCTGGAGATCGTCGAGCTGGAGCAGCCCAAGGGCGTGATCGTGCAGTACGGCGGCCAGACCCCGCTGAAGCTGGCGCGTGCGCTGGAAGCCAACGGCGTGCCGGTGATCGGTACCTCGCCGGACTCGATCGATCTGGCGGAAGATCGCGAGCGCTTCCAGCAGCTGGTCGACAAGCTGGGCCTGAAGCAGCCGCCGAACCGCATTGCCCGCAATGCCGACGAGGCCTTGGTGCTGGCGCGCGAAATCGGCTACCCCTTGGTGGTACGCCCGAGCTATGTGCTGGGCGGCCGCGCGATGGAAATCGTGTATGGCGAATCCGACCTGGCGCGCTATGTGCGCGATGCGGTGAAGGTCTCCAACGATTCGCCGGTGTTGCTGGACCGCTTTCTCGATAACGCGGTGGAAGTGGACGTGGACATCATTGCCGACAAGGACGGCAACGTGCTGATCGGCGGGGTGATGGAGCACATCGAAGAAGCCGGCGTGCATTCGGGCGATTCGTCCTGCTCGCTGCCGCCGTATTCGCTGTCGGCCGAAACCCAGGCCGAGCTGCGTCGCCAGGTGGTGATGCTGGCCGAAGGCCTGAATGTGGTCGGCCTGATGAACACGCAGTTCGCGGTGCAGGTCAACGACGCCGGCGATGACATCGTGTACCTGCTGGAAGTGAACCCGCGTGCCTCGCGCACCGTGCCGTTCGTGTCCAAGGCCACCGGCATGCCGCTGGCCAAGATCGCTGCGCGCTGCATGGCCGGCAAGACGCTGGCCGAGCAGGGCGCCACCAAGGAAATCGTGCCGGACTACTACTCGGTGAAGGAGGCGATCTTCCCGTTCGCCAAGTTCCAGGGCGTGGACCCGATCCTCGGGCCGGAGATGCGCTCCACCGGTGAGGTGATGGGCGTGGGCCGCAGTTTCGGCGCCGCGTTTGCGCGCGCGCAGGAAGCCGGCGGCATCAAGGCGCCGCCGCTGGGCAAGGCCTTCGTGTCGGTGCGTGACCCGGACAAGCAGCGCGTGTTGCCGGTGGCCCAGGCCCTGGTGGAGCGCGGCTTCACCCTGGTGGCCACGCGTGGCACCGGTGCGTGGTTGCAGCAGCACGGCCTGAGCTGCGAGATCGTCAACAAGGTGGCCGAAGGGCGGCCGCATATCGTCGACTCGATCAAGAACGGCGAGATCGTCTACATCGTCAACACCACCGAAGGGCGCGCGGCGATCTCCGATTCGTTCTCGATCCGTCGTGAAGCGCTGCAGCATCGCGTGACCTATTCGACCACCGTCGCCGGCGCCAAGGCGCTGGTGCATTCACTGGAATTCCGCGGCACCGGCCCCGTCTGGTCGCTGCAGGAACTGCACAAGGAGCTGGAAGCATGAGAGCCCCCATGACGTCCAAGGGCGCGCAGCGTCTGCGCGAGGAACTGGACCACCTGAAGTCGGTCAAGCGCCCGGCGGTGATCACCGCGATTGCCGAAGCGCGTGCGCACGGCGACCTCAAGGAAAACGCCGAGTACCACGCCGCGCGCGAGCAGCAGAGCTTCATCGAAGGCCGCATCAAGCAGCTGGAGGGCGAGCTGTCGCATGCCGAGATCATCGACATCACCAAGCTGGCGGCTGGCACCAAGATCGTGTTCGGTGCCACCGTGACGCTGGCCGATACCGAAACCGACGAAGAGAAGCGCTACCAGATCGTTGGCGATCTGGAAGCCGACATCAAGCTGGGCCTGATCGCGATCTCCTCACCGCTGGCGCGTGCGCTGATCGGCAAGCTGGAAGGCGATTCGGTGACCATCGATGCGCCGGCCGGGCAGCGCGAATACGAAGTCGTCAGTGTGGCGTATCTCGACTGATCGATGACCACCGCGACCCTGCTGCTGCCGGAACGCCGCCGCCTGCCCGGAACCCTGGGCGATGCAGCGGTGGCGCGTGCACTGGCGCGCGCCGATGTGCAGCCGGCCGAGGCTGGCGAAGTGGCGCAGTTGCAGCGCCATTTCGCGCTCACCCCGCACCAGTGGCCTGTGGCGGCGCTGACGCGTCAGCTCGATGCCGGCGACGCCGCTGGCGCGACCTGGGTCCGCGCTGATCCGGCCTATGTGGTGCCGGACATGCAGGGCGCGCGCTTGATGGGTTACGGCGAAGCACTGGGCGCCACCGCCGAAGATCTGGTAATGCTGTTGCCGGTGCTCAAGCCGATGTTTGGCGATGCCGGCTTTCTGCTGGATGCACCCACGCCCTCGCGCTGGTATCTGCGGCTGTCGCCGGATGCACAGCTGCCGGAGTTCGCCTCACCCGAAGCGGCGATCGGTGAAGACCTGTTCGATCATTTGCCGGCCGGCGACACGGGCCGGCGCTGGCGCGCGCTGCTGACCGAAGCCCAGGTGGTGCTGCACCAGCATCCCTGGAACGAGGGGCGTGTGGCCAGCGGCAAGCCGCCGATCAATTCGCTGTGGTTCTGGGGTGGCGGCGTGTTGCCGCACGCAGTGACCTCGCCGCACCGCCAGGTACGCAGCCGCGATTCGTTGCTGCGTTCGCTGGCGCTTGCCGCAGGTGCCGATGCGCAGGGCGAGCAGCGCGTGGATGCGCTGGTGGATCTGCGCCACCTGCGCTCGCTGGAGCAGTTCAGTGCCGATGCGGTGGCGCCATTGCTCGCCGCCATCGCGCGCGGCGAACTCGATCGCCTGGTGCTGGATTTCCAGGACGGCGAGACCCTGACGCTGCAGCGCACGCAGCGCTGGCGGTTCTGGCGGAAGCCGCGCCTGCAGCTGGTGCAATGACCTCCAGCCCCACGATTGTGCGACGCCCGCCCGGGCAGGGCGGCACCTGGCCCGACGCAATGCTGCCGTTGTTGCGGCGGATCTACGCCGCGCGCGGCGTGGTCGATGTGCAGGGCGCGCACCCGCGGCTCGGCCAGCTGTTGTCGCCGGAGTTGTTGCACAACAGCCGCGTCGCCGCCGAACTGTTGGCCGATGCGATCGCCGCACAACGCCGCATCCTGGTGGTAGGTGACTTCGATTGCGATGGCGCTACCGCGTGCGCAGTCGGCGTGCGCGGTCTGCGCATGCTGGGCGCGCTGGATGTGCACCATGCGGTGCCCAATCGCATGGTGCATGGCTATGGCCTGTCGCCGGCGCTGGTGGACGAACTGGCCGCGCTGCAGCCGGATCTGCTGGTCACCGTCGATCACGGCATCGCCTGCCATGCCGGTGTTGCGGCGGCCAAGGCACGCGGCTGGACCGTGCTGGTCACAGATCACCATTTGCCCGGCGAGGTCTTGCCGCCGGCCGATGCGATCGTGGACCCCAACCTGGTGCAGGACAGTTTCCCGAGCAAGACGCTGGCCGGGGTCGGGGTGATCTTCTACGTGCTGCTCGCCTTGCGTGGCGTGTTGCGCGCGCGCGGGGCCTTTGCCGAGCGCGCAGAACCGGACCTGTCGGTGCTGCTGGATCTGGTGGCGGTGGGCACGGTGGCCGATCTGGTGCCGCTGGACACCAATAACCGCGCACTGGTGTCTGCGGGCCTGCGCCGCCTGCGTGAAGGCAAAGGCTGCATCGGCCTGCGTGCGTTGATCGACGCCAGCGGCCGCGATGCGGCGCGGTTGAGTGCCAGCGATATCGGGTTTGCGTTGGCGCCACGTCTCAACGCCGCCGGCCGGCTCGAAGACATGGCGCTGGGCATCGAACTGTTGCTGTGCGAGGACTGGAGCCGGGCGCGCGAGATCGCAGGTCTGCTGGAAGAAATCAACGCCGAGCGCCGCGCGGTGCAGCAGTTGATGACCGACGATGCCGAGCAGGCCGTCACCAAGGTGATGCTGGCTGCCGACGGTGCGCTGCCGATGGCCGCCTGCCTGTTCGACCCCGAATGGCACCCAGGCGTGATCGGCCTGGTTGCCTCCAAACTCAAGGACCGCCTGCACCGTCCGGTGATCGCGCTGGCACCGGCCGAGCCGGGCAGCGACCAGTTGCGCGGCTCGGCGCGCTCCATTCCCGGCCTGCATATCCGCGACGTGCTGGCGGCGGTGGATGCGCGCCATCCGGGCTTGATCCAGAAGTTCGGCGGGCATGCGATGGCGGCCGGCCTGAGCCTGGAGCACCGCGCGCTGGCCGCGTTCGAGCAGGCGTTTCAGACCCAGGTGCAGGCGATGGTCGATGCCTCGCTGTTGCAGGCCGAATTGCACAGCGATGGCGAGCTGGCCGCGCACGAACTCGATCATCTGCATGCCGAAGCGCTGCGTGCCGCCGGGCCGTGGGGGCAGGGCTTTCCCGAACCGCTGTTCGATGGGCAATTCGAGGTGCTGCAATGGCGCCTGCTCAAGGAGCGCCACCTCAAGCTGACCTTGCGCTGCGCCGGGCGCGCCGAGCCGCTCAACGCCATCCACTTCAATGGCTGGCGCGGCAGCGAGCCAGCGCGCACGGTGCGCATCGCCTATCGACTGGTCGGCGACGACTACCGCGGTGGCACTGCGGTACAGCTCATCGTCGAGCACTGCGAGCCGGCGGCGTCAGCGGGTTGAGCGGTGCGCTCCGGGCGCAGGCCTGGCGCGATCTGCCGTGCTGCAGACCGCGCCGTTGACGATGCGCCGGCCGGGTGATCGGGCAGGTTATTGTTTGACGTCGGCCACCACGGTTGGCAGCTCCCAGGCGCCGCCGGCGGCGACCAGCCGGCACAGGCCGGAGGTGGACTTGGAGGTCAGCACGAAGCGGCGGCCATCCCAGGTCCACGCTGCCTGGCTGTAGCAGTCGCCCAGGCCGCGACCCTTCTGCGACTCCAGGATGGTGGCGCCATCCAGATCGCTGGCATGTAGGGTCACCAGGGTTGGGGTGAACGGTGCGCGCGCATTCACAACCCAGAAGCCGGTGCCGATGTTGTACGCGCCCATCCAGCAATCGGTGGAAACCAGCAGCTTGTCGTTGGTCAGGCGCGTGACGTTCAGCGGTTCCGACGCATCGCTGGCGTCGAGCCCCTTGCACTCCTCATCGGCAGGAAGGGTGGCGCGCAGCGCCTGATACAGCGCCGGCAGCGTGCCCAGGCGTGCGTCGCCTGCCTGCGCTGCGGCGAGCTTGGCCGCGCGGACCTGGGGTGCCGGCAATGGCGGCAGCACGGCGGTTTCGTCGCGGTCGCCCTTGCGCACCAGTGCCCCGCGCGTGCCGATCCGGCCCTGGAATTCGTCCATTTTCAGCAGCACCGCGGCCGCGCCGCGATCGGACAACTGCCAGCGCCGGCCATCGTTGCCGAGCGCCACGATCTTGCTGCTGCGTGGCAACGCCGCCAGCAGCGCGCCGACCTGCGCACTGGTCAGCACCGCAGTGCCGCGCTTGCCATCCAGCGCCAGCTTGCCCTGGTTGCGCTGATCGATCTGCAGGCTAAGCGAGGCCGGCATCTTGACCTTGTCGTACTGGCCCAACATCAGCTCCGCCGTCACCGCCTGGCCGGCACCGGCCTTGCGGGTGAGCAACACCGAAACCGGCGGGTCGCTGTCATCGGCCTGGTAGCCGGCAGCGCGGCAGGTGCGGGTGTTGTCGCAGGCGATGGTCCAGTCGTCGTGACTGAAATCGACGCTGGTGGCAGGCGCGGCGAGCGCGGCGACAGGCGAGAGCAACAACAGGGCGGTACACAGGGAAGGGCGCATCGATGATCTTCAACAACAGGAACGGAAGCGCATCTTGCGTGCCGCCGGCAGTTGCCGTCCATCCCGCGGCGGAGTACGGTTGGCGCGGGTTAGGGCAATGTG
Source organism: Xanthomonas sp. NCPPB 2586 (assembly GCF_041475775.2). NCBI lineage: Bacteria > Pseudomonadati > Pseudomonadota > Gammaproteobacteria > Lysobacterales > Lysobacteraceae > Xanthomonas > Xanthomonas sp. NCPPB 2586. Next base: position 2,792,839 of record NZ_CM192981.1, on the reverse strand, counting down.
CCGCGTTGATCGCGCTGCCTAGGCTCGCCTGGGTGCTCAGCAGCCGCAGAAACACCCGTGCCCACAGCGGGCGCGGCGCGGGGACGCGCTGGCACGCCGAACAACGGACGCAGCCAACGCAGGCGGCGGATGACCAGCTCATGCAGCAACAGGCATCCGGCCACGGTCGCCGCCAGCACCAGGGCCGGCTCCAGCCACGCACCGAGTTTGAACGGCGCCAGCCAGTACAACGCGACGATGATCAGGCTCTGATGCAGGATGTACCAGGGAAACACGGCCTCGGTGCAGTACGGCAACCAGGCGAACGGGCGGTTGAGGCGATGCCGCGCCCAGCCCAGCAAAGCGAGCAAGGCCAGCCACGTACCAGCCACGTATAGGCAGCGCGCGCGAGGCGCTCGATCACCCCCAGCGGCAGCGCGGCCAGCGCGGTTTGCAAGCCGGCCGGCAGTAGCGATTGGCCGCCCGCCCGCAAGGTCAGCTCCACCGTGATTGCCAGCACCGCGCTCGCCAAGGTGAGCCAGCGCAGCTGCACCGCCCAGCGCCAAAAGCGCGCGTTATGCGCCAGCAGATAGCCCAACAGGAACAACGGGAGCGATTCGGCATGCACGAACCAGTCGCCGACCAATGCGTGGGTGGGCGGGTAGCGCGGCAGCACCCACAGCACACAGATGCTTTCCCACAGGATGGGCAGCAGCAAGAGCGCCGGTACCAGCACGGCGGCGGGCAGCCGTGGCAGTGCCAGCGTCGGCAGCGCGCGGGCCAGCGCCATTAGCGCCAGGAGCAACAGCGTGTACGGCAGCAAGTAGGCCAGATACCACAGATGGTTCCAGGTGATGCCGTGCTCCCAGCCATCGAAGCTGCCGGCCGGCCAGGGACGCACCTGCCAATAGCGCAGCAGGAAGGCGCCAAAGCCCGGGCTGACCTTTCCATTCGTCACGCCCTGGCAGTACGCCTGCACCGCCACCACCACGAACATGCCGAACAGCAATGGAGGCAATAACCGGCCGCAGCGTCGCCATGCGAACTGCCACGGCGCGCGTTCCGCACGCGCCAGCCCGATCGCAATGCCGGAGATCATAAACAGCAGCGGCATGCGCCAGCGGTTGAGAACGATCATCGGCGCCTGTAACCACTCGGTGGTATAGGCACTCTTGAGGTGGAACTCCCAGCCGGCCACGTAGGCCATGCCCACGTGATAGAGGATCAGCAGGGCGAAGGCGAAGACGCGCAAGGCATCGATATCGTGGCGGCGCTCGTTCATGATGGTGTCGTTGGAAGGCGTGCCCGCACCCTCGGCAATCTGGCCCCATACAGCTGCGCCAAGGGAGCAATGCCGTCCCTGTGTGACCAGTTGCGGTCCCACGGGGACGGCGAGCGGGCGATTGGCCCGAGATGCGCGAATAGTTTCACCCGAGCGAAGGCCGGCTCTGGCGTCGCTACGTCGCCGTCTCTTTCTTTATGACGGGAGCCGCGCGCAGCCTTGTCATCGCTGGCAGGCCAGAAAGCGGCCGTAGCCAGCGCTGTCTGCGGATGACCTCGTAGCCCGCCAGGCACAGCGCGGCGGTCACGACGATCAGCGTCGCACTCTCGACCAGTTGCGGCAGTGCCGGTGGCTTCAGGGAATGCGCCAGGACCACGATGATGGTCTGATGCAGCACATAGACCGGAAACACGGCAGCGGTGAGATAACGCAAGGCGGCGCCGTCTGCATGACGGAAACGGTAGGCAAAGCCCAGGACGGCGGCGATCGCGCACCACTGGTCGACCGCCCACAGCACCCGCAAGAGCAGGCGCAGCGTGGTGGGCGCGGGATGCGCGTCATCGTAAATGGATAAATACAAGGTGTGGATCATCAACGCATAGCTGCAAACGGCCAGCAGCAGTGCCACCCAGCGCAGGCGTTGCAGCGACTCCCAGACGCTGGTCATTGGCGCAATCAGCACTCCGATCAGGAAGATCGGCAGGTACTGCGCGTGGTTGTACCAATCGTCGAACAGCCAATGGGTCTGCTCGAAGCGAGCCACCAGCAGCAGACGTGCCAGCGCCAGGAGCGTCACCGGTACCAGCAACACCCGCCAGCCCCGAACTTCCCGCGCGGTCCATGCGCGTATCCGCACCATCGCGTCGGCAGGAAGCAGACGCCAAAGGAACCAGGCCACCAGCGTGTAAGCCCACAGGTAAGGCAGGAACCACAGATGGTTCCAGGTCGGCAGGCGCAGACAGTCGCCGTCGGTGCCACAGAATCCTTGGTGGGGCTCAGATACTTTGCATAAAACGCCAGGTAGCCCTCGTGGTAGCCGCCGGGTCATTGTTCCACCACTTGATAATAGGACTGTGGCGGCACGATCACGGCCATGCCGAACAACAGCGGCAGCAGCAACTGGCGCGATCGTCGATATAGCAAGCCCTCCGGCCTGCTGCGCAGCATGAAGGCTGTGGCGACACCGGAAATCAGGAACGGCAGCGACATCCGCCACGGGCTACTGAGCAGCATGACCGGCTGCAGCATCAGCTGGGTGGTGGGACTTTTGACGTGCCAGTCCCAGGTCACGTAGTCCATGCCGACGTGGTAAAGCACCAGCAGGCCAAACGCGATGACGCGCAGCCAGTCCAGATCGTGACGCCTTTGCATTGGCTGCCTCTGCCATCGCCGATAGGGGGCCAACTACATGGGGCGGCGCTTTAGGCGGCCAGCGGATAGGGGCGATATCGGGAGATTCAGGGAACGGCGTCCGCACTGGAGGCGACCAGCCGTGCCAGCCCTAGAATATGGGGATGAGCACTGACCCCGCCCGCACGACCCTGGAGCGCTTTCTGCCGTGGCAGCGCAGCGCAGGCATGTTCTTCTGGCTACTGGTGGTGGTGGTCAACGCCAGCGGCAACGCGGTCACCGAGTTGATGGATCGCCGGCGCGCCGGGCTGCCGATCCAAAGCTGGGAGCCCTGGGTCTGGGAGCTGTCCAGCGGCCTGGTCTGGCTGCTGATGCTCGTCCCCGTCATTGGCTGGTTCACGCGCAAGCTGCCGTTGCATCTGGATACCTGGTGGCGCCGGCTGCCCTGGTATCTGTTGCTGAGCGTGGCAGTCTCGGTGGTGCACGTCCTGACGATGGTCGGGCTACGCATGCTGGCCTATCGGCTGCTGGGCGAGCATTACGATTTCGGCGCGTGGCCGCAGGAACTGGTCTACGAATATCTCAAGGACGTGCGCACCTTCGTGATCATCGTCGCGTGCATGCACGGCTACCGGTTTCTGTTGCGGCGCTTGCAGGGCGAAGTGCGGCTGCTGGCTGCGCCCGACGAAGGCGCGCCGGTGGAGTCGCTCGAGCGCCCCGGACGCTTTCTGGTTCGTAAGTTGGGGCGCGATTTCCTGGTCGCCGCCGCCGATATCGAATGGCTGCAGGCGTCCGGCAATTACGTCAATCTACATGTGCGCGGGCACGATTATCCGCTGCGCAGCACGATGACGGCGATCGAGGCGAAGCTCGATCCGGCCGTGTTCGTGCGGATCCATCGCAGCTACATCGTCAACCTGGGCTGCGTGGTTTCCATCGAGCCGCTGGACGCCGGCGAGGCGCGCGTGCACCTGTCCGGCAATGGCCCGCTGCCGTGCAGCCGCCGTTACCTGGCGTCGCTGCGGCGGGCCGCCGGCCATGCCGAGGCGCCAGCGGTGCCGGTTGTGCCGGGCTGAACTGGATGGCCACCGCGTTCCGCCGTCGCCGCCCGCTTGCTAAACTACCGGGCTTGTTTGCCGGAAGTCCGTCATGATCGAAACCAATCCGATCCGCCAGCGCATCACCGATCTCAACGATCGCGTGCTCTCGCTCAGGGGGTATCTTTGACTACGACGTCAAGAAAGAGCGTCTAGAGGAAGTCAGCCGGGAGCTTGAGAGCCCCGATGTCTGGAACGACGCCGAGCGCGCCCAGGCGCTGGGACGCGAGCGCTCCATGCTGGAAAAGACCGTCATCGGCATCGCCGATGTGCTGGCCGGCCTCACCGATGCCGGCGAGTTGCTGGACCTGGCCGAGAGCGAGCAGGACGAAGACACCGCCGTGGCGGTGATCGCCGACCTGGACAAGTACCAGGCGCACGTCGAAAAGCTGGAATTCCAGCGCATGTTCTCCGGCCAGATGGACGGCGCCAACGCGTTCGTCGACATCCAGGCCGGCGCCGGCGGTACCGAAGCCCAGGACTGGGCGGAAATCCTGCTGCGCATGTATCTGCGCTGGGCCGAGTCGCGCGGCTGGAAGACCGAGCTGATGGAAGTGTCCGGCGGCGAAGTCGCGGGCATCAAGTCGGCCACGATCCGCATCGAAGGCGAGTACGCCTATGGCTGGTTGAAGACCGAGATCGGCGTGCACCGGCTGGTGCGCAAGTCGCCGTTCGACTCCGACAACCGCCGGCATACCAGCTTCACCTCGGTGTTCGTGTCGCCGGAAGTGGACGACAACATCGAGATCGACATCAATCCGGCCGATCTGCGTACCGACGTTTACCGCTCCTCGGGTGCCGGCGGCCAGCACGTCAACAAGACCGAGTCGGCGGTGCGCATCACGCATATTCCGACCAATACCGTGGTCGCCTGCCAGACCGGCCGCAGCCAGCACCAGAACCGCGACAACGCGATGAAGATGCTGGCCGCCAAGTTGTACGAGCTGGAAGTGCAGAAGCGCAACGTCGAGCGCGATGCGCTGGAAGCGACCAAGTCCGACATCGGCTGGGGCAGCCAGATCCGCAACTATGTGCTCGACCAGAGCCGTATCAAGGATCTGCGCACCGGCATCGAACGCAGCGACACCCAGAAGGTGCTCGATGGCGATCTGGACGAATTCGTCGAAGCCAGCCTCAAGGCCGGCCTGGCGGCGGGCTCCAAGCGCCTGGATGCCTGAGTGCGGTGCGCCGGTGCGGCGGTAATGTCGCACCGGCGCACTGCAGCACTGCGGAGACCGCGTCGCTCGCCAGCGACGCCTTGCGATCTCACACCACGCGACACCGCTACGCGATCGTTCCATCGCGCTGCACCGTCGCAGCGGCGCCGACCCCACCGGCGCCTTACCCCCACCGGGCCCGTGCCCGACCCATTGCAGATCGATTCCCGCCATGACCGAACAGACCCCCACGCCGCAGCTCCCCGCCGACGAGAACAGCCTCATCGCCGAGCGGCGCGCGAAACTGGGCGCGTTGCGCGGCCAGGGCATCGCCTATCCGAACGATTTCGTGCGCACCCACTTTGCCGGCGACCTGCAGGCCGAGTTCGCCGAGGCCGAAACCTGGACTGCCGAAGCGCTGGAAGCAGCCGACCGCAGCGTCAAGCTGGCGGGCCGGTTGATGGCCAAGCGGGTGATGGGCAAGGCCAGCTTCGCGCAGATCCAGGACGAGTCCGGGCGCGTGCAGTTGTTCCTGCAGGGCAATGTGCTGGGCGATGCCTACACCGCCTTCAAGGGCTGGGACGTGGGCGACATCGTGGCGGTGGAGGGCGGGCTGACCCGCACCAAGACCGGCGAGCTGTCGGTCAAGGCCACTGCGCTGCGTTTGCTGACCAAGTCGCTGCGTCCGCTGCCGGACAAGTGGCACGGCCTGTCGGACGTGGAGCAGCGCTATCGCCAGCGCTATGTGGACCTGATCGTCACCCCGGAAGCGCGCGAGGTCTTCATCAAGCGCTCCAAGATCATCCGCGCCATCCGCGCCTGGCTGGACGCGCGCCGCTTCCTGGAAGTTGAAACGCCGATGATGCATTACATCCCCGGCGGCGCCACTGCCAAGCCGTTCACCACCCACCACAACGCACTGGATCTGGACCTGTACCTGCGCGTGGCCCCGGAGCTGTACCTCAAGCGGCTGGTGGTCGGTGGGCTGGAGCGCGTCTACGAGATCAACCGCAATTTCCGCAACGAAGGCGTGTCGACCCGGCACAACCCCGAGTTCACCATGCTCGAGCTCTACGAGGCCTATGCCACGTACCACGAGATCATGGACCTGACCGAGCAGGTGATCCGCGACACCGCCCAGGGCGTACTCGGCACCACCCAGGTCAGCTGGGACGGCGCCGACATTGATTTGGCGCCGGCTTTCAGACGCTGGCGCATGGATGAGGCGGTGCGCCACCACAACCCGGAGATCAGCGCGGCCGATTGCACCGACCGCGCGGCGCTGCTGCGCCATTGCGAGCGGCTCAAGATCAAGGTCAAGCCGTCCTACGGCTGGGGCAAGCTGCTGCTGGAAATCTTCGAGGCCACCGTCGAACACACGCTGGTGCAGCCGACTTTCATCACCGACCATCCGGTCGAGGTGTCGCCGCTGGCACGCGCCAGCGACACCGAGCCGGGGTATACCGACCGCTTCGAGCTCTTCATCAATGGCAAGGAGCTGGCCAACGGGTTCTCGGAGCTCAACGACCCGGAAGACCAGGCGGCGCGTTTCCAGGCCCAGGTGCAGGCGAAGGACGGCGGCGACGACGAAGCCATGCATTACGACGCCGATTACATCCGTGCCCTGGAGTACGGAATGGCGCCGACCGGCGGGCTGGGCATCGGTATCGATCGGCTGGTGATGCTGCTGACCGGCAGTACCTCCATTCGTGACGTGCTGCTGTTCCCCTACATGCGCCCGGAAGCCTGATTTTTTTGTGCCGCCGCGTGCCGACGGCACAGATACTGCATATGCTAGGGCGGAGCTCCGGTCACGGTATGGCCGGAGGAGTCGGTACAGGGACCGACGTCGTCGCTTTCCCGTTCTCGAACGAGAGGAGAAACGGTTATGCAGGATGTTTTAGGGAATCCGGCGGGTGTATCTTCGGCGGAGACATGGGGAAGCTGGTCGGAAAAGGCGGATCTGGGATTGAACATCGTCATTGTCGATGACCAGATGTCCGCGCGGACAATGCTGCGTCATGTCATCGAAGACATCGCGCCGGAGTTGAAGGTCTACGATTTCGGCGATCCGCTGGACGCGCTGTCCTGGTGCGAAGCTGGTCGCGTGGATCTGTTGCTGCTCGATTACCGGATGCCGGGCATGGATGGGCTGGAGTTCGCGCGGCGGCTGCGCCGTTTGCCGAGCCACCGCGACATTCCGATCATCCTGATCACCATCGTCGGCGACGAGCCGATCCGCCAGGCGGCGCTGGAAGCGGGCGTGATCGATTTCCTGGTCAAGCCGATCCGGCCGCGCGAACTGCGCGCCCGTTGCTCGAACCTGTTGCAGTTGCGCCAGCAGAGCGAGAGCGTCAAGCAACGTGCGCTGTCGCTGGAGCAACGCCTGCTTGCGAGCATGAACGAGGTCGAAGAGCGCGAACGCGAAACGCTTTCGCGCCTGGCACGCGCCATCGAATACCGCGACGGCGGCACCAGTGCCTTCCTGGAGCGGATGTCGCACGTGGCCGGCCTGGTGGCCGAGCAGCTGGGCTTGTCCGAAGAAGAAGTGCGCATCATCGAGATGGCCGCGCCACTGCACGACATGGGCAAGATCGCCATTCCCGATTCGGTGCTGCTCAAGCCGGGCAAGCTCACCGAAGACGAAATGAACGTGATGAAGCGCCACCCGCGCATCGGCTATGAGCTGCTCAGCGGCAGCCAGAACCGCTTCATCCAGGTGGGCGCGCTGATCGCGCTACGCCATCACGAGCGTTACGATGGCAGCGGTTATCCCGACGGCCTGGTGGGCGAGGCGATACCGCTGGAAGCACGCATCGTGGCAGTGGCCGACGTCTTCGACGCACTGCTCTCGGCACGGCCTTACAAGGAAGCATGGACGATGGACGCAGCACTAGCCTACCTGTACGCCCAACGCGGTCGGCTGTTCGACCCGCGCTGCGTGGACGCACTGCTGCGCGGGCGCGCGCAACTGGAGCAGATCTGCGGACAGTTCTCCACCGCATCGGCGCGTCCTGGGGTGTGAGGTGAGGGCGGTGCTCAGCCAGCTGCGTGCTCGACTTGCCCGGCGCGCCGACAGCGAGCACGGTCAAGCCCTGGTACGCATCACGCTGATTGCGCTGATCCTGGTCTACACGCTGATCAGCGCTCCCCGATGGCCGGTCTCCGGGCGCCAGTTGCAGCAGCTGTTCTGTCTGATCGCGATCGGTCAGGCGACAGCAGTGCTGATCTTTTGCCGGATTGTGGCAAGCCCACCGCGCTCGCATCTGCGGCGGACGCTTGGGATGCTCGCCGACTATGGCTTGATCGGGCTGGCAATGACCTGGATGGGCGCACCGATGGCCTTTCTATACGTCGTGTTGCTCTGGATCACGATCGGCAATGGGCTGCGCTTCGGCAGCGAGACGCTGCATACCGCTGTTGCCATGGCCACGCTCAGCTTCGGCACGACGCTTGCCAATAGCACGTATTGGCAGGGCCAGCTTGGCTTGGGGATCGCGCTTCTGGGTGCGCTGATCGTGGTTCCTATGTCATTGTTGCGTACGCTACGCGAGCGGGACCAGGCAATGGCCGGGTCGCCAGCAGCAGGTATCGACGCTGCTTCGCAGCACGGAAGGATCCCAACCCCATCGACGCCGCCGCGCGTCTGAGGCGTCTATGAAGTCTCCATTGCCATGGTTGAAGCGGCGCCTGTCAGGGCGAGCAGATTCGGAACACGCGCAGAATCTGATCCGCATCATCATCACCACATTGTTCATTTCGTACCTGGGATGGCGCTATCAGCACACCCACGGCGATACCTTGATGGCCACCTGGTTGATCTTGGTCGGCGAGCTGCTGGTGTCGTTGGGCTTGATGGTGGCAATCCTGCTGCGACCGCAGGTGTCGCATACGCGCCGGCTGATCGGGATGCTGCTCGACTACACCTGCACCGGCGCGATCATGGCCATCCAGGGCGAGCCAGCCTCGCCGCTGTATGCGGTGTGCATGTGGGTGACCATCGGCAACGGTCTGCGCTATGGCAGCAACTATCTGCGTGCGGCGACCGCAATGGGCAGCCTGTGTTTTCTCGGTGCCATCCTGATTTCTCCTTATTGGAAAGCCAATCCCTATCTGAGTTGGGGGTTGTTGCTGGGCCTGATTGCGGTGCCGCTGTACTTCGACTCGCTGTTACGTGCGATGACCCGTGCAGTGCGCGAAGCCCGGCACGCCAACCAGGCCAAGAGCCGCTTCCTGGCCAATATGAGCCATGAGTTCCGCACGCCGCTCAACGGGCTGTCGGGCATGACCGAAGTGCTGGCGACCACGCGCTTGGACGCCGAGCAGAAGGAGTGCCTCAACACCATCCAGGCATCGGCGCGCAGCCTGCTGTCGTTGGTGGAAGAGGTGCTGGATATTTCGGCGATCGAGGCCGGCAAGATCCGTATCGATCGCCGCGACTTCTCGCTGCGCGAGATGATCGGCTCGGTCAACTTGATCCTGCAGCCGCAGGCCAGGGGGCGCCGGCTGGAGTACGGCACGCAGGTGGCCGACGACGTGCCCGACCTGCTCAAGGGCGACACCGCTCATCTGCGTCAGGTACTGCTCAATCTGGTCGGCAATGCGGTCAAGTTCACCGAGCACGGGCATGTGTTGCTCCGGGTCACGCGCGTGTCCGGGAGTGCCGAGGACGCCGTCCGGTTGCGCTTCGATGTGGAAGACACCGGCATCGGCGTGCCGATGGACATGCGCCCGCGGCTGTTCGAGGCCTTTGAGCAGGCCGATGTCGGGTTGTCGCGCCGTTACGAGGGCACCGGCCTGGGCACCACCATCGCCAAGGGCCTTGTAGAGGCAATGGGAGGCAGTATCGGGTTCAAGGAAAATCAGCCAAGCGGCAGCGTGTTCTGGTTCGAGCTGCCGATGGCGATCGGCGAGCCGCTGAAATCTTCGACCGTACGGGTGCCGACCGGGGCGTTGGTGGATGCGCCCGAGGAGTTGGAATCTTCCAACATCATCGCTTTTTCCAACCCATTCCTGCGTCATCGCGCACGTGTGCGCAGTATGCGCATGCTCGTGGCCGACGACCACGAAGCCAACCGCATGGTGCTGCAGCGGTTGCTAGAGAAGGCTGGACATAAGGTGCTGTGCGTCAACGGCGCCGAGCAGGTGCTCGATGCGATGGCCGAAGAGGATTACGACGCGGTGATTGTGGATCTGCACATGCCGGGCATGAACGGCCTGGACATGCTCAAGCAATTGCGGGTGATGCAGGCCAGTGGCATGCGCTACACGCCAGTGGTGGTGCTCAGCGCCGACGTGACGCCCGAAGCGATTCGCGCCTGCGAACAGGCCGGCGCGCGTGCGTTTCTGGCCAAGCCTGTCGTGGCGGCCAAGTTGCTCGACACCCTGGCCGATCTGGCAGTGAGCACCCGGCAGTTGGCGACGCCGGCAACCACGGTGCAGGTGGCGACAAGTTTCGAAGGCGTGCTCGATTCCAGCGTGCTGGACGAGCTGGCCGCGCTGGGCATGGGCGAGGAATTCGAACGCCAGTTCGTGCGCCAGTGTCTGGACGATGCGCAGAACTGCGTGGGCGATATCGAACGCGATGGCACGTGCTCGGACTGGGAACAACTGCGCGAGAGTGCGCATGCCTTACGCGGCGTGGCCAGCAACCTTGGTCTGGCGCAGGTTGCCAGCAGCGGTGGCGAGCTGATGCGCATGGCCGATTGGCAGCTGCAGGCAGAATGGCGGCTGCGGCTGTCCACACTGCGCGAGCAGTTGAAGGCGGGAAAGGATGCACTCGACGCACGCGTGCAGGGCGTCAAGGACGGCGAGTGCTCCCCCCGTAGCAACGAATAGACCGCCGGCGCATCAGCCCGCGTCGAGCCCTGAGCGACGCGACTGCGCGCGCACCAGGCGGTCCATGGTACGCAGTGATTTTTCGCCGAGTTGCATGGCGGTATCTACCCAGATTTCGGTGATGCGCATCATCTCCTCAAGCGGCACGGCGGTGGTCATTTCGCGCACTTGTTGCATCGCCGCCCACGCGTGTGGCGTGCGCTTGCTCTCGCGGATCACCTGTTCCACTGCGGCCACGCCCTGGCCACGCGGTACCACACGGTCGACCAGGCCCATGCCGAGCAGCTGTTCGGCCGAATACAGGTTGCCTTCAAGCATGATCTTTTGCGCCAGGTGCGCACTGATGCGCTGGCACATGAAGGAGTAGGCGCCCATCCCCGGAAATAGGTCGAACAGCACTTCGGGCAGCCCCATCATCACGCCTTCCTCGGCAATGATCGTGTGGCAGCTTAGTGCCGCTTCGAACCCGCCGCCAAGCGCATTGCCCTGGACCAGCGCAATGCTGTGCGCACGCGCGCCCAGGCCGACATGAAAGGCATGCACGCCGCGCACGCAGCGTTGGGCGTAGTCGAGAAGGCGGGCGCGGTCGCCTTCGCGGATCAGTTGGCAGAACAGGGCCAGATCACCGCCCAGATTGAACACGTCGCTGTCCGATGCCAGCACCACGTGCGGCGCCAGCACACCGGCAGTATTCAAGCGTTGTCCCAGGTTGGTCTGGTAGCCAGTGATGTCGTCGACCAGGCGTGTCGAGAAACAGGCCCGCCCGGGATTGATGGCCAGGTCGGCATGCATATGGATCCAGTAAACGTCACGCTGCGGTTCTTCGATGATGCGTAGGGTCGAGCCAATATTGGTACGAATGAAGGGTTGAACTGCAGACATGGTGGTTCTCCGTGAGACCGTCCGGCCGGCCGCCTTGCGGACGGAGATAAGGGTGAACGCGTGAGCGTGCGCCGACATCGGATTCTATGCGTGCAAAAGCAGACGCCCGCAAGGCCTTGCGGCGTCGCGGGCGTCATGACGACTGAACGTCTTCAACTCTGCGGTTGCACGGTTGGCTATGCCTTGGCCGCATCCCGCAATTCGCGACGCAGGATCTTGCCGACGTTGGTCTTCGGCAATTCCTTGCGGAACTCGATCACGCGCGGCTGCTTGTAGCCGGTCAGGTTGGTGCGGCAGTGCGCCTTTACGTCCTCGGCGGTCAGGGCCTGGTCTTTCTTGACGATCACCACCTTGACGATTTCGCCGGACTTTTCATCCGGCACGCCGACTGCGGCCACTTCGAGCACGCCCGGCATCGTCGCGATGACGTCTTCGATCTCGTTGGGGTACACGTTGAAGCCGGACACCAGGATCATGTCCTTCTTGCGGTCGACGATATAGACGAAGCCACGTTCGTCCATGCGCGCGATGTCGCCGGTGTGCAGCCAGCCTTCGGCGTCCATGACCTTGGCGGTCTCGTCGGCCTTCTTCCAATAGCCCTTCATCACCTGCGGGCCCTTGATGCACAGCTCGCCGATCTCGCCCAGCGCCAGCACCTTGCCGTCGTCGTCCTTGATGCAGGCATCGGTGGACGGAATCGGCAGGCCGATCGAGCCGTTGTAGTCGACCAGATCCATCGGGTTGATGCAGGCGGCGGGCGAGGTCTCGGTCAGGCCGTAAGCCTCGACCAGAGTCAGGCCGGTCACCTGCTTCCAGCGTTCGGCGACCGAGCGCTGGACTGCCATGCCGCCGCCGAGGGTCATCTTCAACGACGAAAAGTCGATCTGATCGAAGCCGGGCGTATTGAGCAAGCCATTGAACAGCGTATTGACGCCGGTAAACGCGGTGAAGCGGGTCTTCTTGAGTTCCTTGACGAAGCCCGGCATGTCGCGCGGGTTGCTGATCAGGTGGTTGCAGCCGCCGATCTTCATGAAGACCAGGCCGTTCGCCGTCAACGCGAAGATGTGGTACAGCGGCAACGCGGTGATCACCACCTCGTGGCCTTCTTCCAGCTTGCCGGTGCCGGCCAGCCACTGGTGCGCCTGCTGCATGTTGGCGACCAGGTTGCGGTGGGTCAGCATTGCGCCCTTGGCCACGCCGGTGGTGCCGCCGGTGTACTGCAAAAAGGCGATGTCGTCCGGCTCGATCTGCAGGGTCGGGACGCGGTGCTTGCGGCCCAGTGCCAGCGCGTCGCGGAAGCGGATCGCGCCGTTGATGCGGTACTCCGGCACCAGCTTCTTGACGTACTTGACAACAAAGTTGACCAGTGCGGCCTTCGGGAACCCGAGCATGTCGCCCAGGCCGGTGGTGATGACCTGCTTGACCTGCGTGTCGGCGATCACTTGCTGCACAGTGGTGCCGAAGTTGTCGATGACCACCAGCACGCTGGAGCCCGAGTCGATCAACTGGTGCTTGAGCTCGCGCGGGGTGTAGAGCGGGTTGACGTTCACCACGGTCAGACCGGCGCGCAGGATGCCGAAGGTGGCAATCGGGTATTGCAGGCAGTTGGGCATCATCAAGGCGACGCGGTCGCCTTTTTTCAGCTGCAACTCGCCGAGCAGATAGGCCGCGAACTGGTCGACCAGCTGATCTGCTTCGCGGTAGGTAATGGTCTTGCCGAAGCTGTGATACGCGGGACGATCAGCGAAGCGCGCCACCGAGGTGGCGAAAACCTCCGCCACGGTGCGGAACTGCTCCAGATCGATCTCCGCGGCCACTCCGGCCGGATAACTTTGCAACCAAGGACGTGCCTGACTCATCTGCCCCCCCTCCAGGGTATTCGTTGGTGGCGTGCCATGTTCCACGGCGCCACAGCAACTGGCAGCATACCGTCATGGATGGAAAAGGCGAAGCGTGATGCGCAGCAGCATTTTGAGGTGGCAGGTCGGGCTAGTCGCGTTCTGCGTGCTGCTGGTGGCCGGCTGCGCGAAGCCGGGCCCGGAGCAGCGGCTGCGTGCCACGGTGGAGCAGATGCGCGCGGCGATCGAGGCACGCGATGTACGCGGGGCGATGGCGCCGGTGGCAGAGGATTTTGTCGGCGAGCACGGCATGGACGCGGCCGGGGCGCGGCGCCTGCTGCAACTGCAACTGCTGGGTCATCAAGCGATCGGCGTCACCGTCGGGCCGGTGGACGTGCAGATGCAGGACAGTACGGCAACCGTGCGCTTCAGCGTGTTGCTGACCGGCGGCGGCGGACGCTGGCTGCCTGATCAGGCGCAGCACTACCAGGTCACCACCGGCTGGCGGCTGCGTGGCAGCGACTGGGAGCTGTACCACGCGCAGTGGACGGCAGGTGGCGGGTAGGGCAGGTTCCAATATCAGCGAGCGCGACCATATCGGACTGGTGCAGTGCGTGCGCTCTTCTTGGCTCACAGACGCAGTGCTGTTTCACCGCCATCAGGCGATCCCCAGCCACGCTTGCGAGACATCCGTTGCCCAAAAACGACACTCCCGCCGGGCGGCGGGAGTGTCGAGAACATCACTTCAGTGCAATCAGGCTGCCTTGCGGGCGGCTAGTTGGCGCAGCACGTACTGCAGCAGGCCGCCGTGCTTGAAGTACTCCACTTCCTTCGGCGTCAGCAGCAGCACCTTGACCTGGAACTGCTTGACGCTGCCATCGGACTTCTTCGCATCGATGGTAGCGCGACGGCTGGCGCCGTCCTGCAGGCCGGTGATGTCCAGCACCTCGGAGCCATCCAGGCCCAGGGTTTGCGCATTTTCGCCTTCCAGGAACTGCAGTGGCAGCACGCCCATGCCGACCAGGTTGGAGCGGTGGATGCGCTCGAAGCTTTCGGCGACCACGGCCTTGACGCCCAGCAGGTTGGTGCCCTTGGCGGCCCAGTCACGCGAGGAGCCGGTGCCGTATTCCTTGCCGGCCAGCACCACCAGCGGCACGCCGTCGGCCTTGTACTTCATCGCCGCGTCGTAGATGGCCAGCTTCTCAGGCGTGGCGCCGTCCTTGCCGAAATACAGCGTGTTGCCGCCTTCCTCGCCACCGAACATCAGGTTCTTGATGCGAATATTGGCGAAGGTGCCGCGCACCATCACATCGTCGTTGCCGCGCCGGCTGCCGTAGCTGTTGAAGTCGGCCGGCTGCACGCCGCGCTCCTGCAGGAAACGGCCCGCGGGCGAATCCTTCTTGATGTTGCCGGCCGGGGAGATGTGGTCGGTGGTGATCGAGTCGCCGAACAAGCCCATGATGCGCGCGCCATGCACGTCGTCGACGTGGCCCACCTGCATCGTCATGCCTTCGAAATAGGGCGGGTTCTTGATGTAGGTGGACCCGGCATCCCATTCGTACAGCGCGCCATCCGGCGAGGCGATGGTGTTCCAGCGCGTATCGCCCTTGAATACATCGGCGTAGTTCTGCTTGAACATTTCCGGGCCGACGGTGGCGGCGATGGTGTCGCCGATTTCCTTGTTGCTGGGCCAGATGTCGCGCAGGTACACCGGCTGGCCGTCGCTGCCGGTGCCGAGCGGGTCGCGGGTGAGGTCGATGTCGGTGGTGCCGGCGATCGCATACGCCACCACCAGCGGCGGCGAGGCGAGGTAGTTCATCTTGACCTCGGGATGCACGCGGCCTTCGAAGTTGCGGTTGCCCGACAACACCGAAGTCACCACCAGGTCATCCTTGGCAATCGCCGCCGAGACGCCTTCCGGCAGCGGGCCGGAGTTGCCGATGCAGGTCGTGCAGCCGTAGCCCACCACGTAGAAGCCGAGTTGTTCCAGATCGGCCAGCACGCCGGCCTTGCTCAGATAGTCGGTGACCACGCGCGAGCCCGGCCCAAGCGAGGTCTTCACCCAGGGCTGCGCCTTCAAGCCCTTGGCCGCGGCATTGCGGGCGAGCAGGCCGGCGCCCAGCATCACTGCCGGGTTGGAGGTGTTGGTGCACGAGGTGATCGCCGCGATCACCACCGAGCCATCGCGCAGCTGCCAGCCCGCACCGCTGTCGCCAGCGCTTTCGGCCTGCGAGGCCTTGGCGCCCACCGCGGTGCCGCCGCCGCCTTCGTTCTTGAGCCGGTCTTCCTGCTTGGTATCGGCCAAGCGCTTGCTGCGCGCCTCGGCGAACGGCTTGAGGCTTTCGCGGTAGTTGGACTGCATGTCTTCCAGCAGCACGCGGTCCTGCGGGCGCTTGGGGCCGGCCAGCGACGGTTTGACGTCGCCCATGTCCAGCTCCAGCGTGGCGCTGTACTGCGCATGCGGGGTATCGGCGTCGTGCCACAGGCCCTGTGCCTTGGCATAGGCCTCCACTAGTGCAATCTGCTCCTCGCTGCGGCCGGACAGGCGCAGGTAGGTCAGCGATTCGTTATCGACCGGGAAGATGCCGCAGGTGGCACCGTATTCCGGCGCCATGTTGCCGATGGTGGCGCGGTCGGCCAGCGGCAGGTGCTGCAGGCCTTCACCGTAGAACTCCACGAACTTGCCCACCACCCCGTGCTTGCGCAGCATCTGGGTGACCGTGAGTACCAGGTCGGTGGCGGTGGCGCCTTCGGGCAGCTTGCCGGTGAGCTTGAAGCCCACCACCTGCGGAATCAGCATGGAGGAGGGCTGGCCGAGCATCGCCGCTTCCGCCTCGATGCCGCCCACGCCCCAGCCCAGAACGCCGATACCGTTGATCATGGTGGTATGGCTGTCGGTGCCGAACACGGTGTCCGGATAGGCGATCTGGGTGCCGTCCTTGTCCGCGCTCATCACCACGCGTGCCAGATTCTCCAGGTTCACCTGGTGGACGATGCCAGTGTTGGGCGGCACCACCTTGAAGTTGTCGAAGGCCTTCTGGCCCCAGCGCAGGAAGCCGTAGCGCTCCTGGTTACGCTGGAATTCGATCTTGCCGTTCAGATCCAGCGCTTCGGGCTTGCCGAATACGTCCACCTGCACCGAGTGGTCGATGACCAGTTCGGAGGGAATCTGCGGATTGATCTGGTCGGCGTTGCCACCGAGCTTGACCACCGCGTCGCGCATCGCGGCCAGGTCGACCACGCAGGGCACGCCGGTGAAGTCCTGCAGCACCACGCGCGCGGGCATGAAGGCGATTTCGATATCGGGTTCGGCGGCCGGGTCCCACTTGGCGACCGCTTCGATGTGGTCCTTGCCGACGGTGACGCCACCGTCTTCATGCCGGAGCAGGTTCTCCAGCAGGATCTTCATCGAGTAGGGCAGGCGGGCGACATCGAAGCGCTCGCCCAGTTTGGGCAGGCTGTAGTAGTCGTAGCGCTGGCCGTTGACCTCTAGCGAGGTGCGGGTGAAAAAGGAATCGCTCATGCATCACTCCTATGGCTTGCAGGCTTTAGGCTCGGCCACAGTGTGACCGATTCAGTGTGTACGCCCGGTTTGTGCACACCGGTATGTGGCCTTGAGTACGACAAGTCAAGTATGTAGAATTCATGCATACTTTTTCCGCGGAGCGCCCATGGAAGCCACTGTTGCCGAACGCGGCCAGATCACGCTGCCCAAGGCGGTGCGCGACGCGCTGGGCCTGACCAAGGGCACCACGCTCAAGGTCGAGCTGGAAGGCGGCCGCATCATTCTGCGCAAGAGTGTTGACGATGCCATTTCACGCGCACGCGGCCGCTTCAAGCTGGACGGCTTTGCCAGCACCGACGATGCGATGCGTGCCATCCGTGGGCGTGCGCCGGGCGATCCGCTCGATCCCGAAGCCGGCGCATGATCGCCATTGATTCATCGGTGCTGGTCGACCTGCTGGCCGACAGCGCGCAAGCCGACGCCGCCGAAGCCTGCCTGCGCCAATGCCTGAGCACCGGCCCGGTGGTGGTCTGCGACGTGGTGCTGGCCGAGGTCTGCAGCGCGCTGCGCGATGGCGCCGAAGCGCTGTCGGTGCTGGAAGACATGAGCATCCGCTTCAACGCGCTGGAGGCCAAATCGGCGTTGCGCGCCGGCGAGATGCAGCGCCGCTTCCGTGCGCGCGGCGGCAAGCGCGAACGGGTGGTGGCGGACTTCCTGATCGGTGCGCACGCGATGCTGCAATGCGACGGCCTGATCACCCGCGACGACAGTTTTTTCCGCGACTACTTCAAGGGCTTGAAGATCATCGTGCCCAAGCCCGCTGCCTGATCCACGTTTTTCGCGTTCTACACATTCACTAGCTGTCCTTTGGAGAATCCGCATGTTGGAAGCCTATCGCCACCACGTTGCAGAGCGCCAAGCGCTCGGTATCCCGCCGCTGCCGCTGACCGCGCAGCAGACCGCCGAGGTCATCGAGCTGCTGAAGAACCCGCCCGCCGGCGAAGAGGCCTTCCTGGTCGAGCTGCTCAGCCAGCGCGTGCCGGCCGGCGTGGATGACGCCGCCAAGGTCAAGGCCTCGTACCTGGCCGCGGTGGCGTTCGGCACCGAGACCAGCGTGCTGATCTCGCCGACGCGTGCCACCGAACTGCTGGGCACCATGCTGGGCGGTTACAACATCCATCCGCTGATCGAGCTGCTGGACAACGCCGAGCTCGGCGCCACCGCCGCCGAAGCGCTCAAGCACACCTTGCTGGTGTTCGATGCGTTCCATGACGTGCAGGAAAAGGCCGAAGCCGGCAACGCGCACGCCAAGGCCGTGCTGCAGAGCTGGGCCGATGCCGAGTGGTTCACCAGCAAGCCGGAAGTGCCGCAGAGCATGACCATCACCGTGTTCAAGGTGCCGGGCGAAACCAACACCGACGACCTGTCGCCGGCGCCGGATGCGACCACCCGCCCAGACATCCCGTTGCACGCACTGGCAATGCTGAAGAATGCGCGCGAAGGCGCGGCCTTCGTGCCGGAAGAAGACGGCAAGCGCGGCCCGATCCAGGCCATCGCCGATCTCAAGGACAAGGGCCATCTGGTTGCTTATGTTGGCGACGTGGTCGGTACCGGTTCCTCGCGCAAGTCGGCGACCAACTCGGTGCTGTGGTGGACCGGCGAAGACATTCCGTACATCCCGAACAAGCGCTTCGGCGGCGTGTGCCTGGGTTCGAAGATCGCACCGATCTTCTACAACACCATGGAAGACGCCGGTGCGTTGCCGATCGAGCTGGACGTGTCGCAGATGGAGCATGGCGACGTGGTCGAGTTGCGTCCGTATGACGGCAAGGCGCTGAAGGACGGGCAGGTGATTGCCGAGTTCGCAATGAAGTCGGACGTGCTGTTCGACGAAGTGCGCGCCGGTGGCCGCATTCCGCTGATCGTGGGCCGTGGCCTCACCGCCAAGGCACGCGAATTCCTCGGCCTGCCGGCCTCGGATCTGTTCCGTCTGCCGATGGACCCGCCGGACACCGGCAAGGGCTTCTCGCTGGCGCAGAAGATGGTTGGCCGCGCCTGCGGTCTGCCGGAAGGCCAGGGCATGCGCCCGGGCACCTATTGCGAGCCGAAGATGACCTCGGTGGGCTCGCAGGACACCACCGGTCCGATGACCCGCGACGAGCTGAAGGACCTGGCCTGCCTGGGCTTCTCGGCCGACCTGGTGATGCAGTCGTTCTGCCACACCGCGGCGTATCCGAAGCCGGTGGACGTCAAGACCCACCACACGCTGCCGGAGTTCATCTCCACCCGCGGCGGCGTGTCGCTGCGCCCGGGCGACGGCGTGATCCATAGCTGGCTCAATCGCATGCTGCTGCCCGACACCGTCGGCACCGGCGGCGACTCGCACACCCGTTTCCCGATTGGCATTTCGTTCCCGGCCGGCTCCGGCCTGGTGGCCTTTGCCGCCGCCACCGGCGTGATGCCACTGGACATGCCCGAGAGCGTGCTGGTGCGCTTCAAGGGCGAGATGCAGCCGGGCGTGACCCTGCGTGACCTGGTCAACGCAATCCCGCTGTACGCGATCAAGGACGGTCTGCTGACCGTGGCCAAGCAGGGCAAGAAGAACATCTTCTCCGGCCGCATCCTGGAAATCGAAGGCTTGCCGAACCTGAAGGTGGAGCAGGCGTTCGAGCTGTCCGACGCGTCCGCCGAGCGTTCCGCGGCCGGTTGCACCGTGCACCTGGACAAGGCGCCGATCATCGAATACCTGACCAGCAACATCACCCTGCTGCGCTGGATGATTGCCGAAGGCTATGCCGATGCGCGCACGCTGGGCCGCCGCATCAAGAAGATGGAAGAGTGGCTGGCCGATCCGCAGCTGCTGCAGCCCGATGCCGACGCCGAATACGCCGCCGTCATCGAGATCGATCTGGCCGATATCCACGAGCCGATCGTGGCGTGCCCGAACGACCCGGACGACGTCAAGATGCTGTCGGAGGTTGCCGGTGCGGCGATCGACGAAGTGTTCATCGGTTCGTGCATGACCAACATCGGCCACTTCCGTGCCGCGGCGAAGCTGCTGGAAGGCAAGCGCGATATCCCGACCCGCCTGTGGGTGGCACCGCCGACCAAGATGGATGCTTCCGAGCTGACCAAGGAAGGCCATTACGGCACCTTCGGCGCGGCCGGCGCACGCATGGAAATGCCGGGCTGCTCGCTGTGCATGGGCAACCAGGCGCAGGCACGCGAGGGCGCCACCGTGTTCTCCACCTCCACGCGTAACTTCCCGAATCGCCTTGGTCGCAACACCAACGTATATCTGGGTTCGGCGGAGCTGGCGGCAATCTGCTCGCGTCTGGGTCGCATCCCGACCAAGGACGAGTACATGGCCGATGTGGGCGTGATCAAGACCAGTGGCGAGCATATCTACCGCTACATGAACTTCGATCAGATCCAGGAATATCAGGACGTGGCCGACACTGTCGCTGCCTGATCGAGCGCAGCACGTTCGTCGCAAAACGCCCGGCACTGCCGGGCGTTTTTCGTTTAACGGGCACTGGCTTCGTCTGGCCGCACAAGTGCGTGTGCCAACGCAAATCGCAGGTAACTCCTCTGGCGCGCTGCAACAAAAATCTGAAGTGCACGGGTCTAGAGTGTCGCCGCTTCCCCCATTGCGGTTCGATGTCCAATGCCCACTTGCACGATCGCTGGTCAACCGCTGCACTACGCACAACATGGTCACGGGTTCCCGGTGTTGCTGGGACACAGTTACCTCTGGGATGCGGCAATGTGGGAACCGCAGATCCAGGCCCTCTCACCGCACTATCGCGTCATCGTTCCCGAGTTGTGGGGGCATGGCGCATCGGGGCCGTTGCCGGCCGGTACGCAGACCATCGGTGACCTGGCGCGACAGATGCTGGCATTGTTGGATGCGTTGCAGATCGAAGAGTGCGCCGTGGTCGGGCTGTCCGTTGGCGGCATGTGGGCCGCGGAACTGGCGCTGATGGCGCCAACGCGCGTGCGCAGCCTGGTGCTGATGGATACCTATCTGGGGGCCGAGCCGCAGGTGACGCGTGAGCGCTACTTCGGCCTGCTGGATGCCATCGCCACGGCGGGGCAGGTGACGCCGACGCTGGTGTCGGCGATCGTGCCGTTGTTCTTCCGCCCGGCGATCGATCTGGCCTCGCCTTTGCCTGTGGCGTTCGCACAACGCCTGGCGGCCTTGTCGCCCGATCATTTGCGGGACGCGATCGTGCCGCTGGGGCGATTGATCTTCGGGCGCGAGGATGCGCTGGAACGCCTTGCACATCTGAATCCGGCCACCACGCTGCTGATGGGTGGCGAGTACGACATTCCCCGGCCGGTGGAAGAACTGTTGCTGATGGCCGAGGTGATCAACTGCGATTACGAGCTGGTTCCCGATGCGGGCCACATCGCCACATTGGAGAACCCGGCCTTCGTCAATGCGCAGTTGCTGGGCTGGTTGGGACGGACGTTGGATCGGGAACGGTTCGTCGCATCGCGTCGCGCGTCGATCGCCTTGATCCGGCAAGTGGCAACTTAAAGCGCCACCAGTTGCAGCGAGCGCGCGTGCCGGCCCAACAGGCAACTGTCAGGGTTGTGCGCCCAGCCAGGCTTCCAGGGCGGCGGCGGGCAAGGGGCGCGAGAACAGGTAGCCCTGCAGCACTTCGCAACCCAGATCGGCCAGCAGCAGGCGTTGGGCTTCGTTCTCCACGCCTTCGGCGACTACGTGCTTGCGCAGGTGCTCGCCGATGCGCAGCACCGAGGTGGTGAGTGCGCGCGCGTCTTCGCTGTGTTCGATGTCGCGCACGAAGCTCATGTCGAGCTTGAGTTCGTCGATCGGCAGGCGGTGCAGGTGGCTCAGGCTGGAATAGCCGGTGCCGAAGTCGTCCAGCGACAAGGAGATGCCAGCTTCGCGGATGGCGTGCAGGTTCTCCAGCACGCCGGGCTGGCCGGAGAGCATCACGCTCTCGGTCATTTCCAGCGTGAGGTCCGACGGCTGCACGCCCATGTCGTCGATCAGGCGCAGCAGGTCGGTGAGCATGCGCGGGCTTTCGAAGCTGCTCGCCGACAGATTGACCGAGACCCGCGCCACCGGCACGCCGCGTTGGCGCCAATCGGCAACCTGTTCGCAGGCGCGACGCAGCACCCAGTCGTTGAGCTGCGGCATCATGCCTTGCTCTTCGGCCACCGGCAGGAAGCGCGCGGGCGACACGGCGCCCAGTTGCGGGTGGTTCCAGCGCAACAAGGCTTCCACGCCATACAGCGCATGCGGCGCCTGGCTGAGCAATTGCGGTTGATAGTGCAGCTGCAGTTGATTGCGGCCGATCGCCTGGCGCAGCTCTGCTTCCAGCGCCACGCGCTCCTGCGCCATGCGGTTCATGTCGGCACTGAAGAAGCGGAAACGCCCGCCGCCTTCCTTCTTGGCGCGGTTCATTGCCAGATCGGCATGCCGCAGCAGGATGTTGATATCGCGCCCGTCCTCGGGAAACATCGCCACGCCGACGCTGGCAGACGGGTGCACGGTCATGTGGCCCACCGGCAGCGGGCCGGCGATGGTGCCGAGCAGGCGTTCGGCGGTGGCGCTGGCCTGCTCGGCGCTGCATTGCGGCAGGGCCAGGGCGAATTCATCGCCGGCCAGGCGCGCCAGCATGGCAGTGGCGGTGAGCTGTTCACCGATACGCAATGCGATGTCGCGCAACAAGCCGTCGCCGGCCGCGTGACCCTGGCTGTCGTTGATCAGCTTGAAGCGGTCGATGTTGATGAACATCAACGCAGCCGGCTCGCCGGCATATTCGGCATGCGTCAGGGCTTGCTCGGCGCGGGCACTGAACATGATGCGGTTGGGCAGGCCGGTGAGTGCGTCATAGAAGGCCAGTTGATGCACGCGCTGGCGGATCTGTTCGCGCTCCAGCGCCAGGGTGCACAGCTGCTGGCACAGGTCAGTGAGCTTGACGTGCCAGGCATCGGCGCGCCGCACACTGCGGTAATACAGCGCAAAGGTGCCGAGCACGCGCGAGCTGTTGGCGCGGATCGGCGTGCTCCAGCAGGCACGCAGGCCCATCGGCAACAGCAGATCACGGAAATGGGTAAACAGCGGATCGTTGGCGATGTCTTCCACCATCACCGCGCGGCCGCGCCAGGCAGCGGTGCCGCAGGCGCCGGCACCGGGGCCGATCTTCAGGCCATTGACCGCATCGGCATACTCGGGCGGCAGGCTGGGCGCGGCCAGCGAGTGCAGGCAGCCGTCGTTGTCGGCGCTCATCACCGTGGCCAGCACTTCCGGGGCGATGCGTTCCACCTCGGTGCAGATCAGCGTCATCACTTCGATTAGCGGGCGCTCTTGCACCAGCGCCTCCAGCACGCGGTGCTGCAGCACTTCGTGCATCTTGGTTTCGGTGATGTCGGTAAGCACCGCGACGTAATGCGATGGGTTGTGCTGGGCGTCGTAGATCGGGTTGAAGTTGAGCGAGATCCACAGCGGCGTGCCGTCCTTGCGGTACACCAGCAGGTCGGCCTGGGTCTGTTGCAAGGCATCGGCGCGTTCGCGGATGCGCGCAACCTCGGTCTGGTCACTGAGCGCACGGGTCAGCACGTGCGAGGGCCGCTGGCCGACCAGTTCGGCTTCGGTGTAGCCGAACATGCGCTCGAAGCCATCGTTGGCGTACAGCAGGCGCGATTGCAGATCGCAGATCAGGATGGCGCTGCTGCTGCCATCCAGGGCCTGGGCGAGCAGGCGCGAACGGGTGTCCGACGCTCTCTCTCCCGGCATGACATCGATCTGTGTCGGCGTTTCCGCATGGCCGGCCGCGGCGGATCCCGGACTGCCGGGGTCCGCCGCGGGGTCGGCTGGATGCGGGGGAGGTGCGGTCATACGCTTCAGCGTGCCTGTGCCGACAGCGCGATGAGGCGTTCGGCCACGCGTTCCAAGGGCACCACTTCCTGCGCAGCGCCCAGTTTGTAGGCAGCCCCGGGCATGCCCCAGACCACGCTGCTGGCTTCGTCCTGCACCAGCGTGGGCGCACCGGCCTGCAGCATTTCCAGCAGGCCGCGTGCGCCGTCGTCGCCCATGCCGGTGAGGATGGCGCCGACCGCATTCGGGCCAGCGTTGGCGGCAACGGAACGGAACAGCACGTCCACTGCCGGCTTGTGGCGGTTGACCGGCGGGCCGTCGTCGATACGGCAGCGCCAGCGCGCACCGTCTCGGATGATGCGCAGATGCTGGCCGCCCGGCGGCAGGTAGGCGTGGCCCGGCAGAATGGCTTCGCCGTCGCTGGCTTCGCGCACCGACATCGCCGAGTGGCGATTCAGGCGCTCGGCAAATGCGGTGCTGAAGCTGGCCGGCAGATGCTGGGTCATGACCACCGCAGGGGCGTCGGCGGGCATGTGTTCCAGCACCACGCGCAGTGCCTCGGTGCCGCCGGCGGAGGCACCGATGGCAATCAGGCGATCGGTGGTGCGGAAACGCAGCGCGCTGCCCGGCACGGGCGCGGACTGCATGTCCAGGGTGATCTTGGGCGCGCTGGGACGATTGAGCGCGCTCACCTTGGCCTTGGCAGCCATCTTGACCTTGCTGACGATTTCTTCGGCATAGCCTTCCAGGCCGCGCGCAACGTCGATCTTGGGCTTGGAGATGAAATCCACCGCGCCCAGTGACAAGGCCTGCAGCGTGGTGTCGGCGCCGCGTTCGGTCAGCGAGGAAATCATGACCACCGGGGTGGGGCGCAGGCGCATGAGGTTTTCCAGGAACACCAACCCGTCCATGCGCGGCATTTCCACATCCAGCGTGATCACGTCTGGATTGAGGCGTTTGATTTTTTCGCGCGCCAGCAACGGGTCGGCGGCCGAGCCGACGACTTCGATGCCGGGGTCGCGCGAGAGGATTTCGGTAAGCATCTGACGCACAACCGCCGAGTCGTCGACGATCAACACACGCACAGGAGTTTCCAGCGTCATTCGAACAACTCCACGCCACCGGTGACCGGGGCTTTGGACAGACGGGCGCGCACGGCCGATTCGGCGGCGGCGACTTCGGCTTCGTGTGCGTGCGGCAGACGCTGCACCACGACGCGGCCAGTCGTCGGGAAGAACCACACCTTGCGCGGATGGATGCCGCACAGATCTTCGGCAATGATGGGAATGTGTTCGGCCTGCAGGTACTGGCGGACGAACTCGGCGTTGCGCGTGCCCACCGGATTGCTGGTGAAACCCTTGAGCACGTTGGCGCCACCGAAGACCTTGGCTTCGATGCGCTTACGGTGCGCGCCGCGCTTGAGCATGTCGTTGATCAGCAACTCCATCGCATAACTGCCATAGCGCGCGGGTGCGCCATCCCCGACCTGACCTTCCGGCAGCAGGAAGTGGTTCATGCCACCGATCTTCAGCACTGGGTCGCGAAGACAGGCCGCAACGCACGATCCCAAGGTGGTCGTCAACGCGGTGTCGTCATCGACCACCAGGTACTGGGTGGGCAGCAGCTTGGCGGTGATGGTCTGGAACCGCGAATCGCGGTAGCGCATGACATCGTCGACTTGCACGGCGGTGCTCATGATCCGGCTCCTGCGCGCGGGGCGCGCCGATACAGCGTGCGCCCGCACGGCTGGATCAGGTCGGCCGCATGCAGGTAATTCTCCGAATGTCCGGTGTAGAGCAAGCCGTCGTCGCCCATGTGGGTGACCAGGCGCGACAGGATGCCGCGTTGGGTGGGCTTGTCGAAGTAGATCATCACGTTGCGGCAGAACAGCGCCGCATACGGGCCGCCAACGTCGTAGCGCGAGGACAACAGGTTCAACTGGCGGTATTCGATCAACTGCCGTAGTGCAGGAATGACCCGGCACTTGCCTTCGTTGGGGCCGCTGCCGCGCTGGAAATACTTGCGCTTGATCGCCGCATCCAGCGAGGCCACGCGGTCGATGGCGTAGACGCCGCGCGAGGCGGTTTCCAGCACCTGGGTGTCGACGTCGGTGGCGACGATGCTCACCGGCGGGGTGAGCGTGCCGAAGGCTTCGCAGGCAGTGATGGCGATGGAGTAGGGCTCCTCGCCGGTGGAGGCGGCGCACGACCAGATCTTCAGCGGTGCCTGCGAGGCACGCTTCTGCAGTTCTTCGCGCAGCTTGTCGAAGTGGTGCGGCTCGCGGAAGAACGAGGTGAGGTTGGTGGTCAGCGCATTGGTGAACGCCTGCCATTCTTCGTCGTCGTTGCCGGATTCGAGCTGGTCCAGGTAGTCGCGGAACGAGCGCAGGCCGAGGACGCGCAAACGGCGCGACAGCCGGCCATAGACCATGTCGCGTTTGGCGGGAGCCAGGGCGATGCCGACCCGATGATAGATCAGGTCGCAGACGCGCTTGAAATCGCGGTCGCCAAAGTCGAACTCGCGTGTGTCTGATGCGGGAGTGGAGGTCGTCGTCATATCCATACGCGTGGTGAGCTATAACCAGGTATCGGCCACGTTGGCATGCAACTGAAGCGCCATTTGCAGCGGGTGCATCCGCGACGACGGGCGGTCGCACTGCAGGGGGGCTGCACATCACTGTGCCTTCGGCAGCGTGCCGTGCCCCAAATGCACAACGCCCCGGGAGACCGGGGCGTTGTTGGGTCAATCTACACCTCAGAACTCTTGCCAGTTTCCATCCGCCAAGGCGGTTTCGGATTTGGCCGGACGAGCGGGTGCTGCAGCGCTGAGTGCCGGCTTGGCAGCCGTCTTCACCGCGACCGGGCGTGAGGCTGCCGGGCGGGCGTGGACGGGTGCTGCAGGCGTGTCCAGCTTGAACACCGACACCGCTTCGGCAAGGTGGCCGGCCTGTTCTTCCATCGAGCGGGCGGCAGCAGTGGCTTCTTCCACCAACGCGGCGTTCTGCTGGGTGGTTTCGTCCATCTGGGTGATGGTCTGGTTGACCTGTTCGATGCCTGCGGACTGCTCCTGCGAGGCGGCGGAGATCTCACCCATGATGTCGGTGACGCGCTGCACGCTGGCGACGATTTCGGCCATGGTGCTGCCAGCCTTGCGCACCAGCGCCGAGCCTTCGGCCACCTTGTGCACGGAATCGTCGATCAGGCCCTTGATCTCCTTGGCGGCACCGGCCGAACGCTGTGCCAGCGTGCGTACTTCCGAAGCCACCACCGCAAAGCCGCGGCCCTGTTCGCCGGCACGTGCGGCTTCCACCGCTGCGTTCAAGGCCAGGATGTTGGTCTGGAACGCGATGCCGTCGATGACCGAGATGATGTCGGCGATCTTCTTGGACGAGGCTTCGATGCCGGACATGGTGTTGACCACCTGCGACACCACTTCGCCACCTTGCGAGGCGACACCGGTTGCACCGATCGCCAGCTGGTTGGCCTGGCGGGCGCTCTCGGCGTTCTGACGCACGGTGGAGGTGAGTTCCTCCATCGAAGCGGCGGTTTCTTCCAGGTTGGCGGCCTGCTGCTCGGTGCGCTGCGACAGGTCCTGGTTGCCGGAGGCAATTTCGCCGGCCGAGGCATTGATTGCCGTCGACGAGAGCTTGATGCGGCCCACGATGTCGGCCAGCTGCGTGGCAGTGGCATTGGCATCGTCACGCATCTGCGCGAACACGCCCTTGAACTCGCCCTGCATACGCACGGTGAGATCGCCCCGCGACAGCGCCGAGAGCAATGCCGAGATCTGCTCGATGCTGGCGGCGTTGGCGTCCAGCAAACCGTTGAGCTGCTGGGCCAGCTGCAGGAAGAAGCCCTGCTTGCCGTCGGTATCGACGCGGCCGGTCATGTCACCAGCAGCGGCGGCGCGCACGATGCGGCCCACTTCGTTTTCGACCTGCACTTCGATGGTGCGGTCGCGCCATTCGCAGACATCGCCCACCCACTGGCCATCTTCGTCCTGGATGGTGGTGACGGTCTGGGCGAACACCGCTTCGCCGAAGCGTTCTTCGAAGGTGGTGGTGCCGTCGCGATCCAGCGCGGCCATGGCCTTGCGCAGCGTGGCGTCGGACAGGCCGAGGTAGCTCACGTGCTGGCCGATGACCTTGGACGCGTCGAAGTCGCTGGAAGCCAGACGGATGCTGCCTTCGTAATGCGCCACGGTCTTCTTGAACGAGTCGTTGGCGTAGATCAGCTTGCGCTCGGTATCGGTGATGAACAGCCCGGTGGAGGACTTGTCCAGTGCGATGCGGATACGCAGGTTTTCGTTGGCCACCTGCTGGTCGCGTTCGATGCGCTCACGCAGGTCACGCTGCATGCGCTGCATGGCGCGCATCAGCTCGCCCACTTCGTCCTGGCCCTGCACATTGATCTGGCCATCGAGCTTGCCGCCGGCAATTTCGGAGGCAGTGGCCACGGCGCCGCGCATGCTGCGCACGATGGCGCGGGCAAACAGGAACGCCAAACCCAGGCCGCCGGCAACGCCGATCAGCACCACCAGCACGGTCAGGGTGACCGAGGTGGCATGCACCGATTCGGCCTTGGCCTTGGCAGCCTGCGCCAGGCGGTTGTCTTCGGCGATCAACGCGGCCAGTGAATCCTTGGCCTTGTTGTGCAACGTGCGCGTTTCACCCACGAAGGTGTCCACGGCATCGTCGGGGAGATTGAGTTCGAGCATTTCATCGACGCTGGCATAGGAGGCCGAGGCCTTCTTCCAGTCCGCCACGAAGGTGTCGAACAGCTTCTTCTGTTCGGGGCTCTCGATCAGGCGTGGGTAGTCCTTGATCACACCGTCGATGTCTTTGCGCAGCTTGCCAACGTTGGCCTTGGCTTCCTGCTTGACCGAATCGCTGGCGCGCACCAGGCTCTGATAGGACGAGTTGCGGAACTCGCCGAGCATGCCGCGCAGATCGCCGGCTTCGCGCACGCTGGACATGGTGTTGCCTGCCAGCCCGCTGGTGACGTCGTTGAGCGAGGCCAGGCCCGAGTAGGCGATGATCCCCTGAATAAGCATGATCAGCAGCACGATGCCGAACGCCAGCATCAGGCGCGGCATCAGTTTCAGATTGTTGATCCATTGCATTGACACGATTCCCCCGTAGAAGTCAGTCCGCGTAACCGCTTACAGCACAACGCCACGTCCTGGGACGTGGCGTTGTGCTCTGCAATTACTTGATGGTCGCAAGCTTCAGGCTGGCCGGCGAGCTGACTTCGATTTCGGCACGCGAGCTGTCGCGCTGAATCTTGCCGAGGACGCAGACGTCCTTTCCTTCCAGCGTTTCCGGGGCGAAGCTGAACTTGCCGCGGTTGGCGCCGTCGA
Organism: Xanthomonas sp. NCPPB 2586; assembly: GCF_041475775.2. Lineage (NCBI taxonomy): Bacteria > Pseudomonadati > Pseudomonadota > Gammaproteobacteria > Lysobacterales > Lysobacteraceae > Xanthomonas > Xanthomonas sp. NCPPB 2586. The sequence continues at coordinate 2,763,700 of NZ_CM192981.1, read as the reverse complement.
TGCGGGCCGAGAAGGTGTGGCGCGGGAACATGCCGCCCATGTAAAGGAAGGTCGGCTCACCCTCCGAGCTCTGCGCGTACTTGGCCTTTTCGACCTTGCCGCACACCATGCCGTCCTTGCCGACGAAGCGGGTCGCCATTTCCGGCGGAATCATTTCCTGCGATTGAGCCGACAGCGTAGGAGCAACGATCACGAGAGCAGCAACGGGGAGGAGCGAGAGCAGGAACTTCATAGAGATTCTCCAGAATCAAAAGTCGAACGGTGACCCGTTTACGTGCGCGGGCTTCTATTCAGCTATCGGCTAGCTGCCGTTCAACTTGAATCCGAAAAACGTGATTTACATCTCACTTCATTATCGTTGTACGTCTCGTGTCAGGAGCTTCCCGACACCAGATGGCATTACGCCCAGCGCTTGGGCTCGCCACAACGGCGAAGCGGCCGCCGATGGGCGTGGGCAGCGCCAGGATCGCCTGAGCCGAAGCCGTCGCGATCTTGCACTGCACACCCACCGACGACCGCTTGCGCCGGCCAGCTGGCCTGTGAAACTCAGGCGGCTTCTTCGGCCAATTGCTGCTGACCGAGCTCGGTGCTGTCGAGCAGGGTTTCGATATCCAGCAGGATCAGCATGCGATCGTCCTGGGTGCCGATGCCGGAGATGAAGCGGGTATCGACGGCAGCGCCGAATTCCGGGGTGGGGCGGATCTGGTCGTCGTTGAGCGGGATCACGTCCGAGACGCTGTCGACAACGATGCCGACCACGCGGTCTTCAACGTTGAGCACGATCATCACGGTGAAGGCGTCGTAGCGCGCTTCTTTCAGGCGCAGCTTCAGGCGCAGGTCGATCACCGGCACGATGGTGCCGCGCAGGTTGATCACACCCTTGATGTAGTCGGGCGCGTCCGGCAGACGGGTCACCGAGTCATAGCCGCGGATTTCCTGCACTTTCAGGATGTCCACGCCGTAGTGCTCTTCGCCCAGGGCGAAGCTGAGGAATTCACCACCGGTGCCGGTGGCAGTGCTTTTGTCGTTCATGGAAACTCCGGGCGTTGCGGCTAATGTCGGATTGCGGCAGAGGCTTACCCTTGCAACATCGGCGCCTGAGGCGGCAACTTTAGGTGCAGGGGGGCGGTGGTGTAGGAGGGTTCAGAACACGCCGCTCTTGCGCGCATTGCGCTGGCGGTCGACCCGGAAGATGTAGCGCTGGATGGTTTCGTCCGCGCCACGCGGCAGGTCGCTGAATTGCATGCCCACCCGGAAGCCTTCGCTGCCGTTGGGCAAGGTCATCTTGTACTGGCTGCACACGGTGAGCGGCAGCGCGATGGGCGCGGAATCGGGCAGCTGCAGGGTGCAGTCGCGGTAGGTGTGTTGCGGCTCAAGCAGCGGCATGCCGGTGGCCAGTGACACCGCAAGGCCGCCGCTGCTGATGTCGATCACCCGCAGCTGCAGGTTGAGATTGCCGCCGCTGGCGGCATCCTGGCGGATGGTGCAGGTGGGTGAATCGGTGATGGGTGTTTCCAGCCGGTACGATTCGCGGCGCTGCAGGTGATAGAGCGAATCGGGCAGGGTGGCGCGGAAAGCAACGTGGATGTCGCGTTCCAGCCGCTCCGGCGTTTCCAGACGAAAGCGGATGTTGACCCGTTCCAGCTGCGCGTAACAGAGCAGGTACTTGGCCTGTTCGATGGCTCGGTTGGAGGCGTCGTTATGGCTGCCGTCCAGGATCACGCAGTCGTCGTCTTCGTCCACTTCCAGCACGGCGGTGGGCACGGCCATGTCGCGGCCGGCCACATGCATGGTCACCACGGCACGCTGGTCGATCAGTTGTTGCAGCAGGCCACGGATCTGCCGCTTGTTGCGCAGCAGATAGCGCTCGTCACCTTCGGCGAGGTGATCGGCGTCGTGGTCGAGCTCTGAGGTATCGCCTTCGGACATGGGCACAAGCACAGTGGTAGCGGGAAGACGCCCGGAGGGTTGTCCCGGCGTCGCCTTGATATCGGCGGCAAAGCGAAATCTTTAAGCGCCGCCGCCAAACGCGTCTGCCTGTCGCTGGTAAGGATCAGTCGCGATGGTGGATGCGCGGAGCTTTCAACGCAGCAACCAGCACGGTTCTGGCGTGATGTGTTGGTTCTTCGGCAAGGCAAGTAGCCACTTGCCTGGTACGGTGTCCTTGCCGATTGCGGGACCGTTGGCGGCATGGATGCTGCCATCGGTCCCGCAGGGACGAGTTCACGGCGTGTTCCGCGCGGCGATGGCGCGGCGCACTCGACGCTGCATGTGTGCTGCAAGGCCCTTGCCCGCCCACCATCGCAGGACACGCTGCAAGTACGTCCCTGTACGCTCCGTGGCGGCATCCATGCCGCCAAGGGTCCTGCGACGGTGAGCGGGCAAGGACCAGTCGAGATGGTCGGTGCGCAGTGTCGCAACAGAGCAGTTGGCAACTATCCGGCCTGGTTTGCTCGCTCTTCAAAAACCACCAGCGAACTATCTGGTGCGGTGTCCTCGCCGATTGCGGGACCGTTGGCGGCATGGATGCCGCCATCGAGCCCCCATGGACGGGTTCACGGCGTGTCCTGCGAGCGGTGAGGGCACCGCGCCCTCGACTCCTCGCGTTTTGCTGCAGGGCCCTTGCCCGCCCACCATCGCAGGACACGCTGCAAGTACGTCCCTGTAAGCTCCGTGGCGGCATCCATGCCGCCAAGGGTCCTGCGACGGTGAGCGGACAAGGACCAGTCGAGATGGTCGGTGCGCAGAGTCTCAACAGAGCAGTTGGCAACTGTCCGACCCGTGTTTGTTCGCTCTTCAACACACCACCAGCGAACTATCTGGTGCGGTGTCCTCGCCGATTGCGGGACCGTTGGCGGCATGGATGCCGCCATCGAGCCCCCATGGACGGGTTCACGGCGTGTCCCGCGAGCGGCGAGGGCACCGCGCACTCGTCGCTGCAAGTGTGCGGCGGGGCTCTTGCCAGTCAACCCTCGCGGGACACGCTGTAAGTACGTCTCAGTGATAGGCGTGGCGGGCGTTGGCCAGCAGCGTGCTCAGGCGGTCTTCCTGCTCGAGCCGGAACACGGTCACCGCGTCCACCAATTGCGCGGCCTGCTCTTCCATCGAGCGGGCAGCGGCGGTGGCTTCTTCCACCAGTGCGGCGTTCTGCTGGGTGGTTTCGTCCATCTGGGTGACGGTCTGGTTGACCTGGGTGATGCCGGCGGCCTGCTCGCGCGAGGCGCTGGTGATCTCGCCCATGATGTCGGTCACGCGCTGCACGCTGCTGACCACCTGCTGCATGGTGCTGCCGGCTTCCGAGGCCAGCGCGGCGCCGTTGCCGATGCGCGCTACCGAATCCTCGATGAGGTGTTTGATCTCCTTGGCGGCACCGGCCGAACGCTGGGCGAGGGTGCGCACTTCGGAGGCGACTACCGCAAAGCCGCGGCCCTGTTCGCCAGCACGCGCGGCTTCCACCGCGGCGTTCAAGGCCAGGATGTTGGTCTGGAACGCAATACCGTCGATGACGCTGATGATCTCGGCGATCTTCTTGGACGAGGCGTCGATGTCGGCCATGGTGGTGACCACGCGGCCGACCACATCGCCGCCTTGCGCGGCCACGCCGGCGGCGTTCAACACCAGGCGATTGGCCTGGTCGGCGTTGTCGGCGTTCTGCTTGACGGTGGCGGTGAGCTCTTCCATGGAGGCGGCGGTTTCTTCCAGCGCGGCGGCCTGCTGTTCGGTGCGGCGCGAGAGGTCGCTATTGCCGGTGGCGATCTCGGTGGCGGCCGAGTTGATTGCCAGCGAGGAGTCCTTGATACGGCGCACGATGCCGGCCAGCTGGTCGGCGGTGGCGTTGGCATCGTCGCGGATGGTGGCGAACACGCCTTGCAGATCGCCGTCCATGCGTGCGGTGAGGTCACCCTGCGACAGCGACGACAGCAGCGCGGACACCCGCGACAGGCCATCGGCGTTGTTGTCCAGCAACATGTTGAGCTGCTGCGCGAGCTGCAGCAAAAAGCCCTGCTTGCCGGCGGTGCCGACCCGGCCACTCAGATCACCGGCGGCGGCGGCCTGCACGATCCGTGCGACTTCTTCTTCCACCTGCACTTCCTGGGTGCGGTCGGCCCACTCGACGACGAAACCCATGCGTTCGCCGGCCGCATTCAACACCGGGCTGACGACCTGACGCACGATGCGGTCGCCGACCGCGATCTGCGCCACGTTGGTGCCGCTGAGCTGTTCGAGCATGCGCTCGTGGTCTTTCGGGACGGCGTGGAACTGATTGATACTGGTGTCGATGAGTTTGTCGGCATCGAAGCTGGGCAGGTGGGCGCGCAACTGCTCCTGCACGTCCTTGAGCAGGCGCTGCAACGGACGGTTGACGTAGATGATGCGTTGATGGATGTCGGCGATCATCACGTTGGTGCTGACATCGTCCAACGCGGTCCGCACGCGCAGCGCTTCACTGGCGATCAAATGGTCGCGCTCCAGGCGTGCACGCAGGTCGTCGCGCATGGTGCGGGCGCTGAGCAGCAGGCGGCCCAGTTCGTCCTGGCGATCGACCTCGATGGTGCTGTCCAGGCGGCCGGCGGCCACGTCGCCCAGCACGCGCTCCACGGCGAGCAGCGGGCGGGTGACCATCTTGCGTGCGGCCACGAACACGACCGCAATGCACAGCACCAGCACCACCAGCGAGAGCAGCAGCATGCTGCTCATCAGTGCGTCGAGCGGGCCGTCGATGGCGCTGCGCGGCTGGGTGCCGATCACCGCCCACTGCCACGGCGTGTAGCGCTGCGCGGTGACTTCGTAGGCCTGGCTGGCGCCCTTGGCGTCGCGCAGTTGCAGCGTGGTGCTGGTCAGTTTGCCGTCCAGCACCGAGTGCAGCTGGGCCTGTTGTTCGGCCGGTACCAGTGCCGCCAGCGTGGCCGGTGTGCCGGCCGGCGCGGCGATGACCTGGCCCTGGTGCTCGCCCGGAGCCATGTCGACGATGACGAAATAGCCGTCCTGGCCCAGTTTGGTGGTGCTGACCTGGGCCTTCAGTGCGGCCAGGCCCTGGGTGTAGTTGCGGCCGACAAACAGCGCGCCGATCACTTCGCCGGCGGCATTGCGCAGCGGCTGGTAGTGGGTCATGTACTGGTCGCCAAACAACTGCGCCTGGCCGGTGAAGGCCTTGCCTTCGGCTAGCGCGGCGTAAGCCTTGCCCTTGCGGTCGAGCAGGGTGCCGATCACGCGCTCGTTCTGCTTGTTGCGCAGCGAGGTGGTGATGCGCACGAAGTCGTCGCCGGTGCGCGCGAAGATGGTAGCGACGCCGCCGGTGGCCTGCGCAAAGCGGTCCACCGCGGTGAAATTGAGGTTCTGTGCCTGCGTGCCGGTGCGCAGGGTCGGGGTGTCCTGGTCGCCGATCTTCACCGTGGTGGTGGTGTCGAGCTGGCGCGCGCCGCTGCCGAGCATGTCGTCGAACACGCTGCCCAGGCGCTGGGTGCCTTCGGTCAGGGTCACGTCGTACATGCCGACCGACTGGTTCATCAGCCGCGTACTGGACAGCAGCTCGGCCTTGACCTGCGATTCGATGTCGTTGGCGGATTGCCGGTAGATCATCAGCGCCAGGGCGCCAAGCGAGAGGGCAATGACCAGCGTCAGTAACGCGGACAGGCGGGTGCCGACGGAAAGCCGGTGGAAGGAATGCATAGGTCTCGACCTTGCCCGGGGGAGGGGGTGTTACGAATGTGTGAAACTGATAGCGGCTGCCTTTGGAGGAAATTGATATGAACTATGAAGAATTCAGCACAATTGTTGTGCTCGGTCACAGTGTCGCGCCTCGGTCTGGCTGGTCTGTGACGCCGCGCATGGATGACCTAGCGTGTTGGCAGGCCTGATGTCGCTTAAAGACATGTCCGTGGCGTGTGCCTGCATCCGTCATTTTGGCCACAAAAAAAGGCCGCCTCCCTCGCAGGAAGCGGCCTGGCCGGTCCGCTGGAGCAGACCGGTAAAACACGGATGACGCGTTGGGCTTAAAGCGGTTAACAAGACGTAGCGAGCAGCCGTCAGGTGGGTGCAGCCGGCGCGGACGAACCGGAGCACCGCAGTACATGCCGATTCCGAGCACGGGCCGCACCCGCCTGGCGGCTGCGCAGTCTTTCTGATGGCTGCTCTTAGAACTCCTGCCAGTCGGACTGATCGGCAGTGGCGGCAGGTGCGGTGCGTATCGGGCGCGGCGCAGCTGCCACGTTGGTACGCGCGGCCGGGCGTGCGGCGGAACGCGCATTGCCCGGTGCGCTGGCAATGGCCGAGAGCTGGCGTGCCACCGGTGCCTGCGCGGCGAGCTTGAACACGGCCACCGTTTCGGTGAGCTGCTGGGCCTGTTCTTCCATCGCGCGGGCCGCGGCGGTGGCTTCTTCCACCAGGGCGGCGTTCTGCTGGGTGGTTTCGTCCATCTGGGTCACGGTCTGGTTGACCTGCTCGATGCCCGAATACTGCTCCTGCGAGGCAGAGGAAATCTCGCCCATGATGTTGGTCACGCGCTGCACGCTGGCCACGATATCGGCCATGGTGGTGCCGGCCTGATCGACCAGCGCCGCGCCCTGGGTGACCTTGCCGACCGAATCGTCGATGAGGTGCTTGATCTCCTTGGCCGCACCGGCCGAACGCTGGGCGAGGGTGCGCACTTCCGATGCCACCACTGCAAAGCCACGGCCTTGTTCGCCGGCGCGCGCCGCTTCCACCGCGGCATTCAAGGCCAGGATATTGGTCTGGAACGCAATGCCGTCGATGACGCTGATGATCTCGGCAATCTTCTTCGAAGAGCCCTGGATGTCGGCCATGGTGGTGACCACCTTGGCGACGACTTCGCCACCTTGCGAGGCCACGGCCGCGGCGCCGATGGCGAGCTGATTGGCCTGGCTGGCGTGCTCGGCGTTCTGCTTCACCGTGGAAGTGAGTTCTTCCATCGAGGCGGCGGTTTCTTCCAGATTGGCGGCCTGCTGCTCGGTGCGCTGCGACAGGTCCTGGTTGCCCGAGGCGATTTCGCTGGAAGCCAGGCCGATTGCATCAGCGGCATGCTGGATACGGCCGACGATGCTGGCCAGCTGTTCGGCGGTGGCATTGGCGTCGTCGCGCATCTGTGCGAACACGCCCTGGTACTGGCCGGTCATGCGTGCGGTGAGGTCGCCGGCGGCGATCGACTGCAACAGGCTGGACAGCGATTGCAGGTTGCCGTCGGCAGTGGACATCAAGGTGTTGAGGCTCTGCACCATCAGGCGGAAGTCGAACTGGAACTTGTCGGCATCGCCGCGTGCGGTGAAGTCGCCGCTGGCCGCGGCCTGCGCCAGGTGCTTGATCTGCTGGTTCATGGTGGACAGGTTGGTCTTGACCTGGTCCATCGCCGCGGTGATGGCGGCCTTTTCGCCGGGCAGGCGCGGCATGTCTTCGCTCAGGTCGCCGATGGCGTAGCGCTCTACCAAGTGGATGGTCTGCATCTTCACCTTGATGTGGCTGGCCACCAATTCGTTGGTGTCGCTGGCCATGCGGCCGAAGTCACCGGGGAATGCGGCGGCATCCATGCGGAAGCTGATCTGGCCTTCTTCGTGGCGCTTGGCCATGTTGAGCTGTGCGGTGATCAGGTTGCGCACCTGGCTCTGCATGCGGTCCATGGCGTGCAGCAGACGGCCGGTTTCATCGTTGGCGGTGCTGCGCACATCGTTGTCGAGAGACCCGTTGGCGATCGCCTCGGCAGCCAGCGTGGCCTGGCTGAGCGGGCGCACCAGGCTGCGGGTGATCATCCAGCCGAGCAAGCCACTGAACAACAGCACGGCAATGCCGCCGCCGATCAACATGGCGCGGCCACGTGCCATTGCGGCGGTGGCGTCTTCATAGGCGGTCTTGGCGCGCTTGCGCTGCAGTGCCGAATACTCGGCCAGGGCGCTCTGCCACGCTTCGGTGGCGGGGGCGGCTTGCTGCATCAGCATGGCCAGCGCTTCGTCGGCCTTGGAGGCCAGCCCCAGTTCGGCGATTTGCGCATTGGCTTTAGCGGCAGCGGCGCTGGCGGTATCGATCTTGTCGCGGATGGCCTGGGCTTCCGGCGATGCCGAGAACACGTACAAGGTCTGGCGGGTCTGTTCGTAGGCCTTTGCACGGTCCTTGATCAGGGCCGCAAAGCGCAGATTGTCTTCCTGCGAAGTGGGCAGTACCAGGTTGCGCAGCTGCACGGCAATCACCGAGGTGTCGTCGGTCATGTCCTGCAGGTGCTGCATGATCGTGATGTTGCGGTTGACCACGGTGTCCAACCGTTCGCGTGCCTGCGCCAGCGTGTATAGGCCCGCAGCCACCAGGGCGCAGGACAACAGGATCAGTGTGCCGAAGGCAAAGCTCAGGCGCGTGCCCACGTTGTAGCGTTGAAGGAAAGCGATCATTTCGGGTCTCAAGCAGGTGGCATGGGAGGGCGGTAGCGCCCTGGCCAGGCACGCGCAGGAGAGGGCGCGGCTGTCCGGAGCTGGGCAGACGTGGCGGCTGGGGCAGGAGCGTGCGGTGTGCACGTCATGCCGCGCCGGTGCGCGTTTGCTTGTGTCCGGTAACGGCGCTGCGATTGAGCACTGAACAGCCGCGCCCGTTTCCATATGGTTCAGCGTCACGGAGGTGAGCTGCGCGTGTAGATGCGTGCCGAAACGCCGTGCTTTCAGGCGTTTTCAGGGGTGAGCGCTGCAATGGCCGTGCACGCAGTGCTCACGACGCGCATCACGGTTTGGTTGCGGCTGCCTGGGCAAGGGGCGGCGTCATGAGGCTGGGGCGGGTGCACTGCCGATGCGCACGCGATGGCGTAACCGCACCTGCAATGGTGCTGCAGCAATTGCAGCTGTCACGGCACACGCCGGTAGGAACCGCAGTGCCCGTGTCACGAAGGGCAGGGGTGGCATGCGTGTTGGCGTGCTTGGCGTCTGTGCAAACGATCCGAAGTGCGCGTCAGACCAAGCAAGGCTTACCCTGCGCAGCCGGCTTGATGCGATCGCGCCAGCGCGGTGCTGCGCGTTGTGCTTTAACGCAAGCGGCCCGGCTTTGCTGCAGGCCGGGCCGATTCTGAGGGTGATTCGGCTGGATCGCCGGTCATCGGGAGGAAGCAACTGCCAGCACTCGCTTTGCAAGCGCCGGCAGCGTGGCTCAGGCCGCGCGCCCCAGCGCCGGCCGTGCCGTTGCGGCCTGCAGCCGGAACACCGAGACCGCATCGCGCAACTGCTGGGCCTGTTCTTCCATCGCGCGGGCGGCGGCGGTGGCTTCTTCCACCAGCGCGGCGTTCTGCTGGGTGGCCTGGTCCATCTGGGTGATGGTCTGGCCTACCTGCTCGATGCCCTGCGACTGCTGCTGCGAAGCAGCGGAGATCTCGCCCATGATGTCGGTCACGCGCTGCACCGAGCTGACGATCTCCTGCATGGTCTGGCCGGCCTGGCCCACGAGCTGGTTGCCGTGTTCGACCCGCTGCACCGAATCGTCGATCAGCTGCTTGATCTCCTTCGCCGCACCGGCCGAGCGCTGCGCCAGCGTGCGCACTTCACTGGCGACCACGGCAAAACCGCGGCCCTGTTCGCCGGCACGCGCAGCTTCCACCGCGGCGTTCAAGGCCAGGATATTGGTCTGGAAGGCGATGCCGTCGATCACCGAGATGATGTCGGCGATCTTCTTCGACGCTGCCTGGATGCCGGCCATGGTGCCGACCACCTGGCTCACCACCTCGCCACCTTGCGACGCCACCTGCGCCGCGCCCAGCACCAGCTGATTGGCGTGACGCGCGTGGTCGGCATTGTTGCGTACGGTGGAGGTGAGTTCCTCCATGGACGCGGCGGTTTCTTCCAGGTTGGCGGCCTGCTGCTCGGTGCGCTGCGACAGGTCCTGATTGCCAGAGGCAATTTCGCTGGCGGCATCGTTGATGGTGTCGGTGGAGCGCTGGATGCGGCCCACGATATCGGCCAGCTGGCTCACCGTGGCGTTGGCGTCGTCGCGCATGCGTGCAAACACGCCATGGAACTCGCCCTGCATGCGCGTGGTGAGGTCGCCGGCGGCGATGGCCCGCAACACGGCAGACAAGGCTTCCAGGTTGCCATCGGCAGTGGCCATCAAGGTGTTGAGGCTCTCCACCATGGCGCGGAAGTCGTACTGGAAGCGTTGTGCATCGCCACGCACGCTGAAGTCGCCGTTGGCCGCGGCCTGCGCCAGCAAGTTGATTTCGGTATTCATCGCCGAGAGGTTGGCTTTTACCGTGTCCATGGTGTCGGTGAGCACGGCCTTTTCGCCGGGCAGGCGCTGCATATCCTGGCTCAAATCGCCGATGGCATAGCGCGACATGATCTGCGCCAGCTGCATCTTCACTGCGATATGCGAGCCGACCAAGGCGTTGGTGTCGCGCACCATGGTGCCGTAGTCGCCGGGGAAGCTGTCGGCGTCCATGCGGTAGCTGATCTGGCCGGCGTCGTGGCGCTGCGCCATGTCCGACTGCGCTGCCAGCACGCGCTGCAGCTGCTCTTGCATCTTGCGCATGTTGTCCAGCAGCTGGCCGGTTTCATCCTGGCTGGGCGGCACGATGTGCTCGTCCAGCTGGCCGCGCGCAATCTGCGCAGCCACGCTGGCGGCGCGCCGCACATTGCGGGTGAGGGCGGAGAGCGTGTACCAGCACAGGCCGGCGATCAGCAAGGCCAGCACCGACAAGCCGGCAATGGCTTGCCACATCGCATTGCGGGCGTCCTCCAGGTGGCGCTCGGATTGCCGCTGCAGGGCCTGCAGCGAAACGCTGCTGAGTTGCTGCATCGCTTGGCCCACCGCATCCAGTGCCGCATTCCATTGCACATCGGCCTGGGCATCATTGCCGTCCAGGGCAGCGCTCAATGCGGCGAGTGCAGTCTTGGCCTGGCTTGCCTCGGCCTGCGCCGCAGCTGCCAGCGTGGGGTCGGGTTGTTCCAGCAAGCCCATCGCCTTTTCCAGCTCATGGCGGAAGCGGGCATGGTTGCGTTGCAGCTGGCCCAGCTGCTCGCGCAGCATGGTGGTGCTTTCGCCGGCCTGCGACGGGTCGCTGGCGGCATCCAGGCGGGTCAGCGACTCGGTCGCGTCCGGGCTGTAGATCAGGGTGGCCACCACCAGGTGGTAGCTCTCGATATAGGGGGTGTAGACCAATTGGCTGTCATCGCGCATTGCATCCAGTGCGGCGAAGGCGTGTTCGCTCAGGCCGGTGTAGGCCGCGGCGTCGTTGCCGGCGCTGCGCTGCTGCTGCAAGGCGGTGAGTGCCTTCTGGCTGCGCTCGAACCCTTCCAGCGTGGCGGTGGTGGTCAGCAGAGCCTGCAGATCGCCGTCTGCGCGTGTTGCGGCCGCGGTGGCGGCGTCGCCGCTGTCCACATGTTCGGCGTGCAGGTCGGTGATCAGCCCCAGCATCCTGGCCAATGGGCCATAGCTGCGCAGTTCGTTGCTGCTGATGGCGACGCTCTCATTGAGCTTGCCGCTATACAGCACCACCGGGATGACCAGACCGACCAAGGCCAGCACCCCGATCAAGCCGAGTTTGCGGCTGATACCCAGGTCATCCCAACGATGGGTCCAGCGACGTGGGATGGAGAGAGCGGGCTTGGACGACAGCGCGGGCGACGTGGTCATGAAGAATTCTCGTAGGCGTACGCAGCGTATCGGCGGCGCCCGGTTGCCCTTGAGCCAGCCGGCCAGGGGGCCGGCTGGCTTCATTCAGTCAGAATTCCTGCCAGCTGGCCTCGTTGCTGGCAGTGGTGACGACGGCGCGCGGCTTGGACGCCGGCGTGCGGCCGGCAGCGACCACTTTCGCCTTGATCGCCGAGGTGACCGCCGGGCGTGACGCCTGCTGCAGCGGTGCGGCCACATAGCCGGCGTCGGTCTTGAACACGGCCACTGCTTCGGTGAGCTGCACGGCCTGTTCTTCCAGCGAGCGCGCGGCGGCAGTGGCTTCTTCCACCAGCGCGGCGTTCTGCTGGGTGGTCTCGTCCATCTGGGTGATGGTCTGGTTGACCTGCTCAATGCCGGCCGACTGCTCCTGCGAAGCGGCGGAGATCTCGCCCATGATGTCGGTGACGCGCTGCACGCTGGCCACCACTTCGCCCATGGTCTTGCCGGCGGTGTGCACCAGTGCGGAGCCTTCGGCCACGCGCTGCACCGAGTCGTCGATGAGGTCCTTGATCTCTTTGGCGGCACCGGAGGAGCGCTGCGCGAGGGTGCGCACTTCCGAGGCGACCACTGCAAAACCGCGGCCTTGTTCACCGGCACGTGCCGCTTCCACCGCAGCGTTCAACGCCAGGATGTTGGTCTGGAAGGCAATGCCGTCGATGACGGAGATGATGTCGGCGATCTTCTTCGACGAGGCTTCGATACCGGACATGGTCTCGACGACCCTGCCGACCACTTCGCCGCCCTGCACAGCCACGCTGGCCGCACCAATGGCCAGCTGATTGGCCTGGCGCGCACCTTCGGCGTTTTGCTTGACGGTGGAGGTGAGCTCTTCCATCGAAGCTGCGGTTTCTTCCAGATTGGCGGCCTGCTGTTCGGTGCGCTGCGACAGGTCCTGGTTGCCGGCGGCAATTTCGCTGGCCGCGCCCTTGATCGACACCGCCGAGGTCTTGATGCTGCCGACAATCTCGGCCAGCTGCGTGGCGGTGGCGTTGGCGTCATCGCGCATCTGCGCGAACACGCCGCGGAACTCGCCACTCATGCGTGCGGTGAGGTCGCCGGCAGCGATCGACTGCAACAGGCTGGAGAGCGACTGCAGGTTGCCATCGGCGGTGGACATCAAGGTGTTGAGGCTGTCCACCATCACGCGGAAGTCGTACTGGAAGCGCTCGGCGTCGCCACGTGCGCTGAAGTCGCCGTTGGCGGCGGACTGCGCCAGGTGCTTGATTTCGTGGTTCATCGCAGACAGGTTGACCTTGACCTGCGCCATCGTCTCGGTGAGCACAGCCTTTTCGCCGGGCAGCTTGTCCATGTCTTCGCTGAGATCACCAATCGCATAGCGACCCATGATCTGCGCCAGGCGCATCTTCACCGCGATATGCGAGCCCACCAGATTGTTGGTGTCGTGCGCCATGCGGCCGTAGTCGCCGGGGAATGCGGAGGCATCGATGCGGAAGCTGATCTGACCATCGTCATGGCGCTTGGCCATGTCGGTCTGTGCGGTGATCAGGCTGCGCAACTGGTCCTGCATCTTGCTCATTGCTTTGAGTAGACGCCCGCTTTCGTCGGTGGCTTGCGTATCGACATCGTTATCGAGCTTGCCGCCGGCAATCGATTCGGCTGCGCGGGTGGCTCGGCTCAGCGGCTGGGTCAGGCTGCGGGTGATCAACAGGCCCAGCGCACCACTGAGCAGTACCACCAGGACGGTACCGGCGACGAGCATCTTGCGCGAGTCATCCATCGACTGCAGCGCACCGGCGGACGCGTCGGCCGCCAGCTTGTCTTGCAGGGCGATGTTCTCGTTGATCTTGTCTTGCCAGCTTTGCAGGGACGGTGCGGCCTTGGTCAGCAGCAGGGCAAGTGCTTCATCGGCATGTCCGCCCAGGCTCAGTTCGACCACCTTGTCGTTGAGCACCTTGGTCTCTGCGCGGCGGCGGTCGATCTCGTCGCGGATCGCCTGGCCCTGCGGGTTAGCCGGCATCGCGTAGAGCGTGTCACGTGCTTTGGCGTAATCGGCGCGCGCCTGCTTGAACGCGGCCAAGAACTTGACGTTCTCTTCGTCGCTGGTAGGCAGCACGATATTGCGCATCTGCATCGCAATAACGTAGTTGGCATTCACCATGTCGTTGGAGAGCCGAATCTTGGCCATGTTCGAGTTGACGATATCGTCGACAAGCACGCGCGCCGAACTCAGGCCGCGGTAACCGATAAAGGCGATGGCGCCGGAGAGCACGATCAAAATGGCAAATGCGCTGGCCAGTCGTGGGCCAACGTTGTAACGCTGCAGGAGTGCATTCATGACGAGGGTTCCGTAAGACGAAGCGAAGGGTGCGTTGCATGCGCGGACGATGGGGTCGTGACACGCTCTGCTATGTGCAGTAGCGGCCTCCGCCTGCCAGAACTGAATACCTGTGTGCCAAAAACCGCATAACTACGGTTATGCAAATGAAGCCTAAAACTGCTTTAGGAATGGCAACTTACGCCGGAAGCGTTACCAAGCGATCGCGACCGAAGCGCTGCGATGTAGATTCTGGCGAGCTCGACAAGCGCATGGAGCTCATTGCGCCGCGTTGCCGCCGGCACGAACAATCCACCGTTGCCAACGCCAGGCGCCTGAGGCGCGTGCTTGATGGAGAGTGCTCAACACGCGTGTCCCATGACGCTGCGCACTGCAGGAATGCGGCAAACCGAGCAAAAGAAAAGCCGCGCTTCCATCAGAAACGCGGCTTGGTCTTGTCAGCACTGACGTTGCGGCTGGGGCGCTTAAAACTCCGCCCAATCCGATTCGTTCGAGGTCGTCACCGCCCGCGGCGCGGCACGCACCACCGGCTTGCTCGGCTTGGCGAGGGCAGCGGCCTTGGCAGCAGGCCGGGCCACTGCGGCTTGCGCACGTACCACCGGCGTCGCACGCGTCACCGATTCAAGTTCGCTGGACAGGCGGAACAGCGCCACCGCTTCGGTGAGCTGCTGCGCCTGGTCTTCCATCGAACGTGCCGCAGCGGTGGCTTCTTCCACCAACGCTGCGTTTTGCTGCGTGGCTTCGTCCATCTGCGTCACGGTCTGGTTGACCTGCTCGATGCCGGCCGACTGTTCCTGCGAGGCGGCGGAGATCTCGCTCATGATGTCGGTCACGCGCTGCACCGAAGAGACGATGTCGCTCATGGTGGTGCCGGCCTGGTGGACCAGCGCCGAGCCTTCGGCCACCTTGCTGACCGAGTCGTCGATCAGGCCCTTGATCTCCTTGGCTGCGCCAGCCGAGCGCTGCGCCAGCGTGCGTACTTCACTCGCCACCACGGCAAAGCCGCGGCCCTGTTCGCCGGCACGCGCGGCTTCCACCGCGGCATTCAAGGCCAGGATGTTGGTCTGGAACGCGATGCCGTCGATCACGCTGATGATCTCGGCGATCTTCTTGGACGAGGTTTCGATGCCGGACATGGTGGTGACCACCTGGCCGACCACGCTGCCGCCATGCGACGCCACATCGGCCGCACCGATCGCCAGCTGATTGGCCTGGCGGGCGTGTTCGGCGTTCTGCTTGACGGTGGAGGTGAGCTCTTCCATCGAGGCGGCGGTTTCTTCCAGGTTGGCGGCCTGCTGCTCGGTGCGCTGCGACAGGTCCTGGTTACCGGCGGCGATCTCGCTGGCGGCAGTGTTGATGGTCAGCGTGGAATGCTTGATGCGGCCGACGATGTCGGTCAGGCGCTGCACGGTGGCGTTGGCGTCGTCGCGCAGACGTGCGAACACGCCGTGGAATTCGCCATCCATGCGCGCAGTGAGGTCGCCATCGGCCACGGCGCCGAGCAGCTGCGAGAGCTTGCCCAGGTTGCGGTCGCTGACTTCCATCATCGAATTCAGATCGGCCACCATCACCGCGAAGTCGTACTTGAAGCGTGCGACATCGCCACGTGCGCTGAAGTCGCCGGCCGCGGCGGCCTGTGCCAGCTGTTTGATTTCGGTGTTGATCGACAGCAGGCTGGCCTTGGCCGCGTCCATGGCTTCGTGCAGCACGGCGCGGCTGCCGGGCAGGCGGCGCGCGTCTTCGGTGAGGTCGCCCTGGGCGTACTGGTTGAGGATGCGCACCGAATCGATGATGGCGTCGAGGTGCTCGAAGATCATCGTATTGATGCCGCCGGCCAGCGTGCCGTACACGCCGGGGAAATCTTCCGGCATGCGGTGGGTGATGTCTTCGGCAGCATGCAGGTGCGACATGCGCGCGGTTTCGTCGGAGAAGCGGCGCAGCATCTGGGTCATGCGGCCGGTGGCCTCGAGCATCTGGCCGATTTCATCGTTGCTGGTCTTGCCGACCTGCACGCTCAAATCGCCACGCGAAACCGCCTGGATGGCGCCCAGCGCCTTGGACAGCGGGGTGGTGATGCTGCGGGCGATCAGCCAACCGAAGGTGACCGACAGCGCGGCCATCAGCAGCGTGCCGAGCAGCAGCACCGCACTGGTGAACTTGAACGATGCGGCGCTGGCGGTGACCATGTCGCCGAGTGCCTTGGACTGCTGCGCGTACATCTTGTCGACCGAGGCAAACAGTTCCTTGCGGATCTCGCCGGACTGCTTGCGCGAGAATTCCATTGCGGCTGCACGGTCCGGCTGCGGATACAGCTCACGCAGCTTCAGGTTGGCGGCGAAGTAGCGCGTGCTGGCATCGGCGAGCTTGGCGTATTCGGCCTTCAACGGCGAGGCGGCGCCGATCTTGGCGTCCAGCGCCTTCTGGGTTTCGGCGTACTTGGCCTGGATCTCGTCCATGCGCTTGAAGAAATACGCATAGCGCTCGGGATCGTCCAGGTTGACGAACTGGCCCACTTCGTAGACGCGGAATTCGCCCGCGAAGCCACGCAGTTCGGAGAGCCGGCTGAGCACGGGCACCACGTCCTGGTTGATCAGGGTGGTTTCCTGCTGCATCTGCTTCATGCGTGAAAAGCCGAGTCCACCCAGCAGGGCGGTCAGCACGGCACTCAGGCAGAAGGCGATCATCAGCTTGCGGCGGATCGGCCAATCGTTGAACTTGTTCATTCCTTACTCCAGGGTGTTGCGCAGAGACAATGTCCTGGTTGCTAACGGCCCGTGCCCTGGATTCTTTACGCGCGGTGCCTGAACGCTGCATCGCAGCAGATGGTCTTTCCAGGGCCAGGGACGGTGAGTCGTTGCGATGTTGTCGTTCGCCGCTTGGAGGAGCAGGGGAGGCTTGGCCTTGCCGGCAATCGAGATGTCCGCTGCTGCTGGCCGAAGCGAACGGCCAGCCAGTCAGAAGTTCTGCCACTGTTCCTTGTTGCTTTGGCATGCGGCTGACGCTTTGGCCGGCTCTGCTGCGGGTGTGCGTGCGTGCTTGACGGATGCCGATGCGCGCGCCGCCGTTGCCGGAGAGACCGCTGCGCGACGCGGCAAAGAAACAGGCGCAGTCGTCGTCGCGGTAGTGCCCAGTTTGAACACGGCCACCGCATCGCTGAGCTGGCCGGCCTGTTCTTCCATCGCACGGGCGGCGGCAGTGGCTTCTTCCACCAGGGCGGCGTTTTGCTGGGTAGCCTCGTCCATCTGGGTGACGGTGAGGTTGACCTGCTCGATCCCCGCAGACTGTTCTTGCGAGGCGGCGGAAATCTCACCCATGATGTCGGTGACGCGCTGCACGCTGGCCACGATCTCGGCCATGGTGGTGCCGGCCTGGTGCACCAGCGAGGAGCCCTGCGCCACCTTGCTCACCGAATCGTCGATCAGGTGCTTGATCTCCTTGGCTGCACCGGCCGAACGCTGGGCAAGCGTGCGCACTTCCGAGGCGACCACGGCAAACCCGCGGCCCTGTTCACCGGCACGCGCGGCTTCCACCGCCGCGTTGAGCGCCAGGATATTGGTCTGAAACGCAATGCCGTCGATGACGCTGATGATCTCGGCGATCTTCTTCGATGACACTTCGATGCCGGACATGGTGGTGACCACTTGCGCCACCACCTCGCCGCCATGCGAGGCCACGCTGGCCGCGCCGATTGCGAGCTGGTTGGCCTGGCGCGCGCTTTCTGCGTTCTGCTTGACGGTGGAAGTGAGTTCCTCCATCGAGGCGGCGGTTTCTTCCAGGTTGGCCGCCTGTTGTTCGGTGCGCTGCGACAGGTCGTTATTGCCAGCCG
This sequence comes from Xanthomonas sp. NCPPB 2586, assembly GCF_041475775.2. Taxonomy (NCBI): domain Bacteria; kingdom Pseudomonadati; phylum Pseudomonadota; class Gammaproteobacteria; order Lysobacterales; family Lysobacteraceae; genus Xanthomonas; species Xanthomonas sp. NCPPB 2586. Next base: position 2,745,932 of record NZ_CM192981.1, on the reverse strand, counting down.
CGATTTCGCTGGCAGCCGCATTGATCTGCGTTGCCGAAGTCTGGATACCGGAAACGATGCCGGTGAGCTGGGCCACGGTGGCATTGGCGTCGTCGCGCATGCGCGCAAACACGCCCTGGAAGTCGCCATCCATGCGCACGGTGAGGTCGCCCTCGGCCAGCGCGCTGAGCAGGCGCGAGATGCGTTCCAGCCCTTGCGCAGTGGTGTCCACCAGGTCGTTGAGCTGGCGGCCGAATTCCAGATAGAAGCCGTGCTTGTCCTGCAGCGCCAACCGCTGAGTGAAGTCGCCCAGCAACGCCGACTGCACCAGGGCGGCCACTTCGTTTTGCACCCTTACCTCGGCGCTGACATTGCGCCACAGCAGCATGCTGCCGCTACGCCGGCCATCGCCGGCATACAGCGGGGTCATGGTGAGGTCCAGCGTCACCGGGCCGAAGATGTAGCGCTCGGAGACGGTGGCGGTGAGTTGCTGCAGGCGCTGCGTGCGCGCCTTGCCGTCGGCATCGCCGCCAAACACGTACTCCAACGGCTGGCCGACCACCGCATCGGCGCTGAAGCCGGTCTGGCCCTTGGCGTGGAAGGCGGCTTCGCCGTGCTTGAAGGAGGTGTGCAGCGCCTCGGTGATGAACACCGCAGTGTGGTGTTCGTCGGCCAGCAGCACTTCCATCTCCGAGTGCTCCAGCGCCGTGCGGATGCGCAGGTTCTCGTTGGCGATCTGGGTGTCGCGTTCGATGCGCTGGCGCAGATCGCTCTGCATGCGCTGCATGGCGCTCAACAGGCGGCCCACTTCGTCCTGGCGCTGCACGGTGATCTGGTTGTCCAGCTTGCCCGAGGCAATGGCATCGGCCACGCGTGCGGCGCCATCGAGCGGGCGCACCACCTGGCGGCGCAGCAGCGCAAACAACGCGATGCTGAGCACCAGTGCCGAGCCCAGGCCCACCAGCAGAATCGTCCACAGCAGGCGATGCGCCTGCTGCATGATCGTGGCGTACGGCACCACCACGCCCAGTGCGAAGCGTTCCTGCGCCTGGCCGATCTGCAGCGGCACATAGGCGCTCACCGCGCCGTTCTCATCAGGCACGAAATCGACCGCGTCCTTGCCGGCCTTGATGGCATCGAGCACGGCGCGATGACGCGCATCGGTAAAGGTCTTGCCGATCCGCGCAGTGTCGCGCGAGGCCAGCACAATGCCGCCCGGCGACAGCAGCTCGACATAGCCGCTGTCCATCGGGCGCAGCGCACCCAGCCGCTGCTGCAACGCGGCCAGCGCGATGTCCACGGTGACCACGCCCAGGAACGTGCCGTCTTGCTGGATCGGCGTGGACAAGGTGGTCATCAGCACGGTCTTGCCGCCGATCTGGTAGTTGTACGGTTCGGCCACGGTCTGGCGGCCAAGTTCGCGCGGCTTGAGGTTCCAGTCGCCCAGGCCCGGGGTGTCGTAATCGGTGAGCGGTTCGCGCACCAGTGACTGGCCGTCGCGTCCCCAGTAGGTCATGAAGCGGCCGCTGGCGTCGTGGCCCTTGGCGCTGACGAAGGCGCTGTCTTTCGCGTCGAAGGCCTGCGCTTCCCACAAGGTGCCCATGCCGACCCACTCGGGATGGTCCTGCAGCTGGTCGTGCACCACCGCCGCAGCGGTGTCGCGGTCGATGCTGTTGTTGGCGCGCTGCACCAGCAACGTGGTGGCCACGGACTTGCCGGTGGTCAGGGCCTGCCCCAGCTCGCTGCCGATCTGCTCGGCCTGATAGCGTGCCGCGTTCTGCATGGTGGCCTGCGCCGAGGCCGTCAACGCGCTGCTGCTTTGCCAGTAGGTGATGGCGGCAGTCAGGCCGAAACACAGCAGTGCCACCACCGCCGTCCCCAGCATCAGACGATAGGCCAGGCTGGCGCCGCGACGTGGGGAAGAGAGCGTAGAGGTCATTGGGCCGATCTGCATGGTGGGGAGAAAAGCCCGCCGTGCCGGCGGGCGTGACACGTCACTCAATAACTGGCCAGCAGGGCGTCGGTGTGCTGTGCGGCGCGTGCGCGCAGCGACGGCACGGTGGCGGTGACGCGGAACGAAGACACCGCATCGTCCAGCTGCTGCGCCTGCTGCTGCATCGCATTGGCCGCAGCGGTGGCTTCTTCCACCAGCGCCGCGTTCTGCTGGGTGCTCTCATCCATCTGGGTGATGGTGAGGTTGACCTGCTCGATGCCGGCGGACTGTTCCTGCGAGGCGGCGGAGATCTCGCCCATGATGTCGGTCACGCGCTGCACCGAAGACACGATGTCGGCCATGGTCTTGCCGGCTTGGTCGACCAGTGCCGCGCCCTGGGTGACCTTGCCCACCGAATCGTCGATGAGGTGCTTGATCTCTTTCGCTGCACCAGCCGAGCGCTGGGCAAGCGTGCGCACTTCCGAGGCGACGACCGCAAACCCACGGCCCTGTTCGCCGGCGCGCGCCGCTTCCACCGCCGCGTTCAAGGCCAGGATGTTGGTCTGGAACGCGATACCGTCGATGACGCTGATGATCTCGGCGATCTTCTTCGACGAGGTCTGGATGCCGGACATGGTGTCCACCACCTGGCTCACGACATGGCCGCCCTGCGAGGCGACACCGGCCGCGCCGATGGCCAGCTGGTTGGCCTGGCGGGCGCTTTCGGCGTTCTGCTTGACGGTGGAGGTGAGTTCCTCCATCGAGGCAGCGGTTTCTTCCAGGTTGGCGGCCTGCTGTTCGGTGCGCTGCGACAGATCGTTGTTGCCGGCGGCGATCTCGCTGGCCGAGCCGGTGATCGACTGTGCAGCCTGCTGGATACGCCCCACGATGCCTGACAACTGCAATGCGGTGGTATTGGCATCGTCACGCATGCGTGCGAACACGCCGTGGAAATCGCCTTCCATGCGCGCGGTGAGGTCGCCTTCGGCCAGTGCGGCCAGCAGCTCGGACAGCTTGCCCAGGTTGCGGTCGCTGACGTCCATCATCGCGTTGAGGTCGTTGATCATGCGCGCGGAGTCGTGCTTGAAGCGGGTTGCATCGCCACGCTGGCTGAAGTCGCCATTGGCCGCGGCCTGCGCCAGGCGCTTGATCTCGGTGTTGATCGCCAACAGGCTGGCCTTGGCCGCGTCCATGGCTTCGTGCAGCACCGCGCGGGTGCCGGGCAGGCGCGTGGCATCGCGCGACAAATCGCCCTGTGCGTATTCGTTGAGGATGCCAACCGCAGCGACGATGGCATCCAGGTGTTCGAAGATCATGGTGTTGATGCCACCGGCCAGTTCGCCGTATACGCCCGGAAAATCGGTCGGCATGCGGTGGCTGATGTCTTCGCCGGCATGCTTGTGCATCATCACCTTGGTCTGCGCGGAGAAGCGCTCCAGCGTGTGCACCATGTCGTCGGTGGCCTTGAGCATCTGGCCGATTTCGTCGTTGCCGTGCTCGGCGGTGCGCACGCTCAAATCGCCGCGTGCCACGCCCTTGATCGCGGCCAATGCGCGCGCCACCGGCTCCAGGATCGAGTTGCCGATCAGCCAGCCCACCAGCAGGTTGACCAGGACCAGCACACCGCCGGCGAAAGCCACGATGCCGGTGAATACCAGCGCCTGCGACTGGGTGTCGTCCAGGTACACGCCGGTGCCGATCACCCAGCCCCACGGCTTGTAGAGCGACGCGTAAGAGGTCTTCTGCACCGGGTCCTTTTCACCGGGCTTGGCCCAGGTGTAGTCGACATACCCGCCGCCGGCCTGCGCGGCAGTGACGAAGGCCGGGAAGATGCGCTTGCCGTCCGGGCTCAGCACATCGTTCAGCGGCTTGCCGTTGAGGTCGGGGCGGGTGGGGTGCATCAGCATCACCGGCGCCTGGTCGGTGACGTAGATGTAATCCACGCCGCCGCGCGCGCGCATGGTGGAGAGCGTCGCCAGTGCGCGGCTCTTGGCGGTGTCCACGTCCATCTCGCCCTTTTCGGCGCGTTCCTGGTAGCCGTTGACCACCGCCATGGCCATCTCGATCTGGCTCTTGAGGCCATCGCGACGGGTGTCGGTGAGATCCACGTATTGCATGCGCGCGGCGATCACCGCCAACGCAATGATGCCCAGCGCCACCAGCGCCGTCTGGGCGAGGAACTTGCGCTTGAGCGGTACGTTGGCCAGCGTTTTTGCAATCGTGGTCTTGAACGTCATGACGGGTATCCAACTAGGGAATGTGTGACAGGCTTAAGTCGAATAGCGACCAGATCGCAGAAATGTTGAGCGCGACTTGACACTCAATGTGCTAGCGCATTACGCATTCAGCGGCTGCGGGGTGCCAAACGGCCGGCGGTGCACCAATCGATTGCACGCAGCGCACTGAACGTCGGCGCCGTGGCGGCCTCGGCCCTGGGAGGTGTGCAACACACTGGGCGTCGCGTTGGCATCGCTGGGTGACCTGCGTGCTGCCGCGGGGAATGTGATGAGTGGGCAACGCAACGCACTGAACCCGGCGCGCGTTCGCGTCATCAGGCGCTGGACGACCGGTGCACGCATGCCAGGGCTGGCTACTGCAGACACTAATCTCGGAGCAGCCGTCTCGTGACGCACTGACGTCTTCGTGCGGCTGCTGCACGGCTGCTGGATTTTCAGCGAAGCCACGCGTTACCCACTTGGCAAGCAGTAGCTGCCAGTGGCGCGCGACATCTCTGACCTCCGCGTCTGATCTACGAGGCGAGGGCGATCGGCAGGGCTAAAGGTGGCGCCGCCTGCGCTTTTGTTGATCGCAAGTCCTGCCGTGTGGTCGGCAGCACTGTGAGTCCATCGCTGGTTACGCTGCGCAACCGCAACTGCACACGTGCTTCGAGTAAGCGCTGGCGTGGATCGGCAATGAGCGCTGCATGCATTGCGATGGCAGGGCCGCGCGCGATGCGCTGCGGCCTTGCCGCGACCTCAACGGCGCGGAATGCTGCTCACGCTGGCGACCGATTGCTGCAGGGTCTGCAGTTCGGTCCACAGCAGGTGCCGCGTGTCGCCGGCATAGCCCAGCGACAACGCCTGGGCAGCATGCAGATCGCCATCATGCAGGGCGCGATTGGCTTGCCGGTGTTGCGCCAGGTACTGCCCCAGTTGCTGCTGCACACGCGCGAACTGCTGCGCCTGTTCGCCGTGCGGCACGGTGGCCTGGACGTAGCCTGCGTGGCGCGCGATGCGCTGACGCAGATTGCCCAGGCGTTCGTCGTAGGCGTCGATGCGGGCTGGGTCGTGCGCGGCGGCAAGCTGTGCACGCTGCGTGTTGCGCAGTTGCACCAGGTCGATCGCCAGCGACTGCAGCGCGCCCACCGGGACGTTGTCCAGCAACACCGAGGCAGGCGCCGCCGGCGTTGCCAGTGACGGCGGCAACGACACGCAGGCCGCCAGCATGGCCACGCCGAGCGCACAGCCCAACAGGTGGTGCGCAGAACGAATGGACTTGGTGGTGTGCATGCAGGCTTCCTCGACGTGGTGTGGGCCAGACAGCCCTCATTGCTGTCTGTATCGGCCGCAGGAGGGTGTGCTTGATCACCTTTCGACCAACGGCAGGGTCAAGGACTACCGGCTGCCGGGGCGCGGACCATCGTCCGGTGGCCGCCACATAGCAAAACGCCCCGACAGGATCGGGGCGTTTTGAGCTGCGCTGACACTCCCGTCCTGGCGACGGCCAGGCAGTTGCGCGGTTACCGCTTAGAACTCGTGCCAGCTCGAGTCGCCAGCCGAAGCCGTTACGGCGGCCACCGGACGTGCGGCAGCTCGCGGCTTGGCAGATGCGGGCTTTGTGCTCGCAGCCTGCTTGCTGGCCGGCGCCTTGCCGGCAACACGCGTGGCCGTGGGCAGGCTGGCAACCGCCACCGGTGCACTCTGCTGCTGCAGCTTGAAGATCGACACCGCATCGGACAACTGGCCGGCCTGTTCTTCCATCGAACGCGCAGCCGCAGTGGCTTCTTCGACCAAAGCGGCGTTTTGCTGGGTGGCTTCGTCCATCTGGGTGACGGTGAGGTTGACCTGCTCGATGCCGGACGACTGCTCCTGCGAGGCGGCGGAGATCTCGCCCATGATGTCGGTCACACGCTGCACGCTGGCGACGATCTCGGCCATGGTGGTACCGGCCTGGTCCACCAGCACCGAGCCTTCGGCCACCTTGCTCACCGAATCGTCGATCAACTCCTTGATCTCCTTCGCCGCGCCGGCCGAGCGCTGGGCCAGGGTGCGCACCTCGCTGGCCACCACCGCAAAGCCGCGGCCCTGATCGCCGGCACGCGCCGCTTCCACGGCCGCATTCAAGGCCAGGATATTGGTCTGGAACGCAATGCCGTCGATGACGCTGATGATCTCGGCAATCTTCTTCGAAGAGCCCTGGATGTCGGCCATGGTGGTGACCACCTTGGCGACGACTTCGCCACCTTGCGAGGCCACGGCCGCGGCGCCGATGGCGAGCTGATTGGCCTGGCTGGCGTGCTCGGCGTTCTGCTTCACCGTGGAAGTGAGTTCTTCCATCGAGGCGGCGGTTTCTTCCAGATTGGCGGCTTGCTGCTCGGTGCGCTGCGACAGGTCGTTATTGCCGGCAGCGATTTCGCCGGCAGCGGTGTCGATCGCGCTGGTAGCCAGCTGGATACGCCCGACGATGGCGGACAACTGTTCGGTGGTGGCATTGGCGTTGTCGCGCATCTGCGCGAACACGCCGTGGAACTGGCCGTGCATGCGCTCTGTCAGATCGCCGGCGGCAATGGCTTGCAGCACCTTGGACAACGCACCGAGGTTGCCATCGGCAGTGGCCATCAACTGGTTAAGGCTTTCCACCATCGCCAGAAAATCATGCTGAAACCGCTGCGTGTCGCCGCGTACGCTGAAGTCGCCATTGGCGGCCGCCTGCGCGAGTAGCTGGATCTGGCTGTTCATCGCCGAGAGGTTGCGCTTGACCGCATCCATGGTGTCGCTGAGCACGGCCTTCTCGCCGGGCAGGCGGTCCATGTCCTGGCTCATGTCGCCGATGGCATAGCGCGACATGATCTGCGCCAGTTTCATCTTGACTTCGATATGCGAAGCGACCAGTGCATTGGTATCGCGCACCATGCTGCCGTACTCGCCGGGAAACGCCGCCTGATCCATGCGGAAGCTGATCTGGCCGGCGTCGTGCCGGCGCGCCATGTCCTGCTGCGCGGCTGCTACCGCCTTGAGCTGATCCTGCATGCCGCGCATGCTGGTCAACAATTGGCCAGGTTCGTCGCCCGGTTGCAGGCCGATCGGGTTATCCAGCTTGCCGTGCGCGATGGCCTCGGCCACCTGCGTGGCCTGCTTGAGCGGACGCACCAGGCTGCGCGAAATCAGCCACGCCAACGCGGCGGCCAGGCCGGCCGCGAGCAGGCCGAAGGCGATCAATGCACGGTTTGCCAGCGCAACGCTGCTCAAAATGGTGTCGGCACCGGCGGCATTCTGCTGGTTCTGCAATTCCACCGCGGAGGCAATCGCCTTGGAGCGACGCTCAAGCAATGGCTGCGCCTGGCCGCTGAGCAGCCGCTTTGCACCCTCCAGGTCGCCAGCGCGCACCAGGTCGAGCAGGCGGCCGTTGGTGGCGCGTGCAGCGGTGAGGCTGTCTTCGATGGCCTGCCGTGCGCGCATGCCGTCGCTGTTGGTTGGTAGTTGTTTCAACGCCGCCCACAGCTGCGCGTAATGTGCGCGATTGGCCTTGAGCTGCGCATCGACGGCCGGCAGCTGTTGCGGGCTTGCCAGCATAAAGTCGCGCAGATAACGCTCGCCGAGCATGTTGCTCTCGCGCATTTGGTTGAGCAGCGCCGCCTTGCGGTTATTGACTTCGACGATGATCGCGACCTGGTGTTTGACAGTCTTGAACTCGTACAGCGCCAGGGTGGTGGAGCCGGCAAGTAAGACGATCAGCAACGCGAATGCCGACGCCAGGCGTCGCCCGACGGTCATGGAATGCAGAAATTTCATGGTGTTTCTCTAAGGGAAGGGTGAAAAGAGATACACCGGTAGCGTTCGCCAGCTGAAATTCTGAAGCGTCTTGCTGCAGTGCAGCATGCTTGCGTTCATGGTTTCACTTCGGCAAGGCAAGCGTTGCCGAGCGCACGCATGCTGGCTGCGATGCGTGACCTGCCCTGATGGAGACCGCGATGCTTACGCGTGGGTGTCGATAAGAGCGCACACGCGCAAACAAAAGCCCCGACATCGCTGCCGGGGCTTGAGCGTATTGGCCGCTTTGGAAGCGGCGCTACACAGACGATCCGGACAAAGGGCCAGGATCTACCGTCGGTCGTCGTGGGCCGAACGGGTGTTACGGATGCCGGCAGTCCCCAGACTGCCGGCGATCGCTCCGGCGCACATCGTGCAGCGATGGCGTGGTGGAGCCTTACTGCCGCGGCATCCACGCCGCGGCGACTGCATTACGCGGCCTGCGGCACCTTCAGCGAGCGCACCAGGCCACCGATGTCCACGATCAGCGAGACGCGACCATCGCCGAGGATGGTGGCGCCGGAGACGCCCGGAATCCGGCGGTAGTTGTTCTCGATGTTCTTGACCACGACCTGCTGCTGACCGAGCAGTTCGTCCACTTCCAGCGCGATCTTCTGGCCGTCGCCTTCGACAACCACCACCAGCGATTCCTTGGAGGACTGTTGTCCGCCGAAACCGTAGTAATTGGTGAGCGACAGGATCGGCAGATACTCGCCCCGCACCCGCAGCACCCGGCCGTCGCCGGCCATCGAGCGGACATCTTCCGGCGCCGGCTGCAGCGCTTCGAGCACGTAGGACAGCGGCAGGATCAGGGTTTCACCGGCAACCGACACGGTCATGCCGTCCAGGATGGCCAGGGTCAGCGGCAGACGGATCAGCACGCGAGTCCCGCTGCCGGCGTTGCTTTCCAGCTGCACTTCGCCACCCAGGCCCTGGATGTTGCGACGGACCACGTCCATGCCCACGCCACGACCGGACAGGTCGGTGACGGCATCGGCGGTGGAGAAGCCCGGTGCGAAGATCAAATCCCACACCTGCGAATCAGTCGGGTTGTCCGGCACGGCAATGCCGCGTTCGGCCGCTTTTTCCAGGATCTTGGCGCGATTGAGGCCACGGCCGTCGTCGCTGACTTCGATCACGATGTGACCGCCCTGGTGCGATGCAGCCAGGGTGATGGTGCCGGTTTCATCCTTGCCGGAGGCGCGGCGCGCATCGGGCATTTCCAGACCATGGTCGATCGAGTTGCGCACCAGGTGCACCAACGGATCGGCAATCTTTTCGATCAAGCCCTTGTCCAGTTCCGTGCTTTCGCCAATCGTGCGCAGACGCACCTGCTTGCCGAGGCGGCTGGAGAGGTCGCGCACCAGACGCGGGAAGCGGCGGAACACCGCGTCCACGGGGAGCATGCGCACGCCGATGACTGCTTCCTGCAGATCGCGGGTATTGCGTTCGAGCAGATCCAGGCCGGCAAACAACTGTTCGGCATGCGCCGGGTCCAGGCCGGTGGAGACCTGCTTGAGCATGGCCTGCGTAATCACCAGTTCGCCGACCAGGTTGATCAGCGCATCGACCTTGTCGACGCTGACGCGGATGGAGCTTTCGGCTTCGGCAGCGGCGGCCTTGGCAGGCGTGGCGGCAGCGGCGGCAGCAGGTTCTGCAGCGGCGGTTGTCGCAACCGCGACGGCAGCAGTGCCAGCCGCTTCCACCGCCAGGCTCGGCGGCGGGCCGGGCACCGCCATCGGGCGGATGTCCAGCTCGCAGTCGTCCACGACCCAGGCAAAGGTGTCTTCGATCTTGCTGCGCGGAATCTTGCCGATCAGGCCCAGATCCCAGGCCAGGTAGGCTTCCAGCGGGTCGATGTTCTCAAAGCCCGGCATGCGCTCCAGACGCGCGGCGATCTGCAGCGGACCAAGATGCTCCAGCTCGCGGATGATGCGCAGCGGGTCGTTGCCGCTCATGAACAGCGACGGCGCCGGGGTAAAGCCGATGTGCCAGGCTTCGGGTTCTTCTTCCTTCGGCTTGGCGACGACCACGGCGGCCGGCGCTTCGCCGGCGAGCACCGCGTTCAAGCGGGTGTGCACGGCCTTGACCGCAGCCGGGTCGGCCGGGGTGCCGTGTTCGGCTTCGCGCAACAGGGCGCGCAGCACGTCGACCGAGCCGAGCATGGCATCGACCGCATTGGGTTCGAGCTGGCGCTTGTTGGAGCGCAGCTCGTCCAGCAGCGTTTCCAGCACGTGGGTCAGGCCGGCGACGGCTTCAAAGCCGAAGGTGGCCGCACCGCCCTTGATGGAGTGCGCGGCGCGGAACACCGAGTTGATGATTTCCGGGTCGCGGTTTCCCTCTTCCAGGGACAGCAGCCCGGCCTCCATCGCGTCGAGCCCTTCACGGCTTTCCTCGAAAAAGGTGGCGTGGAAACGTTGCAGGTCCATGCTCATGGGCGTGAAATCCGATCGTGAAACGAGGAAGGGTTAACCCAGGACTTTCTGGACGGTGGCAATCAGCTGTTCGGGATTGAACGGCTTGACCAGCCAACCGGTCGCACCGGCCGCCTTGCCTTCGGATTTCTTGTCGGCTGCCGACTCGGTGGTCAGCATCAGCATGGGAGTGAACTTGTAGTCCGGCAGCTGGCGCAGTTCGCGGATCAGCGAGATGCCATCCATGTTGGGCATGTTCACGTCGGTCACCACCGCATTGAAGCGCTGGCCCTTCGCGCGGCCCAGCGCCACGGCGCCGTCTTCGGCTTCTTCGACGGCAAAGCCGGCAGAGGTGAGGGCGAAAGAGACCATCTGGCGCATCGACGCCGAATCGTCCACCACCAAGATACGTGCGCTCATGCGGCGTTCTCCACAGATTTCAGGTTGTCATTGGATGCGGAAAGTCCGAGCGCGTCAGTGACGCCGAGCAGACGGGCCGCATCTCTAAAAGTGTCGTTGCAGCCATCGAATTCGGTCTGCAGCCCCGCACTGCGGCGGGCCTGCACGAAAGCGCAGAGCAGCTGCACGCTTGCGGTGTGGATGCGCCGGACTTCGCCGGCGTCAAGCACCAGCTCGCCGTCCTGCGTCAGGACTGCAGCCAGTTTTTGCTTGAGGTCGGCGCTGGTCTCGATGCCGAGATCCTCACCCAATATCACTGTGCTCATTGTTGCTCCGAACGGATGGTTCTATGCGTACTAACGGCGGCGGGCGGGAAAGCTTTAACGTTGAATCGGCGCATTGGTGCGCGGCACCATGCGCGCATTAATGCAGCAGGTGGGTGGCGTCGAGCAGGATCATCGGGTGATGGCCCAGGCGCGCCACGCCACGGAACAGGTTGTTGGAAATGCGGCACAGGCGGGCGTTGTCCGGCGGCTCGATCTGGTGATCGGTGAGGCTGGTGACGTCTTCTACCGCCGACACGCGCAGGCCCATGGTTTCGCCGTTCTCTTCCAGCACCACCACGCGGGTGTGCAGGTCCATGTCCACCGGCGATGAGCCCAGGTGGATGCCCAGGTCGATCACCGGCACCACCTGGCCACGCAGGTTCATGATGCCGAGCATGGCGCTGGGCGTACCGCGCAGCGGCAGCAGCGGCACCGGCAATACCACTTCCTGCACCTTGAGCAGTTCCAGCGCATAGGTTTGTTCGCCGCAGCGCAGACGCAGCCAGCGCGTACTGCGCTCGCTGGCACGGCGCTCGGCGTGGATGTGTTCGGCCTGGCCCGGTGCCAGCAGTGCCTGCAGGCCCTGCGGGTAGACCGGCGCAGGCGCAGCACGCGCGGGTGCCGGTGCCGGACGTGCAGGTGCGGGGATGGCCACCGGTGCGGTGTCCAGCCCGAAGGCCGGGTCCGAATCCAGTTCTGCCAGCAGGTCGGCGGCGATCATGTCGGCGCTGGGTTCTGCGCTGGCGAATGCCGGGTCGGCATCCATCTCGGCCATCAGATCTGCAGTGCTCATGAATGGGCTGGGCGCGGCCGTGGCGAAGGCGGGGTCCGCATCCATCTCGGCGAGGAAATCTGCCGCGATATCTGCAGCACTCGGTGCAGCTGCCACCGGCGGGCCGAAGGCGGGGTCTGCATCCATTTCGGCCAGGAAATCGGCGGCGATGTCGGCGGCACTGGGGGCTACCACGCGCGGCGCGAATGCCGGATCGGCATCCATCTCGGCCAGGAAATCCGCCGCGATGTCGTCGGCGCTCGGCGCGGCAACTACCGGCGGGCCGAACGCCGGGTCGGCGTCCATTTCGGCGAGAAAATCGGCGGCGATCGCTTCGGCGCTGAGCACCGGGGCGCTCACCTGCGGTGCTGCAGTGGCCTGCACCGGCGGTTCCGCCAGTGCCATGTCATCGGCCTGCGCGAGGTCTGCCTCGGCAGCCACTGGCGCTGCGCTGGTGACGACGGTGACCGTGGCCACGTCGATCTCGACGCCGGCATCGTGCAGCAGGCCTTCCAGATAATCGTCCAGCTCACCATTGGCGGTGTGGTTGCTCATGCCGCTTGCTCCATCCGCATCGCGTCATCGGCCAGCACCCATTCCAGCGCGCGGCGATACGCGGACAAGCCGCGGCCCTGGTAATCGGTGGTGGTGGCCGGCACGGTGAGGGCGGCGGCGTTGCAGATGCGTGTATCCATCGGCACCGCGTCTTCCCACACCACCGGGCCGTAGGTGGTCTGCATTTCTTTCAGCGTTTCGTTGCCGGCGCGGGTGCGGCGGTCGAACAGGGTGGGCAGGATCGATACCGGCAAATCGCGCCGGCGCGAGCGCTGCACCATGTCGGCGGTGCGCACCATGCTGGCCAAGCCGTGCAAGGCGAGCGGTTCGGCCTGGGTCGGCACCACCACGCGGTCGCAGGCGGCCAGCGCGTTGATCATCAACAGGCCCAGCGTAGGCGGGCAGTCGAGCAGGATGTAGTCGTGCTGGCCGGCATGCCGGGCCATGGCGTTCTGCAGGGCCAGGCCCAGGCCAGGCTGGTTGGCGCTGCGGCGCTCCAGCGTGGCCAGGGCGGCCTGTGCGCACACGTAGGACAGGCCGGGGATGGCGCTTTCGTGCGCCAGGCTGGCCAGGTCACTCGGCGGGGTGCCGAACAGGTCCAGCACGCCGCGCGGCGGCGGGTCCACGGCCACGCCGAACGCGCGGGTGAGTGACGAGTGCGGATCGAGGTCGATCAACAGCACCCGGTGCCCGAGCGCGGCCAGGCCGCGACCCAGTGCCAGCGTCGTGGTGGTCTTGCCCACGCCGCCCTTTTGGTTGGCGATTGCCCAGATACGCATCTCAGTGCACTCCTTCAATTACGGCGGGGACGGAACTTGTGCCGCTTTCGGTGGTGACGGCCGTTTGGCCGCCGTCAGACTTGGGAAGCTTCGGCGCCCCGGCGGCGGTCGCATGGATCTGCGATGGCGGATCGGGTGCGAGTGAGCCAGCCGAGTCAGCGAGGATGATCAACACCACACGCCGGTTCGCATTCCGTCCCGCCTCGGTGCTGTTATCGGCACGTGCGCGGAATTCTCCATAGCCAACCATCGCCAATCGTTGCGGGGCGACGCCTTCATCGGCGAACAGGTGCACCACGCTGGCGGCACGCGCCGCCGACAATTCCCAGTTGGAGGGGAACTGCGCGGTGGCGATGGGCTGGTTGTCGGTATAGCCCTCCACGCGCACGCCGTTGGGGGCATCGCGCAACACTGCCGCCAGGGTGGACAGGGTGCCGCGCGCGCTCCCGGCCAGCAGCGCAGAGCCGGTGACGAACAGGATGTCGCTGTTGATCTCCACCTCGATCCACAGATCGCGGCGGCGGATGGTGATGAGTTGCTTGTCGATCAGCGGCGACAGGGTCTTGTTCAACTGCTGCGCCACCGCATCCATCTGCCGCTGCGCGCGTGCCAGCTGCGCCTGATTGCGCAGCGACACCGGCATGCGCATCTGCGCGGCCATCGACGGCAGGATGGTGGGGTCGGTAGGCCCGTTGGAGGCGGCCATCGGCGCGCCGGCCTTGATCACCGAAGGGCGGTCGTAGTCCGCGCCCAGGCTCTGGGTGTTGCCCAGCTGCACGGGGCTTGCGGCCTTGGAGGAGCCACCGAAGGCGGTGGTCAGCGCCTGCGCCATCACCTTGTACTTGCCTTCGTTGAGCGAGGAGATGGCGTACATGACCACGAAGAACGCCAGCAGCAGCGTCATCAGATCGGCATACGGAATCGCCCACGCTTCGTGGTTGCCATGGTCTTCGTGATGTTTGCGACGGCGGGCCATGACAGGGCTAATGCAAGTAGCCTGCCAATTTCGACTCGATGTTGCGCGGGTTCTCGCCCTGGGCGATGGCGATCAGCCCTTCGATAGCCATTTCGCGCTCGTTGGTGCTGCAGTGGATGACGCTCTTGAGCTTGGCGGCCACCGGCAGGAACAGCAGATTGGCCGAGGCGATGCCATAGATGGTGGCGGTGAACGCGGCAGCGATGCCGTGGCCGAGCATGGACGGGTCGGCCAGGTTCTTCATCACCGCCATCAACCCGAGGACCGCACCGATGATGCCCAGCGTGGGCGCATAGATGCCCATGCCCTCGAACACCTTGGCGGCGGCAAGATCCTGGCGCTCCTGGTTGTCGACCTCGATCTCCAGCATGTGGCGCATGGATTCGGGCTCCACGCCATCCACCAGCATCTGCAGCCCTTTGCGCAGGAAGGCGTCGTCCTGGCGGCCGAGCTGATCTTCCAGGCCCAGCAGGCCCTGGCGGCGGGCAATATTGCTCCACTCCACGATGCGCGCCAGCAGCCGCTCGCGGTCGCTGGCCGGCGGCTGGATCACCCAGCGCACAATCTTGAAGGCGCGCCGGAAAACCGCCGGCGAGGTGTGCAGCAGGATCGCGGCCACGGTGCCGACGATGACGATCACGAAGGCGGCCGGCGACCATAGCGACGAAATGCCGGCACCTTTCAACACGCTGCCGCCCACGATCGCCACGATCGCAAGCACCAGTCCAATGAGGCTGAGTCTGTCCATGGAAGCGGTATCGGCCCAGGCCGGGCGGACTTGATAGATGCGCGCGGTCCAGTGCGCCAGAAAGTTGTCGTTCTGGGTATGGGTCTTCAATTGCCGACTGCGCTGAGAGCGGTAGCGCGGCGGGGGACCGGTCCCTCGGTCGTAACAGGTCTCGATGAACTCGGCGGTGCCTCAGGTCAGCCCTTGCGTTACCGAGGCGGACATGGAAGACACGACCGACGCGGCACTCAAGCCCCTCTCCCGCGGGGAGAGGGGTTGGGGTGAGGGTACGTCCAGGCGCGGACTGTCGATTGTAGGTTTCGGTGAGGGGCGCCATGCGGCCGGGAATCGAATCTTCGGCGCTGCAGACATTGCTTATGACGCGTCATCACGGCACATCCCTGTGATGGCGATAGCAGCCAAGCGGCGTGCGGTTGCCATGTGCTGGAGTGTGCCAACACGCATGTCGATCCTGCTTCTGGCTGAGCTCGGTTGCACATGATGAAGAGCGTTTCGGTGAGCCGCTTGCGCCTGGTTGCGGGCGAGGGCGTTGGGCGGGCCGCGATCAAGTTGCAGCAGCAGGCAGGCTGTACCGTGCCGCGTGCACGCGTGGCGAGCCCGGCCGCCATCGTGGCGCTTGCAACGCCGCGGGCCTGCTGCGCGGCAGAATGCGCTGGCGCATGAGCTGTGCTCCTTAGGGATGGTCTGATCAACGGCGTCGGAGGATGAGCCCAACTACATCGGCCAGGCTGACGGCGCTCAGATCCTCGATTTTTTTGCCGTTTCCGGCGCGTTTACAGGGTGTTGCCTGCGTTACAGGCGCACGCTCCCCATAGCAGGCAATAACTGCTTTCGCTTCATCCACAGGTTTGACAGCGCAAACAGCGTTAGCACCTGCGCGGTGTTCTTCGCCAGGCCGCGATAGCGGACCTTGGTGTAACCGAACTGGCGCTTGATCACCCGGAACGGATGCTCCACCTTCGCACGCACGCTGGCCTTAAAGTGTTCCCAACGCTGTTCCCGAGCACGCTCCCGCTTGTTGCCGATGGCTTGAAGCACCGAACGCTTGGCAGCAATGAAAAATGCAGCCTCGCAGTCCTGCAGTTCTTCGCGCTTATCCGCACCGGTGTAGCCGCTGTCGCCAAACACGCTGTCTTCTTTGCCATGCAGCAATGCGTGCGTCACCGTGACATCGGCGACGTTGGCGGCTGTGCAATGGACGTGGTGCACCAACCCGGAAAATTCATCCACGCCGATGTGCGCCTTCATCCCGAAATACCACTGATTGCCCTTCTTGGTCTGACGCATCTCAGGGTCGCGCGCATGGTCGGTGTTCTTGGTCGAACTGGGCGCCGCGATCAGCGTCGCATCGACGATCGTGCCCGACCGCAGGCTCTGGCCCTTGCGCGCCAGATGCGCGTTGACCGCTTCCAGCATCCGCGCGGCAAGGCCATGGGTCTCCAACAGGCGGCGAAAGTTGAGAATCGTGGTCTCGTCCGGAACGTTGTCCAAGCCACCGAGCTGAGCAAAGCGCCGCAAGGTCGGGATCTCGTGCAGTGCTTCTTCCATCGCCGGATCGCTCAACGCATACCACTGCTGCAGCAGATGAATCCGCAACATCGTCGCCAGTGCGTACGGCTGCCGACCTGGCCGGCCCGACACGGGATAGTGCGGCGCGACCAGCCCGAGCAATTGCTGCCACGGGACGACCTGCTCCATCTCGGCCAGGAAGATCTCCCGGCGGGTCTGCTTGCGCTTGCCCAGGCCCTCAGCGTCACCGAACGTCAGTTGCATGGATCACTCCTCAACATCAGGCGGGTAGTGTCGCGTATCTGTGGTGCGTTGTTCAGAGGTTCCTTAGGCGTCCACTGCATTAGAACGATCTAATCGCATCCGCGCAGAGGGGAGAGAAGAGCAGGGAAACCGGACGCCGCAATGGTGCCGGATATTTTTGCATGACTTCGCGCGGTGTTCTTGTCCGGTCGTTGGATCGATACAAAGCCGCGGAGGCCGATCAATCTTTGGGAGAGCACGATCGAAATGAACTGCATGCCATTCGCACGCAACCACAGCACGCTATACGCCGGTATCGCCATCGCCTTGTTCGCGAGCGCCGCCTCCACCAGCGTCTCCGCCCAGCAGGCTGACGGCACGCCGGCGCCGACGGGCCAGGCCACGTTGCAGGCCACGGACCTGGACGCGGTGACGGTGACCGGCTACCGCTACGCGATCGAAAAAAGTCTGGAGCAAAAGCGCAACGCCAACGCCGTGGTCGATGTGATCACTGCCGAGGACGTGGGCAAATTCCCCGACAAGAACGTGGCCGATGCGCTGCAGCGCGTGCCCGGCGTGGTCATCAGCCGCGACGGCGGCGAAGGCAAGAACGTCAGTGTGCGCGGCCTGTCCTCGGAGCTGGTGCTGACCGAATTGAACGGCAACTACATCGCCACCGCCGAGTCCAACGGCGACCCGACGCGCTCGTTCAACTACACGCTGCTGCCGTCGAACCTGCTCGGCAGCGCGGAGCTGTACAAGACCCCGGAAGCGCGCATCGACGAAGGCGGCATCGGCGGCACGGTGATCCTGCAGACGCGGCGCCCGCTGGAACTGGAGCCCAATTCCGGCTTCGTCTCCGCTGAGGGCACCTGGTCCGATACCAGCAAGAAGACCGACGGCCAGTTCTCCGGTTCGTACGCGTGGCACGACAAGGACAACCGCTTCGGTGTCTTCGTTGGCTACACGCAGCAGAAGCGCACCGCACGCACGCTCAATGCCAGTACCGAAAGCTGGCAGTGGTACGGCCGCGACGAAGTCGGCCCGGCGGTGGACGTGAACGGAAATCCGTCGGACTTCAACGCCAATTGGTGGGGCGGTACCGGTTTCTGGAACCAGGACGGCAAGTACTCCACCGGTTTCATGATGCCGACGGCGGTCAGCCTGGACGCCAAACGCGAGGAGCGCGAGCGCAAGGGCGGGCAGCTGACCTTGCAGTTCAAGCCGACCGACGACCTGACGCTGACCGCGAACTACTTCCGCTTCGACCTGTCGCAGGACTCGCAGACCAATACCATCAAGATTCCCGAGTGGAACATTGCCCGCTATAACGGCGACGGCAACTGGCGCGGCGGCCGTCTGCTCGACGGGCTGCAGTTCGATCCCAGCGGCACGATTGTCACTGGCGCCGCCTACAGCCTGCGTCCGGGCAAGACCTACTATTGCAGCGAGGCCCAGGCCGCCGCAGCCGGACTGCCGCCGGGCGGCTGGGGCTCGGATGACTGCACGGTGCCGACGCCACAGATCACCGGCAGCTACAACATCGAGAAATCGCAGTCGCAGACGGTGGACCTGGGCGGCGAATGGCGTGGCGAGCAGGTAGACGTGGCGTTCAAGGCGGGCCGCACCTGGGCCAAGGGCGGGCCGGAGCTGCAGTTCTCCTTGCCGATCAAGCCGCGCCTGCAGAACGCCGATGGCAGCTGGACCAACGGCAACTTCGCCAGCGCCTGGGACCTGACCGGCACGCCATCCATGACGTTCTCGCCGCAGCTGATGCAGAACCTGCGCGACTGCATCCTGCAGGTCGACCTGGGCTCGACCGGCTCATCCTGGACCCGCAACACCAATCAGCAGCAGTACGCGCAGATCGATACCACCTGGCATTTCGACGGCGAGGTCTTCGACTCGCTGCAGTTCGGCATTAAACGTCGCGACGGCGGCATCCACCGCAGTACCGGCAACAACTACTGGGTGTGCCCGGGCACTGACCCGAGCGACTACGACAACCGCTACTGGAACGGGCGCTGCAATGCCATCGCCACCCAGTTCTCGCCGGGCCTGCTGTTCGCGCAGGACAACCTGGCCGGTGGCGTCAACGCCAGCGCGTTCCCGGCGATCAACTTCCCGTGCTACATCGGCTACTTGAATCAAACCTACGGCGCGATGCAGACCCGCAGCGAAGACAACTTCGTCTACAACGTCGACGAGGAGATCTATTCCACCTACCTGCAACTCAACTTCCACACCGAGCGGCTGCGTGGCAACGTCGGCGTGCGGGTGGCGCGCACCGGCCAGCGTGCCGATTCCACCGACAAGGTGACCGCCTACAACGACTACTTCTTCGATGCCGCCGACGGCAATCCGCTGGCCTGCCAGCAGGGCGCCGCCATGCCCGGCGGCGCCCCGGCCGACACCTATTGCGGGACCGAAGGCTACTGGCGTTTGTCCGACAGCGTGCAACGCACAGAGTCGTTCGTGGTCAGCGGGCTGGACCGCAACTACACCGACGTGCTGCCGAGTTTCAACCTGGCCTACGACCTGACCGAGAACCTGCTGCTGCGCGCGGCAGCCGCGAAGGTGATCGCACGTCCCAGCTACAACGACATCGCCGCGCCTGGCAGCCTGGAGTTCTACAGTCCCGAGTACGTGGCCGACCGGCGCCTGACCGGCGGTGCCAGCGAGCAGGGCTGGTACGGCTCGGGCAGCAACAAGAACCTGGAGCCATACAAGGCCAACCAGTTCGACCTGGGGCTGGAATGGTATTTCCACCCGGGTTCGGTAGCGGGTGTGGGACTGTTCCGCAAGAACGTGGAGAACTTTGCGGTCGACGTGATCAGCGACGTCAACATGATGGTCGACGGGCAACCGGTCACGGTGCAGAACTACAGCACCCAGGCTGGCGGCCAGGACGCGGTCTCGCAGGGTGTGGAGCTCTACGCCCAGCACACGCTGCCGTTCGGTCTCGGTGTGCAGTTCAACTACACCTACAACGATGCCAGCAAGGCGGCGGTGCGGCTGGAGGACGGCACCGAGGCCGGCAAGACCTCCATGCCGGGCAGCGCCAGAAACCAGACCAACCTCACCGTGTTCTACGAGACCGACAGCCTGCTGCTGCGCGCCTCGTACAACCGTCGCGGTGAGCTGGTGCAAGGCCTGGTCAACGGGTTGAACGTCTTCGAGGAGCCGTACTACCAGGTCGATCTGAACGCGGCATACAACATCACCCCGGCGCTCAGCCTCACCGCCTCGGTGCTGAACCTGACCAAGCAGGAGTCCCGCTCGGACCTTGGCGACGACACCCGCGCCCGCTTCTATACCGGCGGATACGCAGGCCGGCTGGCGTACCTGGGGCTGACCTACAAGTTCTAGGCCCTGGTGGGTCGCGCCCATGCCTGCCACATGGCGGTATGGGCGCGATGGTTTGGCGACGGCCGGGTTGCAGTGGAAGTGAACCTGGAATCGTTATTTCTACACCCTAATGGATACTTCCCTGGCCGCCTGGTGTGTATCCGCAACGGGGCGCGGGGTCACGACCGGGCGATAGGTGCGCGATCCGGCTAGGGTCGGCTTATCATCCACGTTTCAAGGTCGAACAGTACATACAGGGGAAAACATGAAAAGGATGTTCGCGATGGCCGCGCTTGTGGGGTGCGGCAGTCTGTCGGCAGCGCCGTTGCCGCTCACCACTCCGTGCACATTGGAAGAGGGATCAACCCTCCCGATCAATTTTGCAGGTCACGACACGGTGGCGGTCTACAGCGCCTTGAAGTCGATACCGGCCAAGGACGAGTTTGAGACTGCGGCGGATCACGCCTCACGTGTCAAAAGCGCTGTCGCTGCACTCCCAACGGCCATCGCCACGGGACAACTGTGCGCGGGAAGCATGGTGATCAACCCATTGTTTGACTCGTGGAAGTACAACGCAGAGAAACGCCAGTACGAGGGGACGGATCTGTACATCCAGATGCATCGTGTCAGTGGCTACTACGCACCGATCTACGGCAAAGAGACGAAGCGCCGCGAAAGCTCGTACATGGGAACCAACGCCTATGGTGTGACCGCGCGCGTACCCAAGGTTGAGCGAACCACATACCAGGTTGCACTGCCTCGCAACGCGCTCACCGATGCGGCGTCTGACGTTCCTGGCTTGAATGTGGGCAAAGAGACGATTGCGGCCATTCTTCCTATGGAGCCTGACGATGCGCGCGCGCATAAAGGGCGCCTTACGGAAATCTACCAGTACGAAGTTGTTCCGCCCCTCATTTCGCAGGACACCGAGCGGGAATACCCGACCTTTGATCTGCCGACGCATTACGAGAACGAGCAGCACTTCATTGAAGGGCGCTTGATAAAAATTGCGGTGGTTGATGTCAAGACGGGCACCGTCCTTAAGGTGTACGAACTGGGCAACGATCAGTGACGTTCAAGCTCGTGGACGTGGAAGAGTTGATCGCACAGGCCAAGATGTCTGGCGTGAGCAAGATCAGCGTGGATGTCCCATTGCTTGCGTCCTACTCCCAAGAGGCGTGTATTTCGCAAACGCAGTGGATGGCCGGCCCTCACTTCAACAAGAACTACGCGTGGCTGCACGTGGACGCAGAGGGCGTGCCGTTTTACGCCGGGTATGGTCGCGGGGCGTTTGCGTGGCAGAAGAACGGTGGCGTAGCCTGGGAATGGTTTGTTCGTGAGCGGCTGGGCGGAGAGTACCGCGTGGTGGTGTTGGCCGTTGGCATGTCGGAGGCTCACGCCCAAAGCATTTTTGAACAGATGTTGGAGACCTACAACAAACGGCTGCTCAATCAATCAAGCTTCAACCGAGGCATGGACTACGCGGCGCTCAAGGAAGAGAACGATAAAAAAGACGCCATCCGACCGTATTACCCAATCGTACGCAGCAAAAAGCCAGCTGCAATGATCTTCCAAGCCGCACTGACGGCCCAGAATATGCAGTACGCCCTCAACCCCTACCGGACCGAAACAGGCCGGTTTGGGGAGGTCTTGCGGGATATGGACGCATACCAGCCTATCAATACGTCGTTCATTACGTTCATTGTTGAGTGGCACATTGGACAGGACGACCTGGATGGAGCACGGGAGGCGTTGGCCGAGTTCAAGCGTCGTGCGCCCCGGCACAACGGCCACGATAGAATTACTCGGCTCGATAAGCTTGTTGAACATGGGCCTTTCTACCGTCGCCCAGGCTGGCTTGATATAACATAAGAGCTGGGGGAAATAACGGTTCCAGGTTCAGTTCCACGGCAGCCTGACCGTCGCCAAACTATCGCGACCGTGCCTGCGCGCGTAGCGGCATAGATCGGCAGCGATGTTGGTAGTGAAACGACAACGGCCGCAGAACCGTGATGGGGTCAGGTGCACTTATCAGGCGACGGCGTTCGGCTTGCGTGGCCCTTATGTAACTGCGCCAGCGGCGCACACAGCCGCGCGAGACCCGCCAGCGTGTATTGACACGCCAGACCGTGTACTTGCAATCTAGTCCCAAGGAGCGTCGAAACTCCTCTAGTAGCGGTACCCACCTCCGTCAAACCGGTGGGTTTTTTGTGCCTGCATCCCGCAGGTACAAGCCGACGCAATGCCTGTGTCGGGAGGGCGGCTAATACAACACCCGCAAGGGGAATATGCCCGCCGGCTACTAGCGGTTTCGAACCTCCCGACATCCCGTCGCCGTTGGCGGCGGTTCTTGGGTTGTTCCAGGAGGGCGTTGCCATGTCTACCGCACCATCCATGCCGGCATCTGTGCCGGTTGATCTGTTGCCAGCTTCCGCTCACCGCCTGCGGTGGGATGTTGGCGAGGTGCTGCGCCGGCTCGTCGCACGCGCAGCTGTTGAGTGAGCAGGCGAGCGACGATGCCGCGCATTCGCTGAGTCGCCAGCTCGGTGTATTGCCGCACACCTCGCGCCGCCGGTTCGCACGCAAGGCCGTGGCGTTGCAGCAGCATTTCGCCGCATCCATCATCCGCCATCACCCGGAGGCGCCATGACACGCCGCCGCCCACCCAAGGCATCTGCCAACGCACGGCCCACCCGCACGCGTACGCGCCCCGCGCCGCCCAAGCGGGTGCAGTGGGTCGTTGTGGAACCCGACCGCACCAAGCTGCCACCGATGCTACCACCCGACCCGGACGCCTCCTCGCAAGGCCCCGGCACGCTGGGCGCACCCCGCCGCGCCCGCCGCCCGCGCCAATGCACCGTCAGCTACACGCATTACCCCGGCGCCCACAACCACGGTGGCGACCAGCACGTACCCCATGTCCGCCTCAGCGGCCTATGGCTGGAACAACTGGGCTTTGCCATCGGCACCAAGCTGCGCATCACCGCCAGTGCGGGGCAGTTGTTGATGGAGGTGTTGCCGCCGGTTGAGGTGCCGGCCAAGGCGCGTAGCGTGCGGCGATGATGCTGCGGCTGCCAGACCCCTTGCGATTGACCTCGGTGCCGGATGCCACTAGCGTCGCAGCCACACCAGCGCACAACGGACGCTTCATGATCGCGCGCCCCCTCTACGCCTTGCTCGCCAGCCTCGCTCTGGGCGCATGCGCCCACACGGCGGCCACCCCAGCCCCGGCAACCGTCACGGAGACATCTGCCATGAGTTCCCCAGCCGATCACGTACCTGCAGATCCTTCCAAAGGTGGACCACGTACCGCGCAGGAAGCACTGGAGCGGGTACTGGAGCTGATTCGCACAAGCGCCAGTATTGAATCGTTCACTCCCGACCACGTGTCTCGAGCAATGGGCCAGTCGGTACAGCATCGCGATGATGGTTCCGGGCGGTTCGGTGCCAGCGGAGTGCTGACCCGAAACTGGAACTACGGGTTTGGTGTCAACAAAACCGAAGTAAAGGGTGCATGGTTCGAGTTCCTGTTCCTGCCTAACCCGCCAGAAGCGTCTCCCTCTATGTCGGATATCTGCCAGATCGACTTCGAGGCATTTGCGGCGCACCTCGAGAAAATGGGTTTTTCGCGACAGCGCAACCTTGTCGAGGATGGACGATGGATGAGCGATATTTTTCAACGCCCAGGGATGCGCGTAGAGCTCTTCCCGCGTGGCGAGGCTGACAAACCTTTAGCGCGCACCACTCATCAGTGCGTCGAGTGGGTTCAAATTCGGTAGTCCAAGGAGCGGACATGTTGAGCCAAGAAGCAAGTGCCGTGGTGGCGTCATTTGGTCAGCAACCAGGTGTCACACGTGAGCATCTGGACAACTTCAACCGGGTCCTGAACGATTCGCCCGAGTTGACCCGCCAGATCAACGAGGCGGTGCAGAAAAAGGTGCTGAAAGGATTCGCGCCGTTAAACGATCCGCATGCGGGAGGCACCTATGATCCACGCGATCAGGAAATTCACTTGCCGCTTGCAGCGCTTGTGAATGATGCCAACGGCAAGCATGCAGCAGCAGGCGATCTGACTTTCGTCTTGGGACATGAAATTCAGCATAGCCTTTACAGTCCCACTGCTGCGCTTGCGCGGGAACAGTTCAAAACGGAGGCAATAAAAATTGCCCGTAGCACGCACGATTACACTGCTGCTGGCGAGAAGGTGCTGGCCAGTAACCGTGCGGACGAAGCAACGGCCGAAATAGCCGGATGGAACGCTATCGTCAGCGCGGCCAAGAGTCGTAATCCTAATCCTACGCTTGAAGATGTGTACCTGTTTGCGGATGGTCGGGCCAGAGATTTCGTCACGCGCAGCGGTTATCCAAGCGTCTATACGCCCAAGGCAAACCTGACGTTCAATAGCGACCTGACGTTGTCGCCCACGGCGGCTAATGTCGAGGCAATGGGAGTGAATTACTTCGACAAATCGGTCAAGGACACCCGTATCGGTCATGCGGGCCAGTCCGACTACGTCAACCATTACGGTCCGTGGGTGGTTGGCACAGCCGCCATCTACGAGCGACACTACAACAAGTCAAAGCCCGGCGAGCCGGAGCAGCCAATGATCCTGGACATGCAGCGCCTGGGATTCAAAGAAGAAATTTTGGAGCACAACGGCGTTGACCTGGGCAGCGACACCCGTCCCATGCCATACCTGGACAGTAGTACGCAGCCGCTAACCCCTGGGCTCTTCCAGCACAGCAAGGACACTCACCTGCACGTCTCGCCGATTTCTGCCCAGGCGCTGGAGCAGGAGCTGCGAGGGCGCGATCCGCAATCGCCGGGGCCGTCGGCACAGCTTTTTCCGTCAGACCCCGGTCATGCGGATCACTCGCTCTACCAACAGATCAGGAATGGGGTGCAAAAGCTCGATGCCCAGCATGGCAGGGAGTGGGATGCATCAAGCCAGCGCATGACTGCCAGCCTGCTTGCTCTGGCAAAAGAGGAAGGGTTGTCGCGGGTGGATCATGTGGTGCTCAACAACCCAACGGCTCAGCTGGCGGGCGGCGAGAAGGTCTTCGTCGTTCAGGGCGCCCTCAACGACCCGGCTCACCAGCGTGCCCATATGTCGACCATGGACGCCGTGCAGACACCAGAGACCCAGTCGTTCGATCGTCTGCAGGCAATCAACCAAACCCAGGCCCAAGCGCGCGAACAGCAGCAGGCGCTGGAGCAGTCCCAGCAAGCCGTCAGCCAGGCTGGTCCGTCGGTGACGCGCTGAGTGTTTCGCAACGAGATAAGGGGTCCAAATAACGGTTCCAGGTTCAGTTCCACGGCAGCCTGACCGTCGCCAAACTATCGCGCCCGTGCCTGCGCGCTTGGCGACATAGATCGACAGCGATGCTAGTACTGAAACGACAACGGCCGCAGTACGCGGCCGTTGTCGTCAAATCAGGCAGACAAGATCGTCTTGACGATTCCCGATTCCCGATTCCCGATTCCCGATTCCCGATTCCAGAAAATCAATGATCGCTGGAGCGCAATCCGTCCGCATCCAGAATCAGCGCCATCCGGCCGTCGCCGATTAAGGTGGCGCCGGCGTAGCCGGGTAGGCCGCGCAGGGCGTGGGGTAGTAGTTTGATCACGGAGCGTGATGGGGTCAGGTGCACTTATCAGGCGGGTGTTGGCACAGGTGGATGTGCCGTCCAAAGCGCGCGGCGTGCGGCGGTGATGCTACCGCTGCCAGGGACCTTGCGATTGACCTCGGTGCCGGATGTCACTAGCGTCGCAGCCACACCAGCGCACAACGGACGCTTCATGATCGCGCGCCCCCTCTACGCCTTGCTCGCCAGCCTCGCTCTGGGCGCTTGCGCCCACACAGCGGCCACACCAGCCCCGGCAACCGTCACGGAGACATCTGCCATGCGTTCCTCAGCCGAATCCAAAGTCACTCCCGCTGGCAGTGAACCCAGTGGGCCGATACGAACGGCAGAGGATGCGCTCACCCGCATGCTTGCGTTGATTCAAGAAATTCACGGACTGGACGATCTGACACCCGACTACCTACAGTCCAAAATGGGGGTTCCGGTAACGCGTGCGGCAGCTGATCCCAAGCGTTACGGCGCCAGTGCTCCGCTTACCAGTGAGTGGGGTTACAGCTTTGGCATGGACCAGACGCCTACTGCGGGGCGTTGGTTCGAGTTCACTTTTATTCCAGCGCAAGCAGGTGCTTCCCCGTCGATGACGGAGATCTGCGGGATCGATTTCGATACGTTTACCAAGAAGCTGGAAAACATCGGGTTTGTACGTCAACGAAACATGGTGGAAGACGGCCGCTGGATGAGTGATCTCTACACGCGCCCAGGGATGCGTGTAGAGGTTTTCCCAAGAGGTGAAGCTGCGGAACCGCAAGAGTTGGTGGCGCACAAATGCGTCGAATGGGTCTACATCCGATAAGCTGAGGTAGCGGACATATCACTCAGCCCTGGAGTTGTCAGGCCTCATAAAGCAATGCGTGCATAGGGCATTGGGGGTGGTTGAGAGGCGTGCATGACACGATGACATTGAAAAACTGTCAAAATTCCCCCTGCAGCACCAACACTTATTGGAGAAAGGCCGTGCCCCTTGCAAACGATCCAATGCGCTTTGCACTCACGGCATTGATTACCTGCCTGATCGCTGGCTGCAGCCTGCAACCGCCGCCTGAAAACGTGCCTATCGCAAAGGAGCAGATAGAGATGAGAACGGTCGTCCCGTTGGTACGGAGTTTGACCCCACATGATCGTGGGCCTACAGAGCTGGAATTCGATGTGCCCGCACTGCCCGACGACGCGACTCCTCCCGTTTTCATCGGTGTGCGGATCACCGGTGTCGATCCAACTGCCGTCTCCCAAAGTGCTGACAGGCTGATTAGCGCTGGTGTTTCGGCCGAGCTCCACTTGGAGCGTATTGAACCATCCGGTCCGGTCTCCGTGGAATTGCAGCGTAGTCAGCGTGTGGGGGTAGGTCAGCAGGCGTCCATTCCCTTGTCAGCTGATGGTATGGCTCCTGGTCTGTTCGCTTTTGATGCGGACGGTACGACGCTGCAAGACGCCGGTTTGTCTACTGAGCAGACCGCGTCCAGGGAGTTGGCGTTCGGCTATAGCAATGCTGTCCAGCCAGGCCGTTATCGGCTCAAACTGCGCTTTGATCAGAACGCCGAGGCGCTGGTTGCGGCTAATGCGCAACTTCTTGTCGCTTACACCTACAAAGGAAAGTGAGGGAAATGAGCATGGATGATCATGGAAGGCGCTATGCAGTCACTGTCTACGTCGCCGCTGCGGGTACGCCGTTGATGGCCGGAGGCACATCCTTCGGTGGCCATATGTATTACTCGATTGACGACGGAGCGACCGTCAAAAGTTATGGGTTTTCGCCTATCAAACATGGCGAGGCTAGCGGGCCAGGAAAAGTTTCTTTCAATGACGTCGATACCTATCAAAAGCCGTATTACTCACGCACGATGGAGATCGATAAGGCGCAGTATGACAAGCTGGAAGCCTTCGGCGTAGCCCCTGCAAAGCATGGGTTCAATATGGAATATCACGGTACTAAGAATAGTTGTATCGACTTCACGTGGGATGCGCTCAACCACGCTGGACTGCACCGGAAGACAAAAGACGGAATCGATAAAGGCTTCGAGGGGGATATCAGGCCCGTAGAAAACGTAGATGATATCAAGAGCATTTCTGCTCCTTTGCCTAAAAGTGAGTTGAATAAGGAGCACATCAATCCGAAGCCCAAGCAGGAGCTTTGGCAGAAGGTGATTGGTGAGGCGCAGCCGCCCGGTGAGCAGGTATCTCCACTACAGGAAGCAACACAGCTCGCGAGAGTGCTGCCAACAGATCCGCTGCATCACCAAGCAGAAGAGGCCGTTCGCCGCCTTGAGCAAGGTCTCGGCCGCGAGTACGACGACAACAGTGCACGGCTGGCAGCAAGCAGCGCGTATTTAGCCAAAGAGAACGGGCTGTCGCGAATCGATCATGTCGTGCTGAGCGAGTACACCAAGTCCGTGCGGCAGGGCGAGAACGTCTTCGTTGTGGAAGGTGCGTTGAACGATCCCGCTCACAAGATGGCGCATATGATGACGAGTGATGCGATTGCGCAGCCCGTCGAGCAATCCTTGGCGCAATTACAGGCCTTGGGCGAAACTCAGCGCCAACAGCAATCCCAGCAGCAGGAGCAACAGCGAGAGCAGTCGATTGCGCCTCAACACCGGATGGTGTGAGGGCTAGTGAAGTAACGGTTCTGAAATAACGTTTCCAGGTTCACTTCCACGGCAGCCTGGCCGTCGCCAAACCATCGCGCCCATGTCTGCGCGCGTAGCGACATAGATCGGCAGCGATGCTGGTAGTGAAACGACAACGGCCGCAGTACGCGGCCGTTGTCGTCAGATCAGGCAGCCAGGATCGTCTTGACGATTCCCGATTCCCGATTCCCGATTCCCGAAAATCAATGATCGCTGGAACGCAGTCCATCCACGTCCAGGATCAGCGCCATGCGGCCATCGCCGATCAGGGTGGCGCCGGCGTAGCCGGGCAGGCCGCGTAGGGCGCGGGGTAGGGGCTTGATCACCACTTCCTCGCGGCCGCGGACCTGGTCCACCACCAGGCCGAAGCGGGTCTCGCCGGCCTGCAGCAGCACCACGGTCAGCAGCGGCGGTTGTTCGGCGGGCACGCCCAGCCAGCGGCGCAGGTCGATCAGCGGCAAGGTGTGCGAGCGGCGATCGAGCACGGCGCGGCCGTCGAACCAGCCCAGCGAGGACTGCGGGGCGTGCAGCACCTCGACCACGCGGGCCAGTGGCAGGGCGTAGACCGCTTCGCCGGCCTGCACCAGCAAGGTGGGCAGGATCGCCAGGGTCAGCGGCACGCGGATCATGAAGCGGCTGCCGCGGCCCAGTTCGGACTGGATCTGGATCTGCCCGCTGAGCTCGCGGATGCGCGATTGCACCACGTCCATGCCGACGCCGCGGCCGGAGATGTCGGTCACCTCGGCCTTGGTCGAGAAGCCGGGCATGAAGATCAGGTGCAGGCACTCGTCGGTGCTCAGGCGCGCGGCGGCTTCTGCATCGATCAGGCCCTTGTTGCGGGCGATTTCGCGCAGGCGCTCGGGGTCGATGCCGGCACCGTCGTCCTGGATTTCGATACTGACGTAGTCGCCTTCCTGCTGTGCGGACAGGCGCACGTGGCCGCTACGCGGCTTGCCGGTGGCTTCGCGCAATGCGGGGGATTCGATGCCGTGGTCGATCGCGTTGCGCACCAGGTGCACCAGCGGGTCGGCCAGGGCTTCGACCAGGTTGCGATCCAGCTCGGTTTCGGCGCCAATCAGCTCCAGTTCCACTTCCTTGGACAGCGTGCGCGCCACATCGCGGGCCACCTTGGGAAAGCGCGAGAACACTTTGCTCACCGGTTGCATGCGGGTGCGCATGACCGCGGTCTGCAGGCGGGCGGTGGCGATGTCGAGCGTGCTCACCGCGCGGTCGAGTTCTTCGTCGCGCAGGCGGGTGCGCAAGGTCTTGAGCCGGTTGCGCGAGAGCACCAGTTCGCCGATCAGGTTGACGATGGCGTCCAGGCGCTTGGTATCCACGCGCACGGTCTGTTCGGCTTCGGCGCCACCGCTCTTGGCTGCGGCTTTCGGCGCGGCCTTGGCACCGGCGGCGGCCGGCGCCTGGCTGGCGGGTACCGCGGCGAGCGCAGCGGCATTGGGCGCGGATTTCACCGCCGGCGGGCCGCTCTTGGCATCGAACTGCGCGATCAGCGACGCCGGTGCATGCGGCACCGGGTCACCCGAGCCCATCGCATCGAGCATGGCCTGCAGATAATCCAGCGACTGCTGCGCGGCATCGAAGTGATGCGCCTGCAGCACCGCCTGGCCGGAGCGCGCCATGCCGAGGGTTTCTTCGGCGGCGTGGCACAGCTCCACCATGGGCTTGATCGCCAGAAAGCCGGCGCCGCCCTTGAGCGTGTGGAAGCCGCGGAACACCGCGTTGAGCTGGTCGGCTTCGTCTGGCGCCTGTTCCAGCGACACCAGCTGTTCGCCGAGGCGATCCAGGATTTCCTGGGCCTCGACGATGAAATCGGCAGCAATATCGTCTGGAACAGCACTCATGGTTACAACCCCAATCCGGACAGCAGGTCGTCGGCGTCGTCTTGCGACACCGCGTGACGGTCCAGGCCCTTGACTGCAGGACCGGCAAGACCGCCGTCGTCTTTCTTCGGCTCGGTGCTTTTCGGCGGCAGGCCGAGGGCACCAAAGCCTTCATGCACGCGCCGCACGATGCCGGCCACGCGCCGGATGATCTGGCCGCTCAGGTCCTGGTAGCTCTGCGCCAGCGACAGCTCGGTCAGGTTGTGGCGCATCTTGTCCATCAGCGCGCCCTGGTCCTGGTTAAGACCACCATCGCGCAGCTGGTTCGCCAGCAAACGGCATTCTTCGACCAGATCCAGCGTGCGATGGCTGGCCTTTTCGGTCATTTCCACCACGTGGTCCAACCGCGAGCAGGCGTCGTCGAGCTCGCCGGCTTCTTCGGGCAGGTTGGGCAGTTCGCCCAGGGCCTGGCCCAGTTCGCGTGCAAGCCGGCTCAGGCCCTGCATCATCGGACGGGTGCGCAAGGCGGCGAGGTGGTCGACCTCGCGCTTCCAGGCGGCTTCGTCACCGCTTTCCAACGCATCGAGCGCGCCCTGCAGGCGGTCGATCAGCGCGGCGCGTTCGGCATTGGTGTCCACGGTGGCGTTCATCAGGCGGTCGCCGCCAGACGTTCGAACACCTTGCCCAGCTTTTCTTCTAGGGTCTGGGCGGTAAACGGCTTGATGATGTAGCCGTTCACGCCGCACTGGGCGGCTTCGATGATCTGTTCGCGCTTGGCCTCGGCGGTCACCATCATCACCGGCAGGTGCTTGAGCTTGGCGTCGGCGCGGATGTTGCGCAGCAGGTCGATGCCGGTCATGCCGGGCATGTTCCAGTCGGTGACCACGAAATCGAACGGGCCCGCGCGCAACGCAGCCAGTGCGCTGTTGCCGTCTTCGGCCTCTGCGGTATTGGTGAAGCCGAGATCCGCCAACAGATTCTTGACGATACGGCGCATCGTCGAGAAGTCGTCCACGATCAGGATCCGCATGTTCTTATTCACATCAAGCTCCTAACACGAAAAAATGCGCGAAAAAATTAGTCGTCAATTTCGACACCGGCATCGGCCAGCTCGAAGACTTTGAGGCGGCCGCGCAAACGCACCACGGCCTGGCCATGGATCTGGCAGACGCGCGACTCGCTGACACCGAGCACGGCGCCGATTTCCTTCAGGTTCAATTCCTGTTCGTAGTACAGCGACAGCACCAGCTGCTCGCGCTCGGGCAACTGGCCAATGGCCTTGCCCAGCTCGCGACCAAACTCGCCGCGCTCCATCATCTGCTGCGGATTGGGGCCACCCTTGGCGGTGGTGTCCAGTTCGCCGTGGTCTTCGATGCGCGATTCCAGGCTCAGCACCTGGCCGCGTGCGGCGTCTTCCATCAGGCGCAGGTAGTCGGGCAGCGGCATCTCCATCGCGGCGGCCACTTCGGTGGCGGCGGCGGCGCGGCCGGTGTTCTGTTCGATCTTGCGCACGGCGGCGGCGGCGTCGCGGGCCCGGCGATGCACAGAGCGCGGCACCCAGTCGCCACGACGAATCTCGTCGATCATCGAGCCACGGATACGGATCGAGGCATAGGTTTCGAACGAGGCGCCCTGGTCGGAGTCGTAGCTGCGCGAGGCTTCGATCAGGCCGATCATGCCGGCCTGGATCAAATCGTCCACTTCCACGCTCGCCGGCAGGCGCGCGGCCAGATGGTGGGCGATCCGGCGCACCAGGTCGGCGTGCTGGGTGACCACATCGTTGGCGTTATTGCGTTGCACGGCACGGTACTGGGCCGTGGCGGTCGTTGCGGTGGCGGTACTCATGCGGCCACTCCCCGTTGGATGATGCGTTCGACGAAGAACTCGACGTTGCCGCGCGGCACGGTGGGGGCCTGCCAGCGCGAGGTACGGCGTGCGATTTCGGCAATGGCCTGTGCCGAGGGACTGGCCGGGTAGGCCTTGATGACCGGTTGCTGGCGCTGCACCGACAGGCGCAGCCAATCGTCCTGCGGCACGTGGCCGAGGTAGTTCAGCGAGACATCGCCGAGGAACTTTTCGCACACCCGCGAGAGCTTGTCGTACAGCAGGCGGCCTTCGTTGGGGTCGCGCACCATGTTGGCGATGATCTGCAGGCGGTCCACGCCGCGTTCGCGCGAGAGCACCTTGATCAGCGCGTAGGCGTCGGTGATCGAGGCCGGTTCGTCGCAGACCACCACCACGGTGTCCTGGGCGGCCTGGCAGAAGGTCAGCACGCTGTCGGTGATGCCGGCGGCGGTGTCGATGACCATCACGTCCAGGTCGCGCTCCAGTTCGGAGAACACGTTGACCAGACCGATGTGCTGGGCCGGAGCCAGTTCGGCCATGTGGCGGCGACCGGAGGCGGCCGGCACCACGAGCACGCCGCCGGGGCCTTCGATGATCACTTCGTCCAGCGTGCAGCGGCCGGCGATCAGGTCGGCCAGGGTGTACTTGGGCGACAGGCCCAGCACCACGTCCAGATTGGCCAGACCCAGGTCGGCGTCGAGCAGCAGGGTGCGCTTGCCCATGTCGGCCAGGGCCACCGCCAGGTTGGCGGAGATGTTGGTTTTACCCACGCCACCCTTGCCACCGGTCACGGCAATGGTGCGCACCGGGCCCAAAGGCTCGGGACGGGTCGCCGACAGGGGGAAGGCGTTGGTCAGCTTTGCGTATTCACGCGACTGCATGGTTGTGCTCCGGAGTACAGGGCTTATCGGCAGCGCGCCGCAAATCTTCAAGGCGAAGAACGAGACTGGCGGCATTGGCACGGTGCAGGTCATCGGGGACGCGTTGTCCGTCGGTGACCCAGGTGATCGGCATCTGGTGATCGACGACCACCGACAGGGCGCTGCCGAAGCGTCCGGTCTCGTCGAGTTTGGTCAGCACCACGCCCTGGGGCTTGGCATGGGCGAAGCGGCGCACGACCTCGTCGAGGTCGGAAAAATGGGCGTTGGCGGGCAGCACCAGCAGCGAGGTGACCTGGCGGGCGGCGCGCAGCCAGTTGAGCTGGGCGGCCAGGGCGCGGTCGCGCTGGCCCATGCCGGCGGTGTCGATCAGTACCAGCTTGTAGTCGCGCAGGCGCTCGAGCAGCTCCAGCAGGCTTTCGGCGCTGTCGGCCTCGTGCACGGCGATGCCGAGCTGGCGGCCGTAGCTGTGCAGCTGTTCGCGGCCGCCGACACGCTGGGTGTCGGTGGTGACCAGGGCCACGTCGCGCGGGGCGTGCTGGGCGGCGAAGCGCTGGGCCAGCTTGGCGATGGTGGTGGTCTTGCCGGCGCCGGTCGGGCCGACCAGGGCGATGACGCCGCCCAGTTCCAGCGGGTCGACCGGGGCCACCGGCAGGCGCTTGGACAGCAGGCCCAGCATCAGGCCGCGGCCGCGGTGCAATTCGGTGTCGGCCGGGATCTGCAGGGCGACATCGCGGATCAGGCCGGCGTCGAAGCCGTAGTCGTCCATCAGCTCCAGCGCCTGGGCACGCACCGGCGAGCCGCGCAGGCGTTCGTCGGTGAGGCGGTTCATTTCGCGCTCGATCATCTGGCGCATCAGCGCCAGCTCACCGCGCAGCTGCTTGAGTTCTTCGTCGTTCTGCGGCGCCGGGGCGGCGGCCTGCACGGCGGCCAGGGCGACCGGCGCCACCGGGGCGACGACCAGCGGCGGCAGCGCGGCCGGCGGCAGGATCTGCGGCAGCGCGTCGTCCAGGTCGAAGCCGTCGTCGGCCAGTTCGTCATCGTGGTGGTGTGCGATCGCAACCGGTGCGGCAACAGCGGCCGGCATCGCTGGGACCGGCGCGGTGGCGACGACCGGGGCCTGCAGCGGTGCACGCGGCACCGGCGGGGTGGTCAGGAATTCGGCAAACAGCTGCTCGGGCAGTTCCGACAGGGCATGCTCGGGCTGCTGGCGCATGGCGGCAGCCGGTGCGCTCTGCACGGCGACCGGCATCGGCGCCGCAGCGCGGACCGGTGCGGCCGCCGCGGCGGGGCGCGGCACGCTGACCGGCTGGCGCAGGGCCATGGCGGCGATCATTTCTTCGGCGGCACTGGCCACGCGCTGGCGCTGGGTCATGCCGGCTTCGGCGGTGTCGCGACGCGGCACGTGCACCGGGGCAGGCTGGATGGCCGGCGCCTGCTGGACCGGTGCCGGCGCCGCGGCGGTGACCGGCACTTCGGAGCGGGCGGTTTCCAGGGCGCGCTGCACCAGTTCTTCGTCGTAGTTGCTGGCGGCGACGATCTCGACGCCTTCGGCGGTGCGGCGGTTGGACAGGATCACCGCGTCCGGGCCGTGCTCTTCGCGCACCATGCGGAATGCGGTGCGCATGTCCGGGGCAACAAAGCGTTTGATCTTCATGCGAAGTGCCTCCAGGAACAGGACCCGACGGACGCCGTACGGGTGCGGGTGAAATGTGGGTGTGTTGCCAGCGTCATGAGGTGCCTGTCCCGTTCGTTCGTCCAAGTGCTGCGTCCCGCCCCGCAGCGATGTGGCTGTCTGCGGTCTCGCCAGAGCTAATGCATGCGGTGTGCCAAAACGCGGCGCCGGGGTTCCGGCGCGTAGGTTTATGGGATTGGGACGGAGGCGGGGCTGGGCGTTCGGCCTGGGCGGAAGCGGTCAAGTCGCTGGATTGATTGACATTTTTCCGGAGCGGCGATGCGGTGGCGACGCCTTGCTGGCAGAGCCGCTGGTGGGCTGTACGTCGAACGTTGAGCGATTGGAGCGGCTGAAAACGGCCAGCGTCCTGCAATCGATTGGAGGTTCGGACCGGTGGCGGGTTTCCGACGCCGGGTTTTGGCAGTCGATTACCGGGCTTCAGCATTCGCTCGCCGGTCGGCAGGCAGTGCCGACGCCGAGGCGCGGAACGCCGGTCAATGCGTAGGAGCGCCCTTGGGCGCGATGGGCGTTCCCGATGAAGCCCTATGGGCGTTCCCGGTAAAGCCCTCGCGACCGAGGTCGCTCCTACCAAGCGGTGTCAGCGAGATTGTTGGCCGATCGCGCGTGGTCGGGTCGCCGGTATTCCGTAGGAGCGCCCTTGGGCGCGATGGGCGTTCCCGGTGAAGCCCTATGGGCGTTCCCGGTAAGGCCCTCGCGACCGAGGTCGCTCCTACCAAGCGGTGTCAGCGAGATTGTCTGGGCCACTACGCGTGGTCGGGTCGCCGGTATGTCGTAGGAGCGCACTTGTGCGCGAGGGCATTCCCGATAACGCCCGTCGCGCCCGGGTGCGCTCCTACGCGGTGGCCCATGACCAACCCGCCTCATCAATCACCACAGCGAAGGCTTGGCTGACCACAAACCCGTCTCATCAATCGACGGGCCTGGGTCAGCTAATGGTGCCCGCGAGCTTCAACCGAGTGATTCCAAGCGCCCGGCTCAGCTAATGGTGCCGACCAGCTTCAACCGCTTGTCTTCCGGCACTTCGCTATACGCCAGCACCGACAGGCTCGGCACGCTGTGGCGGACCAGGCGGGCCAGGGCGGCGCGCACCTGGCCGGGCACCAGCACCACCGCCGGTTCGTTGCGGGCTTCCTGCTTGCCGACGCACTCGGCCAGGCTCTGGTGCAGGCGTTCGGCCAGGCCCGGTTCCAGCGCCACGCCGTTGCCATGGGTGGATTCCTGCAGCACGCGCTCCAGTTGCGGGGCCAGGGTGAACACCGGCAGCTCGGCCGACATGCCGGCGATTTCCTGCACGATGAACCGGCCCAGCGAGGTGCGCACCGCGGCGGTGAGGGCGGCCGGGTCCTGGCTGTGCGGGGCGTGCTCGACCAGGGCTTCGAC
This sequence comes from Xanthomonas sp. NCPPB 2586, assembly GCF_041475775.2. Taxonomy (NCBI): domain Bacteria; kingdom Pseudomonadati; phylum Pseudomonadota; class Gammaproteobacteria; order Lysobacterales; family Lysobacteraceae; genus Xanthomonas; species Xanthomonas sp. NCPPB 2586. The sequence goes on along the minus strand of NZ_CM192981.1, from coordinate 2,710,016 downwards.
GATCTTGCGCAGCTGGCGCACCGGGATGCGTTCGATCAGCAGGTTCTGCAGCACGCGCACCACCACCGACAGCGGCAGCGCCTTCGGGGTGAGGTCTTCGACCATCTTCGGCGCGGTCTTGCCCAGGGTGGCCAGCAATTGCTGCACTTCTTCGTGGCCGAGCAGCTCCGGGGCGTGTTCGCGGATCAGGTGCGACAGGTGGGTGGCCACCACGGTGGCCGGGTCGACCACGGTGTAGCCCATCGATTCGGCATAGGCGCGCTGGTGCGGCTGGATCCAGGTGGCATCCAGGCCGAACGCCGGGTCCTTGCCGGGAATGCCGTCCAGCTGGCCGAGCGCACCGCCCGGGTCCAGGGCCAGTTCGCGGTCGGGGTAGATCTCGGCGGTGGCCACCGGCACGCCGTGCACCAGCAGCCGGTAGGCGTTGGCCGACAGCTCCAGGTTGTCGCGGATGTGCACCGGCGGCACCAGGAAGCCGATGTCCTGGGTGAGCTTGCGGCGCACGCCCTTGATGCGCGCCATCAATTCGCCGCCCTGGTTCTTGTCCACCAGCGGAATCAGGCGGTAGCCCACTTCCAGGCCCAGCGGGTCGATCGGGCGCAATTCGTCCCAGCTCAGCTCGGCGCTGGCGGCGGCGGCCGTCGCTGCGGCAGCGGCTTTGGGGTCGGTGGCGGCTTCGCCGGTGGGGGCGACCACCAGGCTGCGCTTGTACATTTTCCAGGCGATCACGCCCAGGATCAGGCCGAGCGTCAAAAACGCGACGTTCGGCATGCCCGGCACCAGGCCGACCAGGCCCAGGATGGCCGCGGCCACCGCCAGTGCGCGGTGCTGGCCGAAGACCTGGCTGATCATGGCGCCGCGCATGTCCTGCGCCCGCGAGGCGCGGGTCACCAGCAAGGCGACCGAGGACGAGACCAGCAGGGCCGGCAGCTGCGCCACCAGACCGTCACCGATGGACAGCAGCGTGTAGGTGGACGCCGCATCGATGAAGGACATGTTGTGCTGGAGCATGCCCACCGCCATGCCGCCGATGAGGTTGATGAACAGGATCAGGATGGCGGCGATGGCGTCGCCGCGGATGAACTTGTTGGCACCGTCCATTGCGCCGTAGAAGTCGGCTTCCTCGCGGACCTCTTCGCGGCGGGCCTTGGCTTCCTCACGCGTCAGCAAACCGGCGTTGAGGTCGGCGTCGATGGCCATCTGCTTGCCGGGCATGGCGTCCAGGATGAAGCGGGCGGTCACTTCCGACACGCGCCCGGCACCCTTGGTGATGACCACGAAGTTGATGATGGTCAGGATCGCAAACACCACGATGCCCACGGCGTAGTTGCCGCCGATCACGAACTGGCCGAAGGCCTCGATCACCTTGCCGGCTGCGGCGTGGCCGTCCTGGCCGTTGATCAGGATCACGCGGCTGGAGGCGACGTTCAGCGCCAGGCGCAGCATCGTGGTCATCAGCAGCACGATCGGGAAAATGGTGAATTCCAGCGGGCGCTGCACGTAGACCACCGCCAGCAGCACCATCAGCGAGATGGCGATGTTGAAGGTGAACAGCGCATCCAGCACCGGCGCGGCCAGCGGCACCATCAGCATGGCCAGCATGGCCATCAGCGCGAGCGGGGCGCCCAGGCCGTTGCGCAGCAGCTCCATCACGCGGCGGGCATTCATCGGGGCGGGTTGGGCGCTCATGCGCTGGCCCCCTTGCCGAACTCATCCACCTCGAGCGGCGGCAAATCCGGCATCGGGCCGCCGTTCCAGCCGCGTAGCTGGTAGACGTAGGACAACACCTGTGCCACCACCGAATAGAGTCTCACGGGAATTTCCTTGCCGAGTTGGGCTTCCCTATACAAGGCGCGTGCCAAAGGCGGCGCGGTGACGATCGCCACCCGGTGCTGCTCGCAGGCTTCGCGGATGCGGAAGGCCATTTCGTCCACGCCCTTGGCCACCACGACCGGGGCGCGCATCTTGCCGCGTTCGTACTTGAGCGCCACCGCGTAGTGGGTGGGATTCATCAGCACCACGTCGGCGGTGGGCAGCGCTTCCATCATCCGGCGCTGCGACATCTGCATCTGCATCTGGCGGATGCGGCCCTTCACTTCCGGGCTGCCTTCGCTTTCCTTCATCTCGCGCTTGATCTCCTCGCGCGTCATCTTCAGCTTCCGCAGCCAGTTCCACTTCTGGTACGGCGCGTCGAAGGCGGCCAGCAGCACCAGTGCGCCGGCGGTGTAGAACAGCAGGCTCTTGGTGAAGTCCAGCCCGTTGCCCACGGCCTGTTCCAGCGGCTGGTTCACCAGCGAGCGCAGCCCGTGCAGGCCCTTGGAGATACAGAGGCTGGCCGCCAGGCCCACGAACAGCAGGCGCAGGATCGACTTGACCAGCTCGGCAAGTGCATGACTGCCCCACATGCGCTTGAGCCCAGCCATGGGGCTGAGCTTGTTGAGGTCGGGCATGATCGCCTTGCCGGAAAAGTGCAGGCCGCTCATCAGCAGCGGGCCGACCAGCCCGGCTGCCAGGCAGATGCCGATCAGCGGCACCATCACCCACAGCAGTTGCAGCAGCAGATCGCCGAAGTGGCCGAACAAGGCCATCGGGTTCTCGCGCATCTTCGGGTCGGGGCTCAGCGCGGTCTTCATCCAGACACTGGCGCCGTCGCCGATGCCGCGCGCCATCAGCATCAGCGCGAACACCCCGGTACCGAACACCGCGGCGGTGGACAACTCGCGCGATTGCGGGATGTTGCCCTGCTCGCGGGCTTCGCGCAGGCGTTTTTCGGTCGGTAGTTCGGTGCGTTCGCCGCCGTCTTCGGACTCGGACATTGGGGGGCCGTTGACTGGATTGGCCTTGCGTCATGCAAGTGGTGTTCCTTAAAACGGGAATGGGGAATGGGGAATGGGGATTCGGGAATCGCAAGGGCGGGGGCTGCGCGCTGGGCGATTGCCGGGGCGCGGGAATAGGCAAAGCCAGGTAGCACATGCCCTGCAGGTTGCGTTGACCGGGCAAGCGGCTGTGGTGCGTTTTACGCCGGATGGCTGGGAGCGTGCATGGTCTAGATCGGGGCGCCTGGCGATGCCAACCATGGGGGTGCGTTGTTGGGTAGTTCGGTGTGTTGGCAGCCGGATGCTGGGAGCGCGAACGTGGGCTGGGCCACGGGATCGATTGGCCTGCGTGGGGCTGAAGCAGGGGGCGTCAGGTTGCCGGCGTTGGGCTACGTACGCGCAAGGTGCGGGCTTGCGCCTGCGGCACTTTCACCTGCAGCCTTGGGGCTCAGCTGGCGCGGCGGCGTTCGCCATCGCGCTGGGCGACGACCAGGGCGATGAAGCGGTCCGGTTCCATCGGTCGGCCCAGCAGGTAGCCCTGCAGTTGGTCGCAGCCCAGGCGTTCTAGCGTGTTGCGCTGGGCGGCGGTCTCCACGCCTTCGGCCACCACCTGCAGGCGCATGGTGTGAGCCAGGGCCACCACCGCGGCGACGATGGCGATGTCTTCCGGGCCGCTGTCCATGGCCTGCACGAAGCTGCGGTCGATCTTGAGCTCGTGGGCGGGCAACTTGCGCAGGTAGAGCAGGTTGGAATAGCCGGTGCCGAAGTCGTCGATGGCGATCCGTACGCCCAGGTCGGTGAGCTGGCCCAGCGTGCGCAGGCAGGCGTCGGCGTCGCGCATGGCCATGGTTTCGGTGATCTCCAGGGTCAGCTGGCCGGGCGCGATGGCGTGCGCGGCCAGGGTGGCGGCCACTTCCGCCGGCAGGCTGGGCGAGGCCAGCTGGGTGGCGGAGAGATTCACCGCCACGCGCCAGTCGCCGTGCCCGGCATCGCGCCAGGCGCGCATCTGCCGGCAGGCTTCTTCGAGCACCCACTTGCCGAGCGGGCCGATCATGCCGCTGCGCTCGGCCAAGGGGATGAAGCTGTCCGGCGGCACCATGCCGCGTTCGGGGTGCAGCCAGCGGATCAATGCCTCCGCACCCAGGGGGCGGCCGTCTTCAGCGCAGTACTTGGGCTGGTAGTGCAGCGCGAACTGGCCCAGCTCCAGCGCGCGCGGCAGATCCTGCAGCAACTGCAGGCGCTCGCGGGTGGTGCCGGTCATCGAGCGATCAAAGAAGCTGTAGCGGTTGCGACCGGCCTGCTTGGCATGGCCCATGGCGGCATCGGCGTGGGTCATCAGCTGGTGCTCGCTGCCGGCATCTTCCGGATACAGCGCAATGCCCACGCTGCTGCTGAGGCGCAGCTCGTGGTCGCCCACCAAAAACGGCAGCGCCAGCGCCTGCACCAGATGCCCGGCGATGGCGGCGGCATCTTCCGGGTCGGCGATGTCGGCCACCAGCACGAATTCGTCCGCGCCCAGCCGTGCCAGGCTGCCGTGTGCGCGCCGATGCGCGCCCAGCCGCTGTGCCACGGCGATCAGCAGTTGGTCTCCGAGCTGATGCCCGTAGCCGTCGTTGACCGCCTTGAAGCCGTCCAGGTCGATCAGCATCACTGCAAAGCGCTGCCCGTCGCGCTGGCCGCGCTCGATGCTTTGCAGCACGTGCTCATGCAGCAGCACGCGGTTGGGCAGGCGGGTCAGCGGGTCGTGCAGGGCAGCCAGCACCAGTTCCTGGTTGGCCTGCGCCAGCGATTGCGCCAGCACGTCGGTGCGTTGCTGGAAGCGGCGCGACAGCACCGAGATCACCAGCGCCAGCCCCAGCAGGCCCAAGGTGACCGCCGCCACCACCGGGGCCAGCCACGACAGCGGCAGCTGCGCGCCGATCCCGGCCGCGCCGCAGATGCTGCCGGGCGCAAATTGCGCGGCAGCCATGCCGGTGTAGTGCATGCCCACGATGGCCACGCCCATGATCATGGCGGCGACCACGCGCAGGCTGTAGCGGCGGCCGTCGTGGCGCAGCTGGAAGGCGATCCACAACGCTGCAGCCGAGGCACCGATGGCGATCGCCACCGAGACCGCGAACAGCAGCGGGTCATAGGTGATCTCCGGATCCATGCGCATCGCCGCCATGCCCATGTAGTGCATCAGCGCGATGCCCAGGCCCATCAGCAGCGCGCCCAGGCTCAAGCGGCGCCAGGGCAGGTCGGCGCGCGAGGTCAGCCACAGCGCCAACGCCGAGGCCAGAGTCGCCACCAACATCGAGTACGCGGTCAACGCCAGGTCGTAGCCCAGCGGAATCGGCAGCTGGAATGCCAGCATGCCGACGAAATGCATCGACCAGATGCCGAACCCCATTGCAATGGCGCCGCCCACCAGCCACGCGGCCGCAATGCCGCCACGGCTGGCGGTCATGCGCGCGGCCAGGTGCAGCGCGATATACGAGGCCAGCACGGCCACCGCCAGCGACAGCAGCACCAGCGAAAGATTGTAAGTACCGAGCACCCGTCCACATCCCGCGCCGACACCAGCGCTTGCCCTGTGAGCTAACGACCCGCCGCGCCGCTTCTTGAGTGGATGCGGCGGCGGGTTTCATGCAACCGAGCAGGCCGGGGTTTCCGGTTCGATCCGGTTGCGCCCCTGGCCCTTGGCGCGATACAGCGCCTCGTCGGCGCGGGCCAGCAGGGTCGGGGTGCTGTCGCCGCTGCGGAACCAGGCCACGCCGACCGAGCAGGTGACCCGCAACGGCCGCGCAATACCGACCTCGTAGGGCGTGGCGCCGATCACCTCATGGATGGCGCGCAGGCGGTGCTGGCTCTGTTGGGTCATGCCCGGCAGCAACAGCAGCAGTTCTTCGCCGCCATAGCGGCCCACCTTGTCGGAGTCGCACAGGCAGTTGGTGAGCCGCGCGCCGACCTGCGCCAGCACGGCGTCGCCCACCAGGTGCCCTTGTTCGTCGTTGACCAGCTTGAAGTGGTCCAGATCGATCAGCACCACCGCCAACGGGTGACCGGCGCTGGCGCACTGCTGCAGTTCTTCGGCCAGTGCCTCCAGCACGCCGGAGCGGTTGAGCAGGCCGGTCAGCGCGTCATGGCTGGCCTTCAAGGCCAGCGCGGCGCGTGCGGTTTCCAGCTCGCGCTTCTCGCGCTCGAGTTGGTAGGTCCGTTCGGCCACCAGCTCGGCCAGCATGCGTTCGCGCGCCACCAGATGGCGGTGACGCCAGCGCCACAGGCCGGCCAGCACGCCAGCGCCCATCAGCACATACAGCGCGATAGCCGGCGGGCTGCGCCACCACAGCGGTGCCACCGCAAACGGCCAGTCGACGATGGGCGAGGCGGTGCGCCGGTAGCGGTCGAGCACCTGCACCTGCAGGCGGAAATGGCCCGAAGGCAGCGGCGGCTGGTCGATGGCCAGGTCGTTGGTCTGGATCCATTCGTCGTGCAGGCCGAGCAGGCGATAACGCACGCTCAGACGGCTGGGGTCGTCGTAGACCTGCAGGCTGGACAACGCCAGATGCAGTGGCTTGTCGTTCCAGGCCAGCAGCTGGCCGCGCTGCACCGGCACACCGCCACGGGTGACGCTGTCGATACGCACGCTGGGCTGCTGCTGGTCGAACAGCCGCGCCGGCGTGCGCACATGGCTGACACCACGCGCGGTGCCGATCCACACCGACCCATCCGGCTCTTCCAGGAACGCGGCTTCGGAGACGTCGTCCCAGAGCAGGCCTTGCGACTGCGACAGATGCGACCAGCGCTGGCCGTCGTAGACCTCCACGCCACCGGCGTGGCCCACCCAGATCCGCCCGGCGCTGTCCTCGCGCAGCAGGTACACGCCCGCTTCGCCCAGGGCCTCGTCGCTGACCGCCTGCAGGTCCAGCCCGGAGGGCTGCAACACGCCATGCCACACGCCAGGGCGATAGAACGCCAGCCAGACTTCGCCGCTGTCGGTGACGTGGAATTTGCTCACCCAGGGCTCGCCCGGCCCGCCGTTGACGCGGATCGGAATCTTGCTCCAGTGCGCTCCCTGCAGGCGGAACAGGCCATTGGCGCTGGACACCCACACACTGCCGTCGCCGCTTTGCTGGACATCGGTATAGGCGATCGCCGGCAGGTCGGTCACCCGGTGCAGGGGGGCGCCCTCCAAGGCCGCGTCGATGACGAACAGCCCGGCCACGCTCAACGCCCAGAGCCGCCCCTGGCGGTCGAGCAGCAGGCGGCGCCCGGTGCGCGGCAGCTTGCCGACCTGGGCGCTGCGCCCATCCGGCCAGTCGCGCCGCACCGCGCCGGCGGAATTGAGGGTCCACACACTGCCGTCGGCAGAGCGCACCATGCTCACCACCTGGATGCCCGAACCCGGCAGCGCCGGCGCAAAGCGGCCATGCGGCACGGCCTGGCGGCCAACGCCGTGTTCGTTGCCGACCAGCAATGCGCCGTGCGCGTCGCGGGTGATCGACCAGGTGGGTGTCAGTGGCATGCCCTGCGAGGCGTCCCAGTTTTCGATCCATTCGTAGCCGGCCCAGCGCACCAGGCCTTCGCCATCGACGCTCATCCACACGTCGCCTTCGGCGTCGACCACCACCGCGTGGCTGCTGCCCTGTGGTAGCCCGTTGCCGGCATCGAAACTGCGCCAGTGGTCAGACTCCCAGCGCACCAGCCCGGCGTGACTGCGCACCAGTACGCGGCCGCTGCGGTCCAGCACCAGTGGCGCTGGCTGGCCGACGGCGCGGCCATCGAGCACCGGCAGTGGCCGAACCGTGAAGTTGTGCGCGCCCGGTGCGCGGTACACGATCGTGCCCACGCCGCGGGCCCACAGCCCACCTGCGCGGTCACGCAACACGCTGTACCAGCGATCGTCCGGCACGCCTTGCTGCGGGCCGTAGACCTGCACCTTGCGCTGCGCATCGATCGCACACAGCTGGCGCCCGCAGCCGGCCCACAAGGTGTCGCCATCCACCGACAGGCTCAGCACCTTGGACAGGTCCGGCACGCGCACCCGGGTGGCGGTGTCCAGCAGCGGTTCGCTATGCCAGCGTTCGCGCGCACGTGGCAACAGGCGCAGCAGGGTGCCGTTATTGGCCAGCACGGTGCCCCACGGCAGGCTGGCCAGCAGCACGCCGTCTTGCAGGTGGTTGACTTCAGTGGGGTCGAGCTTGCGAAAGCCGCGCTCGTCGCCGACGAACAGGCTCTGGAAACCGGCCACCCACAAGCGCCCGTCGGGCGCTTCGCTCATCGACGAAATGGGTTCGTTGCGCAGGCCATCCAGTGGCGACTGCTGAAAATTGCGGCCATTGAAGCGATACAGCCCGGTTTCTGTGCACACCCACAGCAGTGTGTTGCGGGTCTGCAGCAAGCAGGTGCCAGCCAGCCCGAGCAGGCCTTGATCGTGTGCGTAGCGACGGATGGTGGCGGTCTGCGCACCGGCCAGTTCGGCAAACGCCAGCCACAGCAGTACCAACAGCAGCGCCACGCCTTTCGACGGACGCCGGGTTGGCGAAGTGCACTGGCGGTTCTCGAACCCCACGGGCGTTGCGCTCTCCCACGCAGCGGCAGGCGTCAAGGCCGGTGCGTCATGCGCCGTGCCTCACGGGTGCCATGGACGGCCGGTCGTGCAAGCCGCGTTACCACGCTAACGGCTGCAGTGACGGCTTTCTTTAACCGGCGTTGTCGGCGTTGCGTGCTGCATCACTGGCGTGCAGCTGCGGCGCAGCGTCGTATGCGATGCGGTTGCGTCCGTTGCGCTTGGCCAGATACAGCGCTGCGTCGGCGCGTGCGAGCAGGTGTTCGACGCTGTCGCCGGGGTACCGCCAGGCCACGCCGATCGAACAGGTGATCGGCAGCACGACCTCGCCGGTGGGGTAATCGCCGCAGATGCCGGCGTGCAACGCGTCCAGGCGATGGGTTGCATCAGCACCAAGACCAGGCAGCAGCGCCAGCAATTCTTCGCCGCCATAGCGGCCGATCCGGTCGTTGCCACGCACCAGCGCATTCAAACGCATGCCGACGCCCGCCAGCACCGCATCGCCGGCCAGATGGCCGTGCTGGTCGTTGACCTGCTTGAAGTAGTCCAGGTCGATCAGCACCACCGCCAGCGGTTGCTCGCGCAGCGGCGCGCTGTCGAGCATGCCGCGGAGCGCTTCCAGAATGCCGGCGCGGTTGAGCAGGCCGGTCAATTCGTCATGCGTGGCCTTGTGCGTCAATGCCGCGCGCGCGGCTTCCAGATCGCGCTTGTCCTGCTCGAGCTCGGCGGTGCGTTCGGCGATGAGATGTTCCAGCTCCTGCTTGCGCGCCAGCAACTTGCGCGTGCGCCAACGCAGCAGCGCCACCACGCCGCCGATGCCGGCCAGCACGTACGCCACGATGGCCAGCGCACTGCGCCACCACGGCGGTCGCAGTGCGAAGGCGAACTGTGCAATGGGGCTGGCGCTGCGTTGGTAGGCGTCCAGCGCCTGCACTTCCAGCGTGTAGTTGCCCGGTGGCAGCAAGGGGTAGGTGATGTGGCTGAGCGAGGTGGTGGTCCAGCGTGCCTGGCGGCCTTCCACCCGGTAGCGGAAGCTGATGCGCTCCGGCCCGCCCTCCACACCGGGGGTGCGCAGGTCGATCTCCAGCGGCGTCTCCGACCAGCCCACCGATGTATCCGCGCGCAGGCTGCGCTCGCCGCGCTGCACCTGGGCGATCTCCACCCGCAATGGCGGTGCGGCAAACAGGCGGTCGGGCTGGCGCAGATGGCTCAGGCCGCGGCTGCTGCCGATCCAGATGCTGCCGTCGGTGTCTTCGAAAAACGCATTGGCCGACATGTCGTCCCACAGCAGCCCCTCGGCGCGGGTGATCCGCGACCAGTGGCCGTGCTGATACAGATCCAGCCCCTGGCTGCTGCCCACCCACAGCCGGCCCTTGCGGTCGTGACGCAGGATGAAGGGCATGACCTTTGAGACCAGCGGGTCGGTCACTGCCTGCAGCGCCACGCTGCCGTCGGGCTGCACACGCCCGTGCCACAGGCCCACCTCGCGCAGCGACACCCAGAGCTCGCCATCGGCGGCGAAGTCGAGCTGGAACAGGTCCTGGCTGGGCAGATCGCCATGCACCGGCACCTGCACCCAGCGGTTGCCATCGCGGCGATACAGGCCATCGGCGGTGGCCGCCCACAGCCGGCCCTGCGCGTCGAGATCGAGATCGCCGATAAAGGTACCGGCCAACGCGACATCGGGTGCCAGCGGGTAGGGTGCCTGGCTGCTGCCGTGGTAGATGCCGCGCGGGGTGGCCATCCACAGCGTGCCGCTGCGGTCGAAGACCAGTTTGTAGACCGGGCTCGGCAGGTCCATCACCCGGCGCGTCTGCCCGGTGATCGGGTCGCGGCGCGCAATGGCCCCGGAAAAAAACGACACCCAGCCCGCGCCATCGGGCGCCACCGCAATGGTCAGCGCCTGCGGCAGCGGCTGGCCGTCGTGTTGCAGCCAGGGCTGCGCGCGCTGCGCCTGTGCCGGCAGCAGGCTGCCGCCGCCGTCCGCACCCACCGCCAGGGTGCCGTCGGGTAGCCGTTGGATGGCCCAGGTGGGCGCGGCGGCCATGCCCTGTGCTTCGGTCAGGTGTTCGATGCTGCCGTAGCCGAGCCAGCGCTGGATCCCCATGCCGCGCGTGCCGATCCACAAGGTGCCGGTGGATTGCTGCAGCAGCGGGCCCACCATCGCATCCAGGTGCAGGCCCTGGTCGGCACCGATCGCCGTCCAGTGGCCGTCCTGCCAACGCACCAGGCCATGGTCGGCACGCGTCAGCAGCCGGCCTTGCGGGTCTTCCACCATGGTGGTGGCGCCCGACAGTGTGTTGAAGGTGGCTTGCGCGCTGGACGGATGCGAACGGAAACGCCCCTCGCCTGGCCCGCGCGAGATGATCAGGCCACCGCCACGCAACCACAGCCGGCCAGCACGGTCGCGAAAGATCACCCGCCAGCGCTTGGCCGGCACGCCTTCCTCGTCCGAGAGCACCTCCACCAGCGTGCCGTGCGCATCCAGCCTGCAGACAGTTGCCGCGCAGGCCACCCACAAATCGTTGCCATCGGCCAGCAAGGCGCGGCGCGGCGGCAGCACCGTGCCATCGGCGGCACGCAGCGGCAGCGGCTGCACCTGCCAGCCGGTGACTGCGGCAGGGGTCAGCGCCAGCAGCGTGTTGTCGCTCACCACCGCCACACCGTTGCGGTAGGCGGCGATCACGTTGCCGGCATCGGCGCGGATCCGCTTGCCGTTGTAGTGCACCTGCTCGAAGCGCTCGCCGATGCGGACGAACACGCCGTTGGCGGTGGCCACCCACAACCGCCCGGCGCGGTCCAGGGTCAGTGCACGGGTGTAGCGGGCATCGAGGCCTTGCTCGGCACCGACCGGGACGAAGCGATCGCGCTCGAAGCGGTGCAGCGCGGTTTCGGTGGCCACCCAGACCGCGCCGTTGCGGTCTTCGAGGATGCCGTTGATCGACATCCCCTGCAGGCCATCGGCCTGGTCGTATTCGCGAAAGCTGAAGGTCTGCGCATGCGCTGCACCTGCGGTGCCCAGCAGGGCAAGCACCAGCATGCAGAGCGCCCGCAGCCACGGCCGAGCCCGCAGCGAACCGCGGCACGGGAGCAGCAGGGCGAGCAGGGCGAGCAGGGCAGGCAGCGTGGGCATCGTTTCCCGTCGACGGAGGAAGGGCAGTGATCACTGGCGATTGCCGCCATCAATCGTCCACCAGCATTGTCGGCCATGGCGCTTAAAGCTTGAGGCCGGTCACGCTATCCTGTCAGTGCGCGCGCCGCATCGAACGCGCTGTCGAACAGCCGTTGCACTGGCGGTGCGAATTCGCTGGCGAAACTGGACAGCAGGAACAGCCCCAGCAACACCGTCAGCGGCAAGCCCAGCTGCATCGGATTCAACGCGGGCGCGGCCTTGGCGAGCGCACCAAATGCCAGGTTCACCGCCAGCATCGCCACCATCATCGGCAAGGCCAGGGTCAGCCCACCGCGCAGCACCTGCAGCAGCAAGGTGGGGGCCACTTCGGCAAACGCGGCCGCATCCGGCACCGCGGTCCCGATCGGCAAGGCCTTGTAGCTGTCCACCAGCAACGCGATCACCGCCAGGTGCCCATTGGCCGCGAAGAACAGCAGCCCGAAGCCGATGTAGAACCACTGCGCGATCACACCGGAGGTCACCCCGCGCAGCGGGTCGGACATCTGTGCGAACGACAGACCGGTGGCCTGCGACACCAGCTCGCCGGCCAGCGCACCGGCCTCGAAGATCAGCCGCAGCATGAAACCCATGCTGGCCCCCACCGCCAACTCGCGCGCAATGCTCAGCACTGCGGTGGCATTGAACCCGTCCCACTCCGGCACCGGCGGCAGGATCGGCGCCAGCGCCATCGCCAGGGTCCCGGTCAGCATGACCCGCACCCGCCCCGGCACCGCCCGCGTCCCGATCAACGGCATCGCGGTCAGCAGCGCACCGGTGCGCAGCATCGTCCACATGATCGCCCCGACCATCGCAAACGCGCGCTGGCCATCGATCACCATCTGGGTGGCGGCATCCATCAGCGCGTCCCGCTACCCGATCAGATGCGGAATGCGGTGGAACAACTCGATGGTGAACTCCACCAGATGTCCCAGCAGCATGCTGCCAGTCGCAAACAAGGTTGCGGTCAAGGCAACGGCCTTGGCGACAAAGCCGATGGTGGGCTCGTTCAACTGGGTGGCGGCCTGCACCACACCAATCACGACACCAACGATCAGCACCGCCAGCAGCATCGGTCCGGCAATCCACAAGACGGTGACCAGGCCACCACGCAATTCGGTCAGGGCGATTTCAGGGCTCATGGGGAGTGCTGATGCAAGTGCGGTGCCAAAGGAGGGGATTGGGGAGGTGGGATTGGTGATTCGTTTGGAGCAGGGGCTGAAGTGCCCGATGCGGGCACGCATTGCGGTGGTGCACCGAGCAAGGATTGTTGAGTCTGTCGACACGGGAGTGGGGATCGTTCTGGTCACGGTGCCGAAGCGCCCGGTTGGGACTGATTGCGGTGGCGCACCGAGCAGCGATGCGGCGAATCTGCCGCTGCCGCTGTGGAAGCCATACTCGCTGTTGGGCTTGAGCCCGCTCAGTTGGCCGGTGATACGCAGTGCGCCCTCCACGGTCTTGAAGGTGGCCGTGCCCCTTACCTCGTCGCTGTCGCTGTCCCTTCGCTGTTACTAGCTGTTCTCGGCCGTTGCTCAGCTTTGCTGTTGCCTGGCTTTTGCTGTTCTGCTTCGGGGTCCCCCATACCGCAGCGGCAGGCCACGTGGGTCAAACCCCAGCGGGGCGGCGCGCATGGATGCGCGACGTTTTTCAAAGGGACAGGGACGTCCCTTTGAAAAATTCCCACGTGGACTGCGTACCCGGAGCGCCTTGGCGCGGAGGGGCGCGAGGACGGGGGTGTGTTTCTTTGGTTACTTTCTTTGCACAAGCAAAGAAAGTAACTCGACCCCCGAAGGGGGCCGAAAGCTCTGCTTTCGCTTGAGCTTTTGCTGTGTGTTGGAGCAATCAATCAAATGCTTTCACGCCCTCCGGGCGCGAGTCACTTTTCTTTGCTTGTGCAAAGAAAAGTAACCAAAAGAAAGCACACCCCGTCCTCGCGCCTTCCGCGCTACGCGCTCCAGGTCCGCAGGCCATCCGGGAATTTTTCAAAGGGACGTCCCTGTCCCTTTGAAAAACGTCGCGCATCCATGCGCGCCGCCCCTGCGGGGTTTGCCCCGAATGGCCTGCCGCTGCGGTATGGGGCCCCGGAGAAGCTGAAAGCAAAGCGAAGGCGAAGCAACAAGCACAAGCACAAGCAACAAGCGGCAAGCGGCAAGCGGCAAGCGGCAAGCGGAGCTGATGGTTGAGCAGTGCAGCGTTGCCGTGTGGAAACTCAGTCAACTAGGGCAATGCTACCGCGCGCAACGCGCGCCCACCCCTACGACGCGTTAAAGCTCGCCGCCAGCGTGCCCACCACCAACACCCACCCATCCACCAGGATGAACAACAAGATCTTGAACGGTGCCGAGATCAACATCGGCGACAGCATCATCATGCCCATCGACATCAACACGCTGGCGACCACCAGATCGATGATCACGAACGGAATGAAGATCAGAAAACCGATCTCGAATGCCGTCTTCAGCTCGCTGGTCACAAACGACGCCACCAGCACCGGGAACGGCACCGCGTCCGGGCCGGCGTACTTGCCGTCGCCGGCCATGCCCGCGAAGGTCATCAGGTCGGTCTCGCGGATCTGCGCCAGCATGAAGGCGCGCAGCGGCTGGGTGGTCAGCGTCCAGGCGGTGGAGAAATCGATCTGGTTGTTGAGGTACGGCTGCAGGCCGGCACCCCACATCTTTTGCCACACCGGCATCATCACCAGCGCGGTCAGGAACATCGCCAGCCCCAGCAGGACCTGGTTGGAGGGGGTCTGGCCGGTGCCCAGCGCCTGGCGCAGCAGGCCCAGCACGATGGTGATGCGGGTGAAGGCAGTGAGCACCAGCAGCATCGACGGCAGCAGGGTGATCGCCGTCATCAGCAGCAGTGTCTGCAGCGGCAGGCTCACCGGCTGGTCGCCGATGCGGCCAACGCTGACGTTGGGCAGGGTGGGGATCTGATTGCCGGTGGCCGGCGCCGCCGGTGCGGCGGCCTGGGCCATGGCCGGCAGGGCCGCGGGCGTGGCGCTGGCCAGCAGCGGGCAGCTCATCACCAGCAGGATCAACACCAGGCGCACACTGCGCCCCCAGCGATTCCAACGACTGAACATGTCACGGGTCCTTGCGCAGCTTCTGTGCGAGCAGCTGGGCGAAATTGGGAAGTTGCTTGAAATTGGGCAGGGTGGGTGCAGGCGTGGGCGGCAGTGGTTCGGCCAGGGTGTGCAAGGTGCTGATGCCGCCGGCGGTCACGCCCAGCAGCAATTGCTGGCCGTTGACCTCCACCACCACCACGCGTTCCTTGGCACCCACCGCCAGGCTGGTGACCACCCGCAAGCCCTCGCTGCTGCGGAATCCGCTGCCGGGCATGCGCTTGAGCAACCAGCCCAGGCCGACGATCAGCGCGAGCACCAACAGCAATGCAAAGACCGCGCCAAACAGGCCGGGTGAAGAGGGCGCCTGCGCGCCGACCTGGGTGGCCTTGGCCGCGGCGGGCGCGGCAATGGCCAGCAGGCCGATCACCGCAGCCTCCGGATCCGTTCGCTGGGGCTGACAACGTCGGTCAGGCGGATGCCGAAGCGGTCGTTGATCACCACCACTTCGCCATGCGCGATCAAGGTGCCGTTGACGTACACGTCCAGCGGCTCGCCGGCGCCACGTTCCAGTTCCACCACCGAGCCCTGGTTGAGCTGCAGCAGATTGCGGATCGGAATGCGCGCGCGGCCGACTTCCAGCGACAGGGTGACCGGCACGTCCAGGATGACGTCCAGGTTGAGGTCGGTGGCGTTCTGGTCGTGCTCGGCGTGCAGGCTTTCGAAGGTGGCGGGCGCGGCGTCGAGGATGTCGGAGTTGATCATTTGCTGGAGTCCTGGGAGGGAACGGCGCGTGGGGCTTGCACGCCGGGCGGGCGCACGGCGGTGATCTTGACGGCGTTGTTGCCGTTGGAAACGCCGAATTCACCGGTAAACAAGGGGATTTCTTCCACGCACAGCGGCACCTGGGCGGGCAGGTCGATCGGCAGGATGTCGCCGATCTTCAGGCCGGTGAGCTGGCGCAGGCTCATGCGCTTGCTGGCCAGCACGCTGGAGAGGGTGACCTCGGCGGTGTCCAGCTGCTCGCGCAGCATCACGTTCCAGGAATCGTCGCGGTCGTTGCGGTCGCTCTGGATGCCGGCGTCGAGCAGTTCGCGGATCGGCTCCAGCATCGAGTACGGCAGGGTGATGTGGATCTCGCCGCCGCCGCCTTCCAGCTCCACGTGGAAGCGGCACACCACCACGTACTCGCGCGGGGTGACGATGTTGGCGAAGTGCGGGTTGATCTCCGAGTTGATGTACTCGAAGTCCACATCCATCACCGGTGCCCAGGCTTCCTTCAGGTCGGCAAAGGTCTGCTTGAGCATCAGCTGGATCACGCGCATCTCGGTGGCGGTGAATTCGCGGCCTTCGATGCGGGTGTGGAAGCGGCCGTCGCCACCGAAGAAGTTGTCCACCACGGTGAACACCAGGGTGGGTTCGAACACGATCAGCCCGGTGCCGCGCAACGGCTTGAAGCGGATCAGGTTGAGGTTGGTGGGCACGTACAGCGAGTGCATGTACTCGTTGAACTTGACCAGGTCGATGCCGCGCACCGACAGGTCCGCCGAGCGCCGGATCAGGTTGAACAGGCCGATGCGCCACAGCCGCGCGAAGCGCTCGTTGACCATCTCCAGGGTCGGCATGCGCCCACGGATGATGCGGTCCTGGCTGGACAGGTCGTACTGGCGCGCTTCGCCGGGTAAGGGCTCCGGCTCGGTGTTGACCGCGCCCGAGTCGACGCCATGCAGCAGGGCATCGATTTCGTCCTGGGAAAGCAGATCACTGACGCTCATGGGGACGGTGCCTTACTGGGTAACGAAACTGGTGAACAGCAGTTCTTCGACGCACTTCTTGCCGGTCTCGCTGGTCATGACCTTCTGCGCTTCGGCCAGCGCGGATTTCTGCAGCTTCTGCTTGCCGGGCAGGTCGGCCACATCGGCGGCCTTGACCTGCGACAGCAGCATCAGCAGATGCGCGCGGATGGCCGGGGCGTTTTCGGTGATGAGCTTGAGTTCTTCCGGGTCGCGGGTGACCAGCTGCACTTCGACCTGCAGGTACTGCGGGCCGTCGCCGGGGTCGGCCAGGTTGACCACGATCGCCGGGTCCATCGGGAAGTACTGCGCCGGCTTGGGCACTTCGGCAACCTTGGGCGCGGCGTGCTTGCCGTCTTTCTCTTCGCCCTTGTGGCCGAGGAAGAACCAGGCGCCGCCGCCGGCAGCCGCCAGCACAACGACACCGATGGCGATCAGCAGGATGGGCTTCTTGCCGCCCTTCTTCTTCTCGTCTTTCTCTTCGGTCTTTTCGGGTTTTTTCGCGGCTGCCACGGTGTGCTCCAGGGGAATGCTCACCCAGTGGATGCAATCGGCGTGCCAAACCCGCGCCGGTTTCCCGGCGCCCGGCTTCCGGGCGTACCAAAACCCCCGCAGCCCTTACGCTGCGGGGGTTTGGAGGGCACCGCGGGCGGGGGCGTGCCCGCGGTGCACGACGCGATCGGGCCCATGGGCCCGTGGGAATCAGGCGTAGGCGTCCAGCAATCCACGCTGGCGCAGCACCACCGACGGAATTCCGACGGGCGGGCTGTCTTCCAGGCTCAGGCCGTTGCCATCGGTGCCGGCACCGTTGCGATTGCCGGATGGGTTCTGCTGTTGCTGGCTCACATCGGCCTGGCCCAGCTGGAAGCCCTGCTGGCCGAGCATGTCGCGCAGGCGCGGCAGGCTCTGCTCCAGCGCCTGGCGTACATCGGCGTTGGCGGCGGTGAAGCTGGCATTGACCTTGTCGCCTTCCAGATGCAGGCGCACCTCGACCGGGCCCATCTCGTTCGGGGTGACCTTGATGTGGGCGTGGCCGATCTTCTGGTCGGCCAGCCAGCTGAGCCGGGCGCCGATGGCATCGTCGAAGGTATCGCTGCCCATTTCCGGGGTCGGGGTGGGCGAGGCACTGAACACGGCCGGGGCGTCCTGCAGGCGGTTCAGGGCAGAGGCGGTGGTGGTCGGCAGCACGAAGGCCGGCGCGTCCGGCGCATCGGTCTTGAGGTCGTCGGCCGAGCTATCCAGTGCGGCGGTGGCCAGGCTCATCAGTGCGGCGGCCTGCGGCTCGCCGCTGAGCGCCGTGGCTGCGGCGGGTTTGGCGGTGGCCGCCGCCGGTGCCAGCGCGCCCAACGAGGGCAGGGCGCTGGCGGCCGTGGCGGTGGTGGTCGGTGCGGCTGCATCGGTGGGCAGGATGGGCGTGGCGGTGGTCGCCGTGGTGGCAGCGCTCATGCTGGCCGTCAGTGCTGCGGCCGCCGCGGCCAGGGCATCGCCGCCCGGTACCGCTGCCGCCAGCAGGCTCATGCCGAACCCGCCCAGGCCCGCCGGCGGCCACGCGGCGTCGGGGGTGGCAGTCGCGTCCGTGGGTTCTTCTTTGCCGTCGGCGCCGGCCGGCTTGGCCTTGGCAGTGTCAGTGGCTGCGCTGGTGTCCTTGGCCGCCGGCTCCTTGGTGGACTGCTTGGCGGATTGGGCAGATTTACCATCGCCGTCCTGCGCACGCGAGCGCGCGGTGGCATCGCCCGGCGCGTCCTCGTTGTTGTCGTCGTCGCTGCGCTGCTTGTCGGCGGGCGGCTTGGGCACGGCCTGCTTGGCCGGCACGCGCTCGGGCGCCTGCGGCGGGGCCTGGTTGGGCGTGTTGGCCGGGTTGAGCATGCGCGCGAACTGGTCCTGCCCCGGGTCCTGCTCGGAGGAGGGATCGCTGTAGCTGGATTTCTTGCCGGTGCTGGCGAGTGTGCCAAGGCCGGCCGCAAAGGCGGACAAGGGGTTCATGCGGATTCTCCGGTGGCGTCTTCGCTGCGGGCCAGGCGTACGCGGCGTGCGCCCAGGTCGTCCATCTCACGTTGGTCGCGGCGTTCGATCACCTTGTTCTCCTGTGCGCGGTAGCTGGCAGCCAATTGCTCCAGTACCTGTTTTTCGCGGCTGGCCAGCAGCAGGCGGGTGCGCTCGGCTTCCACCTTGGCGCGGTTGCTTTCCACGGTCTGTGCCTGCTGCAGCACGGCGCTGTCGAGCCGGTCCAGGAAGGCGCGGCGGTTGCTCAGCGCCACCGCGCTGGTGCCCGACATCTGGCTGCTGGCGTATTCCTCGGCGTAGCGGCGCAGTTCTTCCAGACGCGACTGATGCGTGTCCAGGGCGCGCTGACGCTCGGCCAGGTCGCGGGCCACCTTGTCTTCCTGTTCCTGCGCGCGCCGCAGCAGCGGGTCGATTCGTTTGGACTGCATCATCGGTTAGTTCTCTGGTTCCACCAGCCGCTGCAGCGCGGACAGGCTGTCGGTCAGATCGGACGCCTTGTGCACGTCCTGGCCAAGGAAGTCGACAATTTCCGGCCAACGCGCCAACGCTTCGTCGGTGGCCGGGTCGCTGCCGCGCTGGTAGGCGCCGATGGCGATCAGGTCGCGGTTGGCGGTGTAGGCCGACAGCAGGCGCTTGAGCTTGCGGATGCGCAGGCGCCAGGTGTCGTCGGCGATGTCCTGCACCACGCGGCTGACCGAGGATTCCAGGTCGATGGCCGGGTACAGGCCGCTGTCGGCAACCCGGCGCGAGAGCAGGATGTGGCCGTCGAGAATGGCGCGGGCGGCGTCGGCGATCGGGTCCTGCGGGTCGTCGCCTTCGGTCAGCACGGTGTAGAAGGCGGTGATCGAGCCCCGGCCCTTGGCGCCGTTGCCGGCACGTTCCACCAGCGCCGGCAATTTGGCGAACACCGACGGTGGGTAGCCGCGGGTGGTGGGCGGCTCGCCGACCGACAGGCCGATCTCGCGCTGCGCCTGCGCAAAACGGGTCAGCGAATCCATCAGCAGCAGCACATTCAGGCCCTGGTCGCGGAACCATTCGGCAATCGCGGTGGCGCGGTAGGCGCCGTGCAGGCGGGCCAGCGGCGGGCGGTCGGCCGGGGCGGCCACGACCACGGCGCGGCGCAGGCCTTCCTCGCCCAGGGTGGTTTCGACGAAGTCGCGCACTTCGCGGCCACGTTCGCCGATCAGCCCCACCACGATGACGTCGGCGGAGGTGAAGCGGGTCATCATGCCGAGCAGCGTCGATTTGCCGACGCCGGAGCCGGCGAACAGACCCACGCGCTGGCCGCGGCCGATCGGCAGCATCGCGTTGATGGCGCGCACGCCCACGTCCAGCGAGGTGGTGATGGGTTCGCGCGCCAGCGGGTTGATCGACACGCCGGCCATGCCCACGCTGCCTTCGGCGCGGATCGGGCCCTTGCCGTCCAGCGGGGTGCCGTCGCTGTCGATGACGCGGCCGAGCAGGCCTTCGCCCACTTCCACGCCGCCGCGGCGCCGCGAGGGCACCACGCGGGCGTTGGGCAGCAGGCCGTGCAGTTCGGCGCTGGGCATCAGATAGGTGCGTTCGCCGGAAAAACCGACCACTTCGGCGTCGACCCAGCCGCCATCGACTTCCACCTTGCAGGTGGCGCCCATCGGCGCCTCGCAGCCGGTGGCTTCCAGGGTCAGGCCCACCGCGCGGCGCAGGATGCCTTCGCGGATCAGGGTGCGGCCGGCGGCCGGGTCCAGGCCCAGCCCGCCCAGACGGGTGGCCAGGCGCAGATTGCGTGCATCCAGCCAATCGGCCGGGGTGGCTCCCAACAAGGCGCTCACAGGCCTGCTCCGGATTTACGCATGACGGTTTCCAATGCGGCCCGCAGGCGCGCGTCCAGGGTGCCGTCCACGCGGACGCTTTCGGCATGCACGCGCAGGTCGCCGCGGCTCAGGGTCAGGTCCGGGGCCACCCGGGTGGTGCTGCTGGTGGCCAGGTGCGGCAGCAGGGCGGTGATGTCGTCCGGATGCAGGCGCACCTCGACCTCACGGCCGGCGCTGCCAACCGCATCGATGGCTTCCTGCACCAGGTCGGCCAGCAGCTGCGGCTCGGCCTGGTAGGCGCGCCCGACCAGCGAGCCGGCAATGCGCACGGCCAACTCGCCGAGCGCGCCGACCACTTCGTTTTCCAGACGTGCCAGCGGGCGGGTGAAGTTGTCCAGGATGCCGTCGATCTGCGCGGTCAGGCGGCGCACTTCCGACTGGCCCTGGGCAAAACCCTCGGCATGGCCGCGGGCGAAGCCTTCCTGCTGGGCAGCGTCCTCGATGGCCTGGATCTCTTCCAGGGTCGGCGGGCGCAGCACCGGCTCGTACACGGCCGGTTCGTCGAACTCGGCTTCCGGCAGTGCCGGCGCCATGTGCAGGTCGGGGGCGAGCCAGCGGGTGACCACGTCGTTCATACCATCGCCTCCGCACCGGCGCCGCCGAGGCTGATGGCACCTTCGTCAGCCAGGCGGCGGACGATGGTGAGGATTTCCTTCTGCGCCGCTTCCACGTCGGCCAGGCGTACCGGACCGCGCGCTTCCATGTCTTCGAGCAGTATCTCGGCGGCGCGCTGGGACATGTTGCGGGTGATCTTTTCGCGCACCTTGACGTCGGCGCCGCGCAGGGCCAGGCCCAGGCGCTCGCCGGAGACTTCGCGCAGCAGCGTCTGCAGGCCGCGGTCGTCCAGGTCCACGAGGTTGTCGAACACGAACATCAGGTCCTGGATCTTGCTGGCCAGGTCGGCGTCGATCTTGCCGATCTCGCCCAGCACGCCCTGTTCGGGGCCGGTGTCCAGGAAGTTGAGGATGTTGGCAGCCACCTTGATGCCGCCCACGTTGGACGACTTCAGGTTCTGGTTGCCGGCAAATTGGCGCTCCATGATGTCGTTGAGCTCGCTCAGCGCATTGGGCGGGATGCCGTCCAGGGTGGCGATGCGCAGCAGCACGTCGGCGCGGGTGCGCTCGGGCAGCAG
Organism: Xanthomonas sp. NCPPB 2586; assembly: GCF_041475775.2. Taxonomy (NCBI): domain Bacteria; kingdom Pseudomonadati; phylum Pseudomonadota; class Gammaproteobacteria; order Lysobacterales; family Lysobacteraceae; genus Xanthomonas; species Xanthomonas sp. NCPPB 2586. The sequence continues at coordinate 2,688,634 of NZ_CM192981.1, read as the reverse complement.
CTTCAATGCTTCGGCGGCCTGGTCGCTATCCAGGTGCGCCATGACGATGGCGATGATCTGCGGGTGTTCGTTACGCACCAGGTCGGCGACCGCGCGCGGGTCCATCCACTTCAGGGTGTCCAGGCCGGTGGTGTTGCGGCCCAGCAGGATGCGGTCAATCAGGCCGCCGGCCTTGTCGGCGCCAAGCGCCTGGATCAGCACGTTGCGGATGTAGTCGTCGGCGCCCACGCCCAGTGAGGTCTTGCCGGCCAGTTCGCCGTTGAAGTCGTCCATCACCTTTTCGACCTGGTCGCGCGAGATTCCGCTCATGGTGGCCATGGCGATGCCGATCTTCTGCACTTCCTTGGGGTCCATGTGCTTGAGCACCTCGGCCGCGTCGGTTTCCCCAAGCGACAGCAACAGCACCGCGGCACGCTGCACACCGGACATCGATTGTGTATCAGGCTTCACTGGCGACCCATCCCTTCACGACTTGAGCAACACGTTTTGAATCGGCTTTGACGGCTTCACGGGCCAGGCGCACCCGTTCTTCGTAGGCATCCGGCAGGGCGATCGGGAGCTTCTTGTCCTGGCCGATCTGCGCGGTGTCTTCTTCCAGGCGGGGCATCAGGTCGTCGTCTTCATCGACCATCCGCACGTCGGCGCTTTGCGGGGTGCCGTCGTTACCGCCTTTCTTGTTCTTTTCCTTGACCGCAGCGGTGCCGGTCAATTGACGCAGGGTGGGGCGCACCACGCCGAACAGCAGCGCCAGCACCACCACCGCACCGACCAGCAGGCGCAGACCGTTCTGCACACGCGGGTCTTCCCACCACTTCGGACCTTCCTCGCCCGCCACCGCTTCACGCACGAACGGGGCATTCATCACCGACACCGTGTCGCCACGTGCCGCGTCGAACCCCACCGCCTGCTTGACCAGGCCTTCGATACGGGTGAGCTCGGCGGCGGTCAGCGGTTGCTCGACGATCTTGCCCTTGGCACCCGGGCGCGGGACGTTGTCCAGCAGCACCGCCACCGACACCCGCTTGATGCGGCCCGCCGGCTGACGGGTGTGTTGCAAGGTTCGGTCCAATTCGTAGTTACGGGTGGCGCTCTTGGAACTTTCGGTCGGCGCGGCCGGGGTGGCCGCCTGGCCAGCGGCCGGAGCGCCCGGTGCACCGGCAGTGGCGGCCGGGGCAGGCGGCTGGCCGGGGCTGTTGCTGGTGGCGCCCGGAGGACCCTGCGGGCCGGTGGCGCTGGTGCTGCTGTCGCTGACCTGCTCGCTGCGCAGCTTGGCCGGCTCGCCGTTGTAAAGCTCGCGGGCTTCTTCGACCACCGAAAAATCCATGTCCACGCTGACTTCCGGGTTGACCCGGCCGGCGCCGGTCATCGGCTCCAGCAGCTCGCGGATGCGCTGGTTGTAGGAGCTTTCCTGGCGGCGCACCTGCTCGAACTGGGCGGCGTGCTGGGCGGCGTCGCTGTTGGGGTCGGCAATGGAGAGCATGCGGCCGCTCTGGTCGACCACGGTGACGCGCTCGGGCGTCATGTCCGGGATGCTGGACGCCACCAGATTGACGATGGCATCAACCTGGTTACGCTCCAGGCCCTGGCCGCCGCGCAGCTCCAGCACCACCGAGGCGCTGGCCACGTCGCGCTGGCGGGTGAACGCGCTGGGCTTGGGAATGGCCAGATGCACGCGGGCCTCGCGCACCGGGCGCAAGGTACCGATGGTGCGCGAGAGTTCGGTTTCCAGCGCGTGCTGATAGCGGGCGTTTTCCACGAACTGGCTGACGCCAAAGCCCGGATCCTTTTCCATCAGCTCAAAGCCACCGCCGGTCTGCTGACCGGTCAGGCCGGAGCCGGCCAATTTCAGGCGGGCGTCGTACAGGCGATCCTGCGGCACCGAGATGGCGCCGGTGGACTGGTCGATCTTGAACGGGATCTGCGCGGTGCGCAGCAGGTCGGCCGCTTCGGCGTTGCCTTTATCGTCCAGGCCGGTATACAGCGCCTGGTAGCCGGGCTTCTGCGACCAGAAGAACACCGCCAGCCCTGCAGCCACCGCCAGGGCGATCATCGCCATCATGGTCAGCTTGCGGGTGATCTGCATGCTGCGGATGCGGTCGAACCACTGTCCCGCCTTTTCGGCGTTCTGGTTCATGGAATCTTTGGTGATCGCGAGGGCCATGTGTCGTCAACCTTTACAGCGGCATGTTCATGACGTCCTGATAAGCCTGGACGAGACGGTTGCGGACTTCCACGGTGGCGCGGAAGGCCACCTGGGACTGCTGGGAGGCGACCATCACCCGTGCCAGATCGGCACTGGGGTCACCCATTTCGAACGCCTTGGCCAGCGCGCCGGACTTCTGCTGGGCCTCGTTCACGCCGCCGATGGCGCCGCGCAAGGTCTCGCTGAAGCTCGGTGCCTGTGTGGCCGGCGTGCCGTGCGCGCCAGCCAGTCCCTGGATCTGATTTCCGCGCGCAGCGTCGGCCACCTGACCCATCGGGCCTTGGCCCATCTGTGTCTGGTAGCTGCGGATCTGCGAAAGAATCGAGGTAACGGAGTCGCTCATGGGTGCGGTCAGCCAGGGAGGCATCCACACCAATGCAAGCGGCGTGCCGAAACCGCGGCGGGTTTCTGGCGCAGGGGCGGCGATGAGGGGGCTTGCGTGATCCGCTCAAGCGGTTGCAAGCGGTGGCAATCAGTAGCGCCGGAGAGACAGCTCGGATGGCCGTGGCCACCGCGCACGTCCGATTCAGACCTCAAGACCGGCAGGCGATGCGCCGGCCGGCCATGCAGATGCGGCCGGCGCCCGGCCGCCAGCTTCATGCCGATTCAGTCGGGCAACCACTGCGTCAGCCAATGCGCAGCGTGGTCCTGGTCCAGCATCCAGTCGCGGTGTACTGCCGCACGCAGTGCATCGCCGGCGGCAGCGGCAGCGTCCAGATCGTGGGTATGCATGCGGATTGCCTCAACCCAGTCCCGGTAACGCGGGCGCACGCGGGTCACAGGGAGCGAACCCTGGTAGGGGCGCACGTCGCTGCATACCACCGGGAAGCCGCAGGCACCGTACTCCAGCAGGCGCAGGTTGCTCTTGCACTGATTGAACAGGTTGTCTTCCAGCGGCGCCAGCGCCAGGTCAAGGTTCAGTCCGGCCAGCTTTGCGGGGTAGAGATCGATAGGCACGCCGGGGTGGAACTCGTGGACGTAAGGCTGCAGGCTTTCCGGGCACATGCCGAAGAACACCCACTCCACCTCTGTGGCCAGCGCCTTGATCACTTCCTCGATCATTTCCAGGTCACCCTGGTGGCCGCCGCCGCCGCCCCAGCCAACGCGCGGGCGCTTGCCCTGGCGGCGCTGGCCTTGCCGGTCCCGCCACCACGGTAGCGGCAGGCGGTTCTCCACGACCCGGGTGTCGCGGTGCAGGCCGTGCAATGCCTCCGCCAGCGCCGGTGTCGAGACGACGAAGCGGTCCACCATCGCCAACGATCTGCGCATGCTGCGCATGATGTCGTTGGGAATGGCATCACGATGCAGGCTCTTGCGCGGCACGTTGGGCAGGTAGTCGTCCAGTTCCGCCACCTTGAAGCAGTTGCTGAAGCGGGTGCCACGTTGCTGCGGCTCCAGGTTGTAATCAAACATCTGCCGTTGCAGCACCAATGTCTCGGGCTGGAGGCGCTGCATCTCCACGGGCGACAGGTAGCGCAGCGACCAGATCGCGTCGGCCAGTCCGGCCGCCTGCATGGCGTGCACGGGCTGGATGATGCGGTAGTTGCCGCAGCCAGTCTGGTCTGCAGTCATCGCCAGCACGGTGGGTAGCGGACGCCAACGCAACGGGCGCCAGGTCAGACTGTTGTTATCTTCCACCTGGAAGGCGTCGCCATTCAGGTTCAGATTGCGGTTGTATGCCGGGTCGTTTGCGATCCAGGGGAGCCATTTGCGGTACATGGCCTCTTGTTCGGCCTCGAAGCGCTGCACCTTGGCCAGCTGCGGGGCGGTATCCACCTGTGTCTGGCTGACGCTGCCCTCATGCAGCAGCACAGCATGTGGTGTCCAGACCACCAGATAACCGGCCTGACGGATCTTCAGGCACAGATCCACATCGTTGTAGGAAACCTTGAAAACATCCTCGTCCAGGCCACCGACTTCGGCGTAGAGGCTGGCGCGTACCATCATGCATGCACCTGTGACCGCACTGTAGTTCTGATCCACCTGCAGCCGGTACATGTAACCGGGTGCATCCAGCGCCTGGCCGTTGAAGGGATGCTCGGCGGGTCCACGCAAGCCCAGCACCACGCCGGCGTGCTGGACGGTGCCGTTGGGATACAGCAGCTTTGCGCCAACCACGCCCACCTCCGGCCGTTGCGCGTGGTTGAGCAGCGCATCCAGCCAGTTCTCCTGCAGGATCGCGGTGTCGTTGTTCAGCAGGACCAGATACTCGCCCCTGGCATGCTGCGCCGCCAGGTTGTTCATGGCTGCATAGTTGAACGGATGCGGGTAGCGCAGCACGCGCAATTGCGGGCTGTCCATTGCTTCGATGCCATCCAGCCACTGACATGCGTCGGCGTCGGTGCTGCCGTTGTCGACGATCAGTAGCTCGTAGTTGGAATAGGCGGTCTTTTCGAGCAGCGTCTCCACGCAGCGCTGCAGCATGCCGAGCTGGTTCTTGGTGGGGACGATGATCGACACCCCCGGCGTGTGCGCATGCCCGTACTCGATGCGATAGCAGCCGGGCAGGTGGCTGTGGATCTTTGCCTGTGCGTAGCTGCGGTGGTGCAGGTGACGCAGCAAGGCCTGCTGCTCGGACGGGTGCGACCAGACGCGCGAAGTGGGACTCACCAGCAGCGGTTCGTGGACGTGGCCCAGACCGTCAAGGCCACCGGCGTCGATCAGGCGCAGCAGCAGATCCAGTTCCGCCGCGTCGGTAAACGCCGGGTCCAGTCCGCCGGCTGCAACGAAGATCTCGCGCCTGTAGAGCCAGTTACGGACCATGCTGGCCGGCATCGACAGCAGAAGATCCAGGTTGAAGTCCGGACGCAGCAGCGCCGACAGTTCGCCGTCTTCGGCACGGATCATTTCATCGGCATAGACCGCGCGCAGGCTGTCGTCGCCGAGCAGATCCAGCGCGACGGTGAGCAGGCCCGAGGCGGTGAAGGTGGCGCCAGCCTTGACCGGCAGTAGCCAGTCGGCTGACTCGGTGGCGGACAGCGCATTGATTGCCTCGAGTTGCGCCAGTGAGCCCTCGTGGCGGTGCAGCTGGATCGAGAACGGCGCTGTTTGCGGCGTGACCACGGCCAGTGGGCTTAGGATACGCAGCTGTATCCGAGAATACTGGCAGGCCTGCGCGATCAGGCTCTGGACGGTGGCGTCGATCGCCTCTGCGTCGCCATGACGATCCAGCAACACGATGCAGATCAGGGGGCCGCCGCCGGCGGCCTGAAAGCGCGCCTCGATCAGCCGGTGCTGGGCGTTGTCGGGCACGCGCTGATCCAGCCAATTGCGCAGGATCTCGCCACTGCTCGGCAGAACCGGCGGCAGACCGCGAAGCATGCGATCCACGCGCACGCCCAGATCCAGCGCAACGAAGGGCTGCGCGCCCTCCAGCGTCCTGACCCCGACCTGGTGGTTGTCCACGGCGCGCTGCCAGCCCAGTTCGCCAATAGCTGTGCGGAACGCGGTGAAACCGGCACGGCCGATGTCGGGCTTCAGACGCGCGGCATTGCTGACCTGTCCGGCGGAAATGCGGAAGCACGACAATGGACTTTGCAACATGGCCAGGTGGCCCTTGCGCAGCAAATTGACGTACATGGTGAGGTCGCCCAGCCACTGGATACGCCGCCCCTGCAGCGAGAACGGCGCATCGGCATGGGGGCGCATCTGCGCGGTGCGGAACATCACCGTGCTGGGTTCGCCGATAAAGTTCAAGGTGCGCTCTGCCAGAAAGGAGACCAGCTCCTGGCCGTGCACACAGACATCGCCCTCGAACGGAATTGCGTTTGCGCCCGATTCCGGCAGCAGAGCGCCGCGCTCATCAATCAGTTGGCGGCGCGATGAGACCAGTGCTACTTCCGGGTGCCGGTCGAGCACGTCGGCCATTGCGGTTAGGCAACCGGGCAGCAGCACGTCGTCATCGCAGAGGAATTTGAGGTAGGTGCCACGTGCCTGTGCGATGCATCGGCCGAAGTTGCCCACTTCCAGCAGCGGCTGCGGGTTGCGCAGATAGCGAATCTGCGCACCGTGTTCCGAGTCCAGGAAATTTTTCACGACCTCGGCGACGGCATCGGTCGGACAGTCATCGCAGATCAGCAGTTCCAGGTCGTGCATGTCCTGCGCGAGCACGCTGTCCAGGGCGGTTTTCAGGAAGGTCGCTCTGTATGCGGGAACCGCCACGGTGACCCGCGGCGCAGTGGCGGTGGCAGCAAATGAAGTGGGCATCGGGATCGTCAAAGGTCGGGCGCTCAGGCAACGCACTTGCGGAGAAAGAGGGTGCCGGCGGTGACGAAGGCGCAGTCGAATCCGCCACCGACGAGCAGGGCATCGCCAGCGCGGCATGGGCCGTCGCCGAATGCCCAGACGTAGTCGTCCAGCAGTAGCCAACCGCCGGGGCGCACCCACGGCAGCCAGGTGGCGATGTCGGCGACGACCTCGGCATGGGCGTGGTTGCCGTCGATATGCAGCACTGCGATGGTTCCCCGCACTGCGACCGGTCGCAGCGGCCCGCTGTCCAGCGAGCCGCTGGCTGCGGCTTGGCGGTAGACCGAGATGGCTGCCTGCGAGGGCAGGCGGATGCAGCCCATGCCAGGGATTTGCGAAGCAGCCGCCAGGAAATTGTCGAAGATCTGCGCAAAATCCACCACCACATCGTTTCCGTTCAGGATCGCGGCGGCGTCGCCCTGGTCGCGTGCCTGCGCAAAGCCCCAGGCATCCACGCAGATGGTAGAGCCAAGCGCGTAGCGGTGTGCCAGGCTACCAAGCGCCAGCGCTGATCTTCCATACAGACAGCCGATCTCCACGACGTCACCGGGGGGCGCAATCCGCGCCAGCGCGCAAAGCGCAAGCAGCTTCGTCTCGTCGCACTGTCCGGGTGTGCGCAAAAATTGGCGGTGCAGGCCAGCCGCCTCGTGCACCGTCAGCGCGGCCGCCGGCGCCGGGGCATCGGGTAGCTGCCAGGGAGACGGATCTTCGATCGCCGCTTCGGCCCACTGCCGGCTGCGGGCAAATGCAGCGCGCTCTGTCTCATGCGGACTGGGCGTGCACAGCCTTAAAGGCTGCCCCGTGCCCCAGTCCTTCGCCAGTAAATGGTCCAGATAGGCCCAGACGCCCTGGTGCGCGCTGAACACGTCAGTAACACCATGCGCGGCGACAAGACACCGCAGGGCAGGTACGAACGCCGGGTCTGTGATGTAGGGCAGGGGCAGAACCGCTTCCACGCCGAACAGGCGATCCTCGGTGGGCTCGGAACTGGCACCGAGCACACGCTGGCCCAGCGAGCGGGCGACCGCGATCCAGGCTGCCGATGCGTCCAGGTTGACCGGAAAAACCAACACGGTCGGTACGCCTGGGGCCGGCGTGCGCGCCACCGGGGCGTTCATCGGACGCAGCCGATGCACAGCAGCCGCTCGCTGGTGTCCAGCAAGCGGTGGCCGGAGGCCTTGAGATAGGCACGTAACAGCCAAGGCTGGGTCAGTCCCCAACGGATCAGGGCATCCTCGTGGCGGCGCTTGTACTTGCCGACCGGGATCACGACCACCTCGTCGCAGACCTCACGCATGTGCGCGGTGATCTCCGCAACGCTGAAGAACCGGATGTCGTAGAGAGGATCGGTACGCTTCATGGTGTCGAAGTAGGCGAGGAACCGGGCGTTGTGCCGGTTATGCACGGTGGCGATCATGCGATGGGCGGTGACCCGGGCCTGTTCCCTGGCCAGGGTCTGGATCTGGTCATCGGAAAACAGCACCCAGAAGCCGTTGTGGTAGGTGACATCGACCGCGCGGTCGGGTAAGGCCATCTCGAAGGCGCTCATGCGGGCGATGTGCGTGGCGAATTGCGGAAACGCTTGCTTTGCCCGTTGCACGGACTCCATGGAGAAATCCATGCCGGAGCAGTTCACGCCCATCGACCGCAGTGAAGCCATATCGCGGAAGCTGCCGGCAGCAAGCTCCAGCACGCTGTGCTCATCGCGTTCCAGCAGGGCGTGGATATAGTGAGCATGGCGACGATCGTGCTGATAGCGGTCGAAGATCTGGGTCCACTTGCGGTCCCATTCGTCGGCACTGGAGGTCGGATTCAAGTTAATCAGTGGCATGCGATGACGCTCGGGAAAGGGCATGGACAGAGGATGAGACCGGCATGCGCTCGGCGGATAGTTCGACGATGTGCGCGCTCCGGGTGAACACGCGCGCCTGCGTCATCTGTGGCATCGGTGGCAGCGGGCTGCCGGTGAAGCAGGCCAGGTGGGCGGCGGGCATGTCGTAACCGGCAAGCACCGAGAAGCCCACGCCTGCGGAGAAGCGTGGGTTTACATCCATCAGCAGGTAGCGGTCATCAAGGCGCAGGAACTCGATGTTTGTGCAGCCATGCAGATCGAGCGTGGCGGCGACATGCAGGGCCTGTGCTTCCAGGTCCGGGGCGACGGCAACGCGCACGGTGGTACCAGCACCGTTGGCAGTACGCAGTAGTTCCTCACGGCACAGACACTGCCCTGCACCGCTGACACGCTCGCGTACCACGTCGGCGACGAACACTGCGCCCGGGCGGTAGGGCTGCAGCAAGTAGTCGTCTGGGTCCAGGTGCCGGTGCGCGGACGCAAGATCCTCGGCGTCGTGCAGGATGCGCTGGCCCTGGCTGCTGCGCCCGCGACGCGGTTTGACCAGCAGTGGGAACGCGGGCAGGTCGGCCACCTGACAGAGCGGAAAGGAAGGAATCGCCGCCACCCGGGGATCGCCGGAAAAACGCGCGTGCAGCGCAAGTTTGTCGCGCGCCAGCGCGATCGCATCCGCGTCGGAGGTGCAGATGGTCACGCCGTGATTGGCAAAGCGCGCTTTGTGCGCGGCCAGCACATCCACCTCCGGGTCGGTTAGCGGCATGACCAGGCCGATCTGCTCGCGCAAGCAGACCCCCAGTAGCGCATCGGCGTAGTCATCGGCGGCCTGGCCGGGCGGCAGGGCAACGAAATCGTCAACCATGGTCGAGGCCGCCACCCAGTTGCGCGGATGGATGTCGCTACCGACGATCCGGGCGTCACTGCAGGCACGAAGCGCGCTCAGCACGCTGACACCCGACATCGAGCCGATTGACGTCACCAAAATGCCGCGTCTGATGGACTCAGGACGCATTGGCGATCGTGTCCACCACCGTCTGGACCACCTCGTCAGGAAGGCCAGGATAGATCGGCAGGCAGATCACCCGGTCTGCGGCGCTGTAGGTATTTGGGAGCCCGGCCGGGCAGGCCGATTGCAACGCGCTATACATTGGAAAGCTGGTGATCGGCGGGTAAAAGTAGCGACGTGTATGGATATTCTTGCGCTTGAACAGTGCGTACAGCGCATCGCGATCGAGCGGGTAGCCGGCCTCGACAAAGATGGGGAAATAGGATGCATTGTGGCGTTTGGCACTGCTGGTCAGGCAGGTAATGCCGCACACCTGCGTCAGGTGCTGCCTGTAAAAAGCCGCGATGCGGCGACGCTCGGCCAGTACCTCGTCGATGTGCTTGAGCTGGAGCAGGCCGAAGGCGGCGTTGATCTCCGACATCTTGCCGTTGATGCCTGGTTCCACCACCGTGGTCTCGTCGACGAAGCCGAAGTTCTTGAGATGGTCGATGCGCTGCTTGGTCTCTGCGTCCGGGCTGACTATGGCGCCACCCTCGAACGTGTTGAAGACCTTGGTGGCATGAAAGCTCAGCACCGATAGGTCGCCGTGACGCAGGATGCTGCCGCCGGAGTCGGTCACTCCGAAGGCATGCGCCGCGTCGTAGATCACCTTCAGCCCATGACAATCGGCAATGGCCTTGATCGCCGCCACGTCGCAGGGATTGCCATAGCAGTGCATCGGCAGGATCGCGGTGGTGCGCGAGGTGATCGCTGCCTCGATCCGGTCCGGGTGCAGATTCAGCGTCTCAGGATCGATATCTACAAATACCGGCTGTAGCCGGTTCCACAGCAGGGAGTGCGATGTCGCGACGAAGCTGTAGGGCGTCGTGATGACCTCGCCGGCAAGGTCTAGCGCCTGCAGCCCGGTCATCAGCGCTAGGGTACCGTTCGCAAACAGGGAGACGTGCTTCAGCCCCAGGTAATCGCCCAGGCAACGTTCCAGTTCCTGATGACAGGGACCGTTGTTGGTGAGCACCTTGCGCTCCCAGATGCCTTCCAGATAAGGCAGGAACTCATGCAGCGGCGGAAGATAGGGCTGGGTGACGAAGATCGGATCCCGGCCGGCCTGCGGGTCGCAGGCCGGCGGTGACAGCGTGGCTGGCCCTTCCCCGTTGGTCCCGGCTACCGGAGACGACGCCTCCGTGTAGTGCGAGCCGGCGGCCGCAGGCTCGTGCGATACGGGGCGATGGTCGAGCGCTCGATACACGGCTGTCTCCGGCTGAGCCGGCAGGAGCCGGCTGTGCAATCCTGCAAGTGGCGTGCCTAAACTTCGTTAAAGCCGTGGTGTTGACGCAGAGAGCTGCCAAGCGGCTGCCTGGCCCTAGTTTGCCAGCTCGGTCTGCTCGCGGTCGATGCCGTACTTGCGCAGCTTCTCCACCAAGGTGGTGCGGCGCAGGCCGAGCAGTTGCGCGGCGTGGGCGACCACGCCTTGGGTGCGTTCCAGTGCCTCGTTGATCAAGGCCAGCTCGATGTTGGCCATATGGCCGCGCAGGTCGATGCCATCGTCGGGCAGGCTGGAGGCTGTCAACGGTTCGGCATCGGCGTGCGCGGTGGCCGGCTGCAGGGTGACCACGTTGCTCGGCAAGGCGGCAACCTCGCCATGTGGCGCGACCAGCGCCGGCTCCGGCGGCAGTTCCACCGGGATCGACGAAGCGAAATCACCGCGATAACGCGCCGGCAGGTCCTGCACCCGCACCAGCCCACCGGGATGCAGCACCGCCAGGCGCTCCACCAGGTTGGTCAGTTCGCGCACATTGCCCGGCCAGTCGTAGCTGCGCAGCGCCTGCAAGGCCTCGTCGGCAAAGCGCACTTCGCCGCGGCCGGTGCGGGCCAGCTGCCCGGCAATGGTCTGCACCAGGATCGCCAGGTCGTCCACGCGTTCGCGCAAGGCCGGCATCTCGATCGGGAACACGTTAAGGCGATAGAACAGGTCCTCGCGGAACTGGCCGTCGCTGATGCGGGTTTCCAGATTACGGTGGGTCGCGGCGATCACGCGCACGTTGCAGCGGATGGTCTGCCCGCCGCCCACGCGCTCGAAGCTGCGCTCCTGCAGCACACGCAGCAGCTTGACCTGCATCGGCAGGCTCATGTCGCCGATTTCGTCCAGCAGCAGCGTGCCGCCTTCGGCCATTTCGAAGCGACCCTTGCGGGTGGTCAGCGCGCCGGTGAAGGCGCCTTTTTCGTGACCGAACAATTCGCTTTCCAGCAGGTCCGGCGGAATCGCGCCGCAGTTGATGGCCACGAACGGCCCATCACGGCGCGGCGAATGCTGGTGGATGGCGCGCGCCACCACTTCCTTGCCGGTGCCGGATTCGCCCAGCACCAAAACGGTGGTGTCGAACGCGGCCACCTGGTCGATCAGGCGGCGCAGGCGGGTGACCGCCTCGCTGTTGCCGGTCGGGCCGGTGTCTTGCTGCACGCCGGCCTGGTGTTCGGCGTCCAGGCGTTTGAGGCTGGCACGGCGCAGCAGCGCCTCCAGCTGCGCATGCCGCAGGGGGGTATCCAGCGCCCACACGTTGGCCTCATGCAGGCCGTGCGCCTGTGCAAACGCCGACGGGCTGCCTTCCATCAGCAGCACCGGCGGCGGCAGCTTGGCATCGGCCAGCCAGTCGAAGAACTTGTCGGCCTGCGCAGCGTCCTGCGCCGAGCCCACCATCACCGCCATCCACTCATCGTGGCGGTGGCGGCCAGGATTGATGTCGGCGCCGTCGGTGACCCAGCGTGGGTTGAAGTCCATGAACTCGAGCAACGACACCGTGCGCTCGGCGCGCACGGCATCGCTGTCGATTAACAGAATGCGGGACTCACTCATTCCTGGCTCCTTCCGTCAGGCCCTCCAGGATTGGCATGACTTCCTGGATATAGGACAGCTTGCTGACAAAATTGTCAGCACCCGCGCGAAGAGCGTGTTCACGATGCTCTGCATCGTCGAAGTGGCTCGCGATGACAATATACGGCGGATCGTCCTGCGTCTTGATCAGACGGGTGGCCTGCAGGCCTCCCATCTCGGGCATGGCCAGGTCCATCAGCACGACATTGGGGCGCAGCGACTCAGAGCGCTCGATCGCTTCCAGTCCATTGGCGGCACTGCCCACGATATTGAGCCACTCCACTTTGCGAAAATGACGCATCGCAGCGTTGATGAAGCCCTCGTGGTCGTCGACCAGCAGCACGGTGAGTTTGCTCATAGTAGTCCTTATCCCGCCCGGGCAAGCAGCGGTTTGGTGGTGCGGCGGCGCTCGCGAGCCGGGGCGATATCGAGTTGTTCGCGGTACTTGGCCACGGTCCGTCGCGCAATATTAACGCCCTGGCGCGACAACAGCCCGGCGATGGCTTCGTCGGCCAGCGGGCGTCCGGCCGGTTCGCTTTCAATCAGGCGGCGCACCATGGCCTTGACGGCCTGGCCGGAGACGCTGGCGCCTTCCAGCCGCACGGCGAAGAAATGCTTCAGTTCGAAGGTGCCGCGCGGGGTCTGGATGTATTTGCCCGTGGTAATACGGGAGATCGTCGACTCGTGCATGCCGATCTCGTCGGCGATCTCCTTGAGCGTCAGCGGCGCCATGGCTTCTTCGCCGCGGGCCAGGAAGGCAGCCTGGCGCTCGACGATGGCACGGGTGGCGCGCAGCAGGGTCTCGTAGCGCATCGACAGGCCGCGGGTCAGCCAGCGGGCTTCCTGCAGCATGTCGCGCAGCGGCTGGGCGGCGTCGCCGGCTTCGGCCAGGGCGCGTTCGTGCACCGGATTGATGCTCACCCGGTGGGTGGTGGCCGGATTCAGCGCCACCCGCCAGCTGCCATCGGCGTGCCAGGCCAGCACGTCCGGGATCACGCTGGCATTGGTTTCCTGCAACAGGTCATCGCCAGGCCGCGGCTGCAGCGACAGGATCAGCCGCACGGCTTCGCGCACATCGTCCACATCGGCATCGTGGGCGCGTGCCAGCAGGGCGTAGTCGTGGCCGGCCAGCAGGTCCAGGTCGCCGGCCAGGATGCGGCCAGCCAGGTGGCGCGCAGGCACGCGGCCGGGCAGGGCGGCCAGCTGCGCCTGCAGGCATTCGCGCAGATCGCAGGCCGCCAGCCCGGCCGGGTCGCCGTGCAACAGCCGCTGGCGGATTGCCTCGGCGGCATCCACGCTGATGCCCAAGCGGGTAGCGGCCAGTTGTTGCAGGGTGGGCAGGGCTTCGGTCAGGTAGCCGGCGTCGTCGGTCTGTTCCAGCCAGAACGCGGCGGTGCCGAGGTCGGTTTCGTCCAGGTCCAGCGCCAACTCGCGCAGGATGCGCACATGCGGGTCGGTGGATTCGCCGGCGGCCACGCGCTGCATGCGGTCGTCGTCTTCGCCATTCCAGCTGCTGCTCTGCACCTCCCACATGGTGCTTTCGGGCAACTCGTCAAAGGCGGCCATGTCGGTGGCGCCATCCTCGGCGCTGGGAGCCTCGTCGCTACTGTCGGCCAGCTCTTCCAATTCCAGTAGTGGATTGGTTTCCAGGGCGCGACGGATCTCCAGTTCCAGCTGCATGCCGTCCAGTTGCAACAGACGGATCGACTGCAACAGCTGCGGGGTGAGGTGCAGTTGTTGGCCCAGCTGGGCAGAGATGGTCGTCTTCATGGAGGCGCTTTCCGGAAGGCGCCGCAAGCGTGCGGCGATGGAATGCATCTTGCAGGACACAGCGACGGGTTTCGAATCAGGGAGTCAGGTGAGGTGGCTCATGATTTTCCTGACACTTGGTGGGGAATTCCCCTACAGCTAGTGCGAGCTCAAGCGTGCCCGCCGGAATTCCGTCACTGTTTTGTGGCAATGGCCGCGTTGCGCGGACCTGCCTGGCTGGACCGGCTAGACCAGCTCGTTGTGATGCTTGGCGGCCAGCAGCACCAGATCATTGGCGCGGCGGCACCCCAGCGATTCCATCATGCGGGCGCGGTGGGTTTCCACGGTCTTGACGCTGATGCCGAGGTCGGCGGCGATTTCCTTGTTGCTCTGGCCGCGGCCGATTTCGCGCAGGATCTCGCGCTGGCGCGGTGACAGCGCAGCGATGCCGACCGGTTTTTCGCGGCCCAGCATCGGGGCGATCATCTTCGAAGAGATCTGCGGGCTCAGGAACACCTGCCCGGCGGCGGCGGCGCGCAAGGCCAGCTCCAGTTCCAGTGGGGCGGCGTCCTTTACCACGAAACCGACTGCGCCGCGATCGAGCGCATCGCGCACGTGCACCGGGTCGTCGTGCATGGACATCATCACCACATGGGTGCGCGGCGCGGCGCGCAGCACATCGGTCATGGCATCCAGGCCGCTGCGGCCGGGCAGGGACAGGTCCATCAGCACCAGGTCTGGCCGGTGCAGGGAGGTCATGTCCAGGGCTTGTTGCGCATTGCTCGCTTCGCCGACCACATCGATGCCGGAAAAGGTCTGCAGCAGCCTCGACAGGCCAGCGCGAACAAGGGTGTGATCGTCGACGATGATGACTCGCACGGCGGAGAAGAGACCTTTTTTGTAAAGGGCACCTTAGCCGACGCGGCGCCTGAGCGCCAACCATCGGTTCAGCGCTGGCGACGGGCGTCGGCGATCTGACGGCGATGCAAACGAAACAGATGACGTTCCAGGGCGTCCTGCAGACCGGTCCCCAGTGGGGCAAAGCGTAACCACAGCCAGTGCTGTTGACCATCGCTTGCGCTCGCCAGGACCTCGGCAGGCAGTTGTAACAATTCAGGAAGCCAGTCCGACGGCTGCAGCAGAACGCTGCCAGTCGTGCCGGGCGGGTGCGCGTGCGGGCTGGCCAGCCGAATGCCGCGCACCGACCAATGCACCGTGCCCAGCGCCAGGCGCGTGTCGCTTTGGCGGACCAGGCGGCCGATCAGGGCCAGGATGAGGTCGAGTTTGGCGTCCATGCGCTGCACCAGCAGCGGCAGCTCGCCGCGCTCCTCGCTGCTGTCTTCGCTGCGCAGGTCTTCGACCTGGCCGAGGCTGCGCAACAGGGTTTCGGCAGTGGCGTGCGAGCCGGGGTCGGCCGTGACGTGGAAGCCGGCCGGCAGGCGCAGCTCGCAGCTGAGCGTGTCGGCGAACAGCTCGGTATCGGCCGCCGGTGCGAGCGTGCCGAGCGTGGACATCAGATGCGTCCGACGCGTGCGTAGGCGCGGCTGGCTGTGGCCGAGGTGCGCTGCGCGCGGATCAGCTCCAGCAACTTGCGCTGGCGCTCGCGCATCATCCGCACCAGCTCCTGCTGCATGGCCTGCAACGCTTGCACCGCATCGCGGTCCTGCGCCACATCGGCGTGCTTGCAGTATTCCTGCACGTGCAGGTCGTGGACATCGAGCATGTGCGGCATCACCTCGAACTCCTCGCGCGACATCGCGATACGGATCTCGGACACTTCGTCTTGAAGGCTTTGCACACTATGCATGGGAGGACTCACGAGGCGGCAGCGATGCCGCGTTGATCGAGGGGGATGGAGTTCCACGCCGAGTCGATTTCGCTGAGCAGATCCAGCGCTTCGGTCAACGCGGTCTCGTCGTTGTGCAGATTGGCCGCGGTCAGGCGCTGGATCACGTAGTCGTACAGGGCCGACAGGTTACCAGCGATCTCACCGCCGGCTTCGTGGTCGAGCGAGCCGTTGAGATGGCCGACGATTGCGCAGGCTTCGCCAATGGCCTTGCCCTTGCGCGCCTGGTCGCCCTGCGCCAGGCATGCCTGGGCCAGACGAATGCGTTGGCAGGCACCGGCAAACAGCAGCGACACCAACTTGTGCGGATCGGCTTCGGTCACGCTGGTGGACACGCCGACCTTGCGGTATTGCTCGGCGTACTGACGATTGGAACCGTACATGGATGACTCCCTCAATTGGCTGGCCTTCGCTGGTCCCGGAGCTGGGAGCTCCTGCGACAACGCTCCTGCCAGAAGGCAAGGCCGATATCACGATAGGTACTTCTTTTATCGGCAAGACCAAGGCGTGACTTGAGGACGTGCATCACATCATTTGATCGCGAGCAGGCTGCTGAGCGAACCGGTGGCGCCCTGCATCCTGCTGATCATGGTTTCCATCGCGGTGAACTGCGCGGTGTAGCGGTCGGTGAGCTTTTCCATGCGCGCATCGAGGTTGTCCAGGTCCGCCTCGAAGCCCTTGATCTGCTTGTTCAAGCTGTCCGAACGCAGGGTCAGGGTGCCGTTGTTGACGTTGACGTTGGCGTCCAGCAGCTTGGTCAGCCCGCTGCCGAACTTGCTGTCCTTGCCCAGCGCCTCGGCGGCCGCGCCACCATCGGCGGCGATGGCGGTGTCGAACTTTCCGCCATCGAAGCTCATCACGCCATCCTTGTCGATGGTCAGGCCCAGCGCCTTGAGCTCGCTGATGCTGCCGCTGACCTGGCCGCGCAACTGCTGCTGAAGTCCACGCACCAGCGAGTCGCCGGTCAGCGCCGAGGCGGTACGGGTTTCGGCGTTGTAGCTGCTGCTGTTCTTGAGCAAGGTGTTGGCGGTGTTGTAGGCCGCCGCAAATGCGGTGAGGTTGCCCTTCAGGCCGCTGGTGTCGGCAGTGACGCCCAGGGTGACCTTGGTGCCTTCGGCGGCCTTGGTCAGGTTGAGCACCACGCCCGGCACGATGTCGGTGACGGTATTGGAACTGGAGGTGCGCTCGAAGCCGTCCACGCGCACCAGCGCGTCGGCAGCGGCCACCTGCTGGGTCAGCCCGCCGGTGACGCCGGCGCCAAAGGTAAGCGCGCTCAGGCTGGGGTCGCTGGCACTGACGGTCAATGCGCCCTTGGTGCCGGTGTCGGCGGCATTGAACACCAGGTGCTGGCCATCGTTGGCGGTGACCACGCTGGCAGTGACGCCCTTGCCGCCGGCCGCCTTGTTGATGGCTGCGGCGATGTCGGTGAGCTTGTCGGTGCCGCTGATGTCCACGGTGATGCTTTTGTCGCCGTAGCCAATGGTCAGCGTGCCGCTGCCAACGGTGGCATCGGCGGTGAATGCGCCAGAGGCCAGTTTCTGCGCGCTGGCCAGCGACACCACTTCCACCGAGTAGTTACCCGGCGCCGCCGAGCTGGTGGTGGTGGCGGTAAAGCCGGCATCGGTCGGGACGCTGGCCTTGTAGGCATTGGTGTCGGCACTGCTGACCACCTTGTCCAGCGCAGACTTGAGCGTGGTCATGCTGCTCTTGATCTGGCTGATCGCCGACAGCTGCGTGGTGGCGGCGGTGCCGGCCTTGTTGATGCGTGCCTGTTCCGGATCCTTCTGACGGGACACCAGGGTGGACACCACGGTGGGGATATCCAGCCCGGAGCTGGACGTACTGATCACCGATGCCATGTTGCATTCCTCGTCTGGGCATCCGGAAGGCGGATGCATGGGATTACGAGACGGGTATCGGCCGCATCCGGGAGGACTTGAGCGGCGTCGACGGGTCTGATTGACCCGAAGAGACATGCAACTTCCATGCCTGGCGCGCTGGTCGTTTGGCGTCAAGAAACCCGCGCCCACAAAAAAGCCCCTCCGGAGAGGGGCTCTAGCGTTGCTGTGACGCTGCCGGTTACTGCAGCAGGCTCAGCACGTTCTGCGGAACCGACTTGGCCTGGGCCAGCATCGCGGTACCGGCCTGCTGCAGGATCTGCGTGCGGGTCAGTTCGGCGGTGGTCTTTGCGTAGTCGGTATCGGCGATCCGGCTGCGCGAGGCCGTCAGGTTCTCCGAAGTGGCGGCCAGATTGGCGATGGTGGAGGTGAAGCGGTTCTGCACCGCACCCATGTCGGCGCGCGAGGAGTTGACCGATGTCAATGCCTTGTCGACGATTTCCAAGGCTTTCTGGGCGCCCGAGAATGTGGAGATATCCAGGCTGCTGAGGGTGGAAGCGGTGGAGCCGGAAGCGGCCGAGGCGGTCTGGATGCCTGCACCGGCGGTGATGCCCGCGGCGCCGGAGGTGCCGCCGGACAGCGAGGTGAAGTCCTGGCCAGCCTTCAGCGACTCGAGCTTCACGTTGCCGCTGGTGTCGATCGAGGCATACATGCCGGTCTGATCCAGCTTATCGTTGATCGCCGAGGCAACTTTCTTGTTGATGTCTGCCGCAGTATCGCCGGAAGCGATCTTGATATCGGCGACGGCAACGCTTTTTGCAGCGCCGGAGGCATCCTTGAAGGCCAGAGTGATACCGCTGAGCGAACCCGACGCGGTGGCCGCGCCGGTGACGCCAGCGCCGGACACCGATGCTGCGAAGTTGGCCTTGCCTAACGAATCGACATTGGCGTCGACGATGCTGTTGATGCCGATGGTCTGGCCAGCGTCGGCACCCACCTGGAACAGCGCGCCGGAGAAGTCGCCGTTCAACAGCTTGGTGCCGTTGAAGCTGGTCTGGTTGGCGACGCGATCGATTTCCGAGGTGAGCTGCTTGACTTCGGAGTTCAGTGCTTCACGGTCGGTGGCCGAGTTGGTGGCGTTGGCTGACTGCACCGACAGCTCACGGATACGCTGCAGGTTGTTGCCGATTTCGACCATCGCGCCTTCGGCGGTCTGGGCCAGTGAGATACCGTCGTTGGCGTTGCGCGAGGCAACGTCCAGGCCGCGGATCTGCGTGGTGAAGCGCTCTGAAATCGCCAGGCCCGCGGCATCGACCGAGGCGCTGGTGATGCGCTTGCCCGAGGACAGCTGCTGAATGCTCAGCGCCATGCTCGAACTGTTGGTGTTGAGGTTACGCTGAGCGTTCAGCGACATTACGTTGGTGTTGATTACCTGTGCCATTTTGATATCTCCTCTAAGCGATTTTTCCGGCAAGGGGGCTTGCCTGGAGCCTCCGCAGGGGGGCCATCAAGTTGGCCGTTGCCGCTGCTGAGATGAATAACGGCGATGCTCTGGGAACCTTTAGCGCATTTCAGTATTTTTTTTCTATTTCTTGCTTGAAGGCGCAACGCGCGTAGCGTTGTGTATCAAGGGGTTCGGTTTATTCGGCAGCAACTGCCAGATCTTTAGCGTTGGTATAAATGCACCCGCGATAAACTCCGTTGCCTTCGCACATTGCTTGGTGCGAAGGGGCAGGAAACCACGGGTTTTTGCGCGCAATCAGCGGATCAGATTGAACAGCGAAGACGACTGCATCTGCTGAAAGATCGTTTGCGCTGCCTGCAAGGAGGCGCGCTCAAGTTCGTACTGCCCAATGGCCGAGGCGTAGTCCAGATCGCGGATCGACGACAAGGTGGTCTTGAGCGTGACTTCGTTGGATTCGAGCAAGGAATTGGCGTTGTCGATCGCCGACAACTGCGCGCCGCCAGAGGCGCGCGCATCGATCATCTTGGAAGAAGCCTGCGCGATGTCGCGCATGGACGACTGCAGCGTGTTGATCATGGCCGCCTTCTGGGTCGGCGTCTGCGTATCGGAATTCAGTGCTGCCACCATGTCGTCGATGGTGGAGAACACGTCCTTGGTGCCCGAGGCGCCGATCTGGAAACTGTCGCCCACCGCCGGCGCGCCACTGATGCGCATGCGCACCCCGGCGGCGTTGATGTCTTCGCCATCCTTATAGGTACCGGTGCTCACCAACGCGTTGGTGCTGTCGCGCACCTCGTAGGTGTCGGCGGCGGTGAACTGCACGCTGTAGCTGCCACCGTTCCAGCTACCGGAGCTGGCATCGCGGCTGAAATCCAGCAGCAGCCCCGTCCCGGTATTGGTGGCATTGGCGTGCGCATCCACGCTGCCGTCGCCGGTGCGGATGCGCATGAAGATTTCGCTGCCGGGCAGGGTGTCGCTGACGAAGGTGTCCGGCGCCACTTCCACCTGCTTCTGGGTCTGGTCGCCGTTGTAGAGCACGTTGCCGTTGCTCTTGATGAAAGGCGCATTGCCATCGGAGGTGCCGGCGAACAGGTAGCGGCCGGTGCCGTCGGTGCTGTTGGCCAGGCTCACCATGCTGTCGCGCAGGGCGGTCAATTCCGAGGCGATCGCTTTACGGTCGTCCGGGCTGAGCGAGGAGTTATTGGACTGCACCGCCAATTCAGTGACGCGCGCCATTTTGTCGCCGGCCTGCGCCAGGGCGTTTTCCTGCAGGCCGAGCCGGTTCTGCACGTTGTTGGCGTTTTCGCCGAAGCGGGTGATCGCCGCCAATGCGCGGTCCAGGCCCACCGCGGTACCTGTGGCAACCGGATCGTCCTTGGCAGTGACCAGGCGCTGCCCACTGGAGAGTTGGGCTTCCAATTGGTTCAGTCGCGACTGCTTGGCCGTCATCGCCGACACCGACTGGCTGTACATCATGCTGGTAGAGATACGGTTGGTCATCAGCGTACGGCGCCCAGGATCGCTTGGAAGATGGTGTCGGCGGTGGAGATCATCTGTGCGGCGGCCTGGTAGGCCTGCTGCAGTTTCAGCATGTCGGCGGCTTCCTCGTCGAGGTTGACGCCGGAAATGGAATCGCGGCTGGCCTGTGCCTGGTCGTTGATGACCTCCTGCGCGTCGGCCGCGTAGTTGGCTGCGCGTGCGGCCGAGCCCACCGAGGTGGTCAGGCCGGACAGCGCGCCATTGAGCGTGACGGTGCCGCCGTTGAGCGCCTTGGCGTCTTCCACCTTGGCCAGCAGTTTGGCGTTGCCGTTGTCGCTGGAGCCGGCGCCCATTGGGCCGACGCCGAAGGTGTCGCCGGCCTTGGGCGCGCCATCCAGCGCGAAGCTCCAGCCGTTGGCGCTGATGGTCTGGCCGGGCGTGTAGGCGAACGGGCCGGTGCCATCGATGGTGTACTGATTGGCATCGATGAACTCCACCGATGACGGTGTCAGCAGCGCGGGGTTCTGCGCATTGGTGACCTTGACGTCGCTGATCTTGCCGGTGCCCAGGTTGGCGATGGTCGCAGTGGCTTCCACCGGTGTGGCCGCGGCAATGCGCGAGGGGTCGGTGATCGCCACCGACAGGCTGCCCGCCAGGCCGGCGGTGGGTTGCAGCAGGAATTTGTCGCCGTTGGCCGGTGTGCCGCCGACCACCATGCTCACGCCGTTGACCACCAACGGATCGGCAGCGGTGCCGGTGCCGGTCAGCGGCACGGTGGAGCCGGTATCGGTGCGCGTGGCCTTCCAGCTGCCGGCATCGAAGCTCAGGGTGACGTTCTGCCCGTCCACCGCGCCCAGATTGCTGAAGCTGGCGGTGAGGGCTGCGGTGCCGGTGTTCTTCGGGTTGGCGGCGGTGGTGGGCGAGCCGATGTTGAAGAAATTGCCGCCCAGCGCGCCGTACAGGTCCATGCCCTGGCTGTGAGCGGTGTTGAAGCTGCTGGCCATACCCACGGCCAACCGGCCAAGTTCGGCCTGGGTGGGCTCGAGCACGTTGCTGCGGAATTCCAGCAGGCCGCCGATCTGCCCGCCCAGCGAGCTGGGGCTGAGGCTGACGTTCTGCCCCTGGGTCTGCATCGCCACCTGCAGCTTGGTCGGCTGATACGGGTCGGCCACCGTGGTCAGCTTGGCCGCGGTGGTCCCCACCACCAACGCCTGTCCGCCAGCGGTGAAAACATTCATGAAACCGCCGTCCTGGATCACCGCGGTACCGCCGGTGTAGCCAACCAGCTTGGACACCAGCGCATCGCGCTGGTCCAGCAGGTCGGCCGAGGCGTTGTCGATGCTGTTGCCGATGGTGCCGTTGATCTTGGCGATCTGCTGCGTCAGCCGATTGACTTCATCTACCGAGGAGGTCAGGCCGCTGTTGACTTCATTGCTCAGGCTGTCCATCTGCCCGTTGAGCTGCTTGAAGCGCGTGGCCAGGCTGTTGCCGCTGTCGAGCATGCTCTGCCGCTCGGCGGTGGAGGAGGCGTTGGACGACAGTGCGCTGGCCGAGTCGAAGAAGTTGGACCACAGCCCGGCCACGTTGGTAGCGGTATTGGAGTACAGGCTGTCCACGCGGTTGGACAACGACGACAGCTGCTGCAGGCGCGAAAGTTCGCCGCCACTGTCCAGCAGCCGCGAGATGGCCAGCTGGTCGGCCACGCGGCCCACATCGCTGATCTTGGCGCCATTGCCCACGAACGCGTAGCCCATATCGGTGGGCGTGCGCGTTGCAAATTCCACACGTTGGCGGCTGTAGCCTTCCGTATTGATGTTGGCGACGTTATGGCTGACGGTCGACAACGCCCGTTGGAAGGCGATCAGCGCGCTGGTCCCGGTGGACATGATGGACATGGGCGATTACCTCAGCGACGAATGGTGCCTAGCCCAACGGGCTCGGCGGTACTGGCATAGCGGTTGGACAGGTCGGCCGCCGCGTTGCCAATCGCGGCCACCGCACGGTCGATGGTCGGACCGTTGGCAATCGCCGCGATCTTGGCTGCGTAGCCCGGATCGGTGGCGTACCCGGCCTGTTGCAAGCCGCGTGCAAAACCCTTGATATCGGTGCCGGCCTGCAGCGCCGTCTGGTAACGGCTGTTGTTTTTCAGCAGGCGCACGTAGTCGGCAAAGCTCTCTTCGGCCGAGCCGTAGGCGCGGAAATCCGCGGTTTCGGTGGTCTTGACGCCGTTGACGTATTCGTGGGTGCCGGTGGTGACCTTGGCGCCGTTCCAGCCGGTGGCCTTGATGCCAAACAGGTTGTTGGAATCGCCGCCATTGCCGATGCCGCGACGGCCCCAGCCGGTTTCCAGCGCGGCCTGCGCCACCAGCGCGCGCGGATCCACGCCAAGTTCGCGGGCGGCCTTTTGCGCATGCGTCCAGATCTTGGCGACGAAGCCTTCCGGTGTGCGCTCGCCCAGGCTGGCGGCGGCGCTGGAAGCGGCGGTGGCATTCACTGCGGCGTTGGCGTCGGCCGCATCGGTGGCGGTGACATCGCTCCAGCGGTCGTTGGCCGAGGGCCAGCTCAGCGCGGCCGCGTCATCGCCGCCTGCTTCGCCACCGGTACGCCCGGCAATCAGATCCAGCACCTGGCTCATGCCGATGCCGGTGAGGCCGCCTGCGCCGATACCTGCAGCGGTGCCGACCGCTGCGCCGAGGCTCGCACCGATGTTGGTTGCCGCGCCGTCGCGGGCAGGCAGCGGCAACGAGGCGTCGCGCTTGCCAGCGACCAGGGCATAGGCCTTGGCGGCATCGGCGGTGCTCAGCGAAGTGTTCAAGGCCGGGCCGCCGGTGTCGCCGCTCAGCTGCTTGGAGATCATTGCCGACAGACCAAGCCCTTTGCCGTCGGTCAACGCCTTGGCCATCTGCTGGTCGTACATCTCGCGAAACATCTGGTTTTCACCCGGAAACATCGGGTCGCCGGAGCTCGCATCGCGCATGCTCTTGACCAGCATCTGCGCGAACTGGCCTTCGAGCTGACGTGAGACCTTGTCGATCTTTGCAGGATCGGCCTTGGTGCTCGGGTTGAGATCAATGGGCGATGCAGAGATACGCATATCAGATCACCTCTAGCTCCGCCGTCAGCGCGCCAGCCTGCTTCAGAGCTTCGAGAATGGCGACCAGGTCGCCGGGAGCCGCACCCACCTCGTTGACCGCGCGAACGATCTGATCGAGCGTGGTGCCGCCTTCGAACTTGAACATGCGGCTACCTTCGGAGGTGGCCGTGATGGTGGACTGCGGGGTGACCGCGGTGCGGCCGCCACTGAAGGCGCCCGGCTGGCTGACATTGGTGTTTTCGCTGATGGTCACGGTGAGCGAGCCATGCGCGATCGCCGCCGGCATCACCCGCACCAGCTGGCCGATCACCACCGTGCCGGTGCGTGCATTGACCACCACCTTGGCCGGCGCATCGCCGGGCGAGAGTTCAACGTTTTCCAGGCGCGCGAGCAAGCCGATACGGGCGCTGGGGTCGGTCGGCGAGCGCACCGAGACGGTGACGCCATCCACCGCACGCGCGGTACCGGCGCCGAAGCTGTTGTCGATCGCCGCCACCATGCGCGAAACGGTGGTGAAGTCGTTCTGGTGCAGGTTCAAGGTGATCTCGCCACTGCCGGCGAACACGTCCGGCAGCGCGCGTTCCACCGTGGCGCCGTTGGGAATGCGGCCGACGCTGGGAATATTGACCGACACCCGCGAGCCGTCCTTGCCCTGGGCGCCGAAGCCGCCAACCACCAGGTTGCCCTGGGCCATGGCATAGACCTGGCCGTCGGCGCCCTTCAGTGGCGCCATCAGCAGCGAGCCGCCACGCAGCGACACCGCATTGGCGATCGAGGAGACGGTGATGTCGATCGGCTGGCCGGGCTTGGCGAACGGCGGCAGCTCGGCGTGGATGGCCACGGCCGCGACGTTTTTCAGCTGCGGGTTGACGTTCGCCGGAACATTGACGCCCAGCTCGCCGAGCAGGTTTTTCAGGCTCTGCACGGTGAAGGGCGCCTGGCTGGTGCGGTCGCCGCTGCCATCCAGGCCAACCACCAGGCCGTAACCGACCAGCGCGTTGCCGCGCACGCCGCCGACCTGGGCGAGATCCTTGATGCGTTCGGCCGAGGCCGGCGCGGCGATCGCGCACAGCGCGACAGCGGCAGCGAGCAGACGGTGGGGCAGGGAAGACAGATTCATGGTCGCAGGCTCAGTAGGGCGACAGACGGGAATTGAAGAAGCGGCTCAGCCAGCCCATCGCGTTGGACTGCGCGATTGCGCCTCGCCCGCCGTAGGCGATGCGGGCATCGGCCACCTTGCTCGACGGCACGCTGTTGTCCGGGGCGATGTCGGCGGCGCGCACGATGCCTTGCACCTGCACAAGTTCATCGCCCTGGGTCAGGCGCAGATTCTTCTGGCCCTGGATCACCAGATTGCCGTTGGGCAGGCGCTGCATCACGGTGACGGTCACGCTGCCCTGCATGCGGTTGCTCTGCGCGGTATTGCCCTTGCCATCGAAGCTGCGGTCGCCGCTGGTGGAGTTACGCAGCACGTCGATGCCGTTGACGGTGAGCGGCACACCCAACAGCGTGGGCGTGCTCATGTCCACGGTGTCGGCCTTGCTGATGCTGGTGTTGGCGGTGGACGAGGCGGTGGTGTTTTCCACCAGGTTCACCGTCAGCAGGTCGCCGACATCGCGTGCGCGGCGGTCGCCGTAGAGATTCAGGCTCGGGCCGGCAGCGTAGATCGCACCGGCGGTGGGCTGCGCGACCGGCGCAACCACCGGCACGATCGGCGCCAGTTCGGCAAACGGCCGCACGTCGCCGGCTGCCACGCAGCCACCCAGCAGCGCGCTGCAGGCGATGGCGAGGCACAGGGAGGAAAGAGAGGGCAGGCGGGACATGGCGTGAGTTCCTGAGAGGGCGACGAGCGGCGAGCCGATCAGACGTTGTTGTTCAAGTAACCGAGCATCGAGTCGGTGGTGGAGATGGCCTTGGCGTTCATTTCGTAGGCGCGCTGCGTCTCGATCATGCTCACCAGCTCTTCCACCGTATTGACGTTGCTGCCTTCCAGCGCGCCCTGCACGGTGGTACCCAGGCCGTTGAGGCCGGGGGTGCCGTTCTGCGCGGGCCCGGAAGCGGTGGTTTCGACAAACAGGTTTTCGCCCTTGGCCTGCAGGCCCGAGGGGTTGATGAAGTCGGTCAGCGTCAACGCGCCGATTTCCTGCGCGGCGGCCTGGCCGGCCAGGGTCACGCTGATGGTGCCGTCGTTGCCGATGGTCAGCGACTGCGCGCCTTCCGGCACCTGGATGCCCGGCTGCAGCGGGTAGCCGCTGTTGGTGACGACTTCGCCCTGCGCGTTGATCTGGAAGGTGCCGTCGCGGGTGTAGGCCGAGGTACCGTCGGGCATCTGCACTTCGAAGAAGCCGCGGCCGTTGACCATCACGTCGAGCGCGCGGCCGGTCTGCTGCTGGCTGCCCTGGTCGAAGCCCTTGAAGGTGGAGACCACGCGCACACCGGTACCCAGTTGCAGGCCGGTGGGCAGCTGCGTCTGCGCGGAGGTGGAACCACCCGGCGCGCGCACCTGTTGATACAGCAGGTCTTCAAACGCGGCACGGTCGCGCTTGAAGCCGGTGGTATTGGTATTGGCCAGGTTGTTGGAAATGACCGACATGCGCGTCTGCTGCGCATCCAGTCCGGTTTTGGCGACCCACAAAGCCTGATTCATGACCCGATTCCTCGTTAGACCCGGGGATGTGTTCCGGGCACGGCTGGGTATATGCACGTGTTGTGCCAAAGCCGCGCCGGTTTTCTGCCGGCTGTGCGGTGGGTCACGCAGAGGGGGCGCGGCGGCCTGCGCAGGGCAGGGCGGGCGGCAGCTAGCCAGCGACTAACCGGAGGCGGCGGAGACCTGCGCGGCAGATCAGGCGCGGTAGATCGGTTGCCGGTCAGCGATGTGGTCGAAGACGTGTGAACCCTTGGCGCTGCGTGCGGAAGGGTGCTTGGGACTTGCCGGCTGGCATTGCGACACAATCAAGAGCTTGGGTGGTTGAGCGCGTGGTGCCGTCAAAAGCCTGGTAAGTCGAGCGTGCGGTGTCTTCAAAAGCCTGGTCTGTCGAAGGCGCGGTGCCCTCACCGCTCGCGGGACACGCCGTGAACCCGTCCCTTGGGGCTCGGTGGCGGCATCCATGCCGCCACACGGTCCCGCGAGCGGCGAGGACACCGCACAACAAAGTTTACTGGCGGCTTTGTTGATAGCCATGCACACCGACCATCTCCACTGGTCCTTGCCCGATCACCGTCGCGGGACCTTACGCGGCATGGATGCCGCGTAAGCGCTTACAAGGACGTACTTGCAGCGTGTCCCGCGATGGTGGGCGGGCAAGGGCCTTGCCACCAAGTCGCAGATCAGCCGCTCTAAAGGGTGTCCCGCGATGGTGGCCGGGCAAGGGCCCTGCAGCCAAGCTGGGTGAGCCAGGGTCCTGCAGCCACGCTGCAGATCAGCCGCAGCGAGAGACCAGATCATTCGCTCAGCAGTAGACCTGCGTGTGCATGACGAGAGTGGCCAAACGACATGCCAATTGCGTCAGCCTGCCATGCCGCCTCGCGCCTGCTCTCGAATTGGTTGGCAAAAACCCTGGCCGGCCGACCCGCGACGACACAGTCGCCTTGGTGTGATGTTTAGCCGCTGACACGTAGCA
This sequence comes from Xanthomonas sp. NCPPB 2586, assembly GCF_041475775.2. Taxonomy (NCBI): domain Bacteria; kingdom Pseudomonadati; phylum Pseudomonadota; class Gammaproteobacteria; order Lysobacterales; family Lysobacteraceae; genus Xanthomonas; species Xanthomonas sp. NCPPB 2586. Next base: position 2,661,371 of record NZ_CM192981.1, on the reverse strand, counting down.
ACGAATTGGCCGACTGCGCGTTGTCGTCGCCGTTCTTGATGATCTTCACCTGCATCTCGAACTGGCGCTGTAGCTGGATCATCTCCACCAGCGCGCCGGCGGCATCCACGTTGCTGCCTTCCAGCATGCCGCTGTTGACGGTCTTGCCGGTGGCCACGGCAAACGCCTGCGCCGGGTCGGTGCTGGTATTGCGCATCAACCCGTCCGGGCGCCGCGTCAAACGGTCGGCGGGCGCATCGACCACCTTCATCTTGCCGACGATAGCCATGGTCTGCGGGCCTTCGCCCTGCGGAATGATGGAAATGCTGCCGTCGCTGCCGATTTCCATCGCCTGGTGCGGCGGGATGGTCATCGGGTTGCCGCCTTCATCCAGCACCGCGTGCCCGTTGGCAGTGACCAATTGGCCATTGGCGGTGAGCGCCAATTCGCCATTACGGGTGTAGGCCTCGCTGCCATCCGGCGACTGCACGGCCAGCCAGCGGTCCTGCTGCAACGACACATCCAGCGGGTTGCCGGTGACCTTCTGGTGGCCCTGGCTGCGATCGAAGCCCTGATCCACATGCAGCGCATCGATCCGCGACGGATACCCCTTGCCCCGGATCTGGAATGCCTCGGTGTTGGCCAACGCGGCCTTGAAACCCACCGTATCGACGTTGGCGAGATTGTGCGACACGGTGCTCTGCGCCTGCAGCGAAGCGCGGGCACCGGTCATTGCAACGTAGAGGGCTTTGTCCATTTGGCACCGGGAATCGGGAATGGGGAATCGGGAATTGCAAAAGCGGGATTGCTGGAGACTGGGAGAAGGGGGGCAAGGCCGGCATCCGATGCACGAGATGCCTGCTCTTACGATTCCCTACTCCCGATTCCCCATTCCCAGCTCTTAACGAATATTGATGATCGTCTGGGTGACCTGATCCTGGGTCGAGATCATCTGCGAGTTGGCCTGGAAGTTGCGCTGGGCCACGATCATGTTCACCAGCTGCTCGGTCAGGTCCACCGTGGAGGCTTCCAGCGAGCCGGATTCGATCTGGCCCAGGTCCGAGGTGTCCGGTGCGCCGGTGCGGGCGGCGCCGGAGGTGTAGCTTTCGGCCCACATGTTATTGCCTTGCGACTGCAGGCCCTGCGGGTTGACGAAGCTGCTCAGTGCGACCTGGCCCAACGCCTTGTCGGCGCCGTTGGAGTACCGCGCAAACACCACGCCACTGGTGTCGATGCTGATTTCGTTGAGCTTGCCGCTGGCGTAGCCATCCTGGCGCGTATCGCGCAGCGCGAAGGCTTCGCCGTACTGGGTGGAGCCGCTGACATTGAGCTGCATGCTCAGCACGCCGGCACCGGTGCTCGGGGTGAACGGGTCCATCGCCACGATGCCGTTGGCCGGCGTGGTCAGCGAGCCGGTGTCGGAGAACTGCAACGTGGTCGGCGCGCCAACAGCCGAGCCATCCACATAGTTGTGCACCTGCCACTCGTTCGGGTTGGCGGTCTTGACGAAGTAGGAAGTCTGCACGTGGCTGACGCCCAGCGAGTCATAGACATTGATACCGCCGGTGGAGTGGCTGTAGGTCTTGTCGTCGGCCGGGTTGAACGGGGTCACCGTCGGTGCGGTGGCGTTGCCGGGCAGGGTGAAGGCCAGGTTGACAGTGGAGGTCGACTTGGGCGGGCTGTCGGTGGTCAGCAGTTGCAGGTCCGACAAACGGCCCACGTCGAAGCCATTGCCGCTGGGGTTCGGCGCGAACACCTGCAAACGGGCGCCCTGCGGGTTGATCACATAGCCGTTGGCATCGGTCTGGAAGTTGCCGGCGCGGGTGTACATCTTGGCGCCGTTGGAGGACACGGTGAAAAAGCCCTCGCCGGAGACGGCCAGGTCCAGGCTGCGGCCGGTCGGGTCGATATTGCCCTGCGAGAACTGCTGCGCCACGTTGCTGACCCGCACGCCCGAACCCACCGCATTGCGCGACAGGCCGTAGCTGGTGCTCTGGAACATGTCGGCAAACTCGGCGCGCGACTCCTTGAAACCAGTCGTGTTGACGTTGGCGATGTTGTTGGAGGTGACGTTCAGATCGGCATTGGCTGCGTTGATGCCGGACAACGAGGTATTGAAAGCCATGGATGAGTTCCTTTAAGTGGCGGTTGCCGGCTCAGCTGACGCGGAGCACGTTGGCGAGCGGGGAGGTGCCGAGCCCCGTCAGGTTGAGATACAGGCCGTCCGAGCCGATCGTGACGCTGTCCACCGGTGCATCGACGTAGGTGGACAACTTGCTCTTGGCACCGGCGGTGTCGGTTTGGGTGGCGGTAATGCCGTATTTGCCGGCGGCCATGCGGTTGCCGTTGGCGTCGGTGCCATCCCAGGCAAACGACACCTCACCGGCGGCGCTGGCCGGCACGCTGAGCTGTTTGACAAAGGTGCCGTTGGCATCGGTGATCTCGAAATTGACGAAACCGGCCGAGGTCGCGGCGACCACGCCCTTGGCCGAGCCGGTCGCATCGATCGCCACCTGCGCCGAGGGCACCAACACGTTGTGGCCCACCAGCGCGGCACCCTTGAGCACCTGGTCGCTGTTCATCGAATCGGAGAAATTGCCGACCTTGGTATTGAGGTCGCCAATGCCCTGCACAGTGGAGAACTGCGCCAGCTGGCCCAGAAACGCGCTGTTTTCCATGGGCTTGAGCGGGTCCTGGTGCTGGAGCTGCTCGGTCATCAATTTGAGGAAGTCGGCCTGGCCGAGCGCGTCCTCTTTCTTGGCGACCTTGCTGCTGGTGGTCAGCCCAAGGCTGTTGTAAAGGTCACTGCCGATCGTGCTCATCTGGAATGGTCCGTAAGGAAGGGTCAGCGACCCATGGTCAAGGTGGCGAGCGCCAGTTCCTTGGCGGTGTTGAGCATTTCCACGCCAGCCTGGTAGTTACGCGAGGCGGAAATCATGTTGACCATCTGCGAGACCGGGTCCACGTCGGGCGAGAACACGTAACCGTCGGCGTCGGCCAGCGGGTGCCCAGGCTCATAGCGGCGGATCGGCGGCGCATTGGTGGTGGTGATCTCTTTGACGTTCACCGAGGTCAGGCTGGGGTCCTGGCGGTTTTGCTGCGCCTGGAAGATCGGCTCGATCGGCTTGTAGGTTGCTTCCGCCGAGCCCGCGACCGAGTCGGCATTGGCCAGGTTGGAGGCGATGGTGCTCAGGCGCACGGACTGCGCGTGCAGCGCAGAACCGGCGACATCGAAAATCGGAAGATTGCTCATGACTTATTGGCCCGTGATCGCGGTGAGCATCGAGCGCACCTTGGATTCGAGGAAGCTCAGCGACGCGCGGTATTCCAGCGCGGCGCGGCCGTAGGCGGCGCGTTCTGCATCGGGATCGACGGTGTTGCCGTCCAGGCTGGGCTGGTCTGCTTCGCGGGTGATCTGAAACGGGTTGAGGCCGGCGGCGCTGCCGATCTCGTAGTGCTTGGCATCGGTGGCCTGCATCAGGCCGCCGTCGCGGACGCCTTCTGCCGCCTTCAATGCCGCTTCGAAGTTCAGATCCTTGGCCTTGTAGCCAGGGGTGTCCACATTGCTCAGATTGCTGGCAATGAGCTTCATCCGCTGCTCGCGCAAGGTGAGCGCGTCGCCGTGGATGCCTAGGAAGGAGGTGAAGGGACTGGACACGGTGTTCTCCCGTGGAAGGTTGCCAGGGAAGAAGCAATGTTTGTGCCAGATCCAGAGGCGCCGCTGGTCGGGCCGGGCAAGGTGGCTTTGGCGCGTCGCTGCTGGGTCGCTTGGCATTGCAAGCGGTGGGCCGCGTCGCCCGGGCCGTGCCATCGTCGGCAGGGCCAGGCGCGGCAACGAGGCAGCGGGCTTTGCCACGTTCTTGTTTAAGGCTTGCCAAAGCGCGGTGCGGCTAATGTGCCGAGCCCATTGCCCGCAAGCAGGCGAAGCCATCTACGGAAGTGGCTGATCGCTAATAGAAGTAAGTGCGTGTGCGCGGGCCAGGCGCGGCCAAACCCTTACGGCGCTTGCGCAGGCGTATGGCCGCCCGTTTGGGCAGCAGCATATTCGGAGGGAATCTCAGACGGGGGAAATCCCCGCCAGGCCTGCACGCTTAGGCGGGCAGGGCGGCCAGATCCAACAGGATCAAGCCGCTTCGGCCACCACGCGCAGGCGGGCCAGCACGTAATCGGCCAGCTCGTGGGCGCTGTACTTGGCCACGAAGGCGTTGGCGCCCACCTGCTCGACCATGGCGTTGTTGAACACGCCCGACAATGAGGTATGCAGCAGCACATACAGGCCCTGCAGGCCCGGCGTGCGCCGGATTTCCGTCGTCAGCGTGTAGCCGTCCATTGCCGGCATTTCGATATCGGAGATCACCATGGCGTAGCGCTCGGCCGGGTTTTCGCCCGATGCCGCCACCTGCAGCAGGTGATCCAGCGCCTGGCGGCCGTCGGAGAGCAGCGTCGCCGCCACGCCCAGCTGATCGAGCACGCTGCGGATCTGCTGGCGTGCCACGCGTGAGTCGTCCACCACCAGCACCTGGAACTGCCGGTCGGAGGTGACCAGCTGCAGCCCGGGATCCAGCTGCACGTCCTTGCTGACCTTGGCGATGTCGGCCAGCACGCTTTCCACGTCGATGACCTGGATCAGCTCACCCTGGAACCGCGTCACCGCCGTCAAATAAGTGGCTTCAGCGCCCAGTTCCGGCGGCGGGTGAATATCTTCCACCGCGATATTAACGATGCGTTCCACCCCGCTGACCAGAAAGCCCTGCACCGAGCGGTTGAACTCGGCTACCACCAGGTAGCCGGGCCCGTTGTCGCCATGCGGGTCGCGCTCCGGGTGGCCAATGGCCAGGCCTAAGTCCAGCACCGGCACCGAGCGCCCGCGCACGTCGGCAACGCCGGCGAACTCGGTCGGCAGGCCGGGCACCTGGAACAGTTCCGGCCGGCGCAGCACTTCCTGCACCTTGAAGACGTTCACGCCAAAAAGCTGGCGGCCGCCCAGCCGAAACAGCAGCAGGGCCAGTCGATTGTGGCCAGCCAGACGCGTGCGCTGGTCGATGCGGTTGAGCAGATCGTGGGTCATGGGGCAGATATCGACAGGGGTGCGCAATAACTTGAGCAGGAATGGAGAATCGGGAATCGTCTGACAGGCCATCGGTCCGTCCCCATTACCAAGCGACGGGCGGTCCACATACTTGAGGTATCCGATGCGCCGCCCGGCTTTTGCGATTCCCGATTCCCCACTCCCGATTCCCCAGAAAACGGCACACAGCTTGCAAGAGCTTCCGCGTCTTCTTCCGGATCTGGTCCCATGCGCCTGCTCCTGCTTGTCATCCTGTTGGTGTCTGCCCCGGCCTGGGCCGATGGCTACCAGTCCGTCGATTCGATCCGTGCCGCCGCGCTCGCCACCGTGGGCCCCGATGCCGAAGCCGAGGCCACGCTCGATCCTGGCCTGCGCATGCCAGCATGCCCAATCGCACTGCAGGCCCAGCCCACCGGCACCAATACGGTGGAAGTGGCGTGCCCGCAGCCGGCCGGCTGGCGCCTGTTCGTGCCGTTGAAGGTGCGTCGCAACCAGGATGTGCTGGTCCTGCGTCGCGGCATCACCTCTGGAGAAACCATCTCGCTGGCCGATATCAGCATCGAGAAGCGCGATGCCGCGCGGATCGTCGGTGCGGTCCTGGCCGACCCGGCTACGGCGGTGGGCAAGACCGCCCGCCGCATCCTGCCGGCAGGCACGTTGTTGTCGGCCAATGACCTGGTCACCCCGCGGCTGGTACGGCGTGGCGACACGGTGCCACTGGTGTCGCGCAATGGTGGGCTGGAGGTGCGCATGAGCGGTCGCGCGCTGTCCGACGCTGGTGAGAACGAGCGTGTCTCGGTGGAGAATTCATCCTCGCGCCGGGTCGTTCAGGGCATTGTTGAAGCGAGCGGTACCGTGGTGGTGTCCAGATAGAAATTCTCTATAAAGTTTTTTTTCTGGCCGCCGTTATCCCCTACGACCTGTAGAGGAGTTCCTGACATGAGCCAGAAAATCGAAGGCAATCTACCGACCGCAGCGACTCTTCGTACCGCCACCGTGGGCAGCAAGATTGCCTCCGCTGGAGAAGACCGCGCGTCTCCCGTTGCCGCAACACCGCCCACCGACAGCGTCAAGCTGACCGGCGAGGCGACCAACCTGCAAGCGCTGCAGCGCGAGCTTTCGCAGTCCTCGGCGATCGACACCGGTCGCGTCCAGGCGGTGAAGGAAGCGTTGCAGAACGGCAGCTATTCCATCAACCCGGATGCCATCGCCAGCCGCATGATGGATCTGAACCAGCAACTGGCGGGCTAATTGCCGGCCAAAGGATGAACGTGAACGATTCCCTGCAACGTCTCAGCGATGCGCTGGCCGGCGAACGGCAGGCATTGATCGAGCACGACATCGAAAGCTTGATGCGGCACACCCAGGACAAGCTGGCGGCACTGCGCGCGCTCGAAGTGCAGATGCCCGAAGGCCAGGAAGAGCGTCTGCGCGAACTGGCCGAAGCCAACCGCGCCAATGGTGCGCTGCTGGCACGCCGGCGCCGTGAGGTGAACTGGGCACTGCGGCATCTGGGGCGGACCGAAAGCGCGCCGTCCTACGACGCCAATGGCCAATCGAGCGTGTTGCGCGCCGGCCGCTCTCTCGCGGTGGCCTGAGCGCCACGCCGCATTCGGCAACACGGCCGGTCACGGGTTCGGCGTATATTGAGGCGTCCTCTACGCTGCCTCGTCCCGTGACTGCCAAGTTCTTTCTCAATCAGACGTTGTTGCCTTCCTCGGCCATGCTGCGCGCCTTCGGCGATCAGATGCTTGAGGGTGTGTTGCTGTTCCGCGCCGATGGCCAATTGATCATGGCCAACGCAATCGCGCGCCAGAGCCTGTGCAAGGAAGATCCCACCGACGACCGCAATCTCGGTGAGCGGATCTCGCAGGTCTTGCCGGCCGATGCGCTCAACCAGGCGCGCAGCAAGGGCAGCTGGACCGGCAGCCTGCCGGTGAGCGACCGCGTGGTGATTGCGCATCTGTATTACAACGAGGAGCAGGGCGTCGGGCATTTCCTGGCGCTGTTCCACAATATCGAAGGCCAGCAGGACTACGAGCGCGAGCTGCAACAGCGGCATGCCGAGTTGCGCCAGGCCTATCTGCGCTTGAACGGCGCCCAGGACAAACTGCTGCAGTCCGAAAAAATGGCCTCGATCGGCCAGCTCGCGGCCGGCGTCGCGCATGAGATCAATAACCCGATCGGCTATGTGCACTCGAACCTGGGCAGCCTGCAGGAATATCTGCGCAGCCTGTTCACCCTGATCGAAGCCTACGAACGCGCTTTGCAGGCGCCGGATCCGAAAGCGCTGATCCCGGAAATCGACGAGATCCGCAACCGCGCCGACATCGACTTCATCAGCCGCGATCTGCCGCAATTGATGGCCGAATCGCGCGAAGGTATCGAGCGGGTGACCCGCATCGTGCGCGACCTCAAGGACTTCTCGTACTCGGACCGATCCGAGTCCTGGAAGATGGTGGACCTGCATGCCGGCCTCGAATCCACGATCAACATCATCTGGAACGAGCTCAAGTACAAGGTCACCCTGGAGCGCAATTACGCCGAGCTGCCATTGGTGGAATGCCTTCCATCCGAGCTCAACCAGGTCTACATGAACCTGCTGCTCAATGCCGGGCAGGCCATTGTCGAGCGCGGCACGATCACTGTGACCACCGGTCGCGACGAGGCGGAAAACGTCTGGATCCAATTCCAGGACAGCGGCGCCGGCATCGCCCCGGATCTGCTGCAGCGCATCTTCGACCCGTTCTTCACGACCAAGCCGGTCGGCAGCGGCACCGGCCTGGGCCTGTCGATTTCCTACGGTATCATCAACAAGCACCACGGCCGCATCGACGTCGAAAGCGTCCCGGGGCAGGGCGCAAGCTTCCGGATCGTGTTGCCGGTGCGGCAGCCGCGGTAGCGCTTCGCGCTGGGAATGGGGAATCGGGATTAGGGAATCGATAGAGCGGCGTCGCTGATGCTTCGTTGCCCGGAGGTGCTCATTCCACACGCAAACAAACGGAGCACGCGCACCGCTTGTACCGATTCCCCACTCCCGATTCCCTATTCCCTGCCGTTCCGCAACTCATCATGCGTGCGGAATGCCTGGCGAATGTGCTCGCGCAACTCGTCGTCGTTCCAGGGCTTGGTGAGGAAGCGGTAGATCGCGCCGCGGTTGATCGCTTCGGTGACCGTGGCCAGGTCGGTGTAGCCGGAGAGCACCAGGCGCACGGTGTCGGGGTAGAGCATCTTGACCCGGCCCAGGAACTCGGTGCCGCTCATATCGCTCATGCGCTGGTCGGACAGGATCACCTGCACGTCGTTGGTGGCCAGCAGGTCGAAGGCGTCGCGTACGTTGCCGGCGGCTAGGATGCGGTAGCCGTCGCGGCGGAATAGTCGCACCAGCGAGCGCAGCACGTTCTCTTCGTCGTCCAGCAACAGCAAGGTACGGTCGGGGCGGCTTTCGGCGAACGATTCCGGTCGCAGGTAGCGGCGACGTAGCGCCATGCCGGCAGACTCGGCCGACATCGGCTCACCGAACAGATAGCCCTGGAAGATGTCGCAGTCGTTGCGCCGCAAAAACCCCAGCTGCGCCTGTGATTCCACGCCGTTGGCGATCACCGTCATGCCCAACTGATGGCCCATCGCAATAATCGCGCGCGCAATCGCGGCCTCACGGCTGCCGGCCGGTGCGCTCTTGATGAAGCTGCGGTCGATCTTCAACCGGTCTACCGGGTAGCGCACCAACGCGCTGAGGCTGGAGTCGCCGGTGCCGAAGTTGTCCAGGCTGAGACTGATGCCTTCGTTGCGCAGGTTGGCCATCGTCTCGTGGACGAAGTTGACGTTGTTGGTCAACGCGCTTTCGTTGATCTCCAGCGTCACGAACTGCGCCGGCACGCCGGCGGTCTGCAGCATGGCCATGACTTCGTTGAAGAAGCCCGGGCGCAGCAGCTGCAACGTGGAGACGTTCACCGCAATGCTGAAATCGTCAAAGCCCTGGTCGCGCCACAGCCGTGCCTGGCGTACCGCGTTCTGCAGCACCCATTCGCCGATCTGCACGATCACGCCCAGCCGCTCGGCGGTGCGCATGAAGCGCTCCGGCACCAGCATGCCCAGCGTGGGCGATTGCCAGCGCAGCAACGCCTCCATGCCGACGATGCGGCCATCGCGCGCGCTCACCAGTGGCTGGTAACGCAGCCGCAGTTCGCCATGCGGGATCGCATCGACGATCTGCCGCGCAATGATGCTTTCGCTATGCGCATTGGTGGCCGAGTTGCGGGTGTACAGGCGCACCGTATTGCCGCCTTCGCGCGCGGCCTGGTAGCTGGCTTCTTCGGCGTAGTCGAGCAGCGTGGAGAGCGAGGTGGAATGTTCCGGGCACAGGCTGATGCCGACCTTGCCGGTCATGAACAACGTGTACGGCAACACCGACAGCGGCAATTCCAGCTGCTGGCGGATCTCTTCGGCAAAGTCTTCCGGCAGGGGCGTGTCTTCGCGCCGCACCGCCACCACGATCATTTCGTCGCTACCGTGCCGCCACAATTTGCCGCGCGTGCCCAGGAATTCCTGCAGCCGGCGTGCGGTCAGGGTCAGCGCCTGGTCGCCGACCTCGCCACTCATGTTCTCGTTGATCGAGGCGAAGTGGTCGATGTCGATATGGAAGATCATCAGCGGCGGGCCGCCGGAGGCGGCGGCATCCACCAGATGCAGTAATTCAGGGTTTCCCGCGCCCAGACGGGTCGGCTTGACGATTTCCAGTCCGGGCGGGATCACAGGGCTCCACATGAATCAACGTCCACCATCTTCAGGGACGGACTCGCCGACCGGGTGATAGGGCAGGCGCAACGTCACGCGCGTGCCTGCTCCGGGAGCCGATTCTATCGCGAGCGCACCGCCGACGGTTTGCGCACGCTCACGCATCACGATCAGCCCCAAACCACGCGGACCTTCCGGTTCGAACCCGTCGCCATCGTCGCTGACTTCCAGGCGAAAGCCGTTGCCGTCGATCGACTGCAGGCTCATCCGCACTTCGCCCGCACACGCGTGCCGCAACGCATTGGTCAGGCTTTCCTGCGCAATACGGAAGCAGGCCTGTTCGATCTCGTTGCCCGGCCGCTCGTCCAGGGCCTGGATATCCAGCTCCAGCCGCACCTGCGAGGCGCGGAACAGCATTGATGCCTGCCAACGCAATGCCGCTTCCAGCCCCAATGCATCGAGCTGCGGCGGCCGCAGCAGCATCGAGAGATTGCGTAGCTTGGTGACGGTGCTGTCTGCCAACGAGACGATCTCCTGCAGGTCCTCGCGGCGCGCCACCGGGTCGGCTTCATCGAGTGCTGCGTGCGCGGATAACTTCATCGCGGTGATCGCCTGGCCGATGTCGTCGTGCAGGTCGCGCGAGATGGCGCGGCGTTCGTCTTCCTGCAACGAGAACAGCCGCTTGGCCATTGCTTGCAGTTCGGCATTGCTTTCGGCCAATGCATCGCGCATGCGCTCGGGCTCGCTCAGGTCGCGCACCACCAGCAACTTGCAGTCACGCCCGCCATAACGGATGTCACCGGCCGACAGCCCCGCGTAAAAGGTGCTGCCGTCGCGCCGGCGCATCGCCCGTGCGCTGGACACCGGCTCATTGCGATCGCTGCCGGCACGCAGGTACTCGCGCACCACCGGCAGATCGGCATCGCCAACCAGGGTCTGCAGCGGTTCGCCCAGGATGGTTTCGCCCTGGAAGCCAAACTGCGCCGAACCGGCGGCGTTGGCGTACATCACGTGTTCGTCGGCCAGGATCAGCACGCCATCCGGCAACACCCGCACCAGCTCGCGGAACTGCTCCTCGCGCTCGCGCAGCAGGCGGCGTGACTGCTCACGTTCGGTCACGTCCTGCAGCGTGCCGTGGATGTGCCGTGCGCCGGTCGGGGTGGTCACGCTCTCCGCACGCAGGTGCACGGTGCGCGGTTGCGAGTCGCCGCCGACCAGCGGCAGCAGGACGTCGATCTGCACCTCACCGCCGGTGCACATGTCTTCGATCATGCGCACGATGCGTGCCTGGGTCGCGGTGTCGGAGGCGGTGAGCAGCTCTTCGAGCCGATGGTCGCGCCGATGCATCGGCACGCTGCGCCCCAGCAGGCGGTACACCGCGGGCGAATAACGGCCCACGCCGGTGGCGCGGTCCAGTTCCCACGAGCCCACCCGGGCGATGGCCTGGGCTTCTTCCAGACGGTTGAGCGCCTCGTCGCGCAGCTGTTGCGCCTGACGCTCCTCGCTGCGGTCCACGGTGACCACCAGCCGCGCCGGGCCGCTGGCCAGGTGCAGCTGGTTGCTGCGGATCTCCACATGGCGCAGGCCGCTGCGGGTCAGCAGGTCTTCGGTGAGCGCACAGGTGTCATCGCCCTTGGTGCGGATCTGCGCAACGATCTCTTCCAGCCGGCCGGCATCGGCATCCGGCCAGATCGCGTGGATGGTCTGCTCCAGCAGGGCGTCGCGCTCCCAGCCGAAGAATTCCAGCGCGGCCGGATTGGCATCGAGAATGCGTAAGGTGGCCAGGTCATAGATCCAGGCCGGGCTGGGCAGGGCGTGGAACTTGGCTTGTAAAAGTGCTAGGGATTGCGCCAGCTCGCCGTGTTCTTCCACGATCTGCTGGGCAAAGCGGCGCAGCACCAGATGAATCACCACGCTTGAGATCAGCAGGAAGCCGGCATCGGACCAGCGCTCGGGCTGGGGCGCGCCGGCCAGGTCGAGCATGCGGTTGCCCAGCAGCAGCCAGACCACGCCCGCCAGCAGATACAGGCCGGTGAGCGTCCACAGGCCGCGCTGCAGGCGCTCGGCGAGGCGAAGTCGGGACACGGGAGCAGAAGAAAACACCGGCGCGGCAACGTGTTGGTGCATGGTCCGCGGACGACCTCATGGAGCGGGCAATGCGGCCATCTTAGCCGTAACTCGGCCCGGCACGGCCGGCCAGCGAAAGGCTGCCTCAACTAATCCGCCAGACGGCCGCTATCCATTGCGACTCCGAGGCAGGGGTCGACCTTCGGAGTGCTCCAGAGTGGACTCAGGCGTCATCGCAAGCATGCTTCAGCACCCGCTGACCTCAGCGGTGGTGTTGTTGGATGCGCATGGCCAGCCCCTGGCGGCCAACCGCGTCGCGCAATCCCTCGGATTGCCGGCAACCCTTGGCGCATACGCCGAAGTGCTGGAAAGCAGCCGTGCCCAGATCGCCGAAAGCGGCGGCATGGCAGCGTGCGTGCTGCCGGGCAGCGGTGGTGGGCGCCTGGAAGGGTGGCTGCGCGCGGTCTGCGACGAGCAGGGCCAGGTCATGGCCTTCACCCTGAGTATTCCCGAGCCGCTGGGCGCCGATGGCACCAGCCGCTGGGAAATCGGCCTGGACAGCGCCGACCACGGGCTCTGGGACTGGGACATCGCCGCCGACGTGGTGTACCGCTCCGAACGCTGGACCCGCATGCTGGGTTACTCCGAACAGCCGCTGCCGAACAATCTCACCGCCCTGTCCGGGCTGATCCATCCTGACGACCATGCGCAGGTCAGCGCGGCCGTGCAGGCGCATCTGGACGGGCGCACCGATACCTATGTAGCCGAGTTCCGGCTGCGTCAGCACGATGGCCAGTGGCGCTGGATCCTGGACCGCGGCCGCGTGGTATCGCGCACCTCCGACGGTCGCCCGTTGCGCATGGTCGGCACGCATACCGACGTGCATCATCATAAATTGCTCGAGCAGCAGCTGCGCGAGCAGCAGGCCCAGCTCGAAGAAGCCCAGCGTATTGCCAGCATGGGCAGCTGGGGCTGGGACACCTTGAAGGACCAATTGTGGGTGTCGCAGGATTTCCTGCAGCAGCTTGGCCTGGCGGACCTGCGCCTGCACAGCGTGCGCGACATCCTGCGTCTGCTGGCCGGCCCGTCCGTGGCACACCTGCGCAGCGCCTGGCGCAAGATCAAGCACGAAGGGATGCCGGTGCATTTCGAGCTGGAGATCAACGGCCGGCTCGGGGTCAATCCACATCATCTACGCGTCTGGGCACAGCCGGTGTTCGACGGCGACGGCGCACTGGTGCGCGTGCTCGGCCAGCTGCAAAACGTAACCGAGCAGCGGCAGACCGATGCCCTGATCCGTTGGCGTACCGAGTTGCTCAACCGCGTGTCTGCGCTGGGCAAGATTGGCGGCTGCGAGATCGAGGTGGATACCCGGCGCATGCAGTGGACCGAGGAGTGCTACCGCATCCATGGCTTGCGCAAGGAAAACATCACTCTGGAGCAGGCGCTGTCGCTGTACACCCAGGATTCGCGCGACGCCTTCGAAGCGGCTTTGCTGCGCATCGTCGATGGTGGGCTGCCGGAACAGCTGGAGCTGTGCTTCTACCGCAACTCCGGGCAACGAGTGTGGGTGCAGGTGCTGATCGAGCTGGACCGTCGCGAAGGCCTGCCGCCGCGGTATGTGGCGCTGTTCCGCGATGTCAGCCGCGAACGCGAAGCCAATGAGCGGATCGAATTGCTTGCGCATTACGACCGCCTGACCGGCTTGCCGAACCGCTTCCTGCTGCGCGAACAGGCCGAGAACGCCATCCGCGAAGCACACGAGCGTGGCCAGGTGATGGCCATGCTGCTGATCGACCTGGATGGCTTCAAGAGCATCAACGATTCGTTCGGCCATGCCACCGGCGACAATCTGCTCAAGCTCGCGTCCTCGCGCCTGCATCAGCACCTGCGCAACAGCGATCTGTTTGGCCGCTTCAGCGACGACGAGTTCATCGTGCTGCTGCGCGATCTTTCCGAGCCAGAAGACGCCGGCCATGTGGCACGTAAGCTGATCAGCGCGCTGGGCGAGCCGCTGCGCAAGGACCACGTCACCCTAAAGCTCGGTGCCAGCATCGGCATCGCGTTGCAGGGTGAAGGCCTGTCGGATTTCGACAGCCTGCTGCGCGCCGCCGATGCGGCGATGTATGCGGCCAAGGATTCCGGGCGCAACACCTTCCATTACTACAGCCAGGATGTGCTGCTGCGCGCGCAGCGCCGCCTGGAGCTCGAGCACGCGCTGCATGGTGCGCTGGAGCGCGAAGAATTCACCTTGGTCTACCAGCCGCTGGTCAACACGGTGGGCGATACCTCGCCTGCGATCGAAGCGCTGATGCGCTGGAATCGCCCCGGCCATGGCCCCTGCAGCCCGGCAGAATTCATCCCGATTGCCGAAGAGTGCGGCGAGATCGTGCGCCTGGGCGAGTGGGTGATTGGCGAAGCCTGCCGCCAGGCCGTGGTGTGGGACCGCGCCGGCCTCCATTTCAGCCGCATCGCGGTGAATGTGTCTGCCGTGCAACTGCGCGAGCGCGGTTTTGCCGAGCGCGTGCTGGAGATCTGCCGCGACAACGGCTGGTCGCCGGCACGGCTGGAGCTGGAATTGACCGAATCAGCCTTGATCCGCGATTCGGACTCATTGCGCCGTTGCTTCGAGTTGTTCGAACAGAACGGCGTGTTGCTCGCCGTTGACGACTTCGGTACCGGCTTCTCCAACCTGCATTACCTCAACCGCTTCCCCGTGCAGCGGCTGAAGATCGACCGCAGCTTCGTGCAGGGCATGCTCGACGATGCCAACACGGCCGAAGTCACCCAGGCGATCGTGCATCTGGGCCATGCGCTCGGCATGCAGGTGGTCGCCGAGGGCGTGGAAACCGTGCAGGAAGATGCCTTGCTGCGTCAGCAGGGGTGCGACGAAATCCAGGGTTACTTCTATTCGCGCCCGCTCTCGCCGCGCGACATGGCGCAGTGGCTGCGCGAAGCCGAAGCCGGCATGCGCCTGGGCGCACGCCTGGTCATCGCCAGCTGACGCACTCTGCGGCATGGCATGGTCTAGGCGTCGTCTGTAATCCAATGCCCAGGTCAAAAGCTCAGTGCGTTGAATGCACGTGCCTTTACGACTCCCGGCGTTTTCCGCGATATGCGGTCGCGCGCCCTGCAGCCAAGCTGCGGATCAAGCGCTACGACTGATCTATCTGCTCGCCGCACTTCCAAAATGCATGCGTCGCTAGCCGAACAGCAGCGTCATTTAGGTGCGGTCGTCCCCACGTCAAAAGCTCAGTGAGTGGAGCGCGCGGCGCCCTCACCGCTTGCGGGACACGCCGTGAATCCGTCCATGGAGGCTCAGTGGCGGCATCCATGCCGCCACATGGTCCCGCAAGCGGCGAGGACACCGCACCAGAAAGTTGGTTGGTGGCCCATGAAAAAGCTGTTTGTTCTTCGAGATGACGTCGGACCTTGAGCTAGCGCCTAAGTACCGGAATAGCGCGTCACGCAGTGCTCTTGACCTTGCAAACCGACAATCTTGAATGGTCCTTGCCGGCCCACCGTTGCGGGACCTTATGCGGCATGGATGCCGCATAAGAGCCTCCATGGACGGATTCACGGCGTGTCCTGCAATGGTGGGCCGGCAAGGGCCCCGCAGCAAACTCGATCGTTCCTTGCTCGCTATTAGTCGCGCGATCTGAAGGCGCGCGATCGCTGCAGAGCAACCCAGCAGCACGAAGAACAATGCCGCATTGATCCTCCATCCGAGGATTCACGGCATACCTGGCGATGCTGGGCGAGCAACCATTTAGCAGCCAAGCCGCAGATCAGCTGATCGAAGCATTGGTCGAAGCCGTAGACGTCATAAGAAGACATCGTGCAGACGGGCACGGGGGAACTCACCCTGTGCTGCATCGAATGGTGCTGTGTGCTCAGACTCAAGTCTGGCGGCACGGTCTGATGCAGAAGCACTCAATGTCGGGCATTGAAAACAACCGGCGGGGCGCCTGCCGAGGAACGCCCCGCCGTCGTGTAACCGTCAGCGTGCAGACACGCCGACAGCGGCGCCATCCAGGCCCATATCCCAAGCCACGGTCGCGAACAGCAGTTCTTCTTCGCTGCAGCTGCGGCGTGGGTTCTGCATTGCCCGTACTTCCGCACGGGCAGCACGCTCCAACTGTTCCAGCGCGGCCGGCAGGCGCACGCTGCGCAGCGCGGGGCGGGCAGCCTCGCTGTGGGCGATGCGCTCGGCCTGCGCCGCTGCGGTGGCAGCGGCCGCCGCAAGTGCGGCATCGGCGCGTGGTTCTGGGAGCGAGACGGAAAGGGTCATGGTCGTGGCGTATCGAAGGGTCGTGCGGAACGACAAATCCCCGGAAAGACCGGGGAAATGTCGGGATCAGGCAGTACGTGGCATCGGTCTCAGAACAACTCGACCGTGCCAGCGCCCATACCCTGCTGTGCGACCGGCTTGTGCGGCGGGCGTTCCCACTCCACACGCATGTCGCGCAGACGGCTGGACACCTTGGCCAGCGACGCAACCAGGTCGCTGTCGTACACGCCGCCATTACGATGCAGCAGTTCCTGCAGCGCCGTGGCTTCGCGGTTGATCGCGGTGAGGCGATCCAGGTGGGTGTGGATACCGCTCAGCGTCTGCGTGGCGATGTCCTCGAACTGCAGGGCACGCACCGCTTCGGCCACGCTGCCATCGATGGAGCGTGCGCACTCGGAGATCTCGCGCATGCCATCGCCCAACGAGGCGTTGATCTGCGCAACGTTCTCCAGCATCGCGGCCGATTCATGGCGCGCCTCGCGGGAGCGGTCCATGTGACGAGAGGCCAGCTGCGAGACCGTTTCACGTACCTTGGCGATCGATTCCTTGGAGCTGTGTGCCAGCTTGCGGATCTGTTCGTTGAAGGTAGTGGAGCGCTCGGACAGGTTGCGCACCTCGTCGGCGACCACCGCGAAGCCACGACCGGCTTCACCGGCACGCGCTGCTTCGATGGCGGCGTTCAAGGCCAGCAGGTTGGTCTGGTCGGCGATCGACTTGACGTCTTCCAGCAGCGCAAAGATGCCATCCAGGTGCTGGGCCATCTCGTCGATGTGGTGCACCGTGTTGGTGCTCTGGCCGCTGACCTGTTCCAGCGCTTCCACCAACTGCTCCATGCGGGAGCTGGCGTGCTGGGCGAAGCGGGCCACGTCGACGCCGGCACTGCCGTCGTCACCGGCACGGTCGACGATGCGGGCCAATGCCTGGCTCTGCTGGCGCGACTTGCGGTTCATCGATTCGAAGCTGCCACCCAGACCGGACACGGCCTGGCGGATCAGTTCACGGGCGCGTTCCACTTCGGAGCGCGAACCGTCGACTTCGTTGCTGACGAACGTACGCAGTTCGTTGAGCAACTGGTCCTGCTCGCGCAGGATGCGGATCTGGTCCGGATTACGCCGGAACTGGGAATACGTCACCCAGGCAGCGAAACCCAACCAACTGAGGGTCATGGTCACCAGGATCGCCCAGCGCACCGAAGCGGGCCAGTCGAATCCAACGGCGAAGGGAAACAGCAAGGTCAGGGCCAAAGGGGCGGCCAGACGGATAAGTGGACGTGAATACATGGGCGTTCTCGGCAGAGTCACGGTTGCTGTATCGGCCGTACCCCCTTTGTCTTTAGCGACGATCACCACGTCGCTGCACGCCATTCAACTGCATCACACCTGTGTGCCCACTGCCTGCGCGTGTCTCACGCCACGCAGGCGACCTGCGCAATCAACGCAGCGCGCGCGCCACCGCCTCGATCATGGCACGCTTGGCGAACAGGAAATCCCACAGGCTGCCGCCCATCTGCCGCCACAGCACCGCCGAGCGCACCGCGGCCAGCAGCAGCGCGCGGATCTCGGCGACCACGCCGGCCTGGCCCAGGTAGTGCGGGTTGCCCTGCACCATGACCTTGGGGCGCAAGTGGCTGATGGTCTGCGCATACAGGGCGCCAAGCGCGCTCAGCACATCCGGGTGCGCGCTGTCGCCCAAGGTCTGGGCCTGGCGGGCGGCCGCCTCGATGCCCTTGGAGACGGTCTCGACCGTGGAATGGTCGCGCACGAAGCGCCGCTCCAGTTGCAGCACCGCCAGGGCCAGCCGCGGCAGCATGTCGTCCTTGCCCTGGTTGGTGAAATAGTTGTGCAGCAGGCGCAGGCCTGGCGCCACATCGGCCGAGGAGCCATACACGCCCTCGGGCGTTGCGGCGTCCACCCGGAATACGCTGTCCACGGCAGTGCGAACCGTTGCCGCTTCCGAATGCCCGGTCTCGGCGATCCGCCGCACCTGCTGCAAGGCCTGAGCGACGCCGGCCAGCGCCAGCACACGGTGATCCATGGAAGAACTCATCAAGCCACTACCTCGGAAGAAAAAGAAGATCCCGCCAGCTGGCGTTCCAGCGGCGCATCGGTGGCGGCAATGACCGCACCGCCCAGGCATTCCTCGCCGTCGTACAGCACCAGCGACTGCCCCGGCGTCACTGCGCGTTGCGGCCGCTCAAAGTTCACCTGCAGCGTGCCGTCGTCCTGGACGGTGACGGTGCAGGGCTCATCCGGCTGCCGGTAGCGGGTTTGCGCGGTGCAGCTGAAACTGCGCGCCGGCGGCGCGCCGGTGACCCAGTGCGCCTGCTCGGACTGCAGCCAACGGGACTGCAGTAGCGGGCTGTCGCGGTCCTGGTCCACATACAGCACGTTGCTGCCCACATCCTTGCCCACCACATACCAGGGCGCTGCGGCACGCCCACGCACGCCGCCGATATTCAGGCCTTCGCGCTGGCCCAGGGTGAAATAGAACACCCCCGGATGCTCGGCAATTCGCTGCCCCTGCGGGTCACGGATCTCGCCGGTGCGGGCGGGCAGATAACGGCCCAGGAATTCGCGGAAGTCGCGTTCGCCAATGAAACAAATGCCGGTCGAATCCTTCTTGGCATGCGTCGGCAGGCCGGCGTCCTGGGCGATGCGGCGCAGCGCGCTCTTTTCCAGCTCGCCGATCGGGAACAGCGTGGCCGCCAGCTGGCTCTGGCCCAACTGGTGCAAAAAGTAGCTCTGATCCTTGTTGCGGTCGGCGCCGCGCAGCAGCCGCCAGCGCCCGCCCAGATGCGCCACGCGCGCGTAGTGGCCGGTGGCGATCCGCTCGGCGCCCAGCGCCTGGGCAGCCTCCAGGAAGTGCTTGAACTTGACCTCGCGGTTGCACAGCACGTCCGGGTTCGGCGTGCGTCCGGCTGCGTATTCGGCCAGAAAATGCTCGAACACGCCGCTCCAGTACTCGCCGGAGAAATCCCGGAAATGGAAGGGAATACCCAGCACGCCGCAGACAGCCACCGCATCGCGCCGGTCGTCCTCGGCACGGCAGTCGCCGCTGCCATCGTCGGCCCAGTTCTGCATGAACAGGCCGGCGATCGGCTCGCCGTCCTGGGCCAGCTTCCATGCCGCCACCGACGAATCCACGCCGCCCGACACCCCTACGATGGTCCGCGGCGTGCTCATGCGACGTGCCGTACCAGCGCAAGCGGATGGCGTTGCCCGGCCAGGTAGTCGGCCACCACCTCCCACACCAGCGGGCTGCGCAGCCGATCGCTGGCAGCGCGCAGTTCCTCGGGCGTCATCCACAGCGCGCGCACCACACCCGTGTCCAGGCTGCGTTCGGGATGATGGGCGAGGGCATCGGCGACGAAGGCAAAGCGCAGGAAGCACTGCCCGGTGGGCGCCACCCATTGATAGGTTCCGATGAACTGTGTCAGGCGCACGTCCCAGCCGGTTTCCTCCAGGGTCTCGCGCACGGCCGCCTGCAGCAGGCTTTCGTCCGGCTCCAGATGCCCGGCGGGCTGGTTCAACAGCAGGCGCCCCCCGATGGATTCTTCCACCTGCAAAAAGCGGCCGTCACGGACCACCACGGTGGCCACGGTGACATCGGGGTGCCAGCGGGTTTCTTGAAGCGTCATCAGTCACTGGGTCCAGGAAGTGGCAGGCTGGAGATTGATCCGCGCCGCACAGGAAACAAGCGCCGTCCACCGATCGCAGCGGGCGCTAGGTGCGGCATCCGCAGTGCGGCGCAGTGCAACACTGCATGCCGCCAATGCGGATGCCGGCAGTAGCGCAGTGCGCCACGGAGCGTGCCATTGCAACGCAGTGGTGGAAGACGTCATCAGTGGCCGGCCGGAGAACAGGCGTAAATTGTGCGGGCGCGGGGCCAAATCGTCCAATGCGGAGGGCGCGGGACCGTATAATGGCCGGATGCCTCGTAAGACCTCCCACGAACACGACCACGGCCTAGTGGTTGAGACCAGCAAGCCCGAGGTGGCGCCACCGCCGCGCTACCAGGTGCTCCTGCTGAATGATGACTACACCCCGATGGACTTCGTGGTGACCGTGCTGCAGCAGTTCTTCAACCTGGAGCTGGAGCGTGCCACCCAGGTGATGCTGCATGTCCATACGCGGGGGCGCGGCGTCTGCGGCGTCTACAGCCGCGAGGTTGCCGAATCCAAAGTGGCCCAGGTCAACGAATTCTCGCGCATGAACCAGCACCCGCTGCTGTGCACGATGGAGCAGGCCTGAGCGGTCTGGCTGGATCATTCCAGCAGTGCAACGGTGTTGCTGCAATGGCGTGCTAACGCCGTCTGAACATGCCTATCCGATAGGGTTGTGGAAAATCCCAACAAAAGCCGCATATTGTTGGCAACAGCCGTTCGGAGTTACCAATGTTCAGCAAAGACCTAGAGCAAACCATCGGCCAGTGCTACAAGCGAGCCCGTGAGGCGCGGCATGAATTCATGACCGTCGAACACCTGCTGCTCTCGCTGCTGGACAACCCCTCCGCGCAAGCCGTCTTGAAGGCCTGCGGTGCGGACCAGGTGCGTCTGCACACTGACCTGGAACAGGCGATCGAGGCCTCGGTCTCGCGCCTGGCCGAGGACGATGGCCGCGACACGCAGCCCACCCTGGGCTTCCAGCGCGTGCTGCAACGCGCCGTCTACCACGTGCAGTCTTCCGGCAAGAAGGAGGTCACCGGTGCCAATGTGTTGGTGGCGATCTTCGGCGAAAAAGACTCACATGCGGTGTACTTCCTGAATCAGCAGGACATCACCCGCCTGGATATCGTCAATTACCTCTCGCACGGCATCGCCAAGCTGGGTGAAGACGGCGAGCAGCCGTCCGCCTCCGATGGTGAGCCCAAGAGCGATGCGGGCGAGGGCGAAGGCAAGGGCGACGCCCTGGCCGAGTACGCCACCAACCTGAACGATCATGCCCGTAACGGCAAGATCGACCCGCTCGTCGGGCGTGCGGACGAGATCGAACGCACCATCCAGGTCCTGTGCCGCCGCCGCAAGAACAATCCGCTGTACGTGGGCGAGGCCGGCGTGGGCAAGACCGCGATCGCCGAAGGCCTGGCCAAGCGCATCGTCGATGCCGACGTGCCGGAAGTGCTGGCCGACGCGGTGATCTTCTCGCTTGACCTTGGCGCACTGGTCGCAGGCACCAAGTACCGCGGCGACTTCGAAAAGCGCCTCAAGGGCGTGTTGACGGCGCTGAAAAAGGTGCCGAACGCGGTGCTGTTCATCGACGAGATCCACACCATTATTGGTGCGGGCTCGGCGTCGGGCGGCACCATGGACGCCTCCAACCTGATCAAGCCGGCACTGGCGTCGGGCGAGCTGCGCTGCATCGGCTCGACCACGTTCCAGGAATACCGCGGCATCTTCGAGAAGGACCGTGCCCTGGCACGCCGCTTCCAGAAGATAGACATCGTCGAGCCGACCGTCGGTGAAACCTTCGAAATCCTGCAGGGCCTCAAGCCCAAGTACGAAGCGCACCACGGCGTGACCTATGCCGATGATGCGTTGCAGGCGGCGGTGGATCTCTCAGTCAAGCACATTGGCGACCGTCTGCTGCCGGACAAGGCCATCGACGTGATCGACGAAGCCGGTGCGCGCCAGCGTCTGTTGCCCGAAGGGCAGCGCAAGGAGCTCATCGACATCCAAGAGATCGAGACCATCGTGGCCAAGATGGCGCGTATTCCAGCCAAGCAGGTCAGCGCGACCGACAAGGACGTGCTGCAGCATCTGGAACGCAATCTCAAGATGGTGATCTTCGGGCAGAACCCGGCGATCGAAACGCTGGCTGGCTCGATCAAGCTGGCGCGCTCGGGCCTGGCCAATCCGGAGAAGCCGATCGGCAACTTCCTGTTCGCCGGCCCGACCGGTGTGGGCAAGACCGAGGTCACCAAGCAGCTCGCGCTGCAATTGGGTATTGAGCTGGTGCGGTTCGACATGTCCGAGTACATGGAAGCGCATTCGATCAGTCGTCTCATCGGTGCGCCTCCGGGCTATGTCGGCTTCGATCAGGGCGGTCTGCTGACCGAGAAGATCGTCAAGACGCCGCACTGCGTGCTGCTGTTGGACGAGGTGGAGAAGGCGCACCCGGACATCTTCAACATCCTGTTGCAGGTCATGGACCGCGGCATCCTCACCGATACCAACGGGCGCGAAGCGAACTTCAAGAACGTGATCCTGGTGATGACGACCAACGCCGGTGCCACGCAGGCCTCGCGTCGTTCGATCGGCTTTACCAAGCAGGATCATTCCACCGATGCGATGGAATCGATTCGCCGCGGTTTTACGCCAGAGTTCCGCAACCGTCTGGATGCGATCGTGCAGTTCCAGCCGCTGGGCTTTGACCACATCCTGCGGGTGGTGGACAAGTTCATCATCGAGCTGGAAATGCTGTTGCAGGAAAAGCACGTGTCGCTGTCGGCCACGCCGACCGCGCGCGACTGGCTGGCCCAGCATGGCTTCGATCCGCTGATGGGTGCGCGCCCGATGTCGCGCGTGATCCAGGAGAAGATCAAGCGCCCGCTGGCCGACGAGTTGCTGTTCGGCAAGCTGGTGGAAGGTGGCCGCGTCAATATCGACGTCAAGGATGGCGAGTTGGTGGTCGAAGCGCATCCGGAACCGGAGCGCCTGTTGCCGGCTACGGTTGATTGATCGTTGCGATTGGTCGCTGCTAGAGAAAAGCCGCTCGAAAGAGCGGCTTTTTTGTGTTGAAGGCGCTGGAGCTGGAGCGGCACTGTTCTGGCGTACTGCTGGAGCAGACCATGTGACTGTTCGACCGCTGCAGCGCGGCTCAGGGTTGTACGCAGCGCATGGCGCCTAGGTGGTTTACGGCGATCTTCCCGCACTTGGACGCCATGATGCGCCGACGCCGGCGCCCGCTCCTCTGCGGCTGCGTCACGCAGCTGCGCTATCGGCCGCCGAAAACGTCAACGCACAGATCAGCGCGCAGGCGAAAGCCTGCCCATGTAACGCGACCGCACGGGCAGAAAATAAAACTCCAGGCACGACAACAAGCGGCACTTGGCCGCTTCGCGTCTTGATACCAGAACCGCTTACTTCATGCGGTAGGTAATACGACCCTTGGTGAGGTCGTACGGCGTCATCTCAACTTTGACGCGGTCGCCGGTGAGGATGCGGATGTAGTTCTTGCGCATACGGCCGGAGATGTGGGCGATGATTTCATGCCCGTTTTCCAGCTTGATCCGGAACGTGGTGTTGGGGAGCGTCTCGCTGACGCTGCCTTCGAATTCAATGGAGTCGTCTTTCGACATGTAATCCTGTGCAATCACGGTTGGCCCGGCAGGGCCGTAAGGGACAGCATTTTACGCTCCATCTCGCCGAGGCGCAAATTTTATGTTAAGCGGACTCCTGCAAGCCCGCTTGCGTGCCGTTCGCCATAGCGTTGCGTCCAGCTGCCAGGTGCCTCGGGCAATGCGACCTGGGTGGCTACGTGCTGCAGGAACTGCTCGCGTTGCAGGCGTTGTGCGCCCAGACGCATCAGGTGCGGGTTTTCCACCTGTGCATCGATCAGTGGCCAGCCGAGGCCATGCAGTTCGGCGGCGAGCGCTGCCAGTGCAATCTTGGAGCCGCCACTGGCGCCGCTGAACATGCTTTCGCCGAAGAACATCTGGCCGATCGCAACCCCATAGATGCCGCCCACCAGACGCGCGCCGTCAAACACTTCGACTGAATGCGCGTAGCCGCGTCTGTGCAGGTCCAGGTAGGCCTCCTGCATCTGGTCGGTAATCCAGGTGCCGTCCTGGCCAGGGCGCGGGCTCGACGCGCAGGCGGCGATGACCTGCGCAAATGCGGTGTCGGCGCGCAGGGTCCAGGTGCACGTGCGCAGCTGCCGCCTGAAGCGGGACGACAAGTGGATGGCGTCGGTGCGAAACACGGTGCGCGGGTTCGGGCTCCACCACAGCAGCGGTTGGCCGTCGGAGAACCAGGGAAAGATTCCGTGCGCGTAGGCGTTGAGTAGCCGCTGCGGGTGCAGGTCGCCGCCGATGGCGAGCAGCCCATCGGGCTCGCGCAAGGCGTGCTCGGCGGGTGGGAACGGGCTTGCAGGATCCGATGACAACAGATGGGGCAGGGTGCGCGACATGCGCAGAGTCTAGCGGCGCGGTCTGCGCTGCGGCGACGTCGTCAGTCGCGGAACGGGCTGTGGTCGGCCAGCTCGACGGCATGCTGGGCCACGGCGGCGCGCTCATCGGCGCACCACTGCGCCAGCGGCTCACGGAAGCCGGGGTCGGCAATCCAGTGGCGGCTGCGCACCAGGGTGGGCAGGAAGCCGCGCGCAATCTTGTGTTGCCCCTGGGCGCCGGGTTCGAAGCGGGTCAGGCCTTCGCGCAGGCAATACTCGATGCCCTGGTAGTAGCAGGTTTCAAAATGCAGGCCAGGCAGTGCTTCGCCGCCCCAGTAGCGGCCGTACAGGGTGTCGCCGCCGCGTAGGCATAGCGCCCCGGCGATGGGTTGCCCGTCCAGCTCGGCCAGGAACATCACCAGCTGCCGCGGCAGGTGCTGCGCCAGGTGCTGCAGGAATTCGGGCGTTAGCGCGGGGGAGTTGCCGTATTCCTCGAAGGTCTTGAGGTAGAAGCCGTACATGGCCTGCAGCTCGTCCGCACTAGCCTCGTCACCATGCAGCACACGAAAACGCACCCCGGCGCGCTGCACCTTGGCGCGCTCCTGGCGGATGTTCTTGCGGTGCTTGTGGTTCATCGCGCCCAAGTAGGCCTCGAAGTCGGCCCAGCCGGTTGCGTTGTGCCAGTGGTATTGCAGGTCGTTGCGCTCCAGCCACTCTGCGGTGAATGCCGCGTCCTCGTTGGCGGGATAGAAATTGACGTGCGCAGACGACAGGCTGGCGCTTTCCACCAGCGTGCGCATGCCGTCGAGCAGGTGCGTATGCCAGCGCGGGTCGCCCAGCAGGCGGGGGCCGGTCACCGGCGAGTACGGCACCCCGCACAGCCACTTGGGGAAGTAGTTTTGGCCGTAGCGGGCATAGGCATGTGCCCAGGCGTGGTCGAACACGAACTCGCCATGGGAGTTGTTCTTGAGGTAGCCCGGGGCAGCGGCGACCAGGGCGTCGCCGTCCCATAACGTCAGGTGCAGTGCCTGCCAGCCCCAGTCCGGGCGAAGGCAGCCTTCGCGCTCCATGCCTTCGAGGAAGGCGTAGGAAACGAAGGGGTGCGCGCCGTCATGCAGGCTGTCCCAGGCGCCGGCAGGTATCTCCGCAAGCTGGCGGCACCAGCGCGCAGTCACGCTCACGCCGCTGCCCCTCTAGCGCAAGGGGCCTGCGGGTGGGGCCGTCGCCCAGCCATCACCTCAGGCGCTCTTGTCCAGATACCGTTCGGCATCCAGCGCGGCCATGCAGCCGAAACCAGCCGACGTGATGGCCTGGCGATAATGCTGGTCGGCGACGTCGCCGGCTGCGAACACGCCGGCCACCGAGGTCTCGGTCGCCGCGCCGTTCAGGCCGGAGCGGATCTCCAGGTAGCCGTTGTTCATGGCCAGCTGGCCGTCGAATAGCTGCGTGTTGGGGTGGTGACCGATGGCGACAAAGAAGCCGTGCGCGTCGATGTCGCGGGTGCTGCCGTCGAGGGTGGACTTGACCCGCACGCCGGTCACGCCGGCATCGTTGCCCAGCACTTCTTCGATGGCGTGGTGCCAGACGGTTTCGATCTTGCCGGCCGCCACCTTGGCGAACAGCTTGTCCTGCATGATCTTTTCGGCGCGCAGCGTGTCGCGGCGGTGCACCAGGTAGACCTTGCGGGCAATGTTGGACAGGTACAGCGCTTCTTCGACCGCGGTGTTGCCGCCGCCGACCACCACCACGTCCTGGTCCTTGTAGAAGAAGCCGTCGCAGGTGGCGCAGGCGGACACTCCGCGGCCCTTGAACGCTTCTTCGGTGGGGATGCCCAGGTACTTGGCGGTCGCGCCGGTGGCGATGATCAATGCGTCGCAGGTGTACTCGGCACTGTCGCCGATCAGCCGGAACGGGCGCTGCGACAGGTCGGCGGTATGGATGTGGTCGAAGATGACCTCAGTATCGAAACGCTCGGCATGCGCCTGCATGCGGCTCATCAGGTCCGGGCCCATCAAGCCGTGGGGGTCGCCCGGCCAGTTGTCCACCTCGGTGGTGGTCATCAGCTGGCCGCCTTGCTGCAGCCCGGTGATCACTACCGGCTTGAGGTTGGCGCGGGCGGCGTAGACCGCGGCGGTCCAGCCGGCCGGGCCGGAGCCGAGGATCAGCAGGCGGGAATGCTTGGCGGGACTGGCAGAGGAGGCGCTCATGTATACTCGCGATCTAGGAAAAGGCAGGGTTGGCGCGGTGCAATCAGCGCCCCTGTGGCGGCATAGAGTGGCGGTCCCCACCCGGTGAATCAAGGCGGCGCGATGGAACTGCTTGGACCGCCGATGGCATGGTCATCCCCATTCGCGCTTTCGACGCCGCCCTGTGCGGCGTTTTTCGTTGGCTGCGGCGTAGGTTGCTGGCGATCCGATGCGTGGCTGCTGAAACTGTGCACTCAGTCGTTTATTATCAACCACTAACAGCATTTTTCTAAGGTCTGGCTACAGGTGGCAAAGCAGGTTCCCGAACGCAGCAAGCCCGCAGAGGGCAAGTCGTCGTCGCGCAAGCCGGCGGCCGCGGACACTCCCCGTCGCCAGAAGCTCTGGCGCGATCTGGCGCTGATCGCGGTTGCGCCGCTGTTGCTGTACCTGTTGGCGAGCCTGTTCACCTATTCGGCGGCGGACCCGGGCTGGTCGCAGACCGGCAGCGTGGTCGCACCGGTGCACAACATGGGCGGCCGGGTAGGTGCCTGGATTGCCGATGTGCTGCTGCAGCTGTTTGGCTACGTGGCCTTCCTGTTGCCGGTGGTGCTGGGCGCAGTGGCTTGGATCGCCTTGTTCGGCATGGACAAGGAAGGGCAGGCCGAGGCCGACCTGGGCCCGGCCTTGCGCCTGGTCGGCATGGTCGGCTTCCTGATTGCCTCGACCGGCTTCCTGCACCTGCGCCTGTTCAATGGCGACGTGGCTGGCGCGGGCGGCATCCTGGGCCGGCTGGTGAGCAATTCGCTCAGCGCCGGGTTCGGTGCGCTGGGGGCGAACCTGTTCGTGGTGGTGCTGCTGCTGGTGTCGATCACGCTGGCGACCGGGTTGTCGTGGTTCGTGGTGATGGAGCGCATCGGCAAGTGGGTGCTGGCGCTGGGACCATTGCTGCAGCGCAAGTCGCATCAGGCCACCGAGTGGCAGCAGACCCGCGTGATGCGCGAAGAACGCGAGGAAGTGCGCAAGGTCGATGCGGTCAAGCAGGCCAAGCGCGAGCCGGTCAAGATCGAGCCGCCGCCGGCACCGGTGGTGGAAAAGAGCGAGCGCGCCAAGCGCGATACCCAGATTCCGATGTTCCAGGGCGTCAGCACCGACGGCTCGGACCTGCCGCCGTTGGCGTTGTTGGACGACCCCAAGCCGCAGGCCAAGGGCTATTCGGAAGAAACCCTGGAAACGCTGTCGCGGCAGATCGAGTTCAAGCTCAAGGACTTCCGCATCGAGGCGCAGGTGGTCGGGGCCTATCCGGGTCCGGTGATCACCCGCTTCGAGATCGAGCCGGCGCCGGGCATCAAGGTCAGCCAGATCAGCTCGCTGGACAAGGACATCGCGCGCGGGCTGTCGGTGAAGTCGGTGCGCGTGGTGGATGTGATCCCGGGCAAGTCGGTGATTGGCCTGGAAATTCCCAATGTCAGCCGCGAGATGATCTTCCTGAGCGAATTGCTGCGCTCCAAGGAGTACGACAAGTCGGCCAGCCCGCTGACGCTGGCCCTGGGCAAGGACATCGCCGGCCGGCCGACTGTGGCAGACCTGGCGCGCATGCCGCACTTGCTGGTCGCCGGTACCACCGGCTCGGGCAAGTCGGTGGCGGTCAATGCGATGGTGCTGAGCCTGCTGTTCAAGGCCTCGCACAAGG
Organism: Xanthomonas sp. NCPPB 2586; assembly: GCF_041475775.2. NCBI lineage: Bacteria > Pseudomonadati > Pseudomonadota > Gammaproteobacteria > Lysobacterales > Lysobacteraceae > Xanthomonas > Xanthomonas sp. NCPPB 2586. Next base: position 2,633,248 of record NZ_CM192981.1, on the reverse strand, counting down.
AACTGCGGATGCTGATGATCGACCCGAAGATGCTCGAACTGAGCGTCTACCAGGGCATCCCGCATCTGCTCGCGCCGGTGGTCACCGACATGAAGGAAGCCGCCAACGGCCTGCGCTGGTGCGTGGCCGAAATGGAGCGCCGCTACAAGCTGATGAGCGCGGTGGGCGTGCGCAACCTGGCCGGCTTCAACAAGAAGGTCAAGGACGCCATCGACGCCGGTCAGCCGATGATGGACCCGCTGTTCAAGCCGAACCCGGAACTGGGCGAGGCGCCGCGTCCGCTGGAAACGCTGCCGTTCATCGTCATCTTCATCGACGAATTCGCCGACATGATGATGATCGTCGGCAAGAAGGTCGAAGAGCTGATCGCCCGTCTGGCGCAGAAGGCGCGTGCGGCCGGTATCCATCTGATCCTGGCGACGCAGCGGCCGTCGGTGGACGTGATTACCGGCCTGATCAAGGCCAATATCCCGACCCGCGTGGCGTTCCAGGTCAGTTCCAAGATCGACTCGCGCACCATCCTGGACCAGTCCGGCGCCGAAGCGCTGCTGGGTAACGGCGACATGCTGTATCTGCCGCCGGGCACCGCATTGCCGGACCGCGTGCATGGCGCCTTCGTCAGCGACGAAGAAGTGCACCGCGTGGTCGAACACCTCAAGGCCAGCGGGCCGGTGTCCTACGTCGAAGGCGTGCTGGACGAAGTGCAGACCATGGGCGATGGCACCGTGGTGGGTGCGACCGGCTTGCCGGAAAGCAGTGGCGGTGGCGGCGACGAATCCGACCCCTTGTACGACGAAGCCTTGCGCATCGTCACCGAGACCCGGCGTGCCTCGATTTCAGGTGTGCAGCGGCGTTTGAAGATCGGTTACAACCGTGCCGCGCGTCTGATCGAAGCGATGGAAGCGGCAGGAGTGGTCAGCCCGCCCGAGCACAACGGCGATCGCACCGTGCTGGCGCCGCCGCCGCCCAAGTGAGTGCCTGCGGTATCGGTGCACGCTGCCACTGGTGCGTTTTCGATTCAGGAACCTCGCCGCGTGCAGCAATGCGGCATTGTTGGAAGTCCGTGCCTGTCATTGCCGGGCACAACGGCTACCCTGTGAGTGAGGGCCGCTCCGGCCTGCCGCGACCGAGACCCATGTTGGATCGTCCCTTGTTGTTGTTCGTGCTGTTTCTCTGCGTACCGTTGCTCGCCCAGGCGCAGGCCCAGCAACGGCCAGCGCCCACTGCTGCGGCACGCACGCAGGCCGACACCAACTACAGCTTCGTGCGCTATCGCGCTGATTACGAAGTGCGCGCCGACGCCAGCAGCGTGGAGACCGACGAGTACGAGATCCTGCTCAAGACAAAGTCGGCGGTGGAGCAGTTCAGTCAGGTCCGACTGAGCTACAGCGAGAAGATGGAAACGCTGGACGTGCTGCAGGCGTATACCGTCACGGCCGAAGGGCTGCGCCAGGATGTGGCGGCCGACAAGATCTACACCCAGGAAAGCTATTCCAGCGCCTCGGCGGCGATGTATGCCGACCGCAAGGTCAAGGTCGTGGTATTCCCGAATCTGGCGCCGGGCGCGCGCATCGTCTACCGGGTGCGGCGGGCGCAGAACACACCGTATTTCCCAGGCTATTTTAGTTTGTGGGAGACCTTCAGCGTGTTCGCGCAGTACGACGATGCGGTCGTCACGCTAGTGGCACCGAAGTCGCTGCCGATGCATCTTTCCACACGCGGGCTGCAGGGCAGTAACAAGCCGGTAGTGCGTGGCGACCAAGCGCGCTGGGAGTGGCGCTACCAGCGTACCGCGCCGATGAAAAACCAGAACTGGAGCGCGGCGACCTGGGAGTTCAGCCCCACCTTGATGGCCAGCACCTTCGATAGCTGGTCGCAGATGGGCCTGGCGTATCACGTCAAGGGCGGGCGCGCTGCCGCGGTGACGCCGGCGATCCAGGCGCTGGCCGATGAAGTGACCCGCGGTATCGACGCTCCGCGTGCGCAGGCAGCTGCGCTGTACGCCTGGGTCGCGCGGAATATTCGCTATGTGGCGGTGTATCTGGGCAATGGCGGGCTGGAACCCAACAGCGCCGATAGCATCCTGGCTAACCACTATGGCGATTGCAAAGACCACACCGTGATCCTGGAAGCTCTGCTTGCAGCCAAGGGCATCGCCAGCACGCCGGTGCTGATCGGCGCCGAGGGCGGCCCGACACTGCCTGAAATTCCGGTGCTGGGCCGCTTCAATCACGCCATCACCTACATCCCTGCATTCGATCTGTATGTCGATTCGACCAACCCGTACGCGCGCTTCGGCCAGTTGCCGGCCGGCGATCTCGGCGCGCCGGTGGTGCATACGCGCGACGGCAAGGTCACGCAGACGCCGCCGAACGACCGCAAGGTCAATCGCTACGTCGCGCGCACCGACTACCGCTTCACGCCCCAGGGCGGCCTGCAGGGCATGACCACGCTCGACAGCGGGCAGACCGGCGAAGTGGGCTTGCGCGCGATGTTCGTGCAGCTCAATGCGCAGAATCGCAACCGGATCGAAGAGTCGATCCTTGCCCAGTCCGGTTTCGACGGCACCGGCGATCTGCTGATCCAGGGCGACCCGCTGGATCTGGATGCGCCCTTCAATTATCGCTACAGCTTCCTGGTGAAGGATGCGGTGGATTTTTCGGTGGTCGGCGGAATGACCTTGCCGGACATGCCCGGTGCCGAATCGATCCGCGCGATCTACACCACCACCTCGGCCGAAGACAATCTGACCCCGTTCTACTGCAACGACAGCGTACGCGAAGAGACCTATGTGGTGACTTTCCCCAGCACGGTGCCGATCATTGCGATCCCGCGTAGCAGCACCTTTCGCAATGCCGCTGGCGAATACGTGGTCGACTGGACACGCGATGGGCAGACGGTGACCGCCGTGCATCGCCTGCAGCGTGCGGCCGTGCGTGGCCCGCAGGCGTTGTGCCAGCCACAGGATTACCGTGCGTTTCGCCAGTTGTACCAGCAGGTGCGGCGCGGCTTTCGCGGGCAGATCGTGTACGGCGATTTGTCCAAGGTGCAGACCGCGCACTGAGCCGGATCGCCGCGCAAGCGCCGCCATCTGAACATGTCGTGCAATAGCGCTCGCCCATTCATCTATGAAGCATCAGAATCGACGCATGTCCTTTTGGAAGACCGCGATGCATCGCCAGCTCCGTTATGCCGTCCTTGCCACTGCTCTGTTCGCCAGTACCGCCTTTGCCGGTGCGCGCCAGGAGCTGGACACCTTCACGCGTGGCTTGAAGGGGCTGGATGGACAGTTCAGCCAGCGCGTGACCGACGCGAATGGTCGGGTCAAGGAAAATTCAAGCGGGCGGGTTGCGTTGGCAACACCGCGCCAGTTCCGTTGGGAATATGCCAAGCCCTACAATCAGTTGATCGTGGCCGATGGCAAGAAGGTCTGGGTGTTCGACCCCGATCTGGAGCAGGTCACCGTGCGCGCACAAGGCAGCGAAGAACAGAACAGCCCGCTGGTGGCATTGATCGATCCGACGCGTCTGGACAAGCAGTACGACGTCAGCGAAGAAGCCGCGCCGCGCGATGGGCTGCAGTGGTTGTCGTTGACGCCCAAGGTCGACACCGACGCCAGCTTCCAGATGGCCTCGCTGGGGTTCGGCAAGGACGGCCTGGCCAAGATGGAAGTCGTGGATGCAGTCGGCCAGCGCACCGCGATCAGCTTCAGCGGGTGGAAGCGCAACCCCGCATTCGCGGCCGACACTTTCCGTTACACCCCGGGCAAGGGCGTGGATGTGGTGGGCGACGCGCAGTAGATGCGTCTGCGGACGCACGTGATGAAGGCAAGGTGCAACGATCGGTTGTGCCTGCGAGGGGCGCAGCCGTCACCGTGACCTGGCGGAGACCCCACCCCTCGGGGCCACGCCTGCAGAGCTAGGGGACTGGCTCGTACGGGATCCATTGACCGACCGTCCGCATCGCCTCCGCCGCTTGGTTGGTCTGGCGTTTGACGAAGAAGTCGATGCCACGCTCGCGCTGGCGCTTGCCTTTTTCGCGCAGGATCAGGATGGTCGGTTCCCAGATGCCTGGGTGGCTGATCAGGTCATCGAAGGCGCGATCTGCTTCCACTGCTTGCGCTTCGCATCCGGCGACCCGTAATAGCTGGGCCTGTGCGCGCAATGCGTCCAGGCGCGGTGCAGCCTCTGCCTGTAACACCCAGTCCACGATCATCGAGGCGAACTTGTTGTCTTGCATATGGAGGCGGACCCGGTCGACGAAGTCCTGCAATTGGCGCTCGGCCACCATGTAGACCCGCTGGTCGTCGACCTTGCCTTGCAGTTTGGAGATTCCATAGTGCGTCCATAACTGCCAGTTGCGTTTCACTTCGCGTTCGAATGAGGCGAAGTCGAAGAATTCGAAGCCACGATCCGTGCGCACAGGGTCGATTTCGTTGTTGAACATCCACAAGGTGGAGAACGTATTGCTGCCGGCCGAATGCAGTTCTCTGCTATAGCCGAGATCGAGCGTGGCCATGGACAGCCGTGCCACTGGCGTGGGCGGCGCGTTGCCGATGCTTGGGTGCGTCCACTGCTGAGCGACGACACTGGCCGATGCGCGGCCTGCGAGCTCTACCCTGGATTGCGCGCTCGAATCCTTCAGTACCATCGTCATGTAGCCTTCGATCGGCGTCTGCGAACGGGAGGTTTCCCGGCGCGCTTTTAAGCCGAGCGAAGCGCCCAGGGTGGCCCGACGCGGTTTGCCATCCATGTTTCCCACGCGTACGCCCGCAGCGACGCTGAGGCTGGACTCGGTGGCCGAAGCGTTGCGCTCGGCATGGCCGATCAAGCCAACGGTGATGCTGGGGTGATGCGCCAGTAGCTCCCCCAGAAAGTCGCGCTCGGTCAGCTGGCCTGCATCGCCGCCGGATTGCTCGGCGAGCTGCAGCAGGTGTTCAAACATGGCCAGGAATTGCGCGCGCTGCTCCAGCTCCTGGCCCTTTCCCCGCCGTGGTACGCGGATCTGCACGCCATGCTCGATGCCCGATTCCTTTTTCATGCGCCACTCGGCTGCGCCCGTGATACCCACCGGCGCGCGTTCGGTGCCCGGCAGCAGCACGCCCGCGCTAATGCCCGTACTGGCGTTGAACTGCCGCGCCTTCTGCCGCCCGATCTGCAGCGACAGCCCGGTGCGTCCCATGTAAATCTCCACCGAGCGATCGGAACTGGTCTGACCGCCCGCGGAGAGTTTCAGTCCCAGGCCGCTGGGGATGATCGCAAGCGCGGCCGATAGCGGCGTCGTATTGAGTCCGATCACACGTTGTTCGGTAATACGCAGCTTGTCGCGCCATTCCAGCCGTTCCATCAGGTTGCGCAGGCATTCGAATAGCGCGCGGGGCGACCTGACGCGGGACGTGTCGCCCTCATGCAGAAAGCGGCTGGCATGACCAACGGCCTGATGGAAGTGGTTGCGTGCGACCGACGCCAGTTCTTCATCCAAGGGCGCTGCACCGATCGGCATGTCGGTCGGCTGTCCGGCGTGGTCGAGCAGGCCGCGTTGGATCAGGCGCAGCGTTTCCGGCAGACGCATGCGGCCCGCGCGTAATGCGACCCAGGCGGATGCGATCGCCGGATGGCACGCCGCCGGCTGCAGATCGTCGCTCTCGCTCGCGGAGGCAGCCACCGAGCGCTGAAGCTCCTGGGCGCGCCGCTCGATCGTGCCCAGTACCTTGGCAGTGAAGGTCAGGTCGGTCGCGTTCTGCTCGTGTGGTAGCCAGTGCGCGTATTCCGACAGTGCCTGCATCGCCAGCTCGTCCTGTGACGGCATTCGCCCGCCCGCCAGTTGGATCTGGCGGCGCGCGACGAGCCAGCTGGTCAAGTGGCCGGCCGCCTCGCGAAAAGCATCGTTGGCACGCCGCACAGCGGTGGGAAGCGCTTCGGAGGCGCCGACCTTCATTCCCAGTGCGAGCGCGTTGAAGGGGTTGAGGTCGCTATTTCCCCGCCTTCTGCTGCCTGCTACCGCCCATTGCGCAAACATCTGCAGGCATGCGTTGACGCGTGCATAGGGTGAACCTGTCCGGGTGGTTTCGTAGCCGTTGCGGAACGCATGAAATGCGCCGCGCTGGGCATCGGTTGCAGACTGCAGGCCCTGCAGCGGCGAAGCGCCGTGCACGGCATGGCGCGCTCCCATTTGCGCATCGCCCAGCCAGGTGCGTTCAGCCTGTTCTGCGTCCGGCGTCAGTGCAAGCCGGTGGCTGGCACGCAGATGGACCTGCGCCGCCTCCAACCATTCCCGGGAGGCAGGCGTGGGTTCTTCGCGCAGCATGTGCGAAAGCACCTGCATGCCGCGCGGCACGCTGGCCAGCAGGCCGACGCAGGCGGTGACGGTCTCCATCGGCGGGACCGCCTCGGCAGCGATGGAGACCTGCGGCGGCGGAATCAGCTCACGCATCTGCACGACGCTCAGGCGTTGCAGTGCGTTGGCCGCCGCCGTGGCATCGCCCCCGCTGGCGATCGATAAGGCCTGCAGGGCGATGCGCAACGCGTCGACCGGCTGCAGGGCCTCGGTCCCGAACGCAGCGCTGCGAGCATGCAGGCCATCAGCCCAGACGCGCAGAACCTGTCGACTCACGGGGTCGAGCGTTTCCTCGCGAAAGCCGGGAAGCACGTCGAGCAGTGTCTGCATGGTGTCGGCGACGATATCGGAAGCTACGGGCCGGGCCTCATCTGCCGGCAGCTGCGCGGCTGCATGTTCCACTCCGCGCTGCATGTCGCCGTCCGCTGCTTCCAGCACGCTGACGGTCTGTTCCTGCTGCCACAACTCCTCGGTGTTGATCCGCGACGAATGCCGCGCCTGCTCCAGTTTTGCGTCGACCTGGGCTAGGCGTGCCTGTAGGCGCCGCGTATTCCGCCGGCAGCGCTCGGCATGCGTACCTTGCAGGGTCAGCATCTTCTCGTCGTACCCAAGTCGTGTGCGCAGTGCCTCGATTTCTCGGTCTTGCTCTGCAACAAGTTCCGACGCAAGCGTGCGAGATGCCGGCCTGTTGGCAGAGCTGCTTGCTGGATCTGACCGCAACGCATCGCGCGCTTGTGCATACGCGCTCCGTAATTGATCGATCTCCGCATTAGTATCCGCAAGTGCTTGCTCTGCCTGTGCTGCCTGTGCCGAGCCGCGGCCGAAAAAGACCGTCTTGGCCAGCACATCGCCGCGCGCGCGCGCATCCTGCACTGCGTGTTCGAGCCGAGTGCAGACGCGCTGCAGGTGTGAGGGATCCTCGCCCTGATGCGCGTTGGCCGCGGATGGCGCCGTGCGCGCTACGACAGCGCGCGATTGCCGAACGCCTGGTAACGCGTTCAATGCAGCGCGCGCGGAGACGATGTTCGACTCGAGATCGTGTATCGCCGCCGACACTGCATCAGTTCGCACATTGCATCCATGCAGTTGCTGCAGCAGTTCGGCGCGTTCACGCGTCAGCACATTGATGCTGTCGCTGAGATTGGCGGCGCGCCGGGCTCTCAACGCCAACTGCTCGCGTGCAGCGTGTAGCGTTTGTGCATGCGCGTACTTCAATTCGGCTTGGCGACGCCGGGAGATCCCTGCGGCCAGGTCGTGGTTGGATTGCTCAAGGCGTGCTATCAGCGCTCCATTGAGATCCTGGGTGGCATTCGACAGCAGCGGGGCTGCGTGCGGAGCAAGGGCGACATTGGCGCTGCGATCCGATGGATCGGCTAGTCTGTCACGCTCGCACTGCAACGAGGAATAGCGCAGCAGGCGCGCGTGCGGTTCTGGCGCACCACTGCTGAGGCCCAATCGCTCTGCGGCCTTCCTGCAGGGCCGCAGGAGAGCGTGTTTGCGTTTGGGAGCGGCTTTCAATCCGGGCTCGACGACGCTTGCCTGTCTGACTTGCTCACGCAGCGTCTCTGACCAACCCAGCGGATCTTCCTGTGCCTGGATCAGTTCCGCCTCGAACGCGCGTGGGTCGGGCGTCGCCAATTTGTTATGCGTCTGCCGCTTCGCTGAAGGTTTGGATGGATGCGAGATGGTCTCGGCCATCCCTGGAAGGCAAGCGGCGATGACAGAGGGACGAAGCGGAATGCGAGGCATGGTGGGATCCGTACGCTGAACGTGCCGCTCGCGCTGGCGCAGCTGGCGGCCGGTGCGGGGTGCCGGCAAGCGATTGTATGCGGTCACTCGTTACTTGGTAACATTATTGTGCTGCGCGTTTTAGGTATTGCACCTGCGCGAAGTGGTCGCTTGGAAAGAGAACGCCAGCATTTCTGCCAGCGATGGCCGAACACCGCATTGTGGAACGTCCCGCCGACAGAGGCGGTAGAATGAAGGGGTGAGCAAAGCCAAACGTCCCGACTCGATCACGCCCGATCTGCTGCATGTTGATCGCAGCGCCATGGGGCCGTTAGCAGAGCGGATGCGCCCACGTACCCTCGACGAGATGGTCGGGCAGAAACGCTTGCTTGCGGCCGATAGCGCCTTGCGGCGCGCGGTCGAATCCGGGCGCGTGCATTCGATGATCCTGTGGGGCCCGCCGGGCTGCGGCAAGACCACGCTGGCCTTGTTGCTGGCGCACTATGCCGATGCCGAATTCAAGGCGATTTCTGCGGTGTTGTCCGGATTGCCCGATGTGCGCCAGGTGCTGGCCGAGGCCGCGCAGCGGTTCGCCAGCGGCCGACGCACCGTGCTGTTCGTCGACGAGGTGCATCGCTTCAACAAGGCGCAGCAGGATGCGTTCTTGCCGCACATCGAGCGCGGCACCATCCTGTTCGTCGGTGCGACGACCGAGAATCCATCCTTCGAGTTGAACTCTGCGTTGCTGTCGCGCTGTCGCGTGCATGTGCTGGAAGGCGTGTCGCCGCAGGACATCGTCGAAGCCTTGCAACGGGCCTTGCACGATGCCGAGCGCGGCTTGGGCCAGGAGACGATCCAGGTCAGTGAAGCATCGCTGCTTGAAATCGCCAGCGCCGCAGACGGCGATGTACGCCGGGCACTGACGCTATTGGAAATTGCTGCGGAACTGGCGACGGGCGAGGGCGGTGAGATCACACCGCGAACGCTGCTGCAGGTGCTGGCCGACCGCACGCGCCGCTTCGACAAGAACGGCGAGCAGTTCTACGACCAGATTTCGGCGTTGCATAAATCCGTACGCAGTTCCAACCCGGATGCAGCGCTTTACTGGTTGACGCGCATGCTCGATGGTGGCTGCGACCCGGCGTATCTGGCGCGGCGGCTGACCCGCATGGCGATCGAGGATATTGGCTTGGCCGATCCGCGCGCGCAGAGCATGGCGCTGGAGGCCTGGGACATCTACGAGCGTCTCGGCAGTCCGGAAGGCGAGCTGGCCTTCGCGCAGCTGGTGCTGTACCTGGCCAGCACCGCCAAATCCAACGCCGGCTATGCGGCCTTCAATCAGGCCAAGGCCGAAGTGCGTGCCAGCGGTACGCAAGAGGTGCCGCTGCATCTACGCAATGCGCCGACCAAGCTGATGAAGACGCTGGGTTACGGCCAGGACTATCAGTACGACCATGATGCCGAGGGCGGCATCGCGCTGGATCAGACCGGCTTCCCGGATGCGATGGGCGAGCGCGTGTACTACAACCCGGTGCCGCGCGGGATGGAGATCAAGCTGAAAGAAAAGCTGGATCGGTTGCGCGAGGCACGCGCGCAGGCACGGGCTGACAAGGCCGGCAAACCCACGGCATAATCGCCCGCACAGGAGATGGCATTCCTCCTTGAACCGCACGCACTCTGCGCGCTGATGATGCCTGCCACCCCCGCCGAGGCGGCGGGTCCGTGCCCCGGCATCGCTTCTTGACTCAGGATGGATGACGCCGATGTCGCACGCTATTTCTTCGAAGACTTTCCCCGATAGCGGGGTACACGCATGAACGCACCGGTGTGGTGGCAACAGCTGCTGCTGGCGATGACGGGCGGCGCGCTGGGTTCCGGTCTGCGTTTCGCGATTGGTACATCGTTGATCCAGCGCTTCGGTACCGGTTTTCCGTGGGGAACGCTGACGGTCAACCTGGTCGGTTCATTCGTCGCGGGGGTGTTGTTGGTCTGGCTGGATGCGCGCGGACCATCGAGCTGGCCGCTGCGGGCCTTGTTGATCGTCGGCGTGATCGGCGGACTGACCACGTTCTCGTCGCTGATGATGGAATGCCTGGTGTTTTCGCGCACCGATCGGTCCACGATGATCGGCGTGTATCTGGCAGTGACGCTGGTGGCCGGGCTGGTGCTGGTGTTTGTGGGTGCGCGGACAGGCCAGTGGCTGGTGGCGCGCTAGGCATTGCGCCTTTGTTTAGGTGCTGAAGGTTGCCGGCGAAGGCTTCCGGGCTGCGCATTGCGTGCGGCGGTTATCTCGGACTGTGCGGCATTGATGCAGCCGAGCGCTGCGGTCGCTAAAAAGAGCGCAGCAAGGTGCAAGCGGCGCACCCACCGCAGATGTGGACTGGTGCAAGCGATTCCGCTCGCAGCGCACCTCCCGCCGACGATGGGTCGCAGTTGGGCATAAAGAAGGCGTGCTTGCGCACGCCTTCGGTCACTGCTGATCGCGTTCGCGAGATCGACACTGTGGCCGATCTCGTCAAACCCGTGCCTACAGCGCTTCGATGATGCCCGCCGCGCCCATGCCGGTGCCGATGCACATGGTGACCATGCCGTACTTCTGCTGGCGGCGGCGCAGGCCGTGCACCAGCGTTGCGGCACGGATCGCGCCGGTCGCGCCCAGCGGATGGCCGAGGGCGATCGCGCCACCCAGCGGGTTGACCTTGGACGGGTCCAGTTCGCTATCGCGGATGACCGCCAAGGCCTGCGCGGCGAAGGCTTCGTTGAGTTCGATCCAGTCGAGTTGGTCCTTGGTCAGGCCGGCCTGCTTGAGCGCCTTGGGAATGGCCGCGATCGGGCCGATGCCCATCACTTCCGGGCGCACGCCGGCGACCGAGAAGCTGACGAAACGGGCAAGCGGGGTCAGGCCGTAATCCTTGATCGCCTGCTCGGAGGCCAGCAGCACCGCACCGGCGCCATCGCTCATCTGCGAGGAGTTGCCGGCGGTGACGCTGCCACCGAACTGGCCGTTGCGGAACACCGGGCGCAGCTTGGCCAGGCCTTCGAGCGAGCTGTCCGGGCGCGGGCCTTCGTCGGTGTCGAACAGGCGCTTGCGCAGCGCGATCACGTTGCCAGCCAGGTCGGGTTGATGCGAGTGGATCTCGTACGGGGTGATCTCGTCGCGGAACTCGCCCGCCGCGATCGCCGCGATCGCCTTCTGATGCGAGGCCAGCGCAAACGCATCCTGATCCTCGCGCGACACCTTCCACTCCTCGGCCACCTTCTCGGCGGTGATGCCCATGCCATAGGCAATGGCCACATGGTCGTCGGCGAACACGCTCGGCGACATGGCGACCTTGTTGCCCATCATCGGCACCATCGACATCGACTCGGTACCGCCGGCCAGCATCAGGTCGGCATTACCCAGACGGATCTGGTCGGCGGCCATCGCCACGGCCTGGATGCCGGACGAACAGAAGCGGTTGATGGTCTGGCCGGCGACGGTATTGGGCAGGCCAGCCAGCAGCACGCCGATGCGCGCCACGTTCATGCCTTGCTCGCCCTCGGGCATGGCGCAGCCGATGATGGCGTCGTCGATGCGCGACAAGTCGATGCCCGGCGCCTGCGCGACCACCGCGCGCAGCACGTGCGCCAGCATGTCGTCGGGACGGGTATTGCGGAACACGCCCTTCGGCGCCTTGCCGACCGGCGTACGGGTGGCGGCGACGATGTAGGCTTCTTGAATCTGCTTGCTCATGGCTATCTCCGATAGCCGGGAATCGAGAATGGGGAATCGGGAATCGCAACTGCGGATTCGCCTGGGTTCGCCATCTTCATCGCCCGGCAGAATAAATGGGAGAAGCGGGGAGTCGGTTGGGCTTTTACCCATTCCCGATTCCCCACTTCCGATTCTCAGTTCCTCAACGGCTTACCCGTCTTGAGCATGTGCCCGATCCGCGCCTGGGTCTTTTCCTGCTGGGCCAGTTCGACGAAGTGCTTGCGCTCCAGCTTGAGCAGCCATTCTTCGTCCACCAGCGCGCCGCGATCGACTTCGCCGCCGCAAACGACCGTGGCGATGCGGGTGGCGATTTCGTAGTCGTATTCGCTGATGAAGCGGCCTTCCAGCATGTTGACCAGCAGCATCTTGAAGGTGGCGATGCCGACGTCGCCGGCGACCTGGATGCGGCGTGCCGGCAGCGGGGCGCGGTAGCCTCCTTCGGCCAGCGCACGCGCTTCGGACTTGGCGATGTGCAGTGCCTCGTAGCTGTTGAAGACGATCTTGTCGGTGGTGCGCAGCAGACCCAGCTCCTGGGCGTTGACTGCCGAGTTGGAGACCTTGGCCATCGCGACGGTTTCGAAGGTCTTCTTCAGTTCGGCGAACACATCGCCGCCCGGACCTGCAGCCACCGAGGCCCGCGCCGCGATCTCCTTCAGGCCGCCACCGGCCGGCAGCAGACCGACGCCGGCTTCGACTAGGCCGATATAGCTTTCCAGCGAGGCCACGGTCTTGGCGCTATGCATCTGGAACTCGCAACCGCCGCCCAGCGCCAGGCCGCGCACGGCCGAAATCACCGGCACCTGCGCATATTTGATGCGCTGGCTGGTGGCCTGGAAGTTGGCGACCAGCGCTTCGAACGCGTCCACCTTGCCGGCCTGCAGCAGACCCAGTGCGCCGGCCAGATCGGCACCGGCGGAGAAGGGCTCCTTCTGCTGCCAGATCACCAGGCCGGCGAAGTCCTTCTCGGCGCGGCCGACGACTTCCTGCAGACCGTTGAGCACGTGGTCGGACACGGTGTTCATCTTGGTCTTGAAGCTGACCACGGCGATGTCATCGCCGTCGTGCCACATGCGCACGCCGTCGTTTTCGAACACCGTCTCGCCCGGCGAGAACTGCTCGCCCAGCAGCGGATCGGGGAAGCGCTGGCGCTTGTACACCGGCAGCGCCGAACGCGGCAGCTTGGCATCGCGCGCCGGGCTGTAGGAGCCTTCGGCCGCATGCACGCCATCGCGGCCGTCGAACACCCAGTTCGGCAGCGGTGCACTGCTCATGCTCTTGCCGTTGGAGATGTCTTCGGCAATCCACTGCGCCACCTGCTTCCAGCCGGCGGCCTGCCAGGTCTCGAACGGGCCGAGCGACCAGCCGTAGCCCCAGCGGATCGCCAGATCCACATCGCGCGCGGTCTCGGCGATATCGGCCAGATGGTAGGCGCTGTAGTGGAACAGGTCGCGGAACGTGGACCACAAAAATTGCGCCTGCGGGTGCTGGCTTTCGCGTAGCTTGGCGAACTTTTCCGCCGGGTTCTTGATCTTGAGGATCTCCACCACCTCGGATGCGGCAGTGCGATCGGCGGCGCGGTAATCCTGCTTTTCCAGATCCAGCACCACGATGTCCTTGCCGACCTTGCGGAAGATGCCGGCGCCGACCTTCTGGCCCAGCGCACCCTTGCCGATCAGCGCATCCAGCCACTTGGGCGACTTGAAATACTGGTGCCACGGGTCGTCCGGCAGGGTGTCGCCCATGGTCTTGATCACGTGCGCCATGGTGTCCAGGCCCACCACGTCGGAGGTACGGTAGGTCGCCGACTTCGGGCGCCCGACCAGTGGGCCGGTCAGGCCGTCCACTTCATCGAACCCCAGTCCGAATTCCTGAGTGTGATGGATGGTGGACAGGATCGAGAACACGCCGATGCGGTTGCCGATGAAGTTGGGCGTGTCCTTGGCGTACACCACGCCCTTGCCGAGCGTGGTCACCAGGAAGGCTTCGAGACCTTCGAGCACGGCCTTGTCGGTGCCCTTGGCCGGGATCAGCTCGGCCAGGTGCATGTAGCGCGGGGGGTTGAAGAAATGCACGCCGCAGAAGCGATGGCGCAATTGCTCCGGCAGTACGTCGGAGAGCTTGTTGATGCCAAGGCCGGACGTGTTGGACGCCAGCACCGCATGCTCGGACACGAACGGCGCGATCTTCTTGTACAGGTCCTGCTTCCAGTCCATCCGCTCGGCGATCGCCTCGATGATCAGGTCGCAGTCGCGCAGCTGTTCCAGGCCGCTCTCGTAGTTGGCCGGTGTGATCGCCTCGGCCAGCGCCTTGCTGGCGAGCGGGGCGGGGCTGAGCTTGCCGAGATTGGCAATCGCCTTGAGCACGATGCCGTCGACGGGACCTTCCTTGGCAGGCAGGTCGAACAGCACGGTATCGACACCGGCATTGGTGAGGTGCGCGGCGATCTGCGCGCCCATGACGCCGGCACCGAGCACGGCGGCACGACGGACTAGCAACGGATTGGACATAGCGATAAGCCTCTTGTGGAACGTTTACGGTGTGGAATGAGCACGGAAACCGGGTTCGGCGAAACGAATGAGTTCGCGCGCGGCACGCGCACGGTGGTCGGCCTCGCTGACGCCCGGCGGACGCTTGATGAGACCGAAATCGGCCATGGCATAGGTCAGCGCACCGGCGAGGAAGTCCAGGCGCCAGTACAGCTCTTCCTTGCTCAGGCCCGGTACGCAGCCGGCGATGGCCTTGCCGAATTCGCGCAAGACATGGCCGTAGTGGTCGGATAGGAACTTGCGCAAGTTGTCGTTCTTTTCGGCATAGGCGCGTGCGATCACGCGGACGAAGGCGCCGCCGTTCTGGCGGTCCTGCGCCATTGCCAGCGCCGGCTCGACGAAAGCTGCGAGCACAGCCGTGAGCTCGCCGGGCTGCGACTTCTTCGCCGCTTCCAGCTGCTGCAACCGCGCCGTGGTCATCTCGTCCATGCGCCGGCGAAACACCTCGTTGACCAAGTTTTCCTTGGAGCCGAAGTGGTAATTGACCGCCGCGATGTTGACGTCGGCCTGGGTGGTGAGCTGGCGCAGCGAGGTGCCGGCGAATCCGTGCTGGGCGAACAGCTCCTCGGCCGCGCTGAGGATGCGGTCCTTGGTCGAGAAGTGGGCGGGCTTGGGCATGGACAGGCGTGGCGCTCAATCAAACGATTGTTTGAGTCTACGGGCTCGCCGACGCCATGGTCATGCCGCACTGCAGCACGATTCAGGGCCTGGTATGCAAAGGTAAGGACGACGGGATAGAATTGACCATCGCAAAGAAGGCTAAGCCCGCGTTTTGGCGCGGGTTTTTTTCATGATAACCTCGGGCCTTCAGTGGCCCGTCCAACGGAGATTCTCCCATGGCGCTGGAGCGCACCCTGTCCATCATCAAGCCCGACGCCGTCGCCAAGAACGTCATCGGTGAAATCTACAGCCGCTTCGAGAAGGCTGGCCTGAAGGTCGTGGCCGCCAAGTACAAGCAGCTGTCGCGCCGCGAAGCCGAAGGCTTCTACGCCGTGCACCGCGAGCGTCCGTTCTTCAACGCGCTGGTCGAGTTCATGATCTCCGGCCCGGTGATGATCCAGGCGCTGGAAGGCGAGAACGCCGTCGCCGCACACCGCGACCTGCTGGGCGCCACCAACCCGAAGGACGCCGCACCGGGCACCATCCGTGCCGACTTCGCTGATTCGATCGATGCCAACGCCGCCCACGGCTCGGACTCGGTCGAGAATGCTGCCAACGAAGTCGCGTATTTCTTTGCTGCAACTGAAGTGGTCTCGCGCTGAGGCCGAGAGAGTCGAGTCGTGAATGAGGTCGCGATCCCCTCCGTGTTGCTGGACGTTCCCGTCCCGGCTGCAACGGTGCACAAGCAGAACCTGCTCGACCTCGACCGCGAGGGACTGGAGCACTTCTTCGCCGACACGCTCGGCGAGGCGCGCTACCGTGCCCATCAGGTGATGAAGTGGATTCACCATCGCTACGTCACTGATTTCGACCAGATGACGGACCTCGGCAAGGCGCTGCGCGCGAAATTGCACCAGCACGCCGAGGTCCTCGTCCCGAATGTCGTGTTCGACAAACCGTCGACCGACGGCACCCACAAGTGGCTGCTGGCCATGGGGACCGACGGCAAGAATGCGATCGAGACGGTCTACATCCCGGACAAGGGCCGCGGCACGCTGTGCGTGTCCTCCCAGGTCGGCTGCGGCTTGAACTGCACCTTCTGTTCGACCGCCACCCAGGGCTTCAACCGCAACCTCACCACCGCCGAGATCATCGGGCAGGTCTGGGTTGCCGCGCGCCATCTGGGCAACGTGCCGCACCAGCAGCGTCGCCTCACCAACGTGGTGATGATGGGCATGGGCGAGCCACTGATGAATTTCGACAACGTCGTGCGCGCGATGAGCGTGATGCGCGACGATCTGGGCTACGGCCTGGCCAGCAAGCGGGTGACGCTGTCCACCTCGGGCCTGGTGCCGATGATCGACCGGCTGGCCACCGAAAGCGACGTGTCGCTGGCCGTTTCGCTGCATGCCGCCAACGATGCACTGCGCGAGTCACTGGTGCCGTTGAACAAGAAGTACCCGATCGCCGAGTTGATGGAGTCGTGCGCGCGCTACCTGCGCGGCAACAAGAAGCGCGACTCGGTGACGTTTGAATACACCTTGATGAAGGGCATCAATGACCAGCCCGAGCATGCGCGTCAGCTTGCCCGGCTGATGCGGCAGTTCGACAACGCCGTGCAGTCCAAGGATGCCGGCAAGGTCAACCTGATTCCGTTCAACCCGTTTCCCGGCACCCGCTACGAGCGCTCTGGCGAAACCGAGATCCGCGCATTCCAGAAGATCCTGCTCGATGCGCAGGTGCTGACGATGGTACGCCGCACGCGTGGCGACGATATCGATGCAGCCTGTGGTCAGCTCAAGGGCCAGGTCATGGACCGGACCCGTCGCCAGGCGGAATTCCGCCGCACATTGGAAGGGCAGGCCGATCGAGATGCGGCAGCGTGATATCGCGTTAATGGCGGCCGCAGTGATCGCGCTCAGCGCGGTTGGCTGCGGCGGGCGCAATGCGAAGCCTGGCAAGATCAGGAGTGTTGAGCAGGTTGCGCCCAATTACGATTTCCGTGACAGCTCGGCCACGCGCGATCGCCTGGCACTGGAGCAGAAGCTGGGGCTCGCCAACAACCGCATGCAGAGCGGCGATTACGCCGCTGCAGAGCAGCTAGTGCGCGACGTGTTGAAGAAGACGCCCAACTCGATCGATGCGCTGATGTTCCTGGGCGTGATTCAACAGGGGCAGGGCAATCTCGCTGCAGGCGACACCTATCGCCGTACCGCCGAACTGGCACCGCAGCGCGGTGATGTGCTCAACAACTATGGCGCCTGGTTGTGCGGCAATGGCAAGGCGGCTGAGTCGCTTGCATGGTTTGATCGTGCACTCGGTGACCAGACCTACGCGCCGGCGCCTGCCTTGGCCAATGCAGGTGGCTGCGCCTTGCAGGCGGGTCAGCCGGAGCGTGCCGTGCGCGATTTGCGCAAAGCGCTCGATCTGGAACCCACCAACGCCTATGCGCTTGAATCCATGGCGCGTTATGAAGTTCAGCGTAAAGGCTTTTTCGAAGCCCGCGCATTCGTCGAACGACGGCTCGCGGCTGCACCGGCAACTGCTTCCGTGTTACAACTCGCCATTCAGATTGAGCAAGGGCTCGGCGACATGGTAGCTGCCGGCCGTTATCAACAGCGGTTGGTCAAGGAATTTCCTGACGCAGCGACCGCTACTCCTGGGGCCAATGCATTGTGATCAGTGATTCCAATCCGAATCCTTTCGAGCAGGAAAAGGGATGCGGGCAGCAGTTGCGCGACGCGCGCGAAGCGGCAGGTCTGAGCGTGGACGATGTGGCAGGCAAGCTGCACATGCCGGCCCACGTGGTGCGTTCGCTCGAACAAGAAGAATGGCAGCGCCTCGGCGCGCCGGTCTTCGTGCGCGGCCAGTTGCGCAGCTACGCGCGCCTGCTGCGTGTCGATCTCGATCCGCTGCTGCAGCAAACCACGATTGCGCCGGTTGAACCGGTCAAGCTGGTCAGTCACACGCATACCCCGCGTGCCCGGCGGATTCTGGAAAGCACCGCTCGCAAGGCGATGTACGTCGTGATCACCGGCGTGTTCGCAGTGCCGGTGTGGTACGCCACGCGCTCGCACCTGGATGGCCAGGGGCCAAGCACCGTGTCGCTGGACAGCATGCCGGATGCTGCCAAGACCGGCACGCCCGCGCGGACTGCCGAGCCGCCGTCCTCCGTGCCGCGTGAACAACCGGCGCCGTATATCGCTTCGATGACGCCGGTGCCGCGGGCCGCCCCTGCTGCCGAGGCCCCGGCCGCCAGCAGTGCTGGCACGTTGTCGTTGCGTTTCAGCGGTGACAGCTGGGTGCAGATCCTGGCACCGGATGGCAGCGCGGTGGAAAAAGCGTTGATCCGTGCCGGCGAGCAGCGCACCTATTCACCGGGCCAGATCGGCCGTGTGGTGCTGGGCAATGCGTCGGCGGTAGAGGTTCAGCAGGGCGGCAGTATCGTCGACGTGAAGCCGTTCCAGCGCGCTAACGTGGCACGTTTTGCGGTATCCTCCGACGGCTCCGTGGTGCCTGCTTCCGAATAGAAGCGGACTGCGGTTTTTCATTTTCCCCTTTTGATGTTCCGCGCCTGCAGGTGGCGGAGCGAGAGTACGCATGGCGATCGACGATCTGCTCGACGAACACGAACAAGGTGAACGGGTTCGTTCCTGGTTGAGAAAGAATGGTGCGGGTCTGATTGGCGGAGTCCTGCTGGGACTGGCCCTGATCCTGGGGTGGCAGTGGTGGCAGAAGCGCAACACGACCGCGTCGGTGGAAGCCAATGCCCGCTACGAGGCCGTGGTCAAGTCCATCCAGGGCAAGGACCTGGACAAGGCCGCCAAGGACATCGTGGCGCTGGACGACGGCAAGGGTGGCGTTTATGCCGAGCTCGCTGCGCTGCGCCTGGCCAAGGCCCAGATGGATGCCGGCAAGACCGCCGAAGCGATCAAGACATTGCGTGATGTGCCCGCCGAAGGCGAGCTCAAGCAGATCGTGCAGCAGCGCCTGGCGCGCGTGCTGACCGACAGCGGCAAGCCGGATGAGGCGATCAAGCTGCTGGCCGATGCGCAAGATCACACCAGCCTGGAAATCCGCGCCGATGCGCTGGTGAAGCAGGGCAAGCGCGACGAAGCACGCGCGCTCTATACCAAGGCACTGGCAACGGTGGATGTGGCATCGCCGCAGCGCCGCCTGCTGGAAACCAAGCTGATGGATGTGGGCGGCACCGTGCCCGATCCGGCGGAGCCGATTTGATGAAGCAGGTTGATATGTACAAGCGCGTTGCATTGATCGCCCTGATGGGCATGTCGCTGGCGGGGTGCAGCACCGTCAAGGGTTGGTTCGCAGGCAAGGACGCGGCTGCCAAGAAGGCGCAGGAACCGGCCGAACTGGTCAAGTTCGAGCCTTCGGTCAAGGTCGACAAGCTGTGGTCCACCGGCGTGGGCAAGGGCGAGGGGCACATCGGTGTGCGTCAGCGTCCGGCCGTGGCCGATGGCAAGGTGTATGCCGCCGCCATCACCGGTGGCGTGCAGGCGCTGGATCTGCAGACCGGCAAGCGCGTGTGGGAATACAAGCCCAAGAAAGAAGAGCGCAACGATCGCAAGTTCAAGCAGCGCCTGTCCGGTGGTCCGGGTGTGGGCGAGGGCCTGGTGGTAATCGGCACGCTGTCCGGTGACGTGATCGCACTGAATCAGGCAGATGGCACCGAGAAGTGGCGGGCCAAGGTACCGAACGAAGTCATCGCCGCGCCTGCCATCGCGCAGAGCCTGGTGCTGGTGCGCAGCAACGACGGCCGCGTGAGCGCGTTCGATGCAGCCACCGGCGAGCGCCGCTGGTTCCATGCCGAGGAAGGTCCGACCCTGTCGGTGCGCGGTAATGCGCCGATCGTGACCGGCCCGGGCGTGGTGTTTGTCGGCAACGATGTCGGCACCCTGAGCGCCCTGGCGCTGCAGGATGGCCGCCCGTTGTGGGAACAGGCCATCGGCGTGCCGGAAGGCCGTACCGAGCTGGAGCGCATGTCCGACGTGGACGGCGCCCCGGTGCTGGATGGCACCACCCTGTATGCGACCAGCTTCAAGAACGAAACCCTCGCCCTGGAAGGCCCCAGTGGCCGTCCGCTGTGGACACGCGATCACGGCGGTGCCGGTGGTCCGGGCGTGTCGTCCAGCGTGGTGGTGGTGGCCGACAACGCCGGTTCGGTGTGGGGCCTGGACAAGTCCAGCGGTGCGGCGATGTGGTCGCAGGCTGCGCTTGCACGCCGCTCGTTGACCGGTGTGGCCATTCAGGGTGATTACGCCGTGGTGGGGGATTACAAGGGCTACCTGCACTGGTTGAAACTCAGCGACGGTGCTCTGGCCGCGCGCGCTCGCGCTGGACGCGACACGCTGCTGGCACAGCCGCTGGTCGTCGATGGCATTCTGCTGGTACAAAATACCGACGGCGATATCACCGCCTTCCGGTTGGCACAATAAGGACCTTGCGATGCTGCCCCTGGTCGCCCTGGTTGGACGGCCCAATGTCGGCAAGTCCACCATCTTCAATGCGCTGACGCGCACCCGCGACGCGCTGGTCCATGACCAGCCTGGCGTCACCCGCGACCGTAACTACGGCGTCTGCCGGCTCGATGAGCAACAACCCTTCATCGTGGTCGATACCGGCGGTATCGCCGGCGACGAAGAGGGCTTGGCTGGAGCCACCGCGCGCCAGGCACGTGCTGCGGCTGGCGAAGCCGATCTGGTGTTGTTCGTGGTCGATGGCCGCGAGGGCGCCTCGTCGCTGGACGACGAAATCCTGGCCTGGCTGCGCAAGCTGGCCCGGCCGACCGTGCTGGTGATCAACAAGATCGACGGTACCGATGAAGAATCGGTGCGTTCGGAGTTTTCGCGCTATGGCTTCTCCGATGTGGTGGCGCTGTCGGCCGCGCATCGGCAGGGCATCGACGACCTGCTGGAAGAAGTCGGCGCGCGTTTGCCGGAAGAAGGCGCGGGCGAACTGCTCGATAACGACCCCGCGCGCGTGCGTATTGCATTCGTGGGCCGTCCGAACGTGGGTAAGTCGACGCTGGTCAATCGCCTGCTGGGTGAGGAGCGGATGATCGCGTCGGAAGTTCCGGGCACCACGCGCGATTCGATCGCCGTGGACCTGGAGCGTGACGGGCGCCAGTACCGCCTGATCGACACGGCCGGCCTGCGTCGCCGCGGCAAGGTGGAAGAGGCGGTCGAGAAGTTCAGCGCGTTCAAGACGCTGCAGGCGATCGAGCAATGCCAGGTCGCGGTGCTGATGCTGGATGCCACCGAAGGCGTAACCGATCAGGACGCGACCATTCTCGGTGCGATTCTCGATGCGGGCCGCGCACTGGTGGTGGCGATCAACAAGTGGGATGGGCAGAGCGACTATCAGCGTGCCCAAGCCGAAGACCTGTTGTCGCGCAAGCTGGGCTTTGTGAACTGGGCCGAGGCAGTGCGGATCTCCGCGTTGCACGGCTCGGGCATGCGTGAGCTATTTCAGGCGATCCATCGTGCGCATGCATCGGCCACGCATGAGTTCAGCACCAGCGAAGTGAACCAGGCGCTGGAAATTGCCTACGAGACCAATCCGCCGCCGAGCATTCGCGGGCATGTCTCCAAGCTGCGTTACGTGCATCCCGGTGGCGCCAATCCGCCCACCTTCATCGTGCATGGCACGCGCCTGAAGGTGCTGCCGGAGTCGTACAAGCGTTATCTGGAAAACTTCTTCCGTAAGCGCTTCAAGCTGGTCGGCACGCCGGTGCGTTTCATTTTCCGCGAGGGTGCCAACCCGTACGAGGGCAAGAAGAATCCGCTCTCCGATCGGCAGATTGCGCGCAAGCGTCGCCTGATGCGGCACGTCAAGGGCAAGTAAGCCGGCACGGCGCGCTGGTATCCTGCGCGCCATGACCGACTATCCCTCCCGCATTCCTTACGCACGGGCACTGGAGATTCTCCGCGCCGTGGCGGCCAACAACCGCCTGCCCGACGAAAACATCGCCACCTCGCGTGCCGACGGCAGGATCTCCGCCGCCGACCTGATCGCGCCACTGTCGCTGCCGCCGTTCGCCAATAGCTCAATGGACGGCTTTGCCGTGCGTCACGCCGATACGCTGGGCGAGGACGTGCGCCTGCAGCTGGTGGGCGAGCAGTTTGCCGGCGACTCCTGGAGCGGCACGCTGACTGCCGGACACTGCCTGCGCATCACCACCGGCGCGCCGTTGCCGGCCGGTGCCGACACCGTGGTGCCGAAGGAAGACGCCGACGAGCAGGCAGGTCTGGTGCACCTGCGCACGCACCCGACACTGGGGGCGGCGGTGCGGCTGGCGGGCAGCGACGTGCGCGCGGGCGATCTGGTGATCCAGCCCGGCCAGGTCCTTACCCCGGCGCGGATTGGCCTTGCCGCTGCGCTGGGCGTGTCGCGGCTTGCGGTGGCGCCGCGCCCGACCATTGCGGTGCTGGCGACCGGTGACGAGCTGGTGGAGCCGGGCATGCCGCTGGGGCCGGGGCAGATCTACAACAGCAACCGCGACATGTTGATGGCGCAGCTGCGGGCACTGGGCTATGCGCCGACCGCGTGGCCAACCTTGCCGGACGATCCGCAGCGCATCCGCACCATGCTGGAAGATGCGGCGGCGGCCTTCGATGTGGTGATCACCTGTGGCGGCGTGTCGGCTGGCGAAAAGGACTATCTGCCTCGCCTGATCCAGGAATTGGGGCAGATCCATTTCTGGCGCGTGCGTATGCGCCCGGGGATGCCGGCGGTGTTGGGGCAGATCGGCCGCTGCCTGGTGTTGGGCCTGCCGGGCAACCCGGTGTCGGTGCTGGCGACGTTGATCGCCTACGGCGTGCCGCTGCTGGATGCCCTGCAGAGCCGCAGCGAGCCGCGGCCGGTGTGGCATGCGGCCTTGTCGGCGCCCTGGGACAAGCGCCACGAACGCCTGGAGTTTCTGCGCGGCCGGCTGGACTGTGGCGCCGATGGCCGCCTGGTCGCAACGCCCCACCGTGGCGACGCCTCGCATCTGCTGCGCGGCGCGGCCGACAGCAACGTATTGATCGTGCTGCCGGAGCCGGCGCGTCACTACGAAGCGGGCGAGGTGGTGCGGGTGATTCCTTACGCGCTTTAACCGCCGTGCGTCAGGCTGGCGTGCCGCAGAAGGTGGCGTAGTCGGCATAGCCGGGAAATGCCGTGCCTGGTGCGCACACCGGGCACTGCGGATCGGGCGGCAGGCGGATCTCGCGAAAGCGCATGGCCAATGCGTCGAAGCTGAGCAGGCGCCCGGCCAGGCTGTCGCCGAGCCCGAGCAAGAGCTTGATCGCCTCGGTCGCCTGCAACAGGCCGATCACGCCGGGCAGCACACCGAGCACACCGGCCTCGGCGCAACTGGGTGCGAACTCCGGCGGCGGCGGTTCGGGAAACAGGCAGCGGTAGCACGGCAGCTGCCCGCGGTGGCGTCCGGCATCGAACACGCTCAACTGCCCTTCGAACTGTTGCACCGCGCCATACACCAACGGCTTGCCGAGCTTCACGCAGGCGTCGTTGAGCAAATAGCGCGCCGCGAAATTGTCGGCGCCATCCACCACCACATCGACGTCCTGCAGCAGGGCCTCGATGTTGCTGGCGGTCACGCGCGTCTGGATGGCGTCGACCTGCACCCGCGGATTCAACGCGGCGATGCGCTGCGCGGCCGACACCACCTTGGCCATCCCGACGCTGTCTTCGGTATGCAGGATCTGGCGCTGCAGATTGCTGCGATCCACCACATCGTCATCGGCCATGCGCAGGTGCCCGACGCCAGCGGCGGCAAGATAAAACGCGGCCGGCGAACCGAGCCCACCGGCACCGATCAGCAGAACACGCGCGCGCGCCAGGCGCTGCTGCCCGTCGATGCCCACCTGCGGCAGGCGCAGATGCCGTGAGTAGCGTTCCAGGAAATCCGTTTCGTCTGACGGCAGCGTCGGCCGTACCAGCGGCAGCCCGTCGCGCGACCAGGCAGTGGTGCCGCCGAGGACCGACAGCGCGTGCGGATAGCCTTGCTCGCGCAGCTGCGCGGCGGTCTGTGCGGAGCGTTTGCCGCTCTGGCAGATCAGCAGGATGTCGCGATCGCGGTCGGGCAGATGCTGCGCCGGTGCCTGCTCCAGATCGGCCTGTGCGATGGCAAGCGCGCCTTCGGCCTGGCCGCTGACGCGTTCGTGCGGCTGGCGGATATCGATCAGCAAGGCGCCGCGCAAGGCGCGGGCACGGGCTCGGGCAGGAGAGAGGTCGTGGCTCATGCGGCCATTGTCGCGCAAAGCCTCCGTCCGATGACGCACCTGTGTGTTGCGCAGCATGCGAGTGGCCGGCATGAAGAGCGCGTGCGGATCACGCTGGATGTGCATGTGCCGATCACATGGCTTAGGCCGGTACGTGGCTGTAATCCAGCGCTTACCGGTGTGGCGCCAGTTGCGCGCTCGCGCCTGGTTCGTCCACCCATCGCCGAACGCAGCACGTGCAGTGCGCCATACCTGCAGCCGGCTTCAGTAGAATGTCATGCCCCCACTTATCTGCGGATTGCCTGTGCATTGCAGACGCGCAATACGCCACCCGTTGGCGTTGTCGATCGCGCTGCTGCTCAGCGCAGGCGTGCACGCGCAGGAGGCCGCACCTCCCGGCACTGCCGCTGCGCAGCCAGCCACCGCGCAGCCAACCTCCACGCTGGATGCGGTGCAGGTGCGCGGCGTGCGCAGCAGCGTGGAAAGCGCCATTTCCACCAAGCAGGCGCACAAGGAGATCAGCAATTCGATCGTGGCCGAGGACATCGGCAAGCTGCCCGACAATAGTGTTGCGGCGGCTCTGCAGCGGGTGACCGGTGTGCAGGTGGCGCGTGCCGGCGGCGAAGTGGGCCAGGTGCTGGTGCGTGGCCTGCCGAACGTCATCACCACGCTGGACGGGCGCAATGTCTTCACCACGGTGGGGCGCGACATGGAGTTGGCGGATGTGCCGGCGGAGTTGTTGCGCAGCGTGGATGTGTACAAGACCACCGGTGCGCAATTCCAGGAAGGCGGCATCGCCGGTGTGGTGGATGTACATCTGCGGCGGCCTTTCGATTTCGACGACGACAGCACGATTGCCGGCAGCGTCAGCGCATTGCGCGGCGACCAGGCGGAAAAGACCGTGCCCAATGGCAGCCTCACCATGAGCCAGCGCTGGGAGACCGGGGTGGGGCGCATGGGCGTGATGGGCAGTGTGGCCTACCAGCGTCGCCCGTATCAGGAGTCCAACACGCTCTACGGTACCTATGACCTCAAGCCGAATCCGCTGGAGCCAGCGCAGCAGCTCTACGTGCCATACAGCGCCGGTGGGTTGATGGCGCGTGGCGACCGCAAGCGCAAGTCGGCCAATCTCTCGTTTCAGTGGGCGCCGAGCGACAACAGCGAAATCTACGTCGACACCTTGTACATCGGTTACGACAACCGGCCACAGGTAAATTACTGGCTGCCATTCCCGGGGCTGGCGAACGCGGAAAATACCGAATCGGTGAGCGTGCGCCCCGGCAGCACTGTGCTCGATGGCCTGGTGGCGCGCGATCTGCAGACGCTGTCCAGCACGCAGGCACACAAGAACGCGTCGGACACCTACCAGGCCGCGCTGGGTGGGCGCTGGAGCGGGGAGCGCGTGAAGCTGAGCACCGAGCTTGCGTACACCTATAGCAATGCGAAGAATCGTGCATTCACGCTGGACATGGACACGCGTGCGCCGCTGCTGCACATGCGATCGGGCGGTGGCGCGGCCGATACCTGGATCACCCAACGCGATGGCAGCCCGTATGACATCACTGCACCGGGCAACTGGGTCTTGCGCCAGTACTACGACAGCTGGAACCGGCAGCGCGGCGAAGAATGGGCCTGGCGCGGTGATGCCACCTTCGAGCTGGATGCCGGGCCGTTGACCTCGCTGGAGGTGGGCGCGCGCGCCAGCCGGCGCACCGCGACCAATCATTCCGGCGACACCGGTGCGCGCGACAACATCACCGGCGCGCCGATCCTGCTGAGCGACGTGCCCGGGCTGGCATCGGTGACCCCGGGCAATATGCTCGACGGCGCACGCGCGTTCACCAGCGACCGCTGGGCCTCGGCCAACCAGGACGTGCTGCTGCAGCAAAGCGCACGCCTGCGGACACTGATGGGGCAATCGCCGGAGGCGCCGCTGGAAAATCCGGCGTTGTTCTTTGATGACCGCGAAGACAACTACGCGGTCTACGCGCAGCTGAACTATGGTTTCTCGCTGGGGCCGGTGCCGGTGGATGGGCGGATCGGTGCACGCGCGACGCGGCTGGATTCCAGCCTGGAGGGCAGTCAGTCGTTGGACGGTGTGCTGAGCCTGGTGAGCATCGATCGCCGCATCGACAAGGTGTTGCCCAACTACAGCGCCAATTTCACCTTGCACGAGAACCTGATCTTGCGCCTTGCCGGCAGCACCACCATTACGCGCCCGGAGTTTGCCGACCTCAACCCGCAGCTGGCGTTGTATCAGTCGACCGAATCGCTGCCCGCGCGTGGCAATGGCGGCAACCCGCAGCTGCGCCCGGTGGAGTCGCGCAATGCCGACCTGTCGCTGGAATGGTACTTCCGCCCGGGATCGCTGCTGTCGTTGGCGGGCTTCCATCGGGACATCGAGGGCTATATCCAGAACTACGCCGCCGATGAGGTGATCGACGGCATCACCTATTCGATCAGCCGCCCGCGTAACACCGGGCAGGGCAGTTTGAAGGGCGTGGAGGTGGGCTATACGCAGTTCTATGACTTCTTGCCGGGCTGGTTGTCGGGCTTCGGAACCCAGCTCAATTACACCTATATTTCGGCCGAAGCCGACTCACCCGAGGGCATCAGCCAGCCGCTGACCAATGTCTCCAAGAACGCCTACAACGCGATCCTGATGTACGAATATGCGCGCTTCTCCGCGCGCGTGGCCTACAACTGGCGTGGCGATTATGCGGTGAGCTTCAACAGTTCCGGTGACCAACCCGAGCAGATCAACCAGGGGCGCGAAAAGTGGCTGGATGTAGCGTTCAACTATGAGCTCAGCGAGCGCCTGACGGTGTTTGCCGAGGCGACCAACCTGCTGGGTACCACCACCGACAATTACTTTGGCCAACGTGGTGCGTTTCCGCGCGAAGTCGCATCGCCCGAGCGCACGTATTCGCTAGGCCTGCGCTTCCGCCTGTGACGCGCGCTCGACCGCGTGGCCGGTACGTTGGCGCCAAGCTCACCCGCTGCTGGGTAGCGTGGACGCGTAAAGGAGACCCCATGACCCCTGATATCGACGCACAACTGAAAACACTGGCCGACGAACTCCCCGAGCTGCGGCGGCAGCATCCCGATGACTTCTGGGATGTGTTCCATGCACGCGCAGAGGCCATTACCGCTGCGGTGCAGAGCAAGGAGGATGCCGCGCAGGTGACCAAGCGCATCGACGACATGCTTGCGGCCAACCAACTTGGGCCGGCGGATCCTGGTGCTTAGCACCGATGGTGTAACGCGCATTCTTGACGCAGATGCGTGATGGATACAGATCGCCGCTCTTGCGGCGATCTGTATTTGCAGCGAGAGATGTGGCAGAAATCGGTCAAGCGACGGTGCTCGCATGACCGGCGCCAGGCTTATTCGCCGTTGATGCGTCCACTTTCGCCC
This sequence comes from Xanthomonas sp. NCPPB 2586, assembly GCF_041475775.2. Lineage (NCBI taxonomy): Bacteria > Pseudomonadati > Pseudomonadota > Gammaproteobacteria > Lysobacterales > Lysobacteraceae > Xanthomonas > Xanthomonas sp. NCPPB 2586. The sequence continues at coordinate 2,605,625 of NZ_CM192981.1, read as the reverse complement.
GCGCGGTACAACGTGCCTGCGGGATCGACGGCAGCGCGATCCTGTTGTTGGGTCTTGGACCGCATGGCGGAGAGTGCATCCGCCACGCGCGGCATCAGCCGGGTCACGGTGATATTTGCATTGGCCATCGCGCCCACCTTGACGTCGCGGCCGCCGTGTTCGGCCGCATGCAGGATGGCGTTGGCAACGCGCATCGGTTCGATCAGCGGCGGCGGCAGTTGCGGTTCTGCTTGCATGTAGTTGCGCGCATGCTGCGGATAAGGCGTGTCCACCGCGGTGGGTTGAATCAGCACCACCGACACCGGCTGTTTGGCCAGGCCTTCGATCTCGATGCGCAGGCTGTCGGTGAAGCCTTTCACCGCATGCTTGGATGCCGAATACATGCCTTGCCAGGGGACCACGGCCTCCGAGGCTTCGCTGCCGATGTTGATCAATGCGCCGCCGCTTGCGGCCAGGTGCGGGAGCGCGATGCGCGAGCCATAGACCACGCCCCAGAAATTGATATCGAACATGCGCCGGCTGTCGTGATCGTCTACGTCCTGTAACAGGCCGAAGATCGCCACGCCGGCATTGTTGACCCAGGTGTCGATGCGGCCGAAGCGTGCGATTGCCGTGTCTGCGGCGTGTTGCAGCTGCGCCGGTTCGGTGACGTCGGCGACCACGGCGATGGCCTGGTGGCCCTGTGTGGTGAGCAGGTCGGCCACTTCCTGCAGCACACCGGCACTGCGCGCGACCAGGACGACACTGGCGCCTGCTTCGGCGGCGGCCAGCGCGGTGCACAGGCCGATGCCGCTGGAGGCACCGGTGATGACAATGACCTGCTGGTGGAGAGGGCGATGCTTGGCCATGGCGTAGCTCCGTGGAAAGTCCTAGACGCTAGGCACGCGTTGCTCATTACGCAGTGAAGCCAGTCTCGAGCATCTTCACGTGCGTCGCGCGCAGCGGCAGGTGTGAAGTCTGCGCATGCGCCGGGGGCGCATGTGGAGTGCGATTCACGTGCTGCTGCGTGCACCGAGCTCAGCGTGCCAGGCATCACCGCAACAAGAGCAGACAGGCAATGACGATGCACGCGTCTACCACCGACCATGTTGGGCACGCAGCGCAGCGTCTGCGCGATGACGCTGCGGACGCGACAGCGGAGACCCAAGGACGGATTGCACAGGCACCGCAGCGCGATGTGCTCCCGGCCTTGCTGCGAGACGGCTATGCCTTTGTGTCCAGACACTGCGACGCGCTGGGCAGCGATGCGTTTCAGGCACGTCTGGCGCTGCAACAAGTGGTGTTCGCGCGCGGGCCGGATGCGCTCGCCACCTTCTATCACCCAGGCCGCTTCACCCGCGTTGGCGCGATGCCGCCGACCACGCTGCGCTTGTTGCAGGGACGCGGCAGCGTGCAGCAGCTCGATGGCGATGCGCACCTGCAGCGTAAGCGCCTGTTCCTGTCGGTGCTGACACCTGCCGAAACCTCGCGGCTGGTGGCGTGCTTCGAGGAGGAGTGGAGCCGGCAGGCAGACACCTGGGCGCGTAGCGCACACATCATCCTGCAGCAGGAAGCCGAACACGTGCTCTGCCGCGCCGCGTGCCGATGGGCGGGGCTGCCTCTGCGCGCGCAACAGAGCAGGCCACTTGCACGCGACCTGGGTGCGATGATCGATGGCGCGGGGGCGTTCGGGCCACGTTGGGTGCGCGGATGGCGCGGCCGTCGCCGTGTGGAGCGTTGGGTGGCACGTGCGGTTCGCAATGTGCGGCGTGCCGGGACAGCGCCCGAGGCCAGCATCGCAGCCACAGTCGCCTGGCACCGCGATGCGGACGGCGTGCTGTTGAGCGTGCACACTGCGGTAACCGAGCTGATCAACCTGTTGCGCCCGATCGTGGCCGTGGCGCGCTGGATCAGCTTCTGCGCGCTTGCCCTGCATGAGCATCCGCCGCTGCGCTCGCGCCTGCGCGCCGGTGAGCCCGGTCTGTTGCAGAACACTGTGCAGGAAGTGCGCCGCTTCTATCCTTTTTTCCCGCTGATTGGAGGGCGGGTGCGCATGCCGTTTGTCTGGCGAGACCGGCATTTCAAGCAGGGGGACTGGATGATGGTGGATCTGTATGGCACCAATCATCATCCTGCGGTCTGGCGCGATCCCGAGCGTTTCGATCCCTCGCGCTTCGAGCACTGGAAAGGCAGCCGCTACGACTTCGTGGCGCAGGGCGGCGGCAGTGTCGAACGCGACCATCGCTGCCCCGGGGAAAACCCGAGCATCGCACTGCTGATGTCTGCGCTCAGCCTGCTGGCATCCAGCGATTACACGTTACCGCCGCAGGATCTGCGCTACCCATTGAATCGTTTTCCAACGCTGCCGCGCAGCGGCGTGGTGCTACGCGATTTTATTCCGCCGGTGTCGGTAGGCGGCGTTGTCCAGAGTGCGTGAGGGGGTGTTGCGCCGCAACAGCCTTTCTTCGCCATGTCTCGACATGCGCTCGACGAGCGAGTCACGCCGCGCGGGCCAGCATCCTTGCACCACATCCCTTTGGAGAACTGCCCATGAAAACTGCATCCCCACTCCTGGCCGGCCTGGCATTGTCGCTTGGACTTGCGATGAGCGCGCAGGCACAGACCGCTACCCAGCCCGGCAGTAACACGGCACCTAAAAGTGCAGCCACCGCCGCGCCCAGCGAAGACGAGCAGGAAGCACTAGGGATGCTCAGCGCGATCAATACCAGTGAGATCAACGCGGCCAATCTGGCGCTGCAGAAGCAGGCCACCGGCGGGGTGCGTGATTACGCCACGCGCATGATCAAGGAGCACACCGAGAACAATCAGAAGATCGCCAAGTGGTCGCCGGATACCTCTGCGATGGGTGCCAAGCTGCAGATGACCAAGGGCAAGGCAGAGCTGAGCAAACTGCAAAAGCTCGAGGGCGACCAATTCCAGGTCGCCTACATCAAGGCGATGGTCAAGGACCACACCGACGCACTGGAAGCACTGGATAAGAAACTGATCCCGGCAGCGCAAAACCCGCAGGTGGCCGAGCACCTGAAGACCACGCGCCATCACGTGGCCGACCATCTCGCCGCCGCCAAGGCCCTGCAAACCACCACCAAGAATGCCGGGGTGCAGTAAGCCATGAGCCTGACCCCGACCAACCCGGTGGCCGCCGATGCGCAGGGCACACACATCGTGCGGAGCATGACCATCCGCGCCGAGCCGCATCAGATCCTGGACGCGTGGTGCGATGCCACGGTGCAGCAGCGCTTGCTCGAGGGCGCCGCCGTGTTGGTCGATGGGGACGGCCACGCGTCCGAATGGGAATTGCGCGCGCCGCTGCAGCAGCAACTACGCGTGCAGCTACGTCGCGCCGAGGCGCGGTTGGGGGAATCGGTGCGCTACATCGCCGAGGGCGAGCATGGCCTGCAAGTCGACGTCCTGCTGCAGGTGCGGCCCGCACGTGGGCGTGATGCCAGCGAGGTCACCGCCACGCTGCATTACGCGGTGGAGGGCGTGATCGCGCAGCTGTTTACCAAGCTGGTGAACCCAGCGCCCTACGTGCTGCTGGGCAAGACATTGCGGCGGCTGCGCGCATGGCTGGAGGCAGGGGAGATTCCGACCCTGGCGCACACGCCCGCGGCACGTGGCGACAAACATTCCCAGCCAACAGGAGAACAGCTGTGAGAGCACTGTGCTGGAACGGCGTCAACGACCTGCGTGTGGAAACGGTGCCCGACCCGGTGCTGGTCAATCCACGCGATGTCATCCTGAAAGTGGGCTTGAGCACCACCTGCGGTTCGGATCTGCATTTCATCGACGGCTATCTGCCCACCATGCGCGAGGGCGATGTCATCGGCCATGAGTTCATGGGCACGGTGGTGGAAGTGGGGCCGGCAGTGAAGAACGTGCGGGTGGGGCAACGCGTGGTAGTGCCCTCGTTTATTTCGTGCGGCGGCTGCTGGCATTGCGAGCGCAAGGAATATTCCCTGTGCGACAACACCAACCCGCACTGGGAAATGCAGGAGTCGCTGCTGGGTCACCCCACCGCCGGTATTTACGGCTATACGCACGCCTTCGGCGGCTACGCCGGTTCGCATGCCACCTATATCCGGGTGCCGCATGCCGACGTTGGCTGCTTCGAAGTGCCGGACGAGGTGTCCGATGAGGACGCCTTATTTTTGTCCGATGCCGGGCCGACCGGCTTCATGGGTGCGGACTTCTGCAACATCCAGCCGGGCGATACGGTGGCGGTCTGGGGCTGTGGCGGCGTCGGCCTGATGGCGCAGCAGAGTGCACGCATTCTCGGGGCAGAGCGGGTGATTGCGATCGATCGCCTGCCCGAGCGCCTGGCCATGGCGCGCGATGTGCTGGGTGTGGAGGTCATCGACTATTCGACTGTCGACAGCGTGGTGGATGTGCTGCGCGAAATGACCGGCGGGCGCGGGCCAGACGCCTGCATCGATGCAGTGGGCATGGAGGCCCATGGCACCGGCATGGGGCATGCCTATGACCGCGTGAAGCAGGCGCTGCATCTGCATACCGACCGCGGCCAGGCGTTGCGCGAGGCGATCCTGGCCTGCCGCAAGGGCGGCATCCTGTCCGTGCTGGGCGTGTATGGGCTGATGGATAAATTCCCGCTCGGCGCGGTCATGAACAAGGGGCTGACCATGCGCACCGCGCAACAGCATGGGCAGTTGTATGTGCCCAGATTGCTGGACCTGGCCCGCGCAGGCCGGCTCAAATCGAGCTTCCTGATGACCCACAAGATGCCGCTGGAAGAGGCCGCACGCGGCTATGAGATGTTCAAGCACAAGCACGAAGGCTGCGTGCGCGCGGCGTTTGTTCCGTAAGTTGGTCAGTGATTGATGGCATTCCGTTGCCCCGCTGCAACTGCAGGCGGGGCACTCGTGTTTACTGCGCAGTTGCCTCGGCATCCACCACGCCCGGGATCGGCGTCGCTTCCGGGAAGTGGCGGTGCAGGGCATCCACGCCATGCTGCGGTTTCGCCAGCTCGGTGAGGTCCTTGCGATCGGCGCGGCGCTCGGCTGTGGAAATGGTCACCGCCTTGTCGCGCTGCTCGATCAAGGGCTGCTGGATCTCGCCATCGCGACTGAATGACCACGCCAGCATCGGTTCGCCCAGCGGCAGCGTGTCGCCTGGCGCGGTGCCCTTGCGCGAATGCCAGGTGTGCCAGGTCTTGCCGTAGCTGTTCATCTTGCTGCGCATCAGTTCCTTTTCGGCAACCAGCGGCAGATTGGGTGCGGAGAGCTGGCCGGACAGGATCTCGCCGTTGTGCGGATGCCAGAACGCGCGTTCCTGCGCGGGCAGTTGCGCAAACAGGCTTTCGGAGATGATGTACTCGATGCCGGTGAGATTGGCCTCGGCCGTATTGCCATCGTAGAGCGCGCACTGCGCCAGATCCTGGTTGACCTGCTGGCAGTAGTGATGCGCTTCCATCTGTTGCTCCGGCGCATCCTTCATTGGATGAAAGCCAACCAGGTAGATATCGAGTTTGCCCACCGGTCCATTGGATTGCAGGACCTTGGCGCCGGCTTCGAGGACATTGGTCTTGGTGGTTTCTTCCGCGCCCGGCGGTGTAACCGGTGGTGGAATGCGCGAGCACGCGGCGCAAAACGCCAGCGGCAGCAACAAGAGGGACGGTCGCATGCGGTCTCCTTCGATACAGGGGTTGCCAAGGCTAAGGATGCGAGGGGTTCGCTGCGCGTGAGTGCGCACCGGTGCACACGCGCAGCTTCACCTCGCTTGAGCATCGAGTTAATGCGTTAGACGCGATGCTCTTGATCCACGCCAGCGGCCGCTCGCCCATGCCCACCACTCAACGTACGATTGCGACCTACAACGTCAATGGCATCGCCAGCCGCCTGCCGCACCTGCTGCAATGGCTGCAACGCGAGCAGCCGGATATCGTGGGGCTGCAGGAATTGAAATCCACGCAGGAGGCATTTCCGGAACAGGCGATCCGCGATGCGGGCTACGGGGTGATCTGGCAGGGCCAGCGGTCCTGGAACGGCGTGGCACTGCTGGCACGTGGCGCGGAGCCGGTAGAGATCCGGCGCGGCCTGCCGTGGGATCCGGCGGACACGCAGAGCCGCTATCTGGAGGCCGCCATCCACGGGGTGATCGTGGGTTGCCTGTACCTACCGAATGGCAACCCGCAACCCGGGCCGAAGTTCGACTACAAATTGAAGTGGTTCCAGCGCCTGCTCCGGCATGCGGCCACGCTGGTGGCGCTGCCACATCCGGTTGCGTTGATCGGCGACTTCAATGTGGTGCCCACCGATGCGCACATCTATGACCCCAAGGGCTGGCGCAAGGACGCATTGCTGCAGCCGGAGAGCCGCGCCGCGTACGCGCAGTTGCTGGCGCAGGGCTGGACCGACAGCCTGCAGGCCATCCACGGCGATGCACCGGTCTACACGTTCTGGGATTACTTTCGTCAGCACTTCGCGCGTGACCGCGGGCTGCGCATCGATCATCTCTTGCTCAACCGCACGTTGGCGGCGGGGCTACGCGATGCGGGGGTGGACAAGTGGGTGCGTGCGCTGGAGAAGGCCAGCGATCATGCGCCGACCTGGATCACGGTGGATGTGCCAGATACCGATGCAGTGCCAGCAGCTGCGGCCGGGCCTGCACGCAAGCGCACCAAGGTGAAGGAGGCTGCGGCAAATGCGGGCGAGAAGAAGCCGTCTGCGACGAAGAAGGCCGTAAAGAACGCAGCGAAGACCACTGCGGTCGCCAAGACAGCTGCAAGGAAGTCTGCCACCAAGAAACCAGTAGCCAAAAAGGCATCGGCAAACACCGCATCAGCCGCAGCTGCAGCCAAGAAGGCAACGCCCGCCACGACACGCAAGGCTAGCAAACGTCCCAAGGCTTAAGCGCGATCACCTAGTCGCTTCAACTTGATCCGCTGCAACACATAGCCGGTGATGCCGGTCGCCAGGATCAGTGCATTGCTCACGATGAACACCGCATTGCCCACCAGCGCGCTGTAGAGAATAAACAGCAGCGAGGCGGTGATCTGCCCGATGAAGAGCCAGCGCGATACGCCCTGGTTCTGGTCCGATCGCCATTGTTTGTAGATCTGGCGGATGAGGGTGGCAATGAGGACAGCGCTGGCGAGCCAGCCGACGAGATCGACAAATTGCATGCGCGAAGCGAGTGAGGGGACGCGGCAACTGTGCCGGCGTGGATGTGGGCGGGGCGTTCGAGCAGGGTCAAGCACACGTGGCGTTGCGCGGCGCCCCATGGCCACGCGGTACCCGGCATGCGAGCGGCCGGGTATCCTAGCCAGGTCATCCATCGATCGGCCTTTCCTGCTCATGATCAGCTACGCCGAGGCCCTTGCGATTGTGCAGCAGCAGGTGGCACCGCTTGCGGGCGAATGGGTGAGCAGTACAGAGGCCGAAGGCCGCATCCTGGCGCAGCACGTGTCGAGCCCGGATGCGTTGCCGCCATTCGACAACAGCGCGATGGACGGCGTGGCGCTGGCCACTGCCGGCAACGGTGCGCGCGCCGGCAGCGACTATGTGATTGCCGGGACAGTCGCTGCCGGCGAAGTGCCTGCGACCGCTGACGGTGCTGCGTGGGAAATCATGACCGGTGCCGCGTTGCCGGCGGGCGCCGATGCCGTGGTGCCGATCGAGCAACTCGAGATCCTGGCACAACATGCCGATCGCCCCAGCCTGATCCGCCTGCGTGCCGACGTGCGTGCGGGGCAGCACATCCGGCGCCGCGGCGAGGACGTGGCGGTCCACGACCGCGTGATCGAAGCCGGCACGCTGTTGCGTGGCGCGCATGCGATGGTGCTGGCCGCGCTGGGCTGCGCGCGCGTGCCAGTGATGCGCCAGCCGTGCGTGGCGCTGATCGCCACCGGACGCGAGCTGGTGGCCGACCCGGAGCAGCGCTTGTTGCCCGGGCAGATTCGCGATGGCACCAGCCACTATCTGCTCAGCCAGTTGCGTGCGGCCGGTGCGCGGGTGGTGTGGCAGGCCCAGGTGGGCGACGACGCAGTGGCCTTCGATGCGGCGCTGGCACAGGCGCGCCAGGCGGGCGCGGATGTGATCCTGAGCACCGGCGCGGTGTCGCGTGGGCGCTACGACTTTGTTCCCGATGCGCTGGCCCGCCACAACGCACAATGTCTGTTCCACAAGGTCGCGGTGCGGCCGGGCAAGCCGGTGCTGCTGGCACGCCTGCCGGATGGGGTGCTGTATGTGGGCTTGCCGGGTAACCCAATGGCGAGCGCGGCAGGGCTACGCTTTTTTGTCGAGCCTGCGTTGCGAGGCTTGCTTGGCATGCCGCACGAACACGGCCTGCCAGTTGCCTTGCACGCACCGCTGCCGGCGCGGCCGGTATGGCGCCAGCATCTGCGTGCGCAGCTGACTTGCTCGACCGCGGGCGTGCTCAGCGTGCACGTGTTGCCGCAGCAGGAATCCTTTCGCGTGGCGCCGTTGCTGCAGGCCAATGTCTGGGCAGTGGTGGAGCCGCAGCCGGACGGTGCTGCACCCAGCACGGTGGCGCAGGTGTACGGCCTGGGCCATCTGCAACCGGCTGCGCCGGTATTCGTGCCATGAAGGTCTTTGAGCAATCTGCGCAATGGCCTGCAACAGGCACGCCTGCATGACAACGACACCCGCAGTCCTCGCATGGACCGGTGTGGTGCTGGCGGGCGGGCGTTCCTCGCGCATGGGCCAGGACAAGGCGCTGTTGCCGTGGCATGGCCGCCCCTTGCTTGCGCAGATGCAGGCGTTGCTGCTGCAAGCCGGCGGGCAGCAGGTGCTGGTCAGCGGCAACTACCCGCAGTTTGCCGGCATTGCCGATGCCCGGGCCGACCTCGGGCCGCTGGGCGGCCTGGCCAGCGTGATCGACCGCGTTGCCGATGGCACCACCTTGCTGGTGGTGCCGGTCGACATGCCGTTGCTGTCTAGTGCACTGCTGGCACGCCTGTTGGCACCGCCGGATGCACGCTGCGCCACCTTCGAAGACGAGATGCTGCCGATGCGCGTGCAGGTGGACGCACAGCTCCGCGCTGTCCTGGCGCAGTTGCTGGAGGCGCCGGCAGCGTCACGTTCGCTGCGCGCCTTGCAGCAATCACTGCAGTGCCATCGCGTGGCCGTCACCGCCACAGAACGTGCCGCGTTCGTCAATTGCAATACGCCCGCGCAGTGGACTCAGCTCATCCATGAAAATCCAGATTGAAGGTCAGCACCTGCGGTTCCGTATCGACGAGGCCGAACTGGCCGCGTTGCTGGATGGGCGCAGCATCGACAACCTGAGCCGGCTGCCAAGCGGGCAGGGCGCGCGATTGGTGCGCCATAGCGTCAGCCTCACCGGCGGGCACGCCAGCTGCAATTGCGCCACCGACCACTGGCAGCTGTCGCTCCCGCGCGATGCGCTGGAAGAGCATGCGCGGCGCTTGCCCAGCCGCGATGGGCTGACCTTCACCTTCGATGCGGGCGCCGGGCATGCCGAACACATGACCTTGCAGGTGACCTTCGATGTGGACGTGCGCGACAGTGCGCGCAAGCGCTTGCCCAAGAGCTGACGCGGTAACACCGCTGCCGCGGACTCAGTCGCCGCTTGGCGGCTCCGCAGCCACGCCCGGCACCTGATCGCAGGCCAGCCCCTGCACGCGCAGCGCATCGGCGATGCGCTGCGCGTGTGCCGCCTCGAACCCCGCACCGCCGCGCAGCGCGACCACATGCAGGCCGTCGCCGGCCAGCTGGAGCAACAGGGCTTGCTGCTCGGCTACGTCGGCTGGCAATACGCGGCGTGATGCATCGCGCCGTGCCAGTTCCACCACCGCCTCCGGCACGTCGTGCGCCACCAGCAATACATCGGCCAGGTTCATCGCGCGCAGTGCCTTGAGCGTGAGCAGGCCGGGATCGCCCGGGCCGGTGCCGACCAATTGCACGCTGCCACGCGCGGGAACCGCGTCGGCATCCTCCAGCGCCTGGCGAAAGGCCGCATCGGCGGCGGCGGTGTCGCCGCCTTGCAGGAGCAGCGGCACCGGCCCGTCGATCACGCGATCGAACCAGCGGCGGCGGCGATTCATGTCAGGGAACTGGCTGCGAATGCGCTCGCGGTAGTGCGCGAACAAGCCGGCGAAGGTGCCGACGGAGGCATCGAGCTCACGTTCCAGCCGCTCACGCAGCCGTCGTGCCAGCATCGGTGCAGCGCCTGCGGAGGAGATCGCAATCACCAACGGGTCGCGGTCGACGATGGCCGGCACTTGATACGTGGACAGCTCCGCATCGTCGACCACGTTGACCAGCCGCTGGCGTGCACCCGCGGCGGCGGCCACTTGCTGGTTCAACGCAGTGTCGTCGGTGGCGGCCACCACCAGCCACACGTCATCGATCCACGCGGCGTCGAAACTGCCGCGCAGCTGTTCAAAACGCCCGGCCTGCATCAACACCTCCAGTTCCGGCGACAGCGCGTGCGCGTACAGCCGGATATGGGCGCCGGCCTTGAGCAGGGCCAGTACCTTGCGGGTGGCGACCTCGCCACCGCCGATCACCAGCACTGCGCGTGCCTGCAGGTTTGCGAACAACGGGAACAACGGCATCAGGCTGGCTCCGGGAAAAGATGGCTCGCACCGGCAGCATGTTGCATGGCACCATCGGGCCACGTCCACGCCTCGCCGCCGCCAATGCGTGTTTTGCTGGTCAACGATACCGAAAAGCCCATTGGCGAACTGCGCCAGGCCTTGTCGCGCGCCGGGTATACGGTGCTCGACGATGTGGCATCGGTCAGCGCCTTGCTGCACGCAGTGCAGAGCCAGCAGCCGGATGTGGTGGTGATCGATGTGGATTCGCCCTCGCGCGACACGCTGGAACAGTTGTCGATGCTGCATGCGCATGCACCGCGGCCGGTGGTGATGTTTTCCGGCGATGGTGACGATGCGTTGATCCATGCCGCCGTCGGCGCGGGTGTTACCGCCTACGTGGTGGATGGGCTGGCGCCGGCGCGGCTGGCGCCGATCGTGCAGGTGGCGCTGGCCCGGTTCGCGCACGAAAACAGCATGCGCAAACGTCTGGACGAAGTGCAGCAGGCCTTGCAGGACCGCAAGCAGATCGACCGCGCCAAGGGCTTGCTGATGGAAAAACGCGGACTGAGCGAAGCCGATGCGTACGCCGCGCTGCGCCAGCAGGCGATGAAGCAGGGCGTCAAGCTGGCGGAGGTGGCGCGCCGCATCGTCGCCATGGCCGATCTGTTGGGATGACTACATGAGCCAAGCCGAACTTCCCGTGCTGCGCGTGGCCTATATGCCGCTGATCGACTGCGCGCCGCTGGTGGCGGCCAGCCGGCTGGGGTTGGACCACGCGTACGGCCTGCAGCTGCAGTTGCACCGGCAGGCGTCGTGGGCCGGCGTGCGCGACCGCCTGCTGGCCGGCGAAGTGGACGCTGCCCACACGCTGGCCAGCCTGGTGTATGCGATCGACCTGGGCGTTGGTGGCCCGCAATGCCCGATGGCATTGTTGATGACGCTCAACCACAACGGCCAGGCGATCACCCTGGCGCCGGCGCTGGCACAGGGCGTGGCGGCGGGGCAACCGTTGCCGCAGGTGTTGGCTGAAGCGGGCCGCCGGGTGGTGTTCGCGCAGACCTTTCCCACCGGCACGCACGCGCTGTGGCTGTACTACTGGTTGGCTGCCTGCGGCGTGGACCCGATGCGCGATGTGGATATAGTGAGCATCCCGCCACCGCAGATGCCCGAGGCGCTGGCCAGCGGGTTGGTGGACGGCTACTGCTCCGGCGAGCCGTGGGCCGCCGTGGCCGAAGCGCAGGGCAGCGGGCAGCGGGTGATCCGCAGCGGCGAGCTCTGGCCCGAGCATCCAGAAAAAGTGCTGGCGTGCCGGCGCGAGTTCGCCGCGCTGCAGCCGGAACTGAGCGAACGCCTGACCGCCTGCGTGCTGGAAGCGTGCCGCTGGCTGGATGCGGCGCCCGCCAATCGTGCGCAGTGCGCACAGTGGCTGGCCGATCCTGACTACATCGGCGTGCCGGCCGCACATCTGGCCGCATGCCTGGATGCCGACGCGGCCACGGTGTCGGTGGACCCCAGTGCGCTGGCCTTCCATCGCGGTGGCGCGGTGAACATGCCGTGGCTGTCGGATGGCGAGTGGTTCCTGGAACAATTCCAGCGTTGGGGCTGGCACACGCTGCAAGCGGCCGACCTCGCGCGCCTGCACGACATCCATCGTTTGGACAACTACCGCCGCGCGGCACAGCGTGCCGGCGTCACCGCGCCCGACGCGGACAGGCGCATCAACCGCCTGTTCGATACGCCGGCCGCCTGAGCGCGCAGCGGGGCCGCGACGCACACAGTTGGTGCATCGCCGCACGAAAGCCGGGCATTGGCTCCGCAGTGGCTCGTGGTCCCGCTGGCATGGCGTGTACTGCGAGGCCGCTGAAATACCTACTTTTCAAGTACTTGCACGCGGTGATTGCGAAGTGAAAAAGTTGGCACGGTGATTGCGTAGCACCACGTGTGGGTGCAACGGCGCACTCGCCACAACACGAACACGATGCAGCGGGTCAACGGCGATCCGCGCGCATCCAGGACAACGGCGTCCTTCCGGTTTACCGGAGGGGCGCCGTTTTTTTTTGGCCATCGCATTCGGAGATGCCTCTATGCAGCGTTCGTTCTGGCGATCTGGGCACACGCCCACCTTGTTCGCATCCTTCCTGTATTTCGACCTGAGTTTCATGGTGTGGTATCTGCTCGGTCCGCTGCAGGTGCCGATCGCGCAAGCGCTGGGATTGGACACGCAGCAGCGCGCCTTGATGGTGGCGGTGCCCATCCTGTGCGGCGCGGTGTTGCGCCTGGTGTTGGGCATGCTGGCCGACCGTATCGGCGCCAAGCGCGCCGGCGTGGTGGCGCAGTTGGCGGTGATCGCCTCGTTGTTTGGTGCCTGGCAACTCGGCGTGCACAGCATGGGCCAGGTGCTGCTGCTGGGCGTGCTGCTCGGCATTGCCGGCGCCTCGTTTGCAGTGGCGCTGCCGCTGGCATCGCGCTGGTACCCGCCGGAACACCAGGGCACGGCGATGGGCATTGCCGGTGCCGGCAACTCCGGCACGGTGCTGGCGGCCTTGTTCGCGCCGATGCTGGCGCTGGCATTCGGCTACCAGAACGTGTTCGGGCTGGCGTGCATTCCACTGGTGCTGACGCTGCTCGTGTTTGTGTTGATTGCCCGCGAAGCGCCCATACCGGTTGCGCGCAAGCGCTGGGCCGATTACGGCCGCGTGCTGGTTGGCAATCGCGACGCATGGCGCTTCATGTTTTTTTACTCAGTGACCTTTGGCGGCTTCTCCGGATTTGCTAGCGCGTTGCCGGGTTACTTCCACGACCAGTTCGGTTTCGATGCGCGCACCGCGGGCTGGGCCACGGCCGCCTGCGTGCTGGCCGGCTCGGTGATGCGCCCGCTCGGCGGTGTCATCGCCGACCGCGTTGGCGGCACGCGCGCCTTGCTGGCGGTGTACTTGCTGGTCGCCACATTGGTGGGCATCGCCGGCTTCGGCGCAGGTGGGGCCACGATCACCTTGGGGCTGTTCGTGCTCACGCTGCTGTGTCTGGGCGCTGGCAATGGAGCGGTGTTCCAGCTGGTGCCGCAGCGCTTCGGCCAGGACATCGGGGTGATGACCGGCCTGATCGGCATGGCTGGCGGCATCGGCGGTTTTGCATTGGCCGCGGGGCTGGGCGTGCTCAAGCAGCACACCGGCAGCTATGCCATCGGCATGTGGTTGTTCGCGGCGTTCGCCCTGGGTGGCTGGGCGCTGCTGGCCGGCGTCAAGACCCAATGGCGCAGCGAATGGTCCACCGCCGGCGCGGCGCGCGTCTGACATGTCGACAGGAATCCAGGCAATGAAGCAACCCAGACTCGTCGTCATCGGCAACGGCATGGCCGGCATCCGCACCGTGGAGGAACTGCTCAAGCTGATGCCGGGCATGTACCACATCACCGTGTTCGGGGCCGAGCCGCATCCCAACTACAACCGCATCCTGCTCTCGCCGGTGCTGGCCGGCGAACAGGAGTTCGACGACATCGTGCTCAACCCGCTGCAGTGGTACCGCGACAACGGCATCCATTTGCACTTGAACAAGGAAGTCACCCGCATCGACCGCGTGCGTCGCCGCGTGATCGCCGCCGATGGCACCGAGGCGGAATACGACCGCCTGCTGATCGCCACCGGCTCGGTGCCGTTCGTGCTGCCGATTCCCGGCAACGACCTGAAAGGGGTCATCGGCTACCGCGATATCCAGGACACGCGCACCATGATCGACACCGCGCGCACCCGCCAACACGCGGTGGTGATCGGTGGCGGCCTGCTGGGCCTGGAAGCGGCCAATGGGCTGAAAGTGCGCGGCATGGAGGTCACCGTGGTGCATCTGGCCGGTTGGTTGCTGGAACGCCAGCTCGACCCGGTGGCCGGCAACCTGCTGCAACAGGCCTTGCGCGCGCGCGGTCTGGAGTTCCGCTTGAACACCGCCACCAGCGCGCTGCTCGGCAACGCGCAGGGCGAGGTGATCGGGGTGCGGTTTGCCGATGGCAGCGAGATCCCGGCCGACCTGGTGGTGATGGCCGCCGGCATCCGCCCGAACACGCGGCTGGCCGAAGAAGCCGGCATCCATTGTTCGCGTGGCATCGTGGTCAACGACAGCCTGCAAAGCTTCGACCCGCGCGTGTATGCGGTGGGCGAGTGCGCCAACCATCGCGGCATTGCGTACGGACTGGTGGCGCCGTTGTTCGAGCAGGCCAAGGTGTGCGCGAACCATCTGGCGCAGTTCGGCATCGGCATCTATCGCGGCTCGGTGGCGTCGACCAAGCTCAAGGTCACCGGCATCGACCTGTTTTCTGCGGGCGATTTCATGGGCGGCGATGGCTGCGAGGAGATCGTGCTGTCGGATCCGGCCGGCGGCGTCTACAAGAAACTGGTGATCCGCGACGACGTGCTGGTGGGGGCATGCCTGTATGGCGACACCAGCGATGGTGGCTGGTACTTCAAGTTGCTCAAGGACGGCACGCCGATCCAGGCGCAGCGCGACCAGTTGATCTTCGGTGAAAGCGCACTGGGCGATTCGGGCACCGGCGGCCAGGACCGCGCCAGCGCCATGTCCGACAGCGACGAAGTCTGCGGTTGCAATGGCGTGTGCAAGGGCACCATCGTCAAGGCGATCAGCGAGCAGGGCCTGTTCACCGTGGACGAGGTGAAGAAGCACACCAAGGCGGCGAGTTCGTGTGGCTCGTGCACCGGGCTGGTGGAGCAGATCCTGATGAACTGCCTGGGCTCCAACTTTCAGGAAACCCCGAAAACCAAGGCCGTTTGCGCCTGCACCGACCTGAGCCATGGCGAGGTGCGGCGCGCCATTCGCGAACACAAATTGCTGACCCACGCGCAGGCCTATGCCTTCATGGAATGGCGCACGCCCAACGGCTGTGCCACCTGCCGGCCGGCGTTCAACTACTACATGTTGTCGACCTGGCCGCATGAAGCCATCGACGACCCGCAGTCGCGTTTCATCAACGAACGTGCGCACGCCAACATCCAGAAAGACGGCACGTTCTCGGTGATTCCGCAGATGAAGGGCGGGGTGACCAATGCCAGCGAACTGCGCAGGATCGCCGATGTCGCCGACAAATACGCGGTGCCGATGGTCAAGGTGACCGGCGGCCAGCGCATCGATCTGCTCGGAGTCAAGAAGGAAGACCTGGTGGATGTATGGCGCGACCTTGGCATGCAGTCCGGGCATGCGTACGGCAAGTCGATCCGCACCGTGAAGACCTGCGTGGGCAGCGAGTTCTGCCGCTTCGGCACGCAGAACAGCACGCAGATGGGCATCGATCTGGAAACCATGCTCGCCAACATGTGGAGCCCGCACAAGGTGAAGCTGGCGGTGTCTGGTTGCCCGCGCAATTGCGCCGAATCCGGCATCAAGGACGTGGGCATCATCGCGGTGGATTCGGGCTGGGAACTGCATGTTGGCGGTAACGGCGGCATCAAGACCGAGGTGGCGCGTTTTCTGGTCAAGGTGACTACCGCCGAAGAAGTGCGCGAATACACCGGCGCGTTCCTGCAGCTCTACCGCGAACAGGCCTATTACCTGGATCGCACCGTGCACTACATCGCGCGCGTGGGGCTGGACTACATCCGCGCGCAGGTGGTGGACGACGCCGCCAACCGGCGCGCGCTCTACGAGCGCCTGCTGTATTCGCTCGAAGGCCTGGTCGACCCGTGGAAGGCCCGCATCGCCGGCGAACGCCGCCAGGAATACCAACCGCTGCGCATTGCCGCGCCAGCCGCCACGGTGGAGGAATGAGCATGGCCGAGAACGCCTGGGTGCGTGTATGTGCGCTGCAGGACCTGCCCGAACTGGGTGCGCGCGTGCTCGACGTGGAGGGCCTGCCGCCGATTGCGATCTTCCGCACCGCCAGCGATCAGGTATTTGCCTTGCGCGACCGCTGCCCGCACAAGGGCGGGCCGTTGTCGCAAGGCATCGTTGCCGGAGAGACGGTGACGTGCCCGCTGCATGGTTGGGCGATTGCCTTGCAGAGCGGCCAGGCCTGCGCACCGGATGTGGGTTGCGCACCGCGCTATCCGGTGAAGGTGGAGGCCGGTGCGGTGTGGATCGTGCTGCAGCCGGTACTGCAGGCCGACGCCGTTGCCGAGCCGGCCGCATGAGCGATGGCCTGCTGACGGCGCTCGGTGGTGAGGCGCAGCCGCTCGCGTCCTCGCCGATGCATCGCACCACGCGCTCCACCTGCTGCTACTGCGGGGTTGGCTGCGGCGTGTTGATCCACAGCACGCACGATGACGCCGGCGAGCGCATCGTCGGCATCGAAGGTGACCCGCTGCATCCGGCCAATCACGGGCGCCTGTGCAGCAAGGGCCTGGCATTGCCGCAGACCGCGGCCAGCCAGCAGGGCCGCCTGCTGGCGCCGGAGTTGCGACGCCACCGCGACGCACCGCGCACGGCGGTGAGCTGGGACCAGGCCTTGAGTCACGTCACCGGTAAACTGGCTGCAATCATCGACCAGCACGGCCCGGATGCAGTGGCGTTCTATGTCTCCGGGCAGTTGCTCACCGAGGACTATTACGTCTTCAACAAGCTCGCCAAGGGGCTGTTGGGCACCAACAACATCGACACCAACTCGCGGCTGTGCATGTCCAGCGCGGTCACCGGCTACAAGCTCGCCCTCGGTGCCGATGGCCCGCCCACCTGCTATGAGGATCTGGAGCTGGCGCAGACGGTGCTGTTTGCCGGCAGCAACATGGCCTACGCGCATCCGGTGCTGTTCCGCAGGCTGGAAGACGCGCGCGCGCGCAACCCCGAGATTCGCTGGATTGTGATCGATCCCCGTCGTACCGACACCGCGGCCATGGCCGACCTCCACCTGGCCATCGAACCCGGCACTGACGTCGCATTGTTCAACGGCATGCTGCATCACCTGATCTGGGAGGGTCTGGTAGATGCGCGTTTCGTTGCGGCGCAGACCGAAGACTTCGATGCCCTCAAGCACATGCTGCGCGAATACACACCGCGCATGAGCGCCGAGATCTGCGGAATCTCGCACGAGGACCTGGTGCAGGCGGCCGAGTGGTTCGGGCGCAGCCCGGCCGCGTTGTCGCTGTATTGCATGGGCTTGAACCAGTCGGCGCATGGCACCGACAAGAACCTGGCGCTGATCAACCTGCACCTGGCCACCGGCCAGATCGGCAAGCCGGGCGCGGGGCCGTTTTCGTTGACCGGTCAGCCCAATGCGATGGGCGGGCGCGAAGTGGGCGGCATGGCAACGATGCTGGCCGCGCACCGCGAGATCGGCAATGCGCAGGAGCGCGCGGAAGTGGAGCGCGCGTGGGGCGTGCCGGCCGGGCGCATCAGCGCCACGCCGGGCGCACCGGCGGTGCAATTGTTCGAGCGCCTGCGCGCAGGCACGCTCAAGGCGGTGTGGATCGTGTGCACCAACCCCGTGCATTCGATGCCTGACATCGATGGCGTGCGCGCGGCGCTGGAGCAGGCCGACCTGGTGATCGTGCAGGACGCGTTCTCCGGCACCGACACCGTGCCTTACGCCGACGTGCTGCTGCCGGCCGCCAGCTGGGGCGAGAAGGACGGCACCGTGACCAACTCCGAGCGCTGCATCACCCGCGTGCGCAAGGCAGTGGAACCGCCCGGCCAGGCGCGCGCGGACTGGTGGATCGCGCGCGAAGTGGCACGCCGGCTGGAAGCGCGCCTGGCCCCGCAGAAGGGCGCCGGCCTGTTCGCGTTCGACACGCCGGCGCAGATCTTCGATGAGCACCGCGCGTTGACGGTAGGGCGCGACCTGGATATCGGCGGCCTGGATCATGCCGTGCTGGATGCACGCGGGCCGCAGCAGTGGCCATTCCCGGCGGGTGCCACGCAAGGCCAAGCGCGACGCTACACCGATGGCGTGTTTGCAACCCCCAACGGACGTGCACGCTTCCATGCCACGCCGTACCGCAAGGTTGCCGAGCCCACCTCGGCACGCTTTCCGATGCGCTTGCTGACCGGCCGCTTGCGCGATCAGTGGCATGGCATGTCACGCAGTGGTCGCGTGCCCGGTGCGTTTGCGCATAGCCCCGAACCGGCATTGCGCATGCATCCGGACGATGCCGTGCGCCGTGGCCTGCAAGCGGGCGAACTGGTGCGTGTGGCCAGCAAGCGCGGCGCGCTGGTGCTGCCGTTGGAACTGTCCGACGAGCTGCGTTCGGGCACGGTGTTTGCAGCCATGCACTGGAGCGCGCAGACGCTGGCCAGCGGCGGCATCAACGAAGTCAGCACGCCGGTCGTGGACACACGCTCGCAGCAGCCCGAGCTCAAGCACGCTGCAGTGCGCGTGGAAAAGGCCGCGTTCGGTTGGCATCTGCTGGCGGCACGTCGCGGCGATGCGCTGGCCCTGCAGCAAGCCTTGCAGCCGTTGCTGCGCGATTGCGGCTATGCCGGCCTGCGCCTGCATGCCGAGCCGGGCGGCGATGCCGGCGGGCAGTGGGCAGTGTTGCATGCGGCCTGCGAGCGTGCTCCGTCAGCGGAGTGGATCGATCGTTTGGTGGCCGCGTTGCAGTTACCGGCCGGTGCCGACGTGCTCGAATACCGCGACCTGCGCCGCGGGCTGATGCGCCGTGTGGGCTGGCGGCTGCAGGACGGGCACAGCCATATCGATGGCGTGCTGCTCACTGCGGCGCAATCCAGCGCGGCCAATCAGTCGCTGCTGGATACCGCCTTGCGCGGGCAGCCGTGGTGCGGCGCGCGCCTGGCCGTGTTTGCGCAGACCCAGGGTGCGCCGGCCGACCCGATTGTGTGTACCTGCATGCACGTCTCCAGCGCCGCGATTCATGCCGTCATCGACGACGGCGCCGACCTGGCGCAGCTCAAGCAACGGCTGGGCTGCGGCACGGTGTGTGGCTCCTGCGTTCCACAACTCACCCGGCTGTGCCGGCCGTCCCAGCGTGCCTGAGCGCGCGTTCCCCTCCTGCCTTGCGAGACCGCTGCCATGATCAACTCGTCCTCCCGCTGTCGTGATGTGGTGTTGCTCTCCGCTGGCCCCGGCGACCTGGAACTGCTCACCATCAAGGCGGTGAAGGCATTGGCCACTGCGCAGGTATTGCTGCTCGACGATCTGGCCAACCCGCAGATCGTGGAGCTGGCACCGCAGGCGCGCGTGATCCGGGTGGGCAAGCGCGGTGGCTGCCGCTCCACGCCGCAGGACTTCATCTGCCGGCTGATGCGCCGTTACGCACTGCAAGGCGTGCAGGTGGTGCGCGTCAAGGGTGGCGATGCCTTGTTGTTCGGGCGTGCCGGCGAAGAGATCGCCTTTCTGCGCGCCGCCGGGGTGGGCGTGCAGGTGATCAACGGGGTCAGCGCGGCGTTCGCGGCGGCGGCGGCGCTGGAGGTCTCGCTGACCCATCGCGCGCATTGCCACGGCATCACCTTCATCACCGCGCATACGCACGACCACGGCGGGCCGAACTGGGGCGCGCTGGCGGCCAGCGGCACCACGCTGGGCATCTACATGGGGTTGCGCCGGGCCGACGCAGTGGCCAGTGCCTTGCTGGCGCATCTGCCGGCCAGTACACCGGCGGCCATCGTGCAGGCGGCCACGCGCGCCGAGCAGCAGCGCCGGCTCACCACGCTGGGCGAGCTGGGCCGCACTGCTGCCACGCTGCCGCCGGACCTGCCCACCCTATTGCTGGTAGGTGGTGCGATGGCCGAAGCCAATGCTGCGTGCGATGACTCGCTTGGCCTGCTGCAGCAGCAGGCGGTGGGTTGAGGCAGTGCGCCGTGTTGGGCTGCTGCACTGCTGTTAGCGGCGTGACAGCAACCGCCGTGCGTGGCGCAACGCGGGGCGTTCGTAGTACAGGTGATACGCGACGCCGAGCGCAATCGCTGCAGCTGCACTGAGCAGCAGGTTCACTTGCCAGGTCGCGGCGGGCCCAAGCCGCCGCGTGGCACGTGCCACCAACGACATCAGCGGCATGTGCACCAGATAGATCGCATAGGACGCATTGCCGAGCAGCACCAGCGCCGGCCCAATCTGGATCCAGCCGCGCCATTCGGCACGCACCAGCCCCACCAGCGCTGCGGCAATCGCCAGCCCGAGCAGCGGCGAATGTGCACGCTGCAGGCCGCCCAGCACGAAGCACAGCAAGGCCAGTGGCGCCAGCAGCGCACACACCAGCAGCGGCCAGCGCGCTGTGCTCAACACTGCGCGTGCGGCCAGCATGCCGAACACGAATTCCAGCGTGATCGGGTGGAGCAGCAGCGCACGCCAGGAGAGATCGACGGGTTGTTCGAACGGGGCGGCCCATGCGCCAGCGCCGCGCGCGTCGACGGGCTGCAGTGCGGCGGCGTGCAGGAATGCGTTGTAGAGCAGGGTGAGCGCAGCCCAGGCCAGTGCGCAGCGCAATGGGTAGCCGCTGCGAAAGAACACCCACGCCAGCGCGTAGAACAGCAACTCGTAACTGAGCGTCCAGGCCACGCCGAGTGCTGACTGCCCGCCTACCGGCAGCAGCGTCAGCGTGGTGACCCATGACCAGTCCAGACCACCATCGTCCAGCGCCGGCAGCAGTGTGTAGATCAGCGCCAAAGCAATACCCAACGGCCAGTACGGCAGATAGATGCGGCTGAGCCGGCTGGTGGCGTAGTCATGGCTCCAGCCGGGCAGCGCCGCGCTGGCATGGTTGACGTAGTAGATGATGAAACCGGACAGCACAAAGAAGAAATCCACGCCCAGATAGCCGTGCGCCATGGCTGCGGCCAGCCACGCCGGCACGGGTTCCACCAAGTGCGTAGTGGGCAACAGCATGTGGCTGCCCACCACCATCAACGCGGCGAGCGCGCGCCCGGCCTGCAGCACGCGGATGGTGGAACGGGCGGGTACCGAGACCATGCGGGTGGCACTGCCACGCGCTCTGCGTGGCGGTGCTGCGGCTCAGCCAGCCGCGCTCATGCGGCCAGCCCCGCCGGTGCGAACACTGCGGCCTGCTCGGCGCGCAGTTGATCGATCAGGCGGTGTTGCGGCAGCTGGACGTCGTCGTAGGTGAGTACCTGGTCCTTGGTCACCGCATGCCGCAGCACGCAGCCTTCGGCCACGCCCATCGGCAGCAAGCGCTCGCGCGCGGTGACATCGGCGCGCTCGCATTGGCCGTAGCTCATGTAGCCACCCAGGCCATCGATGGTTTCGCCCGCTGCCAGATCGCGCTTGGCAGTGGCGATCACCTCCACCAGCGGTGCGCCCAGCGGTTGCAGCACGGCATCGCCCAGCAGCACCACACGTGCCACCGACAGCGGCACTTCGAAATGGCACAGGTGATACGGCGTGTAGAAGCTGTACAGCGGGCCTTCGCCGAGTTTGTAGAGGTTAAGGTAATGCCGCTGCTTGGGGTCGTCGTGCGTGGCCAGCACAAACACGCCGGGCGAGGGCAGGGCGCCCACCACGTAATCCACCGCACCGCCCACCGCACGCAGTGCATCGACGTCGTAGCGCTGGGTCAGCTGATCGACGTGGCCGTGGTGTTCGTAACCGCTCATGCCACGCTGCAGGATCGACATGCCGGTGCCATTGGCCACGATCGCCTGCTCGAAGCTGATCTTGGTGCCATCGGCAAAGCTGGTGACCATGTGCGGGTCCTGGCCCCACTTGGCCGCAAATCCCGCCTGGGTGGTGGGCGTGCGATACGGGTCCTGCAGGCCCTTGATGTTGCCGCACAGCAGCGGCGTGAGCCCGATCGAGCGCACGAAGCGGTACAGATTCATCTGCACGCCGGGCTGATCGCCATCGCAGGCGCTGAAGATCACGCCCGCCGCGTCGGCCTTGCGCTTGAGCAGCGGGCCCACGGTGCCATCGAGCTCGGCATTCATGGTGACCATGTGGCGGCCGTTGGCGATGGCGCCCAGGCTGATCCGCGCGCCATAGTCGATGGCGCCGGTGGCATCGATCAGGCAATCCAGCGCATCGCAGCCATACAGCAGCGCGGGGTCGTCGGTGACGGCCGGTGTGCCGGCGGTGATCTGCCGCGACAGGGCGGCCGCATCGTCCACGCGGATGGCTTGCTGGCCGGCCTGGCGGTAGGCCTCGATCGCCTTATCGACACTGCGGTTGCAGATCACCGCCAGGCGCATGCCGGGCACGGCGTGGGCGATCTGGTTGACGATGCCGCGCGCCATGAATCCCGCCCCGTAAAGCCCTACGCGCAGCGGGCGGCCTTCGGCGGCACGCGCCTGCAACAACCGATCGACGCTCATGCGCGCTCCTGTTGAGTCAGCCCGGTCAGTTGGGTCACGCCATGCACCTGCTCATTGAACTCCGGCCAGGCGGCGTCCTTGTCGGACACCAGTGCGGGCGTGGACGGCCAGCGGATGCCAATGCGCGCATCGTTCCAGCGCAAGCCGCGCTCGACAGCCGGCGTATACATCGCACTGGCGAAATACAGCGCTTCGGTCTGCGCCTGCAGCGTGATGAAGCCATGCGCAAACCCGCGCGGCACATACAGTGCCAGGCGGTTGTCGGCAGTGAGTTCGACCCCGTACCACTGCAGGTAGGTGGGCGAATCCGGGCGCAGGTCGACGATGGCATCCCACAGCACGCCGCGGATGCAGCGCACGATCTTGACCTCCGGCGCGGGCGGCAGCTGATAGTGCATGCCGCGCAAGGTGCCAGCCTCTGCGTTGAAGGAGTTGTTGACCTGCACGAACTGGTCAACCAGCCCGGCCTGGGCCATCTCTTGGGTACAGAACACCCGCGCAAACCATCCACGCGCATCGCCTCGCGGTTCGGGCTCGATGATGAAGGCGCCAGACAACGGCGTGGGGCGAAAAATCATGCCGCCGCCCTCAGATCGGCAGCGAGTGCGCCGCTGTCCACCAGCTGCTGCAGGATGCGCAGGCGGATGAAATCCGAACTTTGGCGGAAGTCGCCATCGGCAAAGCCGGCGCGCAGCAGGTCATCGCGCAATTCGGTAATGGTGGACTGCAATGTCTGCTGCGGCTGGTGCTGTGGCGCCAGGCGCTGGAACAGCGAAAAATCCACGCAATACGAGCGGTTGTCAGCCGGTGCGGTGGTAGAGATGGACACCGTGGCCGATGGCATCGCCGCGCCCACTGCCTGCGCCAGATCGCGGATCTGCACATTCCACTGCTCGGCGCCGGCGTTGACGGCCAGAAAGCGCCCGCCCGCCAATGGGGTACGGCCCAGCGCCCAGTCGATCGCACGCGCCATGTCGCGCACATGGATCAACGGCCGCCAGGGCGAACCATCCGACAACACCTCCACCGTGCCATTGGCCACTGCGCTGGCAACAAAATCGTTGAGCACCAGATCCAGCCGCAAGCGTGGCGATGCACCACAGGCGGTGGCAAACCGCAGGCAGGTGATCACCATGTCGGTCTCCAGCTGGGCCAGGGCGCGCTCGGTATCGATCTTGGAATGTGCGTAGGCGGTAAGCGGTGCCACTGCGCTGCTTTCCGAACGCGGTGTGCCGTCTGCGGCGGCGCCATACACGCTGCAACTGGAGGCGAACACGAAGTGTTTGACGCCGGCCTGCGCAGCGGCCTGCGCTACCGCGACACTGGCGCGGCAATTGATGGCATCGGTGACCTGCTCGAAGCGCTTGCCCATGGCGTCGTTGGAGATCGCCGCCAGATGCACCACGCCATCGAAGCCACTCAACTGCTGCGCGGTTAGATCACGCACGTCGCCAAACCATTGTTGATCGAGCACCACCTCGGGCAGCTGGCGCGGGTCGGACAGGCAATGCGCAAACCAGCCGCGATCCAGGCCCACCAGCCACGCGTCCGGGTAGTGCTGCCGCAGGTGTCGTGCTACCACCGGGCCGATATAGCCCATGTTGCCGGTGATCAAGATGCGCATGTGTTTACTCCCAGACGCGCCAGGGCGCCCGATTGGATGACCAGAGGGTTTCGAGATAATTGCGGTCGCGCAGGGTGTCCATCGGCTGCCAGAAGCCCTCGTGCCGGTATACGCTCAGTTCGCCGCGGTCGACCAGGGTTTCCAGCGGGCTGTTCTCCCACACCGTGGCATCACCTTCGATCACGTCGATGACGCGCGGGTCGAGCACGAAGAAACCGCCGTTGATCAGGCCGTCGCCATCGAGCGGCTTTTCGCGGAAGCCGGTGACCTGTTCGCCTTCCACGCGCAGCGCCCCGAACCGGCCCGGCGGTTGCACCGCGCTCACCGTCGCCAAACGGCCTTCGCGCCGATGCAGCGCAATGGCGGCGCCAATATCGATGTCGGCCACGCCATCGCCGTAGGTCATGCAAAAGGCTTCATCGCCGTGCAGGTGCTCGCGCACGCGGCGCAGGCGGCCGCCGGTCATGGTCTGCGCACCGGTGTCCACCAGCGTCACCCGCCACGGTTCGGCGCGGGTGTTGTGCAAGGTGGTGGTGTTGCTGCCCAGATCGCAGGTCACATCCGATTCGCGCATGTGGTAATTCATGAAGAAATCCTTGATCACCTCACCGCGATACCCCAGGCACACCACGAACTCGTTGATGCCGTGATGCGCATAGATTTTCATGATGTGCCAGAGGATCGGCTTGCCGCCGATCTCCACCATGGGCTTGGGGCGAATGGCGGTCTCCTCGGAGATGCGCGTCCCCAGGCCGCCAGCCAGAATCACTGCCTTCATCTGCCTTTCCTTTGGGCTTTCGCGCCGGTGGTGCTGGCGCTGTATGGGTGACTGTCAGGCGCTGACGCTGTGGGCGATGTACGGAGACACGGCGGTCTGCTCGGCCATGGTGGCCAGCGTGTCGAGCATCGCCATGCGCTCTGCCATCAATGTGGGCCGCGGCAGGTCCAGGGTCTGCAGGATCTGCGCCCAGCGGTGCGCCCAATCGTGCCGGCGCAGGCTGTGCACGGTGTTGTGCAGGCGCGCGCGTGCCAGCCGCTCCGGCTGCTGTTCGAGCGCGCGCAGGAACCCGCCGATATCGTCCAGGTCTGCCGGCAGTTCGATCACCGCATCGTCCCAGTCAAAGCACTGTGCGAACTCGGGGCAACGCTGCGCGGAGCCAACAATGACGGCACCACCGGCGGCGCCTTCGAAATAGCGTGTGGCCAGGGCCTGCTTCTTTACGCCTTTGAAGAAGCCTTTGTTGTCCACCACGAAGTCGTGGGCCATGAAGAACTTGGCACGCTTGATCATCGCCGCCGACTGCAGGCGGTGGGCAGGCCAGTGCGTTACGGCACCGCCACGCACCACATCGTGCAGGTAGAAGAATTCCGGGTGCGCCTGCGCATGCGCCAACAACTTGTCGTGCACGTCTGGCTTGCGGCGGCCGATGCTCACCACATCGATGCAGCGCTGTTGCGGATGCGGCATCGGCGTGGCCAGCAACACATCGCAGGCGCTGGGCAAAAACGACACCGGCGTGCGCGTGTACGCGCGCAACGGCTCCACGCAACTGGCATTGAGTACAAACACGTGATCGAACCCATCCAGCAGGCGCAACTCGGACCTTTGCGATTCCAGTTGCTCGGGCCAGGTTTCCAGCAAATAGGCCACGCGCGTGCGGCAGCGTTCTTGCCAGTGCCCAATGCGGCTGAGCGTGCTCAACTCTCGAGGAAACTGGCATACGTAGAAAAACAGATCGTAATCGCGCTCAACCTCGCACCGTTGCGCATTGGATGCGGCCGGTTGGCCGCGCAAGCGGCGCAGCGCGGATACGCCGCGGTAGCTGAGCTCGTTGAGCAGATAGGACACACTCGGGTTGACGCCGCGCCCGCTGGCATACGCGGCCGCAGGCGGACACACCACATCGGCATGCTCCAGGCTGCGCACCACATTGAGAAACGCATAGGCTTGCCCATTAAACGCTTCGGGCCATGCCTCATAGTTCGAGGACAGCAGCACTGACCGGGCCGCAGGCATTGCAACTCCTTGACGCCAACGCTTCTCCGGACCGATCCGCAGCGAACGCTACGGCCGGGTGGGGTGGAGCAACGCACGTCGACAAAAGTTAGATAAAAGTTTGTTGGCCCTAGACAACCGTGAATCATTGGCTAACGGAGCCTAAATATAGAAAATCTCCGTAAGCGAACAGTGATACCAGTCGCGACAATGCGTGACGATCTGGTGTGCGTTTACACTTGCGCGGTCTCGAACTGGACGAACGCATGCACGACGTGGATTGCATCGTGGTGGGCGCCGGCGTTGTAGGCCTGGCCATTGCACGACAGCTTGCGATGCAGGGAAACGAGGTGTTGATACTCGAAGCCGCATCGGCCATTGGCACCGGCACCAGTGCGCGCAACAGCGAAGTCATACACGCCGGGGTGTATTACCCGCCCGGATCGTTGAAGGCGCAGCTGTGTGTTCGCGGCAACGCATTGCTGTATGCATATTGCCGCCAACGCAATGTGCCTCATCAACGCTGCGGCAAGTTGATCATTGCCTGCGATCAGGCGCAGACCGCGCAGCTGGAGGCGTTGCAGCGCAATGCAACCGACAGCGCCGCACCCGGTGTGGTGCCATTGAGCAGTGCACAGATGCAGGCGCGCGCACCTGCGCTGCGCTGCGTGGCTGCGCTGGAATCCACCACCACCGGCATCATCGACAGCCATGCATTGATGCTGGCCTTGCAGGGCGATGCCGAGCGACATGGCGCCACGCTGGCGTTACGCGCGCCGGTGCAGTCGATCGAACCGCTGGTTGCCGGCTTCCGCATCTGCACGGCGGGCGGCGACGCGATGGGGTTGACGTGCCGCTGGTTGATCAATGCTGCCGGTCACGGTGCGCCGCCGTTGGCCGCACGCACCGAAGGCCTGCCAGCCACTGCGCGCGTGCGCGCGCACTATGCGAAGGGCAGTTACTTCACCTTGGCCGGGCGGTCGCCGTTTCATCAATTGGTGTATCCGTTGCCCGAGCCAGGTGGCTTGGGCGTGCACCTGACGCTCGATCTGCAGGGGCGTGCACGCTTCGGCCCCGATGTGGAGTGGGTGGCGCAGCCCGACTATCACTGCGAGCCGGCGCGCGCCGAGCATTTCTATGCGGCAATCCGCCGTTACTGGCCAGCGCTGCCCGATGACGCGCTGCAACCTGGCTACTGCGGTGTGCGCCCGAAGATCAGCGGCCCCGGCGAGCCGGCCGCCGACTTCCGGATCGATGGGCCGGCGCTGCACGGCATGGCGGGGCTGGTGAACCTGTTCGGCATCGAGTCGCCTGGCCTGACTGACTGCCTGCCTGAGCCTTGCCGAGCATGTGGCAGCGCTACTGGGTGATGAGGCGCGGGCCGCCGACCATGCAGGTGCTTCCAGTCAAGCTGGTTCTGCGCAGGGAGGCGCCGCATGTTCCTGATCCAGGTGCTGCTGCCGCTCGCCGACAACAATGGCGTGCGTTTTGAGCAGGCAATGTTCGACGAGGTCCATCACCACCTGGCCATGCAGTTTGGTGGCATCACTGCCTACACCCGGGCACCGGTGCATGGCGCGTGGCAGGAGCAGGGCGCGCAGCTGGTGCACGACGACCTGGTGATCTACGAAGTGATGGCCGATGACCTGGATCGCGGCTGGTGGCGCAGCTACCGCGCGGAGTTGGAGCAGCGCTTCCACCAGGAACAGCTGATCGTGCGCGCGCAGGAGATCACCCTGCTCTAAGCGGTGCGGATCAGCGCGTGCGTGGTAGCGCTATCCCTTTGGGGTCGGGCCGCGTAGAGGCAGGTGTGCAACTTTTGCACAGCGAGCGCAGCCGTTTTTGCCTGCATTGGTCGTCGCCACACCGAAATGCGTGGGTTTGAGGGTTGGCACGATAGTTGCGGTACCTCCTATACCCAGTGACGTAGTCATCGACGCATCGAGAGGAGGCACAGTGGAGGACGGACAGAACGCAACTCGCAGCCGGCGCGGTTTTGCCGCATTGGATCCGGAGAAGCGCCGTTTGTTGGCGAGCAGTGGTGGCAAGGCGGCGCATGCCAGTGGCAATGCGCACGAATTTACTAGCGACGAAGCGCGCGAAGCAGGCCGAAAGGGTGGCCAGGCCGTGAGTCGTGATCGTGACCATATGTCGCGTATCGGCAGCAAGGGCGGTCGTTCCAAGCAGGCCAAGCCCCAGGAAGAATCCGCATAAGTCACCCGGCACGCGGCAATGCGTGCCGGGTCTTGTGTCAGCAATGGAAACCGGCCCCGGTGCGCTTCGGACACGGGGCCGTCAGTGTTTGAAAAGACGCGTTTTGCCGGCACTTTCGCATTGCTGGCAGCCGCAATCGATTGCAGCTTATGGATGCAGGCAGCGCCATGATCCGTGATGCAGTACGCTTGCGCTTGCCAACCTGTTGATGCGCAAGGCATCCATGTCAGGTCGGCAAATTTTGCACACCGTCTCGTGCTGAGAGATCGATTGCAGGCGAACTTGTCGCGATCACTCTGGCCTCCGCAACCAACTGTGCAAAGCATGCACACACCACCGAATGCCTCGCGTGGCCGCGCTTGTGGCGCGCGACGAGCCCAGTGCGACGCAGTGCCCGCGAAGGCAGTTGCGCTGGGGCGGATCGCTGTGACGCCATTGCCCGTAAGGGCGGAATAGGCCCGGGGGTGCTCCTGCGAATGCAGCGCAAGGCGCTTGGAGACGATCGCTTGCGTGGGAAGTATTGCGCCGGGACGCCATGTGCGCCCTGTAGGCAGCGACAAGCCAGTGAAGCGCGCCATCAAACGAGCATGTAGACACGACGCACGACCTCGCGCGGTACTTGCCGCGTGCGCGCAACGAAGCCTGCACATGTAAAGCCATTGTCGACGACGCACACGCCGTTCACTCGATGCAGCCGCGCCTTTCATCGCAGCGCGGGCAGCCTGGATCCATCGTAGACAACAGGAGACCCCGCATGGCCGAACCCCGTGAAAACCTGATGGACTGGTTGCGCGACGCGCATGCAATGGAGCAGCAGGCCGAGCAGATGCTCAAGGCTCAGGCCGCGCGGATCGAGCATTACCCCAAGCTCAAAGCGCGCATCGAGCAGCACCTGGAAGAAACGCTGGGGCAGCAGCGGTTGGTCGAGGCAAGCATCGAGCGCCTGGGCGGCTCGCCGTCGGTGGTGAAGGACGCGATGGGCAAGATGGCTGCCTTTGGACAAGCCATGGGCGGCATGACCACCTCGGACGAAATCGTCAAGGGCGCGATGGCCAGCTACGTGTTCGAGAATCTGGAAATTGCCACGTACACCGCGCTGTTGGGTGCTGCAAAAACGGTGGGAGACGTCGAAACCCAGCGAATGTGCGAGCAGATCCTTCCGCAGGAAGAAGCCATGGCAAAGTGGCTGCTGGAACACCTGCCGGAGCTGACCGAAGAATTCCTGGTGCGTGATGCAACGCCCGGAGTTACCGCGAAGAAGTAACCGCATCGCATGGGTGCACCAACGTGTTGGTGCCGGATGGCAGACAGGGCCCTGCATTGCGGGGCCCTGTGCGTTTTGGCTAACAATGTACGCATACGGGATCACGCGGCCAAGCGGTAGACGCAATACGCGGGCAATACGCGTTCCAAAATCTTCGATTGCTGCTGTTATGGAATTCCATCTTGTTGCGGAGACAGCGCAGCGCACCACACGCATGACGCCGTACATGTGCGTCGCAATCGGCATGGTCTGTGGTCAGCAGCAGCTCGCCATCCTCGCCGCACCGCAGACCCGAATCGATACACACCTAACTCGTGTCTGCTTCCACACCCTCTAGAAGAAAGCTCGGCAATAGTGATGTGCGACAGCATGGGAGTGACCAGTGACGATTGAAAATAACCGTAACATCGTGGCGATCGGCGGGTCGGCGGGCGCCAGCCAGGCGCTGCGCACGCTACTGGCAGACCTGCCGCGCGATCTTCCCGCCGCGGTGCTGGTGGTGCTGCATCTGTCGCCGCAAGGCACGGGCATCGTGGAGATGGTGCGCAGCGCAGTGCGCGGCTTGCCGGTGTACGTGGCCAGTGATGGCGTGCCCTTGGTGCCGGGTGCGGTGTATGTGGCCGTGCCGGACTCCCACCTGATGGTCGATGGCATGCACGTCGTGCTGGGGCGCGGGCCACGCGAGAACATGTCGCGGCCGTCGATCGATGCCTTGTTCCGCTCCGTTGCGGTCTCACACGGCGCACGCGCGTTGGGGGTGCTGCTGTCGGGCATGCTCAACGATGGCTGCGCCGGGTTGGAAGCCATCCAGGCCTGCGGTGGCGCGGTGGCGGTGCAGGACCCAGACGATGCGATCGCCGACGACATGCCGCGCAATGCGCTGCGTGCGCTCACCCCGGACGTGGTGGCACCCAGCGCGGCCCTGGGTGCGGTCATCACCGATCTGGTGCGCGAACCGGCGGCCTGGCCGATTGCGCCGTCGGATGCGCTCAAGCTGGAGGTCGCGATCGCGCGCGGGCAGCCGTCCACCACCGAGGTGATGACGCAGCTGGGGGAGCCGGTGGCGCTCAGCTGCCCGGCGTGTGGCGGGGTGCTGACCAAGCTGCATACACCGGGGACGCTGCGTTTTCGTTGCCAGGTCGGTCATGGCTACACCGCGCCCGCACTGATGTCCGCAAAGGGAGGCTCGGTGGATGAGGCGCTGCGCGTGGCCTTGCGCGTGATCGAAGAACGCGCCGAATTGGTGAGCCGGATGGCCGGGGACGACCGCGTTCACCAGCCATCGGTTGCCTCGCTGTATGCCGCGCGTGCTAAGGAATACCGCGGCTATGCGGATGTGTTGCGCAGCGCCTTATTGACCTCACTGCAGCGCCCGGTCGAACACGGCGCGCTTGTCGAAGACGGCGCGTTGCTGACGCAGGAAGATCAGCATTAAGCAACGCGAGTCATGCCAACAGGCGCGGCCAGCCGTCACCTTGGCCTTCGCCTCACTATTGGTCCACCCGCGCCGGTGGGTTCCGCAGAGACATGCGAGCGCTTACGCTTGTCGGTCTTCCTGCACTGGACCCGGCAATGACAGAGCAAACGCGGTATCCCATCGGCAGCCCCGGCCAGGCCTGGGGCGAGACAGAACGTGCGCAGTGGCGTGCGCGGCAAGTCCGCCGCCGGGTCTATGCAGATGACGTGCTGCAGCCGGTCGCCGCACTCGCCGGTGCATTCGAGTGCACGCAGTACGGCGTTATCGGGCAGGGCGCGGACACGTATCCACTGATGGCACTGCGTACCCCGCACTGGGATGCCACCTTGCCATGGGCGCTGGTCACCGGTGGCGTGCATGGCTATGAAACCAGTGGCGTACTGGGCGCACTGCAATTCCTGCAGGAGCGCGCAGCAGCGTATGCAGGGCGCATCAATCTGCTGGTCGCTCCCTGCGTCAACCCGTGGGGCTATGAGCGCATCCAGCGCTGGAATGCCGAGGCGATCGATCCCAATCGCGCCTTCCGGCCCAACAGCCCTGCGGCGGAATCGGCAGCGCTCATGCAGCTGGTGACCACCGTCACCGGTACGACGTTGCTGCACATCGATCTGCACGAAACCACCGACAGTGACGAGACCGAGTTCCGCCCGGCGTTGGCCGCGCGCGATGGCGTGCCGTTCGTGCCCGGCAGCATCCCGGACGGCTTCTATCTGGTGGGTGACAGCGACGACCCGCAGCCGGCATTTCAGCAGGCGGTGATTGCAGCGGTGGCACAGGTGACCCATATCGCGCCAGCCGATGCACAGGGCGAGATCATCGGCGCGCCGGTGGTGGGCGAGGGCGTGATCAACTACCCGGTGCGCCGGCTCGGCTTGTGCGCCGGTGTCACCGAGGCGCGCTATCGCACCACCACCGAGGTGTACCCGGACAGCCCGCGTACGACGCCGGCGCAGTGCAACCTGGCCCAGGTGGTGGCGATCTGCGCCGCGCTGGATTGTGCGTTGGCCAACACCTGATGCGGCATCACCAGGCCGTGCACATTGCGCGGCCAACGGAATATGCGCGCGGCGCTGATGCACAGCGGTTACGGCAGGCCTGCCGCGGTGCTCGCCTGCGCCACGTAGGCTGGCACCAACCCGGCTTCCATCGGCCTGGCCAACAGAAAGCCTTGCGCCTCGTCGCAGCCCCAACTCCGTAGCAGCGCAATTTCGTCGGCGTGCTCGATGCCTTCGGCCACGGTGCGATAGCCGAGTGCGCTGGCCAGCCGCACGACGGCTTCTGCACGCAGCTGCATGCCGGATTGATCGGCGATGCCGGTCACCAGCGAGCGATCGAGCTTGAGCACATTGACGGGGAGCTCGGTCAGGTAGCCGAAGTTGCTGTAGCCGGTGCCAAAATCATCGATCGCGACGCTGACGCCGGCGTCGCGCAGGGCACGCAAGCGTGGCAAGGCCTGCACATTGCTGCGCAACCAGCGGCCTTCGGTGATTTCCAGCTCGATCCGTTCGGTAGGAATGCCCAGGGCCTGGCAGCGGTCGATCACGTCCGAGGCCAGATTGACGTTGCCGAAGTCGCGCGAAGACAGATTGATCGATAGCGAGAAATCCAGGCCGCCAGCGCGCCACGCGGACAGTTGCCGGAGTGCATGGTCGATCACCCATTCGGTGACCGTGCACATCAGCGCGGTTTTTTCGAACAAGGGAATGAATTCATCGGGCCCGATCGCGCCCAACGTTGCGTGCTTCCAGCGCAGCAGGGCCTCGAAGCCGGTCACCGACAGGTCCAGCAGGTTGATACGTGGCTGGAACACCAGGCGAAAATCGCCCGCCTCCAATGCCGCTTCTGCATCCAGTGCCAGACGATACGAGCGCTGGATGGCGTCGTCGTGCGCCGCGCTATACCAGCACAGGATCGCGTGATGGCTCACCGCATCGCCCAAAGCAACGAGCCCTTTGCGCATCACATCGCCGGTGTCGGGCTGACGCGGCAGGAACTTCACCACGCCGGCATGGAAGGTCAGCGACATAGGGATGCCAGCCGCATCCACTGGCGCGTGCAGCATGTCGCGCAGATCCAGCAGCAGGTCTTCCATTTCATCGGCGGCAGAATTCAGCAGGAAGAAGGCAAACCGCATCGGTGCCACGTGATACACGGTGGCCTTGCCGCGCAGTGCGCGCGTCAGCACATAACTGGCATGGCGAACGAGCTCTTCAATGGGCTGCATGCCCAGCGCCTGCCGCGCCTCGTTGGCCGCATGCGTGTCGTAGATCTCGATGAAGGCCGCCAGCACTGGCATGGCGTGGTTGCCGTAGGCGAGCGTGTCCAGGTCGGCCTGCAATTGGCGGGCGTTATGCAGGCCGCTATGCGGCTCGCGGCGGCCGGCACCGAACTGCAGCTCCAGTTGTGCGGCCGCCACATTGGCGAACATGCGCAGTTGCTGGCGCTCCTGCACGTCCAGGCGCCGTTCGTAGGCATCCAGAACGCACAAGGTGCCGTAGACGCCTGTCTGCGGTGCACCAATGGGAACACAGGCAGCAAAGCGTGCGGGCTCGGCGGTCGCTGTCTCACCGAGCCGGACTGCAGGCAGCACCGCCACGGCAAGTCCCTCATGCTCAGCGTCGTGCGCGCCGTTGTCTTCAAAGGCCGCCACGGTCTGCATGG
Source organism: Xanthomonas sp. NCPPB 2586 (assembly GCF_041475775.2). NCBI lineage: Bacteria > Pseudomonadati > Pseudomonadota > Gammaproteobacteria > Lysobacterales > Lysobacteraceae > Xanthomonas > Xanthomonas sp. NCPPB 2586. The sequence goes on along the minus strand of NZ_CM192981.1, from coordinate 2,571,636 downwards.
CCTGGTCCGGTGCAATGCCATGCGCCGCCAACACACGCCGCCGCCCGGATTCGGTAATCGTCAGCGCGGCAGCGGCAGCACCCAGCGAATGGCACACCAAACGTGCAATTTGATCGAGAGGCTCCATGCCGGCCAGATCGGTCGGTGTATCGCGCCACTCCAGATGCCGCTGCTGTCCCTGTTCGTCTGACGAACGCGTCATGCTATTGAGCTCCGTGGTGAAGATCACACTATCGCGTGATCGACATCAAAGGGAAGTGCTGATTCAGCCTTTGGGGTTCTGTAGCGAGGCGTGCATTCCATTGTCTCGAGACACGATGAGGCATTTTTTCCGCGCGACGAAAAAAGGCTGCTTATCCAATCAGTGGTCTTGGCGGCAGAGTTCGTTTAATTGGTGCACCGGATTTTGTATATGAAATCTCATCTGATTTCATTTCATTCGCTCATCTCGGAATTGGCGCATTAACTTGATGCGGTGCCGCAAAGCTGATGCGTGTGTGCAGTGCAGGAAATTTGACACGGACCATTGTGTGGCTTGCAGCATCAGCCAAACCCATCCGCTGGAGTTACTTTTAAATCGGGCACTGTGTCGTTCGCAGTAGCCAGGCGCATCCGCAGTGCTTGCCGCAGCTGCATCGCACGTTGAATTTAATGATGAAAACGACCGCGAGCATACCAATCGACATTTTCCAGTTCTGTCATGCAAGTATTTATGGTTAGTGATACTTCGCACACTTTGCGCATAACGATTCGTTTATTAATCGCTCAGCACATCCAGTTGGATTGGTATTCATCGTACTCATCCAGGGATTAATCGAGCGCTGCCATAGGACCGGCGTTTGATCCAAACATTTTTTTGAAACGTCATCCAGGCGCGCACTTGCGTGCGCGCCGATCTTTGCTTGTAACTCAGGAGAAACATATGAATCGTGCGTTTGCGCTGGTCTGGAACGCGGCTGTCGGTAATTGGGTCGTCACGCACGAGTTGGTGCGGCGGCGGCGTAAATCGGGAGCGACCCGGCGCAATCTGCCGAGCATGGTGATCCTCGCCCTGGGAGCGGCTGCACCCACGCTGGCCTGGGGAGCGTGCACGCCGGCGCTACCTGCCGCTGGGCAAACGGTGACCTGCACTGGATTGCCGATCACCAGTAATGCGTTCTCCAGCAACGCGAACAATCTGACCGTCAACGTCGCCTCCGGAACGCAGATGACGGCGGGGCTGCTTGGCGGCACCGCCATTGCACTCGGCGGTACCAATTCCACGCTCAATAACAGCGGCACCATCGATCCTTCCGTGCTTGGCCTGCTGTCAGTGCTCAGCACTGGCGTGACGATGGGCAACGCCAGCTCGACGCAGGTCACCGTCAATAACCTCGCGACCGGCACGATCTACGGAAGCGGCGGCCTGCTCGGTGCCAACCTGCTCAACCTCGATGGCATGGCGCTGGGCATCACAGCCGCACCTGCCGGCGTGGTGCAGATCAACAACGCCGGCACCATCAGTAGTCGCCCCCTGTTGAATCTCTCGGTGCTTGGCTCGGATACGCCGGTCATCGCGGTCAGCGGTGGCGCCACGGTCAACGCAGTGAACTCCGGCACCATCGAAGGGCGGGTGGGTTTCCAGAGCTCGGCCACCGGTAACACCTTCATCAATTCCGGCGCCATCAACGGCAGCGTGTCGATGGGCGCCAACAGCATCAACAGCTTCACGGCGGTCACCGGTAGTAGCGTCAACAGCGCAGGTGGCATTGGGGTCGCGCTGCTTGGGCCAGGCGGGTTGTTGAGCTTTGCGGCAACCGGCACCGTGGATGGCGGGGCGGGCGGCACCAACACCTTGATCCTGCAGAATTCCGCCACGGGCACTGGCAGCGGCACCGCCGGCACGGCGGCGCTGAGCACCTCGCAATACATCAACTTCGGTAGCCTGCGCGTCAACAGCGGTACCTGGACGCTGGGCGGCGCGACCAATTTCAGTAACACCGCGCTCAATGGCGGCGTGGCGCAATTCGCCAACCCGGCCCTGTTCGGCACCAACATCACCGCCAACGGTGGCGCGATCGAGGCCACCGCCGCCAATCTGACCTTGAGCCCCACCGGTGGCATTGCACTCACCGGCACCGGCCTGACGGTACAGGGCGCCAATGCATTGACCATCGGCAGTGCGCTGACCGGGACCGGCGCGCTCACCAAAACCGGTATAGGTGCCGTCACCCTGACCGGCGCCAATACCTATAGCGGCGGCACCACGCTGGCAGCCGGCAGCCTGACGCTGGGCAATAACACCGCGCTGGGAACCGGCACGGTGACTGCGGCAGGTGGCACCCTGTCGGGCACCACCGCACTCAACCTCGCAAACGCCTTTACGTTGACCGATAGCCTGACCATCGGCGGCACCAATGCGGTGCGGCTCGGTGGCGCCGTCAGCGGCGGCGGTGGTTTCGTCAAGACGGGTACCAACACCTTGACCCTGGGCGGGACCAATACCTATACCGGCGGCACCACGCTCAATGCCGGCACAGTGGTGCTGGAAAATGCCGCCGCTCTGGGCACCGGCGTGGTGACCGCAGGCGGCGGAGCGCTGGACACCATCGCACCGTTGTCGCTTGCGAACAGTGTGCTTCTCAACAGCACACTAGGCGTGGGTGCCAGCGGGAACGCGCTGAGCCTGACCGGCGTGCTGTCGGGCACCGGCGGCATTACCAAGACCGGCACCGGCACGTTGGCGCTCACCAATGCCAATACCTATACCGGCGCGACCACGCTGGCCGGCGGCACCTTGCAGGTAGGCAATGCGGCGGCATTGGGTGGCAGCACGCTCAATGTCACGGCTGCGTCCACCTTGTCGAGCAGCATTGCGCTGGCACTGGGCAATGCGGTTTCGCTTGCAGGTCCATTGACGGTGAGCGGTGCCCAGGCGCTGACGTTGGGCGGCGCCATCGGTGGCACCGGCAGCCTGCTTAAAAGCGGTACCGGCGACCTCACCCTGACTGGCACCAACAGCTACACCGGTGGCACCACGTTGAGCAGTGGCCGTCTGCTGGTGGGGACGGGCAGTGCGTTGGGCACCGGCACGCTCACCGCCAGTGGTGGCGAACTTGCTGCCACGGCACCCACCACGCTGACCAATGCGGTCGCGCTCACGGGTGCGCTCGGTGTGGGCGGCAATGGCACGGCGCTGACGCTGTCCGGTACCGTCAGCGGCACCGGCAGTGTCAACAAGCTGGGCACCGGCACGCTGACACTGGGTGGTTTGAATACATATACCGGCGGCACCACGCTGGGAAGCGGCACCTTGCAGGTGGGCAGTGCCACGGCATTGGGCGGCGGGGCGTTGAACGTCACCGGCAATGCCGCGCTGCAAAGCACGGCGGCCACCACGCTGGGCAACGCCGTGAACCTGTCTGCTGGCGCGCTGACGTTCGATGGGACGCAAGCGCTCAGCCTGACCGGCACGGTCAGCGGCACCGGCAGCCTGGTCAAATCCGGCACCGGTGATCTCAGCTTGAGTGGCAACAATGTGTTCACCGGCGGCACCACGCTCAGCGCTGGTCGGTTGACGGTGGGCAGCAATACCGCATTGGGCAGCGGCACGTTGACGGCAGCAGCCGGTAGTACGCTCGATTCTGCAGTGGTGAGCACACTCGCCAACGCGATCGCGCTGACCGGCGTGGGCGCTGTCAATGTGGGCGGTGCCAACGCGCTCACGCTGAGCGGCGACATCAGTGGCGTGAGCAGTTTGAACAAGGTTGGCACGGCGAGTCTGAGCCTGACCGGCAACAACACCTATACCGGCGGCACGCGCCTGAGCGCGGGCAGCTTGCTGGTGGGCAGCGATACGGCGCTGGGCACCGGTGCACTGACTGCCGCCGGCGGTGTGTTGGACAACACCGCGCCCGTGTCGCTGAGCAATGCAGTGGTGCTGGAGCAGAATCTGGCGCTGAGTGGCAATCAGGATCTTGCACTCGGCGGCAGCGTCAGCGGGACGGGTGCACTGATCAAGAACGGCAATGCGGCGCTGAGTTTGACTGGCACCAATAACTTCACCGGTGGTGTCACTCTCAACGCAGGCACGTTGCTGATCAACAGCGGCGCAGCACTGGGAACCGGTGTACTCACCGCAGCCGATGCCACGCGTCTGGACACAACCGCCGCTGCCAGCGTCGGCAATAACGTGGCCCTGCTTGGCGCACTCACGGTAGGCGGCAGCAACGCGCTGGATCTGACCGGCACCGTCAGCGGCACCGGCAGCCTGATCAAGGAGGGTGTCGGCGCACTCACGCTCACCAGCAACAACGTTTACAGCGGTGGGACGCAACTCACCGCAGGCAGCCTGGTGGTTGGCGCGGATGCTGCGCTTGGCACCGGCGCGTTGACCACCGCCGATGGCACCGCGCTCAGCGCAAGCACTGCAGTCACGCTGCAGAACGGCATCGCGCTGGGCGGTGCGCTCAGCATCGATGGGCAACCGCTCACGCTCAATGGCGTGGTCAGTGGCGCGGGCAGTTTGATCAAGAACGGCACCAATGCGCTCACGCTCAACGGCAACAACACCTGGGCCGGCGGGTTGCAACTGCAGGCCGGCTCGGTACTGGTGGGCAGCGATACCGCGCTTGGCCTGGGCACCCTCACCGCTGCCGCCGGCACCACGCTGGATGCCACCACCGCGGCAACCTTGGGCAATGCAGTCGCAGTGGATGGCGCGCTCACCATCGGTGGCACGCAGGATCTCACCTTGAATGGGGTGGTCAGTGGCGCCGGCAGTCTGGACAAGCAGGGCACTGCCACGTTGACGCTGGGTACTGCGAACACGTTTACCGGTGGGACGACGCTGGGCGCTGGCCGCCTGGTGCTTGGCAACGAAGCCGCATTGGGCACGGGGCAACTGACCATCGCCGGCGTCGCCGAACTGGATACCGCTGCAGCGACAAACCTCGCCAATGCCGTGCAGTTGAATGCACAGCTCACCTTGGCCGGCAGCAACGACCTGAGCTTGAACGGTGCCATTACTGGCACCGGCGGCCTGCTCAAGAATGGCACCGGTACGTTGTCACTCACCACCACCAACAGCTATAGCGGCGGCACCACGCTGACCGGCGGCACACTGGCCGTGGGTGCGGATGGCGCACTCGGCACCGGCAGCCTGTCGGTGGTGGGCGATGCAGTGCTGAGCAATGCGATTGCCGTGGCACTGGGCAACGACATCACCCTGGACGCGGCGTTGACCGTCGATACGGTGGGCGACCTGCTGGCCACCGGCAACATCAGCGGCACCGGCGGGCTGACCAAGACCGGCGCGGGCATTCTTACCCTCGACGGCAGTAACAGCTACACCGGCCCGCTGGCAGTGCAGGCCGGTGCACTGGTGGCCAACACCGCTGCGGCACTTGGCAACGCGAGTACGGTGGATGTCGGCGCCGGTGCCTTGCTGAGCCTGACCGGCGGTGGCCTGATCAACAGCCTGGGCGGCGCCGGCAATGTGGATGTGGGTGCGGGCAGTACCTTGCAGGTGGGCGCGGGCAGCTTCGCCGGCAGCCTGATCGGCAATGGCAACCTGGACAAGATCGGCACCGGTACCTTGAGCCTGCTCGGCGACAATGGAGTGGCCGGCAGCACCTCGGTCAGTGGCGGCACCCTGGATGTGGCGGGCAGCCTGACCAGCAGCACGCTGAATGTGGCGCTCGGCGGCACCTTGCGCGGCGCCGGCGCGGTGACCGGCCCGGTGACCATCGCCGACGGCGGGCGTCTGGCGATCACCAGTGGTTCCACGCTCAGCGTGGGCGGGTTGTCCCTTGCATCCGGTGCCTTCATCGATGCCTCGCTGGCAGCGCCAAGTGCCACCCGGCTGCTTGCGGTCAACGGCAACCTCACACTCGATGGCACGCTCAACATCACCGACATCGGTGGCTTCGGCACCGGCGTTTACCGGCTGATGGACTACACCGGCCTGCTCACCAACAATGCCCTGTTGCTCGGCACCATTCCCGGCAGCGTGGACATCAGCCAGTTGGCACTGCAGACCGCGATCGGCCAGCAGATCAACCTGGTGGTCACGGCACCCGGCAGCATCGTGCAGTTCTGGGATGGTGCGCAGACGGTTGCCAACGGCAGCGTGGACGGCGGCAGTGGAATATGGGGCGCCGCCAGCAACTGGACCGGTCAGGACGGCACCGCCAACAGCACCTGGCAGGGCGATTTTGCGGTGTTCTCTGGCACGGCCGGCACCGTGGGTGTGCAGGGCGCCCAAGCGGTGGGCGGGCTGCAATTTGTCGCCGACGGGTATCAGTTGACCGATGCCGGCGCGGGCAGCTTGAGCATCACAACGCCATTGACGGCGGTCCGCGTGGACCCCAATGCCACCGCCACGCTCGATGTCGGCATCAGCGGTGCAGGTGGCCTGGAGAAAGTGGACACCGGCACGCTGGTGCTGGATGCGGCCAATAGCTACACCGGCGGCACCACGCTCAGCGGCGGCACGCTGGTGCTTGGCGATGCGCAGGCGCTCGGCAGTGGTGCACTCACCACCGCCAACGGCACCACGCTGGATACCAACCAGGCCCTTGCCGTTGGCAATGCGGTCGTGCTCAACGGCGCGCTGAATCTTGCCGGCAGCAACGATCTGGCCTTGAACGGCGCCATCACCGGCGCGGGCAGCCTGGTCAAGAACGGCACCACCACGCTGACGCTCGACGGCGCCAACAGCTACGCCGGTGGCACGGTGTTGAATGCCGGCACGCTGGCGCTGGGCAGCAATACGGCGTTGGGCACCGGCAGCCTGTCGGTGATTGGTAACTCCACCTTGAGCAACGCGATCGCGTTGGCATTGACCAACAACCTCACGCTCGGTGCAGGGCTCACCGTAGACACGGCGGCCGATCTTTCGCTCAGCGGCGTGCTCACCGGCGCAGGCGGGTTGACCAAGACCGGCCTGGGCGCGCTGACGCTGGCGGGCAGCAACAGCCTCAGCGGTCCCTTGTCGGTGCAGACCGGCGTGGTGGCGACCACCGCGCCGGGTGCACTCACGGGCGTGGGCGCAGTGGACGTGGCCGCAGGCGCGGGCTTGCAGCTGGGCAGCAACACCGCACTAGGTGCACTGACCGGGCTGGGCAATGTCGCCATCCTGGGCGGCAGCACGTTGCAGGTGGGCAACACCAATGTCACCGGAACCTTCGGTGGCAGCCTGAGCGATGCGGGCAATCTGGAAAAGGTCGGCACCGGCGCGTTCCAGCTCACAGGGACCAGCAGCATTGGTGGCACCACCCTGGTGAGTGCGGGCACGTTGGATGTGGACGGCACGCTGGCCAGCGCAGGTGGGCTCACGGTCGCCAACGGCGGCGCCTTGAGCGGCAGCGGCGTGGTGGATGCGGCGGTCACGGTAGCCGACGGTGGCCGCCTGGTGGTGAGCAGCGGCGCGCTGCTGACCACCGGCACGCTGGGCCTGGCACCGAATGCAACCATCGATGCGTTTCTCGGCATTCCCAGCCAGACCGGCGTGCTCGCGGTCAACGGCGACCTCACCCTGGACGGCACGCTCAACATCACCGACATCGGTGGCTTCGGTAATGGTGTGTATCGCCTGATCGATTACACCGGCGGGCTGACCGACAACGGCCTGGCCTTCGGCACCATTCCTGGCTCTGTTGATCCCACACAATTGGCCTTGCAGACCGCGTTGGCGCAGCAGGTCAACGTGGTGGTGTCCGCGCCGGGCAGCAACGTGCAGTTCTGGGATGGCGCACAGACGGTGGGCAACGCGCAGATCGAAGGCGGCACCGGCACCTGGACGGCGGGTGCCACCAACTGGACCGGCATCGACGGCCTCACGAATACCGATTGGCAGAACAGCTTTGCCGTATTCGCCGGCACTGCCGGCAACGTCGGCGTGCAGGGCACGCAAGGCATCACCGGCATGCAGTTCGCCACCGATGGCTACGTGCTCACCGATGCCGGCGCTGGCGCCCTGAGCGCCAATGCCGCCACCACCATCGTGCGCGTGGATCCGGGCGTTACCGGCACCATCGACGTCACCATTGGCGGCACGGGCACCTTGCAAAAGCTCGACACCGGCACGCTGATTCTGGGCGCAGCCAACACCTACACCGGCGGCACCGCGCTGGGTGGCGGCACCCTGGTGCTGGGCGATGCCCAGGCACTGGGCACCGGCACGCTCACTGCTGCCACCGGCACCACATTGGATACCGATCAGGCGCTTGCCATCGCCAATGCCGTGGACCTCACCGGCGCGCTGACAGTGGCCGGCAGCAATGATCTGGCGTCAAGCGGTGCTATCACCGGCGCCGGCAGCCTGGTCAAGAACGGCACGACCACGCTGACGCTCGACGGCGCCAACACGTACGCGGGCGGCACCGTGTTGAACGCCGGCACCTTGGCGGTGGGCAACAACACGGCACTGGGTGGCGGCAGCCTGGACGTGATCGGCACCTCCACCTTGAGCAATGCCGTAGCGGTGGCACTGGGCAACGCGGTCACGCTCAACGCCAATCTCGCTGTTGCCAATGCGGCCGATCTGTCGCTTAGCGGCGCGATCAGCGGGGCAGGTGGGCTGACCAAGAGCGGCACCGGAACGCTGACCTTGTCCGGCGCCAACAGCTTCAGCGGGCCACTGGCGGTGCAGGCCGGTGTGCTCGCCACGACAGCCGCCGGCACGTTAGGCACGACGAGCACTGCCGATGTCGCCGCAGGGGCCAGTTTGTCGCTGGGCGGCAATGCCGCGCTGGCCACCTTGACCGGGGCCGGTACTGTCGCCATTACCGGCGGCAACACCTTGCAGTTGGGTGCCAATGACGCCAGCGGCAGCTTTGGCGGTACGTTGAACGACGCCGGCAACCTGCAGAAAGTAGGCACCGGCACGCTGCAGCTCACCGGTACCAGCGCACTTGGCGGAACGACGCAGATCAGCGGCGGCACGCTGGATGTGGATGGCACGTTTGGTAGCGCCGGTGGTCTTACCGTCGCGACGGGTGCGACGCTTACCGGCAGTGGCAATGTGGTTGGCGCGGTCGGCGTCGCCGATGGCGGCCGCCTGGGGGTGACCAGTGGTTCCACACTCTCCACCGGTTCATTGACGCTGGCATCTGGCGCCAGCCTCGACGCATTGCTTGGAGTGCCCAGCGATACACGCGTGCTCGCGGTCAACGGCGACCTCACCCTGGACGGCACGCTCAACATCACCGACATCGGTGGCTTCGGTAATGGTGTGTATCGCCTGATCGATTACACCGGCGGGCTGACCGACAACGGCCTGGCCTTCGGCACCATTCCTGGTTCTGTTGATCCCACACAATTGGCCTTGCAGACCGCGTTGGCGCAGCAGGTCAACGTGGTGGTGTCCGCGCCGGGCAGCAACGTGCAGTTCTGGGATGGCGCACAGACGGTGGGCAACGCGCAGATCGAAGGCGGCACCGGCACCTGGACGGCGGGCGCCACCAACTGGACCGGCATCGATGGCCTCACGAATACCGATTGGCAGAACAGCTTTGCCGTATTCGCCGGCACTGCCGGCAACGTCGGCGTGCAGGGCACGCAAGGCATCACCGGCATGCAGTTCGCCGCCGATGGCTATGTGCTCACCGATGCCGGCGCTGGCGCGCTCAGCGCCAATGCCGCCACCACCATCGTGCGCGTGGATCCGGGCGTCACCGGCACCATCGACGTCACCATTGGCGGCACGGGCACTTTGCAAAAGCTCGACACCGGCACGTTGATTCTGGGCGCAGCCAACACCTACACCGGCGGCACCGCGCTGGGAGGCGGCACCCTGGTGCTGGGCGATGCCCAGGCACTGGGCACCGGCACGCTCACTGCTGCTGGCGGCACCACACTGGATACCGATCAGGCGCTTGCCATCGCCAATGCCGTGGACCTCACCGGCGCGCTGACAGTGGGCGGTAGCAACGACCTGACCCTGAGTGGACCGGTCAGCGGGGCCGGTGGGCTGATCAAGAACGGCACCGCGACGCTTACCCTGGATGGTGCCAACAGCTACACCGGCGGCACCGTCTTGAATACCGGCACGCTCGGAGTGGGCAGCAACACGGCGCTGGGCACCGGCAGCCTCTCGGTGCTGGGCAATGCGACGTTGAGCAATGCTGTGGCGGTGGCGCTGGGCAACGCGGTCACCCTCGGCGCCACGCTCGATGTCGCCAATGCGGCAGATCTGACCCTGGCCGGCGACATCAGCGGCAATGGTGCGCTGGTCAAGTCCGGTACCGGCACGCTGACGCTGGATGGCACCAACAGCTACACCGGCGGCACCACGCTCAATGCCGGTACCACGGTGGGCGACAGCGCCAGCCTGCAAGGTGCGATCGTCGACAACGCGGTGCTGGTGTTCAACCAGACCACCGATGGCGTGTTCACCGGTTCGATCACTGGCACCGGCTCGGTGACCAAGGACGGCGCGGGCGATCTTCGTTTGAATGGCGCCAATGCCTACACCGGCGGCACCACCATCACCGCGGGCACCTTGATCGGCGATACCACCAGCCTGCAAGGCAACATCCTCGACAACGCGGCGCTGGTCTTCGACCAGGCCGGTGGCGGCGTGTATGCCGGTGTGATCAGCGGCACCGGCAGTGTCGAAAAGACCGGCGCCGGTGCATTGGTGTTGACCGGCGCCAACAGCTACACCGGCGGCACCCTGGTCAGCGCCGGCAGCCTGATCGGCAACACCACCAGCCTGCAGGGCAACGTGGTCGACAACGCCACGTTGGTGTTCGACCAGGCAACCGACGGCACCTTCGCCGGCGCCATCAGCGGCACCGGCAATGTGGTCAAGCAAGGCGATGGCGTGCTCACGCTGAGTGGCACCAACAGCTATAGCGGCGGCACCACAATTGCCGATGGCACCTTGCAGGGCACCACCAGCAGCCTGCAGGGCAACATCCTGGACAACGCCGTGCTGGTGTTCGACCAGGCCGGTGACGGCACCTTTGCCGGCAACATCACCGGCAGCGGCACGCTGATCAAGAACGGCACCGGTGCGGTCACGCTGGCTGGCGTCAACAGCTATCTCGGCGGTACCACCATCAATGCCGGCACCCTGATCGGCGACACCGACAGCCTGCAAGGCAACATCCTCAACAACGCAGCGCTGGTGTTCCTGCAGGACGCCAACGGCACCTATGCAGGCACCCTGTCGGGCACCGGCACCCTGGTCAAGGACGGCACCGGCACCTTGCTGGTGACCGCCAACAGCGGTGGCTTCACCGGGCCGACCACGGTGAGTGGCGGCACCTTGAGCGTGGGCAACCCGGCCAATCCGGGCGCGGCCCTGGGCGGGCCGGTGACGGTGGGCCCGGGCGGCACGCTCATCGGCAGCGGCACCATCGGCGGGCTGAACCTGTCGGGCACCCTGCTCAGTGGCGGCGACAGCGGCTCGATCACGGTTGGCGGCAATGCCACCATCAATCCAGGTTCCACCTGGCAAGTAACCCCGGGAAGTACCGGCACGGTCACACCGGTCACGGTGGGCGGCACGGCGGTGGTCGCGCCGGGCAGCACCCTGCAATTGATACGCACGCCGGACATGCCCCTGTTCGTGGACATCCCGCTGATCAATGCCGGTGGTGGCCTGAGCGGCCAGTTCACCAACATCACCTCCGACTACGCGTTCATTGACCCGAATGTCAGCGTGAGTGCCGGCGGGCTGTCGGTGTCGTTTGGGCGCAACACGGTGTCGATGGTCGACATTGCGGTGACGCCGAACGAGCAGGCCAGTGCCGCAGGTGTAGATGGCCTGCCCACCACCAGCCCTATCTTGCAGGCAGTGCTGCGTTTGCCGGACGACCCGCAGGCCGTGCGCACCGCGTTCGCCTCGCTGTCCGGCGAAAGCCACGCCACTACCGCGACGGCAATGCTCGATAGCCGTTTCCTGATGAGCGGCATCGGCAGCCATCTGCGTGGCGACAGCCAGGACACCCGCGTGGGCGACACCACGGTCTGGATCGCCGGCCGCAGCCGTCCGAACCGGATCGACGGCGACAGCAATGCCAACTCGGTGCGGCGCGAAGACGATGGCGTGATGGCCGGTGCCGAACGTCGCATCGGCGAGCGCAGTCTGATCGGCGTCGCGGTGGGTGCCCAGGACCTGGAAAGCTGGTCGCGTGCCAACGATGATCGTGCCGATATCGATGCCACGCATGTCGGCGTGTACGCGCAGGCCGACTGGTCCGCTTTCACCCTGCAGGGTGGGGTGGACTATGTGGACTATCGTGTCGACAGTACCCGCCGCGTGATTCTGCCCGGCGTGATGGAAGAACGTCTGAGCAGCGATTACGACGCCACGGCCACCACGGTCTCGCTGGAAGCGGCCTGGAACCTGCAGGCGGGCACCGCGGTGTACAGCCCGTTCGTCGCGGCGGCCTACACGCATCTGAAGACCGACGGTTTCAGCGAGCGTGGCGGCATTGCCGGGCTGTCGGTGGACAGCGCCAGGGACGAGTACACCACCAGCACGGTGGGTGTGCGCGGCCGTTGGGAGCTGGGCCAACAGGCCGGCCTTTACGCATCGGTGGGTTGGCGGCATGCCTATGGCGACCGCCAGGTGCAGCGCTCGGCGGGCTTCATCGGCGCAGGCACCAGCTTCTCGGTGCACAGCGTGACCCTGGCCAAGAATGCGGTGGTGGGCGAAGTGGGCGTGAGTCTGATCACCTCGCCGAGCAGCCGCATGGCGTTGTCGCTGCAAGGCCTCAATGGCGATGGCCAGACCGCGTATGGCGGGCAGGTGACCTGGGGCTGGAGCTTCTGATCCTGCCGCGGTTGCAGTGTTGAAACAGCAAAGGCCCAGGCAATGCCGGGGCCTTTTGTTTGTCACCAGTGATCCGGCGTGCCTCAGAACTGCCAGCGCAGGCCGACATTGGCGTTGACGCTGCTGGCATCGGAACTGCCACGCTCGGCACCCACATTGCCGTACAGCGAGAACGTGTCGCTGACGCTGTAGCGCACGCCGACCGACGCACGCAGCGCTTCCTTGGACAGCGGCTCACCGGCAACGGTGAACCGCGCCTCGGGCAGGCCGGTGAACCAGGCGGTGAAGTCGGCGCGGTTGTCGCCAAACAGCGAGCGATAGGCAACCAGGCCGTCGAAGCCCCACTTGCCATGCGCCAGGTGACCGCGCACGCCCACTTCGCCGTAACCGGCGCGCAGCGTGTCGCTGGCTGCGCTCAGGCCCAGGCCGGTGACCGATGCTTCGCTGAAGGCGTCCTGGGTCTGGCTGACCACACCGGCGGCCACGAACGGTGACAGCCCGGCGCGCGGCAACAAGCCCAGTTCGGTGCGCAGCGACCAGTTGGTGTCGTGGCGACGATCCTGCAGGCGCTCGCCGATGCTGCCGGCCTGCACGCTGCGTTCGGTTTCCACGCTGCCCATGCCGTATGAGCCAATCGCCGAGAGATATGCCATGCCGACCGGCTGGTACAGGTAGGCGGTCATCGCGTAGCGGTCGGCGCGCAGGCGGCTGGCCGAGGCGCTGATGGTGCCGCGGTCTTCGCCCGAGGTGAGCGCTGCACCCGCGATGGTGCCGGCGCCGCCCAGCGGCATGTCGAAGCCCACGGTGGTTGCGCGCTGGGTGTAATCGGCCGACGCGTAGCCGGCGCGGCTCAGGTCACCGTCGAGGTAGCTGCCCTGCATCCAGGTGGTCAGCGTGGTGGTGCTGGCCAGCAGCGGCAGGCGATCTGCCGCCACACGTGCATCGTTGAGCGCGGACTGGAACCCGAGCGTGCGTTCGATGCCGTGGACCTGGCCCACCAGCGTCGGCAGCGAGCTGGCGACCTGCGCATCGGTGGCCAGTAGCAGCGCGCCGGTCGCGGTGATGACGCCGCCCAGGTTTGCGGTGTCGCCGGACGCCACGCGGGTATCCAGGGCTTTGACCAGGCTGTCGGCCTGACGGGCGCCGGCCACCACCGACTGCGACGCACCGGCAGCCTGTGCGCTGGCGGCAGCGGCATTGCGGGTGAGCGTGGCGGTGACGCTGGTGGGGTCATAGGCCAGCGCGGCGGTCCAGAAGAAGTTGTTGGCGTACTGCACGCGGTCGAAGGTGCCCTGCAGGGCGCCGGCACGAACGATGCGCTCGCTGCCGGCAACCGTGTAGCCCGCCGCTTCCGGCAGCAACAACAGGTTGCCTTTCAGGCTGGCCTGGCCGGTCACGGTCAGGCCCTTGCCCAGTTCGATCGCGGTGGTGCCGGTGCTGTTGACCAGGCTGTAGTTGCCGTTGATGGTGCCGCCGCGCGATTCAAACGTGGCCGAATTGAGCACCAGCACGTCGGAGCGCACGCTGCCCGACAAGGCCAGCACGCCGTCGCTGATGCTGGTGCCGCCGGCGTAGCTGTTGTTGCCGCTCAGGGTGAGTCTGCCGGCGCCGTTCTTGGTCAGGTTGCCGCTGCCGGAGATGTCGTTGCTGAAGGTGCTGTCGTAGCCGGAGGTCACGTTTGCCGCCCAGTTGCTGGCGAACTGGCCCGGGCCCTTGATCGCCTTGGCGGCATTGACCATGCCCCAACCGTACAACGCGTCGACGCCGGGATCGCCCAGGTCGGTGGCGGTGGTCAGCAGGGTCTGCTGCAGGTTGGAAGCGCTCATCCAGGGATACACGCCGAGTACCTGCGCGGCCACGCCGCTGACAGCGGCAGTGGAGAACGAGGTGCCGGCGATCTGGCCCTGCAACTCGGTGCCGGCCAGGGCCGGGGCGGCGTACATGCCCGGTGCCACCAGGCACCACTGCGCAGCGGACCCGCAATGATTGGAATAGCTGCTCAGCCCGGCCGGGTTGCCGGCGCTGTCGATCTCCACCGCGCCCACGGCCAGCCAGTTGTTGCGCAGGCTGGCTTCCTGCACCGGCGCTGCGGCCGGGTAGGAGGCTTCAGCGGCGCCATCGTTGCCGGTGGAGGCCACGATCAAGGCATCTGCCTGCACTAGCGGGGTCAGCGCGAAGCGCCAAGCCAGTGCCGCATTGGCGCTGCTGGCCGCATCGGCGTACGAGGCGCCGATCGACAGGTTGGCGATCCGGACACCGGCCGCAGCCATGTCCACTGCGGCGCGACGCGCCTGCTGGGTGCCACAGGAATTCTCGGCGCAGATGCGGCCGTAGATCAGGTCGGCATCTGGCGCGACACCGCCAGCGAAGCCGTCCTGCGCCGAACCCAGCACCAGTGCAGACACCACGCTGCCGTGGCCCCGCAACCGATTGGACGTGGATTCCGCTGCGCCGGGGACGGCGGTGTAATCGGTAAACGCGTCGACCTTGCCAGCGACCGGCGCGTAGGTCTGCACCAGGTTGTCGTCCATCACGCCGATCTTGACGCCTTGGCCTCTGGCGCCGGCCTGCTGGGCCAGATCCGCATTGGTGGGCACCAGCAGATTGCTGGCCAGGCCCTGGTAGCGCGGGGGGGCGACCGGCACCTGTGCAGTTTTCGGCAGCGGATCGGCAGTCGGGGTGGGGGCGGGAGCGGGAGCCGGAGAAGGCGTTGGAGCAGGCGTTGGCGCAGGCGTCGGGGCCGGTGCGGGGGTCGGATCGGTGATCGGCGCCGGCACCACCGTGGTGGTCGGTGGCGGGTCGTTGCGGACATTGCCGCCACCACCGCCGCCGCCACAGGCAGTCAGGACAAGGCAGGAGGAGATCGTCGTTGCGAGGAGCGAGCGTTTCATTGGTGGTCTGATTCCTGTCATGGCGCGCCGCTTAGCCGCTTCACATCAACGTCTGGCGCAGTGGACCTGCGCCGACCCAGACCGGCGCAAGAGTTTATTCACGTGTTATTGACATTTAAGTTGCTGGCGAATCCATCCCCATGGATGTCGTCGCGAACCGCAGCCGAGAGGGCTGTTTTGTAGCGCCGCCTCAATTGCCTGATGGTTTAACGGCGATGGGTGGAACTTCTAAAACAGGATTGGACAGCCAGTATTCAGAAGAAACTCTTCAATAGGATTTATTGATTCGAGCAATAGCCGAAATGGTTTAAGGCTATTCCTTACAAGCTGTACGCTTGCGTCCGTTTATTCTTTGCGGTGAAACGGCGAGCATCCTAAATGCGATCAAAGTCGCATGGCATCAGGGAAGACGATCGTAGATGTAGGCAATTCACCTACCACGTAGCGGTAGATAACGAACTCAACCAGTAAAGACGGACACTACTGTAGTTAGCGGACTCTAGCTTGCGCACTATCCGAATCGAGTGTGGCTCTGCGCGTTCGCACATGCAGGGCTGCTCGCAGTTTATTTTCAGGAATAAACTGGCCGCACTCATGCGCATCGATCTATCGAAATTAGAGGTCGATAAGGTGCCTTGTTATATGGGTTGGTTTAAAGCATTTGGAAGACGGTTATATCGAGCTGCCCGAGGTGCGCTTGGCCGAAGACGCTGACTCACCAATTTAATCAGCGCCGTTATCCATCGCGATCTAGTGAAAATGCCTGGCGCTGACAATTCGGGAAATGTGCTCCACGCACAGGACGATCCGGTTTTTCAGCAGGATTTCTGCGGATTTCTGCGGATTTCGAGCTTGGATGCCGTACGCATGCCAACGCGCCGCAGCCTAGCAAATGAGCGTTCGAATGACGACGATTGCAGACGCCCTCGACCGTCACCATTCTCTGGCTGAGTACGCCATTTGAATAAAGCGTCCACCGACGTGTCCTTCTGCGGCACGCATCGCGCGATGTAGATGCCAGGACCCGGGCTACTTCAGTTTGGTTCCCGCGATGCATAGCGGCCTTTACTGGAGTCCGGAGCGGCGTCTGCCTGGTGGCGTCTGCGTTACGCCGAACCAGCAGCTCCATTCGCCCAGGCAGTGACGGGCAGCAGCGCCGGCAGGCCTCGGATTCCCGCTCAGCGGGGCTCTCGGCGGAGCTTCCGTCCGAACACAGGTCCGTTCAGCGCCGTTCAGCTGATTCCCGCTGCCTGAGCGGCGCGCACCACGTGCAGACGGACGCAAGCCAGCTATCCAGCCAGGTGCAAGGTCCACGCTGTCTGCATCTCAGTGCTGCGGCAGCCAAGTGGCGGGGTGACGTCGGTTCACCAAAGGCAGCGGGCGAGGGGCGCCGCTGACGCAGGCAGGCCACATGCATGGCGATCTCGGTCATCAGCACGGCCGTCGCAGCGGATCGCGGCGTCTCAGCCGGGCCCGACCGTGTCACTGTCGCTAAGCGCGCCCGTTACCTGGCTGGCTGCCCGGGCAGGGCAGCCAGGATCTTCCCGCGGCAGACCTCCAGGATCTCGTCTGCCAGTGGTGAATCGTCGGGGCAGGCGCGCGAGAGCACCACCGCGCCGATCGCGTGGGCCAACCGGTCGATGGTGTCGGCGCGCACCTGCTGCCGTTGCGCAGCGTTGCGCGCGTCATCGGCGTTGGCCAGCGTGTCCAGCAACGTGCTGATGCCGCTGGCGAATTCGGCCTTGATGGCTTCAGGTTGCCGCGCGGCGTCGCCACAGAGCGCGGCCATGGTGCAGCCGCGTGCACGGCCATCGCGATGCTTGCGCGAGACGTAATCGCTGAGGAATTCGGCCACATCCACCGCATCGGAGGCGGCAGCGGTCTTGGAAAAACCCAGTGCGGCGGTCTCGGCCATCAGGTCCGCCTTGGAGCGGAAGTGCTTGTAGAAGCCGCCATGGGTGAAGCCGGCCGCGGCCATCAGTTCGGCCACGCCCACGCCGTCGTAGCCGCGCTCGCGAAACAGCGCAGCCGCGGTCTCGACGATATGTGCCCGCGGCATCGGCGGCTCGGGCGGCACCGCGCCGCTGACGATCGCCGCCATGGCGCACGACATGATCGCGCTGATGGGCAGCCTGGGCATCGCACAAGTGGATCTGCTCGGCACCTCGTTCGGCGGTTTCGTGGCGCAGGACATCGTGCGGCAGGCGCCGCAATGCGTGCGCAAGCTCATCCTGGCCAGCAGCGGCCCGGCCGGCGGCGCGGGGATCGACAAGGTGGGCGCAATCAGCCTGCCGCAGATTCTCAAAGGTGCGTTGACGCGCCGCGACCCGAAGTACTTCCTGTTTTTCACCGCCAGCCAGCGCGGGCGGCACGCCGCAACCGCGTTCCTGGATCGCCTCGCCGAGCGCACCCAGCACCGCGACAAACCGCTCAGCCCCCGCGCGTTCTGGCGGCAACTGCAGGCGATCAAGGCATGGGCGCGGCAACCCGCGCAAGACCTCACCCGCTTCACCATGCCGGTGCTCATCACCGCCGGCGATCACGACCGCCTGGTGCCGCCCGTGCACAGCGAAGCGCTGGCCAGGCGCATTCCCCACGCGCAGCTGATCGTCTACCAGGACGCCGGCCACGGCGCGGCATTCCAGTACCACGCCGCGTTCGTCGCGAGCGTGCTGGCGTTTTTGGATCAGTGAAGGGCGCGCTGCGGTGTCTCGGCGCGGCCGCCACTGCAACCGCGCACGCGTTGATTGCGCGCCACGACAGGTAAAGCCGAACGGAAGGCCTCAGGCGTGCAGGCACCGATCAAGCAGCGCGACGGCGATCGCCCATCACGCGCAAACGCGGATGCAAGCACGACAGGCGCTGCCATCACCGCAGCGCCTGCAGCGCGCCACCGTGCGATTACTCCTGCGCAGCTGGCACGTACACCAAGCCAGGGGCGTCCTTGACGAAGCTGTCCAGCACGCCGTCTGCCACCTTTACCGGGCCGGCGAAACGGGTGGCGCCGGGGATGGACTGGATGGCGGCCGCCTGTTCGGCGAGTTGTTTGGCCGCATCGAACTGCTGGGTGGCTGCTTGCGGGTTGGCAGCGAGCGCAGCTGAGACGCCGTCGACACTGCGGCGCAATGACTGGCCCCGCAACTGCGCTGCGGTGAGCCACGGGTCGGCCTCGCGCACGAAGGCCTGAGTGGTGCTGCCGGCGCGGATCTGCGCCGGTGCGGCCGCCAATGCATCGGCAGCGTTGCCGAGTGCGTGCAGTGCCGGGGTGATGGCCGCCTGATCGCCGCTAGCCAGCGCATCACGTGCATCATCGACCAGTGCCTTGAGCCGCGGCGCCTGCGGTTGCCAGGGCAGGTGGCCAAAGGTCGGCGCGACGTGCTGGGTGTCGAAAAAGGTCAGTAGGGCTTGAGTCACCACCGGATCGTTTCCGGCCAGATCGCGCGCCGCGTAACGCCAGGTGCGTTGCGCGTCATAACCAACATCGTTCCAGGCGAAGGCGAGCAAGCCTGCTACCGCCGGCCGGCTGGCCACTTCCTGATTCATCGGGTTGGAGACGATACCGCTCAGCTCCGCCGACAGCCCTGCCTGGCGGCGGTCGTACGGGGCGAGTAGCAGACGCCCGGTGGTTTCGGCGAAATCGTTGACCGGGTAGTTGTCCCAGAGCAGCGTCTTGCGGCCGAAGGCCTTGGTCGCGTTGCGCGCGTCGGTTACCGAGATGGAGGCGGGCACCACGTCGGTGCCGGTCCATTGAATCACCACGCGCGGATCCAGCGCCTTGTGCAGCGTGGTCTTGTACGGCGACACGGTGGCGTTGAAGTATTCGGTGGGCACCATGATCAGCGAGCCGTGGCCGGCCGCGGCGATATCTGCCTGCACGGCGTTGAGCAACGTGGCTTGCGCGGTGGCCGCGGCCTGTTCGCCAGACGGGCCGAAGGCGGCTTCGTCGGCCTTGCAGTTCCATTTGGTGTATTCGATATCGTCGAAGGCGACATAGAAACTGCGCACGCCGCGCTTGCGCAATGCGCTGAACTTGCGGCGGATGGCGTCCAGCTCGGCCGGATCGCTGTAGCAGACCGACGGGCCCGGCGAGAGCGCGTAGACGAAGTTGATGTGCTCGCGATTGGCAACCTCCACCACCCTGCCCAGTGCCTTGAGCGTGGCTGCGGGGTAGGGCTCGCGCCAGCGCTCCCGGGCGAACACGTCGTCCTTGGGGCTGTAGATATAGGTGTTGGCCTTGAAGCGGGCGAGGAAGGCGAGGTGATCCTCACGCTCGGCCATGCTCCAGGGCTTGCCGTAGAAGCCTTCGATCGAGCCGCGCACCGGCATGGCCGGCGCATCGGTGATGGCCACCGACGGCATCTGCCCGGCGGTCACCAATTGCCGAAAGGTCTGCGCCGCGTGGTACAGGCCATCGCTGTCCTTGCCGGCCAGCACGATGGTGACGCCGCTGCCGCTGGCGCGGCTGCCCAGTGCATAGGCTTCGTCACGCTCGGGCAGCGCAGCGCCGGTCTGTTCCAGTGCGCTGCGCACGCTGGCGGTCTCGCTCAGGCCCAGCACCACCTGCACGATGCCTGGCGCGCTGGCGGGTGTGGTGGCGACACGGATCTTGCGCACACCGGCGGTGGTAAGCACCTTGCGTACCAAGGCTTCGGAGGCCGCGTCGGTGCCTTTGGGGCGCACCAGCACGACCGACGTGCCCAAGCTCAGCTCCGGCCCGAGCAAGCGCAGCGATGTTGGCGCCGGAAACACCGCCGGCGCAGTCGCCGGCGTGGCGGACTCGGCAGCAGCGGCGCCCGGGAGCACGGCAGCGGCCAGCGCTGCGGCGGTCAGCACGGCTTCAATACGAAACGATCGGCGGTGTCGCATCAAAGATCTCCATGCCAAATTGGTATTTGATTTATCTTGGATGGTATCTACCAATGCAGGGCAAGTCGAGGCATGGCTTTAGTGGGGCGGCAACCACGCACGACCGGCGCGCGCGACGCTGCGCAGCCCTGCCGGCGCGCCCGGCCGGCCACCGCAACGCTTGGTGCGCTGGCCGGCATTAAACGATGCAGTTGACCGAATGCGGTCCTATGCTTCGCTCCCGCCCGGCGCCGTGTGCCGGTGCAGGTCCCCATGACGGGATGGGCGCGGCACGATGCTTGCCAGGGAAGAGCCACGATGGTTCGCGTAAAACCGATGTTTGTCTTGCTGCAGGCCCTGGGGTGGGCGCTGTTCCTGGCGATCGCATATGTGGCCCGGCCCAGCGAAGACAGCGTGCCGGAGTTGCTGCAGTTGGCCGGCGTGGTCGCGATGAGCATCTGCGGGCTGCTTGGCAGCCTGGCGTTGCGCCTCAGCGGCGGGCGCGGCCTGTGCAAGGCCGATCACGGTCGCGCTCAAGGTGGTGATCAACAGTGCTACCCGAACCATCATCAGATGCCTGCTACCTCAGTAGATGAGGGGCTAGACGTGCAGGGACGGGGCTCGAAGCGATCCATGACCTGCAGTCGCCGGGGCGGCCGAATGGTCGTGGTGAGGATGAGCGGAATGGGTGGGGTTGCCACTGCGCGGGGTGGCTGCACCGCCGCGGCTAGGGCTAGGGCTCGCGCACTGCACGGTCGCTGACCTCGCCGTGCTCGTAGGCAGCCAGCGCGACGATTGCGCCGGCGGCATCGGCTTCGAAGTCAAAGCGCAGGTCGCGTTCCATCGCGAAGAAGCGGGTGGTCGATTCTGGATACAAGGTGGCGACAAAGCTGCCGGCGGTGAGCCGCAGATGGTCCCCATCGGCCACGACCACGATGCTGCCGATGCGTGCGGACCGATACTGGCCGGCGTAGCGCGCCAGCGTCGCAGCGGGGAGGGTGAGGGTGCGCGCTGGCGGCATGTACGGTGCCGGGCCATGTGCGTAGCTGAGCACGCGATGCATGCGCCATTGCCCGCCATCGGCGATCCACACGGTAGTGAAGGATGCCTGGCCATCCAGCGACTCTGGCGCGCCGGCCCGCTGCACGTAAAAGCGATGCTGGCCGGATAACAGTGCAAAGCCGCCGCTGAGCGGGTGGAACGCCAGGCTGGTGTCGATCGCTTCGCGGCGCAACCGCATGTTGGGATCGGCGCAGGGGCCTTTGCGCAACGATTCGATCAACCCGTCGCGTGTCCGGGTCAGCCCGGTTCTGTCGTGATAGAACTCCACATCTGCGCTCAACAGCTTGCCGGCGGCAGGCAGGTCGCACGCGTTATAGGCCTTCCAGAAAGCGGCATCGGCGGCGCGTACGGCCGCTTCTTCATCCTGCGTGGCGGCGGTGGCGACAGGTGCCAGGGCGACCAGCACGAAGGCCGCGAGCGTGGTCCGGACCGATCTCAGCGGCATGCGTCACTCCTGATGCGGGTGCATCGATCAGCGAGGCTAGGCCATCGCGCCTGCGCGACGCGCCGCCCGGAAGTCACCGTGCCGATCGGCGTGGGCGATGACGTTGCGCGTGTCAGTACAACGCAGGTGTTAGCCCTGCATCGCGCGCGGGCGTGCGTCGTCGCGGGCCAGCGCGTCTTCGTCGCCGGCATGCACGCTGTGCTGTGGCTGCGCCGGTGCGACCGGCATCTCGAAGGTAAAGGTGGTGCCGGCCAACAGGTCCGAGCTCACCGACAAGCGGCCCTCGTGCGCCTTGGCGATTTCCGCCGCGATATACAGCCCGAGCCCCAGACCTGGTTGCGGCGCGTCGTCGTCGTCGCGCGAGAACGGGCTGAACAACTTGGCGCGCTTTTCCGGCGCAATCACGCCGCCGTTGTGCACGCTCAGGTGCAGTATGCCGGCAGCCTGCCAGGCGCGCAGGGTGACCGGAATGCTGGGCGTGCCGTGCACGGCCGCATTGCTGAGCAGGTTGGCGAACAGCTGTGACAACCGCGGCGCGTCGCAGACGATCTCGCCGCCAATGTGGATGTCGGCATGCAGGTCGGTGCGGCCGGTGGCGGAGCAGACTTCCTGCACCACCTCCAGCAGTCGACGCTCCAGCGCATCTTCCACCCGCAAGGTGACCGGAATGCCGCCACCCAGGCGGCCGCGCGCGAAGTCGAGCACGTCATCCACCAGCCCGCCGATGCGGGTGAGGCTGGTGCGGATATGCCCAAGCAGCGACGCACCACGTGGCGATTGCGGCTCCAGCTGCAGCATTTCGGTGGCCATGCTGATCGACTGCAGCGGGCTGCGCAGATCGTGGCCCAGCACGGCGATGAACTGGTCGCGTAGCTCGCCTGCATCGTTGGCCGCAGACAGCGCCGTTGCCGCCTGCTGCAGCTTTTCTTCGGTTTCCAGCGAGTTGCCGATGAGCAGGGCGAACAACTCCAGCGACTTCAGGATATGTGCTTCGTCGAAGTTGGCCGGTGCGGAATCGATCGCGCACAGCGTGCCGAAAAAGCCGCCATCGCGCCGGAAGATCGGCACCGACACATAGCTCTCCAGCCCGTACAACTTGGGCGTGTGGTGGTGCGCGTAGACAGGATGCTGGCTGGCATGGCTGAAGATGACCGGCTTGGGCGACAGCCGGATCTCGTGGCAGATGGTCGATTCCACTTCCAGCTGGCCGCCGGGCTTCAGGCCAAACCCCAGCGTGTCGTAGGTGGCGCAGGCCACCCAGCTGGTGTCAGTGACGCGGGCCACGGCGGTGAACCGCGAGCCGGTGATGTGGGCAACGGTTTCCAGGATCTGCGGCACGGCGGAGATTCTTTCGATCTCGGCGATGGCATTCAGCGCGGATGGAGCGGAGGAAGGGCGCATGGTGCGTCTCGCGGGCCGGAAGGGCGCAGAAGCGGGCTGATCAGTCCGCGCGGCGCAAAGTGGCGCCAGTCTAGTGCCAATTGCCTGCAAGCTGAGCAGTGGCAGGCAAACGAACAGAGCTGCCAGATGGACGGAGCAGGCGGTGGGGCCTGCGGCCGGGGCGTTGTGATGGCCTGGACTGCATTGCTTGCATCAAGAGGACAGAGCGATCCAGACAGTGGGTGCTGGATCACGATGCCCGGCATCGGCGGACCGCATTCGTCGCTGAGATGGGGAATCGGGAATCGAGAGTGGGGAATGGGTAGGGGCAGGAGCACAGCAGGCGACTTCGATCAGCAAGTCGGTTCGGCAGCCCAGTCTGTTCAACAACGCATGGTGGTTGCGTGCGCTTGGTGCTTTCAGATGATGCCGATGCCGATGACGAACATGTCGAGCGCCGTCTTGTGCATCGGTGGCGTCGTTGTTCCTGTGGGCATGCACCAAGGACTATTGCCTGGCGCGTCGCGTGCGCGCACCGGCAACGCGCGTACACACATGACCAACCGCCTGACGCGTGCGATCACGCGACGACGCGCGCCGCTGCATCCGCAAACATCACAAGCCTTAGCACACCGCAGTGGCAGCATCGGCGCATTCCAAACACCGTTATAGAGGAGCCCGCCATGCAGTCGATTGCTGTCCCGCCACGAACATGGGCCATCCACCCGTTTCATGCAGCCGTGCTGGGGGGCGTGTTGCCGCTGTTCCTGGGCGCGTTGCTGAGCGACTACGCGTACTGGAGCAGCTACCAGATTCAGTGGAGCAACTTCGCCTCCTGGCTGCTGGTCGGCGCGATGGTATTCACCAGCATCGCCTTGCTCTGCGGCATCGTCGGGCTCGTGCGCGGTAGCCGGCATGTGCTGTATGTCGTTGCGTTGGTGGCCACCTGGGTGATCGGTTTCTGGAACGCGTTGCATCATGCGCGCGACGCCTGGGCGATCATGCCGATGGCACTGGTGTTGTCGGTCATCGTCACGCTGTTGGCGCTGCTGGCCACCTGGGCGGGCTTCGCCAGTCTGCGCACCGGAGGTGCACGATGAGCCGCCGTCCATTCGCTGTGTTGGCGGTGTCCGCATTGGCCACTGCACTGGCCGCCTGCGGCCAGGCACCGGATGCCAAGCAGCACGGCGCTGCGCCGGAGTTGCCGTCACCGTACCGTGGCTTGATGCCCGACATGTTGATTGCCAAACCCGCCGCATGGAACGACCGCCGTCCCACCGTGCCGGCTGGCTACAGCGTGTCTGCAATTGCGACCGGCCTGGGCATTCCGCGCCAGACCCTGGTGCTGCCCAATGGCGACATCCTGGTGGCCGAAGGACGCGGCGGCGGTGCGCCCAATCTCAAGCCCAAGGACGTGATCGCCGGCAAGATCAAGGCCAAAGGCACCAGTTCGGTAAAGAGCGGCAACCGGCTGACGTTGTTGCGCGACGCCGACGGCGACGGCACCTACGAACTCAAGACCGTGTTTGCCGACAAGCTCAATGCGCCCTACGGGTTGGCGCTGATCGGCAACGCCTTGTACGTAGCCAACCAGGACGCGCTGGTGCGCTTCGATTACAGCGAAGGCCAGACCAAGGCCAGCGGCGCGCCAACGGTGGTGACCGAGCTGCCGTCTGCCATCAACCATCACTGGACCAAGGCGCTCACCGCCAGCGCCGACGGGCGCTATCTGTATGTCGCCATCGGCTCCAACAGCAACATCACCGAACGCGGCATGCCCGCCGAAGTCGATCGCGCACGCATCTGGCGGGTGGATGCCGCCACCGGCGCACATAAGGCCTATGCCACCGGCCTGCGCAACCCCACCGCGCTGGCGATCCAGCCGGGGAGCGGCGCGCTGTGGGCCGTGGTCAACGAGCGCGACGAGATCGGTCCGAATCTGGTGCCCGATTATCTGACCTCCGTGCGCGAAGGTGGCTTCTATGGCTGGCCTTACAGCTATTGGGGCAAGAATGTGGATACGCGCGTGATGCCGCAGGATCCGCAAAAAGTGGCCTCCGCCATTGCACCGGATTACGCATTGGGCTCGCATGTGGCTGCACTCGGCGTTGCGTTCTCGTCGGCGGCCATGGGCGAAAAATTCGCAGACGGTGTCTTCGTTGGCGAGCACGGCAGCTGGAACCGCGATCCGCCGGCGGGCTACAAGGTGGTGTTCGTGCCGTTCCGCGACGGCCGCCCGGCAGGCGACCCGATCGACTTCCTCTCCGGTTTCTACGGCGACGACGGGCTGACCCGTGGCCGCCCGGTCGGCGTCACCGTGGATCCGCGTGGCGCGCTGATCGTGGCCGACGATCTGGCCAACACCATCTGGCGTGTGACTCCGGCTGCGAAGCCGGCCGCTCCCTGATCGGCATTCAACGGCGTTGAATCGGTGTGCCCGCTTCGAAGGAGGCGGGCACACGGCCGATGCGCGTTGGCATGGTCGGTGTGTGGAGTAGGCGTGCTGTTCGAAAAACGCGCTGGCATGGCATGAGGTGTCGTGGCCAACGTTCGAACGAGGCACACGCACGATGATGGAACGGCGCTTTGTTACCATCGCGCCAGTCATAGAAAGGGCCATGCATGCCATCGCTGACATTTCCCGAACCCGCGCTATTTGTTGCCAACCAGGGCGAGCCATCGCTGCGCTGGGGCATTCTGGGCCCCGGCGTCATCGCCACAGCTTTCGTCAAGGCCATGCGCGGCCATACCCGGCAACAGCCGTTCGCGGTGGCCTCGCGCTCGCGGGCACGTGCGGAGGCGTTTGCACAGGCATGGTCCATCCCGCGAGCGTACGACAGTTACCAGGCACTGGTGGACGCCCCCCAGGTCGACATCGTCTACATCGCCACGCCGCACAGCGAACATCTGGCGCAGGGCTTGCTCGCATTGCGCGCTGGCAAGCATGTGCTGATCGAAAAACCCATCACCACCTGCGCGGCGGACGCACGTGTGCTGGTGCAGGAAGCCCGCGCACGTGGGTTGTTTCTGATGGAGGCGATGTGGAGCCGTTACCTGCCGCATGCGCTGGTGCTCAGGGCCCTGTCCGAGAGCGGCGCGCTTGGCAGCGTGCGCCACGTCTTTGCGGACCTGAGTCAGTTGGGGCCCAGCGATCCTGCGCATCGGCAGCGCAATCCGGCGCTGGGTGGCGGCGCCTTGCTCGACCTGGGTGTGTACACCGTGCAGCTGTCGTCGATGCTGCTCGGCACACCGACGGCCATCACCGCAACCGGCGCACTCACTGACACCGGCGTGGATGCATTTTCCACATTGGTGCTCTCGCACCGCCAACACGCGCAGTCCACCTTGATCAGCTCGATCGTTGGCCGCAGTACGTCCACGGCTTACGTGAGCGGCACCGAGGCGCGCGTCGACCTGGGCGCCTCGTTCCACAATCCCACCACGCTGCAGCTGGCAGGCAACAGCGATGCCACTGCCGCAGCGCTGTGGCAGGACCCGACCGGCATCCGCGGCTATGACGGGCTCTGCTGGCAAGCGACCGCTGCCGCGCGTTTCATCGGCGAAGGTCGCACCGAATCGCCGCTGCATCCACTCGACGAAGTGGTGCAGATCATGACCACACTGGACACCGCACGCGCGCAGCTGGGCATGCGCAGTTAGGGGCGCAGCAGCGACGTGCGTGCACAGTGCCCATATCGCCGCCGGGTTGGGCGCACCATTTAGAGCGGCTAACAAAACGTAGCGAGCAGTCGTCAGGTGGGTGCGGATGGCGCGGAGGAACCGGAATGTACGTGGGTACATGCCGATTCCGAGCACCGGCCGCGCCCGCCTGGCGGCTGCGCAGTCGTTTTGATAGCTGCTCTTAACACCGCACTGCCAATCCCTGCCGGTAACCGCTAAAGTGCCTGCCCCAAGGCAGGGCAGACGGTGGTGTCTGCCCTGGTGTCGAGCCCGATGGATTGCTCGACGTCACACGCAACCGCAACGTTGCACCAAGGCCAGCGCGCACGGATGTCCTGCGCTGCCTGATGTAGAAGGATGTTGTTGTTGATGTGGTTCAGAGCTTGGTTGTGCGTTATTGGTGTGCTCACCGTTTCACCCGCCTTGGCGGCAGACCTGATCGGTCGCGCCACCGTCACCGATGGCGATACCCTCACCGTGGCGCAGCAGCGCATTCGTCTGTGGGGGATCGACGCGCCGGAGAGCGCGCAGCAATGCACCGCCCGCAATGGCCAGGCATGGCCGTGCGGCCGGCGCGCCGCGGCTGCACTGGACGCATACGTGCAGGACAAGACGGTGCGCTGCCAGCCCAAGGATACAGATCGCTACGGGCGCATCGTGGCCGAGTGCTTCGTGCAAGGCCAGTCGATCAACGCGTGGATGGTGCGTTCGGGCTGGGCCGTGGCGTATCGGCAATATGCCACGGCATTTGTCGCTGACGAAGCCATTGCCCGCCAGCAGGCGAGCCAGCTGTGGAGCGGCAGCTTCCAGACCCCATCGGAGTACCGGCGCGCCAAACGCAGTGCGTCTGCCAAGCCTGCGGCAGGCACGTCCGCACCGAGCAATGCCCGCTGCACCATCAAGGGCAATGTCTCGGCGAAGGGCGCCAAGATCTTCCATTTGCCCGGACAGCGCGACTACGCAAAGACACGCATCGCCCCGGCCCATGGCGAGCGGATGTTCTGCAGCGTCAGGGAAGCACTGGATGCGGGCTGGCGCCCGGCGCAGCGTTGATCTG
Organism: Xanthomonas sp. NCPPB 2586; assembly: GCF_041475775.2. NCBI lineage: Bacteria > Pseudomonadati > Pseudomonadota > Gammaproteobacteria > Lysobacterales > Lysobacteraceae > Xanthomonas > Xanthomonas sp. NCPPB 2586. The sequence continues at coordinate 2,543,509 of NZ_CM192981.1, read as the reverse complement.
CAGCGCATTCGCCGATCAAAACCCGTAGGCGCGTATAGCGCTGCACGGGCCCGCCAATGCAGCGAACCCGTGTCTGCGTCCTCCCGCAGGCGCAGGTATGGTCTTACCAGATCACGACGCGGTCCTGTTCCGATCGGACCATCGCGTCGCCCGGCTTGCATCCAAACGCGGTGGCGAACTGCGGCATATTCGACGGCGATGCATTCGTGCGGACCGCGTAGGGCGCATGACCATCCGAGCTGAGCAAGCTGAGCTGCTTCTCCTCGCGCATGGTGCCGCGCCACAGTCTTGCCCAGCCGAGGAAGAACCGCTGTTGCGGCGTAAATCCATCGATATCCGCACCACGCTTTGGATGCCGCTGTAGATTGGCCTGCAACGCATCGAACGCAATATTGATGCCACCGAGGTCGGCAATGTTCTCTCCCAGCGTCAGTTCGCCGTTGACGTGCACGTCCGGCTTGTTCGGCAGCGGGGTGTAGGCGTTGAACTGGGTGACCAGCTTGCTGGCGCGCGCAGTGAAGGCGGCCCGATCGGCCGGTGCCCACCAGTTGACGTTGGTGCCAACCGCATTGAACTTGCTGCCTTGATCGTCGAAGCCGTGGGTCGCCTCGTGTCCCATCACGGCACCAATGGCGCCGTAATTCAGCGCGTCGTCCGCGGTCACATCAAAGAAGGGAGGACGCAAGACCGCCGCCGGGAAATTGATGCTGTTGTCCAGCGAAAAATAGAACGCGTTGACGGTTTGCGGCGTGGTGAACCACGCGGTCCGGTCCGCTGGCTTGCCGACCTTGGCAAGCTCATAGCGATAGTTGAACGCCGCGGCTGTTTCCACATTGCGTAAATAGGCGTCGCGCTCGAAGTGCAGGCCCGACCAGCTGCGCCAGTGATCCGGGTAGCCAACCTTGACGACGAATCCTGCCCATTTTTTCAATGCAGCGGACTTGGTCTCCGCTGTCATCCAGTCTGCCTGCTGGATCCGCAGCTTGAGTGCCTGGCGGATGTTTTCGATCAGCTCTGTTGCGCGCTGCTTGGCTTCGGGGGTGAACATCTTTGCCACATACAGCTGGCCAAGACCCTCGCCGATGGCTTCATTGGTCGCAAACAGCACGCGCTTCCAGCGCGGCCGCTGCGCCTGCTGCCCGTCCATGGTCTTGTAGCGGAACGCGAAGCGGTTATCGACAAACGGCTTGCTCAGGGCGAACGCCGCATCGTCAATCGCACGAAAGCGTAAATAGGCCTGCCATTGCGAGACGGGCAAGGTCTTCAACAAGTGATCGAAGCCTGCAAAGAAGCGCGGCTGCGAGAGCGAGAAACGCTGATCCGTGCTCAACCCCTGCGCGGCCAGATACGCCTTCCACGAGAAATGCGGCGTCACTGCGTCGGCCTGTGCAACGCTGACCAGATGGTATTGGGTCTTTGGGTCGCGCGCTTCGACCGGACTCAGCGATGCCGCTGCGAGCGCCGTTTCAACCTGCAAGACCTGCTTGGCCTGCACTGTTGCAGCCTCGGGCGTCGCGCCGGCCAGGACGAAGGACTGGGTGATGTAATCCAGATACGCTTTGCGAATGTCGGCATAGCGCGAGTCGGTGTAATACGCCTTCGATGGCAGCGTCATGCCGTTCTCTTCGGCATAAGCGATCACCTTCGACGCATCCTGGAAATCCGGGTAGGCGCCGAACTTGAAGACCAGCCCGGCACCTTGGGTATTGCGTGCAGCAATGAAATTGGCAACGTCCTGCGGCGTTTTCAGCGCTTCAATCTGCGCGAGCCGCGGGCGAATGGGTGCATCGCCCAGGCGCTGGATCGTGGCTTCGTCCATACCGGACGCGTAGAACGTGCCCACCAGTTGCTCAACGGAACCCTCCACAGGTTTCGATCGGCCCAGCGCCTCCACGATCTCGCGCTGGGCAGCATCGCTTTCGTCCTGCAGCGTTGGGTAGCTGCCGACTTCCGTTTCGTCGGGAGGAATGGTTGTCTTGGCAAGCCACTTGGAATTGACGAAGCCGTTGAGGTCCTGGCAGGCGCTGATGGTGGGCTGCAGTTCCTGCGGGTCAAACGCTGCGCGCTGTGGAGCGTGTTGCGGTGCGGCTGCCGGTGTTGCGGTTGGGCCTGGCGCTGTGGCCGGATCGCGCTTGCAGGCGCTCAGCGCCATCACGGTGGCAACGGCGAGCAATGTGTTCCTGGAAAGAGTCATGGCGCCATCGCAGGGGAGGAGGGAGCCGCAACGTACACGCTTGCCTTGCACCCCGGGGGCTTGAGTGAAGAATGTTGAGCATTGCGTACGTTTTGGATTCACATCCGCTGGGTCACTACGAGCCCGTGATGGGCTACGCGGCATGCTGCCAACTGCGGTAACGCAGCCACGTACGGGCGCTGCGTCCGCATGCAGGCCGTTGTCAGCTGGGTGTTGCAGCCGATGCCGAAACGTCACGCAACCACTGCGCCACCGAGCGCGGGCTCAGCCCAAGCAAGTGCTGGGCACTGCTGGCCGGATCGATGGTGTTTGCCGAAGCCTGCCAGAGCGCCTGATAGAAACCGGCGATCCCCGCGGCAGCCGGCCCCAGCATCGGCTCGAGAAGTTTGCCGAAGTCAGCCGGTAATACAGCGCGGAAAGCCACGCTGCGCTGCAGCTGCTTCGCCATGCCGGCCGCGAGATCGCTCCCGAGCAGGCCGGGGAGGTGACCCACGCCAACCACACCGCGTAAATCCGGCATCTCGAACAACCGCACAACTACCTCGGCAACATCCAGATGCGAACTCCAGGAGACCGCGAAATCCTCACGAATCGGGTAGCCGAGAACGCCCTCGGCACGCGCGCCGCCAATCACCATGGGCAGCAGCAGGTTCTCCAGGAACAGCCGCGGCGCCACTATCGCGGTGGAGACGCCAGTGGCCTGCACACCTTCGATCAGCACGGTGATTGCCGCACTTGCCGGCGCCTGCAGCGCGTTGCCGGGGGCATCAACGATGCTGCCGCTGGTGGAGATCACCACCCGTGCCGGCCTGGCCGCAGCGACCGCTGCGACGATGGCATTCGCCTGTGCAAGGCGCGCCTCTTCCGGGGCGACCGGCAAATGGATAAATACACCCGCAGCACCGCGATACGCCTCGGTGAGCGACTTCACGGAGGTGTTGTCGACCCGGATGGCGGCCGTGCCTGCATGCGCATCGGGGTCGCGCACTGCTGCAACGGCATGCTTTCCGGCAGCCAGCAGCTGTGTGAGGACCGGGGCGCCCTGAGCGCCGGTGGCACCGTGGATGATGTAGGTCATTGCATGCTCCTGTGTGAGCGGTTGGAGGGATGGCGCCGGAGCATGGGAGGCGTCCATCGGTTACTTCAACTGCACTAATGGAAACTGGCTGAATGCTTCGCGCATCGTGCAGAGGCGCTGCATGTCGAAGCGATGCAGGCGGCTGTGCTGCCATCTGTCAACGCAGCACTGGTCCACGACGCCCCCTCATTACCCTGCAACGCGCCGACACTGAGCTGGGCTGGCGCTGCGACAATGCGTCGCAGCCCGGCCGCTGTTTTTTCATTACACTTCGCCGGTGTCCACGCCACTTCCCCCTTTGCGCCGATTGATGCAGCACCTGGCCTGCCTGGCCGTGGTGTTGTTGGTGTGCGCGCCGTTGGTGAGCCGAACACTCAATGGCGCACAGCGTTTTCTGGATGCGCCGCTGTGCCAGAGCCAACCCGATCAGGCTGGCAATGCCACGCGCTCGGTGCTGTTGCTTGCCAAGATCGCTGGCGGTGAAAGTCCGGCGAGCATCAACAGTGCAGCACCGGATGCCTGGCCGGGCAGCATGCACCACGAAGATCATGGAGCAGCGCATGGAGCATTGGCCTGCGACTACTGCGTGCTCTCGGCAAGGCTATTGCCGTGGTTGTTGGTCGTCTTGCTGGTGTTCCCGTTACTGCGCGCGGCCGTTCCCGGCGAAGGAACCGTAGCGCCTGGGTCCTTGAAGGCGCGATGGCGCGCGCATACGCCACGTGGGCCACCGCTGCAGGCCTGAATACGCTGAGTGAGTGTGTCAGCGCTGGGCGTTGCCCACGGCTGGCTGCGTTTTACGTACTTTGGAGCGTTTCGTATGTCGTATTTTTCTCTGCCGCCACCTGCGGCGGCAACGCCCTGCGTTGTCTTGGTGACCTTGCTCCCAACCTTGGCGCTGGTCACCGAGGCAGATATCAGGCGTGTGTCCCAGCGCAGCGTCAACCCGCGCCAATCTCCGAGCGCGCGCGCCAACCAACCGCGGTGCCCAGGCCAAGCGTGCGAATCCGACAACGCGATCGAACCGGATGCCGCCTAGGGCGTCGCATTCGGCAACCTATCCACGCGCTCACCCTCAGGGTCAGCGTACGCAGGGCGGCGATGCCGTCTGCAGACAACGAAAGGAGTTACACATGCGGGGTGTTGTAAGCCAGCTGAAACGGCTGGGAATACGGGGCATCGTGCTGGGCATGGCGTGTGCCATCGCTGGGTGCGGACAATGGGCGAGCTCGTTCTCACCCACCGGCACGGACCTCAGCAGCATGGGGCGGGGCGTGGACTTCTATCTGAAAGATACCGAAGGCACTCCACGGCCATTGCGCAGCTTTCGCGGCAAGGCGTTGGTGCTGTTCTTCGGCTTCACTAATTGCCCGGATGTCTGCCCGACTACCCTGGCGCGTGCCGCGCAAGTGAAACGCGCGTTGGGCGCAGATGCGGCGCAGGTGCAATTCGCCTTCGCCACGCTGGATCCGCAACGCGATGTTCCCAACGTGCTGCGCACCTACGTCAAAGCCTTCGATCCTGACTTCATCGGCCTCACCGGCAGCGAAGGGGAGATTCGGGTGGCGGCAGATAATCTGAAAGTGGTGTATGCCAAGGTGCCGATGGGCAAGACCTATACCATCGACCATTCCACCCGCAGTTTTGTGTTCGATCGCGAAGGCAAATTACGCGTTGGCCTCACCCATGAGCAGACGGTTGAAACCGTTGCTGCCGATATTCGCCAGGTGCTGGCACTGCAGTAAGTGGCGCCATCGTGCGACACCGCTCCATCCCATCCCGTGCCGGCACACACGCCGCCACGCATCGCCACACGACGTAGACGGAGAACACCGATGAGCACACGTTTATTACTGCTGGTTGCGATCAGTGCATTGACGCTGGCCGCCTGCAAGGGCACGCAAGCACCGGATGCTGCACAGTCGCCGGCAACCCCAGCTGCCACCGCCGATGCGCCGGCACCTGCGTCAGCCCCGGCAACGGCCCCCACCTCCGCCGCTGCATCGGTGGTGGCAGAAAACGCCTGGTCGCGCGCAACGCCGCCTGGCGCGCCGGTGGCTGGCGGCTACGTCACCTTGCGCAATCAATCCAGCACGCCGGACCGGCTGGTCGCGGTGGAGTCGCCGGCCAGCGCGCAAGTGGAGTTGCATGACATGCGCATGGACGGTGGCGTCATGAAGATGCGGCGCCTCGATGACGGGCTGGCGCTGCCACCGGGCGAAACGGTCGTGCTCGGGCCAGGTGGCACCCACCTGATGTTCATCGGGCCGCATGCGCCGTTCGAAGTCGGCAAGCCGGTCATGGCGACCCTCGTCTTTGAACATGCGCCACGGGTGGAACTGCAGTTCGATGTGCGTGCAATGGGCGCTGCGGCGCCGGACGACGATCACCACCATGCCGGACACATGCAGTGATGCCGGGCTGCTGCGTGTGCCGCGGCGCGATCGGCAGCACCGGCCGGCAGTGCTAGCCGGAGCCCGCGCGGGCTGTGCGCCACAGCGGCCACAGCCCGACCAGGCCCAGCAATGGGCCTGGCAGCAGCACCCAGGCAATCCGCAGGCCAAGCGTCTCCACCAGCTGAGTGGTAAGCCCGATGGCGACCACGGTGATCGCAAAGCCGATCGCGTTCTGCATGGAGAGGGCGCTGCCCACCAGCCCCGGCGGGCAGGCGCGCGCGGCCAGTGCGGAGAACTGCGGCGAATCGGCCACAACGCTGGCGCCCCAGAGCAGCATCAATGCGACAGTGGCTGGAGCGGACCATGCGCCAACCAACGGAAATGCCGCACAGCACAGCGCCGAGAGCAGCAACGCAACCGCGGCAACACGCGCACTGCCGAGCCGGCTGCTGAGCTGCCCGCCCGCCACGCAGCCGACTGCACCGGCGGCAATGACGCAGAACGCCAGTGCCGCCGGGTGCATCCCGAGCGCCTGCGCCAGCCCCGCCTGTGCGATCAGCAACGGCGTCAGCGTCCACATCGCATACAGCTCCCACATGTGGCCGAAGTACCCCAGCGTGGCCGCGCGGAAATCCTTGACCGCAAACGCCTGCCAGACCGCACCCACCGCCAGCCTGGTTGGCGCACCGCCTGGGCGTTGCGCGCCGGGCCCCAGCCGCAGGATCATGCATGCGGCAATGCAAGCCAGGCCGGAGGCCACCAGGATCGGCATCTGCCAGGGCAGCGCGGCGCCCAGTGCCTTGATGCCTTGCGGCAGCGCGGTGCCCAGGGTCAGCATGCCGACCAGCCATGCCAGTGCCTTGCCAGCGTGCTGGGGCGCCCAGCGCACCACCAGCTTCATGCCGATGGGGTAGATGCCTGCAAGGCTGAGCCCCACCAGGAAGCGCCACACCAGGCCACTCGCCACCCCATCGGCGAACACGGCAAAGCCCAGGTTGCAGGCCGCGCCGGCGATCGCGCAGCTGGCAAAGATCCGGTGGGCCGCAAAGCGGTCGGCCAGCCCGCTCAACGCAAAGCTCAAGGTGCCGATAATGAGACCGAGCTGCGTGGCGATGGTGAGCACACCGATGCTGGCCTGGCCACTGGCCCATTGCCGCATCAGATCCTCGGCCGCGCTATTGACCGAAAACCACAGCGAGGTGCCCAGCAATTGCGCCAGGATGATCACCACCAGTGCGTGCTTCGATCCTGCGGGATGGTCCTGGGTTGCGCGAATCATGCAAGGCCTCGTGCGTGGGCGCGTGCTGCAGGCTGTCAGTGCGGCCGGCGCGCTGCGCGTGGATGTCCGGAACAACACCACACCGCCAGCCGTGCAGGCACGCGGTGCAGCAACATCTACACCGTGCACCTGCTGCAGCCTGCGCGCAACGCAGGTGCTGCGAGCGGGCAGGGCACACCTGCTGCCGCTGCACGATGGGCGAGCGCCCTTGGTCCAGTCAACTGCACCGATGGACGGCGCACATGAGCACTGCGAAAGAACCCTGCTGCGGGGTTGCGCGGTTCCTGCTGTTGCTGGAGGGGCCGTGGGCGTCGTTGATCGTGCGCGAACTGCTCGCCGGGCCGCGCAGGTTCACTGAACTCAGGAGTGCCCTGCTCGGCATCAGCGCACACACGCTGACCCATCGCTTACGGCAATTCGAAACGGCCGGCCTGGTGGTCCGCACCGCTTACGCGGAGACGCCACCGCGCGTGGTCTACGCACTGACGCCGCGGGGCGAGGAGCTGCGTGCGGTGTTCGACGCCATGCGCGTCTGGGGCGAATCGCTGCCACCGCCCGAGACTCTGGTAGAACCACCGCAGGCCGGTGTTGCGCTTACTCTGCGCGAGATCGCCGGCGGTTGCCCGCTGAGCAAAGGCTCCGACCCGGAGCAGGACTAAGCGCAGCTATCAAAACGACTGCGCAGCCGCCAGGCGGGCGCGGCCGGTGCTCGGAATCGGCATGTACCCACGTACACTCCGGTTCCTCCGCGCCGTCCGCACCCGCCTGACGACTGCTCGCTACGTTTTGTTAGCCGCTCTAAGCGCCGTGTGCGTGCCGCGCCCAGTCCCGGCCGACCGCACGGCGCCATAACGCATTCAAGCTCGGGCGCAGGCCGATGCATTCGGCATTCCAAGTCAAGGCGTTATTGCGACGTATCGCGCCGCACACGCGTGCGATACGCCGCCACATTGTCGCCATCGATCTGCTTGCGCTGTGTTCCGGTGATGGTGTCGATCCTGGTGTCCGAACACGTCACCGGTTCGGCATCAACCAGCGTCTCGCGCTCGAAGGCATGTGATTGCCCGGTGTTGCGGTAGTACTGATACAAGACCCAGTACAGCGTGCTTGCACCGATCGGCCCGGCCAGCAACACCAGCAGCCCTACATTGTCGCTCATGCGATCACCGCCAAAAACCACAGTGCGGCCGCTTCGATCACGGTACCGGTGACCAGCGCGGCAAGCAGCAATTTCCATTGCTGCACCGGCACGCTGCCCATGGTTTCACCGGTGCGGCCATTCACTGCGATGTAGTGCAGCAGACCGCCGTTGCGGCCAGGCTGATGATAGGAATACAGCCAGACCGGCAGATACATCGACACCCAGCGTGTACCGTGCACTTCGAGCTGTTCCCGCTCCCAGCGCACACCGCGGTCGTAGCGGCTGACCGAGCGTTCCACCTGTGCGCGCGCGATCGACAGCAACTGGTCTTCCAGCCGTGGCCGTAGCTGCTCGATATTGCTGTCGCGCCGCTCCGAACTGAAGCCTGACAGATACGACGCGTTCCACTGCACCGCATTCTTGGTGTCGAACGGCAGGATGGTGTTGATGATGTTGTTGGTCGTGACCCGGCTATCGAGATTGCCACGCTCGGAAGACGATTCCAGTGGCAGATCGTCCACGGTGAATTGCACCTGCCGTTTCACCGCATAGATGTCGGCGTCGTAATAGGTCTTCTTGTTCTTCTCGGTGCCCTGGGTGTACGTGCGCGTGGTGATTTCGCCCACGCCGGTCACGCTGGCGCTCACGTTGCCATCGACGATCATGTAAGGCAGATAGACGCCCACCACGTTCTCCGGGGTGAACTGCTGCTTGAAAGCCTTCAGCGCAAACAGGCGGCGCTTGCCGACGAACTGGCGGATACGCGCCACCGCGTCCTGCTTGTCGATATGAAAGGGCAGCACGGCATCGGGCACCGCGCCATTGGCCACCTGTTCGTTGACGCCGAACACGTGTCGGCACCAGTGGCATCGCGCGGTCATCGCGCTATCGGTATTGATGGTGACTTCCGCGCCGCAGCCGCTGCATTTGAAGCTCATCAGGCTATTGGCATCGGCCTGGATGTTGCGCGCACCCGAGGCGATGACCGTCCCGCGCAACTCGGCCAGGCCGGCGCCGAATCCATACGCTTCCTCGACCCGCGCGCCATCCCAGGTGTGGCGGCAGTACTGGCACACCAGCAGGTCAGTGCCGAGCTTGGGGCGGATATCGGTGGCGCCACATTTGGGACACCGGTTGAGGCCATCTTTTAATTCGGCCGCGGCGGTGTCGATGGCGAGCGGGTCGGGCATCTGCAGTTCGGCGCGGATCGGCGCGGGCAGGGTGGCCGGGTCGATGGCCATCTGTCCCGGTAACGGCGGCACGCCCTGCGGCGACCCTGGGCCGTGCGCTGCAGGCGGTAGCGGCGGTGGCTGCAACGGTGGCAGCGGCGGCGGAATGCTGGAGCTGGACATGGGCGGGCCTGCGACTTACAAGCCCAGCGCCTTGGCCTTGGCGGCGTCGTAATCACTCTGTGTAATCAGCCCGAGGTCCAGCATTTCCTTGGCCTTCTTCAACGTCGCCACCGGGTCTTGCGCTGCGGGTGCGGCGGGCTGCTGCAGATTGCCCAAACCGCCCAGCATGCCGGTCGCCATGCCAACGCCAACCAGTCCGGCCGCGCCGCCGTGTTCGCCGGCCGATTGCAGGCCCTGCGCGGCACTCGCCTGCAGATTGGCATTGCCGCGCGCGCCGCTCAACGCATCGGCACGCTGCACGGTCTTGAGCAGTTCGCGCGTGTTGGCGTCGTATTCGATCGACACAATCGCCGTCTTGACGATGGCCAGGCCGCGATCGGACTGCCATTGATACGCCTCTTCCACCGCAGCGGAGAGGCTCTTGGCAAAGCCGAGTGCATCCTGCTGCAGCCGGGTGATGCGATTGCCCTTGGCGGTGTCGTTGGTGTACAGGCTGAAGGCCGGCGCAAGCGCGCTCACCACTTCGTTGAACAACTGGCCGGCGGCCGCATTGTCCAGGTCGGTGAAGTCGAACACCTGTCCGGGCTGCAAATAGCTGGCCGGCACGAAGTTCTTCACGAACAAAATCGGGTCGACGATCTTCAGCGTGTATGAGCCGCGCGTCACCGCGCCGACCTGCGTGCCCAGGAAGCCGTCGTCCCAGTAGATTTCCGATTGCGTGCCGAAGCGGTTGTCGGGCAGCTCCTTCAGCGCCACAAAGAAGGCGGCCTGCTGCGTCCCAGGCTGGCCACCGAACTTGAAGCGCTCCCAGCTCTGCCGGATCAACGGCGACACCAGGCCGTCGCCGGCAAACAGCGATTGCGCGTTGACATCGTCCGAGCGCCACTCGTAACCGCCGGCGTCGGCGACAAACGCGGTGATGGCGCCGTCTTGCATCAGCAGCAACCCATAGCCCTCCGGGACCACGATCCTGGAGCCATTGCTGATGACGTTGGAAGATGCACCGGTGTTGGCGCCACGTCCGGCATTACTGCCGCGCGGCACCGCGGCAAACACGGCAGCCGTTGCAGGCAGGCCCACCGGCACGGTGTAGAAATCTTTCCATTGGTCGGCAAGAACGCCACCCACTGCACCTGCAACCGCCTGCACAAGACCCATGACAACTCCCTGTAATGCGCGGCAAGCACGGCGCCCCGCGTGATCGCGGCACTATATCAGCAGCGGGCAGGGCGCCCGGCCGATAGGCGGCGACGCAGCGAGCGCGCCATTGCGCGAGCGCCAAACGAAAAAACCCCGCCGTAGCGGGGCTTTCATTGGCAGTGCCTGGCTTGCGCCGGCAGGTCAGCGCAACATGCTCAGGGCACGTCGCATTTGAGTTTTCCATCCACGTAATACGGCTTTGGAACGTCAGGGTTGGTGCTGGTCTTTTCGAAGACCACCTCGAACGACGCCATGTCTGGCGTGCCTTTGCGTCCCTTGCATGCGTCCTGCAGTTTTTGCTTTACCGCGCTAATACCGGCGTCGCGATTGGCGCCGTCAGCGCTGTTGGTCAGGTTCACAACCTCGGCCGATGCGTGCGCGCTCAGGCCCAGCATTGCCCCAGCCAATACCAGCATGTGCAGCTTGTGCATGACGTCTCCTGATGCAGTGTCCGTGAATGCGTTGCACTGCTTGTCCAACGCCGCGCCAGCATAAGGCGGCAGGGTGAAGGCGTTGTGCGGATGGGCCGGCTTGGCGGTTACGCGCGCACAGGCAATACGCGTCAGCGTGAGAGCCCCACCGTGGCCCAGGCCAACACTGCATAGCGCGTGGTCTTGGCCACAGTGACCAGCATCAGGAACACACCCAGGCGTTCGCGCATGACACCGGCGGCAAGCGTCAGCGGGTCGCCGATGATCGGCATCCAGCTCAATAGCAGCGACCACTTGCCGTACCTGCCGTACCAGGCTTGCGCACGCAGCAAGGCAGACGGCTTGATGGGAAACCAGCGCCGGCCCTGAAAGCGCGTGACCTCGCGCCCGATCCACCAGTTGATCAGCGAGCCGAGCACGTTGCCCGCGCTTGCAGCGGCGACCAGGCCCCACACCGAACCGCCATCCAGCAGCAACGCCACCAACGCCGCCTCGGACTGCGCCGGCAGCAAGGTGGCTGCAATCAGCGCCAGTGCAAAGAGCGAGAGATAGGTCATGACGCGTGGGGAAGGGCGGGTGACGGAGGTGGTGCTGGGGTGTGGATGCTAGCAAGCCGTGCAGGGGAGGCCGGTGCACACGGCAAGGCGTAGCACCTACGCACGCGTAGGCGGCTGATCCGGATTCTGCTGATGCAGGGCGATACGCGAGTGGCAACGCGCCCGAGTGCGAGTACGCGGCGCACTTCGGTCATGCGCGGCGCTGCAGGTGTCCAGCGCGCCTAGGCGCTAATCCAATTACGTTATAATATATCGATACAGCAACAGTCCGCAGATCGAAGGTCGAACGTAGATGAGAATCAAGGTGTTGGTGCCCGCCATGCTGGCGGCGGCGTTTGCAAACGATGCGCGCGCCGAGTCAGGCGACTCGGCGGTCACGATGGGCAGTGTGGATGTGCGGCAGGGCGGGCGCGGCCAGCTCGCCGCCAATCGGGTCCTGACCTCGGTGGATGTGCTGGGCGGCGACCAGGTCGAAAACAAGAACGTCATGAACAGCTGGGAGCTGCTCGGGCAAATGCCGGGCATCCAGCTGACCGAAACGCGCCAGGGCACCGAATCCGGCAAGGCCACGTTCCGCGCCTTCAACGGCGAGGGCTACATCAACGGCATCAGGATCCTGATCGACGGCGTGCCCAGCAACGTCAACAGCGGCAATCAACGCTTCATCGACATGGTGTTCCCGCTGGAGATCGACTACATCGAAGTGGTGCGCGGCACCAACGATCCGCGTTACGGGCTGCACAACATTGGCGGCAACATCAATTTCGGCACCCGCCAGGGTGGCAACTACACCGACGGCCGGCTGACCTATGGCAGCTTCGACACCCGCGAGGCGCAGCTGGCCGTCGGCCGTGAGGCAGACGGGTTTGCACAGAATTACTTCGTCGGCGTGCAGGACTCCAATGGCTACCGCGACCACGACACCTCGCAGAAGTATTCGCTGGGCGGCAAATGGTTTGTCGGCAGCGACGCGGATACCGCAAAGCTCGGCCTGGTCGCGCGCGTCTATCACCATGAAGCCGACGAACCCGGGTTCATGACCGCCGAAGAACTGGCCACCGATCGCACCGCCTCGGCAGCCAAGAACGCCAACGATGGTGCGGACCGCGACATGCGCCATCTCGGCGTGCATCTGGACCTGCGGCTCAGCGACACCCTGCACTTCAACAACAAGCTGTACTACAACAGCTACGAAGAAACCCGGCGCGTGACGTTCACCAGTTTCCCCACCGGCAATGCCCCGCGGCAACAACGCGAATGGGACGAAAAGCAGACCGGCATGCTGAGCACCATCACCTGGCGGCAGAGCGAGCTGCTGACCCTGGAGGGTGGGGCGAATGTCGAGCATCAGGACAATGGCTACCGCCGCCTGCGCTTCGCCTATAGCGTGCCGACCGACTTCAACGCCCCACCGGCACGCGTGCAGAACGACGACCGCTACACGCTGGAGAACGTCGGCGCCTACGTGCAGGCCGTGCTGACGCCCACCGCGGCGCTGAAGATCGTGCCGGCATTTCGGGTGGACCGCTTCAGCGGCGACACGCGCCTTCCCGGTGGCGTGACCGCACCGTTGCAGCACACCGGATGGATCGAGCAACCCAAGCTCAGCGTGGTGTATTCGTTTAACCCGGGCCTGCATGTCTATGCCAACTGGGGCAAGACCTTCCAGGTGCTCACCGGCTCGACCGCGCCTGCGTATCTCACCGCCGGCCAGGAGACGTTTCGCCCATCGATCAACACCGGGCAGGAAGTGGGCATCAAGTTCACCCCCGCCGCCGGCACCGAGGCGCGGCTGGCCGTCTGGCAACAGGATGCGACCGACGAAGTGGCCAACATGCCGGCCACAGGCACCACGGTGGGCTTGGGCGAAACCCGCCGGCGGGGCGTCGACCTGCAGGTGTCCTCGCACCTGGGCGAGCACTGGGTGCTGTGGGCATCGCATGCGTATCAAGAGGCCAAGGTCATCAGCGCCTTCACCACTGCCGGCGATGCGCTGGCCGGCAATGAAGTCATCGCCACGCCGCGTTACATCAGCAACATCGGCGCGGACTACCGCCCGAACGCGCAGTGGACCTTCGGCGTGCAAGGCCGGATGCAGGGCGATTACTACATCGAAGAGCGCAACACACAAGGCAAGTTCGGCGGCTTTGCGTTGGTGGACATGAGCGCACGCTACCAGCTGTCCGAACGGATCAGCCTCGATCTGCAGGTGAGGAACCTGTTCGGCCGGGAATATGCCTACACCTGGTACGACAACTTTTTCTGGGGCGGCAACGATCAACCGATGTTCTCGCCGGCACCGGGACGCACCGCGTTCCTGTCGTTCAACGTCAAGCTGTGATCGGCGCGTTTGACGGTGCCCGAGCACCGTCACGCCAAGGCGATCGGTGTAGCTGCGGCGCACAGACTGCTCGTGCAGCTGTGCGGTTCGGCGCGGGGGTCACTCTCTCCACTTCTTCGGCTGATGCGGTAATCATCAGGCGCCTTTGCCACGCGCACAATGTCACCGGACGCGCTGCGATCTGACTGTCTAATACGCCGTGCTGGCGCCGCCCACCGCTGAGACAGACGGTGGCAACCAGCGCACGTGGCCTCAGTGCAGCGCGGCAACCTTGAACACGTCAACCGCCTGCACCAGCTGCGCGGACTGCTGCTCCAGCGAACGCGCGGCGGCGTTGGCGGCTTCCACCAGGGCGACGTTCTGTTGCGTGGTCTCGTCCATCTGGGTGATGGTCTGGTTCACTTGCTCGATGCCGCTGGCCTGTTCCTGCGACGCTGCGGCGATCTGGCCCATGATGTCGGTGACATGCTGCACGCTATCCACGATGCCGCCCATCGTGGCGCCTGCCTTGTGCACCAGCACCGCACCGTCCGCCACTTGCTGGACCGAATGCGCGATCAGGATCTTGATTTCCTTCGCTGCATCCGACGACCGGTGCGAGAGCGTGCGCACCTCCGATGCCACCACCGCGAAACCACGGCCTTGCTCGCCGGCGCGTGCGGCTTCCACGGCGGCATTCAAGGCCAGGATGTTGGTCTGGAACGCAATCCCATCGATGACAGACACGATGTCTGCGATCCGCCTGGATGAGACTTCAATACCCGACATCGTCTCCACCACCTGGCTGACCACATCGCGGCCTTCCGACGCCACGGTGGCCGCGCCCAGCGCAAGCGCATTGGCACGGCGGGCATTGTCGGCGTTCTGCTTGACGGTGGAGGTCAGCTCTTCCATCGATGCTGCGGTCTCTTCGAGGTTGGCGGCCTGCTGCGCGCTGCGGCTGGCCAGCGCCTGATTGCCGGCGGTGATGTCCTCGGCGGCGAAACCGATGTTGTTGGAACTCTCCTGGATGCCGGCAACGATTTCGGTGAGCCGCGCCACGGTGCTGTTGGCATCGTCGCGCATCAGGGCGAACACGCCCTGGAAGTTGCCGTGCATGCGAACCGTCAGGTCACCCTGGGCAATGGCGCGCAGCAGTGCCGAGAACCTGGACAGGGTGGTGTCGGAGGTCGACATCATGGTGTTGAGGTTGTCCACCATGCGCGCAAATGCATGCTCGAATCGGTCAGCCTGGCCGCGGCGGCTGAAGTTGCCCGCACAAGCGGCCTCGGTGAGTTCCTGGATCTGCACATTGATCGCGTGCAGGTTCTGCTTGGCCTGCGACATCGTGGCGGTGATGGCAGCCTTCTCGCCGGGATACTGCTCGATGTCTTGCGCAAGATCACCAACCGCGTAGCGCCCCATGACCTCGGTCATGCGCAGCTGCGTGCGCACATGCGCATCGACCAGCGCATTGGTGTCCTGCACCATGTGCCCGTAGTCGCCGGGAAACCGCTCCGCATCGGTGCGATAGCTGATCGCGCCCGCGTCGTGGCGCGCGGCCATTTCGCGCTGTGCGGAAATCACGGCCTGCAGGCGCGCCTGCATCTGTTGCATCGCACGCAGCAACTGGCCGGATTCGTCCGCGCCTGCCGCCACATCGCGGCTGCTCAGATCGCCCGCGCTGATGCGCTCGGCCAGCCCAAGCGCCTGACGCAGTGGCAACACCACGCTGCGCGTCAGCAGCAAGGCAATGGCCGCGCCCAGCAGCAGGGCAACGATGGTGGACACCACCATGAGCATGGCAAAGCCGCGCGCAGTGGCAACGGCTTCTTCGGCCGCCTCTCGGTTCTTGGCTTCCTGCAGGTCGATGAAGGCATTGATGCTGGCAAGCCAGTCGATGAAGGCCGGGCGCGCCTGCTTCAACAGGTCTTCTTCCGCATGCAGGCGGTCGCCCGCATCGCGCAGCGAGCGTACCTGGGCGATCAGCGGCATGGAGCGCTGCTCAATCGCCTTGATCGACTGCAGGATGTCCTTCTCTTTCTGGTCCGACGAGGTGGCCAGCAATGCATCCAGCGGCTGCGCCGAGCGGGCGTAGTCGGCGGCGAGCTTGTCGATGGCATGCTCGGCAGCCTGGCGGTCTGCGGTGGTGTTCATCAGCACCACGTCGCGCAGGGCGATGGCACGGTCGTGCACACTGCCGCGGAAGTTGATCGCGTAGCGTTGCTTGACGCTGTTGACGTCATTGATTTGCGTCAGCCGTTGGTCAATCGCGCGTACGCGCTGGATGCCCACCACCGTGAGCATCACCATCAGGACGATCAACGCCAGAAAGCCGAGCGCGAGGCGCTGGCCGATCCGCAGGTTTGAGAAGAAGGACATAGGTTCGATCGAATGCGGGGGAGGGCCCATGCCATGCACGGGAGGCGGAACACGATCGCTGTCCGCCCGACGCGGCGCACCGGGTTAGCGAACTCGACCAGTCCGTTAGCGGCGATGGGGGCCTTGGCTGAACCCGTCGCCCAATCGCGTTTAGTTCTCGTTTGCTTTGGCAGCGGCCGGGCGCGCCTGCTGCGACAGACTCCCGGCTGTCGGCGGCGGTGCGATACGCACCAGCCAGCAGCGTCACTGCGCTGAAGCGCGCGTCGTAGCTCAGCGCCAGGCCACCGGGCGGGCCTCAGTGGCCCGGAGCGTGGCTCACGGCGCCGCGACGCAGCAATTGCGATGATGGCGGGATGAACAGTGGGAACCAGATCACAGCACGCACCGTCAGCATCGGCCCGATGGGCTCTGCCGACGCAGGCCAGAAAGTCACCGTCCACCTCTCGGCAGCGCCGGGCCCACGTTGGCAAGCCTGCTTCAATTTTCTCTTGCGGGGGCGCGATGTACCGCTGCTGCGCGATCACGTGATGTTTGAAGGCGCTTCTTTCAGCAGCTGGGCGCTGCCGGGGAGCGCGGAAGCGTTTCGCGAGGAATTGCCGCGGTTGCTGACGTCCACCGGTGCGCTTGCGCACGCGCAAGGACTTAAAGAC
This sequence comes from Xanthomonas sp. NCPPB 2586, assembly GCF_041475775.2. Lineage (NCBI taxonomy): Bacteria > Pseudomonadati > Pseudomonadota > Gammaproteobacteria > Lysobacterales > Lysobacteraceae > Xanthomonas > Xanthomonas sp. NCPPB 2586. The sequence goes on along the minus strand of NZ_CM192981.1, from coordinate 2,526,532 downwards.
GCGGCGCGTTGATCGCAAACCGTATGTGACTGGAGCGCCACGCAGCGCCTCGTTCGCCTAATACCAGCCTAAGAACCTGTTCACGATCTTCTGAGTAATAGTGCCAAGAAGGCCAAATGGATGAACTGCAGGCTGGTGTTGAGTTTGCGCTCGCAGTTCTTCCATAGCCTTCGGTTCTTCTCCAGCCAAGCAAAACTACGCTCGACGATCCATCGCTTGGGCATGACCTTGAAGGTGTGCAGTTCGCTGCGCTTGGCAATCTGCACCGTGAGCTGCTCGCCTAAAATCTCTCGCGCGCCGTCGGCAAACCGTACGCCGGTGTAACCGCTGTCGCACAGTAAGCTTTGTACATGCGTCAAGTTTGACTGGCAGCGCTCCAACGCCTGCAGCGCACCTTTGCGGTCGGTCACCTCCGCCGTCGTCACCGCGATTGCGTGGGGCAATCCCTGAGTATCAACAGCGATATGCCGCTTGATGCCCGACACCTTCTTGCCCGCGTCATATCCCTTTTGCCCTGCTGTGTCCGTGTTCTTTACGCTCTGCGCGTCCACGATCAAGAACCTGGTGCAGGCGTTGCGCTCCTGTCTGGCGCGGACCACGCCAACCTGATTTTTTAAGTGCCTGCTCCAGCAGGCTCACTCCCTCATCGTTGCACTCGCTCCACTTGGCAAAGTACGAGTGCACGGTCCGCCACTTTGGAAAGTCGCTGGGTAGCGCTCGCCATTGGCAACCGGTTCGCAGCAAGTACAACACTGCGCACCACACCTCATACACATCCACACGGCGTGGCTTGGTGCGCTTACGCGCTTGTTCCAGGATCGGCAGCACGTGTTCGAACTGCTCCCGGCTCATGTCACTCGGATAGATCTTTTGGCGCATCCGCATAGTCTGCACTGATCAGGAAAGATCGTGAACAGGTTCTTAGTGTTTCTCGGTGTCACTGGGTGGGCGCAGCGGAACCGCAGCCAGGCCACCCAATCGAGCAAAAAGCAGCGCTTCTTAGCACTATTAGTCGGCTTAGTGCAGACAGTATTTGCACACTTAACAACACCGAGACACCGGAACGGGCATGCGCAGGCCTAGCCGAGACCCCGGCGATGCAAACAGCGCTACCACATGAACTTCATTTCGCAGCCAATGTAGTTGCTGTCGCGGCCACCGGCGGCATGCACGGTCTCGCCGGCCTGGTAGTGGACCGCTTCGATGGCGGTCTGCAGGTGCGTGCTCAGCTTCCAATCACCACGCAACTGCAGGTAACGGCCCGTCCAGTGCGTGCCGGTACCTGCTGTGCCGGCCAGTGGAGTGTCCGGCTGCACGTATACCGCATCGGCGATGCTCTGGCGCCATTGCAAACCCAGTGCCGCGGTGAGGCTGAACTGGGCGGTGGGCTTGATGGTGAGCATCGGTTTGATCACCAACAGGTTGGTGTAGCCGGTGTAGCCGGCCAGGGTGATGTACGAGCCATTCGGGAACAGCGGGTTGAAGGTTTCAAGCTGGCCGTCGTCGGGATGCCGGTCGCCGGAGGCGGTATCGAGTTGCAGCCCAAAACGTGGCGTCAGTGTGATGTCTTGTAGCGTGTACCCGGCCTTGATGCCCAGCGCCCAGGCACGCGCACGGCTGCGGCCCACCTTGCCGCGTTGGCCCATTGCCTCCAGGTCCCAGTCCAGTGCGTGCTGCACGCCTGCAAAGCGTACATCGAGGATGTCGCGTCGCTCATCGCCAGCGGCATCCAGAAAACTGGCGTCATCCTGCTGGTAGCGCGCGTAATACAGCGACAGTTCGTCGGTGCCCAGAACGTGGCGCTCCACACGCACGGTGTCCAGACGCAGATGCCGGTTGGAGACATCGTCGAAACTGCGCGCATCGGCGTATTGCACCGGCTGGCTGACAAGCGCAATCCAGCGCCACGGGCCGGTCTCGTAGTTCATCCATACCGCATCGAAGGACTGACGCACATTGGGGCCATCACGCAGTGACACAAACCGCTGCAGGTCGAATGCAAACTCCTGCCGGCCCACGCGTACCTTCATGTCACCCGCGCCCAGTGGCGCGGTGTAAGCGACGAAGGCCATGCGCAGATCGGCGCGGTTGGCGTCGGCCGGGCCGATGCGGCGTTTGTCCAAGGCGCGCACATCTTCCAGCTGGGTAAACACCTGCCAATGCGCACCAATGCACAGGTCTGCATGCACTTGCAGGCGATGCAACAGATAGCTGTCACTCTCGCGGCCGATGCCCAGCGCAGGCGTGTGGTTGCTTTCGAAGCGCTCGCGCAGGTTGATGCCGAACGATGCATATGCCACGTCACCAAGCGGCACATATTTCAGCCGATCGAACGGATGGATACGCAGCGCGGGATCGGCAAGTGGCGACCAGTCCTCCTGCCAGCGGTTCGACTTGATGGCCGGGCGCGACGGCATTGCGGCAGTCGCATCAATGGATGACTGTGCCCACGCATCGGTGCAGGGACACAGCAGTAACAGCAACGTCAGGCGGAACGACATATGCGATCAGGAGTGCGCATCGGCATGCAGCTCGGCGACATAGCCTCCGGGAAATTCCACCATCGCCGAATGTCGGCCCGACCCCGCCACGACAGGCACCAGCACCTTGGCACCAGAGGCGGTGGCGCGCGCGAGCGTTGCTTCCAGATCGTCCACTGCGTAGCCGGTGAGCTCGTGCCCGTACGGATAGGGCAGGTGGCCGTCGGTCACCAGTACCTGCAGTGCGCCGAAGCCGGAGCTGATTGCGATGCTGCGGTAGGTGTCGCCTGGCCGGCCAATCAGTGCTGCATCCGCGTGGCGGTCATCGCGCAGCACCTTGCCATGCGAGAACTGCAGCCACGCCTTCACGAACGCATCGGCGCGATCCGGTGAGACATACACGCGGTTCTCCGGGATGGTGGCCAGCGGCGCGTAGTGCGGCGCGGTGTCGTGCCAGTACAGTTGCATGGCGACGCCACCCGGCCAGGCGATCACTGCATCCATGCCAATGGGATCCTTGAACGGCGCCACCAGCACTTCCGCACCGGCCGCCCGCGCAGCGCTCACTGCTTGCTGTATGTCGGTGACCAGGTAGCCGGTGCGTTCGTTGCCGAACGGGTGCGGCACCGGCGTACGGAACCCGAACAACGACACCGTGCCTGCCGGCGTCTGTACCAATTGCGAGCTGGTGCTGCTGGGGGTTGGCGTCACAGTCGCGATCACCTGACGCGTGCTTTGCCCGCCGAAGGTGGCGGTGAAGCTGCGCACGAATGCGTCCACATCGTTAGGTGCAACGTAGACGTGCGTGGTGTCGTACTGCGGGCCGACCGACACCGGCGCGGCGGCACCAGCAAGCATCGGAGAGAGCGCGCTCAATAGCAGCGCGGCGGACAGGCTCAGGGTGAGAATCGGACGCATGGGAATTCCTTTGGGGTGAGGACGCTGCGGCTTGCCGGGGTGTGCAATCGAAGCGGTTGCGGCGAGTGGTGACGTATTGAAAACGCGTTCTTGCGCTGTCTGCGGGTCGGCACGCTGTTCATCGCAGGAGCGCGTGTGCCGGATGGGCTTGAACGGGGGGCAGTAGCCTTCTGGCGTGCTGCGTGGATCTGCAACGACTCGGCGGGTTAACCGATGCGCTTGCGCGTTCGAAGAACGCGGCGGCCGTGGCCAAACGCAGGCGGCACGGTGTGGATCAGATCGAACTGCGGCGGCCAATTTATGTGTCGTGCCCGTTGTCACGCGTGGGTGGCGCCAATGGCGGCGCAGAAGGCATATCCGCCGGTGCACGTTCGCCCTTGGGCAGGTGGCCGAACATATGCGGCTTGACCTGATGGCCGATCCACGAGGTCTCGCTGTGGCTGCGCGTCGTCAGCTGACGCACAAGTGGGGGCAACTGCTCGCCGACCAGGATGCCGAGCAACCCGATCAACGCAATGACCGGCGGCGCTGGCGAGCGCACGTTGAGCAGGCTATAGATCACACCGACCAGCAGGCCGGCGCCAAGTGAAAGCAGATAAGGCTTCATCACGCATCTCCCTGCTTGAGCGCCTGCTGCACACTGGCCGTGACATCTGCACCAACCAACCGTTGCTGGCAATCGCTACCGCATCCGCGCGCGACACGCGCTGCATACCTCTGTGCCGCAGGGCTTGTACTACCGAAGAACAACGCGCCTACCTTGCCGAAGGGCGGGGGCGGGGTGCGGCCAAAGAGCGCGTGGCTCTGGCGCGAAAAATCGGACGACGTCATCGACGTGATCTCTCTGGATGGGGGACCACCAGGGCATGACATCTCACGACACCTGTGGTGTCGTCCATGCTGGGCGCTGCACGACGAATCCAGAACACCGCGTCGGGGCAGTGCCCAATGCCCCTATCGGGGGATGCAGGTGGTTCTCCAGTGCACCGCGCAGTGCTACTGATCAACTTGTCCTAGGCAGGCGTCGACGGGGTCGGGCTAGCCTGTTCCTACGGCAGTGCCAGCTAGCCGAACCGTTCGATCAACAGCTCGGTCAACACCCAGCTCGGCCTTTGGTCAGAACCACAGCACTGCACGACTAGCTTCTGCTGCATAGCCGGCAGGTTGCGTACCGAGCACTCACCCAGCTGCAAGGCGAGGACAGCAGCCAATGGCAATGGGGCACGCTGCACCGCAATGCCATTGCCCATCCACTAAGCGCCGCCGCCGGCGCGAACCGCGCCTTGCTGGATATCGGGCCTTTTGAAGGCGGCAGCCCGCACACCTCCAACCGGTCCGGTTACGACGCCAAGGATTTTCGACAGACCATCGGCCCTTCGGCGCGGCTGATTATCGACCTGGGCAACTGGGATCACTCGCGTGCGGTGAATTATCCGGGCCAGTCGGGCGATCCAAACAGCCCGCATTATCGCGACCTCGCCCCGATGTGGCTAAAGGGGCAGTACTTCCCGCTGCTCTACACCCGCGCCGACATTGATGCGGCGACCGAGCAGGTAGTCGACCTGATACCTGCTCGGCGATAAGCAAGTACCGGTTGGATGTCGCCAGAACGCGAGTGCCGCTGAGTCTTGATGCTATCGGCGCTTTCTGTTGAGCACGCTAGCCGCCGGGCGTTCACCCTCGGGGATCTAGCTGCCCCAGGGCATGTGGGAGCAGCCCTGGCCCAGGGGCGCGTCATACAGCTTCGCCAGAACGCGGTTGGCGCAGGCGCGTGCAGCGGTTTGGCACTTACGTCGTGCTTCGAAGGCTAGACCGTCAGAGAAGGGGTGAAGTGTGCCAGCGCCCGATTGCCTGACGTTAGGCAGCCATCGCCAAACGCATCGAATCAGGTCATCCCGTCACACCACGCCGCTCCAATACAGAATGCCAGCTAAAACCGCTGGCATTTTTTGCGCGTTCCCACTTCAGTCCGCCAATGCCACGCCGCTACCCATCTCGGTAGCCCGCTGGCAGGAGGCGAGGGCAGCATTGCTACGGCATCCACCAATCCACGCTATTCGTCGGAGCACGTTCTTGCAGCTCCACTCCTCACGCGCTACAGGCTCAAGGCTCACTCGATGAAACAGCTAAGTCTCTCTACCCAACTTGCATTGGGGTTCGGCACGGTGGTGCTGGTGCTATTGATCGTCGCGGCGGTTGGGCTACGTGGACAATCCGACTTGTCGGCCGCAGTGGCCATGAACGACCACACCTACCAAGTGATTGCGACCGGCCGCAGCATGTCCAATGCCTCGGTCAACATGGAGACGGGTGCGCGCGGTTTTCTGCTGTCTGGCAATGATGCAAACCTGAATCCTTATCGAAACGGCATGTTGGCCTTCGACAAGGAGTTCGCCCGGGCCAAATCCCTGACCTCCGACAACCCGATCCAGCAGGAACGTCTCAAGAACCTGCACGCGGCCTATGACGAATTCAAAGGCCACGAAGACACCTTGATTGCACTGCGCAAAAGCAATGGGGAAATGTCCGAGGTGTTGACCCTGTTCAAGGCCGGCCATGAACGTGCGGCGATGGGCAAGATTCGTCAGCTGCTGGTCGATTTCGAAGGGCAAGAGAGCGGGTTATTGGTCAAGCGTAGCGCAGCGCTGGATGCCGCCAAGGTTCGCAACCGCTGGTCCATGATCGTCGGTAGTGGCATTGCTGTACTGGTTGCGTTGGTCAGCGGCTGGCTGATCCGGCACCGCCTGATCAACCGGCTTGGCGTAGCTTCCAACGTTGCCGACGCCATCGCCGCCGGCAACTTGTCGATTGCCGTAGACAGCAGCGGCACCGATGAGACCGGGCGTCTTCTTGCAAGCATGAGCAAAATGCAGATGCAGCTGCAGAAGGTCTCGCAGGGACAGCCGGAGATGAAATGCAGGCATGACCAAGGCGAGCTGAATTACCGTGTGGATGAGGCCGCGTTTCCTGGCGATTACGCAACAATCGTCCGTGACAACAATGATCTTGCCGCCTCGCATGTCGCCGTAATGATGCGCCTGGCACAGATCATGGGCCGCTACGCAGTCGGCGATCTCAGCGAAGACATGGACAAGCTGCCCGGCGAAAAGGCTGTGCTTACCAACACCATGGCGCAGGTAAAAACCAACCTCGGCGCAATGAACCACGAGATCAAGCATCTAGCGCAGTCCGCCGCCAACGGCGACTTCAGCGCACGCGGCGATGCCGAGCGCTTCCAGTACGACTTCCGCGTGATGGTGGACAGCCTCAACACCTTGATGTCCACCGCCGATGGCAACCTGCAGTCGCTCTCCAGCCTGTTGCAGTCGATCGCCGCCGGCGACCTCACCGCACGCATGAGTGGCGAGTTCCGCGGCGTGTTCGCACAGATGCGCGATGACGCCAATGCTACTGCCACGCAGCTGGCCGAGATTGTCGGCAGCATCAAGACCTCGGCGGTGTCGATCAAGGGCGCGGCCAGCGAAATCGCGGCTGGCAACCAGGACCTGTCGCAGCGCACCGAACAGCAGGCCGCCAATCTGGAAGAAACCGCGGCCTCGATGGAAGAGCTCACCTCCACCGTCAAGCAGAATGCCGAAGGTGCGCGCCAGGCCAATCAGCTGGCCATCGGTGCGGCCAGCGTGGCTGTGCAGGGCGGCGAAGTGGTCGGCAAGGTCGTCGAGACCATGTCCGGTATCGAAGCCTCGTCGAAGAAGATCGCCGACATCATCTCCGTCATCGACGGCATTGCCTTCCAAACCAACATCCTGGCGCTGAACGCCGCGGTGGAAGCGGCGCGTGCCGGCGAACAAGGGGTTCAGCCGACATACGTGTAAAAATAGCTCACAAGATTGGATTTCATCCATTGCATCAGTGAGTTAGCGGATATTTTGGGGCAACAGAACTACACCGCCACGCCAGTTCAGTCTCATGGCTACCGCTTGCATAGCCGCTCTTTCCAAACAGAGATTTTGGATGCACAGCAAGCGCGAACAGTGGGCGGAGCATGTGCAAGCGTGGCGCGTCAATGGGCTGAGCCAGGTGGCGTGGTGTCGTGAGCAGGGGCTGTCGCTGGCCAGTTTCGGGTATTGGCGGCGCAGGCTGGCCAAAGGCCCCGTGGCGCCCGCCGGGGAGTTGCCGCTGCGCGTGCAGCCGGTTGCCGCGCCGGATTCGGCTGCCACCGTGCAGTTGCACCTGGCCGGCGGGATGCGGCTGTCGCTGGTGCAGGTCGATCCGGCGTGGCTGGTCGGGCTACTGCGTGCGCTGGGCGCATGCTGAGCCTGCAGCGCTGGTGGCTGTGGTCACCGCGCCCACGGACCTGCGCTGCGGCATCGACCGGCTGCTGCTGGCGGCGCAAACGGCGATGCATCGGACCCCGGCAGAGGGCGAGGCCTACGTGTTCGCCAATCGCGCTGCCACGCGGATCAAGCTGCTGTGCTGCGACCGCCCGGGGGCAGTTTGCCTGACTGTGCGCGGGCGTGGACTGGCAGCGGCTGTCTATCCCGCCGATGGCAGGTGCCAAGGCGCTGTAACAGTGGCATGCTGACGGCATGGATCGACGCGCTGCCGCTGCCATCGACGACCCGTCGGCGCTGCGTGCGCCGCTGCTGGCGATGCAGTCCCAGCGCGATGCTGCACTGGCTGCGCATGGTGCGATGAACGCGACGCCTCGTTCGACGAGCGCGACCAGGCGCTGCAGACCATCGCCCACCAATCTGCTCAGCTAGACGCCCCGTGACGCCCGCATCTAGGCCCTGGACCCGCGCCATCCAGGTGCGCGAGACCCAGAACGCGGCGCTGACCGCCGAGATCGCCCGTCTCAAGCGCCTGCAGTTCGCAGCGCGCACCAAACGCATGGATCCGGACCCGCGCCAGCTGTTCGAGCAGACCCTGGCCGCCGACATCGCCGCAGTGGAGCGCAGCTGGCGGCCATGATCATCGAGCGCGGCCAGGCCGATGCCAGCGTGCTGGCCCAAGTGGCCATCGCCAAGTAGTCGTCTCTGAAAAATCCATCAAATTATTTTCGCAAAAAGATATCTAGTCAGTGAATTTATGTCAGGCAGCAACCAAATGCTTTATGAACTGGGTTGAATTGTCATTTAGAATGACGGCACCAAGCAAAGCATCTGAATTGCGATTCGCGCATGTTTCATTGAATTCCACGGGGATTCCTTCACTCTCGAATAGACGCTCCAGCGCCTCTGCCGTGCTCACTGAGAAATCACCGTCTCGATTTCCTCCATACATTGCGACGCGCATTGTCAGGCCATTGGCCCTGACGTCATATATATAATCGCGGATGGACGCTATAACGTTTTCCGGCAGCAAGTCTTCGTGATTAAAAGGTAGGAGATGGAATACTCGAACTTGCGCGCCCGGCATACGTTCGCCTGTGTAATAATCTATTTTCTCCGCAGCGCATGCGACCGCAATACAGGCGGTCATATTGTCGGTGACTACAGGCATGTTCACTTGACTGGTTCCAGTGCTGTAAAGGTGCCGTGTTCCTTCATGGTTAGGTGTCAGGCCGTTGAATCCTGCTACTTTGACTGTAGTTGAACTATCTATCTCAAAGCTATACGGGGATCCCGCATCAACACCGTCCACGCGAACCCGCGGGAACAAAGATCCGCTACGATCTTTTATTGAATTACCGGGGTGTCCTCTTTCTGCTTGATAGTCAGCTATAGGAACTTGTCTTAGCGTATATTCTCCGCCTCGCCTCGCCAGTCGATGATGAGATAATCTTGGCGGGCGCCCGCTTAGACCATCGAATGCTCCTGCATTTGAAGCTGCTGGTTGATGAGAGGAAGATGAGGGTGATCCTAGATCCGCCTCTGTGGCGTGGGTTGTATAACGCGCAGGTGACCCTGCCACGCTCGGCTTTGAATTGCATAGACCCATGTCGATCTCCTGCAGTGACTGTAGAAGCAAGTTTGGCGGGGGAGCGCTTCGCTTCACCTCACCGAAGTCCTGGCTGGGACGACGAAGGCATACGGGATGACCGGTGCCTTCCCCCGAAACGGCTGATCATCTGCCTGCCGGCATTGCACCGGCTGAGATGGCCTTTTCGGATTCGCCGACGGAGTGCGCTGGCCGCAGCTGCGCCAGGAGTTGTTCCAGCGTGCTCAGTCGTACCGTGGCCCGCAAGGTGTCCGCCTCGGCGTGTTCCCGGCGCTGGCGCTCTTCGACCAGCTCGGTCCGCGCCGCAGCCAGTTCGGCGCGCACACCTTCCAGCGCCTGGACATCTTGGGTCCAGCGCACCTGCAGGGCTTGGTGCTCGGCGGCCGTCAGGCGCAGCGCGTCGCGCTCGCGTTGCTGGGCGTCGGCCCGTTGGCGTGCCTGCGCCAGTTCCTGCTCCAGGCGGGTATGGCGTTCCAGCCACTGGCCATTGTCGCGGTTGAGCTGCATCAGGTCGTGGTTCTTGGCGGTCAAGGCCTCGTTGGCCTGCCGCAGGGCGACCTGCAACTCCTGCACTTGGTGCGCGTGCCGACGCTGCTCCTGCTCACGCTGGTCCTTGACCGAGGTGCGGTAGTGCTCAAGGGCTTCCCTGGCATGGTCGTGCTTTTGTTCCAACGATTTCGCATGGGCGTCGTGCTCGGCCACGCGAACAGTCAGGCCCGCGATCCGTTCCTCCAGCTGAGCCAGTTCGGTGGTGCGGCGGGCCACCTCGCTCCTGGCAGCGTCGCCCGCCTCGCGTTCGGTCTGCAATGCTACCTCGGCGCGTTGCAGCTGCGTACTGAGCAAGCCAGTCTCTTGCCGGGCCTGCTCCAGCGCTTGGGTGCGTTCCTGGAGCTGCGCCTGGAAGCGCGCCTGGGCCTGCGCCACGACCGTGTCAGCCTCGGCGTGCAACCGCTCGGCGAGGCGGGCGATGAGGTCTTGGAGTGCGTCGCTCACGGCCATCTTCGCGCCAACGCCTTGCCCTTCCTCCTCTTCCAACTCCCTCAGATAACGGTGAATGGTGGTCTTGGAACCGGTATTGCCGAGCGCCACCCGGACCGCATCGACAGACGGATTCTTGCCCGTTGCGCGCAGGCTATCGCGGGCACGCTGCACATCGCTTTTGTACAACCCGGACCTTGCCATCCAGCACTCCACGTATTTCGTAACGTATTACATACCATGTAATAACATACTCCTCAACGTATTAAACGGACCGTCGATAGGCGTTGAGCTCACGCGGGATAATCTAGAATTATCCCGCCTGATACCGGTTTTTCGGCTAAGCTCGCACGCGGGCCGTTACACCCCGGCCCATCGGGCGACTGGAGGAGCCGATGATCAGCGTTGCGCAATACCTGGAAGCCGCCACCCGACCCAACACCGAACGCGCTTACGCCGCGGCGACCCGCCATTTCGAGATCGAGTGGGGTGGTCATCTGCCGACGACCGCAGAGCAGGTGGCGCGCTACTTGGCCGCCTACGCCGGGCAACTCGCGCTCAACACACTCAGGCACCGGCTCGCAGCACTGGCCCAGTGGCACCAGGCGCACGGTTTCGCCGACCCCACGCGGGCGCCCGTCGTACGCAAGGTGCTCAAGGGCATCCAAACGGTGCATCCGAGTCAGGAAAAGCGAGCCACGCCACTGCAGCTCACGCAGTTAGGTCAGGTCGTGGATTGGCTCGATGGCGCCGCAACTGCGGCCGGAACGCGTGACGATGCGGCCGGTCGGCTCCGGCACATGCGCGATCGCGCCTTTGTACTGCTGGGCTTTTGGCGCGGCTTCCGCGGCGACGAACTGGTTCGCCTCCAGGTTCAGGATTTGGAGTTGGTGGCCGGCGAAGGCATGACCTGCTTCCTGCCGCACAGCAAGAGCGATCGCCAGCACGCCGGCACCACCTACAAGGTCCCGGCGCTGTCGCGCTGGTGCCCGGTTGCCGCCACCATGGCCTGGGTCGCGGCAGCCGCCCTCCACGAGGGGCCACTGTTTCGCGCGGTCAACCAGTGGGGTGGGATTGCCGCCGCGCCGCTCCACCCTAACAGCCTGGTGCGCCTGCTACGGCGGATCTTCCGCGAGGCCGGGCTGAGCTCTCCCAACGACTACAGCGGCCACTCGCTGCGCCGCGGCTTCGCCGGCTGGGCCAACGCCAACGGCTGGGACGTCAAGGCGCTGATGGAGTACGTCGGCTGGCGAGACGTGCAGTCGGCGATGCGCTACATCGACGGGGCCGATCCGTTCGCCCGCCAGCGCATCGAAGCCAGTCTGCCGGAAGCGCCTGCGCTGCCAAGGCCTGCAACGACCTGAGGGGCTGGATGGCGTCGATCGAACGGACCGCATACCCGCAATTCAAGCGCAACCCGGTCGTCCGCGAACTGGTTGCGGCCTACACGCCAACCGACGCTGAGGTGGCCTTCGTTGCCGAGTACACCCGGCAGCCTGCGCACCGCCTGACGCTGACGATCCTGCTCAAGACCTTCCAACGGCTGGGGTACTTCCCCATGCTGGACGAAGTCCCGCCGGCGGTGATGCGCCATATCCGCAGCGCGCTGAAACTGCGCGTGCAGGTCAAGCCAGCGAATCTTGCCAACGCCTCGCGCTATCGCTACTACCGCCGGATCCGTCAATTCCTGCAGGTCCGGGCCTACAGCGACGGCGGGCTGAAGATTGCGGCACGCGCGGTATACGAAGCCGCTGCGGTGATGGATAACCCGGCGGACCTGATCAACGTGGCCATCGAACAGCTCGTGCGTGATCGCGTCGAGCTGCCGGCGTTCTCCACACTGGATCGCCTGACCCGGCGCATCCGCACGCTGGTCAACGGGCGCTATTTCGCTCAGATCGAGGCTCGACTGACCATCGATGAAAAACAGCGCCTGGAAGGCCTCCTGCAGGTCGAACAGGGGCGTCAGAAGAGCCCGCTGCACGCGATCAAGCGCCTACCCAAGCGCTCTTCGCTACAGCATTTCCAGGAGTTGATCGACCATATCGCCGAACTGGACGAATTGGTCGGCAGCGAGTTGCACCTGGCGGGCATCCCGGAGGTCAAGCTCAAGCACTTCGCTGCCGAGGCGCGGGCATTGGATGCTTCCGAGCTGCGCAAGTTTCGGCCCGCCAGGCGCTACGCCGTACTGGTGTGCTTGATCCACCGGGCCCGGGTCCAGACGCGCGACGATCTCGCGGAAATGTTCATCAAGCGCATGGGGAACATCCACAACCGGGGCCGAGAGGAACTGGAGCGGCTGAGGGCGCGCTATCGCGAGAAGACCGAAACGATCGTGGCGACGATGTCGGATGTGGTCCGCGTCCTCGACCATCATCGCGGCGACACCGAGGCGGGGCGTGAAATCCGCCGCCTGGTCAACGCCCATGGTGGCGTGCAGACGTTGCAGGCCGACTGCAACGCCATTGCGGCGCATAGTGGCGACAATCACTTGCCGCTGCTGTGGCCGTTCTACAAAAGTCACCGCTCCACCATCCTGCGGATGGTGCGTAGGCTGGACTTGGCCTCGACCACGGAGGACCGCTCGCTGATCGACGCGATCGAGCTGATCCTGACGCAGGAACGAACCCGCAGCGATTGGTTGGACGAAGCGGTCGATCTGGCGTTCACCACCCAGCTTTGGCGCAAGACCATCGTCCATCGCACCGAACGAGGCGAGGAGCGCATCCACCGGCGTCTGTTCGAGGTTTGTGTGTTCTCATCGCTGGCCAACGAACTGAAATCGGGCGACGTGGCTGTGCGCGGATCGGAAACCTACGCCGACTACCGCGAACAGTTGCTGCCGTGGGAGCAGTGCGAGCCTCTGTTGGAGGATTACTGCAAGCACGTGGTGCTGCCGGCCACGGCCGTGGGCTTCGTCAATGCCTTGCAATCGCGCCTGACGCAAGTCGCCGAGCTGACCGATCAGGGCTATCTGGAGAACGGCCAAGTGGTCATCGGCGAGGATGGCATTCCGGTACTCAAGCGCAGCAAGGCCAAGGAGATGAGCTGCGGGGCCCGTGCCCTGGAAACCGCCGTCCTCGACCGCATGCCCGAACGCAGCGTCATCGAGATCCTGTGCGATGTGGCCCACTGGACGCGCTGGCCCCGGCACTTCGGTCCTCTGTCCGGCTCGGACGCCAAGATCGAGCAACCGACCGAGCGCTACGTCCTCACCGCCTTCACCTATGGTTGCAACCTCGGACCGGCCCAGGCTGCCCGACACCTGCGTGGCGCCGTCTCGGCACACATGCTGTCGTTCGTCAACCGCCGGCATGTGGATGCCAACAAACTGGCGGCGGCCTGTCGGGACATCATCAACAGCTACGCCGGCCTGCAGCTCCCCAAATGCTGGGGCGATGGCAAGAGCGCAGCCGCCGACGGCACCAAGTACGACCTCTACGACCAGAATCTGCTCGCCTCGTACCACATCCGCTATGGCGGCTACGGCGGCATCGCCTACCACCACGTGTCCGATACGTACGTCGCGCTGTTCAGCCACTTCATTCCGTGCGGTGTCTGGGAGGCGGTCTACATCATCGATGGCCTGCTGAAGAACACCTCCGACATCCAGCCTGACACCGTCCACGCCGACACGCAGGGGCAGTCGCTGCCGGTGTTCGGCCTTTCGCATCTGCTGGGCATCCAGCTGATGCCGCGCATCCGCAACTGGCGCGAATACAAGTTCTTCCGCCCCGATGAGGACATTCGTTACGAACACATCGATGCGCTGTTCCGGGACACTGTTGACTGGGATCTGATCGAGACCCACTGGAAAGACCTGATGCAGGTCGTGCTCTCGATCAAGACCGGCAAGATCGCGGCCTCGACGCTGATGCGCAAGCTGGGCAACTACAGCCGCAAGAACCGGCTGTACCAGGCCTTCAAGGCGCTCGGTTCAGCCCTGCGCACCTTGTTCCTGCTGCAGTACATCTCCAACCGCGAGTTGCGCGAACAGATCACCGCCTCGACCAACAAGGTGGAGGCCTACAACGGCTTCGCAAAGTATTTCTTCTTCGGCGGGGAAGGGGTGATTGCCGACAACGACCCCGTCGAGCAGGAGAAAGCCGTCAAGTACAACGACCTGGTTTCCAATGCCGTCATCTTCTACAACGTGGTCGAACAGACCCGGATCATGAAGTCTCTGATGCGGCAGGGGTGGAAGATCACACGGGAGGACGTGGCTTTCCTCAGCCCGTACGTGACCAGCCATGTGAAGCGCTTCGGGGATTACCTGATTGATGTGGAGGCAGTCCCCGAGCCGTATGAGACTGAACTGGCATTGGTCGTGTAGTTTTGTTGCGTCAAAATATCCGCTAACTCACTGATGCAATGGATGAAATCCAATCTTGTGAGCTATTTTTACACGTATGTCGGCTCAACCCCATACCCGGCTGGAGCGGGAACTGACGCAGACACGCCAGCGGGCCGACGCCCAGCAGCGCGAGCGCGACGCGCTGCGCCTGGCGGCCGCCGAGCACCAAGGCCTGCAGGCGCGCTGGACCAAAGATGTCCAAGCGCTGGAAGGCGTGCGCGCCGAATTGGCTGCGGCGCGGACCGATCTGATCGAAGAGCGCCAGCGCCGGGAACATGCCGAGGCGGACACCTTGCGGGCCACGGTACGTCTGAGCACGTTGGAACAACTCCTGGCGCAGCTGCGGCCAGCGCACTCCGTTGGCGAACTCGAAAACGCCATCGCAGCCGGTGCAATGCCCGCAGGCAAATGATCAGCCGCTTGGCGAAGGCTCGGGAATCCTCCGCGTCAGTGCCTTCGTCGTCCCAGCCAGGATTTCGGTAAGGCGAAGCGAATCGGAAAGCTCCCCCCCCCAAACTTGCTCCTACAGTCACTGCAGGAGATCGACATGGGTCTATGCAATTGAAAGCCGAGCGTGGCAGGGCCACCTGCGCGTTATACAACCCGCACTAGATAATACGGCCAACTCCCTAATCTCGCATTTTGGATATTTATATGTGGAACAATCAGAATTGGATGTACAATATAGATGCATATAATCAGGCGCGAGCTGCACAGCAAGAGGATACTAGTAATTCGCCAAGGTATTCAGAAGTAACTGAATTTACGGAGGATCACGCGACTTCATATGGGCAAGCCGGCTCATTGTCTCCAGAACTCGCCGCATTATCTCGGCAGCCCAGTCCTCCCAGCGCGGCAAACTCATCTAGAACATCAAGATCCCGGCTAGGTAGCTTATTTGGCCGCACTTCTGGTTCACGCGAATTTAGAAGTTCAAGTGAAACGCCTAATCGGCTTCCTGGACCTTCTACTTCTCTAGATTGGGAGGAGCAGTCGTTAGTCGGTGTGACCTGCCCCCACCGGCCATACCAGTGATTACTGATAAAGCCCGGGGTTGAAGGGTACTGCGTTGTTGCCGGTTTGTGCTCGGTGGTTGGAGGCAAACTGCGCTGGCGGGATGCGACCACAGCTGCTGTGCGGACGTACCTCGTTGAAGTCACGCCGCCAATCGGCGATGACCTCGCGAGCCTGGATCAGCGACGTGAACCAGTGTTCGTTGAGACATTCGTCGCGGAACTTGCCGTTGAAGCTCTCGATGTAGCCGTTCTGCATGGGTTTGCCGGGTTCGATCAGGATGTGTTCGATGCCACGCTGCTGTGCCCAAGTGATGAAGGCGCGGCTGGTGAACTCCGGGCCGTTGTCCGTGCGCACCGCGCGGGGATAGCCGCGGAAGCAGGCGATCTGCTCCAGCACACGCACCACGTAAGCCCCGCTGATGCCATGGTCCACCGCGATGTCCACGCATTCATGGGTGAAGTCGTCGGCGACGGTCAGGCATTTGATGCGGCGGCCACTGGCCAACTGATCAAAGACGAAGTCCATGCTGATTACCTCGTTGGGATGCCGCGCTGGCCGTAACGGCTGCCGCTGTGCCGCCGGGAACTTGGCCTTCTTGCGCCGGCGCACGCTCAGCTTCGCCTCGCGGTACAGACGGTAGATCTTCTTATGGTTCACCTGCGGAAACTCCGGGCGCAGCAGGTCGTGCAGGCGGCGATAGCCGAAGCGGCGACGCGCCTGCGCCAGTTCCACCAGTCTGGCCGACAGGGTTTGCGTCGCCGGCGTGGGTGTCGGCGCGTGGCGGAAAGCATCGCGGGAGATCCCCGCAAGGCGACAAGCCCGGCGCTCGCTGATCGACGTCAGCTCGCACATGCGCCGGATTGCCTCGCGCTTGCGTTGCGGGGCTAGCGTTTTACCCCGAACCCGACCTTCAGCGCCTCGATGTCCAGGTGCGCCTCGGCCAGCAACCGCTTCAGGCGGTTGTTCTCCTGCTCCAGCTCCTTCAGGCGCTTCGCGTCTTCGGCCTCCATGCCGCCGTACTTGGCCCGCCACTGGTAGAAGCTGGCCGGGCTGAAACCGTGCTGGCGGCACAGCTCAGCCACCGCCATCCCGGCATCCGCCTGCTTGATGAATCCGATGATCTGCTCGGTGGTGAAACGACTCTTCTTCATGTCCGTCCTCGTGGTTGACGGACTTTACAGCTTCACGTGGTACGGCTCAGCGGGGGCAGGTCAGGCTAACTCGCTGTCAGTAAAGGTTACTTACACCAATCCCTGCCGACGCTCAGGTAGTCACCGACTGAGCCTCACTGAGGCAATAGCTCCATCAACCATGCGAGCTCCTCTTCGTTGAATGCCGGGAAATCATCCGCTGCCCCTGCGAAGGGGTCCTCATCTTGTTCCCGCATCACGGTGCTGGACGCTGCCAGGTCGGCAGCCGTGGGCGTACCAGGATCCGGGAGGCCGCCCCCGATACTGGTACGCGGGCGTTTTACCCTCCAACTGAGGGGCAAATGCAGCGCATCGCGCTGTTCGGGAACGCGCACCTCGAACGATTGCTGTGCGGAGGGACCGGTGACAGCACGATCCGATCGGGACCGTTTACGGCTGCTTGCCCGCGTCTGATCTCCCTCGTGCATTGGGCTAGGCGCATCAAGGTCACGCTCCAGCGAATCGGCGAATGCATGCAAAGACGCCTGATCCGGCGTTTGAGTTGAAGTAGGGGACGGTTTGGCCCTTTTCATCCCTGATGCCTGGAGGATACGGTCCCAACGCTGCGAGGCTGGGGGGAGCGTTCCACTGCGGGCTTCGAGTTCGGTGACGCCCACTCTGCGAAAGAGCTGTAACAACCCGTGCCTGCTCATCCCGAACTGCGTCATGGCGTCATCAAATGCTTGCGCTGGGTGGGAGTGGCACTGGAAAAAACCCAGCACGCGAACCACTTGCGCGTGGTCGGCAACGCGATGGGATGTGCGTTCGGGAATACGGCGATTGGTTCTTTTGATCAAGGCCGGCGCGTGCGGCAATCCCTTTTTCACTGCATCCAGCGCAGGACGTCCGCCGAGGCAGGCCAAGGCGACGAGGTGGTCGTTGGTCAACGCGGCCAACGCCGGATCAGGGCGAGATAACTGGGCAACAATGCTCTCCAGCGCCGGCCTGCCGCCGCCATTGCTGGCGATGGCCACCACCTGCTGCGGGGTCAGGCCATGGGCCTGGCACAGCACCGGCAACAGCCGCTGCACCGTCTCCAGCGCCTGCTTGCCACCAATATTGCTGGCGATGGCCACCACCTGCTCCGGGGTCAGGCCATGGGCCTGGCACAGCACCGGCAACAGCGCCTGCACCGTCTCCAGCGCCTGCTTGCCACCAATATTGCTGGCGATGGCCACCACCTGCTCCGGGGTCAGGCCATGGGCCTGGCACAGCACCGGCAACAGCGCCTGCACCGTCTCCAGCGCCTGCTTGCCACCAATATTGCTGGCGATGGCCACCACCTGCTCCGGGGTCAGGCCATGGGCCTGGCACAGCACCGGCAACAGCCGCTGCACCGTCTCCAGCGCCTGCTTGCCGCCATCGTGGCTGGCGATGGCCACCACCTGCTGCGGGGTCAGGCCATGGGCCTGGCACAGCACCGGCAACAGCCGCTGCACCGTCTCCAGCGCCTGCTTGCCGCCATCGTGGCTGGCGATGGCCACCACCTGCTCCGGGGTCAGGCCATGGGCCTGGCACAGCACCGGCAACAGCGCCTGCACCGTCTCCAGCGCCTGCTTGCCGCCATCGTGGCTGGCGATGGCCACCACCTGCTGCGGGGTCAGGCCATGGGCCTGGCACAGCACCGGCAACAGCCGCTGCACCGTCTCCAGCGCCTGCTTGCCGCCATCGTGGCTGGCGATGGCCACCACCTGCTCCGGGGTCAGGCCATGGGCCTGGCACAGCACCGGCAACAGCCGCTGCACCGTCTCCAGCGCCTGCTTGCCACCAATATTGCTGGCGATGGCCACCACCTGCTCCGGGGTCAGGCCATGGGCCTGGCACAGCACCGGCAACAGCGCCTGCACCGTCTCCAGCGCCTGCTTGCCACCAATATTGCTGGCGATGGCCACCACCTGCTCCGGGGTCAGGCCATGGGCCTGGCACAGCACCGGCAACAGCCGCTGCACCGTCTCCAGCGCCTGCTTGCCACCAATATTGCTGGCGATGGCCACCACCTGCTCCGGGGTCAGGCCATGGGCCTGGCACAGCACCGGCAACAGCGCCTGCACCGTCTCCAGCGCCTGCTTGCCACCGCCATTGCTGGCGATGGCCACCACCTGCTGCGGGGTCAGGCCATGGGCCTGGCACAGCACCGGCAACAGCGCCTGCACCGTCTCCAGCGCCTGCTTGCCACCAATATTGCTGGCGATGGCCACCACCTGCTCCGGGGTCAGGCCATGGGCCTGGCACAGCACCGGCAACAGCCGCTGCACCGTCTCCAGCGCCTGCTTGCCACCGCCATTGCTGGCGATGGCCACCACCTGCTGCGGGGTCAGGCCATGGGCCTGGCACAGCACCGGCAACAGCGCCTGCACCGTCTCCAGCGCCTGCTTGCCACCAATATTGCTGGCGATGGCCACCACCTGCTCCGGGGTCAGGCCATGGGCCTGGCACAGCACCGGCAACAGCCGCTGCACCGTCTCCAGCGCCTGCTTGCCACCGCCATTGCTGGCGATGGCCACCACCTGCTGCGGGGTCAGGCCATGGGCCTGGCACAGCACCGGCAACAGCGCCTGCACCGTCTCCAGCGCCTGCTTGCCACCAATATTGCTGGCGATGGCCACCACCTGCTCCGGGGTCAGGTTCAGGGGGGCACCCGTCAGTGCATTGCGCCATGCATGCACTGCCTCCACTGCGGTCACGCCGCCACGTTTTGCAATCTTGAGAAGTTGGCCTGTGTCCAACTGTAACGGTGGACCTCTCAACTCTCCCGCCACCGTGAGCAAGGCCTCCAGAGCGCGTGCGCCGGACCACTGTTTGCCGACGCCAACGATCGCTTCGTGTGTCGCCTCTGGCAACGCTGCGATCATGTCCTGATACTTGACAGCGACGGTCCCTAACGCTGCCGGGTGTTGGCTGAGCGCAACGATGTGCGCGTGTGTAAACCCATGGCCGACCAGTGCCTCGTGGTGCTGCGCCACTGTCGAACGAACCTTCGGTTTGATCTTCTCCTGTTGCTGCTGGCTGTAGCCGAGCGTGCGTAGATCCACCTGCGCGGCCGGCGAAGCGTCGGAGGGTTGCGCAGCACGTCGTCGCGGCGCCGGCTTGGCGCGCGGCGGCCGCGCGGCAGTGACAGCCACGCGCATGGTGGGTGGGGGGGCGTCGGCTGCCCGCAGACCCGATTGCACCTCATCCCACTCGCCTGTGGCAGCCTCTGTATGGTGAGCGCCGAAGGGAGGCAATGAATCAAAAAGCGATGTATTAAAAAGTGACGGATCGAACTGACGTAACAGGTCACTGAAGCTGTCCGCCGAGAACGCAGGTGAGGGGGCAGGGGGAGATGGCAGCCGGGTCCGGGACATCGTCCGCCGAGCGGGCAAGCCATCCAGGGGGCCGCCGGCAGGCGGAGACACCCCACGATCTGCAGTCGGCTGAACCCCATCGGGTTGGGGTCCGGACAGAAGCTCGCGGGCAGGACTTGGTGTGCGCGAACGAATGGGATCCATCAGGCATACCTCTTTACATGGTCGCCTCCAGACTAGCGGTCTGTGGTTCCTACATAGCTTCCGAGGCCGCATGGCAGTACACAACTTCGGGTGATCCTGGCAACCCTCGACGACCAGGGTGAGGCGCAGACATGAAGGCGATCACGGACCCGCATGGAGGATCGGCAGAAGGTTGTGAAAAATTTCTGTGCTGACAGCGAGTTAGCTCACTTTTGGCTGTTTTTTACACCAATCCCTGCCGACCCTCGAAATGGGCGATGTCATGATCGAGGCATCAAACATGGATGTTTGATAGTCGATCATTGGGAGCTGCGCTGCAAGCCCTATCGCGGCGAGGCCGCCAGCGCACATAACGCGAGATTCCACGCACTGGCGCGGTGCCTCCATGGCCCAGCAGGGCGGTCGGGCGGTCGCATGACGGGGTTTATGCATTCTTGCATCGCCCGGGCGCATCCGTTAGGCTTGCCTCACCACTCCTCCCTTGTCGCCCCATTCAATTGGGTAACGGCTTGGGACGAAAAAACCGCCGCAAGGCGGTTTTTTCATGTCTGCAGGAAGCTCCGTGTGACCATCGCCAAAGTCACCGCCGTCTATATCGATGGCTACAACCTGTACTACGGGCGCATCCGTGGGACCGCATTCAAGTGGCTTGATGTTGTTGCCCTGTTCGATCGCCTTCTGCATGACCAAGACCCGACCACCGATCTGCTGCACGTCCGCTATTTCACAGCACCGGCGCTGGGTCGGTTTGCGACCCACAAGCAGGCTTCGGAAACGCAAGCGACGTATCTGCGCGCGTTAGCACACACCCATCCGCAACGATTCACCACGACATTGGGCAAACACAGCTGGGACAAGGCGGGAACCCTGCTGCCTGAGTTTGTCAGCGGCCAACCGTATGATCGGGCGCGCCGGGTGCGGGTCTGGAAGCTCGAAGAGAAACAGACCGATGTGAACCTGGCGTTGGCCATGTATCGCGATGCGGCATCTGCGCGCTATCAGCAGTTGGTTGTGTGCTCCAACGATAGCGATATCGAGCCGGTCCTTGCGGCGATCCGCGAGGACTTCCCGACCATCGCGCTAGGCGTGGTCACGCCACGCAAGCCGCCGGTCGAGGGTGAATCGGACAGAAGAGTCAGTGTCTCGCTGTCGAGCCGTGCTGACTGGACCCGGCAATACATTTTGGATGGTGAGCTGGCTGCAGCTCAGCTTCCCGAGCGCGTTCGTAAGCCTGGCAAGCCCATCGACAAGCCGGGGCATTGGTGAAGGTGTCGCGGTAAGCTTGACCGATATGCAGCCTCACCTGCCGTGAGGCTTATATTTTTTGCGGATCGGTAGCCCATGCTCCTGCCTGATCGAGTTTTCGCTCGGTTGCCTGGTCTTTCGATATTCGTATTTCCCGACGCCGACGGCCCTGAGTTCCTCTTTACCGGCTTCGGATGTTTCGTCGTAGCGATCTCCACCCTTGTAGGCTTTCGACGTGCCTGCCAATAGATGCTGAGCATGGATAAGCTCGTGTGCAAGAACTACAAACGACTCCTCAGGATTGGAGCCAAGACGAAGAGGGGAGCCGTTTGAGTTCAGTTCGATATTACTATGCGGGCTCCATTCTATGATGGCGTTGCATCCCTTTCCTTTTCTTGCTCGTTCCTTGGCGAGCGCTAGGTTATCGGCGAAAGTCTCTGGATCATATTTTTCGACCTCGCTTGCGCTGAGGACAGCTCTGGTGTTGGGCTGCGCTTCAGCGCCTATCTCTGCTATGGTCACTTTTCTATTCTTGCGAGCGCTAATAGTGCTCAGGCCTTGAAGAAGGGCGCTGCCCGAGCTGCCTGCCGCAATCTTCTCAAGCGCTGACTCAACCTGAGTCTTGTATGGCTCTTCCCGGGCGCTTGTCTGAGTGGAAATATAGATTCCTGGAAAGTTTGTTTGACCGATTGGCATGTCGAGTATGTGTCGTTGAAGTGTTTATGGACTGACACCCGAATGGTAATTGCGAGCAGGCAAGCACATTGCCGTTATGTGAAATTCTGTCATCAATGGCGAATGGATGATCCAACTCGGACTCCGTTGAAAGTGGCCTCATCCCTATCGCGTTGGGGTTCGTCGAGCCTGCGCGGTCGTCAAGCAGAGCCGGTCGGCGTTTTACTACCAGCCTCGGGCGCGGGCGGGACATTGGTGAGGGTGAAGCGCGAGGCTTGACCGCTATCATGCTTGCCCCTGCCTTGCCGATCACCGTTCATGCGTTCAACCCCTCGTACAACGACAACCGCGCTCCCCGAGACCGTGGGCGCACGTCTTCTGACGGAGCGAAAGCGCCTTGGCCTTACGCAAACCGAAATGGCCGAGCGCTGTTCTGTCACTCGGTGGGCGCAGCTGAATTTCGAAAAGGACACCAATCTACCGGGTGGCGGGTATCTCATCGCTGCGCACCACATTGGCGTAGATATCCTCTATGTCCTGACGGGGACACCGCCATCGTATAAACGCTGATCGGCGCGCTGCTGGCCAACGTCACCGGCAACTCGGCATAGGGATGGATGACATGGGGCTTGAGTTCAGGCATCGTTTGAGGTGTTTCCAGGTGTTAGGCTGAACCTGTCCGGTAGCTGCATCACCGCCAGCTTCGGAGTAGACGGCGCGACAGTCAATGTCGGGGCTCAAGGGGTCCGACGTCCCCCCAATTTTGAGTAGCCCCTCAGTTTGGAGTCCAATTCCCTACCCCAAGGAGATTGGACGTGAAGAAGCGTTTTTCCGAAGAGCAGATCATCGGCTTTTTGCGCGAAGCCGAAGCGGGCATAGCGATCAAGGACCTATGTCGGCGGCATGGCTTCAGTGAGGCCTCGTACTATCTGTGGCGCAGCAAGTTTGGCGGCATGAGCGTGCCCGACGCCAAGCGGCTCAAGGACCTTGAGGCCGAGAACGCGCGGCTAAAGAAGTTGCTGGCCGAGCAGTTGTTCGAGAACGACCTGATCAAGGATGCGTTGCGAAAAAAGTGGTGAGCGCACCGGCGCGTCGTGCGTTGGCAGTGATCGGTATGAGCGCCAGTGCGCTGCGCTATTGCCCGTGCCAAGACCGCAATGGCGAACTGCGCGAGCGCATTCTTGCGTTGGCGCATCGCCATCGCCGCTACGGCGTGGGGATGATCTATCTCAAGCTGCGACAGGAAGGACGCCTGGTGAACTACAAGCGCGTGGAGCGGTTGTATCGCGAGCAGCAGCTACAAGTGCGGCGGCGCAAGCGCAAGAAGGTACCGGTTGGCGAGCGTCAGCCGCTGCTGCGGCCAGCGCAGGCCAACCAGGTGTGGTCGATGGACTTCGTGTTCGACCGCACCGCCCAAGGTCGGGTGATCAAGTGTCTGGTGATTGTGGACGACGCAACCCACGAAGCGGTCGCCATCGACGTGGAGCGCGCAATCTCCGGGCACGGGGTTGCGCGCGTGCTGGATCGGTTGGCACACAGTCGCGGCCTGCCGCAGGTGATCCGCACCGACAACGGCAAGGAGTTTTGCGGTAAGGCAATGGTCGTCTGGGCACATGCCCGTGGTGTGCAACTACGGCTCATCCAGCCGGGAAAACCAAACCAGAACGCCTACGTCGAATCGTTCAACGGCCGGCTGCGCGACGAATGCCTCAACGAACACTGGTTCCCAATGCTGCTGCATGCACGCACCGAGATCGAACGCTGGCGACGCGAATACAACGAGGACCGACCCAAGAAAGCAATTGGCGGCATGACGCCGCCCGCTTATGCCCAACATCTGGCAAACACCGATATCATCAGCACCGGACTCTAAACCCGGCCGCTACTCAGGGCGGGGGGGACGTCGATCCTCCCCGGCCTTCAGGCCGGGGAGGATGTCAACGCGTCAGTGGAACGCATTTTCAGCGGCCGCACGCCACTGCTGGATAAGTTGGCCCACTCGCTGCTACGCGCGCAGACCGATAGCGAGTTCGACGCCCTGCAAGGTGCAGCCGGGCAGCCCGACGCCGCCGACCACGATCCTGAGGACGCCCCATGAACGCATCACGCTTGACCAGTATGCCCCGTTCGATTGCGAGCAGTTCGGTGAGCAGCTCACTACCTGTCTGGAGGCTCAAAATCCAGTTGCTTGGCATCTCCCCCACAGTGTGGCGTCGGCTCGATACCTACGCTGATGTCGCATTGGCGCAGCTGCACTACTTCATCCAAGGGGCGATGGGCTGGGAACTGATGCACCTGTACTCGTACGGGCATGGCAATGGCAGCGAGATTTCCAGTAAACGTCGCTTGTGCGATGTGTCTGGCATTGGAGAGACACTGATCTACACCTACGACTTTGGCGATGACTGGCAACACCGAGTGACCGTCGAAAAGCTAATGGAAACACCATCAGGAAGTTATCCGCACTTGATTACCGGCAAAAACGCCTGTCCGCCGGAGGATTGTGGCGGACCATGGGGCTATGCGGAGATGCTCAGGGTACTTGCTGGCCGCAGCAGTGCCCGCCGACGCGAACTCACGGAGTGGTTAGGGGGCCGATTCGACCCCAGCGCGTTCGACATTAGTGAAGCCAGAGAACGTCTTGCTGAGTACGCCAAGCTGTCCATGCGGAAAGCTCAACGTTGAACGCCAACTGCGCTGCGCTGGCGGCGCGGTGGACGGGTCACACAGACCTCATTCCTGGGGCGGTTCAGCCTGATCGCGTGGACGTGCCCAGAAAGAAAGCCCAGCGCATCGGCTGAGCCGTTGGTGGCGAGACCAGGTCGCAGACCTTGCAAGGCGATCAACTGAAACGTCTGTTGCGGATCTCCTGGCGCTCCTCTGCGGTCAGATCATCAATGTGGATGTAGTGGACGCCTAGACCGCGCGGTGCGCTCAGAAGCTGTGATTCGTTCTCGTCCTGGCTATTGTCGGGCGAAGAGATCAGGCCAACGATCGTTCCATGCGGGGCCACCCGCCATAGCGCCACGCGCTGGAAGACGCGTGGCTCATCGGCCCCGGCAGCTTGTGGATAAGTGGCGTACCAACCATCGGCAGGCAGGTAGCGATAAGAACCGTAGTCGTTCATAGCGTCTCTGGGCGATGCGGGATGACGCTCTGATTGTCGGTATGCGCCGGTAGGCGGGATGCGGGAGTTTCTGATTGGGCGCTATAGCTACGCACCGTCTCATCTGTGCTTCTCTGCTGCGATAAGGGTTTCGCGCACTACGCTCAGTGCGCCGGATGGGCTGCGAGAGCTAACAGCTGGCGACCGAGGTCTGGACAGGTTCGTTTCAGGACTGTCGTCAAGGAGTAAGGGATGGAGACAGCCATTGACCTGCCCCCATCGTCCGTACCAGTGATTACTGATAAAGCCCGGGGTTGAAGGGTACTGCGTTGTTGGCTTGTTGTGTACGGTAGTTGGCGGCGAACTGTGCCGGCGGGATGCGACCACAACTGCTGTGCGGCCTGATCTGGTTGTAGTGGCGTCGCCAGTCTGCGATCACGTCCCGGGCTTGTGCCAACGAGGTGAACCAGTGCTCGTTGAGGCACTCGTCGCGGAACTTGCCGTTGAAGCTTTCGATGTAGGCGTTCTGCGTGGGGGCACCCGGCTCGATCAGGATGTGCTCAATGCCATGTTGCTGCGTCCAGGCAATGAAGGCGCGACTGGTGAACTCGGGGCCATTGTCGGTGCGGACCGCGCGTGGATAGCCACGGAAACACGCCGCCTGATCGAGCAGGCGCACTACGTAAGCCCCGCTGATGCCGTGATCCACGGCAATGTCCACGCTCTCGCGAGTGAAGTCGTCGACCACGGTCAGGCACTTGATGCGGCGTGCGTTGGCCAGCGCATCGAACACGAAGTCCATGCTCCAGGTGTCGTTCGGCATGGAGGACGCCAGCAGTTTCTGCCGCTCACCCACCGGACGCTTGGCCTTGCGCCGTTTGCGCACCTTCAGCTCGGCTTCCTCGTACAGGCGATAAATCTTTTTGTGATTCACGGATGGAAACTCCGGGCGCAACAAATCATGCAGTCGGCGATAGCCGAAGCGGCGGTGGGTCTGGGCCAGCTCGACCAGCCGCGCCGACAGCGCCTGCGTGGCTGGCGTCGGCACGGGTGCGTGGCGGAAAGCATCGCGGGACAGCCCCGCAAGGCGGCAAGCCCGGCGCTCGCTCAACGGGGTGTGTTCGAGCATTCGTCGGATTGCCTCGCGCTTGCGTTGCGGGGCTAGCGTTTTACCCCGAAGCCAACCTTCAGCGCTTCGATGTCCAGGTGCGCCTCGGCCAGCAACTTCTTCAATCGAGTGTTCTGGACCTCCAGTTCTTTCAGCCGCTTGGCCTCGTCGGCCTCCATTCCCCCGTACTTGGCCCGCCACTGATAAAAGCTGGCCGGGCTGAAACCATGCCGACGGCACAACTCTGCCACGGCCATGCCCGCGTCGGCCTGTTTGATAAACCCGATGATCTGCTCGGTGCTGAATCTGCTCTTCTTCATGTCCGTCCTCTTGGGTTCACGGACTTTATAGCTTCAGCTGGTACGGCTCAGTGGGGGCAGGTCAATAGCAGTCTCAGTGTGTGCCCATGCTGATGCTTCTGCTCTGTTGTTGGTGGCCACCTGCTGATGGCCACAGAGTCACGCGGCCGTTTCCACGGCCAGCGCAACACGCTGCCCGGCCTTGTGGGGAATGGGTCTATCCGTCCCCCAGACGCCTGGGAAGGGCTGGGGCATAGCTTGTCAGGGGGGCAATTGCTATTGCATCGCCCGGGCGATGCCGTTACAGTCTTGTCACCACTCCTCCCTTGTCGCCCCATTCAGTTGGGCAACGGCTTGGGACGAAAAAACCGCCGAAAGGCGGTTTTTTCATGCCCGCAGGAAGCTCCGTGTGACCATCGCCAAAGCGACTGCCGTCTACATCGATGGCTACAACTTGTACTACGGTCGCATCCGTGGGACCGCATTCAAGTGGCTTGATGCGGTCGCACTGTTCGATCGCCTCCTGCATGATCAGGACCCGACCACCGAGCTGCTGCACGTCCGGTATTTCACCGCGCCGGCGCTGGGTCGCTTTGCGACCCATAAGCAGGCCTCGGAAACGCAAGCGGCGTATCTGCGCGCATTGGCACACACCCACCCGCAACGATTCACCACGACATTAGGCAAGCACAGCTGGGACAAAGCGGGAACCCTGCTGCCGGAGTTTGTCAGCGGCCAGCCGTATGATCGGACGCGCCGGGTTCGGGTCTGGAAGCTCGAAGAGAAACAGACCGACGTGAACCTGGCGCTGACCATGTATCGCGATGCTGCCTCAGCACGCTATCAGCAGCTGGTTGTGTGTTCTAACGATAGCGATATCGAGCCGGTCCTTGCAGCGATCCGCGAGGATTTCCCAACCATCGTGCTAGGCGTCGTCACGCCACGCAGGCCGCCGGTCGATGGTGAATCGGACAGAAGAGTCAGCGTCTCGCTGTCGAGCCGTGCTGACTGGACCCGGCAATACATCTTGGATAGTGAGCTGGCTGCAGCACAGCTTCCCGAGCGCGTTCGTAAACCTGGCAAACCAATCGATAAGCCAGAGCATTGGTGAGGGTGTCGCGCGAGGCTGACCTCTATCATGCTTGCCCCGCGCATTGACCAATCATCGTTCAGTTTTCAGCTGCGTCCGATCACTGGGCAGAATTTCGCCAGTGCACAAAGTTTTTCGTTTGGCGAAAGCAGGTTTACGCTTTTCGTGAGAAATTGCCAGCCCTCACTCTCAACGGGAGTTATTATATGGGATGCTTCAACGTCACAGGTGCCAGTGGGAAGGCGAGCGAATATGTTGTCGAGCAACACGCCGGTCGAACCACGAATGAGCAAGCGACGCAAGAGCAGGCGGCTCATCGTGAGACACAGGGTGTATTGCAAGGATTGAAAAGGCAAAGCTCAGTTAGGAGTAATTCCGATACCGAAAATGATGTGCAGTTTGCCGTGTCGCAAGTGCGAGCGGGTGGGCGCTTCCGTCCAGGTCCGCTACCTGAACAGAAGGAACTGATCGCGCCCAAGCCCGGTAATGAATAGGTTGCGATCAAAAGGCCAGCAGGGGCTTGCTGCTTTCTTGCCGAAACCCAGCGCCCTTCATGCACCACACCCCGCCAATCATTTCATAGCGCAATGAAAATTGAAAAGAATGCTCTAACTGAATCAGCATCCACCGCGTCGAGGGGACTTGAGGAGGAGCATGAGGCGAAACCTGGCGCATCGAGCGAAAAACGTTCCGAACGGGACGCGCTCACTCGATCGGGTGTGCTTGATGGACTGCAAAAGGCTCCCGTGCGCGTTGCTTCCAGTAGCTCCCGGTCCCGCACTGCAGGTCACGCCTCGGCGGCTGGAGCGGATGGGACTTTGCAAAAACAAGCGGACCTTTACGCGGAGAAAAAAAGAGTTAAGTGGATCAATGCGACCGGTGTCGCCAGTCGGGTGAGTCATAAGATTCAAGCCATGCTGGGGATGCGAGATGCCCAGTCTCGCGCGCAGGCTTTCGTTGAGTTCATGGCTGAGGGTAAAGGCAAGTCAGACGCTACAGCGCTCGATCTTGGCGATGGTTGGACGAGGGTTACGCGCGTTGTCAATGGAAAAACGGCTTTGATCGACATCCAGTGCGACAGCGATGGGCAGGTTGTAGATGCAAGGTATCCCGGAAAAATCCCTTCCCTCCCTGAGGGAAAGGAGCGGGAGGCATACAACACCGTGCTTCATGAGATGCAGCTTAGAGCGCCTGACAGGCTATCCCCAGTTCCCGTTTACTACGTGAACAGAAATACGCGTGGATATCTCATCCCTACACATGGATACGTAGTTGCCGGCAATCCCAACCGAGGGCGCAAAAGCGGCGCGATACTCTACGGAGTGGGAGGTGATCCCAAACGGGGGGCTGTTGTTTTAGACGAAAAGCTCCTTGGACACTTGATAGGTAAAGATTACTCGAAAAATCCGCACAAATTATCTGCAGAGGTCCGGGCGGCTCTTTTAGCTCTTGCCGGAACTTCATTTGCTACTCGTGAAGAATTTTACGAAGCTTACAGTCTGGCTAGGGGTGGTGAGGCTGGTCCATTAGCGTTGCATGACGAGATCACTGCCATCTACCGCCTTTTGCCTTTGTCAACAATGGAAATGTGGCCAAAGAAAGCCGGTGATTACAGAGTGGAAAGGCCTCCAGCGCCGGAACGCGATCTGCGTGCCTTCGAACACCTGCCGAAAGATTTCCGCAGAAAAGTACGGCTAAAAAAAATATCAGATGTCGACAGTGTCGATTTATTAGAAGCCAGACAGCAGTTCACGCTTCATCAGCTGTATCAGGATGAGCTGTTAGGGCGCAATGGAACAGGAGTTCCGTTGCGAAACCCGGAAGTCAAAGTGGATGTTGCGCGCCGTAATCGCGTGCTGGCTGCCACGCCGCGATTTCAGAGACTGCCGCCGCACAAAACCGACAAGGTCGGGAATTGCAATACCGGTGCATCATCCCTCCTTCAACGCGCTGTTGATAGATATGCAGATAAAAACAACTTGCCTTCCAAGAAAGTCTCTGCTGCAAGTTTTTTTGGTATCGGGTCAACCCATCGCCTTGCAATTTGGGATCCCTTGGGAATGGACGCCAAAAAGGGGATTACACCCTGAGCATGTGTCCATAACCCCACGGCCCGCCACAATGATTGGCGCTGGGTTGAATGCATAGCGAAGACCTGAGTTTGATTCCACATTACAGCACTCGAAAGGCCGCCCGCACGGTTGCTAACTCGCCCTGCTATCACTCAAGGGTCAAATCCGCTACTGGTGAGTTCCCAGCGGCCCCGGAGCCATCTCCAACTGAAGACCTGCCTTACTTCACGGCGCTCTACTCCCGGTAATCATTTCCGTGACCTTGCGCGCAGTGAGCGGCCCACACACGCTTGACGGTAGTGACGCTCGCGCCTGCCAGGCGCGCAGTGCTGGCGATGGTTTCCCCACGACTGCGCAAAGCGACGATACGAGCATGTACGGTAGGATCGGCCGGGCGGCCACGGTACTTGTGTCTGGCCTTCGCCAGCTCAATACCCTGACGCTGACGCTCGCGGCGGTCTTCATAGTCGTCGCGAGCGATCTGCAGGGCGATGCGCAGAAACATGTCCTGCATAGATTCAAGCACGACCTTTGCCACGCCTTTCGCCTCGGCCGCCACTTCGGAGAAATCGACGACGCCAGGAACGGCGAGGCGCGCCCCCTTCACGCGGATAGATGCTACCAAGCGCTCGGCTTCGACCAGTGGCAAGCGGCTGATCCGATCGATCTTCTCTGCAATGACCACTTCGCCCGATTGCAGATCCTCGATCATGCGCAGCAACTCAGGGCGATCGGCGCGCGCGCCAGAAGCCTTCTCACGATAGACGCCGGCGACGTAGAAGCCGGCGGCCTTGGCCTCTTGGACGATTGCGGCTTGTCGCGTGAGATCCTGGCCATCAGTGCTGACGCGCTGGTAAATCCGAGCAACCTTGAAGGGTTCTGCAGGAGCGCGCGCCATCAAATGTGACTCGCCAAATCGGCTGGGGTGGGAATCCCGTTGAACATGGTGGCCTCCTGCATGGCCTTTTTGGGTATACCTAAACGTACCATCAATTTTACGGGTGGCCCAATATTTCTTTGTGGACTTAAACGGACCACATAAAATGGGCCAGCCTAAATGGACCATTCACGGCGCGATCAAAAGCGGGCGGGTTTGCAGAGGAGGGGAGGGCGGCTCCCTGTCGTCGGCGGGAGCGTTGTCCTCGGCCCTGAAGCCCCGCGTCTGCGGGTGAGGCGTTCTCCGTAGGGGGGTTCCCCCCTACACCCCGGATCGGGCACCTGGTCGTCGGCAGCGCCGGCGGCGACGGCCTGCACGTGGGCAGTGCCGGCGCAATTTATGCTTCAGTCAAAGGCTTGAGCGGTGCGGCCAGCGCTTGGCACACCTGGGAAAGCGGTGCTGCCAGGGGCAGGGCAGGGGGCGCGAAAACGCGGACGCGATCGCCGTCGATGACCAGCGAAAAAGGAATCGACTCGCCTAGTAGCGGTGAGGCAATCGGGATCTTCGGTGGATCCATGAAAAGTGCGGTGCGCAGCAGCGCGCCGTGCTTGTCGCGGTAATCGGCCAGGCCGCGGATCCTAGAGCCGATGCACGCGGCGAACGGACAATCCGGCGCTTGCGCCTCCAACGCGAAGCGGGCCAGGCCAGCGGCGTGCAGCTGCACGCCGTAGCGCCCAGTGGCGCATTCGGATAGCGCGGGATGCTCGATGAAGGTTGCCAGGTAGGCGACCGTCTCGACGGTCGCCACGTCTGCCGTCTGGCCGGCGCTGCCGGCGCTGCCGGCGTTGTTGTGGGCGACCAGACCGGCGATGGCCAGTAGGATCCCGCCTGCGGGAATCAGCACGCAGGCGGCCTTCAAGGGATCAGCGCGAACCGGGCGCGCTCGATCTTCTCTGCCGGCATGCCGGCGTCCGTCAAGACGCGCACGGCCACGTCGCTGGCCAGCTGGTAGGCGGCACGCTCTGCCTGTTGTTTCTGGCCGCCCTCACTGGCCAGCAGCGCCAGGCGCATGATCCTGCTTCGGCTGCTCCTGGATCCGCTCTTAGATTTCCTCGCGGTGCACGGGCTCGCTATGCGGGCCGTGATCCCGGTCGCCGATGTAGAGGCTTCCCCATCGCAGCGCGTCAGAATCAGCATGATTTCGCTCCTTGAAGGGCCTCCGCCGCCGGGGCAGGGTGGCGGAAGCCTGGTGGTAATGGGCCAACACTCAATTCCCCGGCGTTCATGCGCCGGGGTCTTTTTATGCAGCTTTGCGTTGTGCCGCCCGCAGCTGGCGGACCTTCTCAAAGCTGTAGGCGTTCAACGTTCTTGCGCCTTTCAACGCAGCCTCGCCGCAATGCCACAAGGTGACGGAGCCGAGAAACGCGACCACGGTGAGGCGGATCATCGGCCAGTTAGTCGGGGACGAAAGCCAGTAACAGGCCACCGCGCCGACGATGCCGACGCCGCCCAGCAGGATTAGCAGGATCCGCGCTGGCCAGAGCAGCGGCGAGAGGATCGCCGCCACGGCTGCTGCGGCGGCGCCGACCAGCCACCAGGCCCAGCAGCCCTTCTCGCCCGCGCCCTGGCGCGGCTTGGCGGGACCAGGGCGGCGGGGACGGGGGCGCTGGAAGGGAATGACCTTGCCCATTTCACTTGATCTTCAAATCGTCCAGGCTGTGGCCTTCGCCAGCCAGGTATTCGGAAACCCAGTTGGGTTTCCGGCCCTTGCCGGTCCAGGTGAATTTCGACTTGCTGGGGTGCCGGTACATCGCCCGCGACCGCGCCGGCCCACGTGCCGGCAGCTGAAACAGGACGGTCAAGTCGGCGACCGAGAAGCCGGCTGCTTCCAGGACTGCAATCACCTGGCCCTTGACCACTTGCCGCTCCCGCTCCTTAGCATTGGCCTTTTGCTTGTCAATTTCCTGCTGTAACAGCGTGAGTTGCGACACGGACAAGGCCGTGAGGTCGAGATTCGCGGGCAGTACGTCGGGCTGGTCTTTTGCCATTGAAGGCTCCTTGGCGGGCAGGCCTGAACCGTCAGACCTAAATCAGCTATTTAAAAATGATTCGTCATTCATTGAAGATTGTCAACCGGCCTCAAGGTCAGGGACAAGGCTGTGGAACTGCGGCCGTTTTACGCCCCGATTCGGGCCTCGATCAATCGTCCAGCTCGTGGAGTAGGCCGTTCTCGTAGATGTACGGCAACAGGTCATTGCCATCGCGCAAACCCAGCTTGTTGAGGCCGTTGTATTTGTGCGTGGTCACTGTGCTGTAGCTGCGGCCCGTGGATTCCACGATGTCGTGCGCCTTGGACCCACGGCAGAAGGCGACGAGAACCGCGCGTTCGCTGTCGGTCAATGTGGACCAAGCGTGCTTGCTCACGCTGTCCAGGTCGATATGGCTGTCGGTGTAGGTCTGGCCCTTGGCCACGCCATCCAGCGCGTCGATGAGTTCGGCGGTCGAGCTGGTCTTGGCGACATAACCGGCCGCCCCAGCTTGCATCACCGCACGCGCGAGAAACGCGCTTTCCTCGGCCGTGTAGACCAGGACCTTGAGCGCGGGATTGGTTGCCAGGATGGCGCGCACCAATGAGACTCGCTTGAGGCTGCCCGGCATTACCAGGTCTAGCACGACGATTCGTGGCGTAGATGCCTGTTCGGAACAAGCCGCCAGAAGCGCGGCGCTGGTATTGGCTGTGCTGAAGCGCGAGGCTGCCACGCCCAGCTGGTCGGCGAGCATAAGACTGACGGCGAGTGTCACCGAATGGTGATCATCGGCGATGATGTAGGAAAAGCCGGCAACGCCTGGGTGTTGGGTGCCTATTTGCATGGCGGCTGTGGCCGCCGTTCCGCCGACCACTGCTAAGTGGCTGGCGGCGGGCGTCGGGGCAGTCATGGGCTTATTCATTATGGCAGGCTGGTGATTGGTATGGGTTATATCCCACCCGTATCCGCCATGAAATTGGGAAAACTACGAGGCCCCTCTACCTAAAAACTAGATGGCGTCGAGTGACCGTAACGCGTCTGTTCGCGCTTGCCAAGCCGAACGGCGAGGCTGCCAACCAAGCTCTCTCCTGGCCTTTTCACACGAGACAGTTGCGGTAGTGTTCAACATGGAAATGAGCGTCGGTAGGTCGTTCTTCATCACGGTCTGCGCCAGCACGGCAGATAACCGAACGATTGAAAACGGCATCCGCCGGATCTTTCGCCCTTCCTCCTGGCCCTTTCGGATGTAATCGCCGCCAAGCGCGATAACATCGTCGGCTGCGACGTTATAGATACCCTGCGCACCCTTCTTCAATGCCGCCAAGATGGCGTCTACCACGTCGGCTTCATGCACGACCTGCTGCTTGGGCTGGCTTTGGCCGAAGTCCAGCCATACCGGCAGCAGGAAAATCTCGCGTAGGAACTTCTGCGCGTGGGCCCCTACTATGAGGTGCGCACGGATCTGCACGGCACTGGGAATCTTCGCCGCGAGATAGCGTTCGACCTCGACCTTATGATCTGCATACGCGAACCAGGACGGCGGGTTTGGCTTCGCTTCCTCGGTCATGTTTTCGCCCGTGCCATAGACTGAAACGCTACTCAGGTTCAGGAACGTTCCGATCCCATTGGCAATGGCAGCGTCGATGACGTTCTGGCTGCCACCGACATTGATTTCGGTCATTTTCGGCAAACTCATCCGACCGCGCTTGACGGCAAAAGCTAGGTGAATCACCGCATCATGCCCGCGCATGAGGTCATGGACTTCGGGGTTGCGCATATCCATCGTGACGTGGGTGAACTTCGGATCAGCGAAGCCAGGCTCCACGATATCTATACCCGTGACGCTCGTCACAGAGGTGTCTGCAACAAGAGCAGGCAGCAGGACGCTTGCTAGGCAACCGGACGATCCGGTGAGGAAAATTTTCATTCGGCGTAGGCATCGGTTGGGAGTGGAGCAATTAGCGTACTGGAACATGCCTGCTCCACGCTCGCTAACAGTTTCTCCGGGTGGATGGGTTTACCAAGCGCAGCGTCCAACAGGCCATCAGACAAGGGCTGCTCAAAGACAAGTGCCCGGTCATCCGCAGCATCCGCGCTGAGAGCTATGATCTTGGCCCCTGGATTACGTGCCCGGATCGCCACGGCTAGCTCAATGCCGTTCATCTCCGGCATCCGGTAATCCAGAACATGCACGTCGTAGTGATTGCCGGCGTCGATGGCGGCCAAGGCTTCTACACCCCCTCCCGCCGCGTGTACGTGATAGCCGGCCTCCCGCAGTACGGCGGACCAGGCGCTGCGGCTTTGGAATTCGTCGTCCACAAACAAGACTGCAGCCGCACGTGCAAATGCTGCCCGCAGGGGCACAGCCGCTCGCGGGCGACTGTCAGTGTCCTGGAGCATGGCTGCGGGTGCTGTCAATCGAAAGGTGGAACCTTCGTCGGTGCTGTTCAAGGTGACTTGCCCGCCAACAACCTCAATCGTGTCGCGAACAATCGAAAGGCCCAGCCCAAGGCCATCAGCGCCAGTTGACGACCCCGCCCGATGAAACCTCTGGAAGACAAGCTGCTGCTGAGATTCTGGAATTCCGAACCCATTGTCGGCGACGACAAAACTTAGCATCGTTCCTTCGTAGTCAGCCCTAAGTTCGATCCTGTCGCCGCCGGAATGTTTTGCGGCGTTGTTCACTAGATTGATGAGGCAGATTGACAGTGCATGCACTGCACCGGAAAACATGCCGAATGACCCCGCATTGTTGATCGTGATCTGTGCGCCATTGACTGCTGCAAGCGGCTTTACGATTGTCGCCACCTGGCGCAGCAAATCGACAGGATCGAACTTTTCGTGATGCTCTTCGTAGGTGAGGTCTTCGGAGGCGGTCTTTCCAAGAATTGCACGGATTTGCCGTGTGAGTTGGTAGGCGTTGATGCGTATCCCGTCAATCGGCGGTGGCTGTAGGCCGCAATAGCCGATGATCGAGCTGACAGGCGTCAACAGGTCGTGCGAAACGTTGCTAATGAAGCGGGTTTTGGTCTTGTTCGCTTCATCCAGTTCCCTGTTGGCCGC
This sequence comes from Xanthomonas sp. NCPPB 2586, assembly GCF_041475775.2. Taxonomy (NCBI): domain Bacteria; kingdom Pseudomonadati; phylum Pseudomonadota; class Gammaproteobacteria; order Lysobacterales; family Lysobacteraceae; genus Xanthomonas; species Xanthomonas sp. NCPPB 2586. The sequence goes on along the minus strand of NZ_CM192981.1, from coordinate 2,490,641 downwards.
ATCAAGCTGTTCTAACAGCTTGATGATCCGTGTCATCGGCGCGAGCTGCATCAATGGAACGACTGCGAGCGTTACTAACAGGGAGAGAAAGACCCCCCAATCTGTCCAGCTCGTGACTAGGCCAGAGACAACAAACGTCACCGTGGTAAATACCATGCCGAGCTTGAGGTAAAGCGGCTCCTGGTAACGGATGCCGTAGCCGATCCCGATCCACAACAGGACCGCGAAAAGGCCCATGAAGGAACTGCCCATTCCGACCATCACCAGGCCGATGATGAGACAGTCGTAGGCAAGCGCTCCGATCTGCCGAAGCCTGTCTGGCCCGACGCGCCGCCACGCCATGAACACCCAAAAAAAAGTCGCTAGCAGCGCAAAAAGCGAAATTTCGCGCAGGTATGGAGTGTTCTGTATCGAATAGCAGTAGATACCGCATATGATGAAGATGCCAAACCGGAAGTAGGCTTGGTTGACCTCTTGCCGGATGGGGTTAATGCAATACCGTCGTTCAAGATGACGCAGGATCTTCTTGATCGGCCCTGCCTTGCGGGTGGCGGCCGCTTCGGCATGCTTGGGAGTTTGGGAATTATCCATGTGGGTTCTAGTCGTCGATGACTCGCCTTCCAGCATCATCTTCATCAGTGAAGCGCTACGCTCGCTAGGGCATAGCGTGCTTACGTGCACTAATGGAAGTTCGGCGTTGGAGACGCTGCAAGCGATGGAGGTAGATGCGGCGCTGGTGGACTATCACATGCCTGGCATGAATGCCGCCGCCTTCATCGCGACACTTCGGAAGCAAACGAAATCGGCAACTGCTGCAACGCCCGTCGTCGTGATGACTGCGGACGCTTCGCCGAAAGTAGCTAGGGAAACTCTGAACAACGCACCACAGATACGCGACACTACCCGCCTCATGTTGAGGAGTGATCCATGCAACTGACGTTCGGTGACGCTGAGGGCCTGGGCAAGCGCAAGCAGACCCGGCGCGAGATCTTTCTGGCCGAGATGGAGCAGGTGGTTCCGTGGCAGCAACTGCTCGGGCTGATCGCGCCGCACTATCCCGTGTCGGGCCGGCCAGGTCGGCAGCCATACGCACTGGCGACGATGTTGCGGATTCATCTGCTGCAGCAGTGGTATGCGCTGAGCGATCCGGCGATGGAAGAAGCGCTGCACGAGATTCCGACCTTGCGGCGCTTTGCCCAGCTCGGTGGCTTGGACAACGTTCCGGACGAGACCACGATTCTCAACTTTCGGCGCCTGCTGGAGACCCATGGCCTTGCCGCGCGGATGCTGGAAGCGGTCAACGCGCATCTGGCACGCAAGGGGCAGAGCCTGCGGTCGGGCACGATCGTCGATGCGACGCTGATCGCTGCACCCAGTTCGACCAAGAATGCCGACCATGCGCGCGACCCTGAGATGCATCAGACCAAGAAAGGTAATCAGTGGTATTTCGGGATGAAGGCGCACATCGGCGTGGATGAATTTTCCGGGCTGGTGCACCACGTCCATTGCACAGCCGCCAATGTCGCCGACGTCACGGTGACGCACGCATTACTGCATGGCAAAGAAGACAGCGTGTTCGGCGACAGCGGCTACACCGGTGCGGACAACCGCGAAGAACTGCAGACCTGCAAGGCTGCATTTTTCATTGCCGCCAGGCGTTCGACGCTGCAAGCCATCGGCAACAAACGCGAGCGTGCTCGGGAACAGCGTTGGGAACACTTTAAGGCCAGCGTGCGCGCGAAGGTGGAGCATCCATTCCGGGTGATCAAGCGCCAATTCGGTTACACCAAGGTCCGCTATCGCGGCCTGGCCAAGAACACCGCGCAGGTGCTGACCTTGTTTGCGCTGTCAAACCTTTGGATGAAGCGAAAGCAGTTACTGCCTGCCATGGGGAGCGTGCGCCTGTAACCCGGGGAATTCCCAAGGAAAGCTCCAGAAATTGCGAAAAATCCGAAGATCCAAACGCGACTCTCCAGAGCGATGCGACATCCCGCACTCTCAGTCCTCATTGTTCAGACCTTCCCTAGGACTGCGCTCTCGATGGGGGCTGCCGCTGTACTTCATAAGCCGCTCGGCTTAAACGAACTGGTGGCGGCGATCGATGCCGTAGATCTAAAGTCGCAACGATAATCCGCGACGGCTGTTGCCGCAGCCGCAGCCACCAATCGGAATTGTGTTGCCATCTCCGCCCTGCATTCCCCTTGCATTAGCGGACCTAATAGGCCGGTGCATGCGACGATGAGCGCGTGATCGCCGATTGGTGCGACTGCGTTCTTGAGAGCATGCACCTGCGCAAACAGTTCTTCGCTCCTTGTTGTCGGGTCGGCGACGGTGCAGTGCTTTACGATTTCGTCCAATTCTTGAAGGATAGCGTCGGCATAGTTGGCCGCTGCGGCGGGATTGATTCGCGCTAGCGTCGCCAAGTTTGAGCCGGGGTCGATCTTGACCACCATCATGTAGTTAGCCTCGTAAATTTCCCAATTTTCATTTCCTACCTATGCACCCAGGATGTGCTTGGGCCGTTGTCGCTTGCCTGGCATCCGGGCAGCGCAGCTGCAAGCCTGTTGACAACAATCGTTTAGTGATAAATGATGCATCAAATGTTCAATATTGCATGAGCGAATTTAGCCAATGGCATTCCGAATTCTGGGACTTCTGGTGGGCTTGTTCTGCGCGATGATGGCACCAAACGCGCCGGCACAGTCCGTTCAGGAATTTGAAGCCCTGGCCCGCCAGTGCGCCCCGTCCGTCCATCCCGCCACTCTAGCCGCGGTCGTGAAGACCGAATCCAGCTTCCGGCCCTACGCCATTAACATCAACGGCAGCCGGCAGTTGCCGCGCCAGCCGGCAAACCAGGCAGAAGCCATCGCAACGGCCGAATACCTGTTGGCCAACGGCTACAACTTCGATTCAGGCCTGGGGCAAATCAACAGCACAAACGTCCGCAAGTTCGGCATGGCCTGGACGGAAGTGTTTGAGCCGTGCGCCAACCTAACGGCTGCGGCCCGGGTCCTGACCGAATGCTTCGTGCGCGCCTCCGACGGCGAACCGAACGATCAAGCGGCGCTGCGCAATGCGCTGTCCTGCTACAACACCGGCAACTTCACGCGCGGGCATGCCAATGGCTATATCGGCCGCGTCGAACGCTCTGCCGGCACGATTCCTGCGGCCGTGGTCCCGGCGCTTCTTCCCGATGGCCAATCCCACGAACCGGCGGTGGCCACGGTCACAGAAACCACCCCGCCGGCCTCGCGGCCCATCGCTGACGTTGGCCCTGACGCCTTTGGCCGGGGGCGCAGCGACGCCTTCGGCCGGGCTTCCGCTAGGTCGCGGATGGAACGAGAACTGCAAAGCGAACCGGCCGCCATCACTGCGGCTAGCACTACATCAACAGGAGCGGATCGACCCATCACTCTCCAAGGATCGAATTTTGCAGATTGACGCTTCACTATGTAAATAGTGAAAAGGACAAACCGCAAGGCAGCGCTTACGCTGGCCCGTTAACTTAGGCCAACGGGAGTGCTTGCAATGAAGCTTATTCAATCGCCTGAACTCGATCTGCTGCTTACCCACAGCACCATCGAGGAATGCTCGGTTATCGAGACAAAGGACCGCGCCTGGACGTTCGTGCTCCACGTGCGCAATCACAAGGATGGGTCGGTGTCGGAATACCGGCTTGTGAGTCAAAGGGGCAGGAAGCGGGAATGGAGCGATCCACGCGCGATGTTCCGGCTTCTACGCGACCACTACAACGTCCAGAAAGGACATTTCCAACTGAGGTAGATATGAAAGGCACCCCCGCGCGTTTCGCCGATTACAAGACCGCTGTCGCTTCCTCCCTGCTCCTGGCAATCGTTGCCGCCGATGCCGACGCCCAGGGACTGGCCAAGGCCAAAGGTTTCCTGAACTCGCTCAAGGACAATCTGCTGTCCTTCGTTCCCATCATCGCCATCTGCGCCGGCCTGGTCCTAGTCATCCTCTACTGGTTCAACGTGATCCAGAAAGAGGGTTTCATCAAGTGGATCGTGGGCCTCATCATCGCCGGCTCTGTCGCAGAAATCGTTGCACTGTTCGTCACCTAAGTTCAGGTGACGAACATGGACGAGAACGACAAGAAGCCAGCCACGTCATTCCCGCTGTTCAAAGGCGCAACGCGCACTCCCATGTTCATGGGAGTGCCATTGCTTCCTTTGATCCTCGCCGTTTTCTTCGTCTTCATCGTGGCGATGACGGTCAGCATTTTCTGCTGGGCGCTACTCATCCCGATCATTTTCGTCATGCGGCAAATCGTCAAGCACGACGACAAGGCGTTCGGCACTTGGGGTCTGTGGATCGATACCAAGCTGCGCAACACGAACAAGAGGTTCTGGAACGCCTCGTCGTATGCGCCCGCTACTTACAAGCGCAAAAGGAAGAAGTATGTCCGCTGAAATTGCTACGAGAAAGGAACTGGACGCCGAAAAGGCCATATCCAGCTTCATCCCGTACACCAGGCATGTTACCGATACGATCCTCGGAACAGCGGCCGGCGACTTGCTGACCGTGTTCAAGCTGTCCGGGCGTTCGCACCTCAGCGCAGACTACGAAACGCTCATGAACTGGGTGCGCGACCTGAACACTGTGTTCAAGGGCGCGGCTTCCGACCACCTGGCGCTATGGACGCACATGGTGCGCCGCCGAGTGACGGAGTATCCCCAAGCGCACTACGACAACACCTTTTGCGCGCAGTTCGACATGAAATGCCGCGCAATGTTTACCGAAAAGTCGCTCATGGTGAACGAGCTTTACCTGACCGTGATCCATCGCGCGATGCCGGACAAGACGCTGGCGCTCCTGGCCAAGTTCGAGAAGCAAAGCACGCGGGAAAAGGTCGAACGCCAGCAGTCCGCGGTGAAGGATCTAGAGGAACTTCAACGCCTGTTCTTCTCGTCGCTCAAGCGCTACGGCCCCGAAGTCCTGAGCACCTACAAGTGCGTCCACGCGCTGACGGACGTGACGGCAGATGATGGCACCGTACACCAGGAGGAACAGCGCATCGAGTTGGCCGATTGGTGGGAGCGCGAACGGCCCAGGTTCCCCCGCAAGCCCGACGACGGCCGTAGCGAACTTGAGTTCGCAGAGGCCGCCGCGGCGGCCGACAATCTGCCCGTGTATCTGTACTCGCGGCCAGCCGAGTTCCTGGCGCGCCTGGTCAACGGCGAACAACTGCCGATGCCGGTTACCTTTGCGCACTTCCGCGAAACGATGCCGCAGAACCGCATAAATTTCTCGTCCTGGGGTGAGTTGGGCGAGATTCGCACACCCACGCGCACGCGCTTTTTCGGCATGGTTGAGGTCTTCGACTACGAGAAGCGCACAGAGCCGGGCCACCTCAACACGTTCCTGAAAGCGCCTTACGAGTGCGTGCTGACGCAAAGCTTCTCGCTGCTATCGCGACACGCTGCCAGGGGCCAGCTTGAACGCCACCGTCAGCACCTGGTTGACTCAAATGATCCGTCCAGCGATCAGGTCAACCAACTGACCGTGGCTCTCGATCAACTCATGGCCGGCGAGTTCGCGTTTGGGGAGCATCACGCCACGCTGACCGTCTTCGGCGACACGCCGGCTGAAACCCGTGATCTGATGGAGAAGGCGCGCTCGGCCTTCTTCGATGTGGCCATCGTTCCCCAGGTGGTCGGCCTGGCGTTGGAAGCCGCGTATTGGGCGCAGCTGCCTTGCAACTGGAAGTACCGCCCGCGTCCGGCGCCGATTTCGTCGCAGAATTTCCTTAGCTTCTCGTCGCTTCACAACTACATGGCTGGCAAGCCGGCCGGCAACCCCTGGGGTCCGGCCGTCACGATGTTCAAAACGGACGCCGGCACGCCGCTCTACTTCAACTTCCACGCGACCGATCCCGACGAGGACAACGAAGGCGACCGGCCGGCTGGCCATACCATCGTCACCGGCATGACGGGGCAGGGCAAAACCGTCCTGCTGGGGATCCTGCTTGCCCAGGCCGGCAAGTTCCGGCCGTCCGTCGTGGTGTTCGACAAGGACCGCGGCATGCAAGGCACCGTCATGGCGATGGGCGGCAAGTATTTCCCGCTCGCCATGGGACAAGCCACCGGGATGAATCCCCTGCAGCTGGATCCCAGGCCGGAGAACATCATCTTCCTCAAGGCGCTCATCAAGCAGTTGGCCGAGTCATCGGGGGATCCGGTCAACCACAACGATGAAGTGGAGATTTCCCGCGCGATAGATACGGTGATGTTCCGCCTGGACAAGCCGCTGCGCCGTCTCTCTCTGCTGCTGCAAAATCTGCCGAACCCAATGCCGGACCCGAACGATCCGAACCCGCGGCCGACCGTGCATGCGCGACTGCTCAAGTGGGCCGAGGGCGGGGAGTACGGCTGGCTGTTCGACAACGAAACCGACGATATCGACCTGACCAGGTATCGCCTCTACGGCTTCGATTACACCGACTTCCTGGATGTGCCGATCATCCGCACGCCCATAATGATGTACCTCATGCACCGCACGGACGCGATGTTGAACGGCCAGCCGTTTATCAAAGTCATGGACGAGTTCTGGAAACCCCTGGAAGACGCGATCTTTGTCAAGTGGTCGAAGGACGGCTTGAAGACCATCCGCAAGGAAAACGGTCTCCTAGTGTTCGCTACCCAGGAACCGGGCGACGCCCTCGAAAGCCCGATTGCGCGCACGATCATCCAGCAGTGCGCCACGCAAATCTTCCTGCCGAACCCCATGGCCTCCCGTGCCGACTACGTGGAAGGCTTCAAGCTGACCGACGCCGAGTTCGACCTGGTGAAATCGCTTCCCCAGGACTCGCGCAAGTTCGTCATCAAGCAGGGCGGTTGCTGCGCCGTGGGCACGATCAACCTGGTTGGGTTCGGCGACGAATTGCTGGTGCTGTCGTGTTCCCCGGACCGGGCCGAGATTATCGAAGGGGTCATCGCTGACGTGGGTGATGACCCCGATCGCTGGGTGCCGGCGTTCGTGAGCCGCGTCAAAACCAAGGAGAAACCGCAATGATCATCCAGCAGTGCGCTACGCAAATCTTCCTGCCGAACCCCATGGCCTCCCGTGCCGACTACGTGGAAGGCTTCAAGCTGACCGACGCCGAATTCCACCTGGTGAAGTCGCTTCCCCAGGACTCACGCAAATTCGTCATCAAGGAGAAACCGCAATGAGACTGCACGCACTAGGAGCCGCGTTGGTCGTGGGCCTGTCGCTGTCGTTCGGTGCCGGCGCGCAAATCCCGGTCACCGATGTGGCGATGAATACACAGACGCAGATGAATCAGACGGCCAACTTCGCTAAGTACGTTGAGCAGGTCGCGCAGCTGAAAAACCAGCTAGAACAGGCCAAACAGCAGTATGAAGCTCTGACCGGCTCGCGCGGCCTGGGTGACCTGTTCAACAACCCGGCGCTGCGCCAGTACCTTCCGCAGGACTGGACAGGTCTCTATGACGCCGTGCAGCGCGGGGACGTGACGGGCATAAGCGGCAAGGTCCAAGACATCATCGACAAGAACAAGAGCGGTTCGATCGCCGATATGTACGCCGACGTGAGCGCTCGCCAGGAACGTCTCGGTGCGGTGAACAAGGCAACAGGCCTAGCCGGTTTCGACGCCGCCATGAAGCGAGCCGATCAGATCCAGAGCTTGATCGGTCAAATCAATGGCACATCGGATCCGAAGGCCATTGCCGAGCTGCAGGCGCGCATCGCTGGCGAACAGGCCCAGGTGTCGAACGAGATGGTCAAGCTACAGCTGGTGTCGATGCTCCAACAGGCAGAGGAAAAGGCCATCGCCGCCAAGGCCGATGCTGTGTACGACAAGCAGATGAGCGGCAGCAACGACGTGCCACGGATGAAGCCGCGGACCTTCTGACCAGTTGTTCAAGGGTATGGCGCACGGATGCGCCGCTCTTGATCGCAGCGCTGGGAGCGCGACCGGATACCTTCGCCGGAGCCAGGAAACGCAGCGGATTTCCCCCCGAGCCGGATCCCCCACCAACTGCCAAACCTGAGTTCGCATAACATTAATTATGTCATAACAACGCCTGCAGGAGCATCAGTTCAAACCATTGCGTACGACAGCCCAGTCAAAGCCACCAGATGGCCGCAGTAGTAGACGTAGAACGCTCTACCCGTCCGCGGGATGGCCCATGACAGGTAAGCCAAACTTGCGACCGGCAGCGCAAGCAGCGGCCACAACGTCCGGTTCACCAAGCACAAGAGCACTAGCGGGATCACCAAGAGCACAACAAACGACACTGCCCTGGGCCATCGCCAGCAGGTAAGGGGCCGGCAACAGGCAGAACGCCAACACAACCCATTTTCGTTCTTCGATCGCACGAATACAGACAGCTGCCAATGCGAAGGACAAGAGAATATTGAGCGGCAGTGCCCGATTGAATGCGATCGCCGCAATCGGTGTCGCAACGAGTCCCCACAGGAACAAGCGTTTGATCAACTTGGCGACATCAGCACCCGGCTGCGCCAAATTGTAGGCAAACACCAGTGCGAACAATGGAAATGCCATGCGGCCCAGTTCTGCAATGACCGGCACATAGCCCAGGTGCAAAATCTTCAAGGTGTGGTCGCCTGTCATAAACAGCAGCGCGAGCCACTTCACCAATTCACGGCCTCCGCTTGTCATGCGATCCCTCCTTGTTCGACGACGGCTCGATGAGCTAATGCGGATTACTGATCAACTTATCTAACTCTGGAGCTGCCAGCAGTTCTGCAGCACCGGCCGCCAATCCCAGCCATTCTTTGCAGCCCTGCTATCTCACAGCCCCATTGCCTTCCTGCAACTCCCGCTTGAACGGCACGTCCGGTGGCGGCCTTGCGGTGGCTGGTTGATCGTTGAGATTCGGGTCGCTCAGGCCGCAGCCGCCGCCGAATTGCAGCAACGACACCACGCAGCTGATCTTGGTCGTGGTGCCGGGAATGGGAATTTCGATCTTCTTCAATCCGCGCCGCACCCATTCCTGCAGCAGCGTCTGGTTCGGCATCCAATACTTGTCCAGCGACGTCGGCGTGTAACCGTACGGCGGCCGCTTGAGCCAGGTGCCGCCTTGCGCAATCTGGTCACGCGTCCAGGTGTCGGTATCGCTGCCCGGCGGGCCGCGATCGCCAGCGCCATTGCCGGCCTCGCCACCGGCAGCAACCCGCACGCTGCCGTCGTTGTTGAACATGCCGTCGCGTTTGCCATCGGCACCGGTTGCCTGCCCGGGACGGTCGCGGGTCGATTTGCTCCAGTCGTCCGCGTTGGCCGCCACATCCCATCCGCCACTACGATCAACCGGTTTCGGGCCGGCACCGCTGCTGGCCGCCGGCTTGCTGGATGCAGCGGCCGCTGACGCCGGTTTCGCAGATTGCGCAGCCGTCTGCTGGTTGGTCTGGTTGGCGGGTGACGGCGCGCTGGAAGGTGCCGGCGCCGCAGGCGATATGGATACCGCCGCAGCCGAAGGCGTCTGCACGACTGCCGGTTGCGCCGGGGGTGTCTGCGCCGGCGTTGGCTGTGGCGCCGGGTCCGGCACGTTTGGCAGCTCCGCGGCACGCACCGCCAGCTCGGGCATGCGAACCGTGGGAACTACCTCACGTGCACGCACGGTGGGCGCGGTGACCCTAGCCTGTTCGGGCACGACGATCTCGCGCTCGCGCACGGTGGGCGCCGCGGCAGCGCGCACGGCAACGGCGGCAGTCGGTTGCTGCAGTTCGCGCACCTGTGGCCGCTCGGTCACCGTCTGGATCTCGCGCTGGCGTACCTGTGGTGCAGCCGGCTCGATCGCGCGTGGCGCCACAGTGATGGTGGGCGGCGGCGGGACGACGAAATCCGTGGTCGGCACCGGTGTTTCAGTCACCTGCAGCGGCGATTCCAGCGTGACCTGCGGCACCTGCACACGGACCTGCGGGATATCGGGCGTACTGGGTTCCGCCGCAGCGGCCACAGCAGGTTCGGGCGCGACGTCCGGCACGTCGGCTGCCGGCTCCGCCGGCTCGGCCACTGTGGATGCGGTGCTTGCCGGCGACGCTGCTGCTGACGACGCGGCTACCGCAGATGCCGCCGCTTGCTGAGCGCCAGATGCAGCTGTGGCTGGCGCAGCGTCCGCGGCCGGCTCGCCTTCGCCACCGCCCTGCTCTGCGGCGCCCTCGCCTATATAGGTCAGACGCACCCGCGCCTCGTCGCCCTGTTTGGTGTCGTCCGGGGCCCAGCGCACGCTGACCACCCACAGCAACAAGGCGATAAATCCCAGGTGGATCAGCGCACTGCCGAGTACAGCCCCCCAGTGCAGCGGGCGCTCGTCGCGCGGGCGCGGGTCCCAGTGTTGCCACCACAGGCTGCGGAATGCCTGGAACGGACTCAGTCTTCCCGCCATGCCGTCTCGAGGTCGCGGCGCAGGACGCGCCAACAGCGCGTCCGTCAGTTGGTCGTCATCAAACCGTGCTGGCGTACCCAGCCGCCCCCGCATCCAGATGCCCCAGCCATAGGGCAACCCGGTCCGCCGATCCAGAATGAGCTTGCCCGGCATGCGCGCCAACAGCGCCTGCAGGAGACCGGCAGCGGTTGTCACCGGTGGTGCGGAATCAGGCCGCGCTGTCGCGCGGAATGTACGGCGCGTCGCCGGTCGCGTGATCGGTCGCGTCACGCACGGCAATCACGCCGGGCACGCGTCCCATCAAGGTCTTCTCGATGCCCTGCTTCAAGGTGACATCGGCCATGCCGCAGCCGTGGCAGCCGCCGCCGAAGCGCAGCAACACCACGCCCTCGGCCGAGACTTCCTGCACCGCGACGCGCCCGCCATGCGAGGCCAGCTGCGGGTTGATCTCGTTCTCTACCACCCAGCGCACGCGCTCCACCATCGACGCCGACTCGGCCGGTGCCTCGCCCTTGATCTTGGGCGCCTTGATGGTGAGTTGCTGGTTTCCGGTGGACTGGGTGACGTAGTCGATCTCGGCGCCATCCATCCACGGCACACTGGCGGCCACCACATACAAGGTGAATCCATCGCAATCGATGGCCCATTCGTCGCCGGACAAGTCGGCCGGCTCGGCGAACTCGAGTTTGGCGTCTGCACGCGGGGTGCCCGCGTCCACCGCGCTCAGGCGCACGCCCATGCCGGGCACACCCTCGCGCTCGATGAGCTTGCGGAAATAGGTCTGGGCTTTGTCGGATATCTGGATCATGCGGGTTATTCTACCGCTCAATGCGCCCCCGCTCATGGAACACCGTGATCCTGGTGGGTGCTTCTGTTCGCCAATTCGCGAGGCCGCCTGTCATGACCGATCTCATCCCCCTGGAACAGGCCCATTGCCTGCCCCGCAAGGGCAGCGACCATAAGCTGGGCGAAGCCCGCCTGGCCGAGCTGTTGCCCCAGGTCCCCGGCTGGGAGCTGGCCGAATCCGGCATGGCCATCACGCGCACATTCCGCTTCGCCGACTATTACCGCACCCTCGCCTTCGTCAATGCGCTGGCCTGGATCGCCCACCGCGAAGACCACCATCCGGACCTGGGCGTGCATTACGACCGCGTGGTGGTGCGCTATTCCACTCATGACGTGGGCGGGCTGAGCGAGAACGACTTCATTTGCGCGGCCAAGGCAGCGCAGCTCTTCGATCAAGGAATCACCGCATGAACCAGTATCGCGCCCTGCTTGCCGGCCTGTGCGTCGCCGGCGCCCTCGTCGGCTGCGGCAAGCCATCGCAGGAGGCCGCCACGCCCGGCGTGGCTCCCACCGAGTTGGCCGCCCTGAAGACGCCCCCGCCTGAATACTCACCGCAGCTGGCCTGTGCAGGAATCGGTGGCAAGACGGTGCTGCGTGTGGTGGTTGGCCCGCAAGGCTCCCCTACCGATGTCACCGTCGCCCAGAGCAGCGGCCAGCCGGTGTTGGATGAGGCGGCGCAGACGCGCGTGCGCGAGTGGCAGTTCAAGGCCGCCACCCGCAATGGACAGCCGGTGCCGCAGACCATCCAGGTGCCGGTGGACTTCAAGCCGCCGGTCCCCAAGCCTGACGAATGCTTCGCCATCGAAGAGCGCGCCCGCCGCGGCGGCTGACCACCACGCATCCATCATCGCGCCATGGCCATCCTGCGCCAGCGGATGGCCGAGCGCAGACACGCGCAGCTGAACTCGCCACGCACTCCGCCGGATCGCCATTCTTTTCGACGAGGTCGTTGCGTCAATGCTTGAAGTGTCATCGCACAATGTCTGGACCGCGCTTGCGGTTACTCTTGCCGCCGGCCTGGCGACCGGCCTGGGCAGTCTCATGGTCGTCTTCGCCAAGAAGCCCAACCCGCGCCTGCTGGCCTTCGGGCTGGCATTTGCCGGCGGCGCCATGGTGTTCGTGTCGCTGTCGGAGATCCTCAACAAGTCGATCGCCTCGTTCTCCAACGCCTACAACGACAAGCTCGGCTTCACCTACGGCACGCTGACCTTCCTGGGCGGAATGCTGCTGATCATGGTGATCGACCGCCTGGTGCCTAATCCGCACCAAAGCCTGTCCACCGACGACCCGCAATTTCGCGACGACAACCGCGCCTACATCCGGCGCGTGGGCCTGCTGACGGCAGTCGCCATCACCGCGCACAACTTTCCCGAAGGCCTGGCCACGTTCTTCGCAACGCTGGAAAGCCCGGCGGTGGGCATGCCGCTGGCGTTCGCCATCGCCATCCACAACATCCCCGAAGGCATTGCCATCGCCGTGCCGGTGTATTTCGCCACGCGCAACAAGTTCTATGCGTTCGGGGCGAGCCTGTTGAGCGGCCTGGCCGAGCCGATCGGCGCGGGCATCGGCTACCTGCTCCTGTCCAGCGTGCTGTCCGAGGCCGTGTTCGGAGCGGTGTTCGGGGTGATCGCCGGGGTCATGGTGTTCCTCGCCCTGGACGAGTTGCTGCCTGCCGCCAAGCGCTACGCACAAGGACACGAGACGGTCTACGGCCTGGTGTCGGGCATGGGCACGCTGGCGATCAGCCTGGTGTTGTTCCGTTATGCGGCACCTTGAGCCTGCAGCCAATTGCCACTGCTGATGAGTGCTGCCCTGCCCCACAGCTGCCTGGTCTGCTGTTACAGGGATGCAGCGATGCCCGATACATATCGAGCCAAATCGGCGCGCGCCTGACATGCGCACGGAAACTCACGCGAGGCGCGCTCTAGCAGGGACCCACGACAGAGGTAGCTGAGGCAGCTACCGGGCTAGACCTGCTAGCCGTTCCTCAGTGACAGCGGGGGAATGGACCTCAGCATTTCATGCCGCCGCGTTTGCCATCCCGGGGCAGCGAAAGATCTGACGTTGAACCCGAAGGGTGCGCACGCGCCGCGCATCAAGCACGACGCGTGCGTACTTTCCCGTGCCAGCGAGGAAACCATCGCCTCATGCGAAGCCGCGACTCAACCCAGCCGATCCAGCGCCTCAGCCAACTCCGGCGCCAACGGTGCGTTGAGCACATACGGCGTCTTGCCGTTGTCCAGCGCGAACTCCAGCGAGGCGGCATGCAGGAACAGGCGGCGCAGGCCGACCTGGTCGCGCAGGCGCTTGTTCACCTCGGGGTCGCCGTATTTGTCGTCGCCGGCAACCGCATGACCTAGGTGCTGTGCATGCACACGGATCTGGTGGGTGCGCCCGGTCTCGATGCGTACCTCGCAGTAGGAATGCCCGCCGCGACGCTCCAGCAACCGGAAGTGGCTCAGCGACGGCTTGCCGATTGCATTGACCTGCACATGCCGCTCGCCGCCCTGGCGCAGGCCGATGTGCAGCGGCGCATCCACACTCATCACCCCGTCGGGCATCCGCCCTACCAGCAGCGTGAGGTAGCGCTTGGTGATGCTGCGCCCGTCCACCCTGTCGTCTTCGCGCATCAAGGCCTGCAGCTCGGTCAGCGCTGAACGCTTTTTGGCCACGATCAATAGGCCCGATGTATCGCGATCCAGGCGATGCACCAGCTCCAGCGTCTGGTTCGGACGCAAGGCGCGCAAGGTCTCGATCGCCCCGAAGCTGATCCCGCTGCCGCCATGACTGGCCACGCCGGTAGGCTTGTTGAGCGCCAGCAGGCGCGCATCTTCGAACACGATGGCCGCTTCCAGCCGCGCCTGGAACGCCGATGGCGGCGCGGCCTTGTCGCCCTCTTCGGTGAGACGCACCGGCGGGATGCGCACTTCTTCCCCACCCTCCAGCTTGCGCTCGGCCTTGGCCCGCCCGCCGTTCACGCGCACCTGCCCGCTGCGCACCAGCTTGTAGATCAGGCTGCGTGGCGCGCCCTTCAATTGTCCCAGCAGGAAATTGTCCAGCCGCTGCCCAGTGCGGTCTTCCGGAACTTTGAGAATGCGCACGCCCACACGGTCGGCGGGAGGCTTGGGGGGCTGGGGGTCGGTCATCCGGCTCTTTATTCTGTTACACTCGGCGAGCGAGATAAGGGTTTGATTTCGTTGGAAGTTGATTGGCCAGAAGCCTGACTTCCGATGATTCCGGCACAGTGCGCAACCACCGCCCCCGGGGCGGCCATGTTAGCGGCTCACCGGCCTACCCGGCCATCGCCAGCGGTTTTTGGCCGTTGCGCTGAACATGTCCCGTGCGCTGTCCCGGTTGTCCGGACGCAGCTGCCGGCCCTGAAACACCTATAAAAAACTTAAGAGAAGCGCTCCCGCGGCCTGCCGTGGTGTTGCAGCGCTGGAAACCCTAGCCAGGCCTGTCCGCGCGTTGCGCGAAAGGCGGGCGACCCGTTCCAGAGGCGAAACGTCACGGCGTTCCGCGCGGTAGAGCGCGCGAGGAACGCAACAATGAAGCGAATGCTGATCAACGCAACGCAGGCCGAAGAGCTGCGCGTGGCGATTGTGGACGGCCAGACCCTGTACGACATCGACATCGAACAGCCGTCCAAGGAACAGAAGAAGTCCAATATCTACAAGGGTCGCATCACGCGGCTCGAGCCCTCGCTGGAAGCGGCGTTCGTGGACTATGGCGCCGAGCGCCATGGATTCCTGCCGCTGAAGGAAATCTCCCGCGATTACTTCCAGGCCGGTGTCGACCACAACAAGTCGACCATCCGTGAGCTGCTGCGTGAGGGCCAGGAAGTGGTGGTCCAGGTCGACAAGGAAGAGCGCGGCAACAAGGGCGCCGCCCTGACCACGTTCATCTCGCTCGCCGGACGCTACATGGTGCTGATGCCCAATTCCCCGAGCGCCGGTGGCGTCTCGCGTCGGATCGAAGGCGAGGACCGTGCCGCACTGAAGGACGCGCTGGACAAGCTCGACATCCCCGACGACATGGGCGTGATCATCCGCACCGCCGGCGTCGGCCGCGATGCCGAAGAGCTGCAGTGGGATCTGGATTACCTGCTGCAGACCTGGAAGGCGATTGCCGAAGCCGCGCTGAGCAAGCCGGCTGCGTTCCTGATCTACCAGGAGTCGCGCCTGATCATCCGCGCCCTGCGCGACTACCTGCGCGCCGACATCGGCGAAATCCTGGTCGATACGCCGGAGCTGTATGCCGACGCCCAGGAGTTCATGCAGCAGGTCATGCCGCAGAGCCTGCGCAAGCTCAAGCACTACACCGACGATATCCCGCTGTTCAACCGCTTCCAGATCGAGTCGCAGATCGAAGGCGCCTACGAGCGCAATGTGCGCCTGCCGTCGGGCGGCTCGATCGTGGTCGACCAGACCGAAGCGCTGACCGCCGTCGACGTCAACTCCTCGCGCGCCACCAAGGGCAGCGACATCGAGGAAACCGCGTTCCAGACCAATCTGGAAGCGGCCGAAGAAGTGGCGCGCCAGTTGCGCCTGCGTGACCTCGGCGGTCTGGTTGTCATCGACTTCATCGACATGGCGTCCACCAAGCACCAGCGCGAAGTGGAAAACAAGCTGCAGAACGCGCTCAAGTGCGACCGTGCGCGCGTGCAGCTGGGCCGGATCTCGCGCTTCGGCCTGATGGAGATGAGCCGCCAGCGTCTGCGTCCGAGCCTGGGTGAGTCCAGCCAGATCGTGTGCCCGCGTTGCGACGGCCATGGCCGTATGCGCAGCGTGGAATCGCTGTCGCTGTCGATCATCCGCGTGGCTGAGGAGCACGCCATGAAGGAGAACACCGGGCAGGTGCTGGTACAGGCTCCGGTGGAGATCGCCAATTACCTGCTCAACGAAAAGCGCAGCGCATTGCGCGAGATCGAGCAGCGCCATGAGTCGCCGATCATCATCGTGGCCGACGAGCAGCTGCATACCCCGCATTACGAAGTCACGCGCCTGCGTGAGAACGAGCTGGGCGAAGACAGCGGCAAGCCGAGCTATCAGCGCGGCACGCCGCGCAAGTTGCCGGTGCATGCGCTGACCAAGGCCCAGTTGAATATCCCGGTCGCGCCGGCGGTGACTTCGATCAAGCCGAGCCAACCGGCTCCGGTGCGTGAAGAGGCCCCTGCCCCGGTCGCCGCGGCGCCCGCCACGGCGCCGGTGGTGGCACTGCCGCTCCCCGCACCGGTCACCGGCGTGGTGGGCTGGTTGAAGCGCATCTTCGGCGGTGTCGATGCTCCGGCGGCAGCGCCGGAAGCGTCGCAGCAGCAGCGCCCGCGTCAGAACGACGCCGCGCGTGGCAACCGCAATGATCGCGGCGAGCGTGGCGGGCAACGCCGCGATGGTCGCGATGGTCGCGATGCACGCAATGGCAATGGCGGTCAGCACCGCGGCAATGGCGGCAATGGCAATGGCAACGGCGCCAACAAGGAGCGCCGCGACGAGCGTCGCCAGCCGACCGCGCCGCAAACTGGCAGCCAGCCGCAGCCGCAGCCGCAGCAAGTGCAGGTGGCCAAGCCAGCGCGCAACGAGCCGCAGGCGCCCAAGCAGCCGCAGCAGGGTCAGCAACCGAAGCAGCCAAAGCAGCAGCAAAACCAGCAGCCGCGTCCTCCGCGCCATCAGGATGGTGCGCCGGCTGAAAAGCAGCAGCGTCCCGCACGCCAGGACGATGCAGCAGTGGCACAGGCCGTGACCGCGACTGCGGCGACCGCCACCACCGCAAGCGTGGCAGCGGCCATTGCCGATACCGCCGCGCCGGTGTCCAGGACGGTGCCAACGCACGAGACCGACGCCGCACATCCGGTCGACGTGACGGTGACGCCCGCCGCCTCCGAGGCAACTGCCGATGCCGCCGCCGAGGGCCATGCCCAGGACGCACCGGCAGGCGATGACGGCGCCAATGGCGAGGGCGGAAGCCGTCGCCGTCGCGGCCGTCGTGGTGGTCGCCGCCGTCGTCGTGGTGCAGGCGCCACGGGTGAAGGTGGGACCGGAGCGGATGGCCTTGAGTCCGATGATCTGGACGGCGATGCCGACGGTGATCTGGATAGCGACAACGACGATGCCGGTACGCCAGCACCGACGTCGTCCGCACCACGCGCCGGGCAGCCCGAGTTCGACTTCGATGACGATGCCGGCACCCCGCCCGCTCGGGCCCAGGCAAAGGTTGAGCGCAGCCCGGAGCAGCAGACGCCGGTGACGCCACGTCCGGTGCCGAAGGAGCGAGCCGAAACGCAGCCGCCGGCTGATACGGCAGCGTCAGCTGCACCGTCGGTCGACAGCGCATCGACTACCCCGCAGCAGCCGGTGATCACCGCGCAGTCGGCACCGGTTGCTTCGCCCGAAGCCGCCGTTTCGTCGCAGGCGGAATCCTCGCAGGCAGCGTCGCAGAAACCCGCTGCAGCACCGCACGCCGCTTCGGCATCGATCGAGGCTGCGCCAGCACAGGAGCAGCAGCGCGCTCCCGTGCAGGACGCCCCGCGTGTTGCACCGGAGGCAGCGGCTCCGGCTCCGGCAGCGGTGCAAAGCGTTCGTCCTGAAGTGACTGAAGCCGTCTCCCCGGTGCAGCCTGCAGCACCGACGCAGCCTGCCGCGACAGCGTCGGTTGAGCCGTCGCCTGCAGCGCAGGTCACGCCGGCGCCCATTGCGCCGGCCGAAGCTGCCGTGGTCACGGTCACCGCACCGCATGCCGAACCGTCCAGCACGGCCGGCAAGGACGTGGATGTCGCAGTGACCTCGACCGCCGCGGTTGCGCAGCCGGCCACCGACACCGCGCCAGCGGCGCCGGCGCGCAAGCCCTACGCGCCGGTGCAGACCACCCTGCTCGATGCGTTGGCTCCGCAATCGCCGCAAGCGGCAGCTCCGCAGGCTCAGGTCGAGACTGCTCCGGCAGCCAAGGTAGCTGAGCACTCCACGCCGGCCGCTGCTGCGGCGCCTGTGGCTGCGCAGCAACCTGCAGAGGCACGGCAGCCGACGGTGGTCGTGTCGGAGGCGTCCACGCCGGCAGCATCGCCTGTTGACGCTGCTGATGCAGCGGACGACAAGGACAACACCGAGGCCGCAGCGTCGAAAGACGATGCCAACAAGCCGCGTAGCGATCAATGATCGTTACGCTTGACTGACGCTGTCCTGGGCAACCCGGATGGTGGCGACAAAAAAAGCGGCCTTCGGGCCGCTTTTTTTGTGTCATCAACTGACAGTCGCAAACTGCATGGAGTTTGCAGCTGCCTGGTACGCGAATTCAAACTTCGACAGGTATTGCCCATTACCGCTTCGATCAGACCGCACCTTGAGCGTGTCGAGAAACCACGTCGCCGTTGCCACATCGAACAAACAGAAATTCAGCGCTGTGATCAGATCGGCGAGTACCTGCATCGTCACCACATCGGTGAGCAGTCGCTCCGCGGATTTACAGCCCTGCGCGTCTCCCGATCTCAGACGCTGATACCCCAAAGGACGACAGCGCTACAGGACGCTAAGTGCAGAGCACGACCACCGCTCTATCACTCGCACCAGCACAAGAAACGCGCCAGCCCATCTATTCAATGACCGACTATGGACACGCGGTTACAACGCAACGCGACCAGCTAAGTGGCGCGCCACGAATTGCCTCTCGATTGATCAGCCAGACACCGCCGACAACACCACATCGCCTCAGCGGCGGCATGCGTTCACAGCGTGCGTGCGGGATCGGTCAGGCCGTATTGATTGGCCAGGCGCGCCAGGGCGATGTTGTCCTGAATGCCGACCTTTTCGAACAGGCGCGCCTTGTGGGTATTGATGGTCTTGGCGCTGAGATTCAGGCGCTTGGCGATGTCTTCCTGTCGTAGGCCCTGCGTCAGCAGCAGCGCGACCTCAAGCTCACGTGGCGACAGCGCATCGAAGGGCGAACCGCCGCCTTCCAGGTTGGACAGCGCAAGGTTCTGCGCGATGGTGTTGCCGAGATAACGACGGCCCAGCGCCACTTCACGCAAGGCGCGCAGCAACTCGTGCGCGTCGCCGCCCTTGCCGACATAGCCGAACGCACCGGCTTCGAGCAGCCGCTTGGGCAGCGGGCCATCTTCCAGCACCGACACAATGATGACCCGCGTGCCGTAGTCGCCTTTGACGATGCGCTCGGTGATCTCCAGCCCGCTGACTCCCGGCAGGTGCAGATCGCATAACACGATGCCCGGCTTGAGCTGGCGAATCTGCGGCAGCGCCGCTTCCCCACTCTCTGCTTCGCCCACCACTTCAATGTCCACTTCCTTGGACAGGATCATCTTCATGCCGGTACGCACGAGTGCATGATCGTCGATCAGAAAAACTCTGATTGTCATCCGTGTAGTCCTCGCTGTGCGGCTGGCTGGTGCAGCCTAGCTCCGTGAATAATTCAGGGCAAGCTCGATGCGACGTATTACGTGGAAGTTAGACGCGTGTATTGCGCCAGATCCCGGCAAATCCGCGCTCAACGCGTGCTGCGCCGCGCTCCGCGTGACCAGCATCGTGCCGTGACGCACGCGTTGCAGACATCGGGCAATACAGTCGTGCCCGGTCAGATTTTCCCTGCGTCTGCGCACGCTGCGCCATCGACCAACGGACGGAGTTCCGCATCAAGGGCGACGCGCTCATCGAACACGAAGCATCGGCCGTCATAGCCCTCGCCACCGACGTCCTCGAAGTATCCCAGGATGCCGCCTTCCAACTGCAGCACGTTGTCCATGCCCTCGGCATGCATCCACAGCGCAGCCTTTTCGCAGCGGATGCCGCCGGTGCAGAAGCTCACCACCGTGGCATCGGCGAGCGCTGCACGGTGCGGCTGCAATGCCTCGGGCAGTTCGGTGAACTTGTCGATCGGCAACGTGAGTGCGCCCTGGAACGTGCCATACGCCACTTCCTGGGCATTGCGGGTATCCAGCAGCACCAGCGGACGGCCGTGATCGTCGTGCCCCTGCTGCATCCATTTCCGTAGCATTGCAGGCGCGACCGACGGCGCGCGGCCTTGCAGCGGCGAGGCATCATCGCGGCGGAAGCTGATGATTTCCGGCTTGACCTTGACCTTGAGCCGCGCGAACGGTTGCTCGGCGCTATGGCTGTATTTCACGCGCATCTGTGCAAAGCGCGCGTCTGCATGCAGCCAGGCATAGAAGCCTGCGATCTGCTCGGCATCGCCGGCCAGAAACAGGTTGATGCCTTCTTCGGCCACCAGCACCGAACCCTTCAGCGCACGCTGCTGGGCGCGCTCCAGCACGCTGTCCGCCAGCTGTTGCGGGTCGTGGATCGGGGCGAACTGATAGGCAGCGGTATTGGTGATCATGGCGCTATTTTAAGCCCGATCCGCTGCGGCAGGTTATCCGCGCAACAACAGGAACGGCAGCAATACCAGCGAGGCGATCACCAACATGCCGACCAGGGTGGCCAGCACGAACAATGGCCGCCGACGCAACAACGCGCCGAAGGTTTCCGCGGTCCCCGACGCCAGCGCCTGCTGCCGCTGTGCACGCGCATCAGCACCGCGCCGGGCCTGGTACGCATCCATCAGTGCCTTGGCTCGCGGATAGTCCGCATCCTCGCTAAGCCAGATGCCGCCGGCGGAAATGCCCCAATTGCTGGGGCGCGTTTCGTAGGTCTGCACCAGGTTGTCGCGCATCAGTGCCCGCACGTCGTCAGCTTCGTCGTCGGGGACATTGCGTAGGTTGAGCAGCAGTTTTGCCATGACGCGATGATAGCGGGAGCCAGGTGCGATAATGCGCGCCTCACTCCTGTGGATCACGCCATGCGCCTCTTTTTGACGCTTTGCGCCGCCCTGTTGCTGGCGAGCTGCGCCCCTGCCCTGCCCCCGTCCGGTGGCACCATCGCCGCGTTCGAGCGGATCGATCGCACCGTCGGCACTGGCACCGAAGCCACGCCCAATGCGTTGGTCACCGTGCACTACACCGGCTGGCTATACGACGAGAAGGCGGCCGACAAACACGGCAAGAAGTTCGACAGCTCACTGGATCGCGCCGAGCCGTTCCAGTTCGTGCTGGGTGGCCGCCAGGTCATCCGCGGCTGGGATGAGGGTGTGGCCGGCATGCGCGTCGGCGGCAAGCGGACCTTGATGATCCCGCCGGAGTTCGGTTACGGCGACAAAGGTGCCGGTGGGGTCATTCCGCCGGGCGCCTCGCTGGTGTTCGACGTCGAACTGCTTGGCGTGCAGCCGCGCTGAGCACGCACCTCATGACCGATGCAAACACACCGCGGCTCGCGGTGATTGGTGGCGGCCCGGCCGGCCTGATGGCGGCCGAGGTCGCACGCGCCGCCGGGCTTGCTGTGGATCTTTATGAAGCGAAGGGGTCGGTCGGGCGCAAGTTCCTGATCGCCGGCAAGGGCGGCTTGAACCTGACCCACTCCGATCCGCCGCCTGTCTTCGCACAGCGCTATCGCGAACGCAACACCGAGGTTGGGCACTGGCTGCAGGCGTTCGACGCCGAGGCACTACGCGCGTGGGCGCGCGACCTGGACGTGGAGACCTACGTTGGAAGTTCTGGCCGCGTATTTCCGATGGACCGCAAGGCCGCTCCACTGCTGCGCGGCTGGGTGCGACGACTCAAAGAACAGGGTGTGAGTTTCCATGTGCAGCATCGTTGGCTCGGCTGGGATGACGTTGGTGCGCTGCGCTTCGCCACACCAACCGGCGAGCAGGCATTCGCGGCCGATGCGGTGATCCTGGCACTGGGTGGCGGCAGCTGGCCACAGCTGGGATCGGATGGGCAATGGGCACCCCTCCTTGAGCAGCGCGACATCGCGGTGGCGCCACTGCAGCCGGCCAATTGCGGCTTCGATATCGCATGGACGCCGCATTTCGTGCAGCGCCACGCCGGTGCGCCATTGAAGGCGGTAGTTGCCCAGTGGCAAGGGCGCGATGGTGCGACACAGGCGCTGCAGGGCGAATGCGTAATCACCGCAACGGGGATCGAAGGCAGCCTGATCTATGCGCTGTCGGCGGACCTGCGCACGCAGATCCAGACACACGGCACGGCGACGCTCTGGCTCGACCTGGTACCCGGCCGCACGCTGGAGCGGCTGCAGGCGGATCTGCAAAAACCGCGCAACGGGCGCAGTTTCAGCGAGCACTTGCGCCGCCAGACCGGCATCGACGGCGTCAAGACCGCGCTGCTGTTCGAACACTTGGGCAAGCAGGCCGGTGATGACCTCATTCGCGTCGCCCAGACGCTCAAACAGCTACCGCTGCGTTTGCTGCGGCCACGGCCGTTGGCGGAAGCGATCAGCACGGCCGGCGGCGTACGTCTGGAGGCACTGGATGCGCAGCTGATGGCGCGTGCGCAACCGGGTGTGTTCTGCGCCGGCGAAATGCTCGACTGGGAAGCCCCGACCGGCGGTTATCTGCTGACGGCGTGCTTTGCCAGCGGTCTGCGCGCGGCGCAGGGCGCGGTGCAGTGGCTGCAACGCGGCGCTACAGCCGAGCGTTGACCGACGCGCGCGGCCACACCGATTTGACGTCATAGAACACCGCGCCCGGCTTGCCGAGTGCGGCGATGCGCTGCGCATCGTAGTCGCGGTACTGCGCATGCGCCACCGCCAGGACCACGGCATCGTAGGCGCCCTCTTCCGGCGTCTCGCACAGCTGCACGCCGCCGTGGCGCAGCGCGTCTTCGGGATCGGCCCACGGGTCGCAGGTATCGACCTGCGCACCGGCGACCTGCAGCAGCTGCACCAGCTCCAGGGCACGGCTGTTGCGCAGATCCGGGCAGTTCTCCTTGAAGGTGGCGCCGAGCACCAGCACCCGCGCCTGCGATGGCGCAATCCCTTGCGCAGCGAGCAAGCTGCAGACGCGCTCGGCCACGTGACGGCCAACCCGATTGTTCACCTGCCGCGCGGTGTGGATCAGATCCGGGTGGTAACCCACGCTCTCGGATTTGTGCAGCAGGTAATACGGGTCCACACCGATGCAATGCCCGCCGACCAGACCGGGCCGGAACGGCAGGAAATTCCACTTGGTGCCGGCGGCTTCGAGCACATCGAGCGTGTCGATGCCGAGCTTGTCGAAGATCAGCGCCAGCTCGTTGACCAGCGCAATGTTGACGTCGCGCTGGATGTTCTCCACCACCTTGGCCGCTTCGGCCACGCGGATCGATTCGGCGCGCCAGGTGCCGGCCGTGATGATGCTGGCGTAGAGCGCATCCACCGCGTCGGCGGCGTGAGGTGTGGAGCCGGAGGTGATCTTGCGAATGTCGCGCAGCCGCCGCTGCCGGTCACCCGGGTTGACGCGCTCGGGGCTGTAGCCACAGAAGAAATCAGCATTGAACCGCAGCCCGGAGGCTTCTTCGAGCAGCGGCACGCAGACTTCTTCGGTGGTGCCGGGGTACACCGTCGATTCGTAGATCACCAGATCGCCTGGCTTGAGTGCGGCGGCAATCAACACGGTGGCACTGCGCAATGGTTCGAGGTCCGGCTGTTCGAAACTGTCGATGGGCGTGGGCACGGTGACGATGAAGATCGTGCAGCCCGCAAGTTCTGCAGCGTCGGCGGTGTAGCGCAACTGCCCTGCAGCGGCGAGTTCGGCATCGTCCAGTTCCAGCGTGGCATCGTGGCCCTGCTGCAACTGCGCCACGCGCTGGGCATCGATATCGAAGCCCAGCGTGTCGCGCCGCTCACCGAACGCGACGGCCAGCGGCAGGCCGACGTAGCCAAGCCCGATGACGGCAATGTGCGCCTGAAGCGGGTCGAACGGCGGGGTGCGGGACATGCGGTTCCTTCGATCATGCGCGGCACGGCACCGCGCGCCAGTGCGGCGGCAGCATAGCGCAGCCGGCAACTGCCCGGTCAGCTGGTCTGCGCACGATGGAGATTCACAATCGCACCGCAATCAGGCACGCTATCGGTCTGCCCGGGTGGCGAAATTGGTAGACGCAAGGGACTTAAAATCCCTCAGCCGCAAGGCTATGCGGGTTCGACCCCCGCCCCGGGCACACTCCCCCACGCCATCAGATTGCTTTGGAGTAGCGCACGGCCTGCTGCGAAGGTTGCAGATAGCGGTCAAAGCACATGGCAGCCAGGCGGACCAGCGGCCACCCTGTTGCGGTGACATCAACGCACAGGCCGCGCACCTCCACCAGGCCATCGGCGGTAAGCACCTCCAGCGCAGCCAACGCGTCATCGTAGCAATGCCGCGCATCGCACTGGTGGCGTTGCGCCACGGCAGCCAGATCCACATGTCCGCAGCACAGTAAGGCCTGGATGACCTCCGCGCGCAGCAGGTCGTCTGCACTCAGTTGCATCCCGCGGCACACGGGCAACGCACCGCGATCGACCGCCGCTTCCCACACAGCCAGTTCGCGTGGATTCTGGCTGTAGCTGTCGCCAACATGGCTGATGGCACTGACGCCCAAGCCGATCAGATCGGTATTGGCATGCGTGGTGTAGCCCATGAAATTGCGCTGCAGATCGCCGCGCCGTTGCGCGATCGCCAGGTCTTCGCTGGGAAGCGCGAAGTGATCCATGCCGATGTACTGGTAGCCCGCCGCCGACAACGTACGTACGGCGAGCCCGAGCAGCGCCAGCCTGTCCTGCGCGGAAGGCAACTCCTGCACATCGATCTGCTTCTGCGCCTTGAACACGTGCGGCAGGTGTGCATACCCATAGATCGCCAGCCGGTCTGGCCGCGCCGCCAATACGCGGTCCAGCGTGCGCGCGAAGCCCGCCTGCGTCTGCCGCGGCAGACCGTAGACCAGATCCACGTTCACCGAGGCGATACCTGCTTGCCGACAAGCAGCGATGAGTTCCAATGTCTCCTGCTCGCCCTGACGGCGATTGATCGCTGCCTGCACGTCCGGATCGAAGTCCTGGATGCCTAAGCTGACCCGGGTAAATCCGATTTGCGCCAACGTGGCAATGTCGTCAGGTTGAACAGCGCGAGGATCCAGTTCGATCGAGATGTCGCGACCGGCATCGGTGCTGAAACGGAAGATGCGGCGCAGGCCATCGAGCAAGTCGCCCAGCAGCGCAGGCGAGAGAAAATTGGGCGTCCCGCCACCGAGATGCAGTTGCACGACCGTTCGACTGCGCTCCAGATGCTCGGCGGCGCTGGTCGCCTCGCGGAGCAGCCGCGCGACATAGGCCTGCCCCTTGCTCGCGTCGCGCGTAATGATCCGATTGCAGCCGCAGTAGAAACAGGGACTGCTGCAAAACGGCACATGCACGTACAGCGATACGGCGCGCCCAGGGCGCTGCTCCTGCGCGCGCAAGAACGCCGCCTGCAACTCCGTGGCACCAAACCCGGGCTGGAAGTGCGGCGCAGTGGGATAGGAGGTGTAGCGCGGGCCTGGGCGGTCGTAGCGTTGCAACAACGCGTGATCGAAGTTCCAACGGGCATGCGCGGCAGCGATATCGGGTTCCATGCGCGCAGCGTGCCGTACCTGCGACAGAGGCACCTTGATCAGAATCAATCTGCCATCACGTGGCGCAGGGAGTGGCACGCCCGCAGAAATCACATTCGCCCTGCAGCGCTGTCAGCGTGTGGTGCAGCCAGCTTGCACAGCAACTGGCGCATGGTTCATACCGTGCCAATGCGCAGCGCAGCGAATTTTAGATTCCGCAGCGTACAGTTGCCCGACCATCGCTGCGCGACATGCAGCTCATCCACGCCACGTGCAACCCAAATAAAAAAGCCATGGACCGTAAAGTCCATGGCTTGAATTTGGAGCGGGAAACGAGACTCGAACTCGCGACCTCAACCTTGGCAAGGTTGCGCTCTACCAACTGAGCTATTCCCGCGTGGAGCGATATTCTACAGCTTGTCACCGTTTTGCGCTAGCCCTGTCACCGCGTTGGAGGCAGGGAAAGCACACACGATGTGGAGGCCTGGGCCGGAATTGAACCGGCGTACGCGGATTTGCAGTCCGCTGCATAACCACTCTACCACCAGGCCGAAACATCAAACCCAAGGCATCCTGCCCTGAAACAACACGACCCCGCGCACGGGGCCGCGTTTACATCTTGGAGCGGGAAACGAGACTCGAACTCGCGACCTCAACCTTGGCAAGGTTGCGCTCTACCAACTGAGCTATTCCCGCTTGGGAGGCGAAATTTTACAGTGAACGGGATAGCTGTCAACTGTTGCTTTCGACTTTTTTCGGTTTGTTGGTAATCGCGGCCTTTTCATCGGCACGCAAACTTGGCCATGCGGCCTGCAGATACTGGAAACCCGACCACAACGTCAGCAATGCGGCGATTGCCAGGGTCCAGTACCCCGCCTGGAAGATCAGGTTGCCCAGCCAGATTTCATGCGTGGGCATCTGCCCCGGCGTGACCGAATACAGCAAACAGAGCAACGCAACCATCTGTGCGGTGGTCTTGACCTTGCCGATCATTGCCACGCGCACCTTGGCACGCTGGCCGATCTCGGCCATCCACTCGCGCAATGCAGACACCGCGATTTCGCGACCCACGATGACCGCCGCCCAGAACGCCATCCACGGCGTGGGATGCCCTTGCACGATGAGGAACAACGCCACGGCGACCATCAGCTTGTCGGCCACCGGGTCCAGAAATGCGCCAAACGCCGAATACTGGTGATAACGCCGCGCGACCCAGCCATCCAGCCAGTCGGTGATCGCGGCCAGGGCAAACACACCGGCCGAGGCGAAATTGGTCCACTTGTACGGCAGGTAGAACACCACGACCAACACCGGGATCATCACGATCCTCAGCAGTGTCAGCCACGTGGGGATGGTCAACTTCATTACGGACTCGACTCGCCTGCCGCATCGGGGAGCGCCAGCCCGTGCAGGTTAGCGTAGATTCGCGCGGCGAGTGCGGCATTGACCCCCTCCACCCGCGCAATCTCCGCTTCGCCGGCCGCCTTGAGACCGACCAGGCCGCCGAAATGCTTGAGCAGGCTGGCGCGCCGGCGTGGCCCAATGCCGGGAATATCCTCCAGCTTGCTGGTCATGCGTGCTTTCTGGCGGCGTCCACGGTGGCCGGTGATGGCAAAACGGTGCGCTTCGTCGCGAACCTGCTGAATGAATTGCAGTGCGGGCGATGCGGCACCGGGGCGCAGCTCGCGGCCATCGGCCAGGATCAGCGCTTCGTGCCCTGCCCTGCGCTCCTCGCCCTTGGCCACGCCCACCAGCAACACATTCTCGATTCCCAAATCCGCCAATGCGGCCTGGGCCTGGGCCAACTGGCCGGCGCCGCCATCGATCAGCAACACGTCGGGCAGTACGCCGTTTTCTTCCACCGCGCGACGGAACCGGCGCTCGATCGCCTGGCGCATGGCGGCGTAGTCGTCGCCGGGGGTGATGCCGGAAATGTTGAAGCGCCGGTACTGCCCGCGCACGGGGCCGCTGGCGTCGAACACCACGCACGAGGCCACCGTGGCTTCGCCCATGGTGTGGCTGATGTCGAAGCATTCCACACGCTTGACCTGCTCGGCCAGGCCAAGCATCTCGCGCAAGGCTTCGCTGCGCGCGTGCTGCGCGCTCTGGCTGGTGAGTTCGGTGACCAGGGTGAGTTGTGCGTTGCGGCTGGCCAGCAACAGGTAGCCGGCGCGTTCGCCACGCACGTTCCACTTCAGCGCGACCTTGTGTTCGGCCGCGGCACTCAATGCCGCCTCGATCAGCTCGGCGTCGGGGATCTCGCGGTCCAGCAGAATCTCGCGCGGCGGTGCATGTTCGGCGTAGTACTGCGACACGAACGCGGCTAGGATTTCCTCGGCGCTGTCTTCGCCGTTGGTCTTGGGAAAGAACGAACGCGTGCCCAGGTTGCGCCCGTCGCGGAAACTGAGCAGCAGCACGCAGGCCTGGCTGGATTGCGTGGCGCACGCCAGCACGTCCAGATCGGCGGCGCGCCCGTCCACGTACTGGCGGTTCTGCATGCTGCGCAGCGAGGAGAGCAGATCGCGCAGACGGGCGGCACGCTCGAATTCGAGCGCCTCGCTGGCCTGCTGCATCGAGTGCATGATTTCTTCGCCGAGCTGGTCGCTCTTGCCTTCCAGGAACATGGTGGCGCGACGCACCGCTTCTTCGTAATCCTGCGCCGCCACCAGATCCACGCACGGCGCACTGCAGCGTCCGATCTGATACTGCAGGCACGGCCGCGAGCGATTGCGGAACACGCTGTCCTCGCAGCTGCGCAGCTTGAACAACTTGTGCATCAGGTTGAGCGTTTCGCGCACGGCGGTGACGCCGGCATACGGGCCGAAGTAGCGCCCGTTCACCGCGCGGGGGCCACGGTGCAGCGCAATGCGCGGCCAGTCTTCGCGGGTCAGCAACACGTAGGGATAGCTTTTGTCGTCGCGCAGCGACACGTTGTAGCGCGGCGATAACGACTTGATCAGCTGGTTTTCCAGCAGCAGCGCTTCGGCCTCGCTACGGGTGACGGTCACGTCCATGCGCGCGACCTGCGACAGCATCGAAGTCAGGCGTGCGTTCTTGGGCGTGCCGTTGAAATAGCTGCCCACGCGCTTGCGCAACGCGCCGGCCTTGCCGACATACAGCAGGCTGTCGTCGGCCGCGTACATGCGGTAGACACCGGGTGCGGTGCTCAGGCGGGCGGCGAAGGCCTTCCCATCGAAATCAGCTTGTGGCCTTGCGCTCATTCGTCTATCGAAACATCACTCAATGCGCCTGTTGCCAGGTCGTAACGCAGCACTGCATGCGCGTCGGTTTCGGCGATCCACACCGCGCCGCCGGCAACGGCCAGCCCGGCCGGGCCATGCAGGCGCCGCGGCAGGGCGACCGTGGTCAGCTCGCCGCCGCCCAGGCGCAGGCAGCGTAAGCGGCCATTGCCGGTATCGGCCACCCACAGCATCGGCGAATCGGCGGCCAGTGCGATTGCCTGCGGAAACTGCAGGCGCGCGGTACTGCGTGGGCCATCGTCTTCACCGAACTGCCAGGTGCCCTGCCCACCAACCAGGGTCTGCACCAGGTCGCCACGCAATTGCATGGTGCGGATCGACGACCCCAGCCCATCGCAGACGTAAGCCACCTGCTGGACCGCGGCCAGGCCTGCCGGCTGTGCGAAAGCAGCGAGATGGCCGCTGCCGTCGCGGATTTCAAGGGAGCCGGTGCCGGCGCGCGCGCTCAGCGCGGCGCGGCCCAGGTGATAGCTCCAGATGCGGTTGTCGCCGGCCATCGCAATCAACAGCTGGTTATCGGCAACCGCAAGCCCTTGCGGGTAGTTCAGCGGCGACGCGCCCGTACTGGCGAGCGGGCCTTCGATCGGCTCGCCGCTGCGCCCGGTGCCGCACAAGGTGTCGACCTGGCCGCTGCGCAGGTTGATCCGCCGCAAGGCATGGTTGCCCGTATCCGCCACATAGAGTTCTTCGCGCTCGAGCGCCAGGCCCTGCGGGCGCCGAAATGCGGCTTCGCCCACGCCGCCATCGATGAGGTCGGCATTGCCGTGGCCGAACTGACGCAGCACGCGGCCGCTGTGGGTGCATTCGAGGATGCGGTGGTGCCCGGTGTCGGCGATATACAGCCGGTCTTCGGTCGCTGCCAGGCCGGTGGGGAAGCGCAACGCCAGGCGCGGCTCAGGATCGCGCTCAGCCACGCCATGCAGATCGGCATCGGACGGCGGCTGCTGGCCTTCGCACAACGCGGCCAGTGCCTTGTCGAGATCGCCGGTGACACCGACCAGCCGCTGCCGCTCGCGGCCATAGGCATCGAGCAACACCAGGGTGGGCCAGGATTCGATTCCGAAACGGCGCCAGGTTTCCCAGTCCTTGTCGAGCAGGATCGGCGCACTGACGCCATGCCCGCGCAACTGCTTGAGCGAGCGCTGCGGCATGCGTTCGCTATCGAAGCGCGGCACCTGCACCACGATCACCTGCAGCCGGCCGGGGCTGCGCGCCTGACAGTGCGCAAGCTCGGCCAGCCGCTCCGCGCACCACACCGAGCTGGCATTGACGAACGCCAGCACGAGCGCGCGGCCGCGATGCTCCTGCAAGGTGGAGGGCCTGGCGTTGAGCCAGGTGGGAAATTCCGGCAGTTCCTGGGTGAGCTGGGCAGTCATGCAGTGATTATGCCCAAGCCCGGTCAGCCGCGGGTGAGTCTGGCCACGGTCTGGCGCGCGGCGGTATCGACCAGCCGCCAGGCCAGTTCGAACTCCTGCTTGCCGCCGGTGTACGGGTCGGGGATATCGCTGCGCTCGTCCACGCCGGCCCACGGCAACCACAGCGCAACCTTGTCCCGCAGCGATGCGGGTGCAAGCCGCTGCAGATTGCGCAGATTGCTGGCGTCCGCACACAGCAGCCAATCGAAGCGTTCGAAATCGGCCAGCTGCACCTGACGCGCGCGCAATCCTGAGATGTCCACGTCGTGACCGCTTGCGCAGCGGATGGCGCGCGCATCCGGGGGTTCACCGGCGTGCCAATCGCCGGTGCCGGCCGAATCCACTTCCACACGGCGTGCCAGCGGTGAGGCGTCCAGACGCGCGCGCAAGGCGCCCTCGCCCATTGGCGAGCGACAGATATTGCCCAGGCAGACGACCAACAGCCTCATGCAGACGCCAGTTGCGCTTGCGCGCGCTGCAGGTCTTCCGGCGTGTCGATGCCGGGTGGGAACTGCTCAGGCGTCAGCGCCACCGCGATGCGGTAGCCGGCTTCCAGCACACGCAACTGCTCCAGCGATTCGATGCGCTCCAGCGTGCCCGGCGGCATGGCCGCGAACTGCTGCAGAAACCCGGCGCGGTAGGCGTAGATGCCGATATGCCGCAGCCAGTGATTGCCGGCCGGTACCGCATCGCGCTGGCTAGCAAAACTGTCGCGATGCCACGGAATCGGCGCACGGCTGAAGTACAACGCATCGCCATGGGCGTTGCGCACCAGCTTCACCACATTGGGATCGAACAGGTCGTGTGCGCTGTCGACCGGCGCGGCGAGCGTGGCCATCTCCGCGCCGGACCGCTGCAGCACCTGGGCCACTGCACGAATGCCGGCAGCCGGTGCGAACGGTTCGTCGCCCTGCAGGTTCACCACGCAGGTAGCCGCATCCCAGCCGGCAATCCGCGCGCACTCGGCCAGCCGGTCGGTGCCGGACAGATGCACGCTGCTGGTCATCGCCACACGCACGCCGGCCAGGCCCTGGATGGCCTCGGCAATGCGCGCGTCGTCGGTGGCTACCCACACCTCGCGAGCACCGGCTGCCAGCGCACGCTCGGCCACGTGCTGGATCATGGGGCGATCGCCGATCAGCTGCAGCGGCTTGCCGGGCAACCGGGTGGAGGCATAGCGCGCCGGGACTGCCACCACGAAGGCGCTGGACGCGTCGTCCGACGCGATGGGAGACGCTGCAGAAACTGGTTGCACGGTGTCCTCGCTGGTTGGAAAGGATGGAGGCTGCATCGGCCGGCCGTTATCTCGCTGCTGCCGATACGCGGCCGACACCCTCAGGCATCGGAATGGCGGCTGGCCAGTTTGTCGAGGCGATCGAGCAGACTCACCCAGAAGGCCGCCGGCAGCTCGGCCTTCAACGGCACGCTGTACAGCCACTCGTCGGCGAAGGGCCGACACTTCACCGCGTCCTTTTCGGTCATCAGCACCGGCAGTCGGCTGCCGAAGCTGAAGTCCTGCGCGCGGTAGACATGATGATCGGGAAACGCATGCGGCACCACGCCGATGCCGCGTGCGCGCAGCATCGCGAAAAACCGCTCCGGGTGCGCAATCCCGGCCACGGCATGCACGCGTTGCCCAGCCAGCGAGGCAAGTGGCCGTGCACGCTTGCCATCCATTGGC
The DNA here is from genome assembly GCF_041475775.2 of Xanthomonas sp. NCPPB 2586. Lineage (NCBI taxonomy): Bacteria > Pseudomonadati > Pseudomonadota > Gammaproteobacteria > Lysobacterales > Lysobacteraceae > Xanthomonas > Xanthomonas sp. NCPPB 2586. The sequence continues at coordinate 2,458,650 of NZ_CM192981.1, read as the reverse complement.
TGCACGCTGTCGATGCTCAGACGCATCTGCCATTCGCCGAACCCGGCATCGGTATCGGTATCGGCCACTGGCGTGGCGACCGCCGGTACCACTGCATCGCTGCCCTGGCCCAGATTCACCACGCGGAAATCGCACTCGCGCGCACGCGCTGCGGGTTCGCGCAATGGCCCGGCGGGCAGCATGCGTCCGTTGCCATAACGGCGCTGGCCGTCGACAACTTCGATTTCGACATCGCGGGCCAGCCGGTAATGCTGCAGCCCGTCGTCGCACACGATGATGTCGCAGCCGGCCTCGACCAGGGCACGCGCCGCGGCAAGCCGATCGGTATCCACGCGCACGCGCGCGCCGGTTTTCCAGGCGATCAGCACCGGTTCGTCGCCGCCGAGTGCTACTGGCGTGTCCGCATCGACCCAGCGCGCAGTCCCGGCGTCATCGCGGCCATAACCACGGCTGGCGACACCCGGGGTCCAGCCGGCCTGCTGCAGCCGGCTGACCAGGGTAATGGTGAGTGGCGTCTTGCCGGTGCCGCCGGCGGTGACATTGCCGATCACCACCACCGGGACCGGCACCCCATGGCGCTTCAACCAGCCGCGCCGATACAGGCTGCGGCGCACTGCGGTGACCGCGCCATACACCGGCGCAAGCATGCGGGCCGGCAGCGGGATGGGCGTGTTGTCGTACCAGTAGCCCGGCGTGCGGGCGCCGCGCTTGCTCATGCCTGACGTTCGCGAAACTGCATGCCGTGCAGGTGCGAGTACAGCCCGCCCAGCGCGAGTAGTTCCTGATGCGTACCGCGCTCGACGATGCGGCCCTGGTCCATCACCAGCACCTGGTCGGCATGCTCGATCGTCGACAACCGATGCGCGATCACCAAGGTGGTGCGGTCCGGCATCAACTTGTGCAAGGCATCCTGCACCAGACGCTCGGATTCGTTGTCGAGTGCGGCGGTCGCCTCGTCCAGGATCAGGATCGGCGCGTCCTTGAGCATCGCGCGTGCGATCGCCAGACGCTGGCGCTGGCCGCCAGACAGGCGCCCGCCCTTGGTACCCACGTGCGACTGCAGGCCCTCCGGCAGCTGCGCGACAAACTCCATCGCATTCGCACCCTGGATGGCGCGCTCCAGTTGCCCGGCATCGCACTGGCGCATTTCGCCGTATGCCACGTTCTCGGCAATGCTGCCGTCGAACAGCATCACCTGTTGGCCAACCAGGGCAATCTGGCGGCGCAGATCGGCCAATGCATAGGCCTGCACCGGGTGACCATCGAGCAGGATCTGCCCGGACTCGGCCTCGTAAAAGCGCGGAATCAGCTTGATCAGGCTGGATTTGCCGCTGCCGGAGCGGCCGACGATCGCCGTAACGGTGCCCGGCTGTGCCACGAAGCTGACATCGGCCAACGCAGGATTGGCCTGCCCCGGATAGCGCGCGGTGACATCGCGGAATTCGATCAAGCCCTTGGCACGTGTCAACGGCACCTGACCCTGATCGGGCTCGTCAGGGCTGTCCAGCACCGAGAACAGGCGTTCGGCAGACGCCAGGCCGCGCTGCACCATGTTCTGCACATTGGTGAGCTGCTTGAGGCCCGGAATGATCGTCAGCATCGAGGTCATCAACACCACAAAATCGCCGGCCGTCAGGCGCCCGGCCGCTGCCTGCGCGCCCGCCACGAACAGCAGCGCGGACAGACCGATCGCGCCGATCATCTGCACGGTGGCGGTGGAAATGCCGCGCGTGGATTCGACTTTCATGGCCAGCCTGAGATTGCGGTCGGCCAGGCCCGAGTAGCGCTCCATCTCGCTCTGCTGCGCGCCGTAGATCTTGACCTCCTGATGGCTGGACAAGGTCTGGTCGGCGGCCTGCAACAGATGCGCGCCACTCTCCTGGATGCTGTGACTGATCCGCCGATAACGGCGCGCCACCTTGTCCATCACCCAAGCCAGCACCGGCGCCAGCACCAGAATGGTGAGCGTGACCTGCCAGCTATGCCACAGCATCAACGCCAACGCGCCGATCACCTGCAGCGACTGCTGGATCATCACCTTCACGGCATCCACGGCGGCCTGCGCGACCTGATCCGAGTCCGAGCCGAGGCGGATCAGCATCGACGGCACCGGTTCGGAGTCGAAGCGCGAGCCCGGCAGGCGCAGATACTTGGACATGACCTTGACGCGCAGATCGCGCGCGATGCTGCGCGCAGACTTGCCCATTGCCATGTCGGTGATGTAACCGGCCGCACCGCGGATCACGAACAACAGGATGATCTGCACCGGCAGCCAGCGGCTGACCTCGGCGTTCTTGTAAATGAAGGTCTCGTCGGTGATCGGCTTCATCAAGGCCAGGAAGCCGGTGGTCCCGGCGGCCTCGATCAATGCGGCGATCAACGCGGCCACCAACAGCAGCCGGTAAGGTTTAGCGAATGCCAGCAGACGCCGATAGGTCTGCCAGGACGACACCTGCGGCGCGTTCTCGTTGATGGTCTTCACTGCCGCGTTCCGTTCTTGCCCGCTTCCGGCGCTGTCGCAATGGCGATGCGGCGGAAACCGAGTTGGCCCAGCGCGTCCTGCGCTGTCACCACCGCTTGATACGGCGTGCGCGCATCGGCACGCATCAGCACGGTCTGCTCGCGGTCATCGCCGGCAACCTGGGCGATAGTCTGCTTGAGCGAATCCACATCCGACCGCAGCACTTCCTGGTCATTGATGAAATAACGGCCATCGGCATTGACCAGCACGCTCAACGAACGCGGCGGCGCGCTGGTGTTCCGGTCACTGGCAGTGGGCAACTGCAGTTGCAGCGTGGAGCGGGCGTCGAAGGTTGTTGTTACCACGAAGAAAATGATGAGGACGAGGATGACGTCAATCAATGGCACCAGGTCGATCTGTGGCTCGTCCTGGCTTCGGTCACTGCCGATGCGCATCCGTCAGCCCTTTGCCATGGCGGGGTTGCCGGCCGGCACGGACGCCGCAGCTGCGGTGCCGCCTGGCACGGGGCGGCCTTCCATCGTGTCCAGCAGCAAGGTCGCTTCCTGCTCCATCTCGATGATGTAGCCAGCAATACGCCCCTTGAAAAACCGGTGCGCCATCAACGATGGCACCGCGATGATCATGCCGGTCGCCGTGCACACCAGCGCCTTGCCGATACCGCCGGCCAGCTGGTTCACGTCACCCACGCCGTGATCGAGGATGCCCAGGAACATCTGGATCATGCCGACCACGGTGCCCAGCAGGCCGAGCAGCGGCCCCGCCGAGGCGATCGTGCCCAATGCATTCAGATAGCGCTCCATGCGATGCACCACATGGCGGCCAGTGTCTTCGATGCGCTCACGAATCAGGTCACGGCTACGCCCACGCACATCCAGCGCGGCTGCCAGCAAGGCGCCCAGCGGCGAATTGCGGCGCAGCGACTCGATATGGGTGGGGTCCAGCTTGCCGCGCGCGGCCCAGTTGCGGACTTCCTCGCCCAGACCCGGCGGACTCACCTCGTTGCGGCGCAGGGTCCACAGACGTTCCAGCACGATCGCCAGCGCGATCACACCCAACAACAGCAACGGCACCATCGGCCAACCGCCTGCCTTGACCAGCTCCAACACGATTCGATTCCTCCGGCAACGCGGCCGCCTATTCGCTGGCCGATAGGATAGCAGCCGACCGCCGCCGTTCCGCAGCATCCCAGAGCCGTGGCTGCCAGCGGCGACGCTCGCGAACCTGCAGCCCCCCGCGGCCCAGCCAGACCCGCACCGCACCGGTCTCGGCGGTATCCAGCACCTCGGCACCGGCGCCCTGCCAGCGCTGCACGGTATCTGCGCGTGGGTGGCCAAAGCGATTGCCATGCCCGGAGGACACCAGCGCCAGCCGCGCCGCGGTGGCCGCCACGAAGCCGGCATGCGAGCCATCGGCGCTGCCGTGATGCGGCACCACCACCACATCGGCGCGCAGCTGCGCCTGCCCTGCATGCAGCAGGCGGTGTTCGACGATGCTGTCGATGTCGCCTGGCAGCAGCGCACGCCCGTAGCGCGTCTCCACCAGCAGCACGCAGCTGGACTGGTTGCGCAGGTAGGGAAAGCCCGCGGTGGGATGCAGGAAACGAAACCGGACGCCCTCCCACTCCCAGCGCTGCCCGGCCTGGCAGCGGCGGCGCACATCCAGCGGCGCGCCAGATGGCGCGAGGGTATCGGCCACCGGCATTCCGGCGCGCACCGCAGCGTAGCCGCCGGCGTGATCGGCATCGGCGTGGCTGAGCACGATGGCGTCCAGCCGCCGGAGCCCCAACGCCCGCAACGCCGGCAGCACCACCCGTTCGCCGGCGTCGAATCCATCGCGGACCGCCGGGCCGGTATCGAACAGCAAGGCGTGCCGCTGGGTCCGCACCAGCACTGCCAGACCCTGCCCGACATCGAGCACCTGCAGATCGGCCTCGCCGGCTTCGGGCAGGGCACGGTCCGGCCACAGCAGCGGCAGCCACAACAGCAACGCCACTGATTTGGCCGGCGTTCCCCGAGGCATCAGCAGCCAGAATGCGCCGACCAGCGCAGCGACGAGCGCAATGGCGTCGGATTCGGGCACCCACCACAACGCCACCTGGGTGCGCCCAAGCCAGACGAATGCGGGCCAGGTCAGCTCGAAACACCAGCCGGCCAGTTGCCAGGCCCAGACGCCCGCACCCGGCCAGGCCGCTTCCAGCGCGGTGCCAAGCAAGGCCAGCGGCACCACCACGAAGGTCCACCACGGGATCGCAACCAGATTGGCCAGCGGCCCCACCAGCGACGCCTGCCCGAACAGGCTGACCGTCAACGGTAACAGGCCAATGGTCGCCACCGCCTGCGCCGACAGAAATCCGCGCAGCATTGAACGATCGTCAGCCGGCAGGCACCACACCAGCCACGCAACCCCGGCGAAGCTGAGCCAGAAGCCGGCCACCAACACGCTCAACGGATCCCACAGCAGCACCGCCAACATTGCCAGCGCCAGGATATGCGCAGTGCTGGCGCGGCGACGCAGCACACGGGCCAGCGCCACCACCGCGATCATCAACACGGTGCGCACCGTTGGTAGCGCAAGGCCGGCGAGCACTGCATAGCAGGAGGCGCCAAGCAACGCCGCCACCGCAGCGGCATGCAGCCGTGGCACGCGCGTTCCCAGGCCAGGCAAGAGGCGCCACACGGCAGTGATCAGCAGCGCGCAGAACGCGGCGACCAGGCCGACGTGGAAGCCGGAAATCGCAATCAGGTGACTCAGCCCGGTCGCACGCAAGGTCGCCCACGCGGCATCGTCGAGCCCGCGGGTGTCGCCCAAGGCCAAGGCACGCAGGTAAGGCGACGCCGGCCCGGAGATGATGTGCGCGATGCGCGCCGACATGCGCTCGCGCCATGCATCCACGCCACTGGCCGGCGTCACCAGCCTGGCCGCAGCTGGCATGCGCACATAGCCGGTTGCAGCAATGCGTTGCGCCAGCGCCTGCCGCTCGGCATCGAAGCCACCCGGATTGCGCAGACCGCGCGGGGCACGCAGCTTCAGGCGCAGCTGCCAGGTGGCGCCGGCCGTCAACGCGGCGCGTGGGCCGATGGTGTCTGCACCAAAGTCGTCGTACCAGCTTACCTGCAGGAGTGCGCCACGCAGCGCTTGCGGCTGCGCCAGGTCATCAGCCAGGCGCAGCTGGAAACGCGTGCGGCGTGGCTCGGCGATGGGCAGGCCCACCACTCTTCCCTGCACCAACCATTCGCGCGCTTCATCGGCCGGCAGTACTTGCGCCCGCAGCACTCCAGCCGCTTGCCAGCCCATCAGCCCAAATCCAGCCACGCACACCGCGCTCAGCAACAACCAGCGCCGCGGCCACCGGCGCAGCGCCGCAAGGCCGACCGCGCCGGTGAGCAGGCAACTGCCGTAGACAGTGCGCGGCAGCATCGCCGGTGACCAGGCACATGCCACCACGCCCAGCAATAACGCGGCTGCGACCGCCACGGTGGCGCCAGCGAGCGGCCTCACCGCATGCGTTGCATCGTCCATGTCCATTGCCCGCGCGCTGCCGATCTATCGCTCAACGTAACGATCGTCTGCCACGACGGGCAGCAGCGTTCGGCGTGTTGCCGGGTAGGAAGATGGCGCGAGAGCTTGCAGGCAAAGCAACCGCTCGAAGCGTTGCATCACAGCCTTCGCTTCCGCATTTGAGCCGATGCACGCGGCCAAGCGCAGGTGAGCAGGATGCGGATGCTGCCAGCGATCGATCCGCGTCACGCTGCCGCCGCTGGCGCCTCGACCGTCCACACGCGCCGAAACCCGCCACGCGGCATGCCGCGCACAAACGCGGCACAGCAATGATCCGTTCCACAAACGTGCTTCATTTCGCAGTGAAATCAGGCCTGCGTTCGCCCTGATTTCATGGCCGCATCGCTATGGTGGACGCTGTTTTCGAGGAGTTCCCCCATGCGTAAAGGTGCTGCACTGATCGTCGGCGTGACCGGCATTTCCGGCTACAACCTCGCCAATGTGTTGCTCGCCGACGGCTGGACCGTCTATGGCCTGGCGCGCCGCCCGCTGTCGCACGAAGGCGTGATCCCGGTAGCGGCCGATCTGCTCGATGCGGAGGCAACCAAAACTGCGCTGCAGGGGCTACCGATCACGCACGTGTTCTTCTGCACCTGGACGCGCCGCGATACCGAGCGCGAGAACGTCGAAGCCAACGGCGCGATGATGCGACACCTGTGCGATGGCTTGAGCGAGGCGCCGCTTCAGCACATGGCGCTGGTCACCGGCACCAAGCACTACCTGGGTGCTTTCGAGAACTACGGCAGTGGCAAGGCGGAAACCCCGTTCCGCGAAAGCGAACCGCGCCAGCCTGGCGAGAACTTCTACTACACCCTCGAAGATCTACTGTTCCAGCATGCCGAACAGCACGGCTTCGGCTGGAGCGTGCACCGCTCGCACACCATGGTTGGCATTGCCAACGGCAGCAACGCGATGAACATGGGCGTGACCCTGGCGGTGTATGCCTCGCTGTGCAAACACACCGGGCAACCGTTCGTGTTCCCCGGCTCGCAGGCACAATGGAACAGCCTCAGCGATGTGACCGATGCCGGCCTGCTCGGTCGGCAACTGGCGTGGGCCGGCCTGAGCCCGGCAGCGCGCAATCAGGCGTTCAATACCGTCAATGGCGATGTCTTTCGCTGGCGCTGGATGTGGGGCGAGATTGCGAAATTCTTCGGCCTGGAAGCGGCGCCCTGCCCGCAGACGCCCGAACCGCTGGAAGTACGCCTAAGCGACACCGCACCGGCGCAATGGGCGGAGCTGGCTGCGAAGCACGGACTGGTGGAGCCGGACGTCAACCGTCTCGCCTCGTGGTGGCATACCGATGCCGACCTCGGCCGCGAGATCGAATGCGTCAACGACATGACCAAGAGCCGCGAATTGGGCTTTCTGGACTTCTACGACAGCCGTGCCGCATTCCTGGAACTGTTCACCCGGCTGCGTGCGCAGCGAATCATTCCCTGACGAACAGGTCCTGGCTGCTTAGAGGCCGGGACGCCTTGGAAGGCTAGACGTCCGGCTACACGCTTATGGCCGGACGTGCGTGGCGACGACAGCGTCGCACGTGCTTGGCGATTGTTGGTTGGTGCTGAGTGCTTCGTGCTTGGCGCTGGGTTGTGGGTTTTGGGTGCTAACTCTTACAGCAGCGTAGTCCGCACAACGCCTGCCGAATCACAGTGCGATCAGGCAGCTCACGATGCAGCACAACACACATCACCAACCGCGCAGCCCATTCCCATCCTGGCGGCAATGATGTCTACCTCAATCGTGTTGTAGAGGGAGTAGTCCAGCAACGTAGGCGCATCGTTCGATGCGCTCAAAGTTCGCCCCCCAAACGGCAAGCGGAGCGGCGCGCACGGTGCGCACATGCAGTGATCGCTCGGATTTCGTAGGAGCGCACTTGCGCGCGATGGGTCGTTACCGGGAAATCCACATCGCGCGCAAGCGCGCTCCTACGGTGCCAATGAATCGCATCGTTTCTCGCAATGACTGCAAGAATGCCTGCGCCCCGCCTTGCCAGCCTGCTTACACCGCATTGTTCGGCACCACCTTTGCGCACCGAACACGGCAAGAGGCCTTACACCGCCGAAGGCGCCAGTTCGCGCAACTTGCCTTGGTGCAATTCAAGAACGCGATCCAGACGTCGCGCCAGGCTGCGATCGTGCGTTACCAGCACCAGACTCGTGCGCTGGGCGCGATTGAGTTCCAGCATCAGCTCGAACACGGTGCCAGCCGTCTTGTCGTCGAGGTTGCCGGTGGGCTCATCGCCCAGAACACACCCCGGTTTGTTCACCAACGCCCGCGCCACTGCGCAGCGCTGACGCTCGCCACCCGACAATTCGCTGGGCTTGTGCTTCACCCGATGCCCCAGGCCAACCGATTCCAGCAGCTGCAGTGCCTGCCCGCGCGCGATCGCCACGTCCTGCCCGGACAACAGCACCGGCATCATGACGTTTTCCAGCGCAGTGAATTCCGGCAACAGATGATGGAACTGATACACGAAACCGAGCGAGCGGTTACGCAGCTTGCCGCGCTCGCCATCGGACAATGCAGACATGCGCCGACCCGCGACATACACCTCGCCGGAGGTCGGGATATCCAGCCCACCGAGCAAGTGCAGCAAGGTGCTCTTGCCTGCACCGGATGCGCCGACGATCGCCACGGTTTCGCCGGTCGCCACCGACAGATCCAGACCATCGAACACCGGCGTACGCATCTTGCCTTCGGCGTAGGTCTTACCCAGCCGTTCGGCGCGAATCACCGCCGCGCCCTGGTCTGCCTGCGTCTTTCCAAGCACTGACTCTGGAACATTACTCATAACGCAGCGCCTCCGCGGGCTGGGTGCGCGAGGCGCGCCATGCCGGATACAAGGTGGCCAAAAAGCTCATGACCAGAGCGACCACGGTGATCACCACAACATCCTGCGTCTGCATGTCGGTCGGCAAGCCGGTGATGTAATACACGTCTTCGGGCAGCAGCTTGACGCTGAACACTGCTTCGATGGCACCCAGGATGCGCTCCAGGTTGAGCGTCAGCACGATGCCGCCGATCACCCCCATGATCGTGCCCATGAAGCCGATCAACGAGCCCTGCACCATGAACACCTGCATCACCCCGCCAGGCGAGAGCCCGAGCGTGCGCAGGATCGCAATATCGGCTTGCTTGTCGGTTACCAGCATCACCTGCGAAGACACCAGGTTGAAGGCGCCCATCGCCACAATCAGCGACAGCAGGATGCCCATCACCGTCTTTTCCATCTTCAACGAGTGATAGAGGTTGGCGTTTTCCTGGGTCCAGTCGCTCACGCGATACGGCCCACGTAATTTCAAGGCCAGATCGCGCGCCACCGTAAACGCCTGATCCATGTCGTGCAGGCGCAGACGCACGCCGGTGACGCCATCCATGCGCAGCACGCGTGCCAGATCCTCCATGTTCACCACGGCCAGGCCACGATCGATCTCGTTGTAGCCGGCCTCGAAGATGCCGCTGACGGTGAAGCGCTTGAGCCGCGGCATCGCGCCCAATGGGGTGGCTTGGGTATCGCTGAGCAGCACCACGATGCTGTCGCCGACATCCACACCCAGCCACAGCGCCAGCTCCTTGCCGATGACGATGTTGTAGGAGCCCGGCGTCAGGCTGTCGACCGAGCCTTGCTGCATCTTCTTGGCCAGCACCGAGACCTTGGCTTCTTCGGACGGAATCACACCGCGCACGATTGCCGGTTGCTTGCGCGGGCCCTGCAGCAGCGATTCGGTTTCGATATAGGGCGCGGCACCGGCAATGCGCGGGTCCGCGCTGGCCACTTCGACCGCGTGACGCCAATCCTGCATCGGCGCGCCTTCCGCGCTGACCGTGGCATGGGCGGCCATCTGCAGCAGGCGGTCGCGGATTTCCTTCTGGAAACCGCTCATCACCGCCAGCGTGGTGATCAGCACCGTCACGCCCAGGGCGATGCCGAGGATCGACGCCATCGAAATAAACGAGATGAAGCCATTGCGTCGCTTGGCGCGGAGATAGCGCAAGCCGATGGCAACCGGGATAGGTTTGAACATGCGGTTCAACCAGGAAAGGGACGCTATGGTGCCACTAGCGACCGCCGGGACGAAATGGCACGGGCCTGAGCGGCCAGACGCAGTTCACGTCGCTGCGCGGCTGGCAGCGTGTCCGGCCAGAAATGCAGCCGCACGCGGCGGCCTCCCGGATGCGCCCACGACACCACCGCCATCGGCCCGCGCCACGTTACCTGCAGCGCATCCACGCGTTCTCCATCCACGCTGGCGGCCGCATCTGTCCACGGCACAACGAGTTGCCGCACTGGCGAGCGCAACAGCAACCAGATCGTACGTGCGCCGATCACACCGCCATACGCAGACAAGCCCGTGGCCAGCCAGACCGGCACGCCGGACCGCCAAATGGCCCACAGTGCAGCAACGGTGATCAGGCTCAACGCGCAGGCGAGCCCGCGCGAGGGGCGCCAGTCAAGCCGGCATGGCGCGGATATCGGCGATAAGGGCGGCGTTGTCGGCATCGGGGCAAGCCTCGTATCCCATGAACCAGCGCCACAACTTATCGTCTTCGCAATCCAGCAGCTGTAGGAAAACCGCGCGCTCAGCCGCAGGGGCCTGCGCCCATCGGCGGTCCAGATACCGGCCAAACAATTGGTCCAGCTCGCGCATGCCACGCCGGCAACGCCAGCGCAGTTTTTTCAGCAGTGTGTCTTCATCCATCTCTTTCTCCATCCCGCGTTGTAGCGGGCCGAAAACGACAGCGGCACCAGACCTGAGGGCCGGTGCCGCTGTGGTGACGTCCTGCCTGAGCAGGACATCAGCGCCAGGATCAGGCGCGGCGCGCCATCATCAGCTTCTTGATCTCGGCGATCGCCAGCGCCGGGTTCAGCCCCTTAGGGCAGGTGCGGGCGCAGTTCATGATGGTGTGGCAGCGATACAGCTTGAACGGATCCTCCAGATCGTCCAGGCGCGCACCGGTGTCTTCATCGCGCGAGTCGATGATCCAGCGGTAGGCCTGCAGCAGGATCGCCGGGCCCAGGTAGCGCTCGCCATTCCACCAGTAGCTCGGGCAGCTGGTGGAGCAGCACGCGCACAGGATGCACTCGTACAGGCCGTCAAGCTTCTTGCGGTCTTCCGGCGACTGCAGGCGCTCGCGGTCCGGCGGCGGCGGGGTCTGGGTACGGATCCACGGTTTGATCGAGGCGTACTGCGCATAGAAATGCGTCAGGTCCGGCACCAGATCCTTGATCACGCTCATGTGCGGCAGCGGATAGATCGGCACCTCGGCCTTGCCACACGCGGCAATCGCCTTGGTGCAGGCCAGCGTATTGGTGCCGTCGATGTTCATCGCGCACGAACCGCAGATGCCTTCGCGGCAGGAGCGGCGGAAGGTCAGGGTCGGGTCGATCTCGTTCTTGATCTTGATCAGCGCGTCCAGGACCATCGGTCCGCACTTGTCCAGATCGATTTCATAGCTGTCGGTACGCGGATTGGCGTCGCCATCCGGATCCCAACGGTAGACCTTGAAGGTGCGCTTGTTCTTGGCGCCTTGTGCAGGGTAATGCTTGCCCTTGCCGATCTTTGAATTCTTGGGGAGGGTGAACTCTGCCATAGCTGCTCTCGTTGGCTCAGGCGATGCGCGGTGCGATGGGAGACCGCAGCGTGCGCATGAAATTGAAGACGATGGATGCCACCACCGATGCGGAAGTGCAGCGGCCGGCGAACTGCCGGCGCTGCGCGTGCGTCATGCCGCGTTCGCACTGTGGCGCCACGCTGCCGACCTGCCCTTCAGGGCCGGACGGCAGGTGCGATGCAGGAGCGAAATGCGGCATCTGCATCGGCACTCAGTAGACGCGCGGCTTCGGCGGAACCACGTCCACTTCCTTGCTCAGCGTGTACATGTGGACCTGGCGGTATTCGAAGTCGCACTGGCCCTTGTCGTCCACGGTGACCAGTGTGTGCTTCTGCCAGTTGACGTCGTCGCGGTCCGGGAAATCCTCGTGCGCGTGCGCGCCACGGCTTTCCTTGCGCTGTTCGGCCGAGTTGATCGTCGCCACTGCATTGAGCAGCAGGTTGTTCAACTCGTAGGTCTCGATCAGGTCCGAATTCCAGACCAGCGAGCGGTCCGATACCTTGACGTCCTCGAAGGTGGCGAAGATCTCGGCCATCTTGTCGACGCCTTCCTTCAGCGTCTTGCTGGTCCGGAACACCGCTGCGTCCGACTGCATGGTGCGCTGCATGTTGTCGCGGATCACCGAGGTCGGCGTGGAGCCATTGGCATGACGCAACTTGTCCAGCAAGCCCAGCGCCTTGTCGCAGGCATCGGACGGCAGCGGCTTGTGCGGCTGATTGGTCTTGACGGTTTCCGCGCAGCGGTTGGCCACCGCACGCCCGAACACCACCAGATCCAGCAGCGAGTTGGACCCCAGACGGTTGGCGCCATGTACCGACACGCAAGCCGCTTCGCCGATCGCATACAGACCGGGCACCACCGCATCCGGGTTGTCGCCCTGCTTGCGCACGACCTCACCGTGGTAGTTGGTCGGGATGCCGCCCATGTTGTAGTGCACCGTCGGCAGCACCGGGATCGGCTGCTTGGCCACGTCCACGCCAGCGAAGATGTGCGCGCTCTCGGCGATGCCTGGGAGCTTGTCGTTGATCACTTCCGGGCCGAGGTGGGTCAGGTCGAGCAGAATGTGGTCCTTGTGCTCGCCAACGCCACGGCCTTCGCGGATCTCGATGGTCATCGAACGCGACACCACGTCGCGCGAGGCCAGATCCTTGTAGTGCGGTGCATAGCGCTCCATGAAGCGCTCGCCGTTGCTGTTGCGCAGGATGCCGCCTTCGCCACGCACGCCTTCGGTGATCAGGCAGCCCGCCCCGTAGATACCGGTGGGATGGAATTGCACGAACTCCATGTCCTGCATCGGCAGGCCAGCACGCATCACCAGGCCGCCGCCGTCACCGGTACAGGTGTGGGCAGAGGTGGCGCTGAAGTAGGCACGGCCGTAGCCGCCGGTGGCCAGCACCACGCCGTGGGCGCGGAACAGGTGCAGCGAACCTTCGGCCATGTCCAGCGCGAGCACGCCGCGGCACACACCTTCTTCGTCGAAAATCAGGTCGAGCGCGAAGTACTCGATCATGAAGCGTGCGTTGTGCGCCAGCGACTGCTGGTACAACGTATGCAGCATTGCGTGACCGGTGCGGTCGGCGGCGGCGCAGGTGCGCTGCGCAGACGGACCTTCGCCGTACTTGGTGGTCATGCCGCCGAACGGGCGCTGGTAGATCTTGCCCTCTTCGGTGCGCGAGAACGGCACGCCGTAGTGCTCGAGCTCGATGATGGCCGGGATCGCCTCACGGCACATGTACTCGATCGCGTCCTGGTCGCCCAGCCAATCGGAGCCCTTGATGGTGTCGTAGAAGTGATACCGCCAGTCGTCCTCACCCATATTGCCCAGCGCGGCGGAAATACCACCCTGCGCGGCCACGGTGTGCGAACGGGTCGGGAAGACCTTGGTCAGGCAGACCGTCTGCAGGCCCTTCTGGGCCAGGCCGAAGGTCGCGCGCAAGCCGGCGCCGCCGGCGCCCACCACGACCATGTCGTACTTGTGTTCTGTAATCTTGTAAGCGGACATCGAATTATGGATTCCTGTTGGGTCGCTGGCTCAGGCGATGCCTAGCGCGATACGCGCCACGGCAAACACGCTGACGATGGCACCTAGAACGGCGACAAAGCGCACGAGGGTCTGCGCCGCGAGGGCGAGCAGCGAGTTGTGCACGTAATCCTCCAGCACCACCTGCATGCCGAGCTGCGCATGCCAGAACGAGGCAATGAGGAAGCCCACCAGCAGGATCGCGTTCCACGGCTTGGCAACCGCGGCGCTCGCCGCTGCGTGGTCGGCACCGATCAGGCTCAACACGAAGATCAGGAACCAGATCGACAACGGCACCAGCGCGGTGGCGGTCAGACGCTGCACCACGAAATGCTCGGTGCCGGTCTTGGCGGCGCCCAGGCCGCGCACGTTCTTCAACGGGGTTCTATAGCGGCTCATACGGCACCTCCGGACAGCAGCACGTACGCCCAGATGGCGGCGGTCAGCACGAAGCTCAAAATCACCGAGAACCAGCCGATGCTGACGAACGAGCGCACGGCATAGCCCTGGCCAAAGTCCTGCAGGATGTGGCGCAGGCCACCAAACAGGTGGAAGGCAAAGCACCAGGTCCAGCCGAACAGGAACACCTGTCCATACCAGGCTGCCGCCATGTCGCGGAAGCAATTCCAGTGGTCGGGGCCAAGCATGAGGGTCAGCAAGGCGGCGGCAATCACAAGGGCGCCGATGGACAGAACAATGCCGGTGGCTCGATTCAGGATCGAGGTCACCATCTGTATCTGCCAGCGATACACCTGAAGATGCGGGGAAAGTGGACGTTCGCGGGTCGCCATTCGCTGGGCTCGTTTTCTCGGCTGGGCGGCACTAGGCCGCTGTGGCTAAAAGCTGCTCAAAAATCGATGCAGCGTCCATTTTTTTCCCAGTCGCCGTAGCGCGTTGGCTCAGGGCCGTCGCGCCCACCAATCTCCTTGGGCAGGGGTTTCTTCTCGGGAATGTGCTCCTGAGGAGAAGGCTGCGTCTCGGAATCCTGCGCTGGGGTGGGGGTTGGATGGCCTATCATAGTGGTCTCACAACATTGCGATTTTAGTCCTCCCCTTCCATGGCTGACAACCTGAATCTTATTCCACAGGGTTTTGGCTCCCTGCACGACATGCAATACGTCCGCTTGAGCGGTTCGGATGCAGTGGCGTTCGCGCATGCCCAATTTGCCAATGACGTGCAAGCGCTGGCGATTGGGCAGTGGCAATGGAATGCGTGGCTGACAGCGAAGGGGCGCGTGATTGCCATCTTCGCACTCTTGCGTAATGAGGATGCGCAATTGCTGATGCTGTTGCCCGATGGCAACGCGGCCGAGATCGCCGCGCAGCTCGGCCGTTTCGTGTTCCGGCGCAAGCTGCGCATCACCGCCATTGCGCTGACCGCACAAGGCGCGTTCGCCGCACCCGCACGCGCGCAGGCGGCACATGCCGACGTGGGTGCGGATGCGATCGAACTGGACATGGGCAGCCCTGCCTTGCCGCGCACGCTGGTGTTGCGCGCGCCGGACACATTGGCAGCGCCTATCGATCTGCCGAACATGGATGCCGCATGGCGTCGCGCAGACCTGCAGCTAGGGCTGGTGCGGTTGCCAGATGCGCAGCGCGAACAGTGGACGCCGCAACAGCTGGCGTTGGACCAGCTGCATGCGTTCAGCGTCAAAAAGGGCTGTTACCCAGGCCAGGAAATCGTGGCGCGCACGCATTTTCTGGGCAAGGCCAAACGCGCGGTGCATTTGCTGGAAACCGACGCTGCGGTTGCGCCGGGCGATGCGGTGCGCCTGGACGGCGCTGAGGTGGGCAGTGTGGTCAGTTGCGCCGAAAACCTGGCGCTGGCGGTGCTGCCGCTGGAGCTGGCAATTGAGGCAGGCATGACGCTGAGCGCCGGCACCTCCCCTGCCCGACCGCTGCAGATCCTGCCCGGGCTGGCCCGCTAAGGGCAGCGATTCTGCTCCACAGGCTGGTGCGACATTTCGCCGCAGCCATCCCCGTGCACGCGGCGGACTCGCGTTCGCCGGGCATCAAGCGAGTCAATGCATGCGCAGCACCTGCCGACCTCTGCACGAGGCCGGCAGCGCCCTCGCGCAGTGTCAGGAGGCCAAAGTCGTCAGGCGTTCGCCGCTGGCCGGGTCGAAGAAATGCAGTGCTTCGCTGCGCAAGGCCAGTCGCAGCGACTCGCCCACCGCCGGCAACGCCTGCGGGGTGACACGGATCACCAGCGGCTGCCCGCCGCGGTCGAGATTGAGGAAAATCTCGTTGCCTACCGGTTCGATGACATCGATACGTGCATCGAATCCCAACTGCGCGTCGGCTGACGGCTGCAGGTGCTCGGGGCGCACGCCCACCACGACCTCCTGGCCCAGCCAGCGCTGATCGATCTGCGCCGCGCCCAGCGGCACGCGCCAGCCATCTGCCATCACCAGATGCAGGCCGTCCTGGGCATCCAGCCGCCCCTGCAGCACGTTCATTGCCGGGCTGCCGAGGAAGCCGGCCACGAACAGGTTGGCCGGGCGGTCGTACAGTGCCATCGGGCTGTCGATCTGCTGGATCACACCATCCTTGAGCACCACGATGCGCTGGCCCAGGGTCATCGCTTCGACCTGGTCGTGGGTGACGTAGATCATGGTGGTGCCGAGCTTGCGATGCAGCTGCGCGATCTCGGTGCGCACGCTGTGGCGCAGCTTTGCATCCAGGTTCGACAACGGCTCATCGAGCAGGAACACCGCCGACTCGCGCACCATCGCGCGCCCCAGCGCCACCCGCTGGCGCTGGCCGCCGGACATCGCCTTGGGCAGCTTGTCGAGCATGGGCGTCAAGCCCAGCAACTCGGCCGCATTGTTCACCCGCTCGGCAATCACCTGCTTGGGATGGCCGCGCAGCTTGAGCCCGAACGCCAGGTTTTCGGCCACGGTCATGTGCGGGTACAACGCGTAGCTCTGGAACACCATGGCGATGTCGCGATCCTTCGGCGCCACGTCGTTGACCACGCGGTCGCCGATGCGCAGCGTGCCCGCACTGATGTCCTCCAGCCCGGCGATCATGCGCAGCAAGGTGGACTTGCCGCAGCCGGACGGCCCGACCAGCACCATCAGCTCGCCATCGGCGACTTCGAAGCTGGCCCCTTGCACGGCAACCTGCCCGTTCTCGTAGACCTTGCGGACACCTTCCAACTGCACTTTCGCCATCTTTCGGCCTCAACAGGAGTGGTGCGCCCCACCCTCGGCCCTCCCGATGGTAGTGACGCCATAGCGCTTGCAAGGAAATCTCCTGCAAACGAATGCATTGGTTTATTCTGACATGTAATCGTTTTCACATGGCAACATCGATCTCGGGAGGGACCATGCAGCCACCAACTCACGCCGTCCATCTGGACAGCGTTTCTAACTGCGCCAGGCCGATCATGCCGCCGCGCAGGTACAGGTATACCGCTCCAGCGCTAACCGCTGACCGTCACTTGCTGCAACAATCGGGGATTGGGCGTCAGCGTCCATCCCCCGCTGCGCGCACGCAAGTGTCGCCAGGAACAGACGTACCGACCGCCGGCATCTCCGGCGCCTTCCCGCCAAGCCGCTGATAACGATGTCTCCAGAATCTGAAACTCGGTCCATGCACAACACCCTGATCCTGTTCGGCGCCACCGGCGATCTCGCCCAGCGCTATCTCTTCCCATCCCTGCTGCGCCTGTTTGTCGACGGCCTGTTGCCGGAGGACTTCCGCATCCGTGCGCTGGCCCTGTCGCCGCACGACACCGACGCCTTCCGCGAGGTCCTGCGCCCGCGCCTGGCCCAGGCGCTGCCGATTGCCACCGCCGCGCAGATCGAGGCGCTGCTGCAGCGCGTCGACTACCGCTCGGTGGACCTGCGCAACGCCGAATCGGTGGCTGAGGCAGTGCGCGAACTGGCCAGCCGCCAGTGCGTGAGCTATCTGGCGATTCCGCCGGGCCTGTACATCAGCACCTGCCAGGGTTTGGCCCTGGGCGGCGCGCTGGCCGCACCGCACCGGTTGATGCTGGAAAAACCGATCGGCCACGATTCGGACAGCGCCCGCGAGATCCTGCAGTCGATCGGCGCACTGATCGACGAAGACCGCGTGTTCCGTCTTGACCACTACCTGGGCAAGGCCGCGGTGCAGAACCTGGTGGCGCTGCGCTTCGGCAACACCTTGCTGGAAGCGGTGTGGAACCGGACCTACATCGAATCGGTGCAGATCCTGGTGGCCGAGAGCGAAGGCGTGGACGGGCGCGATGCCTACTACGCCCGCTCCGGCGCGCTGCGCGACATGGTGCAGAGCCATATCCTGCAGTTGCTGTGCCTGGTGGCCATGGAGCCGCCAGCCTCGCTGGAAGCTGACCGCATCCGCGACGAGAAGGTCAAGGTGCTACGCGCCTTGCGCCCGATGACCGCCGAGCACGCCGCGCACGACAGCGTGCGTGGCCGCTACACCGCTGGCAGCATCAACGGCGAGCCGGCGCAGGCCTACCACCCGCCGGAAGGCAGCGATGTGGAAACCTTCGTCGCGGTCACCGCGCACATCGACAACTGGCGCTGGGCCGGCGTGCCGTTCCACCTGTGCACCGGCAAGCGCCTGGCCGAACGCTCCACGCGCATCGTGGTCACGCTCAAGCCGGTGACACATTGGTTGTTCGAGCGCCCGGACCGCCAGAACGCGGTGCCCAACCGCCTGACCTTCCAGCTGCAGCCGCAGGAAAACATCGAGCTGGGCCTGATGAGCAGCCTGGCCGGCCCGGAATGGGGTGCGATCGAACTGCAGCCGCTGGAACTGGAGCTGTCCGTGCCCACCGGCCTGCACCGCCGTATCGCGTATGAACGCTTGTTCGTGGATGCCTTCAACGGCAACCCGGCGCTGTTCGTGCGCGATGACGAGGTCAAGGCCGCCTGGGCCTGGATCGACAGCGTCAGCGATGCCTGGTCGGACGCACAGCTCCCGCTGCAGCCGTATCCGGCCGGTAGCTGGGGCCCCGAGACCGCCGCACCGTTCCTGCCCCCAGCCACCGACGCACAGGGAAACAACGCATGACCGCTCCTTCCAAGCCGGTGCTGGTTGCCGACATCGGTGGCACCAACGCGCGCTTTGCGCTGGCCGACATCGATGCCTCGGTACCGCTGCTGGACGACACCTGCCGTGAGTTCGCGGTGGTCGAGTTTGGCTCACTGGGCGAGGCCGCGCGCTATTACCTGGACCAGATCGGCGTGCAGGCCACCAAGGGCGTGTTCGCGGTGGCCGGCCGCGTGGATGGCGACGAAGCCCGCATCACCAACCATCCGTGGGTGATCTCGCGCTCGCGCACCGCCACCATGCTGGGCTTCAGCACGCTACACCTGATCAACGACTTCGCCGCGCAAGCCATGGCGATCAGCCTGCTGCGCCCGCAGGACGTGGTGCAGGTGGGCGGCGCCAGCTGGCGCCCGGCACCGATCGAGCAGCCGCGCAACTACGGCGTGATCGGCCCGGGCACCGGGCTGGGCGTGGGAGGCCTGATCATCCGCAACGGGCGCTGTTTTCCGCTGGAAACCGAAGGCGGCCATGTCAGCTTTCCGCCCGGCACGCCGGAAGAGATTCGCGTGCTGGAGATCCTGTCCGAGCAGTTCGGCCGGGTCTCCAACGAGCGCCTGATCTGCGGCCCGGGCCTGGTCAACATCCACCGCGCGCTGAGCGAGATTGGCGGCATCGACCCCGGCCCGCTGGAGCCCAAGGACATCACTGCACGTGCCGCCGCCGGCGACCCGCGTGCCTCGCGCACCATCGATCTGTTCTGCGCCATCTTCGGCGCGATCGCCGGTGACATGGTGCTGATGCAGGGTGCCTGGGATGGCGTCTTCCTCACTGGCGGGCTGGTGCCCAAGGTGCTGGATTCGCTGCAGCATTCCGGCTTCCGCCAGCGCTTCGAACACAAGGGCCGTTTCTCCGCGATCATGTCGCGGGTGCCTTCGCTGGCGGTGATGCATCCGCATGCCGGCCTGCTGGGTGCAGCGGCCTACGCGGTGGACGCCGAACGCGCATTGCCGGGAGAGCAGCGATGAGTTTGCAGGACAACGACCGCATCAGCCTGGTGCGCTACGACGACCTTGACGAATGGACCGAAGCGGTGGCCAGCGAAATGGCCGACCTGCTGGAACAGGAAATCTCGCGCCGCGGCCAGGCGCGCATGCTGCTGTCCGGCGGCACCACCCCGGCGCCGGTGTACGAATCGCTGGCGCACCGCCCGCTGGATTGGTCGCGGGTCGAAGTGGGCCTGGTCGATGAGCGCTGGCTCTCGCCACAGGACCAGGACAGCAATGCCTGGCTGGTCAAGCAGAGCTTCCTGGACCATGCACCGGCGGCCACCTTCATCCCGTTGGTGCGCCCGGGCAAGCAGCTGCCCGAGTGCGTGCATACCGCCAACCTGCAGGCCACGCATGCCGAACCGGCCTGCCTGGCGGTGATGGGCATGGGCGGCGACGGGCATACCGCCTCGCTGTTCCCCGGCTCGACCGATCTACCCAAGGCCCTGGCCAGCCCGCAGCCGTACGCGTCGCTGGACGCCACCGGCTGCCCCGGTGCCAACCAGTGGCCGCTGCGTATCACCTTGACCCCGGCCGGGTTGGCGCCGATTCCCACGCGCCTGCTGTTGCTGCGCGGCAAGCAGAAGCTCGATGTGCTGCAGGCGGCGTTGGCAGGCCAGGACATCAGCGAATACCCGATCCGGGTCGCGCTGCAGCAGCCTGGCCCGCGCCTGCGGGTGCATTGGTGCAGTTAATGGATGTCGGGACCTCGGCTGGGTGGCTTGGTCATGCTGATGGCGTGCAAGCACTCGCCCACGTTGCGACACCGCGGCGGCCCGCATCGCCTGATGCCGGGCTGCCATTGAACACCTTCCCCCTGTTTCTCATAGCCGGTAGCCAATGAGCCTGCATCCGAACATCCAAGCTGTCACCGACCGTATCCGCAAGCGCAGCGCGCCCTCGCGCACGGCGTACCTGGCCGGCCTTGATGCCGCCCTGCGTGAAGGCCCGTTCCGTAGCCGCCTGAGTTGCGGCAATCTCGCGCACGGTTTTGCGGCCTCCGAGGCGACCGACAAGTCGCGCCTGCGCGGCGCGGCCACGCCGAACCTGGGCATCATCACCGCCTACAACGACATGCTCTCGGCGCATCAGCCGTTCGAGCATTACCCGCAGATGATCCGCGACACCGCGCGTGCGCTCGGCGCCACCGCGCAGGTCGCCGGCGGCGTGCCGGCGATGTGCGACGGCGTGACCCAGGGCCGCGCCGGCATGGAGCTGTCGCTGTTTTCGCGCGACAACATCGCCCAGGCCGCAGCCATCGGCCTCAGCCACGACATGTTCGATACGGTGGTCTATCTGGGCGTGTGCGACAAGATCGTGCCGGGCCTGTTGATCGGCGCCTTGGCCTTCGGCCACCTGCCGGCGCTGTTCATGCCGGCCGGCCCGATGAGCCCGGGCATTCCCAACAAGCAGAAGGCCGAGGTCCGCGAGCGCTACGCCGCGGGCGAAGCCACCCGTGCCGAGTTGCTGGAAGCCGAATCCGCCTCCTACCACTCGCCCGGCACCTGCACCTTCTACGGCACCGCCAACTCCAATCAGGTGCTGCTGGAAGCGATGGGCGTGCAACTGCCCGGCGCCTCGTTCGTCAATCCCGAACAGCCGTTGCGTGATGCGCTGACCCGTGAGGGCACCGAGCGGGCGCTGGCGATCTCCGCGCTAGGCCAGGACTTCCGCCCGTTCGGCCGTTTGATCGACGAACGCGCGATCGTCAACGCCGTGGTCGCCCTGATGGCCACCGGCGGCTCCACCAACCACACCATCCACTGGATCGCCGTGGCGCGTGCGGCGGGCATCGTGCTGACCTGGGACGACATGGATCTGATCTCGCAGACCGTGCCGCTGCTGACCCGCGTCTACCCGAACGGCGAAGCCGACGTGAACCGCTTTCAGGCTGCTGGCGGCACGGCATTCGTGTTCCGCGAACTGATGGACGCCGGCTACATGCACGACGACCTGCCCACCGTGGTCGAAGGCGGCATGCGTGCCTATGCCAACGAGCCGCGTTTGCAGGACGGCAAGGTCATCTATGTGCCCGGCACGGCGACCACCGCCGATGACAGCGTGGCACGCCCGGTCAGCGATGCATTCGAATCGCAAGGTGGCCTGCGCCTGCTGCGCGGCAACCTGGGCCGCTCGCTGATCAAGCTGTCGGCGGTCAAGCCCCAGCACCGCAAGATCGAAGCGCCTGCCGTGGTGATCGACACCCCGCAGGTGCTCAACAAGCTGCATGCGGCCGGTGTGTTGCCGCACGACTTCGTGGTGGTGCTGCGTTACCAGGGCCCGCGTGCGAACGGTATGCCGGAGCTGCATTCGATGGCCCCGTTGCTCGGCCTGTTGCAGAACCAGGGCCGCCGCGTGGCACTGGTCACCGACGGCCGTTTGTCCGGTGCCTCGGGCAAGTTCCCGGCCGCGATCCACATGACGCCGGAAGCCGCGCGTGGCGGCCCGATCGGGCGTGTCCGCGAAGGCGACATGGTGCGCCTGGACGGCGAAGCCGGCACGCTGGAAGTGCTGGTCTCGGCCGAAGAATGGGCATCGCGCGAGGTTGCACCCAACACCGCCGTGGCCGGCAACGACCTGGGCCGGAACCTGTTTGCGATCAACCGCCAGGTCGTCGGCCCGGCCGACCAGGGCGCGATCTCGATTTCCTGCGGCCCAACCCATCCGGACGGTGCGCTGTGGAGCTACGACGCCGAGTACGAACTGGGCGCCGATGCGGCCGCTGCCGCGGCGCCTCACGAGTCCAAGGACGCCTGATCCCCTTCCCTCTCTGCGACCGCCCAGGCGGTCGCCGTCTCCAGGAGTTGCAATGACGATTGCCCAGACCCAAAACACCGCTGAACAGCTGCTGCGCGACGCCGGCATCCTGCCGGTGGTGACCGTCGACACGCTGGACCAGGCGCGCCGCGTGGCCGACGCACTGCTCGAAGGCGGCCTGCCTGCCATCGAACTGACCCTGCGCACCCCGGTCGCGATCGAAGCGCTGGCGATGCTCAAGCGCGAACTGCCCAACATCGTGATCGGTGCCGGCACGGTGCTGAGCGAACTGCAGCTGCGCCAGTCGGTGGATGCCGGTGCAGACTTCCTGGTCACGCCCGGCACGCCGGCGCCGCTGGCACGCCTGCTGGCCGACGCGCCGATCCCGGCCGTGCCCGGCGCTGCCACCCCAACCGAACTGCTGACCCTGATGGGCTTGGGCTTCCGCGTGTGCAAGCTGTTCCCGGCCACCGCTGTGGGCGGCCTGCAGATGCTCAAGGGCCTGGCCGGCCCGCTGTCCGAGCTCAAGCTCTGCCCCACTGGCGGCATCAGCGAAGCCAATGCCGCCGAATTCCTGTCGCAGCCGAACGTGCTGTGCATCGGCGGCTCGTGGATGGTGCCCAAGGACTGGCTGGCGCAAGGTCAGTGGGACAAGGTCAAGGAAAGCTCGGCCAAGGCTGCGGCGATCGTGCGGCAGGTGCGTGCGGGCTGATGTTCGGGACTGCATCCCGCGTGTTGGGAAAGCCGAGTGGCTTGAGAAGGCTGGTTGGCTGACGAAAGTTGATTGGCTGAGCAAAGCTGATCAGCTGGCGCTTTAGTTTTGATTGAGGAAAGCCCGGTTTGCTGGCGCCTTGATTTCTTTGGTTGAGGAAAGCTGGTTAGCTGGCGCCTCGATTTTTTGGGTGGAGCGGCCCGCGGGCGCCGGGGCAGGACACGCCGTGAACCCATCCATGGGGGCTCTTACACGACATCCTTGTCGTGTAAGGTCCTGCCCCGGCGCCCGCGGACCACTCTTCGAATGTTCCTGTATTGGCGGAACGGAGAGCAGCGATTTCCGCGAGGCCTGCTCGGGCTAGCCTTTGATGGTTGCCTCGTTGCCTTGCTGCCTGAGGCGGAGGCAGATATCTATTTGCCTGCCGGCCAAAAACCGAGCATTTTCGGCCCTGCCGTCTTCCCTCAAGATCAGCTAGCTCAGGGCAACGACGCGCCGAAGCGGCAGCGTGGCCGGGGATTGGCGGAGAGCGGCACAGGGATGTGCCGCGGCGGCGAGTCAGACAGGATGTCTGCCGAGCCGAGGAGCCGATTTCCGGCCGCGCTGCCGCTCTCACCGAAGCCAGCAAACCACAGGCAGGTGCCCGACCGTATTCGGGGAACCGTACCCTCACCCCAACCCCTCTCCCGACGGGAGAGGGGCTTCAAGCCACCCGTCCTGACTGTCCTCAAGATCAGCTAACTCACGGCGACGACGCCGCCGAAGCGGCAGCGTGGCCGGGGATTGGCGGAGAGCGGCACAGGGATGTGCCGCGGCGGCGAGTCAGACAGGATGTCTGCCGAGCCGAAGAGCCGATTTCCGGCCACGCTGCCGCCCTCACCGAAGCCAGCAAACCGCAGGCAGGCACGCTGCCTGGTCGTATTCGGGAAATCCGTACCCTCACCCCAACCCCTCTCCCGACGGGAGAGGGGCTTCAAGCCGCCCGTCCTGACTGTCCTCAAGATCAGCTAACTCACGGCAACGACGCCGCCGAAGCGGCAGCGTGGCCGGGGATTGGCGGAGAGCGGCACAGGGATGTGCCGCGGCGGCGAGTCAGACAGGATGTCTGCCGAGCCGAGGAGCCGAGCCCCGGCCGCGCTGCCGCCCTCACCGAAGCCAGCAAACCGCAGGCAGGCACGCTGCCTAGTCGTATTCGGGAAATCCGTACCCTCACCCCAACCCCTCTCCCGACGGGAGAGGGGCTTGAAGCACCTTTGCTGCCATTCGGCGTGCAGCGGTTGCCAGCCGTCGGTCGTATCTTTTTAATGAATCAAGACTCCAACGCAGCCTCCGGCGGCATCGCCTTCCGTACACCACGCGCGCGCTGCACCAATGCCGCCGCGCCGCTGCTCATGTCATCCAGGATGGCGTAGATGGTCGGCAGGAACAGCAAGCTCACCACCGTCGAAAATGCCAGGCCGCCAGCGATGGCGCGCGCCATCGGGAAATACGGCGGGCCGTCGCTGAACATGGTGGTGCTGGTCAGCGAGATCGGTACCATCGCCAGGATCGCGGTACCCATGGTCATCATGATCGGCCGCAAACGCTCACGTGAGCCTTCGATCAACGCCTGCGTGCGCCCCATGCCACGGCGGCGCAGATTGTTGATGTGCTCGATCATCACGATGCCGTTGTTCACCACCACGCCCATCAGCACCAGGATGCCGATGAAGGACATGATGCCGAACGAGGTCCCGGTGATCCAGAACAGCCAGAACACCCCGAAGATCGAGAACAACACGCCGCTCATGATCGCCGCCGGGAACAGCAGCGACTCGAACACCGCTGCCATCACCACGTAGATCATCACCAACGCAATCACCAGATTGAACACCATCTGGCCCATCGCCTCGCCGTCGTCCTGATAATCGCCCCCGTCGAAGGTGTAGCTGTAACCGGCCGGAAACTGCATCGCCTTGAGCGGTTGCTCCATCGCAGCGCGCGCTTCCGGCACGGTGACTTTCGTGCCGAGATTGGCTTTGATGGTCAGGGTTGTCTGCCGATTGGTGCGGCCGATCTGGGTGGCGGCCGGGCGGATTTTTACATCCACCAGCGACAGCAACGGCACGCTGCGGCCATCCTTGGTGCGCACGGTGAAGCCTGCCAGATCTTCGGGTTTGCTCTGCTCGGCGCCGGCAAAACGCACCCACACCGGTACTTCGTTGTCGCCACGGCGAAACTCGCGCAGCGGCGTGCCACGCAAGGCCAGCCCGACGAAGCTCGCCACCTGCTCCGCACTGAAGCCGAACGCGGCCGCGCGCTCGCGATCCACGCGGATCGCCAGCTCGCTGGTGCGATCGCCGGTATCCACGCGTACGTCGCGCAATTCCTTGCGCTGCGCCAGCAGCGGCACCACCTCGTCGGCCAACTCCTGCAGTGCCTGGGTGGAATCGCCCACCAATTGCACCTGCACGCCCTGATTGCCGCTCCCGCCATCGCCCTGGTTGCCGATGCTGTAATCGGCACGCGCAGAACGCGGCAACTCCTTGCGAATCTGCTCCAGCAGCGGTGGCAGGTCCTTGACCTTGGTCGCGTCGAAGGTCACCACGGTGTTGCTGCCTTCCACCTCGCTAAACCACGAATAGATCTGGGTGATGTGATATTTGGCGCGGTTGGCTTCCAGGTGGTTTTCCACCCGCGCGATCTCATCGCCCAGCTGCTCGCGCGTATAGGAGCCCTTCCACTGATACTGGATGTAGCCCTCGTTGCCGCCGTCGCCACCGAACATATCGACCTTGGTGAGCTTCATCGGCACCAGGCTGATTGCACTGACCAGCAGGATGCCGGCCACGCTCCAGCCGCGGTGCGCCAGCGTCCAGGCCAAAACCTTGGCGTAGCGCCGCTGCAGCCGTGCGATCACGCCGCGCTCGGAGGTCACCAGCGGCGGCGTTTTCATGCGCGCCGACAGCATCGGGATCAGGCTGATCGCCACCAACCACGAGGCCAGCAACGACACCGAAATGGTGATCGCAATCTGCGCCATGAAAATGCTGATGTTGTTGGTTTCGCCAAACAGGTTCGGCACGAACACGATGCAGTGGCACAGCGTGCCGGCGCTGAGTGCAATCGCCACGCTACGCGTGCCCAACAACGCTGCCAATTGCGGCTGGCCCGGCATGCGCTCGCGCTCCTGGTAGATGCTTTCCACCACCACCACCGCGTTGTCCACCAACATGCCCACGGCCAACAGCAGGCCCATCATGGTCAGGATGTTGAGCGTGACGCCGACGAAGTACATGAAGCCCAGCGTGATCGCAAAGCAGATCGGGATCGCCAGCGTGACCATCAGCGTGGACGGCCAGTGGCGCAGGAAGAAGAACAGCACCGTGATCGACAACAGCAGACCAACCGCACCGGCCTCGGCCAATTCCGCCAATGACGAAGTCACCGCCTTGCCCTGGTTGTCGATCACCTTGACCTGCACGTCGCGCATGGCCGGTTCGGCGCGGATGTCTTCGACTTCCTTCAATGCCGCCTTGGAGACTTCCACCAGGTTGGCGCTGCGCTCCTTGTAGATGTCCAGGCCAATCGCCGGGCGCCCATCCAGGCGCCGGCCGTAGTTCATGCGCGTGGGCTTGAGCCGCACCTGCGCAATGTCGCCCAGGCGCAGCCCCTTAGCGCTGAGCACCAGATCGCGCAGCTCCTGCAGGTCGCGCAATTCGCCCACCGGTTGCACGCGGATGCGCTGGCCGTTGTCGTCGATCTGCCCGGCCGAAACCGAGAAATTGAGCTTGCCCAGCCGCTCACTCAGATCGTTGAGGCTCAGGTCATGCGCAGTCAGCCGGTCCGGCGCGATCGCGATCTCCACTTCATTCGGCGGCGCGCCGGAGATTTCCACCTTGGCCACGCCCGGAATCCGCTCGATGCGCCGCTTGAACTCGCGGTCGAGCATGTCGTACGCGCCGGTCAGATCGGCCTGGCTGGCCAGCCGCACCTTGAGTACCGGCTCATCGCTGCTGGACCATTTAAAGATATGGAAGCGCTGCAGATCCTCGGGGAAATCGTCGCGAATCGCATCCAGCCGCTCGCGTGCGTCGGAGGCGGCAATGGCGATATCGCGGTCCCAATCGGAGAACTCGATGAAGATGTTGGCGCCGTCGGCGGTGGCGGTCGAGCGCATGCGCTTGATGCCGGTCATTGTCGCCAACGCTTCTTCGGCCGGCCGCACCAGGTTGCGCTCCACCTCGTCCGGCGTGGAGCCGGTGTACGGCAACTGCACGAACAGGAACGGCGCGGAAATATCCGGCAGCGCCTCCAGCGGCAGGCGAAATGCGGCGATCAGCCCCACCACCACCAGCGACACGAAGCACATGATGGTGGTGACCGGGCGACGGATGCTGAAGGCGGCAACGCTCATACTGCCTCCAGCCCGTCGCTGTGGCCGGCCGGTGCGCGCTGACGCGCCATGCGCCGGCCGCGCTCCAGGTAGTACGCATCGGCACGGCGATCCAGCAGGTCGTAGACCACCGGAATCACCAGCAAGGTGAGCAGCGTGGACACCAGCAACCCGCCGATCACGGTGATGGCCATCGGTGCCCGCACCTCCGCCCCCTCGCCCATCGCCACCGCCAGCGGCAAAAAGCCGAACAAGGTGCACAGCGTGGTCATGATGATCGGCCGCAGGCGCGAACGCGCCCCTTCGATCAGCGCTTCACGCTTGGCCACGCCTTCCTCGCGCAGCTGGTTGACCTTGTCGATCAGGATGATCGCGTTCTTGGTCACCAGGCCCACCAGCAAAATCAGGCCAATGAACACCACCACCGATACCGGCTTGCCGGTCATCAGCAGCGCAAGTACCGCGCCGACCATCGCCAGCGGAATGGTGAACAAGATGACGAACGGGTGCAGCAGCGATTCGAACTGCGAGGCCATCACCAGGTAGACCAGGAAGATCGCCAGACCGAACGCGAACAGCAGCGACTTCACCGACTGCGCCAGTTCCTCGCCCTGCCCGCCGATGTGCATGCCCACGCCAGCCGCCAGCGGGTCGTTACGCACCAACGTTTCCACTTCGCGCACCGCACCGCCCAGGTCGATGTCGCGCAGGCTCGCCGACACGATCGCCACGCGGGTCTGGTCGGCGCGATGGATCTCGCTCGGCCCGGTGGTCGCCACCACCTCGGCGACCGCAGCAAGGCGTACCGGACGGCTGCTACCTGGGTTGACGATCAACTGGCGGATCGCGTCCACGCTGGCACGGTCGCTGTGCTGCGCACGCACCAGCACATCGATCTTGCGATCACGGAAGCTGTAGCGGGTGGCCACATCGCCGCGCACCTTCTTGACGATCACATCGGCGATCTGCCGCGTGGTCAAGCCCAGCGCACCGGCGCGCTCCTGGTCGAAGCGGATCTGGATTTCCGGGAAGCCCTCTTCCACGGTCGACTTCACGTCCGCGTAGTGGCCGTTGGCACGCAGCATCTGCGCCAGTTTCTGGCCAGCCTGCTCCAGCTCGCCCAGATCCTGCCCGCGCAACTCCACTTCCAGCGGCGTGGAAAAACTAAACAGGGCCGGCCGCGCGAAATCCACCTGCGCGCCCGGATGCGCCGTCATGCTGCTGCGCAGGCGCTCGGTGGCCGCTGCCTCCACCGCGGGGCTGCCGCCACCGGCCATCACCACCGTGAGCTTGCCGATGTTCTCGCCACTTTCGGTGGGGTTGGCATCCAGCCGTGTGCCGGCACCGCTCACGCCATACAGCGAGGCGATGCCCGGGTCCTTGTCGTGCGCCAGTTGCAGCTCGCGCACCAGAGCGTCGGTCTGCGCCAGCGGCGTACCAGAGGGCAGCTTCACCGTCATTTCGAAGCGGTCCTGCGCCAGCTGCGGGATCAGGTCCGCGCCGAGCATCGGCACCAGCAGCACCGTGCCGACGAATGCGGCGCCTGCCAGCCCGAGCACCAACCAGGGCCGCCGCAATGCCGCCGGCAGCATGGTCAGGTACCCGCGTTCGGCACGGCCATACGGCGCCATCGCGATATCGCTGGCCTTGCGCATCACCGGTGCCACCACCCGCGTGGCGCCGCGCCAGACCTTCACCACCGCCCAGGCGGCGCCGAAAAACGCATAGCGCACGCTGGCACCCGCGCCGCGGCGGCCAGCCGCTACTGGCTTGAGCCAGCGCTGCTGCGGCTGCCACTGCGGGTGGCTGGGTTCGTCCGGGAAGGCCATGGGCGGCGCGCCCTTCAGCGAGCTCAGCATCGGGATCAGCGTCATCGACACCACCAGCGAGATCGCAATGGCGATCGCCACGGTCAACGCCTGGTCACGGAACAACTGCCCGGCAATGCCTTCGACAAACACCAGCGGCAGGAACACCGCGATGGTGGTCAGGGTCGAGGCCATCACCGCCATGCTCACCTCGCGGGTGCCCACCATGGCCGCATCCAGCACGCTCAGGCCACGCTCGCGCGCCTTGGCGATGCTCTCCAGCACCACGATGGAATCGTCCACCACCAGGCCAGTGGCCAAGGCCAGCCCACCCAGCGACATCACGTTCAGGCTCAGGCCCAGCTGGCCCATGAAGAAGAACGTGGTGATGATCGACACCGGCAGCGACAGGCTGATCACGAAGGTGCTCCAGCCATCGCGCAGGAACAAAAAGATGATCAGGATCGCCAGCACGCCGCCGATCACCGCATCTTTCTTGACGTCGCTGATCGCGTGCTCGATGAAGTGCGACTGGTCCTCGATGGTGGTGATTTCCACATCGCCGGGCACGGTCGCCTTGATCTGCTCCAGGCGCTTGCGCAGCGACGCGGCGGTCGACACCGTATTGGCATCGCCCTCCTTGTAGATCGCCAATTCCACCGCTTCCTTGCCGCCCAGGCGAATGATCGCCTCGCGTTCCTTGTAGCCCTGGCGCACCTGCGCCACGTCCTTCAAGCGCACCGGCATGCCGCCGGCGATGCTGCTGGTGGACGAGGCCGAGGTGCTCTGCACTTCGGCCGCGGCCGCCAATGCCGCCTGCGAACCGGTGGACGCCGCAATGGCATACATCTGCTGCATCGCTGCATCGGCTGCGCTGCTGCTGCTGCTCTGCGTGGTCACCAGCATGTTGCGGATCTCATCCAGATCCACGAACTGGTTGACCGTGCGCACCAGGTAGCGCTGTGAACCTTCTTCCAGCCGGCCGCCGGAGATGTTGACGTTCTCTTCCTTCAACCGGGTGATGACGTTGTCGATCGGCAGACTGAGCTGGGCCAGTTTCTGCTGGTCGATATCCACCTGAATCTCGTCTTCCAGACCACCGCCCACCTTCACCGCCGCCACGCCGGCCACCGGTTCGAGCTTCTTTTTCAGATCCTCGTCGGCATAGCGCCGCAGGCCGGTGAGCTGACGGATGGCGTCGGTGTCTGAGGCCGGCGCCTGCTTGGGCGACAGCACCAGGCGCATGATCGGCTCGGTCGATGGATTGAAGCGCAGCAGCACCGGCGGCTTGGCTTCCAGCGGCAGCGACAAGGCTTCCATCTTGTCGCGCACTTCCAGGCCGGCCTGGTCCATGTTGGTGCCCCAGGCAAACTCCAGCACCACATCGCTTTGCCCGGTACGCGAGATCGACTTGAGCTTACGCAGGTTCTTGACCACGCCGACCGCTTCTTCCACCGGCTCGGTCACCAGCGTCTCGATCTCCGCCGGTGCCGCACCGGTGTATTCGGTGCGCACGGTGAGCGTGGGATAGCTCAGGTCCGGCAGCAAATTGACCTTGAGGCTACGCAGCGCGATCAGGCCGAACAGCAACATGGTCACCGTGATCATCGCGATGGTGACGCGGCGGCGTGTGGCAAACGCCACCAGGCCGCCGCCCGGCGCTACGGATAGGTGCGGGTCGTGGACCGGGCCGGTGGGATGGTCGGTCATGAGCGCTTCTCGTCGCCGGCCGTTGCCGGTGCGGCAGCTGCAACCGGCTTGCGATCGGGCTGGCCGATGATCTGCACCGCGGTGCCATCGCGCAACGCCACCTTGCCGGCCGTCACGACCTGGTCGCCTTCCTTCAGGCCCTGGCGCACTTCCAGCCATGGGCCTTCGGCATAGCCCAGCTTCACCGGCACCCGGCTGGCCTTGCCATTGCGCACCACGAACACTGCCGGCTCACCGTCATCCAGCAGCGCCAGCCGCGGAATCACCAGGGCATCCTTGCGCTGGTCGTAGTCGATGCGGATGCGCCCGAACATGCCGGGCTGCAACGCCTCCGCGCCAGCCCCGAACGCGCACACCACGCGAAAAGTGCCGCTGCCCGAATCCACCACCGGCGCGATGCGGTCCACCTTGCCCACGAATTGCTGTCCCGGCAATGCGTCGGCCAGCAACGTCACCGGCTGGCCGGACTTGAGCGTGGCCAGCTCGCGCTCGGGCACGTTGAGCGTGGCTTCCAGTTGCGAGTCGTCGACGATGCGGAAGATCGGCGTATTGATCTGCACGAAGTTGCCGGTCTTGATCGAGCGCGAAGCAATCACACCGGAAATCGGTGCCTGCACGGTGGTGTACGACAGTTCCAGCGACGCCAGACGATGCTGCGCGCGGCTGTTTTCCACATCGAACTTGAGCTGGTCCACATCCGCGGCGCTGACCAGTTGCTGGCCGACCAGTTGCGTGGCGCGGCGATAGCTGTTTTCCAGCTTGCGCAGCTGCGCCTCGCTTTGCGCCACCGCCAGATGCGCGCGGTCCGGATCCAGCCGTACCAGCGCCTGGCCTGCCGACACCTTCTGCCCTTCCTCGACCATCACCGCCAGCGCCACGCCGGAGGTCTTGGCCACCACCTGCGCTTCGGCACGTGGCTCCAATGCCGCAGTGCCGGTGTAGCTGGCAGCCACCGCGCGACGGGCTGCCTTGGCGGTTTCCACCGGCACGGCATCTGCGGCCTTCTGGCTGTCTGCCGGCTTGGCAGCACTGTCGCCAGCCTTGCAACCGCCCAGCAACAGGCTCGTGGTGATCAACAGCGCCGCAGCGCAAGGTCCGCTGCGGCCGTGCAAGAAGGAGAGTGGCGACATCGTCGTGTCCTAGTGGATGCGTGAACAGGTGTTGTAGGCAAGTAAACCACCCAAGCCATCATGCCGCCAATGCGCCAAAGGTCATGGTCTGTTCAAGATTGCCTATTCACCCGGTTTGCGTGCGGCCAAATCGCAGGCATACTCGGTTCGGCCCGCAACGCCCCCACGTGCGGACTCATACCAGTCTTCCGGATACGAAACCATGCGCCCGCAGCCGCTCGCCGCTTGTCTCGCTCTGGTCGTCTTCCTGCCGTTTGGGGGCGCATCAGCAACACCATCGGTTCCGACACCGCCTGCGCCTGCAGCCGCGGCGCCGACGCCTGCCACACCCGCGTCCTCGGGCAATGCCGGGAATGGCCGCCAGCTGGCGTACACCTGCCAGGGCTGCCACGGCGTGACCGGCTACAAGAACGCCTACCCGAGCTACCGCGTGCCCAAGATCGGCGGCCAGTCCGCGCAGTACCTGACCCAGGCACTGACCGAATACCGCCAGGGCAAGCGCAAACACCCGACCATGCAGGCACAGGCGCAAAGCTTTTCCGAGCAGGACATCGCCGACATCGCCACCTACCTGTCCACCCTCAAATAAGCGCCCACATGCCGAACGCCCTGTACGCTCCGCGTCTAGCCATCGCCTTGGTCGCTGCCCTGTCGTTGGCGGCCTGTTCCCAGTCCCAGGTGGAATCCACCGATCACTCTGCCGGCGATGCCGGTCATGCCAGCGGCGAGCATGGCTCGGGGTCGTCGGCCGGCCTGCCGACCGGCCGCGCCGCAGCCGGCGACAAACTCGCGCATACCAAAGGCAAGGCCACCGGCCAGAGCTGTGTCGATTGCCACGGCGCCGATGGCAATGTGCCGCTGGACCCGACCTATCCCAAGCTCGGCGGCCAGTACGGCGACTACCTTGCACATGCATTGCAGGCCTATCGCAGCGGCGATCGCCAGCATCCGTTGATGACCGCGCAGACCACCGCGCTGAGCGACCAGGACATCGCCGATCTCGCCGCGTACTTTGGCGCGCGCCCGACGCAGCTGCGCGATCTGCACGGCGTCAACTGAGCACGGCGCACGCCGCGTCTCATTCGGCATGAAAAAGCGCTTGCGCGAACGTTAACGCATCGCTATCATTTCGTTCTCAGTTTCGTGGGGCCATAGCTCAGCTGGGAGAGCGCCTGCATGGCATGCAGGAGGTCGGCGGTTCGATCCCGCCTGGCTCCACCAAGTTCCGGACATAGGCCGTCTGGAATAGACAACCAGGTTTGATACGCGTCCCCATCGTCTAGAGGCCTAGGACACCACCCTTTCACGGTGGACACCGGGGTTCGAATCCCCGTGGGGACGCCAATCATCAAAAAGCCTCGGCATTGCCGGGGCTTTTTTCTTGCGTGCAATTTTTGCCAGATGTGCCAGAGCAGTGTGGTGATGCCTCACTGGCGACGCGCGTTGTGGGATTGCGTGTTGAAGCGTTTTCGAAGCTGGCCGGAGTCGCAAGAGCGGTCGAAGTGCGTGATTCCGATTGCGTGTGCATGACCTGGCGCTGCGACCACGACGCGCCGAGCCGAGCCGCGCCGCGCCGGAGTAAGACTTCACCACGTGCGCATTTGCGTGCGCCCTCGCCTTTCAAGCAGAGCAGACGATATGCACGCTGCTGCACACGTCACCTCGCTTGTCACCGCTGCAGCGACGCAGCGACGAGAACAGCACTTGGACGCAGCGCACGAAATTGCCTTTTTCCGCTTTGCACTAGCGTTCGGGCATGATGTGCACCCTTGTGGCTGCAACCCGCCACGCACTCACTAGCGCGCCACAAACGACTACAGGTTCCGCGAAACAAAAAACCAGACAGGAAAAGTTTCGAGATCAGCTGCGCATCGCAACACGCTTGGCTAACGCGATGCACAAAGCAGGACACACCTGACGCGTGTTGCCTGCCGACGAGATCAGCGACAAAGGGAAGCGCCGCACCCAGTGCGCGACACGACACAGCGCGTAGGCCGATCAGAACGCTGGCGCGTTACCGCATGAAAAAAATGTATCCGCACCTCTTCCCAACCCGGTTGCAGATCGCTATCATTGTCGGCTCGCAGCATCGCGGGGCCATAGCTCAGCTGGGAGAGCGCCTGCATGGCATGCAGGAGGTCGGCGGTTCGATCCCGCCTGGCTCCACCAACTTTCGGACAATAGGCCGTCCGCAAGCTAACAACGGGGTTGTTCGTTTATGCGTCCCCATCGTCTAGAGGCCTAGGACACCACCCTTTCACGGTGGACACCGGGGTTCGAATCCCCGTGGGGACGCCAACGACAAGAAGCTCCGCACTGCGGGGCTTTTTTGTTGGGTGACGTTGGAGCATTGCGGATGCACTAACCGCGCCTGGCGGCGCGTGGCGCGCACCCGGACTGTGCTCCAGTTTACGAGCTCGCGACTGCACGCACCCCGATTTAAACGTTGGCTGCGCGCCTGCGCCCTGGGCTGTTTAAAACCAGTAGCTCCGCTTCTGCGGCAAACGAATCGACTATCGCAACCAGGCGCCAGGACTCTCGTTCGTGTCGCCGCGCCACTACATTGTGCCGGCCTACATCGCGTCACACCTGCCCGTCATCAAGCGCCTTGCGCCCCTCGTGCGTCAGATCGATATCCGCGTCTTCCGCGTGCGTCGCATAGCCGGCGCGCACCGCCCAGTCGGCCTCTTCTTCGCTCACCGGCGTGGTGGCGTGGATGTCGCGAAGAATGCGCAGCTTCTGTTCTGAGTCGATCGCCATGATGGGCACCTGATCTTGAGAGAGGCCTCAAAGGTACGGACCAGGCGTGATGGCTGCGTGCCTATGCGAACACTCTTGCTCGCCAAACAACTCAGACAGCCAACGTACGACGGCAACTCCGATGTGCGGGCACTGAGCATCCATGGCAATGCATCCCCACATATCGCAGCAGCCCGCCTGCACCCAGCCGCAAAGCGCACCGGTGCACCGGCGCACAGCGGAAACGTAAAAGCCCGCCTGGATGACTCCAGGCGGGCTTTTAGATGTACCGCAAGAACTTGGTGCCGAAGGTGGGACTCGAACCCACACGCTTTTAAGGGCGGCGGATTTTGAGTCCGCTGCGTCTACCGATTCCGCCACTTCGGCGTGGCCGCGCAGTATAGCGAGTTGTCAACGAAACGAACAGTGTCAGGAATTGCCTGACGAATTCATGTGCAAGCAGCGTCAGCAACGCGGCGCTCAGCCTGGGCCGATATACTCACCGGCTACCGTGAAGGAGTAAGCAATGTCGGCGTTGCGTGGAGTTCGGGTACTCGTGGTCGAAAACGATGACATGAATGCCATGCTGCTCGAAATGCAGCTGATCCAGGCGGGTGCGGCCGTGGTCGGGCCGGTGGGTGAGGTCGACGACGCGCTGCAGCTGATCGAGGCCGATGCGCCGGATACTGCCGTGCTGGACTATCGCCTGGGCAACGGCCAGACCAGCGAACCGGTTGCGCGGCGGCTCACCGAACGCGGCATTCCCTTCGTGCTGGCCACCGGCGTGGCCAGTGCCAGCATCCCGCACGGGTTTGAACGCGGGGTCATCCTGACCAAGCCGTACATGTCCGACGAGCTCGTCGATGCCCTGGCCAAGGCGCGCCAGCGCAGCGGTGCCAGCAGCTGACGCATTGTCAGCGGCGACGTTGTCACTAGAATCACTGCATCCAGGGCTGACAGGTGGGATGCATCATGGCCATCGCCGCGCCGGCCATTGTTGAGTTGCTGCCAGAGCATCGCGAAACCACAGCGCTATTGCCGCATGCGGACGAAAGCGCCCTCGCCCTGCTGAGCGAAAGTCCTGCGCTGTCGACAGCGCTTTCGCTTTGCCTGCATGCACAGGTGCCGATGGTGCTGGTGTGTGGCGAGGCCTCGCACTGCCTGTACAACGATGCCTGCATCCCGCTCCTCGGTGCGCTGCATCCGCACGTGTTCGGCCAGCCGCTCGCTACAGTTACCGCCCAACGCCTGGTGCTGGCGGGAGCGACAGACAGACAGCAGCACCCCGAGCCATCGGCATGGTCGTGCAGCCCGGTGCTCGAAAGCGGCAGGCCGTTGGGCCAGCTGTATATCGCCGCCCATCCGCGCGGACAGCCGTCGCAGTGGCACGGCAATACGCTTGCGGCAACAACCCTGGCTCTGCCGTCGCCCACAGACGAACGCAGCCACGACAGCTTTCTATTGCATCTGGAAGATGCCCTGCAGCATGTCTCCGAACCGCGCGCGATCGTGGACACCAGCGTGCGCCTGCTCGGCGAGCATCTGCGGGTCAACCGCTGCGCATTCGGCCTGGCGGCGGAGGACCACAGTGTGATGCACGTGATCAGCGACTACGTGCAGGACATGCCTAGCCTCAAGGGAGATTTTCCGTTGGAAGCCGCGCAGGGGCTGCGCGATGCGCTGCTGGAAAACCGCACCTGGTTCACCACCGACGCGATGGCCCCCGGCGCGCCGGACTACGTAGTCGAGCAATACCGGCATTCCGGCCTGCGCGCGTCGCTGGCGATTCCGTTGCACAAGCATGGCCAACTGGTGGCGGCAATCGGCGTGCATCAACGTGCACCGCGGCAATGGGCCTCGACCGACATCGAACTGGTGCGGCTGGTGGTGGCACGGTGCTGGGAGTCGATGCAGCGGGCCAAGGCGCAGCGCCAGTTGGCGGCCAGCGAGGCGCGGCTGCGGCGGCTGGCCGACACGGTGCCGCAGATCATCTTCATCGCCGATCCGGCAGGCCAGCCGGACTATTTCAATCAACGCTGGTACGAATACACCGGCCTGAATCCGGACACGGAGGCCAGCGCCGCGTGGCAGCAGGCACATTCGGCCGCAGGCTTGCGCATGTCCGGCCACGCGTGGGCACTGGCGCTCAATGGCGAGCGCGCCTACGAGATCGAATGTGAGCTGCGCCGCCACGATGGGCAGACCCGCTGGCACCTGGCGCGTGCCCTGCCCGTCCGCGACGAACATGGACGCATCAGCGAGTGGATCGGCACCTACACCGATATCCACGACCGCCGCGGGTTCGAGCACAAACTGCGCGAAAGCGAGGCGCGCTTCCGCGCATTGTGCGAGACGGTGCCGGCGATGATCTGGATGGCGGACGTGGACGGCAACTGCGTCTACTGGAACCCGCAATGGTATGAGTTCACCGGCCAGGGCGAGGAACAGGCCCTGGACCAGGGCTGGTGGAATGCGATGCATCCCGATGATGCGGCGCGTGTGCGGCATGCCTTCGAGCAGGCGCTCGATGCACGCGGCGCGTTCATCGCCGAATACCGCATCCGCCGCCACGATGGGCAGTACCGCTGGTGTATCGACACCGCGTCGCCGCACTTCGGCAGCGACGGGCGCTTTCTGGGCCACATTGGTTCGCTGACCGATATTTCCGACCGCAAGCGGATCGAAGATGCCACCGCATCCGACCGCGCGATCCTGCGCCTGATCACGACCGGTGCGCCATTGACGGTGGTGCTCGATGCCATCGCGCTGAGCGTGGAAGCGCGCGGCGAAACACCGCTGTATTGCGCAGTGATGGTGCTGGATGAGGAGCACCAGACCTTGCAGTTTGCGGCGGCCCCGCATCTGCCGCGCGATTACAGCGGCGATTTCGAGAATGCGCCGATCGGGCCGTCTGGCCCGCCGTGCGCGCGCTCGGCCTATAGCGGCCTGCAGGTGATCTGCGAGGACATCGCCAACGATCCGCGCTTTGAAGACCACCGCGCACTCTCGGCGGCGATGGGGATTGCCGCCTGCTGCGTCACGCCGATTCTGGGCAGCAATGGCGCCGTGCTGGGCACGCTCAACATCTATTACGCGCAACCGCATCTGGCTTCGCTGCGCGAACAGGCCATGGCACGCTCGGCATCGCATCTGGCCGGCATCGTGATCGAGCGCACGCGCGTGGATGCCAAACTCAAGGCCTCGCTGCAGGCTGAAACCGCTGCACGCAATCAGGCCGAACACGCCAGCCGGGTCAAGGATGAATTTCTGGCCACGCTCAGCCACGAACTGCGTACGCCGCTCAACGCGATCCTGGGATGGTCGCGCCTGATGCAGGCCGATGCCTTCGAGCCGGCCAAGCTGGGCAAGGGACTGGTAGTGATCGAGCGCAGTGCGCGCGCGCAAACGCAGATCATCGACGACCTGCTGGATATGAGTGCGATCCTGTCCGGCAAGATCCGCCTGCAGCCCGAACACTTCGACATCGCCGGGCTGGCGCGCAGTACCGTGGAATTGATGCAGCCTACCGCACAGGCGCGCCAGATCCGGCTGGAGCTGGATGCGCCGCTGCAAGGCAGCCTGTGGTTCTTCGGCGATGCCGGACGCCTCCAGCAGGTGCTGACCAACCTGATCAGCAACGCGCTCAAGTTCACCGCACCCGATGGCGATGTGCGCGTGAGCCTGGAGGTGGAAGAGCAGCGCCTGCGCCTGTGCGTGCGCGACACCGGGATCGGCATCGCCGCCGATTTCCTGCCGCATGTGTTCGACCGCTTCCGTCAGGCCGATGCCGGCACCACCCGCCGCGTGGGCGGATTGGGGCTGGGGCTGTCGATTTCGCGCCAATTGATCGATCTGCACGGCGGCAGCTTGGGCGCCTCCAGCGCCGGCGAAGGTCATGGCGCGACGTTTACCGTGGTGCTGCCGTTCCAGCATGGCGTCAGCGACCAGCGTCCCGCACCAGAGCCCGCCCACACCGGCCCGCTGCCCACCGCCGCACATGGCCGGCTCGATGGCGTGCGCCTGCTGCTGGTGGACGACGACCAGGACTCACGCGAGGCGGTGATGCATTTCCTGATGCTGGCCGGCGCGCAGGTGCAGGCGGCCGGCTCGGTGGATGCAGCGGAAGCGCACCTGGCCGCGGCGCATTACGACGTGCTGGTGAGCGATATCGCCATGCCGCTGCGCGATGGCTACGACCTGATCCGCAGCGTGCGCTCGGGCCGGCCGGAACTGCCGCGGCACATCCGCGCGATTGCCCTCACCGCCTACGTGCGCGAAGAGGACCGCGACCGCGCCATCGTGGCTGGCTTCGACGCGCACATGGGCAAGCCGGTGGAGCCACCGGGGCTGATCGACCTGATCGAACGCCTGGTGCTGCCCGCCGGTGCGGTACGCACCGACCCATCCGCCTGAACAACGCACCCTGGCGCGGGCCAGGGTGCGTTGTGATCAGCTGCGTTTGGCGCGCGCGAAGGCGTCGGCCAATGCGTTGTTGGCGGGCGGCGCACTGGTCCGTGGCTTGGCAGTGCCGGCTGCCGGGCCACGCCCGCCACCACCGCCTCCATCGCGCCTGCCCTGCCCCGCGCCACGTGTGTCGCGTGACTGCGCGGCCGCGTCGGCCGGTGGCGGCGTATCCGACAACCGCCGGGTCAGCGCGATGCGTTTGCGCGCCACGTCCACTTCCAGCACCTTGACCTTGACGATGTCGCCGGCCTTGACCACGTCGCGCGGGTCCTTGACGAAGGTGTCCGACAGCGCCGAGATGTGGACCAGGCCATCCTGGTGCACGCCGATGTCGACGAACGCGCCAAAGGCCGCGACGTTGCTGACCACACCTTCCAGGATCATGCCGGGCTTGAGGTGCTTGATGTCCTCGATGCCCTCGGCGAACTGCGCCGCCTTGAATTCCGGGCGCGGGTCCCGGCCGGGCTTTTCCATTTCCTTGAGGATGTCGCGCACGGTGGGCACACCGAATTGCTCGTCGGTGAACTGCTCCGGCTTGAGCGCGCGCAGGAAGCTGCCATCGCCCAGCAAGGCCTTGATTGGCTTGCCGGTGCTGCTGACGATGCGCTCCACCACCGGGTAGGCCTCCGGGTGCACCGCCGACACATCCAGCGGCTCATCGCCGTCGGCAATGCGCAGGAAGCCGGCGCATTGTTCGAAGGTCTTGTCGCCCAGGCGCGGGACCTTGAGCAGGTCCTTGCGGCGCTTGAACGGGCCGTTGTCGTCGCGATGCCGCACGATGTTTTCCGCCACCGTACTGGACAGGCCCGATACGCGTGACAGCAAGGCCGCCGAGGCGGTATTGACGTACACGCCCACGGCGTTGACGCAGTCTTCCACGCGCGCGTCCAGCGCCTTGGCCAGGCGATATTGGTCCACGTCGTGCTGGTACTGGCCCACACCGATTGCCTTGGGCTCGATCTTGACCAACTCGGCCAGCGGGTCCTGCAGGCGCCGCGCGATCGACACCGCACCGCGCAGCGAGACATCCAGGTTCGGGAATTCCTTGGCGGCGAATTCAGATGCGGAGTACACCGATGCGCCGGCTTCGCTGACCACGATCTTCTGCAGCTTGGCGCCGTCGCACAAGGCAATTGCCTCGCCGGCAAGCTTGTCGGTCTCGCGGCTGGCAGTACCGTTACCGATCGCGATCAGCTCCACGTTGTGCTGCAGGCACAGCTTCTTGAGCGTCTGCAGCGACTGGTCCCACTGCCGCTTGGGTTCGTGCGGGTAGATCGTCTCTGTGGCCACCAGCTTGCCGGTGGCATCAACCACGGCGATCTTGCAGCCCGTGCGGATGCCAGGGTCCAGGCCCAGCACCACGCGCGGGCCGGCCGGGGCCGCCAGCATCAGGTCCTTGAGGTTGTCGCCGAACACGGCAATCGCCTCGGCCTCGGCCTTTTCGCGCGCCTGGTTGAACAGGTCCAGCAGCAGGTGCATGTGCAGCTTGGCGCGCCAGGTGAGCCGGCAGGCATCGAGCAACCAACGATCGGCCGGGCGGCCTTGATCGGCAATGCCGGCACTGCGCGCCACACGCCCTTCGGCGTACTGGTGACCGGCGTCGGCATCGGTGCCCGGGTCCAGATCCAGGTAGAGAAATTCTTCGCGGCGCGCCCGGAACAAGGCCAGCAGGCGATGCGAGGGAATCCTGGCCAGCGATTCGGCATGGTCGAAGTAGTCGCGGTACTTGGCACCGGCCTCTTCCTTGCCCTCGGCCACACGCGCACGGATCACGCCATTGTCGTTCAACCAGCTACGCAGTTCGCCGACCAGTGCGGCGTCTTCGCCCCAGCGCTCCATCAGGATCGCGCGGGCGCCTTCCAGTGCGGCCTTGACGTCGGCCACGCCCTTGTCGGCATCCACGTAGGCCGCTGCGGTGGTGTCCGGCGCCTGGGTGGGGTCGCCCAGCAAGGTGTCGGCCAGCGGTTCCAGCCCGGCCTCGCGCGCAATCTGCGCACGCGTGCGGCGCTTGGGCTTGTACGGCAGATACAGGTCTTCCAGGCGCGACTTGGTGTCGGCAGCGACGATTTCGCTGCGCAGTTCGTCACTGAGTTTGCCCTGCTCGCCGATGCTGGACAGGATCGCGGCGCGGCGGTCTTCCAGTTCGCGCAGGTAGGTCAGGCGCGTTTCGAGGTTGCGCAGCTGGGTGTCGTCCAGACCGCCGGTGACTTCCTTGCGGTAGCGCGCGATGAACGGGACGCTGGCGCCTTCATCGAGAAGGGCAATGGCGGCGCGCGCCTGGGCGGGTTGGGCACCGATCTCATCGGCGATGGTGCGGGCGATCTGCTGGGCAAGCTGGGTGTCGTGCATGGCGGCGCGGTTGGAACCGCTTCACTGTCAAAAATGCATTTTCGCAGTGCAAGGGCGCTGCGGAAACCCGTTGACAGGACCGCCGTAAACCTATGCCGACGCGCTCAGCTGACGCGGCGTGCGTAATGGGTGGCGGCGCGCTCGACCAGAATGCTTTCGTGCAGCGATTCCAGCGCCATGACGCGGATCTTGCCCACGTCCTTGAGCGGCACCATGCGCTCCACGTACACCTCCGGACCGGCCTCGGTCATGGTGCGCGACTTGCTGAAGCCGTACGGCACCACACCCTTATCGCCATCCTTGCTGCCACCGACGTACAGGACAATCGACATACCCTCACCCTCTTCTGCTGCTGTTGCTGCGTTGACGGCGCGAGCATAGCGAGCACGCCGTGAGGAGCTTTTCCACGCACGTTAACGCCGGCTGTTTGCGATTTGGTGACCGCCCGATGGCGGCTGCACGCGTCACGGCCGCTTCACCCCGCTTGATCGTCCAATCCAGTTCCGCCCGCTCACCGACACCGCATGAACCTTAAAAGTGGTTATCCGTTCTGGTCGATGCGCAACGGATTGATGCGTCCTTATCCGCGCCTGGAGCAGGACACCCACTGCGAGGTGGCAATCATTGGCGGCGGTGTGACCGCGGCATTGATCGCACACGAGCTGCTGCGCCACGGCCATGAGGTCGTGGTGATCGAACAACGTGAAATCGGCTGGGGCAGCACCTCGGCCAGCACTGCGTTGCTGCAATACGAGATCGACACGCCGATGGTGGATCTGGCGGCGCAGTACGGTATGCCTGCCGCCGCGCTGGCCTATGGTGCGTGCGCGAAAGCGATCCTGGATCTGCAGGAGCTTTGCGATGGCCTGGGCGGCTGCGACTTCACGCGCCAGGACAGCCTGTACTACGCCAGCCGTGCGCGGGATCTGAAGGATCTGCAGCGCGAACTGGACGCACGCAAGACACATGCGCTGCCGGTGGAGTGGATCGCCGGTGACGCGCTGTGGCACGACTACGGCGTGCGTTCGGAAGGCGCTATTCTCAGCCGGCTCGCCGCCAGCGTGGACCCCTACCGCCTGTGTTACCGGTTGTTCGCAGAATGCGAGCAGTACGGCGGCCGCATCTACGACCGCAGCCCCATCGCCACCCTCCAGGCGCATGACCAGCATGTCGATCTGCGCACCCAGGACGGGGTCAATGTGCGCGCGCGGCACGTGATCATGGCCGCAGGCTATGGCAACCAGCAGTGGCTGTCGCAGCGGGTGGCACGCAACCGGAGCAGCTATGCCTTCGTCACCGACCCGCTGCACGACACCGATGTGGGCGCGCTCAAGCACACCATGATGTGGGAGACCGCGCGCCCCTACCTGTACGTGCGCACTACCGCCGATGGCCGCGTGGTGGCCGGCGGCGAAGACGACAGCATTGATATTCCCGCGCGCCGCGACGCACGCGTGCTCAGCAAGACGGACACGCTGCTGAAGAAGATCGCCAAGGTGATGCCGGACGTGCGGCTGCGGCCGGTGTTCGCCTGGGGCGGCACGTTTGCCGAAACCGCCGATGGGCTGCCGTTCTTCGGCACGCATTCCGAGCACGGCCCGCGTGTGGCCTTTGCCATGGCATATGGCGGCAATGGCATCACCTACAGCGCGATCGGCGCCGGCCTGCTACGTGCGCAACTGGAAGGCCGCGCTTACCCGTTGTCGGACTTGTTCGGCTTCTCGCGACTGGGCTGAGACCACCACGGCCACCACCCGTGGCCGTGTATTGCGTAGGCATCTGCGGCGCGCTCAAGCGGGTTGCGCACGTGGATGCCGCCGCACAGCAGGTACACCGGAAGAAATAGCGGGCCGAGCAGCATGTATTGATACACGTGCGCGCGCTC
Organism: Xanthomonas sp. NCPPB 2586; assembly: GCF_041475775.2. Taxonomy (NCBI): domain Bacteria; kingdom Pseudomonadati; phylum Pseudomonadota; class Gammaproteobacteria; order Lysobacterales; family Lysobacteraceae; genus Xanthomonas; species Xanthomonas sp. NCPPB 2586. The sequence continues at coordinate 2,414,987 of NZ_CM192981.1, read as the reverse complement.
GTGATCGCCGAGCCGCACCGCCGGGTGCACGCAGCGACCGGCGGCATGCGCATAAGTGGCGCATTGCAACTCCAACGATGCGCCCTTCAACAAGATGACATTGCCCAACGTCATCGCCCCGCCCGGCCCCCATGGCCAGGCATGGAAGACCACTGCGCGCTCAGTGGCTGACCAGCGCGGCCGCGCGCCAAAACAGGCGCCCAACGTACCGATCGCCAGCCCGATCAGCGTGTTCGGCAACGTCCACAGCGCACCCAGTACCTGCAGCGCGCCCAGCCAGCGCGGGACGCGGCTCAGTCGGCCTGATTCGGGATCAGCAGCCACAGGATCAGGTAGACCAGGATGCCGGGAAATGCAGCCGAAGCGATCGACACGATCACGAACAGGATGCGCAGCAGGGTCGAGCTCCAGCCGAAGCGGCGCGCGATGCCGCCGACGACGCCGGCAATCATGCGGTCGTTGAGGGAACGGGACAGTGCAGTGGTGGTGGACATGAGCAGCCTCCTGGAATGTATCTCACAGTGTAGGCAGGCCAGCTACAGCGGATCGTGACGGCACGCGTGCGTGACGCACGCCCACCCCGTTGCATCACTGCGTCAACCGTTGCCGCCACGCGCCTGCAGCCAGCGATGGATCGCCACGGGCACCTCGCGCTGTGCACGGCCCGAGACGTAGATGCCGATGTGCCCACCGCGAAAGCTCAGCTCGGTGTAGTCCTCGCTGCCCACCAACCCACGCAGGGCGCGCGAGGCATCGGGCGGCACCAGGTGATCGTGCTCGGCATAGATGTTGAGCACCGGCATGTCGACAGCGTGCAGATCCACCGCCTGCCCGCCGATACGCACATCGCCGGTGACCAGGCCGTTGCGCTGGTAGAACTGGGTGACGAATTCGCGGAACGCTTCGCCGGCCAGGTCGGGCGAATCGAAGATCCATTTTTCCATGCGCAGGAAGTCCTCCAGCGCCTGCTTGTCATCGAGGATGTCGAGCAGCCCCACGTATTTTTGCAGGTTGAGCCGGAACGGCTTGAGCATCAGGTAACTGGCATTCATCAGATCCGCAGGCACATTGCCCATGGTGTCGACGAACAGATCCACATCGACCATGCGCGCCCAGTTGGAGAGCATGTTGTCGGGGGTGTGGAAATCCACCGGCGTGACCATGGTGATGAGATTGCGGATCTTGGCGCGCTCCAGCGCGGCATAGCAGAGCGCAAACGTGCCGCCCTGGCAGATGCCGAGCACGTCCACCGCCTCCAGACCCGACGCCGCACGCAGATGGTCCACCGCGCCATCGATGTAGCGCAGTAGATAGTCTTCCAGCGTGAGATAGCGTTCGGAGCGGTCCGGATACCCCCAATCCAGTACGTAGACGTCCTGGCCGTGACCGAGCAGGCCCTTGACCAGCGAACGATCGGCCTGCAGGTCCACCATGTACGGCCGGTTGACCAGCGCATAGACGATCAGCAACGGCGTACGCGCCACCGGCGCGGCATCGCCGACGAACCGGTACAGCACCACCTTGCCGTCGCGCCAGACTTCCTGCCGTTCGGTGACGCCGTAATCCACGTCCTCCACGCCGGGCAGCAGCTTGAGCCCTTCGCGCAGCTTGCGCTGCATCGACAAGGTCTCCTGCATCAGGTCCTCGGCACTGAATCCCAACGGGCCCTTCATGGCTTGCCTCCGCTCGGTGCGCGCGCCGGCGACTTGGAAGTCTTGGTCGCCTTCTTTGCAGCCGGTCGCGTGTTGGATGCTTTCGGTCTGGATGTCTCTGGCGCAGCTGCTGTCTGGCGCGTGGCGCGCTTGGCTGGCGCGGCCTCAGGCGGGGTTGTTGGCTGGGCAGCCGCACGTGGCGGTGCGCTGGCAGCGGCGACTGGCGCCGGGCCCGCATCAGGCTTGGGCGCGGACGCCGCAGCCGGCTTGGCTTGCGCGCCACGCAGCATGCGACGCACCGCCCGCTCCAGCTCGGCAATACGCCGATGCGCGGCATCCATCTCGGAACGGGTCGGCATGCCGAAGCGCTCGCTCACCTGTTCCACTTCCTGTTGCAGGGCCGCGCGCAGCCGCATGTGCGCGTTGGCAAAGCCGCCGTAGACCTCGCGGAACTGATCCGACAACGCCACGTCCGCATACGATTCTTCAGCCGCTTCGATCCACAGATCGAACAAGGCGCGCGCGCTGGTCAGCTGGCTGCCACTGGTTTCGTGTTCGCTCAACTTGCGTTCGAAGCGCGCAAACGCCTGGTCGATCGCTGCCTTGAGCTGCTCGGCATAGGCCTGCGACTGCGCCTGGTAATCCTGCTGCGCGCGGGCCAAGGTCTGCCAGCGTGATTGATGATTGCGATTGAGGCCGAAGGCCGGCATCTCCAGCCAGGCGGCATTGTCTTCGCGCCAGCGCTGCAACGCCTGCGCGGCTTCTTGCAACCACGGATCGAAGCCGCCCTTGCTGCCGCCATGCAGCGAGCCCAGCGTCCATTGCATCAATTGCTCGCCCTGCCCTTGCACGGCGTGCCGCCAGGCGTCGGAGACCGCGCTGGCAGAGGTATCGCGACCGGCGAACTGCGCGGCCACCTGCTGCATGGTGCCGTACCAGTCCCCGGCCTGGGTACGGAAGCGGTTGATCGCCTCCTGCGCCTGCGGGGCGGCCTGCGTGGGCAACACCTGCGACCACCAGTCGACCGCCTTGCGCCAGTCCTGCGGCGTCTCGCCAGCCGGGCCCGGCGGCGGTTGCGCGGCGGAAGCGGACTGGCCGTGGCGCATGGCATCTCCCCAGGCGCTCCAGTATTGGCGCGCCTTGTCTTCGAAGTTGCCGTTGTCCGAACCGCTGGTTGTCATCGTCCACTCCCGTGGCTGGTCTACCCAGCCATCCTACCGCGTGTGTTCCGCCGCACCGGTCAGGGCTTGGGGATGCGCAGCGTCTTGCTGATCATCAGCGAGCCGGACACCGCGAACAGCAGCACCAGCGGGTGGAATTGCCAGGGCCCGAGCTGCCACTGCCCCCACCACAACGTCTGGCCGATATGCCCGGTGCTGGCCGCCACCGCCAGCAGGATCACCAGCACCAGGCTGGTGGGGATCGGTGTGCCTTCGAAATACGGCACCTTGTCGGCCTCGCCGGCGATCTCTTCGGCGGTCACGTTGTAGCGCGCCAGCCGGCTCACGCCGCAGCAGACGAAATAACTGAGCACCAGCCAGTCCCAGCCGCCGCGCATGCCGCAGGCATAGCCAAGCGCGGCTGGCGCCACGCCGAACGAAATCACGTCGGCCAACGAATCCAGCTCGCGGCCCAGCGTCGAGGACGCCTTGCGCCAGCGCGCCACGTGACCGTCCAGCGCATCGAAGACGAAGGCCAGCGGAATCAGCGCCATGCCCAGCAACAGGTCGCCGCGGTGGCCTTCCTGCAGAAACCGCATGGCCGCAAACACCGCCCCGGTGCCGCAAAAGGCGTTTGCCAGCGTGAACCAGTCTGCGAGTTGAAAGTCGCGCAGCATCGAAAAATGGCGTTTCATGCGGAACCTGAGGGCATCGAGGCGCAAAGGGTAACGCGCGCGCGACGCGCAGGCGACCGTTTCAACGTGCTCGGCTACCCTGGCGGCCACTGGCACCGTTTCAGTGCCGCATTCCACGAGGACACCCGATGCGCAGCATCCTGATCACCGGTGCCGGCAGCGGCATCGGCGCCGGCCTGGCCACCGTTCTTGCCGCCGACGGCCACCACCTGCTGGTGAGCGACGCCGACCTGGCCGCGGCCGAGCAGACCACCCAGCAGGTGCGTGCGGCCGGCGGATCGGCCGAGGCCCTGGTACTGGACGTCACCGACGAGCACAGCATTGCCCAGGCACTGGCGGCCGCCGCGCGCGCGCCCGAGGTGTTGGTCAACAACGCCGGCCTGCAGCACGTTGCGCCGCTGGAGGAGTTCCCGATGCAGCGCTGGGCGCTGCTGGTGGACGTGATGCTGACCGGTGCCGCACGTCTCAGCCGCGCGGTGCTGCCGGGCATGCGTGCGGGCGGCTACGGGCGCATCGTCAACATCGGCAGCATCCATTCGCTGGTGGCCAGCCCTTACAAGAGCGCCTACGTGGCTGCCAAGCATGGGCTGATCGGGCTGTCCAAGGTGCTCGCGCTGGAAACCGCCGACTGCGACATCACCGCCAACACGCTGTGCCCCAGCTATGTGCGCACGCCGCTGGTGGAGCGGCAGATCGCCGACCAGGCACGCACGCGCGGCATTGCCGAAGACGCGGTGATCCGCGAGGTGATGCTCAAGCCGATGCCCAAAGGCGCCTTCATCGAGTACGACGAACTGGCCGGCACCGTGGCCTTCCTGATGTCGCACGCGGCGCGCAATCTCACCGGCCAGGCCATTGCCATCGACGGTGGCTGGACCGCGCAATGAGGCAGTGGCGAAATTTTCACCAGGGCTCTTGACAGCCAGATGGGGCAAGGCCTGAACACGGTTGTCCACAGACTTGCGCAGTTTCCATCCACAGGGGGTGTGGAGAAGTTGGCAAAGCCGGTGCGGTGGGCTTCACAGTTCGGCCGTCAGTGATGGCTAAGCCCAGTCACCGAGATTGCATGCTTGCGCCGTAGACCGGGCGCCGCCCTCACACGCGCGAATACGACCACGACTGCATGCGTCCGTCCCGATACGGCATCACGCCATGGAACGGGCGCGGGTCGCCATCGAACACCAGCGGCAGAAAGTTGCGGTCGCCCTCCCACATCGGCACCTGGTCCATCTGCGCAATGGGGACCCATTCCAGGGTGCCTTCGGGGTTGGAGGTCTGCGGCGTACCGTCGAAGCTGTGGATCAGGAACACGAATCCCAGCCAGTCCTCGCCCTGCTTGCCGAAGCCCGGCCAGCTGATGGTGCCGCGCAGCTGCATCTGGCCGCATTCCACGCCGGCTTCCTCGCGGATTTCGCGGCGCATGCAGGCCAACACGTCTTCATCGGCTTCCAGTTTGCCGCCGAGCCCGTTGTATTTGCCCAGGTGATGATCCCCGGGGCGGGCATTGCGATGGATCATCAGTACCTGGGTGCCATCCGGCGACAGCAGGTAGCCGAGCGTGGCGACAATCGGGGTATGCGGCATGGCGAACGATCAGACATGAAGCACATCAGTATGACCGAAGCTGCGCGCCGCGCAGCGATCAGCTGATGGCCGGCTGCGCGTTGGCGCGCGGCGGCGCGACGTAGTCGGTGTCCAAACGCAGCGTGGCCACGCCATGGCCGCGCTCGGCCAGATAGTCCAGCCATTTGCCCAGGAACGTATTCATGCGCATGCGGTGGCTGATGAGCTCGGCAGGCGGCGGGAACATGCCCATGGTGTCCTGCCAGCGGCGGCCGACGTAGCAATGCGTGGTTTCGGCCTGGCGCGCATCCCGATACAGACGTACGTAGGCGGACGGGTCCGGCTCGCCGGTGACCGGGTCACACAGGTCGTAGGTCAGCCGCAGTTCCACCGTGTAGCGGTGGCATTCGATCACGTCCAGCCGCAGGTCCAGGCCGTCGCCGATCGAGGACACATACGAACCCGGAGCGAGGTCGGCCGGCGCGAACAGCCGGGTGAGGTGCTGGAAGTTTTCCGCATACAGCCCCATCAGCCAGCCGAACCGGCTCAACTTGGGGATGCGTTCGAGCTTACTCAGTGCTTGCGCCATGCATCGATCCTACACGCTGGGCTGCCGCACGGGCAGCATTGACGGCGGCCGAAGGCCGGGCCACTCTTGGCGGAGCACTGCCCCGCCCGCTTCAATACGTCACCGGGTGCCGACCGGCCATACCGCGCCGCATTGCTGCAGTAAGCAGACAGTGGCGGCCTGCCCGCTTCAGCAATCCCGACTCCCGCCGCACCAATCCCCGCTCCTAGAACATCTCGCGCTGCAAGCCGAGCGTGGACAGCACCTTGCTGGAGATTTCCTCGATCGAGGTGTTGGTGGTGCTGAGGGTTGGAATCCGTTCCATCTGGAACATGCGCTCGGCCGTGGCCACCTCGCGGCGGCACGTCTCCGCTGCGCTGTAGCGCGAATTGGCACGCCGCTCCTGGCGAATCTGTTGCAAACGCTCCGGGTCAATGGTCAGCCCAAACAACTTGCTGCGGTAGTTGCGTAGCCGGGGCGGCAAGCGTTCGCTTTCGAGGTCTTCTTCGGTCAACGGATAGTTGGCGGCGCGAATGCCGTAATGCAAGGCCAGGTAGATGCAGGTGGGCGTCTTGCCTGCGCGCGACACCGCCACCAGGATCACATCGGCTTCGTCGTAATTGAGCGCGATGCCATCGTCATGGCTGAGTGCGAAGTTCATCGCATTGATGCGGCGGTGATAGGTCTCGAAGTCGACCATGCCGTGCGCGCGACCCACGCGCGAATGACGCGGCGCGTTGAGCTCACGCTCCAGCGGTTCGATAAAGGGAGCAAACACATCCAGCATCAATGCGCCGCTCTCGGCCAGGATCATGCTCAACTGTGGATCCACGCACGAATTCACCACCACCGGCCGCACCTGGTAACGCTCGCCTGCCGCGCGCACACGCAGTGCTGCATCGCGCGCTTTGTCTGCATCATCGATGAACGACATACGGTCGGTGACAAAGTTGAACCCGCTGAACTGCGTGAGCAGGCTATGCCCAATCGTTTCAGCGGTGATACCGGTTCCATCGGACACGTAAAACACCGGCCGGATTGTTGACATCGACTCCACCTCTTTGAACTAGTGTCCAAAACTTACGGGTTCATGCTTGTGCAGGCTCCGCTGTGCACTGCATCATAGCGGCTTCTTCCTACGGTCGCGGCCATTCAGCCCGCTCGGGCGATGGCCATACGGAGCATCGCGCTTGAACGAGAATATCCTGTGGTTGCATGAGCTACGCCTGGTCGATCTGGCCCGCGTAGGCGGTAAAAATTCCTCGCTCGGCGAGATGATCGGCAACCTGGCCGGGTTGGGCGTTTCGGTTCCCGGTGGATATGCGACCACTGCCGAAGCATTCAAGGACTTCATCGCGCACAACGATCTGTCAAAGCGCATTTTCGACAAGCTGGAGACGCTGGACGTTGAAGACGTCACCGCGCTCACGGTCGCCGGCAAGGAGATCCGCGGCTGGGTGATCGACGCCCCGCTGCAGCCGGAGCTGGACCGCGACATCCGCAGCGCCTACGAAAAACTCTGCGCCGAGAACGGCGGCGGCGAAGTGGCCGTGGCTGTGCGTTCGTCGGCAACCGCCGAAGACCTGCCCGATGCCTCGTTCGCCGGCCAGCAGGAAACCTTCCTCAATGTGACCGGCGCCGACGACGTGGTGCACAAGGTCAAGGAAGTATTCGCCAGCCTCTACAACGACCGCGCGATTGCCTACCGCGTGCACCACGGCTTCAAGCACGAAGATGTGTTCCTGTCGGCCGGCGTGCAGTTGATGGTGCGCTCCGGCGTGGGTTCGTCCGGCGTGTTGTTCACCCTGGACACCGAGTCCGGCTTCCGCGACGTGGTGTTCGTCACCTCCAGCTTCGGCCTGGGCGAAATGGTCGTGCAAGGCGCGGTCAATCCGGACGAGTTCTACGTCTACAAGCCCACGCTCACTGCGGGCAAGCCGGCAATCCTGCGCCGCTCGCTCGGCAGCAAGGCAATCCGCATGGTGTATTCGGATGTGCCCGGTGAACGCGTGCGCATCGAAGACACGCCGGTGGAGTTGCGCAACACTTTCTCGATCAGCGACGAAGATGTGCAGGAGCTCTCCAAGCAGGCGCTGGTGATCGAAAAGCATTACGGCCGCCCGATGGATATCGAGTGGGCCAAGGACGGCGTGAGCGGCAAGCTGTTCATCGTGCAGGCGCGCCCGGAGACGGTGAAGTCGCGCAGCCATGCCACCCAGATCGAGCGTTTCTCGCTGGAAGCCAAGGACGCCAAGATCCTGGTCGAAGGCCGTGCGGTTGGCGCCAAGATCGGCAGCGGCGTGGCACGCGTGGTGCGCTCGCTGGAAGACATGAATCGCGTGCAGGCCGGCGACGTGCTGATTGCCGACATGACCGACCCCGATTGGGAGCCGGTGATGAAGCGTGCCTCGGCCATCGTCACCAACCGCGGTGGCCGCACCTGCCACGCGGCGATCATCGCGCGCGAACTGGGCGTGCCGGCGGTGGTGGGTTCGGGCAATGCGACCGACGTCATCAGCGACGGCCAGGAAGTCACCGTGAGCTGCGCCGAGGGCGACACCGGCTTCATCTATGAAGGCTTGCTGCCGTTCGAGCGCACCACCACCGACCTGGGCAACATGCCGCCTGCCCCGCTCAAGATCATGATGAACGTGGCCAACCCGGAGCGCGCATTCGACTTCGGCCAGCTGCCCAACGCCGGTATCGGCTTGGCGCGTCTGGAGATGATCATCGCCGCGCACATCGGCATCCATCCCAACGCACTGCTGGAATACGACAAGCAGGACGCCGACGTCCGCAAGAAGATCGACGCCAAGATTGCCGGCTACGGCGACCCGGTGAGCTTCTACATCAACCGCCTGGCCGAAGGCATCGCGACCCTGACCGCGTCGGTGGCGCCGAACACGGTGATCGTGCGGTTGTCGGACTTCAAGTCCAACGAATACGCCAACCTGATCGGTGGCTCGCGTTACGAGCCGCACGAAGAGAACCCGATGATCGGCTTCCGCGGCGCCAGCCGTTATGTCGATCCGTCCTTCACCAAGGCGTTCTCGCTGGAGTGCAAGGCGGTGTTGAAGGTGCGCAACGAGATGGGCCTGGACAACCTCTGGGTCATGATTCCGTTCGTGCGCACGCTGGAGGAAGGCCGCAAGGTGATCGAGGTGTTGGAGCAGAACGGGCTCAAACAAGGCGAGAACGGGCTGAAGATCATCATGATGTGCGAGCTGCCGTCCAATGCGCTGCTGGCCGATGAGTTCCTGGAGATCTTCGACGGCTTCTCGATCGGCTCCAACGACCTGACCCAGCTCACCCTGGGCCTGGACCGCGATTCCTCGATCGTGGCGCACCTGTTCGACGAGCGGAACCCGGCGGTGAAAAAGCTGCTGTCGATGGCGATCAAGTCGGCGCGGGCCAAGGGCAAGTACGTGGGCATCTGCGGCCAGGGGCCGTCGGATCACCCGGAACTGGCCGAGTGGTTGATGCAGGAAGGCATCGAGTCGGTGTCGCTGAATCCTGACACCGTGGTCGATACCTGGCTGCGCCTGGCCAAGCTCAAGAGCGAGGGCTGATGGGAATGGTGGGTGGAGTGTTGGCGGCGGCTGCGGGAGCGGCCGCCGCAAAACCGGCGGCAGCGAAGTCGCCGGCCTTTGACTGGAGCAACCTCAATTGGGCGGAGTACGCGCTCAATTGCGGGTTGGCACTGCTCATCCTCGTGGTGGGCATGTGGCTGGCCAAGCAACTCAGCCAGTGGCTGCACCGCGCACTGACGCGGGCACGGGTCGAAATCACGTTGGCCAACTTCCTGCGCAACGTGTCGTATGCGTTGTTGCTGGTGCTGGTGTTCGTGAGCGCACTGAGCAAAATCGGCGTGCCGCCGACGTCGCTAATTGCGGTGCTTGGCGCGGCCGGTCTGGCAGTGGGTTTGGCATTGAAGGACTCGCTGTCCAACATCGCCGCGGGCGTCATGCTGATCGTGCTGCGGCCGATGCGCGATGGCGACCACGTGGTGATTGCCGGCCAGGAAGGCATCGTCGATGAGATCCGGATCTTCCAGACCCGGATCAAGGCGTTCGACGAACGCATGATCACGCTGCCCAACAGCACGATCACGACCGCGCCCATCATCAATTACAGCACGCTGCCCACCCGCCGCCTGGAAGTCACCGTGGGCGTCGGCTACGGCGACGATCTCAAGAAGGCGCAGCAACTGCTGCTGCAGATTGCCAAGGACAACCCGAACGTCCTGGACACACCGGCGCCGTTCGTCCAGGTCACCAACCTGGGCGAAAGCACGGTGGATCTGATGCTGTTTGCCTACGCCAGCAACGGCAATTTCGGCGCGGCCAAGAGCACCACGCTGGAGCAGATCCGCGACCAGCTGCTGGAAAACGGCTTGAGCATCCCCTACCCGCAGCGCGACCTGCACGTGTATCACCACGATGCCGATGGCAAGCCGATTGCCGAGCTGCTGCGCAAGGGCGTCACCGACGATGGCGATCTGACCAAGGGGCCGCCGCTGGCCCGTTGAGCCTGCATGGGCACGCGGTGCAGTGAGTCAAACGCAAAGGGCCGCATCGATGATGCGGCCCTTTGCGTTACTACAGTTTTGCGATTGCCAGATGCGCGGTATAGCGATTCGCTGGCCGCACAAATGCGGGAGCCTCGCAGCCGTGTTCCCGGTTGGGAACCTCAGTTCTGCACACCGCCGCCGTTATCGCCACCCAGCGTGCCCATGAATTGCCGGTAGTGCCGCAGCTCGTCGATGGAGTCGCGCACGTCGCTCAGCGCCGTATGCGCCGAACTCTTGGCAAAGCCGGAGGCAACTGCCGGTGCCCAGCGCCGCGCCAGTTCCTTGATGGTGGACACGTCCAGGTTGCGGTAATGGAAATAGCGCTCCAGGCGCGACATCTGGCGGTGCAGGAAACGGCGGTCCTGACAGATCGAATTGCCGCACATCGGTGAAGCGCCAGCGCGGATCCATTCGCCCAGGAAGGCCACTGTCTGCGCCTCGGCTTGCGCGTGGGTGACCTGGCTGTCGAGCACGCGTTGCCACAGGCCGGAGCGGCGGTGCTGGTTGCGGTTCCATTCGTCCATCGCTTCCAGGGTTTCCAGCGAATGGGCAATGGCCAGTTCCGGCCCCTCGGCGAGCACGTTCAACTGCGCATCGGTCACGATGGTGGCGATCTCGATGATCGAATCGCGATCGGTATCCAGGCCGGTCATTTCCAGATCGATCCAGATCAGTCGGTCGTTGCCCGCAACGTTGTCTGCCATATCACCGTCCTGTGGAGGGCCGTTGCCGGCCGGGTGCTGAAAGGGCGCGCATCATACCGCGGCCATGCCGATCAGGGCACGAGCGGCGGCTTGCCACGCTTGGCGCGAAAGTAATTGGTCAGGCGCAGCCCGGCCTCGGCGGCCAGCACCCCGCCGCTGACCTGCACGCGATGGTTGTGGCGTGGGTCTGCGAGCAGGTCGAACACGCTGCCGCAGGCGCCGGTCTTGGGGTCGCTGGCGGCGAACACCACCCGCGCAATGCGCGCATGGATCATCGCCATGGCGCACATTGCACACGGCTCCAGCGTCACGTACAGCGTGCAGCCGATCAGGCGGTGGTTGGCCAGCCGCCGGCCGCCTTCGCGCATGGCCATGATCTCGGCATGCGCACTGGGGTCGTGGCTGGCGATGTTGAAGTTCCAGCCCTCGCCGAGCAGCGCGCCGGTTGGATCCACCAGCACCGCGCCGACCGGAATCTCGTCATAGTCGCGCTCGGCACGTTCGGCCAGCCGCAAGGCGTGGGTCATCCATTGCTGGTCGATTTGCAGGTGTGCGTCTTGCGCGTGGTGATCGGGCGACACGCTCACGTGGTGCTGTTGCCCTGCCGCTCCAGAAACGCGGCAAAAGCGGCGACGGTGGCTTCGCTGACGTGGTGTTCGATGCCTTCGGCGTCACGCCGCGCGGTGGCCTCGTCGATGCCCAGCGCAAGCAGGAAGCGCTCGACGATCTGATGCCGCTGCCGGCTGGAGGCCGCCAGCGCTTCGCCGGCCGGGGTCAAAAACACGCCGCGATACGGCCGCTGCACCACCCAGCCATCGCGCACCAGGCGCTTGAGCATCTTGGCCACGGTGGGCTGCGCCACGCCCAAACGCGCAGCGATATCGACCTGGCGCGCCTCGCCACCGTCGACCAGCAGATCGGAGATCAGCTCGACATAGTCTTCGACCAATTCGGCACGGCGCGCCTCGCGCACCTGGCGGAAGCTCTCCATGTGCACCTGCGCATCGATCAATACCGGTGCGGACGCGTCCAGCTTTTCGCTCTTGCCCACCCTTGTCCTCGTCATCGCCTCCGGCGCAACTGCCGGGATGCGTAGTGTGAAGCACGGCGCCGATCAATACGATTGAGATTGCCAATGCTCAACAGCATAGCACTTGCTATATCATCGGCCGCGTCCCGTCTTTCCGCCCGCCCATGTCCAGCGAGATCGTCCCGAACGCAGAACCCATTCGCCCAGCCGATGGTGGGCTGGGTGCCGCGCACGCCAGCGTCGCCGTGCCCAAGGGTGGCCACTGGTGGTTCCGGTTGCTGGCGTTTCTGGGCCCTGGCTACATGGTCTCGGTCGGCTATATGGACCCGGGCAACTGGGCCACTGACCTCGCGGGCGGCTCGCAGTTCGGTTACCTGCTGCTGTCGGTGATCCTGCTCTCCAACCTGATGGCGATCGTGCTGCAGGGGTTGTCGGCACGGCTGGGCATCGCCACCGGCCTGGACCTGGCGCAGGCCTGCCGCGCACGTTACCCGCGCGGCATCAACCTGGCGCTGTGGGGGCTGTGCGAGCTGGCAATCATTGCCTGCGATCTGGCCGAAGTGATCGGTACGGCGATCGCACTCAAGTTGCTGTTCGGCATTCCGCTGACACTGGGCGCCATCATCACTGCGCTGGACGTGGTGCTGGTGTTGTTGCTGATGAACCGCGGCTTCCGTGCGCTGGAAGCGTTCGTCATGGCATTGCTGCTGGTGATCTTCGTGTGCTTCGGCATCCAGATCGCGCTGGCGGCGCCGCCGATCGCCGCAGTGCTGGCCGGCTTCATTCCGCGTGCCGAAGTGGTGACCAACCCGCATGCGCTGTATCTGGCGATCGGCATCATCGGTGCCACCGTGATGCCGCATAACCTGTATCTGCACTCGTCGATCGTGCAAACGCGCGCGTATCCGCGCACCGATGCAGGCCGCCGTTCGGCACTGCGCTGGGCAGTCACCGACAGCACCGTGGCCTTGATGTTCGCGTTGTTCATCAACGCAGCCATCCTGATCCTGGCCGCGGCGGTGTTCCATGCGCAGGGCCGCACCGACGTGCAGGAGATCGAACAGGCGCACGCGCTGCTGGCACCGATGCTCGGCGTCGGCCTGGCCTCGACCCTGTTCGCAGTGGCGTTGCTCGCCTCGGGCGTCAATTCGACAGTGACTGCAACCTTGGCCGGGCAGATCGTGATGGAAGGCTTCCTGCGCCTGCGCTTGCCGCCGTGGATGCGTCGCCTGCTTACACGCGGCATCGCCATCGTGCCGGTAGTGGTGGTGACCTGGCTGTATGGCGAAGCCGGTACCGCCCGCTTGCTGGTCTTGAGCCAGGTGGTCCTGTCGATGCAGTTGCCGTTTGCGGTGATCCCGTTGGTGCGCTTTGTCGCTGACCGCGGCTTGATGGGCGCATTGGTGGCACCGGCATGGCTGGTGCGCATTGCCTGGGTGATTGCCCTGGTGATCGTTGGCTTGAACCTCAAGCTGCTTTGGGAATTCGCGTTGGGGTAAGAGGCAAGCGGCGGCGGCACTGCGCGCGCTTGTGCTTGCACGTGCCGGTCTTGCAGATGCTGCTGAAAGTGCACCGCACTACGTTGCACCGCCCTGCCCTGGCGATGCGGTGCACGCGATGAGGTGCGGCCTGTAGCGAGATGCAGCCACGCCAGTGCGCACGCCGATGCAATCTCGCGCGCCGCGCGCACGCTTTACTGGCGGCAGCATCGGCGCCGGCGGCCTGCCGCACACCCGCAATCGTCTTCCTGGCGGCAGTGGCGACCTCGGCCGTTGGCGCAACCGGTGCGCTTCCCCACCAAGGAGTTTCCATGCATCCGTCCGAGCCGTCTCCGGCCGATTCCGGGCGACGTAATTTTCTCGTTGCCGGCACGGCCGCGGTGGCAGCGTTGTCGCTGCCCGCCTTCGCCAGTGCGGCACCTCCCGCGCGTGCGTCATCCACTTCCCCGACCCATCCCACCTCTCACGGAGCTACACCGATGTCGAACTTTGTCACCCGCCCCGATGGCGCCAAGATCTTCTACAAGGACTGGGGCAAGGGCCAGCCCGTCGTGTTCTCGCATGGCTGGCCCCTCAGCGCCGATGCCTGGGATGCGCAGATGCTGTTCATGGGTCAGAACGGCTTCCGCGTCATTGCACATGACCGCCGCAGCCACGGCCGTTCCAGCCAGACCTGGGACGGTAACGACATGGACACCTACGCCGATGATCTGGCCGCCGTGATCGAGGCGCTGGATCTGAAGGACGCCATCCTGGTGGGCCATTCCACCGGCGGTGGCGAAGTGGCGCATTACGTCGGCCGCCATGGCAGCAAGCGCGTGGCCAAGGTGGTGCTGGTGGGCGCGGTGCCGCCGCAGATGGTCAAGAGCCCGACCAACCCGGGCGGCCTGCCGATCAGCGTATTCGACGGCATCCGCGAAGGTGTTGCCAAGGACCGTTCGCAGTTCTACCAGGACCTGACCACCCCGTTTCTCGGTGCCAACCGCGACGGCAATAAAGTCACCCAGGGCATGCGCGATTCGTTCTGGCGGCAGGGCATGCTGGGCGGGCACAAGGGCCAGTACGACTGCATCAAGGAATTCTCGGAAGTGGATTACACCGCTGACCTGAAGAAGATCGATGTGCCGGCGCTGGTCGTGCATGGCGACGACGATCAGATCGTGCCGATCGATGCATCGGGCAAGCTGTCGGCCAAGATCATCAAGAACGCAGAGCTGAAGATCTACGCCGGTGCGCCGCACGGACTGCCGGTGACCCACGCCGACCAGTTCAACAAGGATCTGCTGGCCTTCGCCAAGGGGTGATCCAGTTGGTTGCGTAAAAAGCCGGCTCGCGAGGGCCGGCTTTTTTTATGGACTCTCTTGGGGCACTTGGTCTGGATCACTGCCGTCGCGACATCAGAGCAGGCGCCTTGGAGTAGATGTGCGCGCGCCAATCAGCGCCGCTTGGTTGCAGGGCAAGCTGGGTCCTGTTGGCGAAGAAATGCAGGCGCTCGGAAATCGCGGTTGCTTCAGCCTGTGCCCTGCCCTCGCCGCAAGCGGCATGGTGCTCACGAATACCTGTATCAGCGGCATGATCGAGCATCAGCGCACACACTGGATCGCGCGCTCACTTGCAACTCAGCAATCCGAGATGACCCCAATCAGCCCCCCCATCCAGATGCCGATAGCCCACCCGCGGGGTGACCCCGTCCGCGCTGGACGGACAGTGTGCCCACCTGCGATTCGCCGACAGGGCGCAGGTAACACGTACCAGAATGCAATGTCCTGACGGCGCCATATCGCGCTGCAAGGCAAGCTGTTCTCGCGTGCACGTCATTGATCCAAAATCGCCTGAGCATGACCATGCTCGGTATCAGCACACATCCGACAAAACACAACGGGCGCCCCTACCAGGCGCCCGTTGCACGTTTTGCGATCTGCATTCGCCGCGCGGCTCACAAGCCCGACAAATAGACTCCAGCCGCCTGCGGATCAAATATCCGAATGCGTATGCGGCGGCACCGCCGCACCACCGCCGCCCACAAAGTGACGCACGAGCGGCGCGCGCTCGCCCTGATGCAGGGCACGAATCTGCTCCTGCAGCTGGCGGTCGTCGCCGGTTACGCGCTCGTGCTGACGCAGGTGTTCCAGCCACGAGGCCACGATGAAGTATTCCAGCTGCACGCCGGGCGTGGCGGCGTCCTCGGCCACGCCCCACACCACCGCGCCGTCGCGGCGGCGTGCACTGCCCAGCTGTGTCACCAGGCGCACAAACTCTGCACGTGCGTCATCGGCGATGCGGTATTCCACGGTCACCAGCACCGGGCCACGGTCGTGTTCGACACCATCGGCCTGCGCCGGTACGGGCCAGTGGCCCGCCGGTGCGAGATCGAGCTGCTCGGTACCGGCAATGCGTGCGCGCTTGACCAGCAGTGCGGCAATCACTGCACCGGCCGCGGCAATCTGCAGTGCGATCGCGATCGACGTGCGTTGCGCCAGCGCACCCCACAACAACGAACCGCTGGCCATGCCGAGCGAGAACACCACGATATACAGCGACAGCGCACGGGCGCGCACCCAGGCCGGCACCGAGGTTTGCGCAGCGATCTGCAGCGACGACAACACCGTGATCCAAGCCAGGCCGTTGACGACCATCACCACACACAACACGCCAATCTGGCGCGAGAGCGCCAACCCCAGCAGCGAGGCTGCGCAGATCAACGTGGCGACGAACACCAGCAGGTCGCGGTCATAGCGTGCACGCAAGCGCGGCAACACCAGCGCACCACTGATCGCGCCAATGCCGATGCAGCCCAGCAACAGACCGTAACTGCCCGCACCCAGCTGCATGTCGCGGCGGACCACCAGCGGCAACAAGGCGGTCAATGCGCTGGCGAACAGGAAGAAGCCGGCCGCCTTGATCAACACCGCCTGCAGACGCCCGGCGCGCGCCGCATAGCGCAGACCGGCACGCAGGCCCGCACCGAAGCTCTCCGGCGGCAATGCGGATGCCTGCGTCTCGCGACGCCAGCGCCACAGCACCCACATCATCAAGCCGAAGGTGAGCCCATTGAGCAGGAAGGCCCATGGCGGGCCGAACTGCGCCACGATCAAGCCGCCGATTGCCGGCCCGATCGACCGCGCGATATTCATGCCGATCGAGTTGAGCGCCACTGCCGAGGCCAGCAACGGGCGCGGCACCAGCTCCGAGACGATCGCCGCTTGCGCCGGCATTGCCATCGCCGCGCCCATGCCCATGGCGAAGGTCAGCGCGACCAGCACCCAAGGGGTGAGCAACTGCAGGTGCGACAGCAGCGCCAGCGACGCGGCCACCAGCAGCATCCAGCCCTGGGTGAGCATGAGATAGCGGCGGCGGTCGACGATGTCGGCCAAGGTGCCGGCGGCGAGTGCGAACAACACCACCGGCAAGGTGGTGGCCGACTGCACCGCCGCCACCATCAGCGGCGAACCGGTCTGTTCGGCCGTCACCCAGGAGGCGGCCACATCGTTGATCCAGGTGCCGATGTTGCTGCCTAGAATGGCGAGCCACAGGGCACGGAAGATCGGTTGGCGCAGCGGTGCCCAGGCACCGGCGTCAGCCGGTGGGATCGAAGCGGTTGTCATTGCCACACTCCAGAACAGAAAAACGCGCGATCCTGCCAGGTGCGCGCGACGGACACTGCACACGCCTTCTCAAGGTTGCAGACCTGCGCTGCAACGCTGCGCTGACCTCTCGCCGCAGCCAGGCGCTGCTGCGGCCTTAAAACGCGAAACATGCGCATCCCAATGCCCCCCAGAAGCCGCGCAGATCGTCGCTGGGTGCGGCATGGTGGGCGGCATGCCCATGTGCGCCGTGGGTGCGGCAGCCAGGGCCATGCGCATGCGCCACGCTGGCCAGCCCGCTCACCGCACCGCCCACGTGATAGCCGCCAAAACGGTTGACCGGCGACCATTCCGGCATTGCCGGCGGCAGGCTGGGCGCCAGTGCAGCGAAGTCGCCGTCACCGTGCACCACGGCACCGCCCAACACGGTCAGCACGCTGGTGATATCGGCGATGGCGGCATCGTCGACGCGGAAATAGTCATCCGACAACACGATGAAATCGGCCAACTGACCAGGCGCCAAGGTGCCCTTCTTGTCTTCATCACCGGAGAACCAGGCACTGCCCTGCGTCCACAAGCGCAAGGCCTGTTCGCGTTCGAGCAGGTTCTCGTCGCCATACAGTGCCAGCCCGCCGACGGTGCGGCCGGTGACCAGCCACGACAGCGCCACCCACGGGTTGTAGCTGGCCACGCGCGTGGCATCGGTGCCCGCGCCCACCGGCACACCGGCCGCCAACATGCGCCGCACTGGCGGCGTATGGCGCGCAGCCTGCACGCCGTAGCGCTGTACGAAGGCTTCGCCCTGATAGGCCATGCGGTGCTGCACCGCGATGCCGCCGTTCAACGCGCGGGTCCGATCGATGTTGCGTGGCGTGATGGTTTCGGCGTGATCGATGAACCAGTGAAGGCCATCGAACGGCATGTCCGCGTTGACACGCTCGTAGACATCGAGAATGCGCGCGATGCTTTCGTCATAGGTGGCGTGGATACGGAACGGCCAGCGTTTTTCCACCAGCAGGCGCACCACCTGCTCCAGTTCCGGTTCCATCTCCGGTGCAAGCTCGGGGCGCGGCTCACTGAACTGCTCGAAGTCGGCCGCCGAGAACACCAGCATTTCGCCGGCACCGTTGTGGCGCAGCAGATCGTCGCCCTTGCGGACCGGCAACACCTCGGTCCAACCCCGGAAATCGGCAACTTCCTTGCCCTTGTTCTGGGTAAACAGGTTGTAGGCGATGCGCACGCTCAACTGCCCGGCCGCATGCAACTGCTCGATGACCTGATAGTCCTCCGGATAGTTCTGGAACCCGCCACCGGCGTCGATGACCGAGGTGATGCCCAGGCGGTTGAGCTCGCGCATGAAGTGGCGCGTGGAGTTGGCCTGATACTCGATCGGCAGCCGCGGCCCTTTCGCCAGGCTGGCATACAGGATCAGCGCATTCGGCTTGGCCAGCAGCAGGCCGGTGGGATTGCCGAGCTTGTCGCGCTCGATGCGGCCACCGGGCGGATCCGGCGTGGTCTTGTCGTAACCACACGCACGCAAGGCCGCGCGATTGAGCAAGGCGCGGTCGTACAGATGCAGCAGGAACACCGGTGTATCCGGCGCGATCGCGTTGATTTCATCCAGGGTCGGCAGGCGCTTTTCAACGAACTGATGCGCGGTGAAGCCGCCGACCACGCGCACCCACTGCGGCGCCGGCGTACGGTCGACCTGCGCCTTGAGCAATGCCATGGCATCGGCCAGCGAGCGCACGCCGTCCCAGCGCAACTCCAGGTTGTAGTTCAACCCGCCGCGAATGAGATGCGTGTGGCTGTCGTTGAGCCCGGGCACCACGCGTCGCTGCTGTGCATCGATGACACGCGCCTGCTTGGCCATGGCCATGATCTGCGCATCGTCACCCACTGCCACGATGCGGCCATCGGCCACCGCCAGCGTAGTGGCGCTGGGTTGGCGCGGGTCAAGCGTGGTGATACGTGCATTACGGAGAATGAGATCGACCATCGGAGGCGTCCTGTTGGCAGTCAACGCAGCAGGCGCAATGCCCAGTGCAAGGCCGGCGGCGGCACCCTGCAACAGCTGGCGCCGGCCGGCATCGTGGGAATCAGTGGGCGTGCTCATGACACGTGCCGCCGACGCAGGCCGTCCAGCGACCACGCGCCACCGCCGGCGCATACCAGCGCCAGCAAGACCAGCGCCCACATCAGCGGGTATTCCATGCCGCCATGCATCCAGAACCAGCCCTTGGGAATGGCAATCACCACGGTGGTGGCAATGAACGCCGCGGCCAGTGCCGCGCTGGCGCGCGTCCACAGCCCGATGAGCACCGCCACTCCAGACAGGCTCTGCACCAGCGCCAACAGCAGCGGCAGCGGCGCCGTCGCTGGCAGCCCGAACTGCTGCAATTCCGCAGCAAAACCGGCAAGGCCGGGGCCGTTGAACCAGCCCAGCAACTTGCCCAGGCCATGCGGCAGCAGAAAGCCACCGCCAGCCAGCCGCAGCATCAACAGCGCCGCGTCCAGGCCCGGCGAGCGTGCCGGTGCGTGGCTGTTCAATGTCCGCCTTCCTGCGCGCCGAACATGGTCTTGGCGTATTGAATACCGATGCCGTAGCCGCCTGCATGCGCACGTGCGATGCCGGTGGTGAGGTCGTAGGTGTCGCTGCGCGCCCAATCGCGCTGCAGTTCCAGCAGGTACTGCACGCTGGTGATCGGTGCTGCGCCGGCCTGCACCATGCGGGCAATGGCGCGCTCGTGGGCCTCATCGCTGACATCGCCGCAGGCATCGGTGATCACGTACACATCAAAGCCCTGTTCGATCGCCGACAGCGTCGGCCCGACGATGCACACGCTGGTCCACAAACCGGCGATCACCAGGCGGCGCTTGCCGATCGCGTTGATGCGGTCGATCACGCCCTGGTCTTCCCAGGCATTCATGCTGGTGCGGTCGAACACCGGCTCGCCGGCGAAGATCTCCGGCAGCTCTGGAAACAGCGGGCCGGAGAACGACTTCTCCGCCACCGTGGTGAGCACCACCGGCACCTGGAAGCCCTTGGCGGCCTTGCCGATCAGCGCCACGTGGTTGCGCAGGGCCGAGATGTCGATGGTGTGGGTGGCAAACGCCATCTGCGACTGGTGGTCGATCAGGATCAGGGCGTGGTCGTTCGGCGACAGCAGGGACTTGCCGGGGACGGCGGTGGCGGTGGTCATCGGTGCTGCTCCAGGAGTGGTGAGAAGGAAGACGTGGCAGCCCGCGGCGCACTGGCCGGCGTGCTGTGTGCGGTAGTGCAGACGGTCTGCGCGGCAAAGCGCGCCGGCGTGCAGCCGGTGGCATGGCGGAAACTGCGGACAAAATGGCTTTGGTCGAAAAAGCACAGCTCGCTGGCGATCTGGCTGATCTTGTGGCGGCCTTCGCGCAGCAAGGCCTGTGCACGCTCAATGCGGCGGCGGCGCAGATATTCCATCGGGCTGGCGCCAACCACGTCGCGAAACACACGCGCAAAATGGAAGCGGCTCATGCACGCGGCCGTGGCCAGATGGGTCACCGTGATCGGTTCGCACAGATGCGTGTCGATGTACTGCATGGCTCTTGCCACCGCACGGATGCGCGGTGCTTCAAGTGCGTTGCATGCGTGGGGTGCGGTGCGGCAGTCGACGGCAATGCCACGTGCCATGCGGCGTCTCCGTTGGGGGTGCGGCCATGGTGCGGTGGGCAGGTGCGCGCTCCCACCCCAGATGGTGAGGTCAATCGCCCCCTCTTTCGGGGGGGCCGCCGCAGTGACCTGTGTGCAGGATCGACACGCGTTGGCGCGGTTCGCGCGCAGCAGGGAGCGCCGATGCAGCCGCGTGCAGGCCACGCCGCACGGCGCGGCACACCGCCCAGACTCATCGGTCACGCACCACGCCAAACAAGCGGACGCGGCCGAATGCACCCATGCACTGCGCGATACTCCAACCGTGCCGCGTGCGCTCATGGCCGCGGGAGTTGCAAGCCGTCACCGCCCTACTCCACTGCGCAGTGCGCGTCCTCCCCCGAAAGAGGTGGTGGTGCTTCCCCCGATCTCGTCCGACAATGCTGCGATGCCGCATGAGCCCGTCAGCTACCCCGCTTCGTCGTTACGCCTGCGCGTTACGCACTGGGTCACGCTGGCGTGCTGTTGGCTGCTGCTGTGCGTACCGGCATGGGCAAGCGGGATCGCCGCAACACGCGACGGCGTGCTGCAGTTTCACCACACCGCCTGGAGCACCGAGCGCGGCGCACCGGCCGACATCTGGGATATCGCGCAGGCCGATAACGGCCCGTTGTGGCTGGCGACCGGTTTTGGCCTGTTCCAGTTCGATGGTGACCGCTTCGCACGTGTGCCGCCGCCCAATGGCGAGGCGTACGCATCGCACAACATGACCGCGCTGACGCTCGCACCAGACGACACCGCGTGGATCGGGTATTTCGGTGCCGGGATCGACCGTCTCGCCGACGGTCACCTCACCCACTTCGCACCAGGCAAGGACCTGCCCAGCGGCATGGTGTTCAAGCTGGAGCGCGATGGCAGCGGGCGCCTCTGGGCCGCAATCGATGGCGGCTTGTGCTGGTTCGATGGCACGCGCTGGCACCGTGCCGGTGCCGACTGGGGCTACCCGGCCGCACGCGCACAGTGGTTGCTGCGCGACCGCCGTGGCGTGCTGTGGGTCAGCGACGGCACCCAGCTGCTGCGCCTGCGCGCAGGCGGCAAGCGCTTCGAACCCAGCGGGCAGCCGGTTGGCCCGTTCACCACCATGGCCGAGAGCCCGGATGGCAGCGTCTGGGTCGCCGACCCGTATCGCGGAATCTTTGCATTGACCGACGCGCGCGGGCAGCTGCTTCCCGCCGCCACACGCGCGCAGCCGCGCTTTGCCGGGCTGTTTGCGCGCCGTATCCGCTTCATGCGCGACGGCGCGCTGTGGGGCACGGACTACGCGGCCGGTGGTGTGTTCCGGATCGCCACGCCGCTGGCGCCGGCGCCGGTGCTGGAACATGTCGGCACGCTGCAAGGCCTGACCTCGGCAACCGCCGGCCCGTTGCTGGAAGACCGCGAAGGCAACCTCTGGGTCGGCACCAACCTGGGCTTGAATCGCTTCCGCCACCGCGCGCTGTTGCCATTGGCCGCATTGCTGCCCGGCCCGGCCACCGCGGTGGAGATGTTCACCAGCCGCAGCGGCGCAGCGCCGGGGCCGCTGGTTGCCGCATTGCGCGACAACCGCCTGCTCGCACTGACGCGCCTGCGCATCGATCGGATGCAGCACGGCGGTGCAGCCGGCACGCTCGCTGTGCCGAACACGTTACGCAGTTGGGTGTTGGCCGAACACGCGCTGCTGCGTCTGCAGGGCGGCCTTGTGCAACCAGTCCCATTACCGCTGGGCGTTGCGCCCGGCGAAATACGTGCGTTGCTGGTCGATGCGACGGACCAGCCGCTGGTGTGCCCGGATGCACGTGGGCCGTATCGCTACGACGGCACCGGCTGGCAACCGCTGGCCGGCGTGCAGGAAACCCCATGCTCGGTGCTGGCGCGTGCGCACGATGGAGCGCTGTGGATCGGAGACGTCAAAGGGGAGCTGCGCCTGCTGCGTGGCAATCGCGTGCGCCGCTATAGCGCAACGGACGGTTTGTCGGTCGGCCCGATCACCGCCCTGTGGAGCAGCCCCGCGCTGACCCTGGTGGCTGGCGAAGCGGCGGTGGCCGTGCTCGGCCCCGATGGCCGATTCCGCACCTTGCCCGACCAGGCCAGGCCGCTGCTGCAGGGGGTCACCGGTATCGTGCAGGACGCCGCCGGCGGGGTCTGGTTGAACGGCAATCGCGGCGTGGTGCACCTGAGCCTGCAAGCGTTGACGCAGAGCGTGCAGACCGGCCTGCCGGCGCCATCGCTGCGCCTGTACGACACCATGGATGGCCTGCCCGGCATCGCCCAACAGGCCACGCCGGTTCCCAGCGCGCTGGCCGCAGCCGATGGCCTGCTGTGGTTTGCCACCAACCAGGGCCTGGCCTGGCTCGACCCCAGCCAGACCTATCGCAATCCCACCGCGCCCACGGTCGCCATCACCGAGGTGGTCGCCAACGATCGTCCGTATCCGCTGCAGGCCGCGCTGCGCCTGCCCAAGTGGAGCGACCGCCTGCGCATCGGCTACGAAGCGGTCAGCCTCACCCGCCCCGAGCGCGTGCGCTTCCGCTACCGGCTGGATGGCGTGGACGCTGCCTGGCAGGACGCCGGCAATCGCACCGAGGCGTTCTATACCAACCTGGCGCCTGGCCGTTATCGCTTCGAGGTGGCCGCCGCCAACAACGATGGCGTGTGGAACGCACGTGGCGACACACTCGACGTGGTCATCGAACCGGCGTTCGTGCAGACCTGGCAATTCAAGCTGTGCTGCGTGCTGGCGGCGGTCGCGGCCCTGGCGGTGGCGTGGCGCTTGCGCACCCGGCATGTGGCCGGACGCCTGCGTGCGCGGCTGGAAGAGCGCTACCGCGAGCGCGAGCGCATCGCCCGTGAGTTGCACGACACCCTGCTGCAGGGCACACAGGGGCTGATCCTGCGCCTGCACACCGCCAGCCGTTCGCTGGCCTGGGATGACCCCCGCCGGCAGGAACTGGAAAGGACCGTCGAACTGGCCGAGCGCGCCCTCATCGAAGGGCGCGACCGCGTCAACGGCTTGCGCGACACCCACTCGCTGCGCACCGATCTGGCCGGCGCGTTGCAGCAGGCGCGCGAAACCACCATGCCGATCCCCACCGCAACCCTGGACGTGCTGGTCAATGGCCGCCCACTCGTCTTGCGCGCGATGGTGGCCGACGAACTGTTCCAGCTCGGGCGCGAAGCGCTGAGCAATGCCGACCGGCACGCGCGCGCAAACAAGATCGTCCTGGAACTGCGTTACGGTTCACGTGACTTCGTGCTGCGCATCCGCGACGATGGCTGCGGCCTGGCGCCGGACGTGCTGCACGGCCACGCCCGCACCGGGCACTGGGGATTGACCGGCATGCAGGAACGCGCACGGCGCATCGGGGCACAGATGCAACTGTGGTCGCGGCCCGGCAGCGGAACCGAAGTGCAGATCGTCGTCCCCGCGCGCGCTGCGTACGTTCGACCACCCAAACGCTGGTGCTGGCCCTTTCAAAACGCACGACCCACGGAGACTCCCCATGGCTGATACGACACGACCGACCGCGGTGCTGGTGGTGGACGATCACCCGCTGTTGCGTGACGGATTGAGCGCCATGCTGGGCGCCGAGCGCGACATGCAGGTGGTGGGCGAAGCCGAAGATGGCGAACAGGCCGTGGACTACTACACCCGCCTGCGCCCGGACGTGGTGCTGATGGATCTGCAGATGCCACGCGTGGACGGCGTGCAGGCGATCCAGCGCATCCGCCAGCTCGACCCTATGGCCAAGGTCATCGTCCTGACCACCTACACCGGCGATGTGCGTGCAGTACGCGCCTTGCAGGCCGGCGCTTGCGGGTATCTGCTCAAGAGCGCGTTGCGGCGCGAACTGGTCGACACCATCCGCGACGTGCGCCGCGGTCAACGCCGCCACGTGCCCGCCTCGGTGGCCGAGAACATCGCCGCGCACGTGCTCGACGACGCCTTGTCCGCACGCGAGACCGAGGTGCTGAACCTGGTCGCCACCGGCTGCTCCAACAAGCAGATCGGCAACGCACTGGGCATCTCAGAAGAAACCGTCAAGGCGCACATGAAGAACATCCTGTGCAAGCTCGGCGTGCGCGACCGCACCCACGCGGTCACCGTTGCGCTGCGTCGCGGGATCCTGTCGCTGGAGACCTGAAGGCGCCACCACCACTGGCGGCGGACGGGCGCCGCCCGCCTGCCCCGCTCACCGCGCCGGCGCACGCGGCAGCAAACAGTGCAGCGGCGCCCAGCTACCCTCATCCGCGCCCGGCGCCTCTGCCAACAGACCACACCTTGCCGACCGCACGCCCGCTGAGTGCGACGCGCTCGACCATTCTTGAACGCGAGGCGAAGCCGCCGCGATGCGGCGCTGCCAAACCGATCGGCTTCGGCTATCGTATGCACCGCCAGCGGCTCGGGGAGCCGCTTCAGCATCTTGTCCGGCAGCCGATAACGGCTACGTCCGCCCGCCGCACCGCGCTGCGGCGGGCTCGATTCAATCATTTAAACGCGTTCAGGGGAATTGCGATGCTTCGTCACTCTTTGCGGGTGCGCCTGCTGTTGCCGGTGCTGGCCTTGGTGCTGGTCGTGGTGGTGGCACTGACGGTCATTCTGGCCATTACCGAGGCCAACCGGGTCAAATCGGAAACCGCAGACGCCATCGAGCGCCAGTCGGTCTCCCTGCAGACCCTGTTCTCGGTCACCCGCGCGATGATGCTCGATCGCGTCAATTCCTCCATGCGCCAGCTGCGCAAGGAAGCCAACGCCCAGGGCGCGCCCAGCGTGGGCAATGACGTCCGCGTGGCCGACCGCAACGCCAACGACCTGTTGCTGGGCCAGAAGTCCCAGGCCAACGTGTTCGACATGCTCGACGACGTCACCGCGATCCACGAAGGCACCGCAACGCTGTTCTCGCGCACCGGTGACGACTTCGTGCGCATCTCCACCAACGTCAAGAAGGACGACGGCAGCCGCGCCATCGGCACCGTACTCGATCCCACCGGCCAGGCCGCCGCCAAACTGCGTAATGGCGAAAGCTTCTACGGCGTGGTCGACATCCTCGGCAATCCGTATGTCACCGGTTACGAGCCGATCTTTGCCGGCAACGACAAGCGCGTCATCGGTGCCTGGTACGTCGGTTACAAGGCCGACACCCAGGCGCTGGAAAACGTGGTCAGCAGCCGTCGCGTGCTCGACTCGGGCTTCATCGCCATCTTCGACAGCAAGAACACGCTGCGCTTCCAGTCCACCACCGGCGCCACCACCGACACCGCCACCATCGAGCGGATCGTCAAGGAAAGCCCCGACGACTGGGTCGTCACCAAGCAGGAAGTGCCGGACTGGGGCTTCACGCTCGTCTCGGCCTACCCCAAGAGCGACGTCAACGGCGTCATCGTGCGCCAGTCACTGTGGATCGCCGGCATCGGCCTGCTGGTCTGCGCACTGTTGCTCGGCCTGCAGTGGGCGCTGATCTGGAACCGCGTGTTGCGGCCCATCCAGCACTTGACCACCGTTGCCGAAGAACTGAGCCTGGGCAAGTGGAACCACACCATTGCCGAGGTCGACCTCAAGGATGAAATCGGTACCCTGGCGCGCGCCATTTCCCGCCTGTCCAACAGCGTTCGGTTGGCCATGGAACGCCTCAGCAAGCGCTGAGCCGTGCTGTATAACTCCGCACCAGATGATGCAAGGAAGACGCCATGTCCACTGAATTCCGTCCGCTGATCGAGGTCCTGCGCGAGCTCAAGGCGCTGGCGCTGAAGAAGGCGTCCGGCTTTCTGTTCGTCGTCACCGAGGAGAACCACTCCTGCATCATCCGCATCAATGCGGGTCAGATCGAAGAAGTGGTGTTCCGCATGCTGCGTAATGATGAGGCCGTGCAACGCCTCACCATGGTCGGCGCCGCCAAGGCCCGCTTCCAGGTCGACCCCGGCGCCGGCATGGGCAAGCCCTCGCTGCTCAGCGAGGACTCGCGGCAGTGGCTGATGGGTGGCTTCGAACAGGACCTGGGCGGTGCGCCCGCCCCGGTGCGTGCGCCGGTTGCCGCCGCTCCGGTGCCGGCACCTGCGACACCCCTGGCAACGTCCGCACCGGTATCTGTCGGTAACGGCGCGGCCCCGGACGACGCAGTCCGCCAGGCACTGGAACGCGTCGCGCTGAATTACCTCGGCCCGATCGCCGGCATGTTGTGCGACGAAGCCTGGGATGCCTCCAGCGACATCGAGCAGGTGCTCAGCCAGCTCGCTGCCAACCTGGCCACGCCGCAGGAAGCGCAAAAGTTCATGACCGACGCCCGCGTGGCACTGGCCAAGGTGCGTTGAGGCCAGCGTTCAACGTAACGCTGCAACAAGCCGCGCAGTGCGCGGCTTTTTTTTGCGGCGGCATCTTACGGCCTGATTGCCAGCGATGAAACTGCAAGACATAAAAAAGGCGCCTTGCGGCGCCCTTTTCGTTCGATCTCGCGAGCAGAACCAACTCACTCCCACTCAATCGTCGCAGGCGGTTTACCGGAGCGGATAAATCGTGCCCTGCGCCAGCCACTTGGCATTGGCCAGCTTGTTGGATTCTTCATCGAAGATATCCACGAACAGGTTGCCGATGATCTTGCGCTTGGCTTCCGGGTCGCTCACGCCTTCAAGCTTGGCGAAGTAGCGGTCGGCCGCATTGACGCGGATCACCTTGACGCCCATGTGCTCGGCAAACATCGCCATCACCTGGTCGCCTTCCTGCCAACGCAGCAGGCCGGTGTCGACGAACACGCAGGTCAGCTTGTCACCGATTGCCTTGTGCAGCAGCGCGGCCACGACGGACGAATCTTCGTGATCAACAGAGTATCTGCGCGAATGCGTCCTGTGACGTCGCGTGCTGCACGTATGGTGCGTGGACTAGTGATGAACACGCACCCTCGCCAGAGGCTGGGCTGGGCTGGGCTGGAGGATCCCTGCAGAGGCCAAGGACGCAGAATTACAAACATTTAGATCACGTGTTGCGCTGGCAAGTTGAGACAGCTGAATAACCCCGATGCTCGCATTTCGGACTTGGACGCGACCTAAGCGACCCACTCTTGTCAGAGGGACCTCAAGGCAAGCCGGTAGGTCGCGTCGCTCTTCTTCTTTTCGATTACACCTTTGGCAACCAAACGGTCCAGCCAGTCCCGCGTCTGGATCTGATTGAGATCCAACTCGTCGGCGATCTGAGCGGCTTTCTTGGGTGTGTGAAGCACTTGGCGAATCAACCGTTCAAAGGTCGCGAACATCGCCTGTTTCAATTCAATTCGCGGACCCGAGGTAGCCTCAACGAGTGTCGACTTTGAGGTTGTAGTCGATGAATTTTGCGCACCTTCCTCGAGGGCGCCGGAGTCACTAGGCGGCTCTTTAACCATCGACACTTGGCGCACCGCATCTAGAACTGCATCCGAAACCCCGCTCGACGTACCGGCAGCGATCTTGAAGTCAAGATGTCCCTGATAAGCATCAGCGGCTGCTTTGCTATCGTTTGGTTGAGCCGCAAACAGAGCTTCTAACGCTTGCCCATCCTCGGGCTCTGGCCAGGGCAAGGCCCCTTCTCGTAGCAAAGCGTCTAGGCCAGCGGAACGCTTACCACTCGATCGGATGTAGAGCGTAACGAAGTGAAGCTTACGAAGCTGCTCTATCGCGCCTGCCCACGTCCCACCCCGCTCCAGGTCTGAATTCACTACCAAGCCGACGTCAGCCAACGCGAAGATAAACTTGTTGCGCGCTATGGCGTGCCCGACATTGAAGCCAGAGCTCGGGTCGTAGGGCGAGATCAGCAATGTGCGCCTCTCTTGAAGGCCATCTCTGAATCTCCGACTGATTGCCGCCTGCGCCAGCCCTTCTGCCATGACGTTGCAGACTATGCCGCCAAGAGCCTCAGCCCCATCCATCGCAGCACTATCAACACCCTTAGCGCCTCCGGAGATCAAGCCTCTTCCAGCACTTGCCGCCCTCTCTCCTGCACGCTGGGCATAGCTCAGCATCTCGTCGTCCGCGTCACGGGAGCCTACGACAGCCAGGCCGCCGTTGTCGACAAGATCCACATCACCACAACCGTACATGACGGGCGGCGCTTCGTGCTTAAGGCGTGATTTGACCCGCTTGGGGTACCGGGCATCGGCGCGACTCACTACCCAGATCGAACGCGCACTCCAATAATCAAGCGCTTGAGCAAGCTGAAACCCTCTGCCCACCAAGCGGGTCAGCCGTCCTAGCCCAAACAGGTTTCCGGCTTGGCGCAGCGCAGGAGACTCTGGGCGGAGAAGGTCGGACGGCTGAAAGCCTTCTTGCACGAGGAACCTTGTAAGGTCGCTGTACTCACTTTGCTTCAGCAGTTCCGCACGGGCGCCAACCTTGCCGACCATCAACGGCGCCGTCAAGAGCAAGATCGCTTGGCAGTTTTCGGAGATCTGCAAACTCATTCTTCATTCCCAGTTTTTGCAAGCGCGAGGGGCCACACTTCGCCGCAACCGTTGAGGCGCAGCAGCCAAGCGCCAATCGTGAACGTCCAGCCCGAGTTCACGATATCGTCGACCAACAATACCGGACCGACCTTGCCGTCAAAGTCGCTGAATTCAAGCGACTGATCGAGGTTCTTCGCCTGTTGAGAGCTATTATGCATAGACTTCTGAGCTGAGGTGTGCTTAACCTTGGTCAGCGCCGCGTGGAACGGAAGTTCAAGCTCAGCGGCAAGCCGCTTCGCAAAGCTCGGCACGAGATTCGGATTGTTGAGTGACGGGATGCAGGTGACCCATTCCGGAGCTGGTTTAAAAGCAGACCGGCGTACCAGCCCGGCGCAGGCCTTAACGATGTCGTCGCCGAAGTGCCTGTGTACGTAGCGAGCATCACGGACGATGTCGCCCCACCCCGCCGTACCGTACATCGAGAGCGCAAAACCATCTCCCGCACGCAGCTTCTCAGAGATATTTCCCCGCAGCCCGTATCCGTCCAATCCTCCGTCAGGCCACTTCTTGCGTGCTTTGATCGGCAAGCTGGTGTCCTTCATGTACCGATTCGCCTCAGCAACGAACGCCTGTTTGACCGCGGTGGGCAACGGCGGACTGCGCGGCGCCTCAATGGTCGTCGGGTCACCATCGAGAGCCGCGACCAAGAACTTCATGTGCCCTTCGGTGAGGGCCATGTACTCTTTCATCTGAGCATGTTCGGCCCGCCGCAGATCGGTCACCCTTTTAGCTGTCTCCCAGAAGCTCTTCGCTACAACACTGCCAGTGGTTTTCCAAGCTGCGTCATCCTTAACGATCGGAGAGGGGCTCTCTATGGCAAGGGCGGTCAACGTCTTGTCGATTCGACCCTTGCTGAAGTTGATGGTTTTCAAGAGGCCCGGTACGGAAAGGCCTTTGTCCCCTGCCGCATCGAGCGCCTCCATGACCGCAGTCACCTCATCCGGCGTCGGAAAAGCGCTCTCGATGAAGAAGGTATTGATGTCCAGTTGGTTCTTGACCTCCAGCACGACCCCGCGTGCATCTGCGATCGCACGCCCCGCACGCCCCGCCTGTTGGTAGTAGTGGACGACCGAGGAAGGCGGCTGGTAATTGATGACGAAGGTCAGGTCAGGCTTGTCATAGCCCATGCCAAGCGCCGAGGTCGCAACAAGCGCCTTGACCTTGTTCTCCTTGAGCTCCTGCTCGAGAACAGCGCGATCCTCTGAATCGCTCGTGTAGCCCTTGACCAAATGGCCGCAGTGCGTGAGCCAACTGACGATGTGCCGCACGTGAGCTTTCGTCAGGGCGTAAATGATGCCGCTGCCGGGAAGCGAAGCGACTGCTTGTGCGAGCCAGGCGAGCCTTTCTGCGTCACTCGTAAACGTGATCGTCTGTAGTGTGATGGACGGACGATTCAGCGACCCGCGTTTCACTTGCAGGTTTGGACCAAGGATTTGCTCGAGATCGTTCGACACACGTTCGTTTGCCGTGGCGGTGGTCGCAAGCACCGGCAAGTTGGGCGGCAGCACTGCAATGAGCCGCGTGACAAGCTTGTACTCGGGCACGAAATCATGCCCCCAGTCCGAGATGCAATGGGCCTCGTCGACGACGAGCATCGACACGTTGGTAATCTTGGCCAGAAGGCTGTCCTGCAAATCTGCGCTCGCCAGCTGCTTCGGGTGTAACATGAGGACATCGATCTTCCCTGCCTCGATCTGTTTGGCAATCTCCGGCCACTCCATCCGGTTGGTCGAGTTGACCGTCCTGGCCTTCACCTGCATGCGCTGGGCCGCCATCTCCTGATCCCGCATAAGAGCGAGCAACGGTGATACCAGGAGGGTTGGCCCTCTCCCTTGTTCGCGAATCAGTTTTGCCGCGATGAAGTAAACGAAGCTTTTGCCCCAACCCGTCTTTTGAATGACAAGGAGACGCCCCTCTGCGCCTGTAACGAGGTGACGAATCGCATCTTCCTGGGAGTCACGGAAGGTGGCGTCAGGATTACCACTGCCTTCTCGGAGGAGCTGTAGGGCGCGAGCCTGGTCGTATTTCATGGAACTCCCTCGAACATTTATGATGCTACTGATTCGGCAGGCCACCGCGCGGCGGCGGCGGCGCCCGACAACCTAGAATAAGTGATTGTATCGGTGCCTTGGCAGCGCTCGTCCCATTGTGCAGCGCCTGCCGAAGAGCATGAGCGCGCCGGCAAGGTGACGGTGCCACCGGTCGCTACCGTCAACACATTAAACTCCTATCAAAAAGCCCTATAAGGCAATTTTCTTAGGCTTCAAATTGCGGAATACCGCTTCGGTAAGCATCGACGTTCTTTTTTGTACTGCTCGTGACGGCTTTTTCCATCGGTCGCCAAGAGACCGGTCAATGCCCGGCCGTTTACTCGGGTCAGTGCCCGAAGGTCTCTGTTCACTCCCACTCAATCGTCGCCGGCGGTTTGCCGGAGATGTCGTAGACCACGCGCGAGACGCCGCGTAGTTCGTTGATGATGCGGTTGCTCACGGTGCCGAGGAAGTCGTACGGCAGGTGCGCCCAGTGCGCGGTCATGAAGTCGATGGTCTCGACCGCACGCAGTGCGATCACCCATTCATAGGCGCGCGCATCGCCCACCACCCCCACCGACTTCACCGGCAGGAACACGGCGAATGCCTGGCTGGTCTTGTCGTAAAGGTCAGCCTTGCGCAGCTCGTCGATGAAGATCGCATCGGCCTTGGCCAGCAGTTCGGCGTATTCGCGCTTCACCTCGCCCAGGATGCGCACACCCAGGCCCGGGCCCGGGAACGGATGGCGATACACCATGGTGCGTGGCAGGCCGAGTTCCACGCCCAGGCGACGCACCTCGTCCTTGAACAATTCGCGCAGCGGCTCCACCAGGCCCAGCTTCATGTGCTCCGGCAGGCCACCCACGTTGTGGTGGCTCTTGATCACGTGTGCCTTGCCGGTCTTGCTGCCGGCCGACTCGATCACGTCCGGATAAATCGTGCCCTGCGCCAGCCACTTGGCATTGGCCAGCTTGTTGGATTCTTTATCGAAGATATCCACGAACAGGTTGCCGATGATCTTGCGCTTGGCTTCCGGGTCGCTCACGCCTTCGAGCTTGGCGAAGTAGCGGTCGGCCGCATTGACGCGGATCACCTTGACGCCCATGTGCTCGGCAAACATCGCCATCACCTGGTCGCCTTCCTGCCAACGCAGCAGGCCGGTGTCGACGAACACGCAGGTCAGCTTGTCACCGATCGCCTTGTGCAGCAGCGCCGCGACCACCGACGAATCCACACCACCGGACAAGCCCAGAATCACTTCATCGTCGCCCACCTGCTCGCGCACGCGCGCAATCTGGTCATCGATGATGTTGGCCGCAGTCCACAGCGTCTGGCAGCCACACACGTCCACCACAAAGCGCCGCAGCAAGGTCTGGCCCTGCAGCGTATGTGTCACTTCCGGGTGGAACTGCACGCCGTACCAGCGCTTGTCTTCGTTGGACATCGCCGCCACCGGAATACGGTCGGTCACGGCAGTGATCGTGAAGCCCGGCGGCACCTGCGACACGTGGTCGCCGTGGCTCATCCACACATTCAGGCGCGACGCGCCGGCGTGGTCGGTCAAGCCGGAGAACAGTGCATCGGCCGCCACTACATCGACTTCGGCATGACCGAACTCACGCTGATCGGCCGCCTCGGTGGCGCCGCCCAACTGCGCCGCCAGTGTCTGCATGCCGTAGCAGATGCCGAACACCGGCAAGCCGCTCTCGAACACTTCCTGCGGCGCAACCGGCGCACCCGGCAAGGTAGTGGACTCCGGCCCGCCCGACAGGATGATGCCCTTGGCACCGAACCCGGCGATCTCGCTCGGATCGTGATCCCAGGCCCAGATCTCGCAATACACGCCGATTTCGCGAATACGCCGCGCGATCAGCTGGGTGTACTGCGCGCCGAAATCGAGGATGAGGATCTTGTCGTTATGGATGTTGGTCATTGAGAGCCGGGATTGGGGAGTCGGGAGTGGAGATTCGCAAATACACAAGCACCATCCGCTGCCGGATGAGGACGCGGTAGGCTCTTACGAATCCCGAATGCCGAATCCCCAATCCCGAGCGCTGGTTTAGCCAGCGCGATAGTTCGGCGGCTCTTTGGTGATCTGCACGTCGTGGACGTGGCTCTCACGCTGGCCGGCGCCGGTGATCTTGACGAACTTCGGCTTGGTGCGCATCTCTTCGACAGTGGCGCAACCGACATAACCCATGGTCGCGCGCAGGCCACCGATCAGCTGATGGATGATGCCGCCCACCGGGCCGCGATACGGCACGCGGCCTTCGATGCCTTCGGGCACCAGCTTGTCGGCGTCGGAAGCGTCCTGGAAATAGCGGTCCTTGGACCCCTTCTCCATCGCGCCCAGGCTGCCCATGCCGCGGTAGCTCTTGTAGCTGCGGCCCTGGAACAACTCGACTTCGCCAGGCGCTTCCTCGGTACCAGCCAGCAAGCCGCCGACCATCACCGTGGACGCGCCGGCCACCAGCGCCTTGCCGATATCGCCGGAGTAACGGATGCCGCCATCGGCAATCAGCGGGATGCGGTCCTGCAGTGCTTCGGCCACCATATCCACCGCGGTGATCTGCGGCACGCCCACACCGGCCACCACACGGGTGGTGCAGATCGAACCCGGGCCCACGCCGACCTTGACCGCGTCGGCGCCGGCATCCATCAGCGCCAGCGCAGCATCGCCAGTGACGATATTGCCGCCGATCACCTGCAGATGCGGATAGGTTTTCTTGACCCAGGCCACGCGGTCGATCACGCCCTGCGAATGGCCGTGCGCGGTATCCACGATCACCACGTCAACGCCGGCAGCAGCGAGCAGTTCGATGCGTTGTTCGGTGTCGCCGCCCACGCCCACCGCCGCGCCCACCAGCAAGCGCTTGGCGTCGTCCTTGGCGGCGTTGGGGTTGTCGGTCTTCTTCTGGATGTCCTTGACCGTGATCAGCCCGCGCAGCTCGAAGCTGTCGTTGACCACCAGGATCTTTTCGATGCGGTTGCGATGCAGCAGCTCGAGCACTTCCTCATCGCTGGCGCCTTCGCGCACAGTGATCAGGCGATCCTTCTTGGTCATGATGTGGCGGACCGGATCGTCGAGCTTCTTTTCGAAGCGCATGTCGCGGCTGGTGACGATGCCGACCAGTTCGCTGCCATCCACTACCGGCACGCCGGAGATGTTGCGCGCGCGCGTCAGCGCGATCACTTCACCGATGGTGGTGTCCGGACTCACCGTAAACGGCTCGGTGATCACGCCGGATTCGAACTTCTTGACCTTGGCCACCTCGCCCGCCTGCTGCGCCGGGGTCAGGTTCTTGTGGATGATGCCGATGCCGCCAAGCTGGGCCATCGCCACCGCCAAGCGGTGTTCGGTCACCGTATCCATGGCCGCGGACAAGATCGGCAGTTTGAGGCGCAGGTCGCGTGTCAGCCGAGTCTCAAGGCTGACGTCCTTTGGCAGGACAATGGAATGCGCTGGGACGAGCGAGACGTCGTCGTAGGTAAGAGCTTCAGCCTGGATGCGGAGCATCGGCGGACCCGAGTTTGGGGAAGCGCGACATTTTACCCTGAAAGCGGCCGCGAAGACACTGCGGCAGCTGAGTGCCGCCGCAATGCTGCGCTACACCAACGGCTCAACCAGCCGCATCGGCCGCCTCGAGCGTGTTCTGCATCAGCGTGGCCACCGTCATCGGCCCCACCCCGCCCGGCACCGGGGTGATCCAGCCGGCGCGCTGCGCTGCGGCCTCGAACCCCACATCGCCGACCAGGCGCCCATCGTCCAGGCGGTTGATGCCCACGTCGATGACCACCGCCCCAGGCTTGACCCATTCGCCCGGGATCAGCCCCGGCCGGCCCACCGCCACCACCAGGATGTCGGCGTTGCGCACGCTGGCTTCCAGCACATCCGGCGGGGTGAACTTGTGGCAGCTGGTCACCGTGCACCCGGCAATCAGCAGCTCCAGCCCCATCGGGCGGCCCACATGGTTACTCACCCCGACGATGGTGGCGTTGCGCCCGCGCACCGGCTGGTCGGTATGCGCCAGCAAGGTCACGATGCCGCGCGGGGTACACGGCCGCAAACCGAATTCGCGCAGCGCCAGATGCCCGACGTTCTGCGGATGGAACCCGTCCACGTCCTTGCGCGGGTCGATGCGCTGGATCAACCGGTTGGCATCGGGAATGCCCGGCAGCGGCAACTGGATCAGGATGCCGTGGATCTTGGGATCGGTGTTGAGCTGGTCGATCAACGCGGCCAGCTCGGCTTCGGTGGTGCCTTGTGGCAGGTCGTAGTCGAAGGCCTCGATGCCCACTTTTTCGGCCGCACGGCGCTTGTTGCGCACATACACCGACGAAGCCGGATCGCCGCCTACCAGCACCACCGCCAGCCCGGGCCGGGTCTTGCCCGCCGCCAGGCGCGCATCCACGCGCAGCTTCAGACCGTCGAGCAATTCCTCGGCAATGCGGCGACCATCAAGGAGGCGGGCCGGAGCGAGGGCAGCTGGCGCGGAAGCGGTCATGGGGCGTCAGGTGTAGAGTCGAAGGCCGTCTATTGTCCCCGATTCCGCCATGACCGACACCACTTCGATCGAAGCCGCCGCGTTCCGCCGCCTGCTGCAGCATCTCAACCAGGACCGCACCGACGTGCAGAACATCGACCTGATGATTCTTGCCGGCTTCTGCCGTAACTGCCTGGGCGACTGGTATCGCGAAGCCGCCGAGGCGCAAGGCCAACCCATGAGCAAGGAGCAGGCGCGCGAAGCGGTGTACGGCATGCCATTTACGCAGTGGAAACAGCAGCACCAACAGGAAGCGACACCGGAACAGCTGGAAGCCTTCGCGGCGGCGCAGCGCAAGCACGGCTGAGCGCCTGCAATGACGGCCGGCACGTTGGGTGCTGGCTGTTCTGAATCACCTTAAAGCGGCCGACGAAACGTCGCGAGCAATCGTCAGGCGGGTGCGAAGAAACCTAAGTGCCTCGGGCAAACGCAGATCCCGGGGCAACTGCAGACCCCGAGCACCGGCAGCGCCCGCCTGCCAGTTACGCGGTGATTTGACCGCTGCGCTTAGTCCCGCTCAGCCGTTTCTTCGCGCAACTCCTGCGGCAGCGCATCGCGATTGAGCGTGCGGCTCTCGCGCTTGGGCGGGGTAAAGGGCGTGGGCTTGGGCACGGTCGGCATGATGTTGCCGTACATCAGCCCTGCCCCGGCGCGCACATTGCCCGCGGCAATTTCCAGCTCCAGGCGCTCGGCATCGCGGCGCCGGATCTCGCGCGCAATCGTGCGGGCCTCATCCTCGTCCACGCCCAATTCGACCAGGGCCACTTCGCCGAACGCGACCGCCGACTCGAAGGTTTCGCGGATCTGGTAGTCCACGCCAGCAGCAATCAACTCCAAAGCGTGTTCGCGATCAAAGGAACGCACCAGCAATTTCGCGTGCGGGAACTCGCGCGTTGCCAATTCGACGATGCGATTGGCCGCCTCGCGGTTGTCAACGCACACCGCAATCGCACGCGCGGTGTGTGCGCCAGAGGCATGCAACACATCCAACCGGGTGCCATCGCCGTAGTAGATCTTGAACCCGAATTCCTCCGCGCTCTGAATCATCTCGATGTCGTTGTCGATGATGGTCACATCCACATCGCGCGCCAGCAGCGACTGGCTGGCCACCTGACCAAAGCGCCCAAACCCGATGATCAACACGCTGCCGGTCTGGCCGCTGGCTTCCTCCACGCCATCCAGCGACACCGCCGCTGCCGGCGTCAGGCGCCGCTGCAACAGCACGAACAACGGTGTCAGTGCCATCGACAACACCACGATCGCGGTAAGGCTGGCATTGACCTGCGCGTCGATGACACCGGATGCGGACGCTGCCGCGAACAACACGAACGCAAACTCGCCGCCCTGCGCCATCAGCACGCCGCGATCCAGCGCTTGCCGATGATCGCTGCGCATCAGGCGCGCCACCGCATAGATGCACACCGCCTTGCCCACCATCAACGCCAGCACGCCGACCAGGATCAAGCGCCAGTCCGCCGCGACCACGCGCAGATCCAGACTCATGCCGACACCCAGGAAGAACAGACCCAGCAGGATGCCGCGGAACGGTTCGATGTCGGCTTCGATCTGATGGCGGAAGGTGGATTCGGACAACAGCACGCCGGCCAGGAACGCGCCCATCGCCATCGACAGCCCGCCGACCTGCATCAACAACGCGGCGCCGAGCACCACCAGCAGCGCGGCAGCGGTCATCACCTCGCGCGCCTTGCTGGCGGCCAGGATGCGGAACAAAGGATTGAGCAACCACCGGCCGGCTACCAGCAGTCCAACGATGCAGGCCAGGCCAATGCCAATGCCCTGCCAACGCTGCGAAGCGGCTTGCGGGTCGCCACTGGCGCCCATCCAGGCCACGATCGCCAGCAGCGGCACGATCAGCAGGTCCTCGAACAGCAGGATCGCCACGATCTTCTGCCCCGATGGCAGCGCCACGTCGCCGCGCTCGGCAAGCAACTGCATCACCACTGCAGTGGAGGTCAGCACGAAACCGGACGCGGCCACGAAGGCCACCGGCGGCGCAAAGCCGAGCAGGATGCCGATGCCGGTCAAGACCAGCGCGCACACGCAGATCTGCACCGTACCCAAGCCAAAGATTTCAGAACGCAAGCTCCACAGATGCGAGGGCCGCATCTCCAGCCCGATCACGAACAGGAACATCACCACGCCCAGTTCGGCCACATGCAGGATCGCCTGCGGGTCATCGAACAAGCCAAGCCCGAACGGCCCGATCGCCAAGCCGGCGGCCAGATAGCCGAGCACCGAGCCAAGGCCCAGCCGTCGGAACAGCGGGATGGCGACCACCGCAGCGCCCAGCAGGGTCACCACGTTGATCAGTTCACTGGATTCGGCAGGCTGGCTCATGCCCAGGATTCTAGCGGCACGTGGCGGCCGCTGGCCTGCACGTGCTTGCGCATGTGATGCACAGCGTGGATAGAAGCGATCTCTAGCACGGCGCCATTATTCGCTAACGCGCGGACCCGAAACGACGAACGGCGCCCAATGGCGCCGTTCGTTGCAACACCGCTAGCCGAACACTCAGCCGCGTGCGTCAGCCGCAGCCAAGGCGCTGCGAATGATTTCCTTGACCGGTGCGCCATGCTTGT
Source organism: Xanthomonas sp. NCPPB 2586 (assembly GCF_041475775.2). NCBI lineage: Bacteria > Pseudomonadati > Pseudomonadota > Gammaproteobacteria > Lysobacterales > Lysobacteraceae > Xanthomonas > Xanthomonas sp. NCPPB 2586. Next base: position 2,376,662 of record NZ_CM192981.1, on the reverse strand, counting down.
CGTGCTCGAGCGCAAAGTGCACCGTGGCCTCGATCAAACCGATGTGCGCGCCGCAGTCGAAGCGACGGCCCTCGAAACGGAACGCGTCGACCTGTTCCTGCTTGAGCAGCTCGGCGATCGCATCGGTGAGCTGGATCTCGCCACCTGCACCGGCGCCCGTGGACTCCAGGTACTCGAAGATCTTCGGGCTGAGCACGTAACGACCGACGACTGCCAGATTGCTCGGCGCCACTTCCGGCTTGGGCTTTTCGACGATGGCATTGATGCGGCCCTTGCGGCCGTCGAACGCATCGGTGGACACGATGCCATAACTGGCCGTCTTGTCGTGCGGCACATCTTCCACGGCGATCACGCTGCCGCCGGAGGCTTCTGCCACATCGGCCATCTGGGTCAGCGCAGCATCGCCGCGGTTCCACATCAGGTCGTCCGGCAGCAGCACCGCGAACGGTTCGTCACCGACCACGGCCTTGGCACACAGCACCGCGTGGCCCAGGCCGAGTGCTTCGGCCTGCGTCACAAAAATGGCGCGTACGCCTTCGGGCAGTGCATGGCGCACCAGCTCCAATTGCTCGAGCTTGCCTGCGCGCTCGAGCTTCTGTTCCAGCTCATAGGCCTTGTCGAAGTAGTCGGCGATCGAGTGCTTGTAGCGATTGGTGACGAAGATCAGCGTATCGCAACCGGCCTGGATGGCTTCGTCCACGGCGTACTGGATAAGCGGTTTATCGATGATCGGCAGCATTTCCTTCGGCACCGTCTTGGTTGCCGGAAGAAAGCGGGTCCCAAGACCTGCGACGGGGAATACGGCCTTGCGAATACGCTTGCTCATTAAAGTCTTCTGACCTCACGTGCGGGGAATGGAACGACCGTATCAGATCGCGTGTCGACTTTCCGTCGAGCAGCCGCAAAATCCGGCATCAGACTGCCCAGCACAGTCTCCATTGCGTTGATGTCATAGCGGTTAACCGCCTCGCGCAGGCGCGTCACCAGTTGCAACACCTGCTCGTGCGAGAACTCGCGCACACCGGCTTCCAGGATCTTGGGATGCGCGGTGGGGCGGTAGTCCTCGTCGGAATAGAACAAGGTCTCGTGCAATTTTTCGCCCGGGCGCAGACCGGTGTAGAGAATGGCGATGTCCTTGCCCGGCTGCTTGCCTGCCAGGCGGATCATCTGCTCGGCCAGGAGCCGGATCGGCACCGGCTCGCCCATGTCCAGCGTGTAGATCGCACCGTGCGACGCAGATGCTGCGGCCTGCACCACCAGCTGGCAAGCTTCGGGAATGGTCATGAAGTAACGCGTCACATCCGGATGCGTCACCGTGACCGGGCCGCCCTGCCGGATCTGTTCGCGGAACAACGGCACCACGCTGCCGGCCGAATCCAGCACGTTGCCGAAGCGCACGGTGATGAAGCGCGTCGGCGCATCGCGGGCGTCAAGACTCTGGCAGATCATCTCCGCATAGCGCTTGCTCGCGCCGAGCACGTTGACCGGCTCGACCGCCTTGTCGGTAGAGATGAACACAAACGTTTCGATCCGCGCCCGCTGGCAGGCACGCGCCACGTTCTCGGTTGCGAGCACGTTGTTGCGCACCGCTTCGCGCAGCTGCTCTTCCAGCAGCGGTACCTGCTTGTAGGCCGCCGCATGGAACACGGCATCGGGCGTGGCCGTGCGTAAGGCATGCGCCACCACTGCCGGGTCGCCGCAGTCGCCAAGCACACGCACCACTTCGATATCGGGGAACAACCGGCGCAGGTCCGAATCGATGGTCAGCAGCGCCAGCTCATCGATTTCCAGCAGCACGATGCGGCGCGCGCCATGACGCGCGCACTGCCGGCAGACTTCCGAGCCGATCGAACCACCGGCACCGGTCACCATCACGGTCTTGTTGGTGAGCCAGTCGCGGATCAGGCGCCAGTCCGGCGTGACCGGCTTGCGGTTGAGCAGGTCCTCGATCGCCACTTCCTTCAACTCGCCTGGCAGCGACCGGCCCTCCAGCACGTTGATCAGCTTGGGCACCATCCGGAACGGCAGGCCGGTGCTTTCGCAGATGGCCACCACCCGCTGCATGCCGGATGCATCCAGCGATGGAATCGCGATGACGAGGAGCTTGGCCGCAGTTTCCTTGGCGATCGCCGCGGCCTGATCCAGGTTGCCCAGCACATTCAGGCCCTGGATCTTGGCGCCGTGCAGATGGGTGGCGTCATCCAGAAAGCCGACCGGGACGAACGTGCCGCTACGGCGCAGGTCACGCACCAGGCCCTCGGCCGCACGCCCTGCGCCAAGAATCAGCACCCGCTGCGCGGCATCGCCAGAGTGGGCAATTTGGTAATCCTTCCAGGCGCGGTAGAGCAACCGCGGCGTGCCGAGCAACGCCGACAACGCAAACGGATAGACCACCAACACCGAGAGCGGCACGCCATCGAGACGGTCGTACGACAGCGCCAGCACGATCGCGACCAGGCCGAGAAAACTGGACTTGAAGATGTTCCACAGATCCGGCACCGAGGCAAAGCGCCAGAGGCCGCGATACAACCCCATCCGCCAGAACACCAGCCCCTGCGCAACCAAGACCACCGCCGTACGCCAATCCCACAGTGGCAGGTCTGGCGCGTCGCGCAGCATGGAATAGCGGCCCGCATGCAGCAGCTGCCAGCAGACCCAGACCATCAGCAGGTCATGGACGACCACAGCAATCTGTGGAAGCGACTTGGTCAAACGATCACGCCAGGAAATCATAAAAGTCCATTACTCAAGAATTGCGCAATCCATGGCGCAGAAGTTGCCAGATCGCCGTTGCGCCGATGCCCCATGCCACCGCATCAGCCATGAGCCAACCGCGCGAATCGATACGAATTATGACAAACAAGCAAACAGCGATGAGACTGAAAGCGAAGTAAACCGTGGTCACCGGCACATGATTGGTCAGCAGTCGTGCCAGGCGTTGATAGACGTGCGAGGCGTGAGGCTCCCACCAGCGCTGTCCGGAAAGCATGCGAGACAGCAGCGTGAAGCCCGCGTCGACAAGAAATGCAGTCAACGGGAACCACACGATCCACCAACTCACCTGCCCCGCTCCCACTGACAAAGCTAGGAGCCCGGCCAGCACATAACCGAGTGCCCCGCTGCCGCCATCGCCCAGGAAGATGCGCGCGCGTGGAAAGTTGAATGGGAGAAATCCAAGACATGCCGCTGTCAGTGCCCATCCAGCCCATGAAAGGTTGCCTGGGACGACAAGCGCGAACGCGGCAGCCGCAAGTGCGGCCTGACTGGAAGCCAGCCCGTTGATACCATCCATGAAATTCCAGACATTGATCAGCACCACCGACGCCAACGCCGTGAGGATCCCATCCAGCGGTTGCCCTGTATGGCGTACCACCAGCAGGCCAAGCGACACCGATGCGAGGGCATGGATCGCAAAGCGCAGTTTGGCCGAAAGCGGCCGATGGTCGTCCCACCAGCCCACGCCCGCAACCAGGAGTAAGCCTGCAGCGAACCAGGCAATCGACAGGCGCGCGATGGGCCAGATAAATGAGGCGACCAGGCATCCCATCAGGAGCGCGGCGACAATGGCCATGCCGCCACCGCGCGGGGTAGCCACGGTATGGCTGCGCCGCTCGCCGGGATGGTCGAGCAAGCGCCGGTGCAACGCATAGCGCCGCAGCCCCCAGGTTCCCAGCGCTGCGATCAGCAGATGCAGCGCGCACCACAGCCAGAGCGGCGGCACTAGACCACCGCGTAGTTCAGCAGCGGCTTGACGGTTCCCCATTCCTTGCAGCTGGGGCATTGCCAGTGATGGGTCTTGGCGCCGAACCCGCAGCGGGTGCAGCGATAGCTGGGATTGCGCACCAGCAATTGGTCGGTGATGTGCTTGAGATCCTGCAAGGTGCCGACCGGGTCGCTGCCTTCGGCGAGCGTCAGATCGATCAAGGCAGACTCGCCGCGCACCGAGGGGCGATCCTTGAGCTGACGGCCCAGATACGCCAGGGCCGGCGCCACGCCGTCCTGCGCTTCCATCAACTGGGTCAGGGCCAGCACCGGCGCGATGCCGCGATAGTGCTCGGTCATCTCCGACAGGAAATTGCGCGCACCGGCGATGTCGCCCACCCGGCGGTAGGCCGCCATCAGTGCGGGAATGATTTCCGGCAGGTATTCCGGATCGTGCCGCGCGGCACGCTCGAACGCGCGGACCGCCGCCTCGTCGTGACCGCGCTCGGCCTCGATCCGGCCTTCCAGAATGCCGGCGCGCACCGAGGTGCCGTCGGCCTGATAGGCGCGTGCGATGGCCTGCAGCGCGTCGTCCGGTTTGCTCAGGCCGCGGTAGCGATCGGCCAGCTCACATTCGAACTGCGAGATCAGCTTGCCCATCGGCTCGCCGGTGACTTCTTCATAGCGGGTGGCGTTGTCGATCGCCTTTTCCCAGTCACGCTCGGCCTGGTAGATGCCGATCAGGTGCCGCAACGCCTGCGGCGCGCGCTGGTCCAGCTGCGCCAGCTCGGTGAACACGGTTTCGGCGCGATCCAGCAGGCCGGACTTCATGTAGTCCTCGCCCAGTGCCAGCAAGGCCTGGACACGCTGCTGATCGGTCAGATCGGCGCGCTGCACCAACCCTTGATGCAGGCGGATCGCGCGGTCCACTTCACCGCGGCGGCGGAACAGATGCCCCAACGCGACCTGAGTCTCAAAGGTTTCCTTGTCCAGTTCGGCGATATGCAGAAACAGCTCGATGGCCTTGTCCGGCTGCTCGTTGAGCAGATAGTTCAAACCACGGAAGTAGGTGCTGGACAGACGGCTGACCTGGGTGTCGCCGTGGCGCTGGCCACCGCGCCGGCCAACGATCCAGCCGCCAAGCGCGGCGATCGGCAGAAACAGGAAGAACCAGAACCATTCGGTCAGGAAGTCCATACGTACTTACAGTCCATCAAGCGGGCGCGGCTCGACGGCGACAGGTGCAACTGGCCTGACGTCGGCGCGACTGACCGCGGCAGCCTTGTTGGCCTGGCGCAGCTTGGAATAGAGGGGAATGACCACACTGACCAGCACCATGCCGGCGCCGATCAACACACCGACCAGCAGCGCGACGATGATCGCGATCCCGGAGGTCGTGTGCACACTGGAGAACAGGAAGTCGAGCGTGACGTCCTGGGAATTGACCGCGCCAATGATCAGACCAACCAGCAGGAAGGCCAACATCACCAGCAAGCGAAACACCTTCATGGCGGAACTCCGTCGGGAAGGCGCCTAGCTTAACCGAGCGGACATCAACGCAGCAGCAGCACAGACTCAGTCCGCTGCATCCACCATGTCGACCGGCACCACCGAGCTCACGCGCTCGCGCAGCTCCTTGCCGGGTTTGAAATGCGGAACATGCTTGCCAGGCAGCGCGACCGATTCGCCGGTCTTCGGGTTGCGGCCCAGGCGTGGCGGGCGGTAATGCAGCGAGAAGCTGCCAAACCCGCGGATTTCGATCCGATCACCATCGGACAAGGCCTGCCCCATCATTTCCAGCAGCGACTTGACCGCCAGATCCACATCGTCCGACTTCAGATGCGCTTGGCGTCGCGCCAGGATTTCGATCAATTCGGACTTGGTCATGGGAAGACTTGCTTTTTTCGACTGACACATCGGAATCGGCCCGGGCAAGCCCGGGCCGATCCATCACGCTCTCAGAAAGAGCGCTACGCGCTTACTCGGACTTGTTGCTGTTCAACTGCGCGCGCAGCAGCGCACCCAGCTGAGTCGTGCCGCCCGACGCGGACTGGTATTCCTCCAGCACTTCGCGCATTTCGGCATCGTCCTTGGCCTTGATCGAAAGCTGCAGCGTACGGCCCTTGCGGTCCATGCTCACGAACTTGGCTTCGATCTTGTCGCCAACCTTCAGGTGCTGGGTCGCATCGTCCACACGCTCGTTGGCGATGTCGCGTGCAGCGACGTAGCCTTCGATGCCATCGGCCAGGTCGATCGTGGCGCCCTTGGCGTCCACTTCACGCACCACGCCTTCGACCTTCGAACCCTTCGGGTTGGATGCCATGTACTGACCGAACGGATCCTGCTCCAGCTGCTTGACGCCCAGGCTGATGCGCTCACGTTCCGGATCGACTGCCAGCACAACGGCTTCCAGCGTGTCGCCCTTCTTGTAGTTGCGCACGACATCTTCGCCGGTGGTATTCCAGCTGATGTCGGACAGGTGAACCAGACCGTCGATGCCGCCGTCCAGACCGATAAAGATGCCGAAGTCGGTGATCGACTTGATCTGACCGGACACCTTGTCGTTCTTCTTGTGGGTCGCAGCGAAGGTTTCCCACGGATTGGCGGCAACCTGCTTCATGCCCAGCGAGATGCGGCGACGCTCTTCATCGACGTCCAGCACCATCACTTCGACTTCGTCACCGACCTGCACAACCTTGGACGGGTTGACGTTCTTGTTGGTCCAATCCATCTCGGACACGTGCACCAGACCTTCGACGCCCGGCTCGATCTCGACGAATGCGCCGTAATCGGTGACGTTGGAGACCTTGCCGAACACGCGGCTATTGGCCGGGTAACGACGTGCGATGTTGTCCCACGGATCTTCGCCCAGCTGCTTCAGGCCGAGGCTGACGCGGTTACGCTCGCGATCGAACTTCAGCACGCGCACGTCCAGCTCGTCGCCGACGTTCACGACTTCGGACGGATGGCGCACGCGCTTCCAGGCCATGTCGGTGATGTGCAACAGGCCGTCGATACCGCCCAGGTCCACGAATGCGCCGTAGTCGGTCAGGTTCTTGACGACACCCTTCAGGATCGCGCCTTCCTGCAGCTTGTCCATCAGCTGCTCGCGCTCTTCCGAATGCTCGCTCTCGACCACTGCACGGCGGGACACGACCACGTTGTTGCGCTTGCGGTCCAGCTTGATCAGCTTGAACTCGAGTTCCTTGCCTTCCAGGTAGGCCGGGTCGCGCACCGGGCGCACATCCACCAGCGAACCAGGCAGGAACGCGCGGACATCCTTGATGTCCACGGTGAAACCACCCTTGACCTTGCCGCTGATGCGGCCGGTGATGGTTTCGTTCTTTTCCAACGCTTCTTCCAGCTCGTCCCACACCATCGCGCGCTTGGCCTTCTCGCGCGACAACACGGTTTCGCCGAAGCCGTTTTCGATGGAATCGAGGGCAACCTTGACCTGGTCGCCAACGCCGACATCGATTTCGCCAGCGTCGTTACGGAACTGCTCGATCGGCACGATGCCTTCGGACTTCAGGCCAGCGTTGATCACCACCACGTCGCCGCGGACTTCCACGACGGTACCGGTGACAATGGAGCCCGGCTTCAGCTTCGCCAGATTGGCTTGGCTGGCTTCGAACAGTTCGGCAAAAGATTCTGTCATTTGGAGTTTACTCAGTTGAACACACGGGCGTTGATCGTCGCCTAGCGACCGATACGTACCGCCCAGCCTGTTTGACCCCGGCACCGCGGGTCGGTTGTGAAGTAATAGAACCGCCACGCGGGATGCGCGACGGAGCCTTGGAACGCCTTACGGTCGGCGGGACGTGCCCGCTGGCTGCAACACTTACGGCATGCGGGAGTCCAACAGCCCCACCACACGCTGGACGACATCTTCGATCCCGATCCCGCTGGTATCGATCAGCACGGCGTCTTCGGCCGGCCGCAATGGCGCCACCACCCGCTGTGCATCACGGGCATCACGGGCCATGATCTCGCGCAGCAGGTCGTCAAAGATAACCGAAACACCCTTTTCCATCAACTGTTTATGGCGACGGCCCGCACGTTCTTCGGCACTGGCGGTCAGGAAGACCTTGAATGCGGCATCCGGGAAGATGACCGTGCCCATGTCGCGGCCGTCGGCGACCAGGCCCGGCGGCTGGCGGAACGCGCGCTGGCGCTCCTTCAAGGCCGAGCGCACCTCCGGGATGGCGGCAATCGCCGAAGCGAGCGCGCCGGTGGTTTCCAGGCGCAACTCGCCGGTGGCGTCCACGCCGTTGACCAGCACCCGCAGGCCGGCCTCGCCCGCTTCATCGAACTCGACCTTGGTGTCGAAGGTGCAACGCACCAGCGCGGCCGGGTCGGACACATCCAGGTCGGCCCAGCTCGCCGCCACGCCCACCGCACGGTAAAGTGCGCCCGAATCGAGATAATGCCAGCCCAGCCGGGCAGCGACGATCCGGCTGACGGTTCCCTTGCCGGCGCCGGAGGGTCCATCGATGGTGAGCACGGGTGACAGGTCGGTCATTCAGGTTTCCGGAAGGTCATCAGGCGGTAGTGTAGCGCCGCTCGCAGCCATTCGGATGCAACCACTTGAAAGCACGACGAAAAGCCGGTTAGAATTGCCGGCTTAATTCCGGGTGCACCCTCGATCGCGGGCACTCTTCCATCGAATCCAACCGTTTACGCCGAGGTGTGCCATGAAAGTCCTGTCCTCCCTGAAGTCTGCGAAGACCCGTCACCGCGACTGCAAGGTGGTCCGCCGCCGCGGCAAGGTCTTCGTGATCTGCAAGTCGAACCCGCGCTTCAAGGCCCGTCAGCGCTAAGCCGACGCCTTGCGCAGCAAGACCCGAGAAAGCCGCCTCCGGGCGGTTTTTTTTTGGCTGATGTCCGCACGATGCTGCGCCCATGCGCATCGGCCTGCATGACAGGCCCGGCCGGCAACGCTCACCGGGGCGTGCACCAGTTTTTGCGATGCTTTTTTGCTGTAATCACCGTTCGAATCTTGTCCACTGGGGAGTAGATGACATGCGCAACCGTCTGTTTGTAGGGTCACTGATGGCATTGATGGGGATCAGTGCCAGTGCTTATGCCGAAACGCTGCTGGTTGACCGGGCGCAGCAGAAACCTGCCGCCGCCCTGCCCTTGCGTGGCGATAGCATGAGCCAGGTGGAAGGCCGCTACGGTGCGCCGCAGGAAAAGCTGGACCCGCGCGGCGGCCAGAAGCGTCAATGGCCGACCATCCATCGCTGGGTGTATCCCGCCTTCACGGTGTACTTCGAAAAGAGCAAGGTGATCGACGTGGTGGCCAACCAGGCCGACGCCGACGAGATCGGCCCGAAGCCGCCGATCCGCTGAGTATCACGTCCGCAACATCAGGTGCGGTGCGCATGCGTGCCGCCCGCTGCTTGACACAACCGGGGCGTACAACGCTCCGGTGCAACCACCGAGCACTGCCGCCTAAGCGGCATGAACGGACTGCAAGCCTTCGCACCTGGGTGCGGAGATGGCCCACCGCCGGGGCGTTGCCCCAGGCATCAGATGAGTAAGTGACCGGCATGACCGACAGCGTTCGTTTTCCTGCGGAGTGGGAATCCCAATCCGCCATCCTGATTGCCTGGCCGCATGCCGGCACCGACTGGGCCGAGCGCCTGGCCGAGGTGGAAGACACCTATATTGCCCTGGTCACCGCGATCACCCGCTTCCAGCCGGCGATCATCTGCGTGGCCGACGATGACCTGCAGATCTATGCCGAAGCCCGGCTGCGTTCGGCGCGGGTGGAGATGGCGCAGGTACGCTTCGTGGTTGCCGCCTACAACGACACCTGGCTGCGCGATTCGGGCCCGATCACCTTGCGCCATGGCGACGGCTTCCGGCTGATGGATTTCCGCTTCACTGGCTGGGGTGGCAAGTTCGAGGCAAGCCTGGACGATCAACTGGTTAGCAGCCTTGATGCAGCCCGCGTCTTCGTGCCCGCCGAGGTGCAGACGGTCGACTTTGCGCTGGAAGGTGGCGCGATCGAAACCGATGGCGCCGGCACCTTGCTGACCACCTGGAAGTGCCTGCACGAACGGCACCCGCAGCGCTCGCGCGACTCCCTCAGCAGCGACCTGGCGACGTGGCTGGCGCAGGACCGTGTGCTGTGGCTGGACCACGGCTATCTGGAAGGCGATGACACCGACGCGCATATCGATACGCTGGCGCGCTTTGCCGGCCCGGATGCGATCATCTACCAGGGCTGCGACGTACCGAGCGATTCCCATTACGCCGAGCTGCAGGCAATGGGCGAAGAACTGGCTGCGCTGCGCAAGGCTGATGGGCAGCCGTATCGCCTGTTCGTGCTGCCGTGGGCAGAGCCGATCCTGGACCAGGGCCGGCGCCTTGCCGCGTCGTACGCCAATTTTTTGATCGTCAACGGTGCGGTGCTGATGCCGGCCTATGGCGACGCCGCCGATGCTGCGGCGCAGGCGGTGCTGGCCGACGCGTTTCCGCAGCACCAGATCGTGCCGGTGCCATGCCGCCCGCTGATCTGGCAGAACGGCAGCCTGCATTGTCTGACCATGCAGTTGCCTGCCGGCCTGCTGGCCGCCTGACCCATATTGTTCCGGCCGGCAGGCCGGCGTTCCACCATGGCGCGCTACCCTGTGCGCCACCTAGCAGGACGAGTAGCCATGACCCGACATCTCCTTCCCGTCGCGCTGATCCAGGAGCGCAACCACGGCGACGCCGAGGCCAATCTGGCCGTCATCGAGTCGCGCGTGGCCGAAGCCGCCGCACAGGGCGCCAAGCTGGTGCTGCTGCAGGAACTGCACAACGGCGCGTATTTCTGCCAGCACGAATCGGTAGACGTGTTCGATCTGGCCGAGCCGATTCCCGGCCCCAGCACCGAGCGCCTGGGCGCGCTGGCCAAGCAGCATGGCGTGGTGATCGTGGCCTCGTTGTTCGAGCGCCGCGCCGCCGGCCTGTACCACAACACTGCCGTAGTGCTGGAAGCCGACGGCCGCCTGCTTGGCAAGTACCGCAAGATGCACATCCCCGACGACCCGGGCTTCTACGAGAAGTTCTACTTCACCCCCGGCGATCTGGGCTTTACGCCGGTGGATACCTCGGTCGGTCGGCTCGGCGTGTTGGTGTGCTGGGATCAGTGGTATCCGGAAGCGGCGCGCCTGATGGCGCTGGCTGGTGCCGAATTGCTGCTCTACCCCACCGCGATCGGTTGGGATCCGGACGATGCGCAGGCCGAGCAGGAACGCCAGCGCGATGCGTGGGTGCTGAGCCATCGCGGCCATGCGGTGGCCAACGGCGTGCCGGTGCTGTCGTGCAACCGTGTCGGTCACGAGCCGTCGCCGATCGGTGCTTCGGGCATCCAATTCTGGGGCAATAGCCACGTGCTGGGGCCGCAGGGCGAGTTCATTGCCGAAGCCGGGCAGGATCCGACCATCCTGGTGTGCGATGTGGACCTGCAGCGCAGCGAGCATGTGCGGCGCATCTGGCCGTTCCTGCGCGATCGCCGCATCGACGCGTATGGCGATCTGCTCAAGCGTTACATCGACTGACCGCGCATGCCCGTCGAGCTGCGTGAGGTCCGCGACGCGGACATCCCGGCGATCACCGCGATCTACGCGGAGCAGATCGCCGGGTGCAACACTTACGAATACGTCGCGCCGTCGGCCGAGCAGATGTGCGGCCGCGTGCGTGCCATCGTGGACGCCGGTTATCCGTATCTGGTGGCCGAACGCGATGACGCGGTGGTCGGGTACGCCTATGCAAGCAGCTACCGCGCACGCGCCGGCTACCGCTGGACGGTGGAAAATTCGATCTATTTGGCCGCTGCCGCGCAAGGATGCGGCATCGGTTCGCAGCTGCTTGGCGCCTTGATTGCCGCCTGCGAGCAGCGCGGCTACCGGCAGATGATTGCCGTGATCGGCGATGCCACCAACCAGGCGTCACTGCGCCTGCATGAACGTTTTGAGTTTCGTACGGTCGGAGTCTTCACCGGACTGGGCCGCAAGCATGGCCGCTGGTTGGACGCGGTGCAGATGCAGCGCCCGCTCGGCTCCGGTCACACCGCCCCTCCTTCCGATGAATGACCCCATGACCGACATCACCCCCGTGTTGCAGGACGATGCGCTGTCCGGCCAGCCGCACCGCATCGTCGAACGCGACGGTGTGCGCTACACCCTGCTCGGCACCGCGCACGTCTCGCTGGCAAGCGTGGCGGCGGTGCAGCGGGCGATCGGCAGCGGCCGGTATGACGCGGTGGCCGTGGAGCTGGACGCGCAGCGCCTGCAGGCGCTCAGCGACCCCGATGCCCTCGCCCGCCTGGATCTGGTGCAGGTGATCCGCAAGGGTCGCGTGGCGCTGTTCGCCGCCAACCTGGCATTGGCCGCCTACCAACGGCGCCTGGCCAAGCAGTTGGGCATCGAGCCGGGTGCGGAGCTGAAGGAAGCGGTGAACCTGGCACGTGCACAGGGCCTGCCGGTGCATCTGATCGACCGCGAAGTGGGGCTGACCTTCAAACGCGCCTCCGGGCGGCTGGGCTTCTTCGGCAAGATGAAGCTGGCCGGCGGCCTGCTGGCGGGGCTGTTCGCCGCTGACGAAGTGGGCGAAGAAGAGATCGAAAAACTCAAGCAAGGCGACATGCTGGAGGCCAGTTTCGGCGATTTCGCCAGCGAAAGCCCGGAGCTGTACGAGACGGTGATTGCCGAGCGCGATCGCTACATGGCCACGCGGCTGCGCGAAGAAGCCAGCCCCACCCAGCTTGAGGTACTGGCCGTGGTCGGCGCCGGCCATCTTGCCGGGCTCGCCCGCCACCTTGCGCAGGACACCGATGCGCCCGGCCCGCTGCGCGAGTCGCTGGAATACGTGCAGCAGCGCAAGCGTATTCCCTGGATCACGCTGGGCATGTTGACGGTGATCATTGCCGGGATCGGGATCGGGTTCTGGCGCGGCGGCATGTCGATGGGTGCGGACCTGCTGCTGCAATGGGCGATGTACACCGGCGGCCTGGCAGCGCTGGGCTGCCTGTTGGCCGGCAGTCATCCGCTGAGCATTCTCACCGCCGCGGTGGTGGCACCGTTCAAGCCGTTCCGGCTGAGCGTGCCGACCGGCGCGTTCGCCGCATTGGTCGAAGTGCATATGCGCAAGCCGGCCTATGGCGACTTCCTCACCCTGCGCGACGATGCACAGACCTTGCGGGGCTGGTACCGCAACCGTGTGTCACGGGTGGTGCTGACGTTCCTGCTGACCAACCTGGGCAGCGGCGCGGGCGTGTGGCTGGCCGGTGTGCAGATTTTTCAGCGGCTGCATGGGTGAGTTGGGGGAGCGCGGTCGCCGCATCAGCGCCAGCAGCTGATGCTCTCTGTATTGTAGGAGCGCACCTCGGCGCAATGGTGACTTGCGCGATAGACGGCTGGAATGGGCGGCCCGATCGCGACCAGGTGCGCCCCTATGACGAGGACCGCTGCTAAGGGGCGGCAGCCGTCTCCGGCGCGAACTGCAGGCTTACCCACACGCCGTAATGGTCCGAGGCCCAGCGGCCTTCGGCATACGGGGTGTCGAACAGGATGCGCGCCTCGCGTGCGAGCAAGCGGTTCTGCTGGAAGAACACGTGATCGATGCGCGAGGGTTTGTCGAACACATGCAGGTTCAAGGTGCTGACAGTTGCATCGCTGTTGCGGTGCACGCTGCCATAGCTATCGCCATAGCCCTTGCGTAGCGCTTCCAGATCCAGGGTATCGGCCGCGGTGTTGAAATCGCCGGCGATCACCACCGGCGCCTGGTTGCTGTTGGACGCGATGAAATCCAGCAAGTCGGCCACCTGGCGGGTGCGGATCGCCGCACCGCGCGCATCGGACCGCTCGTTGAGATGCGTCACGTAGACGTTGACCGGCTGGCCATCCATATCAACCTGCAGATGCGCGGCCACGCGGTAATCGTCCAGCGGTTGCAGCAGGCGCTGATGCTGGGCCAGCACGCGGCGCTTGCTCAGCAGCGCGTTGCCATAGCGCTTGGGCGCGCCGGGCGGGTCGACCGATGCGAACGTGTACGCGTAGCCAAGCCGACGGGCCAGCCAGGCGGCCTGATTCTCCACACTGCCGCGGCGTTCGATCACTTCCTGCAAGGCGATCACATCCGGCGCCAGCCGTTTGAGTTCCTTGGCGATATAGGCACGGCGCGCAGGCCAGTCTTCGCGGTCGTGATGCAGGTTGAGGGTGACCAGGGTCATCTCGCGCGGGGCCGCGGTGGCGGTTTGCTGCGACTGCGCTGTTTGCCCCGCGTTCTGGACATTGGCTTGCTCCGCTTGCGCAGCGTGCGCACCCGTGCAGGACAGGGCCAGCACCATCAACACACCGAGCCGGCCGCGATAGCGCCGCGACGTTGTTGCCTGCAACGACCGGCGCCACGCACTCATTGCGCAGCCCGTTCGGCCCGCCGCACCGCGCTTGGCACCTCGATCTGCACGGAGGCCGGCAACTGCTGGATGCGCAGCTCGCCATTTTCCCACTGCGCCGCCTCGCCATTGATGCTGGCCTTGCCCGGTTCGCCCTGATACGGCCAGGCAAACACCACGCCGCCGGGCGGCAGGATCAGGCCGGGCTGCAGCTGCAGCACCAGCTGCTTGTCGGTGCGCTGCAAGGTGTAGTTGAGGCGCCCATAGGGCGTGCGCAGCTCGGCAATGCCAATGCCCTTGCCGTCGAACCAACGCGTTGGCGTGCCCGCGGCAATCACCAGGCTGGCGTCGGCCTCGCGCCCGTAGGCAAACATGTCCAGCACCGAGCGCACGAAGTCCGAGGCCACCCACGCATGCGGCAGGTCGCCGACGAAGAACGGCGTGCGCGGCGTACGCGAGACCACTTCGGCCCACTGATTCCAGGGCTGCGGCGCGCGGTCCTTGAAGAAGAACGCGGTGGCATCCCAGGCGCGGTCGCGCCAGCCCAGGCGCACGAATGCGGCAACGTTGCGCCATTCGTACGGCGTGTAGTCCTTCCATTCGCGCTTGCTGTCGCGGCGGTCGGTGAACTCCTTCCAGTACCGCTCGAAGGTGTTGTTCAACAGCTCCGGCGGCAGACGCTGCTGCTCGCCACCGGGCGCCAGCGCAATGGTGGTGGAGGTTGCATCGAAGTCGCCCAGTTCCGCCGAACCGGGCAGGAAATCCAACTGATGCTGGCGTACCGCCGCCGCCAGCGAGGCCGTGAGATCGCCGCTGAATTCGTCGCGGGCGGTGCTGAAGCGCGCAACCTCGTCGGGCTTGTCCAGCGCACCGGCCAGCATCACCGCGTCCTTGTAGCCGCGCAGCGCCCAGAAGTTGTCCCAATACGAATGCACCGGCTTGGCCGAATAGCCTTCGTGGCTGATCGACACCGGCATCATTCCGTAGAAAGCCGGGTTACGCATGAAGTTGTCTTCGGTGCGCTCGCTGGCGCGCAGCTTTTCCATGTACTCGTAGGCGCCGAGCACGTGCGGCCACATCTTTTCCAGGAACGGCTTGTCGCCGGTGTAGCGGTAGTACTCGGCGACGTTGAAGATCAGCTCGCCATGGCTGTCGTTTTCCGGCACCGGGTCGCTGCCACGGTCGTCCACGCAGCACGGCACCATGCCGTCGGCAAATTGATACGGCGCAAACCAGTCGACGTAGTCACGCACCACGTCTTCGCGCCCGAGCCGCAGCAGGCCTTCGGAAATCATGGCGCCGTCGCGGATCCAGCTGCGCGAATACGAGCGCGTGCCCGGCTGCAGACGCGGGCCGATGCGCGAGATCAGCATGTGCGCTAACGCGGTACGCAGCGTATCGACAACCGGCTTGCCTTCGGCCGGCACGCTGATGCGCACGCGATCGAGCTTGCCGCGCCACTGCTGGGCCACTTGCTGCTGCGCCTTGTCGGCATCGAAGCCGGCCGGCAGCTGCGCGCTGCCGGTCTGCGGAATGACCAGCGCAACCTCGCGGCTCTGGCCCGGCTCCAGCTTCCAGTGATACACCAGCACGCCCGAGGCCAGCCCGGTTTCGTCCTTGACCTGCGTGGTTGTGGGCAGCGTCGCGGCGGTGAGATGGGTGACATCCATGCCGCTGTCGAAGGCGCTGGCGAAGGCGGCATCCGGCCGCTGCGCGGCGAACACGCGCGGCTTGCCGTTGACGTTGACCTGCGCCCCGTCCACCGACAACTGCTCGATGCGGCTGATGCCGCCCAGGGTGTTGAGGAACTGCGCCGGCGGGTTGACCTGGAACGGCCGTACCGCCAATGCGAGGGTGAACTCGCGCGCGTCCTTGCCGGTATTGCGCAGCTGATAGCGCGCGACCAGCTGTGCCTGATCAGGAGTGCCCTGCACGAAGCCGGTGATGCGCAGATTCATGAGGTCGTGGTGCCAGTCGACGCTGGGGATTGGCAGGTAATCGTCCTGCAGGCTTTGTTCGCTGCTGACATCGGCCCAGCGCAACAGCTTGCCGCCGACACTGACGAACGGCTCCACGCTGAAACCGCCCTTGCCCACTTCCACCGCGCCGTCTTCGCCGATCAGGCCTTGCTCGGTGCCGCCGTCCAGGCCGAGGATGGTCCAGTACGGTTGCTCGCCGGAAAACCCGCGCGGGAAATTGCCACGCGGCGATTGCGTCGCAAGCGATTTGATGAAGTCATTCGGCGTCGCTGCGAAGGCCAGCGGCTGCAGCTGCACTTCCTTGATGCCATAGCGCCAGTTGGGGCCATCCTTGAGATCGAAACGCAGGTAGCGCGTCTCGGTATCGGGCAAGGCCAGCCAATCGGTACCGCCAGCGCCGGCGGTGACTGTGCGCAGGTCGCGCCAGCTACGCCCATCGCTGGACGACCGCACCACGTACTGCGATGCCTGCAGGCCCGGCACCCACTGCACGATGGCACCGCCGAACTCGCGCACCTTGCCCAGGTCCAGGGTCACCGTCTGCTGTTTGACTGCGCCGCTGAGCCAGAAGGTGTCCGGCTTGCCATCGGCCAGACGCTGCTCCAGCGCCGGTGCGGTGTCGGTAATGGCCTCGGCCTTCAACGGCGAGGTGTCCTCTGGCGGCAACGGGGTCAGGGTCAGGCGGTCGAAGCACACCGAGCCCTTGCCACCGACCTTGTTGTAGATGGTGAACTCGACATCGGCACTGCTGCGCAACTGCTTGTCCGCACCCGGGCCCCAGGCCTTTTCGATGTTGCGCTTGCGGTAGTTGAAGGTGGTCCAGGTCTTGGGGAAAGTGAAGCCCGGCCGGTTGATCCACCACACGTTGTCGCCGCTGGCATCGATCAACTTGACCTGCAGATCGTTGGACGGCGACTCGCCGCGCAGCGCAAAGCCAATGCGGTAGTTGTCCGGGTAGTCGATCGGCAGGCTGCGGCGGATGCCGACATAGCCAGACACGCCGTTGAAGTTGTAGTCCAGGCACAAGGCGTGGCCGCCGGAGGTGGTTGCTACCGGGCGCAGCGAGCCGCTGACCTGGTTGGAGACCACCAACCGCCACGCGGCGATGTCGTTGAATCCGTCGAGCACGCGCTCCTGCGCCTGTGCCGCACCCGCGGTGGCAACAGCGGCCATGGCAAACAGTCGCAGGAAAATTGGCTTCACCCCTTCACACTCCCCAGCAGAAGACCTTGGATGTAGTAACGCTGCAGCGCCAGGAACAATAGCAGCACCGGAATCACCGTCACCACCGCGCCGGCCATCATCAATTCCACGTCCATGATGTGCTCGCGCGACAATGCGGCCAGCGCCACCGGCAAGGTGTATTGCTCCTGGTCGGTCAGCACGATCAGCGGCCACATGAAGTCGTTCCAGGAGCCCATGAAGGTGAAGATGGTCAAGGTGACCAGCACCGGCTTGAGCATCGGCAGCACGATCTGGAAGAAGATCCGCATCTCGCTGGCGCCATCGATGCGCGCCGCTTCGATCAGCTCATCGGGAATGCTGCGCGCGTACTGGCGCACCAGAAAAATACCGAACACGGTGGCCAGTGCCGGCACCACCACCCCGCCGATGTTGTTGACCAGATGCAACTGTTTCATCAGCAGGAACAGCGGCAGCATCGCCACCTGCGCCGGGATCACCAGCGCGGCCATCAGGATCTTGAAGATGCGCTCGCGGCCCACGAACTGCAGCTTGGCAAACGCATAGCCGGCCATGGTGTTGATCAGCAACGAGCCCAGCGTGATCAGCCCCGATACCATCAGGCTGTTGGCGAAGTTGCGCGCCATGCCGGTGCGGGCGAACAGCTCGTGGTAGTTGGCCAGGGTGAACGCCGACGGCAGCATCGGCGGCGGAAACCGGCTGGCCTCGCCGGTGGGCATGAACGACACCGACAGCATCCACAACAGCGGCGCCAGGCTGACCAGCGCCAGCAGCAACAACCCGCCATTGATCAGCAGGCCATTCCAGCGCGATTCGCCGACATCACGACTCATATCAGGTCCTTCTTGCGCCCGAAGCGCAGCATCACGGTGGTCACGGTCAGGATGATCAGAAACAGCAGGAACGCCACCGCCGACGCGCGGCCGAGGTTCCACCACTTGAAGCCTTCCTCGAACATGAAATACAGCACGCTCACGGTGCTTTGCAGTGGGTCGCCGCGGGTCATCACATAGGGTTCGGCGAACAGCTGGAAATAACCGGAGATGGTGATCACACCGACCACCATCAGCACCGGGCCGAGCATCGGCAAGGTGATGTGCAGGAACTGCTTCCAGCGCGAGGCACCGTCGATGCGCGCCGCCTCGTAGAGGTCTTGCGGGATCGCCTGCAGGCCGGCCAGGAAGATCACCATGTTGTAGCCGAAGTTCTTCCACACCGCGAACAGCATGATGGTCGGCATTGCCCAGCGCGGATCACCCAGCCAGTCGATCGGGGCGATGCCCAGGTGGCTCAGGCCGAAATTCACCAGGCCGTACTTGATGTGGAACAGGTAGCGCCAGATCACCGCGACTGCCACCAGCGTGGTGACCACCGGCGCGAACAACGCGGTGCGGAACAAGGCCTTGAACCGCGAAGCCTTGGCATTGAGCAGCAGCGCCGCGCCCAGCGACACCGCGATGGACATCGGTACGCCCAGCAGCACGAAGTAGGTGGTATTCCACAGCGACTTCCAGAACAGCGGCGTCTGCAGCAGCTCGATGTAGTTGCCCAGGCCAACGAAGCGCAGATGGCTGCTGTCGGCCAGCGCGTACAGGTCGAAGTCGGTGACGCTGAGCACCAGCGCGGCGAACACCGGCACGCCGAAGAACATGCCCAGCACCAGGATCGACGGCGCGGCGAAGACCCAGCCGGCCACGGAGTTGCGCTTCATCATCGGGCAGCTCCTTCAGCCGCTGCGTTCGCCGGCGCGGGCGTCGGCGTGGCCGGTGCGGCCGCCGGGCCGACATGCCCGCCTTCCTGTTCGTAGATCCAGCGGCGCTTGGCCAGAATCTCGTCCACGCGTTTGTCCAGTTCCTGCACGGCGTCCTCGTGCGATTGCCCGCCACGCACCACGCGCTCGGTCACCAGGCGCATCTCCTGCACGATGCGCTCCCACTCCAGCACCTTCGGCGTGGCCTTGACCCGCTCGAGCTGGTCGCCGAAGGCATGCGCCAGCTCGTCATTGGCCAGCGATGGCAACTTCCAGGTGCTGCGGCGCGGCGGCAGGTCGCCGATGATGGCGTGGAAACGCGCCTGCACGGTCGGCTGGGATAGATATTCGATCAGCTTCCAGGCGGCGTCCTTGTGCTGTGACGACTTGAAGATCACCAGGCTGGAGCCGCCCGCAATGCCGGCGCCCAGGCGGTTGGGGCCCGGCAACGGCGCGGTGCCCCACTTGCCTTCCATGCCCGGCGGCTGGCGCAGCTTGAACTCGCGCACGTTCCAGGGCCCGGACAGGTAGAACGCGTAGTAGCCGTTGAAGAATTCGTACCAAACGTTGGAGACCTGGGTCTCGGAGACCTTGGGTGCCCAGCCCTTCTGGTACATGGTGTCGTAGAAGCCCAGCGCCTTGCGGAAGCCTTCGCCACGGAAGTTGCCGTAGTTATCGTGGTCGCGTAGCAGGCGGTCGTCCTGCTGCAACGCAAACGACAGCTGCTGCTCGAACTCGTTGAGCGGCATCAGGATGGCGTAGCGGTCCGGGCCGACATGGCGCTTGATCGCCGCCATCACCTGCTCCATCTCCGCCCAGGTCTTGGGCATCTCGTTATAGCCGGCTTCGCGCAGCAAATCCTTGCGATAGAACAACAGGCGCGTGTCCACGTACCACGGCACCCCGTACAAGGTGCCATCGACCAGATTGGTGTCCCACACGCCGGGGAAGTAGTCCTTGGGATCGACGATGCTCGAGCGCGCCACATACGGCTGCATCGGCTCCAGCGTGTCCAGCAGCGCGAATTCCGGCAGCCAGGTGTTGCCGAGCTGGCACACATCCGGCAGCCCATCGGCGGCGAAGGCGGTGAGCAGTTTTTCGTGCGCGGCCGTCATCGGGATGTTCTGCACATCCACCTTGATGCCGGGATTCTGCCGCTCGAACTCAGCCACCAGCTCGGCCACCACCTCCGCTTCCTTGCCCATCGCCCAGAAGCGCACGGTGGTCTGGCCCTGCTCGGAACGTTCACATCCCGCCGCACCCAGACACAGTGCGGCGGCCATCATCATCAGTTTCAAAAGGCGCACGGATTACTCGGGTTTGGGGCGTTGCGAGGAGTGTTGCCGCTGCGACGGGTCCTGCTGCGCCTGGGCAGCGGCCGCACGCGATTCGGCCATGCCCAGCGCGCGCGCTGCGGCGGCCTGCTCGTCCTTCTTGGGCAGCGGCTGCGGCTCGCCGTCGGGCGTGAGCCAGCCACCGGTGAAGCCGGCGCGTTCCAGGCCGGTACGGATGTAGGCGTTCTTCTTCATCACGTTCCAGACAAATTCGTTCTGGTAGTTGGCGATCATCGCCAGGATCGGGCCCTGGTCGATGGCGATGTAGTCGCTGGCCACCCAGCCACGGTCCGGCACCATGCGCCCGGTCTTGAGCGGGATGTCGTAGTTGAAGCTGGGGTTGAACGAATCCAGGAACCCATAGCTCGAATACAGGAAGTCGCCATAGCGCTTGTGCATTTCTTCGGTGGCCGGAATCACCACCTCGGGTGCGAACACGATCGAGGAGATCGCCGCGGTCGGCGCGATGGTGCCGTCGTCGAAGTTCTCGCGCAGGCCGGCGCCGCGTGAAGAGTAATGGCGGAACTGGCGCTGCTCGCCGCGGTATTCCTGGCTGGTGTTCTGCGGGCCGTCGCCGGCGGTGAGGCCCCAGACGTTTTCGCCATAGTCCTTCCACTTCATCGGGTTATCGATGGCGTAGTCGCGCTGGGCCAGCGTGGCGCGGCGGCTGTTGAGGAAGTAGTCGATGCCGCGCTCGCGCATGTACTGGTCCTGGATATCGCGGAAGTCGATCCAGACATGGCTGTACTGATGGCCGAACATCGGGCCGAAGGACAGGTACTCCTGGCCCTGGTAGACGCCCCAGTCATTGTTGTAAGTGCGGGTCCAGACCGTCCACGCATCCGGCTCCACACCGTGCGTGGGCGAGCCGAGCGCCAGGATGTACAGCATCATGGCTTCGTTGTAGCCCATCCAGTCGTGGTCGATGAAGCCGCTCTCGGGGAACCAGCCCATCGAGATCAGCGGCGCCCGCTGCTGCAGCCAGCGCCAGTCCACACGCTTGTACAGCGTGTCGGCGATCTGGCGGATTTCCTTTTCGCGCGGGTCGTCACCGTCGTAGTACGACTGGGTGAACAGCACGCCCATCATCAGCAGCGCGGTGTCCACGCTCGACAGCTCGACCCAGCTGTCATAGCGGTTGCCCTGCTGCATATCCAGAAAGTGATAGTAAAAGCCCTTGTAGCCGGCCTTACCGGTCCGCTGCGGCCCCATCGGCGCATCGCGGAAGAATTTGAGGGTGGTCAAGGTGCGGTCGATCGCCTGATTGCGGCTGACCCAGCCGTTCTCGATACCGATCGGATACGCGGTGAGCGCAAAGCCCACCGAGGCGATGCTGGCGAACGGACGCGAGGGAAACCGGTCCGGCGACAGCCCATTGAGTTCGTTGGTGGTGTCCCAGAAAAACTGGAAGGTGCGGCGTTCGATATCGGAAAATAGCGGCGGCAGCGGCGGCTTGACCGGCTTGGGCGGAATCTGTGCTTCCACCAGGATCACTTTCACGGGTGCCTTCTTTTCGGCCACCTTGGGCTCCTCAGCCTGTTTGCAGGACGCCAGCAACAGCGCCCCCACCATTAGTGGAACTGCCAGCCAACGCGATGTCTTACCCCTGTTCATCCGCCCCCCACTCGTGTAATCGATTACATCTCGCACGCAAACCTACCCTATCCGGGCGCCGACTTCGACCGTCCTGGCACCTGCCAGGACGGTCGCGTGCTCCTTACCAGTTCAGACCGAAGGCCAGACGGAAGGTGCGCATCGGCGATGCCAGCACGCCGGTTGGCGTGCCGTATGCCGTGTTCAAGTCACCGAGTGTCCCGGTCTCACCGTTAAAGTTGGCGTAGTTCACCCAATTGAACACGTTGAGGATATCCGCACGGACGTTGAATTTGACACCGCCACCGGTATCCCATTCTTTATTGGCTGCAATGCTGAACTCCTTGTAGCCCAGCGTGCCGTCCGGCTTGAACTGCACGATGTAGCACTGGTCGTTGCCGGCCAGACAGTTCTGCCCGTAGCGCGCGGTCTGGCTGGCCAGCGAAAGCTTGCCGGACAGCTTGATCTCATACGGCAGCTCGTAGATGCCGGTCACAACCAGACGGTTCTTGGCAATACCGCCGGCCTCGCGCCAGCCGTAGTCTTCGACGCGCTCGCGGTCCAGTGCGTAGTGCTCGCCGAACTGGCGGTTCTCCTTGGCATCGGAGAAGGCGTAGGCCACGGTCAGACCCCATCCGGATTCTTCGTCGTAGGGCTTCTCGATCTGCAACGCGAGCTGGTTGTTGCGGGTTTCCACACCATTGGTGCCGAGCACGATGGCGCTGTAGCCGTCCGGGCCGTCGGTCGGCGAGCCGGAGGTGGTGCCCGGCAGGAAGAACGAGCCATCGGGCAGCCGGTTGCCGCGCACGAAGGCGAAGCCGTCATGACTTTCGATCCGGCTCAGGGTCACGTCGGTGAACCAGTCCTGGCCCCATAGCGGCACCATGTTGCGCATGCCGATGCTGAATTGGTCGGAGTACGGGGTCTTGATGTTGTTGTCGATCAGGTAGACCTCGCGACCACCGCCGCCGGCGCTGTTGGCGGTGAGGGTGTTCAGGCCTTCCTGCGTGCTGTAGGCCGGGTTCCAGGCGGTGCATGGGTCGCCCAGGCAGGCCGGGTTGTTGGCACTGGTGAAGTAGTAGCTATACGAATTGAACGAGTTGTTGAGCTGCTCGAGCGCCAGGTAGTCGAAGATGTTGCGGTCATAGGCACGCCCGGCACCGCCGTAGATCACGTGGGCCTGGTCGCCGAACAGGTCGTACGACGCACCCAGGCGTGGCTGCCAGGCGTTCTTGAACGCCTTGCGGTTGTTGCCGGTGCTGATGAAGTTGTTGATGTTGTAGTTGGCGTTCTGCAGGTTGGGCCAGTTCTGCAGCGCACCGGCCACATCCGACGGGGTCACGAAGTCCAGGAACGCCGGGCTTTCTTCATAGTCGTAGCGCACGCCCAGGTTCAAGGTCCAGTGTTCGTTGACCTCCCAGTCGTCCTGCAGGTAGATGCCGTACTGCTTGTTCTTGGACACCACCGAGCCGCCGCCTTCGGTCAACGGCGCACCAAAGCGCACCCGGTACGGCGTTTCGACATCGGAGAGGATGTTGTAGTAGTACTGCGGGTTGGCCGGGTTGAACTGGGTGGAATCCAGATCGATGCTCTTGAACTTCACGCCCATCTTGACGGTGTGCGCGCCATGCCATTCCAGGCTGTTCAAGGTCAGGTCGTCCTGGAAGGTCCAGCCCTTCTGGCCCTTGCGCTGGAAGCTGCTGCCGGCGCCGGCAGCGAGCACGTCGGTCTCGTTGCCACGGTTGGGCGTGTAGCTGAGCACGTAGCCCGTGCCGTCGTTGAGCGGCGCCTGGTTCCAGAACGCGCTCTCGTAGCTGAGGTTGGCTTCGTTGAGGAAGTTGGCACCGCTGTACTGCCAGCGCAGGTTGGCGCGCTTTTCTTCCTGGCCGTTGACGCTACCGTGCTCGAAGGTCGAGGTCTGGCCGACGTCGTTGAGCTCGTCTTCCTTGCGGTACTTGCCGGTCAGCTCGAACAGGTTGTTGTCGCCAATGGTCCAGTCGATCTTGCCGAAGTACAGGTCTTCCTTGAACGGGGTGCTGTAGGTAGCCACCAGCGGCTGCAGCTGCGCCGGCAGCTGGTCGATGCGGTCCGAGTAGATCGAGCCGGGAATCACCACGTTGGGGGTGGTGTATTCCTTGGCTTCATAGGCAATGAAGAAATGTGCCTTGTCCTTGAGGATCGGGCCGCTGAAGGTCGCACCATACTGGGTTTCCTCGAAGTCGTCGCGCACGCCGGCCTTCTTCTCCAGCGGGCTCTCTTCGCGCCAGCCATCGTTGCTGGTATCCCAGAAGAAGCTGCCGTGGAAATCGTTGGTGCCGGACTTGGACGAGGCCACGATGGCGGCGCCGCTGACCTGGTCGAACTCGGCCTTGTAGTTGGAGGTGATGACCTTGTATTCACCGATCGCCGACTGCGGGAACGGGTTGCCGCGGCTGGAATCCTGGCCGCTGACGCCGCCGGTCAGCACGTAGTTCTTCTGGCTGACGCCATCGATGTAGACGTTGGTGCCTTCAGCCGAAGTGGCGCCCGAGCGCACCTTGGTGGTGCCGTTGGCATCACGGGTGAACTGCACGTTCGGCACGGTGTCGGCCAGCTCCAGGAAGTTGCGCGTGGCACGCGGCAGGTTCTGGATCTGCACGTTGGAAATATACGTCGCGTTCTCGGAGGTGCGCGTCTCCACCAGCACCGGCGGCGCCTTGACCTGCACCGCGTCCAGCGTGGTGGCGTTACCACCTGCGGCCGTGGCCGGCTCGCCGCCGACGCCCAGGTTCAAGGTGGCGGTCTGGCCGACCTGCACGGTGACGTTCTGCGAGGTGGTCTGCCCATTGGCAGTGACATCCAGGCGGTACGAACCCGGCGGCAGGCCGCCAACCGAATAGCCGCCATTGGTGACCTGCACGGTGCGGGTCAGGCCGGTGGCCAGATTGGTGGCGGTGACCTGGGCCTGGGCAGCAGGTGCGGAGTCGACCGTGACCTGGCCGCGGATGGTCGCAGCGGTGCTCTGCGCGAACGCGGGCGCGGCGCCCAGCAACAGGCAGCTGGCCAGGGCGCAGCTGAGCAGCTTGCGCGCCGGGCTGGCGGAATGGGGGTGGTGGTGGCTCATTGGTCCCTCCAGGGATCGATATCTTGTTGTTGTGGGCACTAAGGTCTTGCAGGAACAACCGCTGCGGGGGAGGCAGCGGGAGCGGACAGGACGTCCGCGAAAAGGGTCAGGCGCCGGGCTCGCCGGCTCCGCAGGACGCACGCACCACCAGCTCCGGGGTGAGCAACTGGCGGATGCCGTCGTCGTGGCCGGGCTGGTCCACCAGCCGCATCAGACGGGTCATCGCCTGCTCGCCAAGGCGCGCAATGCTGACCCGCATCGTGGTCAGCGCGGGGTGCACGAAGCGCGCCAGCGGGATGTCGTCGAACCCGGCCAGCGCCACGTCGTCGGGCACCGACACATCCGCCTGGGCGAAGGCGTACAGGCAGCCGAGCGCGGTCACGTCATTGGCAGCGAAGACCGCATCGGGCAGATCCCCGGCGGCCAGCATGGCAAGGCCGGCGCGATGGCCGGAGGCTTCGTCGAAGTCGCCGGCGAATTCGAGCCCCTCCGCTCCGCCCGCATGGCCGGCGATCGCGTCACGGAAGCCGCGCAAGCGCTCGCGCGCATCGAAGTTCAGCGCCGGCCCGCCGATGAAGGCGATGCGGCGGTGCCCGGCAGCAAGCAGGTGCTCGGTCATCGCCATTGCGCCGGCGTGGTCGTCGATGCTCAGCACCGGGTAGTCGGCGCCCGGCAGATGCGCGTTGATCAGGACGGTGGGCAGTGCCTGCGGCAGGTTGTCGGTGAGAAAACCCGGCTGCTCGGCGTACGGGGACAACACCAGCAAGCCATCCACGCGGCCGCGCATGGAACGCAGCGCCCTGCCCTGGGCTTCGGGATCGCCGTGGTAGCTGGAGACCAGCAAATGCTGCCCGGCCGCACGCGCCGCCCCATCGATGCCGCGAATCAGTTCGGAAAAGAACTCGCCGTACAGATCAGGCAGCACCACACCCAGGGTCTGGGTGCGCCGGCTGCTGAGGCTACGTGCCGCCGCATGCGGGCTGTAGCGCAGGCGTTCGGCCACGTCCAGGACCACCTGGCGCACCGGCCCGGCGACGTTGTCGTGCCCATTGAGCGCCCGCGATACCGTGGCAACGGAGACGCGTGCTTCTCGAGCGACATCTTTGATGGTGACCGCACCTTTGGCCATTCGGGTCGCCCTCCGCGACCGACTTCCCAAAATCTGGCGCGGACTGTAAGCGTTTTCATACGGAGGCGTAAACCCCTGTGAATGGGTTTGTGAAAACGCTTACAGATCAAGCATCTAGAAGTGATGGATGCGTGAATAAGTATGCTGCGTCGCAACAACCCCGCAGCGATTGCTCCACAGACGAAGCGCGACGCCGGTCTCGTTGGCGCCACGGGATGACGCCGCGACTGACGCATGGACAGCAGCGGACAGGTCAGTGTTTGCAGGCGTCGCGCAGGGCCAGCAGCGCCTTGATTCGCTTGGGCAAAGGCGCGAGTCGTGCGCGCTTGGCGAGCGTCAGCCTGACCGCCCGCTTGATGATTCAGGCAGCTGCGGCCCCGATCTTGGAGATCACAAGAAAGCTGCAACCAGCATGGTCCTGCCTCGCAATCGCTTCCGGCCAACCAGTCAGAACCGGGTTGACCGGATGGTCACCCTACCCGGCTTCACCAGGCGCCAGCGCCTCGATCGAGAGCGCATGGATATCGGTCTGCATCATCTCGCCCACCGCGGCGTACACCGCACGGTGCCGCGCCAGTGGCGCCTTGCCGGCAAACACACTGCTGACCACGCGCACATTGAAATGCCCACGCCCATCGCGCGCGCCCGCATGCCCGGCATGGCGATGACTGTCGTCGACCACCTCCAGTTCGACGGGTGCCAGCGCGGCCTGCAGCGCGGCGCGGATGCGGTCGACCCGGCTCATGGCAGCACCCGCCGGAACGGGCGGACGTCGACCCGCGTATACACCCCCGCCGCCAGATACGAGTCGGCATCGGCCCACGCGCGCGCCGCCTCCAGTGAAGCGAACTCGGCAATCACCACGCTGCCGCTGAAGCCGGCCGGGCCCGGGTCCTCGGCGTCGATTGCCGGGCATGGGCCGGCGACCAACAGCCGCCCTTCTGCCGTCAGTGCCTGCAGGCGCTGCAGATGCGCCGGTCGCGCCTGCTGCCGTGCCGCCAGGGCATCGGCCCGGTCATAGCCTTCGATTACGTACCACACACGCCACCTCGCCCACATCGGAAGATCACACCGCCAATTCTAGCCGCGCCAGCGCTGGACACCGCCCCCACCCACGCATTACCCTTGACACCACTGCACACGCAACCGGACGCAGCGGCCCGTCGGCCCAGGCTCAACGCTTCTCTCGACGGCCGATTCGCTGCCCACCGCCGGCCCGCGTAGACGACCTCCTCGCTGTTCCGTCGCCGCCTGCCACGCGGCGCCTGATTGCACGCGGACCGGCGTATGTGGATTTGTGGGATCGTGCCGAAGCAGGCACGACATTGATCGCAATAACTCAAGGCAAAGCCCTGCAGGCACGGCTCCGTACCGTGGCCGGCGACCGCAAGACCCGATGTCGACCTGATGAATTCCGAACTCGCGCACGACGCGAATCCGCCAGCCACGAGCGCGCCACCGCAGCAGCAGGAAATGCCGCTGGCGGTCGTGCATGGGCAACCGGTGCTGCAGATCCCGCAGGATCTGTATATCCCGCCGGACGCGCTGGAAGTCATCCTGGACGCCTTCGAAGGTCCGCTGGACCTGCTGCTGTACCTGATCCGCCGCCAGAACCTGGACATCCTGGATATTCCCGTCGCCGAGATCACCCGGCAGTACGTGGACTACATCAACGTGATGCAGGAGCTGCGTTTCGAACTGGCGGCCGAATACCTGGTGATGGCCGCGATCCTGGCCGAGATCAAGTCGCGCATGCTGCTGCCGCGCCCGCCCAGCCAGGAAGGCGAAGAAGACGACCCGCGCGCAGAACTGGTGCGCCGGCTGCAGGAATACGAACGGTTCAAGCAGGCCTCCGAGGATCTGGACACCCTGCCCCGCATGGGGCGCGACTCGGCGCCGGTGCAGGCGCATCTGCCCGAACGTGCCGCGGTCAAGCTGCCGCCGCCGGTGGATCTGAAAGAAATGCTGATGGCGCTGTACGACGTGCTCAAACGCGCCGAGCTGTTTACCGGGCATGCGATCAAGCGCGAGGCGCTGAGCGTGCGCCAGCGCATGGGCGATGTGCTCAGCCGTCTGGACGACGGCAAGTTCTACCGATTCGAATCGCTGTTCACTGCCGAGGAAGGCAAGCTCGGCGTGCTGGTCACCTTTTTGGCGTTGCTGGAATTGGCCAAGGAGCAGTTGCTGGACATCGTGCAGGAAGCGCCGCTGGCGCCGATCTACGTGAAGTCGCTGGCGTTGGGCAATACCAATGCGCCGTTGCAATTCTCCAGCGAATTCGACGACAGCGACGCTGCCAACGAACCCACCTGAAGCCGATCACCGAATGGATCAAGCGCTGATCACCCGCATTATCGAAGCTGCCCTGTTGGCCAGCAGCCAGCCGTTGACGCTGGCGCAGCTGCAAGGGCTGTTTCCCGAGGAAGAGCCGGCACCGCCCGGCAGCGTGGAGCGCGCGTTGGAACTGCTGCGCGAGGGGTGCACCGAGCGCGGTGTGGAATTGGTGGAAGTAGCGTCCGGCTTCCGCTTTCAGGTCAAGGCCGACGTGCACGGCTGGGTGGCGCGGCTGTGGACCGAGCGTCGCACCAAGTACACCCGTGCCACGCTGGAGACCCTGGCGCTGATCGCTTACCGCCAGCCGATCACCCGCGGCGAAATCGAGCAGGTGCGCGGCGTGGCGGTGAGCAGCAACATCATCCAGGCCCTGGAAGAACGCGAGTGGATCCGCGTGGTGGGCCACCGCGACGTGCCCGGCAAGCCCGCCCTGTTCGGCACCACCAAGGGCTTTCTGGACTACTTCGGGCTCAAGCGGCTGGACGAGCTGCCGCCATTGTCTGAGTTGAAGGACATCGCCGAGCTGGAACCGCAGCTGCCGCTGGACCGCGACGGCCAGCTGGACGGCCCGGTGCCCGCCGCGGCCGCGATGTCGCAAGACGAGACCGCGCCGGCTGATACAGAGCAGGCTGATGGCGAACAGAGCGATGACACCGACGACGACGGCGCTGATGATGTCGCCGGAGCAGACAACGACGGCAATGCAACGAATGCCGATGCCGATAGCGACGACAACGGCGCAGCAGCACTCACCGATGCAGCGCCAGATGCAGACGTGGAGCCGCAAGCCGACGAAGACGCCGCCCAGGTCGAAACGACCGGCGCCGGCACCGATGCCCCTGAGGCCCAGGGCAGCGACAGCGCAGACAGCGCTGCCGATGCGCACGACCCGAACGATGCAACACCGCAGCACCCCGCAGCCACCGCGGCGCAGGACCCGAACACGCACCACCCACAGACCGCCCGCGAGGGCGAACCCGACACCGCGCCGGGCACGCGCGCGGATGCAGTGAACGAAGACGAAGACAACGCCGTCGCGACGACGACCGTGGCTGTTGACGAAGCCGATTCCGACCCAGAGGCCGACACAGAACGCGTCGGCCGGAGCCAGACACATGAGTGACACCCCCCGCAAGCTGTCGTTGAACAAGCTTTCCCTCAAGCGCGACAGCGCGCCCGAAGCGCCGAAACTGGAAGAGCGCCTGCACAAGGTGCTGGCCCAGGCCGGCCTGGGCTCGCGCCGCGCGCTGGAGCAGCGCATTGCCGATGGCCTGATCAAGGTCAATGGCGCCGTCGCGCAGACCGGCATGTCGGTGCGCAGCGGCGACAAGATCGAACTGGACGGCCGCAGCTTCGTCGCCAGCGCGCTGACCGAATCCTCGCGCGTGCTGGTCTACAACAAGCCCGAAGGCGAAGTGACCACCCGCGAAGATCCCGAAGGCCGCCCGACCGTATTCGAGTCGCTGCCGGCGCTGAAGGGCTCGCGCTGGATCGCCATCGGCCGCCTGGACATCAACACCACCGGTCTGCTGCTGCTCACCACCGATGGCGAGTTGGCCAACGCGATGATGCACCCCTCCTACGAGGTTGAACGCGAGTACGTGGTGCGCGTGCGCGCCCCGGAAGGCGAAGAAAAGGTGCCCGACAGCATGATCGAGCGTCTATCGCGCGGCGTGTTGCTGGAAGACGGCGGCGCCAAGTTCGACGAGATAGAACGCATCGGCGGCACCGATTCGCACGACTGGTTCCGCGTGGTGGTCAAGGAAGGCCGTAACCGCGAAGTGCGCCGCCTGTGGGAGTCGCAAGGCTGCCAGGTCAGCCGCCTCAAGCGCACCCGCTACGGCAAGGTGTCGCTGCCGCGCGAGCTGTTGCGCGGGCAATCGGTGGAACTGGCGCAGGAAAAGGTCGACGCCCTGCGCGCCGAACTCAAGCTGGAAGAAGGCGCGCCGTCGGCATTGACGCTGCAGCCGGTAATCGGCCAGCGCCGCGCCGCCAAGTCGACCGTGCACGTGTCGCGCGACGGCCGCAGCAATGCCTACGTCAACGGCCAGACCTCCGGCGCCGATGAAGGCCGTGAGCTGCGCCGCTTCGACAACCTGCGCGAGGATCGCGGCGGCCGTGGTGGCCGCGGCAAGCCCGGTGGTTTCAAGGGCGGCCTGACGGTCAGCGGCGAAGCCGCTGCCAAGCAATCGCAGCAGCGCCCGTTCAAGCAGCGTGGCCCGGCCAAGGGCGACCGCTCGCTGCCGGACGGCAACCCGGCCGCGTTCCGCAGCTGGTATGTGCCCGATGGCGTGAGCACCGGCCCGAGCGGCCACCGCAACGCAGGTCCCGGCGGCGCCGGCACCGGCCAGCCGCGTCCTTACGCCAAGAAGGGTCCGGGCGGCGCACGCCCGGGCGCAGGCGGCCAGGGCCGCGGCGCGGCAGGTGGGCAAGGTCAGTCGCAGGGTCAAGGTCAGGGCCAGCGCAAGCACCCCTACGGCCACCCGGGCAACGCGCCGAGCTTCCCGTCCGATCACGCCAACCCGGGTTTCAGCCCGTATGGTGCCGCACGTCCGGCAGCTGGGCGCCCGACCGGTGCGCGTGCAGGCGGCCCCGGCGGCAACCGTGGACCAGGCGGTAATCGTGGTCCCGGTGGTCCGGGCGGCGCACCGCGTGGCCCAGGTGGTCCGGGTGGTCGTCCCCCGGGTGGCGGCAACCGTCGGCCACCAGGTGGCGGCAATCGCGGTCGCTAAGCTACAAGACGTGCAATAAAAAAACGGCCCTGCGAAGGGCCGTTTTTCGTTATCGCTTGGATCATGTCTGCGTGAATCACGCGATACATTGAAGTAAGCGCGAGACATTAACTGTGGCTCGCAGCGAACCGGCACGCGAGGCAGCTTTAGAGCGGCCAACGGAACACCGCTGTGCGGGCGCGGCCGGCTTTGTGGTTCCATCAGCACACAACCACGTTGCCAGGTGCGATGTCCTCACCGCTTGCGGGACCGTGTGGCGGCATGGATGCCGCCACCGAGACTACATGGACGTACTTGCGGCGTGTCCCGCAAGCGGTGAGGGCAACGCGCCCTCGACTAACCAAGCTTTTTTTGACTACATCCAAATGCGGCTAAGACTCGACATTTCGATTGTCTTCTCCTGTCTTGGAGTGGTTGGACAGTGCGGATAGATCACTTGCACAGCGGCTGATCTGCGGCTTGGCTGCAGGGCCCTGGCCCGCCCACCGTCGCAGGACACGCTGCAAGTACGTCCATGTAAGCTCTTCTACGGCATCCATGCCGCATAAGGTCCCGCGCGCCGGTGGGCGGGCAAGGACCAGTCCAGAGTGTCGGTGTGCATGTGCGAGCAGTGCATGCCGTGCGGCCGTCCGACTAGTTGCCGGTCTGATCAAGTTCACTCGATCCGCGCAATGTCGCTGCCATCCCGACATCATTTCACTCGTCAATCAAAGTCAGTGCGGCCAACGCACTGCCGCCATCGCTACAGACCTCTAGAGGCTTTGTTACCTATCTCTAGGTAACAAAGCCTCTCGCGTACAGATGCGCTTGTTGTGTGCAGTGCCGTCTTCAGCGCGATCTGCCGCGTCTTACTTGCGACGCTCGATCACGAAGTTGCCTACATTGACGCCCAGGTCCACACCTTCACCCGTCCCGGCCAGGGCTAGCGAGATGTCGCCTTTGGTGACGACCTGTGCGGTACTGGACTTGACCACGCCGGCATGCGCCTCGGCGGCCGCATAGGTGCCCAGCAGATCATTGAGGCTGTATGCACCGGAGAAGGTGCCGCGGCCGCCGGTGATCTTGGACTTGCCGACTGTCAGGCCACCGCCCTTGCTGGAGATCTTCACCGGAATCACCGCACCGTTGTCGCAGGTGATGGTGCCGGTGCCGCTGGCGGTCTTGTAGAACACCGACCAGCCTTCGAGATTGAACGACAGTTTGCAGTCGATGTTGCCTGCTGCCTGGGCCTGCGGCGCGAGCGTGGCGACGCCCAGCAGCGCGAACAGAGAGAACGACTTGATCATGTGCAGCTTCCGGTGATGGACGTGGCGCGAGCCTAGCAGCGCCGGTGTGGCGGCCGCGACAAGGTCCCCGCGCCGTGCAAGCACCGGTTCAGCGAATCGTTGGGGCGCGTGCAAGGCGCAGACGGCGCAGTTCACCGCGTGGCATCCCGTGCCGGTGGGCGCCGCCGTCGGAGCGAAGCGCTGGCGGCGCGAAGGCGCAAGGCCGAGCCGCCGCTGGGGGCCGTTGCTTTGTCGACTGCCCTATCGGAATCGAAGGCGTCACTGACCTCGCGTCCGGCATCTTCGATGCATAGGTGCGCTTGATGCAGCCTTGAGCAGCCGGATCGAGGGACGGTTAGTCGCCGCGCACCGGAACCAATGGGATCACTGGCTCTGCATGCCGCATCCCAACGCGCAGGTGGCTTTGCATCCAGCGTTGATCGAGCAGATCGCGGTGCGGTTGGCTTCGGTCTTGGCCGGCATGGGATGATCACCTCATGCCACGTCTCGTCCCTGCCCTGCTACTCATCCTCGCACTCCTGCCGGCCATGGCAGTTGCCCGCGACCCGGTCCCGACGCAGGGCTATCGCGTGGTCAAGCGCTATCCGCACGACACCACTGCCTTTACCGAAGGCCTGTTTTATCTGCGCGGCCATCTGTACGAAAGCACTGGCGAGACCGGGCGTTCGAGCGTGCGCAAGGTGGACCTGGAAACAGGGCGCATCCTGCAACGCGCCGAGGTGCCGCCACCGTATTTCGGCGAAGGCATCGTGGCTTGGCGCGACCGCCTGATCCAGCTGACCTGGCGTAACCACGAAGGCTTCGTCTACGACCTGGCGACGCTGACGCCACGCGCGCGTTTCCGCTATCCGGGCGAAGGCTGGGCGCTGACCAGCGATGACAGCCACCTGTACATGAGCGACGGCACCGCAGTGATCCGCAAACTGGATCCGGACACATTGCAGCAGGTCGGCAGCATCAAGGTCACCGCCGGCGGCCGGCCGCTGGACAATCTCAACGAGCTGGAATGGGTCAACGGCGAGCTGCTAGCCAATGTCTGGCTGACCTCGCGCATTGCGCGCATCGATCCGGCCAGCGGCAAGGTAGTGGCCTGGATCGACCTGCAAGCGCTGGTGCCGGACGCCGACGCACTGACCGACTCCACCAACGATGTGCTCAACGGCATCGCATTCGACGCCGAGCACGACCGCTTGTTCGTCACCGGCAAACGTTGGCCGATGCTCTATGAAATCCGGCTCACACCACTGCCACACGCCGCGGCCGGCAAGCACGCGCAGTAGCTGCGAAGCGCGGAGCGAACAGGGAGAGTCGCCCACCACTTCCGAGTGATTAGCGGCTGGCAGCCCAGGCAAGCGCAATGCAATGTCAGGCGCTAGCCGTCGCGCGCCGAAGCGGTCTACGCCTGAATGGAAACGCAGGTGTTCCACGACGAGCCGCTTTCAGCTGCTACCAGGCCGAAGCAGCCCGCAGATAAATCAGGCGTCAGAACTCTCGCCCTCGCAACTTCCCAATCCCGACCCCCCAATCCCCGCCCAGACCTACTCGCCCAGCACAAAGCTGTCCGCATCCAGCATCGCCGGGAAGCGCGCGCGGTGCTCAGCGAGCGCGACTGCGCTGATCGTGGTGGTCACCACCTGTTCCTGTTCGCGGATTTCCACTTGCGGCTGGCCGAGGAAATCGATCACCGCGCTGTCGCCGGCGTAGTGCAACTGGTTGCCGTCCACCCCGACGCGATTGACCGCCGCCACGAAGCACAGGTTCTCGATCGCACGCGCGCGCAGCAGTGTCTTCCAGGCGTAGGCACGTGCCGAAGGCCAATTGGCGACGAAGAGCTGCAGATCGAAATCCAGTTGGCCCGGGCGCTCTACATCGAAGCGGTTACGGCAAAACACCGGAAAGCGCAGGTCGTAGCAGACCTGTGGATTGATCCGCCACCCCTTCCACTCGACGCAGAGGCGCTCGCGCCCGGCTGCATAGCGCAGATGCTCGTTGCCGAAGCGGAACAGGTGGCGTTTGTCGTAGTACTGCAGCGCCCCATCCGGCGTGGCCCACAGCAGCCGGTTGAACACACCGTGCTCGGTACGCAACTGCACGCTGCCGGTAATCGCCGCACCCAACCGCGCGGCCTGCGTGCGGATCCACGCCACGGTGGGCCCGTCCATGTCTTCGGCCTTGTCGATGGCCTCGTTGGAAAACCCGCTGGTGAAGGTTTCCGGCAGGATCACCAGATCGCTCTGCCCGGCCAACGGCTCCAGCAACGCGCCGTAATAGTCGCGATTGCCGGCTGGATCGTGCCAGCGGGTGCTTCCTTGAACGAGGGAAATGCGCAGGTCGTGCATGGTTGGCTCGGGAATGGGGAATCGAGAGTGGGGAACGGGAAAAGCGGCACCAGCAGGCGCGAGGTCAACGGGCAGAGATCAGGATCACGCCAGGCGATGGCTATGCTTTTTGCGAATCCCCAATCCCGATTCCCGAATCCCAGCTCCTCAAAGCTGCTGTAACCGCGCAATCGCCGCATCCAACGTGGCATCGTTCTTGGCGAAACACAGCCGCGCCAGGCGTTGCCCGGCCGGTGCGGTTTCGTAGAACGGCGACAGCGGAATCGCCGCCACCCCTTTCTCCACCGTCAGCCACTTCACGAACTCGGTGTCGGGCAGGTCGCTGATGGCCGAATAGTCAACCAGCTGGAAATAACCACCCGGCACCGGCAGCGGGACCAGCCGTGTGGTCAGCAGCTGCTCGCGGAAGCGGTCGCGCTTGGCCTGATAGAACGCGCCCAGTTGTTCGTCGTGCTCGGGTTCGTCGCGCAGCATCGCGGCAAACGCGTGCTGCGCCGGGCCGAAGCTGGTGAAGGTGTTGTACTGGTGCACCTTGCGGAATTCGGCACTCAGCGCGGGCGGCGCGATGGCATACCCGATCTTCCAGCCGGTGCAATGGTAGGTCTTGCCGAAGCTGGAAATCACGAACGCGCGCGCGCGCAATTCCGGCCAGCGCAGCACCGATTCGTGCCGGCGGCCGTCGAACACGATGTGCTCGTAGACCTCGTCAGACAGCAGGAAGATGTCGGTGCCATGCAGCAGCTCGGTGAGAGTCTGCATGTCGGCGGCCGAAAGCATCGCGCCGGAGGGATTGTGCGGCGAGTTGATCATCAGCAAGCGCGTCTTCGGCGTGATCGCCGCGCGCAGCGCGTCCCAATCCACGGCAAAGGTCTGCGGGTCCAGTGCCACGTGCACGGCGCGTGCGCCGGCCAGATCGATCGCCGGCTCGTAACAGTCGTAGGCCGGGTCCAGCACGATCACTTCTTCGCCCGCGCGCACCACCGCGTGGATGGCGTTGAAGATGGCCTCGGTGGCGCCGCTGGTGACGGTGATTTCGGTGTCGGCATCCACCTGCGCGCCATAGCAGCGCTGCGCCTTGCCGGCGATGGCCTGGCGCAACGCGGCCACACCGGTCATCGGCGGGTACTGGTTGTGTCCGGCGGCCATGGCCTGGCCGAGTGCGTCGACCAGCCGCTGCGGCACCGCGAAATCCGGGAAGCCCTGGCCCAGGTTGACCGCGCCGTGCTCGGCCGCCAGCTGCGACATGACGGTGAAGATGGTGGTGCCCACCTTGGGCAGCTTGGTCGTGACGGGCATCGCGCGGTTCCGGTCGACAAACAGGGGACCGCGAGTGTACGCAAACCCGCCCAGCCAGTGCGCCGGGCGATGCGCAAAACAGCGTTCCCGGACACATCACACCGCATGCGCGGCCCCGGGCCGTACGCATCGCCGCTACAATGCGCGCCCTGTCCCGCCCTTCCCATGCCGTCCTGCGACGGGAGCCCGCTGCGCCGATGATCGATCCGCTCCACACTGCGCCGCCGCTGCTGGCTGCGCGCGCGCTGGCCTTCAGCCGCAACGAGGAGCCGGTGTTCGGCCCGCTGGACTTCCATGTCGATGCCGGCGAGGCCTTGCTGGTGCAAGGCGACAACGGCGCCGGCAAGACCACGCTGCTGCGCGTGCTGGCCGGGCTGCTGCACGTGGAGCGCGGCGAGATCCTGATCGACGGCAAGACCGCTCGCCGTGGCGACCGCAGCCGCTTCATGGCCTACCTCGGGCATCTGCCCGGCCTCAAGGCCGACCTCAGCACGCTGGAAAACCTGCATTTCCTGTGCGGCCTGCACGGCCGGCGGGCCAAGCAGATGCCTGGCAGTGCACTGGCCATCGTGGGCCTGGCCGGCTACGAGGATGCGTTGGTGCGGCAGCTCTCGGCCGGCCAGCGCAAGCGGCTGGCGCTGGCCCGGCTGTGGCTCTCGCCGGCCCCGCTGTGGTTGCTGGACGAACCCTATGCCAACCTGGATCTGGAGGGCATCACCCTGGTCAACCGGATGATTTCCGCGCATCTGCGTGGCGGTGGCGCGGCCCTGGTCACCACGCACGGCGCCTATGCCGCGCCGCCGGTGCGCACGCGCATGCTGACCCTGGAGGCCGCCGCATGAGCGCGCATTCGCCGCAACCCTCGCTGTGGCAGGCCGGGCGGGCGCTGGTGCGCCGCGACCTGCAACTGCTGTGGCGCCGCCGCAGCGATGCGCTGCAACCGGCGCTGTTTGCGCTGCTGATCGTGGTGCTGTTCGCGCTGGGCCTGGGCGGGCGCCCGGACCTGTTGGCGCAGGCCGCGCCGGCGGTGCTGTGGCTGTCGGTGCTGCTGGCCGGGCTGTTGTCGCTGGATGCGCTGTTCCGCAGCGATGTCGAAGACGGCTCGATGGAGCAATGGCTGCTCGCGCCGGTGCCGCTGGCCTGGTTGATCGCGGTGCGCGTGCTGTTGCACTGGGCCACCAGCGCACTGTCGCTGATCGCGGTGACCCCGTTGCTGGGCGAATTGCTGCACCTGCCACATGACCAACTGCCCGTGCTGCTGGCATCGTTGGCCCTGGGAACACCGCTTCTGAGCCTGCTCGGCGCCGTGGTTGCAGCGCTGACAGTCACCATGAAACGCTCTGGTATTCTCGTGGCGCTGCTGGCGTTGCCGCTGTATGTGCCGGTGCTGGTGTTCGGCGCCGGCAGTGTGGCGGCCAGCGGACAAGGCCAGGATGCGGTGGGTGCGTTGTTGTTGTTGGGGGCCGGCCTGGTGATCGGCGTGGTTTTGGCACCGCTGGCTGCGGCAGCCGCGATCCGTATTTCACTGAGCTGACCAATGCAGTCGATGCGGCGTTGATGCGACACTCCGCTCCGCGAGCAATTGTCATACCGAGAGCCATCGCCATCGCATGAACGTCGTCGCCCGCTGGTTCCACCACGTTGCTTCCCCGCCGATCTTCGACCGTTTTACCGCGCGCTGGGCGCCGTGGTGCTATGCGCTGGCGGCGGTATTGCTGGGCATCGGCATCTGGCAGGCATTATTCGCGGTGCCGGCCGACTACCAGCAGGGCGACAGCTTCCGCATCCTGTATATCCACGTGCCCAGCGCATGGATGAGCCTGTTCGTGTTCGGGCTGATGGCGCTGTACGCGGCCATCGCGCTGATCTGGCGCATCAAGGTGTGCGAGATCCTGGCCATGGCCTGCGCGCCGATCGGCGCCGCCTTTACCGTGATCACCCTGCTCACCGGCAGCATCTGGGGCAAGCCGATGTGGGGCGCCTGGTGGGACTGGGACCCGCGCCTGACCACCGAATTGATCCTGCTGTTTCTGTACCTGGGCGTGATCGGGCTGTATCACGCCATCGACGACCGCCGTCAGGCCGCGCGGGCCGCGAGCCTGCTGGCAATCGTCGGCGTTGCGTTGCTGCCGGTGATCCGCTATTCGGTGGTGTGGTGGAATTCGCTGCACCAGGGCCAGAGCATCCGTCTGCTGGGCCCGTCCAGTATCGATGCCAGCATGTTGTTGCCGCTGTGGCTGATGGTGATCGGCACCAAGTTCTGGTTTGCCGGCTCGCTGCTCACGCGGGCGCGTGCCGACAACCTGCGCCGCGAAGCCGGCAAGGCGTGGATCGTGCGCGATGCGGAGGGCACGGCATGAATTATCTGCCCTATGTGATTGCGGCCTACGCGGTGTTCGCGCTGGTGCTGCTTTGGGATTTGATCGCCGGCCGCTGGCAGGTGCGCAAAGCATTGAAGGTGGCCCGCGCACGGCGCCTGCGCGAGCGCAAGCGCACCCTGCCCACCGATGTGGAGCTGACCCGATGAACCCGCAACGTCGCCGCCGTCTGTGGCTGGTGCTGGCGCTGGTGCTGGCCGGTGGCCTGGCGACCACGCTGGTGGCCATGGCCCTGCAGCGCAACGTCGCCTATCTGTACACGCCGGCCGAGGTGTTGCGCGGCGAAGCCGGGGAGCATGCGCGTTTCCGGTTGGGCGGCATGGTGGAAAAAGGCTCGTTCCGGCGCGAAGCTGGCTCGCTGGAAGCGCACTTCCGCGTCACCGACGGCGACGCGCAATTGCCGGTGCGCTATGACCGCATCCTTCCCGACCTGTTCCGCGAGGGCCAGGCGGTGGTGGCCACCGGCCGCATGCAGCAAGGTGTGTTCGTGGCCGAGGACGTGCTGGCCAAGCATGATGAGACCTACATGCCCAAGGAAGTCGCCGACAAGATGGGCAGTGCGCATCGCAAGCACCAGGTCGCGCCGGCCAAGGTGACCCAGTGACGGTGACCTCCCCGGCCGAACGCGACGCTGTTATCAACACGACCGTGGCATACAGCCAGACGCCACCGCACAGGCGCGATAGCGGCGCGGTGTCGCCCGCCATCACACATGGCCCCGGAAACAGGCAGGCCGATGCTGCCTGAACTCGGTACCTTCCTGCTGGTGCTGGCGCTGCTGGTGGCGCTGGTGCAGGCCGTCGTGCCGCTGGCCGGCGCGCAGCGCGGGCGCAGTGCCTGGATGGCGGTTGCCCGCCCCGCCGCATTGGTGCAACTGGCACTGATCGCTGCGGCATTCGCGGTGTTAACGCACGCCTTCCTGGTGCAGGATTTCTCGGTGCGCTACGTGGCCGAGAACTCCAACTCGCTGCTGCCGTTGATCTATCGCTATTCGGCGGTCTGGGGCGCGCACGAAGGCTCGTTGCTGCTGTGGACGCTGGTGCTGGCGCTGTGGACGGGCGCGGTGGCGATCTGGTCGCGGCAGTTGCCCGCCCAGGTGATCGCACGCGTGCTGGGCGTGATGGCGCTGGTGAGCATCGGCTTCCTGGCGTTCCTGTTGTTCACCTCCAATCCGTTCGCGCGGTTGATGCCGGTGCCGCTGGAAGGCGCCGACCTCAATCCGCTGCTGCAGGACCCGGGCCTGATCATCCATCCGCCGATGCTTTATTGCGGGTATGTGGGCTTTGCGGTGCCGTTCGCGTTCGCCATTGCCGCGCTGCTGGAAGGCCGCATGGACGCACGCTGGCTGCGCTGGACTCGGCCATGGACCAACATCGCCTGGTCGATGCTTACCGTGGGCATCGCGCTGGGCAGCTGGTGGGCGTATTACGAACTGGGCTGGGGTGGCTGGTGGTTCTGGGACCCGGTGGAAAATGCCAGCTTCATGCCGTGGCTGGTCGGCACTGCGCTGCTGCACTCGCAGGCGGTCACCGAAAAACGCGGCAGCTTCGCCAGCTGGACGCTGCTGCTGGCGATCGCCGCCTTCGCGCTGTCGCTGCTGGGCACCTTCCTGGTGCGTTCGGGTGTGCTGACCAGCGTGCATTCGTTTGCGGCCGATCCCTCGCGCGGCGTGTTCATCCTGGTGTTCCTGCTGAGCGTGGTCGGCGGCTCGTTGCTGCTGTATGTGCTGCGCGCGCCGCAGTTGTCGCAGGGCGATGACCCGCGCCGGGCCTTTGCCGGCAGCTCACGCGAAACGCTGCTGCTATTGAACAACCTGCTGCTGGCCTGCGCCTGCGCCATGGTGCTGCTGGGCACGCTGTACCCGCTGCTGGCCGATGCGCTGGGCCTGGGCAAACTGTCGGTTGGCCCGCCCTACTTCGGCACGTTGTTTCTGGTGCTGATGGCGCCGCTGGTGGCGCTGCTGCCGTTCGGGCCGCTAACCCGCTGGCAGCGCGACCAACCCTCGCGTCCGCTGGCGATGCTCGCGCCCTGGGCCGCGCTGGCCGTCGTGCTCGGGGTGCTGGCCTGGTTCGCCGCACCGCAGGGCCAGCTGAAAGCGGCACTCGGCGTGGCGGGAGCGGCCTGGGTGGTGCTGGGCACGCTGCGTTTTTTGTGGACGCGCCGCGCTGCCAAGGGGCGCAAGTTCACCGCCGAGATGCTCGGCATGGCGCTGGCGCATACGGGCGTTGCTGTGTTCCTGGCCGGTGCCTTGCTGGTGGAATCGCTCAGCCTGCAGCGCGAAGTCGCGCTGGCACCCGGCCAGCAGATGGAGATCGGCAGCTACGCACTGCATTTCGACGGGCTGGAAGAAGTGCGCGGGCCGAACTACGTCTCCGACCGCGC
Organism: Xanthomonas sp. NCPPB 2586; assembly: GCF_041475775.2. Taxonomy (NCBI): domain Bacteria; kingdom Pseudomonadati; phylum Pseudomonadota; class Gammaproteobacteria; order Lysobacterales; family Lysobacteraceae; genus Xanthomonas; species Xanthomonas sp. NCPPB 2586. Next base: position 2,335,735 of record NZ_CM192981.1, on the reverse strand, counting down.
CACCTTGCAGGTGTTCAAGGACGACGCCGCAGTGGGCACGCTGCATGCCGAAAAACGCCGCTACGCCAGTGGCGGACAGACCCTGACCGAGGCGGCGATCCGCCCGGGCCCGTTTGGCGATCTTTACGTCGCCCTGGGCGAACCGCTGGGCAATCAGGCCTGGGCGGTGCGTGTGCATCTCAAACCGTTTGTCCGCTGGATCTGGCTGGGAGCGCTGCTGATGGCGCTCGGTGGCTTGGTCACCGCGGCCGACCGGCGTTTCCGTCGTTCTCCGGAGTCCCTAAATGTCTGACCCCCGCACCTCCCGCCTGCCCACCGCCGTGCTTGTGGGAGCGGGCATCCTGCTGCTCGCGCTGGCGGCGTTGCTGGTCTACGCCGTGGTGCGTTCGGGCAATGACGACCGCGACGCCCTGCCGTCGGCACTGATCGGCAAGCCGGCGCCGGAGTTCGCGCTGCCCTTGCTGCACGACCCCAGCATCATCGTGCATGCGCGCGAACTGCGCGGTGCGCCTTACATCATCAACGTGTGGGGCAGCTGGTGCCCCGCCTGCCGCGAAGAACATCCGGTGCTGAGCCGTTTCGCACTGACCAAGCGCGTGCGCGTGATCGGCTACAACTGGAAGGACGAGCGCGCCGATGCCTTGCGCTGGCTCGAACAACTGGGCAACCCGTATCTGCTGGTGGTCGCCGACACCGATGGCCGCACCGCGATCGACTTCGGCATTGCCGCCGCACCGGAAACCTTCCTGGTCGACGGCCGCGGCGTGGTGCGCTGGAAGTACAGCGGCATGCTGACCCAGTCCATCATCGACACGCAGCTGATTCCGGCGCTGAGCAAGATCGAGCGCTCGCCCAGCGCCGCGCCGGACCTGCACACCGCCCGATGACACGCGCCTGGCTACTCGCGTTGTTGCTGTGGCCCTGGCTGGCATTGGCCCAGCCAATGGGCGACCCCTCGCCGCTGCAGTACCGCTCAGCCGCCGAGGAAGCGCGCTTTCATGCGCTCACCGCCGAGCTGCGTTGCGTGCAATGCCAGAACCAGTCGCTGGCCGATTCCAACGCGCAAATTGCGCAGGACCTCCGCCGCGAAGTGCTGGCGCTGATGCACGAAGGCCGCAGCGACGCGCAGATCCGTCAGTTTCTGGTAGCCCGTTACGGTGAGTTCGTGCTGTACCGGCCGCAGGTCGAATCGCGCACCTGGCTGCTGTGGTTCGGCCCGTTGCTGGTGCTACTGCTCGGCGGCACGGCGGTGGCGCTGGTGGTGCGGCGGCGCAGTGCGGCAGCGCCCACCACCAGCGTCGACGAGCAGGAGTGGTGATGGCGATCTTTGTCGCGTGCATCGTGGTGCTGGCGGTACTGGCTTTCGGCCTGGTGCTACGCCCGCTGTGGCGTGAGGCGCGCGGCTTGGCCGGCGCGCTGGTGGTGTTGCTGCTGGCGGCCAGCGCCGCGCTTTACTGGCTGGTTGGCACGCCGGAGGCGATCGAGCAGACCGCCGACCGCCCGGCCACGCCACGCACATTGGACGAGGCCATCGTGCAACTGCGCACTGCCCTGGCGCGCAACCCAGACCAGGCCGAAGGCTGGGTGCTGCTGGGGCGGTCACTGTCCAGCCAGGAGAAGTTCGCCGAAGCGCGCGATGCATTTGCCCGTGCCGTGGCGCTGCGCCCGGACGAGCCGGATGTATTGGTGGCCGCCGCGCAGACGCGCATGCTCGCCGACGACACGCCGCAGCCGGATCACGAGGCGCAACGCCTGCTCGAACATGCGCTTGCGGTGCAGCCCGAACACGAGCGTGCGCGTTGGTTCCTGGGCGTGGTGCAACGCCAGGCCGGGCAGCCCGCCGCGGCCAGCGCTACCTGGCTACCGCTGCTGGAGGTGGTAGACCCCAAGACCCGCCCCGGGCTGCTGGAACAGATCAATGCCGCGCGCCGCGAGGCCAAGCTGGAGCCGATCCAGGCCACCGCACCGGCAACTGCCACGGCCGGCACAGGCAAGGCCATTCGCGTGCGAGTGGTGCTGGACGCCGAGTTCGCCAAGCGTGCCGGCTTGCCCGCCGACACCAGTGTGTTCGTGATTGCACGCTCCGCCGACACCCCGATGCCGGTAGCGGTGGAAAAACACCCGCTCAGCGCGCTGCCGTTGACCGTCACCCTGGATGATGGCGACAGCCCGATGCCCACGCGCACGCTGTCGTCGCTGGACAAGGTGCAACTGGTGGCCCGGCTCTCGCGCAGCGGCAATGCGATGCGCCAGAGCGATGACGTGGAAAGCACGCCGGTGACGGTGCAGTTGCCCACCGATGCGCAGGTGGAGCTGGTCATCGGCCGCTGAGTGCTGCGCGCTTGTAAGCGCATAGCACTCCGGGCGCGCGCGGAAACACTTCGGAATTCAGAGCAGCTATCAAAACGACTGCGCAGCCGCCAGGCGGGCGCGGCCGGTGCTCGGAATCCTCATGTACCCACGTACACTCCGGTTCCTCCGCGCCATCAGCAACCACCTGACCACTGCTCGCTACGTTTTGTTAGCCGCTCTAAAGCGATCACATCGCCGGAAACAGGCACCTCCAACGCGGCGCACTGCCCACGCCCTCACACCGCGACAGCGCGTGCCAACCGTGCGCACGCCGGCCCCCGCCATGCCGGATAGAATCACGCGATGACCGAATTCATTCCCACCGGTACCCGCTTCCACGCCCTGCCCTCGCCGTTGCCGATGAAACGCGGCGGTGTGCTGCATCAGGCCAGGGTGGCCTATGAAACCTGGGGCACGCTGGACGCGGACCACGGCAATGCCGTGTTGATCGTCACCGGCCTGTCGCCCAATGCCCACGCCGCAGCCAATGCCGACAACCCCGAGCCCGGTTGGTGGGAAGCGATGGTGGGCCCGGGCAAGCCGATCGACACCGATCGCTGGTTCGTGGTGTGCGTCAACTCGTTGGGCAGTTGCAAGGGCTCCACCGGCCCGGCTTCGATCGACCCGGCCACCGGCGTCCCCTACCGGCTGTCGTTCCCAGAATTGTCCATCGAAGATGTCGCCGATGCCGCAGCCGATGTGGTACGTGCGCTGGGCATCGCGCAGCTGGCCTGCCTGATTGGCAACTCGATGGGCGGCATGACCGCGTTGGCGTTGCTGCTGCGCCACCCGGGCATCGCGCGCAGCCACATCAATATCTCCGGCAGCGCGCAGGCGTTGCCGTTTTCGATCGCCATCCGCTCGCTGCAGCGCGAAGCGATCCGCCTGGATCCGCACTGGAACGGCGGCCACTACGACGATGTGCAGTACCCGGAATCGGGCATGCGCATGGCGCGCAAGCTGGGCGTGATCACCTATCGCTCGGCGCTGGAATGGGATGGCCGTTTCGGCCGCGTGCGGCTGGATTCCGAACAGACTGCCGATGATCCATTCGGGCTCGAATTCCAGGTCGAAAGCTATCTCGAAGGCCATGCACGCCGCTTCGTGCGCTTCTTCGACCCCAACTGTTATCTGTATCTAAGCCGCTCGATGGACTGGTTCGATCTGGCCGAATACGCACCGGACACACGCGCCGACGCCGCAGCGCCAGAATCCGGCGTACTGGCCGGGCTGGCGCAGATCCGCATCGCGCGCGCACTGGCGATCGGCGCCAACACCGACATCCTGTTCCCGGTGCAGCAGCAGGAACAGATTGCCGAAGGCCTGCGTGCTGGCGGTGCCGATGCACAGTTCCTGGGCCTGGATTCTCCGCAGGGCCACGACGCCTTCCTGGTGGATTTCGCCCGCTTCGGCCCAGCGGTGCGGGCCTTTCTTGCAGACAGCTGAGCCGCTCATGGGGGGGATCGATGCGTTATCAGGGGCGTCTGAGCGATTGGGATGACCACAAGGGCTTCGGGTTCGTCGTGCCGCATGGCGGTGGCGAACGTGCATTCGTGCATATCGGCGCATTTGGGCCGCAGCGGCGGCGGCCCTGCAATGGCGATGTGCTCACCTACGCTGTGCAGCGCGATGCACACGCGCGGCTGAAGGCCACCCAGGTGCTGGGCAGACCGCAGCACCCAGGCCAGGACCCGGCAACGCGGCAGCGGCTTGCCGCGCAAGTTCATTGCGGTGATGTTCCTGGGCGCGATCGCCGCCGCCGTCGTGCTGCAGCGGCTGCCGTTGCTGGTGCTGCTCTGGTATGCGACCGCCAGTGGGGTGGCCGTGCTGGCCTACGCCATCGACAAGTCTGCGGCGCAACGCAACCAATGGCGGACGCCGGAGGCCACCTTGCACCTGATCGGCGTGCTGGGCGGTTGGCCTGGCGCGCTGCTGGCGCAGGAATGGTTTCGCCATAAATGCAGCAAGGCCGCGTTCCAGCTGACGTTCTGGATCACCGCCGGGTTGAATGTCGGCCTGTTGCTGTGGGCCTGGCTGCAGCCGGGGCTGATGGCTACGCTCCGGGCGGTGCTGGACTGAGCGCGGCACCGTGAATGCGAGACGCACCGGGACAGGTGCGTCTCGCTCAGGGCAGCGCTTCCAACACCCCGTCCCGCATCCGGTAGCGCCGCTGCACCACGCCGTCGGGCACGCTGTCGTGGGTGATCATCACCAGGCTGCGCTGGCCGAGGGCGGCGGCCAGGTCAATCAACAGCGCATGTGCGGTATCCACGTCCAGGCCGTCGGTGGGTTCGTCCAGCAGCAGGATCTGCGCATCGCGCAACAGCGCGCGTGCCAAAGCGAGCCGGCGGGCCTGGCCAGCCGAAAGCGTGGCGCCGTTTTCGCCCACCCAGGTCTCCAGGCCGTTCTGGGCGGTGGCCCAGTCGCGCAGGCGCACCTGATCGAGCACGGCCCATAGCGCGGCATCGCTGGCAGCGGCATCGCCGATGGCCAGGTTCTCGCGCACCGTGCCGGCAAACACCGGCGCGTTCTGCGGCAGCCAGGCGATGCGTTGGTGCCACTGCGCCTGCGCGAACGCACGCAGCGCGATGCCGGCGTAGTCCACCTGCCCGTCCTGCGGGTCCCATAGCCGCAGCAGCAGGGCCGACAGCGTGCTCTTGCCGCTGCCGCTATCGCCGCTGATGGCGATGCGCTCGCCCGGGCCCAGCCGCAGGTCCACCGCCTGCAGCACCGGCCGTGCGGCCCCCGGCCAGGCGAAACGCACCTGGCGCAGTTCCAGCACCCCACTGGGCGGCACCGCGACTGGCTGCAGCGGGTCCTGCACCGAAGGCGCCTGGTCCACGATCGCCTGCAGGCGCTGCCCGGCCACGCGCGCACTCTGCAGCGCCTGCAACGCCAGGCCGGCACCGGCCCACACCTCCAGCAAGGCCATGGTCAGGAACACCAGGCCGGCTGCCATCGCGGCGTCGATCAGGTCGCGCTCGGCCGCATCCAGCGCCAGCCACAGCATGCCCGCCAGGCCGATGCCACCGCAGAGCGCATGCAGCAGATTGCCGCCGATCAGGTGCCGCCGCTGGCTGCGGTCGCCCTGAGCCAAGGCCGTGGCGGCGGTGTCGATGCGGGTGATCCAGGTGCCTTGTGCCTCCACCGCGGCCAGATCCGCCGCGCCCTCCAGGCCCTCGAACGCCTGCGTGCGCAAGGCGGCGCGCTGCTGTGTGCGGCGCAGCTCGCGCGCGGCGCCGCCACGTGCCACCTGCCACGGTACCAGCACGCCGATCAGCAGCCCCAGCACCACCAGCAGCCCTGCAGCCGGCGGGTAGATCACCGAGGCGGCGGCCACGCCGGCGCACCACACACCCAGTAATGCAGACAGCGGTGCCAGCGCGCGCACGCTGACGCCATCGACCTCGCCGATATCGGACATCAGCCGCGCCAGCAGGTCACCGGTGCGTGTGGCCGACAGGCGTCCGGGTGCGAGCGGCAAGGCGCGACGGAAGAACCACACCCGCGCATCGCGCGCAATGCGCAAGGTGGCGTCGTGGCCGATGAGTTTCTCGCCGTAGCGCGACACGATCCGCGCGAACGTCAGCGCCCGGATCCCGGCCGAGGGCGAAAAGAAATTGAAGCCCGAGCCCAGCCCAGCAACACCGGCCAGGGCCGCGGCGGTGAGAAACCCGCCAGACAGGCTGAGCAAGCCAACGCCCGCCAACGCGGTAACCAGTACCAGCACGGCCGACACCAGCAACCGCCACAGGTGGCGGGCAAACACATCGCGCAGGCGATCGGGTGCCGGGTGCCTCATGGCTGCTCCATCGCCACGCGCGCGCCGCGCAGATCGATCACCGTGTCGGCCCACTGCATCACCGCGGCGCTGTGCGTGGCCAGCACCACGGCGCGTCCACGCGCGAACAGCGCAAGGCTGCGCAGCAGGTCGGCCTCGGTGTCGGGATCGAGAAAGGCCGTGGGTTCGTCCAGCAACAGCACATCGGGCTCCCGCAACAGCAGCCGTGCCAAGGCCACGCGCCGGGCTTCGCCACCGGATAACCCGAAGCCGCGCTCGCCGATCACCGTGTCCAGCCCGTCCGGCAGGTGCGTGGCAAACCGCAGCACCTGCGCCGCGTCGGCCACCGCGCGCAGGCGGGCGTCGTTGGCCTGTGGATCGGCCAGGCGCAGGTTGTCGGCGATGCTGCCGTGGAACAGGTAGGGCCGCTGCGGTGCATAGCCGATGCGCACGCCAGGCCGCACGGCCAGGCTGCCGCCCTCCAACTCCAGCCAGCCGGCCAGGCCTTCCAACAGCGTGCTCTTGCCGCTGCCGCTGGGGCCAACCAGTGCGACACGCTGGCCGGCCTCCAGCGCCAGCGAAAAATCGCGCACGACCTGCACCGGCGAACCGGGCGGACGCACTGCCAGCCCACGTGCCTGCAGCAACGGTGCGTGCGACTGTGCCGGTTCCAGCGGCCTCGCCGGCACTGCCGGCACCCGCACCGCCACTGCAGGCGGTGCAAAGCCGTGCAGCAGGCGCTCGGCTTCGGACACCGCGGCCAACGCGTTGGCGCGATCGTGGTAATGCGCGGCCAGCCGCCGCAGGGGCGCAAAGAATTCCGGCGCCAGCAGCAGGCAGAACATGCCCGTGCCCAGGCTCGGCAGCCCGTGCAGATCCAGCATGCCCAGGTAGCTCAACCCGAAATACAGCGCCACGATCGCCACGCTCACCGAGGCGAAGAATTCCAGCACGGTGGAGGACAGGAACGCGATGCGCAGCACTTTCAGCGAGCGTTCGCGCACGCCGTCGGCGGCTGCAGCAATGCCGCCCAATTCGGCCTCGCCACGGCCGTACACCCGCAGCAGGCCCAGGCCCTTGAGGCGGTCGGCAAAGTGCCCACCCATCCGCGCCAACTCGCCCAGTTGCTCGCGGCCGGCGGCTTCGGCGCCCCACCCCACCAGCATCATGAAAAACGGAATCAGCGGCGCGGTGAGCAACAGCACCAGGCCCACCACCCAATCCACCGAGAACACCGCCAGCAGGATCAGCCCCGGCACCACCAGCATTTCGGTGCGCGCCAGCTGGTAACCGACGAAATAGCCTTCCAGCGCGTCGCTATGCGCCAGGCTCAGTTCACCGAGTTCACCGCTGCGCTGGCGGCGCAACCACACCGGGCCGTGTTCGAGCAGGCGCCGTGCAATACGCAGGCGCAAGGCGTGTTTGGCGACATCGGCCACCTCGCCGGCCAGCGATTGCGCCCATGCGCCACACAGCGCGCGACCGATCGCCGCACCCAGCAGGCCCAGGCCGAAATGGCCCAGCTCCGCCAGTGGCCGATGCTGCACCAGCACGGCCTGGATCAGCCAGGCGATGGCGGCGGACTGCAGCAGCAACAACACGCCCGAAATCGTCACCGCCACGCCCGCCAGACGCCGCGCGCGCGTGGCCGGTGCGGCCAGCGCGTCCAGCCATTGGCCGCGCTGGCGGCGCTGCGCGGGCGTTTCGCTGGCTGGCACGCTGGGCTGGCTCACATCGCTCTCGGAAGACATCGCGGCGGATCGCAATTGTAAGTCGCCATCCCACGGCTGCGGGTTGGACAGTCTGACGCACCCATCGGTGGCCGCCTTGATTTGGATCAACGCGCCGGGCGCGGCAGGGGCAGATCATCCGCTGTGTTCCTACTGACACTCAACCAGGTCCACCCTGCCATGATCGACTCGACAGTCGTTGAACTGTCGCGGCTGCAGTTCGCACTGACCGCGATGTACCACTTTCTCTTCGTCCCGCTGACCCTGGGGCTCTCTTTCATGATTGCGATCATGGAGAGCGTCTATGTCATGACCGGCAAGGACGTCTGGCGCCGCATGACGCTGTTCTGGGGCGTGCTGTTCGGCATCAATTTCGCCATGGGTGTCGGCACCGGCATCGTGATGGAGTTCCAGTTCGGCATGAACTGGTCGTACTACAGCCACTATGTCGGCGACATCTTCGGCGCGCCGCTGGCGATCGAAGGCCTGATGGCGTTCTTCCTGGAAGCGACCTTCATCGGCCTGTTCTTTTTCGGCTGGAGCCGGCTCTCGCGCGTGCAGCACCTCACGGTGACCTGGCTGATGGCGCTGGGCACCAACCTGTCGGCGCTGTGGATCCTGATCGCCAACGGCTGGATGCAGAACCCCACCGGTGCGGTGTTCAACCCGGACACCATGCGCATGGAAGTGGTGGACTTCATGGCGGTGCTGTTCAACCCGGTGGCGCAGGCCAAGTTCGTGCACACGGTGAGCGCGGGCTATGTCACCGGCGCAATGTTCGTGATGTCGATCAGTGCGTTGTTCCTGCTGCGCGGCACGCACCGCGAGCTGGCCCGGCGCTCGTTCGCGGTGGCTGCGGCGTTCGGCCTGTTCTCGGCGCTGTCGGTGGTGGTGCTCGGCGATGAGAGCGGCTATGCCGCCAACGAGCATCAGAAGATGAAGCTGGCCGCCATCGAGGCGATGTGGGAGACCGAAGCCGCACCGGCCAACTTCACCGCGTTCGGTATTCCCAACCAGACCACACACCGCAACGATTACGCGATCCAGCTGCCCTACCTGATGGGGCTGGTGGCCACGCGCTCGCTGGACCAGCAGATCCCCGGCATCCTGGATCTGGTCAAGCGTGCCGAACACCGCATCCGCGGCGGGCAGATCGCCTACGGTGCATTGCAACGCCTGCGTGCCGACAAGCACGACGTTGAAGCACGCAAGGTGTTCGATGCGCATTGGCAGGATCTGGGTCACGGGCTGCTGCTCAAGCGCTATCGCGATGACATCGGCAACGCCACGCCAGAGCAGATTGCACAAGCCGCAATGGACACCGTGCCGCGCGTCTTGCCGCTGTTCTGGACGTTCCGGGTGATGGCGGCACTGGGCTTCTATCTGATCGCCTTCTTCGCCGCCGCGTTCTGGTTCTCGTGCAAGCACACTTTCGAAGACAAGCGCTGGTTCCTGACGGTGGCGCTGTGGTCATTGCCGGCACCGTGGATCGCCATCGAATGCGGCTGGTTCGTGGCCGAGTACGGCCGCCAGCCGTGGGCGGTGGAAGGCGTGCTGCCCACGTTCTATGCCGCCTCCGGTCTTGCCTTGCATCAGATCCTGCTCTCGCTGGGCGGCTTCGTGGCGCTGTACACGGTGCTGCTGATCATCGAGATCAAGCTGATGCTCAACGCCATCCGCAAAGGCCCGGACGCGTTCTTTCCCGCCTTGCGTGACACCACCTCCCCTGCCCCCACGCATGCCGGCGATGCGCTGGCTGGCGCTCAACCGTAACGGTCGGAGACACCCATGGATTTCATTGGATTGGACTACACAACGCTGCGCGTGATCTGGTGGCTACTGCTCGGCATCCTGCTGATCGGGTTTGCGGTCATGGACGGGTTCGACCTGGGCGTGGGCGCGCTGCTGCCGTTTGTGGCGCGCACCGATGCCGAGCGCCGGCTGGTGGTCAACACCATCGGCCCGGTGTGGGAAGGCAACCAGGTGTGGCTGGTGCTCGGTGGCGGGGCAATCTTCGCAGCCTGGCCACCGCTGTATGCGGTGAGCTTTTCGGGCTTTTACCTGGCGATGTTCGTGATCCTGTTTGCGCTGATCCTGCGCCCGGTGGGTTTCAAGTACCGCGGCAAGCTGCCGGGGCAGCGCTGGCGCAGCAACTGGGACTGGGCGCTGTTTGTCGGCGGCTTCATTCCGGCGCTGATCATGGGCGTGGCGGTGGGCAACGTGGTGCTGGGTGTGCCGTTCCATTTCGACGACAGCCTGCGCGTGTTCTATACCGGCAGTTTCTTCGGGTTGTTGACGCCTTTCGCGTTGCTGGCTGGCCTGCTCAGCGTGGCGATGCTGGTGGCGCATGGCGCGGCGATGCTGGTGCTCAAGACCGACGGCCCGGTGGCGGACCGCGCGGCGCGCTACGGCAGTATTGCGGGCGTGCTCGGCGTGGCGTTGTTTGCCGGTGCCGGTGCCTGGGTGGCGTTCGGGTTGCCCGGCTATGTGGTGACCTCGGCAACGGTGACCGACGCGGCCACCGACCCGCTCGGCAAGACCGCCGCCCTCACCGCCGCCGGTGGCTGGCTGCACAACTACCACAGCATGCCGGCCACCGCGCTGGCGCCGCTGGTCGGCCTGCTGGGATTGGCCCTCAACGCGGCGCTGCTGCGCGCACGCCGTGGCGGCCTGGCGTTCATTGCCTCGGGCAGCGCCATCGCCGGCATCATCCTGACCGTGGGCTTTGCGCTGTTTCCGTTCCTGCTGCCCTCTTCCAGCGCACCGGGCTCGAGCCTGACGCTGTGGGATGCCTCCAGCAGCCGGCTGACGCTGTGGATCATGTTGCTGGCCACTGCGGTGTTCCTGCCGATCATCATCGCCTACACCACCTGGGTCTACCGCGTGCTCAAGGGCAAGGTCACCGCCGAAGAGATGGCCGGCAATCCCAACGCGTATTGAGCGCACCCCTGCGGGCACTGCTGCACAACGCACCAGCGCTCGCATGCCCACACTTCAACGCAACAAGGAGTACACCGATGTGGTATTTCGCATGGATTCTTGGCACCGGTCTGGCCGCACTGGCTGCCGTGCTCAACGGCATGTGGTTCGAAGCGCGCGAGCAAGACACACTGCGCCGATAAAAAAGTTGTCTGCAGTGCTTGCCGATTTGGCATTCCCTATGTAACATACGCGGCTCCTTCGGGGTGTAGCTCAGTCTGGTAGAGCGCTACGTTCGGGACGTAGAGGTCGCAGGTTCGAATCCTGTCTCCCCGACCAAGTTTCAAAACACACAACCGGCCTCGTGCCGGTTTTGTGTTTTCAGGCGCCGCCATAATGCTGTGGTCGGTGCGGACGGTCTGTCATGTCTGGTGCACTTTCTGCCGCTGCCTCACCTTCCACACAGCGACGTGGTCGCGGGGTGGTGCTGGCTGCGGTTCTGTTGTCTGCGTTCAATCTGCGCACGGCGGTGACCTCGCTGACGCCGCTGCTGGAACGCATCGCGCATGAGTACGATTTTGGTGCCCCCACGATGGGCGCGCTGGGCATGTTGCCCACTGCCGCGTTCGCGCTCACCGGCGTGGCCACGCCCGCGTTGCTGCGCCGGTTCGGGCTGCTGCAGACCGCACTGATTGCCATGGGCCTGGCCACGATCGGTTTGCTGGTGCGCCCGCTGTTGCCGGGCACCGGCGGATTGCTGCTGGGCTCGCTGGTGGCGCTGGCCGGCATGGGCGTAGGCAACGTGGTGCTGCCGCCGCTGGTGAAGCGCTATTTCGGTGACCGCGTGGGTGGCGTCAGCACGCTGTACATCACCGTGCTGCAGGTGGGCACGCTGTTGCCGGCGCTGATGGCGGTGCCGGTGGCCGATGCCTGGGGCTGGCGCAGTTCGATGATGGTGTGGATGCTGCCGGCGCTGCTGGCGTTGATCGCCTGGGCGCTGGTGCATGCGCGCCATCGCCGCCTGGCCGCGACCGGGCCGGCGCCGGTGACGCCCACCCCGGAGGCCGAAGGCCGCGTGGCGCGCACTGCGCTGGGCTGGAGCATGGCGCTGACCTTCGGCATGACCTCGCTGGTGACCTATTCGATGTTCACCTGGCTGCCGACGCTGTTCCGCGAGGCCGGTGCCTCGCCCGCCTTCGGCGGCACCATGGTGGCGTTGTTCTCGGCGCTGGGCATGGTTGGTGCGCTGACCATGCCCGCCCTGGCGGTGCGCCTGCGCAACCCGTTCCCCATCGTGCTGCTGTGCGCGGCCTGCCACCTGGTGGCGTTCGCCGGGCTGTGGTGGGCACCGCTGGCGGCGCCGATCCTGTGGGTCACCCTGCTCGGCCTGGGGCCCAGCACGTTCCCGCTGGCACTGGTGCTGGTCAACCAGCGCAGCCGCACTGCCGCCGGCTCGGCGGCACTGTCGGGGTTTTCGCAGGGCATGGGCTACCTGGTGAGCTGCCTGGGGCCGTTCCTGTTCGGCTGGCTGCACGCCCACCGCGGCGGCTGGACCTCGCCCTTCCTGTTCCTGGCCGCCTGCATCGTGATCCAGCTGGTGGCCGCCTGGGTGGCCTGCCGCCCGCAGTGGCTGGAAGACGTATGGGCGCCGCCGGCACGCAGCGCCCGTGGCGTCAACGCACCGGCAGACTGATGTAGCTGCCCTGCCCCGGCGCCACGTACACGCGCTGGGTCGCCTTCTGATAATCGCCGGGCTTGGCGAAGAAGACATTGGGCACATAGGTCTGCGGGTTGCGGTCGTACAGCGGGAACAGGCTGGACTGCACCTGCACCATCACCCGGTGGCCCGGCTGGAAGGTGTGATTGGCAGTGGGCAGGCCGAACTGGAATGCCAGCGGCTGATTGGCTGCCAGTGGCGCGGGCGTGCTGAAACTTTCGCGGTAGCGGCCGCGGAAGATCGCCATCGACACCGGCAGCTCATAGCCGCCCATCTTCGGGTCGGCCGCCATCTCGTCCGGGTAGACATCGATCAGCTTGACCACCCAATCGCTGTCGCTGCCGCTGGTGGACGCCTGCAGATGCACATCCGGCGCGCCGGCGATCTGCAGCGGTGCGGTCAGCGGCTCGGTGACGAAGGTGAGGACGTCCGGGCGGCCATCGACGAAGCGCTGGTCGTGCACCAGCCAGGTGGTCCACATGCTGCGGTCGCCGAAGTCGACCGGGCGTGGCACGAACGGCACCGGCTTGGCCGGGTCGGACACGTATTCCTCGAACGCCGGTTGCGCAGCCGTTGGCGCCTGGAACGACAGCTTGCCGCCCGCCTGCAGATACAGCGGCTTGCTCTTGGCGGCGCAGCCCTTGTCGCAGCTGCGTGGCCAGGCCTGCAGGCGGTCCCAATGGTTCTCGCCGGTGTTGTAGATGAACACGGGCGGCGTGGCGGCTTTCGGCGCGCCATCGACCAGGTACTGGTCGAAGAACGGGCGCAGCACATCGTGGCGGAACTGCCGCGCGGTATCGCCATCGAAGTTCAGCGCACCCAGCGCGCTGCCGTCGTAATTGACCTGGCTGTGCCGCCACGGCCCCATCACCAGGTAGTTGAGCGTGTTGCTCTTGTCGCGCGGCTCCATCGCCGCATAGCTGTGGATGGCGCCCCACATGTCTTCCTGATCCCACAGGCCCTGCAGCCACATCGTGGGCACCTTCAGCGGCGTACGCGCCATCACCTTGTCCAGTGCCTGCTCCTGCCAGAAGCTGTCGTAGGCGGCGTGTTCGGTGAGCTTGTGCCACCACGGCAGTTGTTCCAGACCCGCCGCCTTGGCGAAGTCACCGGCCGAGCCTGCGCGCAGGAAATTGCTGTAGTCGTCATGGCCCTGGCGCGCGATGCCGGTGCCCTTGCCGCGCTGGGTCAGCTGGCCGGTGAAGTAGTCGAAGTTCACCTGGCGGAACGCGCCGTAGTTGAACCAGTCGTCGCCCATCCAGCCGTCCACCATGGGGCTTTCCGGCACCGCGACCTTGAGCGCCGGATGCGGGTTGGTGAGTGCCATCACCACGGTGAAGCCTTCGTACGAGGAGCCGATCATGCCGACCTTGCCGTTGGATTCCTTGACGTTCTTGACCAGCCAATCGATGGTGTCCCACGCATCGGTGGCATGGTCGACCTCGCTGGGGTTGAGCGGCCCGCGTAACGGCCGGGTCATCACGTAATCGCCTTCCGAGCCGTACTTGCCGCGCACGTCCTGGATCACGCGGATGTAGCCACCTTCCACGAACACATCGTCGCCCTGCGCGAGCAGGTCATTCATGTGCGGCGACGCCATGCGCTCGGTGCGTCCGCTGGCGTTGTACGGCGTGCGCGTGAGCACCATCGGTGCATTGCGTGCGCCCTTGGGCAGCACGATCACCGTATGCAACTTGACCCCATCGCGCATCGGGATCATCACCTCGCGCTTGATGTAGTCGTTGGCAGCGTCGCTTGCCACGAACGGCTTGCCGGTGATGTCGGGGGTCATCGGCGAGGTCTGCGCCAGCGCCGCGCTGGTGGCGGCGGCAACGGCGGTAGCGAGCAGGCAGGCGGCAAGACGACGCATCGACGACTCCGGAAACTGGGGGGAAGTCGTCGACTGTAGGCAGCGCGCCGCCGCCGGGGGGAGTGTCAAAGGTCGTGGTTGCGGTGATCCGGCTGCCTGGCGGACGAGCAGGCTGCGCAGTTGGCGGCCTGCGCTAGCTGCGCGTCTGCGTCCGCGTGATGTCCGCACGGAAGGCGTACGCAGCGCAGACCCTAGATGCACTGCCTGCGCAGGTGATTTCCGGTTCGACACTCGGTTGCGGGTGACTGCGGGCGTTTCAGCGACAACGAGGAAGGACGGGGGTCACGATCGCCGGCGCCGGAGCAACGGCCCGGTGCATCGCGTAGCCCGCTGCTGCAACCATGCCTGCACTGGCGGCCTATGCACCAGCACGAGGCCAAGGCGTCAGTGCCGCACCTGCCCCTCACCACGCACCACGAAGCGCTCCACGGTCAGCGCCTCCAGGCCCATCGGGCCGTACGAATGCAGGCGCGTGGTGGAGATGCCGATCTCCGCGCCCAGGCCGAGTTCGCCACCGTCGGAAAATCGCGAAGACGCATTGACCATCACCACCGCCGAGCGCAGCGACTGCACGAACGTTTCGGCGTTGGCGGGCGTCTGCGTGGCGATCACCTCGGTATGGTCGGAGCCGTACTGGCGGATATGCGCCAGCGCGGTGTCCAGATCTGGCACCACGCGGATGGCCAGGATCAGGTCCAGGAATTCGGCGGCGTAGTCGTCGTCGCTGGCCGCGGCGATCTCGGGCAGCAACGCGCGCGTTGCCGCATCGCCACGCAGCTCGACGTTGCGCGCGCGCAACGCAGCGGCGGCGGCGGGCAGAAAGCGTTCGGCGATCTCTGCATGCACCAACAGTGTCTCCAGCGAATTGCATGCCGACGGCCGCGAGGCCTTGCCATCCACCAGCAGGCGCACCGCCAGGTCCACATCGGCCGATGCATCCACGAACAGATGGCAGACACCCTTGTAATGCTTGATCACCGGCACGCGCGCGTGTTCGGCAACGAAGCGGATCAGGCCTTCGCCACCGCGCGGAATCGCCAGGTCGACGATGTCGCTGAGCTGCAGCAGCTCCAGCATGGTCTCGCGCCGCAAGTCTTCCACCAGCGTCAGCGCCGCTTCGGGCACGCCGGCCTCGCGCAGGGCACGCTGCAGGGCGCGCGCAATCGCGGTGTTGGAATGAATCGCTTCGGAGCCGCCACGCAGGATCACGCCGTTGCCAGCCTTGATGCACAGCGCTGCCGCATCGGCGGTCACATTGGGGCGGGCTTCGTAGATCATCGCAATCACCCCCAGCGGCACGCGCACCTTCTGCACGCGGATACCGTTGGGGCGCACATCGTCGCGCGTGACCTGGCCCACTGGATCCGGCAGTGCTGCCACCTCGCGCAACGCCGCGCCCACTGCCGACAAGCGCGCCGGCGTCAGCGCCAGGCGATCGAGCATCGCCGCACCGGTGCCCTTCTCACGCGCCGCATCCACGTCACGCTGGTTGGCCTGCAGAATCTGCTGCGCATCGGTGTCGAGCGCATCGGCCATGGCCAGCAATAAGGCCTGCTTGGCGTCTGCGGACAATTGCGACAGCACCTGCGCGGCGTCGCGGCATTGCAGGGCGAGCGATTTGATGGTCATTGGGGGCAACCGGGAATGGGGAGTGGGGAATCGGGAATGGCAACGGCCTGCATCACTGCGTCGTCCACGTCTGAGCATCGGAAACACTACGGGTGTAAGCGCTGTCGCGATTCCCAATTCCCGATTCCCGATTCGCGGCTACAAAATTACCAGATCATCACGATGCACCACATTCTCGCCGTAGCTGTAGCCGAGGATCGGTTCGATCTCGCGCGAATGGCGGCGGGCGATGCGGCGCACATCCACTGCCGAATACTGGCTCACGCCGCGTGCCAGGCAGCGGCTGCCCGCGCTGTCGCGCAGGTGGATTTCCACCATGTCGCCACGGCGGAAATCGCCTTCGGCACCGGCCACGCCACCGGGTAGCAGCGAGGCGCCCTTGTCGGTGAGCGCCAGTGCGGCGCCGGCATCGATCAGGATCGTGCCCGGCTCCACCGGCGCATGCCGCAACCAGTACTTGCGCGCGGCAATGCGCGTGCGTGCGGCGTGGATGCGCGTGCCGCACAGCCGGTCCTGCGCCAGCCCGCGCACCACCTCGGCACTGCGGCCGTTGAACAGATAGGTTTCGATCCCGGCCGCACCGGCCTTGGCGGCGGCTTCCAGCTTGGTGCGCATGCCGCCGGTGCCCACGCTGCTGCCGCTGCCGCCAGCCATTGCCAGCACCTCGGCACTGAGTTCGGCCACCTCGTCGAGCGGGCGTGCCAGCGGGTTGCTGCGCGGGTCGGCGCTATACAGGCCATCGATATCTGTGGCGATGAACAAGGCATCAGCATCGACCAGCGCGGCCACGATCGCGGCCAGGTTGTCGTTGTCGCCGAGCTTGAGTTCGTCCACCGACACGGTGTCGTTCTCGTTGATCACCGGCAATGCGCCCAGCCGCAACAGTTCGCCCAGCGTGGCGCGCGCATTGAGGTAGCGGCGGCGGTTGCGCAGGTCGTCGTGGGTGAGCAGCACCTGCGCCACCGGGCGCTCGAAAAAGCGCTGCCACAACGCGATCAACTGCGCCTGGCCCAGCGCGGCCAGTGCCTGGCGCGCAGCGATGGCGGCGCCAGCTTCGGCTGCCTTGGGCAGGATGGCGCGCCCGGCCGCCACCGCGCCGGACGAGACGATCACCACTTCGCGCCCCGCCGCCAGATTGGCCGATACAAACTGCGCCAGGCCCAGCGCAAACCGCGGCGACAGGCCGCCGCCATCGGCCGCCAGCAGGCTGCTGCCGACCTTGAGCACTGCGCGCCGCCACGGCGGCAGCACCTGCTCGGTAAACAGCGAGGTCGCGACGACCGGCTGGGTCATGGCCGTGCCCTAGTGATTGCGGCAGCGATCACCACGTGTGCCACGCGGATGTGCAGCCTCACTGCGCGTTCCATTCGTACACCGTCAGCGTGGAGGCACCGCGCACGGCCAGGGGATCCTGCGCCACGATCTGCTGCGCCTGCGCCAGACCCTCGACATTGATCAATACGTACGCGCCACCGCTGCCGTCGCTGAAGCCCCCGGTCAACTCCAGTTGCCCGGCGGCTCGCAGCGCATCCAGAAAATCGCGATGGGGCTGCACCACATCGGCCGGGAAGTCGGGCTGGCGCATCGCCAGGACCAGATAGCGCGTGGCCATCAGTCGGCCTCCATTGGCGCGGCGCCCGGTGCCACCACGGCGGCGGTGGCCACAGGGGCGCCGGCAGTGGTCGTAAGCTCGGCCTTGCCATGCGGCGTGGAAATCACCAGGAACCGCGCCTGCTCGTCGGACAGGTTGTGCATCTGATGGGTCGAACCGGGCGTCACATGCAGGCCCTGGCCCACCTTGAGCACGTGCTGCTCGCCATCCACCTGCAACATCACCTCGCCGGCGAGTACATAGAAAAAATGCCGTGCACGGCTATGCCGGTGGCGTTGCTCCATCGCGCCGGGCGGCATGTGCTCTTCGAGCACGCTCAGCCCCGGGTCGCGCAGCAGGTGCCAGCCATCGCAGGCCTCGCCCCAGGGATAGTGCTCGGCGGTGTCGGCACTGAGGGTCGGGATCACTGCAGCGCCTCCCAGCGGGCGCGCAGCACATCCAGCTGCAGATCGGCCGCCGCACCGGGCGACACGCGTGCGGCCAGGCTGCCTTCCGGTGTGCGTCCCTGCCCTGCGCTGTCAGACGCGGCGGCGGCCGCCTTGTAGGCGTCGCGGAACGGCACCCCGGCCACGGCGGCTTCCACCGCCACATCGGTGGCGTACATGCCCGAATCGATCGCCGAACGCAGCTTGTCCGGCCGCCATTCCAGGTTGGCCAGCAAGGCCGGCAACAGCTCCAGCGCGGCCAGGCCGCGCGCAAAGCCGTGCACGATCGCGCCCTTGCTGCTCTGCAGATCGCGGTGGTAGCCGGACGGCAGCGACAGCAGCTGTTCGATCTCGGTGCGCGCCGCTGCCACGCTGGCGTGGGTGGCGCGCATCAGTTCGATGACATCGGGGTTGCGCTTGTTCGGCATGATCGAACTGCCGGTGGTGTACTGCGCCGGCAGCGCGACAAAGGCGAACTCGCCGCTGGTGAACAACGACAGATCCCAGGCAATCCGGCGCAGGTCCAGCGTGGCGCCACCCAGCGCTTCCAGTGCAGCCAGTTCGAACTTGCCGCGCGAGAGCTGTGCGTAGATGGGCGAGACCTGCAGGCGCGCGAAGCCTAGCTCGGCGGTGGTATGCGCACGGTCCAGCGGCAGATTGACGCCGTAACCGGCCGCGGTGCCCAGCGGGTTGGTGTCGACCAGCTTGAAGGTGTCGTTGGCGCGCACGGCGTTGTCGATGAAGGCCTCGGCCCACCCGGCCCACCACATGCCGGCCGAGGACACCACCGCACGCTGGATGTGCGTGTAGCCGGGCACCGGCAGCTCGGCTTCGGCCTGTGCGCGGTCCAGCGCCACCTTGGCCACCTCGGTGCTGAGCGCGGCCACGCGCTGCAGCTTGTCCTTCAACCATAGCCGCGTGGCCACCAGGATCTGGTCGTTGCGGCTGCGCCCGGTGTGGATCTTGCGGCCGGCATCGCCCAGGCGTTCGGTCAGCCGCGCTTCGATGGCCGAATGGCAATCCTCGTACTGCGCATCGAGCACGAACGCGCCGCTACGGAAGTCGCCGGCCAGCAGATCCAGTTGCTCGCTCAGCCCGCCCAGTTCCTCCAGCGACAGGATGCCGATGTGCTGCAGCCCCTGCGCATGCGCCTTGCTGGCCGCGATGTCATACAGGAAGAACTCGCGGTCCAGGATGACGTCATCGCCGGCCAGGAAGGTCTGGATCTTGGCGTCCACCGCCACGCCGGGTTTTTGCCACAACAGATTGGTCATCGGAAAGCGTCTCGAAATAAGTCGTCCAATTGAATCCCCGCAGATGGATGTGCGGGCGCTTGCGAGGGACGCGCATCAGCCAATTGCGGTCAATTCGTCCCAGCCCAGCGCCAGGTTGAGGTTCTGCATGGCCTGCGTGGCCGCACCCTTGAGCAGGTTGTCCAGCGTTGCCACCACCACCACGCGCTTGTTGCCCGGCGCCATGGTGAACCCACCGATCTGCACGCCCTGGGTGCCGGCGATACGGCTCACCCACGGCGCCTCGTCCACGATCTCGATCAAGGGCTCATGCGCATACCGCTCCAGGTAGCGTGCGTGGATCTGCTCGCGCGTCAACGGCTGCTGCAGCCACAGGTTCACGGTCATGGTGATGCCGCGGAAATGCGGCGCCACATGCGGCATGAATTCCACCGGCACGCCGAGCTGCGCGGAGACTTCGCGCTCGTGCATGTGGTTGGTCAGCGCGTACGGCATCAGGTTGTCGGCCAGCAACGCGGGATTGTTCTTGTCTGAAGGCGTGGTGCCCGCACCGGAATAGCCGGAGACGCCAAAGCACTGCGGCGGCCCTGCCAGTTGCTCGCGCAGCGGCGTGATCGCCAGCTGCATGGCCGTGGCATAGCAGCCGGGATTGCTGATGCGGCGCTGCCCGGCGTAGGTGTGGCGGGTGAGCTCCGGCAAGCCGTAATACCAAGCCGGATCGAAGCGGTAGTCGGCCGACAGGTCGATCAGCAGCGTCTGCGGCCGGCTGGCATCGATGGCCGCCACGAAGGGCTCGGCCTTGCCGTTGGGCAATGCCAGGATCACCACGTCCGCGGCCTTGGCAGCCACCGCGTCGGCGTCCAGGCTTTCATAGCGCAGCTCGCCCTGATAGCCGTCGCTGTGCTCGGCCACGCGCTGGCCGGCGAGCTCGCGCGAGGACACGAACACCAGCTGCAACTGCGGGTGCGCGGCAATCAGCTTGATCAGCTCCGCGCCGGTATGGCCGCGTGCGCCCACAATGCCGATGGTGGTTGGTTGAACAGTCATGCGTGTGCGTCCAGGCGGAACTGCAGGTGGCGTTTCACCCCGGCCCATTCCGCATTGATGATGGAAAACACCACGGTGTCGCGTGGCGTGCCGTCGGCGTGGCGCGTGTGATTGCGCAGCACCCCGTCCTGCTTTGCACCCAGCCGCGCGATGGCCGCGCGCGAGGTGTGATTGAACCAGCTGGTCTCGAACACCACGCTCAGGCAGCCGAGCGTTTCGAAGGCATGCCCAAGCAGCAGGCGTTTTGCCTCGGTATTGAGGCCGGTGCGCTGCACCCGCGGCGCGTACCAGGTGTAGCCGATCGACAGCTTCGGCACCGATGCATCCAGTGCGTAGTAGCGCGTGCTGCCGGCGATCTCGCCCGCCGCATCGCGCACCACGAACGGCAGCGCAGTGCCGTCCGCCTGCGCGGCCAACGCGGCGGCGATGTAGTCATCGACCTGCGCAGCACCGGGCACGCTGGTGTACCACAGGCGCGACAACGCGCCATCGGCCACTGCCGCACGCAAGCCATCGGCATGGGCAGCGCGCAGTGGCTCCAGCGTGACGTGCTGGCCGCGCAAGGTGGGCACCTCGCGCCAGAGCGTTTGCGATGCGGCGGCCGTCATTGCACTCACCCCAGCAAAGTGGGTTGACGCGTCGCGCAATGCGCCACGCAGTGCTGGATCTGCTCGAAGTTCTCCAGGCCGTACCAGAACACCTTCCACTTTTCCTGCTTGATGCAGCCGTCGGATTCGGCGTAGTAGAAAATGTTGACCTGGTTATTGTGACGCGAGCGCCAGAACAGCTGCGGGGTTTCTTCGCGCATCACGTTCCAGACCGCACGGCCCAGGCCTTCGCCCTGCGCGTCGTCGAGCACGGCGAACTTGTCCAGATAGGTCAACGTGCCCTCGCCCAGCATGCCTTCATCGGTAAGGATCACCGCCGCGCGGTAGTTCTCGCTGACGTAGGCACGCAGCAGCTTGGTGTTGCTGAAATAGTCCGGCACCAACGTGCGGCCGAAGCTGGATTCGATCAGGGACGTCAGCCGCGGCAGGTCCAGCGCGTCCCACGAGGTCGCGCGCAGTACGCGCTCGCCACGCCGCACCAGCGTGCCGGAACCCTTGTGGGTGAACAGTTCTTTGGCCAGATCCGCCGGCCGGGTGATCGATACCGACGACTCCAGCGGCAGCCGATCGAGCAGATCCTTGATCTGCTCGATCTTCACCCGCATGCCGCCGTTGATCCACGGCTGCTGCATCAGATGGTCGTATTCGGTGGACAGGTTGATCGAGTCGATCAGCTTGCCGTCGGCATCCAGCAAGCCGCCGGTGCCGGTGAGGAAGATGATCTTGTACGGCTGCAGTTCCTGTACCAGTTCGTTGGCGGCAAAATCGGCGTTGACGTTGAGGATCTGCCCGCTCGGGGTTTCGCCCAGGCTGGTGATCACAGGGATCGAACCGGCCTGCAGGCTGGCCTCGATTGGCGCAAGATTCACTGCCTTGACCTCGCCGACCAGGCCGTAGGTATCGCGATCCAGATATTCGGCTTCAAAGACGCCGCCAGTGATCGACGTCGCACGCGCGCCGTTCTGCTGCAGCGCTTCCACCAGCTTGAGGTTGGAGGCCTGAAACACCTTGCGCACGATCGCCAGGGCATGCGGCGAGGTCACGCGCAGGCCGTTGACGGTCTGCTTTTCGATGCCGGCGGCCGATAGCTCGGCATCCAGCTGCGGGCCCGCGCCGTGCAGCACGATCGGGGTGAGCCCTACTTCCTGCAGGAACGACAACGACGAGGTCAGCGCCTCCAGGTCGTCGCGCAACACCGCGCCGCCCACCTTGACCACCGCAAAGCGCTTGGCGTCCAGCTGCGAGAAACGCTTCAGGTACTGGCTGATCTCCTTCGCGCTGGCCATGCTCGAAAGCAGGCGCACGATGGTCTGGCGGGTCTGTTTGTGGGGCTGTGCAGGAAGGGACATTGCGGTGATCGTGGGAGGAATGGCCGCGCCAGGCGCGGAACGCAGGCTCAGTGCGAGCCGTTGATGATGCGGTTGACCGACTCGACGTAGCGCTGCAACTGCACCAGCGTCACGAACTCGTCGGCGGTGTGCGCCTGGGCGATATCGCCCGGGCCATAAACCAGTGCGGTGTAGCCGCCGGCCGAAAACAGCGAGGCCTCGGTCCAGAAGTCCACCGCATTGCCGATCGGCAGGTCCAGCGCGTCGGCCACATCGCGCGCCGCCAGGCGACGCTCTTCGGCACGTGCGATGTCGCCCGATGGCAGGCTGGGGCCGCGAAAGGTTTCTTCGAAATGCGCCGCAGCCGGATCGGCAAACCCGGCAAAGGTCGCCAACAGGCCATCCACATCCATGGACGGCAGCGGCCGGAAGCCAAAGCGCAGTTCGGCCGCCGGCGCGATCATGTTGGCCTTGATGCCGCCATCGACGCGGCCGATGTTGAAGCGTAATCCGGTCAGTCCGCCGAAACGGGCGTGCGCCAGCGACTCGACATGATCCAGCGCCTTGCCGCCCCAGCGCATCGCCTGATGCAGCGCGCTGGCAGCCGGATCCTGCTTGCCGGACGCATGCCCGGCACGGCCAGCAAAGCGCATCAGCACCGAGCTGATGCCGCGATGCGCCAGCACCGCCTCGCCCATGGTCGGCTCGGCCACCAGCACGGCGTCATACGGCAAGCCACGCGCCAGAAACGCCGCGATGCACCGCGGGTCATTGGCTTCTTCGTCGGACGAAAACAGAAACGCCACATCGCCATCGCCGGCATTGGCGGCCGCTACCAACGCCGCGGCCGCGCCCTTGATGTCGCAGACGCCCAGGCCGATCACCCGGTCCTCGGTGCGCCGCATCACGTGCGGATCGGCGCTCCACTGGGGCGAATCCGGCACCGTGTCCAGATGCACATTGAACAGGTACTTCGGCGTGCCACGCACCGCGTACAGGCTCACTGCCCCATCGCCATGATCGATCACTTCGACCTGGAAACCGGGCAACTGCGCACGCAGATAATCGAAGATGCCACCTTCGGCAGCGATCGCACGCGGCGGATTGCGGGTGTCGAAGGACACCAGCGTTTCCAGGTGTTCGAGGGTGGAGGCGAGTAGATCGGTCATGTCGGTTTGATCAATGGTCCGAAGTGGCGGCTGGATGAAAGTGTGCAAAGCACGGAGGCGCGCAAACGACTGGTAAATCTCATCGAAGCGATTCCTTCTTCCTCCGGGAAAAGGTGCCCCAAAGGGGCGGATGAGGGTACGGGCGAAGCCTGGTGCACTGCACATTGCGGGAGCTTTGCCCGTACCCTCACCCCAACCCCTCTCCCGAGGGGAGAGGGGCTTTGCCTACGTGCCTGGAAACCTCAGCGGTTGACCTGCGCATACAGCGTGGAGCTCATGCCGAACAGCTTGATGAACCCCTCGGCCTCTTCCACGCCCCAGTCGGCCGACTGGGCGTAGGTCGCGCCCTTGGCGTTGAGCAGGTGCGGCGAACGCACCGCCACCGCATCGACGCGGCCACCGCGAGTTTCCAGCGTGACTTCGCCATTGACCTTGGACTGCGACGACTTCAGGAACGCCTCGATATCGGTCTTGAGCGGGTCGTGGTAGAAGCCCTCGTACACCAGCTCCACCCACTTGCGCGCCACGTCCGGCTTGAAGCGGTTCTGCTGCTTGGTCAGCACCGCGTCTTCCAGCGCACGGTGCGCGGTGAGCAGCGAGATCAGGCCCGGCGCTTCGAACACGATGCGGCCCTTCAGGCCGATCACGGTGTCGCCGGTGTACACGCCACGGCCCACGCCGTACTGCGCGAACAAGGTGTTGAGCTTGGCCAGGATCTGCGCACCTGGCAGGGCCTTGCCGTCCAGCGCCACGGCCTCGCCTTCGACAAACTTCAGCGTCACCGTCAACGCTTCGGTCGGCCACGCGCTACGCGGTGCACACCAGCCGCGTGCGCCTTCGCCCGGTGCTTCCCAGCGATCGATCTCGCCGCCGGACATGGTCACGCCCAACAGGTTCTCGTTGATGGTGTAGGCCTTCTGCTTGGCACGCACGCCGAAGCCGCGCTCTTCCAGGTACTTTTGCTCGTAGGCGCGGGTCTGGGTGTGTTCTTTCTGGATCTCGCGAATCGGCGCCACAATCTGGTAGTCGCCCAGCGCCTTTACCGCCAGGTCGAAACGCACCTGATCGTTGCCCATGCCGGTGCAGCCGTGCGCGATGATCCGCGTGCCCAGTTCTTCGGCGCGCTTGAGCGCAGCATCGACGATCAGGTAACGGTCGGACACCAGCAACGGGTACTGGCCCTGGTAGCCCTCGCCGGCCCACACGAACGGCTTGACGAAGCCTTCCCAGATCGCCGGGCCGCCATCGACGGTGACATGGCTGGCTGCGCCCAGCTCGGCGGCGCGCTTCTCGATGAAATCGCGTTCTTCGGCATCCACACCGCCGGTATCGGCGAACACGGTGTGCACGGCATAGCCGCGCTCCTGCAGGTACGGAATGCAGAAGCTGGTGTCGAGGCCACCGGAGAAAGCGAGGACGATATCTTTGCTGCTCATGACGAAGTTCCTGGGGGCAAGGGAGAAAAGTTAGTCCGTCACCACGATGCGCGGTTCGCAGCGCACCGGGAAGTTGACCGAATTGGCGATGAAACAGGCTTGATGCGCGAGATGATGCAGGGCGTCGGCAGTCGCGGGGTCGCCTGCGGAAATGGTCACCGTGGGCTTGAGCACCACCTCGCTGAAACGGCCGCTGTCGGCGTCGGTGAACATGCTGCCGATCGCATCGTCCACATAGCCGCGCACCACGATGCCGGACTCGGCAGCCAGGTGCAGGTACCACAGCATGTGGCAGGCCGACAGCGACGACACCAGCAGATCCTCGGGATTGTGCAGCCCCGCGTCGCCGCGAAACAGCGGATCCGAGGACCCGACGATCGGCGGCTTGCCGGCGATGGCAATCTCGTGCTCGCGGCCGTAACTGCGATAGCTGTGCGTGCCCTGCCCGCGGTCACCGGTCCAGGTGACACGGGCGGCATAACGATGCGTGTGCTGGCTCACGGGCGGCTCTGACCCACCAGCGCTGCCATGATCGTCTTCTGCACATGCAGGCGGTTTTCGGCCTCGTCGATGGCGATGCAATTGGGCGAATCCATCACCGCATCAGTAGCCTTGACGTTGCGACGCAGCGGCAGGCAGTGCGAAAACACGCCGTTGTTGGTCAGCGCCATCTTGCGTTCGTCGACGATGAAATGCTGGTACTGGTCGCGGATCGGCTTTTCCGGCTCCCAGTTGCCGAAGAACGGCAACGCGCCCCAGCTCTTGGCGTACACCACATCGGCGCCGGCATAGGCACTGTCGATGTCGTGGCTGACCTGCAGCGAGCCACCGCTTTCGGCCACGTTCTGCGCCGCCCAGTCCATGTAGCGCTCGTCCAGGATGTAGTCCGGGGTCGGGCACAGCAGGGTCACGTCCATGCCCATGCGCGTGGCGATGGTCAGTGCCGAATTGGCTACCGCGGTGTTCAACGGCTTGGGGTGGTAGGTCCAGGTCAACACGTACTTCTTGCCGCGCAGGTCCGGGGTGCCGAAATGCTCCTGCAGCGCCAGCGCGTGCGCCAGCTCCTGGCACGGGTGGGTAATGGTCTCCATGTTGATCACCGGCACCGGCGAATACTTGGCAAAGCTCTTGAGCACCTGGTCTTCGCGGTCCTTGGACCAGTCGACGAACTTCGGGAACGCACGCACTCCGATCAGGTCGACGTAGCGCCCCAGCACGCGCGCCACCTCGGCGATGTGCTCCTCGGTATCGCCGTCCATCACCGTGCCCAGGTTGAATTCGATCGGCCACGCATCCTTGCCCGGCTGCAGCACCACCGCATGCCCACCCAGCTGGAACGCGCCCAGCTCGAAGCTGGTGCGGGTCCGCATGGACGGGTTGAAGAACACCAGCGCGATCGACTTGCCCTTCAGCTCGCTTCCCAGCTTGTTGCGTTTGAACAACGCGGCCTGGGTCAACAGCGCATCCAGTTCGGCGCGGCTCCAGTCCTGGGTGTTCAAGAAGTGCTTCAGTGACATCGATCGATCCTTTGCTGCGTACTTCTGCTGCGTGGTCCGCCGCGAGCGACGGGTTGCGCGGAATGCGCGGTTCTTGCGAGTGAAACTTTTCCCGGGCCCGAAACGAAAAAACCCAGCCGCGGGCTGGGTTTTCGAAACAGGCAGCAAAACGCTCCGGTTACCCAGCGAAAATGTGGGATTCCGGTCGGCGGGCACGCGACGTCATGCCGGAGGCCATCCGGGCGGCGCTGGTGTCGTGCTGAAAGGCGTTTGCGTGCATAGGGCGCGAATCCTCGCACGCATGCGGGCACGGCGCAACCGCCGCGGGCCTCATCGCGGCGGCGCGACGATGGCGTCGGGAATGTACGGGGTCACCGAGACCCGGATCCGCAGCCGGTTGCCCGGGTCTTCCGGCAGCCGGGAACGGTATTTGGTGCCCTTGTAGACGTAGTCCACGTCGAAGGCGATCGGCCGGCGGAACTCGCGCGGCACTTCCACCACCTTGCAGTTGCGCCGCGTGCTGGTCGGCGGCACCGCCGCCGGGGTGGCCGGCTCGGGCTGGCGCGAGAACATTTCCTTGACCGAATCCATCATTCGGTTGATGCGGCCTTCGCCGGACTCGACGGGCGCGGTGGCCACCGCAGCGGCCTGCTCGGCCTCGCACTGCTCTTCGATGCGGGTGGCGCGCAAGGTCTGGTAGACCGGCTCCACGTTAAGCACCTGGGCATAGTCCAGCTTGACGTTTTCGATCACGACCACCCGGTTTTTCACGTCGGGCTCTGCCGCCTGCACCGGCAATGCCTGCCAGGCCAGCACACACAGCATGGAGAACGGGAGAAGTCGCATCAGGACCAAGGAGGCGGAGCAGAGCAATACGTAAGTGTATGGAGCTTGCGAGACCTTGGGCTGAACGCAGCCCATCCGTTGCCATCGCTTGTCTGCCGGTTCGCCGCATCGCCGCGACCGGCTAGAATCGCGCAGTTACCCTCGCCAAGATGCCGATGAGCCTGCGCCTGCACAACAACCTGACGCGGCGGGTCGAGCCGTTCGCACCGCTCGATCCGTCCAGCCCCACCCTGTATGTGTGCGGGCCCACGGTCTACAACTATGCGCATATCGGCAATGCGCGTGGCCCGGTGGTGTTCGATGTGCTGGCGGCGCTGCTGCGCCGGCGCTATGGCGCACTGCGCTACGCACGCAACATCACCGACGTGGACGACAAGATCAACGCCGCCGCCCAGGCCCAGGGGGTGCCGATCTCGACCATCACTGACCGCTTCGCGGCGATCTACCGCCAGGACATGGCCGCGCTCGGTGTGGTGCCGCCGGATATCGAGCCGGAGGCCACCGCGCACATCCCGCAGATCGTGGCGATGATCGAACAGCTGATCGCCAGCGAGCATGCCTATGCCGCCGAAGGCCATGTGCTGTTCTCGGTGGCCAGCTTTGCCGACTACGGCAAGCTGTCACGCCGCGATCCCGATGAAATGCTGGCCGGCGCACGCGTCGATGTGGCGCCCTACAAACGCGACCCTGGCGACTTCGTGCTGTGGAAGCCCTCCAGCGACGACCTGCCCGGCTGGGACTCGCCGTGGGGCCGCGGCCGCCCCGGCTGGCATATCGAATGCTCGGCAATGGCCGCCACGCATCTCGGGCCGACCATCGACATCCACGCCGGCGGCGTGGACCTGCAGTTCCCGCATCACGAAAACGAAATTGCGCAGAGCGAGTGCGCCCACGGCGGCGCCGTCTTCGCACGGTTCTGGTTGCACAACGGCATGCTCAACTTCAGCGGCGCCAAGATGAGCAAGTCGCTGGGCAACATCGAAACCGTGCACGACCTGATCGCCAAGCACCCGCCCGAAGCGCTGCGTCTTGCGTTATTGAGCGCGCATTACCGCCAGCCCCTGGATTGGTCGGATGGCTTGATTGAGACCGAGACCAACAGGCTCGACGGCTTGTACAAACTGCTGAATCGTTTGAAGGCTTTTGATGAAGTTCAAGCTTCGATCCCTGACGAGATTGAAGATGCATTGAACGAAGACCTCAATACGCCGTTGGCTCTCAGAGTGCTGGCAAAATTCGCTGACCGGGCGCGTCGCGCACTGAAGGAGTTTGCACCGCCAGGCGGGCCAGACAGCGAGCAGACCGGCAGCATCGACGCCGTGAAGAAAGCCAAAGCCGAACTCCTCGGCGCTGGTTTGGCCCTGGGACTGTTGCAACAAGATCCGGCCGCTTGGTTATCGCGTGGCAACAAGGCCGGCACCAGCACCGATGCCGGCGATGATGCGCGTATCGCCGCCCTGGTCGACGAACGCAGCGCAGCGAAAAAAGCCAAGGATTTCGCCCGCGCCGATGCCATCCGCCAGCAGCTGGCCGACGAAGGCATCGTGCTGGAAGACACTGCGCAGGGCGTGCGCTGGAAGCATGCATGACTTTATTCCCTTCTCCCTCCGGGAGAAGGTGCCCCGCAGGGGCGGATGAGGGTGCGAGCGAAGCCACGTGCATCGATTTTTTTGAGGTAAGCGCGAAGCCACCCGAATCGAACTCCAGCGAAGCTTCGCCCGTACCCTCACCCCGGCCCGCGCTGGCGGCGCGGGCGCTCCAAGGCCCGCGCGCCAGTGGCGCGCAAACCGTGCCTTCTCGCCCCGGAGGGAGAGGGGCTTTGACCGAACGACCCTGGATTTTGCGAATGATTCTGGAATTTTGATGACCACCACCCCCTTCCCGCTAGAACCCACCGCCGTCGAAGCGCAAGCCACCATCGCCGAGGAATTTTCCTTCTTCGGCGACTGGTCCGAGCGCTACCAGTACCTGATCGACCTGGGCCGCAAGCTGCCCACCTTCCCGGAACAGTGGAAGAGCGAAGAACACCGCCTGCACGGCTGCCAGTCGATGGTGTGGATCGTGCCGGAGGGCAACGCCGAGCGCCTGGACTTCCACGCGGTCAGCGATTCGGCCATCGTCTCCGGCCTGATCTACCTGGCGCTGCGCGTGTACTCGGGCCGTAGCGCGCAGGAAATCCTGGCGACCGAGCCGGACTACATCGCCGGAATCGGCCTGGCCAAGCACCTCTCACCGACCCGCAGCAATGGCGTGGCCGCGATGCTGGCCTTCATCCGCGACACCGCCCGCGCGCAGCAGTGAGCACGCCCACGCCGTCACGGGCAGCCTCGCTGCGCACGCTGCTGACCTACCCCGGCTTCGGGTTGATCCTGCTGTACCGCGTCAGCGCGATGCTGTCCTACCAGATCGTTGCGGTGACGGTGGGCTGGCACATCTACGAGATCACCCGCAGTCCGCTGTCGCTGGGATTGATCGGGCTGGCGGAAATCCTGCCGTTCTTCTGCATCGCCCCGTTCGCCGGGTATCTGGTCGACCATCTGCCGCGGCGCCGGCTCGGCATGACGGCCGCGCTGGGCCTGGTGGCCACCGCCCTGATCCTGACGGCCATCACGCATGGCTGGTTGCCAGTCAACGGCGTGTGGCCGATCTATGCGGCCATCGCGCTGACCGGCGCCGCGCGCTCGTTCCTGTCGCCGGTGTACAACGCCTTGTTCGCACGCGCCCTGCCGCGCGAGGCCTTCGCGCGTGGCGCCAGCATCGGCAGCGTGACCTTCCAGGCCGGCATGGTGATCGGCCCGGCGCTGGGCGGCGTGCTGGTCGCCTGGGGTGGCAAGGGCCTGGCCTATGGCGTAGCGGCAAGCGTGGCGCTGGTGGCCATCCTGGCGCTGTTCCTGCTGCGCGTGACCGAGCCGGTCAACGCAGGCCCGCGTGCACCGATCTTCCGCAGCATTGCCGAAGGCGCGCAGTTCGTGTTGTCCAACCAGATCATGCTCGGCGCGATGGCGCTGGACATGTTCTCGGTGCTGCTCGGCGGTGCGGTGTCGATGCTGCCGGCCTTCATCCACGACATCCTGCACTACGGGCCGGAAGGGCTGGGCATCCTGCGCGGCGCACCTGCGCTGGGCTCGATCCTGGTCGGCGTGTGGCTGGCGCGGCACCCGCTGCAGCGCAACGCCGGGCGCATTTTGCTGCTGTCGGTGGCCGGGTTCGGGCTGTGCACGATCGCCTTCGGCCTGTCGCGCCACTTCTGGCTGTCGGCGGCGATCCTGCTGGCCTACGGCATGTGCGACGGCGTGTCGGTGGTGGTGCGGCAAACCATCCTGCAGCTCGCCACGCCGGACGCGATGCGCGGCCGGGTGTCCTCGATCAACGGCATCTTTATGGGCTCGTCCAACGAACTGGGCGCGTTCTACGACGGGGTGATGGCGCGACTGGTCGGCCTGGTGCCGGCGGTGGTGATCGGTGGCTGCGTGACCCTGGGCGTGGTGGCGACCACTGCGTGGAAGGCCCCGAAACTGCGCAAGCTGGATTTGCGCGATCTGCAGTAGCCGCTACATGTAGCGTGGTCGAGTTTGCGTGCGCCTGCTCGCGAAAATGGGCGGCGCAGATACGGCCGTGCGAACAGCCACTACTAGCAATGCGTGACGATGCGTGACGCCGCTGGCGCAGTATGGAGAGCCATCGCGACCATAGCGTGGCGCGGACTACCGCAGCGGCTTCTTGGCCACCGGTAGATGGGCTGGCATCTCCATCGACGCATGCTCCACGTAGGAGCGCGCTTGCGCGCGAGGGGCATTCCCGGGAACGCCTCTCGCGCGCAAGCGCGCTCCTACAAGGGCATTGCTGTCGCGTGTGAGGCGTTGCGTGTGCGACTGCTGCACAACGCGCTGCACATCCGCCTCTGGGTCGTGCTTGCAGTAGCCGCTGCAGTCCGCGCACGCAATAGGGTCGAGAGTGTGCGCCGCCGATCGCGGAAGTAGGCGGCACATACACGGCCGCCTGGACAGCCGCCGCGATCACAGCGTGGCGCGAACTACCGCCCCCGCTTCTTGGCGATCCATACATTAAGCTGACGTTTCGATCAACGCATGCCCACGTAGGAGCGCGCTTGCGCGCGAGGGCATTCCCGGGAACGCCTCTCGCGCGCAAGCGCGCTCCTACAAGTGCGTTGCTTTTGGTTGTGAAGCTTCGATGCGCGCGCAACCGCGACACAACTACTGGCTGGGTCCTCCAGCAACGCCCGCAAACCCGCGGCCTCGCCTTCATTGGCAGCCCTAGCGATCAGCGCCTGCACGCCTGATCGGTAGGCCGTCTGCTGCGTCTGTGCGGCCGGCACCGCCACGTCGGGGATCACGCCACTGCGCTCCAAATTGCCGCGGGTGATCGGGCTCACTAACCGGGCGTAGGGCACCACCGCAACAACCTGGTTACTGATCTTGAAGCCGCGGCTTGGATGCGCACCGCAAGCGGTGACCTCGCCCACCACCGTGGCGCGCGCCAGCGCCTGCAGCGCATACGCAACGTCTTCGGCTGCCAAAAAGGTCTGCTGGCTGCTCAGGAGGTACACCGGTTTGCTGCCACCAAAAGCCTGCCCTGGCAGACCCGGCGTGGTCCAGGCTTGCTCGATCACTCCGCCCTTGCGGGTCACGATGTCGTGCAAGCGCACGCGCGTGTCGAACCGATAGCTGGCCAGCTACGCCACCATCGCCGGGTCGCCGGGTCGCCGGGTCGCCGGGTCGCCGCCACCGTTATCGCGCAGGTCAATGATCAGCGCATCGGTATTAGCGACGAAGTCCGTCGCCGAACTCGCGGTCGCTGCGGCCAGGTACGGGTAGGCGAAGAGGCGGAACTTCTCGTAGCCGATGTTGCCGGGCAGGCGCTGGACCTTGTCGAATGCGAAGTTGCCCTTGACCACCGCCGGGCGCGTAGCCCACGACAAAAGCCCCGCACTAGGCGGGGCTTGGTCGCAATAGTAGACAACCGCCCTAACGGGTGATCAGTCGCCCTGCTGCTTCTGCAGGTGTTCCCAACGCTCCTGGGCGTCGATGGTGCGCTCGGCGGTCAGGCGCGCCTCCAGGCGGTCCAGGCCGATCTCTTCGCCGGTGTCCACGCAATAGCCGTAGTCGCCGTCTTCCAGACGCTTGAGCGTGCTGTCGATCTTGGAGATCAACTTGCGTGCACGGTCGCGCGCGCGCAACTCGAGCGAGTTCTCGGTTTCGCGGGTGGCACGTTCGGCTTCGTCGCCGATGTCACGCACTTCTTCGCGCAGGTTCTCGATGGTCTGCTTGGACTCTTCCACCATCTCGTTGCGCCAACGCTGCAGGCGCTGACGGAAGTACTCCTGCTGCAGCTTGCTCATGTACTCCTCGTCCGCGGAGGGCTTGTAGCCCTGCGGCAGGATCGGGCGGCCGGTGGTTTCGTCGGTCTTGTAGTCGACGACCTTGTACTTGGCCTTCGGGGTCGAGCCCGACGGTTTGGAGGTCACGGCCACAGCCACCTTGCCGACCGGACGGGTCGCGGCGGGCTTGGCGGGGGCTTCGGTTTTGGTTGGCGTTTTTGCTGAGGATTTCGAAACGGGCACGGGATTCTTGGATGACGGGGTCGCAGACTTCGCCGGCTTCGCAGGGACGGCCTTGGAGGCCGGTGCGGGCGCGGGCTTGGCAGCCTTGACCGGGACTGACTTGGCCGGAGCCGGCGTGGTGGCCGGCTTCGGTACGGACTTGGTGGCCACCGGCTTGGTGACCGGCTTGGCGGCAGCCGGAGCTGCCTTGCTCGCCGCCGGCTTGGCAGCACTCTTGGCGACGGGTTTCACGGGCTTGGGCGCTGCGGGTTTCGAGGCCGGCGCCGGCTTGGCAGCGGTCTTGGTCGCAGGTGCCTTCTTGGCAACCGGTTGCTTGGCGGCCGGGGTCGCCTTCTTGGCGGCCGGCTTGGCAGCGGCAGGCGCCGCGGCCTTCTTGGCAACAGGCTTGGCGGACTTCTTGGCGGCCTGGACGGCCTTTTGTGCAGTTTTTTTAGCAGCCACGAAACGCTCTTCCTTGGTTCCCCCGGGGCCCGGGAAAGCGGGCCTTTATAGCCTACCCCACAGACCCCCGGCAACCACGTATTAATCCAAGTGGCATATCATTGGCAAGTGATCGGACGCCTGCTCATCGCGCTGCTGCGCTTCTACAAGCGGTTCATCAGCCCCCTGCTGGGACCGCGCTGCCGTTTTGCGCCCAGCTGCTCGGAGTATGCGATGACTGCCATCGCCCGCTTCGGTCCGCTCCGCGGCAGCTGGCTGGCTGCACGCCGCTTGGGCCGCTGCCATCCGTTCCATCCGGGCGGGTTCGACCCCGTTCCCGATGCGCCCACATCTTCCCCCTCTTCCTGCCGCTGCAAAGGACCCCATCCATGAGCCGAACCGTCATCGTCAACGCCCGCCTGGTCAATGAAGGCAAGGAGTTCGACGCCGATCTCCTGATCGAAGGCGGCCGCATCGCCCGCATCGACAGCCATATCGCACCGGCTGCCGGCGACACCGTGGTGGATGCGGCCGGCCGCTGGCTGCTGCCCGGGATGATCGATGACCAGGTGCACTTCCGCGAGCCGGGCCTGACCCACAAGGGCGACATCGCCACCGAATCCGGTGCCGCGGTGGCCGGTGGCCTGACCAGCTTCATGGACATGCCCAACACCAATCCGCCGACCCTGAACGCCGACGCGCTGCAGGCCAAGTACGATGCGGCCGCCGGGCGCGCCTGGGCCAACTACGGCTTCTACATGGGCGCCAGCAACGACAACCTGGCCCACATCCAGTCGCTGGACCCCAAGACCGCACCCGGCATCAAGGTGTTCATGGGCGCCTCCACTGGCAACATGCTGGTGGACAACCCCGAGACGCTGGATGCGATCTTCCGCGACGCCCCCACGCCGATCATCACCCACTGCGAAGACACCCCCACCATCGATGCCACGATGGCCGCCTACAAGGAAAAGTACGGCGACGCATTGACTGCCGAGATGCATCCGGACATCCGCTCGCGCGAAGCCTGCCTGAAGTCCTCGCAGCTGGCGGTGTCGCTGGCGCGCAAGCACAACACCCGCCTGCACGTGCTGCACATCTCCACCGCCGATGAATTGATGCTGTTCGAAGCCGGCCCGCTGGTGGATGCCGATGGCAAGGTGCGCAAGCGCATCACCGCCGAGACCTGCATCCATTTCCTGCGCTTTGACCGCAGCGATTACGCGCGCCTGGGCAACCTGATCAAATGCAATCCCGCGATCAAGGATCCCGAGGACCGCCTGGCATTGATCGAGGCCTTGGCCGAAGACGTCATCGACGTGCTCGCCACCGATCATGCCCCGCATACCTGGGACGAAAAGCAGAAGCCGTATGCGCAGGCACCCTCGGGCTTGCCGCTGGTGCAATACGCGCTGGTCGCCGCGCTGGAGCTCGTGCATGAAGGCAAGCTGCCGATCACCCGTATCGTGCAGAAGTTTGCGCATGCGCCGGCGCAGTTGTTCGACGTGGAGCAACGCGGCTTCCTGCGCGAAGGCTACTTCGCCGACCTGGTGCTGATCGACAACAGGCCGTTCACCGTCAAGCGCGAACAGGTGTTGTCCAAGTGCGGCTGGTCGCCGTTCGAAGGCACCACCTTCCGCTCACGCATCGCTGCAACCTGGGTCAACGGCCAGCAGGTGTGGGATGGCGAACAGCTGGTGGGCAGTGCCGCCGGCCAGCGCCTGACCTTCGACCGCTGATGCGTGCACTGCTGATGGGCGCGGCGCTTGCGCTGGCGCCGTGCACATTGCTCACGGTGCCGGTGTCTGCGCAGGAGCCCGCCGCTGCAGACGGGCGCGTGGTGTTTCCGGCCAGCGCCTCGCAAGGGGCGATGGTGATCGGCAAAGTGCCGGCGGGCAGCCGGGTCGAGTACGCCGGCCGCGCGCTGCGCGTGAGTGGTTACGGCAGCGTGGTGTTCGGCATCGGCCGTGACGCCACCGGCCCGTTGCAGGTGCAGATCACCCGCGCCGATGGTGGAAAGGAGACCGCAACCATCGCGGTCACTCCGCGCGACTGGCCGGTGGAGCGCGTCAACGGCGTGCCGCCAAAGACCGTCAACCCACCACCGGCCATTGCCGAGCGCATCAAGCGCGAGCAGGCGCAGGTCACTGCCGCACGCGATCGCGACGACCCACGCGCCGATTTTGCGCAGCCCTTCGTGTGGCCGGTCCAGGGCCGCATCAGCGGCCGCTTCGGCAATGCGCGCGTATACAACGGCCAGCCTGGCGCCGGTCATTCGGGCATGGATATCGCCGTGCCCACCGGCACGCCGGTCAAGGCGCCCGCCGCTGGCGTGGTGACCTTTGCGGCACCGGATCTGTACCTGACCGGCGGCACGCTACTGCTCGACCACGGCTTCGGCATCAGTTCGAACTTCCTGCACCTGTCGCGGATCGACGTGAAGGTAGGCGATCGCGTGGAGCAGGGGCAGGTCATCGCCGCGGTGGGCGCCACCGGGCGCGCTACCGGGCCGCATCTGCATTGGGGGATGAATTGGTTCGATGTGCGGATTGATCCCTTGTTGGTGCTTGAGCGCGGGAAGTAAGTGCCAGTGGGCGGCTTTTCCCTTCTCCCCTCGGGAGAAGGTGGCGCGTAGCGCCGGATGAGGGTGCGGCTGCTACTGGTTAACTGAGTAACCGTACCCTCACCCCAACCCCTCTCCCGGGGGGAAAGGGGCTTTCACTTGCCGGCAGCGAAGCGTGTCGTCGACGATTGCGTACAATTGTTGATTGATCGAATGCCTGGGCTGTGGGCTGTGGCAATGCCAGTTTGCGCAGCAAGCGCTCAACCCGTGCACGCTCACAGCCACCCGTGGACACCTCCCTTCTCCCACCGGGCGAAGGTGGCGCGTAGCGCCGGATGAGGGCGCGCCGGCTGCTGGTTAACTAAGCAACCGTACCCTCACCCCAACCCTCTCCCGCAGGGAGAGGGGCTTTCAGCAATTGCGGCCGCACAGCGGCCTGTCGGTGATTCCACCCAATTGTCGGTTGATCGAATGGATTTGCTGCGCGTGCGAGGCTATGCGGCACTAAAAGCGTGAGCCAACGACACGCTAGTGCCACTGCGCGAGCACAGGGCAGACATGCTGAACTCGCAGACCAGACCAGACCGGGAACCGGGAGCTGGGCCTGTCTCTCTGGAACCTGAGGTCAAGCATCAGGAAAGTTAATAAAGATCGCAACGCCACCACGTTGCACCACACCTACCCGCTGCGCTTGTGTCCGTCGCCGGGCTTTGGGGTATAACCGGGAGAGCGTCGATCATTGCCGGTGACAGCGGCCGATCAGCCAGCGACGGTCAGTCCGTGTCGCGGCCCAGTCCTGGCAACCGACGCGCTTCATCTCCCCTCCCCCGACTGCAGGAGATGTGCGACATGCGCAACGAGCAACTCAAGCCCACACTCGGTACCTGGCAACTGTGGGGAATTGCGGTGGGCCTGGTGATCTCCGGCGAATACTTCGGCTGGAGTTACGGCTGGGGCACCGCCGGCACGCTTGGCTTTCTGGTCACCACGGTGCTGGTGGCGGTGATGTACACCTGCTTCATTTTCAGTTTCACCGAACTGACCACGGCCATCCCCAATGCGGGCGGCCCGTTCGCCTACAGCCTGCGCGCGTTCGGCACCTATGGCGGCATGCTCGCCGGGCTGGCGACCTTGATCGAATTCGTGTTCGCGCCGCCGGCCATTGCCATGGCAATCGGTGCGTATCTCAATGTGCAGTTCCCCACACTGGACCCACGCGTCGCCGCGATCGGGGCGTACGTGATCTTCATGAGCTTGAACATCGTGGGTGTGGCGATCGCGGCCACGTTCGAGTTGATCGTGACCTTGCTGGCGGTGATCGAGCTGCTGGTGTTCATGGGCGTGGTGGCGCCGGGTTTCAGCGTGGCGCGCTTTGCCGCCAACGGCTGGGCCGGCAGCAATCAGTTCGGGCCGGCGGCGATCTCGGGCATCTTCGCCGCGATCCCGTTTGCGATCTGGTTCTTCCTGGCGATCGAGGGCGCGGCGATGGCCGCCGAAGAAGCCAAGGACCCGAAACGAACCATTCCACGCGCCTACATCGCCGGCATTCTTACCCTGGTGGTGCTGGCGCTGGGTGTGATGGTGTTTGCCGGCGGCGTCGGTGACTGGCGCCAGCTGTCCAACATCAACGACCCGCTGCCGCAGGCAATGAAGGCGGTGGTGGGCAACAGCTCGACGTGGTTGCACATGCTGGTGTGGATTGGCCTGTTCGGCCTGGTGGCCAGTTTCCACGGCATCATCCTGGGCTATTCGCGGCAGTTCTTCGCGCTGGCACGCGCCGGCTTCCTGCCGCACGGGCTGGCGAAGTTGTCGCGCTTCCGCACGCCGCACCGGGCCATCCTCGCCGGTGGCGTGATCGGCATTGCGGCCATCTGCAGCGACAGCGTGGTGAAGATTCAGGGCATGTCGCTGACCGCGGCCATGATCACCATGTCCGTGTTCGGCGCCATCGTGATGTATGTGATGAGCATGCTCAGCCTGTTCAAATTGCGCCGCGCCGAACCCACGCTGGAGCGCAGCTTCCGTGCACCCGGCTACCCGGTGGTGCCGGCGATCGCCTTGCTGCTGGCGCTGGTGTGCCTGGTGGCGATGGTCTGGTTCAACCCGCTGGTGGCGTTGGTCTTCGTCGGCCTGCTGCTGTTCGGTGCGGTGTGTTGCCTGCTGAGCTTGCGTGGCCGCGCCAACGCCGGGGGTATCGCGGGATGAGTGGATTTGCCTTCAGTGCCGGCGGCGAGCGCTTCCGCTTCGCCGATCTGAAGGACCTGCTGGCCAAGGCCACGCCCGCGCGCTCGGGCGATCAGCTGGCCGGGCTGGCGGCCCACTCCGAGTTGCAGCGTGTTGCCGCACAGATGGCGCTGGCGGAGCTGCCGCTGCGGCATTTCCTCGACGAGGCGGTGGTGCCGCATGAAAGTGATGAAGTCACGCGCCTGATCGTCGATCAGCACGATGCTGCCGCGTTCGCGCCGGTGGCCCACCTTACCGTTGGCGGGTTTCGCGATTGGCTGCTGGGCGCGCAAGCCGACGAAGCCGCGCTGGCGGCACTGGCACCGGGGCTGATGCCGGAAATGGTGGCCGCCGTCTCCAAGCTGATGCGGGTGCAGGACTTGATCCTGGTCGCGCAGAAAACCCGCGTGGTCACCCGCTTCCGCAACACGCTGGGTTTGCGTGGCCGCCTGTCCACGCGCCTGCAGCCCAACCATCCCACCGACGATGCCACCGGCATTGCCGCCAGCGTGCTGGATGGCCTGCTGTACGGGAACGGCGATGCGGTGATCGGCATCAACCCGGCCAGCGACAGCCTGGCCGCAACCACCGCGCTGCTGCGCATGCTCGATGCGGTGATCACTGGCTACGGCATCCCCACCCAGGCGTGCGTGCTCGCGCACATCACCACCACCATCGATGCGATCAACCGCGGCGTGCCGGTGGACCTGGTGTTCCAGTCCATTGCCGGCACCGAAGCGGCCAACACCAGCTTCGGCATCAACCTGGCGTTGCTGCAGGAAGGGCTGGACGCGGGCCTGTCGCAACAGCGCGGCAGCGTGGGCAACAACGTGATGTATTTCGAAACCGGCCAGGGCAGCGCGCTGTCGGCCAATGCGCATCATGGCGTGGATCAACAGACCTGCGAGGTGCGTGCCTACGCAGTGGCGCGCCAGTTCAACCCGCTGCTGGTCAATACCGTGGTGGGCTTCATCGGCCCGGAATATCTCTACGACGGCAAACAGATCATCCGTGCGGGACTGGAGGACCATTTCTGCGGCAAGCTGCTTGGCGTGCCGATGGGCTGCAACATCTGCTACACCAACCATGCCGAAGCCGATCAGGACGACATGGACATGCTGCTGACCCTGCTCGGCACCGCCGGCATCAACTTCATCATGGGCATTCCGGGCTCGGACGATGTGATGCTCAACTACCAGACCACCTCCTTCCACGACGCGCTGTACGCGCGGCAGGCGTTGGGCCTGCGCCCCGCGCCGGAGTTCGAACACTGGCTGGAC
Source organism: Xanthomonas sp. NCPPB 2586 (assembly GCF_041475775.2). Taxonomy (NCBI): domain Bacteria; kingdom Pseudomonadati; phylum Pseudomonadota; class Gammaproteobacteria; order Lysobacterales; family Lysobacteraceae; genus Xanthomonas; species Xanthomonas sp. NCPPB 2586. Next base: position 2,296,450 of record NZ_CM192981.1, on the reverse strand, counting down.
ACGCAAGGCATCCTGCGCCTGCGCGATGGCCGGTTCGAATTGGGCAGTGAGATGCCGGCGCCGTTTCGCAAGGCGCTGTCACAGCTGGATGCGGAGCAACGCGGATGAGCACGCCAACCACACCACCTCGCGATGCGTGGGCACGCTTGCGAGCGCTGACACCGGCTCGCATCGCGTTGGGGCGAGCCGGTACCAGCCTGCCGACCGCTTCGCATCTGGAGTTCCAGCTTGCGCATGCGCAGGCGCGCGATGCCGTGCACCTGGCGTTCGATCCTGCGCCGTTGCAGGCGGTGCTGCAGCAGCGCGGCCGCCGCAGCGTGTTGCTGCATAGCGCGGCCTCCGACCGTCATCTGTATCTGCAACGGCCCGACCTGGGCCGCCGCCTGAGCGATGAGGCGGCCGAACAGCTGCGTGGCACGACCGCCGTGCATGGCGGTGGCGCGGATCTGGCGGTGGTGGTGGCAGACGGCCTGTCTGCACTGGCGGTGCATCGGCATGCAGGCGCGATGCTGGAGCACATCGATGCGCTGGCTGCGCACGAAGGATGGTCGTTGGCGCCGGTGACCCTGATTGCGCAAGGCCGCGTGGCGATTGGCGATGAGGTGGGCGAACTGCTGCAGGCGCAAGCGGTGATCGTGCTGATTGGCGAGCGCCCGGGGCTCAGCTCGCCGGACAGCCTGGGGCTGTATCTCACCTATGCGCCGCGTGTTGGCCATACCGATGCGGCACGCAACTGCATTTCCAATATCCGTGGCGAAGGCCTGAGCTATGCCGAGGCTGGCCACAAGCTCGGGTACCTGCTGCGCGAGGCGTTCAGACGCAAACTCTCTGGCGTGCAGCTCAAGGACGAAGCGGATCGCCCATTGCTGGGCACCGATACCGCATCGCAAGCGGCGCCGCGCAACTTCCTGCTGCCTGAATAAACGAAGAGCGCATGGCGCTGCCTGAATCGGCGGCGCCATGCGCTCGTTTCCAAATCACCAAGCTGATACGCGCGCTTACTTGAGCGCGCCATCCTGCGGATCGCTGGCCGCATAGGTGCTGGTGGGCAATTCGTTCTCGTGCGGTTTGCGCAGCGCGTCGCGCACTGCTTCGGGGAGCTGTTCCACGTCCAGCATCACCTTGCCAGAATGCACATCGCGCACCACCGAGGTGGCCACGGTGACGTCGCCACCGTTTTCGATATTGATCACCAACTCGGCCCCGTTGCTGCGCACTTCGCGCACCGCGCCAACGCCCACTTCGCCATCGCGCAAGAACACCATCTGGCCTACTTCAATCTGCTGCATCGTGCTTCTCCTGTAGCGCACCGCCTGGCTGCTGCGGCACTGGTGGCGCATGATCGCGCTGCGGCACGTTCTGGCGAAGTGAAGCGCACGTGCTCACGCCGTGGGCGCGTGTTGCAACGCGCCCGCAGGCAAGTGTGCGGGCAGCCCGGCGACGCGCTCGAATTCCACGACATCGTGCGAACAAAACACCTCCACCTCCGCACCGTGCTGTTGCCGCAGTGCGCGCAACCGTTGCTGGTTATGCAGCCTTGCAGTGCGGTCCTTTTCCAGCATCCATTGATAGAAACGCAGCCCGGGCGTGCAATAAGGCTGCGGGTCCATTTCGCGGTGATAGAAATACGCATCGCCGGCGAGCAGCAGCCAACGCTCAGGGGTGCGCACCGCAACGGCGGCATGCCCGAACGTGTGGCCGGGGAGCGGCACCAGCAGGATCTCTGGCGGCAGCCCGTGCAAATCGTGCACGCACTCCAGGCCCATCCAGGCCGCGCCGGCGGTGCTGTCATAGGTGCGCCATTGCCCCCGTGTGGACCATTGCTGCGGGCGAAAGCGTTGCCGGTCCATCCAGGTGTGCTGCGCCAGCGCGGCATCACGCTCACGCGTCATCAGATGCACGCGCGCATGCGGAAAATCATCCAGCCCGCCGGCATGGTCGAAATCCAGATGGGTGAGCACGATATGCCGCACATCGCGCGGGTCGAAACCCAAGCGCTGGATCTGCCGGATCGCCGTCATGTCTTCGCGCAGGTCCGGTTTCACCAACGCCAGAAAGAACGCGCTTAGCCGCGCACGTGGCTCGGCGACATCCCGCAGCCCGAAGCCGGTGTCAATCAGGACCAGACCGGCATTGGTTTCCACCAACAGGCAATGGCAGCTCAGGTGGCCGCGCTCAAGCACGCCGTGCGTGCGTCCATCCATCAGGTGGCCGCCCAGCGGGCAGGTGGAGATGCAGTTGAGTTGGTGCACGCGCATCGGCACGCTCCGCGCTTGGCGGGCCAGCATTGCAAGGACGTCGTCGCTCATCGGTGAGCGATGCAGCGACGACGGCCGCCACGCACACACTGCTTTGACGGCTGTGTGTGCGTGCCAAGAGCAGCGATCAAAACGACTGCGCAGCTGCCAGGCGGGCGCGGCCGATGCTCGGAGTTGGTATATACCCACGTACACTCCGATTCCTCCACGCGGCCGCATCCACCTGACGACTGCTCGCTACGTTTCGTTAGGCGCTCCAGGGCACCTCAGCGCAGCGGGACGTCCGCCACCTTGTCCTGGTAGTCCTTCTTCGGGTCCACGCCGAGCAGCACCTTGATGCCGGCCAGCAGGCTGGAGCCGTTGAGCCAGATTTGCGCGTGATCGGCGTCCAGGCGCAGCAGCGCCAGCTTGGGATCGTCCTTGCCGCCTTCGTACCAGGCCGCGACGTACGGGTTCCACAGGCGATCGACTACGGCTGGGTCGGTGTCTTCGCGCAGCGAACCACTGATGCTGGCGAACAGGTCATGCCCCTTGCTGCTGAACGCGCCGATCACGCGCCGGCCCTGGCCCAGCATCGCAATCAAGGCATTGTCCTTGGAAGTAAAGAACCAGATCGGGCCACCACTGTCGCCTTCGATCTGCGCGGTCATCGGGCGCGCATGGCCGTCTTCGACGCCATCCAGGCCGAGCATCACGGTGCGATCGGACTTGAGGGCTTTCCAGAATTTGTCTTGCAGTTCTTTGGGATCTGCCATCTTCGATTCCTGACTAGGCGCATGTCTCTGCGGGTGCGTCAGTCTGGAAGCCGGCATGCCCACGGCATGTGACGACGTGCGCCATTGCATGCCGCGTGGGCCTGCATGGTTGCGTGGCACTGCCGTTGTGCAAACGCATATTCGCGTTGCCCAGCAGTGCGTTGTTGCGACGCGCGCACAGTGCAAAGCATGACCCCGGCGAAGCTCTTGCACATTGCCGCTGCTGCACGCCGCCGCCAAGCGGCCGCGGCAGTAGCATCGCCGCACCGCGCATGCGGTGCCAGCACGTTTGCTTCGCAAGCCACGGTGTGCCCCGCCTGCGTCTGCTTTGCCAGCACGCGGCGCACCGTTGGTGTTTGGTGTTTGGTGTTTGGTGTTTGGCGTTTGGCGTTTGCCATCCGGCAAGCGCATCCTCTCCGGAGAGCGTCATCCCATGTCTGCATCGCATATCCGCACCACCTGCCTCGCCACCGCGCTGCTGAGCCTGATCAGCCTTGATGCTGCTGCCCTCACCGGCACCGCCAGCCGCCCGCAACTCACCAGCAGCGAAGCAGGCACGTATACGATCAGCAAGGCGCTCGCCAAAGCCGGCCCGATCACAGCGTTGGTGACCGACAACTGGAACCCCACCGCCGGCGTGGCGCTGCTGACCGCCGACTTTGCAGTTGCCGCCGACGGCTCCACCCGTTATCGCACGGTGCAATCGGCAATCGATGCAGCAGTGGCCGCCGGTGGCAGCACGCGCCGCTACATCAGCGTCAAGGCCGGCACCTACACCGAGCTGGTGTGCGTGCCGAGCGGTGCACCGCCACTGACCCTGTTCGGGCTTGGCAGCGCCACGGCCGACACCGTCATCCGCTACAACAATGCCAACCCCACGCCCAAGCCAACCGGCACCGCAAGTCACCCCTGCGCCAGCAATACGTCAGCCGCCACGGTGGGCACCTCCAATAGCGCGACGGTTACCGTACGTGCCAGCGGCTTCCAGGCACGGCATCTGCGCTTTGACAATAACTATGTCGACGGCACTTACGCCGACAACGATCAATCGGCAGTGGCACTGGCCGTGCGCGGCGATCAGGCCAGCTTCGAGGACGTGCTGGTCACCGGCAACCAGGACACCTTGCTGATCAGCGCGACCAACGCCGCCAACGTGATCCGCGCGTATTTCAAGAGCAGCACGATCGAAGGCGATGTCGACTTCATCTTCGGGTCCGGCATCGGCGTGTTCGACAACGCAATCATTCGCTCGGCCGGCGCGCGCCTGGGCAGCAGCCTTGGTGGCTACATCTTCGCGCCAAGCACGCGCCCGGGCAGCGGCTACGGCTTTCTGGCGATCAACAGCCGCTTCGTGGCGGGCTCCGGATCGCCGGACAATCAAACCTACCTCGGGCGCGCATGGGACGAAGGCGTCAGTGGCCTGTCCGCGTACGTCAACGGCACCTCACCCAATGGCCAGGTGACCATCCGCGATTCCACACTGGGCAGCCACATCCGCAAGACCGCGCCATGGAATGCCTCCACCGCCAGCCTCCCGTTCTGCAGCAGCAATTGCACCAACTCGGCCAACCGCTTTTTGAATACGGCAACAGTGGTGCTGGCAGTGCCGACTGATCCAGACCGCAGCGTGCGATAGCAGCGTCGGGCCGGCACGCGTGTTTGCGCATGCCGGCGGCGGCGCCAGCGCAGTGGATCTGCTTCGCTAACAGGTGATCTGCCTCGCTGTGATTACGCGGCGAGTGCAACGAATATCGAAGCGGGTACTGAACTCACATAACGGCGCCGGGCTACTGTTATGTGGAGAACCGCTGCAATGAGTACGGCTTGTTGCCTTAGCGCCAGCCGTTGATGCCGCGCCAGGATGACAGCCAGATGGCGGCAGCGTGACCGCAACGCGCCATGCGCTTTTGCGTTTAGCGCTTCGCAGACATCGAGACGTCGTGCACCTCCATGCGTGTGGTGAGATAGATCTCGCAGCGCTCTCCGCGGTAAGCCATCCGTAGCGCAGGACTGGCAGCGCCGCGGCCGGCAACTGCGCGCACGTCTAAGCATCAGCTCGGCACGCAGGCTGCCGCCTCCACGCCAACACCTCATCAGACCTGGCACTCACTTCGGCTTGGCGGTGCCGACTTCGCCTGCCGGTTTCCGAGCGCCAGACAAACGCGCGATGGTGACGTGCCATCCGACCAGTCATGCATACGATCAATCATGCGACTCGCATCCGCGCTGCACTGTGCATCTCTCGCATGAGGTGAGCAGTGCACTGCGCAAATCCAGCGTGGCGTGCCATCGCAGCGACCTGCGCTTATTCCTTGCAGCACGCATCGCATCCCTTTTGTCACCTCTCTCCCACTTCCCTCCCCCCGGAACCGCCGATGCAACCGCACCCTCGCCTTCCCGCGCTCGCGCCACTCTCGCTCGCACTCCTCGGCCTTGCCACGTTTCAGGCCAGCGCAGCACGCCCGCATGGGCTAGACGTTGCCGATACCGCGCACAGCATCTCCACCAGTTGGGGTGTCGTGCAGCAGCCCGCGCTCCCCAGCCAGGTCTGCACAACGCTCAAGGCTGCGCTGGTGCCGGTTGCCGGCTCGCTGGATGCGCTCGACCAGGATCCCACCCAATCCAAACGCGACACCGCACGCCTGCAGGCCGCCATCGACGATTGCCCTGCCGGCAGCGCGGTGCGTCTGGTGGTCGGCGATGGCGGAGAATCCGGCCTGTTGAGCGGCCCGCTCACCATCAAGAGCGGCGTGACGTTGTGGATCGATCGCGGCGTGACCTTGTTCGGCTCGCGCAATCCGCAGGATTACGACAATGGCCTGGGCACCTGCGGCACCGCCACCACCGACAAGGCCAAGTCCTGCAACCCGTTGATCCACGTCGCCGACACTGCCAAGAGCGCCATCGTGGGCGCCGGCAAGATCGACGGCCGCGGTGGCAGCACGCTCACCGCGGGACCGAATGCCGGCAAGGCCAGCTGGTGGGATCTGGCCTATCTCAACGTCACCAAGGGCCTGAGCCAGCACGTGCCACGGCTGCTGCAGATCGATGACAGCACCGACTTCACGCTGTACGACATCACCCTGGAAAACTCGCCCAATTTCCACGTCACCACCGACAACGTGGTGGGCCTGACCGCCTGGGGCATCAAGATCCTGGCACCTAGCCTGGTGTATTCGCGCCCCGGCTACCACTGCCCTGCCGGCAGCACCCCGGACGTCAATCCGCACGCCAGCTGCTTCACCCCGGAAACCGCCAAGAACACCGACGGCTTCGACCCTGGCCAATCCAAGAACGTGCTGCTGGCGTACTCGTATATCGGTACCGGCGATGACGGCGTGGCGATCAAGGCGCATGCCAAAAACAAGCGCAGCATCGCCTCGGAAAACATGCTGTTCGCCTACAACCAGTTCTACTACACGCACGGTTTTTCGCTCGGCAGCGAAACCGATTCGGGGATGCGCCATATCGCCGTGCGCGGCTTGAGCATCGACGGCTTCAACGCCAACGACGTGCAGCGCGATCCCTACTCGGCCAATGGCCTGCGTATCAAGTCCGATGCTTCGCGCGGCGGCCAGGTCTACGACATCAGATTCGAGAACATCTGCATGCGCGGGGTTGCGCGGCCGCTGGTATTCGACGCCAACTACGCCAACCCGGCCACACGCGACCAGTTGCCGCGGTTCAGCGGCATTGCACTGACCAATGTGCACTCCCTGGGTTCCAAGGCCTTCGGTGGCGGCGAATTGAGCTTCTACGGCTATCGCGATGCGACCACCACCCTGCCCATCACCATGTCGCTGGACAACGTGGTGCTCGACGGCGGCCCGGTCGCCTTTGCGCAGCCGCATTTTGGTGGACCGGCCAGCAACCCGGGCGCGGTGCACTTCACCTTCAAAGGCGGGCCGGTGAGCTTCTTTGATCAGCTCACCGAGTCGGCGGCCAACGATGTGCAGTTGCAGGGCCGGCCCGGGCCGGGCGCGCCGTTGCAATGCGACGATGCCTTCATTGCGTACCACAGCGTGCTGCCCGACTCACCGATCTAAGCAACGCGGTGTCTGCATGCCTGTGGCGCTGCTGTGGCCGGCCTGGCCGCAGCAGCGGTTATTCATTCGGCGCCGCTGGCTGCGCGCCAGCTGTGCCAGAGCTGCTGCATCGGTGGCGCATAGGCCGTGCGACCGGCCAACTCGCGCTGCAGGCGCAGCCGCGCCAGACGCGACCAGACCCGATGTGGCCTGGCCAGCGCCGCCTTGCGTGGCCACGCGCGCAACAGCTGCGCACGCCAGGCCGGCGCACCGACGCCACCCGGCGCGGCACTGTCGCCGGCCACACGCTGGCGCGCATCCAGCCATTGCACCACCACGGCCGTGGCATCGCTGCTGCGTGTGCGTGCGAAGACCACCGCTTCCACCGCCACCACCGCTTCGGCAAATGCCTGCAGCCGCGCCATGGCCTGCGCCAGGTCGTCCGGCTGCGCACGTGCGGCCTGCATCGCCGGCAAGGTCTGCGCCAACTGCGCCCAGGGTGCGCGCACCGGTTCAAGCACGCGCCCCAATGGATGACGCGAGCGCTGGTTCGACCAGTCGTTCAATTCCTGCTGCCACCAGGCCAGCTTGGCGTCTGCCGGCAACGGGTCGCCGGCGATGTTCATGATGTCCTCCCATTCCTGCAGCAATGCGAACCAGGCCGCGGCCAGGCGACGCTGCGGTTCGGGAATGAAGGGCTCGGCCACCGACCATTCCGGCCAGCGGCTGCGCCACTTGTCGAGAAAACTGTCCAGGGCGCTGGATTGGCTCATGGCGGGTCCAGAAAAGCGAAAGAAAAGATCAGGGCTGCGGCCAGGCGGCCGGCTCCCACAACTGCGGCGGCTGTTCCACCAGCACGTCGGCCTGCCAGCTCAGCGGGTCGTCATCGCCCAGCCGGTAACCCCATAACGCAGCCACCGACGGCATGCCGGCCGCACGTGCGGCCAGGATGTCGCGCTCGTCGTCACCCACATAGACGCACTGCGTGGCGGCGACGCCGATGCGATCGGCCGCCACCAGCAACGGCAGCGGATGCGGCTTGCGCTCGGCCAGCGTATCGCCGCCGATCAGCACCGCGCAGCGCTGCTGCCAGCCCAGCTGCGGCAGGATGAGTTGCGCAAGGTATTCGGGCTTGTTGGTGACAATGCCCCAGACACAGCCGGCCTGCTCCAGGCGCTGCAGCATGACCTCGACTCCGTCGAACAGCTGTGCCTGCGTGCCGAGCAGCGCTTCATAGCGCTTGAGAAACTCCGGCACCAACGCCTCGCGCGCGGCCGCATCCAGATGCGCGAAGGCCACAGCGAGCATGGCGCGTGACCCTTTCGACACCACCGGTCGCAGCTGCGCCAGCGTGATGCACGGCAGCCCACGCTCGCTCAGCATCGCGTTGACGGTGGCCAGCATGTCCGGCGCACTGTCGAGCAAGGTGCCATCCAGGTCGAACAACACCGCACGCGGAAACCTCACAGACGCACCGCCATCCCAGCGCGGTCGGCCATCAGGCAGGAACCGGTCGACATCAAGACCGCAATCAACCGCGGTTGCGATTCCCAACTCCCGATTGCCCATTCCCCGCTCGTCACGGCTTCACCGCACACGCCAGATAGTTCACTTCGGTGCGCGAAGACAACCGCGCGCGGTTGCGCCACGGCTCGTACAGCATGCCGCTGACGTCTTGCAGCTGCAGCTCGGCAGTGCGCAGCCAGGCGGCCAGTTCGGACGGCTTGATGAAATCCTTGTAGTGATGCGTGCCCTTGGGCAGCAACCGCGCGATGTATTCGGCGCCTACTACCGCCAGCGCAAACGCTGCCGGCGTGCGATTGAGTGTAGACAGGAACAGCGTGCCGCCCGGCTTGAGCAGGCTTGCGCAGGCGCGGATGATCGCCAGCGGGTCTGGCACGTGCTCCAGCATTTCCATGCAGGTCACCGCATCGAAGCTGCCCGGCTGCTCGGCAGCCAGGTCTTCCACCGACTGCACGCGGTAGTCCACCTGCACGCCCGATTCCAGGCTGTGCAGGCGCGCCACTTTCACCAGCTCCGGCGCCAGGTCGATCGCGGTGACCTGCGCGCCCAGGCGCGCCATCGCTTCACTGAGCAGGCCGCCACCGCAGCCGACGTCGAGCACGCGTGCGCCTGGCAGCGCAACCCGCGCGGCCACGTAGTCCAGCCGCACCGGATTGAGCGCATGCAGCGGCTTCTGCGGGCCGTCGACATCCCACCAGCGGTTGGCCAGCGCAGCGAACTTGTCCAGCTCGGTCTGGTGGAAATTGGACGATGTGGATTGCGGGTTCGGATTCATGTGGCTCTCCGTGATGCGATGGCCGCGCTCAGGCGCGGACGGTGCGGATACGGTCGCGCCACTGGCGCGCGTTGGCGACCAGGGCAGCGGTATCCATGTCGATGAGCTCGCGTTGCACCAGCTTGGGCTTGCCGGCGATCCACACATCGGTCACCTGGTGGCGGCCGGCGGCATAGATCAGCTGCGACAACACGTGATGCAGCGGCTGGGTTTCCAGCGCGGACAGATCCACGCAAACCAGGTCGGCCTGCTTGCCCACCTCGATCGAGCCGATGCGGTCGCCAAAGCCGAGTGCGCGTGCGCCCCCCAAGGTGGCGGCGCGCAAGGTGGTGGCCGCATCCAGCGCGGTGGCATCGTTGGCCACTGCCTTGGCCAGGATCGCCGCGGTGCGGTTCTCGCTGAACATGTCCAGGTCATTGTTGCTGGCGCAGCCGTCGGTGCCGATCGCCAGATTCACGCTGGCGCGTTGCAGCGCGCACGCCGGGCAAAAGCCCGAGGCCAGCTTGAGATTGGATTCGGGGCAGTGCACCACGCTGACACCGCGCTCGGCGCACAGGTGGATTTCGGCCTCGGTGAGCTGGGTCATGTGCACCGCAATCAGGCGGTCGTTGACCAGGCCCAGACGATCCAGCCGTGCCAGCGGGCGCTGGCCATACTGCGCCACCGAATCAGCCACTTCCTGCGCGGTTTCGTGCGTGTGCAGATGCACCGGCATGTCCAGCTGGTCGGCCAGCATGCGTACGCGCTCGAAGTTGGCATCGTTCACCGTGTACGGCGCATGCGGTGCAAACGCGGTGCTGATCAGCGGGTCGTCGCGCCACTGGTCGTGCAGCTCGCCGGCACGTGCGAAGTATTCGTCGTCCGACGAGGCCCAGGCGGTGGGGAAATCGATGATCACCGCGCCCACCAGCGCACGGAAGCCATGCTGCTTGTAGACAGCGGCCTGCACGTCGGCAAAGAAGTAGTTCTCGTTGACGCAGGTGGTGCCGCCGCGCAGCATCTCGGCGATCGCCAGGGTGGTGCCATCGGCGACGAATTCCGGGCCGATCACTGCCGCTTCCACCGGCCAGATGTGCTGCTGCAGCCACACCATCAGCGGCAGATCGTCGGCCACGCCGCGCAGCAGCGTCATCGGGTTGTGCGTGTGCGCGTTGACCAGGCCGGGCATCAGCGCCGCGTCGGGGCGCGACACGGTGCGTGCCGGCGCGAAACGCACGCGTGCGTCGGCCGTTGGCAGCACGGCAACGATGACACCGTTGCTGACCGCCACCGCGTGGTCTTCAAGCACCACCGCATGCGGTTCGATCGGCACCACATAGCCGGCCTCGATCAGCAGGTCGCAGGGTTCGGGCGGGGCGTTGGTCATGAGCGGATCCATTGAAGTTAGTTGCCGAACGGCCAGGAGTCGGTGGAGCGTGACACAGGCACGTAGCGCATGCCGTCGTAGCGCAACACTTGGCGTTGGCGGCGCGTGCGTTCGGTGTCTTGTGCGCCCTCAACCGTGGTGGAGGTCACCACGTTTGCGGTCAGCGCGATGTCGGAGTAGCCGGCGTGGACCGGCGTGTCCATCGACAGCGTCAAGGTGCCGCGCTCGGTCACCACGCCTGCCTTCCCCCAGTTGCATAGCTCGCCTTGTACCTGTCGCCAGACAGTCAGGTTCTGCTGCAGCACCGGGCGTAGCCGGCGCCCTTCGCGGACCAGCAAGGTCAATGCGTCGTCGCTGTCGAAATCCGGGCAACTGGCGCCACGCGCGACGCTGTGCACCACGACACCAAACGCGCGCACGCCTTTGGCCAGGTCATAGCGCGCGGTATCCAGGCGCAGGCTATCGGCCGCAAGTTCCAGGCTGGCATCCTCGCCCATTGCCTGGGCATACAACGCCACCACCTCGCCACTACCGGCATCGAGCATTGCAATACGCAACTCCAGGTCGCGCTCGCCAGCCGGGGTAGTGGCATCGCCAGCAAACGCGATTGCCGCCAAGCGGATGGAGGGATCGTACGGCCACGGCTTGCAGGTCTGCGCCACGGCACGTTCCGCCGGCACCGCCGCTGCAGCGCCACCCACCACACCGGAGGCGGCAACCGCGGCCACCGCCGCTACGCTCTGCGCATCGCAGGCGGTTGCTACCGTTTGCGCAAACACCGGGCACGCCGCAAGCGTGCCACTCAGCACCATCAGGACACTGGCACTGCGTACTGCTCGGCCGGACCGGCGTCCCAGGTGCATCGGGATTACTTGACGCGCGCCGAGTACTCGCCCGAGCGGGTGTCGACCTTGATCACTTCGTCCTGGTTGACGAACAGCGGCACGCGCACCACCGCACCGGTTTCCAGGGTGGCCGGCTTGCCGCCGCCGCCAGAGGTATCGCCACGCACGCCCGGGTCGGTCTCGGTGATCTTCAGCTCGACGAAGTTCGGCGGCTGCACCCAGATCGGGGCGCCGTTCCACAAGGTCACGATGCAGTCTTCTTCGCCCTTGAGCCACTTCTCCGCGCCGCCCATGCCGGCCTTGTCGGCCTGCACCTGCTCGAAGGATTCCGGGTCCATGAAGTGCCAGTACTCGCCATCGGTGTACAGGTAACGCATGTCGGTATCGACCACGTCGGCCACTTCCACGTCATCGGTGGCCTTCATGGTCATTTCCACCACGCGGCCGGACTTGATGAAGCGGTACTTCATGCGGGTAAAGGCCTGGCCCTTGCCCGGCTTGACGTATTCGGTCTCGGTGATGACCGCCGGTTCGTTGTTGACCAGGATCTTCATGCCGTTCTTGACGTCGTTCATGCCAACAGTGGCCATGGTGCAGCTCCTCGATAAGGCGACGGCCCGCCACTTCCTGGCCGGCCGGATTAGAATGGGGCGCCCGCCGCAACCGGCGGGCATTGCTTTTGTGACCGCACATGATAACCGCAGCCCCTCTCGCCTTACAGCCATCCACACCGCCCGCCCTGCAGCCCCCGCGCTGGCAACAGCTGTGGCGGCAGGCCGTGCGCGACCCGCGTGAGCTGCTGGCGCTGCTGGGGCTGGACGCGCAGGCGGCGGGCATCAGCGAGGACGCCGCGGCCCAGTTCGCCGTGCGTGTGCCGCGCAGCTTCGTGGCGCGCATGCGCCCGGGAGACCTGACCGACCCGCTGTTGCGCCAGGTATTGCCGCTGGATGCGGAGATGCGCGTGGTGCCTGGCTTTGCGCTCGACGCGGTGGGCGATGGCGCCGCCCGCACCACCACCGGGGTGATCCAGAAATACCGCGGCCGGGCTCTGCTGATCGCCACCGGCAGCTGCGCGGTGCATTGCCGGTACTGCTTCCGCCGCCATTTCCCCTACGCCGAGGAAACCGCCGCCCGCGATGGCTGGCGCGAGGCCGTGGCGGCGATCGCCGCCGATCCGGACATCGACGAGGTACTGCTCTCCGGCGGTGACCCGTTGTCGCTGACCACGCCCAAGCTGGCCGAGCTCACCGACGCCTTGGCCGCCATCCCGCATCTCAAGCGCCTGCGCATCCACAGCCGGCTGCCGGTGGTGTTGCCCGAACGCGTGGATGCGCCGCTGCTGGCGTGGCTGCGCAGCCTGCCGTGGCCGGTGGCCTTCGTGATCCACGCCAACCACGCCAATGAATTCGATGCCGAGGTCGACGCCGCACTGCACGCGCTGCGTGGTGCCGGCGCACAGCTGCTCAACCAGGCGGTGCTGCTGCGCGGCGTCAACGACAGCGTGGACGCACTAGCGGCGCTGAGCGAGCGCAGCTTCGCCGCCGGCGTGCTGCCGTACTACCTGCATCAGCTGGACCGCGTGGCCGGCGTGGCGCATTTCGAAGTCGACGACGCACGCGCCCGTGCGCTGCATGCCGAGCTGGCAACGCGCCTGTCCGGCTATCTGGTGCCGCGCCTGGTGCGCGAGATTCCCGGCGATACGGGAAAGCGGCCACTGTAAATACCTCGGTGGCGCATGGGAGTGGCATGTAGAGCGCAGCTTTCCGCTCGCCTGCGGGGAAACAAACCACCCCCACATCCCGTAGGAGCGCACTTGAGCGCGACCGGCGTTACCGGGAACGCCCCATCGCGCACAGGTGCGCTCCTACGTAGCTAGCCGCGCTGCTCTGCAATCGATTAGGTAACGCCGACAAGATGCGGCGCAATCCCATCGGTTGAGCGCACTCGCTCGCCTGCACGGAAATAAACCAAACCACCATCTCGTGGGAGCGCATCCGGGTGCGACCGGGCACCCTCCATCCCCTAGGAGCGCGCTTGGGCGCGACCGGCGTTACCGTGAAAGCCCCATCGCGCACAGGTGCGCTCCTACGTGGCTAGCCGCACTGCTCAGCAGTCGGTTAGGCGACACCAAGCACAGACGCTGTCATCAAGCCGGTTGAGGCACTCGTCAGCCCGCCGCGATCAGCTTGACCATGTCGGCCGGGCTCAACGGGCGGCTGAACCAGTAGCCCTGGCCCAGGTCGCAGCCGCGGTCGCGCAACAGGTTGAACTGCGCTTCCTGCTCGATGCCCTCGGCCACCACGGTGATCCCCAGCGAATGCGCCATGCCGATGATGGCCGTGGTCAGGGCGAGGTCGTCGGGGTCGCGCTGCAGATCGGCGATGAAGCTCTTGTCGATCTTGACGCCATCCACCGGCACCTGGCGCAGATGGCTCAGGCCGGAAAAGCCGGTGCCGAAATCGTCCAGCCACACCTTCACCCCGGTGCGGTGCAATTGATCGAGCAGGCTTGCGGCCATCATCTCGTCGCCGATCACCGCGGTCTCGGTGAGCTCCAGATGCAGGCGCGCGGCCGGCAGGCCGGATTCGGCCAGGCACTCGGCCACGGTGTCGATCAGGTCGCCACTGCGCAGCTGCCGCGGCGAAACATTGACCGAAATGAACAAGCCCTCGCCCACCACCGGCCATTTGGCCGCTTCCAGGCAGGCCGCACGCAGCACCTTGGGGCCGATCACCTCGATCAACCCACTCTGCTCGGCGATGTCGATGAAGGTGGACGGCGGAATCGTGCCCAACGCCGGGTGCTGCCAGCGCAACAACACCTCCACACCCACCAGCACGCGGTCGCTGGTGCGGTAGATCGGCTGATAGACCAACCGCAACTCATCACGCTCCCAGGCACCCCGCAACTCGTGCTCCATGTGCACGCGGCGCTCCACCGCATGGTCGGCTGCGCGGCTGTAGAACCGGTGGCAATTCTTGCCGGCCACCTTGGCCTGGTACATCGCAATGTCGCCATTCTTCAGCAGCGCCGTGGCGTCGTTGGCATCGTCCGGGAACAAGGTGATGCCGATCGACGTGCCCAAAAACACCTCGCGTCCCTGCACGTTCAACGGGCGGCTCAACTCATGCACCAGGCGGTCGGCCAGCTGCGCGGCGAGCAAGGTCACATCGCCACTCTGCAGCAGGATCACGAACTCATCGCCGCCGAACCGCGCCAGGATCGCGTCATCGCCGCCCAGTGCCGCCACCGCACGGCTGATGCGGCTGGAGAACTGCAGCAGCGCTTCGTCCCCGGCCTCGTGGCCCAGGGTGTCGTTGACCCGTTTGAAGTCGTCGATGTCGGCGAACAACAGCGCCAGCTTGCTGTCGGTACTGCGTGCGGTGTGCAGCAGATGGTCCAGGCCTTCGCGGAAGCCCAGGCGGTTGGTCAGCCCGGTCAGCGCGTCGGTGTAGGCCATGTGGCGCACCTCGCGATCGTGCCGGGCAATGCTTTCGCTCATGCGCCCGAACGCGGAAATCAACTCGCCGATTTCGTCATTGCGCGGATGCGGCGGCAGCTGCACCAGATAGTCGCCACGTTCGATCTGCCGCGCCGCCGCCGCCAGCAGGCGCACCGGTGCCACCAGCGTGCGTTGCACATAGATGGCCAGCAGGATGCCCAGCGCCACCAGCGCTGCCAGCAGTACCAGCAGCCAGCCCAGATCGCGCTTGCCGATCGCATTGAGATTCTGCACCAGGGTGAGGTTGGCGCTGGATTCGATCTTGCGCACGCGCTCGCGCGACATGCCCACCCGTACGCCGCCGATGCGCTGGTCGCCGACCTTGATCGGCACCGTCACATCCAGCACTTCCGGCGAAGACTGCAACAGCAGGGCCGGCGCGGCGATCGCCTTGGCAGCGAGCGGGTCCTGCATGGGCTGGCCATAGCCCTGCAGCGTGGCGCTGCCGTCGTGCACCAGCCGGCCGCGGCGGTCGAACACCAGCACGTAGCTCACCACCTGCTGGCGCGAGGCGTTGCGCACCAGCGCGCCCACCGCCGCCAGATCCGAGTAGTACAGCGGGTTGGCCAGGCCCGAGGCCAGCTCGGTGGCCAGGGTCTCGCCACGCGTGCGCAGGCTGCGGTCGAACAACTCATGCAGGATCTGCGCACTCAGGCTGCGCACCTCGCGCTGCATCGAACTTTGCCGCTGCAACAGCGAAGCCAGGATGGCGCCGACCAACAACAGCGTCAGCGCCATCACCAGCAGGAACCGGGCCTGCAATCCAAAGCGCACCTGCGTCATTCCACCTGCGTCCTGACCTGTTGCAGCCCGTTGCGCAACGCCTCCAGGCGCGCGCGGCTGGGCGCGTCCACGGGATGGAACGCCGTGGTGCCGAAAAAGCGCTTCAACGCCGGGCCGGCCTGTGGGTCGGCGGCGGCCTGCAGCAGCACCGCGCGCAGGCGCCTCTCCACCGCCGGATCGATGCCGGTACGCACCATCTCCACCGCGCGCGGCACCGGCGCACTGCGGTGCACGATGCGGAACTCACGCTTGAACGTGGGCGGCAGGTGGCGCTCGTCGTCCCAATCGAGGTTACTGAAAGCGCCGGCGTCGATCAGCCGTTTGTGCACAAAGGCGGCGATGTTCAACTTCGAGCCGACCAACAGGTAACCCACCGAACCGAGCACCTGGGTATCGTCGGGCGACAGCAGCACATCGCAGGCCAGGCCATTGCGCACCAGCTCCAGCATCGGCACCAGGTAGCCACTGGTGGACGAGGCGTTCTGCAGCGCCAGGGTGTGGCCACGCAACTGCGCCAGCGAACGGATCGGGCTGTCGCGCCGCACGAAAAACACGGTGTGGAAGTCGCGCACCCCGCTACGTTCGGTCATCAACAATGGATGTGCGCTGCCGCGCTGCTCCAGCAGCATCGCCGCACCGGCGGTTTCGCTGACCCAGTCCACCCGGCCACGGCGCAGGTAACTGGCCATCTGGCGCGCATCCGGCGCCATCAGGATCTCGCCACTGCGGATGCCGACCCCGCGCATGCGCGGCACCACATAGTCCAGCAGCGGCTTGAGTTGATCGTAATGGGTGGCCGGATCATCGCTGATACGCCCCAGAACCAGGACCGAAGAAGGCGCTGCCGCAGCCGTCGCGGCGAAACTTGCGCAGGCCAGCAGCCACGCAATCAGACAGCATCGTAGACCGCGCAAACCAGCTACTCCCCTAGAGTCGCCGACACCTTAGCCGAATCTTCCAGGTTGTGACAGCCGTCAGGTTCCGGCCTGGCGCGCCAGCCCCGCCATGCGCTGGGCATCGGCCAGGATGCCGCGCAGCAGACGCACTTCCTGCTCGGTCATTTCCGCGCGCAGCAGCAGCCGACGCAACTTGCGCATTGCCGAATCCGGCGCACGGCCCTTATGGAAGTCGATCTCGTCCAGGGTCTGGCCCAGTTGGCCGAACAACCCTTCCATCTGCGCATGGCTGGCCGGCAGCTCACGTGGGCCAGCGCTGTCCGCGGCCGGCGCGGCCGGTGCGGCGGGCGTGGCCTCTGCCGCAAGCTGTGCCAGGCGCATCTCGTAAGCCAGCACCTGCACCGCCGAAGCCAGGTTGAGCGAACTGAACTGCGGGTCGGAGGGGATATGCACGGCCGCATGGCAGAGCTGCAATTCGTCATTGGTCAGCCCGGTGCGCTCGCGCCCGAACACGATCGCCACCTCGGCCGGTTCGGCCGCCTTGGCCCAGGCGCGGCCCGCGCCCACGTCCGGCGCCAACTCTTCCAGCGCTACCCGGCGCGCGCGCGCCGTGCAGCCGATCACCAGCGTGCAGTCCGCCACCGCCTCGGCCAGCGTCTCGAAGATCGGTGCATCGCTGAGCACGTCTTCGGCGCCAGCAGAGCGGCGGTAGGCATCTTCATCGAGTGCCTTTTCCGGTGCGACCAACACCAGGCGCGTCAGCCCCATGGTCTTCATCGCGCGCGCGGCGGCGCCGATGTTGCCTGGATGCTGGGTACCGACGAGAACAAAACGGATGCGCTGACTGACGGACATGAACGGAGATTGGGGAGCAGTTCGACCGTAGATGGTAAACTGCGCAGCCGGCTTTCGCGCCGGACCGCTCTTTTACCTTCGCCATTTCCGATTCTGCCTTCACGGGAGCTTTAACCATGCAGAAACCCGCCGTCACCGTCATGGTCAAAGCCGCCCGCCTCGCCGGCAATGTGCTGTTGCGCGGTATCAACAAGCTCGATGCCCTCAACGTGGTGCAGAAGGGCCGCATGGACTACGCCAGCGAAGTCGATGCCGACGCCGAGAAGGTCATCATCAAGGAACTCAAGCGCGGCTACCCCGAGTACGCCGTGTTTGGCGAAGAAGGCGGCGTGCAGGGCGGCAAGAGTGGCCGCTACACCTGGGTCATCGACCCGCTCGACGGCACCAGCAACTACCTGCGCGGCTTCCCGCATTACTGCGTGTCGATTGCGCTGGTGGAAAATGGCGAGCCGACCGACGCGGTGATCTTCGACCCGTTGCGCAACGAGCTGTTCACTGCCAACCGTGGCGCAGGCGCAGTGCTCAACGATCGCCGTATTCGCATTGCCGAGCGCAAGGATCTGGAAGGCGCGATGGTCCACACCGGTTTCCCGCCGCGCGAGCGCGCACGCGCCAGCGCCCAGCTCAAGTGCGTGGACGCGCTGCTGGTGCAGGCAGAAGACGTGCGCCGTACCGGCTCGGCCGCGCTGGACCTGGCCTATGTCGCCTGCGGCCGTGCCGATGCGTATTTCGAAGCCGGCGTCAAAGCCTGGGACATCGCGGCCGGCGTGCTGCTGGTGCGCGAAGCCGGTGGCCGCGTTTGCGACTACAAGGGCGCCACCCCGCCGCGCATGGACAACATGGGCCCGGAAACGCAGCAGATCGTGGCGGGCAACATCAAGATCAGCGACGCACTGCAGAAGGTGATCGTCAACACCGGCTACGCACGCGAATTCGATTCGAAGTTCTGACCGGCACCCGGGCAATCGTAGGAGCGCGCTCGCGCGCGACGGAGCTTTCCCGAGTAACGCCTCCTCGCGACCAAGGTCGCTCCTACACGACAGACCGCAATAAACGAAGAAGGCCGGGATCGCTCCCGGCCTTCTTGCGTTACAGCGTGAACGCTGGCTACTCACCTACATTCGCCAACACATTTTAATCAGCGCTCCGGCAATCGTAGGAGCGCGCTCGCGCGCGATGGAGCCTCCCCGGAGTAACGCCTCCTCGCGACCAAGGTCGCTCCTACACGACAGACCGCAATAAACGAAGAAGGCCAGGATCGCTCCTGGCCTTCTTGCGTTACAGCATCAGCGCAGACTCAGGCGATCGCGGCGTGGTAACGGCGCTCGACTTCGTCCCAGTTCACCACGTTGTAGAACGCGCCGATGTAGTCCGGGCGACGGTTCTGATACTTCAGGTAATAGGCGTGTTCCCACACGTCCAGGCCCAGGATCGGCGTGTTGCCTTCGAACAGCGGGCTGTCCTGGTTGGCGGTGCTTTCGACCACGACCTTCTTGTCCGGGGTGACGCTCAACCATGCCCAGCCCGAACCGAAACGGCTCAGCGCGGCCTTGGTGAAGGCTTCCTTGAACTTCTCGAAACCGCCGATGTCCTTGTCGATCGCCTTGGCGACCTCGCCCTTGGGCTCGCCGCCGCCGTTGGGGGACATCACGGTCCAGAACAGCGAATGGTTGGCATGGCCACCACCGTTGTTACGCACCGGGCCCTGCAGGTTTTCCGGCAGGCTCTTCAACTTGGAGACCAGCTCCTCAACCGGCAGGTCGGCGTACTCGGTCCCTTCCAGCGCCGCATTGACGTTGTTGATGTAGGTCTGGTGATGCTTGGTGTGATGGATTTCCATCGTCTGCGCATCGATGTTCGGTTCCAGCGCGTCGTAAGCGTAGGGCAACTGCGGAAGGGTATAAGCCATGAGGGTCTCCTGGACTTGCCGCCCGGCAAAAGACCGGGCGTTGCGGGGTAGATGGTAAGGACCTGGACTGCGCTTACCAAGGGTGAGGCGAGGGAAACTTCATCCCATCACCTGCGCAGTGCCGCAGTTCCTCGGCTGCACACCTTGCACCATGCCCCGGTTACTTCGGCGTGAACCGGGCGTGCCCTTCCCCGCCGCCACGTTCAAAGTCGACACAGTCGCGCGACGGCATACTTGGTCTCTCATCCGCCATGGCTGCGGTTGCCTCTTTCGCTTCGGACCACCCATGCGCAAACCCGCCTTGCTGATCGTCGCCATCGTCCTGCTTGTGGCCGGGCTCTGGGTCATGCGTGTCGTGCAGACGCCCAAGCCGCAGTTCGCCCCGCAACTGTCGGCACCTGTGGCTGCCGCACCAGCCGTAACGTCGGCGCGCCAGGTGCCGCGGCTGCCGGCATTCCTGCCGACCGAAGCCATGGCAACCATCGTGTTGATACAACGCGGCGGGCCGTTTCCGTATCCGCAGGACGGCGCGGTGTTCGGCAATCGTGAGCAGCGGCTGCCGGAACGGCCGCGCGGCTATTACCACGAGTACACCGTGGACACGCCCGGCAGCGCAGATCGCGGCGCACGCCGGATCGTCACCGGCGGCACGCCGCCGCAGAGCTGGTACTACAGCGACGATCACTACGCCAATTTCAAATCCTTCCAGGGCCCCACCCCGGAGCAGGCACCATGAGTGCAGGCGACTTTGCGCTGGATCTATCCGACCCACAGCAGTCCGGCGTGTATAAGGCGCAGACCCAGGACCTGGACACCATGGCCGCCCTGGCACGCGATGCCGGGCTGCGCATCCTGCGGGTGGATTTGGCGGCCTGCGCCGACAAACGCACCCTGCTGATGCGCCTGGCAATCCAGCTCGATTTCCCGCCTGGCTTCGGTCGTAATTGGGACGCGTTGAGCGATGCCCTGCGCGATCTCAGCTGGCTGCCGGCACCACGCGGCTACGCGCTGTTGCTCGATGGTGCCGATGCATTGGCCACCCACGCACCGGCCGACCGCGACAGCCTGCTCGACATCCTCGACGAAGCTGCCACCACCTGGGCGGCGCGCGGACGCAGCTTTGCCGCCTTCGTCGCGCCGGCAAGCGCCTGCGACTGACGTTCAAGACAGCTGCTACGCCGACGCAGCTCGTGCGTATCGGCGTCACCTGCCCCGCACACTTGTTCAGCGATCCAGCTCGCTCCAGCGTGCGTAGGCCGCATCCAGCTGCGCTTGCGCATCGTTGAGGGCGGCAGTGTGTGCGGTCATCGCTGCGCTGTCGCGCTGATAGAACGCCGGGTCGTTCATGGCGTCGGTCAATGCGGCGACCTGCTGCTCCAGGGTCTCGATCAGCGCCGGCAGTTGCTCCAGCTCGCGCGCTTCCTTGTAGCTGAGTTTGCGCTTGGGCGCAGCCTCCTCGGCTACAGCCGGCACCGGTGCAGCAGCGGCCACCGGCGTGGTCGCCGCTGCAGTTGCCGAGGCCTTGGCCACCGCCATCGCATTGGCGGGCGCGGTGCGCCGCTGGCGCAGCGAATCGCTGTATCCGCCGACGTAATCGCCGATCAGGCCATCGCCTTCCATCACCAGCGTGGAGGTGACCACGTTGTCGAGGAAGTCGCGGTCATGGCTGACCAACAGCAAGGTGCCGGTGTATTCGCCGAGCAGCTCTTCCAGCAGCTCCAGCGTTTCCACGTCCAGGTCGTTGGTCGGTTCGTCCATTACCAGCAGGTTAGACGGCTGCGCGAACAGGCGCGCCAGCAGCAAGCGATTGCGCTCACCACCGGACAGGCGCGTGATCGGCGCACGTGCACGCTCGGGCGTGAACAGGAAATCCTGCAGATACGCGTGCACGTGCTTGCGCTTGCCGTTGATCTCGATGAAGTCGCGCCCTTCGGCCACGTTTTCGATCGCGCTCCAGTCCTCGCGCAAGGTGGCGCGGTACTGGTCGAAATAAGCAATCTGCAGATTGGTACCGATGCGGATCTCGCCCTGCTGCGGCTGCAGGTCACCCAGCAGCAGCTTGAGCAAGGTGGTCTTGCCGCTACCGTTAGGGCCGATCAGGCCGATGCGGTCGCCACGCTGGATGATGCTGGAGAAGTCCTTGACCATCGTGCGCGCGCCGAACGCAAAGGTGACTTCCTTGGCTTCGATCACCTTCTTGCCGGACGACTCGCCCTGCGAGACTTCCATGCGCACATTGCCGGTGAGATCGCGGCGCTGCACGCGCTCGTTGCGCATCGATTCCAGCCGTCGCACGCGGCCTTCGTCGCGCGTGCGGCGCGCCTTGATGCCCTGACGGATCCAGATCTCTTCCTGCGCAAGCATCTTGTCGAAGCGCGCATTTTCCTGCGCCTGCGCATTGAGCCGCTCTTCGCGCCGGCGCTCGTAATTGGCCCAGTCGCCCGGCCAGCTGGTGACCTGGCCGCGATCGATCTCGACGATGCGCGTGGCCAACGCGCGCAGAAAGCGCCGGTCATGGGTAACGAACAGCACGCTGCCGTTCCAGCCCCTGAGGAAGGTTTCCAGCCAATCGATGGCTTCGATATCCAGGTGGTTGGTCGGCTCGTCGAGCAGCAGCACGTCCGGCGAAGCCACCAGCGAGCGTGCCAGCAGCACGCGCCGCTTCATGCCGCCGGACAGCCGCGCGAACTCCGCATCGCCGTCAAGATCGAGCTTGGTCAACGTTTCGCTGACGCGCTGATCCAGCGCCCAGCCCTCGGCCGCATCGATCTTGGCCTGCACCTTGCCGAAGGCTTCGGCATCGAAGACCTCGGCGTGGCTGAGTTGATGGAACTCGGCCAGCCAGTGACCCAGTTCACCCAGCCCGTCGGCTACCACGTCGAACACGCTGCCGCCGGTTCCCTGCGGAACCTCCTGCTCCAACCGCGCGATCCGCACGCCCTGCTGCACGCGCACTTCGCCGTCATCGGGCTTGAGCTCGCCGGCAATCAATTTCATCAGGGTCGATTTGCCGGCACCGTTGCGGCCGATCAGGGCGATACGCTCGCCCGGCTCGATCGTCAGGTCGGTTTTTTCCAGCAACAACGGGCCGCCGACGCTGTAGTCGACGCTTTGCAGAGTGATTAAAGGCATGGCGCAATTGTACGGGATTGGTGATTGGGGATTCGGGATTGGCAAGAGCGCGGCTGTCGCGGTGACGAATCCCAAATCCCTAATGCCCAATCCCGGGCTAAAATGCGCCATGAACGAATTCTCCGCGCTGCCGCTCTCGCCAGCCTTGGCCCCCGGCATCGATGCCCTGGGCTACACCACCCTCACGCCGATCCAGGCGCAGAGCCTGCCGCCGATCCTCCAGGGGCTGGATGTGATTGCCCAGGCGCCCACCGGCAGCGGCAAGACCGCCGCGTTCGGGCTGGGTCTGCTGCAAAAGCTCGACCCGGCACTGACCCGTGCGCAAGCGCTGGTGCTGTGCCCCACGCGCGAATTGGCAGACCAGGTCGGCAAGCAACTGCGCAAGCTGGCCACCGGCATTCCCAACATGAAGTTGCTGGTGCTCACCGGCGGCATGCCGCTTGGTCCGCAGCTGGCATCGCTCGAAGCGCACGACCCGCAGGTCGTGGTCGGCACGCCCGGCCGCATCCAGGAACTGGCGCGCAAACGCGCCCTGCATCTGGGCGGCGTGCGCACGCTGGTGCTGGACGAGGCCGACCGCATGCTCGACATGGGCTTTGAAGAACCCATCCGCGAGATCGCCAGCCGCTGCGACAAACACCGCCAGAGCCTGCTGTTCTCGGCGACCTTCCCCGACATCATCCGCACACTGGCGCGCGAGCTGTTGAAGGACCCGGTGGAAATCACCGTGGAAGGTGCGGACAACGCACCGGAGATCGACCAGCAGTTCTTCGAAGTGGACCCCACTTATCGGCAGAAGGCGGTGGCCGGGCTGCTGCTGCGCTTCAATCCCGAATCCAGCGTGGTGTTCTGCAATACCCGCAAGGAAGTGGACGAAGTGGCCGGCTCGCTGCAGGAGTTCGGGTTCTCCGCGCTGGCATTGCATGGCGACATGGAGCAACGCGACCGCGACGAGGTGCTGGTGCGCTTCGTCAATCGCAGCTGCAACGTACTGGTTGCCAGTGACGTGGCCGCGCGCGGCCTGGATGTGGAAGACCTCGCGGCGGTGGTGAATTACGAGCTGCCCACCGACACCGAAACCTACCGCCACCGCATCGGCCGGACTGCGCGCGCCGGCAAACATGGCCTGGCACTCAGCCTGGTGGCGCCGCGCGAAAGCGCCCGTGCGCAGGCACTGGAGGCCGAGCACGGCCAGCCGCTCAAGTGGTCGCGCGCACCGCTGGCCACCGCACGCCCGGCGCAGTTGCCGCTGGCGGCGATGACCACGCTGCGCATCGACGGCGGCAAGACCGACAAACTGCGCGCCGGCGACATTCTGGGCGCATTGACCGGCGAAGCAGGGTTGTCAGGCGCGGCGATCGGCAAGATCGCCATCTACCCCACCCGCTCGTACGTGGCGATTGCGCGGGCGCAGGTCGCTCGTGCACTGACCCATCTGCAGGCCGGCAAGATCAAGGGCCGCCGCTTCCGGGTCACCAAGCTCTAGGCAGCGCGTCTAGCCGAATCAGGGAGCCCACGCAGGTGGGCTCGACGGCGCAGCGGCGTGGCCGCTGCACCGGTACAGCGATCCCTTGCTCAGTAGCTCAGCGTCGCCAGCAGCGGCACATCGTTGAGCCATTTGCTGCGGCCCTGCAGGGCCTGCAGCTCGACCAGCACCGCCGCGCCGACGATTTCCAGCTCCAGCTGCGCGGCCAGGCCCAAGGCCGCACGCAGGGTGCCGCCGGTGGCGAGCACGTCGTCGACAATCAAGACCCGTGCACCACGCGGCAGCGCATCCTCATGCATCTCGATGCGATCGGTGCCGTATTCCAGCGCGTATTCCTGGATCAACGTGCGCCCGGGTAATTTGCCCGGTTTGCGCACCGGCACGAAGCCAGTGCGCAGCTCGCGCGCCAACGCCGCGCCCAGAATGAAGCCCCGCGCCTCGATGCCCAGCACCGCATCCAGCGGCGTGGTGCGCCAGGGCTGCGCCATTTCATCCAGCGCAGAAGCGAAATCCGGGCCATCGGACAGCAGCGGTGTGATGTCCTTGAACACGATACCCGGCTTGGGAAAATCGGCGATGTCGCGGATCCGGCCCGACCAGTGGGCCGGTCCGGAAGAGGTGGAACCGGCGCAGCGGCTGCAGTCGTTCATGGCGGTCGTGGCCAGTGGGAGCGCTCTATTCTAGGCGAGCGGACCGACTGTGCGGCGCCGACGACCGCTGCCGACATGAGCGCGTCAGGAACTGCAGGACAACATCGAGCATCCCGCGCGGTCCCGCGCCCAGTCCGGGCGCTTAGCTGCGAATGACTCGCGCCTGGGCTGGTCGTCGTACGGGCGCTGCATGACCTCCAGCAGCGCGTGCACGCCCGACAGATCGCCCTGCTCGGCCTGGTCGATCGCCTGCTGCGCCAGATAATTGCGCAGCACGTAGCGCGGGTTGGCCGCCCGCATCCGCGAAGCGCGAACCGCATCTGACGCGCCGTCCTGCAGGCAACGTGCGGCATACCGCTGCAGCCAGGCGCCCAGCGCTGGCGCCTGCGCAGCACGCTTGGTCTCGTCGTAGAAGGCCTCACGCAGCACAGAAGCATCCGGCTGCTGCGGCGACAGATCCACCAGGCCACGGAAGGTCAGCGTCATGTCCATCTCCGCTTCGCGCATCAGCGCACGCAGGTCGTCGATCAGCTGCAGATCCTCGTCCTGGCACTCGGCCAGCCCCAGCTTGGCCGCGGTATCGCGCCGGTCACAGGCCAGGTAGGTGTCACGAAACTGGTCCAGCCCGGCGTGCAAGGGCGCCGCATCGCCGAACAGCGGCGACAGCGCCTGGGCCAGCCGCCCCAGATTCCAGTACGCCACCTGCGGCTGGGTGCCGAAGCGATAACGGCGACCCTGCGCATCGGTGGTGTTGGGCGTCCAATCCGGGTCGTAATCGTCCACCCAGCCGTAGGGGCCGTAGTCGATGGTGAGTCCCAGGATGGACATGTTGTCGGTATTCATCACCCCATGCACGAAGCCCACGCGCATCCAGTGCGCGACCATCACCGCAGTGCGCTCGCACACGTGGCCGAACCAGGCGGCAACACGGTCTTCACCGCTGCCCGGCAAGTCAGGGAAATCGCGCGCCAGGGTGAAGTCCACCCACTGCCTTAGCAGATCGACGTCGCCACGTGCGGCGGGCAGTTCGAAATTGCCGAATCGAATGAACGAGGGCGCCACGCGGCACACGATCGCGCCCGGCTCGCGGCGCGGATGCCCGTCGTAGAACATGTCGCGCACCACTGCATCACCGGTGCCCACCAGGCTCAACGCGCGAGTGGTCGGCACGCCCAGGTAATGCATCGCCTCGCTGCACAGGAATTCGCGGATCGACGAACGCAGCACGGCACGGCCATCCGCTCCACGCGAATACGGCGTCGGCCCGGCACCCTTGAGCTGCAGCTCGTAGCGCCCGCCATCGACCCCGATGGCCTCGCCCAATGAGATCGCGCGGCCATCGCCCAGCTGCCCTGCCTAATGCCCGAACTGGTGGCCACCGTAGTTGACCGCCCACGGCTGCATTCCCGGATACAAGGCATTGCCGCCAAACACCTCGGCAAACTGTGGGCTGGCAAGATCCTCGGCACGCAGGCCCAGGCGCTGCGCCACATCGGCCGAATACGCCAGCAGTGTGGGCGCAGCGACCGGCGTCGGCCG
Source organism: Xanthomonas sp. NCPPB 2586 (assembly GCF_041475775.2). NCBI lineage: Bacteria > Pseudomonadati > Pseudomonadota > Gammaproteobacteria > Lysobacterales > Lysobacteraceae > Xanthomonas > Xanthomonas sp. NCPPB 2586. The sequence goes on along the minus strand of NZ_CM192981.1, from coordinate 2,270,150 downwards.
CACCGCAGACCAGGCTGCCAGCACTTCGCGGCGGCGTGGGCCTTGTTCCGGGTCGCCCGGCAACTGGGCGCGCAAACGGTTATCGAATTGAAGATGCGTCATGCGTGCAAGCCTAGGGCACTGGCGATGAACTTCGCATGCGCGCAGCGCGCATCCAAGCGCGCGCCGGCATCGTATCTTCACCTGCTGCACCGTTGCCAAGCAGGCTCGGCCTGCCTGCAGTCACCACGCGCCCAGCACACTCTCTTTGAGCGACACCGCCCATGCCCTCACGCGCTTCCCGCTGGTTCCGCCCCGCCCTCGTGCTACTTGGTTCGCTGACCTTGAGCGCCTGCAGCAGCGTGTTCTTCAGCGGCATCAATGCCTCCACCAGTCGCGAGGGTGTGATCGAGCACCGCAACGAGGTGTTCGACCCGGCCCTCGGGCTGGCGCTGGACGTTTATCAACCGCGCAACGCACTCAATGCGCCGGTGGTGGTGTTCTTCTATGGCGGCACCTGGAAGCGCGGCACGCGCCAGAACTACAGCTGGGTCGGCCGCTCGCTCGCGCGCCAGGGCGTGGTCGCGCTGGTCGCCGATTACCGCAAGTATCCGCAGGTCGGGCTGGACGGCTTCATGACCGATGCCGCAAAGGCAACGGCATGGGGCTATCAACATGCGCAGGCCTATGGCGGCGACCCGACACGCGTGGCGGTGATGGGGCATTCGGCAGGCGCGCATATTGCCGGACTGCTGGTGACGGATCGCAGGTGGCTTCAGGCGCAGGGCCTGCGTCCGCAACAACTGTGCGGTTTCGTCGGACTTGCCGGTCCGTATGATTTCTCACCCATGACCGAACCCGAACTCATCGAGGTCTTCGGCACCTCACCTGCACAGCAAGCCGCGTCGCAGCCTGTGGTTCACACAGACGGCGACGAGCCGCCGATGTTGCTGCTGCATGGACAAGACGACCGCGTCGTGGAGCCACGCAACAGCACCTCGCTGGCCGCTGCCGAACGGCGCGTCGGCGTCCAGGCAAACACCACGTTTTATCCCGGCATGGGGCACATGGGCCTGATGCTGTCGCTGCGCAAAAATCCGGCCGATTCGCCAACCCTGCGCGACACCCTGCAGTTCCTGCGTAACTGCAAGGCTCCTTAAGGGGAGAGCCCGCCTAATCGGGCAGCACACCTAAGTCAGCCGGTTAGCTGCGAACGACTCAGGTGGCGGGCTTGGCCCGCTGCAGCTCGAACGGCCCGCCCTTCTTCAGTGCAGCCTGATATCCCGGGCGCGCCTCAATGCGCTCGATAAAGCTGCGCAGCTTGGGGTAGGCCTCCAGCCCGCCGCCCCGCGCAGCCGCCGCCTGCACCGGGAAACTCATCTGAATGTCGGCCGCAGTAAAGCGCTCACCCGCGAACCAGCCGCTATCGCTCAGCGATTGCTCCATCCAGTCCATATGCAACTTGAGTTGCGGCCCGACGAAGCCAGACATCGCTTTATCGACGATCGCGCGCGCTATGGGCTTGGCGAAAAAGGGCATCGGGGCTGAGCGGATGCGCCCAAAGATCAGCGTCATCAGCAATGGCGGCATGGCCGAGCCTTCGGCGTAATGCATCCAGTACCGAAATTGCAGGCGCTCGGCAGACTCCGCTGGACGCGCCGACGGCGACAGCGCGCATTCGGTGTCGTAGCGCTCGGTGAGGTATTCCAGGATCGCGCCGGACTCGGCAATGGTCAGCCCACCATCGACCACCACCGGCGACTTGCCCAGCGGATGGATCGCGCGCAACGCCGGAGGCGCCAGCATGGTCTTTGGGTCGCGCTCGTGGCGCACGATCTGGTACGGCAACGCCAGTTCTTCCAGCAACCAGAGCACGCGTTGCGAGCGGGAATTATTGAGGTGGTGGACAGTAAGCATGGGAGAGCCGGCGTGCGGAAAACGCACATCCTACCCAGGCATACGTCATTGCCGTGCTCACTGCATCCGTCACGCCAGCACCGGTGTGCACACGGGAGGGCAGGACGCGCAGGCCGGTCAACGCGACAAATCGCAGACAATAAAAAACGCCGGACGCTTGCGCGCCCGGCGTTTTTGGCAACCTTACGGTTGCAGACGGATTAGACCGCCTGCACCTGGTCAGCCTGCATGCCCTTCTGGCCCTGCACGGCGACGAAGGAGACCTTCTGGCCTTCCTGCAGCGACTTGAAGCCGGTGCCCTGGATGGCACGGAAATGCACGAACAGGTCCGGGCCGCTTTCCGGGGTGATGAAGCCGAAGCCCTTGGCATCATTGAACCACTTCACGACACCGTTCTGACGATCTGACATTTTACTAACTCCTGAACTTTTAGATGGATAAATCGCAGCAACCGAAAAACCGGCGCTGAGACTGAGTTGCAGGCGTTGGTAAAGCGGAACGATGGAGCGGGATCGAATGAGATCTAGCTACACCAGGCCACGATTCACGGTGACCCTTGCAAACACAGTGGGTGCACAGTACTCGTGTTTTATGCAAAAAGCGACACCTTCGGACAAAAGTTTTGCTGTCGGGCGCATTCTGACCCCCTGTCAGGCCATTTCCCTCCCGATTTCCTAGATGAATACGCCACTCCCGCCAGGTCTTGCGCAGATCTGGGTCGACGCCGACGCCTGCCCGGCGGTCATTCGCGACATTTTGTTCCGCGCCGCCCAGCGCACCGGCATCCCTGTCACCTTTGGTCGCCAACCATTTCCTGCGCACGCCAACCCTGGCCCATGTGCGGGCGCTGCAGGTGCCCGGCGGCCCGGATGCGGCCGATGACGCGATCGCCGAGCGGGTCAACGCTGGCGATCTGGTAGTGACGCAGGACATTCCTTTGGCGGCGCGCGTACTGGAACGCGGCGCCGCAGCGGTCAGTCCGCGCGGGGAGCCGTTCAGCAGCGACAGCATCGCCGAGCGCCTGTCGGTGCGTGGTTTTCTGGAGGAATTGCGCGGCGCCGGCGTGGCCACCGGCGGGCCGCCTGCGCTGCACGCACGCGACCGCCAGGCGTTCGCGGCGCAGCTGGATCGCTGGCTGGCACGGCAACCCGCCCGGCCTTGAAGACCCGCGCGCGGAGCCCGCAGGCGTATCATGACCGCCCTTTGCAACTGGTTTCCCGATGGCTCTCACCGCCACCGTCCGCAGGGCGGAACTGCAGATCAGCGACATGGATCGCGGCTACTACGCCAACCATTCGCTGACCCTGGCCCAGCACCCTTCCGAAACCGACGAACGCCTGATGGTGCGCCTGCTGGCCTTCGCCCTGTTCGCCGACGACCGCCTGGAGTTCGGCCGCGGGCTGAGCAATGACGACGAGCCGGATCTGTGGCGGCGCGACTACACCGGCGACCCCGACCTGTGGATCGACCTGGGCCAGCCCGACGAGAGCCGCGTCCGCAAGGCCTGCAACCGGTCGCGGGAAGTCGTGGTCATCGGGTACGGCGGCCAGGCCACCGAGACCTGGTGGAAGAAGCATGCCAACGCACTCGGCCGGCACCGCAACCTGCGCGTGCTGGAGCTCGAATCGCAGGCCACCGAGGCGCTTGGAGCGCTGATTCAGCGCGGCATGCGCTTTGACGTGATCATCCAGGACGGCGAAGTGCAGATGCTGGCCGACCAGGGCACCGTCACGCTCACGCCCATCGTGCGACAAGCCCCGGCGGAATGAGCACGCGTTGCGATGTGTTGGTCATCGGCGCCGGCGCTGCCGGGCTGATGAGCGCCTTCACGGCCGGCCGCCGCGGGCGGCAGGTGCTGGTGATCGACCACGCCAACAAGGTGGGCAAGAAGATCCTGATGTCCGGCGGTGGGCGCTGCAACTTCACCAATACCGGCACCACCCCGGCCAATTTTGTTTCGGCCAACCGGCACTTCTGCAAGTCCGCCCTCGCCCGCTACACCCCGGGCGCGTTCGTGGAAATGGTGGAGCAGCACGGCATCGCCTATCACGAAAAAGAGCTGGGCCAGTTGTTCTGCGATGTGTCGTCCAAGCAGATCGTGCGCATGCTGCTGGACGAATGCGAGGCGGCCGGCGTGCAGATTCGCACCCAATGCGAGGTGCAGGCGGTGCGCCGCGACAGCGACGGCTTCAGCGTGGACACCAGCCAAGGCCGCGTGCAGGCGCAGGCGCTGATCGTGGCGACCGGCGGGCTGTCGATTCCTAGCATGGGCGCGAGCGGCTTCGGCTACACGCTGGCCAGGCAATTCGGTCATCAGCTGCTGCCTACCCGCGCCGGGCTGGTGCCGCTCACCCTCAGCGGCAAGCATCAGGAACGCCTGCAGGATCTGTCCGGCCTGGCCGTGCCGGTCGAAGCGCACTGCAATGGCGCCAGTTTCCGCAACTTCATGCTGATCACCCACCGTGGCGTCAGCGGGCCGGCGATCCTGCAGATCTCCTCGTTCTGGCAGCCCGGCGATGATCTGCGCCTGGACCTGCTGCCAGGCCATGACGCCGAGGCCTGGCTGCGCGAACAAAAGCAACTGCGCGGGGCCACCGAGCTGCGCAACGTGCTGGGCGAGGTCCTGCCACGGCGCTTTGCGCAGCGACTGTGCGAGGTGTGGCTGCCAGACAAGCCGGTGCGCCAGCTCGATCCACCCCAGTTGCGCGCGGCCGCCGACCTGCTCGGTGGCTGGCCGCTGGTGGCCAGCGGCACCGAGGGCTATCGCACCGCCGAGGTCACCCTGGGCGGCGTGGACACCGACCAGGTGTCCAGTGCGACGATGGAGTCGCGCCTGGTAGCCGGGCTGTACTTCGTTGGCGAAGTGCTCGACGTCACCGGTTGGCTGGGCGGCTACAACTTCCAATGGGCCTGGGCGTCCGGGCATGCTGCCGGAAGCGTGGCCTAGGTCTCACCGTCGCTGCGCGCCCGTCCACATACATGGACGCGCCGAACCCCTTCGTGTATTAAAGCCCGTCTCTAGGGAGCCGCGCATGCAGAAAGGCAAAGATCTCACCCTCCGCCTGATGATTGTCGATGACAGCGTGGAGAGTGCCGAGGCCATCGTGACCGCGCTGCGCAACGGCGGCATCGCCGTGCGGCCGTCACGCCCGCAGACACCGGAAGAGCTCGGCAGCATGTTGTCCGGGCAGATCGACCTGGCGGTGCAAGGCCAGGCGCAGCAGATTCCGATGTCGGCCCTGCAGCAGCAGATTGCCGGCAGCGGCAAGGACATCCCGATCATCCAGCTGGCCGACCGCATCGAAGAGAACGCATTGGTCGAAGCCGCCGCGCATGGCGTGCGCGCGATCGCGCTGCGCCATCGCACCGAGCATCTGCTGGCATTGGTGCGCTCGGAGTGGGCCGACCTGCAGGCGCGCCGCGGCTTGCGTCGCATCGAAGCGCAGATGCGCGAAACCGAGCGCCGCTGCGATGCGCTGATTGCCTCGTCGCGCGACCCGATCGCCTACGTCCACGAAGGCATGCATATCCGTGCCAACGAGGCGTATCTGGAGATGTTCGGTTTCGAATCCTTCGAGGACGTGGAAGGCGTGTCGCTGCTGGACATGATCGCCGCGCAATACGTGGACGATTTCAAGCAACTGCTCAAGGCCCTGTCCAAGGGCGAGCCGCCGCCGGCGCAGTACAAGGTCGACGCGCGTCGGCTGGAGGGCGACACCTTTCCGGCGACCATGGAATTTGCCACCGCCACCTATGAGGGCGAGCCCTGCATCCAGGTGGTGTTCCGGCGCCGCGAAGAGTTCGACCCGGAACTGGCGCGCGAGGTCGAGGACCTGCGCCAACGCGACCAGGTCACCGGCCTGCTCAACCGCCCCACCTTCATGGTGGCGCTCGAACAGGCGGTGGCACAGGCCGGCCGCAGCGAAGGCCAGTCCGGCTTCCTGTTGATCGAACCGGATCATTACGCGCGGATCCTGCCGGAGATCGGCCTGGATTCGGCGGATGCGCTGATCGCCTCACTGGCGGCGCACCTGGCCAGCGTGCTGGATGACAGCGTGGTGGCCGCGCGCTTCGGCGAGCACAGCTTTGCGCTGTTGATGGACGGCAACTATGCGCGCTCGCATGCGCTGGCCGAATTGGTGCGTGACGCGTTTGCGCAGCACGTGTTCAGTGTGGGCGAACGCTCGGCCACGGTCACGGTCAGCATCGGCGGTGTGCAGATCGGCGAAAAGATCGCCAGCATCGGGCAGGTGCTCAACCGCGGCACCGAGGCGGTGCGCACCACAGCCGAGCTCGGTGGCAATGCGGTCAGCATCTTCGACCCGGCCGCGGCCGATCGCGCCGAGGAAGAACGCATCGAGCGCTGGGTGGAACAGCTGCGCGAGGCGCTGATCGGCGACGGCTTCCTGCTGCATTACCAGCCCGTGCTCAACCTGCAGGGCGAGCCGCTGGAGCTGTATCAGGCGTTCCTGCGGCTGGAGCGCAATGGCGAGATGATGTCGCCGAATGCGTTCATGGCCATTGCCGAAGAACATGACCTGATCACCGAGATCGACCGCTGGGTGGTGGCACGTGCGATCCGCCAGTTGGGCGAGCGCCAGCGCGCCGGGCACAAGACCCACCTGCTGGTGCGCATCGGGCCCAATTCGTTCTCCGACCCACAGATGATCGACACCATCCGCGAACAGCTGGCGGTGTACGGCGTGCCCGGCGAGCGGTTGTGGCTGCAGACACCGGAATCGAAGGTATTCACCCACCTGCGCAACGCCCAGCAATTCCTGGCTTCGGTCTCGGCAATGGGCTGCAAGGTAGGGCTGGAGCAGTTCGGTTCGGGCCTGGATTCGTTCCAGCTGCTCGCACACTTCCAGCCCGCGTTCCTCAAGCTCGACCGCAGCATCACCGGCGACATTGCCTCTGCCCGCGAAAGCCAGGAAAAGATCCGCGAGATCACCTCACGGGCGCAGCCGACCGGCATCCTCACGGTGGCCGAGTTCGTGGCCGATGCGCAGTCGATGAGCAGCTTCTTCACTGCGGGGGTCGATTACGTGCAAGGCGACTTTGTTGCGCCCACCGGCCCGCTGATGAACTACGAGTTCGGCTGAGGCCATAGCCACCCGCGTAAGGCGCCATGCTGCTGGCTGGCGCCGTGTGCGGTTTATCGCCACGGTGCGCTGCCGAGAATCAAGGAAACACGCCGCAACAAAAAACCCGCATGACGCGGGTTTTTTGTTGAAAGGCAAACCGCTGGCTTACATCGCCGTACCGTTGGACGCACGCAAGGCGGCAATGCGCTCGGTCAGCGGCGGGTGGCTCAGGAACAGGCGACGCAAGCCCTCACCCACACCGCCGGAAATGCCGAACGCCTGCACCTGCGAGGGCAAGGTGTTCTGGCCGTGATTGAGCGATAGGCGCTCCAATGCGGCGATCATCTTGTTGCGCCCGGCCAGCTGCGCGCCACCGGCATCGGCACGGAACTCGCGGCGGCGCGAGAACCACATCGCGATCATCGTGGCGAACAGGCCGAACACCATCTCCAGCACGAACACAATGATGTAGTAGGCAAATCCACGCCCGCTGTCGCGATTGCCAGACAGCGCGCTGTCGATGATGCCGCCCACCACGCGCGCCAGCACGATCACGAAGGTGTTCAGCACGCCCTGCAGCAAGGCCATGGTGACCATGTCGCCATTGGCAATGTGGGCAATCTCGTGGCCCAGCACGGCCTCGGCCTCGTCTTCGCGCATGTGCTGCAGCAAGCCCGTGGAAACCGCCACCAGCGCATTGTTGCGGTTGGCCCCGGTGGCGAAGGCGTTGATTTCCGGTCCGTCGTAGATGGCCACTTCCGGCATGCCGATACCGGCCGCCTGGGCCTGGCGGCGCACCGTGTCCACCAACCAGCGCTCGGTCTGCGTCCGCGGCTCGGTGATCACCTGCGCACCGGTGCTGCGCTTGGCCATGAACTTGGACAGCAGCAACGAAATGAACGAGCCGCCGAAGCCGAAGATGGCGGCCATCACCAGCAGCCCACTCATCTGTGCCGGATTGACGCCCAGCACCGACATCACAATGCCGGCCAGGATCAGCACCGCAAAGTTGGTCAAGAGAAACAGGACGACACGGTTGAACATAGAGGCAGTGGCTCCGCACGCAAAGAGGATGAACTGCTGCGGATCTGCGGACGTGGCGGGTTGAAATCAAGCAAGCACCTGACCGACGATTCAGCTGCCCATGTCCTCACTCCCCTACCGCGGCCGCTTCGCGCCCTCGCCCACCGGCCCCCTGCACTTCGGCTCGCTCCTGGCTGCGTTGGGCAGCTGGCTGCTCGCGCGCCATGCCGGTGGCGAATGGCATGTGCGAATCGAAGACATCGACCCGCCGCGTGCCGAGCCAGGCGCCTCACAGCGCCAGTTAAATACGCTGGCTGCGTTCGGGCTGCACCCTGACGGGCCAGTGCTGTATCAGTCCGACCGCGATGCGTATTACGAGGCAGCACTGTCGCGGCTGCTGCGCAGCGGTGCGGCGTTCGAATGCAGTTGCAGCCGCGCAGAGCTGGCCGCGATGGGTGGCATCCACCACGTCTGCGTGGCGCCACTGGGCATCCGCCGCGCAGTGCGCCTGCGGGTGCCGCCGAACACCCAGGCAAGCTTTCAGGACGCGCTGCAGGGGCGCATCACCCAGGATGTGTACGCCGAGGTAGGCGATGTCGTCCTGCGCCGTGCCGACGGCTACTGGGCCTACCAGCTGGCGGTGGTGGTCGACGATGCGGCGCAGGGCATTACCGATGTGGTGCGCGGGGCGGACCTGCTCGACTCCACCCCGCGCCAATTGGTGTTGCAGCAGGCCCTGGGCGTGGCACCGCCGCGCTATCTGCATCTGCCGCTGATCCTGGGCGCCGACGGGCGCAAGCTCTCCAAGTCGCATGCGGCGCAACCAGTGGACGACAGCGACCCGCTGCCAGCGCTGCGCGCGGCCTGGCGGGCGCTGGGCCAGGCACCGGCGGCCCTGCCCGCGCACGCATCGGTGGCCGGTGTGCTGCAGCATGCTGTGCAGCATTTTTCGCCGCAGCGGCTGCCGCGCGTTGCCAGCCTGGACACTGCCACGCGCATCGACGCCCCGGCTTGACTAGAATTGCGACCCAGCACCGGCTTTCGCCCTGACGCCTCCGCAGCGTCGCGGGCGCCGCCAGCCCTATCTGCTTATTGGAGTTGCGCATGACATCTCGCGTCGCGTTGGTCACCGGCGGCACCGGCGGTATCGGTACCGCCATTTGCAAGCGCCTGGCCGACCAGGGTCACCGGGTCGCCAGCAATTTCCGCAACGAAGAAAAAGCACGCGAGTGGCAGCAGCGCATGCAGGCCCAAGGCTACGAATTCGCCCTGTTTCGTGGGGATGTGGCCTCGTCCGACCATGCGCGCGCGCTGGTGGACGACGTGGAAGCCGCGCTCGGGCCGATCGAAGTGCTGGTCAACAACGCCGGCATTACCCGCGACACCACGTTCCATCGCATGACCGCCGAACAGTGGCACGACGTCATCAACACCAATCTCAATTCGGTGTTCAACGTGACCCGCCCGGTGATCGAAGGCATGCGCAAGCGCGGCTGGGGCCGGGTGATCCAGATCAGCTCCATCAACGGGCTCAAAGGCCAGTACGGCCAAGCCAATTACGCCGCGGCCAAGGCCGGCATGCATGGCTTCACCATCTCGCTGGCGCGCGAAAATGCGGCCTTCGGCATCACCGTCAACACGGTGTCGCCGGGTTACGTGGCCACCGACATGGTGATGGCGGTGCCGGAAGAAGTGCGCGCCAAGATCGTGGCCGATATCCCCACCGGCCGGCTTGGGCGGCCGGAGGAAATCGCTTATGCGGTGGCGTTTCTGGTGGCCGAAGAGGCGGCGTGGATTACCGGCTCCAACCTGGACATCAATGGTGGCCACCACATGGGCTGGTAACGTTTGCTGCAGATGAGCGGTGCAGCATGGAAATCCGTGTCAAATCATGCTGCGCAGCATTTTTTTCCCGTCTGCTTAAGAAAATAAGGCGTTCTGGCTGTTGCAAGCGCTGCTGCGGTGCGCCATCCTGCGCGCACTATCGTTGTGAGTGAACGTTCCATGGCCGGACTTCGCATCATCAAGAAGTACCCCAACCGCCGTCTCTACGACACGGAAATTTCCAGCTACATCACCATCGAGGATGTGCGCCAACTGATCATCGACGGCGAGGAGTTCGAGGTCCGCGATGCAAAAAGCGGCGAAGACCTCAGCCGCGCCGTGCTGCTGCAGATCATCGCCGACCAGGAACAGGACGGTGAGCCGATGCTCTCCACCCAGTTGCTGAGCCAGATCATCCGTTTCTACGGCGACTCCCTGCAGGGCTTCATGGGTAATTACCTGGAGCGCAGCATGCAGGTGTTCCTGGACCAGCAGCAGCAGTTCCGCCAGCAGATGGGCAACCTGCTCGGGCAGACGCCCTGGGCGATGATGAATCAGCTCACCGAGCGCAATCTCGAGCTCTGGCAGGAATTCCAGCGCAACTTCGGCGCCGGCTTCGGCCGCCCGGGTGGCCCTGGTACGCCGCCCACCCCGCCCGGCAGCAGCATGGGCAGCGGGCTAGGCAGCGGAACCAGCAGCGGCAACGCGACCGGCACCACCGGCAAGGCCCGCAACCGCGGCTGAGCCCTGACCGGCGTGGCGCAACCTGCGCCGCCGCCCGGTCATCACGTCAGTGGCCGGCCTGCTCCGCGCAGGCCGTGCAGATCCGCTCCACGCGATACCCGCGTGCACGCAGACGCTCCACCACCCCGTCGTGACCCAGCAGGTGCAAGGCACCGACCACCACCAGCGTGGTGCCGGCCTGCTTGCCCAGCCGCTGCTCCAGACGCGGCACCCAGCGCGCATTGCGCTCCACGTTGATGTCTTGATACAGCGCGGGATACTGCTTGCGCATGTCTTCGGCCATTTGCGTGGTCAGCAGATGGACGTCACCACGGCGCCAGGCGTCGTGCAGCGCGTTGACCTGATCGGCGGCACCGGCCTCGTCGAGGGTTTCGGCCAGCAGTTGCTGTTGTTCGGTCGCAGTCATGCTGTCGAGCAGGGCGATCTGTTCGTCCGCGCGCTCCAGGCCATCGGCCGGTTTGCCACGTGCCTGCGCCAGCTGCATCAGGTAATTGTCCAGTCCCGCATCGGCCTGCATGCCCTGGCGTCGCATCTCGGCCAGGCTGAGCGTCAGGGCGACAAACCACGGCTTCATCGGCTGCAGGCTCTCCAGCGGGATGCCGCGCTTGCGCGCCTGCGTGGCGAGCGCCTGCCAGGTCGGGGCGTCAAGCGCATCCTGCAGGCGCTTGCCATCGCCGCGGCGGGCGGCACGCAGCATCTTGGCCGCCAATTCGGGCGACTGCACATCGGCCGGTGGCAGTTCGAAGGTGAGCCGGTCGGCCTGCGCAAAGGCCTGCAGCACATCCGGCGACAGCGGGTAGTCGTCGGGCTTGAGCAGATGGAACGAGCCAAGCAGATACAGCGTGCCGCCTTTGCCATCGACCTTCCACAACAGCGGCACCGGCGGGCTGGCGGCAGCAGCGATGCCAGGTGCCGAGGCGGCAGCCGCTGTGCCGCCCCACAATGCAGCGATCGCCAACAGGCCTGCGCAGGCGGGCAGCAGCGCGCGACGCGTCCGTGTCATCCATCGCATCAATGCGCTGCCTTGTAGGCTTTTTCGCCCGCCGATACGGCTAGGTCGATGCGATTTTCCGGCGGTGGCAATGGGCAGGTCGCAAACGGCGTGAACGCGCACGGCGGGTTGATGGCGCGGTTGAAGTCCACCACCACGTGCCCGGAGGCATCCGGAGCTTCCAGATCGAGAAAGCGCCCGGCCGAATAACTGCCGTGGCCGCTGGTGCGATCGGCGAACACCACGAACATCGGGCGACCCGGCTCGCCAATGGCTTCCAGCCGATAGGTCTTGCCATCGCGCTCGAACTCGATCGCACCGGCATTGGGCTGCTCGCTGCTGATGCCGACGATATCTACGATGGGAATGGTCTTGCCGACATTGTTGGGCACGTAGCGCGCCTGGATGCGCCAGGACGGATCGATGGGCCAGTACTCCAGCCCCGCAAACCCGGTGCGCGACGGCGCATCGGCATGCTTGACCCGCAGCGCGTAGCGATCGCCGCGGTGGATCAGGCTCAACACGCCCTTGCCGTCGTCGAAGCCGATCAGCGTCGGCTGCGGATCGACATCGGACTGGAAGCGGATCTTGCCGGTGAGCGGTTTGCCACCGACGGTCAGTGCCGCACCACGCTCGGGCACGAACCACACCGCATCGCGCTCGCTGGACACCATGCCCATCTTGGGCGGCCCCACGGCCAGGCGGATACCGCTGTCGGCACTGCGGCCGATGTAGTGCGCCTTCAACGACAGCCAATGCAGGCCGACCAGACTGGTCCAGCCATCGGGCGCCCGTAGCTCGGTCAGGCGCGCCTCGCGCCAGGCGGCGTTATCGGCCAGAAACGTCTTGTCCAGCGCCACTGGCGCCGGCGCGGGTGGTGCCTCGCGGCCACAGCCGAGCACACCTACCGCTACCAGCATGCCGAGCAGCCAGCCCCTCCCCCTGTGCAGCACTGTCATCAACGTCCCCTCAGGAACCAGCGATCGATTTCGCCCAGCGTAAACCGGGCCCAGGTTGGCCGGCCATGGTTGCATTGGCCCGAACGCTCGGTGGCCTCCATGTCGCGCAGCAAGGCGTTCATTTCCGGCACGGTGAGCCGGCGGTTTGCACGCACCGCGCCGTGGCAGGCCATGGTGGACAGCAACTCGTCACGCGCGGTGGCGATGCGCCGGCTCTGGCCGTGCTCACGCAGATCGCCGAGCACATCGCGCAACAACGCTTCCGGGTCGGCATTGGCGAGCAGCGCCGGAATGCTGCGCACGTGCAGCGATTGCGGGCCGCTGCGGGTGATCTCGAAGCCCAGGCTGGCAAGCGTATCGGCCTCGCGCTCGGCGGTGTCGGCCTCGCGCTCGCCCACTGCCAGCGTCATCGGTACCAGCAGCGGCTGCGCATGCAGGCCAATGCTGTCGTGCGCCTGCTTGAGGCGTTCGTAGCCGATACGCTCATGCGCGGCATGCATGTCGACCACGATCAGGCCTTCGGCGTTTTCCGCGAGGATATAGATGCCGTGCAACTGCGCCACCGCATAGCCCAGCGGCGGCACTCCGCTGTCGTGCGCGGTCGCCGGCAAGCCGGTGCCGGACAGCACCGGTTGCCCGTCGTCGCGCAACGCGCTGCCGGCCGCAGGCGCATACAACGCGGCGTAGGCGGCGCGCGCCTCGTCCACGCGCAAACCCAGCGGCGCCTGCGACGGCGCCCAGCTTGCATAGCCTGAGCCACTGCCAGCGCCCGGATGCCCTGCACCGGCGTCAGCAACGTAGCTTCCGCCGCCCTGCGCGGCAACGGCGCCGATACCGAGGGCTGCCGCCCCCCCGACCCCAACATCAGCGGGCAGCGCGCCGGCACGGGTCTGCGCTAGTGCGTCCTGCAGAGTGCGATAGACGAAGTCGTGGATCAGCCGCGCCTCGCGGAAGCGCACCTCGTGTTTGGCCGGGTGCACGTTGACGTCCACGCGCGCAGGGTCCAGCTCGAGAAACAGCACATATGCCGGCTGGCGCCCGTGGAACAGCACATCGCCGTAGGCCATCTTCACCGCATGCGCCACGCTGCGATCCCGCACCGAGCGGCCGTTGACGTAGAGATACTGCTGATCGGTACTGGCGCGCGAGTAATGCGGCTGCGCCACCCAGCCGTGCAGGCGCAGGCCGGCACCGCTGTGGTCCACGCGCAGCGCCTGGCGCGCGAAATCCTCGCCCAAGGTCTCGCCCAGCCGCGCGTCCGAATACAGATCGCCCGGCTTGTAGCGCCGCGACGGTTTGCCGTTATGCGAGACGCGCAATTCCACGTCCGGGCGCGCCAGTGCCAGCGAACGCAGCCACTCTTCGATATGGCCCAACTCGGTGCGCTCGGCGCGCAGGAACTTGCGCCGTGCCGGCACGTTGAAGAACAGCTCGCGCACCTCAACGGTGGTGCCCGGCGCATGCGCACGCGGCATCACCTCGCCCAGGCGCCCGCCTTCGATCTGCAGCGCGGAGCCGTGCTCGGCATCCGGGCGACGCGAGGCCAGCGTAAAGCGGCTGACCGAGGCGATGGACGGCAACGCTTCGCCGCGGAAGCCCAGCGTGGCGACGGTTTCCAGATCATCCAGCGAGGCGATCTTGCTGGTGGCATGACGCGACACCGCCAGCGGCAGCTCTTCCGGCGCAATGCCGCCGCCATTGTCGCGGATGCGGATCAGCCGCACGCCGCCCTCTTCCAGATCGATATCCACGCGGGTGGCGCCGGCATCGAGGGCGTTTTCGACCAGTTCCTTGACGACCGATGCCGGGCGCTCGACCACCTCGCCGGCAGCGATCTGGTTGATCAGGATCTCGGGCAATTGCCGGATCGCCATCAGCGGGCGCTCCCTGGCAGATGCGCTACGCGCACGCAGTGGCTGCCCGCATGGGCGAATGATGAAATCAAGGGGAAAAACGTCGGCACGGCCATCCGGCGGCGCCAGGCGCCGTCATCGAGGAGTCAGTGCGGAATGATAGCCGAGCGGCTCAACGGCTGCCGCCGGCCACGGTGCCGACTGCGGCGTCGGCCTCTGCCTGCGCACGTGCCGCGAACAAGGTGCCCGGGGGCGGCTGACGGGTGAAGAACGTATCGATACCGTCCAGCACCGCGGAGGCGATCTTGCGTTGATACGCCGGGTCGATCAGCCGGCGCTCTTCATCCGGGTTGGAGATGAAGGCGGTTTCCACCAGCATCGCCGGCATGTCGGAAGTGCGCAGCACCGCGAAATTGGCGCGTTCCAGCTGCGGCTTGTGATTGTTGCCGATGCGCTTCAAACCGCCCAGCACATGGCCTGCGGCGTCTTCGGATGCCTTCATGTGGCCGCTCTGGGCCAGGTCCAGCAAGACGTTGGCCAGCGTGCTTTCGGTCTGCTGCAGGCGCACGCCACCGACGAGGTCGGCGGCGTTTTCCTTGTCGGCCAGCCAGCGTGCACGCTGCGACGACGCGCCCTTGGTCGACAGCACATAGACCGATGAACCGGTGGCACTGCGGTTTTCCGCGGCGTCGGCATGAATGGAGATGAAGATGTCGGCCTTGGCCGAGCGTGCCTTCTGCGCGCGCATCGGCAGCGGAATGAACACGTCGGTATCGCGGGTCATGTACGCCTTCATGCCCTGCGTGGCGTTGATCTGGCGTGCGAGCTCGCGGCCGATGGCCAGCGTGACGTCTTTTTCGCGCTTGCCGGTCGGACCCATCGCGCCGGGGTCCTGGCCGCCGTGACCGGGATCGATAGCCACCACCAGCGGACGCATGCCGGGTGCCATCTTGACGCGCGATGCCTCGCTTGGCAGCAGCGGGCGCGGCGGTACATCGTCATTTTGCGCATCGGCGGCAGCCACACCGGCCGACGTCACGGCTGCGCCCTGCGGCGCGACCTGCGCCACGTTGCCACCGTTCAAGATGACCGCCGGCGACGGCGTGCCCGTGGCGATCGCGGCGCGGGTACCGCCGGTCGTGGCGGGCGCGCCTGATGCGGCAACCGTCCCGGGACGCGGAGTCGGCACGCCAGTGGCGATCGTCGTGGGCACCGGGGCAGGCGTTACTGTCGGCATCGCCGATGCAGGCACGGGTACCGGCGTGGGCGCTGGCGCTGGGGTTGGCGGCGGAAGCGCCGAGGCGCGCTGTGCGGAGGCCGCGAGCGCCGCAGTGGCACGTGCAGCTTCCGTCTGTGCATCCAGCGGACGTGTGGCAGGCACTGCGGCTGGCGGCGTTGTTGCTGCTGGCACAGCGCTTGATGTTGAAGCAACCGGCTTGGCCGGCGCGAAATCGCCGGGCCACTCGATCACCAGCGTCGAGGCGCTGCCCAGGGTCTGCATCTGCGGCTTCAGCGCAGTGACTGGCGTTGCCAGCTCGAACACCACCCGGAAGGTCCCCGGGACCGGTTGCCCGGTGCGCACCGACGTCACCAGCCCGGCGGCGGCCGGCAGCTTCAAGCCGCTCTTTGCCGAGGAGGCCGGGAAATCCACCACCAGTCGATTGGGATTGGCCAGCGACAAGGTCTTGAACCCGCCGCTGCCGGCCAGCTGGATCTCTGCACGCGTGCCCGTGGCCCCGGTGCTGACATCCACTTGCTTGATTTCGCCTGCCCGCGCACTAAAAACCGCCAGGCTCAGGCCGGCGGTCAGGGCGAAAGCAAAGCGATGGTGGCTCCCCTTGGTCATGGAGCCGGATTCAATCACCCGAACGCACGAATTGCAAGGCAATTTCCCTTAATAATCCATAACCTGGCGTTCATTCCTCTTGTTCGGCGGCAAAAAGCGCCCGCAACTCGTCCCGCGCTGCCAGCTCGTTCACCCATGCCTGCCCGCTTGGGCTCGCGCCGCGCAGGGTCAGCGCGCGTCCCTCCCCGGCCACTGCCAATTCGACCTCCAGATCCGCCGCCGGCAAAGCGCCAGCCCCGCGCTCCGGCCATTCGACCAGCCACAGGGTGGCACTGCCCTCGTCCAGTCCGAGAAAATCCAGCTCCCCCGCGTGGCCGATGCGGTACAGATCCAGATGCCAGGCTTCGCCACCGGCAGTCAGTGGATACCGTTCCACAAGCGTGTAGGTGGGGCTGCGAATGGGGCCGGTGACGCCGAGCGCACGCAACAAGGCACGCGCCAGGGTGGATTTGCCGGCGCCCAGGTCGCCGTGCAACTGCACCACGGCGGTGGCGGGCCGGGTGGCCGCCAGGGCCTGCCCGACCTGCTCGGTGGCATCGACGTCGGCCAGAAAGGCGTGCAGCGTGGTCATGCAATGGCTCCAGCGTTGGCCAGACGGCGTAGCGCCGGCAGCAGGTCGGTGGGAAGCAGGCCGCGCTCGCCGTCGGCGGCGGCGGCATCGCCGGCGCAGGCGTGCAGCAAGGCGCCCAGGCTGGCGGCCTCGAAGGGCGCCCAGCCCTGGCCGAGCAAGGAGGCGATCACGCCGGTCAGCAGGTCGCCCATGCCGCCCACTGCCATGCCGGCATTGCCGGCGTCGATCAGGCGCGGCAAGCGATCAGGCGCGGCCACCACGGTGCCGGCGCCCTTGAGCACCACCACCGCATCAAAGCGCGTGGCCAGCGCATGCGCAGCGCCCAGGCGGTCGCGCTGCACCTGTGCGGTGGATTGACCAAGCAAACGCCCCGCTTCGCCCGGATGCGGCGTGAGCACGCGCGGGCCGCGCGCAGGCACGGCAGTGGATGCGAGCAGATTCAAGGCGTCGGCGTCGATGACGGTGGGCGTGGCCGATGCCAGCACACCGCTCCACAAGGCGCGCGCCCAGCTGTCCTGGCCTAGCCCGGGGCCCAGCGCGACCGCATCGGCGGCCTCGGCCAGCACGGTGATGTCGGCGTCTTCCTGCACCCCGCGCACCATCGCTTCCGGGCAGCGCGCCAGCAGCGGCGCCACATGCTCGGCGCGGGTTGCCACCTGCACCAGGCCCGACCCGCTGCGCAGTGCCGCTTCGGTGGTCAGCATGATGGCGCCGCCGCTGCCAGCATTGCCGCCAACGCACAGCACACGCCCGGATTCGCCCTTGTGGGTGTTGCGTCGGCGCGGCAGCAGATGCGCGGCCAGTGCATCACGCTCCCAGCGCTGCGCAACCGGTGCCAGGCCGTCGAATGCCGAGCCCGGCACCTCCAGCGTGGCAAGGTCGCGCTCGCCGGCGTATTCCAGCGCATCGCCGGTGTACAGGCCCACGTGCGGCACGATGAACTGCAAGGTCGCGCTGGCACGCACGGCGCTGCCGGGTGCGATGCCGCGATCGGCGTCGATGCCACTGGGCACGTCCAGCGCCAGGACCGGCACGCCGGCGGCGTTGATGGCATCGAACAAAGCGTCCATCTGCGCACCGGGCGCGCGATTGAGACCGATACCGAACACCGCATCCACCAGCACATCCGCATGCGCCAGCGCACACGGGAACAGCGTGATCGCGCCGCCCACGGCCAGGTAATCCGTGCAGGCGCGCTGCGCCAGTTCGCTGGCCGGCCCTTGTTCGGGCAGATGCACGACCTGCACCTGACGCCCGGCCCGGTGAGCCAACCGCGCCAGCACATAGCCGTCGCCGCCATTGTTGCCGCTGCCGCACATCACCACGATGCGGCGTGCGCGCGGCAAACGTTCCTGCAACCACTGCCAGGCGGCTTGCCCGGCGCGCTGCATCAGCGTGTAGCCGTCGCCGCCGAGCAGCGTGGTGGCCTGCGCGTCCAGCATGCGCGCGGCAGCGGTGTCGTAAAGAGCGAGCGGTGCATACATGCCGGGAATTCTATACTTGTCGCCATGTCCGCCGTCCTTGCCCGCCCCGACCCGACCGATGCCGCTGCGCGCATCCGCACGCTTGCGCGCGAGGCCGGCTTTCAGCGCTGCGGCATCACCGGCATCGAGCTGGGCGAGGACGAAGCGCACTTGCGCAGCTGGCTGGCCGAAGGCCTGTACGGCACCATGCACTGGATGGCGCAGCACGGCGACAAGCGCTCGCGTCCGCAGGAACTGGTGCCGGGCACCTTGCGGGTGCTGTCGGTGGGCATGGACTACGGCCGCGAGGACGACACCGAGGCCTGGGACACCTTGCACGACGGCCGCCGCGCGTACGTGGCGCGCTATGCGCTGGGGCGTGACTACCACAAGCTGATGCGCAACCGGCTACAGAAACTGGCCGAGCGCATCCAGGCCGAGGTCGGGCCGTTCGGCTACCGCGTGTTCGTGGATTCGGCGCCGGTGCTCGAACGCGCCCTCGCCCGCAATGCCGGGCTGGGTTGGATCGGCAAGCACACCTGCCTGATCGACCGCCGCGGCGGCTCGTGGTTCTTCCTGGGCGAGATCTACCTGGACCTGCCGCTACCCATCGACACGCCGGCCACTGCGCATTGCGGCACCTGCACGCGCTGCATCGACATCTGCCCGACCCAGGCCATCATCGCGCCGCACCGGCTGGATGCACGCCGCTGCATTGCCTATCTCACCATCGAGCACGACGGCGCAATTCCCGAAGACATGCGCAAGCCGATCGGCAACCGCATTTTCGGCTGCGACGACTGCCAGCTGATCTGCCCCTGGAACAAGTTTGCCCAGCGCACTGACGAGCCGGATTTCCGCGCGCGAAACGATCTGGATGTGGCGACCCTGCCGCAGCTGTTCGCCTGGGACGAGGCCGAGTTCCTGCGCCGTACCGAAGGCAGCCCGATCCGCCGCAGCGGCCACGAACGCTGGCTGCGCAACATCGCCGTTGGCCTGGGCAATGCCCCCGGCAGCGAAGACGTGCTCGCCGCGCTGGAGTCACGGCGCCATGACGACTCCGCCCTGGTGCGCGAGCATGTGGGCTGGGCGCTGGCGCAACACGGCCTGTAGCTGCGTCAGCGGAGCGCTGCTGCACGTGGGCGCCGCACTTGCTTCACCGTCCACACCAGATCGTTCGCCGCATCAACCGCTCACGCATTGCGTGCCCCGCTGCGGGATAATGCGGCGATGGCCGACCGCACCGAACAGATCCTCACTCCCAGCCAGCTCAACACGCTGGCGCGCGACCTGCTCGAAGGCAGTTTCCCCCTGGTGTGGGTGGAGGCCGAACTGGGCAATGTGACCCGCCCCGCCTCCGGCCATCTGTATTTCACGCTCAAGGATGCGCGTGCACAGATCCGCTGCGCGATGTTCAAGCCCAAGAGCACCTGGCTGAAGTTCCAGCCGCGCGAGGGGCTGCGCGTGCTCGCGCGCGGGCGCCTCACCTTGTACGAGGCACGTGGCGATTACCAGCTGGTGCTGGACCACATGGAAGAAGCCGGCGAAGGCGCGTTGCGGCGCGCGTTCGAGGAACTGCGCGCGCGGCTGGCAGCCGAGGGCGTGTTCGACGCAGAGCGCAAGCAGCCGCTGCCCGCGCATGTGCGCCGCCTGGCGGTGATCACCTCGCCCAGCGGTGCGGCCGTGCGCGACGTGCTCAGCGTGCTGGCGCGTCGCTTCCCGCTGCTGGAGGTGGATATTTTGCCGTCGCTGGTACAAGGCGACAGCGCGGCCGCGCAGATCACTTCGCTGCTGCAACGCGCCGATGCCTCCGGCCGCTACGACGTCATTTTGATCACCCGCGGTGGCGGTTCGCTGGAAGACCTGTGGGCGTTCAACGACGAGCGCCTGGCGCGGGCGATCGCCGCAGCACACACGCCCGTGGTGTCGGCGGTCGGTCACGAGACCGATGTCAGCCTGAGCGACTTCGCCGCCGATGTGCGCGCCCCCACGCCCTCGGTCGCCGCCGAGTTGCTGGTGCCCGATCAACGCGAACTGGTGGCACGTGTGCGGCGCGCGCAGGCCCGGCTCAGCCAGCTGCAGCAGCACACGCTTGGCCAGGCGATGCAACACGCGGACCGGCTGGCGCTACGCCTGCGCGCGCGCAGCCCGCAGGCACGCCTGCAGCTGCTGCAACGCCGCCAGGAAGACGCCGCGCGGCATCTGCGTGCGCGCATGCAGCATATCCTGGAGCGGCTACAGGCACGTGTGCAGCGCGCGCAGGCCGGTGTGCAGTCACACAGCCCGCAGCGCCACCTGGCACCCCTGCAGCAACGCCTGCGCGCTGCACATCCGCAAGCGGCAATGCAGCGGCGCCTGCAACAGGATCACCTGCATCTGCGCGGCCTGGTGCGTTCGCTGGAAGCCGTCAGCCCGCTGGCCACGGTGGCACGCGGCTATGCCATCGTCACCCGCCAGGCCGATGGCAGCGTGGTGCGCAGTGCCGCCGAACTGACCCAGGGTGATCGCCTGCGCGCACAACTGGCCGATGGCAGCGTGACGGTGGTGGTCGACACCAGCGAGACCGGCTGACGCGCTCATCCAGGCACGCTGTGCAACCTGCCTGCCGCTGCGCGGGCGTCACGCATGCCCAGGCAGTTGCGCTGCGCGCTGCCAGCCCTGCAGCAGGATGTCGGCCAGCGCACCCGGGTCACGGTCGAAGTGGTGGCCGCCAGGACGTGCAATGACCTCTACGCCGCGCGCGCGCAGCTCCGGGCACAAGGTGTCCTTCTCCTGTTCGCCATAAATGCATTGCAGCCGATGCGCATCGAGCGCCTGCAGCGCGGGGGCGATCGGGCGCTCGGCCTCGTTGTGCCAGCCCAGCCAACCGCCCACCCGCACCTTGAAGTCGGCCTGATGGGCCAGGCCCAGCAAGCCGACAAACTGCACCGCATCGCGGCGCGCCGCCGGCAGTTCGGGAAATGCGAACGGCAACACATCCGCACCGAACGAATAGCCCACCAAGGCCACGTGATGCGCATGCCAGCGCTGCTGGTAGGTGGCGATGATCCGGTCCAGATCCACACCCACCTGCTGCGGCGTGCGGCTGCCCCAGAAGTAGCGCAGGCTGTTGAAGCCGACCACCGACACGCCCTGTTGCTGCAGGCGTGCGGCGATGCCTTTGTCCATCTCGCGCCAGCCGCCGTCGCCGGAGAGCAGCACGACCAGACGATCGCTGCCGGGCGCGTGCAGTTCCACCAGCGGCAGGTCGGCCAGGCCCTGCGCCTGTGCGGTTTGGAAATGGCCGCGCGTGGCGGCGGCGATCTGTGCCGGGCTGGCATCTTCCACCTGGGCATCCAGGAAGCCCTGGTTTGGGTCGGGCACGTCGTGCAGGCACGCCAACCCGGTGTCGGTGTCGGTGGCGTCGCCATCGGCCACCACGACGCCGCCGAGCACATCCGGCGCAGCGTTGGCGACCGCCTGACGCGCCAGCAGCGCGCCATCGCCCTGCCCGACCAGCACCGGCGGCAGGAAGGCATCCACGTGCTCGGCGCGCAGCAATTTCTTGCCGAGCCGCTCGGCGTCGTCGGCGAGCGCACTGCAGGCAGCATGCCGGCTGCGCGCACGGATACGGTACCGCGCGGTGTCGACCACCGCGACCAGCGCGCCATCGTCGCTGAGCAGGTCGGCTAGTTGCTGCCCCTGCTCGGCGTGTGCGCTGTCCGGCAGCAGCACCACCATCGCCTTGGGCGTACCTTCCGGGCGCACCACTTCCACCGCGCCGTAGTTGCCGGCGGTGTTGCCGTCCTGCAAATGCCGGGCAACGGCATAGCCGCTGCCTGCAATGAACAGCAGCGCCACGATCCAGCGAAACAGTTTGATACCCCAGGTCATCGCGGCGGTCCTTGAAAACGCTGCGGCTTGGACCGGCGCAGGCCGCGCCCGGTTCCATCCATGCAGTGGCGCCGTTTTGCGTGGTTAAGCCTGCCGCCGCGCCGGCCTAGATGCCGCGTGCCAGGCGGAAGCCGATGCGCGCACTGGTGGTGTCGGACTCTTGCGACAGCCGCCAGGCCGCGCGTGTCTGCAGCGGCGAATTGGCCCAGCTGCCACCACGTACCAGGCGCTGCCGGCAACCGGGGTTGAACCACGCGGCGCCGTCGGCCGGTGCGCGCCGGTAGCTGGCGTGCCAGCAATCGGCCACCCACTCGCTCAGGTTGCCGCCCATGTCGTGCAGGCCCCAAGCATTGACGCGGAAACTGCCCACCGGCGCCGGCCCCCAGAAGCCATCGCCATAGCCGACAAAGCCGTTGTTCCAGTGCCGCCCGCTGCGCGAGACGTCGTTGCCGCCGGTGAAGTTGCCCGCATCAGGCGGCGGCACGCCCGGGTTACCCCACGGATAGCGGCCGGTGGTGCCGGCACGCAGCGCGTATTCGAACTCTGCTTCGCTGGGCAGGTGGTAGTGGCGGCCGGTCTGTTCGGACAGCCACGTCGCATAGGCCTCGGCGTCGCGGATGCTCACGTGCATCACCGGGCTGTTGGGGGCGGCCTGGGCGCCGTTGTAATCCGATTGCCAGTCCACCCCGCTACGGCGAATAAAGTTGCCGCTGCGCTCGTCGTAGACAACCGAATGGCCGCGCCGGGTTGCGCGCGGCCGCGCCTTGGTCGCTTCCACAAACTGGCGGAACTCTGCCACGGTGACTTCGGTGATGGACATCGCGAACCCGCGCGCAAAACGCACGTAATGCGCCGGGCGTTCGTTGTCCGATGCGCCCGGCTCGTAGTCGCCTGCGCCCATGCGGAACGCACCATGTGGCACCACGATCATCTGCGGGCCGCGGCCGCCGACCTTCAGGCCATCGGTGAAGACCTGGCCGGGACGAAAACTGCCGTAGTGCGTGGCCAGTTCCAGCCGCCGCCGCAGATCGCCAGCCACCGGGTCGCCGGGATCGGCAATGCGCAGCACCTCGGCCAGTTTCTCGCCGGCCGGCTTGAGCCCGCGCGGGGTGGTCAGGTCACGCAGGCCGGCATCGCGCAGCGCGGCGATCTGCGCGCGCCGCATGCGCTCGACACGCGCACGTGCATCGGCAATGGTCGGCGCGCGCTCGCGCACCTGGCCGGCCATCTGCAGCCAGTAGCGCGCCGCCACGAAGTTGGCAGTCTCGGCGGCCTGTTCGGCACGCCGCAGCAAGGCGCTTTCCACTGCGGCCAGGCCCTGGCGTGTGCGCGGGTTGTCTGGGTCCAGCTGGGCGGCATCGCGGAAGTTCACCAGCGCGCCGTTGCCGTCTTCGCCCAGGCGCCCGTTGCGCAGATCGTCCTCGCCGGCGCGATTGAAGCCGAGCACGCGCTGGGCCGTTTCCACTTCGAGCTGCAGCGCGCGCACCTTGGGATCTTCCGGCGCCAGGGCCAGTGCCACGATCGCCAGTTCGCGCGCCTGCTCCAGTGCGTTGTCCTGGCGGTCGGTCTGCTCGACCAGCGCATGGCCGCGCTCAAGCAGACGCCGCCGTGCCTGCTCCAGGCCACGTCGGCTGACCGCATCCTTGCCCTCGCTGCGTTGCTGGATCGCCAGATACAGCGGAATGGCATCGTCGGCGCTGCGGTAGAGGCGGTCTTCCTTCAACGCCTCGGCGGCGCGCTGGCGCACTTGCGCCAGCGGCGTCTCGCCCAGGTCCACCGGTGGTGGCTGCCACTGCGTAACGGTCTCGGCGGATTCTTCGCCACCAATGGACACACGCGGTGCGGTGGCCGGCGCTGCGCTGGAAGTGGCGGCCACGCGCGGCTCGGTAACCGCCGCAGGCGTAGGTGTCGGCTCGCGCGAGCACGCGCCGGCACAGAGCGCGACCAGCGCCCATGCTGCGATCCGATTGCCGCACTGACCCACACCCACTCCTTGCCCGGCACTGCCCCTTCGGCAGGCGATCGCGACGTTAGGCTATTCTGCGCGCTCTACGCAAACCCTTGCTGTCGACGGAAATCACGTGCCCCATTGGATCACCCACCCCTCCGAATTGACCGAACGTCTGCAATTGCGTCCGTCCCGCATTGGCCTGGATACCGAATTCATTCGTGAGCGCACCTACTGGCCGCAACTGGCGCTGGTGCAGATGGCGATCGGTGAGGAGATCCTGCTGATCGACCCGTTGATTCCGGGCATGACCGATGCACTGAAGGACTGGCTGATCGCGCCGGACATCGTCAAGGTGATGCACAGCGCCAGCGAAGATCTGGTCACCTTCAAGTGTGCCTGCGGCGTGCTGCCGCGGCCGTTGTTCGACACCCAGATCGCGGCCGCACTGGCCGGCGTCGGTGGCGGCATGGGCTATCAGAAACTGGTGCAGGAAATCACCGGCACCCTGCTCACCAAGGGCGAGACCCGCTCGGACTGGATGCGCCGCCCGCTCTCGCCCGCACAGCTGGAATACGCCGCCGACGACGTGCGCTACCTGTTTGCCATCCACGACGCGCTCACCGCCAAGCTGACCGCACAGGACCGCCTGGGCTGGCTGGCCGAAGATGGCGAGCGCTTGCTCGGCACAGTGGAGCACGACGATGGCGACCGTTGGCCGCACGTGAGCCTGCGCACCGCACAGTTTCTGGAACCGGCCGCACAGCGCCGCCTGCTGCGCCTGTTGCGCTGGCGCGACCTGCAGGCACGGCAGAGCGATCGCCCACGCAGTTGGATCCTGGACAACGAACTGGCCAGCCAGCTGGCGCGCTTCCCGCCAGCGGATCTGGACGCACTGATGCGCCAGTTCGACAAATTTCCCAAGTCCCCGCGCAAGCTCGCCAACGCGGTCTGGGAGGCGCTCAACACGCCCTTGCCCGATGAAGACCACGCCCCGCTGGCGCAGGCCTCTACCGATGGCAACAAGGCCACGCTCAAGCGCCTGCAGGATGCAGTGGCGCAGCGCAGCCGCGAGCTCGAGCTGCCGGATGGCATCCTCGCCTCGCGCCGCCATCTGGAAACCCTGATCGAACAGCGCGGCTGGCCGGCCGCGCTCGGGCAGTGGCGACGCGACGCATTGGAAGCAGATCTGCTGCCGCTGCTGGATGCGGCAACGCCCTGAGCGGCGTGTTGCGCACGTTTGCCGCGTGACTGCGGCGGCGTGCGGCAAGAACGCATCCGGCGTGCTTGTGTGAGAGGCAGTACGTGCCTCAGCCCTGGTCCGCCCAGCGCGCCAGGTTCTGTTGAATCTGCGCGATGTCTGCCCAAGGGTCCTTGCGGCGGCGACGCAACTTGTCTGGGACATCGCGCAGGGTGAAGGCGTTGGCGCGATGTAGCTTGGCCAAATCTGACCACGGCAGCGGCAATGCCACCGGTGCGCCCGGGCGGCCGCGCAGCGAGTACGACGCCACTGCGGTGGCCCCACGCCCGTTGCGCAGATAATCGACAAAGCTGCGTTTGTTGCGGAAGCGCTTGGTTGCCGTCGCCACAAAGCGGTCCGGCTCGGATTGCGCCAATGCGTCGGCAAAGCCTTTGGCAAAGCGCTTGGTCAACTCCCAATCGCAGCCCGGATTCAAGGGCACCACCACGTGCAGGCCCTTGCCACCGGAGACGCGCAGAAACGATTCCAGCTCCAGCTGCGCCAGCAGCTTGCGGATATCGGTGGCGGCCCGTTTGACCTCGGCAAATGGCACATCCGGGCCCGGATCCAGATCGAACACCACGCGATCGGCCATGTCCGGCCGCGCGGCATGCGAGCCCCAGGGGTGGAATTCCAGCGCATTGAACTGCACCAGTTCCAGCAGCCCGGGCGCATCTTCGACCACCAGATAGTAGGCATTGCTGCCGGTCTCTTCCTTCAACCGCACCGAGCTCACCCGCTCCAGCCCGGCGGTGTGATGCTTCTGGAAGAAACACGGCTTTTCCGCGCCATTGGGGCAACGGATGATCGACAACGGCCGCCCCACGATCTCTGGCAGCAGGTGATCCATCACCGCGTGGTAGTAGTCCCAGACATCGCCCTTGGTGGCGCGGATGTCCGGGTAGATCAGCTTGGTCGGGCTGGACAACGTGGGCTCGCCCTGCGCGGGCGCTTGCTTGTTTGCACGCTTGCGCCCGCGTGCTGGAGTGTCGGCCACGTCGGCCTGCGCGGGACTGACATCCCCCATATCGCTGTCGGCCAGGTCGGCGATGTCTTTGTCCAGACGCACCGCCTTGAGCGAGGCCTGGCGCAACAGCTGCTGCCCCCCGATGCCGCGATAGAACACCTCCACCACGAACCGCGGCGCGAACCAGGTGGCGCCGCGCAGATCGGTGTCCTCGGTGGGGATATGCGCGGTGGGCCGCTTGCCGCCCCGGTGCAGGTGCTGGGTCACCTCCTGCATCAACGTATCCGAAAAGCCAGAACCAACCCGCCCCACATACAACCAGCCGTGCTGCGGGTCCGGCGTGGCCAGCAGCAACGAGCCGAAGCCGGTACGGCTGCCCTTGGGCGCGGTATAGCCGACGACCGCGTATTCCTGGCTGGCCAGTTGCTTGGTCTTGCGCCAATCATCGCTGCGACCGCCGCGGTACGGCCGGTCGGCACGCTTGGAAATGATGCCTTCGAAGTGCTGCTCACCGGCGACCCGGAACGCCTCCAGCCCATCGCCCTCCACATGCGAGCTGTAGGCCAGATGGCCGGCGGGCGCATTCGCCAGGACCTGCTGCAAGAGCTGCTTGCGTTCGCGCAGCGGCGCCTCGCTGATCTCCACGCCATCGATGTGCAGCAGGTCGAACACCGCCAGCGCCAGCGGCACCTGGCGTTCGCCCCACAAGGTCGCCTGCAGCAGGTTGAAATCCTCCTTGGTGCCACGCCCGGCGATCAGCTCGCCATCCAGCCGTGCCGAGCGCAGGTTGAGCGCCTGGATCGCATCGCGGAGATCGGGAATCTTGTCGGTCCATTCCAGCGCATTGCGCGACCACAGCCGTACCTGACCATCGGTCACCGTGGCCAGGATGCGATAACCGTCCCACTTGATTTCATGCACCCATTGCGCCCCTTCCGGCGGCGCCTGCCCGAGCTTGGCCAGCTGCGGTGCGAAAGCGGCATCGGTGATGTCGCCGCGCCGCGCGTGCGTGAGTTTCAACGCGGCGTTGGTCCAGGCGTTACGTGCACGCGCCCGTGGCACAGGCACGGCAGTGAGTGCCTTGCGTTGGGCCTTGCCAGCCCCGGCGCGACGTACATCCTCTGCTGGCGCGGCAGCCACATCGGCCAGCAGATCGTCGGCTTCCAGCGTGCCGGCATAGGCGTCGTCTTCCTTGAACAGCAACCACTGCGGCTGGCGGGCCGGCTTGCTCGAGCGCACCAGGTGCCAGCCGCCCTTGAGCTTGCTGCCGAATAACTCGAAGCGCAGGTGGCCCTTGGCCAGCTGTGCTTCCGGGTCACCGGCGGTGGCCCAGACCCCATGATCGAACTGGGCCACGTGGCCACCGCCGTATTCGCCCTTGGGAACCTCGCCTTCGAAGCTGGCGTAGTCCACCGGGTGGTCTTCCACCTCTACCGCCATGCGCTTGACTGCCGGATCGTAGCTTGGCCCCTTCGGAACCGCCCAGCTCTTGAGCGCATCGCCCACCTGCAAGCGGAAATCGTAGTGGCGCCGGCTGGCGTGGTGCAGTTGCACCACGAAGATCGCCCGCTGCCCCTGCGGCAGCAGCTTGCCTGGCTCCGGCTCGCGGGTCTTGTCGAAGCTGCGCTT
The DNA here is from genome assembly GCF_041475775.2 of Xanthomonas sp. NCPPB 2586. Lineage (NCBI taxonomy): Bacteria > Pseudomonadati > Pseudomonadota > Gammaproteobacteria > Lysobacterales > Lysobacteraceae > Xanthomonas > Xanthomonas sp. NCPPB 2586. The sequence goes on along the minus strand of NZ_CM192981.1, from coordinate 2,242,239 downwards.
GCGGCGGTATTCGCTCAGGCTCATGCAAGCTGGGCCTATTTGCCCAGGTGCTGGCGCACCTTGGCGGCCACCGGCCCCACCGCATCCACGGCCGCGCGTAGTTCGTCGGCGCTCACGCCAAGGGCCTTGGTCCAATACTGCAGTTCGTAGGCTTCGTGCACATTGATCCGGTCACGATCCGGCGTGCCGACATTGCGGGTGTCATCACTCATGGCATGCTCCTGTATTGTTGCGGTTGGGCCTGCCAGCAGACGCGATGGCGTCTTGCAGCAGGCGCAGCACGACAATGCGAAAGCACCCGGCCAGACCCCGTGAACGGCCCGTTTAGCGCATGTGTAAAGCCGTGTCCGTGCAACGACCATCCACAGACCAGTGCCATAATGGCGCGCGCCCATCGGGCGGTGTCTCCACTCTTATTCCGAGGCCATACCTCTGTGAGCAATACTTCTTCGAAACTGGATTCCATCGCGCAAGCCAAAGCCAAGCTGCTGGACGAGCTGCAGAAGCTGGAAGAACAGGAAAAAACCGAGCGCGCCAGTGAGGCATCCTCTGCACATGCCACCATCGTGTCGCTGCTCGAGCAGTTTGCCGGCCACTTCAACACCAAGCAGCGCAACGACATTGCCGCGTACCTGGGCACCACCACCGCTGCCCGCAAGGACGTGGTGAAGACCGGCCGCAGCGAAGTGCGCCCGAAGTACGAGCTTCCCGGCACCGGCGAGACCTGGTCTGGCCGCGGACGCACGCCGAAGGCCTTCGCCGCATGGGAAGGCACGGAGTCGTACAAGGAATGGAAAGCCAAGAACCCCGACCTCAAGTTCCCGCTGATTCGCGAGTAATCAGACCACCGGCCGCATCCCCCGATGCGGCCAGCCACGCAGGCAGCCCTTGGCGAACCGCGTGGCATGTGGTTAGAATCGAGTCACGTGGGGCGGTAGCTCAGCTGGGAGAGCGTCGCGTTCGCATCGCGAAGGTCGAGGGTTCGATCCCCTTCCGCTCCACCAGATAGCATCCCGAACGGGATGGAAGAAGGCCGGAAACCCTGCTGTAGGATGGGTTGACCGGCCTTCTGCATTTTTGGCCGGAGCGGATCGTTTCGTTGAAACGCGCGAGACAGTGGGGGCATATTTGGGGGGCACTTGTAACCCAACTCAGATTTAAATGCCGCCACTCTTTGACTTCTCTCTTTGTCGCGCCAACTTGGCGCTGAAGACCACGAGAGTGTTGGCAGACCGTATCTGGAGCTACCAGCAGCCGGCGGCCGGCGGCCGGCGGCCGCTAGTAGCGACTGGAATATCGATTCTGTGGCAAGAAGAATCCGGCACTCGGGGTGACGCTGGCGCCGATGCTAGCGCGCACTGCAAATACCGAATCGCGTCACGCCACGCGGTAACCCGCCGGATCCAGGAACTCCGCCAGGCAGCGGCCAAGCTGCATTGCCTGGGCCCGCGCATCGCCGCGATAGCCGGCCTTGCCAGCTTCTTCAATCGTGGCGACCGCCGATGACAGATCGCGATGGTAGACATACGCCGTGGAGCTCCACTGCGGGTCGCCCGGCGCCTGGAACTCGACCGTTTCCACGCGGAACTCGCCGCAATGACCATGCAGCACGGTGCGTTGTAGGGTGCGCTGTTTCATGCGGTGCAGTATCGCAGCGCGCATCTGACGAGCACGTGTGGGCTGACGCATGACCGCGTGCAGTCGCATCGACAGCGCGCTGTTAGACATTGCGCCAGCGTGGCGGCTCTTGCCTCTTGCGGACACCAGCATGCAGCAACTGCGCTGCCTGTACGCCCGCCTGCATTCCCTGGCGGCGCGCCTCCATGCGATCAGCACTACAGCCCACATCGGGTAAGATCCGGATCGCCTCGGCCTCATCACCGTGGTGGATGTACGCGGTGGACATCCATTCGTTGGCGCCCAGGCGTTTGGTTTCGACCGTAGTCACTCGGAAAAGACCGACGTAGCCGTGCAATGGCATAGAACAAGGGTGGTATGGCCCAGTTGCTATTTTTCTTACAGCGTGTCGCTCGATCAACCCGTCAGCGCGCCAGCGGATGAACACCTTTGAATTTGCGATGGAACTGCGTTACTCGGTGGCGGGGCAATCGCCAGCGATTTAGCCGCGCCGCGAGTGCCTCAACACAGTCCTCGCTTCAGCACCCACATGTGAGCGGCGGCCGGCCGCGATCTTGCAGGGCACCTTGAACGGGATGCCCGTCACCTACTGATGTCGATGCATCTGACTTGCGTCAACCCCTCAGTGCGGCGCTGCAGGCGACGTCCCAAACATGCTGCTGCAAGCGAAGAGCGCTGGTCGCCCATTAGATGCACTGAAGGCACAGCGAGGTTACGTGCCCGACATGCCGCGCACCCGCAGCGCCGATGGCCAACTGCCCTGGAATACTCGGGCGTTATCGGCAGTCCAGAAGCGGCTTCATGAGTGCATGGGATTCACTACACCCGCGCATCACAACGATGCAGCAGGACTGCACCTGTCGTCCACCTATTGCACTGCAGCCGATCGCTACATACCGCAGTCGATTAGCAACGCTGGCGGTATGAAGCAGCGCGCCTCGCGGCGCATGGCTCACAACCTGCCGCGCAGCCAGATCGATGTACAGCTATGTGCCCTGCTCGTCGCTGGGCTTGGGGCGGCGGCTTTCGGTATCGCGGATCTGCTGATCGGTCTGCCCAGGGCGCTGCTTGGCGGTTTCGTCCTGCTTTCTATCCTGCTGGCCTTCCAGTTCGCCATGCTGACTGTCGGGTTCGTTTTCACGCGGTGTGTGGTCGGGCATCATCTGGGCGACTCCGTTGAAAGATTGCAAACGAACGTTAGCGCTGCGCCCGTGATGCGCGCGCCACGACGGACGGCGCCTGTTGGCGCGGTTTGAAGTCGATCGAAAGCAATGCCTGTGCATGGCGCGAGCTCCCGTTTCACACTGCGCGGTGCGCAGGCCACATTCAAGCCAGCAAATGCCCACGCGGCGCCACGTGCAAGCCAACGAGTGTGGCAAGATCGGCTAGCAGCACCGCGCGCGCCAGCGCTTGCCGCCCGATGACAACCAGCCGTTCCTATTCGCGCCCCTGCGGGCCCCTGCCGGTACCACGCTCGATGCAGACCCCCGACGCGCCGTCGCTGAACCTGGCCCACGCCACGCTGCTGTCCGGCAATGCGCTGGCTGCTTTGGGTGCACCGCCACCGGCCAACGAAGACGACCGTCTGGCCGCGCTGCACAGTTACAACATTCTCGACACCGCGCCGGAGCCGCTCTACGACGACATCACCGCAGCGGCCGCGCAGCTTTGCCGCACGCCGATGGCGTTGATCTCGCTGATCGACCAGGACCGCCAGTGGTTCAAGTCGCGCGTGGGCATGCAGCCCGCCGAAACACCGCGCGACCTGGCGTTCTGTGCGCACGCCATCCTGCAGCCCGACCAGATGATGGAAGTGGGCGACACGTTTGTGGACCCACGCTTCGCGCGCAACGCACTGGTGACAGGCGGGCCACAGATCCGCTTCTACGCCGGTGCACCGCTACTGACGTCCGACGGCGTGGCGCTGGGTACCTTGTGCGTGCTAGATCGCGCCCCGCGCACCTTGTCGGACGCCGAGCGCACTGCATTGCAGGCGCTAGCCCGCCAAGTCGTCACCACCATCGAACTGCGCCAGGCCGCGCGTCTGCTGGAAGGCGATGCCCTACGCGACCCGCTCACCGATCTGTGGAACCGGGAGGGTCTGGAACACATGCTGGAAGACGCCGCGCCGGTGGCAAAGCTGCACGGCCTGGCATTCGTGCTGATCGAGATCGACGGCTTCAAACGGCTGAAGCTGCAGTTCGGCAGCGACGCTGCCGACGCAACACTCGTGCAGGCCGCACGTTGTATCGAGACCGAGCCGCAGGAACCCGGCGGTGTCGCGCGCATCGGCGCAGCGCACTTTTGCATGGTGCTGCCCGGCGCAGACAGCGCGCAGGCACTGGCGAGCGTGCAGCGCCTGCAAACCACGATCGCCGCTGCCTGCTGGCCAGCCGACACCATCAGCATCACCGCCGGGCTGGTCTGCGTCGCGCCTGGCGAGCCATTGGACAGCCATGTCCTCATGGCGCGTGCCCGCCACGCCTTGCTCGGTGCCGCGCGTGCGGGGCGCAATTGCGTCCAGCGCTTCGATGGTTGGCAGACCGACCGCTGATCAACGCGCCACCGCCGCAGGCGCTTCGTTTCGCGGATTTCAGGCCGCCAGCACGTCGGTTTCGCCAGCAATCTCGTCCACTCGCAACACCTGCTCCATCTCCAGCAGCACGACGAAGCGCTCGCCCACCTTGCCCATGCCGCGCAGCAGATCGCGGCGGATGTGCGTGCCGAACGACGGCGCTGCTTCGATGTCGTGATCGGCCAGCTCGATCACCGCATTGACCGCGTCCACCAGCACGCCGATCACCTGCGGCCCCTGCGCCTGCTCGGTGGCCAGAATCACGATGCAACTGCGCTTGCCGATGCTGCTGTCGGCACGTCCCAGCCGTGCCTGCAGATCCACCACCGGCACCACTGCGCCGCGCAGGTTGATCACCCCGCGTACGCAGGCCGGCATCGATGGCACCGGCGTGGGTGCACGGTACTGGATGATCTCGCGAATGCCGAGAATGCTGGTGGCAAAGGTCTCGCCGTCCAGCTGGAAGGTCAGATACTGGGCTGCCGCATCGGCATCGCCCAGCAGCGCATCGGGTGTCAACGCATCCATCGGTCGTCCTCAGAATCGTGCGAACTGGCCCTCGTCCGGGCCCTCGGACATGGCGTAGGCCGGTGCGGCAGTGCCGCGCCAGGTCCGTGCGCCACTGCTGCGGGTTGCGCGCGCGGCCACGGCCTTGCCGCGCTTGGGCGGCGTACTGGCCGGCGCCTGCCCGCCTAGCCGGAAGAACGCCATGCTCTGCTGCAGCTGCTCGGCCTGCGCGCTCATCTCTTCAGCGGTGGCCGCGAGTTCTTCGGAGGCGCTGGCATTCTGCTGGGTGGTCTGGCTCAACTGCACTACCGCCGAGTTGATCTGGCTGACGCCGGAGGACTGTTCTTCAGAGGCGGCAGAAATTTCCTGTACCAGATCGGAGGTGCGCTTGATGCTGGGCACGATGGTGTCCAGCAAGCGGCCGGCGCGGTCGGCGAGCTCGACGCTGGAACTGGCGACCTCACCAATTTCCTGCGCCGCCACCTGGCTGCGTTCGGCCAGCTTGCGCACTTCGGCAGCAACCACCGCAAAGCCCTTGCCGTGCTCGCCGGCGCGTGCAGCTTCGATGGCAGCATTGAGTGCCAGCAGATTGGTCTGATATGCGATGTCGTCGATGATGCCGATCTTCTGTGCGATCTGCTTCATCGCCTGCGTGGTGGCCACGACCGCCTCGCCACCTTCAATGGTCTCCTTCGCGGCCTGGGTGGCCATGCCGTCGGTGATGCGTGCGTTTTCGGTGTTCTGGCTGATCGATGCGGTCATCTGCTCCAGCGAGGCGCTGGTTTCTTCCACGCCAGCCGCTTGCTCGCTGGCAGCCTGCGAAATGCTCTGCGCAGTGGCACTGACTTCTTCCGAGGCGCTGGCCAGGGTTTCGGCACTGGTGTTGACCTCGCCTACCACCTGCGACAGCTTCTGCACCATGGTGCGCATCGCCTCGAGCAGCTGCGCGGCTTCGTCGCGACCATGCACCTCGATGCGCATGGTCAAATCGCCTTCGGACAGCCCGTTTGCCACTTCCACCGCACGGCGGATCGGGCCGGTGACGCTGCGGCTGATCACCACACCGAGCACCCCGCCCAACAGCACGCCACCGCAGATAATGGCCATCAGCAATTTGGAACTGCTGCTGTGGATTGCACCGGTTTCGGCGTTCGCCGACGCCGCGCTGCGTTCGCGCAAGCTGCTCAGGTCGGTCATCAAGGTATCGACCTCATCCGAGCTGGCGCGCACCGCGCGTGACAGCTCGGCCAATTCGGGGTTGGCCTCGCGCAGTGCTTCGCGGTTGGCGGCCTCGATGAAGCGGCCGCGCTCATCCAGGTATTTCTGCCAGGCGCGATCAAACTGCGCCAGCTTGGTCTTGCCCTCGTCGGTTTCGAAGCTGGCCCGCGCACGTGTCATGTAATCGACCACTTTTGCGGTGTACTTGTCGATGTTCTGCACGTGCGACTGGCGCTCTTCCGCGCTGCTGGCCAGCAGCAGGTTTGCGCGTGCACGGCCGGCGTAGATCAGATTGATGTTGGCTTCCTTCACGTTGGACAAGCCCAGCAATTCGCGCTCGTACAACGTGGTGGACAGGTCATTGAGCCGGCCGGAGTTGGAGTACCCCACCCAGCCAATGCAAGCGCCGATCGCCGAAACGATCAGAAACGCCACGATCAGCCGGGTTCCGATTTTGAGGTTGCCTAACATTGGGATGTCTCTTGAGTGAACGTGCATGAGTGCGGTGCGTCGGCAGGCACTTGCTGACACCATCGGGGCAGCGATTGATGTGCCTTGCTAAACCAATCGTTAATGGCTATCGGCGCAAGCAAAACGTGCTTGAGACGGTTTCAGCCTGAATGTGCCGTTCACACGAACGGATATGCCAATTTGTGACAGTTCGCTCGCTTGCCGCGCGCCCCATTCGGAAAATCCCTACCCGCGTTATGCACGCTGTCCGGGACAGTCCCGCAGAGACATCACAACCACCGCGTTAGGCTTGCGCGCATGTCATTGCACTCGCCTTTGCCGCGCGCTTTTTATGCAGCCGATGCGCGCACCGTTGCGCCACTGCTACTCAACAAGGTTCTGGTGAGTGCCGACGGCCGCCGCGGCCGCATCACCGAAGTCGAAGCGTATTGCGGCAGCGAAGATGCCGCTGCGCATTCGTTTCGCGGCATGACCCCACGCACGCAGGTGATGTTCGGTGCGCCCGGGCATTTGTATGTGTATTTCATCTACGGCATGCACTGGGCAATCAACGCGGTATGTGGCGGCGCGCCCGGGCACGCAGTGTTGATCCGTGCGCTGGAACCGTTGGCCGGCTGCGATGCGATGCACGCTGCACGCGGCGCAGCGCCGTTCAAATCGTTGACCACCGGTCCAGGCCGCCTGGCGCAAGCCTTTGGCGTGAGCGCAGTCGATAACGGACTGGACCTGACCACTGGCGTGGCGCGCTTGTGGATCGAGGACGACGGCACTCCGCCACCAGCGGCACCGCTTGCCGGCCCGCGCATCGGCATTCGCAAGGCCGTGGAATTGCCGTGGCGCTGGGTTGTGCCTGGCAGCGCCTATCTGTCGCGTCCGCTGCCACGTGTGAGCGGCGCACGCGCATCAGTAACCGGCGACTGAGCGAGCCATTGCTGCAGTGGCGTCTGCTCGGCGGCGCCCGGCCCACGTTGCAGCAATCGCAATGCCTGCTCGCCGTGCTCGTGTGAGAGCTCTTGCAGCGGCTGGAAGCGATCGCCGCTACACGCGGCCATCGGCAGGCCGTCCAGAAACGCCACGCGATTGCCGGGCACGCGCGCGATGCGCTCGCCGGGCAACAGATTGCCGAGCAGATTGGCCGGGTCACTCGCGCTGAGGCAGATCCACTGTTGCGCCAACGGTTGCGCGCGCACGCGACGCATCGCGGCAATGGCATCGGGCAACGCGAATTGTTCGCCGGACACGCCGGCAATAAAACGCCCGCCACGCAGTTCGCCACGCGCTTCCAACCGCTGATACACACGCAGTAATTCGCGCCAGGGCGGCAGCCAGGCGGCCTCGCGTTCAAGCAGCCGCCAACACACCACGCCATAGCGGCGCAGCAACGCGCGCGCCACGTGCTCCAGCATTTCCTGGTGACGCTCGCTGGCCTCGGCCAAGGGCAGCGACGGCAAGTTGCGCACCGGCGCCCAACGGCCGGCATCGCGGATGCCCAACGCACTGGCACGCCGGCGTTGCCGCGACAGTGCCGAGGGGCGTTTGGACGCCGGCACTAGCAGTGCACGCAGGCCGGCATAACTGTCGCAATGCACGCGCCCGCGCATCACCAGTTCGCTGAGCACATCTTCCAGCTCGGTGGCCATCAGCCGCGCAGCATCGGCAATCTCGTCGAAGAACAGCGCGCCCTGCTCCTGCAGCACCTCCACCACGCGCTGCGCACGCGAGCCCAGCGGCGCGTCATCGTCGGCGCGTGCCAGGGCATTCCAGCGCTGCGCTTCACGCCGCGGCAGCAGCACGACTGGCGTGCCGCGCAACGCATTGCCGCTGCGCCCACCGCCTGGACGCAGGCGCGCCCATACCGTGCGACCGGCCGTGCACAGTTCGTCCAACCACACGGGTTGATAGTCACGCACGCGCGCGGGCAGCAGCTCGCTTTCCCAGAGCGCGGCCGGCGCCTCGAAACCTTCCAGCTGGCCAACGATACCGGCCAGCGCGTCCGGCCCGGCCACGCGGTGATCGGCATCCAGGTGCTGCCATTCGAACAGGAAACGTGCGTAATCGCGCTGCGAGACCGGTTCGATCTCGCGGCGCAAGCGCCCCAGCGTGTAGCGATGGATGCGCGCCAGCAGATGCCGCTCGCACCATTCCTCTTCAAGTGCCTGCGCACTGAACCGCCCCGCCATGACATAGCCCTCGCGCTGCAGCCCGATCAAGGCGAGTTCGACCTCCGCTGCCGGCAGGCGCACTGCGCTGCACAGCGCAGACACCTGCGCCGGCCCCACCGCCGACAGGCGCCCGCGCACCAGCTCGCGCACCGCCCACTCGCGCTGCCAGTCGTCCACACGGCAATCCGGTGGCGCCTGCAGCGGCGGCTGCGCCACAGCGTGCGGATACAACGGTGTAAACCACTCGATGCGCTCGGCGCTGATCCACAGTGCAGCGCCGCCATCGACTGCCAGGCAGGTGGCGCGCCCGGCCGCCGACAACGCCGACAGCCATGCCTGCCACTGTGCATCGAGGGCTTCTTCCACCGGCAGCACGCCCAGGCCCACCAGCGCCTCATGCATCTCTTCGGCATCGCGTGGTTGCGGCCAGGCTTCTTCGCGCACGGCGGCAATCGCCTGCGGATCCAGCTGCCCCAAATCATCGCTGCTCTGCGGCGTGTAGCGCCTGCCCTGCACGGCCTGGGTGCGCCGCTCTTCCAACGGGGCATCGTCGAGAAAGGCGTACGGACGTGCATTCAAGGCTTCCGCCGCCAGCGGTGACGGCGCGGCCAGATCACGTGCCACCAGGGTGATGGCGCCGGATTCCAGGCCGCGCAACACCTGCAGCCAACCCTCGCTATCCATCGATTGATGCAGGCAATCTTCCAGCGTCTGCGCCACAAGCGGGTGGTCCGGCACCTCGCGCTCGCCAACCAGATTCTCCGCACATGCCACCTGGTCGGGGAAGACCGTGGCCAACAGGTCTTCGGACTTCATCCGCTGCAGTTGCGGCGCAACCTTGTTGCCGCCGGAAAAGCGCGGCAGCGCCATCGCGTTGGTGGCATTCCAGCGCCACTGCACACCGAACAGCGGTGCGTCCAGCAACGCCTGCACCAGCACGTGCTCGGCCGATGCGGAATGCAGATAACGCGCCACCTCTTCCAGCGGAAAACTATGGCTGGTGGACAGCGACAACACGATCGCGTCCTCGGTCGCGGCAGCTTGCAGTTCGAAATTGAAGGTGCGGCAGAACCGCTTGCGCAAGGCCAGGCCCCAGGCACGGTTGATCCGGCTGCCGTAGGGCGAGTGGATGATCAACTGGGTGCCGCCGGTGGCATCGAAGAACCGCTCCATCACCAGGCAGTGCTGGGTCGGCATCGCACCCAATGCCTGACAGGCGTTCGCCAGGTACTCCACCAGTTGCTGCGCCGGCTCTGCGGCCAACCCAACCTCATCGCACAGCCATGCCTGGGCGCCGGCATGCCGTGCACCGTCGAGCCGCGTGGCAATTTCTTCGCGCAAGCGCGACACCGCCAGCGACAATGCATCGCTGCGGCCCGGCGCCTCGCCCAACCAGAACGGAATATTGGGCGGCGCCCCCTTGGCATCTTCAACCCGCACCTTGCCCGCATCCACGCGCAGGATGCGGTAGCTCGCATTGCCAAGCTGGAAGACATCGCCGGTGAGGCTTTCGACCGCGAAATCCTCATTCACCGTGCCGATGTTTTCCGCCTGTGGCTCCAGCACCACGCTGTAATCGCCGGTTTCGGGAATGGTGCCGCCGGAGGTGAGAGCGGTCATGCGCGCGCCACGCCGCGCATGCAGGCGGCGATTGACCGCATCGCGGTGCAGATAGCCAGCGCGTGGCCCCAACCGGGTGCTGAAGCCCTCGCATAGCATCCGCACGACCGCATCGAAGGTGGCGCGGCTCAGCGTTGCGAATGGCCAGGCGCGGCGCACCAGCGCAAACAGTGCATCTTCGTCCCAATCTTCGCAGGCGGCTTCGGCGACGATCTGCTGCGCCAGCACGTCGATCGGCGCGAGCGGAAACCGCAGCGCATCCAGTTCGCCACGGCGGATGCCATCCAGCAGCGCGGCGCATTCGACCAGCTCGTCGCGCGTCTGCGGGAACAACCGCGCTTTCGGTGTGCCGCCGACCGCATGCCCGGACCGGCCGGCGCGTTGCAGGAAGGTGGCGATGGAGCGCGGTGAGCCGAGTTGGCAGACCAGGTCCACATCGCCGATATCCAGGCCCAGTTCCAGCGATGCAGTGGCCACCAGCACGGTCAATTCGCCGGCCTTGAGTCGGCGCTCGGCCAGCAGCCGCGTCTCGCGTGACAGGCTGCCGTGATGCGCTGCCACGCGCTGCTTGCCCAGCAGCTCGCCCAGGTGGCGCGCAGCCCGCTCGGCCATGCGCCGCGTGTTGACGAACACCAGCGTGGTGCGGTGCTGTTGCGCCAGCGCAGCGACCTCGGCATACACCTGCAGCCATTGGTCGTTGGACATCACCACGCTCAACGGCGTGGGCGGCAGCGCCAATGCCAGATCGCGTTGACGGGTGTAGCCGATATCCACGATCTCGCACGGCGGCGCCGCGCCGTCCTCGCCAACACCCACCAGAAACTGCGCCACGGTGTCGATCGGCTTCTGCGTGGCAGACAGACCCACCCGCGTGATGGGCTGCTCGGCCAACCGCTGCAGGCGCTCCAGGGTCAATGCGAGATGGCTGCCGCGCTTGTCGGCTGCCACTGCGTGGATCTCGTCCACGATCACCGTGCGCACATGGCGCAACGCGTTGCGCCCGGAGGCCGAGCCCAGCAGCACGTACAGCGACTCCGGCGTGGTCACCAGAATATGCGGCGGCACACGACGCGCCTGGGCCCGCTCGCGCTGCGGCGTGTCGCCGGTTCGCACCGCCGTACGCACCGGCACATCGGTCAGGCCCTGCGCCAGCAACTCCGCACGGATGCCCTGCAGTGGCGCCTCCAGATTCAGATGGATGTCATTGGACAAGGCCTTGAGCGGCGAGACGTAGATCACCCGCGTTTGGTCTGGCAGCGCACCGCCCTGGGCCAGGCCGTCACGGATCAACGCATCGATCGCTGCCAGAAATGCGGTAAGGGTCTTGCCGGAGCCGGTCGGCGCCGCCACCAGGGCATGCCGCCCGGCCTTGATCGCCGGCCACGCGGCGATCTGCGCCGGGGTGGGCGCAGCAAAGGTACGCCCGAACCAGGCGGCGACCACGGGATGAAAATGCTGCAGGACTGGATGCATGGGCGGGGCCCGAGGCGCACCAGGCAGGGCCGTGCGACACTCGGCGTCGACAGGGGCAGAATCCTAGTGATGGGGTTTGCCGACCGCCAGAACAAGCCAGCCGCTATGGGCACGGTGAATTATTTAATGGCGACCAACGCAATCGCGCTGTGCTTGGGCATGCATGGCACAGGCAAGCCAAGCCCCCTCGGTAAAGCGCAGTCCTCGGTGCGCATCCTGCGAACACGCCCAATGCGTGAGCACACACGCCGGCTGCGCGCACCGCTCGCGCTTGCCTGGCGACTGCGAGCGCTGTGATCACTGGCCTCGCGCCATCTGCACGCGACAGCACCGCAACGCTGCGGCCCGGCACCCGCGATTGTCCATCGCCCGCGCGGCATGGCACATTGTCGGCATGCCCAGCCTGATTCTCTTCATGATTGCCGGCGCCGCGCTCTATGCGTTCTGGAACGCGTCGCGTGCCGCAGCCGAACGCGCCGAGGTGCTCGGCCGCAATGCCTGCCGTGCAGCCGATGTGCAGTGGCTGGACCAGAGCGTGCACTCCACCAACCTGCGCATCTGCCGGATGCCCAACGGCTGGCTGGGATTTGAGCGCACGTTTCGCTTCGAGTATTCGCACGATGGCGTGGACCGCCACAGCGGCCGTCTGATCCTGCGCGGTGAGCAGCTGATTGCCTTCACCGGCCCACAGGTAGCGACCGTGCGGGCATTGCATCCGGAGCAACAGCGCCTGGAGTGACGGGCACTGATCCCGTAGCGGCGCTGGCTAGCTAGTGGCGTCACTGCACTACCATCTCGGCAGCGCGCCGCGGCAACAAAATCCGCCAAGACGTCGTGTGCCGCGACGACACATCAAGCGCGCGAAGGCATGCCGCCAGGCAGCGGCTCGTAACCATCTCCCCGGCCACTCAACCAACGCAGCTCCCGCTTGCCCTCCTGCCGCAGGTAGTCCTGCGCCAGTGCGAACAACGGCTGCGCCAGGTCAGCCTGCGTCAACAGGCGCAGCGTGCCGTCGACCTCGATGTTGAGGAAATGCGCCTCTTCCGGCGTGTCGGTGTAGCTACGCGCAATCAGACCGATCGCGCCATCCACGAAGTGGTAGATGTCGTATTCGTAGTCGTACGCGTACTCGCCGGACGCATCCGGCGCGCTGCAATCGGTGTGGCGGACGCGCGAGACCTGCATCGGTGCAGCGCTCGACAACGTCCGCGACCGCTTACTTGACCACGCGCAGGTGCGGGCGCTTGCCGGTGCTCGGCGGCTCGTCCGGCGGTGGCGGGCTCGGCGGAGACGGCGTACCGGGATCCGGCGGCTCGGTGCTGGTGCCCGGGATGTCGTCCGGCAGTGCCATGCCCTGCCCGGTCTCGCGCGCATACACGGCCAGCACGGCCGGCATCGGCACCATCACCGGATAGCTCACGCCACCAAAGCGCGCGGTAAACCGCACGCTCTCGTTGTCGACATTCAGGCCAACCACGGCACGCTCGGCAATGTTCAGCACCACGCGGCCGTCCTTGACGGCACTGGCCGGCACCTGCACGCCAGGCAGCCCGGCATCGACCAGAATATGCGGCGTCATGCCGTTGTCGTTGATCCACTCCACCAAAGCCCGCAACAGATACGGGCGGTGGCTGGTCATGCGGGGGAAATCTTCGCTCATTGCGTCATTTTACCCGCACACGACGCGCAGCGGCGGCGGTGCCATCGGAACTCGGTCTGTTGGCATACAGCCGCACCATCAACCCGGCATGTCGCGCAGTTTCTTTTCCTGATCGGTCAGGCTGCGGATGAAGCCGGGATTGCGGAAGATGCGGTTGCCATAATCCTCGATCGCCTTGCTGTCCTTGGGCAGGCTGATCTCCAGCGCATCCAGCCGCCAGATGATTGGCGCCATCGCACAATCGGCCAGGCTCATTTCAGGATTGAGGAAGAACTTGCTGGCCTTGAACAACGGCACCGAGGCGGTCAGCAGTTCCTTCAGGCGCTTGCGCCCGGCTTCGGCCTGGGTCTTGTTGCCCAGCTGGATCGCCTGCACCTGCGGCACCCAATCGTGCTCGATGCGCAGCATCGCCAGACGCAGGCGCGCACGCGACAACGGGTCAACCGGCATCAACGGCGGATGCGGGTAGCGTTCGTCGAGGTATTCGCTGACCACCGAGGCGGCGTAGAGCACCAGGTCGCGTTCGACCAGGGTCGGCACCGAGTGGTAAGGATTGAGATCGATCAGATCTTCCGGAGGATTCTGCGGGTCGACTGACACCAGGTCGTAGGTCACCCCTTTTGCCGCCAGGACCAGTCGGACCCGGTGGCACAACACATCATCGTTGGACGAAAACAAAGTCAAGGTATTCCGCATACGCACACTCGTCGCCATTCAAGGCTCTCCGACGACCGGAATCCGCCGGCCGCATCGGTGCGGCCGGCCCAACGCCGACCGTCACCACGGTCCATCGAGTGTGCAATCACGTCACGCAAAAGCCAATAGTGCTAAGGACACGGTCGCCGCACTGGCCACGCCGTATCCGGCTTTTGGGCGTGATCAGTGCACGTCCTTCCAGTATTCCTTCTTCAGCAGATACGCGATGAAGGTAAGCAGGGCCAGGAACAGGATCACCCACACGCCCATGCTCTGCCGCTTGAGCGCTGCAGGCTCGCCGGCGTACTCCAGGAAGTTGGCGATGTCGCGCACCGTTTGATCGAATTCCACCGGCGTCTGCCGCCCGGGCTGGCCGAGCTTCAATGCCTGCACCGGGCGATCACCGGTGGCCTTGTCCGGTGGGCCGAACTGCGCCTGCTGCAGACCTTGCAACTCCCACAGCGGGTTGGGCATGGAGGCATTGGGGAACAGTTGATTGTTCCACCCCAGCGGGCGAGTCTGATCCAGATAGAACGACTTGAGGTAGGTGTAGACCCAGTCGGTGCCACGCACGCGTGCAATCAGGGTCAGATCCGGCGGCGCCTTGCCGAACCACTTGGTGGCCGCATCGTGCGGCATGGTGCCTTCGATGTGTTCGCCCACCTTGGCGCCGGTGAAATTGAGGTTGGCCATGACCTCGGCCTCGCTCAACCCCAGGTCGCTGGCCATGCGCGAGTAGCGCAGATATTTCAGCGAGTGGCAGCCGGAGCAGTAGTTCATGAACAACTGCGCGCCGCGCTGCAGCGATGCGCGGTCGCCAAGGTCGTTGCCGGCCTGTTGCACCGCCCCGCCCTCTGCCGCCAACGCACCGCCGGCAAACAGCACACCACACAGCAAGGCGACCACCTGCGACTTCCATGACCTCACGATGGGCTTAGTCATGTGTGGTCACCCGCTCCGGTACCGGTTTGGTTTTGTCCAGCCGCGTCCACACCGGCATGGTGATGAAAAACGCGAAGTACAGGAAGGTCAACACGCGCCCGACGTAGGTTTCATGCGCATCGGTGCCGGGACCGGAGCCGATCACGCCCAGCCACACGAAGCACACCACCAGCACGGCCAGCGCCACTTTGGAGATCCAGCCGCGGTAGCGGATCGAACGCACCTTGGCGCGATCCAGCCAGGGCACCAGGAACAGGATGGCGATGGCGGAGAACATCACCAGCACGCCACCGAGCTTGTTGGGCACCACCCGCAACATCGCGTAGTACGGCGTGTAGTACCACACCGGCTTGATGTGCTCCGGCGTCACCAGGCGATTGGCCTCGGTGAAGTTGTCATGCTCCAGGAACAGGCCACCGAAGGCCGGCGCAAAGAAGATGATGAAGGCAGCGATGACCAACAGGAAGCCGACGCCAACCAGATCCTTGACCGTGTAATACGGATGGAACGGAATGCCATCGGCCGGCTTGTGGGCATCCCAGCGGTTGCCCTTGGGACCCTTCTTGATATCCACGCCGTCGGGGTTGTTGGAGCCCACTTCATGCAGCGCGCCCAGGTGCAGCACGATCAGCAACAGCAGCACCAGCGGCAACGCGATCACGTGCAGCGCGAAGAAGCGGTTGAGCGTGGCATCGCCGGGCAGGTAATCGCCCATGATCCATTCGGTCAGCCCATTGCCGATCACCGGAATGGCGCCGAACAACGAGATGATCACCTTCGCGCCCCAGAACGACATCTGGCCCCAGGGCAGGACGTAGCCCATGAAGGCTTCGGCCATCAGCACCAGGTAGATCAGCATGCCCAGGATCCACACCAGTTCGCGCGGCTTCTGGTAACTGCCGTACATCAGGCCGCGGAACATGTGCAGGTACACCACGATGAAGAACAGCGAGGCGCCGGTGCTGTGCATGTAGCGGATCAGCCAGCCCCACTCCACGTCGCGCATGATGTATTCGATCGACGCGAAGGCGTCGGCGGCGCTGGTCTTGTAGTGCATCGTCAGGAAGATGCCGGTGACGATCTGGTTGACCAGCACTACCATGGCCAGTGAACCGAAGTAGTACCAGATGTTGAAATTCTTCGGCGCGTAATACTCGCTGACATGCTTGCGATACACCGGCATCAGGCCGGGCGCGCGTTCGTTGACCCACTCGAACACGCCGTTGGCGGTGCGAACCAGGATATTGCTCATCAGGCAGCCCCCGTGCTGTTGGCCGGCTTGCCGGCTGCGTCCGGATCGACGCCGATCACCAGCGTGTTGTCATCGACATAGTGGTGTGGGGGCACCAGCAGATTGATCGGTGCCGGCACGCCATCGAAGACGCGACCGGACATGTCGAAGCGCGACTTGTGGCATGGGCAGAAATAGCCGCCCTTCCACTGCGGGTCGTAGGGCTCGGGCCGGATCTCGGCCACCATCTCCGGCGAGCACCCCAGGTGCGTGCACAGGCCGACCAGGACCGAGATGTCGGACTTGATCGAGCGGTACTCGGGGTTCTTCAGCACGTAGTCCGGCTGCTGGTCCTTGTTCTCGGACTTTGGATCCTTGAGCCGGTCGTCCAGGGACGGCAATGCATCGAGCATCGCCTTGGACCGCTTGACGATCCAGATCGGTTGGCCGCGCCATTCCAGGATCAGCCGCTGGCCTTCCTGCAAAGCGCTGATGTCGGCGGTCACCGGTGCGCCGGCCAACTTGGCACGTGCACTGGGATTCCACGACTTCACGAACGGGACTGCGAGAAAACCTGCTCCGACCGCACCGACCACGGCGGTTGTCGCGGTCAAAAACCGACGACGTCCTGTGTCGGCAGGTGCGTTAACCCCATCGTTGGCCATCCGGCTCTCCGATCTTGATTAGGTAGCGTGAGGCTGCCAGCGGCTGGCGGGGGGTCCAGCCGCGATGAATCGACCGCAGTGTAGCGGAACGCTTAATGCACAGACAATGCAATGTACGCAGTCGGGCATGCGCGATGCAAACCCTCTCGTGCAATGGCATGCAGGCGGGTATGGCAGCAGCACACCCGCGTGGGCCGCGTGCGTGATGCAGTCCATGAAACCGCGCAGCTCAAGGCGCGGCGCGCGGCGATGCAGGCATGGCCGGAACAGCGCGCATGCAGGCAGCACACGCGTGCAATCGCATTGCACTGCATCATTGGGCATCCGTGTCGTGCAGCGTGCGTGCTTGTACGCAGGGGCGCACTAATTGGCGGTGGAGGCCTGCCCGCGGTAGCGGCCAGCCAGCAGGCCGACGCGTTGCACGTAGCGCTGGGTCTCGCTGTAGGGCGGCACGCCACCATAACGATCCACCGCACCCTCGCCCGCGTTGTACCCGGCAGCGGCCAGGGTGAGATCGCCGTTGAAACGCTTCAAGAGCCACGACAGGTATTGCACGCCGCCGCGGATGTTCTGCCCCGCATCGTAGGCATCGCTGACCCCGAACCTGCGCGCGGTGCCCGGCATCAGCTGCATCAGACCTTGTGCGCCGGCGCGGCTCAAGGCCAGCGGGTCATACGCGGATTCGGCATGGATGATCGCGCGCACGATCGACTCTTCGACCCCGAACTCGCGCGCGGCGGCAGCGATCTCCTGCTGGTAGGCACTGGTATTGAGCCGGATCGCCCCGAAGTTGACGCCCGGCTTGGCGCCACAGGCGTAGCAGGTCTCGATGAAGCTGTAATGGATGGTGCGCAGGCCTTCGATGCTGGCCACCTGGCGCGGGCGCGCACTGGTGTAGTGCCGCACGCCGTCCTTCATATACGAATACACCTGGCCGCTGACCACCCGGCGCGGGTTGACTGCAGCCGCTGCCGGCAGTGGCGCGATGGCGCTCTCGGACACTGGCATGCTGCGGCCCGCCGGCACCGGCGCGCTGGCGACCTCGGCCGTGCGGCGTGCGGTGACCGGCACGCTGATGATGGTGGCCGGGGCACCGCTGTTGATGTCGGGCACAGCACGCGCCGGGCTGGCGGCCAGGCGAGCAGACGACCGGCTGGCCGAGCGGTCTGGGGTGTACTGGCTGATGATGCTGCAGGTGGCGCCGCTCTGGCGCTTGCTGACGTAACTGGCAATGCCATCGGCGCTGACACACTTGTACAGCGTGCCGGCGCTGGCGGGCGCAGCCGCCAACGTGACAAACAAGAGCCCCAGTATTCTTGACATCCCCTTCATGCGGCGGAGTGTCCCAGCTTGCCCGGCACTTGCCAAGTGTCCTCGCCGGTGCTTGCCGGCAAGTGCTCCAGCCGGGTCCGCAGCTGCGTCAGCGCCTCGCACAACGGGGCGCGCAGGTGATCTGGCGCGAGCGCCTCGAACGGCTCCTCGAGCAGCAACAGGTTGGCCGCCAATGCCGGCAGGCTGGGCGCGCCCAGGCCCAGCCAGCAGTGGTCGGTGCCGTCCGCCTCCAGCGCGCCCAGCCAGGGCGGTACGCGGGCGGCCAGTTCCTGCAGGCTGCCGCGCAGGCGCACCCGGGCCCGATGCGGAAACGGCGCCTCGCCGATCGCCTTGCGCAGCAGCTGCAATGGCTCGTCTGGCAGCGCGCGGGCTTGCGCCTGCATGCCGGTGGGCTGGGCCTGATCGATGCGGTCCGCGCGCAGGGTGCGCCAATCCTGGCGTTCGCAATCCCAGGCCAGCAGGTACCAGCGGCGTCCGTAGTTCACCAGCAGGGCTGGCACGACCCGGCGGCGGATCTGCTCGCCGGAATGGCGCCGGTACTCCAGCTGCAAGGTGGTGCGATCGCGGCAGGCCCCGGCCAGCAGGGTCAGCATCGACGCGTCCACCAGGCTGCCTGGCGCGGCGGTGGGCAGGCTGGCCATGGCGGCATGCGCGGCGCTGGCGCGTTGCTGATGGCGGCGCGGCAGCAGTGGATCGAGCTTGGTCAGCACGCGCGCGGCCGCGTCGTCCAGGCCAGCAATGGCCGGCGCGGCCGCGCGCAGCGCGATGGCCACAGTCAGCGCTTCGTCTTCTTCGAACAGCAGCGGCAAGGCCGCCGCGCCGTGCCCCAGCCGGTAGCCGCCGCCGGTGCCGGATACCGCGCGGATCGGGTAGCCCAGCTCGCGCAACCGCTCCATATCGCGGCGCACGCTGCGCGGGTGAATCCCCAGGCGCTCGGCGAGAGCCGCGCCCGGCCAATCCCGCCCGTTCTGCATGAGCGCGATCAGACGAAGCAGGCGGGCTGCGGTGGAGGCCATGCCGGCACCGTATTGCGGACGGAAACTGTCCGCAAGTACTCAGTAGGCTGCATGTCTCGCCTTCCTTCCAGCCAGGAGCTTCCGATGCATAGCGACCGCCACATCACCTTGTTCCACAATCCGCAATCGCGCTCGCGCGGAGTCCTGGTGCTGCTGGAGGAACTGGGCGCCGACTACAGCCTGCAGCGGCTGGATCTGGAGCGCGGCGACCAGCGCGATGCCGCGTTCCTGGCGATCAACCCGATGGGCAAGATTCCCGCGATCACGCACGGCAACAGCGTGGTGACCGAACAGGCGGCGATCTACCAATACCTGGCCGAGCTGTACCCGGACGCCGGGCTGTCGCCTGCGCCGGGCGACCCGGACCGCGGCGCCTATTTGCGCTGGCTGGCGTTCTACGGCTCGGCTTTCGAGCCGGCCCTGATCGACAAGGCCATGAAGCGCGATGCACCGCCACGCTCGCTATCGCCATGGGCAGACTTCCCCACCGTGCTGGCGGTGGTGGATGCCCAGCTGGCCAAGGGCGACTATCTGCTCGGCGCGCGTTGTTCCGCCGCCGACGTGCTGTGGGGCAGCGCGCTGGGCTGGATGGCCGGCTTCAAGATGATCGACGCACCTGCCCCGACCCTGGCCTACATCGCACGCATGGCCGCGCGGCCAGCGGTGGCGCGGGCCGCGGCGGTCGATGCCGGCGCCTGACCGCCACCGGGGCGGCGTGAGCGGGTAAACTGCGCGGCTATCTTCTACCCGCCTGGAATAAGCGCCATGCCCGGGACATCCGTTTCCGATCTGCCGACCACGGCCACCGCCGTGGACGCGCCCGCCCTGCTGCCCCTGCCCGTTGGCCGCCCGCAAGCGCCTGCCCTGGTGCGCGGCAAGCTGTACATCAAGACCCACGGGTGCCAGATGAACGAGTACGACTCGGCCAAGATGGCCGACGTGCTTGCCGCGTCCGAAGGACTGGAGCTCACCGACAATCCGGAAGACGCGGACGTGGTGCTGGTCAACACCTGCTCCATTCGCGAAAAGGCGCAGGAAAAGGTGTTCAGCCAGTTGGGCCGCTGGAAGGCGCTCAAGGCCGGCGGCAAGCCGGTGATCATCGGCGTGGGTGGCTGCGTGGCGTCGCAGGAAGGCGAAGCGATCGTCAAGCGCGCGCCGTACGTGGACCTGGTGTTTGGCCCGCAGACCCTGCACCGGCTGCCGGAGTTGATCCGTGCGCGCCGTGAGTCCGGCAAGTCGCAGGTGGACATCAGCTTCCCGGAGATCGAGAAGTTCGACCGCCTGCCCGAACCGCGTGCCGATGGCCCGTCGGCGTTCGTGTCGATCATGGAAGGTTGTTCCAAGTACTGCTCGTTCTGCGTGGTGCCATATACACGTGGCGAAGAAGTCAGCCGGCCGTTCGAGGACGTGCTGGTGGAAGTGGCGCAGCTGGCTGCACAAGGCGTGCGCGAGATCAATCTGCTCGGCCAGAACGTCAACGCGTATCGCGGTGCGTACGGTGCCGATGCTGGCGAGCCGGCGCAGTACGCCGATCTGGGGTTGCTGATCCGTACCATTGCGCAGATCGACGGGATTGGCCGGATCCGCTTTACCACCTCGCACCCGCTGGAGTTTTCCGATTCGCTGGTCGATGCCTACCGCGATGTGCCGCAGCTGGCCAATTACCTGCATCTGCCGGTGCAGGCCGGCAGCGACCGCATCCTGTCGGCGATGAAGCGCGGCTACACCGCACTGGAATTCAAGTCCAAGATCCGCAAGCTGCGCGCAGTGCGGCCAGACATCTCGATCAGCTCCGACTTCATCGTCGGCTTTCCGGGCGAGACCGACGCCGATTTCGACAAGACCATGAAGTTGATCGAGGACGTGGGCTTCGACCAGAGCTTCTCCTTTATCTACTCGCGTCGCCCCGGTACGCCGGCATCGGATCTGGAAGACGACACCCCCGATGCGGTGAAGCAGGCTCGCCTTGCACGTCTGCAGGCGCATATCAACGCGCATGCCGCCGGCATTTCGCAACGCATGGTCGGCAGCGTGCAACGCGTGCTGGTGGAAGGCCCGTCGCGCCGTGATGCCAATGAGCTCACCGGCAAGACCGAAAACATGCGCCCGGTGAATTTCCCGGGGAATCCGCGCCTGGTGGGCCAGTTCGTGGATGTGCTGATCACCGAAGCACTGAGCAATTCGCTGCGCGGGCGCATCCAATTGGACGACAGCGCGGCCTGAGCGGGCAGCGCGCATTCTTGCCCTCCGGGAGACCTCACACGCTGATGCAGTTGGCGTGTGGTGGTCGCCCAGGTGCAGGCCGACGACGGTGGCGAGACATGGTGCAGGCGACGCAGTGCTGCGCCATGGCGGAAGCATTACGTGCCGCAGTGGTCGTGAGAAATGCCCGCAAGCGCGAAACGATTCTTGTCGGATGGCCAATGCGTCATTGACTAGCGCGCCGTGGCACGGTTCTGCACCGCAGCGATATCGCGCTGACATGCACGTCCATATGCATCGCTCCCAGTGCAGCATCACAGCGACGTGCTCAAACACGCGCCACGCGCCATGGTCATTTTTTCGCCATGCAACTGCAAGGCCTTGTCGCAGTAAGCGCGTCGTCACTTACCCACAGGCTTTGGCGAGAACCATCCACATCCGGTGTGGACAACCTGCCACACGCTGGTCATTTTTTCGCCACATACTGTGCGAGCCTTGCGGCAGTAAGGCAAACCGAATCTATCCACAGGTTACTGGTACGACGCTCCACACCCGGTGTGGAAAAGTCCTGGCTGCGCTCTGCACCTATGCACGACGCGGTGCTGCGCCGCCCGGTTTGCTGGTGGGATCACGCCCCCCGCGCTACCCTTTTGCTCCCGTCCTACCGACGCCGCATTGCGGTGTCCGATCCAATCATGAACTCACCAGCGTCCCGCGATTTCACCCTCGACCCGGCCGACACCGAGCGCCTGGCCAACCTGGCCGGTCCGTTCGATGCGCACCTGCGCCAGATCGAGCTCAAGCTTGGCGTGGAGATCGCCAACCGCGGCAACATCTTCCGCGTCACCGGCCCGGAGCCTGCGGTCGATGCCGCGCAGCATCTGCTGACCGCGCTATATGACGAAGCCGCCTCCACCACGTTCGACAACCACGCCATCCATCTGCGGCTCAACGATGCCAATGTCGAGCAGGTGGCGCAGCGCGCGTACGAACCACAGGACGTGGCGATCAAGGTCAAACGCGGCACCGTGCGTGGCCGCGGCGCCAACCAGGCCAAGTACCTGCACGCGATCACCACCCACGACATCAATTTCGGTATCGGCCCGGCCGGCACCGGCAAGACCTTCCTGGCCGTGGCCAGCGCCGTGGAGGCACTGAACGAGTCGCGCGTGCAGCGGCTGATCCTGGTGCGCCCGGCGGTGGAGGCTGGCGAGAAGCTGGGCTTTCTGCCCGGCGATCTCAGCCAGAAGGTCGACCCTTATCTGCGTCCGCTGTACGACGCGCTGTATGAAATGCTGGGCGTGGAAAAGGTGGTCAAGCTGCTGGAAAAGAACGTCATCGAGATCGCTCCGCTGGCCTACATGCGCGGGCGCACCCTCAACGACGCGTACGTGATCCTGGACGAGGCGCAGAACACCACCATCGAACAGATGAAGATGTTCCTGACCCGCCTGGGCTTCGGTTCCACCGCGGTGGTCACCGGCGATCTCACCCAGATCGACCTGCCCAAGCACGTCAAGTCCGGGCTGCGCGATGCCATCGACGTGCTGCGCGAGGTGGACGGGGTGAGCTTCACCTTCTTCGAAGCCCGCGACGTCGTGCGCCATCCGCTGGTACAACGCATCGTCACGGCGTACGAAAAGCACGATCTCGCCCACACGCCGGCCGAACCCGCGGCCTGAAATCACGCCGATGCAGGCACCGCCAGGTGTCCTGCGCCCAGGTGGTGCGTCGCAATGTCGGCGTGGCGCAGGCATCTGCGCAACCCTAGCCATGCGACGTCATCGCTTCGCAGTGCCAGCGTTGCCCAGTAGGTCGAGGGCCTGCACCTGACAAGGATCCAGTGCGTTATCTGACCGCTGCAGCACGGATGTGCCACTGACCTGCACGTGTTGGCCCGCAGCCCAGTGGCCGTAAACTAGCAGGACGTTTCGCACAGGAAGTGCCCATGTTCCGTGACTGCTTGCTGCTTTGCGTCTATTTGCTGAGTGCAGTGCCCGCGACACTGTTGGCCAAGCCCAAAGAGGCTCCAACATCACCGCGCGCCTACATCGAAACCAGCTATCTGATCGCACCCAGGACGGTAGGCCCGTTCTCTCTGGCCCGCAGGGCCTACACCCCGGACGCCAAGGCCGCCGGCGCCGCTTTCCATTACGCGATGTCAGGGCAACCGGATCTGTCGATCGATGTATTCGTCTACCCACTCGGGCAGCGCGATCAGACGCAAGCCATTGCAGAGGGCATGGCGGCATTTCGCAAAGACCTCGCGTCGGCAATGACGCAGGGCAGCTATTCGCGCCTGGACGAGCTGGACCAGACCACGCTTGTGCTGCCGACCAATGATGCGCCTGCCGCCGCGCCCGCCAATGGCACCGATGCCAAGGTCATCGCGGCCATCGCGGATGCCCAGCTGGTTGTCGGGGAAAAGCTGCGCCTCAGGACGCAACTGTCCTCGACCGGCAAGCCGATGCGTTCCAACGGCTATCTGTTTTATAAGCAGCTCTATTATTTCAAGGTGCGTGTGTCTGCGGACGAGGACGCTGTGGCTCAGGACGCTTTCGAGGCGTTGGCGGACCAAGCTGCACTGACACTGGTTCCAGCAATTCAGGTCACCAGCATCGGCGGCTGCGCCAAGGCGAGCATTCGCGTCGACGCTGACGCCACACCTGAGGAGCAGGCCGTGGCAATGGCGCGCGAGATCAAGACCCATCTGGGCTTCAACTGCTATCGCACGCTCAAGGAGGCAGGGATCGAGGATGCAGCGAGAACGGCCGATGTGGTCGAAATCGCGTATGACGCAGGCGACTGGAAGTCGCAGTAAAACAGCACATGCGCGATACTGTTGCTCCTGTCTGATCAGAATGATTGGTGTCCCCATGACCAAAGGTCCGGTCCGCCTCGACGTCGGAGTCAGCTATGCGCTGCCGCGCACCGGGCTACCGTCGTCGGTGAGTTTTCGCAAGTGGGTGGCGGCCGCGCTGAAGGGGCGGATCCGCGAAGCCGATCTGGCGGTACGCGTGGTCGACGAGAAGGAAGGCTGCTCGCTCAACCATCACTACCGCGGCAAGGATTACGCCACCAACGTGCTCAGCTTCCCGGCGGAGATGCCTCAGGGCCTGCCCAAGGGCGTCAAGATGCCGCTGCTTGGCGATCTGGTGATCTGTGCGCCGGTGGTGGCCCGCGAGGCCGCCGAGCAAGGCAAGTCACTGAGCGCGCACTACGCGCACCTCACCGTGCACGGCACCTTGCACCTGCTGGGCTGGGACCACGAGGACGACAAGGAAGCCGACGCGATGGAACAGCTGGAGCGCGAGATCCTGGCCGAACTCGGCATTGACGACCCGTACGCGGGAGAGCGCTGATGCGGCGGTGGGTGATGATTGGCCTGCTGGTGGCAGCTGCCTGCCCGGCCTGGGCGCAGACCGCGCCGGTGCGCCCGGATTTGCCGGCCCTGATCGAGTGCCGCCAGCGCATCGGCGACTTCTCCGCGTTGGCACCGATCCTGGCCGACCCGCTCAAGGCGGTGGCGCTGGGCTGGGCACCGCAGGCGCAGTCCAACCTGTTCATGACCGAGTACACGCTCAACACGCCGATCACCGTCTTCGGCCACAGCACCAACCATATTGCGTTTTCCGGTGCCAGCGTCATGGCGCTGCTCGACCTGCCCGACCCGCGCCCGCTGGCCAAGCAGCTGGACCTGGAGCTGGGTGTGGATAACGCCGACAAGGTGATGTACGGGCGCGAGGTGGTCAGCGAAGACACCACCAACCCGAAGACCGGCGAGGTGATGATCGAATCGATCGTGCTCAGCGTGTCGAATGTGAAATCGCACCCCGGCAAGACCGTGGTGGGCTGCGGTTACAGCCTCGACTTGCCCTGAGCGCTGCGCGGCCCCGCTCGCCCGCCCATGCGGGCTGCGTCGCGCGTCTGGTCTGCCTCGACTTGGAATCAGCTCCGCGCTCCGGTGCTGAGCCGCGCCGATCTGGTGCTATCGGGACGGGATGGTCCCGACACGGCCCGACGTAGATGGCCTGACGGACGCAGGGCAGCGGTGCGTCGCGGCGACCTGGATGCTGGCCCCACCGCCGCGCCGACCCACACCCTGCCCTGCGCGCCAGGTCAGCCACAGCCCCCAGCCACAGACCACTCACGGCTTCCTGCTAGACTTGGCACTATCGCCTGGTTCGCCGGGTGCCGTTCCCCGTCAAGATGTCCGAAGACGACAGTAGCCAAACCTCAGAATCCCCGGAAAAACGCCGTAGCTGGCTCGAGCGCTTGAGCGCGGCCTTCTCTGGCGAACCGCATACCCGCGACGAACTGGTCGCCCTGCTGCGCACCGCCGAACAAGACGGTCTCATCGCCGCAGACACCTTGCGCATGATGGAAGGCGCGATCTCCGTGTCCGAGCTCACCGTGGGCGACGTGATGATCTCGCGCTCGCAAATGGTGTCGTTGCCGGTGGAAGCACGCTTCCTCGACCTGATGAAGCAGGTGGTCGAATCCGGCCACTCGCGCTTCCCGGTACACGGCGAAAACAAGGACGAAGTGCTTGGCATCCTGCTGGCCAAGGACTTGTTGCGCGGCGTGGTGGCCGACAATGGCCCGGGCAACGTACGCGAACTGCTGCGCCCGGCCGTGCTGATCCCCGAGTCGAAGAAGCTCAACGTCCTGCTCAAGGAATTTCGCCTCTCGCGCAACCATATGGCGATCGTGGTGGACGAGTACGGCGGCGTGGCCGGGCTGGTCACCATCGAAGACGTGCTGGAGCAGATCGTCGGCGAGATCGACGACGAGCACGACGATGCCGAAGAAGAGAATTCACTGATCGCCATCCAGGCCGACGGCCGCTACGTGGTGGATGCGCTGACGCCGATCGAAGATTTCAACGAGCGCTTCGGCGCCGATTTCCCCGATGACGAATACGACACCGTGGGCGGCCTGGTCACCGATGCGATCGGGCATCTGCCGGAAACCGGCGAGGAGCTGACCCTGGGCCGGTTTGCGTTCCGCGTGGCCAAGGCAGACGCGCGTCGCGTGCACGCCTTCCACGTCACCATCCTGCCGCCCGACCCGCAGGACGACGCTTGAACCTGCGCCAGCGCAGCACCGCCGTGCGCGGGCCGGCACGCCGCGCCGCCGCCTGGTGGGCAGGCTGCAGTGCACTCCTGCTGCTCGCCCTGCTGAGCCTGCAGAGCGCCATGGCGCAGGCGCCGCGCATTGGCGTGGCCACGATGCAGCCGGGCGAAGTGTTCTTCGAGCGCTTCGGCCATGACGCCATCGTGGTGGTCGACCCGGTTACCCAGCAGGTGACTTCCTACAACTTCGGTTTCTTCGATCCCGGTGAGCCCGACTTCGTGCCGCGTTTTGCGCGCGGCGAGATGATGTATTACCTGGTGGCGCTGCCGCTGGAAGAAGACCTGGCGCAATACCGCGACGGCGGCCGCGGCGTGAGCATTCAGTGGCTGGATCTGCCACCGGAACAGGCGCAGGCCCTGGCCGATGGTCTTGCGGTGCGCAGCCGGCCGGAAAACGCGCGCTACCACTACGATTATTTCGTTGCCAACTGCGCCACGATGGTCCGGGACACCCTGGACCGTGCCATGGGCGGCGCGCTCAAGTCGCAATTGGCCGGCCGCTCTCGCGGCAACACCTTCCGCAGCGAAGCGGTGCGCCTGGCCTCCCCTGCCCCCTGGATGTGGCTGGGCTTTGACCTGGGCCTGGGGCCGTACGCAGACCGCCCGCTGTCGCGTTGGGAAGAAGCCTTCGTGCCGATGCGCCTGGCCGACAGCCTGACCCAGGTGCACAACAGCGCCGGACGTCCGCTGGTGCAATCCACCCAGGTGCTGTTGCCGCATCGCATTGCACCGGAGCCGGCCGAACAGCAACGGCACTGGTGGCCTTGGCTGCTGACCGGCGTGCTGGTCGCCGCGGGCGTGTTGGCAGTGCGCCGCAGGCAGCGTTTGCTGGCCGGCGTGGCGCTGCCGTTCTGGCTGTTGTGCGCCATCGGCGGCGGCCTGCTGGTGTATTTGTGGGGCTTCACCGCGCACCAGTCTGCATGGGCCAACCGTAATCTGCTGCTGGTCAATCCGCTGTGCGTGTTGCTCTGCGTGGGTGGCATTGCGCTGCTGCGCGGCCGCCGGCCGGGGCGCTGGTTCGATGTGCTGTGCTGGGTGGTCGCTGCGTGCGCGCTGCTGGCGCTGGTGATTCACTGGCTGTCGTTCCAGGCGCAGGACAACCTGCAGTGGGTGTTGCTGCTGCTGCCGATTCACGCCGCACTGGCCATCGCGCTGCGTTCGCGCGCCTTGCCGGTGCGTGCGCGCTGATCCACGATGCGGCCATGAACAACCGTCGCCACCCGGAAAACCCGTCCTGCGTCATCACCTGCGCCTATTACGACGGCCACGGCGCGCGCCACGACATCAGCCTGGAACAGATCAGCGACGAGTTACAGCGCCCGGACGGCTTCGTCTGGGTTGGTCTGTACGAGCCGCAAGAATCGGTACTGCGCAAACTGCAGGAAGAGTTCGGCCTGCATGACCTGGCGATCGAGGATGCGCTCAAGGCGCATCAGCGGCCTAAGGCCGAGAGCTATGGCAATTCATTGTTCGTCGTGGTCAACACCGCGCAGCTGGTCAACGAACGGATCCGCTACGGTGAAACGCATGCCTTCCTCGGCGCACGTTTTTTGCTCACCGTGCGCCACGGCGCCTCGCTCTCCTACACGCCGGTACGCAACCGCGTGGAACGCGAGCCGGCGATGCTGCGCATGGGCTCGGCGTTTTGCCTGTATGGCGTGCTGGACTTCGTGGTCGACAACTACCTGCCGATCATGGACGAGTTCCGCGACACCCTGGAAGGCTTGGAAAAAGACATTTTCGCGGAGAACTACAAACGCGAAACCGTGGTGCGCCTGTACGAACTCAAGCGCGAACTCAACAAGATGCGGCTGGTGGTGGCCCCGCTGCAGGACGTGCTCTCGCACCTCAAGCGCAATCCCGGCTCGCTGATTCACGGCGAAGTCGGCGTCTACCTGCGCGATGTGCTGGATCATGCTGTGCGCATCAACGACGCCATCGACACCTTGCGCGAAATGCTGGGCACCGCGCTGAGCGTCAACCTCTCCATGGTGACCCTGGCGCAGGGCGAAACCGTCAAACGCCTCGGCGCCTGGGCCGCGCTGCTGGCCGCCCCTACCCTGATCACCAGCTGGTACGGCATGAACTTCACCCATATGCCCGAACTCGACAAACCCTACGCTTACCCGCTGCTGGTCGGCGGCATCGTTGCCTCCTGTCTCGTCCTGTATCGCCTGTTCAAGCGCGCGCGCTGGCTGTAGGGCCACCGTGTTGCGGTGGCGGAATGGGGAGTTGGGAATGGGGAATTGGTAGAGCGGCGGTCGCTGAGCTTTTCACTTGCGACTGCCCGGGGCATTGCTGAGGAGCATCGTTCCCGGTTGTTGTTCTTGGCCGTTGCTCATGGCCGCTAATTGCTTTGAGCTCTTCGCCGTTGCTCTTGGCTTGAGTCTTCGCTTTCGTTGTTCGCCTTTAGTTTCCTTCGCCCTAAAGCGAGCCAAGCACCGCAGTCACGCGTGGCCGAAGAGGCGCCCTTGTCTGAGCGTAGCCAGTTTGGGCGCCGTGCCGCGCGTGGCGAAGAGCACAGAGCACCGGTGCGGCTTCATCGCACCGGATCGCGTCGGGCGAGCACGGTTTTGGTGATTTTTGCCAAGACAAAAGTCACCTGCGCCACAGGCGCGGAAGCCTTTGCTTTTGCCTGAAGCCTCCGTCCCAAGAAGAGCGGCAACCCGGGATTCGGGATTGGGGATTCGCTAGAGGCCAAAGCGACGTTGCCTACAAATCAGCGGATGAATCATCCACACCACCAGCACTGCAAGAGCAACGCACCCTCATTTGTTCTCCGCGCACCTCTTCCAACGGCAAAGGAAAACGCTGCTCTTGCAAATCCCGAATCCCGACTCCCAACTCCCCACCCTCAAGCCACATAAATCGTTTTGATATTCATGAACTCATGGATCCCGTGCTCGGCCAATTCCCGCCCGAATCCCGAGCGCTTGATCCCACCGAACGGCAACCGTACATCGCTCTTCACCACCGAATTCACGAACGCCGCACCGCACTGCAACTGCTGCGCAACGCGCTCACCCCGCTTGGCATCGGCGGTCCAGACGCTGCCGCCCAAACCGAAGGTGGTGTCATTGGCCACGCGCACCGCTTCGGCCTCATCGGCAACGCGAATCACCGCCGCGACCGGCCCGAACAATTCCTGTTCGTAGGCGGGCATGCCTGGGCCGACCTGGTCGAGAATGGTGGCCGGGTAACCCGCATGCGACCCCGCCACCGGCTCGCCGCCAAGCAACACCTTGGCACCCTTGGACACGCTTTCCTGCACCTGCTTGTGCAATTCATCGCGCAGGTCCGCACGCGCCATCGGCGCAAGTGTGGTCGCGTCCTGCTGCGGGTCGCCGAGCACACGCTGCGCGGCGGCGGCAACGAAGCGCTCCACGAACTGGTCGGCAATGGCATCCACCACGATAAAGCGCTTGGCGGCAATGCAGGTCTGCCCGCTGTTGTCGAAGCGCGACTGCACTGCCGACTGCACGGTGCGCTCCAGATCCGCATCGTCGAGCACCACGAAGGCATCGCTGCCGCCCAGTTCCATCACGCACTTCTTCAGCTGATCGCCTGCATTAGCGGCCAGCGAGCGGCCGGCACGTTCGCTGCCGGTGAGCGTGACTGCCGCAATGCGGTCATCGCGCAACACCTCGGCGGCCTGATCGTTGTCGATATACAGCACGTCGAACACACCCGGCGGAATGCCGGCGGCGTCTAGCACCTCCTTCATCGCATCGGCGCAACGCGGCACGTTGCTGGCGTGTTTGAGCAGCGCGACATTGCCGGCCATCAGGCCCGGCGCGAGAAAGCGAAACGCCTGCCACAGCGGGAAATTCCACGGCATCACCGCAAACACGCAGCCCAGCGGTTCATAGCGCACATAGCTGGACTGCGCCTCGGTTGGAATGGCGCGTGGCGCCAGGTACTCGGCCGCATGCTCGGCGTAATAGGCGCAGCCCTGTGCGCATTTATCGATCTCGGCCAGAGCTTCGCGACGCAGCTTGCCCATCTCGGCGGTCATGATGCGCTGCAGGTCCTCGCGCCGCTTGGTCAGCTCCTCGCCCACCCGCCGCAACAAGGCGCCGCGTTCGGCCAGTGGCAGCGCCGCCCAGCTCGGAAACGCCTTGGCGGAAGCAGCCAGACGCGCCTCGATGGCGGCGGCGTCCAGCGTGTGCTGGGTATGTTCGACCTGGCCATTGGCCGGGTTGACGGTGTCGTAGGACATGATGGTCTCCTGTTACAAGCCCGCCATGCTAGTCGCCGGGAAGTTGCAGCCGCGTCACAACCGCTGCAAATCGCTGCAACGCTGTGTTTACCGCACCGCGCAGTGACGCACCTCCACCGCACAGCTGGCGGATCACTGGCAGCCGGGATGATGCGCCCAGACAAGGTAACGAAAGCAGCCCTGCCCTGTTCGACGGTGCAACCGCGCAAAATGCTCTAGCATTCCGCAATGGCAGATTGATCCACCCAGGGAAGACCACCACGATGCGCCGGAATCTCATTGTTCTGGTTGTACTTGGCACCAGTGCGTGCCTTGCTGGATGTACAGCCCTCCAGGACCTTCTGCGTGACCCGCGGCCCGGCCCGGCCGGGTTTGTCACTGTGAGCTGCACCAGCCTACAGCCCGACCCCGCGCAACCCTGCGAGCAAGAAGCGCTGCAAGCGTGCTCGGACACTGCCATCCGGCAACTCATCACCGCGCGGTCGTCGCCGAACATGGTCCCGATCTTTCCCGATAAGCGAAAGTCCAAGAACGACGGCAAGGACAACCGCAAGGACCGCAACGACGAACAATCCAGCGTGGAGCAACGCGGCTACGACATCAGGGCCGAGTATCAGTGCTACCTGACCAAGCCACAGCCCTGGGACAGCGGATACACGCCTTCGGCCAGGTAAGCACCGCCGATCGACTTGTTGCGCTTATCGGCCGGACTGCGCACTACGGGGTCGGAATCGACTTGCAGCTTTCGCACACACCGATGGCTCTAGCGTTTGCATCTATCTGGCGGCAGGTCGCTGCGGTCATTGGCCACCTCAGCGCCAGCGCGTCCTCAGGGAGCAGACTGCAGCGCAAGTTGCGCATCGCGCAGGCGGCGTTTTTCACTGCGCGCCAGCAACCACCACCCGATCACCGCCGCCACCGACACCGCCAGCACCATCACCGTGGCCAGCGCATTGATCTTGGGGCTGATGCCCAGGCGTACCGACGAAAACACCTTGATCGGCAGCGTGGTGGAGCTTGGGCCCGCCAGGAAACTGGCAATGACCACATCGTCCAGCGAGAGCGTGAATGCCAACAGCCAGCCCGACGCAAGTGCTGGCGCGATGATCGGCAAGGTGATCAGGAAGAACACCTTCAGTGGCGTGGCGCCCAGATCCATGGCGGCTTCTTCCAGCGAGCGGTCCAGCTCCTGCAGCCGCGAGGAAATCACCACGGTCACGAATGAGACGGTGAAGGTGACATGCGCCACCCAGATGGCGACCGCGCCGCGCGGCGCGATGCCGAGCACGCCGCCCATCGAGACCAGCAGCAACAGGATCGACAGACCAATGATCACCTCCGGCATCACCAGCGGTGCGGTGATCAGCGCACCGAACAGCGTTTTGCCGGGAAACCGCCGCATGCGCACCATCGCCATCGCCGCCATGGTGCCGAGCACGGTGGACGCGCATGCGGTCCAGAACGCCACTTCCAGGCTCACCCAGGCCGCGTCCAGCAATTGGCGGTCACGCAGCAACTCGCCATACCAGCGGGTGGAAAATCCGCCCCACACCGTGGCCAGGCGCGAGGCGTTGAACGAATACACCATCAGCAACAGGATCGGCAGATACAAAAAACCGAACCCCAGCGCGAGCACGCTGCCGCCCAGCACACGCCCACCGCGCGCGGCGCGCATCATGTCAGCCGCCCTTCCAGTTCGCGCTGCTGGTAACGGTGGAAGATCACGATCGGCACCAGCAGCAGCACCAGCATCACCGTGGCTACCGCGGCGGCCACCGGCCAGTCGCGGTTATTGAAGAACTCGCCCCAGAGCACGCGGCCGATCATCAGCGTACCGGGACCGCCCAGCATCTCGGGAATCACGAACTCGCCCACCGCTGGAATCATCACCAGCATGCAGCCGGCGACGATGCCGTTGCGCGACAGCGGCAAGGTGATGCGCACGAATGCCTGCCACGGCCGCGCGCCCAGGTCGTAAGCCGCCTCCAGCAGCCGCGAATCGTGCTTGACCAGGTTGGCGTACAGCGGCAGCACCATGAAGGGCAGATAGCAGTAGACGATGCCGATGTAGGCGGCGATCGGCGTGTACAGCAACTGCAGCGGTTGCTCGATCACACCCAGCGCCAGCAGAGCCTGATTGAGCAGGCCGTTGCCATCGAGAATGCCGATCCATGCGTACACACGGATCAGGAACGAGGTCCACGATGGCAGCACCACCAGCATCATGGCCACGTTGCGCGTGGCCAGCGGCAGGCGCGCGATCACGTATGCCATCGGGTAGCCGATCAACAGTGCCAGTGCGGTGGAAATCGCAGCGATCTTGATCGAACTCAGGTAAGCGGCCACGTACTGGCTGTCGCGCAGCAGGGCCAGGTAGTTGCCCAGATGCAGCTTGACGCTGACTGCGCCATCGGCCGCATACGCAAACAGCGGCGTGTACGGCGGCATCGCGGTAGCGCGTTCGGCAAACGAAATCTTCAGCACGATCAGGAACGGGATGGCGAAGAACACCAGCAACCACAGATACGGTGCGGCGATCACGCCCCAACGCGCACCCGGCAGACCACGACTAAGAGTAGTTAGCAAAACGTAGCGAGCAGTCGCCAGGGGGGCGCGGACGGCGCGGAGGAACCGCAGTGTACGTGTGGTACATGAGGATTCCGAGCACCGGCCGCGCCCCCCTGGTGGCTGCGCAGTAGTTTTGCTGGCCACTCTTGGCAGGCGCGGCCTCATGCGGTGAGAACCACGCCGTCGTCCTCGCCCCACCCCACCCACACCGCATCGCCCCAGGTCAGCGCTTCGCTGGCCCAGCGTTGCCGGTTGGCGAAATGCGCCATCAGCGTGATGCCGCTGGGCAGGCGCACGTGGTAGACCGAGTGGCTGCCGAAATAGGCAATGTCTTCGATCACGCCTTGCGCCTTGTTGCAGGCCTGCGCCGGCTCCTGCTTGCCGATGCCGAGTTTTTCCGGGCGCACTGCAAATGCCACAGCCTGCCCTTCGAACCCGGTGATGCCGTGGCCGATGCGAATCGGCGCGGCGAATGCCGCGGTGGTGAGGCTGACCGAATCCGGCGCGTCTTCGGCGATGACCGCCTCGATCAGATTGACCGAGCCGATGAATTCGGCTGCGAAGCGGTTGGCCGGCTGCTCGTAGATTTCATCCGGCGTGCCGACCTGCTGGATCCAGCCGTGGTCCATCAGTGCGATGCGGGTGGCCATGGTCATGGCTTCTTCCTGGTCGTGGGTGACCATCACGCAGGTGACGCCGGAGGTTTCGATGATGTTGACCAGTTCCAGCTGCATCTGCGAACGCAGCTTCTTGTCCAGCGCGCCCATCGGCTCGTCCAGCAGCAGCAGCTTGGGCCGCTTGGCCAGCGAGCGCGCCAGTGCCACGCGCTGCTGCTGCCCACCGGACAACTGATGCGGCTTGCGCTTGGCCAGGCGCGCAAGTTGCACAAGCTCGAGCATCTCGCCCACCCGCTGGGCCACTGCCGCCTTGGGCAAGCCTTCTTGCTTGAGGCCGAAGGCGATGTTCTGCTCCACCGTCATATGCGGGAACAACGCATACGACTGGAACATCATGTTGATCGGCCGCTCGTACGGCGGTAACGCGTCGATGGGCTGGCCATCGAGCACGATGCTGCCCTTGGTGGGCCGCTCGAAGCCGGCAAGACAGCGCAGCAAGGTGGATTTGCCGCTGCCCGAGCCACCCAGCAGCGCGAAGATTTCGCCCTTGCGGATCTGCAGGCTGACATCGTCCACCGCCACGAAGCCATCGAACTCCTTGCGGACCTCGCGGATCGACAGATACCCCGCATCGGCGGCGGCAGGTGCGGGCAAGACGGCTTCGGAAAGGGCCATGCATCCTCTCGGTGACAACAACGCGCCGGCGCCACCGTGGCGCCGTGCACGCATCATGGCAAAAGCGTGCCGGCGCTACAGTGCGCGCCGACACGCGTGGCTCTAGCGGGCGGCGGCCTGCGGCGGCTCGCTCCAGCCCAGGCCCAGGCTCTTCTGCAGCGCCACGTAATACACCAGCAATTGCACCTGCGCCTGCGCGGCGGCGTCCTGCGCGGACAACTGCTGGCGCTGCACATCGAGCAGGTCGATGCTGGAGGTGGCACCGGCATCGCGGCGCTGCTGCATGAGCACGGCAGAGCGCGTGGCCGAGGCCTCGGCCTGCCGCGCTACCACCAGTTGCTGGCGTGCCGAGCCAAACCGCGACAGTGCGGTATTGGCGTCCTGCAGCGCCGCCAGCACCGCACCTTCATAGGCGGCCTCGCGCCCGGCATTGCCGGCACGCGCCTGTTCGACCTGCGCGCGGGTGCGGCCGAAGTCGAAGATCGACCAGCGCAGCATCGGCACTGCCAGCTTGGTCAGCGCATCGGAATTGAAATCGCTGGGCGAGCCGGCCACCCAGCTCAGGCCGCCAAGCAGGCTGACCTGCGGGAAGTAGCCATTCAACGCCTCGCCGATCTGCGCACTGGACGCGGCCAGCTCGCGCTCGGCCTTGCGCACGTCCGGGCGCCGACGGATCAACGCACCGGCATCGTCCACGCGCACCTGGGTGGGCAGCATCGGCAGCGGTTGCGGCGCGGCGAGCTGCGCATCCAGCGCGCCCGGCTCGCGGCCGACCATCAACGCCAGCTGGTCCAGCGCTTCCTGTTGCTGCATCTGCAGCGGCAGGCGCTGGGCCTGCTGCTGCTGCACCTGGGTGGCGATCTGCTCGACCTGCAGGTCCGAGGCGGCACCCTGGCCGCGGCGCTGCTGCACCAGGGCCAGCGACTGACGGATCTTGTCCAGGTTGCTGTCGGCAATCGCCAGGCGCGCCTGCAACCCGCGGTAGTTGAGATAGACCTGCCCCACTTCGGCAGCCAGCTGCACCTGCGCGTCGGCCAGTTCGGCTTCGGACGCCTGCGCCTGGGCCAGCGCGCCTTCGGCGGCGCGGCGGCGGCGGCCGAACAGGTCCAGCTCCCAGCTGGCATCGAAGCCGGCGGTGTAGAGCTCGGTCTTTTCCAGGTTCAGCGCCTGGCTGCCCTGCGCCGGCGGCTGGCCCTGCTGGCCGTTCTGCAGCCCGCCCAGGGTGTCGACGATGGTCTGCGGCGGCTCGGCATAGGCGTACAGCGCACTGGCGTTGAGCTTGGGCAGCCGCTCGGCACGGCGCTGGTTGGCCAGCGCCCGATTGGCGCGCAGACGCGCCTGCGCTGCGCGCAGGTTGGGGCTGTCGGCCAGGGCCTGAGTGACGAGCTGGGTCAGCTGCGCATCGTGCAGGTCTTCCCACCAGTGATTCAGTGGTGCGGCGGCGACCACATCGGCCGCACTGGCGCGATGCAGCGTGGGCGCCTGCACGGCGGTTTCGGCCACCGCGGGCGGCTTGGTGTAGTTGGGGCCGAGCATGCAGCCGCCCAGCAGCAGTGAGGCCAGCGCTGCCGCCAGCGG
Source organism: Xanthomonas sp. NCPPB 2586 (assembly GCF_041475775.2). Classification (NCBI taxonomy): domain Bacteria; kingdom Pseudomonadati; phylum Pseudomonadota; class Gammaproteobacteria; order Lysobacterales; family Lysobacteraceae; genus Xanthomonas; species Xanthomonas sp. NCPPB 2586. The sequence continues at coordinate 2,206,039 of NZ_CM192981.1, read as the reverse complement.
CATGCGCGCCAGGCGCAGGGAATCAGTGCATTGCAAGGTGCGTCCCCTTGGGTAACGGCTTGAGCAAAAAGGCCAGCGGAATCGTGCAGACCACGATCACGCCAAAGATCCAGAACAGGTCGCTATAGGTCATCACCAGCGCCTGCTGTTGCACCAGGCGCGCAAGTTGGGCAACCGCGCGAATCGCCGCCTCGCCACCGGCGCTGCCCTGCATCTGCGCGTTCAACCCGGCCAGGAAATCCTGCGCGCGGCTGGCGTTTGCAGTGACGGCGCTGCCGATGGTCTCGGTGTGGAAGGTCATGCGCCGCTCCTGGAAGGTGGAGATCAGCGCCAATCCAACCGAGCCACCCAGGTTGCGGCCGGCGTTGAACAGGCCGGACGCATCGCCGGCCAGCTCGGGCGGCACCGAGGAAATGGCCGCCTGGTTGAGCGACATCATCGCCAGCGCCAGGCCGCAGCCCTGCAACAACTGCCCGGCGACAAAATGCATGCCCACGGTGTCGGCGGTCAGCGACAGGTTGACGAAGCACGCCGCGGCAAAACACAGCAGCCCGGCGATCACCAGGATGCGCACGTCCACCACCTCCAGCAGCTTGGGCATCATCGGCATCAACAACACCGTGGGCAGGCCGGACAGCAGCAACACATAGCCGGCCTGTTCGGTGTTGTAGCCGGAGATCACCGACAGGAACTGCGGGATCATGTACATGACCCCGAACAGGATCATGCCCACCGCCATGATCATGATGAACACCGCGCCGAAGCTGCGATGCAGCAGCAGCGACAACCGGATCACCGGTGCACGCTGACGAAACTGCGAGATCACCAGCGCCAAAAATCCACTCAGCGCGAATACGCTGAGCGTGTTGATTTCGCTGGATTCGAACCAGCGCTCGCGCTGGCCTTCTTCCAGCACCACGGTGAGCCCGCCCAGGCCGGCGGTGAGCCCGTAGATGCCCAGCCAGTCCGCATCCAGCAGGCCGGCCCAGTTGCCTTTTTCGTGCTTGAGCCCGAGCAGCAACAGCGCCACCAAGCCCACGCAGATCGGCACGTTGATGAAAAACGCGTAGTGCCAGCTGACGTTTTCGGTCAGCCAGCCACCGAGCAGCGGGCCGATCACCGGGCCCATGATCACGGTCATGCCGAACAAGGCGGTGCCCATGGTCTGCTGGCTGGGCGGCAAGCGTGTGGCGACAATGGTCAGCGCGGTAGGGATCAACGCACCGCCGGCCAGGCCCTGGCCCACGCGGCCGATGATCATCATGGTCAGCGAGGTGGACAGCCCGCAGACCACCGAGAAAGCAGTAAACATCACCGCGCAGATCAGCAGGAAGTTACGCAGGCCCAGCGTGCGCACGAACCAGCCGGTGAGCGGAATCATGATGATTTCCGCCACCAGGTAGGCGGTGGAGATCCAGGTGCCCTCGGTGCCGCTGGCGCCCACTTCGCCCTGGATGGTGGGCAGTGCGGCGTTGACGATGGAGATGTCCAGCGTCGCCATGAACGAGCCGATGGTGCCGGCCAGTACCGCCAGCCACGCGCCCGGTTCGGCTTTCTCGCGTCCGGCGCTGCCGCCGGCACGCTCGCCGGTGGCCGCCGCGGCATTCATCGCGCGCGCTCCTGCGCCTGCACGCGGTCCGATTCCTCCTCGGCGCGCTGCTTGGCGTCCTTGGCCGAGCGGGTATCCACGGTGACCTCCACCGACATGCCAGGCACCAGCACCTTGCGCGCTTCCTCACCGGCCAGCACGCGGATGCGCACCGGCACGCGCTGCACCACCTTGGTGAAGTTGCCGGTGGCATTCTCCGGCGGCAACAACGCGAACTGCGAGCCGGTGCCGGGCGACAGGCTTTCCACCTTGCCATGCAGCTTCACGCCCGACAGCGCGTCGACCTCGATCTCGGCCGGCTGGCCGGGGCGCATCAGGCCGACCTGGGTTTCCTTGAAGTTGGCCACCAGGTACAGCGACTGCTGCGGCACGATGGTCATGGTGCGGGTGCCGGCGGCCAGGAACTGCCCCACCTGCACGGTCTTGTCGCCCACCCGGCCGTGGATACGGCTGGTCAGGCGGGTGTCTTCCACCGCCACGCGCGCCTGGTCGGCATCGGCGGTGGCCTGCTTCACACCGGCCTTGGCCTGCTCCAGCTGGGCGCTGCTGGCCTGGATCTGGCTCTGCGCCCCCTTGGCCTGCGCCTGTGCGGCCTCGTACTGGGCGCGGGCGCGCTCCAGATCGTGCTGCAGGCTTTCCTGGTGTTCGTGGGTGTCGGCGCCGGAGGCGGCCAGCGGCGCGAAGCGCTTCACCTCGGCCTGGGCAAAGCGCAGGCTTGCCGCGGCCGAGGCCACCTGGGTGCGCGCCTGCACCAGCGACGATTCCTGCGCGGCCACATTGGCGGTGGCGGCGGCGATGTCGGCTTCGCGCGCGGCGATTGCGGCTTCGGCCTGCTGCAGCGTGGCCTGGTAGGTGCGGTCGTCGATCTGCAGCAGGGGCTGGCCGGCGTCGACAATCTGGTTGTCGCCCACCATCACCTGAGTGACATAGCCGCTCACACGCGGGGCCACCGCCACCGAGTCCGCCTGTAGGTAGGCGTTGTTGGTGTCCTGCATGTAGCGGCCCTTGATCAGGTAGTAGGCCAGCCAGATCACCAGCAGCACCATCACCAGCACGCCGACGATGATCAGCGTCCACTTCACCTTGGGATTCTTCAACGGCGAGGGCTTCTTCGCGTCGTCGTCGCCGGACGCATTGCCCTGCCCGTCCGCTGCTGTGGACTGGCCATCGGTGGACTGCTGATCGTGGTTGCTCAAAGGGGGCGTCCTGTGTCGTGGGCTGGGCGCGCGCGCTGGCATGCCCGCATCAGCGGGCCCGGCGAGGCGGCGCAACCATACAATTATTTGAACCGCCCAGTACAGATTGCGTGATGACCCGGTCAGCCGCCGCTGTGACTCTTTGGCACTTTGTTAATCCTGCCCTCGCACGGGCCGCACAGGGCATGTGAGAGAGCCCGCGTTAGCGACCCGTCTTGATCTCGGTCCACAGCCGCGTGTACAGGCGGTCCACCTCGGGCGGATTGATCGCGTAGGTGAACATCCGGGCGGTCACCTCCGGCGGCGGGTAGATGGTGGGGTCGTTGCGAATGGCCGCATCCACCAGCGGCGTGGCGGCGCTGACCGGGTTGGCGTAGTGGATGAAATTGCTGTTGGCGGCCGCCACCTTGGGCGTCAGCAGATAGTTGATGAAGGCGTAGGCGTTTTCCGGGTGCTTGGCATCCTTGGGGATGGCCAGCATGTCGAACCACTGCGGCGCGCCTTCCTTCGGGATGGAATACGCCACCTTGACGGTGTTGCCGGCTTCGGCCGCGCGGTCGCGGGCCTGGATGATGTCGCCCGACCAGCCCACCGCCAGGCAGGTGTTGCCGTTGGCCAGCGAAGTCACGTACTGGCTGGAGTGGAAGTTCTGCACGTAGGGGCGGATGGTCTTGATCAGCGCGGCGGCTTTTTCGATCTCGGCCGGCGCGGTGCTGTGCGGATCCAGGCCCAGGTAGTTCAACGCGATCGGAATCATGTCCGAGGGCGTATCGAGGATGGTGACCCCGCAGTCCTTGAGCTTGGACAGGTTCTCCGGCTTGAAGATCAGGTCCCAGCTGTTGGCGATCTCGGTGCTGCCAAACGCTGCCTTGAGCTTGTCGACGTTGTAGCCGATGCCGGTGGTGCCGATCATGTACGGCACGCCATAGGTGTTGCCGGGGTCCTGCGCGGCGATGCGGCGCATGATGTCCGGGTCGAGATTGGCCAGGTTCGGAATCTTGCTTTTATCCAGCGGCAGGAACACGCCGGCCTGGATCTGGCGGCCAAAGAAGTTGAGCGTGGGCACCACCACGTCGTAGTCGCTGCCACCGGCGAGCAACTTGGTTTCCACCATTTCGTCGCTGTCGAACACGTCGTAGGTGACCTTGATGCCGGTGCTCTTTTCGAACGCGGGGATGGTGTCTTCGGCGATGTAGTCGGAGTAGTTGTAGACGTTGAGCACCTTGGCCTGTGCATCGGCCTTGCCCGGGGCGCCACCGCCGCCACAGCCGGACAACAGGGTGATGGACAGGGTCAGGGCGAGCAGTCGCAGCGTCATGTGGGTCTCCAGGGCAGCGCGGTGGGGCGGCCCGGCATCGCGGCCGGTCTGCGCCCAGCCTACCCACCGCGTCCGGGTTTGCACAGCGTGCGGCCTCCGGGCGGCGGTGGACGGCTGCGATGCGCGGCAGCGTCGGAGACGGCAAAGCTCACTGCGGCGGTGGCGCTCGCTGCGTCGTGGCTGCGCAGCTCGGCGGCGTGAGGCCTGCCGCCGCGCTTACTTGCCCAACGCCTGCGCGGTGTCGTCCAGCGCGGCCCAGGTTTTGTCGAACAGCTCATCGACCTGTTCGCAGGTGATGATCAACGGCGGCGACAGCAGCATGGCGTCGTAAGTGGCCCGCAGGATCAGCCCGCGCCGCAGGGCAAAGTCGCGGCACAGCGCGCCTACGCGGCCGCGCTCCGGAAAGTACACACCACGGCGGCGCTTGTCGGGCACCAGCTCCAGCGCACCGACCAGCCCGGCGATGCGCGCCTCGCCCACCAGACGGTGCGTGCCCAGTTCGGCCCAGCGCTGCGCCAGGTACGGCGCAATCTGCGTGCGTGCGGTGTCCACGATGCCCCCGTCCTGCAGTAGCCGCAGGTTTTCCAGCGCCACCGCAGCGCATACCGGGTGCCCGGCATAGGTACCGCCGTGCGCCAGTTCACCGCCCTGACGCTTGAGCACACCGGCCACGCGGTCGTTGAACATCGCCGCGGCCAGCGGGATGTAGCCGGAGGTGATGCCCTTGGCCAGGGTCATCACATCGGGCTGGAAACCGAAATACTCCGCTCCAAACCAGGCACCGGTGCGGCCGAACCCGCAGATCACCTCGTCGGCCACCAGCAGTACGTCGTAGCGCCGGCAGATGCGTTCGATTTCCGGCCAGTAGCTGCGGGGTGGGATGTAGACCCCGATCGCACCCATGATCGGCTCGCCGATAAAGGCCGCCACGGTGTCGGGCCCCAGCTGCAGGATCTTCTCTTCCAGACGGCGCGCAGCGAGCAGACCGTAGTCGTCCGGGTCCATCTCGCCACCCTCGCCAAAATGATTGGGCGGTGCGATGTGCTCGATCCCCGGAATCGGCAACCCACCTTGCCGATGCATCCCGCGCATTCCGCCGAGACTGGCCCCACCCATGGTGGTGCCGTGGTAGCCATCGTGACGGCCGATGAAGATGTGCTTCTGCGGCTGCCCCTGCACCGCCCAGAAATGCCGCACCAGCCGCAGGATGGTGTCGTTGGCTTCCGAGCCGGAATTGGCAAAGAACGCATGATTCAAATCGCCCGGCGCCAGCTCCGCCAACTTGGCAGCCAGGTGCACAGTGGGCTCGGTGGTGCATTGAAAGAAGCTGTTGTAGTACGCCAACTGCTCCATCTGCCGCGCCGCCGCCTGCGCAAGCTCGGCCCGCCCATAGCCCACGTTGACGCACCACAGCCCGGCAAACGCATCCAGCAACTTGTTGCCATCCGCATCCCACACATACACCCCCTCCCCCCGCGTCAGGATGCGCGTGCCCTTGGAAGCCAGTGCCGCGTTGTCATTGAACGGATGCAGATGATGCGCAGCATCGAGTTGCTGCAGGGACCTGAGCACAGAAGGATCCACGACCCGCTCCGACATGAGAAACAACGAGCATACCCGCGCACTGTTGCCATGCCATGGATGGAGCGCACAGGCATGCATGGCGACGTAAGAACTACCTAGGGTTGCCTTGCTTTGCTATGTGCCGCTGCTCTGCTCTGCTTTGCACGGCTGTGCGCTGCGCTGCCCTGCGCTTTGCTTTGCCCTGCCCTGCTCACGCTCCTCCGGGGCCCCATACCGCAGCGGCAAGGCCGGCAGATACAACCCGCAGGGCGGCGCGCACGGATGCGCGACGTTTTTGTAAGGGACATGGATGTCCCTTACAAAAATTTCTGCCGGACTTGCGCACCCGTCGCGCGCAGCGCGTCGGGCGCGAGGACGGGGTGTGCTTTCTTTTGGTTACTTTTCTTTGCACAAGCAAAGAAAAGTGACTCGCGCCCGTAGGGCGTGAAAGCCATGCTTACTGCTTAGAGCAACTATCAAAACTACTGCGCAGCCGCCAGGCTACTCGCTACGTTTTGTTAGCCGCTCTTAATCTTGCATCAAGGAAAACACACAGCCGCGAGGAGCCCGTACAAAAACACAAAAACTGCACTCACCTCACCCCACCAAACAACCGGTCAACCGGTCAACCGGTCAACCGGTCAACCAACCTCACACATTCAACAACAAGAACTCCCGCTCCCACGAACTGATCACCCGAAAAAACGTCTCGTATTCTTTCCGCTTCACGGAAATATAGGCCCGCACAAACCGCGGCCCCAACATCTCCTTCAACGCCTCACACCCCTCCAACTCATCCAACGCCTCCCCCAACGATCGCGGCAAATCGTAGCCCTGCTCCTTGCCGTTGCTGCTGATCGGCGTAGTCGGCTCCAGCTTCTCGCGGATGCCCAGGAGCCCGCATGCCAAGGTTGCCGCCATCGCCAGGTACGGGTTGGCATCGGAGCCTGCAAACCGGCTCTCCACCCGCATGTTCTGCGGCGCATCGATCGGCACCCGCAACCCGCAGGTGCGGTTGTCGAAGCCCCACAGCACATTGCTTGGCGAGACCTCGCCGAACATCAGCCGCCGGTACGAATTGACGTTGGGCGCCAAAAGCCCCATCGCCATCGGAATGTACTTCTGCAGCCCGCCCAGATAATGCGCGAAGGTGTCGCTGAAGCCGCCCTCGCGCTTGCCGCTGAACACGTTCTTGCCGGTGCCGGCATGCAACAGGCTCTGGTGGATATGCATCGCACTGCCGGGCTCGGTCTCCATCGGTTTGGCCAGGAAGGTGGCATACACCCCGTGCCGCAACGCCGCCTCGCGCATGGTGCGTTTGAACAGGAACACCTGGTCGGCGCGCGACAACGCATCGGCGTGGGTGAAATTGACTTCCAGCTGCGCGGCGCCGGATTCGTGGATCAAGGTATCCACGTCCAGCTCCATCGCATCGCAATAGTCGTACATCAGATCCAGGATCGGGTCGAACTCGTTCACCGCATCGATCGAATACGACTGCCGTGCGGTTTCCGGGCGCCCGGAGCGCCCTGCCGGCGGCAGCAGCGGAAAATCCGGGTCGGTGTTTTTCTGCACCAGAAAAAATTCCAGTTCCGGCGCCACCACCGGCTGCAACTTGACCTCGGCATAGGCCTCGAGCACGCGGCGCAGCACGTTGCGCGGCGCCAGTTCGTGCGGCTGCCCGTCCTTGGTGTAGCAATCGTGGATGACCTGCGCGGTGGGGTCGGCGGCCCACGGCACCATGCGCACGGTGGAGGCATCCGGGCGCAGGTGCATGTCCGAATCCGACGGCGAGGTCAGCGCGTAGTAATCGTCCGGAAAATCGCCGGTGACCGTGGTGGCGAAGATGCCTTCGGGCAGCCGCGTGCCGTAGTCATGGGAGAACTTGTCGGCTGGAATGATTTTGCCGCGCGCATTGCCGGTGATGTCTGGCACCAGGCATTCCACTTCGGTGATGTGGCGCTCCTTGAGCCACCGGCGCAGCGCGCTCTCCGGCTGCTTGGGCGTGGACTTGCGCGAACGTGTACGGATCGACATGCGAGCTCACTTTCCGCGCTGGGCGGCGTACTGGCGACAGGCCTCGCCAAAGGCCTGGAAGATGGCACGGTAGAACGGATGCTGTGTGACACGCCACTCCGGATGCCACTGCACCGCGAGCAGAAACCCCGGGCCAGGGCCGCGAAAGGCCTCGATCAGGCCGTCCGGCGCGGTGGCTTCCACCACCAGCCCCGCGGCCAGCGTGGCGATGCCTTGCCCATGCAGCGAGTTCACCTGCACCTGCGCGGTGTCGCTCATGCCGGCCAGCCAACCGCCCGGCTGCAGCTGCACCGGATGCGCGGGGCCGTATTGGATGTCCAGCGGCGCGCTGCGGTCTTCGCGATGGTCCGCCAGGCCCGGCACTTCGTGCACGCGCTGGTGCAGGCGCCCGCCGAGCGCCACGTTGACCTCCTGCAGCCCGCGGCAGATGGCCAGCACCGGCAGGCCGCGCGCCAGTGCCTGCGGGATCAACGCCAGGCTGGTGGCATCGCGCGCGGGGTCGTGCGGGTTGCCCTCCCAGCTGGGTTCGTCGCTGTAGTGATGCGGTTCCACATTGCTGACCGCCCCGGTCAACAGCAGGCCGTCGAGCCGCTGCAGCCACGCGCCGGCATCCAGCGGCGGTTGCAGGCTGGGCAACAGCACCGGCTGTGCACCGGCCGCCTCCACCACCGCGCGCACGTATTTCTCGCCCGCTGCCAGGAACGGGTGGGGCCCGTGCAGGCTGCGGTCGGTCGGCAACCCGACCAGGGGAACCATGGTCATCAACGTACTCCGCTGGCGGTCCTTCGAACTTAGCGCGCCGCCCGGTGCATTGCCACCGTGCGCACGCAACTCCTGCGCCTGCTCACGCCCGCTTTGCTACGCTGGCCCGCGATTTCACAGGTGTGGCCCATGGCAACCGAAACCCGTGTCGCGTCCCTGCCCAGCATCGATGCCGCCGCCCTGGCCGCGATCGAGGGCTGTGCGCTGGTGGACCTGCTGCTGCCCGATACCAACGGCGTGTTGCGCGGCAAGCGTGTCACCCGAGAGGCGCTCGACAAGGTCTACCGCGACGGCGTGTGCCTGCCGATGTCGCTGATCGCCACCGACATCACCGGCAATACGGTGGAAGAAACCGGCCTGGGCTACGCCATTGGCGATGCCGATCGCATCTGCCGCCCGATCGCCGGCTCGCTCCGCCCGGTGCCATGGGCGCCGCAACCGATGGCGCAGCTGTTGCTGGCAATGCACACCCCCAACGGTGCCTTGTTCGAGGTCGCGCCGCGCGCGGTGCTGCAGCGCGTGGTGCAAGGATTCGCCGCGCTGGGCCTGACGCCGGTGATCGCCGTGGAGCTGGAGTTCTACCTGTTCGACGCCATGGCCGATGCCCAGGGCCGTCCGCAGACGCCGCGCGATGCACACACCGGCGAGCGCAACACCAGCACCCAGGTGTATGCATTGCAGGATCTGGACGACCACCGCAGCTTCACCGATGCCGTCACTGCGGCGTGCCGGCAGCAAGGCATTCCGGCCGATACCGCGGTGGCCGAATACGCGCCCGGGCAGTTCGAGATCAACCTGCAGCACCGCGCCGATGCGGTGGCCGCATGCGACGAGGCGCTGCTGCTCAAGCGCACCATCAAGGCGATCGCGCAGCAGCAACACCTGTTGGCCAGTTTCATGGCCAAGCCATTCGCCGGCCAGGCCGGCAGCGGGCTGCACGTGCACGTCAGCCTGCTCGATGCCGCCGGCCACAACGTGCTGCACGGCACAGCAGATGCGCCGGCCGCCGCCCTGCGCCATGCCATTGCCGGGTTGCAACGGCATGCGGACGCATCGCTGCTGCTGTTCGCGCCGCATGCCAACAGCTATCGCCGTTTCGTGCCGAATGCGTTCGTGCCGCTGGACGCCAGCTGGGGCTTCAACAACCGCACCGTGGCCTTGCGCATCCCGCACAGCGATGCGCACAACACCCGTATCGAACACCGCATCGCCGGCGCCGATGCCAACCCCTACCTGGTGGCGGCGGCTGTGTTGGCCGCGATGCTGGACGGCTTGCAGCACCCCGGCGAACCCACCGCCCCGGTGCAGGGCAACGCCTACGCGCAGGCGACCTTCACCCCGCGCACCTGGCAGGGCGCGGTGGATGCGTTCCTGCGCAGCGACTTCATCGCCACCCAATTGGGCACGCAGTTCCAGCATGTGTTCGGCCAGCAGAAGCAGCGCGAGCTGCTCGACTATCAGGCGCTGGTGCCGGACCTGGACTACGCCCGGTATCTGCGGACGGTCTGATGGCCACCGCCTTGCCCGCCGGCTCGACCGACGCACCGGGCAACGGGTATCCCGACAGCTGGTATGCGCGCAGCACGCCGCCCTTGCCTGCGCAGGCGCCGCTGCACGGTGCGCAGCGCAGCGATGTCTGCGTGCTCGGCGCCGGCTACACCGGGCTCACCGCGGCGCTGGCGCTGGCCGAGGCCGGCTACCAGGTCACCGTGCTGGAGGCCCGGCGGATTGGCTGGGGCGCCTCCGGGCGCAACGGCGGCCAGGCCATCGTGGGCTATGGCTGCGAACAGGACACGCTGGAAGCGCTGGTCGGCGACCGCGATGCACGCCTGCTGTTCGACTATTCGCGCGATGGCATGCGGTTGCTGCGCGAACGCATCGCGCGCCACGGCATTGCCTGCGACTGGCGCGACGGCCACGCGCACGTGCCGTTGAAGCCACGCCAGGTGCAGGCCCTGCAGCGCGGCATCGTGCGCATGGCCGAACGCTATGACTATCCACTGCAGTGGTGGGACCGCAGCCAACTGCGTGCGGAGCTGGACAGCCCGCTCTATCTCGGCGCCATGTTCGACCCGGCCAGCGGCCACCTGCAGCCGCTGGCCTATGCGCTTGGGCTGGCCCGCGCAGCACTGGCCGCCGGCGTGCGCATCTACGAACACAGCGCAGTGAAGCGGGTGCAGCAGGGCGAGCGGATCGTGCTGCACACCGACCAGGGCAGCGTCTCGGCGGAGTTCGGTGTGCTTGCCGGCAACGCGCTGTTGCGCGGCGTCGCCGCACCGCTGGAGCGCCGCATCATGCCGGTGGGCACCTACGTCGGTGCCACCCCGTCGCTGGGCGCCGCGCGGGCCCGCAGCCTGATCCGCAACGACATGGCGGTGGCCGACACCAACTGGGCCCTGGACTACTACCGGCTCAGTGCCGACCACCGGCTGCTGTTCGGCGGGCGGGCCAGCTATTCGTCGCTGCCCCCACCGGGGCTGGCGCGGCTGATGACCCGCCGCATGCACACCGTATTCCCGCAACTGCGCGACGTGCCGCTGGAAACAGTCTGGGGCGGCTACGTGGACATCTCGGCCAACCGGGCGCCGCACTGGGGCCGGCTGGCCCCGAACCTGTATTTCGCACAGGGCTTTTCCGGCCACGGGGTAGCTGCCACCGGGCTGGCCGGCCAGGTCATCGCCGAGGCCATCACCGGCCAGAGCCAGCGCCTGGACGTGTTCGCCCGCATTCCGCACGCGCCCTTTCCCGGCGGCCGGCTGCTGCGTACCCCGCTGCTGATGGCGGCGATGAGCTGGTACCGGCTGCGCGATGCGCTGTGGTGAGTGCGACGCAGTGCTCAAGTTCTGCCGAACCGAGCCGTTAGCTGACCTGACGGTTCGATCCAGACGGCTGACCGATGTCCCCAGGCACCCTACATCGCAACAGTGAAAGCGAAGTCCTGCCGCAGCGCGTGCTGCTGGTGGAGAACTCGCGCACGTTCACCAGCATGCTGCGCGAGGCCATCGAGCAACGCGTGGAGCTGCCGGTCACGGTCGTATCGACCCTGGCCGAAGCCGCGCGCGTGCTGGACGAAGAAAGTGGCTGGTTCCTGGTCCTGACCGGACTGGTGCTGGTGGACGGCGACCGCGACAAGGTGGTGGAGTTCTTCCTCTCGCGCAACCTGCCCACCGTGGTGGTCAGTGGCGTCTACGACGAAGACCTGCGCCAGCGCGTGCTGCAACAGCAGATCATCGATTACGTCCTCAAGAACGCGCCAGGCAGCATCGAATACCTCGCCTGGCTGGTGCAGCGTCTGGAGCGCAACCGCCGCATTGGCGCGCTGGTGGTGGACGACTCGTTGTCTGCACGCACCTATGCTGCGGCGTTGTTGTCGATGTATGGCTACCGCGTGGTGCTGGCTGCCGACGGCGCTGCCGGGCTGCAGGCGATCGAACGCGACCCCGGCATCCGCCTGACCATCGTCGACCAGGAAATGCCCGGCATGGAAGGGGTGGAATTCACCCGCCGGCTGCGTGCGATCCGCTCGCGCGACAAGGTGGCGGTGATCGGCATCTCCGGCAACAGCGATTCGTCGCTGATCCCGCGTTTTCTCAAGAACGGCGCCAATGACTTCCTGCGCAAGCCGTTCTCGCGCGAAGAATTCTTCTGCCGCGTCTCGCAGAACGTGGACCAGCTGGAGCTGATCGGCACGCTGCAGGACCTGGCCACCCGTGACTTCCTCACCGGCCTGCCCAACAGGCGCTATTTCCTGGAGCAGAGCCAGCGGGTGATTCCCAAGTTGCTCTCGGAAGACCAGACCGTCACCGCGGCGATGCTGGATATCGACCACTTCAAGCACATCAACGACACCTGGGGCCATGAAGCCGGCGACCAGGCGCTGCGTGCGGTGGCAGCCTCGGTGTCCGGGCACGCCCGCCCGCAGGATCTGGTGGCCCGCTTCGGCGGCGAAGAATTCTGCCTGCTGGTTCCGGGGCTGGATGCCGCCAACGCCACGGGTTATTTCGAAACCTTGCGCGAGCGCATCAGTGCCCTGCGCGTGCGTATCGGCGACGAGACGCTGAGCATGACCGTGAGCATCGGCGTGTGCATCGCCACCCAGCGCGACCAGTCGCTGCATCACCTGCTGGGCGAAGCAGACAAATACCTCTACCTGGCCAAGGCCGGCGGCCGCAACCAGGTGCGCCTGGCCAGCTGAGCCGCAGCGCTGGCTTGATCCAGATCAACGCGCATGGCGCGCGTGATGCCTATCGTGCGCCCATCGCATGGGGCAAGGCATATCGATGGCACTGCTGATCTGGCAGGACGAGCTCAACACCGGGATCGAGGTGATCGATCACCAACACCGCCGCATCGTGGAGATGATCAATCACCTGTACGTGGCGCAGACCAGCCTGCAGCGGTTGGTGGTGTCGGACGTGATCGACGAATTGATCGACTACACGTTGTCGCATTTCGCCTTCGAAGAAGAGCTGATGGAAGAAGCCGGCTACCCCTTCAGCCACGCCCACCAGCGCGTGCACGCCGTGTTCGCCAAGCGCGTTGGCGACTATCGCCTGCGTTTCCAGGCGGGCGAAGATGTCAGCGACGAACTCCGCAACATGCTTTCGCGCTGGTTGTTCAACCACATCCGCGGCGACGACCAGGCTTACGCCCCACAGGTGATCGCGCACCTGGACCAATTCAGCCGCACCCATCAACACGGCACCTGGCTCGGACGAACGCTCAAGCGCTTGTTTCGCTGATGCATTGCCGCGCGGATCCAGCGTAGGGGCGCGCTTGCGCGCGACGGGGCGTTATCGGTAATGCCGCATCGCGCGCAAGCGCGCTCCTACGGAAGCGTGGCCCCTCTTCGTCAGCGCCACGGTGCATCAACTGCGCGCACTCTCTCGGCACATCATTTCAATCAGAACCAGCAGCCCTGGTAGGAGCGCGCTTGCGCGCGACCAACCGTTGTCGGTAACGCCCATCGCGCGCAAGCGCGCTCCTACGGAAGCGTGGCCCATCTTCTTCAGCGCCACGGTGCATCAACTGCGCGCACGCTCTCGGCACATCATTTCAATCAGAACCAGCAGCCTGGTAGGAGCGCGCTCGCGCGCGACCAACCGTCGTCGGTAACGCCCATCGCGCGCAAGCGCGCAAAACGCGGGCCTACCTCAGCGTCGCGATCGACGCGCCAGCATCAACGCAAACAGGCTCAACACCGCCGCACCGCCGAGGTAATAACCCACCGCCTGCACGCCGTAGCGTGCGGCCAATTGGGTGGCCACATACGGTGCCGGTGCCGCGCCCAGGATGCTGGCCAAATTGAACGACAACGACGCGCCGGTGTAACGCACTTCGGTGGGGTACAACTCGGCCAGCAATGTGCCGCACGGGCCGTAAGTCAGGCCCATGAAAAAAAACCCCAGCGACAAAAACGCCAGCACCTGCAGCGGGTGATTGGCCTGGAATAACGGCGCGAACGCCAGGCCGAAGGCCACGATCGCCACGCTGGCCAGCATCATTGCCAGCGGCGCGCCGTGGCGGTCGCCGAACTTGGCTGAGATCGGAATCCCAAGCGCGAAAAACACGATGCCGGCCATCTGCAGCAGCAGGAACTGCTCCTTGTCGTAGCCCAACGTCTTGGTGCCGTAGCCCAGCGCAAACACCGTCATCAGGTAGAACAACACGAACGTTGCAAACGCGCCCAAGGTGCCGATGATCAGTGCCGGCCAGTGCTGCGTAATCACCGTGCCCAGCGGCAGCCGCACACGGGTGTTGCGATCCAGGGCTTTCTGGAAGTCCGGGGTTTCGGTGATGCTCAGGCGCACCCACAGACCGGTGAGCACCAACGCGGCGCTGGCCAGGAAAGGGACGCGCCAGCCCCAGCGCATGAACTGCGCATCGTCCAGCAGCGCACCCATGCCCAGAAAGGTGCCGGTGGAGAGCAAAAAGCCCAGCGGCGCCCCCAATTGCGGGAACATGCCGTACCACACGCGCTTGCCGGGTGGCGCGTTTTCGGTCGCAAGCAGCACCGCCCCACCCCACTCACCGCCCAGGCCCAACCCCTGGCCGAACCGGCACAGCGCCAGCAGCAACGGCGCGAACACGCCGATCTGCGCGTAGCTGGGCAGCAGCCCGATCGCCACGGTGGAAATGCCCATCGTCAGCAGTGCTGCCACCAGCGTGGCCTTGCGCCCGACACGATCGCCGAAGTGCCCGAACACCGCCGAGCCCACCGGCCGCGCGATGAAGGCCACCGCGAACGTCGCCAGCGACTGCAGCATGGCCGCGCCGCCATCGCCGGCCGGGAAGAACAACGTGGGAAACACCAGCACCGCCGCGGTGGCGTAGATGTAGAAATCGAAAAACTCGATGGTGGTGCCGATCAGGCTGGCGAACAGCACGCGCGCAGGCGAATTGATGGGCGTGGCGAGCGGCGTGGCGGCAGTCATCGAGGATCGGCATCCATAGGAAAGACGGCCGATTCTCGCAGATCACACCTGGGCGTTGCGCAGCCTCCGCCAGCCCGCAAAAGTTGCATGCGTTACCGAACCACACACAGTGCGCTGCGTGTCACGGTTGGCCCGGGACCGTCCGGGTGAAGAACGACGCTGTCTTGTGTTGAAGGCGAGACGGAGACGCCTGTAGACACGCGCTGTGCCTGGAGACGTCAGCTGCACTCAACACGGAAGAGGTGCATCACTACCGAAGAACAATGCTGATCAACACGTTGTGCATCTGAAATCGCCCAGCCCGGCGCGCGGCAGGTAAACCTCACCGCGCCTGCAACGCCACACTGACCACGTTTCGAGATGCGCGCAGCCGCACAGTCCGCCCCTGCGGCGAAGAGCAAACGCCTAGTACTACCCGTCCGCCAACGACCCGCGCTGCGCATGCGCATCCACACCCGCAGGCGTCAGCACTGCAAACTGGCGCTCGCTGCGCTCCTCCACCCGGATCCAGCCCGGGCCCGGCTGGCCATCCAGATTGGCGCTGCCCAGCCAGGCCAGCGTGCGCAGCAACACGCTCATGCGCACGCCAAGCTGCTTGCACAGCCGCGCCAGCGATACGCCCTCGGGCGCATCGGCCAGCGCGTGCAGCAGCTGCGCGGTGAGGTGCGGATCAGCGGACAAGCACCGCTCCGATATCACGCGGCGCGGCATCGGCGGTTTCTGCGCGATGCGGCAACACCACCACCGGGATCGACTTGGACGTCGGCGTGCGCGCTTCGTCGGCAAAGCTCGACAGCGGCACCAACGCATTGGTTTCCGGGTAATACGCAGCCAGGCAGCCCCGCGGGATGTTGTAGTCCACCAGCAGGAAGCGCCGCGCCTCGCGGTGCACGCCGTCCTCGCACAGGCTTTCCAGGTCCACCCAGTCGCCAGTCTTCATATTCAAGGCCGCGATATCCGCGCCATTGATGAACAACACGCGGCGCTCGCCGAACACGCCGCGGTAGCGGTCGTCCAGGCCATAGATGGTGGTGTTGTATTGGTCGTGCGAGCGCGTGGTGGCCAGCGTGAACACCATCTGCTCGCCACGGCTGCGCCGCGCGCGATGGATCGGGTTGTCGGTGGGCACCGCATGCGGCTTGAACACCGCGCGTTGCTCCGGCGTCACCCACTGGCGGTCGCGCGCGGTATTGGACAGGCGGAAGCCGCCCGGCGTACGTACGCGCTGGTTGAAATCCGCGAAGTCCGGGAACACCTGCGCGATCAGATCGCGAATGCGGTCATAGTCGCCCACCAGCCAGCGCCAGCGGATCGCGCTGCGCGCGCCCAGCGTCGCCTCGGCCATGCGCGCCACGATCGCCGGCTCGGACAGCAGATCCTGCGACGCCGGCGGATTGATGCCGGCCGACAGGTGCACCATGCTCATCGAATCTTCCACGGTGACGCCTTGCGAGCCGGCGTCCTGGATGTCGATCTCGGTCCGCCCCAGGCACGGCAGGATCAATGCATCCTTGCCGTGCACCAGATGGCTGCGATTGAGCTTGGTGGTCACGTGCACAGTCAGCTCGCAATTGCGCAGCGCGCGGTGCGTGGCGTCGGTATCGGGCGTGGCCGCTGCGAAGTTGCCGCCCATCGCGAAGAACACCTTGCCGCGCCCGTCCAGCATCGCCTCGATCGCACCAACCGTATCGAAACCGTCCGCACGCGGCGGGTCGAAGCCGAACACCGACTGCAGCGTGTCCAGGAACGTGGCCGGCGGCTTTTCGTAGATCATCATCGTGCGGTCGCCCTGCACGTTGCTGTGGCCGCGCACCGGGCACACGCCTGCGCCGGGCCGGCCCAGGTGGCCGCGCAGCAACAACAGGTTGGTGATCATGTGGATGGTGGCCACCGAATGCTTGTGCTGGGTGATGCCCATGCCCCAGCAGGCGATCACGCGCTCGGCCTTGAGGTAGATCTCGCCGGCCTTGCGCAGCGCGGCCTCGTCCAGGCCGGACTCTTCGACGATGGTGTCCCAGGCTTCCGCATGCACGTCGGCAGCGAACGCGTCGAAGTTGGCGGTGTGCTCGGCGATGAACTCCAGGTCCAGCAAACGCGGCGTGCCATCGCGCTGTGCCTGCGCATCGCGCTCCAGCACATGCTTGATCATGCCCTTCACCGCGGCCAGGTCGCCACCGATCTTGAGCTGGAAATAATCCGAGGCGATGCGCGTGGAGCCGTTATGCAGCATCTCCAGCTTGTCCTGCGGGTCGGCAAATTTCTCCAGACCGCGTTCGCGCAGCGGATTGAACGCGGCAATCGCTGCGCCACGCTTGGAGGCCTGGCGCAACTCGCCGAGCATGCGCGGATGGTTGGTGCCCGGGTTCTGGCCGAAGATCAGGATTGCATCGGCCAGCTCGAAATCATGCAGCGACACCGTGCCCTTGCCCACGCCGATCTGCGAGCGCAGCGCGGTGCCGGATGGCTCATGGCACATGTTCGAGCAATCGGGGAAGTTGTTGGTGCCGAACTCGCGCACGAACAGCTGATACAGAAATGCCGCCTCGTTGCTGGTGCGCCCGGAGGTGTAGAAGATCGCCTCGTCCGGCGTGGCCAGGCCATTGAGATGCCCGGCGATGTGCGCGAACGCGTCGTCCCAGCTCACCGGCACGTAATGGTCGGTGGCCGCGTCGTAGCGCATCGGATGCGTCAGGCGGCCCTGCCCTTCCAGCCAGTAGTCGCTGTACTGCGACAGCAGGCTCACGCTATGCGAGGCGAACAACTCCAGCCCCGCGCGGCGCGCGGTGGATTCGGCGGCCACGGCCTTGGCGCCGTTCTCGCAGAATTCAAAGGTGGAGGTGTGGTCGCGATCCGGCCACGCGCAACCCGGGCAATCGAAGCCGTCGGGCTGATTGGCGTGCAGCAGCGTCTTGGCGCCCTGCACCGCGATGTCCTGTTCCATCAGGTGTTTGGCCACCGAGCGCAATGCGCCCCAGCCGCCCGCGGGATTGTCGTACTGTTTGATGGTTTTCTTGCTCATGCGGGCTCTCCCACGGCAATGCCCAGATCCAGGCGTTGAGGATGGCTGTAAACAACACAATCGTGATCGCGGGCAAACCCGATCAGGGTCAAACCCGCACTGTCGGCCAGGCTGATCGCCAGCGCAGTGGGTGCCGAAATCGCCGCCAACAGCGGGATTCGGGCCTGCGCAGCTTTCATGGCCATCTCGTAACTTGCGCGGCTGGTCACCACCGCAAACCCTTGCGTTGCATCGACGCGCGCACGCGCCAACGCACCGATCAACTTGTCCAACGCGTTATGCCGGCCCACGTCTTCGCGGACCAACTGCACCATGCCCTGCGCATCGGCCCAACCGGCCGCGTGCACCGCGCCGGTCTGCGCCGCGATGGGCTGCCGCGCGTGCAGTGCATCCAGCGCGCGCGCCAACGCGTCGACATCGATGCGCAATGCCGACTGCAGGACCGGCGGCACACGCAACACTGCTTCGATCGACTCGTTGCCGCACACCCCGCAACCGCTGCGCCCGTCCAGATTGCGCCGCCGCTGATCCAACGCGGCCGCGCGCTCGGGCGGGATCTCGATCTGCAGCGAGGCGCCTTCCAGAAAGGTATCCACCGCCACCACCCGCAGGTCCTGCGGGTGGTCCACGATGCCCTCGCTCAACGAAAACCCCAGCGCGAAATCTTCCAGGTCTTCGGGGGTGGCCATCATCACTGCGAACGGCACGCCGTTGTAGTTGAAGGCGACCGGCATTTCGGCCGCCACCATGTCCTGCACGGTGGCGCTGCGGCCACCGCGATGGCGGCGGACCGTACGCACCACACTGCCGGGGCGCACGGGAGTGGAAGGCTGGCCGGTCATCTCATCTCAATGAAACAGCACGAAGGCTTTTTGCAGCGTGACCCAGATGCCGAATGCCATCGGGACGCCCACTGCCAACCAGGCAAACGCCACCAGCGCAGGATTGCCGCCGTGGCCGATGCGCGCCATGTCTTCCGGCGCCAGCACGGCCTGCCCACTGCGGTCCACCTTTTCGTGGGCCAGCTGCTTTTCGCGCGCCAGTTCGTCGGGCGTCATGAAGTGACGCGCGGCTACCGGGCGCACCAGCAGGTTGCAGATCAGACCAAGCACGAGCATGCCGGCGAGGATGTACATGGTGGTGTTGTAGACCTGTGACGGCGGGCTGCCGTGCGCCAGCTGGTACTCGCGCATGTAGCCAACCACCACCGGGCCGAGGATGCCGGCAGTGGCCCAGGCGGTGAGCAGGCGGCCATGGATGGCGCCGACCATCTGGGTCCCGAACAGGTCGGCCAGGTACGCGGGAATGGTGGCAAAACCGCCGCCATACATCGACAGGATGATGCAGAAGATGCCCACGAACAGCGCGATACCGCCCACGCCGCCGGCCGACGGCGCGGCCGCATACAGGCAGATGCCCAGCAGGAAGAACAGCGTGTAGGTGTTCTTGCGGCCGAGCTTGTCGGACATGCTGGCCCAGAAGAAGCGGCCACCGATGTTGAACAGACTCAATAGGCCGGTGAAGCCGGCCGCAATCGCGGCGATGCTGGCCAGCTGCGCGGCATCCAGGCTGCCGAAGCCGGCATCCACACCGATCAGACGGCCGCCGAACACTTCCTGCAGCATCGGCGAGGACATGCCGATCACGCCGATACCGGCCGACACGTTGAGGCACAGCACGCCCCACAGCAGCCAGAACTGCGGAATGCCCCAGACCTTTTTCACGTGCACGTGGTTGGCAGTGATCATGGCGTTGTTGGAGGCCACCGGCGCGGTCCAGCCGGCCGGCGTCCAGCCGCTGGGCGGCACGCGGTAGCCGAAGGCGCCAGCCATCATGAAGACAAAATACAGGGCCGCCATCACCAGGAAGGTTTCCATCACGCCCACCGAGGTGGGGGTGGCGAAGTGGCGCATCAGCGCATCGGCCAGCGGGCTGCCGATCATCGCGCCGCCGCCGAAGCCCATGATCGCCATGCCGGTCGCCATGCCGCGGCGGTCGGGGAACCATTTGATCAGGGTGGACACCGGCGAGATGTAGCCCAGGCCCAGACCAATGCCGCCGATCACGCCCGAGCCCAGCCACAGCATCCAGATCTGGTGGAAGTGGATCCCGGCCGCGGAAATCACCAGGCCGCCGCACCAGCACAGTGCCGAGACCACGCCGGCCTTGCGCGGGCCGGCGCGTTCGAGCCAGCCGCCCCAGATCGCGGCCGAACAGCCCAGCAGCACGAAGAACAACGTGTACATCCACTGTAGTTCGCTGATCTTCCAGTCGCAGGTGGTGGCCACCATGCGCGCGAACAGGCCCATGTCGGCCGGGCAGGCGATCGATTCGGTGATGCCCAGCGCCTTGGACAACGGCAGCCAGAACACGCTGAACCCGTAGGCCATGCCGATGCACAAATGAATCGCCAAGGCAGCCGGCGGCACCAACCAACGATTAAAACCAGGCCGCGCCACAATGCGCTCCTTGGACAACAAACCGGCATCTGCGCCGTTGGCGTTCGCCACGGTGGACCCTTGCGTCATGCGTATTTCCCCTAACTGACTGATGTGAAGTCCATTGATGGCTGCGATCGATCTGCGCGATCCGATGGGTGCAGCGGCGACGCTTGGGTCCGTCTGGTGGTCGTCTCGCGCATCATCGACGATCACCACCGGTTTGCAACGCTTTACAGCGCGCCAAAGCGTCTCAAAAACCTGCCGCGCGCGGCCGCACGCAAGCGTTCCTTGAGGTTAGCGGCCGACGCTGCGACTAATTGACTAGTCCCTATGGATTAGGCGTACGGCCGCCACGCGGCCCGGGTGCGCCAGGTGCGCGCCGCTGCGGTTCCAGATGACGCAGCTGCTGCCGTAGAGTCGGCCCATCCCCGCCCCGGAGTCTGCGATGCACGACCACCCTTCGAGCGATGCCGCCCACGCGATGCAGACACCGGCGGCGATGGAGGCGTTCTGGATGCCGTTCACGGCCAACCGGCAGTTCAAGGCGCGCCCGCGCCTGCTGGCCTCGGCCGCAGGCATGTATTACCGCGACGTGGAGGGCCGGCAGATCCTGGATGGCACCGCGGGGCTGTGGTGTTGCAACGCCGGCCATGCGCGCGAGCGCATCGTGGCCGCGATCCGCGCGCAGGCCGGCACGCTGGATTTTGCGCCCACCTTCCAGATGGGCTCACCGCTGCCGTTCGCCCTGGCCGAACGGCTGGCCGCGTTGGCCCCGCCGGGCCTGGGCCATGTGTTCTTCACCAACTCCGGGACGGAAGCCGTGGATAGCGCGATGAAGATCGTGCTGGCCTTTCACCGCCTGCGCGGCGAGGGCCAGCGCACCCGCTTCATCGGCCGCGAGAAGGCCTACCACGGGGTGGGCTTCGGCGGGATGTCGATCGGCGGGCTGCCCAATAACCGTAAATGGTTCGGCCCGCTGCTGGCCGGCACCGATCATCTACGGCACACGCTGGATCTGCAGCGCAATGCGTATTCCCGCGGCCTGCCCGCCTTCGGGGTGGAGCTGGCCGACGACCTGGAACGGCTGATCACCCTGCACGACGCCTCCACCATCGCCGCGGTGTTCGTCGAACCGGTGTCCGGCTCGGCCGGGGTGATCCTGCCGCCGGAGGGCTATCTGCAGCGGCTGCGCGCCATCTGCGACCGCCACGGCATCGTGCTGGTGTTCGACGAGGTGATCACCGGCTTCGGGCGCGTGGGCGAGGCCTTCGCCGCGCAGCGCTTCGGGGTGACCCCGGACCTGATCACCGCCGCCAAGGGCCTGACCAGCGGCACGGTGCCGATGGGCGCGGTGCTGGTGGCCGATGCGATCCACGATGGCTTCATGCATGGGCCGCAGGCGGCGATCGAGCTGTTCCATGGCTACACCTATTCCGGACATCCGCTGGCCTGCGCCGCAGCCCTGGCCACGCTGGACACCTACGCCGAAGAACAGCTGTTCACGCGGGCGATCACGCTGGGGCCGCAGTGGGAGGAGGCGTTGCACAGCCTGCGCGGACTGCCGCACGTCATCGACATCCGCAACATCGGGCTGATTGGTGCGATCGAACTGGCGCCGCGCGAGGGTGCCCCGGGGGCGCGCGGTTACGAGGTGTTCGAACGCTGCTTCCACGAGGGCGGCCTGCTGGTGCGTGTCACCGGCGATGTCATTGCGTTGTCGCCGCCGTTGATCGTCACCCCCGACCAGATCGGACAAATGGTGGAGACGCTGGCCGCGATCCTGCGCAAGGTGGACTAAAGGCCTTGCAGTGCGAGCGGCCGCTCGCATTGGCGTGCCGACGCGCTGGCTGGCCAGTGTGTCACCGGGCCGCGCCATGGCCGGCCGCCCTGCCCGCCACACGGCGACGTCCCGTGCCGCTACGCTCCTTACTGCGAGCAATTAAGACCCGGCAACAGGCGCCCGCGTGTCATGCCAACGGGCGCCACGTCAAGCGCGCAAAGCCGGGGCAGGCTCACTACAATGCCGGCCCCGCTCCTCCCGCAGTTGCCGCATGAACATCGTTGTCAAAGAAGAACTCAAGGCCTACATCGACCCGCTGACGCCCGACGAGCACGAGGCGCTGGAGCGCAGCCTGCTGGCCGAAGGCTGCCGCGATGCGCTGGTGCTCTGGGGCGAGGTGCTGGTGGATGGGCACAACCGCTACGGCATCTGCCAGAAGCACGGTTTGCCGTTCCAGACTGTGCAGAATCCGCACTTCCAGTCGATGCAGGACGTGCATCTATGGATGATCGAGCAGCACCTGGGCCGGCGCAGCGTGTCGGACTTCCAGCGCGGCGTGCTGGCGCTGCGCAAGCGCGAGATCCTGGCGGCCCGCCAGCGCAGCCAGCGCGATGCCGATGCCGCCGGCAGCCCCCCGGAGGCAAGCGATGCCGAGCTGAGCGTCGATACCTCCGACGCCGCAGCGCGCCCGGCCGAAGCGCTGGACAGCCCGCCGTGGGAGGAGACCTCCACGCCAGTCAGCCGCGCCGAGCTGGCACGCGAAGCACGCCTGAGCAGCAACCAGGTGACCATGATCGAGCGCATCCACAAGCAGGCCGCGCCGGAAGTGGTGCAGGCGGTCAGGGCCGGTGAGATTTCGATCAGCGCCGCCGCCGCGGTGGCCACCTTGTCCGAAGACGAGCAGCGCGCCGCCGCCCAGGCCGGCAAGGCCGAGCTGAAGCAGGCCGCCAAGCGGGTGCGCGACGCCAAGCGCAAGCCCAAGCCGGACGAGGCCGAAGGCGGCGAAGCCGAACGCCGCGACGTCAAGGCGTTGCAACGGCGCGTCACCGAACTGGAAAACGAGAACGCCGCCCTGCAGACCAAGGTCGCCGCGCTGCAGGCGCAGCTGGAGCGGCTGCGCGGCTGAGGCCGTGGCGGCAGGTCTCCGGCCTCCCGTAGGAGCGCCCTTTGGCGCGAGGGCATTCCCGGTAAGGCCCCATCGCGCCCAAGGGCGCTCCTACGTAAGTCACGCGTGCTATGAGAGAACGTAGTGCCCGTGTTGCACGCGCTGGTGGAGCACCTGCAGCTCAGCCGCGCGAGCGCGTAGGACACCGCAATCCCGTAGGAGCGCCCTCGGGCGCGAGGGCATTCCCGGTAACGCCTCATCGCGCCCAAGGGCGCTCCTACGTAAATCACGCGTGCTCTGGGAGGACGTAGTGCCTGTGTTGCACTCGCTGTTGGAGCACCTGCAGCTCAGCCGCGCGAGCGCTCAAGACACCGTAATCCCGTAGGAGCGCCCTTGGGCGCGAGGGCACGCACGGTAACGCCTCTCGCGCCCAAGGGCGCTCCTACGTCGGTACGGGGGCTTTGAGAGACCAAGGTCGCTCAGGCCGCTGAAACGCGCGACACACCGTAGGAGCGCCCCCCGGCGCGACGGGCTTTGCCGGGCATGCCCTCGTGCCCGGGTGCGCCCCTACCGCCACCACACAGCGTGGACATGCCCTCGCATCCCGACTGGGTACACTTCGCGGATGGAACCACGCGTCAGCGACACCCGTTCGATCGATCCCCGCCGCGCACAGCTGCAGCGCATGAAACTGCTGGCAGTGGCCCTGTTGCTGGCCATGTTCGCCGGCTTCGTCATCAGCCACCTGATGGGCGAACACGGCATCTGGGCCTGGGTATCGGCATTCTGCGAAGCGGCCACCGTCGGCGCGCTTGCCGACTGGTTCGCGGTGGTGGCCCTGTTCCGCCGCCCGATGGGCTTGCCGATTCCGCATACCGCGATCCTGCCGCGCGGCAAGGAGCGGCTGGCCGATGGGCTGGCCGGCTTCGTGCGCGATCAGTTCCTGGCACCGGACGCGCTGATGGAAAAGCTGCGCGTGTTCGACCCGGCCAGTCGCCTGGGCGAATGGCTGTCCAAGCCGGAGCAGGCACGCATGCTGGCGCAGATGGCGCGCGGCTGGCTGCTGCAGGCCTTGAACCTGCTGGATGAAGAAGCCGTCCGCCGCGCGATCCAGCGCTTCGTGGTCGACCGCCTGCGCAAATGGAATGCCGCCGCCACCGCCGGCGATGTGATGGCCTTGCTCACCACCGATGGCCGCCACCAGAAGTTGCTCGATGAAGTGCTGCTGCGGCTGGGCCAGTGGCTGGACGAAGAGAAGGTGAAGACCCGCACGTCGGCACTGATCGTGCGCTACGCACGCCGCGAGTGGCCCAAGCTGGTGGGCACGGTGAACTGGGTCAAGCCGATCGAAGAGATCGGCGACAGCCTGGCCGACCGCATGGCGCGCGCAGCGATCGACGAACTGCAGGACATCCTCACCACGCCCGAGCATCCAATCAGGCTCGACTATGAGGCATGGCTGCAAACCTACATCGCCCGCCTGCGCGAGGAGCCGGAAATGGCCGCGCGCGTGGAAGAACTCAAGCAACGCGCGATCGAGCACCCTGCCCTGCAGGAATACGTGCAAGGCCTGTGGAGCGAGATCCGCGAAGCGCTGCGCAATGATCTGGCGAAGGAAGATTCCTCGATGGCCGCGCACATGGAGCGTTCGATGCAGTCGCTCGGCCAGTCGCTGTCACAAGACCCATCGCTGCGCGACGCACTCAACGTGCACATGCTCGATGCAGCCGACAAACTCACCACGCGTCTGCGTGCATCGGTCACCGAGCACATCGCATCGACGATGAAAAGTTGGGACGAACGTCACCTCGTCGAACAATTGGAATTGGGGGTCGGCCGCGATCTGCAATACATTCGCTTCAACGGAACGTTGGTGGGTGGATTGATCGGACTTGCGCTGCACGCCTTGTCGATCTGGCTGTCGTTCTGATGCTGCAACCGCAGCGGTGATCATCACGCACGTGAATGCACTAGCCGTGTGGTGGCCGTGTATGGTTTGCTGCGATACGTTGCGTCACACCGCAAGGCCGGCATCGCGTCGACCGCGGTAGGACGCAAGGCAACAGGCAAGGCAAAGGAAGAAACATGCCGCACGGCCGCTGGGATTTGCGCAGGAAATACGGACGCCGTGCCTCCATCGGCGCCGTCCTGCTGCTGAGCGCAGGCCTGATCGCCGCATTCCTGGTCGGCTTCGCGGTGCATCGGCATAACGAGCTGGAGCGTGAGCGGCGCTTCGATCTGGTGGTGCGGGTACTGGCGCGCAACATCAGCGAGCGCATGTACACCTTCGAGCATGGCCTGCGCGGCGCGCGCGGTGCGGTGATCGGTGCCGGCAGCGATGTGATCAGTCGAGATCGCTTCACCCGTTACAGCCGCTCGCGCGATTACCCGCGCGAATTTCCAGGCGTGCTCGGCTACGGCTACATCCATCGCGTTGCCGCCGCAGATGAAGCGGCCTTCCTGGATGCCGCACGCGCTGACGGTGCGCCCGATATTCAGCGCAGGCTGCTGGCGCCGTGGGATGGCGAGCGCTTCATCGTGCTGTATTTCGAACCGGAGTCATCCGGTAACCGCCCGCTAGGGTTGGATGTTGCGTCCGAGCCACGCCGGCGGATCGCAGCGATCGCAGCCGCGCGCAGCGGCCAGCCGACCATGACCTCGCCGGTCTCGCTGTCGGGCTACCAGACTCCCAGCGAAGGCGGCTTTTTGGTGTTGCTGCCGGTCTACCGCGAAGGCATGCCACTGCAGACACCGCAGCAGCGCATGGACGCGACCACCGGCTGGGCGTACGCGCCACTCAGCGTCAAACAGATGCTGGAGAGCACCCTGGGCGACCGCGATGATGTTGCGATTAGCCTGAGTGATCGCGAGGACACCCAGCACACCTTCTACCGGAGCGGCATTGCCGCGCCAGAAAGCATGCGCCGCGCTGCACACACCCAGCTGCTGCCAATCTATGGCCGCACCTGGGTGCTTACCGCGCGGCCCACGCTGCACTTCATCGGCTCACTCAACCAGAACTCGCCGTGGCTGATGGGCAGCCTGGTCCTGGGCACCGCCATTCTGCTGGCCGCGCTGCTCGGGCTGTATTTCAGTAACGGCCTGCGTCGCGAAGAGGTGCTGCGCAAGCAGATGGAACTGGCCGCCCTGGTCAGCCATTCCAGCGAAGCGATCGTGGCCGAAACACCAGACGGTGAAATCACGCACTGGAATCCGGCAGCCGAGGCCATGTTCGGTTATCCGGCCGATGTGGCGATCGGCCAGGACCTGACCACGCTGTTGTCGCCGCAACCCTATGCCATGCCGCAGATCGACCAGGACGAGGCACCGCCGGTCGCAGCCCTCTCCGCCGCGCAGACCATGCGCCACCGCGACGGGCATCAGGTGTTCGTGCTGGCGAGCAAGGCGCCGATCATCGAGCACGACAATGCGGTCAGCGGCCACTCGCATTTCTTCCGCGACATTTCCGAGCGTGTGCGCTCGCATCAGCGCATTGTCGATCTCAACGCCTCGCTCGAGCATCAGGTGGCCGAACGCACCAGCGAGCTGGTGCAGTTCTCGGTGCTGCAACGCGCGATCCTGGCGCACGCCGGTTACGCCATCATCGCCACCGATTCCAGCGGCTTTGTCACCCTGTTCAATCCAGCCGCAGAAAAACTGCTTGGCTACAGCGCCGACGATGTGATCGGCCGGCGCAAGGCCAGCCAGTTCATCGAAGCGGACGAACTGCAGGAGCGCGCACTGCGGCTGGCCGAACAGACCGGCACGCCGGTCGCCGGCACGCTGGAAGCGGTCGCTGCGCTCACCAGCCTCGGCCGCAGCGACACCAGCGAATGGACCTATGTCAGCCAGGACGGCCGTCGCCTGCCAGTGCTGCTGACCTTGAGCACGTTGCGCGACGACAACGACCAGGTGATCGGGTACCTGGGCGTGGCGGTGGATCTCACCGAGCAGAAACTGCACGAAAAACAGCTGCGCTTGGCAATGGACGCGGCCAGAAGCGCCAACCAGTCCAAGTCGGATTTCCTGGCCAACATGAGCCATGAAATCCGCACGCCGATGAACGCCATCCTGGGCATGCTGTACCTGCTCCAGCGCAGCGAGTTGCCGGGCGCCGCGCAGGACATGGTGACCAAGATCGACCGCTCGGCACGGTCGCTGCTGGAGATCATCAACGACATCCTGGACTTCTCCAAGATCGAGGCCGGGCGCATCGATCTGGAGCGCGCACCGTTCGACCTCAATCAATTGTTCGACAACATCGCCGACCTGATGCGCTCCTCGCTCAGCGCCAAGCCGGTGGAGATGATCGTCGAGCCGTTGCCGCGCGAATGCCGCTGGCTGCTCGGCGATGCGCTGCGCATCAACCAGGTGCTGGTCAACCTGGTCGGCAATGCGATCAAGTTCACCGAACAAGGCGAAGTAGTGTTGTCGGTGCGCCGCTTTCCCAGTGGCGACCCCAACAAGATCAAGCTGCTGTTCTCGGTACGCGACACCGGCATCGGCATCTCAAAGGAAAAGCAGAGCCTGATCTTCTCGCCGTTCCTGCAGGCAGATACCTCCACCAGCCGCCGCTACGGCGGCAGCGGGCTGGGTCTCACCATCAGCCGGCGCTTGATCGAACTGATGGGCGGCGCGCTGGAAGTGGAAAGCGTGCCCGGGCGTGGCAGCGAGTTCTATTTCGTCATCACGTTGGAAAGAACCGACCCGCCCAAGGCCCAGCAGGAAGCGGCGCTACTGCCGCCCGAATCCATGCCGCGCGTGCTGATTGCCGACGACCACGATGCGGCCTTGAACAACCTGGTGCGGATCGCTACCGAGCTGGGCTGGCGGGTGGATGCGGTGGCCAGCGGCCAGGCCGCGATGCAAGCGATCGAAGACGCCACCGAACCGTACGACATCTTCCTGCTGGACTGGCGCATGCCCGACATCGACGGCGTGGCAATCGCGCGCCAGGTGCGTGCCCGCGCCACACCGGGCCGGCATCCGGTGATCGTGATGGTCACCGCCTACGAACGCCGGCTGCTGGAGCAACACCCCGAGCAGCAGGACCTGGATGCGGTGATGACCAAGCCGGTGACCAGCGCTGCGCTGCATCGGCTGGTGGAACAATTGGTCGACGAGCGCCCCAACGCACGCCCAGCGACGCCAACCTTCGTCGCGCGCCGGCTGGAAGGCGCGCAGCTGCTGCTGGTGGACGACAGCGAGATCAACTGTGAAGTGGCACAGCGCATCCTCGAAGGCGAAGGCGCCATGGTCACCGTGGCCCACGACGGCGAGCAGGCGGTGAACACGCTCAAGCGCGCGCCGGACCTGTTCCACCTGGTGCTGATGGATGTGCAGATGCCGGTGGTGGATGGCTACGAGGCCACCCGCCGCCTGCGCCAGATTCCGTCGCTGGCCAGCCTGCCGGTGATCGCGCTGACCGCCGGTGCCTTCCGACCGCAGCAGGAAAAAGCGCTGGAAGCAGGCATGAACGGTTTCATCGCCAAGCCCTTCAACGTGGAGGAACTGGTCACCGCAATCCGGCACTTCCTGCAGCCCGGCAGCCGGCGGGTATCCTCGCTGCCGCACGAACGCGCGCCGGCCGCAGGCCCGGAGTGGGCGCACACCGATCCGCTGCTGCTGGATGCCGCACGCGCGCAAAGCCTGTGGCGCGAGCGTGAGCCGTACGAGCGCTACCTGCTCAAGTTGCTGCGCGACAACCCCGACCCGGCCGAGACCGCCGCCGCGCATCTGCGCAACAACGAGCTGCCGGCGATTGGCGCACTGGCACACAAGCTGCGCGGCGCCGCCGGTTCGCTGGCCCTGCCCGCCCTGGCCGGCGCGTCGGGCGATCTGGAATCGCGTGTGGAACAGGGCCATGACCTGACCGCCGCATTGCTCGCGCTCAAGGACACCATGGCGCAGACCACCGCGGCCATCCACGCCTTCCTGCAGACCAGCCCCAGCACGCAAGACACCGGGCAAACCGGTGCCGCTTTGGACGACGACAGCGCGCTGATCCTGGAAAACGCGCTGCGCAGCGACGATGCCGACAAGATCGACCACGCGCTGCTGATCTGTGCCCCACGTCTGCCACCGCCGTTGCAGGAAGACCTGCAGCGCGCCGTGGACGACTTCGATTTCCGCCGCGCCGAAGCCACCCTGCGCGATTGGCAAGCCAACCACCCACGCTGACCGTGTCCCCGTACCGGTTCGCAAGGATTCCGCATGCCAGCCCGTCCCCTGCTCTGCGTTGACGATGAATCCAGCAATCTGGCCACCCTGCGCCAGTTGCTGCGCGACGACTATCCACTGGTATTCGCCAAATCCGGCGGTGAAGCCCTGGATGCGGTGGCGCGGCATGCGCCGGCGCTGATCCTGCTGGACGTGGAACTGCCGGACATGGATGGCTACGCAGTGGCGCGCACACTCAAGCAGGACCCGGACAGCACCGCCATCCCGATCCTGTTCGTGACCTCGCGCAGTACCGAGCACGACGAGCGCACCGGCCTGGAGGCAGGCGCCGCCGATTACGTGAGCCGGCCCTACTCCGCCGCCTTGCTCAAGGCGCGCATCGCCACGCATCTGACCCTGGCCGAAAATGCGCGCCTGGCGCAGCAATACCGCGACGCCATCCATCTGCTGGGCACCGCCGGCCAGGGCCAGGACGCGGACACCGGCGCGCATATCTGGCGCATGGCTGCCTATGCGCGCCTGCTAGCGGAGAAAGTCGGCTGGCCACCCGCGCAGGCACAGCTGCTGGAAGATGCCGCGCCGCTGCATGA
The DNA here is from genome assembly GCF_041475775.2 of Xanthomonas sp. NCPPB 2586. Lineage (NCBI taxonomy): Bacteria > Pseudomonadati > Pseudomonadota > Gammaproteobacteria > Lysobacterales > Lysobacteraceae > Xanthomonas > Xanthomonas sp. NCPPB 2586. The sequence continues at coordinate 2,176,005 of NZ_CM192981.1, read as the reverse complement.
CGCCGGCAAGATCGTCGTGCCCGGCAGCATCCTGCACAAGCCCGATACCCTGGACGAGCACGAGCGCGAGGTGGTGCGCCAGCATCCCCAGGTGGGCCACGACCTGCTGCGGCACGGCCGCGGGCCGCTGTTCCAGCTGGCTGCCGATATCGCCCTGCACCACCACGAATGCTGGGACGGCAGCGGTTATCCGCAGGGCGTGGCGGGCGATGCCATCCCCGAAGCCGCCCGCATCGTGGCGGTGGCCGATGTGTTCGATGCACTGTGCGGGCGCCGCGCCTACAAAGCGCCGTGGGCGGTGGAAGATGCCATGCGCAAGCTCGACAGCATGGCCGGGAAGCAACTGGAGCCGCGCCTGGTGCACGCGTTTCGCGATGCCCTGCCGCAGATGCTGCAGATCAAGGACGCCTGGGATCGGGAGCGTTGAGAGATGGGAATCGGGAGTTGGGAATCGGGAATGGGGGGTCCATCAGGGCGTTGTTGATTTTGGTGCTGTAGCGCGCACTCGGATTCGCCAGGCGGTGCGTCTGTCGTGCGAGATGGCGAGAGCTCGGGCGATCGCTGGCCAACGGTCTCGCCTAGTCGGGCAGGCGCTTGAAAAGCGCCACATTGCGCACGCAATGTTGCCCGCTGCGTGCTTGAACCATCTGGCCGGCAGGCGGACAATGCCCATGTTGCGCCGCACAACACCGTGCGACGCGGGCCGCTCCAGCCGTCGCACCGTGCTGTTGCAGCGGCCCCGCAACCGAGACTCCGATGTCCTCCAGCGTGTCCGAGGCCGGCGCGGCGCCGGCGCCGCGTTATCCCGATTACCGCATCATCTCGCTGATCCTGGCCTGCGCCATTTTCATGGAGCAGATGGATGCGACCGTGCTGGCGACGGCACTGCCGACCCTGGCGCGCGATTTCGGCGTGGCCGCGCCGGCGATGAGCATCGCCATGACCAGCTACCTGCTGGCGCTGGCGGTGCTGATCCCGGCCAGCGGCGCGATCGCTGACCGCTTCGGGCTGCGTCGCGTGTTCAGCGCCTCCATCTGGGTATTCATTGGCGGCTCCATCCTGTGCTCGCTGGCCGACAGCCTGCCGACCATGGTGGCCGCGCGGGTGCTGCAGGGCGCCGGCGGCGCGATGATGGCCCCGCTCGGGCGGCTGATCCTACTGCGCACCGTGGAGCGCCGCCACCTGGTGTCCGCAATGGCCTGGACGCTGGTGCCGGCCTTCATCGGCCCGATGCTTGGGCCGCCGCTGGGCGGGTTCTTCGTGTCCTACCTGGACTGGCGCTGGATCTTCTACATCAACGTGCCAATCGGCATCACCGGCTTTTTGCTGGTGCGGCGCTTCATTCCGGACATTCCCAGCGAATCTGCACCCGCGCGCTTTGATCTGCGCGGCTTCGTGCTGTGCGGCACCGCCCTGGGCTGCCTGCTGTTCGGGCTGGAAATGGTCAGCCAGGAAGATGGCATCCCGCGCGCCAGCTGGCTGCTGGCCATCGGTGGTGCCACGGCGCTGGGCTATCTGTGGCATGCGCGCCAGCATCCGGCACCGTTGCTGGATCTGAGCCTGCTGCGGATCGACTCGTTCCGGCTGTCGGTGATCGGTGGCGCGCTGATGCGCATTACCCAGGGCGCGCATCCGTTCCTGCTGCCGCTGCTGTTCCAGATCAGCTTCGGCTTCAGCGCCGCGCGCAGCGGGCGGCTGATCCTGGCCACCGCGCTGGGCGCGCTGCTGATGCGCAGCATCACCCCGCAATTGCTGCGCCGCTTCGGCTACCGCAACAGCCTGATCGGCAACGGCGTACTGGCCAGCCTGGGCTACATGGTGTGCGCGCTGTTCCGGCCAGACTGGCCGCCGGCGCTGATGTTCGGTTTGCTGCTGTGCTGCGGGGCGTTCATGTCGTTCCAGTTTGCCGCCTACAACACCATCGCCTACGAAAACGTGCCGGCCGCGCGCATGGGCCGCGCCAGCAGCCTGTACACCACGCTGCAGCAATTGATGCTGTCGGTCGGTGTGTGTGCCGGCGCGATGATCCTCAAGCTGGCGATGCTGGCGGGCGATCACCCGCAGCCGCAGCAACGCGATTTTTCGCTGGCGTTCTGCGTGGTCAGCCTGATCTCGCTCAGCGCCACGTGGTGGCACGTGCGCTTCGACAAGCATGCCGGGCAGGAAATGAGCGGGCATCGCGCCTGAGCCTGCGTCGCCGTGGCGACGCACTGCACTTGGCTGAGCGCGCGCCTGTCATCGCGTGATGGCTGATCAGGCGCGCGACGCTGCGGTGGTTGCGCGCCTGCAGGCCGCAGCAACCAGCACCTCAGATCACAGCACCGTGCAACGCCCCGCCAGGCCGGACAGCGCAACATCGCTGATCACCGCCGTTGGCGCCGCGCAGGCCGCGGCGATGATCGCCACTTCAAAGCCAGCGGCGTCCGGCGACAGCGCGGTATGGGTGATGCAATGCTGCGTCATCATGCCGGCAAGCTGGATCGCTGCAACATTCGCGCCGGCAAGCGTCTGTCCGAGCGAAGTGCCCAGGAAGCTGTCGGCCTGATGCTTCTCGATCACCGTGCAGCCTTCAAGCGCCGCGGCAATCGCCGGGTGAAACTCGGCGCCCACACTGCCATCGGCAAGGAGCGGGCCATCGCCCGGTGCGGTGTGCCGGATGCCGATCACCACTTGGCCGGCCTGCTTGGCCTGCGCAATGTGCTCCAGGGCGCTGGCCAATGCCTGCTCGCTGTTCTCGAGCGGGAAACGGCCACCGGGGAAGTAATCGTTCTGGATATCCACCACGATCAATGCAGTGCTCATGTGTTGCTCCTCGAATGTCAGGGTGTTGCCGGGTGTGGCCAGCCACACGCCGGTGTGCAGCGGCGCAACGGGATCTCGGTGATGCGCAGCGGCACGAAAGCAGCCGATGCAGCGGTTGATGTCGCTTCCGAAACCCACCGCTACAGCTTGACGGCGACACCCTCGCACCGATACTGGCCTGCGAGACCAACATCGATGAGATCGGGCCATGCGCGCGCAACGTTCAGTCCCTCCTAGCCCTGCGCCGATCTCGGTCGTGGTGGTGGCGCCAGCGGGCATCAGTCCCTTTCATCTGTCGGTGCCGATGATGATCTTCGACCTGCAGCCGGACGATCGCCCGCTGTTTACGCTGCGCATCGCCGCCGAAGACACGCGTGTCGCGCTGGCCGGAGGCCAAGTGGGCGTCACGCCGGACGGCGACCTGAGCCTGCTGGATCAGGCGGAGGTGCTCATCGTTCCCGGCTGGGCCGATCTGGACCGTGCTCCCAGCGCCGCACTGCGCGCCGCGCTGGTCGCGGCGACTCAGCGCGGCGCGCACGTGGTGGGCCTTTGCTACGGTGCCTATGCGCTGGCTTATGCGGGCCTGCTGGATGGAAAGCTGGCTTCGACGCATTGGCATGCCGAGGCCGATTTCCACCACCGCTTTCCGCGCGTTCGGCTGGACATGAATGCGCTTTACGTCGATGAGCAGCGCATCGTGACCTCGGCAGGAACCGGTGCGGCGCTGGATTGCTGCATGTATCTGGTGCGCAAGCTGTGTGGCGCGCGCCAGGCCAATGCGATCGCACGCATGATGGTGCTGCCGCCGCATCGCGACGGTGGCCAGGCGCAGTACATCGATCAGCCCGTGCCCGCCTCGCCACAGGATGCGGCACTGAGCCGGCTGCTGGACTTCATGCGCGCGGATCTGCAGCAGGATCATGCGCTGGATGCACTGGCCGAGCGTGTGGCGATGAGCCGACGCTCGTTCACCCGCCGCTTCCACAAGGCCACCGGCATGACCGTGGGTGAATGGCTGGGCGCCGAACGCCTGCGGCGTGCCAAGGATCTGCTCGAATCCACCGCGCTGTCGATCGAGCAGGTGGCCGAACGATCCGGTTACAAAACCGCGGTGTCGTTCCGGCAACGCTTCAACCAGGCGTTCCAGACCAGCCCACGCGAATGGCGCAAGCGATTCACCCTGCTTGAGCAGGAATCATCGCGGGTTTGAACTAGGCGTGTTCTGCGCGGCGTGATGCGATGCGTGACACGGATGACGCGCAAAAAAAAGCGCCCGCAACTGCATGCGAGCGCTTTTCAAATCAGAGCGTCAGGCGACGCGGAGCACGCAGACAATGCGTCCTGGGTGCAGCAACACGTAAACCGCCGCCGCCGTTGTTCCTGCCAGGCGTGGTCACGCTAATCACGCAGGACACCGGCACGCCTGAAAGGCCGAAAGCACCCGGCCATCACCCGCAACGCTACCGCTCACCAAACGCACGACGGCGAAGCCGCAACTCCGCCGTCATGCCACACCTGCGATTACACGCCGTGCGCAGCCAACTGCCCCAACCGCTGCACGGCCACCGACACGGTCGGGTAGTCGAGCGTCTTCTGCTCGGCCACATCGCTCAGCATCGCCAGGGTGAAACGCAGGCTGGAGTCATCGCGTGCCAGCCAGTTGGCCACCTTGTCCTCGGCACTGGCGCCGGGCATCGACAACACCTGACCGGCCAGCGTGCGCTGGTGCGCGGCCAGCTCGTCACGCAGCACGCCACGTGCCACCGCGTGCCAACGGCCGTTGACCTCCAGCGCGTCGATCTGCTCGAACAGCCACGGCAGACGCAGCGCTTCGCCAAGACGGAAATGCACCTTGGAGACTTCCACCGGCTTGAGCTTGCGCGTGCGCGCCAGTTCGATGATGTCGAAGGCCGGTTCCAGGTAACGCAACTCGCACAGCTGTTGCGCCAGCTCGGGCGTAAGCCCCTTCTCCTGCCATTCCTGCACGCTGGCTTCGTACACCGGGCGCTGCGAATCCGGCAGCACGCCGGAGGCCACGCGGATGTCGTTGAACGGGCCGTGGTAGCGCTCCACCGCCGCAGTGATCCCCGGCATCTGGCCCGGGCGCGACAACAACCAGCGCACGAACGAGCGCTGCAAGCGCCAGATCACTTCCAGCGCGTCGATCTGTACCGATTCAGGCACCTTGCCGTCCAGCGCGTCGATCTGCGTCCACAGCGCGCGCGCATCCAGCGTTTCGCGGCTGATGGTGTAGGCCTTGGCCACCTCGGCAATGCTGCGGCCGGTGTCTTCCTGCATGCGCATCAGGAAGGTGGCGCCCATGCGATTGATGGTGGTGTTGGTCACCGCGGTGGCGATGATCTCGCGCTTGAGGCGGTGGCGCTCCATCGCATCGGCGTACTTCTTCTGCAGCGGCTGCGGGAAATACCGCTGCAGCTCCTTGGACAGGTACGGGTCCTCGGGGATATCCGATTCCAGCAATTGCTGGAACGCCACCAGCTTGGAGTACGACAGCAGCACCGACAGCTCCGGCCGGGTCATGCCCTGCCCGCGTGCCTTGCGGGCAGACAGCTCGGCGTCGGAAGGCAGGTATTCGATCTGCCGATCCAGCAGGCCCTGCAGCTCCAGCGTGCGAATGAAATGCTGCTTGGAACCCAGGCGTTTGACGCTCATCCGCTCCATCAGGCTGATGGCCTGGTTCTGGCGGTAGTTGTCCCACAGCACCAGGTCGGCCACTTCGTTGGTCATCGACGCCAGCAGCTTGTTGCGCGCGTCGTAGGTGAGCTTCTTGGCCTGAACCACATCGTTGAGCAGGATCTTGATGTTCACCTCGTGATCGGAGGTGTCCACGCCGGCCGAGTTGTCGATGAAGTCGGTGTTGAGCAACACGCCGGTCTGCGCGGCCTCGATGCGGCCAAGCTGGGTCAAGCCCAAATTACCGCCCTCGCCCACCACCTTGCAGCGCAGCTCGCCACCATTGACGCGCAGGCCGTTGTTGGCGCGGTCGCCGACGTCGCCGTGCGACTCGCTGGACGCCTTGACGTAGGTGCCGATGCCGCCGTTCCAGAACAGGTCCACCGGCGCCTTGAGGATGGCGTTCATCAGCTCATTCGGCGACAGCTGCTTGACGCTGGCGTCCAGCCCCAGCGCCTCGCGCACCGGTGCGCTGAGTTCGATCGACTTGAGCGTGCGCGGGTAGATGCCGCCACCGGCGCTGATCAGCTTGGCGTCGTAATCGGCCCAGCTGGAACGCGGCAACGCGAACAGCCGCTCACGTTCGGCGAAGGACACCGCCGCATCCGGGTTCGGGTCCAGAAAAATATGCCGGTGATCGAACGCCGCCAGCAGGCGGATGTGGCGCGACAACAGCATGCCGTTGCCGAACACGTCGCCGGACATGTCACCGATGCCGACCACGCTGAAATCCTGGCTCTGGCAATCGCGTCCCAGTGCACGGAAGTGGCGCTTGACCGACTCCCACGCACCGCGCGCGGTGATGCCCATGCCCTTGTGGTCGTAACCGACCGAGCCACCGGAGGCGAATGCATCACCCATCCAGAAGCCGTGGTCCAGCGCAAGGCCATTGGCGATGTCGGAGAAAGTCGCCGTGCCCTTGTCGGCCGCCACCACCAGGTACGGGTCGTCCTGGTCATGACGCACCACCTGCGTCGGCGGCACGATCTTGCCGCCGACAATGTTGTCGGTAATGTCCAGCAGGCTCTGGATAAACAGTTTGTAGCAGGCGATGCCTTCGGCCTGGATCGCATCGCGATCGCCGCCCACCGGCGAGCGCTTGACGTAGAAACCGCCCTTGGCGCCGACCGGCACGATGACGGTGTTCTTGACCATCTGCGCCTTGACCAGGCCCAGCACCTCGGTACGGAAATCCTCGCGGCGGTCCGACCAACGCAGGCCGCCACGCGCCACCGCGCCAAAGCGCAGGTGCACGCCTTCCACGCGCGGGCCGTACACGAAGATCTCGCGGTACGGGCGCGGCTTGGGCAGGTCCGGCACCAGCGACGAGTCCAGCTTGAAGCTGATGCAGTGGCCGTGCTTGCCGTCCTTGCTGGTCTGGTAATAGTTGGTGCGCAGCGTTGCGTCGATCACGTCGATGAAGCTGCGCAGGATGCGGTCTTCGTCCAGGCTGGAGACTCGGTCCATCAGCTTGAGCAAGGCGGCGCGGGTGGCTTCCTGCTGCGCGGCGCGGTCGCTGCCGCGCGCCTGCAGCACCGGTTCCAGTGCCTTCAGCGTGGCCTCGTCGCCGTCGGCCAGCACCGACAGCTGCTCGCGCAGACGCTCTTGCCCGGCAAGGATCTGCGCCTTGGTTTCACCGCCGGTGGACGGGTCGAAGCGTGCTTCGAACAATTCCACCAGCAGGCGGGCCAGCAGCGGGTAACGGGTAAAGGTGGCCTCGACATACGCCTGCGAAAACGGCGTGGCCGTCTGCAGCAGGTATTTGCAGTAGCCGCGCAGCAACGCGACCTGGCGCCAATGCAGGCCGGCGGCCAGGATCAGCCGGTTGAAGCCGTCGTTTTCCGCATCGCCATTCCAGATGCGCTCGAACGCCTCGCCAAACGCCGCATCGGCGCTGTTGGCGTCGATGTGCCCGGCAGTGGATTCAACCTCGAAGTCCTGGATGTAGACCGGCGTGTCGCTGACCTGCAAGCGGTACGGGCGCTCGGAGATCACCCGCAGGCCCATGTTTTCCATCATCGGCATCGCGTCGGACAACGGGATGTCGTCGAGCTGGCGGTACAGCTTCAGGCGCAGGCCGTCGCCGGTATCCAGGCGCACCGCGCTATCGCGGCGCACTTCCTGCAGGCTCAGATGCAGATCGTTAGGGCCATCCAGCGCGGCCAGGTGTTCGACGTCGGCGACCGCCGATTCGATCGACGAATCCTCTATGTAACCGGCCGGCAGCGCGCGCCCGAAATTGGCGGCCATGCGCAGGCCATGCGCTTCGCCATGACGGGCAACCAAGGCCTCGCGCAGAGCGTCGTGCCAGTTGCGCAGCACGTGCGCCAGGCGGGCTTCCAGCGCGGTGGTGTCGAACTCCAGCGCCTCGCCACTCTTGGCACGCACGATCAAGTGCAACTGCGCCAACGGCGATTCGCCCAGCACCACGCTGGAATCAATGTACTCGCCATGCAGCGCATCTTTCAGCAGCGCTTCGATGCGCAGACGCACATCGGTGTTGAAGCGCTCACGCGGGATGTACACCAGCGCGGAAATAAACCGGCTGTACTTGTCGCGACGCAGGAACATGCGGCTGCGCACGCGCTCCTGCAGCCCCAGGATGCCGATCGCGGTGCGATACAGCTCGTCCTGGTTGGACTGGAACAGCTCCTCGCGCGGCAGCTTTTCCAGGATGTGGCGCAACGCCTTGCCGCTATGGCTGCTCGGGGTCAGCCCGGACTTGCTCATCACGTATTCGTAGCGCTGGCGCACCAGCGGGATTTCCCACGGGCGGCGGTTGTACGCGCTGGAAGTGAACAGACCCAGGAACCGCTGCTCGCCGACGATGCGGCCCTTGGCATCGAATTCCAGGATGCCGATGTAATCCATGTAGCCCACCCGATGCACGCGCGAGCGTGCATTGGTCTTGGTCAGGATCAGCGCATCCTTGAGCTTGGCCGAGGTGTTCAGGCCATGCGCGGCCAATGAGGTCACCGGCCGTGCCGGCGAAATGTCATGCCCGCGCATCAGGCCCAGGCCGCTTTCTTCCACCGGCGCCAGCATCTCCTGGCCGTCCTGCTTCTCCACACGGTATTCGCGGTAGCCGAAGAAGGTGAAGTGGTCCGAGGCCGCCCAGCGCAGGAATTCCTGCGCTTCGTGGCGGCTGATGTCGTCCATCGGCAAGCGACGCGTGGCCAGGTCGTCGGCCAGCATCACCATCTTTTCGCGCATTGCCGCCCAGTCATGCACGATCGCGCGCACTTCGGCCAGCACCTTGCGGATGGCCGCCTCCACCTTGGGCATTTCGTCGGCCGGCTGGCGGTCGATCTCCAACACCATCAGCGATTCGCTCTTGCCCTCGCCCACTGCGGTGAGCTTGCCGCCCTTGTCGCGCGCAATGCGCAGCACCGGGTGGCCAAGCACGTGCACACCGATCCCCAGTTCGGACAACGTCATGCTCACCGAGTCCACCAGAAACGGCATGTCGTCGTTGACGATCTGCAGCAGCGTGTGCGGCGACTCGTAGCCGTGGCTCTTCAGGGTCGGGTTGAACACCCGCACATTGACCGTGCCGGCCTTGCGCGTGCGCGCAAACTCCAGCATGTCTGCCGCCAGCGCCGCCCACTGTTCCGGCGGGTGGTTGAGAAACTCGTCTTCTTCCATGCGGCGGTAGAAATCGGCGGCGAACAGTTGCACTTCCGACTGACGCGCGGCCGGGTAGCGCTTGCGCAATGCGGCAAACACCGGCTCGAGGGTGATCTCCTGCGGAGCAGTGGCGACCCCGGGGACGGCACGTTCGGCGACCGGCTTGGCTGACGTCGTGGACGAGTTCGAAGCGGCTTTCTTGGCTTTCATGAGAGAGCTGGGATGCTCGGTGGAAAACCTGAATTGTACCGATGCACGATGACGACGCCTTGCTGCATAGCGCAAACGCAGGCAGGTCACGGCTTTTGCAAACTGAAGCAACGCCGGCGGCGGCGCATTACAGGAGTGAAGCGTCGCCCAACCGCCTCTTGAGGGCCTCGGTTGCCCGCGCGCCAGACGGCGCAAGGCTTGCGGACCTGGGTCGCAGAGAAGTTGCGCAGACCAGACGGGCGCCGTCAAGGCTGTTTAAAAACTAAACTGGACGGTATAGTCTACCGCCATGACCCCTCGTTCCCCCCGTGCTGCCCGGCGTTCGGACTGCGACCGCCGTATCCACGCTGCCGTGCACGCGCTGCTGGCCGAGCGTGGCATGCGGGTGAGCATGACGGCGGTGGCCGAGCGCGCGGGCTGTTCCAAGCAGACCCTCTACAGCCACTACGGCTGCAAGGAAAACCTGCTGCGCGACGTGCTGCAGGAACACGTACAGCTGGCCACGGTGCCGCTCGGGACTGCCACCGGCGACCTGCATGAAGACCTGCTGGCCTTCGCATTGGCCCATCTTGACCGGCTCAATCGCCCGGATGTGCTACAGACGTGCCGTCTGGTGGAGGCGGAATCGCACCGGTTCCCCGGCCAGTCGCAGCAGATCTTCCATGAAGGCGTGGTTGGCATGCAGGAACGACTTGCGTCGCGGTTTGCACAAGCGATCGACGCCGGTCAGCTGCGGCATGACGATCCGCACTTCATGGCCGAGCTGCTGCTCAGCATGATTGTTGGCCTGGATTTCGACCGTCAGCGCTTTCAAGTGCCACACCGCGCCGGCCTGCCCGCCAGGCAGCAGTGGGCACAGTTCGCTGTCGACACGTTTATGCGTGCGTTCGCCGCGGTGGTCACGCCGCCCCGGACGCCCGCGCGTTCCTTTCTCACTTCAAGACCCTAACGGAGTTCCTCCTCATGATTGCCCCGCTCCGCACCTTCGGCCTGGCCTGTGCCATCACCGTGGCGCTCGCTGCCTGCAGCAAGCCCGAACAACAGCAGGCTCCGCCGCCGCCGGAAGTGTCGGTGCTGGAAATGAAACCGCAGACGCTGCCGCTGGAACGTGACCTGGTCGGTCGCCTCTCGGCGTTCCGCTCGGCCGACGTGCGTGCCCGTGTGGACGGGGTGCTGCTCAAGCGCCTGTACACCGAAGGCACCGACGTCAAGGAAGGCCAGCCGCTGTTCGAGATCGACCCGATGCCGCTGCGCGCAACGCTGCTGCAGGCACAGGGCCAGCTGGCTGCCGCCGAGGCAACCTATGCCAACGCCAAGATCGCCGCGCAGCGCGCGCGCAGCCTGGCGCCGCAGCAGTACGTCTCGCGCGCCGACATCGACACCGCCGAAGCCACTGAGCGCTCGTCCGGCGCCAGCGTGCAGCAGGCGCGCGGTGTGGTCGAGTCCGCACGCATCCAGCTCAGCTTCGCCAGCGTGACCTCGCCGATCACCGGCCGCGCCGGCATTCAGCGCGTCACCGAAGGCGCGCTGGTCGGGTCGGGTGAAGCCACCTTGCTGACCACGGTCGACCAGATCGACCCGCTGTACGTGAACTTCGCCATGAGCAGCGAAGAACTGGCGGCACTGCGTCAGGCGCAGAGCAGCGGCAACGTCCAGCTCAGCGGCGACGGCAAGTCCACCATCAACGTGGAACTGGGCAACGGCACGCAGTACCCGCACCCCGGCACGCTGGACGTGTCCGCGGTGACGGTGGACCCGAGCACCGGTGCGGTGTCGCTGCGCGCCACCCTGCCAAACCCGGAAATGGCGCTGCTGCCAGGCGCGTTCGTGACCTTCAAGGCCAGCCTGGGCCAGCGCAACAACGCCTATCTGGTGCCGCAGCAGGCGCTGCAGCGCGATGCCACCGGCGCCTACGCGCTGGTGCTGGGCAAGGACGGCAAGGTGGTCCGCAAGAACCTCACCGTGGATGGCCAGCAGAAGGGCCAGTGGATCGTCACCGCCGGCGTCGCGCAGGGCGATCAGGTCATCGTCGACGGCGTGCAGAAGGCGAAGGAAGGCCAGCCCGCCAAGGGCGTGCCGTGGGATCCGAACAAGCCCGCGCAGGGCGGCCAGCCCGGTGCGCCGGGTGCCGCCCCCGCCGCGGGTCAGGCCGGCAACGGCCAGGGCGCACCGGCGGGCGCCGGCAAGGCCGACGCTGCCGCTCCGGCGGCTGGCGAACAGCCCAAGTCCGATGACGCGGCCCAGCCGTCCGATTCCCAGTCCAAGCAGCAGTGACGGAACCCCGCCATGCCTAAGTTTTTTATCGAACACCCGGTCTTTGCCTGGGTGGTGGCGATCCTGATCTCGCTCGCGGGCGTGATCTCGATCCTGAATCTGGGTATCGAGTCGTACCCCACGATCGCCCCGCCGCAGGTCACCGTCACCGCCAACTTCCCCGGTGCCAGCGCCGATACCGCCGAAAAGGCGGTGACGCAGGTCATCGAACAGCAGCTCACCGCTATCGACCACCTGCTGTACTTCAACTCCTCGTCGGCCTCCAACGGCCGCGTGACCATCACGCTGACCTTCGAAACCGGCACCGACGCGGATATCGCGCAGGTGCAGGTGCAGAACAAGGTGTCGCTGGCCACGCCGCGCTTGCCTTCGGAAGTGACCCAACAGGGTGTGGTGGTGGCCAAGGCCAACGCCGGCTTCCTGATGGTGGCCGCGCTGCGCTCGGACAACCCGTCGATCGACCGCGATGCGCTCAACGACATCGTCGGTTCGCGCGTGCTCGAACAGATCTCGCGTGTGCCCGGCGTGGGCAGCACCAACCAGTTCGGCGCCGAGTACGCCATGAACATCTGGTTGAACCCGGAGAAGCTGCAGGGCTACAACCTGTCGGCCACCCAGGTGCTGACCGCAGTGCGTAACCAGAACGTGCAATTCGCGGCCGGTTCGGTCGGTGCCGACCCCACCCCGCAGGGCATCAGTTTCACCGCGACCGTCTCGGCCGAAGGCCGCTTCAGCTCGCCGCAGGAGTTCGAAAACATCATCCTGCGCACCGATAACAACGGTGCCACGGTGCGTCTGAAAGACGTTGCACGCGTCACGGTGGGCCCAAGCAACTACGGCTTCGACACCCAGTACAACGGCAAGCCGACCGGTGCCTTTGGTATCCAGTTGCTGCCGGGCGCCAATGCGCTGAACGTCTCCGAGGCGGTCGGTGCCAAGCTCGACGAGCTGCAGCCCACCTTCCCGCAGGGCGTGACCTGGTTCGCACCGTACGAGTCCACCACCTTCGTGCGTATCTCCATCGAAGAAGTCGTGCACACGCTGGTGGAAGCCATCGTGCTGGTGTTCCTGGTGATGCTGCTGTTCCTGCAGAACTTCCGCGCCACGGTCATCCCGACCCTGGTGATCCCGGTGGCGCTGCTGGGCACGTTCTTCGGCATGTACGTGATCGGCTTCACCATTAACCAGCTGACGCTGTTTGCGATGGTGCTGGCGATCGGCATCGTGGTGGACGACGCGATCGTGGTGATCGAGAACGTCGAACGCATCATGAGCGAGGAGCACCTGGAGCCGAAGGCGGCCACCCAGAAGGCGATGACCCAGATCACCGGCGCGGTGGTGGCCATCACCGTGGTACTGGCGGCGGTGTTCATTCCCTCGGCCATGCAGCCGGGCGCCTCGGGCGCGATCTACAAGCAGTTCGCATTGACCATCGCGATGGCGATGGCGTTCTCCGCGTTCCTGGCGCTGAGCTTCACCCCGGCCCTGTGCGCGGCGTTCCTGAAGTCCACCCATTCGGACAAGAAGAACTGGATCTACCGCACCTTCGACAAGTACTACGACAAGCTGGCGCATCGCTATGTCGGTGTCGTCGGCAACACGCTCAAGCGTTCGCCGGCCTGGATGGTGGTGTTCGTGGTGCTGGTGGTGCTGTGCGGCTTCCTGTTCACGCGCATGCCGGGCAGCTTCCTGCCGGAAGAAGACCAGGGCTTTGCCGTGGCCATCGTGCAGCTGCCGCCGGGTGCCACCAAGATCCGCACCAACGAGGCCTTCGCGCAGATGCGTGCGGTGCTGGAGAAGCAGCCGGCCGTGGAAGGCATGCTGCAGATTGCCGGCTTCAGCTTCCTGGGTTCGGGCGAAAACGTCGGCATGGGCTTCATCCGGCTCAAGCCGTGGGAAGAGCGTGACGTCACCGCCGAGCAGTTGATCCAGCAACTCAACGGTGCCTTCTACGGCATCAAGGGCGCGCAGATCTTCGTGGTCAACCTGCCCACCGTGCAGGGTCTTGGCCAGTTCGGCGGCTTCGACATGTGGCTGCAGGACCGTTCCGGTGCAGGCCAGGAGGCGCTGACCCAGGCCCGCAACATCGTGCTCGGCAAGGCGGCGCAGAAGCAGGACACCGTGGTGGGCGTGCGCCCGAACGGCCTGGAAAACTCGCCGCAGCTGCAGTTGCATGTGGACCGCGTGCAGGCGCAGTCGATGGGCCTGGAAGTCAGCGACATCTACAGTTCGATCCAGCTGATGCTGGCCCCGGTGTACGTCAACGACTACTTCTCCGAAGGCCGCATCAAGCGCGTCAACATCCGTGCCGACGACCAATTCCGCACCGGCCCCGAGTCGCTGCGTAACTTCTTCACCCCCAGCAGCACGGCGACGGGTGCAGATAGTCAGCCGGGGATGATCCCGCTGAGCAACGTGGTCAAGGCCGAGTGGACCTACGCCTCGCCGGCGTTGAACCGCTACAACGGCTATTCGGCGGTGAACATCGTCGGTAACCCGGCCCCGGGCGGCAGCTCCGGCCAGGCGATGCAGGCGATGGAGGAGATCGTCAACAACGATCTGCCGCCGGGCTTCGGCTTCGACTGGAGCGGTATGTCGTACCAGGAAATCATCGCCGGTAACGCCGCCACGCTGCTGCTCGCGTTGTCGGTGGTGGTGGTGTTCCTCTGCCTGGCGGCGCTGTACGAAAGCTGGTCGATTCCGGTGGCCGTGCTGTTGGTGGTGCCGATCGGCGTGCTGGGTGCGATCACCTTCTCGATGCTGCGTGGCCTGCCGAACGATCTGTACTTCAAGATCGGCATGATCACGGTGATCGGCCTGGCGGCGAAGAACGCGATCCTGATCGTGGAGTTCGCAGTCGAGCAGCGCGCGGCCGGCAAGACGCTGCGCGAGGCAACGCTGGAAGCGGCGCATCTGCGCTTCCGCCCGATCCTGATGACCTCGTTCGCGTTCATCCTGGGTGTGTTGCCGCTGGCCATTTCCACCGGCGCCGGCGCCAACTCGCGTCACTCCATCGGTACCGGCGTGATCGGCGGCATGGTGTTCGCCACCGTGCTCGGCGTGATCTTCATCCCGCTGTTCTTCGTGGTGGTGCGCCGCATGCTCGGCGACAAGCTCGACGAGCCGTCCAAGGAATACCTGGCCGTGCAGAACGACAGCGGCACGCATCGCCCGGATCGTTGAGTCAGGCGTTCGCTGTAAACCAAAAAGCCCCGGCAATGCCGGGGCTTTTTTTTGTGTGCTGCAGCGACGAACGGGATACTCCGCAGGAGCGTCCTTGGGCGCGATGGAGCTCTACCGCCTCAGCGTATCGAAGTGATTCGACAGTGCGGAGAGATCAGTTGTAGAGCAGCTGATCTGCGGCTTCGGTGCAGGGTCCTTGCCCGCCTACCATCGCGGGACACGCTGCAAGTACGTCCCTGTAGGGAGTTTTGGTTGTCTGGACGTGACTGGAGAGTGCGGATAAATCAGGTGTAGAGCGGCTGATCTGCAGCTTTGCTGCAGGGCATGACGTGCTTCTAATTGGCCAGCTATCGTGTTCTGCGAACCATGCCAGCAAGCCTACGCAACGTGCGAGGCGACCAGCTTTTTATCCGGCTACCGACCAACGTCCTGGTGCGGTGCCCTCGCCGCTTGCGGGACCGTGTGGCGGCATGGATGCCGCCACCGAGCCCCCAGGGACGGGTTCACGGCGTGTCCCGCGAGCGGTGAGGGCACCGCACGCGCGACGAGCCAGGATTTTTGGCCGGCGCTGGGCGCTACTTCGGGACGGTCAGATAGCCATCCTGCGGGCGCCGGTGGAGCCACGCACCACGCAGCGGCCGGTCATCACCATGCGGCGAATCGGCAGCTGCGGGCTGGCCAGGCGTTCGAGCAGCAGCGACATCGCCGCGCGGCCCATGTCCTCCACCGGCTGTTCGACCACTGTGATGCCGGGTTCGACCAGATCGGTCCAGCGCTCGTTATCGAATCCCGCCAGCGCCAGGTCCTGCGGCAGCCGCAGGCCGGCGGTACGGGCGGCCTTCAATGCGCCCATCAACAGCAGGCTGTTACTGGTGACGATGGCCTCGGGGCGGTCGGCGGCGGCCAGCCAGTGCTCCAGTTCGGCAATCGCGGCCTCGGCGGTGGGCGCCACCTCGCGGTAGTCCGGTGCCAGGCCCTGGGCATGCATGGCTGCCAGGTAGCCGTCGCGGCGTTCGGCCGCGGTGGTGCTGGTGCTGCCGAACAACCCGCCGATGCGGCGGTAGCCCTGCGCCTGCAGATGCGCCACCAGTTCGGCCATGGCCGCGGCGTTGTCCAGCACCACGCTGTCGTAGCGGCTGCCGGGGCCGGCGCGGTCCACCAGCACGGTGGGGTAATCCAGTACCGGCTCGTGCATGCGCCCCACCGTGACCCGGGTGGGCGCGAAGATCAGCCCGGTGATGCGTTCTTCCTGCATCAGCTCCAGGTACAGCGCCTCGCGCTCGGGATCTTCATCGGTATTGCACAGGGTCACGCGCATACCGGCCTTGTAAGCGACCTCTTCCACGGCACGGATCAGCGCAGTGAAGTACGGGTTGCGGATGTCGGCCACGATCACCCCGAGGATGCCGGAGTGCTGGGATCGCAATCGCCGCGCCATCAGGTTGGGGCGATAGCCGGTCTTGCGCACCGCAGCCTCCACCTTGGCGCGCACTTCCTCGCTCACCGGGCCGGTGCCCAAGGCGCGCGACACCGTGGACTTGGACACCCCGGCCACGCGGGCCACGTCATTGATGCTGATACTCACTGGGACCGTTCCCGCTCCATATTGCGCACCTGGACCCAGGCGCCCTGCGCTTACGATCCTAACCCGAAAGCACTACAGGGTTTTTGTGCACCGCACATTGACCTGGACCGTGGGAACGTTCCCACTATACTTCCCAGCCGTCCCCCACCCCCGGAGCCCGCCTTGTCCTCTCCGTCGATTGCCCCCGTCACCCCCGACCTGGTGCGCCTGCGCGCCACCGCCCGCGACAAGGACGACGCCATTGCCCAGGCCGCCCAGCTGCTGGTGGCAGCCGGTTGCGTGGCGCCGGGCTACGACGCCAGCATGCGGCGCCGCGAGGGCCTGGCGAATACCTTCCTGGGCCACGGCCTGGCGATCCCGCACGGCGTGGGCGAAGACCGGCACCTGGTGCGCCGCGACGGCATCGCGGTGTTGCAGCTGCCCGAGGGCGTGGAATGGAATCCCGGCCAGACCACCCGCCTGGTGGTGGGCATCGCCGCCCAGTCCGACACCCACATCACCCTGCTGCGCCGGCTGACCCGCCTGATCCAGGATCCGGCCCAGCTGGAAGCGCTGTTCACCACCGACGACCCGGCCGTGATCGTAGCCGCGCTGACCGGCGACCGCGCACCCGACACCAGCGCCGCCCCGGCCACCGACCTGGCCGAACGGTTCGAATGGACCATCGCCTACCCCAACGGCCTGCATGCGCGTCCGGCCACCCGCTGGGCGGAGACCGCGCGCGGCTTTTCGGCCCGCGCCCAGGTCCGCGCCGGCGACCAGGCCGCCGATGCCAAGAGCCTGGTCGGCCTGCTGCAACTGGGCCTGCGCGCCGGCGACAGCATTACCGTCTCGGCCGAAGGTAGCGATGCTCCCGCCCTGCTCAAACGCCTGCGCGCGGTGATGGACAGCCTGACCGCGCAGGAAAAGGCCGATGCCGAACGTGCCGCGCAACGCCGCGCCGCACCGGTCATCGGCTGGACCCCGCCGCAGGCGCAGCCGGCCATCGTCGGCATCGGCGCCAGCCCGGGCGTGGCGATCGGCGTCGTGCACCGCCTGCGTGCCGCGCAGACCGAGGTGGCCGACCAGCCGATCGGCCTGGGCGACGGCGGCGTGCTGCTGCATGACGCCCTCACCCGCACCCGCCAGCAGCTGGCCGCCATCCAGGACGACACCCAGCGCCGCCTGGGCGCCTCGGACGCGGCGATCTTCAAGGCCCAGGCCGAGCTGCTCAACGACACCGACCTGATCACCCGCACCTGCCAGCTGATGGTCGAAGGCCACGGTGTGGCGTGGTCGTGGCACCAGGCGGTGGAACAGATCGCCTCCGGCCTCGCGGCGCTGGGCAACCCGGTGCTGGCCGGCCGCGCCGCTGACCTGCGCGACGTGGGCCGCCGTGTGCTGGCCCAACTCGACCCGGCAGCGGCCGGCGCCGGCCTCACCGACCTGCCCGAGCAGCCCTGCATCCTGCTCGCCGGCGACCTGTCGCCGTCGGACACCGCCAACCTGGACACCGACCGCGTGCTTGGTCTGGCCACCGCCCAGGGCGGGCCGACCTCACACACCGCGATCCTGTCGCGCACGCTCGGCCTGCCGGCGCTGGTGGCCGCTGGCGGCCAGTTGCTGGATATCGAAGACGGCGTCACCGCCATCATCGATGGCAGCAGCGGGCGGCTCTACATCAACCCCTCCGAACTGGATCTGGACGCCGCCCGCACGCATATCGCCGAGCAGCAGGCCATCCGCGAGCGCGAAGCCGCCCAGCGCGCCCTGCCCGCCGAAACCACCGACGGCCACCACATCGACATCGGCGCCAACGTCAACCTGCCCGAGCAGGTGGCCATGGCCTTGACCCAGGGCGCCGAAGGCGTGGGCCTGATGCGCACAGAGTTCCTGTTCCTGGAGCGCGGCAGCACGCCCACCGAGGACGAGCAGTACCACACCTACCTGGCAATGGCACAGGCCCTGAATGGCCGCCCGCTGATCGTGCGTGCGCTGGACATCGGCGGCGACAAGCAGGTGGCGCACCTGGAGCTGCCGCACGAAGAAAACCCGTTCCTGGGCGTGCGTGGCGCGCGCCTGCTGCTGCGCCGCCCCGACCTGCTCGAGCCACAGCTGCGGGCGCTGTATCGCGCGGCCAAGGACGGCGCACGGCTGTCGATCATGTTCCCGATGATCACCTCGGTGCCGGAGCTGATCAGCCTGCGCGAGATCTGCGCACGCATCCGCGCCGAACTCGACGCACCGGAGCTGCCGATCGGCATCATGATCGAAGTGCCCGCCGCCGCCGCACAGGCCGATGTGCTGGCGCGGCACGCAGATTTCTTCTCGATCGGCACCAACGACCTCACCCAATACGTGCTGGCAATCGACCGCCAGAACCCGGAACTGGCCGCCGAAGCCGACAGCCTGCATCCGGCGGTGCTGCGCATGATCCGCAGCACGATTGAAGGCGCGCGCAAGCACGACCGCTGGGTCGGGGTGTGCGGCGGCCTGGCCGGCGACCCGTTCGGCGCCAGCCTGCTGGCCGGGCTGGGCGTGCAGGAACTGTCGATGACGCCCAACGACATTCCCGCAGTCAAGGCACGTTTGCGTGGCACGGCGCTGAGCGCGTTGCAGCAGCTGGCCGAGCAGGCGCTGCACTGCGAAACCGCCGAGCAGGTGCGTGCGCTTGAAGCACAGCGCGAGGGCCAGGCATGAGCCTGCAGGCCATCACCGTCACGCTGAATCCGGCGATCGACCAGACCATCCAGCTCGATCGCCTGCAACCTGGCGCCGTGCACCGCGCCAGCAGCGTGCGCAACGATGCCGGCGGCAAGGGCATCAACGTGGCCGCCTGTCTGGCCGACTGGGGCAGCCAGGTCGCCGCGCTCGGCGTGCTTGGCGTCGGTAACGCAGGGGTGTTCGAAGCGCTGTTCCGCGAGCGCGGCATTACCGATCACTGCCACCGCGTGGCCGGCGATACCCGCACCAACCTCAAGCTGGTCGAAGCGCAGGTCAACGAGACCACCGACATCAATCTGCCCGGCCTGCAGCTGGGCCAGGCGCATCTGCAAGGCGTGGCCGACCATCTGGCCCCGCTGCTGCGCGCCGGCTTGCCGGTGGTGCTCTCCGGCAGCCTGCCGGCCGGCCTGCCCGAGGACAGCTGGGCGCAGTTGCAGGCGCAGGCCGGCGCGGCGGGCGCACGCGTCCTGCTCGACACCAGCGGTGCGCCGCTGGTGGCCGCACTCGCTGCCGCTCCCGCCGCAATGCCGTATGCAGTGAAGCCGAACCGCCACGAGCTGGAAGCCTGGACCGGCCACCCGCTCGGCGACCGCGCCGCACTCACCGCCGCCGCGCATGCGCTGATCGCCCGCGGCATCCAGCTGGTGGTGATTTCCATGGGCACCGAAGGCGCGCTATTCGTGCAGCGCGACCAACAGCTCATTGCGCGCCCGCCACGGCTGGCGCAAGGCAGCAGCGTGGGCGCCGGCGATGCCATGGTGGCCGGCCTGGCTGCCGCGTTGCTGGACGACGCCACCGCGCTGGAACAGTGCGCGCGGTTGGCCACGGCGTTTTCGATGTGCCGGCTGGAAAGCGGCGACGCGCGCCGGATTACGCCCGAAGGCGTGCGCCGCGCTGCCGCCGCCGTCGTCATCGAGGCAATGCCGTGAGCGCAGCCGTCCACCGGCCACAGCGCGCTGCGCTGTGCGCGTCATCGCCGGCCGTACCGCCTTGCTGCGCTGCTATCTGGCAGCCGCGCGCCTAGCCCTTCGAATCCCCCCCGCCGGCTGCGCCGGCGACCGCAATATAGCAGGAGTTTTGCCATGTCCTCTTCCATCGTGGTCATCGCCGCCGGCGAACGCAGTACCGAGGCCGTCCTGGCCGCCGAAGCGCTGCGACGTGCGGCCACCGCCGCCGGCCGCAGCGTGACGATCGAAATCCGCAGCGACCAGGGCGTGCTGGGTGCCCTGCCCGCCGAGCTGACCCGTGGCGCGGCCCAGGTGCTGATAATCGGCGATGCTGACGCGGACACCGCCCGCTTCGGTGACGCGCCGCTGCTGCGCCTGAGCCTGGGCGCGGTGCTGGACGACCCGGCCGCTGCGGTCAACCAGCTCGCCACACCAGCAAGCGTTGGCGCCACACCCAACGCGGGCGGTGCGTCTTCCAATGCCAGCAAGCGCATCGTGGCGATCACCTCCTGCCCCACCGGCATCGCGCACACCTTCATGGCCGCCGAAGGCCTGCAGCAGGCCGCCAAGAAACTCGGCTACCAGATGCGGGTAGAAACCCAGGGCTCGGTGGGCGCGCAGGATGCGCTGACCGACGAAGAGATCCGCGACGCCGACGTGGTCATCATCGCTGCCGACCGCGAAGTGGACCTGGCCCGTTTCGGTGGCAAGCGCCTGTTCAAGAGCGGCACCAAGCCGGCGATCAACGATGGCCCCGCCTTGATCCAGAAAGCGCTGGCCGAAGCCGGCGTGCACGGCGGCGCGGCTCCGGTCGCAGGCGCCGCCAAAGCCGAAAACACGGGCAACGGCCGCACCGGCGCCTACAAGCATCTGATGACCGGCGTGTCGTTCATGCTGCCCTTCGTCACTGCCGGCGGCCTGTTGATCGCGCTGGCGTTCGCGCTCGGCGGCATCTATGCCGGCGACGATGCGCACCAGGGCACGCTGGCCTGGTCGCTGTTCCAGATCGGCGCCAAAGCCGGCTTCACCCTGATGGTGCCCGCGCTGGCCGGCTACATCGCCTACTCCATCGCCGACCGCCCCGGCATTGCGCCCGGCATGATCGGCGGGCTGGTCGCCGCCAACCTCAACGCGGGCTTCCTCGGCGGCATCATCGCCGGCTTCATCGCTGGCTACGGCGTGGCCGCGCTCAACCGCTACATCAAGCTGCCGCGCAACCTGGAAGGGCTCAAGCCGGTATTGATCCTGCCAGTGTTGGGCACGCTGCTGGTCGGCCTGGCGATGATGTACGTGTTCGGCCAACCAGTGGCCGACCTGCTGGCCTGGCTCACCGCCTGGCTGCGCGGCATGCAGGGCAGCAGTGCGCTGCTGCTGGGCCTGCTGCTTGGCGGCATGATGGCCTTCGACATGGGCGGGCCGGTCAACAAGGCCGCCTACGCGTTTTCCACCGGTCTGATCGCCAGCCAGGTCTATACCCCGATGGCCGCGGCCATGGTCGCCGGCATGACCCCGCCGCTGGGCATCGCGCTGGCCACCTGGGTGTTCCGCAACCGCTTCACCCTCGAAGAGCGTGGCTCGGCCACCGCCGCCGGCGTGCTCGGGCTGGCGTTCGTCACCGAAGGGGCGATTCCGTACGCCGCACGTGACCCGCTGCGCACCATTCCCGCCCTGGTGATCGGCTCGGCCGTGGCCGGTGCGATCTCGATGTCGGTTGGCGCCGAACTGAAGGCGCCGCATGGCGGCATCTTCGTGTTGCTGATCCCCAACGCCGTGACCCACCTGGCGATGTATGTGCTGGCCTTGCTGGCCGGCGTGGTGGTCACCGCCGTGGCCCTGCGCCTGCTCAAAAAGCCGGTGGCCGACGTCATCGCCTGACGCCGGCACCCTGCGGCGGCCGCGTGCCGCCGCACCCGACGTGCCGGACGCGCGTCACCCCTGATCGATCACCGCTGCGCCGCGTACCGATGTGCGCCGCCAACGGCTTGCCCACCCGCGTGCTGTCGCGTCCGCCATCTCGGCCACGCCCTCTTTGTTCGGAGTCCTGCCATGACCGCCCTGCCCTCCCGCCGCGCCCATCCCCGCCTGCTGTGCCTGTCGCTGGCCCTTGCGCTGGCCCCGCTCGCCCACGCGCAGGACGCCGCCGACGCCTTCAAACTCAAGCTCGGCTACACCGGCGAAGCCGCCTCGATGATCGACGGCGGCCGCAAGGGCGGCGACGCCTACGCCGGCCAGTTGATGGTCGGCACCGACGTCGATCTGAACAGCCTGTTCGGCTGGCACGGCGCCACCGTCAAGGCCTACGTCACCAACCGTCACGGCACCAACCTGTCCAACAGCAGCATCGGCAACAGCACCTCGGTGCAGGAAATCTACGGCGGCCAGGGCACCCGCCTGGCCAACCTGACCCTGGTGCAGAAACTGTTCGACGACCGCCTGGAACTGGAAGCCGGCCGCAGCGTGGCCAACATCCACTTCCTTGGCTCGGACCTGTGCCAGTACTTCCAGGGCAACTCGGCCTGCGGCAACCCCACCTTCGTGTTTCGCACCAGCAACTTCACCTACTGGCCGGTCTCCAGCTGGGCCGCGCACGCCACCGCCTGGGTCACGCCCAAGGTCTACGTGCATGTAGGAGCCTACGAAGTGAACCCGGTGCAGGCCCAGGACGGCCAGCACGGCCTGAAGTGGAGCACCGACGACACCACCGGCGTGGTGGTGCCCTACGCCATTGGCTACAAGAACAAGGGCGGCGACGGCACCTTGGCGGCGATGTACGAACTCGGCGGCTGGCAGGACAACTCCGACTACACCGACCCGCTACGCGACCGCAACGGCAACCCGGCCGTGCTCAGCGGCCTGGGCTATGAAAACAAGCAGGGCCGCTCCGGCTTGTTTGGCCGCTTCGAACAACAGGTCACCAACCCGAACCCGTCCGGCACCCAGGGCCTGACCGTCTTCGCCGCCATTCTCAAGAGCACCAGTGGCCAGGCCATCGAGGATCACTTCGTGCAGCTCGGCCTGGTGCAGAAAGGCACCTTCGCCAGCCGCCCGCAGGACAACATCGCCTTTGTGATCACCCAGCAGAAGTACAGCGACGAAGCCATCGAAAACTTGCGCCTGGCCCGCGCCTCCGCCGGCGGCACCGGCACCCCGGCCGACAACCAGATCATGATGGAGCTGAGCTACGGCATCCAGGTCACCAAGCGCCTGCGCATCGCGCCGAACCTGCACTACGTAATCAACCCGGACCAGTTCAACGAGCCGACCCGCAGCAACGATCTGAAGAACGCATTGATCGCGGGCATGCGGATCGATTGGAATCTGTGACCCGTCGAGAAGCTGCGCGCGTTGCGCGCATGCTTGGCGGGTACCACTGCTTGAAGTGAGTGGCGGGTGCGTTGCATCTGACTGCAGTGCAACGCATTACGTCGACTCGGTTGGCCTGGGCATTTGCCGGATATGGCCGACGAGTTTGATGAACCGCGTAGGCGCGCGACCGCACGCGATGTGGCTTTTTCAGCCGCCGCTGTCGCGCGCTAGGCAGTCGCTGTAATGACGACGTCGCATCATTGCGAATCTGATGTCGCACGCAGATTGATCGCTCTGTATTGCCTTTGGTTGCCGTAACGCGGCCCATTCTTCTCCAAGGTGGCACAGAGCCGGCCTTCGCCACAGGGAGCTAGGTCGGCACGCGAAACGCGATCCAGGTAGTCGATGGAAGCTCGAAGCTTTGCGAGTTCGGTTCGCTTTTCGTTGATGATGCCAACCGAATAGACCACCGCGCCCAGGCCCAACACGCCGGCCACGAGCATCGTGGCGGATGCAAGGCCCATGCGTCGCGTGATCTTTGTTTCCAAGGACTGCTGGGCCTGTGCGTAACGTCGAGTGGCTTGCTGCAATGTCTCATCCGCAGTGGTCATTTCTTTGTTGAATCGCTTGGCTGCCGGTTCCAGCGTCTGCGTCAACGCTTGATTGGTCAGCTGAGTGAGCCGCGGCAGTGCGTTCTCGAGCACCCGATTGACTTTGGAGTCGGCGCTGCCCACCGCGTTCTGGAGCACTTGGAGCTGCTCGGCGACCACATCGCGCAACCGTTGTTCGCGCTGCTGCATGGATGCCATCAGCGTCGTCAGCACCGTGATGGTCTCTTGCAACGACGCATTGGATGCGTTCAACGTCGCCATCAGTTCCGCCATTGCGGCGGCGTCTTGCCTGTCCATGAGGTCTCCTAAACTCGGCTGGTCACGGAAGAGATTCTGACTAACCGCCGCCCCCTCCACCACCACCACCGCCTCCTCCACCTCCGCCGCCGTCCCCTTGGGGACCGCTCTGCATTGGCCCCTTTGCAAACTCGGACAAGGTCATCACCATCACCGGCCCGCGGCTGGTGTTGATTTCCGCTGAGACATCCATCCCAAGCGCCTGGTGTGTGGCGACCTGCTCCTGCGCCTCCTGCTGGGCCTGCGCTTCCAGGAAATCATTGCCTTTTTTCAGCAACGCCTGCGTGGCTGCGCTGTTGGCCACACGATTTAGCGCCTGCTCAATCGCCAACTCGTTCTTGCTGTCGAGCGCGTAGAGCACCTCGTCCACATCCGGGTCGCCGGTGATGGATTTCCGCTCGGTTTGCAAAGAATCATCTGGCCCATCCCCTACCCCTGGACCGTTAGAGCGCTGAGTTAGATGTGGAAAGGTATCGGTTTGCTCAGCAGCTTCACTGGGCGAGCGACGCGCTTGCTCGCGCTGCGGGAACTCGTCGAGGCTTGCGCCGTCCACGCTTTGGATCTCGTCGCGAACGAAGGGATAGGGTTCTCCGCGCTCGCGATGCTCCTTCCATTCCTGGTGGAAGCGTTCGTCTTGCCGATCTGCCAGCTCAATTTCCTGTTGCAGCTGGCGTAGCGAGCGCATGGCCTCTTCCAGGAATAGGGCACCGCCCGGGTCTGCGACGCTGCGGTCCTGCGCCGGAGTCGATTGGGTGCGCAGGCCTTCCGCTTCCGCCGACCCGACAGGCAAGTGATTCTCTGCACTGGCTTCCAAGGACTGCTCGCGTGCCTGCGCGAAGTGTGCTGCGGGCAGCAAAGCCGCCTCCTGATAGGCATGCAGCGCGTCTGAAGGACGGGGCTGCTCTGCCTTGGTTTCTTGCTCCTCAGGAGTGGTAAGCGCCTTGGCCTGCGATGCAATCAATGCTTCTGCTGTCGCAGGCTTAGTTTGGGCCATGACGCGAACTGGCTTTGCTTCCTGCTCACGAGCCACGTATTGCTGACGGACCGACGCTTGCTCCATCTCTCCTTGCTGCGTTTTCACCTGGTAATGCAGTGCTGGCGGCACCACATCGCCCCCCGCGCTTTGCGAAAGTCGGTTGTAATTTTCCAGCTCAGTTGCAGGCATCTGAGGGCGCGCTATGTCGCGACTCTCCACTGCGGGCATTTTCAGCGCGTGCTCCGCTTCTTGCGCTTGACGCGGCTGCGCATCGCCTGGACCGGGCGTTTGCTTCAGCTGATCGCGCACGTCAGGAGCGAGGTGTTCGCGTGCCTGCTGGTTCTGTGCCTCTGGCTGTTGGCGCGCGCCCTCCTGCTGTAACTGAGGACGCGACGTGTGCTGAGTCAGCGCGGCATCCTGAGCGTGCGGTTGAGTGTCCGGTTGCGGCGAGGACTCCTGACGCTGGGCCTGCTGCTGATCGAGTCCTTGAGTGTGTTGCTGCTGATCATGTGTTTGCTGAGCCTGAGCTTCCTGGACCTCAACTTGCCGGGTTTCCTGAGCCTGGCGGTCTCGCTGCTCCCGCTGCTGGTTGTCCTCGGCTTGGCGTTCCTGCGCCTGTCGTTGCTGTACTTCCCTACCCTCACGCTCCTGCAGCTCGCGTTGCTGGCTGGTCTGTGCTTGGAGCTCCTGCACTTGGCGTTCTTCTAACTCACGTTGCTGCTCCGCTTGGCGTTGACCTTCCAGCGCTGTGTGCACCTGGAGCGCTTGCTCGCTTTGTGACCTGTCTTCGTGCTCAGGCTGTGCCTGCTGGATGTGCTCGCGCACCTGCGCTGTGTGTTGCTCTTGCGCGAGGCGATCTTGCTGTTCGCGTTCTTGCCGTGCCTGCGCAGCGACAGAGGCTTGCATGCGCGCCTGGATATCCAGCACCTGCTGCGGATTGGACGACTCGGAGGTCGAGGTGTCCGCCTCTGCCGTTCCCTCAGACACGCGTCCTAGGCTTGGCGACTGTGGTTGATTGCCTTGCGTCTCGCTCAACGCCTGCCGGATGTCTTCGCTGCTGGTGACGGCCACAACGCGAGTCACCCCATCGCTGCCGCGCTGAAGGTGCGCGATGGGGCTGTCATACCCGTATTGCCCCGACTCATTGCGTTGTAGCTGCTGCATGGTCGGCCCAGCGATGCCATTGGCGTCCCTAGTCCGCTGCGCGGCCAGCTCCACTGCCTGCTGGGTCTGCGGGTTGACGTTCAAATCGACGCCTGCGGCCCGGTAACGGTGCAGCAGTTCGTTGTGCTCTATCTGCGCAGCCGTGGGCGCGGGAAGCGCCTGGATCGACGCCAAGGCTTCCCGGGCACGCTCCAACGACGGCTGGCGCACCTGATCCGTCAGCTCCAGTTCGACCGCCAGATTGCCAGTGGCCACCCCGTCCTTGCCGGCCCACTGTCCGGACTCGTTCCGCTGGTAGACCTGGCCGTCGTGTCCCTGCACGTGGTCGTGCTTGGCCAGTGCGCTTTCCACGGCTGCCGGCACTTCCACTCCATGCGCCTGAGCCCGCTGCGCGGCATGGTTTTCCAAGTAGGCGAAGGCGATGGCTTCGCGCCCCGTGGCGATGTTGCTTTCGATGCGGCCAAGGGCTTCTTGGTTGAGCTGTTGCGCGCGGTCCCGGGAAGCGGTTTGGTGTTCGTAGCTGCCTCGGTCGGCAGCACCCGACACAGCGATTTTGACCTGTCGTTCCCACGCCTGGCTTTCCGGATTGCGGTGCCAGTTCTGGTTGTCTAGTCCAACTTGGTCGCTGGCCCGTGCTGGGAGGTTGAAGGGGTCCTGGGGCGGCGGCGCCTTGCCCAGTGCCAGTTCCACCGCCCTTGCGTTGGCCAGCGCGCCCAATTCCTGGGATTTTTCGTAGCTGGCCACCACGGGCTGCTCGCCGCTCGTGCGCCGGCCGTCCTGGGCGAGGTCAATGGCGGCTTCGCGCTGCCAGTTGCGACCGTTGAACTGCCACTCCACGCCCGCCTTGTCGGTTTGGTGGTAGATGGCGCGGTTGTCCAGCAAATCGGCGCCTTTGTCGAACGCCTTGCTCATCAACAGCGCGTCGCCGACCACCAACGCCGCGGGCACGAAGCCAGTTCCGCCCAGCGCTGCTGCCGTGGAGGCACCACCGGCCCACCCGCCCGCATTGCGGGCAATGGCATGCTGAACTTCCGATTGCGCGGCCGTGGCATTGCCCTGTTCCAGCAACTCGGCGGAACTGCGGGCAGTCAGCACTGCGTCTGCGCCGGTGGCCAGCAAGCCGCCCGAACGCACCAAGGTGCTGGCCGATGCATTGCCGAGCAACACTTCCATGGACGCCGCACCGCTCTGACCGCGAGGAACTCGCAGAGGTCTGGCGGCTTCCTCGCCCAGGGTGTTCTCGACGACAGCAACACCCCCCGGCGATATGGTCAAGCGCCCGCCGTGGTAAGCGTTTGAAATAGCCTGAGACAGACCATGCCGCTGGAGTTCGACCGCACCACCGCGGGTCAGAGGATTGGGGACGCTCTGGATATATTGGAGTGTGCCCACTACACGGCCTTCGGTGTGGGTGACGGCAGCCCAGCCATGATCTCTTGGCGCGTAGCCCTTCAAGCTCCGAAGTTGCGCAACATGGGCCTTTCCATAACCGACTTCGTTGCGAAAGAAATTCTGGACGCTTGGGCGAATATCGTCGGCGCGAAGGCCAAGTGGCGCATTGGTGTGCAAATCGCCATTAATGAGACCCACACGAACCGTGTCGCGGAGGGTCTCTACGCGTGCTGCAATCCGACCCAGGGCTTCTGGGTCGCCGCTCCGTGCGTCAATGTAGTCAGTGCTTCGTTGCAAACGCCGCAAGTTTTGCTGGAGCCCGATCTGGTAATCCGAGATAGGACCACCGCTATGCGGTGTGATGCCAAGTGTTTGTGCGAATGCAGGATCGGCTGGCAGGAATATCCGGTTTTCCGGGGCATGAATATCGAATTTCCCCTTTTCTGCCAGCATCTCCAAAAGTGGGCTTCGTTCAAGCGTCCTTTGCTCGATGGCATGATGATCTTGAAAAACAGGTCCGTTGCGAGGCATGAAGCAGGCTCCTTACTTCTCAGCGTTACCGCGCTGCTAGATGTCCGAGGCGTCGATAAACCACAGGCCGTCGGCATCGGTGTCGGTAGCGATACCTGCGGCAGCAGCCGCATCCTTGAAGAACCGATCGCAGAAAACCGTGTCGTTATAAGGGGTCTTGAAAACATGTGCGGCACCCAGCCGGTCATGCTTAAACGTGACGCTTGTGCCACCAGTCAAATCGTAAAACTTACCGTTGATGAACTCTTCGCCAGTCTCGATGGAGAGTATGGAAGTCGACTCGTCCAATGCGTCAATCTCTTGGACCACGTCACAGAGGTAGTAGCGCCGCCCCTCCGCTCCATCGGCGAGGCGGTAGTCTACTTCCGCAAAAGCAAAGGCTTTGGAATCGACCGATAGCATGACTCGATGAAGCCTCTCAGACACAAGCCAGTAGCCACTAAAACCAGCTTCCAAATCCCGCGGAGGAACACCTTTGCTTGGACTGTAGATCAATTGAGGCTTCTCCCGTAGCGCAGGAAAGCCCCCCCCTTCTGGCAAAAGAATCAAGCGCGGCGGCGTCAGCAATCTATCCAAGTTCACAAAGACGACGCCATGCCCGGGGCCGTTGATCGCGCCCGCTTCGAGGATGAAGAACTCACCAGCCTTAGGCTGATTGGCTGTTGTCGTTTCCATGGGTTGTATCCGTCATTGATTTATGTCACCGGGATCATTGCGGCACAGTCTAGCGCCGCAGCCTCATTTCCGGACAGACGGTGCAACGGTAGTGTTCTGTAACCCGCTCTAGATTTTTGACCTGACGCTCGGGATTGCGATGCCATTTCTGGTTGTCTAGTCCAACTTGGTCGCTGGCCCGTGCTGGGAGGTTGAAGGGGTCCTGGGGCGTCGGGACCTTGCCCAGCGCCAGTTCCACCGCTTTGGCGTTGGCCAGAGCGCCCAGTTCCTGCGATTTTTCATAGCTGGCGACCACGGGCTGCTCGCCGCTCGTGCGCCGGCCATCATGGGCCAGATCTATGGCCGCTTCGCGCTGCCAGTTGCGACCGTTGAACTCCCACTCAACGCCCGCCTTGTCGGTCTGGTGGTAGATGGCGCGGTTGTCCAGCAGATCGGCGCCTTTGTCGAACGCCTTGCTCATCAACAGCGCGTCGCCGACCACCAACGCCGCGGGCACGAAGCCAGTTCCGCCCAGCGCTGCTGCCGTGGAGGCACCACCGGCCCACCCGCCCGCATTGCGGGCAATGGCATGCTGAACTTCCGATTGCGCGGCCGTGGCATTGCCTTGTTCCAGCAACTCGGCCGAACGGCGGGCTGATACGCCCAGGGTTTCCTAGACATCTCAAGGCCATGGAAAATGGTCGATTCGGAGGTGTCTATGAGCAGCAAGCGATATACGGATGAGTTCAAGATCGAGGCGGTCCGGCAAGTGACTGATCGTGGGTTTGACCTCCTCCCTCTAGATCCTGAGGCAACGCCCCTTCCATGGGGTTGGAGATCAATAGTGGCGTCTCTCTCAACGGAGGAAATCCTTCTTCGTCCGGTTGCAAAATAAGCTGCGGCGGCGTCAAAAGAGGCTGCTCATTTTCGAAGATCACCCCATGGCCCTTCCTCCACGCCGGCCGTCCGGCAGCAGCTCGAAAAACTCGCCCTTTTTGGGCTGATTGGTGATGTTGGTTTCCATGTATTGCATCCCGTCCACAGGCTCACACCCATGGATTGCTGTGACCGAAGTCTAGCGCAATCATCGGCTGCATGGGCATTCAACTACTTCTGTCAGCCAATCTGGAGTTTGGCAGAAGGCCTGGTTGATAAGTGCGACTCGTTCTTCAGCGTCTGCTGCTCGATCTCATGATGATCTTGAAACCGACGCCCCCCGTGCGTGCTGAGGCAGCTGACGAGGTAGAACGCCAAGTTGTTTTGCTTCACCACCGCCTAACGCCTGAGTCAAGCCGCCCCGCAGCGGGGCAGCGACTACGTGCTAGCGTAGCGTAAAGCACGCTGGCGCTGCCACGATGTGGGGTCGGCTTGAACGAATTGTTAGGCCCATGCCCACCAGTTGACCGAGAGCCAGTAAGGCGCTAAGTTGACCTAAGGTACTCAACATACCTTCCGCTAGCAGTGCCCGCGACTGAAACGCGGTTTTTTTGCGTCCATAGTTTCTATGGCCGAGTAGCGTCCAGTCATACAAGACCCGGCTTGCCGGGGAAAGCTGGGGGCCGTCTAGCGGCGGTGTTGAAGTACTCGGTCGCCCTCTCAACAGGGGCGTAACTCAACAATCCGCTAGGAGCACCACTATGGCCGTAAAGAGAAAGACTGCGCAGCCGGAACTGCGTTTTTTAACCGTTGGCTATCAGGTCTACGAAAGCAAGCATAAAGATGTAGAGCGCCGGACCCTGCCGAGACAGGTACCGTTCTTGCGTTTGAGCGGAGATTGGTTGCAAGCGGCAGGATTTTCCGTAGGCCACAAAGCACAAGTGCAAGTGACCGAACGTGGCATCACAATCATTGCCGAAGAGTGATACTAACAATGCCGCAGACGGATCAGTTTCCGTCTGCGGCATTCTGTTTTTACGGGCCTAACGCCTGAATTAAGCCGACCCGCGAAGCGGGTTCGGCTTGAATGAATTGTTAGGCGCCAAGCCCAAGTTTTCCGCGGTAGCGACGTCCCCCCGCCCTGAGTAGCGGCCTGGTTTAGAGTCCGGGGTTGATGATATCGGTGTTTGCCAGATGTTGGGCATACGCAGCCGGCGTCATGCCGCCGATTGCTTTCTTGGGTCGGTCCTCGTTGTATTCGCGTCGCCAGCGTTCGATTTCGGTGCGCGCGTGCAGTAACGTCGGGAACCAGTGCTCGTTGAGGCATTCGTCGCGCAGTCGGCCGTTGAAGGATTCGACGTAGGCGTTCTGGTTCGGTTTGCCTGGCTGGATGAGCCGTAGTTGCACATTACGGGCATGCGCCCAGGCGACCATCGCCTTACCGCAAAACTCCTTGCCGTTGTCAGTGCGGATCACCTTCGGCAAACCGCGACGGTGCGCCAGTCGGTCCAGCACGCGCGTCACGCCGTGGCCCGAGATCGCACGCTCCACTTCGATGGCGACCGCTTCGTGGGTTGCATCGTCCACGATCACTAGACACTTGATCACCCGGCCTTCGGCGGTGCGGTCGAACACGAAGTCCATCGACCACACCTGGTTGGCCTGCGATGGCCGCAGCAGCGGTTGACGCTCGCCTATTGGGACCTTCTTGCGCTTGCGGCGGCGCACTTGCAGCTGCTGCTCGCGGCGACGTCCCCCCAATTTTGAGTAGCGCCTCAGTTTGGAGTCCAATTCCCTACCCCGAGGAGATTGGACGTGAAGAAACGTTTTACTGACGAGCAGGTCATCGGCTTTCTGCGCGAAGCCGAAAGCGGCGTCGCCATCAAGGACCTGTGCCGGCGGCATGGCTTCAGCGAGGCCTCGTACTACCTGTGGCGCAGCAAGTTCGGTGGGATGAGCGTGCCCGATGCCAAGCGGCTCAAGGACCTGGAGTCCGAGAACGCGCGGCTGAAGAAGTTGCTGGCCGAGCAGCTGTTCGAGAACGACCTGATCAAGGATGCACTGCGAAAAAAGTGGTAAGCGCACCGGCGCGTCGTACGCTGGTGCGCGAATGGATCGGGCGTGGTGCCAGCGAGCGTCGTGCGTTGGCAGTGATCGGTATGAGCGCCAGTGCACTGCGGTATTGCCCGCGCGAAGATCGCAATGGCGAACTGCGCGAACGCATCTGTGCGTTGGCGCATCGCCATCGCCGCTATGGCGTGGGGATGATCTATCTCAAATTGCGGCAAGAAGGGCGCATCGTGAACTACAAGCGTGTGGAGCGGCTGTATCGCGAGCAGCAGCTGCAAGTGCGCCGCCGCAAGCGCAAGAAGGTCCCAATAGGCGAGCGTCAACCGCTGCTGCGGCCATCGCAGGCCAACCAGGTGTGGTCGATGGACTTTGTGTTCGACCGCACTGCCGAAGGCCGGGTGATCAAGTGTCTGGTGATCGTGGACGATGCAACCCACGAGGCGGTCGCCATCGAAGTGGAGCGCGCGATCTCGGGCCACGGCGTGACGCGCGTGCTGGACCGACTGGCGCACAGTCGCGGTTTGCCGAAGGTGATCCGCACTGACAACGGCAAGGAGTTTTGCGGTAAGGCGATGGTCGCTTGGGCGCATGCCCGTAATGTGCAACTACGGCTCATCCAGCCAGGCAAACCGAACCAGAACGCCTACGTCGAATCCTTCAACGGCCGACTGCGCGACGAATGCCTCAACGAGCACTGGTTCCCGACGTTACTGCACGCGCGCACCGAAATCGAACGCTGGCGACGCGAATACAACGAGGACCGACCCAAGAAAGCAATCGGCGGCATGACCCCGGCTGCTTATGCCCAACATCTGGCAAACACCGATATCATCAACCCCGGACTCTAAACCAGGCCGCTACTCAGGGCGGGGGGACGTCGGCGGTACAACCGCTCCACACGCTTGTAGTTCACGATGCGCCCTTCTTGCCGCAATTTGAGATAGATCATTCCCACGCCATAGCGGCGATGACGATGTGCCAACGCACAGATGCGTTCGCGCAGTTCGCCATTGCGATCTTCGCGCGGGCAATACCGCAGTGCACTGGCGCTCATGCCGATCACTGCCAACGCACGACGCTCGCTGGCACCACGCCCGATCCATTCGCGCACCAGCGTACGACGCGCCGGTGCGCTTACCACTTTTTTCGCAGTGCATCCTTGATCAGGTCGTTCTCGAACTGCTGCTCGGCCAGCAACTTCTTCAGCCGCGCGTTCTCGGACTCGAGGTCCTTGAGCCGCTTGGCATCGGGCACGCTCATCCCACCGAACTTGCTGCGCCACAGGTAGTACGAGGCCTCGCTGAAGCCATGCCGCCGGCACAGGTCCTTGATGGCGACGCCGCTTTCGGCTTCGCGCAGAAAGCCGATGACCTGCTCGTCAGTAAAACGTTTCTTCACGTCCAATCTCCTCGGGGTAGGGAATTGGACTCCAAACTGAGGCGCTACTCAAAATTGGGGGGGCGTCGCCTGACCATCGGACGATCTTGAGTAGTAGGTAAGCCTGTCGCAGGATCAAACTCTTCTCCAAAGAAAGCTTGTAGGTACTCAGTATGGACCGGTTGCTCCCCGCCATAAATGAGCGGAATGGACAGGAAAATGACGTCTTCTCCGATCTCATCGATCAATCGTTGTAGAGCGGCTTGTTCTTGAAAGAATCCAGACTCAAGAAGCGAGGCCGCCGCACGAAGGCCAGATGGCAGGCGAGCAAGCTTTTGGACGATCGCTTGCTGAGGAAGCTGCTCGATATGACGATAGACAAAACCACCCTTGAACGGGACGGCATGTGGCGGTGGTGTCAGCTCGGCCAGCGCGGTCAAGGCCAGATCCATCTCGTCTAGGGTTTCTTGGTAGAGACGTGCTGGCATTTGTGTGTGAGCCCTAACGCCTGAATTAAGCCGACCGGCGAAGCCGGTTCGGCTTGAATGAATTGTTAGGTCGCAGCCAGTGTGCTGTGGAAATCACGCTTGTTCTCCTAGGAGTTCTCGCATGGCGCGCAACTTCCCTTGGCCAGCCTCCGTGTCTGCATCCGCAAGAAGCACCACGAAGATTAGGTCGAGCATGGCAGATTGCGGCTTTCCGCCCCATCGCGGATCAGAAGCTAGTTGAGACATCATCGGTGCAATGAATGGGCCAGTGAACTGTACGATCTCATGTTCTGGTGGTTTTTGATTCAGAGATCGATAAGCCAGCCACCTTTCTTGAACGAGAGCGAGGCCTTGCTTGATGTCTTTGTCTGCCTTGGATTTAGCGAAAGCGTTGATTAGCCTCTTGAGCATTGCGATGCTACCTCCGTGCGCCCTAACGCCTTAGTTAAGCCGACCCGCGAAGCGGGGTCGGCTTGAATGAATTGTTAGGCCGCGTCAGAGAAATGCTAGCCATCCAAAGTCTCTTTGAGAACCTCAAGGTGGTCTGCCGCAACGGCGTACACCTCAGCGTCGAAGTCGCACGGAAACGGCGTGTGAACTACGAGCTCAACCTTGAACCACGGACCGTCACTTGAGGTTGCCACGTACTCGCCCACAACGGGGATGCGAGAAAAATCTCGCTCCTCGTTTAGCCAGTCTCGTTGCTTCGGGCTACGGGTGTGCAGAAATACCTTCATGGTTACGATGAACTCCTTGAGCGGTCTAAAGCCTGAATTAAGCCGACCTGCGAAGCGGGTTCGGCTTGAATGAATTGTTAGGCACTCCGCAGGGTGCGCCGAAACCACTCATACATGACCTCCATAGCCAGCTTGGCATCCGACTCCAGTATCGTAGCTGGATGGACTTTTTGGGCCAAGAATCTGGTGCCGAATGCATCAGGGTGGTTAGCCGCTTTGCGGTGCGTGAACGGATTGCGCAGCTGCCGAAGCCTGTCGGTGCGGTCAAACAAATCATTTGGCAACGAAAGGTATTGGCGCCCGGCCTTAATCATTAGCTCAAATGTATGTCGCTCCTGCGCAGGAGCCAAGCTTTCTAGCTCTTCGCTAAGTGTGTGCTCTACGAAAGAAGTGGCAAGGAGCAATGCACCAACAAAGTGGCCGGAAACAAAACAGAGCCGCGCTTCTTCCAGCATGTGGAGGATCGTTAGATCACCCATGACCGCGCCCGGATGAAAGTAGTGCTGAGCCAGCCACTCGATCCGATCTACGCGATCGGCCCGCGACGAATCATCAGCACGCGCAAGAGCTTCAGTAAGGTTCTCACGAGTGGCTGGAATGGGCATAGTGGTGCCTAACTACTATTGGACCGCCGAAATGCGGTGTTGCACGGAGTATCTTCGATCGCTGGCGCTTTGTGAATGGGGAAATCTTAGCCGCGATCACGGGATTACGCGACGGCAAGCGGACTCCACCATCGCGAGGCTTCCAGCCTTATCAAGCAAGGACGCTGGCGTATGAAATACACCCCCAAAAACAATGGCGTAACAGCACGTCCGCCGACGCGGCTGCTCGATCGAGTGCGCGACCGCTTGCGCGTTCGGCACCACAGCCTGCGCACTGAGCAGGCGTGTCTCAGTTGGACACGGCGCTTCATCCTGGCCAGCGGCTCTCTACCGCAACGTACCGCGTATCGATCGGCATCACGTGTGCGACGAGATCCTTAGTGTTCAATCTTGAGTAGTGGCGTCACAGTGCACAGCATGCAGTCGCGACGCCCCACGCCAGAAACGAAAAAACCGCGCAATGCGCGGTTTTTTCGTCACACCTTTTGCCAACCCATCAGGGACGGCGCGCCAGCGCCTCCACGTCCTTGGCCTTGGGCAGCAGATCCTGCTTGGTCACCGCGAACGGCCCGATGCTCAGCATCGGCACGGCGACGATCACCGACGAGATCACCACGATCACCGCGCCAATCATGTGCGTCTCGGCCAGGCCTTCCATCGACTCGCCGCCGTAGATGTACAGCGCCAACGCCGACAGGAAGAACATCACCGCGGTAATCACCGTACGCGACAGCGTCTGGTTGATCGAACGGTTCAACACTTCCAGCGGCTCGACGCGCAAGGCACGGAAATTTTCACGCACACGGTCGAACACCACGATGATGTCGTTGATCGCAAAGCCCATCACCGACAGCAGGCCGGCCAGCACGGTCAGGTCGAACTCGCGCCCGGTCAGCGACACGAAGGCCACCGTGACCAACAGGTCGAACAGCGCGGTCAGGCTGGCCACCACCGCAAACTTCCACTCGAAGCGGAACGCGATGTAGATCAGAAAGCCCACCAGCATGAACACCGTGGCGTAGACACCGTTCAAGGCCAGGTCCTTGCCGACCTGCGGGCCGACGAATTCGCCCGGCTGCACGGTGGCGGGGTTCTGCGGGGTGCTGACGGCCTTGCGCACTTCTTCTGCGACGGTGCTTGCGGCATCGTCGCGGTTGTTGTGCTGCTCACGCGCCTGCAGGCGGATCATCACTTCGTTGCCGCCGCGTGCGTTCTGCACCTGGGCGTTTTCAAAGCCGGCCTTGGACAGCTGCTCGCGCACCTGGTCCACGTCCACGGTTTTCTGGAAGGAGGTCTGCACCAGCGTGCCGCCGGTGAATTCCAGTGCGTAGTTGAAGCCCTTGCCGACGATGACGCCGACCGAGGCGACCGCGATCACCAGCATCAGGATCAGCACCGGCTTGCGCAGGCGCATGAAGTCGATCTTGGTGTCGTTGGGAATGAGATGAAGCGGGAACAGTTTCATGAAAAGAGCTTCCGTTGGACGACCGCACCGTCAAGGTCCGGCCGCTTGCGCAGGGATTCCTGCTGCGGCGTTGCGCAAAGGCGCGCGCGCCGCAGCAGGACTCGCATCTCAGATGGCCACAGACTTGAGCTTCTTGCGGCGGCCATAGATCAGAACCGCCAATGCACGCGAAACCGTGATCGCAGTGAACATCGAGGCAAAAATACCGATCATCATGGTCAACGCAAAACCGCGCAGCGGCCCGGTGCCGAAGGCATACAAGGCCACCGCCACGATCAGGCCGGTGAGGTTGGCGTCCAGAATGGTGCCGCCGGCCTTTTCGTAACCCGCCGCAATCGCCGATTTGGCCGGCACACCCAGGCGCAATTCTTCGCGGATACGCTCGTTGATCAGCACGTTGGCGTCCACCGACAGGCCCACCGACAACGCCAGACCGGCAAACCCCGGCAGCGTCATGGTGGCACCGAACAACGACATCACCGCCACCACGATCAGCAGGTTGAACAGCAGCGCCACCGAGGTGATCGCGCCGAACACGCGGTAATAGATGGTGAAGAACACCAGCGTGAACAGGAACGAATACACCACCGCGGTGACGCCCCGCTCCACGTTCTCCGCACCCAGGCTCGGGCCGATCACGTATTCCTCGACGAAGTCCATCGGTGCGGCCAGCGAGCCGGACTTGAGCAGCTTGGCCAGATTCTCGGCCTCCACCTTCTCAAGACCGGTGGTCTGGAAGTTCTTGCCGAACACGCCAGCGATGCGGGTCGGCGACAGCGCTTCTTCCTTGACCCGCACGCTGCGCACTTCCTTGCCGTCGACCATGGTCACGGTGGGAATGCGTTCGATGTAGACCACCGACATCAGCTTGCCGACGTTGGCGCTGGTGTAATCGAGCATGCGCTGGCCGGCCACGTTGTTGAGCGTCACTGCCACTGCGGGCATGCCGTTCTGGTCGGTGCTGACGCTGGCGCTGACCATCTGGTCACCGGTCACCAGCGCGCGCTTGTTGAGCAGCACCGGCGCGCCGGTGTCACGCACGCGGTAGACCTTGGCTTCCGGCGGGATGCTGCCGCTGCGCACGGCGTCTTCGGCATTGCCTTCGACCACGGCACGGAATTCCAGCGAGGCGGTGGCGCCGATCAGGCGCTTGGCCTCGGCCGTGTCCTGCAGACCGGGCAATTCGACCACGATGCGGTCTTCGCCCTGGCGCTGGATGGTCGGCTCGGACACGCCCAGTGCATTGACCCGGTTACGCAAGGTGGTGAGGTTCTGCTCGATCGCGCCGCTGGCGATCTGCTTGAGTTCGGCCTCCGGCACCTTCACCGAGATGGTCTGGCCGCTGACGTCGTAGGTCAGCGTTGGCTGCGACTTGGCCAGCGCGGTCCGCGCGGCATCGGCGCTGGCGCCCTCGCCCAACGAGACCTGGATGCTGTTGTCGCCACGACGCTCCACCGAGCGATACGCAATGCGGCCATCGCGCAGCGTGGTGCGGATGTCCTCGGCAAAGCCCTCCAGGCGCTTTTCCAGCGCGGCTTTCTGATCGACCTGCATGGCGAAGTGCACGCCGCCGACCAGGTCCAGACCCAGCACCATCGGCCGGCCGCCCAGCTTGGCGAGCCAGTCCGGCACCGTGGATGCCAGGTTCAGCGCCACCGTGTAGTTCTCGCCCAGCTGCTGGCGCAACACGTCGTTGGCACGGGTCTGCGCCTGCAGGGTGGGCAGGCGCACCATCAGGCTGTCGCCTTCCCGGGTCACCGCCTTGGGCGTGATGCCGGCGCTCTTGAGGTCGGCGTCGATCCGGCTGCGCAACGCGTCGTCCAGCTGCGCACCGCGGCTGGCGGTGATCTGCACGGACGGGTCTTTCTGGTAGACGTTGGGCAGCGCATACAACGCGCTGACCGCCAGCACCACCAGGATCAGGAAATACTTCCAGCGAGGAAATTCGAGCATTGCGACAGTCCCGCGCGGCACCATCCCGGCGCCGCGCCTAGCAGTGAGAACGACTTCAGGCGGCCGATACAGCGTCGCGAGCGGTCATCCGGTGGATACGGGCAGTGCATGGAGCAAAAGCGCCCGGGGGCGTGGTCCGACTTCGTGCACCGACTGCGCCCACCAGAGGGTGCGCGCAGCTGTGGTGTTGCAGGTGTTCACTTGCAGCGACGTCTTGAGCTGACCCAAGCACGCATTGGCAGCGCAACGACAGCGGAGTGTACGAGCGGCCCCTGCCGTTTTCGAGCACCTGCCGGCAGCGCCGGACGGTGCCCGCTGCCGATGACGCGACTTAGCTGGCGGACTTCAGCGTGCCCTTGGGCAGCACGTGGCCAACGGCGCTGCGCTGCACGCGGATGCGCACGTTGTCGGCCACTTCCACGGTGATGAAGTTCTCGCCGATGTCGGTGATCACGCCAGCCACGCCGCCGGAGGTGATGACTTCATCGCCACGCGACAGCTTGTCCAGCAACGCCTTGTGTTCCTTCTGGCGCTTCATCTGCGGGCGGATCATCAGGAAGTACATGACCGCGATCAGGATGATCGGCAACGCGAAGGTGGACAGGCTTCCCATCGGGCCGGGGGCCGGCGCGCCGCCAGTGGCCTGCGCCTGGGCGACGGGGATCAGGAAATCGAGCAGATTCATTCTATGCATCCTAGGTTTGGTGCCAGCGCGCCCAGCGGCCCGCTCGCCATTCAGGTACCGCCGGAGCGGAACAGCCGGGAATTATGCCATGCGGGTCCCACGCCGTCCGCGCCAGGGCACGGACGGCAGGTCTCAGCTGGATTCCCCGGGCAGCGGCGGCGTGGTGGCGCCGCGTGCCGCATAGAAGGACCGCCGGAACTCCACAAAGGTTCCCGCCGCGATCGCCGCGCGCATGTCGGCCATCAGTTTTTCGTAGTACCAGAGGTTGTGCAGGGTGCCCAGCATCGGCGCCAGCATCTCGTTGCAGCGGTCCAGATGGCGCAGGTACGCGCGCGTGTAGCCGCTGCTGCAGGCGTGGCAGCCGCAGCCCGGCTCGATGGTGTCCAGGTCGCGTTCGTACTTGGCGTTGCGGATGCGCACCGTGCCGAACGAGGTGAAATAGTGACCGTTGCGGGCGTTACGGGTGGGCATCACGCAGTCGAACATGTCCACCCCGCGCGCCACGCCTTCGACCAGATCCTCCGGCCGGCCCACGCCCATCAGGTAGCGCGGCCGCTCGGCCGGCAGGCGCGGATGCAGGTGTTCGAGCATGGCATTGCGCTCGTGCTCGGGCTCGCCCACCGCCAGGCCGCCGATGGCATAGCCGTCGAAGCCAATGGCCTGCAAACCGTCCAACGAGCGGCTGCGCAGGTCCGGGTGCACCCCACCCTGCACGATGCCGAACAGCGCCGCGTCATTGCCCAGCCCGTCATGCGCCTCACGCGAGCGCTGCGCCCAGCGCAGGCTCAGCTCCATCGAACGCCGCGCGACGTCTTCGGTGGCCGGGTACGGCGTGCATTCGTCGAAGATCATCACGATGTCCGAATCGAGCACCTTCTGGATCTGCATACTCTCTTCCGGCCCCAGGAACACCCGCGCGCCGTCGGTTGGCGAGGAGAACGTGACGCCTTGTTCGGTGATCTTGCGGCGATGCGCCAGCGAAAACACCTGGAAGCCGCCGGAGTCGGTGAGGATCGGCCCGTCCCAGCGCGCAAATCCGTGCAGCCCACCGTGGTCACCGATCACGTCCAGGCCCGGGCGCAGGTACAGATGGAAGGTATTGCCCAGGATGATCTCCGCGCCCAGCGCGCGGATCTGCTCGGGCAGGATGCCCTTGACCGACCCATAGGTGCCCACCGGCATGAACGCCGGCGTCTCCACCGTGCCACGCGGAAAGGTCAGGCGGCCACGGCGCGCATGGCCGTCGGTGGTCTGGAGCTGGAACTGGAGTCGGGACATTGGAAGGCCGGGAATGGGGAATCGGGAGTTGGGAATCGGAGAAGCGGGTGGCGATGGCAGAACGTGTGGCGGCAAGCCCTACGATTCCCCATTCCCGATTCCCCACTCCCGGCTCCACAACAACATCGCATCGCCATAGGAGAAGAAGCGATAGCGCTGCGCGATGGCGTGTGCGTAGGCGGCGAAGATGCGGTCGCAGCCGGCGAAGGCCGAGACCATCATCAGCAGCGTGCTTTCGGGCAGGTGGAAATTGGTGACCATCGCATCGACGCTGCGGATGCGGTAGCCGGGCAGGATGAAGATCTGGGTTTCGCCGGCGAACGACTGCAATTCGCCGTGCGGGGCGTCGTCGGTCTTGCGCCAGGCGCTTTCCAGCGAGCGCACCACGGTGGTGCCCACCGCGATCACGCGGCCACCGCGCGCACGGGTGCGGCGCACCTGCTCGACCAGCGCGGCGCCCACATTGAGCCACTCGGTGTGCATCACATGCTTGTCCAGCGCATCCACGCGCACCGGCTGGAAGGTGCCGGCGCCCACGTGCAAGGTCACATGGCCGAACTCCACCCCGCGCTCGCGCAGGCGCGCCAGCAGGGCTTCATCGAAATGCAGGCCGGCGGTCGGCGCAGCGACCGCGCCCACTTCGCGCGCGAACACGGTCTGGTAGCGCTCGCGATCGTCCAGCCCCGGCTCGCGGCGGATGTACGGCGGCAGCGGCAGGCGCCCGGCGTCGAGCAACCAATGCTCCAGCGGCGCGGGGATGTCGAAACGCAGCAGGTAGAACTCGCCGTCGCGGCCCAGCACCTCGGCCTGGCCACCGGCGTCCAGCGCGATCACGCTGCCGGCCTTGGGCGACTTGCTGGCGCCGATCTGCGCCCGCGCCTGCTGCCCGCCGAGCAGCCGCTCGATCAGGATCTCCACCCGCCCGCCGCTCGCCTTCTGCCCGAACAACCGCGCCGGGATCACTCGGGTGTCGTTGAAGATCAGCAGGTCGCCCGGCTGCAGCAGCTCAGGCAGATCGCGCACCTGCCGGTCACTGAAGGCCGCCGGCGTCGGCGGCACCACCAGCAAACGGCTGGCCGCCCGCTCGGCCAGCGGCGCCTGGGCGATCAGCTCTTCGGGTAGGTCGTAATGGAAATCGGACTTCTTCAAGGCGTGGCGGTACAGCGGTTTGGGGGCGCTAGTTTAGCGGGACATGCTGAGGCAGGTTTGGCAGCCTTTTCCTCCAGGGAAACAAGACCTGCGGAGATCGCGGAGGTAGCAGATCCTTCTCCCATCGGGAGAAGGTGGCGCGCAGCGCCGGATGAGGGTACGGGCGAAGCATAATGCGCTCAAATATTGCAGAGGCTTCGCCCCGTACCCTCACCCCAACCCCTCTCCCGGGGGAGAGGGGCTTGCTAGCTCGCGAATCATGGCTCTTACGATTCCCGATTCCCCACTCCCGATTCCCTGCCCCTCACCGCTCGAACTTGGTCGACAGAATGATCGAGGAGGTGGTGCGCTCCACGCCGTCGATGGCGCCGATGGCGTCGGTGAGCACGTCCATGGCGTCTACGCCGCCGACCACGCCCAGGGCGATAAGGTCGTAGGGGCCGCTGACCGAATGCAGCGCGCGGATGTCGGCGATCTCGCGCAGGGCCTTGACCACCGCGGGCATTTTCTTCGGCAGCACGGTGATCAAGATGTGCGCGCGGATGCGGCCGTGTTCGTAGGCGTCGTGGGTGCGCACGGTGTAGCCGCTGATCACGCCTTCACGCTCGAGTTTCTCCAGCCGGCTTTGCACCGTGGTGCGCGAGAGCCCGAGCCGGCGCGCGATCTGCGCGGTGGAGGCGCGCGCGTCCTCGCGCAGCAGGGACAACAACTGCTCGTCGGCGGGTGTGATCTTCATTTCGGCCATTCATTTCGTCGAATCGACGAAAATACCTCAATTCCTGCCCGGATCGGCGCTGCCAAACGACGATCCACTGCCGTTAATGTGACGGGAACGCCACCGCTTCAGGAGATGCGCATGTCTGTCCTTGCCCCGCTCGCCCCGCTGCGTGCCCACGCCGGCCGCCGCCTGACCGCCGGCCTGGACGATGCCACCATCGAACGCCTGGCCACCGACCACCCCACCCTGCGCCAGGCCATCGAGGCCGCCGGGAGCGAATACGCGCTGGTGCAGGCCGAGGTCGCCGACCTACTGGACCTGGACGAAGACGCACAGATCAGCGCGGTGCAGGACGGCTTCATCAATTTCTACGCCGACGATGCGGTAACTCCGTACGTGGCGCTGGCCGCGCGCGGCCCGTGGGTGATCACGCTCAAGGGCGCGGTGCTGTACGACGCCGGCGGCTACGGCATGCTCGGTTTCGGCCATACGCCCGAGGCGGTGCTCGACGCCATGGCGCGCCCGCAGGTGATGGCCAACGTGATGACGCCCAGCCTGGCGCAGCGCAAGCTCGACCGCGCCCTGCGTGCGGAGATCGGCCACACCCGCGGCGGCTGCCCGTTCGCGCGCTTCATGTGCCTCAACTCCGGCTCCGAAGCGGTGGGCCTGGCCGCGCGCATCGTCGACACCAACGCCAAGCTGCACACCGATCCGGGTGCGCGCCACGCCGGCGCCACCATCAAGCGCCTGGTGGTCAAGGGCAGCTTCCACGGCCGCACCGATCGCCCGGGGCTGTATTCCGATTCCAGCCGCAAGACCTACAGCAAGTACCTGGCCAGCTACCGCGACGAAGACTCGGTTATTGCGATTGCGCCGTACGACATCGCGGCACTGCAGCACGCCTTTGACGAGGCCGCGCGCAACCACTGGTTCATCGAGGCGGTGTTCCTGGAGCCGGTGATGGGCGAAGGCGACCCGGGCCGTGCGCTGCCGGCGGAGTTCTACGCTGCCGCGCGCACGCTGACCCGTAACCACGGCAGCCTGCTGCTGGTGGATTCGATCCAGGCCGGCCTGCGTGCGCACGGCGTGCTGTCGGTGGTGGATTACCCCGGTTTCGAACAGCTCGATCCGCCGGATCTGGAAACCTATTCCAAGGCGCTCAATGCCGCGCAATATCCGCTCTCGGTGCTCGCGGTGACCGAGCAGGCCGCGCAGGTGTACCGCAAGGGCACCTACGGCAACACCATGACCACCAACCCACGCGCGCTGGATGTGGCCTGCGCCACGCTGGCGCTGTTCACCCCGCAGATCCGCGACAACATCCGCCTGCGCGGTGCACAAGCACTGCGCAAACTCGAAGCGCTGCAGGCCGAGCTCGGCGGCCTGATCACCAAAGTGCAGGGCACCGGCTTGCTGTTCTCCTGCGAACTGGCACCGCACTACAAGTGCTACGGCGCCGGATCCACCGAGGAGTGGCTGCGCCACCACGGCGTCAACGTGATCCACGGCGGCGAGAATTCGCTGCGCTTCACCCCGCACTTCGGCATGGACGAAGCCGAACTCGACCTGCTGGTGGG
This sequence comes from Xanthomonas sp. NCPPB 2586, assembly GCF_041475775.2. Taxonomy (NCBI): domain Bacteria; kingdom Pseudomonadati; phylum Pseudomonadota; class Gammaproteobacteria; order Lysobacterales; family Lysobacteraceae; genus Xanthomonas; species Xanthomonas sp. NCPPB 2586. The sequence continues at coordinate 2,132,071 of NZ_CM192981.1, read as the reverse complement.
GCTGATCGCCAAAGCACTCAAGGAAGGCCCGCGGCAGGCACGGGCCGAGGCAGCTTGAGGACTGAGCGAGCAGGTTGAGTGCTGGTGAGGTGACATGCCGCCAGCACCGTGCAACTGGTGCTGGCGGCATGTGAAACGCGCCGAGCAGTGGATCTGGCACCGCCTGATGGCGATGCGTCGTGGGGCGTTCGTCAGTCTCGCTGGTTCTCTGCACCGCGACAGCCATACGACAAAACAGTTGCGGCGACCCACCCATGAGGTCGCCGCAACTGTTTTTACAAACGTAAAACGCCAGTAAGCCGCTTGGACTTCATCAGATAGGCACAGCACTCAACTTCCGGCGCAGGTAGTTGGTAACGGCGCGGCGCGGCGACTTGCCGCGCCACGACGCCCAGCACAGATGCGAACCAACTGCCGTGGCGCCGCCGCGGTGACCAAGCCCGAACCAGGTGCGGTCGGGATGGAACGCATCGCGCGCCGGGAACACGATGCCCGCGAACTGCGCACCATTGGCGTTATAGAACCGCGTCATTCCACGTGGGCCGGACATCATCGGGATCTGCCGATGGTCCTCCAGCAACTCCGGCGCGTGCGCGCTGAAGATGTGCTCGATGAACGCCCGCCAGAATGGATGGCCCGCCTCCGAGCCAAACACCGCGTTGCCGATCTTGAACGCCGCATTGTCTGGCGCGCCCTCTTCCACGGGCAGCACGCAGGCCTGGGTCAAGACATCCGGGCCGAGCGTGCGCAGCAATTTATAGTCGGTATCGAAGTAGAAACCGCCGTAGACGTGCATGTAGGCACAGCGTGCGATGTCGGCCTTCATGACGCCGAAGCGGATGGCTTCAAAGCGATCGGCCAGTTCCGGAAATGCGCTGCGCATCAGCGCGGAATTGTCGGCGTCGTCCCAGACATTGCAGGTCCAGCCAGGAAGAAGACGTTGCAGCCGGGCCTGGACGCGGCGCTCTTCCCACATCAGGTGCTTGGTGGGTGCGGTCAGATGGAACACATGCGGAATCATGTGGGCTCTCACGAGTGGGGGGCGCTGCCCTCACATCAGCCCGGATCACCTCGGGCCACAGAGTCAGCCCGGGTGATTTTAATCACACCCATAGTGTGACGCAGTTATCTTTTATAAAGATCGCAACGCCGCTTCGCGTTGGTGCTGAATCGGTCAGGCCGCAGTTACTTACGGGTCATTCCCAACACCGATCCGCCCGCCCCTTGAGCGTGGCACTGCGCGGGCAATCGCGTGGCGCAATCCGGCCCGCCTCGTGCTCGATCAACTGCTTGGACCCATCTGCGCGGCGTTGCAGCTCGAACGCATCGTAGAGGCGTCCGGTCGCCGTGCGCGACTCGTAGACGAGCTTCTGTTGATCGATGCGCAGCACCTGATACAGCTGGGTGTCTTCGCCCACCGGGCGCATGGTCTTGCGCGCCATGTCCGAGAGCCGGTACTGCTTGGGGCCGGCCACCGACACCACGAACACCGGCGTTGGCCGGCCGCCGTCATCGCCGCGCCGGCCGTAGGTGTGGTCATGGCCCTGCAGCACCAGGTCGACCTTGTGGCGGCGGATCACCGGCAACACCTGCTCGACCAGCTTTTGGTTCTCGCGGTCGGCACGCGGCGAAAAGAACGGCTGATGGATCAGCACGATCGACCAGGGATGCGGGTTGTCGGCAAGCACGCCATCCAGCCACTGCGCCTGTGCCTGCCCGGTGCCCAGATCCAGCGCCGAGGTGCCATCGAGCACTGCGATGCGCACGCCCTGGTAATCGAACCAGTAACTGGTGCGCGCGGTGGCGGCCGGGCCGTTGCGCGGCAGCGCGAAGGTCACCGGCCAATGGCCGCCGAGCACGCGCGTAGCCTGCGGGGTGTCTTCGGCGTCTTCGTGATATTCGTGATTGCCCGGTGCCGGCGCCACCGCGGTGCCTTCCAGCAACCAGCGCCCGGCTTCGAACCATTCGGCCCATTCGTTGTCGTCCTGGCCGTCCTTGCCGCTGACCAGATCGCCGGCGAACAACGCCAGCCGCGCCTCCGGTGCCGAGCGCCAGGCCTGACGGATCACCCGCGACACCAGGCTGAGATTCTTGTTCTGCGTATCGCCGAAATACAGCAGCGTCAGCGGGGTGCCGGGCGTGGCTGCGGTACGGAAGTGATTCCACGCGCCCCAGGTGCCCTGGCCCTGCACGCGATACGCGTAGAGCGTGTCCGGCGTGAGTCCGTCGATGTCGGCGCGGTGATGATGCGAGGCGCCGTTTTCCGAACTCAAGGTCGCGGTCGTGGCCTGGATGCGCCGCGGCGTGCCCACATCCGGCGAATCGCCGGCTACCACCAGTTCCAGCCAGGGCGCAGTGACGCTGGCATCGGTACGCCAGGCCACTGCGAAGCCTCGCGCGGCATCCTGCGCCGGGGTGGCGACGATCCGGTCCGGGAAGCCATCGGCCACATAGTGCGTGGAGCCCAGCGGCACCTGGGTGTTCGGCTCGGCCGCCTTGTCGGCAGCCACGGCGGGCACACAGGCGAGCGCCAGCAACGCCAGCACGGCGCGTAACGAATGCTGCTTCAACGACTGCTGCATCACTGTCACGGTGCGCAGTCCTTCAAGCGCAGCGTGCGCGCGATGTCGCGCCAATCGAACGCAGCCACGGCCTGGTCGTCGTGCAGCGCGTAGAACACCCCACCCGGGAAGCGCGCATCGCCATGCTGGTCCAGCCACACGCCATCGGTATTGGCGGTCACCCGCCCGGCGAACGCACCGACCGGCGCCAGGCTCTGCCGATCGAACACCTGGAACACGCTGCGGTCCTTGAACTGGTCGGTGGCAATCCAGTAGCCGCTGCCGTCGGCGCACTGCAGCAAGGTCATGCCTTCGGCCTGCGCCTTGAACAAGCCCGTGCCCACATTGCGGCCGCGATAGCGGCCATCCATGCCGTACTCACGCAACTGCGTGCCTACCGCGACATCTTCCTCGGCAATCATCAGGCGCGCGTTGGCCTCGTCGCCAAAGACCGATTCGGCAATGCGCACCGCACCGGCCTCGGTGGTATCGCCAAAGCTCTGCGTCAGCGTGGCGTTCCAGCCCTGCCCTGCGGTCTGCAGCTGATAGCGGCGGAAACGCTGGCCAAGCTCGGCCAACGGCGGCGGTGTGTCCTTGTTGGCCGGCGACATGTAGTTGTCGCTGACCACCACCTCGTAGCCGCCGTTGTGCTTGCGCACCCACAGCCCGTACGGTTCGCGCAGTTCGTCCTGGCCGAAGGCGGCCAACGGCTTGAAGTCCGGCAGCGAGAACACCTGCACGCGGCGATTGTCGCGCTCCACCACGAACACCAGATCGTCGACCACCGAGATCCCGTTGGGACGATCCAGCTTGCCCGGCGCCTTGCCCTTACCGCCCACCACGCGCAACCGCTTGCCGCTGTCGCCATCGAACACCACCAGCGCATGCGTGGCCTTGGCGGTGGCGATCAGCCAGCGGCTACCATCCGGCGCAATCCAGCTGGCCGGCGAATCCAGGTTGTCGGCGGGCGTCAGCGCAGTGATGAAGGCCTCCGGCACCACCTGATGCGCGACCTTGGACTCGCTGAGCAAAGGGTCTTGCAGCAGCGCTTCGTCGGCTTCGCGGTCGGCTGGCGCGCTGGCGCAACCGGCCAACGCCGCCGCAGCGGCGAGCACTGTGGTCTGCAGGATGTGGCGCGCGGCCATCACAGCGCCACCTTCAGGCCGAGCGCATAGGTGCGGCCGTACTCTTCGTTCTGCAGCGTGCGCGAGGGCACGCCCTGGTACAGCTCCAACGGCTCGTCGAGCAGGTTCTGCGCTTCCAGATACAGGCTGACGTGGCTGTTGAACTGATAGCTCATGCTGACATCCAGTTGGGTGTGTGGCGCGACATAGATATCGTACGCGCGGCTCTGGCCGATGGTGTCCAGGTATTCGCTGCGATACACAGCCGCCACGCGCGCACTGAAGCCATACTTTTCATAGCCCAGATGGCCGCTGTAGATGCGCTTGGACGAGCGCGGCAGCATGAAGTCGTCGCCGGCGCGATTGCTCAGGCCCGGGTCGAAGTCGCTGTCCAGGGCGGTGGCGCTGGCACCGACCAACAAGCCGTTCCAGCCTTCGGGCAGGAAGTCCAGCGTCTGCTGCCAGTTGAACTCGGCGCCGCGCACCTTGGCGGTGTCGCCATTGATCGAGCGCGTCACCTGCAGGCCCGGGAATTCGGCATCGGTGGTGCTGAGGGTCTGCACGATGTAATCGTCGATCGACTTGTTGAACACCCCCAGCGACACCAGCCCGGTGCTGCCGATGTATTTTTCGAACGACAGATCCAGATTGGTGGAGCGGTACGGGTTGAGGTCCGGGTTGCCGATGCTCACTTCTTCATCGCCGCGGTTGATGCTCACGCGCGGCGACACATCGCCGAACGACGGGCGCGACAGGGTCTTGTTGGCTGCAAAGCGCAGCACCCAATCGTTGCCGCTGTCGTAGCGCAGGTGCAGGCCCGGCAACACATTGGTGTAGCTGCTGGACGCCTCGCGCGGCGTGACCGTGGCGGTGCGGCCGTTTTCGGCCACGTCCACCTGGTTGCCGGTGGCGTTGAACTGCGTGTTTTCCACGCGGACACCGGCAATCATGCGCAGCGCACCGATGTCCCAGGTGCCCATGGCATAGGTGGCGAAGACGTCTTCGGTGGCGGTGTAGTCGTCCTGCAGCGAGACCTGCTGGTTGCCGCCCACGTCCTGCGGACGTGCGCTGTACAACCCACCCGACGCGCGCCAGTAGCGGCGCATGCCGTCCGAGCCGATGCTTTCGCCCAGCGTGCCGCCGCGGTGCTCCGGTGCGGCGGTGGTCCAGCTGCTCAGATCGATCGCCGGGCCACGCCGCAGCTCCTGTTCGTTGACGTCCACATCGCGCTCGCGCCAGCGACCGAGCACACCCATCTTCAGGCTGGAATGTTCGCCGTCGAAGCGCACATTGACCTGCGCGCTGTGCTCGCTGTCGTCCACCGTCTTGGGCGACACGACAAAGCGGTCGAACACGAAGTCCTGGTTGCTCTGCCATCCGTTGTCAGAAAACCCCAGCCGCGGGATGCCGCTGCGCTGGTCCACGGTGGCCGACAGGTCGTCGCCGTCGTAGTCAAAGCGCGCTTCCATTTCGTCGTTTACGCGTTCGGTGGTCTTGGTGTAGCCCACCTTGTAGTCCACCGTTGCAGCGCTCAGGCGGTTTTCGCCACCGATGCTGATCGCCGTGTTGTCTTCCTTCTTGGTGCGGTAGCGCACCCGCTTGGAGATGCTGTCCGCTGGCAGGTCGGCCACGTCGTAGGTGCCATCGCCGTTGGCGCTGACCTCCCCATCGGCCAGGCCGAAGATGGTGCGCTGACGTGTTTCGGCATCGTCGAAACGGCTGTACAGCGAGCGCAGGTAGTAGCGGTTGTCGGCGTCCGGGCGCCAGTCCAGATTGAGGTTGGCGCCCATGCGGGTGCGCTCGATGAAGTACTTGCGACGCTGCACTTCGCCGGCGAACAGGTCATCGGCAGCGCCACCGTCGAAGCTGTCGTACGCCACTTCAGTGTTATCGGATTCGAACTCACGGTCCTGATAGTTCACACCCACCGCCACACCGAAGGTGCCGTTATAGATGTCGCTATAATTGAACGCGCCCTTGGGGCTGGTCTTGCCCGACAGCGACTGGTGGCTGCCTTCGATCGACCCGCGCAGGGTGCGCCCGTCGCGATCGAACGCCGAGGTGGATTCCACCTGGATGGCGCCGCCGATCGAATCGCCCGGCATGTCCGGCGTGGGCGACTTCACGACCTTCAAGCGCTCGGTGGAATCGGACGGAATCACGTCCAGCGGCGCCGAGCGTGTACCGTCTTCCGGCGTGCCCATGCTCATGCCGTCGATGGTCACGCTGTTGAGCGACGAATCCAGGCCGCGGATCACCACAAAGCGCCCCTCTCCCTGGTCGCGGGTGACGCTGACACCGGGCAGGCGCTGCAAGGATTCTGCAACATTCTTGTCGGGGTAGCGGCCCATCGCATCGGAGGCCACCGCATCCTGGATCGCATCGGAAGCACGCTTGAGATCGACTGCGCGCTCCTGCGCTTCCAGCTGCGGCCGCACTTCCAGCCGCTCCAGGTCGATTGCCGCCGCGCCGCTGGCTGCACCGGTCGCGACCGCCTCTTCTGCCGCCTGTGCCAGCGGGCTCCACGCGACCGAAGCCAACGTCAGCGTGATCGCCATGCAGAGCGGAGTCTTGTTCAACACGAGTGCTTCCCCAATCGGTTAAGAATGGGTGTGCACACTATGTCTGCGACGTTTCACCGACATGACATATGCGAGCACCATCACAGGCCCTGTGTGGCGACGCTGCGGCCGGCTGCGGCACACTGTGGGCCTCTCCCGCACGCTGCCGCCCATGAAAATCGTCGAAGTCCGTCACCCCCTGGTCCAGCACAAGATCGGCCTGCTGCGTGACGCAGCGTTGAGCACCAAGGGCTTCCGCGAACTGGTGACCGAGCTGGGCACCCTGCTGGCCTACGAGGCAACGGCCAATCTGGACACCGAATCGCACGTGCAGCCGGGCTGGGCCGGGCCGGTGGAAGTGCAACGCATCGCTGGCGCCAAGATCACCCTGGTACCAATCCTGCGCGCCGGCTTGGGGATGTTGCCGGGCGTGCTGGCACTGATTCCCGCCGCGCGCGTCAGCGTGGTCGGCCTGCAGCGCGATGAAGAAACCCTGCAACCGGTGCCGTATTTCGAGCGCCTCACCGGCCGCCTGGAAGAACGCGATGCGCTGATCCTGGACCCGATGCTGGCCACCGGCGGCACGCTGATCGCCACCATCGACATGCTCAAGCGCGCTGGCGCACGGCGCATCAAGGGCATCTTCCTGGTCGCCGCACCCGAAGGGCTGAAAGCGCTGGAAGCGGTACACCCGGACGTGGAAGTCTATACCGCCGCCATCGACGATCACCTCAACGAAAAAGGCTACATCCTGCCCGGCCTGGGCGATGCCGGCGACCGGATCTTCGGCACGCGGGTGGAGTGAGCTTTCCAGCTGAAGTGAGTTTCCCGGCTGAGATGAGCGTCCCAAGCGTCCAGATCAAGAACCGACGCGCGCTGCACTCTCCGACCGCGCTGCAACCGCGCCGATAAGATGAATCGGCGGCTTTAAGCCCCTCTCCTACGGGAGAGGGGTTGGGGTGAGGGTACGGCAAGCGATGCTGGCGGCGATTCACTTCTGCCGACGCGTAGCGACGCGTTTGTCATGTCAGGCATCGGCATTTCGCTGAGGCGCCACTCATCCGGCGCTATGCGCCACCTTCTCTCGACGGGAGAAGGAAAAACCGCGTCGACGCGCTGAAGCCTGCCTCAGCGGGTCGACGCCTCGATCGCCGCACTTACATACACCAGCGGCGCATTCCAGTTGATCGCTACCTCGTTTGTCGCGTAGCTGCAGGTGTTGTCCAGATACGACAGCGCGGCCAGCTTGGACGGATACGCCACCTTGCAGTCTTTCGCGTCCTGCTGGCCCGGCTGCGGGCCACCGGCCAGCCAGCCCGGCACGGGCGCATCGATGCCGTCGGCTTCGGATGGGCGATGGTGGATATGCATTGGCGTGCGCTGCCCGACCCCGGTGACGAACGACAGCCCCAGCGGATTGCGCCCCAGGATGTAGTCCAGCTGCGATTGCGCCGCATCCAGATAACGACGTTGCTGCGTCACCCGGTAGCCCTGCAGCAGCATCATGGCCTGATTGAGCACCACCGCATTGCTGCCCCAGACAAAGTCGTTGTCGGCCATGGCCAACCGCCACGGCGATGCCTGCCACTGGTCGCCCAGGCGCTGCGCCAGCCCGCTGATTTCGCCTTCGATACGTGCGCGGTCGGCATGCGGCGTGAGCTGGTCACGGTGGGCGGCCAACGACATCCAGGCCAATCCACCCACGTTGCTCCACCCCGGCACGCTCGCATGTACGTTGCGCGCCAGCATGGCGTCGTAGAACGCGTCCTCGCGCGTGCTCACATAGAGCTCCGCTGCTGCCCAGGCAAATTCGTCATCTACGGTGGCGTCGTCGTAGCCGCCGGTACGCACGTCGTCAGGCTGGCGATAGATCACGTTCGGGTGTTGTTGCGCCCACGCCCAGGCACTACGCGCCGCCTTCAACATGCGCGCCGACGCGCCTGGATACTGCTTGTCGAACGGCGCATACATGCGGCTGGCAGCCGCCATCACCGCGGCGAAATCCAGCGTGGCGGCGGTGGCCTTCATCACGACATAGCGCTGCTGCTTGGCCTGGTCCGGCATCACCAGCCCATCGAACTGCTTGTCGGTGAGCTTGTGGTACACCCCGCCATCGGCCGGGTCCTGCATGGCCAGCATCCATTCCAGATTCCACCACACTTCCTGCAGGATGCCGGGCACGCCAGGCGCATCGTTGGGAATGGTGAGTGCCTGCGCCTTGAACAGCGCCGGGTAGTGCTCATACGCGGCCAGCAAGGTGTAGGTGCTGATGCCGGAATTGACGATGTACTTGTTGTAGTCGCCCGCGTCGTACCACCCCTTGGGCGCGCTGATCACGCTGTTGGCCGGGCGCGTGGCAGACGCCGCAGACGGATGGATGCGCACCTCGGTGTCCGGATGCCCGGCCGCGCGCGCGTAGCGCCCGGCAAACTGCGCCGGCAACTCGGTACTGGCACGGTTGTAGTAGAACGCCTTCAGCGAGGCATCCACGACCGGCTGGTAGGCACTCGCTGCAATCGGGAATGCATCCGAGGCCGGCATGCCGGCGATCTTCAACCGATACGTACCCGGCGTGCGCAGTGCGGAAAAGTCGGCCACGCGTGCCTGTTGCCCCGCCGGTGCCCAACTGGCCGCCGGCGACAAGCTGCCCTCCAGCACGCGAGCGCCCTTGGCATCCTCCACCGTGAAGCGGTCTGGACCGGCCGCACCGGACGCCGGCAAGCCGACCACCGCCAGCTTGGCCGAGCCCGGCAGATAGCCGAGTTGATTGACGTGGATGGTGGCGCCAGCGGCCGGCGTGGTGCCGGCAGTGCCGGTCGTGTCCGCCGCACAGGCGGCGATGGGCGATGCGATCACCATGGCGGTGAGCAGGGTCTGGAAAATGGTCATGCCACGATGGTCGCCAAATCGACGCACACCGACAAGTCCAATCCAGACATAGGCCACTGCGCCAAACCGCATTGCTGCTAGCGAAGGTGTGGCGTGCAAGCGCTTGGGCCAGCGTGGGTCCGCACTGTGCGCGGACCCACCTAAAACCTTTCGCAGCGCGGCGTTGCTGATCACTTTGCCGCTCAGAGCCGAGCCGCTGAGCAAGATCGCGCACAAGATCACGCATCAGCAAAAGCGCGCGCTTCGTCGAACGCTTCCGTCATGCCTGCTCCGCTGAACGGCGCAGGCATGCGGGACTCACCGTGCCGGCGTTGCCAACTGCACTTCGGCCTTGCCCACCGGATTGCGCGGGTCGCTACCACCGCTGAGCACGTTGCGGCGCTTGTCCCATTCCACGGTCTGGAAATTACCCCAGACGTGGCTGGAACCACGGCCGCCCTCAGCGGTGTCGCCCGGCAACTTGAGCGCGTGGCCCATTGCTTCCAGCGCCTTGGCGGTTTGCGGCGAGAACGCATTGCTCTCGGCCTCGATGACGTCCGGCAACCACTGGTGGTGATACCGCGGCAAGGCACTGACCTGCTGCGCGTCCAGGCCGGCGTCGTAACCCAGGATGCCGAGCAGCACCATGGTGATGATGCGGCTGCCGCCCGGGGTGCCGAGCACGGCGACCTTGTCGGCCGATTCCATGAAGGTGGGCGTCATCGAGCTGAGCATGCGCTTGCCCGGCTTGGGCGCGTTGGCGGCATAGCCCATCACGCCGAAGGCGTTCGGGGTGCCAGGCTTGAGCGCAAAGTCGTCCATCTCGTCGTTGAGCAGCACGCCGGTGCCCTTGGGGATCAGCCCGGAGCCGTACAGCAGGTTCACCGTCTGGGTGGCGCCCACGCGGTTGCCTTCGCCATCGATGATGGAAAAGTGCGTGGTCTCGTCGTCTTCCAGCGGCGTCGGGTTGCCCGACAGCAGGTTGCTCGGCGTGGCCTTGTCCGGATTGATGGTGGCACGCAGGCCCTGCGCGTAATCCTTGCTGGTCAGCACGCGCTGCGGCACATCGACAAAGTCCGGGTCGCCCAGGAAAAAGGTGCGGTCACGGTAGGCGCGGCGCATCGCTTCCACCACCAGATGGGTGCGGTGCGCGTCGTCGAGCGTGTTCAAGTCCCAGCCTTCCAGGATCTGCAGCATCGCCGCGAGTGCAATGCCGCCGGAAGACGGCGGCGGCGCGGTGGTGACCTTCCAGCCGCGGTAATCGAACTGGATCGGCGTGCGCTCCTTGACCTGATACCCGGCCAGTTCGGCAGCGGTCCAGCGCCCACCGGCCTGCTTGACGCCGGCCAGCAGTTTCTTGGCGGTCTCGCCCTTGTAGAAACCGTCAAAGCCCTTGTCGCCCAGCAGCGTCAGGGTGTGCGCGAGCTCGGGCTGCTTGAAGATGTCGCCTTCGGCAATGGGTTTTCCGCCGCGCAAGTAAACCTCGCGCGTGCCGGGGTAGCGCTCCATCACTTCGCGCCGCGAGGCGTAGCCCTTGGCCATGCGCGCATACACCGGGAAGCCGTCGATAGCGATGCGGATCGCCGGTGCCAGCGATTGCGTGAGCGGCAGCCGGCCGTGCTTGGCCGCCAGTTCCACCAGCGCTGCCGGCAAACCGGGGATGCCGGCCGACCACGGGCCGTTGACCGAGCGGTCGCGGTCCAGCCCGCCGTTCTTGTCCAGGAATTGCGCGGAGGTGGCGGACTCCGGCGCGTACTCGCGCGCGTCCAGCATCACATCCTTGCCGGTCTTGGCGTCGTGCAACAGGAAGAACCCGCCGCCGCCCAGCCCCGAGCTGATTGGCTCGACCACCGCCAGCGTGGACGACACTGCGATCGCCGCATCGAAGGCATTGCCGCCTTCGCGCAGGATCTGCAGCCCGGCAGCGGTGGCCAGCGCGTGGCCACTGGCCACCGCCGCACCCGGCGGATGCGTGGTGGTGCCGGCGGGCGGCGGCGTGGCCGCTGCGGCGTCGGGCTGGGCCGCCCACGCGGCTGGGGCGACCACGAAGGCCAGCAACAACAGGCCACGCGGGAACAAGCGTCGGGGGGAAGTGATCACGGGGCGGGAGGCTCCTGTTCGTACAGTTCGGGATGATCGCGCTGCAGCTGGATGAGCTTGGCCAGCAATTGATCATGTGTTTCCGGGATCGCCGGGTCCGGGTCGATGCATTCGACCGGGCACACCACCACACACTGCGCCTCGTCGAAATGGCCGACACATTCGGTGCAACGCGCCGGATCGATCACATAGATGGTTTCGCCCATCGAGATGGCCTGATTCGGGCACGCCGGCTCGCAGACGTCGCAGTTGACGCACAGCTCGTTGATCTTCAGCGACATGTGGAGGCCACCTGCGGGGCCAGGCCCAGGCGAAGCAGCTGCTCACGCGCGACGGCGCGGGCACTGCGATGGACGCCGCCGGTGGCGGTGTCGGGGAACGGCCCCGAAGGGCCGACCCGGATGGAGTGCAACGTCAGCAGCATGGTGCGTTTCCACGCCGCGGCCGGATGCGCCCTCCCGCGCACCCGGCCTGGTACGGCATTACTTGGCTTCAACGAAGATGTATTCCGCGCCCTTGGGCTGGATGATGGTCTGCACGCGCGCGTTCTCGGCGGCATTGCCGATGAACAACACGCGCACGCCCTTCATCGAATCCGGCTGCACGTCCTTGAACGCGGCCTCGATCAGGTCGGCCATCTTGGTGGAGGCCGACGAACCGAAGGCCAGCATGTTGCCCGGCTGCACGCCACGGGCCAGCGCGGTCTTGACGCTTTCCAGCTGACGCTCGTAGCTGCCGGCGAACTCGGCATCGGATTCCGGCGGCAAGTAGTACAGGAACGGGCTATTGGTGGTGGTGCCCAGGTTCTGGCCAACCACTTCCTGCAGGTACTTCTTCCAGCCGGCGTTGTCGTCCTTGGCCGGAGCGGTCAGCGCAGCCGGAGCGGCAGCGGCGGTCGGTGCCGGCTCTTCCTTCTTGCAGGCGGTGACGGCCAGAGCGGCGATCGAAGCGAGCGCCAGCGCGCGCATGGTGTGTTTCATGAAACTCCTCCCTTTGAAAAGCGTGTGGTGGTGTTGACTGCTAAGACGGTTCAGACCTGGGCGCGCGATTCACGCACCTGGCGCAAGGCATCGACGACCGACGCCGGAACGAAGCCGGACACATCCCCGCCCAGCCGCGCGATTTCGCGCACCAGCGAAGACGAGATGAAGCTGTACTGCTCGGCCGGGGTGAGGAACAGCGTTTCCACCTCCGGGATCAGATGGCGATTCATGCTGGCCATCTGGAATTCGTATTCGAAATCGGACACCGCACGCAGGCCGCGCAGCAGCACGCCGGCGCCCATGTCGCGCACGAAATGCGCCAGCAAGGTATCGAAACCGCGCACTTCCACATTGGCATGCGCCGCCAGGGCTTCCTGGGCGAGTTCGACGCGACGCTCCAACGGCAGCGCCGGGCCCTTGGACGGGCTGTAGGCAACGCCGACAACCACACGCTCGAACAACGGCGCGGCGCGGTTAACCAGGTCGATATGGCCATTGGTGATCGGGTCGAAGGTACCGGGATAGACAGCGGTGCGGCTGTTGGCCACGCTCATACGGAAGCTACCGGGGTCGGATCGCCGTTCAGTGTAGCAGCGGCCCGGCGATACAGCGCATAGCGCACCTCACGGGTGGCGCCCTCACGGTGCAGGTGCCAGCCCGGCGGTACCTGCGGCGGCAGCTCGGCCGGCGTTTCCAGGTACAGCCACGCCTCTGCAGCCAGATGCGGCGAGAGCCGTTCCAGCACCGGCGCCCACAGCCCGGCAGCGAATGGCGGGTCGACAAACACCAGATCCACCTGGCTGGTGGGCGCACGCTCCAGCCAGCGCAGCGCATCGTCCTGCAGCACCTGCACCTGCTCGGCGGCGCCCAGCCGGGCCACGTGCTCGCGCAGGCGTTGTGCCAGCCCGGGGTCGCGTTCGATCAGCAACGCATGCGCGGCGCCCCGCGAGACTGCCTCCAGCCCCAGCGCGCCGGAGCCGGCGAACAGGTCCAGCACGCGGGCGCCGGCCAGGCGCGGCATCAGCCAGTTGAACAGCGTTTCGCGTACGCGGTCGCTGCTGGGCCGCAACCCGGGCAGCTGTGGCACCGACAAACGCGTATTGCGCCAGCGCCCGCCCACGATGCGCACCTGCCCTTCCGCCGCGCCGCTGGCCGGCCGTGCAGCGCGGCTCATCGGCGCACGCACGTGGTCGGCTGATGAAGGCAAGGCAGCAACGGGGCGGCAGGCGTCATGGGCAGGCAATGAAAGAACCGGCGCCCATGATAGCGCTGCGGCCGCCATGGCCGCGCCGTGTTCCGGGCGGCCGCTGCATTGCTGAATCCTGCCATCAGGCCTTGAAAAATTTCGCATGCAGCCTCATCCCCCAGGCCATCGGCCGCACTGCGGCCCAGGCCACCACGGAGCACGACCACAATGACCGTTGATACCGACAAGCAGACACTGGGCTTCCAGACCGAGGTCAAGCAGCTGCTGCAGCTGATGATCCACTCGCTGTATTCCAACAAGGAAATCTTCCTGCGCGAGCTGGTGTCCAATGCCGCCGACGCCGCCGACAAGCTGCGCTTCGAAGCCTTGGTCAAGCCCGAGCTGCTGGAAGGCAGCGGCGAGCTGCGCATCCGCGTCGACTTCGACAAGGAGGCGCGCACCGTCACCATCGACGACAACGGCATCGGCATGAGCCGCGAGGACGCGGTGTCCCACCTGGGCACCATCGCCAAGTCCGGCACCGCCGACTTCCTCAAGCATCTCAGCGGCGACCAGAAGAAGGACGCCAACCTGATCGGCCAGTTCGGCGTGGGCTTCTACAGCGCCTTCATCGTTGCCGACCAGGTCGACGTGTATTCGCGCCGCGCCGGCCTGCCCGCCAGCGACGGCGTGCATTGGTCCTCGCGCGGTGAGGGCGAGTTCGAAGTCGCCAGCATCGACAAGCCCGAGCGCGGCACCCGCATCGTGCTGCACCTCAAGGACGGCGAAGAGTCCTTTGCCGATGGCTGGACCCTGCGCAACATCCTCAAGAAGTATTCCGATCACATCGGCCTGCCGATCGAAATGCGCAAGGAGCACTACGGCGAAGACGCCGACAAGCCCGAAGAACCCGAGTGGGAAGTGGTCAACCGCGCCAGCGCACTGTGGACCCGCCCCAAGTCCGAGATCAAGGACGAGGAGTACCAGGAGTTCTACAAGCACGTCGCGCACGATGCGGGCAACCCGCTGGCGTGGAGCCATAACAAGGTCGAAGGCAAGCTGGATTACACCTCGCTGCTGTTCGTACCCGGTCGCGCCCCGTTCGACCTGTACCACCGCGATTCGGCCAAGGGCCTGAAGCTGTACGTGCAGCGCGTTTTCATCATGGACCAGGCCGAACAGTTCCTGCCGCTGTACCTGCGTTTCATCAAGGGCGTGGTGGATTCGGCCGACCTGTCGCTCAATGTCTCGCGCGAGATCCTGCAGTCCGGCCCGGTGGTGGATTCGATGAAGTCCGCGCTGACCAAGCGTGCGCTGGACATGCTGGAAAAACTGGCCAAGGACAAGCCGGAGGACTACGCCACCTTCTGGCGCAACTTCGGCCAGGCGCTGAAGGAAGGCCCCGCCGAGGACTACGCCAACCGCGAAAAGGTCGCCGGCCTGCTGCGTTTCTCGTCCACCCACGACACCACCGGCGCGCAAAGCGTGGCGCTGGCCGATTACGTGGGCCGCATGACCGAAGGTCAGGACAAGCTGTACTACCTCACCGGCGAGAGCTACGCGCAGATCAAGGACAGCCCGCACCTGGAGGTGTTCCGCAAAAAGGGCATCGAAGTGCTGCTGCTCACCGACCGCATCGACGAATGGCTGATGAGCTACCTCACCGAATTCGACGGCAAGTCGTTCGTGGACGTGGCCCGCGGCGATCTGGACCTGGGCAAGTTGGATTCGGAAGAGGACAAGAAGGCGCAGGAAGAAGTCGCCAAATCCAAGGAAGGCCTGGCCTCGCGCATCAAGGCCGCCCTCGGCGACGACGTGGCCGAAGTGCGCGTCTCGCACCGCCTGACCGATTCCCCGGCGATCCTGGCCATCGGCCAAGGCGACCTGGGTCTGCAGATGCGCCAACTGCTGGAAGCCAGCGGCCAGGCCGTTCCGGAAACCAAGCCGGTGTTCGAGTTCAACCCCGCACACCCGCTGATCGAAAAGCTGGATGCGGAACAAGATATGGACCGGTTTGGCGATTTGAGCCGGGTGTTGTTCGACCAGGCTGCGCTGGCGGCAGGCGACAGCCTCAAGGACCCGGCTGGGTATGTGAAGCGGTTGAATAAGTTGCTGCTGGAGTTGTCGGCTTAAGCGGC
Organism: Xanthomonas sp. NCPPB 2586; assembly: GCF_041475775.2. NCBI lineage: Bacteria > Pseudomonadati > Pseudomonadota > Gammaproteobacteria > Lysobacterales > Lysobacteraceae > Xanthomonas > Xanthomonas sp. NCPPB 2586. Next base: position 2,116,550 of record NZ_CM192981.1, on the reverse strand, counting down.
ATCAAAGTTGCGTACCGCAAAGACCGGCTTAATCGCCGGTCTTTGTGTTTTAGAGCTGGTCGTCCTGCCCAGCAACTCAAGTTCTCAGTGGCCTCTCGTTGCATCCCCTCCGACAATGGCATGACCATGGATTATTCCCGGCCACGCAAACCGACCGACAACCCGTTCATCGAATCGTTCAATGGCAGCTTCCGGGATGAGTGCCTCAACACGCACTGGTTCCTGTCGCTCGACAACCCACGGCAGAAGATCTAAAACTGGAGGGTCGATTACACTCATTTCCGGACGCACTCCTCGATCGGCGATGTCCCGCCGGCCGAGTTCGCCGCCCAATTTGCATCCCCACTCAAAGCCGAACTTTCTAGTTCTGGCTGGTCCAAGTCGCAGGGAGGAGGTCACATGAAGGTACCAACCCACTCGCGATCTGATACCGTTCGTCCTGGGTCGGGTGTTGATAGAGCATCCGCAAAACCAATTGCTCGCAGTTCAGGCGATAGGAAAATTCTTTACTAAATGGATTTTTATGAAAAAACATAAAATGCTTGGCACTCTAAAAAGAGGAAAGCTCTCTTTCATTGCGGCATATCAAATTTTTCCTGCATTATTAATTCTGATAATCACACCCAGCATAAGCAGCGCTCAATCCACTGGTAAATTCACACTTTGCGACCGGCTAGCCTGTACAGATTATCGCGATTATCCTTCCGCCTATGCAGCAATTGATAAGCATTACCCGCTTTATCAATCTAAAGTCACTTACACCCAGAATACATGGACTGCAGAATTCGCCGTACCAACTGAACGGCCGGAAACCATTACGTATTCCTACGGTGACGAATCTTCTGAAGAAGCAGCTATTGCAGTAGGCGTAGCCCATCTCAAGAACATACTAGGGGATTTCAGTTATAAAATCGAAGGGTCTTATGCTGAAGATCCAAATTTTTTAGGGACTTCTTCGTATGGCGGCCTCTCTTTCGGCTATCGCAATATAATAGCAAGCAATAAAGAAGGCGGCACAGCAACATACGCTATTGAGAAAAGAGCTAGGTATACTTGCAAGGAGAAGTACCTTCAAGCTGCTATCGGATCTCCACCTACACCAGACTCTCTGCATTTCTCCAAGCTTTGCTTCAGTCCTTATAGGCCATCAATTGCAAGCAAAATATTGCAGGTCAGCAGTTGCGCTGCAAATGGCCAACCCTGTTTTCCCGCCACAGGTGATAAAGCACGTTTTGAGAAGGACCTAGATTTCCCAGCGGGTGCCTTCGTCCGCAATTATCACGCCATGCAACAGGGGTTCGCCCCAGGCATGGCGCCCGGATGGACGCACAGCTATGCCCAAAAGCTTATGGTGGCAGGGGCAGGTTCGTTCACCGCGATCGACGAGAAAGGCAATCTTGAAGCCTACGTCACAATCGAGTCGGGCGTCAGCGCTTATTCCGCGTCATTTCCCGGCAGGGTGGTTACGAAAACTGGCTCCGCTTATAAGATGACGGACCAGGGCGATTTGATCAAGACGTTCGATCTTTCAGGAAATCTCATTGCCATCGAGTCGAGGGAGACCCCGCAGAAGAACGTAACGCTCTCGTACGATACATTGGGCCGTCTTTCTTATTTGACAGACGCCACCGGGCGCCAACTGCTCTTCAATTACACCAACGACACGGAAATGGGATTACTGGCGGGAATCGGCTCAAGCGACGGCCAGGCCGTGACCTACGAATACAACGCCAATCGCAATCTTATCAGCGCTGAAACCACAGGATATACGCGGACTTACCACTACGCTGAATCTGGCTTAACGACGGCGCAGATGCCGCATCACCTGACCGGCATTTCCGAAAACAATGTGCGTTACGCGACCTTTGCCTACGATGCAAAGGGGCGGCCCATCAGCAGCACCCTGCACGCCTCAGGCAATGACAAAGCCGATACCACGACGATCGCGTATGACGATTACTATGGCTCTGCGTCAGTTGTTCGCCCGAGCGGTGAACAACGCGCCTATAACTACGTTGGGCCTCAAACTACCGAAATGAGCTATGGCCTGGGCACTTACCAGTATTTTTACTCCTGGTCTAATGGCCTTGGCTGGTTGATCAGTTCGTCGGACCCGCGTGGTGCAAAGACCAACATGGCCTATGCGGATGGCTGGACTTATCCGAATGTCGTGACCGAAGCCGCCTCTACCAGCCAAGAAAGAAGGACCACCCTCCGGCGCGATCGTTCGATGCAGGTAGTGCGTTCGCTGGTCGAGGGAACGCAGCAAACCGAACTCGGAATGCAACTTAAGGCCGTCAAGCGAGACGAAAGCGTGCGTCCGTTGGCCTACTGCAGCTATGACAATAGCAGTTCAGACGACAAGTATCCTTGCAGTAGTGCGGCAAATGCGCCTACTAATGTCCGTCAGACCATACTGACCTACTGCACGGCCGCGGATGCGGCAGCGTCAAGCGCGGGATGCGCGCTCGAAGGGCTGCTCAAATCCACCAATGGTCCGCGCGTGGACGTGTCCGATATCACGACGTTCATCTACTACACAGAGGACGATGCAGGCTGCGCTCAGGCCGGCGCATGCGGGCATAGGAAGGGCGACCTGTGGAAAGTCACCAATGCCCTAGGCCACAAGATCGAATACCTGTCGTACGACGGTGCTGGCCGCGTGCTGGCGGTGAAGGACGCTATCGGTAGCGTTACCGACTTCAGCTACCACCAGCGCGGCTGGCTAGCGACCAGCACCGCGCGCGGCGTCGATACCGCCAGCGACCGTACCACCCGCATCGACTACTGGCCGACCGGTTTAGTCAAGCAGGTGACGCAGCCCGATGGTGCATTCGCCGCCTTCACCTATGACACTGCGCACCGCCTGACCGACATCGCCGACAACGCTGGCAACACGCTGCATTACACGCTGGACAACGCTGGGCACCAGGTCAAGGAAGACACGAAGGATGCCTCGGGCGCTCTGAAGCGCACGCTTTCACGCGTCTACAATCAGCTGGGCCAGTTGGCCACGCAAGCCACGGCAAAAGGCGACCCCACCGATTTCGGACACGATCTCAATGGCAATACAAACACAGTCACCGATGCGCTCGGCCACAAAACCCAGAACGATTACGATCCCCTCAACCGCTTGGCACGCACCCTGCAAGACGTGGGCAGCATCGCCACGGAGACGAAGTTCGACTACGACGCCTTCGACAACCTGATCAAGGTCACCGACCCGAAGGGTCTGGAGACCAGCTACGCCTACAACGGCCTGGGGGACCTGACCAAGCTCACCAGCCCGGATACCGGCGTTACCACGTACACCTACGACAGCGCCGGTAACCGCGCCACCCAGACCGATGCGCGCAATATCAAGACCACCTACAGCTACGACGCGCTGAACCGGCTGACAAAGGTGGCGTATCCAACCAGCAGCCTCAACGTCAGCTACACCTACGACGTGAGCCAGACCACGTGCGCCAGCGGTGAGACCTATGCCATCGGCCGCCTGGCCCGGATGCAGGATGGAAGCGGCAGCACCGACTACTGCTACGACCGCTTCGGTAACCTGGTGCGCAAGGTACAGACCACCAACGGCAAGGTGTTCGTGCTGCGCTACGCCTACACCAAGTCGGGCCAGCTCAGCCGGCTGACCTATCCCGACGGGGCGGTGGTCGATTACGTGCGCAACGCGCAAGGCCAGACCACCGAGGTCGGCGTGACCCCGGCCGGCGGCAGCCGGCAGGTGCTGCTGGGCAACGCCAGCTACTACCCGTTCGGTCCGGCCGCCGGCTGGACCTACGGCAATGGCCGCAGCCTCGCCCGCCGTTACGATCTGGATTACCGCCCGCAAGCCATCCAAGACACCCGCCCGGGCGGGCTGGAAGTCGGCTTCGGCTTCGATCCGGCCGGCAATCTCACCGCATTGACGCCAGCCGGCAATCCCACGCCGGAGATCGGCCTGGGCTACGACGCCCTGGGCCGCCTGACCGGCCTCAAGGACGGCCGCACCGGCACCCTGATCGATGGCTACAGCTTTGATGCCACCGGCAACCGCCTCAGCGCCAAGGTCGGCACGGCCACACAGGCCTACACCTACCCGGCCGACAGCCATCGCCTGGGCGCCGTGGCCGGCGTGGCACGTACATACGATGCCGCCGGCAACACCACCGCCATCGGTGGGACCGCACGCCAATACACCTACGACACCACCGGCCGCATGACCCAGGCCCGCCGCGCCGGCGCGGTGACCATGAACTACCGCTACAACGGCCGTGGCGAACAGGTGCGCCGCTTCCTCGGCACCACCAATACCTACACGCTCTACGATGAAGCCGGCCATTGGCTGGGTGACTACGACAGCAACGGCGCGGCCAAGCAGCAAGCGATCTGGCTGGACGATCTACCGGTCGGCCTGCTGGCCAACACGAACACCTTGTACTACATCGAACCCGACCACCTGGGCAGCCCACGCGTGGTGATCGACCCAACCCGCGATGTGGCGGTGTGGACATGGAGCTTGAAGGGCGAAGCCTTCGGCAACACCGCGCCGAATCAGGATCCTGATGGCGATGGTGCGGCGATGGTGTTGGATATGCGCTTTCCGGGGCAGCGGTTTGATGCGGCAAGTGGATTGAATCAGAACTACTTCCGGGACTATGAGGCGGCTACTGGGCGGTATGGACAGAGTGATCCGATCGGGCTCATTGGCGGCTTGTCGACATACAGTTACGTAGAAGCCACTCCATTCACATCAGTGGATGCAACTGGTCTTCAAGGGGTTAGACGACTACCCCAACCCGGGCAGGGAGGATTTCCCGGAGGATATACAAATCCAAACAATCCCAACAACTACGGTGCTAATGGGCAGCCAGCATATCCGCCCAACCCTTCCGCAGAACAGATATTGGGAGGAATTTTGGCCTCACCGATGGTAAGTTCATCTCAGTCTCCATTAGGCCAGCTGATCAACACTTCCATAGCGTTAGCTGGCACGCTCTGCGAAGATGATGACGGGGACAAATGTGAAAAGCAGGCTCAAGCTGATGAGCAAATGTGCAGAATGGCTACGATTCCTGGTACGGCTCCGAGAGCAAGGTGCTGGGAAAGCGTTCAAGCGCGCTGGGGAGCATGCAGGTCCGGAAATCCGCTTCCACCATTAGTGATATGGTGAAATCATGAAAGAAAATCAAGAACACATCTTAAAAAGAACACTCAAAGCAGGATCCAGAACCATCGTCGTTACAATAAACAAGCCCTCTGAAGAGGGCGAAGACTTCCGGTGCCAATACACAATAGATGATGGCGAATCTAGAAGACTTAGCTATGCCATGGGAATGGACTCGGTCCAGGCGATGCAGTTAGCGATGAAGAAGATTAGTATAGACCTCTTGGCCTTAGGAGAAAAAATAGGAAACCCCATTAACTGGCTGGAAGATGGCCCTGAAGGCAGTGGATTCTGAATGCTAGCAGATGACCTCACCCACCTACGGGATCATCGCAGCGCCACTACAGCCAAACCATTAAAATTTCTAGCACAGAAACCTTACGAAATTCCGGCAATGAAACATCGACGGCTATTGCTCACTAATCTAGCAAATGATCTATTTGGCGCTTGTAGTTGTTGAGAAAATATTTGGTAACCATGTAGTGCTCCGTATCCTCATAGCCAACCTTCTCTAGTCCATTATCGCCGATCTGGTAAATACAAGCATCAGGGTACGCCATGAGAATTGGCGAGTGAGTAGCGATCAAGAACTGTGATCGCGACTGTACCAACTGGTGCAGTCGCGACATCATTGCCAGCTGCCGTTGAGGCGAAAGCGCAGCTTCAGGCTCATCGAGTATGTAAAGACCGTTTCCACCGAAACGGTTCATCATCAACGCAAAGAAAGATTCGCCATGAGATTGCTGATGAAGCGAGACTCTGACCTGCCCCCATCGTCCGTACCAGTGATTACTGATAAAGCCCGGGGTTGAAGGGTACTGCGTTGTTGGCTTGTTGTGTACGGTAGTTGGCGGCGAACTGTGCCGGCGGGATGCGACCACAACTGCTGTGCGGCCTGATCTGGTTGTAGTGGCGTCGCCAGTCTGCGATCACGTCCCGGGCTTGTGCCAACGAGGTGAACCAGTGCTCGTTGAGGCACTCGTCGCGGAACTTGCCGTTGAAGCTTTCGATGTAGGCGTTCTGCGTGGGGGCACCCGGCTCGATCAGGATGTGCTCAATGCCATGTTGCTGCGTCCAGGCAATGAAGGCGCGACTGGTGAACTCGGGGCCATTGTCGGTGCGGACCGCGCGTGGATAGCCACGGAAACACGCCGCCTGATCGAGCAGGCGCACTACGTAAGCCCCGCTGATGCCGTGATCCACGGCAATGTCCACGCTCTCGCGAGTGAAGTCGTCGACCACGGTCAGGCACTTGATGCGGCGTGCGTTGGCCAGCGCATCGAACACGAAGTCCATGCTCCAGGTGTCGTTCGGCATGGAGGACGCCAGCAGTTTCTGCCGCTCACCCACCGGACGCTTGGCCTTGCGCCGTTTGCGCACCTTCAGCTCGGCTTCCTCGTACAGGCGATAAATCTTTTTGTGATTCACGGATGGAAACTCCGGGCGCAACAAATCATGCAGTCGGCGATAGCCGAAGCGGCGGTGGGTCTGGGCCAGCTCGACCAGCCGCGCCGACAGCGCCTGCGTGGCTGGCGTCGGCACGGGTGCGTGGCGGAAAGCATCGCGGGACAGCCCCGCAAGGCGGCAAGCCCGGCGCTCGCTCAACGGGGTGTGTTCGAGCATTCGTCGGATTGCCTCGCGCTTGCGTTGCGGGGCTAGCGTTTTACCCCGAAGCCAACCTTCAGCGCTTCGATGTCCAGGTGCGCCTCGGCCAGCAACTTCTTCAATCGAGTGTTCTGGACCTCCAGTTCTTTCAGCCGCTTGGCCTCGTCGGCCTCCATTCCCCCGTACTTGGCCCGCCACTGATAAAAGCTGGCCGGGCTGAAACCATGCCGACGGCACAACTCTGCCACGGCCATGCCCGCGTCGGCCTGTTTGATAAACCCGATGATCTGCTCGGTGCTGAATCTGCTCTTCTTCATGTCCGTCCTCTTGGGTTCACGGACTTTATAGCTTCAGCTGGTACGGCTCAGTGGGGGCAGGTCAACTCCACCATAGGAATCAATGATTGCCCCCCCCGAAAGGCCCCTCATCCAACCGCTCGATCTCGGTAGCAAGATTGAAGAAACTCTCTGCCCGTAAGAAGAATCCATCCTTGGCGCGCGCAACCCCTTTCACAAGCGTCAAGTACTCATGCAACTCCGAGTGCGAGGCACGGGTCTGGAAATTGAAGTTCTTGGTGCCTCCTTCCGGGTTGAATCCAAAGGCAACCGCAGTGGCTTCCAGCAGCGTGGACTTACCACTCCCGTTCTCACCAACGATAAAGGTTACCTTCGGATGCAGCTCCAAAGTACCCAAGTGACGGACTGCAGGAAGAGAAAAAGGATAGCGATCAAAGGTCTGACCTTTCCTCTTGAGCTTGATTTCCAACAGATAGTGTTTAGCATCGAGTGCGCGCATGGGATCACCCTTTACGCGGCGCGCGTACGCACGCGGCTGAAGTGATGAAGTGCGGAGAACGTATTTGAACGCAACAGATTGCGTTTAGGGCGACACTGAATGCCTGCGGATTATCCATACGACACTACTCGTGATTTCTAATTCTGTCAGTATGGAACGCAAGACCGCTGCTGCCTACCCAATGACGCTCACGCCGCGATGATAACTAGCCCATCTTCACGACTCACATCGCTTTCAGTACTCAATGCCCGAAGGCGGGCCCGGCTGATGAGAAGCCGGTATCCGTTCGATACGAATTGGCAGGGTGACGCGGCTCATCAATACTGTGGGCAGCGGGTAGTCGATGCCGATGGAATCCAGGCCGCGATCGTCCTCCAGGCAACTGCCGCGACTGACTTGACTGCTTGTTGCCCAAGGTGCAGACCAGCAACGGCAAGGCGCTGGTGCTGCGCTACGACTACACCGTCGGCGGCCAGTTGCGCCGCATGACGTATCCAGACGGTGCAGTGGTCGATTACGTGCGTAACGCGCAAGGCCAGGCCACCGAGGTCGGCGTGACCCCGGCCGGCGGCAGCCGGCAGGTGCTGCTGGGCAACGCCAGCTACTACCCGTTCGGCCCGACTGCCGGCTGGACCTACGGCAATGGCCGCACCCTCGCCCGCCGCTACGATCTGGACTACCGCCCGCAGGCCATCCAGGACACCCGCCCGGGCGGGCTGGAAGTCGGCTTCGGCTTCGACCCGGCCGGCAACCTCACCACACTGACCCCCGCCGGCAATCCCGCGCCGGAGATCGGCCTGGGCTACGACCCACTGGGCCGCCTGACCGGCCTCAAGGACGGCCGCACCGGCACCCTGATCGATGGCTACAGCTACGACGCCACCGGCAACCGCCTCAGCGCCAAGGTCGGCACGGCCACGCAGGCCTACACCTACCCGACCGACAGCCACCGCCTCAGCGCAGTGGCCGGCGTCGCTCGCAGTTACGATGCCGCCGGCAACACCACCGCCATCGGCGGCACCGCGCGCCAGTACACCTACGACACCACCGGCCGCATGACCCAGGCCCGCCGCGCCGGCGCGGTGACCATGAACTACCGCTACAACGGTAAAGGCGAGCAGGTACGCCGCTTCCTCGGCACCACCAACACCTACACGCTCTACGATGAAGACGGCCACTGGCTGGGCGACTACGACACCAATGGCGCGCCCAAACAGCAGGCGATCTGGCTGGACGATCTACCGGTCGGCCTGCTGGCCAATACAAACACGCTGCACTACATCGAACCCGACCACCTGGGCAGCCCGCGCGTGGTGATCGACCCAACCCGCGATGTGGCGGTGTGGACGTGGAGTGTGAAGGGCGAAGCTTTCGGCAACACCGCGCCGAATCAGGATCCAGATGGCGATGGTGCGGCGCTGGTGTTGGATATGCGCTTTCCAGGGCAGCGGTACGATGCGGCGAGTGGGTTGAATCAGAACTACTTCCGGGACTATGACACTGGTACTGGGCGGTATGGACAGAGTGATCCGATTGGACTCGAAGGTGGCATCAACACTTATGCTTATGTTGGTGGGCAACCTTTGACTTTGCTGGACCCAACTGGCCGAAATCCAGTTGCTGTTGGAGTATGCTTAATACCTGGAATTGGCTGGGGTGGTTGTGCAATTGTGGGAGCGACAGTGGCAGTTGGTACTTGCTACGTCACGGGTGCATGTCAAAGAGCAGCACAGTCTGCTGGAAATTGGCTAGATGAACAGCTAGGAGCGTTGTCTGAAGGTGGACTCGCCGCTGGCCCAGCACCTTATGATCATTATCAAGAAAAATCGGCTCTTTATTTCGTTCCAGATCCATTTGGCGGTGATGAGGCATGTAGAAAGCTAGCTCATGCAATCAGAGTGTTGCGTGCACAAATTTCGTGGAAGCGAACTGACTTGAATCCGCGCTCCGCGAGTTATAAAGGACACTCCACACGAGTCGCAATATTATCAGCAGCACTTGCAAAACTTGAGTCGTCCTATCGAAATATTTGTGGTGGCGATTGCCCAGGATAAGAAAAATGTGCGAATCAAATATGGAAAAAATTATCTCGAGACTGGATGGACTCCTCTCAGGACTAGCATCTTTCAGCGGCAATATTAGAGACTATTCAGCCTATGCCTTTATCGCCCCATTGAAAGACAAAAACTCTTTTGAAGCAGCTATAAAAAGCCACTTCAACTGGCTTCCTAATCTTGAATTTTGCAACATTCAAGTTCTTCAGCACGGACTTCGTGACCTTGAAGTTCAAATCAAACCTTTTCTTTTTCGAGAATTTCGCTACGGAAATACCGAAGAAACCAATAAACTTCAAAATTATTTTTCATTTTGCATCATGGACGATATTTCGACTGCAATAGGCGGGAATAAAGTGACACAAGTCGCAAAGTTAGCTGCAATCCCTGAACCTCAAAGCTCTGATTCGGTGTTTTTCTGCATATGCATGGAAACTAACGTCATTGTCATCCAATTCAACGACGACATCAATTTTATACAAAGCATAAAAAACTAGAACTATAAAAACTGCAAAAAAATTCATAAAACATAGATTTAAAGCCATTATTAGCACACTATCCTCCTCCTTTACAGCAAAGGGAGAGTTTGGCTCATATTCTCGCTTGATTTTTCTCGCGCCTGTGAGGGATTTATTTAGTTGTTAGCGACCTGCTTTTTCGGTACATCGCAAGAGCTCGCCCTACACTGTGTATGCGCTCGCTACAGCGTTCACGCCGACTCCAGCACCCAACACCCGAACGCCGGGCCGGCTGAGTAGCCGGTTTCTGGTTCGATGCGTATCTGTAAGGTGGCGCGGCCTGCCACCGCTGCTGGCAAGGCGTAATCCACATCGACGAAGTCCAGGCCGCGGTTGCCGTCGAGGCGTTCGTTGGCGATGAGTTCGCCGTCGGCCAGGATGCGGAAGCGGCGGCGGGTTTCATCGCCCCAGTAGCGCAGGCGCAGCACGCGGGCGGTTGCGGTGTTGCGCAGGGTAAAGGTGATGAAGCCACCGGTGCGGGCGTCACGGCCGGCGCGGCGGCGGTAGCTCAGTGCGTAGGAGCCGTCGCTCTGCAGGGCGTGCGCTTTTTCGGAGGCGTCGTCGCCCAGGGCGACCCAGTCCAGGGCGCTGGCATCGAGCGCATGCTGGCGTGCGGCTGCGGCGTCCTGTTCGGCCTGGCGTTGCTGCCAGTCGTTGGCACTGCGGTGTTCCAGGTAGACCGCGCTGCGGCGGTCGAACTGCGCGTAGAACGGTGAAAAGCGCCAGTGTTGGCCGCCGTCGCTGTAGACGTAGCTGCCCTGCTCTGCCGCTGGTTGCAGCTGCTGCAGGACCTCGTCACCGCCGATCAGCGCCGGCGTCTTGCCCGACCACGGCGTGGCGGCATCGCCCAGATCTGCCGCCAGCACCAGTGGTCCGCGCAGCACCGAGACCCAGGCGGGGTCATCGGGCGTGGCTTCCAGGCGCAGCGGCATCTCGAACGACAGCTTGAGCATGTCCCCTGCGCGCCAGACGCGTGTGATGCGCAGATAGCCATCGCTGATGGCCGTGTCGACTGGCTGACCATTGAGCTGCAACACCGGCGACTGCGCCCAGCCGGGCACGCGCAGTGCGAGCGTGCGTTGCTCGGCCGGCGCGGCGTCGATGCGTAGCGAGGCGCTGCCCTGCTCCGGCATCGTGCTGTGCAGGGTCATGTCCAGCCCGGCGGCATCGCGCACGCTGGAGGGCACGTAGAGGTTGACATAGACGCCCTGCCCGTCCTCCCAGTAAATCGAGTCACCGAACTGGGCGTGCGCCTCCATGCCGCTGCCAACGCAACACCAGAAATCATCGAACGGCGATGACCAGCCGCGCGCCTCGCCGGCCAGCATCGGTGTCATGTAGGTGAACATACCGGTGCGTGGATGCTGCTGCGCCATCACGTGGTTGAGCAGCGTGCGCTCGTAGTAATCGAAGTACGCGGCTTGCGGGCCCCATTGATACAGGTGCCGGGTGAGCTTGAGCATGTTGTAGCTGGAACAATGTTCGCAGGTCTGCTCGGTGAGAAATTTCGAGATGCTGTCCGGCTGCTGGAAATATTCGCGGTCGCCATTGCCACCGATTACATAGCTGTGATGGTCGGTGACGGTGTTCCAGAAGAACCGCGCCGCCGCGCCGGAAGCCGCGTCACCAGTCACCTCGTATTCGCGGGCCAGGCCGATGAGTTTGGGGATGTTGGTGTTGGAGTGCTGATGCACCAGCTCGTCGCGTTGGGCGACCAACGGGTCGAGCACGGTGTGGTGATGCAGACGCTGCGCCAGTGCCAACCACTGCGCATCGCCGGTGCGCACATGCAACTCGACGAAGGACTCGTTGAGCCCGCCGAACTCGCACGAGAGCACCTTCTGCAGCTGCGTGTCGTCCAGTGCGGCAAAGATACCCTGCAGGTAGCCGGCCAGTGCGACCGCCACCTGCAGTGCCTGCGCGTTGTCGCAATGCACATGCACGTCGAGCAGGCCGGCGAACAGCTTGTGCCAGGTGTACAGCGGTGCCCAGCTGCCGTTGAGATAGAACGGTAGCGGCTCGATCTTGCCGCGTTTGAGTTCGTCGAACACCGCGCGGCCACTCTCGATCTGGCCGGCCGCATTCTTGCGGGTGAAGCCGGCCACGTAGCCATCGCCGGCATGCGCCTGGCAGCGTGCGAGTTCGGCCACCAGATAGCTGGCGCGCGTGCGGCACTGCGCATCGTCGGTTTGCGCATGCATCAGCGCCAACGCACTGAGGTAGTGCCCCAGCGTGTGGCCGGCGATGGTGTCCGCTTCCCATCCGCCGTAGGCGGGGGCCTTGGGATCGAGACCGGCGTACAGCACGAAGTTGTGCAGCAAGCGGTCCGGCTGCAAGCGCATCAGATAACGGCGATTGGTGTGCAGCGCATCCAGAAACAGCGACGGCGTCAGCCGCACCTGCGCCAGCGGCACCGCGCGGATGCTGCCGGGCTGCGCAGCGGCGGCCTGGGCTGGAAAACGCAGGAATCCGGCCGCCACCGCCAGGCTGCTCCAGGCCAGAAACCGACGCCGCGACAGGCTCAGTGCAGCATCGTTCACGTCATCAATGGGGTGTGCATGCGTCATCGGACCAGCTTAGCTCCTGTGGGCAACGGCGCAGTGCGCACGCGGTTGCAGTCTGCGGTGGTCGGCCTTGCGCTCGGCGGTGTTGCGGCGTTGTTGCGACGATGGAACGCAAGCGCCGGCTGCACGCACGCCCACCACTGCGCCAGTCAGAACTTCACCGTGGCACGCGCCCAATAGAACCGGCCCAACACATCGTAAGTAGCCACGTCAGTATTGGCATTGCCAACATTGTTGGAGTAGTACAGCGGCGGCTGCTTGTCGGCGATGTTGTCCACGCCCACTTCAAAGTGCGTGTGCCACGGTTGCACCTCGTAGCCCAGCTGCAGATTGTTGTAGACATAGGCACCGATCTTGCGCACCACGGTGGGCCGGCTGGAATCGGCCGACAGGCTCTGGTCCGGATCGGAATTGCCGATGGCGGTATTGCCGACGTAACGGATGCGCCAGGTTGCGCTCCAGTCGCCCAACGCCCAGCTCACCGTGCCCAGGCCACGCCAGCGCGGGAAGTTGCCATAGGCCTGCGTGTAGCGGCCCACATTGTGGATGGTGACCGAGCTGGGGTCGGTGGTGTCGGGCAGCACGTCGTAGCGCGTGAGATAGGTGCCATTGAGGCCGACATTGACGTTACCCCATGCGGTTTCCGGCAGGCGATAGGTCAGGTTGAAGTCGATGCCCTTGGCCCACAGCTTGCCCAGATTTACGGTGGGCTCGGCGATGTAGTTGATGGTGCCATTGCCGTTGCGATGGATCAGCGGGCAGAACGCGCTGGCAGAATTTGCATAACACTGATTGAGCACGGTCTGCGCGGAGACGGTGGTGATGGTGTCTTCCAGATCGATGCGCCACCAGTCCGCGCTCAGCGAGAGGCCATCGATCCATTGCGGGTCGTAGACCAAGCCCACGTCATAGGATTTGCCGGTTTCCGGCTTGAGCTGGTAACCAGCCACCGCTGCGCCGGACACCTTGCCCGACACCTGGCCATCGGATTGCTGATAGCTGCCATCGGTGGGCACGTTGGCACAGGCCACGCTGCTGCCGCCGGTGTAGCCATTGCATGGGTCATTGACGGTGGCCGCATCGCCGGCCACTCCGGCGTACAGCTCGTTGATATTGGGCGCGCGGAACACCTGCGAGACCGTGCCACGCAGCAGCAGGTTTTCGATCGGGCGGTACTCCAGCGACACCTTGCTATTGGTCTTGCTGCCCACCGAGCTGTAGTCGGAAAACCGCGTGCCCAGGGTGATGTTCAAGGCATTGATACCCGGCAGGTCCTTGAGCAGCGGGAACAGCGCTTCTGCATAGGCCTCCTTGACATCAAAGCTGCCGCTCAACGTGGAGGCGCAGTATTCGATCACGCCGCACAAGCCGTCCTCATCGCCCGTCCACAACGGGTCGGAGGTGGTGGTGGAGCGCTCCTTGCGATACGACAGACCGGCCGCCAGGCTGGCTGCGCCGGCCGGCATCTCGAACAGCGTGCCGTTGGCATTGGCCTCGAACTGCTTGACGGTGTAGACGCTGGTGACAATCGGGTTGACCACCATGCCCTGCAGGGTTGCGAGATTGGAGCTGTCGTTGAGGTTGAAGAAATTCAGCGGCGTGCAGCCGGCGATCGCTGCGCCCGCGCTGCCGCACTTGACCACGCCATCGCTGTCCAGAAACGACGGACCGATGGCCTGATTGAAGGTGGCGTAGTCCAGGAAGCCGTTGTTGATCGACTTCTGCTTGACCTTGCCGTAGTTGAACGTGGCATCCCATTGCCAGGAGCTGTCCCCGAAGCGCCCGCGCAGGCCGGGGCTGATCTGGAAGTTGTAGGTGTTGTACTGGTAGCTGCGATTGCCCAGCACGGTGGCGCGGGTATTGAGGTCGTTGTACGAGGTGCCGGAGCTGCGATCGGTGCCGAAATTCACCCCGAATGGGTTGTAGTAACTCTGCGACGACACCAGGATGTTGTCGCCGTTGGAAAAGATCGGGATCGGCGCGATGATCGAGGCGGATTCGGTTTTACTGAACCACGTGTTGACGTAGCCCTCCACACTGTCGCTGAAGCGATACGTGCCCAGCACAAAGGCATTGGTGCGCTTTTGCGGTGTCTGCAACAGATTGAACGGTTGGTAGTTGTAGGAATCGGCAGCGGCGTCGTAACAATGAAAATCGCCGGGCCCGGCACGGCCGCTGACACCGCCATTGAGCGTGACACGCGTACAGCCATTCGCTTGCCGCAGCTGGTTTGACGCCTCGGAGCCATCGTTGAAATTGACGGTGCCGGTGGGCGTTGCGGAGGAGCCCTGCTTCACCGGCACGCTATCGGTGAGCGCCAGCGCATCCTTGGAATAGTCACGCGCGGCGGCAGAAACCGGGTCGATGTTGTGATACGACAGCCCGGCAATCAGGCTGCCGCGCTCGAAAGTCTTGCCGGCGGTGAGCGCGAAATTGCGGCGATTACCATCGCGCTCCTTGCTGGTGCCGAAGTCGCTACTGAACTGCACGCCGTCAAAGCGCGTACGCAGGATGAAGTTGACCACACCGCCAATGGCATCGGACCCGTACACCGCCGACGCACCATCGCTGAGTACCTCGATGCGTTCGATCATGCTGGCCGGAATGGCATTGACGTCGTTGTAGGCCAGCCGAATGCCGTTGACCAGGACCAGCGTGCGCTTGTCGCCCAGACCACGCAGCGACACGGCGGCGGCACCGGTGCCGCCGCCGTTGTTGGTGTACGGGTTGGTGGCATTGCCGGCGATCGATGGCAGCTCCTGCAACAGGTCGCCCACCGTGGCCTTGCCGGTGGCGGCAATCTGCTCCTGGCTGACGGTCACCACCGGGTTGGCGGTTTCGGTATCCACGCGGCGCAGGCGCGAGCCGGTGACCACCACGCTGTCGAGTGTCTGTGTTGCAGCGCCAGTGCCGGCCGCTTGCTGCGCGCAGACAGGTGCAGCGGTGGCAGCCAATGCAAGCAGCACGGCGCTGCCCAGCGTCGTCTGCACATGCGTGACCGCACTGAGCGGAGATCTGGCGGAACGCGACGGCAACATCGGCATGCAGGGCTCCTGGTTCGGACAGTAGAGAAATGGCGGGCAACACGTGCCCGTGCCGGCGTGCACCAGCGCGAGTCACCTCACAAAGACATGGCATCCGCGATGTTTCGCGTAGATGCCCGTAACACGGCGCGCACCGTTCCGGTGCCTTGCATGCACGGCTGCACACGCAAGGCACGTCGTCGCTGCAAACGTTTGTTCGTGCACCGGGTCCGCCCATGCGGCCCGGTTTCATCAGCTGGTCACAATGTGCCTGTACGCATGCGCGACGTCTTGTCGCATTTGGCGACAGTGCATGCGGAAATTCGCATGGTTCGTCTGTGGACGATCGCGTGTTGATGGATGACTACAAGCTGCGGCGCCGCAGTCGCAACTGCAACTCTGGAGCACAAGCCGCAGTATTCACGCAGAGGCGCAGGTTGCGCCATGCATGCCTCACCGCAGTGCTGTGCGACGGCGCCTGATGCATCAGCGCCGCAGCATCCAACCCTCCATGCGCGTGTTGCGCACCCTGCAGCGTCGTACAGCGCGCCAAGGTGCCTGCGTAGCGGGCGCTGCCGCAGCGCGATTCCACTCCGGCGTCGGAGTGCGGTGCAACCAGCGCTGGAAGAAATCCAGCAGGCGGCGCTTGCCGTAGTCGCCGCCTGCGCCGTGATCGCCGCCGGGCACCACCAGTAGGTCGAAATCCTTGCCCGCCTTGATCAGGCGATCGGCAACCTGGAAGGTGCTGGCAGGATCGACATTCTTGTCCATGTCGCCGGTGACCAGCAGCAAATGGCCCTGCAGGCGCGCGGCGTTTTCCACGTTCGAGGATTCGGCGTACCACGGCCCCACCGGCCAGCCCATCCATTGCTCGTTCCACCAGATCTTGTCCATGCGATTGTCGTGGCAGCCGGAGTTGGCCACGCCGGCCACGTAGAACTCGGGATGGAACAGCAACGCGCCCAGCGCGTTTTGCCCGCCAGCCGAGGTGCCGTACACGCCTACCCCGCCGCGAATGTCGTACCACGGGTAACGTGTAGCTGCCGCCTTGTGCCAGGCGATGCGATCGGGCAGGCCGGCATCCTTGAGATTGCGCCAGGCCACGTCGTGGAACGCGCGCGAGCGGTTGTTGGTGCCCATGCCGTCGATCTGCGCTACCGCAAAGCCGAGCCCGGTCAGCGGCGGCGTGCGCGTGGTGAAGCGCTTCGGCACGAACGAGCCCTGCGGCCCGGCGTAGATGTATTCGACGACGCGATACGGCTGCTGGGCATCGAGCTGCTGCGGGCGGAAAATGACGCCCCAGATCTCGGTCTTGCCATCGCGCCCGGGGGTATGGAACGGCAACGGCGGCTGCCAACCGGCCGCCAGCAGGTGGCTTAGATCTGTGCGCTCCACCGTGTGTACCAGGCTGCCATCCGCACTGCGCCGCAGCTCCAGTACCGGCCCCAGGTCCACGCGCGAAGACAGGTCCAGAAACCAGCGCCCGTCCGGCGAATAACGCACGTCATGATCTGCGGCCAGCGGGGTCAGTGCGGTCAGGCCGGTGCCGTCCAGGCCGATGCGATAGGCGTGGCGGTAATACGGGTCTTCACCGGGCTGCATGCCGGAGGCGCTGAAGTACACCTGCCCGGCCGCCTCGTCGACATGATCAAGCCTGCGCACCACCCACTCGCCACGGGTGACCTGGCGAACCACGCTGCCAGTGCGGCCATCGTAGAGATACAGGTGTTCCCAGCCATCGCGCTCGGAGGCCCACAGCAGTTGCGCGCCATCGGCAAGATCGTGGCGCGCGTACTTGCCGCCGTCTTCGTTGTCGCCACTGAGTGGCGAGTACTCGATAAAGGTAGGCGAGGTTTCCTCGATCACGGTGCGCGCAACGGCGGTGCCCGCATCCACTTCGATCACGCGGTACAGCTGATGCCCACGGGCGTTGTATTCGAAGGTCACGCCGCGGCTGTCCTTCCACCATTGCAGCTTGCTGAGGGTGAAGGCATTGGGCAGCAGGGTCATGTCCACCGGGCGCGCGGTGCGCGTGGCCACGTCGAACAGCACTGGCTGCATCACCGGCAACGGGTCGCCGGGCTTAGGATAGACCTGCTGGTGCAGTTTGGGTTGCACGCGGTCGGCCGGCGCCGATTCGATGTAGTACACGATGTGCGGCGGCGGCGCCTTGACCCGGTAGGCCGCCACATGCTGCGAGTCGGGCGACCACACCACGGTGTCGATGGCGTAGAAGTCGCTCGCACTGCCATCGTGACTGATCGCCGTTGGCGTGCCGCCGCTCACCGGGGCGATCAGCAGATTGCCCTGCTCCACCCACACCCGCCAGCGCCCGTCCGGCGAGTGCTTGGCATAGCGCTCGCCCTGCTTGAGCGGGAAACTCATGTCCATCGACTCGGGCCGCGCATCACGCTCGGGCAGGTGCGCACAGCGGTAGCGCACCAACTCGCACTGCCAGCCAAGATCTGCCAGCTGAAAGCGCAGCGTCTGCTGTTCCAGCGCTGGATCCTGCAGATGCAGCGCTGCCGCATCCACGTTATGTGCGCCGGCATGGGTCAGCGCGGCGGCGAGACGTGCGTGGTCGAAGGCCGGCGTATTACGCCCGCTGGCCGCGTCCACCAGCCGGTACTCGATCGCCGGCGCCTGGCCCTGGCGCATGCTCCCGCGCCGGTACAAAAAGCGCTGCGCATCCACCCATACCGGCGCGCTGGGCTGGCGGTCAACCAGGGCGTCGTAGCGGTCGGTCAACCCGATCGCCGCGGTGTACTGCGCAGGTGTGGGCTCGGCAGGCTGCGCCGCTGCGCGCGCCAGCGTTGGCAGCAGGGCAATGCTTAGGCAGCACGTGATGACAATACGAAAGTGCGACAGGCGCGCGGGACGTTGCAACTGCAGGAGCATGGGTCGATCCAGGTGAGAAAGCCGGTGATGGGTGGAGAGCGGCATCGACACTTGCCAAGCGCCAACCCGCCGCAGCGCGATAGCAGTTGGTGGCTGGGCGCACAGGTCGGCTATTTCTTCGATACGTCAAAAGACGAGCATCCAGAACGCGCCGCTACCGGTGCAACATAGGCGGTTCGCGAGCGGCTACACGCCTACGCGCCCCCAACATGCAGGCCTGCACCAGCGCACGCTCAGCCGTACCACCCCTGCACGCTCACCGCGCCACCGGTACCAGGCAGTGCCACACGGTCGCCTTGTGGCCCGTGCAGGCGTGCCGGCTTTCCGTCCACCTCTGCCCGTTGCAGGCGCGTGCCGTGCGGTGGGCGCATGCTGAGCCAGGTCTGCTGCGGGCTGCGCGCGGGCAGCACCACCTGCGCATCGATGCGGCGCTGCTCCGGCAGTGCCTGCAGCGTCAGCGTGACCGTGCCCCAGCGCGTGGGCGCAGCGGTGATGCCGACCGTCTTGCCGGTGCCGAGCCAAGCGCGCGGCACTGCACGTGCCAGGAATAGCTGCTCGCCGGCGCTGTCATCGCTGACCAGCATCCAGCGCAGCAGCAGCGGGATGGTCATCTGCGCGGGAATGCAGAACAGCGGCATGCCACCGGTGATGCCGCTGACCTCGCCGGCCGTCCAGCTACCGCGCGTGTGCACCTGATAGCGATGCGCGTACAGGAACAGCAGGTACTCTTCGATGCGATCCAACCGCAGCAGTTGTTGCGCATAGCCGTAGGAAATAAAGCCGAGCAGATCGCGGCTGCCGGGTTCGGGCGGCGCGATGTTGGCCACCACGCCCAGGCTGGTGCCGCCGTGACCACGCAGGCAATCGATCACCAGGTTGGCCAACGCATCCGGCAGCACATCGGCCTGCAATAGTTCGGCATAGGCACGGTGCGGCCATTGCTGTTCGCTGGGTTTTTCCTGCATCAGCGATTGCCGGAACGTCAGCGTGGTGCCTGGCAGTGGACCAACATACGGTGGTGAGAGATCGCGCCGCACATTGGCGCGCAGGCTGGCTTCAAGACGCGCGCGCAGTTGCCGGGCGCGGCGCTGCCAGTCCTGCGCGATAGATGGCTCGCCGCCAAGCGTGCGCCAGACCTGTGCGATGTCTTCCCAGCCGCGAATGGTCAGCGCGCTATTGGCGTAATACGGCTTCCACCACAGCGACGGATCGGGGAACAGGCAGGCATCGGATTCGTTCCAGCCATGCAGCAGGCCGTGGCCATGGGCGTTACGCGGCAACGCCAGCGCCTGGTCGTGCAAGGTGCATAACACCTGCGCGGTGGCGGTGATCCTGGGCAGATGCCGGCGCAGGCGCGTGACATCACCGGTGTACTGCAGATAGCGCGCCAACAGCGACAAGCTCAGCCCGAATTGCCCGACCTCCGGCCCACGCATGTTCGGCAGGCCGTCGTCCTGCACGAACCCCTCGAAATAGTTGTCCAGCACCGCGGCGGCCTGGTCGAAGCGCCCCCACTCCAGGTTGGCGTAGAAGGAACTGGTAAAGGTGTCCTGAAAGCCATCGTACTCGTTGCCGTAGTAGTCGCGCTCCACTGCGCCGTACTTGGGGTAGTCGCCACCGGGGCGCACCACCAGTTCGCGCGCAAACGCAAACTGCGCCATGTCGTTCCAGCTGGCATCGGGCAGCTGCGCCTGCACCGTGCCGTTGAGTGCGTGCTGCCAGTACGCGGCAAAATCGAGCAGCGCCGCATAGAACTGCTCGGCACTGGCCTCGCCACGCACCGGGCCGAACGCAGGGTAGCTGTGGGTGTAGTGCACCGCCACGATCTGCCCACCCTTCACCTGCATGGTCCGGTGCCAGGTCTGCACCACGAAGCGATCGGTGGCGCGCACATCGGCAAACACCAGCACGTCGTACCACGTATCGGCCTGGCCATCGTGGCGCATGACCTTGCGCACTGCGGGCATCCAGCCACCGAGTATGCCCTCCTCGCGCCGCTTGATCAGCGCCTCGTCGCCCAACTCAGCGAAGGCGTGTTCCGGGCGCGAGGTGCGGCTGCGGCCGTTGGGCAGGATGGGCATGGTGTCGAGCGCTTCACGCGTGCCGACAAAGGTGGTCCAAGGCCAGCGCCCGCCATTGTCCTTGGGATCGAGCAGCGAGGCCGGCGGTGGCGCCACGTCGCGCACCTGCGCCTCGTCCGGGTCGCCATCGCGCAACAAGCGGTCGGCGAGCAGATCCGCTTCGGCCATCGCCAACTCGGCCAGTGGCAGGCCGAAATACGGTTTGCTTGCGGCGGGATAGGCAGGCTCGGTGCGCTTGTCCAGGCGCAGCATGCCGCTGTCGGTCCGGAGCGTCAGCTGGCCTTGCGGGTCGTCGAGATGCTCGTAGACGGTCCAGTCCTGCTCGAGGTGGCGAAACCGGCACAGCGTGCTGCCAACATGCGCCGCCGAAGGCAGCGCTTCCAGGCGCGGACGCAGCGGCACAGGCGTGGCGTCGCCGGCCACCGCAGCCGGTACCGCACTGGCACCCGCCACGCCCACCACGGCGGTGGCGGCAATCCCCTGCCGCAGAAACGTTCGACGGTCCATCGTTGCGCCCCATTCGAGTCTCGACTTCGCATCGTGCGCGCGCACTGGCGCCACGTCTTGTGGCCGCTGCCTGGCAGGGGTGCGGAAGTCTGCATAGGCGCGCTGGAGGCTGCAGGCACGTGGAGCTCAGGCATGTGGGGGCATCGCGCGTAGCGAACCAGCGGGGTTATCAGCGTAGGCAGTCTTTGACGGGTGCTCGCGTCACCGCGGACGGGATCATTAGCGGCCTGGATGCCACCAACAAGACGACGTGGGTGGATGCACGGTGCGCGCGGTGCCAGACACGTCACGCGCTTGCACGTTGCAGATGCCAGCGCCTGCCGACCCTTTGCGTGGCATGCGGACATGCGCCCCGGACTCACCGCAATAACAACCGTGCAGGAACCCACATCGCTAAATCGCAAGCGACACAGCGCAACGCACATCAGGCAGCTGCATCAGCAACGACGCAGCACAGGCACTCAACGGCAACGGGCCGCCTGCGAACCCCGCGCACCCACAGCCATCAGGCGCAGTGACTTATCGCCTATTGTTTCCAAGCGTGCGCGGCGACGACACTCGTCGCGCACCAGCGGCTCCACAGCGCACTGCGATCACCCCCAGACCGAACGACAACGCAACCACACGCGGCGCCGCGTCCATCTGCAGGCCGGCACGTTCACCGGTTCCGCATCCGCGCACCACCCCAAGGAATGAAGATGCATCTGCATATGGTTAGATGGGCACTGTCGTTCGCGCTTATTTTGCCTGGCCTCGCACAGGCGCAGGCCACACACGTTGACCTGTCCACGCTGGATGCGGAGATGGCCGGCCCGCGCACGCCGGTTCTGGTGTTGGGGAGCGTGCATCTGTCGCAGCTGCCGAAGGGGAGCGATGTCAGCACCGCGCGCCTGCAACCGCTGCTGGAGCGCCTTGCCGCGTTCAAGCCGGACATCATCACCATTGAAGGGCTGTCTGGCGAAACCTGCGACCTGATGCGGCGGCATCCAGCGGTGTATCTGGCCGAGGACGTGGCCGCGTATTGCCCGGACACGGCCGCCGCGCAGGCCGCCACCGGGCTGGACGTGCCCTCGGCAATCGCTCAGACGCGCACGCTGTTGAAGACCATGGCGCGCACATCCACACCCGCGCAGCGCCGCCACCTGGCCGCGGTGTTCCTGGCTGCAGGCGACCCTGCATCGGCCAGCGTGCAATGGATGCAACTGCCGGCCCGCCGAACAACGTGCAGGCGATAGCCTGGACCCGGCGCTGGTGACCTGGTTGCGCGCGTATCAGGACCGCCCCAACGAGAGCCAGCAGATTGCCGCACGCCTGGCGACGCAGCTCGGCCTGCAGCGGGTGTATCCGGTGGACGACCACACCGGCGACAACATCGATCTGGGCGACCCGGCCGCGTACGGCAAGGTGATCCAGGCCCAGTGGGAACAGGCCGCACCCCGCGCCAAGCCGATGCGCGACAAGGAAGATGCGCTGGCATCGCAGGGCCGCCTGCTGGAGCTGTATCGCGCGATCAATGCGCCCGGCAACGCGCAGCTCGCGGTGGATGTCGATTTCCGCGCGGCGCTCCGCGACAGCTCACCGGAGCACTACGGGCAGCGGTATGTGGCCGGTTGGGAAGCGCGCAACCTGCGCATGGTCTCCAACATCCGCACCAGCTTCGGCGACCGTCCAGGCGCACGGGTACTAGTGATCGTTGGCGCAATGCATAAACCGTGGTTCGACAGCCTGCTGGGGCAACTGCAAGGCATCGATATCGTCGATGCGCAACAGGTGCTTGGCGCACCTTCCCCGTGAGCCGCTGCGGCGTGTCGCACGTGCATTGCGCTCACGCCCGCGAACCGCGCCTGCTTCAGGCCAGCACGTCCAACAGGCTGCCCAGCGCTTCGTCGGAGCGCCGCAGCACATTGGCGTTGGCTTGAAAATCGTTGCGCGCCGACAGGCCGGCCACCAGATCGGTGGCCAATGCGGACGGATCCGCCGCCGCATCCACCACGCTGGCAGTCACGCCGCCGCCGGCCTGCGTGCTCGCCGCCACGGCCTGGCGGGGGCTGCCCTCCACCGGCTGACGCGCCACATTGCTGGCGGCCACCTGCTGGCGCAGGGCGGCCACCTGCATTCCGGAACTGGCGATGGTGCTGATGCTCATGGTGGCTCCGGACTGAGAACAAGGAAAAAACGACAAACGCCTACTGCAACCATCAACCGGGCGATGCGAACCGCCAGCCAGGCGCCACACCCGTCCAGCACATCACGGCCGGCCGATCACCGGCGGCCAATCCGCAGCCGCTACGCGTTCAGTAGCTGCCCACCCGCACCCGCAATACCGGCGGCGGTTGGCCAGCCGCATCGGTGCGGCCGAAATTGAGCCCGTAGTCGGTCTGGTCGCCGTTGAGCTGGCGCTCCATCTGCCAGCGCCCGTCGACATACCGGCCCTGCTCCACCTGCAACAGCTGCCCATGACGGGTATCGGCCGCGCTGCGGACAAATTCAATCCGCGCTGCGGTACCGGTGACCAGGAACTCCTCCGGCCCCAGCTGCGCCACCAGCAGCCGGCCGGCATGATCGTCGGTGCCCGGCAGGATGGCCGGCGCATCGCCCCACAGCGGCGCGCCAAACGACACCTTGGCCTCCCAGTCACCGAAACGCAGCGTGCGCTGCGGCGCCCCCGGCTGCTCGGCCACCGCCTGCAGGCGGCCATCGAGATTGGCTTGGGCAATCAGGCGTTGCAGCGGCGCCAGCTGGCGGAAGTTGGCCGCGTGCGCGGCAATGGCCGCGCGGTTGGCCCCGCTGTCCGGGTTACCGTCGATACCGAACACCGAGAACCCAATCCCGCCCTGCCCCAGCACATGAAACAGATACGGCGCCGTCGCCGCCTCGAAGCCGGTCTCCGACACCCAGGCCGGATTGTCGGGGCGCGCGTATTGGCCGATGACCTTGGTGTATTCGCCGTAGTCGCTGGTGTAGATGTCGGTGCCGATGAAGTCGATCGACGGCGTGGCCGCGCGCCACAGCGCAAACACATTCACCGTGGCACCGCCGGAGGGGTAATCCATGCCGGGGTAACGCTTGCCCTTGTAGCGCAGCCAGGTGTTGACGTAGAGCGGCAGCGGATACGCACGCTTGCCGGCTGCGGCCACCTGTTCGATATACGCGGCGGTGGCATGCGCATTGAACGCTTCGGCCGCTTCCGCACCGAACAGTTGCTGCCAACTGCCGGCGGGCTTGCCCAGCGCCGCGGCAATGGCGGCCGGCACCGGTTGCGCGAATGCCGCTTCGCCGGCCGGGCCGTGATCGCGCACGGTGCCGATCGCGCCGGGCTCGTTTTCCACCTGCACCACGATCACGGTGTGGCGGTCGCCATCGACCTTGCGCAGGTGCTGCATCAGCGCGGTGAATGCACGCGCGTCGGCCTGCACATTGGCCGCCACGTGCGGCGACAGCACGTCCACCGGCTCGCCATTGGCGTCGCGCATGCGTGGGTAAGTCGCGTCGTCGCGCTTGATCCACTCGGGCACGTAATGCATCTGGCCGTTCTTCCAGCTGCCGAACCACAGCAGCGCCACGCGCAGGCCGCGCTTGCGTGCCCCGGCGATCAACGCATCCACATTGGTGGTATCGAACCGCCCCGGCGCCGGCTCGAACTGCTCCCAATACACCGGCGCTTCCACCGTGTTGGCATGCAGCGCGACCACCTGGTCCAGCGCCTGCGGCAGCACCGCCGGCCAGGCGCTGGAGTTGTGCAGCTGCGCGGCCAGGATGGTGTACGGCGCGCCGTCGACCAGCAAGGCGTGGCGGCCGTTCTGGGTGACGAAACGTGGCAGTTCTTCAGCATTGGCAACAGCGGGGCCGCCCAGCAGTGCCAGCGTGCAGAGCAGCACCTGCGCAACACGGCGGCGCACGGCGCCAGGGGAAAGGAACAGGCGCATCAACGGGCCTCCTGGGCAGTGGCATTCCAGCGCGGCGTGGCGTCGCCGCGCAGATGGCGAACGAAAAAGTCGTACTGGCGGCGCTGCACGTAGTCGATCGGCCCGCTGGAGCGGCCCACCGAATGCTCGCCACCCGGCACGTTGAGCAGGTCGAAATCCTTGCCGGCCTTGATCAGCGCATCCACCACCTGCGCGGTGGAGGCCGGGTCCACATTGCTGTCCTGCTCGCCGACGATCAGCAACACATCGCCCTGCAGCGCTGCTGCATTGACCACGCCCGATGCGGCGGCATAACTGGCATCCACCGGCCAGCCCATCCACTGCTCGTTCCAGCTGATCTTGTCCATGCGATTGTCGTAGCAGCCCGCAAACGCCACGCCCACCTTGTAGAACTCCGGGTGGCGTTCGAGCGCGCCCAGGGTGCTCTGCCCGCCGGCAGAGGCACCATAGATGCCGACCCGGCTGATGTCGTACGACGGGTCCTTGGCGGCCAGCGCACGGTGCCAGGCAATGCGATCGGCAAAGCCGGAATCGCCCAGGTTCTTCCACGCCACATCGTGGAAGGCCTTGGAGCGGTTGGCGGTGCCCATGCCGTCGATCATCACCACGATGAAGCCCAGGTCCGCCTGCGCCTGCATGCCGATCTGCTTGTCGCCACCGGAGTGATAGCCGAATGGCCAGAACGTCTTGGGCACGAAGGAGTCGTGCGGCCCGGCGTAGATGTTTTCGATCACCGGATACTTCTTGCGCGGGTCGTAATCGCGCGGGCGCACCACCATGCCCCAGATGTCGGTGCGCCCATCGCGGCCCTTGGCCACGAAGGTCTCCGGCGCACGCCAGCCGGCGGCCTGCAGTTTATCGATGCTGCCCTGCTCCACCTGCTGCAGCAGGCGGCCATCGATGGCATGCAGCTCCATCACCGGTGGCAGATCCGGGCGCGAATAGGTATCCACGTAATGCTGCCCATCCGGGGCAATCGCCACGTCGTGGTCGGCGTCGCTGTGGGTCAGCCGGGTGAGCTGACGGCCATCGAAATCCACGCTGTAGAGCTGGCGGTAGTACGGGTCCTTGCCAGCATCCATGCCACTGGCGGTGAACCAGATGCGGCGTTGTGCATCGTCCACGCGCAGCACATCGCGCACGATCCACGCACCGCGGGTGAGCTGGCGTTTGACCTTGCCGCTGCGGCCGTCGAACAGATACAGATGGCGCCAGCCGTCGCGTTCGGAGATCCACAGGATCTCATCGCCGCGCCCTTCGACATCGTGGCGAAAGCTGCGGTCGGCATACACAAACGTGCGCGCGTCCTCGCCCACGGCCACGTGTGCCCGGCCGGTCTGCGCGTCCACCGCAATCACGCGCATGCGTTGAAACCCGCGTTGCACGTACTCGAAACTCACGCTGCGGCTATCGCTACGCCACTGCAACGGCGACAGCGCATACGGGTTGCCGAACAATGCCGTGTCCACCTCACGCCGGCTGCCATCCAGTGCAAACAGCACCGGCCGCTCCACGTCCACCGCATCGCCCGGCTTTGGGTACAGCTGCGTGTGCACCACCGGCTGCCCGCCACCAGGCGGCGCCGCTTCCACGCGGGTCACCCGCCGCGCATACCCCGGGCGCACGCGGTACACCGCGAGGTGCTGCGAATCCGGCGACCAGGCGACGCTTTCAAGATCATAGAAATCCTCGGCCCGGCCGTCGCTGCTCAACCGCGTGCGCTGGCCGTCGGCCACGCGCCGCAGCTGCAGATTCCAGCCATCGGCCACCACCTCCCACGCACCATCGGGCGAGCGCCGTGGCGTGGCGTCGGCCGCCACAGCCGGATCGCGCACCACGCCAAATCCGCGTGGGCGCGGCTGCGCGGTGGCAGCCACCGGCGCGCATTGGTAGCGGGTCAGCGTGCAGCGCCAGCTGGTCTCGCCGATCTCGAACTCCACCGCGCCATCGGCACGCCCGGCCTCCTGGGCATACGCAAAACGCTCGAACGGCAGCGTCGTCGCGGTGACGCTGTTGCCGCCGGCAGCAGACAACCCATGCGCCAGCTGCGCGTGATCGAAGGCGGGCGTTTTCTGCAGCGTGGCCAGGTCTTCGCGCATGAACGCAAACCCGCCCGGCACGGTCTTGCGGTAGTAGAACGTCTCAGCGTCGTGCCATTGCGCCGGCCAGCTCACGTTCTCGGTCAAGGTCATCCACTGCGCACGCAGGCCCAGCGACCGCTGGTAGTCGGCCACGCTTGGCGCGGCTTGCGCCGCAGCAGCAAGCAGCACCGCGCAGGCAACCACGCCGCGCAACCACTGCCGCACGTAGGTGCGTTTGCAGTGCTCACTCACCATCGTCCTCCTCCAGCGCCAGTTCGTCGCTGCGCAGGCCGCTACGCGCGCCCCAGTGATAGATGCCGAAGGCGATCACCGCCACGCTCAGCGTGTCGAACGGATGCGCGATCCAGCCATGGCCACCGAAGGTTCCTGCCCAGGACACCGCCATCACCAGCACGAAAAACACGATCAGCCACAGCGACGCGCGGACCTGGCGCAACAGCCGGGCCCTGCCCGCGCGCGATGGCAGGCGATACAGCACGTACGCCGCGAACGCGAGCACCTGAAGGCCCAGCAGCCAGGACAGCGTGGGCCAGGTGGACCAGTACACGATCAGCGCGGCCACCACGAACGACAGCGGCCCCAGCACCGCAAATCCGCGCACGCGGAACGGCCGCGCCAGGCCGGGCGCACTGCGCCGCAGCGCGGCCACCGTGACCGGCGCCACCGCATAGCTCAGCACCAACGCGGCCGACACCACGCCAATCAACGTTTCCCAGGACGGGAATGGCAAGGTCCAGAAGATCGACAACCCCAGGCTCAGCCACAACGCCGGCCGCGGGATGCCCGAGGCCGGATCCACCCGCGTCAACACCGGCAGAAACCCGCCGCTGCGCGCCCAGCCGTACACCACGCGCGGCGTGGCATTCATGTAGATGTTGCCGGTGCCGCTGGGCGACACCATCGCATCGCAGATCACCAGCGCGGCCAGCCATGCCATGCCCAGCGCCAGCGCGATGTCGTGGTACGGCAGCGAAAACGCCTTGTCGATGCCGCTCCAGCCCTGCGCCAGTTGCGCGGCCGGAATGCTGCCCAGAAAGGCAAGTTGCAACAGCACGTAGATCACCGTGGACAGCGCCACCGACAGGATCAAGGCGATCGGAATATTGCGTTGCGGGTTGCGCACCTCGCTGGCCACCGAGACGATCGGGGTGAGCCCCAGGTACGCAAAGATGATGCCGCCGGCGGAGATCGCCGTTTCCACCCCGGCCATGCCCGACGGTGCAAAGCCATGCACGCTCAGGTTGTCGGCATTGAAGTGCTTCATCAGCAGCACGATCACCAGGATCGGCACCAGAAACTTGAAGACGCTGACGATGTTGTTGGCCAGCGCAAAGGTCTTGACGCTGAAGTAATTGAGCGCAAAGAACAGCAGCAACAACGCCAGTTGCACCAGCCAGCCCAGCAGGCTGGGATGCGTGCTGCCGGCCTGGCTGAGCGCCGGGAACCAGGCCGCCGCATACTGGCGCGCCGCTTCCACTTCGATTGCGATCAGGCTGGAAAACGCAATCAACGTAATGAAGCCGGTCAACGACCCGAGCAAGGGCCCGTGCGAGTACTCGGGGTAGCGCACCACGCCGCCGGCGCGTGGCAACGCGGCGCCGAGTTCGCAATACACCAGCCCCAGCAACAACACCGCGATGCCGCCGAGAATCCACGACACGATGCCGGCCGGCCCGGCGATCGAGGACACGTGGCTGGCGGAAAACAGCCAGCCCGAGCCGAAGATCGAGCCCAGCCCGATGAAGGTCAGGTCGGTCAGGCTGAGCCGCTTGTGGAACTTGCCCTGTGCGCTCGCACCGTGTGTGGTCATACGTCACCCCCAGAGAGGAAAGCAGTGAAACCGCGCGGCGTGCGCCGGCATGAGGCAAAGCAGCTCAGTCGCTGGCCGACACCTTGGCATCGGCATCGGAGCCGGCGCGCGGATCCGGATACGGCGAAGCACCACCATCGGCAATGAAGCGGTCGATCCGCGCTTCCAGCACCGGCAACGGCACCGAGCCGGTCTGCAGCACCGCATCATGGAAGTGGCGCAGGTCGAACGTCTCGCCCAGCGCCGCCTCTGCCTTGCGGCGCAGCTCCAGAATCTTCAACTCGCCCAGGTAATACGACAGCGCCTGGCCCGGCCAGGCGATGTAGCGATCCACCTCGGTGGTGACTTCGTGCTCGCTGAGCGCGGTGTTGTCGCGCAGATACGCGATCGCCTGCGCACGCGTCCAGCCCTGGTGATGGATGCCAGTGTCGATCACCAGCCGGCAGGCACGCCACATCTGGTAGGTGAGATAGCCGAAGCGGTCGTACGGCGTCTCGTACATGCCCATTTCCTGGCCCAGATACTCCGAGTACAGCGCCCAGCCCTCGCCATAGGCGGAGATGAAGCTGTAGCGGCGGAACTCCGGCAGGTCCTGCGCTTCGGCGGCCAGCGGCATCTGCAACGCGTGGCCGGGCGATGACTCGTGCAAGGTCAGCGCGGTGAGGTTGTACAGCGGGCGCGATGGCAGGTTGTAGGTGTTGACCAGATAGATACCCGGCCCACCGCGGCCACCGGTGTAAAACGGTGCCAGCTCCGGCGGCACCGGCTCGATAGCGAAGCGTTGCCGCGGCAGGCGGCCGATGTAGTCGCCGACCTTGGCGTCGACGCGCTTGGCGATCCAGGCCGCCTGCTTGAGCAGCTCCTCCGGCGTCTTGGCATAGAACTGCGGATCGGTGCGCAAGAACTGCAAAAACGCAGGAAACACCGCCTGCCCGGCTGGCGGCTTGAAGCCGCTGGCAACGATGGTCTGGTCCATCTGCGTGCGCAGCTTGGCCACTTCCTGCAGGCCAATCTGATGGATCTGCTCCGGGCTCAGATCCAGCGTGGTGAACTCACGGATCTGCGCGCGGTAATAGGCCGCGCCGTCGGGCAGCGCTTCGCCGGCCAGAGTGTCGCGGGCGCGTGGCTGGTACTCCTCGCGTATGAAGCTGAGCAGCTTGGCGTACGCCGGCACCACGTGTTGGGCGATGACCTGCAACGCCTGCTGCCGCAACTGCGCCTGCTCGGCGGCCGGCAGGGTGGCAGGCATCTGCTTGAACGGTGCGTAGAACGGATTGGCCTCGCCCTTGGCCTGCACCACATCGGCAATGGACTGATCGCGCCCGGTCAAGGTGACCCTGGGCTGGCTGAAACCGCGCGCCAGGCCGGCGCGCATGTTGTCGGTCTGCTCACCGAAGTAGCGCGGAATATCGGCCAGCATCTTCAGATAGCGCTGGTAATCCTGGCGCGTGCGCAAGGTGGCCTCGGCACTGAAGCCCAGGTCGCTCCAGAACGCCGAGTCGCTGTTGAACGGCATCTCCCAGGCGCGGAAATGCTGCTGGTCCAGCAGCACGTCGAGCTGCTGGCGATACACCTGCGCGTTCACCTGATCCTCGGCCGAGAGCTGCGCCATCGGAATCGCATCCAGCTCCTTGAGCACCTGTTGCCAGTACGCGGTGCGCATCTGCTGCGTGGCCACGTCGACCTTGGGCAGGTGATCAGCCGGCCCGCTCTGGGTGGCCTGGTTGTCTTCGTCCACCGCACCCGCCAGCTGCGCCTGCCGCCAGCGCCATTCGCGCGTGTACAACGCCTTGAAGCGCTGTGCGGCAGACGCCTGCACAACCGACGCCGGTGCCGCCGCCTGCACGGGCGTAACGCTGCATAGGCTGGCCGCGATTACGCTGCTCAGGACGCTGTTACGCAATATGGTCAGCGCGCTCATCCGCGTGCATCCCGCGTGGCAATGGCCGCTTTCGATTGCACGATCCACGCACGCACGCGCTGTTGCAGCATCGCCAGCGGCATTGCGCCACCACCCAGCACCGCATCATGGAAACCACGGATGTCGAAATGCGTGCCCAGTTCTTTTTCGGCTTCGGCACGCAAGGCCAGGATCTGCAACTGACCCAGTTTGTACCCCAGCGCCTGGCCCGGCCAGACGATGTAGCGGTCGGTTTCGGACTGGATGCTCGGCTCGTCGTCGGACGGATGCGCGTGGAAGAAATCCACCATCTGCTGGCGGTTCCAGCGCTTGTAGTGCACGCCGGTATCGAGCACCAGGCGATTGGCGCGCAGCAACTCGCCGGAGAGCCGCCCGTAATCGTTGTACGGGTCCTTGAAGAAGCCGATGTCCTTGCCCAACCGCTCGGCATACAGCGCCCAGCCTTCGATGTAGGCGTTGTAGCCGGCCTGCTGGCGGAACGGCGGCAGCGGCAACGTCTGCGCAAGCGAAATTTGCAGGTGATGGCCCGGAACGCCCTCATGGTAGGCGGTGGTTTCGATATTGATCAGCGTGCGGCTGGCGTAGTCGCTGGTGTTGACCTTCACGATGGCCGGCTTGCTGCCTTCCGGATTGCTCTGCCAGTACTCCGCGCCCGGTGCGGTCCGCCGGAACGCCGGCATTGCCTGCACCTCCAGCGCAACCGTGGGCAGCTTGCCGAACAGCTTGGGCAGCTCCGGCTGCATCGCGGCGATGTACTGCCGGTATTGCTGCAGGATCTGCTCGCCGGATTTGGCGAAGTGGCGTTTGTCGGCATCCACGGCCTTGCGGAAGCTGGCCAGATCCGGATAGCCCTGCGCCTTGGCGATGACGGCCATCTCGCCTTCGATGCGCGCCACCTCCTTCAAGCCGATCTGATGGATCTCCTCCGGCGCCATGTCGGTGGTGGTCTGGGTGTGGATGGCGTAGCGATAGCGGCGCTCGCCATCGGGCAGCGACCAGATGCCTTCCTGCGCGCGCCCCTGGGCGTCGTATTCGTCACGCACGAATGCCGCCAGGTGGGTGTAGGCGGGCCGGACCTGCTGGTCGATTGCTGCAATCAGTTGTGTGCGCAAGGCAGCGCGCTGGTCGGCCGGCACCGCGCCGTCGAGCTTCTTCAATGGCGAGGCAAACGGGCTCTGCGCGCCCTGCATCGCGGCGATCTTGTCGATCTGCTCGGGCAGCCGCTCGAGCAGGTAGCGCGGCTGCACCAATCCATCCTTCGCTCCCTGGCGCGACACCGCGATGACCTGGTCGATCACCGTGGGAATCGCCTTCAGCCGGGTGATGTAGTCCTGGTAGTCCTTGGCGTTCTCGAACGCAAACGCATCGCCGTACCCGGCCAGTGCCAGCTGGATACCGCCGACCGGCTCCAGCGGCATTTCATAGGTTTTGAGGTCGAGCCCTTCCAGCCGGTCGCGCAGCTGGCCGAGCATCATCTGCAGGCTGAGCTGGCGCTGCTCGTCCAACGCCTTGGCGTCGACCGCCTCGAACTTGCGCAGCAATGCGGCCGTGGCAACGCGCTCGGCCTGCGCGGCGTCCAGCGAATAGTCGCTCCAGCGATCGTTGTAGCGCTTGTCGCCGATGATGCTGGCAAATTCCGGGCTGTGCTGCAGCTGGTATTGCCATTGCTGATCGAGCAACGCATCGAAGGCTTTGGCCGCCTGTTCGTTGGTGGGTGCAGGCGCTGCTGCGGCGGCGGTGCTTGCACCGGGCGTTGCCGGTTTGCAGGCAGTGAACAGCGCAGCGGCAAGCAAACTGACAACAATAGGGCGCAATACATTCATGCATTCACTCCAAAAAAGACGCGGCCCATCGGCACCGTAGGAGCGCGCTTGCGCGCGATGACGCTTTCCCGGGAATGCCCCATCGCGCGCAAGCGCGCTCCTACGACATCCAGATCGTTTTTGCGCGTGGCGCCCGCTAGATCAGTGCGGCGGTGCAAGGTGAACAGCGTAGCGGCAAGCAGGCTGACAACAACAGGGCGCACTACATTCATGCATCCACTCCAGGAAACGCGACCCACCGGCACCTTAGGAGCGCGCTTGCGCGCGATGAAGCTGTCCCGGTAACGCCCAATCGCGCGCAAGCGCGCTCCTACGACATCCAGGTCGTTTTTGCACGTGGCGCCCGCCTGATCACTGCAGCGGTGCAAGGTAAACAGCGCAGCGTCAAGCAGGCTGACAACAACAGGGCGCAACACGTTCATGCATTCACTCCAAGAGACGCGACCCATCGCACCGTAGGAGCGCGCTTGCGCGCGATGAAGCTCTCCCGGTAACGCCCAATCGCGCGCAAGCGCGCTCCTACGAGATCGACCTCACCATGCCGGTCACCGCACCAGCGCACTGCGCGCGCGTGCTGGCTCATGCAAACGGTTGATCGATCGCCACCGACGGCGGCGTGAACCACTGCGCGCCGGTGTCGGTGACATAGAAATGGTCTTCCAGGCGCACACCGAACGCACCCGGCACCACGATCATCGGTTCATTGCTGGCGCACATGCCCGGCTGCAATGGCTGGCGATTGCCGCGCACCAGATACGGTGCCTCGTGGATCGCCAGGCCGCAGCCATGGCCGGTGCGGTGCGGCAACCCGGGCAAGCGGTAATCCGGCCCCAACCCGGCCGTTTGCAACACCTCGCGCGCCGCCTGGTCAACCACCTCGCACGCCACGCCCGGGCGCACCGCGGCAAACGCGGCCGC
Organism: Xanthomonas sp. NCPPB 2586; assembly: GCF_041475775.2. Classification (NCBI taxonomy): domain Bacteria; kingdom Pseudomonadati; phylum Pseudomonadota; class Gammaproteobacteria; order Lysobacterales; family Lysobacteraceae; genus Xanthomonas; species Xanthomonas sp. NCPPB 2586. Next base: position 2,082,850 of record NZ_CM192981.1, on the reverse strand, counting down.
CTGCGCGGCCAGTTCCAGCTCCCAGATGCGCTGCTGCGCGTCGCTGGGCGTGCCGTAGATCCAGGTACGGGTGATGTCGGAATGGTAGCCCTGCACGGTGCAGCCGGTATCGATCAACACCAGCTCGCCGGCCCGCAGATGCTGCACGCCGGGGATGCCATGCGGAAATGCGGTGGCATGCCCGAACTGCACGATGCAAAAAGTGGAGCCGTTGTCGGCACCCAGCGCGCGGTGCGCTTCGTCGATGAAGCGCACCAGTTGGTCGGTGCCGATGCCTTCGTGCGCAATGCCGGCGGCCAGCCGCTGCACCAGCAAGGTCATGTCGCAGGCCTGCTGCATCAACGCCAGCTCCGCCGGCGATTTGCACATGCGGCAGCCATCGATGATGGCGCCGGCATCGCGGATCGCGGTGCCCAGGTGCGCGCGCAAACCGGTGTGCACCGCGAAGGCGATGCCCGGGTCCAGCGCCAGGGCATGCGCATGCTGCTCATCCATGGCCTGCACCACCAGCGCATACGGGTCTTCGTGCTCTTCCCACAGGCGCTTGCGCACCGGGAGTTGCAGCACCGCATCCAGCGAGCCTTCTTCAAAGGCCGGGCAGATCAGCACCGGGTCGCCCTCGGTGGTGAGCAACAGCGCCACCAGCCGCTCGCTGGCGCCCCACGGCACGCCGCTGAAATAGCGCAACGAGGTGCCTGCGCCGATCAGCAAGGCATCCACGCCCTGCGCGCGCATCAGCACGCGTGCGCGCTCGATGCGCTGCTGGTATTCGTCTGCGCCGATCGGCGCTGCCCGCTGCGTCCACGGCGCCAGCTGCGCACGGGCCTGGTCCAGCGACATCCCGCCGATCTGCGTGCTCATGCATGCGCCCCGAGGTCGGCGCTGCTCCACTGCCCGTCCACCAGGCGTGCCACACCGCCGGGGTTGCGCTGGCGCAGCTCCACCGGCAGCAGCGCATCCGGCACGGCGTCATAGCTGTGCAAGGCGGCAAACCGGCGGATTGCACCCGGCATGCCCACCGCGGTGAAGCCCGGATGCCCGGTGCTGGGGAACGGCCCACCATGATTCTGCGCGGCACTTACCGCCACGCCGGTCGGCATCTTGCTGTTGATCAGCCGGCCCACGCGTGCGCGCAGCACCGGCGCGATCTGTTGCCAGGCGGCATCGTCACTGCCATCGCTGGCGCGGTACAGCGTACCGGTTAGGTTGCCTTCGAATGCGGCGGCCACCTGCGCCATCTGGGCGCTGTCGCGGGTGCGCACCAGCAGGCTCACCGGGCCAAAGGCTTCGGTCTGCAGCGCGTGCGGCGCGGCGATGAAGGCGTCTGCTTCCACGCTGAGCAAGGTCGGCGCATAGCGGTAGCCGCCCTCGCCCGCCGCTGCCCCGGCCAGCACCTGGGCACCGGCCGCGCGCAAGGTCTCCACGCCGCGGTGCACGCCATCCACGCCGCCTTGCGAAAACAGCACCATCGGTGCGGCGCCGGCAAAGTGCGCGGTGGCCGCGGCCACCAGTGCATCGCCCGCCTCGCCGTGTGGCACCACCAGCACGCCGGGATTGGTGCAGAACTGGCCGCTGCCCAGCGTGCACGAGGCGAAGAATTCCTGTGCCAGTGCGGCGCCGCGTTCGGCCACCACGCCGGGCAGCAGGAACACCGGGTTGACGCTGGACAACTCGGCGTAGAACGGCACGCCAGCGGCATCGGCGGCGGCCTTCAGCGCCAGGCCACCGGCACGGCTGCCGGTGAAGCCAATCGCGCCCAGCCGCGCATCGCCGGCCAGGCGCAGGCCAAGCGCGCTGTCGAAGTGATACAGCAACTGCACCGCCGCGGCCGGCAGCCCGGCAGTCAACAGCGCCTGATGCGCCAGCTCGGCCATGCGCTGGCTGGTGGCCGGATGCAGCGGATGCGCCTTGGCGATCACCGGATTGCGCGCCGCAATCGCCGAAGCGAAATCGCTGCCGGCAATCGCGTTGAACGCAAACGGGAAGTTATTCGGCCCGAACACCAGCACCGGCTTGCCCAGCGGCGCCAGATGCGAGCGCAGATCGGCGGCGGTATCGATGATGGGGTGCGTCCAGCTATAGCTGCGCACCGCCTGAGCGGCCTGGCGTAGCTGCCCGCTGGTGCGCGGCAGTTCGTTGCCGCGCAAACGCGTGGGCGCCGGCAGTGCGGTCTCGGCATGGGCCAGCGCCACCAGCGTGTCGGCATCGGTGTCCAGCGCATCCGCGTATGCGTCCAGAAATGCAGCAATCCGTTCGGCCGGTGCGGCGGCAAGTTCGGCAGCCACCGCATGCGCCGCCGCAACAGCGGTGTCGATATCGTCGGCACCGCTGACCGGGAACTGCGGCCCGATCGCCTCGCCGGTGGTGGGGTCGGCAGCGCGAAAACTGCCGGCGGCATCGCGGCTGGCTTGCCATTGGCCGGCCAGCAGCACGGGTTGGAGAGTCTGGGTCATCGCAGCACCTTCGGTTGCGTGGAAGCGCCCGCACGCAGCACGGGCGATCGAACAGCGGATGAGGGTAACGCGCCTGCGACGTGCCACCCGTTTGCATCGTGGACCACTACCGGCACCGGCCCATGCAACGCAGCACGCACCGCGGCTGCGTCAAAGCAGGGCCGCGCGACGGCAGCGGCGCGTGCTCAGTGCAGGCTGGGCGCGGTGGCGATGGCGTGGTCGATCACCTTCAACGCTGCCTCGCGCTCGGCACCGTCCACCACCAGGCGTGGCGCGCGAACACGCTCGCTGCCCAGGCCCACCTTTTCCTGCACCAGTTTGATCAGCTGCACGAACTTGGGCACGGTGTCCAGGCGCAGCAGCGGCAGGAACCAGTCGTACAGTTCCTTGGCTGCGGGGTAGCCGCCGTCGCGCGCCAGTTCGAACAGGCGCACCGACTCCTTCGGATACGCATTGACCAGGCCGGCGATCCAGCCCTTGGCGCCCATGCTCAGGCCTTCGACGATGGCATCATCCATGCCGACCAGCAGCGCCAGGCGATCGCCCAGCAATTCCTGCAGCGCGGCGAAGCGACGCACATCGCCGGAAGATTCCTTTACTGCCTGCAGATTGGGGAATTCGGCCGCCAGCTCGGCGATCTGTGCCGGGCCGAAATCGGTCTTGTAGGCCACCGGGTTGTTGTAGAGGATCACCGGCAGATCGGTGGCCGCGATCACCGCACGCACATGCGCGCCCATCTCGCGCCAGTCGGTGGAATACACGTACGGCGGCAACACCATCAGCCCGCCGCAGCCCAGTTCCTTTGCCGCCTTTGCCAGCGCCACCGCCTCGCCCGTGGCCAGACTGGCGATGCCCGGCACCACCGGCACGCGGCCCTTCAAGGCCGTCACCAGCGTCTTGAGGATGGCGAGCTTGTCGTCCACGCTCAAGGTGGCGGCCTCGCCCAACGAGCCCAGCGGCACGATCGCGGTGCAGCCGGCGTCCACCAGCTGATTGGCGTGCTTGGCCAGGAAGTCGTGGTCGATGTCGCCGTTGGCGGTGAACGGGGTGGTGATGGCCGGCAACACGCCGTGCCAGAACGCAGCAATGCTCATGGATGATTCCCTTGCGAGTCGGAAGTGAAGGAGTCGGCCAGCGCCGCGAGGCGGACCGGGAACAACGGCGGCCGGCGGCCGGCGTCGGTGGAAAGTGCGGGCAGGCAGCGGCCCAGTTCGGCCAGCGCGCTGCCGCAGATGCGGCCCTGGCAGGCGCCCATGCCGCAGCGCGAGGCCAGCTTGGCATCGCGTGCATCGTTGAAGGGGTCCAGCGCGCCCAGCGGCACGTCTTCGCAGCGGCACACCAGCGTGTCCGGTTGGGCCAGGCGGCGAATGCGCGGATCAAGCGCGAAGTGCTGCTGCAACAGTGCGGCGAAGGCACGCGCCTTAAGCCGTTGCGGTTGCAGGTGTTGCGCTGCGTCCGGCACGTCGGCAGCCATGTGCCCGGCCATCGCACCTTCGATCAACGCGCAATCGCGCCCGCCGATCCCGCAGGCTTCGCCAGCGGCAAACACCTGCGCCACGCTGGTGCGCAGCAGCGCATCCACCTGTACCTGCTGGTGCGCACCGCACAGCTCCAGCTGGCAGCCCAGCAACTGCGCCAGTTCGACATTCGGCACCAGCCCGTACCCCACTGCGAGCTGATCGCAGGCCATGCGGCTGCGCCCGGCAGGGCTGTCGATCTCGACTTCGCGCAACTGGCTGTCGCCATGTGCCGCAACCACCACGCTGCCGCTGCGGTACGCCACCGCATGCAGCTGCAGCCGCAGTGCCACCGCCTGCGCGGCCTTGCCCGGCCAGTGCCACAACTGCAGCGCAAAGCCGCGCAGCGCCGCCGCGCTGGCTTGTTCGTGAATGCCCAACACCTGCGCGCCGTGCCGCTGCAAGGTGGCCGCGCTGGCCAGCAGCAACGGCCCGCTGCCGGCCACCAGCACACGCTTGCCGCGCACCGGCCAGCCTTGCTTGGTCAGCGCTTGCGCGGCACCGGCGCCGGTCACGCCGGGCAGTGTCCAGCCGGGGAACGGCAGCATCAGTTCCCGCGCGCCGGTGGCCAGCACCAGGGCGGCGTAATGCAGTTGCACGCTGCCCTGCGCGCCGTCGGCCAACAGCCAGCCCGGTTGCGCCAGCACGATCTGCAGCCCGGTGAGCAGCGTGATCGCCGCATCGCCGGCCACCTGCGCCAGCAGCGTGCGTGCATCGGCCGGCGCACCGTGCTGCACGTCGCTGCGCCACACCTGCCCGCCTGCGCGCGGCTGCGCATCCACCACGCCCACCTGCACGCCGTGGCTGGCGGCCGCCCGTGCCGCCGCCAGCCCGGCCGGGCCGGCGCCGATCACCAACACATCGAAATGGCGCACGCGCTCAGCCATCGGTGCGCACCTGCATGCCATCGCGTGCATCCACCATGCACGCACGTTGCTGGCCGATGCCGTCGATGCGCACCCGGCACTCGAAGCAGACGCCCATGCCGCACAGCGGTGCGCGCGACTGCCCGCTCGCCGACTGGCGAAACTGCAGCGTTGCCTGCGCCACGGCGGCCGCAACACTGGCGCCCAGCGGCACCTCCACCGGCTGCGCATCCACATGCAGGCGCACTGTGCCGCTCATGCCGCCACGCCCTGTACCGCGCGGGCGGGCGCATAGGGCGCCGGGTCGATCGCCGGCGTGCGCCCGAGCAGGCTGTCCACGATCACCCGTGCGCTCCCCAGCGCCGTGGTGACCCCCAAGCCTTCGTGGCCGGCCGCCACCCATACATCGCGCCGGCCCGGCACCGGCCCCAGATACGGCCGGCCATCCGGGGTGGCCGGGCGCAGGCCGGTCCACACCCGGATCGCCTGCAGCTCGCGCAGTACCGGCAAATACGCGAAGGCGCGTTGCAGCATCTGCTGCAGGATCGGCATCGACAGCGTGCGGTCGTCCGCGCCGTACTGGCGCGAGGAGCCGATCAGGATCTGCCCGGTCGGCCGCGGTTGCACATTGAAGGCCACGCTGCTGTCGTCGGCGCCATGTGCGGAATCCGCATAGCCCAGTTCCAGCAACTGATGCCGGATCAGGCCCGGATGGCGGTCGGTGATCACCAGATGGCCCTTGCGCGGGCGCAGCGCCAGTTCGGGCAACAAGGCGGGCAAGGCGACGCCGCTGGCGACCAGCACCGGCCCGGCCAGCACCTGCCCATCGTCCAGACGCGCGCCGCCGGCCTGCAGCTGCTCGACCTTGCGGCCGGCAAACAAATGCGCGCCTGCGGTGCAAGCCAGGCTCACCAGATGCCGCGCCACCCGCGGCGGATATACCACCGCCTCGTCAGGCACGCGCATGCCACCGGCCAGGCCGGGCACCAGGTGTGGCTCCAGCGCATAGAGCTGCGTGGCATCGATCGCTTCGGCACGCAGGCCGGCGGCGGCCAGCCGCGCAATCTTGGCCGGCACTGCCGCCAGTTCGCGCGCATCGCGGGCCACCCACAGCGTGCCGCACCGGCTGAATTCGGCCTCGCTCAACTCGGCAAACCGCTCCCACAGGCGCAGCGAATACGCCGACAAGGCCAGCTCGGCGGGGTCGTCATCCATCGCCACCAGGTGCCCCATTGCCGCGGCGGTGGAGCCACCGCCGATCGGCCCCGGTTCCACGATCGCCACGCGCAAGCCCTCGGCGGCGGCGGCCTCCGCGCAGGCCGCGCCAACGATGCCGGCGCCCACCACGATCAGGTCGTAGCTGCGGCGCGTTGAAGCGGCGGTGGCGTGCGTGTCGCTATGTGATGGCGGTGCGGCTTCGGGCACGGCAGTCGCCGCAGCAGGCGCTGCACCGGTACCGCCCTGCGCGCGCGGTGGCGGCTGCATCAGGCCACGATGCCCCAGGCGAATGGGTCGGCCGGATCGATCAGCAGTTGCGACCGCGCGGTGATGAACGCGTGCCCGCTGATGCGCGGCGCAATGCCACGCCCGCTGTGCCGGTAGCTGCCTTCGAACGCACTGCCGAGGATGCCTTGCTGCAGCCAGCGCTCGCCTTCGGCCAGCTTGCCGTCGGCGGCCAGGCAGGCCAGCTTCGCACTGGTGCCGGTGCCGCACGGCGAGCGGTCGTAGGCCAAGCCGGGGCACAGCACGAAGTTGCGTGCCGCGCCGCTGCCGTCCGGGGCCACGCCGCTGATCTCGATATGGTCGATCTCCCCGCCCGCCTCGCCGGTGATGCCGGCCGCTTCCAGGGCCAGGCGGATCGCCTCGGTGTAGGCGGTGAGTTCGCGCTGCTGGGCCAGGCCCAACGCGCACGGCGCCTGCTCGGTGATGAAGAACCAATTGCCGCCCCAGGCCACGTCGCCGCGCACGCGGCCATGCCCGGGTACGTCCACTTCCACGCCGGCGGCGTGGCGGTAGCTTTCGACGTTGTCGATCGACACCGTGCCGTCGTCGGCCAGCGCCACGCCTACCGTGCCCACCGGCGTCTCGATGCGGTGCTGCCCCGGCGCGATGCGGCCCAGTTCGGCCAGCGTGCGCACCACGCCGATGGTGCCGTGCCCACACATGCCCAGGTAGCCGACGTTGTTGAAGAAGATCACCCCGGTGCAGGCGCTCGGGTCGCGTGGCGGCAGCAACAAGGCACCGACCATGGTGTCCGAGCCGCGCGGCTCGCAGGCAATGGCACTGCGCCAGTGGTCGAAGTCGCTGCGGAAGCGCTCGCGGCACTGCGCCAGGTCGCCATCGCCCAGGTCGGGGAAGCCGGCCAGGACCACGCGGGTCGGTTCGCCTGCGGTATGGGAGTCGATGACGTCGATGGTGTGCATGCCGCCATGCTCCCATCCACGGCGCGCGGGCGACTAGCGCGCAATGCGAGGCGCAAATGCGGAAATCCGCACAATCGCCGACCTGATTCACAGCCGCGCGTTTGCGCTAGGATCGGGGTCGGGCCGCGCCTTTCGCGCGACCGACAAATGCGACCGCCACGATGACTCCGATGGACCTCAACCTGCCCGCGCTGGAAATGCAGACGTTGTTCGACGCGCTGCCGGATGTGGTGTTCTTCATCAAGGATGGCGAAGGCCGCTACACCCATTGCAACCTCACCCTGGTGCGCCGGCTCGGGCGCAAGCTGCGCAGCGAGATCATCGGCCGCTCGCCGCTGGAGGTATTCCCGCTGCCGCTGGGTGGCAGCTACATGATGCAGGACCGCCGCGTGCTGTGTGGCGAGCTTATCGACAACCAGCTGGAAGTGCACCTGTATCCCAATCGCCTGCCGGGTTGGTGCCTCACCTTCAAGCGCCCGCTGTGCGAAGGCGACGAGGTGATTGGAGTGGTCGGCATTTCGCGCGATCTTGGCCAGCCGGACAGCCGTCACTCGGCGTACGAGCGCCTGAGCCAGGTGATGGACCACATGCAGGCCAACTTCGGCGACAACCTGCGCGTACAGGCGCTGGCCGACCTGGCCGGGTTGTCGGTGGCGCAGCTGGAACGGCATTTCCGCCGCGTGTTCCAGGTGACGCCGCAGCAACTGCTGACCAAGTTGCGCATCGAATCGGCGATGCGCCTGCTGTACGGCGACGACAGCATTGCCAGCATCGGCCAGCGCTGCGGCTTTGCCGACCAGAGCGCATTCGCGCGGCAATTCAAGGCCACGGTGGGCATGACCCCGCGCGACTACCGGGCGCTGAAAGGCCAGCTCTAAGACCGCGGCAATACGCCTTGACCGCGTGTGCCGCAGATGCAGAATCCGGCAGGATTACAGCCGGCCTGCGAGCCCCGTGGCGCTGGCTGCGCTGAAGGACGCGTCAAGGGCCGAACCGGGCCCGGATGGTAGAATTCCGCGTTTCCCCTACTGCGTTGCCAATGGCCAGCTTCTTCCGTCGCAACAAGCCAACCACGCCCGACAGCTCGCGGACCTCGCGCTACAGCCTGGAAGAACTGGCAGCCGCATTCCCCACGGCGCCATCGGCTGCCACGCCAGCCGCTCCGCCCGCGCCCGCCCGGACACCGCCTGCCAGCGCGCCGACCACACCGGTCGCGCCGGTGGCAGCGCCCAATACGCCGGCAGAAACGCCAACGCCAACGCCAACGCCAGCGCCAGCAACGCCAGCCGCACCCGCTGAACAACTGGCGCAGGACATCGCCGCACGCACCGGGCAAGCGCAGAGCATTGCCGCGGTGCCCAGCGCACCCACGCCGCCGCCCGCCGCTGCGCCGTCGGCGCTGCAGGCATTGCCGGATCCGGTTGCGCCGAGCGCGCCGGCCACCGCCACGCCCGTCGTTGTGGTGCCTACGCCGCCACCACAGGCCGCACCTGCTGCACCGGTGCAAGCGCCGACCCCAGTAGCCACGCCGCAGGTGGCGGTACCGCCCGTGGTGCCTGCACCGGCTGCGCCTGCGGTGCCCGCAGCGACACCGCCCGCCGCATACGCGCCAGTCCCGGCAGCGCCCGTGGTCACCACACCAGTGGTTGCGTCTACGCAGGTCGTGCAGGACAGCGGCATCGACACCCACGACAGCCTACCCGCCGCGCCGGCCGGCAAGCCGGGCTGGCGCGAGCGCCTGCGCAACAGCACCTTTGCGCGCAGCTTTGGCGGCCTGTTCTCCCGTAACCCCAAGCTCGACGACGACCTGCTCGACGAGATCGAGACCGCGCTGATCACCGCCGACGTCGGCATCGGCGCCACCACCGCGCTGGTCGAAGGCCTGCGCAAGCGCATGAAGTCGCGCGAGTTCGTCGATGCCCAGGCCATGTTCAAGGCCTTGCGCGCCGACCTCATCGCACTGCTGCAGCCGGTCTCCAAGCCGCTGGTGATCGACCGCTTGGTCAAGCCGTTCGTGGTGCTGACCGTCGGCGTCAACGGCGTCGGCAAGACCACCACCATCGGCAAGCTCGCCAAGCGCTTCAAGGACGACGGCCACAGCCTGATGCTGGCCGCCGGCGACACCTTCCGTGCCGCCGCGGTGGCCCAGCTGCAGGCCTGGGGCGATCGCAACGGCGTAGCGGTGATTGCGCAGGGACAGAACGCCGATGCCGCTTCGGTGGCGTTCGACGCGCTGCAGGCCGCCAAGGCCCGTGGCACCGAGGTGCTGATCGCCGATACCGCTGGCCGCCTGCACACGCAGACCGGGCTGATGAACGAACTGGGCAAGATCCGCCGTGTGCTCGGCAAGATCGATGCCGCCGCGCCGCACGAAGTGCTGATGGTCATCGACGGCACCACCGGCCAGAACGCCATCTCCCAGCTGCGCCAGTTCCACGCCGCCGTCGGCGTCACCGGCCTGGTGGTGACCAAGCTCGATGGCACCGCCAAGGGCGGCGTGGTATTTGCGCTGGCCCGCGAGTTCGGCATTCCGATCCGTTTTGCCGGCATCGGCGAGCGCCCGGAAGACCTGCGCGTATTCGACCCGGAAGCGTTCGTCGATGCGCTGCTGCCAGAAGCGCTGGGCAGCTGACTCCACGCCTGCTGCAGTGCTGCACGCATGCAGTACTGGCACTGGGGTCCAGATGGCTGCGCGGATGCATTCACCGCGCTGCGTCTGCACTGGCCAGGCAGCTGCGGGATTGCGCTGCAGCGGCCACCTTCAGCCGATGCAGCGGGAGGCGCTGCGGCATGCGCCTCTGGCGCGGCGCAGGTTTGCCATCTGCAGCGCGTGATCGACCCTGCAGCGTCTGATCGACAAAGTACCGGCGTGGCAGTGCCATCAAGGGCGGCCGGATGTGCAGCTAGCCATAAGGCGCGATGCCTATCCACGCAGCAAACACGCACCTTGGTGCGCTGCTGAGTGCCGAGGTCAAGCCACCGACGCCTACACTGCACGATGGTGGCATTGCGTCTCAGCTCGCACGAAGCGCGCAGCCGCATGCGGGATGAAGTCACCACCCCGCTTTTTTTGCACACCAACCGCCTTGACCCTTCGCCTTCCCACGCCAGCAGACCCCATGCCCGTACCCGCCACGCTCACCACCGATGCGTTCGTCGACCGTCTGCTGCACTGGTTCGACGGCCACGGCCGGCACGACCTGCCCTGGCAGCATCCGCGCGCGCCCTACCGGGTGTGGTTGTCGGAAATCATGTTGCAGCAGACCCAGGTCGCGGTGGTGATCCCGTACTTCCAGAAGTTCGTCGCCAGCTTCCCGACCCTGGCCGATCTGGCCGCCGCCGACAACGACACGGTGATGGCGCACTGGGCCGGGCTGGGTTACTACGCGCGTGCTCGCAACCTGCATGCCGCCGCCAAGCAGTGCGTGGCCTTGCATGCAGGCGAGTTGCCGCGCGATTTCGATGCGCTGCTGGCGCTGCCCGGCATCGGCCGCAGCACCGCCGGCGCGATCCTCAGCCAGGCCTGGAACGACCGCTTTCCAATCATGGATGGCAACGTCAAACGCGTACTCACGCGCATCCACGGCATTGCCGGCTATCCCGGCTTGCCAGTCGTGGAAAAACAGCTATGGCAGTTGGCGGCGAACCATGTCGCCCACGTGCCCGCCGGCCGCCTGGCCGACTACACGCAGGCACAGATGGATTTCGGCGCCACGCTGTGCACGCGCGCCAGACCGGCGTGCATGGTGTGCCCGCTGCAGGACGACTGCGTGGCGCGCCGCGAAGGCCTGGTCGAGGCACTGCCCACGCCCAAGCCCGGCAAGCAATTGCCCGAGCGCGAGGCCACCGCGCTACTGCTGGAAAACGCGCACAACGAGATCCTGCTGCAACGCCGCCCGCCCACCGGCATCTGGGCATCGCTGTGGACGCTGCCACAAGCCGAAACCGACAGCGACCTGCGTGAGTGGTTCGCCGCGCATATCGATGGCGATTACGACCGTGCCGATGCGATGCCGATGATCGTGCACACCTTCAGCCACTACCGCCTGCACCTGCAGCCACTGCGTCTGCGCAAGGTCGCGCTGCGCCAGGTGCTGCGCGACAACGACGACCTGCGCTGGGTGGCACGCGCAGACCTTGCAACGCTGGGCCTGCCGGCGCCGATCCGTAAATTGCTCGACGCGTTGTAAACGCGCGCCGCACGACAACCAGGTGCGCAGACAACCGCGGCTCGGCTTTGACAGGACACGGGCTTACACTGCCACTCCAGCGCACCGTGTGCTGGTTGAGCCTGCACACCTGCATCGCCCACACCACGCGCGCCCCATACAAGGAACTTTGCATGTCCCGCACCGTGTTCTGCCAGTACCAGCAATGCGACACCGAAGGCCTGGATTTTGCGCCGTATCCGGGCGAGCTCGGCCAGCGCATCTTCGCGCAGATTGGCAAGGCCGGCTGGCAGGCCTGGCTTGCGCACCAGACCATGCTGATCAACGAAAACCGGCTCTCGCCGCGCGATCCCAAGCACCGCGCCTTCCTCGAGGCGGAACTGCAGAAGTTCCTGTTCGAACGCAATGCCGACAAGCCGGAAGGGTATGTCGATCCGCTGGGTGAAGAATGAGCGCGGCAATGCGCTGATTGGCTGCAGCGTGCGTTTGACCCGGTATTGCGCGCATGTTCGCGCTGAGGCGCTGTCGTGCATCGCCACTACCGCCGACCAGCGGGCCGACATCAAGACTCGCCGGAGTACGCACCGACGCTCAGTCCTGCTGAGTCTCTCCGGCTTCCGCCTCCGTGCGCTCCTGCATCCTGGCCTCGCGTAGTTGTTTCTCCGAGGCACGGATCGCCTTGACGTCGAGCGGGCGAATCGTCTCGATGCGGCACGGAATACGGATCATCCCCGGGCCACCGAGCGCAATCACATTGTCGAAGCGCGCACTCACCTGACCAAAGCGCTGCGTGATCGCAATGGCCGGCGCATACCCCAGCTCGTTGCAGCTCGCGCGCAGTTCCAGCAAGTACGCCTGATTGGGGCGCGTCCACACCGCCAAGGCACTGCCGCCCAATGCGGTCCAGCCGGCCAAGCTGTTGCCGTAGCGAAAATCGCGCACCGGCGCGCCGGCGTTGGCGCGGTACAGCTGCAGGCGCTCTTCGTCAGACAGACGCCCGGTGGCGCAGCCAACCAGACTCAGCAGGGCGATGACCATCCAAATGAATTTGTGCATGGGACACCTCGGCAATGACGCCTGAGCATGCCCCGCCGGATGTCATGCCGTGTTGAAAGTGCGCGTGTGCCTGGCCACCCGTTCACGGATGGGCCACTGCCGGGGTACTCAAGGCCGCGCCGGCACCTGCACGTACTCAACCAACGCCGGTGGGACCATCCAGCAACATGCGAATGCGCTTGAGCAATTCCTTCTGCGTGTACGGCTTGTTGACCACATCGAACTCCGCACCGCCCACATCGGTGCGCTGGATGCTGGCATCGGCGTAGCCGGTGGTCAGCAGCACCTTGATCTTGGGCAGCATCCGCCGTGCTTCGCGTGCCAGCACCACGCCGTTCATGCCGCCCGGCATGATCAGGTCGGTGAACAAGGCGTCCACTTCCGGATGCTGCTCCAGCACCTCGATCGCTTCGCGCCCGCTCGACGCGGACAGCGCGCGATAACCGGCGCCTTCCAGGAACATCTTGGCCACCACCGCCACGTCATCCTTGTCTTCCACGATCAGGATGGTTTCGTTGCCACCCTTGTCCAAGGCACGGTTCTTGGTGGACGGCAGCGCGTTTTCGTAATCGCTGGAGGCGGGAAAATACAGCCGCACCGTGGTGCCTTCGCCCACTTCGCTGTAGATGCGCACGGTGCCGCCGGACTGCTTGACGAAGCCATACACCATCGACAAGCCCAGGCCGGTGCCCTGCCCCTCCTCCTTGGTGGTGAAGAACGGCTCCATGACCCGGCTCACCACTTCCGGCGGCATGCCCGAGCCGCTGTCGGTCACCGCAATACTCACGTAGCGGCCCGGCGCGAGCTGGTGATACATCGACAGATCGTGGCTGGTGATCTCCACATTCTGCGTCTGCACCATCACTTCCTTGCGCTCGGCATTGGCCATCGCGTCGCGCGCATTGATCAACACGTTCAACAGCGCGACTTCCGCCTGCGTCGTGTCGATCTGGCAATTCCACAGCCGTTCTTCCAGCGCCTGACGCAAGCTGATGCCGCCCCCCAGCGCGCGCTCGGCCATATTGTTCATGCCCGACACCAGGCCATTGAGATTCACCACCCGGCCACGCAATTTCTGTTTACGCGAAAACGCCAGCAACTGTTGGGTCAAGGTCGCGGCCTTGGCCGCCGCCGCGGCGGCGTGCTCCGCGCTGACCGCGATGCGATCGGGGCTGCCGTTGCCGTTGCTGACCATCATCTGGATGAATTCCAGATGCCCGGACATCACTTGCAGCAAGTTATTGAAGTCGTGTGCAATGCCGCCGGTGAGCTGGCCCAGCGCTTCCATCTTCTGCGCCTGGCGCAGGGCATCTTCGGCATCACGGCGGCGGCTGACGTCCAGCTGCGAGCCAAAGAAATACACCAGCTTGCCGGTGTCATCGAAGACCGGAGAAACGAACAGCGCATTCCAGAATGTTGAGCCGTCCTTGCGATAATTCAGCACTTCAGTGGCGAATTCGCGGCGGTTGTCGATGGCCTCACGCACATCGGCCACCGCCTGGCGGTCGGTCTCCGGGCCCTGCAGGAAGCGGCAGTTGTTGCCGATGATTTCGTCGGCAGCGTACCCGGTCATTTCCAGGAAGGCCCGGTTGGCGAACACGATCGGGTTATCCGGCAGGTATGGGTCGGTCACCGTCATCGGCATGCGGGTGGTTTCCACCGCAGCAAAGAAGATGTCCGAGCGATGCTTGCTGACCGGAAGCGTCTGCGATTCGCCAATCAATGGCGCCCGTGGCTCTCCGTAACCGGAATCGTTCAAGTGCGTGCTCTCCGCGGGGCCATTCCCGTGGCGCTAGTTTAGACGAGCCCGGTGAGGCCCCCATCACATCCGTGAGCCTTTCCAGACCGGCAAATGACCGCGATGCAACCTTTGATTGCGGCCGAACGTAGCTGCGCCCGGGTGACTGCCCGGCACTCTCGCTGCCGAGCGTGTGGACTGCCGCGATGCGGACAACTGCCGGTCTTGCCCGGCGCGCGGCGACACCTGTCCCCGCCGTGCGCCGTCAATGCGGCGCCATCTTCGAGAACACGTTGATGACCACCGCGCCGGCCACGATCAGCGCCATGCCCAGCATGGCCGGCAGATCCAGCCGCTGGCCATGCACCAGCCAGGCCACCAACGAGATCAGCACGATGCCGGCCCCGGACCAGAGCGCGTACGCGATGCCGACCGGGATCACCCGCAACGTCGCCGCCAGGCAATAGAACGCCACGGCATAGCCGAGCACGGTCAGCAGCGACGGTCATCGCCGGGTGAAGCCTTCGCTGGATGTGAGCGCCGCCGTCGCCATCACCTCCGCAACGATTGCCACCGCCAGAAACACCCAGTGCTTCATCCTCGTCTCCACGCCTTCAATGCCGCGCCCCATAACGGCAGCTACCGGCTTGCATGCAAGCGCCGGGCTGTGCGCCATTGCCTGCACGCACCGCGCGAGCTAACGCGCCACGGTCGGGTTTGCCGTAGCATGCGCGTGCACCACGCAGCTCCTGCGTCTCGTCCGGCCGTTCTGGCGCCGTTGCGCGCTCTTCTCTCTCCGCCGGCCTGCGCGCCTGGCGATCACGCGACGCGACCATGTCGGGCTATCAGACCCAGATCCATGCGCTGACCTTCGGGCAGCACACCTTCAGCATCCGTGCGTTGGCGGACAAGCAGCAATACGCAGACCCCGACCAGACAGCCGCAGATGCGGGAATTTCCTCGGCGCAGTGGAGCCTGTTCGGCCAGGTCTGGCCCGCCGGCCAGCTGTTGGCCGAAGCGATGGCCACCCGGCCGGTGGCCGGCAAACGCATTCTCGAACTCGGTTGTGGCCTGGGGCTGGCCAGCCTGGTGTTGCGCCGCCGCGGCGCCGACATCGTGGCCAGCGACCATCACCCGCTGGCCGAAGTCTTCCTGGCCTACAACGCTGCGCTCAATGCGCTGGAATCGGTGCCGTACCGGCGCCTGGACTGGGATGCGGGCGCGGCGGACATGGGCCAGTTCGACATGATCATCGCCAGCGACGTGCTCTACGAAACCCGCCACGCCAGCTTGCTGGCCAAGCTGATTCCCGACCTGGCCAAACCGGCCTGCGAGATCGTGATCAGCGACCCCGGCCGCGGCAATGCGAACAGCTTGTCGCGCATGCTGGCCGACATCGGTTTTTCATTGATTGCCGGCGAACGCCAGGCCTCGGTACACGTCGCCAAGGCGCCACGCCTGTTTGTGTACCGGCGTGGCGCGGAGCCGCGGCAACCGGCTGGCTGAGCCGCGCGACCACGCTGCGGGCTCGCCGCACGTCGCAGGCGCTGGCCACACACCGGCGCTGCGCAGATAACGCAGCAAACGCGTCGCACACGCCGATGCCAGGCCCGGCACTCGCCTGCGGATCACGCCATCACGTTAGCGCGACGCTAGCCACCGATGGGGCTGTAGGCAGACAGCGTCACCGGCTTGCGCCGGTCGGCCTTGATCACCTCGTGCCGGCTCAGGCGCAGTGCCTCGCCATCGCGCCCTGCGTCCGGGTTGGTCACCCAGTCTTCGATGATGCGCACATGGAACAACACTGCACGCTGCGTGCGGTCGTAGCGGAAGGTGATGTAGTCGGTCCAGTGCTGGCCGCATGCAACGCCATTTTGCACGGTGAAATAGGCGCCCTTGGCCACCAACCCCTGGCCGTCGTAATCGAACGGATCGCACTGCCCACCGTCATCGGCCTTGAAGATCACCTGCGCGTTGCGCGCGGCTTCGACAAAGCGGCCGTCGGCCGTCTGCATCAGGACCAGCAACAGCCGCTGCGGTGCATCCTTGCCGGCGGCAATCTGCGCTACTTCGTCGGCGCGCCGCAACGCCAGCAGGTAATCGCGCCGGCCATCGCCATTCACATCCGCATCAACCGCCTGGATGAGCGTATAGCCGGCAGGCAGGTGCGCGCTCAGCTCGGGCGGCAGCGCCGCTGCGGCACAGGGGCCGGTTGCCATCGCCGTTGCCAACACCATCGCCGCTGCGTGACCTCGCATCTGCATGCTCATCCATTTCGTGCCGGGCGTGCAGCATAGCCGGCCGTGCGACTGCCTGTGGGTCTGGGCATGCGCGACCTAGCGCGGATGCATCCGTCCACATGCCTACGCGCTAGCCATCGCCATCGCCGTTTCTTGGGAGTGAAGAAAAATCGTCAAGTTCGCTTATCCGCTCACGTGCGATTGGCGCATCGCCGACGTGCGTTTTATGCAGGCAGCGCGATGCTCTGCCCCGCACCACGCAAACGCGTGCGTGCATTCCCCAAGCAACGAACCAAGAGAACTCTCCATGGCAAATCAGAACCAAAACCAGGGCGGCACCAGTAACCGCGGCTTTGCTTCGATGGATGAAGACAAGCAGCGGGAAATCGCCTCCAAGGGCGGCAAGGCAGCCCATCAGAGCGGCAACGCACACGAATTCAGCTCGGAAGAAGCACGCGAAGCCGGCAAGAAGGGCGGCCAGTCCAGCGGCGGCGGCAATCGCTGACCGCGCGGCGCTTCCGGAGGGCCATGCGCTCTCCGGGAGCGCTCATGCTTGACGTCATTGACCTGAGACCGGGCGCCCGAGAGCGCCCTGCTGTCTGTGCATCTCGCGTAGGCGCGGCAACGCGATGCCACCGCAGCATTGCCGCGAACACCTAGCGAATCATCTCGCGAATGCGCGCCGCCATCGCATCGATACCGAACGGCTTGGTCAGCACGGCCATGCCTGGCGCGAGTTGGCCGGCGCCGAGCACAGCAGTTTCCGCATAGCCGGTAATGAACAACACGCTCAAGCGCGGCCGCGCGATCCGCGCCGCATCGGCCATCTGCCGCCCGTTCATGCCACCCGGCAAGCCAACATCGGTGATCAGCAAATCGATCCGCACATCGGACTGCAGCACGCTCAAGCCGGATGCGCCGTCCACTGCCTGCAACGCGGTATAGCCCAGCTCCTCCAGGATGTCGGCCACCAGCATGCGCACGCTGGGTTCGTCGTCCACCACCAGCACGGTCCCGCCCTGTTGCGAACGCGGCATCGCCGGCAGCGTGCGCGCTTGCGCATCGCCGGTGGCATCGCCCAGATGCCGCGGCACGTGGATGCAGACGGTGGTGCCCTCGCCCACGGTCGACGACACCCGCACCTGGCCACCGGACTGCTGCGCAAAACCGTAGATCATCGACAGCCCCAGGCCGGTGCCCTCGCCGATCGGTTTAGTGGTGAAGAACGGCTCGAACACGCGCGCAATGACGTCTTCGGGCATGCCGGTGCCGGTGTCGCTCACGCACAACGACAGGTACTCGCCGTCGGGCACTTCGTTTTGTTGCGTGGCGGAATGGTTCAACCAGCTATTGGCGGTTTCGATGGTGATGCGGCCGCCGTCCGGCATCGCGTCGCGCGCGTTGAGGCACAGGTTGAGCAGCGCATTTTCCAGCTGGGATGGGTCCACCAACGCGGGCCATAGCGCCTGTTCGGCCACCGTGGCGAGTTCGATCGACGGCCCCACCGTGCGCCGGATCAGGTCTTCCATGCCGGCAATCAATGCATTCACATCGGTCGGCTTGGGCGCGAGCGTCTGCCTGCGCGAAAACGCCAGCAGCCGATGGGTCAACGCTGCCGCGCGGCCGGCCGCCTTCTGCGCCACCGCGATGTAGCGCTCCACATCGTCGAAGCGGCCCTGGCCCATGCGTGTCTGCATCAACTCCAGGCTGCCGGAAATGCCGGTCAGCAGATTGTTGAAGTCGTGCGCCAACCCGCCGGTGAGCTGCCCCACCGCTTCCATCTTCTGGCTCTGCCGCAACGCCTCGCGTGCCACCTCCAGACTGGCTTCGGTCTGCACGCGGTCGGTGACATCCTGCGCCACCTGGAAGGCGCCCACTCGTCCGCCATGGCGATCGCGCAGCTGGCTGAAGCGCACTTCGTAATGCCGCAGCGCGCGTGCCGGGTCGCCGAACTCCTCCAGCACCAGGAACTCGTCGCCACTTAGCGCGCGGCCCCAGTGGCGCGCCACCTGCGCGCGATGTTGGGGCAAGCCGTCCAGCAGACCGAGCAGGTTGTCGCCCACATGCGCAGATACCCCATAGGCGAGCCGCAAAGCCTGGGCGCTGGCGGTGTTGAGGGCCAGGATGGTGAAGTCCAGGTCGCAAGCGAGCACGGCCGCGTCGGTACTATCGACGAAGTCGGCGAACAGGCGCCGCTCGGCCAATGCTTCGACAACGCGTTGCTCCAGCGTCTCGTTCAAGTCGCGCAACTGCTGCTCCACCCGCCGGCGCTGGGTGATGTCCACGATCAGCATCGCCACGTGATTGTCGTGGGTGCCGGCCGGAAACAGGTGGGCATCGTACCAGCGCCCCAGCCGTGCAGCCTCGCGCTCGAAGCGCAGCGGCTCGCCACTACGGGCAACGCGGCCATACGCCTCGTGCCACACCTGCTCGATGCCGGGCAGCAACTGGCTCGACCATTTGCCCACCACATCGGTCAGGCCGGTATGCCGCTCGAAGGCCGGATTGACCGCGAGCATGCGGTGGTCGATTGCCTGGCCCTGCGCATCGAACTTGACCTCGGCAATGCAGAAGCCGGCGTCGATGTTTTCGAACAGCATGCGGTAGCGTTTTTCGCTCTCGCGCAGGGCCTGCTGCGTCTGCTGCGCATCGGTGGTATCGAACCCCTGCACGAAGATGCCGGTGACGCGGCCGGCATCGTCCTTGACCGGCTCATAGACAAAATCGACAAAACGCTGCTCGGCGCCGGTACCGGTCCGCTGCAGCTGGATCGACACGGCCGACGCCACGAAGCGCTCGCCGGTGCTGTAGACGCTGTCGAGCAATTCGTAGAAGCCCTGGCCTTCGAGCTCCGGCAGGCCGGCACGCACGCTCATGCCGAGCATGTCGCGACCGCCCACCAGCCGCAGATAGGCGGCATTGACGAAAGCGAACACATGCTCCGGGCCGTGCAAGATCGCGGTGAACCCCGGAGCCTGTTCGAACAGCCGGCGCTGCCGCTCGGCTTCGGCGACACGCAGGCGATCGGCGCGCACCGTCTCGGTGATCTCGATGCCCTGGTTGAACAGGCCCACGATGCTGCCGTCTTCGCCGCGGATCGGTGCGGCGCTGAAGTTCCAGTAAGTCGTCTCCAGCACGCCGCGACGCACCATCGGCAGTTCCACATGCCGCTGCTCGAAACCTTCGCCGGTCTGCAGACACCGGCGGAACGGCGGCGCCACCTGTTCCCAGGACGCGCCCCACACCTCCGAGACCGGCTGGCCCAACGCCCACGGATGGCGATCGGCCATCGACGGGATATAGGCGTCGTTGTAGAGCATCACCAGGTCCGGGCCCCACAACACTGTGGCGAGCACCGGTGAGTTCAGGCAGATCGACAGCGCCGAACGCAGCGATTGCGGCCACTGCGACGGCAGCCCCAGCGCCGAGCCACTCCAATCGTGCGCACGCATCCGCGCGCCCATTTCGCCATCACCGGCAAGGAAGGAAAACGACTCACCACTGTGATCAACGGGCATCGCGTCTGACGTAGTTGGAGTGGACCACTGCCGGGAACACGGCAGGCGTGCGCGATGCGTCTTGCCATCGAACGGCGGGCGGTCGACAGCGTCGTGCATGCTCCATGGCGTTAGCGACTCCCCGTGAAGACTACCCGCGTGCGGCATCGGTTGTGCCCGTCGCGGGCGAGACGATAGCGCGCCCGCCAGCATCGCCACAACTTCCGTCCGCCTGCCGGTGGTTGTGCTGCGACAAAACGCTAAACCGTTCACCGCCGCGCGGCCTGGTGCGCGCAGCGCTGCGCCACGGCCACAGCCTGCTGAGCGACGAGCGCACGCGTCTCATGCACTGAGACGCGTGCTTGGCAGCATCGCCGCCGATGACATGCACCACAACGGCTACTCGCCGCACCACATTGATCGAACGGCGGCACTGCGCGCCGGGTATCGCGCCAAGCAACGCGTTACCACCGAGACAGGAGGCCGGCGATGGTGGGGCGCGCTGAGCGGGCAAAGCGCAGCTGGGGCGCTCCGGACTACACCTACCCCGAGCATCTGCGCGCAGAACTGGAGACCTTGCCGGCCACGCCCGGGGTCTATCTGTTCCATGGACAGAGCAGCACGCTGCCGTTGTACATCGGCAAGAGCATCCACCTGCGCAACCGCGTCATGGACCATTTCCGTAACGCGGCCGAAGCCTCGCTGCTGCGTCAGACGCGCAGCATCCAGGTGATCGAAATGGCCGGTGATATCGGCGCACAGCTACTGGAGTCGCAGCTGATCAAGACCCTGCGCCCGCTGTACAACCAGAAGCTGCGGCGGATCCCCCGCCAGTTTTCGATCCGGCTGTATCGCGGCGAGGTGTCGATCGAACATTCCGCCGAGATCGATCCGGCGGCAGCGCCCTGGTTGTACGGGCTGTATTCCAGCCCCCGTGCGGCCAAGGAAACGTTGCGCCGCCTCGCCGACCAGCATCATCTTTGTTACGGCTTGTTGGGACTGGAGCGGCTGCAAGCAGGCCGGCCCTGTTTCCGCGCCATGCTGAAACGCTGCAGCGGCGCCTGCCATGGTGCCGAGCCCTTGGACGCGCACGAAGAACGGCTACGCAGCGTGCTGCAGCATCTGGAACAGGCGGCGTGGCCATTTCCCGGCGCCATCGCGCTGAAGGAGCAAGGCGCGCAACGCACCCAGTTCCATGTGCTGCGCGATTGGCACTATCTGGGCAGCGCCACCTCGTTGGCGGGCGCACGCCGTTTGCAGGCGACACACGGTGCATTCGACCGCGATTGCTACCGCATCCTGCGCAAATATCTGGAGACGCAGCTGCATTGCGTGTCGCTGCTGTAGCCGCAAGCGGGCCCAACTGGCTCAGCGCTTTCTGCTTCGGCGCGATTGCACAGCACTGCGCTGCTGCGTGGCCGGCACCTGCTGCACGAACACTGCGTGCATGCAGGCCACCACCTGCTGCGCGCGCGCAGACAACGGCCGTTCGGCGCGCTGGATCAGCCAAAGCGTATCCACCACCGGATGCAGCCCTTCCACCACCTGGATCGCGGCCTGGTCGTGGAAGGCCAGGCGTGCGCCGCACTACGGCCAGCGCGTGCAATCAGGTTTTAGAGCAGTTATCAAAACGACTGCGCAGCCGCCAGGCGGGCGGGCGCGGCCGGTGCTCGGAATCGGCATGTACCCACGTACACTCCGGTTTCCTCCGCGCCGTCCGCACCCACCTGACGACTGCTCGCTACGTTTTGTTAGTCGCTCTTAGCCCAGCACGCAACGCGGCACTTCATTCGGCCGCAGCGTCAACACCTGCACGCCGGTGCGCGTGACTGCAACACGGTGGCTTGGCGTGCATCCCGATCACGTCGCACCGAATGGAATGGATCGGTCACTGGACGCCATCGCCAGATGCAACGCAAGAGTGAACCTTCGCGCCTGGTGCAAATCTGCGCAGGTAAACTTCAAAATTCCTGATATCAGCAGCGACTAGAAGGGGCGAATGCCCGCGCTGCAATGCTTAGAACTGGTGGCCGAGGACGGAATCGAACCGCCGACACGGGGATTTTCAATCCCCTGCTCTACCAACTGAGCTACTCGGCCACTGCCTGCGACGCGATGCCTGCGTTGCGAGGAGGCGCATCATAACGAGCGTGCGGGATTTCGGCAAGCGTTCGCGCGCAGGTCGTGTTCGGGCTGAGCCGCAGCCGGGTTTCTTGCGCCGGTTCACGCCAAGCGGAGGCACCGATGGCCTAGCCTGCGCGCGTCCTTTGGAGATTTGCATGCGCCTGCCTCGCCTGTTGTTGTCGTTCGCCGCCCTGCTGCCGCTGGCTGCCCTTGCGCAGCAACCGGTGCGCGCCGTGCCGGCGTTGGATATCTCGCGTTATGCCGGGCAGTGGCACGAGATCGCCCATCTGCCGGTGTCGTTCCAGAAGAAGTGCCGCAGCGATATCACCGCCAGCTACACCTTGCGCGACGATGGCCTGATCGGGGTGCGCAATGGCTGCCGCGTTGCCGATGGCAGCCTGACCCAGGCCGATGGCGTGGCACGCCCGGTGGCCGGGCACCCCGGGTGCGCTTCGCGCCGGAATGGCTGTCGTGGATCCCGCTGGTCTGGGCGGACTACTGGGTGATTGCGCTCGATCCCGACTACCAGTGGGCGGTGGTCGGCGAGCCGGATCGCAAGTACCTGTGGATCCTGTCGCGCTCGCCAGAGATGCCGCGCACGCAGTTCGAGCAGCTCAAGGCCACCGCCACGCAGATGGGCTACGACCTGGCGCCCCTGATCGTGGCGGCGCCACTGCGCTGAGGGCGGCCACCGCCCGGCGGGCACCGTACTGCGTAGTATTCTTGGCAATGCACCAACCCGCCAAGGAACCGAGTTCATGCACCGTGCCTTTCGCCTCCTGATCGTGACGCTGTCGTGCGGCCTGCTGTTGAGCGCCTGCGGTGGCGGCGCGGTTCGCCGTGTCTCCGAGCCGACTGCCCGCATCCAGCAGCTGACCGTGCGCCCGGACGGTGGCTGGTCGGTGGAGTTGCGCCTGCAGAACTACAGCAGCATTCCGATGCGCTTCGAACGCGTCGCGCTGGAAATCGGCATGGGCGATGGGGTTGCCGGCAAACTCGACCAGGCGGTGGGCATTTCGATCGGCCCGGAAACCGCCGATGTGGTGACCGTGAGCCTGCAGCCCGCCTCGCTCGGCCGCATCACCATTGCCGATGTGCTGGCCGGTGGCCGCTCGCTGCCGTACACGCTCAAGGGCACGGTGTGGGCCACCCCGCAGGACAAGAAACAACGCGAGTTCGCAGTTGATTCGCGCAACACGCTCAGCCCGGCTCCGGGCCTCAACGGCGTGCTGCGCTGACGCGCACGCCTCCACGCACACGCTTCAAGGATCCCGCATGAGCAGCTACATCGCACCGTTGACCGACTTCCGCTTTGGCCTGTACGACGTGCTCGGTGCCGAGGCACTGTTCGCCCGGCTCGGCTATACCGACGCCAGTGCCGACATCGTCGACGCCGTGCTGGAAGAAGCCGGCCGCTTCACCGCCCAGGTCCTGGCCCCGCTCAACAGCATTGGCGACGAAATCGGCTGCGCCTTCGACAAGAGCACGCATGCGGTGACCACCCCGCCCGGCTTCCGCGCGGCCTACGACCAGTTTGTCGAAGGCGGTTGGAACGGGCTTACCGCCGAGCCGCAATTCGGCGGCCAGGGCATGCCGCACACGCTGGGCGTGCCGCTGAGCGAGATGATCAATGCCGCCAACCTGGCCTGGGGCAACTTCCCGCTGCTCTCGCATGGCGCAATGGAAGCGCTGCGCCAGCACGGCGAGGCGTGGCAGCAGGAGGTGTTCCTCAAGCCGCTGATCGATGGCCGCTGGACCGGCACCATGTGCCTGACCGAGCCGCATTGCGGCACCGACCTGGGCCTGCTCAAGACCCGCGCCGAGCCCAACGCCGACGGCAGCTACGCCATCACCGGCACCAAGATCTTCATCACCGCCGGCGAGCATGACCTCACCGACAACATCGTGCATCTGGTGCTGGCCAAGCTGCCGGACGCACCGCCCGGCGCCAAGGGCATCTCGCTGTTCGTCACGCCCAAGTTCAAGGTGGACCGCGATGGCACCGTGGGCGAGCGCAACGCGCTGCACTGCGGCTCGATCGAACACAAGATGGGCATCAAGGGCTCGGTGACTTGCGTGATGAATTTCGAGGGCGCGCAAGGCTATCTGGTCGGCCAGCCGCACAAGGGCCTGCAGGCCATGTTTACGATGATGAATACCGCACGCCTGAGCGTGGGGTTGCAGGGCATTGGCCTCTCCGAGCGCGCGTATCAAAACGCATTGCGCTACACCCGCGAGCGGCTGCAATCGCGCGCACTCAGCGGCGCCAAATTCCCCGACAAGCCGGCCGACCCGATCATCGTGCACCCGGACGTGCGCCGCATGCTGCTGACCATCAAGGCGCTGACCGAAGGCAGCCGCCTGCTGGCCCTGCATGCTGCCAGCCTGGTCGATGTGGCGCACCGCGGCGGCAGCGAACAGGAGCGCGCCGATGCCGAGACGCTGGTGAGCTTCCTCACCCCGATCTCCAAGGCGTGCCAGACCGAGTGGTCGGTGGAAAACACCTATCACGCGCTGCAGTGCTTCGGCGGCCACGGCTACATCCGCGAATACGGCATGGAGCAGCTGGCCCGCGATGCGCGCATTACCACCATCTACGAAGGCACCACCGGCATCCAGGCGCTGGACCTGATCGGCCGCAAGACCGCCAGCAGCCAGGCCGCCGGGCTCAAGCTGTTCCTGGCCGATGTGGAAACCTTTGCCAACACCCATGCCGACAACGCGGCCCTGGCCGAGTTCATCAAGCCCTTGCGCGACAAGGCCAGCGAGTGGGCGATGCTGACCCGCGACGTGCTCGACCGCGCCGCCCGCAACCCGGACGAACTGGGCGCGGCCAGCTACGACTACCTGTTCTATTCGGGCTACGTGGTGCTGACCTATTGGTGGGCACGCAGTGTGGCCGCCGCCGACGCCTCCGCGCACGGCGAGGAGTTCAAGCGCGCCAAGCGCGAGACCGCGCGCTTCTACTTCGCCCGGATCCTGCCGCGCACCCTCACCCACGCGGCCACCATCCGCAGCGGCGCCGCCCCTTTGATGACGCTGGAAGCGGAGTTGTTTGGGCAGGGGTGAGCAGCCGTGTCGCTGCGATGTTGCCCTGCGTGACCGCTGTGCCTTGAGAGTGGGGCTTGTCGGGTGTCGATGCGGGCGTCGCTGTCGTGTCGTGTCGTGCGTGTGCGTGCAAGCGTTTGCGGCTGGTCACCCTTCGGCCATGCTGAAGAAAGCGCCCTACCCGGACGCCAGCCCTACGTAGGAGCGCGCTTGCGTAGGAGCGCGCTTGCGCGCGATGGAGCTTTCCCGGTGACGCTTCGAAGCCTTATCGGTAACGCTCCTTCGCGCACAAGTGCGCTCCCACAAGTGCGTCGATGGCAGGCGCAAGTGCATCGCTCGCGTGGCTCGCGTGCCGCTTGCGCCTCGCGGCCGCTAGTTAGGCCGTTGGGCCGATCGGGCCAGCGCGCCAGCTCAGCAGGCGGCCGACGTTGGCAAAGCGTGGGCGCGAGCGGGTTTGGTGTTCTTGAGATGCACCCTCTAGAGAGATGCAAGACGCCGACGTGCTCGGCCAGCGCCTGCAGCAACCAGCGTAGGGCCGGGCTGGGCGCGCCAACGCATCAGAAACCAGCCGCGCGTAGGAGCGCGCTTGCGCGATGAGGCTTTCCCGGTGACGCTTCGTAGCCTTATCGGTAACGCCACATCGCGCACAAGTGCGCTCCTACGGTGCATGGCGCCGTTGTCGATGGCGCCCGTGTCTGCCGCGCGCGCCTGTAGGCGCTGTGCGGCCATTCGCGGGATCGTCCTGGGCACCCATGGCTACACAGCACACATCGCCGCCACCCACACAGTCGAACAACCGCGCGAGATCCACCCGATACACAAACTGTCAACGATCGGGTATAAGCTGTTTTCCCGATGGAGACAGACACGCACGTAGGTGATGTGATCGTCCCCGGAGGCTTCGCCGCCCCGGTCACGGGCAGCGCTGTCGCCGCATCCCCGCCGTTGCCCACCGTGCGCCTGCTCTCCCTGGATGCGCATGGCCGTGTGCTGGACTGGATCAACTGGCAAGACGCCGCCTGCCTGTATGCACGTGATGCGGTGTCGTGGACGCTGGGCGAGCCCTGCATGCATATCCACGGCGGCGTCTCGCGCCTCACCGGCGAGCGCAGCGTGCTGGAGCTGCATCCGATCATTGCGGCACGCGGCCACGCCCGTTCGCGCGCGCTCGACCCCACGCCTACCCTCACCAACACCGCCCTGTTCGCGCGTGACTCGCAGTTGTGCATGTATTGCGGCCAGCACTTCAGCCGCCCGCACCTCACCCGCGACCACGTGATGCCGGTGTCCAAGGGCGGCCGCGACAGCTGGGAAAACGTGGTGACCGCGTGCTTCCAGTGCAACTCGCGCAAGGCCAACCGTACGCCGCAGCAGGCGCACATGCCGCTGCTGGCCGTGCCCTACCGGCCGAGCTGGATCGAACATCTGATCCTGTCCAACCGCAACATCCTGTCCGACCAGATGGCGTTCTTGCGGGCGCAACTGCCCAAGCGCTCCAAGCTCTCGCTCTAGACCGCGCTCGCGCTTGCCCGCATGCGACTGCGACAGTTCGTCGCAGGCACGCGTTGCAGCCACGCCACGCGCGCATCACGGCTGCTGCAGCCATCACTTCCAGCTGACACCTGAACCGGTTTGCTTGCCGGGCCTTCGCATGGGGAGGACAATATGGCTTCAGCACATTGACACGATGATGATCGACTCCACCCGCTATCCGCGCTTGTCGCGCATCCAGACTCCCGACGATCTGCGTAGCTTCGAGGAGGCCGACCTCACCGCGGTCGCCGACGAACTGCGTGCCTACCTGATCGAATCGGTGGGCAAGAGCGGCGGCCATTTCGCCGCGGGTCTGGGGGTGATCGAACTCACCGTCGCCCTGCACTATCTCTACCAGACGCCGGTCGACCAGCTGGTGTGGGACGTGGGCCATCAAACCTACCCGCACAAGATCCTGACCGGGCGCCGCGACCAGATCCACACGGTCAAGCAGAAGGACGGCGTGGCGCCGTTCCCCAAGCGCGAGGAGAGCGTGTACGACACCTTCGGTGTTGGGCATTCGTCGACCTCGATCTCCGCCGCGCTGGGCATGGCCATCGCCGCGCAGCGCAACGGCGACGACCGCAAGGTGGTGGCGGTGATCGGCGATGGCGCGATGACCGCCGGCATGGTCTACGAGGCGCTCAACCACGCCGGCGGCATGGACCCGGAACCCAACCTGCTGGTGATCCTCAACGACAACCGCATGTCGATCTCCGAGGCAGTGGGCGGGCTGACCAAGATGCTCGGCCGTGCCAGCGGCAGCCGCACGCTCAACGCGATCCGCGAGGGCGGCAAGAAGATCCTCGGCGACAAGAAGAACAACCCCACCGCGCGCTTCGTGCGCCGCTGGGAAGAACACTGGAAAGGCATGTTCGTGCCGTCCACGTTGTTCGAGGAAATGGGCTTCCACTACACCGGCCCGATCGATGGTCACGACCTGCCCAGCCTGGTCGGCGCGCTGAAGACCTTGAAGACCTTGAAGGGTCCGCAGCTGTTGCATGTGATCACGACCAAGGGCAAGGGCTACGAGCTCGCCGAAGGCGACCAGATTGGTTACCACGCGGTCGGCCCGTTCGACCCGAGCAAGGGCCTGGTGGCCAAGGCCGGCGCCAAGAAGCCGACCTACACCGATGTCTTCAGCGACTGGGTGTGCGACATGGCGGCGGCCGATCCCAAGATGCTGGTGATCACCCCGGCGATGCGCGAAGGCTCGGGCCTGGTGCGCTTCAGCAAGGAATACCCGCAGCGCTACTTCGATGTCGCGATTGCCGAGCAACACGCGGTCACCCTGGCCGCCGGCATGGCAACGCAAGGCGCCAAGCCGGTGGTGGCGATTTATTCAACGTTCCTGCAGCGCGGTTACGACCAGCTGGTGCACGACGTGGCGGTGCAGAAACTGGATGTGCTGTTCGCGATCGATCGCGGCGGCGTGGTCGGCCCGGACGGCGCCACCCACGCTGGCAACCTGGACCTGAGCTTCCTGCGCTGCGTACCGCACATGGTGGTGATGGCGCCGGCCGATGAAGCCGAGTGCCGCCAGATGCTCACCACCGGCCTGCGTTATGAGGGCCCGGCCGCGGTGCGCTATCCGCGTGGCACCGGCCCCGGCACCGCACTGGATGCTTCCTTGACCACCCTGCCGATCGGCAAGGCGCAGCTACGTCACAGCGGCGCACGCATCGCACTGCTCGGCTTCGGCGCCACGGTGGATGCCGCTGAAGCGGTCGGCCGCGAGTTGGGCCTGACCGTGGTGAACATGCGTTTCGTCAAACCACTCGACAAGGCGATGCTGCTGGAGCTGGCCAAGTGCCACGAAGCCTTTGTCAGCATCGAAGACAACGTGGTGGCCGGCGGCGCAGGCTCGGGCGTCTCCGAGCTGCTCAATGCCGAAGGCGTGCTGATGCCGATGCTGCACCTGGGCCTGCCGGACAGCTTCCAGCACCACGCCAGCCGCGAAGACCTGCTCGCCGAGGCCGGTATTGACCAGGCCGGCATCCGCGCCGCCGTGCTCAAGCGCTGGCCGCAGCTGATGGCGAAGGGCCAGCAGGCATTGAATGCAGCGGCAGGCTGAGGCCTGCTGTGCTGCATGGCGTGAGTAGCGCAGGCTGAGGCCTGCGCGCATCGTGGGATCGTTGGCGAGAGGCTGAGTCTTCTTTCGCTACACCGCGTTCGATGCGATGCGTAGCCAGCAGCGCGATCCGATGCTGCAGGCCTGACCGATGGCCACCACCTGCAGCACGCAGCACCGTGTTGCGATGCGTGCACGTGAGCGGATTGGCAATTGATGCCAGCGCTTTGCAAGCACTCCGTTCTGAAGCTCAAAATTTTGCAGTACTGCTTTGGTGTTCACCACAACGCTAAAGCGTGGTCACTTGCCCATTGCCGCAAAGGTCTGCACCAACTGCAGCAGCGGTGCCTGCGCATTGATCTCCTGCAATTCCACCTGCAGCCGGTTGACGCCGGGCAACGCGGCGTCGCCGTTCAACGCTTGCTGCAATAACGCAGGCAAACCGCCCAGATCGCGCAACCACCACGCGGCACCAGCTGCCTGCAGCCGTGCCGCGTGGTCGAACTGGTCGTAGTCCAGCGGGTAGACGATCGATGGCAGCCCCGCCGCCAGGCACGCGTACAGAATGCCGGCGCCACCGTGGTGCACCACCAACGCGTAGCGCTGCAGATGCTGTGCGTAATCGACATACGGCAGGCAGTGATAATTGCCCTGCGCTGGCTGCGGCGGCAGCGTGGTATCGCCCGCACTGAAATGGAACACCACGTCCGGGAACTGCGGCGCCAAGGCGCGCAGGTCCGCGTCGACGCGTTGCTTGACCCATTGCAGATGCGTGCCCAACGTCACCAGGACGTGGCGGCGCCCGTCGATGAACCTGGGCGGCGGCACGTCATTGGGCGGCGTGCACAACTGCGGCCCGACAAAGCGCACCGCGGCAGGCCAGCGCCGCGCAAATTCAAACGACGGCAGCCCCAGCGCGAGCACACAGTGCGGCGAATACACCCCCTCGCTGCCATCCGCGCGGTACAGCGCCGGCAACCCGGCCGCACGCATCTGCTGCCGGTAACAGCGATGCAGGCTGCGCTTGAAGCCACGCGTCAGACGGCGCGCGATGGCGTGCCAGATCCGTTGCGGCCTGCCACTCGCGGGCAGCAGGCCGCCGAAATACGCTGGCGGACCATCGGCGGTTTCCAGCACGCAAGGAGACGGCAGGCTGGTCCACCAGGCAATGCCCATGGCCTGCGCCGCCAACCCGGCGCTGGGCACGGTGAAGTCGGCAATCACCAGCTCCGGCCTGCGTCCGCGGTAGTGCTGTTGCAGGGCCTCACCCAGCCGCACCATCAGGCCCAATGCTGCGTGCAATTGGCGGCGCAGCCGCAACGGATTGTGGCCGACCGCATGCGGCGGATTGGCGATCTGCGCCAGCAGCTGGTCGGCCTGCGCATCCAGCACGCTGATGCCGTGCAGGCCGCACGCTGCGATGCGCGCCATTGCCGCAGGTGTACTGATCACGCGCACGTCGTGCTGTGCCGCCAGTTGGCGCGCGATCGCCAAAATCGGATGCAGGTGCCCGCTGTACGGCGGCGCGATCAGATCGATGCGCATGTCTGCCCTCGCCGCCCGGCCTGCTCCACTTCGCTCGCGAACGCCTTGCAGGCCGCGCGCACCGTGCTGTCGCACAGATAGTCCATGTGCCCGCACGCGGGCTGCATGTCCACCGGCCCGCGATACAGCGCGCGCGAGATCCAGTCGCGGCGCCCCTGCACGATGCATTGCCGCTCGAACGGTGCCAACGCATTCGCAACTGGCCCGTAGGCGAACACCGCAACGCGCGCACGCAGTGGCGCCGGCAGGTGCAACGCCGCCAATAGCTGCAGGCCGCAGCTGCCGACCAGCAGCAGCGTGAGCGGCACTGGCTCCAGCTGCGTGATGACTGCTGCGCGCTCAGGCGGCGCCACCGGGCCACTGCGCGCGGCCAGATACTGCCGCGCGTTGGCCGCACTTGCCCGCCACAGCGGCACGCGCCGATGCGCAGCGCCATCCGGACGATAGGGATAGTTGCAGTCCAACAGGCGCCTGCCGTGCCCGCGCAATTGCTGCAGAAACAGGCGCTGCTCCTCGCTCAGCGCGCAGCGCTGCGGATCGCTTTGCCCGGTGAGGAAGGCGATCTGCAACAGCGGCTCACTGCGCACGAAACCGCCCATCCGGCAGCACGCGGTAGCGACGGGTACGCCAACGGATCGTGCGCACTAGCGCCGCATGCAGCAGGTGCAATGGCTGCAGGCACTCGGCCGCCAGCGACAGCAGTGGCCGGTGCCGGCTCTCGCCGGTGGTGCGCCACTGCAGCAGGCACAGCAGCGCGGTACGCACGGTGAGCAGGCCAGCCACCGCTGCAAACGACAGCGCTCCTGGTTGCAGGCAGGCCGAGAGCAGCGTGGCGATCAACAACCATGGTGGCAACCCATGCAGCGCGCCGATCGCCAGCTTCACGGCCGGGCGCTGGCGGCGCAGCAGCAACAGCGCGAACAACATCCAGCGATGCATCTGCCGCACGTAGCTGGCCAGATCGGGCAACGCAGTGCGCATCGCCACCGGCGCGGTGGACTGCCAGAGCCGCCCCCCTTGCGCACGCACATGCGCGGCGAAGGCCAGATCGTCGGTCAGCTGGTCCAACAATGGCGCAAATCCGCCCCAGGCCTGCAGTTGCTGCGTGCGACCGGCATAGCACATGCCATTGATCGTGAGAGGCGCCGCCCATGGCAGCCACCCCAGATACGTGAGCGCGGCATTGTTGTTGACGAACTGCGCCAGCAGCCGCCCTGCCAACGTGCTCCCGTCCTGGTAGTACGGCAGCGCGGTCACCAGATCGGCGTGCGCCAGGTCGTGCAGCAAGAGCGCCAGCGCAGCGCTGCTTAACTGCGCATCGTCGTCCAGGATCAAGGTGATGGGTGCCTCTACCTGCGGCAGTGCGTGGTGCAGCTTCCACGCCTTGGGATTGATGCCGAGCGGTGCGGGCGGCACTGTGATGCGTGCGATCCGCACGCCAGGATGCTGTGCGACCAGGGTTGCTGCAGCAGCGTTGCCCGCTGCGTCGTCGGCATCCAGCAACCAGACGAACTGGGCGTGCGGCAGCGCCTGCAGGTTGGCGGCGAGCACCTGCTGCAGATGCGCATCACCGCCAAGGATGGGTTGCAGGATCGCTACCTCCGCCTGCGTTCCCGCTGGCACCTGCACTGCGGCGCGGCGCTGCACAATCCACAACGCGCCCAGCGCACGCAGCATCAGCACGGCGACATAGGCCAACGCCAGCAGCAGCGTGGTTACACCCACTGCGCTGCCTGCCAACGCACGAAGGCGTCGATGCCTTCGTCCAGGCCAACGCTGGGCGTGCCCAGGTCGGCCAGCATGCGGCGCGGGTCGAAGGTCTTGGAGTACGCAAACACACCCACGCCGAAGCGCGTGATCGGCGGCTCGCCACGCAGGCGCAGCAACCGGTAGGCGCCCTCCACCACACTGGCCATCCGCAACGCCGTGCTGATACGCACCTGCCGCTGCGGCAACGGCAACTGCAGGCGCGCCAGAACATCCAGCAGCAGCTGCTGCAGATCGACCGGCTGCGCATTGGTGAGGTTGTAGGACGGTTGCAGTTGCGGCGCGACGGCGGCGCGGTACAGGTAGTCGCAGAGCGCATCGATGTAGATCAGATCGCCGATCACCGGCTGGCTCTGGCCGACGAAGCGTGGCAACGCTCCTTTGCGGGCGGCAGCAATTACACGCGGAAACAGCACGGTGTCGCCGGGGCCGAATACCGCGCGTGGACGCAGGATGCTCTTCTGGCCCGCGTACCCGTCCAGCAGCGTCTCGCCGAGGTATTTGGTCTGCGCGTAGGTGTTGACGAAGCGCGGACCGATCGGGCTGTCCTCGCTGAGCCCGTACTGATGTTCTTCGCGGTAGAACACCGAGCTCGATGACACGTACAGCAGACGCGGATTGCCGTTGCGGGCACAGAAGTCGATGACATTCGCGGTGGCCTGCACATTGTGCAGCTCGAATTGCGCGCGGGTGCCCCAGGGAGACGCCAGTGCCGCCGCATGAATCACCACATCCGGGCGCCAGTCGAGCGTAAACGGCTGGCTCAGGTCGATGCGATGGTAGTTGGGCAACGCGCAGGCGCGGCGGCCGATGCCGTGGATGTCCAACCCTGGCTGGCCCTGAAAGCGCCGCAGAAAGGCGCCGCCCACAAAGCCCGATGCGCCGGTGACAAGAATACGCAGGCTCATCGCCACTCCGGTTGATAACGGTCCAGACTGGGCTGGCAATGCGATGGCAGGATCGCCAGCTCCGGATGCGCCTGCACCAAGTTATGCAGCACGCGCACGGTGCGCTGGAACGCGGACCAGTCGTGCATCAGCAGGCGTGTGGGCCAGGCCGGCCACGCCAAGCTTGCAAAGGTGGCTGACGACCACACCGCATCGGCGCACAGCAACACCTCGCGATCGTGCTGGTCACGTAACAAAAGCCCCATCTGCCCCGGCACGTGCCCGGGCAACGCCACCGCCATCACGCTGCCATCGGTGAACAGGTCGTAGCCCACGCCCAGGCCCTTCCACGCGCCACCGAGTGCGCGCTGCGGCGCCTGCTCGGCAAACTGCACGCGCTGCGCGAAGTCGTCTGGCAGCAGTTGCGGCAGCAGTGCACGCCGCAGGCCGCCCAGGCGCGAGGCCGCGCGCAGCTGCGCATAGTCGGCGTGCAGGCAGATGAAGCGCGCAGTGGGCAGATCGCGCAGACCGCCGACATGGTCGGCGTGGAAATGCGAGATCAGGCACCAGCCAATGTCGTCGAGCGCCAGATCACGGCGCGCCAGCTGCGCCTGCAGACGCTCCTGGGCGGGCAAAGTCACCGGCGTGGTCCAGCGATACAGCCGCTCCGGCAACGGATCGGTTGCACGGAAGAAATGCTCTGCATAGCCGGTGTCATAGAGCAGCGCACCGCGTTGCGGATGCCGGATCAGCACACTCAACGCGGGGAATTCCACTGCATGCCAATGCCCGTCCGCGCGCACCATGCGTTCGCAGTGGCGGCAATGCCCGATGCGCAACAACTCGACCGAGACCCGCGTCGCCATCAGTACCTCAACACCATGCCGCCGATCGACAGACCGGCACCGGTGCCGAGCATGGCGAATAGTTCGCCGCGCTGCAGCTGCTGCGTGACCCTGGCCTGATGCAGCGCGTGCGGCAGCGATGCCGCCACCTGGTTGCCATGTGCGTGCAGGATGCGCACCACCTGCTCCGGGCGCAGGCCGAGTGCCTGCACCACATGATCCAGGCCGCCACCGGAGGCCTGGTGCGGGATCAGGCAGCGCAGTGCGGTGGTCTCGGCGCCGGCGTCGCCCAGCAGCTGATCCCAGAACACGGGCAGGTGGCGCGCCGCAAAGCGATACGCACCGCGCCCATCCATGGTGAAGACCCGCGTGGCTTCGGGCGTGCTGTCTTCGCCACGCGGATAGCGGCTGCCGCCACCGCGGATGCGGCACAGCTCGGCACCGCTGCCGTAGCTGGCCAGGCGGCTGGACAGCAGCGCCGAGTCTTCGTCCGGCGCGCTGCGCCCCACCACCACGGCGGCAGCGCCATCGCCGAACAAGCCGGCGGTTGAGGGCACCGCCGCATCCAGCCCGCCCGACGCCACTTCGCTGGAGACGATGAGCACGCGGCGATAGCGGCCCAGGGCCAGCGCGTTTGCGGCCATGTCCAATGCGACCAGAAAACTCAGGCAGGTGGCGTTGACATCGAATGCCGGGATGCCGGAGTCACCCAGCCCCAGGGCACGCTGGATCAGCACTGCCTGGCACGGGATCGGCTGCTCCATCACGCTGCAGGCGGAGATCAGGCAGTCGATCTCGCCGCTATCGATACCGGCGCTGACCAATGCCGCTTGCGCGGCGGCGGCGCCCATGGACGAGGCCGTTTCGCCCTCGCCCGCATAGTGGCGCGTGGCGACGCCCAGCCGCGCGAACGTGGTTCCCGGCGGCAACTGCCAGCGTGCGTCCAGTTCTTGCGACGTCACTTCCGTGGCGGGAACGTGGCACCCGGTGCCCAGGATGCGCAGCGGCAATGCGTTCAACAGATCCGCCTCGTTGGTGAAGGCGCGCAGCATACCGTGGCCGGCCAGGCAGACCCAGCTGCCTGCGCAATGTTGGCGCAGTCGTGGGGCTTGCACGGCGAGCACAGCGCCATCCGTAGCGATGGGATGGGGATGGCGGCACTTGGTGCGGGTCGAGACTGGCATCGCCCACCTGGCCGCGCGGGCGCATGCGTGGCGAGCCAGGGCACATGTTGGGCGCGCTGCGGTTTTCGCAATAACGTCCGACACCGGGGTGGCACTGAAACTCGCGCGCCGCCCTCTCCTTTCGTCACCGCGGGCAGCATGCATTCGATACACCGGTCCAAGCGCACATCAGGTCGAGCCAGTCACACAACCTCGCACCGTACTCAGGGCGCCTCCACCTCATAGCCCATCGCACGCAAGCGCGCGGCATAGCCGTCGGAGGCGGTCAGCCGGCTGATCGGCAACACCGCAAAGGTGCTGCGGTTGCGCTGCAGCGCCTGCGTGGCGATCTCCAGCCAATGCTGGCGCAGCCGGCCTTCCAGATCGTTGATGCCGCGCTTCTTGGCCACGCCAGTACTGGCCATCGCTCCCATGCACGCGGCTTGCGGGTCGGCACGCGGCAACTGCCGCAACGTCTCGATGTCGCCTACCGACCAGGCATTGGCGCGTTCCACCATCGTCGGCAAATCGCGTTCGACAGTCACCAGAATGCTGCGAAAGCACGCAGTGTCGTCCATACCGCCCGCACGGAAATCCTTGATCGCCTGCCGCGGGTTGTCGATCTTGTATTCGAGCGTGGTCGAGGTCGGCTTGATACCGGCGCGCTTGGCAGCGCGCTCCACCACCGACCAGATCACCGGCGAGCGGGCCAGGCCAGAGCGTTTGAGCGCAGCCTGATACAACTCGCCGGCAGCCAGCATCGGCCGCTTGCGCTCCACGCCACGGTCGCGCCCCATGTAACGCGCCTTGGCAACGGTCCAGCGCGCATACAACTCAGGCGGCAGCACATCGCGCAGCTCGCGCCCGTCTTCGTTCTTCATCGCCTTCATCGCGGCCGGCAGCAGGGCCAGCTTGCCGAACATGCCAACGTCGGCATCCACCTGCACCATCGGCGCCATC
The DNA here is from genome assembly GCF_041475775.2 of Xanthomonas sp. NCPPB 2586. Classification (NCBI taxonomy): domain Bacteria; kingdom Pseudomonadati; phylum Pseudomonadota; class Gammaproteobacteria; order Lysobacterales; family Lysobacteraceae; genus Xanthomonas; species Xanthomonas sp. NCPPB 2586. The sequence goes on along the minus strand of NZ_CM192981.1, from coordinate 2,046,948 downwards.
AGCACCTGCTGCGATTGGCCGATGATGTTTTCGACCTCGGTCGCTTGCCACTCCAGGTCTTTGGGCAATGGCGACAATGTGCCCAGGATCCACAGCACGTGGTCGCCCTTGCTGACCTTCCACAGGCCGGGGCCGGGTTGCTGCCCGCGCACCACCATGGCTTCCAGATCGACCACCGTTGGCGGCGCTGCCGGCGCCTGTACGGCCACCTCGACGGCACACGCCAGCATCGGTGCCAACAACGACACCAAGGCGATTCCTGCCCGCCACACCGCCCCCCTGCGCTGCATCACGTACCGCCTCCCGGTTGGAACGCGGACACTACGCGAACGCGGGCCCGCACGCGTTAGGGAAGCGTTGGCGGCTCCGGCGCGGCGCCTTCGGCAACCAACGCGGCCAGCTGCGCCGCCAGCGGCGAGCCGTCTTCGAGCAGCGCGAAACCTTCCCAGACAAACCCTGGCGAAACCGTGCAGCCCACCAGGGTAAAGTCTCCCAGCGAGCGCGCCGCCTGCCAGCAGCCGGCCGGCACCACGTGCATGGCGTCGCCACGCTCTGCGGCGTCCAGCACTTCGCGCCGCAACTGCCCGCTCGCTTCGTCGAAGATCAGCAACTCCAGTGGAGCACCTTGCTGCCAGTGCCAGCACTCCTCGGCATCCACACGATGCCAGCGACTGGCTTCGCCTGCGCACAACAGGAAGCGGATGGCGGTCAGCGCCGGACGCGGCGGCGCACCGCTGTCATCCAGCACCTGGCGCGTCGACGCATACACGCGTCGGTAGTGGCCGCCCTCCGGATGGGGGGCAAGGCCAAATGTTCGAATCAGCGCGGCGGCGGTTGGATGCATGCACGCATGCTAGGCCACACGCCGCCGCCGTGCATCACGCCAGCTGTTTGCCCGCACGCAGGCAGGTGCGGAAGAACACCAGCAGATCCCAGCTATAGCGCTTGAGCAACCGGCGCGGCTCGTTGAGCAGCCGGTACATCCATTCCATATGCAAACGGCGCACCCAGTTGGGCGCGCGCTTGGCAGTGCCGGAGAGAAAGTCCAGCAAGGCTCCCACGCCGAACACCAGCGGCACCTGCAAGGCCTCGCTGTGGTCGAGGATCCACCGCTCCTGCAGCGGGTTGCCGAAGGCCACCAGCAGCACATCGGCGCCGGAGCGATTGATGCGCTCGGCAAGGCCCTCGCCCGCCGCCGCAAATTCGCCATACCCATCGCACATGCCCACGACCTGCTGGCCCAGCGTTCCGGTCAAGGTCGCTGCGGCGGTCTTGCCCACGCCCGGGCGGCCGCCAAGCAGGAAGAACTTGAGCGGCTGCGCGGCCTCGCGGCAGAGGTACGGAATCAGGTCGGTGCCGTTGAGATTGCCGGCGAATCGGCGGCCATGGATCAGGCGCGCCGCCAGATCCATGCCGATCCCATCGTTGACGATGCGCACTGCCGGCGCCTGCATGCGCGCGCGCAGCGCCTGGCACTGCACGATGAAGTTGGTGTTCGCGAAAAACACCCGCCGCGGCTGATGCGCGGCCAGCGCATGGAACAGATCCAGCGCAAAGGCTTCCTGCGTGGTCGACAACACCGGGAAGCCGCCCAGCGGAATCACCACCCCTTGCGCAGGTGTCGCTGGACTCACCGTTGCCGTCTCCACACCTGCTGGCTGGCCATGCATTGTCGTTTCACCACAAATCGTAAGGGAACGCAGCCAGCAATCCTGCCTGCAAGCGTTCAAGATCGAAACTGCCGTTGCCGCCCAGTTCCATGCATTCTTCCACGCTGTGGCCGGCATGCCATTGCATGCGCCTGGTGCCGTGGTAGTAGTCGTCGTACTTGAAACGGTCTTCGCCGTTGCCCCAGTCCAGATACACCGCCGGGATGCCATAGGCTTCGGCAAGGATCAGGCCGTGCAGCGAACTGCTGATGACAAATTTTGCACCCAGCAGCGCACTCATGAAGGTGGCCGGCTTGACGTTGGGGAACACCAGATGCTCGGCGTAGGCGCTGTACTTCTCAACCGGCTCGTTGAAGTGCGGCACGATCGCGAACGGACGCTTGGTCACCGGGCCGAGGGCGTCGGCGGGGAAAAACATCGGGGTCAGCAATCCCGGGTCTCCGTAGACCTCAGGCACGGCGATGCCACGTTCCAGCAAAAACGCGCGGGTCTTGGGACCGCGTACCGCGCGTACGTCCAGCGTGCTGAACGTATTGCGCTCGGCTGGAATCTTGCCGTTGATACCGCTTCCCCATACGGTGTCGCCATCTTTGGCGAAATGCAGCACCGACCCGGTTGCGATCAGCTTCTTGCGCAAATCGCGTTTTTCCAGAAGTGTCTTGTCCTGCAACGCCAACACGCACGACACGATCACCTTCGACAGGTGATCCCCCATGTTCACGCCACCGTTTTTGGGCTGCCACCAGAACAATGCGCGACGTTCCGCGCGTTCCACCCATTTCTGCAGTAAAGCGTTGGCCATGACAGGGATCCTCCTTCAAACGTGGTCAAAAAGCGCCGCCTCAATGTGAGAGCGCTGCCTCCGAAGAGAGCTGCGGCGCGGCGGTGGGGGGGTGCGGATAAAGACGGGTTTCTGGATACGCCCGTGGGTCGAGCACGCGGTCGGTGGTGTCGGACCAGTTGAGACACTGGCGGTAACGTACACGCGGTGCTTCCAGTGCCTGGGTAATGGCGGCAATCACCGAATCGGCATTGCCTGGCGTGTACCCGAAGCGCGATTTGTACGGCCCCACCACAGCATTCGGGCACACCGCCGGCAAGCCGAAAAAGTCGTATTGCAGCAATTTCATTGAGCTGTCTGCCAGATACACCGGCACCTGCTCGGACGCGTAAGGCGCAATGCCGAAACGTGCGTGCTTGATATAGCCAATCGTCTGCGCGTGCTTCATTTCGCCATAGACAATGACATTGTCGCCGTAGCCCGGATGGCGGCCCATCCCGGAGCCGATCACATGGAAGGTCACCTGCGGAAAGGCCTTGCTGGCAACGACGAAAAATTCAGGATCAAACAGCATCGACCCGACTGCAACTGCATGGATGCCTTCGGCATACGGCGACGGGTCGCCGAGCTGATCGAGGTTGTGGTCCACGCCGTGGCCTACATGGAAGACGTTGTCGCGGCTCGCTACTTCTGCGGCCATCGCGGGCGACACCAAGGCAATGACGTCCAGCGTCGGAGCCACGCGGTCGAACTCGCGCTCGATGTAAGACGCCACGTTGATGGTGCTCAGCCCGTCCGACGCGCGATAGACCAGTTTGGCAGCCGGATTGACCCGCTTGGCAAGCTCGATGAATGCGACGGCGATTCCGCTTTCAAACACGATGACATCGGACTCGCGCATCCAGTCCAGCAACTGCTTTGGCGGATGCGCGGCATACCAGCGGAACATGGCATCTTCCACAGGACGCAGCCAGCTCCGGCGTGTATTGAATGGATGCACTGTCGTGCGCCACAGGTAACAGTCCACACCGTTGTGCGAGACAACGGTATTTGCGGTGTCATCCAGCGGCAGGCGCATATCTCCCTTCATGCGGGAGAGTCTGCTGTATCGCAACGAAAAAAAACGCGTCGTGCCACGCAAAGCCAACTGATCGGTGATGAAATGGATGTTAGCCCGACGTGGCGTGCGGAAATCGTGAGCAGACAAGACCAGATAGCAGGGACGGCGAATGCCGGAAGCTGGAGCTGCGGGAGAGACGCTCATAGGCCGTGTCCTTTGCAAGAGTGGGAAGTTTCGAAGTCCAACATTCCAGTACCGCAGTGCAGTGTCATCGGCGAGCCTTCGCCTGCGTGAGCAGCTTGCGGATATTGACGATAGCGACCACGTCACGCCGGAATCCCGGCCATGCCAATGCGAGCAGACAGACCAGCGCCATCGCGCCGGCGCCGACCAGCAGCTGCTGCCACAATGGACCACCGACAGTGACCGATGCGTAATAAGCGCAGCCGCCGGCGATACCGTAGGCCACCAGCGCACGCATGGCATTGACGAACAACGCACCGACCGGTGCGTCCGTGATCTTGCCGATCCAGACCAGCGATAGCGGCCAGATCAACAGCAGGCCGAATGAATAGCCGATCGCCACGCCCATGGCCCCCCAGCGGGAGCCAACAAAAATGCAGGCGATGAGCAGGATGCGACCGACCAACGAATACACCAACTGCTCGCGCATCAACCCCTTCGACAGGAACACCCAGTAGGTTGCGTACGACGCCGTCTGGAAGATACCGCCCAGCGTCAACACCTGAAACAGCGGCACCGCTTCCCGCCACTGCTCACCCAGCACCAGGACGATGAGCGGCATGGCCAGTGCACAGGCAAACGCGAACAACGCAAAGATCAAATGCACCATGACCGTCTGGCCGCGCAACAAAAAAGCGCTGTAACGCTCGCGCTCATCCTGCAATTGCGAAAGCACCGGCAACGCAACGCTGGTGGCCGGTGCATTGATCTGGTTCAACGGCATCATCAGCAACTGGAAGGCACGGTTGTACAGACCCAGCGCATCGGGCCCGGTTCTCCAGCCGATGATCACCTGGCCAACGTTGCGGCTCGCATAGCCGAGCAGCTGCGCCGCCATCAGGTTCCAGCCAAAGCTCATGAAATCGCGCATCGGCGCCTGCCGTGCGTACCCGCGCGGCAACCAGCGTGCACATGCGCCGGCGATGATCAGGTTCACGATGGCCTGCACCACCTGCTGCACGATCAACGCCCAGTAGCCCCAGCCGGCCAAGGCGGCCGCAACTGCAGCACCCAACCCCAACACCTGCGACCCCACATCGCTCAGCGCTACCTGACCGAAGCGCAGCCCCCGACTGAGGTGTGCGCGGTATTGGGTGGTCATCCCGTTGAGCAGGAAGGTCACCGCCAATGCCTGCGAAATCGTCACCAATGCGGGCTCATGATAAAAGTCCGCAATCCAGTGCGCGGTGGCGAACACCACCACCGACAGCATCAGACCGATGCCGCTATTGATCCAGAACAGGTTGTCGCGTTGCTCGCGGCTGACATGTTTCGCCTGGACGGCGGCTGCGGAGAGACCGAAGTCGCGCAGGATTTCGGCGGCCCCCACGATGGCGGTCACCATGGCCATCAAGCCGTAGTCGTACGGCGTCAACAAGCGTGCCAGCAGCACGATGCCGCCGAACTGCACGATCATCTTGGCCGACTGCCCGATCATGGTCACGGCGGCGCCGCCAGCGGCACGCGACCCGAGGCTGCGCGGCGGCGGTGTTGGGGAAGTCATGGTCGATGTCTCTGCGGTCACAGCGCGGCGTCTCCATCCTTGCCGAGCGCTTCCAGATAGGTGCGATAGTGCAATTGCCCGATCCGTGGCCAATCACGTTGTGAAAGATCGGGCGCCGGGCCACGCGGCGCGGCGCGCACCTGATCGAGCATGCCGCTCAACAACGCCGCATCGAACTCGCCTTCGTACAGGAACACCCAACCCGGACCCACCTCTTCGGCGATCACGGCGTTCGATTCGCTCCACGGCGCAAGCACGGGCCGCGCCAACGACAACGCCAGCAGCAAGGTGCCGGAGTTGTGCATCTGCTTGTATGGCAGTACCACCAGTTCGCAGGCACTGACTTCGCGCGCGAGCACCGGCTCCTCGACATAGGCCAGCAGTGCACTGATACGTGCATCCTGCGCGCAGGCGGTTTCGACCAGCGTGCGCATCTGCGGCGTCGCCGGGTTGCCGACGATGCGCAGGCTCAGGCGCGGGTCTTGCACATCGCGCATGACGTCGAGCAACACCTCAACGCCCTTGTACGGCCGGATCAATCCAAAATGCAGCAGCCGACCAGGCACCGTGGTGCCCTGCTCCATCGTCGCGAACCAGTCGCGGTAATGGCCGTGCAGGATGGTGTCGGTGAACGGCGGCCGCACCGGTGTAGTGGCGTTGATGCGGATCCAGCGCCGCGTGAGCTGATCGATCCAGCGCAGCAGCGCGCGCTCCCGCCAGCCGCGGTCTTCATGCGGCGCCAGGTTGTGCAAGGTGCGTACCACCGGCGTGCCGGTCAGCTGCAACTTCATCAGCAGCAAGGCAGCGCAGGCCTGCTTGGCCAGCGTGCCCATCTTGCTGGGATGGCGCAGCAGATATTCCGGCCAGTGCAGATGCAGCACGTCGTAGCGCGACAACAACGCCTCGCGCATCGAAAAGAAGCGCGGCTGCACCGCGTCCGGCAGCGCATCGTAGAGCTGGGTGAGATACGGGTTGGTGTTGGCGTTCGGCTTTTCGGTGGAGAACAGCACCGTGATCCGGGGCGCCGCAGCAGCGCGCGTCACTGGCAGCGAAGCAGACGCGCTCATCGCACGGCCTCCTGCGTACGTGGTGTTCCCAGCGCAGCGTGGTACTCGTCGATATAACGCCCCACCACGTGCCGCCAGTCGTAGCGCGCCACATACGCCATGGTCGCCGTGCGGCGCGCATCGAAATCCGCATCGGCCTGCAGCGCCAATGCTTGCACGCTGTCGGCCGCGGCCTGAATCCTGTCGCGATTGACGATCACACCCTGTCCGGACTCGGTGGCAAGCCGCACGAACGGAGGAATGTCGCTGAGAATCGGGATCAACCCCGCGCTCATCGCTTCCACCGCCGCAATCCCAAACCCCTCATGCCGCGACAGGCACACGAAGAACTGCGCCTGCTGCATCAACGCGCACAACTGCTGCTGCGATGGCGACATGCTCAGCTGCACCTTGTCCTGCAAACCGCGTTCGGCGATGGCCTTGCGCAGATCCGCCTCATTCAAATCGTACTCGCGCCCGGCGATGATCAACCGCCACTGCGGATCACGCGTGAGCGCAGCCTGCAGCAATTCAAGCGTTTCGATCAGGCCCTTGTTGACCGACCAACGCCCGAAATACAGCATGGTCCGTCCCGGCGCTCGAGCGCCCTGCCCTGCATACTTCTCCACGTCGACACCGTTCTCGATCACCCGCAAGCGCGACGGCGCGACCACCTTGGCGAACAGATCGCCGTCATTCTCGCTAGTGGCGATCACACGCGCATAGGCCAGCGCAGAAGTACGCGTCAGCGTCTGGAACCAGATCTGCTTCATGCGCGACGCATAGGCAGTGTGGAAAAACCCGCCATGCGTCGAGACCACCATCGGCTTGCCGTGCAGCGGCTTGGTCAACGCCAGGTAGTCGTAGAAAAAATCAATGCCATGCAGATGCACCACGTCCGCCGAACGGATCGCCCCCAGCACCGACGGCGCGATCGGGTACCGCGATGAACCACGATAGCCGATGCGAGTGATCGGCAACCCCTGATGGACCTCGTGCTGCGCCAGTTGCGCAGAGGGATCGGTGAACACACGATCCAACGTCACGATCTCAACCGTGTCGGCACTGTTGGCCTGATGCTGACGTGCCACGTTCAGCACGACTTCCTCCATCCCCCCGATCGACGGATGGAACTGGCGGACCACATGCACGACTTTCATTGCGCCGATCTCCTTTGCCGGTGACTCACACGAACACGCCACATCGACTGATGATTCTGAAAATGTCTCACTTGCGTTTCAATCCCAACATCCAGGGCGCGGCGCGCACCAGCACGGCACGCATGGGAATGCAGGCAGCGATGGCAAAGGCGCAGAGAGCCAGCGCCCAGACAGGTGTACCGATGAGTTTGCGATCGATCACCCCGGTTCGCACCACGACACTGGTCACGACCAGAAACACCAACGTGTGCGTGCCAAGGATCAGCAGCGTATTGGCGCCGATCCAACGCAGCCAGCGCCACCCTTGCATGAAGTAGGCAATGCACAACGTCATTGCTGTACCCAGCAGGCTTGCGATCAGGAACAGGAGCGACGATTTTCCGAACTGAAGATTATTGACATCCACCTGCCCGTTCATGGCTGCAACGCCCCCCCAGGCGAATGCCAGGACCGGGAACGCGACGACCCAAACGACCGCAGGAAGCGCGCGCACTCTCTCTGCGAAGCGTGACAGCCATGCGCCGACTGCAATGAAGAACAGCGCGACCGGCAGCACATCCAGTGCAAACGGAAGGCGCAGCCGCAGCCCTGGGAACCAACGCGTCCACGCCCACACAACCAGCAAACTGCAGACCGCGAGCACTGCGGCGCTCAGGTCTTCGCGCAGTGCCAGGTAGACAACGGTGGCGACAAACAGTGCGGGGAGAAACCACAAGGCCGGGAGCACATACAAGCTGGATCCATTGGCCCACAGCAATCCAACAAACGGATGCCACCAGGGGTGGCCAGCCCAGGACTGGGATGTGCCGTTGAGCACTGCGCTCAGTATCCAGTAGCCGTAAGCCACCAGAAAAAAGCTGACGTAGGGAATCAGCAGCGTGCGCGCAAGCTTTCCCACCGTCTTCCGGCCAAATGCACGACGCCCGAAGCGTTCACCGACCCAGCCGGAAAGAACGAAAAACAGAGGCACATGGAAGCTGTAGGCAAACAGCTTGTAGGCAGGCGGCATGCCACTGGCGTGCCCCAGCGCGACCAGAATGATCGCAAGAGCCTTGGCCACGTCGATCTGCCAGTCGCGCTCCGCGACAGTTGAGGCGATTGTGTCGACGCGACCGGCAGTGATCGCAGCCGTCGTCATGCCGACACCGGACGTGCACCCAAGGTCCAGGGGGCAAAACGCATCAGAAACCAGCGCAGCGGAACGCTGGCGACCAGCGCAAAGAGCGTCACGAAGATGGCCCAACCAAGGCCTGGGCGCGCCCCACCAAACCCACCCGCCAAGGCCGCAACACCAGACAGTACAAAGAAGACCAGCATGTGCGTGCACAGGATCAGCAAGGTGTTGCGCCCGATCCACTGCAGCCATGTCCATTCCTGAACCAGGCGCGCCGCGCAGATCACCATCAACGAACCCGCCACTGCACTCAACAGGAATACGGCATGCTGCCTTCCGAATTCCAGCATGTTGACATCGATGCGGCCGTTGACCCCGGCCAGCCAGGCAACCAATGCTGCCAGCACTACGGTGACCAACGCGCTACCAGGCAAGGAGGTTGGAAGATACGGCGACACGTGGATCAGCAGCGCGCCCAGTGCGTAGAAGCACAGCGACACCGGTAGCACATCCAGGCCCCAGAACAATCGCATGTGCTGGAGCGGAAACCAGTTCATCCAGAACCAGGCGAGAACAACTGCGACAGCCGCAATGACCAGTGGCGGCATCCAGCGCCGCAGCAGAACGTAGCCAATCACGGTGACCAGCATCACCGGCAGGAACCACAGCGGCGGCTGCACATACAGATCCGGGCCAACGCCGGTAAACATCGACACGATCGGCTCCCACCACGGGTGGCTCCCCCAACGTGCAGCTTTCTCGCCGATGTTGCGCGTCAACAGCCAGTACACATATCCAAGCAGATAGAACACGACATAGGGCAGCAACAGACCACGTGCCTGCTTGGTGATTGTCTGCAGCAGGCTGGTTGTGCGCGAGGCATAACCGGCAGCCAGCCAACCCGATACGAGGAAGAAAAGCGGAACGTGAAAGCTGTAGGCAAACAGGGTCATGCCGTGCGGCACGCCTTTTGCGTGGCAGAACACCACCAGCAATATCGCGATCGCCTTGGTCGCATCGATACGTGGATCGCGGCTACGGCCGCTCGCGAAGGCACGCGCGCCGGCAGCCTGCACAGGCGCCCACGCCCCCGATGCCCCTGTCACCGTATTCACCGCGGCGCTCCTGCGGGCAACGGCACATGCACGCCGTTGTCCGTTGGATCTTCCTTGTTTGTGTCACGCATCGGCACGGCTGACGCTGATGGCATCAGGTGCCACATGCAGCCGCAGACAAACCACCACAGCGCCGAAGTCTTGATCGAGAAATAGCCGTTAGACACCAACAGGCTCAGTGCAAAGGCAAACATCGCCTGGTTTTTGAACAACTGCCCTTCCTTGCTCGGCATCAGCAGCAGGAACGAATAAGACAGCAGGAACGCCAGCACGCCGACAATCGACTGCGAAGCAATAAAGTAAGAAATACCGCTGTCGAAATACCGGTAGGCCTGCGCAAAATCCAGGCCCATCCACGACTCGAACGATAGATTGTTCATCGAATTCACAGTGAAGAAGATGCGCCCCATCGTGGTGTCCTGGTAGGCCGTAATCCCGGTCATCCACACCAGCAGCCAGGCAGAGGCGATCACAAACAGGAACAACAGGAACGCCAACCGCTGATCCATCCGTTTCAATAACGGCGACAGCAGCACCATCAGCACACAGGTGCCGGCAGCCAGTCGGCCGTCGGATGCCACAATCATGAAGCCGATCAATCCAATAGACAGAATCAGCATCGACGGCCGCATCCAGCGCCAGAACGTCAATACGATCGCGGTGAAGAAGCAGATGTAATTGCCCATCGTCACCGGCTCGATGAACCAGGAAGAGGCGCGTGGCAGGTTCGAGCCTGGGAGGAAGTTGCGCTCACCGGGTCGTGTGGCACTGACGAATAGATTGCTGTCCTCGTTCCAGAACCCTTCTGCACTCATGCCGCGCGCATTGACGAAGAAGCTCTTCGGGTTGACCAGATCGCCATAAGCCGAGGGCATCGCCAGCTCGAACGCAGCGACCAATGACACGATGATCGTCATGCGTATGAACAGCTTGGGCAACGAGCCGGTGTAAGCAGACCCCAGCACGACAAATGCAAAGACCACCAGGGCATCGCGGAAGAACTTGGGGTCGATCTGCCAGTTGACCAGGAAACGCACGAACATCAGCGTCACGATCAAGCCTAGCCCGCCGAAGATCATCGCGATGCGCTGTCGGCTCATCGAGCCCAGCCCGAGCAGGAAACAGGCTGCGTAGACCAGAAATTCCACTGCATATGTGATCACCGGACGTACGGTGAACACGTTGGCGTTGATCAACGCCAGCAGCAGGTTGTAGCCCACGCCGGTCAGCAGGGTCAGCTCGATCAGCGCGTTGTGCCAACGCACCCGCGCCTGCTCGCTCATTTGAATCAGCATGTCAGCGCCCGCGAGAGAAAGGCGGCTGCGATGCAGCCGCCCGCGGCGCAAGGTGCGCCAGGTCGCACACTCCCCACCGTCATCAGTACGCGGTCTTCTGTCCGAGCACGCGCACGGCCGTCAGCACGATGATGCGGATATCCAGCCACAGCGACCAACGACGGATGTAGTCAAGGTCGTACTGGATGCGCTTCTTCATCGTCCGCAGCTCCGGGGTCTCACCGCGGAAACCGTTGACCTGCGCCCAACCGGTAATCCCCGGCTTGACGTAGTGACGCTGCATGTAATGGTTGATCAGCTTTTCATAGTGCGTGTTGTGCTGCGCGGCGTGCGGGCGCGGGCCCACGATCGACATGCTGCCACCCAAGACATTGAAGATCTGCGGCAGCTCGTCCAGGCTGCTGCGGCGCAGGAAACTGCCGAAGCGCGTAATCCGCGTGTCGTTCTTGGTCGCCTGCTGAATCGTGGTGCCATGATCGTCATGCACCCGCATCGAGCGGAACTTGAACATGTAGAACTCGCGGCCACCCAGGCCGTGGCGGCGCTGACGGAAGAACACCGGGCCGGGCGAGCTCATCTTCACGCCTACCGCAATGGCCAGCATCAGCGGCCACAGGCCCATCAGCGCAATCACCGCCAGGATCTTGTCCTGCAGCGCCTTGGCGACCACGAAGTAGTTGTCACGATCCACGCCACCCTGACGCAGGTTGATCACCGGCACGCTGCCGATCTGCTCGGCGGACTGGTTCAACAGGCCGAAGTCGAACAGGTCGGGCACCAGCTTCACGTTGATCGGGTAGCGATCCAGACGCTGCAGCAGCTGCTTAATGTGGTCGCGCTCACCAAGCGGCAACGAGATCCACACCTGCTCCACCTGGTTGTTCTTCAGGTACTCGATCAGCTCATCGGGATCACCCAAGCAAGGCAGGCCCTGGCGCTGTTCGGTCACTGCCAGGTCGTACGGCGTGCGGAAATAGCCAACCAGGTTCATACCGACCCAGGGGTTACGGCTCAGGTAATGGCTGATCTTCATCACCGGATGACGCAGACCCACCACTACCACGCGCTGGACATCCACACCCTGCGTACGCAAGTGGTTGAGAAAGCCACGCAGCAAGGTGCGTGCGGCCACCAGCGAGACCAGGCCGCCAACGAACCACAGACCAATCCAGCCACGCGACACCTGCTCGCCCACTTGCACGATCAGGGCATGCACCGCGAACAGCGCAAACACACCGCCGAATGCGCCACCCAGCACCATCAGCTCACTCAGCAATCCACGGCCGCGCCAGCTGCGATACAGCGGGAACAACGCAAAGCAGATGACCGAGTACAACAACGTTGTCGCAATCGCGACCCGATAAGGCGCTGCGGGTACCCAGGTACCGAAAACGATGCGGTATGCGATCAGTCCGGACGCAACGACCATGGTCAGGTCGAACACGCGCAGGACCAGGTCGGCGGCTGCCGAATATTTGGACAACAATCGCGGCGAGGATGTCGTGTAAGTCGCGCTACTCAAGTCTGCCAAAAGCATGGGGATGTCCTCCAAACTCGATACGGCGCATGCGGGGGAACATACGAATCGCACGCGAGCTTTCAATCATCCTGTCGTCCGATCACCGCGGTAATACCTACCGACCCCAGATCGCACGACAGCCCTTTGTTTCAACAGAGACAAACCTTCAAACGAGGGAGCCCGCACCTTACGGGATCCCACCTTTTCCACGCTGAATCAGTTGTCACTTCAATTAACCATCGTTTTGCAACATCACGATGTCAGTTCAACCGCGACTTCAGAGAAGGCCCACGCAGGAAGTAGCGAACCAGAGCCAAAGCCACGCCCAGGAATACGCCAAAGATCAGGCCCAACGCGAGGTTCAATTTGAGTTTCGGCGAAGTCTTAGACGTAGGCACGTCTGCGGTATCGACGATGGTCACGTTGTTGGCGCCCACGTTGCTCGCCACGCCGATTTCCTTGTAGCGCTGCAGGAGCGCATCGTAGAGCTGGCGGTTGGTGTCGACGTCGCGCTTGAGCATGTTGTAGCGGATGCTGCGGCTCTGCAGATCCAGCTCGTTGGTGCGCAGACCGGCGATGCGGTCGTTGAGCAGCTGCTCCTGATGCACGGAGGCGTCGTAGGTCGCCTTCAGCGACTGACGGATATTGATGACTTCGCCATTGATCTGACGACGCGACTCTTCGATCTGCGCCTTGAGGCGCTGCATCTCCGGGTAATCCGGCTTGAAGGTCGACAGTTTCTGCTGGTACTCGCTGGTCAGACGCACCTGCTCGCTGCGCAGGCTCTGAATCAATGGACTGCTCAAGACCTGCGGCAATGACATGCCATCGCCACTGGAGGCCTGCCGCCAAGCTGACTCGGCCTTGATCCGGGCGTCCTGTGCGGATGCCAGCAACGCATTGAGATCGGTCAGATTCTGCGCAGGCAGCGAGGGCTTGTCGTCGCCAACCGACACGATCTGCTCTTCGGTCGAATACGAGACCAGATCCTTTTCAGAGTCTTCGACCTTCTCGCGCAACTGCTTCAGGCGCTCAGCCAGAAACTGTGTCGCAAACGAAGACGCCTTCATACGACGTTCTTGCGTGCTGACGATGAACACCTTCGGGTACGTGTTGGCGATCTTGGCAGCCAGCACCGGGTCTGGCGAATCGTAATTGACGTACACCAGGCGCGAGTTGAGGATCGGCTCGACCACCAGCCCGGCCAGCAGCGTATCGGTCAGGCTGCGCTCGACGATCGCCTGCCGCGAATCGAGCGACTTGCCCGCCTCTGGATTCTTTTCAGCGGCCTTGGCCAGCGCCTCGTCCACCTGTTCCTTGAACGCCGGCTCCTGATCGAGCTTGGCTTCCCGGATCACCGCACGCGCCAGCGAACGGCTCTGCAGCAACTGGTACTGGGTCTGGTAGAAATCGCGATCCTGCGGCGATTCCACCGGCATCAGGTTGTCGACGTTCACCACATTGAGCGAGTCACGCTCGATCTGCAGGGTGCTGGTGGCGCGGTACTTCTCGGGCATCAACATCGTGATGCCGAATGCCAGCAACAGCGCGCCGACGGCGATCAGGATGATCAGCCAGAGCTGCGAGACCAGGGCGCGCCAGTAGTCCATCAAGCCGACATCTGCCAGTTCCAGATGACCATGACGCTGCGACGAAGAGGAACGATTGTCTGAATTCATACTCATCGGTAAGCGCGCCACACCATCACCAAGGGGGTCAGTTCCAGCATGGTGCGCAACCACACGCGCGCATCCGAGCGATACACCACGACAATGTCGCCGCCATAGATCTCAGGATCCGGATTGGCCCCCTTCTCGATCTCGGTCAGGTCGAACCGCGCAATCATTTTTTGCCCGTTGACCATGCGGAACACGATCACGTTGCCGCGGCTTGCCACCGTGCTGACACCCTTGGCCTGCGCGATCGCCTGCTGCAAGGTGAGGTTGGCGCCGATCACCGGGTAGATGCCCGGCTCGTCTACCGCACCAGTGACCGTGACGCGGCGCCCGTTGGACTCCTGCACGAATACCGAAATCTGCGGCTGCTGCAGGTAGCCTGCGCGATACCGATCGGCGACCAGCTTTTCCAGTTCGCCAACGCCCAGACCGGCGGCCTTGACGTCGCCAATCAACGGCAATGAGATGTGACCGTTCTGGTCGATGCGGACCTGCCGCTCCAGATCGTCGATCTGAAACACCTTCACCAGCAACAGATCGCCCGGTGCAAGACGGTATTCGGGCTGCACCGTGGACATTGCCAGCGGGTCCGGATGCGGCAGCGAAGACGCCATCTCCGGGCCGGTGCTGCAAGCGCCCAGCGACATCGAGCAGAGCAGAGCCAGGCTGAGGCCTTGGCAGAGTCGTCCGATCAGTTTCTTCATGCGTGTAGCTGGCTGCCTCTGTTGGATGGGACAGGACCTCGCGCAGCATTCAACCGGCTCAGGCGCCAGCACGAACGTACGACAGGAAGTTGCAACCCGACACGTGCCGGGACCAACGTTGAATCGCGTGTTGCAGTGCACTATGGCATAGAACGAACACATCGCAAGGCACAACACGCCATTTTTTTGACGGCGTTGGCCTATTGATTCAAGTTCGTCGCCTCGACGTTAAAAGAACGTGACCCGGGTCGTCATTCTCAGCATACGAACTCTAGCGTTTCCGGGCACTTACGGACGCCTACTGATCTTGACCCGTAGCAGCCTGAACCGCAAAATAAATGCGCACAGGACTTGCATATGCTGCCTTGCAATATGCCGTTACGCATAGTGGCATAGCTTGGAATGCCATCGAACTCACATGTTGCGACGCAACAAAAAGGCCCACGTCTTACGACATGGGCCTGTTGTTTGGTCGGGGTAGCCGGATTCGAACCGACGACCACTAGTCCCCCAGACTAGTGCGCTACCAGGCTGCGCTATACCCCGAAGATGTTGCGTCCCGCCCTGAGGCGGCCTGCGATTATAGCGGCTTTATGCGGCGCTTTCCTAGCGTCGCAGCAGCTGCAGGACTTCTTCAAGCTCCATGCGCACCTGCTTGATGATCTGATTGCTCAGCGCTGACTCGCTCTTGGCGCCATCCCCTTCAAGACGCAGACGCGCGCCACCGATGGTGTAGCCCTGCTCGTACAGCAGGCCGCGAATTTGCCGCACCATCAGCACATCGTGCCGCTGGTAGTAGCGTCGGTTGCCGCGCCGCTTGACTGGTTCCAGGCTCGGAAATTCGGTTTCCCAATAGCGCAGCACGTGCGGCTTGACGTCGCACAGCTCGCTCACCTCACCGATGGTGAAGTAGCGCTTGGCCGGAATCGGCGGTAGCTCGCGATTACTGCCCGGATCCAGCATAAGCCTCCACCCGTTCCTTGAGCTTCTGGCCGGGGCGGAAGGTCACCACCGTCCTGGCCGAAATCGGAATTTCCTCACCGGTCTTGGGATTGCGACCGGGCCGTTGGTTCTTGCGCCGCAGATCGAAGTTGCCGAAGCCCGACAACTTCACCTGACGGCCCTGCTCCAGTGCATCGCGCAGCACATCGAAAAACGCGTCGACGAATTCCTTCGCCTCACGCTTGTTCAGGCCGACTTCGTCGAACAGACGCTCGGCCATCTCCGCTTTCGTCAATGCCATGCCAATCCCCTGTTACCGCCTCAACCCCGGATCCGGGCGCGATGTTCGCGCTCGATCACGGCCACCACATCGGCGACGACCGCATCCACGTCCCGGTCGGTGAGAGTGCGCGAGTTATCCTGCAAAATCAAGCCCATAGCCAGGCTCTTGAAACCTGGCTCGACCCCTTGGCCCACATACCGGTCGAACAACTGCACCTCGCGCAGCAACGGGCCGACGCTGGTGCGCACGCTTGCAGACAGCGCCGCCCAGCTCACTGCATCCGGCACCAAAAAAGCCAGGTCGCGACGCACCGAGGGGTAACGCGACAGCTCGCCAGCACGTGGCAGCGCCCGCTTCACCAGCGGCGCAAGCTGCAGCTCGAACGCGATGACGTCCACGTCGATGTCCAGGGACTTGGCCAGGCGCGGGTGCACCTGGCCGATCCAGCCAATGCATACCCCATCGCGATAGATGTCGGCGGACCGGCCCGGGTGACCGAATGGCTGCGTGGCCGGTTGGAATTCCAGCACCGCGCCGCTGGCCGCAGCCAGGGCCAGCAAATCGCCCTTCAGATCGTGGAAATCGACCTTGCGCGCAGGCTCACCCCATTGCAGCGCCAGTGCATCGCCGCAGACAGCCGCAGCCACCTGCTGCGACTCGACCGGCGCATCGCCAGGGCCTGCAGCGGAGAACACCTTGCCCAGTTCGAACAAGCGCACCCGCCCGACCTGCCGCGCAACGTTACGCCCCACGGTGGCCACCAGGCCCGGCAACAACCGCGGGCGCATCACCGCAAGCTCGGCGCTCAGCGGATTGGCCAGCGGCACCACGCCATCGTTCAGTTGCCAGCGCTCCAGCAATGCGGCATCGACGAAGGCGTAGTTGATGGTTTCCTGCAACTCGCGCGCCACCAGCTGGCGGCGCACGCTGAGCTCGTCCAGCTGCGTTTCGCTGGGCATGGCGATGCGGCTGGCGCCACCGGGCAAGGTGGTCGGCACACGGTCGTAGCCGTGGATGCGCGCCAGCTCTTCGATCAGGTCCTCTTCGATCGCGATGTCGAAACGGCGGCTCGGCGCCGTCACTTGCCAGCCTTCTGCAACCGTCTCGACGTGCATGCCCAACGCGGTCAGGATCCGCGCCACGTCCGCATCGTCGATCTGGATACCGAGCACGCGCGCGATGCGCGCACGCCGCAACAGAATCGACGCCGGTTGCGGCAGATGCTGCGGCAGCGCGGCGTCCACCACCGGCCCGGGCACGCCGCCGGCCAGCTCCAGCACCAAGCGCGTCGCGACTTCGATCGCCTGCGGTGCCAGCGCCGGATCCACGCCACGCTCGAAACGATGGCCGGCATCGGTGTGCAGGCCGAGTTTGCGGCCGCGGCCCATGATCGCGGCAGGTTCGAAATATGCCGACTCCAGAAACACATTGCGCGTGGTGTTGGTGACGCGCGTGTCCAGCCCGCCCATCAAGCCGGCCAGTGCCACCGGGCGATCTGCGTCGGTGATGGTGAGGAAGCTGTCGTCCAGCGTGACCTCACGGCCATCGAGCAATGCCAGTTGCTCGCCAGCACGCGAGCGCCGCACGCCAACCGGCCCATGCAGCGTATCCAGGTCGAAGGCATGCATCGGCTGGCCGAGCTCCAGCATCACGTACTGGGTGATATCCACCAGCAACGACACCGGGCGCACGCCGCTGCGGCGCAGGCGCTCGGCCATCCACACCGGTGTGGTCGCCGCAGGATCGATGCCTTCGATCACACGCCCGCAATAGCGCGGCGCCTCGCTGCCGGCATTGAGCTCGACCGCGAGCGTGCGCGTCGATACAGGCGCCACGGCAGCCGCATCAAAGGCGACGACTTCGCTGGCGCAGGCAGCCGCCACGTCGAAGGCGATACCGCGCACGCTGAAGCAGTCGGCGCGGTTGGGGGTGAGCTTGATTTCGATGCTGGCATCGGGCAAACCGAGATACTCGGCCAGCGCCTGGCCCACCGGCGCATCGTCCGGCAGCTCGAACAGGCCCGAGGCGTCGCTGTCCAGGCCAAGCTCCTTGGCCGAGCACAACATGCCATTGGACGCCACACCGCGCAGCTTGGCCGCCTTGATCGTCAGCTCGCCGATCTGCGCACCGACCAGGGCCAGTGGCGCGACCAGGCCAGCGCGCGCATTGGGCGCACCGCAGACGATCTGCAGCAACTCGCCCTGCCCCGCGTCGACGCTGCACACCTGCAGGCGATCGGCCTCCGGATGGCGCACCGCCGCGATGATCCGCGCCACCACCACCTGGCCCAGCGCATCACCCAGCGGCGTGACCGCTTCGACTTCCAGGCCAATGGCCGTCAGCGTCGCGGCAAGCTCCTCGCGGCTCGCCTGGATCGGAACGTGGCTACGCAGCCAATTTTCTGAGAATTTCATGGGGAGCCGGGAAAAGAGAATAGGGAATCGGGAATCGCAGCAGCGGGAGGTCTTCGGGGATCTGGAAGGTGAGCCAGGAGCGCGCTTGGCTGCTCCGATTCTCTATTCCCTATTCCCGATTTCCTGCCCTCAAGCAAACTGCCTGAGAAACCGCACGTCGTTTTCGAAGAAGGCACGCAGGTCGTTGACGCCATAGCGCAGCATCGCAAAGCGCTCGACGCCCAGACCGAAGGCGAAGCCGGTGTAGCGCTCCGGATCGATGCCGACGCTGCGCAGCACGTTCGGGTGCACCATGCCGCAGCCAAGCACTTCCAGCCACCGGGTGCTGCCATCGGGCTGCTGCCAGGCGATATCCACTTCCGCACCAGGCTCAACGAACGGGAAATAGCTGGGCCGGAAGCGCATTTCGAAATCGCGCTCGAAGAACGCACGCACGAACTCGGACAAGGTGCCCTTGAGATCGGCGAAGTTGGAATGCTCGTCCACCAGCAGACCTTCGACCTGATGGAACATCGGCGAGTGGGTCTGATCCGAATCGGAGCGATACACCTTGCCGGCCGCAATCATGCGCAGCGGCGGGCCACTCTTGGTGGCCACTGCGGTATCCATGTAACGCACCTGCACGCCGGAGGTATGCGTGCGCAGCAGGCGGCCATCGCCGAAGTAGAACGTGTCGTGCATGGCACGCGCCGGATGATGCGGCGGGAAGTTCAACGCTTCGAAGTTGTGCCAGTCGTCCTCGATCTCCGGGCCGTCGGACAACTCGTAACCCAGCCGCGCAAAGATCTCGACGATGCGCTCCAGGGTCCGCGTCACCGGATGCAGACCGCCGCGCTCACCGCGTCGGCCGGGCAGCGTCACATCGACGCGCTCCCCTTCCAGACGGGCATCCAGCGCAGCGGTTTCGAGCACCTGTTTGCGCTCGGTCAGCGCCGTGGTCAGCGCATCGCGCGCCAGGTTGATCGCCTCACCAGCCGCCTTGCGCTGGTCGGCCGGCAACGTGCCGAGCTGCTTGAGCTGGGCGGTGATGCTGCCGTTCTTGCCCAGCAGCGCGACGCGCAGCGTTTCCAGCTGGTCCGGCGTCTGCGCGGCAGCAACATCGGCCAACGCCTGCGCGGTCAGGGATTGAATCTCACTCATTGCACTCGTGCCTCACCTGCTCAGCCGAACGAACTCCCGGACTGCACCGGGCCGCCTTGCACACCTGGAAGCCGCACCGCGCGTTGCTGCGGTGGCCGCTCCCTGAAACGCAAAAGGGGAAGGACTCGCGCCCTTCCCCCTGCATATCTGCGTTTCCCTCACCGAAGCCCTGCACACGACGATGCAATGACTTGCGATGACTTGTCCTCTTCAACAACCCACATGGTGCGGGTTGCTGATGTGGACTCTCTCTTCAAGCGTCCGCACACAGGTGCGAGGCCTGCAGAGGGACCTGCATTTACGCTGCCAGCGCGCCCTTTGCTTTCTCGGCCAGCGCGGCAAAGCCGGCGGCGTCGTGCACGGCGATATCAGCCAGTACCTTACGGTCCAGGGTGATACCAGCCTTGAGCATGCCATTCATGAAACGGCTGTAGCTCAAGCCGTTGATGCGGGCAGCCGCGTTGATGCGGGTGATCCACAGCGAACGGAAATTACGCTTCTTCTGCTTGCGGCCGATGTAGGCGTACTGCTGTGCCTTGATGACGGCCTGCTTGGCAACGCGGAACACCTTGCGGCGTGCGTTGTAGTAACCCTTTGCCAGGGTCAGAATTTTCTTGTGGCGGCGACGCGCCTGTACGCCACGCTTTACTCGTGCCATGGGTCAGTCCTCAGAGGTAGGGAAGCATACGGTCAAGACGGCCAGCGTCCTCGGCACGGACGTGATTCGTCTGCCGCAGGTTGCGCTTCCGCTTGGTCGCTTTCTTCGTGAGGATGTGGCTACGGTTTGCGTGGCCGCACTTGTACTTGCCGGAGGCGGTCTTGCGGAAACGCTTGGCCGCCGCCCGGTTGGTCTTGATCTTGGGCATTGCTATGTCCTTGATGGTGTTTTGTCACTGACACGGGCGGCAGCCTTGTGGCCACGCTTTCCATCCTTGCCCTTGCCTGCTTGTAAGCCCTTGATCGAACACGATCAGGACAGGTCCTGGTACCGCTTGCACAGCTCCCCGGCAAAACCGGGCCGCGCAGTATGCCCGTTGCCGGGAATTCTTGCAAATCGTCGCTGTCGCCGCCTGGGCGGCCCCTCTCGGGCCCGCCGCGGCGCAGGATCAGATCTTCTTCTTGGGCGCGATCATCATGACCATCTGCCGCCCTTCCAGGCGCGGACGGGACTCGATGACGATGTCTTCGCCCAGATCGGCCTCGATCCGTGCCGCCATCTCGCGGCCCAGTTCCTGGTGGCTCATTTCGCGGCCACGGAAACGGATGTTGACCTTGACCTTGTCACCCTCTTCCAGGAAACGGCGCATGTTGCGCAGCTTGATCTGGTAGTCGCCCTCGTCCGTGACCGGACGGAACTTGAGTTCCTTGATCTCGACCTGCTTGGTCTTCTTCTTGGCCTCGTTGGCCTTTTTCTGCTGCTCGAACTTGAACTTGCCGAAATCCATGATCTTGCAGACCGGCGGATCGGCCTGCGGCTGGATTTCGACCAGATCCAGGCCTTCTTCCTCGGCCTTGGCGAGCGCTTCGTCGCGCGACAACACGCCGACCATCTCACCGTCACTACCGATCACGCGAACGCGCGGCACACGGATTTCTTGGTTCTTGCGGTTCTGTTTGTTGTCAGGGGTACTGATATTGCAATCTCCCAGGGGAATCGAACCGGCGCATCCGGATCATCCAGACCGGCCGGGGTTGGCTCACGCTGCCTGCTCTGCCTGCAGGCGTTCGATGAAGGCCGAAACCGTCATGGTTCCGAGGTCCTCTCCCGAACGCGTCCGCACGGCGACCGCGCCATTTTCCTTCTCGCGGTTACCAACCACGAGCAAATACGGCACGCGTTGCAGCGTATGCTCGCGAATCTTATAACCGATCTTCTCGTTACGCAAATCGGCGCTGACACGGAAGCCTTGATTTGCAAGGGTTTTCCGAACCGAGTCCACATATTCAGCCTGAGCGTCGGTGATGTTGGCGACAACGACCTGGACCGGAGCCAGCCAGGCCGGGAATGCGCCGGCGTGGTGCTCGATCAAAATGCCGATGAAACGCTCCATCGAACCGACGATGGCCCGATGCAGCATGACCGGATGCTTCTTCTGGCTGTGCTCGTCCACGTACTCGGCGCCGAGGCGGCCAGGCATCATGAAGTCGACCTGCATCGTACCCAGTTGCCAGGTGCGGCCGATCGCATCCTTGAGGTGGTACTCGATCTTCGGGCCATAGAAGGCGCCCTCGCCCGGCAGCTCCTGCCATTCCACGCCGCATACGCCCAGCGCGCTGCGCAGCGCGGCCTCGGCCTTGTCCCAGGTCGCATCGTCGCCGAGGCGCTTTTCCGGGCGCAGCGCGATCTTGATTTGGATGTCGTCGAAACCGAAGGCGGTATAGACCGCCAGCGCCTGCTGATGGAAGGCGGTGACTTCGGCTTCGATCTGCGATTCCAGGCAGAACACGTGCCCATCGTCCTGGGTGAAGCCACGCACGCGCAGGATGCCGTGCAGCGCGCCGGAGGGCTCGTTGCGGTGGCAGGCGCCGAACTCGCCGTAGCGGATCGGCAGGTCGCGGTAGCTGTGCAGGCCCTGATTGAACACCTGCACGTGGCCGGGGCAGTTCATCGGCTTGACCGCGTAGGTGCGCTTCTCCGATTCGGTGAAGAACATCGCGTCCTGGTAGTTGTCCCAGTGGCCGGATTTCTGCCACAGCGACACGTCCAGGATCTGCGGGCAGCGCACCTCGCCATAGCCGCTGTCGCGGTAGACCTTGCGCATGTATTGCTCGACCACCTGCCATAGCGACCAGCCCTTGGGGTGCCAGAACACCAGGCCGGGGGCCTCTTCCTGCAGGTGGAACAGGTCCTGCGCCTTGCCGATCTTGCGGTGGTCGCGCTTGTCGGCTTCTTCCATGCGCAGGATGTAGGCGTCGAGCTGCTTCTTGTCTGCCCAGGCGGTGCCGTAGATGCGCTGCAACTGCTCGTTCTTGGCATCGCCACGCCAGTAGGCGCCGGAGATGCGGGTCAGCTTGAAGGCCTTGAGGAAGCGCGTGTTGGGCACGTGCGGGCCGCGGCACATGTCCACGTATTCCTGGTGGTAGTACAGGCCCATCGCGGTGATGTCGTCGGACATGTCCTCGATCAGGCGCAGCTTGTACTCCTCGCCGCGCTGGGCGAACACCTCAATCACCTCGGCGCGCGGGGTGACCTTCTTGATCACGTCGTAGTCCTGCGCGATCAGTTGCTGCATGCGCTGCTCGATCGCCGCCATGTCTTCCGGAGTGAACGGGCGCTCGCTGTAGATGTCGTAATAGAAGCCTTCGGCAATCACCGGGCCGATCACCATCTTGACGTCCGGGTACAGCTGCTTGACCGCATGGCCGACCAGGTGGGCGCAGGAGTGGCGGATGATCTCCACGCCTTCGGCGTCCTTGGCGGTGATGATGCGCAGGCTGGCGTCATGTTCGATGAGGTCGCTGGCGTCGACCAGCTGGCCGTCCACCTGGCCGGCGATGGTGGCCTTGGCCAGGCCGGCGCCGATCGACTGGGCGACCTGCATGACGGACACGGGAGCATCGAATTCGCGGCGGCTGCCGTCGGGAAGCGTAATGGTGATCATGGGCAACGATAGGGTCTGGTCTGGCCGCAGCCGGTGGCTGCTGCAGTGAGAGATCCGTCCACGCAGGGACAGGCTCGAAAGGGTCAGGCGAAGAAGTCAGGCGCAAAAAAAGCGCCGCGCGGGCGCCTTGCGGTCTGGCGCCGGTCGGGATCAGCGGTGGGCAGGGCTAGTGCTCATGTCGCACGCTCGGCCGGCGCGGGGCGCGGGCCACCTTCTCGCAAGGGTGTCTGGGGCGAATGGTAAACCAATCAGCGGGCCGATGCGCGTGGCAGCACGGGCCCGGCGGGCGCATGGCATGATGCCGGCCACTTGTCCTGCCGTTGCCGATCATGACCATCAAGGGTAAAGCCACCTCGCTGGATATCGCCTACCTGGCCGGCGTCTCGCAACCGACCGTTTCGCGCGCCCTGCGCGGTAGCCCGATGGTGAACGAGGACACCCGCCAGCGGATCCTGCGGATTGCCCGCGAGCTGAACTATAAGGTCGACAAAAACGCCTCCTCGCTGCGGCTGCGCAACGCCGGCACGCTGGCGCTGCTGTTCTTCGAAGACCCCACCGCCGATGACTCGCTGATCAACCCGTTCTTCCACTCGATGCTGGGCTCGATCACCCGTGCCTGCGCGCTGCAGGGCTACGACTTGCTGGTGTCGTTCCAGCAGCTGTCCAAGGATTGGCAGGCCGATTACGAAGACAGCAACAAGGCCGACGGCATCATCCTGCTCGGCTACGGCGATTATCAGGAATCACGCCAGCGGCTGCAGCTGCTGGTCGAACAAGGCACGCACTTCGTACGCTGGGGCGCGGCGCTGCCGGGTCAACCGGGTATTTCGATCGGCAGCGATAACTATCAGGGCGGGCTGGACATCACCGAGCACCTGCTCGCGCAGGGCTGCCGGCGGATCGCATTTCTCGGCCACGCCTCCAACCATTACCCGGAGTTCGAGGAGCGCTATCGCGGGCATGTCGCAGCGTTAGCGTTACAGGGTGTGGCGGCGGATGCCGCGCTGCAGTTCGATGCGATTACCACCGAGCTGTCCGGTTACACCGCGTGCCTGGCGCTGCTCGACAGCGGGCAGGCGTTCGACGCGGTGTGCGCGGCCAGCGATTTGATTGCGATCGGCGCGATGCGGGCACTGCGCGAACGCGGACTGCGCGTGCCGCAGGACGTGGCCGTCAGCGGCTTCGACGACATCGCCCTGGCTGCCTCGGTGGCGCCAGCACTATCGACCGTGCAACAGGACACCAAGCAGGCCGGCGCCCTGTTGGTCGAAAGCCTGGTGGCGCTGATTCGTGGTGACGCTGCACAGAGCCGCACAATCCCGGTTCGGCTGGCGGTGCGCGAGTCGTCGACCAGCAGTGGCCTGCAACCGCCGCTGGGGTGGAACCCGTCGACGGCTGCGGAGTCCAGCGATGGGCTGCGCGGGAAGGCGGCGAGCGGAAACGCGACGCGCTGAGATTCGGGAATCGGGAATCGGGAATCGGGAATCGGGAAGCGGGAAGCGGGAAGCGGGAATCGTTGGAGCATGCGTCGCGCGGATGAGTCGCCATCGTTGTTGGTCGCGACCTGCTGACGCTATTGCAGCCGACTGATGCCTTTGTAGGAGCGCACTTGTGCGCGATGAGGCGTCACCGATAACGCCGCATCGCGCGCTGGCGCGCTCCTACTTGTTGCGTGCATCGCGCGCGGCCTGGTCCGCCATCTGTGCGTCCAGCTGCTTGCGTAGGGCGACGTCGGTCACCGGCGCATCCGACAGCAGCACGCGCACGCCATGCGCCGGCACCTGCAGCGTCACGCGACCTTGCACCTGCACCTGCTCGCCACTGAAGGCGTCGCGCCAGCTGCCGGGCTGCAGCAAGCGGGACACCGCAATGTCCGCCGCCGCGTCGCCCTTGTTGAGCAAGACCAACGCGGTCTGCGTCATGCCCGCATGCTGGTAGACGCGCAGGAACGCTGCCTGGTTGCCGCGCAACTGCAGATCCACCTGCACGCCGCGCTGCAGGGCCGGGGTATTGCGCCGCAAGGTCGCGATGCGCTGCAGCGGGCCGAAGATCGGGCTCTGCGGTGCGTTGCTGACGCGCTCTTCGCCAAAATAATTGCGATTACCCGCGTGTTCGGCGCGCCCGCGCATGAAGCCGGTTTCCGAGCCGTAATAGATCACCGGAATGCCGCGCGCGGTGAACAACCAATTGTGCGCATCGATGAAGCCGGTATCGCTGGCATCCAGGCGCGCCATGTCGTGGTTGTCGTAGAAGCTCATCAACTCGTACGGGTTGCCATACGGGCCTTTGCGCAGATACAGCGGCGTGGCGAGCTGTTCGAAGCCAGCCTGTTTGTGGCCGAACACGGCGGATAGCTGCTGTTTGAGCGGGAAGTCCAGCACGCTGACGCCGGCGTTGCGCGCCCAGGTGTGGCCGGCGATCTTGGCCGGGTCGTAGTCGAAGGCTTCGCCAAACATGAAAACGCCCGGGCGTTTCTCGCGGATCCGCGCTACGAAGGCATGCCAGAAGCGGTCTGGCATCCAGCCGATGGTGTCGATGCGAAACGCATCGGCACCCTGCTCCATCCACTGCAGGTAGGCGCCGGCTAGATAGTCCAGCACAGCCGGGTTGTCTTCATTGAGGTCCGACAATTCCGCCAGGCCGCCGCTGGTGTTGTAGAACGCGTGCAACGGGTTGTGCGCCGGGTCGAGCTGTGCGGGTGCGAGGTTCTGATGATCGGCAACCAGGCGGCCCTGTGCGTCGTAGAGCTTGCCAAACCCGGGCTGCGCCACCGGCATGCTGTAGGCGGGCGAGCCGTGGTTGCCGACGATATCCAGCACCACCTTCAGGTCATTGGCGTGCATGGCGCGCGTGAACCCGGCGAAATCCAGCCCCGGGCTGGGGAGATGTTCGTCGAGCCTGTAAAAATTGACGCCCCAATAGCCGTGATAACCGGTCTTGCCGTGATCGCTGAGCGTGCTCTCGCAGGTGATGGGCTTGCCACCGGTGAACGCTTCGTCCGGGTTGTCGACGATCGGGGTGATCCACACCGCGCCAAAGCCGAGGCCGCGAATGTAGTCGGCATGATCGACGATGCCCTTGAAGTCGCCGCCGAGGTAACCGATGTTGTCGCCCACGCCACCGTCGCACGGTGTGGGCACATCGAAGCTGCGATGTGCGCCGCCCTGGTCGCGGTGATCGTTGCCCGTGTCGCCGTTGACGAAGCGATCGGTGACCACGAAATACACCGCATCGGCGGCGAACGGTTCCAGGGTGCCGTAGTAATCACCGGGTGCAGGCGCAGCGCAGGCTGCTCCCGACCAAAGCACTATGGCTGCCATCAAGACGCTGCGCATCATTGCCCTCCCTGGGCGCTTGGGACCCGCACCACGCACACACCGGCCACGATCAGGCTCAAGCCGCCGATCGCCAGCGCGTAGATCGGTTGCCCGCCCAGCCACACGCGGAGCACGAAGCCCAGGGCGCTGGCGGCAACCAATTGCGGAATCACGATAAAGAAATTGAAGATGCCCATGTACACGCCCATCTTGGCGGCGGGCACGCTGTCGGACAGCAGTGCATAGGGCAAGGACAGGATCGAGGCCCAGGCAAAACCGACGCCCAGCATCGACAGCAGCAGCCAGTACGGGTCGCGGATGACCAGCATCGACAACAACCCCGCCGCACCCAGCCACAGATTGCACAGGTGGCTCCAGCGCAGCCCGATCGCACGCACCATCAGCGGGATGACGATGGCGGCGAGCGCGGCAAAGCCGTTGTAGGCGCCGAACAACACACCCACCCAGTTCGCCCCGTCGTTGTAGGCGGCCGAGACGGTATCGCGTGCGCCGAAATGCACCTGCGTCACTGCCGCGGTGGTGTAGATCCACATCGCAAACAGCGCAAACCACGAAAAGAACTGCACCCAGGCCAGGCGCCGCATCGTCTGCGGCATGTGGCGCAGATCGTGCATGATCGCCACCAACATGCCGCCACGCGGCAGCACGCGCGCAAATGCCAGCAGCACGCCATAGGCGACGCACAGGCCCGCCAGCACGTACAACATGCGATCGCCGTGCTGCCAGGCGATGGCAGCGGCCAGCAGCAACCCGCCCAGACACCACAGCACACTGGCCTGCAGGCTGGGTTGATCGGTGGCGGCCAGTTGCGCGGCAGCCGGTGCCGGCGCCGGTTCAAACGCCGCCAGCTCGGCCGGGCTGTATTCGCGCGTGCGCAGCACCGTCCAGCTGATCGACAGGAACAACACCGCCGCACCTAGGTAGAACGCGTAGCGCACGCTATCGGGCAGCTCGCCGGCAGGTGCAGTGTTGTCTACGCCCCAGCGCGTCAGCAGCCAGGGCAGAAAGCTCGCCACAATCGCGCCGACGCCAATGAAAAAGCTCTGCATCGCGTAGCCGCTGGGGCGTTGCTCGGCCGGCAGCTGGTCACCGACCAAGGCGCGGAATGGCTCCATCGAAATGTTGATGGACGCGTCCAGTACCCACAGCGTGCCGGCTGCGATCCACAGCACCGGCGCGTTGGGCATCACCAGCAACGCCAGCGTGGTGAACACCGCACCGATCATGAAGTACGGCCGGCGGCGGCCCCAGCCGGTCCAGGTGCGGTCGGAGAGATAGCCGATGATGGGCTGCACGATCAGCCCGGTCAGCGGCGCGGCAATCCACAGCCCGGGCACATCGTCGACCTGCGCGCCCAGCGTCTGGAAGATGCGGCTGGCATTGGCGTTTTGCAGTGCAAAGCCGAACTGGATGCCGAGGAATCCAAAGCACATGTTCCAGATCTGCCAGAAACTCAGCGTTGGCTTGGCCTTCATGGCGCCGCCTCCGCTGAGGCGACCGGCCCGACCAACAAGGCGCTCACCGTGGCCTGATTTCGCACACCATCCTCGCCGCCGCGCCCGCCGTTGTACGCGGCAAAATGCGCAAGTGCGCTCATGTTGAAGCCTTCCTCCAGACGTAGCGTGCAGCGCTGCAGTGCCGGCAGATCGAACACCACGTGCGTGGACACCTGCTCACCCACGCTATGCGGCATCACGATGGTGCGGGTCTGCGGCGGATGGCCCGGGCACTCCAGCCGCAGCCGTTTCACCGCCGCGGTGACGCCGGTATTGATCGGGCCGTTGTCATTGCGATACCGCAGTGCGATGCGGTGACGCCCGGCACGTGCGGGTTGCCACGCCCACTGCGCAGCGCCGGGCAGCGCCTGCATCGGGCCAACGGTGACCGTAGGGCTATGCAGTGACTCCAGACCGTCAGCGCGACGGGTCAGGCTGAGGTCGTGCAGCAGGCCGTCGTCGCTCAGGTCGAACCGTGTGCTGGCCACTACCGCGCGGCCATCCAGATACAGCGTGGTGCCGGCAGGAATGGCAACGCGCAGGCCATCGCCATGCGGTTGAACACGCGGCGCAGGCGGTGTTTCCGGCGCGAATACCTGGGTGGGTCGCGGTGGTGCCTGCATCTGCGCGGCACGGCCAACCAGTTGCACACGTGTGGTCTGCCCTTGGTGTTCGATGTGCCCGGCTACCAGCAGATCGCTGTCAGCATCGCGGCCTTCGGGGCGTACCAACACGTAGCGCCGCGCCCCCTGTTCAAGCACGATCTGGGTACGGTCGCCGAACAACAGTGGCACCAACGAACGCGGCAGCTTGGGCGTCACACTGCCATCGGCGGCAACGCCGAACACGCCTTCCAGTACCGCCGACAGGTACCCAGCCACCGACCACAGCTGCCGTGGCGAATTGACCACCGGGCCGCTGCGTGCTCCCTCTTCCACATGCACGGCGAGCGACTGCATCTCGTAGTTTTCCATGTTGGAACCGGCCAATGCGCTTGCGCGCATCAGCGATTCCAGTTCGAGTGCAATCCGCGGCGCGTTGTCGAGCGTGCGTGCGGCGCGCAGCGCATAGGCACTGACAAACGGCCACACCGCGCGGTTGTGATAGATCGGCTGCATGCGTTCCTGCGGCCACACCACGGGCGTGCCACCGGCCACGGCCGGATAGCGGCGCATCGCCTCACGCGCGCGCTCGGGGGGAAACACATCGGCCAGCACGCCCAGCGACAGCCCCAGCATGTCCACCTTGGCGTAGCGCACCGGGTGCGCCGCGCTGCCGAGGTAGCTGACGTACTGCTGCTGTGTTGCATCCCAGAAACGTGTATCGATGGCCTGCCGTAGTTGCGCGGCCCAGCGCGCATATTCGCGGGCCCGCGCGTCGCCACGCTGCCGCGCCAGCTGCTCGGCCAGGCGCAGGGCCTGGTAATGCAGCACGTTGGTGGACAGCGCGAAGGATTCGGCGATGAAGCGCACATCCTCGCGCGTCCATGCAGGATAGGTCTGCTCGCGCCAGTCCAGGAACGAGGTTTCGCCGCGATATAGACCCAGATCGGCATCGAAGACCGCATCGCGGTCCTGTGCCACGGTGGCTTGCAACGCGGCCCAGACTTCGTCGGCAAACGCGCGATCATCGAGCAAGCCGCGTGCGGCCAGAAACCACACCACGCGGTCGCTGCTGATCGGCCAACTGCCACCGGAGCCGGTGTCCTGCGCAACAAACAGGCCCGGCGTGCGTCCATCGCGCGCCTGCGACAGCTTGAATCGCAGCGAGGTGCGGGTGCGCTCCGGTTCCAGCCGCGCCAGCGCGAGATCGGCGGCAAAGCTCACATCGCGCGTCCACACATACGGCCAGCGCTCGCCGGTTTCAAAGCACGCGCAGGCTACCGGCTTGCCGTGATTGAAAGCGGGATCGCGGATCGCCTCCACGCGGTCGTCGGCCAGCTCCTGTTGCGCCAGCGCGAACAACCCATCGAACAACGGGCTGGCGGTGTCTGTGCGCATCGGTTGTGCGGGAATGCGGCGTTCGCCCTGCGGCCAGCGCAACAAAAAGCCACCATCGTCCAACGCCTGTGCTTGCGCCCGGCGTCCTTGAAACTCCAGTTCATCGGCCGCTACCGGCGAACTTGCGGCGACGCCCAGCGTCGCTGCCATGCAGATCATCTTCAGCATCGAAGCGGCGAGACAGCTTGCGCCGTCGGCCTCCCTCCCTCGTTGCACGCGTTGTGATGCGTGGCAGTGCCTGCCACGGCCGCGGCCCCTCCCAGGTACCGTGGGCAACATGGTAGTGCCGCACTCCACGGTTCCGCACCCCTGCATACGTATTCATGGCCACACGTCGCATGCAGCACAACGCCTGCACGCAACGGCGCGGCATAGTCGGCGCCTGTGCAACGGTGACCTTGGGAGGGGATATGCCGCTGTCTTCACGTCGAGCACGCTCGACATTGGGTGCGGCGTGGATCGCGCGCTTGCTGGTGATCGCCACACTGGGCGGCGCCGCTGCCACTGCCCAGGCCGAGGCTGCGATCGCTGTTGCCTCGCCCGGCAAGATTTTGCAGGTGACCGTGGAAGTGGATGGCGGCACGCCCTACTACCGTGTGCAGCGGCTGGGTGAGCCGGTGGTGGAGCGCTCGCGGCTGGGATTTCAGCTGCGCGATGGGCGCCTGGATCGCGGCCTGCAGGTGCTGTCGCAGGCGCGCAGCAGCCACGATGACACCTGGGAACAACCCTGGGGCGAGACCCGGCTGGTGCGCAATCACTACAACGAATTGCGTGTGAGCCTTGGCGAACGCGAGGGCGCGCAACGGCGCTTCGATGTGATCCTGCGTGTGTACGACGACGGGCTCGGCCTGCGCTATCACTTCCCGGCGCAAGCCGGGCTGCGCGAAGCCATCATCGACGAAGAAGTCACCGAGTTCGCCATTGCGCAGCCTTCCGAGGCATGGTGGATTCCCGCCGGCGAGCCCATCCACTACGAATACCTGTATCAGCGCACGCCACTGAACGAAGTGGCGCTGGCGCACACGCCGCTCACGCTGCGCAGCCGCAACGGGCTGCACGTGGCACTGCACGAAGCCGCGTTGGTGGACTACGCCGGCATGTGGTTGCGCCGCACCGAAGGGCAGCGGCTGCGTGCCCACCTCTCGCCCGCCGCCGAGGGCTGGAAGGTGCGCCGCACCCTGCCCTTCGATACCCCATGGCGCACACTGCAGATCGCTGATCAGGCCACCGGCCTGGTCGAATCCAACCTCATTCTCAACCTCAACGAACCAAACGCCCTGGGCGATGTGAGCTGGGTCAAACCGTCCAAATATGTCGGCGTGTGGTGGTCGATGCATCTCAACCAGCAGACCTGGGCCACCGGCCCGAAACATGCGGCTACCACCGCCACGACCAAACGCTACATCGACTTCGCCGCCGCACACGGCTTTCGCGGTGTGCTGGTGGAAGGCTGGAATCCCGGCTGGGACGGCGAGTGGTTTGGCAATGGCGACAGCTTCGATTTCACCAAAGCAACGCCAGATTTCGACCTACCTGCGCTGAGCCGCTATGCCGCCGGCAAGGGCGTGCATCTGATCGGCCATCATGAAACGGGGTGTGCGGTGGACCATTACGAAGATCAGATTGCCGAGGCGATGGATCTGTATGCCCGTTTCGGCGTGGATTCGGTCAAGACCGGCTATGTCTGCGACGACGGCCAGGTGGAGCGGCGCAATCCGGCCGGTGGCACGCCGTTGCGCGAATGGCACGATGGTCAGTGGATGGCGCGCCATCACCTGCACGTGGTGCACGAGGCAGCCGAGCGCCACCTTGCAGTCAATGCGCACGAACCGATCAAGGACACCGGCCTGCGCCGCACCTATCCCAACTGGATCTCGCGCGAAGGCGCGCGTGGCATGGAATACAACGCCTGGGGCCAGCCACCCAATCCACCCGAACACGAAGTCAACCTGGTGTTCACTCGCCTGCTCGCCGGGCCCATGGATTACACGCCCGGCATCGTCAGCCTCAAAGGCCGCAATGGCCAGGCGATTCCCAGCACGCTGGCACGCCAGCTGGCTTTGTACGTGACGCTCTACAGCCCGATCCAGATGGCGGCCGATCTGCCCGAGCATTATCTGCAGCACCGCGATGCGTTCCGTTTCATTGAGGATGTGGCCGTGGACTGGGACCAGACCCGCGCGTTGAATGGCGAGGTGGGCGACTACGTCACCATTGCGCGCAAGGACCGGCATAGCCACGACTGGTTCCTGGGCGGCATCACCGACGAACATGGCCGCCTGTTGCAGGTGCCGCTGGGGTTTCTGGAACCGGGCGTGCGCTATCGCGCACAGATCTACCGCGATGGCGACGACGCCGACTACGTGCACAACCCGTTCGCCTTTATCCGCGAAGAACGCCAGGTCAGCAGCATCGACACGCTGGAACTGCGGCTGGCACCCGGTGGTGGCCAGGCGATTCGCTTCGTGCCGATGGAGTCAGCACGCTGATGCAGCTGCTGCGCGGGCGTGCCTTGCCTGCGCAGTGCTGCCATCGGTTGCACCAAGTGCCTTGCTGGCCGGCGTTTGCAACCTGCAGCCTTCGCTGCAGCGCAGCGCAAGCACTCGCCACTCGATGACGCATCAGTGGAATCGATTTCAGCAGCGTAATCGCCGTTGAATACGTATGCAGGCCGCGTTTGCATGCAAGCGCGGTGTCTACCATACGTTGCAGTCGCGTAGTGCGTGATCGCCGTCCTGGCGCGCGATGCAGCACATCCAGGCAATTGCCGGATCAAAACATCAAAGAACAACATGTACCTGGGAGGGGAAAATGTTGAACCACAAGCGCACCGCGCTGAGTATCGCCATGGCAGTTGCCATGGCACCGACGTTGGCCGCCGCACAAACGGCAGCCCCGTCAGACGCACCCGCCAGCACCGAGCAGAACGCCGGTGCAGTGACCGTATTGGACAAGGTGCAGGTCACCGGCCTGCGCCGCGCGATCGAAGGCGCTATTTCGGTCAAGCGTGATTCCACCTCGATCGTGGAAGCCATCTCGGCCGAAGACATCGGCCGCCTGCCTGATGTGAGCATTGCTGAATCGCTGGCGCGCCTGCCTGGCCTGGCCGCGCAGCGCGTCGCCGGCCGCGCACAGGTGATCAGCGTCCGTGGCCTGTCGCCGGATTTCTCCACCACCCTGCTCAACGGCCGGGAAGTGGTCAGCACCGGCGACAACCGCAGCGTGGAGTTCGACCAATACCCGTCCGAACTGGTCAGCGGCGTCACCGTGTACAAGACGCCCGATGCCGGCCTGGTTGGCCAGGGCTTGTCGGGTACCGTGGACATGCAGACCGCCCGCCCGCTCAGCTACAACGAGCGCGTGATCGCCATCGGCGGCCGTTACCAGCGCAATTCGCTGGGCAAGGCCGCCAACGTGGACCCGTACGGCAACCGCTTCAACGTCAGCTACATCGACCAGTTCGCCGACCGCACCATCGGCCTGACCATCGGCTACGCGCATACCGACATGCCGATCCAGGAAAACCAGGTCGGCTTGTACGAACCCTGGCAGCAAGTCAATGCCCAGCGGCAGCGCCCGGGCGTCGCAGACGGCGTGTATTTCTCCGACGGCATCAAGGCGTTGCGCCGCACCGGCAACCAGAAGCGCGATGGCGTGATGGCCACCCTGCAGTACCGCCCATCCAACGCCTGGACCAGCACGCTGGATGCCTTCCACACCGAAGCCGAGCAGATCGATACTGCCAATCAGTTCGAGCTCAACCTCAGCAACTACAACGGCGGTTACACGCCGGGCCTGAACATCACCGACGTGCGCGTCAACGACCGCAACACGTTTCTCGGCGGTAACGCCAGCGGCGTGTACCCGCTGGTGCGCGGCATGTACAACAAGCGCGAAGACAAGATCGACGCATTCGGCTGGAACAACGAGATCACCGCGGGCGCGGTCAAGATCGTGGCCGATCTCAACTACTCCAAGGCCACCCGCGACGAACTGAATCTGGAGAACAATCTCCAGCTCGCGCCGATGCCGCAGCTGGACACCGTTGGCGTGGCGGTGAACGGCAATGGCTTCTCGCAACTCAGCCCGGGCCTGAATTATTCCAACCCCGATGCGCTGTTCCTCACCAACACCATCTATGGCTCCGGCTACGGCAAGGTGCCGCGGGTGGAAGACGTGCTCAAGGGTGCGCGCCTGCAGGCCAGCTTCCCGATGCCCGACGCACTGAGCTGGTTCTCCGATCTGGACGTGGGCGTGAACTACGCGCACCGCGAAAAGCAGAAGACCCAGCCCGAAGGCAACATCACGCTCGGCGCGCAAGGCGAAGCCACCGTGGCCGCCGACCTGCAGTACGCCCCGGTCAATCTGGGTTTTGCCGGCATCGGCGCCCTGCCCGCCTGGAACGTGCCGGCCACGGTCTCGCGCTACATGCTGTTCAACCCCAGCGATGACGCATCGTTCCTGGTCTCCAAGGCCTGGACGGTCGAAGAAAAGATCACCACCGCCTGGCTGCGCGCCAACCTGGATACCGAGTGGGGCGTAGTCGGCGTGCGCGGCAATATCGGCGTGCAGCTGCAGAGCGCCGATCAATCCTCGCAGGCCAATTACTGGGATGCCTCGCAGCCTGTCGGCAGCGAAGTGCGGCCTATCGACGACGGCAAGACCTACCGCGACTGGCTGCCCAGCTTGAACCTGGCGTTCCAGTTCCCGTACGAGCAAACCTTGCGCTTCGCATTGGCCAAGCAGGTCGCCCGCCCGCGCGTGGACCAACTGCGTGCATCGCTGGAATTCGGCGTCGACACCTCCACCGGCCGGCCCGGCGCCAGCGGCGGCAACCCGATGCTCGACCCGTGGCGCGCCAACGCGCTGGACATCTCCTACGAGAAGTACTTCGCCGACCGCGCCTATGTAGCGGCCGCCTTCTTCTACAAGGACCTCAAGAGCTACATCTACACCCAGAGCCGCGACAACTATGATTTCTCGGCACTGGTGGCCGGCTACGTGCCGCCGCCGGGCTCTGCACCGGTGCTGACCACCGGCACCTTCAGCGCCCCGTTCAACGGCAAGGGCGGCACCCTGCGCGGCCTGGAACTCACCGCCTCGCTGCCGCTGGACCTGGTGTTCGCCCCGCTGGAAGGCTTCGGCATCCAGGCCAGCGCCACCTTCAACGATAGCGACGTGCAGATCCGCGACCCGGAAAGCGCCTCCAGCGTGGGCGACGGCGCCATCAGCCTGCCCGGCCTCTCCAAGCGCGTGTACAACCTCACCGCCTATTACGAGCACAAGGGCTTCGAGGCACGCGTGAGCCAACGCCGGCGTTCGGACTTCATCGGCGAGATCGGCAACTTCAACGGCAACCGCACACTGCGCTACGTGGTCGGCGAAAACATCACCGACGCGCAGATCAGCTACAACTTTGCCGACACCAGCAGCTTGGCCGGCCTGACCCTGCTACTGCAGGCCAGCAACCTCAGCAACTCGCCGTACCGCACTTACGCCGAAACCAAGGACCGCCCGCTGGAATACATCGAATGGGGCCGCACCTTCGTGCTGGGTGTGAATTACAAGTTCTGAGTGGCTGGCATCACGTGCGTGGGACCAAGCGCCTGAAGCGCCAGCGCGATCTGGGCTGCGTATCGCAGCCCAGATCCGCCGGCCACATTGGAAGACGAACGACACAGTGCAAGCTGCAGCGACCACAAGCCGCAGCAATACAAGCCTCTCTCCCACCGGGAGAGGGGTTGGGGTGAGGGTACGGGACAGCCACTTCGGCACAGATCGCAAAGTAGCGCTAAACGATTGACATTGCTTTTGACGAAACAAGCAACGATCGGACAATCAAACGCGTCACGCCGAAACGGCATTTCTATTTTGCCCCCCGCATAAAAAGAACCGCGGAGATCAACCGGTAAGTCTTTCTTTGAAAGTCTTCGCAACGAAATCAACGTCATGAAATCGTGCAAGCCAACTTGCAGCGCTTACACACCTGCACAATCCAAACACCGAAAATCACTCGGCATGAGACCGGCTTTCATACCGCGCGCCGCACACATGCGCTTGGCACCACGCTCACGAAGGCAGCAAGGTGTTTTTAAGGAAGAACCGTACCGAGTCGCCGCCGCCCATAACACCGCGTGCGAGCAAAGCCAGCTGACGGACTAGCGATTCCTGATGACGCCTGCCACTCAACAATGAGATGGAATGCCACGGCAGCGATTATCAACCGACCTACCAGCGCGCAAGACGATCGGCGTGCAACGAAAACAGAGCGGCATCGCAGAGAATGTCGCCCCGCTTGCAAAACCCTCTCAAGCCTAAGAGCGGCTAACAAAACGTAGCGAGCAGCCGTCAGGTGGGTGCGGACGGCGCGGAGGAACCGGAGTGTACGTGGGTACATGCCGATTCCGAGCACCGGCCGCGCCCGCCTGGCGGCTGCGCAGTAGCTTTGATAGCTACTCCAAGCCGAGAGGTTTCAGCTGCGCTTACTCAGCCACGACCGACAGCAGCAACGACCGCATGCCCGGCCAGCCGTAGGTGTCCGCCATCCATCGCCCCAAGCTCGACACCAGGTACATCGATCTGCTCCCACTCGCCGGCAGGCAAGGCCAGGTCAGCAGGATCGGCGGACAGATTGAACGCCAACAGCACAACCTGGCCGGCGTGTTCGCGCCGGAACATCAGCACAGGCTCCGCCGT
Organism: Xanthomonas sp. NCPPB 2586; assembly: GCF_041475775.2. Classification (NCBI taxonomy): domain Bacteria; kingdom Pseudomonadati; phylum Pseudomonadota; class Gammaproteobacteria; order Lysobacterales; family Lysobacteraceae; genus Xanthomonas; species Xanthomonas sp. NCPPB 2586. Next base: position 2,010,150 of record NZ_CM192981.1, on the reverse strand, counting down.
GTCGTAGAACGTAATTGTTCCCTCCCGCAGCGCCGGCCTCGTTTTGCGCCAAGCCAGAAACGCACGCACCGCACTCAACACCGACAACGGATCGTCCTGCTGCACACTCACCGCATGGGCGCGATGCGCCTCGCCCAACGGCAGCCACGGCTTGCCGCTGGTGAATCCGGCAGATGGCGCGTCGGTCCACGGCATCGGCGTACGGCAGCCATCCCGGCCCTTGAAGGTCGGCCAGAAGGTAATCCCATACGGATCCTGCAGGTCCTCAAACGCCACCTCTGCCTCGCTGAGCCCGAGCTCTTCGCCCTGATACAAGCAAATCGAGCCACGCAACGAACACAGCAGCGCCACCACCATCCGCGCGAACGCCGGCGTCGCATGCGCCCCACCCCAGCGCGTTACCGCGCGCACCACATCGTGATTGGAAACGGCCCAGCATGGCCAGCCCTCCAACATGGTGGCTTCGAGCCGGCTCACGGTGTCGCGGATGTAGGCAGCGCTGTAATCCTGCACCAGCAGCTCGAAGCTATAGCCCATATGCAAGCGGCCCTTGGCGGTGTATTCGGCGGTGGTGGCCAGCGAATCTTCCGACGAAATCTCACCCAGGCTTACCGCACCCGGGTAGCTGTCCAACAGCCCGCGCAGCCGCTCCAGAAACGGCAAATTTTCCGGCTGCGTGTTGTTGAAGTAGTGGTACTGGTAGGCGTAAGGATTGTCCGCGCTGAAGCCGCGCCCCACCCGCTTGTCTGCCGGCTTGGCCGGGTTATCGCGCAGTTGCGCGTCGTGAAAGCAAAAATTGATCGCATCCAGGCGGAACCCATCCACGCCGCGATCGAGCCAAAAGCGCACGTTATCGAGCGTTGCCTGCTGCACCTCGGCGTTATGGAAATTGAGATCGGGCTGGTCCACCAGAAAGTTGTGCAGGTAGTACTGCTCACGCCGCGGCTCCCACTGCCATGCGACACCACCAAACAACGACAGCCAGTTGTTCGGCGGCGTTCCATCCTCGCGCGCATCGGCCCACACGTACCAATCAGCCTTCGGGTTGCTCCGGTCCTGTCGGCTCTCCTGAAACCACGCATGCGCGATCGAGGTATGGCTCAGCACCTGATCGATCATCACCTTCAGCCCGAGTCCATGCGCCTTCTCGAGTAAGCGATCAAAATCGGCCAACGACCCGAACAACGGATCCACCGCACGATAGTCTGCGATGTCATAGCCGAAATCGGCCATCGGCGACTTGAAAAAAGGCGAAATCCAGATCGCATCCACGCCCAGCCCGGCGATGTAGTCGAGCTTGGCGATGATGCCCGGCAGATCACCGACCCCATCGCCATTGGAATCGAGAAAACTACGTGGATAAATCTGATAGATGACGGCCCCGCGCCACCATGGTGTCTGCGACATATACGCCCCTCCCGGGCCAATGCGGGCACACGAAGGAGCACCCAGCCAAGAGCGTTAGCGTAGCGGCGCAACAGACCCAGAGCATGCTCGTGCATACGTATTCATGAGCAACCGCATGTGTAACCTCCCAAAGGTTTCCACTCAGGCCGCGCAGTTAAACGTAGCGGCGTCGGAGGATCATCGTCCACGGCATCGGGGAACGACACATCCTCTGCACGCTGGGCGAAAAGCGCGCGCAGACCGAGCAACGACTCACTGACTACAACAAACAGATCCCGCAAGACAGCCTGCGCGGGCTAACGCCCGCCGAGTTCGGCGATCAACATCAACCGCAGACCTCTAGTTTTAGCTAGCATTGAATTAAGGGGAGTCGACACAGTAACCCTGGATAAAAATCCAGAGCGTCGGCACCATCAATGACCCCATACCTACCGAGCCGTCGTGCGCCGCAACAACTCCCACTGAAAGATCGCAATCTCATCGCGCAGGTCGCAGGAAGTAGAGCCAAGGCGGACATTCCTGACCGCCTTGGCGATGTACCAGATCGCTGAAGTGCAACGACCAATACGCCCGACTTACATGGACATCGAGCGCGAAGCAGTTTCCTGGGTCTGCACCTGGGTGGCCTGACGCTGGCTTTCCTCGGCCGTTTGCCGGCTGCTGTTTTCCAACGGCTGATTCTGCGCTTGATTGCGATCCACAAAAACCCGCTGCATTGCCGGGTCGGTCATCTCGCCCTGCACTGCGAAGAAGCCGTCGCTGCTCTTGTTGGGCACCACATGGTCGATGCGTTGGAGACCGCTGACCTTGGACTCGAACACGATTTGGCCGGCTGCCTGCTCGAGTTCTTTGCGGTTGGCAAATCCGCCACGTTCACCCAGCGCCTCGAGCTTGCTCACCGCGCCGTTGTACATCGCGTTGTCGGGATGGCGCGGGTCAGACAACAAGGGGCTGGAGGCTGCCTGTGCCGGCGCAGCAGGCGCGGCCGTGTGATCAGGTTGCTTGGGTGCCGCCTGGGTCAACGCCTTGGCCAAAGCGGCCTGTGTCTGCTGACCTGCGACGCCGTCTATCTGCAACCCGTGCTCGCGCTGGAATTGCTCGACCGCATATTTGGTGTTGCCGCCGAAGTCGCCGTCTGCCTGTAGTGGCTTGCCATCGCGGCCGATGGCACCTAGGGAAACTCTGAACAACGCACCACAGATACGCGACACTACCCGCCTCATGTTGAGGAGTGATCCATGCAACTGACGTTCGGTGACGCTGAGGGCCTGGGCAAGCGCAAGCAGACCCGGCGCGAGATCTTTCTGGCCGAGATGGAGCAGGTGGTTCCGTGGCAGCAACTGCTCGGGCTGATCGCGCCGCACTATCCCGTGTCGGGCCGGCCAGGTCGGCAGCCATACGCACTGGCGACGATGTTGCGGATTCATCTGCTGCAGCAGTGGTATGCGCTGAGCGATCCGGCGATGGAAGAAGCGCTGCACGAGATTCCGACCTTGCGGCGCTTTGCCCAGCTCGGTGGCTTGGACAACGTTCCGGACGAGACCACGATTCTCAACTTTCGGCGCCTGCTGGAGACCCATGGCCTTGCCGCGCGGATGCTGGAAGCGGTCAACGCGCATCTGGCACGCAAGGGGCAGAGCCTGCGGTCGGGCACGATCGTCGATGCGACGCTGATCGCTGCACCCAGTTCGACCAAGAATGCCGACCATGCGCGCGACCCTGAGATGCATCAGACCAAGAAAGGTAATCAGTGGTATTTCGGGATGAAGGCGCACATCGGCGTGGATGAATTTTCCGGGCTGGTGCACCACGTCCATTGCACAGCCGCCAATGTCGCCGACGTCACGGTGACGCACGCATTACTGCATGGCAAAGAAGACAGCGTGTTCGGCGACAGCGGCTACACCGGTGCGGACAACCGCGAAGAACTGCAGACCTGCAAGGCTGCATTTTTCATTGCCGCCAGGCGTTCGACGCTGCAAGCCATCGGCAACAAACGCGAGCGTGCTCGGGAACAGCGTTGGGAACACTTCAAGGCCAGCGTGCGCGCGAAGGTGGAGCATCCATTCCGGGTGATCAAGCGCCAATTCGGTTACACCAAGGTCCGCTATCGCGGCCTGGCCAAGAACACCGCGCAGGTGCTGACCTTGTTTGCGCTGTCAAACCTTTGGATGAAGCGAAAGCAGTTACTGCCTGCCATGGGGAGCGTGCGCCTGTAACCCGGGGAATTCCCAAGGAAAGCTCCAGAAATTGCGAAAAATCCGAAGATCCAAACGCGACTCTCCAGAGCGATGCGACATCCCGCACTCTCAGTCCTCATTGTTCAGACCTTCCCTAGGGATGGTCTGATCAACGGCGTCGGAGGATGAGCCTAACCACATCGGCCGGGCTGACGGCGCTCAGATCCTCGATTTTTTGCCGTTTCCGGCGTGTTTGCAGGGTGTTGCCCGGGTTACAGGCACACCGTCCCCACGACAGGCATCAACTGCTTTCGCTTCAGCCACAGGTTCGATAGCGCAAACAGCATCAGCACCTGCGCGGTGTTCTTCGCCAGGCCGCGATAGCGGACCTTGGTGTAACCGAACTGGCGCTTGATCACCCGGAACGGATGCTCCACCTTCGCGCGCACGCTGGCCTTGAAGTGTTCCCAACGCTGTTCCCGAGCACGCTCCCGCTTGTTGCCGATGGCTTGAAGCACCGAACGCTTGGCAGCAATGAAAAATGCAGCCTCGCAGGCCTGCAGTTCTTCGCGCTTGTCCGCACCGGTGTAGCCGCTATCGCCAAACACGCTGTCTTCCTTGCCATGCAGCAACGTGTGCGTCACCGTGACATCGGCGACGTTGGCGGCTGTGCAATGGACGTGGTGCACCAACCCGGAAAATCATCTACGCCGATGTGCGCCTTCATCCCGAAATACCACTGATTGCCCTTCTTGGTCTGATGCATCTCAGGGTCGCGCGCATGGTCAGCATTCTTGGTCGAACTGGGCGCCGCGATCAGCGTCGCATCGACGATCGTGCCCGACCGCAGGCTCTGGCCCTTGCGCGCCAGATGCGCGTTGACCGCTTCCAGCATCCGCGCGGCAAGGCCATGGGTCTCCAACAGGCGGCGAAAGTTGAGAATCGTGGTCTCGTCGGGAATGTCGTCCAAGCCACCGAGCTGGGCAAAGCGCCGCAAGGTCGGAATCTCGTGCAACGCTTCTTCCATCGCCGGATCGCTCAACGCATACCACTGCTGCAGTAGATGAATCCGCAACATCGTCGCCAGTGCGTACGGCTGCCGACCTGGCCGCCCCGATACCGGATAGTGCGGCGCGACCAGCCCGAGCAGTTGCTGCCACGGGACGACCTGCTCCATCTCGGCCAGGAAGATCTCCCGGCGGGTCTGCTTGCGCTTGCCCAAGCCCTCAGCGTCACCGAACGTCAGTTGCATGGATCACTCCCCAACATCAGGCGGGTAGTGTCGCGTATCTGTGGTGCGTTGTTCAGAGCTTCCCTAGCTGGGCAAGCTGGCCTTGCAGCTGTTTCACTTGCTCTCCGCGCTCGCCTTGCTCCAATTTGCCGTCCTGTGCGGCATCGCGTTTGTGCTGTTGGGTTTGTGCAAGCTGCTGGGGAGGCTGAGAATTGATTTGCTTCCATGCCTGCTCAGGCGTTACGCCGCTTTCGATTGCCTGACGATATGACTGCCGCATCGCGTTCAGAGCATTCTCTGTCTCTGCACCGGTAATCGATGCATGATTTGAGCCACCTGGCTTGTCGTAATAGCTTTTCCCAGTATCTGGATCAGCAATACTAGCCCACTCTTGTGCGAGCGCATTCTGCGCACTATTCAACGAAGAGCCAGGCGCATCAGTAATGTAGTTGCGAGCTGCAGACTTCTTGTGAGTGATTAGATAATCTGAAAACACTTGATCTTGGAGCTCGGGGGTGAATTCCTGGGACCGCTCAAGACCTAACTTATTCACCGCATCCTTCATCGTAGAAGGTATGACTTGGTAGCGCCCGACTGCGAAAAGCCGTTCTTGATCACCCCGCGGCAGGGCCTGCGCATCCATGACATCGCCAACAGTCATAGACGAAAATTCTATGGGACCAGTGCTCCCACGAATATGCTCCCGCCCGTCTGCGGCAATATATGTACCTCGATTGTAAGCATTGTAGTTATTTCGCCCAGACTCTCCACGCTGGATTAGATCTGCCAAAGGACTGCTCATATCTAGCACCTCCTGTGAAATTAAATACGCATTAATCAGTTAGCTTTGGCGGACACATCCCACCAAGAAACGAAGAGCCTGGATTTTTCACCCTCCACTAACGTGTCCTGAACTTCCCCATACGTGGAAACCTTAAGTGATTGTTTATGGTCAGCACTCGAAAATTCGGTTATGCAATGCCCATCGCCACTACAAATATTTAGCTCTGGCACCTCGTCACAGATTGCGCACCGCCCTGGATCTTTTGAGCACACACTTTCAAAATCGTCGCCAACAACATTTTTCTTGCATTCAGCGCTCATTACCGGCTTCCAGTTTCCGGCAATAACTTTTTTTCGGAGATCGCCGTAAGGCATACCTTCTTTAAATCCATCTGCGAGCTTATGGATATCAACCGATTCAGGATACGTCGTTGGAGTTGCGCTTGCCTTAGGGGCAGCCCCTAGCTCCAAAGCTTCTCTTTTTGAGCCATCTTCCTGACGCGCAGATTCATCGGTTTTTTTCTGTGAATTTTGCGATTGACCGGTTGACCCTTGCGACTTAGCGTCCTGATCGCATGCTGCTAGCGAAAGGATAGACGCGAACATCAGAAAGGCAAATGTATTTCGCAAAAATTCCATTACTTCACACCCCATCTTTTAATACGATTCAAAGCAATCAAGAAAATCAATATTTTTCGAAGATCGGCTCAGAGCATTCAGAATAAACCGTATTACAGACACCAGAATTACTCTCTTCGCAAACTTTAGTCGCCAACTCAATAGATTTTTGCTTACTAGCGGAAGCCTGAAAAAAACTCTTGCCCTGCGAAGCAACCAGAGCAGCACACTGATTTCGATACACTAATTTCACTTCGCAATCAGTAGCACCACCTGCAGCACATTGGCGAGTAGCTTTATCTCTTGCCTCATTTTCAGACAATTTGCCTACCGTACTTCCAGCTTCACCAGTTGAGCTGGAGTGAGCAATTGCCCCCCAAGTCTTAATCCATTCCCCCGTTGGCTTGGGCGGAGGCGCTGGAATATCGCCCCTAGAAGTACCTGAATCAGGTCCACACTGAGGACTTCCAGGCGCCACGCCATTTGGACAGGCCGTTTGTGCCAGTGAAGCACCAGCAAAGAAAAAACTTAAAAAAATAATTGATTGCGGAAGAGTCATAGAACACTCAGGAATTTGCTGATCATTTTTGCGCTAGACCCCGACTACCGCTACTAGGCTCTTGAGAGGGCGAAGAATCGTTACGCATTACAGTAGTGTTACCACTAGTTGTTTGAGTAGAACCACTTGTAGAATCTTTAGCTGGCGCCCCAGGCTCATAAGGCCGCCCAGCCGCCGGCGAGTGACCTGCCCGATCCAACTGCCCCAGCGCCGAGTACGCAGTGAACTGGCCCAACGTGCCCTGGAAGAAGGCTGCTGCCATTGGTGGTGCCGTGATGATCAGTGTAGTCACCATCAATCCTCCCCCCTCCTTGCTACAGTGCCATGCCGACGCCGCCGCCCATAAGGAATGCGTTAAATCTCACGTAAATAGCAATTCACTATTATTAAATTTAAATTAACCGGCGCGCAATTCAATATTTTCTAAAGAAAGGCTCTGTGCATTCTTTATATATTACAGAACAATTAACCCCACCTTTCTTTTGGCAAGTATTTAAAGAATTTCTGGAAGCCACATTGATATCAGCAGCAGAAGAGACGCCACTTCCCGTGTTCCCGGATGCTGGTGATGCAAGAGCGACACATTGATTCATATACGTAAAGCTAACGTAGCACTCTTGAAAACCTTCCGAGCCACATTGATCTAAAGCATCATCCTCTGCGCTTTTCTTAGTAGGTTTGCCGACTGAAGCCCACGCCTTAGAAATTTGCTTGGAGTTAACAATTGCACCCCAGGTTTTTATCCACTCCCCGTTGGGCATTGGTTTAGGAGATGGTATTTGTTGACCTCCCATCTCGGGCGTGTCGGGAATGCATTGAATGCTTCCCATCTGAACACCCATTGGGCATCGAGTTTGCCCATACACGCTCCCGTAAAAAGCAATTAGGAGCAATATTGAGATTGGTAAAAAAAATCGCTTCATAGCGCCGCCGTAATTTAATGATTTACCTCTGAGCAAGACCACGATCACCGCTATTGCTCGTTGAGGAATTTATCTCACCACTACTGTTCCGTGTGCCGACTTGGTTTGCCTGCTGAATATTGCTGTTAGCAGAACTACTTTCGCGACTTGGAGTGGGTGGTGTGTAAGACTGCTGAGCGTTAGCCCCCTGCCTATTGGCATTGGACGCCGCATCGGACGAACCCAGCGAGCCAATCGCCGAATATGGGGCGAACTGGCCCAGCGTGCCTTGGAAGAACGCCGCCGCCATCGGTGGTGCGGTCAGAATGAGTGTCGTCAATACCAAGCCTACTCCTCCCTGCTGCAGCGCCATGCTGCTGATGCCCTCCCCATTGCCGCCGCTGACCGCCCATTTCGCCAGAAACGCCACGCCTACCGCACCCACGACCTTTGTCGCCAAGCTCACCGTAAACGTCAGCACCGACAATGAAAAGATGATGCCTAATCCGTATAGCAGCCATTTGCTGAACAGCGACTTGGTCGCCTGAAACAACAGGCACAGGATGAACAATGGTCCAAACCCGACCACGAGCGCCATCGCCATCGCCAGCTTGTTCAACAACAGCATTGAGCCGGCCACCACGCCAGGGCCGGCCATGCCGATACCAGTGAACCAGCGCGCCCGGTTCTTGGCGTCTTCGCTTTCTTTATCGCCGCCGGTCTTGATCTGATCCAACCCGGCCAACGCCATCTGCATCAGCATCAGCATCAGGTTTTGGTCGATCGACTTGTAGGGGCTATCGGAGTCACCTGTGACTGTCTTGGTAATCGCTGAACTGATGCCGTCGGTCAGGGTCCAATACAGCTGGGGCGAGCCCTTGGCCATGCTCGTTGCCAACCCAATGATCAGCGCAGCGCGCAACGCCGTGACCACCAACCCCATCGCCGCTTCACGTGACTGGCCGGTTGCGAGGCGGTAGCCCTGAATGAATATCCATATCGTTAGCACCGTCAGCGCCACCATGCCCACCCAGGACGTCGTGCGCTGCAACAACTTCCACTGAAAGATCGCAATCTCATCGCGCAGGTCGTTGAAAGTAGAACCAAGGCGAGCATTCCTGACCGCCTTGGCCATTTACCAGCTCGCTGAAGTGCAACGACCAACATGCTCGACTTACATGGACATCGAGCGCGAAGCAGTTTCCTGGGTCTGCACCTGGGTGGCCTGACGCTGGCTTTCCTCGGCCGCTTGCCGGCTGCTGTTTTCCAACGGCTGATTCTGCGCTTGATTGCGATCCACAAAAACCCGCTGCATTGCCGGGTCGGTCATCTCGCCCTGCACTGCGAAGAAGCCGTCGCCGCTCTTGTTGGGCACAACATGGTCGATGCGTTGGAGACCGCTGACCTTGGACTCGAAAACGATCTGCCCGGCTGCCTGCTCAAGTTCTTTGCGGTTGGCAAATCCGCCACGTTCACCCAGCGCCTCGAGCTTGCTCACCGCGCCGTTGTACATCGCGTTGTCGGGATGGCGCGGGTCAGACAACAAGGGGCTGGAGGCTGCCTGTGCCGGCGCAGCAGGCGCGGCCGTGTGCTCAGGTTGCTTGGGTGTCGCCTGGGTCAACGCCTTGGACAAAGCGGCCTGGGTCTGCTGACCTGCGACGCCGTCTATCTGCAACCCGTGCCCGCGCTGGAATTGCTCGACCGCATATTTGGTGTTGCCGCCGAAGTCGCCGTCTGCCTGTAGTGGCTTGCCGTCGCGGCCGATGGCACCTAGCTGGGCAAGTTGGCCTTGCAGCTGTTTCACTTGCTCTCCGCGCTCGCCTTGTTCTAGTTTGCCGTCATGCGATGCATCGCGCTTCGGCTGTTGAGGCACAGCGGAGGTATTCGTATGCATGGCATGCGAACGGCCCGGCTGCATGTATTGATCCATTCCATCACGATTACGTGTGATGTCGTGCATGTAGTCATAGTTGCTGGTGCCGTTGCTATCGCTAAACTCTCGTCCACCAGTTATCGCTGCGCGCGCGCCGCCGTAACCTGAGATGTGACGAGCCTTCAAGAACCCGGCTACTTTTGTTGGACTGTCGTCGCTATCGAGCACCCCATCACGCACTGCCTGACGATACGACTTATCACTATTTATCTTAAAGGCGCCGTCCTGTAACTCCGCAGAACCCTTGTATTTTTGAAGATTTAGTCCATCTTTCCAATTGGACGAATCTTCAAGAAACCTTGTCATTCCACCACTGGTAGCCCATTTCCACTCTGCACCCCGAACCTTATCCGGATCGAAACCAGCATCCCGCATTGCAGAGTTGAGCTTCGCACTATCGACATATCCTGCATCCGCAAGCCAACCAGCACCCGATTGATATCGGCCGACATAACCTTGTCTATTAGTTATCGATAGATCCCCACCATTACTTTCTGTCATGACAGTTGAAGCGATCAACCTGCGCGTAGCATGGTCATCAAGACCAGCAATATTCCCTTGGCTATAAGCCTGAGCGGTGGCCGCCGCTTTTTCTCGTCTATCAGCCATGTTTCATGTCCTCTGGATATGACGGTTGGGTACTGCACCACCATCTAGCGGTGCCGGATGCTGCGGTCATCGCGCCTTACATTGCAACTTTTCTATCCTCATGTCGGGCTTTTCTTTGGTAAACAAAAAAGTGGTGTAGCCAGGCCCCCGCGAACCCTCGCCGTCGTCAACATACGCTTCCAGGAATAGTTGATGACCATCGAGAACCACTTCGAAAAATTTCGTCTGAGTGTCAGGAACATCCTCCCCCAAGTCTGCGGCGCAATCTCCCGCAATCAACCGAAGTGACGTTGCAGAGGGCAACTGGCGCTTTACTACATCAGCATACTCAGGACTAACATAGAACTTCTTTACCGCAATCGAGTGCACGCTCTGCGAATCTCCGCTAAGGGTAATACCTGACTCGCCCTCATTTACTTTCTTCACTCCCGCCTCTGCACCTTGATTTCCATCAGGCACGTCAACCATGCCGAAACCGTCCAGAAGGAGAGTACCTTCTCGGAAACGCAAGTTCTCCGGACTGTTGCTATCAGGATTTGGTTGCGGCGAAGCTTCTCGCCAACGCACTTTATTAGCGCCATCGAAGCTTGACCAAGGAGCATTATCCTGAGTGACAAGTTGAGAGACGACCTGATGGAGTGGCGTCATTTGTCTTAGTCCTTGCAATTCATCAACCTGAGGCATGGATCTAACTTTGCGTTGCTGCGCCTCTGTGTTCCTTTCCTGAAAGTTAGCGCTCACTTTTTGACTAGGCGCCTCGCTTTCGCATGCACCCAACAACACAGCAACAGAAACCAGAAGGTAAAAAAACTTGCTCTTTGATGGCATTTTAGGCCCAATCACAATATCAAAACATTACAGCAATAGAAAATATAATAAATTTTTTGGAACGATCACAGCATTCAAAAAATTAAATGCGATTTAGTACTTTTTAAATATCGGATCCGAACATCCGGAATAAATAATATTACACTTACCACCACCATAACTTTCACAATATTTCATAGCAAGATTTGTCGCAACTTCTTTACTTTCAGCGCCTTGAAAAAAACTCTTTTTTTCTGAAGAAACCGACACCGCACATTGGTTCTTGTAAGTTAAATTTATCTTGCAATCAGGAGCTCCGCCCTCTGCACACAACTGAATGGCTCTTTTTTCGGCTTCCTGACGACTGAGTTTACCAGTGACAGCACCAGTTTCTCCTGTGGAATTTGATCCTGCAATTGCACCCCAAGTTTTTAGCCACTCGCCCGTAGGCCTAGGCGGCGGATCCGGAATATCGCCTCTTGATGTGCCCGAGTCAGGCCCACATTGCGGACTGCCTGGCGCTACGCCGACAGGACATGCAGTTTGCCCGTATGCAACGCCAGATAAAAACATATTTACCATAAGGAATAATCGAGAACGATTCATTGCGACACCCTTAAAAGGTTTTATTAATTCTTTGCAAGGCCACGACTACCTGTAGCGTTTTCTTGATTCGATGGAGATTCTGAGCGGACACCGCTGTTAACGCGGGCCTCATCTCTGTCTCTAGGCCTCGAGGTTTCACGCTCCGGCGCACCCGGCTCATAAGGCCGTCCGGCGGCAGGCGACTGACCTGGGCGATCCAACTGCCCTAGCGCCGAGTACGCCGTGAACTGACCCAGCGTGCCCTGGAAGAAGGCGGCGGCCATCGGCGGTGCGGTGACGATCAAGGTTGTCATGACCAAGCCTAGCCCTCCTTGTTGCAATGCCATGCTGCTGATGCCCTCGCCACTGTTTCCTGGCATCGCGTACTTCACCAGGAATGCGACAGCCACTGCGCCGATCACCTTCGTTGCCAGGCTCACCGTGAAGCTCAGTACCGACAACGAAAACACCATGCCTAAGCCATATAGCAGCCACTTGCTGAACAACGACTTCGTCGCCTGGAACAACAGGCACATGATGAACAAGGGACCGAAGCCCACAAACAGCGCCATACCGATCTTGTTCAACAGCAGCAGTGAGCCCCCCACCACGCCGGGGCCTGCCATTCCCACCCCGGTGAACCAGCGCGCACGCGTCTTCTCGTCGTCTCGCTGTTGGTTGCCTGCAGTCTGGATCTGATCGATGCTCATCATCGCGATCTGCATCAAGCCCAAATTCTTGTCGATCGCATCGTAGGGACTTTCCGAATCCCCGGTCACCACTTGGGTAATGGACTGACTAACACCGTCAGTCAGCGTCCAGTACAGTTTCGACGAACCTTCGGCCATGCTCGTCGCCAGACCGATGATCAGCGCCGCACGCAACGCCGTCACCACCAGGCCCATCGCCGCCTCGCGGGACTGGCCGGTCACGATGCGATACCCCTGGAACATGACCCACAGCGTCAACACCGTCAAGGACACAATGCCAATCAACGCCGAGGTGCGCTGCAGTAGCATCCACTGAAATATATCGATCTCGTCGCTGCAAGATCTTCATGTGCAGACAAGATGACCTTGGCAATGCTTATGTCAAATGCCAAGGTCATCGATTGACCCCTACGGCACGATCAAATCGTCCTGCTACGCGCCTCGGTTTCTTGCACCTGAGACTGCACCTGTGTCGTCTGGCGCTGGCCTTCCTCGGCCGCTTGTCGGGAGCTGTTTTCTAATGATTGGCTCTGCGTCTGGTCGCGGTCCACAAAAACCCGGCGCATCGCCGGATCGGTCATCTCGCCCTGCACTGCAAAGAAACCGTCACCGCTCTTATTCGGCGCAACATGATCGATGCGTTCGAGCCCACTGACTTTCGCCTCGAAAACGATCTGACCAGCTGCTTGCTCAAGCTCTTTGCGGTTGGCGAAACCGCCACGCTCGCCTAGCGCTTCGAGCTTACTCACTGCTCCGTTGTACATCGCGTTATCTGGATGACGAGGGTCGGAAAGCAGGGGACCAGATGCTGACTGTGCCTGTGCAGCGGGAGCAGCCGTCTGCTCGGCTTGCCTGGCCGTTTGCTGCGACAGTGCCTGCCCCAAGGCTGCCTGCGTCTGGTTACCCACCACACCATCTACCTGCAAACCACGCTCGCGCTGGAATTGCTCGACCGCGTATTTGGTGTTGCCGCCGAAGTCGCCATCAGGGTGCAGCGGCTTGCCGTCGCGGCCGGTTGCGCCGAGCTGAGCAAGCTGGCCTTGCAACTGCTTCACCGACTCACCGCGCTCGCCCTGTTCTAGTTTGCCATCGTGCGATTTCACGGCGTGATGGGAGGTCGAACTGGGCGCTATGCTGGCTTTGAGATCAACACCATCGCGCTTGACGCTCTCGATCAAATCAGGAACACGACGCTCCCAACTTTCCGCGTGCCGTTGGCAGTCTTTGGCTGCTTCAATACTCCAAGGTTTGCTGGGCGTAACACCATTTACTACACGCCTAGCATTATAGAAGTCGTGGCTATCGGCATCAATATAGCGATCAAGAGGCTTGCCAGTAAACAAGCCATCGCGCATACCAACAACCAATACCTTTGCGGCGATTTCTGGATCCTTCGCCATATCTGGATTGCGGACCATTTCACCATTCAGGCCCAGCAACTTGTCAAACTTTGCATAATTGTAGTCATGGGTGAGATGCACGTAGCCACGGCCATAAAATTCTTCGCCGCCGCTATATCCAAGCTTGCGCGCTTGGCTACGCCCGAAATCTTCTTCAGGCGCCTGAAAGTTACGCGTCTCATGCTGAGCCGTCGCCAACATGTACGATATTTGCTTTGGATCGGTCACACCGTTCTCAAGCGCGGTTTTGACGATCAATCTAACGGAATATTCTCGATCCACACCAAAGCCTTCGGTGCTCCGGCCACGTCCATCACTCATAGTATTCTCCGTACGTGCATGTCATTAGAATTTGTTGTTGCATCATCGGCACTACAAACCCGAAGATGCGTTGCATGTACTCACTACAAACTACCACCCACTTCCTATTTAGTTACCTCCTTCATCTCACCGTTTTGAAGTCGCTCGATCCGTTTCTTCGGGTTGGCCGGATCATTCGTGTCTTCGGTTACCCGCTCTATCAGCACTGCCTCGTCCTTTCTGAGTTCGTAGGTATCAAAAACATGGATACAGCATCCATCCCCAGAAGTAGACGTCAGTAGATTTCCTTTCACGGAGAATAAGCCATTGGCCATTACCGTGATATCGGAAAGCGACTGATTGAAGACAAGGCGTCTTTGCGCAGAATCGAAAAGATAGACACTGTAAGAGGGGCCACCATAACCACCCTCTTTTCCAGACCACACCACTACATCTTCGTGTCCATCGCCATTGATATCGGCCAAAATGATTGAGTGGCGGTTTTTCTTGTAAGTGTCGTCTAGCGGACCATGATAGAACGTGGAATTGCTATCCACGTACAATGCCTCAGGCTCGACAGAAATTGCCCTGACTCCCGGAAATGCCACCTCCACGACCGGCGAACGGTTACATAGCATGATCCCTGGACTATCTTCGTTGCAGCCCTGCGCTTTGATTGAAACAGCGATACCGCTGATATCTGCTCTTATCTCGCCCTGACCATTGAGTGTGGCATTAACGGTTGACGGCATTTTCAAATCCTTTTGCGGCGAGGATTCAGGCTTTTTACCAACTTCCGCTCCGTCAGTCTCTGCGGACGGAGCATTGCTAGGACTGCACGCTGTGATCGAGACGACACAACCTAAGTACAGCGCCCCCACCAAAGCTCTGGCTAGTGCACGCTCCAACATAGAAAACCCTTTTAATATTTTTTAAATATTGGATCAGAGCATCCGGAATACATTAATTTACAGTCCTTGCCACCACTTTTTTCACACCTGCTTGTAGCCAGATCAACTGCCCGCTCTTTTGTAGCAGAAGCCTGAGAGAAACCTCTCGTATCGCTTGAAACAAGAGCAGCACATTGGTTTTTATAAACAAAATCAACCTCGCAATCAGAAGCCCCCCCTAAAGAGCATTGATAAAGTGCAGAGTTCTTAGCATCCTCTTGTGATAGCTTACCAACCACTGCGCCAGACTCGCCTGTAGAGTCTGAGCCTGCAATTGCGCCCCACGTCTTTATCCATTCTCCAGTTGGCCGAGGAGGCGGAGATGCAATTTCCCCCCTTGAAGTTCCTGAATCGGGTCCACATTGTGGGCTACCGGGTGCGACACCATTTGGACATGCGGTTTGTCCAAAAGCTGGGAAGGAATTAAATACAAAAAAAATGAAACCGTAAAAAAATATTCTAATTCTCATAAAAATAACCTTATTTTTTACAATTTCGTCAGTTATTTCGTGGCGATACCGCGGCTACCAGCTGCAGGCTCCTGAGATGGAGCAGGCTCGGTCCGCATAACGGTATTTCTACGTCCATGATCTGCACCAGAGTCATTACGCTCCTTAGCAGGCTCCGAAGGCTGATAAGGCCTACCAGCCCCCGGCTCCTGATTGGCCCGGTCAAGCTGCCCCAGCGCCGAGTACGCCGTGAACTGACCCAGCGTGCCCTGGAAGAAGGCCGCTGCCATCGGTGGTGCGGTCACAATTAGAGTTGTCATCACCAGGCCAAGCCCTCCTTGTTGCAATGCCATGCTGCTGATGCCCTCGCCACTGTTTCCTGGCATCGCGTACTTCACCAGGAATGCGACAGCCACTGCGCCGATCACCTTCGTTGCCAGGCTCACCGTGAAGCTCAGCACCGACAACGAAAACACCATACCTAACCCATATAGCAGCCACTTGCTGAACAACGACTTCGTCGCCTGGAACAACAGGCACATGATGAACAAGGGACCGAAGCCCACAAACAGCGCCATACCAATCTTGTTCAACAGCAGCAGTGAGCCCCCCACCACACCGGGGCCTGCCATCCCTACCCCAGTGAACCAGCGCGCACGGGTCTTCTCGTCGTCGCGCTGTTGGTTGCCTGCTGTCTGGATCTGATCGATGCTCATCATCGCAATCTGCATCAAGCCCAAATTCTTGTCGATCGCATCGTAGGGACTTTCCGAATCCCCGGTCACCACTTGGGTAATGGACTGGCTAACACCGTCAGTCAGCGTCCAGTACAGTTTCGACGAACCTTCGGCCATGCTCGTCGCCAGACCGATGATCAGCGCCGCACGCAACGCCGTCACCACCAGGCCCATCGCCGCCTCGCGGGACTGGCCGGTCACGATGCGATACCCCTGGAACATGACCCACAGCGTCAACACCGTCAAGGACACAATGCCAATCAAGGCCGAGGTGCGCTGCAGTAGCGTCCACTGAAATATATCGATCTCGTCGCGCAGGAAATCGTTGATCAGCGAGAAGAACGCGTAATTACCAAGACTGCTCAGAAAATCCATATGTCACCACATTCCACTGGACGGCCAGGCCGTGGAGCACTCGCTGCTCCGGGTTCGATTACACCTGCGACGGCACGCGCATCCTGCGCGTGCCGAGATCTCACTTGCCCAAATCTAATGGCTCCATATCACGAGGTCTGTCGGATCTGACCGAATCCAACGCCGCCTTCATGGCGACCCCGGCGACCACCGACTTGCCGAAATCCCCCAAGGTGTTGCCCAGACTCTCGAAGAAGCTGCCGATGCCTCCTTGGCTAGAGGGATCCCCGGAGGGCGCCTTCTTGCCCCGCATCGCCGCCCATGCCTGCGCATCCTGTTGCTTGGTCAAGAAGCCCAGCCGCGTTTGATACGCAAACATCGCCGATTCCATTTGCTGGCGATCAATGTCCATCAGTGTCTTCAGTGCGATCAGCTTGTTGGTATTGTCCTCCAACTTACCGAGTTCAGTGTCTTTGATCTCTGCGCGCTCTTGTTCGATCTTGCGCAAGCGTTCAAGACGCTTTTTGGTGATGTCGTACATCGCCACCATATAGTTGTACTGCGAATTGCGCGTGCGCTGAATCAGCTCGCACCCTTCTTTCTGCTGGGTCGCCACCGGCGTCCCCGCCGTGGTGCTTGAACAATCGGCAATCCCGTAGTCATCCGGCACCACCTTGATCTCTTCCTTGGGTTTGTCGACTTCTGTCCCGCTGTCCTTGTCTTTGGGCTTTTTGCCGAGCTTCAGTGAATTCTGGATCTCTTTTACTTTGGTGTTGAGGTCTTTGTCGACGACTTCCCACTGCGCACTGGCCGCTCCCGCCATGCAGAGCAGCACCAGTCCCGTCACTACCCGAGAAAAATGTCTGAACTTGGTTGTCATGGTGTTCTTCGCCTCCTGTGACACAGATGGATATGTTGCCGGATGAATTTCTTGATGAATGTTGGCGTTACGCATCTTCGGCCTCCTTGTCCTTAACAGACTTGCGCTTCCCAGAGCCCTTGCGGTTGGCATAGAAATCGCTCAACCACTGCTCAGGCGTCAGCTGGTCGACGGTGACGCCAAGCTTGCTGGCCTTGCCGCCCAGGATTTCATGCATGATCTCGATGTTGTCGGTCGAGGACGAAATGACCGATAGTGCGTCATCCATCCCACGCAGGTTGAGCTGGCACACTGCAGACGCATGGCCTTGCTTGACCAGGAAGCAGCGCGAGCGCTCGTCCAGCGAGACCACTACCTGGTACTCGGCATCGGTCAGCTTGAGGCCTTCGATGTAATCGTCGCGACTGGCATTGGGGTTCGGCAGAAGCACCATTGTGGCGGTCTGCTCGATCAGCGCCGCAGCGATGTCGCTGGCCAGGGCGTCCTCCGGGCTCTGCGTGGCGAAGATGCCCAGGCCGTTTTGTTTACGGATGGTCTTCTGTTTGTTCTTGGCGAACTCTTTCAGGCCACCCTTGCCATCGAGGATCTTCCAGAACTCGTCCATCACGTAGATGAGCGGGCGGCCATCGATCAACGCTTCCAGGCGGTGCAGCAGGTAATTGATCACCGGCACTCGGACTTCGGCGTTATCGATCACATCGGTGTAGTCGAAGCCGATGATCGAGGCGCGCGTCAGGTCGATGGTATCGACGGGGTTGTCGAACACCCAGCCTAGCGAGTTACCAGCCGTCCAGCGACGCAGGCGCGCGTACAGCCCGTCGTCACCCATGTTGGGCAGGCTCTTGCGGAAATTGCTCATGCTGCGCAAATGCATGGGCGTGTCCAGCATGCCTTCGACCGCACGATAGATGTCTTCTTCCTCGCGGGAGCTATATTCGGGCTTGCCGCCCAGCACCTTGATCAGTTCGGCGAGGAACTGCGTATTGGCTTCATTGCGCTCGCACTGGAACGGGTTGAAGCCGGTCGGCACGCCATTTTCCAGCGCCAGATAATTGCCGCCACACGCTCGCACGAAGATCTCCGCGCCGCGGTCCTTGTCGAAGAAGAAAATGGTTGGGATCGGATCGAACTTCTGCACCTGGCTCAGCAGGAAGTTGATCAGCGCCGTCTTGCCGGTACCGGACTTGCCGATCACCATCGTGTTGCCGATCGCCTTCTCGCCGAGGGAATTCTCGGCCGGATGCGTGGCGTGGAAGTTGAAGTAATACGGCTGCCCGTTGGTGGTCTGCAACGTGGTAACGCAGTCGCCCCACGGGTTGTTGTGCTGCTTGCCCTGGGCGAAGTTGTGCAGCGGCGACAACCCGAGGAAATTGAGCGAACTCAAGTTGGCGATACGTGTACGGAAGCGCCAGTTGCCCGGCAGCTGCGCATAGAACGAGGAGGCGATTGCCAGATCTTCCTTGGCGGATACGAAACCGGCGTTGGACAATTCGGCGCGTGTCGTCGCGATCTGCCTGGCCAACTTCTCCTGACTATCGGCATAGACCGCCAATGTAAAGTGATATTCGCCCAATACAAAGTTGCCGGAGGCCACGTCGTCCATCGCCAGGTCCAGGTCGCGGATCTGGCTGGACGACTTGTCACCCGACGAAATCATCATTCCCTTGGTGCGTTCCAACACCTTCAAGGCATCGTGGCGCCCGACCGGGCTGAACGAATGCGTCATCACGTATTCGAAATCAAGATACTTCAGGCCATTGAGAATGCCCGGATAGGTTCCGTCGGCATATTCCTTGACGTTGAGGATCGCACCAAAGTGATTGATGCCATCCGGGGTGCGAATGACAAAATCGCCGGTCTTGTTGGCAAACATGTGCTTGCTGACAGGCAGATAAGCCGGAACAGGAGCTTGCAGCACCGGAACAGGCTCGTCGATCCGGTTGAGCAGGTAGCCGAGAAACTCCAGCGTCTCGGAAAACACCACACCATTCTTGGCCTCATACATGCCGAGCCGGTAAGGTGAATAATCCTTCAGTACCGCCTCGACGTTGGTGGCCAACTCGACGATCTTGGAGATGGCCTGCTCTTCCTCGGCACGGATCTTGTCAGGATTTGCAGATTTTTCGACTAGGCGCCGCCCCGTCACCACCGGGCGATAGATCATGCTGAAGTACAACTCGTTCTGCATGATTTTTTGCGAGGATAGCGCTGCGTAATACTCGTCGGACAACGTCTGATTGAACGATTGCTTGAAGCGCCCGCCCGTGCCAATTTTTCGACGACGGCGAACGTCATGAACCCAGAACGCGATATTGGCGAAATCCGGTGCACGCAAGGTTTGCAGCAACCGATTAAATGTGTTGTGCCGCTGTTCGAGTTCGAACTCGTCACGCCCAACGAAGGGCAGGCCAGCCAGATGCCAGATCAACAGATAGTCTCCACCTGTCGTCTTGACGACGGACGGAGCGACATGTGTCGAAATGGAAACAAATTCGCCGATCGGACTGTCTGGACTGAACATGGTCTTACCAAATTAAGAGGAAAAGCATCGCACCAGGAACTATCTAAAACACCAACCCCACGCGGATTGAACGCATGGGGTTGGCTAACTTTCTCAAGTGCTCATCGCGGCTTGCCCGGCGGGCCCTTGCGGTACTCGTTGGGAGTGAATACCCACATCCCGGAGTAACGCTGAAGGTTTCGAGCGCGCATTCGGAAAAGCCAGCGCAATCCAAGCAACCTGAAAATCATTTCGTCCCTCTTTGCCATTTGCTGCATGCCAAAGATGATGACGGGGATGGTGAACAGGTACCAAAGATTGATGTACATCCCCAACAGCAAGCCACCGCCCGCACCGATGAAGAAAGGGATATACGGCACCCCCAGAAACATCGCCGGACGGGTGCAGCCGCGGAAGAGGACGTCTTTATGCATAGTACTGAGCGATCTGCACCAACGCAGCACCGACTCCCGAGCAGTCGTTAGCAGCAGCACCATCCTTGTTTTGAAGAATCATGTTGGCGATCTGGCCAGCTGCGCCAATCAGAACACCACCGATAAGGATCGGGGAAACCTCAGAGATACGCTTGTGTGCAAAGGCAATTTGATACCCGGCCACGATAACCGCAATGGTGACCACTGCAATCGAACCCATGTTCAGAAGCTTCTTCACATTATTCAGGAAGCCGCAAACCTGAGTGTCCGTGCCACCAAGGCCGTTGCTTTCTGCTGCTGCACCACCGGCAACCATCAGCAGCGAGATGAATACCAGCGCCTTCACTGCCTGGGTGCCAACCATCTTGGCATCTGCCATTGTCTTCTTGTCGATTTCAAACTTCATGTCTAACTCCTTGGGAACAGAGGGGGTCCAGCAGCCGTGTCCTTGGCGATCTTCCATCCTAAAAAACAAATGCGCTATCTACTTGCGGAGCCGCCTGTGGTGCACGCGGCATTAAAACGGGATTTGCGGGTTGATCAGTCTGCGTCGAGGTCTGGGGTGAGACGGCGGGCAGCGCCACCCCACGCCCCTGCCCTGTCGGCTTTATCACATACAACTCGTTCTCCGCTGTAGGTGCCACGGGGGTGGCCCGACTCGGCAGAGAGTAAGGTGCCGAAGGTGATGACAGCATAGGCCCGGACGGTGAAGCCACCGTGTTGCCCGCCCCGGATAGGTCCTGAATACGACGCGCCACGATCGCATCTGCCAATTCGGCGGCTGCCTGCTTGAGCGGATTGGCAGGCCGCAACTGCACCTGTCGCGTCGGCACGACCGCAATGGGCTCGGCTCCAGAGGATGATGCTACCGACTGACGAATGGATGCATAGATCTTCTGGACATAACCGTGCTTGAAGCCGGTCTCGAAGTTACCGGAGTAGTAACAGCTGAACGACTTGCCCCAATTTGCGCCGGAGCGCGAATGGCACTCAGCCAGAATCCTCGAAGCAGCGACCAGATTGGGGCATTTGTCGAATGCCATCTCGTAACTGGTCAGCCCGTACTTCTGCAGGTTGTAGCGATTGACTTGGCCTAACCCCAGGGAGAAGTTATAACCCTTCTGTTCCAGCATCTTGGCGGTGGCGACTGCCTCAGCCAAACCCCGTGGCTCACGCACCAAGCGCCCGCCAACCACACCGATTGCATACGGATTACGCGACGACTCGACACGGACAACGTGCTGCATCACCTCGCCAGGAACAGCAAGTCCAGTGCACCCCATCAGTTCCATGCCAGGCAACATGTCATTACTCCTTGCAAAACCAAACCAGCTCTAACGAAAGAATTTGCCCCTCAACCGCCGCGCAAGGTTCTCAGAGGATCGAAGTCGATGCCCGTGATGAACCGGCGCCCGGCGTGTGCCTTGATGTGAACCACGATGTCGATCGTCATTCGCAGCAAACGCTTGATCACTTCGAACTCCAGACCGGAGCCTTCGTTGGATGCCTTCACCATCAAGGCCAACTGGTCCCAGGTCTGCTCGACGCTACCGGCGTGGCAACTGGTGATGGAACCCGGATGTCCCGATGCGCAGTTACGGATGAAGTAGAACGACTCATCACCACGCAACTCGGCCAGGATGATGCGATCCGGTTTCATGCGCAGGCATGCCTCCATGCAACTCTTGGCAGTCACATTGCTGGCGCTCTGTCCACCCTTCGAATACAACAGGTGCACGGAATTGGGCTGACTGATGAACAGCTCACGCGCGTCCTCGATGGTGACAAGACGTTCTTCGTTGGGGATGTGATTGACAAGTGCCTTCATGAAGGTGGTCTTGCCGCTGCCTGTTGCCCCAGCCACGACTACATTCTTCTTGTACAGCACGCACTTTTTGAAGAACTCGGCATAGTCACGTTTACGGCGCAATTCCAGCAACTCCTGGTCATGGTCGCTGACATCGGCCGACTGTTCCAGGACCTCGTCGAAGAAACCGTCGTGTTTATACTGCTCCAGCGACTTCGTATGCTTGGAAGGCAACCGGATCGTGATGGATACCTTGCCGGCGTCGCATGCCGGCGGCATCACGAACTGTGCGCGCTGCCCCGTCGGAAAAGTCAGTGATACCACCGGGTCGGCGTCGGTGATACGTTGCCCGGTATTGCTCTCGTTAACGACTGCAGTACAAAACTGCCGAGCACGGTCGTAAGTGAGCGACGGCACATCAACCCGCTGCCACCCATGAATGGTCTCAAGATACAGCTCACCCGGACGATTGATGCAGATTTCGGTCACGTCAGGCGAGTTCAGGTAATCCAGGATTCCCAGCACTGAGTACTGGTAATCCAGGAAGTCATTCGAGATGCGCGCTGTCGGGGAATCATCGATCGTCATGGCAACCACGTCATTCACTTCGGCAGGACCGCCGAGAAGTCGACGTCCTTGGCAACATAAACGTTCAACACGGTGCCCTGATTGATCGTCAAGGTAGCCGGCCGACGCCCAGACTTTTCGACCGCCTGCTCGGCGAGCTGCTGCATGCTGCGAGCAGTATTACTCTCGAAGGGCTGCTGAGTGACGATTCCGCTGCCAACACCGATTGTGGTCGTTTCTGGACCATATTCGGCAGCCGCATACTTGAAGGCATCGCTCAGCAGGCTGATGAACAGCGCCGATGCAATCTTGTTGCCCCAGTGTGCGTTGTAGTTGCCGGGATGGCCGGCGCTACCCAACGTATCAATCCCGGGCCCCACCAGCGTGACATCCAGACCGGTCGGCGTGGTGACACGATCCCAGACCACCTGCAGACGCCGTGTCGTCGGCTCCCCGGCACCATACTGGCCCAGCATCTTGGAACCCTTCGGCAGCAGCAGGTTGTGCCCGTTGATGGAGTACACCGGCTCGGTCACGATGCACGATGTATAGCCACCGAAATCGGAAATGATCCGGGTCTCGAGGATGCAGCGAATGTACGTCCCGCGCACCAACAATCCGTCCGGGTTGCTGATCGGCTTCGCCAGTGTTACAGCATTATCCTCCTCTCCGGACGCAGCTGGCGGGCCAGCTTGCCCGGGCATGCCTGCGCCGTTCGCAGCGGATTCGGCGAGGATTCGGCGCTCCAACAATGTCGGACCGCGCTGACGCTCAGGCGCAGAACTTGTGTCTTCGCTCTCGTCGGTGGGCATCGGCGGCAATGGTGGCAGACTCGGCTGCTGCGCGAGAGGCACGGGTGCCTCTTCGACGGGCGCAGTCATATTCTGTGGCAGCGCGGGGGCCACAACAGTCTCGGCGCGCGGCTTCGGCGGCGCCGAATCGTCCCCGCTTTGCGTCGCCAGCCAGAAAATGACGAGAATCAGCAGGGCCGCGATGGCCGCCAGGAAGACAAGCGCCTTACGATTCAGCCGTTTGATGTCGCTGGAGCGCAGCACCGGTTCATTGGCGTCCAGGTCAGGCGCGGCACCTGCCTGCTGACGCGCATAGTACGGATTATTGCGCTCTTCGTACTCGCCGTTATGCGACGCTTCTCCGCGGTTGTTCGGGGAGTGATCATCTGGGCCGTTGGGAATATTCGAGTTCACTTTTGCTTGTTCCTTCGCAGACCGAGGACGTTATCGCCGTGGCGAACCACCAGGAAAGGATAGGTCCCATGCACGATCAGGGTATTGCCTTCCACCGTCGTATTGACGAGAAAATCCTCGGAGTGCTCTTTCTCGCGAGCGAAGACCGCCGGAAAGTTCCCGGTTGGAAACCGCGTCAGATCCATGTTTATATACGTGAACTTGCCATCGTCGTAAACCCGGCTTGGAATCAGCCAGGATTTCTTGGTACGCGTGGAGTAATCGTAATCATAGTAGTAACGACGATCCTTCAGGATCTTTGCGTTCAACAACGGACCTTTCTTCGACGTGTCCGCATCTTCGACATTGTTGAAACTGGTGTCCTTCGGGTAGGTAAACACCACCTTGTATTGAACGCCTGCCTGCTTCGCCTGCTCGAGGCGCTGCCAATCCGTTGCAACCACCTTGAGTTCGAGAATGTAGGAGTGGGTTGCCGTACGAATCATCATGTTCGTATCGACGTCAACGTTCTTCGGCTTCAAATAAAAGACATTCTCGCGTCGTGTGAGCTCCCAGCCACCGGTGAAACCGGTGCTGTAGTCCAGGATTTTTTCGTTCGGACTTAGCTCGACCTGCGTGGTGATCCCCAGACCCGTACGTACCTGGTAGATACGATCGGGCGCATACTCATATTCCTGAACAACCTGGGCTGCAGCTGAGAAAGCACAGAGTGCAAGTGGCAGCGCTAAAAATAACGCAGCCCTGTACCGGTTAAAAAGTTTCATCGACCGCTTGCTCCATTGACATTATTCGGCGTCCCTTGGGGTTGAATCGCAGGCTGACCCGCCGGCTGCATTTGATCCGGAAACGCGGGCTGTGCTTGCTGTTGCGGCACGCCCCCCTGCGGCAATACTCCTTGCTGGAGCGGAACGCCCCCTTGCGGAATCGCACCGGAGACATTTGCCGCGTTGGGATCGACAACGCCTATGCCAGGCTGCTGTGCCGCTGCCTGAGGCTGCGCATTGATGACAGCACCAGTGGCAGGCGCTGCTGGCAGCGAGGAGTAGTCGTTATCGACCCGATAATCTGTCACCCGGAATCCCAGGGGATTTTCGACACGCAAGCTATCACTCATCTCCAGATTGTCCTGATAGACGAAGCCCATGGTGGCGATCTTGTTATCGAGCAGCGTGGAGAGCGTTGAATTCTTGTCATATACGGTCCGCTGGAAGCGCACGGTCGCACCTTTGTAGGGCTGCCCCTTCCCGCCGATCAGCGTGATACTTAGGATATTGACGCGGACTGCGCGAAGCTTGCCGTACGTATTCAACGGCCGTAGCGGATTGTTTGAAGAATGCAGTGCGCGATATTCATTCACAACATTTGTCGTTCCCATTGCCGACACGGTATTCCAGTCACGTTGACCGATGATCGACAAATCAAACGATTCGCGGGCAATGATGAAGCGTGCGATATTGCTACGCGCCAAGGCCTCACTCGTAGTAATCGTTCTCCCACCAAAATTCGCTTCAAGCTTGGCGATAGTGCTTGTACCCGAATAGGCATCTGCCATAACTAGATAGGGCACTTTCTCCTTCAACGGCAGCATGTAGTAATAGCCGCCCGCAGTCATGACGGTCACGACCATCGACAAGGTCGCCACAATCCACGCGCGCTTTTCACTGCGGCGCGCAAGATCAGCGATGCTCACCTCGTAATTAACCGCCTTTTGGACGGCCGCCCCGACTTGGGCAGATCCATCTTTCTCACTGACCTTCTTACGCAACATGTCTAGATCCGTCACCGTGGGGCCTTGTCAGGCCTGAAACTGTTGCCGCGATGGGTTGCGGGCATGGGGGAAGCATGGACGTCCTTGTAAATGTGATGTCTCAGGTGCATCGCATCAGTCGACGCTTCCTTAAAGCTTGGATCCGGTTGATACCGCTACGGGCTGTACGAGCAGCTTGTTGGCAGAGACTGACACCGAGACTCCTTGCGCGGCATACACCGCGCTCAGCTCTGTTGCGGCCTGCTGCACGCTGGTGGTGCTGATATTCGAAACCGGTGCAATCAGGGTGTAGTCCGACGGTAAGTTGTAGGACAACTGCATGCTGGAGTCTGCGGCCCAACGCTCAAGCATGGTCTTCAGCGTGCCGTCCATCGGCGTGGCCTGATACGTGTAAGAGGTGTAGAGCGGGATTTCGGTCGGGGCCTCGTCAAAATGATTGACGTGCTTCCAGCGCCCGCCAAAGTCGGGAGCAGGCTTGGTCGCGCAGGCGCCAGCCAACATGGCAGCCGCTAACACCAATGACAGCTTGGACACATACATCGGATTCACTCTGACTTCTCCAACTCAGGAAATTTCGGACTTAATGATGGACAGCACAGCGGCCCCGCGCACCTAAAGATGGCAGAGCAACAAGGGCTTTGAGAAACCGGCTGGAAACGCGAGGCGCACATGAACCGCCCAGGCAGGCGACGCAGTGCTGCGCATACGCGCAAAAGAAGCAAATGAGCACATCAAAGAACCATCCATAGCCTTACTCCTATACGACCCCATCCGGCGCCGTCCCCTTAACAAAAAACCAACAAAGCAGGAATTCTGGGTAACTTTGCCCTTAACGGACACATGAGTCAAGAATTACCCGTACATGGCCTCAGTCGATATGTGATGAACATCACACATTGACAGAAAGCGTTTTCACATCCGTTTTCGGCAGCAGCCGTGCCGTGAAGTACCGGTCTTCGTAGTAGCGGATCTTGTCGCACTTCACAGGATGCGGGATTCCTTCGTATAGGAAGACTTCCTTCTCGTTGCCCATGGCCTTGAGCTCCTGCGGCAACATCAGCGCCCGGCGCTCCTCGGAAACGCTATGGGTCGTCTCACGGCCTCTGGTGACGTTCTTCTTCTTGATGGTGGTGTACCCCAGCATCTCGGAGTAGTCATTCGCGTCCTGCTGCTCGCGCGGGGCGTAGAGGATCTGCAGGGCGTGGTTGGTGATGATGGTGCGCGAGAGGTCCTTGCCGTAGGTGGCGTCCAGCTGCGCCATGCTCTGGATGATGGGCAGCAGACGGATGTTGTAGCCGGCCATGTAGGCCACGGCGGTGGAGATGATGTCCACCTTGCCGATCGAGGTGAACTCGTCCATCAGCAACAGGCACTGGTACTTGAGCTCAGGGTTGGACTTGGGCAGTTCGCGGGTGTTGAGGTTGATGATCTGGCTGAAAAGCAGATTGATGATCAGGCGGCTCTCGGCCAGCTTGTTGGGCTGGATGCCGATGTAGATGGTCATCTTCTTCTTGCGCAGATCCGTCAGCAGGAAATCGTCGGCGCTGGTAGCAGCGTCCAGGACGGGATTGATCCAGGCGTTGAGCGGCTCTTTCAGGGTGCCCATGATGGAGGCGAAGGTCTCATCCGCCTGTGACAGCATGTTGGCAAACGCCGACTTGGCGTTGCTGCTGAGGAACCTGCGTTCGGACAGCGACTTCAGATATTTCTTGAGGTCGGTGCCGTCACCCGACGAGAGACGGTAGATTCCACCCAACGTAGGCGCCCCTGCCCCGCCCGGGAAGCCCAGCGACAGCTCCTCGTCCCAGTTTTCGAACAGATAAAGCGAGAACGCCATGAACGCGTTGCGCGCCTGGCTGACCCAGAATTTCTGGTCGTCGGAACCGTCCGGGTACAGCATCGCGGCGATGCTCATCAGATCCGAGACGCGGAAGGCCGGATCGGCCGACACGTAGGTGAGCGGGTTCCAGCGGTGCGTACGGCGATCTTCGGCAAACGGATTGAAGAGAAAAACCTCGTGCCCCTGGCTGGCACGCCAGCCGCTGGTCAGATCGAAGTTTTCCTGCTTGATGTCCAGAACCACCACCGATTCCTGGTACTCGAGCAGATTGGGAATGACCACGCCCACGCCCTTACCGGAGCGCGTCGGCGCGGCGAGGATGACGAACTGCTGGCCACTGAGCCGGACCAACTTGCCATTGAACTTGCCGACTACGATGCCATTCGGGCTTGGCTTGAACAGCCCATGCTTGGAGAGGTCGGCAGCTCCCGCAAAGCGCGCGTCGCCATGCAGCGCCTTCTGCTTGGGCTTGACCAGCAGCACCATGCCGATTGCCCAGACGATCCCCGGCAGGCCGAAACCGAACGCCCCAGCCAACTTGATCTTGGTCACGTACGGCGCGACTTCCGGAAGACCCATGGCGCTGACGTAGCGATAGTAGGTGTCCCACGCGTACAGCTTGGTATCCAGCCGCAATAGCAGCAACGTCAGGTAGCCCGACAGGCAATACCCGATGAGCATCGTCACCACGGTGGCGATTGCGGCGATTTTGAGCTTGGACACGCGCCCTTCTCCCTGGCTTGCTTCTGTCAGCGTTTAGCGACGAATAGTTGACTTGTGATCCAGCGAGTCGGACTTGCGCCCACCGCCTTCGCTTTCGACCAGTGAGTCGATCCAGACTTTGGCCTGATCCAGCGAGAGGTCGGGCGTCAAGCGCGTGCCCGCGTCCGTGACCACTGCGTAAGCCACGACGCTGTCAGCGGCATAAACCTCTTCACGCGTGATGGCCACAACGCGATAGCCCCCTCTGGTCAGCACGGGGTGCTGGTACTCGTCCATCGCCAGTCTTCCTTTCCGTCAGCGCGGTAGGCGATGCTAAAGCAAGACGTGCGTCTGAGAAAGCGATTTCAGCGCTGCGCATGCCCGGCCGGGCTCGCCATGACACAGCGGGTGCGAGGCGTTCACGGCCGCAATACCACGAAGTACGATTTTTCCCGCATTTTTTGCGGCCTGAGGCAGGCCCTAGCCCATTCTTGACCAGCCAGCGCGAGGCGTTGGATGAAACACCGCCTTTCGCGCTGGGCTGGGCCCAAAGCCAGAGAGGACGGCTTGTCACCAGAATAAAAGCACCCGCAGACATGCAGAACTTTACTCGTTCCCAGGGGGTCACTTTGGTGTCAGTGGCAGCCATCGCTGCCGGTGTTGAACCACTCAAGTCGCTGTGCCGTCTGGACTTGTAGTGGTGGGCGGTACAGGGTTCGAACCTGTGACCCCTACCATGTCAAGGTAGTGCTCTACCGCTGAGCTAACCGCCCGTTTCCTGCGTCAGCATTGCGCTGTGCAGGGCGCGCATTCTAGCGCAGGGATTTGGCTGCCACAAGCCCTCCCTGTGCGCGATCGCGGTGCTGGCACCTCACGCGAGGCTGGCCGCCTTGAGCTTCAGGATCTGGTCGCGGATCTGCCCCGCCGCTTCGAATTCCAGATCCTTGGCGTGCTGGTACATCTTCTGCTCGAGTGCCTTGAGCTTGCCGGCAATTTCGGCAGGCCCCATCGCGCGATAGTCGGCGGGCTCCTCGGCCACCTGGCGCGACTTCGAGCGCCCCTTGCCAGCCTTCTTCTCGGCCGCGTCTTCGCGCGCGCCTTCCATGATGTCGGAGATCGGCCGCGCGACCGACTTCGGGGTGATGCCGTGCTCAAGGTTGTACTCAACCTGCTTCTCACGCCGGCGGTCGGTCTCGTCGATGGCTGCCTGCATCGAACGCGTCATCTTGTCGGCATAGAGGATCGCCTTGCCGCGCAGGTTGCGCGCCGCGCGCCCGATGGTCTGGATCAGCGAGCCGGTGGAGCGCAGGAAGCCCTCCTTGTCTGCGTCCAGGATCGCAACCAGCGACACCTCCGGCATGTCCAGGCCTTCGCGCAATAGATTGATGCCGACCAGCACGTCGAATTTGCCCAGGCGCAGGTCGCGGATGATCTCTACGCGCTCCACGGTGTCGATGTCCGAGTGCAGATAGCGCACGCGAATGCCGTGCTCACCGAGGTATTCGGTGAGGTTTTCGGCCATGCGCTTGGTCAAGGTGGTGACCAAGACGCGATCGCCCAGCTTGATGCGCTCGTGCACCTCGGACATCAGATCGTCGACCTGTGTGCCTACCGGGCGGATCTCGACCACCGGGTCGATCAAGCCGGTGGGCCGCACCACCAGCTCGGTGATCTCGCCGGCAGATTCACGCAGCTCGTACGGGCCCGGCGTTGCCGACACATAGATGCTGCGTGGCGAACGCGCCTCCCATTCTTCGAAGCGCAACGGTCGATTGTCCAGCGCCGACGGTAGACGGAAGCCGAATTCCACCAGCGTTTCCTTGCGCGAGCGGTCGCCCTTGTACATTGCGCCGATCTGCGGAATGGTCACGTGCGACTCGTCGATCACCAGCAGCGCATCCGGCGGCAAGTAATCGAACAACGTCGGAGGCGGCTCGCCAGGCGCCTTGCCGGTCAAGTGCCGCGAGTAGTTCTCGATGCCGTTGCAGAAGCCCACTTCCGCCATCATCTCCAGATCGAACTGGGTGCGTTGCGCCAGGCGCTGCGCCTCCACCAGCTTGTTCTGCGAATACAACTGCTCCAAGCGCTCCTTCAGCTCTTCCTTGATGGTGTCGACCGCGCTTAAGGTGCGCTCGCGCGTGGTGGCGTAATGGGTCTTGGGATACACGGTGTAACGCTGCAGCTTGCGCAGCGTCTCGCCGGTCAGTGGATCGAACAGCGTCAGTTGCTCGATGTCGCCATCGAACAGTTCGATGCGCAACGCCTCGGTGTCCGACTCGGCGGGAAACACGTCGAGCACCTCGCCGCGCACACGGAACGCGCCGCGCGTGAGTTCGAACTCGTTGCGCGTGTACTGCAAATCGGTGAGATGGCGAATCAATTGACGCTGATCAATGTGCTCGCCGATCGAGAGGATCAGGCGCAGCGACAGATAGTCTTCCGGCGCGCCGAGGCCGTAGATCGCCGAAACAGTGGCCACTACCAACGAGTCGCGCCGCGACAGCAGCGTCTTGGTCGCCGACAGACGCATCTGCTCGATGTGCTCGTTGATCGAGCTGTCCTTCTCGATGAAGGTGTCCGACGACGGCACATACGCTTCAGGCTGGTAGTAATCGTAATAGCTGACGAAGTACTCCACCGCGTTGTTCGGGAAAAACGACTTGAACTCGCCGTACAGCTGCGCCGCCAGCGTCTTGTTCGGCGCCATCACCAAGGTCGGCTTCTGAACCTGCTGCACGACGTTGGCGATGGTGTAGGTCTTACCCGAACCCGTCACCCCCAGCAGCGTCTGCTTGGCCAGCCCCGCCTCGAAGTTGGCCACCAACTTGTCGATGGCCGCAGGTTGGTCGCCGGCTGGGGAATACGGGGATACGAGCTCAAAGCGGTCGGTCATGGAGCAACTCTCGGGGGAGGACAGTACGAAACAACGGAGGTCCTTGAAGGTAGAAACCTGACAGCACGCCAGGCCAAAGCCCCCTGCTGCACCACGCAATCACCGCAGAGACTGCTACTCCAGCCAACGGAGAGGCGCGATGCAGACAGGACCTCAGTCACCCGCAAAAGGGTACACGGCAACCGAGCTACTCATCGTGATGGCAGTGCTCGGCCTGCTTG
Source organism: Xanthomonas sp. NCPPB 2586 (assembly GCF_041475775.2). Lineage (NCBI taxonomy): Bacteria > Pseudomonadati > Pseudomonadota > Gammaproteobacteria > Lysobacterales > Lysobacteraceae > Xanthomonas > Xanthomonas sp. NCPPB 2586. The sequence continues at coordinate 1,978,819 of NZ_CM192981.1, read as the reverse complement.
CCGCAATTGCACTGCCGAGCTTCAGCGAACTGATCGAGCGGCAGCGGTTGCAGACCCGCGTCCACCTACTCACGGCACATCTGGCATTGGCCAGAAGTATGGCGATCATGCGCCGGACTGCGATCAGCGTTTGCCCCTCCTCAGATGGAACCATGTGCCGAACAGACAGCAACTGGTCCGCAGGGTGGATCCTTTTTGCGGATCCCGCCAACGCAGGCCAACCAAGCAGCGCACTGTCCGTCTTGAGAGTTGAACAACACGCGACGACGCAGAGCTTGAGTGTCACGAGCACAGCAGGAAGGCCGCTGATCCGCTTCATGCCTGATGGTCGCAGCGGCGGCAGCAACGCCACGATCAGCCTCTGCATCCAGTCAGAGCGAGTGGCCGACATCGTGATCAACAACTCTGGCAGAGCACGATCCGTTCGCTACCCAGTGATGCAGAGCTGTCCGGCACCTGCGCAGACATAAAACAAGAAGGCCGCGACTAGTCGCGGCCTTCTTGAACATCTTGGCGCCCGAAGTTGGACTCGAACCAACGACCCCCTGATTAACAGTTAGCTCTACTAAGCAATCATATCAACGAGTTGCACCGGCTATTTTTCCCGGCGTCAATCGCCGGAGGCCTTGTGCGCATTGGGCCGTCCCAGCGATTTTCCCGCTACGCCGGGCTCACTGGCCCGTCCCCAGGTGGCGTGGACGGGAGGCAATCCTGGCCGCCACGTCGGCCCGAATTCTTGCCTCGTGGCGCAAGACCCACATGACCGTGCCACGCCGCCCCTGCTCGAAGCTGCTGCAGTTGCGAACAACAAGGGGCGCGAAGGGGCTGCCAGGTGGAGCCGGCCTCTGGCGGTCGAGTAGCACATACCATCCGCCCGTGATCCTCTGATCCATCCTGGCCACCTCTTCACCTTCCAAGAGAAGCGCCGTGGGCGGCCCATCCGCGTGCTGCCAAGCCAGGTCCCAGCAGAAGCCAGGCGGCAGCGCAGGCTCATCGCCGGCATCGATCGCGCTCATGCCGCCGCTACCAACATATAGAAAGAGTGCCGCTGGCAATCCGACGTCCCCCCAATTTTGAGTAGCGCCTCAGTTTGGAGTCCAATTCCCTACCCCGAGGAGATTGGACGTGAAGAAACGTTTTACTGACGAGCAGGTCATCGGCTTTCTGCGCGAAGCCGAAAGCGGCGTCGCCATCAAGGACCTGTGCCGGCGGCATGGCTTCAGCGAGGCCTCGTACTACCTGTGGCGCAGCAAGTTCGGTGGGATGAGCGTGCCCGATGCCAAGCGGCTCAAGGACCTGGAGTCCGAGAACGCGCGGCTGAAGAAGTTGCTGGCCGAGCAGTTGTTCGAGAACGACCTGATCAAGGATGCACTGCGAAAAAAGTGGTAAGCGCACCGGCGCGTCGTACGCTGGTGCGCGAATGGATCGGGCGTGGTGCCAGCGAGCGTCGTGCGTTGGCAGTGATCGGCATGAGCGCCAGTGCACTGCGGTATTGCCCGCGCGAAGATCGCAATGGCGAACTGCGCGAACGCATCTGTGCGTTGGCGCATCGCCATCGCCGCTATGGCGTGGGGATGATCTATCTCAAATTGCGGCAAGAAGGGCGCATCGTGAACTACAAGCGTGTGGAGCGGCTGTATCGCGAGCAGCAGCTGCAAGTGCGCCGCCGCAAGCGCAAGAAGGTCCCAATAGGCGAGCGTCAACCGCTGCTGCGGCCATCGCAGGCCAACCAGGTGTGGTCGATGGACTTTGTGTTCGACCGCACTGCCGAAGGCCGGGTGATCAAGTGTCTGGTGATCGTGGACGATGCAACCCACGAGGCGGTCGCCATCGAAGTGGAGCGCGCGATCTCGGGCCACGGCGTGACGCGCGTGCTGGACCGACTGGCGCACAGTCGCGGTTTGCCGAAGGTGATCCGCACTGACAACGGCAAGGAGTTTTGCGGTAAGGCGATGGTCGCTTGGGCGCATGCCCGTAATGTGCAACTACGGCTCATCCAGCCAGGCAAACCGAACCAGAACGCCTACGTCGAATCCTTCAACGGCCGACTGCGCGACGAATGCCTCAACGAGCACTGGTTCCCGACGTTACTGCACGCGCGCACCGAAATCGAACGCTGGCGACGCGAATACAACGAGGACCGACCCAAGAAAGCAATCGGCGGCATGACGCCGGCTGCGTATGCCCAACATCTGGCAAACACCGATATCATCAACCCCGGACTCTAAACCAGGCCGCTACTCAGGGCGGGGGGACGTCGAATCGTGCCTGTCGGCCAAGATGGCGCCGCGCTCGAGCTCGAGCCTGCCTTGGTCTAGCAGCCTCCAATGGCTCCCGCCGACCGCGTCGAGCGCATTGAGGCGCGCCTGCTGAGCATCGCGGGACAGTGACATCGCGGGGAGATCCAGTGAGCGAGTGGTTGGGCGGCGACTCTATCGCGCCCCAATCTCAATTTTTCAGATGACCACCGGAGAGAGGTAATTTAGGTAACCTGCCTAGAAAAATTTTGATTTATCCATTAAATTCAATGAAATAAGATGATTTTTCAAAGGTAATTAAAGAGTAATCTTGAGGTAATCGGATTACCTTCTGAGGAGGTAACCTCATAGGCTAAAAAAACCCTTTGAAATCAATGACATTACTTTTTTGGGATCGGCAGATTACCTGGAATTACCTCCTGGGGTAATCATAAATTAATCTTTAAAATCAATTGCTTGCGATAGATTAAGGGCCAGGGATTACCTGATTACCTGTTCCCGATGGTCATTTGGAAATTCTGGCGGTCAGACTGCCCATGTGGCCTCGCGGCTTGAGGCGCTATAGGGTGCCCCTCACGCAGGGATCCGCAGGGATTAGCGAGCTATCAGAATCGGCGCAGGCGCCAGCAGCAGCTTGGCTGGTGAGCCGGTGCGGGACTGCCGAAAAACAGGGGCATGAAGACCGCAGGCGTGGCGGGGCGACGATTGCGCGCGCCAGGGCCAATGGCATGCACAGGCGTCGGAGTTTTCCTACTGCGCCCACCTCAGAAGGCAGGCACCATTAACGAGTAGACCCCTCAGGGCACCTGCCATAACTGCCGGCGTTCGTGATGTCCGCCTCGGTGCAGTCGCAGGATGATTGCGGTGGCCTGCCTGCCAGTGGCCCCTAGATGGATGAGACAATCGAACCCATGAATATGAACGAAGTTAGACAAGTGGCGGAGAAGCCTCGCAAGGGCGAGTTCTATCGGCTTAGGCCCGACATGCGTGGAAGCCAAGGACATGGCGTCGTGTTCGAAAACGAAAAGAATTTCCCGCTCCCTAGTCATATGAGTCTCGATGAATCTGGCGGCGGAATTAAAGAATTCAGAGATACGCCTCGCCTGCGCCAGAGTAAGCGCGATCAAATGGTTAATGATTTAGATTCGAGCTTCCGGGGTTACTGGCTTGTATCCGAGCCGTTGAAGGAGGTATTCGAATCAATTGATTCAGAGGCATTCTCTTTTGCCAAATGCGAACTCACCCTATATGACGGATCGCAGGCTGCGCCACATTATTTCTGCGAAGTAATTAGAGAAATTGATGCGCTTGACGAAGAAGCATCTACAGTAAAAATATTGACCGAGGGCTATCCAAAAGGGAAACACTACAGCCTAGTGGGTGGAGCCAGGCTCGCCTTTAAAAAAGATATGTTGGGCTCAGCCCATGTCTTCCGTACCCCCTATAACGGAGCTCTCGTCATATGCGACCGCTTGTTTCGAGACGCGCTAATCGAACACGGATTTGGAAAGGCGCGCGAGTCGCGCGGCGTCTGGCTCTGCGACGCTGCTGATTAGTGAGTCAATAGCTTTTCGCAAGCACCTTAAGGATCGGGGAAATGCCTGCTAATAACGTCGTTTTACAAAGCCACCATGTTATAGAGCAGAGCATTTTACAAAGACACCCCCTATTGGTGGAGCTGGTTAAAAATGGGCTAATCGACGAACACGCCTCAGCAAATCGGCTCTATCTACCTGTCGATGGAAAACTAGCTGAAGCGATTGAAACGTCGCCGCACCGGGGCCGGACGCGGAGTTCATATACAGAGGGGATTGTCGAAACGCTGGATAACCTTTCTGAAACAAGCGCGGGCACTGCTGCGCTTGAAGGCGATCCTATTGCACTTAAAAGAGTGTCGGCCCAAGTATCTGAGCTACAGGACACACTGAAGGTGGCCCTGATCAACGGCGATGTATTCACGACTACGCCGGATCGACTTACCAAAATTGAAGCCAACGCGCAGAACCACAGAACTTTTGCCGATCTAAAAAATTACGGTATAGAGCATGCCGAACAGTTGAAAACCTTGCGTTCGATGAGTGAGGTGGAATCCGAATGGGCTGCTATCACCCACTCGGAGCATCGGATTGGCGCGGTGATCGGCGCCGCAAAGGACACCTCGGCCAATCTGGTCGCAGCCCCGGGCGACCCGGTTGTGCGCGAGATCGCTGGGCGCGAGGAGTTCCGCTTGGCGATCACGCACGCAGAACAGGCCGGCCGTGTAACGCTATCCGAGTCCAATGCGGCGTTGGTCCGGCAGGTGTTGGATGACACGCCAACCATCGGCGGTGCTGCTCGCAGCATTCGCCAAGTAGCGGGCGCCGTATCGCCGCAATATACGCCGCTGTCGCAACGCGGCTTCGCCACTGCAGAGCTGCTAGCAGGCGACTTGTCGGCAGGCCAGGCACTACGCAGCGCCGGCCTGCTCGCCACCGCCGCCGATACCGCCGTCACCGGTCAGCGCGCCACACGCTTCCTCGGCCAGGACAACCCGCTCGCCGCGCAATCGGAGCTGGCGCATTTCGCCGGCCGCAATGTCGGTGGCTGGGCCGGCGGTACTGCTGCTGCCTACGCGCTGGGTAGCTCGGGCGCGGGGCCGATGGTGCTGATCGCGGCCGATGCCTATTTCATGACCAAGGCCGGCGAAAAAGCCGCCGAGTTGCTCGACAACCGCACCATCTACCAGCAGACCGATCGCGACGGGACGCACTGGTCGTTCGATGGCCGCGCCTGGGCACGCGAGGGCATTGCCGACACCACCCGCGACGGAGTGAACAACCCGACCGCCACTCCAATCGTCGCCAGCTATGAGAAGGCCCGCGAACTCGATTACCAAGCCACCAACGCCGCCGCAGCGCTAGCCCTCAAGGATGCGCCCGCGCCCGCTGATCCGTATCGCCAGCCTGCCAACCCCACAGACCGGCCAAGCCTGAGCACTGCCGACTGGCGGCGTGATGCATCGGACGGCCAGTGGCATCGCCAGGTCAAAACCGAGATTTCCGGCGCCAACGATCGCGGCAGCTACCTGCAGGAGACAGCCTTGCCACCCCGCGCGGCTGAACTGGACGCGCAGGCGCAGGACGTCATCGCGCGCAACATCGCCAACAGTCCGGGCGCGATCGCCGCGCGCTATGAGCTGGCACATCACCGAAGCGGCTGGGCCGCCGACGGGCTGCCGATGTCGCCAGCAGTGCTGCAGGCGTTGCCCGACCCGGATGCGTTGACCGCCTCGAACGGCCAGCACTACTACCGCAACATCGAAGGCCAGTGGACCAGCAACGGCGCCCCACCCGATGGCAACCGCGTGCTGGAACTGGAGACCACGCGCGCGATGCTGCAACCGGCACTGGCCGAGCAGGCGCAGGCCATTGCCACCATCCGGCAGTCTCCGCAGGACGTACAAGGCGAGCAGACGCTCTACCGCTATCGCATTGTCGGCACCGAGTTGCAGCCGCAATGGCGTGAAGCGATCGAACTGGCGACTCAGCGCACCCGCGAGGCAGAGGGACTTGCGGGCGATGGTGCGATGCAGTTGCAGCGCGGCCCTGGTGGAAGCTTCGGCGCCGATAGCCCGATTGCGCATCTGCAACGCGGGCCCGATGGCGTAGAGCGTATTGCAGCAGTCACCAGCACCGAGGACATCCGCCAGGCACTACAGGAGGTGCAGGCGCGGCAGAACACAGCCCTGCCGATACAGCAGCTGGCCTCGGCGCCTCGCTCATCGGACGGATCCGCAGATGCGGACACGTCGTCTTCCGCACCCTCCAACCAGCATGCGCTCGACGTGCAGGCGCGGGGCCAGGCGGCCAGCGCCGCGCAGGAGCGTCAGGAACGGCAGCAGGAGGACCGGCAAGCGCAAGACCAGCAGCTGGCGCAGGTACGCGCGCACACGCTGCAGGAGCAAACCTCGCACGAAGACCGAGCGCAGGACGCTCAGGCGCTGCAGGCGCATGCACTGCAGGAACTTCGCCGGCAAGAATCGCAACAGTTGGAGCAGCAAGAACGCCAGACACAGGCTGCCCAGCAACGCGAACAAGTCCAGCAGCAGGCGCACGACGCCCAACAGCGCGAACAAGCGCAGCAGCAGGCCCAGGAGACGCAGCAGCGCGAGCAGGAAACACGCCAGGCCCAGGACGCCCAGCAGAGCCAGCAGGAACGCCTGCAGGCGCAGGATGCGCAACATTCCCAGCAACAGCCGCTGCACGCCCAAGCGGCTCCACAACGCGAGCCGGAGCCGGCACAGGAAGCCGTCTCGCGCGAGCCGTCTTCGCTCCATGCGCAAGACACGGCGCCGCGCCAGCCCGAGCAGCGGTCTACCCCGGATGACGTCACCCAACGGACCCAGGAGCAGCTGGCAGAGCCTGCGCAAGCACATGCATCCCACGTAGCGCAGCAGCAGCTGGAAAGCCAACAAGCGCAAGAAGAGCGCCCGCAGGAAGTCCAGCAGCGGACAGCGCAGAACGCGGCGATCGCGCAGACAGCGCCGGCAGATCAGCAGCAGGTTGCGGACCTGCACAGCGGCCAACAGCCGATGACGGCGCAAGCCTCGGATGCGCAGCAAAATGCACCTGCCCAGCAGCCCGAGCAACCGGCGGACGCGCGCCTGGCCCAGGCGGCGACCCCGCCTTACGCGCCATCGCTCGCCACGCCGGTCGCCGCAGAACACCGCGACGATCAGCAGGCGCTCATTCCAACGGCTCAAGCACCGAAAGCACCAGATCCCCCTGCAGCGTTGCCAGTGTCCGCACACCTGGCGCAAGCGACAGGGCCATCGCTGGAAATGCCGACCGCTGGCGGCTCCGAGGGCGGGGCCGATGCGCGCGAGCCGCTTTCCGCGTCCTTGGCAGATGAGCATGACCGTCCTGCTGCTGTGCCCGTCGATCCGAACTCCTGGGAGGAAATAGAGCGCTCCATGCGTGAGCTGCGCATCCAACTCGAACAGGATCTCGAAACAGAAAACCGCGTCGCAGAAGCGCGGCAGGCGCGCGTGGACCGTGGCGAACGGCCGTTTACCGAGTTGGAATTGCGTGATGGGTACGATCCGGATGGCCCCTCTGGACTGAGACCACCACGCGCCCCGCCGGCAGACACCGCGCCACAGTCTCTTGCCGCTGGCGAGCAGGAAGATCGGCCGCAGCCCCAGCGCAAGAACATCACTGGCGATCCGGATGTGGACGAGTTGCTGTACGCCATCGACTGCAAGAACGAACTGGCGATCGAACAGGCCTTGAAACGAGTCGCCAACAGTCCCTACAGCCAGGCACTTGCCAAACAAGGGCACGAATTTTTGGATGCCCAGGCGATGCAGGAAGCCCAGGAGCAGGCGAGTACGCGCCAGGCACTGAACATGGACGTCTCGACAGAGGTGCAGACCAGCCGTGGCCCGGTGATGGTGATGACACTGCCGCAGTTCGCCAACGGACCGGCGATGCAAGGTCCGCAGGGTGATGGCGGTGGTGGCGGAGATGGCGGCGGCGGCGGCGGCGGTGGTGGTGGTGGTGGTGGTGGTGGATAGCCGGAACACGTGTAGCAAGTTGAATCATCGAGAGAACACTATGGACATGCAGAACACCTCCGCGCTGCCCGATGTCAACGGGTCGGAACGCACCCTAAAAGAATCGATCCAGGCCCTGGCGGCGATGATCGGGACGCTGCAGCGCCGCGAGCACGCATTGGACGATCTGGTCCGGGAGCAGCTGCAGCTTCTGCAGAGCGCCGTCAACAGTGCCGATCAGCGCGTCAATCGCGTCGTGGAAAACGCACTTCCCCGGCTGACGCAATTGAGCAATCAGGCGCTGACGCAGACGCTGGAACCGGCGGCAGAGCGATTTAACAAGAAGATGGCAAATGCAGAGCAGGCGGTTCAGCAGGCCACCCAGCGCTATGCACACGCACAGCGCTCCCTGGAAACAACGACAATGCGGCGCATGTGGATCGCATCGATTGCCCTGCTGGTGGCGGGTGTCATCAGCGTGGTCGTCGCCGGCTACGCGCTCTACAGTACAAAAGCGGCTGTCGCTGAAGCCGCCAAACTCAGGGCGGAAATCACCTTTTTAGATCGTGTCGCTCGTGCCAATCTCGTTGCCTGTGGCAAGGACAGGCTATGCGCCGAGATCGACAAGAAAGGAGCGCGCTATGGCGATCGCGGGCAGTATCGCCTAATCAACCTGCGCTCAGATGCGACCCACTGAGCGGCGCAATATCTAAGGCAACCATCCCGTTCCGACGTAGTTAGATTCCGGTGCAATAAGAACGCCTGGGGAGGTCGGAACCTCCCCAGCCGTAAACAATTAGTTGCTTTGGGGGAAGCTGATGCCCGGAGACGTACCGCCAAAGGAGGTACAGCTACCGCGCGTCAGGTTGTTCTGCTCGAATGTGGTGCCGGCATCGCCCAGACAGGCCGGGGCATTTGTCGTGCCATCATTTACGGCTAAATTCACCGAGACACGCGAGCCTGGGTTGAACGACACTGTTTGGGTGTTGGCGCCGTTACCGAAGACGTTGAATTCGGACTGGCGCCAGATCTTGTTGATGTTCACTGTAGAAGCGCTCTGGCTCACGCTATAGGCTCTTCCATTCACCGAGAACGTCAAGGTGTCCACGCCCCCTGAGGTTGCCGAACCTGTCAGCTTGACGCCGCCAATGCCCGACACTGGCACCAGAGGCACCGTCACCGAGTCGCTGTTGATAACGCAGGCATTACCTTCGTACGCATCCCAGCCGGATGGGCAACCTACCGCGTCGTACTCCGAGGAACTGTCCGCATAGACCCAGCTTTCGATAAAGATAACCGGCTGAAAACCGTTACTGGAATTCTCATCTGAGTCGCTGGAGTAAACGTACTGTTGCCAGGTCTTGCATGAGGAAAAACCAAACTGCGCGCAGGCGGCGGGATTACTGGCATTGTCGGTATTAATCTGAAGAGAATATTGAACCACGCCGGTGGTCACTCCGCTCACGCTAGGGAACGAACCGACCGCCGAGCGGGTTAGCCTACTTGAGCGCGCTGCATAATCGCTGCCGTTACCGGTGATGAACGCCCTGTCGGTGGCCATTGTGGTACGACCCTTGTCATTGGCAAGGTGCTGCGACCCCATGACTACCTTCGGCGGTGCCTCGCAGCGCACCGCCTTCCAGCCCATGTCAGGAAAAGTCGAAATGAAGCAGCCCGTCATCGCTGGAATTTCTTGCCTCAGGGTCGTTTCCCATGCAGACATAGCCTCAGCGCGGCCAGCGTGATTGATCGCGGAGACCTGCGTAGCCGCCCCTGCGTTAGCCGCGCAACCTACGATACAAGCGGCGAATAGATATTTCGATTTAATTTTCATGTTAATTTCTTGTTAGTTCGGAGTTAACGATCATCCTCCGTTATAAGAGGAGGCCTCACTCAAATCAGAAGCAGCAGATACATCGACGAAGTAATAGCGAAATGGCTAAGCCATACTTTCGGCTCGATCACACTCCTGCCAAGTGGTTCCGAGACTAAGACTAAGGAAAGGGCCATATTCCAACGCAGAAAAAAAGATCGCGCGTCAAGGGAGCCAGGCGCAAGGCGACTTGATCCGACTGCACAAATGGATGAACTATATATTTCGGAAATCTCTAAGTAGCCCCTAGACATTTCTCTACGAAGTGGTAGTAAAAAGCCGCCCATGTATGGGCGGCTCTTAGCCTTTTATTCGAGCGGCTGCGTTTTCTCCAGGCGATCACGGGGCACGGCGGCGTACTGATCGATCATCTCGATCCCTAGGGACTCGAAGCCCTCCAAATATGCGGCGACCAACGTCGTACCAGATCCAGCAAACGGATCAAGCACACGCCCACCCGCCTCACAGATCCGCACCAGCTGCCGCATCAATTCAGTGGGCTTGCCGGTCAGGTGATGCTTGTCGGCTTTGCGTACCGACTCACGGATAACACCAGGCAGCACCGGCGCACGACGATCCAGCGGCATGTTGCCCTTGCTGCCCCACACGATGTATTCGGCCTGGTTGCGGAAGCGCCCCAGTTGCGGCCGTACGCCTTCGGTCTTGTCCCAGACTGTGATGCCGCGCCAGGTGAAGCCGGCGATCTGCAGCGCGTCGGTGGTCAGCGGCAGCTGCCGCCAGTCGGTGAACAGCAGCACCGGCGCGCCATCCTTGAGCACGCGCGCGCACTCGGACAGCCACAGGTGCATCCACTTCAGGTGTGAGCGCTGGTCGCGTTCGTCGCCGACAAAGTCGGCATGCAGTTGCGCGCCACCGCCTTGGACGTACTTCTGCGATGGCGGCTTGGCCCGTGCCGCAGCAGTTAGACCGCCGCTGGCATACGGCGGATCAGTGATCAGCGCGTCGAACGAATTGGCTTCGAGCGTGGGCAGGATAGTCAGGGCGTCGCCCTGGAGCAGCTGGTTTTTCATGGTGAGAGCCTTCTTGGATTCGCTCGCGGCGATCGGAGGTGAGGCTCTCGGCCTTCAGGTGATTGAGCGTGCCGCAGCGCGGGCACTTGATCTGGATTTCATCGAATGCGCCGGCCTTGCAGAGCAGGCGGGCGCATTCGCCACAACGGAGGTTCTTGAGCATTGCGTGGTCTTGCGGTGGGAAAGGATTACGCGGCCGCTGGCGGCGCGTAGGGGGTGAAGGCGATCACCTCATCGCCCACCCAGTCGTTGATCTTCAACATGCGCGCCTGCAGCGGTTCGAGTTCGTTGGCGGCCCACACGGCAGCGGCCTCACGGATCGACCCGAAGCCGCCTGCGTTCTGCGGCACGATGCCCATGAGTTGCGGCGGGATCCGCAGCGCGGCCAGCATGTCGTCGCGGGTGATGCCCTTGATGCCGCTGAACTCGTCCTTGGCCGCCACCTCGCTGACCGGGATCAGCTTCAGGCCGTCCTTGTTGCCGCCGGGCGAATACAGGAACAGATTGCGGAAGTTGCCTGGCCCCTTAGCGCCCTTCATGGCGTTGCGCAGCGCGTCCACGTCTTCCTGGCTTTGCTGCGGGTCGGTCAGATACAGGATGAAACCGGCGTGCGAGCCATTGTTGTAGTACTTGCGGCGGAACAGCGTGGCCGACTCATTGAGCAGCGCGGACTGCATCGCCGGCATCCACTCGGGCAGGCCGTAGAGTTCTTGATCAACATCGGCCTCGCGCAGCTGGAACACGCTGCCCGGCTCGAACACGTGTTCGTCGTGCCAGGTGCGCACTTGGAAGTACTCGCCCTCAGTGATGCCGCGCCGCATGTACTTGGACAACGGGGCAGCCAGCGACAGGGCACCGCCCATGCGGTTGCGGCGGCGCTCAAGGTAGCCATTGCCCAACGTGATCCAGTCCAGCGATAGCTGCTCGAAGGCCTCGCGCGTCAGCAGCCGATGTGGCTTGAAGGTGCGCGCCAGCATGTTGCGCTTGAAGATCAGCCCGGACTGCAGAAACGGATTGCTGCGGGTGGTCTTTGACAGACCATCCAGCGCTACCGGCGGCTCGTACCAGCGGCCGTTCTGCCAGCACTCCAGATAGTCCAGCACCCCGCGCCCATCGAGCACCGGCGTCGGGTCGCCGAAGGTGAAGGCCTCGGCACGTGTGGCCTGCGCAGGCTCGGCAGCGGGCAGCTGGTCGGTCAACATCAAGAGATCTCCATGAAGCCGGAGTTGCGCGCGGTGCGCCCTTCCAGCGGTTCGTTCTGCAGCGCGTGGAACAGTGCCCACGCCAGGTCCGCGTGGCCGGTCTCTTCCGAGCGGCCGGCGGTGAAGGTGGATTGCCGGCCGCTGGCCGTCATGGTCTTGCGGATGGCCATCAACGACTGCGCCACGTCGGTCCAGCCGGCGTCGAACTCCAGCCGCCCGTTGTGGATCACATCGAACGCCTTGAGCACCAGGCGTGTCTTGACCTCGGGCGAGTAGCTGAAGGTGACCAGATTCGGGAAGAACTGCTTCACCAGCTGCGCCACGCCGCTGCCCATGCCGGTGGTGTCGATGCCGATGTAGGTCACCCAGTAGCGGCGCGTGATGCGCTCGATCTCGGCCGCTTGCTTGGCAAAGTCCATGCCCCGGAACTGGATGCGCTCCAGCAGTCGGAACTTGCCGCCCGGCTGCTGCGGTGGCGCGACCACGACCAGGCCGGCGGTGTCGCCTGTCTCGGCAGGGTCGTAGCCGATCCACACCGCGCGATCGCCGTAGGGGCGCGCGGCGAACGGTTTGTAGTCCTGGCCCCATTCGACCCAGCTATCGACCATGCACGGCTGCAGCATCGCCAACGGGAAGATGCTGGCGCCGTCGTCGACGAACTCGCACATCAACAGGTTTGCGAAGGCGTCCGGGCTGTATTCCTCGCGCAGCTCGTCGATGTCGAACAGGTCGCAGCCACGGCGCTGGGCGTCGAGGATGTTGACGATCTGCCGCCACGCGCGATCCTGGCAGCGGCGCCCACCGGCCAGCGCGTCATGCGAAACATCAATCTGGATCCTCTGCGCAGCCGGCTTGCCCTTGTTGCGGCGTTCGCCGGTCCAGAACGTGTAGGCCTCATGGGCCATGCTCGATGGCGTGCTGAAGTAGGTCTTGCGCCACTTCTTGTGCATCGCCATGCCGCTGGCGACCTTGTTCAATTCGTTGAACCCGTAGGTCCAGAAGAACTCGTCGAAGTAGAAATTGCCGTGGTAGCCCTGGGCGGTGCGCGCATTGGTGCCCAGGAAAAACAGCTCGGCGCCGTTGGGAAACACGATGCTGTCACCGCCGGAGAGCGTCTCGTCGATCGTCTCGCGCACGAACTGCTGCATGTAGCCGCGAAACAGATGCGCCTGCGCCTTGGAAGCGCTGAGGAAGATCTGATTGCGCCCGGTGGTGAGCGCGTCGATCAGCGCCTCGCGAGCGAAGTAGAACGTGGCACCGATCTGGCGCAACTTGAGGATGATGCGGGTACGTTCGTTGCCGGCCCGGTACCAATCGCGCTGGTAATCGAAGCAGCCGTCGATGAACGCGGTGGTTAGCTGTTCGACCTGTTCTTCAGTGAAGTCGTTGCGCTTGGGTTTTTTCTTTGGCGCAGCGTTGCGATTCGCCACAGCCGGATTAAGATCGGCTTCGTTGCCGCCTCCCTGGTAGCGCTGGATGCGCGCCTGGCGCTCCAGCTGCCGATGCAGCAGATCGATTTCTTTGAAGTCGCCGCCGGACTTTTCCGGCTTCATGATCAGCACGACCAGGCGCGCTTCCAGTGCGCCACCGATGCGCTCAACGTTGTCTGCGCGATCCCACTCGTCACGCGACTTCCAGCTGTGTACAGTCTTCTCGTTCTCGCCGATGGCCTGCGCAATTTCGGTCACGCGCCATCCCATCCAGTACAGGAACTTGGCCTGTCTGCGGGTGTCCATCGGGAGCTGGGTGGCAACGCTTTGCATGCCGACCAGGGTGCAGCCCACCTCTTAATCCCGACAGTTCAACGACGCGTAATCGCCTGGTTTACACGGTGATTGCGTTGCTGCGTTGTGCGTCGCGTTTGACCATGGGTCATCGCAAACGCATCCAGCGCAGAGGACACCCATGTCGGCCAAGGCCAAGAAGTTCCGTTCCAACTGGTTCCGCGTGGCCGTCGAAGGCGCCACCACCGATGGCCGCACGATTCAGCGCAGCTGGATCGACGACATGGCCGCCACCTACAACCGCGAGACCTACGGTGCGCGCATCTGGATCGAGCACATGCGCAGCCTGCTGCCGGACTCGCCGTTCCGTGCGTATGGCGATGTCACCGCGGTCAAGGCGGAAGAGGTGGAGATCGATGGTGCCAAGCGTCTGGCGTTGTTTGCACAGATCGAGCCGACCGCCGACCTGATCACGATCAACAAGTCCAAGCAGAAGCTCTACACCAGCATCGAGGCGCAGGAGAAGTTCGCCAACACCGGTAAGGCGTATCTGGTCGGCCTGGCCGTGACCGATTCGCCGGCCAGCCTGGGCACCTCCATGCTCAGCTTCGCCAGCCAAAACCCCGACGCCAATCCGCTGGCCGATCGCAAGCAGTCACCGGGCAACCTTTTCACCGTTGCCGAAGAAACCGCGCTGGAATTTAGCGAGATCAGCGAAGGCCCGGTCGCCAGCCTGCTGAGCCGGATTCGCACCGCGCTCAAAAGCGAAGACGCCACCGGCATCACGCCCGAGCAGTTCGCAGACCTCGGCGAAGGCGTTGAAGAGATCGCCGAGCACGTGCGCGGCCAGGACGAACGCTTCAACCGCCTGCAGGCCGAACACGCCGAGCAGAAGACCAAGCACGAGCAGCTGGCAAACGACCTGGCACAGCTGCGCGAGTCGCTGTCACAGCAGCCCGACCCCGCACAGCCCGCACGACCGGTGGTCACCGGCGGCTGCGCCGCTGTGCTGACCGACTGCTGATCCCACACCACACACACGCCGCCAGCGCCCCACCTTCGGAGCCACCATGCAAAACGCTACCCGCCTGCAGTTCAATCAGTTTGCCGAGCAGATCGCCAAGCTCAACGGCATCACCTCCGCCTTCCATTCCTTCGCGGTCGATCCGACCGTGCAGCAGAAGCTGGAAACGCGCATGCAGGAATCCAGCGAGTTCCTGTCCAAGATCAACATCATTCCGGTGGACGAATTGTCCGGCCAGAAGGTGGGCATCGGCGTCACTGGCAGCATCGCCAGCCGCACCGACACCGGCGCCGGCAAGACCCGCACCCCGCGCAACGTCGCCGCGCTCGACAAGAACGAGTACGTCGCCAAGAAGACCGACTTCGACACCGCGATCCCGTATGCGCTGCTCGATGCGTGGGCCAAGTTCCCGGACTTCCAGGCGCGCTTGCGCGATGCCATCGTCAAGCGTCAGGCACTGGACCGTCTGCAGATCGGCTTCAACGGTACCCATGCGGCTGCCGACACCGACCGCGCCGCATTCCCGCTGCTGGAAGACGTCAACATCGGCTGGCTGCAGCAGTACCGCACCAACGCTGCCCAGCGCGTGCTGGCGAGCGGCAAGACGGCCGGCAAGATGGTCATCGGCGCTGGCGATGGCGCGGACTACCGCAATCTCGACGCGCTGGTGTTCGATGTGGTGAGCAACCTGCTGGATCCGTGGCACCGCAAGGATCCGAGCCTGGTGGTCGTGCTCGGCCGTGACCTGATGCACGACAAGTATTTCCCGATGGTCAACAAGGACCAGGCGGCCAGCGAGAAGATCGCCACCGACCTAATCTTGACCCAGCGCCGCGTCGGCGGCCTGCAGGTGGCCGAGGTGCCGTACCTGCCCGACGGCGCGTTGATGGTCACTTCGCTTGCGAACCTGTCGATCTACTACCAGACCGGCGGCCGTCGTCGTTACATCCAGGAAGTGCCGGCGCGCGATCGCATCGAGAACTACGAGTCCTCCAACGATGCCTACGTGGTCGAAGACTATGGCCTGGGCTGCGTGGTCGAGCACATCGAGATCGAGGCCTAAGCCATGGCCGACAGTCCCGCCAAGCGTCACCACAGCCGCGTGCTCGCCGAGCTGGAAGCGGCCCAGCGCGCCCCGCACCAGCTGATGGCCGGTGCCACGGCCTACGAGCAGCACATGGCGCAGCTGCAGAGCGATCGCCTGCGGCTGAAGCAGATCCAGTCCACCCAAGGCAAGGCTGCGCTCAAGGTGCAACTGCTGCCGACCTACGTGCCGTACCTGGCCGGCGTGCTGGCCGGCGGCCAGGGCGCGCAGGACGAGATCGTCATGACGTGCATGGTGTGGCGCATTGATGCCGGCGACTATGCCGGCGCGCTGGAACTGGGCGCCTATGTGCTCAAGCACAACCTGCAGATGCCTGACCGCTTCTCGCGCACGGTGGGCTGCGTGCTGGCCGAAGAGATCGCCGAGGCGGCGCTGTCTGCGCAGAAGACCGGCCAGCCGTTCGATGCGGCCGTGCTAGCCGACACCGCAGCGCTGACCGCCGAACAGGACATGCCCGATGAGGTGCGCGCCAAGCTGCACCTGGCGCTGGCCCGCGCCTCGCTGGCAGACATCACCGACGAGACGCCGGCCGACCAGGCGCAGCCCATCGCCGCCGCCGCTGTGGCCGACCTGAAGCGCGCCATCGCACTGCACGGCAGCTGCGGCGGCAAGAAGGATCTAGAGCGCGCCGAGCGGCTCTTGAAGAAGTTCAGCGTTGAGCCTGCGGGCACCAACGCATAACCGAGCGTCCCCGCAACCCTCGCCGGCTCGGGGCTGATCCACAGCACTCCATCGCTGCGGTGACGCCCCGACCACCGGCGATCTCTTCCGAGCCATCCATGAGCGGATTCACTGCCACCGGCACCACCAGCGCCACGCCCGATGCGATCGCCAATGCGCCGTTCTGGCCGGCGATCGCACCGACCAGCGTGCGGGCGAGCATGCGCCTGGATGGCACCGTCACCGATGCGCGTTTGCGCCACGCCATCGTGGCCGCAATGCTCGCGGTCAACGATGAGCTGCAGACCTGGGCGCAGACGCAGCAGGCGGCTGGCTACGCGGTGTTGACCGATGTGCCCAGCACCACTGTCGATGGCATCTCGCGCCGCGTGCAGCTGTACCTGCGCGCTGTGGCGTGTGCCACCGCTGTCGAGGTGGCAGAGCGCTATCGCAGCTTCGATGCGACGGACAGCGCCAACCAGCGCGCCGATGACTTGTCGCCGAGCATCACCGAGCTACGCCGCGACCAGCGTTGGGCCGTGCGCGATCTGCAGAACCTGCCGCGCAGCACGGTGGAGCTCATCTGATGCGCGTGCATGCCATGCAAGGCGACACCGTCGACCTGCTGTGCTGGCGCCACCTGGGCAGCACGGCCGGCCTGGTCGAGCGCACCTATCTCCTCAATCCCGGCCTGGCCGAACTGGGCGCTGTGCTACCGCACGGCACGCCGGTGGAGTTGCCCGAGGTAACCACCACCACGGCGGCGATGACGCCGCTTGTGCAGCTATGGGACTGACCTGATGACCGAACCCACCTCCGTATCGAGCGGCTTCTTGATCGCCACCGGTGTGGGCCTTGCCTCCGTGCTGCCTGGCATTGACGGCGATGCGCTGATCGGCGCCTTCGCGGGTGGCGCGCTGTTCGTGGTGTCGGCCGCCAAGCAGCCGCTGTTGGCGCGGCTGATCTATTTCCCGGTGAGTGTCATCGCCGGCTACCAGCTGGCGCCGGAGCTGCTGCGCTGGCTGCCGATCAAGTCCAGCGGCGTGGCTGCCTTCGCCAGTGCAGCGTGCGCCATCACGGTCACGCTGGGCCTGATCGAAAAGAGCAAGTCGTTTGACTTTTCCTTCCTACGTCGTGGAGGTCCGCCCAGTGCATAGCCTGGTCACCGTCCTGACGTTGATGGCCTCACTCGCCATCTGCGTCCGCCTGCTTACCTACCACCGCCCCGTCGATGCGCGCCACCGACGCGGCGCCGGCTGGTGCGCGTGGCTGCTGATCGCCAGCACCGGCGGTCAGGCGCTACACATCCTGCTGGCCGGCGCCGGCTCGCAGGTCAGTCCCTGGCACCTGGGCACGTTGACCGTGCTGGCAGTGCTCACCTACCGCGCCCAGGGCAACGTGGCGCGCATCCTCAAGGTCGATTGATGTTCACCGATACCCAGCTCGCCTCGATCATGCAGTGCTCGCCGCAACGCGCCCAACGTTGGCATGGCCCGATGCTCGCCGCTGCCAACCTCTTCGGCATCACCACCAAGCGCCGCGCCGCGCACTGGCTCGGCCAGGTTGGCCACGAAAGCCTGAGCCTGTCGCGCATGGAAGAAGGGCTGCACTACACGACCAGCGCTCGGCTGCTGGAAGTGTTCGGCGCACGCATCACCCCGGCCCAGGCGCCCAAGTTCCTGCGCAACCCGGTCGGCCTGGCCAACTTCGTCTACGCCGACCGCCTGGGCAACGGCAACGAAGCCAGCGGAGATGGTCACAGCTTCCGGGGCCGCGGTCCGATGCAGCACACCTTCCGGGGCAACTACCGCCGCATCGGCGTGCTGATCGGCTTGCCGGTGGAAGAGCAGCCGGATCTGTTGCTGCAGATCGAACCCAGCGCGCTGGGTGCGGCAGCGTACTGGCAAGACAATGGCCTGAACGCGCTGGCCGATACGGGCGACGTGCTCGGCCTGGGCCGCAAAATCAACCTCGGCAACGTGCGCGCCAAGCGCTTGCCCGAAGGTCACAGCGATCGCGTCAGCCGCACGCAACGCGCCTTGCAGATCCTGGGCGTGAGCTGATGATCACGCGCGTGATCATCTTGCTTGCCCTGATTGCCGCGCTCGTGGGCGGCTGCGTGTGGCAAGAGCAGCGCGTCAGCGCCGCGCAGAAGGACCGTGATGTCGCGCTGCAGGCTAAGCGTAAGGCTGAGGCCGAGCGCGACAGCGCGAAGGCGTCCACCACTGTCGTCACCGAGTACGTCGACCGCGTGCAGATCGTGCGCGAAGCCGGCGCCACTATCACCCGCGAGATCCCGATCTATGTCACCCAGAAAGCAGACGCTGCTTGCGCTATCCCTGCTGGCTTTGTGCGGCTGCACGACGCCGCCGCCACGGGCAACCCTGCCGGGCCGTCCACCGGAGATCCTGATGCGCCGGCCGCCGGCATTACGCTCTCTGGCATTGCCGGTACCGTCGCCGACAACTACACCAGTTGCCATGCTACCGCCGCGCAGCTGAGCGCACTGCAGGATTGGATCGACCAGCACGTGCCGGAGCCCGCGCCGTGATCAAGCCCGCCAGCCTGCGCGCGCATCTGGTCGCGGCATTGCCGGATCTGGCCCGCGATGCCGACCGGCTGCTGGTATTCATCGACGCCGGCAGCCTGGTCAGCACATTCCAGCCCGGGCTGTCGTTCGAGTATCAGTACACCCTCAACTTGATCCTGACCGACTATGCCGGCCACCCGGACAGCGTGATGCTGCCGCTGCTGGAATGGGTGCAGGTCAATCAGTCCGAGCTGCTGTCAAATCCTGCGCGCCGTGGCGACATCGCCTTCGAGGCGGACATCCTCGCCAACGATGCCGTGGACCTGTCGATCAAGTTGCCGCTGACCGAACGCGTGGTCGTGACCGCGAAAGACGGTGGCGGCTACGACATCACCCATGCGCCCGAGCCGGTGATCGATCCCACATGGATGAGCTGACCGCGCTGGAGAACTGGGCCGCACCGCTGCTTGCGCGCCTGCAGCCCGGTGAACGCCGCACGCTGGCACGCAAGATCGGAACGGAACTGCGGCGCTCGCAGAGCCAACGTATCGGCAAGCAGCAAGCGCCTGATGGCACGCCATACGCACCGCGCAAGCAGCAGCTGCGACAGAAATCCGGGCGCGTCAAACGCG
Source organism: Xanthomonas sp. NCPPB 2586 (assembly GCF_041475775.2). NCBI lineage: Bacteria > Pseudomonadati > Pseudomonadota > Gammaproteobacteria > Lysobacterales > Lysobacteraceae > Xanthomonas > Xanthomonas sp. NCPPB 2586. The sequence continues at coordinate 1,959,247 of NZ_CM192981.1, read as the reverse complement.
CGATGATGTTTGCCAAGCTGCGGCAAGCCAAGTTCTTCAAGGTCAGCGCTAGCCCCAACGCGGTGAGCGTGGGATTCGCGGGCCGCGTGTCGCGTATCGCACGCGTGCATCAAGCCGGACTGAAAGAGCAGGTTCGACCCAGCGGGCCAAAGGCGGTGTATGAAAAGCGTGTACTTTTAGGCTTTACCACAGCAGACAGTGTAAAGATTCGAGACCTTCTGATCAGGCATCTTGACCTGCCCCCACTGAGCCGTACCAGCTGAAGCTATAAAGTCCGTGAACCCAAGAGGACGGACATGAAGAAGAGCAGATTCAGCACCGAGCAGATCATCGGGTTTATCAAACAGGCCGACGCGGGCATGGCCGTGGCAGAGTTGTGCCGTCGGCATGGTTTCAGCCCGGCCAGCTTTTATCAGTGGCGGGCCAAGTACGGGGGAATGGAGGCCGACGAGGCCAAGCGGCTGAAAGAACTGGAGGTCCAGAACACTCGATTGAAGAAGTTGCTGGCCGAGGCGCACCTGGACATCGAAGCGCTGAAGGTTGGCTTCGGGGTAAAACGCTAGCCCCGCAACGCAAGCGCGAGGCAATCCGACGAATGCTCGAACACACCCCGTTGAGCGAGCGCCGGGCTTGCCGCCTTGCGGGGCTGTCCCGCGATGCTTTCCGCCACGCACCCGTGCCGACGCCAGCCACGCAGGCGCTGTCGGCGCGGCTGGTCGAGCTGGCCCAGACCCACCGCCGCTTCGGCTATCGCCGACTGCATGATTTGTTGCGCCCGGAGTTTCCATCCGTGAATCACAAAAAGATTTATCGCCTGTACGAGGAAGCCGAGCTGAAGGTGCGCAAACGGCGCAAGGCCAAGCGTCCGGTGGGTGAGCGGCAGAAACTGCTGGCGTCCTCCATGCCGAACGACACCTGGAGCATGGACTTCGTGTTCGATGCGCTGGCCAACGCACGCCGCATCAAGTGCCTGACCGTGGTCGACGACTTCACTCGCGAGAGCGTGGACATTGCCGTGGATCACGGCATCAGCGGGGCTTACGTAGTGCGCCTGCTCGATCAGGCGGCGTGTTTCCGTGGCTATCCACGCGCGGTCCGCACCGACAATGGCCCCGAGTTCACCAGTCGCGCCTTCATTGCCTGGACGCAGCAACATGGCATTGAGCACATCCTGATCGAGCCGGGTGCCCCCACGCAGAACGCCTACATCGAAAGCTTCAACGGCAAGTTCCGCGACGAGTGCCTCAACGAGCACTGGTTCACCTCGTTGGCACAAGCCCGGGACGTGATCGCAGACTGGCGACGCCACTACAACCAGATCAGGCCGCACAGCAGTTGTGGTCGCATCCCGCCGGCACAGTTCGCCGCCAACTACCGTACACAACAAGCCAACAACGCAGTACCCTTCAACCCCGGGCTTTATCAGTAATCACTGGTACGGACGATGGGGGCAGGTCAATCTCACTACAGATGAGTTCGGCGCTTAAACAGTCGCACGCTTTGTTGCGACTCAAGCAAGCTGAAAGATGATGAGACCTTGTGCTAGTCTCGGGTCGGACTCGCGGACAGATTTTTTGCCATCGATTCATGGCATGTGAAATGAATGTCTCTAGATATGCCCTCGGATGTTCCTCTGCTGGACGTACGTGGTGCATGGTTGCGCCAGGGAGTGTCCGCGAGTCCTTTAACTAAGCAAGGACGTCCATGGCTCTGATTTACAGTACTCCGGTACTTGATTCACTTAAAGCCGCAACATCGTTACATGACCTTGCGCAGCTTCTCAAGCTGAAGCCTGCAGTTTTAGCAATGCAGATTTATAAAAAAGATAAGAGGACGGATTGGTATACCTCTTTTGAAATAAAGAAAAAGCATGGTGGAGTGCGCAAAATAAATGCACCCGAAAAGCACCTTAAATTAATACAATCACGACTCTCCAAGATTCTGCAAGACTGTCAATTGGAAATAGCTCTTTTGAACGGGCATAAAGAAGGTCCTGACAGACAGGGTATAGCGCATGGTTTTAAACGCCACCACTCAATAATGACCAATGGGCGACCGCATGTTAATCGCCAATTTGTGTTCAACGTAGATCTTCAAGATTTTTTTGAGACAATTAACTTTGGCCGAGTTCGCGCCTTTTTTCAGAAAAATAAAAATTTCGCGCTCAATCCAAAAGTCTCCGAAATACTTGCACACATTATTTGCTACAAAGGGAGTATCCCACAAGGAAGTCCTTGTTCACCTGTTGTCTCCAATCTTATTAGCCATTCAATGGATACTCTTTTAGCAAAAGCAGCAAAAATAAACGGCGCAACATATACGAGATACGCTGATGACCTCACTTTCAGTACAAATAGAAAAGTTTTTCCGGCCCTGATCGCAAAAAAAATTAGTGCTAATGAATGGGAGCCTGGAGCCACTCTTTTAGGAGTTGTCACCAAGAGCGGGTTTTGTTTTAACAAAAATAAAACACGTATGCAATACAAAGACTCTAGACAAGAGGTCACCGGGCTAAGCGTCAATAAGAAAGTTAATGTAACAGCAGACTACAGATACACCACCAGAGCAATGGTTCACAAGTTATTCACGGATGGGAAGTTTGTTTTTTGCTATAAGGTCAAAAACTCACATGGTGAGAAAGAGATTTTTCAAGAGATCGAGGGGCGAGCATCGCAGCTCTTGGGGCGCCTTACACACATTGATCATGTTGACCAATTTAATGAATTAATTCGAAAAAAAAATGGCTTGCCTTCAGCTCTTCCGGAGGGAAGATTAAAGCTTTTTCGAAATTTTCTTTACTTCTATCATTTTTATATGCCCGACCAGCCAGTTATTCTCTGCGAGGGAAAAACAGACAACATCTATTTAAAGTGTGCCCTTAAAGCAAATGCTGCTGCATTTCCAAAAATTGTTGAGGTGAGTACAGGCTCGCCCCCAACGCTTAAAGTTAGATTATTCAAATACTCAGAGCGTCGAACGGGAGTTGTCACCGACCTGAGCGGAGGTGTTGGGGGGATATGCAAACTTCTTAAGAACTTTGACTCAAACCTGAGCATGTGGAATTCTGGCCCGAAACCAGCCCATCCCGTGATAATAGTAATCGACAATGACAGCGGCGCACAAAAGATTTACCAAGCGATAGCCGGTATAACTAAGAAGCCAAAACCAAGTGGCCGCAATAAGTTCATCCACGTTATCGAAAACATATATGTTGTACCCACACCGCCGGCCAAGGGAATTACCAATACAGATATTGAGTGCCTATTTGCTGATGCGACACTCAATGAGGAGCTGAGTGGAAAGAAATTCAATAAATCAAAAGAAATTGAAGATTCATCAGAATATGGGAAAACTGCCTTTGCTATAAATATAGTTGCAAAAAAATCTGGCGAAATAGATTTCACTGGCTTCGTCCCTCTCCTAGAAAGAATTCAGGAAGCAATGGATCACTATTACAAAAGCATAAAGAAATTTAAAAAATAACATTGCCACTTGAATTATTTCGATCACTCTAGTCAGCGATAATTCCTCGTTCGATCCGCGCTGATTGCTTTAGACAGCCCAGATTTGCTGATGTAAATTCCAGCTATACGCGTAAAAGCTATAACAATGTCTTGAGGCAAGTGAGACGCTTATGGCTCCGTTTACTTGGCTCACGCAATGGCCTCCTTCACCGCAGTTGACCTCTCCAAGCTCCAAGCCCCGAACTTAATTGAGGCGCTGGACTTCGAGACGATCTTCGCCGAGGCGCTTGCCCAGTTTCGCAAGCTGATGCCGGAGTTCTCCGCGCTCACGGAAGCCGACCCGGTCCACAAAATTCTGCAACTGTTCGCAGCCCGCGAGCTACTCCTCCGACAACGCGCCAACGACAAGGCCCAGCAGACCATGCTGGCCTTCGCCACCGGCACCAACCTCGATCACCTGGGCGCGCTATTCGGCGTCGCGCGCCTGGTGCTCGATACGGGCCAACCGGAGAAGGGCATTGCACCGACCTACGAGTCGGACGTGGACTTCCGTCGCCGGATCCAGCTGGCGCCGGAGGGCTTCAGTGTTGCCGGCCCCGAGGGCGCCTACATCTATCACGCGCTCAGTGCAGCAGCCGATGTCATGGACGCCAGCGCCACCAGCCCCGCGCCTGGCCAAGTTCTGGTCACGGTCCAATCGCGCACGGGCAACGGCACGGCTCCCCAGGCATTGTTGGACGAGGTCGCTGCCATCCTCACCAACGACGACGTGCGCCCGCTGACCGACAATGTCACGGTCCAGAGCGCCCAGATCGTCCCGTATGCCATTCGTGGGCGCGTCTACACCTATGCTGGCCCCGACTCGGCGGTGGTCATGCGCGAGGCGATGCGTAGCCTGCTGGCGTATCTGGACGAGGCACACCGCATCGGGCGCGACGTACCCGAGTCGGCCATCAAGGCAAAGCTATTCGCAGATGGCGTGCAGCGCGTGGAGCTGGACTCGCCTGCAGCCGACATTCGGATCAGCCGCACCCAGGCTGCGTACTGCACATCAATCGACATCGTGCACGCCGGCATCGATGAGTAACTCCCCGCTGCCGCCCAATGCCACGCCGATGGAGCGCGCCCTGGCCGCCGTTGCGGCGCGCCTGGAAGCGATCCCGTTGCCATATCCAGACCTGTGGAATCCGGACACGTGCCCAGCCGGCCATCTGCCGTGGCTGGCGTGGACGCTCTCGGTTGACGACTGGAAGGCCGACTGGAGCGATGCGGTCAAGCGCTCTCGCTTACGCAGCGCCATGGCGATCCAGCGCCGCAAGGGCACAGCCAATAGCGTCCGCATGGTGGTGGCCTCGTTTGGGGGTGCGGTAACCATCCGAGAGTGGTGGCAGCAGCAGCCACGCGGCCAGCCGCATACCTTCGAGCTGACGCTCACGCTCAATGGATCCGATGGGCGGGCTGCGAGCGCTCGATTTGTCGATGAGGTCATCGCCGAGGTCGAGCGCACCAAGCCAGTCCGCTCGCATTTTGGCTTCGTGCAAGGGCTGCAAACCACCGGCAACGTCTCGCTGGTGACTGGTATTCGCATCATCAACTACCGCCGTCTGTCGATGACGGCGCAGGGATAAGCCATGGCATTACAACTGGTTCTCACCACCGCTGGTCGTGCAGCGCTGATCAACGCCGAGAAGAACGGCACCACAGCCGTCAAGGTGTCCAGCATCGGTTTCACGGCGGCGGCATTCACTGCAACAGATGACTTGAAGACAATCCCAGGCCAGCACCTAACGCTCTCCAGCATCTCAGGCGGCACCACGTCGTCCACCACCATCCACGTCACTGTCAGCGACACAAGCCGGGCCACCTATGAGGTTCGCGGTTTTGGGCTGTATCTGGAAAACGGCACGCTGCTTGGCAGCTATTCCCAGCCCGAACTGATCATGGAAAAGGCGGCTGCATCTGACCTGCTGATGTCGGCCGACATCCTGTTCTCCGGCGTCACCGTGTCTTCGGTGACGTTCGGCAATGCCAACTTCACCAATCCGGCCGCGACTACGGAGAAGGAAGGCATCGCTGAACTTGCCACGCGCGCAGAGACCATTGCAGGCACAGACGCGCAGCGTGCCGTCACACCTGACGCATTGAAAGCCGCGATCGACAGCCGCAGTGGCCGTGCGCGCTTCGAGGCGTCCGGCACCTTCGTCGTTCCGGCCGGGGTAACTGGGATCTACGTCAGCGGCTGTGCAGGCGGCGGTGGTGGCGGTGGCGGCGGAACCCGCGCCGAGAAATCCAATGGGTCTGGGGTCTACACCGCAACTGGCGGTGGCGGCGGAGGCGCTGGGCAGTCGATTCAGCGCGTGCGCTTTGCGGTCACACCTGGCGTCAGCCTTCCGATCGTCATCGGTGCCGGTGGATCAGCTGGCGCAGGCTCACGGACGGATGGTGCATCTGGAGCCGCCGGTAATGCTGGGGGTGCGACGGTCATCGGCAACCTCATCACCCTGGCCGGGGGTCAGGGCGGCGGAGGTGGGTTCGCCGGCGCCAATCAGGTGGGTGGTGCAACCGGCGGAGATGGCTACCCAGCCGGCGGGGACTCCGCATCAATCGCTGCGGTCGCTCCTTATGGCCCTGCAGGAACCGGTGGCTCGTGCCCGTTCGGCGGCGGCGGGCCTGGCGGTCGCAGTGCAGGCGACACCACGTCAGCCAGTCGCAAGGGTTTCGGCTTTGGTGCTGGCGGCGGTGGTGGCGGCGGCGTGTCCAACGGCGCCGGCGCTGGCACGTTCGGCAAGGATGGGGCCACCGGGTGCCCCGGCTTCGTTTTCATCGAGTGGTGCTGATATGACGATTGGACGTTACGCGATGATCCAAACCGGGACCGACGTGGTGGTCAACATCATCGTTTCCGATAGCGGCTTCACCATTGACGGTTTCGAGTTCCGCGCACTCCAAGACAAGACCGTGTGCGAGCCTGGCATGTACTTCAATCGCGGTGACGGGCTGTACTACTTCGACGCGCAGTTCACCCAGCGCGAAGTCATCGCACCTGAGCCGCCTGCCAATTTGTAGTATCGCTGCGCTGCGTAAATCACGCAGCTACAGCACAACTGCGGTGTCATCCTGCACGCGCGCGACGACCATGACTGCATGGGCAACGCATCCTCCGCACTGAGTAACGCCATTCGTCTCGGCACTGTCGCCGAGGTGAATCTCGCCACCGCGCGATGCCGTGTACAGGTCGGCGAGATGCTGACCGACTATCTGCCTTGGGTGGTCACCCTGGCCGGCACCACCATCATCTGGTCGGCGCCGGCAATCGGCGAGCAAGTCGTGGTGCTGTCGCCGGCCGGCGACCTGGCCGATGGCCTGGTGCTACGCGGCTTGTACTCCGACCAATTCGCAGCGCCTGCCGCATCCGACACGCTACACGTGCTGCGCTTTACCGATGGCGCGCAGATCCACTACGACACCGAGGCGCACGCGCTGCAGGCGACATTGCCCAGCGGCGGCACCGCGACCATTACCGCCGATGGCGGCATCACGCTCAACGGCCCGCTGACGGTCAACGGCGAAACGATGCTCAATGGTGATGCCACCATCACCGGTACCGCGACGGCAACCACCGACGTGCTCGGCGGCGGGATCAGCCTCAAGCACCACAAGACCACCGGCGTGACCGCCGGTCGCGCGCTCAGCGGCGGCCCGGAGCAATAGGCCAATGTACTCAAGATTAACCTTAGAGTGGCTAACAAAACTACTGTGCAGTCGTCAGGCGAGCACGACCGGTACTCGGAACGGCATGTACCAATCTTAGACTTCCGTCCCTCCGTGCCGTCCACACCCACCTGACGAATGCTCTGTAAATTTTTTAACCACTTTTAGATGCTTTTTAAGAAATCCTTTGCGTTTAAATAATCATTCACGTAGTCCGTTGGAGCATCGTTAAAAGCAGACCAATCGCCATCTGGACTCACATAGACTTGATTAAGATTGTTCGTGCTAGAGGCTAAGTCCCAGCAACTATTATTTTCTCTTAATCCACGAACCAGTGCTGAAGCAGCCTGTGGACCCGCCGGAGATTTCGTCCTCATTTTGGTGAAGCGATCCATCTTTGAATTCTCTGCAGGTTCTGCCGCAAGCGCTTCACTAAGCGAGGGGTTTGGCTCTGCTGGGCCTGGAGGATAAGACATCAAGGGGATTGGAGTGGAGCTTTCTAGTCTCTCTCCATAAGTATGAACCTTCTTCAGCATTGGCCACGGATCAACCACGACTGCATGGTCACCTACCGTTCTATCGCGCCAGTCTCCGATTATCACGTAATTGTGATCCTGCCCACTATCCCTAACCTGAATTACTGGCATTTTTCGAGGCATGCTACGTAGTTCAGCTGCACTCAATCGTCGATGTTCCCCACAGCTGCCTCCGCCAAACTCTTTAACTGTTTTCAGCTCCTCAAATTCGTCAGAGCAATGCCCTCCATTAATCATGTCACGGGCTAATTTCATACGAGTCCAGCTACGACCGCCGCTCATGCATATTGCTGCCTCTTGATTTCCAGGGCCATCAGGGAACGTCTTATAACCTGTTTTCTTCACAACCCTGCTTGCCAGCCCCATCGCCTCAAAGGTCTTACGGGAAACGGCAACCGGATCAGGTGAAAAATTTCCTGTGATTTCTTGCAGGCGGTCATCATGGATATCGCACAGAGGTGACCATTCGCGAACTACTGAACTTGAGGAGCCAGATCGATTGACGGGCATAGCAGAATCTCTTGCTAGATTGAGAATTTGAATTTAGCGAAAAAAAAACGATAACAAGTCCTGGATCCCGAATCGAAGAACGCCGTAGCGAAGCATTCCCAATCAATGGCTGTAGTGTCCAATCAACCGTTAGCCGTTTACGTAAATAATTTATCCACAGGTCGAATTTGTATTTGCAGATCAACAATAAGTAAATCGATGGTGACATATTCAAAGCAGCCAAATGCACCAAAATTCTGAAAAAAAATTCCCCATCTCAACTAGTCAAAGGATATCGAAGTGGTTGGAATTGATATGACAACTGGTCTGTGTATCGAGGGCGAGCAGCACTTGGCCCAGTCGATCGCCTGCATCCTCACCACGCCTATCGGCACGCGCGAGCAGCGCCGCGACTTCGGCTCGCTACTGCCCGAGCTGATCGACCAGCCATTCAACGGCGCCACCCGCACGCTGCTCTACGGCGCTACGGCCACCGCATTAATGCGCTGGGAGCCGCGCCTGCGCCTGACCCGCGTCACCCTGGTCATCGGCGATACGCCTGGCAGCTTCGTGCTGACGATTGAGGGCGAACGCACCGACGTTGCTCCCGCCAATGCGCGCTCGCGCATGACCATCCCGCTCCGCTTCCGCTCGTCCTGATCGAGGAACCTATGTCTACTGCCTACCACCACGGCGTTCGCGTCATCGAAGTCATCGAAGTCAGCGCGGGCACGCGCACCATCCGCACCGTCTCCACTGCTGTCGTCGGCCTGGTCGCCACGGCCGCCGATGCGGACGAGACCATCTTCCCGCTCAACAAGGCGGTGCTGATCACCGACGTGCTCGGTGCGGTCGCCAGCGCCGGCACCAAGGGCACCTTGCGCGCCACGCTGCAGGGCATTGCCGACCAGACCAACCAGGTGACCATCGTCGTGCGTGTGGCAGACGGCGAAGATGCAGCCAAGACGTCCAGCAACGTCATCGGCGAGGCCAAGTCCAGCGGCTACACCGGCCTGTATGCCTTGCTCGCCGCGCAGGCACAGCTGGGCGTGCGGCCGCGCATCCTGGGCGCACCTGGCCTGGACACGCTGCCGGTGGCCAAGGCGCTGGCGACCATCGCCAAGAAGCTGCGCGCCATGGCCTATGTGCGGCCGGTCGCCGAAACCGTCGCCGAGGCAGTCACCTACCGCGGCCAGTTCAGCGACCGCGAGCTGATGCTGATCTGGCCGGACTTCCTGGCGTTCGATACCACCACCAGCACCACGACCGCCGCATATGCCACCGCGCGTGCGCTCGGCCTGCGCGCCAAGATCGACACCGAACAGGGCTGGCACAAGAGCCTGTCCAATGTGCCCGTGGCCGGCGTCACTGGCGTTTCCAAGGATGTGCATTGGGATCTGCAGGATCCGGCCACCGATGCGGGTGTGCTCAACGAGGGCGACATCACCACGTTGGTCAACTTCAACGGTCAACGCTTCTGGGGATCGCGCACGTGCGCGGAGGACAACATGTTCGCCTTCGAGACGGCCACGCGTACCGCCCAGGTCCTGGCCGACACCATCGCCGAGGGCGTGGCGTTCTACGTCGACAAGCCGATGCATCCCTCGCTGGTCAAAGACATCGTCGAAGACATCAACGCCAAGTTCCGCGACCTGAAGGCGTCCGGCTACCTGATCGATGCCACCGCCTGGTTCGACGGCACCGTCAACAGCGCCACCACGCTCGCCGATGGCGCGCTGCGCATCGACTACGACTACACGCCAGTACCGCCGCTGGAGAACCTGCAGCTGTACCAGAAGATCACCACCAGCTACCTGGCCGACTTCGCCGAACGCGTCAACGCGTAACGCACCCGCCTTAGATTCCCGGAGAAACCCATGGCTTTGCCCAAGAAACTTAAAGCGCTCAACCTGTTCAACAACGGTGAGAGCTATCTCGGCCAGGTGGTCGAAGTGAAGCTGCCCACGCTGTCCCGCAAGATGGAGGAATATCGCGGTGGCGGCATGAATGGCCCGGTCGACATCGACTTTGGCCAGGAGAAGATCGAGCTCGAATGGAAGTGCGGCGGCATGATGCGCAGCGTGCTGAATCAGTACGGCGCCACCACGCACAACGCCGTGCAGCTGCGCTTTGCCGGCGCCTACCAGCGCGACGACACCGCAGAAGTCGATGCAGTGGAGGTGGTCGTGCGCGGCCGCCACAGCGAGATCGATCCGGGCACCGGCAAGTCCGGCGATGACACCGAGTTTTCGGTCAAGACCTCGGCCAGCTACTACAAGCTGACCATCAACGGCACCACCGTGATCGAGATCGATTTCGTGAACATGACCGAGATCGTCAATGGCGTGGATCTGCTCGCCGCCCAACGCCGCGCCATCGGCGCCTGACCCTTCCGGCCTGGCGCCGCCGGGCCTTTGTCCTGAGACCATTCCGATGACCCCGACGTTTTCCCCAGCCGTTCCCCTCGACCAGCCCATCACGCGCGGCGAGCAGACCATCACCCAGATCAACGTGCGCAAGCCCGGGGCCGGCGAGCTGCGCGGCCTCAAGCTCACCGACGTGCTGCAGCTGGATGTCACCGCACTGGCAACGCTGCTGCCGCGTATTTCTTCGCCCACGCTGACCACCGCCGACGTCAACGCGATGGATCCGGCAGACCTGCTGGCCGTGGGCCAGGAGGTGCAGGTTTTTTTCTTGCCCAAGGCACAGAGGGAAGCGGACTTCCCGACTGCGTAGAGGATGCGATGGCCGACATCGCGGCCATCTTCCATTGGCCGCCGTCTGAAATGGACGGCTGGTCGCTGCACGAACTCACGGCGTGGCGCGAGCGTGCCCGCCTGCGAAGCGGAGCCGAATGATGCCCCACCCAACGAACGAGGCCGCCTAAATGGCGGCCTCCGACAATCTGCGCCTGCAGGTCATCCTGGCCGCCGTCGATCGCGCCACCGGCCCGTTCCGGCGTGTGCTCAATGGCAGCCGTGGCGTTGCCACCGCACTGCGCAATCAGCGCGACGCGCTGCGTCAACTCAACAGCCAACACCGCGACATCGGCGCCTATCGCGAGCAGGTCGCGCTGGCACAGCGCGCCAAGGCCGCGCTCGATGCGCAGCGGCAATCGGTACGCACGCTTGCCCAACAGATGAAGGCCGCCGGCACACCCACGGCGGCGATGAATGCCGAGTTCGAGCGCGCCGTGCGCACCGCCCGCGAGCTCAAGACCGCACACGGCGCGCAGGAGGCCGGCCTGCAGCGGCTGCGCGGCCGGCTGGAGACGGCCGGGATCAGCACGCGCGAGCTCGTCACCCACGAGCGTCGCCTACGCAGCGAGATCGAGAGCACCAACACCGCCATGCGCGCCCAGCAGCAGCGCCTGGTGGCGATCGACGCCGCACAGCGCAGCAGCGCCCGCATCCAGAGCGCCGGCCTGCAGGCAAGCGCCTATGGCGCCGGTATGGCGTTCGCCGGCCAGCGGGCCTTGCGCGCCTCCGCACTGCCGATCAGCGATGCGATGGAATTCGAGTCGGCGATGGCGGACGTGCGCAAGGTCGTGGACTTCAGCACGCCGCAGCAGTTCGCCCAGATGGGCCGCGATGTGGAGAACCTCTCCATGCGCCTGCCGATGCTGCCGGCGGATATCGCCAAGATCGTCGCGGCCGCCGGCCAAGCGTCCATCCCGCGCCAGGAGCTGGTCCGCTTCGCTGAGGACGCGGCGAAGATGGGCGTGGCATTCGACAGCAGCGCAGAGGAAGCCGGCCAGACGATGGCGACCTGGCGCACGGCGTTTCGCATGGGCCAGGCCGAGGTGGTCGTGCTGGCCGACAAGATCAACTACCTCGGCAACACCGGCCCGGCGAGCGTCAACAAGATCAGCGCGGTAGTGAACCGCATCGGTGCCCTGGGCGAAGTCGCCGGCCTGCAGAGCGGGCCCCTGGCGGCCCTCGGCGCCACCGTCGCCGGTATGGGTATCGAGTCGGAGGTTTCGGCCACCGGCATCAAGAACATGCTGCTCACCCTGGCCTCGGGCGAGTCGGCCACCAAGAGCCAGCGCGAGGCCTTCGACAAGCTGGGCATCAAGGCCACGACCATGGCCCAGGTGATGCAGAAGGACGCCGGCGGGGCAATCATGTCCGTGCTGCAGAAGCTGCGCGCACTGCCCAAAGCCGAGCAGGCCGCGACCATGACGCAGCTGTTCGGCCGCGAGTCGATCGGCGCGATCGCACCGCTGCTGACCAATCTGGAGCTCCTGCAGGGCAACTTCGCCAAGGTCGCGGACGCGCAGCGCTACGGCGGCTCGATGTCGGCAGAGTACGCATCGCGGGTGGCCACCTCGGCCAACTCGCTGCAGCTGCTGAAGAACACCGCTGTGGTGGTATCCCAGTCGATCGGCCAGACCCTGCTGCCGCAGTTCAAGGAACTGACCGAACGCACCGCTGCCGTGGTCGGCCAGGTCACAACGTGGATCCGCGCCAACCCAGCCCTGGTCGGTGCGATCGCCAAGGTGGCGATCGGCGCCGCCGCGCTGGTCACGATCTTGGGCGGGCTGCTGGTGGCCGGCGGCGTGGCCGCAATGGCCTTCTCGCAGATCCACGGCGCCGTCGCGCTGCTGTCGGGCGGTGGCGGCTTTGGTGCGCTGCTGCGGCAGGGGCTGGCGTTCGGCGGCCGCGTGCTGCCCATGCTCGCCAACGGTGCGCGCCTGCTGCTGCCGCTGCTCGGCGGCGTCAGCCTGCCGGTGCTGGCGATCGGTGCAGCCGTTGCGGCGGTGGCGCTGCTGGTGTGGAAGTACTGGGTGCCGATCAAGGCCTTTGCCATCGGCGTGTGGCAAGGCATCGTCGATGTGGCCGCGCCGGTGCTGGCCGAGCTGCAGACCGCGCTCGCGCCACTGGGCCCGGTGTGGGACACGGTGGCCGCCGCGATGGGCCAGGCCTGGGCGTGGGTGAAACAGCTGCTGGCACCGTTCGAGGCCACCACCGCGCAGTTGCATGGTGCAACGCAGGCCGGTCGCGGCTTCGGGCAGATCCTGGGCGCGGTGCTAGTCACCCAGCTACAGCTGGCCGTGAAGGCGATCGGCTGGCTCGTGCAGGCGTTCGTGTTCGTGCTGCCCGTCATCAAGCAGATCCTCGGCGGCGTGTGGCAAACGGTCCAGGGCACCTGGTCGCTGATCGTGGGCGTGTTCACCGGGAACGGCGATCGCATCCGCCAAGGGCTGCTGCAGCTGTGGGCCGGCATCAACCTGCAGCTGGCCAACTGGCCGGCACGGATGCTGCAGGCCGGCGCAGACATGATCAGCGGCCTTGTCCAGGGCATCCGCTCCAAGCTCGGCGCCGCCGGCGATGCAATCGCCAGCGTCGGCAGCGGCGTGGTCGATCGCTTCAAAGGCCTGCTGGGCATCCACAGCCCCTCGCGCGTGTTCACCCAGCTGGGCGACTTCACCATGCAAGGCCTCACCGTGGGCCTGCAGCGCGGCCAGGGCGCGCCTGTGCAGGCCGTGACGGCGCTTGGCAACCGGATGCGTGCGGTGGGCGCTGGGCTGGCCCTGGCAACCGCCACAGCGCCGGTGGCAGCGATCGACAGCCGGGCGCCATTGACCGCACCTGCGCGCGCACCAGGCGCGCCTGCAGGCGGGAACAGCTACGTCATCCACGTCCACGCCGCGCCCGGCATGGACGCCACCGCACTGGCGCGCGAAGTCGCCCGCCAACTTGAAGAGCGCGACCGGCGCACAGCGGCGGCCCGCCGCTCCAGCCTGCGCGACGACTGAGGATCCGCCCTGATGATGATGTCCTACGGCACCTTCGTGTTTTCCCTCGACAGCGCCGCCTTCCTGCAGCTGCAGCGGCAGATGAGCTGGCGCCATGCCACCAGCGAGCGCGTCGGCGCGCGGCCAGCCAGCCAGTTCCTGGGCCCAGGCGATGACACCATCGACCTGTCTGGCTTGATCGCACCCGAGCTCACCGGCACGCGGGCATCGCTGGACACGCTGCGCAAGCTCGCGGCCGATGGTGAGCCGCTGCCGCTGGTGGACGGCGCAGGCGTGGTCTACGGGCCGTATCTGCTGCTGTCCATCAACGAGACAGCCTCGCTGTTCTTCGAGGACGGCACACCGCGCCGCATTGAGTTCCAGCTGAGCCTTCGCCGCGCAGACGACGCCACGCCGGAGGCGACCGCCGCATGAGCTACCCGATTCCGCAGTGGCGCGTGGTGCTCGATGGCATCGACCTCACCGAGCGCATTGCCCCGCGCCTGCTCGATCTCACCCTCACCGAATGCCGCGGCGGCGAAGCCGACCAGCTGGATCTACGCATCCACGACCACGACGGAAAGATGGCACTCCCCAAGCGCGGCGTGCGCCTGGCCGTGGCGTTGGGTTGGAAAGACACCGGCCTGGTCGACAAAGGCACCTTCATCGTGGACGAGGTCGAGTACAGCGGTGCGCCGGACGTCATCACCGTGCGGGCGCGCAGCGCGGATCTCACCGCCGACATGCGCACGCGCCGCGAACGTAGCTGGCACAACACGACACTGGGCGCCGTGCTCAACACGCTGGCCGGCGAGCACGGATTGACGCCGCGTGTGGCAGAGGCGCTCGCGCGCACGAAGCTGCCGCACCTCGACCAGGCCAACGAGAGCGACATGAATCTGCTCACACGCCTGGGGCAGCGCTTTGATGCAGTGGCCACCGTCAAAGCAGGCGCGCTGCTGTTTGCGCCGATCGGCGCAGCCACAACGTCAACCGGCAAGCCATTGCCCACCGTCACGCTAACGCGCCGCGACGGTGACCGGCATCGCTACTCGGTAGCGGACCGCGACGCCTACACCGGCGTGCGTGCGTACTGGGTGGACAAGGGCAAGGCGCGGCGGCAGTCGGTGCTTGTGGGTACAGACGAAAACGCCAAGCGCCTGCGCGAGTCATACGCAGATGAGGCGACGGCACGCCAACATGCACACGCCGAGCTGGAGCGAATCAAGCGCGGCGCGGCGAAGTTCGACTACGCACTCGCGATCGGGCGGCCGGATCTGTTCCCAGAGCAGATCCTCACGGTGAGCGGCTTCAAGCCCGAGATTGATGGGCAACGCTGGTTAATTGCGAAAGTTGCCCACAGCGTCAGCGGTTTCAGCGGCTTCACTACACGGGTTGAATTGGAAACTGCCGTTAAACAACCCTAAATAGAGAAGAAACATCAACAACATAGCGCAACCGTTAACGCGTGCGATTGTTTAGCCAGCCCTCGCGCTTGCCGAGAAATATATAAATTCTTAACCGGGCGTTAGTTCGTGATCACTAATAATAGGATTCCCAAGCGTGCTCCACACAAAGCGCACACCAACAAAATAAAGCCTAACGTCAGATTCATCGTTGTAAAATTTAGATGGCAGAATATCCACTAAATACATTTCAACCTCACCGGACGGCGGATCATCTGCTGCGAAAATTATCTCAATAATCGGGATCGATTCGTCTATCGTTGCTACTGCGTCAACAATTAACTGCGGCAAGGCTTCAGGTGTACGAAGCGCCCTTTCGACCCTAATGAATATGGCAGCGTGCTTGTTCTTGCTGCTACTTAAACCGATTCTGCACCCTTCTGTACGCCAACCAAGCACATAACCAAGGAGTCTAGCAGCACTTATCAGGACAGGCTTTGTAAGCTTCTTCTGTGGCTTCGCAGTTTTTCTAGACAGCTTGGATTTTAATAATCTCTCTTGCACATCCACGCTCTCAACGTCAGACACTGCCACAGATGAAACTTTTGACTGAAGCCGCGCAACTGATTTCTTTAAAAAATCTTTGAGCGTATACATCCAAAAATTATCCACGCCCCCTAGCGACCTCATTTCTTCACGCAGCTCTGGCAAGGGACCAGCCTGGAATCCCCCCGACACTTTCTTCCACCAATCTTCCTTTTCATCAGAGGTCACGAATATTACATTCTTCGTCTTCGCCCTGGAAACATGCCCAATCATTTGCGTCCAAAGCAGGTAGTCGCCGTACCGCTTCTCGAACACCAAATGGCCGGCCATGAACTTAGGATCGCCGCCGTTGTCCTTGTCTACGTCCATATACCCAGGACCCATCTTGACGGCAAACCTCAGCGCGGCGTCTCTACATATACGATCAACTTCTTCCTGAGTAGATGGCGCAGGGCCGACCGAGTTTTTTAGAAGATCATCAAGAGCATTTAGAATCAGATCTGGGCCGTTCGGCTTCAACTGCGCAGCAACGGCAATCTTCGACCGCTCTTCGATTTTTTCCGAAGTCGCCTTCATGTCTTCTATAAGAGAATCTATATCACCCACTCCGCGCTTTGCCAGCTGAAGCTCATCAATTTTTCGATTGTAATCTGCAAACTTCTTTCCGAGGTCATCAAATAAACTCTGCGCATCCCGATGAGCCTTAGCTATTACTGAAAGTCGATTACGGTGAAATTCCAGTCCCACATGATGTGGAATCCAAAGCCTTCCCTTCAAAAGAGAAAAAACTTCAAGAATTTCCTCGCTTGAACCCGCTGGAACCCGATAAAGATGCAGCAACACATTGGTGTCAAGCACGACCAACCCTTCGCTCCAAAGCTTATTGAATTCATCTTCAGTAGGCTGGTAGTAGCCGAGAAAGCTTTCCTTCATGTAGCCCCCTAGTTTTTCACGATGAGCTGCCAGCGCATCTCTTTTTGTGAGTGACTGCTTAAATTGGCAAATCAATCCCTAAACATCAGGCTGCTAGTGCCGATAACGCCCTCTTTTGCGAGGACCAGCTGTCCTATGTTGAGATTGATCAGGATTTCTTTTTTTTCCGGCCGCCCATGTTGATCTGCAAATTGCTTTGGTCAATCGGTGCCCTGGTAGAAATTACAGAACCAATTTCGTTGTTGTTGAACGATACGACCGGGCTCCCCCCAGTCTTCAAAGAAGAGCCATCGGTCAACAGGCCCAACGCCGCGAGCACAGCGTTGCGAACAGCCGGTGATGCACATTTGAACGCGGACAGCAGAAGCTTGTCGGCGGGATCCAACTGCGCCCGATGTCCAGACAGCACATACATGACGTCAACACCACGATCCAATGCGGCGAGTAGGTACGCTCCGCCCGGCAGGTTGACGTCTTTTTCGAAATTCAGCTGCGCATAGCGCGTCAAGCCAAGTTGGACGGCCATTTCTTCCTGGGTGAGGCCTAACCGCTTGCGCTCTTCCTTCAGGCGTTTCCCTACAGACATACAGGCATTCCCTTACTTGACAATGTTGAGTTAAGTCCACAAAATTCCCAAAAGTAGACGGAACCGCCACATGCCCCGTAAGAGTCAAATGCAGCAGTTCACGCCTCGCAGCCCGGAACAGGCGCGAGAGTGGCTTGAGTCGAATGGCATTACGGTCTCGGCATTCGCACGGCAGCACGGCGTGGATCGGTCGGTCGTACATGACCTTCTCCGTGGCCGCTCTCAGGGCAAATACGGCGAGTCCCACAAAGCGGCAATCGCATTGGGTCTCAAGGCACCACCCAATAGTGCCACACAAATCCCAACCGCAAAAAGCTCAAGGGGGTGAGCATGTTTGGTCGGAAGAAAATCGTTTTTCGCTGCGAAGCGTGCAGTGCAAGGCTGATCAAACGCACAAGCTTCCTCGCACACAAGTTCCTTCGACACGACTCCTATGTGTGCGAGAACCCGATGTGCGGCGCGACCTATACAGGCCATTCGGAGTTGACTGGCATTGCCAGCCCCAGCGGTGTGCCCACCTCTCACAGCGAGCTTCCGCCGACACCAGCATATGAGCGCGCACAAGCTCTGCAGGCTTACCGCGAGTCGTTAGGCGACCGCCAGCTGGATCTGATTCCTCTCAGCGGCGAGCCGCTCTTCCCTCACATCTGAGGCATTTTTAATGCGAAAGACCCTTGATTGGGCGGCATTGCCGCCCACGGCGAAGCTTTGCCTGGAGGTCGCCCTCATCCACGGCGGGCTGGTGAAAACCGCGTACGGCTACATTGGCCGCACAGCCCCGACGGACACGGATCAGCGCTTTGGCGCGGTCGTCGTTGCAACGCTGATGCGGGAAGGACTTGCGACCTCTGCTGATGATCGCCTGGTCGTGCTGACCGGCACCGCCACGGCTCTGTTCCACCTCCAGCACGCGAATGGTGAGGTGGGCTCGTGAGGCATGCCAATAGTTGGTTCACCGCACAGGAACCGCGCTTCGTCGATGCGGCGAGCAATGTCCCACAGCGCGTCGCTCCGCACGCCAAGCACGAAGAAGCGCGCCTGCTCGCAGCGGCAATTGATGCGCACCGTCGCGCAGGCGGCGCCTATCACGTGATCGACAACGCCACATCTCCGCCTGCGCCTCGGCGCGTGCTCGGCGTTTAAGGAAGCTCGATGCAAGAGGATCTGCGACAACAGGTGCTGTCCCGGCTGGAACGGGATTACGGACTCAAACACCGTAGTGGCACTGAGTACATGCGCGGCGGCAAGTGCCCGTCGTGCAGCAAGAAAGAGCTCTACACCCACCATCTCAAGCCGTGGGTCGTGAAATGCGGCCGTCAGTCGAAGTGCGGTCGCGAACTGCACGTCAAGGATCTGTACGACGACCTGTTCGACGACTGGTCCAAGCGCTTCCAGCCAACGACGGCAGCGCCCAATGCTGCGGCCGACGCTTACTTGCAGTTCTCGCGCGGCTTTGATCTGGCGCCGCTCAAGGGCCTCTACAGCCAGGACAGCCACTACGATCGCAAGATCGGCGCCGGCACTGCGACCGTGCGCTTTGCGCTGGTCAAGGGCGGCTGGTGGGAGCGACTAATCGACCGCCCGCATCGCTTCGGCAAGCAGAAGGCGCGCTTTGCGCCAGGCCAGAGCTATGCAGGGGTGTGGTGGGCGGCGCCTGCAGCGCTGACAGCCATGCAGACGGCACGCGAGGTGTGGATTGTTGAGGGCATCTTCGATGCCATCGCGCTCCTGCAGCACGGCATGTGCGCGGTATCGGCCATGTCTTCCAACGCATTCCCTGAAGAATCGCTGCGCGAGCTGGCCAAGGCACGCATGGCCGATCTTCCGACACTCGTCTGGGCACTGGACAACGAGCCGGGGGCACGTGCGTACACGCACAAGCACATCAAGCGCGCCCAGGCGCTGGGCTTCAATTCGCGGGCCGCCCAGATCGTCCAGCGCGACGGCAAGAAAACCGACTGGAACGACCTGCATCTGCGCGCGATCGCTTCCGATGATCCCAAGCAGTGGGACAACGACGTCAAGGAAGCACGCTACCAGGGCGACCTGCTCGTGGCCCGCACCGCGGTGGACAAAGGACTGCTGATGTTCGAGCACGATGGCCGTAACGACTTTTGGCTGGAGTACCGCTCCCGCCTGTATTGGTTCGACTTCGACACCCAGCGCTTCGACAAGCTGCGCAAAGAGAAGTTGGGGGACGTCGACGCTGACGATGCGGACGACTTGCAAGCCGAGGATCTGCGGAAGATCAAGCGGGCCGCTTGCTCTGTCCAGAAGATTGCCAACTGCTTCCCGGAAGCCCTGTATTTCCAGCGCCAGGAGGTCACCGACGAAAGCTGGTACTACTTCCGCGTCGACTTTCCGCACGATGGACCCAGCATCAAAGGCACCTTTACAGGTGGGCATGTCGCCAGTGCTTCCGAGTTCAAGAAGCGCCTCATTTCCCTGGCCGCCGGCGCGATGTTCACCGGCAGCGGCCACCAGCTGGACCGCCTGATTGAAGAGCAGACCGAGGCGATCAAGACGGTGGACGCTATCGATTTCGTCGGCTACAGCAAGGAACACCGCGCCTATCTGCTCGGCGATATTGCCGTGCGCGACGGCGAGCTGGTGACAGCCAACGAGGAGGACTATTTCGAGTTCGACAAGCTGCGCCTGAAGACCACGCAGAAGTCCATCCGATTGGAGATCCAGCGCGACGCCGAGGCGTTCCGCGTGGATTGGCTGCCATGGCTGTGGCAGTGCTTCGGCACGCACGGCATGGTCGCGATGACGTTCTGGTTTGGCTCACTGTTTGCCGAGCAGATCCGCATTGGGCACAAGAGCTTTCCCTTCCTTGAAGCCACCGGTGAGGCCGGCGCCGGCAAGACTACGCTGCTGACGTTCCTGTGGAAGCTGCTTGGCCGCTCAGACTACGAGGGCTTCGACCCGGCCAAGTCGTCCAAGGCCGGCCGTGCCCGCGCCATGGGCCAGGTGTCAGGTATGCCCGTCGTCCTGCTGGAGGCGGACCGCAGCGAGCCAGACAAAGCGCACTCCAAGACGTTCGAGTGGGATGAGCTGAAGGACTTCTTCGGCGGCGGCACCCTGGCGACACGCGGCGTGCGCAACGGCGGCAACGAGACCTACGAGCCGCCATTTCGCGGCACCATCGTGATCACCCAGAACGCTGCAGTGGACGCCAGCGAAGCAATCCTGACGCGCATCGTGAAGCTGCATTTCAGGCGGCCGCAGGTCACCACCGAAAGCCGCATCGCGGCCGACAACCTCAACGCGCTGCAGGTCGAAGAAGTCAGCCACTTCCTTGTGCGTGCTGTTCGGCAAGAGCGCGCCGTCCTCGATCTGTTCGCGGAGCGCGCGAAGGTATTCGAGGCCAAGCTGCGGGCGCAGCAGGATCTCCGCCTTGAACGCGTCATCAAGAACCACGCGCAGATGCTGGCGCTGTTCGACTGCCTGCGCCTGGTCATCGCTATCCCGGACGAGATGGTGGAGCAGACGCGGCTCGCGTTGTTGGATATGGCGCTGGAACGGCAGAAGGCGATCAGCGCCGACCACGCGATGGTCAACGAGTTCTGGGAGGTCTACGAATACCTCGAAGCCACCGGACACGGCAAAGCTGTGGTCAATCACAGCCGCGATGCACAGCGGATTGCGATCAACCTCAACCACTTCGCTGCGCGGGCTGCGCAGTTCAGCCAAGCCGTGCCCGATCTCAAGGTGCTGCGTGCGTTGCTCGGTGATTCGCGCCGGCACAAATTCATCGGAGCGAACGTGGCCGTCAACAGCGCTGTCCTCAAGGATGATCTGACGGGTGTCGGCACAACGGTCAAGTGTTGGGTGTTCCAGAAATGAGCGCGCTCGCCCAGGTGGGAAATTTTGGGAAATTTTCGTTGACATCCGCCCAGCAGCGGAGCAACCATTACCCCGTCGCCGCCAAATCGGCGACCGGGATTAGCCTCCTGATTTCTCAAGGCGCACCAGCGCCCATCGATCGATGCAAGGCGCTTTTTTATCGCCCTGCGTTTGTTCGGGCGCTTGCCGGCCAGTTCTATGGCGGGCGGTACGTGGGGGCCGCAAGGCCCGCCGGTTCCTTGAGTCCGGTAAGGCTAACCCGTGCCGTCCGCCACCTCCGATTAGCCTCGGCAGTGGCGGATTCCAGCCAACTCAAGGAATCCACCATGTCCGACGACGCTCAAGAAGCGCCGGCTAATGCCGCGCGTCAAATCGCCCATTTCTTTGGCTTGATCGCCGACACCCTCGACTGGAATCACACCGCCTGGCTCGCCCTGCAGGCGAAGCTGCAAGCCACGGGCAAAGCTCCCGAGGCACTGACACTGGCCGATGTCGAGGCCGCTATTTCCAGCATCAATGCCGACCCGGCCGAGGTGCGCCAGTGAGCCGGCGCGACTTGCACAAGGCGACGCGCATCGCTCCAGGCGTCTACCTGCTCCTGCAGATCCGTGCGACCGACGTGCTGGCAGAGCTGTACGCCGACGGTCTGCATGACAGCCCACCGGTGATGTTCGCCTGCAGCGCGATCGATGAGCCGAGCGCGTTGTTTCTTGTCGATGACGGCACCGGCTTGGTCATCGGCTCGTTGCACGTGGTCATGCCGGAAGCCGAGGCCGCCGCGCTGCAGGAATGGGTGATAGAGCGAATGCCTGCATTGGAGGTGGCTTGATGGACGCCACTCATCCGAACACACACCTGCCGGAGGACGCTGATTTCTCGATCAGCGAAGAGGAACAATTCCGACTCTGGCGCGCGTATCACGCGGCGGCATTGCTTGCCGCGCTGACCAACGACATCGCGATCGAGGCAGGCATCAATCACGACGGACCGGCGGCAGTGGCCGAGTACATCCGCCACGAACTGCTTGATGTCCTCGGCGGCGCGCAGTGCCTGCGCGAGCTTGATCCCAGCATTTCGCCATCTGGCGCCGACCTGATCTAACCCCGCAACAGCGGGCCGGCGGGCGGTGCTGTAACACCGCCCCAAGGCCCTCCACCAACGCAACTCAGGAGAGTCGATATGCAACAGCAAACTGGAACACGTCCAGCCACGGCAGCACGTCCGCTGGCTTTGGGCACCGGACCCGGCCCGGAGGCTACCACGCCGGCCGTCGTCGCCTACGACAGAGGCACGGGCGACTGCTCAGCGACCATCACCATGCATGTCACGCATGGCTCGGTCGTGGTCACTGCCGCTCTGAGCATGGGGCCGCTCCGCGAAGCTCGCCAGTCTTAGGAGCGCCGCCGCGGCCCCGGTAGCGGCTGGAAGCTCATCGACGGCCCTCGCTTGTGGACCAAGGCGGAAGGCTGCATCAGCACAGAGCTTGCCGAATTCATGGACGGCCTGGACTTCCCCTTTGACCTGGCCAACATGCTGCCGCGCAGGCCAACTGCGGCCGCAGCTGCCGCTGTGGCCCAGGCCGCACGGGAGGTGAGCCATGGTTGAGTTGCTCGCTTTCGCGATGGTCCTGGCCCCGGCGGCCGGTGGCGCCCTGGTGTACAGGCTGTGGACCACCCGCCGCCCGCGCCTTACTCAGACCGGCTTGGCGGTCGGCCAGGTACCGCAGCGGCTGCGCCGTCGCGCTCGGATGGCCGTCCGCCGGGAGGTTGCTCATGGCTAAGTCCGTTGTCGTGGTCGGTCCCCAGGGAAGCGGCAAGACACTCAACGCAGAAGCCATGCGCCAGTTGTATGACCTGCAGGCTGTCGTCGACCTCGACGAAGTGCTGTTTGGGCTGCGCGCCGATCGGGTGGAGCCAGAAGGACAACTGATCTTGACCTGCAACGAGCAGCAGGCCCGCACGTGGTCAGTGCGCTGGGGCCTGACCGTTGTGCACATCGATGTTGTGCGCGCCCGCCTGGGCGCCGCCTGGAGGGCGACCCTATGAATCTGCAGCGCACGATCGAGATTGCGCGCGCCGCCGCGCGGTTGGGAGAGCCTGGCCCCCTGTCCACGGGTGAGGCACTCACCGCCGCCCTGGTGCTGAATCGCCACGACTGGCTGGCAGATATGGGATATACCGCCGCCCAGGCGCTGGACCGGATCGACTCCGACACCGTGCAGCACCTGCGAGATGCCGAGCGCGTACTAAGCCTGGAGGTACCGTGACGCAACGTCAGGTCGACCACGACAACACTTTGCCGCCTTGCGCAAATGGCCATGTGGCCCGACACATGCTTGACGCCCGCCGCGTTGAGGCGGGCGGCGGGCACTTCATTGAGTGCGTGTGCGGGCGCACGCAGAAGCATCCCAGCTACGAGCTGGCCATGACCGAGTGGCGCCGCGCCCATCGGATACGCACGCCGCGTCAGCCACGTCCTTGCCCGGCAAACGTGGTGCAGCTCGGCCTGCGCTTTACCGGCACGCGCCAGCGATGATCGATAGCGCGAGCAGCGAGGGCCTACGTCGGGCATGTGAGGCGCGCCACTGGCTCCGCCAGGGCTACGTGAGCGCGGCCAAGGTAGGAGAGCTGCGGCTCCGCATCGCCGCCCAGCGCGGCTATGCGGCGGCTGACTTGCTGGTGGAGGAGATGCGCATGCAATGGCGACGCAGACGGGAGTGGGACATGGAGCAACGTGCGTGAGCAGTGCGGTCATCACGTTCGAGGATCTGCGCCGCCTCTGCGCGCCGGTCGGCCCTGTTCCCCGCGCGTCCACGGTAGTGCGCTGGGCTCGCGAGCAAGGAATTCTCTATAGGTACGACGGACAAGGCGGGATCTGGACCACGCTAGACGCACTCAATGCGGCGTTGGGCCTGGCCCAGGCAACGACCGAGCTACACAACAAGGAACTCATCTGATGGGACGCGGCAGGAAGCGCAAGTTCAACCCGGATATCCCTCGGCACATCGACCAAGACGCCCTCCCGAAGGGCGTCTACTGGGCCGATGGGCGCTGGTACATCATCGAGCCGCATCCGCAGGGCGGCCCGACAAGGAAGCGCACGATCGCCTACGCCGATGCGCGGCTTTCTGACCTCCACGCAGCCAGGGAGGCATCGCGAGGGGCCGGCCTGGTCGGCTCGCTGCAGTACCTGGCCAACGCGTTCAAGCAATCCACCGAGTACCGCGATCTGTCCCGCAGCACTCGCGATGACTACGATCGCCATGCCGAGGTGGCGTGCGGTTACGTGCTGAAGGACGGCAGCAAGTTCGGAAGCCTACTGGTCGATCGCTTGTCCGTTCCCTTGGTGCAGCGCCTGGTCGAGGCACTCGCCAAGGGGCGGGAAGCAACTGCTATCCAGCCCGCCTTGCTTGCCCGACCATCCACCGCCAATCACACGCTGCGTTATCTGCACCGGCTGTTCGCTTGGGGCATACGTATTGGCCATTGCAAAACCAACCCGGCCGGCGGCGTGCGGGCAGCCAAAGAGCGTGCCGATGCAAAGATGCCGGACCCGCAGTCGTTCCTGGCGGTGCTTGAGTTCGCTAAAGAGCGCGCTGCGTTGCCACTGCATGCCAAAGGCGCGGTCCCGCCGTACATGCCGGCAGTGATGGTGCTGGCCTATAACGCGCGTCTGCGAGGGATCGAGGTGACAGACCTGACAGACGCCGATGCGCTTCAGCAGGGAGTGCGGTGCACGCGCCGGAAGGGTTCTCGCGACAACATCACCCTGTGGAACGATGATCTTTGGTGGGCGTGGACCTGGCTGCGGGACTACCGCGCCCAACGCATCCAGGCACATAGGCGACCGGTGCCCCTGCGCCCCGAGCAGCGCGGGCTATTGGTCACCCAGACTGGCACCCGCTTGGCGCGCTCGACACTAAAGACGGCCTGGCAGCGCTTGATCACCGCAGCGATCGAGTTCGGCGTGATTGAGGAAGAGGCGCGCTTTACGCTGCACGGGCTCAAGCATCGCGGTGTCACCGATACACGTGGCACGCGGGCACACAAGCAAGATGCTGCAGGACACGTCACGCCGCAGATGACGCATCGCTACGATCACGAGCTCCAGGTCATTGCACCGCCGGAGTTGCCCACTGATGAGGCGCTGGCGAATGCACTGGCGTTCGTCGACTTGCTCGACTCCTCAGCGTCGTGAGGACACCTATTTTTCCCGGCAATTTTCCCGGCGCAACGAAAAAGGGCTTGCGATTTCTCGCAAGCCCTTGATGTTTCTGGCGCCCGAAGTTGGACTCGAACCAACGACCCCCTGATTAACAGTCAAGTGCTCTAACCGGCTGAGCTATTCGGGCGGGGAGGCAAATAGTACGGGAGGGCACCACAACATGCAAGCACCCAACAGCGAGTCCTTACCAACAATCGTTGCTACTGCTAGACGCTGTACGCGCGCCCTTCTCGTCAATGGCCAGGGTCCCGCAACTGGTATCGCTCGCCTGTGCCCCTTTCGGAACAGCCTTGATGCGAAAAGTGCTGGCCGTGGGCGCTGGATCGTTCGATACATCGTAAAAGGAGGCAAGGCTTGCGTTGCAGACCGAAGGAGCAGGCGCACCGACATACGTCATCCTCGTTGTATAAAACCGCTCCATGAGTTGCGCACGTTCCTGCAGACACACCGCGGCTGCGGAACGTCTCGACTTGATTACAGAGTTTTTGTAGCTAGCCATAGCAATCGCAGCAAGGACACCCACAATCAAGACCACGATCATGATCTCGATCAGTGTGAATCCGCGATCTTTCCTCGCCACACTAATATTTCCCATCACTCGCTCCTCACCAACTCGCGCCACGATACACGCCGCATGCTCAGGGCACTACTGTTCGTGCCCACACTGATAGTCGTGGCATCGTCAAGCCCAACCTGCATAACGTTACCAAGGAATATAGGATTGTTGGGGCTACTGTTAAGCCCCAGCCCAGAAACAGGACTGCCATTCAGCGTATCCCCTGTGCTGGAACCTCCACTGCCATCGAGATCGAAGAAAGACTGAGGGAGGCGTACGCCGGTAAACGGATTAATCGCCATCACGAACCCCTTTCCGCTGGGACTGCACACATCCCCCGCATCGGGTATACGCGTCGTACCAATCAGGGCGGTTCCCTGGAAGAAATTAGAAACCACCATTCGCTCGCCCTGACGACCGGACACAGGTGAAATCAAATCCATGTACCAACCGTTAATTCCCGAATTGGCCTGATCTTCGATAACCCGCGCCGTAAAGCCGCCAACGGTTCCCTCACTAAGGATATCTACAGCATTGAGCCCGGTACGATTTGCAATCGTCGCATTGCGATCCACAAGCCCGTACCAAGTCTGTACATCTTTATTTGACAAGTCACCATCTGACAAGTACTTACCAGTCCCAAAAAATACCCAAGTGGAGCCAGTTGACGGGTCTTTCGCCGCTGCGGGAGCCGCAGTGATCGGTTGCACTTGACTACCAAAAGACGCGGTAAATAGCCTAGTGACAGTCGCAACAGTACCCGCCATCGAAAAGCGCCACATATTACCCTTCAGGTCGCCCGCATATATGCGATCCACAATCGAATTATTCGCTGACGACCACGCTAGCACACCGGATAATCCATTCGATCCAGTGGAGCCGGTATTGATCTCCGTAACGGCACCAGTCAACAACCCTATCAAAACTAGCCCGGCTCCATCACCCGGACTATTAGGGCCATTCCCAATCATCGCGAACCAAGCACCAGACGTAAGCTGACCAATGATCGGCTTGCCCAAGTTATTCCCCATGGATGTGATCTCGCCCGACGTCTTGTCCCAAAGCAATGTCACATTGCCGGGATCCGTTACGTCCAGCGCAAAAGCACCGCGCCCCCCTCGCCCAAGCGTACCCACGAGAATCGAACGCCAACGGCCGTTGACCGTGTCGTAAATGTCAGAAACCGTCAGCTCCCCATCAACATAGTACTTGTGTTCATAATTCTGATTAGTATAGGCCAGCAAGTTAGTCATTGCGCCCCTAGGTACAAACGCGAATGTCTCTGCGCCCGTACCAGCATTAAATCCGTGCAACATTCCGTCATTGGCGCCGACATAAATTGTTGGCGTGCGGCTAGCCTGCACGGCAGCGAATGCAGGGTATGCAGACGCGCCTGTAAACGTGGCAGCAGCATACAGCCGGGAATTCGGCGCACCAACGTACACAGGCTGGGAATTGACGATATCACCCATAATTCCGGTGCGTGTCCTCAAGGTGCCCAAATTGGCCCTCTCGGCAACACGGCTTCCGCGAAGATAATCGATCTGAACCTGAGTGGCGGAAGAGAGCGGAGTTGTGCCTAGGTTACCAAACGCGAAGTTGGCCAAGCCAGCCGCACCGGCGAACTTGATTGTACGTTGATCCCAGGCAGGAAACGCGCTATTTGCGCTCCAAGCTTGCGTCAGCGCACCCGTCGACTGATTAACGTTATACCCAACAACATCACCGCGCCATGTGCCGCTGTAGAAAAGTGACTGGTACGTCATAGCCCCGGCTTCCAGCTTTGTCGTATTACTCGCCAAAGAAGAAGCCGAGCCCTTCATTTCATCAATAATTCGTTCGAAAGCGCGCTTCAGACTAGCAACCATCTTCCCGGCATCAGCCGCAATATAGTAGTTATCGGCCCGCTGATAGCCAGCAACATTGTTCACCAATTCGGTCGTGGTCCACCAATCCGCATTGGAAAGAGGAGTCGTCCGCGTCGTAGAATCGTAACCAGCCGGCACGGTAAAACCACCATACTTGGCAGCCAACCAATATTGATTGGTCAGCTTGCTCTTGTAGTCACCATTCTCAACCACATCGACCCAGTGCGTGGAAATACTTTGTTGCCCCTGGAGATCAGGACGAATATCCGTAGTGTGAGCGTGATACGCCAAAGATGCTATATAACCGGAGTTTCCATTGCCATTGAAGTTCGGAGTTGTCGACCTGGAAAAAGCATTCGCAGCAGTCTGCCCTTCCATTCTTAGTATATTCGTAAGCAAGCGGACAACGTCAACTGTATTATCCGCACTCACTTCCGCAGGCAGAACAGGGGTACCATCCAGCGTCCCCCCGTTTGCTGAGACGCCAGGAAGATTCTTATCATTGTGCGTATTGGTATCGCCGATTCCTAAAATCACGTTCGTTTGACACCAATAAGCAACGGGATCCAGCCCCTTCTGATTCCATTCAGCGATCACCGGGAAGGCATCTGCCTGCTGGTATCTACCAGTCGCGTTCGTCGCAGTGAAAGCGGAGTACGCCGGCACATCCCCTTGCTTCTTAAAATAGCGCAATGCAGCGTAGTAAAGCTCACTCACGTCATCATTACTTTTGGTGGTCTTACCAGTATTCATCTGGCCAAACTTATTTAAATAATTAATGACACCGCTATTCGCAATTGTCATTCCAACAGCAGTGGATGTCGACGTTGCATCCGCACCATCAGGATTTTGACGGAGTACGCCAGTAACTGGATCCCATTCCCTGGCAAGATTGTCAGCAGCGCCCTC
This sequence comes from Xanthomonas sp. NCPPB 2586, assembly GCF_041475775.2. Lineage (NCBI taxonomy): Bacteria > Pseudomonadati > Pseudomonadota > Gammaproteobacteria > Lysobacterales > Lysobacteraceae > Xanthomonas > Xanthomonas sp. NCPPB 2586. The sequence continues at coordinate 1,930,433 of NZ_CM192981.1, read as the reverse complement.
CTCCGGATTATAGGTTTTAGGGCCAACGAACTTCTGTCGTGCGCGCAGCACGCCGGTATCTACACCGTTACCATCTATATTCAAATAACCAAAAATGCTGTACTTGATCCTTTGCGAATACTCCTGAATCAGGCCTTCAGGCTTATAACCTTGGGAGTACCGGACGCAGTTATCCTCAAGGCCTGCAGCATTGTCGCAAACCTTAACACGGACACTTAATTCGAAAACCACGTCTGTATCATCCGTTGTGCATTGACCGAAACGGTTGCGGGCAACGCAGTTCCCATCCAGGCTGTGTACTGAGGGGTCGTAGACAACCAAGGGCGTAGATGCCGAGGACAAATTAATGTCCTGAGTTATCCACATCTTATTTCCTAGGCCATCCACTCGAATCATGGCCTTGTTCCACTTAGACGCCATGACACTCTGAACCAAATTACTTCCCGTAATCGTTCGGCGCGGGAAATTACCAGTATTGACGCGCTCGCCGATTGCCTTCTCCAAGATTGTGGTTGTCGGGGTATCCACAACCCGATACCCACCTGTCATCGCAGAACGAAATGGATCAATGGTCTGTGTCACCGCCCAGTTCAGGAAATTTCCTGACCACGTGGCCGCATCGTTACAACGAAAATTTGCATCCGGCACTGGCGTAGCGACAGGATAAAAATATCGATTCGCTTCATTCACGTCATAATTATATTTATAACATTTAGACGAATTGAAATAGCCGACATATTTTGACGCAACGGCGAAGTTGCCAAGATTAGCGACGCTGATGACTGTAGGAAACTCAACTGACGGCACCAATGCCAAATTGCCTGGAACATTACTTCCCACGTATAAGGGAGACTGTGACACGTCCACCTCGGCGCCTGCACCTCCAGCGACCGCAATAAGAACGCCGGCAACGACCAAGAGCAGTCGATCTTTGAGCGTAGATTTCTTCATTTGAGTGCTCATGACGTTACCTTATTTCACAGTAACATTGGTTTGCAGAACAACGATTGCGCGCTGCCCAGAGGCGGATGGGTCGGCACTCCGGGCAGTCACTCGGTAGTAATGCTCCAAGGATGTCCCGCCCGATCCACCATACTGATTCTGATTCACGCTAGAGCCCAGACCAAGCTGATCTTCGCTCGTCCGCTGACCCAGATATTGAATGTAATACTGCGCCTGTCCAACTTGAAGGTCCTGGACGACCACTGCATTGACCCAACACTCTGCGCTCCCCGCGCTACAGCCAGAGGCATTCCCAGTGTAAGTATTCGCAGGCAATGCATTACAGACAGTTCCTGTAGGACACGTATATCCAGCGATCTGACCCGCCGCAGCTGCGGTCTGGATTACCTTTTCGGCATCTCGAAGCGCACCTTCAGCGACTTGGAAAGCTAGGCTACGGTCGTACATGTTGGCAGACATACGCTCCTCCAACAGCGTGCCACGTAGAACCGCGAGACCAAGCAATGTCATGACCAGAAGCAAGAGCAAAACGACAATTAATGAAATGCCCGATTCACGGCGCACAACCGATGATGTTCTCATGAATTTCGATTCCTAATACTGATAACCGAAGTCACGGTGCGCGAAAGCGGCTGCCCGTCAGAACCTACTGAATCCGGCGACTGCACAGTTAGGCTCAGCCTTACCGCGAGGACGTTAGCCCAATTAGTGATCGCCGCAGCATTTACATAGTTCGCGTCAGCCAGCGCTCCACCCGCAGCGGTCAGATATTCTAGTTCCATATCCGATACCCCTTCGGCTATTTCGTTAGTAACGGACGTTCCGCCTGAGCCAATTACATCTTGATACAACGAACTACTTCCACGAGAATTTGCCTTCACATACCATCTGACTGCACGTAGATTGGTGAGAATGGCGTTTCTTTCATACGTATAGGCATTAGAGCCCGTGACACAAACGCCCGGCAGGCGCCCCAAGCGATTACATGTATTCAATGAGGCCGATACATAGGAAACACTGGTGCCAGAAACCGTTTGGAGTTGCAAGATTGCCAATTGCTGCCGATCGCACAACAGCGCAAGGTTTCCGCTCTGGATCTCCGGCGCCGTCGCCGAAAGAGTTATTTGTTGTGACGCAGCAGCATGAGTACTCAACGTTGCGCCTCCAGTTGCTGCTGCCAATATTTGTATTGCATCAGTGCCAGAAGCGGAACCGCTCAAGACTCCATTTTCAAAGCCCTGTAGCGGCTGAACCCAGTTTTTCCACCATGTAGCTGTGGGACTTGTTAGCACGTTAGCGACTGGCAACGCTTTATCGCAGGGATTCGCCCCCGATTCCCGAATATCTCTCGCGAGCATTTCAAAACCTATGCGTGCGGTTTCTTGAACTCTGCCCAAGCCCTCCGTAGCGGCATATGTCTGACGATTGGACAGAAAAATTCCAATCGCAGCACCGACAACCAGAAGCCCAAGCAACATGGATATCATCAGCTCAATCAAATTGAATCCCTGCTGCCTTGCAGCTGGAAATCGAAAGCATGCGTTCTTCACAGTTGGGTCACCGTGGTAAGTTCTTCGGCTGACTCGCCGTCTGCATTCAGATTCTTGGAGCGGCTGTCATCCCAACGGATAGTGATCCTACAATTCCCGTCATTACAGGCAATTGATCCGCAAGTCGACTCAGAATTGCCCAATGCATTTTTCAATCCAGTGAGCCAGAGAGCCCTGTCTCTATCAGGCAAACCCGAGCCGGTCGGTGCTGTACAAAGCATATTTGTCGTGTTGTAGCCGCCGATCAAAGCAACATCCCGATTGGCCCGCATTGCGTCAAGGATCGTATACGTCTGCATGACAACCTCTGTTCTACGCAATGCGCCTTGATTATTTCTCAGGGCAGTTGTTTGCATGGCCGCAATACCAAGCATTCCGATCCCCATGATCAGGACGGAAATCATAACTTCAATCAAAGTCACACCTGCCATATTTTTCGGAGAATTGGCTGTCATCTTTATATCTCACGAATCCGCAGGGGCTGAACAAGTTGGTACGACGGTGCGCTCTACAGAAACTCGGCTTCCATTGGCAATCACAATGGTCCGATTATTCTGATCAGGGGAAGAAGTCGCCAGACAAACAGATAACTTCCCGTTCAAAGGACTTCCGCTGCTGGCGCGTGCCAACCCGTCGGGCGAAAACGAAATACGGTCATTCAAAGCATTTAAAGAAGGGCTCCCATCCACGATCGTGCCTGAACGCACTTGATTAACGCGAAGCACCTGACCGCTTCTAACCACTACAGTGATAAATTGGTTCCAAGCCCCCCCTGTTGCACACGTACTTCCATTGTCGCTTCGACACACGGCTACCAAAGAATTTTGGCGAACTGCTTCAGAGCGAGCGAGCTGAAGGGCCGCCACGACCTCGTTTGCGTTAGATGTCAGTCGGCTACTTCGGATCAGAGTGCCAAAAGCTGGGACGGCCACTGCTAATACGATTGCCAACACCGCAACCGTTACCATCAATTCTATTAGTGTAAAGCCACCGCGGTGCCTGACAGACAACGTGCGGCTAGCAAGCCTAGTCATTCTTACCCCCAATATCCCCGATACGACCGTACCTAAAGCGTTCGCCTGTCGCCACAAGCTACCGACCAGCGGCAAGGATGGGCAGCTGAACGGCTAGTGTCGCTACACGTTTGGCTGCATCATGCCGCATGACCAACGCGGCACAGCCCTCAATAGCTAGAACAGATCGCTTAGATGCCTTGGCCCAGCCGTCAAGTATGGTGTGGTTATTGACAACCGGAGAGTGCATTGCTGCAATTTTGGCAGTAACTCCGGGCTATACAGGTAACCGCTGGGTCTACTTTGGGCTTGCGTCGCTAGGAATCCAGTGGGTACTCCTGCTCACCCTTGCCAGCCTGCTGGTGCTTCGCAGGCTTTTAGCTAGTCGTAGCGCGCTCACGGTCGCCTGCACTGCACTGGCACTTATGCAACTTGTTACAGCAGTTATCAGCACAGTGATGTTTGGCTTATTTGGTGAATATTGGCACTTGGGACAAGGCGACTGGAAAGAATTTTCTGTACAGCTTTCAGTGATTTCGTTTCTGATCGCAGTGCTCGGGATGGGAGCACTTCACAACCATTTGCGACTCCAGCAGATGGCGATTAGAGCGAAGCAAGCAGAACTCGACGCACTAACCGCGAGAGTTCAACCACATTTCCTATTCAATACGCTCAATATGGCCATCGCGCTCCTCCATGCACGGCCGCAGCAAGCTGAAAAGCTGTTGCTCGACCTCTCAGAGCTTTTCAGGGCGGCGCTCACTACCCAGGACAAAGTTCCGTTGGCAGACGAAATAGAACTGACAAAACGCTACCTTGAAATTGAAGCACTCAGATTTGGCGAAAGGCTCAGTGTTCGATGGGATTTACCGACAAGCCTTCCAGAGATCTCCGTCCCTAATCTGACGCTTCAGCCACTTGTAGAGAACGCGGTACATCACGGAATTGAAGGTGCACGCGAAGGGGGAGAGATCACCATTGCGATCATTAACACCAATGGCTTGGTTGAAATCCACGTACACAACAGCGTCCCGGCAGGTGCGAGCTCGCATAGCCGCACTGGCCATGGCATTGGCCTCTCGGCATTGCGTGGCCGCCTTGAAGGCAGCCACGCAATGCTATCGACAGAGCAATCTGATACCACCTTCCGAGCGACGATTACATTGCGGCCTTAGGTCACAACCCGATAACAAGGCCGGTAATCCCCCGAGATCTTCATCCGGCGCTGTTCGACGAAGCCGCGCAGCAGCTCGTCCAGGGCCTGCATGATGTCGGGGTCGCCGTGGATCTCGAACGGGCCGAACTCCTCGATGCGGCGCATGCCGTCTTCCTTGACGTTGCCGGCGACGATGCCGGAGAAGGCGCGGCGCAGGTCGGCCGCAAGCTCTGGCGCCGGGCGGCCGTGGTGCAGATCCAGCGCGGCCATGGCTTCGTGGCTGGGCACAAACGGCTGCTGGTACTCAAGCGGGATGTGCACCGACCAGTTGAAGTAGTACGAGTCTTTCTGGTCCTTGCGGTGTGCGCGCACCTCGTGAATACCTTCGGCCATGCGGCGCGCCACCGCGACCGGGTCGCCGACGATGATCTCGTAGCGCGATGCGACAGATTCACCGAGGGTCAGGCGGATAAACCGGTCGATCTGGGCGAAATACGGGGCGGCGATGGTCGGCCCGGTCAGGATCAGCGGGAACGGCAGGTCGGCGTTCTCCTCGCGCAGCAGGATGCCGAGCAGGTACAGGATCTCCTCGGCGGTACCGACGCCACCCGGGAAGACCAGGATGCCGTGGCCGATGCGGACAAACGCCTCCAGGCGCTTTTCGATGTCCGGCATGATCACCAGGTGATTCACGATCGGATTCGGTGATTCGGCGGCGATGATGCCCGGCTCGGTGACGCCGATATAGCGCGTGTGGTGCTTGCGCTGTTTGGCGTGCGCAATGGTGGCGCCCTTCATCGGGCCCTTCATTGCTCCTGGGCCGCAGCCGGTGCAGATGTCCAGGCCACGCAGGCCGAGCTCGTAGCCCACCTGTTTGGTGTAGAGGTATTCGTCGCGCGAGATGGAGTGACCACCCCAGCACACGACCAGATTCGGGTCGGACGGCTGCAGGATGCGCGCGTTGCGCAGCTGGCCGAACACGGCATTGGTGATGCCTTCGCTGGTGTCCAGGTCCGCACGTTGCGCTTCGAGCTCGATGGCCATGTAGGCCAGGTCGCGCACCACGGCGAACAACAGCTCGGCCACGCCGCGGATGATCTCGCCATCCACAAAGGCCATGGCCGGCGCGTTGATCAGATCGATACGGATGCCGCGATCCTGCTGATTCACCTGGATGTCGAAATCCGGGTACAGGTCACGCGCGGCACGCGGGTCGTCGGATGCGCTACCACTGGTCAGCACCGCCAGCGCACACCGGCGCAACAGCTCATGCATGCCGCCACTGGATGCATCACGCAACCGTGCCACTTCTGCCTTGGACAGCACGTCCAGGCCACCACGCGGATAGATCCGCGCATCCACTACCGGCAGCGCCCGTGCTGCCGTACTGCTGAGTTCCATAGCTTGCTCCTGTCGTCTGCGCAGGACTTTAACGTACTCACCCGCCCAAAAGAAAACGGCCGGGAGAACCCGGCCGTTTTTGCAACATGCAACACGCTGGCCAGATTAGAACTGGTAGCGGAAGCCCAGCTGCAGGGCCCAGCGGGAGATGCCGCGATCGTCATACACCGTGGCCTGATCCGGCGTGTTGAAGCGATACACGTACTTGCCACTGGCTGCATCAATGCCGCCGTATTCCACGACACCACGCATACCCGGGAAGCCATACTCCTCGACCTGGCCCCATTTCTTGTTGAGCAGGTTGCCGACATTCATGACGTCGAGCCACACAGAAGCCTTGTTGCCCTTGAAGAAGCCGGGAATCTCCTGCTCGATATGCAGATCGAACTGGTTGATCCAGGAATTACGTGCGCCATTACGTTCGGCAACCTGGCCACGACGGGCAGCCAGATACTCATTGCCTTCAATGTAGTTCCAGAATGCCTGCTCTTCTCCAGCAGAACCGAATAACACATCGCCGCGACCTGCCGGGATGTACAGCAGGTCGTTCAGGCGACCATCGCCATTGGCGTCGTTATCGAAGGCGTAGCTGTACGGACGACCATTGCGGCCCTGGTAAATCAAGCCAAGCTTGGTCTCGTAGTCGCCAAAGAACGCATGCTTCCAGTTCAAGGTACCCAGGATGCTGTTCTTGATTTCATACGCTGCGGTCGAAGCAACGTTTTCGTTGGCCTGGAAAACAGCGTTGTTGCCCAGCTGCGAGCCCGAGGTCGAGCTGGTGAGACCACTGACTTCATCGGCATCGGTATAGGTGTAATACAGACCCCAGGACCAGTCACCGCCATTGAAGGGCTTGTTCAGACCAACGGTGAAGCTCTCGCTACCACCCTTGTCAGTTGGACGCGCGATGATGGCGTCGTTGTAGTTCGGATCGCGCGACCCGCGCGCATCGACCAAGGAGCCGGTGCCACGCACACACGCAGCTGGAGCGCTCGTACCTGTCGGGTTACGACCATCGGCCATCCAGCAAGCGGGATTCAGACCCGGGGTATTCCAGTAAAGATTACGACCATCCTGGCCCACTCGGGTGGTGTTACCCAGATTTAGCTGCTGGTAGTAGATCGCCTCGTTGACCTGAGTCACCACTGCTTCCGCAGACGCCACGATGCCGTACCAAGGCAACTCGGTGTCAAACGCCAGGTTGGCCTTCCACACCGACGGCTGACCCAGCTTGCTGTCGACGAAATCGACAGACTGCGTTGCACCATTCACCGACCCGTTTCCGATTGGCTGGTTATTGATGTCAGGGGTGAAGCGAATACCGTTGGAATTCACCAACGCCTGGCTGGAGAAGTTGTAATCCGTGTATGCCAAGCCAGTGTTCGAGTACGGGTTCGAGAGCCATACCGTTGCGGCAGCACCCTGGAAGAGGCCGACGCCACCACGCAGCTGGGTGGGACGATCGCTGTCGAACGTGTAGTTGAAGCCGAAGCGCGGCTCGAACAGACCATTACCGTCGATGGTCTGGTCATTACGGAAGCCGAAGATCGTTGACGCCGCCGCATTGTAGGCAGGGCTGTTCTTGACCATCGGCTCGTCGTAACGCACACCAAACGTCAGGGTCAGATTGTTATTGACGGCCCATGTGTCCTGCAGGAACACACCGACGTTCCGCATGCCCCAGTCCGCAGCGACATCGTCGATGTTTCCGGTATTGGACCGCGAGTAGCGATAGTTCAGCGGGCGATTCGCCGCGTAGTCGGCAATTGAGTTGAAGGTGTACGAACCGAAGACGCGCTGTCCGAACAGGTTGAAAAGATCGTTATCTTCGTAGTCGAAGCCAAACTTGACGGTGTGGTCATTCAAGAACAACGTGCCCGCGAAGAAGGCATTCCACGTTTCGGTACGCAGCTCGTTGGCCTGGGTGCTCTGCTCGGTGCCCAGGTTGACGGTGTTGTTACCGATACGCACAGCGACGGCCGGCAACTGCGAAGCGGCCGTACGCACCGCCGAGTAATCACGGTACGAGACCTTGGCTTCAGTCGAGAAGGTGTCGGTCCAATCACTGAACAACTGCGCGGTATAGGTTTTGAGGCTGAAATCGCGCACGTAGTGAAACGAATTCAACGACAACGCCTGGTTGCCAAACCCGTTGAGGTTGGCAGTGCTCTGCTCGCTCTCGCCATAACGGAAAGAGGCACGGTGCTTGTCGGAGATATTCCAGTCGAGCTTGAAGCCCTTTTCTTCCGACTCCGAATCCAGCGCAGGCAGCGCGAGCGTGCCGGGGTCAAAGCCGTAGACATTGCGCGAAATGTCGATGATACGGTCGATGTCCGACTGCGGGATTTGAACGATATTGCTCTCGCCAGAACCGATCGGACCGTAGCCGGAGGCTCCGGTAAACACGCCCTTGCCCTTGTACTTTTCGTAGTTGGCGAAGAAGAACAATTTGTCCTTGATGACCGGTCCGCCCAGGGTCAGGCCATAGGTGGTCTCATCATCGAACAGCTGCGGACGGATGTCGTTCTGGTTCTTGCCCGACCAATCGTTGTCGCGATAGGTGCCGTACACCGAACCGTGAAATTCGTTGGTACCGGACTTGGTGACCGCATTGATCACACCACCAGTTGCGCCGGTAATGGTCACATCGTAGTTGGCGACATCAACCGAGATTTCGTCGATGACGTCCATCGAGAACGGCTGACGTGGTGTGGGCAAACCATTGGATTCGAGGCCGAACGCATCGTTGGTGCTGATGCCATCGACGCGGATCAGGTTGAAGCGCGGGTTTTGACCGCCCACCGAGATTTCGTTGCGCGCCTTGTCGGTCTGCGCCACGCGCGGATCCAGGCGTACGTAGTCCTGCAAGTTACGGTTAATCGACGGCAGCGATTCAATCTGCTCGCGGGTCACGTTGGTGCCGGTACCCATCTTGTTGGCGCTGAACAGCGCCGAGCCGTAATCGCCACCAATGGCCTGCACCGCGCCGAGCGTGGTCACGTCGCCACCCAGAGCCGCATCCACGCTGTTGACCTGATTCAAGTTCAGGAAAACGCCTTCTTCGGTCTTGGTGCCCTCACCCGACTTGGTGATGGTGATGGTGTACGGACCACCCACACGCAGGCCGCGCGCGTTGTAGCGTCCGCTGGCATCGGTGGTAGCGCGGCTGACGGTGCCCGATTCGACGTGGGTGATCGTGACCTCAGCATTCGGCACCGGCTGACCGCCGCTGCTGGTGACCAGGCCAGCGACGCCGGCGGAGGTGCTCTGTGCGAACACGGGGGCGGCGGCGAGTGCAGCAACGAGACCAAGCGTGAGCTTGGACATGCGGAGACAACGGGGGTGGGTCATTTCGGTAGCCTCGATACAGGTTGGGCAGTGACAAAAAGGCGCAGTCAGCCCAACCGTTCCCGGGGGTGGGCTGCCGATGATCTGGGGTCCCTTGCCGCGCGGCTGGTTGCTGCCGCAACGGTTAACAACAGATTAACACGCTAAGGCCTGATTGTGACGGCGGCGTGACAAACTTCGCGCGCTGCAACATGAACTTCGCATGTGAAGGCGGAAACGCCAAGGTGCGCAAAGTCGCGTGCGATGTGAGATGGACGTCTCGGACTCGGCAATGGCATCGAACGTCATGCAGCCGAACGCCATCGCGGGGCACTTTGCAGTCCTCATCGTAGGCGCTCTGAGAATACGTGCGCTTACGCGCCCAAAACAGATGGACTTCTGTAGAAGGGATTCGTAGAGCCAACGTCTCTGCTGAGGGCGCGACTTTTAAGGTCCGCGCCGCGCTCGTGTCTGTTTCCGAATCATCGTGCGAGTTCTCATCGCAAGTGACGGTTGCTGGCCGTCCACATCGAGCTCGGATCCATTCGCCCACAAATGGACGGGGCGGCCGGCAAATTATGTGGGGCTCCGAACAATCTAGCCGCTAACGCACGGGCGCCACAGATAAAGTGCTGCCGGCAGCACCACGCGCTCGTTGGCCACCAAGTCAGAGACGATCTACAGCGCCGAACGCGCCAGCCGCCCCTCCAAAGCCCCAGCTGCGCCAAGATCAAGCCAGCTAGGCCACCGAAAGCCAGATCAACACCAGCAGCCGGCGGCGAAACATCAGATCGACACCGGAAGCTTGAAATACGTGCCCAGGCCATCCAGGAACATCTGCACCGAAATGGCCACCAGCAACATGCCCATCAGGCGCTCGATTGCGGTCAACGCGCGATGACCGAGCAGTTTGTACAACAGCGGGGCCGAGGCCAGGATCGTGGATGCACCGATCCAGGCAATCATCAGCGCCAGGCTCCAATCCCATAACCGGGTGGGTTCGTTGCTGCCCATCAGCATCACTGCGGCCATGCCGGACGGGCCGGCCACCAGCGGGATTGCGAGCGGCACGATGAAGGGCTCGCCGTCGGGAATCTCGCCCATCAGGCCTTCGGGGCGCGGGAAGATCATGCGAATGCCGATCAGGAACAGCACGATGCCGCCGGCGATCGCCACCGATTCCTGCCGCAGATGCATCAACTCCAGTGCGTACTTGCCGCCCCATAGAAACGCCATCAGGACGAACAGGGCGATCAGCAACTCGCGCGCGAGCACGAAGCGCTGGCGCTTCGGCGGCAGCGGCTTGAGCACGCTGAGAAACACCGGGATGTTGCCGAGCGGGTCGAGGATCAGGAACAGCAGCAGCGCTGCCGATAGGATGGTCATGCGGGGGGGCTCCAGATCGCACCGCGGTGCGAGGCGCCCGCCATGCACAACAAGGTAACGCAGGCAGCGGCGTAGCGCGCGGGATCCAGCGCGTCGCTGTCTTCCTGATGCGTAAATGCACGTGCGCGCAAGGCGGTGTGCATCGGCCCTGGCTGCAGCCCGCTGACGCGGACCGAGCCGGCGGCCGTTTCATGATGCAGGCTGGCAATCAGACCACGTTGCGCATGCTGGGCAGCGCCGTACGCGCCCCAGTAGGCCTGGCCGACGCGCGCGGGATCATCCACGACGAACACCAGCGCCGCATCCTGTTGCTGGCGCAGCAGCGGCAAACAGGCCTGAGTGAGCCAGGCGCGTGCGGTCAGGTTGACGTGGATGCTGCGTGCGAACTCCGCAGGCGCGGCCAGTTCAGCCGGCGTGAGCCCGGCGAACTCGGCGGCGCAATGCAGCACGCCGCTGAGTCCACCCAACTCGGACTGCAGACGCTGTGCGAGCGCGGCATAGTCGTCCGGCGTCGCGCCGGCCAGATCCAGCGGGTACAGCAATGGTGCTGCGCCCTGCCCGGCCAGCGCGTCATAGACACGCTCGAGCGGGCGCAGCTTGCGGCCCAGCAACACCACGGTGGCACCTGCCTGTGCGCAGGCCTGCGCGGCCGCAGCGCCCAAGCCGCCGGCGGCGCCGGTGACCAGCACGACCCGCCCGGCCAGCGCCGCTGCAGCGGCTGCCTGCGTGCTGCTCACGGCTGGTAGGCCTCACTGACGATGCGCTTGAGCTCGCCTGCTTCGAACAGCTCCATGGTGATGTCGCAGCCACCGATCAGCTCACCGTGGATGAAGAGCTGCGGGAAGGTCGGCCAGTTCGAATACCGCGGCAGATTGGCGCGGATTTCAGGTTCTTCGAGCACGTTGACGGTGCGCAGCTGGTCGGCGCCTGCGGCCACCAGAGCCTGCACGGCGCGGCTGGAAAAACCGCACATCGGGAATTGCGGGGTGCCTTTCATGAACAGCACGATCGGGTGCTGCTCGACTTCGGCCTGGATCCGTTCCATCACCGGCATTGAACTCTCCTGACTGGGAGCGGCAGGCCCGACCGCCGGGTCGGATAGACTTCCGCAAAGGCGCGCATTGTAAGCCTTCAACGCGCCCTCTCGCCGGACTCCCTTCGCTGCCCCGAACACCATGCCGATCGAACACCTTGCTCTGCCCTACTCCCGCGCCGCCCTGGAGCCACATCTGTCGGCTGCGACAGTGGACGCCCACCATGGCGTGTGCCATCGCAGCGAGGTCGAACGGCTCAATGCGCGCATCGAAGGCAGCGAGTTCGCCGAGCTGATGCTGGAAGAGATCATCGCGCAGGCGCAGGGCACGTTGTTCCAGCTTGCCGCGCAAGTGTGGAACCATAATTTCTATTGGCAGTGCCTGCGCCCGCGCGGCGGCGGCGAACCCCTGGGCCGGCTGGCCGACAGCATCGCGGCATCGTTCGGCGACTTCGTGCACTTCAAGCAGGAATTCAACCGCATCGCGTTCGTCACGGTGGGGTCGGGCTGGGTGTGGCTAGTGCAGCGCCCGGATGGCAGATTGGCCGTGGTGGCCACTCCGAATGCCTCCACGCCGCTGACCGGCCCGGACACCGCGCTGCTCGCCTGCGATCTGTGGGAACACGCCTACTACCTGGATCATCAGCAGGACCGCGCGCAGTATCTGGATGCCTTCTGGAAACTGATCAATTGGGACTTTGTGGCCAGCCGTCTGCGCTGATGCGCGATGGCGCATGCTGAGAAATGCAGCGTCGAAGTGGCATCACTTACGTTGGGTGCTGCTCGCTCAACCAGCCTGGGACACCAACGCGCCAGGCGATGCCACCGCGTTAGCTCTGGTGTGATGCACAGCGCGCCCTTGAAGTTGCATTCACGCTTCAAGGACGCAGCACGCAGTTGAAACACTCACTCAGCACTTAGCGGCACTGCCCCGCTTGCAGCGCCACGCGCACGCTAAGGCGCCAACCGCGCCACAACCGGCGCCGTCTGCGCATCGCGCTGCAAGGCCTGACCAACGTCGCCAAGCAGTTGCGCCAATAGCGCCGGCGTATCCGCGCGCACCGTCGAATGCCCCACCTTGCGCCCATCACGCGCCTGCTTGCCGTAATCGTGCCAATGCCCACCAGGCACTGCCAGGAAGGCCGCTGCATCGGGCATGGCGCCCAGCCAGTTCAGCATGCAGGCATGGCCACGCATGGCAGTGCTGCCGAGCGGCAAGCCCAGCACGGCACGCACGTGGTTTTCGAACTGTGAAGTCTCTGCGCCTTCGATCGTCCAGTGCCCGGAATTGTGCACGCGCGGCGCCATTTCGTTGGCCAGTAGCGTGCCGTCGCGCACGAACAACTCCAATGCAAACACGCCGACATAGTCCAGGCGTTCGGCAAGCGCACGCGCATGCCCTTCAGCCGCTTCCTGCAACCCGGCGTCCACGCTGGCAGGCGCCAGGCTGGCCGAGAGCACGCCATCCACATGCCAGTTTTCGGTCAATGGCCAGGCACGAAACTCACCATCGCGGCCACGCACAGCGACCACGCTGACTTCGCGCTCGAAAGGCACGAAGGCTTCCACGATCAGGCCAGCCGTGGCCGCCTGCGCACCCAAGGCATCCCACGCAGCATCGGCGTCGGCAAGCGTCTTGATCCGGAACTGCCCCTTGCCGTCGTAGCCGAAGCGTCGCGTCTTGAGCACGCATGGCGCCCCAATGCGCGCCAGTGCGGCATCCAGGCCGGCACGGTCATCGATGGCGGCAAATTCGGGCACCGGGATACCCAGTTCGCGGAATAAGGTTTTTTCGCTGAGCCGGTCTTGCGCGATAGCCAGTGCGGCAGGGTTGGGGAACACCGGCACCTGCGTCGCCAACTGCTGCGCGCTGGCGGCCGGTACGTTCTCGAAATCGAAGGTGAGCACGTCCACCTGCGCGGCGAAGCCAGCTAGTGCGGCTGCGTCGTCGAATGCGCCCACCTGCAACGGCGCCACCTGCCCTGCGCAGGCGTCGGCTGCCGGATCGAACACGGCAAACCGCAGCCCCAGCGGCGCACCGGCCAACACCAGCATGCGCGCCAATTGGCCGCCGCCCAGGATGCCGACCGTAGTCATTGGCGGGGATCGTCGCTGGCCATCACATCGTCGGTCTGCTTGGCGCGGAACTGCGCCAATGCCTGACCGATCTGCGGCTGCTCCGGCGACAGCATCGCTGCTGCAAACAGGGCCGCATTGGCAGCGCCCGCATTGCCGATCGCGAAGGTGGCCACCGGAATACCGGCTGGCATCTGCACGATCGACAGCAGCGAATCCATGCCGTTGAGCGCCTTGGACTGCACCGGCACGCCCAGCACGGGCACTGCGGTCTTGGCCGCCAGCATGCCGGGCAGATGCGCGGCACCGCCAGCGCCGGCGATGATCGCGCGCAGGCCGCGCTCGCCTGCCTGTTCGGCGTAGGTGAACAACACATCCGGTGTGCGGTGGGCCGAGACCACCTTGACCTCGTACGGCACGCCCAGTGCATCGAGCTTCTGAGCTGCGTGTTGCATGGTGTCCCAGTCCGAACGGGAACCCATCACGATGCCGACCAGCGGCGCGGAGTGGTTGGAGGTCATGGCCCTGCCCTGCGGTAAAGACGTATTCTAGCCATCTTCCACGCAAGACAAGACTTCGATGGATCGCAAACTGCTCGACCTGCTGTGCTCCCCCGACACCCGCCAGCCGCTCTCGCTGCTCGATGGCAAGGGCCTGGAAGCACTCAACCGCGCCATCGCCGCCGGCACCTTGCAACGCGTCGACGGCGCCGTGCAGGACCAACCGCTGCGCGAGGCCCTGATCACCCGCGACCGCAAACAGATCTTCCGCGTCGACGATGGCATCCCGGTGCTGCTGGCCGAAGAAGCCATCAACCCCAGCCAGATCGCCGACTTCCCCGAGAAGTGAGTTCGGCCATGACCACCACCGCACCTGTCGCGCCAGCCGATGCGCTGGTGGAGGCAGACGTGGCGCGCGCACTGGCCGAAGACATCGGCAGCGGCGATGTCACCGCCGCACTGCTGCCCGACGCGCCGGACACGGCCTATCTACTGTGCAAGCAGGACGCGGTGATCGCCGGGCGGCCGTGGTTCGACGCCACGCACCGCGCGCTGGATCCGCAGGTGCAGATCGCATGGCGTATCCAGGAAGGCGACCGCGTCGGCGCCGGCACCGTGCTGGCCACCCTGCACGGTCGCAGCCGCAGCCTGGTCAGCGCCGAACGCACCTCGCTCAACTTCCAGCAGACACTTTCTGCCACGGCCACCACCACCGCGGCCTACGTCGCAGCGGTGGCCGGCACCGGTGCACGCATCCTGGACACCCGCAAGACCCTGCCCGGCCTGCGCGCCGCACAGAAATACGCGGTGCGCTGCGGCGGCGGCGACAACCACCGCATCGGCCTGTTCGACACCGTGATGCTGAAGGAAAACCACATCCGTGCGGCGGGCTCGCTGAGCGCCGCCGTGCACGCTGCACGCGTGCAGCAACCACAGTTGCCGCTGGTGGTGGAGGTGGAAACGCTGGAGCAGCTGCGCGAGGCGCTGCAGGTGGGGTGCACACGCATCCTCATCGATGATTTCGACCCGGCAATGCGGCGCGCCGCCGTGCAGATCGTGGCCGCGTTGCCGCCAGCGCAACGCATCCCGCTGGAAGTCTCCGGCAGTGTGGATCTGGCCGGCATTCGCGCCATTGCGCAGGACGGCGTGGATTGCATTTCCATCGGCGGCCTGACCAAGCATGTGCAGGCGGTGGATCTGTCGCTCAAGCTGGGGCCGGCGCCTTACTGATTTCACGCCTGTCCGCAGGCAGCTCTGTCAGCCTGCGCGCAGTGTTCTATGCGGAATCGGTAATGACTGCAAAACCTTGGCCATGGATCTGCCTGCTGCTGGCAGGCTGGGGCGGCACGGCCGCCGCAGCGGAAGTGTGCGATATCCCACCACGCTTCGGCACCAGCCCGGCCGCCATCGCCATCGTGCGCAGCGCCTGCAACGAGCACCGACTGTGGCAGCGCCCTTTTATCGACAGCAAAGGCAAGCTCGCCAGCCTGGGCGTGACCGAGGCGGAGTCCGCCTTACTCGCCGACGACGGCATGATTGCCTGGCAACGTGTCGCCGGCTACTGGCGCGATAGCGGCACGCTCGCCTCGATGGGGGGCAGCGCGGGCGCGTCCAGCTGTGCCGCCCTCGACGGCAGCCGCTACACCGCCAGTGATTGCCGCGCGTTCCTAGTCGACAACCCTTGGTCGGCCGCCTTCATTTCGTGGGTGATGACGCAAGCCGGCGTCAGTGGCTTCCGCCGCTCCGCGCGTCACCTGGACTACATCCGCAGCGCCTATCACGACGGGGCCACCGGCCCATACCAGTTCACCGACCCGGCCGTGGAAAAACCCGCACCTGGCGACATGCTGTGCCTGTTGCGCGGGCGCGATGTCTCGCTCGGCTATGCCGGCCTGCGGGCCGCACTGGGCGGCAGCGCACCGATGCCATGGAAGTCGCATTGCGACGTGGTGGTGGCGGCCAATGTCGGGGGCGATCGCACGCTCTACCTGATCGGCGGCAACGTCTTCAACACCGTGATGATGCGCAAGATGCCGCTGGATCGCGCCGGCCGCGTGGTACTGCCCACGCCGCAGACCGACGCCAGCCAGGGCCAGAGCGAAAACGAGGACAGCCTAGGCGCGGCGCGCGAGTGCACACCGGCACACGAGGAGTTGTGCGACTTCAACCGCCGCGACTGGGCCGCGCTGTTGAAGCTGCGCCCAGACGCAGCAGTGACCGCACCGCCGCCGACCGAACCATTACCCGCGCCTACCGCGCCACCGGCAACTCAGCCAATGCCGCCAGGCTTCCCGCGCGTGGTGCCGCCGCGCCCGCAAGGGCAGCCTGCTCCTGCACAGCCGCAGACGGAGTGAGGTAAGGCCGAAGGGTCCGCGTTGTGCCGTGCTATCTGACATAGACAGGCGGCACTTTGGCTTGTCGCGTTAGCGATACAGATCCGGTTCTGGATCCGATTCGGCATCGAACTAAAAAGTTGAGCCGCCTCTCCCCCCTCGCTCAAGCGCGAGGGTACGAGCAAAGCCTCGTACGCGAAGCGCTGCCCTTCGAGTGTCAGCTGTGCTGCACTGACCTCCCACCAGCTGGTGACCTCCCAGCAGCTGGCTGTCGCTTTCTTTAGCCGCGGCGCCCTGCCCCTTGATTCCTTTGCGCCCTCATGTGCGCGCGGAGCACGTTCTCCCAACGAGAGCCAGAAGCAGCTTCTCGCGGATAGAACCGCCCGCTCGCTGATCGAACCGATGCGAGTCGCCCCCCCCTCTACCACCGGAAAGTGATTGGGGTTAAAGGGATGAGCGCAGCGATCCTGCTGCCTTCCACACACCGCAATCCGTCCCTTTGGGTACGTTTCCCGGCGGGAAAAGCCGCGGCATTGGTCAGCCAGGTTTCGGAGAAACGATTTCGTCCATTCGAGCAGATCCAACCAAAGCGATATGCGCTGGGCTTTGCCGCATTCGCACATGTACGCACTCCCTTATGCGTGCACAACAACCCCTCAAACAAAAGCTGCATGACACCGTACTTCGCCCAACGAAAAAGCGGGCCGAAGCCCGCTTTTTCTAACGCACATGCAGCGGCGATTACTCAGCCGATGCAGGCACGCCCTCGCCTTCTTCCACTGCCTTGATCGACAGACGGATGCGGCCCTGCTTGTCCACTTCCAGCACCTTGACGCGGACCAGATCGCCTTCCTTCAACTTGTCGCCGACCTTCTCCACGCGCTCGCTGGAAATCTGCGACACGTGCACCAGGCCGTCCTTGCCTGGCAGGATGGTCACGAACGCACCGAAGTCCATGATCTTGGCGACCTTGCCTTCGTAGATGCGGCCCGGCTCTACGTCCGAGGTGATCTGCTCGATGCGCGACTTCGCAGCTTGGGCGGCAATCGCGTTGACCGAAGCAATGATGATCGTGCCGTCGTCCTGGATATCGATCTGCGTACCGGTTTCCTTGGTGATCGCCTGGATGGTCGAGCCACCCTTGCCGATCACTTCGCGGATCTTGTCCGGGTGGATCTTGATGGTCAGCAGACGCGGCGCGTAGTCGCTCAGCTCCTGACGCGGGGTGGTCAGCGCCTTGGACATCTCGCCCAGGATGTGCAGACGGCCAGCCTTGGCCTGCTGCAGTGCCTGCTTCATGATCTCTTCGGTGATGCCTTCGATCTTGATGTCCATCTGCAGCGCGGACACGCCTTCAGCAGTACCGGCCACCTTGAAGTCCATGTCGCCCAGGTGATCTTCGTCACCCAGGATGTCGGACAGCACCACGAAGCGGTCGTCTTCCTTCACCAGGCCCATGGCGATACCCGCCACCGGTGCCTTGACCGGCACGCCGGCGTCCATCAGTGCGAGCGAAGAGCCGCACACCGAAGCCATCGACGAGGAACCGTTGGACTCGGTGATTTCCGAGACAACGCGGATGGTGTACGGGAATTCTTCCAGGCTCGGCATTACGGCCAACACGCCGCGCTTGGCCAGACGGCCGTGGCCGATCTCGCGACGCTTCGGCGCGCCAAAGCGGCCGCACTCGCCCACCGAATACGGAGGGAAGTTGTAATGGAACAGGAAGTTTTCCTTGTACTCGCCAGCGACCGCGTCGATCACCTGACCATCGCGGGCGGTGCCCAGCGTGGTGACCACGATCGCCTGCGTCTCGCCGCGGGTGAACAGCGCCGAGCCATGGGTCCGCGGCAGCACGCCGGCCTGCACCGAGATCGGGCGCACGGTGTCCAGTGCACGGCCGTCGATACGCACCTTGGTCTCCAGCACCGAGTCACGCATGGTGTGGTATTCCAGCTCGCCGAATTCCTTCGACAGCTCGGCCGAGCTCCAGCCTTCGGAAGCCACGCGGCCTGCCAGCGACTCGAGCACGTCCTTCTTGATCGCCGAAATGGCGTCGCGACGCTGCAGCTTGTCGCGCACCTGGAAGGCACCCGCCAGCTGGGTGCCAACCGCTTCCTTCAACGCGCTGATCAGCGCGGTGTTCTTGGCCGGGGCCACCCAGGTGCTGGGCTTGGTGCCGGCTTCGACGGTCAGTTCGTTGATGATGTTGATGACCTTCTGCATCTCGCGATGACCGAAGGTGACCGCGCCCAGCATCACTTCTTCCGACAGCAGCGCCGCTTCCGACTCCACCATCAGCACGGCGTTCGCCGTACCGGCCACAACCAGCTCAAGCTGCGAATCCTTCAGCTCGGTGATGGTCGGGTTGAGAATGTATTCGCCGTTCTTGTAGCCCACCTTGGCGGCGCCAATCGGGCCGTTGAAGGGGGTACCGGCCAACGACAGCGCAGCCGACGCACCGATCAGCGCGGCGATATCGCCGTCGATGTCCGGGTTCATCGACATCACCGTGGCGATGATCTGCACTTCGTTCTTGTAGTCCTCCGGGAACAGCGGACGGATCGGACGATCGATCAGGCGCGAGATCAACGTTTCCTTCTCGGTCGCACGTCCTTCGCGCTTGAAGAAGCCGCCCGGGATGCGGCCGCCGGCATAGAACTTCTCCTGATAGTCAACCGTCAGGGGGAAGAAGTCCTGCCCTTCGCGCGCGGTCTTGGCGGCGACGGCGGTGACCAGCAGTACGGTGTCGTCCATCTTGACGATGACGGCACCGCTCGCCTGGCGAGCGACTTCGCCCGTCTCCAGGGTGACGGTGTGCTTGCCGTACTGGAAGGTTTTGGTGATTTTTGCCACGGAGGTTTTTTCCTTAGGTGTAACTGTCTTCGTTGGACCGTCGTCGACCCATGCCGAGAACGGGCGGCCGGGAGGCTCCGGCCCATGACGCATGTGACGCTTTACGGATTACAAATTGCGAACGACCAAAACGAAACCGCGGCGCATCGCTGCGCCGCGGCGGTAGGACTCGATTAGCGGCGCAGGCCGAGCTTCTCGATCAGCGACTTGTAGCGCTCGCCGTCCTTCTTCTTCAGGTAGTCGAGCAGGCTGCGGCGACGGTTGACCATCTGCAGCAGACCGCGACGGCTGTGGTGATCCTTCTTGTGGGTCTTGAAGTGACCGGTCAGCAGCTCGATGCGCGCGGTCAGCAGAGCGACCTGCACTTCCGGCGAACCGGTGTCCTGGGCGCTGCGCTTGTTGTCTTCAATAACTTTCTGGGTGTCGACGGACATGATGTGTTCTCGATAGATGCGTGGTCGACAGGAACGTGCATGACGCACCGTCGGACTCGCCGTTTGCTAGGAATGTGCGCGCTTGGCGCTGAGGGTGCCCCGATCGGGGCCGCAAAATTGTAACGTCGCGCGGCCCCGGGAACAAGTTGACTAAACCTTAACAAGCTGCAGCGGCGTTCAGACCGTTGAATAGGCGCTGCGGCGACAGGCGTCCGTCCGCGTCGACAAGGCCCAGCCCGGCTGGGCTGCCGTCTGTATCGAACACCGCAACCTGCCCTTCCGGGAATGCCGGATCGCGCAACCGCTGCCCCATGCGAAAGCGCGCCACCAAGGTGGCGTCGAGCGTGATCTGCGCAAAATCGCTCAGCCCAGCGGCCACCGGCAGCAGCAATTGCGCCGCATCGGCGCCGGATTCGACCAGCGCGGTGAGCGCCTCCAGGGTGATCATCTCTGGCGTGCGGAACGGCTCCACCCACACGCGGCGCAGCGCGGCGATGTGCGCGCCACAGCCCAGCGCCTCGCCAAGGTCGCGCGCCAGGCTACGGATATAGGTGCCAGAACCGCAGGTCACGCGCAGCCGCAACCGCGGCGACGCATAGCTGGTCAACGTGATGGCATGCACCTCGACCTCGCGCACCGGCGCCTCGATGACCTCGCCACGGCGCGCCTTGGCGTACAGCGGCTCGCCGCCCTGCTTGAGCGCCGAATAGATCGGCGCCTGCTGCTGGATGCGGCCGATGAACGGCGCCAGCGCCGCCTGCAATGCAGCCTCGCTGAGCGCAGGTACCGGGCGCTCACGCAGCGGCTGCCCATCGGCATCGTCGGTATCAGTGGTGACGCCCAGCACGATGTCGGCATCGTAGGCCTTGGCCGAGCCCAGCAACAGGCCGGCAATCTTGGTGGCCTCGCCAAAGCACAACGGCAGCAGGCCGGTGGCCAGCGGATCCAGGCTGCCGGTGTGGCCGCCCTTCTCGGCACGCAGCAGCCGGCGGGCGGCCTGCAGCGCATTGTTCGAGCTGAGTCCGGCCGGCTTGTCGAGCAACAAAATGCCATGCAGCGGACGGAAGGTGATGCGGGGTCTCACGGGATCAAAGCTCGCTCGGGCGCGATGCGGCCCGCATGGTCAAGGCCGCGCGGAGCGGCGGCCGTGTGCTGCCGGCGCTCAGCGCGGCTCGGCATCCTGCGCATCGGGCGCGGCCTCGGGGCCGATATCGTCCAGATCGCGCAACAGGTTATCGATGCGCTCGCCGCGGTCCACCGAATCGTCATAGTGGAAGTGCAACTCGGGCACGTGGCGCAACTTCATCGCGCGTGCCAGCTGCGTGCGCAACTGCCCGGCGATTTCCTTGAGCCCCTTCACCGCCTCGGCGGAACGCTCCTGCTGCAGCGCGGTGACGAACACCTTGGCGTGCGCCAGATCGCGGCTGATTTCGACATCGGACACGCTGACCGACGGCAGGCCGTGATCGCGCACCGCGGCGTGCACGATGGTGCCGAGGTCGCGGCGTACCTGCGCCGAAACGCGGTCGGTACGGTGGAATGATTTGGTTGGCATGGTCATGGACCTGGTTGATGCATCGGGCCGAACGGCACCGGAGCCAAAAAAAGACGTGGGCGGCCAGGCCGCCCGCGTCATGCAGCGTCGGGGCCGCGCGGCCCCGGCGATGGTGTTACAGCGTACGCGCCACTTCGATGCGCTCGAAGCACTCGATCTGGTCGCCCGCCTTGACGTCGTTGTAGGCCTTCACACCGATACCGCACTCGGTACCGTTGCGCACTTCGTCGACGTTTTCCTTGAAGCGACGCAGCGATTCAAGCTCGCCCTCGAACACCACGACGCTGTCGCGGAGCACGCGGATCGGCTTGCTGCGCTTCACCACACCTTCGATGATCATGCAGCCTGCAACCGCACCGAACTTCGAACTGCGGAACACGTCGCGGACCTGCGCGATACCGATGATTTCTTCGCGGATTTCCACGCCGAGCAGACCGGACGCCACCTGCTTCACCTGGTCGATCACGTCATAGATGATCGAGAAGTACCGCAGATCGATACCGTTGGACTCGACGATCTTGCGTGCCGATGCATCCGCACGCACGTTGAAGCCGATGATCGTGGCCTTGGAGGCCGCTGCCGAATTCGCATCGGACTCGGTGATGCCGCCCACGCCGGAGTGGATCACGTTGATGCGGATGTCGTCATTGGACAACGCCACCAGCGACTGCTTGAGCGCTTCCACAGAACCCTGCACGTCGGCCTTGATCACCAGGTTCAACACCTGCTGGCCTTCGCCCTTGCCCATCTGGGCCAGGATGTCTTCCATGCGGTTGGTGGCCGAGGCGACCAGACGCGATTCGCGGCGCTTGGTTTCGCGCTGCTGCGCCACGTCCTTGGCCAGACGCTCGTCGTCGACGACCACGAAGTCGTCGCCGGCTTCCGGCACGCCGGACAAGCCGAGCACCTGCACCGGAATCGACGGGCCAGCAGAGGCCGGCTGGTGGCCGGTTTCGTCGAACAACGCACGCACGCGGCCGTATTGAATGCCGCACACCAGGTAGTCGCCACGCTTCAGCGCACCCTGCTGCACCAGCACCGTCGCGACCGGGCCGCGGCCCTTGTCCAGCGACGATTCGATCACGGTACCGCTGGCGCGGCCATCGGCCACTGCCTTGAGTTCCAGCACTTCTGCCTGCAGCGAAATTGCATCCAGCAGCGTGTCCACACCGGTACCGACCTTGGCCGACACTTCGATGAACTGAGTATCGCCACCGAAGTCTTCGGCCACCACGTTTTCAGCCAGCAATTCGTTCTTGACCCGTAGCGGATCCGCGCCGGCCTTGTCGATCTTGTTGACCGCCACGATCAACGGAACGCCTGCCGCCTTGGCATGCGCCACCGCTTCCTTGGTCTGCGGCATCACGCCGTCATCGGCTGCAACGACCAGCACCACGATGTCGGTGATCTTGGCGCCGCGCGCACGCATCGAGGTAAACGCGGCATGGCCGGGCGTATCCAGGAAGCTGATGACGCCACGGCCGGTTTCGACGTGGTACGCACCGATGTGCTGGGTGATGCCGCCGGCTTCGCCAGAGGCAATCTTGGTCCGACGGATGTAATCCAGCAGCGAGGTCTTGCCGTGATCGACGTGACCCATGATGGTGACCACCGGCGGACGCGAGGTGGTTTCGCCCTGGGCGTCTTCGGCATGCGCCAGCAGCGCATCTTCGAAGTCGGCATTGTCCGCACGCACCGCCTTGTGGCCGAGCTCTTCGGTCACCAGCGCCGCGGTGTCATGATCGATGCTCTGGGTGATGGTCGCCATGACGCCCATCTTGAACAGCGCCTTGACCACGTCGCCGCCCTTGAGCGCGAGCTTCTGCGCCAGATCGGCCACGGTGATGGTCTCGCCGATCGCCACTTCACGCACCACCGGTGCGGTCGGACGCTCGAACCCGTGCGGGCCACTGTTGCTCTGATTGCTACCGCGACCACCATCGTTGCGACGCGACGACGACGAACCCGGACGGCCGGTCGGCTTGCCACGCACGTTGGAACGGCGCGCACGATCGGCCGCAGACAGATGCAGCTGACCGGCAAAGCGCTTGGTCGCATCATCGTCTTCGACGCCAGCCACCATGACGTGCGAACCGCGCGTCTTGTGCTTGGCGGCATTGTTGCGATCGTCCGGACGTGCCGGCGTCGCCGGACGCGAGGCAGGCGAGGCGCCAGCCGGACGAGCCGGACGCGGTGCCGACGACGGCGAAGACGGCGCACGCGCGGCAGGTGCCGACG
The DNA here is from genome assembly GCF_041475775.2 of Xanthomonas sp. NCPPB 2586. Lineage (NCBI taxonomy): Bacteria > Pseudomonadati > Pseudomonadota > Gammaproteobacteria > Lysobacterales > Lysobacteraceae > Xanthomonas > Xanthomonas sp. NCPPB 2586. The sequence goes on along the minus strand of NZ_CM192981.1, from coordinate 1,906,612 downwards.
AGGGCGCAGGTGCAGCTGCAACCGGGGCCGGCGCACTGGCAGCCGCAGCGGCTTCCTCGGCAGCCTTGCGCTCGGCTTCTACACGGTCTTTTGCGGCCTGCTCTTCGTCGCGTTTGCGCTGAATGGCTTCATCGCGGGCACGATCGCTCTCGGCCAGACGCTGCTGCTCGTCCAGGTTGCGCTGACGCGAGGCGGCGAGCTTGGCCAGGATATCGGCGCGCTCTTCGTCCGGCGTCATCGGCGCGGCGCGGCCGCTGCCTTCGTTATCGGACTTCACGTACGTACGCTTCTGCCGCACTTCCACGTTGACCGTGGTCTTGGTGCGGCCGGCGTTGACCGTGACTTCCTGCAGCTTGCGCCGATTGAGCGTGATCTTCTTGGCTGCTTCGCTCGCCGCTTCAGCGGGCGTGTCGGCCTTGCCATGCGTGCGACGCAGGAAGCCAAGTAGTTTCATCTTCTCGGTGCTGGTCACGACCTGGTCGGGACCGCTGAACTTCATTCCGGCCTCGGCCAGTTGAACCAGCAGTTTATCGACCGGCGTATTGACCAGTTCGGCAAGCTTGCGGATGGTGGTTTGCTGCGACATTCGGATCCTATGATCTGGTTGGCGCCCCCTCGCCCAGAGCAAGGGAAACGCTGATTCTAAGCCCTGATGGGGTCAGGGCGCGGTTCATTGCCGGCTCATTCGCCGCGCTCCAAACGGGCGATCTCCTCGGCGCGGGCCGCCAGGATCAGCGCCGCGGCGCGCTCCTGGGTCATGCCCTCGATGCCGAAGTCGACGATCTCGTCCGCTGCCAGGTCGGACAAGTCCTCGCTGGTGCGCACGCCGTGCTCGGCCAGAGCAAAGGCCGTTTCCTCGTCCATCCCCTCCAACGCCAGCAGGTCCTCGGTGGGCTGAGTCCCTTCCAGTCCTTCTTCCTCGGCCAGCGCGGCATTGAGCAGCGCGTCGCGGGCACGGGCGCGCAGTTCTTCGACGATGTCTTCGTCGAAACCCTCCACCGCCAGCAGCTCGCCAACCGGCACGTAGGCAATTTCTTCGACCGTGTTGAAGCCTTCGGACACCAGGATCGCGGAAATTTCTTCGTCCACTTCCAGGCGATCCATGAACAGCTGGCGCGCCGATGCCTGTTCAGCCTCGGACTTGGCGGCCACCTGGTCGGCGGTCATCACGTTGAGCTGCCAACCGGTCAGGCGGCTGGCCAGACGCACGTTCTGGCCGCCCTTGCCGATCGCCTGTGCCAGGCGGTCTTCTGCCACGGCCAAGTCCATCGAATGCTTGTCTTCATCGACGATGATCGACTGCACTTCGGCAGGCGCCATCGCGTTGATCACGAAGTTGGCCGGGTTCTCGTTCCACAACACGATGTCCACGCGCTCGCCATTGAGCTCGTTAGATACCGCCTGCACGCGCGAACCGCGCATGCCGATGCACGCACCGATCGGGTCGGTGCGGGTGTCGTGCGCAATCACCGCGATCTTGGCGCGGTCACCCGGATCACGTGCGCAGGCCTTGATCTCGACCAGGCCCTGGCCCACTTCCGGCACTTCCAGCTTGAACAGCTCGATCATGAATTCCGGTGCGGCGCGGCTGATGAACAGCTGCGGGCCACGCGGCTCTGAGCGCACTTCGGCCAGATAACCGCGCACACGGTCGCCCGGGCGCAGCACATCGCGCGGAATGCCCTTGTCCTTCGGAATGAAGGCTTCGGCATTACCGCCCAGGTCCACAAAGATGTTGCCGCGCTCGGCACGCTTGACCACGCCGGTGATCAACTCACCCACGCGATCCTTCCACGCATCGACCACCTGCTGCCGCTCGGCTTCGCGCACACGCTGCACGATGACCTGCTTGGCGGCCTGCGCGGCGATGCGGCCGAAGTCCGGGTTTTCGATCTGCTCTTCGACGTAGTCACCGACATCGACGCCGTCGGCTTCCTCGATGGCATCCATCAGGCGCACCTGGCGGTCGGGCGACTCCATCACCACATCGTCGGCCACCACTTCCCAACGGCGGAAGGTTTCGTAATTGCCATCCTTGTGATCGATGGTCACGCGCGTCAGCACGTCCTGGTCGGGATAGCGCTTCTTCGCCGCGGAAGCCAAAGCGGCCTCGATCGCGTCGAAGATCACCTCACGCGGCACGCCTTTTTCGTTGGCGACCGCATCCACTACCAGCAAAAGTTCCTTGCTCATTTAGTCACTCCGCGCGCGGCTTGCCAGCCGCCGGCTCGTTGGATGGTTTCTTCTTGTCGTGCCCGGGTTTTTTCGGGCCGGGCTTATTCGGTTTCTGCGGTGCCAGGCCCAGTGCGACCCAGTCCGGCAGGATGCGCGCCTTGTCGATATTGTCGAAGCCGATCTGCACGTCCTTGCCATCGACCGAGAACACGACTGCAGCAGCTTCAGTGTCGATGCGGACGATCTGGCCCTGAAAGCGGCGCCGGCCATCCTGCGCCAGCTTCAACACGATCTTGGCGGACTCGCCGACATGGCGGGCGAACTGATCCAGCGTGAACAAGGGACGATCCACACCTGGCGAGGAGACTTCCAGGGTGTAATTGCCGCTGATCGGATCTTCGACGTCCAACTGGGCAGACACTTCGCGGCTCACGCGCTCGCAGTCATCGACGTTGATGATGCGATCGGGCTGCTCGGCGAGCGGCACATCGATATACAGGCGCAACGTTGCGCCACCCGGGGCCGGAAGATATTCGACACCCAGCAGTTCCAGACCCAAGGACTCAACCGTTGGACCCAGCAGATTGGCGATTTCGGTCGCTTTTTCGCTCACAGACTGCCCTGATCAGATGATTGCCAGTAGAACCCCCGGCAACCGGCAGCAAACTTTCCGGTTCCGGAAAAAACAAGGGGCCCGATGGGCCCCTTGCGTGAAAAAAGCCCGACCTCTCAGGGTCGGCGCAAGGACGGGAACATGCGTCCTTACGATCCAAGAAGCTGATGAGTTGCCCGAAGGCAACATATCAAAACTTGGTAGCGGGGGCAGGATTTGAACCTGCGACCTTCGGGTTATGAGCCCGACGAGCTGCCAGACTGCTCCACCCCGCAGCAGAAGCGGAATTATGAAGAACTTGGGAGAAAATTGCAAGCCCTAGTTTTTCATCTGTTGAAGACCTTGGAGGCTCTCAACGTCGCGGCACATGATAACCGCGATGACACAAAAACGAAACAGCGATCACGACTTTATTTCAGTGCCCTGCCAGTTTAGTCAGGACACGTGCCTGCACACAGCGGGCACTAGCTATGCGATCAGGCCAGGCCCGCAAACGCGCGCTGGCACCACACCATGATCGGGTTCCAGGCCAGGCCCAGTGCGAGCAACGCGAGCGCATTGACACCCAGCACCGTCCCCAGCACGCGATCCTTGTTGGCAGGCAGCGGCTCGCCAACCGGTTCGTCGAAGTACATGACCTTGATGACGCGCAGGTAGTAATACGCACCGATCACCGCGCACAGCACGCCGACCATCGCGAGCCACAACATGTCGCCCTTCACCGCCGCGCCGAGCACGGCCAGCTTGGTCCAGAAACCGAGGAACGGCGGAATGCCGGCCAACGACGCCATGATGCAGAGCACCAGGCCAGCCATCCACGGGTTGCGTGCGTTCAGGCCCTTGAAGTCGTCGATGTGCTCAGCTTCGAAGCCGCTGCGCGACAGCGCAATGATCGCGCCGAACGACGCCGTGGACATGATGGTGTAGCTCACCGCGTAGAACATCGCGGCGGCATAGCCCTCCTCGCCGCCACCTGCCACGCCCATCAGCAGGAAGCCGATATGCGAGACCGTTGAGTACGCCAGCATGCGCTTGAGGTTGCTCTGCGCGATGGCCATCAGGTTACCGATCACCAGCGACAAAGCTGACAGGCCACCGATCAGCAGATGCCACTGCGGCGACAGCGGGCCCATGCCCATTTCGAGCAGGCGATACGCCATGCCGAAGGCGGCCAGCTTGGGCGCGGAGCTGATGAACAGCGCGATCGGCGCTGGCGCACCCTGATAGACGTCGGGCAGCCACATATGGAACGGCGCGGCACCCAGTTTGAAGGCCACACCGGCGATCATGAAGATCGTACCGGTCAGCAACAGCGTGCGCTCGCCCGAGCCTTCGATTGCGTCGTGGATGCCGGCCAGGCTCAGCGTCCCCGTGGCGCCATACACCAGCGACATGCCGTACAACAGCAGACCGGAGGCCAGCGAACCCAGCACGAAGTACTTCATCGCCGCTTCGGTCGCCAGGCCGTTGTCCCGGTTGGACGCCACCAGCGCATACGAGCACAGCGCCAGCAACTCCAGGCCAAGGTAGACCATCAGCAGGCTGCCGGCGGAGGTGAGCAGCATCATGCCGGCAGTCGCAAACAGCACCAGCACCGGAATCTCGCCCTGGTACAGATTGCGCTCGCGCAGATAGCTCCAGCCGTAAACCAGGCTCAGGCCACTGACCAGCACGATCACCGTCTTCATGACATCGGCGGCGGTGTCGCGCACGAACATGCCGTGGAAGGCTTCGCCCTGCCCGCCCGTGCCGGTTGCCAGCATCACCAGCACCACGGCCAGGACTGCGACAGAGAACAGGTGGGTCCAGACCTTGTGCCGCTGGCTCACGAACAGATCGATCATCAACAGTGCGAAGGCACCGCCGATCAGCACCAGCTCCGGTGCGAGCGGAGCCAGGTCAGCGGTGGTCAACGGCGCGAGCGTTGGCGTGGTCATCATCAAATCCTGAAAATCAATACGGACGGCAAGCGGTTAGAGCTTGGTCGTTGCAATCTGGGTCGCCAGCTTGGCGATCGACGGTTCCATCAGGTCGGTCAGCGGCTTCGGATACAGGCCAAGCGCCAGTACACCGGCAGCAAACACGCCCAACACGAAGGCCTCGCGACCGTTGATGTCCTTCAGCTCCGCCACATGCGCATTGGCCACTTCGCCGAAGAACACGCGCTTGTAGAGCCACAGCGTGTAGGCCGCGGTGATCACCAGCGTGGTTGCCGCAGCAAAGGCCACCAACGGATGCTTCTGGAAGCTGGCCAGGATGACCATGAATTCGCCAACGAAACCGCTCGTGCCCGGCAGGCCGGCGTTCGCCATGAAGAACAACATGGCAAAGGTGGCAAACCACGGCATGACATTCACCACGCCGCCGTAATCGGCAATGCGGCGGGTATGCATGCGGTCGTACAGCACGCCGATGCAGGAGAACATCGCGCCGGATACGAAGCCGTGCGAAATCATTTGCACCATCGCGCCCTGCAGGCCAAGACGGGCCGCATCGGTGCTGCCGTACTCGCGCACCAGGGTGAACGCGATGAAGGTGCCGAGGGTGACGAAGCCCATGTGCGCGATGGACGAATACGCCACCAGCTTCTTCATGTCGTCCTGCACCAGCGCCACCAGGCCGACGTAAATCACCGCGATCAGCGACAGCGCGATCACCAGCCAGGCCCATTGGTTGCTGGCGTCAGGCAGGATCGGCAGGTTGAAGCGCAGGAAGCCGTAGCCGCCGATCTTCAGCGCGATCGCCGCAAGGATCACCGAGCCGGCGGTCGGTGCCTCAACGTGGGCATCCGGCAGCCAGGTGTGCACCGGGAACATCGGCACCTTGACCGCGAAAGCGATCATGAACGCGAAGAAGATCCAGGTCTGTTCCTTGGCGGTCAGCTGCAGCGCGTACAGGTCGGCGAGCTGGAAGCTGCCACCCTTCAGGTACAGGTAGATCAGGCCCACCAGCATCAGCACCGAGCCGAGGAAGGTGTACAGGAAGAACTTCATGGCCGCGTAGATGCGACGCGGGCCGCCCCAGACACCGATGATCAGGAACATCGGGATCAGCATGGCTTCGAAGAACACGTAGAACAGCATCGCGTCGGTGGCCGCAAAGATGCCGACCGTGACGCCTTCGAGGATCAGGAAGGCCGCAACGTACTGGTTGACGCGCTTGTCGATCGAGCGCCAGGCGCCGATCAACGCAAGCACGGTCACCAGCGTGGTCAACACGATCAACGCGACCGCAATGCCGTCCACGCCCAGGTTGTAGCCGATGTTGTAGGCCGGGATCCAGGCATGTTGCTCGATGAACTGCATGGCATCGTTCGCCGTGTCATACCCGAGCAGCGGCAGACTCAGCACGAAGGTCGCCACGGCCACCGCAAGAGACGCCCAGCGGGCGGTCTCGGCGTTGCGCAATGCGAGGATCAGGGCGCCACCGATAATCGGCAGCCAGATCAGAAGAGACAGTAAAGGCCAGTTCGACACGTTTTCTTATTCCGTACAGGTCAACGCCAGAAATGCATCAGTACCGCCAACAAGGCGATCAAACCGATGATCATTGCGAAGGCGTAGTGATAGAGGAAACCGGATTGCGTGCGACGCAGCAGATGTGCAGCCAGGTCGATCAGTCGGGCAGAACCATTGACCGCCACGCCATCCACCACGTGGGTGTCGATTGCGCGGGAAGCCTTTCCAAGGACCACGCCACCACCGGCGAAGCCATTGATCCACAGCTTGTCAAAGCCGTACTTGTTTTCCAGCAGCCACACGATCGGCGCAAACGCCTTGCGTGACTTGGTGGCCAGCTCTGGCTTCCAGAGATAGAACAGCGCGGCCAGCAGCAGGCCGGCGACCGTCAGGAAGAACGGTGCCGCCATCATGCCGTGCAGCGCGAACGCCACCGGACCATGGAATTCTTCGGCCAATGCGCCGACGGTATCGCATGCCGGGTCGTAGAAGTCGACGATGCCGGTGAAGAACGACACGGCCTGCCCCTTCATCGCATGCGCCGCGTGGTGGCCTTGCCAGTCGGTACCGAACAGCATCGGGCCGATGGTGAAGAAGCCGATCGCCACCGACGGAATCGCCAGCAAGATGAGCGGCAGCGTGACCACCCACTTGGACTCGTGCGGCTCGTGCGGCTCGTGGGCACCGTGGTGACCATGACCATGACCATGATCGTCGTGCCCATGCGCATCGTGTGCATCATGACCGTGGCTGTCGTGCGTATGCACCTGCGCCTCGGCATCGGTATGGGCGCTGTCGTGATGGGCGTGCACGTCATGTGCATGCGCATCGCGGAAGCGTTCCTTGCCGTGGAAGGTCAGGAACAGCAGGCGGAAGCTGTAGAAGCTGGTGACCAGCACGCCGCCGAGCACTGCCCAGTAGCCGTAGGTGGCGATCCAGCTGTGCGACTCATGCGCGTGGTGCGCGGCCGCTTCGATGATGGTGTCCTTCGAGTAGAAACCCGAGAAGAACGGCGTACCGACCAGCGCCAGGGTACCGATCACGCTGGTCCAGTAGGTCACCTTCATGTACTTGCGCAGCCCGCCCATCTTGCGCATGTCCTGCTCGTGGTGCATGCCGATGATGACCGAGCCGGCCGCAAGGAACAGCAGCGCCTTGAAGAAGGCATGCGTCATCAGGTGGAACACGGCGGCCGAATAGGCAGAGACGCCCAGCGCGACGGTCATGTAGCCCAGCTGCGACAGCGTGGAATACGCCACCACGCGCTTGATGTCGTTCTGCACGATGCCGATCAGGCCGGTGAAGAAGGCCGTGGTCGCACCGATGAACAGGATGAAGTTCAGCGCGGTTTCGGACAGCTCGAACAGCGGCGACATGCGCGCCACCATGAAGATGCCCGCGGTCACCATCGTCGCGGCATGGATCAGTGCCGAAATCGGGGTCGGGCCTTCCATCGAGTCCGGCAGCCACACATGCAGCGGCACCTGCGCCGACTTGCCCATCGCACCAATGAACAGGCAGATGCAGATCAGCGTCATCACGCTCCACTCGTGGCCGGCGAACAGCTGCACCTTGGCACCAGCCATGGTGGTCGCGTTGGCAAACACGGTGGAGTAGTCGAGCGAGCCGAACCACAGCAGCACCCCGGCAATGCCCAGGATGAAACCGAAGTCGCCCACGCGGTTGACCAGGAACGCCTTCATGTTGGCGAACACAGCGGTCGGGCGCTTGAACCAGAAGCCGATCAACAGGTAGGACACCAGGCCCACCGCTTCCCAGCCGAAGAACAGCTGCAGGAAGTTGTTGCTCATCACCAGCGTCAGCATGGAGAAGGTGAACAACGAGATGTAGCTGAAGAAGCGCTGGTAACCCGGGTCTTCTTCCATGTAGCCGATGGTGTAGATGTGCACCAGCAGTGACACGAAGGTCACCACCACCATCATCATCGCGGTCAGGCGGTCGACCATGAAGCCGACATGCGCCGAGTAGTTACCGACGTCGAAGAAGGTGTACAGGTTCTGGTTGAACGGGCTGGCGCCCAGCTCCACCAGTTGGTACAGCGTCAGGCAGGACAACACGCAGCTGACCGCCACACCGAGGATGGTGACGTATTGCGCGCCCTTGCGCCCTACCTGGCGACCGAAGAGGCCGGCGACGATGCTGCCGACCAGCGGTGCAAGCACCACTGCGATCAGCAGACTCTTGGAGAGAGTGATTTCCATCTACAGGTCAGCCCTTCAACGTATCGACTTCGGCCACATTGATCGTGCGGCGCGTACGGAACAGTGTCACCAGGATCGCAAGGCCGATGGCGGCCTCCGCGGCGGCAACGGTCAGGATGAAGAACACGAACAACTGACCTGCGGTATCGCCGAGCTCGCGCGAGAAAGCGATGAAGTTGACGTTGACCGACAACAGCATCAGCTCGATCGACATCAACAGCACGATGACGTTCTTGCGATTGAGGAAGATGCCGGCCAGCGAGATGCAGAACAGCACCGCGCCCAAGCCCAGCAGGTGGCCCAAGGTAATCAAGACTTCGCCTCCTGTCCGTCGGTCGCATCCAGGGTCGGCGCAACCTGTACCGGCTTTTCAACCGCCATTTTGACCATGCGCAGACGGTCGGTGGACCGCACCCGCGACTGCTCGCTTGCGTTCTGCATCTTGATGCCGGTGCGCTTGCGCAAGGTCAGCATCACCGCCGCCACCACGGCAACAGTCAGGATCACCGCGGCGAACTCGAACGGCAGCAGGAACTCGGTGTACAGGCTCTTTGCCAGCCAGGTCAGGTTGGACGTATCGGCGGCCTGCGCGGCAGCGTTGTCGACCGGGAACGGAGTGGCCAGGCGTCCCTTGACCCCGATCAGCGTGACCATCTGGGCCAGCATGGCGACCGCCACGATGACGCCGACCGGCATGTACTTGACCCAGCCTTCGCGCAACCGGCTAGTGTCGATGTCCAGCATCATCACCACGAACAGGAACAGCACCATCACCGCGCCGACGTAGACCAGCACCAGGGTTACGCCCAGGAACTCGGCGCCCACCAGCAGCCAGATGCAGGCCATCGAGAAGAAGGTAAGGATCAGGCACAACACGGCATATACCGGGTTGCGCACGCTGATCACCGCACCGGCGGAGACGACCGCGACGGCGGAGAAGGCGTAGAAAGCAATAGTGACCCAGTCCATCATGACCTCAACGGAAGGCGGCATCGGCAGCGCGACGCTCGGCGATCTCGGCTTCAAGCCGGTCTCCGATCGCCAGCAGCTGCGGTTTGTTGACAATATTCTCGCCACGCTTCTCGAAGTGGTACTCGAGGATGTGCGTTTCGACGATCGAGTCCACCGGGCAGCTTTCTTCGCAGAAGCCGCAGAAGATGCACTTGAACAGGTCGATGTCGTAGCGCGTGGTGCGACGGGTGCCGTCCTCGCGCTTGGCCGAGTCGATGGTGATCGCCAGTGCCGGGCAGACCGCTTCGCACAGCTTGCAGGCAATGCAGCGCTCTTCGCCATTGGGGTAGCGACGCAGCGCGTGCAGACCGCGGAAGCGCGGCGACTGCGGGAACTTCTCCATCGGATACAGCACGGTGTACTTGGGCTTGAACGTGTATTTCAACGTCAGCCACAGCCCTCCGAGCAGTTCGAGCAGCAGCAGGCTCTTGAAGTAATGGGTGATCTTGTTCATCAATTACACGCCCTTCTGGATCACGCCGTAGAACACCATCAATGCCGTCACCGCGATCCACACGATCGTGAGCGGAATGAACACCTTCCAGCCCAGACGCATGATCTGGTCATAGCGGTAACGCGGGAAGCTTGCGCGGAACCAGATGTAGGCACTCGCAAAGAAGAACACCTTCATCAGTAGCCACGGCCAGCCACCGGTCCACAGCCAATTGACCCACGGCGAGACATCTGCCGTGACCCAGCCCTGGATCGGGCTCAGCCAGCCACCGAGGAAGAAGATCGAGATCAGGAAGCTGACCAGGATCATGTTGGCGTATTCGGCCAGGAAGAACAGCGCGAACGCGCCGCCCGAATATTCCACCATGTGGCCGGCGACGATTTCCGATTCGCCTTCCACCACGTCGAACGGCGCGCGGTTGGTTTCGGCGACGCCGGAGACCCAGTACACGATGAACAACGGGAACAGCGGAATCAGGAACCAGTCGAAGAAGCCGGAGCTACCCGCCTGCGCAAACACGATCTGGCTGAGGTTGACGCTGCCCGAGGCGATCATCACGCCGACCAGCGCAAAGCCCATCGCGATTTCGTAGCTGACCACCTGCGCGGCCGAGCGCATCGCACCCAGGAACGCGTACTTGGAGTTGGACGCCCAGCCAGCCAGGATGATGCCGTATACGCCCAGCGAGGTCATCGCCAGCAGGTACAGCAGACCCACGTTGGCATTGGACAACACCAGCTTCGCATCGAACGGCACCACCGACCAGGCGGCAAACGCCGGCGCCAGGGTGAGCAGCGGCGCGATGATGAACATCGCCTTGTGCGAGCTGCTGGGCTGCAGGATTTCCTTGAACAGCAATTTGAAGACGTCGGCGAAGGCCTGGAAAATGCCCATGCCCACGTACATCGGCCCATGGCGCACGTGCATCCAGCCGATCAGCTTGCGCTCCCAGACCACGTAGAAGGCCACCGTCACGATCACCGGCACGGCGATCAGCAGGATCTTCAGCACGGTCCACAGCAACACGCCGCCATCGCCCAGTCCGAGGAACCACTGGTGCAGGGGGTCGACCACGTTCAACAGCAACTCGTTCATGCAGCCACCACCGTTACCCGACCGGCACCCAACGGCGCGGTTGCGCCATGGCCGGATTCGATCCACACCGTGCCCGGTGCGACGCGCTTGTCCAGCACCACCGGCAAGGTTGCCCTGCCCGCGTCGGTGCCGACCTTGACCACTTGCCCGGCAGCGACCTGCAGCTGCGCGGCCTGCTCCGGATGCATCGCTACACACGGGGCGATGTTGAGCGGGTGCGACTGCAGCGCGGCGGCTCGGCGTACCACCGCATCGGTGCGGTAGATCGCAGCGGTTGCGGCAACCTCCAGACCTTCGCTCGCAGCAGCCGGCTGCGCGGACGTCGCTGCAGTCACGCTGCGCTGCTGCATGCCGGCGCGCAGACCGACCAGGTCGATGAACTCGAACCCAGCCAGACCCAACTCACCACCCAGTGCGCGCAGCACGCGCCAGCCCTCACGCGCCTCGACCGGCAACCGACCCGCAGCACGTGCGGTCTGCACGCGGCCATCGAGATTGGTCAGCGACGCATCGATTTCCGGCAAGGCGCCGATCGGCAGAATGACATCGGCCACGTCGCGCGTGGATGCACAGGCAAACTGGCTGAAAGCCACGACTTTCGCGCCGGCCAGCGCGCTGCGCGCAGCGGCCGCATCAGCGAAATCCAGACCGGGTTCGATGCCGTACACCACATACGCCTGACGCGGCTCGGCAAACATGCCGGCGACTGTCCGTGCAGTCGGCAACACGCCCTGCGAGACCAGGCCGAGCGCATTGGCGCCCTGCGGGATCCGGCACAGCGACGCACCGGTTGCCGCAGCAAAGGCACGTGCCGCTGCACGAAGCGTCGCCGCCTGCGGATGATTTTCTGCCAGTGCGCCGACCACGATCACGGCGCGGCTTGCGCCCTTGACCGCATCACGCAGCGTGACGTCGTCCAGCGCGCCAGCCAGCTGCGTCGGCGAGACCACCGTCCGGCTGGCCTGGGTGAAGGCGAAATCGAAATCGACCGGGTTGACCGAATGGATCTGGGTGCGGTTCTGGATGCTCGCCTTGCGCAGGCGGGCATGCAGCAGCGGCAGCTCATGGCGCACGTTGGTGCCGAACAGCACCACGACATCGGCCTGTTCGATCTCGGCCAGCGGCGTGGCAAAGGCTTCGGCAACAGCGGCGTCGGAGAAATCGCGGTTGAGCAGGCGGTGATCCAGGTTGCCGCTGCCCAGGCCCTCGGCCAGACGCGCCAGCAAGGCGCCTTCTTCGTTCGAGGTGGCCGGGTGCACCAGCACGCCGAGCTGATCACCGGCGTTATCGCGCAGGATCTGCGTCGCAGCGGCCAGGCCTTCGGCCCAGCTCACTTCGGTCCATTCACCGTTGACCTTCTTGAGCGGCTTCACCGCACGGTCTTCGGCGTACAGGCCCTGATGCGAATAACGGTCGCGATCGGACAGCCAGCACTCGTTGACGGCTTCGTTCTCGCGCGGCACGGTGCGCAGCACTTCGCCGCGACGCACGTGCAGGAACAGGTTGGAGCCCATCGCATCGTGATAACCGAGCGATTCACGTGCCATCAGTTCCCACGGACGCGCACGGAACTGGAACACCTTGTTGGTCAGCGCGCCCACCGGGCAAACGTCGATGACGTTGCCGGAAATTTCGGTGGTCAGCGGCTTGCCGTCGTAGGTGCCGATCTGCAGGTTCTCACCGCGATAAATACCGCCCAGCTCGTAGGTTCCGGCGATATCGGCGGTGAAGCGCACGCAGCGCGTGCACTGGATGCAGCGGGTCATCTCGGTCGCCACCAGCGGGCCGATGTCTTCGTCCGGCACCACGCGCTTGCGCTCATTGAAGCGGCTCACCGAACGGCCGTAGCCAAGCGAGACGTCCTGCAATTCGCACTCGCCGCCCTGATCGCAGATCGGGCAGTCCAGCGGGTGGTTGATCAGCAGGAATTCCATCACGCTGCGCTGGTACTTCAGCGCTTTTTCGCTGCGCGTGGTGACCTTCATGCCGTCCATCACCGGCGTGGCGCAGGCAGGCGACGGCTTGGGCGACTTTTCAACGTCGACCAGGCACATGCGGCAGTTGGCCGCAATCGGCAGCTTCTCGTGGTAACAGAATCGCGGGATCGGGATGCCGGCCTTGTCGGCGGCCTGGATGATCATCGAGCCCTTCGGCACCACCAGCGACTGCCCGTCGATCTCGACGGTGACATGGTCCGGTGGCACGTTCGGGTTCACTGGTTGGGCGCTCATGCGGCCACTCCGACGTGCGTGTCGACGATCGAACGACCGTTGACGATGTAGTACTCGAATTCGTCCCAGAACTGGCGCAGGAAGCCCTGGATCGGCCATGCCGCCGCTTCGCCGAACGCGCAGATGGTGTGACCTTCGATCTGGCCGGCCACGGTGCGCAGCTGGTGGAGGTCTTCCATCGTGGCCTTGCCGGCGACGATGCGCTCCAGCACGCGATGCATCCAGCCGGTGCCTTCGCGGCACGGGGTGCACTGGCCGCAGGATTCCTTGTGGAAGAACTGCGAGATGCGGCAGGCAAACCGCACGCAGCACACGCTGTCATCCAGCACCACGATGGCGCCGGAACCCAGACCGGTGCCAAGCGCGCGCAGGGTGTCGTAATCCATCTGCAGGCCAGCGACCTGGTCGGCCTTCAGCACCGGCATCGACACGCCGCCGGGCACCACGCCCTTGAGCTTGCGGCCCGGACGCAGGCCACCGGCCATTTCCAGCAGTTCGTCGAAGGTGGTGCCGAGCGGCACTTCGAAATTGCCGCCCTTCTGCACGCAGCCGGACACCGAGAAGATCTTCGGGCCGCCGTTCTTGGTCTTGCTCAACCCCAGGAACCACTCCGGGCCGTTGCGAATGATCGCCGGCACCGACGCGTAGGTCTCGGTGTTGTTGATGGTGGTGGGCTTGCCGTACAGGCCGAAGTTCGCCGGGAACGGCGGCTTGTAGCGCGGCTGACCCTTCTTGCCTTCCAGCGATTCCATCAACGCGGTTTCTTCGCCGCAGATGTAAGCGCCAGCGCCCAGCGCACCGTAGATATCGATATCCACGCCGCTGCCGAGAATGTTCTTGCCCAGCCAGCCGTTGGCATAGGCATCGGCCAGTGCCAGCTCGAAATTTTCGAACGGCTCGTGGTGGAACTCACCACGCAGATAGTTGTAGCCCACGGTCGAGCCGGTGGCGTAGCAGGCGATTGCCATGCCCTCCACTACCGAGTGCGGGTTGTAACGCAGGATGTCGCGGTCCTTGCAGGTTCCCGGTTCGGATTCGTCCGAGTTGCACAGGATGTACTTCTGCATCGTGCCCTTGGGCATGAAGGACCACTTCAGGCCGGTCGGGAAGCCCGCGCCACCGCGGCCGCGCAGGTTGGATGCCTTCACCATTTCGATGACGTCGGCCGGCGGGATCTTCTCTTCGAGGATCTTGCGCAGCGCGGCGTAGCCACCGGTCTTCAGATAGCTTTCGTACGACCACGGGGTGTCGTAGTGCAGGGTCGTGTAGACGACCTGATGCGGCAGCGGCGCCGGACCGACCGGGCCTGAGGGTGCGTGATGATGTGCCATGCCTTACTCCAGCCCGTCCAGCAGCGCGTCGACCTTTTCTTTCGTCAGGTGCTCGTGGTAATGGCCGTTGATGACCATCATCGGCGCTGCAGAGCAGGCCGCCAGGCATTCTTCTTCGCGCTTGAGGTAGACGCGCCCATCGGCGGTCGACTGACCCAACTTGCAGCCCAGCTTCTTTTCCGCGTGCGCCAGCAGATCTTCAGCGCCATTGAGCCAGCAGCTGATGTTGGTGCAGAACGCCACGTTGTGGCGGCCGACCTTCTCGGTTTCGAACATCGAGTAGAAGCTGGCCACTTCGTAGGCCCACACCGGCGGCAGCTCCAGATACTTGGCCACGCCCACGATCAACTCGTCGGTCAACCAACCCTGATTCTGTTCCTGCGCAGCATGCAGACCCTGCAACACGGCCGAACGCTTGCGGTCGGGCGGGAACTTGCTCAGCCAATGATCGATGTGCGCGCGCGTCTTGTCGCTCAGCACTACCTGCGGATCGACGTCGCGCGCCGCCTCGAAATTACCCGTCGCCTTCATCGGTCAACCTCACCGAAAACCAAATCGTAAGTGCCGATCATCGCCACGACGTCGGCCAGCAAATACCCGCGCACCACCGCGTCCATCGAGGACAGATGCGCAAAGCCCGGCGCGCGCAGGTGCACGCGGAAAGGCTTGTTGGCGCCATCGGACATCAGGTAGCAGCCGAACTCGCCCTTGGGCGCTTCAACGGCGCAGTAGGTCTCACCGGCGGGAACGCAGTAGCCTTCGCTGAACAGCTTGAAGTGATGGATCAGCGCTTCCATGTCGTCCTTCATACCTTCGCGGCTTGGCGGGGCGACCTTGAAATTGGTGACCATGACCGGGCCTGGATTGGCCTTCAGCCACTTCACGCACTGCTTGATGATGCGGTTGGACTCGCGCATCTCGGCCACGCGCACCAGGTAACGGTCGTAGCAGTCGCCGTTGGTGCCGACCGGCACGTCGAAGTCCACCGCGTCGTACTTGGCGTACGGCTGCTTCTTGCGCAGATCCCATTCGATGCCCGAACCACGCAGCATCGGACCGGTCATGCCCCAGGCACGCGCCAGATCCGGGCTGATGATGCCCACGTCCACGGTGCGCTGCTTCCAGATGCGATTCTCGGTCAGCAGCGTTTCGTATTCGTCCACACGGGACGGGAACGTGTCGGTGAAGTTCTCGAGGAAATCCAGCATCGAGCCTTCGCGCGCGGCGTTGAGCTTGGTCAGCGCCCCGCCCTTGTGCCAACGCGATTCCTTGTACTTGGGCATGCGATCAGGCAGATCACGGTAGACGCCGCCCGGACGGTAATAGGCGGCGTGCATGCGCGCGCCACTGACCGCCTCATAGACGTCCATCAATTCTTCGCGCTCGCGGAAGGCGTACAGCATCACCGCCATGGCGCCGAGGTCGAGCGCATTGGAACCCACCCACATCAGGTGGTTCTTGATGCGGGTGATCTCGTCGAACATGGTGCGGATGTACTGCGCGCGCTCCGGCGCTTCGATCCCCATCAGGGATTCGATGGCCCGTACGTAGGCGTGTTCGTTGCACATCATCGACACGTAATCCAGGCGGTCCATGTACGGAACCGACTGGTTGAACGGCTTGGACTCGGCCAGCTTCTCGGTGCCACGGTGCAGCAGGCCGATATGCGGGTCGGCACGCACCACGGTTTCGCCGTCCATTTCCAGGATCAGGCGCAACACGCCGTGCGCCGCAGGATGCTGCGGGCCGAAGTTCATCGTGTAATTGCGGATTTCCTGCTTGCTTTCCACAGGATTGCTCGCGAAGGCATCGGTTGCCTGGCGGTACTCACTCACTTGGCAGTCTCCGACTTGCCCACTTCACCAGCGGCAGTCTCATAACGCGCGTCGTCGCGGATCACGCGCGGCACGCCGACACGCGGCTCCACCGAGGTCACCGGCTCGTACACCACGCGCTTGCGCTCGTCGTCGTAACGCACTTCGACGTTGCCGATCAGCGGGAAGTCCTTGCGGAACGGATGGCCGACAAATCCGTAGTCGGTCAGGATGCGGCGCAGGTCCGGATGGCCATCGAACACGATGCCGAACAGGTCGAACGCCTCGCGCTCGAACCAGTTCACACCCGGCCAGATGTCGGTCAACGACGCGACCACCGGCACCTGCTCGTCGGGTGCATAGCACCGCACGCGCAGACGCTGGTTGTGCTGGTAGGAAATCAGCTGGGCCACCACCGCGAAGCGCTGCGTTGGCAGCTGCTGCGGTTGGGCACCGTTGGAACTTTCCTGGCTGGGGAATTCACCCCAGGCAAAGCGACCGAGCGCCTTGCCCTCGACACCACGGCTGAAGCCCTGGGACGACACGTCGGCGGTGTCCCACTCGTCGCTGCCGTAGCCCAGGTAATCAACGCCGCACAGGTCGCTGAGCTGCTCGAAACCGAGCTCGTCGCGCAGGGCAAGACAGGTGGCGTGCCACTGTGCCGCAGCGACTTCAAGCGTCACTTCGCCGCGCGGCTGGACCACGGAGATCTGCGCACCGGCGAAACGCGCCGCTAGTCGGTCAGTGAAGGAAGATGCTTGCTCTGCCATGGGGGCTTGGCTGCTCTCGGTAGGAGAAGACGGGTGTCAGCGTGCGATGGTCTGGGTGCGCCAGATTTTCTTCTGCAGCTGCAAGATGCCGTAGACCAGCGCCTCGGCGGTCGGCGGGCAGCCCGGGACATAGATGTCCACAGGCACGATGCGATCGCAACCGCGCACCACCGAATACGAATAGTGATAGTAGCCGCCACCGTTGGCGCAGCTGCCCATCGAGATGACCCACTTCGGGTCGGGCATCTGGTCGTAGACCTTGCGCAGTGCCGGCGCCATCTTGTTGACCAGGGTGCCGGCGACGATCATCACGTCGGACTGGCGCGGCGACGGGCGGAACACCACGCCGTAGCGGTCCAGGTCCAGGCGCGCCGCACCGGCGTGCATCATCTCGACTGCACAGCAGGCCAGACCAAAGGTCATCGGCCACATCGAACCGGTACGCGCCCAGTTCAACAGCGCATCGACGCTGGTGGTCACGTAGCCCTTTTCGAGCAACGGATTTTCGCCTTCCGGGCGCAGGATGTCTTCGACCCGGCCTTCCGGCATCGGGTTGGTCATCAGACGATCCAGGGTCTGAATCACTCCCATTCCAGCGCTCCCTTCTTCCACACGTAGATAAAACCGAGGAACAACATGCCGACGAACAGGCCCATGGTGACCAGCGAGCGTGCGCCGATCTCCATGAACACCTGTGTCCACGGCACGATGAAGATGATTTCCAGATCGAACACGATGAACTGGATCGCGATGAGGTAGTAGCGCACATCGAACTTCATGCGCGCGTCTTCGAATGCCTCGAAGCCACACTCGTACGGCGAAAGCTTGCGCGCGTCCGGGCTGCGCGGAGCGAGGAACCGACCAATCAACATCAGCACGATGCCGATGCCAGTGGCGACAACCAGAAACAGCAGACTCGGCAAATATTCGGCCAGCACAGCGATTCTCTCTTGCCTCTGCCCGCACGCGCCGCGTGCCGGCATGGGGTATAGGCAGACCCCGCGCCGGCATTGCCGCGATGCGCAGGAACTGCAACCAAACAATGGTGCCCAAGAGGGGACTCGAACCCCTACGACCTAAGTCGCTACCACCTCAAGGTAGTGCGTCTACCAATTCCGCCACCTGGGCATACGTTGCGCCGCTGGGCATCCCAGTGCGCAGCGCATTGTAACCGCCTTCAGTCTTTTTGTGCTGGTTCCGGCGTCTTTTCTTCGCGTGCGGCAGGCGCCGGCTGCGTCGGTGCGGACTGCACAGGTGTTGCGGCAGGTGCAGTGGCCGGCTCGGCCGCAGCAGGCAACGGCTGCGAGGGAGCGGTGGGCACTGCGCCAGCGGCAGGCGCCTGCGGCAACGGCTGGGTCAACTCACCCGCGGCGGCCGGAGCCGGCGTGGCAGACTGCGACATCACGCCCAGGTTCTGGTCGGTAGGACGGGCGCCATGGGTGGCGTACCAGGCCATGAACAGGCTGATGCTGAAGAACACCACCGCCAGCCACTTGGTCGACTTGGACAGGAAGTTCGACGCACCCTGCGAGCCGAACACCGTGCCCGACGCGCCCGCGCCGAAGCCCGAGCCCGCCGCCGCACCGGCGCCACGCTGCATCAGGATCAGCGCAATCATCGCCAGCGCGACCAGCACGTAGACCACATTGAGGATCAACATCAGCATTTCGAAATCCGTCCCCGGACAAAACTTAATGGGTTAACAAGCGGCCGCCGCACGCGCGATGGCCAGGAAGTCTTCGGCAACCAGTGATGCGCCGCCGACCAGCCCACCGTCGACGTCGGGCTGGGAAAACAGCTCGCTGGCGTTGTCGGGCTTGACACTCCCCCCGTACAGGATGGGCAGTGAATCGGCAATTCTAGCATCCGCCTTCGCGACTTCGCCACGAATGAAGGCGTGCACGGCCTGGGCCTGGTCCGGCGTGGCGGTGCGCCCGGTCCCGATGGCCCAGATCGGCTCGTAGGCCACTACGGCGCGGGCGAATCCGGTGCTGCCGACCAGGCTCAGGACCGGCTCCAACTGGGCACGTAGGATTGCCTCAGTCTGACCGGCCTCGCGCTGTTCCAGCGATTCGCCAACGCACAGCACCGGGATCAACCCGGCATGCATTGCGGCGGCAAACTTGCGCGCGACCAGCTCGCTACTTTCCTGGTGATACTGACGGCGCTCCGAATGCCCGACCAGGCCGTATTCGGCACCGACATCCACCAGCATCGAGGCGGACACTTCACCGGTGTAGGCGCCCTTCTCGTTGCTACTGACGTCCTGTGCACCGAATGCCAGGTGGTGGGCCTCGAAGTCCTCGATCAGATCACCGAGATACGGCAAGGGCGGCAGGATGACGACATCGACACCCGCCAGGGGCATGTGCGCGGCCACCTGCGCCACCAGTTCGGTGGCGAAGGCACGCGTGCCATGCAGCTTCCAATTTCCAGCAACGATCTTTCGACGCATCAGGTGCAGGTTCCTGAGTTGAAGACAGGCGTGAGAATAGCCCATGCCCTGTCGGTACCCGGCAGACTTGTGTCCGATGCGTGTCCCATTTCACCCCAACCAGGAACCTGCCATGTCCGTTTCGCCTGTCTTCGCCCTGATCACCGGCGCTTCCAGCGGGATCGGTCGCGAGATTGCCCGTGCCTACGCAGCGCGTGGGATGCCACTGATCCTGACGGCGCGGCGGGTGGACCAGCTGGAGGCGCTGGCGGCGGAATTGGGCGCGCAGGTGCGGGTGGAGATCCTGCCGGAGGATCTGGGCGACCCCGCCGCCCCTGCCCGGCTGGTCGCCGAAATCCAGCGCCAGGGCTGGACCGTGGGCACCCTGGTCAACAATGCCGGCTACGGCGTGCCAGGGCGATATCTGCAGAACGACTGGCAGACGCATGCGCGATTCCTGCAGGTGATGGTGACGGCGGTGTGCGAACTGACCTGGCGGCTGTTGCCGATGATCCGCGCCAGTGGCCAGGGCCGGATCCTCAATGTGGCCTCGTTCGCCGCACTGACGCCCAGTGCCGATGGCCAGACGCTGTATGCGGCCGCCAAGAGTTTCATGCTGCGCTTCAGCGAGTCACTGGCGCTGGAGAACGCCGATTGCGCGGTGAAGGTGGGCGCGCTCTGCCCGGGCTTTGCCTGGTCGGAATTCCACGATGTCACCGGCACCCGCGCGGCGATGTCCACCCTGCCTGGCTGGGCGTGGCTGCAGGCCGATGCCGTGGCGGCGTACGGCATCGCCGCGCTGGAACGCGGGCAGGTGCTGGCGATACCGGGGTGGCGCTACCGCCTGGTGAACGTTGCACTGCACGTGTTGCCGCACGCGCTGCTGCTGCGGCTGATGGCACATGGCTCGCACCGGGTGCGCCCTTTGGAGAACGCAAGCGATGCATAAGTAAGCGACACTGCAACTGACAGGCCACATCTCGCGTCGCTCGCGACCGGGAACATGGCAAACAACGCGATGGACAGGGGAAAATCAATGACGACAAGATTCATAATGCGCCATCAAGCGGAGCTCATTGCGCTCTTCATTGCATCATCGGCTTTCTTTGCAATCCAGCTTGCCATCGATGCCAAGGCATTTACCGGAGATGCCGGAGCCTACTGGGCCTTGAGCTCAGCAATTACTGAAGGGACCTTCCCCAAGACGATTCGCGGATATTCCTACCCACTTCTACTGACACCATTTAGATTCGCTTTTGACCATTCAGAGCAGGCTGGATTGTTATTACTCAAGCTCGGGCAATCGATAGGATACGGCTACTTGTTTTCGATCCTCCTTCCGAACCTTTATCAGGTCATATTTGACGCCAAACCGTCGGCATTCACCAGACTCATCCCTGCACTCCTGATGGCCTTTGCATTTCCCGGATTGATATCTTACCCGCTCAGCGACGCACCTTCTTTTGGGATAATGGCGCTAGCCTTATATGCTTGCATCAAGGCCATCAAATCACAGTCCTTCAGTCTTTTAATCGTAGCAGGGCTACTTGCCTATTTAGCCTACAACACACGAACCATCTATTTATTTTCCTTCTTTACACTCATGGTCATTGCTGCGATTTTTTTCTCAAAAAGCCTTAAGCAAAGATTTTTTGCATCGACATGCTTTCTACTAGGCGCACTAGTAGGCGCAGCCCCCCAAATGGCAATTAATTACAGCCACCACTCAACGCGCACCCCACTCGTAGTGACGGATGTCCGCGGCGCATCCCTATTTGCTCGGCAGCTGGCATGGGGAATGATCGTTGACAAATATGAAACACATATTGGCCCCCAGACCAAAAAAGCCATACCCGTATTCTATGCAAACAACAATGGCGCACTCATCCTCCAACAAAATGGAGGCATTGAGAACAATCAATCAGTCGTAAAAATAGCCGGCCTGATGACCCAGCATCCAATTACATTTATAAATATATATCTCCGTCACATTGCGTTAGCTCTCGATGTGAGGGATGGAGAGGTCTACACTCGGAACCCTACGTCAGAAAAAAATATTCAGTCGCTGATTTTACTTAGCATCGTCTCATTTGGGCTGACCCAACTTGGCCGAGCAATCTTCTTTCAGGCCTCTAGTGAGCCGGTAAATCGCAGAGTTCTTTACACGCTCGTGCTCCTGGCGCCTTGCATAGCCATCATTCCCGGCGCCATTGAAACTCGCTTCTTCTTGCCAATTCATTGCCTTTCCTACTGTGCCCTTGCGTTTGGTGGAATAAAAAAGGAAGCCATCGCAATGCAGCTAGCGTGCACAGCAATCTTGACAGCAGCGATCTTCACGTTTGCCGCAAAGTCGGCAGACAGCCCAATCCACTCCCGACCCGAGTCTTACATCCCCACCCCATCGAATATATGAAGCAGGCAACGATCTGGCCACTATGATCGCGTGCAAACTTATGCATCAGTCAACCACTCGAGTGCCTATCCATCCTCAGTGATTGACGATCTCGCCATGCATCGCGGCCAACCGTGCGAGCAGGCGATTCTGGGTTCGGCGCGGAATGTTGCGCTGATCCATTGCCCAGTTGAGATCTTCGACCAGGGCATTGAAGTCGCCCTCGCGGATGGCCATATGCTGGTGCGCCTGTGCCATGGACTTGGCAGTGTCCGGGCACGGGCCATCGGCGACATGGCAGAACTTCTGCACCAGCCGCTCGTTGAGCATGACGATGTTGACGCGTGCAAAGTGCTCGACGATGCGCGGGTCGTCGGCGATGCGCGAGAGCATGGTTTCTACCAGGGCCTCGATGCCGGGCTGACCGCCCAATTCTTCGTACAGCGTCTGCCGCGGTTGCGTGGTGGCACAGCCGCTCAACATCAGCACGCACAGCAGCGAATAGCGCAGCCATCGGGTCATCACAACGCCACCTGCAGGGAAAGATACGGTCCGCGCTGACGCTTCAAGGTGGCAACCTCCCCCAGATCGGCCCAGGCGGCGGTCAGCGACACGTGCTTAGTCGGGAACCAGGCGACGAAGCCGTCGGCCCAGGCTTGCTCGCGGGCGAAACCGAGATTGTTCGGCTTGTCGCGATACTCCAGCCCCACCACCCACGACGGGCTCAGCACCACGCCAGCACTGACTTCACCGACCAGTCGATAGCTGTTGCGACGGTCGCCGCCGAAGCCCAGCAACCCGGTTTGATTGGCGCGGGTAGCGCGCACGGTGCCGTTGAGCAGCAACTGGTAGCCGCCAGCACCTTGCAGCAATAGCCGCGTGGCGCTGAGATAGACATCGGTGCCGTGGTCGTCGCGTGCACCGATCGCCAGCGGCAAGGTGCCGTCGCGCAGCCGCTTGTACTGCACACCCAGACTCAGCTGCAGCGCGCGCCCGTAGACCAGGTCACCATGCAGTCGCACTTTCGCGCCGAATACATCCTGGCCAAGCGCATTCCACGGCAACCCTAGCCGGTCCTGCAAGGTGCCCAGGTCCAGACGCTGGCGCGCCACCGAAAGCTCGAGCCGATTGCCAACGGTCAATGCGGCGCCCTGCACATCCAGACGGTAATCGCCGCTATCGACGTGGGTGGCGAACGCCACGGTGCCGAGTTCATCGCGCGTGCCGTACCCCGACAACGTGGCCCAGGGCACGATGCCGCCGCCACTGCTGCCTTCGAGCATCGAGACGCCGCCGGTGGCCAGCAACCGGCCCTCGCCCGCCATGCACAGCAGTGGGTTCAGCGCCGTTGCGGCAAGCAGCATTGCGGCCGCTGTCGTACGTGGAACGCGCTTCATCGTTGACCTCCCGCCTGCGCCACGGGCGAGCGACCGAGCTGGCGCATGCACCATGCCAGCAGCGGCTTTTCTTCCAGTGGCGGCGAATACAGATAGCCCTGCACCATGTCGCAGCCGTAGCCGCGCAGCAGCGCCAGCGCAGTGTCGTTTTCCACGCCCTCGGCAATCACGCTCAGGCCGAGGTTGTGCCCCAGATCGATCGTGCTGCGCACGATGAAGGCATCGTCGGTGCCTTCGGCAAGCTGCATGACAAAGCTCTTGTCGATCTTCAATTCGTTCACCGGCATGCGCTTGAGCTGGGCCAGCGAGGAATAGCCGGTGCCGAAGTCGTCGACCGACAGCCGTACGCCCACATTGCGGAGTTGATGCAACATGTGCAGCGCAAATTCGACATCGCGCATCAATGCGCTTTCGGTCAGTTCCAGCGTGACCGAGGTGGCCGGCACCGCATGACGCTGCAGGCAGCCGCGCACGAAGTCCGGCAGGCCGGGGTCGGACAGATCCAGGGCCGACAGATTGATCGCCATGCCCAGTTCCAATCCTTGCGCTCGCCATTGCGACTGGCAGTGCAAGGCCTCGTCCAGCACGAAGCGGGTGAGCGGATGGATGACGCCGGAATGCTCGGCCAACGGAATGAATTCGTCCGGGCCGATCGGCCCCAGCACCGGGTGATGCCAGCGCACGAGCACCTCGACCTGCTCCACCTGATCGGTACGCAGGCTGATCTTGGGCTGGAAACGCAAGGTCAGCTCGTTGCCACCGATGGCCTGGCGCAGATCGCCGGTGAGACGCAGCCGGCGCAGATGCTGCTCGTCCTGGCCAAGCCGGTACACGCTGGCGCCACTGGCGGTGTCGCCGACCTGGCCGCGCGCGATATCGGCGCGACGCAGCAGCGTGTCCGGGTCGGCGCCATGTTCGGGAATCAACGCAATGCCGATGCTGGCTTCGAGCTGGATGCGCGCCTGCGGCAGCGCCAGCGGGCTGCGCAATTGCAGCAGCAGGCGTTGGGCTTCCTCCTGCACGGTGGCCGGGTCGGCATGCGCCACCACCACCATGAATTCGTCGCTGCCAAGGCGCCCGACGATGTTGGGCGCCTGCACCACGTCGGCAAGCCTGCGCCCGGCTTCGACCAAGACCTGATCTGCGAAGTCGTGGCCCAGGCTGTCGTTGAGTTCCTTGAAGCGCTCCAGGTCCAGGATCAACACCGCTGCGGTGCCGCCCGAGGCCACGGTCTGATCCACCACCTGCTGCAGCTGCTCCAGCAGCCAGATGCGGTTGGGCAAGCCAGTGAGTGCGTCGTGGCGTGCCTGGTGCAGGATGTGCTGCTCGCGCGTGGCGATCTGCTGCTGCATGCGCCCGAAGCTGTCGGCCAGCTCCGCCAATTCGCGCCCGGGCGGCAATTGCACGGTGGTGTGGTAATCACCGCGCTGGATGCGGCGTGCTGCCTGCACCAGCAGCGCCACCGGCTTACTGACGCTGCGCGCGAGAAAAATCGACACGCCCAGTGCGGCGGCGGTGGCCAGGCCAGCCAGCAGCAAAATCCGTAACTTGAGTGTGCGGTACGGCGCCACTGCACGGTCCAACGACGCCTGCAAGGCAACCCGCACGCGGGTATCGCCCTGGATGGACTGCAACTTCACCAGGTAACGCGAGTCCCCCAGGGTCAGCGGGATTGCAGCGCCCTGCGCGTGTTCGGCGGTGCGCAATTGCTGGGCGAATTCCGTGCGTTCGGCTGGTTGCAGCGTGGACGCCAGTACGCGCGGCGGCGCACCGTCGATGAAGAAGGTGGCATCCAGACCCGTGGTGCTGCGGAAATCCTGCGCAAGGCTGTCGCCGGATTCATTACCGATCGCAATCCAGCCCACCCGGCTCGGCGCCAGTACCTGCACGACTGCCAGGCGCACGATGTGTTGATCCAAGGCCACCACACCGACGGCACGCCCGTCGTGCTGGGCCTGTTGCAGCAAGGCCTGCACGGCACGCAGCTGCTCGGCCTGCGGCAGATCCGCCAGCCCGGTCAGAAAATCGCCTTCAGGCGAAAGCAGCACCGCCGTCTGCGCATCCATGCGCGCGGCGTGGTTGCGCAACGCCGACTGCATCGTTGGCACATCGCCGCTGGCAACGGCTGCACGGAAGCCGAAATCGTCCGCCAGCACCGATGCCGATTGCAGCAGTTGTTCGTCGCGGCGCTGGTTGATGCGTTGCCAGACCCGCTCGCCAATCAGCAGCTCTTCGCCGAGTTGCGCCTTGACGCTGCGCTCGGTGGCCACCTGCACGGCAATGAAGGTCAACGCCTGGGTGCCGAGCACCACCAGCACCAGCAGCGCGGCGATGCGCGTATGCAGTCGCATCGCCTTCATGGAGACGGCTTTTTCGGGTCGGCGGCGCGACGGAACTTGTCCTGCAGCGCGCGCACGCGATCATCCGGCGGCGCGACCGCTGGCGCTGTGCCGGTGGTCTGCACGGTGACACGGCGCTGCAGCGCATCGCGGCTCAGCACCAGTGGCTCGGACAGCGCAGCGCCCTTGATGCGCGGATGCCAGACGCGCAGGGTGTAGCTGCCCGCGGGCGCATCGATCTGGACACGGCCATCGCTGCCGCTCTTGCCGAAATACGGGGTGTCCAGCACCACGATATACCCCAGCATCCAGTCATGGATGTTGCAGCCCACCGTCACCAGCCCGGCCTGATCGAAGCGTACCGGCGCAGCCGTGCTGCCCTGGAACAGCGGCAACTCGAACTTCTTGGCAGGCGAAAACGAATACACCTGATGCCGGATTTGATCATTGTTTGGGAAGCGCACCAGGCTACCCGTGCGTACCGCGAGCACCGCGGGAACGAACTGCGAATTCACCTGATCCATCGACACCGTTTTCGAGGTGCCGGTCGCCGGCATCGGACGTGCGGTTTCCAGGCTCACCACTGCATCAACCAGCACGCCAGCGGCGTCCTGGACAGTCACCGTCACCGGCGTAGCCAAAGCCGCACTCGCAAGGCACCCGGTCAGCACCAGTGCCGATGTTCCAACAACGTTGATTACTTTTCGCGTCCACATGCGCCCGCACCTCATCGCAGTCCTGCAGCGGGCGCCAGGCAAATCCGACGTCGCGCTAGCGGCCAGACTGGGATATCGGCAGAGGTGAACGCAAGCTTTAACCGGACGCGAGCGAACGTTCATCAAGCAAACTGTGGCGAGCGTCATCCGCCATGTTGCGAGCGCGGCCATAGGCCGCGCTTGGGTCCGTTCGGCTTACTTGAGCTTGATCTCGCGCAGGCGCTCTTCCAGGAACCCGTGTGCGGTGATCGGTTCGGGATAGCGACTGGGGTTGTCGGCGCTGATGCAGGACGGCAACACGTCGATCAGGAAATCCGGGTTCGGGTGCAGGAAGAACGGCACCGAATAGCGCGGCTTGCGCGCTTCCTCTCCCGGCGGATTGACCACGCGGTGGATGGTGGACGGGTACACATGGTTAGTCAGGCGCTGCAGCATGTCGCCGATATTGACCACGATGGTGTCGGCGTCCGCAGTGAACGGCACCCACTCGCCTTCGTTGGAACGCACTTCCAGGCCGGCGGCGCTGGCGCCCACCAGCAAGGTGATGAAATTGATGTCGCCGTGCGCACCGGCGCGTACATTCGGGATGTCGTCGCTGGTGATCGGCGGGTAATGGATCGGGCGCAGGATCGAATTGCCGTGGTCGGTCTTGTCGGCGAAGTAGTCCTGCGGCAGGCCGATGTGCAGCGCCAGCGCCGACAACACGCGCGAGCCCAACTGATCCAGCTGCTGATACAGGTGGTAGCCACGCTCGCGGAAGCCCGGCACTTCGGTCGGCCACAGATTGGGCGCCATCACCGCGCGGTACGGCGAATCGTCCGGGATCTCGCGGCCGATGTGCCAGAACTCCTTCAGATCGAAATGCTTGGAGTCCTTGGCGGTTTCCACACCGAACGCCGTATAGCCGCGCGCGCCGCCACTGCCGGGCACGTGGTAGCTGCGCTTGACCTCGTCGGGCAGCGCGAAAAATGCCTTGAACACCTCATAGGCGGCGTCGATGTCGGACTGCGCAATGCCGTGATTGCGGATGCCGGCAAAGCCCCATTGCCGATAGGCGCCACCGAGCTCGGCGACAAAGGCCTCGCGGTCGCTGTCGAAACGGGTGATGTCCAGGGTGGGGATGCGCGCGCTCATACGGATGTCTTGCTCAAGGATGAAAGAAGGCCTGCCGCTCAGGACAGCAGGCGATACAGCACATAAAACGTCGCGGCCTTGGCGAAGACCACGCAGACGCCGATGATCAGCGACTCACGCCGCGTCACGCACCGCTCCGGCGAGGCGATCGAGCGTGTCCTGCATCAACTCCGCTTCGTCGGCCTCCACAGTCACGCGCACCACCGGCTCGGTGCCGGACGGGCGCAGGAAGGCGCGGCCACGCCCCTGCACCGCCGCCTGCGCTTGCTGCAGCGCCTGCTGCACGCTGGCGGCTTCCACAATGGCCTTGGCTGCACCGCCGCCCAGACGCACGTTGACGGTCTGCTGCGGCACCTTGCTCAGGCTGCTCAGCGCCTCACGCAGGCTGTGCCCGTCGCGTCCCAGCGCTTCGAGCACCTGCAAGGCGCTGACGATGCCATCACCGGTGGTGGCCCGGTCCAGACACAGCAGGTGGCCGGAGGTTTCGCCGCCGAGGGTGCCGCCGCTCTCGACCAGGGCCTGGTGCACGTAGCGGTCGCCGACCTTGGCGCGCTGGAACGGGATCTGCAACGCCGCCAGGGCTTTCTCCAGCCCGTAATTGGTCATCAAGGTGCCGACCACCGTGCCGGTGAGCCGGCCGCTGGCCTGCCACGAGCGCGCGAGCACGTACAGCAGATCGTCGCCATCGACCGGGTTGCCCTGGTCGTCGGCCATCAGCACGCGGTCGCCGTCGCCATCGAAGGCGATGCCCAACTGCGCGCCGGTCTCGCGCACCTTGGCAGCGAGATTGTCGATATGCGTGGAACCAACACCGTCGTTGATATTGAGCCCGTCCGGCGCCGCACCGATCACCACCACCTCGGCGCCGAGCTCGCGGAACAGCATCGGCGCGATGTGGTACGTGGCGCCGTGCGCGCAGTCGAGCACCATCTTCAACCCATGCAGGGTGAAGCCACGCGGGACGCTGGCCTTGCAGAATTCGATGTAGCGGCCGATCGCATCGCGGGTGCGGATCGCCTTGCCCAGGCGCTCGGATTCCACGGTGTGGAATGGCGCATCCAGGGCCGCTTCGATGGCCGCTTCGGTGGCGTCATCGAGCTTCTCGCCCTCGGCGGAAAAGAACTTGATGCCGTTGTCGTAATGCGGGTTGTGCGATGCGCTGATCACCACACCAGCATCCGCGCGCAAGGTGCTGGTCAAAAACGCAATGGCCGGAGTCGGCATCGGCCCGATCAGCTGCACGTCGGCACCGGCGGCCACCAGGCCGGCTTCCAGCGCTGCTTCGAACATGTAGCCGGAAATGCGGGTGTCCTTGCCGATCAGCACCAACGGGCGCTTGCTGCGCCCAGCGGTAAGCACACGCCCAAGCGCATTGCCCAGGCGCAGCACGAAATCGGCAGAGATCACGCCCTGCCCGACCCGACCGCGGATGCCGTCGGTGCCGAAATACTTACGACTGCTCATGCGGCGTCTGCGTCCTGCGGATGCGGCTGACGCATCATCATGGTGGTCAGCTCGGCGATGCGGTCGCGCATGTCGCGGCGGTCGCAGATCTGGTCGATGGCGCCATGGTCGAGCAGGAACTCCGAGCGCTGGAAACCTTCGGGCAGCGTCTCGCGCACGGTCTGCTCGATCACGCGCGGGCCGGCGAAACCGATCAGCGCATGCGGTTCGGCGATGTTGATATCGCCCAGCATCGCGAACGAGGCCGACACGCCACCGGTGGTGGGATGGGTCAGCACCGAGATATACGGCAGGCCGGCTTCGCGCAGGCGGCCCAGCGCCGCGGAGGTCTTGGCCATCTGCATCAGCGAAAACAGGCCTTCCTGCATGCGCGCGCCGCCACTTGCAGAGAAACACACAAACGGGCAGCCCACTTCCAGCGCCACTTCGGCCGCACGCGCAAAGCGCTCGCCGACCACCGAGCCCATCGAGCCGCCCATGAAGGCGAAATCGAACGCGGCAGCCACCAGCGGGTTGCCCTTGAGCATGCCGCGCATGGCGATCAGGGCGTCGTATTCGCCGCTGCTCTTCTGGCTGGCCTTGATGCGCTCGCCGTACTTTTTCTGATCCTTGAACTTGAGCACGTCCACCGGGCCCAGCTGGGCCGCGATTTCGGTGGGTGGGCTGTCCACGTCGAACAGCGCGGCCAGACGGGCGCGGGCGCGGATCGCCATGTGGTGGTCACACTTCGGACACACCTCCAGGTTCTCCTCAAGCTCCGGGCCGTATAGCGCGCTGCCGCAGTTGCTGCACTTCTCCCACAGGCCCTCGGGGACGCTGCGCTTCTTGGCGGGGGTGTTCTCGGTGCGGATGCCGGAAGGCATCAATTTGCTGAGCCAGCTCATGCGTGTATGACAATCCATGCAAGGCGGCCGTGCAGGCCGCAGAGGGGCGACAGTCTATCCCAGCGCCCCATGGCGGTGCAGTGGGCGGCCGCGCTAGGTGGCGCCGAGAGGCCTGAGCCAAAGCGCCAAGCGACCATGCGGGAACGTATTGCCTGCATGATCGCCGCCGTTGGGTACCTGCATATGCCACCGGCACGCGACCGGCAGCGGCGCCTCAGCCGGCGTCCAGCGCCTGCCGCAGCGGCTGCAGGAAGTCTTCGGCCCGCTCACGCGCGCTGCGCACATCCGACGCGTCGGCCAGGGCCGCCACCAGCGCGCTGCCGACGACCACGCCGTCCGCATCCACCGCCATCGCGGCAGCACTGGCGGCGTCCTTGATGCCGAAGCCGGCCACCACGGGTGCGCCGGCACGGGCGCGCAGCTGGCGCAGGCGGTCGCTGGCCGCGTGCGTGTCCAGCCGGTCGGCCGCGCCAGTCACGCCAGAGAAGCTGACGTAATACAAATAGCCCTGCGCAGTGCTGCACAGCATGTCCAGCCGGGCCTCGCCGGTGGTGGGCGACGCCAAGGCGATCAGCGCCAGACCGACCTCGGTGAAGATGGCGCGGGTCTCGTCGGCCTCCTCGGGCGGCAGGTCGACCAGCAGCACGCCATCGATGCCGGCGGCCACCGCGGTTTCGGCAAAGCGCCGCGTGCCGTGGATTTCGATCGGGTTGAGGTAGCCCATCAGTACCACCGGGGTGGTGGCGTCCTCGCGCCGGAATTCCTGCACGGCTTCGATCACATAGGCCAGCCCGGCACCGCGGCCCAGCGCGCGCTCGGAGCTGCGCTGGATGGTGGGGCCGTCGGCCATCGGGTCGGAGAACGGCACGCCGAGCTCGATGATGTTCGCACCAGCGCGCACCAGGGCATGCATCACCGGCACGGTGGCTTCCAATGAGGGGTCGCCGGCGGTGATGAAGGGAATCAGCGCCTTGCGGCCGGAGTGACGCAGCGCGTCGAAGCACGCAGCGATACGGTCGGGCGCGCGGCTCATGCGCATCCCTCCACCAGTTGCACGGCGTCCCAGCTTCCCCAGTACATCGATGTCACGCTGCCTTCTCCAGTTTCGTAGCGAACGGCGAGCCCACGCGCGGGGTCATGCCATGTCAGATAAAGATCCTTGCCGTCGTCACCGCCATAGTGATGCGGCTCGACGCCATAGCCGGCCGGCAGGCGTGCACGCACGCTGGCCTCGCTGTCGCCGATGCGAACGCCGAAGGGGCCCACGACCCCGGCATCGGTGACGTCGAAGCGGACAACGCGCCCGTCCTCGACCATCATCGCCACGCCCGCGGGCAGCAGCCCTGCTTCCACGTAGTCGCACTGTCCGATCGGGCCGGCATTCATCGGCTTCCAGGCGGCCCGCGGCGCCAGCTCGGCGAAGCGCTCGCCAACCCGCACCGCGCCGCTGCGATCCAGCGCGAGCGCCGATGCCGCGGCCGCCGCCAGTGCAGACAGGCACAGCAGCGCCATGCCACCGCCGAGGTTGCGCGCGTGCGCTGCGATCACAGCACCATGCCTTCGCGTGCGGCGATGGTGTGCACGTCCTTGTCGCCACGGCCGGACAGGTTGCACAGCACCAGCGCGTCCTTGGGCATTTCGCGCGCAAGCTTGATCGACTGCGCGACCGCATGGCTGGATTCCAGCGCGGCCAGGATGCCTTCGGTATGCGCCAGCAAGTGGAACGCGGCCAGCGCTTCGTCGTCGGTGATGCCTTGGTACACGGCACGGCCGCTGTCGGAGAGGAAGGCATGCTCCGGCCCCACGCCTGGGTAGTCCAGGCCCGCCGAGACCGAATGGGTCTCGATGATCTGGCCGTCGTCATCGCAGATCACATACGTGCGATTGCCGTGCAGCACGCCGGGGCGCCCGGCGGCGATCGATGCCGCATGGCGGCCGCTGGCAATGCCATCACCCGCCGCTTCGGCGCCGTAGATCTTGACGCCGGGGTCGTTCAAGAACGCATGGAACAAACCGATGGCGTTGCTGCCGCCGCCCACGCAGGCGCTGATCGCATCCGGCAGGCGGCCGTAGTCTTCCAGCATCTGCGCACGCGCTTCGCGGCCGACGATGGCGTTGAAATCGCGCACCATGCGCGGATACGGATCCGGGCCGGCGACGGTGCCGATGATGTAGAAGGTGTCCTGCACGTTGCTGACCCAGTCGCGCATCGCTTCATTCAGCGCGTCCTTGAGCGTGGCCGAGCCCGAGGTGACTGGGATGACCTTCGCACCGAGCAACTGCATGCGGTAGACGTTGATCTTCTGCCGTTCGATGTCGGTCGCGCCCATGTAGACCACGCATTCCAGGCCCAGCCGCGCCGCGACGGTGGCACTGGCCACGCCATGCTGGCCGGCGCCGGTCTCGGCAATGATGCGGGTCTTGCCCATGCGGCTGGCCAGCAGCGCCTGGCCGATGGTGTTGTTGATCTTGTGCGCGCCGGTGTGGTTCAGGTCTTCGCGCTTGAGCAGGATCTGCGCCCCGCCCACTTCGCGGCTCAGCCGCTCGGCGTGGTAGATCGGGCTGGGGCGGCCGACGTAATGTTTGAGATCCTTGTCGTACTCGGCAATGAAGGCCGGATCCTGGCGCGCCAGATCGTAGGCGGCAGACAGTTCCTGCAGGGGCGCGATCAAGGTTTCCGCGACGAAGCGCCCGCCAAACTTGCCGAAATGGCCGGCGGCATCCGGGTACGCATGAAAGTCACTGATGGGCTGGGCCGACATGGGAGCTATTCCTCCGCAACACTGCGGAAATACGGGAAAGACGCACTCTAACGCAGGCGACGTAGCGGATAAATCGATAAGATCGCCGCAACCTGTGACCTGTACTCACATATGCCCACCTCCCTGCCCCCGCTTGCTGCCTTGCGCGCCTTTGAGGCCGCGGCGCGCCTGCAAAGTGTCAGCCGCGCCGCCGACGCCCTGCACGTGACCCACGGTGCCATCAGCCGGCATGTGCGTTCTCTGGAACAGCTATTGGGCACCGCCCTGTTTACCCGCCAGGGCCGCGGGCTGGTGCTGACCGCCGCCGGCACGCGCCTGCGCGATGCCACCAGCGAGGGCTTTGCGCTGATCGCCGACACCTGGGCGGACCTGGCCAGCCCGCGCAACGAGGCGCCGTTGGTGCTGGGCTGCTCCGGCAGCCTGCTGGCGCGCTGGGTGATTCCGCGGCTGGGCCGGCTGCAGCGCGATCTGCCCGATCTGCGCGTGCATCTGTCGGCAAACGAGCAACCGCCCGGGCCGGACCTGGACGGCCTGGACGCCGCGCTGCTGCTCGACACCCCGCCCTGGCCGGGCGACCGGCAGGTGCACGAGCTGGGCGTGGAGTGGATCGGGCCGGTGCTCAGCCCGCAAAGCCCGCTGGCGACCCAGCTGGCCGGGCAGCCGCCGCACGCACTGCTGGCGCACCCGCTGCTGCATACCCGTTCACGCCCGCAAGCCTGGCCGGACTGGGCGCAGGCGCATGGCATCCCGGCCGACAGCTTGCGCTTCGGCACTGAGTTCGAGCATCTGATGTATCTGCTGGAAGCCGCTGCGGCCGGACTGGGCGTGGCGATCGCGCCGCAATCGCTGGTCGCCGCCGACCTGGCGGCCGGGCGGCTGGTGGCGCCGTGGGGCTTTACCCCGACCCGGGGCCGCTGGGGCCTGTGCGCGGCGCGGCGCAATCCCGATCCGCGGATCGCACAGCTTGCCGGCTGGTTGCGCGGCGAGCTTGCGGCGGATCAGCCCTGATCAGAGGCGAGGCGCTACATTGAGCAGCGGCGTCTTCGCGCTACCACGCATGAAAAAAGCCCCGGAAACCGGAGCCTTGAAGAGTTCTCAGCTGCCCGAAGCGTCTGATGACGCTCCGGGTTTATTGCGCGACGTGCCTGTGCAGGTCACTTCGCCAACGCCTGCATCTGATCTGGCGAACGTCGGCATCAGCGCGGCACAACCATGGGCTCATACCGCAGCACACTGCAGCGCGCTCAAGAGACCACCGTTACGACATCTCGTGACAGTCGGCGCGGCGCACTTCTTCGACGAACTTGCGCATCTTGTGGCCGTCCTTGATGCCCGGCGCAAGCTCCACGCCGCTGGACACGTCCACGCCCCACGGCAGGGTCGCCACGATCGCGTCGAAGACGTTGTCGGCGGTGATGCCGCCAGCCAGCAGGAACGGGCGATGCAGGCCGGTGGGCAGGCGCGACCAGTCGAAGGTCTTGCCGGTCCCGCCGCCCTCGCCCGGCGCATGGCTGTCGAACAGGAAGCCGGCCGTATTGGGATAGGCGAGCTGCAGGGTCCGCGCGTTGGCGTCTTCGCCATTCACGCCGGAAGCGCCCATCGGCACCGCCTTGAGATACGGCAGATTGAAGCTGCGGCAGAAGGCGTCGTCTTCTTCGCCATGGAACTGCAGCAAGGTGGGACGCACGGTGCGCACCACT
The DNA here is from genome assembly GCF_041475775.2 of Xanthomonas sp. NCPPB 2586. NCBI lineage: Bacteria > Pseudomonadati > Pseudomonadota > Gammaproteobacteria > Lysobacterales > Lysobacteraceae > Xanthomonas > Xanthomonas sp. NCPPB 2586. The sequence continues at coordinate 1,872,216 of NZ_CM192981.1, read as the reverse complement.
TCGCGCACTTCTTCCTTGGAGTTGTTGCGGAACAACGCCACCACATCGACCATCGGCGCGGTGGCCTGGCGCATGGCGCGCGCCTCGGCCGGGGCCACGCGGCGCGGGCTGCCATGGGCGAAGATGAAACCCACCGCGTCCACACCCAGCTCGCCGGCGAGCCGGATGTCGCCGGCGCGGGTCATGCCACAGAACTTGATGCGGGTGCGGTACAGCGATCGATTCATTGGGTCACCTCGGCGGGCAGATGCCACTCTGCGGGATACAGCGGCCCGATGAACACCAGGCCTTGCGGCGGTGCCGTCGGGCCGGCCACAGTGCGGTCGCGTCCGGCGAGCAATGTCGCGATCCAGTCGATCGGCTGTTCACCGGTCCCGACCAAAATCAGCGAGCCAACAATATTCCGCACCATGTGATGAAGGAATGCATTGGCCTGCACCTGCACCTCCACCACCTCGCCCAGCCGCTGCACGGTGATGGCCTGCAGATTGCGCCGCGCATGCAGGGCCTGGCATTGCACGCTGCGAAATGCGCCGAAGTCGTTCTCGCCCAGCAATGCCTGCGCGGCGGTGTGCATGGCCTGCGCATCCAGCGGCCGGCGCTCCCAGCTCAGGGTCTGCCGGTACAGCGCCGGGCGGATCTGCCGGTTGAGCAGGCGATAGCGGTAGCGCCGCGCCCGCGCGGAAAACCGCGCATGGAAGTCCTCGGCTGCCGGCACGCACCAGCGCACCGCCACCGAGGGCGGCAGCCGCGCGGTGGTGCCCAGCATCCAGCCGCGCGGTTCGCGGCGGGCATCGCTGTCGAAATGCACCACCTGGCATTCGCCATGCACGCCGGCATCGGTGCGGCCGGCACAGACCACCTGGATCGGCGCATCGGCCACCGACGACAATGCCGCCTGCAGGGTTGCCTGCACACTTGGCCCGCCGTGCTCGCCCAGTTGCTGCCAGCCCTGGAACTCGCTGCCGTCATATTCCACGCCCAGCGCGTAACGCATCAGTGTCTGCCTCTTGGGATACCGGTCATGCGCAGCCGACTAGACGGTGCGCTCGGACCACACGGCCAGCGTGGTGCCGCCGGGCTCGCGAAAATGAAACCGGCTGCCACCGGGAAAGCCGAAGACCGGCTTGACGATCTGCCCACCGGCGGCGACCACCTGCTCCAGCACCGGGGCCAGGTCATCGGCATACAGCACCACCAACGGGCCGGTGTCGGCGGGTGCCGCCGCGGCTGCGCGATAGAAGCCGCCATCCAGCCGGCCATCGTTGAAGGCCAGATAGTCCGGGCCATAGGCCTGGAACTGCCAGCCGAACACCTGCGCAAAGAACGCGCGGCTGGCCTCCAGGTCGGCGGAGGCGAACTCGATGTAATCGATGCGGCGTTCGCGTGCACCAAGCGTGTCCATGGCCGGGCTCATGCCAGACGGTCGAGCAGGTCGGCCGCTTCGGCACGGGTGGCCGCATCGCCGGTGGCGGCGACTTCCAGCAACAGCCCGCGTGCGGTGTCCTTGTCGCCCAGGTCCATGTAGGCCACCGCCAGCTCGAGACGGTCGCGGCCGGCCGAGGCGAATTCGCGCGGCGGAGCAGCACTGAACGTCTCGGCATGCGGCGCGTCGGCAACCGGCGCCGGCGCCGGCGGGGCTGGGTCGAAGTTCAAGCTGTCCTGCTGCGTGGCTGGTGAATGCGGTGCGTGTGCGGCAGTCATTGGCGCTGGTGCGGGTTCGTCGCGTGCAGGCTCCGCTGCCGGGGCAGGTCTGGCGTCGGCCAGATCGCCTGACGGCGCGGCAGGCGTCGCGCGCAAGGCGCGCCAATCGTCACTGGACACCACCGGGGCAGCTGCGTGCGGCACCGGCTCGGCCAGCTGCGGTTCGCGCCGCAGCACGTCCGACAGCGGCGGCTGCGTGCCACCGGGGCGTTCGTCTTCGTGGAGATCAATTTGCTCGAACTCGGTCTCCTGCACCACGTCACGCTCGCTGGGCACGGTGGCGGCGGCGTCCGCATCCGGCTGGGCCGCAGCGGCCGCAGCGCCAGGCGGAATGAAATCGAAATTGCGGCGCGGCAACGGCGGCAGCGGCGATGGCTTGCGGCGGCGTGCGGCCAGCCAGGCCACCACCGCGGCCACGATCAACACCAGCCCGCCGATCAACCACAGCGGGAATCCGCCGCCCTGCGCGGATGCCGCCGGGGTTTCGGCCAGGCGCCGCTGGGCGGCGGCCAGGTCGGTGTCCTTCATGGCGATCAACGCCTGTTGCTGCTGCTTGAGCTTTTCCAGGTCGGCCACGCGGGTGCGCAGCTCCTGCAGCTCGGCATCGCGGGTGGCGATGTCTTCCTTGGCCTGTTGCAACTGTTCGTTGGCCGCCATCTCGCCCTCGCCTTCGCCACTGGTGCCGGACGTGGTGCCGGCCTTGTTGGTATCCGCCGCCACTGCGGGGGCGATCTCAAGCCGCGCGCCACCGGCGGCGCCTGCAGCGGCGGCCGCCGCCGGCGCGGGGCTGGCGGCCGGAGTGGTGCCCGCCTCGGCCGGTTGCGGCATGGGCGCACGCGCCTGCCGCCACTGCGTGGCCTGTTCGCGCACCAGCGCCGCGGCCTCGGCGGCACCCACTTCGGCCAGCGCGTCCTGCTGCGGCGTGCGCAACACCGCGCCCTGCTTGAGCCGGTTGATGTTGCCGTTGATGAAGGCATCGGGATTGGTGCGCAACAACGCCAGCATGGTCTGGTCCAGCGAATGCCCGCTGGAACGCGCCACCCCGGCAGCGATCTCCGACAAGGTCTGGCCCGGGCGCACGGCCGGCAGCTGGTCGCCCGCTGCGCTGGCTGATGCTGCCGGCGCAGCGGCAGCAGGCCGTGCGGCCGGCCTTTCCACTGCACTGTCCTGGCGACTTGGTCGCGCGCCGGATGCCGCGGCCGGTTCGCGCGCAATGGTGTTGCTGGCGCCGGCTCGCGGCGCCTCGATGCCCGGCTCGGCAATCGCCGCTGCGGTATTGGGCGCATCGACCAGCGCCGAATACTCGCGCACCAGGCGGCCCTGGCCCCACTCCACTTCGATCAGGAAGTTGATGGCCGGCTGATCGACCGCCTGCGTGCTGGTCACGCGAATCACCGCGCGGCCGCGGGCGTCCTGCGCAAACTGGAACTGCAGGTTGCTGACCAGGCCTTGCGGCCGCTCCAGGCCGACCCGCGCAAAAATGGTTGGCGATGCCAGCGCCACACGCGCGTTGTCGAGCTCGCCGGGCTCGTTGGAGATGACCGGGATCTCGGCCACCAACGGCTGCCCGGGCTTGGACAACACCCGGATATCGCCCAACCCCAACGCCATGGCCGCACCACTGCATAACGCCAGCAGCAGCGCGCCCACCCCTTGTATCGGGCGCATCGCGCCCCGGCCCCTATGTTTCATGCGCATCAATATAGCCGCTGAATGAGCGAAAGAGTCGGCTTCATCATGCGGAGTGCGTGCGCTGGCGTAATGCCGCAACGCGCCATGCGTGCAGGCGCACCGGTGTGGCCATGAACGCGCTGGCAGGAGCAGATGCAAATTTGCACGCGGATGGCAACGGCGGTGCGTTGCAAGCCCGCTGCGCTGGCGCGTTGTCCAAGGATCGTCGCGACCAAGCCGTTGGTCGACGAGGCAAGGGACAAAGGTAGGAGCGCACTTGTGCGCGATGGGGCGTTACCGGGCAAGCCGCATCGCGCGCAAGCGCGCTCCTACGCCGCTGAGCGCTCAGGCCTTGCTGCGCACGGCGCGGTGGCAGACGGCACGGCGAGGCCCGCACCCGGCATCAACACGAATGAACGTAGGAGCGCACTTGTGCGCGATGGGCGTTACCGGGCAAGCCTCATCGCGCGCGAGCGCGCTCCTACGCCGCTGAGCGCTCACGCCTTGCCGCGCACTGCGCCGGCGCAGGCGTCACGGCGAGGCCCGCACCCGGCATCAACACGAATGAACGTAGGAGCGCACTTGTGCGCGATGGGGCGTTACCGGGAAAGCCTCATCGCGCGCGAGCGCGCTCCTACGACGCTGAGCGCTCAGGCCTTGCCGCGCACTGCGCCGGCGCAGGCGTTACGGCGAGGTCCACACCCGGCATCGACACGAATGAACGTAGGAGCGCACTTGTGCGCGATGGGCGTTACCGGTCAAGCCCCATCGCGCGCGAGCGCGCTCCTACGGCGCTGCAGGCTCAGCCTTCCTGTGCGACCAATTCGGCCAGCTGCACGGCATTGAGTGCGGCGCCCTTGCGGATATTGTCGGAGACGATCCACAGATTCAGGCCGCGCGGGTGCGAGAGATCCTCGCGGATGCGGCCAACGAACACCGCGTCCTGGCCGGAGGCATGCGTCACCGGGGTCGGGTAGCCGGCGGCCTTGTGCTCGTCCACCACTTCCACGCCCGGCGAGGCTGCCAGCAAGGCGCGCGCTTCGGCCACGGTGATCTTCTCGCGGGTCTCGATGGCCACCGCTTCCGAATGCCCGTAGAACACCGGCACGCGCACCGCAGTGGGATTCACCTGGATGTTTTCGTCGCCGAGGATCTTGCGGGTCTCCCAGACCAGCTTCATCTCTTCCTTGGTGTAACCGTTGTCCTGGAAATCGTCGATGTGCGGGATCAGGTTGAAGGCGATCTGCACCGGGAAGCGCTGCGGGTCGATCTGCTGGAAGCTCAGCAATTCGCTGGTCTGCTTGCCCAGCTCCTCCATCGCCGAACGGCCGCCACCGGACACCGACTGATAGGTTGCCACGTTGATACGCTCGATGCCGTACTTGCGGTGGATCGGGCCCAGCGCCACCAGCATCTGCATGGTCGAGCAATTGGGGTTGGCAATGATGCCGCGCGGGCGCTGCTTCAGCGCTTCGGGGTTGACCTCGGACACCACCAGCGGCACATCGTCGTCGTAGCGGAACGCCGAGGAATTATCGATCACCACCGCACCGGCCGCAGCGAACTTGGGGCCGTATTCCTTGGAGACACTGCCGCCTGCGGAAAACAGCGCAATATCCACGCCGGTGGGGTCGAAGTCGGCCAGGTCCAGCACGTCGACCTTGCCGCCGTTGAACTCGACCTGCCCGCCCGCCGAGCGCGCCGACGCCAGTGCGTACAAGGTGGCGACCGGAAACTGACGTTCGGCCAGGATGCTCAACATGGTTTCGCCGACAGCGCCGGTGGCGCCCACGACGGCGACGTTGAAACGACGGGTTTCGTTGCTCATGAGAATGTCTTTATCGAAAGGGGAAAGAAAGGGAGCACTGCGGGCTGGGTTCGGGGAACCTCCAAAGCTGGCCGCGGAGGTTCCCTATCGTTTGGTCGTAGCGGTTTTGGTTGCGCCCACGATCGCGCCACCACGTTTGGCAGCCGCCACGGCGTCGGCGTTGAGTGCGCTCGGCGGATGCCCGGCGTTGGCGCCCACGTCCAGCGCGGCGATCAGGTTGTCCACCGCCAGCTGCACCATCGCGCGGCGCGTGGCCAGGCTGGCACTGCCGATATGCGGGGTGAGCACCACGTTGTGCAGTGCCAGCAGCTCCGGGCGCACCCGCGGCTCGCCCTCGTAGACATCGAGACCGGCACCGGCCAGGCGGCCATTGGCCAGCGCATCGGCCAGCGCGATCTCATCAACGATCCCGCCGCGCGCGATGTTCACCAGCGTGGCGGTGGGCCGCATCTTCGCCAGCGCGGCGGCATCGATGATGTGGTGCGAGGCCTGGGTGTAGGGCAGCACCAGTACCAGGTGATCGGCCTGCGCCAGCAAGGTATCGAGGTCGACATACTGCGCACCCACCGCCTGTTCGGTCTCGGCCGGCAGCTGGCTGCGGTTGTGGTACAGCACGCGCATGCCGAAGCCATGCGCGCCGCGCCGGGCGATGCCCTGCCCGATCCGGCCCATGCCCAGGATGCCCAGCGTGCTGCCATGGATATCGGCGCCGAGCATGGTCTTGAACGACCACTGCCCCCACTGCCCGTCGCGCAGCCAGCGTTCGGCTTCGGTGACGCGGCGGGCGGTGGCCATCAGCAGGGCAAACCCCAGGTCGGCGGTGGTTTCGCTCAACACATCCGGTGTGTTGCTGGCCAGGATGCCCGCCGCGCTCAGCGCATCGATGTCGAGATTGTTGTAACCCACCCCGACATTGGCGACGGCGCGCAGCTGCGGTGCTGCGGCGATTTCCGCTGCACCGATGCGCTCGTTGAGCGTGACCAGCGCGCCATCCAGCGGGGCCAGCCGCGCGGCCAGGTCGGCCGACGAATACGCCGTGACCTGCGTGGTGGTGACCAGTTCGAAATGCGCGCCCAGCTGTTCGACCACATCGTCGAACAACGGCTGGCTGACCCAGACCTTGGGGCGCGCGGTCTCAGACATCGGCCTGACCGGGAATCAGCGGCGACACCTCGCCCACGTCGCCGCATTGGGCGCGATGGCGCAAGGCCTGGTCCATCAACACCAGCGCCATCATGGCCTCGGCGATCGGCGTGGCACGGATGCCCACGCACGGGTCGTGGCGCCCGGTGGTGATGACATCCACCACGGCGCCGTCGGCATCCACGGTGGCGCCGGGCAGCCGCAGGCTGGAGGTCGGCTTGAGCACCATCGAGGCGGTGACCGCCTGCCCGGTGGAAATACCGCCGAGAATGCCGCCAGCGTGATTGCTGAGGAAGCCTTCCGGGGTGATCAAATCGCGGTGTTCGGTGCCCTTCTGCGCGGCACTGGCGAAGCCATCGCCAATCTCCACACCCTTGACCGCATTGATGCTCATCAGCGCCGCGGCCAGTTCGGAATCCAGCTTGCCGTAGATCGGCTCGCCCCATCCCGGCGGCACGCCACCGGCCACCACGTCCACGCGCGCACCGACCGAGTCACCGGACTTGCGCAGCGCATCCATATAGGTTTCCAGCTCCGGCACCTGCGCCGCATGCGGCCAGAAGAACGGGTTGTCTTCCACCGCATCCCAATCAAACCCGCTCGGGCGGATCTCGCCCAACTGCGACAGGAAACCGCGCACCAGCACGCCGTAGCGCTGCTTGAGCCACTTTTTGGCGATCACGCCGGCGGCCACGCGCATGGTAGTTTCGCGCGCGGACGAGCGCCCGCCACCACGCGGGTCGCGGATGCCGTACTTCTGCCAATAGGTGTAATCAGCATGCCCGGGGCGGAACTGCTGGGCGATGTTGGTGTAGTCCTTGCTGCGCTGATCGGTGTTGCGGATCAGCAGCCCGATCGGCGTGCCGGTGGTGCGGCCCTCGTAGACGCCGGACAGGATTTCGATCTCGTCGGCTTCGCGGCGCGCGGAAGTGTGCCGGCTCTTGCCGGTGGCACGTCGCTGCAGGTCGTGGGTGAACTCTTCCGGCGCGATCTCCAGGCCGGGAGGGCAACCGTCGATGATGCAGCCGATCGCCGGCCCATGTGATTCGCCGAAGGTGGTGACCGTGAACAAGCGGCCAAAACTGTTACTGCCCATGACGGCATCCTTTCAACATCTCTGCAGGCTGCCGCGCGTGCAGCATGCGCGGCAGGTGACGTGCGGCGACCAGCAGTGGCGCCACTGCCAGCACACCACTTGCCACGAGCAGGAACACGCTCAGCCGGGCATGGCCGCTGAGCAACCAGTTGGCCAGCAAATGCACCGCCACGCCGATTCCGACCAGCAGGCCAAAGGCCACGATCCAGCTGCGGCGCCGATGCGCACGTAATGTGGCATCCGAGCTGGTGATCACGACCCAGGCACAGACGAGTCCGAAAAATGCCATGGACCCGAAGGTGATTTCTGCAGCGGCACTGGCCCAGCGCTGAAGTGCCGGGCCGCCGTACATCGGGTCGAACAACCGAAACACCACATCGAGCAGTCCGAACGGAATGCACATGCCGAGCACGGACACCGGCACCAGCAGCACGACATCGCTCAGATGTGGCCGGTGCGTGCGTGCCTCAGCGCGCACTGGCCAGCTCGGTGATGCGCGCGCTGTGTGCGATCAACTCGCGGCATTCGACCGCGAAGATGCCCATCTGGCCGACCTTGAACTCGACCCAGGCGAAATCCACTTCCGGCAGCAGCTTGATCAGGTGCTGCTCGGACTCGCCCACTTCACAGATCAGCAGGCCGTCTTCGCTGAGGTGCTGCGGCGCATCGCGCAGGATCTTCAGCACCAGGTCCAGGCCATCGTCGCCCGCACGCAGGCCGAGTTCCGGCTCATAGGAATATTCCTGCGGCAGCGCGTCGGTTTCGTCGTTGGTGACATACGGCGGGTTGGTCACGATCAGGTCGTACTGCCGCCCGGCCAGGCCGGTGAACAGATCGGATTTGAGCAGGCTGACGTTGTCGGCATGCAGGCGCGTCTTGTTCTCGGCGGCCAGCGCCAGCGCGTCATCGCTGATGTCCACGCCGTCCACGTCCCAATGCGGGTTGTAGTGGCCCATCGCGATGGCGATGCAGCCGGAGCCGGTGCACAGGTCCAGCGCGCGGGTCACTTCGCGGCCGCCCAGCCAGGGCTCGAAACCAGCTTCGATCAGTTCGGCGATCGGCGAACGCGGCACCAGTGCGCGCGCATCGCTCTTGAAACTCAGCCCGGCAAACCAGGCCTCGCCGGTGAGATATGCCGCCGGCACGCGCTCGTCGACGCGGCGCTGGAACAGTGCCAGCACGCGCTCCTTTTCTGCGCGCAGCAGGCGTGCCTGGCCGTAGGCCGGGCCCAGATCGTGCGGCAGGTGCAGGCTGTGCAGGACCAGCTGCGTGGCTTCGTCCAGCGCGTTGTCGTAGCTGTGGCCGAAGGTGAGACCGGCCTCGTTGAAACGGCTGGTGCCGTAGCGGATCAGGTCGATGATGGTGTGCAGTTCGTCGGCCGCGGCGGCAGTCATGGCAACAACTAAGAAGTGTTCGGCCCCCGATTATAGAGGTCGGATCGGTATCATGAGCGTCCGTTGCACTGGAAACCGCCATGTTCAATCGCAATACCGGCATCGTGCTGCTGGTGGCGCTGGCCGCCGGGCTGGGCCTGTTGCTGGGCCAGAAGTTCCTTGGCGGCACCCCGCGCTCGCCCTGGCCGCCCACCCAGACCATCACCTTCTACCCACAGCCGCGCCCGCTGCCGCGGTTCAGCCTGCGCCAGTCAGATGGCACCCAGCTGGTGCCCGGCGAATTGAACGGCCATTGGACTCTGGTGTTCCTGGGCTTCACCTTCTGCCCGGATGTCTGCCCCACCACGCTGACCGATCTGGCGGTGGCCCAGCGGCAGTGGGAGAGCGTTCCCGAGAGCCTGCGCCCGCGCGTGCTGTTCGTGTCGGTGGACCCGCAGCGCGACCCGCCCGCACGCCTGGGCGAATATGCGCACGCCTTCCACAAGGACACGCTGGCGGCCACGGCCGATGAGCCGTCGCTTGAGCGATTCGCCACCGCGCTGGGGTTCGTTTTCCAGAAAGTGCCAGGCAAGAATTTCGCCCAAAACCCCAACGACTACAGCATGGATCACTCGGCCGGCATCGCCGTGCTCGATCCGCAGGGCCGGCTCGCTGGCCTGATCCGTCCGCCGCTCGACCCGAAGGCGATTGCCGCCGACCTCCAACAGCTGACCAAGGTAACCGCTCCGTGAGTCTTGTCACTTCCCTGACCTACGTGCTGCCGCATCGGCTGCTGTCCTCGCTGGCGCGCGCCCTGGCGTATTCCAAGTCGCCAGCGACCAAGCAGTGGCTGATCGACACGGTCACGCGCAAGTTTGGCGTGGATCTGAGCGAAGCCCAGGAGCCGGATCCGCGCGCCTACCCCACCTTCAATGCGTTTTTCACCCGTGCGCTGAAGCCCGGCGCGCGCGTGCCCGACGCCGACCCGCAGGCGCTGTTGATGCCGGCGGACGGGCGCATCAGCCAGCTCGGGCCGATCGAGAACGGGCGCATCTTCCAGGCCAAGGGCCAATCGTTCACGGCTGCGGAACTGCTCGGCGATGAGTCCGCCGCCGTGCCCTTCAACAATGGCCTGTTCGCCACGGTGTATCTGTCGCCGAAGGACTATCACCGCGTGCACATGCCGTGGAGCGGCACCTTGCGCGAAACCGTGCATGTGCCTGGCCGGCTTTTCAGTGTTGGCCCCGATGCAGTGCGCAACGTGCCGCGGCTGTTCGCCCGCAACGAACGCCTGGTGTGCCACTTCGATACCGACTTCGGCCCGATGGCCTCGGTGATGGTGGGCGCGCTGCTGGTGTCCGGCGTGGAAACCGTCTGGAGCGGTGTGGAGATCCCGCGCTACGGCGACCGCATCACGCGCAAGGATTACCGCGGCAAGGGGATCACGCTGGAGCGCTTTGCGGAGATGGCGCGCTTCAATTATGGATCGACGGTCATCGTCTTGCTGCCGCCGGGCGTTGCCGCGCTTGAAGGCGGGCTGGCTGCGGAATCGTCGGTGCGGCTGGGACAGGCGCTGGCACGACGCCAGGTGGCCTGACGCGCAGCGGCGCGACAGGCGTTTAAACACTTCACTCGCGCGACGCTACGGTCATCGTGCTTTCGTCAGACGTCGCCGCGCTCTGACACGCGCACGTGCCGCAGACTGCTGCGTGGTTGAGCAAGACGCAACGCGCCAGGCGTTTCGGCGCTTCGTTTGGCTACGCTTTAGAACCTGGCCAAACGCGCACACGCCGCTCCACTGACAGACAAGTGCGGCACCGGCTACGCCAACGCAGTACGCTGCCATGGCGCACCGGACACTTCCCACCTAGGACCCTGCATGACCACACGGATGTTGCGATGGCCGCTGGCCGTCGCCCTCGCCACGGTGCTGGCCGGTTGTGGCCAGCAGAGCGAGCAACAGCAGCTGGATGCGCTGCGTTCGGGCCTGCAATACCGGGGCTACCGGCAGTTCAGTGAGCATGGGTTGCCGGTCGCCTTTGCCGCCTACCAGCGCGGCGGCAGCCTGCTGGACACGCCGCCGGAACCACTGACTGCCGACGACATCTGCATGCTCCACGCGATGCTGTCCTACACCGCACTGTCCGCCAACAAACTGCTGCCCGCGATCGCCGAAGCGGACCTGCTGGAGCGCGATTGCGGGTCGCAGGGCGCGCTGATCGCCACGGCACTGCGCTCGGTGGCGTTCGAACGCAAGCACTGGCCGCAGCTTGCGCAGCGCTCCAGCGACAGCCTGTGGAAACACGACGCCAATCCCGACGACACCCTCACCACCTTGCTCATGCTGCACGTGGTGATGGCTTATGCGGCCATCCAGGACAAGCGCTGGGATGCGGCGGTGCTGCATGCGGATGCGATCGGCCTGGCGTTGCGTACACCCTGGCTGGGCGAGCTGGCGCGCGTGGGCCAGGATTTTGCCGAGCACCGGTTGCTGGAAGGCCTGCGCCGGCTCAAACGCCTGAGCGAAAACCCGAAGGTGCCGCCGGACGTGCGCGCCGAACTGCAGGCATTGATCACCCGCATCGAAGCGGAGAGTGGCGACCTGGACTCGAGCTGGGCGATCGCCCGCATCCTCACCCGCTTCATGTGGCAGGCGATCGAACAGAACGCGGCGCCTGCCACCAGGGATCTGATGCGTTTTGCCGAGCAGCAGACCAGCAAACTGGGCCCCGACGCACTACGGCAGGGCTGGCGTGCACGCTGGACACGCTGGTGGGCGAAGGCACAGACCTTCTGGCAGGACGCCGCGCCCGCGTCGGACAAGAATGCGGATGCCGCTCCAGCAGCGCCCGCTCCCGCCACGCAGTGACTGCGTCCCGGCCGGTATCCGCGGCAGCACGCGGCCGACCGCGTGCTGGCCGACGCCTACGCCATGAGTCCCGTCGGGAAGCTGTAGCTCTCAGCGATCGCAACCAGCCAGCTTGATCGGTTGCCCCGGCTTGAGCGCGTACGACGGCGCCTTCAGGCCGTTGGCCTTGGCCAGCTCCTTGATCTCGCACTGGTACTTCTGCGCGACCCGGCCCAGGGTGTCGCCCTTGGCAATGGTGTAGCTGCGCACCTGCTTGGCCTTGGGCTTGGCGACTGCCGGCTGGCCGGTGGCCACCGTGGTCGGCACGCCGGCCATCGGGCTGACATCGCCCACCGCCACGCTGGGCACGTACTCCGGCGCGCTGGTGCGCACGATCGCGCTATTGAGGTCGGCGGTGATCAGCGCGCGGGCCAGGTCGGCGCGCGGGCCGCTCACGCAATAACGGGTGTACAGGCTGGCGATGCGGCTGGTGGCGTTGATGGTGGTCCCGGCCGGGATCCAGCCATCGGGTTCGTAGCGCGGGTTGAGATTGCGCAGCGCGCGCATGTAGCCGTCGCGCGTGCCCATGCTGCCCAGGCAGATGGTGAGTTCGTAAATGGTGGTCGACTTGGCCAACTTGATGGTGGCCGACTGTGCATTGAGCTTGGGAAAGTCCACACCGTACTGGCGCGGGTGCAGGAAGATCCAGGCCGCGGCGATCACCATCGGCACGTAGTCCTTGGTTTCAGCCGGGAACTGGTTGTAGACGTCCTGCTCCCAGAACCCGCGGCCACCGGACTGGGCAAAGACGCGTGCCGCGCGCCCTTCGCCACCGTTGTACGCCGCCAAGGCGAGTTCAATGCTGCGGTTGAGCCCCACCATGCGCTCGTTGAGATAGGCGGCGCTGGCCTCGGCAGCACTGCGCGCATCGAAGCGGGTATCGAAACCGGTACCGTCCGGGCCCAGTCCGAAGCGGCGCCCGGTGGCCGGCATGAACTGCATCAGCCCTGCGGCGCCCGCACGCGAACTGGCGTGCACCTTGCCGTTGGATTCCTTGGCCATGATGCCGAACAGCAGCGCCTCCGGCAGCGCGCGTTTCTGCCATTCCGGCCACATCACCGCCCGCAGGTTGGCGTAGTTCTCATAGCTGGTCAGCAGCGATGGACGCATGTCGGTCAGCCAGCGACGGATGCCGGCCTGCACCGCCGGGTTGTACTGCACCATCTTGTCGAAGTCGTGCTGCTGGTCGTTGAGCAGACTGGCCGTGCGGGCCGCAGCGGGGACGTCGGTCGCCAGCGGGCCGATGTGGTCCGGGTCGGCCTGCAGCAGGGTGTCGTCGTCTTCCGGCTCGTCGGACGCCGGCGCTTCCGCATCCGCGCGCGCCTTGAGCAGGCGCTTGTAGGTCGACAGCTGATTGGCCACCAGGCAGCCACGCTGCTTGATGCAGGCGTCGATGACGTCTTCCATGTCCTCCAGTGCGGCGTCGCCTTCGGCGGTGCCCTTGGGGTCGGAGTTGTTCACCAACACCAGGGCGTCGCGGTAGCGCTTCTCGGCGGCGGCCATGCGTGCATCCAGCGCGGCGACCTTTTCGGTATCGCGCTTGGACAAGGCATGGGCGGTAGGAGCGAGGGACAACAACGCCAGCACGGCCAACACGGGCCATGGGCGCAAACCAAAATGAGCGAGCGGCATCGTCGGCAGTACAGCGGAAAGGCAGGCAGGGTAGCCGCCGGGGTGACACCGGGGCAAGGCGGCGGGCCCGGCAGGGTCAGTGCGCCGTTAGGTTGGCTACCGCATCCAGCGCAAAGCGGCAGCCCGGCGCCCGCACCGGGCCTGCCGCCGGCAGATGCCATTGGCGAATGGGCAAATACCCTGTGCCGGCCAGGTTTGACGGCTAGAATCCGGCCTTTCCTACCGGATCTGCGCAATGGCCTCGTTCCTGCTCGGCAAAGGCATTACCGACGGTATTCCGGTGGTTCTGGAGGGCCGCTTCGGCAACCGGCACGGTCTGGTGGCCGGGGCTACCGGCACCGGCAAGACCGTCACCTTGATGACCCTGGCCGAAGGCTTCTCGCGCCTGGGCGTGCCGGTGTTCCTGGCCGACGTCAAAGGCGACGTGGGCGGCCTGGCGGTGGCCGGCGATGGCGCGCCCGGCGTGCTGCAGCGCGCAACGGAGATCGGCGTCGGCGATTACGTGCCGGCCGCCAACCCGGTGGTGTTCTGGGACCTGTACGGGCAGTTGGGCCACCCGGTGCGCACGACCGTGAGCGAAATGGGCCCCACCTTGCTTGCGCGCATCCTGGAGCTCAATGACACCCAGTCCGGCGTGCTGGACATCGTGTTCAAGCTGGCCGACGACCGCGGCCTGCTGTTGCTGGACCTGGACGACCTGCGCGCCCTGCTGGCGTTGGTGGTGGAAGAACGCAAGGAGCTCTCCACCAGCTATGGCTTGGTGTCGGCGCAGTCGGTGGCGGCGATCCAGCGCGCCTTGCTGCGGCTGTCGCAGGATGGCGGCGAACAGTTCTTCGGCGAGCCGGCGCTGGAATTTGCCGACCTGATGCGGGTGGCACCGGACGGCCGCGGGGTGATCGGCATCCTGGCCGCCAACCAGCTGGTGCTCAAGCCGCGGCTATATTCCACCTTCCTGCTCTGGCTGCTGTCGGAACTGTTCGAGCGCCTGCCGGAAGTGGGCGACCTGGAGCAGCCCAAGCTGGTGTTCGTGTTCGACGAGGCGCACCTGTTGTTCGACGATGCGCCGCCTGCGCTGGTGCAGCGCATCGAACAGGTGGTGCGCCTGATCCGCTCCAAGGGCGTGGGCGTGTATTTCTGCTCGCAGTTCCCCGACGATATCCCAGACAACATCCTCGGCCAGCTAGGCAACCGCGTGCAGCATGCGTTGCGTGCATACACGCCGCGCGACCAGAAGGCGGTCAAGACCGCTGCACAGACGTTTGTCGCCAACCCGAAGCTCGACGTGGCCACCGCCATTTCCAGCCTGGGCACCGGCGAGGCACTGGTGTCTCCACTGCAAGGCAAGGGCGTGCCGGCACCGGTGCAGCAGACCCTGATTGCGCCGCCGCGCTGCCGCATGGGCGCTTTAGCCGACAACGAGCGGGCGCAGGTGCGTGCCGCCAGCCCGGTGGGCACGCGCTACGACACCGCGATCAATCGCGAATCGGCCGCCGAGCTGTTGGCGCGGCGAGTCGAACAGGTGGCCGAGCAGACCAACGCACCGCCGGCGCGCACCCGCGAAGAGGACGACGCGCAGGACAGCGGCTTCGGCCAGGCGATCAAGGACGCGGTGTTCGGCACCAAGCGCCGCCAGGGCATGCTCGAGGCCATGGCCAAGCAGACCTCGCGCACCGTGGGCAACAAGATCGGGCAACAGATCGTGCGCGGTATTTTCGGCAGTATTTTTGGTGGGAAGCGTTGAGTACGAACGACGAAAGGACTCATCCATGTTCAAGAACGCCTTAAAAAGCTTGTTGGTCTTTTCTTTTGTCAGTGCAACTGTGACGGCCTTTCCAGGCATGGCCGCTGCTCAGCAGGCGCATCCAAGTGACCTCTGGCCCCTACAGCGGCAGTATCTGCTGATCGGCACCTACGTCGGAAAGCTGAACTCGTACAAGGAAGACTGCCAGGTTGTCCATGCCGAGCTTTCTCTCTCGATGGCAACACCGAGTAGCACCATCCAGCGATACACGTTGAAGACAACATGCATGGCCGGCGACAAAGCCAATGCTGCACCAGCAACCATTACCGGCTCGTGGGACATGGACCAGAAGATCGGTAGCTGCCTAATACTCAACTTCGTGGATTCGAATGATCCGATGATTGGACCTACCATCTATGGGTTCAGCGTAGAACCAGACGCCGCCTCTGATGGCACCATGCGCACCAACTATATCCTTGCTCAGGACGGCGATAGCTGCCACAGCGGCAGACCACCGGAAGACGGCGACAAGGTACTTAGAAAGCTGAGCTTGTAGCGGCTTGCGCTAAGGGCCGGACAGCATTTCCGCTTCGGCCTCTAGAGGGACGCACCGCTTTGTCTTGCGGCTCGCCGCGCATCATCAGGAACCGGCAAGAAGGGACAAGGCCCGTAATGTCAAAGCTTTTAGGGGCTCAGACCTGACGCACATCTAGGCTTAGCTTAAGACGGCACTCCCGAATAAGACCGATCGGATCAGGCTAACAGGCCATGCAACTTGGCGTACTGCAGCAACATGATGGTCTTGGCATCGGCAATTCCGCCGGTAGCAATCATCGCCAGCGCAGCGTCGAGCGACAGTTCCAGCACCTCGATCTCTTCGCCGTCTTCTTCGACCCCACCGCCGGCGCTCACCTTGTCGCCGTCGACATATTCACCGACGAAGAAATACAGACGTTCGGTCACCGAGCCCGGGCTCATGAAGGCCTCGAAGACCTTACGCACGTTCTCGATGCGATAGCCGGTTTCCTCTTCGGTTTCCTTGCGGATACAGGCCTCGGGATCGTCCTGATCCAGCAGGCCGGCGCAGGCTTCGATCAGCATGCCGGCGGGGTTGCCGTTGAGCAGGGTCGGCAGCCGGAACTGGCGGGTGAGCATCACCGTTTGCCTGGCGCGGCTGTACAGCAGAATGGTGGCGCCATTGCCGCGATCGTAGGCCTCCCGCGACAAGGTCTGCCAGCGGCCATCCTTGCGCTGGAAATCGAAGGTGACCTTGCGCAGGACATACCAGTTGTCCGAGAGCACATCGATGGACCGAACACGAACCTGCGGGTTGCCGGTGGCGGTTGGAAGCAAGACGACACTCCTTGTGACATGACCGATCAACAGCGCAACACCGTGCCCCGCCGTCTGGCCGGGGATTGCGCGGACTGCGCAGTTTACCCGGCGCAAGGCACGGGATGCGCCTTGCTGCATGAGGGCTGCCCTGTTTCGCGACGTGATGCCGATGAGTGTGTTGACGCGTGACGTAGGTGCGCCTGACGCAGTCGCACGCCAGCGACCCGGTACTCACGCTGATCGCCGCGCTGCATCCTGCAACAATCGGTGCACGCCTCCACTGGACGAAACATCGCACTCCCATGCGTCACCGTCATGCGCATTCGACGCCCATGCTCATGCAGATATCGCGCGCCCCCAACAGTGACAGCAACTCGGCACGGAGCGGACGCACGCCAGATTAGCCAATCAACAAGGGAACGCCCTCCCCGCTCTCTACCGCGCACTCCCCACACTCCCCTGTCCCTCTCCAACTCAGCTACCGAGCTCTTCCACTACCGAACAACCGGGACATCCAATTGCGCGCCGGCACGCGCCGCCGCACAATCGCGCCAGACCACACGCTTGGGGAGCGTCATGGAAGACCGTTTTCGCGCACGCAAGGTGGCGGCGCAGGCTGCGCCCGCACCGTTCTGGACCCGTATTCCGGCCATCGCCACCTATCCGCTGCGTGGCTCTGCGCTATACGCGCTGATCGCGCTGACCTTGTGCAGCGCGCTGCTGGTCTTGCCGGGCATCCTGAAGCTTGTTGTCCTGGGCGTGCTCGGCATGGCCACCTATACCTACGCCTTCGACATCCTGCGGCACAGCGCCAACGGCGAGCACGATGCGCCGCGGCGGGGCTACAACAGCTTCGACAGCGCAGTACTGCGGCTGATCCTGCTGGCCTTTGCACTGGGTATCGTGATCGTCGCCGCCGGCGTGATCGCCGGCAAACCTGGCTTGACCGTCGCGTACCTGGCCGTCCAGCTGCTGCTGCCCGGCATGATGATCGCCCTGGCCATCGACGGCAGCCTGCGCCGCGCACTCAACCCGGCGGTCTCCATCGACATGGCGCTGCGCATCGGCTGGCCGTACCTGGCCGCCTATGGCTTGCTCTACGTCATCCAGGGTAGCGGCACGGCGGCGATCTTCGTGGCATTGAAGTACCTGCCGCCGGTGGTACGCGAGCTGACCATCGTGGTGGCGTCGATCTGGAGCCTGTTCGCCAGCTTCCATCTGATGGGCTATCTGGTCTACCAGTACCACGAGGAACTCGGCTACGAACCCAGCGGCGGCGTTGCCCTGCAGCGCGAAGACCCCGACCAACGCCTGCTCGACGAAGCAGAGCAGTTCGTGCGCGAGGGGCATTCGGACGAAGCGTTTCAGGCCTTGCGCGGCGCGGTGCGCTCGCGTGTGGTGAGCCTGGCGGTGCATGAGTTGTACCAGCGCCTGCTGCGCCAGCACCACCGCAACGACGAACTGCGCGACCACACCCGCCAGTACATCAATCGCCTGCTGCAGGAAAAACACGAGCGACGCGCACTGGCCCTGCAACGCGAAGCATTGGACACCGACCCCGCCTTTGCGCCGCTATTGCCCGAGCAGGCGACGCTGCTGGCCGAGCGCGCGAAGATGGCCGGGCAATACCAGCTGGCGACCGATGGCCTGTTGGCCGCGATCGGCGCGTGGCCGCGCGAGCGCATGCTGCCGGCCTGGTCGCTGGACGCCGGCTTGCTGTTGGCCGAGCGTTTCGGGCGCGACGACGACGCGCGCATGGTGCTGCAGAACGCGCTGGACCACTGCGACGATGAAGCCCAGCACGCCAAGCTGGCAGCGGCATTGAAAGCGGTCGCGATTCAACCGGCGTAAGTGGCGGCTGCGTGGCCTTTTCCGCAGCCGCTCTCACCCATTGTCCAGCAGGAACCGCGCCTTATTGGCCTGGCCCTGCTCGGGGAATTGCTCCAGTAACTGACGCAGCACGCGCGTGCGCTGCTCACCCGCCTGCAACTCGCCATGCCGCAGCGCCAGCACGAACCACTGCTGGGCAAGCTCCGCGCGCGGCGTGCTCAGCGCACTGTCTTTCAACAGCCGTTCCGCGTCGGCCAGCAGGCCGGTGCGCAGGCAATTGCCGATCAACGCCATCCGTGCCGATGGATCGCAGTCGAGGTGGTCCTTGGCTAATTCGGCCGCCACCGCCAGCTGCAGGCGCGTCTGTTCGGCGCTGTGCGCGTGCAGCCGCAGCAGCGTGTCCGCGTGCTGCTGAAGTTCCTTGCGACGGCCCGCGTTACGGGCCACCCGATAGCGCGCCAAGGCAATCTCCGCGCTGCGTGGCTGCTCGCTTGCCAGCTCTGCCAGCAGGCGCTCGGCCTCGGCATTTTCCATGCGCCCCAGATGCCGCTGTGCACGCTCCCAGCGGTCGTCCGCCTGCGCCACCGCGTCGTCCTCCATGAAAGCCGGGCGGGTCTGCCGCACCAGCACCAGCAGCACACCGAGCAGCGCGCCACTCACCAGCCCACCGGCATGCGCATCGAAGCCAATGCCTTGATTATCGCGCCAGAGCAGGTTGTAGAGCTCCCAGCCCAACCACAGCGGCAGCAGCAGAATCGCCGGACCCCGCACATAGTTGAACACCACGAAAAACCAGTAGAAAAAGCGCACCCGCCGGCGGCCCCAGACCACGCAGAACGCGCCCATCAGCGCCGCGATTGCGCCAGAGGCGCCCAGCCCGCCACCGGGCTGACCCCACCGCCACCACAGGCTCACCGCGCTCGCCCCAAACCCGCCGAGCAGGTATAGCAGCAGGAACCAGCCACTGCCGATCGCCCCTTCCAGCAACGTGCCCAGCGCCAGCAGGAACACCATGTTGCCCAGCAGATGGTCCAGGTCGCCGTGCAGGAAGGTGGCCGACAGCATGCGCTGCGGCGACCATTCCGAACTGCGCTGGATGTGGCGCAAGGTGAACACCTTGGACAGCCGCGCATCGTAGGGCGCACGCAACGCGTACCAGTCGCGTCGTTGCGCATCGTCGTCGAACAGGCGTCCGCTGCGCAGGGCATCGGTAAACGCCACATCGTTCATGGTCAGCTGCGCCAGGTAGGCCACCCGTTGCCGCGCCGGCACCTTGTCCCATTGCGCCTGGCGCGCCGCACGCACCTTCGCATCGCTCTGTGCCAGGTAGCGCGCGTGCGCCTTGCCCTCCAGCGCGCCCAGGCCGGACTCCACGTAATAGCGCACCGCATTGGCGATGAGGCCGTCGTCCTTGCGCTGGTACCCCACATGGATCACGACATTGAGCAGCACCAGCAGCAGCGTGACCCAGGGAATGTTCTGGCGCGACCAGGGTTTATGCAGCGGCATGATCAGCATGGCAGGCGTCCGTGTCCCAAGGCGCAAAGCTTCGCCGGGCGGATGCGGATGCGCAAGCGCGCCATGCGCGCTAGCATCGCGCCCCCATCCTGCCCTGTTGGTCGCCCATGAGCCGCTGGCGTCCCCCTGCCGAAAAAAGCACTGCGTTGATCACGCCGGAAGGCCATGCGCGGCTCAAGGCCGAACTGGACGAGCTGTGGCGCCTGCGTCGGCCCGAGGTGGTGCGCGCGCTCGCGGCGGCCGCAGCCGAGGGCGACCGCTCGGAAAACGCCGAGTACACCTATCGCAAGAAACAGCTGGGCGAGATCGATCGCCGCGTGCGTTACCTCAGCAAGCGGCTGGAAGCGCTGCGCGTAGTGGATACCGCGCCGACGGATCCGCAGGCGGTGTTCTTTGGTGCGCAGGTTGAGCTGGAGGATGCCGACAGCGGCGAGCTGCTGCGTTACCGCATCGTGGGGCCGGATGAGACCGACGCCGGGCGCGGCTGGATCAGCATCGATTCGCCATTGGCGCGCGCACTGCTGAAAAAGCGCGTGGACGATGAGTTCGAGGCACAACTCCCGTCGGGCAAGCACACCTTTGTGGTGGTGGTGGTGGAGTACGCGGCAACTTAGGTGGTGTGGGCGTGCGTGAGGCAATCCGGGTGGTTTGGATCCTTGCCTGCTGGTGCCGATGCGCGCGGTTGGAGGCGTGTGGTTCTGGGGTAACGCCTCATCGCGCGCTGGCGCGCTCCTACGCGGCTGGCCGTGTACGGTGGCAGTGCAGCGCACCTTGGACAGTCCATCTGCGCTGCGGAAGCCTCGTCGCGCGCGAGCACGCTCCTAAGAGGCGGGTGTGCCGATTGCGCGCTGGTGTGCTGGATATTTCGGCGCACACCAGTGTCATTGCACACACCAAGCGGCCAGCGGCGCTGGCCGCTCGCTGGCACGCCGCTGCGGCTAGACCATCTGCAGGTTCAATGCGCGGGGCGGCTGCGCCGCAGGATCAGACGGCAGCGCATCACCGAACAGGTCGTGCTCGTCGCTGTCGGTGATTTCCACATCGACCAGGTCGCCCACCTTCAACTTGAGCTCGCCGCCGTTCTGGATATGCACCAGGCCGTCGATCTCCGGCGCGTCTGCACGCGAACGGGCCACCGCGATATCGTCTTCGATCAGGTCGACCAGGCATTGCTGCACGCTGCCGATCTTGGCTTCCAGCCGCGCCGCGGAAATCTCCGCCTGCCTGGCCATGAAGCGCGCCAGGCGCTCCTGCTTCAGTTCTTCCGGCACCGGGTCCGGCAATGCGTTGGCGCTAGCGCCCTCCACCGGCGAATACGCAAACGCCCCGACGCGATCCAACTGCGCCTGGTCTATAAACTCCAGCAGCGCTTCGAACTCGGCATCGGTCTCGCCGGGGAAGCCGACGATGAAGGTCGAGCGCACCGTGATCTCCGGGCACATCGCCTTCCAGCGCTGCACGCGCTCCAGGGTCTTTTCCACTGCGCCCGGCCGCTTCATCAGCTTGAGCATGCGCGGGCTGGCGTGCTGGAACGGGATGTCCAGGTACGGCAGCAGCTTGCCTTCGGCCATCAGCGGAATCACATCGTCCACGTGCGGGTACGGGTACACGTAATGCAGGCGCGTCCACACGCCCAGTTCCGACAAGCCTTCGCACAGCGCCTTCATGCGGGTCTGGTACATGCGGTCGCGCCACGGGCGCTCGGCATACTTCAGGTCCACGCCGTAGGCCGAGGTGTCCTGCGAGACCACCAGCAGCTCCTTGACGCCGCCGCGCACCAGCCGCTCGGCCTCACGCAGCACCTCGTCGACCGGGCGCGAGGCCAGGTCGCCGCGCATGGAAGGAATGATGCAGAAACTGCAGCGGTGATTGCAGCCTTCGGAAATCTTCAGGTATGCGTAGTGGCGCGGCGTCAGCTTGATGCCGTAGTCCGGCACCAGATCCACGAACGGATCGTGGCGCGGCGGCAGCGCAGCGTGCACCGCCTCCATCACGCTCTGGTAGTCCTGCGGGCCGGAGACCGCCAGCACCTGCGGGTAGGCCTCGCGGATCTGCTCCGGGCGCTTGCCCAGGCAGCCGGTGACGATCACCTTGCCGTTGGCGTTCATCGCCTCGCCGATCGCATCCAGCGACTCGGTCACCGCCGAATCGATGAAGCCACAGGTATTGACCACCACCACGTCGGCGGCGTCGTAACTGGGCACGATGTCGTAGCCCTCCACGCGTAGCTGGGTGAGGATGCGTTCGGAATCGACGAGCGCCTTCGGGCAGCCAAGGCTGACGAAGCCGACTTTGGGGTTCAGCTGGGACATGGAAGCAGGAGCCTGGGAAACGGAGCGGCCTGGGGCCTGGGCAAGGCCAATTATAGCGGCGTCCGGGCAGCGCTCTGTCGGCGTTTTTCGATTTCGTGGAATCCGAGGCACGGCGACATGGCTGCATGCTGGTGCGCGAGATGGCCGGCCACCGCGCGTCAGATTTCCCGCACGCCCTCTACGGACACCACAAGCCGACGCAAGCGAGCTTCGCGCCTGGCGACGGCCTGTGGTGCTTGATTGAGATCCAGGTGCGGGGCCAACCAGCCGATCGGCGCGTTCTTCGAAGGCCTGCTTGTGCGCGAAAGCGCGTGAAAATGCCGCGGCGACGCTCGCGTCTTTCACTGCCCCTATGCATCCATAGCATCCCGCGAGAATAAAAACGCACAAGGAACAAGAAGACTCCGCATCACCTACAGCGGGAAGCGCAGTCGCTTGATCACCTGCCCATGGTCGAGTTATCCAGCTGGACGCGTAGCGGCAACATGGCGTCATTGTCCTCGGCGGCCTTATCGCGACATACCCCCCAGTTCACTTTGAAAGCCGAATCTTCGCAATTCTGTTTGATGCTCGATTTTGTTTTCGATTACGTTTGATTAAACATAAAAACTAGTTCTTCATCGATGGATAAAAATCTTAATTTGTGGGATATGAGCACCTTCATCCAGCAGTATGGCGCTCTAACGGCAGATCATCCAACGCACACACCCGAAGATAGCCCGCAAACCGTTCCGTCTCCGCGATCGTCCTCAGCACATTCGCCGGAGATTCAGGAGCTAAGAAGCCTTCAGGAAACGCGGCCTGCCAGGCTTGGAGCGCGCTCCCAATCACGCAGCAGTAAGCACGGCCTTCAGCAGTGCTCCTCCTCGCCCAGCGACGAAAGTTTTCGTCTGCACGCTGAGTTGGCAGCCTGGTGCGAGCGCGTTGAGACTAAACCCTCACTACTTGCCAAACTGGGTTGTTGTGCTGCGCCCCCAGTAGTGGGCGATCATCGCGAACAGCGCCGCGAAGCCATGGAGCGGATTATGCGTTGCTTAGATGCGGGACAAGCTGGAACGCAGCTGACACTCAGGGACCTCAACCTGTCGCAGCTGCCGCCTGGACTGCACCGCCTTGCGCACCTACGAGACCTCGACGTGGCGGACAACGTGAACCTCACGCGTCTGCCAGAAGACTTGAGCCTTTGCAAACACCTTGAGCGGATCAACGCTGACGGTTGCTCCATTGCGGCACTGCCATCGAAAATCGGTGCACTCAAGAATCTAAGTGAGATTTCTCTCGCGTTCAATGAACTGAGAACCCTTCCAGATTCGATTGGCCAATGCAGCAGCCTGACTACGATTGTGGTGCCCGGTTGCAAGATCAATAAATTGCCTGCAAGCCTTGCCAACTTGACGCAGCTGAAAAAGCTGGATGTTGCAGCCAATATTGAACTGAGTGAGCTGTCGCCGCATATGAACCTGGACGATGTAGCTGTGCACAGCACACAGACGCGATTGGGATTGATGCATCGAATATTCAAGGCGCCGACGTTCGATCCAGAGACCAGACAGAGGTTGTCCTACCAAGCTTCAGCGCTGCGCGACCGGTGGGCCGCGCTATCGCATCATCTATCGCCGCAAGCGCGAGCACGGGTTGATCAAATGCGTGAGGGTGCATCGACCACACTTTCCAGTCAAGATCACAAAGCCTCCGCCGCGTGGAAGACTGCCACAGAGAAGGTCAGCAGTTGGGCAGAGGAAGGGGCACCGATCACACTTGATCGGATTTTCAAACTAAACCAACTGCTGCTCCCCGAGGGGGATGATGATAATGACCCAATTGGCGGCCAACTGCGCAAGGTCGGCGTACAAGCTGCCCCTAGCATTACATGGACGGAGTGTCGGTACCCTCCGCCCGAGACCCTGAAAGACGAAATGGCGAAGTTTTCCGGATGGCTCGAACATAGTGAACAGCAAGCGCATGCGCGTGACGCGTTGGGACATATCGAGTTTGCCGCACAGCTTCACCAGCGCTTGGTCAGTCTGCATCCTTTCAATGACGCAAATGGCCGGACAGCGCGTCTTGCGATGGATTGGGCGCTGCAACGGCACGGTTTGCCGCCTGCCCCGCCCGTTGGTGAAGCAAGCCGCCTGCCAGCGTCATTTCTTGGGGGAAAGCGCGTCAGTCCGGAGAAGGTTGTCTTGGAAACGCTGGAGGGTATTGCCACGGTTATGAACCAGGTTCACCAGTAGACCTACACGCCTCAATGCTCAGAACTGCGGCAAGTGCGGCCCGCGGCTGTTCCAACGCGGACCACGGCTTCCGTTGGCTCAATTACGCCAGCGGCGGCACCGGGCCGGCGTCCTGAACCGCGCTGGCCTGCGGCCGCCTGGTGGCAACATCTTCCTCACCTTTCGCGTCGCCGATTCGGCTGATAATGCGCGCTCCCCGTATTGCAGCAGGATTTTCCATGGGTCACTGGACCACGCTCGACACCCCCGACGGCCAGGTCGCCGCCTGGCACGCCACTCCGACCACCAGCCCGCGCGGCGGCCTGGTGGTGATTCAGGAGATCTTCGGCGTCAACGAACATATCCGCGCGGTGGCCGACGACTATGCCGCGCGCGGCTACGAAGTCCTGGCACCGGCCTTCTTCGACCTGGAAGAGAAGGACGTGCAGTTGCCCTACGACCAGCAAAGCCTGCAGCGCGGCCTGGCACTGGCCAATGCAGTCGGCCTGGAGCGCGCGGTGGAGGTGGTGAAATCTGCCGCCACCCTGCTGACCCGTGCCGGCAAGGTGGGCACGGTGGGCTATTGCTGGGGCGGCTCGGTGGCGCTGCTGTCGGCGATCCGCCTGGGCCTGCCGTCGGTGAGCTACTACGGCGGCCGCAATACGCAGCTGCTGGACGAAACGCCCAAGGCGCCGGTGATGTTCCACTTCGGGGAGCAGGACAGCAGCATTCCGCCCGAAGCGATCCAGGCGCACCGCGAAAAGCTGCCGCAGATGGAGACCTTCGTCTACCCGACCGGGCACGCCTTCAACCGCAGCATCGACCCGAACCACTACGACGCCGACAGCGCCGAGCGGGCGCTGGAGCGCACCCTGGGCTTCTTCGACGCCCACCTGGGATGAGCGGACCCGTCTCGAATGCGCCCGCCACGGGCGCCTTTGAACTGGATGCGCGGCTGGCCGCCGACAGCGTCTTCGTCGCCGACGGCCCGCTGTCGCAGGTGCGGCTGATGGACGACACCCGCTTCCCGTGGCTGGTGCTGGTGCCGCGGGTGGCCGAGGTCAGCGAGTGGATCGACCTGGATGGCGGCCAGCA
This sequence comes from Xanthomonas sp. NCPPB 2586, assembly GCF_041475775.2. Classification (NCBI taxonomy): domain Bacteria; kingdom Pseudomonadati; phylum Pseudomonadota; class Gammaproteobacteria; order Lysobacterales; family Lysobacteraceae; genus Xanthomonas; species Xanthomonas sp. NCPPB 2586. The sequence goes on along the minus strand of NZ_CM192981.1, from coordinate 1,846,817 downwards.
GCGTCTGTTGCTGGCCGAGATCAACCAGCTCTCGCAGCTGCTGCGAGTCGAGCCGCAGGTGAGCAAGCTCAATATCGGCGCGCTGGGCAACATCGTGCGCCAGCTGCATGTGCACCTGGTCGGCCGCCATCCCGGCGATGCGGCCTGGCCCGGGCCGGTGTGGGGCAGCGGCAGCGCGCACCGGTTTGCGCCCGACGCACTGCAGGAGCGTGTCGCGGCATGGGCGCAACGGCTACGATAGGCGCCCGTCTTTCAACCAGCCTTCCGCATGAAATCCAATGTCGTTGCCGCGCTGATCCTGATCCTCGTCGGCCTGCTGTTCCTGGCCAATAACCTGGGCTGGACCAATCTCAGCCTGGGCAAGCTGATCGCCACCTGGTGGCCTGCCGCGCTGGTCGCTTGCGGCGTGGGGATGTTGTTCGGGCGGGGCAAGTAGCCGGGAATTGGGAATGGGGTGAGCAGTCAATCAGCCCCGTGCGTAATCAGAGCGCCAAGATCCCTTCTTCCATCGGGAGAAGGTGCCCCGAAGGGGCGGTGAGGGTACGCGCGAAGCCTCATGTGCATTCGACTGCACCGTAAAAAAACAGGGGTTCCGCACCCCTGAAGACGTCGACGACCTGATTGCCAGCGATCAACCGAAGGCGACATGGTTACCAATGCAGTCATGACCTTGCGGTCTTCGACATGACCTTTGTCATCCGCAATTGTTGACTTCCGGCACCTGATCGGCGCGCGCATCGCGCGCAGCATGGCCTCACACCTACCGAGGACATCGCCATGCGCTACCGCCTGATTCCTGCACTGTTTCTGATCACGCTGGGCAGCTTATTCCTGCTGGATAACCTCGGGCTGGCCCGTTTCGATCTTGGCAACCTGGTGTCGACCTGGTGGCCAGCGTTTCTGATCGCCGCTGGCGTGCGCCAACTGCTGCGCTACCGGCAGCGCACGGCCGTGACCTGCTGAGGCAGGGTCACGGCCGCACCAGTGCATCACGTGCGCGGCAGGGTCACGCCGGTCTGGCCCTGGTACTTGCCGCCACGGTCCTTGTACGAGGTTTCGCACACCTCATCGGACTGGAAAAACAGCATTTGCGCCACGCCTTCGTTGGCGTAAATGCGTGCCGGCAGCGGCGTGGTGTTGCTGAATTCCAACGTGACGTGGCCTTCCCATTCCGGCTCCAGCGGCGTCACGTTGACGATGATGCCGCAGCGCGCGTAGGTGCTCTTGCCCAGGCACACCACCAGCGTGTCGCGCGGAATGCGGAAGTATTCGACCGTGCGTGCCAGCGCAAAACTGTTCGGCGGGATGATGCAGACATCGGATTCGATATCGACGAAGCTGCCCGGGTCGAAATGCTTCGGGTCGACGATCGTCGAGTTGATGTTGGTGAAGATCTTGAACTCGCGCGAGCAGCGCACGTCATAGCCGTAGCTGGAGGTGCCGAAGCTGACGATGCGCTGGCCGGCGGCGTCGTGCTTGATCTGGCCGGGCTCGAACGGCTCGATCATGGCGTGCTGCTCGGCCATGCGCTTGATCCAGCGGTCGCTCTTGATGCTCATGCGGTGTTCCTTGAAGACGGAAGGCGGCGGGCCGAGCGGCCCGCGCGAAGACGGCGAATTCTACCAGCGGCCGGCACCGGAGGCCGGCCGACGCATTAGAGCAGCGAGGCAGAAATCGGGATGCTGGCGCGCGGGCGCTTGGCCAGCTCCTCCGACAGCCGCGCAGCCGCCGCCAGATAGGCCTGCGCGGCTGCCGATTCCGGCGCGGCGATCACGATCGGCTGGCCCGCATCGCCCTGCTCGCGGATGCCGATATCCAGCGGCAGCGACCCCAGCAGCGGCACGCCGTACTGCGCGGCCATGCGCTCGCCGCCGCCTTCGCCGAACAGATGTTCGCGATGCCCGCAGTTGGAGCAGGTGTGCACCGCCATGTTCTCGACGATGCCCAGCACCGGCACTTCGACCTTTTCGAACATCTTCAAGGCCTTGCGCGCATCCAGCGTGGCGATGTCCTGCGGCGTGGTGACGATCACCGCACCGGCCACCGGGATCTTCTGCGACAAGGTGAGCTGGATGTCGCCGGTGCCTGGCGGCAGATCGATCAGCAGGTAATCCAGGTCGTCCCACAGCGTGTCGTTGAACAGCTGGGTCAACGCCGAGGTGGCCATCGGGCCGCGCCAGATCATCGGTGTGTCCTGATCGACGAGCAGCCCGATCGACATCGCCTCGATGCCGAACGCGCGCAATGGCTCGATCGACTTGTTGTCCGGGCTGTCGGGCTTGCCGCTCAAACCCAGCATCGCCGGCACGCTCGGCCCGTAGATGTCCGCGTCGAGCACACCAACCCGCGCGCCCTGCTGGTGGAGCGCCAGCGCCAGATTGACCGCAGTCGTGGACTTGCCCACCCCGCCCTTACCCGAGCCCACCGCAATCACGTTGCGGATGCGCGCGTGCGGCGCAAGGGCGCCCTGCACCGCGTGCGCGGCGATCCTGCGCTCGGTACTCATGCGCGGCGCCTCGGCTGCGCAGTTGGCGCTGCGCGTGTGATTTTTCTGCTCATTGCCTTACCCAACTGAAGTCGACGACGCCCAGCGGCAACAGCGGCCGGCGCGATCCGCCATGGACCGCCAAGTGTACCGGCGCAGCCGCTGTTGCTTGAGCGATTGTGGTGCCTTGCCCTGCTGAGCCGGCTGCCTCAACCGTGTCAACGCGCGACATATTTCACAAAGGTGGACACACGATTAATGAATTGTTACGTTCGAAAATCAGTTCAGCCGGCGCTCAGCGAGCACGGCCGTCGCATCAACCCAGCGAGGATCCGCAAGGCATGTCGAGTCGTTCTCTGCACCGTACCCGTCGTCACCGTTTGAGCGCGGCGTTGCTCGCCGTGCTGGTCGCCCCCGCAGGCCAGGCGCTTGCGCAGTCCGAAAATGGCGTTGCCCCGGACACCACCGATCTGGACAAGGTGACCGTCACCGGCTCGCGCATCGCGCGTACCGGCTTTGTCACCCCCTCGCCGGTCACCGCGATCACCGCCGAAGAAATCCGCGCCACCGGTGCCACCACCATCAGCGACCTGATGGCACGCATGCCGGCGTTGGCGCCGAGCTACACGCTGGGCAACTCCACCCGCTTCATCGGCACCGCGGGCCTGGGCCTGCTCGACCTGCGCGGCATGGGCGTGGATCGCACGCTGGTGCTGGTCAACGGTCGTCGCCATGTGGGTTCCAGCCCGGGCTCCACCGCGGTCGACGTCAACACCATTCCGGTGGAATGGGTCGAGCGCGTGGAAGTCATTACCGGCGGCGCCTCGGCGGTGTACGGCGCTGACGCGGTGGCGGGCGTGGTGAATTTCATCCTCAAGAAATCGTTCACCGGCTTTGAAACCCGCGCGCAGACCGGCCTGGCCGACGAAGGCAACTACAACCGCTCCTTCGCCAGTTTCTCGGCAGGCACCGACTTTGCCGGTGGGCGCGGCAACATCGCCGTTTCCGGCGAATACAGCAAGCAGGATCGCTTTGGTCGCGGCAACCGCGCCATCGGCCGCGAATACCTGGTGACGGTGCCCAACCCCGCCTACGACCCCACCCGTCCGCCAAGCGAACGCAATCCGCAGAACGTGCTCAGCGGCCCCGGTGGCAACCATTCCACCAGCTATGGCGGCACCTTCAACCTGGGCACCTTCGATTTCCGCAACCCGGCCAGCTACGGCAACCGCTACCTGTTCAATGAAGACGGCACGTTCCGCCGTAATCGTTATGACGGCACCGTGGTGAGCAACACCTCGTGCGTGGATTGCGACTTTGCCGACCTCAACGCCGTGGCCGATTTGCAGCCCGGCTTCGATCGCAAGAGCGTCAACACGATGGTCAACTTCGAGCTCAGCGAGAATCATCGCCTGTTCTTCGAAGGCAAGTACAGCGAGACCGATTCGGAATTCTTCGGCCAGCCCGCCTTCGACAGCTCGCTGCGCGTGCGTCGGCAGAACCCGTATGTCAGTCCCGAACTGGGTGCGCTGATGGATTCACGCGGTGCCATGCAGATCCTGATGAATCGCTTCAACGTCGATGCCGGTCGGCGCGGCGAAAACATCGAACGCAAGACCTATCGTGCAGTGCTCGGCGCCGAAGGTAACTTCACCGACAACTGGACTTACGACGTTTCCGCCAACTACGGCAAGACCACGGTTGACCGCCAGAACCTCAACAACCGCATCAACGAGCGCTGGCAGGCCGGTATCGATGCGGCACGTGACGCCAGCGGCAATATCGTGTGCCGTACCACGCTCGATCCCACCGCCATTAACCCCAACACCAATCGCGTGTATTCGGCGCTGGCCCGCGAAGGCTGCGTGCCCTTCAGCGTGTTCGGCAACGGCGCGGTAAGCCCGGAAGCAGCAGCATGGTTCAACACCATCGCCCGCTCGCAAGCCAAGATCCAGCAGACGGTCTTCAGCGCCTCGGTGGCCAACAGCAACCTGCTGTCGCTGCCGGCCGGTGACATCGGCATCGCCGGTGGCGTGGAATACCGCAAGGAACAGAGCGAAGAAATCACCGATCCGCTGGCCGCATCGGGCGTGACCTTCCTCAACGCCATCCCGAACAGCGGCGGCGAGTACACCGTGCGGGAAGTGTTCGTGGAGAGCACCATTCCGCTGCTGGCGGGTTTGCCCGGCGTGGATCGGCTCGCACTGGATCTGGCCGGCCGCTATTCGGACTACAGCAGCATCGGCTCGACCAAGACCTGGAACATTGGTCTGGACTGGACCATCATCCCGTCGCTGCGTCTGCGCGGCACGCTGGCCCAGGCGGTGCGCGCGCCCAGCATCGGTGAGCTGTACGACTCGCAGAGCGAAAACTTCGCCACCATCAATGACCCCTGCAATTACCTCTCCAGCAACAGCAATCGTCCCGGCACCGCCGGCGATGTGGCGCTACGCCAGGCTAATTGCAGCGCCTTGGGCGTTCCGGTGGGCTGGATCGATACCTACACCGCCAACCGCCCCGGCGTGAGCGGCGGCAATCCGGAGTTGAAGCCGGAACGCGCGCGCAGCCTGTCGTACGGGCTGGTGTGGCAGCCGGAGTTCTTCGAAGGTTTCGGCATGTCGGTTGACTACTGGCGCATCGACCTGCAGGACGCGATTGGCTCGGTGACGGCCGAAACCAATGCCACGCGTTGCGTGGACAACCCGGGCGGCATCAACAACAGCTTCTGCGGCTTCGTGCAGCGCGCACCGCTGGGTGGCTTCACCGACCCGCAAGGCCGGATCTATCCCGAACACAGCATCATCGGGTGGCAGGCGCTCAACGAAAACCTGGCGCGCTCGCGTCGTGTCGGCGTGGATCTGGAAATGGACTACCGCTTCCAGCTGGGCGAAGGCAACACCGTGTTGCGCCTGGTCGGCACGCGGCTGATCCAGTCGCGCGAATGGGTGTTCCAGGATTTCCCGGAAGAGTACGACGAGTACGTGACCTACGTGACCGACCCGCGCTGGCGTGCGCAGTTCCAGACCAAATACAACTGGAACGAATGGCGCGCCTCGTGGGACATGAACTATGTGGACGGCAACCTGCGCGTGACCCCGGAGAGCTACAACAGCAACCCGGGCTCGGCCAGCCCGATCCGCAACGGCTCGTACACCTACCACAACTTCCAGTTCGGCTATCAGTTCCCCGGCTCGAAGATCGACGTCTACCTCGGCATCGACAACGCCTTCGACAAGGACCCGCCGCGTAACTACTTCGGTTCGGACTTTACTTCCGCGCTGTACGACAACGTGGGCCGGTTCTTCTACCTGGGAACGACTGTGAAGTTCTGAGTGCTGGCATCAACCGCAGCACCGGAGGGCCCCGCTTGTCGGGGCCTTTTTAGTTTCTTTCGAAACCTATTGCAGTACTTATTCGTTTTTTACTGAAACCAATAGCTGATGGATCTCACATTAATCGGCTGTTATCTGAAGAGATTACGAAGATGAATTCACAGACGCCGATCGTCATGCATTGTGCGAACTGGCAACAAATTGTGCTGACTTCCGCACTTTCAACGCGGATGTCCGTCATTTCATTAATGAACCGTTGATAGCTATTGCAACGGCGGGCACAGATTCATTACGTTCGGGTTAAGGCCATCTGACTCCTCGGTGACCGCCACTTCTCCCGATTCCCCAGTTCAAAGGTCAGGAATGAGCAATCAATTTCGTCGCCAGGTCCTCAAGCGCACCGCTCTCGCTGTCGTGCTCGGTGCGTGCCTAGCCAACGGCGCGGTGTATGCGCAGAGCACCACCGGCAGCATCTACGGCAGCGCCCCCAGCGAAGCCGGCAGCACCATCGTTGTGCAAAGCGATACAGGCCTCAGCCGCACCATCACCATCGATGCGAATGGCCGCTACAACCTAGGTTCGTTGCCGGTGGGCGCCTACACCGTCACGCTGAAGCGCGGTGATCAGGTCGTCGATACCCGCAAGAACGTGCAGTTGCGCGTCGGTTCCGGCACCGAAGTGTCGTTTGCGGATGCCGGCAGCTCAAGTACTGCCGACGCCACAACGCTCGGCGCAATCACGGTGACCGCCGCCAATGCGCCGAAGATCGATGTCAGCTCCACCAGCTCGCGCTCGGTCATTACCTCACAACAGCTTGCAATTCTCCCCCTGGGGCGCAGCGCTGAGGCAATCGCATTGCTGGCACCGGGTGCCGTGGCAGGCAGCGGTGCATTTGACAACGGCTCGCGTTCGGTTGTGTCGTTTGGCGGCGCAGGCGTCACCGAAAATGCCTACTACATCAACGGATTCAATGTCAGTAATCCGCTCAGCAATCTTGGCGGCGTGAGCCTGCCGTACGGTGCGATTGATCAGCAGGAGACCTACACCGGCGGCTACAGCGCCCGTTATGGTCGTTCCACCGGTGGCGTCATTAACCAAGTCGGCAAGCGCGGCACCAACGAATGGCACTTCGGTGCCCAGGCAGTTTGGGAGCCAAAGTCGTTGGCGAGTTCGCCTGAAAATGTACGCTTTCCCAACAACACCTTGCCAGACCGGTTTGAATACACCAATCCCGATCAGCCGGGCACGCTGTATCGCAGCCGCAAGGACGATGGCGCAACGCGTACCGTCTACAGCGCATACGCTGGTGGCCCGTTGATCGAAGACAAATTGTTTGTGTTCGTTGCCGGTGAATCCGACAAAACCGAAGGTGTGTCGACGAACTCCAGTGCGGCCAGCGTTCTGGGACGTAACAACTACGCGTACAGCGCGCCGAAGTTCTACGGCAAGATTGACTGGAATATCAACGACAGCAATATCCTTGAATACACCCGTATCGAGAGTACGGACCGCCGCGCCGGTTATTACACGGACTTCGATTACGACACCCTGTCAGGCGGCGGGCGTAGTGGCACATTTGCCGATACGTACAAGATCAAAGATCGCTACGACATCTTCAAGTACACCGGCTATCTGACGGACGACCTTACGTTGAATGCCACTTGGGGGCGTAGCCGTCAGGACAACTTGCAGAGCAATCCGTACGTTTCCGCGCTTCCCTATCTTCAGAACGTAACCAACCAGAACCCCGCACTGACGGGTGGCACACCGATCACGAATGATCAGGCGAGCAATCGGACCAAGGCCAATCTCCCACAGAACAAGACCCGCAGCTTGCGACTTGAACTGGAGTATCGGATCGGTGATCACGATTTGACTGCAGGCGTGGACAACATGTACTTCAACGCCTCCAACGAAGGTGTCCGCACGACCGGCCCGGGCTACCAGTGGCTGTTTGCACGTCAGTCCGATCCGACCGTCGACATTCGTCCAAGTCTCGGGGTTGGTCCATCGGGTGGCGACGGCTACTATGCGCAGCGCCGCATCTTCACCACAACCACCAGCATGGCTGTCGAGCAAAAGGCTTATTACCTGGAAGACCGCTGGCAAGTCAGCGATAACTGGCTGGTGCTGCTCGGTATCCGCAACGACAAGTTCACCAACTTCAACAGCGCAGGTCAGCCGTATGTAGATAGCGGAGACCAATGGGCCCCACGTCTGGGCGTCAGCTGGGACGTCTTTGGCGACTCGTCGCTGAAGCTGTACGCAAATGCGGGCCGCTACTATCTGGCGCTGCCTAACAGTGTCGCGGTTCGCGGCGCATCGGCCTCCACCTATACCGATGAATACTTCGCATATTCGGGACTGGACGCAAACGGCGAGCCGACCGGCCTGACGGCCCTCGGACCGGGCCCGGTGTCGTCAAACGGCGAGTACGGTCAGACACCAGATCCCAACTCCTTCGCGCCGAGCGATCTGAAGTCGCAGTACCAGGACGAGTTCCTAGTAGGCTTCGAAAAGACTTTGGGCCAAAGCTGGAATTCCGGTGCCAAGGTGACGTACCGCAAGTTGCAAACTGCAATCGATGACGTCTGTGATACCGGCCGGATGGCCGACAAGCTGGAGGCCAGCGGCGTCAGTGCGTCGAGCGTTGCGATTCCGGGTTGTGTCATGTTCAATCCGGGCGAGACCAACACCTACAATCTGGCAAATGTTGATGGATCTGGCCGCACGCAGGTACGCATGTCCCAGGAAGACTGGGGCTTTACGAGTGGTGCAAAGCGCAACTACGTGTCAGTCGACCTATTCCTGGAGCATCCGTTTGACGAAAAGTGGTTTGCTCGGGTTGACTACACGTGGTCGCATCTTTACGGCAATACCGAAGGCCAGGTGAAATCCGATCTCGGCCAGGCAGACGTGTCCAAGACGCAGGATTGGGATTCGGCAGAACTGATGTATTACGCAGGTGGCAACCTGGCCAATGATCGCCGTCACCAGTTCAAGGCGTTTGGCGCTTATCAGTTCACTCCCGAGTGGATGGCATCGGCAACCCTTCGTGTCCTGTCGGGAACCCCAAAGTCATGCCTGGGCTATTTCGGCCAGGGCGAGCAGGATCCGATCGGCTACGAGTCGGCATATCACTATTGCGCTGGTACTCCCTCGCGGCCGGGTGACGCTGGCCGGACGCCTTGGCTGACCAATCTCGACCTGGGCGTTACCTACCGTCCTGCGTTTGCCGATCATAAGCTGGCCATCGGCCTGCAGGTGTTCAACGTCATCAACGACCGCGATGCAACGCGTGCCGAGGCAGTGTATGGAGACGACCGTTTCACCGTGTCCAACACCTATGGCATGGGGACCTACTTCAACCCGCCGCGCTTTGTTCGCCTGTCTGCTTCGTATGACTTCTAAGAGCGGCTGACAAAACAGAGCGAGCAGTCGTCAGGTGGGTGTGGACGGCGCGGAGGAACCGGAATGTACGGGGGTACACGAGATTCCGAGCACCGGCCGCGCCCGCCTGGCGGCTGCGCAGTCGTTTTGATAGCTGCTCCAAGCCCCGGAAGCTGGCGTAAGAAGTAACGGCTGTAATGCTCTCCACGGCCCCGCGAGGGGCCGTTTTTTTGTCCGAAGCCTGCTAGAACGAGAGGCCACGTTGACCTGCGTGCCCCACCCATGACCTTCGACACCATGCGTGCTGTCATACAGAAAGGTAGAGTGCCGCCACGGCTCCGCTGTGACGGGGCTTCCCAATTGACTGTTGCTCCTGGAGCCCTTGTGATTCGTACCCCTCATCTATTGACGCTGTCCCTGGTCGCCGCCGCCGCGCTGAGCGGCTGCAAGAAGCCCGAAGACGCCGCACCGGCCACCGCGCCTGATGCCGCTGCCAGCGCGGCCGCCGCATCCAAGACGCTGACCCTGGACCAAAGCAAGCTGCCGGCGGTGAATCAGTTCACTGCTGCCGATCTGGATCCCAACGGCAATGCCTGTACCGATCTGAACGCCTACGCCAATGCCAAGTTCCTGGCCGCCAACCCGGTGCCGGGCGACCGCACCAGCTGGGGCGCGTTCGAAATGCTCGATGAGCGCTCCAACGCGATCCAGCAGCAGCTGGCCGAACAGGCCGCTGCAGACACCGGTGCTACCGGCGTCGAAAAGATCGTCGGCGACCTGTGGTCCACCGGCATGGACGAAGCCAAGATCAATGCCCAGGGCATCGAGCCGCTGAAGCCGGAACTGGCCGCGATCGATGCCATCAGCGACCAGGCCAAGCTGGTCGACTATCTGCGCAGCAGCGCGGCCAAGGGCAACAACGAACTCTTCAGCTTCGGCGCCGAGGCGGACTTCAAGAAGTCCAGCCAGAATATCGCCTATGCGATGCAGGGCGGCCTGGGTCTGCCGGACCCGGAGTACTACACCAGCGCCGGCAACAAGGCCAAGCTGGACGCCTACCAGGCGCACGTCGCCAAGGTGCTGGAACTGTCTGGCGTTGCCGCCGCCGATGCCACCGCGCAGGCCAAGCAGGTCGTCGCATTCGAAACCCGTCTGGCCAAGGTCTCCAAGACCAGCACCCAGATGTCGCGCGATGCCTCGCTGGCCTACAACCCGATCTCGCCGGGCGAGGCCGACAAGCTGACTCCGAACTGGTCGTGGACCGAGTTCTTCAAGTCGCAGGGCGTGACCACGCCGGAGATGTTCTCGCTGGCGATCCCGGCCTTCCATCAGGAAGTGAGCAAGATGATCGCCGACACCGACCCGGCCATCTGGCGCGCCTACCTGCGCTTCCACACCGTCGATGGCGCCTCGCCGTTCCTGAGCCAGCCGTTCGTCGATGAGAGCTTCGCGTTCTACAACAAGACCCTGCGCGGCCAGAAGGAAATCAAGCCGCGCTGGAAGCGCGTGCTGGCCACCATCAACAGCCAGGCCGGCGAAACGCTGGGCCAGATGTACGTCAAGGTCGCCTTCCCGGGCGATTCCAAGGCCAAGATGGAAACCCTGGTGACCAACCTGCGCACCGCACTGAAGGCGCGCATCGAAAAGCTCGACTGGATGAGCCCGGAGACCAAGACCAAGGCGATCGCCAAGTGGGAAAGCTTCACGCCCAAGATCGGCTACCCGGAAAAGTGGCGTGAATGGAACGGCCTGAGCACCAGCCGTGACAGCTACCTGGGCAACGTGATGGCGGCATCCGAGTTCAACTACAAGTGGAACCTGTCCAAGATCGGCAAGCCGGTGGACAAGACCGAATGGGGCATGAGCCCGCAGACCGTCAACGCCTACTACAACCCGCTGCAGAACGAGATCGTGTTCCCGGCCGCCATCCTGCAGCCGCCGTTCTTCGACCCGAATGCGCCGGAGGAAATGAACTACGGCGGCATCGGTGCGGTGATCGGGCATGAGATGACCCACGGCTACGACGACCAGGGCAGCCGCTTCGGTGCCGATGGCAACTTCATCGCCGATCCGGGTTGGTGGACGCAGAAGGATCTGGACGCGTTCAAGGCACGCACCGGCAAGCTGGTGGCACAGTTCGACAGCTACCGCACGCCGGCAGGCGACAAGGTCAAGGGCGACCTGACCCTGGGCGAGAACATCGCCGACCTGGGCGGCCTCAACACCGCCTATGACGCGATGAAGACCGCCACCGCCGGCAAGGACGACCCCAAGAGCGACGGCATCACCCGCGACCAGCGCTTCTTCCTCAACTGGGCGACGGTGTGGCGTCGCAACTTCACCCCGGAAGAATTGGTGGTGCGCCTGAAGACCGACCCGCACGCGCCGGCCAACTTCCGCGCCATCGGCGCGCCGTCGAACATGCCGGCATTTGCCGCCGCATTCTCGTGCAAGGCGGGCGATGCGATGGTGCGTCAAGGCGATCAGCAGGTTGTGATCTGGTAATCGTGCAACCGTGTTAAGAGAAAGCGGCGATCTTCGGGTCGCCGCTTTTTTTTGTGCGTGCTGTGGCGCCGTTGGCGGGCGTGCAACCTCGTTATTCCGCGCTGGCAGTGCAAATGCCTCAATTGAAAGTCGGCACGTCACTTCGGCAACCAATCTCGCTGCAACGCTCTCGGGAGTGCTTTACCAGGCACGCTCAAGACAACTGCTTGTGGAGCACTGGCATGGATTGCCATCGCAGCATCCAGTCACTGGATGCGCTTCGTGAACCGCTATCGCCAGACCAAGCTCAACAAACCTCAATCCCGGCGTTCGCAAGGCCGAGTCCGCTTATGCTCGGCATTCATCTCCTCGCTGATGCCAGACATGCCCTTGCTCAAGACCTCCACCCTTGCCCTGGCCCTGCTGGTGGCCCTGCCCGGCTGCAAGCGCACCTCCGATGCAGAGAGCGCCCCTGCATCAGCCGCCATTGCGGCGCCTGCCGCGCCGCCCACCACGGCAGCAAACACACCCGCATTCGATATCAGCGAGCTGGGCCCTGCAGCCAGCGCGTGCCAGAACCTGGACGAGTTCGTCAATGGCGCCTGGGCCAAGGCCAATCCGATTCCGGCCGACCACACCAGCTGGGGCATCGACGAACTCCTGACTGAAAAAAGCCTGCTGATCCAACGCGAGCTGCTTGAAGCCGCGGCGAAACAGGCCGGTACACAGGCCCCATCGCTGGAGCAAAAGATCGGCGCGCTGTATGCGTCCGGCATGGACGAGGCCGCAATCGAAGCCGCCGGTGCCAAGCCGATCCAGCCGCAGCTGGATAAGATCGCCGCATTGCACTCCGGCAAAGATGTCGCTGCCTACATCATCAGCCGGCATGGCGAAGGCGACGCACAGGTCTTTGCGTTCGGTGCCGGTGCAGATTTCCACAATGCCGACCAGCAGATTGCGTTTACACAGGAAGGTGGCCTTGGCCTGCCAACCAAGGACTACTACACCGGTGCGGAGCACGCGCCGATCCGCGCAGCCTACCTTGCCTACATCGCCAAATCGTTCGAACTCACCGGCACCCCTGCCGCGCTGGCCAAGACACAGGCAAACGACGTGCTTGCGCTCGAAACGCGCCTGGCTGCCGCATCGCTGGCCCCCGTGGACGCGCGTGAACCAAAGAACCAATACCGCCTGGTCACCCTCGCCGAGGCGGACAAGCTCACTCCGCACTTTCCGTGGGAGGATTTTTTCGCCACCCAAGGCGTACCGGTCGGCAGCGGCTTCTCGCTCGCGCAGCCACGGTTTTTTGCCGCGTTCGATCAGGCATTGGCCAGCGCGCCCATTGCGCAGTGGCAGGCCTACCTACGCTTCCATGCGATCGATGACGCATCCACGCGCTTGAGCAAGGCATTTGCCGATAATCGCTTTGCGTTCTATGGCAAGACGCTGTCCGGGCAGCCAGAGCAGCTGCCGCGCTGGAAGCGCGTGCTGCGTTCGGTCAACGGCGCAATGGGCGAAGGCGTTGGGCAGCTCTATGTGGCCAAGGTGTTCACGCCAGATGCCAAGCAACGCGCCAGCGAACTGGTCGACAACGTTCGCGCGGCGCTCAAGACACGTATCGAACAGGTCGACTGGATGAGTGCCGAGACCAAGGCCAAAGCCTTGGCCAAGTGGCAGACCTTCCTGCCCAAGATCGGCTATCCGGACACCTGGCGTGACTGGTCGGGGTTGCAGATCACACCCGGCGACTATTACGGCAACCTGCAGGCGGCTGACACGTTCAATTATCGCTACGACATTGCGCAGATCGGCAAACCCACCGATCGCGGCCGTTGGTCGATGACGCCGCAGACGGTCAACGCGTATTACGACCCGATGACCAATTCGATCAACTTTCCTGCGGCGATCCTGCAGCCTCCGTATTTCGATGCCACTGCCGACGATGCGTTGAACTACGGCGGTATCGGCGCGGTGATCGGTCACGAGGCCACCCACGGGTTCGACGATCAGGGCAGCCAGTTCGATGGTGCAGGCAACAACGTCAACTGGTGGACGGCAGACGATCGGCGCAAGTTCGACCAACGCAGCAACCAGTTGGTCAAACAGTTCGATGCGTATGCGCCCCTGCCCAGCCATCCGACCCTGCACGTCAACGGCAAACTCACGCTGGGCGAGAACATCGCCGACCTGGGCGGCACCAACGTTGCCTATGACGCGTTGCAGACCGCCTTGCAGCAGCATCCGGAACGGGCCAAGGCCATCGACGGCTACAGCCCCGACCAGCGCTTTTTCCTTGCCTTCGCCCGCAGCTGGCGTCAACGCGTCCGTGATCAACAACAGCTGGTCTATCTGGCGTCGGACCCGCACGCGCCAGCCAAGCTACGCGCCATCGCATCACCATCGAACATGCCGCAGTTCGCCACCGCCTTCGCCTGCAAGCCGGGCGATGCAATGGTGCGCCCGGAGAAAGACCGCGTGGTGATCTGGTAATTCGTTGCAGGCGCCGCCTGCAATCGCTTCCAGTGCCAACGCACCACGCACAGGCCCGCACCCGCGGGCCTGTCGCGTTCATGCCAGCGAGCGCTCGCACGGACGAACGGCCGCTGCGGCCTGCCTGCGCGAGGCGCAGCCTTGCTAAACTCCGCCGACTTCAATCTGGCCACCCTTCGTCTCGATGCCCACCATTCGTCCGCTTGCCCTCGCTCTTGGCTTCAGCCTGATCACGCTGTTGTCCGCCCCTGACGCCGACGCCGCTCGCAAGAAGAAGGCAGCCCCCAAGGCCCCGGCTGTGCCGGCCGCCTGCACCGATTTCTACGATTACGCCAATGCCGGTTGGCTCAAGAGCAACCCGGTGCCGCAGGCTGGCGCGGTCACCGCGCTGGGCCAGCTGTCCGACCGCGCCCTGCAGCAGCAGCGCGAGCTGCTGGATGCGGCGATGAACAGCCCGCAAGGAAACGTGCAGAAGTTGCTCGGCGACTTCTGGGCCAGCGGCCTGGATGAGGCCGCCGTGGAAAAGGACGGTTCCAATCCGATCGCCCCGTTGCTGTCGCGCATCGATGCGATCAAGAAGGCCAAGGATGTGCCCGCTTCGATCGCCGCGCTGCACCAGGTCGGTATCCCGGTCGGCTTCAACTTCGGCCCGGACGTGGACCTGAAGGCGCTCGACCGCCACATCGGTTACTTCATGCAGGGCGGCATGGGCATGCCGGATCCGGCGTTCTACACCCGCACCGACGCCGACACCCAGGCGCTGATGGGCCGCTACCGCGCCTACGTCAAGCAGATCCTGGCGCTGACCGGCACCCCGGCCGACAAGCTCGATGCCGATGCGGCCTCGGTGTTACAGATCGAAACCGCACTGGCGCGCAGCGCGCAGTCCGTGCAGGGCATCAACAACCCGTTCAACAACTACGCGCCGATCGCCACCAAGGAGCTGACCAAGCAGTACAAGAACCTGCGCCTGGGCGACTTCCTCGAGGCCCAGGGTGTCAAGGACGACCTGGTGTCGATGGCCGACCCGGCGATGTTCAAGCAGCTCGACAGCATGATCGTCAGCATCAAGCCCGAGCAGTGGAAGGCCTACCTGCGCTGGCGCGTGGGCGATGCCATGGCGCCGTACCTGTCCAAGAGCTTCCATGACGCCGAATACCAGTTCCGCGGCCGCTTGCTGCGTGGCGACGCCTTGCCGCCGCAGCGCTGGCAGCAGGTGCTCGATGCCATCAACGTGGCCGCCGGCCCGATGCTCGGCCGCGAGTACGTGAGCCGTTACCTCAGCAGCGACACCCGCCGCCAGGCCGAAGCCATCGCCGACCAGATCCGCGATGCGCAGCTGGCCGCGCTGGAGCGCACCGGCTGGGGCAATGGCGAGGTCATCGCCGAAGCCAAGGCCAAGCTGAGCGCCATGAAGATCGAAGTGGGCGCACCGCGCCGCGACCTCGACTACACCGTGCAGCCGATGGGCCGTGGCAGCTTCGGCGCCAACATGCTGATCGCCTCCACCTGGCGTCACCGCGAAGAAATGAAGCGCATCGGCAAGGGCAACGCCGACCGCCGTTGGGACGTGCTGCCGCAGCAGCCGGCGCTGGCCTACGACATCGCACAGAACCGCCTGATCATCACCGCTGCGGTGCTGCAGCCGCCGGTCTTGAGCACCGGCGCCACGCCGGCTGCACAATACGGTGCCTACGGCGCGCTGGTGGCGCATGAAATGACGCGTGCCATCGATGCCAAGGGTGCGCTGGTCGATGCCAAGGGCGAACTGCGCAGCTGGTGGACGCCCGCCGAAAAGAGCAGCTGGACGCTGCTGACTGGCAAGGTAGCCAACCAGTACGGTGCCTACGCCTACCCGGGCGTGCCCAATGCCAAGGTCAATGGCGCACAGACCGCCGAAGAAAACCTGGCCGATCTGGCCGGCGTGGAGTTGGCGTGGCAGGCCTTCAGCAAGGCGCAGCCGGCGGCAACCCAGGCCGACAAGCAGGCCTTCTTCACCGCCTGGGCCGGCCTGTGGGCGCAGCAGCTGTCACCGAACGAAGCGGTGCAGCGTGCCAGTGCTGACATCCGTGCACCTGGCCAGTGGCGCACCAACGGCCCGCTGTCCAACCTGCCGGAGTTCGGTGCCACCTTCAGCTGCAAGCCGGGCCAGCCGATGCAGCGTGTGGATGCAGACCAGTTGAAGATCTGGCGCTGAGTTAGCGCCCTGCGTCATCGGCAGTAATAAAAAAGAGCGCGGAATCCGCGCTCTTTTTTGTCTGGATTTTGAACCGTCGCGTTGCTCACCACCGCCAAGCACGCTTTGTAGGAGCGGCCTTGGCCGCGATGGAGCGTTACCGACAAACCCCGTCGCGGCCAAGGCCGCGCCTACAGGTTCACAGCGCATTGCGTCGCTTGATTCAGCGCACCACACGCAGCGGCGGCTTGCGCCCCTTGCCGCGCTTGCCACCGAAGGGCGGCTGGCCGCGCCAGTGGCGGATCAACAACCACCCGAACAGCATGCCGCCCAGGTGTGCGAAGTGGGCAACGCCCGGCTGCCAACCGGTTGCGCCAAGCAGCAGCTCGATCGCACCGAACACGATCACGAAGGTCCGTGCCTTCATCGGGATCGGCGGAAACAGCAGCATCACCCGCTGGTTCGGGAACAACATGCCGTAGGCGAGCAACAAGCCAAACACCCCCCCAGAGGCGCCCAGCACCGGTGCCCCGCTCTGGGTGAACCAGGCCATCAGCAGCTGGCACACGCCGGCGCCGGCCACGCACACCAGGTAATACGTCAGGAATCGCTTCTGGCCCCAGGTCTGTTCCAGCGGCGCGCCGAACATGAAGAGCGCCAGCATGTTGAAGAACAGATGGTTGAACCCGCCATGCAGAAACGCATAGGTCAGCAGCTGCCACGGCATGAAGCTGGCGCCCGGCGAGAACGCATCGAAGCCATTGGAGAGCGGCCACAACATCAGCGGCGACAGCGCCGCATCGGACGGCAGCAGACCGGCACCCAGGTCACCCAGCGCCCATTGCAGGATGAACATGCCGAGATTGGCGATCAGCAGGGCTTTGGTGACGGGCGGCAGTTGGGGCAGCATGGCGGCATCCTTCGGGACTGCCGCTCATCATAACGGCAGGCTTATGAAGGACCCCACACGGCCGCATCCAGCCGTTGCGCTGCAGTGGCACGCCGTACCCTGCCCCGCTCCACTGGCACGCCTTCGGCACGCAGTCGCTGGCATTGCGCTTGGTAGCCGGCAGAGCCCTCCGGTAGCGCGATGCGCCCGTCGCTGCGGAGCACCCGATGCCAGGGCAACGCTGCATCCTGGTTGCTGCTCAACAGCTTGGCCACCAGGCGCGCACGCCCTGGCAGGCCCGCACGCATCGCCACTTCCCCGTAGCCTGCAACCTCGCCCGCGGGAATGGCGCGGATCACGTCCAGAATCCGCAGCCGAACCTGCTCGGCAGCGCGCGTGGCGGAGACGTCACCGGCATGCGAGCCGGCGACACGAGTCTTGGAGGGGCGAGGTGACGGCATGCGCGGATGATGCCATTCGGAGGCAATGCGCGTCAGGCCAGCTGCGCGCTCGTGTGATAAGGCACCACACACCATCGGACAACAACGCCTTGCTGGGCTGCTGAGAGACCTGCAGCTTTGCCAGAGCAACAACGTGCCGGGACTGACCTCTGCGCTGATTGCCACGCGGCCACCGCAAACGCATGCGGCCAACATGCAGTGCTCAATGCATCAACACAATTTCTTCCGATGAGGTGGGATGAATCGCCACGGTCTCGTCGAAGTCGCGCTTGGTGGCGCCCATTTTGACCGCCACCGCAAAGCCCTGCAGCATCTCGTCGGCGCTTTCGCCGAGCAGGTGCACGCCGACCACGCGCTCTTCCTCGCCCACGCACACCAGCTTGAACACGCTGCGCTGCGGCGCATCGGCCAATGCGTGCAACATCGGGCGGAAGTTGCTGCGGTACACGCGCACCGCACCGTCGTAGCGCTCACGCGCCTGCTCTTCGGTGAGGCCCACCGCACCCAGCGGCGGGTGCGAAAACACCACGCTGGGCACGTTGTCGTAATCCATGCGCGCATCCGGCTGACCACCGAACAGGCGATCCATCAACTTGCGCCCCGCCGCGATCGCCACCGGCGTCAGCCCAACCTTGCCGTCCACATCGCCTACCGCATGGATGTTGGGCACGTTGGTGGTCTGGCCGTCGTCCACGACGATTTCGCCCTTCTTACCGAGTTCCACGCCGAGCGCTTCCAGGCCCAGCCCGGCGGTGTTGGCACGGCGGCCAATCGCAAAGAAAACCTGGTCAAAGACATCGTTGCCCAACTCGCCCGGATGCGCACTGTGGCCACGCATGCGTAGCTTGCCCGTGTCATCGCGCTGCACACCGGTGGTGCGGAAACCGAAGTGCAGGCGCACGCCGAGATGGCGCAGGTTATCGGCCAGCTGCAACGTGAGTTCGGCGTCGAAGCGTTCCAGCAACCGCTCGCCCTGCACGAACAGATGCACGCGGCTGCCAAGCGCCTGCAACAGCCCCGCAATCTCCACCGCGATGTAGCCGCCTCCAACGATGGCCACATGGTCCGGCGCATGGCAGAGGTTGAAGAAGTCGTCGGACACATGACCATGCTCGGCGCCCTCCACGTGCGGGCGCAATGGATGTGCACCTGTGGCAATGACGATGTGCTCGGCAGTGACGGGGACGCCGTCGGCGCCCATCAAGGTATGCCGGTCCTGCAACACGCCACGCTGCGGGATCAGCACCACACCATCATCGTCGAGGCGGCGCCGGTAACTGGCGTGGATATTGCCGATGTAGCCCTGCCGGTGGGTGACCAGTTCCTGCCAGGTCAAGGTCGGGCGCACCACATCAAACCCGAGTGCACCGGCCAGTTCGATCTTGCTCGCCAGATCGGCCGCCAACCACATCGCCTTCTTCGGCACGCAGCCGAGATTGACGCAGGTTCCGCCGAGCTCGCCCGGCTCCATGATCGCCACGCGCGCGCCATGCTTGGCTGCGCGGAATGCCGCGGCAAGACCACCGGAGCCACCGCCCAGCACCACCACGTCGTAGTCGTAACGTGCGCTCATGCAAAACGCTCTGCGCGGTAGGGATGCGGGTCCAGCGCGGGTGCGCGCCCGGTGATCAGGTCGGCCATCAGTTGTCCACTTGCAGTACTCATGCTGATGCCGAGCATGCCATGGCCGGCCGCGAGCCAGACGTGAGGACTGCGCGGCACCGCGCCCAACACCGGCACATCGTCCCAGGTCATCGGGCGCCATCCATACCAGCGTTCGATTTCGACAGGGCCTTTCGGCGCATGCAGGAATTGCGCTGCCGCGCGCTCCAGCGCTGCCAGGCGTGTCGCGTTGAGTTGGCTGTTGTGGCCGGAGAATTCCATGGTGCTGCCGATCCGCAGGCGGTCGCGCCATGGCACCACGAACACCCAACGATCCTTCAGCACCACCGGGCGTTTTGGCATCTGCGCCGGCGCGCTATAGGTGATCGAATACCCCTTGCCGGCCTGCACCGGCAGCCGTAGCCCCAGTTGTGCAGCAAGTTGCGGCGACCACGGCCCGGTGGCGATCACCACCTCGCGCGCATGCAGTTGTCCGTGCGCGGTGTGCAGGCACACGCCCTGCGCATCCGGACGCACGGCGTGCACACGGCAGTGTTCCTGGATCACGCCGCCACGTGCGCGCAGCACGCGTGCCAGCTCGGCGGTGTAGCGTTCGGGGCGCAGATGCGCATCGCCGGGGAAGTGGATCGCGCCGGCAATCCCCTGGCGAAAGGCGGGGTCGTCCCGCACATAGTCTTCGCCGTCGATGGCCTGTGCCTGGATACCCCACTGCGCCAACGCTGCGCATTCGGCACGGTAATGTTCGAACCTGCGCGCATCGCCGAATACATAGTCCAAGCCATCGCTGCGGAATTCGCAGTCCAGCCCGTCGCGTTCGATCCAGTGGGCAAGCCGCAGGCGTGCATCGTGTAGCAGCGCAGCGCGCGCCTGCACGCTGGCCCGCCAATCGCGCTGATTGCAGCGCCGTGCAAAGCGCCATAACCAACGCCACAGCGTGGGATCCAGCCGCGGCGGGATGTACAGCGGCGCATCCGGCGTGAACATCCATTTCAGCGCCTGGCCAAGCATGCCCGGCGCTGCCAGCGGCGGCGCATGGCTGGGCGTGATGGTGCCGCAGTTGCCATACGAGGTTGCCCCGCCGATCGCGCCGGCATCAAGCACCTGCACCTGCCGGCCGGCACCGACCAACGCACGCGCGGTGGCCAGCCCGATTGCACCGGCGCCGATGACCACCACATCCACGCGTGCGTTGCTCATGCGTCAGCCCGCAGCGCCAGCATGACGCCGCAGTGGCGGCACCTGCAGGTAGGTCACGCAGCGCCACAGCCACTCCACCGGACCGAAGCGGAACCAGCGTAACCACAGGTGGCTCAGGGCCACCTGCACTGCAAAGAGCAGCAGCGCAAATGGCGGTTGCCACGCACGTGGCAACTGTTCGAAATAGCCCAGGCCATAGCCGTAGAAGATGCTCGTACACAGCAGCGACTGCAGCAGATAGTTGCTCAAGGCCATGCGCCCGGCCGGTGCCAGCCAGCGCAGCTGCGCTGCAAAACGCATCACCCAGGCCGCATAGCCCAGGCACATCATCGCCCCGCCCAGCAGTGCCAGCGCGAACGCCAACGACAGCCGCAGATCCAGCCGGGCCGGGTCCATCCACGGCTCCAGCCGGTAGCTCGCCAGCATCAGCGCCAGCCCCAGTGGCAACACGCCGTAACGCAGCCAACCGAACAGACGCACGAAGCGCTCGGGCGCGGCAATCGCCCCGCTGCGCACAAACCAGCCACCCAGCAGGAACATCCCGAGCATGGCCGGGCCGTTGATGGTCAGCGCGATCAAGGCCTCGCGCAGATCGTGCCAACGCTGCACGGTGGCCTGCACATAGGTGCCGCTGCCCAGCGCACTGCGCTGCGCCTGCACATTGGCCACCGCCTGCTGCGCCACCTCGCGCATCGCCGCGTTCCACTCGGCCGCGGCGGCGGGATCCGCCTGGGCCAGCGCACCCACCGCGCCATAGAGCAGGATCAACCCCGGCGCACACAGGTACACGAACACCGCAAACCACGGCAGCGTGGCCGTGGGCACGGAGCGGGTGGCCAGCAACAGCAGCGCCAGCAGCGCATAGGTCACCAGCACATCGCCCGACCACAGCAGCACCGCATGGGCAAGACCGATCACCAGCAGGCCGGCACTGCGGCGCAGATACATGCCCAGGAACGGGCGCTGCGCCTGCTGGGCGCGTTGCGCCATCACCGCGAACCCCATGCCGAACAACAGCGAGAACAAGGTGTAGAACTTGCCCTGCACGAATACATAGGTCAGCGCATCGACCACGCGGCCCAGGCCATGCCAGTGCGGATCGACGCCGGTCACCGCCAGGTCCAGCGGGCCGACGAAGCCTTCGATGTTCATCAGCAAGATGCCCAGCAGCGCGAAACCGCGCAGCACATCCAGCACCGCAATCCGCTCGGTCGCGGCAATTGGCAACAATACAGAACGCTCGGTCATCGAAACCCGGGTAACGGCAGGCGACACAGCAGGTCGCACAATGCAAACGGCCCGCCGAAGAGGCGGGCCGTCAGGATGCACAGCGGTGACTCAGTGGTGGTGACCACCGTCGCCGTGCACATGGCCGTGGTCACGCTCTTCCTGGGTGGCTTCGCGCACTTCGATGATTTCCACGTCGAAGTGCAGGTCCTTGCCGGCCATCGGGTGGTTGAGATCCACATCGACCACGCTCATGCCGACCTTCTGCACCGTCACCGCACGCGGGCCGAAGTTGGTCTGCAGCACCACCTGCGTGCCCGGCACCAGCTTGGTGGCGCCGAAGTGCTTCTTGGGCACGCGCTGGCTCAGGCCTTCGCGGTATTCGCCGTAAGCCTCGGTCGCCTTGACGTCGACGCCGAAGCTCTCGCCGGCTTCCTTGTCCATCATGGCCGCTTCCAGGCCCGGGATGATGTTGCCGTGGCCGATCAGGATCGCCAACGGGTCGCGCTCCTTGGAGCTTTCGATCGGCTCCTGGCCGAGCTCGGAAACGGTGTAATGGAAGCGGACGACGCTGTCTTTTTCGATCTTCATGCCTGGCTCTGAATGGGGCTGCCCGGTGGCAGACGGTTGAGGACGGCTTGTAGGCCGTCGAGTGCGCCGCCATCATGGCGACCTTCGTAACCGCCCATTATCCCGGCTCGATGCCTATCACGCCAGTTGCTGCCGTTCGTCCCCGCACCGCCGCGGCCTGCCTGATGCTGGGTCTGTCGCTGCTGGCCGCCTGCTCGCAGGCACCCGTCCGCCGCCCGGCGCCAGCACCTGCCACCGCACGCGTCTGGCCTCAGGTACCGCCGGCCAACCCCGCTGCCGCCAACAACATCCTCATGCGCGCCCTGGGCCTGGTCGGCACGCCGTACCGGTATGGCGGCAACACGCCGGAGAGCGGCTTCGACTGCAGCGGGCTTGTCACCTATGTCTACAAAGACGTGCTGGCGCTCTCATTGCCCAGGACCTCGCATGACCTGGCCGCCGTGCAGGGGCCAAAAATTCCAGCGGAAAAATTGTCAACTGGCGATCTGGTCTTTTTTGGCTCCAGTGGAAGCGTGAGCCACGTCGGCATTTACGTCGGTGAAGGCCGCTTCGTGCACGCCCCAAGCAGCGGCGGTACCGTCCGCTTGGATTTCCTCGACGGGGCTTACTGGCGTGACCATTATTCAGGTTCAAAGCGGGTTTTACATTGAAATGTGACGTGCGTAACAAGTCATAAAACGGAAAGTTAACGTTTTTTGAACGTAACGAACCTTTCACCAAGGCATCATCCCGCATCGACAGCAGAATTGTGATTCCCGCGTGACGAACGACGAACAGCTCAACCCTGGCGCCGCACCGCATCCGCCCCGGAAACCGCTCCGCCTGTTGTGCGCCACCGCGCTCTGGCTCGCAGCACTTCCCGCCCTGGCACAGACCGCCCCAATCCCCTCTTCCGTTCCGCCTGCGACCGCATCTGAAAGCGCCGTCGCCGCTGAGAAAGCCGCCACCCGCAGCCGCGCCGATGCCGCTGCCACTGCAACGCTGGCCGCCCTGCTTCCGCACCTGGCTGCCAACGACGCCATTCCCCTGATGGACCGCTCGGCGATGTTCGCTGGCGACCTCAGCCGCCTGCTCGCCAACTACGACGTCTCGCAGAGCGCCGCCAACGCGGCACAGAACGCCGTGGCCGACAGCAAGGTCCAGGTGATCCTGCAGCGCGCAATGGCCCTGCTGGGCACGCCGTACGTCTGGGGTGGCGAGTCCACCGAAGGCTTCGATTGCAGCGGCCTGGTCGGTTACGTGTTCAAGACTGCGCTGGGCATCGAACTGCCGCGCGTCTCCCGTGATATCGCCCGCGATGAAACCGCCGAACTGATCAAGGACCCGCACGCGCTCAAGGCCGGCGACCTGGTGTTCTTCGGCCGCCGCGGCCGCATCGATCATGTCGGCCTAGTGGTCGGCGACGGCAAGTTCCTGCACGCGCCGAGCCGCGGCAAGGACGTGCGCGTGGATTCGCTGGCCAGCGGCTACTGGAGCGAAAAGTTCATCCAGGCGCGTCGCGTGCTCTGATTGCCCGACCGGCTGCATAAACACGGAAAGCCGCGGCCTTGCCGCGGTTTTTTTTCGCCCCGCCGACGTTTGCGCACGACCCAGGGCTCGACTTGGAAGGCCCAGGGAAGTTGGTCAGCGACGTAACGCTAGCTGGGCTGCGCTTGTGCGCGGGATGATTGGACACGGCCAAGTCATCCGCGCAGCGCATGCCTACAAAGCAACAGCCTGACCCATCGGCAAAGCCCTCGTTCACGCATCTGCGTTGTCTGAGCGCATACCGAAGGCCTTGGCGCGAGAAGCGCTGGCTCCTCGACACCTGCAAGGGACTCCGGCCAGGGTCGATACAGTGCACTCGTGATGCCCCGCACCGCCCTGTGGGCTGCAGGCTTGCTGCTTCCAAGAACGCAGCCGCACGGGTAAGGCAGCCACGCACCCGACCAAGCAATGCCGTGGCGATTACCCGCCAGGGTGCATAGGCCACGATGTTGGCCCAAGCGATGTACTGCGGCCGTGGTGTAAGACGCTCTGGATCCGTACCGGCTAGGCCTGCGCCCGCACCCGACAACGGACCCAGACAGCACTGAGGTGTCCACGCTGTATGGAATCCAGATCCTGGACCAGTCTCTGGAATTAGTCGCGACGAAAGTAGTCGGCGGCGCACATGAGAAGAGCGGCCACACCACCGCATCCCCCTGATTTTATTGTCTCTCAGGCCATCGCCTGTCTTGTACAGCACGCTTGGCACGGGTTCTGCTTAGGTCACTCCGAACGCGGCATTTCGCCTCTATCGGAGCAGGGCCTTGCTATCCACTTTCATACACACACCACTGTTTGAATTGCTCGCGCGATTCTGTATCGACATCGCAGCCGTGCTCGTGCTGATCTTCGGCATGTATTACCGGCGCCATCAGGACAAAGAACTCGTCACCGCCGCGGCGCTCTTCAACATCTTTGTCTTCGCCGTCCTCACCATCTTGTCGAGCGTCGAATTCAGTGTCGCTGCAGGCTTCGGGCTGTTCGCGATTCTCGCTTTGTTTACATTGCGATCCGAGCCGATCACCAAGATCGAGATCACCTACTTCTTCGGCAGTGTGGCGGTCGCGGTGATCTGCTCCGTGCAAGGCACCACGCTTCCGCTCATTGCTGCAACGGTGGTGCTGGTCTTGCTGGGCGCCTATGTCTTCGACCACCCGCGGATCGTGCATTCGGTCGAGAACATCAAGATCACGTTCGATCAGATCCACGCTCACGCACTTTCCGACCCCAAGGTGATGAACGCCAACATTGCCGAGCGCCTTGGCGTTGAGGTGGTGACCTATGAAGTCCGCGCCATTGATTACCTCAATGACACGGTCAGCATGCGCGTCTTTTATCGCAAACGTTGAGGAGGCCACCATGCACAGGCACATCAACAGCGCCGCACTTTCATACCGGTTCGCATCACCCATACCGGTGATCACCCCGGCAAACGCCATACAGTACAACCCACAAGGCGACGGCGGCGACACGGCCCTCCCTGATGTCAGCCAGGGTGGCGACTTTCGCGCCATTGGTCTGGCACGGCTCAACGAAACTGCGTCGATGCTGGTGCGACGCGATAACAAATATGTCGTGCATCAGCATCGCCTCGCGCCTGCCTGGCCGGAGCTGGCAAGGCAATTCGACATGCTGGAGATCGATGGCAAGCGCGACTTCCGCTACGACACCTGCTACTTCGACGACCCCGCCCACACCAGCTACTTCGATCACCACCGTGGCAGGCGCCAGCGCTGCAAGATCCGGATGCGTAACTATGTCGACGCACAGCTGTGCTTTGCGGAAATCAAACTGAAAGGAAAACGCGGACAGACTGAAAAGCAGCGGATTGCCTGCGCGCCAGACCAGTACGGCCGCCTTGATCCACAGACAGAGGCACGGATTCGTGCAGCCTACCGCGACCTCTACGCGCGCGAGCTCACACAAACGCTCGAGCCGATCGTATCGATGCGCTATCGCAGGATGACGCTGGTTGCCAAGGAAGGCGGCGAACGGATGACCATCGACCGCAGCATGGTGTTCATGGACGGGACCGGAACCTATCGCGTTGGCGAAGAATTGGTGATCGTCGAAACCAAATCGGGCAACGCCAATGGCATTGCCGACAAGATTCTCCGCGCCCTGCACCAGCACCCCACCAACAGTGCCTCCAAGTACTGCGTCAGCCTGGCTGCGCTGCGCAAGGTCTCCAAGTACAACAAGCTGCTACCGGCACTGCGCAAGCTTGACGCGGTGCCAACGCGCGATACACCGCCGACATGACCGCATAGCCGCCCGCCAGGCAAGTGCCTGCCCAACAAGCCTCTACTCTTCGAAAGGTTTTGCGCATGCATCCTAAAACACTGCTGGCCATCATCCTGGCCGCCGGGGCCTTTTTGACTGCGTGCAATCAGGACGCAGATGTGGCGACCGGTCATGCTGAGCGAGTACATCCGCAACCCGGCCCGATGCAAGCCGCATCCACCCGTTTCACATTTCCTCCCACAGCGATGGTTGGCGACATTCATCTGACCGAGCTTTCCGGCCTGGCCTGGGATGCCGACGAAGAGCTGCTGTACGCGGTCTCCGACACGGGCTACGTGTTTCACTTCCGTCTCACGCTCGATGGCGATGCGATCGCCGACATCCAGCCAATTCGCGCTGCGCCCCTGGCGGACCCGCACCTTGCAGGTGGCACGCCCGAGGCATTCAACGCAGAGGGATTGACGCTGGTGAATGCCACAAACGGCATCCCTGGCGATACAGAGCTCATTGCGTCGCTGGAAGGCACTCTGCCCAAGATTGTCCGCTTCAGTCCAGATGGCACGGTGCTGGGCAATCTGCCCGTGCCACCACCAGCCGACGACCTCAACAACTATCGCAAAAAGGGACGCGGCCTGGAATCGTTGGCTATCCATCCAGCGCATGGCCTGATCACTGCGCCCGAGTCTCCACTGTTGCAGCAACCGCAGGATCAACACGCACTTTACGCAATTGGCGGGCATTGGTCCTTCGTGCGCCAAGCGCCAGACAGCCGGCTTAAGGGAATGGACGTCCTGCCCGATGGCTCGCTGCTTGTTCTTGAGCGAAGCCGACAAGGAGCGAAGGACGCGCTGTCGGCGAGCGTGCGCCGCGTGGACCTTTCCAACTGCACGAGAGACCAACAATGTGCGAGCCAGACGATTATCGTGCTGCCGGTCGGGCCGGACAATATTGAGGGCATGACGTTGCTGGATGCGCGGCATGTTCTGCTCGCAAGCGACAACGGCGGACTGGTCACTCACGGCACGACCTTTGTGCTGCTCACACGGCCATGAGCATGGATCGTACGGAGCTCGTGCACCCATGAAAACCACTCTACTGGTCGCACTCATGGCCTGCCTGGGCGCCATGTCGGAGGCTGCGGCAGTGGAGGTCACGGTTGGCGGGCGACTGCACCTGGACTATGCGCGGTACAACGCCGATGTCAGGCAGCTGGACAATGGCATGCTGCTGCGGCGCGCTCGCCTGGATATGGACGGCAAGCTCACCAGTGACTGGTCGTTTGAACTGGCGTACGACTTCGCCAATGTCTATGCGCTGACAAACACCGGCACCGTCAAGGACGGCGACTTCAAGGAAGGCTTCACCGACATCACGTTGCACTACGACGGCTGGAAGCAGGCCGATCTCAACGTTGGCCAAACCAAGGTGCCGTTCGGGCTGGAGGAATTGAACAGTTCGAATGCCATCAGCTTCATTGAGCGCGCCTTGTCGACCGACGCGTTCGCTCCGTCCCGGCGGCTCGGCGCGGAAGTGAGCAGAAACCGCGATCACTACTCGGTATCTGTGATGGGGTTCGGCTCCTCGTTCGGTGGTCGCGAACGTGGACGCGGCCTTGCTGCGCGCGCGACTGTCACACCGATTTATGCAGGCGGCGGCAACACCGTACTGCATCTTGGTATTGCTGCGGTGGTCGAGCGCCCTACCGGTGAGGTCAAGTTCACTGCGCGTCCGGAATCTCGTGCACTGGACGTCAGATTCTTGAATACGGGCGATCTGGTCGACGTCACCCACGTGGGCAGGCTCGGGCTGGAAGCTGCGGCGAAATCCGGCCCACTCTCCTTACAGGCAGAGTGGATGCAGACCGCGATCAAACGCAAAGGCATCGGCACGGATGCAACGCTGGAAGGCTGGTATGTGATGGGGAGTTGGGTGCTCACAGGCGAGTCGCGTCAGTACAGCAGCGGCAGATTCAAAGGTGTCCCCGTCCAACGGCCGGGCGGTGCCTGGGAAGTGACCGCGCGGTACAGCCATCTGGATCTGGACAACGCGCACGTACGGGGCGGCGAAGAAGACAATCTCACCCTGGGCGTGAACTACTACGCCAGCAAGCACCTGCGTATCATGCTCAACTACATCGACGTGCACAGCGAACGTCGGGGCAAGGCAGACAGCCCGCAGATTCTGTTGATGCGTGCGCAGCTGGCGTTTTAAGCCCGTACCGCGCAGCCCACCGTGGAGGCAACCTTGGCAAGAACCCGAATACTCATTGTCGATGACGAGGACAGCATTCGTTTTGGCATGCGAGACTTCCTGGAGTCGCGGGGCTATGGCGTTGTAGATGCTGACAGTTGCCAACGCGCGCGCGAACTCTTTCAAGCTTCGCCACCAGATGTTGCGGTCATTGATTACCGTCTGCATGACGGCAGCGCCATCGACCTGCTCCGTGACTTTCGGCAAATCGATGCAGATGTGCCGATGATTGTCTTGACGGCGTATGGGTCGATCGACCTGGCAGTGCAAGCCGTCAAGGAGGGCGCAGAGCAGTTCTTGACCAAGCCCATCGAAATGCCTGCGCTGCATGTGATCCTCAAGCGCCTGCTGGCCACACGACGGCTGCAGCGACAGCAGCAGGTGGTAGCGACCCGTGACAGGCGGGAGCGGGTCAACCCACTGTCTGGCGGCAGCCCTGCAATCCGGGACCTGGCTGAGCAGGCGAGCAAAGTAATGCACACCGACAGCCCGATCCTCATCCTGGGCGAAACCGGCACGGGCAAGAGCCTGCTCGCCAAATGGCTGCACCATCATGGCATGCGCGCAGACGAGGCCTTCGTTGATCTCAATTGCGCGGGCCTGTCGCCCGACTTTCTGGAGACGGAACTATTCGGCCACGAGAAAGGCGCATTTACAGGTGCGACCGCGAGCAAGCAGGGAATGCTCGAGATCGCCGATGGCGGCACCGTCTTCCTCGATGAGATCGGTGATGTCGACCCCCGCGTCCAACCCAAACTGCTCAAGGTGCTGGAGGAAAAGCGCTTCCGTCGTCTGGGCGCAGTACGGGAACGCGAAGTCGACATCCGGCTGATTGCGGCCACGCATCATGATCTTGCCAGCAAGGTGAAAGAAGGCACATTTCGGAGTGATCTGTACTTCCGCATCAGCAGCATTCCATTGACGATGCCTGCGTTGCGTGATCGCAAGGAAGATATCGTGCCGCTTGCACGCAGGCTCCTCGCACGCTCGTTGGCCGACCCCAGCCGTACGCCGCAGTTGACCGATGACGCCGCGCTGGCGCTGCGCGAGTATGCGTGGCCCGGCAATATCCGTGAGCTCCGTAATGTGCTTGAGCGCGCAGCATTGCTCTGCAATGACAACACCATCACCCGGCGCGACCTTCGCTTTGAGTCGACATCGGCACAGGATGCACACGCAGGCGATCTCAATCTCACCTTGCAACAGATTGAACGGCAACACATCAAGCGCGTCCTGCACGACGTGGGCGGCAAGGTCGAGCAGGCCTCGCTGCGGCTCGGCGTTCCACGCAGTACGCTTTACCAGAAGATCAAGTTGCATGGGATTGCGGCAGCGCCGGGTGATCCTGACTGATCCGGCTCACGCTGTCCTATGGCGCATCAGCACGGCAATGCCACCCGACGGGAGCAGGAGCGCCACATGGTCAAGGCAAGAATCTATGCGGGCATCACGGTCATCGTTCTTTTCGGCGTGATGTCGATGCTATACGTGTACCGCGGCCTGGCTGATGTCGTGGGCCATCTGACAAGGCTGGAGCAGGTCGATGCGCCTTTCAGCATTGCAGCGCTCGAGATGGAAAAAAATGTTGGCGAATATGCCTTCGGCGTACTGCAGTACGTCGCACAGCCGTTGCCGGATGTGCGCGCAGAAACCTCTAACGACAGCGCAGACTTTTCCCAGTACCACGCGAACTACATGCAGTTGAGTAGCACCAGGCGGGAAATCGAATTGGGTCGTCACCTGGCAAGGGACTTCGACAATCTCACACGGATCGGCGCCACCTTGATGGATAAACGCGACGGTCTTGATGTCACGTTCGAGAAGGTCAACGGGCTACTGGGAGACATCGATGCCCTCGTCAACCAGCAGATCCTGCACGTGGCCCCCACGCCCGAACCGATGCGACGCCGAACCCTTGCCGCACTTGCCAACGTGGAAGCAGAGGCGGCAAAGCTGGGCTTCTGGCTGTCCGCCTATGAGCGTCGGCCAACAGCACTGACGACGCGCCAGTTACTGGAGAGAGCCGCCAAGCTCGATCGGGCAATTGCAGGGTATCGCCAGCTGCCGTTGCAGGCACGGGAGCGTCGCCTAGCCAGTGAGGTGGAAGCCTTGCACGTGCAGGTCAAGCGCGGAGTGGACGCACTGCTGACCGGCGAAGATGCCATGACCGCGCTTGCCAGCGACTTTGTTCGATTACAAAACCACATGGACGATGTCTCCGATGAAGAGATAGAGCCGCTTGCGGCGAAGGGGTTGACCGCGCCACAGAAAGAGGCAGACCGCATCGCGGTACGGGTACTGAACATGCTGGGCTATGCAATCCCGCTGTATCTGATCGTCGCGCTACTGGTTGGCGCGCTGCTGATTCTGTCGATCGTCAGACCGTTACGAAAGCTGGCATCGGGAACCAAAGCCATCGGCGCGGGCGACCTTCACTACCGTATCGTCGAACGAGGTAAAGACGAGTTCGATGACCTCGCACGGCAGTTCAACCTGATGGTGACGCGGCTACAAGAGAGCACGGTCTCCAAGGCACTGTTGGAGGAAAGCGAGCAGAAACTGAAGTTGACGGTCACCGACTTGCGGCAGGAAATTGCGGAACGCGAGCGCTCCGAGCGCGAACGCGGAAAGCTGCAGGCCGAACTGCGACGCAGCGAGGCGATGGCGGCGGTCGGTGCCTTGATGGCAGGCGTCGCCCATGAGGTGCGCAACCCACTGTTCGGCATCTCATCGACCCTGGATGCAATGGAGGCGACTTTCAACACAGGCCGAAGTGGCGGGAGGCATCAGGAAGTGCTGCGCCGCGAGGTCCGCAGGCTCAACAAGCTGATGACCGATCTCCTTGAGTACGGCAGGCCTCCAACAGAGGAATTCAGCTCCGGGCGGCTGGGCAACGTCATCGCCGAAGCGACGCGCATCTGCGCCCCAATTGCCGACGCCGGGAACGTTGTGATCGACAATCAGGCTGACTCCTATGACGGCGTGCTGCTGCTCAATCACGCGCGGATGCTGCAGGTATTCGTCAATTTGATCGAAAACGCCGTGCAGCATGCGCCGGCCGGTAGCCGCGTCGTTATCACCGCCCGAACGCTCGATGAGAATGGGCGCGCATCGGTCGAGTGTCGCGTGCAGGACGCGGGCAGCGGCTTCGCGCCTGACGACCTGCCGCTCATCTTCGACCCGTTTTTCACAAGGCGACGGAAGGGAACGGGCTTGGGCCTGGCCATCGTTCAGCGCATCGTCGAGGAGCACAAGGGCACGATCGCTGGTCACAACAGCCCCGAGGGCGGGGCCGTGATGGTCATGCGTTTACCCTTCATGGGCTGACCAATCTTCAGCAGAAGAGCGGCTCTATATCACCCTCCGCGGGGGGGGGGGGGGGGGGCTTGCCCCTCCCCGGCGCAGCGAGAGATAAGTGCACGCGCCACTCATGCGCAGCGCAGAAATATCAGAGAGGTGACGCGAGGCCGCATAACCACCGCTGGTCAGCGTCCGCTATCAGCCTGGTAATGCGCCATCGTGTCTTCGATGCCCTTGCTCAGTTCCATCACCTTGAGCGCGTATTCGGCCAGGCGTTGGTCTTCTGGTGTGGACGGCCGCCATGACGGCACTTCCACCGGGGTGACGCCGTCTGGATCCATCGCCACGAACACGATGATGCAGTGGGTGCACAGCCGCGAGTCGCCGCCCATCGGGCTGCGCGCGCGTACGTCGATGGCGAAATGCATGCTGCTGCGGCCGGTGTAGACCA
Source organism: Xanthomonas sp. NCPPB 2586 (assembly GCF_041475775.2). Lineage (NCBI taxonomy): Bacteria > Pseudomonadati > Pseudomonadota > Gammaproteobacteria > Lysobacterales > Lysobacteraceae > Xanthomonas > Xanthomonas sp. NCPPB 2586. The sequence continues at coordinate 1,814,700 of NZ_CM192981.1, read as the reverse complement.
GCTTGGCCGACACTGCGACCAGATCGCCAATGCGCACCGGCGCCACGAAGCGGATGCCACCCACCGCCACGGTGACGCAGTAATGCCCGCTCCAGCCACTGGCCGCCGCAAAACCCACCTGGTCGATCCACTTCATGACCACCCCGCCGTGCACCTTGCCGCCAAAGTTGACGTCGCTGGGCTCAGCAAGGAAACGAAATGTCAGATCACGTTGTTGGCCAATCACCGGGGTCTCTCGCCAAAGGATGAGCTTGAAGTGTGACATGTGCGTGCGCGCAGGCGGGCATCGTGTGGCGTTCAATGCGCCGCGTCCCCGCCTGGATTCCGCTGAGTGGCATCGACCGCAAGCTGCGTCTCCACGTACCAGAAGGCCAGCGCATTGCGAGCGAATCCGTCATTCCTCCAGCAGGAGGCTGGACAAAGACCACTTGCAACGACGAATGCCCGCCGCGGATGCCTTTCCCGTTCTCGCCACCACGCAGGATCGATAGGCGCCTGCACATGCACGCACACGCGAAACTCCTTACGCTCCGCATTCCGGCACAGGCGTGCCTGCTGCAGGACGCACCGCGATGCCCGAACGGCACATCCACGACCTCCTGCAGACACGCCAGCGCCTGGAACGCGACGGCTGGCCACGGCTGCAGATGAGCGCCATCGTGATGATCACCGCCAGTGGCGGGCTGCTGAGCTCGCACCTGCTGCGCAATGGCGGCATCGACGCGATGGTGCTGCGCTATCCGCTGGCCACCCTCGCCGCCTATGGCCTGTTCTTGCTACTGATGTGGGCCTGGGTGCGTTGGCGCAACGACATGGATGACGCGTACGAGGAGCTGCTGGATCACAGCATCGACCTCGACGGCGGTAGCACACCAACAACGCCCGGCTGGACCAGCGGTGGCGGCTCCAGTGGTGCGGGCCGTTCCGGCACAGGGGGCGCACGAGTCAGCTCGGGGCTTTCGGAGGGCGATGTACTTCCGGACCTCATCGATGGCGATGCGGGATTGCCTGTCCTGGCAATCGTGGCGCTACTGGCTGCGTCCGTAGCCGCCTTGGTGGCTGCTGTCTGGGTGGTGTGGTCGGCACCGGTGCTGATGGCCGAACTTCTGGTGGACGCGGCGCTGGCCGGCGGGCTGTACCGGCGGATGCGCGGCATCCAGGCCCAGGGCTGGTGGTGGCTGTGCGTCCGCCACACGATCTGGCCGCTGCTGGGCGTGCTCGTCTTCTTCATCGTGGTGGGCGCGGTTGCCCAGCACCAGGCCCGGGGGCCACCACGCTGATGGAGGCCCTGCGAGCCCACTGACCCCGATCGATTGCCTGACCGTCAGTTGTCCTGCTTGCGCAGACACAACCACGGAAAATGCGGCTGCCGCCGTTTGAACAGGCGCCCCAGCCGCGTGCCCGCGCGCCGGGGGTCGAACAACCACTGCACGGTGAAGCCGTCGAAGCTGGCGTAGGTGTGCTGATGATAGTGCGCAGCCAGCGCCGGGCATCCCAGGTCGGTGAAGTAACGCAAGCTGCGTGCGGCGCTTTCCCGGCCGCGTTGCGGCGTGGCGTACAGGGGGCTGTCGAGGATGTGCAGCTCGCCACCTTCGCGCAGACAACCGAGCAGGCGGCTGACGAGCGCGGCGGGATCGCTGAAATACTGCACACAGGCGGGCAACACGATCACATCGAATACATCGCGCGGCAGCACCAGCGTGTGGATGTCGGCAGCGACGAATGTCAGCCGCGCGTCATGGCCGAAGACGCGCGCGGCCTGGGTCAATTCGGTGCGGTTGACGTCGACACCGCAGACCTCGCGCTGCAGGGACTGCGCAAGCAGATGCGACAACCAGCCATTGCCGCAGCCCAGTTCGAGAATGGCGCCATGCCCGGTGTGCGCTTGTAGATGCTGCACCAGCAGGCTGCTGGACAGCGCGCGCACCTGCCATTCAAGCGTATTGCCCAGCGCGCCACCGGGGCGCGGCAGGCTGCGCACCTGCGCGTCGGTGTACAGCCGGCCTTCCTTGCGCCGGATCTGCAGGTACTGCTGCTCGAACGGATCGTCGGGCAGGCCGTCCTGCACCAGCACACCGTCGATGACATGCAACGGGGCAAGCGCCTGCAATTGCCCGCGCACGGTGCGAAACCCGTCTTCCATCACCGGCTCAGCGCAGCGGCGCGGCGCGATCGGTGGGCGGATCCTCAAGCCCCACATTGGTGGACGCAGACTCGTAGATCGTCTTGTCCAGCAGACCGGTCTCCTTGGCCACCAGCACCGGCACCAGCATCTGCCCGGTGACGTTGGTCATGGTGCGCATCATGTCGAGGATCCGGTCGATGGCGTACAGATAGCCGATCACTTCCAGCGGCAGGTTGGCGGCGCTAAGCACCACCGTGGCCATCACCACCGCGGTGCCCGGCACGCCAGCGGTACCGAAGCTGCCCAGCACCGAGGCGATCAGCACCACGAAATACTGGTTGGCGGTCAACGGCACGCCGGTGTATTGCGCGATGAACACGGCGCACAACGCCGGGAAGATCGCGCCACAGCCGTCCATCTTGATGCTCGCGCCCAGCGGCACGGCGAAGGCGGCGTAGTCCTTGTTCACGCCGAGGTTGTGGGTGATCGAGCGCATCGCCACTGGCATCGCGGCGAAGCTTGACGAGCTCACGAACGCCACTTGCATGCCAGGCGCCGCACCGCGGAAGAACTTCCACGGGTTCAGCCCGTGCAGCAGCAACAGGCTGCTGTAGACCACCACGATGTGAAGCGCGCAGGCCACATACAGCGCCAGCACGAAATTGCCGAACGGCAGCAGCTTCGCAAAGCCGTAGCTGCCCACCAGGCCCGCAATCAGGCCGAAGGTGCCCAGCGGGGTCATCTCCAGCACGAAGCGGGTGACCTGAATCATGATGTCGCTCATCTGCCCGGTGAGCTTGCGTGCCTCGGCCACGCGGTCACCCAGCTTGACCATCGCAAAGCCGAGCAGCGCGGCAAAGAAGATCACCGGCAGGATCGAGCCACGCCCGGCGGCCAGCACGGTTTCGCCGGCGGCATTGGTCTTGGTGCCGATCCCGGTCAGCGCGTAGAACGGGTTGGAGGGCACCACATCCAGCAGCACCTTGATCGGGCTGGGCACATCGCGCGGCTTCCACGCCGAGTCCACGCTCAGGCTGAAATGGCCGGCGCCGGGCTGCATGATCGTGCCCACCGCCAGGCCCACGCCCACTGCCAGTGCGGCGGTGATGACGAACCACAGGAAGGTGCGCCCGCCCAAGGCCGCAACGGATTTTTGCCCGTGCAAGGACGAGATCGCGTTGATCACCGCAAAGAACACCAGCGGCACCGCGATCATCTTGATCAGGGTGACGTACAGATCGCCCAGCGGCCCAAACCACACCTCGGCGGCCGGGCCCATGGCTGCGCCCGCGATCGCGCCCAGCACGAAGCCGGCCACCACGCGTTGCCAGAACGGAATGCGCAACCAGGCCGAGACCAATGTCATGCGTGAAATCATCCGGGGGGAGTGCATGCACCTTATCGCAGGGCCGCCCTGCCCGCGAGGCCACGACTGGAACAGCGGCGTGTCATCAGTGCGACGGATGCATCCCGGCATAATGGGCATTGATTCAGTCACGAGTTCGATGCCGATGCGTTACCGCCTGCCTGCCCTCGCCGCCCTGACCACGCTATGCGTGGCCGCCTGCGCTTCCACTGCCGGATCCACCACCGCGGCGCCCGCCTCGGTCAAGGTGGACGTGCCACCGGTAACGCATCCGGCCGGCGAAACTCCGCAATGGTGGTACCGCTCCGGCGCCGCACGTGCGGCCGGCAACGGCGCGATGGCCGGCAAGGCACGCAACGTGATCCTGTTCCTGGGCGATGGCATGAGCCTGACCACGGTGGCCGCCGCACGCATCCTGGACGGTCAGCGCAAGGGCGGCCCGGGCGAAGAGAATTTGCTGTCGTGGGAGCAATTCCCCGCCACCGCCTTCAGCAAGACCTACAACACCGATTCGCAGACCCCCGACTCGGCCGGCACCATGACCGCGATCACCACCGGGGTGAAGTCGCACATGGGCGCGATCGGGGTCAGCAGCGGCAACCGCAGCGACTGTGCCGACAGCCTGGGCAAGGGCCTGCTGAGCTGGCTGCAACTGGCCGACAGCGCCGGCATGGCCACTGGCGTCGTTACCACCACCCGTCTGACCCACGCCACGCCGGCGGCGACCTACGCGCATTCACCGGAGCGCAACTGGGAAAACGACACCGACCTGCCCGAGGCCGCCCGCACCGCCGGCTGCCAGGACATCGCCCAGCAATTGCTCTCCACTGCACGCTTCGGGCGTGGCCCGCAGGTGGTGCTCGGCGGCGGCCGCAGCCAGTTCCAGACCGTGCAGGAGCGCGACCCCGAGTACGACGACAAGGTCGGCCTGCGCCTGGACGGGCGCGACCTGGTGGCCGAGTGGAAGCAGTCCCACCCGCAAGGCGCCTACGTGTGGAACCAACAGCAATTGCAGGCCGCCGCTGGCGCACCGGCGCTGCTGGGCCTGTTCGAGCCCGATCACATGCAGTTCGACCATGACCGCAACCGCACGCCGCAAGGCGAGCCCAGCCTGACCGAGATGACCCGCACCGCGATCCAGTCGCTGTCGCGCGACCCGAACGGTTTTGTGCTGATGGTCGAAGGCGGCCGTATCGATCACGCCAACCACGCCGGCAATGCCTACCGCGCGCTGGATGAAACGGTCTCGCTGTCGGATGCGGTGCGCACCGCCGTGCAGACGGCGCCGCCGGACACGCTGATCATCGTCACCGCCGACCATTCGCACACGCTCAACTTCGTGGGCTACCCGGTGCGTGGCAACCCGATCCTGGGCAAGGTGCGCGGCACCGGCGGCGAAGAAGGCGACCGCACCCAGCTGGCCACCGATCTGGCCGGCCAGCCCTACACCACCCTCAGCTACGCCAATGGCCCCGGCCATACCGGCGCGACCAACGCACAGCCGGCCGGGCCGAAAAAGTATCCGCACGAGCCCAGCAGCAGCGAGCCGGCCCACGGCCGCCCCGACCTCACCCATGTTGATACCGAGGCGCCCAGCTACATGCAGGAATCGCTGGTACCGACCAAGTCCGAAAGCCACGGCGGCGAAGACGTCGGCATCTGGGCCACCGGCCCGGGCAGCGCGGCGTTCCGCGGCACGCTGGAAGAAAACGTGATCTACCACGTCATCGTCCAGGCCACCCCGCGTCTACGTGCGCGCCTGTGCAAGGCCGGCACCTGCGACAGCGCCGGGGTGCCGGTAAACCTGCCCGCACCCGCCACCTTCGAGCGCGCGACCCAGCGCTGATGGCCGAGCGCACCGCGCACAACCGATGCGGTGCGCGGCCCGCAGCGGTCGGCGTCGTGACGGGCGTGGCCTGACGTGGACGTGATGCAGGCAGCCGGGTTGATCCCCGCCACCCCACCGGCACCGGTGCTGGTGGCCTACAGCGGTGGCATGGATTCGGCCGTGTTGCTGCATGCCCTGGCCGCCACCCCCGGCTACCGCGAGGCCGGCCTGCGCGCCGTGCATGTCCACCATGGCCTGCATGCGGATGCTGACGCCTGGGCGCTGCACTGCCAACAGCAGTGCGCGGCCTTGGGAATTGCCCTGCACATCGTGCGCGTGCAGGTGGCACGCGACAGCGGCAGCGGGCTGGAAGCGGCCGCACGCGCCGCGCGGCATGCGGCCTTTGCAGCGAACCTGGAAGCGGGTGAGTGGCTGGCACTGGCGCATCACCGTGACGACCAGGCCGAGACCTTCCTGCTGCGCGCGCTGCGCGCTTCCGGCCCTGACGGACTGGCGGCGATGCGTCCGCAGCGCCCGTTCGGCCCGGGCACGCTGTGGCGGCCGTTGCTCGGCCACGCACGCGCCGATTTGGCGGCCTATGCGCAGGCGCATGCAGTGCGCTGGATCGACGACCCCAGCAATACCGATCCGCAGCACGACCGCAATTTCCTGCGCACACAGGTCCTGCCGGCGCTGCAGCAGCGCTGGCCGCTGGCGGCCGATGCACTGGCCCGCAGCGCGCAGCTGTGCGGCGATGCCAGCACCCTGCTGCACGACGACGACGTCAACCTGCTGCCCACCGTCTGCAACAGCGCCGGCGCCCTGGAGCTGCAGCCGTTGCGCAGCCATTCCCCCGCGCGCCGCGCACGCCTGTTGCGCGCCTGGGTGGCCGCCGCGCACGCGCCGCCGCTGCCGGCGCAAGGCGTGCACGCGCTTGAACGCGAGATCGCCACCGCGCAGCCGGATCGGCAGACCTGCTTTGCCTGGCAACAGACAGAAATTCGCCGCTGGCGCCAGCAGCTGTACCTGCTCAGTGCGCGCGCGACGTGGCCAGCGCAGTGGCAGGCCGAGTGGAACGGCGACAGCACACTGTTATTGCCCGACGGTGCGCAACTGCAACTGCGCGGCACGCCCGGACTGCGCTTCGAGCAGCCACTGCAGGTGCGCGCGCGCCAGGGGGGCGAGCGCATCGTGCTGCCGGGCCGGACCCATTCGCATCAACTCAAACATCTGCTGCAGCAATCAGACCTGCCGCCGTGGGAGCGCGCGCGCCTGCCCTTGTTGTGGGCCGGCGAGACATTGCTGGCCGCCGGTGATCAGATCGTGTCTGCCACGCTGGACCAGTGGTTGCGTGCGCACGCCGCGCGCCTGCACTGGCGCAGCGCTGCACCCGCGAATTGACCCGCCTGCGCGCGCGCCGCACACTTTGTCGATGGCCAAGAAGTCTTTGAACGAATCCTCCCCCGTCGCCCGCTTCGAACAGTCGCTGGAAGAACTCGAGCAACTGGTGCAGAAGATGGAAGTGGGCGAGATGAGCCTGGAGCAGTCGCTCACCGCCTACGAGCGCGGCATCGGGCTGTACCGCGATTGCCAGCAGGCGCTGGAACAGGCGGAACTGCGCGTGCGTCTGGTGACCGACCCCGCACGCCCCGAACAGGCAGAAGCATTCGAGCCGCCGTCGCTGGATGGCGGCTGAGTGAGCGCGGCGTTGTTTGAGCGCTGGGTTGCTCGCACCGAGCGGCAGCTGGATGCTTGCCTTCCCAGCCCCGCCCTCGCCCCGCAGCGTTTGCACGCGGCCATGCGCCACGCCGTGCTCGGTGGCGGCAAGCGCATGCGTCCGCTGCTGGTCTATGCAAGCGGCGCCTTGTTCGGCGCCGAAGAAGGCAGCCTGGATGCGCCAGCGGTGGCGGTGGAACTGATCCACGCGTATTCGCTGGTACACGATGACCTGCCGGCCATGGACGATGACGCGCTGCGTCGCGGCCGCCCCACGGTGCACATCGCCTTCGACGAAGCCACCGCGATCCTGGCCGGCGATGCCTTGCAGGCACGCGCATTCGAACTGCTGGCCGAGGCACCGGCAGACGCGGCACTGCGGGTGGGCTGGTTGCAGAGCCTGGCATCGGCCGCCGGTGCGGCCGGCATGTGTGGCGGGCAAGCGCTGGATATCGACGCCACCGGCCAAGTGCAGGCGCTGGACGCACTGCAGCGCATGCATGCGCTCAAGACCGGTGCGCTGATCCGTGCCGCGGTGCGCATGGGCGTGCTGACTGGCGGCGCGGGCGTTGCCGACCAGCAGCGCCTGGATGCGTTTGCCGACGCGCTGGGGCTCGCGTTCCAGGTGCGTGACGACATCCTGGATGTGGAATCAAGCTCCGCCCAGCTCGGCAAGACTGCCGGCAAGGATGCGGCGCAGTCCAAGTCCACCTACCCCGCCTTGCTGGGCATGGACGGCGCCAAGACCAAGCTGGCGGAACTGGCCAGCCACATGCACGAACTGTTGGAGCCCTACGGCGAACCCGGCGCTACCTTGGCCAGCCTCGGCCGCTTCGCGGTCGACCGCGCCCACTAGGCGGGGCTAACCAGGCCTCACGCGCGGCTGCCGAGCGCGTGTGATTGCGCGTGGATGCCGAGCATCTGCGGACTCCAACGCATCGCTCCGCACCACATCACCGCCCCGCCAGACGCCAACGCAATCACAGCGGCTGCCGCATGCATCGCCTCCCCGGTGTTCGCGTTACGCGACACGTTTGCGCATTCCGTGCGCCACCGCACGGTCGATCACGCGGGTCCATTCAGGCAACAGGCGCGCCTGGTCACAAAACGGCACATTGGTCGCCAGCGTTTGTGTCAGCCGGCGACACACAGGCACCACGATTCCATGATCGCCGGCACGCTTTATTGCTGAATTATCTACACCAGTGATGTATCCGGATGCATAACCCATGCGCTACATCCAGAAATATCGCTAATTGAACGACTTGTCGCGTCCGCTCGCTCTGCCTAGGTTTGGCCTGCCCGCGCTTGCGGGCATCCCCCGACCAAGGAGAGTCACTGGTGAAGAATGTTTTTCTTGCATCGTTTGCAGCAGGCACGCTGGCCGTCGTCGGCGTGCTCGGTTCGGCGCAGGCACAGTCCGTGCGCGGACCGGTTCCGTTGACCATCGAACTGGCGCCAGTGGCCGACCAGGCCGGGCGACATCAAGGCAAGATCGCGGTCACCGTCACCAACAACGGCAGCCAGGTCGCCCGCGTTCCGACCTATCAGCTGCCGCTGAAGTCGCTGGACAACGGCATCCTGGAGGTGAGCCGCGACGGCAAGCCGGTGGACTACACCGGGCGCCTGGTCAAGCGCGGCCTGCCCAAGGCAGCCGACTTCACCATCCTGCAGCCGGGCCAGAGCGTCCAGGGCGAGGTGGATCTGGCCGGTGCCTATGACCTGTCCACCAGCGGCAACTACACCATCCAGGTGCGCTCGTCGCTGCAGTACGCCTCGCTGTCCGATGGCAGCCTGATGAAGGCCGCAAATGGCCTGCCGGCAGTGGCCACCAGCACCCCGCTCACCGTTTGGCTGGACGGCGCGCGTCGTGGCGTACAGCGCCAGCTCGCAATCGGCCCGACCGCCGTGGTCAACGGCATCAACTATCTCAACTGCAGCACCACCCGCACCAACCAGGCCGCCAGTGGCGTCGCTGCCGCGCGTAATTACTCGCAGAACGCGCGTACCTACCTCAACGGCGGCAGCACCGGCGCGCGCTATACCACCTGGTTCGGCGCCTACAATGCCGCGCGCTACAGCCGGGTCAGCTCCAACTTCGTCAACATCGACAACGCGCTGGACCAGAACAATGGCCAGCTGACGATCAACTGCAGCTGCGAAGCGGATCTGGCGGACGCCTTCGCTTACGTCTATCCGAACCAGCCGTACGAGATCCATGTCTGCAACGCGTTCTGGAGCGCGTCGACAACCGGCACCGACTCCAAGGCCGGCACGCTGGTACACGAGACCAGCCACTTCACCGTGGTGGCCGGCACCCAGGACCGCGTGTATGGCCAGTCCGGCGCACGCAGCCTGGCGATCAGCAACCCGGCCCAGGCGATCACCAATGCCGACAGCCACGAGTACTTTGCCGAGAACACCCCGGCGCAGAACTGATCGCGTGACTTTCTAAAAACGCCAAAGGCCCGGCATGACTGCCGGGCCTTTGTTTTACGTGCAATACAGAATTACTTGATCAGGCGCAGCGTGAACGGATAGCGGTAGCTCTCGCCGCTGTTGGCCTTGACCGCCGCCAGGATGCAGAGCACCAGGTTGGCGACCCACACCAGCGTCGGCACGAAGAACAGGATGCCGAACGACACGATGGTCAGGATCACCGCAGCCACGTAGGCGATGATCACGGTGATCTGGAAGTTCAGCGCTTCCTTGGCCTGGTCGGTGGCAAACGGCTTGGACGGGCTGGCGTCCTTGCTGATCAGCCAGATCACCAGCGCGCCGATGAAGGACGTCAGGATGCCCAGCAGATGCGCGGCCAGTGCCAGCGTGCGCTCTTCCGAGGGCGTGCCGGTGCTGATCGTCGGCGGCGGCGGTTGTGGCGCGGCGTGTGTGTCGAACTCGCTCATCATGTCTCCCCATGCATGGTTGTGGTGTGCGGCGGACTATAGCAACCAATCCGCGCGCCACCAGTGCGGGAAGCCATGGGTCCGCCAGCGCCGGGACGCTGGCGGGCACAGGCACCGGGCCGGCGACTCAGCTGTCGCCGGCCACCGTCATGCGGTTGATCAGCACCGAACCGATCTTGACGTGCGAGCGCGGGTCGACATCGCTGCCCACCGCTTCGATCCCGGCAAACATGTCGCGCAGGTTGCCGGCAATGGTCAGCCCGTCGACCGGATAGGCAATCTCGCCGTTCTCGACCCAGAACCCGCCGGCACCGCGCGAATAGTCGCCGGTCACCGCGTTGACGCCGTTGCCCATCAGCTCGGTGACCAGCAGCCCGCGCGACATGCCGGCGACCATCGATGCCAAGTCGCCGGCATTGGAGGTCACCTGCAGGTTGTGCACCCCGCCGGCATTGGCGGTGGTCTGCAGCCCGAGCTTGCGCGCCGAATAGCTGCCCAGCACATAACGCTGCAGCACGCCGCCGTCGACCAAGGCCGAGCGGCGCGTGGCCACGCCTTCCCCGTCGAAAGCGGCCGAGCGCATGCCGCGCCGCAGGTGCGGCAATTCCTCGATCCCGAACCAGTCGGGAAACAGCTGCGTGCCGACGCTGTCGAGCAGGAAGCTGGCGCGGCGGTACAACGCACCGCCGGACACTGCACCGAGCAAGTGCCCGACGAGCGAGCGTGCCACTTCCGGCGCGAACAGCACTGGCAACTGGCCGGTCGGCAGCGAGCGCGGCTGCAACCGTGCCACGGTGCGCGCGGCGGCATGCCGGCCGATCGCGTCCGGTGCTTCCAGGTCTTCGCGCGCCAGCGCACTGCTGTACCAGCCATCGCGCTGCATGCCGTCGCCCTGCCCGGCAATCAGCGCGCAGCTGATCGAATGGTGGGTGCCACGCTCGCGCCCGATGAATCCGTGCGAGTTGGCATACACCGACAGGCTGAGCCCGGTGCTGGCCGAGGCGCCATCGGAGTTACTGATCCGCGCATCGGCCTGCCGGCCGGCGTTTTCGCAGGCCAGCGCCAGGTCCACGGCGGTGTCGGCGTCCAGCGCCCACGGGTGCCAGCTGTCCAGCTCGGGGAAGTCGTGCGCCATCAGCTCCGCATCGGCCAGGCCGGCAGCGGGGTCGTCTTCGGTGTAGCGGGCAATGGCGCAGGCCTGCGCAACGGTGGCCTCCAGGCTGGATTCCTGCAGGTCGGCGGTGCTCGCACTGCCCTTGCGCTTGCCGAAGTACACCGTCACCGCAATACCGCGGTCGCGCGTGGACTCGACGGTTTCCACCTCGCCCAGCCGCACGTTCACGTCCAGACCGCGTTCTTCGCTGCAGCTCACTTCGGCCTGGGTCGCGCCGGCGGCGCGGGCACGCTCGAGCAGCCGCTGGGAGATCTCGGTGAGTGCCTCCAGGCGCTGCAGGCTGTCGTCGGTCACACGGGTTTCGGAGGAGAGTGCGTTCAATGCTTTATCCTTTGGATGCGGATCCGTCCGCGAAAGCCCGGCCATCGTGGCCGGACTGTCTGAATTTGGATGCGGATCCTTCCGCAGAACGCTCGGCCATCCATGGCCGCAGTGTCTGAATTTGGTGCGGAGTCTTCCGCCGGAGTCCAGCCGTTCATGGCCGGAAATTTAACTAAACACGTTTTGGGATGTAGTGGCATGCGCGGACGCGATGAAGATACCGGTGAATTTCGTGGCGCCAGCCGCAGCCAGCAACGGCGCGAGGCGTTGGAAATTTTCGACCTGGGCGAAAAGCTGGTGGCGCTCACCCCGGCGCAGCTGGCCAAGTTGCCGGTGCCCGAGTCGTTGATCCCGCACATCGAAGAGAGCAAGCGCATCACCTCGCATATCGCGCACAAGCGCCAGCTGGCGTTTCTGGCCAAGCACATGCGCCGCGAGGACGACGAAACCCTGGATGCGATCCGCGATGCGCTGGATGCCAACAGCGATACCGCGCGCCGCGAAGTGGCGGCGATTCACCGCGTCGAACGCTGGCGCGAGCGCCTGCTCGCCGAAGGCGACGTCGCGCTGGCCGAATTGCTCGAAGCCTACCCGGCCGCCGACCGCCAGCAACTGCGTCAACTGGTGCGCAACGCGATCCACGAGCGGGCCAAGAACAAGCCGCCGCGCGCCTACCGTGAGCTGTTCCAGGTACTGCGTGATCTGTCTCAGAAGCCGGGATTGGAGAGTGGGGATGCGGGATTGGAAGACGAAGAGTCGGCGTCGTATAGCGACGAAGAAGGCGACGAATAGGGATCGGCCCGATCCATAGAGCCAGGCAACGGCCATCCCTGCCGTTACGATTCTCTGCTCCTGACTCTCGATTCCCCTCCGCTGAACCGGCAAACCGCAACCGCCCGGCGCACCGCTCTGCGCCCCTGCCGTTGCGATTCCCCACTCCCGATTCCCGAATCCCGGCATCTCAGGCCTGCGTTCCGCCCACGGTGATGCCGTCGATCAGCAGCGACGGCTGACCCACGCCGACCGGCACGCTCTGCCCGTCCTTGCCGCAGACGCCCACGCCTTCGTCCAGGGCCAGATCGTTGCCGATCATGCGCACCTTCTGCATGGTTTCCGGGCCGCTGCCGATCAGGGTGGCGCCCTTCACCGGAGCGGTGACCTTGCCGTCTTCGATCAGGTAGGCCTCGGTTGCGGAGAACACGTACTTGCCGCTGGTGATGTCGACCTGGCCGCCACCGAAGTTGACCGCATAGATGCCCTTCTTGACCGAGCGGATCATCTCCTGCGGATCATGCTCGCCGGCACGCATGTAGGTATTGGTCATGCGCGGCATGGTCAGGTGCGCGAAGGATTCGCGGCGGCCATTGCCGGTGGGCGCCACGCCCATCAGGCGCGCGTTATGGGTGTCCTGCATGTAACCGACCAGCACGCCGTCTTCGATCAGCGTGGTGCACTGGCTGGGCGTGCCTTCGTCATCGATATTGAGCGAGCCGCGGCGTCCATCCAAAGTGCCGTCATCGACGATGGTCACGCCCTTGGAGGCCACGCGCTCGCCAATGCGGCCGGCGTAGACGCTGGTGCCCTTGCGATTGAAGTCGCCTTCCAGCCCATGGCCCACCGCTTCGTGCAGCAGCACGCCCGGCCAGCCCGGCCCCAGCACCACCGGCATCACGCCGGCCGGCGCGGGAATCGCATCCAGGTTGACCAGCGCCTGGCGCAATGCTTCACGCGCAAAACCTTCCGGACGGCCATCGGCGAACAGCTCGGCATAGCCGTAACGGCCACCGCCACCGGAATAGCCGGACTCGCGGCGGCCGCCGTGTTCGACGATCACCTGCACGTTCAAGCGCACCAGCGGGCGCACGTCGGCGGCCAGCACACCGTCACTGCGCGCGATCAGTACCGTGTCCACGCCACCGGACAAACTCACCATCACCTGCTTGACGCGCGCGTCCGCAGCGCGCAGGTACTGGTCGATGCGGCGCAGCAGGTCCACCTTGGTGGCGCTGTCCATGTCGTCGATCGGGTCGGTGGCCGGATACAGCGCACGGCCGTTGCCGCGCACCAGCGTGCGGGTGGATTGCGCGCCGCCATCGCGCGAGATCGCGCGCGCCGACTGGGCCGCTTCCAGCAAGGCTTCGCGCTGGATGTCGTCGGAATAGGCGAAGCCGGTTTTTTCGCCGGAAATGGCGCGCACGCCCACGCCTTGTTCGATGGAATGCGCACCGTCCTTGACGATGCCGTCTTCCACACTCCAGCTCTCGCGTCGCGAATGCTGGAAGTACAGGTCGCCGAAGTCGATGCCGGGGCCCAGCAGGGCGCCGAAGGTGCGGTCGAGGTGGCCGGTATCCAGGCCGGAGGGAAGCAGCAGCCGGGATTCGGCCAGAGTCAGGGCGGTGTCGGTCATGCGGTCAGGATGGGGGTCGCGCGCCGGGGAGACAAGTCGCACGGCTGAACGTGGCACGCGGCTATCATCGCCAGCCCGCTGCCAGCCACCGCGCACGCATGAAGCTCACTGCCCACGTTCTGGACGGACACACGCTGGATATTCGCCCCGCGCCGCACGAACGCGCCTGGATGGATGCCACCGACCAACGCTACGCCTACCGTTGCCTGCCGCTGGCCATCGCCAATGCGCATGGCTGGGAGTTGCTGTGCCAGGCTGGTTTCGAGGCGGTCTGGGATGGCGGCGACGGGCTGGGCGCGGTGGTCATCACCGCCGATGCCGGCACCGCCGCGCCGGCGATCAGCCATTTCGGCTACGGCATGCTGACCTTCCACGTGCCCTGCCTGTTTCGGACCGACGCCGGTGTGGACCTGTTCGTCAGCGGGCCGTTGAACTGCCCCAAGGACGGCATCGGTGCGCTGAGCGGCATCGCGGAAACCGACTGGAGCCCGTACACCTTCACCATGAACTGGCGTTTTACCCGGCCGGGGCGGGTGCGCTTCGAGGCGGGCGAGCCGTTTTGCCATCTGTTCCCGCTGCAGCGGCAGTTGATCGAACAGGTGCAGCCGCAGTGGCAGCCGTTGTCCGCAACGCCGGAGCTGGCGCAGCAGCATGCCGACTGGACCGACAGCCGCAGCCGTTTCCTGGAAGCCTTGCCGGACGCGCAATCGGCGGCGGCGCGCGAGAAATGGCAGCGCGGCTACTTTCGTGGCGTGACTGCGCCTGCGCAGACGCCGGTGGCCGGGCACCGCACGCGGCTGCGCCTGCCGCTATTCACGCGTACCGGCGCGTCGCTTGACCCAGCCGGCGAGTGATCGACTGACTGCCTAGCGCGGCGCCTTGTCCGGCGCCGGCCTGGCGGGCGCACGCTCGCGCGCATCGCGGTCCACCACGTCCACCTGCGGCTCTTTCCACGGCCCGGTGACGTGATAGGTCTTGGCGCCAATCGCGCCCAGCGGTTTGCCGAGCACCGCATTGGCGGCCGCGCCGACCGCCGCACCCACCGGGCCACCGGCCACCGCGCCCACCACCGTGAGCAGATTGCCGGCCTTGGGGTTCACGTCCACGGTCTGGTCGAAGGTCTGCGCACGCAGGTCGGTCTGGCCGCGGATGGCGATGTCGGCAGCCGGGCCTTCGATCCGGATTGCATCGGTGCGCGCAAAGCCATGGCCAAAGCGCACTTCGCCGGCAAGCTTGTTGAACGCCAGGCCCTTGGAGAAGAAGTCGCGGAAGTCGAACATCAACCGGCGCGGCAACTGCGCCACACTGAGCAGGCCAAGCACGCGGCCGGCGCCGGGGTCCACTTCCAACAACTGGCCGTTGCGGGCGTCCACGGTGAGGTTGCCCTCGAGCGAGCCGAGCGCAAACCCGGTCGGCGAGCCCTGCCAGCCGGCGTTGAGTTCCAGCTGGCCTTCGCCGCCGCGCAGCTGCCCGCCCAGGGTGAGGTTCTGCAGCAGATTGCCCAGGTTGCGGCTGTCCACGCGCGCAGACAGCCGCGTGCTGGCAGCCTCGCCCTTGCCGCGCCAGGCGCCGGTCAGGCCGATGTTCTGGTCGTCCGAGCGCAGTTGCAGCTGGTCTACCTGCATGCCGTCGGTCAGCCGGCTGCTGCGCAAGGTGGCAGCGCCCAGGGTCATCTTGCCCACGCGCAGGTCGTCGATATCCAACGATAGCGGCGGGATCGACACCGGGTCGAACTCGGCCACCGCGCGCCGCGCCGGCTCCGGCAACGCGCCGGCGAGCGGGTCGCCAGGCTCGGGCGCGGCCGGTTCCGGCGCAGCGGCAACGGGCTGCCAGCGCACCGTGCTGAGCTTGCCCTGCACTGCGGCGCCGTCGGCATTGGGTACGGTGAGCTGGCCGGCCAGCGACGGCCCATCCAACGTCACCGCCACCGCATCGCGGGTGGGGCGCAAGCGCAGGCGGGTCTGCGGAAAGACGCCGCCAATCATCAACAATTTATCGGCCTGCACATCCACCTGCAGCAGCGGCAGCTTTTCGCTTGGCTGCGCCGGTTGGCCGGGTAGCGGCGGCGTGTCGGGCTCGGCACTGCCGCGTGCCAGGCTGATCCAGTCGATGGCATCCAGCGAGGCGGTGCGGCCATTGACCACCAGGCCATTGGCCGGCGGCCGCTCGGTCACGGTGTCGGTGCCCATCACCACGCGCACGCCGGTCTGGGTGCCCTGGCTGCTGGCCTTGACCGCCACCAGCTGGCCGAACGCCACATCGATATCGCCATTGCCCACCGGCAACGCCACCTTGACCCACGTGTCCAGCGGCTGCGTGGCCGGCTTGTCCAGCGGTGCGGGCAGATCCAGCGTGGTGCCGACCAACTGCGAGCGCAACGTGAGCTGTGCAGGCACATCGGGCTGCCCCGGACGCGCCAGCGGCACATCCACGCCCACCTGCCATGGCGCGCTGCCATGCACATACGGACGCAGCCATTCCATCTGCGGCGCGCGGTCGAACAGCTCCTTCGCATCCAGCGTGGCCCCGAAGCGCGCCTCGAACGCCTGCGCCGGGTCCTGCACAAAGCCGCCGGCACGCAACGCCAGCTCGCCCGTGCGGCCCTGATGCTGCACGCTCAGATGCTCGGCGCCGAAGCCGCTGTCGCGGTACTCGGCCTGCCCGCTGACCTGATCGAAGGCCAGGTTCCAGCGCGCGTCGGCCAGCTTGGCGCCCTGCAGCGCAACGGTGCCCTGCAGATGCCCGCCCACGCCCTTGGTGCGTAACGGGCGCAGCAGATCGAAGGTGACCGCGGCCGGGCCGGAGGTGGTGAGGTTGCGCAAGGTGTCGCCATAGCGGCGCTCCAGCGGGCTGCTGCGCAACATGCCCAGCAACTGCGCGGTGTCGGCCTGGGTGGAGGCGCGCACGTACAGCTCGGAGGTGGCGAAATTGGGGATACCGGCCTCGAACTGCGCCACCGGCGTGCCGGCCAGCGCGCCGCTGCCTTGCAGCGAGAAACCATTGCCGATGAAGCGCAGGTCGGCCTGCACCTGGGTCATCGCCGGCCAGTCCGGCTGGAAGCGGATTTCGCCATCGCGAATCTGCCCGAAGGCTTCGAAGCGGCCATCGTTGTTGTCGAACGGCCAGTCGTCCAGGTCGCCGCTGACCAGGCCGGTGCCGCCGGTAATCACGCCCCCGGCTACCGCCATGTCGAGCCAGTCGATGGCGGCCTTGCTCATCTTCGAACGGATCCAGAACTTGCGCGCCACCGGCAGTGCGGCGTCATCCAGCTGCGCCGCCAGGGAGATGCGTGGCCGGGTGCCATCGTTCTGAAACCACATCCCGCCGCGCAGGTTGGCGCCGTAGTCCTTGGCCTGCACCCGCAGCGCCGGCGTGGCGACCTGCCAGCCGTCGCCGTCGCGCCAGCCAACGATGCTGCCGGCCAGTTGCACCTCGTGCACCACACCAAAGCCGGTGGGCCAGTCGAAGCGAAGCGTGGCGTCGGGCGCGGTTTGCAGCGCGATCGCCTGCGCATCGCCGTCGAAGTGCCCGCGCAGGCCGCTGATGCCCGGCGATTTCCCGACCGGCTGGAATGCCAGTTCCTCGACCTGCCCCTGCGCGCGCACCGCGCCGCCCTGCTCGCCCGCCAGCTGCAGCTTGCTCACGCGCAACTGCGGCCTGGACAACGCCAGCCAGCGGCGCAGGCCCGGCGACAGCTGGTCGCTCAGCGCAGCGGCGGCGATCAGCCCGGACACATCCAGCGCGTCGCCCACCACCGCATAACGGCGCCCGGCGGCGATGCTCAGGCCGTCGAGATGCTGCAGCGTGTTCGCGCTGCCCAGGCGCAGCTGTGGTGCATCCAGCCGCCAGCCACCCGCCACGGTCTGCCAGCGCGCACGCGCCTGCAGGCGTTCCCACTTGAGCGTGCGGCGCGCCGATTCGCCAGCCAACGGTGCTCCCGACAATTGCACCTGGGTGAGATCGGCCACCACGGTGACCGCAGACACGCGGCGGGCACGCAGCTGCGCCCAGGCCTGCAGCCGTCCGCTGCCGCCATCCACCCGCACACCGCCGGCCTGCAGCAGCGACGCCCATACGGCCAGGTCCGCCGGCGCGGCCTGCGCGTACGCGCTGCCATCGCCACTGTCGCGGTCGAACTCCAGCACCGAGGTCAGCGGCGCGCGTGCCGGGTCGATCCAGCTGCGGCTGCCGACGCGCAGGGTTGCGCCCTGCACGCGCAGCCGCAGATCGATCCGTGGCAGCGTGGTGTCCAGCCCGATCGACGGCGCATCGATATGCAGCCGCGCCTCCGACACCTGGATTTCGCCCAATCGGCGCAACGCGTCCAGGGGATCGGCGTGCCGGCCACTGGGCAGCCCCTGCACCGACCACACCCCGTCGTCGCCACGCTGCAGGGTCAAAGCGAGCCCGCGCAGGCGCACCTCGGTCAGCGCATGGCCCGGCAGCAGGCCGGCGTACATCGCCAGCACCACTTCGGCCTGGCCCACACGCACGTCGCCGTTGGGGCCGATGCGCAGCCCATCCAGACGCAACAACGGGCCGCGGCGGGTCCATTCGGTCTGCAGGCGGTCGAAGCGGATCGGCTGGCCGGCACGCTGGCTCAGCCACGCGGCGATCTGTTGCGGATGCTGCTCGGCCAACGGCAGCGCCTGGCTGGCCGCGCCCACCAGCACGGCGAGCGCCACCAGCGCGAGCGCACTGGCGGTGATCGCATAACGGCGAAACAGGCGGAGACGGCGGCGCAGCGGAGTCGGCATTAACGGCGGGGAATCGGGAGTCGGGAGTCGGGAATCGTAAGAGCACGCAGCGCCCCGTACGCACGATCATCCGTTCGCGCACGCCCCCATTCTAAGGCCGTTAACAGTATCCCGCAGAGAGCCTTTCGCTCTTCCCCCATTCCCGATTCCCGACTCTCCATTCCCTGCCTCACAGCAGCACCACGTCGAACTGCTCCTGCAGGTACTGGTCGTCGGACTGGAAGCGGATGCTCTTGCCGAGGAATTCCTCCAGCTCGGCCACCGCCGCGGATTCTTCGTCGGTGATGCGCGCCACCACCTTGGACGAGGCGATCACCAGCAGCCGCGCCGCATCGAACTGGCGCACCGCGCGGGTGATCTCGCGGAAGATTTCGTAGGTGACCGTTTCGGCGGTCTTGATGGTGCCGCGCCCGCCGCACTGGCCGCAGGTTTCCGATAACTGCCGCTCCAGGCTTTCCACGGTGCGCTTGCGGGTCATCTCCACCAGGCCCAGCGGCGAGAACTCGTACACGGTGGTCTTGGCGTGGTCGCGGGCCAATGCTTTTTCCAGCGTGCGCAACACCTGGCGGCGATGCTCGGGATCATCCATGTCGATGAAATCGATGATGATGATGCCGCCCAGGTTGCGCAGCCGCAGCTGCCGGGCCACCGCCTGCGCCGCCTCCAGATTGGTGCGGAACACGGTTTCTTCCAGATTGCGCTGGCCGACGAACGAACCGGTGTTGACGTCGATGGTGGTCATCGCTTCAGTCTGGTCGATGACCAGGTAGCCGCCGGACTTGAGCGGCACCTGCTTGTCCAGCGCGCGGCCGATTTCGTCTTCCACGCCATACAGGTCGAAGATGGGGCGGTCGCCGGTGTACAGCTCCAGCCGCTCGGCCAGCACCGGCATGTACTTGGCCACGAAGGCCTGCAGCTGCACGAACGTCTCGTTGGAGTCGACCTTGACCTTCTCCACGTCCTTGCGGATCAGGTCGCGCACCGCACGCAGGGGCAGGCTCAGGTCTTCGTAAATGATGCTGCACGCCGACGCCTCGCGGCCGCGCCGCTCGACCACGTTCCACACCCGCGACAGATAGGCGATGTCTTCGGCCAGGGCTTCGGCCGGCTGGCCCTCGGCATTGGTGCGGATGATGTAGCCGAAGCCGCCATGCTGGGCCGAGACCTCGCTGACGATGGTCTTCAGGCGCAGGCGCTCGGCCTCGTCTTCGATCCGCGCCGAGACACCCACCACCTTGGACTGCGGCAACAGCACCAGATACCGCGAGGGAATGCTGATCTGCGTGGTCAGCCGCGCGCCCTTGGTGCCGATCGGGTCCTTGACCACCTGCACCACGATGTCCTGGCCGTCACGCAACAGCTCCACGATCGGCACCGAGGCGGCCGGCGGTGGCGGGATCGGGGTTTCTTCGGTATCCACCACGCTCGCTGGCGCCGGGGCCGGGCGCACCACGTCGTTGGCATGCAGGAACGCGGCGCGCTCCAGGCCCACTTCCACGAACGCGGCCTGCATGCCGGGCATCACCCGCTGCACCTTGCCCTTGTAGATATTGCCCACCACCCCGCGGCGCCAACCGCGTTCGATATGCAGCTCTTGCAACATGCCGTTCTCGATCACGGCCACGCGGGTTTCGCGGGGGGTGACGTTGACCAGGATCTCTTCCGACATCTAATGCGCTCCGAAGGCTGTGAGCAATTGCGAAGTCTGGAACAGCGGCAATCCCATCACGCCGGAATAACTGCCAGACAAATGGGTAATGAAGCGCTCCGCACGCCCCTGGATCGCGTACGCACCGGCCTTGCCCATGGGCTCGCCAGACGCCGCATAAGCGGCGATCCGGGTCGCATCGAGCGCATCGAAGGTGACCTCCGACACCACCAGCGCCTGCAGCGGTGGCCGCTGTGCTCCAACCAGCACCACCGCGGTGAGCACCTGGTGGGTGCGCCCCGCCAGCACTGTGAGCATGGCGACCGCATCATCGACATCGACCGGCTTGCCGAACACGCGCTCGCCGAGCACCACTTCGGTATCGGAGCCGAGCACGATGGCCTGGGCATCGTCGGCCTGTACCAGTGCCAGCCCCGCGCGCGCCTTCTCCAAGGCCACGCGGTGCACATAGTGCTCGGGCGATTCGCCCGGCGCGCGCACTTCGGGCACGTCCAGTTCCAGGGTCTGGAACGGCACGTCGAGGCGTTGCAGGAGTTCGTGTCGGCGCGGCGATCGGGAGGCGAGATAGAGCATCCACCCAGCATACCTGTTGGCCGTCCCTGCACGCTTGCCTGTCGCGCCATCGCCGCGCACGATCGACTCACAGCATATTCATCGGTCCCACAACACGCTGCGCGCACAGACAAGGAGACTCCATGCGTACCACCCTCAAGCCGTTGTTGCTGGCCCTGTCCATCGCTGCCGGAACCGCCATGACCGCCCACGCCCAGACCGCTCCGAGCTACACCATTCCCAACGATGGCACCTTGCTCAATGTGTCGGCCGAAGCAGAAGCCAAGCGCGTGCCGGACATCGCCACGGTGTCGGCCGGCGTGGTGACCCAGGCGGTGGATGGCAATGCCGCGATGCGCCAGAACGCAGAGCAGATGAGTAAGGTCATGACCGCGGTCAAGGCCGCCGGCATCGCCGACAAGGACGTGCAGACCAGCGGCATCAATCTCAATCCGCAGTACACCTACAAAGAAAACGAAGCGCCGAAGATCATCGGCTACCAGGCCAGCAACACCGTCAGCCTGAAGGTGCGCGACATCGCCAAGCTGGGCAAGGTGCTCGATGCCCTGGTTGCGCAAGGCGCCAACGACATCAACGGCCCCAGCTTCTCGATCGACCAGCCCGAACCGGTCTACGACGAAGCCCGCGTGGCCGCGCTCAAGAAGGCGCAGGCCCGCGCCGAAACCTACGCCAAGTCGCTGGGGCTCAAGGTGCGCCGCATCGTCAGCATCTCCGAAGGCCGCAGCGGCGGTGGCGTGGTGCGCCCGATGATGATGGCCGCCTCGATGCGCTCGGCCAAGGCCGAGATGGACACCCAGGTGGCTCCGGGCGAAAGCACCCTGTCGATCACCCTGGATGTGACGTTCGAACTGGGGCGCTGATGCGCTAGCACCGCAATAGCGCGCTCAAAAAGACTGCCCGTCATGGGCAGTTTTTTTTGCCCGTTGATCCGCCAGCGTCGTAGCTTGGCTGCGTTCGCCGGTGAACGCATGCCCATCGCGCGGCTGCAACGTGCAGCCGTTTGCAAGATGAATAGGACAATTCTGACGGTTGTGCTTAAAGACGCATGAAATTCAGAGAAATCTTTCTTTAAGCGAACGCGACCGCTCTCTAGCATCGGATGTCAGCGCACCGTCACATTCGTTGGCGGCGCTCATCTGGAGAGAGAGATGACCCGCCATCCCGCCGTGCACCGTTCGTTGCAGCCCTCCCGCGCACGTTACCGCCGGATCAGTGTGCTCGCGCTGGCACTCAGCGGTGCCGTAGGCATCCTGGCGAGCGGTACTGCCGCGGCGCAAAGCACCACCGCCGGTATTTACGGCACGGTGGCAGCCGGCGCCGGCGCCAGTGTGACGGTGCAGAGCAATACCGGCTTCACCCGCACCGCAACGGTGGATGCGAACGGGCGCTACACCATCGGCAACCTGCCAGTCGGCACCTACACCGTCACCTTGCAACGTGACGGAGCGGCGGTGGAAACACGCAAGGACATCGCGCTGCGGGTCGGCGCCGGCACCGATGTGTCCTTCGGCGGCAATCCGGCGTCCAGCGATGCCGCCACGCTGGGCACCATCACGGTGACCGGCAAGAACATCTCGCCGGTGGATGTGTCCGCCACCGCGTCGCGGACGGTGATCACCGCCGAGCAACTGCAACGCCTGCCCCTGGCGCGCTCCGGCGAAGCGATTGCACTGCTGTCGCCCGGCGCCGTCCAGGGCAGCGGCTATTTCGGCAACGCCATTTCCTTCGGTGGCGCAGGCGTCACCGAAAACGCCTACTACCTCAACGGGTATCTCACCTCCAATCCGTTGACCAACATCGGCGGCGTCACCCTGCCGTTCGGTGCCATCGATCAACAGGAAACCTATACCGGTGGCTACAGCGCGCGTTACGGGCGTTCGGCCGGCGGCGTGCTCAGCCAGGTCGGCAAGCGCGGCACCAACGAATGGCATTTCGGTGCACAAGTGCTGTGGCGCCCGAAGTCGCTGTCCAGCGACAACAAGAACGTGTTCTATCCCTCGACCACGCCGCCAGACGGGTATGAATACAGCGACCCAACGCTGCCGGGCAGCTTGTACCGCAGCCGCAAGGACGACCAGTTCTGGAACACGGTGTACAGCGTGTATGCCGGCGGCCCGCTGATCGAAGACCGCTTGTTCGTTTTCGTGGCCGCCGAGCAGGAGCGCAGCGAAGGTGTGACGACGGCGCGCCGCGACGACCCGGTGATTGGCCGCAACAACTACCGCATCGATGAGCCGAAGGTCTACGCCAAGGTCGACTGGAACATCAACGACAGCAACATCCTCGAACTCACCGGCATCAAAAACAACTACCGCGAAGGCGGCGCCTACAGCGACTTTCTGGGCTACGAAGGCCTGGGTGGCGATGCCGCCGGCGCCTTCGCCGATACGGTCAAGGTCAACGACCGCTACTACATCGGCAAGTACACCAGCTACATCACCGACGACCTGACCTTGAGCGCGACATACGGCAAGAGCAGGCAGACCGACTTTCGCAACAATCCCAGTACTGCAGCACTTCTTTCCGGGACGAACCTGCAGGATCCGGCCATCACTGGCGGCCAGGAAATCCGCAACAACCAGACCTCCAGCCAGGCCCGGGATGGCGAAAACACAACGCGTGGTTTGCGGATCGATCTGGAGTATGTGCTGGGTGCCCACACCCTGACCGCCGGTGTGGACAACATGCACTTCGATGCAAGCAACGAAGGCGTGATCACCACCGGCCCTGGCTACACCTGGACCTATGGCCGCTCCTCGCGACCGACCTCGCCGATCAGGGCCGGGCTCGGCGTTGGCCCGGCAGGCGGCAATGGCTATTTCGTCAATCAGACCGTTTTCAATACCGCGACCAGCATGTCGGTGGAACAAAAAGCCTATTTTCTCGAAGACAAATGGCAGGTCACCGATACGCTGCTGCTGACGCTGGGCATTCGCAACGACAAGTTCACCAACTTCAATGATGCCGGTGTGGCCTACGTGTCCAGTGGCGACCAATGGGCGCCGCGTTTGGGCCTGAGCTGGGACGTGTTCGGCGACTCATCGCTCAAGGTGTATGGCAATGCAGGCCGCTACTATTTGGCACTGCCCAACAGCGTTGCAATCCGTGGCGCCTCGCCGTCCACGTTTACCAACGAGTATTTCACCTACAGCGGCATCGATGCCCAAGGCAATCCCACCGGGCTGACGCCGGTGGCGGTCGACCCGTCCGCAGGATTCACCTGCTCCGGCAATATCGTGTCGGCCGGCCTGGAATGCGGCCAGGCACCGGATGCCGCCGGCATCGCCGCCACCGACCTCAAATCGATGTACCAGGACGAGTTCATGCTCGGCTTCGACAAGACGCTGGGCGAGAACTGGGTCACCGGCGCCAAAGCCACCTACCGCACGCTGGGCGCCACCATCGACGACGTCTGCGATGCCGACCGGATGCGCACCAAACTCACGGCCTCGGGGATCGATCCGGACAGCGTCAACGTGCCCGGCTGCATCATCTTCAATCCGGGCGAAACCAATTCCTTCAACCTGGCCAACCTGGATGGTTCCGGTCGCACGTCGGTGTCAATGTCGCCATCGGAGTGGGGCTTCGACAAGAAGGCCAAGCGCACCTATCTGGCCGTGGATCTGTTCCTGCAGCATCCGTTCGACGGCAAATGGGAAGGCCGCATCGACTACACCTGGTCGCGCAATTTCGGCAACACCGAAGGCCAGATCAAATCCGATATCGGCCAGACCGATGTCTCCAAGACGCAGGACTGGGATGCCGCTGCATTGATGTGGTATTCCGGCGGCTATCTGGCCAACGACCGTCGCCATCAGATCAAACTATACGGCTCGTATCAGATCGCACCGGAGTGGTTGATTGCCGGCAACATCCGCATTCTGTCGGGCACGCCGAAGTCATGCCTTGGCTACGTCAGCATCAACGGCATCAGCGAAGATTCCGACGCTGGCGATCCAATCGGCTACGGCTCGGCCCACCACATCTGCAATGGGCAGCCTTCGCGTCCGGGCGATGCCGGCCGCTTACCGTGGACCAAGATCGTCGACCTGGGCCTGACCTATCGCCCCGCGTTCGCCGACAACAAGCTCGCCATGACGCTGCAGGCCTTCAATATCTTCAATGAGCGCAAGCCGCTGCAAGTCGATTCCACCTGGGAGGACGGCGCCTTCACCCTCTCCAACACCTACGGCATGGGCGCGTTTTTCACCCAGCCCCGCTACGCCATGTTCTCGGTGTCGTACGACTACTGACGTCTCTCCCGTCACTGTCGTTTCCCCAGCCCCGGAAGGGGCTGGGCTTTTCTTGATCGCCACTGCTCGCGTCGGTTTTGCGTGCGGGCAATGGATCGTTTTCAGCACGCGTCGTTGCAGCCAATCGACGGCGGCGGGAGCTGACCACGCACCGCGGCTACTGGTCAATGAGGTACGCGGGGCGCAAGCACGCCCGCAGCCGCTCGCACGTTCCTGACGCATCGAGCAACACGGCGACACCTCCCACGCTTCACGCACTCGGGCATGGCGCCGATTGCCCACGCACCGTTCCACCCACGTTCGACTGGGCTGCTTGCAGCCGACGCTACGCGTCGCTTGTGCAGCCGTGCGCGCTGCGGTAAACCTACGCTACCGGATGGTGTAGTGCGTCCGGGCCGCGCTGGTCCTTTCCGCAGTTCCGTTTTGGAGGTGGATGATGGTTCGCACGCAATCGCAGGTTTCTTCCCGTCCCCTTGGCATCGACACATCGCGCGTCCTGGCGATGAGCACGGCCGTTGCGCTGCATCTGCTGGCCGGTGGCTTGTTGTTGATCCCGTTGTCGCACCACCAGGTCATGCAACCGCCCACGCCGAAGGAGCGCTGGCTGATGCCGATCACCGTGCCGGCGACGCCGCCTCCGCCGCCGCTCGTGTTTCCGGTCGAGGTGAAGTTCAAGACGCCCAGCACGCGCACGCCCGTCATTGCCGATCCGGTGGTGAAGCAGCCATCGGTGACGCAGACAGCGGTGGTCGACACCGCGCACGTGGCGTTGGAGGCAGTGTCGGATACGGCGCCGACCATCAGCGCCCCGGCCGCCCCCCCTTCAAGCGGGCCGGTGGACGCCGGGCAACTGCACTATCTCAGAGCGCCCGCACCGAGTTACCCGGTGGCCGCGCTGCGCGCCGGGCAACAAGGCACGGTGATGCTGCGCGTGCTGGTCGGTACCGACGGCCGCCCGGCCGAAGTGAGCGTGCAAACCAGTAGCGGTCACCGCGCGCTCGATCTGGCCGCGCGTAGCCAGGTACTGCGCAGTTGGCGCTTCCAGCCGGCAATGCAGAACGGCCAGGCGGTGCAGGCCTACGGGTTGGTGCCGGTGAGCTTTTCGTTGAATTGAAGCGTTGACCGACGCGGCGGCCTGCAACTGCAGCCGCCGCACTGCTGCCAATCCCCACCTGCCGCCCCTCCTGCCGAGCAGGCATGCGTGCTCGGCAGCAAGCGTAACCACGGACGCTGCCGTGTCGGTGGCCTTTTGCGTCATCCAGGGAAGGCCGGCGATGACCTGCCACATCAACAGGCTTGAAGCGACCAACACGGGGCCGGCTAGTGACCAGGCGTCATCCCCGCCGGCACGATCAAAATGGCAACGACGCGGGGGTACACGCTGGACGCGACTCCCGAACGCCTCCCTCTGGACACAGCGCAATCGGCGACCAGGCACTTGATGAAGTTAGCTGCACGGCGCTCGCCATGACGCGCGATGGTGAGGACGCCCTGCCTGCTTGAAATAGCGACGACGCGTGTACAAGCAGGCCGCAACTGCCGAGTGCATCAAGCTGGAAGCTGCACAATCAGCGCTCGGTTGCGCTGATCAGGCCAGCTGCACAGCACGTGCCATGACGCCACTACGCCCGGTGGTAAGGATGATTGGCCAGCATCGCGGCCGCGCGGTAGAGCTGCTCGGCGACGATCAGGCGCACCAGCATGTGCGGCAACGTCAGCGGGCCGATCGACCAGCTCTCGTTGGCGCTCTTCACCACGTCGGCGGCATGGCCCTCGGGCCCGCCGATCAGAAAGGCCAGATCGCGGCCCTGCCCGCGCCAATGTTCCATGCGCTGGGCCAGCTGTTCGGAACTGAGCGGGCGCCCGGGCACATCGAGCGCGACCACATGCGCATTCTTGGGAAGGGCCGCCAGCACGCGGCGCCCTTCGTCGTCGATGGCGCGTTGCGCGTCGCGGCCCTTGCCGCGCAGGCCGGGTTCGATCTCGACCAGCTCCAGCGGCATCCAGTGCGAGAGACGTTTCTGATATTCGGCAAAGCCCTGCGCCACCCAGGCCGGTGCGCGCTCGCCGGTGGCGATGAGTCGGCATTTCATCCGTACATGATATCCGCGTCACAGCCTGGGCAGTCCGTGGCGATTTGCCGTTGTGTGTCATGGCGTGGTTACAGGCGGCAATTAGTGTCGCCCGACCACCCAGCCCGCAGGAGTCGTTCGATGCATGTTTTCGATCCCGCCCGTCGCCAGGTCCTCAAAGGCAGCGCCGCCGTCATGGCCGCCGGTGCCCTTGGCAGCCTGAGCGCATTGCAATCGCGCCAGGCCCAGGCCGCTACCACGCCCTCCATGCGCCTGGCGCCGGTGCCCAGCCGCTACGGCCCGCTCGCGCCGGTCGCCGACCAGAGCACCGGCCTGCCCTTGCTGCAGCTGCCGCGCGGCTTCAGCTACCGCTCGTTCGGTTGGAGCGGCGACCGCATGGACGATGGCCAACCCTGCCCCGACCGGCATGACGGCATGGCCGTGGTCAGCCTGCGTCGGCCCGGCTGGCGCCCCGGCACCGATGGCCTGCGCGGCCTGGAATACGTGCTGATCCGCAACCATGAGCGTGGCGCCGCCAGCCAGTTCCGTGCGCCGGCGATGTACGACACCGGCATCGTCAGCGGCACCGCGCAGGCCGGCGGCGGCACCACCACGCTGAGCTATGGGCGGCGCGGCTGGGGCAGCCTGGAACCGAGCCTGGGCGGCACCCTGGTCAATTGCGCCGGCGGTCCGACGCCCTGGGGCACCTGGCTGAGCTGCGAAGAGATCAAGACCAATGCGGTCTCCAGCACCGGGCGCAAGCACGGCTACGTGTTCGAAGTGGACCCGGACAGCCACCGCACCACCGGCCGGCCGCTGGTCGGGCTGGGCCGCTTCAGCCATGAGGCGGTGGCGATCGACCCGCGCACCGGCATCGTCTATCTCACCGAAGACGACCGCAACAAGGCCGGCTTGTACCGCTTCATTCCCAACGACCGCCGCGGCCGCAACGGCTCGCTGGAGAACGGCGGCAGGCTGCAGGCCGCGCGCGTGCGTGGCAAGCGCAACGCCGACCTCACCGTGGCCAGCATCGGCCAGCAGTTCCAGCTGGAATGGGTCGACATCGAAGAGCCGGATCTGGACAGCATCGCCGCACCGGCGGGCTTTGCCGACATCGGCGCCAACGACACCCTGAGCGGCCCGTTCGCGCAGGCCTGGGCCGATGGCGCGCTGCGCATGAGCCGCGGCGAAGGTATCTGGTACAGCTACGGCAAGCTGTTCATTGTCGACACCAGCACCGGCGTGGATGCACAGGGCCGGCGCGGCTACGGCAATGGCGCGGTGTGGGTGCTGGACCTGTTTACCCAGCGGCTCAGCGCGCTGTTCGTCAGCGGCAACCAGCTGGCGGCGCATAACCCGGACAACGTCACCGTCAGCGCGCGCGGTGGCGTGGTGCTGTGCGAAGACGGCGGCGAGAGCCCGGACGAATACGGCCCGGGCGCGCGTCTGCTGGGCCTGACCCGCAATGGTGAGTCGTTCTATCTTGCCAAGAACAACGTGCAGCTGACCTCGCAGCAGATCGCCGATGCCGGCAAGACCATTGCCGAGGGCGACTACCGCGACACCGAGTTCTGCGGCGCCTGCTGGGACCCGCTCGCGCAGACGTTGTTCGTCAACATCCAGACCCCGGGGATCACGCTGGCCATCACCGGCCCGTGGGAGCGCGGGCCGCTATAAGCCGCCCGACCACGCGCAAACACGAACGGCGCCCGAGGGCGCCGTTCGTTGGTGTGACGCAGCTGCGCAGACTTAAGCCTGCTCGTCGTCTGCCTCTTCCAGATCGGACGGACGCTGGTCGCCAACAGTCCACAAGCGCTCCAGCGCATAGAACTCGCGCACGCGCGGCAGCATCACATGCACCACCACATCGCCCAGGTCCACCAGCACCCACTCGGCTTCACGCTCGCCTTCCACGCCCAGCGGCATCACGTCCAGACGCTTGGCGAACTTCACCACTTCTTCGGCAATTGACTTCACGTGGCGGGTCGAGGTGCCCGATGCCACCACCATGTAATCGCAGACGCTGGACTTGCCGCGCACGTCGATCTCGACCACGTCCTTGGCTTTCAGCTCCTCGACGGCCTCACGCACAGTGGCCAACAGAGCCGGCACGGACGGCGGCGGGTTCGGAATGGAGGTCTTGATGACTTGGGCTTGGCTGGTCAAAGCAGGCAACTCGATAGATTTGGGTGAATTATAGGCAAGTCCGGCCGCTCGCGTGTTCAGCTAGCCGGCCGAACGCAGCCATACAGGCCTTCTTCGGCGATAAATGCGGCAACCGCCGACGGCACCAGGTCCTGCCATTGGCCACCGGCGGCGATGCGGCTACGCACCGCGCTGGCCGATTCGCCGCGCAACGGATGCGGCAGCCGCCATAGCCGACCGGCCGGCGCGGTGAGCAGGTCGCGCGCGTCGGTGGCCCACCGGCCCTGCACCGCCTGCGCCAGCACCGGCGCATCGGCCAAGTCCAGCGCCGTGCCGGGGCGCGCAGCGATCACCAGATGCGCCAGCCCGAAGAGTTCGGTCCACTCATGCCAGCCGGGCAGGCCAACGAAGGCATCGGCACCCAGCAGCCAGGCGATGGGCTTGGCGGGCCCAAGCTGGGCACGCACCTCGTGCAGGGTGTCCACCGTGTAGGACGGCGCCCCGCCCTGCGCGGCGCGGCGCACCTCGCGGGTATCCAGCAGCAGCCCGGGGAGATCGGCCAGGGCCAGTTCCAGCATGCGGGTGCGCTGCGCGGCGGTGGCACCGGGCGCGGGGCGATGTGGCGGGTCTGCGGCCGGCACCAGATGCACCTGCGCGCCGAGCGCATCGCGTGCGGCGCAGGCAATGGCCAGGTGGCCGCGATGGATCGGGTCGAAGGTGCCGCCGTAGTAGAGGTGGAGCTTGGGGCGGGAATCGGGAATCGGGAATCGGGAGTCGGTATGGGACCGGGATTCGGGATTGGGGATTTGGGATTCGGAAAGAAGCGAGTCTGACGCGGCGGCCTGCGCGTTGGTGGCTGGTGACGTTGGAGCGACGCCGGTGGGAGGTACCGGCCGTGCGCCTTGCGCTGCGGTTGGAGGCTCTCGCTCTGCGGCGCCGGCGCCCCGCTCAGCAGTTCCGGCCTGCCCCGCTGTCACGCCAGCAATCTCACCGCGCGGGCTTCGGCGACAGCGACCAGCAGGCGTTCCAGCGCCACCCAGGGGTCACCCTCGGCGCGCCCCTTGGCCATGCGATCGACCAGCCCGGCCTCGGCGACGAAGCGCTCCCATCGGCGCGGCTCGGGATGCCGTTGCAAGGCGCGCTTGAACGGTGCCTGGCGGGATTCCCAGATGCCCTGGGCCTTCATTTCGGCGCCCAGGTTGCCGCCGCCGGCCTGCACCTTGGCCAGGGAGGCGGTGCGCAGCAATTCCTTGATCAGGATGGGCATCAGCGCCGCGACTGCCTCGCCTTCGGCGCGCAGGCCGGCGAGCATGCGCACCACCGCGGCCGGCTGCCCGGAAAAAGTGGTTTCGGCCAGGCGGAAGACATCGTAACGGGCGGCATCGGCCACCAGCGACTCCATCGCCTCCAGATCCAGCACCTTGCCATCGGCCAGCAAGACGAGCTTGTCGATCTCCTGCGCGGCGGCCAGCAGGTTGCCTTCCACCCGCTCGCTCAGCCGCTGCACCGCGGCCGCATCGGCGCGCAAGCCCTGCGCACGTAGGCGGCGCTCGATCCAGTCCGATAACTCATGCGGTTTGATCGCCCAGGCCACGGCGATGGTGCCGATCCGCCCGACCGCATCGGCCCATTTGCCTTGGTGCGCCTTGCTCCAGTCGTTGGCGGTGATCAGTAGCACCACGTCCGGCGGCGGGTTGGCGCAGAACCGGGTGATGACCTCGGCGCCGTCCTTGCCCGGCTTGCCGCTGGGCATGCGTACCTCGACCAGGCGGCGCGGGCTGAACAGGCTGGGCGCATTGAAGCTGGCGTCCAGCTGGTTCCAGTCGAACTCACGCCCGTCGGCGTCGAACACCTCGCGTTCACTGATGCCTTCGGCGCGCGCGCGGGCGCGCACCGCGTCGGCGGCCTCCAGCACACGCAAGGTTTCCGGGCCGGCAATCAGATAGACCGGCTGCAACGGCTGGCTGGACTGGCCGGCCAGCTGCTCTGGGCGAAGTTCCATGGACGAAAAGCGCGCGAGCGCTTAGTTGTTGTTCGACGGCTGCGGTGCGGGCGGCAGCGAGGCCGGCACGCTCGACTCCGGCGTGCCGGACGGCTGCACCGGCGGCGTGGTGCTGGGCTGCAGCGGCGCGGTAGGCGTGCTTTCCAGCGATTCGCCGCGCTCCACGCGGGCGCGCACCACGCTGTCGATGCGGCGCAGGATCGAGGCGGACATGTCCTTGCGCAGCTCGTCGGCCAGGATCTCGCGCTCGGTCGCGGTACCGGTGGCGTCCACCGGCGGCGACACGTAATCACGCGACAGCTCGATCACCTGCTGCGGCACCAGGATTGCGCCGTTGGCGGTGGTCACCGTGAAGATCGCCGCATAGCGCAGGCTGAACTCCTGCGCACGGCCCTGGCTGTCGATGGCGATCGGCAGATCGCCCCAGCGCTCGGACAACACCTGCACCTTCGCAAAGCCGCTCTTGGCGTCGTCGTCGGCCAGGGTGGCGCCGGCGGCCTTCAGGCCACGGCGCAGCAGTTTGGCCAGCTCGCTGTATTGCAACGCCGACTGCACCTTGACCGCGGGCGTATCCGGCGGCAGCGCCAACGAATTGCGCAGGTGGAAGCCGCAGGCGGTGAGGCTCGAGACAAGCACGAGGGAGGCGGCGAAGGCAGTAGGAAATCGGATCATGGGCACAGTCTGGAGGAGCGCCCCGGCGGCGGCAACAGGCGGCTAGCCTGCCCGAGACGGCGTGAACGGGGCTTGAGAGGGCGCCGCACTACATTGCGGCGCCCGGAAATGAAAAACGCGTCGCCGCGCGCCAGTGAACTGAATCACCGGGAACACGGCAACAGATCTGACAAACGTCGCCACGCGCCAGTGCGATGATTGCCATGAACCGCCTGAGCAATCTCTCCGCGCGCGTCACCACGCACCAGTGGAGTTCCTCACGGGAACGCGGCAACACCCGCAACGGCGCATTGCAACTGACCAACGCAATGCATCGCCAGCAACACAGGTAAAACCTGAGCTACCGTCGCCAGAAGCCGATCCGACAAATCGGCCGGATCGGGCCTGGCAACCCGGCACTGCGCAGCCCTCAGCCCGCCACGATATTCACGATCTTGCCGGGCACGATGATGATCTTGCGCACGCTCAGGCCGTCCAGGAACTTGGCTGCGTTCGGCTCGGCCAGCGCCAGTGCTTCGATCTGCTCGCGCGCTGCGTCGGCGGCCACCTCGATGGTGCCACGCAACTTGCCGTTGACCTGGATCGCCAGCGTCAGCGCATCACGCACCAGCGCCGCCGCATCGACCTGCGGGAACGGCACGTTTTCCAGCAGCGTTTCGCCACGGCCCAGCACCTGCCACAGCGCATGACTGGCGTGCGGGGTGATCGGGTTGAGCAGCAGCACCATCGCTTCCAGCGCTTCCTGGCGCACGGCGCGCCCCTGCGCACTGGCGTCGTCGAACTTGGCCAGCGCGTTGGACAACTCCATCACCGCGGCAATGGCGGTGTTGAAGCTGTGGCGGCGGCCGTAGTCGTCGTCCACCTTGCCGATGGTTTCGTGGGTCTTGCGGCGGATCGCCTTCTGCTCGGCACTCAGGCTGGCGACATCCAATGCAGCAGCAGCGCCCTCGCCCACATGCTTGTGCACCTGCACCCACAGCCGGCGCATGAAGCGCGCCATGCCGTCGACACCGGCCTCGTTCCATTCCAGCGACTGCTCGGGCGGTGCGGCGAACATCGAGAACAGGCGCACGGTGTCGGCGCCGTACTTGGCCACCATGGCCTGCGGGTCCACGCCATTGTTCTTGGACTTGGACATCTTCTCGGTGCCACCGATATGAACCGGCTGGCCGTCGGCGATCAGGCTGGCGCCGACCACGCGCCCACGCTCATCGCGCTGGATTTCCACATCGGCCGGGTTGATCCAGTCCTTGCCGCCGTTGTCGGCGTCGCGATAGAACGTCTCGGCGATGACCATGCCCTGGGTGAGCAGGTTGGTCACCGGCTCGTCGCTATCCACCAGCCGCGCGTCACGCATGAGCTTGTGATAGAAGCGGAAATACATCAGGTGCAGGATCGCGTGCTCGATGCCGCCCACGTACAGGTCGGCCGGCATCCAGTAGTTGGCGCGGCGGTCGACCATGTCGCGCGCGTTCGGGCTGGTGTAGCGCGCCACGTACCAGCTCGACTCCATGAAGGTGTCGAAGGTGTCGGTTTCGCGCTCGGCCGGGCCGCCGCACTCCGGGCAGGTGGTCTGGCGCCAGGTGGGGTCGGTCTTGATCGGCGAACCGGTGCCGGCAAATTCCACGTTTTCCGGCAGCACCACCGGCAGTTGGTCTTCCGGCACCGGCACCGCGCCGCACTTGGCGCAGTAGATCACCGGAATCGGGCAGCCCCAATAGCGCTGGCGGCTCACGCCCCAGTCGCGCAGGCGGTAATTGATGCGGCGCTGGCCCTGGCCCTTGCGCTCGAAGCGCTCGGCCAATGCTTCGAAGGCGCCGTAGTAATCCAGGCCATCGAACTCGGCAGAGTTGATCAACTCCAGCTCGCGGCTCTTGTCGGTGTACCAGTCGCGCCACTGCGTGGCATCCCAGGCCTGTTCGTCCTCATTGCGTGGCTCACGCAGCTTGACCACCTGCACGATCGGCAGGCCGTACTTGTTGGCGAATTCGAAATCGCGCTGGTCGTGACCCGGCACCGCCATCACCGCGCCGGTGCCGTAGCCCATCAGCACGAAGTTGGCCACCCACACCGGCACTTCCTCGCCGCTGATCGGATGCACCGCGGTCAGGCCGGTGGCCATGCCGCGCTTTTCCTGGGTTTCCAGTTCGGCTTCGGACACGCCGCCGTGCTTGAGCGTCTCCAGCATGCTGGCCAGTTCCGGATTGGACTTGGCCGCGTGCTGCGCCAGCGGGTGTTCGGCGGCGATGGACACAAAGGTCACACCCATCAAGGTGTCCGGGCGGGTGGTGAACACGCGCAGCGGATCCAGCGCGGCACCGGTGGTGTCGCGCACGTCGAACTGGATTTCCAGCCCTTCCGAGCGGCCGATCCAGTTGCGCTGCATGGTTTTGACCGAATCCGGCCAGCCATCCAGCTGATCCAGGCCGTCGAGCAATTCCTGCGCGTAATCGGTGATGCGCAGGAACCACTGCGGAATCTCGCGCTTTTCCACCAGCGCGCCAGAACGCCAGCCGCGGCCATCGATCACCTGCTCGTTGGCCAACACGGTCTGGTCGATCGGGTCCCAGTTCACCACCGCGTTGCGGCGATAGGCCAGGCCCTTGCGCATCAGCCGGGTGAACATGCGCTGCTCGTGCACGTAATAGTCCGGCGTGCAGGTGGCGAACTCGCGCGACCAGTCGATCGCATAGCCCAGCGATTTCAGCTGCGCGCGCATGTGTTCGATGTTGGCGTAGGTCCACTTGGCCGGCGCGGTCTTGTTCTTGATCGCGGCGTTTTCG
Organism: Xanthomonas sp. NCPPB 2586; assembly: GCF_041475775.2. Lineage (NCBI taxonomy): Bacteria > Pseudomonadati > Pseudomonadota > Gammaproteobacteria > Lysobacterales > Lysobacteraceae > Xanthomonas > Xanthomonas sp. NCPPB 2586. The sequence goes on along the minus strand of NZ_CM192981.1, from coordinate 1,779,931 downwards.
GCCGGCAGGCCGAACGCATCCCACCCCATCGGCTGCAGCACGTTGTGCCCGGTCATGCGCTTGTAGCGGCTGACCACGTCGGAGATGGTGTAGTTGCGCACATGCCCCATGTGCAGCGCACCGGAGGGGTACGGCAGCATCGACAGGCAATAGAACTTCGGTTTGTCCGAGTTCTCGTCGACCTGGAAGGCGCGGGTGGCATCCCAGAACTGCTGGGCGGAGGTTTCGACCTGCTGGGGGTCGTAGGCGTTCGGTTCGACGGTGGACATTGGGAGCAGATGCTCGGGCGGTGCAAAGCGGTACAGGGTACCGCAGTGCAGCAGGTGCTCCAAACCGCTGGCTCAGACCGGGCGGCTACCCGGCCGCACCAGCGCCGGCCAGGACCAGCCCGCCACCGCCAACCAGCCCACCCAGGCCAGGAACGCCACGCGCTGGGCCACGGCCTGGCGCAGCAACCCGGGCGGGCCGAACGACAGCACCGCCACCAGCAGGCCGGCGGCCAGGCTCAGCCACGCCAGCGCGCGCATGCCGGGCTGGTTGAGCAACTGCGCGGCAATCAACAGCATGCCGGGGACGAAAGCCACCGCCCACAGCAGCCAGGCGGTGGCATGCGACTGGCTGGCGCGCCCGTCCAGGTCGGTGGGATCCAGCGGCAACAGGCCCATGCCGATGAAGGCCAGGCCCGCCAGTACGATCAACTGCCCACCCACGCGCAGGCTCCAGCCGGCCTTGGGCGGCATGCGGGCGAGCAGGCTGATGCCGGTGGCCATGCCCAGCCCGCCCACCAGCACGAACGCCAGCAGATTGAAGCCCAGCGCATGCGGCACCCCGGCTGCGCCCAGCAATGCCACCGGGTGGCTGCCCTGCAGGTAGCCGGGAAGCGCGGCTCCGAATCCAGCCACTGCCAGCACAAAGGCAGTGGCGGCGATCAAGCCCAGGTACCGCTGCAAACCCTCGATGATCGCCATTGCCCTGCTCCACGTCGCGGCGCGCACCACGCCAGAGCACGGCATTGTCGTGCGCGGCGGTCGCGGCGTGAACCCCTGGCGGCGGCAACGCTGGCCTTGTCTGGGCCGGGTTTGCCACCATTACGGTCCACTGTTGCCGTCATTCTCCTGGAAACCCATGTCCGACAAAGCGCATGTATTCGATGTCACCACCGACACCTTCGAGACCGAGGTCCTGCAGAAATCGTTGACGACACCGGTGCTGGTGGACTTCTGGGCCACCTGGTGCGGGCCATGCAAATCGCTGACCCCGATCCTGGAAAAGCTGGCAGCCGACTACAACGGCGCCTTCGAGCTGGCCAAGGTCGACGTGGACAAGGAGCAGCAGATCGCTGCGGCCTTCCAGATCCGTTCGGTTCCCACCGTGTTCCTGGTCAAGGGTGGCGAACTGGTGGACGGCTTCCCGGGCGCCATGCCGGAAGGCCAGATCCGCGAGTTCCTGACCCAGCACGGCGTGCTGCCGGCCGAGCCGCAGGTGGCCGAAGAGGTTCCGCTGGCACCGCTGGACCCGCAGGCGCAGGTCGCCGCGCTACGCGAGGCAATCGCCGCCGAGCCGGACAAGGACGAACTCAAGCTGGACCTGGCGCTGGCGCTGCTCAAGACCGGCGACACGCTCGAGGCCGAGCAGTTGATCGACGCCCTGCCCGCCAACCTGGCCACCGACGACCGCGCCGTGCGCGCCAAGGCGCGACTGGGCTTTGCGAACGTGCTCAAGGATGCGCCCGACGCCGCCGCCCTGCAGGCGACGGTGGCTGCCGATGGCAGCGACCTGCACGCGCGCCATCTGCTCGGGGTCCGTCACCTGCTCGACGGCGACGACGAAGCGGCGCTGGAGCAGTTTCTGGAAATGCTGCGCCAGAACCGCGGTTTCGAGGACAACCTGCCGCGCCGCAGCCTGATCGATGCGTTCCGCGTGATCGAGGACGAAGACCTGGTGGGCCGCTACCGCCGCAAGATGTCGGCGCTGTTGTTCTGATCCCTGCGCGCTGCAGATGCCGGCCGGCGCGGCCGCATCTGCAGCGCGACGTGCCTTCGGCATTACTCCATACGCATACGAATGTTATTCTCGGCGCTGGCCTGGAGAGCTGACGTCGAGCATGCGCGCACCCTTGTTCAAATTCGGCCTCAACCTGTGGCCGCCGTTCCTGTTCGCGGGCATCCACGTCACCGTGTTGTCGGCCGATTACCGCTACACGCGGGTCGAGCTGCGCCAGCGGCCATGGAACCGCAACTACGTGGGCACGCATTTCGGCGGCAGCCTGTTCGCCATGACCGACCCGTTCTGGATGCTGCTGGTGATGCAGAACCTGGGACGCGATTACTACGTCTGGGACAAGGCCGGCAGCATCGACTTCATCAAGCCCGGCCGTGGCACGGTGACGGCGGACTTCGTGCTCGACAACGCCATCCTCGACACCCTGCGCAGCGCCACCGAGAGCGGCGAAAAATACCTGCACTGGTTCGACACCGACGTGCACGACCGCAGCGGTGATGTGGTTGCGCGCGTGCGTAAGCAGCTCTACATCAAGCGCAAACCGCAGCGCTGACGAGCGCGAGAAATGCGTGTCACAGCACGCCGCAGACGAGGTCGATTGCCGTCCTCACCACGTGAGTGATGCGTCTTTGCAATGCAAAAAGAAGCGTTGAAACGCTCACGATGCATTTGCGCTGCGATGGTGAATCTAGGCACTCCAAACCCACACACGGACTGCCTCCCATGAAAGCGATCAATGTCATCACCCTGGTGCTTCTTATCGTCGGCGGATTGAACTGGGGCCTGGTCGGCCTGTTCCAATTCGATCTGGTCGCCGCGCTGTTTGGCGGACAAAACGCGGCCCTGTCGCGCGTGGTGTACACACTGGTCGGCCTGTCTGCGCTGTGGCAGCTGATCCCGCTGTTCCGCAACAACCATGCGCCGGCACAGCACCACACCAGCCCGCACGTGCGTAACCACTAAGCGCAGCTAGCAACAACAACGCCGTTTTTGTTAGCCGCTCCAACCTTGCATCGGCGGCGCGCTGAGCCGGTTGTGTCCAGACAGCTGATTTATCGTGCCGCTGCTGCATTTGCATCGCCACAACGCCGGCCTTCGTGCCGGCGTTGTGCTGCTGGCGTATGGCATGGGTAGCGCACCGCCCTTTGCGTTGGCGCGCCGCGTCGGCAAGAATCAGTCACCTCCCCGCTGGCTGCCTTCATGCTTCTGCGCACCCTCGCTTCTGCCTGCCTGCTCGCCCTGTTGGTGCCCACCGCTGCCAGCGCTGCCTACCGAAGCCCGCAGCAATTGCTCGACGCCTCGCCCGCCTCCGCATGGCGCGTCCTGGACCCCGAGCGCACGCTGTATCTGGAACTGGACAGCGGCCGGGTGATCATCGAATTGGCTCCGCAGTTCGCGCCGGCGCATGTGGGCAACATCCGCACCCTGGCGCATGAGCGCTTCTGGGACGGGCTGAGCGTCTATCGCTCGCAGGACAATTTTGTGGTGCAGTTCGGCGACCCCGACGGCGAGACGCCGGCCAAGGCCAAATCGCTGGGATCGGCGAAAACGCATCTGCCGGCCGAATTCGAACGCGCCTCGCAGGGCCTGGATTTCCAGCGCCTGCCCGACAGCGACGGCTGGGCACCGCAGGTCGGCTTTGTCGAGGGTTTCCCGGTGGGCCGCGATCCGGCCAGCGGCAAGACCTGGCTGGCGCATTGCTACGGCACCTTGGGCGCGGGCCGCAATAACGATGAAGACAGCAGCATCGGCGCCGAGCTCTACGTGGTCACCGGTCAATCGCCTCGTCAGCTGGACCGCAACATCACCGTGGTCGGCCGCGTGGTCAAGGGCATGGAATTGTTGAGCGTGATTCCGCGCGGACCTGATCCAATGGGCTTTTACGAAGACGCCGCACAGCGCACCACGCTGCGCGCGATCCGGCTCGCCAGCGAGGTGCCGTTGCCCGAGCGCACGCCGCTGCAATTACTGCGCACCGACAGCCAGACCTTTCGCGACGTGGCCGAAGCACGCCGCAACCGCAAGGACGATTTCTACAAGCGACCGGCCGGGCATATCGATCTGTGCAATGTGCCGTTGCCGGTGCGGACGCCGCCTGCGGCGTGAATGGGGAATCGGGAATGGGGAATCGCAGGAGCGGATTGCTGCGAATTCTCGAACACTGCCGATGCTTAGCGTGCGCGTTGGCTGAAGGCCACGCTGCCGAGGATCAATACCGCGGCCAGCAGCATGGTCCAGGTCAGTGCCTCGCCCAATAGTGCCCAGGCCAGCAGCGCGCCGAATACCGGCACCAGATAGGTGACGGTGGAGGCGCGCGCGGGGCCGATGCGCTGGATCAGGCGGTAATACATCAGGAAGGCCAGCCCGGTGCACACCACGCCCAATGCACCGGCGCAGGCCCATGCGCTGGCCGGCACCGGCGCGCTCGGCCACTGCCACCACGCCACCGGCGCCAGCAGCAGCGCACTGCACCCCAATGTGGAGGCTGCCGACGCTGCCGGCGGCAGATCGCCCATGTGGCGTTTCACCAGGTTGTAGCCGATGCCATACAGCAGCGACGCGGTGGCGCCGGCCAACGCGGCCGGCCCCACGCTGAGCCCGGCGGACTTGCCGGTGGCCAGTACCAGCACGCCGATAAAGCCGATCAACAGTGCCACCGCGCGGCGCGTGCCGATGCGTTCGCCAAAGAACACGAACGCGATCAGGGCAGTGAACAACACCGTCATCGCGTTGCAGATGGCGCCCACCGCCGCGGGCGCATGCTGCGCGCCCCAGGCGAATAGCAGGAACGGCAATGCCGAGTTGAGCACGCCGATGGCGGCCAGCATCGGCCAACGGTGTAGCGGGAAGCGGCTGCGCGCCACCCACAAAAACGGCAACAACACCGTGGCACCCAGCGCGAGACGAATTTCCACCAATGCCGCGGCGCCGAAATGCGGCGCGGCCACACGCATGAACAGGAACGAGCAGCCCCATACGATTCCCAGGAACACCAGTTCCAGCGGCGTGCGCCAATCGCGCACGCCAAGCGCCGGTTGCAGTGACGGCTGTGCACTCATGCGCGCACCCTCCTGGCCTGCGATGCGGCGGTGCGCACGCGTGAAAGAACATCGGGCAGGCGAGCGGTCATGGCGCGGGATCGAGATGGGGAGCGACAAAGCATCCGCGCACATCGCAGGCGCGACAAGCGCGTAGTATCGGGGCGAGCCACAAATCTCACTCATGCATCATGCATCTGCGTCCTACCTTGCTGCCTGCACTCGGCGTCTTCGCCGCAGCCGCGCGCCACCAGAACTTCGCCCATGCGGCGGAAGAACTGCACCTCACCGCCAGCGCGGTGAGCCATCACGTGCGCAAGCTCGAGGCACTGCTCGGTGCAACCTTGTTTCAGCGGCTGCCGCGCGGCGTAATGCTCACCGCCGAAGGACGCCAGCTGGCCGATGCCGCCAGCGCGGCGCTGGCCGAGATCGCCGCGGTGGCGGGCAATCTGCACCCGCGCGAAGACGCCATCCCGCTGCGCGTGACCACGCTGCGCTCGCTGTCGTATTGCTGGTTGTTGCCGCGCCTGCCGCGGTTCTGCCGCCTGCACCCGCATATCCGCCTGGACCTGCAATCGGACCCGGCATTCTCGCGCTTCGAGGAAGGCGGGCCGGAAGTGGGCATCCGCTACGGCCAAGGCGCCTGGCCGGGGTTGACCTCGCACCACCTGATGGACGACGAACTGTTCCCGGTGGCCTCGCCCTCGTTGCCCGAAGTGGCCGCGTTGCAGACGCCGGCGCAGATTGCGCAACTGCCGCTGTTGTCGGACATGTCGCCGCAGGGCTGGCGCGACTGGTTCCGCGCGGCGCAGGTGCGCGGCACCACGCTGCCGCCGATGCACACCTTCAACGACAGCACCGATGCGATGCGCGCGGCCGTGTACGGACTGGGCGCGGTGCTGGCACGCAAGCACATTGCCCAACCGTATCTGCAGCGCTATGAGCTGGTACGCCTGCCCGGCCCGACCTTGAAGGCGCGCTACGCCTACTACATCGTGCACCCCAGCCATCGCGCGCCCAGCCCGGCGGCCACCGTGTTCATCGACTGGCTCAAACGCGAAGCACTGGACGAGCGCACGCCGATGCCGGCACTGCCCGCCGAACTGCTGGCATTGCCCACCGGCGAGACCGCGCACGCGCCGGACAGACGGCGGCGATCGCGCCGTGCGCCGGCAACCGAGTGAGCCTTCGCCGCAGGTAGTGCATCGCCATCTGCAACTGCGCCGCGATGTCTCCCGTTGTGCAAGCGATCCAATCAGTCTGCCGCCCAGTGGCGCGTCAGGCGGCTGCGAAAGCAACAGTAGACGTGCACGCCAACACGGCCTTGCACCGCACTTCCGCCTCTCCAAACAGGGACGGGCGACGCTCCCAGTTCGACCCGCCAGTAAAAATCGCTTGACACCTCGCACACCAAGCGAGTTAATTAGCTAATTCGTTAATTAGCTAAGCCATCATGTCGATCGATCGCATTTTCGAAGCCCTGGCATCGCGACCACGTCGCGAGATCCTGGCCTATCTGTCGGCGCAGGAACTGACCGCTGGCCAGATCGGCGAGCGCTTTGCGATGAGTGCGCCCGCCATTTCGCGGCATCTGTCGGTGTTGTCGGCGGCTGGCCTGGTCAGCAGCGAACGGCGCGGCCAGTTCGTGGTGTACCGGCTGACCCCGGACAACATGGTCAACACGCTCAGCGGTTTCGCCTTCGAGGTCTGCCCCAAGGCCGGTCCGTTGCAACGCGAATCGCGCAAATTAGCCAAGAAACCGCGCTGACTCCCGCTCTTCGTCGTGACTGCAAGGATTGCCATGTACCCACAACAGGTTGTTGCCGAAGCGAGTTTCCCCCGCGTGTTGCTGCCCTCCTGCAGCGGCGGGCGGCCGGTGGAAGTGATCCTGATCGCCCAGCTGGATCCAGGCGCCGGCGACGGCCTGATCGCGCAGGCCGGCCGGCGGCAACAGCAGCACCCGGCCCATCACGCTGCGCTGGACGAGCCATCGGCGCAGCTGTCGGCACCGGACTTCCAGCTGGGCGACCCGGCCTCGCTGTTCTCGTTTTCGGTCGGCCCGCAGGGGCACCCGTTCCACTGCCATGCCGGCAACCGCGTGTTCACTGCGGTGACCGGCAGCGGCGGCGCGCAGTTGCGGTTCTCCACCGCTTCGGCGCAGCAGATTGCGCAGGATCCGCAGGCCTTCCTGCACGCGCTGCGCCATGTGGACCTGCCCGGCGACAGCCTGTTCACGGTGCGCTTTGGCGGTGGCACCTGGCATCAGTTCGCGCCGGCGCGCGGTAGCGCGAGCCATTCGGCGTTGTTCGCCCTGTCCTGCCATCCCGATGAAGCCGCGGGCGCGCTGGACAGCGCACAGCAGGCGTTGGTCAGCAGTGGCCAGGCCACCATCGCCAGCCTCACCGAGCTGCTGCCGGAGGCGGTCACCGCATTGCTGGAATCGGACCAGTTCCGTGCCAGCGAGGTGCCGACCACCGCGCTGTCCTTCAACGTCAGACCACAGAGCTGGCAGCAGCGTGCGTGCGCCCGTGCGCGGCGCTGGGCCGGTCGCCTGCGCCAGGCCCTGGCGCTGACGCAACGTGGCGGCTTCGTGGCCACCAGTGCGCCGGCACCGCGTGTGCGCGCACTGCCCACCGTGGCCGACGATGCGCTGCTGCACGCGCACTTCAGCGCGCCGATGCACTACCAGGACAGCCATCAGGTGCAACTGGATACGCGCCAGTTGCGCAGCGACAGGCTGCCGGAGCTGATGTGCGACCTGCTGCAGGCCTTCATCGACCAGCCACCGAGCGGGGTGAGCGGATTGATGCGGCTGCGCAACCTGATGGTCAGACCGCTGGGGCTGCGCACCTCGCCGCTGGGTTGCCCGGTGTCATCGTTACTGGACCCGCATGCAGCGCAGCGGTTCGCCGGCCGTTTCCCGGTGCTGGCCCACCGCAGCGATGCCGATGGCCGGCAGGTGCAGGTGCTGCTGGGCGCGGACGACAAACACGTGCGTTTCCGCTCGGCGATCAGCGTGCGCCGTACCGGTGAACACACGCTCGCGGTGACCATGGCTACGCAGGTGCATTGCCGCAACCTGTTCGGGCACCTGTACATGGCGGCGATCCACCGCACCCATCGTCACTACATCATGCCGGCCATGCTCGGCAGCGCCGCACGGCAGGTGCTGGAGACGGCGCAGCACGCGCAGGCAAGCTGGCGCCCGCAGCCGGCATGAAACGCATGACGCGGAGGCGGCAGGCCATCACCTTGCCTTTGCCTGCCGCTACCTAGGCTTTGCGTTCCCACCACTCAGGACCAACGCCCATGCCGACTCTTCGCATGCGTATCACCGGCACCGACGACGATGCCCGCGCCATTGGCAATCTGTTGCAGAGCATCGAAGGCATCGAGCACGTCGAGGAAGTCGACGATCTGATGCCGCACCTGGACGATGACGACTCCAGTTCGGCAGGTCTGTCCGACGACGAAGGTCCGGGCACGCACGAATTCGAAGTGGAAGCCGGCAACGAATCCACCGCGCAAAAGGTGCGCGACGCCGTGCAGGAACTGGCGCTGCAGCTGGATGTCTTCATTGAATTCGAGGTCGACGAGGGCTAAGAGCGGCTAACAAAACGTAGCAAGCAGCCGTCAGGTGGGTGCGGACCGCGCGGAGGAACCGGAATGTACGTGGGTACATGCCGATTCCGAGCACCGGCTGCGCCCGCCTGGCGGCTGCGCAGTCGTTTTGATAGCTGCTCTAAGCCCGCATCGCACTGCCGCATCTGGGCAGGCCAGCGCTGTGCGTCGGCCTGCCTGACGCGTCACACCACCCGGCGGCGCCGCGCCCGCCAGCGCCACGCCAGCCGCAGCAACCAGCCGACAATGGCCAGCACCACCACGACCGGCACCAGTGCCGCCACCGCACGGATGACGAAGGCTACGCTGGACGCAAACACCTGACCGAACTCGGCAGCCGCTTCGGCAATCTCGCCGCGGCCCTGTTCGCCGCTTGTCCCGCGGAACTCGATGGTCAGCAACTGCGTGCGCACGCGGCGCTGCTGTTGCGCAGCCTGTTGCTGGGTCTGCTGCGCTTCGGCTTCGATCTCGGCCAGCCGCTTGGACAAGGCCAACAGATCCGTCACCGCCAGATCATGCCGCTGTTGCAGCTGCAGCAGCCGGGCATGTTCGTTTTGCAGGCGCGCTTGCGCCAGGCCGGTGTCGGCGATCTGCTGCGCCAGGTCTTCGGCATGCGTGGTGCGCGCGGCCACATCGCCTTGCTGGCCAGCCAGCTGCACCAACGGGTCCACGCCGTCCGGCGCCACGCGCACGCGAATGCTGCCACTGGGCGCGCGCCCGCCTTCCTGCGACACCGCCAGCAACGCGCAATCGCCGTACTGCGCCGACTGGCAGGCGGTGCGCACTGCGGTGATGCGTGGGCCGATCTGGTCGGCGGCCAAGTCGATCCGCACTTCGTGCTCATACGCCAGCAAATTGCCCTGGCCGGACGGCGGCGCCGCCGGCGCAGCGGCTCCGCCGGCAAGCTCGCGCTGCTGTTTCGCGCAGCCTGCCACAAGGCCACAGGACAACAACGCCAGCAGCACCGTGCGCAGCGCGGCGCTCATCGGCTGGCTCCTTCGGCCGCATGGCACGGCGAGCAATTGCAGCCGTCCACGCCACGGATGGGGGTTTCGGTGTGCAGATCGAACGCGATGCGTCCGCAATCAAAACTGCCGGTGTCGTGCATGGTCCACCTCCTTGGAAGGTGGCCAGGGTAAACCAATGGCGGATGCGGCCGGCAGCCTGGATGCCTATGCTGGGCGATTGCTACCACCCAGGACTCACGAATGCGTCAACGCCTGCTCGTCCTCGCCCTGCTCGCCGGTCTCAGCGCCTGCCAGCAGCCCGAACCGCCGCGTGCCGGCACCGCCGCCGTCACTGCACAGGATGCGCAGAGCCCGGATGCGCGCTTTGCCGCGCTCTCCAAGCACGCGCTGGACACCTGGATGCAACTGTCGCCGGTCAATGCCACCCAGGTCGGCGACCACCGCTTCGACAGCCAGCTCGATGATCTGAGCACCGCCGGCCGCCAGCGCAGCCTGGACGCCGGCAAGCAGCTGCTGACCGAGCTCGATGCGCTGGACGTCAGCAAGCTCTCGCGCGAAAACCAGGTGGACGCAGCGATCCTGCGCAACCAGCTGCAATCGGAAATCTGGAACACCGAGGTGTTGCAGAGCTGGGCCTGGGACCCGCAGGTCTACAACGGCCTGGCAGGCAGCGCGCTTTACAGCCTGATGGCGCGTGAATTCGCACCGCTGCCCGAGCGCCTGGACTCGGCTACCCAGCGCATGGAAAAGATCCCCAGCCTGCTCGCGTAAGCGCGCGAGAACCTGGATCCGGCGCGCGTGCCCAAGATCCATGCCGAGACGGTAGCCAAGCAGAACAAGGGCATCCTCAGCATCGTCGACACCTTCATCGCGCCCAACATCGGCCAGCTGTCCCCGCCCGATGCCGCGCGTGCGCAGGCCGCCATCGACAACCTGAAGAAAGCGGTGACCGAGCAGCAAACCTGGCTGGACACGGTACTGGTGCCCAACGCCAAGGGTGACTTCCGCGTGGGCGCGGACAAGTACGACCAGAAGCTGAAGTTCGCGCTGTTGTCGTCGCTGTCGCGTGCGGAGATCAAGCAGCGTGCCGAGTCCGAGCTCACGCGCGTGCGCTCGGAGATGTATGGCATTGCGCGCACCGTGCTCAAGGACAAGCCCGGCGCGCCGGCCCTGCCGGATGCGCCCAGCGATGCCCAGCAGCAGGCCGCGATCGAGGCGGCGCTGGAGCTGGCCTACGCCGACAAGCCGGCACGCGACAAGGTGGTGGACGATGCCAAGGCAGCGCTCGCGCAATCCACCGAATTCGTGCGCCAGAAAGATCTGATGACCCTGCCCGATTCGCCGGTGGACATCATCCTGATGCCGGAATTCCAGCGCGGCGTGGCAGTGGCCTACTGCGATTCGCCCGGCCCGCTCGACAAGAACCTCAAGACGTTCTATGCGGTATCGCCGATCCCCGACGACTGGAACGCCAAGCAGGTCGATTCGTTCCTGCGCGAATACAACAGCCGCATGATCCACCTGCTCAGCATCCACGAAGGCACCCCGGGCCATTACCTGGAAGGCTGGCACTCCGGCAAGTTCCCCTCCACGCTGCGCGCGGTGCTGCGCTCGGGCATGTTTGCCGAAGGCTGGGCGGTCTACACCGAACGCATGATGCAGGAACAGGGCTACCTGGATAACGACCCGTTGTTCCACCTGGTGCAGTTCAAGTTCTACCTGCGCACGATTGCCAACGCGATCCTCGACCAGGGCGTGCACGTGGACGGCTGGGATCGCGACAAGGCGATGCACCTGATGACCCACGACACCTTCCAGCAGGAGAGCGAAGCGTCGGGCAAGTGGGTGCGTGCGCAGCTGTCGTCGGCCCAGTTGCCGACCTACTTCGTGGGCGTGCAGGAACATCTGGATACGCGCAAGGCGGTGCAGGACAAGCTGGGCAGCGACTTCAATCTGAAGGCCTACCACGACAAGATCCTGTCCTACGGCGCACCGCCGGTGCGCTTTGCACGCGAGTTGATGCTGGATCAGCCGATTCAGTGACCGCGTCCTTCTCCCCTCGGGAGAAGGTGCCCCAAAGGGGCGGATGAGGGTGCGGGCGAAGCTTCGTGTAGTCCAACTAGCGAGTGGCTACGCCCCGTACCCTCACCCCAACCCCTCTCCCGACGGGAGAGGGGCTTGATGAAAAGCTGCCTGCATCCCTTCTCCCCTCGGGAGAAGGTGCCCCAAAGGGGCGGATGAGGGTGCGGGCGAAGCTTCGTGTGGCCAACATAGCAAGTGGCTACGCCCCGCACCCTCACCCCAACCCCTCTCCCGACGGGAGAGGGGCTTGGATGCTTGCTAATTTCCCGTTGGCAAGTTTTCAAGCCACACGAAGCCAATTGCGTGCCCTCACGCGTGGCTTTTTCCGTCACGCATCCGCCGCAACAAACCCACCGGTCTGCCGCGCCCATAGCCGGGCGTAAAGGCCGCCGTGCGCGATCAGTTCCGCATGCGTGCCTGTCTCGACAATGCGCCCACCATCCATCACCACCAGGCGATCCATGCGCGCGATGGTCGAAAGCCGGTGCGCAATCGCAATGACGGTCTTGTCACTCATCAACGCATCCAGGCTGTCCTGGATGGCCGCTTCCACTTCCGAATCCAGCGCCGAGGTGGCTTCGTCCAGGATCAGGATCGGCGCGTCTTTCAGCAGCACGCGTGCGATGGCGATGCGCTGGCGCTGGCCACCCGACAACTTGACCCCGCGTTCGCCCACATGTGCATCGAAACCGCCGCGGCCTTCGCCATCCACCAGCGTGTCGATAAAGCCATCTGCACGCGCCTTGTGCACTGCGTCCAGCAGTTGCGCTTCGGTGGCCTGCGGGCGGCCGTACAGCAGATTGTCGCGAATGGAACGGTGCAGCAGCGAGGTGTCCTGCGTGACCAGACCAATCTGCCCGCGCAGGCTTTCCTGCGTGACCTGGGCGATGTCCTGGCCATCGATCAGGATGCGCCCCTGCTCCAGGTCGTACAGGCGCAGCAGCACGTTGACCAATGTCGACTTGCCTGCGCCGGAGGGCCCCACCAGACCGATCTTTTCGCCGGCGCGCACCTGCAGATCGAGCCCGGCGATCACCCCGCCGCGCTTGCCGTAATGGAAGTGGATCTGGTCGAAATGCACTTCCCCGCGTGTCACCTGCAGCGGCAGCGCGCTGGGCTGGTCCTGCACCGTCAGTGGCTGGGCGATGGTCTGCATGCCGTCCTGCACGCTACCGATGTCTTCAAAAATGCCATTCACCGTCCACATGATCCAGCCAGACATGTTGTGGATGCGGATCACCAGCCCGGTGGCCAGCGTAATGGCGCCCACGCTGATCTGGCCGCGGCTCCACAGCCACAACGCCAGCCCGCAGGTGCCCACGATCAGGAAGCCGTTGGCGATGGCGATGGCGGTGTCCATTGCGGTGGTCACGCGCGTCTGCAGGCGATGCTTGACCGCCAGCTCGTCGATCGCATCGCGCACGTAGGCCTCTTCGCTACGCGCATGAGAGAACAGCTTGAGCGTGGCGATATTGGTGTAGCCATCCACGATGCGGCCGGTGGCCTTGGAGCGCGCGTCCGATGCCACCCACGCACGCGCCTTCATGCGCGGCACGAAGAACGCCATCAACCCCACATACACCACCAGCCAACACAGCAGCGGCACCATCAACCACGGGTCGGCCTGCGCGAACAACCACAGTGCGCTGCCGGTATAGACCACGATGTACCAGAGTGCATCGACCATCTGCACCGCCGATTCGCGCAGCGAGGTGCCGGTCTGCATCACGCGGTTGGCGATACGCCCGGCAAAATCGTTGTGGAAGAACGCCAGACTCTGGCGCACCACGTAGTTGTGCATCAGCCAGCGCGAGCGGTTGCTCAGGCCCGGCACGATGGCCTGATTGACCAGCAGGTTATGCAGCCCGGTGAAGAACGGCCGCGCCACCAGCGTGATCGCCGCCATCCACACCAGCTCGCCAGCATGGCGACGGAAGAACTCCGGCCCCGGCTGCTCGGCCAGCATGTCGACGATGCGGCCGAGGAAGTCGAACATCGCCACTTCCACCAGCGCCAACAACAGGCCGGCGATCAGCGTGGCCAGCAGGATCGGCCACAACGGCCGCAGGTAATGCAGGTAGAAGCGCCAGACACTGCGCGGCGGCATCTGCTGCTCGATCGGCGGAAAGGTGTCGATCAGGGATTCGAACCAGCGGAACATGGGGCGCACTTCGGGTCTATCGGGGGGTCAGGCTAGCCGATCGGGTGTCAAGCCGCAGTGGCGCCGTGCGGTGCAATGCGACGACGGCATGCGCAGGCGTGTGATCACGGCCGTCGTGATTGCCGACTTCAGCGTCCTTTTAGGGCATCCAGATTCTGCGCAGTGCGTTCGCGATGGAAGCCGCGCAGGCGCTCCTTCAAAGCCGATAATGCTGGCCACGCAAGGCGGCGGCCGCGCATAACGCCGCCATCAAGCAACTTCACGATTGCATTCTCTTGTGCCCGGTGCACGCACGCGGCATGCACCGGCTGCCGGCTCAACGCCCCTGCAGGCTCGGCACCGCGTCCACCACATGCGCGTGGCGGCGCATGATCCAGTTGAACAACGGCGTGGCCATCAAGGTGGACAAAATCGCCATCAGCACCAGCACCGAGAACAGGCCTTGTTCGATCACCCCGGCCTGCAGGCCGATGTTGATGATGATCAGCTCCATCAGGCCACGCGCGTTCATCAGCGAACCGATCGCCATCGCGTCGCGGTTGTTCTCGCCGGTGGCACGCGCTGCGGCCCAGCAGGCCACGCCCTTGCCGATGAACGAGGCCGCCAGGATCGCCACGCCAGCCAGCATGATCTGCGGCTGCATCAGCACGCTGAGCTGGGTCTTGAGCCCCGAGTAAGTGAAGAACAGCGGCAGCAGCAACACCACCACGAACGGCTGCATCATCGCGCGCAGCTTTTCGGTCAACGCCCCCTTCGGCAGGCAGGCACCGAGCAGGAAGCCGCCGAACACCGCATGGATACCGATCGCATCCATCGCCCAGGCGCTGAGGCAGAACAGCATCAGGATGACCGCCAACACGCCGTTGCCGAGCGGCTGATCGGGCACCACGTAATCAGACAACCGGCGCAGCAGGTGCCGCCCGACAAAAAGCATGAACAACGCGTAGGCCACGCCGCCGCCGATGGCCAGATACGCGCTACCCCAGCTGCCACCGAAGCTCGCCAGCACCACGGCCAGGATGCACCACGCCGCCGCATCGTCGAACGCGCCGGCGGTGAGCGCCAGCGTGCCCAACGGGCTGTTGGTGAGGCCGCGCTCGTGGATGATGCGCGCCAGCATCGGGAAGGCAGTGATGGCGATGGCCGCACCCAGGAATAGCGAAGCCTCCATCAGCTTGGCCTTTTCGGAGAACAGGCCTTGCACATTGATCAACCACGGGCACAGCGCGAACGCCAACGCAAACGGCACCGCGATACCGGCCAACGACACGCTCATGGCACTGCGATAGCGCGCCTTGAAGTGGTCGCCACGAAAGTCGGTGCCGACCAGGAACATGTACAGGCCCACGCCGAACTGCGCGAATACGTACAGCACGTCCATGGTTTGCTTGGGAAACAGCGCCGTCTGCAGATCCGGCAGCACCAGTCCGAACAGCGACGGCCCCAGCATCACGCCGGCAATCATCTCGCCCACCACCTGCGGTTGACCTATGCGCTTGGCCAGCAGACCGACCACACGGCACGCCAGCAGGATCGCGGCGGCCTGCAAAAAGAAATACACCGACATTTGCGGAGTGGTCATGCGTGGACGGCGTCCCTGAGAGTTGCGCGGATCATAGCGAGCCAGGGCGGTGGGCGATAGCGCCGACGGGCGGCGCGCGCATGGTGATCTGCACGCAGTTGCGTTCGTTACGCGACAGGCGGGCGCAACTGCGAGATCCCATTGCGGTGGCCGTCGATGGGCCGCCACCGGTCGTTCAAAGGCCGCGCTCCGTGGCCGCTGGTCAGCCACGCGACGCAGATGAGTTCGGCCGAAATCAGGTAGCCGCGGGTTTGCTTGCGCTGCGCCCGGCAGCCCCTGCAGGGCCACCGGTGCGCGCCAGTTCACTCCTGCGCTGCCGCCGCTGCCACCGGCGTCAACACCAGATCCTGGAAATCGAAACTGAAGTCGGTCAATGGCGATACGGCCTCCATGCGCATCTCACGCACCTTGCCGTCGGGGGTCAGCGCGAAGTTGACGAACGCATCGGCATTCAAGGAGCGGTCGTCCCAGCGCACGATGAAGCTGTCGTGCTGCCAGTGCTCCAGCGTGCCTACCAGTTGCGCGGTCTTGGCGAACTGCAGGCGCAGCCGCTTGCCCTCCTGGCGGATCACCACCTCGCCGTACCAGGGGTCGCGATAGCTCGCGGTGTACCCACTCAGCGGTAACGACGGCGCCGAGCGCTTGGCACGCGCCTGCTCATGGTGTTTCCAGCTGGTATCGGCTTCCGCATCTGCCTTTTCCGCGGCCTTGGCGTAGGCGGCGGTCCAGTCGGTGGCGGGCAGCTGCAAGAACGCATCCAGCACCTGCAGCGTCACTGCATTGAATGCCGCGCCCACTTCCTGATTGGTCAGCACCACCACGCCGAGTTTTTGCTCCGGCACCAGGGTCAGCCGCGACACCATGCCGGGCCAACCGCCGGTGTGCCACACCAGCCGATGGCCGCGGTAATCGCTCAGGCTCCAACCTTCGCCGTAGCCGGCAAAGTTGGGGCGCGCCGCGGCCAGCTCGGGCACCGCCGGCTCCGGCACATTGATCGGCGTGATCATCGACCACATCTCGCGCTGCCGCTTGGCACTGAACAAGGGGCTGCCATCGGCCAGCGTGCCGCCGGCCAGTTGCACGTTCATCCACAACGCCATGTCGTGCGCACTGGAATACAAACCACCGGCGCCAGAATTGTTGGACCAGGTCAGCGGCGCTACCGTGCGCAGCTTGCTGAAGTCGTACTTGGCATGCCCCACGGCGGCCGTATCGCCGGGTTGCAGGTGGTCGGCATTGAAGCGTGTATCGGCCATGCCCACCGGCGTGAAAATGCGCTGTTGCAGGAACTCGGCATAGCTCTGCCCGGATACCTGCTCGATCACTTTCTGAGCGACCGCGTACAAGATGTTGTCGTAGGCGTAGCGGTCGCGGAAGCCGCCCTTGAGCGGCACCTTGGCCAGCCGCTGCACCACTTCTTCAGTGGTGTAACTGGTGGTGGGCCAGTACAGCAGATCGCCTGCGCCCAGGCTCAAACCGCTGCGGTGCGCGAGCAGGTCGCGCACGCGCATTTCGTTGGTGACATACGGGTCGGACATGCGGAACCACGGCAGGTGCTCGATGACCCTGTCGTCCAGCGAGAGCTTGCCCTCATCGGCCAGGATCGACAGCGATGCGGCGGTGAAGGCCTTGGTGTTGGAAGCAATGGCGAACAGCGTATTGGCCTGCACCGGCGCCGGCTTGCCCAGCTCGCGCACACCGTAGCCGCGCTCCAGCACGATCTGGCCATCCTTGACGATGGCCACTGCAATGCCGGGCACATCGAACTGCTTGCGCACCCGCTCCATCTGCGCATCGAACTGCTGCATGCCGGCCGGCAATGCAGCCGTCTCAGCGGCCAAGGTGACACCACTCGCTGTCATGCCAGCCATCGCCATCGCTCCCACCATCATCCAGGTCTTCGGCTTGCTGTGCTGCTGTGTGCTCATCGATCAATGCTCCGCGCCGGCGATTTCCAACGACAACGGCGTCGCAGCCACCACGACACCGTTCGCATCGGCATACAGCCAGTGCCCGGGGACGAACGCCACGCCGGCAAAATTCACCGGCACGTCCACATCGCCCAGGTCACGGCGCTCGGTGCGGCGTGGGCACGCCGCCAACGCCAGCACCCCCAACGGCAAGCCCGCCAGGATCTCCACGTCGCGCACGCACCCGTGGATCAACACGCCGGCCCAGCCATTGGCCACCGCCTGTGCGCCAATCTGGTCACCGAACAAAGCATGCCGCAAGGAGCCCTGCCCATCGACCACCAGCACGCGCCCGTCGCCAGGCGTGGAGGCCAGCTCGCGTATGCGCGAGTTGTCCTCGACACAGCGCACCGTGGCGATCGGCCCGGAAAAGGTGGTGCGCCCACCAAAGTGCCGAAACAGCGGTTCGGCGACCGCCACCTCGGGAAAGCGGTCGCAAAGATCGGGGGTGGTCCAGGTCATGACAACGCTCCGGCAAGGGGAGCCCGATGGTAGCCGGCTGCCAGCGACAGAGCATCCTCAGACGCTGATTGCACAGCGCAAGGTACCCGCTGTCGCCAGCGTCTTGCGGCGGCGTCGGTATCATCGGTCACTTGCAGCGATCGCAGTTCCGGCACATCGCGGCATGCCCCCCCCTCGCCACTGCGGAGCCCGCCATGACCGATCTGTTCGCTGCAGCGCCCCCTGCCCTGGAAGGCATCCATGTCGGCATTGGCGGTTGGGTGTACGCACCGTGGCGCGCCGGCATGTTCTATCCCGAGGGCCTGGTGCAGCGCCGGGAGCTGGAATACGCCAGCCGCCATGTCACCGCGATCGAAATCAACGGCACGTACTACGGTGCGCAGAAACCGGCGACCTACGCGAAGTGGCGCGACGAGGTGCCACCCGGCTTTGTGTTCTCGGCCAAGGCGCCGCGGCGTATCACTCAGTCGCGCACGCTGGCTGGCACCGGCGCGCAGGTGGAGGACTTCATCGGTGGCATTGCCGAGCTCGGCGACACACTCGGGCCGCTGGTGTGGCAATTCGAGCAAGGCCATCGCCTGCAGCCCGATGACCTGGAGGGGTTCCTGTCGCTGTTGCCCAAGCGCGCTGGCAGCCGCGTGCTACGGCACGTGCTGGAGATCCGTGACCACGCCGCCGTGGATTCCGCGCTCATCGCGCGGGTGCGCCAACATGGCGTGGCCACGGTGTTCACTGATTCTGACGAACACCCCTCGTTTGCCGATCTCTCCACGGATTTTGTGTATGCACGGCTGATGCGCAGCCAGGCACGCCTGCACACCGGTTATCCGGCACCTGCGCTGGCGCAGTGGGCCGAGCGCATCCAGGCCTGGCGACGCGGCGAAGACCCGGCCGATCTTCCGCATGTCGGCGATGCACCGGCAGCGGCCACTGCGCGCGAGGTGTTCGTGTTCTTCATCAGCGCAGCCAAGGAGCGCAACCCGGCTGCGGCGATGGCGCTGCTGCAGGCGCTGGGACGCTAGCGACGCGCAACGCGCTGCGGTGCAGCTCAGGCGTTACCGGTGCGGTCGCTGTACCAGCGGCCGGCCCGCTACACGCGCGGCAACGGCAACGGCCACTATGCGCGAGAGGCGCTGATCTTTCATCAGTCCGCCTGAGCAACGCAACCCGAAGGCGATGATGGTCCTTCTGCAGGTAATGGACCGCTAGCGGCGCGCGAGGCGCTGCGGCGCAGCTCAGGCATTACGAGTGCGGTCGTTGTGCCAGCGGCCGGCCGCTACACGCGCGGCAACGGCAACGGCCACTGTGCGCGAAATGCGCTGGTCTTTCATCAGCTCGCCTGAGCAACTAAAGCCGGAAGCGATGATGATCCCTCTTCAGGCAATGGACCGCTAGCGGGGCGTAAGGCGCGACCGCGCAGGTCAGGCGCGACGGTTGCGTTCGGTGTGCCAGTGGCTGGCGCGCACCGCTGTGGTGGTGGCTACACCTGCGATAGCTCCAGAGAAACCCGATGACGCTTCTGCAGTACCGCGCACAACGCCTTGGGGCCGAAGACACATGCCGCTACAGGCTTGGCCTTGACTCAGCCTGCGCCGCCTGTGGAGACAACCCGACGCCCGCTTCCGTAGTTCTGCGCGCACCGCTTTGGAGCCAACAACACGTAGGCCAGCCCAGCGGTTTCGGCGACAATGGCGCATGCCCATGACCGACCTGCGCAAAGCGCAACTGCAAATCCATTTCTGCGTGCTGCTCTGGGGCATCACCGCGATCCTCGGCAAGCTGATCACGCTGCAGGCGCTGCCGTTGGTGTGGTGGCGGATGCTGATCGTGGTGGTGGCGTTGTTGCTGCTGCCGCGCGTGTGGCGCGGGCTACGTGCGATGTCGGCGCCGGTGATGCTGGGCTATTGCGGCATCGGCGTGCTGGTGGCGCTGCACTGGCTCACCTTTTATGGCGCTATCAAGCTGGCGAACGCTTCGGTGGCGGCCACCTGTATCGCATTGGCGCCGGTGTTCACTGCGGTGATCGAGCCCTGGGTGGCGCAGCGCCCGTTCCGGCCGCGCGAATTGCTGTTCGGGCTGGCGGTGTTGCCGGGCGTGGCGCTGGTGGTCGGTGGCGTGCCCGATGGCATGCGTGCGGGCGTGGTGGTCGGCGCGGTCTCGGCGGTGTTCGTCGGCTTGTTCGGCTCGCTCAACAAACGCATGGTGGCGCACGCCGACCCGCTCACCGTCACTGCGCTGGAACTGGGCGCCGGCACGCTGGCCCTGACGGTGCTGGCGCCGGCCCTGCCACTGGTGCTGCCAGCCCTGCATGGCGACCTGCTGGTGCTGCCCAGCCTGCACGATGGCATGTTGCTGCTCGGCCTCGCACTGGCCTGCACGCTGCTGCCGTTTGCCCTGGCGCTGGTCGCGCTGCGCCACCTCAGCGCCTATTCGGTGCAGTTGGTGACCAACCTGGAGCCGGTCTACGCGATCGTGCTGGCAATCGTGTTGCTGGGCGAACAACGCGAGCTGACGCCGCTGTTTTACCTGGGCGTGGCGATCATCCTGGGCGCGGTGTTCCTGCATCCGGTGCTGGAACGGCGCCGCAAAGTGGTGCATCCCGAATTGCTCGGCACCGCCGAGGCGAAGAACATCGTCGATTGATCGGCCACGCCGAACGGCCATGTTTTTCGTAGGAGCGCGCTTGCGCGCGAGGGGCTTGACCGGTAACGCCCCATCGCGCGCAAGCGCGCTCCTACGGACACCGAACCTTCTCGGGGCGTCTACGCCGCCCTGGTCGTCGCATGCGACCAAATCAATGCGTACGCATGCCATGCACTCGCTATGGCACGGCCATCTAAAGCATCGAACGCCCAGCTGTTGTAGGAGCGCGCTTGCGCGCGAGGGGCTTGACCGGGAACGCCCCATCGCGCGCAAGCGCGCTCCTACGGGCACCGAACCTTCTCGGGGCGCTTACGCCGCCCTGGTCGTCGCACGCGACAAAATCAATGCGTACGCATGCCAAGCACTCGCTATGGCACCGCCATCCAAAGCATCGAACGCCCAGCTGTTGTAGGAGCGCGCTTGCGCGCGAGGGGCTTGACCGGGAACGCCCCATCGCGCGCAAGCGCGCTCCTGCGGACACCGAACCTTCTCGGGGCGTCCACGCCGCCCTGGTCGTCGCATGCGACAAAATCAATGCGTCCGCAGGCCATGCACTCGCTATGGCACCGCCATCTAAAGCATCGAATGCCCAGCTGTTGTAGGAGCGCGCTTGCGCGCGAGGGGCTTTGCCGGGAACGCCCCATCGCGCGCAAGCGCGCTCCTACGGGCACCGAACCTTCTGAGTGTCTGCGCCGCCAAAGTCATCGCAGTACCAATTCGCACAACAGGCTCAGCACGCGCTGCGCACCAGCGTCCTGATGCGTCAAACACCCGGCCGTTGTAGGAGCGCGCTTGCGCGCGAGGAGCCTTACCGGGAACGCCCCATCGCGCGCAAGCGCGCTCCTACGGGCACCAATCCTTCTGAGTGTCTGCGCCGCCAAGTCATCGCAGTACCAATTCGCACGACAGGCTCAGCACGCGCTGCGCACCAGCGTCCTAATGCGTCACAAGCACCCGGCCGTTGTAGGAGCGCGCTTGCGCGCGAGGGCTTTACCGGTAACGCCCCATCGCGCGCAAGCGCGCTCCTACGATGAGCATTCCAGATGATGCATCGGGAAGCGTCCGAGGGACGATCAAACTGCGCCAAGCAACGACCGCCCCAACACACTGCCAAGCCACACTCACCAATCAGTACGCTGCGGCAATAACCCCTGCAATTCCTGGTCGGTGAGATTGCGCCACTGGCCGGGCTTGAGCGCGGCCAGCTTGATGTTATCGATGCGCACGCGGCGCAGTTGGGTCACGCGGAAACCGAACGCCGCGGCCATCAGGCGGATCTGCCGGTTCAAGCCCTGCTCCAGCACGATGCGGAAGCCGAACTTGGCGATGCGCGCGGTACGGCACGGCAAGGTGGTTTCGTCGTGCAGGCGCACGCCGCGGGCCATGCCGCGCAGGAATTCGTCGGTGACCGGTTTGTTGACCGCCACCAGGTATTCCTTCTGATGCCGATTTTCCGCGCGCAGGATCTCGTTGACGATGTTGCCGTTGCTGGTCATCAGGATCAGCCCTTCGGAGTCCTTGTCCAGCCGGCCGATCGGGAAGATGCGCTGCTCGTGGCCCACGAACTCCACGATGTTGCCTTTCACCGAACTCTCGGTGGTGCTGGTGATGCCCACCGGTTTGTTGAGTGCGATGTACACGTGGCGGCGCGTACCAGGCTTTTTGGCCTCGCGCACGCGCAGGGGCTGGCCGTCCACCAGCACGGTGTCGTCTTCGCCGACCACCGCGCCGGTGCCGGCGATCACGCCATTGACGGTGACGCGGCGTTCGCCGATCAGGCGGTCCGCCTCGCGGCGGGAGCAGAAGCCGGTTTCGGCGATATGTTTGTTGAGTCGGGTCGTCATCGGCGGATTATCGGCGATTGCGGCGCCGCGCGGGCCATTGCATGCGTCAGGGCCGCTCAGGAGGCAGCCAGGCTGGCCAGCGGCACATGCAGCAGGTCGTCCAGCGGGCATGGCCTGTGCAGGCTAAACCCTTGCACCTGGCCGACCCCGGCCTCGCGCAGGCCGGCGATGTCGGCCTCCGATTCCACGCCCTCGGCCACCACCTCGATCCCCAGCGCCAGCCCTACCTGCGCGATCGAATGCACGGTGGCGCGGTCCACGGCGTCATGCGCGTAATTGCGCACGAAGCCGCAGTCGATCTTGAGCACATCCACCGTAAATTGCTTGAGATAACCGAACGAAGCCAGGCCGCTGCCAAAATCATCCAGCGCCACATGGCAGCCGCGCGCACGCACGCTCTGCACGAACCGCTGCGCGTGCTCCAGATCGCCGATCACTGCGGTTTCGGTGATTTCCAGGCACAGCTTGGCCACCAGCGCCGGGTAGCGTTCGAACAAGGCGCAGACAAAATCCAGGAAGTCGCGTTGCGCGATCGACTGCGCGGACAGGTTCACATGGCACAGGTCCAGGCTCGCCACATGCGCCGGATTGGCCGACAGCTGCGCACAGAGGGTTTCCAGCACGTGCGCATCCACCATGCGGCCCAGGCCGTAACGTTCCACCGCCGGCAGGAATTCGCCAGGGCTGAGCACGCGCCCGTCGCGCGTGCGCATGCGCACCAGCACTTCGTATTGCACACGCCCCGGGTCGCTGAGCACCTGGATTTTCTGCGCGTACAGCAGCAGCCGGTCCTCGGCGATCGCCTGCTGCACCGCGCTGATCCAGCCACCGTCGTGGCGCCGCCGCGCCATCGCCAGATCGGTCTCGCCGAAACTGCGGATGCGGTTGCGGCCCTCTTCCTTGGCCGCATGGCAGGCCAGATCGGCCGCGGTCATCAGCAGGTTGACGTCGTCGGCCCCCTGGCGGATCTCCACCACGCCTAAACTGCAGCTGGGGGTCAGCGGCCGGCCGCCCTGGTGGCTCCACGGCTGCCCAAGCACGCCATGCATCCGCTCCAGCAGCGTGTGCGCATGCGCCAGGTCGGTGTTGGCCAGCAGGATCGCGAACTCGTCGCCGCCCAGCCGCCCCAGCCAGTCGCCGGGGCGCAGCTGCATGGTGATCACGTCGGCGAAGTGGCACAGGAACTTGTCGCCCACCGCATGCCCGAAAGTGTCGTTGACCAGTTTGAAGTGATCCAGGTCCACGAAGCACAGCGCGTGGCACAGCTGCGGTGACTGCGGCGGGTCGATCAGACGTTGCAGCCTGCGCTCGATCTCGCGGCGATTGATCAACCCGGTGAGCGCATCATGGCGCGCGTGATAGGCCACTTCGTCGGCCAGTTCGTGCGCCTGCGAGACATCCTCGATCACCGCCAGCACCAGGCTTGGCTCCTGCGGCCCCGGCTCCACCAGCGAGGCACTCCAGCGCCCCCACAGCACCCCGCCATCGGAGCGCAGAAAGCGTAGCTCGCCAGCCTGCATCAGCCGCGGCCAGTCGATCAGCCCGCGGCTGTCCAGCACGATGTCGTCGGGGTGCATCACCTCGGCCAGCGTGCAGGCCTGCAAGGCCTCTGGCGGGTACTGCAGGATGTTCGCCAGGGAGGCATTGGCATCGAGCACGCGCCCGCTCAGGTCGAACTTCACCATGCCCAGCGCGGCATGCTGAAACGCGGTGCGGAAGCGGCCTTCGTGCGACATCAGGTAGTCGCGGGTGCGCCGGATCGCCAGCACGCAGGTGCTCAGCACCAGCAGCAAGGTGGCCAGGCTGCAGGTCACCATCACATCGTGCAGCATGCGCGCGCAGCGGGTCAGCAAGGTCAGGAACTGGGCGGCATCGCGCCGCATGCGGCCATCCAGCAGATGCAGTTCGGCACGCAAGGACTGCAGTGCGCGCGCGTCCGGCGTGCCGGTGGCCTGGGCGGAGGCCGCCCGGTCGGCCAGCAGGCTCAGATGCAGGATGTCGCCATCGGTGTGCTTCCACAGCGCAATTGCGCTGCCCAGGTACGGCAGGCGCTGCCCATACCGGTACAGGCGCACCATCTGAGGCATGTCTTCACGGGCATTGCGGCCGGCCGCCAGACCGGCATAGACCTCGGCCCAGTCGATTGGCGAGGCATCCACCGCCAACCGCGCCGCGCGATCGCCCAACGGCACTTCCAGTGCGCGACAGGCCGCCTGCAGATCCGCCGGATCGGCGCTGCCGAGGTAGCGCTCCAGCCAGTACACCGATTCCTGCTGGGCCTTGGACCAGTGGCTCTCGCCAATGATCCAGCTGGTGGCACCGGCCTGGACCTCGATCACCAGTGCCGACAGCACCGCCATGCAGCCGGTCAGCACGATCAACAGCGCCAACGGCAGCGTGAGCCAGCCACGCACCGTCTGCATGGTCCCGCCGCCACCTGTGCCTCGTGCCGCCTGCGCTTTCGCCATCACCGTCCACCGCTGCCCAATGCGTTTCAGGCGCCCAGTGGGCGCCTGAAGGCAGTAACGGCAGCAATGGCAGAGTCTGTATGGCAGCGCCCGCTTGGCGGACGCCGCGCACAGGCACGCTCAGGCGCGCTTACTCGCTGCGCGGGCCACGCGGCTTGGGCGGACCCTTGCGGTGCGGCGCGCCGGCGCGGTCCATCGGCCGGTTGGGCCGGCCCGCCGGCTTGGGGCCGCGCGGGAACTTGGGCTTGGCCGCCGCCGCAGCGGCCGCTTCGCCCTCTTCCAGCTTGCGCATGTTGAGCTGCTGGCCCGACACCCAGACCTTCTTCAGGTGCGTCAGCAGTTCGCGCGGCATGTCGGCCGGCAGATCCAGGATCGAGTAATCGTCCTGGATGTCGATGCGGCCGATGTAGCGGCTTTCCAGGCCGGCTTCGTTGGCGATGGCGCCGACGATGTTGGCCGGCTTCACGCCATGGGTGTGGCCCACTTCGATGCGGTAGCTCTCCATGCCGAACTCCGGCTCACCGCGCGGTGCGCTCGGCTCGCGGCGCGGACGCTCGGCGCCGGCGTCTTCACCATAGGCCGGGCGGTCCGGACGCGGCGGACGTGCACCACGCTCGCCGTCGGGCGCACGCGGGCCACGCTCGAACTTGGGCTCGAAGCGCGGGCGCTCGCCACGGTCGGCGCGGTCGTTGCGCTCACGCGGTGCGAAGTCTTCGCGCGCGCCACGCACCGGCGGAGTCAGCAGGAACGGGGCATCGCCCTGCAGCAGCTTGGCCATCGCCGCGGCGATGTCGATCGCCGGCACGTTGTTCTCGCTCTCATAGCGCTGCAGCAGATCGCGATACATCTCGATCTGACCGCCGGCCAGGGTCTCGGTGATGCGGGTCATGAAACGCGCCACGCGGGTGTCGTTGACCGCGTCCACGCTCGGCAGCTGCATCTCTTCGATCGGCTGACGGGTGGCGCGCTCGATCGCGCGCAGCATGCCCTTCTCGCGCGGGGTGACGAACAGGATCGCGTCGCCGTTGCGGCCGGCACGGCCGGTACGGCCGATGCGGTGCACGTAGCTTTCGGTGTCGTACGGAATGTCATAGTTCAGCACGTGGCTGACGCGTTCCACATCCAGGCCGCGCGCGGCCACGTCAGTGGCGACCAGGATGTCGAGCTTGCCGTCCTTGAGCTGGGCAATGGTCTTTTCACGGGCGGCCTGCTGCATGTCGCCATTGATGGCGGCCGCGGCCAGACCGCGCGCCTGCAGCTTCTGCGCCAGCTCTTCGGTGGCGGCCTTGGTGCGCGCGAAGATGATCATGCCGTCGAACGGCTCGACTTCCAGGATGCGGGTCAGCGCGTCCAGCTTGTGCAGGCCGCTCACCCACCAGTAGCGCTGGCGGATATTGGCCGAGGTGGTGGTCTTGGCCGCGATGGTGACTTCGGCCGGGTCCTTGAGATAGGTCTGCGCAATGCGGCGGATCGCCGGCGGCATGGTCGCGGAGAACAACGCCACCTGGCGCTTTTCCGGCAGCTTCTTCAGTACCGCTTCGACGTCATCGATGAAGCCCATGCGCAGCATTTCGTCGGCTTCGTCCAGCACCAGCGTCCTCAGCTGCGACAGGTCCAGGGTGCCGCGGTCCAGGTGATCGATCACCCGGCCCGGGGTGCCCACCACCACGTGCACGCCGCGCTTGAGCGCGCTGAGCTGCTGGGCATACGGCTGGCCGCCGTACACCGGCAGCACGCGGAAACCGGGGATGGCTTCGGCATATTTCTGGAAGGCTTCAGCCACCTGGATGGCCAGTTCGCGCGTCGGCGCCAGCACCAGCGCCTGCGGCTTGACCTGGTTCAGGTCGGCATTGGACAGCACCGGCAGCGCGAACGCGGCGGTCTTGCCGGTACCGGTCTGGGCCTGGCCAAGCACATCGCGACCGGCCAGCAGCGCCGGGATGGTGGCGGCCTGGATCGGCGAAGGGGTCTCGTAGCCGACGGCGGCAACCGCCTTCATCACAGCATCTGAGAGGCCGAGGTCTGCAAACAGCAGCGGCGCGGAAGATTCTTGGGTCATGGGTAACTCCGGAGGCGCCGCACGGAGCCGGCAGGCGCAAAGCAGCATAGTGTGCGCCCAGAAGGCCCCTGCTGTCGAAGGTTCGTGACAGTTTGTTCAGGTTGTGAGGATTTTCACCTCCCGGCGAATCATTCAGACATGCCCTCCTCGCCCACCCACGCCGCCGCTGCCATGCCCCAGCAAACAGACCTGCACGCCCGCTTCAATGCCCTATTGCAGCAGCACCGCGGCATCGTGCTCAAGGTTGCGGCGAGCTATTGCCGGGATACCGATGACCGCGCCGATCTGGTCCAGGACATCGCCACGCACCTGTGGCGGGCCTTCCCCAGCTACGACCCGCACCGCCGTTTTTCCACCTGGATGTACCGCATCGCGTTGAACGTGGCGGTCATTGGCGGCGTGCTGCTGCAGGCCTGGTGCATGGCATTGGCGATCTCCGCGATGGTGCAGCTGCAGCTGCTGACACAGTTCAATGTCGCAGGGCCGCTGCTGCGCACGCAACGCGCGCTCACCAGGTTGCGGCGCTGGCGCACGCGCGTAACGCCGTGGCTGGGCGTGGCGTTTTGGGTGCTGTGGTTCGCCGTGGCCGACGCGCTCTGGCGCGCCCTGACCGGCCAAACTCTGCCGACCGATTGGCTGGCGCTCAACCTGCTGGTCGGCGTGGCCGGCGGCATCGGCACCTGGCTCGGCTTTCGGCGGCTACAACGCGCACAACATCCCTGGCTGGAACGCATCGACCGCGCGCACGCCGGTACCGGCGTCATTCGCGCCGAACGCATGCTGGAAGAGATCGCACGCTTCCAGCGCGACTAGGGTGCGCCGGGCGACCTGCACGACTCACTGTGCAGCGCACACGCGCCGTGACCTGCAGCCGTTAGTTGATCAAGCGACCTCGCGCACAGAACGCCTCGGCGGTAGTTCCACGTCATCGCGGTGGTGTTGCCAGCCGCTCCAGGCGGATAATCGCCCCCCTCCCTGTCACCGAGCACACCATGCAATTTCTGGAATTCGACCTGGACGGCGAGTACATCGAGCTCAACCAGCTGCTCAAGCTGGCCGGCATCGCCGACAGCGGTGGCCAGGGCAAGGCGATCGTCGCCAGTGGCGCGGTCAGCGTCGATGGTGTGCAGGAGCTGCGCAAGACCGCCAAGATCCGGCCGGGCCAACTGGTGCAGTTGGACGATGTGGAGATCCGGGTGCTGGCGATGGATCCAGAGGCGGACCCGGCGGAATGACGGCGGGCAGGTGAGCTGGCG
Source organism: Xanthomonas sp. NCPPB 2586 (assembly GCF_041475775.2). Lineage (NCBI taxonomy): Bacteria > Pseudomonadati > Pseudomonadota > Gammaproteobacteria > Lysobacterales > Lysobacteraceae > Xanthomonas > Xanthomonas sp. NCPPB 2586. Next base: position 1,751,776 of record NZ_CM192981.1, on the reverse strand, counting down.
CACCATCGCGCACTCGGCCGACGACCCGTAGCGCGATGTCTGCAGTGTTTCGATTGCGGCCGATTCGGCCACACCGTTCTGGTTCGAACAGTTGCTTCTTGGTGGTCACGCCGAACGTGACGGGGGCAGCATGAGTGCATTGCATGCGCTGGAAGGCTGACGCGGCATTGACGTGCGGACGTGACCAAGGCCGGTTGCGCCTGGGTGACTCCACTGCTGGAAGCGGTGCTGCGCAGTGGCGATGCGCGCACTGCGATCAATGCGATCCTTGCACGTGTGAACGCACCCGCCTGACTGCAGCGCGGCTGATGCAAGCCGCCCTGATCGCAGTCTGCGCGATTGCCGCGCGGGCATTGCCGACTCAGCGGATGCCGTCCTGCAACACCACGCATCGGACGCCGTTGCAAGGCGACGCAAAATGCTGACAGCGCAACGCTGCACGCGTTGCTTGCCGCTGCCACTTCACCGCCTCAAACGCTCCGCTGGGTCAGATGCGCTGCGATCGCCTGCTTGAACGGCGCCACCGCATTGGCCGCACGCAAGGCGCCACGTCGCAGCAAGCGGGCCGGCGTACGATCGTCGGTGTACAGCGCGGCCAGTGCATTGGTTGCTTCATATAGCGGGCGCGTCGCCAGACGATGCGCCCGCGCATATCCCTGCACGACCGCTGCGGCGCCGATATCGCCACCGCGCGCGGCCGCGGCCAGCACGCGCTCGGCCAGACGCGCCTGGCTTTGCAACCCGAAGTTGAAGCCGTGCGCGGTGACCGGGTGCATGCCCACCGCCGCATCGCCGATCAACGCCGCACGCTCACCGGAAAACTGCTGTGCATAGGTTGCGATCAACGGATACGCGTGGCGACTACCGTCCTGCTGCATCGGGCCGAGCCGGTGTTCGAAGGCGTCCGTCACCGCCGCGCCGAATGCGCGCGCGTCCATCGCCAGCAAGGCCTCGACCTGGCGTGGCGGCAAGGTCAGCACGGCGCCAGCGCGGTTGCCCTGCAGCGGCAGCAAGGCCAGCGTCTTGCCATAGCCAAACCACTCCCAGGCGGCATGGTGGTGCGGCACTGCATGGCGCATGCGGCACACCAGCATGGTCTTGCCGAAATCGCGCAGCTGCGCGCCGATGCCAAGCAACCGCCGCGTGCTGGAAAACCGGCTGTCGGCTGCAACCAGCAGCCGCGCCGACAGCCGCGCCCCATCGGCGAGCTCTACGCACACACGCGTGGGCATGTGCTGTAGCCCGCGCACGCTAGTGCCGCAGCGGATCTCCAGCCCCGGCTGCGCCTGCACGGCCTGCCAGGCGGCGCGGCGGATCAGATGATTGGGCACCAGCCAGCCCAGCTCGCCTGCCTGCCGCGCGGCGGATGCGAAAGTCAACGCAAACGGCGAATGGCCATCCATCACTCGCGCATCGCGCAGTGGCGAGATCGCATCGGGCGGCACGTGCTGCCAGAGGCCACCTGTTTCCAGCAAGGCGCGCGATGCATGCGTCAGCGCGATCTCGCGTCCATCGAAGGCCGGATCGGCAAGGTGTTCGCGCGATTGCTGGTCGATCACCGTGACCGATAACCCGCTGCCGGCCAGCGTCCGTGCAAACGCCAGGCCAACCGGCCCGGCACCGATCACCGCGATATCCACCGTTTGCATGCTGCGCTCCGCGTACTGCGAGATGCACAGTCTACGAGCGGCCGTATCGCGCTGGCTTGATCAGGATCAACCCGCGCACCGTGCCGCAGGACGCGGCACGGCGATCACGCCTTACCAGCCCAGCAGCGCGCGCACCAGCTTGACGATGCCCCAGAACGACACCACCCAGATCGCGCTGCGCAAGTACGGAATGCCCAGCGCATACACCGGCACGTAGGCGACCCGTGCCCACAGATACAGCTGCACGCCCAGCGCGGTTTCGGCATTGGTGCGGCCGGCCACGGTGACCGCCAGCACTGCCGCGGCGAAGATCGCGAACGTCTCCAGAAAATTGCGGAACGCACGGTCCAGCCGTGCGGCCACGCCGGTCAGCGGCTTGGTCTCGCCATCGCGGGCGCTGGCGTTCCACTTGGTGCCGCGCTGGGCGGTCATGCTGGTCGATGCCGCCAGCAGCTGCACCAGGCCGAGCACCATGGCCCAGCCCAGCATCTGCAGTTCGATGCTTAGTTGCATGCGTTGCTCCGCTCAAAGGCCACGATCACTTGGCCGACGCCCGCAGGCTGTAGCCGGCCAGGCGCCAGGTCTTGTCTTCGTCCAGGCGGAACGACACCAGCTCGCGTACCGGCTGCGGCGCCTTGGCAAACCGGGTCGGGAAACTGACGTTGATGTATAGACCTTCTGGCACCTGGGCCCCCGGGCCGTACTTCACCCGCGTCACCGCGCCCTGCCCGCGCCCGACCACCGGCCCGAGCTGCGTGCGCTGGCTGCCGATCTGGCCGACGAACTGCTCGCGCGTCACCGCCTTCTTGGCCACGCTGGAGGCACCGTCCCACAACGGCCCGACCTGGGTGCCGTCCACCATCTGCGCCACCCGCAGCGCGGCCTGGGTCATTTCGGTGTTCTGCTTGGTCAGCTGCGCCTGCTGTGCGGCGTTGGGCGCGGTCGCAGCGGGTGCCGCGGCCGGGCGTGCAGTGGGCGCGATGGCAGAGGGCGCTGCGGCCGGGCGTGCAGTCGGGGCCGGCTGTTGTGCGAAGACCACGGAAGGCGCCACGGCCAGCGCGGCGAGCAGACAGGAACGAAGCATGTGCAAGGACCTTGTACGGAACGTCGGGGAATGAGGGCGCCGTCACAGCGCGTGCGGCGGGAGCAGTCTAGGCCGGCACACGCACAAGGCAAGCGCCGGCGGGGTGTTGCCGTCAGACGTCGCCGGGGGGCACCGCGGCCACCGTGCGTGGGCGCCACAGCCGCCAGCTGATCCATAACGCGCGGGCCACCGCGGCAATGATCGCCACCAGGCTCAACCACACCGCCAGCGTGGCCGGCCACTGCACGCGGTTGGCGGCGGCGATGACGCGCAACAGCTCTGCAATACCGAAGCCAGCCAACACCAGCAGCCCGGAGGGCAGGTAGGCCAGCGCAATTCCTTTGGATTTCCCCAGCATGTTGCCCCCCGGCTCCGATCACATGCCGCGACGATAGGCAGCCGGCAGTGCGGTACGCGTGAAGCTCAGCCTTCGGCCTGACCGGCGGGCGGTGCCTGCCGAGGATCGGAGGCCGCCTCCTGTGCGGATGTGGCCTCCGGCGCGGCATCGCGCGCGCTGGCGGGCGCTGCGTTGGCAGGTGACGGTGACGCGTCCGCCGGCGGCGTGGCGGCGGGCAGCGCGGCCGCGTCGGTTTCGGCCAGCGGGCTTTCTTCGGGGCAGGCGGCATCGGGGAAGCCGAAGCGCTGCTTCAGCGCCAGGCCGCAGGCGTTGACCGCATCCAGTTCGGCGCCCTCGCCCTTGCACTTCTGATCGAAGGCAACCAGGAACGCATCCTTGCGCCGCACGAAGGCGTCGCCGCACTTGCGCATCTGCCGGATCCGCTCCAGGTCGTCCTGCACCGCGTTGGTGCCGTCCAGGCCGTACTCGCGCAATTCGTCCATGGTGAGCAGGCGCAGGCTGCGATTGGGCACGGTCATCATCAGATCGGCCACCGCCACCGCCACGCCGTTGCGCTCCAGGTAGTCCTTGACGTTGCCATAGACCTCGCGCAATTCGCGATTGAGTTCGGCGCGCGAGGTGGCCTTGGAGCTGATTCGCATCATCCGGTGAATGCCCACCTTGCCCGCCACCAGGCGGTTGTCGCCGGCCGCCAGCACGAACACGCAGGCGCTGTGGCAGATGGAGCCTTCGCGCACCCAGATGGTCCAGTTGGATTCGCCGATCACATCGCCGGCGCGGATCGCCGCCTCCACCTGCCCACCGCTGGAATCCAGATCCAGGATGCGGTGCGGCAGGCGTAGTTGCTCGGCCACCGTGGCCAGGCGCCACACCATGTCCGCAAAGCCGGCATTGATCTTGCCCACGTAGCGCACCCGCAGCAGGCCGGTCTCACGGCAGGACGCCAGGGCCGCTTCCATGCTGGCGCGGTCCAGCGCCGGCAGCACCGTACCATCGCCGGCCTCGCGGCTGTAATCGGTGGCGCAGCTGATCCAGGCCTGCCCCAGCTCCAGCGCAGCAGGCGGCCAGCCGGCCTCGCCGGGTTGCGCGCGCGGCCGCGGTGGCGGCGCCACCGGCTCGGGCGTATCCACCGACACCATGTGGTCGCCGTCGGCCGCCTGCGCGCCACTGCTCTGCTGCCCCACATCGGCATCGGCGGAGGTCGCGCTGTTGCGATCACAGGCGACCAGCGCAAGCGCGCACAGCAGGGACAGGCAAAGCGATTTGAGCATCGGCGAGCAGGCAACGCGTGGCGGAAAGTCAGGCCAAGTCTATGGCTGAATGCGGCGAGCAGTTGAACCCTGCCATGAACACGGCGGCCCCTTCGCAACCATGTCCGAAAACGGCCAGCCGCATGCACAGGCAGCGCATAGACTGGCACCCATGCACACCGCCATGCCCGACCGGACCCACTGCGACCGCGCGCGACTGGCGCGCGATGCGCGCTTTGATGGGCTGTTTTTCACCGCGGTGCGCAGTACCGGCATCTACTGCCGGCCGGTGTGCCCGGCGCCGCCGCCCAAGCCGGCCAATATCAGCTACTACCCCACCGCTGCGGCGGCCACCGCGGCCGGTTATCGCCCGTGCCTGCGCTGCCGGCCGGAGCTGTCACCGCAGGCGCAGCAGCACCTGGGCGAAGAGAGCGTGCAACGGGCACTGGCGATGCTGGCCGAGGGCGTGCTGCAGGAGCAGCCGGTGCAGGCCCTGGCCGATGCGGTGGGCGTGAGCGCGCGGCAACTGCAGCGCCAGTTCGTGCAGCAACTCGGTGCCACCCCGCTGCAGGTGCATGGCACGCGCCGGCTGCTGCTGGCCAAGCAACTGCTCACCGAAACCGCCCTGCCGGTCACCGAAGTGGCACTGGCCGCCGGCTTCAATAGCCTGCGGCGTTTCAATGCGGCATTCCTGCAAGGCTGCGGCATGCCGCCGTCGGCGCTGCGCAAGCAACGCAGCGACGTGCCCGGCGGCGACCTGTGTCTGCGGCTGGGCTATCGCCCGCCATTGGATTTGTCGGCGATGCTCGCGTTCCTGCAGCGCCGCGCCATTCCCGGCATCGAGCAAGTGGATGCCGATGGATACCGGCGCGTGATCGGCGCGCCTGGCCAGGCCACGTTGATCCATGTCAGCGCTGCACCAACGCGCGACGAACTACTGCTGCGGATCGGCGCCACCGACCCGCGCCAGATTCCGCAGATCGTGCGCCGCGTGCGCCGGCTGTTCGATCTGGATGCAGACCTGCACGCTGTGCATGCCACGCTCGCGCAGGACCCGCTGCTGGAACAGGCCATCACCCGCCGCCCGGGCTTGCGGGTGCCCGGTGGCTGGGACGGATTCGAAGTCGCGGTGCGCGCCGTGTTGGGGCAGCAGATCAGCGTAGCCGGCGCGGCCACCCTGGCGGCGCGGTTGGTGGACCGGCATGGCGGCCATCTCCCCGACATGCCACCCGGGCTGGATCGCAGTTTCCCCACGCCGGTCGCACTGGCCGACGCGCCGCTGGAACACCTCGGCCTGCCGCGCGCACGTGCCGCCACATTGCGTGCGCTTGCCCTGGCCTGCGCCGATGGCCGCCTGCATTTCGGTGCAGGGCAACGCCTGAGCGACTTCGTCGCCACATGCACCGCCCTGCCCGGCATCGGCCCATGGACCGCGCACTACATCGCGATGCGCGCCCTGTCGCATCCCGATGCGTTTCCGGCGGGAGATCTGATCCTGCAACAGGTGCTCGGTGCCCCCGAGCGCCTGAGCGAACGTGCCACCGAAGCGCGCTCGCAGGCATGGCGGCCCTGGCGCGCCTACGCCGTGCTGCACCTGTGGCATCTTGCCGTCGACCGAAAGGACACCCGCTCATGAGCATGCTGCACTACGACACCTTCCCCTCGCCGATTGGTGCGCTGACCGTGGCGGCCGACACCACCGGCGTGCGCCACATCCTGTTCGCGCAGAACCGCCACGATGCCCCCGGGCGCGCACTCTGGCAGCACGGCCCCGATGCCGCGCCGGTGCGCGCAGCGCGCGAGCAACTGCTGGATTATCTGCACGGCGGGCGGCGCAGCTTCGACCTGCCACTGGCCCCGGCCGGCACGCCATTCCAGTTGCAGGTCTGGCACACGCTGGCCCGCATTCCGTTCGGTGAAACCTGGAGTTACGCGCAGTTGGCGCAGGCAGTGGGCCGGCCGGCTGCCAGCCGTGCGGTGGGCGCCGCCAACGGCCGCAATCCGCTGCCGATCGTGCTGCCCTGCCACCGCGTCATCGGTGCCAGTGGCGCACTGACCGGATTCGGTGGCGGGCTGCCGACCAAACAGGCCTTGCTGCAGCTGGAAGGCTGGTCGCCGCAGGCGTCGGCGCGCCGCGTTGCAGCCGTGGTCGGCGAGGATCTGTTCGCCCGCTGAGCTGGGCGAACGCTGCTGCCGTGTACGCCACACGGTGCGCATGCAGGTGCCCGCGATCTGCGCTCGCGCATTGCCACACGCGAGCGCAACGTAGATCGCCTCATCAGGCCTTGGCAGGCGCCGCGGAGCACCGCCGCCAATGCCGTCGCGCGCACTGCGCTGGTGACCGGCCGCATGGACAATGCCAACAGGTAAGTGGCCTGCAGGAGCCTGAAACCCTGCGTGCCGAAGCCAGCGGCGCTGGCAACGATGGTCCGTTGCAGTGCTGGCAACGATTCGGCGGCCGCACGCCGCGCGCGCCGTTTTATCCGCAATTTTTTGGGCACAGCGCAAGCTCACGGATCACGCTTGCGCGGCTACCGCCCGAGTCGGCCACCAAGCGCGCAGCATCTTCGACAACGCCAGCGCACCGATGACTTCGACACGTCACCGCGGCCACGTAAACTGACGCGATGATCGACCGACGTCTTCTGCTCGCCGCCGCCGTTGCAGCGCTCACCGCCTGCACCGCTCCACGCCCCGCACCGCCGGCCACTGCCGCGCAAGCCGCCACAGCGGCCGCGCCGCACACGCTGCTACTGATCTCCATCGATGGCCTGCGCGCGGACATGCTCGACCGCGGCATCACCCCCGCCCTGTCGGAACTCGCACGCGACGGCGTGCGGGCGCAGTGGATGACGCCCTCGTATCCCTCGCTCACCTTCCCCAACCATTACACGCTGGTCACCGGCCTGCGCCCGGATCACCACGGCATCGTGCACAACAGCATGCGCGACCCGGCCCTGGGCGGCTTCTGGCTGAGCAAGCAGGACGCGGTGAGCGATGCACGTTGGTGGGGCGGCGAGCCGCTGTGGGTGGGCGTGGAAAACGCTGGCCTGCATGCGGCCACTTGGTCGTGGCCGGGCAGCGAGGCGGCGATCCAGGGCGTGCGCCCCACGCAGTGGCGGCATTACGAAGAAGGCGTCAGCCTGGAAGCGCGCGTGGACACCGTGCGCGGCTGGCTCGCGCCCTCGGGCACACAGCACAACACGCTGGTGACGCTGTATTTCGAACATGTGGACGAAGCCGGCCACGATCACGGGCCGGAGTCGCAGGAATACGCCAACAGCGTGCGCGCCGTGGATGCGGCGATCGGCCGCTTGCTGGCCGGCATGCAGCGCGACGGCACCCGCGCGCGCACCAACATCATCGTGGTCTCCGACCATGGCATGGCCGAGGTGCCACCCGGGCACGCGCTCAGCGTGGAAGCCATGGCGCCGCCCACGCTCGCCACGGCCACCACCGACGGCCAGGTGATCGGTTTCGAGCCGCTGCCTGGTCAAACGGCACGCGCGGAAGCGCAGTTGCTCGGTGCGCACGCGCAGTACGACTGCTGGCGCAAGGGCGAATTGCCGGCGCGCTGGCACTACGGCAGCCATCCGCGCATCGCCCCGATCGTGTGCCAGATGCACGAAGGCTGGGACGCGCTGTTCCCGGCCAAGCTGGCCAAGCGCCCGCGGGAGGGCATGCGCGGCTCGCACGGGTTCGACCCGGCGCTGCCGTCGATGCGTGCGGTATTCCTGGCGCAGGGCCCGGACATCGCGCACGGCAAGCAGCTGCCAGGCTTCGACAATGTCGACGTCTACCCGCTGATGACCCGCCTGCTCGGCATTCCGGCCGCGCCCAATGACGGCAACCCGCAGCGCCTGCTGCCAGCGCTGCGTACGCCACCGCCCGGCACGCCCTGAGCCATCGCGGCGGCCCGCGCGCGCCGCTGCGGTGCGACAATAGGGCGATGTCTGCTCCCGATCCTTCCCCCCGGCGGCTGCGGCCGCTGTTGTCCAGCGAAGGCTGGCGTCGTCGTGTCGCCCTGTGGGGCGGCGCCATTGCGGTCGCGCTGGTGGCCATCGTGTTCGCCAAAGCCAGCGACGCGGCTTTCCACCTGTTCCAGCGCATCACTGCCCACTCCATCTGGTGGGCGCTGCTGCTCACCCCGGGCATCTTCGCGCTGCTGGCCTGGCTCACCTCCGGTGCGTTGCGGCCCACCCGCGGCAGCGGCATCCCGCAGGTCATCGCCGCGCTGGAACACCCGGACCCGGCCTTTCGCGAAACCAATCTCTCGCTGCGCGTGTCGGTGGGCAAACTGGCACTCACCACCTTGTCGCTGCTGGGTGGTGCGTCGGTGGGCCGCGAAGGCCCCACGGTGCATGTGGGCGCCAGCCTGATGCATGTGTTCGGGCGCTGGTTCGGCTTCCGCGAGCCACGTGAGCTGTCGCACTTCCTGCTGGCCGGCGGTGCCGCCGGCATCGCTGCTGCGTTCAACACGCCGCTGGCCGGGGTGGTGTTTGCGATCGAGGAATTGAGCGGGCGCTTCGAGCACCGTTTCTCCGGCACCTTGCTCACCGCGGTGATCGTGGGCGGCGTGGTGTCGCTGGGCCTGCTCGGCAACTACACCTATTTCGGCAAGGTGGCCGTGGCCTTGCCGCTGGGCAAGGCGTGGCTGGCGATCCTGTTATGCGGCAGCGTGGCCGGGCTGCTCGGTGGCCTGTTCGCACGCATGGTGCTGGCCAGTGTGTCCGGCCGGCCGCGCTGGCTGGCGGCACTGCGGCAACGGCACCCGGTGCTGCTGGCCGCGCTGTGCGGGGTCGCGCTGGTGGGACTGGCGCTGGTGTTCGGGCAAGGTGCGTTCGGCACCGGCTACGAGCAGGCGCGCAGTCTGGTGCAAGGGCACGCGATGGTCGGCCATGAGTTCGGGCTGATGAAGCTGGTGGCCAATCTGGTGTCGTACGTGGCCGGCATTCCGGGCGGGTTGTTCTCGCCGGCGTTGGCGGTGGGCGCCGGGCTGGGGCACAACCTGTCGGTGTTGATGCCCAGCGTGGACCCGCGCACCTTCGTGCTGCTGGGCATGTGCGCGTATCTCACCGGTGTGACCCAGGCCCCGCTGACCTCGGCGGTGATCTCGCTGGAACTCACCGATACCAGCCAGATGCTGCTGCCGATCCTGGCCACGGTGCTGCTAGCACGCGCGGTCTCCGGGCTGGTCTGCAAGACGCCGATCTATCGCGGCCTGGCCGAACAGTTGCTGGTGCCGGCTGCAACGCCCGCGCCGCCGTCCACGCCTACGCCCCCAACACCGCCGCCGCCAAGCGCGCACTGATTGCTGACGGTGCGCCGCAGCCTGGCAGGCTGCGGCGCATTCGACCCACGGGCACTGCCGCAGAAGACGACAGTTACCCATCGGTGGCAGACGCTCTGTTGCTGCGCGCCCCCGAACAACAGGCATAAAAAACGCGGCGCAAGCGCCGCGTTTCTGGTTGCGAAGCGGGCTGGGATCAGCCGGCCTTGGCAACGCTCTTCTTGGCCACGGCCTTCTTGGCCGGCGCCTTGACTACGCCCTTCTTGGCAACCGGGGCAGCTGCACCCACGACAACCTTGCTCACCGCGTGCGAACGCGAATTGCCGTAGCTGGAATTGTAGCGCTTGCCCTTGGCGGTCTTGCGGTCACCCTTACCCATTTCGTCGACTCCTGAATGTGAATACAAATCCCCGCGCTGGCACGGGGTCTGGCGAGGTTTACGCCGGCGGCGCCCTCGCGCAAGGCCGGCAAGCCTATCACGTCGCTCTCAGTGCGCGCAGCTTGCGTCGTGGACGTGGCCATGACCGTGGTTCAGACGCAGGTTGACCAGGTGCGCAATTCCCACCAGCGCGCCGCCCAGGGTCATCACCACCGCATGCGGCACCACCGAGTGGTGCAACGGGTCGTACAGCAGGCCCAGCCACAACAATCCCAGGCCCGGCAGCAGCAACGCCAGGGCGTGCAGCGCCTTGTGGCGGCGGTATCCCAGCACCAGGCTGAACAGCCCGAGCAGGCTCACGAACACCACGATGGCCAGCTCCACCCCGTCGCCGAGCCAGAACGACAGACCCAGCGACGGCGCCAGGGCCAGCACCAGCGGCAGCACTGCGCAGTGCACCGCACACAGCAATGAGCCGGTGGCACCGAAGCGATCGAGCAGATGGCGAAGCGTTGGCAGGGGCATGACTTTCAGCAGGGGCTCGCGGCGACGTGGAATAATATAACATCTTCCTCGTTCCAGCCCCGCACCAGTCCATCACGCAGGTGCGGTGTGTGCCGTCGGCGCAGCAGGCAAGCTGCGCCATTCCATTGATACAAAGTAACAACCATAGAGTCCGGTCAGCCATGTCCCCCAGCCTTTCTTCCCCGCTCCGCCGCTCCGCCCTCACGCTGGCCCTGGCCAGTGTGCTGATGCCCGCCCTGGCCATGGCCGACGACACCCCGGTGCCTGCCGACCCCCAGACCCCGCCCAGTTCCGATACCCGGCATGACGCGACGCCGTCTAGCGGCCGCCATATCAAGGACCTGGACAAGGTGGTGGTCACCGCCAGCCCGCTGCGCGATGCGGCCGGCGAGCTGAGCCGCCCGGTCGAGGTGCTGGCCGGCGAGCGTCTGGACGAAGTGCGCGCCTCCAGCCTGGGCGAGACGGTGGCCAGCCTGCCCGGCGTGCAGAGCTCCAACTTCGGCCCCGGCGTGGGCCGGCCGATCATCCGCGGCCTGGACGGCCCGCGCGTGGCGGTGCTGCGCGACGGCCTCTCCACGCAGGACGTCTCCACCGTCAGCCAGGACCACTCGCCGGCGATCGAGCCGTTCCTGGCCAACCAGATCGAAGTGCTCAAGGGGCCCTCCACCCTGCTGTACGGCTCCGGCGCGATCGGCGGCGTGGTCAACGTGGTCGACGGCCGCATTGCCGAGACGCCGGTGGACGGCTTCAGCGGGCGCGCCGAAGTGCGCTTCGACGGCGGCGACAAGGACGGCAACACCGACATGTTCCGCGTCGATGCCGGTAACGGCAGCGGGCTGTCGATCCATGCCGACGGCGTGTACCGCAACCAGAACGACTACGACACCCCGCAAGGGCGCCAGGCCAATTCGTTCCTGGACTCCAAGGTGGGCTCGATCGGTGCGTCGCTGGCGGGCGACTGGGGCTTTGTCGGCCTGTCTGCCTCGCGGTTCCGCGACAACTACGGCAATCCGGGCGAGCCGGGCGATCTGTCGATCGGCGAGCGCGGCGTTTCGCTGAAACTGCAGCAGGACCGCTACGACCTCAAGGGCGGGCTGACCGATCCGTGGGGCGATGGCAGCGCGCTGCGTTACAGCTTCGGCCATACCGACTACGCGCACACCGAATTCGAAGGCGCCGAAGTCGGCACCGTGTTCACCAAGCGCGCCAACGAAGGCCGTGTGGAAGCGTCCTTCACCTTCGGCGGCGGCTGGCAGACTGCGTTCGGCCTGCAGGGCAGCGACACCACCTTCCAGGCGGTGGGCGAAGAATCCTTCGTGCCCAAGACCGATACCCGTTCGCTCGGCCTGTTCGGCGTGGCCCGCAACAGCTGGGACCGCGTGACCGCCGAAGTGGGCGCGCGCGTGGACAAGGTGAAGTACAGCACCGACATCGGCGTGGACCGCGACTTCACCCCGACCAGCTTCTCGGCCAGCGCCGGCTTCCGCTTCAACGAGCAGTGGCGCCTCACCGCCAACCTCGACCACGCCGAACGCGCGCCGGCCGAGGAAGAACTGTTTGCCAACGGGCCGCATATCGCCACGCTGGCCTTCGAAATCGGCGACGCCAATCTCAAGACCGAAAAGGCCAACCAGGCCGAGCTGGGGCTTAATTTCCAGAACGACTGGGTGGATGCCAAGATCGCGGCGTACTACAACCGCTACAACGATTTCGTCTATATCGTCGATACCGGCGGCCAGTGGTTCAACGAAGAAGACAACGACTTCCTGCCGATCCGCCAGTGGACGCAGGCTGACGCCATCTTCCACGGTTTCGAAGGCGAAGCCACCTTCCACCTGGCCAACAACGACACCGGCGCATGGGACTTGCGCGTGTTCGGCGACACCGTGCAGGCGCGCCTGAAGGATGGCGGCAACCTGCCGCGCATCGCACCGGGCCGCGTGGGCGCGGAAATGCGCTGGAACGCCGATGCATGGCGCGCGTCGCTAGGCGCGATCCGCACCATGAAGCAGGACAAGGTGGCGGTGAACGAAACCGCTACCGACGGCTACACCATGGTGGACGCGCATCTGGCCTACCACGTGGATCGCGGCGCCAACGCGTGGGAAGTGTTTCTGGATGGAAACAACCTCACCAACCAGGATGCGCGCGTGCATACCTCCTTCCTCAAGGACGACGTGATGTTGCCCGGCCGCAACGCCTCCTTCGGCGTGCGCCTGTTCTTCTGACGGCGCTCTCTCTCCCGCCGTCACAAGCGAGGCCGCCTTCGGGCGGCCGCTTCTTTTTTGAAGAGTGCATTCGCGTTGCGCCATTCCAATTGGTAGTGGTGGTGCATCGGTCGAGCGCGCTACGTCGCTTGCCAGACTGCGGGCGCAGAGACCGATACACCGCTCCGCCGATATTTTGCAGAACAGTGCTCTGCAGCAGCATGACATTCCTGGGCAGATGCTGCGATTGATCGCCGCATGATGCAGGCAGCGGCTCACCCGCCGCCGGAGTCAGGTGGCGCGTAACCGATCCCCTCAGGCAGGCCAGTTGCGACTAGGTGCATATGCACCCAGAATGCGGCAACCTCGTGGAGACACCGCATGCTCAGCCTCTCCCACTGCACCTGCTTCCATCTGCGCCGCGCGGCGCGCCGGGTCTCGCAGTTGTATGACCACGCGTTGGCGCCGGTCGGGCTAAGCCTCAATGAGTACTCGATCCTGCGCCGGCTGGAGGTGGCCCAGTCGCTGGGTACATTGGCCAGCACGCTGGGCATGGACCGCACCACCCTCACCCGCAACCTCAAACCGCTGCTGGCAGCCGGCTGGATCACAACCCAGCGCGGCGAGGATGCCCGGCAAAAATGGGTGCGTCTGAGTCGCAGCGGCCGCGGGTTGCTGGTGCGCGCACGCCCGCATTGGCACGCGGCGCAGGTGCAGCTGGAGACGCTGTTCGGCGCAGCCCCCACTGCCCAGCTGCATGCAACGCTGACGCGTCTGGATGCCGTGCTGGAGACACACGCATGAGCACGTCTGCGGCGCCACGCGCGCGTGCGCACTGGGGTTTGCTGGTCACCGCCTCGGCGATGTTGATGCTGACCATGGGCGCGCGCCAGACCACCGGATTGTTCGTGGAGCCGATCCATCGCCAGACCGGCATCGGGATCGCGTCGATCAGTTTTGCGCTGGCGATCGGGCAACTGGTCTGGGGCGCGGTGCAACCGGTGTTCGGTGCGATCGCCGATCAGCGCGGGCCGCTCCCGGTGCTGATGTTCGGCGGCGTGCTGCTGGCAGCGGGATTGGGCCTGGCGCCGTGGTGGACCAGCGAATGGGGCTTGATCGTGTCGCTCGGCGTGCTGGCGGCGGCCGGTGCCGGCGCGGGCAGTTTTTCGGTCCTGATCGGCGCCACCGCGCACCGCATCGCGCCGGAACGGCGCTCGTTCGCGGCCGGCCTGATCAACGCGGGCGGCTCGCTTGGCCAGTTCGTGTTCGCACCGCTGGTCCAGCTCACGATCGGCGCGGCCGGCTGGGCGAAGGCGATGACCGGGCTGGCACTGGTGTCGCTGCTGACCCTGCCGCTGGCCTGGCCGCTGCGGCGCGTGCCATCTGCAACCGGTGCGCACACGGGCGCAGTTGCGGGGGAGATCAGCTTGCGTGCGCAGTTGCAGCTGGCGCTGCGCGATCGCAGTTATTGGTGCTTGCATCTGGGCTTTTTCACCTGCGGCGTGCACATCGCCTTCCTGGTCACGCACCTCCCTGGCGAGGTGGCGCTGTGTGGTTTGCCGGCCAGCGTGTCGGCGGTGTCGATCGCGTTGATCGGCCTGTTCAACGTGGCCGGCAGCCTCACGATCGGCAAGCTGGGCGAGCGCGTCCGCATGAAGTGGTTGCTCACCGCGATGTATGCCAGCCGCGCGGTGATGATCGGCCTGTACCTGATTGCGCCGCCTACACCACTAACGTTCTATCTGTTCGCCGCGGGATTGGGATTTACCTGGCTGGCCACGGTGCCGCCCACGGCCGGCTTGATCGGCAAGCTGTTTGGCCCGCGCTATCTGGGCACCTTGTTCGGACTGATGCTGCTGTCGCACCAGCTCGGCGGCTTCTTCGGCGCGTGGCTGGGCGGCCTGGCGCTGGAACACTCCGGCAACTACCTGTGGATGTGGTACGGCGACATCGTGCTGGCCGTTGCAGCGGCGTTGGTGAACCTGCCGATTCGTGAAGCAGTGCCCGTGCGCCACGTTGCGGTGGCGTAAGGCGGGCGGTGGCAGTGGCAAAGCGGTGGCTGGCGCCGTCTAGGCAAGACGCCGGATGCGACGCCTATCGAAGCGATGGCTTACATCGCTGATTGCTCCAGGCACGCCTCACTCCGCCGCATGCCCGCGTGGCTTGACCTTGCCGCGGAACACGTAAAAGCCATAGCTGCTGTAGGCCAGCGTGCACGGCACCAGCACCGCGAACGCCAACAGCATCACGCCCTGGCTTGCCGGGGGCGATGCCGCCTGTGCGAGGGTGATGTCTGGCGGCAGCACCATCGGATACACGATGGCCAGCACACCGGCGTATGTGGCCACGACCACGCCCAGCACCGCAAACAAGGGCAGGAATGCGTGGCGGCTGCGCATCAGCAGATACATCGCCACCATCAGGCCGAGCACCGATGTACCCAGCGGCACGCTGATGTGCGCATCACCCAGCCGCTGCGCGTAGATCGGCGTCAGCCGTGCAAGCCAGACCACGCCCTGCGTGAGCAGCGCGACCAATACGATGCCCAGCACACGCGCCTGGTGCCGTGCACGCTGTTGCAGCTGCCCCTCGCTGCGCCACACCAGCCAACACGCCCCCAGCAGCAGGTAGCCCACCACCAACGCGACGCCGCAGAACAGCGGGAACGGCTGCAGCCATTCCCGGCCGTTGCCGGCGTATTGCCCGGCACGGTGCGCAACGCCGGCCAGATACGTGCCCGCCACCACGCCCTGGCAAAAGGTGGCCAACAGCGATGCCACCATGAACACCACATCCAGCACGCGGCGACGGCGATCAGTGCCGAGCTGGTCACGGTATTCGAGTGCGACCCCGCGACAGATCAGCGCCAGCAGCATGACAACCAGCGGCACATAGGTCGCATTGAGAAAAATGGCGTATGCGCTGGGAAACATCGCCAATAGGCTGCCGCCGCCCAGCACCAGCCAGGTTTCGTTGCCGTCCCACACCGGCAGGATCGAATAGGCCATCAGGTGCCGATCCGCATCGCTGCGATTGGCCGCGAACAACATGCCCACCCCCAGGTCGGTGCCATCCAGCACCACATAGGTGACCACGGTGAAGGCCAGCGCGGCGGCGGACAGGTGTTGCATGAGTTCAACGGAGAGATGCACAAACACGCTCCACGAAATGCATCAGTTGCCGGTCTGATCGGCCAGGCCCGGCGATGGCCCGCGCTCGCGCGCATGCGGCAGCCGACGCAGCACGCGCAGCAACAGGAACAGGCCGAGCCCGAAGACCAGCGGGTACAGCACCAGGATCGCCACGCTGGAGCTGGCAACCATCGGCAGCGACAGTGGCGAGGTGCTGTGCGCGGTGCGCAGTAGCCCATACACGGTGAACGGTTGCCGGCCGACCTCGGTCACCACCCAGCCGCACAGCATGGCGAGCATGCCCGATGGCGCCATGACCACCACCACCCGTTGCAACCAGCGCGCCTCGTAAAGGCGCCCGCGCGCGCGCAGCACCAGACTGAGCATGCCCACCGCAATCAGCAACAGGCCCAGCCCGACCATGGCCCGGAAGGCGAAGAACACAATGGGCACCGGTGGCAGATCGCTGCGGGGAAATTCACGCAGACCGGCAATGGTGCCGGTCCAGTTGTGGCGCAAGTACAGCGAGCCCAGGCGCGGTATGGCCAGCTCATGGCGATTGCGCTGCGCCTGCATATCGGGAATGGCGAACAGCCGCAGCGGTTCGCCCTCGCCTGCCGGCGGCCGCTGCCAACTGCCTTCGATCGCGGCAAGTTTTTGCGGTTGATGTTCCAGCGTATTGCGCCCATGCAGGTCGCCGGCCAGCAACTGCAGGGGCGCGACAATGGCGATCACCCACAGGCCCATCGAAAACATCAGCCGCGCGCCCGGATTGCGGGTATCGCGCAACACATGCCATGCGCCCACCGCTGCGATGATCGCTGCAGTGGCCAGCAACGCGGCCAGGCTCATATGCAGCATGCGCCAGGGAAACGATGGGTTGAAGATGATGCGCAGCCAGTCCACTGGCAGGAAGTTGCCATCGGCAGCACGTGCGAATCCGGCCGGCGTGTGCAACCACGAGTTGGCGGACAGGATCCAGAACGCGCTCACCAACGAGCCCAGTGCCACCATGCAGGTGGCAAAGAAATGCACACGGTGGCCGACCTTCTTCATGCCGAACAACATGATGCCCAAGAACCCGGCCTCCAGGAAAAACGCCACCAGCACTTCGAAGAACATCAACGGGCCGATCACTGCACCGGCCGCGCCGGACAGGCGCCCCCAGTGCAAGCCGAACACGAACTCCATCGGGATACCGGTCACCACGCCAGCGGCAGTGGTGAGCGAAAAGAGCTTCAACCAGTAGTTGTACACGTCCATGTACACACGCCTTCGCGTGCGCAGCCACAGCGCTTCCAGCACCACCAGGAAGTTCGCCAACCCCATGGTGAAGGCGGCCAGCACGATGTGCATGCCGATGGTGAAGGCGAACTGGCCGCGCACCAGCAGCAAGGCGTGTTCGGAAGCCTGCATGGCGTGCCTGGCTCAGCTCTCGCTGGGCTTGCCGCTGAAGGCGGAGATCGGCTTGTCGACCTGCTTGTCCAGGCCGGCGGCGAAGGCTTTCAGGCCATCGAGCACTGGCGTGATCGCATTCCACACCGCCTCGTCCTGCAGCAGCCGATACGCACCGCGCAGGCCGGGCGCCTCGCCCTGGGCTGCGGTCTGCGCACGGCTGCGCGCGATCTGGTCCAGCGCGTCCTTGCCGGCAAACACCACCTTGTAGAACTGGCTGGGCGGAATGCGCGACACCGCCATCGCCAGGATCGAGACGTTCTGCAGGACATTGAGCGGCCCAGGCTGGTTGATGCCATCAACCAGCACCTTGGCCAGTTTGTCCTGCGCGCCGACCAGGTCGTTGGCCAGGCGCAGTATCCCGCGCTGGTGCAGGGTCTCGAGCAGGCGGTCGAGTTCTTCGCGCGCGGTGGGCCCGATCGGTGTGGGTTTGACGTCGTAGTCCAGGGGTTCGGCCATCAGAATCTCTCCGGGTGCGGTGCGCGGGCCGGCGGCGCAACATAGTCTTCGCGTGCCCATTTCTGCTGTACCGGCACGCCATCGTTGGGCGTGCGATGCCCGTGGCGAAAGTTATGCGCAGGCAGCGGCGGTTTGCCGGTGCGGCCCAGCGGCTCCATGCGCACTGCCAACTCTTTGTAAGCCGGTGTGTTGACGTCGGGGTCGTGATGCTCGCCGGTGAGCAGATTGATGCCGGGCTTGCCCTGGTGGATGGGCAGGAACAGCGTGTTGCCGGCAACGCGATCAGTGATCACCACCGGTACCTCCAGCGAACCACGCCGCGAACTGAGCTTGACCCAATCGCCTTCCTGCAGGCCGCGCTCGGCCGCCAGCTGCGGGCTGACTTCGACAAACCAGTGCGGTGCCAGCGACCACAGCCGCGGCCCGCGGCCGGTCTGATTCATGCCCTGGAACTGTTCGAGCATGCGGCCGTTGTCCAGCATCAGATCGAACTGCGCATCGGCCTCCTCACCCGGGCGCTTCCATTGCAGCGGATGCAGGCGTGCCTTGCCGTCGTCGGTGTGGAAGCGCTCGGTGTAGAGCAGCGGCGTATCGCGGCCATCGTCCTGCATCGGCCAGAGCAGAGAGCGCCAGCCTTCCAGCCGCTGGTAGCTCACGCCTTTGAAAAGCGTAGCGATGCGGGCCACCTCGTCCATGATCTGGCTGGGGTGGGTATAGCCCCAATCGTGGCCCATGCGCGCGGCGAGTTCAGTGAGGATCTGCCAATCCGGCCGGCTCTGGCCGAGCGGTGGAAACACCTGGTGGAAGCGTTGGATACGGCGTTCGGTGTTGACGAAGGTGCCGTCCTTCTCGACGCTGGGGCACGCCGGCAACACCACATCCGCAAATTCGGCGGTACGGCTGAAGAACAGGTCCTGCACCACCATGAAGTCCAGCTTGGAGAAGCCACGGTGCACATTGCGCGCATCGGCGTCGGAAAACGCGGTTTCCTCGCCGATCACGTACATGGCGCGGATCTCGCCCTTGTCGGCCTGCTGCACCATCATGAAGTTGTCCGAGCCCACCTCCAGCGACAACTGCTCGGCCGGTACGTGCCAGGCCTGTGCCCACTTGTTGCGCACGGCCGGGTCAGAGACGCTTTCGTAGCCGGGGTACATGTTCTTCAGGCAGCCGAAGTCGCTGGCGCCTTGCACATTGTTGTGGCCGCGCATCGGGTAGCCGCCGGTGCCGGGGCGGCCGTAATTGCCGGTGACCAACAACAGGTTGGAGAGCGCGGTGCTGGTATCGGCGCCGTGCGTGTGCTGGGTGATGCCCATGGCCCAGACGATGCAGACCGAGCGCGCGCGGCCAATCATCTCGCCCGCTTCCACCAACTGTTCGCGGCTCAGGCCGGTGATCTGCGCCGCGTAGTCCAGCGTGAACGGTTCCAGCGACTGGCGGTATTCGTCCACCTGATTGACGCGCTGTGCAAGGAACTGCGTATCCGCGTAGCCGTTGTCGAACATGTAGCGCGACAGCGCCGACGCCCACACGATATCGGTGCTGGGCACGGGGCGCAGGAACAGGTCCGCGCGCTCGGCCATCTCGTGCTTGCGCGGGTCTACCACGATGAGCTTCTGCCCGTGCAGCTTGCGCGCCGCCTTGAGCTTGGAGGCGATCACCGGGTGGTTCTCGGCCAGGTTGCTGCCGACGATGACCACCAGTTCGGCCTGCTGCAGATCGGCGATGGTGCCGGCGTCGCCGCCGTAGCCGACGGTGCGGAACAAACCCTCGGTGGCCGGGTTCTGGCAATAGCGCGAGGAGTTGTCGACGCTGTTGGTACCGATGATCAGGCG
This sequence comes from Xanthomonas sp. NCPPB 2586, assembly GCF_041475775.2. Lineage (NCBI taxonomy): Bacteria > Pseudomonadati > Pseudomonadota > Gammaproteobacteria > Lysobacterales > Lysobacteraceae > Xanthomonas > Xanthomonas sp. NCPPB 2586. Next base: position 1,732,154 of record NZ_CM192981.1, on the reverse strand, counting down.
CGCGATCTTCTGGGTGAGGTAGGCCTCTTCATTGCTGGCCTTGCTGGAGCCGATGAAGCCGATGCTCTGCGCGCCGTGGAGGTCGCGGATCTCCAGCAACCGGCGCGCCACCAGTGCCAAGGCCTCGTCCCAACTTGCCTCGCGGAAGCGGCCGTGCTCGCGGATCAACGGCGTGGTGAGCCGCTTGGGGTCGTTGACGAAATCCCACGCAAACTTGCCTTTGACGCAGGTGGAAATGCCGTTGGCGGGTGCGTCTACCACCGGTTGCACCTTGAGCAGGTGGCGGTCGCGCGTCCACATCTCGAACGAGCAACCCACCCCGCAATAGGTGCATACCGTCTTGGTGCGTTTGATCTCCGGCTGCCGCCAGTGCATGTCCAGCACCGACACACCGGTGATCGGCGGTGCGCCGATGGTGTTTTCCAGCGTCTTGACCATATCGATCATCGGCCGCTTCAACTCTTGCGGCAATGCGGTGAGCGGTCCGGCATCCGGCTGCATGGTCTTTTCCAGCAACGCATTACACGGGCACACCGTCACGCAGTGGCCGCAACTGACGCAGCTGGACGCGTTGATGGGCTTGCCGCCGTCCCACAGCACGCGCGGGTGCTCCATCGAAAAATCGATGGACAAGGTCTCGTTGACCTCGACCTTCTGGCAGGCCTCTACGCAACGGCCGCACAGGATGCATTGGTCCGGATCGTAGGTGTAGAACGGATTACTGTGATCCTTTTCGTACGGCTTGCGCTGGAAGGCGTAACGCTGGATCGGCATCTTCATGTCGGCGAACGTGTTGTGCAGCGTGCAATCGCCGGTGTTGTGCTCGCATAGCGTGCAGTAGAGCTCGTGCTTGGCCAGCACGCGGTCCATGCCTTCGTGCCGCGCGGCATGCGCGCGCTCCACCGTACTGGACACTTCCAGCCCATCGTGGCTGCGCAGCGTGCAGCCACGCACCAATTCGCCGCCCACTTCGACCCAACACACATCGCAGGTCTGCGGTGCGCCGAGCGCGGGGTGATAACAGATGTGGGACAGGTCGATGCCGTGCCCGCTCAGAAACTCGATCAGCGGAATATCCGCCTGGCCGTGCAGCGTCTTGCCGTCGTAGACCACGGTGCAGTGACTGCCGTGTTGCATCAGGTGCCCTTGTTTGCGGCAGACAGCGCCGTGTTGGCGCGTCAGCTGCCGGGGGTGCCGGGGGTGGCAGGTCGCGCAACGAGTGCGCGCCTGTGCGACAGCAATGCCGCACGCCTCACGCTAAGCACGCGCTTGCAAAACACGTGTGAATGCATTGCACACGCTGCGTTGATCTTCGGCGTGGCTGCAGGCGGTATTTGCGCGCATCGACACGCTTGACGCGGCGCACAACAGCTTTTGCCGGCGACTCCGTTAGAACAGCAACGCAGCATGCGTTGGCATGTTGCAGGCGCCAGTTCCGTCATGTGCGGCTGGTCACCTTTCAGGCGGCATGCCGGCCCCGCCGCATTGCCTGCCTCTTTGCTGCCACCCAGGAGAGCACCCATGACCTCATCCATGCCCCGCTACGCACTGTCGCTTGCGATCGGCGCCCTGCTTGCACCGCTCGCACACGCGCAAACTGCATCCCCGGATGCAGGCAAGCAAGACGCCACCACGCTGGACGCGGTAATTGTCAGCGGCACGGCCCGCTTCAAGGGTTTGGCCAAGCGCGATGCAAGTTTTTCGATCACCACCGCCAGCCCCGAACAGATTCAGCAAGCGGTGCCGCAAAGCACGGCGGATCTGTTGAAGATCGTGCCGGGCGTGTGGGCCGAGCCCAGCGGTGGCGGCACCGGTGCGAACATCTTCGTGCGCGGCATGCCCTCCGAAGGCGACGCGCCGTTCGTGACCATGCAGCTGGACGGCTCGCCCCTGTTCCCGCCGCCGACCTTATCGTTCCTGGAAAACTCCACGCTCTTTCGTGTTGATGACACAGTCGAGCGGATGGAGGTGCTGCGCGGCGGCTCCAGCCCCATCTTCTCCAACGGCCAGCCCGGCCTCACCGTCAATTTCATTCAGAAAAAAGGCCAGGACGAACCCGAAGGCAGCGTGCGCCTGACCGGCGGCAACAATGCGCTGCGTCGCATCGATGTGTTCAACAGCGGGCCGATGGGCAACGGCTGGTACTACAGCATCGGCGGTTTCTTCCGTGAAACCGATGGCGTGCGCGACCCACAGTTTTCCGCCGACAAGGGTGGCCAGTTCAGTGCCACCTTGAGCAAGCGCTGGGACAGCGGCGAGTTGTCGTTCTATGCACGCCACACCGATGATAACAACGCCTTCTACACCGCGATTCCGCTGCTCTCGCGCAACAACGGCAACGACTTGTCCAGCTTCCCCGGTTTGAACGCGCAGACCGGCACCCTGCTCGGCCGCGACTTCCGCAATGTGGATCTACTGGTCGGCCCGAACGGCGAAACCATCCAGCGCGACCTGGCCGACGGGCGCGGCGTCAACATCGATGTATTCGGTGGCGAATTGAACTGGGATGTGGGCGGCTGGACGGTTGCTGATCGCTTCAACGTGATGGCGGGCACCGCGCCCACCTATGCCCTGTTCACCGGCGATGCGCCGCAGCGGCTGGGCGACTTCATTGCCGGTTACGGCACCACCGGCAGTGGCAGATTCACCAACGGCGGCGGCGCGGTCGACCCCAACCAGCAAGTGCTGGAAGCCGGCTGGTGGTCGGTGGACAAACGTTTGAACTTCTTCACCAACGATCTGCGCCTGAGCCGCGAGCTGTTCGCCGGCAACACGCTCACCGTGGGCGCGTACTACGCCAAGTATTCCTCCGCAGACACCTGGTACCTGGGCAACACCATGTTGCTCACCGCGCAGAACAACGCGCGCCGCATCGATGTGGACCTGGCAGACGGGCGCCAGGCCACGCGTCAAGGATTTACCAGTACCGCGTTCCTCAATCTGCGCGCCAACTACGACGGCGAGAACATCGCCGCCTTTGTTGCCGACGAATGGGAACTCAGCGAGCGCCTGCGCCTGGACCTGGGTGCACGCTACGAGCGCCAGAGCGTCACTGGTGACGTGCACGACACCGCCACCGTGGACCTGGATGGCAACCCGGCCACTGTGTACGACAACGCCACCTCGCTGGCGTTGGCCAGCACCCGCCGCATCGACCAGGACGATGAAGCCTTCTCGTGGACGGCCGGCCTGAACTTCAGACTCAACGACAACAACAGCCTGTTCGCGCGCGCCAACTCCGGGGTCAAGTTTCCCGGCTTCGACAATCTGCGCGATGGCCAGACCCGCGTGCAGGACGTGGACCAGTACGAGCTCGGGCTGAAGTCCGGCGCCAGCAATTACGACCTGTATCTCACCGCGTTCTACAACACCTTCAAGAATTCGCCGTTCCAGGCGTTCCTGGCCAATGGCGAGAATTTCACCGCGGTGGGTGACTCGCGCGCACGCGGCCTGGAAGTGGAAGGCGCCATCCGCCCGTTTGGCGGCTTCGAGCTGGCGGGCACCGGCGTGTGGCTGGACGCGAAATACCGCAACTACCGCGAATTCACCGGCAACCAGGTGATGCGTCAGCCCAAGCGCCAGTTCCGCGTGACGCCCAGCTATTACTGGATGCTGCCATTCGGCGACCTCAAGGTGTTCGCCACCTATTCCTACATCGGTGATCGCTTCGCAGACCTGGCCAATAGCCAGCGCCTGCCGTCCTACGACATGGTGGACATCGGCGCCAACCTGCACGTGGGCGACCAATGGGAAGTCACGGCCAGCGGCAGCAATGTGACCGACACCCTGGGCTTGACCGAAGGCAATGTGCGTGTGCCCGGCGCTGCGACCGGCGGCGTGTTCATGGGCCGCCCGATTGCCGGGCGGCAGTACCAGATGTCGGTGGCGTATCGCTGGTAGGCACCAGAGCGGCGTTTCACGCACGGCAGCTTAAGGCTGTTGCGCGATGAGTGCGTAGGCGCATACGACGCCTCTACAAGTGGCTTGCGAAACACAGGCGCTGGGCACGCCTATGTTTTGCCTGCTGGTGAGTTGTGCCGTCGTCGCGCCAATCCCACACCGCCACTTGCCACACCAGCACACCACGCTCGAAATGCGAAGTAAGACCACGCATCACCATTGCTTGTACTTATCGCAACCGCACAAAGCAGCGCACAACAGGGCAATTTAACGCCTGCAAACTTCGCATTGGCGACGCAACCCGACGTGACTGACATAAAGTGCGTGGCCGGTCACGCGCGATGCCACATGTGCACGCCTTGCAGCCGAGGTCTCACCCACTTTTAATCAAGGTACTGCCGGTGCCTTCGCATCGCCAGCGTCGGCTGCGCAACTGCGCACAGGGGAGCCGATCGAGGACCAGCCGCATCCATCGTCAAGCACGCGGATGCGTTTTTCTGCTCTTTCGGGATACATGGACATGACGCCTGTTGCTGCCTTCCTGCCTTCGCCCTGTTCCAACAAACCCCACCGAATGCCCGGCGTGCAGCCAGCACGCCCCCGCGCCGCATAGGCGCGGCTGCTGCCGCATGCGGTAAGCACCGCAACCCCATGCCACAGACACAGGTTCCACCGCAGCAGGCCTGACGGCCCCGCCTGCGCGATGGAGTGTGAGCTGGCCGATTTTTGATCGGTCGGCCGGGTCTGTGCCACTTCGACTGTGTCACCCCTCCACTGGAGTCAAACCGAATGCAATTACATCGCAGGCGATACCTCGCGCTGGTGATCAGCGCCTTGGTGATCGGAACTCCCCCCATGCTGGCCACCGCCACACAGCCGGCAAGCACTGTACGTGCCAGCGCCGCAGGCGACCCGCTGTATCGCTACCAATGGCATCTCTCCAACCAGGGGCAGCCGGTGATTGGCGACAGCCGTCCCGTGCCTGGCGCTGATATGGACGTTGATCTCCTGCATGCACTGGGCATTCGCGGCCGCGGCGTGCGCGTGGGCGTGGTGGATGACGGCCTGGAGATTGGCCACGAAGATCTCGCTGGCAACATCATCCCGAATGGGTCGCACAATTTCGGCAATGGCTCGCACGATCCCACGCCTAGTGACCCGGGCTTTGGTCACGGCACTTCGGTGGCGGGCATCATCGCTGCGGTTGGCTGGAATGGCCGTGGCGGTCGCGGCGTTGCACCCGAGGCCTTGCTGGCTGGATTCGATCTCCTGGGCAGCGACTCCGCCGGGAGCGACGCCCAGGTCCGCTATTCCTGGGGTGATGGCCCGGAGGCACGCAGCCTCGATGTCTTCAACAACAGCTGGGGCTCGGCGCCGGACTTCTACCCCGACGTTTCATTGGAAGAGGGGCAGTCCTGGGAAGCGCTCATGCGCTCGACACGCGGCGGGCTGGGCGGCATCTACATCAAGTCAGCCGGGAACAGCTTCAGGCGTGTCCGCGGCCGCGACGCCGAGGGCAGGATCGTCAATCTCTGCAGCGACCTGTCACGCACCTTGAATGTCGGTTGCCTGCTCACTAACGTGGATCCACTCAGCAATCTGCCCGCAACCATCGTGGTCGCCAGCGTGGACGCCACCGGCAAGCGGGCCTCGTACTCGTCATCCGGTTCGGCGTTGTGGATCTCCGGTCTGGGCGGTGAGTTCGGCTACCAGCGCAAGTTCTATCCCAATGCGGCCCAGGTTTTCGCTCCTGATACCGCGCCTTTCGCCTACGATCCGGCCATCGTCACCACCGATCTCAGCGGCTGCAGCGCTGGTGACAACGTGGATGGCACCACAGTGGAAAACGCACTGACCGGCAGCACGTCAAGGATCGACGCGTCCTGCAACTACAGCGCGCTGATGAACGGCACATCTGCGGCGGCGCCAACCGTCTCCGGTGTTGCAGCGCTCATCCTCGGTGCCAACCCCAGCCTGACTGCGCGCGATGTCAAATACATCCTGGCCAAGACCGCGCGCCAGATTGATCCCTGGCAGCCCGCATCGGTCTACCAGGGCAGCGTGATCGACCCTGGCTGGATCACCAACGCCGCCGGGCATCATTTCAGCAACTGGTATGGCTTCGGCCTGGCCGACGGCGCAGCAGCCGTCTACGAAGCGACCTACTTCAAGCCGCTACCAGCGGTGCGTGATACGCAATGGGTTGCCTCCACGGCGGCTGCAAGCCAGATCGGTGGACCGGCGCGACCGGCCAAGCAACGCATCCGCATCACCCAGGCAATGAAGGTGGAAGCGGTGCAACTGTCATTGGCCACCACCCACCGCACGCCGGCCAATCTACGCGTGGTGCTGGAGTCGCCGAGCGGCACGCGAAGCTACGTGATGACGCCGTTCTCGCTGCTGGATGCCGATGCCTACGCGCAGACCGGCTTCTACATCGACCTCACGTCCAGCAATGCGTTTCTGGATGAGAGAGCGCAAGGCGTGTGGACGCTGGAGATCACCGACATGAGCGAGCCGACCACCACGGCGGCGTTACAGAACTTCAAACTTCGTATCCTGGGGCACTGACATGAAGACCACGCTTGTTCTTTCCGCACTCCTCGTTTCCTTCGGTGCGTGCGGCATCACGCAGGCCGCGCAGTTCATGGACGCGCAGGCGCTCGGTGCCGCGGCAACCGGCGAACGTTTTACCTCCGGTCCGGACACCTACCGCATGCTGCCGGGAACGGTGGTGCTTGATCCGCTACCGGCCGAGCTTGCAGATGGCGCGGTATCGCCGGCTGCGAAAAATCGTGCCACTCCCTTTGCGGCGCGGCCCACTGGAAACGTGGCCGCGCGGATCGGCCCTTACGCGGTGGTTCTGGACACGCCGGCCGGCGCTGCGCGCAGCGGGTTGCGAGCAGCCCCCAGCACGGAGCGGCCACTCGCCGCAGCAGTGAACGAGCGCAACGGGCGCGTGGTGCTGGTGAGGCCTCAGCTAAAACTCGCCGGCACCACACCAGCTCACGCCACCTCGCTGGCGCGCACCTCCGGGGGCACCATCGTCTATACATCGACCGTGGATAACAGCGCGGTAATCGCCTATTCCTCGGTAGAAAAGGCGGAACAGGCGCTGGCTCGCCTGCAGGCCAACAGTGGCGGCGCGCAGCTCTCGCTCGTGGTGGCGCAATCGATCATGCAACCGATGTGAGCGCAGGCTGGCTGCCGGCTGATGCCGGCGGCCAGCACTTTCGGGCGCACAGGCTGCGCTGTTCGATCTGGCCTGCCTGACAGGTGCGACGCGCGATGTCAGCGGCCGTGTGTAGCACGCGCGCCCACGGATAACACCACGTGTCAAGGCCATTCCGCTTCCAGTTGGAGATCATTGCAATGACCTTATTTGGTAGACGACATCTTGCAATATCAATGAGTACAACGCTGATCGCTTTGGCAGCTTTTGCAGCACACGCAGCCCCACCTGGTAACACGGCCAGCGGCGTGGCAGGCGATCCACTACTGCGTTACCAGTGGCACGTGTTGATCCAGGGCCAGGCGGTCATCGGCGACAGCCACCCGGTTGCAGGCGTGGACATGGATGTGGACATCCTCCACGCGCCAGGTATCCGCGGCAAACACGTGCGCATCGGCGTGGTGGATAGCGGTCTGGAGATCAGCCATGAAGACCTGGCGGCGAATGCCATCCCGAACGGCTCGTACAATTTCATGGATGGCTCGACTGATCCCACGCCCTCAGGGCCGGGCTACGATCACGGCACGTAAGTCGCAGGTATCGTCGCCGCGGTTGGTTGGAACGGGCGCGGCGGGCGCGGTATTGCACCGAGGCCTCGCCTGCGGGGTTTGCGTTTGGCGAAGCATCTTCGGTGACAGACGCGGGCATTCGTTACGCCTGGGGAGACGGGCCCCAGTCAAGGCCCTGGACGTGTTCAACTTTTCCTGGGGCAATATCGGCCCGTTCTATCGGGACTTCCCGCTGCAAGACCAGCAATCGTGGGATGCATTGATGCAGTCCACCCGCAGTGGGCGCGGTGCGATTTATGTCAAATCGGCTGGCAACAGCTTTCTCAATTTGCGCGGACGCGACCAGGACGGAAATGTGATCGATGCCTGCGGCGACGCTGCGCGCGCGAACGGTGTAGTCGGTACGCAGGCGAAGCAGCGAGGCATCCACCGCACGCAGCAGGCGGAAGCGCGAGGCACCGGCATCGTTGGGCCCATCGCCCAGGCGCAGGCCGGTCTTGGTCGACAGGATCACCTGCTCGCGGCGCCCTGCAGGGCCTGGCCGAGGATCTCCTCGGAGGCACCATCCGAATACACGTCGGCGGTGTCGAACAGATTCACACCCGCCTCCAGGCACAGGTCGATCATGCGCTGCGCCTGCGCCACACCGGTATCGCCCCACGCCGAAAACAGCGGGCCTTGACCGCCAAATGTCCCTGCACCGAATCCCAACACGGGCACCTTGAAACCGGAACGACCGAGAAAACGCGTTTCCATGCAGCACCTCCGTTGATGGATGTTTCAGCGCCCTTGCACGCAGCCGGCCGGCAGCGCGGCCTGGCGGCGCTGCAGCTGCACGCTCCATAGCGCAATGCCCAAGCCGAGCGCTGTGAGTGCCGCCGCCACCCACGGCGTGGCGAGCAGGCCGGCACCGGAGGCGATCACCACCCCGCCTAGCCAGGCGCCGAGCGCATTGCCCAGATTGAAGGCGGCGATATTCAAGCTGGAGGCCAGGTTCTGTCCGGCGCCGCGGGCATGCTCGAGCACGCGCAATTGCAGCGGCGCCACCGTGGCAAACGCCGCCACGCCGAGCAGGCCGACAAAGGCGATCATGGCCGGCTTGCTGTGCAGCACCAGGCCCATGGCGCCCAGCACCACCACCAGCGCAGCCAGCGTGCCCAACAAGGTCGCGGTGGGCCGGCGATCGGCCAGGCGCCCGCCCAGCAAGTTGCCCACGATCATGCCCACGCCAAACACCAGCAGCACCGGCGACACCGCCGCTTGCGCAAAGCCGGTCACTTGCACCAGCAGCGGCTGGATATAGGTGAACACCGCGAACACGCCGGCATAGCCCACCACCGTCATCGCCAGGGCCAGCAACACCTGGCCGCGCGCAAGCACGCGCACCTCCTGGCGCCACGGCACCGGCGGCGCGGCCCCGGCCGCAGCAGGCACCCACAGCGCCACCGCGGCGGTGGCCAGCACGCCGATCACCGCCACCGCCCAGAAGGTGGCGCGCCAGCCCAGCTGCAGGCCCAGCCACGCACCGGCCGGCACGCCGAGCAGCGTCGCCACGGTGAGGCCGGCGAACATCAACGAGATGGCCGAGGCGCGGCGTTCGGGCGCGACCAACGAGGTTGCCACCACCGCGCCAACACCGAAGAAGGTGCCGTGCGCCAGCGAGGTCAGCATCCGCGCGATCATCAGGCTGGTGTAGTCCGGCGCCAGCGCACAGGCAATATTGCCCAGCGTAAACACCAGCATCAGCGCCACCAGCACGGCCTTGCGCGGCCAGCGGGCACTGGCCAGCGTGAGTACCGGCGCGCCCACGAACACGCCCAGCGCGTAGCCGCTGATCAACAGGCCCGCCGCGGTCAGCGACACGCCCAGGTCGGCAGCCACTTGCTGCAGCAACCCCATGATCACGAATTCGGTGGTGCCGATGCCGAACGCACCGATGGTCAGGGCCAACAGTGCGGGCGGCAGGCGGGACGTAGCAGGAGCAGACATGGCAGGAACCCCGAAGGAACAGCGCACAGCCTGCGCCGGGCGATCCTCTGCAAAAACCCCTGTTATGCTGATTCACTCTCAACACAACGTTGATAATGCATGGACCGTCTCGGCGACATCGCCCTGTTCCTGCGCGTGCTCGACCTGGGCTCGATCACTGCGGCCGCGCACAGCCTGGACCTCTCGGTGGCGGTGGCCAGCCAGCGCCTGAAGCGGCTGGAACGCGACCTTGGCGTGCGCCTGCTGCACCGAACCACCCGCCGCATGCACCCCACCGCGGAGGGCCAGCAACTGGCCGCACGCGGCCGCGTGCTGGTGGACGACCTGGACGCCCTGGCCGACGACTTGCGCGAGAGCGCACAGGATGTGGGCGGCACCTTGCGAGTCACGCTATCGGCCTCGTTCGGGCAGCAGTACATTTCGCCGCTGCTGCCGGAATTCCAGGCGCGGCACCCGCGCCTGCGCATCAGCGCGCATCTCAGCGACGATCTGGTCGACCTGGTCAAGCAAGGCTTCGACCTGGCAATCAGAATCGGCCCGCTCGAAGATTCCGGGTTGGTGGCCAGGCGCATCGCTCCCAACCGCCGCACCCTGAGCGCCTCGCCTGCCTACCTGCAGCGCCACGGCACGCCACGCACACCCGAAGAGCTGGCCCAGCATGCCGGCGTGCTGCTGATGGGCCGCGATGGGCGCCAGGATGTCTGGACCCTGCAAACGCCGGAAGGTGGACAGGTACGGGTGCGCATGCAGAGCCGTTTCGAAAGCAATTTTGGCGAACTGATGCGCGATGCGGTGATCGCCGGGCAAGGCATCGCAGTGCATTCGTACTGGCACATTGCCGAGGACCTGCGCGCCGGCCGCCTGGTCGAAGTGATGCCCGACTACCCGCCGCCCACCTCGCAGATCAGCGCGGTCATGCCGGCGCGGCAATTGCAGCCGCCCCGCGTGCGTGCGTTTGTGGACTTTCTGCTCGAACACTTCGGCGAGACGCCACCCTGGGAACTGCCTAGTGCTGCAAGAGGTGGTGAGTGACGCCACCGCAGCGTGCCATCAGTATCCTGGGTTCAGAGCACGCTTCAGCCTACGTCGGCCGCTGAATAACTTCGCGTTGCGATTGATTGTTTGGATCGATCACGTCAAAAAAATCCCCATCGCACGCACATGCTGTGCCGTTATCCGCAGCAGTTGCGCATAGAACTACATGTCACTGCAAAAATCGCTGCTGCATCACAGCCGGCGCCGCGTTCTGCGATTTGTCGTGCTGCATCGCTGCAGTTACATCTGTGCCCAGTCGCTTGCAGATCACGCGACCGCGCCGAGCCGAGCATTCCCAATGCTCGCCGGCTGCACAGGATCGCCTGCGTCGTTGCATGACCCGGGCGCATGGATAGATACCGACCGGACTCGATGAAGATGGATATGCCTTCGCTCCTGATGTACCCGTACGTGCCATGCCGGCCCCGTGATGTTGCGTGGTCCGCTGCCGCCGTTCCACTGCGATATCGCACACCACATCAGCGCTGATAGCCCGCATTAACCGCCCGCGTACTCCCCGCTCGGCGCACGACGCACGACGCCCTTGATGCATCACACACGACCATAGCGGCCGTGTACGCACGACGCATGCGCGCCATTGCGAGCGCCTGCATGCGCTACGCCGTCGATTACGGCAAATCTACCGCTCGCACCCAAATGGGACTCTGTTGATGACTTCTTTTCCGCAACGGCAATTGCTGTTCTCCGCGCTCGTGCTGGCGCTGTGTAGTGCGGCATCCTCGGCACCGGTGTTGGCGCAAACACCGGCAACATCACGCGCCCAACCCAGGCCACCAGAAGAAAGTGACCCGCTTTTCCGCTATCAATGGCATTTGCTCAACGATGGGCAAGAGGTCATTGCCGACACTCGGCCACGCGCCGGAACGGATCTGAATGTGGGCCCGCTGCATACGTTGGGGCTGCGTGGACAAGGCGTAACCGTCGCCGTCGTGGACGACGCACTCGAACTACGCCACCCGGATCTTGTTGCCAACGTGGTGCCCGGCGGTTCCAAGAACTTTGTCGATGGATCGAATGATCCAACGCCACGCAACGGCGCTTCCCACGGCACGATGGTTGGCGGGATCATGGCGGCAGTGGGCTGGAACGGGCTTGGTGGTCGCGGCGTTGCGCCCGATGCGCGCCTGAAAGGTTTCAACATCCTTTCCTCAGAAGAAAGCCCGACCGACTTCGATACCAATCTACGCGCCTCCTGGGGCGATTCGGTGCAATCCCGGGATGTGGATGTATTCAATAACAGCTTTGGCTCAGATCTGACGTACTACCCGACAATCTCTCCAGCAGCAGAGCGCTCGCTTGACCGCTTGATGCGTCGAGCAAGAAACGGCAAGGGGGGTCTGTATGTCCAGGCAGCAGGGAACACGTTCGATAGTTTTACGGTTCTCGACGACCAGGGGAACTGGGTGGAGCGATGCCCTGTGCTGGCCCGCACCTTGGGAGTCACTTGCTCCACGCCGGCTACCGATCCGTTGAGTAACCAACCCCTGATCATCGCGACGGGCGCAGTCAATGCACGCGGCCTGCGCTCGTCCTACTCTTCAGCCGGCGCGGCGCTATGGGTCACCGGCTTCGGCGGGGAGTTCGGGCTGCAACGCCGCTACTTTGGCGACCGGCCGCGGCCCGCGTTGTTCGATCCCGCCATCGTCACCACCGACCTGACTGGCTGCGCCGTCGGTGACAACAGGGACATCGCCGGCCAGCCGCCGATCAATGCATTGGCTTCAAGCAGCTCACCGATCGACGCCTCTTGCAACTACTCCGCGGCAATGAACGGCACCTCCGCAGCGGCACCCACGGTTGCTGGGGTGGTTGCGCTGATCGTGCAGGCCAATCCGTCGCTCACCGCGCGCGACCTTAAGTACATCCTGGCAACAAGCGCGCGCCAGATCGATCCTGCGCAGCAGGTGATCCGCTACCAAGGCAGCGTGATCGAGCCGGGCTGGATCACCAATGCGGCCGGCCATGCATTTAGCAACTGGTACGGTTTCGGCCTGGTGGACGCTGCCGAAGCGGTCTATCGCGCCTATGGGTTCCAGCCGCTTCCGCCCCAGCGCGATCTGGGCTGGAAAGCGGCACGCGCAGGCACATCGACGATTGGCGGACCAAATGCCGCGGCAACCTTGCGGTTGCGGCTCGGGGACACGCTCAAGATCGACACCGTGCAGTGGTCGATGCAGACCACCCACAAGACACCGAGCAATCTCCGGGTAGTGCTGATCTCGCCGAGTGGCACCCGCAGCTACGTGCTCACTCCCTTCCAGGCCTTGGATACGATCACGCAGGGGGCCGGCTTTGAGATACCGCTTTCGACCAGCAATGCCTTCCTAGACGAAAACGTTGCCGGCACCTGGACGCTGGAAGTCACCGACATGACCGGCTCGGACGTTCCCGCCCAACTGACGGGCTTCAAACTGCGCATCCTGGGACATTGACATGAACCTCGCTCTCGGTACGACCCTCATCCTTTGCGCGCTTGCCAGCATGCCGGCCTCTGCGCAAGACACCGACCGGCTCGCATTGCAGCGTGCCGCAACCGGGCAAGGCTTCACCATCGGCGATACCAACTTCAGGTTGGTACCCAACGCCAGAGTGCTACGCGATACAACGCCGCCGCCCCGCGCAGATGTGCCTGCAATGCGCCGTAGCACCACTGCCGCTGCCGGCGTAACGCTGCAGCACATTGGCCCGTATGTCATCTCCAGCGGCAACTCACCGCGCTCACCGCGTACCACGCCCGTCGGCGACGTGGAGGAGCCGTCGTTGATGGTGGCAATCAATCAGCGCAACGGCCAGCCAGTGGTGGCGTCACCACGCCTGCAGGTGTATGCCGGCGATGCCGATGCCATCGTTCGCTTGGCGCGGCAAACCAATGGTGCTGTCTTGGCAGCATCACAGGATGGCACGGGCGTGATCGGCTATCGTTCGGTCCCGGAAGCACTCGCAGCGCTACCAACCGTAAGGCGCGGCGGCGGCGTTGACGACGTTGTCCTTCAGGTGATCCAGGCAGTCCCACGCCTGCGCTAGTGCTAGCCGCCGCCACCGTGTGGAACGATTCACACGGTGGCGGTGATGTACCGGGCACGACTGACGGAGGAGTTAACCGGCCCGATCATGCGTCGCCCGCTGCGATCTCCGTGTTCGTCCTTCAGGGGAACACGCGTTTGCCGACGATCCAGTTCACTTAAGCGTACTCGTGCGGTACAGGCGCTTGCGCAACCCGCGCCGCTGCACCTCGCTGAGCAAATGCCCATGCGTGTGCAACAGGCCAAGGATCTGCTGGTGCGCCAGTTGGGTGCGCCGTGCGAGCTCGGCCGTTGCCGCCAGCTCGATCGCTTTCCAGTCGGCAGGGGTTGCGGGATCTGCGGGGAGTGAACGCTTTGCGGCCATGAGGGGACGGGCACCAGGGATGCGCCGCATGATACGGGCTGCGTTTGAGCGCGCGATCAGTGCTGTACGCCGCGTGCACTGCCGCTTGGCTGCGGTTGCCAGGTCCGGCAGACCGCACTACGCAGGGTAGCAATACCCGCCGCTGCTGCGCGCCTAACACCCGCTCTTGTACGATCGCGCCACCGCGGCGCGGCCGCACAGCATCCCGCACGAGCGTTCCACATGGCCTTTTCCATCGCCCATCTGATCGACGTGCTGCAACGTCATGCACCGACCGATGGCACCTTCAGCACCGCCGTGCCCGGCCTGCGGCTGATGCGCTGCTCCGCGCCCACCTACTCCATCCCCACGGTGTACACGCCCACCCTGTGCCTGGTCGCCCAAGGGCACAAGCAGGCCATGCTCGGCACCACCGCGTATCACTACCATCCGGCGATGTATCTGGTGGCCTCTGTGGACCTGCCGATCATCGGCTCGGTGATCGAAGCGAGCCCGGCCCATCCGTATCTGTGTTTTTGCCTGGATCTGGACGTGGCCGTGCTCAGCGACCTTGCGATCCGTTACCCGGCCCTGGCCGAGCAGGCTGGCGACACGCCAGCGTCCGGACTGTTGCTCAATCGCAGCACGCCGGAGTTGCACGACGCCGCCTTGCGGCTGGCGCGCCTGCTCGACCAGCCGCGCGACATCGACGCGCTGGCGCCGCTGGTACTGCGCGAATTGCTGTACCGGCTGATGGCCGAACCGGGCAATGCCATCGTGCGCCAGATGGCCATTGCCGACAGCCGCCTCAACCAGATTTCCAGGGCCATTGCCTGGCTGCGTGCGCACTACGCGGAGCGTTTCAGCATCGAGCAGATCGCTGATCTGTCGGCAATGAGCCGCTCCACCTTCCACACCCATTTCAAGGCAGTCACCTCGATGACGCCGCTGGAATTTCGCTCGCACCTACGCGTGCAGGAAGCACGCCGGCTGATGGTGGCCGAGGCACTCAGTGCCGCCGACGCCGGTTTCCGTGTCGGCTACGAAAGCGCATCGCAGTTCAGTCGCGACTACGCCCGCATCCTCGGCACGCCGCCCGCACGCGATGCACAACAATTGCGTGCCAGCCGGCAGGACGCGATCGAAGTGGCGTGACGGCGTGGGCCGCCTCGACAGCGGCCGGTGGGCGTGGTGCACGCGCGCAGTGATCACTCACCAACACGGCGTGACGCAACACTCTGGTGTGTGCGGCTGCCAGCTGAGCGCGCGCGCAGCGATCTGCCACTGAACAACGCAGCGTTGCGCGGCACTCTGGTGCGTGCGGCCGCTTGCATGCACCAAAGCAAGTCGCCGCCAGCACACCTGCTTAGTCGCCCTGATACTGCGCGTCGCTGACCTGCTCCAGCCAGGTCACCGGCGAGCTATCCACCGCCTCGGCGATGGCGATATGGCTCATTGCCACCGTTGCGTTGGCGCCATGCCAGTGCTTGACGCCCGGCGGAATCCACACGATGTCGCCCGGGCGGATCTCCTGCGCCGGCTTGCCCCACTCCTGCACGCGCCCGGCACCGGCGGTAACGATGAGCGTCTGGCCCAGCGGATGGGTATGCCAGGCAGTGCGCGCACCCGGCTCGAAGGTCACCGTGGCGCCGCCCACGCGTGCGGGCGCATCGGTCTGGAATGGCGCATCGATGCGCACGGTGCCGGTGAAATAGCTCGCCGGGCCGGCGGCAGAGGCAGCGCTGCCGGCTTTGGTGACCTTGATCGGTGCGTGCTCGTCGGCACCGGGGCCGGCGGCGGCCATCATCGACAAGGAGATGGCGGTGGCAAACAGGCTCATTGACGTGCTCCTCGCTACAAAGTGCAGCCACTGTAGCGCGCAGGTGCGGCGCAACTGCCCACCTGGGGCCGCATGCTCCTAGAAACACAGCGCATCAATCCGTTTTGATTGAAGCCGGGAGGCGCCATCGCGCATGATGCAGCGGCATGGATTTCATGTTTGATGTGTGGTGCTGGCAAGCATGGCTCGAGAAAACCTCAATGACCTGCAGGAGTTTGTCACCGTGGCACGCGAAGGCAGCTTCACCCGCGCCGCAGCGCAGCTGGGAGTCTCGCAATCGGCGCTGAGCCATACCGTGCGTGCGCTGGAAACCCGGCTGGGGATTCGCCTGCTCACCCGCACCACGCGCAGCGTGTCGATGACCGAAGCGGGCATGCGTTTGTTCGACACGGTGGCGCCACGGCTTGAGGAGATCGACCAGGAGTTGTCGGCACTGACTGCGTTCCGCGACAAGCCTGCCGGCACCATCCGCATCACCACCGCCGGCCACGCCGCCGATGCCTATCTGTGGCCGGCATTGTCGAAGGTGCTACCCGACTACCCCGACCTCAAGGTGGAGATCACCGTCGATTACGGCCTGGCCGACATCGTGGCCGAGCGCTACGACATCGGCATCCGGCTCGGCGACCAGGTGGCCAAGGACATGATCGCGGTGCCGATCAGCCCGCGCCAGCGCATGGCGGTGGTGGCGGCGCCCAGCTACTTCGTGCATCACACCATTCCCGCAGTGCCGGCCGAGCTGGCGCAGCACAACTGCATCGGCTTGCGCCTGCCCACGCATGGCGGCCTGCTGCCGTGGGATTTCGAAAAAGACGGACGCGAGCAGAAAGTGCGCGTGGACGGGCAATGGACGTTCAACGGCAGCAGCGCCATGTTGCGCGCGGCACTGGCCGGCGCGGGCCTGGCCTTCCTGCCGGAAACCATGGTGCTGGACCACATCGCCGCCGGCCGCCTGCGCCGCGTGCTGGACGACTGGTGCGACCCGTTCGATGGCTATTACGCCTATTACCCAAGCCGGCGCCAGTCTTCCGCCGCGCTCAAGGTGGTGATCGACGCGCTGCGCCATGACCTGGTGCGGTAGCGCACCGTAGGAGCGCGCTTGCGCGCGGTGGGGCTTTATCGGTAACGCCACATCGCGCGCGAGCGCGCTCCTACGGGACCTGCAGTACTGCCGCTGGGTTGCGTTGCATTGCGTTGGGAAGCATGTGTGCCCATCGACCACAACTGTTCGAGGCGGTGACCTGTATTCCCCCATGTGGAAACGAGACAGCAACGTTCCCGACTTCACGGAGCTTGGTAGGAGCGCGCTTGCGCGCGATGAAGCGTTATCGGTACCGCCCCATCGCGCGCAAGCGCGCTCCTACGGGACATGCAGTATTGCGACTGGGTTGCGTTGCGTTGGGAAGCATGCGTTTGCCATCGAGCACGACTGTTCGAGGCTGCGACCTGTGTTCCCCATGTGGAAACGAGACAGCATCGCTCCCGACTTCACCAAGCTTGGTAGGAGCGCGATTGCGCGCGATGGGGCGTTATCGGTAACGCCACATCGCGCGCGAGCGCGCTCCTACGGGACCTGCAGTACTGCCGCTATGTCGCGTTGCATTGCGTTGGGAAGCATGTGTGCCCATCGACCACAACTGTTCGCGGCGGTGACCTGTGTTCCCCCATGTGGAAACGAGACAGCACCGTCCACGACTTCACCAAGCTTGGTAGGAGCGCGCTTGCGCGCGATGAAGCGTTATCGGTACCGCCACATCGCGCGCGAGCGCGTTCCTACGACACATCTCTTGCAGATACCGTCACTGCGGCTACACCGCCGTGCTCACTTCCCCACCAGCTTCTGCCGCTCCGGGCTGTAGCGCTCACCGACAATCTCCACCGCATCGAGTGCCTGTTGAATACGGGCCAGCTCGTCGCTGCTCAAGACGAGCGCAGCGCCGCCGATGTTTTCGTCCAGGCGATGCCGCTTGGTGGTGCCAGGAATCGGCACGATCCAGGGCTTGCGCGACAACAGCCAGGCCAGCGCCACCTGTGCCGGCGTCGCGCCCTTGTCGTCCGCAATGGCTTGCAGGCGATGCACCAGCGCCTGATTGGCACGGCGCGCCTCCGCGGCAAAGCGCGGCACGCTGTTACGGAAGTCGCTCTGGTCGAATTGCGTGTCGGGCTGGATCGCGCCCGTCAGAAATCCCTTGCCGAGCGGACTGAACGGCACGAAGCCAATCCCCAGTTCTTCCAGCGTGGGCAGCACGCTGGCTTCCGGTTCGCGCCACCACAGCGAGTATTCGCTTTGCACCGCGGCCACCGGTTGCACCGCATGCGCGCGGCGGATGGTGTCCGCGCTGGCTTCGGACAGGCCGAAATGGCCCACCTTGCCTTCGGCGATCAAATCCTTGACCGTGCCGGCCACTTCCTCGATCGGCACCGCGGGATCCACGCGGTGCTGATAGAACAGATCGATACGCTCGCGCTTCAACCGCAGCAGGCTGGCCTCGGCCACTGCGCGGATACGCGCGGGCCGGCTGTCCAGACCGGCATCGGCATGTCCATCGCGAAAGCCGAACTTGGTGGCAACCACCACCTGCGCGCCGTACGGCGCAAGCGCCTCACCCAGCAATTCCTCATTGGCGATCGGCCCGTACGCCTCTGCGGTGTCGAACAAGGTCACGCCCTGCTCCACCGCGGCGTGCAGCAGTGCCACCGCCTGTTTGCGCTCGGTGGCCGGCCCGTAGCCGTAGCTCAACCCCATGCAGCCCAGGCCAAGTGCGGAGACCCGCAGCCCGCTGCGCCCTAGTGTGCGTGTATGCATCGTGTGCTCCTGCGGCAGCGCCGCGTCGATCGATGGCGTCCCACGTGAGGTGGCAGCGCCGAGCGCACACGTTAGCCGCCAAGGCCGGGTGGATTGCAGTGCGCGGCGCGCACACGGTGATGAGTGCGCATCATCAATGCCGGCCCGCGTGGCGTTCGCTCATGCCCTGCGGCGGCACCGCGTTGCTCGCCAGCGCACACGCGGATTGGACGGCACCAAGCGCACACGTCAGCCGGCATACCGCGCGGAGTGCAGCGCACGGCGCGCATGCTCATGAATGTGCGTCGTCACTCTCCGCGCGCGATGCCGGCGCGCGCGGCGTTCGCCTGCCGGTCGCTGCGGGCGCCGCTGGCACCGGGCGATACGCGCGCAAGAACGCTGCCACCGCGCCATCGATGTAGCGCTGCGCTGGGGCTGCATCCGGTGGCATGCCAGGCGCTGGCACCTCGGTCGGCACTGCCGTGATCAGCCCGAAGAACTGCACCGAGGCGTCGGGCAGGTTGTCGATGACCAAGGCGCCCTGCGCCACTTCGCGTGCCAGCAGCGCACGCATCGTGCTGTCGTAGCGTTCGAAGCACAGCGTCCACATTTCTTCGCGGATCTGGCTGGGCAGCGACGGCGGCCGCACCAGTCCGTAGGCGGCATCCTGCCGCGCCGCATTGGTCCAGACCTGCAGCAGCACACTGGCAACCGCCGCCAAGCGTTGCGCCACCGGCCCGGGCAACGTCAGCAGACCATCCCAGCGATTGGACGCCGCATGCGCCATCGCTTCCAACGTGGTGCGGAACAGCACCTCCTTGGACGCGAAGTACGCATACACCGTCGCCTTGGACACGCCCGCGTCTTCGGCGATGCGGTCCATGCTGGTGCGCTCGAAGCCCTGCTGCGTAAACAACTGCTGCGCGGCCGCCAGGATCGCGCCACGCTTGGCATGCGGCACGCGCCGGGCCGGCGCCGGCAAGGCCGGGCCTTGCGCCGAGGCCGTGTCAGCCACGGGGCGGCGCCGTGTCCGCGGCCGCCACGTCCGGCCCATCGGCCTGCAGCCAGCCGCCGCCCATCGCCTTGTAGAACGTCACCAGGTTGGTGATGCGCGACAACTGCGTGGTGATCAAGGTCTGCTGCGCGCCATACAGCGAGCGCTGCGCATCCAGCGCCTGCAGATAGCTGTCGATCCCGCGTTCGAAGCGCGCCTGCGACAACCGGTAACTGTCTGCGGTGGCATCCACCAGGGCCTGCTGTGCCTGCAGCTGGCGGCCCAGGGTGTCGCGCTGCGCGAGCGCATCGGACACCTCGCGGAACGCGGTCTGGATCGACTTTTCGTAGCGGGCCACTTCGATGTCGCGGTTGGCCTTGGCCATGTCCAGATTGGCGCGGTTACGCCCGGCATTGAACAGCGGCAAGGTCAGCTGCGGCACGAAACTCCAGGCCCGCGTGCCCGACTCAAACAATCCGGACAAGCTGCTGCTGGACGAGCCCAGCGTGGCGGTGAGGCTGATGCTGGGAAAGAACGCCGCGCGCGCCGCGCCGATGTTGGCATTGGCCGCGCGCAGGTTGCGCTCGGCCTCCAGGATGTCCGGGCGACGCTGCAACAGCTGCGACGGCACGCCCGCCGGCACGGCGGCCAGCACATTGCCTTCCACGCTTGCGCCATCGGGCAACGCGCGTGGCAACAGACTCTCCGGCAATTGGGTGCCGACCAGCAGCACCAACGCGTTGCGGTCCTGCGCCACCTGCGCGGTGTAACGCTCCACATCCACACGCGCGCTTTCCACGGTGGTCTGTGCCTGCCGCAAGGTGAGCTGCGAGGCCACGCCCAACTCGAAACTGCGCTGCTGCAAGCGGTAGCTGTCGCTTTGGCTGGTCAGGGTGGACTGCGCCAGCTGCAGCAACTCCTGGTCGGCGGCCAGGGTGAGATACGCGCTGGCCACATCGGCGACCAGGCTGATGTGGGTGCTGCGGCGGGCTTCGGCAGTGGAGAGAAATTGCTGCAGCGCCTGTTCCTTCAGGCTGCGCACGCGCCCGAACAAATCCAGCTCGTAGGCGCTCACGCCCACGTTGGCGCTGTAGGTGCGGAACACCGGCGGCTGCCCGGGCACCGCCAGTTCGCTCGGCGTGCGCGCGTTATTGGCAGTGCCGGTGGCATCCACACCCGGCACCAGCGCTGCGCGCTCCACCCGGTATTGCGCGCGTGCCACTTCGATATTGAGCGCTGCCACACGCAGGTCGCGGTTATTGTCCAGCGCCAGCTGGATCACCTGTTGCAGCGCCGGGTCGGTGAACACCTCCCGCCAGCCGATATCGGCGATGACGGGAGTTTCTGCGCTCGCTGCCGCTTCGCTGGCAGCGGTCGCCGCCGCGGTGGCGCCGGCGAACTGCGCCGGCACCGGTGCGTCGGGCCGCGCATAACGCGGCATCAGCGTGCAGCCAGACAACACGCTGGTCACCGCGAGTGCGGCAAGCGTCATTCGGATCGGTGTCATGTCAGTGCCCTGCATGTTGCGGAACGGAGGCATCAGGCTGCGCGCGGCGTTCGAACAGCCCACGCACCAGTACGAAGAACAACGGCACGAAGAAGATGGCCAGCACCGTGCCGGAGATCATGCCGCCGATCACCGCAGTGCCCAGCGCGTGCTGCGCGCCGGCGCCCGCGCCACTGGTCAGCACCAGCGGCACCACACCCAGGATGAAGGCCAGCGATGTCATCAGAATCGGCCGCAAGCGCATGCGCGCCGCTTCCAACGCCGCCACCACCAGGCTCTTCCCGCCTTCGTGCAATTCCTTGGCGAACTCCACGATCAGGATCGCGTTCTTCGAGGCCAGGCCAATGGTGGTGAGCAGGCCCACCTGGAAGTACACATCGTTCATTTTCCAGGTCAGCACGGCGGCCACCAGCGTGCCGAACACGCCCAACGGCACCACCAGAATCACCGAGAACGGAATCGACCAGCTCTCATACAGCGCGGCCAGACACAGGAACACGATCAGGATCGACAACCCGTACAACAACCCGGTCTGCCCGGTCGAGGCTTTTTCCTGTCGCGACAACCCGGTCCACTCGAAGCCAATGCCGGCCGGCAACTTGGCCGCTGCCGCCTCCACGATCTGCATCGCCTGGCCGCTGGACGCCGCACCTGGCAGCGCCATGCCCAGAATCTCCACCGACGGCAGGCTGTTGTAGCGCTCCAGACGTGGCGAGCCCTGTGTCCAGCGTGCAGTGGCGAAGGCGTTGAACGGCACCATCGTGCCGGCGCTGTTGCGCACGAACCAGCGGTCGATGTCCTGCGGGTTCATGCGGTACGGCGCATCGGCCTGCAGCATCACTTTCTTGACGCGGCCCTTGTCGATGAAGTCGTTGACATAGGTACTGCCCCACGCGCTGGAGAAAGTGTTGTTGATGTCGGCAATCGACACCCCCATCGCTTCGGCCTTGTGCGGGTCGATCTCCAGCTTGAACTCGGGCGTGTCTTCCTGCCCGTTGGGGCGCACCGCCACCAGCCGCTTGTCCTGCGAAAGCTCGGCCAGCAACTGGTTGCGTGCCTGCATCAGCGCGGCATGCCCCAGGTTGGCGCGGTCCTGCAGCATCAGATCGAAGCCGGTGGCGTTGCCCAGCTCCGACACGGCCGGCGGCGCCACCGCAAACACCTGCGCATCGCGCAAGGTGGCGAAGAACGCGCCCGCCTTGGCCGCCACATCGGTCACGCTCTGGCCCTTGCCGGTGCGCTCGTCCCATGGCCGCAGCTTGACGAAGGCAAAGCCCACGTTCTGCCCGGTACCGGCGAAGCTGAAACCAGAGACCGCAAAGATGCCGGCCACCGAGTCCTTCTGGTCGACCAGGAAGTGATGTTCCACCTGCTTGAGCACCGCACCAGTACGTGCATCGGTGGCACCGGGCGGCAACTGCACCAGCACGAACAAGGTGCCCTGGTCTTCGTCCGGCAAGAAGCCCACCGGCGTTTTCATGAAGCCCACCACCACCAGCGCCACGATCACCACATACGCAATCATGTAGCGCCAGCCCTTGCCGAGCATGTGCCGCACCACGCCTTGGTAACGGCCATTGCTGCGGTCGAACACCCGGTTGAACCAGCCGAAGAACCCGGTGGTGGCCATGCCATGACCGGGCTTGAGCAAGGTGGCGCACAGCGCCGGCGTCAGCACCATTGCCACCAGCACCGACAAGGTCATCGCAGAGACAATCGTGATCGAGAACTGCCGGTAGATCACACCGGTGGAACCGCCGAAAAACGCCATCGGCACGAACACCGCGGCCAGCACCAAGGCCACGCCCACCAGTGCGCCGGTGATCTGGTCCATCGATTTGCGCGTGGCCTCCTTGGGCGAGAGCTGTTCTTCGGCCATCACCCGCTCGACGTTTTCCACCACCACGATGGCGTCATCCACCAGCAAGCCGATCGCCAGCACCATCGCGAACATGGTCAGCGTATTGATGGTGAAGCCGAACACCGCCAGCACGCCAAAGGTGCCCAGCAGTACTACCGGCACGGCGATGGTGGGAATCAGCGTGGCGCGGAAGTTCTGCAGGAACAGGTACATCACCAAAAACACCAGCACCACCGCTTCGACCAGCGTATGCACCACCTGCTCGATGGAGATACGCACGAACGGTGTGGTGTCGTAGGGCTTTTGCACCTTCATGCCGGGCGGGAAGAACTTCTCCTGCTCTTCCAGGCTCTTGTCGATGGCGCGCACGGTATCCAGCGCGTTTGCTCCGGTGGCCAGCTTGATCGCCAGGCCCGCGGCCGGCTTGCCGTTGTAGCGGCCCACCGTGTTGTAGCTCTCGCTGCCCAGCTCGATGCGCGCCACATCGCGCAGGCGCACCTGCGAACCGTCGGTGCGGGTACGCAGCAAAATGTTCTCGAACTCTTCGGCTGTCTTGAGCCGCGTCTGCGCGGTAATGGTGGCATTGAGCTGCTGATTGGGCACCGCCGGCAACGCACCGAGTTGGCCGGCCGACACCTGCGCGTTTTGCGCCTGGATCGCGGTGCGCACATCCACCGGGGTGAGATTGAAGTTGTTGAGCTTGTCCGGATCCAGCCAGATGCGCATCGAATACTGCGAACCGAACAACGTGGTGTCACCCACGCCCTGCACGCGGCTGATGGTTTCCTGCACGTTGGCGGCAACGTAATCGGACAGATCCGAATCGCTCATGCTGCCGTCTTCGGAGGTGAAGGCCAGCACGTTGAGGAAGTTGGTGGCCGACTTGGTGACCGTGACGCCCTGCTGCTGCACTTCTTGCGGCAACAACGCGGTGGCCAGCGACAACTTGTTCTGCACCTGCACCTGCGCGGTGTCCGGGTCGGTGCCGTTTTCGAAGGTCAGCGTAATGGTCACCGCACCGCTGGATTCGCTGGTGGAGGCCATGTAGCTGAGGTTGTCCAGGCCCTTCATCTTCTGCTCGATGACCTGGGTGACGGTGTCTTCCAGGGTCTGCGCAGATGCGCCGGGATAGTTGGCGGTGATCGCCACGGCGGGCGGCGCGATGCTGGGGTATTGCGCGATCGGCAAGGTGGCGATGGACAGGATGCCGGCCAGCATCACGATGATGGCCAGCACCCAGGCGAAGATCGGGCGGTCGATGAAGAAGCGTGCCATGAGCTGGAGTCCGCCTTAGTTGGCCGCACGCGGTGCGGCTGGGGCGGAGGGGCTGCCGGCAACGGATGCCGACGTCGGTTGCCACGGCACGGTCTTGACCTGGACACCGTCGCGGGCGCGCGACAGGCCATCCACCACCAGTTGGTCACCGGTCTTCAGGCCACTGCGCACCAGCCACTGGTCGCCCACCGCACGGTCGGTCTCCAGCACACGCAGCTGCAATTTGTTGTCGGCACCGACCACGAAGGCGGTTGGCTTGCCGGCGCCATTGCGCGTCACTGCCTGTTGCGGCACCAGCACGCCCTGCGCCTTGACGCCTTCCTGCAGCACCGCGCGCACGTACATGCCCGGCAGCAGATCGGCATCCGGGTTGGGGAACACCGCACGCAGGCTGATCGAGCCGGTGTTCTGGTCCACGGTGACATCGGAGAACGCCAGCCGGCCCTGCAGCGGATAGGTGCTGCCGTCTTCCAGCACCAGGCTCACCTGCGCGGCACCGTCGCCGGCACGCGCCAGATCGCCACGGGCCATCGCCTTCTTAAGCCGCAGCACGGCGGCGCTGGGCTGGGTCACGTCCACGTAGATCGGGTCCAGTTGCTGGATGGTGGTCAATGCCGTGGCCTGGTTGGCGGTGACCAGCGCGCCGGGCGTCACGCTGGAGCGGCCGATCCGGCCGGAGATCGGCGCATCCATGCGGGCGAACGCCAGATTGATGCGCGCGGTCTCCACGCTGGCCTTGCCGGCCGCCACATCCGCTTCGGCCTGGCCGAGCGTGGCGGCGGTGTCGTCGCCCTCCTGCTGGCTGATCGCCTTGATCTGCACCAGCTCCTTGTAGCGGTCGGCCTTGAGCCGTGCGGTGCGCAGGTTGGCCTGCGCCTTGGCCAGGGTGGCCTGGGCGCTGGCGTAGCTGGCGCGGTAGGTGGCCGGGTCGATCTGGTACAGGGTCTGCCCTGCCTTCACGTCGCCGCCTTCGGTGAACTGCCGTGTCTGCACGATGCCGCCCACCTGGGGCCGCACTTCGGCGATCAGGTACGGCACGGTGCGGCCGGGCAACTGGGTGGTAAGGGTGACCGGCTGCGGCCGGACGGTGATGACGCCCACCACCGGCGTGCCCTGCTGCGGGGGCGGCCCGCCCGGCGGGCTACCGCAGGCGCTGATCAGGACGGAGGCGGCAACGGCGAGGAGCGGCAGGCGAAGCGAAGGGACAGGACGCACGGGGAAGGTCTCCGGGAAAACCGCGATGGATAAATCTAAACGGTACGGTTCGGTATCCTAATAAGATCATCCGTGGGCGTCAAGCATTTCTGCCCAGTTGGTATACTTAAGCGCCCCTAGGAGCACCGCGATGCGGGTCAGAACCGAAGAAAAGCGCGACACCATCGTTCAGGCGGCCAGCGAGGTCTTCCTTGAGCTGGGCTTCGAAGGCGCGTCGATGTCGCAGATCGCCGCCCGTGTCGGCGGCTCAAAGCGCACGCTGTACGGCTATTTCGGCTCGAAGGAAGAGCTGTTTGTGGCGGTGGCCAAGGACATGTCCGACCGCTATTTCGATCCGCTACTGGATGCACTTTCGCGGAGCAGCGGCCCCATTGCCGACGCCCTGCAGCGCTTCGGAGAGGACGTCCTCACCTTCCTGTGCGCACCGCCCAATATCACCAGTTGGCAGACCATCATCGGGGTATCCGGCAGATCAGACGTCGGCGCGCTGTTTTTCAGCGCAGGTCAAGAAGAAGGCCTGAAGCGCTTCGCCGAATACCTGCAGACACAGGTGGACTGCGGCCAGCTCCGTTGCGACGACACCATGCTTGCCGCCCAACAGTTCGCCGCCCTAGTCGAAGCCGAAACCCTGATGCCCTGCCTGTTCGGCGCACTCAAGAACCCATCGCCGGAGTATCTGCGCGACGCTACCCGGCGCGCGGTGGACCTGTTTCTGGTGGGGTATGCGTGTAAGCCGGCGGCGGCTTGAGTGTGGTTGCGGATGCGGGGAGGTGGTGTGGTGACTGACGTGCTGCGCTGATGAGCGACTTGGCAGGTTTTGGAACGCCCGACGATTGACGTGCGCTGGGCGGCATTACCTGATCGAGCGCATCAACGACGGGCGGGGTCCGAGTTAGATGTGCACACTCTTGGGTGCGTCATGCGCGCGCGTGAACGACGCGGCGTGCGGGCAAACAGCGCAAACAGTTTCGAGCAAACCGCGCGTGTTGGCGGTGTCTCACATGAGCTGAAAAAGGCGGCGCCGCACGCGACGCTCAATGCAATGCCATGTGTGCTGCTGGCAGAGCGTCGCTGCATTGCTGACGCACTACCGGATGCGGTCGTTCTGGAACGAACGGCTGTGCGCTGCAACATTGGCGCGCTACGTGGCAAGCCTTGTCGCGGCCAAGGCCGCTCCTACGAGGAGCTCGCATTCCCTGCGGTAAGTGAGTGGCGGCGCGTGACGTGTTTGCGAGTGAGTCCGCGCTATACGTACGAGCACCGAAATAACATCGGGAACGCCCCATCGCGGCCGAGGCCGCTCCTACGGTGAATCGCGATTGTTTAGCGTCTTGCGCGGGGCGATTAACCCGAGCCGCTCGCGTGCTAGGAGACGGGAGCAGCGGCGCGATTCACACCACTCAACCCGCTGCCGCGCACTTGGCGCACAGGCCGTGCACTTCCAGTGTCTGTGCCTGCGGTTGGAAGCCTAGCGCCTTGGCGCGGGCTTCCAGTTGCGAGACCACATCGCGGTCTTCCAGTTCCACCGCGCTATGGCAGCGGTCGCAGATCAGAAACGGCACCGAGTGCTGGGCGCTGTTGGGGTGATGGCAGGCCACGAAGGCATTGACCGATTCGAGCTTGTGCACGAAGCCATTGGCCATCAAAAAATCCAGCGCGCGGTACACCGTCGGCGGGGCGTCGGCGCCCACGCCCTTGCCTTCGCGCACCCAGTCCAGCAGCTCGTAGGCCTTGACCGGTTTGCCGGCATCGGCGATCAGCCGCAGTACGTTGGCGCGGATCGGGGTGAGCCGCAGGCCGCGTTCGCTGCAGGCGCGCTCCACCGCACGTACGAAGCTGTTGGCATCGTCCACGTGATGATGCGGGGCCGTGCAGGCGTGTTCCTGGTCGTGCGTTTGGGTGTGCGTGTGCTTGGTCATACAGGCTCCGGCGTCAGGCCGCTCCAATCTTGATGAGTGCCGCATCGATGCGTTTCAAGGCACCCTCGCGCCCGGCCAGGTACACCGTCTGCGAAATGTCCGGGCTGACCTGGGTGCCGGTGATGGCCACCCGCAGCGGCTGGGCCACCTTGCCCATGCCCAGTTCCAGCGCCGCGGCAGCGGCATGCAGCGCCGCCGATACGTTCTCCACGCTCCACTCGTTCAGCGCAGCGAGCATCTCGCGCGCCTTGCCCAGCGGCACTTCCGCGCCCAGTTTCAGGTGCTTGATCACCGCGGCTTCGTCGTAGGTTTCCAGCGGCTGGTACCAGACCACGGCTTTTTCGGCCATTTCCTTGAGCGTCTGCACGCGCTCGCGCAGCGCCACCACCACATCGGCAGCGGCCGGGCCGGCGGCCACATCAATGCCCAGCTTGCGGAGCTGGTATTCCAGCTGCGGCGCGATGCTGGCCGGGTCGTCGGTCTTCAAGTAATGCTGATTCACCCAGCCGAGCTTGGCCATGTCCAGGCGCGCGGCCTTGGAATTGACGTCCTTGACGTCGAACAGGTCCAGCAACTCCTGCTGGCTGAACAGCTCCTGGTCGCCATGCGACCAACCCAGGCGGGCCAGGTAATTGATCAGCGCATGCGGCAGGTAGCCGGCGTCCTTGTACTGCATGACATCGGCCGCGCCAGTGCGCTTGGAGAGCTTGGCGCCCTGCTCGTCCAGGATCATCGGCATGTGCGCGAACTTGGGTACCGGTGCGCCCAGCGCTTCGTAGATGTTGATCTGGCGCGGGGTGTTGTTGATGTGGTCGTCGCCGCGGATCACCTCGGTGATGCCCATGTCCCAGTCGTCCACCACCACCGCGAAGTTGTAGGTGGGATAGCCATCCGGGCGGAAGATCACCATGTCGTCGAGCTCGCTGTTGGCGATCTCGATGCGGCCCTTGATCAGGTCGTCGAACACCACCGTGCCCGCGAGCGGGTTCTTGAAGCGGATCACCCGGTTCGGGTCGTCGCGATACGGCAGCTGCTGCTCGCGCGCGGCGCCGTTGTAGCGCGGCTTTTCCTGCTTGGCCATTGCGGCCTCGCGCATCGCGTCGAGCTCCTCACGGGTCTCGTAGGCGTAGTAGGCCTTGCCCTGCGCCAGCAGCTGCTCGGCCACCTCCTGGTAACGGGCGATGCGCTGGGTCTGGTAGATCGGGCCTTCGTCATAGCCCAGGCCCAGCCACTCCATGGCTTCCAGGATGGCGTCGATGGCGGCCTGGGTGCTGCGCTCACGGTCGGTGTCTTCGATGCGCAGCACGAACTGCCCGCCGCGGTGACGTGCCTCCAGCCAGCAGTACAGGGCGGTGCGTGCGCCGCCGATGTGCAGGTAACCGGTGGGGCTGGGGGCAAAACGGGTGCGGCAGGTCATGGAGCGCTCGGCGGAACGGGAGTGGCCCGATTTTACCTTGCGCAGCCGTGCCCTGCCCGGCCCGCCCGCTCAGGTGTTGCGCAGCAGGTCGCCGTAGACCACGCAATCGCCGCCGCTGCGCTTGGCGCCGGGGGCGTCGTAGAGCACCAGCCAGCTTGGCGTGTTGCCGGCCAACTGGCGCGGCAGGTTGCAGATGGCTTCGGCGCGGTCGCTGTCTTCGCCGTGCGGCAGCACCACCGACTTGAGCAGCTCGCGCTGGAAGCGCACCGGCGCCTGGTTGGCGGCCAGCACGCTGCGCGCATCCGGCCACTTGAACAGGCGGATCTCGCCATTGAGCACCATGCTGGGCCCGGCCAGCAGATACAGGTCGTCACCGGAATAGTGCAGGTCACGCACGCCCAGCCCGCCCAGTTGCAGGAAGTGCTTGCGCAGCAGCGTGCCCTCTTCATCCAGCGGGGCAAGGCGCAGATGATCGCCATGTGCTTCCACCTGGATCTCCAGCAGCGCCGACCACCCACGCAACACCGGGCCACGCAGGCCCAGTAGCAGGCGCTGGCCGTCCACCACGATGCCTTCGATGTCGAAGCCGTTGTCCTTGCCGGGAATCTTCAAAAACGGCCCGAAATGCGGGTCGTCTTCCAGCAGCGCGGTGAGCTGGTTGTGCTTGGCGTCGCCCTTGAGCCGCAGCGCGCGGCGGCCGTCGGCGGATTCGCGCACCAGCGTGGGCGTGCCATCGGCAGCGCGCTCGATCGGCAGGCAGGCCAGCAGGCGGCGGTTGGCATCGAGCTTGAGCTTGGTCAGCCGCTTGGCATTTTCGGCATCGTCGCGGCCAGGCTTGGCGTTCTTGCGCTTGAGCCCATGCGAGCCGATCACCCACAAAAAGCCGTCGGAAAGTGCCAGGCCTTCCAGGTCGGCTTCCTCGGCTGCTTCGCCGGGCAGATCCAGCAACTCCGCCAGCGGAAAGCTCTGGCCTTCGCCAAAGCGCAGCGTCTCGCGCTGCAGCGGGGCGAGCGTGCGCAGGCGGTCCACCGCACAGGCTTCATCGCCGGCCACCCACAGCCAATCGTCGGTGAAGGCAGCGCCGGAAAGATTGCTGTGCACCAGCGCGCCAGGCGCAAATTCCAGGCGGACGCTATGCGGGATCAAGGTTTTCTTGGACATGGGTGACCTGGTCGGTGGCGGGCGGGAGTTGCCAGGCGGCTGACTCCCACGGGCGCGTGGCCGGTGGCGCGGCGCGCATGGGAAGCGCTACGCATCCACCGGCCGGCAGCGCCCGGGGGCTATCGGTCGTCTTGGATCAATCGAACCCAACCAGCTTCGCACGCGTCACGTGAGCAGCCAATTGACCGGGCCAATCGCGGTCATTGGCCACCTGGGCCTGCGCACGGCTGCCCGCGAACGCGTCAAAATCCAGCTCCGCATACGCCCACACCTGCGCGCCCTGGGTCTGCGCCAGCACGCCATCGGCCGGAAAGCCCACATCCATCGGCGCGAACACCGCAGCCTCGCCGGTATTGACGTCCAGCGCCGGGCTCCACGGCGCCTCACCGGCGGTGACCGACTGCGCAACGAACACGCGGTTTTCCAGCGCACGCGCCAGGCAACCCACGCGCACGCGCATCGCACCGGCGGCAGTGTCGGTGCAGCTGGGCACGATCAGCAAACGCGCACCGGCCTCGTACTGCGCGCGCACCGGCAACGGGAATTCGCTGTCGTAGCAGATGGCGATCGCCGCACGCACGCCATCCAGCTCGAACACCTTCAGCGCATCGCCTGGGTCGATCACGCCGGTGGCCTTTTCGAACCCGGTGAGCTGCAACTTGTCCTGCCAGCCATGCGTGCCGTCGGGGGTGAACCAATCGCTGCGGTTGCGGTAACGGCCGCTGCCAACCTCCAACAGGAAACTGCCGGCGATCAAATGCACCGCATGCTGTCGGGCCAGCCCGGCGAACAACGCCATCCACTGCGGGCGCAGCGCCTGGATCGCTGCCAGCGACTCCGGCAAACCGGCCGAAATCTGCGTACCGAACGTGGCGCCCAGCTCCAGCGACAGATATTCCGGCAGCACCAGCACGCGTGCACCGGCTGCCGCGGCCTCGCCCACCAACGCTGTCTGGCCTGCAGCGAAGGCAGCGAAATCGGCCGGCTTGCCGATCGGGTATTTGGCAACGGCAATCTTCATCGGGTGAGCGTCCTGCGATGCGTACGTGGGGTGGGTGATGCGGAGGTGGCGCAGCAGCCTTACGCCTGCAGCGCGCGCGTCCACACCTCCAAACTGTGGTCGATCTCCCCGTGTTGCAACTCCGCCCACTCCAGCCGCACCTGCATGCCGGGCTGCGGCGCATAGCCGCGCTTGCGCCAGAACGCATCGTTGGGCCGGTAATCGGCCGGGCGGCGCGTGTCGTGCGGGTCGCGCTGGACCGAGCAGAACGCGGTCAGGGCAAACCGCCCAAGCGCACGCGCGTGTGCTTCGCGCTGGTCGAAAAAAGCGTGCCCGATGCCCTGCCCGCGATAGTCCGGCAGCAGCACCGATTCGCCGAAATAAAACACGCTGGCCGGGTCGATGCCTGCCGCGCGGAACGGCGCATGGAAGGCCGCGCTATCGTCCAGCAAAGGCAGGCCGGTGGAGGCGCCGATCACCGCATCGCCATCGCGCGCCAGCACGAACACACTGTCTGGCGAGGCCGCATAGGCGGCCAGGTAGTCGCGCTCGTAGGCGGGGTCGCCGTCGTAGAGATACGGCCAGGCGCGGAAGACCACACTGCGCAGCCGCGCCAGGTCGTCCAGAAACGGCGTGATGGCGCTGCCGCGCAGTGCCTTGATGGTGGGAGTAGGCATGGGTGCATTCTAGCCATGGCTGCAGCGCGTGCGCTCAGCCGGCCGTGCCGGCTCCACGCGCGGCCTGCCACGCCAGCATGCGCCGGCCCAACAGCCCCAGGGGCGCTGCCAGGAGGCACGCGGCGTCCGCGGCCAACTGCAGGCAAATCGCAGCTTCCACCGCCACTGCCGACGCGAACGCATCCTGCCCGGCGCCGGGCTGCAGCATCAAGGTGCCGAACAACAACACCGGCAAGAGCACGCAGACGCAGGCGACGCACCCACCGAACACCCGCCAGCTGGCGCTGGCCACCAACGCCAGCGTCAACACCGCAACCACAAAGATCACTACGGCCGCCCAGATCACCGCAGGCGTCCTGTGACGCATGCGCCACCGCACTGTAAGCGGGCGACACGGTGCGCTGCCTGCTGCAGCCGCGCGTAACAGACAACTCGCCTGCAAACCGCGCCGCTCATCGCAGCCAGCTCCGTGTGCAGGCCGCAGCGGCGGACTGCTGCCACAGCAACCAAACGGCCGCATCTTCCACCGCCAACAGCGCGCCGAGTAATGCATCGCTACTGCGGGCCCAGTAGCTGCCGTTGCTCAGCCGCTGCCATGGCAGGTACTGGCGCAGTGGCGGCCGTGGCGCAGCGCACTGCAGCTGCTGTAGTGCGTTGGCGCCATCGCGGCGCACATCCTCGGCGGTGCGGGCGTGCAGCGCCATGCCGATCCATCCACGCCGCCCCGCTGCAGGCAGCGGCAAGGCGGACAGCGGCGAGCATTCCCATTGGTGGGGCGGCGCTGCGGACAGCAGCGCCACCGTTTCGATCCCGGCGGGCAGCAACCGCTGCGCCCGCCGGTGTAGCTGAGAGCGCATCAGCATGCCGACCTCAGCGCAGGCTGTTGCCAAGCTCGTACCAATCGAGCTTGCGGGTTACCCACATGATGCAGGCCAGGATGCCGAACAGCAGCAACGATCCCATCAGCAACGCGTTGTCTTCGGAGATCAGCAAGCTGTAAAGCACCCCGTACAGCGCAGTGAGCATCACCGAAAACCCGCCGGCCCGCGCCCAGCTGCGCAACACACCAGACAGGTACACGCACTGCAGCCCAATACACGCCACCGCCGAGACCAGGTACGCCTGCCAGAAGGCGATGCGCTCGGACAGGCTGAGCAGCAGCAGGAAGAAAATCGCCAGCGCCAGGCCCACCAGCAGGTATTGCACCGGGTGGATCGGCAGCCGCTTGATCAGCTCGAACAACACAAACGCCACGAAGGTCAGCACCACGAACAGGATGCCGTACTTGCTGGCGCGATCGGCCTGGGTATACACGTCCACCGGGTCGACCAGCCGCACTTCCAGCATGTCCAGCGCGCTCGCATCCGACTGCAGCTGCGTCTGTGCGCCGGTGGCCAGCGCCGACAACGACCAGGTGGCATCGAAGCCCTTCGGCCCGATGCTCGGCGCATTCGGCAGGAACTGCCCACCGAAGGACGGATGCTGCCAACCCGAGCGCAGCGCGATGTCGTTGGTGTCGCCGATCGGCGCGATCGCCAGCCGGCGCGTGCCATCCAGCACGAACTGCATGTCCACCACATTGCCGTCCTGCAGCGTCCCGGCAGTTGCATCGCTCACCGGCTTGAGCGCGGCATGGATGCCCGAGGTCCGCCCGGCCAGCGTGCCTGCACCGCCTTCCAGCGTCAGCGCCCGGCCATCCACGCGCAGGCTGGGCGTGCCCACCAGCCCACGCACATCGGAAATGCCCACCGTCAGATACGGTTGGCCATACACGCGGGTAGGCGCGGCGGCGTACTCGAACGGGTAGTATTCGGCGTGCAGCGTTGCCTTCCACGAATACACCTGCACGCGGTAGATCCCCACCTCGCGCACCGAGGGCACCATCTCGCCGCTGATCTTGAGCGCGCGCGGCGTCTGCAGCAGCGCCCCCCCCTGCGCGCGCCACACCTTGCGCTGGTTGCCCTGCTCGTCCGGCTCGTTCACCTGCACCTGCTCGGTATAGGGCAGCACACGCACCGGCGCGATGAATTGCTGCTCGCCGGCCTTGCTTTTGGACACCCGCTCCACCGCCTCGTCGCGGTAGCGCGCGCGGTCCTGCACCGCGCCGCGGATCAACAACAACGGGATCAGCAACAGCAGGATCAACCCACCAACGGTGGCGAAGCGCAACAGCAGTTTCAGGGATTTCATCGACCATCCTCAGTCTGGGAGGTGGTCAGGGTGAGCGCCCTCGGTGTCCAGGGTTTGAGGCGAATTTGAAGCGAATGTGAAGTGGGCGGCGTTGCGGTGCAGATCAGCCTGTGGGCAATCGCAAGGTGGCGATCGCACCGCCACCGTCGCGATTGCGCAGGCGCACGTCGCCGCCGTGCAGGCGGGCCACCTCACGCACGAACGGCAAGCCCAGGCCGGAACTGCGTTGCCCGGTCTGCGGGCGCGCCAGCGAATAGAACCGCTCGAACACGCGTTCGATCGCGTAATCGGGCACGCCACTGCCGCGGTCTTCGACCAACAGCTGCACCTGCCCGTCCTCCCGCTGCGTGCGCAGCTGCACGGTGCCGCCGTCCGGCGAGAAGGCGATGGCGTTTTCCAGCAGGTTGATCACGGCCTGCCGCAGCAGGAAGGCATCGCCGAGCACGGTCTGGTCGCTGGCGGCCATGCTTGCCGCATCGAGCTCCACCAGCACGCCGGCGCCAGCGGCGCGCAGCAATACCGCGTCCACCGCAGCGTGCAACACGCCAGGCACGGCCACGCGCGCACGGGTCTGCAGCCAGCCGTGTTGTTCGACCTCGGCCAGGGCGAGCAGCTTGTCGATGGTTTCAGTCAGGCGCTGCTCCTGGGCGCGGATGCTGGCCACAAAATGCTGGCGGTCGGCCTCCGGCAATGGCTCGGTCAACAGCTCCGAGGCGCCACGAATGGCCGCCAGCGGGCTTTTCATCTCGTGCGTCAGCGATTGCACGTAGTGCTCGACGTAGGCCTTGCCCTCCAGCTTGCGGCGCATGGTTTCCAGCGCCTGGCCCAGGTCGCCGATTTCATCGCCGCGCGGCTTGGGCGGCGGCACCGGGATGCCCGCGCTCACCGCCTGCGCGTAGCGATTCAACCGGCCGATGCCGCGCATCAGCCACCAGGTCATGCCGATGCCGATCAATGCGGAAATGCCGATCAACCAGGCGCCCCGTTGCAGGATGTTGCGCTGGCTGGCTTCGATGAAGGGGTCGATGCTGCGGTTAGGCTGCGCCAGCGTGAGCACGCCGATCAGTGTGCCCGGTGCGTCAGGCGCATAGATCGGTGCGGCCACATGCATCACCGTGGCGCCGGGGGTGCCATCCAGCTCCGGACTGGAGCGCGCGCCGTATTCGCCGCGCAAGGTGCGGTAGACATCGTTCCAGCGCGAGTTGTCGCGGCCGACGTCGCGACCCAGCGAATCGAACACCACCACACCACGCGCATCGGTCACGGTGACGCGGTAATCCACGTTGTTCTTGCGGAAGCGCCACACCCAGGCCTTGGGGTCGCGCTGCTGGGCCTGTGCAAGGTGGCGCGCAAAGCGGCCGGTGGCAATCTGCCCGGCCGCGAGCTCGGGGCTGGCCATCTCGGCCAGCACGTTGGCCGCATCCACCAGCGTGGATTCCATCGCCTGGCGCACGCCCGGCTTGACCTCGTTGACGAACACCCGCATCACGAAGAACGCGGCCAGCCCGACGATCAGAAAAAACCCGAGAAACAGCTTGAGTCCGAGCCGCATGTCAGCACCGAATCCCGTTGGCCGCGCACGCAGGTGTGTGGTCGTTGGTCGACCACCGCGTGGTCAAGTAGCCGTCAGCAGCCGACGCATTTGGCATGGATGCGGCCAGCGCCGTTTGCGTCTGTGCCAGGAGCGACGAACGCAAGGTGGGCGTGCATAGGGATCGCGCAATTGCGGCACTGCGGGGGCACGCAACGTCGATCTCCTCCGCACGCGCCTGATGATGGCCGACGCAAGACAGCGCGAACACATCGCGCCCGCCCGCCAGGCCGTTCACTTCTGTCAGCCCACGCCGACCACGCAAACCAGCACGCTCGACCACCCCGACCGCCGGCTTCTGAAACACGGCACCCATCCTCAGACCTCCAGTGCGTAGCCAAGGCCACGGTGGGTGCGGATCGGGTCGGCCGGCACGCCGGCCTGGCGCAGTTTGGCGCGCAGCGTCTTGATGTGGGTGTCCACGGTGCGGTCGGCGCTGTCGGCGCTGGCATCCCAGCCGCGGTCCATCAGCTGGGTGCGGCTGAGGATGGCGCCGGGCCGTTGCAGCAGCGCGGCCAGCAGCGCGTATTCGTAGCGCGTCAGCGGCAACAGCGTCTCGCCGTAGCGGATGCGGCTGCCGTCGCGATCAATCGCGAACGCGCCGTGCGGCTGCCAGCCCGGTTCGGCCTGGGCCACGGCCACGCTGCGCCGGCGCAGCCGTGCGCGCACCCGCGCCACCAGCTCGCGCGGCGAAAACGGCTTGGCCATGTAGTCGTCGGCACCGAGTTCCAGGCCCAGCACGCGGTCGATCTCGTCGTTGCGTGCGGTCAGGAAGATCACCGGCACTTCGCTGAAACCACGCAGCGTGCGGCAGACCTCGAAGCCGTTGATATCCGGCAGGCCCACGTCCAGCACCACCAGGTCAGCGGGATCGTTGCGCAGCCGCTCCAGCGCCTCGCGCCCCAACAGGCAGTGCTCGGGCACGTAGCCCTCGCTGCGCAAGGCGTACAGCACGGTGTCGGCAATGGCGGTTTCGTCCTCGACGACAAGGACACGGGTGGGGGTCTCGGACATGGCGCGCAGCATAGCCGCATGCCGGCGCGGCCAATAGCACGCGGGCCACCGTGCACGTCCGCTGCGGGCAATCATCGACCACACCACGCTGGCTGCACCTTGCGGCGCCGAGGCGTTGCAGGCGCGCTCACCCCGGCGCCCGCCCGCCTCGCTGCGCCCCACCCGGCGTAAACCGCCACCGCACCTGGCACAGCGCAAACCACCGCGCACCCTCTACACTGCCGCGATGAACTATCGCCACGCCTTCCATGCCGGCAACCACGCCGACGTGCTCAAGCACATCGCCTTG
Source organism: Xanthomonas sp. NCPPB 2586 (assembly GCF_041475775.2). NCBI lineage: Bacteria > Pseudomonadati > Pseudomonadota > Gammaproteobacteria > Lysobacterales > Lysobacteraceae > Xanthomonas > Xanthomonas sp. NCPPB 2586. The sequence continues at coordinate 1,695,367 of NZ_CM192981.1, read as the reverse complement.
CTGGCGCTGATCGACACCCTCAAGCGCAAGGACACCCCGTTCTTCGTGCTGGATACCCACGCGGGCCGTGGCCGCTACCAGCTCGGTGGCGAAGAGAGCCGCAAGACCAACGAAGCCGATGCCGGCGTCATGCGGTTGATGGCCGAAGCCACGCTGCCGGAGGTGGTGGAACGCTATCTGCGCGCGGTGCAGGCCGACAACGCCGCCGTCGCACGCCCGGCCTTGCCCGGCCAGAAAGCGGCCCGGCCCACCGCCGGCATCCAGATCAATCACTACCCCGGCTCGCCGCTGCTGGCGGCGCAGGCGCTACGCGCGCAGGACCGCATGGCGTTCTGCGAACTGCAGCCCGACGAAGCCCAGGCGCTGAAGACCCTGTTCGCCAACGACAGCCGCGTGCGTGTGCATGCCGGCGATGGCTATGCGGCGATCCGCGCCTTCCTGCCGCCGCGGGCCGGCGAGGTCAAGATCGGCCGCGGCCTGGTCCTGATCGACCCACCCTATGAATCACAGGGTGCCGAATACCCGCAGGTGATCGCCAGCGTGCGCGAAGCGCTGGCGCGTTGGCCGCAGGCGATCTGCATGGTGTGGTACCCGATCAAGCTGCGTCGCAGCCTGCAGCCGTTCATGCGCAAGGCCGCCGCGCTGCCCGCCAAGTCGGTGCTGATGGCCGAACTGCAGGTGCATCCGGACGATTCACCGCTGCGCCTGACCGGCAGCGGCCTGTTGATCGTCAATGCCCCCTGGCAGTTCGACCAGGTGCTGGCCCCGGCGCTGCCCGCGCTCAAGGCGCACCTTGGCGAAGCCGGTGCCTCGACCCGGCTGGAGTGGCTGCGCCAGGAGGGCTAGGCCGCGTTGGCGCCCGGCGTCACGACTGGCTCACGGCATCGCTCGGTAGAGTGCCGTGGGAAGCACTGCCACCCCCGCATACGGCCCCCAGCGGCGCACCGGAATCATTCACGGTTGTGCGCTGGGCTGGTGCCAGAATCTTCCGATCTTCAAGGAACACCCGGTCATGGCCATCCGCAATCGCATGCCTCCCTGGCATGAAAATTTCAGTCTGCCCAATGGCCGCACGCTCCTGCTTCGCCCGATCCGTCCCGAGGACGGCCCGCCGCTGCAGGGAGCCTTCAGCCTGTTGGGCCCGGAAGAGATCCGCGCCCGTTTCGTGCGCTCCTCGGCGGAAATCACCCCCGAAATGGTGCAACGCCTCACCCACCCCAACCCCAAGAGCGAGATCGTGTTGGTGGCGGCCGAGCAGTTGCCGCCCGGCGAAGCGCTGGTGGGCGCCGTCGCACGTGCCGCGCTGGTGCCGGGCACCCGCCAGGCCGAGTACACCATCCTGGTCAGCAGCTTTGTGGCCGGCCAGGGGCTGGGCCGCCAACTGATGCGCAAACTGGTGAAATGGGCGCGCCGCAAATACCTCGATTGCCTGTACGGCGATGTGTTGCAAAGCAACCTGCCGATGCTGCAGCTGGCCGAATCGCTGGGCTTCAAGCCGCAGCCCCACCCGGATTCCCCGGAACTGGTGCGCATGGTGCTGGAGCTGGATGCTTGAGGGGCGGGGATTGGGGATTCGGGAGTTGGGATTTGTTTTGAAGCGGTGGCTGGGCGTGCTGGGTGTTCGCATGGCATGCCCTGCATTGCGGGACAGCACGTGAGTTCCACCGCCGGCCTGAGCGCCGCCCAAGGTTTCGCAAAGGCGCCGCCACAAGCCCCCGATAACAGGTGACTTAGAGCGGCTAACAAAAAGTCGCGAGCAGTCGTCGGGTGGGTGCGGACGGCGCGGAGGAACCGGAATGTACGTGGGTACAGGCCGATTCCGAGCACCGGCCGCGCCCGCCCGGCGGCTGCGCAGTCGTTTTGATAGCTGCTCTTAGCCTGGCATCCCCAAAAAGCTGCCTGTACACCGTCAGGCGCGGTGTCCTCGCCGCTTGCGGGACCATGTGGCGGCATGGATGCTGCCACTGAGCTTCCATGGACGGATTTACGGCGTATCCCGCAAGCGGCGAGGGCACCGCGCCCTCGACCAACTCGGCTGTTGACTGCCAAGACGAGCAATCCCGCATACCTGGAAGCGCACTAGAGAATGCGGATAGGCCAGTCGCAGCCCACCCAACTCTGGAACGTCGCAGCAAGGGCCCTTGCCCGCCCTCCCCATCGCACGACGCCGAAGCCCGGCAGGCCAGGCCAGGCCGGCAGCTTTCACGCCAGATGGACCGGCCCCTGGCGGCGCTCTGATAAAATCGCCGGCTGATGCCGTCGCCTACCTTCCCTTCTCCGCCGCTGCCCAAGTCCGGCCAGCTCCGCGCCTACTGGCGCGCTCCGTCGTCTCCGACGGCCCTGGCCTGGTCGATTGCACGCGCTGCCGAAGCGCATGCCGGCCCGGTGCTGGTGATTGCCCGCGACAACCAGAGCGCGCATCAGATCGAAGCCGATCTGCATGCCCTGCTGGGTGACGCGTCCACGCTGCCGGTGGTGCCGTTTCCCGATTGGGAAACCCTGCCCTACGACCAGTTCAGCCCGCACCCGGAAATCATCAGCCAGCGCCTGGCGGCCCTGCATCGCTTGCCCGGTCTGACCCGTGGGGTGGTGATCGTGCCGGTGCAAACCTTGCTGCAACAGCTGGCGCCGCTGAGCTACATCGTCGGTGGCAGCTTCGATCTCACGGTTGGCCAGCGTCTGGATCTGGACGCGGAAAAACGCCGTCTGGAAAGCGCCGGCTACCGCAACGTGCCGCAGGTGATGGACCCGGGCGATTTCGCAGTGCGCGGCGGCCTGCTGGATGTATTTCCTATGGGCGCCGACACCCCGTTGCGAATTGAGCTGCTGGATGAGGATATCGATTCCATCCGCGCCTTCGACCCGGAATCGCAGCGCTCGCTGGACAAGGTGGACGCGGTCAAGATGCTGCCCGGCCGCGAAGTGCCGATGGACGATGCCAGCGTGGAGCGCGTGCTCGCCTGCCTGCGCGAACGCTTCGACGTGGATACGCGGCGCAGTGCGCTGTATCAGGATCTGAAGTCCGGCATCGCACCGTCGGGCGTCGAGTATTACCTGCCGATGTTCTTCAGCAAGACCGCCACGCTGTTCGATTATCTGGACACGCGCGCGCTGCCGCTGATCGCCACCGGCGTCTCCAATGCGGCCGATGCCTTCTGGCTGCAGGCGCAAAACCGTTACGAGCAGCGCCGCCACGATGTGGAACGCCCGCTGCTGCCGCCCGATGAGCTGTACCAGTCACCGGATGCCTTGCGCGAGCGGCTCAACAAGCTGGCGCGCATCGAAGTGTGGCCGGCCGACCATCCGCGTATCGACGAGGCCGCGCCGCTGGGCGACCAGCCGTTGCCGCCGCTGCCGGTCGCCGCCAAGGATGCGCCTGCCGGGCAGGCCCTGGCCTCGTTCCTGGGCCATTACCCCGGCCGGGTGCTGGTGGCCGCCGATTCGGCCGGCCGCCGCGAAGCCTTGATGGAAGTGCTGGCCGCCGCGCAGTTGAAGCCGGATGTCGTGGCCGACCTGCCCGCGTTCCTGGCCGCGACCAAACTGCGCTTCGGCATCACCGTGGCGCCGCTGGAAGACGGCTTTGCATTGGACACGCCGCAGATTGCGGTGCTGACCGAGCGCCAGTTGTTCCCGGAGCGGGCCAACCAACCGCGCCGCACGCGCCGCGTGGGCCGCGAGCCGGAAGCGATCATCCGCGACCTGGGCGAGCTCTCCGAAGGCGCGCCGATCGTGCATGAAGACCACGGCGTGGGCCGCTACCGCGGCCTCATCGTGCTCGACGCCGGCGGCATGCCTGGCGAGTTTCTGGAAATCGAATACGCCAAGGGCGACCGGCTGTATGTGCCGGTAGCGCAGCTGCACCTGATCAGCCGCTATTCCGGTGCCTCGGCCGACACCGCGCCGCTGCATTCGCTGGGTGGCGAGCAGTGGACCAAGGCCAAGCGCAAGGCCGCGGAAAAGGTGCGCGATGTCGCCGCCGAATTGCTGGAAATCCAGGCGCGCCGCCGCGCGCGCGCAGGCCTGGCCCTGCAGGTGGACCGCGCGATGTACGAACCATTCGCGGCGGGCTTTCCGTTCGAGGAAACCACCGACCAGTTGGCCGCGATCGATGCCACCTTGCGCGATCTGGGCAGCAGCCAGCCGATGGACCGCGTGGTCTGCGGCGATGTCGGCTTCGGCAAGACCGAGGTCGCGGTGCGCGCCGCGTTCGCCGCGGCCAGTGCCGGCAAGCAGGTCGCCGTGCTGGTGCCGACCACGCTGCTGGCCGAACAGCATTACCGCAACTTCCGCGACCGCTTCGCCGACTACCCGATGAAGGTGGAAGTGCTGTCGCGCTTCAAGAGCACCAAGGAGATCAAGGCCGAGCTGGAAAAAGTGGCCAGCGGCGATATCGACGTGATCATCGGCACGCACCGGCTGCTGCAGCCGGACGTGAAGTTCAAGGATCTCGGCCTGGTCGTGGTCGACGAAGAACAGCGCTTCGGCGTGCGTCAGAAAGAAGCGCTCAAGGCGATGCGCGCCAACGTGCATCTACTCACGCTCACCGCCACGCCGATCCCGCGCACGCTCAACATGGCCATGGCCGGGCTGCGCGATCTGTCCATCATCGCTACGCCGCCGCCGAACCGGCTCGCGGTGCAGACCTTCATCACCGCCTGGGACAACACCCTGCTGCGCGAGGCGTTCCAGCGCGAACTCAGTCGCGGTGGCCAGCTGTATTTCCTGCACAACGATGTGGAAAGCATCGTGCGCATGCAGCGCGACCTCTCCGAGCTGGTGCCGGAAGCGCGCATCGGCATCGCGCATGGGCAGATGCCCGAGCGCGAGCTGGAACGGGTGATGCTGGATTTCCAGAAGCAGCGCTTCAACGTGCTGCTGTCGACCACGATCATCGAATCGGGCATCGACATTCCCAACGCCAACACCATCATCATCAATCGTGCCGATCGCTTTGGCTTGGCACAGTTGCATCAGTTGCGTGGCCGCGTCGGTCGCTCGCATCACCGCGCCTATGCGTACCTGGTGGTGCCGGACCGCCGCTCGATGACCTCCGATGCAGAAAAGCGCCTGGAAGCGATTGCCTCCATGGACGAACTGGGCGCCGGCTTCACCCTGGCCACGCACGATCTGGAGATTCGTGGTGCCGGCGAGCTGCTGGGCGAGGACCAGAGCGGGCAGATGGCCGAGGTGGGTTTCAGCCTGTACACCGAACTGCTGGAACGCGCGGTGCGCAGCATCCGCCAGGGCAAGCTGCCCGACCTGGATGCCGGCGAAGAAGTGCGCGGCGCCGAGGTGGAACTGCACGTGGCCTCGCTGATTCCCGAGGACTACCTGCCGGATGTACACACGCGCCTGACGCTGTACAAGCGCATTTCCAGTGCCCGCGACAGCGATGCCTTGCGCGAGCTGCAGGTGGAAATGATCGACCGCTTCGGCCTGCTGCCAGACCCGGTCAAGCACCTGTTCGCGATCGCCGAGCTCAAGTTGCAGGCCAATGCCTTGGGTGTGCGCAAGCTGGATCTTGGCGAGAATGGCGGCCGCCTGGTGTTCGAGGCCAAGCCGTCGATCGACCCGATGACCGTGATCCAGATGATCCAGAAGCAGCCGAAGATCTACACCATGGATGGCCCGGACAAACTGCGCATCAAGCTGCCGTTGCCCGAGGCTGCCGACCGCTTCAATGCGGCACGTGGGCTGCTGACGGCCCTGGCACCGCGCTGAGGGGTTGCACCGTGCAGTGCGCCCTGCTGGGGCGCACTGCACGGGCACGCTGCAGCTGTGGTGTTGAAGGCCGCGCACGCACTGTGCAACGCGCCGACGGTAATCAGCGATCTACCTTGGCCTGTTTTGGCGCATTGAATGCCCAGTGCAAGGCACTGCCCGCCAGCATCGCAGGCACAAACCACGATTGAACCCAGCGCCTGATCGCGGTGCATCTGTACTGCGCGATCATGAAAGCGTGCAGCGGCAATCGCCTGCAGCAGAGCAGCGCAACCGAGCAAGCTGCGTTTCGCAAAACCGCGCTGCGCGTTGGCCGCACTCTATACAGACGCAGACATGGGCAATGAGTGCTGCTCGCCGCGGAACCTTGTGTCAGACATCCATGTCAGCCATCACTAGCGTGCTCAACAGGCAGGCTTTTCGCATGCACAGCAATCACGCATGCCTTGAAACTGCATGCGCCTTTGATGGCAACCAAAACACCATGCCGTCGCAGCGCTCGCTTAAAAGCAGACTCAGCCGACAAGCAGCACGAATCACGTCATCGCAAACCTGAGCGGTTAACGCCCACGCAGTGATGCGCATCGCAAATCGGCCGCTTGGCTGAATTCGGCCTAAATATTTCTGTCACGCGCCGATACCTGCATAGACCGACACGACTTGGGCTTACTTGGTAGCGCGTGAAGCCGATGTCGAGGTGAGAACTTCTCCGCGTCATGCCACGCACGTGTCATCGCTTCACGAGGCCGCAATGGACATCTTTTCGTTGGATCTACCCGCCCCGCTCACGCTTGCCCTCGAAGGCGAGATGACCATCCGTCGCGCTGCCGAGCTCAAGCCATTGCTGCAGCCGGCGCTGGCGCATCCGGGTGGCGTGCGTCTGGACCTGGCTGCGGTCAGCGAGATCGACACCACTGGCCTGCAGCTGCTGCTCGCCACCAAGCAGGCGGTGCAGGCTGACGGACGCCCGTTTGTGTTGACCGACTCAAGCCGCGCCGTGGTCGATGTGATCGAACTGCTGGGCCTGCTGGAAGCGCTGTACCCGCACGCCGCCACCGGTCTGGGCGAACGAATTCATTAACACGGACAGGTGACGCGCATGGACATGAACCAGCTGATGCAGACCTTCCTGGCCGAGAGCCGGGATCTGCTCGAAGACATGGAACGTCACCTGTTACAGGCCGAGCGTGGCGAGTCCTCGCCGGATGCGGTGAACGCGATCTTCCGTGCGGCGCACACCATCAAGGGCTCCGGCGGTCTGTTCGATCTGCCGCAGCTGGTGGGCTTCACCCATTTGGTGGAAAGCGTGCTGGATCTGGTGCGCGAAGAATCGGTGGCGCTGCAGTCGGAACTGATCGCCTTGCTGCTGGTGTGCTGCGACCACATCCATGCATTGGTGGAGACCGCCGCCGACCCCAGCCATGCCGATCCCGCTGCATTGGCCGCCGAAGCCGAGCCCCTGCTGGCGCAATTGCAAACCTACCTGCAAGGCAGCGTTTGCGGCGCAACTGTCAGCGACGCGCAGCGCAGCACGCCGGAAAAACAAAGCGGTTACTGGCGCGTCAACCTGACCCTGTTTGCCGATGCGCTGCGTTTTGGCAACTCGCCATTGAAGTTGATCCGCAACCTGCGCGGGCTTGGCTCTGTGGAATCGATCAGCACCGACTACAGCAAATTGCCGGTGTTCGAGGAGCTCGACCCTGAAGCCAACTACCTTGGATTCCAGATCCTGCTGCGCAGCGATGCCGACCGCGCGGCAATTGAAGACGTGTTCGAATTCGTGCGCGAAGACTGCGACCTGGAGATCGTCGCGGTGCCCGCGCCACTGGACACCAGCGCCGCGACCGCCGCCGTCACTGCGGAACCGGTACACGCACCGGCACCGGCCATTGCAGTGGTGCCGACACCGCGCGCCGCTGCAACGACTGCCGACACTGCGCCACGTTCCAATGAAGCGCGCTCCATCCGCGTGGACGCCGACAAGCTCGATCGCATGATCGACCTGGTTGGCGAGTTGATCATCGCGGTGGCCAGCACCGGCACCAATGCACAGCGCACCGGCGATGCGCAGCTGCTCGAATCCACGTCGATCCTGGCGGGCCTGGTGGAAGAGGTACGCGAAAGTGCACTGCAACTGCGCATGGTCAAGATCGGTGGCACTTTCAGCCGCTTCCAGCGCGTGGTGCACGATGTGGCGCGCGAGCTGGGCAAGGACATCGCGCTAGTGGTTGCCGGCGAAGACACCGAGCTGGACAAGTCGGTGGTGGAAAAGATCGGCGACCCGCTCACCCACCTGGTGCGCAATGCGATGGACCACGGCATCGAGCCGGCGGACGTGCGCGTGGCCAACGGCAAGCCGGCGCGTGGCACCGTGGGCCTGAATGCCTTCCACGATTCCGGCAGCATCGTCATCCAGATCACCGATGACGGTGGCGGGCTGAATCGCGACAAGATACTGGCCAAAGCGCTGGAACGCGGCCTGGTCGAACCCGGCCGCCAGCTCAGTGATCGCGAAGTGTTCGCGATGATCTTCGAGCCCGGTTTTTCCACTGCCGAAAAAGTCACCAACCTGTCCGGCCGCGGTGTGGGCATGGATGTGGTCAAGCGCAACATCACCGCGCTGCGCGGCTGCGTGGATATCGACAGCACCGCCGGCGTGGGCACCACCATTTCGGTGCGGCTGCCGCTGACGCTGGCGATCATCAACGGCTTCCAGGTGGGCATTGGCAAGTCGGTGTTCGTGGTGCCACTGGATGTGGTGGAAGAGTGCGTGGAGTTCACGCCCGACTACACCAGCGACTACATCGACCTGCGCGGCAGCGTGCTGCCGTACGTGCGCCTGCGGGAATTGTTTGCGCTGGGCGGCAAGCGGCCGGCCCGCGAAAGCATCGTGGTCATCCGCCAGGGCGCGCAGCGCTTCGGGCTGGTCGTGGACACCTTGTTGGGCGAATGGCAGACCGTGATCAAGCCATTGTCCAAGGTGTTTGCGCAGGTCAAGGGCATCAGTGGTTCGAGCATTCTCGGCAGCGGCGAGGTCGCGCTGATTCTCGATGTGCCCAGTCTGATCCAGCAACTGCATCCGGGCCAGGACGCGCTGGCCGCCTGACCGTTCAAACCGCCGCTCGTCTTCCCACGCCGCCGTTCTACGTCGTTCCCTGACTCCAGGAAGCTGCCACCATGTCGCACCGTCTCCCGATCGCCACCCAACTGTGGTTCACCGCCGCTTTCGCCATTGCCCTGCCGGTTGTGGTGGTGGTTGCCGGCTTCGCACTCACGCTGTCGCATGCTGCACTGCTGGCGGCGAGCGTGCTGGCCGCACTCGCCAGCGGTGTGCTGCTGGCCTGGTCGATCCGCACCGCTACCGGCTCGCTGGAGATCGCCACCACCACGCTGGACGCCTTCGCCCGCGGCAACTTCGATGTCGCCCTGCCGCAGGTGCGCGACGAGCAGGCCTGTGAAGTGCTGCGCGGCCTGCGCAAGGTGCAGAGCGGCATCCGCCACGTCAACGACGAAATCAACCGTGTCTCGCACGAACACGACGCCGGCGAGATCGATGCGCGCATCGATGTGGCACGGTTCGATGGTGACTTCCGCGCCATGGGCGACGGCATCAACCGCATGGTCGCCAGCCATATCGCGGTAAAGAAGCAGGCCATGGCCTGCGTGGCCGAATTCGCCCGCGGCAATTTTTCCGCCGAGCTGGAACGCCTGCCCGGCAAGAAGGCCTTCATCAACGAGGTCGTGGACCAGATCCGCGGCAACCTCACCGGCCTGGTCGCCGAAGTCAACCGCATGGCAGTCGAACACGATGCCGGCGATATCGACGTCGTGATCGACACGCAGCGCTTCACCGGCGATTTCCGTCGCATGGCCGAAGGCATCAATGCGATGGTGGCAGGACATATCGCGGTCAAGAAGCAGGCCATCGCCTGCGTGGCCGAGTTCGGCCGCGGCAACTTCACCGCACAACTGCCGCAGCTGCCGGGCAAGAAGCGCTTCATCAACGAGACCATCGATCAGGTGCGCGGCAACCTCACCGGCTTGATCCGCGAGATCAACCACATGTCGGCCGAACACGAAGCCGGCGACATCGATGTGGTGATCGATACCGCGCGCTTCGACGGTGACTTCCGCAGCATGGCCACCGGCATCAACGAAATGGTGGGTGCGCATATCGCGGTCAAGAAGCTGGCAATGGGCGTGGTGGCAGAGTTCGGCCGCGGCAACTTCGACGCGCCGCTGGCGCAGCTGCCCGGCAAGAAGGCCTTCATCAACGACACCGTAGAGCGTGCACGCGGCAACCTGCGCAGCATCTCCGAGGTGATCCAGGTAATGGGCGCGATGGCCGAGGGCGACCTCACGCACACCGTGGAAGGCCGCTATGAAGGCGCGTTTGCCGACATGCAGCGCTACGTCAACACCACCATGAGCCGCCTCACCGAGATCGTCGATGAGGTCAACCGCAACGCCGAGAACCTAGCCAGCGCATCGGAACAAGTCAGTGCCACCGCGCAGGCACTGGCCCAGGCCGCCAGCGAACAGGCGGCCGGCGTGGAAGAAACCAGCGCCTCGCTTGAGCAGATGACTGCTTCCATTGCACAGAACACCGAAAACGCCCGCGTCACCGACAGCATGGCCGCCAAGGCTGCCAGCGAGGCGGCCGACGGTGGCGACACCGTGCGCGCCACGGTGGTGGCGATGAAGGACATCGCCAAGAAGATCGGCATCATCGACGACATCGCCTACCAGACCAATCTGCTGGCGCTCAATGCCGCGATCGAAGCCGCACGCGCCGGCGAACACGGCAAGGGCTTTGCGGTGGTGGCCGCAGAGGTACGCAAGCTGGCCGAGCGCAGCCAGATCGCCGCGCAGGAAATCGGCGAAGTGGCTGGGTCCAGCGTGGAACTGGCCGAAAGCGCCGGCCGCGTGCTGGGCGAGATGGTGCCTTCGATCCGCCGCACCTCCGATCTGGTGCAGGAGATTGCCGCAGCGTCCGAAGAACAGACCGCCGGCGTCAGCCAGATCAACACCGCGGTGGGCCAGTTGAACCAGACCACCCAATCCGCCGCGGCCAATGCCGAAGAACTGGCCGCCACCTCGGAAGAGATGAGCGCGCAGGCCGAGCAGTTGCAGCAGTTGATGGGCTTCTTCCGGCTGGGCAACGGTGGGCGTGGCAATGTGCCGGCGGCCAAGCCGGTGCAACGTCGGGTTGCGCCTGCCGCCAGCCTGCCGCTGCGCCGTGCCAACGTGCGTCCGATCAGCGCGGCGGTCGCCGCCGATGTGATCGACGAATCCCAGTTCGCCAGCTTCTGAGGAATCGACGATGCAACAGCGCAGCGTAGAGACCGGTGGCGCGCCCGCCATGCCCGCACCCCAGCAATACCTCACCTTCCTGCTGGGCGGTGAGATGTTCGGCCTGGGCATCCTGGGCATCAAGGAAATCATTGAATACCGAATTCCAACCGAAGTGCCGATGATGCCGCCGGCGCTGCGTGGAGTGATCAACCTGCGTGGTGCGGTGGTGCCGGTGATGGACGTACAGCTGCGCTTTGGCCGCAGTGCGAGCGCCATCACCAAACGCAGCTGCATCGTGATCGTGGAGATCGCACGCGCCGGTGAGCAGCAGGTGTTGGGCTTGCTGGTGGACGCGGTCAGCGAAGTGGTGGAGATCGCGCCCGCCGACATTGCCGATGCGCCCAGCTTCGGCGCCGGCATCCATCGCGATTTCATCCACGGCATGGCCAAGCGCGACGAGCGCTTCGTGATCCTGCTGGATGCCGACGCCGTGCTGGCCAACGACGCGCCGGCGCAGCTGCCCGACGCCGCGCTGGCGGCCTGACTCTTTCCGTGCACGCCAGGACTCTCATGCACTCTCCACTCCTTTCCTGCAACTGCGCACTGGCCGGCCCGGTCCTGGTGGTCGACGACAGCGTGGTCCAGCGCGAACACGCCATGGCGCTGTGCCGCCAATTGGGCGCCAGCGTGGTGGAAGGTGCCGGCGACGGCCATGCCGCGCTCGACTGGCTGAGCCGCGCCAGCGCACCATCGCTGCTGTTGATCGACCTGGAAATGCCGGGAATGGACGGCGTGCAGCTGCTCGATGCGCTGGCACGCGGCCAGCACAGCGTGCCGGTGGTGGTGGTCTCGCAGCGCGGCGGCGCGCTGATCGATGCGGTGATGCAACTCAGCCGCAGCGCCGGTGTGCGCGTGCTCGCCGGCCTGGAAAAACCGCTGCGCCTGCAGGACCTGGCCACCACGCTGGACTGCATTCCCGAACCGCTCGCCGAGACAACCACCGCGCTGTCCACCCCGATCTCGCCGCTGCTCTCCAGTGGCGGCGCGGCGGCCTCGCGGCTGGATCGCGCCATGCGCCGCGGCGAAATCCGCGTGGCTTATCAGCCCAAGCTGGACCTGCGCGACGGCCGCCTGCGCGGCGTTGAGGCCCTGGCGCGCTGGCGCCGCCCGCAAGGCGACATGATCGGCCCGGACCGCTTCATTCCCTTGGCCGAGCGCGAAGGTTTGATCCACGCACTCACCCAGCAGGTGATCGACAAGGCGGTTGCGCAACTGGTCGACTGGCGCGCCGAAGGCCTGCAACTCACGCTGGCCTTGAACCTGTCGCCCAATCTGCTCGGCGAGCAGGATTTTCTCGAACACCTGTGCGCCAAGCTGGCCGACAACGGCCTGGCACCGGCCGACCTGGTGCTGGAACTCACCGAAAGCGCCATCGTGGAGCCGGCCAATGCGCTGAGCATGCTGGCGCGGCTGCGCCTGCATGGGTTCGGCCTGTCCATCGACGATTACGGCACCGGCTTTTCCTCGTTGCAGCGGCTGGCCAGCATCCCGTTTACCGAGCTCAAACTCGACCGCAGCTTCGTGCATGCCGCGCACCGCAGCCGCAGCCAGCGCACCGTGCTGGAATCCACGCTGGAGCTGGCCCACCGGCTGGAACTCACTGCCGTGGCCGAGGGCGTGGAAACCCCGGAGGACTGGCGCCTGCTCCGCGAACTCGGCTGCGACCTGGCCCAGGGCTACCTGATGGCCTCCCCGATGCCGGGCCCGATGTTGTCGGAGTGGTGGCGCGAACACGCCAGCCGCATCGCCCGTCTCTGCAGCAGCGAGCTTCCCACTGATGCCGACCTTGTCTGAGCCCATGAGCACGTCGACCGCGATCACCGAACAGGAATTCGGGCGCTTTCAGCGCTTCATTTTCGAAGCCGCCGGCATCAGCATTTCTTCCGGCAAGAAGGCCATGTTGTGCGGACGGCTGGGCAAGCGCCTGCGCGAGCATCAGTTCGACAACTACACCCAATACCTGCAATTGCTGGAAAGCCGGCAGGATCGCGACGAGATCCAGACCGCGATCGACCTGCTGACCACCAACGAAACCTATTTCTTCCGCGAGCCCAAGCACTTCGACCTGCTGCGCCGCCTGGCTGGCGACCACCGTGGTGGGCTGCCGCTGCGCTGCTGGAGCGCGGCCAGTTCCACCGGCGAAGAGGCCTACAGCATGGCGATGGTGCTCGACGACGCGCTGCAAGGCCGTGCGTTCGAGGTGGTCGGCACCGACATCAGCAGCCGCGTGGTGGCCAAGGCCCGCACCGGCCACTACGCCCTGCAGCGCATCGACGGCATTCCACAGGCGTATCTCAAGCGCTACTGCCTGCGCGGCCAGGGCGAGTACGCCGGCACCTTGCTGGTGGAGCGCCGCCTGCGTGACCGGGTCAAGTTCGTGCATGCCAATCTCAACGCCGCCTTGCCGATGCTGGGCAGCTTCGATGTGATCTTCCTGCGCAACGTGATGATTTATTTCAATGGCCAGACCAAGCGCGAAGTGATCCTGCGCGTGCTGGCCAACCTCAAACCGGGCGGGCACTTCTGCATCGGCCATTCGGAAAGCCTGAGCGAGCTCGACATCGATCTCATCCAGGTGGCACCGTCGATCTTCCGTAAAGCCTGAGCCAGGGATCCACCGTGTCCACAGCGTTCAACCGCCCCATCCCGCAGTCCCAGACCATCAAGGCGATGGTGGTCGATGATTCGGCGGTGGTACGCCAGGTGCTGGTGGGCGTGCTCAACGAAGCGCCCGGCATCGAGGTCATCGCCACCGCTGCCGACCCGTTGCTGGCCATCGAAAAAATGCGCCAGCAGTGGCCGGACGTGATCGTGCTGGATGTGGAAATGCCGCGCATGGATGGCATCACCTTCCTGCGCAAGATCATGAGCGAGCGCCCCACCCCGGTGGTGATCTGCTCCACGCTCACCGAAAAAGGCGCGCGCGTGACGATGGATGCGCTGGCCGCCGGCGCAGTGGCCGTGGTCACCAAACCGCGGCTGGGACTCAAGCAGTTCCTCACCGACTCGGCCGACGAGCTGGTGGCCACCGTGCGCAGCGCTGCGCGTGCCAACGTCAAACGCCTGGCCGCACGCGTCACTGCCGCGCCGCTGGAAGCCGAGGTCAAGCACACTGCCGATGTGATCCTGCCTGCGCAAACCGGCCGTGCGTTGGCGCAGACCACCGAGCGGATCGTGGCCATCGGCACCTCCACCGGCGGCACCCAGGCGCTGGAAGAAGTGCTCACCGCCTTGCCGCGCGTGTGCCCGGGCATCGTGATCGTGCAGCACATGCCGGAGAAGTTCACCGCCGCGTTTGCCGCACGCCTCAACGGCCTGTGCCAGATCGCAGTGAAAGAAGCCGCCAACAACGACCGCGTGATGCCGGGACGCGCGTTGATCGCACCCGGCGGCAAGCATCTGCTGCTGCGCCGCAGTGGCGCGCAATATTTCGTCGAAGTCCTGGAAGGCCCGCCGGTGAACCGGCATCGCCCGTCGGTCGATGTGCTGTTCCGCTCGGCCGCGCGCGCAGCCGGCAGCAATGCGCTCGGCATCATCATGACCGGCATGGGCGACGACGGTGCGGCCGGGCTGCTGGAAATGCGCCAGGCCGGCGCACGCACGATCGCGCAGGACGAGCACACCAGCATCGTGTTCGGCATGCCCAAGGAAGCGATCAAACGCGGCGGTGCCGACCGCATCCTGCCGCTTGGCGCGATGGCGCGGGAGATCGTGACACAGCTGCAGTAGCGATGCATCGGCCTGAGACAGGCAGCGGTGAAAGCTGGCGGTTGCGCCAAGTGCTTCGCGCAACGTCGTGGTCGGCTCTTCGATCGCGACATCACTGTGCCGGCTTTACGGCACATCGCGTCACGCCTGCGCGTAGCCAGCGAGAGGCGCAATCAGTACCGGCAGGTCGTCCGTCAACGTACGCACGTCATTGCGATCGCCACGCGCAAGACAGTACGACGTCGTAAATGCCCAACAGGCACGCAGCAAAGTGCACGCAGTCCTGCCCCCACTGCTACGCCAGCTGTTTCTCCCCGTAGTTACAACTGCGAATCCAGCGGCAACCAGCCCAACACCTTGGCCGCGCCGCGACGCCACACACTGGCGGCCGGTTCGCGCGTCCACACCGCCGGTGGCTGCGCGGCATCGTCGTGCCAGCGCAATCCGCCCTGCTCCAACGTCACCCGGTAGCTCACCGGCGCGCTCACCTTGTGGTTGTATAGCCGCTCCAGCTCCGCGGTCACGGTGCGGTCTTCGAATAGCAGGCCCATCTCGGTGTTGAGATTCATCGACCGCGGGTCCAGGTTGAACGAACCGATGAAACCGGCGCTGTCGTCCACCACGAAGGCCTTGGTATGCAGGCTCGCACCACTGGAACCGAACAGGCTGCCATCCGGGCGCCCCATCGGCTTGAGCTCGTGCAGGCGCACGCCTTGTTGCAGCAGCGGAATGCGGTAGTCCGCATAGCCGCTGTGCACGGCCACGACATCGTTGGCGGCCAGTGAATTGGTCAATACGCTGACGCGTACATCGCGCTTGCGCAGGCCACCGATCCAGCGCATGCCGTCGTCGCCGGGCACGAAATAAGGTGAGATCAATTTCAGTTCGCGGCGTGCGTTGGCCATCTCGCCGATCAGGATCGGCGTCATCCAGTCCGGTTGCGGTGGCGCACCTTCGGCCTTCTCCGGCGGGTCGGCCACGATGCGCGCCTGCTGCACCCAATGCACCGGGCGATTGCCCTGCATCAAGGCATGCACGCTTGGCGATTGGCGCAGGCGCTCCACGTACGGGTGCGCGCCCACCGACGCCATCCCGGCGTCCAGGCTGCCGCGCAGTTGCTCCAGCGCCTGCGGCTTGGCGGTGACCAGCGCCGCCAGCGGCAATGCATTGGGGCTGTTCCAGTAGGCATCGAACACCTGTTCGGACTGACGCACCGTCGGGCCGATCAAGGCCGCGTCCATGTCCATGAAGTTGGTGTCGCGCGCGGCGTCGAAATATTCGTCGCCCACATTGCGCCCACCCACCACCGCGATGCGGCCATCGGCAATCCACGCCTTGTTGTGCATGCGTCGGTTGATGCTGAACATGCGCAGCACCATTTCCACGCCGCGCATCAGCGTGCCCTCGCGTGCACGGGTGGGGTTGAACAGGCGGATCTCGATCAGCGGATGGCTGTCCAACGCGGCCAGCACCGAGTCGCTGCCATGGATGTTCATGTCGTCCAGCAACAGGCGCACGCGCACGCCACGGTCGGCCGCACGCAGCAATTCGTTGTGCAACAGGTTGCCGGTGAAGTCGGCATGCCAGATGTAGTACTGCAGATCCAGGCTGCGGCCGGCCGCACGCGCGGTCAACGCGCGCACCGCAAACGCATCGATGTTGTCGGACAGGATCACCATGCCGGTCTTGCCGGCATGCGCCTGCTGCAACGGAGCGACCACCTGGTCGATTGGCGTTGCCTGCGCCGCCACCGGCAAGGCATGGCTGGCAGGGCCGCGCTCGCGATCGGCAAAGCGGCCGTAGCCATACAGCGACAGCACGCTGCCCAGCGCCAGCACCAGCACGCCGATGCCCGCCCACTTGAAGATCTTGCGTTTGGTCACTGCCGGTTCCGCGTTGAAGTGCGCGGCAGTCTAGAGGCTCTGCGAGCAGGCTGGTGTGCAGACGCAGCGCATCGCAGCGGGCTCATCCTTGCGCGCATGCCGCGCGCAACGCGTGCAGGCGACCGTCGCCGCCTGCACGCTGGTCCATCACGCTTACCAGATCGCCACGCGGTCCTTGTCGCCGCGCACCATCGCATCGCCCGGCTTGCACTGGAACGCCTGTGCGAACGCCGGCATGTTGGACGGCGCGCCGTTGGCGCGGAAGTTGGCCGGCGCATGCGGATCGGTGTTGAGGCGCACGCGCAGCTCGCCATCGGTGAAGTTGCGGCGCCACACCGTGGCCCAGTTCATGAAGAAGCGCTGGTCCTGGCTATGGCCGTCGATCTCCTTGTTGGCGGCCGGCTGTTCCTGCAACGCCATCTGCAGCGCGTCGTAGGCCACGGTGAGGCCGCCCAGGTCGCCGATGTTTTCGCCCAGGGTCAGCTTGCCTTTGACGTGCACGCCGGGGATCGCCTCGTAGCCATCGAACTGCGCCACCAGCTGATCGGTGCGCTGGGTGAACAGCTTGCGGTCGGCGTCGGTCCACCACGTGTCGAAGTTGCCCTTGGCATCGAACTGGCTGCCGGAGTCGTCGTAGCCATGCATCATCTCGTGCCCGATCACCGCACCGATGCCGCCGTAATTGAGCGCCGGGTCGGCCTTGGGATCGAAGAACGGCGGCTGCAGAATCGCCGCCGGGAACACGATCTCGTTGCGGGTGGCGTTGTAGTACGCGTTGACCGTCTGCGGCGTCATATGCCACTCGCGCTTGTCCACCGGCTTGCCGATCTTGTCGAGCATGTAGCGGTAATTGAACGCCTGCGCGGCCTGCATATTGGCCAGGAACCCGTCGCCCCGCGTTTCCAGCCCGCTCCAATCACGCCACTGGTCCGGATAGCCGATCTTGGGCGTGAAGCTGGCCCACTTTTCCAGTGCACGCTGCTTGGTCTGCGCGCTCATCCAGTCCAGCTTCTCCAGCCGCACCTTCAGCGCGTTGGAGAGGTTCTGCACCAGCTGCTGCATCTGCGCTTTTGACTCGGCCGGGAATGCCGATTGCACGTAGAGCTGGCCCAGTGCCTCGCCCATGGCCTCGTTGACCGCGTTCAAGGTGCGCTTCCAGCGCGGCAGCATGTCCTGCTGCCCGCGCAGGGTCTTGGCATAGAAATCGAAGTTGGCCTGCTCGAACGGCTTGGCCAGATACGGCGCTGCCTCATCGATGCTGTGGAAGCGCAGATATGCCTTCCAGGTATCCACCGGCGTGTTGACGAGCATGCCGTCCAGCGCGCGGAAATACTCCGGCTGGCTCAGCGAGAAGGTGCCGGCCGGCACCTTCAGTGCACTGAAGAATGCCTGCCAATCGAAGTGCGGCGTGATCGCGTTGGCGCCCGCCACATCGACCGGGTTGTAGCGCTTGGCTGGGTCACGCAGCTCGATGCGCGAGAGCGAGGCATTGGCCAGCTGCGTCTCGAACGCCATCACCGCCTTGGCCTGTTCGGCCGCCTGCGCTGCCGGAATGCCGGACAGCTCCAGCACGCGGGCGATATAGGCCACGTACTGTTCGCGGATCTTGGCCTGGGCCGGATCGGTGTAATAGCCCTTCTCCGGCAGGCCCAGACCGCCCTGCCCCGCATACGCAATCATCTGCTCGGAATTCTTGTAGTCGGCATTGGCGCCGAACGAGAACAAAAAGCCCTGGCCCTTGGCATAGCTGTCGCGCAACCAGGCGGCAATCGCCGGCGCATCGCTAAGCGCATCAATCGCTTTTAGCTGCGGCTGCAGCGGGGTGATGCCGGCCTTGTCGATGGCCGCCTCGTCCGAGCCGGTCCGCCACAGGTCGGCGATCTTGGCATCCACCGAACCTGCGGACAGGTTACCGCGCGCCAGTTGTTCCACCAGCGCGTGCTGGATGGTCAACGAGCGCTCGGCCAGCACTTCGAAACTGCCCCAGCTGGTGCGATCGGACGGCACCGGGTTGGCCTTGAGCCACTTGGCGTTGACGAAGCCGTTGAGGTCCTGGCATGCGGCAATGGCCGGATCCAGATCGCCGCTGCCGAAGGCCACGATCGGCGCATCCAGCTTGGACACATCCACGCGCGTCGGCGCTGCAGGTGCGGCGGCGGCCGGCTTGCTGGTGTCGTCGGAGGCGCCGCACGCGGACAGCGTCACGGCGATGGCCACCGCCAGGGACAGCGGGGCAAACTTGCTGAGGATCATTGAATTCTCCAGGACAGGGGCCGCAGCGTGCGCGCGGCCGAAAAGAGTAGGTAATCGGCGCACTGCGCTGATCCCCCAAAAGTCACACAACAGGCGAACGCCCTAACGTCCACCACCGCGCGCATCCAGCCGCTGCGGCATCGCACTCCAACGCGCCGCTGCGCTAGGAGTGTTTGTAGAACGGCTTCAACAGCAGGTACACCGGGAAGGCGAGCACCATCAACACCAGCGCCGCATCGTGACTGGACGTTGCCTCCGCCCAGGACTCCATCTGCCGCGATGGGCCAAACAGGCCAAACGCCACCAGCAGCACACCGGCCAGGCACACCAGCAAGGCCAGCCAGGTGGCTTCTGCAGAGACACTGCCGCCTGCCAGCGCGGCAAACGCACCACTGACTCCTGCCACCAGCACGCCCAAGGTCGCGAGATAACTGCGGCAGTACAGGGCACTCATCTGCTGCGTTTTACGTTTGCCGGACATCATGTCTCGCAAAGAAAGAAGCACCATTGGCAGTGCGCGCCAAGAGGCACGCCGCTGCATCACGGCCACCGCCGCCACGCCTCATGCATGGCGGCAGCACCGGCCAATCCGGCAGCGGGCGTGCTGCGTGCACGCCCGCTGCGCGGCTTACTTGGCCTTGCCCTGGTTGGCCACGGCTTCGGCGGCGCGCTTGGCCGCTTCCGGGTCGCCCAGGTAGCGGTAGCTCTGCACCTGCAGGTTGTCGTCCAGCTCGAACAACAGCGGGATGCCGGTCGGGATGTTGAGCTCCAGGATCTGCTCGTTGGAGATGTCGTTGAGGTACTTGTACAGCGCGCGCAACGAGTTGCCGTGCGCAGTGACCAGCACCGTCTGGCCGGCCTTCAACTGCGGGGCGATCGCGTCGTGCCAGTACGGCAACACGCGCACCAACGTGGTCGCCAGCGACTCGGTGCCCGGCAATGCATTGCGGTCCAGCGTGGCATAGCGGCGGTCATGCCCGGGATGGCCCGGATCGGCGACGTCCATGGCCGGCGGCGGGATGTCGTAGGAACGGCGCCAGATCTTGACCTGCTCTTCGCCGTGCTTGGCCGCGGTCTCGGCCTTGTCCAGGCCCTGCAGGCCACCGTAGTGACGCTCATTGAGGCGCCAGCTCTTGTGCACCGGCAGCCAGTCCTGGTCGAGCTCCTTCAACGCGCCCTGCAGCGTGTGGATGGCGCGCTTGAGTACCGAGGTGTACGCCACATCGAACTGCAGCCCTTCGTCCTTCATCAGCTTGCCGGCCGCGGCGGCTTCCTGGCGGCCCTGCTCGGTGAGATCCACGTCCACCCAGCCGGTGAAACGGTTGTCCAGGTTCCATTGGCTCTGGCCATGGCGCAGCAGTACGAGTTTGCGGGTCACTACGGTTCTCCGATTGGGGGGCCGATCAACCGCTGATTGTAGCGGCAGCCGATGCCTGCCTGGCGTGCACGGCATCGCTACGGCGTGCGCGCGATGCTGCGGCCATGCAGACATCCATCGACCCCGTGTTCGCAGGTCGGGACGGCAGCGTCGCTCAGGCGCGACAGTTGCAGCAGCAACTGGCCCAGCGCGTGGCGCTGCGCGATGAAGTTTCCGCCGCGCCTGCGCTACTGGCCGGCTTCGATGTGGGCTTCGAAGATGAGGGCCAGACCACGCGCGCGGCGGCCGTGTTGCTGGATGCGCAGACGCTGCTGCCGCTGGAAACCCACGTCGCGCGCGTGCCGACCTCGATGCCGTATGTGCCCGGCCTGCTGAGTTTTCGCGAGCTGCCCGCATTGCTGCGCGCGCTTGCGCTGCTGTCGCGCACGCCGGATCTGGTGTTCATCGATGGCCAGGGCATCGCGCATCCGCGCAGGTTCGGCATCGCCGCGCATTTCGGCGTGGTCACTGGCCTGCCCAGCATCGGCGTGGCCAAGCAACGCCTGGCCGGAACCTTCATCGAACCCGGCGGGGAACGTGGCGACCACAGCCCCATCCTGCTGGCCGGTGCGCAGATCGGCTGGGCACTGCGCAGCAAGCCGCGCTGCAATCCGTTGATCGTCTCGCCCGGTCATCGCGTGTCGATGCAGGGCGCACTCGACTGGACCCTGCGCACGCTGCGCACCTACCGCCTGCCCGAACCGACGCGTCTGGCCGACCGGCTGGCTTCACGGCGCGGCGAAATCGAGCTGCAGACGCAGCCGACGTTGCTGTAGCCCGCGTGCTGCGGGGCAAGCGTGCAATTGCGGGCATCAATGCATGGTTCGTTGGATGTGGCTTGTCAGTTCTGGCGTGTGGATTCTGACTTCAAGCTTCTCGCGCGCAGCTCGCAGCTCGCAGCTCGCAGCCGCCGTTGTCTTGCGGCTTGGACAACGCCGACCAGATCGACGTGCAGGTGCTCGTAGCTTTGGTACTTGGATGTGCGGCATTCACCAACGTGGCCGCTTGCCGCAGCAGCACACCACCAGACACCAGCTCGTCCCCATCGCCCCATCACGTGCGGCACGCGCAGAACATTCCATCTTGCGTTGCAGCGCGCCCACGCCGCCGCCTGCATGGCAAGCTGCCGCTATGCCCACTGCACGAGCCGCTGCCATGACCACGCTGATCGCTCCCCGTGTCCACGATATCGGCGGCTTGCAGGTGCGCCGCGCCGTGCCGACCCTGCAGGCGCGCAGCGTCGGCCCGTTCGTGTTCGTCGACCACATGGGCCCGGCAGTGCTGGAGCCCGATCACGGCATCGACGTCCGCCCGCATCCGCATATCGGCCTTGCCACCGTCACCTTCCTGTGGTCGGGCGAGATCGGCCACCGCGACACGCTCGGCTCTGATCAGGTGATCCGTCCCGGCGACGTCAACTGGATGACCGCCGGCCGCGGCATCGCCCATTCCGAACGCACGCCGGGCCCCGAGCGCGCACGCGAACATGCACTGCATGGCATGCAGACCTGGATCGCGTTGCCGCGCTCGGCCGAAGAAACCGCGCCCGCCTTCCATCACCACGCCGCCACCAGCCTGCCGCAACAGCGCCGCAACGGCGTGTGGCTGCGGGTGATCGCTGGCCGCGCCTATGGCGAGGAATCGCCGGTGCAGGTGTTCAGCGGCACGCTCAACGTGGCACTGGATCTGGACGCCGATGCCGAGATCGATCTGGACACCGGCCACGCCGAGCGCGCGCTCTACATCCTGGAAGGCGAGGCGCAACTGGATGGCGCCGACGTGCCGGCGCGGCATCTGATCGTGCCCTCTGCCGGTACGCGCGGCCGGCTGCGCGCCAAGACCCCCCTCAAGGCGATGCTTCTCGGCGGCGAGCCGCTGGATGGCCCGCGCCACCTGTGGTGGAACTTCGTCTCCAGCTCACAAGAGCGCATCGAACAGGCCAAGGACGATTGGCAGGCCGGCCGCTTCGGCACCATCCCCGGCGACGATCAGGAATTCATTCCGCTACCGGAAACGCCGGCGCCCAAACCCGTCAATTACCCCTGAAACCATGCGCGGATTCGCACTGGCGGACACAACCGTGCCAGGTCTCGGAAGGGGAGTGCCACGCCACACAAGCGATGCCAGACGCAACTGCGACCCATCTTGAGCACGCCCACAAAACTGTGGTAGTGATACCCGCGTAGTCGGAGCGCGTTGCGTGGACGGCACGCTCAAGCGGGGAGCTTGAGACGGTGCAGCGGCACGAAAGACGACAGCGCCCCGCATTGTCATCCATCGCCGGGGAACACTTGAATGAAGTCCGCATCCTGCCTAGTCGGCCTGTCATTGCTGTTGGCCGCCGTGACCGCCCATGCCCAGTCCGCGCCGGTCTGTCCGCCATTGCCGCCGGCCTCCGGCCTGCAATGGACCCAGCTTGCCGGCGCCGATTACCTGGTCTGTAAAGCCACCACCGCCGATGGCCGCCAGGTAGTGGGCGTGATGCTGACCACCCGCGACCCGGCCATGGCGCTGGCGCGTGACCGCCGCGCGGAAAAAGGCCAGATCCAGGAAGAGGAGTTCTACTGGTACAAGCTCGATCTGGGTGGCCGCGAGGTCCCGGGCATGGAATCACGCCGCGTCACCGTGGTGGAGCTGGGCAAGAAGCGCTATGCACAGCTGTGGATCGACGGCGCCAGCACCGAAGAACTGGCCTCGATGCAGTCGCTGGTGCAGAACATGGACCTGCAGCCGGCCAGCCTGGCACTGCAGCGCTAAACAACGCCCGCAGATGGCAAGACCGGCGGCGGCCGGTCAGCCACATCGCTTCGCGCTACGACTTAGAGCAGCTATCAAAACGACTGCGCAGCCGCCAGGCGGGCGCGGCCGGTGCTCGGAATCGGCATGTACCGACGTACACTCCGGTTCCTCCGCGCCGTCCGCACCCACCTGACGACTGCTCGCTACGTTTTGTTAGCCGCTCTTAATGCGCTAATGCAGCTGCGCGCCGGCATCCGCCAGCGCGCGCTGAATGCGCATTAGCGCGTCGAACCGCTGGCAGCATCCACCAGCGCGTGCGGCTGCAGCTCGGTGGCAATGCGGACCTCGCCGGTGAGCAGGCGATGGATGGGGCACTTCTCCGCTACCTCCAGCAGACGTGCACGCTGGTCATCGTCCAGTGCGCCGTCCAGCACGATCGCCCGCGTGATCGATGTGCCCGCGGCGCTGCGCTGGGTGTAATGCAGGTGCACGTGCACCGCGGCCAATGGCCATTGCTTGCGCGCGGCCACCATCGACACGGTGATGGCGGTGCAGGCACCCAACGCGCCCAGTACCTGCGCCTCTGGATCCGGCCCCGCATCCTGGCCACCGTTGGCCGGCTGGGTGTCGCCGATCCAGTGGTGCTGGCCATCATGGATGGTGACCGTGTAGGGCACCGTGCCGGTGACGACACTGACGGCGCGATCACTCATGTGCGCTTCTCCCACGCGGTAACCCGCCCCGGTTCAAAACCGCCCCTCCTGGAAATCGACGAACGCCTGCATCAATTCCTGCTTGGTGTTCATCACGAACGGGCCATGCCGCATCACCGGCTCGTTGATCGGCCGGCCGGCGACCAGGATCAAGCGCGCGCCGGCAGCACCGGCCTGCAGCCGCAGCCGCTCGCCACCGCCCAGCACCGCCAGCTCCTGCGCCGGCAACGGGCGTGCGCCCTCGCCCTCGCCGACCGTGGCCGCGCCTTCGAAGGCGTACGCGAACGCGTTGTGGCCGGCGGGCAGCAGATAGTCCCAGGACGTGTCCGGCGTGAGTGCGATATCCAGGTACACCGGCTCGGTGGCCGGCTGCACGATCGGCCCGTGCACATCGCCTACCGCGCCGGCAATCACCTTGACCGTGACGCCCGCAGCCGGATGCGCGACCGGGATCTTGTCCGGCGCGTATTCCTGATACTTGGGGTCGCTCATCTTGTCGCGCGCGGGCAGATTCACCCACAGTTGGAAACCACGCATGCGCCCGGATTCCTGTTCGGGCATTTCCGAATGGATCAGGCCGCGCCCGGCGGTCATCCACTGCACGCTGCCCGGGGTCAGCAGGCCTTCGTTGCCGTGGTTGTCCTTGTGCCGCATGCGCCCGTCGAGCATGTACGTGACGGTCTCGAAGCCACGGTGCGGATGGCTCGGAAAGCCGGCGATGTAGTCTTCGGCCTGTTCGGTGCCGAACTCGTCCAGCATCAGGAACGGGTCCAGTGCCGGCAGCTGCGGTGTGCCGATCACGCGGGTCAGCTTGACCCCGGCACCGTCGGAGGTGGGCATGCCGCGAATGGTCCGCAGCACGTGTGCCGCCGTGGAGGTGGTGGTGTCGCTCATCGAACGCTCCCTGTGCGCAAGTGGATGCCTTGCATGATGGAGGCCGCTGGCATGGCGCCCAATCGCGACACGTGCAACCGACCGTTCCAAAACGCCGCGGCGCGCAGGCGCAATGCCGCACTGCAATGCCAGACACCATACGACCAAAGGCTTACCCGATCCCCGGGCGGCACCATTGACCGCGGACAGCCGGCGGGAGGACCCTTAGCGGGATCGTTCCTGAGGGGCATGCATGAAAGGTATCTCGAAGCTGGCCTGGGGCGCGCTGGCGCTGCTGGCCGCGTTCTGCCTGGGCACCGTGGCGCTGCGGCGCGGCGAACACATCAACGCGTTGTGGATCGTGGTGGCGGCGGTGTCGATCTATCTGATCGCCTACCGCTTCTATGGCCTGTTCATCGCCGACAAGGTGATGCAGCTCGACCCCACCCGTGCCACGCCGGCGGTGACCAATAACGACGGCCTGGACTACGTGCCCACCAACAAGCACGTGCTGTTCGGGCATCACTTCGCCGCGATCGCCGGCGCCGGGCCCTTGGTCGGCCCGGTGCTCGCCGCGCAGATGGGCTACCTGCCCGGCCTGCTGTGGCTGGTGGTCGGCGTGGTGCTGGCCGGCGCGGTGCAGGACTTCATGGTGCTGTTCCTGTCCACGCGCCGCAACGGCCGCTCGCTCGGCGACCTGGTGCGCGAAGAGATGGGCCAGGTGCCCGGCACCATCGCGCTATTCGGCGCCTTTCTGATCATGATCATCATCCTGGCGGTGCTGGCGATGGTGGTGGTCAAGGCCTTGGCCGAGAGCCCGTGGGGCATGTTCACGGTGATCGCGACGATGCCTATCGCGATCATGATGGGCGTGTACATGCGCTACATCCGCCCCGGCAAAATCGGCGAGATCTCGGTGGTGGGATTGATCCTGCTACTGGGTGCGATCTGGCTGGGTGGCCAGGTGGCCGCCGACCCGACCTGGGGCCCGGCCTTCACCTTCACCGCCAAGCAGATCACTTGGATGTTGATCGGCTACGGATTCATCGCCTCGGTGCTGCCGGTATGGCTGCTGCTGGCACCGCGCGACTATCTGTCCACCTTCCTCAAGATCGGCACCATCCTGGGCCTGGCGATCGGCATCCTGATCGTGATGCCCGACCTCAAGATGCCGGCGCTCACGCAGTTCGCTGCCAGCGGCGATGGCCCGGTGTGGAAGGGCGGCATCTTCCCGTTCCTGTTCATCACCATCGCCTGCGGTGCGGTATCCGGCTTCCATGCGTTGATCGCCTCCGGCACCACGCCCAAGCTGCTCGCCAACGAAGCGCACATGCGCTACATCGGCTACGGCGGCATGTTGATGGAATCGTTCGTGGCGATCATGGCGCTGGTGGCCGCGTCGATCATCGAACCCGGCATCTACTTCGCGATGAATAGCCCGGCCTCGTTGGTCGGCAGCGATCCCGTGGAAGTGGCTGCCAAGGTCAGCGAATGGGGCTTTGCAATCACCCCGGAAGTGCTGGAAGCCACCGCGCGCGACATCGGCGAGCACAGCATCCTGGCGCGCGCCGGTGGTGCACCCACGCTGGCGGTAGGCATCGCGCAGATCCTGCACCACGTGCTGCCGGGCGAGAACACGATGGCGTTCTGGTACCACTTCGCGATCCTGTTCGAAGCGTTGTTCATCCTCACCGCAGTGGACGCGGGCACGCGTGCCGGCCGCTTCATGCTGCAGGACCTGCTGGGCAACTTCATCCCGGCGCTGAAGAGGACCGAATCGTGGACCGCCAACATCATCGCCACCGCCGGTTGCGTGGCGCTGTGGGGCTACCTGCTCTACACCGGCGTGATCGATCCGTTCGGCGGTATCCAGACGCTGTGGCCGTTGTTCGGCATCTCCAACCAGATGCTGGCCGGCATCGCGTTGATGCTGGGCACAGTGGTGCTGTTCAAGATGAAGCGTGACCGCTACGCCTGGGTCACCATCGTGCCGGCGCTGTGGCTGCTGTTGTGCACCACCTACGCCGGGCTGATCAAGATCTTCGACAGCAACCCGGCGCAGGGTTTCCTGGCGCAGGCGCACAAGTTCCAGGCCGCCATCGCCAGCAACACCATCACCGCACCGGCCAAGACCGTGCCGCAGATGCAGCAGATCGTCACCAACGCCTACGTCAACACCGGGCTGACGGTGCTGTTCCTGTTCGTGGTGGGCTCGATCCTGATCTACGCAGTCAAAACGATCGTGGTCGCCCGCCGCAGCCCGCAGCGCAGCGATCGCGAAACCCCGTACGTGGCACTGCAGCCACACCAGATGGCGGATCTGTAATGGGCACTCAACTCGTTCTTGCCAGCCAATACCAGGCCCATCGCCGCATCTGGCGCCGCCTGGTGCAGACCGCACGCCTGTGCTGCGGCATCCCGGACTACGACAACTACGTGCGCCACATGCTGGAGAAACATCCGGACAAACCGGTCATGGACTACCCGGCGTTTTTCCGCGAACGCCAGGAAGCGCGTTACGGCGGCAAGGGCGGGTTCCGCTGCTGTTGATCGGTAATCGTGATCGATAGATGCACACGCAACAGGGCGCGATGCGAATCGCGCCCTGTTGCGTTGATGTGGACGCGAAATGCGGTTTTCTTTATGCGATTGGACGGTGCGGCAGATTGGCTGCAGAGCGGTTGATCTGCGGCTTGGGTGGAGGCCCCCTTGCCCGCTCACCGTCGCGGGACACGCTGCAAGGTAGAGCGGCTGATCTGCGGCTTGGCTGCACAGCCTGCTCGCTCACCGTCGCGGGACACGTCGCAAGCTGGACAGGCTGATCTGTGGCTTGGCTGCAGGGCCCTTGCCCGCTCACCATCGCGGGACACGCTGCAAGTACGTCCTTGTAAGCTCTTACGCGGCATCCATGCCGCGTAAGGTCCCGCGACGGTGAGCGGGCAAGGACCAGTCAGGCGTGTCGGTGTGCATGGTTGCACGCAGCGCAATAAGCGCGTTTTTTGGATGACGGCGACTGACGGCGCGTCCGATCAGCGTCGCAACGCGACGACTAACAGGCAGGCTTTCAACAAAGCGACCTACGAACGTTCTGGTGCGGTGCCCTCGCCGCTTGCGGGACCGTGTGGCGGCATGGATGCCGCCACCGAGCCTACAGGGAGGTACTTGCGGCGTGTCCCGCAAGCGGTGAGGGCACCGCACGCGCGACCGACCAGACTTTTGATCCAAGCACTGACTGCAGCCAAACGAAGCAACGACGCGACACCCTCAACCAGCGCGCGTTTGCGCGAGCCGCTCGAACAATGCGTGCAAATCGCGCATATCGTCGAACACCTCCAGCACGCCGATCCGTCGCAGGGTGTCGCCGTGCCCTTGCGGAATATGGCTGGCACCGGTAAAGCCCAGCACCTGCATGCCGGCCGCCAGCGCGGCGGTCGCACCGGTGGGGCTGTCTTCGATGACCAGGCAACGCTCCGGTGCTACACCGGCCGTGCGCGCGGCCAGCAGGTAAACATCCGGTGCGGGCTTGGGCCGCTCCACCATGTCGGCGCTGAAGATCCGCCCTGCCGCACGCGCCGTGAGCCCGGCCCGCTCCACCGATGCAATCACGTTGTGGCGGCGGCTATTGGAGGCCACCGCCAGCGGCAGCGGGATCTGCTCCAGCGCCTGTCGCACGCCCGCAATCGGCTGCACCTCGGCGGCGATCAAGGCTTCGCTGCGCGCCTGGATCTGCGCCAGCAAGGTTTCCGGCAACTGCAGCGCAAAGTGTTCTTCCACCCGCCGCAATACCTCGCGCGTGGTCTGCCCGAACGTGGTTTCCAGCAGATGTTCCAACGGCTCGGCCGGCACGAACGCTGCCAGCGCCTCACGCATTACCCGGTCGGCCAGGATTTCGCTGTCGACAAGAACCCCATCGCAGTCACTGATCAGTAGCTCGTACGCCATTGCACCCATCTGCTTGCAAAGCGCCATTATGCCGACCCGGTCGTGACCGTCGGCTGTGGCGCAGCGCCCGCACAGGGGACGAAGACGCCCGCGCGCCCGTCGGCAAGGTCAGTCGCCAAGCAGACCCAGCCAGACGCCCGGTTACGCGCCTATGTCACGAAATCTTACCGCTTGCGATTTTTACAGCTGGTAGGATCGGCCCCGCTGTGGCGGGACGTGCCGCAGCGTCATCAGGAATGCGATCAGGAGAAGGAGATTTCGATGCAGACGCGATTCCCCACCCTGCTCGTTCTTGCGACCTCGTTCTTCGCGGTCTCATGCACCGCCTCGCCCGGTGCCAAGGAGCAAACCACCATGTCAGCTACGCTGCAGGACCATGCCGTCGCTTTCCGCGACCCCGGTCTGACCGACATCGCCAACGCCATCGCGCACGGCGACATCGCACGGATCAAAACGCTCGCCCCCACCGTCGATCTGGCCGCACATGGCGATCAGAACGTGACCTTGCTGGAATGGGCGATCTGGAACGAACAACCCCGCGCCCTGGACGCGCTGCTCGATGCAGGCGCGGACCCGGCGTTGCCGGGCATGGACCAGGAAACGGTCGTGCACATGGCCGCCATGGCGCAGGACCCGCAATACTTGAAGATTCTGCTGCAGCACAAGGCACCGATCGACGTGGTCAGCGCGCGTGCCGGCTGGACGCCGCTGTTCCGCGCGGTGCAGAGCAAGCGCGATGCGCAGATCGGCCTGTTGCTCGACGCAGGCGCCGACGTGCAGCGCGTCGACCATACCGGTAACAGCCTGCTGCATCTGGCCGCGCAGAGCGGCGCCTCCAGCCCGACAGTGTTGCAATTGCTCAAGGCCGGTGTGAACCCCACGGTGCGCAATGCACAGCAGAAGACCTTCCAGGCGTATTTCTTCACCACGCCGGACCGTCTGCTCAATGCCACCGGACAACAGGTCAGATCGGATGTGCGCGCATGGTTGAGCGCTCACAACATTCCCGTGGAAAGCAGCCGCTAAGCGCGCTTTCCGCACGACGCACGCAAGGAACCGCGCATGTCCCCGTCAGAACCCACATCCTCCACCGCCGCATCCACTCCGTTCGCAGAGTCGATGCGCGGACAACAACCGCAGCCGCAGGACCGGCAATTTCCGGAGCTGCTGCAAGATCTCTATGCCACTGCCAATCAACGCCGCGAAGGCGGCGCAGAAACCTTCGCGCCGCTGGCCAACGGCTGGTCGCGCATGGACGACAGTGCGCTGCAGCAGGCCGGCATCGATCCGGCACTGCTGCACGACGCAAAAAGCGGCTTCGATGCCGCGTTCTATCGCAACGATCAAGGCCAGGTGGTACTCGGTTTTTGCAGAACCGACGAAGGCAAGGACTGGAAGCACAACATCGGCCAGGGCCTGGGCTTCGACGATGCGCAATATGCATCGGCAATCCAGCTCGGCAGCCAGGCCAAACACGCCTTCGGCGACCAGGTGGTGATCTCCGGCCATTCGTTGGGCGGTGGTCTGGCATCGGCATCGGCCATGGTCAACGACATTCCCGCGGTGACGTACAACGCGGCCGGCGTCAACGACCGTACCCTCGAACGCGAGGGCCTGGATGCGTCGGCAGCCAAGCAGTACGCCAGCGAGGAGTTGATTCGCGGTTACCACGTCAAGAACGAAATCCTCACCCATCTGCAGGAAGACAGCATTCCGCTGAAGTGGACGATGCCCAATGCGGCTGGCCACCAGATCGAATTGCCGGAGCCGGACCCGCTGTCGTTCGGGCAGCGGCTGGTACCCGGCATGATGCTCAAGCACCGCCTGGACCTGCACGGGATGGACTCGGTGATCAAGGCGCAGGACATGCAATCGCCCGACCAGGCACGCGGCGCGTCGCTGCAGCCGGGCAGCCAGCTGTTCAACGATGCCGTGGTGCAACTGGATGGCCAACGCGAGCGGCTGGGGCTGCGCGACGACACCGCGTTTCTCAACACCGCCGCCAGCGTGGCCGCGCGTGCAGGCAACGACGGCCTGCAGCGGATCGACCATCTGGTGCCCAACCGCGATGGCGATAGCCTGATCGCGGTGCAGGGCCGCATGGACGACCCCACCCATCTGCGCAGCCATGTGCAGACGGCGGCCGCGGCCAACGAACCGGCGCAGACCAATGTCGGCCAGCTGCAGCAGCACAACCAGCAGCACGCGCATCCGCAGGCCCAGCAGCAGGACGAGCAGCGCCGGGTGATCCAGCAATAAGCTGCTTGGCAAACCGTGCCGCATGCAATCCTCGTCAGGTGGACGCGTGCGGTGCGGGAAGGTCCAGCAAGTGACCATCTGTTTACTGCGGTCAACCAAGCCCACCGCAGAGCTCATGGAGCTGTTGCAGGCAATCGCTCCATGACGCCGGCAAGGCAGCGTTAACCTGCCCCGGCCATCGCCCGCAAGGTAATGCCGACCAGATACGCCAGGTAGGTGCCGGTGGCATAGCCCATGGTGCCCAGCAGCACACCCACGGGCGCCAACGCGGGATGGAAGGCCGCAGCGACCACCGGCGCGGAAGCCGGCCCGCCGATGTTGGATTGCGAGCCGATCGCGAAATAGAAGAACGGTACCCGCAGCAGGCGGCCCAGGCCCAACAACAGCACGATGTGCACGGCAATCCAGCTCAGCCCGAGCAGGAACAGCCACGGGCGATCGAGCAAGGCCAGCAGGTCCATTTGCATGCCGATGCAGGCGATCAGGAAATACAGCAGCAAGGTCCCGATCTTCGAGGCGCCCGCGCCTTCCAAAGTGCGTGCGCGGGTGAAGCTGAGTAGCAGGCCCAGGCTGGTCGCCAGCACCACGACCCACACGAACGGCGTGTCCAGACTGAACTGGCGCGCCCAGCTCAGGTTCACCTTGCACCAGCCGGCCAAGGGGTTGGCGAGCGCATGCGCCAGGCCCACCCCGCCGAGCGCCACGGCCACAATTACCATCAGGTCCGACAGGCTGGGAATGCGCGCGTGCTCGGCCTGGAAGCGCGCCATGCGCTCCTGCAAGGCATCCAGTGCGCGGGTATCGGCGCCGCTGCGCGCATCGATGCTGCGGGCGCGCCCGGCCAGGAAGATCAGCACCGCCATCCACACATAACCCACGCCAAAATCGACCACGGCAAATTGCCCGAACGTGCTGGCATTCACCGCGAATACCTCGCGCATCGCCAGCATGTTGGCGCCACCGCCGATCCAGCTGCCGGCCAACGCCGCCATGCCAGCCCAGGTATCGCCGGCCACGGTGGCCGGGTGCAGCCAGCGCATCACCCAGAACGCGACCACCGCGCCCAGCATGATGCTCAGCGATGCGCCCAGATACATCGCCACCAGCTTGGGGCCCAGGCGCAGGATGGCGCGCAGGTCGATGCTCAGGGTCAGCAGGATCAGGGCGGCCGGCAGCAGCACGTCGCGGGCGATCGGGTTGTACAGCCGCGTGTTGGCGCCATCGATCAGCCCTACCGTGTTGTAGATGCCCGGCAGCAGATAGCAGAGCAACAAGGCCGGCACCACTGCGTAGAACCGCTGCCAGGGGCCGCGTTCGCGGGCGGATGTCCAGAACACGGCGCCGAGGGTGGCGGCGATCAGACCGAACACGACAATGTCGTTCTGGATCAGTGCAACAGGGGGTGGGGTCACGAGCGGTGGAGATCCTGGCAGATGGCCGCGCAGTGGCGGATCGTCCAAGCGTGGCCGATCACCCGAATCTAGCCGACCGGCGTGCCTGCGCAAAGCGCGGGGATGGATCGGGTTTTCCTGTGCGCACGCCTCGGACATGTGCGCACCGGTCTGTCAGGCAACCGGGCACCTGCGGGGACTTCTCCACCGACGGCTGATCTCAGGACAAGTTGGTTGCGCTTGCCGCTGGAAGACGCCGCCAGCTCCTGTCCGCGAGGTCGCAAGCTCAGCCGTAACGCCGGACCAAACGATCGCCGTCGCCGGTATTGAGCACCACGCCGCTCGGCTCGCCGGTGGTCAGGCAGTGCAGTTTCGCCATCAGTTCGGCCTGTGCCAGGGCGCCCTGCTCTCTCAGGTAGCGCAGTGGCGACCACTGCGGGCGCGTGACCCACCAGCCGTTCTTTTCCGAATGGATACGTACGACGTAACGGGAGTCGTCCATCTGGCCCTCCGGCCGGTGATGCAGCGAAGCGAGACAACCGGCCTGGAGCGGCGGTGCCTGCATGGGAATCGGTGTCTGGCGGGTGTGCCGGCGCGCCCTTACTCAAGGGGCCGCGGGAGAGTGGCCCAAGGCCCCGCGTCCGGCATAGCCAGCATGTGCCTGTGGCTATGGCTGGCGCCGTCAGGCGGACACTGGCTCGCCGGTAGGAAAATTCTTACGTGACACACGTCACGCGCAGCGCTACATTCCGATACAGATAAGTGCCTCTGGGGAGGGTTTGCATGTATCTGCTGAGGAAGTTCCAATTCCCGGTCAAGACCGCCATGGTCGTTGGCTATGTCCTGGTGATTCGCGAAGCCGTGGTGCTCTGGATCTGAGCGCTTCGACCGCACATTGAACTGACTCGCAGAAGGTGCAGGGCGGCACCTTTTGCGTTGGTGTGGGCGCTTTGGAGCAGAGCGCGACGGCACGCGGCGATGGTCACAAACTGCGCGTTGCCGCTAGATCGTGAAGTGTCTGGTAGATGGTGCATGGCTGCACCGCCTGTGTTGGTTTGGCTGCTTTGCACCAACCGCGCGACTGGTCATGCCCGCGTCACGCATGCGATCGGTGCCGCGCCGTGAGCTGGGCGATGCAGCGGTGCGACTAGGCGTCTCATAGCGATGCACTCGGCGATGCACTTGAACCACCGCGCACCGCAATTACAGCCGCTTACGCGCAGTGTGTTTTTCAGCGCAACGCGTTGTTGAGATGCTCGCCGCGTGCCCCGCTGCCGTCGCGTGCTGGTGCAGTGTGTACGTCACCTCGCGTAGGTTGAGATAACGCACATCCGTGCGGCATAGCAAGGCATCGACACTGCACGCATTGGCGATGCAGCACTTCGCGACGTGCCGCGGACACTTGCTAACCGGCCTATCTATACCAACAGCACGCGCGGCTCAATCTGCATCGATCCAGCCACGCGCTTGCGCAGCAAGCAGGTCGGCCGGGGTGTCCACGTCCAGGGCGAGTGCCGGTGCGGTGACGCAGCCCAGCGTCTGCGCATCCAGGCTGGCGAACAGCGCGCGCAGGCCGGTGTCGGCCAACAGCGGCACTTCGTTCCACACCGCGTGCGTGACTACCACCGGAATCCCGCGCACGCCTGCATAGCCGCTGGTGGCGCAACCCGATGCGGCCAGATCGGCTTCTTCCAGCAAGCTGCGCAGATGCGGCGTGTCCAGCGCGGGCTGGTCGCAGCCGAGGATCAGGCTGCGGCGCAGCGTGGTGTCTTCGTGTACGTGCGCGCGCAACGCGGCAAGACTGGTGCCCATGCCGTCGGCCCAGCCGGCATGCCGCACGATTTCCACATCCAGGCCGCGCAAGGCCTCCATCACCAAATCGGCATCGGCCCCCACCACCACCACACAGCGCCGCGGCGCGGTCTGCAATGCAATGCGGGCTGCGCGCCGCACGAGGGGTTCGCCATCGCGCGTCAGCAATTGCTTGGAGCGACCGAGCCGCCGCGCCGCGCCTGCCGCCAACACCAACGCGGCATGGTCGCTGGTCACGCGCTGCGCTCCGCACGCCATGCAGCAAGCACTGACGTATCAGCCGGCGCACTGCAATGCTGCACACATGATCGCGCTGCCACCACGGTGTGGCGCGCGTGCGCGGCGGTGCGTGATGGCGCGGCGTGCGCTGGAAGCAAAGCGATCATGAGCGGGTTGTCTTGCGTGTAAGGATGCCTGCAGCGTAGGGCCAAACATGTGCGCAGTGGGTGACCACACAGCAAAGCCGCGCGCAGCGGCGGTGTGGATGCGCGACCACGGCGCTCGCTGGATCTTTATGCGCAATCGCACGACGGCGAGAGAAGTCTCATCTGCGTAGTGATTGATCGCGCCGCATAGCCGCGTGTAGCAGATGTGCAGACATGGCCACCAAGTTTTTCGCTGCTTTACGCACAACATTACGACTGCTGGAGAGAACTCTTCGCGATGGCGCTATCGTCAAGCCGGGACACGCGCACCATAGCGACTAGCGCGACCTACAGTGCACTACGACGTTGCGCGTCACGCTCGGTGAGCGATGTCGGCACGAAGCGAATCGATAAGTCCTGACGTACTGCGACCTAGAGAACGACCACCAAGAACAGCGTTTCGGGGATGATGCCGAGGCAACGCCCGGCGATCACGCTAGCAGCAACCCAAGCTTGCGCATGACGCCCTACGCGCAATGCGCCCACTGCTGCAAAAAACCGAACGATCCTAAAGCGCTGCAGCCTGTAAATCGGCCACTGCCTGCGTGGCTTCGGCAATGATGCCGAGCGCGATGCCATGCGGCGACGACGGCCCCAGGCGGATGCCGGCCGGCAGGCGCACGCGTTCCAGTACGGCATCGTCATGACCGAGCGCGCGCAGGGCCTGCAATCGTGCCTGCCGTTTGTTGCGACTACCCAGGATGCCGATGCAGGCCACCTGGGACGACAGCCCGCGATGGGCAACCTGCAGATCGATGTCGCCGTCGTGGGCAAGGCTGTACAACGCGCAATGTGCGTCCAGTTCCACCTCTGCCAACGCCTGCGCAAGACCGCGGCGATCGTAGTGCTCGGGGGCCAGCCCCGGTGGCGGTTCGACCGGGCCATGCGGGCGCAACACGCGTACTTCGATCCCGGCGTGCGTCGCCAGCGCGATCAGCGCCAGTACCGACGGATCAGCCCCCACCAGCACCAGCCGCAGCGGCGGCCGCCTGGAGAACACGAATTCGCCGGGAGCGGCATCACTCGGTGTAGCCAGATAACGCAGCGTGCCGTGCACGCGATCCAGCGCAACATGAAACGCGCGACGGTGCTGGCGCGCATTGCGCCAACGCGCGAGATACCCGCCCAGATCCTGCACCGCACACACCAGCACGCCGATGCGCCCGCCGCAGCTCAGCTGGATATCGAGCACCTCGCTGCCTTCGCCGTAATCGAGCAAGCGCGGGTGGCCATCCTGCAGGACCGCCAACGCTTCATGCGCGACCGCCGCTTCAACGCAACCGCCCGACACATACCCGGCCACTTGCCCGGTGCTGCTGATCGCCATCTGGCTACCCAGCGGGCGCGGCGAGGAGCCGCGCACCTCCACCAGCGTAGCCAGCGCCACGCGCTGCCCGGCGCGGTGCCAGGCAGACAGTGTCGGCAACAGATCATCGTGCAGGGCGTACTCCGGCCAGGCCGGCCACGCGGTGGCAGCCGGCATACCGTGGCTGACAGGAGCCGCCACTGCATTCACGCGCGCAGCGGCTCAGGCAGGTGTGGCAGCAGCTTGTCCAGCGTCACCGGGTAGTCGCGTACGCGCACGCCGGTGGCGTTGTAGACCGCATTGGCGATTGCCGCGGCGACCCCGCAGATGCCCAGCTCGCCCACGCCCTTGGCCTTCATCGGCGAGGACATCGGGTCGGTTTCTTCCAGGAACACCACGTCCTGATGCGGGATGTCCGCATGCACCGGCACTTCATAGCCGGCCAGGTCGTGGTTGACGAAAAAGCCCAACCGCTTGTCGACCACCAACTCTTCCATCAACGCCGAGCCGGCACCCATGGTCATCGCGCCAATCACCTGGCTGCGTGCGGTCTTGGGGTTGAGGATGCGCCCGGCCGCACACACGGCCAGCATGCGCCGGATGCGCACTTCGGCGGTCACCACGTCCACGCCGACCTCGACAAAATGCGCGCCGAAGGTGGACAACTGCTGCTTCTTGGCCAGGTCGCCAAACTCGATCTTGTCCTCGACCACCAGCGGCCCCTGGGCAGCGGCATCACCCAAGGCGATGCGCTTGCCGCCGGCACGCACGTGGCCGTCGGCAAATTCGGCCTTGCTCGGGTCCAGGCCCAGTTGCGTGGCAATGGCCTCGCGCAGTTTCACCGCTGCGGCATACACGCCGGCGGTGGAACTGTTGGCGCCCCACTGCCCGCCGGAACCGGCCGAGACAGGAAAGCTCGAATCGCCCAGGCGCACGTCTACCCAGTCCAGCGGCACGCCGAGCATCTCGGCGGCCGTCTGAGCAATGATGGTGTAGGAGCCGGTACCGATATCGGTCATGTCGGTTTCCACCACCACGCGGCCGCCCTGCTCCAGGCGCATGCGTGCACCGGAGGTGGTGGCGATCGCGTTGCGGAATGCCGACGCCACGCCCATGCCCACCAGCCAGCGCCCATCACGGGTGCTGCCGGGTTTGGCCTTGCGCTTGGACCAGCCAAATTGTTTTGCCCCGTCTTCCAGGCACTTGACCAGCTGCCGCTGCGAAAACGGCCGCTGCGGGTTTTCGGGATCCACCTGGGTGTCGTTGACGACGCGGAACTTCACCGGGTCCATGGCCAGCTTCTCGGCCATTTCGTCCATGGCCACTTCCAGCGCCATCAATCCCGGTGCCTCGCCAGGCGCGCGCATGGCGTTGCCTTCGGGAAGGTCCAGCACGGCCAGGCGTGTGGTGATCAGGCGATTGGCACCGGCATACAACAACTGCGTCTGTGAGGCAGCAATTTCCGGTGCACCGCCAGGCAGATCGCCCGACCAGCTCTCATGCGCAATGGCAGTGATCTTCCCGTCGCGCTGCGCGCCGATGCGGATGCGCTGCACGGTCGCCGGGCGATGGGTGGTGTTGTTGGCAATCAACGGCCGCGACAGCATCACCTTCACCGGCCGCTTCACCTGGCGCGCGGCCAGTGCAGCAAGCACGGCGTCGGCACGCAGGAACAACTTGCCGCCGAACCCACCCCCGATATACGGCGACATCAGGCGCACGTTTTCCGGCGGAAGACCGAGCGTGCGTGCCAGATCGCCGGCACCCCAGTTGATCATCTGGTTGGAGGTCCAGACATTGAGCTTGTCGCCTTCCCACATGGCGATGGAGGCATGCGGCTCCATCATCGCGTGGGAATGATCGGGCGTGGTGTATTCGGCATCCAGCTGCACCGGTGCGGCCGCAAACGCACCGGCAAAATCGCCGACAGTGCTGTTCGGTGCACCGCCTTCCTTGGTGACCTCGGCCTTGGGACGTGCGCGTGCCAGATCGTATTCGCCCACGTGGCGGCCGTAGTCCACCTTGATCAACTGTCCGGCCGCGCGTGCCTGCTCAAATGTCTCCGCCACCACCACCGCAATTGCCTGGTGATAGTGCTGAATCTCCGGGCCACCCAACAACTTGGCCGTATTGAGCTTGCCCTTTTGCAGCTTGCCGGCGTTTTGCGCGGTGACGATGCCGAGCACGCCGGGCGCATTGCGCGCAGCGCTCAAATCAATACTGCGAATCGTGCCCTTGGCAATGCCGGCGCCGACCACGTGGCCATAGGCCGCCTTGCCGGGCAGATCATGATGCTCATACGCGTACGGCGCCATGCCGGTGGTCTTGAGCGGGCCGTCGATGCGGTCGACCGGCTTGCCGACGATCTTGCCCTGGTCGATGGGATTGGTACCGGCGGGAGTGTCGAATTTCATGTCAGGCCCTCGTGTCCGCCAGGATGGCGCTCAAGGTGCGTTCCACCAGCGGCACCTTGAATGCGTTGTGTTCGGTGGGCTGTGCGCCCTCCAGCAGGATGGCCGTGATGGCACGCCCGCCTTGGCGGGTCTGTGCTTCGGCGACCTCGTTCCGCCATGGCTTGTGCGCCACGCCGCCAATCGCCACCTGCGCATTGCCACTGCGCGGCACGATCGCCGCCACCGAGATCAATGCGAAGGCGTAGGACGCACGGTCGCGCACCTTGCGGTAGACGTGCGCGCCTTCCACCGGCTTGGGCAGGGTCACGGCCGTGATCAGTTCGCCACGCTCCAGCACGGTTTCGATATGCGGCGTCTTGCCCGGTGCGCGATAGAACTCGGCGATCGGGATGGCGCGGGTCTGCCCATCCGGGCGCACGGTTTCCACCACCGCATCCAGCGCGCGCATGGCCACCGCCATATCGCTGGGATGGGTGGCGATGCAATCTTCGCTGGCGCCGATCACCGCCAGCTGGCGGTTGAAGCCGCCGATTGCCGCACAGCCACTGCCCGGCAGCCGCTTGTTGCACGGCTGGTTGGTGTCATAGAAATACGGGCAGCGCGTGCGCTGCAGCAAATTGCCCGCAGTGGTGGCGCGGTTGCGCAGTTGCCCGGACGCGCCGGCCAGCAATGCGCGTGAGAGCACTGCGTAATCGCGGCGCACACGTGCATCCGCGGCCAGATCGGTATTGCGTACCAGCGCGCCGATACGCAGGCCGCCCTCGGGCGTCGCGTCGATGGTATCCAGCGTGAGGCCGTTGACATCGATCAGATGCGAGGGGGTTTCGATCTGCAGCTTCATCAGATCCAGCAGGTTGGTGCCGCCGGCGATGAACTTGGCGCCGGGCTGACGCGCGGCCTTGGCTGCGGCATCTGCCGGGGAGGTGGCGCGCTCGTAACTGAAAGCCTTCATGCGCGGTCTCCGGCAACTTCGGTGATCGCCTCGACGATGTTGGAGTACGCACCGCAGCGGCAGATGTTGCCGCTCATGCGCTCCTGCAACTCCACCGTGGTGAGCCGCGTCTTGGCAGTGAGATCGTCGGTGACATGGCTGGGGATGCCGCGCTTGACCTCATCCAGCACCGCCACCGCCGAGCAGATCTGCCCCGGTGTGCAATAGCCGCACTGGTAGCCATCATGTTTGACGAAGGCCGCCTGCATTGGATGCAGCTTGTCGGGCGTACCGAGCCCTTCGATGGTGGTGACCTTGGCGCCCTGATGCATCACCGCCAGCGACAGGCAGGAATTCATGCGCTGCCCGTCGACGATGACGGTGCAGGCACCGCATTGGCCGTGGTCGCAGCCCTTCTTGGTGCCGGTCAGATGCAGATGCTCGCGCAGCGCATCCAGCAAGGTGGTGCGGTTGTCCAGCGTCAGCGTCACCGGCTTGCCGTTGACTTCAAAGGCCACCTCGCTGGATGCGTTGGCGGGTTCGGCGGCCTGGCGCTGCGACAGCGCGTTGGCGGCGCCTGCAGCCATGGACTGACTGGCAGCGACGCTGGCGGCAGACGCCGTGCCAGCGATCAACACCTCGCGTCGGGTCATCTTGATATCTCTCATGGCTGGCATCTCCAACAATGCTGGCTTATACAGTTCTTAAATAATGTGCAGCGCTGCCGGTCACAAGCGCGTGAGCGCGGCTGTGCGCGATGGCGGCAATGCAGTAGGTTGTCCCGATTCTAAGGCGCGGTTCTGCCGGCATTAGCTGCTGTAGCCGCATGCGTCTATGAAACACACTCATCACTGCCGCGCCCGAATTAGACGGCCCCTTCACTCAGTGATGTGCCGAGCATGCCGCATCGCCACCTCTGTCGAGATCGCTGACACCCTCTGCCGCCACGCCGCACATCAGCAGCGCTATCGCATGACGCGCCGCAGGCAGGTGTTGGACCCTGCCCGCGCGCGCCGCGCCAGGCTCAGAATTCCAGCACGATCTTGCCCAGGTGACCACCGGCGTGTTGCAACGCAAACGCCTCGGCGATGTCCTCCAGCGCAAACGAGCGATCGATCACCGGTCGCAACGGCAAGCCGTCCAGTGCCCGCACCAACTCCTGCTGATGCCGGCGGCTACCCACCACCAAGCCTTGCAGCCGTTGCTGGCGCCCCATCATCTCGGCGGTGGGCACCGGGCCCGCGGCGCCGGTGAGCACACCGATCAAGGCGATGTGCCCACCCACGCGCGCAGCCTTGATGGACTGCGCCAGCGTGCCCGGGCCGCCGACTTCCACCACGTGGTCCACACCGCGCCCGTTGGTGATCTCCAGCACCTGCGCCGCCCATTCGGTGTGCTGACGATAGTTGATGCAGTGGTCGGCACCGAGCGTACGCGCCGTCTCCAGCTTCTGGTCCGACGACGAGGTGACGATCACCGTGGCGCCCATCGCCTTGGCGAACTGCAGCGCAAAGATCGACACACCGCCGGTGCCCAGCACCAGCACGGTGTCACCGGCCTTGATCCGGCCATTGACCACCAGGGCGCGCCACGCCGTGACGCCGGCGGTGGTCAAGGTGGCGGCTTCGGCATGGCTATAGCCGCGCGGCGCATGCGTGAAAGCCTGCGCAGCCGCGACCACGGCCGAGCGTGCATAGCCGTCTACGCCGTCGCCAGGCGTGGTGGCAAAGCCTGCATGCAACGGCTCACCGTCCAGCCACTGCGGGAAGAACGTAGACACCACGTGGTCGCCCACGGCGAAATCGCTGACGGCCTCGCCTACCGCTTCCACCACGCCAGCACCGTCGGACATCGGGATGCGGCCATCGGCGGTTGGCATCTGTCCGCTGACAATGCCCAGGTCATGGAAATTCAGCGAACTGGCATGCAGCCGCACGCGGATCTGGCCTGCCGCGGGCTGGCCGGGATCGGGCAACTCAACGGAGGTCAGTGACGCCAAGCCTGCTGGTTGCTGCAAACGAATGCCACGCATCGTGGTCTCCTCATACTGATGGGCCGCCCGGGATACCACGCGCGCCGTTACGCGCATGCGGTCGCGTCTGCTGTGTGCACTTGCCACGCCGTGAACAATTGCAGCGGACCTGGGTTAGCAGTGCATTGCCAACGTAGCAGGCAAGCGGGCTATACCGCGACATCAGAAACCGCGGCCGCGATGGGCTGAGCTGTCAGTCACAAATCCGGATTGCACGCGCGGCGCGCCTGGCTGGCATCGGGCGCCACCACGTACGCTGGCATGGCGGTTGCATCGGCTCTGCGTCCTGGACAAGGAAACACAGTGGTGTCGACAAGCAAGCAGTGGCGGCAACGTGCACAGCGCATCGCGCTGCATTTCGTGTTGACCGCATCGTGGATACTTCTGCTCGGTTCCGAATACTGGTCGATCCATGAGGAGCGCGTCAGCGCCTTGCAGGCCGCGCAGACGCAGTCGTTGAACCTGGCCGACTCGCTGGCGCAGCACGCCAGCGACACCATGACCATCGCCGATGCGGTGTTGTCGGGGCTGGTTGCACGCCTGCAGCAGGACCGCGGCTCGGCAAACGAACATGCGGCGATGCATGCGTTTCTGGTCAGTGAGGCCCGCCGCTCGGAGCGCCTGCATGGCATTTTCATCTACGCCGCCGATGGCCACTGGGTGAACTCGTCGCTGGGCAGCCTGCCGCGCACACACAACAATGCCGACCGCGCGTATTTCAAGTACCACCGCGACCACCGCGACGCACTGGTGTTCGTCGGGCCACCGGTGCAGAGCCGCTCGGACGGGCACTGGGTGATCACATTGAGCCGCCGCCTCACGACGCCGAGCGGCGAGTTCGATGGCGTGGCGCTGGTGACGCTGCGGCTGAAGTATTTCCAGGACTACTACAGCCGCTTCCAGGTTGGGGATCACGGCACCATCGGCCTGTTCAACGATGATGGCGTGGTGATCGTGCGGCGGCCGGAGCGCGACGACCAGACCGCCAGCTCGATCGCGGGCACGTCGCTGTACGTGACCATGCGCAACGAGCGCCGCGGCACGCTCGCCTACCGCTCTCCGCTGGATGGGGTGCAACGCATCTCCAGTTTTGTGCCGGCCCGGCCCTATCCACTCACCGTGCTCACCGGCGTGGCAGTGGACGATGCGCTGGCCAATTGGCGCGCATCCGCACGCCAACGCATCATCATTGCCGTGCTCGGCTTCGTGCTGCTGCTGGCGGTGGGCATCTGGCTGGACCTGCAGCTGCGCCGCATGCATCGCAATGAAGCGCGGCTCAGCTCGGAGGTCTGGGTGGATGCCTTGACCGGTATCGCCAACCGGCGCGCCTTCGACCACCGCCTGTCTGAGGCCTTGCAGGATGCCGTACACACGCAGGCGCCGCTGTCGGTGCTGATGATCGATGTCGACCACTTCAAGCTCTACAACGACACCTACGGGCACGTCAACGGCGATGCCTGCCTGCGCCTGATCGCAGGCGCGATTGCCGGCTGCGCCCGGCGCAGCGACGACATCGCCGCGCGCTACGGCGGCGAGGAATTCGGCATGATCCTGCCGCACACCGACGTCGCCGGCGCGCTGCGCCTGGCCGATGCCATTCGCACGGCGGTGGCGGAACTGGAGTTGATGCATCTGACCAGCCCGACCAGTGCACATGTGACCGTCAGCGTTGGCGCTGCCACCTTTGAACCGGGCGAAACACCGCTGACACCCGATGCGATCGTGCGCGACGCCGATGGAGCGTTGTATCGGGCCAAACAGGGCGGCCGGGACCGGACGTCTGCCTGAGCTGCCACGTTGTTTGCGGGTGGTCGTCGTTTGCGCGCGGGTGGCGTGATGTTGCCCAGGGCTGTTTGCAATCGCCAGAGAGATCGCTGTGACTGCCCTTCGCTGTCAGCGTTGGCAAATCGCGGCGACTACGGCTGAAAGTCGATCACCGCAAGCGTGCCCTGCGCCGCAGAGGATTCCAGATGCAGGCGCCAACCGAAGCGTTCGCAGATGCGCCGGGTGAGGAACAGCCCCAGTCCCGCG
Organism: Xanthomonas sp. NCPPB 2586; assembly: GCF_041475775.2. NCBI lineage: Bacteria > Pseudomonadati > Pseudomonadota > Gammaproteobacteria > Lysobacterales > Lysobacteraceae > Xanthomonas > Xanthomonas sp. NCPPB 2586. The sequence goes on along the minus strand of NZ_CM192981.1, from coordinate 1,652,162 downwards.
CCACCGCCTTGCTTCACCGATTGCTTCAATGACGCGGTATAGCGTTGCGCCGCCAGCGCGGTATCGAAGCCGTCGCCGGAGTCGCGGATGCTCAACCGGTGCGCGTGCAGGCTCACCTCGATCTGCCCCACGTAGGTGTGATCGGCCGCGTTGCGCAGCAGGTTGCCCACCGCAATGCGCACCATCGATTCCGGTGCGTGCAGCGTGAGTGGCTCCAGCGCGGTGACCACCACCTCCACCGGTTTTTCCGAAAGCAGATACAGGTGGTCCTGCACCAGTTCGGGCAGTAGCGCGTGCAGGATGGTCACCTGCTGCCGCTCGGCCGGGGTGGATTCGCGCGAGAGGTAGAGCAGCGCTTCCATGATGCGGGTGAGGTTGTCCACTGCCTCGTCGATCCGGTGCAACGGCCCCTGCGCCCGCTCCGGCAGTTGCTGCTTGTGCAGCACATCGGCCGCGCCGGAAATCACCGCCAAGGGCGTGCGGAACTCATGACTGGCCTGATCCAGCAGACTGCGTTCGCGCTCGATCGCGCGCTCCACGCGTTCCAGATGCGCGTTCGCCTCGCGCGCGATGGTGTTGAGTTCGCTCTTGCCGTAGTCGGTGGGCAGCCGCTGCGCCGGCTGCAACGGATCCAGCCGGCGCATGCGCCTGGCAAGGTCCTGCACCGGCCGCGCAAAGCCAAGGAACAGCCACCAGATCACCAGCCCGATCATCGCCAGATTGCAGATAAAGAACAGCACGCTGAGCTGTACGCTGCCATTTTGTTTGTCCTCCAGCGCGGTGATGTCGATGCTCATGATCAGCCGCCCTTGCGGTAGCGCGGTGACCAGCGCCGAATAGCTGCGATCGAGTCGCGTGCCATCTGCATCGTTGGCGAACGGCCCCCAGTGCGGCCGAATGATGGACAGGAATTTTGCCGCGATAGAGGGGTCGCCCTGCGTGTCCAGCTGGCCTTCGCCGTAGTAACCGGGTGCCAGCTCGGCGAAGAAGGGCGGCATGCTCGCCGGCAACGGCGCACCGTCGCGCAGCAGCCAGCCTTTCACCGGGCCAGTGCTGGGCAAGGCCTGCTGCAGGCGCTCGGGCGGCACGCGCGTGACGTTCTGCGTACTTGCGGTGAGCAGCTGCCGCCAGATCGGATCTTCGATCAGTTCCTGGCTCAAAAAGCCCTGCACCGACAACCCCAACGCCAGCACCGCGCACGACATCAGCAGGCTGGCGCTGATCAACCACTGCAGGCTGCGCAGGCGGCCGTCTCGGCTCATTCGGCCGGCCCGCCCAGCCGATAACCGACGCCGGTGACGGTCTGCAGCAGCTTCTGCTCGCCGTCGTGATCCAGCGCGCGCCGCAGCACATGCATATGCGAGCGCAACAGGTCGCCTTCGGGCACCGCATCGCCCCAGATCAGTTGCTCCAACCGGTCACGCCGCACCACACGCGGTGATTCCCGCATCAGCAGTTCCAGCACCGTGCGCAAGGTACCGGACAGCACCACCGCGCGGGTGCCGCGCGACACCGCCAGGCGGTCCAGGTCGTAGCGCAGGTCATGCACCTGCAGCACGTTGCCCGCCGCCGCGCTGGCGCGGGCACGGCTCACCATCACGCGCACGCGGATTTCCAGTTCCGGCAACGCCACCGGCTTGACCAGGTAGTCGTCGGCCCCGTTCTCGAAACCCAGCAGCTTGCCTTCCAGCTGGTCCTTGGCGGTAAGCATGATGATCGGCGTACGGCAGGCGTGTTCTTCGCGCAACCTGCGCAGCACGCTCATGCCGTCCATGCGCGGCAACATCCAGTCCAGGATGATCGCGTCGTAGCGGTTGCTGATCGCCAGGTTCAAGCCCGACTGCCCGTCCGGCGCCGCATCCGGGCGGTGGCCGCAGGCTTCCAGGTAATCGAAGATATTGGCTGCCAGGGCGCGGTTGTCCTCGATGATGAGGACCTGCAGAACCTGCGCCTGGGCGACCGGATGCGTCATCGACATGGCAATTCTCGGGAATGGAAACATCATACGCAGCGCGCGCTCCATGGCCTGGGCCGATGCCCGCAGGCCGCACCACCAGCGCACCGCCCAACGGTGCCTGCGCTCAGCCATGCAGCAGCCATCGCAGCACACCAACCCCGGCAGCAAGCAGTGCAAGCATGGCGCCCAGCAGACTCAGATTGATCGTCCACTTGAGCAAGGCATATAGCGGGCGGTGCTGCGCGCGCAGGCGCCTTCCGTAGGCCATCAGCGGTGCGACAGCCGCATACAACGCGCTCACCGGGCCGCGCCGGTCGCGCGCGTCATTGGGCGTCCGCGCCGCACGTGCGAGCTGCGTATAGACCAGGTTGAACCACCGCCCTGGCCAGCGCATCGGCCGCTCCACATCGCACATCAGGATCAGCCGCGGCGCATCGGTATCGTTACGCACGAAGTGCAGATAGGTCTCGTCGAACACGAACGCGTCGCCGTCCTGCCAGGCACGGTTGCGTCCGTCCACATTGATGAAGCACTGCGCCGCATTGGGCGTGGCCAGGCCCAGGTGATAGCGCAACGAGCAGCCCAACGGGTCGGCATGCGGCGTCAGCACCGAACGTGGCGGCAACACGGCGAACATCGCCGCATGGATCTCCGGGTAGCCGGCCAACAGGTCCAGCGTGCGCGGGCAGCTGGCACGTGCGGAGGCATGCGGCGCGCCATACCAGCGCAGGTAGTAGCGACTCCACCCGTATTTGTAGAAGGTGCGGAAGCCCACATCGAACGCGGCCGGTGAGCCGTCGCGCCGCACCTCGTCAAAGCTGCCATCTCCCAGCAAGGCCATCGCTTCGTCGCGGATGCACTCCCAGTGCTGCGCCAAGGCCGGAAGCTTGCGATATAGCTCCAGCGGCACGAACGGCCCGCGCGCCGCCGTGCGGGTGAAGGCATACAGGATGACGTTCGGCAGCGCGAACACCGGCCAACTCTTGCGCAGGTACTGGCGCAGGCTGGCGTAGCGCGCCTGGCCGCGGAAACGGTAGAAGTAGGTCATCGCTGCAATCCAGCTGGCGATCACACACAGCAGCGTGGCGGCGATCATGTGCGGACTACCCTGGCCGCGCGGCTTGTGGCGCCGGGCATCACTTGAGTGCGGCCCATCAAAAGCCCCGCGAGAACCCGATCAACACCGAGCCGACTCCGTCGCTATCCGGCGCGAGCAGCGGGCTGTCACTCAGCGCATCGGGCAACACGCTGTACTGCAGCCGGGTCAGGAACTGCCAGCGTTTGCCGATCGGCCGCATATAGGTCAGCCCCACTGTCGGCACGGTCGCTGCGCCCGGCTTGTAGTCCACGACGCCGCGAGCGACCTCGGCATCGAGCGTGCCGTAGTAATAGTTGGCCATGTCCTTGGACAGGTGACTGACACTGATGCTCGGAGTCAGCTGGCCACGCCCGACAGCGAAGGCGTAGCCGTAACGGGCGGTCAGTTCATAGCCTTCGCTGGTACCGGTGACATCGGCCTTGGCAGTGAGTTCCAGCTCGCCGGCGGCACCGCGCCACGCACCGACCAGGCCCATGTCCAGGCTGTCGTCGCGGTCGTCCAGCAGGGCACGGTCGATGCCATTGCGGGCCAGTTCGGCCACGCCCAGATCGTCCGCAGCCACGCCATCCAGGCGCAGCGCCACGATGGCATCCAGGCCGAAGCTGTCGCCCTGGACCAGATGCGCCCCGCCGGTGATGCCGCGGAAGAAGAAGCGCTCACCTTCGAACAGGATCAGCGGGATCGGATTGGTGCGCGTTCCCTCGCCGGCAAACGGGCTGTCCGACGCCACCACGCCCACGCCGATGCCCCAGCGATACCGACCTTGCTCGGACAGCGATGGATCGGTCTGCGGGGTGGTCTGGGCGACGGCAATGGCGGGCAGTGCGAACAGCGCAGCGAGCGCAAGGCGGGAGCAAGTCATGGGCGGGCGTCTTGAGGGGAAGGAGTGCCGCGCTGTCGTGGCCGACCGGATTGGCGCCTATCGCAGCGGTGCGGCGGCAGCGTGCCGCAGCGATGTCGGCCAAATGTCGTCGTGGCAGACAACGCCGCCGCTGCGCGCTGACGACATGTCACCGACATCGGCCTGCCACGGTCAGTGCCGCCCCCTGGACGCCAGATACCACCCGATGCCAGCGAACCTCGCGCCACCGCCCTGCCCCGACACCGCATTCCTTCAGCTGGCCGGCCTGCTCGTACCCGCGCACGAAGCCAGCCGCTGGTTCCAGCACGACCCCATCGACGAACTCGGCGGCTGGACCGCCGCGCAGCTGAGCCGGATGCAGCGACAGCCACAGGTCATCGCGTTCCTGCAGTCGGTGCTATGCGGCGAGCGCGGCTGAGGGACGCTGCGATCACTGCATTGCGCTGGGCTGCAATGCATTGCATTGCCATGAATTGCATCGGCAAGTATTTGACGACGCAATGGCGAAAGCTTGCGCAGAAGTCACTCTGCCGCGTCGCTCACCACGCCGTTCCGCCAACGAAAAAGGCCCGCGCGAGCAGGCCTTTCGAGTGTGCAAGCAACGATCGCCGGGATCAGAACGGGATATCGTCGTCCGCAAAATCGTCCATCGGCGGCGCCGACTGCTGCTGGGCCGGCTGCTGACGGCGCGGTGCGTAGTCCTGACCGCCACCACCACCGCCGCCACCCTGCTGCTGGCGCGGGGCCTGCGTGCGCTGCGGGCGATCGCCGCCCATGCCACCGCCGCCGCCTTCACCGCGGCCGCCGAGCATCTGCATCTCGTTGGCGACAATGTCGGTGCTGTACTTCTCTACGCCGTCCTGGCCGGTGTACTTGTCGTAGCGCAGCTCGCCTTCGACATACACCTGCGAGCCCTTGCGCAGGTACTCACCGGCGATCTCGCCCAATTTTCCAAAAAACACCACGCGATGCCACTCGGTGCGTTCCTGGTTATTGCCTTCGCGGTCCTTGCGCATGCTGGTGGTGGCCAGGCTCACGCGGGTGATCGCCATGCCGGCCTGGGTGTACTTGGTGTCGGGATCGTTGCCGAGGTTGCCGACGAGGATGACTTTGTTGATGCCGCGGGCCATAGGTGCTTCCGAGATGGTGCGCCGGCGCCGTGGGGCGCGAGGCGATGAATGTCTGTTCTGGGGGCCAATGTTACCGCACCTGCCCGCCACCGCACCTGACGCGTTCCCCCGCCGGCAGGCCGGACAACCGCGCGTGGCGGGGTCGGGATCCTGCGCACCGGCAGCCGCGAAATGCCCGCCACAGCTGGTTCCGGGGCCACCGCGCCAGGGCTGGAACAGGCGCGGCGGGACGGATCTGGCCCGGGCACCTATAATCGGCCGACATCTCGATTTGCCTGCGCATGACCATCGCCCAAGACCTCCCCACCGTACTGGGCCTGCCCCAGATCCAGTCCCTCGCCGCGCCCGACATGGCGGCGGTCGATGCCTTGATCCGCCGCCGTCTGGCGTCGGACGTCGTGCTGATCAACCAGATTGCCGATCACATCATCTCCGCCGGCGGCAAACGCCTGCGCCCGATGCTGGTGATGCTGGCCGGCCACGCCGCGGGCGGCTCCGGGCCGGAGCACCACCAGCTTGCGGCGATCATCGAGTTCATCCACACCTCCACGCTGCTGCACGACGACGTGGTGGACGAATCAGACCTGCGCCGCGGCCGCAGCACCGCCAATGCACTGTGGGGCAACGCACCCAGCGTGCTGGTGGGCGACTTCCTGTATTCGCGCAGCTTCCAGCTGATGGTCGAACTGGACCGCATGGAAGTGATGCAGATCCTGGCCGACACCACCAACCGCATCGCCGAAGGCGAAGTGCTGCAGCTCTTGCATGTACACAACCCCGACACCGATGAAGCCGCGTACCTGCGCGTGATCGAGCGCAAGACCGCGGTGCTGTTTGCCGCCGGCACGCGCCTGGGCGCACTGGCCTCGGGCGCGAATGCCGACGTGCAGCAGCGTCTGTACGACTACGGCATGCAGCTGGGCTTTGCGTTCCAGATCGCCGACGACGTGCTCGACTACGCCGCCGATGCCACCGACCTGGGCAAGAACCTGGGCGACGACCTGGCCGAGGGCAAGGCCACCCTGCCGCTGATCCACGCCATTGCGCATTCCGATGCCGCCACCCAGCAGCGCCTGCGGCAGATCGTCGAACAGGGCGATGCCGAAGCAATGCCGGAGGTGTTGACGGCCATCCGCGCGACCGGTGGGCTCGATTACAGCCGCCAGCGCGCCGCCGAATACGCCGCCGCCGCCGAACAGGCCCTGGACGGCTTGCCGCCGAGCCCGGCAGTGGCCGCATTACGCGGCCTGGCGCGTTATGCGGTGGAACGGACGCACTGATCGCAACACGCGGCGCTGGGCAACTTTCCGGCGCCGCCACCGAGCAAGTGCCCTGCAACGCGCTTGTGGTTGCCAGTCCGGCACCGCCCTGCAGGGCGGTCCTGCAGGCCACAACAGCTGACAACGCTCAGCCAAACGATATGCACCACCGCGCTTCAACAGTGACGCGCTGAAACACGGCCGCTGCAGCCGGCCACGTGGAAACGCTGGCGCGCAGGACATGCCGCACGCCAGCGCCCCACTCACTTACCGAAACGTTCGTCGAAGAACCCGTGCAGCATGCCGAACGCACGTTTGGCCGCACGCGCGTTGTACAAACAGCCCGGCGGGCTGTTGGCATCGGCTTCGGCGAAGCAATGCACCGCGCCGCTGAAATTCACGAACTGCCAGTCCGCGCCAGCGCCGTTCATTTCGGTTTCGAACGCGGCGATGTCGGCCTGGGTCACGCTCTTGTCATCGGCGCCGTTGAGCACCAGCATCGGCGTCTTCGCGGAGTTGGCGGCCGCCGGCGCGGGTGTGGAAATACCCCCGTGCAGGCTGACCACGCCGGCCAACTGCGCGCCCGCGCGCACCAGTTCCAGCACCGTGGTCCCGCCAAAACAGAAACCCACCGCACCGATACGTGCTGCATCCAGCGGTGCGCTGCCGGCCTGCGCCTTGAGCACATCCACCGCCTTGAGTGCACGCGCCTGCAGCGTGGCCCGGTCATCGCGCAGCGTCCTGGCCTGCGCGCCGGCTTCGGTGTCGTTCTTGGGCCGGATGCCCTTGCCGTAGACGTCCGCAACCAGCACCACGTAGTCGTCGCCGGCCAGCTGCTTGGCCTTGGTCACCGCCGAGTCGTTGACCCCGCGCCAATTGGGCACCATCACCAGGCCCGGGCGCTTGGCAGGGCCGGCATCGTCGTACACCAGCACGCCGCTAAAGCTGTCCTTGCCGATGGTCCATTCCAGCGGCTTGGCCTGCATCGCGGCCATGGCCGGACCGGCCATCAACGCCAACAGGCCGGCCAGACCGGCGCGTTTCCATTTCGATTGCGTCTGCATGCACATGCTCCCGGGGATGTGCAGCGAGTCTAGGCGTTTGCGTGGTGCCTGGATGGTGACGGCGCGCAGCCCGTGGCTGGCCCGCCATCCATTACGACAAAACAGACCACCGGCTTGGCACGCGTAACGCGACCAACAGCTTGGAGCTACTGCACACCCAGGCCGGGAATCGCACTGATCGCCGCAGGATCGAACCCCGCCAGCTGCGCAAAGTGGCGGCCACGCGCCACGTAATCGCTGTACACGCCAAAGCTGGGCGCGCCGGGCGACAGCAGCACCAGCCCGCCCTGTGCACCGAGTGCGCTGCGTGCCAGCTGCATCGCATGCGCCAGGTTATCGGCGGCATGCAGGCCAAAGCCGGCGCTCTGCGCCAGTGGTGCCAGCAACGCATGGATGCGCGGGCCGTTGGCGCCCATGGTGACGATTTCCAACGGCGCCTGCTGCGCCATGTGCGCGGCGAAGTCCTGCCAGTCCAGCCCACGGTCGTGCCCACCCACCAGCAGCGCCACACGCTGTTGTGCGAAGCAGGCCAAGGCCGCCAGCGAGGCATGCGGTGTGGTGCTGATGGAATCGTTGACGTATGCGATGCCGTCCACGCTGCCGAGCCACTGCAGCCGGTTGGGCAACGGACGAAAGGTCAGTGCCGCCGGCGCCAATGCCGCCGCATCCAGGCCCAGGGCCTCCACTGCCGCCAGCACGGCGCACAGGTTGCGCCGGTTGTGTTCCCCCGGCAGCGGCACCTTGGCAGTATCGAAAATCGGCTGTTGGCCGCGATAGACCACGTCGCCACGCAGGTGCCAGCCATCGGGATGATTGAACCAGCGCACCTCGCTCTCAGGCAGCTGCAGCTGCGCCAGATGCGGGTCGGCGGCATTGAGCAGCGCGATGCGCGGGCGGCCGTCGGTCACCAGCGCCAGCTTGTCGCGCACATACGCCGCTTCGCTGCCGTGCCAGTCCAGATGCTCGGGAAACAGGTTCAGCACCAGCGCCAACTCCGGGCGTGCGCCACTGCGCCCCACCTCACCAGTCTGGTAGCTGGACAGCTCGATCGCCCAGTACGCAGGCGGCGGCTGTGGGGAGAGCACTTCCAGCAACGGCTGGCCGATATTGCCGACCAGCGCGGTGCGATGGCCGCCGGCGCGCAACAGATGCGCCAGCAGCGCGGTGGTGGTGCTCTTGCCCTTGGTGCCGGTCACGCAGATCGCGCCCGGCACGTAGCCGTCCGGCTGCGCGTGTTCGGCAAACCACAGCGCGGTGCCGCCGATGAAGCGCGTGCCCTGCGCGGCGGCGGCGCGTGCCTCCTCACGGTACGGGCTGATGCCCGGTGACTTGATCACGACCTCGAACGCGGCCAGCGCCTGTGCGCTCGCTTCGATCTGCACCTGCAACGCGGGGTCTGCCAATGCGGCAACGTCGCGTGCCTCTTCGGCGTTACAAAAGACCGTCAGCGCCTGCGTAGGCAGCTGTTGGCGCAGCGCGCAATAGGCGGTGCGCCCTTCGCGCGCCCATCCCCACAACGCAACCGCCTTGCCCTCAAGCTGCGAAATTCGCACGCACGCGCTCCCACAGCGCCGAAGGAACGCGGTGCTCGCCATTGATGGTCATCAGGGGCTGCAGCTGCAGTGCGTCCTGCTCCAGCTGCGGTTGGATCTCGCGGATAAACCGCTTCACCAGCGCGTCTTCCTTCCATTCCGCACGGGTGGCCAGCACCGCCATCGCGGCACGCGACTCGCGCCCCTCGCCCACGCATTCGAACGGCTTGTGGTCCTGGAATTCCAGCAACGCATCGTAGCCGCCGGCCTGGGCGGCATCGTCGAGCAGGTTGCGCCCGAAGATCTTGACCAGGCGCGTCTTGGGCATGAACGGCGCCAACGCCAGAAACACGAAATGGCATTTGGGGCACACCCCGCACCAGCGATGCACCGGCCGCTCGCCCATGATGTGGAAATTGCGGTTGCAGCTGGAAAAATGCGCGTCGTAGTGATCGGTCTTGGCGAATTGCCGTGCCACCGCAAGTTCGGAAAGTGGGCGCAGCAGCGAGTAATAACGCAGGTCGGCGGCAACATGCTGCTGCACGTACTCCCCAAAGGCTTGCTCGAACGCCCAGCCCTTGGACCACTGGTGATTGACCTCGCCGGTGCCAGGAATCTGGCTGCCATAGCTGGCCGAACGCTCGTTGGAGAACACCACCTGGTCCACGCCGGTGAGCAGCGCCGACAACACCAAAATGGCCGAATTCACCGCCGTCACCGGGATGTGCCCGTTCCAGGCGCCCTGACGATTGAGCTCGAACAACTCCGGCGCCAGCACGCGGCCGATGTTGAGCACCGGCAGCCCGGTCCGCTCGGCGCAGGCGCGGATCAATTGCGAACCGCCAATCCAGCTGACGGTCTGATCCACCCCGGCCTGCCGCAGCGCTTCAATACTGACCAGCGAATCCTTGCCGCCGCCGATGGCCACCAGCGCATGCTCGCGCAGCCCTGCGGCCGGTGCCTGGTCGGCCGCCGGCGCGGTCACCGGGAAGTGGATCTTGCCGTGCAGGCTCAAGCCATTGCGGTAGGCGAATTCGCCCAGGCCGTGCAGATAGACGCTTTCCACCAGTGCGGCGGTCTTCGCATCGATGGCGTAGTCGTCGATCTGGATGGTCGGCGGCACCGCCGCCTTGTAGTAGCTGACACCGGCGACCAGGTGCAGCAGGCGCAAGGCCTGTTGCACGGCCGCCGCACGCGTGGCGTCCAGCACGAACGGGGCACCGGGCACCGCCACGGTCTCCACCAGTTCCGGCCCCTGGTCGAAGGCATACACCAGCGTCGCCACGCCGGTCTGCGCATCCAGCGCGCAGCGGACAAAGCGGAACGTGGACACCTGATGTTTGTCGAAAGCGCTCATACACACCCTGCAGGCACACGTGCGCGACGCAGATAACGCCGGCACAGGAAATATTCGATGATGGAAAACGGCACAGCGGCCCACAGCAGCGGCAGGCAACCGATGAGGAACACCAGCAGCAGTGCCTCCGAGCCAATGACTTCTGCGCTGCCAGTGACTGCCAACGCGATCACCAGATACAACAACAACAGCGGCGGATAGCTGAGTGCGTTCAACACCAGCGTGCGCAACGCCATGCCGCCGGCATGCTGCGCCGGCGCGCGACGCTGGCGCCAACGCTGCCAGCGCGCCGCACCCCATGCGCCTACGCCGGCAGCGACCAGCGCGGGCAGCGCCCACTTCAGGCTATCGGTCCACGGCATCGCCTGGCCGGCCATGTCGATGGCGGTGGACACCACCATCGACACACCACCGGCCAGCGTGCTCAGCGCGATGAACTCAGCCAGTGGCCGCATCGATCACCTCTTCGCGCGGCAACTCCCGCTGGTTGTAGGTGCTGGCCATGGAATACCCATACGCGCCGGCATCGGCGATCAGCATCACATCGCCCGGTGCGGTAGCCGCAGGCAGGCGGCGGCGCTTGCCGAACACATCGGAGGATTCGCAGATCGGCCCCACCACATCGAAGCTGCCATCGGCAGGCGCACCGAGCTGGCTGAGGTTTTCGATGTCGTGCCAGGCGTCGTACAACGCCGGGCGGATCAGGCTGTTCATGCCGGCATCCAGGCCGACGCGATGGATGCCGTCCTTTTCGATCACCTGGGTCGCCTGGGCCAGCAACACGCCCGCCTCGGCCACCAGATAACGGCCAGGCTCGATCGCCAGGCGGAAGCCCGGATGCACGGCCTTGACCTCGGCTAGCCCCTTGGCCCACAGCTCCAGGTCGAACGGCTCGTCTTCGGCGCTGTAGGGAATTGGCAGCCCACCGCCGATGTCGATGGTCTCCACGGTGCCGATGCGGCGCGCGAAGCCGGCCAGTTCGTCGTACATCATCCGCCAGTGTTCGCCGGTCTCCACGCCGCTGCCCAGATGCGCATGCACTCCGGTGATGGTGACTTCCAGCGTGCGTGCCAACTCGACGAACTCATCCACGCGCGTGGACGACAACCCGAACTTGGACGCCTTGCCGCCGGTGTTGACCTTCTCGTGGTGGCCATCGCCGTGGCCCAGGTCGATGCGCAGCCACACGTTGCGGCCGCGGAACACCTCCGGCCAGCGCTTGAGCGCTTCGACGTTGTCCACGGTGACGGTCACGCCCAGCGCAAACGCGGCCTCGTATTCGCTACGCGGCGCGAAACTCGGCGTGAACAACACGCGGCGCGGCGACAGCTCCGGCAACGTGTCGAACACACGGCGCAATTCGCCGTGCGAGACGCATTCCAGGCCGAATCCAGCCTGTTCCAGCGCCATCAGGATGGCCGGATGCGAGTTGGCCTTGATCGCGTAATAGCGCTGGTCCACCGCGGCAATCTGTGCCAGCGCTTGCGCACGCGCGCGCACCGTGGGCAGGTGATACACGTAACGCGGCGTGCCGGCCTTGGACAGCGTCAGCAGATGCGCGCGCTCGGCGTGCCACCACGGCGTGGGCCGCGGGCGCACCGAACCGATGATTTCACGCCAGCGTGGGCCAAACACCTCACCTTCGCTGACCGGCATGGCGCCACTGTCGATCAATTCCGCATGCAAAATCGGCAACAGGCCGTCGGCATCGGATTCGTCGATGACGAAGGTCAGATTCAAGTCGTTGGACGACTGCGAAATCATGTGCACGCGCTCCTGCCCGAACGTGGCCCACACGTCAGACAGCTTGTGCAGCAGCGAGCGCATGCCGCGCCCGACCAGCGTGATCGCCGCGCACGGCACGATGATCTTGACCTTGCAGATCTGCGACAGGTCTGCCGACAACGCCGCCAGTACATCGGTGTTGACCAGGTTTTCGGACGGATCCAGCGACACGGTGACGTTGGTTTCGGCCGAGCCGATCAGATCCACCGACAAGCCATGCTTCTTGAACAGCGTGAACACATCGGCCAGGAAGCCGACCTGTTGCCACATGCCGATGCCTTCCATCGACACCAGCACGATGCCGTTGCGGCGGCTGATCGCCTTGACGCCAAGCACTGGTTCGGCGCTGCCATCGATGCTGGTGCCTGGCAGATCCGGGCGTTCGGTATCCAGGATCGCCATCGGCACGCCGGAGTCGCGGCAGGGCTTGATCGAGCGCGGATGCAGCACCTTGGCGCCGGTGGTGGCGATTTCTTGCGCTTCGTAATAGTCCAGGCGGGTCAGCAGACGCGCATCCGGCACTTCCTTCGGATTGGCGCTGAACATGCCGGGCACGTCGGTCCAGATTTCCACCCGGCTGGCGCCGAGCAGTGCACCGAAATACGCCGCCGAAGTATCCGAACCGCCACGCCCCAGAATCGCGGTGCCGCCATCGGCATGCCGCGAAATAAAGCCCTGCGTGATCAGCAGGCGCGTGGGCTGCGCATCGAAACGCGCCCGCCATGCGGCATCGGATTGCCACTGGCACGACACCGACAAGCGCTTGGACCACTCGCTCTGGTTGGGCTGCGGCGGCAACGCCGACAACCACTCCCGCGCATCCAGCCAACCCATGTCCAGGCCGTTGGCATGCAAATAGGCCGCACCGATGGTGGAAGACAGCAATTCGCCCTGCCCCAGCACCTCGGCCTGCCAGTCGAGCGTGCGGCTGGCAGCGCGTGCATCGCCCACCAATGCGTGCAACGCGGCAAGCCGCGCACCCAGCACTGCGTCGGCATCGAGCTCGAGCTCGGCAAGGAATTCGCGATGCCGCAGTTCCAGTGCCGCCACGCGCTGCGCGCTGTCGGCAGCACCATCGGCGATGGCAGTGAGCTCGTTGGTGACGCCCGACAGTGCAGACACCACCACCAGCACGCGGCCGCCGGTCTCGTTCGCCCGTTTGCTCGCCAGTTTTCCAATCGTGTCCCAGCGATGACGACGCGACACCGAGGTGCCGCCGAACTTGAGGACGATCCAACGATCGGTAGAAAGGGAAGCTGACATTAGATGTGGGCGTTTAGGATGGGGGGAGTTGCCCGGTACGCCGGGCGGAACCTCCGATTCTACTGCCAATATCCCAGCCATGACCCCTCCTCGCGTCACAGCCGCGCTGCCAGGCACCATCGCGCCCATGCACCCCGCGCGGCTGCAGCCATCGCTGTCTGCGCGCACTGTCCTTTCACCGTAACGGCCGCCCTGATGCGCACATTTCGCTACCTGCAACTGGATGTTTTCTCCAACCGCCCTGGCGCTGGCAACCCGCTGGGCGTGGTCGTCGATGCCGGCGCACTGTCAGCGCAACAGATGCAGCAGATTGCTGCCTGGCTGAACCTGTCGGAGACGGTGTTTTTCCTGCCGGTCAGCGCGCCGGGCGCGGATTACCACATCCGCATTTTCACCCCGCGCGCGGAGCTGCCGTTTGCCGGGCACCCCAGCGTGGGCGCTGCCTGGGTCGCCAGGACGCACGGCCTGGTGGGATACCGCCAGGACAACCGGCTGTACCAGCAATGCGCCGCCGGCGTGCTGCCGGTGGATGTATTCGACCGTCACGACGTGGTGCTGGTGCGTCTGCGCGCGCCGCGCGCGCAGTGCAGTGACACCGGCACGCACCACGCCGCTGCGCTGGCGCAGGTCACCCGAGCGTTCGCCATGAGCGCGCAGGCGCCTGCCCTGTGGAACAACGGGCCCAGCTGGTGGTTGCTGGAGCTGGCCGACGAGGCCGCGGTGCGGACGGCCGTGCCCGACCTGGCCGCCATCGCCGCACTCACCGCCGCCAGCGGGGCGGTCGGGCTGGCCATCTATGCCGCCGCAGCCACCGAGGCGGAAGATCTGGTGGTGCGTGAGTTCTGCCCGGGCGACGGCATCCCCGAAGACCCCGTCACCGGCAGCGCCAATGCCTGCATCGCTGCGCGCCTGCTGGCCGAGGACCGGCTGCCGGGCAGGCAGGGCCGCTACGTCGCCAGCCAGGGCCGCGAGGTCGGCCGCGATGGCCGCGTGGAGGTGGAAGTCGACGCCGCCGGCGATGTATGGATCGGCGGGGCGACGCAGCAAGTGATCGAAGGCCGCATCGCTTGGTAAGCTGCCGCGCCCTGCTCGCGGACCCGCTCCCATGACCACGCGTCGATTCCTGCAACTGGATGTGTTCTCGGCCCGCCCCGGCAGCGGCAACCCGTTGGCGGTGGTGCTCGACGCGGAAGGCCTGGACGATGCCGCGATGCAGGCCATTGCGCGCTGGACCAAGTTGCCGGAAACCACCTTCGTGTTTCCGGCCTCCGACGCCGCCAGCAGTTATCGCCTGCGCATGTTTTCGCCGCAAAAAGAGGTGCCGTTCGCCGGCCACCCCAGTGTCGGCACCGCACATGCAGTGCTCGACGCCGGCCTGGCCGCGCCGCGCGACGGCGTGCTGGTGCAGGACGGCATCGCCGGGCAATTGCCGCTGCGCGTGGAGCAGATCGCCGGCCATCGCAGCATCGCCATCCGCACGCCGCGTGCGCGCGTCACCGAACAGGTGCAGGCCGACGACCCACGCCTGAGCGACAGCCTGCGCGGCTGGCCGCTGGGCGCATTGCCGCCAGCCCTGATGGACGGCGGGCGTACCTGGTGGGTGGTGGAACTGGCCAGCGAAGCCGCCTTGCGCAGCCTGGACCCGGACTGGAACGCCATTGCGACCTTGGCCGAATCCACCGGCAGCATGGGCGTGTTCGCCTACGCGCGTGCAGCGGCAACCGGCGCGTACGATCTGGCGGTGCGCGCCTTCGTCGGCAATGGCCGCCGCTTCGAGGACGCCGCCTCTGGCGCCGCCAACGCCGTGCTTGCGGCCTGGCTGGATAGCAAGGATGCCTTGCCCGGCACCGACGGCCGCTACGTGGTCAGCCAGGGCCGCGAAATCGGCTTCGACGCGCTGCTGGAGCTGCGCATCGATGCCAACGGCGAGGTCTGGTCGGGTGGACAGGTGCAGACGGTGGTTCGCGGCACGCTGGATTGGGAGTGATTGGACTTCCCTTGCCCATCACCGGCACGGGAGACGGGACAGCTGTTCGTGATCGGTCATTGGAACATTGAACGCAAGAAACGCCAGGGCCGGATAGTGCGGCAACTCTGACGCTGAAGCCTTCGCGTACAGCGCGCACCGCGCGCGAGATGAAAAAACGCTGCGGTCTCCCGCAGCATTTTGTCTATTCGAAACCTCAGGACCAGCAACCACCACATCGTAGGAGCGCGCTCGCGCGCGAGGGCGTTATCGGGAATGCCTCATCGCGCGCAAGCGCACTCCTACACCGCCTGATGTTGTTCCAGACACCACTTCACAAAACATCTGCACAACCCGCACGTGCCATGCCCCAACCGCTGCATCCGCACTCCGGATGCAGCACCCATCATCGACACTCAGTCGGGGCGCACGTCCACGCGCACGCGGATGCGGTCACCGGGGTTGTAGTCGCTGCGGGTGTGGTACATCCGGCCGCCGTATTCGTAGGTCACGTCATAGCCGTCGACACGGTCGCGCTCACGGCGGTAGGACACCGGCTCGCAGACGCTGACATTGCCCTGGTAGGAGCGGTGATTGGCTTCGTAGATCGAACGGCCCGCAGCGACGCCGGCCATGGTGCCGACCGCGGTGCCGACCAGGCGTCCATTGCCGCCACCGACCTGGCTGCCCAGCACTGCACCGGCGATGCCGCCGATCACGCTGGCAACCCCACGGTTGGAAGGATTGGCCCCGCCATAACCACCGTCATTGCGGTAGTAGCCGTCGTTGCTGGTGTAGTACCCGTCGGAGGTGCGGTTGTAGCAGCGCTCGCTGGTGCGCTCTGTGTATGCGTCCGAGACGATGATCGGATCCACGCGCACCACGCGGGCGTATTCGTAGCGCCCATCCTCGTAGCCGCCGCGGCCATTGTCGCGGTAGCCGTTGTCGTACCGCTGCGCCGTCGCGTTGCCCGCAACAGCCAGACCCATCACCAGCGCACCAAGCAGAAGAGTTTTCATTGCGGCAGCTTCACAGGGAGGACACGCTGCCGATCCTCGGCTAGCTGCAGTGAAACCGCCCTGAACCGAACGGCCCGCGTAAAGCCCTATTCAGCAAGCCGCCAGCTGCGTACATCGACGCTTGCGCGGATGTACGCAGCCAGCGCCGCGGTCAGCTGGAAAACTCGGTTTCCAGGCTGATCGGCACAGCGCTCAGCGCCTTGGATACCGGGCAATTCTTCTTGGCGGTGTCGGCCAGCTCGCGGAACTCGGCTTCATCGATGCCCGGCACCACGGCCTTGAGCTTCAAGCGGATCTGCGACAGCTGCGGGCCACCTTCCATCGACAGGTCCACATCGGCGCGCGTATCCAGCGAGGTCGGCGGAAAGCCGGCTTCAGTCAACTGCGCAGACAGTGCCATGGTGAAGCAGCCGGCATGCGCGGCAGCGATCAACTCTTCGGGGTTGGTGCCCTTTTCGTCGCCGAAGCGGCTGCTGAAGGCATACCGGGTGTTCTCCATCAGCCCGCTCTGCGGAGTGCTGAGCTGGCCCTTGCCGGTCTTGAGGTCGCCTTCCCAGTGTGCGGTGGCGTGACGCGAAATGCCCATTGCGGTCTCCTGCGATTGAAAGGGACCGTTACCTTAGGCGAGCGGGTGTTATGGCGTTGAGAGGTGGAATTGGGAATTGGGAATTGGGAATTGGGAATCGGGAATCGGGAATCGGGAATCGGGAATCGGGAATCGGGAATCGTAAGAGCGTGCGGCGTTGCGGGGGTGTTGTCACGCTGGACGAATGGAGTTTGTTCGGATGTAGCGACTGGCCATGCTGCGGGTTTGCTTGGCGGAAACGCAGCCAAGCACGAAACAAAACGGGCGTCGCGATGATTGTCGCGACGCCCGTGAGAAGGCAGTCTTTTTGCATTCACTACGATCGCGCTGTCACGCAATTGCAGCAGCGTATGCGGGCCATCAGCCCAGCAGGGTTTCCAGGACCGCCATGCGCACGGCCACGCCGTTGGCCACCTGGCGCAGCACGCAGGACTGCGCGCCATCGGCCACCTCGTCGGTGATCTCCACGCCGCGATTGATCGGGCCCGGATGCAGCACTGCCGCGTCGCGTCCCGCGCGTGCCAGGCGCTCGCGGGTCAGGCCATAGTCGGCGTGGTACTGCTCCAGCGATGGCACCAGGCCTTCTTCCATGCGCTCGCGCTGCAGGCGCAGCATCATCAGCGCATCGGCGCCTTCCAGCATCGCGTCGAAGTCCTCGCCGACCACGCAGCCGTCCAGCATGTCGTCGTCGGGCAGCAGGCTGGCCGGGCCGCACACGCGGATCTCGCCGGCACCCAGCGTACGCAAGGCGTGCAGGTCCGAGCGCGCCACGCGCGAGTGCTTCACGTCACCGACAATCACCACCTTGAGCTTGGAAAAATCCGTGCCCTTGGCCTGACGCAGGGTGAGCATGTCCAGCAGGCCCTGGGTGGGATGCGCACTGCGCCCATCGCCGGCATTGATCAGCGCGGTGCCCTCGCCGGCGGCTTCGGCCAGTCGCTCCACCGCGCCATCTTCGGGATGACGCACCACGAAGCCGCGCACGCCCATCGCCTCGAGATTCTTCAAGGTATCGCGTGCGGTTTCGCCCTTGCGGGTGGACGAGGTGGACGCGTCGAAATTGAGCACGTCTGCCCCCAGCCGCTGCGCGGCCAGGTGGAACGAACTGCGGGTACGCGTGGAGGGTTCGAAGAACAGCGTGCACACTGCGGTGCCCGCGAGCACGCTGCGCTTGCCCACGCGCCCCACCGCCGCATCGCGGATCTGGCCGGCGCGATCGAGCAGCTGCAGCAAGGTAGCGCGCGGCAGTCCTTCCAGGGTGAGCAGGTGGCGCAGGCGTCCGTCCGAATCGAGTTGCATGGTGGTCATCGCAGGTCGGGAGAATCAGGGAAGAAGAGTGGCTTGCTCGGGCGCCGACAACCAGCGCTCGACGATCACCGCGGCGGCCATCGCGTCCAGCGCGTCGGCGTCGCGGCGGCGCTTGCGCCCATCGGCGCGCTCGCGCGCAAAGCGCTGCGCAGCCTCAACCGAGCTGGAGCGCTCATCGATCAGCACCACCGGCAGCGCATAGCGCTCGCGCAGTTCGCGTGCGAAGGCGTGCGCGCGCTTGCGTGCGGGCTGGTCCTTGTCGTCCAGGGTGAGCGGGTCGCCGACCACCAGGCCGGCGGGGCGCCATTCCTTGTGCACACGATCCAGCGCCACCCAATCGGGGCCGTTGGCATGCACGTTGATCACGGCCACGGCGCGGGCACCCGCGCCAAGCGCGGTTCCCACGGCCACGCCGATCCGGCGCGACCCCACGTCGAAACCCAGCACCGTCGCGTCGGGGCGGATCGCGCCCGCCTCAGGCATGCCCGGAGTAATCCGTGAGCCGGAACAGATCCACGCCGATGCGGCCGGCGGCGGTCTGCCAGCGGTCTTCCAGCGCGGTATCGAACAGCACGTTGGCGTCCGAGGGCGCGGTGAGCCAGCTGTTTTCGCCGAGCTCGAATTCCAGTTGCCCGGCGCCCCAGCCCGCGCAGCCCAGCGCCACCAGCGCATTGCGCGGGCCGTCGCCGGCGGCCATGGCCTCGAGGATGTCGCGCGAGGTGGTCAGGTAGACGCCCTGGCCCACTTCCAGGCTGGAATCCCATGCGCGCGCGTCGTCGTGAATGACGAAACCACGTTCGGGGTGCACCGGCCCGCCGCTAAGCACTGGTTGCTCGCGCAGGCGCTCGTCGCTGGTGTCGATCCCCATCTGCGACAGCACTTCGCCCAGGGTGTACTCGGACGGGCGGTTGACCAGCACACCCATGGCGCCGTTCTCGTCGTGCTGACAGATCAGCGCGACACTGCGCGAAAAGGTAGGGTCGGACAGCGCCGGAAGCGCAATCAGCAGTTGGTTGGCCAGAGGCGTGGGCAAAACAGACATGCGGCCATTCTAGCGGTTCGTTTCGAACCGCGCTGGGGCGCTGCCATACTGAGCGCTTGCCTCAGCCATGGACTGCCGATGCTGCCCACATCTGCGCTGCACCCCGCCCCCGACGATCTGCCCCTGCCCTGCCAGACCCGCGCGTTCATCGTGCTGGTGGCCCTGCTGCAAGGCGGCCTGCTGTATCTGGCCGAATGGGGCGCAGACCACGGCGTGGCGCCGTTCGCTGCGCTGGGTGGGCGCGTGTGCTGGTACACCCTGGTGCTCACCGTTCCCAGCATGCTGCTGTTGAGCGTGCAGACCCTGCACGACCGTCGCCTGTGGCAGCAGTTGGCCGTGGTGGCGGCCGTGTTCGCCGCACTTGCCGGCTGGGCGGCGTGGAGCGCAACCGGGGCACCCGGCCTGGAAAGCAACAAGGTGCTGACCCCGTTCGGCCTGAGCGTGGCGGCCGCGCTGTTGATCGCCCTGCCCTGGCTGCAGTTCCGTCAGCACCATGGCAGCTGGCGTGCCAGCTATCACGCGCTGTTCGAACACGCCTGGCAGAACACGCTCACGCTTGCGTTGGCACTGGTGTTCGTCGGCGTGTGCTGGGGCGTGCTGACGTTATGGGCCGAGTTGTTCGCATTGGTGAAGATCGATCTTTTCCGCACGCTGTTTCGCGAGGATGCCTTCATCTACCTGGCCACCGGCACGATGGCCGGCCTGGGCATCCTGATCGGGCGCACCCGCCAGCGTGCGGTGCAGGTGATGCGGCAGATCGTGTTCGCCCTGTGCACCGGCCTGGTGCCCTTGCTGGCCAGTATCGCGCTGCTGTTCATCCTCACCCTGCCGCTGACCGGCCTGCAGCCGCTGTGGCAGACCCGCGCGGCGGCGGCGATCCTGCTGTGCATGGTGTTCGGGCTGGTGCTGTTCACCAATGCGGTGTATCAGGATGGCGCGACACCGCCGGCGTATCCCGGCTGGTTGCGGCGCGTTGTCGAGGCCGGGCTACTCACACTGCCGCTCTATGCAGGCCTGGCCTTTTACGCGGTGGGCGTGCGCATTGCCCAGTACGGCTGGACCGGCGAACGCTTCTGGGGCGTGGTGCTGGCCGCGGTGGCCAGCGCCTATGCAGTGGGATACGCCATTGCAGTGCTGCGGCCACGCCCGGGGCAGTGGCTGGCGCCGCTGGCGCGCAGCAACAAGATGCTGTCGTGGGTGGTCATCGCCCTGCTGCTATTGGTCAATACGCCTGTGCTGGATCCGTATCGGATTGTGGTGGCCAGCCAGCTGCAGCAGTTGGCACAGCGCGGCGGCACTGCAAACCCGGACCTGCTGCAGGACGATCTGGAATTCCTGCGGTTTGCCAACGGCCGCCGTGGTTATCACGCGGTGCAAGCGCTGTGGGACACCCCCGTCTTTGCCAACGATGCCAGGCGCAGCCGGCAGCTCACTCTGCTGCTCGCGCGGACGCAACGTTGGCAGGAACCGCAGTCGGATGACGCACTGCGACGCACGCGCATGCACGACGTGGCCGAGCTGCAGGCACACCTGCTGCTCGCTGCAGGCAGCAGCAGCCCGGACCCAACCTGGTGGAGCGCCCTGGCGCAGGGCAGCTTGCACAACGACAGCTGCCTGCAACGCGATGCGGACTGCGTGATCATCCGCCGCGACCTGGATCAGGACGGCCAGGACGAGGTGATGCTGTGCGATCTTTCAGGGAAGTTTGGTATCACCTGCACGCTGTACACCCGCGATGCGCAGGGCTGGTATCGGGTGGACACATTGAACAGCTTCCCGCAGCGCAGCCAGCAACAAGAAGCCCTGCGTGAGGCCGTGCGCCAAGGCAAACTCGCCACGCTGCCACGCCGTTGGCCTGACTTGCTGTTTCCCGGCGGTAAACCGATGCGCATCAACTCATCCGCCAACGCACGCAAGACAACGGAGACCCCATGAGCGGTTATTGCAGCATCGCGCCCGGCCACCCGGTGCATGGCCACTATCACGACCACGAATACGGCTTCCCGCAGCGCGACGAACGCGAGCTGTTCGAACGCCTGGTGCTGGAGATCAACCAGGCCGGCCTGAGTTGGGAAACCATCCTGCGCAAGCGCGGCAACTTCCAGCGTGCCTATGACGGGTTCGACGTGGACACCGTGGCCGCGTACGGCGAGGCGGAGATTGCCAGGCTGATGCAGGATGCCGGCATCATTCGCAATCGCCTGAAGGTGCTGGCCGCCATCCACAATGCGCAGGTGATCCAGCGCCTGCGCGCAACGCACGGCAGCTTTGCCAACTGGCTGGATGCACAACATCCCCTCGACAAGCCGGCCTGGGTGAAAGTGTTCAAGAAGACCTTCCGTTTCACTGGCGGCGAAATCACCGGCGAATTCCTGATGAGCCTGGGCTACCTGCGCGGCGCGCACCATGCCAACTGCCCGGTATTTGCGGACATTCAGGCACTGTCGCCGCCATGGATGCGCAGCGCGTGAGCGACACCTTGCGTGCCGCGTGCGAGGCGCCTGTACTCAGCGCTGCGATCACACCGCATCGCACATTTCGCATGCGGCGCTTGCTGGGCATTGCTGGGTTACTGATTGCCTCCGCCGCGGCAGTGCCGCAGGCAGACGCGCACAAGGTGCCTAGGCTGTCGCTGACGCAGGTGCTGGACCAGTTGCGCCGCGACATTGCCGCCGTGCCGGCCAGCGACCCCACGCCGATCGACACGGTGATGAAGCGCTATGCCGATACCCACGGGCAAAGCTTCGACATCGCAAGCCCGGATCCGGAGGAAGACCCATCCGAGGCTGTGCCGCCCACGCAGCCGGCCGACGTCACCGATGCCGAGTGGCACGCGCTGCAGGCCTACGGCGCGCACACCACCAGCGAAGCAGACGATATCTCCGAGAACCGCAGCCACCACTACACCCTGATCGACCTGGACGAGGACGGCCAACGCGACCTGCTGGATGAGGCCTATGTCGGCGGCACTGGTTTGTTTACGCAGATCACGGTGCTGCAAGGCCATACCGATGGCTTCCGCGCCCCCACCGCCACGCCCACAGGTACGCCAGCGGATAGAGAAGCGGACGCTGGATTCAGCATCAACGGCCGCGGCGGCGACCAGGCGCTGTACTGGCTACGCATCGACGGACGCAGCTACGCGGCCTACCGCGACGGCGACTATTTCCAGGACACGCTGACTCTCTCGCGCCCGTTGTCGCCGCTGCCCGCCGAACGCCACCCAACCAAGGCACTGCAGATCCGCTATCGCTACCAGCACACGCTGGCGCCGCGGCGAAAAGATGCTGCCGAGCGCTTGCTAGAGGAACAGCAGGCGGACGACTGGCTGGCGCAACACCCGGCGATGCGTGCCGCGGTAGACACCCAGTTGCAGCACCTGCGCCTGGATGCACAAGGCCGGCAGCGTTCGCCTGATCCGGAGGCACGCTGCCCGAGTCCCGCCGAAAGCAGCGACCCCGAGCTGGAGGCGCAATGGCCATGGCATGACGCCGGGCATTACACGTTCGACTTTGTCGCCAATCTTCGCGTGCGCCACGGCAGCGAGTGCTACAGCGCCAGCGTGGTGGCGTTCCGCAGCAGCTTTCAAAGCGCCAATACCGCGTGCTGCGTGCTGTGGCTCTACGAGGCGCCCGGCAACCAGGTTGCGAACCTGCCGCTACTGTCAAAGCGCACGCGCAGCGGCATTGCATTGATCACGGCAGCGCCTGTGGATGCCTCGCAAGACTGACCGCACGTAGCGAGCCGCCAGCCAGACAGTGATGGCACCACAGTCGGGTGCTGGGTGCGCGCTCCATGCCCACTCCACGCACCGGCTGCGCCCACCTCGCGCGGCGCGATCCTTTCGAGAATGCCGCCCCGCTTATCCACTCGCACGCACCGGCGCACCAGATGACGCGGCCTTGCCACAGCATCCACGACCACTGCACACCTGCCGCGGCATGGTCGGCACATGAGCATCCGCATCGGCATTTCGGGCTGGCGTTATGCACGCTGGCGCGGCACGTTCTACCCGACCGGCCTGGCCCAGCGGCGCGAGTTGGCCTATGCCGGGCGCTGTTTTCCCAGCGTGGAAATCAATGGCTCGTTTTATTCGCTGCAACGCCCGGAGAGCTACCAGAGCTGGCATGACGAGACGCCGGACGACTTCGTCTTCGCGGTCAAAGGCCCGCGTTTTGTCACGCATATGAAGCGGCTGCGCGATTGCGAACAGGCGCTGGCCAACTTCTTTGCATCCGGCGTGCTGCGGCTGGGCGAGAAGCTGGGGCCGATCCTGTGGCAATTGCCGCCAACCCTGCGCTTCGATGACGCGGTGTTGGATGCATTTCTCTCCAGCCTGCCGCGCGATACAGAGGCAGCACTCGCCCTGGCGCGCAAACGCGATACCACCTTGATGCATGGGCGTACGGCCCTGAGCATCGATCGCAAGCGCCCGCTACGGCATGCGCTGGAGATGCGCCACCCCAGCTTCTGCGACCCGTCCTGCATGAAGCTGCTGCGCAAGCACAAGGTGGGCGTGGTGGTGGCCGATACCGCTGGCAAATTTCCGTATCTCGAAGATGTCACCGCTGACTTCGTCTACCTGCGGCTGCATGGCGACGCGCAACTCTATGCCAGCGGCTACAGCGACCACGCCCTGGACCGCTGGGGCGAGCGGATTGCGGCCTGGGCCGCAGGTGGTGAGCCCTCCGATGCACAGCGTATAGGGCCGCGCGCCAGCAAGCGCGCACGGCGCGACGTGTACTGCTACTTCGACAACGACATGAAAGTGCACGCACCGTTCGATGCGCGCGGCCTGATGCAGCGGCTGGACCTGCCCACCGACTGCCCGGCGCGCGAGGAGGTCGTGTAATTCCGCTGCGCGCTCACACGCCCATGTAGCGGTGCGGCCGGTGGTTGAACATCAGCACCAGGCTCAGCATCAGCGCGCCAATGGCCGAATACAGCACCTTGTCCGGCGTCAGCACGAAAAACGCGACCAGCATCAGCATCGCGTCGAAACTCATCTGCACCTTGCCCGCGCTCCAGCCGCGCTCGCGCTGCAGATACACCGCCAGGATGCCGATGCCGCCGAGGCTGCCGCGGTGGCGAATGAAGAACAAAATGCCCAGCCCGGCAAGCGCGCCGCCCACCACTGCCGCAAACAACGTGCTCATATGCGCGTAGTCGGCCCAGCGCGGCAGCAGGTCGGTCAAGGCCCCGCAGGCGCCCACCGCGGCGAAGGTTTTCAGGGTGAATTCCCAGCCCATGCGGCGCACGCTCAACCAATAGAACGGCAGGTTGACCAGCACGAAGACCAGGCCGAAATTCCAGTGCAGCGCGTAGTGCAGCAGGAACGCCACCCCGGCCATGCCACCGATCATCAGGCCGCCCTTGGCAAAGATCGCCAGCCCCAGCGAGGCCACCAACGTCGCCAGCACCATGCCTTGCGCATCTTCGGCCACCGAGTGGTGATAGGCGTGGTCATCGGCGCTGGTACCAGCCGAATCCGGCGGCGGCGTCAGCGGGCCGGAGGTGAACACGGCACCGTCGTCGGGCAACGGCTCTTGCTCCGGACGGAGATCGGAATCGGGAAGGCTCACGGGTCTGGGAACTGCGGTGGGGTGCGGATATTAGACACTATCGGCCACCCTGGTTACATCTGAAACGTCAGCCGTGCATCGCTGCTGGATGTACGGCTGCACTGGCTTGGCGCCGCACTGCACTCAATCGCTGGCGTTGGCTGAAAAGCGCGACGCGCCCAGACTGACCGCAGCGCGTCGTTGGTGCGCGGCGGCGCTGGTCGCACCGCCGCCGCGTCATGGAGCGCGGCCGTGCGCCTTACCGAACCTCGGCAATCTCCACGCCATCCAGCCCCTGCGACAGCGTCTTGGCATCGCCGCCTTGCGAGAGCTTGATGCGCAGGCGCACCTCGTTCTGCGAGTCGGCGTAGCGCAGTGCGTCTTCGTAGCTGATCTCGCCGGCCTGATACAGCTCGAACAGGCTCTGATCGAAGGTGCGCATGCCCAGGTTGGTGGACTCCTTCATGATCTCCTTGAGCTTGTGGATCTCCCCATCACGGATGTAATCCTGCACCAGCGGCGTGCCCAGCATGATCTCCATCGCCACGCGGCGGCCGCGGCCATCCGGGGTCGGGATCAACTGCTGCGCCACCACACCCTTGAGGTTGAGCGACAGGTCCATCAGCAATTGGTTGCGGCGGTCTTCCGGGAAGAAGTTGATGATGCGGTCCATCGCCTGGTTGGCGTTGTTGGCGTGCAACGTGCACAGCACCAAGTGGCCGGTTTCGGCGAAGGCGATGGCATGGTCCATGCCTTCGCGGGTCCGCACCTCGCCGATCATGATCACGTCCGGCGCCTGGCGCAGGGTGTTTTTCAGCGCGTTTTCCCAGCTATCGGTATCGATGCCGACTTCGCGCTGGGTGATGATGCAGCCCTCGTGCTTGTGCACGAATTCGATCGGGTCTTCGATGGTGATGATGTGCCCGGTGGAATTCTGGTTGCGGTAGCCGATCATCGCCGCCAGCGAGGTCGACTTGCCGGTACCGGTAGCGCCGACAAAGATGATGATGCCGCGCTTGGTCATGGCCAGTGTCTTGATCACCGGCGGCAGGCTCAGCTCCTCCACGGTGGGAATGCGCGTCTCGATCCGACGCAGCACCATTCCCACCTGGTTGCGCTGATAGAAGCAGCTCACACGGAACCGCCCCACCCCGGACACGCCGATGGCGAAGTTGCACTCGTGGGTCTTTTCGAATTCCTCGCGCTGCGAGGGCGTCATCACGTTCAACACCAGGTCGCGACTCTGCTGCGCGGTCAGCGGCGCCTGGGTGATCGGGCTGATCTTGCCATGCACCTTGATCGCCGGCGGCATGCCAGAGGTGATGAACAGATCCGACGCCTTCTGGTGCGCCATCAGCTTGAGGAAGGAGGTGAAGTCGATGGTGCTCATGGCGTGCTCCCTCGGAGCAGGGAATAGGGAATCGAGAATCGGGAATTGGAGAAGCTGGAAACCGGGACCGGTCAGGGAAACGTGCTTTTGCAATTCCCCATTCCCGATTCCCTATTCCCGAGTCACTCGAATATCCGCTTGTCCTTGGCGTACTCGCGCGCCTGGTTGCGCGTGATCAGGCTGCGCTTGACCAGGTCCTGCAGATGCTGGTCCAGCGTCTGCATGCCGTATTGCTGGCCGGTCTGGATCGAGGAATACATCTGCGCCACCTTGTCCTCGCGGATCAGGTTGCGGATGGCCGGGGTGCCGACCATGATTTCCCATGCTGCGGTACGCCCGCCGCCCACTTTCTTGAGCAATGCCTGCGAAATCACCGCACGCAGCGATTCGGACAGCATCGAGCGCACCATCGGCTTTTCGCCGGCCGGGAACACGTCGATGATGCGGTCGATGGTCTTGGCCGCCGAGCTGGTGTGCAGGGTGCCGAACACCAGATGGCCGGTTTCCGCGGCGGTCAGTGCCAGGCGGATGGTTTCCAGATCGCGCAACTCGCCGACCAGGATGATGTCCGGGTCTTCACGCAAGGCCGAACGCAGCGCCTCGTTGAAGCCGTGCGTGTCGCGGTGCACTTCGCGCTGGTTGATCAGGCACTTCTGCGAGGTGTGCACGAATTCGATCGGATCCTCGACGGTGAGGATGTGGCCGTATTCGTTCTTGTTGATGTAGTCGATCATGCCGGCAAGCGTGGTCGACTTGCCCGAACCGGTCGGGCCGGTCACCAGGATCAGACCCTGCGGTTGGTCGATCAACTGGCGAAAGATCGGCGGGCAGCCCAGGTCTTCCAGCGTCAGCACTTCGGACGGAATGGTACGGAACACCGCACCGGCGCCACGGTTCTGATTGAACGCATTGACGCGGAAACGCGCCAGCGACGGAATCTCGAACGAGAAGTCGACCTCGAGGAATTCCTCGTAATCGCGGCGCTGCTTGTCCGACATGATGTCGTAGACCAGCGCGTGCACCTGCTTATGGTCCAAGGCCGGAATATTGATGCGGCGGACATCGCCATCGACACGGATCATCGGCGGCAAGCCTGCAGACAGGTGCAGGTCCGATGCCTTGTTCTTGACAGAAAACGCCAATAGTTCAGCGATATCCATGCGCTGCTTTTCCCCTAGGCTGCGATTGGAAGATACTCCCCGGCCGGCAGTATAGCGTTCTGGCAGCGCCCTGGAAGCGCGCCGTGCGTCGGTTCAGCCCGCCAGCATGAATGCCGATGGCCGGCGTTTCCGATGTCCGGGGCGGCGGTATCGTTTGCCGCAGCGCGCCTTTATCCACCCCACCTCGCCGCGAGGAAGATCCGCCGCGCCCGGCGCGCACCGGCACAACTGGAAGGAAAGGCACGGGCGCGGCACTATGGCCGCCTTGCTTACCCGTTGGCTGACCTGTGCCCGCTTCCTCGTTGCACCAGATGCTGGCCGCCATCCAGGCGGCAGCCCCTCCCAACGCCGCGCCCGCGCGCCTGCTGGCGGTGTCCAAGACCCAGCCGGCCGACGCCGTGGCCGGGTTAGCCGCGCAAGGCCAGCAGGCCTTCGGCGAGAACTATGTGCAGGAAGCGGCCACCAAGATCGCGCAGCTTCAAGCGCTGCAGCTGGAGTGGCACCTGATCGGCCACCTGCAATCCAACAAGGCCGACATGGCCAGCCAGTGTTTCGATTGGGTGCAGACCGTGGACCGCGCCAAGCTGATCGCACTGCTCGCCCGGCATCGCCCGGACGGCCGCGCACCCTTGAATGTGCTGATCCAGGTCAATATCGACGACGAGGACAGCAAGCACGGCTGCGCGCCCGAGGCAATCGACGCCCTGGCCGCGGAGATTGCCACCCATCCCCAACTGCAGCTGCGCGGATTGATGGCGATTCCCGCGCCGTTTCCCGAGGTCACGCGCCGGCACCAGGCATTCGCGCGCATGCAGGCCTTGTTCGCGACACTGCGCAGCCAGTATCCGCAGGCAGATACCTTGTCGATGGGCATGAGCGCGGACTTCGCCGATGCCATTGCGGCCGGCGCCACCATGGTGCGCGTGGGCACGGCGCTATTTGGCCAGCGCAACGCGCCACCGGCCGCCTGTCACGTCGGCCGTTTCCTTCCTCCTTCTTGATGGTGCTGCAATGACCCAGCCTTCCTCCTCCACAGCTGTGGTTGCACACGGCGATGCTCCGGTGGTTGCCTTTGTCGGGGGCGGCAACATGGCGCGCAGCCTGATCGCCGGGCTGCTGCGCCAGGGCGCGCCGGCCAGCGCCATCCGCGTCGCCGAGCCGGTCGCCGAATTGCGCCAGGCACTGTCCGCTGACTTCGGCGTGCAGGTGTTCGACGACGCGCGCAGCGCCGTGGAGGGCGCCGCACTCTGGGTACTGGCGGTCAAGCCGCAGGTCATGCCCAGCGTGTGCACGCAGCTGGCCGATCTCGCGCAGCAACAGCACCCGCTGCTGCTGTCGATCGCCGCGGGCATCACCGCAACGCAACTGGAGCGCTGGTGCGGCGGCACGGCCGCCGTGGTGCGCGCCATGCCCAACACGCCGGCCCTGCTCGGCGCCGGCGTGACCGGCCTGTACGCCAATGCACGCGTCAGCGCGGCGCAGCGCGCGCAGGCAACCCGGCTGCTGGAAAGCGCCGGCGTCACCGTCTGGCTCGACGACGAGGCACAGATGGATGCGGTCACTGCGGTGTCCGGCAGCGGCCCTGCCTATGTCTTTCTGCTCGCCGAAGCGATGGAGGCCGCCGGACGCGCGCAAGGCCTGCCCGCCGAGACCGCCCGCACGCTGGTGCTGCACACCCTGCTCGGCGCAGCCCGCATGCTGACCGAATCCGGCGAAGCACCGGAGGTGTTGCGGCGGCGCGTGACCTCCCCCAACGGCACCACGCAGGCCGCGATCGAGGCATTCCAGGCCGGCGGTTTCGAAGCGTTGACCACCACCGCGATTGCCGCGGCGACCGAACGCGGCCGCAGTTTGTCGGCAGCCAACGACTGATCCGCGGGAGCGATGCGTCGTCGCTGGCTTGCTGGATCGCTCGCTTGCCTGGAGACGCGCTATTCGGCGCATCGCTGTCCGAATGCGGAATGATGCAAGCCCCGGCTTCATCGAATGCACTTCGTTTGGCGCCTGCAATCGATTGGCAGGCAGCACGCACGCCATTCTTCGCCACATTGGCATGCGGCTTTTCCTCGACTACGGCGTCCTGGCTGGGTCGAGGCATGCCTCGCCAAGCGAACGCATTGATCGACATGCGCCTGTGCAGCAGCTGCCCAGATCGCGCCAATCCGCGATCCATGCCGCGTCACCTTGATCTGCTGCTGTGCGTCAGACCGCGCGCAGCATCCCACGCCAAGCGAACCCAGAGCGCTTTTTTCTCGTGTTTTTTGGCGTCCAGTGAACGAATGCCCGTGCCAAGTCGGTCTTTTCGTGTTGTTTCATCGATTCCCTATTGGCGGCGCGCGGCAGTTGCCCTACATTTCGCGTTGCCGACTGGGTCGGCAGACCCAAACACCACCAACGAATACGGAACACATAACTCATGGCAAAAACCGCCGCTAAGAAGGCTGCCCCCAAGAAGGCAGTGAAAAAGGTCGCCGCCTCCAAGACCGCAAAGCCGGCCAAGGCCGCTAGCAAGACCGCCGCGCCGAAGCCGATCAAGGAAGCCCTGAGCAAGACCGGCCTGGTCGCGCACATCGCCGAAACCACCCAGCTGGCTCCGAAGGACGTCCGCGCCGTGCTGGCGTCGCTGGAAACCGTTGCGCACTCCTCGCTGAGCAAGAAGGGCGCTGGCTCGTTCACCCTGCCGGGCATGTTGAAGCTGACCGCCGTGCACGTGCCGGCCAAGCCGAAGCGCAAGGGTATCAACCCGTTCACCAAGGAAGAGCAGACCTTTGCCGCCAAGCCTTCGTACTTCAAGGTCAAGGCACGCCTGCTGAAGAAGTTGAAGGACGCCGCGCTGTAATCGCGCTGCATCCGGTTTGATCGAGACGGCCTTAGGGCCGTCTTTTTTTTGCGCGCTTGCCACGTCTTCTTAGCCTCCTGACAGGCACACCACATCGCACTCATCGCCGCTGCCCTACCCTGGCGGTGAGTTCGCAACCAAGAGTGCCCGTGACCGTGTCATCGCCAACACGCAGCTCAGCCAGACGCGTGCGCAGCGTGCTGGTATCGATCGTGATGCTGTGCGCGCTGGGTGTTGCTGCGCGCTGGGCCTGGCTGTCACCGATGGCCGAACGCCTGCGCACCAGCTGGGAGTTATCGCAAATGCCGGCACCCACGCAGTTACACATTCCGGTAGACGGCGTGCGTGGTCGCCAGATTGCCGACACCTTCGGCGCCCCACGCGGACGCGACCGCAGCCATGCCGGTGTCGATATCTTCGCGCCGCGCGGCACAGCGGTGGTGGCCGCCACTCGTGGCGTGGTCAGTTCCATTCGCGACACAGGGCTGGGTGGCAAACAGGTGTGGGTGCTCGGCCCGGCGATGGAACGGCACTACTATGCGCACCTGGACGACTGGGCGCCCGGACTGGCAGTCGGCGATGTGGTCGAGCCCGGCACTGCACTGGGCATGGTCGGCACCACCGGCAACGCGCGCGGTACGCCGCCGCATCTGCATTACGGGATCTATGGGCGCAACGGTGCGTACGATCCGCTGCCACTGCTCCGGCAACCCGCGCCACAGCAGGCACCCTGAGCGCGCTGGAACACTGCGTCATGGCCCGGCCTATCGAGACCCTGCGCACGCGCGCCTATGGTGGAGCCAGCCCCACAGTGACGCGACCTTCCATGTCCCGCAAACGCTATCGCATTACGGTCACGCCCATCGAAAACGACGGCAGCCCCTGCCATGACCGCTGCACCATCGAGTTCGAACAGCGCTCGCGCGCGGACTGGATGCGGCTGTTCGAAGAGCTGCACCTGCGCCGCGACCTGAGCAGTGACGAGTGCGCCGCGCTCACCGTCGGTTCGCAATTGCTCGAGGACCTGGCGGCGCGCCCACGCGCGCGGCCCAGCAATGCCCTGGACGCGCTACGGCCGAAATTGCAGCTATTGCTGGAGCGCCTGCAACGCGTGCATCCCGCTGCCGGGCGCTGATCCGCGCGGCGCCAACAGCCGCTACACTGCGCCGATCGTGACGGGGAGCGGCGATGCGCCAACTGATCAGTGTCTTTTCGCTACTGCTGCTGGCCGGCTGCAGCTGCCAACGCACGCCCGAACCACAGGCCGCCAACAGCCCGCCTGCATCGGCGACTGTCGCCACAACTGCTGCATCGCCCGTGGCCAGCGAGCGTCCCGGCGCTGCATCGACCGCCACCGATCCCAAGCAGGCGCTTGCAAGTGCGAACTACGCGCAAGCAAGCGCAACCGTGCATCGTTATCTGGGCGCACTGCCCGGTGCTGCACGTGCCGATGCGGATGCCCTGTGGACCGGCGGCCATCCCGCACCCGTGTCGGACGATGCGGTGCTGCGCAACATCGGGCAGATCATCAGCCTGCGCATCAACAACGATCCGCCAATCGCGCTGGACCAACAGCACCCGCCGCGCTTGATCGAAGTGCCGGTGCAGCTGACCGTGCGCACCACGACCGGCACCGAACGCCTGGTCGGTGCTTACCGTCTGCAGCCACGCGTTGGCAGCGACACGTGGGAAATCTATTCGGCCACCCTGCAGCCGGTGCTGCGTTAGAGCCGCCGTCCAAGCAATTGCACGTTCGCAGGCAGAGGTGGCGGATACGCGAGATCCGCAGTCGACGCCCGTAAACACCGAAGCGCATTCGCTGCGAGCACCCCAACCACCGCGGCACGCAGTGTCGTACTCATCCCGCCATACCGCAGCACGCTAACCCGTGGTTCACCGGCGCTGACTAAGGTGATGCCATCCACCGCCGGAGTTGCCCGATGAAACTGCGTTTAGTTGCCGGATCCCTGCTTGCCCTCGCCCTGGCGATGCCACTGTCCGCAGCGTGGGCGGCGCCTCAGATCCAGGGGCGGCAAATCAGCGTGCAGGCCGCCGACGTGCAGCAGTACCTGGGCGGGCGCTTCCCGCAGACCCACGATGCGCTGGGTGGGTTGATCGAAATGACGGTCAGCAACCCGGCGCTGTCGTTGCCACCTGGCGACCGTTTGAAGATGGCGTTCGACCTTGCATTGGCCACGGCCGGCGGCGCGCCGGCGCCGGTGGGCAACGTCACCTTGAGCAGCGCGCTGCGTTACGACACGGCAAAGCAGGGGTTTTATCTCGACCGGCCAACGGTCGATGATTTCCGCCCCGCCAACGCCGGTGCCAAGTTGGACAGCAGCACGCGCCAGTTGCTCAACGCGTGGTTGGCCGACTACGCACGCAAGGAGCCGATCTACAAGATCGATCCCGCCATTGCGGCCGTGATGGGCAATGTGCAGGTGGAGTCGGTGGCGATCCAGAACGGCCGGCTGGCGGTGAACTTCAACCAGAATATCGAGCAATTGGTGCCGGCCGGCGCCATGCCAGGCAAGTAACCGATCGGCGCTGCGAGCACACCGCGCATCTGCCAACGTAAAATTAAAAGAGCCCGGCGCAACGCTGCACCGGGCTCTCTTTTATAGCTGCTGCGTGACCTCAGGCAGCCAGTGCCTTGGCAACCGCATCGGTGAATGCAGGAATATCGTCCGGCTTGCGGCTGGTGATCAGCTGGCCATCCACCACCACCTCGGCATCCTCCCAGCGGCCGCCCGCGTTGCTCAGATCGGTCTTGACCGACGGCCACGACGTCACCTTGCGGTCGCGCACCAGCCCACTTTCCACCAGCAACCACGGCCCGTGGCAAATTGCAGCCACCGGCTTGCCGTTGGCCGCAACGCTACGGATGAAATCGATCGCCTGCGTGTTGGTGCGCAGATTGTCCGGGTTGATCACACCGCCCGGCAGCACGAGCGCGTCGTAGCGGTCGGGCTTGGCCTGCGCAAGTGGCGTATCCACGGGCACGCTGTCGCCCCAGTCGGTGTGGTTCCAGCCACGGATCTGTGCATCGTCGCCGGGCGCGATCACTTCGACGGTGGCGCCCCAGGACTCAAGCAAGCGCTTGGGCTCCTGCAGCTCGGATTGTTCGAAGCCACTGGTCGCGAGCACGGCAACGGTCTTGCCGGAGAGCGAATGGGTCATGAGGAACTCCTCAATCTGCAAAGGAGCATGCACCCTAGGAATGCGCGTGTTGCGCATCCGTGAACCGATGTGCGCGCCGCGTCATGCCGACCGCCGCGCGCCGTTGCTCAGCGCTTGGGCTGCAACATGGTGCCGGTGCAATTCTTCGAGCCGCAGCGGCATTCCCAGATCTTCTTCAAGCGCGGCGTGTGCCGCTCGCCCAGGGTGATGCCGTAGTTATAGGTCAGCTCCTGGCCCGGCTTGATTGCGCGCTTGGCTTCGATGAAGACCTTGTCCTTGCTGCGGTCCTCGCCTTCAGCCTCTTCGATCACCGCTTCGCAATTGGGATTGCAGCTGTGGTTGATCCAGCGCGCGATATTGCCTTCGTAGTTGGCGTCGAGCACGTAGTCATCGCTCAGCGTAAACAGAAAGGTGTGCCCGCTTTCCACATCGCCGGTGTCGTCGGCATCCACTTCGGCATGCGTCCGCAGGCGCCCCTTGTACTGGATGATGCGTTCGCCCTTGCTGAGCGCAGCGACGGCGAACACGCCATTGCCATGGATACGTGACTTGCGGGCGGCAACTTTGCGCGACATGAAAGGGTCCGGTGATGGGGCCGCTCATTGTGACCGCAGCGCGCCCACGCGCCAAGCACAAGCGCACCTGCCACCGCAACGGGCTGGCCTTTCCGGCGGCTGAACCGCGCGGTTGGACTGAGCGGAGCAAAAGAGTACAATTTCGGTCCGCTTTAGGGATTCACCGTCCTCGCATGTTGCGCGTCACCAAATTGACCGATTACGCCACCGTCGTCTTGACGGTGCTGGCTGCACGGAGCGACCAGGTGCTCAGCGCGAGCGAACTGGCCGAACAGGCCGGCCTGGAAGCTCCCACCGTGAGCAAGATCCTCAAGCCGCTGTCGCAGGCTGGCCTGGTGGAAGGATTGCGCGGTGTGCACGGCGGCTACCGGCTTGCACGTGCGGCCAGCGCGATCACCCTGGTGGAGATCGTCGAGGCCATGGAAGGGCCGCTGGCCATCACCGAATGCAGCCAGGACCACAGTCAATGCGGGATCGCCCACCAATGCGGTGTGCGCTCCAACTGGCGCCTGATCAACGATGTGGTGGGCGATGCCCTGCGTCGCGTGACCCTGGCGCAGATGCTGCACCCCCTCTCCCTCCCTGGCGACAACCGTCGGCGTTCCATCGCCGCGCGCGTCGCGACCACCTGACCCAGTAGGCAGCCGATGGCCACCGAACTTGCCCCCCCGCAGAATGCGCAGATCCTCGAACGGTTGGGCCGACGTTACGACGCCGGTTTCATCACCGAGATCGAATCCGATTCGCTCCCGCCCGGTCTGGACGAAGACATCATCCGTGCACTGTCGGCCAAGAAAGAAGAGCCGCAATGGATGACCGACTGGCGCCTGGAGGCCTACCGTCACTGGCTGAAAATGCCGATGCCGGAGTGGGCCAAGCTGAAGATCGCGCCGATCGATTTCCAGGCGTTGAGCTACTACTCCGCGCCCAAGGGCCCGAAATACGCCTCGCTGGATGACGTGCCCAAGGAACTGCTCGACACCTACGACAAGCTCGGCGTGCCGCTGCACGAGCGCGCGCGGCTGGCCGGTGTTGCAGTGGATGCAGTGTTCGACTCGGTCTCGGTCGGCACCACGTTCCGCAAGGAACTGGCCGAAAAGGGCGTGATCTTCTGCTCGATGTCCGAGGCGATCAAGGAACATCCGGAGATCGTCAAGCAGTACCTCGGCAGCGTGGTGCCGGTGGGCGACAACTATTTTGCCGCGCTGAACTCGGCCGTATTTTCCGATGGCAGCTTCGTGTTCATTCCCAAGGGCGTGCGTTGCCCGATGGAACTGAGCACCTACTTCCGCATCAACGCCGGCCACACCGGCCAGTTCGAGCGCACCTTGATCGTGTGCGAAGACAAGGCCTACGTGTCGTACCTGGAAGGCTGCACCGCGCCAATGCGCGACGAAAACCAGCTGCATGCGGCTGTGGTGGAACTGGTGACGCTGGAAGATGCGGAGATCAAGTATTCGACCGTGCAGAACTGGTACCCGGGCGACGAAGAAGGCCGCGGCGGCATCTACAACTTCGTCACCAAGCGTGCCGAATGCCGTGGCGACCGCAGCAAGGTGACCTGGACCCAGGTCGAAACCGGTTCGGCGATCACCTGGAAGTATCCGTCGTGTGTGCTGCTCGGCGACGATTCGGTGGGCGAGTTCCATTCGGTAGCTCTCACCCACCATCGTCAGCAGGCCGATACCGGCACCAAGATGATCCACATCGGCAAGCGGACCAAGAGCAAGATCGTCAGCAAGGGCATCAGCGCCGGCCGCGGCCAGAACACCTACCGTGGCCTGGTCAAGGTGGACCGCAACGCCGATGGCGCGCGCAACTACACCCAGTGCGATTCGCTGTTGATCGGCAAGCAGTGCGGCGCCCACACCTTCCCTTATATCGAGGTGAAGAATCCCGGCGCCACAGTCGAGCACGAAGCCACCACCTCCAAGATCAGCGACGACCAGCTGTTCTACTGCCGCGCACGCGGCATCAGCCAGGAAGACGCGGTGTCGTTGATCGTGGATGGTTTCTGCAAGCAGGTATTCCGCGAACTGCCGATGGAATTTGCGGTGGAAGCCAAGAAGCTGCTCGAAGTTTCCTTAGAAGGCAGCGTCGGCTGACACCTTTCCCCTTCTCCCCTCGGGAGAAGGTGGCGCGCAGCGCCGGATGAGGGGCGCCAGGAGGATCTCGAAAAGATTGGCTATGACGAACGCGTCGCCACGCGCCAGTCAGGTGAATAATCGAAGAGCTCCTGGATGTTCACTTCAATGGCGCGTGGCGACGCGTTCATCAGTCGCTGACGCCTTCGAAGTTGTTTGCGGCGCCCCTCACCCCAACCCCTCTCCCGGCGGGAGAGGGGCTCAATCACTGGATACGCATATGCTCAAGATCGAAAATCTCCACGCCAGCATCGCCGGCAAAGACATCCTCAAGGGCCTGTCGCTGGACATCCAGCCCGGCCAGGTGCACGCCATCATGGGGCCCAACGGCGCCGGCAAATCGACCCTGGGCAATGTGCTCGCCGGTCGCGATGGCTACGCAGTCACTGCCGGCAGCGTGCAGTTCGAAGGCGCCGACCTGCTCGACCTGCAGCCGGAAGAACGCGCTGCGGCCGGCCTGTTCCTGGCCTTCCAGTACCCGGTGGAAATCCCCGGCGTAAACAACACCTACTTCCTGCGTGCCGCGCTCAATGCGCAGCGCAAGGCGCGTGGCGAAGAAGAGCTGGATTCCATGCAGTTCCTCAAGCTGGTGCGGCAGAAGCTGGCGGTGCTGCATCTGAAGGACGAGCTGCTGCACCGTGGCGTCAACGAAGGGTTCTCCGGCGGCGAAAAGAAGCGCAACGAGATCTTCCAGCTGGCGGTGCTC
The DNA here is from genome assembly GCF_041475775.2 of Xanthomonas sp. NCPPB 2586. NCBI lineage: Bacteria > Pseudomonadati > Pseudomonadota > Gammaproteobacteria > Lysobacterales > Lysobacteraceae > Xanthomonas > Xanthomonas sp. NCPPB 2586. The sequence continues at coordinate 1,615,378 of NZ_CM192981.1, read as the reverse complement.
GAGCCGAAGTTGGCGATCCTGGATGAAACCGACTCCGGCCTGGATATCGACGCACTCAAGAGCGTGGCCGACGGCGTCAATGCGCTGCGCTCGACCGAGCGTTCGTTCCTGGTGATCACCCATTACCAGCGCCTGCTCGACTACATCAAGCCGGACGTGGTGCATGTGCTGTCCGATGGGCGCATCGTGCAGAGTGGCGGCCCGGAGCTGGCGCTGGAACTGGAAAAACACGGCTACCACTTCCTGAAGGACCGTGTGGTGCCGGAGGCCGCCGCCTGATGAGTGCCTTGTTGGAATCCCTTGCCAGCGGGTTTAGCGGCAACGCTGCACGGCGCGCCGAACTCGACGCGGCCTTGCAGACCGGCCTTCCCGGCCCGCGTGCCGAAGCCTGGAAATACACCTCGCTGCGCCAGCTGGAACGCCGCAGCTTCCAGCCTGCACCGTTGGTGCCGGCGCTGATCGATGCCGCGGTGCTGGATGAGATCCCCACCCCGCGCCTGGTGTTCGTCAATGGCAGTGCGTCGGATGCGCTGAGCGATCTGTCCGAACTTCCGGCAGGCGTGCAGGTGCAGACGCTGTCGTCCGCACTAGTTGGCGATGAATCGGCGCAGCAGCTGCTTGGCCGCCGCTTCGAGCGCAGCGATGAAATTTTCGCGCGTCTGAATGCCGCGCTGGCCGATGAAGGCGCGCTGGTGCGCGTGGACGCAGGTGTCAAGGTGGCGCTGCCGCTGCAGCTGGTGTTCGTTAGCGTGGGCGGCGAGCACGACCTGGCCTGGCACCACCGCCATCTGATCGAATTGCGTGCCGACGCCGCGCTCGGCGTGGTCGAGCACCACCTGCACGTAGGCGATGCAGCGCATCTGGACAACAGCGTGATGCATGTCCATCTGGCCCAGGACGCCGTGCTTTCGCACGCACGCGTGCAGGCCGATAGCGCACGCGCCACCGCGTTCGCGCGGACCGATGCGGTGCTGGCGCGCAATGCGCAGTACCAGCGTGTGGACCTGGAGCTGGGCGCAGGCCTGTCCCGGCACGAACTCAATGCGCGGCTGGAAGGCGACAATGCACGGCTCACCGCCAATGGCGTGCTGCTGGGCAATGGCCGCCGGCATGTGGATACCCGCCTGGGCATCGAGCACATCGCCCGCGACACCGCCTGCGAGCTGGTCTGGCGCGGCGTCGGCGCCGACCGCAGCCGCGTGGTGTTCCACGGCGGCATCCATATCCGCCAGGGCGCCGATGGCACCGATGCACGTTTGTCGAACAAGAACCTGTTGCTCTCGGACAACGCCGAAATCGACACCCAGCCGGTGCTGGTGATCGACGCGGACGAAGTGCAGGCCGCGCACGGTGCCACCGTGGGTCAGCTCGACGACAACGCGCTGTTCTACCTGCGCTCGCGCGGGTTGCCGCAGCAGCAGGCGCAGCGCTTGCTCAGCGCCGCGTTCTGCCATGAGCCGTTGCGCGCACTGCCGTCGCCATTGCGCGATCTGCTGGCCGTGCAGCTGGACCGCGCCCTGAATTCGGCGGGCGTGGCATGAACGCCTCCGTCGCCGCCACTCCGGCACCGGACTGGGAGCGCGTACGCTCCGATTTCCCGCTGCTGATGCGGCAGGTGCACGGCAAGCCGCTGATCTATTTCGACAACGCCAACACCGGGCAGAAGCCGCTGCAGGTGATCGCTGCCACCGACGAGTTCTATCGCCGGCAGAACGCCAATGTCAGCCGCGCGGTGCATGCACTGGGCACCGAAGCCACCGACGCGTTCGAGGGCGCACGCAGCAAGCTGGCGCGTTTTCTCAACGTGCGCGCCGACGAGCTGGTGCTGTGCAGCGGCACCACCTTCGCGATCAATCTGGTGGCCTATTCCTGGGCGCTGCCGCGCCTGGGGCCGAGCGATGTGATCCTGGTATCGCGCATGGAGCACCACGCCAATATCGTGCCGTGGCAGTTGGTGGCCCAGCGCACCGGCGCCACCATCCGCGTGGCCGAGATCACGCCTGAGGGCGCGCTGGATCTGGATGCACTGCGTAAGGCGATGACCCCCGAGGTCAAGCTGCTGGCGATCACCCACGTGTCCAACGTGCTGGGCACAGTGAACCCGGTGCGCGAGATCTGCCGTGAGGCACGCAAGCGCGGCATCGTCACCGTAGTGGACGGCTCGCAAGCCGCACCGCACCGCCGCGTCGACGTGGCCGGCATCGGCTGCGATTTCTACGCCATCACCGGCCACAAGATGTGCGGCCCCACCGGCACCGGAGCATTGTGGGCGCGCCGCGAACATCTGCAGGCCATGCCGCCGTTTTTGGGCGGCGGCGAGATGATCAAGGAAGTGAGCTTCGAAGGCACCGTATTCAACGACGGCCCGCACAAGTTCGAAGCCGGCACGCCGAATATCGCTGGCTTCATCGGCTTGGGCGCGGCGGTTGACTATCTGGACGCAGTCGGCCTGGCGCACGTGGAAGCGCGCGAGACCGAGCTGCTCGCGCACTTCACCGAAGAGCTGCAGCGCATCGACGGCCTACGCATCTTCGGCACCACGCCGGACAAGGCGGCGGTGGTGTCGTTCCTGATCGAAGGCGCACATGCGCACGATCTGGCCACCCTGCTCGACCTGGAAGGCGTGGCCGTCCGCTCCGGCCAGCACTGCGCACACCCGCTGCTGCAGTACTACGGCGTGGCCGCCACCTGCCGCGCCTCGCTGGCGTTCTACAACACGCATGACGAGATCGAGCGTTTTGTTGCCGCGTTGGTGAAGGTGCGTCAGCTTTTGGGCTGATTGACTGCGGGAATCGGGAATGGAGAATCGAACAAGCGGGTCTCCCACATGCTGTCGCTGGTCGACAGAGGGGGAGTAGCTCATTGAGCGGCGCAACGCTTTTCCCGATTCCCGATTCCCGATTCCCGATAAACTGTTCCACATGCAGACCACCACCTTCCGCACCGCCACCGTCGACGATATCGATGCCATCGTCGCGCTCGTCACCTCCGCCTATCGCGGCGACAGCAGCCGCGTCGGCTGGACCACCGAAGCCGACATCCTGGACGGTGCGCGCATCGACCCGGCGGTGTTGCGGCAGGACATCCTGCGCGACCGCAGCCTGGTGCTACTGGTGGAACAGGACGGCGCCCTGGTGGCCTGCGCGCATGTTGCCGACGAAGACGGCGCCGGTTACTTCGGCATGTTCTCGGTCAGCCCCACCCTGCAGGGCGGCGGTATCGGCAAGACCGTGCTCGCCGAGGCCGAACGTATCGCCGCCACCGAGTGGGCCTTGCCGCTGATGCGCATGACCGTGATCGATGTGCGCAACGAACTCATCGCCTTCTACGAACGCCGCGGGTATCGCCGCACCGGCGTGTCCAAGCCTTTCCCCTATGGCGACGAGCGCTTCGGCGTGCCGTTGCGTCAGGACCTGCGCTTCGAAGTGCTGGAGAAGCCGCTCGGCGAGGCCGCGTTGTGAGCGACAACTGGACCTTTGTCTGCGCCAGCGGCGAGTTGCTGCCGGGCGAGCTGAAGACCGTGTGGGATGAAGTGACCGATGCGCCGATCGTGGTGTTCAACCTCGACGGCGCGCTGTACGCGCTGGAAGACCGCTGCAGCCACGAAGATTACGAACTCTCGCCCGGCACCTTCGACGCGGCCGCCGGCACCATCGAGTGCCTGCTGCACAGCGCGCGCTTCGATATCCGCGATGGGCGTCCTCTGTGCGCCCCGGCCTATTCCGCAGTGCCCAAGTTCCCGGTGAAGCAGGAACACGGCGGTATCTGGACCCGCGACGACCGCTGAGCGCAGTGCCCAGCCGCCACTGTCAGCGCACCGCAAGGCCTCAATCTTTCAGCCGTATGCCATCCATCGGCAAAGATTGCAAAGAAGAATGATTTGCATTTAAGATCGCAGCCCTTCAGGCCTTCTTAACAACTGGCCTTCCTGCGATCCCATGCGCCTGCCCCTGTCCATGCCCTCTTCTTCATGGTGTTCGTCCGCACTGTGCCGTTCGGCGCAGCGCTGCCGCGTGCCCGGACGCCGGGCCTGGCAGCAGGCGGCATCGGGCTGACAGGCGTGCATTCCCTTCCCGCATCCGCCGAGCCATCGCCAGGCCGAAGCATCGCTTCCCTCTTCGAGACGTCCCATGACTCCCAGGATTTCCCCGCTCACTTCGGCCGTGTTGCTGACGCTGTCCGCTCCTGCCTTCGCCCAGCCTGGCGACGCGCCGGCACCTCCGGGCGCAGTGGATCTGGATGCCATCCGGGTGCAGCAGGAACGTGCGCAGAAGCCGTCCTCGCCCAAGTACACCGAGGCGCTGCGCGACACCCCGCAGACCATCACCGTGGTCACCAAGCAGACCATGGACCAGCAGAACCTGCTGTCGTTGCGTGATGTGCTCAGCACCCTGCCCGGCATCACCTTTGGCGCGGGCGAAGGCGGCGGCGGCTATGGCGACAGCATCAACCTGCGCGGCTTTACCGCCAGCAGCGACATCACCACCGACGGCGTGCGCGACAGCGCGCAGTACAGCCGCAGCGACACCTTCAACCTGGAAGCGGTGGAGCTGATCAACGGCGCCAACTCGGCCATGTCCGGCGCCGGCTCGGTCGGCGGCAACATCAACCTGGTGACCAAGACCGCCGGCCAGGGCGACTTCACCAACGTGCTGATCGGCGGCGGCAGCGACCGTTACGGCCGCCTCACCGTCGACAGCAACTACGACTTCGAAAACGGCACCGCGGTGCGCTTGAACGCCATGGGTCACACCCAGGACGTGCCGGGGCGCGATGAGGAATTCCGTCATCGCTGGGGTTTTGCGCCGTCGGTGGCGTTCGGGCTGGGCTCGGACACGCGCTTCACGCTGAGCTACCTGCACCAGCACGACAACAACCTGCCGCAGTACGGCGTGCCGTTCGCGCTCAGCCCGTTCAACGATGGCCCGCTGCCGGGCGTGGACCGCGAAACCTATTACGGCTATCGCAATGTGTCGCGTCAGGAAATCGACGTGGACATGCTGACCGGCGTGCTGGAAATGGACTTTGACGACAACGTCAAACTGCGCAGCCTGGCGCGTGTGCAGCGCGTGGACCAGACCACCACGGCCACCGCGCCGGAAGGCACCTGGTGCCTGCCCAACAACACCAACGCCTACACCGGCCGCGCCTGCGTCGGCCAGCCGCCGTCCACCTGGAACCCGAACAGCGGCCCGCGCGGGCTGGTGCGCGAGACCGAAAACTTCATCGCCCACAGCCAGACCGACCTGACCGCCACCCTGCGCACCGGCGCCATTGAGCACCGCGTGGTCGCCGGCGTGGCCTTCAGCAAGGAAGATTTCGAACTCGATAGCGGCAGCATCTTCCGCAATGCCGACGGCTCCACCACCGGCATCACCTACCCGCTGCAGACCTTCGACAACCCGTACAACATCTGGACCGGCCCGCAGAACTATTTCCGCACCGGACGCAGCAAGGGCAGCCTGACCAATCAGGCGGTATACCTGTTCGACACGCTGCAGTTCAACGAGCAATGGATGCTCAACCTGGGCGGCCGCTACGAACACAACGAAGGCGACAGCACCACCTACACCGTCAATGCCACCGGCGGCGTGACCGGCGTAACCCCGGGGTTCCCGGCAGGCAGCAAGGAGGATCTGTTCTCCTACCGCGCAGGCCTGGTGTTCAAGCCGGTCGACAACGCCAGCCTGTATCTGTCCTACGCCAACAGCAAGACCCCGTCCAAGGCCTCGGTCAATGGCTCGTGCACGCCGATTGCCACCGCCACCGCCGGCGCCAACTGCAATGTGGAGCCGGAAAGCGCGGTCAATATCGAACTCGGCGGCAAGTGGGACGTGTTGAACGAGCGTCTGGCACTGACGGCGGCGGTGTTCCGCAACGAGCGCGAAAACTACAAGGTCAACAGCGGCGACCCGCTGATTCCCGAGCAGGTGCTCGACGGCAAGGCACGCGTGGATGGCATTGCACTGGGCGCGGCCGGCTACCTGACCGAGCGCTGGTCGGTCTTTGCCAACTACACCTTCCTGGACAGCGAAGTGCTGCAGAGCGTTTCCAACCGCACCGCCAGCCTCACCGGCGACCCGATTGCCGGGCGCGAACTGGTGCAGACCCCGCGCAACGCCGGCAATCTCTGGACCACCTATCAGCTCAACGAGTGGACCTTCGGGTACGGCGTCAATTACCAGGGCAGCTTCTATCCGAACAACACCTCGACCGCGGTCTACCGCAAGACCGACGCATACTGGGTGCACCGTGCGATGGTCGGCCTGCGCGTCAACGACTGGCTCAGCCTGCAGTTGAACGTCAACAACCTGTTCGACAAGGAGTACTACACCAGCATCCGCAACAACCTCACCGTCAACGCCGCGGGTACCGTCACCGCCGGCAGTGGCTGGGCGTTGCCGGGTGATGGTCGCTCGGCGGTGTTGAACGCGACCTTCAGCTTCTGATCCATCAACGCGCCGTCCGCAGTCCGCGGACGGCGTGGAGACCACTGCATGTTGTTGCCCATTCCCGACGTCCTGACGCCCGCCCAGCTGAGCCAGCTGCGTGAGCGTTTGGACGCGGCCGACTGGGCCGATGGCCGCATCACCGCCGGCCATCAGTCCGCGCAGGCCAAGGACAACGCGCAGTTGCCCGAAGACAGCCCAATCGCGCGCGAGGCCAGTGCGCTGGTGCTCGACGCGCTGTCGCGCAGCAGCACGTTCTTTTCCGCCGCGCTGCCGCGCCGGATCTATCCACCGCTGTTCAATCGCTACAGCGGCGGGCAGTCGTTCGGCTACCACGTCGACAACGCGGTGCGTTACGACCGCAGCCGCGGTGGCGCCGATCCGGTGCGCACCGACGTCTCCGCCACGCTGTTCCTCAGCGACCCCGAAAGCTACGACGGCGGCGAGCTGGTGATCGAAGACACCTACGGCACGCAGTCGGTGAAATTGCCGGCCGGGCATCTGGTGATCTACCCCGGCACCAGCTTGCATAAAGTGATGCCGGTGACGCGTGGCACGCGTGTCGCCTCGTTCTTCTGGATCCAAAGCATGCTGCGCGACGATGCACAGCGCCGCCTGCTGTTCGAGCTGGATGTCTCGATTCGCCGGCTCACCCAAGACACTCCCGGCCACCCTTCGCTGATCCAGCTCACCGGCGTGTATCACAACCTGCTGCGGCAATGGGCCGATGTCTGAGTCGGCGCTGGACACCGCGCAGTTGATCGCCGCACTGCGCACGCAGCCCGCGCAGGCGGTGGCGTTGCTGCGCAAGGCGGCCGATCGCCAGGACGTGGCAGCACAGCTATTGCTGGCACAACTCTACGCAGAAGGGCGCGGCGTCGCGGCCGATCCGATCCAGGCAATGCTGTGGTACGAAGTGGCCGCCAATGCCGGGCATCCGGAAGCGATGAACCAGCTCGGGCGCTGCCACGAACTGGGCTTCGGCACGCCCTGCAATCTGGAACTGGCGGCGCTTTGGTTTCGCCGCGCCGCCGCGCATGGCCTGGACTGGGGCATGTACAACCTGGCCCACCTGTACGCCTCCGGCCGCGGCGTCGCGCAGGACCACACCCAGGCGTTGGCGCTGTATCGCCGCGCTGCCGAACACGGGCACGCCAAGTCGATGAACTTTGTGGCGCGCTATCTGGAGCAAGGCCTGGCCGGCGCTGCAGATCCGCACGCCGCCCGCGACTGGTATCGCCGCTCCGCCGAGGCCGGCGATTTCCGCGGGCAGGCCGGTTTTGCGACGGTGCTGGCCGACGACGGCGACATCGATCAGGCCGAAGCCTGGATGCGCCGCGCCATCGCCGGCGGGCATGCCGGGTTCCTGCGCCAACTCACCCCGCTGCTGGCCGCCGCTCCACAGCCCCGCCTGCGCGCATTGCTGAGCGAAGTGCGTGCGCGGCAGTCGCCTGCGCCGCCCGCTGCCACCACGGCGGCGGCCTGACCCACATGGCGCCCGCCTCCTCCACCGATCAGCTCGGCGCCGCGCAACAACGGCGCGGCTTCTGGCTGCGCATGCTGCACCAGTGGCACTGGATCAGTTCGGCGGTGTGCCTGATCGGCATGCTGCTGTTTACCGTCACCGGCCTCACCTTGAATCACGCCGCGCGCATCGAAGCCACTCCTTCGACCGAGCACCGCACCCTTACGCTGCCTACCGCGTTGCTACAGGCCTTGGGCACGCGCCAGGAAGGCAATGCGCCACTGCCGCCACGCGTCGCACAGTGGCTGGGCCGCGAACTGGACATCAGCGTCGGCACGCGCGAGGGCGAATGGTCGCCGGAGGAAATCTATCTCGCACTGCCGCGCCCCGGTGGCGATGCCTGGCTGAGCCTGGACCGCAGCACCGGCGCGGTGTAATACGAGCGCACCGGGCGCGGCGCGATCGCCTACCTCAACGACCTGCATAAGGGCCGCAACGCCGGGCCAGCCTGGGGCTGGTTTATCGACGTGTTCGCCATCGCGTGCCTGGTGTTTTGCATCACCGGCCTGTTTTTACTGCACCTGCACGCGCGTCAGCGGCGCATGACCTGGCCGTTGGTTGGCCTGGGCTTGCTGATTCCGCTGTTGCTTGCCCTGTTGCTGATCCACTGACCCTCGCCTCCGGAGACGACCATGCGCGCCACCTTGACCATCGCCCTGAGCGGCCTGCTCGCCATGCCGGCGTATGCGGCCACGCTCGATATCAACGTCGAGATCCCCAAGCTCAATGTCGCCGAATACCACCGCCCGTACGTGGCGATCTGGGTCGAAGGCGCCGACCAGAAGGCCGCTGCCAACCTGGCGGTCTGGTACCAGTCCAAGGACACCGCCGAAGGCCATGGCACCAAGTGGCTGCCGGACTTGCGCCAGTGGTGGCGCAAGAGCGGGCGCACCCTGGAGGTGCCGGTCGACGGCGTTACCGGCCCGACCCGCCCCGCCGGCGCGCACGCGTTGTCGTTCACCGATACCAAGGGTGCGCTGAAGTCGCTGCCGGCCGGCCAATACACGCTGGTGGTGGAGGCCGCGCGTGAAGTGGGCGGCCGCGAGTTGGTCAAGGTGCCTTTCACCTGGCCGGCCACCGCTGCACAGACGGCCAAGGCCAGCGGCAGCAGCGAACTGGGCACGGTCAGCATGGTCGCCAAGCCCTGATCGTGCGCTGCGCGCGGTCGCTCGCACGCGCCGAGTGCAATACGAGTCCCCCCGCACGCACGGCGTTATTCGATCTTCCACGCATCCACGCGGCGCAGCTGTGCGCTGACCAGACACGCGACCACCGCCCTCATCTTCTGCAAGGAGTTGCCATGAAACGTCCTCTCGTCCTGATCGCCCTGCTCGCCGCACTGCCGGTCACCGCCCTCGCGCACAAGGCCTGGTTGCTGCCTTCGCAAACCGTCCTCGCCGGCGAAGCACCATGGATCACCGTCGATGCCGCGGTGTCCAACGACCTGTTCTACTTCAACCACGTGCCGCTGCGGCTGGACAACCTGAGCATCACTGCGCCCGATGGCAGCGCGCTCAAGCCGGAGAACCCGGCCACCGGCAAGTACCGCAGCGTGTTCGATCTGCAGCTCACCCAGCCCGGCACCTACAAGCTCAGCATCACCAACGCCGGCCTGTTCGCCAGCTGGAAGGAAGACGGCAAGCCCAAGCGCTGGCGCGGCAACGAAACCAGCTTCGCCACCGAAGTGCCGAAGAACGCGCAGGAACTGCAGGTCTCCCAGTCGCTCAATCGCGTGGAAACCTTCGTGACCCGCGGCGCGCCCACCACCACCGTGTTCAAGCCCAGCGGCAAGGGCATCGAGCTGATTCCGGTCACTCACCCCAACGACCTGGTCGCTGGTGAAGCCGCGCAGTTCACCCTGCAACTGGATGGCAAACCAGCGGCCGGCCTGGAGATCGAAATCGTGCGTGGCGGTACCCGCTACCGCGATGCCCAGAACGAGATCAAGCTCAAGACCGACGCCAAGGGCGGCTTCAGCGTGACCTGGCCGGAGCCGGGCATGTACTGGCTGGAAACCACCACCGAAGACACCAAAACCTCGCTGCCACAGGCCAAGCAGCGCCGCCTCGGCTATGTCGCCACACTGGAAGTGTTGCCGCAGTAATCGCCGCACGCACGCCACTGCATTGATCCTTTGATCAATGCAGTGGCGCTGTTGAGGCGGCACATGCTATCGGCGTGTACGGTCTACCGCGTGCGCAGCGCACGCTGCACCAACCGACGCATCCTCTGCTGCTTCAAAAGCACGCCGCGTGATGCAAACGGCACGTTTGCGCGTCACCATGGCTGCCTCAAGGCAGCGCCTGCTCGACCGGTCCACACATGCACCCAGTTTCTTCCGCAGATGACGCCGTTGCCACCCTGGGCGGCCGCAGCATGGGCACCACCTGGAGCGTGAAGCTGGTGGCGCCGCGCGGCCGCGACCTGCATCCGTTGCATGCGGTGATCCAGGGTGCGCTCGATCGCGTAGTCGCGCAGATGAGCACCTGGGACGCAGACTCGGACATCACCCGCTTCAACCGTGCTGCCGCCGGCACCTGGCAGCGGTTGCCGGACGCATTCCACCGCGTGCTGACCACGGCGCTGGAGATTGCGCGTGCCAGCGATGGCGCGTTCGATCCGACCGTGGGCCCGATGGTCGACCTGTGGGGCTTCGGTGCCGCCGGTGGGCCGCGCAAGGTGCCCAGTGCCGAGCAGATCGCCCTGGCCCGGCAGCGCTGTGGCTGGCAGCGCCTGCACCTGGAGGCAGACCGCGCACTGCAACCCGGCGCGCTTGCATTGGATTTGTCGGGCATCGCCAAGGGCTTCGGTGTGGACTGCGTGCAGCGCGCGTTGGCGCAGGCGGGAATCACCAGCGCGTTGATCGATGTCGGCGGCGAGCTGTTTGGATACGGCCGCAAACCCGATGGCAGCGCATGGCGTGTACTGGTGGAATCAGCGCCTGACGAAGACGCAGGCGCCGCATTGCCCGCGCGCGTGTTGGCACTGGATGGACTGGCCGTGGCCACCTCCGGTGACCGCTGGCACCGCTTCGAGGCCGGCGGCGTACGTTACGCGCATACCTTCGACCCACGCCTGGGCGCGCCGGTTGCGCATGCAGCGGCTGCGGTCACCGTGCTGGCGCACGATGCGATGCATGCCGATGCCTGGGCAACCGCAATGACCGTGCTCGGTGTTGACGCGGGCCTGGCTTATGCGACGAACGCAGGGCTGGCGGTGCGCTTTCTGCAGCGCCGTGGCGCGGATTTGCAGGAATCCATGAGCCCGGCGTTTGAAACGCATCTGGCTGCCGCATGAGCCTCGCCTCCCCACGCGTGTGGCTTGGCAACGGCGTCATCCTGCTGGCCTTGGCGGTACTGGCCGCCTGGTTGGGCAGCCTGCATGCGGGCCCGTGGTGGAGCGCCCCCGCCCCACACCGTTGGCAATGGGCGGGCCTCAGCCTGGCGGCTTACGCCATCGTCTGTTTCGGCCTGTGGCTGCGCGGGCGTCCACGCGTTGCGGCTGCGCGCGGCGATGACAGCAACGTGCTGATCGCCTGGGCGAGCCAGACCGGGTTCGCGCGTGAATTGGCCGAACGCAGCGCCACTGCCCTGCAGCAGGCCGGCGTCGGTGCGCATGCATTGCCGCTGGACGCGTTGGATGCCAATCAACTATCGCGCGTGCCGCGCCTGCTCTGCATCGTCAGCACCACCGGCGAAGGCGATGCACCCGATCACGTACAAGCAGCCGAGCGCACCTGGCTCGCCGGCAGCGATACCGATCTGGCCGCGCTGCGTTACGCGGTCGTTGCGCTGGGCGACCGCCGTTACGCGCAGTTCTGCGCATTTGGGCGGCGCCTGGATGCACGCTTGCAGGCGCAAGGTGCAACCCCCTTGTTCGCACGCATCGAGGTCGACAACGCCGAGCCGCAGTCCCTGCAGCAGTGGCAGCAACGGCTGGCTGAACTGGCACCGGCACTGGCGACGCAAGCGGATTGGAGTGTGCCCAGTTATGCCGACTGGCAGCTGCAGCAGCGCGTGCATGTCAATCCGGGCAGCGCGGGCGCCGCGGTGTATCGCCTGCGCCTGATCCCCTGCGACGGTCATTTGCCGCAGTGGAGCGCGGGCGACATCGCCGAAATCCGCCCGCAGCATTCGCCACAGATGGTGGAGGCCTGGCTGCAGCGGCATCGGCTGGACGGCACCCAACAGGTGCAGGGGCGTTCGTTGCACGCATGGCTCAGCGGCACGACCCTACCTGACGACGGCCCCGACATCACTTCGCTGGATACATGGGTACACACACTGGCGGCGCTGCCACACCGCGAGTACTCGCTGGCCTCGCTCCCCGACGAAGGCCATGCCGAACTGCTGATCCGCCAACACCTGCATGCCGATGGCACGCCCGGCCTGGGAAGCGGCTGGCTCTGCCAGGCGGCTCCAATCGGCGCACGCATCGCGCTACGCGTGCGGACCAATCCCGGGTTCCACCCGCCCGCCGCTGCGCAACCAATGCTGCTGATCGGCAATGGCACCGGGATCGCCGGCTTGCGTGCGCACCTGCGCGCGCGCATCGCCGCCGGTGCGCGCCACAACTGGCTGCTGTTCGGCGAACGCAACGCAGCCTACGACACGCTGTATGGCGATGAACTCGAACACTGGCAGCGCGACGGCTGGATCGAACGACTGGACCGCGTCTATTCCCGCGACAGCGGCCAGCCGCATCGCTACGTCCAACACGCCTTGGCCGCCGCGGCGGCGGACGTGCGCGCATGGGTGGCGCAAGGCGCCTGCGTGTACGTCTGCGGCAGCCTGCGCGGCATGGCCCCGGAGGTCGATGCCGCCCTCGACAGCATTCTGGGAACCGACCTCAAACAGGCACTGCTCAGCAGCGGGCGGTATCGTCGCGACGTGTACTGACGGTCGTTATTGCAAGCGAAACTCCACTGCTGTGAACGGATATGTTGCGCTTCACTTGTTAGCCGCAGTGCAGCGGCTTGCATGGATCTGCACATGCAACGGCCCCGTGAAGCTGCACCTGCACCTGCACCTGCATCTGAAAGTCCACCACCTCAGCCAGCCGGACTCACCCGGATCGCCAGCAGTTCGCCGCCGCCATCCAGCACGAAGCGGCTGCGCGTTCGCGCCGACAACCACGCGGTGTCACCGGCCAGCAACGGCGGCAACCCGCTATCGCGGCCAAAACTTGCCTGCCCGGCAAGCAGATGGATCGCCCAGGCACTGCCGGGGTCGGCAAAGAACAGCATCGTGCCCACCAGCGGGCGGTGCAGCAGCTCGGTCTGCAACACAGCGCGCCGCCACATCAGGTTGAAGTCCTGCGTCGGCCCGTCGCTCAGCACCGCGGTGACCGCCTCCTCGCCCGCGAACCGCAGCCGCTGATACGGCGGCAGCAAGCTGTGCTGCCGCCCGTCGCCAAACTGCAGCTGCATGCCATTGCCACGCAGCAACACCAGCTCGCGGTCGATCCCGGGAAATGCGGAGAACGCCGCGTCCTGTTCGATCTCGGCAATCGAAAGCCGCAGCGCCCAGGCATCGTCGGGCTCTCCCAGCCGCAGGATCTCGCGGGTCCAGCCCAACTGGTTGCGCCACCGCTCACGGCGGTACTCGGTGGCCGGGATCACCCGGCTGCTCAGGTCTGTCAGCTGCATCGGCGCATTGTGCCGCAAGCGTGCATGTGTGCCTGCATGAGTGTGTTTGCCTGCCTACTTGCCCATGTCCAGACGAGCGCACGCGCGCAATTGCCATCGCGTACGTCCATACCGAAAGTGCCATCATCAAGATGCCGAGACATCAGCATCAGTCTCCGGCGTACTGATGCGTACCGCAGAACACATGGCAGTGCGGAACACGTATGCAAGGTCGCGCGCGTACACCACGCAGCCCACCGTCAAGCCAGAGATCAGCGTCACGCCCATACCGGATCCGGCACTACAGCCACCTAACCCGGGCTGCGCAGCTGGCCGCTATGAAGCACCCAAACGAAAAACGCCCGGCTGCACATCCAAGTGCAACACCGGGCGATTTCACGTCCTTGTCGGCTTCCAGCCATCCCCCAGACATCCTGTCCAGTTAGGTTGCGGCCACGCATCCTCGCGTCGAACCGTATCTCGGATCCCTTCCCCTTAACGCCGTCCCACCGGTTTCACCGCCGCCCCCATGGCAGCCTTCTTGGCGGGAGCCATCGTGGCGCCCACTTCGATCAGGTCTCGATTCCGTTCGACCGTCTTGAGTCCGATGCCCTTGACCAGTGCCAGTTCCTCGGCACTTTTGAAGGGACCGTTTGCCTGACGGTGCTCGACGATTGCCTCGGCTTTTGATCGCCCGACATTCATCAGCACCTTGTCCAATTCCTCAGCAGACGCGGTGTTGATATCGACCTTATCGAGTGCATACGCATTCGAGGACAACAACAACGCCAGTAGCAGGGACTTCAGGACTACGGTAAATGACTTCATTGCAACGCTCCTTGTGGCTTGGGTGATGGTCCTAGCCAGCATTCCTGCCGGCGGAGCCAGTGTCCCGCGCCACATGCAGCAATCCTATCGCCAACGAACTTTTCACACAGCCGGTGAACTGCGCGGTGCCTTGTAGGGAAATCCCTACCCCCTGGCTGCGGCGTAGAATGTGCCATTACGTCACGCATTCGGAGCCCGTATGGATAGCGCCAAGATCGACCAATTCGTCAGCGACACGTGGGATCGCGAGATCGTCCCGCAACTGGTCGATTACATCCGCATCCCCAACAAGTCGCCGATGTTCGATGCCGACTGGGTCGCGCATGGCTATATGGAACAGGCCGTCACCCTGATGGAAACCTGGGCACGCGCCCAGGCCATCGACGGCATGCAGGTCGAGGTGGTGCGCCTGGAAGGCCGCACGCCGTTGATCTTCATCGAGATCCCGGCCACCGGGTCGGAGTCGGGCGAGGACACCGTGCTGCTGTACGGCCACCTGGACAAGCAGCCGGAAATGACCGGCTGGGATGCCGATCTCGGCCCCTGGGAGCCGGTGCTGCGCGACGACAAACTGTATGGGCGCGGCGGCGCGGACGATGGCTACGCGATCTTCGGCTCGCTGGCTGCGGTGATGGCGCTGCGTGCACAAGGCCTGCCGCATGCGCGCTGCGTGGTGCTGATCGAAGCCTGCGAGGAATCCGGTAGCTACGACCTGCCCGCCTATGTGGACCACCTGGCCGAGCGCATTGGCAAGCCGTCGCTGGTGGTGTGCCTGGATTCGGGTTGCGGCAACTACGAGCAGCTGTGGTGCACGACTTCGTTGCGTGGCCTGACCGGCGGCAACCTGACCGTGAAGGTGCTGGAGGAAGGCGTGCACTCGGGCGACGCGTCCGGCGTGGTGCCGTCCAGCTTCCGCCTGCTGCGCCAGCTGCTGTCGCGGATCGAGGACGAAACCAGCGGACGCATCCTGCTCGATGGCCTGCACGTGGACGTGCCCGCCGAGCGACTGGCACAGGCCCGCAGTGCGGCGGCAACGCTGGACACGGCCATCTTCGACAAGTTTCCGATGGTGGACGGGCTGGTGCCGATGCACGAGGACCTCACCGAGCTGGTGTTGAACCGGACCTGGCGCCCGGCCTTGTCGGTCACGGGTGTGGATGGCATGCCGCCGCTGGCCTCGGCCGGCAACGTGCTGCGTCCGCAGACCGCGGTGAAGCTGTCGCTGCGCCTGCCGCCCACTGCTGACGGCAAGGCCTGCGGCGAGCTGCTCAAGCAGGCCTTGCTGCGCGACCCACCGAACGGCGCGCAGGTCACGCTGGAACTGGAAAAGGCCTCCTCCGGCTGGAGCGCGCCGGGCATGGCGCCGTGGCTGGAGAAAGCCATCGACGACGCCAGCCGCGCCTTCTTCGACAAGCCGGCGATGTACATGGGCGAAGGAGGCTCGATCCCGTTCATGGGCATGCTGGGCGAGAAATTCCCCGGTGCGCAGTTCATGATCACCGGCGTGCTCGGCCCGCATTCCAATGCGCATGGCCCGAACGAATTCCTGCACATCCCGATGGGCAAGCGCGTCACCGCCTGCGTTTCTAAGGTGATCACCGAGCACCACGCCGCCTGCCTGCGTGGCGAAACCAGCGGCTCGCCGGTGGCAGCGGACAGCGGTACCCGACATGGTGGACATGGCTGCTGCTGAGGCAGCGCACTGCGACGATCGGCCAGCCTGGCGCACTGCGGGCCGGCCGGCTGTCTTGACCGCACGGCTGCAAGCACTCCGTGCAACCACCCGCGTCGATCTGCACATGGCGTCGGTAACGCGCAATGCTAGTCTGCCGCTCTTCTTCCCGCTGGTGCTGCAATGAACAACCTGTTTGGTAGCGACAGTTGGCTGTACATCATCCTGGTCGGCTTCGTGGTCGGTCTGCTGGCACGTTTCATCACGCCCGGCACGCAACGGTTGGGCTGCCTGCTGACCATCGTGCTGGGCATCGCCGGTGCCTTGCTGGCCAGTTGGTTCGGCCGCTACATGGGCTGGTACCACGCCGGCGAACCGGCGGGTTTCCTGGGCGCGTTGCTGGGCGCCATCGCCATCCTGGCACTGCTGCGCCTGTTCAGCGGCAGCAAGCGCTAAGACATCCCTCCTTTCTGCGGCGTGCGTTGTGCGCCGTTTTACTGTGCGCTTTGCCATGACTTCATCACTTTCTTCCGATACCTCGCGTGACAGCCAGCGCCTGCAGTGGGCGCGGCAGGCGCTGGGCGATCCACAGGCCACGCTGCAGCGTGCGTCGGTGGATGCCGGTTTTCGCAGTTACTGGCGCAGCCAGGGCGCCGGGCCGGATCGCATCGTGATGGATTCGCCGCCGGATCTGGAAAATGTGGCGCCGTGGCTGCGCATGCGCGACCTGCTCGAGCAGCACGGCGTGCGCGTGCCGCAGGTGCTGGCGCGCGACCTGGACGCAGGCTTGCTGTTGCTCGAAGACCTGGGGGTGCCGACGCTGGCACAGGCGCTCACCGATTCCACGGCTGATGCTCTGCTTGAGGCGGCGATCAGCCAACTGCTGTTGCTGCAGCACATCCCGCCGCCCGACGGCAGCGGCGTGTTTGGCGAAGCGCTGCTGCAACGCGATGCCGGCCTGTTCGAGGAATGGTTTCTTGGCCGCCACCTGGGCTTGCAGCTCGACTGCGCGCACGCAGAGCAATTGCAGCTGGTGCAACGCCGTCTGATGGATAACGCGCTGGCGCAAGCTCGCGTGTTCACCCATCGCGACTTCATGCCGCGCAACCTGATGCCGGTCGCTGACGGCCCGGCGGTGCTGGACTTCCAGGACTGCGTGGTCGGCCCGATCGCCTACGACCCGATCAGCCTGTTCAAGGACACCTCGGTGAGCTGGCCACTAGCGCGTGTGGACGCGTGGCTGGCGCAATACCACGCACGTGCGCAGGTGGCCGGCTTGCCGGTGCCGGCGTGGCCGCAGTTCCTGCGCGATGCGGACTGGATGGGCGTGCAGCGGCATCTGAAAAACCTCGGCATTTTTTCGCGATTGAGTTACCGCGATGGCAAGCACTGGTACCTGGACAACGTGCCGCGCTTCATCACCTACCTGGACGAAGTGTTGCCGCGCCATGCCGAATTGGCACCCTTGATCGACTTGCTCGACCAGCAGATCAAACCCGCACTGGCCGCACGCATGGCACACGGCAACGCCAATGGAACCGCCGCATGAAGGCGTTGATCTTTGCTGCCGGATTCGGTGAGCGCATGCGTCCGTTGACCGAACACACGCCCAAGCCGCTGTTGTCGGTGGGCGGCACGCCGTTGATCGTCTGGCATCTGCGCAAGTTGGCTGCACTGGGCGTGGACGAGGTGGTCATCAATACGTCGTGGCTGGCTGCGCAGTTTCCGCAGGTGCTGGGCGATGGCAGCGCCTTCGGGCTGCGTCTGACCTATTCCTACGAAGGCAGCACCCCGCTGGAAACCGGCGGCGGCATGCTGCACGCGCTGCCGTTGCTGGGCGATGCGCCCTTCCTGCTGGTCAATGGCGACATCTGGAGCGACATCGACTTCGCCACGCTCGACATCGCAGCCGACAGCCTGGCAACGCTGGTGCTGGTCGACGCGCCAGCCTATGCGGCACGCGCGGATTTTGCGTTGACTCACGAGGGCAAGATCAGCAGCACGGCGATGCCGACGCTCACCTATGCCGGCATCGGTCTGTATCGCCCGGCCTTACTGCACGCGTGGGAACGTGTGATCGGGCCGCTTCCCAGCACCGGTGAGGCCCCGCCGCGCTTCCCGTTGGCGCCGATCCTGCGCGCGCAAATGGCGGCTGGCCGGATCGATGGCGTGCACCACCGTGGTCGCTGGACCGATGTAGGCACACCACAGCGGCTGGCCGAGCTGGATGCACAACTGACTCAGCGCCGCGACTGAGCGCGGCAGCGCCGTCGTCAGGACGTGCGGTCGCCGAGCACGCGGCGCAGGAACGGCACCGTCACCCGCCGCTGCGCAGCCAGGGATTCACGGTCCAACCGGTCCAGCAAGGCCACCAACCCGGCCAGCTCACGCTCGCTGTGGGTCAGCAGCCAATCGATCGCAGCCTCGTCCAGCGCGAGCCCGCGCCGCTGCGCGCGGTCGCGTAAGACCGCCGCGCGTGCAACGTCGTCCAGCACCGGCAAACTGATGCGGACGCATTGCGACAGGCGTGAGCGCAGGTCGGGCAACACCAGCGCCAGGCCGTCGGGCATCTGGCGGGCGGTGTACAGCAGCGTGATCCCGGCAGCGCGCGCACGGTTGTGGAAATCGAACAGCGCCACTTCGTCCTCGCGCTGGCCGGCAATGCTGTCCACGCCATCCAGCGCCACCACGCTGCGCCCTTCCAATGCTTCGAGCGCATCGCGCAAGCGGCCAGCCGCCGCCTGCAACGGCAGGTAGGCCGAGCTGCGCCCGGCCTGCTCGGCCGCCGCGCAGACCGACAAGGCCAGATGGGTCTTGCCGGTGCCGCTTGGGCCGGCCAGATACAGCCAGTCGCTCAGCTGGCCGGCGGCGAACGCCTGCAGTTGCGCGATCAAACCGTCCGGTGCGGCGATATAGCTGTCCAGTCGCTGGTCGGAAGGCGCACGCAACGCCAACGGCAATTGCGGCACGCTCACGACCGATCCGCGTCCTTGCTGGCGTCGATGATCACGCTGCGCTCGGGCCCGGATTGCAACACGATGCCGGCACGCTCGCCGGCATACAGATCGCTTTGGGTGTAGCGCTCATGCGCATAGCGCAACAGCACGTTGGCCACCGCCGCCACCGGCAGCGCCAGCAGCATGCCGAGGAAGCCGAACAGCTGGCCGCCGGCCATCACCGCAAAGATCACCGCCACCGGGTGCAGGCCGATCTTGTCGCCGACAATGCGCGGGGTCAGCACGTAACTTTCCAGCAACTGGCCGACGGTGAACACCACGCCCACGCCGATCAGCAATTTCAGGTCGAACCCCTGCGCTTGCACGATCGCTGCCAGCAGCGCCAACACGATGCCGGTAGTGGCGCCCAGGTAAGGAATGAAGCTGATGAAGCCGGCGATGATGCCGATCAGCAAGCCCAGGTTGAGCCCGATGATGGACAGGCCGGTGGCATAGATGGCGCCCAGCGCCAGCATCACCAGGAACTGGCCGCGAATGAAGCCACCCAGCACGTCGTTGGACTCCAGCGCGAGCCGGCTCACGGTGCCGATGTAGGCACGCGGAATCACCGCCGCCACACGCTCCACCATGCGGTCCCAGTCGCGCAGAAAATAGAACGCCAGGATGGGCAACAAGGCCAGGTTGATCACCCAGGTGACCATTGCAAAGCCCGAGCGCGAGACATAGCCGAAGAAGGTCTTGGCAACGCCGCCCGCCTGCTCCCAGTGGCTGCGGATCCACTCTATGAGGCGTTCCGGGTCCAGCCAGCCCATCAACTCCACGCCGGTGCGGCGCTCCAGCCAGGGAATGGCGGTGCCGATCGCCCAGTCGCGCATCTGCGGCAGCGCATCGATCAGGGTCATGATCTGGCGCTCCATCATCGGCACCAGGATCATCAGCGCCAGCACCACCAGCAGCACCATGAGAATGAAGACCAGGGTGACCGCCATGTTGCGCGAGCGCCCGGCACGTTCGATGCGGTCCACCAGCGGGTCGCCCAGCCAGGCCAGCAGAAGCGCCAGCACGAACGGGGTGAGGATCGGCGACAGCAGCGATACCACCCACAGCACGCCGACGATCACCGCCGCCCATTTGAGGCGGCGCAGGAACTGGGCGATTTCCGCCTCGGGGGTCAGGATCATTTGAGGCGGTACTCGGCGTGCTCGTTTTCGAGAATGATGGGGCCTTCGGTCGGCACGGAAACCGAGATCAGCGGGCTGTTGTCGCCGAGCATACGGTTGAGCCCGGAAATGCCCGTGAGCAGCTCCAGGTCCAGCTCCATGCGATCGCCATTTGCGCTCACCGGGCGGATGCTGCGCACCACCGACACGCCCTGCAGCGCGGCGGACACACGCAGATAGTCGTCGGCGCTGCTGATGCCGGTGATCACCACGCGGTAGACCCCGGGTACGCCCGAGTCCACCCGCTTGGCGTAGCGCTTGACCAGTGCATCGGCGGCGCCGTCGGCACCGGCGGCCATCGCGCGGCGGGCATCGCCGTCGCTGCTGGTCCAGCTGGAGAGCACGTTGCCGTTGTCAACGAACACCCAGTCGGCGGTCCAGCCGCTATCGGTGCGGTAGAGCTTGCCGATCAACTGCATCGGCGGGCTGTACTTGGCCGACGCGCGCGCAACGGCGGCGGTGTCCTTGCGCCAGATGGCGCCGGCCAGGGCCTGTTCGGCGGCCGCGCCACCCGGCAGGCCGAGCCGGTAACCACGCTCGATCGCACGGTCGAGCAAGCTGCGCGCGGCGTTGGCCTGCGCCACGCCGACCAGACGCGGGCCGCTGCCGTCGTCGATGGCCAGCCACAGCACGGGTTTCGGGCGCGGCTGCGGCCACACCGGCAGGCCCAGCGCGGCGATCAGGCCATCGACGTCGGATTGCCGGAAACGCGCCACCAGCACGGTGCGGAAGGTCGGCGCGCCACTGCGCGAGGTGCCCTGATCCTGGCGGTAGTCGTAGTGATCGACGTAGTTGGGCGCATTGCGCAGCGCCTGCGGCACGCCGGGGCGGCTCATGACGCTGCGGTCGCCGGACACCTTGCCCAGCACCGCCCCCAGAGCACGCGCCAACGCGCCGGGGCGATCGGACTCGCTCTGGCTGTTGACCGGCACTTCGGCATCGTAGGCGCCCTGCGCCTTGGCGACGTCGCCTTCGGTGCGCAGATCGGCCTGGGCGTAGGCCGGCAACACGGGCATGGCGACCACGAGGGCGAGAAAGAAAGCGAGACTGCGGCGCATCGACGGTTCCATGACGTAAGCGTATCCGGGTGAATTGTTGCCCGAATGGGACGCTAGCGCCAACGTGGCTGTTAAAATCGCCGCCTTTACCGCCGAGCCACCCCACCCGTGACCAGCCCAACGCCTTCCAATCCCTCGCCCATGACCTACCGTGACGCGGGCGTCGACATCGATGCCGGCAATGCGTTGGTCGAACGCATCAAACCCCTGGTCAAGCGCAGCTTTCGACCGGAGGTGATGGGCGGCCTGGGCGGCTTCGGTGCCTTGTTCGACCTGTCCGGCAAGTACAAGGAGCCGGTGCTGGTCTCCGGCACCGACGGGGTGGGCACCAAGCTCAAACTCGCCCAGCAACTCGGCCGCCACGACACCATCGGCATCGACCTGGTCGGCATGTGCGTCAACGACGTGCTGGTGCAAGGCGCCGAACCACTGTTCTTTCTGGACTACTTCGCCACCGGCAAGCTGGATATCGACACCGCCGCGGCGGTGGTCGGCGGCATCGCGCGTGGCTGCGAGCTCTCCGGCTGCGCGCTGATCGGTGGCGAAACCGCGGAGATGCCCGACATGTACCCGCCGGGCGAATACGACCTGGCCGGCTTCACCGTTGGCGCGGTGGAAAAATCGCAGCTGCTGGACGGCGCGCAGGTGCGCGAGGGTGACGTGCTGATCGGCATCGCGTCCTCCGGTCCGCATTCCAATGGGTATTCGCTGATCCGCAAGATCTACGAGCGTGCCGGGGCGCCGGCCGATCTGGTGCTGGACGACGGCGTGGCGCTGATCGATGCGCTGATGGCGCCGACCGCGCTGTACGTCAAGCCGATCCTGGCGCTGCTCAAGTCGCACGGCGAGGCGATCCACGCCATGGCGCATGTCACCGGTGGCGGGCTGACCGAGAACATCATCCGGGTGATCCCGGACGGCCTGGGCCTGGACATCGATGCCACGGCATGGATCTTGCCGCCGGTGTTCGCCTGGCTGCAGCGCGAAGGCGCGGTGGCCGATGCCGAAATGTGGCGCACCTTCAATTGCGGCATCGGCTTCGTGCTGGTCGCCGCACCAGCGCAGGCCGCCGCGCTGGAACAGGCGCTGGACGCGCAGTCGCTGGCGCATTGGCGCATTGGCCAGGTGGTGACGGCACAGGGCGACGAACGCGTCCGGATTGGTTGACCCAAGGAGCACCCGCATGGAAGCCGCGCCCGTTTACGTCTCTACAACTGCCACCGCCGAGGATCTGCAGCAGCTGAAGTTGCTGTCGATCTTCCATTACGTGCTGGCCGGCATCACCGGGCTGTTTTCGTTATTCCCGTTGATCCACCTGTTCATGGGGCTGGCGATCGTCACCGGCCACCTGCCGATGACCACGACCAATGCCGACGCGCCAGAGATGGATCCCCGCTGGTTCGGCTGGTTCTTCGTGGTGTTCGCGGCAGGCTTCATCGCCTGCGGCCTGACATTGGCCGGCTTCATGGCGTATGCGGGTCGCTGCATCGCCCAGCGCAGACGGCATCTGCTTTACCTGATCGTCGCCGGCATTTCCTGCTCGTTCATGCCGTTCGGCACCGTGGTCGGCGTGTTTACGCTGGTGGTTCTGCTGCGGCCGCAGGTCAAGGCGTTGTTTGTCACCAACGCGGCAGCCGCTTGAGCTGCGTCTCCGATATAACGATGGGCGTGATTGTATGAGCCTGCGCCTTGCAGTCCTGGCCTCCGGGCGCGGCAGTAATCTGCAGGCCATCCTCGATGCGATTGCCGCCGGGCAGTTGGCGGCCGAGGTGGCCGGTGTGTTTTCCGACCGGGAACAGGCGCCGGCCTTGCAGAAAGTGGATGCGTCGCGACGCTGGAGCGCCAGCCCACGCGCGTTCGCCGACCGCGCGGCGTTCGACAGTGCATTGGGCGACGCCATCGCCGCAGTGCAGCCGGATTGGGTGATCTGCGCCGGCTACATGCGCATCCTGGGCGAGCCTCTGGTGCGCCGCTTCACCGGCCGCATGCTCAACATCCATCCCTCGCTGCTGCCCAAATACCGCGGCTTGCACACGCATGCGCGGGCGCTGGAGGCCGGCGATGCCGAGCACGGTGCCAGCGTGCATCTGGTGGTGCCGGAACTGGATGCCGGCCCGGTGATCGCCCAGGCCCATGTGCCGGTGTTGCCGGACGACACCGCCGAGTCACTGGCGGCGCGGGTGCTGGACCGCGAACACCCGCTGCTGCTGGCCACGCTGCGGTTACTGGCCAGCGGCCGGGTCACCACGCCCGACGGGCGCGTGCATATCGACGGTCAGTGCCTGTTTACACCACTGCGACTAGAGTCCGCTGGCATCGCGCTCGTTTAGCGCGGACACGCGCCCCTCATTCCCTCTCGGACATCCTTGCGGCCCCGTGCCTCGCTCCCGCGCATGAAAGTCCTGCCCTTCGCTGTCGCGTTGTTCACCACGGCCCTGCTTTGCCAGGCCGGTATCGGCCGTGCGCAACAGGCCCCGGCCGCCGCGCCCGTGCCCGCGCAACCAGCCGCTCCGGCCTTGCCGGCCAGTAGCTGGACGCCGCCCGCGCTGGAGCCATTCGTGGCGACCTACCAGGCGTTCTACCGCGGCAAGGAAGCCGGCGACGCCACCATGCAGGTCAGTCACGGCGACGGCAACCAATGGCGTATCGACATGGCCGTGCGCGGGCGCAAGGGCTTTGCCAGCATCCTGGGACTGAACCTGGAGCAGAGCACCGTGTTCCGTGTCGATGGCGACACCTACGTGCCGCTGACCCAGAGCACCGTGCGCAAGGCGATGTTCTTCGGCAAGAAGGTCACCGGCGTCTACAACTGGCAGGCCGGCACTGCGCAGTGGGACGGCGACCTGAAGAAAGAGCGTCAGCAGCCGATTCCGCTGCAGCGCGGCGACCAGAGCGCGCTGTCGCTCAATCTGTCGCTGATGCGCGACGCACAACCCGGCCGCAGCCTGAGCTACCGCTACGTCGATGTCGGCCGGGTGCGCCAATACGATTACCGCGCCGCCGATGCCACCGAAGTGGTGCAGGTGGGCGACCTCAGCTACGACGCGTTGCGCGTATACCGCGTCAACAGCGGCGACAACGAAACCATCCTCTGGATTGCCAACGGCGTACCTACGCCGGTCCGCATCCTGCAACGTGACAAAGGTGAGGATCAGGTCGATCTGCGCCTGGTCGAATACCAAGGAGCCTGACCCATGAAGACGTTCTCCCGTACCAGTTCGTTGATTGCCGCAGCGGCCCTGGCGGTTGCCAGCCTGCCCGCGCTGGCCGTGCAGCCGTTCCAGGCCGATTACTCGGCCAATTACATGGGCATGCAGGCCAACGGCACCATGACCCTGGCCGCGGCCGGCGCCAACCAGTGGCGCTACACGCTCACCATCCAGAACCAGCTGGCCAACCTGACCCAGAGCACGGTGTTCGAAGAGGCCAATGGCCAGCTGCGCCCGGTCAGCAGCAATGACACCTCTTCGATGATGGTCAAGCGGCGCAACGTCACCGCGAACTACGACTGGAAGACCAGCCAGGCCACCTGGAGCGGCGACATCAAGCCGGACCGCCGCGGCCCGGTCAAGCTGCAGCCGGGCGATATGGATGCGCTGTTGATCAATCTGGCCATCACCCGCGACCTGGCCGCTGGCAAGCCGCTGAACTACCGCATGGTGGACGAAGGCCGCATCAAGCCGATGAGTTACAAGGTGGTGGGCAAGGAAACCATCACCGTCAACGGCAAGCAGGAACAGGCCACCAAGGTGTCGCGTGTGGACGGCGACAAGGAATTGATCGCATGGGTGGTCAAGGACCTGCCGGTGCCTGCGCGCTTGCTGCAGAAGGAAAAAGGCCAGGACGCGCTGGATCTGACCATCAAGGCGCTGCGCTGACGACTCGCCAGGCCGTCGCCTGATCTCGGGTGTGCGGCCGGACGTAGGAGCGCGCTTGCGCGCGATGAGGCGTTATCGATAAAGCCCCATCGCGCGCGAGCGCGCTCCTACGAATGAAGATGGTGCATCTGCGGGTTCATTGCGCTGCGCATCGACCATCAAAAAGCCCGGCAGCGTGCCGGGCTTTTTTGTGTCTGCATGTGTCTCGCCGCGGCTCGCACCTGGCACGACCCACCTCGCAGATCGAGGCACATGCAAGACGCGTAAGGCTCTCAACGTCCTCACGCACTCACCTCAGGGCTTGGCCGCAGCCTTGTCATCGCCGGTATTGAACACCGTGCGGCAATCCACGCGAATCTGCGCTTCGGTTGAGCGCCAATAAAACAGGTCGCAGTGGCGCTTGCCTTCGACGGTCTTCTTGACCGCCACCGCGTAGAACGATTGCGCGATTTCCTCGCGGCTGGCCGTGCCGTCGCCGTTCCAGTCCATGTCCTTGAACTCGACGCCCTGCGTGATGGCCATGCCGACCGACCAGGCGTAGACCAGCCACGCCAGGATCAGCACGATCACGCCCAGCAGCACCTTGCGGCGGGTGGTGAATTGGCCGCGCAGGATCATGCGATGCGCCGGATGGTCGCGCCCAGCGCCCCCAGCTTCTCCTCGATGTTTTCGTAACCACGATCCAGGTGGTAGATGCGATCGATGGTGGTGTCGCCGTCGGCGACCAGGCCGGCCAGGATCAGCGAGGCCGACGCACGCAGGTCGGTGGCCATCACCGGCGCGCCGCTGAGGCGTTCGGCGCCGCGCACGATCGCGGTATGCCCTTCCACCTGGATATCCGCACCCAGGCGCAGCAGTTCGTTGACGTGCATGAAGCGATTTTCGAAGATCGTCTCGTTGATCACGCCCACGCCGTCGGCCATGCAGTTGAGCGCCATGAATTGCGCCTGCATGTCGGTGGGAAACGCCGGGTACGGCGCAGTGGTCAGGTTGACCGCGCGCGGGCGCTTGCCGTGCATGTCCAGGGTGACGCTGTCGGCGGTGGTGGTGATCGTCGCGCCGGCTTCGGTGAGCTTGTCCAGCACCGCGTCCAGGGTGTCCGGGCGCGCGCGACGCACGGTGACGCTGCCGCCGGTCATCGCTGCGGCCACCAAAAAGGTACCGGTCTCGATGCGGTCCGGCAGCACCGCATGGTGGCCGCCGCCCAGGCGCTCGACGCCCTGCACCGTGATGCGCGGCGTGCCGGCGCCTTCGATCTGTGCACCCAGCGCGATCAGGCAGTCGGCCAGGTCGGTGACTTCCGGCTCCATCGCCGCGTTTTCCAGCACGGTGGTGCCTTCGGCCAGCACGGCGGCCATCAGCACGTTCTCGGTGCCGGTGACGCTGACCATGTCGAACACGTAACGCCCGCCCTTGAGCCGGCCGTTGCTGGTGGCCTTGATGTAGCCGTTTTCCACGCTGATGTCCGCACCCAGCGCCTGCAGGCCCTTGATGTGCTGGTCCACCGGACGCGAGCCGATCGCGCAACCGCCGGGTAGCGACACTTCGGCGGTGCCGTAGCGCGCCAGCAGCGGGCCCAGCACCAGGATCGAGGCGCGCATGGTCTTGACCAGCTCGTACGGCGCGATCTGGTGGGTGACCGAGCGCGGGTCGACCAGGATCGAGCGCCCCTTGGCCAGCGTGCCTTCATCGATGGTGACCTCGGCGCCCAGCTCGCTGAGCAGCTTCACCGTGGTGATCACATCGTGCAGGTGCGGCCCGTTGCTGATCTCCACCGGCGCATCGGCCAGCAGGGTCGCGCACAGGATCGGCAGCACCGCGTTCTTGGCGCCGGAAATATGGACCTCACCGTGCAGCGCTTGGCCGCCGGTCACTACGATTTTTGCCATGGGAACTCAGGGAATCCGAAATGAAGTCAGGGGAACGAGGAGGCGGTCAGGCGCGCGCTGGAGCCTGGCGGTCACGCGCAGGGGCGCGCGTCCAGCCAGGTGCTACCAACCGCTCAGGCCTCGTCGGGGGTCAGCGTCTTGAGCTGCAGCGCGTGGATCGCCCCGCCCATCAGCTCGCCCAGGGTGGCGTAGACCATGCGGTGGCGGGCCAGCGGCGCTTTCCCCACAAAGGCCGGGCTGACCACGGTCGCCTCGAAATGCACGCCATCCTCGCCCTGCACGTCGACGCGGGCCTCAGGCAAGCCGGATTCGATGAGTTTACGGATGGTTTCGGCGTCCAAAGGGCGTTTCCTCATAAAATGAGCGCACATTCTACTCTTCACCCGAGCCCTGCATGGCCGTCTCGCACCTACCCTCCGCCACCGTCAGCGACGCCAGCCTGGTCGCCAGCGGGCAGCGCGTGCTCGAGATCGAGCAGGCGGCCCTGGCCGCGCTGGGCGCGCGCATCGGTGCGCCGTTTGCCGCCGCCTGCCGGCTGGTGCTGGCCTCGCGCGGGCGGGTGGT
Source organism: Xanthomonas sp. NCPPB 2586 (assembly GCF_041475775.2). NCBI lineage: Bacteria > Pseudomonadati > Pseudomonadota > Gammaproteobacteria > Lysobacterales > Lysobacteraceae > Xanthomonas > Xanthomonas sp. NCPPB 2586. The sequence continues at coordinate 1,587,712 of NZ_CM192981.1, read as the reverse complement.
CGCCACCGGCATGGGCAAATCCGGGCATATCGCGCGCAAGATCGCCGCGACCCTGGCCTCTACCGGCACCCCGGCGTTCTTCGTGCACCCGGGCGAGGCCGGGCATGGCGACCTGGGCATGATCACCGAGGCCGACATCGTGCTGGCGCTGTCGTATTCGGGCGAATCGGACGAAGTGCGCATGCTGCTGCCGGTGCTCAAGCGCCAGGGCAACCCGATCATCGCCATGACCGGCCGCCCGGCCTCCACCCTGGCGCAGGCCGCCGACGTGCACCTGGATGTCAGCGTGTCTGCCGAAGCCTGCCCGCTGCACCTGGCGCCGACCTCCAGCACCACCGCCTCATTGGCGATGGGCGATGCGCTGGCGGTGGCCCTGCTGGACGCGCGCGGCTTCACCGCCGACGACTTCGCCCGCTCGCATCCGGCCGGCAGCCTGGGCCGCCGCCTGCTGCTGCACATCACCGATGTGATGCATGGCGGCGACGAGCTGCCGCGCGTGCGCGAGGACGCCAGCCTGAGCGAGGCGCTGATGGAGATGAGCCGCAAGCGCCTGGGCATGACCGCCGTGGTGGACGCGCAGGAGCGGCTAATCGGCCTGTTCACCGACGGCGATCTGCGCCGCGCGCTGGACAGCGACATCGACGTGCGCAGTGCCGGGATTGCCGAGGTGATGACCCGCAACCCCAAGACCATCGGTGCCGACCAGCTGGCTGCCGAGGCCGCGCGGCTGATGGAGGACTACAAGATCAATGGCCTGATCGTGGTCGATGCGCAGCAGCGCGCGGTCGGCGCATTGAACATTCACGACCTGTTGCGCGCCAAGGTGGTTTAACAGGTTCAGTTTTCAACCGCCGGACCCCGTTCTCACCGATTCGTGCCGATGCCCTATTCCCCCCTGCAAGACCTTCCTGCCGACCTCATCGACCGCGCCGCCCGCGTGCGCCTGGCGTGTTTCGACGTCGACGGCACCCTGACCGACGGCCGCCTGTATTACGACCACGCCGGCAACGAGAGCAAGGCCTTCAATGTGCTCGACGGCCAGGGCCTGAAGCAGCTGGAGCATGCCGGCATCCACGTGGCGCTGATCACCGCACGCGCCAGCTTGTCGGCGGAAAAACGTGGCCAGGATCTGGGCCTGCATGTGCAGATCGGGGTCAAGAACAAGCGCCTGGCAGTGCTGGCGCTATGCCAGGAGCACGGGCTCTCGCTGGACGAAGTGTTGTTCATGGGCGATGACCTGCCCGACCTGCCGGCGTTGCTGGCGGTCGGCTTGCCGGTCGCGCCCGCCAACGCGCACCCGTGGATTGCCGAACGCGTGCAGTGGCACACCCGCGCACGTGGCGGCGAAGGCGCCGCGCGCGAAGTCTGCGACGTGGTGCTGGCCGCTCAGGGCCAGGTCGACAGCATCATCGCGAGGTTCTCGGCATGACCTGGAACTGGCGCACCACGCTCGGCGCGGTGCTGCTGGCGGCGGCGATCATCAGCGGCTGGTCAGCCTGGCAGCAGCGCGCGCGTCCGGTTGCCGCGGCGGTGGACGATTCCAAGGCCGACTACGTGCTGCGCGACTTCGAGTTGATTGCCCTGGACAAGGAGAGCGGCAAGGAGTCGATGACGCTGCGCGCGCCGGAAATGCACCGCAACCGCGCCGACCAGACCTCGGAGATCACCACGCCGGTGTTCCTGCTGCCCGACAACGCCAACAATCCGTGGACGCTGCGCTCCAAGACCGGCTGGATCAGCCCCAAGGGCGATGAAATGCGCCTGCGCGGCGACGTCGCCGGCGACAGCCCCACCACCGGCAACACCCCGCCCACCACTTTCCGCACCGAGAGCCTGGACGTATTTCCGCAGCAGAACCTGGCCAAGACCGCCGCGCCGGTCACCATGCGCCGGCCGGGTATCATGCAAAGCGGGGTCGGCTTCGAGGCTGATCTCAAGACACGCCAGTACAAGCTCCTTTCCCAGGTCAAGACCCGCTATGAACCGAATGCTGCCCGCTAAACTGGCGTTTGCCGCACTGCTGCTGCCCGCATTGGCGATGGCCAAGACCAGCGATCGCAATCAGCCGATGACGATCGACTCCAACAGCAACGATTGCAACATGCTCGATGACAGCGGCAAGTGCCGCTTCAGCGGCAAGGTGGTGATCACCCAGGGCACGCTGGAAATCCACGCCGACACCGCCGACATCTTCCAGAAGAACGGCCAGACCGACCGCGTGGTGCTCAACGGCAAGCAGGCCACGCTGAAGCAGGAGATGGACGACGGCGCGATGATGAACGGCCAGGCCGACAACATCGAATACAAGGTCGCCGACGAAATCATCATCCTCACCGGCAATTACAAGGTGGATTCGCCCAAGGGCACCAACGCTGGTCAGCGCATGGTCTACAACACCAAGACCGGCAACATGCAGAGCGGCGGCGACGGCAGCCGCGTGCGCACCATCATCCAGCCCAAGACTGCCGCGCCCGCCGCGGCGCCCGCACCGGCCAAGCCGCAGGGGAAGAAGTAATGCTGGTCGCCACCGGTCTGCGCAAGAAGTACAAGCAGCGCGAAGTGGTCAAGGAGTTCGGCCTGACCCTGGAAGCCGGCGAAGTGGTCGGCCTGCTGGGCCCCAACGGCGCCGGCAAGACCACGTGCTTCTACATGATCGTCGGGCTGGTCGAGGCCGATGCCGGGCGTATCGAACTGGACGGCCGCGACCTCACCGCCGAGCCGATGTACGCGCGCGCCAAGCTCGGCGTGGGCTACCTGCCGCAGGAGCCGTCGGTGTTCCGCAAGCTCAGCGTGGCCGACAACATCCGCCTGGTGCTGGAACTGCGCGACGACCTCGACGGGCCTGGCCAGGAGAAAGAACTGGCCTCGCTGCTGGAAGAGCTGCAGATCACCCACGTGGCCGACCAGCTGGGCGCCAGCCTGTCCGGTGGCGAGCGGCGCCGTTGCGAGATCGCCCGCGCGCTGGCCGCCAAACCGCGCATGATGCTGCTCGACGAACCGTTCGCCGGCGTGGACCCGATTTCGGTCGGCGAGATCCAGCGCATCGTCATCCACCTCAAGGAACGCGGCATCGGCGTGTTGATCACCGATCACAACGTGCGCGAGACCTTGGGAATCTGCGACCGCGCGTATATCCTCGCCGAGGGGGGCGTGCTGGCGCAGGGGGCACCGGACGCTTTGCTCAACAATCCCGACGTGCGGCGCGTCTATCTGGGGGACACCTTCCGCCTTTGAGCGCGTCGCCGCGCCATAGGTCATCCAGCTAGTGTCCGCATGAAAGCCCGGCTCCAGACATCGTTAGGACAGCAGTTGGTCATGACGCCGCAATTGCGTCAGGCGATCAAACTATTGCAGATGTCCACCACCGAGCTGGAAGTGGAAATCGCCGAAGCGGTGGAGACCAATCCACTGCTGGAGTGGGCCGACGAAGCCGCGCACGCGGCCAGCGAGGCGCCGGTCGAACCGTCGCCCTCCGCCTCCAACGAAGAACGCCAACGCGACGAGCCGGCGCCTGCCGAGCGCGACGACGACTGGTCGCAGGACGAGCTGCAGTGGACCGGCACTGGCAGTGGCGGCAGCTTCGACGATGACGACAACGGCGACGCCGCCGAACGCGTGGCCGAGTCCGAAACCCTGGCCGACCACCTGTTGTGGCAGTTGCACCTGTCACCGTTGTCGCCAAGGGACCGCCAGATCGGCGCGATCCTGATCGATGCCCTGGACGAAGACGGCTACCTGCGCGAGCCGCTCAGCGCGATTCTGGAGACGCTCAACCTTGGCAACGTGGACGAGGCCGAAGTACTGACAGTGCTGCACCAGATCCAGCGCTTCGACCCGGTGGGCATCGGTGCGCGCTCGCTGGGCGAATGTCTGGCGCTGCAACTGCAGGTGCTCGATGCGGCGACGCCGGCGCGCGAGCTGGCGCTGCAGATCGTGGCCGGGCCGCTGGAGCGGCTGCCGCGCAGCGGCATTGCCGGCCTGGCCCACGAACTCAAGCGCTCTGCCGCCGATGTCGAGCAGGCCGTGCAGCTGGTGCGCTCGCTGGACCCGCGCCCGGGCAAGCAGATCAGCGCGCTGTCGCAGGACACCTATGTAGTGCCGGACTGTGTGATCTGGCGCCAGCGTGGCGTCTGGCGCGCCGCCCTGGCTGGCCGCGCGCAACCGAAGGTGACCATCCACCGCGGCTACGAGCAACTGATCCGCAGCTGCGGCGAATCCGACGCCGGCTACCTGCGCGGCCAGCTACAGGAAGCGCGCTGGCTGCTCAAGAGCCTGGAGGCGCGCGGCGAGACCCTGCTGCGGGTGGTGCGCTGCCTGCTGCAGCACCAGGCCGGGTTTCTGGAGTTCGGCGCGCAAGCGCTGCGCCCGCTGACCCTGCGCGAGATCGCCGGTGAGCTGGGCCTGCACGAATCGACGATTTCGCGTGCCATTGCCCGCAAGTACGTGCGCACGCCGCGCGGCACCATCCCGCTGCGCTCGTTCTTTGCCTCCGGCATCGACACCGACAGCGGCGGCGAGGCTTCCAGCACGGCGATCCAGGCGATGATCCGGCGCCTGATCGATGCGGAAAACCCGCGCAAACCCTTGTCGGACGCCAAGTTGGCAGATCTGTTGAAAACTTCCGGCGTACCAGTAGCGCGCCGCACCGTTGCGAAGTATCGTGAGGCCATGAACATTTCCGCCTCCCACGAACGCGTGCGCATCGCCTGACGTTGCAACCACCGCAACGCCGGCCTATGCCGGGTTCGCCGGACCACCGGAAAGGTTCATTGGCCCACCGACCAATGGAGGTATCCGATGCGTATCGAGACGTATGGCCACCAGCTTGAAGTGACCCCCGCCCTGCGGGACTACGTGGCAAGCAAGCTGCAGCGCCTGCAGCGCCACTTCGACCAGCACTGTGAAGTCCGAACCCAGTTGGCCGTCCGCAAGCCAGACCACCATGTGGTTGCCACCGTCAACCTCCCCGGCCGCACCCTGCACGCCGATGCCAGCGGTTCCACCATGTATGCCGCCATCGACCTGCTGGTCGACAAGCTCGACCGCCTGGTGCTCAAGCACAAAGAGAAGAAATGTAACCACCACGCCCGCGAGGTGCGCGACAATCCTGCATGACGCTTCTCGCTTGATGCCCTCATGCCTTTAACCGATCTGATGGCGGCCGTGCGCACCATGGTGTCGCCGGCCGCCGATCGCGACACCGTCCTGCATACCGCCGCCGAGCTGCTGTCCTGCCGCCAGGCCGGTACCGACGAACTATTTGCCAACCTGTGCGAGCGCGAAGCCCTTGGCAGCACCGCCATCGGCCACGGCATTGCCATTCCGCACGGGCGCTGCCCCAACCTCACCGAACCGCGCGGCGCCTTGCTGCGGCTGCAGACGCCGGTGGAGTTCGGCGCCGAAGAAGCTGTGGACCTGGTGTTTGCGATGGCGGTGCCCGCGCATTACACGCATCAGCACCTGATGCTGTTGTCGGAACTGGCCGAGCGCTTTTCTGACAGCCAATTTCGCCAGCAGCTGCGCGCCGCGCCCGATGCGCAAGCGCTGATGGCGCTGCTGACCGAGGTACCGCCCCCACACGCGAGCGCCGCATGAATACCAGCATCACCGCACGTGAGCTGTTCGACCAGCAGCGTGACAAGCTGGCGCTGCGCTGGGTTGCCGGGCAAAAGGGCGAGCACCGCGAAATCGAAGCCGGCAGCAATAATGCGCGCCGCCCCTCGCTGGCCGGCTACCTCAATGTGATCTACCCAAACAAGGTGCAGATTCTCGGCACCGAGGAGCTGGCGTGGCTCGATTCACTGGATGCGCGGCAACGCTGGGAGACGATCGAAAAGATCATCCAGGTGCAGCCGCTGGCACTGGCGATCAGCAAGAACCAGTCCTGCCCGGAAGACTTGCGCGCGGCGGCGGATGAATCCAATACCCCGCTGTGGATCTCGCCCAAGCGCGGCCATGAGCTGCTCAACCACCTTTCCTACCATCTGGCGCGCACGCTGGCACCGCGGGTCACGCTGCATGGCGTGTTCATGGAGATCTATTCGATCGGCGTATTGATCACCGGCGAAGCCGGCTCGGGCAAGAGCGAACTGGCGCTGGAACTGCTCAGCCGCGGGCACCGCCTGGTGGCCGACGACGCACCGGAATTCACCCAGATCGCGCCGGACGTACTCGACGGCACCTGCCCCGAGCTGTTGCAGGATCTGCTGGAAGTGCGCGGCCTGGGCGTGTTGAACGTGCGCGACATGTTCGGCGACACCGCGGTGAAGAAGAACAAGTACCTGCGCCTGATCGTGCACCTGACCCGGCCGATGACCGAGCCCACGCCTTCCGGCTATGAGCGCCTGACCGGTGATTCCGGCAGCCGCCACGTGCTGGATCTGGACGTGCCGCTGATCACCCTGCCGGTGATGCCCGGCCGCAACCTGGCCGTGCTGACCGAGGCGGCCACCCGCCTGCACATCCTGCGCACCAAGGGCATCGACCCGGCGGCGATGTTCATCGCCCGCCACAGCAACCTGCTGGAGCGACGCACCCCATGAGCATTGCCGCGTCCACCTTGATGATCGTCAGCGGGTTGTCCGGCTCCGGCAAGTCGGTGGCGCTGAAGACCTTCGAAGACCTCGACTATTACTGTTCGGACAATCTGCCGGTCGAGTTGCTGCCGGACTTTGTGCGCAGCCGGCTGCGGGGCAACCCGCTCGGCGACCAGCGCCTGGCAGTGGGCATCGATGTGCGCAGCCGCAGCGACCTGACCCAGCTGGCGCAGTGGCGGCAGGCCGCGCAGGAATACGGCATCGAGGCCCGCCTGCTGTTTTTCGAAGCCAGCGACGAAGCCCTGCTCAAGCGTTACGCCGATACCCGCCGCCGCCATCCGCTCAGCCAGCTCGGCCTGGCGTTGCCGGAAGCGATCACCCGCGAGCGCGAATTGACCGCGCCGCTGCGTGCGCAGGCCGATGCCATCATCGATACCAGCGCGCTCAACGTGCACCAACTGCGCCGACGCGTTGTCACCGAGTTCGCGCTGGGCAACAGCGACCGCTTGTCGCTGCTGTTCGAATCCTTCGCCTACAAGCGCGGCGTGCCGGCCGAGGCCGACTTCGTGTTCGATGCGCGTGTGCTGCCCAACCCGCACTGGGACCCGGAGCTGCGCCCACTCACCGGCCGCGATGCCGGCGTGCGCGATTACCTGGACAAGGAGCCGGACGTGATCCGCTATTCGGCGCAGATCGTGGACCTGCTCGATACCTGGCTGCCGCGCCTGCGCAACGACACCCGCAGCTACGTCACCATCGCGTTCGGCTGCACCGGCGGCAAGCACCGCTCGGTGTATCTGGCCGAACGCATGGCCCGGCATGCGCGCGAACAGGGCTGGCCGGAAGTAGCGACGTTTCATCGCGAGCAGGATTGAATCTCGGAATTGGGGAATCGGGATTTGGGAATCGTTGAAGCGGTGTGATGCGGTCTGCAGCGTGGCTGGTCAGCTGGAGGGAGCCTTGCGTTTGCCTGATGCGGCTACTGTGCGCGCTTGATGTGATTGGGCGTCGCGGAGCAGAGCGTGCGCCCGACGCATTTATTGCATTGCTCCATCTCCACGCGGTCGACCGCGCTGACCCAAGCGATAGGGGTCGGCACGCATGGCGAATTGGAAACACGGCAAAGGCATCGCCAAGTAGCGCAGGCTACGAGCATCGCCGCTGATCAACCCACTGCAGCGCTCGCTTGCCGCAATACCGGTGCAGACGCAACGGACGTCACATCGTCACGCTGTCAGCGGAGCGCGCATCGCCTGCAATCCACGCCCAATTGCAGCAGGCTAAACGCCCATTCATTTCGCAACACATCGGTGCCCGGCAAACGCTATCGCGTGGTCATGCTGACCTGTTAACGTTTCGGCATGGCCTGTGGCATTCTCCTCATTACTCATCCCGGCATCGGCGCAGCGTTCTTGGACGTGGCGACGGGGCTGTTGCGGCATTTGCCGTTGAAGACCGAATCCTTCGAGGTTCCGCTCGATGCAGACCTGGACGCGTTATTGCCCCAGGCCTCGGCAGCGATGCGTCGGGTCGACAGCGGCGACGGCGTGTTGGTCATGACCGACCTGTACGGCGCCAGCCCCAGCAATCTCGCCAGTCGGCTGGCCAAGCTGGGCACCCCGGTTCGCCGTGTGTCTGCGCTCAGCCTGCCCATGCTGCTGCGGGTGATGAACTACCCCGAACAAGGTTTGCAGGAGCTGCCCGCCACCGCGGCGGCCGGTACCCGCAACGGAGCGATCATCGACGATGCTTGAACGCGAACTCATAGTTTCCAATCGACTGGGACTGCATGCGCGGGCAACCGCCAAGCTGGTGCAGACGCTGTCGTCCTTCCGCGCCAACGCCACGCTGGCGGCCAAGGGCCGCGAAGTGAATGCCAAGAGCATCATGGGCGTAATGCTACTGGCTGCCGGCCAGGGCACCAGCGTAATGGTGCGCCTGGATGGCGAAGACGAGGCCGAGGCGCTGCAGGCGTTGGTGGACCTGTTCGAGCGCCGATTCGACGAGGACAGCTGAGCATGCGCTGCGTCGGTGCCGTGCTGACCGACACGGCGCGGCTGCGCCAAGGCCGCGCATGAGTCTGCGCTTGCGCGGACATGCCGCCTCGCGCGGTAACGCATTGGGGCGCGCCCGCGTCCGCCAGAGCCACACACTGGAGGTGGCCGAGCAACGCGTGCCGGCCAACCAGGTCGAAACGCAGCTGCAGCGTCTGCACGCGGCCATTGCCGCCGCACGCACCGAGATGCAGCAACTGCGCGACCGCCTGCATGGCGCGCTGGCCCGCGAAGTGGGCGAATTCCTCGAACTGCACGCGCTGTTACTGGACGACCCGGAACTGCTGCAGGGGCTAGACGATCTGATTCGCACGCACCGCTACAGCGCCGACTACGCGCTGCGCGTGCAACGCGATCGTCTGGCGGCGGTGTTCGACGGCATGGAAGATGCCTACCTGCGCAGCCGCATGGACGATCTGGACCATGTGATCGGCCGCATCCATGCGTTTTTGCACAAGCGCGCGCCGGACCTCAAGGGCGTGGCCGGCGAGATCCTGGTGTGCGACAACGTGGCACCGTCGGAGCTGGCGCAGCTGCAGGCGCAAGGCGTGGTCGGCATCGTCACCACTGCCGGCAGTGCGCTCTCGCATAGCGCGATCCTGGCGCGCAGCCTGCACCTGCCCTTGGTGGTCGGCGTGGCCGACGCGGTGCAGCGGGTCAACGATGGCGACGTGCTGATCGTCGATGCCGGCTCCGGCCAGGTGATCGTCGACCCCACGCCCGAGCATCTGCGCGACTACCGCGAACGCCTGCGCACGCTGGCCAAGGAACAACGCGAACTGGGCCGGTTGCGCTCCAAGCCGACCCGCACGCGCGACAACGTCGACATCACCCTGCTGGCCAATGCCGAGTCGCTGGAAGACGTGGCCAAGGCGCATGCGCTGGGCGCGAGCGGACTGGGGCTGTACCGCACCGAATTCCTGTTCCTGCAGCGCAACGAGCTGCCGGACGAAGACGAGCAGTTCCACACTTACCGCGACACCGTGCTGGGCATGAGCGGCCGGCCGGTGACGATCCGTACGCTGGATCTGGGCGCGGACAAGGCAGACCGCACCGGGCTCACCCTGAGCGATGAGGACAACCCGGCGCTGGGCCTGCGCGGGGTGCGCCTGTCGCTTGCCCGGCCGGCGGTGGCCCAGGCACAGCTGCGCGCGATCCTGCGCGCGTCCGGCTACGGCCCGGTGCGCATCCTGGTGCCGATGGTCAGCGGGCGCGAGGAAATCCTGTTGGTGCGCAAACAGCTGAAAAAGCTCACCGCGCAGCTGCGCGACGAAGGCCACGAGATCGCCGAGCACATTCCGCTCGGCGCGATGATCGAGGTACCGGCGGCGGCATTGGCGCTGGACTGTTTCATCGACGACATCGACTTTTTGTCGATCGGCACCAACGACCTGGTGCAATACCTGCTGGCGGTGGACCGCAACAACGAGGCGCTGGGCGAGCTGTATTCGCCGTTGCATCCGGCGGTGCTGCGATTGATTGCGCAGGTCATCGCCACCGGGCGGGCGCACAACAAGCCGGTGGCCGTGTGTGGCGAAATCGCCGGCGACCCGCGCTTCGTGGCGATGCTGCTGGCGTTGGGCCTCACCGAGTTCAGCCTGCATCCGGCCACCTTGCTGGAGGTGCGCCGCGCGGTGCGCGACCTGCATCTGGGCCAGCTGCGCGTGCACGGCGAAAAACTGCTGCGCGCGCGCGACCGCAAGGGCATCGAAAAATGGCTGGCAAGCGTGGCGCAAGGCCTGCTGCACTGAGTTGCGCCACACCCGCGCCCACAGCGCGCGGGCACCGCTGCACATGCACTGTATGTTTCGTCACCGTGCGCAAGCGATAATGCCCTGCTGATCCAGCACCGCGGCCTCTGAAGAGACGCGTTCACTCCACCAGGGAGCCGCGCATGGCCGAAGCCGTCCGCCACGACAAGACCGCGCGCCAGCTACGCCTGCTGTCCGACGCGCTGGACAGCGGGCGTCTCGGGCCGGTACGCCGGTTGGTCAACACGTTGGCGCCGGCGGAGATCGGCAACCTGCTGGAATCACTGCCGCCGGGCAAGCGCGAGGTGGTGTGGGGGCTGGTCGACCCGGAAGACGATGGCGAGGTGCTGCTGCACGTCGGCGATGAAGTACGCGAAAGCCTGCTCGCCGACATGGACCCTGACGAAATCGTCGCCGCGGTCGAAGACCTGGACATCGATGACCTGGCAAACCTGGTCGAGGACCTGCCCGATACCGTCATCGACGAAGTGCTCAAGTCGATGGATCGCGAGAACCGCGAGCGGTTGGAACAGGTGCTTTCGTATCCGGAAGACACCGCCGGGCGCCTGATGAACCCGGACGTGGTGACGGTACGCGCCGACGTCAACGTGGACGTGGTGCTGCGCTACCTGCGCCTGCGCGGCGAGCTGCCCGACCACACCGATCACCTCTACGTGGTGAGCCGGCGCCACCAGTATCTGGGCCGGGTGCCGTTGGCGGCGCTGGTCACGCATGAAGACAGCACGCCGGTCAATCGGCTGATCGACGACGAGCAGCCGGCGATCGATGTCGGCGATGGGTCGGACGAAGTGGCGCGCCGCTTCTCCGACCATGACTGGATCTCCGCCCCGGTGGTGGACGACAACAACATCCTGCTCGGCCGCATCACCATCGATGACGTGGTCGACATCATCCGCGAGCAGGCCGAGCACCAGGCGTTGAGCGCCGCCGGCCTGGACGAGGACGAAGACATGTTCAGCCCGGCGCGGCGCGCGTTCCGCCGCCGCCTGATCTGGCTGGGCATCAACCTGTGCACCGCGTTCCTGGCCTCCAGCGTGGTCAGCCAGTTCGAAGGCACCATCGAAAAACTGGTCGCGCTGGCGGCGTTGATGCCGATCGTGGCCGGCATGGGCGGTAATGCCGGCACCCAGGTGCTGGCATTGATGGTGCGCGGCCTGGCGCTGGGGCAGATCGGCTCGTCCAACGTGATGACCTTGCTCAAGAAGGAACTGACCGTGGCGCTGATCAACGGCATGGTGCTGGGCATCGGGCTGGGCGTGATTGTGCTGGTGTGGTTCCGCCAACCGATGCTGTCGCTGGTGATTGGCACCGCATTGACCTTGAACATGCTCACCGCCGCGTTTGGTGGCGTGCTGGTGCCGGTGACGCTGAAGCGACTCGGCTTCGACCCTGCGCTGGCGGGCGGCGTGATCCTGACCACGCTGACCGATGTGATGGGCTTTTTGAGCTTCCTCGGCCTGGCCACCTTGATCCTGTTGCGCTGAGCCGATGACGCGCGCCGGGCCCTCGCCGCAACGCGACATGCCGCAACACGCGTTGGCGGCGATACTGCAGGCCTGTCTTTGCCAGGGAGTGCTGCGTGATGCGTCGTTGTCTTTTGCTGGTGGTGCTCGCGCTGCTGCTGGCCGGCTGTTCCAGCTTGGTTGACCGGCACCAGGACACCCGCCGCGGTCACTTCGTGACGCGCTCGCTGGAGATTGAAGGCCGGCACTATCAGTACCAGGTGTTTGTGCCGGTGGGCACGTCGCCGCAACCGCGGCCGATCGTGCTGTTCCTGCATGGCTCGGGCGAGCGTGGCGACAATGGCCGTAACCAGGCCGAGGTGGGCGTTGGCCCCTACCTCAGCGAACACACCGCCGACTTTCCCGCGCTGGTGGTGTTGCCGCAGGTACCGGACGACGAGGAATGGCTGGGGATCAATGCGCGCATGGCGATTGCCGCGCTGGATGCCACCATTGCCGAGTTTTCCGCCGACCCGCAGCGCACCTATCTCACCGGTATTTCAATGGGCGGCTATGGCGCCTGGGAAATCGGCCTGATGCAGCCGCAGCGCTTTGCCGCCATCGTGCCGATCTGCGGCGCGCTCAAGGCCCCGCGCGATGAGCGCCGCACCTTGTACGTGAGCCTGGTGGCACAGGAAGCCGACCCGTATACCGCGGCGGTCACGCGCCTGAAGCACGTGCCGATCTGGATGTTCCATGGCGCCAAGGACGAGGCGGTCCCGCCGCACGACGACCGCGCGCTGTACCGCGCCGCCAAGGGCGTGGGCGCCAACGTGCGTTACAGCGAATACCCCAACGGTAACCACAACGCCTGGGACGCCACCTACGCCGATCCGGCGATGTGGGACTGGATGTTCAAGCAGCGCCTGCGCTAGCTGGTTGGGAAGACCTCGACTTGGCCATCGCTGGCAAGGGCGCGGCTGGCATCTCCTGCGTGAACGTGCTGGTCTCGCTCGATCTGCCGTTGTAGCGCAACAGATCGCGCTGCGGCCCACTGGTCACCACAGCGGCAAGGCCGTTGTGGCGACTCGGCGCTGCACCCAGCCGCCCCCGCCCTAGCTTGGCTTCCCCGCGCAGCCCTGCCGTCGCTGTTCGTGCTCGCAGCGCGCTACGCGCACACGGCGCGCTCGGCTGCGCACGCCCGCAGCCTTCAGTGGTGATAGCCAGTCTCGGCGGTGATCTTGCCGCGGAACACGCGGTACGACCACACCGTGTAGCCCAGGATCAGCGGGAGCAGCAGCACCAGGCCGACCAGCGCAAACAGCTGCGAAGACGGTGGCGCGGCCGCCTGCCAGATCGTGTAGACCGGCGGCACCAGGTAGGGCCACATGCCCAGCACCAGCCCGAGGAAGCCGAGCACAAACAAGGCCATCGCCAGCAGGAACGGCGGCGTGTCCGGCTGGCCGGCGTCGGTGGCGCGCCACAACGCCACGCCAACCACCGCCACCAGCACCGGGATCGGCATCAGCCACAGGTAGTGCGCGCCTTCGAACCAGCGCTCCATCACGTGCGATTGCAGCGAGGGCAGCCACGCACTGACCAGGCCGATGAACACCAGCACCGTCAACGCGAGTGGCCGAGATAGCTGGCGCGCCAGTTGCTGCACGTGGCCGTCGGTCTTGAGGATCAGCCAGGTGCTGCCGAGCAGTGCATAGCCGGCCACCAATGCCGCGCCGGTGAGCATCGCGAACGGGCTGAACCAGCCCCAGATGCCGCCGACGTACCGGTCGTTCTCGATCGGCAAGCCCTGTACCAACGCCCCCAGGATCACGCCCTGCGCAAAGGTCGCCAGGATCGAACCGGCGGCAAACGCGTTACTCCACAGCCGCCGCGAGCGATGCGCCTTGAAGCGGAATTCAAACGCCACCCCGCGAAACACCAGCGCCATCACCATCAGCAGCACCGGTAGATACAGCGCCGACAGAATCACCGCATACGCCTTGGGAAACGCGGCGAGCAGCCCTGCCCCGCCCAGCACCAGCCAGGTTTCGTTGCCGTCCCAGATCGGCGCGGCAGTGTTCATCATCAGGTCCAGCTGCGCTTCGTCCTTGCGAAACGGCGCCAGGATGCCGATGCCGAGCACGAAGCCATCCAGCACCACGTACATCAACACGCCGAAACCGATCACCGCAAACCACGCCACCGGCAGGAAGGTCGTCATGTCCATCAGGCAGCTCCATCGATCGGTTCGTCGGCGGCCGACAGCGGCCGTGCGGGCGTGTGTTCGCCGTGATCCAGTTGCGGCGCATCGTGCGGGGTGGGCCCGAGCTTGCCGATCTTGACCAGGTACCAGATGCCCCAGCCGAACACGAAGGCGTAGCCGGCCACATACACCGCCATCGAGATGGCGGTCATCAACGTCGACTGCGGGCCCACCGCATCGGCGGTGCGCAGCAACCCATACACCACGTACGGCTGCCGCCCCATCTCGGTCACGAACCAGCCCGACACCAGCGCGATGAAGCCGCTCGGCAGCATCCAGCGCCAGGTGGCCAGCAACCAACGCCACTGCACCAGCTTGCCGCGCCACCAGGCAAACGCCGACACCCAGGCCACCACCAGCATCAGGCTGCCCAGCCCCACCATGATGCGGAACGCAAAAAACACCGGCAGCACGGGCGGGCGATCGGCGGCCGGCACCGTGGTCAGCGGCGCGATGCGGCCGTCCAGGCGATGGGTGAGGATCAAACTGCCCAGCCGCGGAATGGCGATCTCGTAATCGTTGCGCTCTTTCGCCGCGTTGGGCACCGCGAACACCACCAGCGGGAAGCCCTCCCCCGGCGCTTCGTCGTGCCAGTGCGCTTCCACCGCGGCGATCTTCATCGGCTGGTGCTCGAGCGTGTTCAAGCCATGCATGTCGCCAACAAAGATCTGCAGGGGCACGGTGATCGCCGCAAACGCCACCGCCAGCTTGAGCATGCGCAGGCCTGCCTCGCGGTGCACGCCACGATGCAGATACCACGCACCCACCGCGCCCACCACGAAGCAGGTGGTGATGAACGAACCCAGCGCCATGTGCGCCAACCGGTACGGGAACGACGGGTTGAAGATGATCTTCAGCCAGTCCACCGGATGCACGATGCCGTTGACCACCTCGTAGCCGGCCGGCGTCTGCAGCCAGCTGTTGGACGACAGGATCCAGAACGTGGAAAACAGCGTGCCCAGCGCCACCATGCAGGTGGCGAAGAAATGCAGGCGCTCGGAAATCCGGCCCCAGCCGAACATCATCACGCCCAGGAAGCTGGCTTCCAGAAAGAACGCGGTGAGCACTTCATAGCTGAGCAACGGACCGATCACGCTGCCGGCAATGCGGCTCAGTTCCGGCCAGTTGGCACCGAACTGGAACGCCATCACGATGCCGCTGACCACGCCCATGCCGAAGGACACGGCGAAGATCTTCTGCCAGAAAAAATACAGCTCGCGCCAGACCGGCAGGCGGGTGCGCAACCAGCGCCATTCCAGAAATGCCAACAGGCTGGACAAGCCGATGGTGAACGCGGGAAACAACACGTGGAACGCGATGACGAACCCGAACTGGATCCGTGACAACAGCAGGGCGTCCATGGAGAAAGCTCCAGGAAAGTGGGGATGACCGCAAGCGCGCAGGCTGCGGATCGATCGCCGAGGAATCCCTGTGGTGTGCGAGCAGATCCTTCGTGCGACAGGATCATGATAGGGACGCGTGCGCCCGTTCCCGATGCGACACGGCGTCGCACTGCGTCAACGTGTCGCGTCGCAATTGCGTTGAATCAAGGCATCCGGCTGCGTTGCAGCGCCGTACCGGGCGACTGCGAACGCGCGGCATCGCGCTATCGCGCAGGTATCACGCGTCTGCCATTGACTGCCAACCAACACACACGGCCACGTGAGCGCCGTTCGCCACGCTGCTGCTAGCGGCGCACGCAGGCGCCGCCTGTCAGCCAATACGGTCTAGCGCTTGCGCATCCGCCGCGCCAGCTCGCTCACCAGCGCGATGCCGGCGGTGAGCCCCACCATCGACAGGAACTGCGCGCGGGTGTCGGCCGACAATGCCAGCAGCACGAAGATCACCGCCAGGATCGCCAACGCCAGTAGCGTCAGTACCGGGTAGCCACGCATGCGGAACGGCAAGGCGATGCCGGCGCGGTCGGCGCGTGCACGCAGGATCAACTGCGACAGCAACGAGATCGTCCACACCAGCAAACAGGTGGCACCGACGATATTCAGCAGCATCGGCAGCACCTTGCCGGGATACAGCAACTCCAGCACCGCGGCGGCAAAGCCGAACAACACGCTGGCGATCACCGCCACCAGCGGCACCTGCTGGCGGCTGGTGTTGCCCAGCCAACGGGGCGCTTCACCGCGCTGGGCCAGCGAGAAGATCATGCGCGAGGCACCATAGAGATTGGCATTGAGCGCCGACAACAGCGCCACCACCGCCACCAGCGTGATGCCGGTTGCCGCACCAGGAATGCGCGCGACTTCCAGCACAGCGGCAAACGGCGAACTCAGTGCATCACTGGTCCAGGGCACCACCGCGACGATGACGCTGATCGAGCCGATATAGAACACCAGAATGCGCCAGGCCACCGTGCGGATGGTGCGCGCCAGGCTGCGCCCGGGGTCGGCGGTTTCCGCTGCCGCCACCGCCACGATCTCGGTACCGCCGAAGGCGAACACCACCACCAGCAGTGCGGTGCCGATGCCGGCCAGGCCCTTGGGCGCGAACCCGCCGTGCTGGGTGAAATTGGAGAGCCCCGGCGACGCCACGCCCGGCAGCAACCCGGCCAGCAGCGCACCGCCAATCATCAGGAAGATCAGGATCGCCACCACCTTGAGGATGGCGAACCAGAATTCGAACTCACCGAAATTGCGCACGCCCAGCAGGTTGATCACGGTGAAGGTGGCCATGAACACCGACGCCAGCATCGGCACCGGCAAGGCCGGCCACACCGTGGCCAGCAGACTTGCCGCGCCCACTGCTTCGGCGGCGATCACCACCACGATCTGCAGCCACCATAACCAGCCGACGGTTGCGCCGGCGGTCGGCCCCATGGCATCGGCCGCGTAGACCGAAAACGCGCCGCTGGCCGGCTTGGCCGCGGCCATTTCACCGAGCGCGTTCATCACGATGATCACCAGCGCGCCGGCGATCAGATAGGACACGAGCACGGCCGGGCCGGCCGCGTGGATGCCGACCCCCGAGCCGAGAAACAGGCCTGCGCCGATCGCCGTGCCCAGGCCCATCATCATCAATTGCCGGGGTTTGAGCGCATGACGCAGCGCAGGCGCAGCGGACGAAGCAGTCTCAGCAACAGGATCGGTCGGAAGCGGCATGGACAGGATCGACGATGACGGGAACGCGACACGATACCGCGTCGCGGGCTCCGCCGCGCCTCTTGACGGCGGCACCGCCACCGCCTCCGGCCGCGAGCCCTGTAGCGGCGTGCGCGGTGCAACGGCGGCCACGCACGTGCAGGCCGTGCGCTGCCCGTGCGCTCCTTGCTGCAGCCGTGCGGACATCGCCACGGGCACGCATGACATGCTGAACCACGCACCTGGCAGGCGGCGACGGAACAGGCCGCACGCCATGCGGTGAGCACCGCGTCGTCCTCGCCCCCCTCGCCCACGCCGCATCGCCCTCGGTTAGCGCCTCGTAGGCCCAGCGATGCCGGTGGGTGCAACGGGCACTTCGCTTGGCGAACCGCTTGAAAAAGAAACCCCGACCAAGGCCGGGGTTTCAGTCATACAGGGTAGCGCCACGCCATCACTCGGCCAGGTTCTTGCCCGCCCCTGCGGTGGCGATCACCTTGGCCTTGACCTGCGCAGCCGGCGTGACCGTGTAGATGTAGCCCAGCGATTCGGGGAACACCTTGGTGCTGATCCAGTTGGTGGCATTGGCGTAGGGCTTGCTGCCATCGGGCGTGCCCCAGGTGATGCCGCTGCCGACGTAGTTGTTGATCAGGTCCCAGTAGCCGATCTCGCTGCTGTCGCGCGAGGTCACCGGGTTCTTGATGTTCTCGAAGTAATTGGACTCGATCTTGGCAATGCCGCCCATGCGTACATTGATGCCGGAGGTGGTGACGTTGTTGAAGTAGTTGTTGTAGATGTGGCTCAAGCCACGGCGCTGCAGCGGCACGCGCGATTCCACATTCTCGAAGCGGTTGTGGTGGTAGGTGGTACGCGCGGCCGAGTTCTTGGTGTCACTGTCGCTGTAACCGTTCAACGCCACCTTCTGGTAGTTGTAGACGTAGTTGTAGGACACGGTGACGTGATGCACGCCCTTCTTCATGTCGATGCCGCCATCGAAGGAGGCATCACCGGCGCCGGAGCACTTGGTGAGCGAGGCGAATACCGTGTTGTGGTCGACCCAGATCTTGGACGGCTCGCCACTGGAGTTGCCTTCCAGCGAAATCGAATCGGCATCTTCGCCGCCCTGCAACAGACCGATGGTCATGTTCTGGATGATCACGTTGTGCGCATTGCCCACCACGCGAATACCGAAGTTGGCAGCCGAGCCGTTGGCACCCTTGATGGTGACATCGCTCTTGTTCTTGATCTGCACGGTCTTGGCGGGCAGCTTCCACTGCGCGCAGACATCCTTGATGGTGCCGAAGTCGAACTTGCCGGTGTAGTTCAGCACCAGGCCGCCGCTGCCGGAGTAGCTGTCGATGGCCGACTGCATCGCCTCGAACGTGGCCACATTCACCGGAACCTTATTGCCGCCGCCGGTGGTGGCGGCACCGTAGCCGACCGGACCTGCGATCGCGCCCGCAGCGCAAGCGGACAGTGCAAGCGCGAGTGCGCCCTGAAGCGTTTTGCTAGTCATGCAGCCTCTCCCAATGGAATTCGAAAACGCTGCAGGGCGTCAGCGAGTGCATGACGACGGCAACGCGGTGCGTGGGGGCGTGCATTCTTCGCGCGTCTTGAAACAGAAAACAATTATCCAGTTGTGGAAATTTGACAGACCGCGGCATTCGCGCAGAGAGACACGCAAAAGAGACAGCAATGGACAGCGGAGACAGGACACCGTGCCACTGCGCTGCAACATGTCTTGTGCGTGTGATTGCTGCATGCTGCGATGGCATGCCGTTGTGCATGCGCTACTGCGCTATGCAGCGCGCCGCGCCGCGTTGCAGCGAAGCGAACGACACTCAACGCGACGCGTCACGGCCGCGCTTGATCACCACGCAGCCACAGCGCGCCGATGATCAGCAGCTCAGTTTGGTTGGAATTTCAGGCCTAATGCGCGGCTGCCGCATCAATCACGCGCGCGCGTGCATCACCGCTAGGAGATCCATCGCGTCGTGTTTGCAAGCTCTTCCAAACCGATCATCGATACAGGTTGCAGATGCGCGCCTGCAGCAGCAGCGCGATCGCCCAGAGTCTTACGGATGGCGCATGGGTCAATGCTGCGCACGCGATGATCGGCTGAGTCGGCCAGGCGAAGGCGAGCACTGCCGAGCGTGCGCGAGTGGCGCGTTCGCGCGCATCGGATGGTGCTATCGAGCGCGGCGGCGAATGCTGCGTACAGTTATGGGGATGAAGCGCAACGTAGTGCGCAGCACTAACAGACAAGGCCGCAGCATGATGCTGTACGCATGCTCGGCACGACGGTGCGGGCTTGGCTGGCCGGACAGGCGGCGGCGATCAAGACGGCTCGAAGGCGCGCATGGCTCAACGCCGCAACGTGCATGTAGGAGCCAAGGCAGAGCTGCGCATCACTCCCGTCTCCTGTGCGTGGCCATGAACACGCTGCCACGCCCGCGCGATGCTGGTGCGGCTCGGCACCCGATGACGTCTAACTAAGAGCGGCCATCAAAAAGACTGCGCAGCCGCCAGGCGGCCGCGGCCGGTGCTCGAAATCGGCATGTACCCCCACACACGCCGGTTCCTCCGCGCCGCACGCACCCACCTGGCGACTGCTCGCTACTTTGTTAGCCAGCTCTAAGTGTCCAAGCGCGCCCGTCTGCGGAACCGCGCGGTCGTCGGCATGTCTACCAAGGCCAGCAACCCGCGGCCCTGCAGCGTTACACCCGCTCAGACGGTGCGATTGGCCAGCGCCGAGGTGCGGGTCAGCTGCCCGCCTGGCCAAGGGCTGTGGTCGTCGAGGAAGTTGCCGACCAGGCGCATGCAGGCCTCGCGCTCTTCCACATGCGGCATGTGGCTGGAGTTGGGGAAGACATGCCAGCGCGCATCGGGAATCAACCGTGCGTAAGGCTCCACGGTTTCCGGCGTGGCTTCATCGTATTTGCCGGACAGCACCAGCGTCGGCGCGGTGATGCGGTGCAGGCGTTCGATGATGCTCCAGTTGCGCAGGCTGCCCACCACGTGGAATTCGGTCGGGCCGTTCATCGCGTGGTAGACGGTGGGATCGGCATCGATCGCGGCAAAGGTGCGCGCCACCTCCGCAGGCCACGGCAGCACCCGGCACACGTGCTGTGCGTAAAACGCCTGCGTGGCGGCGCGGTAGGCGGGCGAATCCAGGCTGCCGGCGGCTTCATGTTCGTCCAGGGCGGCCTGTACGGGCTCGGGCAGGCGCGCGCGCAGGCGCAGCGCGGCGGCCCGCCACAAGCCCATCGACGCGGGCGAGTTGGCGATGACCAGTGCGCGCAGTCCGGCAGGGCGGCGCACCGCGTGTTCGGCGGCCAGCATGCCGCCCCACGACTGGCCCAGCAGCGCGTACTGTGCCAGTCCGAGATGGCTGATCAGCGCCTGCAGCTCATCCAGGAACAGGCCGACCGTCCAGAAGCTGGGGTCGGCATTGGGCAGATGGGTGGAATGGCCGTTGCCCAATTGGTCGTAGTGAATGACCGCGCGGCCGCGGCCGGCCAGATCGGCAAAGCTGTCGACGTAGTCGTGCGTGCAGCCCGGGCCGCCATGCAGCACGATCAGCGGGCACGCATCGCTGTGCAGGTCGCCGGTGATGCGGTACCAGGTGCGATAGCCGCGAAATTCGACGAAACCCTCGGTGCACTGCATAACCTGCGCCCACTTACGGCAATGAGAGCGGCGAGCCTACCCAGCGCAGCGGGTCGGGATAACTGGCAAATTTGCCAGGTTAGCCATGCATCTTGAGGCATAGCAGATCCGCGGATGCCGTCTACGCTGCGAATGCCCGCGCCCTTGCTGCCTGGGCTAAACAGCTTGATGCGTGCTTGGCCAGTTGCGCTGATTGCCTGTGCCAATCGTGGACACCACGACTCGTTCAATCTGACGATGGAGACCGCGTGTCGTCAGCATCCATGTTAAGTGAGATGACACCGGGCGGCAATCGCGAAATGCGCGAATTGCGACACCGTCGTGTGTGCGATGTGCCATGAGGCCTGCATGCGAACGCCGGTCTGCCACCGCTCCCTCGAACATGAACAACCACGCCCGCGCCAACGACGCGGCCGACAAACCCGACCAACTGAGCCTTCCTACAACTCCAGCAGCCGGTAATGCATGCCGCGTACCACCGCTTCCACGCGATTGCGTGCGCCCAGTTTGCGGGCTGCCGAATTCAGATGCAGGTTCACGGTGGCCGTGGAGCGGTTGAGCGTGGCGGCAATGCTCTTGGCAGTCATGCCCTTGGCCGAGTACTGCAGGCATTCGCGCTCGCGGCGGGTCAAGGCGATGTGGTGGCAGCGGCGCTCCTGCGGATCGAGTAGTTCCTGCGCGCGTGCCTGAAAGGCATGCGCCAGCAGCAGGAACGGCGGCAGCTGGGCTTCGGCCAGGCGTGGGGCCTCGGCCTGGGTGGCATTGACTGCCGCGCTGAAGGTCGCAAACGCGCCACCGGGCAGGTGCAGCGGCACGGTGACACCGGTGCCCATATCGCTGTCGCACAGGTAGCGGGTGACCTGCCGGTGCTGGTCGCCCACGTATTCCACGCCCTCGGTGCGGCCTTCGGTGCGGTACGACCACACGAACGGCGTGGTGCGGCGGGTGGCGCGCTGCTGCACCGGGTCGTTCTGGTAATAGCCGTGTTCGCACCAGACGTTGTGCATGTCGTCGGGCGCATTGCGCTGCAGGAACACCGACGGGGTGATCAACGCGCCCTCCATGCTCAGCGGCACCGGCGCGTAGTCGTACACCAGCGACTGGAATCCCAGCGCGCAGACATCGCGAAACACCCGGTCCAGGCAGGCATTGAGCGTCTCGCGGGCCTGGAGATCGCGGCCCAGGCTGGCCAATGTGTCAAACATGGTGCATGTCCTTCGGTGCCGGCGACTGCCACTGGATGACATCCAGCATGGAAAACCTAGCATTTTTACCAATGGATGGGCTCGCCGGGCGCTTTATGTTCACAATGCCGGGGCAACACCCGCCCCCACGGCACTGGCCGCGCGCCAGCGCCGCCAGGCACCGCCCGGCCCTCCACTCAGCGGATATCTGCATGACCGACACCCCAGGCCGCAGCGACGCGGCCACGCTGGAACGCTTCGGCTACGCCCAGGAACTCAAGCGGCAGCTCAGCCTGAAGGACCTGCTGATCTATGGCCTTGTGTTCATGGTGCCGACCGCGCCGTTCTCGATTTTCGGCGGGGTATTCGACATCAGCGCGGGAATGGTGCCGCTGACCTATCTGGTGGGCTTCGTGGCGATGCTGTTCACCGCACTGAGCTACCAGCAGATGTCGCAGGCCTTTCCGGTGGCCGGTTCGGTGTATGCGTATGTGGGGCGCGGTTTGAGCGGCGGCATGGGATTTCTGGCCGGCTGGGCCATCCTGCTGGACTATCTACTGGTACCCACCCTGCTCTACGTGGTCGGCGCCAACGCCATGCACAACGTGCTGCCCCAGGTGCCGCAGCCCGCGTGGATCGCCTTCTTCGTGGTGCTCAACACGGTGGTCAATCTGCGCGGCATCGAGACCACCGCGCGTGCCAACCGCGTCTTCCTGTATGCGCAGCTCATCGTGCTGGCGCTGTTCGTGGTGCTGGCCACACTGGCCATCCAGCGCGGCGTCAACGGCGCACAGTGGACCCTGCGCCCGTTCTACAACCCGCAGGCATTTTCGCCGCAGTTGATTTTCAGTGCACTGTCGGTGGCGGTGGTGTCGTTCCTGGGCTTCGATGCGATCTCCACGCTGTCGGAGGAGACCCGCGGCGGCAACCGGGTGGTTGGACGCGCGACATTGTTGGCGTTGGTGCTGGTGGCCGGCCTGTTCGTGCTGCAGACCTGGCTGGCGGCGTTGCTGCAGCCGCACTTGCAGCGCTACCCCAGCGCGCAAGCGTCCAACGATGCGTTCTTCGAGATCGGGCGGCTGATTGCCGGGCCGTGGATGCAGATCGTGATTGCGCTGACGGTGGCCATCAGTGCGGCGATCGCCAATTCATTGGTGGCGCAGGCAGCCACCTCGCGGCTACTGTTTGCAATGGCGCGCGACCGCCAATTGCCCGCGTTCCTGCGCTACATCCATCCGCGCACTGGCGTGCCGCAGCGGGCGATCCTGCTGGTGGCGGCCCTGAGCATGGTGCTGGGTGAAGTGTTCGTCGGGCAGATCGCGTTGCTGTCCTCGCTATGCAATGTGGGCGCGCTTACCGCCTTCGTGCTGCTGCATGTGGCGGTGCTTTGGCACTTTCGCGCGCATGGCCGCAAGGTGCTGCACGGAGTGGTGCCAGTGATCGGCATCGTGATCCTGGCCTATGTGCTGATCAATGCCGACCTGCATGCGCAGCTGGGCGGCAGCGCCTGGATGGTGGTCGGCCTGGCCGTGCTGGCCTTCCTCAAGTTCAGCGGGCGCTCGACCGAATTCCGCGCTACTGACGCGTTGTAAATTCCAATGCTGCGTGCGTGCCTGCGCGTGTGCGCGTGCATGCGTACGTGCGGTGAGCGCACGTCGAAGCTACCGCGCCATCTTCGACGTTGAATGCAGCGCATGGACTGCGCCATGCGTCTCCATGCGGATGCCGCACGCAATGCGTACAGATGATGTCATGCGTGCTGCTCAGTGCTGCGCACGCCACCGCCTGCAGATGCCGCTACGCCGTCGCGCAGCATGGCGACACTCAATGTTGCGTCGCGCAATTGCATACGTTCGCGTGCCGCGCTGCGCTCAAGCATTCAACCGAGCACCGGTAAGGACTGCCGTTTGAAGCGGCAACCATCGATACAACGCGCCAGATCGCACATTTTCGTGAAAGTCACTTCATGAAAGAGATTTTAAGCACATATTCAGAGTTGAACTTTCGCTAGTCTCGTGACGCGCCATCGATGGCGCACGCGGACCACGGCCCCCGCCGTTGCCCAGCGTTCCCTGACGAGAAGGACTATCCATGAATCGCAAGAATGCGTTGTATCTCGCGTTGTTCTCCGCACTTTCCGGCACGGCGCTGGCAGCGCCGCCGACCGAAATGGACGCCGCGCCGGTGACCACGGCGCCGCAAGCCGCCAAGTTGGGTGCCGCACAGCTGCAGTCGGCCAGCCTGCGTGGTGGCGTGCTGCCAACCCGTGTTGCGCAATTGGCTGCACCCGGCAGCAGCGAACTGGCACGCGTGCGCGAGCGTCGCATTGCGCAGGTCAAGCACGGGCTGCCGTTGCAGATCGGTTTCTCGCGAGCGGTGACGCAACCACTGGTCAACCTGTCCAAGCTGGATTGGCAGATGACCAGCGATGGCGGCCGCGTGGCAACGCTGACGCTCAGCTCTGCGCAGGCCGCTGCATTGCGCGCCTCGCTGGTGCTGCGGGGGGCCGGCGCAACGCCGGGCGACCCGTCCAAGGTGACGCTGCGTTTTGCCGGCGACGATGGTCGCGTGTTCGAGCAATCCGGTACCAGCTTCAGCACCAGCGGCAATGACATCGGCTGGTCGCCGACGGTCAACGGCGACACCTTGCTGGTCGAGCTGTCGCTGCCGGCTGGGCAATACCCGCAGAACTTCAGCCTGTCGGTGCCGCAGTTGTCGCACCTGGACATCAGCCCCACCGCCAACCCGCGCGATATGATGACCATTGCCATTGGCGAGAGCGATTCCTGCCAGAACGACATCGTTTGCCGCGCCAACCCCACCGCCGGTTTCACCAGTGCGTCCAAGGCCGTGGCGCGCATGGTGTTCACCACCAGCCAGGGCTCGTTCCTGTGCACGGGCACTTTGCTCAACAACACCAACACGCCCAAGCGCAATCTGTTCTGGACCGCCGCACACTGCATCAGCACGCAGACGGTGGCCAATTCGCTACAGACCTACTGGTTCTACGATGCAGCCAGTTGCAACGGCAATACCGCCAGTGCGCAGGCCACCACGTTGACCGGCGGTGCGTTCCTGCGCCATGCCAACACCACGCGTGACACCGCTTTGCTGGAGCTCAAGACCGCACCGCCCAGCGGCGCGTTCTACGCGGCGTGGAATAGCGCGGCCATCGGGGCCACCGGCACGTCGATCGTCGGCATCCATCACCCCTCTGGCGACGTGAAGAAGTACTCGCTGGGCTCGGTCACCGGGCTGAACACCTCCATCGATGGCAAGACCCCGCTCTACCGCGTGGTCTGGAACGATGGTGTAACCGAGGGCGGCTCGTCGGGCTCGGCCTTGTTCACCGTCGCCAGTGGTGGCGCCTACCAGCTGCGGGGCGGCCTGTATGGTGGGTATTCGTACTGCACCGCGCAGAGCGACCCGGATTATTACTCGCGGTTCTCGGATGTGTATTCCACCATCTCCACCTTCCTGGGCCCGTAAGGCCTGATGGAGGGTCGAGCGACTGTGTAGCAGTGCTGCGTGCGCGATCCTTGTGGTCGCGCACGCGTCTATTTGAAGACGTGCACCTTTGCGTGGCTCGGTGTCTTGCCAGGCGATGCATAAGTGGTTGTTAGGCATGTCGTGCAACGCGACAGCCAGCTGTTACCGCTAATGCGGGCTCACTCTGAGGGTTCCACCGCCGCAGCGAGCGGCGATTTGCGCAGCAACGCCTTGCGCAAGGTGTCCGCATAGCCACGGTATTCGTCCGCGCGATGGCGGTACATCGCTGCGGTATTCGGTTGCGCACGGGTGTTGGAATCGGCCATCCGCGCCACCAAGGTGGCCCGCTCGTCGATGATGCGCAAGGCAATGCGCAGGGCCTCGTCCACCGACCCTTCGGTGGCCGACAGCAGACTCTCGCCTGTGTAGGCATGCCCGACCTGGCAGCGGAACCGCAGCACGCAACTCTCCGATATCTGCGACAGCACGCCGCCACAGGCCGGGCAACTCATTGCAACCGGCGTGGCGATCTGCGCGGTGTCGTCGGTCGTGGTCAATGCACCGCGTGCGATCGCCACTTCCAGACGCAATGCATCGGTGATCACCTGCGCCGGCCCTGCCGCTGTCTGCGCCAGTTCCGCAATCAGGCCGCCCAACTCGGCGCTGCTGCGAACGGCATCGGCGGGCACGCGCTGCAGTGCACTCAGTGGCATGTCGCTGGCCACCGCCTCGCCAGGATCCTGCACCAGCACCGTGCCCCCGCAGGCGTGAATCGCGTCAAGACCCGCGGTACCATCGTTGAGCATCCCCGATAGCAGCACCCCCACCGTTCTGGGCCCGAAGGCCACCGCTGCCGAGCGGAACAAAGCGTCGATCGACGGCCGTGACATGTTTTCGCGCGGGCCGGTGCCCAGCACGATTCGCCCGTCGGCCACCATCAGGTGACGGTCGGCCACCGCGACATAGAGCGTGTGCGGTTCGATGCGCATGCCATCGGCGGCCTCGACCACGGTAATGCCGTTGGCACCGGCACTGACCGTGCGCATGATGCCGTGACCATGCGCCGACATGTGCAGCACCACCAGGATGGCGGCAGGCGTCTGCGCTGGCAGCGCACCCAACAGGCGCCGCAACGCCTCGCCGGCCCCAGCCGATCCACCGATCACGATGACATCGCGGTGTTGCTGGCGGTGCAGGTCGTTGTCGACCATAGGCTACTCCAGTGATGAGCCGGTTTCACCATCGCGTGGGCCGTGTTGGCGCAGTGCGTAGAGCCGTGTAAACGGCGACGAAAGAAGACGGTCTCTTCGCATCGGTGAAGCGGGCAGCGGGCAGCGACCTCATGCAGCACAGTGCACACACTTCGCATCTGAATGCGTGATGGCACGCCTGCAGGCACCCTTCGGTATCGGCGCCGATCCGCGGCGGTGCTAGGCTCAGCGCTCCATTGCGTGGCGAGAGCCGGCATGACGGACACAACAGGATGTCGAGACCTGGCGCACGCGCTTGCCGAGCTCTGGCGTTTGAGCGAGCTGCATCGTGCAAACGAAAGCGCCTTCTGGGACGGTTTTGCCGCCTTGATCAGCACGCTGGAGATCAGTGGCATGACCGCGCGCGAAGTACGCACTGCGCTGTGCAGCGAAATCATGGCATTACGCACACTAGGCACGCGCACCTATCGCCCTGGCATGCTGCGTTACGCGGTACCGGTCATCGTGCAGCGCTGAAGCGCGGTGCGATTCGTCACTGAGAGGTACATGCGGCCTGTGGCGGCTGGCGAAGCAGCCATCACCCCACACCATCCCGCTTTCTTTTCCGCATGGTTGCGCTGCCGAGACAGCGCGTCCTAACCCATCGGCGGCACGGGGTAGGCGCACCCGTGCCGCTGCCAGCAGTGCCGACTCAGCGGTTGCCGCCGCCGCTGTTCTCGCCACCCTTGCGGCCGATGTCGGCCATGTGCTCGCGGTCCTGGCTCACCGACTCACCGCCCTTGCGGCCGGCTTCCCTGGCTTCTTCGGAGTCGAACTCGTGTGCATTGCCGCTGGCGTGTGCGGCCTTGCCGCCCTTGCTCGCAATCTCGCGTTGCTTGTCTTCGTCCATCGATGCGAAACCACGGTTGCTGGTGTTTTGATCAGCCATTGGTGTACTCCTCAACTGTGTGGAACACGGCAGAAATACCGTAGGCGTAGTGTTGATCCGGGCCGATTAAACCCACGTCCAGCCGATGCCACGAGCACGTAGACGAGGCTGCCGCGCACGGGCGGCACCATCGCGGCGCGCTAACGTGGTCTTGTGTTTCGGCATGGCCTGCCACGTGCGTGCAACGGCCTGCACACTCCACGTGTGTGTGCCGATCATGCACACTGTTGGCCCCGCTCAGCCAAGGACGCGTATGCGCCACTCTTCCCCTTTCTCTGCCGTTGCCACGCTGGTGCTGGTCTTGGGCGCAACCGCTGCGCCGGCCATGGCCGCAGCCAAGCCCGCCAACAGCGAGGACGTCAAGGCCTATGCCCTGCAGCTGTGCCTGGATGCCAATTACCAACGCGCAGGCAAATATGCCGAAGACCAGTTGCGCGACCGCTCGTTCCTGACCACCACTTACGCGCTCGACAACGCACGGGCCGGGGCCACTGCGCGCTTGCACGAGTTCGTCGCAAAACAGACGGCCGACTTCCACCGCGCCGAGGTGCCAATGAAGGACGAGCAGCGGCTGGGGCCGTACAACCGGATCTTTGCGCAGTGCATGGCCTTCTATCGGTCAGCGCCACTGAGCGAGTTTGTGCAACGCCTGCGTTGAGCATCCCGAGTAGACGCGACTGCGACCTTGCTGTGCAGGCGCGCGTTCCGTTGCAGTCGCTTGATCAGCTGCGTGCGGCGGGCGTCGTGCCGGCACGTCCCGTCCCGGTGCGTCGCTGCATGTCGCGGCACCGCAGTTATTCACGCACGGCGGCAATTACACCGTGACCGGCATCGTGGTGCGCGAGGGGCCTATCGGTACCGACACCAGCGCAACGGAACTGCGGGTGCACCTACAGCTGCTGCCCCCGGCTTCACCGAAGTCCCCAGGCTCACCGAGCCCGCCCTGCTGGCGGCATCGATGCTGACCACCTTCCCGCGCTTGCAGGCAACCGTGGCGCAGGCGCAGGTGAGGCGGTCTGTCCGCTTCTCGCCCTGGTATGGCCGTGGATGGATTGAAGTACCGCCGCACCTGTACCCGGATGCCGAGGCAAGTGCGTGTGTGTATGAGCAGGACCGCGTCATGGACGCACGCCTGGATAGCGTCCACGCCGCATGCCAGACAGCCGCTGCCCACGCCCAGACCTGCGCCACCATCGGTGCGCGGTTGGCCGCTGAACGCGATGACCTGCAACGCTGCCTCAGCGAATAACCGAAACAGCGACAGCGGCGCTGGCTGGCCGCTCCGCTGCGTGACGGCTTTACAGCGTAACGACCCTGCTGTCCGTCAGCCCCAGGTGCTTTGATCCACCTTGCAGTAGCTGTCGATAAACGCCTGCTGGGTCGGCAGCTGTGTCACCACGTGCTGCAGTGGCTGGCGGATGCCATCCAGCAACTGCTGCAGATGCTGGTCGGGCAAGGCGCGCGTCAACGGATGATGCTGCGCGGGCGCAACGCGCTGGCCGAGCAGCACATGCGTCCAGGAATCGACACGGAACAGTTCGTCGCCATCCTGCCAAGCATGGGCGCCCTCGCGCCATGCACGCAGGCGCAGCTGCAGCGATTCCGGCAATTCCATCGCGCGGCATTGCCGCCACAGCGCCTCCTCGCGCTGGGTGGCGTGGTAATGCAGGATCACGAAATCGCGCACGTGCTCGGCTTCGGCGCGGCTGATGCGGTTGAACAGGTCCACCTGCGGTTGCGCGATGCTATCGGCGGGGAACAGCGTGATCAGGCGCATCACCGCCACGATCGCCAGATGGATGCTGGTGGATTCCAGTGGCTCCACGAAACCGCTCGCCAGGCCCAGCGCCACCACGTTCTTGTTCCAGGTCTGCAGCCGGCGGCCGGTGACGAACGGCACCAGCATCGGGTCGCGCCGTGGCGTGCCTTGCACCGCTGCCAACAGCATGGCGCTGGCTTCATCGTCGGAGAGGTGCGCCCGTGCGTAGACCAGCCCGTTGCCCACGCGATGCTGCAGCGGAATCTGCCAGCGCCAGCCGGCCGCATGCGCAATCGCGCGTGTATACGGCACCGGCGGCTCCACCGATTCGGTCTGCACCGCAACTGCACGGTCGCAGGGCAGCCAATGGCTCCAGTCTTCATAGCCGGTGTGCAGGGTCTGCTCGATCAGCAGCCCGCGAAAACCGGTGCAATCGATGAACAGGTCGCCCTCGACCACTTGCCCGTCTTCCAGCACCAGCGCCTCGACGAAGCCGCTATCGGCATGCTGGCGCACCTGCTGGATCTTGCCCTCGATGCGGGTGGCGCCATAGCGCTGCGCGTGGGTGCGCAGAAAGCGCGCATACAGGCCGGCATCCAGATGGTAGGCATAGTTCACCGCGGGCTGCTGCAGCACCGCGAAGCGGTCCGCACGCGCGGCCTGCGCTTCCAGGCAGTACTCGTCGAAGCCGCTGTGCATGCCACGCCGCTGCGCCTCCAGCCAAAAGTGGTGGAAGGCGCACACCAGCGTGCCCTGCCCGGTACTGCCAAACGGGTGGATGTAGCGATCACCCTGGCCTTGCCAATCTTCAAAAGAGATGGCCAGCTTGAAGGTGCCGGCCACCGCACGCAGGAATTCCTGCTCGTCGATCTGCAGGAAGCGATGAAACGCGCGGATCGGTGGCACGGTGGATTCGCCCACGCCAATCGTGCCGATCTGCTCTGACTCCACCAGCACGATCTCCAGCAGCCCGCGAAACTGATGCGCCAGCGCGGCGGCGGCAACCCACCCGGCGGTGCCACCGCCGGCAATGACAACCTTGCGAATGCGTGCCTGCGTCACTGCGTGTTCCTCGAAGAAGGGTGAAAAGTGAACCTGATCAGCGATTGAGCCGGGCGATCAGCAGTGCGCGCAGTTGCCGCGCGAGCGCCGGGTCGATGGTGCCCAGCACCTGCCGCGCGGCCTCGGGCAGATGCGCGCCAGCCTGCTCGGCCGGACCGAACACGTAGTAATCGAACACTGAGCGCCAGGCGGCTTTTTCCGCGGCGGGCCGGTCGCGAATGGCCCACAGCGCGTGATACAGCGCCGGCATCGGTGCGGGCACATGCGCGGGCATGCTGCCCCACCAGTAATTGATCAGCACGTTGAAGGGCTGCAGCGCCATCACGTGGTGCCACCACATGCTGGGAATGAACACCGCATCGCCCGGCTGCAACACGGCGGTACGCGCATGCGGCAACGCCTGCGCAAAGCGCGGATAGCGCTGCAGATCGGGCGCGGCCAGGTCCACCATGCTCACCACCTGCCCGCCGGGCGTCGGCTCCAGCGGCCCGGGATACAGGTTGGCAATCTGCTCTGGCGGAAACAGCGTGAAGCGCCGCTGCCCCACCGCGCAGCAGGCGAGATTATTCGGCACGTCGTAGTGGCACGAGGCGACCACGCGGTTGCCGATCCAGATGCTCGGCTGCACGTTGCTGCCGCTGGCGCGCATGTCCAGGTCGTTGCCCGCACGCAGCCCGGGCAGGTAGTCATCGACCGGCAGCGAGGCCAGGTAATAGGTGGGCGGCGGCGCATCGTTGCGATGCGCTTCAATCGCCTCCAGCACGCTGCTCAAGCTGCCACGGCGCACTTCGAAGTTGAGGTCGGTGGCGTCGTCGGTGTAGAACGGGCGCCCGGCAATCTCCGGGCCGCCATACGAATATTGCAGCGGCTGCGCACGGTCGAATCTGCGCAGCATGGCCATTGCCTCGGCATCGCCACGCTGGCCGGCCTGCACCAGCTGCCAGTCGCGTGCCAGCCCGCGCAACACCACCGGCTCCGCCGCGGCACAGAGCGCGGCCAGCGGCAGCGCATCGGCCGTGCAATCGCTGCGCTCGGCGATTGGTGCCATGGCGTCGAACGGCGTGGTCATCTGCGTGGGCTCACGCGTGCGCGGCGGCGAGTGTGGTGGTGGCCTGCTGCAGACGACGCTGTTTTTCGGCCATCAAGCGGCGCAGATTGTGCTGCGAGGCCAGCATCAGGAAGGCACCTTCCAGGTAGCCGGCCTGATGCAACTGATGCAGTGCAGGCGCATCGAGGGCTGCCAGGCGTTCGCGATCGATGGCATACAGCCCGTCCAGATGCGCGGCGTGGTTGGCGTCCAGCGTAATGTCCAGCCGCACCGGCTGGATCAACCCGAGCGCATCGAACGCCGCGCACATCGGCTGCCCGGCATCCATGCCATCACGGATGCCGCGCAACACATCGATGATGTGCTGCAGATACGGGCTATGGCCGCCCTGCGGCAAGAACACCGGCTCGCCGTCCGTGCGGCTCAGGCGCGGATGCTCCAGGTCGACATGGATCACCGGCTCCTGTACCAGCGCGCCATCGATGCGCTGCTCCTGGAAGCCGATCAAAAATGGCCCTTTGGCAGTGATTCCCGGCAGGTAGCTGGCATTCCAGCGTTGGTCCTGCAGGAAGAGGTTCTCGTCGTGCGCAAAGCCCAGCACCGCCACAGCCTGGTACGCGCCGCTGGCGGGATCCTTGCGAAAGAACAGCGGGTATTCGCGTTGCAACTCGGCAAATTCGGTGACGAAGGCCGGCACCAGGCCAACCGCATCGCCAAACTGCGCCCCGAACTGCAGGATGACGCGCACATCGTGATGCGCCACATTGTTGAGCACTGCGTATCGCGTCATCGAAACTCCGGCGGGTAAGTGGCCTGCCCGGCACTCTCCGCTGCAAGGCGGCGGTGGAGCGGCCGCTGCATCAAGCGTCTGCTGCAGGCGAGCATTGCGAAAAAGCGCGCCGCCGGCAAGCCGCACAGCACCATGCAGCTGCAGACGTGCACGCACCGCATCCGCGTGCGGCACGCGCAGCACGCTCGCCAGGCGAGGCGCATTGACGCACCGGCCTCAAGCGGTGCGGCAAGCGCAGTGCGCAGCTGCCGTAGACCGGCAACTGCGCCCCATCCGCGGTTAGAACGCGTAGCGCACGCCCAGCGTATAGCGCGGTTGCTGGTCGATCAGGCGGATGATCTGCTTGTCCGATCGCCCGTGCCAGCGCACGTCCTCGCCCGTCAGGTTGATGGCTTCAAAGCCGATCGACAGCTGCTTGCTGAAGGCGTAGCTGACACTGAGGTCCCACTGCTGATATGCCTCGACGTAGTACGGGTTGCGGTTGGAATTGTCCTGGTTGGCGGCGATCAGATACTCGTCGCGCCAGTTCCATGCCAGACGCGCGCTGAAGCCGTACTTTTCGTACATCAGCATGGCATTGGCGGTGTCGCTCAAGCCCAGCAAGGCGAACTGGTCGCGGTCGATCACGGTGTTGTCGAAGCCGACATCGCCTTCCACGATGGTGTAGTTGGCGTAGATGCCGAAGCCACTGCTGCCGAAGAAGTACTGCCCGCCCAGTTCCCAGCCATGAATATTGGCCTTGTTCTGGTTGATCGGCCGCGAGACATCGAACTGATACAGCGGGTCGCTACTGTTGCCGGTGATGTCGTAGGCGTTCTCCAGCGCCAGGCTCTGCGCGGAGCTCCCGTTGTAGGCACCCAGGCCGCCGGTGGCTGCGGCGTTGCGCAACAACGCCATGGCCGCGAACAGCGAGGTGTCGTTGGCCGAACACGCCGCGGCAACGTCATTGCCGGACGCACCCACCTGGGCTGCGCAGGCACCGCTTTGCAGGAAGGCCAACGCCGCCTGCGCATCCGGCCCGGAGGTAGGGTCGGTGAGCCCGTACAGCGATTCGCGCGACACCGTGTTGCCGATGAAGTTGCTGACGCGCTTGTTCCAGAACGTGGCCGACACATAGCTGGCGTCGGCGAAGTACCACTCCAGCGCCAGGTCGAGGTTGTCCGATTCCAGCGGATCGAGCTGCGGGTTCTGCGAGTCGCCACCGGCACGGTTGGAGGGGTTGATCAGGATCGAACCGTTGGGCGTGTTGGGCGTGGGCCCGGCAATCAGGTTGTTGTAGGGTGCGCGCGCAATGGTCTGGCCGAACGAGGCACGCCCCTTCAGCTGGTCGGTGATGTCGATGCTGAAATCGAGATTGGGCAGGATGTAGTTGTAGCTGGTCTTTTCACTGAAGGGCTGCAGCTCTGCCGAACGGACCAGCTGGAAGTCGTTGTTGGACTGCCACAGCAAACCGGTTGGCGTGGCCACCTGCGACACCGATTCCACATCGGTGCGCTCGTAGCGCAGGCCCAGCCGCGTATTGGTGGTCATGCCGGCGATATCGCCCTGCAATTCCAGCTGCACGTACGCCGCGCGGGTCTTCTCTTCCACCTGGTTATCGGCGCTGTATTGCGGGTTGTAGCGCGTGGTGGCGCCGTACTGGCTGCCACCCCACAACGCGAGTTGGTCGGCATCGCCACGCCAGGCGCTGGGCGCCGCGCCATTGGCATTGAAGTCCTTGAACATGCCGGTGATGCTGACCGGCTGCAGCAACGCCACCATGCCCGGCTCATTGCCGGCATTGGCCACGCTCCAGTCACCGAGCGTGGAGTTGGTGTCGCTGGTGAGCCGGTTCATCTTGGTATTGGCCGAGCTCACGCCGAACTGGAAGCGGCCGTCGTCGAAGTCGAACGTGCCGTCCACACGCCCTTCCTTGATCTCGGTCACCTGCGATTGGTAGTAGATGCGCAACACCTGCGAGCCCAGGTTGCCCGCGGTGAAGTCCGGGTTGACCACGCCATTGGTGCCGGCCAGCGAATCGGCCGCGGTGGGGTACCAGGTGCGTGCGCCGATCGGCAGCGAATTGTTGAACCACAACTCCTGGCCCCACTGCCCGCCGCACAGCGGGCCGCTGGCGCAGTTGTTGGTCCCGGCAAGGCTGAAATAGGTGGCGCTGCCGCCGGTGACCGGGTCGTTGGGCAGGCTCTTGGTCTTGGAGTTGTGCGCATCGAAACTCAGCTGGAAGCGGTCGCTCACCTGCCAGTCCGCGTTGAAG
Organism: Xanthomonas sp. NCPPB 2586; assembly: GCF_041475775.2. Lineage (NCBI taxonomy): Bacteria > Pseudomonadati > Pseudomonadota > Gammaproteobacteria > Lysobacterales > Lysobacteraceae > Xanthomonas > Xanthomonas sp. NCPPB 2586. The sequence continues at coordinate 1,553,162 of NZ_CM192981.1, read as the reverse complement.
CCGAGCGAGCCGAGCGTGTACTTCTGCTCGTTGCGCTGCTGCTCCATGCCGAAGTCCTTGGCACCACTGGGCACATCGCGCAGATACACCGGCGTGGCCACGGCCTGGCCGGTATCGAAGGTCAGGTCGGTGAAGCTGTTGGCGCGCTGCAGCCAGATGCCCTGCTCGCCACGCTCCTCGCGGATTTCATTGGACGAATAGGTGTAGTCCAGGGTCAAGGTCAGGCTATCGGTGGGCGCAAACTGCATCACCGCCTGGCCATTCATGCGCTCGCGCTGGAAGTCGGCGAACGCGTAGCGGAGGTCATTGGGCATGCCGTACAGCTGGCCGATCGCCGGTGCGTTGGTCACCACCGCATCCGGACGCAGCGCGGGATCGGTGCCGGTCCAGCGCTGGATATTCCAGGTGTTTTCGGTGGCCTGCACCGAGCCGCCATGGCGCTTCTGGTAGCTGGCGCTCAGGCCGATACCGAAGGTCTTGTCGGGGTTGGTGTAGCTGAAGATGCCCGACACTTCGGGGGTGAGCGAATCGCCGAATGGCTGCGAGCGGTCAGACACCATCTTAGAGCCGGCATTGGCCACCACGCCGGAATGGTTGAACGGCTTGTCGGTCTGGATATTGATGGTGGCGCCGATGCCGCCGCTGGGCACCGTGGCGCGGCTGGTCTTGTAGACCTCGATGCCGGTGATCGCTTCAGAGGCCAGCTGCGCGAAGTTGAACGCGCGCGTGCCCACGTCTACGCCGCCGATTGGCGTTTGGCCCGGTGCGCCGAAGGCGTCCGCACCCGGGATCAAGCGCCCGTTGAGCGTGACCGTATTGAACTGCGGGCCGAAGCCACGCGCGGTGACCTGCGCACCCTCGCCATCGCGGCGTTCGATCGAGATACCGGTGATGCGCTGCAACGACTCGGCCAGGTTGGTATCCGGAAACTTGCCGATGTCTTCAGCGCTGATCGCATCCACCACGCCGGCGGCGTCGCGCTTGATGCCCATCGACTGGTCCAGGCTGCTGCGGATGCCGGTGACGTTGACGGTGTCGAGCGTGGTGGCAGCGTCGCTGCTGGACTGTGGCGGCGGTGCTTGCGGCGTCGTGTCCTGCGCAAAGGCGGGATTGATGACCAGCAAACCGCCAACGAAGGTGAACATGGCCTTCGACTTGAAGCTCTTCAACGTACGACGCATCGATGTGTCCTCGGGTGGTGTGCAACTGCCCACGGCCGTGCGCGCGACATGCGACACCGCCACTGTCTTTGCCGGCATCCCTGCGGATGCCTGGCGAACTGCCTGCAGCAAGTTCTGTGATCCCCTGCGGTGCAACCCAACGACGGATCCCCCGAGCCAGTCGTGTCCTGCCCATCGCGTACGACGGCGACTTCCTCTGATCCGTTCCAGCTGATGACTGCGCCAGTGGCCCTGCTCTGCAATGGCCGCCGGCGTGATAGCGCTAACACGCGGCGCAGCCTAGTCACCGGCCACAGCGCTTGTCACCGTGCGTTGCAGCAAATCTTTAACAACCCGACCGGGCCTGCAAAAAGCGCTGCGCTTGAGCCCGCAGCGCAGCTTCAACAACGGCGTGGCTGTAAGCGTTACCAAGCACGCCTCGAAAACACACCGCCAAAACGCGCTGAAAACAGGCCGCATAACCGTTGCAGGCGTGACCATGCCAACACTTGCGCAAGCGCCCTGCCAACGTGGCCGGGTGTATAGATCGCTTATCGGAGAAACGCGCAACGGTGCAAGCCGCAACCCGCGTGCGCAGCGCTACGTGCAAACGGTGGCGTTGCTGCATGACGCGCACGACAACGGCGCAATCGCTGCAATCGATTGCGCCGTTGTGGCCTTGCTCAACAGTGCGTGCCGTCAGGAAAAAGCGCGCAGCAATGCGCGCGACGGCGGCGGTGCTGGCGCCTAGCGGGCAAGCTCCAGCGTGTTGTCGGCACGTGCCGCATCCGGCAGTGCATGGTCTGGGTCCAGGCGCACGCGCAGTACTTTCTGCGTAGTCGCCAGCGTGAGCTTGGGTGCGGTCTGCTGCAGCCAGGCTTCCACCGGTACCCGCCGGTCCAGATGGCTGCCGTCTGCCAGGTCCGCGCGCAGCGTGACCGGCATCACCAGCCGCTGCCGGCTGCGCAGGGTGACCTGCACGCCCTTCGCCGGGTCCTGGTCCACGTAGTGCGCCTCGCTGATGCCCATGTCCAGCTGCCAGTTGTTGAAGTACCAGCCCCGCCACCACCAGCTCAGGTCCTCGCCGCTTTCGCTTTCCATCAAACGAAAGAAATCCGAGGGTGTCGGATGCTTGAACGCCCAGGTGGCGATGTACTTGCGAAAGGCCGGATCAAAGCGCGCAGGCCCCAGGATTTGTTCGCGCAACAACACCAGGCCCAGCGCACCCTTGAAGTAGGTCAAGGGGTGGCGGTAGGTCTCGCTGGTGGCATCGGCGGTGTCCATCAAGGTCGGTGCGTTGGCGTCGGCCAGCAACGGCAAGATTTCGTCCACCGGGTTGCCGCCCTTGGGCGCATATTCCGAGTCGCGCTTGGGGGCGTATTCGCCCTTGTTGAAGGCATCCGATGCGTAGACGTCGATGAAGGTGTTGAACCCTTCGTCCATGAAGGCATGCCGGCGCTCGTTGGAACCGACAATCATCGGGAACCAGGTGTGGCCGATCTCGTGTGCGGTGATCCAGAACAGGTCCTTGCCGCCATCGTCGAACCCGTCGAACACGATGCCCGGATACTCCATACCCGCGCCGTAGCCACCCAGGTTGATCGCGGCCGGCCACGGGTATGGGTACCACTGCGAAAAATGCTCGATCGCACCTTTGACGTACTCGGTGGAGCGGTTCCATTTCGCCTCGCCCACGCCTTCCACCGGATACACCGACATCGCCAGCGACTGCTTGCCATCGGGCAGATTGATACGCGCGGCATCCCACACGAAGGCCGGCGACGCGGCGAAGGCCACATCGCGGGTGGTGTCCATGTGGAACCGCCAGGTACGCGTGCGCGTGCTTGCCGGCGCCGCAGCACGCGCGGCTACCTCGGCGGGCGTGCGAATCAGCACGGTACGATCGCTGCCGCGTGCCTGGGCCAGGCGTTGCTGTTCGGTACGGCTGAGCACCTCATCGGGATTGGTCAGCGCGCCGGAGCCGGCCACCAGAAATCCGTCGGGCACCGTCACCGCGTAGTCGAAGCTGCCGTATTCCAGATAGAACTCCGAGCCCAGATACGGCTGCGTGTCCCAGCCACGCAGGTCGTCGTACACGGCCATGCGCGGGTACCACTGCGCAATCTCGTAGATCTCGCCCTGCTTGCTGTTGCTCACCGCCGTGCGCCCACCCCAGGTGCCGGGAATGCGGTAGCGGTAGCGGATATGCACGGTGAGCGCCTTGCCCTGCCCGGCCAGTGGCTGCGGCAGGTCCACGCGCAGGCGCGTGTCGTCCACCAAGAACGGTACCGCCTGTCGGCGCCCGCCGCTGTCCACCTCGACGCTGGCGATCTGCATGCCCTCGGTGGTCTGGGAGCGGCGCGATGGCCGGCTGACGGCAGCACGCGCGTCGGCACGGTAGCGGTTCTGGTCCAGCTGCAGCCACAGCACGTCGAGCGTGTCCGGGCTGTGGTTGGTGTAGCGGATCGCCGCTTCCCCGGTGAGGGTGTGGGTGGCCGGGTCGATCTGCGCGCTGAGGTCGTAGTCGGCCCGGTTCTGCCAGAACAGCGGCCCCGGCTTACCGCTGCCGCCGCGATACGCGTTGGGCGCATCGGGCAGCTGCAAGGGCGCGAACAGCGCCAGCGGGTCGAACGGGCTGGCCGCTGCAGGAGCGGCCGCTGGCGGGGCCGCCAGTGCAGTGAACGAAAGACACGCGAGTGCAAGCGCAACAGCCAGCGAGCGGCGCACGGTGGGGAACATGCGAAGTCCTGCGACGAGGGGGGACAACCATCCTACGGCGGCCCACCTCATCCAGGCACTGCCATTGGTCCCGGTGCGCGCTCAGCCGCCGACAGTGCCCGACAGGCGCACTGCGCCGTCACCGCTCTCGGCCAGAGTGTCGCCGGGGTTGCTCAGGCGGCAGCGCCGCAGCGACAGGCAGCCGCAGCCGATGCAGTCGGTGAGCTGATCGCGCAGCGCCTGCAGCTCGGCAATGCGTGCGTCCAATTGGCCACGCCAACGTGCCGACATGCGCGCCCATTCCGCGCGCGTGGGAGTGCGCTGGTCCGGCAACACCGAGAACGCATCCAGCATCTGCTGCAACGGGACGCCGAGCCGCTGCGCCACGCGGATCACTGCGAGCCGCCGCAGCACATCACGCGCATAGCGGCGCTGATTGCCGGCAGTGCGCAGGCTACGGATCAACCCCTTGCGCTCGTAGAAATGCAACGCCGACACCGCCACGCCACTGCGCTTGGCCACATCTCCCACGGACAACTCACGCTGCATTGCCTTGACCTCAACCTTGGTTGAGGCAGGATGCTGCGCGGCCATGGCGGGATGCAAGCCCTGCCCGCGCTGCCGTTTCACGCTTTGCTTTCTTGGATGTTCAATGACGACCCACACCGCTCTGCCCACTGCATCGCCCACCGATGCGCGCGCCACCTCCATTCTCGCTGCGCCGTACCGTGCCACCACGCTGGGCATGGTGGCGTTGGTGGCGCTCAACGCGTTTGAATCGCTGGCAGTGGCCGCGGCCATGCCCACGGTGGCGCGCGAATTGAATGGCCTGCCGCTGTACGCACTGGCTTTCGGCGGCACCTTGGCGACCAGCGTGGTGGGCATGACCGCCGCCGGGCGCTGGAGCGACCGGCGCGGGCCGGCAGGCGCACTGGGCGCCGGGTTGCTGTGCTTCGTACTGGGGCTTGTCATCGCCGGGCTGGCACCGAACATGCCGCTGCTGATCGCTGGGCGGCTGCTGCAGGGCCTGGGTGCAGGCGGTTACTCGGTAGCGCTTTACGTCATTGTGGGCCGCCTGTATCCGGAGGCCCTGCGCCCGCGCGTGTTTGCCGCGTTCTCTGCGGGCTGGGTGGTGCCGTCGTTGATCGGGCCCGGCATCAGTGGCCTGATCGTGCAGCACGCCGGCTGGCGCTGGGTATTCCTGTCGGTGCCGCTGCTGGCGATCCCGGCCGGCCTGATGCTGCTGCCGGCGCTGCGTGGGCGCGACTGGAGCACGCAGGCCGCGCTGCCCGGCAAGGACGTGCTGGGCTGGGCGATTGGCGCGGCGCTGGGTGTGCTGGGCGTGTATGTCGGTGGCCAATTGCACGGCCTGCCCGCCGTGCTGGCAATGGCGCCGGCGTTGGCAGTCACCGGCGTGTGCGCCTGGCATCTGCTGCCGGCCGGCACCTTGCGGCTGGCACGCGGCCTGCCCAGCGTGATCGCGTTGCGCGGGATCGCGGCGGCAGCGTTCTTCGGCTTCGAAGCGTTTCTGCCGCTGCTGTTGTCGCGCGAACGTGACCTCTCGCCGCTGCTGGCCGGCATTGCGCTGAGCGTGGGCGCCTTGGGCTGGTTCAGCGGTTCGTGGTACCAGGGCCACAGTACCGGCGGCTGGTCGCGGCCACGGCTGCTCAAGACCGGCGCGGTGCTGATGTCGGCGGGCATCGTGATCAGTGCGGGCGCAATCTGGCCGACCATGCCTGTGCCGGCCGCCATCGCCGGCTGGGCCGTGACCGGGTTGGGCATGGGCCTGTTGTATCCGAGCCTGTCGGTGCTGACCTTGTCGCTGTCGCCACCCGCCGAGCAAGGTGCCAACAGTTCGGCCTTGCAGCTCAGCGAGGCGATTGCGGTGGCGGGCGTCCTTGCGGTGGCCGGCGCGCTGTTTGCCGCGCTATTGGGCTCGGCCACGCCCTTGGCCTATGCCAGCGTCTTTGCGCTGGCGTGGGTGCTGGCGCTGAGCAGTTTCTGGGTGGCGCACCGGGTGTGAGGGTGGCGGTGGCGAACGTCACTGCGTCGCGTTGCTGCGAGCAGATGGCCCGGAGCCACTCCGCGGCGTGCTGCGCGCGCGTGGGCCTGGCTGCTGACCCGGCGTAATTGGAGGGCGTGGTTGGCACGTCAGGATTCGTGGACGGTGCAGCGCGCGTGTCAGAGACGCACCCGACCGAACCGGTCCACAGCCGCACGATCACTTTGCTGAGTCTGCCGGGTTCGCGCCGATCACAGGTGCAGACACACACCTGCAACCGACTGGTCATTTTTTCGCCACCCATCTTGACAGCGTGACGGGCCGGGGCCTGCGCCCACTTGTCCACAGCCTTGTGCAGTCTTCATCCACAGGGGATGTGGAAAACCCGATCAACGCAGTGCGCGCGGCACGGCTTGCGTGCCGTTGCCGGTGTGTGCAAGGCGGCTTGATGCGATGTGCTGCATGCAGGGCCGCGCGCTGCGATGGAGGCGCATGGCGACAGCAACCATCTACTGCCGGTTCCAAACGCGTGGAGTGCACGCCGAGATTGAGCCCAAGCGATTGGCGCGCAGCAACTCAGCAGAGAGCCGGCCGTCGCCGCGCGTCAGTACGCAGACCACTGATGTAGCTGCTCGAAACCAGACCCGCGCATGCAGCGCACACCGCCACCTCGCAGTGGCGGTGCACGCACAGCAGCGTCTTAGAGCGGCTAACAAAACGTAGCGAGCAGTCGTCAGGTGGGTGCGGACGGCGCGGAGGAACCGGAATGTACGTGGGTACATGAGGATTCCGAGCACCGGCCGCGCCCGCCTGACGGCTGCGCAGTAGTTTTGATAGCTGCTCTTAATCCACGATCACGTGCGGCACAAACCGCGAGGTATCGCGGGTGATCGGGCCGTCGTCGTCGCGCATGCCCAGGCCGGCCGGGCGATCAGCCACCACCCAGCTGCCGACCAGCGCATGCCGGCCGTCGAACACCGGCAGCGGATGATGCGCCTGCAGGATGGCCGGGCCATCCAGGTACGGCCCATCGGTGTGTGCCATCTCGCCCTGCGCGGTAACCAGCGCGATGTTGGCGCCCTCGCGCGACAGCAGCGGCTTGCGCACCCACCCGGCAGTAGGCGCCTCGCCGGCCTGTGCAAAGCGCGCGGCGAGCAGGTTGGGGTGGCCCTGATGGCGCTCCCACAACAGCGGCAGGATGCCCTTGTTGCTCAGCACTGCCTTCCATGCCGGTTCGATCAGACGCACCCGGTTGGCGATCAACGCCGGGCCGAAGCGCTCTTCCATCATGAATTCCAGCGGGTACAGTTTGAACAGCGTGTGGATCACCCGGTCCTGCTCATCGGTGAACCAGCCATCGGCGCTGAGGCCGATGTCTTCGATCGCCACTTCCTCGGCGCTGATGCCCACCTGGTGCACGCAATCGCGCAGGTAGCGCACGGTGGCGCGGTCTTCCAGCGAATCACGCACTGCAGAGAAATGCATCTGCGGGCCAATCGCTCCATCCACTGCCAGCGCACCCAGGGTTTCGCACAGCAAATCCTGGATCAGGTTGTACTGGTCGGTGCCCTTGGGCAGCGCGCCGCTGGCAATCTGCTGTTCCAGCCACAGCCACTGGAAATACGCCGCCTCGTACAACGACGTCGGTGTGTCGTAATTGAGCTCGTACAACTTGGCCGGGCCGTTGCCGGCATAGGCCAGATCCATGCGGCCGTACAGATGCGGGGCGCGGTTCTTCCAGGAGGTGGCGATCCAGTCCCAGTAGAACGGCGGCAGTGCCAGCTGCGTCATCAATGCTTCGGAGCCGACGACCTCGTCGACCAACTGCATCGCCATATCGTGCAGTTCCTGCGTCGGCGTCTCGATGTCGTCTTCGATCTGCCGCAACGAAAACGCGTAGTACGCGCTTTCGTCCCAGTACGGTTCGCCGTCGATGGTGTGGAACTGGAAGCCGAGCGATTCGGCCTGGGTGCGCCAATCCGGGCGCTCGGCGATGGCAATGCGTTGCATGTCAGCCGCCAAACCCGGAGCTGCGCCCGCCACTGCCGAACGAGCTGCGCGCCGCGGCGCTGGAGCCAAAACCCGAGCGCGACACGGTAATGGCGCGGGTTGGCATGTCCACGCTGCCGGCGCGGCCGCGCACGGTGCCGATGCGGTTGCTGGCCAGATCGCCGTTGGGCTTGTAATAGCCGCCGCTACGGTAATCGCGGTACAGCGGCATCGCGCCGCCATAGCGATACCCGCCGCCGCTCATGTTGCCCAGCGCGTAGCCGAGCAGGAAGCCGCCCATCGGCGGGATCCAGCTCTGCTGCCCCTGGGTCTGGCCTGGCACTTCGGTGCAGCTGCCAAACTGCGCGTCGCACTCATAGCGCGAAGGGAAGCGCGGCGCGGCCTGCTGGTGCTTGGCCACGGCCTCGTCATACGCCTTCAGACACTGCTGGATGTCGCCCTGTTCCTGCTTGATCTGGTAGCAGTCCGAGGCCGACTGCAACACCACGCCGGTTTCCGGCTCCGAGCCGCAACCGGTGACGAAGGCGGCCGGCAGCGCGGCCATCAGGGTGAGCTTGAGATTGCGTGATCGCTTCATGCCTGCGCTCCGTTACGGCGTGATCGCCGCGGCGTTGATCAGGCCAACCGCGATCGACACGCCGGCCGAAAAAATGCCGGCGGCAGCGACGTTGTCGGTGATCTGCCGCGAGATGCGCCCGGCCACCAGGTTGGCCAGCAGATACGCCACCACCTGGATACCGCAGGCCACCACGCCCCAGATCAAGGCATCCACCAGGCTCACCGAATGGGTGATGGCCGAATGCAGCGGCAGCGCCACGCCGATCAGGTTGCCGGCCAGCGCGGTGGCGGCCGCCACGTTGCCCTGGCGCAGCAGGGTGAAATCCTTGTGCGGGGTGACCAGGGTCACCAGCACCACCGCGACGATCAACACGCCCAGGCCGGTGCCGAAGTAGGAAAGAAACGCGAGGAAACTCTGCAGATTGATCGGGTTCATGACAGGACCAGGGTGGTGGAAGACGGGTAAGCGCTCAGGTGATGTCCAGATCGGCGACAGTGACGTCGATGCCGACCGCGTAGGTGACGCAGAATTCGTTGGGGCCGGAATCCTCGCCGGTGACCAGCAGGAACTCCTCGCGCTGCAGCTCCGGCACCGGCCGGCTGTAGAGCATGGCGTAATGCGTCAGGTCGCCATCGCGGCGCGGCGGCTGATAGCGGTACAGCACCTCGTCGTAGGCAATCGGCGGAATGCGCGCGGCATCGTCGGTGGATTGGGTGGCACGGTCCCAGCGCTTGCCGGCGTACTCGATCTGCGCCGCACCCAGGTGCGGATGCTGCATCACGAATTCCTGGAAGGCCTGCTTGCTCGGCGGATTCACCGTCTCGCAATACACGAAGGCCTTCATCGCCTCCAGATCGCCGCCCACGGTGGTGATCTGCAGAAACGCGTCATCGTCCAGATAGAACCGGTGCAGCGCATAGCCATCGCCCAGATTGACGTGGCCATAGCACGGGATGCCCTGATGCCCACCGGGCAATTCGGCGGTCATCGCCTCGGGCGCCATGCGGTACAGCGTGGTGTCGATCTCGAGCTGGCCACCCACGCGCAGCCCCAACGGCAGCGCATGGCCGATCGCGCCGGTGCCGGTGGTCGGCAGCGGTGTTGGCTGGGATTGGCCGAACAACTTGCTGAAAAAACTCATCGTCATGCACCTCGTGGCGATGGGGAAGCGGAAACGGCCGCAGCGCGCAGGGTCTGCCACGCGATGGACTGCGCAGGCACGCGCTGCTCGGCCAGGTAATACAGCATGGCACCGGCCGGGACAGCGGTCTGTGCGGGCGGGTTCAACCGCAACGCGCCATCGGGCGCGCGCAGGCCCAGCAACAAGGCACCGCGCTGGCTGAAGTCAGCCGCCAGCAGGCTGTAGTCCAGCGCCTCCAGCTGTGCCGGCACGGCCAGGCTGAACTGCGTGGGGCCATCGTCCACCGACAACAGCTCGGCGGTGATCGCCGCACTGCCCGGATCCTGCGCGGCGCGGGCCAGGATCTCGGCAGTCATCGGGCGCGTGCATTCGATCGCCGGGTAATGGCAGGCCACCAGCCGTGCGGCGCTGGCCGAATCGAAATGCGCCACGATGTGCGCGCGCGGCGCATGCGCCATCAGTGCGAAGACTGCGGCCAGGGTCTGGTCGTCGGACGGCGGATTGACGATTACCCGCGCTGCACCGGCGATGCCCGCACGCAGGTAGACATCGGTGTGGGTGTACGACTCGGCAGCCACGAAACGCATGTGGTCGGGCATCGGGTTTTCGGCCACGCCCTCGGCCACCAGCACCACGCCTTCGTCGTCGGTGGCGGTGTCGGACAACAGCAACTCCAGCAAGCGTACCGAGGCCGCGCCTTGCCAGCCGATCAGGATGGTGTGCCCGCTCAACTGCGCGTAGGCCATCTTGCCCATGTGGTGGCGCCTCCAGAAGGTGATGAGCACGCCGCTGGTCTTGGCCAGCACCGTGGCGAACAGCGCCACAGCGCCCGGCATCAGCACGCACGCGGCGATATAGCGCCCGGCCACCGAGCCCGGCGACAGGTCGCCATAGCCGATGGTGGTGGCGGTGGTCATGTAGTAGTACGGAAACGCGTCCAGGCCGACGAGCTTGTGCTCACCGGCCAGGACGAACAGCACCCAGCTCAACCCCATGTGCGCCAGCAGGGCCAGCGCCACCATGCCCCAGCTCACGCGGCGCACGTGGCGCCGCAAGACCCGGTACAGCCGTCCGACGATGATCATGGCGCGTCCTGTGCCGGGGGGGTGCGGTCAGCTGTCGCTGCGCGGAACCTGCTGCACGTCGCGGACCTGGCCGATCAGCGGCGCGGTGCCGCTGGCGGTGTCGTGCCCGAGCTGAGCGGCCGGCTTCTTGAAGCGCGCCAGCACTGCAGCGGCGTTGGACTCGCCTTCCATCAGGCCGGCCGCGGCCAGGCGCCGATTCAGATCGCCATCGCCGGTGGACGATTCGAGCTCCTCGGCTGATTCGATGCGTGCGGAGGTTTCGGCCTGGCGCGCCTTGATGCGCTCCAGCGATTCCAGCGCCGACCCCATCTTGCTGCTCGCACCGGAATGCCGCGCGGCAATCGCGGCCTGCGCTTTCTGCACCGCATCGGTGGCCTTGACGGTGTCGATCTGCTGGCGCATGCCGCGCAGCTGGTTTTCGGTTTTCTGGATGGTGGCCTTGAGCGTCACCACCGACTGATCCAGCGCGGTCTTGGAGGCCTTGTCGCCGGCGTCCTCGCTTTCCAGCGCCGCCAGCTTGACCGCCACATCGTGCGCCAGCGCTTCATCGTTCTTGGCCAGCGCGCCTTCGATATAGCGCGTGTACTCGGCCATCTTGCCGGCGCGCGCGTCGATCTTCTGCTGCGCCAGCTTGCTCTGCGCCATCAGCTTGGTGAGCTCTTCGCGCGAACGCGTGAGCTGGGCGCCGGCATCGCGCATTTCCTGGTCCAGGATGCGCAGGGCGTTGGCGTCCACGGCCTTCTGGCCGGTTTCGTGTGCGGTGCCACGCAGCAGCGTGATCAGCTTGGAAAAGATACTCATGACAACACGCCTTTAGGAAAAGAACGGCTTGAGGGATTCGGCGGCATCCAGCGTATTGGCCGCCAGGGTCTGGATTTCCTCGTCGATCTGGTCGAGCGTCGAGGAGGCCGACAATTCGCCGAACACCACGTAGGCGTCCTTGCCGTCGACCTGCACCAGACCGAGATTGGAGAGCGGATTGAGCGGGTTAAGCCGCAGGCACGCGTCGTTGAACGCGGCGCGGTCGCTGACCTGGTCGGCGTTGGCCAGCAGCGTGGACACGAACACCTGCGAACCGGACGCGGCCACCTGGATCTGCATGTCGCCGTGATCGGCCAGGGTGAGGTTGATGGCCGGCTCCAGCCCGTCGATCAGTTCGACCTCGATCGGCTGGTCGCGGTAGCGCTCGGCCAGCAGGCCGTGCAGTTCAACAGTGGTGTACTGCGTCATGGGATGTCCTGTCCTTTGGTCATTCGGCGGCGGAGTGCGGCGGCGGTGAGGCCGCAACGGTCAAGCAATGGGCGGACATACTACAGAGACTTGGTGAACAGCAGAACGGCCGTCAGGCAGGGGGCATTCAGGGCCACTTCGCTGCCATCAAGCACGGCCGGCGCTGCGGCCCGGCAGGGCCGTGGCCTTACGGATACAGCATCCGCTTGCTCCAGTGGCTGGCCGCGTCCGCCTCGTAGCGCCAGCGCTCGTGCAGGCGGAATTTGGCGCCGTACCAGAACTCGAATGCCTGCGGCACCACGCGGAATCCGCCCCAGCCATCCGGGCGCGGCACGTCGCGGCCGTCGAAGGTGGCTTCGACCTTGGCAATGGCCGCCTCGAACTCCTCGCGCGAGCCCAGCGTCTGCGATTGCAGCGACGCCCAGGCACCGATCTGGCTCATGCGCGGCCGCGAGGCAAAATAGGCGTCCGATTCGTCGGCGCTCACCAGTTGCACGCCGCCTTCGATCCGCACCTGGATGCCGGCCTCGCGCAGGCTGCGCCACAGGAACAGCAGCGCCGCCTGCGGGTGGGTCTGCAGGTCGCGGCCCTTGGCGCTGTCCAGATGCGTGTAGAAGACGAACCCGCGTGCATCGAACGCCTTCAGCAACACCGTGCGCGCGCTTGGCCGGCCGTCCAGGTTGGCGGTGGCCACGGTCATGGCGCTGGCCTCGATTTCGGCACTGTTCTGCGCCTCGGCATACAGCGTGGCGAAGGTGGCGAGGGCTTCTGCGTACAGATCGGTCATGGCAGGCAAGGGAAGCGAAACAGACGCCTATTGTGGGCGCATCGCCGCCGCTGCGCCTATGGCCCTGGTGTCGCAGTGGCGGCTGCGGCCAAGGCCGGCAGCGCAGGATCTGCAGCGACAGCCCACGCCGCCGGGAGGATCACGCATGGCGCACGCGGCCCTGGGCCGCAATGCCAATGTTACGATCCGGGCGCATGAACCCCGCTCCCAATCTCGTGATGATCGGCCCGATGGGCGCCGGTAAAAGCTGCATCGGCCGCCGCCTGGCCGAGCGCTTCGGGCTGGATTTCGTGGATGTGGACCAGGCCATCGTCGAGCAGGTCGGCAGCAGCATCCCCGCGATCTTCGAACAGCACGGCGAAGCGCGCTTTCGCCAGCACGAAGCCGAGGCCCTGCACGGCCTGCTCGCGCAGAGCAACAAACTGGTCTCCACCGGCGGCGGCGCGATCCTGGATGCGGGCAATCGCCAGCGCATCCGCGAGCGCGGCTTCGTGGTGTACCTGCATGTGAGCGTGCCGGCCCAGCTCACCCGGCTGGCGCGCGACCGCAATCGCCCGCTGCTGCAGCGCCCGGACCGCGAACAGGTGCTGCACGGCATGGCCGCGCTGCGCACCCCGCTGTACCAGGAAGTGGCCGACCTCACCCTGGAAACCGATCACCTTTCCCCCGCCGAGGCCACCGCGCAGCTGGTGCTGCGCCTGGCCGCGCAATGGCGCATGTCGAGTACCCCTGCATGACTCTTCCCCCCTCCTTGCGCAGCGTCGAAGTCGACGGCGCGCAGCCGTACACCATCTCCATTGCGCCGGGCCTGCTGGCCGACGGCGCGCGCCTGGCCCGCCACGTACGCGGCCGCCACGTGCTGCTGCTCAGCGACACCCAGGTGGCGCCGCACTATGCCGCCGGCGTGCGCGCTGCACTGTTGCAGGCGCGGCCGGACCTGCAGCTTGGCGAACTGGTCATCGCCGCCGGCGAAGCCTCCAAGACCCTGGACAACTTCTCCCTGGCGATCACCGCACTGGCCGAACTGGGCGCCACCCGCGATGCCTGCGTGTTCGCGCTCGGCGGTGGCGTGGTCGGCGATCTGGCCGGCTTTGCTGCCGCCTGCTGGATGCGCGGGGTGGATTGCGTGCAACTGCCCACCAGCCTGCTGGCGATGGTGGATTCCTCGGTCGGTGGCAAGACCGCGGTGGACATCCCGCAGGGCAAGAACCTGGTGGGGGCATTCCACCCGCCACGCGCGGTGATTGCCGATACCGACACCTTGCGCACCCTGCCCACGCGCGAGCTGCGCGCTGGCCTGGCGGAGGTAATCAAGTACGGCGCCATCGGCGACCCGTTGTTCTTCCAGTGGCTGCATGCCGAACGCCGCGCGCTGCTGGACGGCGACCCAGCCGCGCTGGCGCAGGCGATTGCACGCAGTTGCGAGCACAAGGCCGACATCGTGGCGCGCGACCCGCTGGAAAAAGGCGAGCGCGCCCTGCTCAACCTGGGCCACACCTTCGGCCACGCCATCGAGACAGAACAGGGCTACGGCGCGCCGGGTAACGACAACCTCAACCATGGCGAAGCGGTGGCAGTGGGCATGGTGCTGGCAGCGCGGCTCTCGGCCGCACTGGGCATGGCCGACGCCCAGGACACCGAGGCACTGCGCACCCTGCTGCATGAATTCGGCCTGCCCACCCAGATCCCGACCGGCCTGGCACCGGAAGCCCTGCTCGGCCGCATGCGGCTGGACAAGAAAAACATCGCCGGCCGCCTGCGCCTGGTGCTGTGGCGCGGGATCGGCAAGGCCGAAGTCGTCCCCGACGTGGACGAAGCTGCGGTGCTGGAGATTCTGGCCGACTGAGGTTTGTGCTCGCCGGCTGACGTTTGCGCTAGCCGACTGAGGTTTGGCGCTGGTCAGGTGAGGTCGGGCGCGGGCCCGGTGCGGCTGGCGTGGAGCGCCCGCTGCGGTGGTCACGTGTGGCCGGCGCGGAATGCTGGGTGCCGCGTTACGCCCGCAAGCGGCCGCGTCGACATGCCCGCCCTCGTAGGAGCGCGCTTGCGCGCGAGACGCCTTCTCGGGAACGCCCCTCGCACGCGACGCCTTCCCGTTCCCGGTAAAGCCCGTCGCGCGCAAGCGCGCTCCTACACGCAGCTATCGCCCTGATCAGCCACGTTGCCCAGGCACCTAACGAAGGTGCTCTGCCGGCCGCCAGACCGCCGCCACACATCTGCAGCAATAGCCAGACAATCCCAGCGCAGATACCCCGAACTTGTAGGAGCGCGCTTGCGCGCGATAGGGCTTCCCCGGTAAAGCCCATCGCGCGCAAGCGCGCTCCTACGCGTAGCCATCGCCCTGATCGACCGCGTTGCCCAGGCACCTAACGAATCTGCTCGCCGGCTGCACGCAGGCCACCACACATCTGCAGGCACCACTACGCAATCGCAGCGCCAATATCCCGTCTTTGTAGGAGCGCGCTTGCGCGCGATGGGGCCTTCCCGGTAACGCCCCTCGCGCGCAAGCGCGCTCCTACAGAGCACCCTCGATCTGATGGGTCATGCCCTGCCCGGCCTGCCAGACAACTCAACAAGACGCTGCGCGTTCACTGCACGCGCTCGCAAAGGCACTGCCATTACGCGGCGCCATCCTCTGCCCTTGCTATCTGACAACCCGCCACTCATCCGCCAGCCGCCCCTGCCAGCCGCCCGCCACCCCCACATGCAAGGCCTTCGCGATCATGGCAATCGCCCCGCACCCAGCCCACGCAGCCTTCAGCAGCGCCCGGCTACAATTGGCCCATGCGCATCCTCCTGCAACACGATCCGGGCGGCAACGAGCCGCTTCGCTACGTCCAGCTGACCCTGCAACCGGATCTGTTCGGTGGCTGGGAACTGCTGCGCGAGAGCGGCCAGATTGGCGGGCGCACGCAACTGCGACGCGACCAATACCTGCTGCAGGACGAGGCGGACCGGGCCTTCGAAAAGGCCCGCGACACCCAGCTCAAACGCGGCTTCCATGTCATCACCGGCGGCGCCGACGCGCCGCGCTGAGGAATCACCTCCATGCTCAAGAACGACCGTCTGTTGCGTGCCCTGCGCCGCCAGCCCGTGGACCGCACCCCCGTCTGGCTGATGCGCCAGGCCGGCCGCTATTTGCCGGAATACCGCGCCACCCGCGCGCGCGCCGGCAGCTTCCTGGGCATGGCCAAGAACCCGGACATCGCCTGCGAAGTCACCCTGCAGCCGCTGGAGCGCTTTCCGCTGGATGCGGCGATCCTGTTCTCCGACATCCTGACCATCCCCGATGCGATGGGACTGGAGCTGTATTTCGTCGAAGGCGAAGGCCCCAAGTTCCGCCACCCGGTGCGTGAGGCCGACGCCATCCATCGCCTCGGCGTGCCGGACATGGAAACCGAGCTGCGCTACGTGATGGACGCGGTGCGCTTGATCCGCCGCGAGCTGGATGGCGCGGTGCCGTTGATCGGCTTCTCCGGCAGCCCGTGGACGCTGGCCTGCTACATGATCGAAGGCGGCGGCAGCAAGGAATACGCGCGCATCAAGGCCATGGCCTTCAACGCGCCGCAGCTGCTGCACCACCTGCTCAGCACAGTCACCGATGCGGTGATCGCCTACCTGTCCGCACAGCGCGCGGCCGGTGCGCAGGCGCTGCAGGTGTTCGATACCTGGGGTGGCGTGTTGTCGCCGGCGATGTACCGCGAATTCTCGTTGCCCTACCTCACCCGCATCGCCCAGGAACTGGAGCGCGGCAGCGGCGAAAAGCGCACCCCGCTGGTGCTGTTCGGCAAGGGCAATGGCGCCTATGTGTCCGAGCTGGCGGCCAGCGGCGCCGAAGCGGTGGGTGTGGACTGGACGATCTCGCTGGCCGACGCCGCCGAGCGCGCCGGCGGCCGTGTTGCCCTGCAGGGCAACCTGGACCCGGCCACGCTGTACGGCTCGCCAGAGGCAATCCGCAGCGAAGTTGGCAAGACCCTGGACAGCTACGCGTACGGCAACGGCGGCTCGCGCGAAGGCCATGTCTTCAACCTCGGCCACGGCATGTCGCCGGACATGAATCCGGATCACGTTGGCGTGCTGGTGGAAGCGGTGCAGACGCTGAGCAAGCGGTGAAGTAGCAAGCGATCGACAGCCACTGCTGTCGATCGTGCACGATGTCGGTCTGAGCCGATGGTGGCGACCGATGCCGTGTGATGGGTGCTGTCCGCGCGATGCGACAGCGACTGACAAGGCACGCGCTAACCCATCGACCTCGTGGACGTGGTGCTCAAGCAAGCCTTCTGACATGCGCCAAGCTGGCGGCGAACGTGCCGCCCTGCGTTTGCCATCCCAGCCGCAATCCAGCGCCAGCCGCACGCGTGTGCTACCAGGGCCGCCAGGCGTGCCAACTGGTTGGTATCGGGCCCCGACAATGCCACTGCGGGTACCGGGGTCAAGCCTTGATCGAAACGGGTGATCCCAGTGTGCGGTCGCGCCTGCAGAAAGGCGTGCGCGGCTTGCAACAGATCCATCGTGGAAACGGCTGGGCGCAAAAGCACCGGCGTAAACGCCGAACGCTTGGCCTCGGTGCAGCGTTCAACAGCACAACCAAGCCATCAATCGATGCAGCCCCGCACGACCGTTGGGAACACCAAGACACTGGCAAACGCCGAACGTCGGCGCGGCACCACGCGATCGACAGCACCACCCACTCATCGATTGCTCACGCTCCGCATAACCATTGAGCACGCAAGCTTGAGGCGCAGACGCCGAACACCTGGACTGCCCGCCGCGATGGACGGCACAACCAAGACGCCGATCAATGAAGCCCTGCGCAACCGTTGAGCGCATAAGGCAACGACGCAGACGCCAAAAAGTTTGCTACCGCACGGCACTGCGCGATCGGCGGCAAATCAAGTCGACGATCAATGCAGCCTTGCGCAACCGCTGGGCCCACCAGACAGGGAGATAGACACCGAACACCGGCCCCGGTGCGGCGCAGTCGAGAGCACAACCAACCCATCGCTCGATAAAGCCCCGCAAATGCGCACACCCTTCTGAGTTCCTGCACAGCGCGGCGGAGATAATGCCCCGTCCTCTCGACGGAGCCCCCATGTCTCAGCCCGTTCCCGTCATGCGCGCCTATGCCACCATCAAGCCGCTGTTGTGGCTGGTGTCGCTGGCCATCTTCATGCAGATGCTGGATGCGACCATCGTCAATACGGCGCTGCCGTCGATGGCGCGCAGCTTGCGCGAGAGCCCGCTGCAGATGCAGTCGGTGGTCTTCAGCTATGCGTTGGCGGTGGCGATGTTCATCCCGGCCTCGGGATGGATCGCCGACCGTTTCGGCACGCGCCGGACCTTCCTCGCCGCGATCATCGTGTTCACGCTGGGCTCGTTGCTGTGCGCCGCCGCACAGCAGTTGCCGCAGCTGGTGGCCGCACGCGTGGTGCAAGGCATTGGCGGTGCGATGTTGCTGCCGGTCGGCCGGCTGGCGGTGCTCAAGACCGTTGCGCGCGCCGACTTCCTGCGGGCGATGAGCTTCATCGCGATCCCGGCGCTGATCGGGCCGCTGATCGGGCCGACGCTGGGCGGCTGGCTGGTGGAAATCGCCTCCTGGCATTGGGTGTTTCTGATCAATCTGCCGATCGGCGTGATCGGATTCATCGCCGCACTGAAGATCATGCCGGAGCATTACGGCGACGCACGCAAGCGCTTCGATCTGGTCGGCTATCTGATGCTGGCGTTCGGCATGGTGGCGCTCTCGCTGGCGTTGGACGGCATTGCCGAGCTCGGCCTGCGGCATGCGTTCGTGATGTTGCTGGCGATCGGCGGGCTGGCCGCGCTGGCCGGCTATTGGCTGCATGCGGCCAGCGCGCCGGCGGCGCTGTTCCCCTTGGCGTTGTTCAAGGTGGCCAGTTACCGCATCGGCATTCTGGGCAATCTGTTCGCGCGCGTGGGCAGCGGCTCGATGCCGTTCCTGATCCCGCTGCTGCTGCAGGTGGGCCTGGGCATGAGCCCGATGAATGCCGGGCTGATGATGGTGCCGGTGGCGCTGGCCGGCATGGCTGCCAAGCGCGCTGCGGTGAAGCTGGTCGGTCGCTTCGGCTACCGCCGCATCCTGATGCTCAACACCGTGCTGGTGGGCCTGGCGATGGCCAGCTTCGCGCTGATCAGTGCGGGCCAGCCGCTGTGGCTGCGCGTGCTGCAGCTGGCCTGCTTCGGCGCGGTGAACTCGCTGCAATTTACCGTCATGAACACGGTAACCCTGCGCGACCTGGATCGCGACCAGGCCAGCCCCGGCAACAGCCTGCTGTCGATGGTGATGATGCTGGCCACCGGGTTCGGCGCGGCAGCGGCAGGTAGCTTGATGGCGGCGTTCAACACGCATCTTGGCGACAGCCACGGCGCCACTGCGGCGTTGCACGCCACCTTCCTGTGCGTCGGCGCGATCACCTTGTCGTCGACGCTGATCTTCTGGCAGCTGGCCGAAACGCTGCCGCATCCCAAGCAAGTGGAAGAAGTTGCCGAGTGAGCGGGCTTGGGTGATGCGGGTGGCGGCGCGCTGATGGCAGTTGATTGGCTGCCGCGGCATGCACGTGCGGTGCTCGTCACGGCAGTTACGTGACTGCAGTGGGCGCCCATAGTTTCGGCGCGTTGCGCATACCGTCATCACGACGCCGGCTATCAGTCACGCTGCCGCGTTCTGATGCGCGCGGCATCGCGGACACGTGCACTAGCGCCTCACCACCTAATGCACAGAAGGCATGCTTCCCAACCGAGACGCCCCGGCAACGGATGCAGGAGGCATGCTGCTTCAGCACTTGGACAAGCGAACGTCGCTGCCGCTTTTCTCATGCACGGCATGCCCTGCGGAGCCGACGGCAATCTCTGCATTGCCCACCAAGCCCGCGCTACAACTCCTCGCGCGGACGCACTCGCCGTAACGCCTCGGCAATCGTATCGGCCAGCATGTCGCCGGTAAGTGGCTTGCGCAGGAAACTGTCGAAGCCTGCCTGCTGCGCGGTGGGTTCGGCGGCTTCGTCGGAGCGCGCGGTCACCGCGATCAGCGGCATGTCATAGCCAAAGACGCGCAACTGCCGCGCCAGTGCGAACCCGTCCAGCCCGGGCAGATCCAGATCCAGCAGTGCCAGGTCGAATGCGTTATCCGCGGCCTCGGTGAGTGCGGCCAACCCGTGCGGTGCGTGCACCACCGAGTGCCCTTGCGCGCGCAGCAGGCCCACGATGACCTCGGCGATGGTGGGTTCGTCTTCCACCAGCAGGATGCGCAAGGGCGCCACGTTTGCGCTGTCGCGTGCCACCTCGCCGGCCAGCACGGCATTGGAGGCAACCCAGCGCAGCGGCAGGTCGACGACAAAGCGCGTACCTGCGCCCAGGCGGCTGATCACTTCGATATGCCCGCCCATCGCCATCGCCAACTCCTGGCAGATGGCCAGGCCCAGGCCGCTGCCGCCGTAGCGCGAGGTGGTCTTGGCGCCATCGCCCTGCTCGAAGCGCTGGAACAGGCGCGCCTTCTGGTCGGCATTGATGCCCGGCCCGGTATCGGCCACCTCGAAGCGCAGCCCCTGGTAGGAACCAAGCGTGCTGAGCTTGAGCCCGACCACGCCGCGCTCGGTGAACTTGATCGCGTTGCTGAGCAGGTTGAGCAGGATCTGGCGAATACGGGTAGGGTCACCGCTGGCGGTGATGTCGCCAAGCAAGCCGACTTCCAGGCTGAAACGCAGCCCGCGCTCCTGCGCCAGCGGCGCCATCAGCGCTTCCACTTCGGCCACCAGCTGGCGCACCGAGAACGGCTGCAGATCCAGCTCCAGACGACCGGACTCGATGCGCGCCAGATCCAGCGCATCGTTGACCAGCCGCAGCAGATGCGAGCCGGCGCGCCGGATCGATTCGGTATAGCTGCGCTGCTTGTGGTCCAGCTGGGTCTTCAGCAACAGCTCGCTCATGCCCAGCACACCGGTCATCGGCGTGCGGACCTCATGGCCGAGCGTAGCCAGGAAGCGTGTCTTGGCCAGCGACGCCTGCTCGGCCAGCTCCTGCTTGTGCACGGCCAGCTGCCAGGCGTTGAGGCGGCGCAGGCGGCGCCGATACAGCAGCACCACCGCCACCACGACACACAACGCCAGCAGGGTGAGCAGCACCAGTCCCCACGGACTACGCCACCACGGCGGCAGCACCTGGAAGGTCAGCGTCTGGCTGGCCGACCAGATGCCGTCGGCAGTGCGGCCCTGCACTTCCAGCGTGTAGTCGCCCGGTGGCAGGCGCGAGAACAGGCGCTCGCCGCTGGGGCCGACATCGATCCAGTCCGGGTCGTAGCCACTGAGGCGGAAGCGGTAACTGGACGAATCCGGATGCGTAAAGGTGGGCATGCGCGCAACGATGTGCAGGTCGCGGTCGTCGTCAAGAATGGTGAGCGGCTCCTGCCCGGTGATGTCGAGACCACGCTCGCCACGCCGTACGCCAACGCGCTCGATGAGCAGTGGTGGCCTGCGGGTATTGGGATGCATCGCGGTGGGATCGAACACCACCACCCCATCCGGCGCCGCACCGACAATCTGCCCGCCAGTGGCCTGCACCAGTGTCCGGTTGATCATCAGCGGATTAGGCAGCCCGTCGTGCACACCGTACACGCGCACCAATTTGCTGCCGGGGTCGATCCGGATCAGCCCACGCTGGCTCGACATCCAGGCCACCCCACCGGCATGGACCACCAACCCGTTGGGCGCCACCATCGGGAATTCCTGGTCCTTGCCAATGGTGTCCAGCAGCTTGAGCTGGGTGCCGTCCCACAGATACCGGCGTATTTCGCCGACCACTCCCAGCCAGACCACGCCGCCTTCGGCGAACCGAAACACATAGGTGGCCTGGGACGGCGCACCGGGAACCGGCACAAACCGATCCGCACGCGGGTCCCAGCGCCGCAGACCGGCGTTATTGGACAGCCAGACCTGGCCGTCCGGGCCGGTGCCGATGTCCAAGATGGTCAGCGGCTCCAGCCCATGCGTGCCGTTGACGATGGTCCGCACCAGGCTGCCCTGTGCATCGCGCAGCTGCAGGCCGTATTCGAGCACCGACACCCACAGCTGCCCCTGCCCATCCTCTGCCATCCACAGGGGGCGATCGGCGGCCCCCTCGGCATCAGGTGCCACATCTGCACGGATGGGCAACCGTTTGACCTGCCGGGTCCGCGGGTCGTAGCGCACCAGCGTGCCTTCGACGCCAATCCAGACCACCCCACGTGTGTCCTCGAAGACCGAGTCGGGCGGATGCAGCGGGTCGATGTGCTCCAGATGCGTCTGCAAACGGCCGGTGGCAGGGTCGAGCCGTTCCAGCACACCTTTGCTGCCGACCAGCCACACCCCGCCCGAGGCCGAGGCGACAGTCGCCAGAACGGACGTATTGGCCAGCGAGTGAGGCTCCTTGGGGCGATGCGCCAACACCGCAAAAGTGTCCCAATGCGGCAGCAGGTGCCACAGGCCACCTTCCAGCGCGGCAAACCACAGCCCGCCTTCCCGATCTTCGTAGGAGTCGATCCAGTTGCGATTTACCAAACTGTGGGCAGTGAAACTGTAGATCGGCACGCGGACCACGTCGGTGCCGGTCTCAGACAGCGCCATGCCGGCGTTGGTATCGAGCCAATAGCGCCCACGACGATCGCGCAACAAGACGTTGTAGACACGCTGGTCCGCGGGCATGTTTTGCCACGGATGGGGACTGAAACGCCCCTCGGCATCCAGGCGAAACAGCTCGCCTGCTCCATCGGTCACCCACAACGTATTGCCATCGCGCTCCAGACGCAGCCGGCCCACCGTCTGACTGCTTCCCGGCAGCGCCACACGCGTGAACTGCTTGCCGTCCCAGCGCACCAGCCCGCCCGGCGTTGCAATCCACAGCGTCCCGTTGGGCGCCACGCGGAGTGCGTTCACCGCGTCGGCGGGCAGGCTGGCCGAGTCGCCGGGCACGTTCAAGAACTGCTGCATGCTGCCATCGGGGCGGCGGCGATACAGCCCGTTCGCTGCAGTGCCGAGCCAGATGTCGCCGTTCGGGGTCTGCGCCAGCGACCACACCGTGATCTGGCGCAATTCGGGGAACTGCGCATTCTCCAGGGGCTTGAAAGTGCGTGTCTTGGCTTCGAGAAACCCGGCACCGCCATTTTCAAAGCCCATCCAGACCCGGTTGTCCTGATCGACGCAGATGGTCCAGATCGCGTTACCGGTCAGCCCCTCTTCCATCCGCCAGATGCGGTAATTACGCCCATCGAAGCGGGCCAGCCCGTCGTCGCTGGCCAGCCATAGGTAGCCCTGCTTGTCTTCGGCCAGTTCACCAATGACGTCCGATGGCAACCCGTCTGCAACCGTGACCTGATTGGGCACCGGCATCACCGGCGCACGCGTGGCCAGTGCCGGTGACACGGTCACGCACAGGCCCAGCAGCAACAAGGCGACAACCCAATGGAGAACAGACGGAAAAAGGCGCACTGGACACGTTTCACGACAAGTCGCCGCATAGTGCTTGCCACGCGCTGCGCCGGCAAGCGCGAGCAACCTCAAGCGTTCACGCTGGCAATCCGCGACGGGTTGCGCGCTGCACTGCTTCGGTGAGCCATCGGCTGCATGCTTGGAGTATCTGCAGAGCAGCACCAGCAGCGAGGCATCTGTAGTTGCAAACGCATAGCGTTGCGTTAGCGTCAACCGGCTTGCCCGGATCAGGCCGGCAGCGTGTGGCAGCCCACGGCCGAGCAGCGCGCATGTAGTTACCGACGCGGGGCGCATCACATCAGGCCGGGGCGGGTCGCAGCTCTACCACTACTCAGGATCAACTACTGCCAGGCGCGATCGGCGCCATGCATTGCTGGGCGAATCGAAGCGCTGCACGCCCGCTTGGCGCGGCGTTGAACAGCGCTGCGCCGGGTTTCGCATCCGCTCGCCAGTAGAAGATCGCCATTGACCGACGTCGCCAAGTCACCCAAGCAGCGGCGTTGCCCGGTCACGCTCGCGTGCCACAGCCTGCACGGCGGCGATCGCCTCGACCAGCATGTCGGCAGTGACCGGCTTGCGCAGGAACCCATCGAATCCGGCGGCCTGTGCCTGGGTTTGTGCGTCGCCATCGGCGCGTGCGGTCACCGCCAGCAGTGGGAATGCGTGCCCGAGCCGACGCAGTTGCGCCGCCAGCGCAAAGCCATCCAGCCCGGGCAGATCCAGGTCCAGCAGCGCCACATCGAACTCGCCGTCGACCGCTTCGGACAAGGCCGCCAAACCGTGTGCGGCATGCACCACCCGATGGCCGCGCCCGGCCAACAGGCCGCTGATCACCTCGGCAACAGTGGGGTCGTCTTCCACCAGCAGGATGCGCAGCGGTGCGCCGGCTGGTATACGCGCCTCGCCGGCGACCGGACGCAAGGGCGAGCGGTCGATCGGCAACGGCAGATCCACGGTGAACTGGGTGCCGACCCCGAGCCGGCTGCGCACGCGAATCTTGCCCTTCATCGCCACGGTGAGTTCCTGCGAAATGGCCAGCCCCAATCCGCTGCCCCCATAGCGCGCATTGGTGCGCGCGCCCTCGCCCTGTTCGAAGCGCTGGAATAGGCGTTTTTGTTGCTCCGGCCCGATGCCCGGCCCGGAATCGCGCACCTTGAAACGCAGGCAGTCGCCATGCTGGCTGACGGTGAGCCCCACCTCGCCGCGCTCGGCGAACTTGATCGCATTACCCAGCAGGTTGATCAGGATCTGGCGCACGCGCGTGGCATCGCCCACCACCACCAGCGCGGCGGGCAGCTGATTTCGATAGTGAAAGCGCAGGCCGCGTGCCTCAACGATGGGATGCATGAAATCGGCCAGTTCCTGGGTCAGCTGCGACGGTTCGAACGGCTGTTGCACCAGTTCCAGCTTGCCGGCCTCGATGCGCGCCAGATCGAGCGCGTCGTTGACCAGCCGCAGCAGATGCGCACCCGCCTTGCGGATCGCATCGACATGGCCGCGCTGTTTTGCGTCCAGCGGCGTGGCCAGCAGCAACTCGCTCATGCCCAGCACGCCGGTCATGGGCGTGCGCACTTCATGCCCCAGCGTTGCCAGGAAGTTCGACTTGGCAATCGATGCCTGCTCGGCAAGCTGCTGACGCTGCCGCGCCAGCACCCATTCCTGCTGACGCCGCACCCGCCGCCGCCACGCCCACACACCCAGGCCGAACAACAACAGGCACACCGCCACTGCGACCATCTGCGCCGCCGGACTCATCCACCACGGTGGCTGCACCTGCAGCGTCAGCGCTGGCGCAGCGACCCAGTCGCCGGTGCCTGCGCGTGCCTGTACCTGCACCTGGTAGTCGCCCGGCGGCAACCGCGAGATGACACGCTCACCGGTTGCGCCCTGCTCCACCCAACGCTCGTCGTAGCCGTCCACGCGATAGCGATAACGGGCAAGTCCCGGATCCACGAACGACAGCAGCCGTGCGCTGATGCGCAGGTCGCGGTCACGGGCCTGCAGCACGATCGGCCGCTTGTGTGGCACCTGCTGCGGGCGTTCGGCATCGTTGCGGCGTACCTGTACCGACTGGATCACCAACTGCGCCTGCGGCACCGGGGCGAACGGCCGCGTGGGATCGAACAACACGATGCCGCTGGTGGTCAGCGCCAACACCTGCCCGCTGGGGCCGGTCACTGGCGGACGCATCGAAAATTCGCTGTCCGGCAGGCCGTCGCGTTGACCGAACATGCGCACCTGCGGTTGGCCGCGTCGGTAGGCGAACAAGCCACGCGAGGTGGTGGCCCACACCGTGTCAGTGCCCCCTAGCGCCAGGCCACGGATCTCGGTGGCCGGCATCCCCTGCGCATGGCCCACGCGCTCAAGCAGCGTGGCCTTGTGGCCATCCCAGCCATATCGCTCCAGCGCCCCGGGGCGCCCGGCCCAGAACTCGCGTGGCGACACGAATGCCAGTGCATAGACCTCGTGCTCGGCATCGTCGATCACCCGGCGGAAGCGCTCGCCCTGCCAGACCCACAGGTCATCGCCAGCCGCTACCCAGGCCGAGCCGTCTGGCCGGATGGTGAGCTGCTGCACCATGCCGCCGGGTTCGCTGAGATCGGTCCCGAAGCGGAACTCCGCCAGCAGGCGCCCGTCTGCGGCACGCCGTTGCACGCCACCTCCCACAATCGACAGCCAGAACTCGCCATCGATCCCGCGCGCCATCAACTCCGGTCGCTGGCTCTTGTCCTGGTCAACTTGCAGCCCAAGCCGGCGCTTTTTGCCAGTCGCAGGGACGTAGTGGGTGACGTCATCCCGCAGCGCAATCCACAGGCTACCGTCGGCGTTGGGCAAGACCGATTGCACGGTGTCCCCGCCCAGCGCCGCGCTGTGCACCACCGGCACCACGTCACCCTGCGCACCAAGCCGATACACCCCGTCGCCGGTTGTCACCAGAAAGCTGTCGCCATCGGCAGCGGCATTGACCAGGTACAGGCTTTCCAGCGGTTTGCCCTGGGTCTGCAAGATGGTGGAAAAGCGTTGCCAGTCCGGCGGCAGATACGCCAGGCCCTGTGAAATCAGCCCCAGCCACAGCCCGCCCTGGCGATCCTGCAGCAGATCAAGCACGCCACTTTCTGCGGTGAGAAACCCGCTGCCACGGTCACCGTCCATGACCCGCAACGCGGTCTCTCCGGGGGCCACGCGAAAGAACCCATCGGCGGCAGCGACCCAGTAGCCCCCGTGGACGTCGTGCACCACGGTCCCGGCGCGCACGTTCTCCGCGCCCTTCCACGGCGCAGGCTCCAGCACGCCAGCGGGCGTGACCCGGTACTGGCCCTTGCTGCTGCCCACCCACAACGTGCCATCCGGATCCTTGCTGAGCTTGAAGACCGTGGCACTCAGGCGCTCGGGTGCAATGCGCACGAAACGCTCGCCATCGCGCATCACCAGCCCGCTGCCGGTGCCGATCCACAACCGGCCGCGTGCGTCGGTCAGCATGCTCATGATGGTGTCGCTGGGCAGCCCGTCCGGCGCATCGGGCGTGGCACGGAACACCGTGAGCCGGCCATCTTCTTCGCGCCGGCACAGGCCACCGTTGCTGGTTCCGATCCAGAGTGCGCCCTGCGCCTGTGCCAGCGCCCATACCTGACCGGCGCAGGCGTTGCTGACGGCGGGAAAGCTGACAAAGCCCTCGCGCTCGGCATCGAACATGGCCAGCGGCGAGCCATTGATGCCCAGCCAGACCCTGTCGCGGTCATCGACCAGCAGCGTCTCCACTTCGTTGCCGGGGATCGAGCGCGCGCTCAGTGGGTCGTGCTGCCACACCTGCAAGCCGATGCCGTCATAGCGCGCCAGCCCATCGCTGGTTGCGGCCCAGACATAGCCTTGCCGGTCCTGTGCCAAGGCCAGCACCATGCGCGAAGGCAAGCCATCGCCCGGACCGAACCGGCGCATGCGTGGTGTTTCGATCTGCTCTGCCGCCAGCGCACTCGCGCCCATCAGCAGCAGCACCGCCGCCAGCACCCAGCTGGCATGTTTCCGCATCTGCACTGTGATCCCCATCGTCCCTGCATTCCCCAATGCCATCCGCCAGTCGCACTGTACCCGCACGCTGGCGTTCAGGACTCAGACCGGCGTCTCCGGCGGCGCCTTGTCCATCGCATCGTCGGCCAGGACCTGGGCCAAGGCCTGTGCCAGCAGGTCACCGGTGAGCGGTTTGCGCAAGAACCCATTGCATCCGGCGGCCAACGCCTGGGGCTCGGCGTCGGCATCGGCGCGCGCGGTCACCGCCACGATCGGGAAGCGCACGCCGCGTGCGCGCAGCTGCGCCACCAGCGCCGCGCCATCGAGCCCCGGCAGGTCCAGGTCGCACAGGCCCGCGTCGAAGCTGCGCGCGCTCACCTCGGCCAATGCCGCCAGGCCATGCAACACGTGCGTGACGTGATGCCCGCGCCCCTGCAGCAGGCCAACAATCACCTGCGCCACGGTCACGTCGTCTTCGACCAGCAACAACTGCAGCGGCGCCTGGTGCACCGGCGGAACCGCACGTGCCACCGCGGTGGTCGAAGGCGCCGGCGTGCTCACCCAGCGCAGCGGCAGCTCCACCACGAAACAGGCGCCCTGGCCCAACGCGCTACTGACGCCCACCGACCCGCCCATCGCCGCTGCCAACTCGCGACAGATCGCCAAGCCCAGCCCGCTGCCGCCATGCCGCGTGGTCGTGCGCCCTCCTTCGGCCTGTTCGAAGCGCTGGAACAGCCGCCCACGCTGCTCTTCACTCATGCCCGGCCCGGTGTCGCTGACCTCCACGCGGATACCGCCGCCGCCCGCCTGCAGGGGCAACACGCGCAGACGCACCTGCCCGCGCTCGGTGAACTTGACCGCGTTGAACAACAGGTTGAGCAGGATCTGCTGGACCCGGTTCGCATCGCCATGCAGCGCGCGCGGCAGGCTCTCATCCAGGTGGCACTCGAACGCAAGCTGCTTCTGTTCGGCACTGGGCCGCACCAGGTCGACCACCTGCCGGATCAACTGACGCAGATCGAAATCGCGATCGTCCAACGCCAGTTTGCCCGCCTCGATACGCGCCAGATCCAGCGCATCGTTGACCAGCCGCAGCAAGTGCTTGCCCGCCGACTGGATCGCACTGGCATAGCCTTGCTGACGCCCATCCAACGGCGTTTGCAACAACAACTCGCTCATGCCCAGCACACCGGTCATGGGGGTGCGCACTTCATGCCCAAGCGTCGCCAGAAAACGCGTCTTGGCCTGCGAGGCCTGTTCGGCGAGCTCACGCTTGTGCTGCGCCAGTTGCCATTGCGCACGCATACGCACGCGCCGGCGATAAGCGGCGGCGAGCAAGACACCCAACATCATGCCGACCAAGACCATCACGGCGATGCCGAAACGGCTGCGCCACCAGGGGGGATTGACGATGAATTCAAGCGTCTGCACCTTGGAGGCGTTACCCAGCGGGTCGATCCCCTGCATTTCCAGCACGTAGTCGCCAGGTGGCAAGGACGAGAATTCGCGCATCCCGCTGGCATCGTGATCCACCCAGCCGGTGTCGAAGCAACTGAGGCGGGTGCGATACCGGTTGGCCATAGGGTCCACGAACGACAGTAGCCGCATGTTGATGCGCAATTGGCGATCATCTGGCGAGAGCGAAAAACCACCCCTGATCGGCAGCATGCGGCGCCGATCGGCAAGCTGCACGCTGACCGTTTCCAGGCGCATTGCCGGGGTGAACGAGGGCACGTCCGGCGCCTGCGTGTCGATCAGCACCGTGTAGCCATCGGCCGTTCCGCCGACGAGTACACCGTTACGGGCCATCATCAGACAGCGGTGGCTGAACTCCAGACTGGTCAATCCGTCGCGCACGCCGAAGCTGCGGATGCGTGCCTGCGGCGTGCGCGGATCGATGCGCCACAGGCCGCGAGGCCCGGACATCCAGAGCCGGCCGGCGCCATCGCGTTCCAGCCCGTAGGCGTCCATCGCCGGAAAACCCTCGGCAGAACGGATGCGGCGTTCCCGTTTCCAGACTTCGCCATCACTGGACCAACGCTCAAGACTGCCTGCGCGATACAGCCACAGGTGCGTTGCATCTTCGACCACGAAGGCCTGAAGCGTCTCGTCCGTCTTCAGCCCTGGCACCGAGACGAAGCGCCGCGTTGCGGCCTGCCACGCATACATGCCGCCGAAGGCGCTCAACCACATCCGCCCATCCGGCCCCTTGCGGATCTGCGGCGACACCACTTCCGTCAGCCCATGCGGATGCTGTTGATCGATCGTCTCCAACAGGCGTCCGGTGGCCAGATCGCGCTGCTGGATGACTTGCTCGTAAGCGGCCCACACCGTGCCGTCGCCCGGTTCACCGATCCACAGTGCCGCTTCGGCCGGGCCTTCGTCGCTGAAGTGCTCCAGCGCGCCGGTGCGCAGGTCCAGGCGCGACAATCCATATTCACCGCTGGCCAACCAGAGCTTGCCGCGGCTGTCTTCCAGCGCGGTGGTGATCTGCATCGTGCCCAGATCCGCAGCCTGGATGCCGGTCTGAATCAGGGCGCCGGATGATGTGTCGTAGCGCAGCAGACGCCCGTTGCCATCGAACTGCCATAGCCCGCCGGATCGCGCTGCCGGTGCAAGACTGCAGGACAGCCCCTTGCCCTGATCGTTGACCTGTTTGAAGGCCGCAGTACGACGCCAGTCTTCACGCAGATAGGCCAGACCACGCCCATGCAGCGGCACCCAGATGCCGCCATGCGGGCTGCGCCAGATGGTAGTGACGTGCCGGTTGGACACCAACGGGGAATCACCATTGTTGACGGGGACCGGTGGCTGCCCGGGCCGTGTATGCCAGAGACCTTGCTCGGTCCCTAGCCAGAACTCGCCATCGCCTGCGTCGGCAACGGTCCACACTCGGTTGCCCGCCGCAAACATCGGCGCCCACGACGGTGTGTGCCAGACGCCGGAGGGATCCATGTAACGCAATCCGGTGTCGGTGGCGGCCCACAACCGTTGCCCCACCCACTGCAGCGCATTGATGCCACTGTCGTCGCCATCCGGGTGAACGCGGTGCGCGGCCAGACCATCGTGATACGCCAGGCCGCCGAGCGTGCCGATCCACATTCGATCGCGATCATCCAGCGCCAGCGCGTACACCGCGCTGGGCGCCAGCGGGTCGTCCATCTTGGCCAGATCGAGCGAGGTGAACGTTCCCTTTGCATCCAGGCGCAGCACGTTGCCGGTGGACATGCCGAACCAGATTTCGTCGCCGCGCCCTGCAATCGCGTAGACGTCACCGAACGACAACTCCGGCACCTTGTCAGGCAGGTAAGCGGTCAAGGTGGCGCGATCGGCGCTCAACATCGCCACACCGGCTCCGCCCAACGCCAGCCAGATGCGATCCTGTGCGTCGATATAGATCGCCTGCAGCAGATTGCTTCTTAGCGAGCGTGGGTCGGCTGGGTCGTTGCGCCACACCTTGAACCCGGCGCCGTCGTAGCGGATCAACCCGTCGCCGGTGGTCATCCACAAATAACCGGCGCGATCCTGCGCAATGGCGGTGATCATGGTCGACGGCAGCCCATCGGCCGGGCCCACGATGCGGAACCTCGGAATGGCCGGCACCTCTGCCAACGCAGGAACCCCTGCCAGGACAGCAAGCACGACGAACAACAGCAAACGCATGTGGGCATCCTTTCCACGTCCAGCCGGCATGCTCGCAACGGATCGTTGCGAACGCAAGCCAAGCGCGCGCTGCCGGGATGTGTCTAGAATCCGCCCATGACGCCTCTCGCCCGCCTGCTGGCCTTCCCTGCCCTGGTCCTGACCAGCCTCGCCGCCACCGCCGCGCCGGTGCGCTACGCGCTGGATCCGGTCCACACCCGGGTGCTGTTCGCGGTGGAACATGCCGGGTTTTCCAAGGCTCTGGGCACGGTATCCGGCAGCAGCGGCACCCTGGTGTTCGACGCGGACGACTGGGCGGCGGCAACGCTCGAGGTCACCGTGCCGCTGCGACGCGCGGACCTGGGCGATGCGAAATGGAACGAGGCCACCCTGGCACGCAACCTACTCGACGCCGAGCGCTTTCCTGACGCGCATTTCGTCTCCACCAAGGTCGAGGCCAGCGATGCGACCCACGCCAAGGTCACCGGCAACCTCACCCTGCACGGGGTCACCCGGCCGGTCACGCTGGACGTCACCCTCAACGCGCTCAAGCGGCATCCGTTACCGCCATTCCGCCGCACCGCCGGCTTCTCGGCCACGGCCACGCTCAGCCGCGCCGCGTTCGGCGTGGATGCCTGGAAGTCGATGATCGGCGACACCGTCGAGCTGCGCATCGAAGCCGAGGCCGTCCGCGAAGGCCGCGCCGACAGCGACGACGATGCCGGCAAGACCACCGAGCCCGCCGCGCCGGAGCAACCCGCGCCAGCGACCACCGATACGGAGAGCGGCCGATGAGCCTGAAGAATGTGGAGCGCTGGGGCGGCGTCAGCCAGACCCTGCACTGGTTGATCGCGCTGCTGATCCTGGTGCTGGGCATCGTGGGCCTGACCATGGGCGAGCTGCCCAAGACGCCCAAGTATTTCTGGGTCTACACCGCGCACAAATCCGTGGGCCTGACCGTGCTGGCCCTGGTCATCGCCCGCTTGGGCTGGCGGCTGTATGCCGGCGCCCCGCCACCGGTGCCGGGCACGCCAAGCTGGCAGGAGCGCATCGCCGGGTTCACCCACTGGCTGCTGTACGCGATGATCTTTGCGATGCCGCTGTCCGGGTGGCTGTACGACTCCACCAGCGGGCTGCGCCCGTTCCGCTGGTTCGGCCTGTTCAACATGCCCAAGCTCAGCGCACCGGACGAGCAGCTGCGCGCGGTGTCGCACGCCGTGCACGAATGGGGCTTCTGGCTGTTGATTGCCGTGGTCCTGGCGCATGCCGGCGCCGCGCTTTACCACCATCTCTTCCAACGCGATGCCACGCTGACGCGCATGCTGCCGCGTGGCTGGCTCTCCCCCAAACCGTAAAGGATGTCGCATGTCTTCCAGGCTGTTTGCCTCCCCCCTGCTGGTTGCGTCCGCGCTGGTCGCCACCTTCGCCGCCGCCCCGGTGCTGGCCGCCGACTATGTCCAGGCGCCCGGCTCCTCGCTGGTGTTTGCCAGCAAGTACGACGGCGAAGTGTTCACCGGCACCTTCCCGGGCTTCGACACCACGCTGAGCTTCGATCCCGCCAACCTGGCCGGCGCCAAGCTCGATGTGCGCATCCCGCTGGCCGGTGCCAAGAGCGGCAACGGCGACCGTGATTCCACCCTGCAGGGGCCGGATTTCTTCAACGTGGCCAAGTTCGCCACCGCGCGCTACCACGCCGAGAAATTCCGCGCGCTGGGCGGCAACCAGTACGCCGCCGACGGCACCCTGGAGCTGCGCGGTGTCAGCAAGCCGGTCACGCTGACCTTCACCTGGACGCCCGGCGCGCAGCCGGTGCTGGCCGGCAAGGCCACCGTCAAGCGCCTGGACTTCGGCGTGGGCGGCGGCGACTGGACCGATACCAAGACCATTCCCAACGAAACGGCAATCAGCACCAAGGTGGTGTTCAAGGCGAAGTGACGCGCCACCGGCCGCACCAGGACGCGGCCACTGAACGGCGGACTACCTCGTCGGGTCCGCCGTTTTTTTATGTCTCATGCATGGGGTGCAGCGTCCAGCCAGGCGCGCAGACGTGGCGCATCGAATGGCCAGTCCAGCTCACGCCCCATCGGGTCGCGCAACACCGGCACACGCAGACCATAAGCGGACTCTAGCGCCGCATCGTCGTCGATGAACACGCTGAAGAACGCGCCTGCGCGCGCCTGGGCCAGCGCTTCCACGGCCTGGTCGCAGAGGTGGCAGTCGTCGCGCTGGTAAAGGGTCAGGGCCATGCGGGGGGTCTCATGCTGCGCTGCAGCCGTGCTGCAATCGCCAAGCGCTTAGAATAGCGGGCTTCTTGCTCACCTCTCCGGCACGCATGGCTGTCAGTACGTTCGACCTGTTCAAGATCGGTATCGGTCCGAGTTCCTCGCATACCGTGGGACCGATGCGCGCCGCCGAGCGCTTCGTCCACCGCTGGTTACTCGATACCGGCCGCTTGCAGGAGGTGACGCGTCTGCGCGCAGAAGTCTTCGGCTCGCTGGCATTGACCGGGCGCGGCCATGGCACCGACAAGGCCGTGCTGTTGGGGCTGGAAGGGCATCGCCCGAACCTGATCGACCCGGATGTCATCCCCGCCACGCTTGAGCGCATCCGCAGCAGCAAGCGCATCAACCTGATGGGCCAGCACGCAATCAGCTTCGACGAAAAGCGCGACCTGCCGATGAACAAGCGGCAGAAGCTGCCGTACCACACCAACGGCATGCGCTTCACCGCCTACGATGCAACCGAAGCGGTGATTGCCACGCGCGATTACTACTCGGTGGGTGGCGGTTTCGTGGTCAACCAGGACGACGCCGCCGACGACCGCATCGTGGCCGACGAGACTCCGTTGCCCTACCCGTTCCTCAGCGGCGACGAGCTGCTGGCACAGTGCGCGCGCAGCGGCCTGAGCATTGCGCAACTGATGTTCGAGAACGAAAAGAGCTGGCGTAGCGAAGACGAGATCCGCGCCGGCCTGCGGGAGCTGTGGAACGCCATGCAGTCGTGCGTGGCACGCGGCATTCGCGAAGAAGGCACCCTGCCCGGCGGCCTGAACGTCTCGCGCCGTGCGCCCGCGCTGTACCGCGAGCTCTCCTCCAAGCCCGAAGCGGCGATGCGCGACCCGTTGACCACGCTGGATTGGGTCAACCTCTACGCACTCGCGGTCAACGAAGAAAATGCTGCCGGCGGCCGCGTGGTCACCGCGCCCACCAACGGTGCAGCCGGCATCATTCCCTCGGTGCTGCATTACTTCGATCGTTTTTGCCCGGGCGCTTCGGAACAACGCATTTTCGACTTCCTGCTCACCGCAGCGGCAATCGGCATCCTGTACAAGGAAAACGCCTCGATTTCCGGCGCCGAAGTGGGCTGCCAGGGCGAAGTGGGCGTGGCCTGCTCGATGGCCGCCGGCGGCCTGGTCGCCGCGCTCGGCGGCAACCCCGGGCAGATCGAGAATGCAGCGGAAATCGGCATGGAGCACAACCTCGGCCTGACCTGCGACCCGATCGGCGGGCTGGTGCAGATCCCCTGCATCGAACGCAACGCGATGGGGGCAGTGAAAGCCATCAACGCCAGCCGCATGGCCATGCGTGGCGACGGCAAGCACAAGGTGTCACTGGACAAGGTCATCAAGACCATGCGCGACACCGGCCGCGATATGCAGGACAAGTACAAGGAAACCAGCCGTGGCGGGCTGGCGGTGAATGTCATCGAATGCTGAGCCAGTGCGTGGTTTAGAGCGGCTAACAAAACGTAGCGAGCAGTCGTCAGGTGGGTGCGGACGGCGCTGAGGAACCGGAGTGTACGTGGGGGGTACATGCCGATTCCGAGCACCGGCCGCGCCCGCCTGGCGGCTGCGCAGTCGTTTTGATCGCTGCTCTTAGTGCGTGCGTGACACAAGACCGGCCATCATTTGCTGGACGCAAGCGGTGACCGGTTGGACAACATGACAGTACTACGCGCGGACGCTGCGCTTGTTCCAAGCAGCGGCCGTACGGCACCGCGGCGCGCCGTGGATACGTTGATCGCAATCGCCCGCGTGGTGCGCGTGGCACCGTGTTGCCCTCGCACGCGTCTGCGATGCTTCTTTTATTTCTCCACTCGCCTGTTCTGACAAGCGCGCGTCAAATCGCGATGGTCAGCGCGACGCTAGCTGCCAACCAAACCGTTGCTCGACAGTTCGATCCAGGTACAGCCGCGACGCCCGTGTACAGCGCAAGCGTTGGGTGGCGCTCAGTAGCGGCCGCCACGTGCTGTACGCGCTCACCACAGCGCGCTGTGTAGCCTTGCGGCATTGCTCACCTGGAGATCGCGATGCGACACCTTGCCTGCTCTCTCGCCCTGGCGCTGGCCTGCGGCCCGCTGATGGCCCAGGAGGCCAGTTACGGCCCTCGCCTGGAAGGCTTCGATTACCCATATCCAGTGAAAACTTACGCCTTTACGTCGCAACAGCAGGCGCTGGAGATGGCGTACCTGGATGTTGCGCCAACGGGCAAAGCCAACGGGCGCACCGCCGTGCTGCTGCACGGCAAGAATTTCTGCGCCGCCACCTGGGAGCAAACCATCGCCGCACTGAGCAAGGCCGGCTACCGCGTGATCGCGCCGGACCAGGTGGGCTTTTGCAAATCCAGCAAACCGGCCGCCTATCAGTTCTCGTTCGCACAGCTCGCCGACAACACGCATGCCCTGCTGCAGAAGCTCGGTCTCCAGCGCGCCGTGGTGGTTGGGCACTCGATGGGCGGCATGCTCGCGATCCGCTATGCACTGATGTACCCGCAAGCGACCGAGCACCTCGCGCTGGTCGACCCGATCGGGCTGGAAGACTGGAAGGCCGAAGGCATTCCGTGGCGCAGCGTGGATGCCTGGTACGACAATGAGCTGAAGATCAGCTTCGAGCGCATCAAGAAGTACCAGATGGACGTGTACTACGCTGGCCAATGGAAGCCGGAATTCGAGCGCTGGGCGCGCATGCAGGCCGGCATGTCGCTGGGCCGCGGCAAACAGGCCGTGGCCTGGAATCAGGCGCTGACCTACGACATGGTGTTCAATCAGCCGGTGGTCTATGAGCTGCCCAAGCTCGCCGTGCCAACCACGCTGTTCATCGGGCTCAAGGACCGCACTGCCATCGGCAAGGACACCGCACCGCCAGCGGTGAAGGCGCGCGTGGGTGACTACACCAAGCTGGGCAAACGCGCCGCCGAGGCCATTCCGAATGCCACGCTGGTCGAATTCGCCGACCTGGGACATTCGCCACAGGTGCAGGATCCGGTGCGCTTCAATTCTGAATTATTGAAGGCGATTTCCCGCTAGCCAGTTGCGGCGCGCAGACTCTGACATGCGCGCCGCCTGCCAGCTCCAGGCGCGTGCGCGATCACCACGCGCCTAACGCCGATTGGGAACACGTGGTTTAGCGCGCAAATCCAATTCTGTCAGAAGCATTCCACGGGGGCTGTCTGCGGTCACCCACGCGCTGCCCCAGCTTGCCCGCACCGCAGGAGCCGACAGCGCAGCGGCGACACCGCACGGGCCGAACCGCAGCATCCTTCGCACGCGACAGCACCAACAAGACGTCGGGTGCGAAGCACCGCAACCTCAGCCAGCAACGATCCGCAGCACATCGTCCAGCAACGCCGCCGCGGTCACTTCGGCACCGGCGCCCGGCCCTTGAATCAACAGCGGCTGGTCGCGGTAGCGATCGCTGCTGATGGCGACACGGTTATCGGTGCCCGCGCCGCCCGCCAGCGGGTGGTCCAGGGCCAATTCGCGTAAGCCCACGCTTGCCCCATGCCCGTCCACGCGGCCGACGAATCGCAGGCAGCGGCCCGCGGCGCGGGCCTGCTGCCAACGTGTCTGCACCAGCGCGTCGAGTGTTTCCAGGTGCGCATCCACCGCCTCCGGCCCCACGGACGCCAGCGCGGCAGGCACCAGCGATTCCACATGCACCTGCTCGGCTTCCAGTGGTTGCCCGGCCGCACGCGCCAGGATCAGCAATTTGCGGCGCACGTCCTCACCGGAGAGATCGATGCGCGGATCGGGCTCGGTGTACCCGGCCGCCATCGCTTCGCGGACGCACGCCGAGAACGGCGTACTGCCATCGTAGCGATGAAACAGCCACGCCAACGACCCCGACAACACCCCTTCGATCGAATGAATCTGGTCGCCGCCGGCCACTAGTGCACGCACGCTGCTGAGCAAGGGCAGCCCAGCACCCACGGTGGCACTGTCGCCGTAATACGCGCCACTGGCGTGACGCGCGGCATACAGGTCCTGCGCACGCGACAACGCCGTGCCCTGGCCCAGCTTGTTGGCGGTCACTACATGCACGCCGCGGGTCAGCCACTCCACGTGCCAGTCCGCCACCACGTCGCTGGCGGTGGCATCCACCAGCACATCGCCGGCGCGCAGCGCAGTGGTTTCTGCCCACGGCTGCAGCTCCGCACGGCCACGCGGCGCCGCGTTGGCCAGCTGCAGTGCCTGCTCTGCGCCAGCACCACAGTCGTGGGCGATGCGCGAGTTGGCCAGCCAGTCAAAGCGCGGCAGGCGCAACTGACGTTGCTGCAAGGCGGTATAGCGCGTCACGAAGGCACGCCCCACCGTGCCGGTGCCCAACAGGGCGAGCCGCGGTGTGGGCGTCACGGCAGCCACCGGCGAACGGCGCGA
Organism: Xanthomonas sp. NCPPB 2586; assembly: GCF_041475775.2. Classification (NCBI taxonomy): domain Bacteria; kingdom Pseudomonadati; phylum Pseudomonadota; class Gammaproteobacteria; order Lysobacterales; family Lysobacteraceae; genus Xanthomonas; species Xanthomonas sp. NCPPB 2586. Next base: position 1,515,694 of record NZ_CM192981.1, on the reverse strand, counting down.
GACAGGCAGCACGGCGCTCACGCGTCGACCTGTTTGCGCGCGACCGCGCTCACCGCGGCTTCCGCACGTGCCAGGCCGGCGCGCAGATCGACCAGCAGATCCTCAGCGGATTCAATGCCCACCGACAGCCGCAACAAGCCATCGGAAATACCGGCCGCAGCGCGCGCTTCGGCGGTCATCGCCGCGTGCGTCATCGAGGCCGGATGCGCAATCAGGCTCTCCACGCCGCCCAGCGATTCGGCCAGGGTGAAATAACGCAGCCCGTCGACGAACGCACGCACCGCCGCCTCACCGCCATTGAGCTCGAAGCTGATCATCGCGCCGAAGCCCTTCTGCTGGCGCGCCGCCAGCGCATGGCCAGGATGCGATGCCAGCCCGGGGAAATACACCTGGTTCACTGCCGCGTGTTCGTCCAGCAGCACCGCGATCGCATCGGCGTTTTCCTGGTGCACCCGCAGGCGGGCATCGAGCGTGCGCAGCCCGCGTAAGGTCAGGAACGCGTCAAACGGCGATCCGGTCAGGCCCAGCGCGTTGGCCCACCACACCAGCTGCTGGTGCAGCTCCGCATCACGCGCGATCACCGCGCCACCCACCACATCGCTGTGGCCGTTGACGTACTTGGTGGTGGAATGCAGCACCACATCGGCGCCAAATTCCAGCGGCTTTTGCAGCGCCGGCGACAGGAAGGTGTTGTCCACCACGGTCAGCGCGCCCACCTTGTGCGCGGCCTCGATGACAAAGCGCAGATCTGTGATGCGCAGCAACGGGTTGGACGGGGTTTCGATCAGTACCAGCTTGGGCGACTGCGCCAATGCATCAGCCAGCGAGCGCGGGTCGGTGAGGTCGGCGGTGATCAAGGCGAAATGGCCCTTCTTGGCCAGCGCGTTGAACAACCGCCAGCTGCCGCCGTAGGCATCGTGCGGCACCACCAGGGTGTCGCCGGGCTGCAGCAAGGCATTGAGCACCAGGTTGATCGCGCCCATGCCGGTGGAGGTGATCACGCCGCCGGCGCCGCCTTCCAGTTCGGCCAAAGCTTCGCCGAGCAGGTCGCGGGTGGGGTTGCCGCTGCGGGTGTAGTCGTACTGGCGCTTGTTGCCGAAGCCGTCGAAGGAGAAGTTCGACGACAGCACGATCGGCGGCGTCACCGCGCCGTAGGCGGTGTCCCGGTCGATTCCGGCACGGACGGCGGCGGTGGCAGCGCTACAGGGCGCGTCGGCAGGGTCACGAAAGCTCATGCGGTTTCTCCGGTCGTGCGAAGGGCAGTGGTGAGGATCGCGTCGATGCGATCGATTTCTTTGAGGAAGGCGTCATGGCCGTAGGGCGAGCGCAGCACGCGCAAACTGCCGCGCGGGCCCAGCCCTTCGACCAGGCTGACCAGATCGGCCAGCGGCACCAGGCGGTCGCCTTCCACCGCAACCACCACCGTGGGCACGGCGACCGCGGCCGGGTCGATGCGGTGCAGGTCGATGGACTCGGACAGGCGCAGATAGGCGTTCACCGGCGTGCGCGCCACGTATTGGGCGCCAGCGGCATCCAGATAGTCTTCGGCGGCCACGCGCACGCGGCCATTGATCACTTCCGGCGGCGCATCGAAGCGCTCGCTGAATTCTTCCGGGGTGCGGTAGCTCAGCATCGCGAACTGGCGTGCCAGGGCGAGCCCGTGGTGCTCGGCGCATTGCAACTGGCCAAGCGCCACCGCGCGCCGCTGCAGGGCACGCCATGCGGCGGCATACGGATGGGCGCGATGCGCACCACTCACCGCAACCAGCGTGTGCAGCCGCGCCGCATGTCGGCTGGCGAATTGCAGGCCGACCAGCGCGCCGTAGGAATAACCGACAAAGCCGTGCAGGCGCGCGATGCCCAGCGCATCCAGCAGTGCGGCGATTGCATCGGCTTGGTCGGCGGTGTCGATCGGCGCATCCAGGCTGCCGTCGGCCCCGAGGAAATCGAAGGCCAACAGTCGGCGCGACGCCGGGTCCAGCGCGCGGCCGGCACCGACCAGCCCCTCTACCCAACCTTTCTCGGGGAACACAGCGCTGGCAGCGAGATGGCGATGGGCTGAAATTCCGCCCGCCACGAACACCACCGGCGCCTGCTCCGCGCCAACCAGTTCGTAGCGCAGGCGCAGCTCGCGTTGGCCGGCGTGGCACATCGGTAGATTGATGACGAGCTCGCCGCGCACGGCAGGCGGGGCGTCGCTATCAGCGGCGGGCGTGTAGGTGTCAGCGGTGGTGAGTGGCGATGCTGTGGTCACGAGGCTCATGGCGATATCCGGGGTGGATCGGCCATCGAGCTTCGCGGGAGCTCGCGTTCGACGTGCAGAGGGCACGATTCGAACCATCTTTCGGCGGACGCGGAGGTCCCCGCAGGATTTGGCACCAAACGCGTGCGCTTGCGCGCTCCGCTGGCTGCCCCGGCATCAAAGGGCCTGTCCCTCCGCCGGTCTCGATGGTGAGGCTACGATGCCACCGCCTTTTTGCGATGTCAATCTCTTCATGCGGATGGAAAGATATATTTTCATCCGATACCACCTGGCTGTGATGGACCGCATACTTGCGCCCCTCTCGCCCGACCTCGACTGCAGTCGCTCGCCCATGCTTCGTGCCGCCGTTTCCGCCGTCATCCTGCTGTTGTGCACCCCCGCGGCGCCTGTCGTCGCGCAGCTGCGCTGGCATTGGCCTGGCGCAGCGGCAACGGGCGCAATGCCACCTGCAAGTGCGTCGCAACGCGCCGAAACCACTGCCGCACCGGGCCCGGCCCTGCAGCTCGAATGGCAGGCGCCGGTGTATCTGGCCTGGGCCGTCAATCCACTGGACGGCCCGGCCGAAGTGCGCCTGAGCGCACCGCCCAGCGCCGACTACCGCGCCGTGCCGCAGCTTCCGTTGGTGCAGTTGCTGGGCGCGCGCGAACGGCGCCTGCTGGCCCGCGTGTACCCGGTCAGCCAGCGCAGGACCCTGGACGGGCTCGGCCTGCGGCTGGAGGTGGTGCCCGGCGACCCGCAGGCGCAACTGCAGGAAGCGCGCTACCAGTTGCCGTTCCGCGATGTGCCGATCCAGGTGGACCAAGGCTATGGCGGTCAGTACAGCCACAGCGACGATCCCAACTGGTATGCCATCGACTTCGCCCTGCCCGCCGGTACCCCGGTGCTGGCCGCCCGCGACGGCGTGGTCATGGAGATCCAGCAAGGCGCCGACGAAGCCGGCCCGCATGGGCCGGACGCCGGCGGCGGCAACCTGGTGCGCCTGCTGCATGCCGATGGCAGCATGGCGATCTACGCCCATCTGGCTCCGACGGGCGTGCTGGTGCACCCCGGCCAGCGCCTGCGTAGCGGCGAGCGGCTCGGCAGCGCCGGCAGCACCGGCTTCAGCACCGCGCCGCACCTGCATTTCGCGGTGCAACGCAATGTCGGCCTGCGGCTGATCTCGCTGCCATTCCGGATGAGCGGCCCACAAGGCGAGCTGCACTTCCCCTCGCCCGCGCCCTGACGCGTGCCGCCAGCGCCAGCCAGGCGCCCTGGGCTACCGCTGGCCGGCGCACCGAAGCCGCTATAATCACCGGCTTCCTCAGTTTCCACAGGCGTCCGACCGGGCGCGCCCCCTCATGTCCGAAGTCTCCAACGAAGCCGCGCGCCGCCGCACCTTCGCCATTATTTCCCATCCAGACGCCGGCAAGACCACGCTGACCGAAAAGCTGCTGCTGTTCGGCGGCGCGATCCAGATGGCCGGCTCGGTGAAGGGACGCAAGGCTGCCCGCCACGCCACCTCGGACTGGATGGCGCTGGAAAAAGAGCGCGGCATCTCGGTGACCTCCTCGGTGATGCAGTTCCCGTACGAGGACAAGATCGTCAACCTGCTCGACACCCCCGGCCACGCCGACTTCGGCGAGGACACCTATCGCGTGCTGACCGCGGTGGACTCGGCGCTGATGGTGATCGACGTGGCCAAGGGCGTGGAAGAACGCACCATCAAGTTGATGGAAGTCTGCCGCCTGCGCGACACCCCCATCATGACCTTCATCAACAAGCTCGATCGCGAAGGCAAGAACCCGATCGACCTGCTGGACGAAGTGGAAACGGTGCTGGGCATCCAGTGCGCCCCGGTCACCTGGCCGATCGGCATGGGCCAGCGCCTGAAGGGTGTGGTGCATCTGATCACCGGCGAAGTGCACCTGTACGAGCAGGGCCGCAACTTCACCCGTCAGGACTCCACCATTTTTCCCTCGCTCGATGCACCGGGTCTTGCCGAAAAGATTGGCACGCAGATGCTGGACGAACTGCGCGAGGAGCTGGAACTGGTGCAAGGCGCCAGCAATCCGTTCGACCTGGATGCCTACCGCGCCGGGCAGCAGACGCCGGTGTTCTTCGGCTCGGGCGTCAACAACTTCGGCGTGCAGCCGTTGCTGGATTTCTTCGTCGAGCACGCACCGCCGCCGCAGGCACGCGATACCACCGGCCGCCGGGTCGAAGCGGTCGAGCCCAAGTTGAGCGGCTTCGTGTTCAAGATCCAGGCCAACATGGACCCGCAGCACCGCGACCGCGTGGCGTTCATGCGCGTGTGCTCGGGCAAGTTCACCGCCGGCATGAAGGCATTGCACGTGCGCAGCGGCAAGGACGTGAAGCTGGCCAACGCGCTGACCTTCATGGCCTCCGATCGCGAGATCGCCGCCGAAGCGTGGCCGGGCGATGTGATCGGCATCCACAACCACGGCACCATCTCCATCGGCGATACCTTCACCGAAGGCGAATCGCTGTCGTTCACCGGCATTCCCAACTTCGCGCCGGAATTGTTCCGCCGCGCACGCCTGCGCGACCCGCTCAAGCTCAAGCAGTTGCAGAAGGGCCTGGCACAATTGTCCGAAGAAGGCGCCACGCAGTTCTTCCGCCCGCTGATGAGCAACGACTTGATCCTCGGCGCGGTCGGTGTGCTGCAGTTCGACGTGGTGGCCTACCGGCTCAAGGACGAGTACGGCGTGGATGCGATCTTCGAACCGGTGAGCGTCACCACCGCACGCTGGGTGCACTGCGACAACCCCAAGAAGTTGGAAGAATTCCGCGAGAAGAACGCCGGCAATCTGGGCATCGATGCGGCCGGGCAACTGGTGTATCTCGCACCCACCCGGGTCAACCTGCAACTGGCCCAGGAACGCGCGCCGGACGTGCGCTTTTCCGCAACGCGCGAACACGCCTACGCCACGGCGGTCGATTGACCGCCACTTGAATCGCCACAAGCCAGCGCCACCGCTGGCGATGCGATTTGCGCGCGGTTACGGTACCTTTTGGGCATGAATGCAGATGCCCCCCCCTCCACCGACCTGCGCGATGAAATCGCCAGTGCGGTGACCCACGGCCTGGGCGCGATCGCCGCACTGGCCGGTGGCTCGGTCCTGATCACCCTGGCCGCGATCTACGGCGATGGCTGGCAGCTGGCCACCACCATCGTTTTCAGTGCCACGCTGATCCTGCTGTATGTCGCATCCACGCTGTTCCATGCCATCCCGCACGTGGGTGCCAAGGCCCGCCTGCAGGTGCTCGATCACTGCGCGATCTATCTGCTCATTGCAGGCACCTACACGCCGTTTATGCTGATCAACCTGCGTGGGCCATGGGGCTGGAGCCTGTTCGCTGCGATCTGGACCATTGCCGCAGCGGGCGTGATCTTCAAGCTGTTTTTCACCGGCCGCTTCCGGCTGTTGTCGACCATCCTTTACCTGGCAATGGGCTGGCTGATCATCGTGGCGATCAAGCCGCTGCTGGCGGCGGTCGACACCTGGTCTCTATGCTGGCTGCTCGCCGGCGGGCTCTTCTATACGTTGGGCACCTACTTCTACCAACGCGACACGCAGCGCTATTTCCACGCCATCTGGCATCTGTTCGTGCTCGCCGGCAGCGCTTGCCACTTTGTGGCGGTGACCGCGCAAATCGTGTGACCGATGGCGCGTTCGCGCGCCGTGCACGAGGCTTCGCCAACCATGGGTCGGGTGACTACCCCGACAGCTTCCATCGCCGCCCGCCCTTCCCGCCAACCACGCCGACGCCGCTGGTTGATCGGCACCGGCATCGTGCTGGCACTGATCGTGATCCTGGTGCTGGTGTTCGACTGGAACTGGTTGCGCGGCCCGGTGGAGCGCGCAGTCAGCGCCAAGACGGGGCGCGAATTCCACCTGGGCCATCTGGATGTGGATCTGGGCCGCATCGTCACCGTGCGCGGTGAGCAGCTGAGCCTGGGCAATGCTGCATGGTCCAAACGCGGCCCCATGGCGCAGATGCGCTCAGCCGAAATCGATGTCGAATTCTGGCCATTGCTGCGCGGCAAGGTGCGCCTGCCGGAGATCCGGCTGGAGCACACCAAGGTGGTACTGGAAGCCGGCGACGATACCCACCCCGGCAACTGGGTGTTCGAGACCAGCGGTGGCGATGGCACCCTGCCGCGATTGGGCCGGTTGCTGGTGCAGGACGGCCGGCTGCAGTACATCGATGCGGCCAACAAGTCTGACGTGGACGTCGCCATCAACAGCCTGGCACCACCGCGCAGCGATCAGCGCGCCGCGCCGATCGGCATCGACGGCAAGGGTCGCTGGAAGGGGTATCCCTTCACGCTCAAAGGCAATACCGCCTCGCCGCTGGAGCTGAGCCAGACCGAGCACCCGTTCCGGATCGACCTGCGCGGCAGTGCCGGGGCCACCCGCACCCACGTGCGCGGCACGCTGACCAATCCGTTTCAGTTCCAGGTGTTCGACCTGCAGATGGCATTGAGCGGCCAGGACATGGAGGACCTGTATCCGCTAACCGGCGTGGCGATTCCCTCCACCCCGCCGTACACGCTGGATGGCCACCTGCGCCGCAACGGCGATATCTGGCGCTACGAAGATTTCACCGGCAAGGCCGGCGATAGCGATCTCTCAGGCACCGCCGAAGTGGATCTGCGCAACAAGCGCCCCTTCCTGCGCGCCGATCTGGCCTCCAAACGCCTGGATTTCGACGACCTCGCCGGGTTTGTCGGTGCACCGCCCAAGACCGGCGCCAACGAATCGGCTAACGCCGAGCAAAAGAAGCGGGCAGCGCAATTGGCCGCCGACACCCGCGTACTGCCCGACACGCCCTATGACCTGTCCAAATTGCGGGCGATGGATGCGCAGGTGCGCTGGCGCGCGCAGCGCATCAATACACCGTCATGGCCGCTGGACGACATGGATGCATCGCTGCGCTTGAAGGATGGATTGCTGCAGCTGGATCCACTCAATTTCGGCATGGCGGGCGGCGATATCCGCTCCACCATCCGCATGGACGCACGCAACCCGGTGATTTCCACCCAGCTGCAGGCCGCGATTCGCGGTATCCGCCTGGACAAGCTGTTTCCCGATGCCACCCTGGCCAAGCAGGCGTCTGGCGCAATCGGTGGCGATCTGGATCTGAAAGGACGTGGCAACTCGATCGCCGCCATGCTCGGTACCGCCGACGGCTCGATCGGTGTGGGCATGGGCCGCGGTCACGTGGGCAACCTGATCATGGAACTGGCCGGCCTGGATATTGCCGAATCGCTGAAATACCTTGTCACCCGCGACCGGCAGATTCCGGTGCGCTGCATCTTCGGCGACTTCGGTGTGCGCGATGGCGTGATGCAATCGCGCGCGCTGGCATTCGACAGCACCGACACCATCATCATCGGCGAAGGCAGCATCAGCTTGAAGGACGAGCAGCTGGATCTGCTGCTGCGCCCGCGCCCGAAGGATCGCAGCATCCTCAGCCTGCGCTCGCCACTGCGGATCGGCGGGACCTTCAAGGACCCGTCGTTCCGCCCGGATTTCAAGGCGCTGGGCGTGCGTGGCGCCATCGCGGTTGCACTGGGCAGCATCGCCCCGCCCGCTGCCCTGCTGGCGACCTTCGAACCCGGCCCCGGCAAGGACAGCGACTGCGGCGGCAAGTACGCGCAGTAACGCCTCGCCTCAGCTGGAGATGTAGCGCTGCAACTGATCGATGTCCTGTTGCTGCGCTTCGATCACCGCCTTGACCAGATCGCCGATGGAGATCACGCCCTGCACCCGGCCGTTATCTACCACCGGCAGATGCCGGAAACGCCCATCGGTCATCAGCTGCATGCAGTGCTCGACCGAGTCTGCGGGCGACACCGTCACCACCGCGTGGCTCATGATCTCGGCTACGCTGGTGCTGGACGAGGAACGGTCCCGCAACACCACCTTGCGCGCGTAATCCCGCTCGGACACGATGCCGACCAGGCGCTCGCCCTCCATCACCAACACCGCACCGATGCTCTTGTCGGCCATCAGACGGATGGCCTCGATCACCGCGGCGTCGGCCGCGACGGAAAACACCTCAACCTGCTTCATCCCCAACAGCTGCCGTACCGTTTGCATGGCCTGCTCCGCGATTGGACTGGTCGCCCGAGGATACTCCCGCCACGCCGCGATACGTGTCGATCAGATACAGCGGCCGTTGCTTGGCCTCGTCGTACAGGCGCCCCAGGTATTCGCCGATCATGCCCAGCGCGATCAGCTGGATGCCGCCCAGGAACAGGATGATCGACATCATGGTCGGCCAGCCGGGCACCGGATCGCCCATCAGTGCCGCCTTGACGATCACCCAGCCACCAAACACGAACGCCACCAGCGCTGTCAGCATGCCCAGGTAGGTGGCCGCGCGCAGCGGCACGGTGGAGAAGCTGGTGATGCCGTCCAGCGCGAAATTCCACAGCCGCCACACCGTGAACTTGCTGCGCCCCGACAGGCGCGGTGCGCGCCGGTACGGGAGCGCCACCTGGCGAAATCCCACCCAGCCAAACAGGCCTTTCATGAAACGATGGCGTTCGCGCAATTGCTGCAGCGCCTGCACCACCCGAGGCGAGAGCAGCCGGAAATCACCGGTGTCGGCAGGAATCGGCGTTCGCGACAATTGCCGGATCACCCGGTAGAACGCATGCGCGGCCGCACGCTTCAACCAGCTCTCGCCTTCGCGAAACACCCGCGTGCCGAAGATGTTGTCGTACCCGGCGCGCCACAACGCGACGAACTCGGGAATGAGCTCCGGCGGATCCTGGCCATCGGCGTCCAGCAGCACCACCGCGCCCGGCAGCACATGGTCCAGACCGGCCGAGATCGCCACTTCCTTGCCGAAATTACGCGACAACCGCACTGCGCTGACCTGAGCATCGGCATCGGTGAGCGCCTGCAGCACCTGCCAGGTGTCGTCGGTGCTGCCATCGTCGACATACAGCACGTGCGTCTGCACGCCGCTCAGGCCAGCCAGGACACCCTGCAGGCGCGGGTGCAGCAACGGGATGCTGGTCGCTTCGTTGAAGGCGGCAATCACCACGGTCAGGCGTTCCGCGGTGAGCGGAGCGTTCTGATCGGCCGGCAGCATCGCGGTCGCGCTCATGGCGCCTGCAGATAGCCGGGGCCACCCAACTGGCGAGCCTGGCGCTGGATCCACGCAGTGCGGCGCTGCACATAGGCGCCGGGGCGGCGTGCGTCATAGCGGCGCGGCGATGGCAGTACCGCTGCAAGACGCGCCGATTCGGTCGGCGTCAGCCGCGACGCATCCTTGCCCCAGAATTGCCGCGCAGCTGCTTGCGCGCCGTAAATTCCGTCGCCGAATTCGGCCACGTTCACATACATCTCCAGGATGCGTTGCTTGGGCCAGAACAGCTCGATCAGCAGCGTGTACCAGGCCTCCAGCCCCTTGCGCACCCAACTGCGGCCTTGCCACAGGAACACGTTCTTGGCGACCTGCTGACTGATGGTGCTGGCGCCGCGCACGCGGCCACCGCGCGCGTTGTAGTCGCGTGCCTTCTCGATCGCCTGTAGATCGAACCCATGGTGAGACGGAAACTGCTGGTCTTCGGCGGCCACCACCGAAATCGGCAGGCTGGGCGCGATCTCGTCGAGGTCGCGCCACTGATGGTGCAGCGAGAACCCCGCCTCACCCTCGCCCCAGGCCTCCAGGTAGCGGCCCACCATCACCGTGCTGATGGGCGGGTCGATGATGCGCAGCGCCAACACCTGCAGCACGCTCGCTGCAGCGAACAGCAACGGTGCCGCCAGCACCCAGCGCAGCCAGCGCCGCGCCCGACGCGGTGGCCTGACCTGCTTGTCATCCAATCCGTCCGTCCCCATTGTTCGCTACGACCTTCATCCCGATGCCTGCCGCATTATCCGGCACTGGCGTCCCTTACGTCCGACGCCCTCATGACCGATCACGATCAGCTTTCCCGTTTCCTGTTGCCTGCCGCCGGCGTGCGTGGCGTGCATGTGCGTCTGACCCAGGCCTGGCGCGACATCCAGGGCACTGCCCACTACCCGCCATTTGCACGCCAGTTGCTTGGCGAAGCCGCAGTCGCGTCCGCGCTGTTCACCGGCCACACCAAGGTGGACGGCCGGCTGTCGGTGCAGCTGCGCGGCAATGAGCGCCTGCGCACGCTGTTTGCCGAATGCACCGCCGCCGGCACCTTGCGCGGCATCGTCCAGATCGCCGACGGCACCGATGCGCCCACCGATCTGCGCGAGCTCGGCGACGACGCCCTGCTGGCCATCACCATCGAGAACCCCGGCCTGGACCCGCGCGAACCGCAGCGCTACCAGAGCCTGGTCGGCATGCAGGCGCCGGATCTGGCCGAAGCGTTCGAAACCTACTTCCTGCAGTCCGAGCAGCTGCCCACCCGCCTGCTGCTGGCCGCCGGGCCAGACCAGGCTGCTGGCCTGCTGCTGCAAAAGCTGCCCGGCGACGAAGGCGACACCGACGGCTGGACCCGCGTGGGCGCCCTGTTCGACACCCTGGGCGCCCCGGAACTGCTTTCGGTCGCCGGCGAAGACCTGCTGCATCGTCTATTCCATGAAGAAGCGCCCGAATTGGTGGGCAACAAGGCGCTAAGCTTCGGCTGTTCTTGCTCACGCGAGCGCGTCGCCGCCATGCTGCAGTCGCTGGGCGAAGACGAAGCGCGCGCGGCAGCGGAGCCGACTGGGGAAGTCGAGGTGCGGTGCGAGTTCTGCGGGCGTGAGTATCACTTCCCGTTGACCGAGCTGGACGTACTTTTCAGCGAAGCGCAGCCATCGCAGGATGCGCCAGAACGGTTGCAGTAGAGAGCATCTGGCAAGCGACGTTCTGGGGAGAGCGAGGACTTGTTAAATATTCATAAACACCCTAGCATCCCCACTGCCCGCTATCGGGAACTTAACACCTGCCTCTGGGTCTGAACTCTGGTATGCGACATCTTCTGCGCCTTCCGCTCGCTCTCTTGGTTGCCCTCGCGGCAGCCAGCGGCGTGCACGCGCAGTCGGCAGCCCAGATCCGTGAAAGCACCATCTTGCCGGTATGGAACAAAGGCAGCGGCAAGGTCGAAGCCTTCCTCTACCTGGAACCGACCGGCGAGCAGAAGGCCGGCGCGCGCTGGCATTTCGGGCGTAATTCGCTCGATGCCGCGTTCGGCCTGACCTCCGGCGATTCGCTCGGCCTGCTGTGCAACAGCAGCCGCGGCACCAATATCAGTGGCCTTGCCAGCCATTGCCTGCTCGCAGGTATCGGCGATGACGAAGAAGACAGCGCGGCCGCGTCGCGCCGCGTGTCGGCCACGCTGGGCTTCAACCGCAATGGCGCACGCGCCGGTGTGACTGCGGGGACCGGCCGCGACACCCTGCCCTCCTGGCTGATCGGTGCCGGCAAGGCCCCACTAACCCGCGTGGAGCAGAACGATCTCACCGTCTTCGGCCAGAAGAACATCGGCCGCGAAGGCTTCGTGTCCATCGGTGGCACCTACGCCCGCGCCCGCTTGGTGCCGCTGGCCGACGTCTCGCCGGCCATTGCCGACCAATGGGACAGCAAGACCCTCAGCGTCGGCGGCGGCTACGGCGCCTTCAGCGCCAATGTCATCGGGCGCGTGGTCGACGTCCCCGGCCAGCCGGAAAAGTGGGAAGGCCTGGGCCTCGGCCTGACCTGGCGCACCCCCTGGAGCGGCCAGCTCACGGTCGGCGCGGAGAACGTCATTTCCCGCGGCAAGAACCCGTTTGCCCCGAACAACGAGAGCAACAGCGACGGGACCATCCCGTACGTCAGGTATGAGCAAGACCTGTAAGCCTCTGATTCTGAAGAAGAATTTAACAACGCCACCGGTCACCAGCCGGTGGCGTTTTGCGTTGTGGCCGACCGTTCGTCGCCCTATTTCACGTCTTTCTTCTTTTTCATTAACGGGACTTTAATTCCTGACGCAACGGATATACCATCGGTTCACCCTGACGTTTTGGATCCGCTTCTTCGGATCCCCCGCCGGGCCAACAAACCCTTGGCAGTACCCAAGATCACTTGGAGAGAGAGCTAATGAATTGCAAGTCCAACAAGCTGCGCGATGCAGTTGTCCTCGCGCTTGTCGTGGGCGTCGGCGGTACTGGTACCGCCATCGCTCAGGAAGCCGGTACCACTAACCTCGACAAGATCGAAGTCACCGGCTCGCGCATCAAGAGCGCAGACATCGAAACGTCGCAGCCCGTGCTGACGCTGACCCGTCAGGACATTGACAAGCAGGGTGTCACCTCTGTCGCGGATGTTCTGCAGCGTGTAGCGGCCAATGGCGCGGCTCTGAACCGTACGTTCAACAATGGTGGCGACGGCAGCTCCGGCATCGCGCTTCGTAACCTTGGCAGCGCACGCACCCTGGTGCTCGTCAATGGACGTCGCTGGACCACTGGCCTGGACGGCAGCGTCGACCTCAACACCATCCCGACCGCCATGGTCGAGCGCATCGACATCCTGAAGGATGGCGCCTCGACGATCTACGGCTCGGATGCAATCGCCGGCGTGGTGAATATCATCACCCGCAAGAACTTCGACGGCGCCGAAGCCGGCGTCAACGTTGGCCAGTACAGCGACGGTGATGGTCAGCGTCAGGCGTACGACTTTACGTTGGGCACCACCACCGACCGTGCGACTTTGATGGTTGGCGCCTCCTACGTGAAGGAAGATTCGGTGATGGCTGGCGATCGCGAGATTTCCGCCGGCGGCCCCCCGTTCTTCAGCGGCCAGAGCGGAACGGGTTTTCCCGGCTCGTATGTCCGCAATGGTTCGCGTCGTATCCTCATCAATGGTGTTGAAACGCCGTACGTTGCTAACGTGCACGGCTACAACACCGCACCGGACAACTACCTGCTGACTCCGCAGGAGCGCACCTCGCTGTTCACCCAGGGTAGCTTCAACTTCACGGACAACGTGACGTTCCGCACCGAGGCGATGTACAACGAGCGCAAGTCCGAGCAGCTGCTGGCCGCAATGCCGGTTACTGGCCTGACTCTCAGCGCAGATAGCCTCTACAACCCGTTTGATCAGAACCTGACCAGCGTCAACCGTCGCTTCATCGAAACCGGTGGCCGCTCGTTCAATCAGAACGTCAAGAACTGGCATTTCTACGGTGGCCTGGAAGGCTTCTTTGAATTTGCTGATCGCAGCTTCGATTGGGACGTGGGCTATCGCTACGACAAGTCCGACGAGAATGTTCTGACCTATGGTCTGTTCAACCTCGCCAACCTCAACAACGCTTATGGCCCTTCAGAACTGCGCAATGGTGTTCCGGTCTGCGTTTCGGGCCCGGGCGGCGACGTGATTCCGGGCTGCGTGCCCGTCAATCCGCTTGGACCGCGTGGCTCGATCACTCAGGACGCACTGGACTACACGAGCTTCACCGCGCATGACTCGTCCATGGTCGAGTCCAAGGGTTACACCGCCAACATCAGCGGCGAGCTCTTCACCCTGCCGGCTGGCCCCCTGGGTTTTGCAGCAGGCTATGAATACCGCAAGGAAAGCGGCCAGTTCGACCCCGACGCATTCATCGCCGCGGGCTTGAGCACCGGTAACGGCGCACGTCCTACCGCGGGTTCCTACAGCCTGGACGAGTTCTACCTCGAACTGTCGGTTCCGGTGCTGGCCGATCTGCCTGGCGCTCAGTTGCTCGACTTCAGCCTGGCGACCCGCTATTCCGATTACAGCAACTTCGGCGATACCGTGAACAACAAGTTCGGCTTCCGTTGGAAGCCCATCCAGGACTTGATGATCCGCGGTAACTACAGCGAAGGTTTCCGCGCTCCGAGCATCAACAATCTGTTCGCAGGCAACTCCGATTCGTTCGAAACCTATGCCGATCCATGCTCGAGCCAGTCCGGCCAGCTGAGCAACCCGGTCGTGGCGCAGAATTGTGCGGCAGCAGGCGTTCCTGCGAACTTCGTGCAGCCGGGCGCTGGCAATGGTGCCAAGCAGACGCTTGAGCCCTTCACCTGGACGTCCAACGACCAGCTGCAGCCGGAAACGTCGACCAGCCGTACGCTGGGCATGGTCTTCAGCCCGAGCTTTGCGCAGGGCCTGAATATCAGCCTGGATTGGTGGCAGATCGAGATCGAAAACGCAATCACGCGTCCGGAATCGCAGTTCATCCTGGACAAGTGCTACGGCGGCAGCGCAGGTGAGCAGGCCGAGTACTGCGCGCTTGTAACGCGTGATCCGAATTATGCGGATGGCGCTTACACCGTTACGAACATCAACATGCCGCTGCTGAATCTAGCCTCCTACAAGGTGGAAGGCTGGGATCTTGCGGTGAACTACCGCCTGCCCGAAACGGCGATCGGCCAGTTCACGATCAGCTGGGATTCGACCTATCTGTCCAGCTGGGAAACCAAGGCAACTGCGGATTCCGAGCTTGAGCAGTTCCAGGGTCGCTATTTGAATCAGGACCCTTACTGGCGCATCCGCTCCAATCTGTATGTCGACTGGTCGCTTGGCGACTTCGGCATCAACTGGGGCCTGCGCTATAAGTCCGGCATGGCAGAAGCTTGCCCGTTGTCGACGGCGCTGGCGCAAGCCTATTGCTCCGATCCTGACCGCGTCACGGCTGATGGCGCTGAGCCGCGCAATCACATCGGTGCCACGACGTACCACGACATCCAGGTTCGTTACAGCACTCCCTGGAATGCCACGGTTTCGGTTGGTCTGAACAATGCCTTCGACAAGGGTCCGCCGGTCGCTTACAGCACTTCGGCAAACCGCTTCGATCCGCAGTACGACGTCCCGGGCCGCTACATGTACATGCAGTACCGTCAGCGCTTCTGATAGTTCGAAGCTTCGGTAAGAAAAACTACGGCCCCATTTGGGGCCGTAGTTCTATCTGCTCGTATCGTTGATCGATGCCACCAGATGCGTTGAATTACCCCGGAATCAACGTCTGAATCACATGCTCGACGTAGGCTTCGAAATCTTCGCGGGCCTGCTTGGGTTGCTGCAGTTGCAGCGAGAGTTGTAGAAAGCCGACGTAAGCAGCGTAGGCCAGGCGGGCGCGGTGTTGGGCGTCGGTGCGGCTGAGGCCGGCTTGGCGGAACGAGGCGATCAGGTAGTCGAGGCGGCGCTGCGAGACACGGTCGATGACCGGGCGTACTGCGGGGTGATCCAGCGCCTTGAGCAACTCGCTGTAGATCACATGCGGCTTGACCTCGTGCGCAACCAGCTGGAACAGCGCGCGCAGGCGAGCGCTTGGGTCGGGCACGTCCTCCAGGCTGCCGAACACTTCTTTCTGTTCGAAGATTTCCCAGCGTTCGAGTGCGGCCTGCAAGAGTGCGTCGCGCGAGGGGAAGTGCCAGTAGAAGCTGCCCTTGGTGACGCCCAGACGGCGCGCCAGCGGTTCCACTGCAACGGCGCCAACGCCTTGTTCGGCAATCAGATCCAGCGCAGCCTGCGCCCAATCGTCGGCGCTGAGGCGGTTGCTGCGGCCGGAACTGGCGCGGGGAGTGGCAGGGCTGGATTCGGTGATGTCGTTCATTGTGACGATTTAACCATACGCTCGGGTCGGTTGCAGTATGCGCCATCTGCCGATAACGCAAAGCGCGGCAATTCAACGGTTTAACCGTCCATACCAGGGAGTATTGACACCACCCGGGCGGGATCCATACCATTAGGTATGGTCAGCCATCCCTCTAGCCTCGCCGAGACTGCATCCCTTGCTCGCATCAGCGTGGGAGATGCGTCGCTGGCGGTTTCGCGGCGTGGTGCTGGCAATGCGCCCACCGTGTTACTGGCGCATGGATTCGGGCAGACACGTCATGCCTGGGAAGCGACGGCCACGGCACTGGCGGAGGCCGGCTATCAGGCGCTGTCGTTCGATGCGCGTGGGCATGGCGACTCCAGTATCAATCCTGCGTCCCTGCCCTATTCGGCGGCGCAATTTACCGATGACCTGATCGTGCTGGCGGGTGAGTTGCCCGAGCCACCGGTGCTGGTAGCTGCGTCGATGGGCGGGCTGTTCGGCCTGCTGGCCGAAGCGCGTTGGCCGGGCTTGTTTCGCGCGATTGTGCTGGTGGACATCACGCCACGCTGGGATACCACCGGCGTGGAGCGCATCCTGCGCTTCATGACCGCGCATCCGCAGGGGTTTGCGTCGCTGGATGCGGCCGCCGATGCAATTGCCGCATATCTGCCGCAGCGCCCGCGCAAGAGTGCGGCGCAACTGCAGTTGCTGCTGCGCCAGCGCAGCGACGGGCAATGGCATTGGCATTGGGATCCGCGCCTGGTCAGCGAACTGGCGGGCCAGGATAGCCAGGCGCAGCAACAGGCACTGATGGAGGCTGCCGCACAGGTACGGTGCCCGATGCTGCTGATCAGCGGCGGACGCAGCGATCTGGTCACGCCGCAAACCATCACTGAATTCCTGTCGATCGCCCCGCATGCGCAGCACGTGCAACTGCCGCACGCCACGCACATGCTGGCCGGCGACGACAACACCACGTTTACCGCCACCGTGTTGCATTATCTGGACGCACTTCCCTCGGTTGGCATCAGCACCGCGTCCAACATTACCGAGCATGTCACTGGAGCAAGACCATGAGCATCGTTGCACCGTTCCTCCTCGTCATCCTGGCGGCGGGCATCGCTGCCTATCACCGCATGCGCCTTGCCACGTGGGTCGCGCTGAGCGCCTGCGTGCTGGTGGCGTGCTGGCTGTTGGGGGCTAACCTCACCGCCACCATCGTTGCAGCCGCGCTGGTCGTGCTGATTGCAGCGCCGGTGTTGTTGCCGTTCCTGCGCAAGCCACTGCTGACCACGCCGTTGATGGCGTTCTTCCGCAAGGTACTGCCGCCGCTCTCGCAGACCGAGCGTATTGCGCTGGAAACCGGCTCGGTCGGTTTCGAGGGCGAGCTGTTCACCGGTGATCCGGACTGGCAGAAGCTGCTCAACTATCCCAAGCCGCAGTTGACCGCCGAAGAGCAGGCGTTCCTGGATGGCCCGGTGGAAGAGCTGTGCAAGATGGTCAACGACTGGGAAATCACCCATGTCCACGCTGACCTGCCGCCGGAGCTGTGGGATTACATCAAGAAGCACAAGTTCTTCGGCATGATCATTCCGAAGCAATACGGCGGCTTGGGTTTCAGTGCGCTGGCGCACCACAAGGTGATCCAGAAGCTGTCGTCGATCTCCAGCGTGGTCAGTTCCACCGTCGGTGTGCCGAACTCGCTCGGGCCGGGCGAGCTGCTGCTGCACTACGGCACGCCGGAACAGAAGGATTATTACCTGCCGCGTCTGGCGGTGGGTGCCGAGGTGCCGTGCTTCGGTCTGACGGGCCCGTTCGCAGGCTCCGATGCCACGTCGATTCCGGATTACGGCATCGTCTGCAAGGGCGAGTGGAATGGCGCCAACGTGCTCGGCGTCAAGCTCACCTTCGACAAGCGTTACATCACCCTGGCGCCGGTGGCGTCGCTGATCGGTCTGGCGTTCCGCGCCTATGATCCGGACGGCCTGATCGGTGACAAGAAGGACATCGGCATCACCCTGGCGCTGCTGCCGCGCGACACCCCCGGGGTGGAGATCGGCCGTCGCCACTTCCCGTTGAATTCGCCTTTCCAGAATGGCCCGATCCATGGCGAAGAAGTGTTCATTCCGCTGAGCCAGTTGATCGGCGGCGTGGAGATGGTCGGCAAGGGCTGGAACATGCTCAACGAGTGCCTGGCCGTGGGCCGCTCGATCACCCTGCCCTCCACCGCCAGTGGCGGTGGCAAGTACGCTGCAGTGGTGACCGGTGCGTACGCACGCATCCGCAAGCAGTTCGGCCTGTCGGTTGGCCGTTTCGAGGGCGTGGAAGAAGCGCTGGCGCGTATCGGCGGCAAGGCGTATGCGATTAGCGCACTGGCGCAGGCCACTGCCGCAGCGGTTGATCGTGGCGATGTACCGTCGGTGCCGTCGGCGATTGCCAAGTACCACTGCACCACCATGGGCCGCGAAGTGGTAAGCGACATGATGGATGTGATCGGCGGCAAGGGCATCATCCTGGGGCCGCGCAACTTCGCCGGCCGCGCCTGGCAGGCCGCACCGATCGGTGTGACCGTGGAAGGCGCCAACATCATGACCCGCAGCCTGCTGATCTTCGGCCAGGGCGCGATCCTGTGCCATCCGTGGGTGATGAAGGAAATGAAGGCGGCGCAGGATCCGGATACGCGTCGCGGCCTGGAAGAGTTCGACCAGAGCCTGTTCGGCCATATCCGCTTCGGTATCTCCAACGCCGTGCGCTCGTTCTGGTTCGGCCTGACCGGTGCGCGCATCGGTGCGGCGCCGGGCGATGCGTACACGCGTCGGTTCTTCCGCAAGCTGGATCGTTATTCGGCCAACCTGGCCTTGATGGCCGACGTGTCGATGCTGATGCTGGGCGGCAAGTTGAAGTTCAAGGAGTCGCTGTCCGGTCGCCTGGGCGATGTGCTGAGCCATATCTACATGACCAGCGCGATGCTCAAGCGGTATCACGACGAAGGCGCACCGGCGACCGACCAGCCGCTGCTGGCCTGGGCCTTCCACGACAGCGTGCACAAGATCGAAACCGCGCTGTCGGCGGCACTGCGTAACTTCCCGATCCGCCCGGTGGGCTGGCTGATGTGGGTGCTGATCTTCCCGCTGGGCCGCCGTGCCGAAGCACCGGGCGACCGCCTGGGCCATCGTGTGGCATCGATCCTGATGGCACCTAACGAAGCACGCGATCGCTTGGCACAGGGCGTCTTCCTCACACCATGCGCCAACAATCCGGGCGGCCGTATCGCCAGCTACCTGACCAAGGCCGTGATGGCCGAGCCGGTGGAACGCAAGTTCCTGAAGGCGCTCAAGACCAAGGGTATCGAGGCGTTGGATTTCCCGGCGCAGCTGGACGAAGCCGTGGCCGAGGGCGTGCTCACCCTGGACGAGCGCAAGCTGCTGGAAGAGCTGCGCGAGATCATGATGGACACGATCACCGTGGACGATTTCGATCCGCACGAACTGCGCGCGGCCAGCTTCTACGACAAGCCGCAGGCACAGCAGCCGCGCGAAGCCGCGTAAGGGCAGCAACGAGGAACAAGCACAACGGCGAGCTCAGGCTCGCCGTTGTTGTTTCTGGCGCTTGACCCGTGAGCGCAGGCGAACGTGCCGTTGTCAGCGAGTGGATGGTCATGCCGACTGATCCGGCAGCGTTGATGAGAAGGGGATGAGCGACTCGTCGCGCAGCGTCTTTGCAACGGCGGGCTCAGGCTGGCCGTTGCTGTTCTGAGGTGGCAAATGCGCACTGACGAATGTGCAAAACGCTGTAGGCATCGCGTGGAGCGATTGCGCCGATGGGTCCGGCCGCGTTTTGTCTCAGAGAGATGCAGGCTTGTTGCACAGCGTCTCTGCGAGCGGATTGTGCTTCGCCACTGTTGTCTCTGGAGCCTGGCGAACGAGTGCTTGCCGCGCGCAAGAGAGCAATCGTCATTGCACCTGCACTACTGCGCTGATTGGCCTGGCTGTGCATCGCTGCGGAGGTCACTTGGCACCCTGCACAATCTCGTTCGGCGCAACGGGAGGTGATCTCTTTCCACTTCTAGCGCTGGCGTCGCCAGGCAGCAGCACAGCGCCCTACCCGAGTGCCAACGGAAGACACGCTGGAACGCGCCCAGCAAACCGACGATGCGCTGCCAAACTCCCGCCTAACGTGCCCTGCGCGCCGGTTGCAGCGCGTCGGCCGCTCACCGCTACCAAAGCAATAGCGACTTCAACCCGGTAACCACAGCAGTGCCAATGCAATCAGCGCCGGCAACGCCTGCACGAAGAAGATGCGGCGATTGACGCTGTAGGCCCCGTAGCAGCCCGCCACCACCACACAGCCCAGGAAGAAGCCCAGCACGTCGATGCGGGCCTGCAGCGCGCCCCAGAACAGGCCGGCGGCAAGGAAGCCGTTGTAGAGCCCTTGGTTGGCCGCGAGCACGCGGGTGGCCTGTGCCTTCTCCGGCGTGTTGCGGAACGTCTTCAGGCCCAGTGGGCGCGTCCACAGCACCATCTCCAGGACCAGGATGTAGACGTGCAGCAGCGCAACACACAGGCCGGCAACGATGGCAACGATGGACATAGGGACTGGCTCGATCAAGGTAGGCGCCAGCATAGCGGCGATGACTGGCGTGCGGCTTACTCGCGGATGCGCCTTGCCGCCGCATCGCGTTCGGCGGGGAGCTTGCGTGCCTCATGCAGCACGCCCAGGGCGCCCACCGTCATGCCGCATGCGATCAACACGCCCACACCGAAGACCACACTGGAACCGAACGCCGACACCACCTTGTGGATCCACACAACGCTCAGATCGCCGCCGCGGTAGACCACGGTGTCGATCGTGGCCCCGGCCTTGTAGCGCCATTCGCGATCGACGCGCGTGTACAGCGTCTCGCGCGCCGGCTTGGCCAGGGCAAACTCGCTGGAGCGGGTCATCACCTGCACGATCGCCAGCATCATGGGCAACGGTGAAGCAGACAACACGGCGAATCCGAAGATGATCGCCGCGCCGGGAATCAGCAGCGCGGGTGCAATGCCGAAGCGCGACAACAAGGCCCGCGTGACCAGCAACTGCAGGACCAGCGTGAGCGCATTGACCGCCAGATCGATGTTGGCGTAGTAGGCGGTGCTCGCTGCCGCATCGGTATACAGGCGCCGCACCAGCGCGGCCTGCTCGTTGTACAGCAGCGTGCCAACGCCCACACCAAACACCACCATGACCGCGAGCCAGCGCAGCAGCGGCTCGCGCACGATCAGCTTCAGCCCGCCCAACACGTCGCCGCCCATCGGCACTTCGCCGGAGGTCACCTGGCGCTCCTGCTCGCGTGCGACCGCCCACAGGCGCAGGCGCAAGAGGCATACCACGCACATCCCCAGAAAGCCGGCCGACACCAGCATCAAGTGCGCAATGCCGATCCGCTCCACCAGGGTGCGGGTGAGGATCGGCCCCAGAAACGCGCCGATGGTGCCGGCCGCACCGATATAGCCGTAATAGCTGCGCGCCTCCGCATTGCTGAAGACATCGGCCATGAAGCTCCAGAACACTGCCACGGCGAACAGGTTGAACACCCCCGTCCACAGGAAGAACGCCATTCCGCGCCCGGGCACACCGGTGTCGAACAGCACATAGAACAGCAGCAGCGTGGCGATAAAGAAGCCGTATACCACCGGCAGAAATACGCGGCGCGGGTAGCGGCTCACCAGGGCCCCGTAGATCGGTTGCAAAAGCAGGGTGATCAAAAAGGTGCAGGTAAACAGCACCTGCAAGGTGAAGTCCTTCAGCGGCATGCCGTGTGCACCGAAGAACGCGATCATGCCGGCCGGAAAAATTGCCGCCACATCCGCCGATGCACCCATCGCTTCGCGCACGGGGCGCAGCACGTAGTAGCCGCTGAGCAGGCAGAAGAAGTACAGGAACGACCACGCCAACGGCGGGGAACTGCGCAAAGCACCCGCCAGGTGGGCCACCGATCGACGCGAAGATGACTGGCCGTTCATCGGCATGACAGCGCTCGGTGCGGCGAGCTCGACAACAAGACCATGACAGCGCAGCGCCCGCAGGAAAGCGCGCAAGTTAGCCGATGCACGCGTTCGCAGCCAGCGGCGCCAAGCACTTGCGCGGTTTTAACGGTCCTGGCGAGGCCTGCTCGGCACCTGGGCACGCGGCTTGCAGCTGCCTGATCGTGGCGTCTGCATGCCCGCCCAGGCGCGCTGCATGCGGGCTTTTTCACAAGCAGAATCATCAATAGGATCAATACGATGCCCATTCATCTTCCGGCAGTTTGTGCTATTGCAAAGCGCGGCGCTAGAATCGCCGGAGGCAGTGGAACAGGCGGGAACACCATGACAGAAATACGCAGGCGCCGACGGTTCCGTCCGTTGGCCGTTGGGCTGTTCGGGGCATTGCTGCCTCTGGCGCTTTCTTCCACCGCGCAGACCCCTGCCCTGACTGCCAATAGCTTGCAGCCGGCGACCGCCGCGCAGTCGCCCACTGCTCCGTTGCCTTACCGCACGTCGCTGCCTGCCAGCAGCGTGCTGGCGCCTGCCGCTGGCTTCGATGTGCCTTCGTTCGAGTCGATGGCCGACCAGCTCACCTACGGCAACCGCGTACCTGGCATGGCGATGGCCATCGTGCAGGGCGGCAAGGTGCTCAGCGCGCGCGGCTATGGCGTCACCGACGTCAATCATCCGCAGCCTGTCGACGGCCACACCGTGTTCCGGCTGGCGTCGTTGTCCAAGGCATTTGCCGGCACCATGGCCGGGCTGCTGGTCAACGACGGCGTGCTGCGCTGGGACAGCAAGGTGGTGGACTACGTCCCCGGCTTCCAGCTCAGCGACTCCACTGCCACCCGTCAGCTCACCGTAGCCGAAGTCCTCAGCCACCGCGTCGGCCTGACCCGCAACGCCTACGACCGCGACATCGAATCCAACGCCGACTACTACTCGCTCAGCCACAAGCTGGCAGCCGCGCCACTGCGCTGCGCGCCTGGCGATTGCTATGCCTACCAGAACGTCGCCTTCAGCCTGGTCGGTGATGTGGTGTTCGCGGCATCGGGCAGCTTCTATGAGCAATCAGTGGAGCGCCGCATCTTCAAGCCGCTGGGCATGAACGATGCCAGCATGGGCCTGGCCGGTATCCAGGCCAGCCCGCATTGGGCACGCCCGCATGTGCGCAGCCGCAATGGCTGGGTGTCGCTGACGCCCAAGCCGACCTACTACCGCCTGGCACCGGCCGCCGGCGTCAATGCCAGCGCCAGCGACATGGCGCAGTGGCTGCTCGCCCACACCGGGCATCGCACCGACGTCCTGCCTGCGCCGCTGCTGGCGACATTGCACGCACCGCTGATCTCCACACCGGGCGAAATGCGCTCGGGCTGGCGCCACGAGCGCGTGGACGCAGCCAGCTATGCACTGGGCTGGCGCGTGTTCGACTACGCCGGGCATCAGGTGATCTTCCACGCCGGCGCCGTGCAGGGCTATCGCGGCCTGGTGGCGTTGCTGCCCGAACGCGACCTCGGCATTGCCATCATGTGGAACGGCGAAAGCGGCCTGCCCTCGGGCATGCTGCCGACCATCCTGGATCGCGCCCTTGGCCTGCCGGCCAAGCGTTGGCTGGATATCGATGTGGACGGCGACTTCGGCAGCGAGAACATGCTGGCCGAGCGTCCGGATCCTGCCGGTAAGGGCGCCTCGTCCGGCAAGTCGGTGGCATCGCCGCGCTGACCTGGTGGCTGGATAACGCATAGATCGAAAGGCGGCTTCGGCCGCCTTTTTTGTTGCCTTGCTGGGAGGCGATGCGATGGATTTCGGGGCAGCCGATCGTTGGTGCGTGGATTGGCGGGCCTGCGCCCGAGCCTGCGGCTGGTGCGTGAGTGCGTGAGTGCGTGAGATGCGATGACACCCATGCCAACTGAAGTTGCCGATGGCAGGTGAGATGCCGTTTCGCTATGCATGCTTGCTAGCCGCGCTTGCCTCGACGTTATCCGACCCACAGGGCCATGACGCGGACGAAGTGCAGGCCACACACGGCAGCACCGTGGGCCAGCTCGACGACAATGAGCTGCTCTAGCTCTACTGCGCTAGCGCGGGTTGTCCGGCGCAGCACGCGGCTGAGCGGCCTCCCGGGCACACATGAGGCGGAAGCAACACGTGGCTCGTCGCTGTATTTACGTACCAGGTAACCCGCAAGCGCTGAGTGCTTTGCACTCGGCCAAGCGAACCTGCGCACTGATCTTTAAGGGCGTGGTGATCGGCACGCTCTGTGCCGGCTGGCCACTAGCAGCCAGCTTCCGAAGCTCATGTTGGCCTGCCACTGGCAGATAGCTCCCAAAGCTCGTACCGGCTGACCACTGGCAGACAGATGACGAGGCTTGTGTCGGTTGACCTTTGGCAGACAGATTCCGGGGTTGGTGATGCGACGTCCCCCCGCCCTGAGTAGCGGCCTGGTTTAGAGTCCGGGGTTGATGATATCGGTGTTTGCCAGATGTTGGGCATACGCAGCCGGCGTCATGCCGCCGATTGCTTTCTTGGGTCGGTCCTCGTTGTATTCGCGTCGCCAGCGTTCGATTTCGGTGCGCGCGTGCAGTAACGTCGGGAACCAGTGCTCGTTGAGGCATTCGTCGCGCAGTCGGCCGTTGAAGGATTCAACATAGGCGTTCTGGTTCGGTTTGCCTGGCTGGATGAGCCGTAGTTGCACATTACGGGCATGCGCCCAAGCGACCATCGCCTTACCGCAAAACTCCTTGCCGTTGTCAGTGCGGATCACCTTCGGCAAACCGCGACTGTGCGCCAGTCGGTCCAGCACGCGCGTCACCCCGTGCCCGGAGATCGCGCGCTCCACTTCGATGGCGACCGCTTCGTGGGTTGCATCGTCCACGATCACCAGACACTTGATCACCCGGCCTTCGGCGGTGCGGTCGAACACAAAGTCCATCGACCACACCTGGTTGGCCTGCGATGGCCGCAGCAGCGGTTGACGCTCGCCTATTGGGACCTTCTTGCGCTTGCGGCGGCGCACTTGCAGCTGCTGCTCGCGATACAACCGTTCCACACGCTTGTAGTTCACGATGCGCCCTTCTTGCCGCAATTTGAGATAGATCATTCCCACGCCATAGCGGCGATGGCGATGTGCCAACGCACAGATGCGTTCGCGCAGTTCGCCATTGCGATCTTCGCGCGGGCAATACCGCAGTGCACTGGCGCTCATGCCGATCACTGCCAACGCACGACGCTCGCTGGCACCACGCCCGATCCATTCGCGCACCAGCGTACGACGCGCCGGTGCGCTTACCACTTTTTTCGCAGTGCATCCTTGATCAGGTCGTTCTCGAACAACTGCTCGGCCAGCAACTTCTTCAGCCGCGCGTTCTCGGACTCCAGGTCCTTGAGCCGCTTGGCATCGGGCACGCTCATCCCACCGAACTTGCTGCGCCACAGGTAGTACGAGGCCTCGCTGAAGCCATGCCGCCGGCACAGGTCCTTGATGGCGACGCCGCTTTCGGCTTCGCGCAGAAAGCCGATGACCTGCTCGTCAGTAAAACGTTTCTTCACGTCCAATCTCCTCGGGGTAGGGAATTGGACTCCAAACTGAGGCGCTACTCAAAATTGGGGGGACGTCGGATGGACAGCCACTGACGGGCAGACCCCGAAGCTCGTGTCGCTGCGAACAGATTCCGCGTTTGGTGATGGAAGGGAAATGGCGATGGCAGGCAGGTAGCGGCAGGGTCACCGCCATCTGCAGGCGGTTATGCACATTGAGGCGCTTCGAAAACGATGCCGGTAATGCAATCGGCGGATCGACCCGGGGGATCTGCAACGACTGCAAGGAAGTCGCTGGCGTGGTGGTCAACTGAGCTGAAGATCGGTTGCTGCAACTACAGCTATGACTAAGAGCTAGCCGCTGGTGATGGGCGATACAGCCGACGCAGAAAAACTCGGCGGTCATTGATCGGTCCAGTAAGGTGCCGCGTCGAGCTGTCGGCAGGCGCGGCTATGGCACCTTGTCGGCTGTGGAACGCAGCCTGCAAGCCCGAGGTGCTCATCCATCCCTGGGCTGCAGCCCGCCGCAGCATAGGGCGCGACGTCCTGCGTCGGCTGGGCCTGGAACAGGCCGCACTTGCACCCTAACGTACTGCCCGCTGCCCTATTGCAATGCCGATTCGCAGTGTACGAACCCAAGAACCCACAAGCGCGTGCTCCAGCCGCCTGCATCCATCCGCCGCGTCAGCGACGATGCTCTGCCGCGGCAACCCGCCCAACTGCATCCGCCCAATAAAAAAGCTCCCTCCCCGCTGGGCGTCGGGGAGAGAGCTCGATGTTTACGGCGATCGGGTGTTACAAATCAGATCAGCGGTGCCGGGGTTGCGGGCAGCGCGACCGGAGCGGCCTTCTTCTTGCGAGCGACCGGCTTCTTCTTGGCGACCTTCTTCACAGCAGGCTTCTTGGCAGCAGACTTCTTGGTGGCGGACTTCTTGGTCGCCTTCTTCGGAGCTGCCTTCTTGGCGGTCTTCTTGACGGCCTTCTTGACGGCCTTCTTGGCGGCAGTCTTCTTGGTCGCCTTCTTTGCAGTCTTCTTCACTGCCTTCTTGGCGGCAGTCTTCTTGGTTGCCTTCTTCGCAGTCTTCTTGACGGCCTTCTTGGCAGCAGTCTTCTTGGTTGCCTTCTTTGCAGTCTTCTTGACGGCCTTCTTGGCGGCGGTCTTCTTCACTGCCTTCTTGGCGGTCGCCTTCTTCGCGACCTTCTTGACGGCCTTCTTGGCGGCAGTCTTCTTCACTGCCTTCTTGGCGGTGGGTTTCTTTTTCGCAGCTTTTTTAGTGGTGGCCATGTGTTTGGCTCCTCGTCAGTGAACTATGGAGTTGGAAAACGCCCAGTTGAAGCAAACCCCGTGACGGCATGCCGTCGTCGGGAACCGTCCGCAGGTGATGCGCGACGGGACGGATACAGAAACACCCGCATCGAACGGCGACACGGGTGCGTGATCGGAACGACCGCTGCGTTTTTTTTGGAGAGAAGCGAACCCGACTCCACCGTTGATGGTGCTTCGGTGGACATCTGGAACAAGCGTGTCGGCCTGATGTCGATTCTGCTCACTCTCTTCCGCAGCAATGTCTGCTGGGCGAAACCTAATCACGCTTTTTTTTACTGTCAACACTCTTTTGCAAATATTTTTCAGTCTGGTGTCGCCACGCGTCGGCAAGCGGCGACGCAAACCGGCGTTGCCGGCGATCACCAACCCCGCATTCGCACAGGCGCTTGCGCAGTGGTTTTTTAAAAAGCACTTCTTTTGCGCTGTTTTTTTCATGCATGCCGTTCAAGCACATACGCAGGCACTGCGCGCCAGCAACACGACGCGGTGTCTGCGATGACCGCTGCGCCGCCTGTCCGCCAGCTGAAAATTTTTTTGCCGGCGTTGCCGCTTCCGGCGTCGCACAAGCACAAATGCGCAAACTTCTTGCGCCGTTTTGTACTGCATGCGGTGCGGCGCACACGCACCGATGGAGTCGCATGCGTTGGTTCGCGCCATCGGCAATGGCAGTACGACGACCACTTTTTCACCGAGCGCACGCCAACTCCTCACGAGTGGCTCACGCCAGAATTCCGACGCGACGAAAAACGACCGCACACTCCTGACCAACAATCGACCGCCCGCATGTAGCGCATCGGCCGACTATCGCCCGTGACGGATGCGACCGCGATGACATCGATTCGGTCAACCACTGCTCCGCGCGCCGACGCCCTGCACGTGCGCATGCATCACCCCCAGCTAGAAAACGACGGCATGCAGGTCTGTGCTCGGTCGGCGAACCACCACCCGCCAGGCAAAAAAAATGGCCGCTCGGATGAGCGGCCATCGGGATGCAGCAGGCGGCGCGATCAGTGCGCGTCGTCTTCCAGCAGCTCGGCGTAATCGTCCGGGGCCAGCAGTTCGTTGAGCTGTTCCTTGTCGTCGATCTCCACCACGAAGATCCAGCCTTCGCCGTACGCGTCTTCATTGATGGTTTCCGGCTTGTCGCTCAGCGAGGCATTGACCTCGACGACCGTGCCGGTGACCGGGCTGTAGACGTCGGAGGCGGCCTTGACCGACTCCACCACCGCAGCGCCGTTGCCAGCCTGGACGGTGTCGCCAACGGCTGGCAGTTCGACGTAGACCAGGTCACCCAGCAAGCCTTGCGCGTGGTCGGAGATACCGACAGTGACGCGGCCATTGCCTTCGAGGCGGGCCCACTCGTGGGATTTGAGGAACTTGAGGTCGCCAGGGATCTCGCTCATGGGTGTGCTCCGGGAAAACGTAGGGTTCGGGGACAAGGCGCTAGTTTAACCAAGGCCGTGCGTCAGGTGCTGGCATCGCGTGATGGCAATGCCGATGGATCGCTGCTGCCGGCCGCGCGAACGACCGGCAGCGGCAGGCTTACGCGCCGAGTACGCCGGGCTGGGCCTGGCCATCGCGCACAAACGGAAACTTCACCGCGCGCAAGGGCACCTGCTTTCCACGGATGTCCACGCGCAGGTCGTCGATGCTGCCGGCCGGCACGCGTGCGAAGGCGATGGCCTTGCCCAGGGTGGGCGAGAACGTGCCGGACAGGATCTCGCCCTCGCCGCCTGCGCTGAGCACCTTCTGGCCGTGACGCAGCACGCCCTTCTCGTCCATGACCACGCCGATCATCTGGCGGGCTGCGCCCTGCGCTTTTTGCGACTCCAGCACGCTGCGGCCGATGAAGTCGCGGCCTTCGTCGAGCGTGATGGTCCAGGCCAGCGCGGCTTCGTACGGAGTGACGTCGTCGTCCATGTCCTGGCCGTAGAGATTCATGCCCGCTTCCAGACGCAAGGTGTCGCGCGCGCCCAGGCCGGCAGGCGCCACGCCATGCGCGAGCAGCGCATTCCAGAACGCGACCGCATCGGCCTGCGGCAACACGATTTCAAAACCGTCCTCACCGGTGTAGCCGGTGCGCGCGAGGAACAACGCAACGCCATCGCGCGTGCGCGTCTGCAGCGCAGCGAAGCGGCCGAGCTTGCTCGCCGCGCTGGCATCGGCGGGGTCGAGCAGATCGATCACCTTGCTGCGCGCGTTGGGCCCCTGCACCGCGATCATGGCGAAGTCGGCGCGTTCTTCCACGCGCACCTCGAAGCGTGCGGCCTGTTCGCCGATCCACTGCAGGTCCTTGTCGCGGGTGGCGGCGTTGACCACCAGGCGGAAGAACTCTTCCTGCATGAAGTACACGATCAGGTCGTCGATCACGCCGCCTTGCGGGTTGAGCATGCAGGTGTACAGCGCCTTGCCGGAGACCTTGAGCTTGTCGACCGAATTGGCCAGCAGGTAGCGCAAGAACTCGCGCACGCGCGCGCCGTGCAGATCGACCACGGTCATGTGGCTGACGTCGAACATGCCGGCGTCGCGACGCACCTGGTGGTGTTCGTCGATCTGCGAGCCGTAGTGGATCGGCATGTCCCAACCGCCGAAGTCGACCATCTTGGCGCCGAGCGCGCGATGGGTGTCGTTGAGGATGGTCTTCTGGGTCATGAGCGCCGGTCCAAGGGAAAGAGGACCATTATCGCCGGCCGGCCACGCTTGGGGGAAACCGCGGGCTGGCGCTGAGGCAACGCACGGCCGGTGCGTGGGCATCGGGGTGCGTGCGCCGCTCGGACGCACCCGACCAGCGGCGACCGATGAGTTCCCGATTGAGTGGCGTGCGGCGCACTACGGGCGCATCACGCGCCCGTGGGTGGATCAGGTGTTGGGCTGCACCTGCAGGGTCATGCCGTCGACCGCAACGATGCGCACCAACGCACCGGCGGGAAGATCCGGGCCACTCACCACCCAGAACGCATCGTCCACCTTGGCGCGGCCACGTCCGTCAACGATCGCCTGATCCAGCAACACGCTGCGGCCGATCAACTGTTCGGCGCGCCGGTTGAGCAAGGGCCGATCGCTCTGCCGGCCCTTGCCGCGGAACCAGGTGCGATACACCTGGATGGCGACGAAGCTGAGCACCACGAACGCCAAGATCTGCAACAGTACCGACATGCCGGGCACGGCCAGCACCAGCACGCACACCGCTGCGGCCGCGATGCCCATCCATAGCAGAAACGCGCCGGGCGCCAGCGTCTCGGCGGCGATCAACAGCAAGGCCAGCATTGCCCAGGCGACCATGTCCCAGCGCATCGCTCAGCCTCCCGCGCGCGGCGGCAGTGGCGGCGTGCGCACCACCGGCGCGTCGGGCTTGCCCAAGGCCTCCTTGGCCAGCTCGGCAATGCCGGCGATAGAGCCGATGATGCCGCTGGATTCCATCGGCATCAGCACGAACTTCTGGTTGGGCGCGGTGGCCAGCGCCTTGAACGCTTCCACATACTTCTGCGCAACGAAATAGTTGATCGCCTGCACGCTGCCCTGAGCGATCGCATCGGACACCATCTGGGTGGCCTTGGCTTCGGCCTCGGCCAGGCGCTCGCGTGCCTCGGCATCGCGGAACGCGGCTTCCTTGCGGCCCTCGGCTTCGAGCACGGCGGCTTGCTTCTCGCCTTCGGCGCGCAGGATTTCCGACTGGCGCGAACCTTCGGCTTCGAGAATCTGCGCGCGCTTCTCGCGCTCGGCCTTCATCTGCCGCGCCATCGAATCGATCAGGTCGCGCGGCGGCTGGATGTCGCGGATCTCGATACGGGTGACCTTGATGCCCCACGGGTTGGTGGCCTGATCGACCACGCTGAGCAGCTGCGCGTTGATGGTTTCGCGCTGGCTGAGCGATTCGTCCAGGTCCATCGAACCGATCACCGTGCGGATATTGGTCTGCACCAGGGCGATGCTGGCGATTTCCAGATTCGACACTTCATAGGCGGCCTTGGCCGCGTCCAGCACCTGGAAGAACACCACTCCGTCCACGCGCACCACCGCATTGTCCTTGGTGATGACGTCCTGGCTGGGCACGTCGAGCACCTGTTCCATCATGTTGATCTTGCGGCCCACGCCGTAGACCACCGGAATCAGGAAATGCAGGCCCGGCGTCATCGTGTGGGTGTAGCGGCCGAAGCGCTCCACGGTCCATTCGAATCCCTGCGGCACCATGCGCACCGTCTTGAACAGCACGATGACGCCAGCGACCAGAACCACGATTGCCAAGAACGATGTTGGAAACATGTGCGACTCCTTCCCCGAAGCGAACGATCCTTGCCCAAGTATAGGCCTGTGCGTGGAGTGCCCGAATGCGCTGGAAGACGGAACGCACGCGCGGCAGATCATCGATGGGGGCAATCACGCAGGCGGCGCATAGGCGCTGCGCATGACCAACCTTACGCGTGTGCGCGGCGCTTGATCAGTACGCGCGTGATCCCCTCGCATTGCGCAGTGCAGCAGCCACGGCGATCTGTCTCGGACCTGCCGAAGGCAGTTCTTACCGCGACGCATAAGAACCTGTTCACGATCTTTCCTGATCAGTGCAGACTATGCGGATGCGCCAAAAGACCTATCCAAGTGACATGAGCCGGGAGCAGTTCGAACACGTGCTGCCGATCCTGGAACAAGCGCGTAAGCGCACCAAGCCACGCCGTGTGGATGTGTATGAGGTGTGGTGCGCAGTGTTGTACTTGCTGCGAACCGGTTGCCAATGGCGAGCGCTACCCAGCGACTTTCCAAAGTGGCGGACCGTGCACTCGTACTTTGCCAAGTGGAGCGAGTGCAACGATGAGGGAGTGAGCCTGCTGGAGCAGGCACTTAAAAAATCAGGTTGGCGTGGCCCGCGCCAGACAGGAGCGCAACGCCTGCACCAGGTTCTTGATCGTGGACGCGCAGAGCGTAAAGAACACGGACACAGCAGGGCAAAAGGGATATGACGCGGGCAAGAAGGTGTCGGGCATCAAGCGGCATATCGCTGTTGATACTCAGGGATTGCCCCATGCAATCGCGGTGACGACGGCGGAGGTGACCGACCGCAAAGGTGCGCTGCAGGCGTTGGAGCGCTGCCAGTCAAATTTGACGCATGTACAAAGCTTACTGTGCGACAGCGGTTACACCGGCGTACGGTTTGCCGACGGCGTGCGAGAGATTTTAGGCGAGCAGCTCACGGTGCAGATTGCCAAGCGCAGCGAACTGCACACCTTCAAGGTCATGCCCAAGCGATGGATCGTCGAGCGTAGTTTTGCTTGGCTGGAGAAGAACCGAAGGCTATGGAAGAACTGCGAGCGCAAACTCAACACCAGCCTGCAGTTCATCCATTTGGCCTTCTTGGCGCTATTACTCAGAAGATCGTGAACAGGTTCTAAGAAGGTGTGGAAAGGCTTTGCCTCAACGTGCAGCGCGATGGCAAGGCACTGCATGCCTGTGACCCACCCGCACGAGCGCACTCAACCGGAGCGCGGCGAGAACATGATGATGGCCATGCCCAGCAGGCAGCAGCCGGCGCCGAGCAGATCCCACCGCGTGGGTGTCACCCGGTCCACCCACCACAACCACAGCAGTGCGGTGGCGATGTAGACGCCACCATAGGCGGCATACACGCGGCCGCTGGCGGCCGGGTGCAAGGTCAACAACCAGACGAACACCGCCAGGCTGAGTGCCGCCGGCAGCAGCAGCCACACGCTGCCGCCTTTGCGCAGCCAAAGATAAGGAAGGTAGCAACCCACCAACTCGGCCACCGCGGTGGCCACGAACAACAGCAGCGTGGTCAGTGCTGCGCTCACTGCGCGGCGGGCTCGTCACGCTTGACGCGTTGCCACAACGCTTCCTGTTCGCTCAGCGACAACGCGTCCAGCGCGGTACCGTCGGCCTGGGCATATGCCTCCATCGCGCGGAAGCGACGCTCGAATTTCAGGTTGGCGTGGCGCAACGCCGCGCCCACATCCACCTTGGCATGCCGGGCCAGGTTGGCGCAGACAAACAGCACATCGCCCAACTCGTCTTCCAGTCGTGCCTGGTTGTCGGCGACCGGGCCACGCGCAAACTCCACGCGCAGCTCATCGATTTCTTCCTGCAGTTTTTCCAGCACCGGCGCCGGGCCGGGCCAGTCGAAACCGACCCGCGCCGCGCGCGACTGCAACTTGGTGGCCCGTTGCCACTCCGGCAACCCGCGTGCGATGCCGGCCAGCGCGGAGCTGTCTTTCTCTCCCGCCGCACGGCGCTCCTCGCGCTTGATCTGCTCCCAGTTGGCGCTCACTGCCTGCGCGCCATCCACCTGCTGCGCGCCGAAGACATGCGGATGGCGACGCACCAGCTTGTCGCTGATGCTGGCGACCACGTCGGCAAACCCGAAGGCACCTTGCTCAGACGCCATCTGCGCGTGAAAAACCACCTGCAACAACAGGTCGCCCAATTCGTCCTGCAGGCCGGGCAGGTCGTGGCGATCGATCGCATCGGCCACTTCGTAGGCTTCTTCGATGGTATACGGCGCGATGGTGGCGAAGGTCTGTTCGACATCCCACGGGCAGCCCTGCTCGCGGTCGCGCAGGCGCGCCATCAGCTGCAGCAGGTGCGCGACGTCGCCGCTGGAAGGAGGTTGGCTCATCGGATCTCTCGTTGGGTACGGCGGGGCGGCAGGCTTACACCAGCCAGTCGCGCCACGGCAAGCCGGGGTCGCCCAGGGCGATGAAGTCGCCATTGAGCAAGGTGTCGCGGCGGTTGTAGCGGAACGGCTTGCCGGTGCCGGCCGCGAGCAACGCGCCACCGGCGGCATGCAGCACGCACTGGCCAGCGGCGGTGTCCCACTCGGAGGTGGGACCGAAGCGCGGGTACACATCCAGCTCGCCTTCGGCGATGCGGCAGAACTTCAATGAGGAGCCCTGCGCCACCACGTCGATCTGGCCCATGCGTTCCAGCGCGGCGGCCGTGCGTGCATCGCGATGCGAGCGGCTGGCGGCGACCCGTAACGGGGCAGCAGCGGGCGTGCGCGAATGCAGCATTTCGTCGCGGTCGCCATCGCGGCGGTAGGCGTTCTCACCGCGCGCCGCATACCAGACCCGCCCATCGACCGGCGCCTGCACCACGCCGAGCACCGGCGCGCCCATGTGGATCAGGGCGATGTTGACGCTGAACTCGCCATTGCGCTTGACGAACTCGCGCGTGCCATCCAGCGGGTCGACCAGCCAATAGCTGGTCCAGTACTGGCGTTCTTCCCAGGCCACGTGGACAGACTCTTCCGACAACACCGGCACATCCGGCGTGACCCGGCGCAAGCCTTCCACGATGACGCGGTTGGCGGCCAGGTCGGCCTGGGTCAACGGGCTGGCGTCGGCCTTGATCTCGACAGCGAAATCCTGCGCGTACACCTCCATGATGGCGTCGCCGGCCTGGCGCGCGATCGCGATCACGGTCTCGCGCAATTCCATCGGGATGCGGATCATGGGTTGCGCTCCAGCCACTCGCGCGCAATGAACAGGGCCGCCAGGGAGCGGCCCTCGGAGAAGTCTTCGCGCAGCATCAGTTCGTCCAGGCGTGCCAAGGGCCAGGGGATGACATCCAGTTCTTCGGGTTCGTCGCCGGGCAGACGCTCGGGGTAGAGGTCGCGCGCCAGCACCAGCCAGGATTGGTGACTCATATAAGTAGGAGCAAGCGTCATGGCGCGCAGCACCTGCACCTGGCGCGCGCCGTAGCCGGCTTCTTCCTTGAGCTCGCGGTCGGCGGCCTGCTCGGGCGTCTCGCCGGCATCGATGCGGCCCTTGACCAGGCCCAGCTCGTAGCGGTGCACGCCAGCGGCGTACTCGCGTACCAGCAGCACGGTCTGCGCATCGAGCATCGGCACCACCACCACCGCGCCGTGGCCCTGGCTGAGCTGACGTTCGTACAGGCGCCGCTCGCCGTTGGAAAATTCCAGATCCAGCTGCTGACGCCGGAACGGCCCTTCGCCCAGATCGGTGATCTTGTGGATGGTCGGCAGACGCGTGCTCATGCGCAGCACGCAGCGGCGGAGCCGGCCGATAGAATAGGCAGATGCATCGACATGTTCATGAGCCCGAAATCCTAGCAGACCCGGCAGCCTTCGAAGCTGCCGAACATTGGCGGCAACGCGATCTTGCGGTGGTGTGGCACCCCTGCACCCAGATGCGCGAGCACCCGCACACACTACCCCTGGTGCCGATCGCACGTGGCGACGGCGCCTGGCTGATCGGCCACGATGGCCGCCACTATCTGGATGCGGTCAGCAGCTGGTGGACCAACCTGTTTGGACACGCCGAACCGCGCATCGGCGCGGCCATCGCGCAGCAGGCCGGCAGGTTGGAACAGGTGATGCTGGCCGGCTTCACGCATGCGCCCGCCGTGCAACTGGCCGAGCGGCTGTTGGCCATCGCGCCGCGCCAGCCCGACCGCGCGCCACTGGCCAAGGTGTTCTACGCCGACAATGGCTCGGCCGGGGTGGAAGTCGCCTTGAAGATGGCCTTCCACTATTTCCACAACCGTGACGAGCACCGCCGCACGCGTTTCATCGCGCTGGAGAACGGTTACCACGGCGAGACCATCGGTGCGCTGTCGGTGGGCGACATTCCGCTGTACCGCCGCGTGTACGCGCCGCTGTTGCTGGAATCGATCTTCGCGCCTTCGCCCGATGCGTACCTGGCCGAGCCGGGACAGAGCGCCGAGGACTACGCGTTGCAGGCGGCCGATGCACTGCAGCATCTGCTGGAGCAATCCCCGGGCGAAATCTGCGCCTTGATCCTGGAGCCGCGGGTGCAGTGCGCCGGCGGCATGCGCATGTATCACCCGGCCTACCTGCGCCGCGCGCGCGAACTGTGCGATGCGCATGGCGTGTTCCTGATCGCCGACGAGATCGCCACCGGCTTTGGCCGCACCGGCACCTTGTTCGCCTGCGAACAGGCCGGCGTGATGCCGGATCTGTTGTGCCTGTCGAAAGGACTCACCGGTGGCTTCCTGCCCCTGTCGGCGGTACTGGCCACGCAGCAGCTGTATGACGCGTTTCTGGATGACTCGCGCGAGCGCGCCTTCCTGCATTCGCACAGCTACACCGGCAACCCGCTGGCGTGTGCGGCGGCGCTGGCGACGCTGCAGATCTTCGCCGACGACGACATCATTGCGCGTAACCAACGTACCGCTGCACACATGACCCAGCTCGCTGCGCAGATCGGCGAGCACAGCGCGGTGGCCGACGTGCGCCAGGCCGGCATGATCGTGGCCTTCGAGCTCACCCAGGGCGGCGACAAGCGCACGCCCTTCCCCGCCGCCGCGCGCGTGGG
This sequence comes from Xanthomonas sp. NCPPB 2586, assembly GCF_041475775.2. Classification (NCBI taxonomy): domain Bacteria; kingdom Pseudomonadati; phylum Pseudomonadota; class Gammaproteobacteria; order Lysobacterales; family Lysobacteraceae; genus Xanthomonas; species Xanthomonas sp. NCPPB 2586. The sequence continues at coordinate 1,479,741 of NZ_CM192981.1, read as the reverse complement.
CCTGCAGGCTTACCGCGCTGCATTGGCACGTGGCGTGGTGCTGCGCCCGTTGGGCGACGTGCTGTACTGGATGCCGCCGTATTGCGTGGACGACGCACAGCTTGCGCTGCTTGCCGACACCACCCGCCACGCCATCGCCAAGGCCGTTGCATGCGCCTGACCCGTTCGTATGTTGCATTGCCGCTGCACAGCGGCGGCGATGTCACGCTGCCGGAGGAATCGGCCAACCACCTGCTGCGTGTGCTGCGGCTGCGCGAAGGCGATGCCTGCGTGCTGTTCAATGGCGACGGCAGTGACTACCACGCACGCATCACCGTGGCCGGCAAGCGCGAGGCGCGGGCTGTGGTCGAGCGCGTCGAGGCAGTGAGCAACGAACCGCCGCTGGCAATCACCCTGCTGCAGGGCATTGCGCGCGGCGAGAAGATGGACCTGATTCTGCAGAAAGCCACCGAGCTCGGCGTGACAGCGGTCGTGCCGGTCAATGCCGAGCGCACCGAGGTGAAGTTGGATGCCGCGCGCCTGGAAAAACGCATGGCGCATTGGCGCAGCGTGATTGTCTCGGCCTGCGAGCAATCCGGGCGCGCACGCATTCCCTCGCTGGCACCGCCTTCCTCGCTGCAGGACGCCGCGCGTGCAAGCGATGCACAGGCGCTGCGGTTGACGCTGGACCCGCACGGCGAACATCGCCTGGGCACGCTGGCGGTGCAGCCCGGGCAAGAGCTGATTGTGGCGATTGGCCCGGAAGGCGGCTGGTCACCGCGCGACCGCACAACGCTGGGCGAGGCCGGCTTTACCGGCTTGCGCCTGGGTCCCCGCATCCTGCGCACCGAAACCGCGGGATTGGCAGCGATTGCGGCGCTGCAGTCGCGATTTGGGGATTTGTAGGGCCGGTTGTTCGTGTGTGTGCGGCACTGGCCAGGCACGCCCTGTCAGGGCTACGTTTCTGTAGGAGCGCGCTCGGGCGCGAGGGCGTTATCGGTAGAGCCTCATCGCGCCCGAGGGCGCTCCTACGATGTGCTGTGACTTTCCTGCTTACTTATCCCTGCTTACCTATCGAAGCCGCGCATCTCGACATCGGCATCAGCGGGTTGCGTGATGACGGCGCGCAGCAGTCGAATTGGGAATCTTAGGGCGGACTTCAGCCAGGCACGTACCGCGCTGACCAAGCATTCCGCGGACCAGGCGCTGGCTGTGAGGCGATCCGCTCTTATGTAGGAGCGCCCTTGGGCGCGAGGGCTCTACCGGTAGAGCTTCATCGCGCCCGAGAGCGCTCCTACGTGTGTCCGGCTACACCAGGCGCGTGGTAGCGCTGCGTACCGAACGCATGCTGCCTCCGCGCCCCGCGAAACCCGGGCGCTTAGCGGCCGTGCTGCAGGAACCAGCTGGCGGCACCGATCACGCCAAGCTGGCCATGTTCGACGATGCGCACCGGCACCTGCTCCAGCGCAGGGCGCAGCGGGCCCTTGTCGAGCAAGCGGGCAGCGAAGTCGCTGCGGGCGATGAAGTCGGCAATCTGCGGCAGGAAACCACCGGCCAGATACACACCGCTGCGCACGCCGTACAACAGCATCATGTCGCCGACCACGCTGCCCATGAAACCGCAGAACGTCTGCAGCGCCTCGTGCGCCAGCACGTCGTCACCCGCCAGTGCTGCGGCAGTGACCGCAGCCGGGGTGGCGTGCACCGCCGGCGCGTCGCGCAGCGTGGCCAGCGCGGTATACAGCGTGAGCAAGCCCGGGCCGGAGAGAAAGTGTTCGGTCGCCACATGGGTGCGCGTGCGGCGCAACTCCTGCAGCAAGGCCACTTCCAGATCGCTGGCTGCCGCCAGTGCGGCGTGGCCGGCCTCGGTCGGCAGCACCACCGAGTTCCCCCCATTGGGAATCCACAGCGCCGCGCCCAGGCCAGTGCCCGGGCCGAGCACCAACGCCGGGCCAGGAGCGCCCTGGGCGGGGCCGGACAGCTGCATGACCTGATTGCCGGTCATGTAATTGGCCGCGTAGGCGACCGCTTCGAAATCGTTGACCAGGTGCAAGGCCTGCATGCCGAGCTGCTGGCGGATCTGCTCCGGCGCCAGCACCCACGGCAGATTGGCGGTGATCACACGGCCATCTTCCAGTGCATACCCGGCGCTGGCGATCACGCCACGGCGCACCGGCGCGCAGGACAGCTCGGCAAAGAACGCGGCCATGATCTCGGCCAGGCCCGGGTAATCAGCGCAGCGGTACTTGCGGTAATCCAGCACGGTGACCGGCTTGCGCGGATCGTTGCTCTCGCAGGCCAGCGCCAGGCGCACATGCGTTCCTCCGACATCGGCGGCAACGAAGGTTTCGGGGCGCGGAAATGCCACCGCTTCCATTGGGCTGCTTGCGCTCACGCATTCTCCTGATAAGTGGCAGCGGGGCCGACATCGTCCTGCTGGCCGACGAACGGCGAGCGGGTAGACAACGTTGTCAGCAATCGTCCTGTAACGCAACCGTCGCGCGCGTACTGCGTCGCGCGCGCGGCAAATTCCATCATCCAACAAATATCAGCGCTGGTAATGGTGATTCCGGCACAAACTTTAGTGATGTCGGCTTGAATTGCACATCAGCCATAGAAACGGCCGATGGCTGCACACATCGCGTGCGGCCCAATTGCGCAGCGCCGCTGGCGTTCCGCAAACCACCGCACAAAAATGCTGCATTGCAGCGCAATCGCAGCCACTTCAGAGATCTGTGACGATGTGTTGACAACGCTGTCAACGCTACGCGAGACTCGATTGAAATCGGAGTTCAGGCAGGAGGGGCCATGGACTGTTTTACGACTGTACGGATTGGCGCGCCCCTCGCCCGGAACATCCAGATTTGCGAGCCACGCGTCATGGGGCGCTGCACTCGCAGATGTCGCGTTCGCTCCACTGCACCACCACACGGGGGACACCTCCTCTACCACGCGAATTACCGCAGCCGCACTTCGCCCGAAGTTCGGTCAGGCGATCACCGCGATCGGTCAGGGCGTGTTGTTTTGCCGGCCACGCCGAGCGCGTTGCGCCTCACCACGGGCCATCCGCGCTCAAAGCACTAACCAACGAGGTTTAGCCATGCACAGCCGCACCACGACGTTAGCATTCTGTATTACCGCCGCCCTGTACTACTCCGGCGCTGCCATGGCTGCCGGACAAGAACAGCAAGCCGCTCCGCAAGCTGCTCCAAACGCGCCCTCGTCCACCACCGAGCTGGACACGATCACCGTCACCGGCTACCGCGCTTCGCTGGAGAAGAGCCAGGCGGTCAAGCGCTCGGCCAACTCGATCGTCGACGCCATCAGCGCCGAAGACATCGGCAAGTTCCCGGACATCAACGCCGCAGAATCGCTCTCGCACCTGCCGGGCATCAGCGTCGACCGCCAGTTCGGCGAAGGCGAAAAGGTCAGCATCAACGGCACCGACCCGGCATTGAACCGCGTGCTGCTCAATGGCCAGACCATCGCCTCCGGCGACTGGGGCGGCAACCCGACCGACACCAGCGGCCGTACCTTCAACTACACGCTGCTGTCGCCGGAAATCATCGGCCTGATGGAGGTCTACAAGACCCCCGAGGCGCGCATCGACGAAGGCTCGATCGGCGGCACCGTGATCGTGCACACCCGCAAGCCGCTGGACCTGCCCAAGAACACCATCCGCGGCTCGATCGGCTACAACTACAACGATCGCTCGGAAGAAGGTAATCCGCGCGGCTCGGCGTTGTGGAGCTGGAAGAACGACGACGAAACCTTCGGCGCGTTGATCTCCGCCACGCACGACAAGCAGGACCTGGCACGCGCCGGTATCGAATACTTCGGCTACACCACCGGTGCCAACATCCCCGCCAGCGCCACCATCACCGGCGACGGCAGCGATGTGGCCACCGCCCGCGTGCCGGCCGGCATCAGCAGTGCATTCTTCCAGCAGACCCGCGAGCGCAGCGGCCTGCAGGGTGCATTGCAGTGGAAGCCCAACGAGCAGAACGAGTTCAACCTGACCGGTCTGTACATCAAGGGCAAGTACAACAACTTCAGCCAGGCGCGCTATGTCTGCCCGAACTGTTCTTCTCCGGCAGCCGATGGGTCGCTGGACGCGAACGGAAACCAGGTCCAGATCAACAATATGCGTCTGATCGATAGGGCGACAGTACAGGATGGCGTGGTCACGTCTGCAAATTTCGCCGATAACGGTCTTGCCCAACCCTATTCGCAGCTGGACACGATCTATCGCGAAAGTACTGTTACCACCAAAAGCCTGAACCTGCGTCACGACTGGTCGGGCGAAAAGTGGGTCTTCACCACGCAGGGTGGTTACACCGAGGCGACGGGTGGCAAGAACCCCGAATACCTGATGAAGTACCTGATGCAGGATGGCGGCTATAACTACGCCTTTGATGGCCGCAACACTGCGGTCAATTATGAGAATGGTGGCGCGGCCAACTGGGTGTTACCGGGCAATCCGGCAGGCCTGGCACCAGGTCAGGTGGGTAATGTTCCCGGTACAGGGACGCCTATCATGCAGGCCGGCGGTATCGCCTACCAGAAGAGCAAGGACGACGAAAAGTACTTCCAGTGGGACGCCTCGCGCGACCTGGAATGGGGCCCGTTCACCAAGCTGCAGTTCGGCTACAAGTACATCAACCACAACAATGGCGTAGAGGCACGCGGCAATCGCATCAACTCCACCGACGCAGTGTCGTTGACGCAGTTCAATCCCGGCAGAACGCCCAGCAGCCTGTACGACGGTTTGGGTGCCAGTGGCGATCTCACCAACTGGTCGACCGCGAGTCTGGATTCGGTGCGCAACTATCTATTGTCGCAGCCGCAGGGTCCGTACCTCACCGACTTCGGCGCCTCGTTCCAGGTCAAGGAAATTACCCAGAACGTCTACACGCAGTTGAACTTCGAATCCGGCCAATGGCGCGGTAACGTCGGCGTGCGCCTGGTCGACACAACCAATAAATCCGAGTTCTGGCAGAGCAACGACGGCGGCGCCAACTTCGACCGTGTGGCCGAAACCAACGATTACCGCAAAGCACTGCCAAGCTTCAATATCGCCTATGACGTTACCGACGATGCCGTGCTGCGCTTCTCGGCGGCCAAGGTGATTGCACGTCCGCGTTATGCCGACCTGGCCGGCACGTTCACCATCAACAGCGGTACCGGTGACCTGACCGCCAACGGCGGCAACCCGGATCTGAACCCGTACGAATCCACCAACTACGATCTGGCGGCCGAGTGGTATTTCGCCCCGTCCAGCATGTTGTCCGGTGAAGTGTTCTATCGCGACATCAGCTCCTACATCGTAAGCACTACCACCACGCAGCCGTTGAATCCGGCACCGCCGGCCCGGCCGGGCGATTACCAGGTCACCACGCCGGTCAACGTGTCGGACGCCAAGGTCACCGGCGTGTCGGTCAACTACCAGCAGACCTTCGGTCTGGGTTTTGGCTTGCAGGCCAACTACACCTTTGCCGAATCCGATTCCAGCTCCGGCTTGAACCTGCCGTACCTGTCGCGCGATACCTACAACGTGATTCCGTACTGGGAACACGGCGACTGGACGGTGCGCGTGAACTACAGCTACCGCTCGAAGTACTTCACCCAGATCGGTCGCCTGCAGTCGCGTGACTTTGCAGATGCCTACAAGCAGCTGGATCTGAACGCCTCCTACCAGATCACCGATTACATGGGCATCACCTTCGGCGCGACCAACCTGCTGGATTCCACCTACCGGGTCTTCAGCAACACGCGTGATACCCCGACCGCGTTCTACAAGAACGGCCGCGGCTACCAGGCACAGCTCAACTTCAAGTTCTGATGGTGTGACGGCGCGCCACCGACCCTCCACGGTGGCGCGCCTTTTTTTCTGTCGTTGCATGGGGCAACGACAGTGCATGCAGTGCACATTGAGTGGACCTGGCCATCGCCCTTCGCTGAAGGATGATGGCCAGTCCCGCTTCCGCAACCACGGGCCGGATGCCTGATGCCGGTGCGTCTTTGCCCACAGGAGTGCAGTTCCCATGACGACCGATAGCCGCCTTGCGGCTCCATCCCGCCGCCACGCCGGAGCTGCACCCAGAACGCGAATGCTCGCGCTCGGTCTGTTGCTCGCGTTGCCTGCCGCCACGCTCAGTGCTGCGCAATCGCCCACTGCGCCGACCGCCACCACGCTCAGCCCCGAGGTCATCGACCAGCAGTGGCTCGACGCCACCGCGCAGTACGCGCCCGAACGCGCACGGCTGGTGCGCGAAGCGCAAGCCGGCGCGCGCAAGGGGCCGTTCCGCCCTGACTGGGCCGCATTGAAGGCGTACCAATCACCTGCGTGGTACGACAACGCCAAGTTCGGCATCTTCATTCACTGGGGCGTGTTTTCGGTGCCGGCCTTCGGCAGCGAGTGGTATTCGCGCAACATGTATCTGGAAGGCTCCAAGGAATTCGCGCACCACGTGGCGACCTATGGCCCGCAGGCCAGCAGCGGCTACAAGGACCTGATTCCCAAGTTCACCGCACCCAAGTTCGACCCCACTGGCTGGGCCAAGCTGTTCCGTGAATCCGGTGCGCGCTACGTGGTGCCGGTGGCCGAGCATCACGATGGCTTTGCGTTGTACGACTCGAAGTTGTCCGATTGGACGGCGATGAAGATGGGGCCCAAGCGCGACCTGCTGGGCGAGTTGTCCACCGCGATCCGTGCGCAAGGCTTGCACTTCGGGCTGTCCTCTCACCGCGCCGAGCACAACTGGTTCTTCGATGGCGGGCGCAAGTTCGATTCGGACGTCAACGACCCGCGCTATGCGGCGCTGTACGGCCCCGCGCAGGTGCGCCTGCCCGGCAAGGACGACGCCGATGTCGCCAACGACTGGACGCCGGTGTCGCAGGCGTGGCTGGACGACTGGCTGGCGCGCACCACCGAGTTGATTGATGTCTATCAGCCGGACCTGATCTATTTCGATTGGTGGATCGCCCATCCCACCTTCCGCAGCAGCCTGCCGACCATGCTGGCGTACTACTACAACCAGGGCGCGGCGCGGACCGAAGCCGACCGTGGCGTGGTGGTGAACTACAAGCTGGGTGCGTTCCCCGAAGGCGCCGGCACGCTGGATATCGAGCGCGGCCAGCTCACCGGCATCCACCCCACGCATTGGCAGACCGACACCTCGGTGAGCAATGCGTCGTGGGGCTACATCGAAAACGACACCTACAAGTCGCCCACCTTCATCATCCACATGCTGGCCGATGTGGTGGCCAAGAACGGCAACCTGATGCTCAACATCGGCCCGCGCGCCGATGGCTCCATCCCCGACACCGACCGCGGCATCCTGCTTTCGATCGGCAAGTGGCTCAAGACCAATGGCGGCGCGATCTACGACAGCAAGCCGTGGCGCGTGTATGGCGAAGGCCCCACCGAAGTGGTGGGCGGCACCTTCCAGGACGTCAAGACCAAGCCGTACACGGCTGAAGATTTCCGCTTCACCACCCGCGATGGCGCGCTATATGCCATCGAACTGGGCTGGCCGGCCGATGGCAAGGCGGTGATCCGCTCGCTCACCGCCGCCGATGGCGTGCGCGGGGTGACGCTGCTGGCCAATGGCAAAAAGGTTCCCTTCGAACAACAGGCCGATGGCTTGCACCTGCGGCTGCCGGCCAAGCCGGTCGGCGAAAGCGCCTACGTGTTCCGCATCGACCTTGCGCCCTCTTCCACTCCCTGACGGATCCTGTCTTCATGATCAAGCGATTGACCTGGATGTTGCTCGCGCTGGCGGTTGCCTGCGCGCCCACCTTGGCGCTGGCCAAGAACCCTACGGCGCTGTTCTATCTGATGAACACGCAGAAATCGACCAATTCGTTCCTGGCCAATGTCGACAAGATCGATGTGGTGGTGCCCACCTGGTATGGCGTGGATCAGAACGGCTTGGTCAACGGCACGCCCAACATGTATCTGTACGACATCGCCAAGCAGAAAAATCTGCGCGTGATGCCGATCCTGTCGATGACCACCGGCCGCGACGGCTTCCACAAGCTGATGCATGACGAAGCGGCCAAGAAGCGCATGATCGAATCGCTGCTGATCCACGGCAAGCAGCACAAGTACTACGGCTTCCAGTTCGATTTCGAGAACATCGCCTGGACCGATCGCGATGCCTACACGCTGATGGTCAAGCAGACCGCCGATGCGCTGCACAAGGCCGGTTTCAAGATGTCGGTGGCAGTGGTGCCCAATGCGCCGGGCCATGCCGAAGGCGGCCAGTTTTCCAAGTGGATGTGGGAATACTGGCGCGGTGCGTATGACCTGAAAGCACTGGGCCAGGCCGCCGATCTGGTCAGCATCATGACCTACGACCAGCACACCCGCTGGACCACGCCCGGCCCGGTGGATGGCATGGTGTGGATGAAGAAGCACCTGGACTACGCCATCACCCAGGTACCGAAGGAAAAGCTCTCGCTGGGTATTGCCACTTACGGCTACCGTTGGTACACCGGCAACCCGGTGAAGGAAGACGGCACCGAAGCGTCGAACATCTCGGCCACGTATATCGATGCCGACGAATCCTTCCCGCTGGCGATCGAACAGAACGCCACCGTGCAGTGGGATCCGGTGGAGCAGGAATCGTGGTTTTACTTCTACCGCGACGATATGCGCGAGTGGGTATTCCGCCCGGATGCGCGCAGCTTCAAGGCACGCTACGACATGGTGAAGCAGTACGGTCTGGAAGGCTTCAGCTGCTGGGTGCTGGGCGCTGAAGATCCGAAGGTGTGGGACGAGCTGCCGGTGGCGCAGCGCTGAGCCCGCCATGCAACAGGGCGGCGCGCGCACGAAGCGTGCGCCAGTCCCTGCGTTGTTCGCCACGGCTTTGCTACTGTGCGTGGCTGCCGTGTCCTGGCGCGTGGCAAGCTGCATGACACGCGCTGATTGCCACATCGGGATGTGATTGCATGATCTCCAACACCGGCCCTGTTCCACGCATGATGTCGTCGCGACGGCTGCTGTCCACACGATTGCCGTCGCGCCTGCTTGTCTGCTGCGTTGCAGTCAGCGCCCTGCTTGGATGTGGTCAACGCGAGGCCGGCACTGCACCGGCCGTTGCCAGTGCAGGCGCCCCCGCGGCACCTGCCGCCAACACACCGCTGCCCCTGATTCCGGCACCGGCGCAGGTCACACGCGGCAGTGGCAGTTTCCACATCGGTGCCGGCACGGTGATTTCGATCGTCGGTGGCGATGCCGATGCACGCCGCAGCGCCGAATATCTCGCCGAGCTGCTCAAGCGCACGCGCGGCCTGTCGCTGGAAGTGCGCAACGAAACCAGCGCCTCACCGGGCAGCATCCGCCTGGAACGCAGCGCGCAGGCACCGGTAGCGCAGAAGGAAGGCTATAGCCTGGATAGCGACGCGAAGGGCCTCCGCATCCAGGCGCGTGATGGCGCCGGGTTGTTCTACGGCACCGTGAGCGCATGGCAGTTGATGACCCCGGATGCACGCAAGGGCGATGTCGAGGTACCGGCGGTGGCCATCCGCGACTGGCCGCGTTTCAGCTGGCGCGGCCAGCATCTGGATGTGGCGCGCCACTTCCACGACGTGGCAACGGTCAAGCATGTGCTCGACACGATGGCCGTGCACAAGCTCAACGTGCTGCACTGGCATCTCACCGATGACCAGGGCTGGCGGATCGAGATCAAGCGCTACCCCAAGCTCACCGAGGTGGGTGCGTGGCGCACGCCGCCGGGCGCGGGCCAGCACGGCACACCGGAGCGCTATGGCGGCTTCTACACGCAGGAACAGATCAGCGAAGTGGTGGCCTACGCGGCGCGCCTGCACATCACCGTGCTGCCCGAGCTGGATATGCCCGGGCATGCGCAGGCGGCCGTTGCCGCCTACCCCGAAGAGGTGGGCGTCCCCGGTGTGCGCACCCAGGTGGGTGTGGACTGGGGCGTCAACCCGTACCTGTTCAACACCAGCGAACGCAGCCTGACCTTCATCACCAATGTGCTGGATGAAGTGCTCACGCTGTTCCCGTCGACCTACATCCACATCGGCGGCGATGAGGCAGTCAAGGACCAATGGGAAGCCTCGCCGGCCGTTCGCGCACAGATGCGCAAGCTCGGCGTCAAGGACGCACACGCGATGCAAGGCTGGTTCAACGAACAGCTGGCCCAGTACCTCACCCAGCATGGCCGGCGCATGATCGGCTGGGACGAAATCCTCGAAGGCGGCGTGCCGGCCAGCGCGGCCGTGATGTCCTGGCGTGGCATCGAAGGCGCGGTGACCGCCGCCAAGCAAGGCCACGACGTGGTGCTGGCACCGGGCGATTCGCTGTATCTGGACAACCTGCAGACCACGCGCAGCGATGAACCCAACGGCCGCCTGACCACGCTGCCGCTCTCGAAGGTCTACGCGTTCAACCCGGTGCCGGCCGCGCTCAATGCCGAGCAGGCCAGGCATGTGCTCGGCGCGCAGGGCGCGTTGTGGGCCGAATACATCCCCTCGCGCTGGCACGTCGACCACGCGCTGTTCCCGCGCCTGGCAGCGGTAGCCGAAGTGACGTGGTCGCCGATGGCCGCGCGCGACTGGAAGAATTTCCTGGCGCGGATGCCGGCGCAGCTGCAGCGTTATCAGGCGCTGGGCATCGATTACAGCGATGGCGCGTTTGCCGCCGACATCGATCTGGACGGCGACGTCAACGCGGTACTGGCCGGTGGCCCGGCCAAGGTATCGCTTGGCAACCAGAGCGGCGCCGGCAGCCTGCACTACACCGTGGATGGCAGCGACCCCACGCCGGATGCACCGCGCTACACGGCGCCGTTCGCGATTCAGCTGCCCACCACCGTCAAGGCCACCGCCTTCACCGACGATGGCATTGCACTGGCCGCCCCACGCAGCCGCACCTTTGACCGTGCCGCGCTGCTGAGCCGCGACACCCAGGGTCTGCGCCACTGTGTCGAGCAAGGGGCGCTGGGCCTGCGCCTGCCGCTGCTGCCGGACCTGCCGGGCGCCGACACGCCGGTCTACAACGTGGACCTGTTCCATGCCTGCCGCCTGTATCCGCAGGCGCGGCTGGATGGTGTGGGCGCGATCAAGGTGGACGTCGCACGCCTGGCGCGCAACTTCGGCCTGGCGCACGAGCAGTCCAAGGTGCAGAAGTACCCGGCCAAGACACCCGGCGGCGAACTCGAAGTGCGCCTGGGTTGCGAAGGCGAGCTGCTCGCGCGCATCCCGCTGCCCAAGGGCAACGCGCTCGGCGAACAATTCACACTGGAAAGCGCGCTGTCTGCACGCACCGGCACGCACGATCTGTGCCTGCGCTTCACCGCCCCCATCACCGGCCCGTTGTATGCCATCGGCGCCGTCCATCTGATTGAAACCACCGCGCAGGCGCCCCCCGCCGCCACGCGCTGATCCCTCCAAGGAGAACCCTGCATGTCCCTGTCCCGCCAACGTCGTGTTCCTGCACCCGCCCGCCTCGGGCTTGCCCTCGCCTTCGCCATGTCGCAGGCCTGGGCAGCGCCGCCCACGGCCGTGACGCTGGACAGCGGCTGGCAGGTGCGGCTGGTGCCGGGGCAGGAACAGGCCAAGACCTACCCCAAGGCCGCGGCTTGGTTGCCGGCGCAGGTGCCGGGCGTGGTGCAGACCGATCTGATCGCCGCCAAGGTCGTACCGGACCCGTTCTACCGCGACAACGAAGGCAAGATTCAGTGGGCCGGCCTGAGCGACTGGCAGTACCAGACGCGCTTCACCGTGGATGCGACCACGCTCGCGCGTGAGCATGTGGAGCTGGTGTTCGATGGCCTGGATACGTTTGCCGAGGTCACCCTCAACGGCAAGCCGTTGCTCAGCGCCGACAACATGTTCCGGCAGTGGCGCGTGGACGCCAAGGCGCTGCTCAAGCGCGGCGACAACGTGCTGGAAGTGAAGCTGTTTTCGCCGATCAAGAAGATCCAGCCGTGGCTGGCCAAGCAGCCGTACGCGCTGCCGGGCGCCTACGATTCGGCCTTCGGCGACGAGCCCGAATCGCGGCACAGCTCCACCTACGTGCGCAAGGCGCCGTACAACTTCGGCTGGGACTGGGGCCCGCGCATGGTCAACGCCGGCATCTGGAAAGACGTGCGTGTGGAAGCCTGGGATGCGGTGCGCGTGGATGGGCTGCATATCGCCCAGCAGCGCGTGGATGCCGACAGTGCGCAGTTGCAGGCGCAGCTGGAGTTGCAGGCCGGCCGCAGCGGCCCGGTGCAGGTCAACCTTGACGTGCTCGGCCCGAATGGCCAACGCGTGGGCCAGTTCACCCAGGACGCGGTGGTCGACCCGGGCCAGAACCGCATCGATCTGGCGGTGCGCATCGCCAAGCCCAAGCGCTGGTTCCCGGCCGGCTACGGCGCGCAGGACCGCTACACCTTCGTGGCCACGGTGCGCGATGCCGATGGCGACAGCCAGCAGATCAAGCGCATCACCGGCCTGCGTTCGGTGGAGCTGCGCCGCGAAAAAGACAAGTTCGGCAAGAGCATGGAGATCGTGATCAACGGCATCCCGATCTTTGCCAAGGGCGCTAACCTGATTCCGCTGGATGCCTTCCCCTCGCGCGTCAGCCAGGCGCGCATGCGCAGCACCCTGCAGGATGCGCGCGATGCCAACATGAACATGCTGCGCATGTGGGGCGGCGGCCATTACCAGGACGACCACTTCTACGAGGTGGCCGACGAGCTGGGCATCATGATCTGGCAGGACTTCATGTTCGGTGGCGCGGTGCCGCCGTATGACGTGGAGTTCCGCGAAAACACGCGCCAGGAAGCGATCGAGCAGGTTAAACGCCTGCGCGACCATCCCAGCGTGGTGTTGTGGTGCGGCAATAACGAAGTGCAGACCGGTTGGGAAAACTGGGGCGACCGGGTCAAGTTCAAGCAGTCGGTGGACCCGGAAGAACGCAGCCGCATCGAGCGCGGCATGACCACGCTGTTCGGCACCGTGTTCCGCGAAGTGGTCGCCACCTACGACAGCGATGTGCCGTACTGGTCCACCTCGCCCGGCACCAACTTCGACGGTGCCGCCGACCAGGCCAATGACGGCGACATGCATTACTGGAAGGTCTGGGGCGGCCCGGCGCTGCCGGTCACCGAATACCTCAACGTCACTCCGCGTTTCATGTCCGAATACGGCCTGCAGTCGTTCCCGGACATGCGTACCGTGCGCGCGTTCGCCGAACCCGGCGACATGGATCCGGAATCGCCGGTGATGCGCGTGCATCAGAAGTTCGACAAGGGCAACGGCAACAAACGGCTAATGCTGTATATCCGCCGCGAATTCGGCGAGCCCAAGGATTTCGAAAGCTTCGTCTACCTGAGCCAGCTGATGCAGGCCGAGGGCATCAACCTGGCCGCCTCGCATCTACGCGCTTCGCGTCCGCAGTCGATGGGCTCGCTGTACTGGCAGCTCAACGACGTGTGGCCCGGCGCCTCCTGGTCGAGCGTGGACTACTACGGCCGCTGGAAGGCGCTGCACTACCACGCACGCCGCTTCTATGCGCCGGAGATGATCGCCGCGCTGCGCAACGACAAGGGCCAGACCGAGGTCTCGCTGGTGTCCGACCGCACCACGCCGCTGCAGGCGCGCTGGCGCATGCGCGTGATGAGCATGGAGGGCAAGGTGCTGAGCAAGCGCGAAGAAAAAGCCACGCTCAAGCCGCTGAGCAGCCTGCAGGTGGGCAACTTCAGCGACAAGCAATTGCTGGGCAACGCCGATCCGAAGCGCAGCTACGCGGTGTTCGAACTGCTGGATGGCGATACCGTGCTTTCACGCGAAGTGGTGTTCTTCGCGGCCGCCAAGCAGCTGGCATTGCCCACCGCCACGATCGACAGCCAGTGGCGCGCTGATGGCGATGGTTACGCGCTCACGCTGTCCAGCAAGACGCTGGCGCGCGAGGTGTGGCTATCCTTCGGCGACGTGGACGCCGCGCTGTCGGACAACGCCTTCGATCTGCTGCCGGGCGAGCCGCTGACCGTGCACGTGACCAGCAAGACAGCGCTGGCGCAGTTGCAGTCTGCGCTGCAGGTCCGCGACCTGGCCAGCACGCTGGCGGGTGCACCACCGGAGCCGGCCGAGAGCAAATGACGTTGCAGTTCGCTGCACATTGCGCTCAGTGAGCGCGGCGCGTGCACCGCGGTGAACATCATCGTTGGTGCAACGCGCGACGCACACGCCCGCACCATCGCACCGCTTTGCACCTGCACTGCAGCGCGAGCCAGAAGTCGCACTACCGCGGCAGCGCCGATACACGGCCTGCCGCATCCAGATCCATCCCTGCCCGTCGCCACGCGACGGGTACCCCAATGCAACGCCGCGCAGCCACTGCCGCACGGCAGGAGTGAAATGATGTCGTTGTCCGTGTTTCCGCATCGCCTGGCCCTCGCTCTCGGATTTGCCTTGGCTGCACCGCTGACCAGTGCGCCCGCTCAGGCCGCAGCGCCCACCGGCACGCCGGAACAGCGTGCCGCTGCACTGGTCGCGCAGATGAGCCGCGAGGAAAAAGTGGCCCAGGCGATGAACGCGGCGCCAGCGATTCCGCGCCTGGGCATCCCCGCCTACGAATGGTGGAGCGAGGGCCTGCACGGCATTGCGCGCAATGGCTACGCCACGGTGTTTCCGCAGGCGATCGGGCTGGCCGCCAGCTGGAATACGCAGCTGATGCAGCAGGTGGGCACGGTGGTGTCGACCGAGGCACGTGCCAAGTTCAACCAGGCCGGCGGCCCGGGCAAGGACCACAAGCGTTACGCAGGCCTGACCATCTGGTCGCCCAACATCAACATCTTCCGCGACCCGCGCTGGGGACGTGGCATGGAAACCTATGGCGAGGACCCCTTCCTCACCGGGCAACTGGCCGTGGGCTTCATTCGCGGCCTGCAGGGCGATGACCTGGAACATCCGCGCACGATTGCAACGCCCAAGCACATCGCCGTGCACAGCGGCCCGGAGCCGGGCCGGCATGGTTTCGATGTGGACGTCTCCCCGCGCGATGTGGAAGCGACCTACACACCTGCGTTCCGCGCCGCGCTGGTCGAGGGCCAGGCCGGCTCGGTGATGTGCGCCTACAACTCCCTGCACGGCACGCCGGCATGCGCGGCGGACTGGTTGCTCAACGGCCGCGTGCGCGGCGATTGGGGCTTCAAGGGCTTTGTGGTCTCCGACTGCGATGCGGTGGACGACATGACCCAGTTCCATTATTTCCGCCCGGATAACGCCGGATCGTCGGCGGCATCGCTCAAGGCCGGCCACGATCTCAACTGCGGCACTGCCTATCGCGCGCTTGGCACCGCGATCGAACGCGGTGAAGTGGACGAAGCATTGCTCGATCAATCGCTGGTGCGCTTGTTCGCCGCACGCTACCGCCTGGGCGAGCTGCAGGCGCCGCGCAAGGACCGCTACGCCAGGCTCGGCGCCAAGGACATCGACAATGCGGGCAACCGAGCGCTGGCGTTGCAGGCAGCCGCCGAGTCGATCGTGCTGCTGAAGAACGCGAACGCCACGCTGCCGTTGAAGGCCGGCACACGGCTGGCGGTGATCGGCCCCAACGCCGATGCATTGGCTGCACTGGAAGCCAACTACCAAGGCACCTCATCGCAGCCGGTGACGCCGCTGCTCGGCCTGCGCCAGCGCTTCGGCGCGCAGCAGGTGCGCTGCGCGCAAGGCGCGCCGCTGGCGGCCGGTGTGCCGGGCATGATTCCGGAGACCGCACTGCGCAGCGATGGCAAGCCGGGACTGCGTGGCGAATATTTCGACAATGTCGACATGACCGGTGCTGCGCGCGTGGTGCGACAGGACCGCGTGGTGAGTTTCAACTGGGACCAGGTCGCACCGGCGAAGGGCGTGCCGGCCGATCGCTATGCGGTGCGCTGGAGCGGCGAGTTGCTGCCGCCGAGTGCAGGCGATTACACGCTGGCAGTACGCGTGGCGCGCTGTTTCGATTGCACCGGCCATGATCCGGTGCGGCTGTACATCGACGACAAGCTGGTGGTCGCCGGCAACGCCGAAGACAAGCACGTGCCGGCCGGCATGCACAACGCCGATGGCCGCAGCGTGGAGACCGTGCTGCATTTCGACGACACCCGCCCGCGCAAGATCCGCCTGGAACTCGAACACCGCGGCCAGGACCAGGGCGTGCGCCTGGAGTGGCTGGCGCCGGCCGCCGCACAGTTGGCCGAAGCCGAACAAGCCGTGGCGCAGGCCGATGCGGTGGTGGCCTTCGTTGGGCTCTCGCCCGATGTGGAAGGCGAAGAGTTGCGCATCGACGTGCCCGGCTTCGACGGCGGCGACCGTAACGACATCGCCCTGCCCGCCGCGCAACAGGCCTTGCTGGAGCGTGCCAAGGCCTCCGGCAAGCCGTTGGTGGTGGTGTTGATGAGCGGCAGCGCAGTGGCATTGAATTGGGCCAAGACCCATGCCGATGCAATCGTGGCGGCGTGGTACCCCGGCCAGTCCGGCGGCACCGCCATTGCCCGTGCGCTGGCCGGTGACGACAACCCCGGCGGGCGCCTGCCGGTGACGTTCTATCGCTCCACCAAGGACCTGCCGCCATACGTCAGCTACGACATGAAGGGCCGCACCTACCGCTATTTCAAGGGCGAGGCATTGTTTCCGTTCGGCTACGGGTTGAGCTACACCCGCTTTGCGTACGAGACGCCGCGCCTGTCCGTCACTACGCTGCAGGCCGGCAGCCCGCTGCAGGTGACCACCACCGTGCGCAATACCGGTGAACGCGCGGGTGATGAAGTGGCGCAGGTGTATCTGCAGTATCCAGACCGCCCGCAGTCGCCATTGCGCAGCCTGGTTGGATTCCAGCGCGTGCATCTGCAACCCGGCGAGCAGCGCACGCTCACCTTCACCCTGGATGCGCGTGCCCTGAGCGATGTGGACCGTACAGGCACGCGCGTGGTGGAAGCCGGCGATTACCGGCTGTTCGTCGGTGGTGGCCAGCCAGACACCGGCGCCCCCGGCCAGAGCGTGGCGCTCACCATCCAGGGCCGCGCACCGCTGCCAAAGTAGGGCCATTCGCAGCGCGCCGGCGCAGTGCCGGCATGCGCGTCACGAACACCACGCGCCCGCAGCACGGGCGCGGCATCAGGAGTATCCATGCGTAAGATCCCCACAGACAGCATCACCGAGCCAGCGCGCGACGACAGCACGCAACCCACTACCGCCGGCGTCTCGCGACGCACGATGCTGGGCATGCTCGGCGCCGCCGCAGGCAGCGCGCTGATCGGCGGCATTCCCGGTGCACGCGCAGCGACCTCGTCGCCGGCCTCGGGTTTTGTCAGCAAGCGTCCGCCCAAGGCGCAGCGCCGCTTCGTCAGCACCGCGGTGGAGCAGCAGATCACCCAGATCAAAGCGCGCATCGCCGACCCGGAACTGGCCTGGCTGTTCGAGAACTGCTACCCCAACACGCTCGACACCACGGTGGAAACCGGCACCCGCAACGGCAAGCCGGACACCTTCGTCATCACCGGCGACATCCACGCGATGTGGCTGCGCGATTCGTCCGCGCAGGTGCATCCGTACGTGCCGCTGGCCAGGCGCGACCCCGCGCTGCGGCGCATGTTCCATGGCCTGATCCAGCGCCAGGCCGCCTGCATCAAGCTCGATCCGTATGCCAACGCGTTCTTGCCCGATGGCCAGACCCAGCGCCTGAAGTGGTCGCTCAACGACATCACCGAGATGAAGCCCGGTGTGGGCGAGCGCAAGTGGGAAATCGATTCGCTGTGCTACCCGATCCGCATCGCGCACGAATACTGGCGTGCCACCGGCGACACCGCGCCGTTCGACGACGACTGGCGCGAGGCGATGCACGTGGTGGTACGCACCTTCCGCGAACAGCAGCGCAAGGACAACCGCGGCCCGTACGTGTTCCAGCGCCCCTCGCCGCTGGCCACCGAGACGCTGGTGCTGGAAGGCTACGGCCAGCCGACCAAGCCCAACGGCATGATCCATTCAATGTTCCGCCCGTCCGACGATGCCTGCGTATTCCCGTTGTTCGTGCCGGCCAACCTGTTCGCGGTGGCCTCGCTGCGGCAGCTGGCCAGCATGAGCACGCAGATCCATCGCGACAGCGCGTTCGCGGCCGACTGCACGGCGCTGGCCGACGAAGTGGAAACCGCCACACGCCAGTTCGGGCAGATGCGCGACAGCGACGGGCAGGCGTATTGGGCGTTTGAAGTGGACGGCTACGGCAACCAGTTGTTCATCGACGACGCCAACGCGCCCGGGCTGCTCAGCCTGGCTTACCTGGGGTGTTGCGATCGCGCCGACCCAGTGTTCCTGCGCACACGTCAACTGGCCTGGAGCGAGCGCAACCCGTACTTCTCGCGCGGCACCGCGGCCGAAGGCGTGGGCAGCCCGCATAGCGGCATGGGTACCATCTGGCCAATGGCGATCGTCCAGTACGCGCTGGTCAGCGACGACGATGCGCAGCTGCGCCAATGCCTGCAGTGGCTCAAGACCACGCATGCCGGCACCGGCTTCATGCATGAGGCCTTCGACAAGGACAACCCGGCCACATTTACGCGTGACTGGTTCGCCTGGGCCAACACCTTGTTCGGCGAACTCATCATCGACCTGCATCAGCGCAAACCGCAGTTGCTGCGCAGTAGTTGATCGTCCGAAGCGCTAGATCTTCCTTTCCAGGCGGAATGACAGAGCACTTGATCTTCCCTTCTCCCGCCGGGAGAAGGTGCCCGAAGGGCGGATGAGGGTGCCCCGGCATCGGCCCGCAAACTCCGAGACCAGACACATGGCAACACGACGCGGTTTTCTACAAGGCGCCATCGCAGCAGCCCTCTTCGGTAGCGGCGCTCTGGCCACAGGCCTCGCCCGCGCACGCGCCGGCTCCTACGCACTGCCGGCCGATGCGCGCACCCGCGCCGACCTCACCCGCCATGTCGATGTCTTCATCGGCACCGGCGGCCACGGCCACACCTTCCCCGGCGCCACGCTGCCGTTCGGCATGGTGCAGCTCAGCCCGGACACCTACAACGCGGTGTGGGATTCGTGCTCGGGCTACCACGAGTCCGATGGCTCGATCATGGGCTTTTCGCACACGCATCTATCCGGCACCGGCATTGGCGACATGCTCGATGTGTTGCTGGTGCCAGCCACCGGCGAGGTCAAGCTGGTGCCCGGCCCGCTGGATGATCCCGACGCCGGCTATCGCTCGCGCTACGATCATGCGGATGAAGCGGCCTCGCCTGGCTACTACCGCGTGCGGCTCAAGGACAGCGGCGTGCATGCCGAACTCACCGCCACCGCGCGCGCCGGCCTGCACCGGTACCACTTTCCCAAGGGCAAGCCCGCGCATGTGCTGCTGGACCTGTGCCATGGCATGCAGGACAAACCCGGCATCGCCACCCGCGTGAGCGATGCGCAGCTGCGCGTGGTCGACGCACAGACCATCACCGGCGGTCGCCGTGTCTATCAATGGGCCAAGGGCCGCTATATCTACTTCGCCATGCGGCTGTCGCGCCCGTTCGAAAAGGTACAGCTGTACAACGAAGACCAGCCCCTCGCCGCCGGGCTGCGCAGCGCCGATGGCGTGCATCTCAAGGCCGCACTGCATTATCCGGATGCCTCCGAGGCGCCGTTGCTGATCAAGGTCGGCATCTCGGCGGTGAGCGCGGACAACGCGTTGGCCAACCTGGATGCCGAACTTCCCGACTTCGACTTCGCCCGCGTGCATGCGCAAGCCGTGGCCGCGTGGGAAAAGGAACTGGGGCGCGTGCGCATCGACAGCGACGACGAGGCGCAACGGCGCATCTTCTACACCGGCCTGTATCACAGCCTGTTGGCGCCTACGTTGTTCAGCGACGTCGATGGCCGCTACCGCGGCATGGACCTGCAGATCCACACCGCACCCAAGGGGTATCACAACTACAGCACCTACTCGCTGTGGGACACCTACCGCGCTGCGCATCCGCTGCTCACCCTGGTGCAACCCGAGCGCGTGCCGGACCTGGTGCAGTGCCTGGTGCGCGGCGCCAACGAGTGCCCGGACGGCGTGGGCATCTGGCCGCTGCAGGGCGTGGAAACCGGCTGCATGATCGGCTACCACTCGGCGGTGGTGCTGGCCGAAGCGCACGCCAAGGGCTTCACCGGCATCGACTACAAAGCCGCCTGGCCGGCGTACCGCAAACGTGCGATGGACGACACCACCCACGGCCTGGCGTACTACCGCAAGCTCGGTTACATCCCCGCCGACAAGGTGGACGAGGCGGTCAGCCGCACCCTGGAATACGCCTACGACGACTGGGCCTGCGCGCACCTGGCGCAGGCCGCTGGCGCCACCGACGATGCACGCGCACTGCGCGAGCGCTCGCGCAATTACCGCAACGTGTTCAACCGCGACAGCGGCTTCGTGCAGGCGCGCCTGGAAGACGGCAGCTGGGCCACACCGTTCGACCCGCGCGGCATGGGGCACATCGCCAAGTGGCGCGATTTCACCGAGTCCAATGCCTGGCAGGCCACCTTCCTCAACCAGCACGATCTGTATGGCTATATGGATTTGTACGGCGGCCGCGATGGCTTCCTGGCCAAGCTGGACGAGCTGTTTTCCACCAGCTCCGAGTTGCCGGCCGACGCACCGCCGGATATCGACGGCCTGGTTGGCCAGTACGCGCACGGCAACGAACCCAGCCACCATGTGGCGTACCTGTTCGCCTACGCCGGGCAGCCTTACAAGACCCAGGCGATGGTGCGCCGGCTGTTGCGCGAGCAATACCACGATGCGCGCAATGGTCTGTCCGGCAACGAGGATTGCGGGCAGATGAGTGCGTGGTTCGTGCTCAGCGCACTTGGCCTGTACGCCGTGGACCCGGTCAGCGGCAACTACGTACTCGGCAGCCCGTTGTTCAAGCGCGCAGAGCTGGACGTGGGCAACGGCCGCACGTTGCGCATCATTGCCCGCGACACCAGCGCCAAGAACCTCTACGTGCAGTCGCTGACCTGGAACGGCACGCCGATCACGCGCAGCTGGATGCGGCATGCCGATCTGGCCGCTGGCGGCACGCTGGAATTCCGCATGGGGGCCACCCCCAACCTGGCATTCGGTGCAAGCAAGGAGGACCTGCCGCCGTCGTTCGCCTGAGCGCGCGCGATCGTTGCGTCAGCGCCACGCGTTGGCGGCCACACCTGGTGCGCTGCGCTCGGATGATCGCAGCGCAACGGCGCGCTCGTTCAAGCCGCTTCGCGCGCCACCGCGGCCTGCTGCATGGCGCAACGACAGACAGCCTGCGGTGCGCACGCAGCACCGGCACTGCAGCCTTGTCAGCCCTTCGTCCGTGTCACTCGCCCCACGTCATTCGTGATTCGTCATTCGTCATTCGTCATTCGTCATCGCAGAGAATTCCCATGTTGCGTACCACGCTTGCCCCGCTCGTTCTGGCCCTGGCCATCGCACTGCCCATCACCGCCACGGCCGCCAGCGATGACCAGTGGCCCACCTTCGCCACCCAGGGCACGCAGTTCGTGCGCGACGGCAAGCCGTACCAAGTGCTTTCCGGTGCCATCCATTTCCAGCGCATTCCGCGTGCCTACTGGAAAGACCGCCTGCAAAAAGCGCGTGCGCTGGGCTTGAACACGGTAGAAACCTACGTGTTCTGGAACCTGGTCGAACCACAGCAGGGGCAATTCGATTTCAACGCCAACAACGATGTGGCCGCGTTCGTGCGCGAGGCCGCCGCGCAAGGCCTCAACGTGATCCTGCGCCCCGGCCCGTACGCCTGCGCGGAATGGGAAACCGGTGGGTATCCAGCCTGGTTGTTCGGCAAGGACAACATCCGCGTACGCAGCCGCGACCCGCGCTTTCTCGCTGCCAGCCAGGCCTATCTGGATGCCGTGTCCAAACAGGTGCATCCGCTGCTTAACCATAACGGCGGCCCGATCATCGCCGTGCAGGTCGAGAACGAATACGGCTCCTACGACGACGACCACGCCTACATGGCCGACAACCGCGCCATGTACGTCAAGGCCGGCTTCGACGACGCCTTGCTGTTCACCTCAGACGGCGCCGACATGCTCGCCAACGGCACCTTGCCGGACACCTTGGCGGTGGTGAATTTTGCGCCGGGCGAAGCAAAGAGCGCATTCGACAAACTGATCAAGTTCCGCCCCGACCAACCGCGCATGGTTGGCGAATACTGGGCCGGCTGGTTCGATCACTGGGGCAAGCCGCACGCCAGCACCGATGCCAAGCAACAGACCGAAGAACTCGAGTGGATCCTGCGCCAGGGCCATTCGGCCAATCTCTACATGTTCATCGGCGGCACCAGTTTCGGCTTCATGAATGGTGCCAATTTCCAGGGCAATCCCAGCGACCATTACGCCCCGCAGACCACCAGCTACGACTACGACGCCATCCTCGACGAGGCCGGCCGTGCCACGCCCAAGTTCGCACTGATGCGCGATGCCATCACCCGCGTCACCGGCGTGCAACCGCCTGCATTACCGGCACCGATCGCCATCGCCGCCCTGCCGGAAACCCAACTGCGCGAATCCGCCTCGCTATGGGACAACCTGCCCGCCCCGATCGCCATCGACACCCCGCAGCCGATGGAACATTTCGGCCAGGATTACGGCTACATCCTCTACCGCACCACCGTCACCGGCCCGCGCAAGGGCGCGCTGTACCTGGGCGAGGTGCGCGACGTAGCACGCGTGTATCTGGACAAGAAGCCGGTCGGCAGCGTCGAACGTCGCCTGCAGCAGGTCTCCACCAACGTGGATATTCCGGCCGGCGAACACACGCTCGATGTGCTGGTGGAAAACAGCGGCCGCATCAACTACGGCCCGCGCATGGCCGACGGCCGCGCCGGCCTGGTCGACCCGGTGCTGCTGGACAACCGGCAACTCACCGGCTGGCAGGCCTTCCCGCTGCCGATGCGCTCGCCCGACAGCCTGCGCGGCTGGACCCGCAATCACGTCGATGGCCCTGCCTTCCATCGCGGCACCCTGCGCATCGACACACCGACCGATACCTATCTGGACATGCGCGCCTTCGGCAAGGGCGTGACCTGGACCAACGGCGTCAACCTGGGCCGCCACTGGAACATCGGCGCGCAACGTGCGCTGTACTTCCCGGCACCGTTCCAGCGCAAGGGCGACAACACCGTGGTGGTGTTCGATCTGGACAGCACCGCCAAGCCCAGCGTGCGTGGTTTGCAGCAGCAGGTGTGGATCACGCCGAAGGAGTAAGCGCGGCCAAGAAACCACCGCGCTTATCATCAGACGGGCGCAGCGTTCGCTTCGATCGGTTAAGAGCCGCCAACAAAACGACTGCGTGGCCAACAGGCGGTCGCAGTTGGTGCTCGGAATGAGGGTCGGCAGGGATTCGTGTAAAAAATAGCCAAAAATAAGCTAGCCCGCTGCCAGCAAAGAACTTTTTAACGACTTGCTGCCGCCCCTCTACCGCCGATGGTCGAATTACTGGAACTTCCACCACTTGCTTTTCTTTTTCTTCTGTTCGATGGGCAGTTCGGGAGCTTGCCTGACGCTGCTTTCTGCCGGAGCTTGCTCCGCTTGGGCAAGACGACCCCTGATGAGGCCGCGGTCTGGTGTGATACCGCGCAGGTCCCTGCCGTCCGCATCGTCGAAGGTGCCGTCGATCACCCTGTGAGCCAGCATCTCTATTCCGGTCAGCACATGATCGCCGCAGGAATAACCATCCCGCTGTATCGCGGTGGGCATTTCATGAATTTGTTGGTAATCAAGGTCTAGGTGATAGACCGCCATCTGCCCAAGGTAGCGTTGCTGTTGCTGCATCTGTGCCATGGAATCGTAGTGGTAGGTCGCAACAGCGTCCTTGTTACGACGGTCGACGACGAGCAATGACCAATGAGTGTCGCGCTGATTGATCGGCAGGAACACGATAGGTGGGACGTCGTCTCCAACAAGAAGGCGCCGTGCGCGGGCCTGTTGGTCTGGATCTGTGGAGCTCAGCATGGTCACTACCTGCGAGTCGGCAAAGTGGAGTAAATGGGCATTGGGCTGCCCTCGCAATCGGCGGGCGAGGTCGTCGGTGTAGGCGCGCAAATGGCCGTCTAGCAGCCACGAAGTGGCCGTCGCTGGAGGAAGCTCGGAGTCTGGGACGTCCTGGGGCGACGGCAGATTGTCCACATCAATCCTCTCGGGACTCATGGCGGGGGTGGCCGAGCGCCCCACGGGAGCCTGAGTGCCATAGTCCCCATCAGTGCTCCAAAGCTGCTCTTCCCGGGGCGTATTGAGGTCGAATTCGCGGCCGTAATGGCTCATGGAGGAGAGGCCATCGAAGGTCGAGTCCGTGCTTTGGGCGGGCGTGGCGCCCTGCCACCCTGGTTGCTCGATCTGCTGGGGCGTATTGAGGTCGAATTCGCGGCCGTAATGGCTCATGGAGGAGAGGCCGCCGAAGGTCGAGTCCGTGCTTTGGGCGGGCGTGGCGCCCTGCCACCCTGGCTGCTCGATCTGCTGGGGCGTATTGAGGTCGAATTCGCGGCCGTAATGGCTCATGGAGGAGAGGCCACTAAAAGTCGAAGCTGGGCTTTGAGGGGGGTATTGCGGAGTGTCCGGTTCCGGCTCGCAGCCCACATGTCTCCAATATGAGCTCACCCCCTGGAAGAACGATGAGGGCGGCGGATTTTCTTCCTGCGGATAAAAGGCCTGAGGGGGGCTGTTGGGGGGCAGTTCCGGTTGTTGGTAACGCATTCTGAAATTGGCGCGAATTGCATCCTGGATGCTTTCGGATGCACCTGAAATCACTTCTTCACCCAGAGGAGTCAGTTCGCCGGTTTTCTCGTCGACTATTTTTTCGAGGTCTGCTTGTGATAAATATCCGCTGCTTGCATCGTTAATACTGCATGTTCTTTTGCTTAATTTGCCTGAGATTCCAAGAATTAACTTTGGATTTTTATAAAGGGTCCGGAATACTCCAGTTCTGGGCACATTACTCTTAGTTGCAGCCACGGCGTTATGTGCAGCCAAGGCCTGTCGGCGCTTCTGAATTGCCTGCTTCAATCTTTCCTTCTGATCTGGGGTGGCGTATTCAAGGATGTTGATTAACGCTTGGCCAAATGAGCCATTTTTACACAAGTAATTCTGGAACCCGCTCACACCCTCCGCGTGGCGCGGCAGTTTCTGTAATGTTTCATATATTGGTAGATGTTCGATAATTTTACTGATCACACTCTGGGCTGCAGCGGCGGCTGCGGCTGTGGCTGCGTCTTCGGCTGCGAATTTGGCTGCGACTTCGACTGCGACTGCGACTTCGGCTTTAGCTTCGGCTTCGGCTTTGGCTTTGGCTTTGCCTTTGACTTTGGCTTTGGCTTTGGCAATGCGATCTAAAGTCAGTTGGCTCAGCACAATGTTTTGACTGCAATCCAACTCCAGGTTGCTCAGCGCGATTTCTCGCTTTGCAGGACCCAGGCAATTCTCAACTCGTCTTATTATTTGACCTATGACATGGTCGCATTGATCTCCGCTCAATTCCCGAAGCATCTGCATGCCAGCCCGATGTGATAGGCCGTCGGTTTTCAAATAAAAATCAAAAGTTGGAAAGCTTCTTAGCAGTTCTGACATTTTTTTGCCATCACCATAGGCGCCACTTAGATCTAATAATCTTGAGTAACTCCTATGGCGATTGGAGGTCGGCGCGGCTGCGCGCATCTGATGGACCGAGCTATCGGCAGGCACTTGCGTGGGATTTCTTCGCGGGAGGGATTCAAGCAGCGGATGCATGTTGTAACCCGTGCTGTAGTTTTCCCTGTGTTCTTCAGGGGGCGGAGAATTGCGGTGATCATCCGCCGCCTCCGTCATTTCGAGATAGTTTTTATAGTCAAAATTAAATAATCTGTCCATTATTTGAAATGCCTGTTTGGGTTGATGTTGATGTTGTCAGGCATTCACGATGCAAGTAACTCTCGGAGGCGAATCCGTTTTCTTGAAAGCGATCTTCCCGTGTCGCGGTTTGGCGAGCAGCGCTCCGTTTCGCGGTGGCTCACCCAAGTCCTGGTTGAGGCGACGAAGCATTGATACGCCCAAGGCTTTGTAGACAGGTACGTACCACTCATACGCTGCGGTTCTGAGCGCGCAGCCCGCATACACTGAAGACTGCTCGCCAAGTGTTGTCAGCCACTCCAGGCCGTGGCGGCAGGTGTGCATTCCACTGGCAACGACGCCACTGTTGCTGATCGCTCAAGGGCTGAATGACGGCGTTGCCGCGGCCGCAGCGCCTTCGCGGATGCGCGCGGCCTGCATTTCGGTGGCCAGCAACGTGCCGCGCACATCGCTAGTGTGCCGCCGGGCCTGTTTCATGCAGAAATGCGCAAAGCCCGCACTTCCTGGCTGCGGCGTGATCGCGTTTGCGGTCAACGCAGCGATCAGGCGCTGTTGCAGCCCCTGCATCCTGTTTTCTGCGCGCTGGATTTTTCTCATGTCCGAACTTTCCAGCTCCTCGTTTGCCATGCCCAGTTCTTCCAACATCAAGCTGACAGATCGCAGTTGGAACTCGTCGCGCTCACGCGCTTGATGCAGTTGCGTGGTCAAGCGTGCGTGCGCCTGCGCAGCCGTCGTGGCTGTGGCCTCTGTGTCTGGGATTGCACCACTGGCAGCATCCTCCGCCGGCAGCTCCACCCGTAAGCGCAGTTTCGAGTCTAGATATTTCTTTTGTAACTCCAGGCAACTTTGCATGTACGCAACCTGCGACTTGACCGAGCCTGGCGTTTGCAGCCACTGGTTCAACGCTGTTTCGGTCAATGTATCGGTATGTTTTGCATAGCTTCGCGCGGCTTTTTCGCCAGCGACGCGGGGTTTGCCGGTGAGCACTGCTCGCCCGTAGGTCGCCCCAGCAAAAAGCGCTGCCCTGGCTCGCTTGGCGAGCGAGGACGGTTGAGCCGCCTGACCAGTTGCTGGGCTCTGATCGGTAGAGCGAGGCACTGCCCGATAGCGTTTCTTCATGTCGTTGGCGCAGCTCTGCAAGAGCGCGTCCCGTGCTTTTTCCTGACCGTCGATACAGGCGTACAGGGCGCTGCGCAGTTCGAATCCATGCTGCGGAACGGCAACAGTCGCCTCCGTCGCGGCTGACGCGTCGTCGGCTGCAGGCGATGCCTGTTTTGCCGCTACCGACTGGGCAGCCACCGTGTGTTCGGTTGGGCCGGGCATGACATGGTCAGACTCCAGCTGGTCACCAGTGCCCGTCGTCACGACGGTGTCCGACGCTTTTCCCGAGGCACCGTCACTGACGCGTGGTGTGCCATGCGGATCCACTTCCCCCGGTGAGGCAGCGACGCCCGCCTCGGGCGTGGGCAGCAGGTCGGCCATGGCAAGCAATGCCCGGTCCACGCTGGGCATCTCCGCAGTCTCGTAGTTGCGATACCGTTTTTGCTTGCCATGCGCCAGCAGAAACTGGTGGCCACCAACACCCATCGTGACCGCACCCAGCAGACCGGCACCGACCACCAAACCGGTGCCCACCGGCCCGGTCACGGTGGCTGCACCCAGCACAACAGCAGCACTGACTCCGGTTTTGGTCAAAGTGCTGGCCGTGTAGGTGACGCCGCCAACGACAAAGCCCTTGTTCCAGTTGTTGAAGCTGCCGGCGAATCCGCTGCGCTGGGTCAGCTTGGTGCTCAAGAAGTGCTGGTAGCGTTGTGCGCCAGGGCTGAGCTCGCCCGGTTCCAGGCGTTGCATGAAGTCTTCGACACGCGCCACATCGGCAACCACGCGCGTTTTCTCCTTGCGTGACTGGTGCAGAAACGTACCGCCAAGCGCGGTGGCAGCGACGCTTGCCAGCGGAGCCAACACAAATGTGCCGGCAATACCGGCCGCCGACGCGACGCCTGCGGCGGCGGTGCTGTGGCCGATCAAGCCAGCAGCATTTGCGTTATTGGCGCCGAGTGCCAACCCGCCCTGGATGCCGAGTTCTGTCGTGGCCTTGGTAAAGATCACGCTTGCGGACGCCATCGAGGTCACCGCGATAGCGCCATCACGTGCGTTGCGCTGTTGTTGGTAAGCGACTGTATCAATCGCCTCGCTCAAGGCATGGACCTGAGCGCCTGCAACTGCATTCAATGGGCCGCTCTCCGGCACAGTTCGCAACGATGCCATCTCTGACCGCAGCTGCCGTTCGCGCTGCCGCAGGGCGCCGCGTTGTTCGGCCACTTCGCGGGTTTCCTTGTAGGCGGCGTAGATCGCAAGGCCAGAGAGCGGCAGCATGGCGCCACTGATGCTCAAGCTCATTGCCAGATCGGCAACGCCTTCCGGCGCCCCCTCCTCAGCCAGGGTGTGCAGGAGGCTCTCTTGCGCTGCAGGCTCTACCGGATGCGGATCCAGAGAGTGCTCCGCGCCGATACCATGCTGCGTCTGATGGTCTGCCGACACTGGCGTGTGATCGATCGGCGTGTGTTCGTGTGAATGCGCGGGTTGGTCGGCTTCCGGGGAATGTTCCGGTTCGCCAGCGTTGGGCATTTCCGCGATCAGTTCCGCCGTATTGTCTACAGTGCCATGCAGTGGATCGGCAAGATACTTGGCGACCACGAATGCATCATAGACCGCCTCTGCTTCCTGAATTTCGGCCATGGCATTTTCGCCAGCTTTGTGTTTTGAAGCGTGGCCGGAGACGGGCTTTCGTTGGGAAGCCTTTCGCTTTAACGATTCCAGACTCATGGGCCAGCCATCGGCAGCTGGCAGATCGTTCGCTGAAGCAAGGGCGTCGGGAGTAGACAAATCAAACGAGCGGGCAGAGCTGTTTGCGTGCTCTTGAATGCGCATAGCCAAATATCCACATGATGCGGTGCGGAAATAGTCTGCCTTCTATCTGCAGGACTCGCTCCAACTGCGAAATTCCTTGCCTTGGAGAGAACAGCCGACATGAAATCGAACAGCATTCATCTCGAATATAAATTGATGACTCGCTGGCGTATCAAAACGGGCGGGAGCTGAACTTCTCCCGGCGCGGCACGCCAAACCGGTAGCGCCTCGATAGAGAGCTTCAACGGACGCCTGCAAGCGGAGTGTCTCAACCGCACTGACTCTTCTCACTGGCCGATCAAAGGCGCCAAATCAGGCCGAAATCTCTACCGACTAATGGCCCTGGAATCGGGGGCGGGTCAAATCCACTCCGCACTCTAAACCCGATCGCTACTCAGCGCGGGAGGACGTCGCTTAGTGCCGAGTGCACAAGGCTTGGCTGCCACGCATCCATATCGCGGGCAACGAACGCATTAAACACTGCACGGGCCGCATACGGATTGACACGCATCCGCGCCGACACCATCACCCACCCGCATCCTTCAAACCGAAGCGTGCAGCGTCGCCGGCCAGCGTGCCTCATCAAGAATCAGACGCACCTGCTCTGCCAGCAACTCTAGACAGAGCGCCAGCTCGTCCATGCGAATCGCCAGTTGCGGGGACTGCTCTTCTGCGCGCGTGCGCGGCTCCGCAATCCGCGCCAGAAAACGCATGTGCTCGCCAAGCTTCTGCAGGCGGTCTTGCGCGTGCTCGGGCAGGTAATAACCCAGCACGGAGCCATCACCGTCAAAAGATTGCTGCATTCTTTTCTCCCATCGCACACCGCATGGCCTGTTCTCACGTCAGGAGACACCGCTCCTTGACCATGAGATTACCAAGCAACGGGCTTTCGCACATCCATTTTTATTGCATCAAATCAAATGAAGCAAAATTTTATTGACAAAAAGTGGATTCCACCTCATTGTGCGCTTCATGGCCAATCATGCACTTATCGCCACCCTTGCCAAGCACGCGGACGTCCGCATGGGCTATCCGTTTCGCGGGTCGATTCCTGAGGTTGCCGGGGGCAGCGTGCGCGTCGTCCAAATCAGGGACGTCCCACGCACCCGGCTCTGCACCTACGACACGCTTGTCGCAACAGAGGTGGAAGGTCGTAAACACCCCGACTGGCTCCTGGATCAGGACATCGTGTTCATCGCCAGAGGGGCCAACACCTTCGCGGCGCTGGTGCAGGCACCGCCGCCACGCACGCTGTGCTCCCCGCACATCTATGTCATCCGGGTGAAGGCACCGCAGCAGTTGTTGCCCGCCTTTCTCGCGTGGCAACTCAATCAGGCGCCGGCACAACGCTATCTGCGCCAGTCGGCCGAGGGCAGCAACCAGCTGAGTATCCGCCGCACGGTGTTGGACATGACCCCCATCCGCCTGCCTCCACTGTCACTGCAACAGGCGGTCATTGCGCTGGAGCAGGCCGCACAGGCAGAGCGCGCCGCCCTGCACGCACTGATCAACAACCGCACCGCCGAGCTGGCGATCCTCGCCGAGCGCCTTCTCGCCTAAGACGTTGGAACCCCCCCATGAACAAGACAGATATCGCCCAGGACACCATCAACGCCGCCGTCTGGACTGCCTGCGACACCTTCCGCGGCACCGTGGACCCCAGCGTCTACAAGGACTACGTGCTGACCATGCTGTTCCTGAAATACGTCTCCGACGTCTGGCAGGACCATTACGACGACTACAAAACCAAGCACGGCAACAAGCCCGGCCTGATCGAAGAGCTGCTCAAGAATGAGCGTTTCGTACTGCCGCATCGCGCCAACTTCTACACCCTGTACGACCAGCGCCACCGCCCCGGCAACGGCGAGCGCATCGACACCGCGCTGCACGCCATCGAAGACGCCAACCTGGGCAAGCTACGCGACGTGTTTCAGGACATCAGCTTCAACGCCAACAAACTCGGCGAGGAGCAGCAGAAGAACGACCTGCTGCGGCACCTGCTGGAAGACTTCGCCAAGCCCGCGCTCAACCTGCGCCCCTCACGCATTGGGCAGCTCGACATCATCGGCAATGCCTACGAGTACCTGATCAAGAATTTTGCCTCCAGCAGCGGCAAGAAGGCCGGCGAGTTCTATACCCCGCCGGAAGTCTCCGCACTGATGGCGCGTCTGATGGATCCGCAGCAAGGCGACGAGATCTGCGACCCCACCTGCGGCTCCGGCTCGCTGTTGCTCAAGTGCGGCCGGCTGATCCGCGAGCGCACCGGCAGCGGCAAGTACGCGCTCTACGGCCAGGAGGCGATCGGCAGCACCTGGGCGCTGGCCAAGATGAACATGTTCCTGCATGGCGAAGACAACCACCGCATCGAATGGGGCGACACCATTCGCAATCCCAAGCTGCTGGCCGGCAACCATCTCAAGCACTTCGACATCGTGGTGGCCAACCCACCGTTCTCGCTGGAAAAGTGGGGCCACGACAGCGCCGATACCGACCCGCACGACCGCTTCCGTCGCGGGCTGCCGCCGCGCACCAAGGGCGACTACGCCTTCATCCTGCACATGATCGCCACCATGAAGCCGCGCACCGGCCGCATGGCCGTGGTGGTGCCGCACGGTGTGTTGTTCCGTGGCGCCGCCGAAGGCCGCATCCGCCAGAAATTGATCGAAGAGAACCTGCTGGACGTGGTGATCGGCCTGCCGGAGAAGCTGTTTTACGGCACCGGCATCCCGGCAGCAGTGTTGGTGTTCCGCACCAAGAAGAAAGACAAAAAAGTGCTGTTCATCGACGCCAGCCGCCAGTACCAGGACGGCAAGAATCAGAACCTGCTGCGCGAGAGCGACCTGCAACGCATCCTGGACACGGTGCAGGCGCGCCAGAATGTAGACAAGTACGCCTACCTGGCCAGCCCGGACGAGATCGCCGGCCACGACTACAACCTCAACATCCCGCGGTATGTGGATACCTTCGAGGAAGAAGCAGAGATCGACCTGATGGCAGTGCGCCGCGAGCGCGAGCAGTTGAAGGGCGAGCTGGCAACACTCGAAATGCAGATGGCCGCCTATCTCAAGGAGCTTGGCTATGAGTGACGAAAAAAAAGATATCGCCACACATGCTGACGAGGGCTTCCCGGCACACGACAGTGCCGCAGTCCGGCGCACATGGCACCAAGGCCAATGGTGGTTTGCGGTCATCGACGTGGTCGTCGCACTCACAGACTCGGAGAGTCCGGAAAACTATCTACGCAACTTGCGTCGCCGCGACGAAGCACTTTCCGGCAGTTGGGACGCCCTGGTGATGCCCTTGCGCGTCACCACGGCGGGCGGGCCGCAGTTGTTGAATTGCACAACGCTGGAAGGCGCATTACGCATCATTCAATCGATCCCCTCGCCAAAGGCCGAACCCTTCAAGCGCTGGCTGGCGCGCATCGGCAACGAACGTCTCCAGGGCGAAGAAGCCGTCGATTTCGATGCCCTGAGCGAGAACCAGCGACGTCTGTTCCTGCGCGACCAGATGAGCCAGCACAACAAGGATCTGGCCGCCGCAGCGAAACAGGCCGGTGTAGAGACGCCGCTGGAGTACGCCGTCTTCCAGGACCACGGCTACAAGGGGTTGTATGGCGGCCTGGGCGCAAAGGACATCCATGCGCGCAAAGCCCTGAAGAAGAGCCAGACGATCCTCGACCACATGGGCAGCACCGAACTGGCCGCCAACCTGTTCCGTGCCACGCAGGCCGAAGAAAAGCTGCGCCGCGACAACGTGCAGGGCAAGACGGCCGCCAACCGGACGCATTTGGAGGTGGGCCAGACGGTACGCAAGACCATTCAGGAGCTGGGCGGAACCTTGCCGGAGAACCTGCCTGCACCGGAAACCAGCATCAAGCGGCTGCAGAAGGACGCCAGGCCGGCACTGGGTCAGGACAAGGACAAAAAATGAACAGCCGCCTTGCCACTTTGGAAATCAACCACTTGCCGAAAGGGGGGGGTCAATTTGACCCCCCCCTTCCCAGGGCCATCCGGACAACCGCCTTACCTGGCTTGCAGCGATGGGCATCCCTCTCACAGGCTCGGATTGAGGCATCAATTGTCAAAGAGGACGTGACAACTGCCGCCGACGGCCAGAAGACCGCTGCGCAACCGGCGGTCGAACCCGCCAAGCCCAGCAAGCCCAACATCGCACTGACCGGCGGGAAAGCCAGCCACGTGCGCAAGAACGATCTCATCATTGCCAGGAACGCTCTCGACCCAGAGAAGGTCGCGCAGTTGAACCGCATCTCCTTGATGTTTTTGGGCTACGCCGAGGACCGCGCCAGCCAGCGCCAGGATCTGCGCATGGACGACTCGCGCCAGTGCGTAGACTGCTTTGTCGAGTTCAACGAATGGCCGCTGCTGAAAGATGACAGCACCATCAGTCACGAGCGCATGCAGCAGATCGCGCATGAGCGCTACGCCGCCTTCGAAACGAAGCGACGCACGGCAGAAGCATTGGCGGCGGATGTGGAAGACATCAAGGCATTGGAATTGTTGGATATAGCTGCACGTAAGGAGGCAAACGTGCCTCTTGATGATTTGAAGTTGATGCCGGGTAGAGAAGCGCTTGGACCGCAAAGTGTTGGGGGTGTCAACTTGGCACAGCCAACCGAAATAACAAAGCAATTGAATAAGGAAGGATCCAGCAATGCTTCCTGATGGATGGGTAAAAACAACTGTCGGCAAGAGTTGCACAATCAGAAACACGTTGCGATTTCCACTAAATGCAACGGACCGGGCGAACATGCCTGGTGAGTATCCGTATTTCGGCCCGACCGGAAAGCTCGACGCGATCGATCACTACCGAATCGATGAACCCTTTGCGCTCATAGGCGAAGACGGCGACCATTTTCTAAAGTTTCGGGATCGCCCGATGACCCTATATTTCGATGGAAAAGCAAACGTCAACAATCATGCGCACATTATCGGCGATTCGAAGGAGTGCCTGGCGAAATGGTTTTACTACTGCTTCATGCACAGGGATCTGACCGCGACTCTTTCCCGGCAGGGTGTAGGTCGTTACAAGCTGACAAAATCCGGGCTTGAACAACTTGAGTTGGCACTGCCACCTAAGCAAGAGCAAGCTGCAATTGTCGAAGTGCTTTCGACCTGGGATCAAGCCATCGCCACCACGGAACGATTGCTTAAAAATAGCCAGAAGCAAATGGACATACTTCTGCGCGACCTAACTCTCGGGACACAGCGAACAACCTCGACACCTTCACCTTGGGCAAAGTTCACACTTGGTGAGCTTGGTCGGACTTATAGCGGCCTTTCCGGAAAAAAAGGCGAGGACTTTGGATTCGGCGCTAAATTCATCCCATACACCAACGTTTTCAAAAATAATCGTATTGACATTGAAGACTTTTCCTTAGTAAAAATATCGGAAAACGAAAACCAAACTCGAGTCAAGTCAGGAGACATTATTTTCACAATTTCTTCTGAAACACCCAATGAGGTCGGCATGGCATCGGTACTGCTTGATGACGTGAACGAACTTTACTTGAATAGTTTTTGCTTTGGATATCGACTAAACGACTTCAAAACCTTATTGCCAGAATATGCAGGATTTGTACTGCGCGCACCTCATATTAGGGCTCTCATGACACAAATCGCGCAAGGCTCGACTCGCTTCAATATTTCCAAAGCGAATGTGATGCGCATGGAACTCGCCCTTCCATCTATTGCCGAGCAAAAGCGCATAGCATCGATCCTCGGCGGAGCCCATTCAACAGTAAAAAACCTCCGCGATCAGCTTGCTCGACTCAAGGCGGAAAAAGTCATTCTGATGTCCCAACTCCTCACCGGCAAACGCCGCGTGCGCCTGCCCACCGACGAAGCCGCACACGCATGACCCACAGCGCCCCGGACACCCGCGAACAGGCCAGCGCGCAGCTGCCCGCATTGCACCTGCTATGCAACCTGGGCTGGCGCTACCTGAGCAGTGCGCACTGCCTGGCGCTGCGCGGCAGCACCCGCGAGGTGCTGTTGCTGCCGCGTCTGATTGAGACGTTGCAGAGCCGTCGCTTCGACTACAAGGGGCAGACCTACCCGCTCTCGCCGAGCGGCATCGACCAGATCGTGCGCGAGCTGTCGGCGCTACCGCTGGGCGATGGGCTGCTGGCCGCCAATGAGCGGCTGTATCAACTGCTGACGCTGGGCATTACCGTCACCGAGTTCATGCCCGACGGCAAGAAGCACCAGCCCACCATCGCGGTGATCGACTGGGGCGATGCAGCCCACAACCTGTGGGATATCACCGAAGAATGCGAGGTGCTCTCCGCCCACGGTACGCATACGCGCACGCCCGATATCGTGGGTTACGTCAACGGCATCCCGCTGGTGGTGATCGAAACCAAGCGCGCCGATGCCGGGCATGCCGGCAAGTCGATGGTGGCCGAAGCGGTGAGCCAGCAATTGCGCAACCAGCGGGCAGAAGAGATTCCGCAGTTATTCGCCTATGCGCAGTTGTTGGTTGCCATCAGCCTGACCGAGGCGCGCTACGGCACCACGCACACCCCGGCCAAATTCTGGGCGCGTTGGCGCGACGAGCAGTTCGACCAGGCGCAGCTGCGCCGCCTCAAGAACCTGCCACTGCCTGCGGCTACCCGCGATGCCCTGCTGGCAGACAAGCCGGCGCCGCTGCGGGCCTACTGCCAGGCGTTGTGGGCCAAGCCCATGCTGCCCACCGAGCAGGACCTGCTGTTGGCCGGGTTGCTCACCCCGGCCCGGCTGCTGGAGGTGCTGCGCGGTTTTGTGCTGTTCGACCGCAAGGTCGGCAAGATCGTGGCGCGCTACCAGCAGTTCTTCGGCATCCGCGCGTTGCTGGCGCAGATCCGCACGCGTCGCCCCGACGGCGGACGCCAGGGCGGCGTGCTGTGGCACACCACCGGCTCGGGCAAGAGCTTCACCATGGTGTTTCTGACCAAGGCGTTGGTGCTGGATACGGCCTTGACCCAGTGCCGGGTGCTGGTGGTGACCGACCGTACCGACCTGGAGGCGCAGCTGTCGCGCAACTTCATCAGCGGCGGCGCGTTTGGCTCGGCCGTCGGCACCAAAAAAGAAGGTGAGCGCAGCAAGGCCACGACCGGCCGCGATCTGGCGCGCCGCATCGGCCAGGGCAGCGAGCGCATCACCTTCTCGCTGGTGCAGAAGTTCACCACCGCCGCCAAGCTGCCCGAGTGCCACAACGCCTCGGCCGATTTGATCGTGCTGGTGGATGAAGGCCACCGCAGCCACGGCGGAGAAACCCACGAGCGCATGCGCAAGGCGCTGCCCAATGCAGCCTATCTGGCGTTCACCGGCACCCCGCTGCTCAAGAACGAGAAAGCCGCCAACAAGTTCGGCCCGATCCTGCATGCCTACACCATGCAGCGCGCAGTCGAAGACCAGACCGTGGCCCCGCTGCTATACGAAGAACGCGTGCCGGAGCTAGAGGTCAACGCGGCGGCGGTCACGCGCTGGTTCGACAAGATCACCGCCGGGCTCTCGGACGCGCAGAGCGCGGATCTGAAAAAGAAGTTCGCCAGCAAGCGCGCTATTTATGGGGCGGCCAACCGCATCGAACTGATCGCCTGGGACATTGCCGCGCACTTCAACGAGAACATCAAACCGTTGGGCCTGAAGGGGCAGCTGGCGACCGACAGCAAGCGCGACGCCATCCGCTACAAGCGCGCCCTGGACGAGACCGGCCTGGTGACAGGCGCGGTGGTGATCTCCCCGCCCGATACCCGCGAGGGCAACAGCGACGTTGATGAAGACACCCTGCCCGACGTACAGAAATGGTGGAAGCAGGCCATCACCGACCAACGGCTGGATCCGCAGGAGTACGAGCGGCAGACCGTACGCGACTTCGGTGGCGATGGCGATCCGGATCTGCTCATCGTGGTGGACAAGCTGCTCACCGGCTTCGATGAGCCGCGCAATGCGGTGCTCTACATCGACAAACCGCTCAAGGGCCATAACCTGATCCAGGCGGTGGCACGGGTGAACCGCCTGCACGACGCCAAGCGCTACGGCATCCTGGTGGACTACCGCGGCATCCTGACCGAACTGGACACGGCGGTACGCGCGTATCAGGACCTGGAAACCCGTACCCAAGGCGGCTTCGATGTGGCCGATATCGAGGGCCTGTACCAGGCGATCAGTACCGAGTACCGACGCTTGCCTGCGCTCAATGCAAGGTTATGGGCGTTCTTTGACGGGCTAGCCAGCCATGACGATCCGGAGCAGTTCAGGCAGCGCCTGAGCCCGCGCTTCGTCGCTGACGAAGAGGGCGCCGATTACGACGAGCGGCAGAAACTGCGCGACGATTTCTCCGCCGTGCTGACCGAGTTCGGCCTGTGCCTGCAGACTGCACTCTCCTCGCGCAGCTTCTTTGAAGACGCCGCTTTTCCGGATGCATTGATCGACCGCTACAAGCACGACCTGCGCTTTTTCTCCGGGTTGCGCAGGACCGCACGCCAGGATGCGATGGAAACCGTGGACTACAGCATCTACGAAGAGCAGATCCGCAAGCTGGTGGACAAACAGGTGATTGGCCGCGAGGTGCGTGAATCCTCGGGTGCTTACGTCGTGCACGAATTGGGCAAGCGCGAAGATCCGCAGACCTGGTCGGAGGAGAAGACCCGCAACGAGGCCGATCTGATCCAGACGCGTCTGCGCAAGACCATCGAACAGGAGCTGGCCAGCGACCCGTACGCGCAAAAAGTCTTCGGCGAGCTGTTGCGTGAGGCCATTGCCGAGGCAGAAGCCATGTTCGATCATCCCTTGAAGCAGTACGCCGTGTTCAAGGCCTTCGAGCAGCGCCTGGAGGTCAGGCAGATCCCCAGTATTCCGGTGGCATTGGCCGACAACCCCCATGCCAGTGCCTATTACGGCGCGATCCTGCTGGAATTGGGCGAGGATGCCATGCACGCCAAGAGTGCTGCAGAGACAGCGCATCTGGCCGATCTGGCACTGACGATCGATGGCGTGGTGCGCACCGCCATGGCCGAGAACTCGTTGAACCTGCACAGCATCGAGTCACAGATTCGCCAGACATTGCTTCCGCCCATCTTCGATCTGGTCGGGCTGGACCATGCCAAGGCCATCGTGGAGCAGGTCGTGCACATCACGCGCATTGGGCTCAGCCGCACGTGACACCAGGTCAGACCGACGCCGAGATGGTGGTGACCTACGGCGAGCGCCGCATCCACTGCCAGATCCGGCGATCCGCGCTAAGGCGCACCCAACGCGTGGCCATCCATGTGGAGCCCGATGGCTGCGTACGGCTGGATGCGCCGCTGCATGCGACCGATGTTCAGATCAGACGCGCGCTGACCCAGCGCGCACGCTGGATCGACCTTCGCTTGGTGGAGATCGAAAACCGCCTGCGGCACGTCGCTCCGCGTGAATACGTCAGTGGCGAAACTGTGCTGTATCTGGGGCGGCGCTACCGGCTGAAGGTGATCCTTGACGACCAGATGCATGACGTCCGCCTGCGTTGCGGTTACGTCGAAGCACGGGTGCCCAGCCGTGCGCCCGAGGTGGTGCGCGCAGCGCTGGAAGACTGGCAACGCGAGCGCGCCAGGTTGCTAATACCGCAGCGCGTGGCCAACATGGCCGCCCAACTCCGCTGGATCAAACAGATGCCCCCTCTCTCACTGCGGATGATGCAGCGCCAGTGGGGAAGTTGTTCACCCTCGGGAAGGATCAGCTTGAATCTCGGTCTTATCCGTGTCCCGGGCGCCTGTATCGATTACGTCATCCTGCATGAGCTGTGTCATCTGAAAATCCACAACCACGGCAAGGGCTTCTATCGCCTGCTCGCTGCCCATATGCCTGGTTGGCGGGAGATCAAACAACGCCTGGATAGTCTGGCCGAGCTGGCGTTGCGTCACTGAGCAATTAGATCAGTCGGGCTTCTCCGACCGCCTGGGGCAAGCGTTCGGGTGGTCGGCGTAGTGGAGGCTTACTGCTTACTGCTTACTGCTTACTGCTTATTGCTGACTGCTGTCTGCTGTCTGCTGGGGCAATGGTTCTTGGCTGACTCCGCTGCATGCGTTGCCAGAACGTGAACCGGATCTGCCAGAGATGTTTGCATCTCTCAGCAATAGCCCTTCAGACCGCCGCGCCCGCGCCGTTATCTGTACGTTCGCCGCCTGCGCAGCGTCTGCTACCAATTGTTGTATCGAACGGATGGCATTCCAGGCAAGATCACCGGCTCACGCCGTTGTGGAAGGCAGTGGCGCATTCCCGTCGTTCCATCGAGCGACGGTCGGTTGGTGAGTTCCAGGAGCGTTTCATGTCGTCGTCCACCGTTACGCAAGACCCTGTCTCCGCGGTTCCGGAGCAGACCCAGCACGCCTTTGCCGAACACGTCCACAGCAAGCCCGCGCCCAGCCAGCCGATCGGCAGCACCGAAGCGGCGCACCTGATGACGTTCTTGTGCCAGACCCACTCGGCCAAACAGCCGCAGATCCTGCTGCCGCCACAAGCGCGCGACAACGATGCGGCCTGAGCGAGACGACGCGCTCGCGTCAGCAACTGCACCAGTGGCGACAGCACTGCAGCTGTCGCCAATCGCCATTACTTGCCGCCGTTGAACGCCTTGAGCACGGTGAGCAGACTGGTCAGATTGTCGGCCACGCCCACTTGCGCGACCTTCTCGACGTCCGCCGCCGTAGCGGTCGTATCGATGCTGTAGATCTGCATCACGCCCTGCGTGGTTGCCGCCTGCGCCAAGGTGTATTGCTGTTGTTGCGCCGCGTTCTGAAACAGGGTGCCGGTCGCATGCGCCATGCTCTGGTAGATCGTACCCATCGCCATTGCAGGCGCTTCGCCGATCACCTTGACGTTGGTCTGCGTGACGGCATCGGTGATGTGATCGTTGACTGCGGTTGGAAAAGCCATGTGCGCGCTCCTGAGTGGACGGATACACGGCATGCGCGTTTGCAGACCGATCTGCGCTGGAAGCCAACCGCACCTGCCTACTGCGCGCGGTGCGCTGACCATGCAGCAGCCCACGCACACCGTGTCATCTCGATAACGGCCTGCGCGCGTGCGACTGAATCCCCACAACACCTACGCAATGCACATCGCAGGCGCAGCGAAGTTCTGCGCGATGGCAGTGGGCAGGGTCAACGCGGTCAGGCCAAGTGCGGCCAGTCAGCGCAATGGGGAGAGCGGGTGTGACGACATCGCGGGTCCTCGCAGTGGTCGGCGACCACGGCCGCCTGGGTTGACCAGAGCACATGGTATTTAATAGATGATAAATAGGTATCTTTAAAATCTACACAGGACTGGACCACAATGCCGCTGTCACGCCTGCTGACCTGCCTTGTTGCGAGCCTTGCTGCCTACGCAGTTCAAGCCAAATCGCCCATGCCGCCGCCCTCACCGATCATGCTCAGCGAGTTCATTGCCGACCAGGCACCGACGCCACAGGCGCACGCCTCTACGCTGTTGGAAACCCGCGACGGCACGCTGCTGGCGGCCTGGTTCGGCGGCGCACACGAGGGTGCGGCCGATGTCGGTATCTGGCTCGCCCAACGCGGCCCGCAGCACTGGCAGACACCGCGCCGCATCGCAGACGGCGCACACGCAGGCGTGGATGGCGCCGCACTGCCGGCCTGGAATCCGGTGCTGTTTCAGTCCGCCACCGGGCCGGTGCAGCTGTACTACAAGCTCGGCCCGAATCCGCGCGATTGGTGGGGCCTGCGCATTACATCAACGGATGACGGTGTGCACTGGTCGCCACCGCAGCGCTTGCCCAACGGCATTCTCGGCCCGATCAAGAACAAGCCGGTGCAATTGCCGAACGGCCGCATCCTCGCACCCAGCAGCAGCGAAGACCGTGGCTGGCGCACACATCTGGAATGGAGCGACGACGACGGTGCGCACTGGCAGCGAGGCCTGCCGCTCAACGACGCCGCCACCATCGGCGCCATCCAGCCCAGCCTGTTGCTGCACGCCGATGGCCGCCTGCAGGCGCTTGGCCGCAGCCAGCAAAACAAACTGTTCAGTGCCTTCTCCGACGATGGCGGGCTGCACTGGCAGCCAATGCAATTGCTGGACGTGGAGAACCCCAACAGCGGCACGGATGCCGTGATGCTGCACGACGGCCGTGCCCTGCTCGTCTACAACCCGGGCATTGCCGGCAAGCAATGGTGGGATGGCCGCGGCACGCTGGCCGTTGCGGTGTCAGACGACGGCGTGCAGTGGCGCCGCGTGCTCACCCTGGAAGACAGCCCGAAAGATGAATTCTCGTACCCGGCCGTGATCCAAACCCGCGATGGCCTGGTGCACATCAGCTACACCTGGAAGCGCCAGCGCATCAAGCATGTGGTGATCGACCCGGCGAAATTAATAGTGCGTTGATTGGGATTGGTGCGTTGAGTGAGCGGGTCTGATGCTCCATAAAGACGGTTGCAGGGTTCGCGACAGCTGATACAGCGAGTGGTCAACGGAGGATGCTGCGTGGACCCCCAAGGACATAGGAAGAATCATGCGGGCGTCACTGATGTCTTCGGATACCACCGCACCTGCATCTGCCGTGTTCACTCTTGATGTCCGCATGCCCACGCTCTGCCATGATTAATTGCTCAGACGCAACGCTTCTTGTCACCGAGGCACCGCCTCCGCAGTCAACCCCAAGTCCCGAACGTTACAGGTGACCCAACCGCGCACCTTTTCCACCCGCTCGCGGCATGCAAGGCTGCTCCCGCCCAGTCTCGCTCATGCGCATGCATATACATATGCCGCCGCTATGGGGCCGTCGGCGGAGCAAAGGCCTCCTCGGCGAGCCGGTCCAGATAAGTGCGCATGCGTTGTTCGATTAGTGCAGGCTCCGTTGGAAGCGGACGCTGTGGCACGCTGGCTCCGCGCATATGGACACGCGGATAGGGGAACGCCGGCACTGGCAGCGCCAAGAACGCGCACAGTCGTTCCCAGCTCGATTCGGTATCGGTATCGAGCACTAGCAGGCGCGGCGCCGGTATATGCGTGATCACAGCCCGGTTCCAGCGTCGGAAGTAGTCGGTCATAAAAGCGCGCTCTCCAAGGCGCGCGCCCAGATCGCGGCGCAGGAACTGACTCAGGCGCTGCCCACGGCTACCAAACAGCGACGGTAAATTGTTACTACCCGAGAAAATCGTCGCGCTTACCGAATCGAACCACGCGTCAGGATCGCGCACGGTCAGAATCACTTTGGCATGTGGATAACGCGCGGCCAGTTCCATCCAAAAACAGCAGCCGGGATAGTCGGTGGTCGCCGCATAGCCGGCGAAAATTCTGTCCCAGTCGGGGCGCCCGTCGATGGCAGACTCCCATTGCGGCAAGTCCTGACGCAGGTTCGCCGCCAATTCCATAGCGTGATAGCACCGGCCCACACCGAGCCGTTCGAGCGCCAGCTTTAGCGAAAGAGTGCCCGTACGACCCAGGCCGGCTCCAATGAACTGGAGACTCACGACGTTTGCGTCTGGCCGTGGGCCAGCCACTGCGCTGCGTCCCGGCCTAGCTCCGCCTCTGCGCGCCGGGAGTAAGCGGTATTTAGCTCAGCCGGCAAGACCTCACGCCAGCGGCCGATTCGGCCCTGGTTGAAAAACGCCTTTCCGTCTTCGCGCCACAAACCGGTACCCTGCGGCACGTAGCGCGCCGCATGCTGCCGCATATAGTCGAAGCGGCAGTGCGCCACAATCGCATCCCACCTCTCTTGAGCGACCGTAATGCCGAGAAAAGCGGCAATGAGACGGATCTGGCCGGGCAGGTCATCTAGCAGATCGGCGTAGTGCAGTAGCAGCACATTCGCGTCCTCGCGTCGTTCCCACCATGACCGCACGTTTTCCCATAATGGCCAGAACGGCGCTCCATCGTATTCGAGCCAATGCGCCACGTAGGCATCACGCGGCAGGCCCGGCGGCGACACCACACGCAACTTGCCGGATTTGCCCCCATTAGCGTGCAGGCGTGCCTGCGCATCCTGGCTCACCGCGCATTGATGGTCGTACAGGCTCAGCGCCATGTCGCGGCCGTCGCGGCCGATGTAAAGGTATCTGGCGAGCGGACTAGTGACCAGCGCATCGGCCGGTAGGTGTGTCTTCATGAAGCGCCGGTGGCTCTGCGCCTTCAGCAGCGCGAGCTTGGTCGCCTTGTCCGGATAGACGCTGTCTACCCAAGGGGAGATTGCCGAGACATCAATGTCCGGTTCGCCGCCAAAAATTAGCTGGGCCACGATCTGCTGCAGCCAGGTCGTGCCTGCTTTGGCGTAACTAGCGATCACGATATCGCCCTCGCGTGGCGCCAGATCATTCCATACGCTGGAATCGAAAAATCGGTTGCGATATTCCCGGGTTTTCTTGCGAACTTGCTGACTAATCATCGGGCGATACCGGAGTGAAAAACGCTGTGGCGGCATGCGCCTGCGCCGGGGCGGCTGAGCGTATCGCTCGTGGCCGCAGCGCGATACGCACATCAAGTGGCCGCAATACAAGAGCGGGAAAGGGCGAGGGCCGCGCGTCAGGAGCCAGATGTAGGGTGCACGTGCGTAATATGGTGGCGATGACTACGGTCATCTGGGTCAGCGCCAACATGCTGCCGATGCAACTGCGCGAGCCACCTCCAAAAGGAAAGTAGCTATAACGCGCCAACGAGTGAGTGGCGGTATCGTCAAGCCAGCGTGCGGGCAGGAAAATCTCGGGATCGGAAAAATAGCGCCCGTCGCGATGCACGACCCATGAACTGACGAGCAGTTGGGTGCCGCAGGGGACATGGAAGCCATTCAATGTGGCGTCGCGTTGCGCAATCCTTGCGGTTATCCAGGCCGGTGGATACAGACGCAAGGACTCCTTCACACAGGCCCGCGTTTGCGGCAACCAATCGAGCAAGCTGGTGCCTGGAGCGGCATCGGCATCGTCCAGTGCGTTGGCTTCTTGCGCCACCTCCTGGGCAATCTGCGGGTGCTGAGCCAGTAGCAACAAGGTCCAGGTCAACGCTGCAGACATCGGCTCCAGTGCCGACATCAGTATCGCCGCCGCTTCGTCGCGGCGCCAGTCTCCATCGCCTTGTGCGGTTTCGGCTAGCAGCAGCGCCAAGACCGATGCTACGTGCGGCGGCCGCTGCATGCTTCGCGCCAGGATCCGGTCCAATGCCATGTCAAGATCCGCACGTGCGCGGCGCAAGCGATGCCGGTTTGCAGATGGCCACCACAAGGGAGCCATGGATTGACGGCGGGTCTGCTGCAAGATGGCATCGACCATAGGCAACATAAGCAGCAGGTCTGGTGCGTGTGCCGGATCACCGAGCAGGAAGCCGGCGCCCAACTGCGCGCATAGCTCAGTCATTAGTGTGCGCATGTCCTGTATCGCGCAGGATTCGCCCCGCTCGCGCAATAAAGATCGGGTGGCCACCAATGCGTGTGTTGCCGCGTCGCGGACCAACGTCGCACGAAAGGCTGGTTGTAGCGCCCGCCGCTTATGCTGCCAGACTGCGCCAGTGCTGTTCATCACAGAAGCAGGAAATGCAGGGCGCCGCACGCCCGGGTCAGAATCGACCTTGCCGTAAAGCGCACCGTCGTCGCCAAGAACTGTACTGATCACGGTCGGTGCGGCGAGCAGATAGGTTCGTTTAGCAACCTTGACTACATCGCCATGTTTACGAACGCAGTCTTGCAGGAACGCCAAAGGATCTTCGGAAAAATGACCCCGGTTGCCGAATGCCCAGTGTCCGGTCGGACCCGGGGGGATAGCGCTCTTGCTACCTGCAGTCATGCGCGCATCGCAGGTTGCCAGCGACTAAAATTGGCACGTTACGAATTCTGGAGATAAAAGCAGACCAGCAATGCATTAACGTGTGCGGTTGCGAGAAAGAGACCTCCTTTCCCGCAACAGTGTGGATGGTCAATATCCGTAAATATAG
This sequence comes from Xanthomonas sp. NCPPB 2586, assembly GCF_041475775.2. Taxonomy (NCBI): domain Bacteria; kingdom Pseudomonadati; phylum Pseudomonadota; class Gammaproteobacteria; order Lysobacterales; family Lysobacteraceae; genus Xanthomonas; species Xanthomonas sp. NCPPB 2586. The sequence continues at coordinate 1,435,084 of NZ_CM192981.1, read as the reverse complement.
CCGAGCTTGCGGCCACTGATGACCTGAATCCAACGCGACAGCGCTTTGAAAAAATGCTTCATGAAGATTTTCCTTGATAGGAGAGAGGACTGGTTACGGAGCATTTCTACAATTTTCGATAACGCAGTTTCATTGTTCGGGTTATGCGCTGCCTGAGTCAAGCCACATAGCGCAAAGAAGTTGCGATATACGAAGAACGGTGCGCACCTAGCCTCTGTCGCCAACGCCGCAGTGCAGCCGTCACCGCGTGTTATCGTCGAGTTGATTTGCAAGCGAGCGCGATGTGTATGCCTGTCACTCACCAGTATGATCGGATGTCCGTTTTCTACGACAGCTTTCATGATCGTTGGCCGGCGCAGGCGCTGCAGCGATGCGTGCAAACCCTAGCCGAACTGGCTGATGGACGAACATCACTGGAGTTGGGCATCGGCAGCGGGCGCATCGGACTGCCGTTATCGCAGCGAGGCGTGCCGGTGGCTGGTATCGACAACTCACCGGCGATGCTGGACGCATTGCGTGCAAAACCCGGTAGCGAGCAGCTGCAACTGGTTTGCGCCGATTTTGCTGACATGCCGTTAACTGGGCCATTCGGCCTGATCTACGCGGTGGCCTCCTTCGGCTATCTGCTCACCCAGGCCGAGCAGTTGCGCTGCATCATCAATGCAACGCGCTGCTTGGCGCCAGATGGCAAGCTCGTGATCCAGACTGCAGTGCCCGGCGCCGAAGTGTTCGACAGCGGCGGAAAGGTGAGCCAAGTGATCGACGTGCCGGAGACGCGGGGCACCGGCGCCGCAGTGATGCTGGTGTGCTCGCAACCCGACCCAGTGCAACAGCGCCTCGATCAGCGCGTGGTAGTCCTGGGCGAGGACGGCACGCGCATCTTCACTGAGCGCCGGCGTTACGTGTGGCCATCGGAACTTGATCTGATGGCGCGGATCGCAGGGTTGCGCCTACTGGTGCGGTGGGGGGGCTGGGGGCACGAACCCTATGGTGCGCATAGCCGAATCCAGATCTCGGTTTACGTCCCGGCAAACGCTGCTACGGCCTAAGAGCAGCTATCAAAACTACTGCGCAGCCGCCAGGCGGGCGCGGCCGGTGCTCGGAATCGGCATATACCCCCTTACACTCCGGTTCCTCCGCGCCGTCCGCACCCACCTGACGACTGCTCGCTGCGTTTTGTTAGCCGCTCTAAGTCGTCGGAGTTGCCTCATTGCGATTAAAAAAGATGGAGCAAGCTGAGAGAAACATTCTCGATGAAAATGAGCCGGCACGGCCTTGCGCTTTTTAGTCAGCTGCGATTTACGCGTATCGCTTTCAAAAGGCGAGCGATCGCGCCCTCAACCTCGCTTCCTTTCCCGAGGCGGGAGGAGCTTGTGTTGGCAGGTCCTCGCTGACGCCTTGCGCCGACACGCCCGCTGCACTGAAGACGTTTTCAGGCTGCGTTTTCACTCGAAGTCCCGACAGCTGATAGACCCAGGCGCATCGCGCTCAGATGACCTAGAGCACAGGCAGACAACACCTAGTAGCAACCCGCCCGCACCCGCCACTTACGCTGTCTGCAACAACTGCACGATGCTGCGCACGCGCGCCACGTCGGTGCGTTGATAATCGCCGCCCAGGTCAGTGATGTACGGATGCGGTGCATGCACCTGTGCCGCCACCGGGCCACGCGCCGAGGCATGAAATTCGCGCGCACCGGTGCCTGCGCGCAACACCTGCACATTGGCCGCCGAAACACCCGCACCCGGCATGATGCTGATCCGTTCGCCGGCCTGTCGCACCAGGGCGGCAATGGTCTCTACACCTTCAAGCGCGCTCGCACGCGCACCCGAGGTCAACACACGCTCGCAACCCAGCGCAATCGCATCCTCCAGCACGCGCGCAGGATCGGCGCTGACATCGATCGCGCGATGGAACGTCACCCCCAGCGTTCCTGCGGCCTCGATCAACGCACGCATCGCCGGCAGGTCGACTTGCCCCTGCAGATCCAGCGCGCCCAGTACCACGCCGTCGCAGCCCAGCCGCACGCACTGCTCCACGTCGCGCCGCATCACCTCCACTTCCGCGGCGTCGAAAACAAAATCGCCCACGCGCGGGCGGATCAGCACATACAGCGGAATATGTAAGCGTTCGCGCACCACTGCCAAGGTGCCGAACGAGGGCGTCAGCCCACCGCCATCCAGCCCGCCGCAGAGTTCGACGCGGATCGCACCGCCATCCTGCGCGGCCAATGCCGAGCCCACCGAATCGGCCGCCACTTCCAGTCCCACCACGACGTCTGCCGCACTCATGCGGCGGGCTCGTTGCGGTAGTGGCTCTCACCGGGCACCAGCAGGTCCTGGCGCTGCGCATCGCAGACCGCGTAACTGAAACCCTTCTGGATCGCGAACGCGCCGACCTCGCCGCGTTTGTTCATCGCCAGAAAGCCCACCTGCAGCGTGCGCGTAAGCTCGGGCTTGCGCCGCACCAGCCGCATCACCACCTCGCGGCAGGCCTGCGCTGGCGACTTTCCCTGGCGCATCATTTCCACCACCGCAAAGCTGCCTACATTGCGAATCACTTCTTCGCCCACACCGGTGGAGGTGGCGCCGCCCACGTCGTTATCTACATACAGGCCCGCTCCGATGATCGGGCTGTCGCCGACCCGGCCGTGCATCTTCCACGCCATGCCACTGGTGGTACACGCGCCGGACAGATTGCCGTGCGCATCGAGTGCCAGCATGCCGATGGTGTCGTGGTTGTCCTTGCCACCCGGCAGCTTGGCATCGCGCCAGGCGCGGTTCTCGATATTGGCTTCGGGCGAATACCTGGACGTCTTCAGCCATTCCTTCCACGCCGCTTCCGAAGTGGGCGTCAGCAGCTTGGTCTTGGGGAACCCCTGCTCAAGCGCGAACTGCCGCGCACCATCGCCCACCAGCATCACGTGCGGCGTTTTTTCCATCACCGCGCGCGCCACCGAGATGGCGTGCACCACATCTTCCAGCGAAGCCACCGCACCGCAATTGCCGAGGTGATCCATGATGCAGGCATCCAGGGTCACCCGCCCGTCGCGATCCGGATAGCCACCCAGGCCCACGGTGGGATTGCTGGCATCGGCCTCGGGCACGCGCACGCCCGCTTCCACCGCATCCAGCGCCTTGCCGCCGGCTTTCAGAATGTCCCAGGCCGCCTGATTGGCGGCAATGCCGAAATCCCAGGTGGAGATCACCCGCGCCGCGCCAGCGGGCAGGACCGGCACGCGTGCCGTGCTAGCCGCACCCGCAGCTGCCTGCGCACGCGCGCCCCACCCGGCCAGCCCTGAGGCAATGGCGCCCAGCGTGGCGCTCTTGAGGAAGTGACGACGTTGGATCATCCAGATGCACTCCGTGACGGAAACAGGTGACCGCGTGATCAGCGGCAGCCTCCCATGATGCGACAGCGTGGCGCGCCGATAAACCACAACGCCGCTGCCGTGCATGCGGATCCGCGCACAACGCGATCCACGGCAGCGCGAGCGCAGCCGCCAAGTCGGCGAAAAAATGTCGCATCGGTTAACCCCGTTTCCCATCCTGGCCCGTTAGGGAACCTCTGAACAACGCACCACAGATACGCGACACTACCCGCCTGATGTTGAGGGGTGATCCATGCAACTGACGTTCGGTGACGCTGAGGGCCTGGGCAAGCGCAAGCAGACGCGCCGCGAGATCTTCCTGGCCGAGATGGAGCAGGTCGTCCCGTGGCAGCAATTGCTCGGGCTGGTCGCGCCGCACTATCCCGTGTCGGGCCGGCCAGGTCGGCAGCCGTACGCACTGGCGACGATGTTGCGGATTCATTTGCTGCAGCAGTGGTATGCGTTGAGCGATCCGGCGATGGAAGAAGCACTGCACGAGATCCCGACCTTGCGGCGCTTTGCCCAGCTCGGTGGCTTGGACAACGTTCCGGACGAGACCACGATTCTCAACTTTCGCCGCCTGCTGGAGACCCATGGCCTTGCCGCGCGGATGCTGGAAGCGGTCAACGCGCATCTGGCGCGCAAGGGCCAGAGCCTGCGGTCGGGCACGATCGTCGATGCGACGCTGATCGCGGCGCCCAGTTCGACCAAGAACGCCGACCATGCACGCGACCCCGAGATGCATCAGACCAAGAAGGGCAATCAGTGGTATTTCGGGATGAAGGCGCACATCGGCGTGGATGAATTTTCCGGGTTGGTGCACCACGTCCATTGCACAGCCGCCAACGTCGCCGACGTCACGGTGACGCACACGTTGCTGCATGGCAAAGAAGACAGCGTGTTTGGCGACAGCGGCTACACCGGTGCGGATAAGCGCGAAGAACTGCAGGACTGCGAGGCTGCATTTTTCATTGCTGCCAAGCGTTCGGTGCTTCAAGCCATCGGCAACAAGCGGGAGCGTGCTCGGGAACAGCGTTGGGAACACTTCAAGGCCAGCGTGCGCGCGAAGGTGGAGCATCCGTTCCGGGTGATCAAGCGCCAGTTCGGTTACACCAAGGTCCGCTATCGCGGCCTGGCGAAGAACACCGCGCAGGTGCTGACGCTGTTTGCGCTGTCAAACCTGTGGATGAAGCGAAAGCAGTTATTGCCTGCTATGGGGAGCGTGCGCCTGTAACGCAGGCAACACCCTGCAAACGCGCCGGAAACGGCAAAAAAATCGAGGATCTGAGCGCCGTCAGCCTAGCCGATGTAGTTGGGCTCATCCTCCGACGCCGTTGATCAGACCATCCTTAGACGTTCAGAGGCGCAGTGCACGGCGACCTCCGGACCTCTTCTCTCGCCACGCTTGTTCACGACAAGCAAAGGACGTTGTATGCCGCGCCACAGCCTTCTCGCGCTCGCCCTGCTCCTGGGCGCCTGCAGCAGCAATCAGCCCACTACCCCGTCGCTCACCCACGACGCCGCCACACCACGCGAACAGCAGCCACCAGTAGCGGACTCGGCCGCAAACCTGCCGTTACCCGAGACCAGCATGGTGGCGCCCCAGGTCGAAAGCTCCCTGCGCCAGCGCGCACAAGGGAACGTGCAGGCCTCCAAGACAGCCTCACGCCCAATGCTGCCTGCACCGCCGGTGCTTTCCACCCCCGCAGCCCCTGTCCCGGCGGCCGCACTCGCAGAGCCGATGCACATGCACGAGCGGCTGATGCCAATGCCGCCCAGCCCGCCCACCGAGAACCGTGAGACCTATCAAACGCTGAGCGACAACCCGATCGTGCAGGCAGCCGAACAGCCGGTCTCCACCTTCAGCATCGACGTGGATACCGGCAGCTACAGCAATGTGCGCCGCTTCTTGAATGCCGGCACCTTGCCACCGGTGGATGCAGTGCGCGTGGAAGAACTGATCAACTATTTCCGCTACGACGATCCGGCGCCGACGGATGGCACGCCGTTTGCGGTCCGCATAGAACTGGCTCCCACGCCCTGGAACACCGACACGCTGCTGCTGCGCATCGGCGTGGCCGGCCGCGATGTGCCAACCGCCGCGTTGTCGGCCGCCAACCTGGTGTTCCTGGTGGATGTCTCCGGCTCGATGGGCGCGCCAGACAAATTGCCGCTGCTGCAGTCATCGCTCAAATTGCTGGTGCGGCAACTGCGGAAGCAGGATCGCATCACCCTGGTGACCTACGCCGGCAGCACCGCGGTGGTGTTGCCGCCCACATCCGGCGACCAACAAACGCGCATCGTCGAAGCCATCGACAGCCTGCAATCGGGCGGCGGCACCGCCGGTGCCAGTGGCATCGAGCTGGCCTACAAAGCGGCCCAGCAGGCGTATCTGCGCGGCGGCATCAACCGCATCCTGCTGGCCACCGATGGCGACTTCAACGTGGGCGTCACTGACTTCGACCAGCTCAAGGGCATGGTGGCCGAAAAGCGCCGTTCCGGCGTGGCACTGAGCACGCTCGGCTTTGGCACCGGCAACTACAACGACACGCTCATGGAGCAACTGGCCGACGCCGGCGATGGCGCCTACGCCTACATCGACTCGGCGCTGGAAGCACGCAAGGTGCTCACCCACGAACTGGGATCGACACTCGCCACCATCGCGCGCGACGTCAAGATCCAGGTCGAATTCAACCCAGGCACGGTCAAGGAATACCGCCTGATCGGCTATGAAAACCGTGCCTTGCGCCGCGAGGATTTCAACAACGACCAGGTCGACGCCGGCGACATCGGCGCTGGGCACACCGTCACCGCACTGTATGAAATCACCCCGGCACAGGGCGCCGCCTCCGTCGACCCGCTGCGTTACGCCACCACCGCGGCGCGGCGCCAGCAGCCGGTGACCGGCAACGAGCTGGCGCACGTCAAGCTGCGCTACAAGCTGCCGGAGGCGCAGCGCAGCCGTCTGCTCGATACCGTCGTGCGTGCCAACCAGCAGCAAGCGCTGGCTGCCACCAGCGATGCGTTCCGCTTTTCGGCAGCGGTGGCCGGCTTTGGTCAACGTCTGCGTGGCGGCAGCCAGCTGCACGGGTGGGATTACCCGCAGCTGCGCGCATTGGCGGCTGGCAGCCTGGGCAACGACCGGCACGGCTACCGCGCCGATTTCCTGCAACTGCTGCAGCAGGCAGACGCATTGAGCAGCCGGCCGCTTGCCACTAACGACTGACCCCCAGGACGTTCCCCGGGAGATGGCATGCGCGCTGAGCTGGCAATGAGCCATTGCGCCACGCAGCACGCGCTCTACACTGCGCGCATGCCATCGACCGATCTTGCGCAACTTCCCGACGAGGAGCTCATGCTCCTCGTCGCCAATGGCTTCATCGAGCAACCGGCAAGCATGCTGTTCCAGCGTCACAACCGTGCGCTGTTCAATTTCCTGGCCTGGCTCTGCGAGGGCAACCTCAGCGAGGCCGAAGACCTGGCGCAGAAGACCTGGGTCAAGCTGATGACCCGATGCAGCGACTACCGGCCCGGGCAGGGCGCGTTCACCACATTCCTGTTCCAGATCGGCCGCAATACGTGGATCGACGCGCGCCGCAGCGCCCACCACACCACCTCGACCGCGCTGGACGACGCGCATCTGCAACTACCCGACCAGGAGTTGTCGGGCGAGCAGTTGGCGATGCTTGGCCAACAGCAGCACCGCGTGCGCGCTGCGGTCATGGCCTTGCCGGATGCGCAGCGCGAAGTGGTGGTGCTGCGGTTCTTTGCCGAACTTGGTGTTGAAGAAATCGCCCACGTGGTGGGCGAAGGCTTCGAGACCGTGAAAAGCCGCCTGCGCTATGCATTCGCCAAGCTGCGCGTCAGCCTGGATGCGGTGCAATGAGCGCACTGTTCGAGCAGTTCCTGGCGGGCGAAGACGGCATCTCGGCGCTGCTGCGCGCACTGCCTGCGTACGCGCCCCCGGCGGGGATGGATGCGTGGTTTGTGCAGGCGGCACGGGCAGCGGCAGCGAATGCGGCAACCACAGCAGGAGCCGCAGCAGAAGCACCGCAGGCGCGAGCCGGGGCGGCATCAGTGATCCGCGCTGCGGGAGCGCAGACGTTTGATTTCGAGCCACCAGCCAGCCTGCAGGCAGCATTTTCTGCTGCTGCTGCGCAGGCCGATCAGGCACAGGCGTCGCAGCGACAAGCTGTGCAGACGCAACTGGCACACGGCGTGGATGCCGTGCAGGCAGTCGGTGCGCCATTGAGCGCGCAGGCGCGCGCGTGGATCGACGCGCAACAGCACATGGAGCTGGCGGAGCGGCCCACTGCGTTTGCTCGCAGCGTTTCATCGCGCGGCGATGCATTGTCGGATTCGGAGACATCCGCGGGAACGGCTGCACCTGCTGAGGTGAATGATCACTCGGGGATTACCTCAGCGCGTCGGTTTGAAATCAACAGCAACAGCAAAACCGACAGCGACAGCGACAGCGACAGCGACAGCGACAGCGACAGCGACAGCGACAGCGACAGCGACAGCGACAATCATCGCCTGGGCAAGCAGGTGCACGCACATGCGGCACAAGCGTCCACCGGGCCTGTTCCTCAGCCCGCCTCCGAACGCGATACGCGCGAGGTGGCCGCAGCGGCAACGAAGCAAGCACCGCAACCTGCCATGGCTGACACGCATGTGCCCGCAACGCCAGCCCTCAGGAGCACACGGCGGAGGCGCTGGATGCCGACACTCGCATTTGCCGCCTCGATCACGCTCGCCGTCGGTGTGGGGCTGCAATGGCAGGCCCATCAACCCGTGCCCGATGCGGCGATGGACGTAGCGCCAGCCCCGCCATCGGATGCACATCAAGCAACGACGGATTCTGGCCAACCACCACTTCCGATGGCACAGCTGATCGATGCCCCCGCAGCGTCTTCGATGGCCGTGCAGGCGCCCATCGATGCACCTGCATCTGCCCGTGCATCTGCGCCGCCTGCTCCGCCCTCGCCCGCCGAAGCGCCCGCAGTCACAGTCAAATCGCCGCCGGCCCCTGCGCCTCCGTTGGCGCCTGCCGTTGCACGACCGGCAGCGGCACCAGCGCCACCGGCGCCCTACGAATTCGCAGTCGCAGCGGCGCCGTCTTTGCCGGAACCGATGGCCGAAGGCAATGCTGCAGCCGAAGCCGCACCCACCGCAGCGCCACCACCGCCTGCACCGATCGCCGCGAGCCAGGCAGATGCGTCTGCCGATGCATCGCTTGCACAGACAACACCGATGCGTCCTGCTGCGATGCCTCGCACAGCGGCCGCGGCAGAGGCAGACGCACCAACCTCGGTGATGGACCGCAGCAGATCCACATCCTCCATATCGCCTGCCGACATGGCATCCGTCCCGGCTGCAACCGTGGTCGGTCAGTTCAGCGCGTCAGCGCGTCGCGCACCGCTCATCCATAACGACGCGCAGCGCGATATCCAGTCGGCACCGCTGCCTGCCGAAGCGTCGCTTGCGATGCAGGTCCCCGCCAAACCATCCCCGGCGCCACGACCCGCAGGCGAGGTCGTCGCACTTTCGGTACGCCCTACCGCGTGGTTCGCCCAACGTGCGCCCAACACTGCGCCACCGCGCATCCGTCTGTGGGCTGCAGCACCCGACACACCGGCTGTACAGCGCTGGGCCGCGGGTTTGCGCGAGCAAATCCAGCAACGCGGCTGGACAACGCGCGTGGACGTTTTGCAGGACACGCAGCTGGCAGCGGACCAGCTGCGCGTGGACGTCTCTTCCAGCAACGCGCAGGAATGATGCCAGCGGCCTGTCGAGCAGCCGTAGCCGCTGGGCCGCAAAGACTTTGACGCTCACACGGGCGTTCGTGTCGCCCCACTCCATGTGGCCTTCGCCGTATCCAGACTTCTTAAACAGCGCGATACATCCAGAAGCGCGTCCATCCGCAACTCCGCTCTCAGCACCAACCCAAACAGCGACTGAGAAAGCGTGACCGACCAAGCGCGTGCAACCGAATACAACGGTTACTCAAAGGCCATCCATCACTCCTCGGCCGGAAACCCATCCTCACGCAGCAGGCTCGTCAGCACATGGTCGCGCCAGACGCCATTCAACTGCAGATAGCGGCGCGCCTGCCCTTCCACCTGGAAGCCGAGGCGCTGCAGAACGCGCGCACTGCGCTGATTGTCGGGCACGTACTGCGCCATCACCCGGTGCAGGCCCAGCGCCTCGAATACAAAAGCAATGCCCTGGGTGGCAGCCCAGTGGATCAGGCCACGGCCCTGCCGCTGCGCATCCAGCCCGTAGCCCATGTGGCAGGCCTGAAATGCGCCGCGCTGGATCTGGGTAAAGCCCAGCGTGCCAATCACCTGGCTCTCCATCAGCAACACCAGCTGGAGTTCGCGCTCGCCCGGCACTGCGGTGCGGTAAGCGATGCACAGGCGCCGCCAGCCATCGGTCGTGTAGAACGCCGGCGGCCGTGCCGGCATGGCATCGGCCAGGTGAGCGCGATTGCGGGTGTGGTAGTCGGCCATGGCTGCCGGGTCCACCACGGCCAGGTCGCACAACACCACGCCGTCGGCATGCCGTAGCGGTGCAAACACCGGAATGCTCACGGTGGCGCGCTCGAACGACGCATCCTGCCCAAACGCGGCACGCTCGCGCCGATCAACTGCATCGCTGACGACAGCGTTTAGGCAGGCCATTCGCACAGCGCGTAGCCGCAGAAACAAGGGCGACGCCCGCACGCAGCCGCAGCATGCGCGGCTCATCTGGATAGAAAGAACGACGGCTGAAACAGAGCACTGGTGGCCGCTCTGAACGAGCAGCGCTGCAACGCATCCATCGCGTCGCTACGTTCGCTACCGGAGGCAATGGCACACATGGCTGCGTGGCGGTCACGCAGCCGTGGGGCGTTGGTGTCAGGCGGCCGCGGCTGCGAGCGCCTGACCCACCTGCGCCTCGATGGCGTCCAGGTCGGGCAGCAACGCGCTCTGTTCGCCCAGCAGCACGCGCATGTGCACGCCGTCGGGCAACACATCTTCGGAAGCGTCGGCCAGCAGGCCATCGCGCGGCACCGAAATCAGCTGCGGGAACGAGGCAGTGAGCAATGCGAAATACGGCAGCACCGGGTTGCCACCCAGCGCCTTCAGCACGATCACCTTGTTGTTGAGCGCGGTGGGCTCTTCGCCCATGCCACTCAGGCGCGCGAACGACAGCAGCGGCACCTTCCAGCCGTACCAGTCGATGCGGCCGACCATCCAGCGCGGCATGTCGGCCAGCGGCTCCACCGCCACGCGCGACATTACCTCGGCCACCGTGGCGTTGGGCAGCAGCACGCGCTCCTGCCCGGCCTGGATCAGGACGCCGCGGATTTCGTCATTGTTGGCGTAGCTCATCGCTTGTCTTCCAATCTGGGTGGGAACGCCCGGCTTACGCCGGCCAACGCTGAGCCAACGCCTGCGCCAACTGCGCCGGGTCACCGGAAAGCATGCCTTGCTGCGCCAGGCGCGCGGCGGCGGCCGGGTCGTAGCAGCCATCGGCAGATTGCCCGGCTACCCAACCACCCTGCCCGGCCAGGGCCAGCGTGGCCTCAACCAGTGCTTCGTTGGCACCACTGAGCATCAGCACCGCACTGTCGGCCGGCGGCAACGCGGCCACCAGCGCCGCCGGGTCGGTCTGCGCGGCAAAGGCCAGTGCACCGGCCTGCTGCTGCACGCCGACCTCGTCGGACAACACATAGACCTTGCCAGCCTCGATCGGCTGGCCAATCTCTCCCAGCTCCACCGGTAATGCCGACACCCGGCCCATCTGCCGCACCAGGTTGCCGTACTGCCCGCCATCCAGGGCCATGCGCACCAGCAGCGGGCGCGGGAAGGCCGGCGGCAGCGCGGCCAGCAGGCGGCGGATCGCATCCGGCCCGCCAATCCCGGCCATCACCAGCACCGCACCCTTGCTGGCCGCGGCCTGATCCAGATCCACCAGCGACAGGCTGCCCGTGGACAGCGCGGCCATATCCGGCTCGCTGCGCGGACGCACCACCACGGCCACCTCATCGACCAGGCCCCAGGTGCTGGAATCGCCCAGCGCCGATGTCGACCCAGACACCGCAGGTGCGGCCTCGGCTACGTGACTGAACATCCCATCGCCAGGCACGCGTTCGAAGGCATGCGCAGCCGCTTCCAGGTGCTGATCCAGCTGCAGGTCCGAATCCTGACGATTGGAGACGAACGCCAGGCCCGGCTCCGGCTGCAGCGATGGCTCGCTTTCGGTGCCGGGCGGCAGCACATCGGCATGGCCGTGCAGCTTGGCCGCCAGATGGCGCACCCAGCGCTGCGCTTCCCAGCCCTCGCGGCGCACGGTCAGCTCGGCTTCGTCGAAGATCACCGTGACACCGGGCATGTTGAAGGCCGGCTCCAGGGCTTCGAGCGCATCTTCGATTGCCGGCTCCAGCGCGACCAGCACCGCGACCGGCTCGGCATCGCGCAGCATCTGCACGTCGACCGCTGCCGGCTCGTCTTCCAGCACGACCTGCGCACCGGCCAGTGTCAGGGCTTCGCGCAGACGCTCGCGTGCCTGCCCGGGCCGGCCCAGCAGGGCCACTGGAGTTCCCATAGCGCCATTATTCTCGGACACGGGCGATCCCCAGCAGGTCATACACGTTTCGCATCAGATCCAACTCTTGGTAAGGCTTGCCCAGGTACCGCTGCACGCCAATCTCGAAGGCGCGCTGGCGATGCTTTTCACCGCTGCGCGAGGTAATCATCACGATCGGCACTGCCTTGAAGCGCGGGTCTGCACGCATCGCGGTGGCCAGCTCGTAGCCGTCCATGCGCGGCATTTCGATATCCAGCAGCATCAGGTCCGGCACGCGCTCTTCGAGCAGTTCCAATGCCTCGACACCATCGCGTGCGGTGGTGACATCCAGGTTGTGGCGTTCCAGCACGCGGCTGGTGACCTTGCGCATGGTGAGCGAGTCGTCCACCACCATCACCAACGGTACCTGGCGCTGTGCTTCGGCCGGGGTTTCCAGTGCCGGACGTGCCGGCTGGGTGAGGTAACGGCGCACCAGCGGCGCGACGTCCAGGATCACCACCACGCGGCCATCGCCGGTGATGGTGGCGCCGTAGATGCCCGGCACCGAGGCAATCTGCAGGCCCACCGGCTTGACCACGATTTCGCGGTTGCCCAGCACCTGGTCAATCGCCACGGCGGCGCGCAGATCACCGGCACGCACCAGCAGCAACGGCACCTGTGCCTGGCCATCGGCACGCGCAACCGGCTGGCCGACCAGCGAGCCCAGGTCGTGCAGCACGTACTCCTCGCCTGCGTAGTGGTAGCCGCCCTCGCCCGACTCGTAACGGGTGCGCGAGATGCGGCCGATACCGCTGACCGAACCCACCGGCACCGCGAAGGTGGTTTCGCCGATCCGCACGAACACCGCCTGGGTGACCGCCAGCGTCTGCGGCAGGCGCAGGGTGAAGGTGACGCCCTGGCCGCGCACCGAGTGGATGTCCACCGAGCCGCCGAGCTGACGCACTTCGTTGCGTACCACGTCCATGCCCACGCCACGGCCGGCCAGCTGGCTGACCTGGTCGAAGGTGCTGAAGCCGGACGCGAAGATCAGGCCATCCAGTTCGGCCTCACTGAGCTCCTGGCCGGGCTCGATCAGGCCGCGCTGTTCGCCACGGCGACGGATCGCCTCGCGGTCCAGCCCGGCGCCGTCGTCGGCCACTTCCAGCACGATTTCCGAGCCTTCGCGGCGCAGACGGATCGCGATGCTGCCCTCTTCCGGCTTGCCGGCGTCGCGGCGCTGCTCGGGCGTTTCCAGCCCGTGCGCCACCGAGTTGCGCAGCATGTGTTCCAGCGGCGCGACCATGCGGTCGAGCACGTTGCGGTCCAGTTCGCCCTGGGTGCCTTCCAGCACCAGGTGCACCTGCTTGCCGGTTTCGGTCGCCGCCTGGCGCACCACACGGCGCAGACGCGGCACAAGGCCGTCGAACGGCACCATGCGCGCACGCATCAGGCCGTCCTGCAGTTCGGAACTGACACGCGACTGCTGTTGCAGCAGGCCGTCGTACTGACGCGAGAGGTCTTCCAGCACCCCTTGCAGGCCGCCCAAGTCGGCCGCCGATTCGTTCAGCGCGCGGCTGAGCTGCTGCAGGGTGGAGAAGCGGTCCAGTTCCAGCGGATCGAAGGTGCGATCGCCCTGGTCCTGCTCACGCTGATAGCGCGCAACGATCTGCGCTTCGGTTTCCAGATCCAGACGACGCAACTGGTCGCGCAGACGGGCGTTGGTGCGATCCAGTTCGCCCATGGCGCCGCGGAAGGCGCCCAGCTGCTGTTCCAGCCGCGAACGGTAGATCGCCACTTCGCCGGCGTGGTTGACCAGACGGTCGAGCAGATCGGCGCGCACGCGCACCTGCTCCTGCTGCACACGCGGCAGGAAATCCTCTTCGACCTGACCATCCACCGGGATCGGTGCCGACAGCGGTGCCGGCTCGACCGAGGCCTTGGCGATGGCACGCACATCGGCATCAGTTTGCGGCGCGGTGCTACGGCCACGGGTGCGGGTTTCGAAGGCTTCCACCAGGTCGACCGGCATCGCCACGGCGCGGTGCATGCCGGTGCGGGTCAACAACTGGTGCAGGCGATCGAAGCCGCGCTCGAATAGCCGTACGTCATCGCGATCGATGTCGGTGCGGTTGGCAGCCACGGCTTCGAGCAGCGATTCGATCGCGTGCCCAAGATCGCCAATGGCGTTGATGCCGGCCATGCGCGCGCCGCCCTTGAGCGTGTGCAGATCGCGCTGCAGTCCGTTGAGGACATCGCGGTCTTCCGGCACTTCGCGCATGCGCGCGATCAGGCCATCGCAATGGTCGAGCAGGTCGCGGCCTTCCTCGACGAAGATGTCGACCAGTTCGCCATCGAGCTCGTCGAAGTTGAGCGGGCCGATATCGAAGGCAGCGCCGGCATCGTTGGCGGTGGTGTCGGCCGGTGCGGCCTCTTCCACCGGCGCACTGAAGGCCACCGGCGCGGTGTCTTCTTCTGCGCTGGCTGCTGCATCTTCTGCGGTGACGGCGGGCTCTTCCTGCGCGACCTGTTCGACGTGCTCGGCGTGCTCGACGTGCTCGTCCTGCGCGTCACGCGTGGTGTCGTGCAGCTGCGCGGCGCCCTGATCGCTGCTGCGATCGGCATCGTCGGCGACTTGGTCGTTGCTGCTGTCCGCATCGCCAGCGGCGGCGTCCTGCGCCGGTGCAACGTCGGCAATCGCCTCGCTCGGCAAGGTATCGGCCAGCGGATCGCTGGCTTGTTCCACACGGTCGGCGACCTGCGCCATTTCGAACGCCTGCACCGACTCGATGGTCTGCGCCGGCACGCTGTCGCCTGCCTCTGCGTGCTCCAGCGGTGCGTCGTCCAGTTGCGCTGCGTCGGTCTCGCTGGATGCGGCAAACGCATCGAGTGGCTGCGCGCCATCCACCGCCAGCAACGCGGCCTCGTCAGCCACCTGCTGGTCGTGATCGTGGCCGGCGTCGCCGTCCTGCGCGTCGAAGTGCTCGGACGGCTGCACGTGGTCGTGCGGCAGTTCGTGCTGCTCCTGCTGCTGCCCGGAATCCTGCATCGCGTGCGTGGTGTCCACGCTATCCAGTGCGGCAGTTTCCGGTGTCCACTCTTCGGCTACCGGCGCATACGCGCCATCGTTCGCGTCGGTCCCGGCGTGCACCGCTTCCAACGCGTCGATCGTCTCGACCGACGTATCGGCCGCGTGTTCGTCGCGATCTTGATCTTGCTGTTCGGCATGCTCGCCAAGTGCATCGGCATCGGCGTGCGTCTGCTCGGAGGGCTGTTCGCCCTGCTCGGCCTGCAGATCGCTCGACGCGTGCTGCTCGGCCGGCGCCTCATCCAGCGACGGCACGTCCAGAGTCTGCGCATCGCCCAGGCGTGCTTCGGCCTCGGCGAGTTCATCGACGGCCACCGCATCGCTCGCCGCAAAGGTCGCGGCCTCTGTCTCGGCGTGCGCGGTGTGCTCGGCCTCGTCAGCGGCGCGGTCCGTCGCCGCATCCTCGTACGTCCGATCACCTGCATGCGCATCGACAGCGGCCGGCGCGGTGGTCTGCAGATCGGTCGCGTCCCAGGCATCGGCGGCAAGCACCGGTTCGTCGGCAACCGTGTCCTGGGCGGTGGTCAGTTCGGCATCGGCATCGCTGTCGGCCTGCTGGGTGTTCTCCAGCGAGGCATCGGCCGACATCGGCACCGCGTCGATCGCTTCACGCAGTTGCTGTTCGAGCTCGGCGGTGTCGCTGATCGCTTCGCGCGGCGCGGCGTCGTCCAGCGACAGCGCGCTGCTGTCGTCGGCTTCGGCGGTGGCCAGTTCGTCGACTGCAGTTGGCGCGTCGTCCTGCGGCTGGGCGTCCAACGCCGCGTCGCCAGCGGCCTGTGCAGACACATCGCCGGTGGTCGCCAAGGCATCCGCATTGACGTAGCGCGACAGGTCTTCCACACCCGTCAGTTCGATGCCGGCGGTGTCCTGCGCGGCATCCACCTCTTCCAGTTCGTCCAGGAACACCTGTGGCGGCCACTGCGCTTCCGGCAGCTCGTCCACCAGCCCACGCAGGCGCTCGGTGAGCGGCGCGAACGACGGAATCAGCGGCGCATCGGCGCGCAGCGCGGTCACCGTGGTGGCGATCGCCGCCGCGGTGGCAGCCAGCGCTTCCACGCCCTCTGCAGACGGCGTGGCCGACGCACCGAGCAGGCGCTTCACATAGCTTTCGGCCGGCGTGGTGACCAGGGTGATTTCCGGCACATCGGTCATGGCGAACGCGCCGCTCATGGTGTGCACGGCACGCAACAGTTCTTCGGTTACCAACTGCGGGCCGTGCTGGGCGGCCTGCAGCCAGCCATGCACGGTTTCCAGATGGGTGGCGACTTCCGCTTCCAAAATTTCGCGCAACACGCTGTCCACCGACGCGGGCGTGCCTTCGGTGATCGGCGGGGTGCCGGCGGGCAGCGCCGGGATCACCGGCGCCTCGGCCACCGCCTGCACGGCGGGCACGTAATAGGCTTCTTCGCCAGCGGCCACGCGCTCGGCCACGGCCTGGATGTCCGGCAAATCGGCGCTGATGCGGCCCTGGTCGCGCAGTGCGGCGTTGAACTGCGGCAGCACCTCGTAGGCCAGTTCGACCATCGCCACCACCGCCGGGCTGGCCGGCCGGGAGTTGTCGAGCACGCGGTTAAGCATGCTCTCGATCTTCCAGCTGAACTCGCCGAGTGTGCTGGCGCCCACCAGACGGCCACTGCCCTTCAGGGTGTGGAAGACACGGCGGATCGGGCGCAGGTTTTCCTGACTGTGCGGCGCAGCGCGCCACACCGGCAGCAACTGCCCCAGGTTGACCAGTTCCTCGTCGAATTCTTCCAGGAACACGTCGCGGATGTCGTCATCGATATCGCTGTCGCCGAATCCGCCGAAAATACCGGCCTCTGCCGCGACCGGCGCGGGCGCGTCTGGGACCGGCGTCGCTGCCGCATCGGCGGTTGCCGGCGTGGCGGGTGCGCCATCGACGTCCAACTGTTGGGCAGCGGCATCCAGCTGCGCCAGGAACGCGGCAGACGCATCGTCCAGCTCGAATTCGCTGACCGTGGCCTGCTGCACGCGCGGGCCCGCGGCCTCGGGGGTCGGTTCGGACGGTTCCGGCGTCGGCTCGGGCGCCGATTCCACGAACGGGTTGTCGTCTTCCTGCGGGGGCGGCGGCGAGAACGCATCCTCGAGGCTGCCGGCACGCTGCGACTGCACCGGGGTGATGAACTCCAGCGGCGCAATGGTGTCTTCGCCCAGCAGGTCGATCTGCTCGATCTGCAGCGGAGCCTCCTCGGCCACCACCGGCACGACAGGCACGTCCTGTTCCAGCGCACTCAGATCGACGGTATAGCTGACCTGCGCGGCCTCGGCATCGCTGCCGTCCTGCTCGGCCGAGACCGGGTCGAACGCCGACAACGTCGGCGGTGCGCTCTGCTCGGTGGTGTCCAGCTGCCAGCTGCCCGGCGCCTGCGCGCCGTCATCGGACAAGGCCACCGGGGCAATGGTGAACGGCACGTGCGACTGGCCGGACACGGTTTCTTCCGCGGCCACCGGGTCGAACGAGAACACGCTGTCGGTTGCCGCAGCGCCGGTGTCCTGCACCGCGCTGTCGGCAAACGGCGCTTCATGCACGGTCTCGTTGGCCCATTCCAGCGACGCAGCGGGCGCGGCGTCGTTTGCGGCCGGGTTGGGCCCGCTGAGCTGCTGTGCGAACGGCACCACCGCAGGCTGCGGTTCGGCCGCGCCGGGTTGGTCGGCGCCCACCGGCAGTTCGGACGGCTGGCCCGACGGCAACGGCCAGTAACGCAGGGTTTCCAGGCTGTTGCGGGTGATGTCGAGGATTTCCTCGCGGCCGGGACGGCGCTCGCGCAGGGCTTCCAGGTAGTACTCCAGGCTGGCCATGGCATCGGCCAGGGTGTCCAGCTGGCGACCACTGGGGACGCGCTGCTTGCCGATCAGTTCCAGATCGACATAACGGCGCACGCCTTCCAGGTAATCGGCGGCCTGCGGCAATTCCAGGATCCGCAGCGCACCGCCCACTTCGCCCAGCAGATGCGGCACATCGGTGAGGCGGGCGTGGTCCCAGTTGGTTTCGATGAAAGCGACGAAGTGTTCGCGCGCGGCACCGAAGTTGGCAATCGCTTCCTGCGCCAGCACGTCGACCGTGCGACGCACTTCCGACGCGCTGGCACTGGTGCTGGCTTCATCGCCGGCTTCGCCGACGTCGGCACCGAGGCTGGCGACCTGATCGTCCAGCGAGGCATCCACGTACAGCAGCGCGCCGGCGATATCCAGCAGCACGCCTTCGTCCATCTGCACCTGGCCATCGACCACGCGGGCCAGCGCATCACGCTGCTGTACCACCACGTTGCGTGCAACACCCAGGCCCATCATGCCCAGCGTGTCGGCCACGCTGCCGAGTTCCTTGACCTGGGTCTGCAGCTCGGCGATGTCGCCACCGGTGCGCAGATGCAGGTCCAGCGCGTCCTTGACGCGCAGCAGTTCTTCCTTGACCGCATTGCCGACGGTGTCGAGCAATTCGCGGTTACGTCCGCTCAGGCTGCCGCGGGCGTGATCCAGCTCGGCCTCGGTGGCAACACCGGCCTGCGGATCGAAGGCGAACAGCACGCTCTCGTTGAGACCCGGCTGGCCGCGCGTGGCACGGATCTCGTTGAGCAGCGGCAGCAGCACGATCGGAATGTCGCGGTGGCCGTTTTGCAGGCGCTCCAGGTAATCGGGCAGCAGCACGGTGCCGCGCATCAGCATCGCGCAGGCCTCGTCGCGGTCGCTGACCTCACCGGCCTGCACCGCGTTGGCGAGCAGTTCCAGTTCTTCGGCCACCATCGCCGGCGCGTACAGCTCGACCATCCGCAACGTGCCCTGCACCTGGTGCAGATAGCCCGCGCAGAACCGCATCCGACTGGTGTCGGACGGTTCTTCGGCGAAGTACTCGATCTCGTTGCGCGCCTGGCGCAACGTTTCATCCAGCTCCGGCTTGACCCAGCCCAGTGCGGCGTGGCTCATCGCATCGCGAAGCGCACTCATTGCAGCCCCCTGACAACGACCGCACGACCGCAATTGCGGCGCTTGGCCCATTCCTGCATCGACGTAACGCGACTACGCGCCATCTGCTGATCCTTTCCCGTTCCGCGTCGTGGTCACGCCGGCAGCTTGAAGTCGGCAACCGAACGGCGCAGATCGGCCGCCAGCTGGGCCAGATTGCCGATCGACGCGGCCGTCTTGCCTGCACCCTGCGAGGTCTGACTGGTGATCTGACGGATCACGCCCATGGTCTGTGTGATGTCCGCCGCCGCAGCGGACTGCTGGTGCGCGGCGATGGAGATGTTCTTGATCAAGTTGTTCAGTGCATTGGACACGCGCTCGATTTCGGTCAGCGCGGTGCCGGCGTCTTCAGCCAGGCGTGCACCGGACACCACTTCGGAGGTGGTCTGCTCCATCGAGCTGACCGCCTCGTTGGTATCGGCCTGAATGGTCTGGACCAGGCCTTCGATGCGTCGGGTCGCACTGGAGGTGCGTTCTGCCAGGCGTTGCACTTCGTCGGCCACGACCGCGAAACCGCGACCGGCCTCGCCTGCCGAGGCGGCCTGCACCGCGGCGTTGAGCGCCAGGATGTTGGTCTGCTCGGAAATGTCGTTGATCAGTTCCACGATCGAGCCAATTTCCTGCGAAGACTCGCCCAGGCGTTTGATGCGCTTGGAGGTTTCCTGGATCTGGTCGCGGATCTGATCCATGCCCTGGATCGTCTCGCGCACCACGCCGGCACCCTCGGCGGCGATCACCACCGAGCGCTGCGCCACTTCGGCCGACTCGGTGGAGTTGCGCGACACCTGCTCAATACTGGCGGCGATTTCGCTGATGCGCTCGGAAGCGGTGGTGATCTGGTTGGCCTGCTGGCCGGCCGCATCGGCCAGCTGCATTGCAGTGGCCTGGGTTTCCTCGGTCGACACGGCCACCTTGGCGGAGGTGTCGTTGATCGTGGTCACCAGGTGGCGCAACTCGTCCACGGCATAGTTGATTGCGTCGGCGATGGCGCCGGTCATGTCCTCGGTCACCGAGGCCTTGACGGTCAGGTCGCCCTCACCGAGCGAGCTGATTTCGTCCAGCAACCGCATAATGGCCTGCTGGTTACGGCTGTTGAATTCCACCTGCGACTGGTAGCGCACGTCCTGCTCGCGCGAGCGCGCACGCACCGTACTCCACACGAATCCGATAATCGCCAGCAGCGCCAGCAAACCGGAGACCACGCCCAGCCAGAAGTTCGGGAACAGGCGCGTGTCACGCACCGAACCGAACGCGGAGAACGCATCGAACAGTTTCTTGCTGTCGTCGAGCATCTTGCTCGAGCCGGCGGTCAGCGCCGCGGCCGAGGATTGCGCGGCGAACAGATTGCGCGAGCTGGCCAGAATGGCGTCGACGTCCTTCTTCATCGTCGTCCACTGCGCCTGCGACTGCTCCAGTGCCGACAGCGCGGCCGGGTTACGCACCGCGGCAATGCCCAGTTCGTCGTTACCGGCGCGCAGGCCTTCGAGCATCTGCGTGAACACCACCGAGTCGCGTGCCAGCGCGTCGCCCGAGGACGCCGCATTGGCGCCACCAGCGCGCATTTCGGTCACCCGGCGCGCCATGGTGCCGGCGACCACGACCTGCTGCAGCGTGTTGTAGATCTGCGACGCGGGCGCGCCGCTGACGGTCATTGCGCGCACCACTTCGTTCAACTGCGCCTGCAGCTGCGGCACGCTGCCGGAGAAGCGGTCGGCATTGCCGGCCAGGCCGAGCACGGCAGGTTCGCTGGCGATCACCTGGTCGGCGTTCTTGCTCAGCGGCACCCAGGTCGACTTGAGTTGCGCCATTGCGCCAGAGACCGAGCCTTCCTGGCCGTAGCGGCCATCCAGTTCGCTCACCGTGCTGTCGATGCGGCCCTTGGTCTCCTTGAACGCGGCATAGGCCTTGGCGTCACCGGAGACCGCTTCGCGGCCCTGGTTGGCCAGCTGTTGCGAGAGCACCTGCAGGTCGGCCGCGCCGGTGCTGGCACCGGCCAGGCGGCTGCCTTGCCAGGTGGCGACGCCGGTATTGGCGCCGAACACGATCATCGACAACACCAGCAGGCCAAGCCAGAAGCTGGTGCTGACGCTGCCGAGCTTGTTGGTCTTGCGGGCGTCCGGGGCGGTACTCATGGTTCGACCTCGATCTGTATGACGTGGCGGGGTCGCGGCTTAGGCCGCGGCCTGCCGGAATTCAGGAGTGCGTGACAGCAACGCCAGGGAGAACACACCCCAGTCCTGCGTCTCGTTGCGGAAAGCACGGTCGATGAAGTGGGCGTAGCGGCCTTGCGCCAACTCGCCCGGTTCGACCGCCTGCGCCTGTTCGAAGCTGCGCTGGCCGTACAGCTCATCGATGGTCAGCGCGACGTCGCCGCCGCTCTGACGCATGATCAGCACGCGTTGGCCTTCCTGCAGCACCGTGCGCCGGCCCTCCAGGAACTGCTTCAGATCGATCACCGGGAACAGGTTGCCGCGCAGGTTGCCCACGCCCAGCAGCCAGGGTTGCGCGCCCGGCACCGGCGTCACCGGCGGCATCGGCACGATTTCGGCGACTTCGCGGAAGTCCGAGACCAGCCGGCGGGTGCCGACGCGATACCCCACGCCACGCCAGATATCGGCCGAGAACTGACGTTCCGGCAGCGGCGTGGCATGCGCAAGGCTACGGCGCTCGTAGTCTTCGAGAATGTCGAATGGAGAACGCATCAACGCACCAGTTGTTTGATGCGCGCGATCAGATCGTCCTCGCGCGGCGGCTTGACGATGTAGTCGCTTGCACCCTGCCGCAATCCCCAGGCCTTGTCGGTTTCCATGCCCTTGGTGCTGACCAGCAGCACGGGGATGTCCTTGGTTGCCTGATCGCGCGCAAGTGCACGTGTGGCTTGGAAGCCGCTCATGCCGGGCAGCACCACATCCATCAGCACCAGATCGGGCGCCTGGCTGCGAATCAGCTCAAGTCCCTCTTCGGCGTTGTCGGTGGCGACGACCGTATGGCCAGCTTTTTCCAGCCATTGACTGAAGACTGCCCGGTCGGTGGGCGAGTCCTCGATCAATATGATTCGAGCCATGTTGCCTTTCCCCCTGGTCAGGCGTTGACGTACGTACGGATCGCGCTCAGTAGTTCTTCACGGGTGAATGGCTTGGTCAGATATTGCTCGGAACCGACGATGCGGCCGCGTGCCTTGTCAAACAGGCCATCCTTGGACGACAACATGATCACCGGCGTCGACTTGAAGAGCTGGTTGCCCTTGATCAACGCGCACGTCTGGTACCCATCCAGGCGCGGCATCATGATGTCCACGAAAATGATCTGAGGTTGCTGGTCCGCAATTTTGGCCAGTGCCTCGAATCCGTCCGTCGCTGTCACCACTTCACAGCCTTCGCGCTTGAGCAGCGTTTCGGCAGTGCGGCGAATGGTCTTCGAATCATCGATAACCATCACCTTCAGTCCTGCGAGTTCCCCACCCGCAGCCATGTTTTCAGTCATGCAAATATCCCCGGGCGCGCGACGCTTCATCCCTTCCGACGTCGCTACGAAACTGCATGTATATCCCAAGACCCGCATCGACTGTCAAGGGTGCGTTGCCGGGGCCCCGCCAGGCGGACGTTCCGACCGCAGCAGGGCGCCCTTGGACCGGGAAGTCGCGCATTCGCAACCCGCCGGGCGCGCCATCGCCCACCGCTTGAAGTTACCATCGGCAGCTTGTTCTAAAGGTTTAGCCCCATGTCGCTCGACGTCGTTGTGGTGATGGATCCCATCGCCTCCATCAAGATCGCCAAAGACACCACCTTCGCCATGTTGCTGGAAGCCCAGCGCCGTGATCACCGCCTGCATTATGTGCGCCCCGGCGGACTCAGCCTGCACGAAGGACGCGCCGTGGCGCAGGTCGCGCCGCTGAGCGTGCGCGAGGACACGTCCAACTGGTTCACCCTGGGCGCGTTCGCCGAGCTGGTGTTCGGTCCCGGCCAGGTGGTGCTGATGCGCAAGGACCCGCCGGTGGATGCCGAGTTCATCTACGACACCCAGGTGCTGGCCGTGGCGCAGCGCGCCGGTGCCCAGGTGGTCAACGACCCGCAGGGCCTGCGCGACTACAACGAGAAGCTGGCCGCGCTGCTGTTCCCGCAGTGCTGCCCGCCGACCCTGGTTAGCCGCGATGCGGCCGCGCTGAAGGCGTTCGTGCTCGCACATGGCCAGGCGGTGCTCAAGCCGCTGGACGGCATGGGCGGGCGCTCGATCTTCCGCAGCGGCACCGGCGACCCCAATCTCAACGTGATCCTGGAAACGCTGACCGATGGCGGCCGCAAGCTGACCCTGGCGCAGCGCTTCATCCCCGATATTACTGCCGGCGACAAGCGCATCCTGCTGGTGGACGGTGAGCCGGTGGACTATTGCCTGGCACGCATCCCGCAGGGCGACGAGTTCCGCGGCAACCTGGCCGCTGGCGGCCGTGGCGAAGGCCGCCCGTTGTCCGAGCGCGACCGTTGGATCGCCGCGCAGGTGGGCCCGGAAATGAAACGCCGCGGCATGCGCTTCGTGGGCCTGGACGTGATCGGCGACTACCTCACCGAAGTCAACGTCACCAGCCCCACCTGCGTGCGTGAGCTGGATGCACAGTTCGGGCTCAATATTGCCGGGCTGCTGTTCGACGCGATCGAGGCCGGCACCGCGCAATGAGCACGGCCGCGGCCTTGCCTGCACCGATGGACGAACGCCAGCGCCTGACCGCGACGCTGGTGATCTCGCTGCTGCTGCATGGCCTGCTGATCCTGTGCGTGGGCTTTGCGGTGAGCGAAGACGCACCGCTGGTGCCGACCCTGGATGTGATCTTCAGCCAGACCAGCACCCCGCTGACGCCCAAGCAGGCCGACTTCCTGGCCCAGGCCAACCAGCAGGGCGGCGGCAACCACGACACCGCGCAGCGCCCGCGCGACAGCCAACCGGGCGTGGTGCCGCAAGACCGCACCGGGCTGGCGCCTCAGGCGCAGCGTGCCACCACCGTGCAGGCGCCCTTGCCGACGCAGACGCGGGTGGTGTCCAGCCGCCGCGGCGAACAGGCCGTGCCGACCCCGCAACCCAATCCGCAGACCGACCCGCTCTCGCCTGCCGACGCGCAACGCGTGCAGCGCGATGCCGAGATGGCGCGGCTGGCGGCCGAGGTGCATCTGCGCTCGGAGCAGTACGCCAAGCGCCCCAACCGCAAATTCGTCTCTGCCAGCACCCGCGAGTACGCCTACGCGAACTATCTGCGTGCCTGGGTGGACCGCGCCGAACGGGTCGGCAACCTCAATTACCCTGACGAAGCGCGCCGCCGCCGGCTGGGCGGCAAGGTGGTGATCAGCGTTGGCGTGCGCCGCGACGGCAGCGTGGAAAGCAGCCGCGTGCTGGTCTCCAGCGGCACCCCGGTGCTGGATGCGGCCGCCTTGCGGGTGGTGCAGCTGGCGCAGCCGTTTCCGCCGCTGCCGCGCAGCAAGGACGATGTCGACATCCTGCAGGTCACCCGCACCTGGTTGTTCCTGCCCGGCGGGGAATTGCACGACGACCGCTGAGCGTGCATCCGCGAGGGGCTGCATGGGCACTGCCTGGGCAAGTGCTGCTGGTGAATCGATAGCGTCTTGAGAAACGCCCACGTTGCGCACTGGAGTACAGCGCGCTTCGATGTGTGGCGATCGGTCGCCCAATCAATCGCTACGCACACGCACACGGCGACGATGCAGCACGCCGGGCGATCGATCGCCTCGTTGGCTTACCAGCGCTTCGCAACCGCTATCACATCGCCTGCGCTGCTTCGTAGAGGCGATCGGCCAACGCGAGGATCTCGGCGGCATCCTGCAGCCGTTCACGCCAGGCCGCCGGAATGCCGTCGATACCGTAGAACGCGCCGGCCAGTTGCCCGCAGATCGCTGCGGTGGTGTCGGCGTCGTCACCGAGGTTGGCCGCGCGAAGCACTGCATCGGCAAAGGTGTCTGTGGTGGCGAAGCACCACAACGCCGCCGACAACGCATCGACGACGTAGCCCGTGCCGCGGATCTGCGCACGTGCCACGGATGCATGCACGCGCACCAACAGCGCGCCAATTGCCGGCGTCACCAACGATTGCGACGGCAACGCGGCTGGCCGCAACACCTCATCGCGGCCGCTGCCGAGCAGCGCCGCACGCAGCTGGAACGCAAACAGGCGGCACGCATCCAGCGCCTCTGGCGCGGCATGGGTGGTGCGTGAGCTGTCTGCGGCGCGCTCGCCCAGTTGCTCGGGACGCTGCGCGTAAAACATCGCCACCGGGGCCAGACGCATCAGCGAGCCGTTGCCCGCCGAGCGCGGGTCGTCGCTGCCGCTGAAAGCCGGGCCGCCATCCAGATAGCGCTCCAGCGCCTGGCGGACGGTGCCGCCGATATCGAAACAGGTGCCGGTGCTGCTGAGATAACCGTGCTGGTACCAGTTGCAATAGCGGTTCATCTGATCGGCGGCGTCGAAGCCCTGCCGATACAGCAGGCTGTGCGCCAGGCACAGCGCCATGGAGGTGTCGTCGGTCCATTGCCCGGCGCGCAAGGCGAACGGCCCGCCACCGTGCATGTCAGTGATCGGGGTGAAGCTGCCGGGCGCGCAGAATTCCAGCGTGGTGCCGAGTGCATCGCCCACCGCCAGCCCCAGCAGGCAACCACGGAAACGCGCCTGTGCCGTTGCGCTGTCCATCAACGCGGGACCGCCGCCGCCTTCGCTGCGCGTGCGGCCTGCTGTTCGACCAGGGTGAGCGCGACGTTGTCACGCAGATAGGCCGGCTCCACCCGCTCCGGTGCCACGCCCTCGCCGCGCAGCGCTGCAGGCAGCGCCAAGGCCAGCAGGTCCGCGGCATGTGGCAGCGCAGCCGCATCCACGCTGGACAGCCGGCCGGCGAAGCGCTGCTGCAGCGGCATCTCGCCGGCAGCCAGGCCGGTGCCGACACCGGCCCACTGCGGCGCGCTCTGCGGCAGCAGCACGGCTTCCGGCGCGCAGACCACTTCGGACCCGAGCATCAGCATCGCCTCGCCCTGACGCTCGAACAGCCCGGCATACACCTCGCCCATCCGCGCATCGATGCAGGCCAGCACATGGGCGGCCTCGGCCGGTGCGCGCAGCGCCAAGACCTGCAGGGTGGAGATGGCGAGCACCGGCAGATCCAATGCCAGGGCAATGCCCTGCGCGATGCCGATCGCCAGGCGCACGCCGGTGAAGGCACCGGGCCCGCGGCCCACTGCAATCGCATCCAGCTGGCGGCGGCTGATGCCGGCTTCGGCAAGCAGCTGCTCGGCCCAGGGCAGCGCCAGCTCCGCGTGCCGGCGTGGCGCAAGTTCGAAGCGCTCACGTACGGCTCCATCGACATGCAGCGCGACGGAGCAGGCTTCGGTGGAGGTTTCGAATGCGAGGAGCTTCATGGGCGAGAACCGTGAATCAGGGACCGGGAATCGGGGCCCGGAGAGACGCAAAGTTTAACTGATCGACCTGGGGCGCCCGAGTCGTGGCGTAAGCCGGGTCGTAGCGGGTTGGCGGCATGCGGCGGGGCGTCTGTGTCGATGGATGACGCCACGTGCTGCGGTGACGGGAGGCTCGCAGCAGCACTGACTAAGAGCGGCTAACAAAACGCAGCGAGCAGCCGTCAGGTGGGTGCGGACGGCGCGGAGGAACCGGAGTGTACGGGGGTACATGCCGATTCCGAGCACCGGCCGCGCCCGCCTGCCGGCTGCGCAGTCGTTTTGATAGCTGCTCTAAGATTTGCATCAGCGGCGACCGTGCGGCAGTGCCGCTGTCGGCAGCGCCTTTGCCACAGTTCGGCATGCGTACCTGCAGCAGTCTTCGCAGCGAATCCATCCGCGCGCAGCGACGCAATCGCGCCTGACAGCTGCTCAGTCGGGCAGCAACGTCGCAATCTCTGATCCGGCCTGCCCAGCCTCGGGCTCCGCACCGAAAAACGCACGCACATCATCGATCTCGCGGGTGCGCGAAAATGGCGGCAACGAATTCAGGAAGGTACGTCCGTAGCCCTTGTTCAACAGCCGCGGGTCGCATAACACCAGCACGCCGCGATCGGTTTCGCTGCGGATCAGCCGGCCCACGCCCTGCTTGAGCGCGATCACCGCCTGCGGCAATTGTTCATCGCGGAAGGGATTGCCGCCGTCGCGGCGGATCGCATCCAGGCGTGCCTCGAACACCGGGTCGTCAGGCGCGGCGAACGGCAGCTTGTCGATCACCACCACGCTCAACGCATCGCCAACCACGTCCACGCCCTCGCGGAAGCTGGCCGAACCGAGCAGCACGCCATTGCCCGAGGTACGGAAACGCTGCAGCAAGGTCGCGCGTGGCGCCTCGCCCTGCACGAACAACGGCCACGGCCCATCGCGCAAGGCTTCGGCGGCTTCGCGCAGGGCGCGATGCGAGGCAAACAGCAAAAACGCGCGGCCATTGGAGGCTTCCAGCACCGGATGCAGTGCGGCGATCAGCGCCGTGCCGAAACCGCGTGCGGCCGGGTCCGGTAGATTTGGCGGCAGATAACACAGCGCCTGGCGCGCCCAATCGAACGGGCTGGGCTGCAGCAAGGTGATCGGGTCGTTCAAGCCCAGCCGCAAGGCGATGTGGTCGAACTCCCCGCCCACCGCCAGCGTGGCGGAGGTAAACACCCACGCCGCCTGCGATTTTTCGCGGTGCTCGCGCAACGGGCCGGACACATCCAGCGGCGTGCGCTGGCAACGAAAGCCGCGCGGGCTGAGCTCGTACCACAGCACGTCGTTGTCCACCGTTTCCGGCAGGTCCTGTTCGAAATCCGGCACCGGCACGTCTTCGCCCAGCCAGCGCGACAGGCGATTGAGCGCCTCCTGCGCACGCGCCGTGCAGCCGTCAAACCCCGGCGAAGCCTCGCGCAACGGCAGCAACGCCTCGCCCAGCCGCGCCAGCGCGGACAGCACCGCATCGAAGCCCTCGCGCACCTGCGGCTTGGCCAGCGCGCGCCATTGCGTGCCGCGCGGCGGCAGGCCTTCCATGCCTGCGCGTAGCCCGCGCAGGGCGTCGTCCAGCGCCAGGATCGGCGCCTGCAGGCTGGCCTGCGCGCCGGCCACCAACCGCGCCTCCACCATGCAATCACGAGCCAGTTCCTGCCATGGCCGCATGCCGAAGCTCTCGCCAAAGAAATTGGCCGCCAGTTCCGGCAGCTGATGCGCCTCGTCGATCACGAAGGCCTGCGCGCCCGGCAGGATTTCGCCAAACCCCTCCTGCTTGAGCGCCAGATCGGCCAGCAGCAGATGGTGGTTGACCACCACCAGATCGGCCGCCTGGGCACGCTGCCGCGCCTGCACCACGAAACATTCCGAATAGAACGGGCATTCCGTGCCCAGGCAGTTGTCGACGGTGGAGGTGACCATCGGCAGCAGCGGCGAGTCGTCCGGCAATGCATCCAGCTCGGCCATGTCACCGAACTGGGTGCGCCCACTCCAGGCCACGATGCGCTGGAACTGGGTGACCTGCTCGGGGCTGGCAAACCGGGGTTCACCACGCGCCTGCTGGGTGCGGTATTTGCACAGATAATTGGCGCGTCCCTTGAGCAGCGCACTGCGCAGACCGATGCCAAGCGCGGCGCGCACGCGCGGCAGATCGCGATGGAACAGTTGGTCCTGCAGCGCGCGCGTGCCGGTGGAGACGATGGTCTTCAGCCCGGACAACAACGCCGGCACCAGATACGCATAGGTCTTGCCGGTACCGGTACCGGCCTCGGCCAGCAGCACGTCGCGCTGTTCGAAGGCCTCGGCAATGGCGCCGGTCAGGCGCAACTGCGCGGCACGTGGCGCGAACGCGTCGAGCTGGCGCGCGAGCGCCCCGCCTTCGCTAAGCGCCTCGATGCTGGCAGTGGCAAGTTGGGACATGACGGACGACGACAGCGTGGGGAACGCAACAGCCTAACGCGTGCGCGCGGCCGCTGCCTTGGCGGGGCATGGCGGATCGCACGCCAGGCGATACTGTTGAAGGACGAGCATGAGCGTGAAGGACGGGCCTGGGCGCGGAGCCTGTTGCGGGCGGCGTGGCACCACGCGACTGCCGGCCTCAACGTGAGGCGCTAATCGTTGGCGGCCACGGGCCGGCTTGGAGCTTGAATGCGCTACCCGGCTGCAGACGCCGCGCCTTGGGGCACGCCGTGGTCTCCAGGACCTTCCGGCCTACCGGCACGGTTTCGGACCATCGGCATGACTTGCCAGGCAGCCACGAGCGAACGAGACAAACAGCAGGCCGTTGACTGTGCGCATCCTCAAGGCTGCGAGCAGCGCTTCGCACATGCCACCTAACCGCCCGCACACATCAACGCGTCGCAGGCGGCCGCGCGCGCCGTGCCTCACCCCACTCCCAGGGCGGCTACCCGCCCTGCAGCTCGATCAATACCGCTTCACGCCCGGCACCGTGCACCCGACGATCTGCGCCTTGGCCGAGGCCGCGTTTTCTTTTTCGCCACGCGCCAAGCGCGCCTGTTCGATGGTCGCCCAATGACGGCGGCACAGCGGGCCGGTCTTGGAACCCAGTTCGATGGCCTGCTTGGCAAAGCGCTCGGAGGCATTCCAATCGCCCTGCAACACGGCCACTTCGGCGCGCTCCTGCAGAATCGCCGGGTCACCGGACACCAGGCCCAGTGCCTGATCGAGCGCCGCCGCCGCCGCGGCCAGGTCGCCGATCTGGCGCTTGGCCTTGGCGGTTTCGCGCAGATCGTCCACTTGCGGGTCGCGCAGCGGCTGCACCGACAGCTCGGTATCGTCGACGCCGGCTTCGCGTTCGATCAAGGCCAGCCGTTGCGCCGGGGTGGTGGTGTCCACCGGCGCCGGTGGTGGCGCGGGCGGCGCGCTGATGCAGGCGGTCAGGGTGGCGAGGACGCCAACAAGGGCAAGCAAACGGTGCAATCGGATCATGAGTCGTTCCTGTCAGTGCGCAGGTGGGGGCGAGGCAGGTGCGGCCGCGGGCGTTTCGGTCTTCTTGTCCAGACCGAAGAACCGGCGCCAGCCGCCGCCGCTGGATTGCTCGGCCGGTGCGCTGCCGTCGGCAGGCGCCTCTTCGATGGACGGTGCGTTGCCGGCGCACGACGCGTATGCGGGGGTGAAGCCGACCACGAACGGGAATTGGCGCGCACCGGGGCAACCCGCATCGGTCACGCCGGTGCCGCTGGCGTCCACCCACTGCCAATCCAGGCCCTTGCCGCTGACCTTCAACGGCGCGCTTGGCAGCCGCGCAAAGATGCTCGACCACACCCGCATCGAGCCGGTGGCACCATACAGACCGGTTTCGGCGTTCTGGTCGTTGCCCATCCAGATCACCGCCAGATGGTCGCCGGTATAGCCGGCATACCAGCTGTCGCGGCCATCGTTGGAGGTGCCGGTCTTGCCGGCCGGCGACAACCGCCCCAGGCCATCGCCGAGCAACTGGCGCGCGGTACCACCGCTGACCACCTGCTGCAGACCGATGCTGATCAGGTTGGCGGCGACCGAATCGCCTTCCTGCGCAGGCGCCGGGGTCTTGTCGTAGCGCTTGAGCAACTTGCCCTGCGGATCGAGCACGCCGCGCACCGCATGTAGCGGCTGGATCTCGCCACCGGCGGCCAGAAACTGGTACAGCTGCGCCATGCCATACGGGCTCTGGTCGGTAGCGCCCAGGATCAACGAAGGATTGGTCTCGGCCTTGATGCCGGCCAGCACCTGGATCAGCTGCGCCACGCGCTCCGGACCCACCTGCATGCCCACCCGCACCGTGGCCTGGTTGTACGAATGCGCCAGCGCATCGATCAGGCGCACCGTGCCATGGCTGCGGTTGTCCGAATTGCCGGGCGACCAGGTCTTGCCGCGCGCAAGCTGCACGGTCACCGGGGAATCGTCGACCCAGCTGGACAACGCCCAACGGTCAGGCGAGGCCAGTGCCAGCAAGTAGACGAAGGGCTTGAGCAGCGAGCCGACCTGGCGCTGCGCTTCCACGGCGCGGTTGAACCCGGGCTTGGCCACGTCGCGGCTGCCGACCACCGCCAGCACATCGCCGTTATGCACGTCGGTCAGCACCAGGCCGGCCTGCAACGGCGGGCGCTTCTTGTTGTCCAGCCGCTTGATGGTGCCGGTCACCGCACCTTCGGCATACGCCTGCGCAGACGGCGACATGCCGGTGAGCACGCTCATGCCAGCGCCTTGCAGCACGCTTTCCGGGTAGTCATGCGCCAGTTGCCGGCGCACCAGGTCCACGTAGGCCGGGAAGCGATTGGCGGCGACCAGGCCCGGCTCTTTGGGCACGCCGAGCGGCGCGGCCAGCGCGCGCTTGTACTCGGCCTCGTCGATGAGATTGTTCTCGCGCAGTTTGCCCAGCACGAAATTGCGCCGGTCCAGCGCGCGTGCGGGGCTGCGTCGCGGGTCGTAATACGACGGCCCCTTGACCAGGCCGATCAGCAGCGCGACCTGTTCGGTGGTCATCGAGCCGAGCTCGCGACCGAACCACAGCTCCGCACCGGACGACACGCCATGTACGGCCTGCCCGCCGCGCTGGCCCAGGTACACCTGGTTGAGATACGCCTCCAGGATGGTGCGCTTGTCGTAGCGCGCCTCCATGATCACCGCATACAAAATCTCGTTGAACTTGCGGGTGACCGTCTGTTCCTTGCCGATGCCGAGCAGGCCGCTGCGCGCGAGCTGCTGGGTCAGCGTGCTGGCACCCTGACGCACCTGGCCGCCGGAGCGCGCCATGATCCAGGCCGCGCGCACCATGCCGCTCAGGTCGATGCCGTGGTGGCTATTGAAATCGCGATCTTCCACCGCCTGCAGGCCGGTGACCAGCAGCTCGGGCACTTCTTCCATGCGCACCAGGCGGCGCTCTTCCTGCTTCTGGCCATACAGCGTGGCAATGCGTGCCGGATCCAGCCGCGCGCTCTTGAGCGCCTTGCGGTCGGCCGCATCGCGCACACTGGCTACCCGTCCAGCGGACAGCGCAACCTCGATCCGACGCGCCGGCACCTGCCCGTCCACGTCGATATAGCCACGGCTGGCAATCACGAAGCGGCTGCCGTCCTGCTGATAGGTGCCCGCCAGCTTGCCCAGCCCGTCATCACGGTAGGACGCCGCGTCCAGCTCGGTCTTCAGCGTGGCTGCGTCCAGCGCCTTGCCCGGCACCAGCACCAGTGGCCGGCCGTACACACGCGTGGGGATCTGCCAGCGCAGTTCCCCGAAACGCTGGGTCACCTGCTTGTTCAGATACATAGTGTACGGGATCAGGAAACCGAGCGCCAGCGCGAATGCCGCCAGGCTCCAGACGATCAGCCTGCGTTGCCAGCGGAAGCCTTGTTCGGCGGAGTCGTCCTCGAAATCGTCGGGAGCGTCGTGATCGTAGCGTCGGGGCACAGGGATGCGAGAATGTAGAGTCCGGCGAGTCTAGCGCAGCCCTGTCGTGGCTGCGGCGTGCCGGACCCTGTGGCTTAAGCTGGAGTTCCAACGGAATGTCGATGTCCTTGGCCGATGCGCGCTATCTGTTCAATCGCGTGCTTGGCCTGATCCACCGCAGCGTCGCCAGCATGCGGACCCGCGGATGGCGCGCCACCTGGCAGCGCATCCGCGTGCACACGCAGGCGCCGCCGGTCGCGCTCGGCACGCCGCTGTGGTTGCCCGAGGCTGCGCCATTTACGGCATTTGCGGTGCCGCACAGCGCCACGCCGCAGGTGACGGTGGTGATTCCGGTGTACAACCAGATCGCGCACACACTCGCCTGCCTGCGTGCACTGGCCGCGCATCCACCGGCGCTGGGCATCGAGATCGTGGTGGTGGACGACGGCAGCAGCGACGCCACCGCTACCAATCTGCCGCACGTACAGGGCCTGCACTACCACCAGCGCGCACGCAACGGCGGCTTCATCGCTGCCTGCAACGACGGCATTGGGCTGGCACGCGGCGACTACGTGGTGCTGCTCAACAACGACACCGTGCCGCAGCCGGGCTGGCTGGACCGGTTGATCGGCACCTTTACCGCGCATCCATCCGCCGGCCTGGTAGGCGCACAGCTGGTGTATCCGGATGGGCGCTTGCAGGAATCCGGCGGCGTGGTGTTCGGCGATGGCAGCGCCTGGAGCTACGGGCGTTTTGAGTCGGCCGAAGATCCGCGCTACGCCTACGTGCGGCAGATGGACTATTGCTCCGGCGCGGCGATCGCGCTGCCGCGTGCGCTGCTGCAGACCTTGGGTGGGCTGGATCGGCGCTACATGCCGGCGTATTACGAAGACACCGACCTGGCCTTTGCGGTACGTGCCGCAGGGCACAGCGTGCTGGTGCAGCCGGCTAGCGTGGTGGTGCATGACGAAGGCACCAGCAACGGCACCGACACCCGCACCGGCGTCAAGGCGTATCAGGTGCGCAACCGCAGCGTGTTCGCCGAAAAATGGCAGCAGGTGCTGCAGGCGCAGTTGCCGGTTGGCAGCGTCCCCGACCCCGCCAGCCTGCACCGCCAGCAACGCCAGGTCCTCATCCTGGACGAATGCGTGCCGCAGCCGGACCGTGACTCCGGTTCGTTGCGGCAGTTCAACCTGATCCGCCTGCTGTGCGCCGAAGGCGCACACGTGGTGTTCGTGCCCACCCGTCGCGAGCATGCCGGCCGCCACACGCAGGCCTTGCAGCAACTCGGCGTGGAAGTCTGGTATGCGCCGTTCCTGGACGGCATCGGCACCTGGCTGCGCACGCATGGCCCACGTTTCAGCGCGGTGCTGCTGGTGCGCCACCACGTCGCCCATGCCTGCCTGCCACTGCTCAAGCGTTACGCGCCGCAGGCACGCACCTTGTTCGATACGGTGGATCTGCACTATCTGCGCGAGCGCCGTGGCGCCGAGCTTGCCGGCGACGCCAACCTGCTGCGCAGCGCCGAACGTACGCGCCTGCGCGAGCTGGAGATCATGGCGGCCACCGACGTGACGGTGCTGGTGTCGGCGGCCGAGCAGGCGCAGCTGCACGCGGATGCGCCGCAAATCCGCACTGCCCTGCTCTCCAACCTGCACGAGGTTGCCGGCAGCGGCCAGCCGTTCGCGCAGCGGCGCGATCTGGTGTTTGTCGGCGGCTTCCGGCATCCACCGAACGTGGATGCGGTGCAGTGGTTCATCAGTGCGATTTTTCCGCTGGTGCGCGCGCAGTTGCCGGACGTGGTGTTCCACTGCATCGGCGCCGACGTGCCCGCCGCGCTGCAGTTACTGGCCGATGAAACGCCGGGCGTGCAGCTGCATGGGCACGTGCCGGATCTGGTGCCGTACATGGACACGCTGCGTATTGCAGTGGCGCCGCTGCGCTTCGGTGCCGGCGTCAAGGGCAAGATCAACCTGAGCATGGCGCACGGCCAGCCGGTCGTAGGCACCACCTGCGCAGTGGAAGGCATGCACCTGCACGACGGCGAGGATGTGTGCGTGGCAGATGAAGCAGATGCGTTCGCCGCCGCCATCGTGCGCCTGTATCAGGATGCCGCGCTCTGGCAACGCCTGGCCGACAACGGCCTGCGCAACGTGGCGCAGCATTTTTCGCTGGATGCCGCACGCGCGACGGTGCGGACTTTGTTTATCGCTGAGTGAGGCGAGGTGGGCGTGCATGCGCCGTTTGGTGTACTGCATGGGCTCTCACAGACACCGCCTCAACCGATCATTCGCTCAGCGCTCTTCACTCACCGCTTTGACGCGCCGGCTGAAGTCCGCCAACTCCGGCAACGAGGGATCCAACTGACGGGCCTCGTTCTGCGCGCGGCGCGCAAAGGCCGCGTCTTCCTGGCCCAGCCGCTCGCTGCCCACCGCCACCCAGCGCTGCGCCAAACGCCGGCGCGCGCTCGCCAGAGCCTCGCCGGTGGGCATCAGGGCCTGCCAGGCATCCAGACAGCCGCGCGCGGCGCGTAGCCGGTTGTTGCGTAACTCGTCCTCGAAACAGCGCTGGCTGGCCGGCGCCACGCGTGCGGCGGCCTGCAGCACGCGCGGGTCGCGGGGTGCCAGCGCTTGTGCGGCGCGCACGGCGTCGTAGGCGCTGGCGCCAGGCGGCGTCATCCATTGCTGTTGCGCTTCGGCTGCGGCGACGCGTTGCAGCAGGCTGCGCAGGCGGCGTTCGCGCGCCCCCCGCGACAACCCGGATTCCGGCCCGCGCTGCGCATCGCGCGCACGCGCGATCGCCTGCTCGGCTGCGGCGATGGATGGGCCGGAGGAAACCAGCGCGCGCGCCTGCTGCAGCGACTGTGTTGCCGCATCGAACTGAAAATCCGCGGCCTGCCGGGTGGCCTGCGCGGCATATTCGGCAGCAACCCGCTCCACGCCGCGTTGCGCCTGCGCATCGCCCGGCTCGGCAGCCAGCACGGCAGTGAAGTCGCGCACCGCAGGCGCCAGCCGGCCGCGCCGCAATAGCGTATCGGCGCGCTGCCGGCGCTGATCCAGTAGCCGGTGGTACTGGCCCTCGGTCGAAGGAACATCGGCATGCCCGGCGTCGTAGCGCTTGGCCGCGGCCAGCAAGGCGGCCGCCTCGGCGAGCGCATCGCGAGCCAGCGCGTGGCGGGCCTGTGCCAGCAGGTCGGTCAGCGCATCTTCGCGGCCTTCCAGGGCATCGGTGCGGTCCGGGGCCAGGGAGAGCACCCGCTGATACAACGGCAGTGCAGTGTCGGGCGTGCCGTCCAGGCGGCCCTGCTGTTGCGCGGCGACGGCCTGGGCCACCAGCGCATCCAGGCCGGCCCGGCGCGCCTGCAGTTGCCGCAGGCGCAGCTCGACCGGCGCAATCTGCGCCTGCGGCACTTCCAGCGCGCGAGCCAACGCAACCCCGCGC
This sequence comes from Xanthomonas sp. NCPPB 2586, assembly GCF_041475775.2. Taxonomy (NCBI): domain Bacteria; kingdom Pseudomonadati; phylum Pseudomonadota; class Gammaproteobacteria; order Lysobacterales; family Lysobacteraceae; genus Xanthomonas; species Xanthomonas sp. NCPPB 2586. Next base: position 1,399,311 of record NZ_CM192981.1, on the reverse strand, counting down.
TGGGCCGCCGGCACATCGCCCGCAGCCAGTGCCGCACGCGCCTGCACCACCGCGGCCGCACCGGTGCGGGCCAGGCCCTGCCGCGCTTCGCTACGGTCGCCGTCCAGTGCCAGTGCCGCGGCAAAGAATTCGCGCGCCCCGCTGCCATCGGCAGCACTCAATTGACCACGTGCCAGCGCCGCGTCGCCGCGTTGCAGGAGTTGCTGGATGCGGCTGTCCGGCCACAGCAGATCGGCCAGCGGGCGCCGGAACACGATGACACTCAGCAACAGGCACGCGGCGAGCACCAGCACCACGCGCCACAGCGCACGGCTGCGCAGCGGCGCCCAGAGGCGCGGCGATCTGGCCCAGCGCGGAAGCGGGAACATGCGGTGGCGTCCGTCCTTGGCGCGACCTGACGGGGACGCGTTCACCACGCAATGGTAGCCGGCCCGGCTGCGAAGACTGCGTGCGCTCAGCCCAGCCGGCGCACCTCGTTCACCCCGGGCAAGGCGTCCAGCTTGCCCAGCAGCGCCGAGAGCTGCTCGTAATCGCTCACTTTCAGGCGCAGCCGCAGTTGCGCGCGGCCACTGTCGCGCACGTTATCGCTGTTGATTTCCAGCACATGCGCGTCTTCCTGCGCGATCAGGTTGGTGATGTCCTTGAGCAGCCAGCGCCGGTCCACCGCCCGCACCTGCACGTCCACCTCGTAACCGCTCCCGGCCTGGCCCCACTCCACCGGCAGCACCCGCTGCGGATGCGCGGCAGCCAGACGCGACAGCGCCACGCAGTCGGCCCGATGCACGGTGATGCCGCGGCCACGCGTGAGATACCCGGCAATCGGCTCGCCCGCCACCGGATGGCAGCAGCGCGCCAGCTGCACCAGCAGATTGCCCACGCCCTGCACGGTAAATTTGGATTTGCCCAGCCCGTCGCGGCGCGCGGTCGGGCGCGGCGGCGCCGGGACGGCCGGCTGCGACGCCGCACGCTCGGCTTCCAGCAACGCGCGGCTGATCTGGTTGGGCCCGGTATCGCCCAGCGCCACCTGGATGTACAGGTCGTCGATGCTGTCGGCGTGGAACTTGCGCGTGGCCACGCTGAGGTCGGCATGCTGCAGCCCCAAGCGCTTGAGCTCGCGATCGAGCACGTCCTTGCCGGCCTGCACGTTGCGGGCGCGGTCGAGCTTGTGAAACCAGGCGCGTACCTTGTCGCGCGAGCGCCCGCTGGCCAGGAACCCGTTGGAGGCCAACAGCCAATCGCGGCGCGGGTCGGCTTCCTTGGCGGTCATGATTTCCACGCGGTCGCCGCTGCGCAGCCGGTAGGTCAGCGGCACGATGCGGTTGTTCACGCGTGCGCCGCGGCAGCGGTGCCCCACCATCGTGTGCACGTGGTAAGCGAAATCCAGCGGCGTGGCCCCTTGCGGCAGGTCGATCACCTCGCCCTTGGGCGTGAGCGCATAAACGCGGTCTTCGATCAGCTCCGCATCCAGCGCGCCAGCCAGTTCGCCGTGCTCGCCGTCCTGCACCTGCTCCAGCAACTGCCGCATCCACAGGATCTTGCGATCGAACGCCTTTTCCGCGCCCTTGCCGCCTTCCTTGTACTTCCAGTGCGCGGCCACGCCGAGTTCGGCCTGGGCGTGCATCTCGTGGGTGCGGATCTGGATCTCGATGGTGCGCCCCTCCGGGCCCACCACCGCGGTATGCAGCGAGCGGTAATCGTTGGCCTTGGGCCGGGCGATGTAGTCGTCGAACTCGCTAGGCACCGGCGCCCATAGCGCGTGCACCGCACCCAGCGCGGCATAGCAGGCGGCCACGTCGTCCACCATCACCCGCACCGCGCGCACATCGTAGAGCTGGTCGAAGGAGAGCCGCTTTTTCTGCATCTTCCGCCAGATGCTGTAGATGTGCTTCGGCCGCCCGCTGACATCCGCGCGCAGGCCTTGCTGTGCCAGCGCCGCCGAGAGCGTGCGCTTGACCGCCTCGATGTAGCGCTCGCGCGCCACCCGGGTTTCGTCCACATCGCGGGCGATGCGCCGGTAGGTATCCGGTTCCAGGTGCCGGAACGCCAGATCCTCCAGCTCCCACTTGACCTGCCAGATGCCCAGCCGGTTGGCCAACGGTGCGTGGATGTCACGGGTGAGCTGGGCTAGCGCGCGGCGTTCTTCCTCGCTCTGCCGGTCGGCCACGCGCATGCGCGCCAGCTGGCGGGCAAGCAGGATCGGCACCACGCGCAGGTCGTGGATGATGGACAACAGCAGGCGGCGCAGGCCCTCGCTGTTACGCCCCGCCTCGCGCCCGGCATGCAGCGCCCAGACCTGGTCGGCGGCATCCAGGCCATCCAGCAGCCCCTCCACCACGCCGCGCCGTTCCGCCGGCTGCCATGGCAGCGTGGCAACACCCGGGCGTAGCGCCGGAATATCGAACAACAACGCGGCCACAAGGGTCGCTTCGTCGGCCGCCAGGTGCGCCAGGGCGTCCAGCGTATCGGTGAGCAAGGCCCACGGCACGATGTCTGCCTGCGCCGTTTCGGACGCTGCCCAGGCCTGGGCCAACGCATCGCGCAAGGCGGGCGCGATCGATGCGAGGGCGGGACGCTGCAGCACGGCATGCAGGCGGTCGGGGGCGGAGCTGTTCACAACGGTGGACACAAAGGCGGCAGGGACATGGGGGCTGACAGCTACGGTAACGTGCGCGTCACCATCTCCACAACGCGTGTTTCGTGCGCCCTCACGCCCATGCGTGCCCGCTGCGCTTACGCACGGTTCACCCGACAATGCCTTGATTCGCAAACCATCGCGGCGCCAAGCCGTTGCAAAGCGCGACGTGGCCCAAGCTTTTTACATGCTCTTTACAACTGGCCCAAACCGCGTGCCTATGCTCCCTGCACGTCGTCGCGGCGCAATCTGCGCCGGCGTTACTCCAACCAACTGCGAGGTAGCCGATGAAGACCTGGAAGAAGCCTGTTGTACGTGAAGTCAATTGTGGCGCCGAGATCAACTGCTACGTTTCCGGCGAGTTCTGAGCGACCCTGCCGCCCTCCTTTCGATGCATGACCGGCTGTTGCCGGCAGACAGGTAACAGTTCTCCATGCGCATCATCGTTTTGGGATCGGCGGCCGGCGGTGGGCACCCGCAGTGGAATTGCCACACACCCGCGAGTCAGCGGGCATGGCAGCAAGCGGACGGTGCCCAGCGTCGTACCCAGGCCAGTATCGCCGTCAGTGCCGACGGCCAGCGCTGGGTCCTGATCAACGCCTCTCCCGATTTTCGCCAACAGATTCTCGCCACGCCCGCGCTTTGGCCGCAACACGGCCTGCGCCATTCACCGATCGAATCGGTGCTGCTGACCAGTGGTGAGATCGACCATATTGCCGGCCTGCTCTCGATGCGCGAAAGCCAACGCTTTTCGTTGCATGCCAGCAGCCGCGTGCTTGACCTGCTCGCGCAGAACCCGATCTTCGACGCGCTCAATCCGCAGTACGTGGACCGGCATCCGTTCGCGTTGAATACCCCGCTGACCCTGTGCGACCTGCAGCTGACGCCGTTCTCGGTTCCCGGCAAGGTGCCGTTGTTTATGGAATCGCGCAGCGGCGGCGACCTGGCCGGCTCCAACGAAGAGACGCTTGGGCTGACCATCGACGATGGCCGCCACCGCGTGCACTACATTCCCGGCTGCGCGGCCATGACCGATGACCTGCGCGCGCGCCTGCATGGCGCCGAGCTGGTGTTCTTCGACGGCACGCTGTGGCGCGACGACGAAATGGTGCAACTGGGCGTGAGCCAGAAAACTGGCCAGCGCATGGGCCACATGAGCATCGACGGAACTGACGGCACCCTGGCCGCGTTCGCGCAGTTGCAGGTGGCGCGCAAGGTCCTTATCCACATCAACACCACCAACCCCGTCCTCGACGCTCACTCGCCGGAGCACGCCGCAGTGCGCGCAGCCGGCTGGGACGTGGCACATGACGGCCTGGAGATTTCCCTGTGACTGCCCTGCTCTCGCCCGACCAGCTGGAAGCGGATCTGCGCGCGATCGGCGCGCGGCTGTATCACGACCAGCATCCTTTCCATGCACTGCTGCACCACGGCAAGCTCAATCGCGGCCAGGTGCAGGCATGGGCGTTGAATCGTTTTGAATACCAGCGCTGCATTCCGCTGAAAGACGCGGCGATCCTGGCGCGGATGGAAGACCCCGCACTGCGCCGCATCTGGCGCCAGCGCATTCTCGACCACGATGGCAACAGCCCCAGCGATGGCGGCATCGCGCGTTGGCTGCACCTAACCGACGCACTGGGCCTGCCACGCGAGCTGGTCGAATCGGGCCGTGCCCTGCTGCCGGGCACGCGCTTCGCGGTGCAGGCCTATCTGCACTTCGTGCGCGAAAAGAGCCTGCTGGAAGCGATCGCCTCTTCGCTCACCGAATTGTTTGCGCCCAACATCATCGGCCAGCGCGTGGCCGGCATGCTGCAGCACTACGACTTTGTCTCGCCGGAAGCACTGGCGTATTTCGAGCACCGCCTGACCGAAGCGCCGCGCGATTCGGATTTCGCGCTGGACTACGTCAAGCAACACGCCGACACCATCGAAAAACAGCAGCTGGTGAAAGCCGCGCTGCATTTCAAATGCTCGGTACTGTGGGCACAACTCGACGCATTGCACGTGGCCTACGTCAGCCCCGGCGTTGTCTGGCCGGATGCGTTCGTGCCGGAGCGCGACAGCAAGCGGGCCGCCGCGTGAGCACCATCAGCCGCGACAGCTGCCCTGCGCTGCGTGCCGGCGTACGCCTGCAGCACGACCGCGCGCGCGACCAGTGGGTATTGCTGGCGCCCGAACGCGTGGTGGAGCTGGATGACATCGCACTGGTGGTGGCCCAGCGTTACGACGGGACGCAGTCGCTGGCGCAGATCGCGCAGACGCTGGCCGCCGAATTCGATGCCGATGCGAGCGAGATCGAGACCGACGTGATCGAACTCACCACCACCTTGCACCAGAAGCGCTTGCTGCGGTTATGAGCACTGTGCCGCCACCGCTGTCGGTACTGCTGGAGCTGACGCATCGCTGCCCGCTCGCCTGCCCGTATTGCTCCAATCCCATCGCGCTGGCGGCATTGCGCGAGGAAATGGACACCGCCGGCTGGCGCTCGCTGCTGGAACAGGCCGCCGAGATGGGCGTGCTGCAGGCGCACTTTTCCGGCGGCGAGCCGATGCTGCGCAAGGACCTGCCCGAACTGGTGGCGCATGCACGCGCGCTGGGCCTGTACAGCAACCTGATCACCTCCGGCGTGGCCGGCGGCGAGCCGATGCTCGACCAATTGCAGGCCGCCGGCCTGGAACATGTGCAACTCAGCGTGCAGGACGTGGACCCGGCCGGCGCCGACCACATTGCCGGCTACCGCAACAGCCTGTCCAAGAAACGTGCCTTCGCCGCTGCGGTGCGCGCGCGCGGCCTGCCACTGACGCTCAACGCAGTGATCCACCGGCACAACGCCGAGCGCGTGCCCGGCATGATCGCGCTGGCGCTGGAATGGGGCGCCGAGCGCATTGAAGTGGCGCATACGCAGTACTACGGCTGGGGCCTGCGCAACCGTGCCGCCTTGATGCCGAGCCGCGAGCAGCTGGCCGCGACCATCGTGGCGGTGGAGACCGCGCGGCGCAGCCTTGGCGACCAGCTGGCCATCGACTTCGTCACCCCCGATTACTACGCGCGCCAGCCCAAGCCCTGCATGGGCGGCTGGGCGCAGCGCTTCGTCAATATCTCGCCGCGTGGCGACGTGCTGCCGTGCCATGCGGCCGAAACCATCGACGGCCTGCAGTTCGACAACCTGCGCGATCGCTCGCTGGCCGATATCTGGAATCACGGCGAGGCGTTTGCGCGGTTTCGCGGCACCGCGTGGATGCCCGAGGTCTGCCAGGGTTGCCCGAAGCGGGAGATCGACTGGGGCGGTTGCCGCTGCCAGGCACTGGCACTGGCCGGCGATGCCGCCACCCTGGACCCGGTCTGCGAACGCTCCCCGGCCCATGCCGGGATCCGCGCCACCGCCGAACGCGAGGCCGCATCGCCGGCACCGGACTTCATCTATCGCCGGCCGGAGCGTCCTGCCGCCGTCGCCGCCGAGGCCGCAATCAGCGACACCGAATGAGCCGCTGGCGGCACGCGGCCGAGCGTCTACACTAGCCGCCTCTCTCTCCGGGTTGCCTCCATGTCGTTCGCGCGCCGCGTTCCCCTCCTGGTTTGCCTGACCCTCGCCTTACACGCCACGCCAGTCCTGGCGCAGCGCGCCGTGCAGGGCGACCTGCAGTCGCAGATGAGCGCTGAACAGTTCAAGGCCGCCGGCCTGGACAAGCTCGATGCCCGCGAACTCGCCGCGCTCAACGACTGGCTGCAAGGCAAGGTAGCCAAGGAAGCGGCGGTGGTGGTGGAGCAAGCCAAGGAAGCCGGCCGCCAGGAAGTGATCGTGAAAAATCGCGGCTTCTCCGATTTCGGTATCAAGGACCCGATTGAAAGCACCGTGGTCGGTGAATTCAGGGGCTTCTCCAAGGGCCGCACCTACACCCTCGCCAATGGGCAGGAGTGGGAGCAGACCGACAGCGTGACCTTGCCCGGCGTGCGCAAGGATTCGCCCAAGACCAAGATCAAGCCCGGCCTGATCGGCGTGTGGTACATGCAGATCGAGGGCTACAACACCCAGGCCAAGGTGCGCCGGGTCAAGTAAGCATTTGCGAGATGGGTGCCGGCGGCGGAGGGATCGTTTCCGATCACCCGGCGGGAACACACCGTTCCCAAGCCCGCGCGCACAGCGGCGTCGCCTGCTGGCGCGCCGCACACGCCCTGGCCTGAAACTCATGCACGCCGCAGATGCGTGTTTGCTGCAATGGGTTCGCAGGGCCGGCCATCGCCGATCAGCGCTGTGACATGCTGGCGCGCCTGCTCACTGCAGACCCGCTAGCCCCGCATCCTGCGTCTGGAGACATGCAATGACGTCCTTCGCTCGTCGCAGCGTTCTACTCCTCGCCCTGCTCGCTGCCGGCTCGGCCTGTGCATCGCCCGCAACGCAGCGCTGCGTCACCGATCCCGCCGTGGCATTCGGCGAGGCGTTGCTGTGTTACCACGATGCGGTGGAGGCGCAGCCGCTGAGCTACCGGCGTACTGCCACCAGCAGCGTGGCCGGGGTCGAACGCCGCGACTATCTGCTGACCTCGCAGGACTGGTCACCGGAAGACCTGGTCCAGCCGGCCAGCTGGCAGCACGACGTTGCGCTCTATGTGCCGCCCGATGCCCTGCCCACGCGTGCGCTGCTGATCTCCAGCAATGGCACGCGCCAGCCCGTCGATGGTGGCCCGGCGCAGCCATCCAGTGAACTGACCCCCGAGGCGATCGCGGCCCTGGCACAGCGCACGCGCACCGTGGTGATCGTGCTGAGCGACCTCCCCAGCCAGGCCCTGACGTATCGCGATGACGGCACCGCACGCCGCGAAGACGACAGCGTTGCGCACACCTGGTCGCTGTTTATGAAAGCGCCGGCGCAGCGCAAGACCTTGCCGCTGCATGTTCCGATGGCCGCGGCGATCGCGCGCACCATGAGCCTGGCCGAACGCGAACTGGCGCCGCTGCAGATTCACCGTTTCATCCTGGCCGGGGCGTCCAAGCGCGGCTGGGCCAGCTGGCATGCGGCCATCGCCGATCAGCGCGTGGAGGCCGTGGTGCCCTTCGTGATCGACATCCTGAACATGCCGGCCGTGCTCACGCACATGGCCAAGGTCTATGGCGGGAACTGGCCGGTCGCGTTCAACGCCTACGCCAAGGAAGGCATTACCAACCAGCTCACCACGCCTGCGTTTGCGCAGCTGGTGCAGATCCAGGACCCCCTGCAGTACCTGCACACGCGCTACCGCAAACGGCTGTCCGTGCCCAAATACATCGTCAATGCCAGTGGCGATGACTTCTTCGTGCCAGACAACGCGCAGTTCTTCTATGACGCACTGCCCGGCGCCAAGGCGCTGCGCGTGGTGCCCAATGCATCGCACGGTGGCATCCGCGCATCGGTGGTGGATACGCTGGTGCCGTTCGTCAACCGGCTGCAGCAGCAGCGCCCGCTGCCGGACTTGCGCGGCAGCCTGCGTGGTGGCGCACAGCCCGCGATCCGCCTGCGTTCCAGCGAGCGCCCGGTGCAGGTGAAGGTATGGAGCGCGAGTAACCCGCGGGCGCGTGACTTCCGCTTTGCCTGCGGCATCCGTTACACCGCCACGGCGGTGACCTGGAAGCGCGGTGCGGTGACGGTTCCGGTGCAAATTCCTGACGCCGGCTGGCGCGCCTATTTTGTGGAAGCCACCTACGCAGACAGTTTTGTCGCCACCAGCCAGACCTATGTACTCGGCAAGCAGGACTACCCGACCCAGGCGCCGCCCTCGGACAACGCCGCCTGCCGGACCTTGCCTGCGGTCGCGCCGCCGCCCGCCACTTGAGCACGCCGGCAGGACTTGGTGGCTGGAGCAGGACAGGAATCTGGCCTGGGCATTCCTCATGGCCGCCTTCGACCGTCGCAATGGACACCGCTGCGCCTGCCACATCGCAGGCACAACGATCTCATGCACGGCCGGTAAATCCCTGCAAACGATTGGTATGGCTTCAACAGTTTGCGCAATGAACTCTGCACAAAGTCCATCCCGGAGCTGTTTTTGCGCTTGAGCCTGTCAACAAGATCGATCCAACCCGACTGGACCATTGACAGCGTTGTCATCGGCTCCTAAACAGGCCACTACGCGCTGACGGCATCGGCCGATCCAGGCGTCCCAGAGGACTGACCGTGGCTGCGACCTCGCACTCTGCTTGCGCTTCTGCTCTGCCCGTTGTCCCCGCTCCCACCACGTTTCTGGCTGCCGATGTCGGCGGCACGCATGTGCGTGTCGGCCGGGTCTCGCATGGCGCGGATGCGCCGATCGAGCTCTCGCAGTACCGCACCTACCGCTGCGCCGACCATGCCAGCCTGGACGCGATCCTGGCTGATTTCCTGCGCGATAGCCGCGCCGTCGATGCAGTGGTGATCGCCAGCGCAGGTGTCGCGCTGGACGACGGCCGCTTCATCAGCAACAACCTGCCCTGGACCATCGCGCCGCGTCAGTTGCGCGACACGCTCGGCGTGCGTGCGGTGCATCTGGTCAACGACTTCGAAGCGGTGGCGTATGCCGCGCCGCAGATGGAACAGCGTGCGGTGGTGCAAATAAGCGGCCCCACGCCGCGGCATGCGCAGCCCGGTGGCCCGATCCTGGTGGTCGGCCCGGGCACCGGGCTAGGCGCTGCGGTGTGGATCAACGGACCGCACCAGCCGACCGTGCTCGCCACCGAAGCCGGCCAGGTGGCACTGGCCAGCAATGACCCCGACACCGCGCAGGTGCTGCGCATCCTGGCGCGCGACGCATCCTATCTGCCGATCGAGCATGTGCTCTCCGGCCCCGGGTTGCGCAACCTGTATCTGGCCCTGTGCGAACTGCACGCGGCCACGCCCATCCACCCGTTGCCCGCCGACATCACCCACGCCGCGCTCCACAGCGACGATGCACTGGCGCGGCGGTGTCTGGAGCTGTTCTGCGCGCTGCTCGGCAGCGCGGTCGGCGACATGGCGCTGGCGTACGGCGCCTCCGGCGGCGTGTATCTGGCCGGCGGCATCCTGCCGAGCATCGGCCAGTTTCTGGCTGCGAGTGATTTCCGCGAACGCTTCCTCGCCAAGGGCCGCATGCGCCCGGTGCTGGAGCGCATTCCGGTCAAGTTGGTCGAACACGGGCAACTCGGCGTGCTCGGCGCGGCCAGCTGGTATCTGCAACACCACACCGAGGTGTCGTAAGCGCTCCACCACTCGCGTCTCCCGACCGCGAGCGGCGTGTACCCCCGTGCATCCGGCGAGCGCAGGCCCGCCGTCCATCCCTGTTGCGTGATGAGGAGAGACATCATGAAATACCGCACTTCGCTGCTGTCCAGCGCCATTGGCATGTCGCTGGTGTTCGCCGCCCAGGCACAGCAGACGGCCGACCCACAGGCCACCGAACTGGATGCCGTGCAGGTGGTCGGCATCCGCGCCAGCCTTGAAAAATCGCTGGACACCAAGCGTAACAACACCGGCATTTCCGAAGCGATCACCGCCGAGGACATCGGCAAGTTCCCCAGCACCAACGTGGCCGAAGCGCTGTCGCAGATTCCCGGCGTCACCCTGGACCGTCGCTTTGGCCAGGGCGAGCGCGTCAGCATCGATGGCACCGACCCCAGCCTCAATCTCTCCTTTCTCGACGGCCACCCGGTGGCGCAGGCAATCTGGCTCTACGGCGAACAACCCAGCCGCGGTTTCGATTACACCTTGCTGGCACCGCAAATCCTGGGGCGTGCGGAAATCATCAAGTCGTCCGAAGCACGCCTGACCGAAGGCAGCCTGGGTGGCACCGTGCTCATGCACACGCGCCAGCCGCTCGACCTGAAGGCCAACGAGGTGGCCGCCTCCATCGGCTATAGCTACAGCGACCAGGCCAGCCAGGGCAAGCCGAATGCGGCGCTGCTGTACAGCTGGAAAAATCCGGCAGAAACCTTCGGCGTCACCGTCTCCGCGCAGCACTACGAAGAACGCGTGGACCGGCGCGGCATGGAAGTGTTCGGCTATGCGCCAGCCAGCACCTTCGCCAATGCAGCCGGCGGCGTGCCGGCCGATGCGGACGTGCCCAACTCGATCAACGCCGCGTGGTTCCAGCAGGACCGCGAACGCGACAGCGCCGTGGTCAACCTGCAGCTCAAGCCCAGCGATGCGCTGGAGTTCAATCTCAGCGGCTTGTACATCAACGAGAACTTCGACAACTACAACCAGTCGATGTACAGCTTTCTCACCTGGAATGCAGGCACTGTTGGCGCGGTGGACCAGCTGGGTGGCGTGCGCAATGGCGTGGTCACCAGCGGCCATTCCAGCGCCAACGCCGACCCCTTGGGCGGCACGGTGATCTACGACAACAACGTGCGCGAATCGGAAGTGACCACCAAAGGGCTGGACCTGCGTGGCGCCCTCCGCGGCGAGGGTTGGGGTCTCAACGGGCAGGTGGGCCAGAGCAAGTCCGAAAACAAGGATCTGTCGCAGTATTTCATCGAGCCGTTCTACAACGGCGGCTTCAGCTGGGATACGCGCCGCGGCATCCGCTTCGATGACCCGGCCGCTGCACGCGACCCGGCCAACTGGGGCTCGGCCGGCGGCTGGTTCGGCAACAACGGCATCTTCTCCACCGAGAGCAAGGACACCTACGGCCAGCTGGATTTCAACCTGCAATTCGATGGCGTGTTCAATCAGCTGCTACTGGGCGTGCGCCACGGCAAACACGACGAGCGCTTTGAGCTCAACGTCTATGGTGGCGTCACGCCGGGCACGCTGGCCGATGTGGGCACGATCGGCCTGACCGACCTGCAAGGTTTCTACCCGGACCACGGGCAGCATGTGCAGGCCGGCCGCGACAATGTGCTCAACTGGATCCGCAACAGCCCGGTGGATTACAGCGCGCCGGATCCGGCCAGCTATCTCAATAACAGCTGGGCGCTGGAGCAGACCAACAACGCCGCCTACGCACAGGTGAACTTCTCCAGCGGCGGCCTGCGTGGCAACCTCGGTGTGCGCTATGTGGACTCCAAGACCGAAGGCAGCGGGTTCGTCTATAGCGGCACCCCGTCGTTGGCCAACGCCGACAGCCTGTGGCAAACGCGCACGCGCAAGGAAGACTTCCTGCTGCCATCGCTCACGCTGTCCTACGACACCAGCGACGACTGGGTGTTCCGCTTTGCCGCGGCCAAGGTGATCGCCTGGGCGCCGTACAACCAGATGGTCAACAACACCTTCCTCAACGACACCACACTGACCGGCAGCGGTGGCAACGCGGAGCTATCGCCGTACGAATCGTGGAACTTCAATCTGTCGGCGGAGTATTACTTCGCGCCGCAGTCGGTGGTGGCCTGGTCGGTGTTCTACAAGAAGATCGACAACTACATCGACACCAGCGTCAGCGTGGAGCGGCAATACAACGCCCTGCGCGACACCGCGCCGCAAAGCTGGGCGCAGCTGATCGGCAGCAACGGCTGCACCGCCGACGGTTATTGCGACTACAGCATCCAGCGGCCACGCAACGCTGGCGATGGCAAGGTCAAGGGGTTCAACCTTTCTTTCCAGCAGCCGTTCGGCGACAGCGGCTTCGGTCTGACTGCCAATTACACCTATGCCAATGGCGAAAACAACACCGGCGACCCGCTGCCCTACCAGTCGCGCAACAGCGTGGCGTTTTCGCCGTACTACGAAAAAGGCCCGCTCAACGCCCGCCTGACCTACAACTGGCGTGACAGCTACCTGGCCGGCGGTTACGTGGCCGGCGCCGCGCCCGCCAGCGTGGACGACTACGCCGAACTCGGCGCCAGCGTGGGCTATGCGTTCAGCCCGAACTGGTCGCTGCAGATCGACGCGCAAAATCTGCTGGACGAGGAATACCTGCAGTATCTCGGCGACAAGGAGCATCTGGCCGGGCGCTACAAGAGTGGCCGCCGTTACATGGCGACCCTGCACCTGAAGTTTTGACCTACCGCATGCCAGGGCGCCGGGAGCAATGCAGCAGCTCCCGGCGCCGTGGTGTTAGCGGGTCAGTACGACCTGCACGGCGCTGCGGTGTCGAAGCTGCGCTCTGCGGTTGAGGCCTGCGGAGTGGGCAGCGGCACACGCAATAGCGCGCATCACACGCCAAACATCCGCAGACTCACGCGCACGAAACCAGACGGCAAGGCGACGCCTCGCAGGCAGCGGCAACCCGCCGCCATCTGCCAGCGCGCGCCTTACCCTCGCAAGGCCGCCACGCGTTGCGACAACTTTTTCGCCGAGACGCCGGATTTGGCGCCCAGCTCCTGCGCAAATACCGACACCCGCAGTTCTTCCAGATCCCAGCGCAGCGCCTGCCAATCCGGGTGCTGTTGCAGCCCACGCGCCGCGGCGTCGTTGAGTGCATCCACGAACGGCTTGAGCTCGAGCATGCGTGCCTGGTCGCGCGCGGGGTCGCGCTTGGCGCGTTCGGTGCGCAGGATCATCGCCTTGAGATAGCGCGGATAATTGGCCAGCGCATCGGCCGGCGTGTCGCGCAGGAACCCGGCATGCACCAGCGCGCGTAGCTGCTGTTCCATGTCATCCAGATTGCCACGCGCCCAGCCCATCAACGGTGCTTCCAGTAAAGGCTTGAGTTCGGCCACCGCGCCGAGAATGCTCTCTGCCAGCGTCAACCGTGCCATCGCTTCGCCAAACAGCCGCTTGACCGCATCCTCGCGGCGCTGTGCGAACGCGGCAGGGTCGCGGATCGCGCCCAGCCCCTCGGCCAGCACCGCATTGAGCGCCGCATCGACCAGATCGCCGCGCAGGCGCTCCTGCGATTCGATCGCTGCATACAACAGCCCCGTCTTGGGCGACACCGGCAGCTGCTTGCGCGCCTGCTTGATCTTGTCGGCCAAGGCAATTTCCAGCAGCCGGCGCACACCACGCGGATGCGCCCGCAGCGCTTCGTTGCGGTCGGCAAAGATCCGTAGCGCGGCATCCTCGCCCTGATCCACCAAGGCCGGATAGGCGGGCACGCCCGCTTCGCCGGCCACCTGTTCGGGGATCGGCGTGGCCGGGAAATCGCGCAGCCCTTCCGCCGCCAGCGCGCGTCCGGCACGCGCGGCAAAGGCCTGCCCGGCACGCTCGCCAAAGCGCGCACGTAATCCCACCAGATCGCGCGATTCGGCGAGCACCCTGCCGTCCTCGTCGCGCAGCCGCAGGTTCATCAGCAAGTGCGTGTCCAGCGCTTCTTCGTCGAAATCCAGCGCCGCCACCGGCGCACCGGTGGCCTTGCTCAAAAAGCGCGCCAGCTCGCCGCGCATATCGTCCGCCGATGGCGTGCTGAAGGCCTCGTAGAACGCGCGGCCGTAATCCGGAGCCGGCACGTAATTGCGGCGCTGCGCCTTGGGCAGGCTGCGGATCAGTGCCGACGCCTTGTCGGCCACAAATCCGGGCGCCAGCCACGACAAGCGCGACGGATCCAGCGCATTGAGCAAATGCAACGGCACCTCGAGCGTCACGCCATCGTCGATGGCCCCCGGCTCGAAGCGGTACTGCAACGGCAACCGCGCATCGCCCAACGCGAAATACTTCGGGAACCGGTCCGCCTCGCTGCCTTCGCCGGGCAGCAGATCGTTCAACGACCAATGCAGGCTGCGGCGCTTGTCGGCAGGCAAGGTCTTCCACCACGCATCCAGGCCGCTGGCCGAATGCAGCTCGGCCGGAATGCGATCCAGATACCAGCGCGCCTGCCAGTCTTCGTCGGCCACGATGCCGGCGCGGCGCAGCTTGGCTTCCTCTTCGCGCGCCTGTTCCAGCACCTTGAGGTTATCGGCGACAAACGCCGCACGCGTGTTGATTTCGCCCGGCACCAGGCCCTGCCGCACGAACAGGTCGTGCGAGGTGGCAGGGTCGATCTTGCCGAAGTGCACCGGCTTCTTCGGCGCCAGCACCAGGCCGAACAGACTGATCTGCTCGGAGGCCACCACCTGCCCTTGCGCACGCGACCAGTGCGGGTCGAAATGCTTGCGTGCCAGCAGGTGCGGCAACTCGGCAATCGCCCAGTCCGGCTCGATCGCCGCATTGGTCATGCCCCACACTTTCTGGGTGTCGAGCAAGGTCGCCGCAAGAATCCACGGTGGCGGCTTGCGTGCCAACGCGGAGCCCGGAAACGGCACGAAACGGCGCTGCCGCGCGGCCAGGTAATCGCCTTTTTCAGTGCGGTGGCCAATCTGCGTCGGCAGTCCCGCCAGCAGTGCGCGGTGCAAGGCCTGGTAGGCGGCAGCACGTTCGCACTCGGTGGTGCGCACCGCCGCGTCGGTGGCATCGGCAGGTGGGCTCTTTGCAGCCGCGGCCTTCGCCTGCGCGGGTGGCGCCGCCGGATCCGGCTTGCCTTCGCGCGCCAGCCGCGCGGCACGGTGCAGCTGCCCACGGGTGGCGCGGTGCGCCTGCCCATCCTCGCGCACCGGCGCGCTGGCACCGGCCAGCAGCGGCGCCAGCATCGCGCCGGCCGGCTCTTCACTCCAGCCCAGTTCTTCGCACAGCAAGCGCAACTGGCGGTGCAGCTCGCGCCACTCGCGCATGCGCAGGAAGCCGAGAAAATGCCGGCCGCACCAATCGCGCAACTTGGACTGGGTGAGGTCTTCGTGCACCTGCCGGTAGGCGTCCCACAGGCGCAGGATGCCGACGAACTCCGAGCGCGCATCGGCAAACAGCGCATGCGCGTTATCGGCGGCTTCGCGCGCTTCCGGCGGGCGCTCGCGCGGATCCTGGATACCCAGGAACGCGGCGATGATGATCATCTCGCGCAGGCAACCGTGCTGTTGCGCGGCCACCAGCATGCGCGCCAGTTTGACGTCCACCGGCAGGCGCGCCATCTGCCGGCCGATCGCCGTCAGCCGCCGCTCGACATCGATCGCGCCCAACTCCAGCAACTGCTGCCAGCCATCGGCCACGGCGCGTTCGTCCGGCGCTTCCAGGAACGGAAACTCCTCGATGCGCCCCAGCCCCAACTGCAACATGCGCAGGATCACGCCCGACAACGACGCGCGCCGGATCTCCGGGTCGGTGAAGGCCGGGCGCGCAGCGAAATCCGCCTCCGCGTACAGCCGGTAACAGATGCCCTCGGCGATACGCCCGCAGCGGCCCATGCGCTGGTTGGCGCTGGCCTGCGAAATCGGCTCGATATGCAGCCGGTCCAGCTTCTGCCGCGGGCTGTAGCGCTTGACGCGCGCATAGCCCGGATCCACCACGTAGCGGATGCGCGGCACCGTCAGCGAGGTTTCGGCCACGTTGGTCGCCAGCACCAGGCGCCGGCGCGGGCCCGGGTTGAACACGCGATCCTGGTCGGCCGCCGACAGCCGCGCGTACAGCGGCACCACTTCGGTCTCGCGGTATTTGCGCCGCTCCAGCGACTGGTGCGCATCGCGAATCTCACGCTCGCCCGGCAGGAACATCAGCACATCGCCACGCGGGTCGATGCGGGTGATTTCGTCGATCGCCGCAACGATGGCGTCGTTGACGGTGCGTTCGCCATCGCGCCCTCCATCGCCGGTGTCGCCGTCGCCAGACTCGCCTTCGAGGGGGCGGTAGCGCACCTCCACCGGGAAGGTGCGGCCTTCCACGTTGATCACCGGCGCATCATCGAAATGCCGCGAGAACCGCTCGGTGTCGATGGTCGCCGAAGTGACGATCAACTTGAGGTCGGGACGCTTGCGCAGCAGCTGCTTGAGATAACCCAGCAGGAAGTCGATGTTGAGGCTGCGCTCGTGCGCTTCGTCCACGATGATGGTGTCGTAGGCGGACAACCACCGGTCGCTGGCGATCTCCGCCAGCAAAATGCCGTCGGTCATGAACTTGATGCGCGAGTCCTCACCCACGCGATCGGTGAAGCGCACCTGGAACCCCACCGTGGTGCCCAACGGGGTGTTGAGTTCTTCAGCCACGCGCGCGGCCACCGCGCGCGCAGCGATACGCCGCGGCTGCGTGCAGCCGATCATGCCGGCCGCACCCCGCCCGGCTGCCAGGCACAGCTTGGGCAACTGGGTGGTCTTGCCCGAACCGGTCTCACCGGCAATCACCACCACCGGATGGTCGCGGATGAGCGCGATGATGCGATCGGCTTCGCGCGCGATCGGCAGTTGCGTATCCAGCGTGATCGCCGGCTGCTGCGCGGCACGCGCCTGCCGTTGCGCCTGCGAGGCGGCCAGCGCCTGTTCGAAGGCCTGGCGCAGCTGCGGGTTGCCGGGCTTGCCTTGCCAGCGCGACCATAGGCCCAGCAAACGGCCACGATCGCGGCTCATGGCAGCATCCACGGCGCCGCGGCGCTCACGCAACGTGGTGGCGAGGTCAGTGTCGATAGCGCTCATCGATGGGAAAATGTGAAAGATTGAATGACAAGTGATCCTTTAGCCTGTCTATTGTGACGCCATATCAGTTCCTAAGGAGGACCATCCATGTCCAAGAAGAAGAACGCAGCAAACAAACCCGCGGCTCCCACTGACGCGTTGCCGGTCGCCGCTCCCTCGGCGCCACACATCGATATCGGGATTAAGGATGCCGATCGCAAGCAGATCTCCGACGGCCTGGCCCGCTACATGGCCGACGCGTTCACGCTGTACCTGAAGACCCACAACTTCCATTGGAACGTCACCGGGTCGATGTTCAACTCGCTGCACACCATGTTCGAAACCCAGTACACCGAGCAGTGGGGCGCGCTGGACGAAGTGGCCGAGCGCATCCGCGCCCTGGGCTACAACGCACCGGGTTCGTACCGCGAGTTCGTGGCGCTGACCTCGATCCCGGAAGAGCCGGGCCTGAGCGACAGCGCCGACTGGCGCGAGATGGTGCGCCAGCTGGTCAGCGGCAATGAAGCGGTCTGCCGCACCGCCCGCAAGGTGCTGGGCACCGCCGACGACGCCGGCGACGACCCGACCGTGGACCTGCTGACCCAGCGTCTGCAGACCCACGAAAAGTACGCCTGGATGCTGCGCTCGCTGCTGCAGTAAACCCTTCAGGCGTAGCCTCCACGGGTTTGTCCAAGGTTTCGCCAAAGGCACAACCTTGAGCCCTGCCCAACCTTGGCCCCCTGCGCAATCGCCTACCACCGGTAAGCAGTGCTAGACACTAAGCCCCTCTCCCCCCGGGAGAGGGGTTGGGGTGAGGGTACGGAGCGAAGCCCTGGTTGTCGCACCTGCACCCGCTGGCTGGCATCTCCAGCGCCACGCGGCCAGCGCTCAACTGCATCCGCGAACGTCTTCGTCTACCGCATCCACCACGTCGCGGCGATCCCCGACACACCACTGCGCAACACCGCCCGCATGACACCGGCCCGGGCTTGACCCGCGCGGTATCCTAGGCGGATGTCTTCCCCCGCACACGAACTGCTCAGCCGCGTCTTCGGTTACGACGACTTCCGCGGCCCCCAGCAAGCCATTGTCGAACACGTCGCCGCCGGCAACGACGCGCTGGTCCTGATGCCCACCGGCGGCGGCAAGTCGCTGTGCTACCAGGTCCCGGCGCTGTTGCGCGACGGCATCGGCATCGTGGTGTCGCCGCTGATCGCCCTGATGCAGGACCAGGTGGAAGCCCTGCGCCAGCTCGGGGTGCGCGCCGAATTCCTCAACTCCACCCTGGATGCGGAAAACACCCAGCGGGTGGAACGCGCCCTGCTCTCGGGCGATCTGGACCTGCTGTACGTGGCGCCGGAACGGCTGCTCACCCCGCGCTTCCTGTCGCTGCTGGAACGTAGCCGCATCGCCTTGTTCGCCATCGACGAAGCGCACTGCGTGTCGCAATGGGGCCACGACTTCCGCCCGGAGTACCGCCAGCTCACCGTGTTGCACGAGCGTTGGCCACACATTCCGCGGATGGCATTGACGGCAACCGCCGACCCGCCCACCCAACGCGAGATCGCCGAGCGCCTGGACCTGGTGGAGGCGCGCCACTTCGTCAGCTCGTTCGACCGCCCCAACATCCGCTACACCGTGGTGCAGAAGGACAACGCGCGCAAGCAGCTGCAGGAGTTCCTGGGCCGCCACCGCGGCTCGGCCGGCATCGTCTATGCGATGTCACGGCGCAAGGTGGAAGAAACCGCGCAACAGCTGTGTGCGCAAGGCTTCAATGCCCTGCCCTACCACGCCGGCCTGCCGGCGGAAGTGCGCGCGGAGAACCAGCGCCGCTTCCTGCGCGAGGACGGCATCATCATGGCCGCCACGATCGCCTTCGGCATGGGCATCGACAAGCCAGACGTGCGGTTCGTAGCGCACGTGGACCTGCCCAAATCGATGGAAGGCTATTACCAGGAAACCGGGCGTGCGGGCCGCGATGGCGAGCCCGCCGAGGCATGGCTCTGCTATGGCCTGGGCGATGTGGTGCTGCTCAAACAGATGATCGAACAGGGCGAGGCTGCCGAAGAGCGCAAGCGCCTGGAACGCGCCAAGCTCGATCACCTGCTCGGCTACTGCGAGTCCATGCAGTGCCGCCGCCAGGTGCTGCTGGCCGGCTTCGGCGAAACCTATCCCAAGCCCTGCGGCAACTGCGACAACTGCCTGACCCCGGCCGCCGCCTGGGACGCCACCGTGGCCTCGCAGAAGGCGCTGAGCTGCGTGTATCGCAGCGGGCAGCGCTTCGGTGTGGGCCATCTGATCGACATCCTGCGCGGCAGCGAGAACGAGCGCATCAAGCAGCTCGGCCACGACCAGCTGAGCACCTACGGCATCGGCCGCGACATGGACGAGCGCACTTGGCGCGGCGTGTTCCGCCAGCTGGTGGCCGCCAGCCTGTTGGAAGTCGACAGCGAAGGCCATGGCGGCCTGCGCCTCACCGATGCCAGCCGCCAGGTGCTCAAGGGCGAGCGACAGGTGATGATGCGGCGCGAAAACCCGGCTGCCGGGCGAGAGCGCGACCGCGGCGCGCAACGCACCGGGCTGCCGGTGCAGCCGCAGGACCTGGGGCTGTTCAATGCCTTGCGCGGCCTGCGCGCGGAGCTGGCCAAGGAGCAGAACGTGCCGGCGTTCGTGATCTTCCACGACAGCACACTGCGCAATATCGCCGAACAACGGCCAACCAGCATCGACGCCCTCTCGCGTGTGGGCGGCATCGGCGGCGGCAAACTGGCCCGTTACGGTGCGCAACTGATCGAGATCGTGCGCGAACAGGGCTGATGCGCCAGGTGTGTGTCGGCCTGGTGTCGCGGCCTGCACAAAATTCGCGCAAGCGACAGCGCGCATTCAATCTGCCATTGCTAGTTTCAACGGAGCGATCTGGCGCGCGCCGCCAGTCCCTCCTGTAGAGTCCAACCGATGAAACGCAGCCTGCTTCTTTTGGCCACCCTGCTCGCCACCGGCAGTGCGCTCGCCCAGACCGGCGACAGCGGCACCGACGCGGTGACGCCCCGTTCGCTGGACTTGAGCATTCCCAAGGAGCCGGTGCAGTACCGCTCCGATCCGGAATACAGCACCGATCCGCCGGGCACCTTTTATGGCGACAAGACGGGCCCACAACCGGCGTTGGCGCGTCCTTCCGCTGCCTCCATCGCCGCCGAGCGGGCCGAACAGTGCCAGGGCAAGTTGCACGGTGCGGTCGAGACCGGCATGGGCTATTCGAACCGTGGCGGCAACAGCAACTGGCAGGCCGTCAATCTGAATTCGTGCAAGACCTACTACGACGATGACGGCAAGGCGCATCAGATCGGCGTCAGCATCAGCGTTGGCCGCGGCGAAGGCCCCATTTTCGGCCCGCGCTACGCACCTGGCGGTTACGGCCCTGGCCCATTCGGTTGGTAACACTACAGCTCGGCCTGCATTGACAAGGGGTTCACCCCTGCTTTGCGGAAAATGTGGCTTGCCTCACGAGATGTGCTCATGTCACAGAACAAGGAACGACCGGCTGTCTTCGTCGTCGAAGATGGCGATGGAACACGTCAACTCAGTTGCCTTGTGCTGGAGAGCTATGGCTTCACCTGCCGCAGTGCCGGTTCGGTGGAAGAAGCATTGGCGTTGATCGAAAGCGACCCGCGCGTCGATGTGCTGTTTTCCGACATCCATTTCCCGGGCGGCCTCACAGGCGTGGACCTCGCGCTGAAAGCAGCGCATGCGCCGTACAACCTGCCGATCCTGCTGACCTCCGGCTTGGCCGTGGAATATGTGGAAGAGATCCTGCCCGACGGCGTGGCTTTCCTCGAAAAGCCGTACACGCCCGAGCAGCTGTTGAATGCGATCCGCAGCGTCATGGCCAAGCACCGCGTGCCGTCCACACCGATGGCGTAAGCCCGGCGCAGCAGGCGTTTTGCGGCCGAGACCGCTGTCAGGAACGCCCTGACAGCCCGTCAGTTCGCCCCTGATTTTCGTGACGCACACCTCACTTGATACTGCAGCTGCCGGACGCGAGGCCTGTTGGCCGCTCAACTCGCGGGGCGCGGAGCACGCCCTCGCCGGATCATGATGGTCACTGCCTTAGGCGGAAGATGACTGTCTGCCTGGCTTTTTGTCTGACGTTGCCCGGAAATGGTTGCGCTCGCTGCCAGACGGTAGTGAAAGGTGCCTAGCTGCACGGCGTAAGTCGCTAGCTGCATGGCGTCAGTAGTTAGCACGTCTACGATCCAGCGCAAGATTGAATGAGCACTGCGGTTCAGCACATCAGCAAATTCTCTGGCCTGTGGCCACACCAGACCAAGGCATGCGCATCGCGCTTGCGATCGATGCTTTCTCAAGTTCAGCGATCGAACTCGCCGCATCAACTGATTCTGTCGTGGTGCTTGGCGCCTGAGGCCGCGTTCAACATTTCAGTTGCTCAGTGACACACGGCTGCGACCAGCGCACTTTGAATGCATCGCTGAGTACGCTTGCTGTATCCACCTTGGTGGCGTACTTCCGGCAGCGGCCTTCCTTGGATGCACTGCATCCGCAGCCCTTGAGCGTCCTTGCGCCGTTCTGTCCATCAGCGTCTATCCATGAGCGCCTGCCGACCGGTTGCACGCACCTGGTTCGAGCCTGCGACCAAGCCGGAGGAACGCTTGACACGCATGCGATGAGCTTTGCCATCAATCTTTCGATCAACGTCGCCTGACGTCGATGCGTGCGTCGTGGCAACGCCAAACGCGCAGTCGAACGCACTAGGAGAAAGGCCAGCAGCGCTGCGACCGCATGCATGCATCCGCGATTGCGTGTCCATTTCACGCTATCACCCAAGGCGCTCGCTAGGCTAAACCCAGTGCAGCGCTTGGCTGTTGAATTTCAGGAGATCCACATGGGCGATAACTCATTTCTGTCACCGGCCTTCGTCATCCTGGTGGTTGGCATCATCGCCGTGGTCGTGTGGCTGGTGACCCGCGCCAAGAAGAAGCGCAACAAGAAGTGATTCACACGCAGCAACTGCGGCGGAGCACGTCGGCGCGCTGAAAGGCGCGTCTCTACTCTAGCTTTGGGGGAGTTCGAAGTACCTCGCGGATCGGCAGTCTGTTCGCGGCATGTGCAATGGCGGACATCGCCTAGCGCGACGAAAGCTTGCTTACTCTCGCGCCTCGATCAGCCTGCCGATTACTGCAGCGGCTCACATCACGATCAGCCCTCGCCCATCTGCAGAGGCAGAGGCAGAGGCAGGCGCATCGTGATGCCCTCAGCGCAGCACATCAGGCAACGCTCGGAATTCCAACCGCTTTTTTATCACCGCACGAGTTATCGGGCGACAGACGCCACAAGATCAGAAGCGCTCGCCGGTGGGCAGGTAACGCCATTCGCCTGGCGCGAGTTTGCCCAACGAAATCCGGCCAACACGCAGGCGACGGATGGTGACCACCTCCAGCCCTACCTCGTTGCACATGTAGCGTAGTTGCCCCGGCTGTACGTGCTTGATGGCAAAGCGCAGACGCTCTTCGTTCTGCCAGCTCACCTTGCAGGCCGGCAGGCTCCGTTGCTGATACACCAGGCCGCTTGCCAGCCGCGCCATGCCGTACGGGCGCAGTTCGCCGCGCACTTCCACCAGATACTCCTGCTCGATCGTGGCCGCATCGGCAGTGAGCCTGCGCAGGATCCGGCCATCCTGGCTGAGCACAAGCAGCCCGCTGGCCTCGTCGTCCAGCGGCATCGGCGCGCTCAGGCGCAGGAAGTGGCGCTTCAGCACGCGGATCTCGGTCTGATCCAGGCTGCTGCGGCTTTGCGACGTGGCCAGCGCCACGGCGGCCTCGCAGCTCATGCCAGCCGGCTTGTTCAGCAGCAAGGTGGCGGGCTCGGCCTGCCCAAGCACCGCGTCGGCCGCCAGGCTCACCTGCTGGCCGGTGATCGGCGCCTGCGGCTCTTCCACCACCACGCCGTCCACACTGACCCATCCCCCTTCGATGTATTGCTGCGCCTCGCCGCGCGAACAGCCGAACACGGCAGCCACGTGCTTGTCGAGACGGATCGGATCGGACATCGGTCATGCTCTACGTCAGGGCCGGGCAGTGTACGTGGTCGCTGCCGCCGGTACGACGCCTGCAGCCCTGCGCCGCTGTGCGCCTCGCTCATCCGCACAGCGGCACCAGCCAAGGCCCGGCAAGCCTCGTGCTTCTGCCATGCCGCACAAAGTGGGACACTTGCCACTCACACAGGAGACCACAGATGTTCATCACGTTCGGCACCACCCGGGTTCGCCTCAACCATATCTCCGTCATCAGCGATCCGTTCAATGCCGGGGAGAACTTTGGTTCGTATTGCCACACGGTCCGCATCGGCCTGATCTCTGGCGAAGATGTCGTGGCACGCTTCAACACCGAGGCAGGCGCCGAGCAGTTGCACGCTGACGTGCTCGCCGCACTGGAAGCCTGATCACGGCCAACGTGTGCGCCCTCGCCGGCTGCGCCTGCATGTGGCGCAGCGGTGATGGTCCGCAAATAGCTTAGCTCACCGCTGCGGCGTGGCGCTTTTCAAGCTCGATAGCGGCAGTCACGCGACACAAGCGCCCGCAACACCGGGCCGGTAGCGCGGTTGACAAAAGGCACGTAAGTCCAGAATCCCGCTATAGGGATCACATCGCCGGGACGCGGCTGCGATGTCTGAAAACGCCAACAAGAAAGGGCGTACCAACAGGCGCTCTGTTCGTATGTGCCAGCCGCAGTTGAACGCGTTTTTTCGGTCACGCATACATCGCTGGCACACGCCTGTTTGCACACAGAAACCAGTTAAAAACAAGCACCGAACGAGGCGCGGGAGTGCTTGCGCAGATGGCGCCAGCTGGGTACGCTGCCGCGGTCGAAAGAGAGCAGGCCGGATGGTAGCCCGGCCGCCGCCAGATAGGCGGCATCTTAGCCATCAGGTACCCACGACATCCGCAGCCGGCGTTGCCGGTAACGCAGATGTGTGGGTGGGAGTGACACATCCCGCATGGCGCATCTGCTCGACCAAGGATCCCCGTGATGATCGTCACTGCTCCCGCTCACTCCTTCCGGATGCGCTCCGTGCGCGCTAGTGCCAACACCGGCTGTTCTGCGTCGTCCATGCGCGATCCAGGCGTGCTTGCCGACGCCGACTGCATGCATCTGCATTGGCACCGCGTGTGGGTAGACGCGCTGCAAATCTGGCAGCGCGATGTCCGGCTGGCCGATGCGCGCATGTGCATGCTCGCGGTGTGGCCGTCTGCACCACATTGGGAATGGGAGGCGATCGACCCTGCGCACGATCGCCATCTGGCCGGTGGTTGTAGCGCAACCCAAGCCGACGCCCTGGCATGTGCAGAAGACTGGATGCATGCCGCGCAGAGATGATGGCTGCGCACGTTGCATGCTGTGTCCTCTCGCACCCGCCGCCTGCGACGGCTACGTGGTACGCCACGGCCGCACCACGCGAGTGGCGCGCATCGCGCAGGGTCACCCCCGCGCATTGCTGGCCAACTAGCCAGCAGCAAAGCTGCAAAGCGCGCCCGGAATCTAGGTCGAATACAACCCAGGAACATACCGCTCCATCAACGACTGCGGAAACAACGGCGGCGTAAACCCGTAGCGGGCGTACAGGCCATGCGCATCACTGGTGGCCAGGCTGAAGCGGCGTAGCCCCTGCAGATCGGGATGCGCCATGACCGCATCCATCAGCGCCTTGCTGTAGCCGCGGCCGCGGTGCTCCGGCAGCACGAACACATCGCCCAGGTACCCAAAGGTCGCATAGTCGGAAATCACCCTGGCGAACGCGACTTGCTGGCCATCGACAAACCCGCCGAAGCACAACGAATGATCGATCGCGCGCTGCACAAGGGCGATGGGGATGTCCTTGGCCCAATCGGTATCTTGTGACAGCGTGCGATGGATCAAGCCGATATCGAGCAGGGAGTTGTCGGCGCTGACGTGCAAGTGCGGCATGTGAAGTGTCCTGACAAAGGGCGTGGAGCGACGAACAAGCGACGTGCGCATCCGCAGTTGCGTGCGGCCGGTGAGCAGAATCCGGCACGGCCAGCTTGCCCACTCAGGCTGCTTCAAACCATCCGCACCAACCGACGACCGCGCACTTGCTTGCGTTCGCCGCGCTTAACCCGAGGTCGTATGCTGCGGCAGCAGGAGTGCCACGCACAACAGCAGCATGAACACGGCGATGCAAGCATCCAGCACCCGCCAGGCGCGTGGGTTACGGAACACCGGTTGCAGCAGCCGCGCGCCATGGCCCAGCGCGCAGAACCAGGTGATGCTGGCAAGGCAGGCACCCAGTGCGAATGCCCAGCGCAGGACGCCGGCATGGCGTGCGGAGAGACTACCCAGCAGCACCATGGTGTCCAGATACACGTGCGGGTTGAGGAAGGTGAAAGCCAGGCAGGTCAGCGCCGCCTGCTGCCAGCGCTGATCGTCGCGTTCGGCAGGTGCCAGTGCGCCCTGCCCGCGCCAGGCGCGTTGGGCGGCCATCGCCCCGTACACCGCCAGGAACGCCGCACCCGCATAACGGAACAGCTGCAGGATCTGCGGCCAGTGCTGCACCACCGCGCCAATGCCGGCGACGCCGGCCAGGATCAAGGTGATGTCGCCAAAGGCGCAGATGGCCACGACCAGGCCGACATGCCGCCGCTGCAGCCCCTGGCGCAGGACGAATGCGTTTTGCGCCCCGATGGCGATGATGAGCCCAGCGCTGGCAATGAAGCCGGAAAGTGCTGCGTTGAAGACCATGGCGCGGTGTCTGTTGGTTGCGTGCGGCAAGACTGCCGCCGCCCCTAGGATTAGGAAACCTAAATATTCTGTATGCTCCAAAGGAAATCTAATCCCACCGAGTTCGCATGGAGTTGCTGCACCCCCAACTGGCCGCGTTCGCTGCCGTGCTTGATGAAGGCAGCTTCGAGTTGGCTGCACGCAGGCTGTCGGTGACCTCTTCGGCGATTTCGCAGCGGATCAAGGCACTGGAAGACCGGCTCGGCCAGGTTCTGGTGTTGCGCACAGCGCCCTGCCGCGCGACCCCGGCCGGCCAGCGTCTGCTCCGCAGGCTGCGGCCGATGCAGGTGCTGCAAGCCGAGGCCATGGCCGATTTCCTGCCTGACGCGGGAGTGGGCGGCACCCCGCGCACGCTGTCCATCGCCGTCAACGACGACTCCTTGCAGACCTGGGTGCTGTCCGCATTGGCCGACCTGCACCAGGCGCACGGCTTGTTGTTCGACGTGCATGTGGATGACCAGGACCACACCCTGGAGCTGCTGCGCGCTGGCACGGTACTGGGTGCGGTCACCGCCGAACGCCGGCCACTGCAAGGCTGCAATGTGCAGCCGCTGGGCACCATGCGCTACCACGCCATCGCGTCGCCGGATGTTGTGGCCCGCTACTTCAGCAGCGGCCTGGACGCCGCCGGATTGAGCCGCGCACCGATGATGGTGTTCAACCGCAAGGACGCGCTGCAGGCACGCTTTGCGCGACGCATCACGCGCATGCAGTTGTCGCCGCCGATCCACTACCTGCCCACATCCACCGGCTTCGTGGACGCCGCCGCGCGTGGGCTGGGCTGGTGCCTGGCGCCGGAGGCGATGGTGTTGCCGGCAGTCGAGCGCAAGACGCTGCTCATCATCGACCCGACGCGCTGGCTGGATGTGCCGCTGTACTGGCAGCATGCCGCGGTGCGCTCGACGACCTTGCAGCGCCTGGGCGATAGCTTGCGAACCGCAGCGGCGGCGAGCTTGCGCGTTGGCAAGCAGGGACCCGCTCACTGAGCGCTGCTCGAAGCGCTTCGCGTGTCGCGTTCCAGGCTCCGCGCGGCCCACGCCCACGCGGCCAACGCACGCTCACTCCTCGCCAGTCCCGCGCTCGCCCATCAACTCGCGCTCGCGTTTCTCCAGCTCTTCGGCATACCGCTTGCGCACGAAGCCCTCGGATAACACGCCCAGCACGGTGCGCTGCTGATCGATCACCGCCAGCTCATCGGCCTGGGTGGCATCGAAGACCTTCATCACCGCCACGATATCGGTGTCTGCCAGCAACGCGGCGTCGCGGTGCTGTGCGTAGTCGCTCACCGGCGCATCCTCGCGCACGCGATCGCCATACAGGATGGCCAATGGCACCACGCCGGCGTATCGCCCCAAGGCGTCTTCCAGCACCACCCGCTGCGTGGAGCCCAGTGGAAAGCGCCGACGGAATTCGCTGACGCTGGTGTCGTCGCGGGTGTGGTTGGCATCCTTGCGCATCATCTTGCCAGCCGACAGGTGGCGCACCCAACCCACATCGCGCGCGCTACGGATGTTCTCGCCACGCAGGTGCAGGCGCCAGGTAGAGAACGAATAACCGAACACCTGACGCACCACCGTGTTGGCCACCAGCACGGCGGCCATCACAGCGCTGGCCAGCACGAAATCGTGCGTGCCCTCCAGGATCAGCATTGCCATGGTCATCGGCGCGCCCACAATCGCCGCCGCAAGCGCCGCCATGCCTACCAGCGAGGCGCTCGTGATATCCACCACTGCCGCACCCATCAGCAGATTGGTGCCCACCGCAAACAAGGCGCCCACCAACGAGCCCATGAACAGCGACGCAAAAAACAGGCCGCCGCGGAACCCGAATCCCAGCGAGATGCCCGAGGCCAGGCACTTCAATACCAGCAAGGTCAGCAGAAACTGCAGCGTGGTGGTGCTGGTCAGATCCAGATGCAAGGCGCCGTGGCCGGAGGACAGCACCTGCGGCGAATACGCGGCCAGGGGAATCAGCAACAGCCCACCGATCACTGGCCGGCCCCAGAGCGGTAGATTGATCCGCCCGACGCCACGCTCGATGCCGGCAACCAGCCGCATCACCGCAATGCCGATCACCGCACAGGCCAGGCCCAAGGCGATATAGATCGCGTAGTCGCGCGGCTGCAATTGGTAGGCCACCGCCGCCGGCAGTGCGTATGGCGTGGCACCCAAGGCGTTGGCCATGAACGCGCCAGCCAGCGCGGCTGCCGCCACCGGCGCCAGCGCCGATGGCGTATAGGCACCGATCACGATCTCGAATGCGTAGAACGCGCCGGCCAGCGGAGCACCAAACGCGGCGGCGATCGCCCCCGCGGAGCCTGCGCCGACCAGCGTGCGCATGTCTGTACGACGCACGCGCAGGACCCGTCCCAGCTGCGAGCCCGCACCGGAGCCCATTTGCGTGTAGGTCGCCTCCAGGCCCACCGATGCACCGAACCCGTTCGAGAGCAAGGTCTGCACCGCGACGATCAGGTTGTCGCGCATCGACATGCGCCCGCCGTGCAGCGCATTGGCTTCCACCGCGTCCACCAATGGCCGTTGACGGCGGCGCGCCAGCAATGCGACCAGACCCACCAGCAGGCCGCCCAGCGGCAACACCAACAATTGCTGCACGCCGATGCCGTCCGCCGTACTGAGCCGCTCGCCGGGCGCCAACCCGTACAGCCACGTTTGCAACGTGTGGGCCAGACCTGCCTGTAGCACGGTCAGCACTGCGGCGATCAAGCCCACCACGGCAGCCAGGCTGATGAACCACAGATCGTTGGCGCGAAACTGCCGGCGCAGCCAGCCCAGCAGCAGATCGAGCGGGACCCGTGCACGCTGTAGGGACCGGGAAACGCGGAGGCGTAGCGATTGCATGAGGGCAGATGCACGTCCTGCCCGGCAGAGCAGGATCACGCGCGCAGTGAGGATGCGTCATTGTGCAACATCGCTGCGGACGCCAACGTTGAAGCCCTGGGTATTTCATCTCGCGGCGCCCACTTCACCGGCCGCCGCGGCGCGCTCCTGAGAACAACAGACGCTCCTGCTGGTCAGCGCCACAGACAGACAACGCGCAGCCAACGCATGAGTCCTCAGGCGCACGCACTGCGGCAAAACGATAGCGCCTGTCACATTGCAGCAGTCAACGGCCAGCGGTGAAACGCAGTGCGTGCGCCGGTACGTGCCTGCCGGCTAAACCAGTGTCAGCGCAGGCCATGCCGATTCGTACGATGGCCATGTGCTTCGCCGTGCCGACTCTTCGCGGCGGTATGCAGGCACATAGTGCGCGCTCTCAACGCGCTGAGCTTTGATCGATGAACACCCCCTCCTGAGTCCGCTGCAGCCTGCTTGCACGCCGGACGCGCGCACCCGGCATCACCTCGATCAGCGCACTGACCAACTCCTACTTCCGGCCCGCCCTGGGCCCTTGAAACAAGGTCACTCCCATGTTTCCACGCCAACACCGCACAGCGCTCCACATCCTTGCCATCGCCGTTGCCGGCGCCTTGCTGCCCGGCATGGCGTTGGCTGCGCCTGCACTCGGCACGCTATTGAACAGCAACTTCCTGAGCAGTTACCCACGCGATGTGATCGCCGTGCTGGTCAAAGACGACCAGCCGCTTGAACAGCCCAAATGCAATGTGCGGCTGGCCGAATTCACCTATGCCACCGTTGGTGTCAACGGCGAGCCGACCACGGCCTCCGCCGCGATGTTGGTACCGGGAGGCCCGCAATGTCAGGGGCCCTATCCCCTGCTCGGCTGGGGCGACGGCACGCAGACGCTGCGGCGCGATGAGATGGCCAAGGACATCCGCGATGCCAAGGGCAATGACCCGCTGGTAACGCACCTGGCCAGTCAGGGCTATGTGGTCGTCAGCACCGATTACCTCGGGCTCGGCAAGTCCAGCTATCCCTTCCATCCTTATTTGCACAGCGCGACCGAAGCCAACGCGATGATCGATGCGCTGCGCGCGGCCCGCACCGTGCTGGACCGGTTGAACACGCCGTTGTCGGGCAAGGTGATGTTGTCGGGTTACTCGGTCGGCGGGCACGCGGCGATGGCCAGCCAACGCGAGATCGAAGCGCATCTGTCGAAGGAATTCAATCTGGTCGCCAGCGCACCGATTGCCGGCCCGTACGCGCTCGAACAGACCTTTGTCGATAGCTGGAGCGGGCGTAATACGGTCGGCGAAAGCACCTTCGGCCTGGTGCTGGCGAGCTACGCCATCGTCGGCATGCAGCACGCGTATCAAAACATCTATACCGCGCCATCGCAGGTGTTCCGCGCGCCGTGGGCGGCCACCGTCGAATCACAATTCCCCGGCACCAAGAGCCTGCTGGACCTGTTTGTCGATTTGCCGGAGATCGGCAAGGTCAAACAGTACTTCCAGGCCGATTTCTACCGCGACTTTGCCAGCAACCCGAACAATCCCTTCCGCAAGGATTTGGCCCGCAACGACCTGCTGGACTGGCGCCCGCGGACCAAGACGCTGCTGTGCGGCTCGTCCAATGACGCCACCGTGCCGCTGAAGAATGCAACCACTGCCATCGCCGCCTTCGAGCAGCGCGGCAGCACCCAGGTGTCACTGGTGGACCTGGGCACCGGCAAGGCCAGCGACAATAGTGCCGGTGAGCATCTGGCCATCAAGGACAGCTGCATCGTGGCGGTGCGCCAGCAACTGTTGGACAAGCAGCGCTGATCGATCCTGCACAAGGACTCCCCGGAACGCCGCGATCTTCGGGCGTTCCGGAGAGTTTTGCCGTGCAGGGTGATCGCATGGACGACATAGTCGCTTCAGCGATTCGGGCGCAGTGCGTGCCAACGCTAGGCGCGATCAGGCTTTCTGCAACAGCGCCAATGCGTCCTGCAGGTCGCGGAAACGAAAGGGCTTCTGCACCCCGTGCCGGTGACGGAACTTCTCTGGAATCCCGCTGGAGGCATAGCCGGTCACGAAGATATACGGCACGCCGCGCGCATCCAGTTCTTCGGCAATCGGGAAGGACATCGTGCCGCCCAGATTGACGTCCAGCACTGCCATATCCAGATTGCCCTTTTTCACCGCCTCAAGCGCGGTGCTGACATCGCCCACGGTCCCGGCCACTTCATAGCCCAGTTCGGCCAGGCAATCTTCGAGCAACATGGCCACCAGCGACTCGTCTTCTACCACCAGTACGCGCGCACTCATGCTGCCAGCTCCGCGGTCGCAGCCGGCAACGCCAACGACACGCGGTAGGACATACCCGCCGTATCGAAGACCCAGGACACATCACCATTGAGATCGTGCTTCAGGCCCCGCTCCAGCAATCGCGAGCCGAAGCCCTTGCGTTGCGGCGGCCGCACTTCCGGGCCACCGCTTTCCTGCCACAACAACTCCAGGCGATTCTCGCCCTCGCGCATGGTGCACTCCCAGGCAATCCGTACGCGCCCTTCCGCGGACGACAGCGCACCGTGCTTCACCGCATTGGTGCACAACTCATGCAAGGCCATCGCCAGCGCCAGTGCGCGGCGCGGGTCCAGCCGGCAGGAACTGCCATGCAGTTCGAACCGCTGCCCCTGGTGTGACTCGCACAGCTCCACCGCATCGCGTGTGAGTTCGGCGATATCGGCGCTCACCCAATTCTCGCGGGTCAAGGTGTTATGCGCACTGGAGAGCGCCATGAGGCGCGCGTCGATCTTTTCATTGGCATCGTCCAGGCTCTCAGCGTTCTTCAGCGACTGCCGCGCCAGGGACTGCACCATCACCAGGGAGTTTTTCACCCGGTGATTGAGCTCATTGATCAGCAGCTGCAGATGCTGCTCATGCTGCTTGCGTTCGGTGACGTCACGGGTGGCACCGGCAATGGCCTCAACGCGGCCATCTGGCCCGAAGACGGGCGTAAAAATGTAGTCATACACCCGCACGCCCTTGCTGATGTGCGGGAACGGCACTTCGCCACGCAATGGCTGGCCGGTGGCAATGACGCGCTCGATTTCCTCATCGTGCATCGCCGCGTGCCACGGCTCGTAGCCGATCTCCAGACAGGTCTTGCCGGACGCCTGCTCCCACTCCATGCCCCACATCGCCAACAGCGCTTCATTGGCGTAGATGAAACGGTGCTGGGTATCGAACACGTACAGGAGATCGGGAGTGGCCTGCAAAAGCGCTTTGTAGATGCGCGATTTCGCGGCGTCTTCTTGCTGCTCGGCTATCACGTCATCTGGCCCCGGAATTGGCGTGCACGATAGCAGGCTGATGTGAAAGCCTCATCATGAACCACGCCCGGCAGGCGGACTGATCCATTGCGCACGCCAGGCGCACCATTGGCATCGAATCGCGTGCCATGACCTCGACCTATTGGCGACGTGCGAGCAATCGCGCGTCACTTCGATAGGGATCTGACCGGCTTGCATCACTTCCCGCGATGCAGCGCTTTTTTGAATATTGGGAATCGATCGGAACAACCAACCGCCGGAGCGAATGCGATTTTCCAGACGAGCGACCAAATTGCGTACTGTCCGGCCAACGCGGTAATGGGCGAGGCCGATCAATATGACCCTCTCAAGAGAGATCCCCGAAAAACTCAATAAATTCCGACAGGGCGTCATTCCTTCATTACTGGTTTTAACGGCCGCCTTCTTTCTCTATCAAAATGAAATACATTCGCCGCATCGATATTCAAGCGGCACTGAAAACGCACCAATCGCTCCCGCGCATTCCTTCCTCACGCTACGCAGGCATTGGACACAATGGCTGTGCCAGATCCAGGATCAGGAAAGTTTCTACAGGGTCAGCTTTGTGTCACCCGAGCAGTGCGCGCAGATCTATGGCGAGGCCGTCGACACGCCTGAAGAATGAATCGAACGCGTCCAATTCTCAGCATCCTGAGATAGGCAATCAACCATTCGCCGCAGCATGCTGAATAACGCACATCGGTAATACACAAGAGGCTGCAAGCATCATGGGATCGTCTTATCCGCGCCGTAGCCTGCGCGATGACAACGCTCCACCAGCCGCATAACTCCATTTCCTATCAAAGCGACCCTTATGAACATGCACGAGCCCCTGCGTCGAAAATCGATTCAAAAGACCATTATTGCTTCCGCGATTTTTCTGTTATTTGCGGGAACCAATTTGGCCGTCGCAAAGCCTTTGAAATTCGTCTATCAAACGACTCAGATGACCTCCTTCACCGCTGGCGGGCCCGGCCGGACCGAGATCTTTAGTCAGCAATGGGCTGATGGCGCAACGCAATGCCGCGTTGCGTTTCCGCAAACCACCGCCGTGCGGCTGGGCCGGGTCAACGCACGTGCAATCAATGCCAGGACCTACGCCGTCACCGGCAAATGGATCTGCAAAGGCTGATCACATCGCCACCTGACACTGGCCCCGGGCAAGACCGGGGCAGCAGCTTCGGCCGGCGTCACCGACTGACGGCATCCAGCGCTCACCGCAGACCGCCGTGCTACGCGCGCGGCATCACGGTGGCAGCCGTGACAGCCGCGACGACTGTTGCCCCAGGGGATGCATGTCGGACACGAGCTGCCATCTTGGCCACTCGTAGACGCCTCGGAACGCAGGCCCGCTCCCTGCAACGACCGACCGGGGCCGCGGAGTGCCAGCCAGAACGGCTCGTACAGACAAACAAAAGGCGCCAAAGGCGCCTTTTTGCTGACTGAATTGAATGGTGGGCCGTGATGGATTCGAACCATCGACCAAAAGATTAAAAGTCTTCTGCTCTACCGACTGAGCTAACGGCCCACTGCCCGACTGTGCGCCGGGGTGCGCATTCTACCCTACACCGGCGTCAAGACGAAATCGCGTAATGCGTCGGGTCCGGCACGCCGGCGTCGGCAAAGCCGGCTGCGCGCAGACGACAGGCATCGCAATGGCCGCAGGCACGTCCGTCGGCGTCGGCGTTGTAGCACGAGACGGTGAGGCCGAAGTCCACGCCCAGGCGAACGCCCGCACGCACGATGTCGGCCTTGCTGAGGAACTGCAGCGGCGCATGCACGCGCAGGCCCGCGCCTTCCACGCCGGCCTTGGTGGCCAGATTCGCCAGCACCTCGAAGGCACGCACGAACTCTGGCCGGCAGTCCGGGTAGCCGGAATAGTCGACCGCGTTGACGCCGCAGAACAGGTCGTTGGCGCCGACCACTTCGGCCCAACCCAGGGCAAGCGACAACATGATGGTGTTGCGCGCCGGCACGTAGGTGACCGGGATTCCCGCGCCTCCTGCCTCCGGCACGTCGATGTCAGCGGTCAGCGCCGAGCCACCGATGCTGCGCAGGTCAACGTCCACCACCTTGTGCGCCACCACGCCCTGCGCGGCGGCGACGCGCGCCGCCGCGTCCAGCTCGGAGGTATGGCGCTGCCCATAGCGCACGCTCAACGCATGCACCGCGAAGCCCTGCTCTTGCGCAAGCGCGATAACGGCGGCGGAATCCATGCCCCCGGACAACAGAACAACGGCTTTTTTCATGACGGATCAGGCAGTAGACAACAGAAGCGGAAAGGCTAGCAGGGTCGGTCGGTGAGGCGGTAGCGCAGCGCATAAGGCAGAAGACTTTTCATCTTCTGCGCCTGACGCACCGGCGCAAGCAACACACCACACACCGCGGCGCTCACCTCAACTCAATCCGCGCCTCCACATGCACCGCAGCGGTACGGCCGGCGTTTCAGCGGCCCGGTTCGTCGTCCCAGAGGATCTTGTGCAGCTGCATCTGGAAACGCACCGGCAGCCGGTCGGCGACAATCCAGTCGGCCAACTCGCGCGCGCTCACCTGCCCCTTGCTGGGCGAAAACCATACCGTGCACCGCCGATCCAGCGCCTGCGTGGCGACCACATCGCGCGACCATTCGTAGTCGGCGCGACTGCAGATGACGAACTTGATCTGGTCGCGCGCGGTCAGCAACGGAAGGTTGTCCCAGCGGTTGCGGTGGTCCTCGCCCGAGGCAGGGGTCTTGATGTCCACCACGCGCGAGACGCGCGCATCCACAGCGGACACATCCAGCGCACCGGAGGTTTCCAGCGAGACATCGAAGCCGGCGTCGCAGAGTTTGTGCAGCAGCGCCAGGCAGCGCTTCTGTGCCAACGGTTCGCCGCCGGTGACGCAGACGTGGCGCACGCCGTGGCTGGCGACCTCGGCCACGATCGCGTCGATGTCATGCCACTCGCCACCATGGAAGGCGTAGGCGGTATCGCAGTAGGTGCAGCGCAACGGGCAGCCGGTCAGGCGCACGAACACCGTCGGCCAGCCGGCCGCTTCGGCCTCGCCTTGCAAGGAAAGGAAAATCTCGGTGATCTTCAATCGCGGCAACGGCGACTGGACGATCTCGCTGGGGACGGCGGCGGCGTTCATGGGCAAAGTATGCGCCGCGCCCGAAGGCGCCAGCGCGAAACGGCTCAGCGCAGTTGCTGACCGAGGCGGATGGACTGCAGACGCTCCTGGGCAACGCGTGCCGCGTCGGAGCCTGGGTACTGCGTAGCGACCTGTTGCAGGGTCTGCTGCGCTTCGGTGTTCTTGCCTTCGCCATACTGCGACAGGCCGAGCTTCAGCAGGCCGCCAGCGGCCTTGTCATGCGTGGGGTAGCGGCTCACGAGATCGCGAAACTGCGCCTCGGCCAGCTGGAAATTTCGGGTGGCGTAATAACTTTCACCCAGCCAATACAGTGCATTGGGGGTGTAGACGCCATTGGGGTACAGCTCGAGAAAGCTGAGGAACAGCTGCGACGCATCGTCGTACTTGCCGTTCTTCAATGCATCGAAGGCCACGTTGTAGGCAGTGCGCTCTTCGTTGCTGATGGCCAGCGTGCCAGGGTCGCCGTGGACAGTGGGCGGCTTCTCGGAAGTCGCCGCCGCTGCAGGCCGCGCGGCCGGTGCCGGGGCTGGGGTGACGCTGCCGGTGGCCGATGGCAGTGGCGGAACCGCACCACCCGCACCTTCCAGCCGATTCAGACGCCCGTCCAGATCCAGGTACTGGTCCTTGGACTGTTGCTTGAGTTGCTCGTTGTCATGCTGCAGCTGTTCCACTGTCGCCCGCAACGCCTGCAGGTCCGAACGCGCCTGCTGCAGCTGATTGAGGAGATCGTTGTTGGCCTGACTATTGGCCTGCTGCTGCTCGAGCACGGCAACACGGTCAGCGAGACTGGCCCGCTGCGCGTATGCCGGCGCGGCGACCACAAGGGCCGCCGCGACGAACAGGGATGTCACTCGAAAGCGCATCGCTTCTTACTGAGCCGTGTACACGATCTCGACGCGGCGGTTCTGCGACCAGCAGCTTTCGCTGGTTTCGGTGCAGACCGGACGCTCTTCGCCGTAGCTGACAACGGTCAGCTGGCTGGCCGAACCACCGGCAGCCTGCAGAGCCGACGACACGGCGTTGCCGCGACGCTCGCCCAGACCCATGTTGTATTCACGCGAACCGCGCTCGTCAGCATTGCCCTGCAGGGTGATGCGCGAGGACGGACGGTCACGCAGGTACTTGGCGTGGCACGCCATGATGGCCTGGAATTCCGGCTTCAGGGAGTCCTGATCCAGATCGAAGTAGACAACGCGCTGGCGCAGGCAAGCATCGGTATCCAGGTCGCCCGGGCCGTACAGGCCAGAGGTGGACGGACCGGTCGGAGCGGTGGAACCGGCGGTGGTGTCAGTTGCGGGAGGCGGAGTTTCCTTCACCTTCTTGGAGCAACCGGCCAGCACTGCAACGGACAACAGGGAGACAAGCAAGACGCGGGTGGACTTGTTCATGGGATACCTATGGAGGCTCTGGGCCAATGAGTGGTTTAACGCAGCGAAATATTAACATTAATGCGCGGTTCGGTAAGGCCCCCATGCGGGTTCTCTTACATCACCGTCGGCCAGAACCAGGCGCTGGCGGACCCGTGCGTCGGCGGACACGGCGTACAGGACGCCCCGGCCACCCTCACGTGCGGCGTACAGCACCATGCTGGCATTCGGCGCGAAGCTCGGGGATTCGTCCAGCGAACCCGGCGACAACGTGCTCCAGCTGGGCGAACCCAGGCTGCGATCCATCATGGCGATGCGATAGGTATTGCCGCTGCCCTGTGCCACGGCGACCTTCTTGCCGTCGAACGAGACACTGGCGGTAGCGTTGTAGTTGCCCTGGAAGGTCACGCGGTTGGCGCTGCCGCCACTGGCTGCGACCTGATAGATCTGCGGGCGGCCACCACGGTCGGAGGTGAAATAAATGCTGCCGCCGTCCGGTGCCCAGGTCGGCTCGGTATCGATGCCGAAGTGGTTGGTCAGCTGGGTCAGCTGCTTGCTGCCCAGGTCCATCACGTAGATCTCCGGGTTGCCGCTGCGCGACAGGGCCAGCGCCAAGCGACGGCCATCCGGCGAGAACGAGGGCGCGCCGTTGATGCCACGGAAGCTGGAAACCAGTTCGCGTGCGCCGCTGGCGATGTCCTGCAGGTAGATCGAGGAATTGCCACGCTCGAAGCTCACATAGGCCAGCTTCTTGCCGTCCGGGCTCCAGTTCGGCGACAGCAACGGCTCGGCCGAACGCACGATGGTCTGCGGGTTGTAGCCATCGGAGTCGGCCACCATCAGCGCATAGCGCATCGAGCCGCCGCTGCCGCTGGCGGTCACGTAAGCGATACGGGTCCAGAACGCGCCACGCACGCCGGTGACTTTTTCATAGATGGCGTCGGCCATCTGGTGCGAGACATCGCGCATCGCATTGGCGCGTGCGGTCATTGCCAGGCCCAGCAGGCGCTCGCCCTTGGCCACGTCGAACAGCTCGTATTCGACGCGATAGGCGCCCTCGCCCGCGTCCATCACGCGGCCGACCACGATGTAGTTCTGCTTGAGCGTGCGCCAGGTCTGGAACTGCACCTCGGTGCCGCGCGTCGGCTTTTCAACGATCTGCGCGGCCGGCAGGGTGCGGAACTGACCGGAACGGTCCAGGTCGGCACTGACCACCGCGGAGACGTCCGTCTGCGGCGCGGCACCGGAGCCCTGGTACGGCATGGGAACGACAGTGATCGGCGTGGCCGAGGCGCTGCCGCCGACAATATCAATAGTGAGCCCTTGCTGTTGCGCGAACGCGCTCAGCGGCAGCAACAGGGCGGTCAAGGCAGCTAACCAACGCAGCGGTTTCTTCATGGACGGCTCGGATCGGGCAGGAAAAGTGGGCAAGGGATACCAATCAGCGAGTGAACATACTCGCAATCATGAACGAGACAACGTGAAAATGAAGCGAGTGGTGCCGGGACTGCGCAAAACCGTTGCAGGCGCTGATGCTGCCCGGCGTGGGACCTTGCAGCGGCCAACGCGTCCGGGCACATGCGCCTGCGTGCTGCGCAACTCCCGGCGCGGGATTCGCGCGTACAGCGCCACAGAGCCAGGCGCGCGGCACGCACCTCCCGCTTACTGATCCTGCGCGGTGAACACAAAGGTCAGATTGCGCTGAAACACCGATTCGAACCCGCGGTACGGCAATGGCTGGGCGCTCAGCACGGCGGCCTCGATCGACCGCTGGCCTGCCTCGTCGTACGGGCAGCCCGGCGCGACCTTCGCCTCCATCACCTGGCCGCCGGGGAGCTGGCGGATGTTGATGGTGCACTTCTGGCCCGGCGGGACCGACGGCGGACGCACCCACTGCGCCAGCACCTTCTGCTGGATCGCCGCGGCGTACTTGGCCGACAGGTCGGTGTTGGTGCCGCCCTGCCCTGCCGTGGGCTGGGCAGTTGCGGCAGCGGCCGAAGACGCTTGCTGCGCACGTGCCGCAGCCACCTGGCGCAGCTTCTGCTCAGCCAGCTTGGCTTCCTTGTCGGCCTGCTCGCGCTGGCGGCGGATGTCGGCGATCTTCTTTTCGCGTTCGGCCTGTGCGGCCTGCTGCGCGGCGGCCTGCTTCTTCTTTGCGTCTTCCTCTTCCTGTTGCTTGGCCAGGCGCAGCTTCTGCTCGGCTTCTTCCTGGCGCTTGCGTTCGGTGAGGTCGATCTGCTCCTGCCGGCGCTTGGCTTCCTGCTCCTGCTTGGCCTTTTCTTCGGAAATGGCCAATGCATCGACCTTGTCCTGATCCACCTTGTCGGGCTGGGCGACGCGCTCTTGCGCCTGCGCCTGCTGCTGCGTCGGCGCATCCTGCGGGCGTAGCTCGGCAATCGGCTGCGGCGGCGGCACGCTGTCTTCCGGCGCAGGCTCGGGCAAGGGGGCCGGCGGCGGAGGTGGTGCGATCGGGGTCGCGTTCAATGCCTGGCGGGCAACGCGGGCTTCGGCAGCCGACACATCCAGCGAGGCTTCCATGCTCGGGTCGCCAGCGGCTGGCTCTACCGAACGTTCGGGCGACCACAGCCAGCCGGCGATGAACACCAGCGCCACCAGAATGTGCACGGCCAAAGCCAGCATGACCGGGCGGGCCCAGCCATCCTCGCGCGCTGTCTGTTGGGGGAAAGCGTCAGCGTGCATCACTGCCTGCAGCGCCGCCGGAGTCGGAGATCAGGCCGACCTTCTCGACCTTGGCCTGCTTTAGGACGTCGATGGCATCCATGATCTTCTGGTACGGCGCGGCGCGGTCGCCGGCCACCACCACGCGGGCCTCTTTGTCCTGCGCCACGATCGCGGCCAGCTGCGCCTGCAACCCGGCCACGTCCATCGCCTGCGGCTTGCCCTTGGGCAACTGCAGCGCCAGCTGGCCGTCGGCGGCCACCACCACCACGATCGGATCCTGCTTGCTCTCCAGCGCCTTGGCGCGCGAACTCGGCAGGGTCACGTCGGTGCTCAGCGTGAGCAGCGGCGCGGTGACCATGAAGATGATCAGCAGCACCAGCATCACGTCGATGTACGGCACGACGTTGATCTCGGATTTGAGCTTGTGCTTCTTGCGGCGGGAAATACCGGACATCATCGCGGAACGTTCCTAAGGGATGCCCCGCACATGCAGGTGCGGGTGTTTGCGAGGGACTCGCCTGTCTGCGGGCGCCTGCCAGCGGCGCGCATTATTCGTCCGCGCCGGCCTGGCGCTGCAGGATCGAGCTGAACTCGTCGGCGAAGGTCTCATAGCGCACCGACAGCCGTTCCACGCGGGTGGTGAAACGGTTGTAGGCCCACACCGCCGGAATCGCCACGAACAGGCCGATGGCGGTAGCGAACAAGGCTTCGGAAATACCCGGCGCCACCGCAGCAATACCGGCCTGCTCGCCGCTGCTGACCATGTCGTGCATGGTCACCATGATGCCGAACACGGTGCCGACCAAACCCACGTACGGTGCGGTGGAGCCGATGTTGGCCAGCAATTCGAGATTGCGCTCAAGCTGGTCCACTTCCCGCGTAAAGGCGGTCCGCATGGCGCGCTGTGCGCCTTCCAGCTGCACGCGCGCATCCAGGCGACGGCGGTCGCGCAGCCGCGAGAACTCGCGGAAGCCACTTTCGAACATCGACTCCAGACCACCGACGGTGCGGTTGCGATCGGTTGCCGAGGCGTAGAGCTTGGCCAGGTCCGCACCGGACCAGAAGCGGTTTTCGAACTCGTCCGCCTCACGGTTGGCCTGCTTGAAGGCACGCGCCTTGCGGAAAATGATGACCCAGCTGATGAACGAGCCGATCAGCAGCAACAGCACGATGATCTTCACCGGGATGCTGGCCCGCAGGATCAACTCGGCATAGTTGATGCTGCTGTTGTGCGCCACGCTGGCGGTCTGCGCCGCAGCGGCGGTGACTTCCTGCGGCAGTGCTTCCACTACCGTGTCCTGCAGGGCCAGGAGCAATGCGATCGACATCCGTTGGTTCCTTAGTAATCGGATTCTATGGTTTCTAGAGCTTTCAACGCGTCAAACAGCGCATCGTCCATTCCGCGTGGGCGAAAGTCGCTGCCACCGAGTGCGGCAATGCGCACCTCGGCGGCCAGCAGAACTTCGCCCTCGCGCCTGACCGACTGCGCAAATATCAGGCTGGCCCGCTTGCACCGGGTGAGCACCGCCGAGACCGACAGTGCGTCATCCAGCCGAGCCGGCTTGAGGAAATCCAGTTGCATGGAGCGGACTGCGAACACCAGATCATGCTGCTGGCGCAGGCGTTCCTGCCCAAAGCCCAGTGCCCGCATCCATTCCGTGCGCGCCCGTTCCATGAAAGCAACGTAGCGCGCGTGGTAGACCACGCCCCCGGCGTCCGTATCTTCCCAGTACACGCGTGTCGGCCAACTGAATACAGGCGGGGATTGGGGAATCGGGAGTCGGGAATCGGCGGTCATGGGCACGGATTGTTGGTCGAGACGACCCGGGCGAGCGACGAACGGATCGACATCAGAATAGGTCTCCGGGTTCGCCGATTGCGGGCGCACGGTCGCGCGGCGGTTTCAGCCCAAGGTGCAGATAGGCTTTCGGCGTGACCATGCGGCCGCGCGCGGTGCGGATCAGGAAGCCCTGCTGAATCAGATAGGGCTCGATCACGTCTTCCAGCGTGCCGCGTTCCTCGGACAACGATGCGGCCAGCGACTCAACGCCCACCGGCCCGCCGTCGAAGTGATCGACGATGGTGCGCAACATGCGGCGGTCGAGCTCGTCAAAGCCCTCCGGATCCACCTTCAGCATCTGCATGGCGGCCTGCGCCACCGCAAGGTCGATGTGGCCGGCGGCCTTGACCTGGGCGAAATCGCGCACCCGCCGCAGCAGCCGGTTGGCAATGCGCGGCGTACCACGCGCCCGGCGCGCGATCTCGGCGGCGCCATCGGGCGTGCAGTCGATGCCCAGGATCGCCGCCGAGCGGATCACGATACGGGTCAGCTCCTGCGGCGAGTAGAACTCCAGGCGCTGCACGATGCCAAAGCGGTCGCGCAACGGCGCGGTCAGCAGGCCCGCGCGGGTGGTCGCGCCAATCAGCGTAAACGGCGGCAGGTCGATCTTGATCGAACGCGCGGCCGGGCCGTCGCCGATCATGATGTCGATCTGGAAGTCTTCCATCGCCGGATACAGGACTTCTTCCACCACGGGCGAAAGGCGATGGATCTCGTCGATGAACAACACATCGTGCGGCTGTAGATTGGTCAGCAGCGCGGCCAGGTCACCGGCCTTTTCGATCACCGGGCCGGAGGTGACGCGCAGGCTCACGCCCAGTTCGTTGGCAATGACGTGGCTGAGCGTGGTCTTGCCCAGGCCGGGCGGCCCGAAGATGAGCACGTGATCCATCGCCTCGCCGCGCGCCTTGGCCGCCTGGATGTAGATCTCCATCTGATCGCGCACCGGCTGCTGGCCGAGGTAATCGGCCAGGCGCTTGGGGCGGATGCTCGCATCGGCGGCCTCGTCCTCACGGGTGGCGCTGCTGGCGATGGTGCGCTGTTCAGTCATCCCGCCATCTTCTCACGCCGCGCGCAGCCGGCGCAGCATCTAGAAATCAAGGTCGGCCTGCCGCAGCGTGCTGAAAAACGCCTCGAAGCTCGGCGCGCGCCAGGTCGGATGCAGTCCTTCCCAGCGTTCGAAGTAAACCACCTCGGGCGCGTACTGCGGCCCGCGGCCCCGATAGTCCAGGCACAGCAGGCAGTCGACGTTGTGGCTCGACAGCACCAGGACCTGGTCCAGACCGGCATGCAGAGTTGCGACTGCGCTGAAATCCTGCGGGTCTTCGAACGCGGCGGCGAAGTCCAGCACGCTGCCGATCTGGGCCAGCGGCGATAAGTAGCGGTCGACCAGCACGCACTCCCAATCCACGTAGCGGTCCGAAGGGAAACGGGTGCGTGGCGCCCAGCACCAGCCGGTATCACCGCCGTCCTGGACGCTGTACAGACGCTTGAACAATGCCGGCAAGCGCACGCCCAGCCGCGCTTCGGCCGCTGCCAGGGCCTTGGTGTCCGCAACCGTTGGTGCGTCGCTCCAGTGCCCGGGGCCGCTCCAGAACGTCTCCAGTGCAGGCGGCTGCGGCTGCCACTGCACGCGCTCGTTGTCGTCGTATTTCGCCTGCAACGCGGGCGACCAGCACACGACATCGACCAGCTGCGCGAGCAGATGCTCCACCCCATCGAACACGATCAAGCGCTGCCCGCTGCCCGCA
This sequence comes from Xanthomonas sp. NCPPB 2586, assembly GCF_041475775.2. NCBI lineage: Bacteria > Pseudomonadati > Pseudomonadota > Gammaproteobacteria > Lysobacterales > Lysobacteraceae > Xanthomonas > Xanthomonas sp. NCPPB 2586. Next base: position 1,356,637 of record NZ_CM192981.1, on the reverse strand, counting down.
TCGACGTAGACCAAGGTCGGCTCGGTGTCGGGCGCTGCGTAGTCCAGGCAGAGCGCCCGGCTGGGCGCGCGGGCATCGGCGGCGATGGCAATCAACCAGCGGTCGTCGCCACTGGCGGCCAGGCCGGCGTAGGCATCGTCACGGTAGTCCTCGCGGGCGCGCACCTGCGCGAACGAGAACAGCGCTTCCGCACCCAATAGGCGCGCTCGCGGAATCAGCCATTCGGCAGCAAGCCAATTGTCCGGTTGTTGCAGCGACTGACCACGCGCCATCTGCACCGCGCCACCGTCGTAGCGTGCATAGAGATGCCGCAACCAGTCCGGCAGGCGGACACCGAGCCGCGCCTGCGCCGCGGCGATGGACGCATCGGTGGCCGGAGATCGTCCAAGGTTCAGTGCTTCGTCCCAGAAGGTGTCCAGGGTCGGCGCGCGACCGTAGACCTTCCATTCCAGGCCGGCCACGCTCAGATCTCCACTTGCGCGCCGAGTTCCACCAGCCGGTTGCCGGGAATGCGGAAGAAGCCGGTGGCCGGGGCGGCGTTGCGATGCATCAGCGCGAACAATTTGTCGCGCCAGATCGGCATGCCGCGGTTGGCGCTGGCCACGATGGTCTCGCGGCTGGCGAAGAAGGTGGTGTCCATCGGGTCGAAATGGATGCCGCCCTGGTCGCAGGAGCGCATCAGTGCCAACGGTACGTCGGGCGTTTCCATGAAGCCGAAGCGCACGTACACGCGGTAGAACTCGTCGCCGATCGATTCGATCTGCAGGCGCTTGTCGGCCGGTGCGTAAGGGATCGGCAAGGTGTCGACGTTGAGGAAGATGTTGCGTTCGTGCAGCACCTTGTTGTGCTTGAGGTTGTGCATCAGCGCATGCGGCACGACCATTGGGTCGGCGGTCAGGAACACCGCCATGCCGGGCACGCGCGCTGGCGGCGCCAGCATCAGGCCGGGCAGAAAGCTGTCGATGCGGATGCCGTCCTTGCGGATTTCCTCGCGCAGCAGCGCGCGACCACGGCGCCAGGTGCGCATCAGGGTGAATACCACGATGCCCAGCGCCAGCGGGAACCAGGCGCCCTGCAGCAGCTTGGCACCATTGGCGATCACGAACGCCAGCTCGATGATGAAGAACACCACGCACAGCGGCAGCACCCAGTTGCGCCAGCGCGGCCACAGCGAGCGGGCCACCAGGGCCAGCAGCAGCGTATCGATCAGCATGGTCATCGAGACCGAGATGCCGTAGGCCACCGCCAGGTTGGTGGAGCTGCGGAAGATCAGCACCAGCGCGATCACCATCACCATCAACAGCCAGTTGATGCCGGGCACGTAGATCTGCCCGATGGTGTCGCGCGAGGTGTGCTTGATCAGCATGCGCGGGATATAGCCCAGCTGCATGGCCTGGCGGGCCACCGAGTACGCACCGGTAATGACCGCCTGCGAGGCGATCACCGCCGCCAGCGTGGCGAGGATGATCATCGGGTACAGCGCCCAGCTCGGCACCGCTTCGAAGAACGGGTTCTTCAGCGCGGCCGGGTGGTTCAGCACCAGCGCGCCCTGCCCCAGGTAGTTGAGCAACAGCATCGGCAGGACGAAGAAATACCAGCCGTGGCGGATCGGGCGCGCACCGAAATGGCCCATGTCGGCATACAGCGCTTCGCCGCCGGTCACCGCCAGCACCACCGCGCCGAGGATGAAGACCCCGTGCCAGCCGTGCTCCATGAAGAAACGGATCGCCCACCACGGGTGGAAGGCCTTGAGCACTTCGGGTGCGTCGACGATGTTCCAGATGCCGATCGCGCCCAGCGACAGGAACCACAGGCAGGTGATCGGGCCGAACACCTTGCCCACTTTTTCGGTGCCAAAGCGCTGCACCATGAACACCACCAGCAGCACCACCACGGTGATCGGCACGATGAACGGATGCAGGCTGGGCGCAGCGATCTCCAGGCCTTCGACCGCGCCCATCACCGAGATGGCCGGGGTGATCACGCCATCGCCGAAGAACAGCGAGGCGCCGAAGATGCCCAGGATGCCCACCACATACGCCGAGCGCGAGCCCTGCTTGAGGGTGCGCTGGGTCAGCGCCATCAGCGCCATGATGCCGCCCTCGCCTTCGTTGTCGGCGCGCATGATGATGGTGACGTACTTGAGCGTCACCGTGATCATCAGCGCCCAGAACGCCAGCGACAGCACGCCCAGCACGGTGTCGTGATCGCTGGTCAACCCGTAGTGCGGCGAGAACGCCTCCTTGAGGGTGTACAGCGGACTGGTGCCGATATCGCCGAAGACGACGCCGATCGCGCCGATGACCAGGGCCATGTGGCCATTGGCGGGCGCATGGCCGGAGCCGGCTGCGGGAGTGGGGGTGTGGGACATGAGGTGAGGAGTTTTCGCCAGACAGCGTGAAGAAGAGGAAGACGGCGCGCTACCGGGGCACCGCCCCGGCCTTGCGGGCAAACGCCAGGTGAGGCTGGGCACTGCGCTCGGGATGCGCAGTGTACGGGCCCAACCCGCCGATGCCGAGCATTGGCCGCGCCCGCTTGGCGGCGGCGCGGTGGTTTTGGACCGCCGCGCCTAGCGCAGCGCGGCCTGGAGGGCTTTGCGGATGACGGTGGCGACCTCGTCGCCTTCGGCCCCGGCCTCGCGTGCCATGCGCGCGGCCTCGGCGGGCTTGTAGCCCAGCTGCTGCAACGCCACGGTGGCCTCGGACACCGCATCCGGGCCCAACTGGCCGGTGATTGGCGCACCGCTACTGAAGTCGGCCGCGCGGTCGCGCAGCTCCACCACCATGCGCTCGGCGGTCTTCTTGCCGATGCCGGGGATGCGGGTCAGCGCGGTGATGTCGCCACTGGTGATCAGCCGCGCGAATTCGTCCACGGTGACCCCGGACAGCACCGCCAGCGCGATCTTGGCGCCGATGCCGGTGACCTTCTGCACGTCGCGGAACAGCCGGCGCTCGCCCTCACGCAGAAAGCCGTACAGCGAGACGCTGTCTTCCTTCTGCGCGTAATGGGTGAACAGGATGACGTCGCGGCCGACATCGGGCAGGTCGTAGAAGGTGCTCATCGGCGCCTCCAGTTCATAGCCCACCCCGCCCACGTCGATCACCAGCCACGGCGGCTGCTTGTAGGCCAGGATCCCGCGCAGACGGCCGATCATTGGGCACCGCCTGCGGGGCGCCGGGAATCGGGAATCGGGAATGGGGAATCGTCAGAGCTGACTCCGCGTGTGCCGTTGCGATTCCCGATTCCCGATTCCCGATTCCCGATTCTCATCTTTTCCGGCTCCACGCCTGTTGGGTATTGACGCCCAGGCGCTGCGCGGTGGCGCGCACGTGGGCGTGGGTGATGGCGACCGCCAGCGCGTCGGCGGCGTCGGCCTGCAGCTTGCCTTTGAGATTGAGCATGATCCCGACCATGTGCTGCACCTGGACCTTGTCCGCGCCGCCCTTGCCGACCAGCGCGAGCTTGATCTCGGTGGCAGCGTACTCGTGCACCGGCAGGTCGCGCAGCACCACCGCGCAGATCGCCGCCCCGCGCGCGTGGCCGAGCTTGAGCGCCGAATCGGCACTCTTGCCCATGAACACCTTCTCGATCGCCACTTCCTGCGGCTGGTAGGTCTCGATCAGCTCGCCCAGCCCGTGCAGCAGGCGCTTCAGGCGCTGGGCGAAGTCGCCCTCGCCCAGCAGCACCAGCGGCGCATGGAACACATGCCGGCTGCGACCGCTCTCGTCGACGTCGATGATGCCGATGCCGGTGCGCTGCGAACCGGGATCGATGCCGAGGATGCGGGTCATCTGTGGGCCGGGAGTGGGGAATCGGGAATCGGGAATGGGTAGAGCGGCCTGCTGCAGTCTCGGACGCTGCCGAGCAATGCAGGGTGCAGCTGTTTCGATTCCCGATTCTCCATTCCCGATTCCCGATTCCCGATTCCCGATTCCCGGCGCTTACGCGCCGAGACTGGCCTGGTCGACGTTCGAATATACGTCCTGCACGTCGTCCAGGTCCTCGAGCATGTCCAGCAGCTTGCGCACCTGCACGGCGGTATCGCCATCGACGGCGATGTCGTTTTCGGCGCGGAAGGTGATCTCGGCGTGGGCCGGTTCAAAGCCGGCGGTGGCGAGGGCCTGCTTGACCTGGGCGAAGGTATCCGGGGCGGTCAGCACGTCGATGGCGCCATCTTCCGGGTACACCACCACGTCGTCGGCGCCGGCTTCGATGGCGGCCTCGGTGACGGCGTCCTCATCGGCACCGGCCGCAAAGCTGAGCACGCCCAGGCGCCTGAACATGAAGGCGACCGAGCCGTCGGTGCCCATGTTGCCGCCGCACTTGCTGAAGGCATGGCGCACGTCGGCCACCGCGCGCACGCGGTTGTCGGTGAGGCAGTCCACGATCACCGCCACGCCGCCAGGGGCATAGCCCTCGTAGCGCACTTCTTCGTATTCCACGCCTTCCAGCTCGCCGGTCGCCTTCTTGATGGCGCGCTCGATCACGTCCTTGGACATGTTCGACGACAGGCCCTTGTCCATGGCGGTGCGCAGGCGCGGGTTGTTGGACGGGTCGCCGCCGCCGGCGCGCGCCGCCACACTGATCTCACGGATGATCTTGGTGAAGATCTTGCCGCGTTTGGCGTCGGACGCGTTCTTGCGGCCTTCGATGGAGGGGCCTCTACCCATGAGTGTTTCCAGACTGGCTTGGATGACAGGGCGCGGATTTTACCTGATTGCCTGCCCGCACCGGGGTGAGGCCGTTCAGTGCGCAAAGCGGCCATCGCGCAGGAACGCCAGCACCTGCTGCGCGGCGGCGGGCGAGCGCAGCAGGCCGCTATGGCTGGCCTGCACCACGCAATGGTCGTGCAGGCCGGGCAGACGGGTTTCGTCCAGCCCCACCGTGCCGTCCGAGCCGGCCTGCAGCGGCGCCAGCCAGCGGCCCAGGCCGCGTGGCACGCAACCGGCAATCTGGCCCACCTGGGCAGCGCCGTCCCAATGCGTAAACCCGCGCTGCAGCAGCGCCGCACTGCGCCCCATCGCCCAGTGGCCGCCACGCCGCGCCAGCCCACGTGCAGCCGCGCTGCCGCACAACGGCGAGCCCAGGCAGACCACGCGTTGCACCGGCAGCTCCGGCGCCTGCTGCAAGGCTTGCAAGGCCATCAACCCGCCCAGGCTGTGGCAAACCAGTAACGGTGCGCGTGTGGCGCGCAGGCGGGCGATCAGCTGGGGCACCGCCTGCGCCGGGCCGCCGCGCACGCTGGCATAGCCGAACAGCGCCGGCGTCATGCCGGCCGTGCGCAGACGCCTTGCCAGCGGCAGCAACCAGTACGCGGTGTTCCAGATGCCATGCACGAGCAACACATCGGCGGAGGCAGCCTCGGGATGCCCGCTCTGTGTCTGCAGGTCGTCGCCGCCGCTCATGCGTGGACGCTCCGGGAGGATGGCGCCGCGCGAAATACCGCAGGAGCGACACATCGACCACCGCAACCCGCATTCAATGCGGTGGCGTGCACGACCACGCCGCGCGCAGCCACCGAGCCCGGCATTACGGTTCCGCGACCACCGGCGCGCGGCGCAGGATGTATTCGCGATCCAGGATGCGGCCGACCGGGAATTCGTACTCGCCGACCTTTTCGAAGCCGTAGCGTGCATAGAAACGCTGCGCGCCGAAGTTCTCCGACCACACGCCGATCCAGAGCGTGCCGGGCCCGTGGCGTTCCAGCCATTGCAGCGCGGTCTCGAACAGCCGGCTGCCCCAGCCGGTGTTCTGGTAGTCCTTCAGCAGGTAGAGCCGCTTGAGCTCCCCATCGCCCGGCTGCACATCTGCGTGCGGCAGCCCGCAGGGGCCGGCTGCGGCATGGCCAACCAGCAGGCCATCCATTTCCAGCAGCCAGATCGCATAGTCGGGGTGCGCCAGCACGATGCGTGCGCGCTCGACCGCATAGGTTTCTTCCAGGAAACCGCGCAGGTCCTCTTCGGGATACAGATGGCCGAAGGTTTCGGTAAACGTCCGCGCGGCCAGGAGCGACAGCGCTTCGGCATCGTCGGGCGTGGCGCGGCGGATGCGGGTCATGCGGGGCGTCTCGTGCAGGGTGACGTTGCAGCTTCCCGCATGCGGCGGCGCTCCCGCAAGCCTGGGTCGGGACGGTGGTCTGCGGGATCAGCGCGGTGCATGCCAGGGCCGTGAGCCCTGCATGACGCAGGGATCTGCTTGCACCGGCGCGGTGGTCCTCAACGACAGCATGTCGGAGCGGCAACTGATGCACTCCGAGCAAGCACCGGGTGGATGATGCTTGCCGATGAAGACCGGCCCGATGAGCAGCCGCGCCCTGCTGACGGAGGCAACTCACGCAAAGCCGTCAACGCCGACTGATCAACCAGGCACGGCCATGCCACTGCATGGCCGTGCACTGCGGCAGGTCAGGCCTGCTTGGGCCGCACCTGCACGTGCACTTCGGCCAGCTGCTCGGCCGCGATCGGCGACGGGGCATCGGTCATCAGGTCCTGCGCGCCGGTGGTCTTGGGGAACGGGATCACGTCGCGGATGGACTCGGTGCCGGCCATCAGCGCGGCGATGCGGTCGATGCCGAACGCGATGCCGCCATGCGGCGGCGCGCCGTAGTTCAGCGCATCCAGCAGGAAGCCGAACTTGGCGCGCGCTTCTTCGGCGCCGATGCCGAGCAGCTCGAACACTGCGCTCTGCATGTCCGGGCGGTGGATACGGATCGAGCCGCCGCCGATTTCATTGCCGTTGAGCACCATGTCGTAGCCACGCGACACCGCGGTGCGGGCGTTGGCACGCAGGTCGGCGATGTCGTCCACAGCAGGCGCGGTGAAGGGGTGATGCAGGGCCACGTAGCGCTGCGCCTCCTCGTCCCATTCGAACATCGGGAAGTCGGTGACCCACAACGGCGCCCAACCGGCGGCAACCAGGCCGAAGTCCTTGCCGGCCCTCAGGCGCAGCGCGCCCATGAAGTCGGACACCTTGTTGTAGCCGCCGGCGCCGAAAAACACGATGTCGCCATTGGCCGCGCCCACATGGGCCAGCAGCGCTGCAAAGGCCTCTTCGCCGAAGAATTTGGCAATTGGCGAGCTCACCTCGCCGGTCTCCGACAGCTTGATGTAGGCCAGGCCCTTGGCACCGTACTTGGCGGCGTGCGCGGCGTAGTCGTCGATCTGCTTGCGGCTCAGCGTGGCACCACCGGGGATGCGCAGCGCGGCCACGCGGCCGTCGGCATCGTTGGCGGCGGCGGTGAACACCGGGAATTCGCTGGTCTTGACCAGCTCGGCCACGTCGACCAGCTCCAGCGCGATGCGCAGGTCCGGCTTGTCCGAACCATAGCGACGCATCGCCTCGGCCCAGGTCATGCGCGGGAACTGCGCGGCCAGTTCGACGTCCACCACTTCCTTGAAGATGGCGCGGATCATGTCTTCCACAAAATCCTGCACGTCGCGCTCGCGCACGAAGGCAAATTCCATATCGAGCTGGGTGAATTCCAGCTGGCGATCGGCACGCAGCGCTTCGTCGCGGAAGCAGCGCGCGATCTGGTAGTAGCGGTCGAAGCCGGCCACCATCAGGATCTGCTTGAACAGCTGCGGGCTCTGCGGCAACGCATAGAACTCGCCCGGATGCATGCGCGCCGGCACCAGGAAGTCGCGTGCGCCTTCCGGGGTGGCCTTGGTCAGGATCGGGGTTTCGATGTCCTGGAAATCGCGTGCATCCAGATGTCGGCGCAGCGCCTGCACCAACTTGATGCGGGTGCGCTGCATGCGCTGCATTTCCGGGCGACGCAGATCCAGATAGCGGTACTTCAGGCGGGTGTCTTCGCCCGGGTTCTCGTGCGCATGGAACGGCAGCGGCGCGGCCTTGTTGAGGATGGTGATGCGGGTGGCGATCACTTCCACCTTGCCGGTGCGGATCTTGTCGTTGACCGCGTGACGCGCACGCACCACGCCTTCGACCTGCAACACGTCTTCGTAGCCCAGGCTGGCGGCCACCTTGAACACCTCGGCGGAGTTGGCGTCGCCTTCGGCGGGCTCCACGGTCACCTGCACGATGCCTTCGTGGTCGCGCAGGTCGATGAAACACACCCCACCCAGATTGCGGGCCACGTCGGTCCAGCCGGCGAGAGTGACGGTTTGGCCGATCAAGGTCTCATCGACCAGGCCGCAAAAGTGGGTACGCATCGAAAGCTCCGCTGAAAACCCGGCACAGGACGGCGCCGGAGAGCCCGATATTCTGGGGCCGGCGGGCGGCGGGAGCAAATGCGGAGGCGGTCACGGTCGCTTAAGTGAGCGCCCGGCTGAATAGGCACCACGCCTCTCTCGTATACCCAAGGACGCCACGATGCTGCGCACCGCCCTGCTGATCTCCGGCTTTTGCCTCATCACCGTGACCGGCGCGGTGGGCAGCCGCCCGGCCGCCGCGCAGGACCGCGGCTGGAATGGCCCCAGCATCACCTGTGCCAGCAACGACAACCGCCGCCGCGAATGCGATACGCCGTTCCGCGGCCGCGCGGTGCTGGTGGAGAACATCTCCGGCACCCGCTGCATCGAGGGCCGTAACTGGGGCAGCGACCGCGGCCGGGTCTGGGTGGACAACGGCTGCCGTGGGCGCTTCGTCGAAGGCCGCAGCGGGAATGGCGGCGGCTGGGGCGGCGATAGCGGCCCAGGCGGGGTTGCCGGCACGGTGCGCTGCGAGAGCAACGACAAGCGCCAGAAGATCTGCGACACCGGCTGGCGCCGCGCCATCCTGGTGCGCCAGCTGTCCAACACGCCCTGCGTGGAAGGCCGCAACTGGCGGCAGGACGGTGGCCGGATCTGGGTGGACGACGGCTGCCGGGGCGAATTTGCGCAGGCACGCGGCGGCGGCTGGGACCGTGGTGACGGCGGCTATGGCGGCCGCGACGACCGCCCGCGCAACGATTACACCATCACCTGCAGCAGCGACGACCGCCGCCTGCGCACCTGCGGCTGGGATGGCCGGTATGGCCGGCCGGTGCTGACCCGCCAGCTGTCCGATACCCGCTGCGAAGAAGGCCACAGCTGGGGTTACGACCCGCGCCGTGCCACCGTGTGGGTCAACGACGGCTGCCGCGCACGCTTCGAGGCGCGCTGAGGCCTGCGTCGGAATCTGAGCGGTAAGTGTCTCTGCGCCTGCGCATTCCAGCGCGGGTTGGCGTCGCTGCGGCTTGATCCGCAGCGAGGCCGGAACGTCGCTGTTTCAACGCCGACGACGTGGCGATACGGCGTGGTTCGATTGCCGGTGCGCTGACTTGGAGCCGCTATCAAAACGACCGCGCAGCCGCCAGGCGGGCGCGGCCGGTGGTCGAAATCGACATGTCCCTACGTACACCCCGGTTCCCATGCGCCGTGCGCACCCACCTGACGACTAATCGCTACGTTTTGTTGGCCGCTCTTAGCCGCCCCAGGGTGCCGGCGGCAGCGCCACCGGCCGGGTAAGGTCGAATTCCACCCGGAACAGGCGCCCGTCCGGGCGGCTCAGTTCGTAGACCACACTCCGCCCCGGGTGGACCTCCAAGGCCCAGGTGTTGTGCAGGGACGCCGCCGCGCCTTGCTGCTGGAACAGCGCGCGCGAGTCGGCATCGAGCGGGAATTCCTGGCGGGTGGCAGCGCCAGCGCTGACGGTGTCGCCGCCGTAATTGCTCAGTACTTCCGCGCTGCCGTCGGCATGGCGATGCGCGTGCTTGAGGCGCAGCCCGGTGGCAGTGCGTGTCAACACCCAGGTGCGCGCGTGGTCGTTGCCGACATGGAACGGCACGCGCAGTTCGCGGGTGGGCGCATCGCAGCCGCGCACATGCATCACCAGCGCTTGCCCCGCAAATGGGCTGGGCGCCTTGGACGCTGGCGTGTCGATCAGCACGCGCCCGGCAAAGGCCTGCCCGCAGTAGGCGGCCAGCGCGGCCAGAAACTGGTCGGCTGGCGCGGTGGCGGTGGCCGATGCTGGCGGCGGCGGTGTGGCGCAGCCGGCCAGGCCGGCGACCAGCGCCACCAGACACAGACCGGCGCGGATGCGACCAGGCCACCGCCGCGCCAGAGAGGTCACGCCGGGTCGGACGCGGGCTTGCTGGCCGGCTTGCTCTCGCTGGCCGCGGCCGGCTTCGCATCGCCACCGCTGCTACTACTGCTGCTTTCGGTGAGGTTCTTCTTTTTCTCGCCGGCGGATTTGAAATCGGTCTCGTACCAGCCGCTGCCCGAGAGGCGGAACGACGGCGCGGTGACCTGACGCTTGATGGCGTTGGCGCTGCAGGCGGGGCAGCTTTCCGGCACCGGGTCGGACATTTTCAGCAGCCGATCGAATTGATGGTCGCAGGCGGTGCACTGGAAGGCGTAGATAGGCATGGTGAGTCAGCGGAAAGAGAACGCGAGGGCGCAGATTCTAGACCGCCGCGGACCGCTGCGCGCGTGGGCCGGCGCTGCGGGCATCTCGTGGACGGCCCGGCGCAGATGTGGTCACCGACGCGCATGGCAGCAGCGTTACCGGCTGGTCGTGACTTGGGGCCGCGTGCATCGTCACCTGGGCTGGGCTGCGGGAGACGGATGGCGGCGTGACGGAATCTCCGTACCGCAGGCAGCGGCGCTTTGCGTGCTTGGGCCGTGTTTGGCCGCAGCGGGGCCGAGTGATCGGCAGACGGATTCGTCTGTCCGTAGTTGCTCGACGGAGCGGAGTACCTGAGAGCGTTCTGCCGAGGCCCTGCGAAGGCCGCCGTGCGCGCCAGGCATTACACGCTGCAGCGCCCTGCCGCTGCGACTGTTTGCCACTGCAGTGAAAGGTCAGCGCCCGAATTCGCCTGTGCACCTCGCCCGATGCAAAGACAAGCCAGAAGCGTTCTACCTAGTTCCCCACGAACGCCAATATGCGCGGCCTGCATCGCACTTTGCAGTCATCGCTCGCTACGGCTGTCGCTGCGGCAGCGCCCGCCATACCTCGCCTCCGCTGCTCCTCATCTACACCGCACAATGCCAGGTACCGCAGTGCGCATGCAGGGACCAGCACAGCGATGCACCACATCCGCGCAGCGCAATAGCCGCACATGACGCGCAACGCGTTTCCATCCAGCTATCCACTTACGCAGCGGATCACCACCAAAAAACGCACCGTGCAGGTGTGCAAACACCGCAAAAACAGCGCGCGACAGCCATCACACAGCCCCAGGTGAAACAGGCCACTGCCGTCGAGCTGGTACACTTGGGCACGTGACCGACGCGCCTTTTCCCCCACGAGGGCCGCATTCGTGTTGCGGCTGACTGCGCTGTTGCTTGGCGTGGCCTTGTTGCTGACCGGCAGCGGGCTGCTGGGCACCTTGCTTGCCGTACGCGGTGGCCAAGCCGGCTTCGATGCGCGTGCATTGGGGTTGATCATGTCCGGCTACTTTGCCGGCTTCTTTCTGGGCACCTTCTTCGCACCGCCGCTGATCCGCCGGATCGGGCATATCCGCGCGTTTGCGTTTTATGCCGCGTTGGCCGCAATCGCGGTGTTGCTGCACCCGATCTGGCTCGATCCGTGGGGCTGGGGCCTGTTGCGCCTGGTCACCGGTGCCGCGCTGGTGGGCCTGTACACGGTGATCGAAAGTTGGCTCAACGCCGAGCCGGACGCGCGCCGCCGCAGCCGGGTGTTTTCGGTCTATATGGCGATCAACCTGTCGGCATTGGCGCTGGGCCAGGTACTGCTCAGTGCGGGCGATGCCACGGCGCCGGCGATGTTTACGCTCACTGCCATCCTGATCTGCGCGGCGGTGATGCCGGTGGTGACCACGCGGCTGATTCCGCCCGAGGTGCCGCACGTGTCGCGGCTGCGGCTGGTCACGCTGTATGCGCTGGCGCCGGTGGCGACCATCGGCGCTGGCCTGTCCGGGTTGGCGATGGGCGCGTTCTGGGGGCTGCTGCCGGTGTATGCCGACCGCATCGGGCTGGATGCCGATGGCGTGGCGATGTTCATGCTCACCGCCATCGTGGGTGGCGCGGTGTTGCAGTGGCCGATCGGGCGCATCAGCGATGGCCACGACCGCCGCATTGGCCTGGTCACGGTGAGCGTGCTGGCCGCCGGCATCGCCATCGCCGCTGCGCTGCCGATTGTGCAGGCGCAGACGCAGGTGCTGTTCCTGCTGTTCTTCGTGTATGGCGGGCTGGCGTTCTCGCTGTATCCGTTCGCGGTGGCGCACATGCTCGATTACCTGCCGCGCGAGGATCTGTTGTCCGGCTGCAGCAGCCTGCTGCTGGTGCATGGCGTGGGCGCGGCGATTGGCCCGGCGCTGGCCGGCGGGGCCATGCAGAAATTCGGCCCGGCGGCGTTGCCTGCGTATTTCGCGGTGATGCTGCTGGCCCTGGCCGGGTTCACGCTGGCGCGCCTGTTGCGCTTCCAGCGCCTGCGCACCCATCCCATCGCGTTCCGCCCGATGTTGCGGACCACGCCATCGGCGCTGGAGCTGATGCCGGAAACCGATTCACCCTCCCCTCCTCACAAGGAAACACATTGACTGATCAAACCAGACTCCCGAACACCTCATCCCTGACCCACCCCCGCCCGGATCCTGCCGTGATCCTGGCCACCGACCTGGATGGCACCTTCCTGGCCGGCTCTGCAGAACACCGTCACCAGCTGTATCGCCTGGTCGACCAGCATCCCGAGATCCGCCTGATCTTCATTACCGGGCGCGGACTCGAAGCGGTGATGCCCTTGCTCACCGACCCCACCATTCCCCGGCCCGACTATGTGGTGTGCGACGTGGGTGCCACCGTGGTGGACGGCCACACGCTGCAACCGCTGCAGCCCCTGCAATCGATGATTGACGCGCACTGGCCCGGCGAGCAGGTGGTGGCGCAGGCGATGCGCGCATTCCCGCAATTGCAGCGCCAGGACGTGCCGCAGGAGCGCCGCTGCTCGTATTTCTGCGATCCGCACACGCTGGCGCCGCTGCGTGCGCAGATCGAGCAGACCGCGCGCGCGCTTGGTTGCGACGTGCTGTATTCGGCCGACCGCTATCTGGACATTCTGCCGCCGGACACCGACAAGGGCCGCACCCTGGGGGCGTTGGCACGCCAGCTGGAGCTGCCGCGCGAGCGCATCCTGGTGGCCGGTGACACGCTCAACGATCTCTCCATGTATCTGGCCGGTTTCCGCGGCGTCTGCGTGGGCGATTCGGAAACAGCCTTGACGCAGGCCACTGCGCAGTTGGAGGCGACCTATCACGCCAGTGCGCCCGGGTGTGGCGGCATCCTGGAGGCGATTGCGCACTTCGGCCTGCTTGCCGACGACGACCCGCATGTGCCGGCAGTGCAGGCCCCGCGCAAGGGCGGCGCCGAGCTGGTGATGGTCTATCACCGCCTGCCGTATGACGAAGTGGTGGAACACGGCGAGTTGGTACGCCGCGCGCCGCGCTCGCCCAACGGCATCATTCCCTCGCTGCTGAGTTTCTTCGAGGGCGGCCAGCGCGGCTCGTGGGTGGCCTGGAGCGTGGACGACCCCAAGCGCGGGCCGTTCCAGACCCACACCGAGGTGGATGCGCAGCGCTACCCCACCCTCACTGCTGCACGCGTGCCGCTGAGCAAGAGCGAGGTGGACATCTTCTATAAGCGGTTTTCCAAGGAAGCGTTCTGGCCGATGCTGCACGTGTTCTGGGAACGCGCGCGTTTCCGCGAGGACGACTGGCAGGTATTTCTCGCGGTCAACCGCAAGTTTGCGCACGCCACCTCGGCCGAGGCCGCGCACGGCGCCACGGTATGGATCCATGACTACAACCTGTGGATGGTGCCGGCGTACCTGCGCGAGCTGCGCCCGGATCTGAAGATCGCCTTCTTCCATCACACCTATTTCCCTTCGGCCGACGTGTTCAATGTGGTGCCATGGCGCCGCGAGATCATCGGCAGCCTGATGTGCTGCGATTACGTGGGCTTCCATATCCCGCGCCAGGTGGAGAACTTCGTGGACGTGGTGCGCGGCGTGATGCCGGTGGAACGGCTGGCGCAGGAAAGCTGCGCGCCACGGTTTCTCACCTACGGCTGCGCGGTGGGCCTGGACACCATGACCACCTGCCTGCGCGTGGCCGATCGCGACGTGGCGCTGGGCGCGCATCCGGTGGGCACCGACCTGCGCCGCATTCGCGCGGCGCTGAGCAAGCCGGACGTGCGCAACGACATCTTCAAGCTGCGCCGCGAGATCGGTGCGCGCAAGCTGGTGTTGTCGGTGGAGCGGCTGGATTACACCAAGGGCACGCTGGCGAAACTGGAGGCGTTCGAGCGCCTGCTCGACAGCCAGCCGCAGCTGCTGGGCAAGGTCACCTTGCTGATGGTGTGCGTGCCGGCGGCGCGCGAAATGACCATCTACCGCACCTTGCAGACGCAGATCGAGCAGGCGGTGGGCCGCATCAACGGGCGGTTCTCGCGGCTGGACTGGACGCCGGTGCGCTTCTTCGCACAGGCGCTGCCGTTCGAGCAGGTGGTGGCGCATTACGCCGCCGCGCAGGTGATGTGGATCACCCCGCTGCGCGATGGCTTGAATCTGGTGGCCAAGGAATTCGTGGCGGTGCAAGGCATCGAAGGTGGCAGCGGCGTGCTGGTGCTGAGCGAATTTGCCGGCGCGGCTGCAGAACTCAAAGGCGCGGTGCTGACCAACCCGCACGACCCGGCCGATCTGGCGGCCGGCCTGTTGCAGGCACTGGCGATGCCCGATGACGAAGCGGCCGGGCGCCTGCGGCAGCTGTACGACAGCGTGGAGTACTACAACATCGACCACTGGGGGCGCGACTTCCTGGACGCGGTGGCACGTAGCCGTGGCGCACATGCCCGTGTGCCCTTGGCGGCGGCCAGCACGGTGGCCGAGCCGGTCGCCTAGGCACGCGCCGACGAGCGCGCTGCAACACGCACAGTCACACAGCAACGCCCGGGCTCTCCGGGCGTTGCTGTGTGGAGACAAGCGTGACGCTGGCCCATCGGCAGCGCGGTCATGATCACGCAATGCAAGCGCGGCAGGCTGGGGGTTCTCCCCCCTGCCCGTGGATTGCAATGGATTCGACGTCCTCCTCGCGCGTGCGCCACCCGGCCACGCTGGCCCTGCTGCTGGTTCCGCTCGCCCTGCCCGCGTACGCCCAGCAAACGCCCGACGGCGCCGCGTCGACACCGGCAGCGGCCGAACCAGATGGCGGCACGCAGGTGTCCACGCTGGATCAGGTGCAGGTGGTGGGCCAGGCGATGACGTATTCCAAGACCACGGTGAGCAAGGAAATGCTGGACCGCCAGTTCGTGCTGGGCAGCGTCAACGATGCGCTCAACGAGCTGCCCGGCGTGGTGGTCACCGAAGCCGATGCGTTCGGCTCCTCGGACTGGGGCACGCAGATCAGCATGCGTGGCTTTGTCAGCAACCGCGATACGCAGCAGATCGGCACCACCATCGACGGCGTGCCCAACGGCGGCTCGGCCTATGGCGGCGGCTCCAAGGCGAACCGCTTCATCGACATGCCGGATCTGGAAACCGTGGAAGTGAGCCAGGGCACTGCCGATATCGCCTCGCGCTCCAACGAAGCGCTGGGCGGCACCTTGAACTACCTCACCGGCGAGCCGCTCGAAGAACAGCGCGTGCGCGTGATCGGCGGCATTGGCGACAACCAGGCGCGCAAGTACTACGCGCGTTACGACACCGGCCTGCTCGGGGGCCATACACGCGCCTGGGTCAGCGGCTCCTCGGCGCGCAACGACGACTGGATCGACGGCAGCGGCCACACCCGCCGCGATCATCTGGCCGGCAAGTTCGTCAGCAGCTTGGACAAGTGGACCTTGAGCGGCTATCTGTCCTACGACGATGCTGACGAATCCGAATACACCAGCGTGACGCCCGAGCAGTTCGCGCGCGATCCCGAGCACGACCTGCTCACCGGCACGCTCACCGGCATTCCGTATCTGGATCAAAACTACCGCTCCGGCTCCCGCGCATTGCGCGAGAACACCTTCGGCTATCTGCGCGGCGCCTTCGATGGCGGCAACGGCTTCAAGACCACGCTCACCGGCTACGCGCATCGCATGCAAGGCCGCGGCGACTGGATTCCGCCCTACCTGGTGGACGTCACCAACGACGGCGCGGGCGCGCCGGAATCGGAGGCGCGCGGCGGCAACACGGTGTATGCCGGCAGCGACCTGGGCAAGCTGTATTACCTCACCCCGGACGGCGCGGCGGCGACGCAGCTAGCCGGCTGCACCGGCAGCGATGCGGTGCCGGCCGAATCCAACCCGGCCTGCTATCCGGCAGGTTCGGTACCGGTGCAGTCGTATCGCCATAGCCATTACGACAATCACCGCGCCGGTGCCATGGCCGATGTGGAATGGCGCCACGACCTGGGCCCGATCGACAACACCGTGCGCGCCGGCGCCTGGCTGGAGCGCTACGACCGCAGCGTCACCCGCGACTGGCATCGCCTGCTCAATGTCGGCACCAACATCAGCTTCGACCATCAGCCGTACTGGGTGCAGTTCAAGGACAATTACCAGACCGACGAACAGATGTATTACGTCGAAGATGTGATGCGGTACGGTGCGTTTGCCTGGCGCGTGGGCGTCAAGCAGTTCTTCGTCGACCAGACCCGCGACCGCCGCATCGGCGATGCGCAGCATGTGGAATCGGACGCGCATCCGGACCCACTGCTCTCGGCCGGCCTGACCTGGACCACGCCGGTGCAAGGGCTGGAAGCATTCGCCGGCTATTCGCAGAACTTCGCGGCGATTCCGTCCGGTGTACTGGGCGAGACCGACCCGGTCGCGCTCAGCCGCGTGCAACCGGAAACCGCCGACAACATCGAACTGGGCCTGCGCATCAGCCGCTGGCCGTTGACCGGCAGCATCACGCTGTACGACATCCGCTTCGACAACCGCATCGTCTACGTGCCGGCCAACTTCGTCAGCGGTATCGACTACCTGGGCGAAACCGATGGCGTGTACGAAAACTTCGGCGGCGTGCATGCGCGCGGTGTGGAAGCGGCCCTGGGCTACGGCTGGGACAACGGCTGGCGCCTCAACGGTGCCTACACCTACAACAAGGCCGATTACCTTGGCAGTGGCGATGCCGCGCGCGACACCGCACTGGAGATCACCCCCGGTGCGCAGGTCATCGGCCAACCGCGCAACACGCTGGTGGTGTCGGCGGATTGGCGCGGCGATGCCTGGCGTTTCGGCGTCTCCGGCCGCTACCTGGGCAAGCGCTATCTGGATGCCTCCAACCGCGCCGCGCTCAATGGCGTGACCACCTTCGATGCCAATCTCGGCCTGGAACTGTCGCAACTTTCCGCGCACCTCAAGGGCATGCAGGTGGCGCTCAATGTCAGCAACCTCACCGACAAGCGCTACCTGGAAGGCGTAGATGGCAGCGACAGCGCGTTTATTGCCGCACCGCGCACGTTGGGGCTGACCTTGACGCTGGATCTTTGAGGTCGAAGCACTGCGCTGGAATAGATGCCGGGCGCGTCGTGCGTTCGCGCCTGGCAGTGTTCCGGACATGCGGGTTGATGGCGGGATCGTCACTCAGCCGGTGTCACGGAGTAACGGCGTCACCCGTGGCTGCCTGCAGGGGTGGCGGCCTTCCGGATCGCGGAAGGCTTGGTTAGTGGCATGAGACCACTCGCTGCTGGCACCGTTCGTCCGCATGCAACACGCGCGACGGCGCATCACCGAGACGTCGAATGGCTGCACACGCACTCCTGCAGGATCGGGCCGCTGCCGCAGCGTGCGAGGGCAAGCATTCGCCTTCCCACTCGGGCACCATCACTGCTCAGTCGCGCGCAGCCGCCGCATCCACTCATGCAGCAATCGCCCTCCAAGGATCAACCCAGCAGGTGACGCAATGATCGATCTTCCTCGCCGCCGCATGCTGCAGGCCGGCCTTGCCGGTGGTGCTTCCACCTTGCTGCCGAGCATCGCGCGGGCAGCGGCCATCGCACCGGACCGCCGCAGCGGCACGCTGGAAGACCTGCAGCATGTGGTGATCCTGATGCAGGAAAACCGCGCGTTCGATCATTACTTCGGCAGCCTGCCGGGCGTCCGTGGCTTCGGCGACCGCTTTCCGATTCCCGCACCACCGCTGCCGGGCGCGCCTGCGCGTACCGTGTGGCTGCAACCCAGCGAGGACGGCCGCCAATGGCTGGCCCCGTTCGCGCTGGATACCGCAGCGCAGTTCGGCTACATGCGTGTGCAGGGTACGCCGCACAGCTGGGTAGACGCGCAGCGCGCCTGGGATCACGGCCGGCTCGGCAACTGGCCGGCGGCCAAGCACAACCACGCGCTGGGGTATTACCGCCGCGCGGACATTCCGTTCCAGTTCGCGCTGGCCGATGCGTTCACCGTCTGCGATGCGTACCACGCCGCGATCCAGACCGGCACCAACTCCAACCGCGTGTTCCTGTGGACCGGCGGCAACGATCCGCAGGCGCGCGCCGGTGGGCCGGTGATCGGCAACTCGCACGACAACTTTCCCGCGCTGGGCGGGTTCGCCGAGCCCTATCGCTGGACCACCTATGTGGAGCAATTGCAGCGTGCCGGCGTGTCCTGGCAGATCTACCAGGACATGCGCGACAACTTCACCGACAACCCGCTGGCCGGCTTCGACGTCTTCCGCCAGGCCTACAGCCAGACGCCCGGCCATGATGCGCAGCTGCGCGCGCGTGGGGTGAGTACGCGTGGCGTGGAGCAACTGCGCGAAGACGTCATCGGCGGGCGCCTGCCCTCGGTGAGTTTCATCATTGCCGATGCCGCCGGCAGCGAGCATCCCGATCCCTCCAGCCCGGCCCAGGGCGCGGCCTATACCGCGCGCGTGCTGGATGCGCTCACCGCCGATCCGCGGGTGTGGAGCCGCACGGCGTTGCTGCTGATGTTCGACGAGAACGATGGCTTCTTCGACCACATGCCGCCGCCGGCGCCGCCTTCGCCGGACCCACGTGCGGCCGGCGGGTTCGCTGGTGCGTCGAGCATCGCCACCGACGACGAGTATCACCGCCACCCGGCGCCGGGCGAGCAGAAGGTGGACCTGCCGGAGTTGCGCGGGCGCCCGTACGGCCTGGGCCCGCGCGTGCCGCTGTACGTACTCTCGCCCTGGAGCCGCGGCGGCTGGGTGGATTCGCAGGTCTACGACCACACCTCGGTGCTGCGCCTGCTGGAGCGGCGGTTTGGCGTGCCATGCACTGCAATCACCCCGTGGCGGCGCGCGGTGTGTGGCGATCTCACCGCGGCGTTCGATTTCAGCCGCACGGACACGCGCCCGTTCGTCGGCACGCTGCCGGATATCAGCGCCACCGCCACGCGCGCCGCCGCCCTGCACCAACATACGTTGCCGCCGCTACCGCCCACCTTGCAGCCACCGGAGCAAGCTTTCGGCCTCCGGCGTTCGCGCGCGGTGCCGTATCGCCCCCGCGTGCAACTCGATGTCGTACAGGCCCGCGGCGACGTGGTGTTGCGCATGGCCAATGCCGGCGCGGCGGCCGTGCTGCACGTCTACGACCGCTACGACCTGGCCGCGATTCCGCGCCGCTACACCGTCGGCGCCGATGCGCCGCTGGACGGCACCTGGACCACCTACGACGGCCGCTACGACCTGTGGGTTCTCGGGCCGAACGGGTTTCATCGCCATTACCGCGGCAATGTGGGCGTCGTTCCCTTGATCGCCGATGTTGCGCAAGATCCCGGTGATGCACAGGCGCTCCGCCTGACGCTGCACAACCCCGGCAACGAGCCGGTCGCGGTCACGCTGCAACCGGCCGCGTCTGCCAACGCGCAACCGCGCGAGGGTGTCACCATCGCGCCCGGGCAGCGTCACCAGCGCAGCTGGAGCGCCGCGGCCGCCGGCGGCTGGTACGACCTGTGGATCGAACACGACGGCGCAAGCCAACGCCTGGCCGGCCGCGTGGAAACCGGAGCAGACAGCGTCAGCGACCCGGCCATGGGCGGGCCGGCGCGCTTGTATCAGGACCACCCAGTCGCGATCGGCGCGCTCGGCTGAGCGCTGCGGCTTTCTGTCGCGCGTTGGCCACACGCGAAGACGCAGCCCGACGCATGCGGTCGTGCGTACTGCCGCGCCCCGCATCGCTCACGGCACGCTGGCCGTGCCCAGCATGCCGATCGTCCCCAGCCAGGTTTCCACCAGGTGCGGCCACTGCGCGATCGGCAGCTTGCCTGCGCGCAGACCGAACGCATGCCCACCTTCGGCGTACAGATGCATTTCCGTCGGCACGCCAGCCTGCTTGAGGGCCACGTAGTAGGCCAGTGACTGGCTGACGCCATCCACCTCGTCGTCCTCGGCCTGCAGCAGGAAGGTGGGTGGCGTGTCGGCGGTCACGGTGATGTCCGGCCGCAGCGGCAGATGCGTTGGATCACGCTTGGCACGATCTGCGTCCTCGTGCGCCCACAGATGGCCCGGATAGACGGCAATGGCAAAGTCCGGGCGGCAGGACTGTGCATCGGCCGCATCGACCGATGGGTACGTGCGCCGAGTGAAATGCGTACTCACCGCAGCCACGAGGTGGCCACCGGCGGGAAATCCGATGACGCCGACCCTGTGCGGGTCCACGCCCCAGTCGTCGGCATGCTGGCGCACCAGGCCCAGTGCGCGCTGCGCATCCTGCAAGGCCGTCTGCACCTTGGGGTAATAGCGGCCGCCGTTGGTCCAGGTCGGCCCCGAATTCGGGACGCGGTACTTGAGCAGCACGCAGGTGATGCCGCGCCCACTCAACCAATCGCATATGTCGGTGCCTTCCAGGTCCATGGCCAGCACCTGGTAGCCGCCACCGGGAAACACCACCGCCGCCGCGCCGGTGTTCTGCCCCTTGGGGGCATAGACCGTGATCGTCGGGCGGCTGACATCGCCCACCTTGGTCCAGGGGCGCTTGCCCTCGCCGGTGCCGACCGATTCGGGGCGTGGGTGAGGCAACGCGTCAGGCACCACGGTCGGCCAGAGCGGTGTCTGGACGTGGCCAGGTGGCGGCAGCCAGGCGCGCGCCGGCGCCACGGCGGGAGCGAGCAGCAACGCCAGCGCCGCAGTCCGGGCAACACGAAGCCAGTGCATTGTCGACCTCCGAATTGAAGTGAAGCGGAAACATCCTGGCGCTCACGGGGTGCTGTCATCCCGCCGCTCCAGAAACGCGGCGATGGTGGCTTCGCTGACGTGGTGCTCGATGCCTTCGGCATCTCGCGCATGCGCTGCGGATCGCCTCAGGCGCGCGCCGCTTCCCACGCCGCGATGGCGTGGGTTGCAGTCGACGCGCGGCGCGGACGCATCACGCGATGCAGGTGCACCAGGCCGCCGCGGCTGCGCTGGCCGCCGCGCTCAACCCACGAGGTCGCGCACCGCTGCCGCCACCGCCTTCAACGCGGCGTCGCGGGCGGCCGCATCGACGGTGGCACCATTGAGATACGCGGTCAGCAGCAACGGCGCCGCGCGCCCGGGCGGCCAGATGATCGCGATGTCGTTACGGGTGTCGGTGCCATTGCTGCCGGTCTTGTCGCCGATCTTCCAGTCGCGCGGCAGGCCGGCGCGCAGGCAATCGTCGCCGGTGCGGTTGTCGATCATCCAGGCGGTGAGCTGTTTGCGCGACGCCGGTTGCAGCGCATCGCCAAGCAGCAGCGTGCGCAAGGTCGCGGCCATCGCCGCCGGCGTGGTGGTGTCGCGCGGCTCGCCTGGGGCGAACCCGTTCATCTCCGGCTCGAGGCGGTCACTGCGGGTCTTCGTATCACCGATCCCGCGCAGGAAGCGGGTCAGGCCCGGCGGGTCGCCGATCAACGGAAACAGCAGGTTGGCGGCCGGGTTGTCGCTATGGATCATCGTGGCCTGGCACAGCTCGGCCACGCTCAGTGAGCCGCCGACATGGCGCTCGGTGACCGGCGCATGTTCGAGCATGTCGGAGGCGCGGATCTTGATCTGCTGCGTCAACCGCAGCTCCCCCTTGTCCACCCGCTGCAGCACCGCCGCAGCCAATACAAATTTGAAGGTGCTGCACATTGGAAAGCGCTCGTTCTCGCGCTGGCCGATGCGCCATCCGGAGCCGCTGTCGAGCAGGCACGTCCCCAGGCGGCCGCCGGTGCCGCGTTGGATCTCGGCCCAGCGCGCACGCAACATATCGTCCACGTTCACCGCCGGGGAGAGCGCCCATGCGGGCCGGGACGCCGCAATCAGCACGCTTGCGCCGGTCATGGACAGGAACTGCCGTCGGTTCAACATGGCGCCGCCTCCTTGAGAGAGCCCGCAGTATCGGGGCCGGCGCGCTGGCCGACCACCGCAATGTTTCGATCCCTGGCATGAATTGAACTAATCTCCTGGCATGCCCAGACCGCGTCTCCCGCTCAATGCCCTGCGCGCGTTCGAGGCCGCCGCGCGCCATCAGAACCTGACCCGCGCGGCCGGCGAGCTGTGCGTCAGCCAGGCCGCGCTCAGCCACCAGATCAAGGCATTGGAGCAACAGCTGGGCACCAGCCTGTTCCACCGCCTGCCGCGCGGGGTGGCGCTCACCGACGAGGGCGCCGCGCTGGCGCCGGTGTTGGGCGACGCATTCGACCGCATTGCCGCCACGCTGGAGCGCTTTGCCGGCGGCCGCTATCGCGAGGTGCTCAGCGTGGGCGTGGTGGCCACGTTTGCCACCGGTTGGTTGCTGCCGCGCGTGGCCGCCTTCCACGCAGCACATCCGGACATCGAACTGCGCCTGTCGACCCACAACAATCGGGTGGATCTGGCCGGCGAAGGGCTGGACCTAGCAATCCGCTTCGGCGACGGCGACTGGCAGGGGCAGATTGCGCATGCCGTGATGGAGGCACCGTTTGCGCCGGTATGCGCCCCGGCGATGGCGCGTGCCTTGCGCACGCCTGCCGATCTGGCCCACGTGCCGTTGCTGCGTTCGTACCGGCCGGACGAGTGGGCACAGTGGTTTCGTGCTGCAGGCGCCTCGGAGGTGCCTGCGCGTGGCGCGATGTTCGATTCGTCGCTGGCACTGGCCAGTGCGGCCGCGGCTGGCGCTGGTGTGGCGTTGTTGCCGCTGCGCTTGTTTGCCCAGGACCTGGGCGCGGGGCGATTGGCCTGCCCATTCCCGATCGAGATTGATGCGGGGCGCTACTGGTTGACCCGGTTACGCTCGCGCCCGGAAAGCGACGCCGAAGCCCGGCTGCGCGCCTGGCTGCTGGCCGAACAGCAGCGCGCCGATTGAGCGGCGTCGCCGCGTGCCGCGCTCAACGACGCGCGGACGCCTTCCCCACCTGCAACGCAAAGTGGCGAAACGCTTCGTACTGCGCCCTGTCGGCGAACCAGTGCGGAGCGAACAGCTCGAACAACCGGTCGTTGTGATACAGCAACAGCACGCGCTCGTTTTCGCGGCAGCGGATGTAATCGGACCAGGGACGGCGCAGATGCCCGTCTGCCCAGGTGATTTCCAGCCCGGTGTCGTCCCACGCATAGGTGTAGGTGTGCCGCAGCGCGGCCTGCTGCGCATGCAGGCGCTTGATCTTTCGTGGCAAGCCCCAGACGTGCAACACCGCCAGGCCGATCAAGCCGCCGCCGCCCGCGCCGATCAGCACCGGCCCGATGATGTCGCCGGCCCCGATCAGTTGAAGCAAACCCATCCCGATCAGCAGCAGGACCACGAGCACCACGATCAACCGCTTGGCCGTATGCCGCGCATGCAACCGCTGCGCGGCCAGATGATCTTCCAGGCTGATGGTGGCGCTGATCATGTCCGCGACATCCGTGTGCTTGGCTCGCTGCGCATCGTAACGCCTGCGCGTTACGCGCCGTCCAGCAACTCCATCCAGGCCGCTTCGGCAGCGGCCAGCTGCTGCGCGGTGGTTTCGCGCTCGCGGCCCAATACCGCCATCTTGTCGGCATCTGGATAGTTGGCCGGGTTGGCGAGCTGCCGGTCCAGGTCCGCCAACGCGGCTTCCAGTTCGCCCACGCGCTTTTCGGCGCTGGCCAACTTGTGCGGATTGACTGCTTTTTTTGGCGGCAGTGGCTTGGTCGGCGGTGGCGGGGTCGGTGCCACTTCGGCCATCTTCTGCTTGGTGCCCTGCGCGGCCGGGCGGCTGCGCAACCAGGCGGCGTATTCGTCCAGGTCGCCATCGAACGGCTCGACCACGCCATCGGCCACGCGCCAGAAACTGTCGCAGACCAGGCCGATCAGATGGCGGTCGTGCGAGACCATCACGATGGCGCCTTCGAAGTCGCTCAGCGCCTCGGCCAGCGCCTCGCGCATTTCCAGATCCAAATGGTTGGTCGGTTCGTCGAGCAGCAGCACGTTCGGCTGCTGCCAGGCGATCAGCGCCAGCGCCAGGCGCGCGCGCTCGCCCCCGGAGAAGCCATCCACCACTTCAAACGCGCGGTCGCCGGCGAAATTCCATTTACCCAGGAAATCGCGAAACGCCTGATTGGAACCGTCCGGCGACAGATCGCGGAAATGGTCCATCGGCGACTGGCCTTCGTGCAGCGATTCCACCGTGTGCTGGGCGAAGTAGCCGATGCGCAGGTCCGGGTGCGCACTGCGCTCGCCCGACAGCGGTGCAAGCTCACCCACCAGTGTTTTGACCAGCGTCGACTTACCCGCGCCATTGGGCCCCAGCAACCCGATCCGGTCGCCCGCCTCCAGCCCGAATCCAACATCGTGCAGCACGGTAATCGCATCGCTGGACCCACGCTTTTGCGATTCCCCATCCCCGATTCCCGATTCCCGCGGCGCAGCCGCATACCCGGCATCCAGATGATTCAGCCGGATCAACGAAAACGGCAGCCGATTGGGCTGGGCGAACTGGATGCGGAATTCGCGCTCGGCGCGCACCGCCTCGGTGCCGGCCATCTTGGCCAGGCGCTTCATGCGGCTCTGCGCCTGCGTGGCCTTGCTGGCCTGCGCCTTGAAGCGGTCGATGAAGCTCTGCAGATGCGCGCGCTCGGCCTGTTCCTTGTCGTGCGCAATCTGCTGCTGGCGCAGGTGCTCGATGCGCTGGCGCTCGAAATCGGTGTAGCCGCCGACGTACAGCTTGGCGGTGCCGCCGTGCAGGTGCAGCGTGTGGGTGGCCACGTTGTCCAGGAACTCGCGGTCATGGCTGATCAGCAGCAAGGTGCCCGGGTACTTGAGCAGCCACTGCTCCAGCCACAGCACCGCGTCCATGTCCAAGTGGTTGGTGGGTTCGTCCAGCAGCAGCAGGTCGCTGGGCATCATCAGCGCGCGCGCCAGGTTCAGCCGCACCCGCCAGCCGCCCGAGAACGAGGACACCGCGCGATGGTGGGTATCGGCCGGGAAGCCCAGGCCGTGCAGCAACTTGCCAGCGCGCGCCTCGGCGTCGTACGCGCCCAGCTCGGCCATGGTCTGGTGCGCATTGGCCACCGCTTCCCAGTCTTCGCGCGCGGTCGCCTCGGCTTCCTTCTGCAGGATGGCGGACACCTCGATGTCGCCGCCGAGCACGAACGACAGCGCCGGGTCCGGCAAGGACGGGGTTTCCTGCGAGACACTGGCGGTGCGCACCTTGCCGGGCAGGTCGACGTCGCCCTTGTCGGCTTCCAGCTCGCCCTTGACCGCGGCAAACAGGCTGGACTTGCCGGTGCCGTTGCGGCCCACCACACCGACGCGGTAGCCGGCATGCATGGTCAGGTCGACGTTGGACAGCAGCAGACGCTCGCCGCGTCGCATGGAGAAGTTGCGCAGGGAAATCATTGATGGACAGTCCGATAGAACGAAAAGGAATGAGCAGATGAGCAGCATTCCTGCGACGCCATTCTAGCGTTAACGAATAATTAGCGCCTTCAGGTTGGCTGCGGCAGTCTTCGCCTTGCCGCGACCCCGGCCTGCCTAGCCTTGCTGGTCCCGCCAGGGCCCTCGTTTTGGAGTTGTCATGAATACCCCGCTGTCCACGCTTGCGACCGCCATCGTCGCCGCGCTGCTTGCCTCCCCCGCCCTCGCCCAGAACACCCCGGCGGCCACCGCCAACACCCTGGACACGGTCATCGTCACCGGTACCCGCGTGTCCGACCGCACCGTGGCCGAGTCGCAATCGCCCATCGACATCATCAGCGCCGAGTCGCTGCAGGCCACCGGCACCTCCGAGCTGGCCACTGCGCTGGCGCGTGCGCTGCCCTCGCTGAACTTCCCGCGCCCGGCGTTGAGCGATGGCACCAGCGCGATCCGCCCCGCCCAGCTGCGCGGGCTCTCGCCCGACCAGGTGCTGGTGCTGGTCAATGGCAAACGCCGCCACACCTCGTCGCTGCTCAACCTCAACGGCACCATCGGCCGCGGCGCCGCGGCAGTGGACCTGAACACCATTCCGGTCGCGGTCATCGCGCGCGTGGAAGTGCTGCGTGACGGCGCGTCGGCGCAATACGGCTCCGACGCCATCGCCGGTGTGGTCAACATCGTGCTCAAGGGCGCGGAAAAGGGCGGCAGCCTGCAGGCCGGGTTCGGCCAGTATTCGGCCGGCGACGGCAGCAACTACGAGCTGTCCGGCGACACCGGCGTGGCCTACGGCGGCGACCGCGGCTGGCTGCACGTGGCCGCCCAGCTCAACCAGCAGGACCCGACCGACCGCGCCCGCGCCTACGCCGGCGCACCCAGCGCCTCGCAGCCGGCCGTTGGCCAGAAGGCCTTCAAGATCGGCGACCCCGACGTCAACGCACAGGCGGTGTCGGCCAACACCGAATTCAACTTCAGCGACAGCATCACCGGCTACGCATTCGCCACCGCGAGCAACCGCGACATCACCGCGTTCGCGTTCTACCGCGCGCCGGGCAGCACCGCGCAGAACATCCTGTCGATCTATCCGCAGGGCTTCCTGCCGGAAATCCAGACCTACGCCAAGGACCGCTCGCTGGTCGCCGGCGTGCGCGGCTCCACCGCCAGCGGCTGGGACTGGGATGCCAGCTACAACTACGGCTACAACAAGATCGACTTCCACACCCGCAACACGCTCAACGTGAGCCTGGGGCCGACCTCGCCCACGTCGTTCTATGACGGCGCGCTGGAAACCACGCAGAACATCGTCAACCTCGACGTCAAGCGCGGGTTCGATTGGGGCCTGGCGTATCCGGTGACGGTGGCGTTCGGCGCCGAATACCGCAACGAGAAGTGGAACCAGTCGCCGGGCGAAGTGGGCTCGTACTTCCAGAGCGGCACGCTGGCCGGTGGCGCGCAGGGCTTCGGTGGGTTTGCTCCGAGTGTGTCCGGGCAGTACTCGCGCGACAGCTACGCGCTGTATGCCGACATCGAGGCCGACTTCACCGACAAGTTCTCCGCCGGCCTGGCCGGGCGCTACGAGGACTACAGCGATTTCGGCAGCCAGGCATCGGGCAAGTTGTCGGCGCGCTATGCGTTCACCGACAAGGTCGCCTTGCGCGGCACGGTGTCGTCGGGCTTCCGCGCACCGTCGCTGGCGCAGCAGTATTTCCAGTCCACCAGCACCACCTTCCTGGCCGGCAATCCGAACCCGTTCGAGATCCGTACCTTCCCGGCCGACAGCACGGTGGCACGCGCGCTCGGCGCCGAGCCGCTGGATGCGGAGACCTCACTCTCCTACAGCCTGGGCCTGGTATTGCAGCCGACCGACGCGCTGTACGTCACCGTGGATGCGTACCAGATCGATGTGGACGACCGCATCGTGCTGTCCTCCAACCTCACCGGTACCGGCGTGCGTTCGCTGCTGGAATCGCAAGGCATCTTCGGCATCAACGGCGGCCGTTACTTCACCAATGCGGTGGACACGCGCACCCGCGGCGTCGACGTGGTGGGCAGCTACCGCTGGCAGCTCGCCGCCAGCAGCATCGACCTGACCGCCGGCTACAACTATTCGGAAACCGAAGTGCGCAGCGTGGCCGCCAACCCGGCCGCGTTGTCGGCCAACGGGTTGAGCCTGGAGCGCATCGACCGCACCGAACGTGGCCGCATCGAAGAAGGCTTCCCGCGCGACAAGTTCCTGATCAACGGCAGCTGGAATCTGGAGCACTGGACACTGGCGCTGGGTGCCACGCGTTACGGTGAATACACCACGCGCCCGGCCGCGGCGATTAACGATCAGACCTTCGGCGCCAAGTGGGTGGTGGATGCCTCGGCCAGCTACAAGATCGACCGCTGGACGCTCACCCTGGGCGCGGACAACCTGCTGGACGAGTACCCGGACGAGAACAACTTCGCCAACTCCACCAGCGGGCAATTCCCGTACAGCAATCTGTCGCCGTTCGGTTTCAACGGTGCCTACGTGTACGGCCGCATCAACTACCGCTGGTAAGCCTTGCCATACTGCAAGTCCACACGCCCCGGCCTGCCCGGGGCGTATGCGTTTTGGGCCGCTGGCGGCTACTCCCTGCGGCCTTGTTTGCGGCATGGCGTGGCTGCCGGAGGCCTCAACGCCGGGTGAAGGGTTTCCCGCCTCGGCAGTGCTATCACGTGCGCTCCTGTCATGTGGAGCGCTCCGATGGAAACAGCACAGTTGTCGCGTGGACGCTTGATCGATCACCTGCATCTGGTGGTGCAGGACCTGAAGGCGAGCCGGCGCTTTTACGGCGCCGTGCTCGATGTGCTCGGCGTGCCGCTGGGCGGCGAAGGCGAGGGATTCTTCTGGGCCGACGAGCTGTTCGTGTCCGACCGCCACACCGTTGCCCAGGGCGAACTCACCGGCCGCCATCACCTGGCCTTCCAGGCACACGATGTGGCGATGGTGCACGCCTTCCATGCCGCCGCACTTGCACACGGTGGCCGTGACAACGGCGCGCCGGGCGTGCGCCCGTATCACCCGAGTTATTACGCGGCGTTTGTGCTCGACCCGGATGGCAACAACATCGAGGCGGTCTTCCATGGTCCTGCGCAACGCAGTGCGGAGGCGGTGCAGATCACCTACTGATGCCGAAGTTTCATAACTGGTATTCATTGTCCAACATGGTGCAAACCAGGCCGCACCATTGCAGGTGTGGTGCAAGCCACGCATCACTTTGGTGCATGATGACAACGATGGCAGTAGCACGTCATTGATGACAGTTACTTGCGCAACGTAACCAAAATTTGACATGTGGTTACGCGTGGTTAATGGTTGGGAACGCACCGCAGCTGCCGCAACGGACGCGGCCCGGGAGGGGGCCCCCTGCGATGCATCCGTTCCCCACTCGGAGTTGTCACCGCATGAATTGCAAGACCAGTCCACTCGCTGTTGCCGTTGTTCTTGCACTCTCGTTTTCCGCTTCAACTGCTGTCGCACAGTCGCAGGCGCCTACCCAGAAGACCCTCGACACGCTGATCGTGACCGGTACGCGCGTGGCCGATCGCACCGTGGCCGAATCGGCCTCGCCGATCGACATCATTTCGCCGCAGGCACTGGAATCCACCGGCACCACCGAGCTGGCCACCGCGCTGTCGCGCGCGATCCCCTCGCTGAATTTCCCCCGCCCGGCCATCTCCGATGGCTCGGATGCGGTGCGCCCTGCGCAGCTGCGCGGCCTGTCGCCCGATCAGGTGCTGGTGCTGGTCAACGGCAAGCGCTATCACAGCACCGCGCTGATCAACCTGAATGACACCCAGGGGCGCGGCTCCTCGCCGGCCGACCTCAACACCATTCCGATCGCCGCCGTAGAGCGCATCGAAGTGCTGCGCGATGGCGCATCGGCGCAATACGGCTCGGATGCGATTGCCGGCGTGATCAACATCGTGCTCAAGGGCAGCGGCGAAGGCGGCAGCGTCAATGGCCGCTACGGCAAGTACAGCGCCGGCGACGGCGAGCAGTATCAGTTGTCCGGCGATGCCGGCTTCAGCTTTGCCGGTACCGGCAAGGTGCACCTGGCCGCGCAGGCCGGGCATTCGGATCAGACCAACCGCGCGCTGCCGTTCCAGGGCCGCGTGGAGCAGCGCTACGGCGATCCCGAGATCGACCAGGGCGCGGTGTCGTTCAACGGCGAATACAGCCCCACCGATTACCTGACCTTCTACTCGTTCGGCATGGTCAGCCGCCGCGAAGTGCTCTCCAACGGCTACTTCCGCTTTGCCGGCGACAACCGCAACCGCCCGGAGATCTATCCGGACGGCTTCCTGCCGCAGATCTACAACGTCAGCAAGGACGTGTCGTGGGTGGGCGGGTTGAAGACCTCCACCGAAGGCGGCTTGAACATCGATCTGAGCTACAACTACGGCCAGAACAACCTCACCTTCGATGTGCGCAACAGCTTGAACAACAGCCTGGGCGTGACCAGCCCCACCGACTTCCACGCAGGCACCCTGGAAGTCACCCAGAACGTGCTCAACGCCGACTTCACCAAGACGCTCGACTGGGGTTTGGCCTACCCGGTTGCCTTGGCATTCGGCGCGGAATGGCGCGGCGAAAAGTTCAACCAATCGCCCGGTGATGCGGCTTCTTCGGCCAACGGCGGCATTCCCTCGGCCAACGGCGCGCTGATTCCCGGTGCGCAGGTGTTCCCGGGCTTCAAGCTCTCCGATGCCGGCTACTACAACCGCAACAGCCACTCGGCCTATGTGGACCTGGAAGCGGATCTCACCGAAAAGCTGTCAGCCGGCCTGGCCGGGCGCTATGAGAAGTACAGCGACTTCGGCGACACCGCCACCGGCAAGCTGTCGCTGCGCTATGCGTTCACCGACAAGGTGGCGCTGCGTGCCACCGCCTCCACCGGCTTCCGCGCACCGTCGCTGCAGCAGCAGAACTTCCAGTCGATTGCCACGCAGTTCCTCAACGTGGCGCAGCCCAATGGCGGCGTGTCGGCGATTCCGTTCGAGATCGGCACCTTCCGTACCGACAACCCGGCCGCCATCGCGCTTGGTGCCGAACCGCTCAAGGCCGAAGAGTCCAAGAACTACGGTCTGGGCGTGGTGTTGCAGCCGGTGGAGAATCTCTACATCACCGTCGATGCGTACCGCATCGACATCGATGACCGCATCGTGCTGTCGGAGAACCTCACCTCCATCGCGGCGCGTAACTACCTGCAGGCCAATGGCTTCCCGGGGATCGGCGGCGGGCGCTACTTCACCAATGCGGTGGACACCAAGACCCAGGGCGTGGACGCGGTCGGCACCTATCGCTGGAACCTGGACAGCGGCAGCGTGGAGCTGACCACCGGCTACAACTACAACAAGACCGAGGTCGAACAGATCGCGGCCAATCCGCCCGCGCTGGAAGCCATCGATCCGGGCGCGGTGCGTATCGGCCGTGCAGAGCTCGGCCGCATCACCGAAGGCACGCCGCGCGACAAGTTCTTCCTGGGCGGCACCTGGTCGCCGGGCAACTGGTCGTTCACCGGCACCGCCACGCGCTGGGGCGAATTCACCACCTTCGGCACCAACGCCGGCAGCGACCAGACCTATGCCGCGAAGTGGACGCTGGACCTGGCCGCCTCCTACAAGCTGGGTAGCTGGAACTTCACTGTCGGTGGCGACAACGTGCTCAACGAATATCCCGACCGTCAGGAAGCCGGCCTGGGCACGCGGACCTACCTGCCCTACAGCAGCGCCTCGCCGTTCGGTTTCAACGGCGCCTTGGTGTACGCCAACGTGAACTACAAGTGGTAAGTCACTAGGACAGCCGGCAACGCCTCCTCGCGGTGGCGTTGCCGGTGCTCCATCGCGGTATCCGCCCCGGCGCCTTTGGCAACGACGCGCCGGGGTGACTCCTCATTCGGTGCATTGATCGGCCTAAAGCCGCGCTGTTTGCAGGCGCGGCCACTGCGGCGACCGGCGCACCTGCATTTGACTGCACCTGCCCCACGCAAGGACGAACGACGCCATCGCTGCGGTTGCAGTGCAACTGCCCGCCGCTGTCGCGCTCCTGCATGCCGCATGGCCGTGCGTTTGCTGCTCCATCCCTTTCCCCCTGCTTCCCTTTCCTCCTGAGCGCCTCATCCCATGCACACGTCCACGTCTCTTTCGATTGCGGTTTCCATCGCGCTGGCCGCCAGCGCGTTCGCCGGTACCGCGCAGGCACAGCAGCCGCCCCCACAGAAAACCCTCGACACCTTGATCGTCACCGGCACGCGCGTAGCCGACCGCACCGTGGCCGAATCCGAATCGCCGATCGACATCATCACCGAGCAGTCGTTGCAGGCGACCGGTGCGACCGACATCGCCACCGCGCTCGGCAAGCTGCTGCCGTCCTTGAACTTCCCGCGCCCGGCCATTTCCGACGGCAACGATGCCGCGCGCCCGGCCACGCTGCGCGGCCTGTCGCCGGATGCGGTGCTGGTGCTGGTGGATGGCAAGCGCTATCACACCTCTGCGCTGATCAACTACAACCCGTATGTGGGGCGCGGCTCGGCGCCGGCCGACCTCAACTCGCTGCCGATGTCGGCGGTGGCGCGCATCGAAGTGCTGCGTGATGGCGCCTCGGCGCAATACGGCTCCGATGCGATCGCCGGCGTGGTCAACATCGTGCTCAAGCACGGTGCCAAGACCGGCGACAACAGCGTGTCGGTCAACGGCGGTTTCATGGACAAGGGCGACGGCGAGCAGAACGGCATCGACGGCTCGGTCGGCATGGGCTTCGGCGGCACCGGCGGCGATACCGCGCCAGGCTGGGTGCGGCTGTCGTGGAACTACCAGAACACCATGAGCACCAACCGCGGCGAAAACACCAACCGCGCCACCACCGTGCCCGGCACGCCCAACCCCGGTGGCGTGCCGTACCAGCGCCACGGCGACCCGAAGTCCACGTTCTACCAGGGCCTGGCCGCGTTCGGCTACGAGTTCTCGCCGAACCTGGAACTGTACGGCCACTTCAGTGCCAGCCGCCGCGAGGTGACCTCCAACGGCTATTACCGCGCCGCCGACAACCCCGCGCGCAACGTGCCCTCGATCTATCCGAACGGCTTCCTGCCGCAGATCTACAACCCGGTCAACGATCGCTCGGCAGTGCTCGGCATCAAGGGCAGCACCGAGAGCGAGTGGAACTGGGATCTGTCGGCGTCATACGGCAAGAACGACATGAGCTTCAATATCCTCAACAGCATCAACACCAACCTGTTCTATACCACCGGTGCATCGCCGACAAACTTCAACTCCGGCGGCTTCGAAACCCAGCAGGGCACGGTGAATCTGGACATCAGCCGCGCCTTCGATTGGGGCCTGGCGTATCCGGTCAATGTCGCTTTCGGCGCCGAGCATCGCCAGGACCGCTACCGCATCACCGCCGGCTCGCCGGACTCGTATTTCTTCGATCCCACCACCATCAATCCGGCCGATGGCGCGCCGTATCCCGGTGGCGCACAGGTGTTCTCCGGGTTGGAGCCGTCGGTGGCAGGCAAGTTCGGCCGGCATAGCAACGCGGTCTACGCCAACCTGGAAGCCAACCTCACCGAGAAGCTCTCCGGCGGTATCGCCGGGCGCTATGAAAACTACAGCGATGCCGGCGCCACGCGTTCGGGCAAGCTGTCGGCGCGTTATGCCTTCACCGACACCTTCTCGCTGCGCGGCACGATCTCCAACGGCTTCCGCGCGCCGTCGCTGGCCCAGCAGAACTACGCTTCGGTGGTGACGCTGATCCAGAACGGCGAGCTGGTGCAGGTGGGCACCTACCGCACCTCCGACCCGGTGGCACTGGCGCTGGGCGCACGCCCGCTGAGCCCAGAAAAATCCAGCAACTACGGCCTGGGCGGCGTCTGGCAGCCAACTGCCAACTTCACATCCAGCCTGGACGTGTACCAGATCCGCATCTGGGACCAGATCCTGTATTCGGACCAGTTGCAGTTGGCGCAGCCGATCGGCCAGGTGGCCGCGGTGCAGTTCTTCGTCAACGGTGCCACCAGCCGCACGCGCGGCGTGGACTGGGTCAACAGCTACATCGCCGATCTGGGCGATCTGGGCCAGCTGACCCTGGGTGCCAGCGCCAACTACAACAAGACCACCATCCTGGAGTTGTCCAACCCCAACTTCGGCCGCGCCAGCCAGGGCCTGCTCACCGATGCCACGCCGCGCACCAAGTACATGGCCTCGGCGGATTGGGCGATCGGTGGATTCACGCTCAACGGCAACGCCACGCGGTACGGCTCGATCAAGCGCATCAGCGACCCGGTCGACGGCAGCCAGGACCAGACCTATGACGCACGCTGGATCCTGAACCTGTCCGCCAGCCAGACCTGGAACGCCTTCACCTTCACCGTGGGCGCGGACAACCTCACCAACCAGTACCCGACCAAGGCGCAGCTGACCACCGCCTACGACGACCGTGCCGGCGGCCTGCAGTATTCCTCGCTGTCCCCGTTCGGCTTCAACGGCCGTTACTGGTATGGCCGGGTGACCTACCGGTTCTGATCCACTGCGGCGAGATCCGGGCCATCGCGGTATCCGCGATGGCCCGTTTTTTTTGCCCGCGGCACATCGCCCACCGGCGTCATCCCGGTGTTAGCGAACGTCTTACCAAGTGGCGTGCAACGCCTGGATGCCGCGCAGATTGGCACGTTCGTTCCAGCTCAAATTGTCCAACTCGGGCAGGCGCAATGCGGGCGCGCGTTGCAGCAAGCGCTCCAGCGCGGTTTCCAGTTCGATCAATGCGAGCCGGTTGCCCAGGCAATGGTGGACGCCACCGCCAAAGGACAGTGCACGTCCTTGCTGGCGGCGTAGATCCAGCTGCTGCGGTGCGGTGAACTGCTCCGCGTCGTGATTGGCGGAGCCCAGCATCAGGTACAGGATGGCGCCAACGGGCAGGGTCGTTCCCTCAACCTGCAGGGGCTGCAACACCGAACGCATGGCCACCTGCACCGAGCTGTCGTAGCGCATGCATTCCAGCACCGCGTTGGGCATCAGTGTGGGGGTATCGCGCAGCAACTGCAGTTGTTCGGGATGCCGGTGCAAGGCGATGAGCGCATTGCAGATCATGTTGGCGGTGGTTTCGTGGCCGGCCGTGAACAGCATGATCACATTGGAGACGATGTCATCCACAGGCATGCGCTGGCCATGGTCTTCGGCGGCAATGAGGCGCGCGATCAGATCATCCTCCTGCGTATCCCGACGCTGCAGCACGATCGCGCGAAAATACTGCTCCAACGTCGTGTATGCCGCGGTGGCCTGTGCCATGTCTTCCGGACGCATCAATGGGTCGAAGACCTTGGCCAGCGCACTGCTCGCCTGCCCCAGCGCCACCACATCGGTCACCGCCAGCCCCAACATCCGGCAGATCAGCGAGATCGTCATCGGCATCGCGAAGTCATTGAGCAGATCGCAGCTACGTCTGTCTTCATGCTGATCGAGCAACGCGTCGGCAGTGTCGACGGCCACCTCACGTAGCGCCTCCAGTTGGCGCGCCCCGAAGGCTTTGGTCATCAATGCGCGCTGCTGGGTGTGGACCGGCGGATTGAGCAGCAGAAACATGCGGCTCATGCCCTGGAAAAGCGGCATCTCCGCTGCGTTCGCGCCATAACGCACACGGATGCTGTCCAGGTAGTTGCGGCCCAGCCGGCGGTCGCTGAGCAGTGCATCGACCACGGTGTAGTGGCCAGACACCCAGCCGTTGTCGCTGATCTGCAACAGCGGGCCAGCTGCGCGCAAACGCGCATACATGGGGTATGGGTCTTGCCGAAAAGCCGGTGTTGCAAAGTCGCTGAGCTGCATAGTGGTTCCGTGCAATGCCTGCCTTCGCAGCCGCGAAGGCGGTATGGCGCGTGTGCGGCCAGGCGCCGCACACATCGACCGCGCCCAGTGTTGGGTTCTCATCGGCACATGCCCTGCCGCAGGGCGAAGCGGTGTCCGGAAAGTCGAGGAGATCGGAGCGTTGAGGTGCGCCACGTGCTGGAAGTGGCTACTCGGCGGTCACCTGCTATTGGGAGAGGTTGGCCGGCGCAGCGGCTACTGCGCGGCGGGACAATGGGCGCTGTGTCTGCTCCGCTGGCAACAACCCCGCGCGGTGTGGATTGCGGTCTTCGCCGCTGCGGCGGCGGCGGCGTGCAGGCAAGCAGGCTCTTGCGCTGCGCGATGTGCTGCCGCCGGGCGTGGCGCAGCTGTTGTTCGTGGAGCGAACAAGCCGGGAAGGCTGCGTCGGGCTCGCTAGCATCGCGGTGCGTGTGGCGTTGACGCTGCGCCGCAGCAACGGCGCTGCACGTGCACTAAAGCGGAGCTGCGGGGCTCGCTGATGCGGAGTCGCCCCCACAGGTAACGCGCCAACTGCAACTGTCCCGAAGTGCGGCTGCCCTGAACTACGAATGCAGGTGCAACTGCAAACTGCAACCGCACCTGCATCTGCACCTGCAGAGCGAGGCGCAACACGCAAGGTAAACGATGCCCACGATTGCTACTGACGGCCTACGCGATCACCGCTTTGCCGCTGCCTCATCGCATCACGGTGGGTCAACAGCCCAGGCTGTGCCACAGCCACGCAAAGCAGTGCCGAGTGCCCGCGCCGGCATCGGCCTCTGCGCGCATCAGCACGCCACGATGACCACGCGACGCGTGCACAGGCTGCTTGCCGCCGCACGCGCTGCCAGCAGCCACGCAAAGACCTCCACGCGTGTCGCATCGCGTTAATCGAGCGCTGTGTACTATGGGTGTCCGGCCAACCGGACCGCCCCGCGGTCCTGTTCCCCTCGCGCCGGACTCCAGCAAACAGGTTGCATGCCCGCAGGCGATGCCCGGCGCAGTGCCGTTGGCTGGCTGCAACTCGCCGTCTCCCGGACACTCTCACAACGGATTGAAATGCATCACGACACCAGCCTCATCGACATCATCGCCGTCGGCCTCGCGGTCGCCTTCGTGCTGGGCACGCTCGCACAAAAAGTCAAGCTGTCGCCGCTGGTTGGCTATTTATTGGCCGGCGTATGCGTCGGGCCATTTACGCCGGGCTTCGTGGCCGATCAGACCATGGCCAACCAGCTCTCCGAGCTGGGCGTGATGCTGCTGATGTTCGGGGTGGGTCTGCACTTCTCGCTCGACGACCTGATGGAAGTGAAGTGGATCGCAGTGCCCGGTGCGCTGGCGCAGATCGTGGTGGCCACGCTTCTGGGTTGGGCGCTGGCATGGAGCATGGGCTGGCCGTTGATACAGGGGCTGGTGTTTGGCCTGGCCTTGTCGGTGGCGAGCACCGTGGTCCTGCTGCGTGCGCTGGAAGAACGCCGCCTGCTGGAAACCCAGCGCGGCCGGATCGCGGTGGGCTGGTTGATTGTCGAAGACCTGGTGATGGTGATCGCGTTGGTGCTGTTGCCGGCGCTGGCCAATGTGCTCGGCGGCAGCGCCGGCGCTGCCGAACATGCCGGCGAGTCGACCTCGCTACTGGCCGCACTGGGCTGGACGCTGCTGAAGATGGTGGCCTTCGTCGCGGTGATGCTGGTGGTTGGGCGCCGGGTGATCCCATGGTCGCTGGAAAAGGTCGCCGCCACCGGCTCGCGCGAGTTGTTCACCCTGGCCGTGCTCGGCATTGCGCTGGGAGTGGCGTTCGGGTCGGCGAAGTTGTTCGGCGTGTCGTTCGCGCTGGGGGCGTTCTTCGCCGGCATGTTGCTCAAGGAGTCCGAGCTCAGCCAAAAGGCGGCCAGCGATTCGCTGCCGCTGCGTGATGCATTCGCGGTGCTGTTCTTTGTGTCGGTGGGCATGTTGTTCGACCCGATGATCCTGATCGCCCATCCCTGGCAGGTGCTGGCCACCTTCCTGACCGTGACCGTGGGCAAGTCGCTGGCGGCGTTCGTGATCGTGCGTGCCTTCGGCCACCCCACCGGCACCGCGCTCACCATTTCCACCAGCCTGGCGCAGATCGGCGAGTTCTCTTTCATCCTGGCCGGGCTCGGCGTGCAGTTGGCGATCCTGCCTGAAACCGGGCGCGACCTGATCCTGGCCGGGGCGTTGTTGTCGATCGTGGCCAATCCGTTCCTGTTCTCGTGGCTGGACCGTTGGCAGGCCAAGCAGGCGCAGGACGCCCCGGCGACGGTGGAGCCGGAACTGCCGCCCGGCCCGCCGCTGCAACTGGACGGCCACGCCATCGTGATCGGCTATGGCCGCGTAGGCAGCGCGCTGGCGCAACTGCTGCGCAGCCGCGGCGTGCCGGTACTGGTGATCGACGACAACGGCGACCATGTGGCCAAGGCGCACGCGGCGGGCATTCCCGGGATTCGTGGCAGCGCCGCGGCCGACCGCGTGCTGGCCGAAGCGCGCCCGGAGCAGGCCAAGATTGCGATCCTGGCCATCCCGCAGCCGCTGGAAGCCGGCGAAGCGCTGGCCAAGCTGCGCGCACTCAACCCGTCACTGACCTTGCTGGCCCGCGCGCACAGCGATGCAGAAGTGAAGCACCTGCTCGAACACGGTGCCGACGGCGCCGTGCTGGCCGAACGCGAGCTGGCGTACTCGCTGGCCGAGATGGTGATGTCCACCCCGCCGTATCGCGCATTGCGTGTGCCCGCGTCGTAATTGGCGACAACACATCGCCTTTCAAAAAGACGCCCGCCAACACGCACTGTAGGCGGGCGTTTTGCCGTGCAAGTTCCGCTGCGCCGCCATGCAGAAATGCGACTCGCGACCCATAAAAACGCCCTTCAATACACTTGATAATCATTCCCATCAAGCGCAGGATGAGCGCCCGTTCCACTGGCGGACTCATCCATGTCACTGCGTGTTGGCGTTCTGAATGCACTGCCGAGCGTGCAGCTGTGCGAACTGCTGGGCCGCATCGGCTACGGGTTCGTGGTGCTGGACCTGGAACATGTGCTGCGCGCGCCGGATGAGCTGGAACACGCCATCCGCGCCTGCGAGCTGTCCGGCTGCGAGGCCTGGGTGCGCGTGCCGGAGGTGGACGAAAAACTGATCGGTCGCGTGCTCGATGCCGGCGCACGCGGGATCGTGATTCCGCGCGCCGAGTCAGCGGCACAACTGGCCTCCGCCATCGCCGCGGCACGCTTTCCGCCGCTGGGCCGGCGCGGCATCACTGGGGGCCGCGTCACCGGCTTCGGAAACGTAGATCTGCCCACCTATATCGCGCAGGCCAACCGCGACATCCGCATTGTGCCGATGATCGAAAGCGCGGCCGGCATTGCGGCGTTGCCGCAGATTCTGGCCGTGCCCGGCGTGACCCTGGTGATGGAAGGCGCGCTCGATCTTGCGCTGGATCTGGGCCTTGGGCCACAGCCCACGCATCCACAGGTGTGGGCCTTGCTGCTGCAAATGGACGCGCAATGCCGCAGCGCTGCGGTGCCGTTCTGCCCCAACCCACGTACCGACGCGCAACGCACGCACTGGCTGCAGCAACCGGATCTGCGCTGGCTGCTTGCCGGCGAAGACCGTGCCCTGATTCAACGCGCATTACGCGCCCAATTGGCCACCTTTGCCGCACCCATTTCATCACCCGCCTGCAGGAGCACGCCGTAGATGCCGACGTTCCGTTTCCACGCCCTAACCATTGCCATCGCCGCCACCACCTTGAGCGCTGCACCGCTGGCGCGGGCCGGCGAGACCGACGGCACTGCGGTAGAGACCGATACTTCGATTCGCGCGCTTGATGCGGTGCAGGTGCAAGGCAGCCTGCTGGGCCGCTCCAAGCCCGAAGACGTGCAGCGCTACGCCGGCAGCCGCCAGGTGATCGACCGCGAACAACTGCGCAATGGCGGCAATCGCTCATTGGACGATGCCCTGCAGCGCGTGCCCGGCATCAAGATCTTCGATGAAACCGGCACCGGCGCCCTGCCGCAACTCATGCTGCGCGGCCTGTACGAGAGCCGCAGCGGGCGCGTGCAGGTGCTGGAAGACGGCATTCCGCTCGCACTGGCGCCGTACGGGCAAACCAGCCTTTCGCTGTTCCCGGTCGGCTTGAACCAGATCGACCGCATCGACATCGTGCGCGGCGGCGCGGCCGTGCAATACGGGCCCAACAACGTGGGCGGCGTGATCAACCTGGTCAGCAAGGAGATTCCCAGCGACTGGACCACCACCCTGGCGCACAAGATCACTGCCGGTGGCCAGGGCCAGTTCCTGCAGGACAGCGCGCTGAGCAGCGGTGGCTACGTCACCGACAGCCTTGGCCTGCAGGTGGATGCCAACCGCACCTACGGCGAGTATTGGCGCGCGCACAGCGACACCGACATCAGCAACCTGCGCGTGCGTGCGGAGTGGTGGATCGACGATACCAAGCTGCTCAAGGCCAGCGTGCAGCGGTATCTGGTGGACATGGATCTGGCCGGCGCGCTGAGCCCGGACGATTACCGCCGCGATCCACGCCAATCCACTCGGCCGCTGGACAGCTTCAACGGCCGCACCACGCGCGCGTCGTTGAGCTACGAGCAGGTGTTTGGCGACTGGGGCCCGCTGCAGGACGTGCGGCTGTCATGGACCAACTTCAGCGCGCGCAGCAGCCGCAACTTCATTGTCGGCATGCGCCAAGCCGCCACCGAAACCTGGCGTTCGGATCTGCCACCGCAACTGCGCCAGACGGCGCCGCGTGATTTTCGTGTGGTCGGCAGTGAGCCGCGCCTGACCTGGCGCATGGGCGATGCCGGCGGCGTGCAGCAACAATGGACCGCCGGCGTACGCGCGGTACATGAAGACATCGATTTTCTGGTCGGCAATCTGCGCCTGCGCGATGGCCTGTTCACCAGCGTGCGCGATTGGCAGTTCGAAGACCGTGCGTTGGCGGCCTATGTCAGCAACGCGATCACGCTGCCGGATGCGCGCCTGACCATCACCCCGGGCCTACGGTACGAGCGGCTGGATTCGCGCTATTTCAACCGCGCCACCGGCGTGAGTACGCTCAACCAGACCCGTGATGTGCTGCCCGGCCTGACGGTTGGCTTCCAGGCCAACGACCAGTGGTTTGTGTATGCGGATGGGCAACGCTCGATGCGCGCGCCGCAGGTGACCCAGATCATCTTCGGCAACAATCTGGACGCGGAGCTGGCCTGGAATTACGAGCTCGGCACACGCTATCAACCCAATGAGCGCACCCGCATCCAGGTGGGCGCCTACCTCATTGATTTCGATCAGCAGATCCAGCTGGACAACACAACGCGGGTGTTCCGCAACCTTGGCAAGACCCGCCATCAAGGCGGCGAGCTGGAACTGCAATGGAGCCCGGAGCAACTGCGTGCGCTGACCCTCAACGCCGGCTACGCGTATCTGGATGCGCGGCAGGAATCGGGTGCCTTCGATGGCCTGCGTGTGCCTTACACCTCGCGCAACCAGATCACCTTGGGCGGCACCTACGCGCTCGGTCATACCACTGTCGCGCTGTCGAGTTACTACTTCAGCAAGGCCTATAGCGATGCCGCCAACACGGTGCAGGAAAATGCCATTGCCTCGGTTGGCGAACTGCCGTCGTACTGGGTGTGGAATACGCAAGTGAGCCACACCTTGCTGGAACGCGGCGGGCAGAAGCTGAGCGCATCATTGGCGATCAACAACCTGTTCGACCGGCAGTACTGGTTCCGCGGCGTGGATACCAGCCCCTGGGGCCGCCAGGCCGCGCCCGGGCGCACCGTGACTGCAGGACTCGAATACACGTTCTGAGTTGCGCCACGCGGCAGCCGCATCACGCTGCCGCACTACCGAAGACAGTGCGCATGAGGCGCACTTCGCGCCGCCCTGCGGCGATGCGACCTGCTGCGTCGTAGGCCACCCCGTGTCGCGTGTGCGATGCCAGGCAGCCCGCTCTACACCGGTTGACCCCACCGTCCTGTCGAACGAGAGCTGCCATGAACGCAACACCCGATGCACCGCTGGTGATCCTGACCCACGTCTGCCACCCGGCAATCACCGATGGCTTCCTGCCTGCAGCACACGCGCAGGGTCTGCCGGTGTGGCTGCTGACCGACCATCGCCTGGAGCACCTTGCGCACTTCAACGCGCATCCGGCACACGCGCCGCAGCGGGTGATCGCCTGCGATGTGTTCAATCCGCTGGGCGTGCTGGACGTGCTGCACGACGCCGGCGTGCACCCACGCGCGGTGTTCAGCAACAGCGATCATCTGCAGACCAGCACCGCGCTGGTGGCTGCCGGCCTGGGGCTGCCCGGCAAGGACTGGCAGGTGTGCTACGCCGCCAAGAACAAGGCGGCGATGCGCCAGCGCCTGCAGGCGCGTGGGATGCCATCGCCCTGGTTTTGCACGCTGGCGCCGGGCGCGGCCTTGCCTGCGCAGATCCCGTGGCCGGTGGTGGCCAAACCGCGCGAGGGCGTGGCCAGCCTGGATGTGCGCCAGTGCGCCGATGCCGCGCAATTGCAGGCGTATCTGGACGATGTGTGGCAACGCCACCCGCAACGCACGGTGTTGCTGGAAGGCTTGCTGGAAGGTGACTTTTTCACGCTGGAAACGCTGGGCGACGGGCAGCACCTGCAGGCCATCGGCGGGTTCAAGGTGCGGCTGTCGCCGCCACCGCATTTTGTCGAATGCGAGGCGCAATGGGACGCGCAGGTGGACACGCCGGTGATCGCGCAGGCGTTGGCGCAATTGCGGGCGTTCGGCGTGGGCTTCGGGCTATGCCATAGCGAATTCATCCTCACCCGCGACGGGCCGGTGCTGGTGGAGATCAACTACCGCAGCATCGGCGACCGGCGCGAATTCCTGCTCGATGCAATGTTCGGCCAGCAGTGGTTTGCCGCCGCGCTGGCACCGCACCTGGGCCAGCCGCTGCCACTGCTGCACAGCGAGCGCACGCACGCACTGCTGCGCTATTACGTGGCCGAACATGCCGGCGAGCTGGTCAGTGCCAGCGACGACCGCAACCACCGCAGCGCGCACAGCGATGTGCAGTACCGCCGCATGCGCGTGCCCGGCGAGCAGATCCGGCTCAGCCATTCCAACAAGGATTACCTCGGCGTGCTGAGCGCACTGGCGCGCGATGCCGATGCATTGCAGCAGGCCGTGCACCAGGCCGAAGCCGGCCTGCAGTGGCGGATCGACCCACCGGAGCTGCGCGCATGAGCAACGCGACCGATCAGCACTACATCACCACGCGCATCATCGATGCCTGCCTGCGCGAAGATCTGCGCGGCATCGCCAGCCGCGGCAGCGCGGCCATGCCCGACGCCGCGCTGCTGGCGCACTGGGCCGCGCCGCAGCCGCCCACTCAGTGGTGGCGCATCCCACACCTGCCCGATGGCACCGTATGGCTACCGATTCACCACGGGGGTTATCTGCAGCGGACCAGCGCGTGCACCGATCGCTGGCTGGTGCAGCGCGGCACGGTGGTGCAGCTGGAACACGGCGCAGCCGCCTGGCTGCAACGCCTCAGCCAGGGGCTGGATCCGGACACGCAACAGTTGCACCGCGCCTACGCCGATGAAGCCGCGTGCGCCGCCGCACATCGCGGCCTGGCACGCGACGCGTATGCCGCCCAGGCACCGCACCTGGCGCAGGCCCTGCGCGCAGCGGATGCTGCCGAGCGCGCGTACCGCTGCGACCAGCTGGCCAGCTACCGCGACCATCCGTTCTATCCCACCGCACGCGCCAAGACCGGCTTGGCGCCCGCCGAACTGCGCGCCTATGCACCGGAATTCGCACCAACGTTTGCACTGCAGTGGCTGGCCATTCCGCAGGCGCAGGTGAGTTGCACCAGCACGCCGCCTGCGGAGCTATGGCCGGACCTTGCGCGCGTGGGGTTGCCGGCCGAACTCGCGCAGACACACCAGCTCTGGCCAGTGCATCCGCTGGTGTGGGCGCGGCTGGAACAGGACGGGTTTGCACTTCCTGCCGGTAGCGTGCGTGCACCGCTGACGTACCTGCCGGTGCGCCCGACGCTGTCGGTGCGCACGCTGGTGCCGATGCAGCATCCGCACCTGCATCTCAAACTGCCGATCCCGATGCGCACGCTCGGCGCATTGAACCTGCGCCTGATCAAGCCTTCCACGTTGTACGACGGCCATTGGCTGGAGCAGGCGCTGCGCCGCATCGATGCGCACGATGCCGCGCTGCGCGGGCGCTGCGTGTTCGTTGACGAATCCCACGGTGGGCACGTCGGGCAGACCCGGCATCTGGCCTACCTGCTGCGGCGCTACCCAGCGCTGGACACCGCCACCCTGGTGCCCGTGGCTGCGCTGTGCGCCCTGATGCCCGATGGCCGGCCGATGGCGATCCATCTGGCCGAGACCTTCAGCGGTGGCGACCTGCTGGCCTGGTGGCGCGACTACACCGAACTGCTGCTTGCCGTGCATCTGCGGCTATGGCTGCGCTATGGCATCGCGCTGGAAGCCAACCAGCAAAACAGCGTGCTGGTGTATGCACCCGGCCAGCCCACGCGCCTGCTGATGAAGGACAACGACGCCGCACGCATCGCGCTGCCGCAGCTGCGCGCGCAGCTGCCCGAGATCGACACGCTCGGCCCGCTGCACGATGCACGCATTGCGGTGGACGATGCGCAGGCACTGGCGCAGATGTTCTGCACGATCGTGTTGCAGC
This sequence comes from Xanthomonas sp. NCPPB 2586, assembly GCF_041475775.2. NCBI lineage: Bacteria > Pseudomonadati > Pseudomonadota > Gammaproteobacteria > Lysobacterales > Lysobacteraceae > Xanthomonas > Xanthomonas sp. NCPPB 2586. The sequence goes on along the minus strand of NZ_CM192981.1, from coordinate 1,312,375 downwards.
TGGATCTGCAGGCCGTGCTCGAGGGCCTGGCCGAATGGCAACCCGCGTTGCGGGCACCGCTGTATGCGCAGCTGCAGGCGCAACTGGCGCAGACGCTGGCGCAGCTGGACGCCGAGCGCATCGACACCGCACCGGCGCGGCGCTTGCTCGCCGCACCGCAGCTCCCGGTGAAGTACCTGCTCAGCGCCGGCAGCCTGCTGAGCAAACAGCACACCGGAGCACGCGATATCAACAAGTTCTACGGCGACAGCGCACCCAACCCGTTTGGCGCGGCCTTTGCCGATGCCGAGGACGCGGCACTGCGCCGGCAGGTGGCGCAGCGATGAAGCGCATCCTCGGCCCGGTGCTGGCTGCGCATTACCTGGCCGCCTTCACCGCACTGGGCATGCCGCTGTTTCTGCCGCAGGTGCTGGCCGAACTGGCACCGTCGGCGGCAATCGGCTGGAGCGGCGTGCTGTATGTGCTGCCAACCCTGTGCACTGCGCTCACCGCGAGCACCTGGGGGCGGCTGGCCGATCGCTATGGACGCAAGCGCTCGCTGCTGCGTGCCCAACTCGGGCTGGCGCTGGGCTTTGCAATCGCCGGCTTCGCACCCACCCTGCCCTGGCTGGTGGTCGGGCTGATCGTGCAGGGCACCTGCGGCGGCTCATTGGCGGCCGCCAACGCGTACCTGGCCAGCCAGCCGCAGGCCGGGCCATTGGCGCGTGCACTGGACTGGACCCAGTACTCGGCGCGGTTGGCGATGGTCAGTGCGCCGGCCTTGCTCGGGCTTGCGGTGGCGCTGGGGCCGGCGCAAGCCTTGTACCGCGCGTTGGCGCTACTGCCGCTGGTGGCCTTCGCGCTGACCTGGCGCTTGCCGGCCGACCAACCGGCTCCACCCGCCCACAGCCCGCGCACCGCATCGCCACGCGCCACCCAGGCACTGCCCTCCATGGCCAGCGCGAATTGGCCGGCATTGATGGTGGCGCAGTTCCTGTTCTGCTTCGCGATGGTTGTGACGTTTCCGTATTTCATTCCGTATGCGCTGGCGCGCGGTGCCGGGCACGACGCGTTGGCTGGGCTGCTCTACAGCCTGCCGCATCTGGTCTATCTGGTGGTGTTGCCGTGGTGGCGCCGCGGCGATGGCGCGGCCTGGCTGGTGCCGGGCTTGCTGGTGTTTGCACTGGCCTGCGCATGGCAGGCGTTTCTCGACGACACCGTGGCCATGGCGGGCGCGCGCCTGCTGTTCGGGCTGGGCATGTTGTTCGGCCTGCGTGGGCTCAACCGCAGCCTGGCTGCCGTGGCCACTGGCCAGGGCGCCGGGCGTCTGTTCGGCCGCTTCGATGCCTGCGGCAAATGGGCCGGCGTGCTGGCCGGCGTCGCCGCCGGTGCGCTGACCCAGCGCTGGGGCCCGACCACACCGTTCCTGGCCGCCGCCCTGGCGGCCGCCGCTGCTGCGCTCACCGTCCTGGTGCGCTTTCCGTCGAGGAGAATTGCCGATGTCGCCGCACACGATGCCTGACCCCTGGTTCGACAGCATGGCCGATGCGCAGGCCTGCGCCTGCTGGTTGAATTGCTACCTGCGCGAGTTCGCCATCCCGCGTGGTACTGCCGACTTCGACTACACCGGCCCGGATCGCCCCGGCGCACTCACCGCAGACGACCGCTGGCTGCGGATCGCATTGGGGGACGCGGGCGTGCTGTGCGTGCGCATTGCCCATGCCGACCGGCTGGGCCGCTGCCGGTTCGTGTCCACGCCGTTCCTCAAGGCCGCCGGGCAGCCCTGGCAAAGCCTGGACGGGCATGCCTTGGCGCGCAGCCTGCTGCAGGCACTGGGCAGCACACATGCGGTCAACCCGGAACTGTTGGCGCAAAGCGACAACAGCGTGGCAATCACCGCCGCGTTACTGCGCCAGGCACAGGCCGCCACGCCCACCGGCGATACGTTGATCGATGCCGAACAGGCCTTGCTATGGGGCCACGCACTGCACCCCACGCCCAAAAGCCGCGAAGGTGTGGCGCTGGCGCAGGTCCTGGCCTGCGCACCGGAAGCACGTGCGGCGTTTGCGTTGTACTGGTTCCGCATCGACCCGCGCCTGCTGCGCGTGCAGGGCCGCGATGTGCGTGCCACCTTGCAACAGCTCAGCGGCCACGACGATCTGTACCCCTGCCACCCATGGGAAGTGCAACGCCTGCGCGATGATCCACTGCTGCAGGAATTGCAGGCACGCGGCGCGATCACACCCGTGGGCGTGTTGGGCGAGCCACTGCGGCCCACCTCGTCGGTGCGCACGCTGTACCACCCGGCGCTGGCGTATTTCCTCAAGTGTTCGGTACATGTGCGCTTGACCAACTGCGTGCGCAAGAACGCCTGGTATGAGCTGGAAAGCGCGGTGGCGCTGACCCACCTGCTGGCACCGAGCTGGCAGGCACTGGCCGCGCAGGTGCCCGGCTTCGACGTGATGCTGGAGCCGGCTGCCACTTCGCTGGATGTCACCCAGTTCGACCCGGCATTGGCCGCAGCAGATCCGCTGGCCACGCGTGCGTTGGCCGAGAGCTTCGGCATCCTGTATCGGCAGGCGCCCACCGCCGCACAACGTGCGCGCTGGCGCCCGCAAGTGGCGGCCGCGCTGTTCACCTGCGATGCGCAGGGCCACAGCGTGGCCGCCGCTGCGCTGCGTGCGCACAGCGTCCATCGCCTGAACCGGCACACCGCCACCGTGCTTTGGTTTCGCGCATATGCCGGGCTGCTGCTGGATGGTGTGTGGAGTGCGCTGTTCCAGCACGGCATTGCGCTGGAACCGCATCTGCAGAACACCGTGATTGGCTTCAGCGATGGCTGGCCCACGCGCGTGTGGATCCGCGATCTGGAAGGCACCAAGCTGCTCGCGCAACGCTGGCCGGCTGCGCGCCTGCATGGCGTGGGCGAGCGCGCACGGCAATCGCTGTACTACACGCCCGAGCAGGCCTGGAACCGCGTGGCCTACTGCGCGCTGGTCAACAATCTGGCCGAAGCGATCTTCCACCTGAGCGATGGCGCCGCGGTCCTGGAAGCACGCCTGTGGCAGTGCGTGGCCGAGATTGCCGCACGCTGGCAGCAGCGCAATGGCGCGCAGCCGGCGCTGCAAGGCCTGATCGACGGCGCACCGCTGCCCGGCAAGAACAACCTGGGCACACGACTGCTGCAACGTGCAGATCGCCAATCGGACTACACCGCCCTGCCCAACCCCATCGCGCCAATGCATGCAGTGCAGCAGGTGGCCGCATGAGTCTGCAGATCGATGCCACGGCGGTGCGCGCAGCGGTGGCGCAGTTACGTGCACACAGCGACACCCCGCTATGTGCGTACGTCTACGACCTGGCCGCACTGGATGCGCATGCAGCGTGGATGCGTGCGCAGCTGCCGCCCGGCTGCACGCTGTTCTACGCCGCCAAGGCCAATGCCGAACCGCAGATCCTGCAGACGCTGGCGCCCTATGTGGATGGTTTCGAAGCCGCATCCGGTGGCGAGCTCGCCTGGCTGCACCAGCAGCAACCGGATGCGGCGTTGCTGTTTGGTGGGCCGGGCAAACTGGAGAGCGAACTGGCGCAGGCCGTGCGCCTGCCCGACTGCACCGTGCATGTGGAAAGCGTGGGCGAATTGCAGCGGCTGGCGGCCATTGCGCGGCAGATCGCCCAGCCCGACCGCCGGCGCATCCCGGTGTTCCTGCGCATGAACATCGCCGTGCCCGGTGCACAGACCACGCGTTTGATGATGGGCGGCCAACCATCGCCATTCGGGCTGGACCCGGACGACCTGGATGCTGCGCTGATGCAGCTACGCGCCAGCCTGGCACTGGAGTTGCGCGGCTTCCATTTCCACCTGATGTCGCACCAACGCGACGCCGCCGCGCAGCTGCACCTGATCGCGGCGTATCTGCGCACCGTGCAGCACTGGCGGCAGCGCCATGGCCTGGGCCCGCTGCTGGTCAATGCCGGCGGCGGCTTCGGCGTGGACTATCTGACGCCAGAGGCCTCGTTCGACTGGGCAGGCTTCTGCGCCGGGCTGCCCGCGGTGCTGCACGCGCACGGCGACGGCCTGCAACTGCGCCTGGAACCGGGCCGCTATGTCAGCGCCAGCTGCGGCTGGTACCTGATGGAGGTGCTGGACATCAAGCGCAGCCACGGCGCGTGGTTTGCGATTGCCCGTGGCGGCACCCATCACTTCCGCACGCCGGCCGCGCAAGGCCACGACCATCCGTGCGTGGTGGTGCGCGGTGCACACGCACCGGTGCTGCGCGACACCCCGGTCACCCTGGTCGGCCAGCTCTGCACGCCCAAGGATGTGCTGGCCCGCAATCAGCGCGTTGCAGCGCTCGCCCCCGGCGACTGCCTGGCCTTCCCGTTGGCGGGTGCGTATGCGTGGAATATTTCGCATCAGCAGTTCCTGATGCACCCGCCGCCGCAGAGGGTGTTTTTGCCGGTGCAGCACTGAGCTTTTACGTGCTGGCGGCCCACCAACGTCCTGCATGTCGTCGTCGCCCAGGCGACCGTCCCGCGCTTGCGTCACTCAGCTAAGATATTCCGGGGAAAGAGCTTTAAAGCGGTGATTGAACTGAGTTGCCAGGCGAGGCTCAGCGATTGCAGTGCAAAGCCAACATCCGACAACACCTGGCCGACTTGCGCAGCTCCTGCGCGACCAGGCAACGTATCAACCATGTCGTGCCTGCTGGGAATGGAAGCCGTGCAACTTCTTATGCGTGGAACACCGTTGAAAAGAATCGCATTGGCCGCGATGGCAGTGCTGGCGTTGGTGACCATCGCCTTGCTTTATGTGCGCGGGCAACCCGATGTCCTGGAAAACGCGCCTTCAACCGGCAAGCAGGTCGCTACCGTGGATGCTTCAGAGGCTAGCGACCGGGTAACCAGCGCTGGGCATGATGCGACGCCTGCAACAACTTGGGCATCGGCCTCCAGCGCTGAGATTGATCGCGATTTCCACGACACGAGGAACAGGGCGGAGTCGGGCGACCCTGTGGCCCAGCGCAAGCTCGCACAGATTTACGAGCGTTGCATGCTCTGCAGCCAGTCGCCTGAGAATTTCAGGGGAACGCTGGCGTCTTTTGCAAAGGCGGATGTGGAGAATTCGAAGCACTATGTAGCGGCTGGAGCACGCCTTTCGCACTACTGCGATTCGATCGATAGTGGCAAACGCATCCCGATGGTGGCGTACCAGCTCTGGTATGCCGAAGCTGCCCGGCGCGGAGATTTGATCGCACAGATAAAAGTCGCGACAACCATCGAAAATCAGCCGACTGAGGCGGCGTATCGCGAACTCGTGGCCAAAGCCTTTCAGAGCAGAGATCCCGAAGCGATATTCGCGCTCGGGGACATGTTGAGTTTAGCGAAGGCATCTGTTGACCTGGGGGCTTATGCATCGCAGCCTGGTGGCAACTACTCCGAGTATGCGTGGGAGCTGGCTGCCTGCCGTGCCGGAGCCGAGTGCAGCCTCGGGTCTTTTCGCATGGATAGTGCATGCATGGCTGGCATGTGTAATGGCTCAAGTTTCGAAAGCCAGATCAAGCACAACTTCATTCCTCCGGCCCAGCTGAAATTTTTGGAGAGGGATGTAGAGCGGATCAGGTCTCTGCTTGAAGCAAACAATTGATGGAGCCCACACTCACTCGCACACGTCGCTTCTCAAGGCGTGGATCTGCAATACGTTGAATGCAGCAGTATTCCTTCGCCACCGTGATTAATCTCTACTCCGATCAATCCTGATCGGCAACCGCCACCACCGGCACGCGGATGTCGGCGCGCAAGTCGGCTTCGGCCACGGTCTCGGGGTCGTCGAGGTAGAGGTAGTGCAATGGTGCGTCGCGCAGTGCGTGGCCGCTGCCGGGTAGCCAGTCGGCGAGCAGGCGGTCGAGCGCGTCTTCCAGGCCGGCATAGCTGCCGGTGTGGCGCAGCACGGCGTGCGCGCCCTCGCCGAGCACACGCACGTGCAGCGGCGCGGGCGGCGCAACAGCGGTGGCGAAGGCCATGCCGCACTCGAACAGATGCTGCTGCGCTGGCACGTCGCGGTGGTCGCTGAGTGGCACGCCGATCAGTGCGTGCAGGTGCTCGATCACGCCTGCACGCTCGGCCCAGGCGGCGATGCGGCCAAAGCCACGGTCCAGGTCATCGAAGGCGCCACGCTGGCGCAGCACCACCACTTCCAGCGGCTCCAGCCATTGCACGGTGACCTGCAGCGGCGCGGGCGCAGCGTGCGGTGCCAGCGCGGGCGTGGCGAGCTGCTGCAGGGTCTGGGCGCGTATCGCCGGCGCCTGCCGCAGGCTGCTCGGGCTCACCTGCAGCAGCGCGCGGAACGCACGCGCCAGCGCCTGCGGGGTCTGGTAGCCCACTGCCAGCGCTACCTCGGTAATGCTGCGGCCTGGCTCGCCGAGCAGATGCACGGCCTGGCTCAGGCGCAGGCGGGCGGTGGTCTGGCCCAGCGTTTCCCCGGCCAGCGCGCGGTAGACCCGGTGGAAATGGTGCGGCGACTGATGCGCCACCGCGGCCAGCGCGGCCAGATCCGGCAGCGGGCTGCCTGCGCGGATGCTGTCCTGCAAATGGGCCACGACACGTTCGACGTTGCGGTGGCGGTGCGCGGTGGCTGCGTCATGCATGGGCGGGTCCTCGTCTGTGCGCCCAGCATCGCCGAACACGCGGGCGTGTGCGGTCCCGATCTTGCGCAGCATGCCAACGGGCAGCGTGCTCAACCACGCCACATGGCACCGCCTAGCCGGCGTACACCGCCAGGCCTACCAGCACGGCGGTCTCGCTGAGTTCGATCAGTGCGCCACAGGTGTCGCCGGTCATGCCGCCGAGCCGGCGCAGGCAGGCGCGCCGCCACAACGCAAACACCAGCGCAGCGATCCCGCAGGCCAGCGCCGCACGTGCAGGGCCCGCCATGCAGGCAACCCCCACTGCAGCGGCCACGGCCAGCACGCAGACCGTGCGGCTGGCGCCGGCCAGCGCGCTTCCCAGGCCGCCGGCGCGCACGTACGGCGTGCTCGCAAATGCCGCCACCACCGCAGCGCGCGCCAACAGCGGCGCCAGCCACAGCGCCGCTGGCGCAGCCGGCAACAACGTCGTCAGCGCGGCGCACTTGAGCAACAGCATCAGCACCACCGCCGTCACCGCCATCGGGCCGCTGGTGGGGTCCTTCATGATGGCCAGCGTGCGTGCGCGGTCGCCCATGCCACCAACCCAGGCATCGGTGCTGTCGGCCAGCCCATCCACGTGCAGCGCGCCGGTCAGCCAGACCCAGCTGCTCAGCACGATGGCGGCGGCCAGCAGCGGAGCGGCGCCGCGCAGGCACCACGCCAGCGCCAGCAGCAAGACGCCCAGCAGCAGCCCGACCAGCGGGTACCACGGCAACGAACGCGCCTGCGCGCCGGGGCGGGCAAATGCCCAGGCCGGCACCGGAATGCGGGTCAGGAAGCCAACCGCCGCAAGCAGCCCATCGATCATGCCTGCGCGGTGGCCACAGTCATCGGCGGCCAGCGCAACGGATGCAGCGAGGCATGCGGCACTGCCAGCTCGGTCATGTGGCCGAAGCCATCGCCCGCGACCAGGCAGCGCAACGCGCGGATCGCACCGCCATGGGTCACCACCAGCACGCGCTGCGCAGGGTAAGTGGCCACGATCGCATCCAGCGCCGCAGCCAGCCGCCCGCAGAACGCCTCGAAGGGCTCGGCCTCCGGTGGCGGATACCGCAGCGGGTCCGACCAGAAGCGCCCCAGCGCCGCGCCTTCATCGCGATCGATCTCGGCCACCGGCACGCCCTGCCAGCGGCCGAAGTGGTATTCGCGCAAGCGGGGATCCAATTGCAACGGCAGGCCGCGCGCCGTGGCGAATTCGGTCGCGAACAAGGCGCAGCGCTGCAGCGTGGAGGCCACCACCACATCCCATTCGCCCGCGGCGGTGGCCTCGCGCAGCTGCTGCCAGCCGGTGGCGGTGAGCGGGTCGTCGAGCTGGCCGCGGTAGCTGCGCTGGCCGGTGTCGCCATGCCGCAGCAAGGTGATCTGCGCGCTCATGCGTCGGAGACCCCCGCCTCGGCAAAGGTCGCCATGCCGTTGTGCAGGGCGCAGGCGGTGCGCAGCAGCGGGATGGCCACTGCCGCGCCGCTGGCTTCGCCCAGGCGCAGGTCCAGTTGCAGCAGCGGCTCGGCCTCCAGCGCGCGGAGCAAGGCGGCGTGGCCGCGCTCCTGCGAGCGATGGCCGAACAACAGCCATTCGCGCACGCCGGGATTCAAATGCACCGCCACCAGCGCCGCGGCCGTGCTGATAAAGCCATCCACCAGCACCGGGATGCCGGCCTGCGCAGCCGCGATATACGCCCCAACCAGCGCGGCGATTTCAAAACCACCAAGCCGGCGCAGCCGCTCCAGCGGTGTGGCGGCGTCGGCATGCACGGCCAGCGCGCGGGTGATCACGGTGGCCTTGTGCGCAATGCCTTCGGCGTCCAGGCCGGTGCCGGCGCCGGCCATGGCCTGCGGAAATTGCGAGAGCAGCGCGCAGCTCAGCGCGGCAGCGGCGGTGCTGTTGCCGATGCCCATTTCGCCGCCGACAAACAGCTGCGTGCCGCAGGTGCGTGCCTGCGCGATGCTCTCTGCGCCGGCCGCCAGTGCGTCGCGTAATTGCGCCGGCGTCATCGCCGCCTGCTCGCAGATATTGGCGCACGCCGGCGCGATCCAGGCACGGCGGACCCGTGGCAACTCGCCGGGGTCGTTGACCACGCCCAGGTTCACCACTTCCAGCCGGGCACCGAGTTCGCGCGCCAGCACCGCAATGGCCGCACCGCCGCGCGCGAAGTTGCGCACCATCTCGCCGGTCACCGCCTGCGGAAACATCGACACGCCTTCAGCGGCCACGCCGTGGTCGGCGGCATACACCGCAATCCAGATGCGTTGTACGGTGGGTTGTTCATTGCGTTGCCAGGCGGCAAATTGCACCGCCAGTTGCTCCAGCCGGCCCAGCGCACCGGGCGGCTTGGTCAATTGCTCCTGCCGCGCCAGCGCCGCTGCCTGCACCCGCGCATCCGGCACCGCGCAGGCACCCTGGATCCACTCGATACTCACACCGCCTCTCCTTTCAACACCATGGGCAGGCCGGCCACCACGAACACGACCCGCTCGCACTGTAGCGCCAATGCCTGGTGCAGCCGGCCGGCTTCGTCGACAAACCGGCGCGTCAGTTCGCCCAGCGGCACGATGCCCTGCCCCACCTCGTTGCTGACCAGCACAAGTTGCCCGGGCAACTGGCCAAGCGTGGCCAGCAGCGCCTCGCGCTCACGGGCGAACACAGCGCTGTCGGGGTGGCCCAGCAGGTTGCTCAGCCACAGCGTGAGGCAATCCACCAGCACGCAGCGGCCCGGTGCGGCCACCGCCTGCAGGGTGGCGGCCAACGCGATGGGTTCTTCTACGCACTGCCAGTGCGCCGGGCGGCTGCCACGGTGATGGGCGATGCGCGCGGCCATTTCGCCATCGAAGGCCTGCGCAGTGGCCAGATACACCACCTCCAGCCCGGAGGCGGCGGCAATGCGCTCGGCGAACGCGCTCTTGCCCGAGCGCGCGCCGCCCAGGATCAACTGGCGCATGCCGGCTCCCCCAGGGTGAGCCGCGTCAGTGCGCCGATGTCCAGATGGGCGTGCACGGTGTCGGCCAGGCGTTCGAGCGTGGCTTCGCGCAGGCTGACCAGGTCCAGCGGTGCGGCGTCGGCAAGCCCGGCCCAGGCGAGCAGTGCGGCCAGCGCCGCGGGGTGGTCGAAGATGCCGTGCAGATAGGTGCCCATGACCTGACCATCCTCGGACACTGCACCGTCACTACGGCCATCGTCCAGCTGCAGCAGCGGCCGCGCCAGCGCCGCACCGGTGCTGAGGCCGCAATGGATTTCGTAGCCGCTGACCGCTGCGCCACTGGGCAGCAGCCGGCCACCGACGCGGTGCAATTGCTTGTGCGGCTGCAATGCGGTTTGCAGTGCCAGCCAGCCCAGCCCGGCGCTGCTGCCGGGCGCGCCTTCGATGCCGTGCGGGTCGTGCACCTGTTCGCCCAGCATCTGCAGGCCGCCGCAGATGCCGAGCAGCTTGCCGCCGTAGCGCAGATGCCGCGCGATCGCCGCTTCCCAGCCCTGCGCGCGCAGCCAGGCCAGATCCTGGCGGGTGGACTTGCTGCCCGGCAGCACGATCAGGTCGCACGGCGGTGGTGACTGGCCTGGCCCGATCAGCTGCACGTCCACCTGCGGGTGCGCCAGCAAGGCGTCCAGATCGGTGTGGTTGCTGATCCGCGGCAACACCGGCACCACCACGCGCAGGCGCGCCTGCGGCTTGTGCACCGGGCCGCGCGGCAACGCATCCTCGGCATCGAGCTGCAGGCCATGCAGATACGGCAGCACGCCGAGCACCGGCTTGCCGGTTTCGCGCTCCAGCCACTCAAGGCCGGGCTGCAGCAAGGCAAGGTCGCCACGGAAGCGATTGATCACGAAACCGGCCACCCGTGCGCGCTCGCTCGGCGACAGCAACGCCAGCGTGCCGACCAGATGGGCGAACACGCCGCCGCGGTCGATGTCGGCGATCAGGATCACTGCGCAATCCACCGCCTCGGCGTAACCCATATTGGCGATGTCGTGTTCACGCAGGTTGATTTCCGCCGGGCTGCCGGCGCCTTCCACCAGCAGCACGTCGAAGCGTTCCACCAGCCGCGCGTGCGAGGCCAGCACCGCCGTGCGCGCAGTGCGTTTGTAGGCGTGGTACCCCACCGCATCCAGCGTGGCCACCGGATGCCCGTGCACGATCACCTGCGCGCCAGTGTCGCTGTTGGGCTTGAGCAGCACCGGGTTGAAATCGGTGTGTGGCGGCAACCCGCAGGCCTGCGCCTGCACTGCCTGGGCCCGGCCGATTTCGCCGCCATCCACGGTGACCGCGGAATTGAGCGCCATGTTCTGCGGCTTGAACGGGGCCACCGCAACGCCTTGACGATGCAGCCAGCGGCACAGCGCGGCCACCAGCGTGCTCTTGCCCGCATCGGAGGTGCAGCCCTGCACCATCAGCACGCGCGCACTCATGCCTGCAGTTCCTGCAGGGCAGCGGCCAGGCGCGCTTCGCCGGCGGCATCCGGCGGCAGCCCGAAGCGCAGGCTGGCGGGCGTCTCGAACAGGCGAGTGAGAATGCCGCGCTGCGCCAGCGCGGTGTGCAGTGCAGGCGCATCGTCGCGGCGGCACCACTGGAAGAACGCGGTGCCTGCGGCCGGCAGCAGCCCGTGCGTGGTCAACAGCGCGGCCAGGCGTTGCGAGGCACCGTACAAGCGTGCGCGCGCCTGCGTCTGCCAGTGCGTATCCATCAACGCCTGCTGCACAGCCCAGCGCGTGGGGCCGGCCAGCGTCCACGGCCCGAGCTGCTCGCGCAGCGCCTCCAGCAACGTGGCATGCGCACACACGAATCCGGCACGCGCCCCGGCCATGCCGAAGAACTTGCCCACCGAGCGCAACACCACCAGCCCGGGCAAGTGCGTGTGTGCGCACAGGCTGTGCTGCGGCGTTGCATCCATGAAGGCTTCGTCCACCACCAGCCAGCCGCCACGTGCAGCCAGCCGCGCATGCAGCTGCAGCAGTGCGGCGCTGTCGAAGGTGTCGGCGCAGGGATTGTTCGGATGGATCAAGACGATGACGTCGCAGTGCGCATCCGGCTGCAACAGCGGCTGTGCCGGCATCGGCAGCACGGTGTGACCGGCGCGCTGCCAGGCCTGTGCGTGCTCCGCGTAGCCCGGTGCCAGCACGCCCACGCGGCTGGGTGCGCGCAGCGTCGGCAGTGCCTGGATCGCGGCCTGCGAGCCGGCCACCGGCAGCAGCTGCGGCGCGCCGTAATAGGCGGCGGCAGATGCGGCCAGGCCATCGTCGTCCTCGGGCAGGCGCTGCCAGTGCTGCGCCGGAATGGCCGGCACCGGCCAGGCGAACGGGCTGACGCCGGTGGACAGATCCAGCCAGTGTTCCAGCGCAATGCTGTAGCTCTGCGCAGCGCGGCGCAGGCGTCCACCGTGTTCAAGCATGCTTGGCTCCAGTCATCCAATGGGAATCGCAACACGGCTTGCCGGATGCACAACCGGTTGTGTGCACTGGCCCGCGCAACGCCGACGTGCAGGACGCATGGCGAAGGTGCAATCGCACACCGCGTTGGACATACCGACTCATCGCAGCACCGCCGTTGCCAGGCCCGCCAGCAACAGCCACAGCGCCACGCCAGCGCGGACCAGCCAGAGCGCACGCAACACGCTGCCTGCATCGGCGGCAGCGCCCTCGCCCAGTGGCGGGCGGTGTTGCCACTGCCCGTGGTACGGCGCCGAGCCACCCAGTTGCACCTGCAGCGCACCGGCGCCCGCCGCCATCACCGGGCCGGCGTTGGGGCTCTTCCAGCCGCGCCCTTGCCGCCACGCGCAACGCACACCGGCACGGGTCTGCCCGAGCACGGCGTAGGTGAGCGCAGTCATGCGCGCCGGTAGCCAGTTGAGCGCATCATCCATGCGCGCGGCCGCCCAGCCGAAGCGCTGATAGCGCGGCGTGCGATAGCCCCACATCGCATCCAGCGTGTTGGACAGGCGATACAGCACCGCACCCGGCGCGCCCAGCAGCACGCCCCAGAACAACGCGGCGAACACCGCATCACTGCCATTTTCCAGCACCGATTCGGTGGCGGCTGCGGCCACTTGCGCCTCATCGAGAGCGGCAGTGTCGCGGCTGACGATGCGCCCCACTGCCGCGCGCGCCTCAGGCAGGTTGCCTGCACGCAACGCCTGTGCCACTGGCACCGCATGTTCGCCCAGGCTGCGCAGGCCGAGTGCCAGATACAGCGCCACCGCCGCGAATGCCGCGCCGGCCCAGGCCGACCACCACCACAGCGCGAGTTGCACCAGCGCGGCCACGGCCGCCCACGGCAGCACCGCCACGCACCAGGCCAGCACACCGGCTGCGCGCATGTCGCGGTGCAGCCGCGCTTCGATGCGCTGCGCCCAGCCGCCGAACAGCACCAGCGGATGCGCGCGCCGGGGTTCGCCCAGCAGCAGATCCAGCAACACTGCGGCGGTGGCGATCAGCAGCAGCATGGTGCGATGGCGTAACAGCGCGTCATGGCAGAAACAACGCCATGGCTGCGCCCGGATTGGACGGGAAGTAGAAATGCACGAAGCTCGCCGTCATCCGCCATTGCCGGTACACCGGCTCGGCACTGGGCCCGGTGTTGGGATTGCGCGCATGCACCAAGGGGCTGAGCGCGATGCTGGCGCGTGCGTAGTGGAAGGTATGCCCGCGCAGCGTGCCTTCCGGCAATGCGACCTCCTGCAGTCCAAGCGCCACCGAGCGTGCCTGCAGCGCGGCCGTGCCGGGCAGCAGGCCCGCCATCGGTGCGCTGACGCCGTCCTTGCCGGTCAATGCCTCCAACAGGAACAGCATGCCGCCGCATTCGGCCAGCAGCGGCTTGCCTTGCGCGCAGTGCGCACGCAATGCCACAGCCAGATCGCGACGCTGCGACAAGGCCTGCAGATGCAGTTCCGGGTACCCGCCCGGCAGCCACACCGCATCGCAGTCCGGCAGCGCATCACCGGCGATCGGCGAAAAGAACTGCAGGTGCGCGCCGGCTGCCGCCAGCAGTTCCAGATTGGCCGGATACACAAAGCAGAACGCCGCATCGCGGGCGATGGCAATGCGCACGCCCTGCAGCACGGGTGCAATCGCTGCGTGAGCGTCCGGCGGCGCGAACTGCAGTGGTGGCGGCAACGCGGTGGACGCATGCGCGGCCCAGGCATCGGCCAGCGCGTCCAGGCGCTGCTCCAGGTCGGCCACTTCGGCAGCGGCCACCAGGCCCAGGTGCCGCTCCGGCAACTGCAACGCCGGCGCACGCGGCAATGCACCCAGCCACTGCAGCGGAGGCGGCACGCTGTCGCGCAGCAGGCGGGCGTGATGCGCGCTGCCGATGCGATTGGCGGCCACGCCATACAGCGGCAGATCGTCGCGATAGCGGGCCAGCCCAAGCGCCAACGCGCCGAAGGTTTGCGCCATGGCGGCGCCATCGATCACCGCCAGCACCGGAATGCCGAAGTGCACGGCCAGATCGGCGCTGGAGGGCGCGCCATCGAACAGCCCCATCACGCCTTCGATCAACAGCAGGTCGGCGTCGCACGCGGCGGCATGCAGGCGCTGACGGATGTCCGCCTCGCCGGTCATCCACAGATCCAGCTGAAACACCGGCGCGCCGCTGGCGCGTTCGAGCAGCAGTGGGTCGAGAAAATCCGGCCCGGTCTTGAACACCCGCACGCGCCGCCCCTGCCGCGTATGCCAGCGCGCCAACGCAGCAGTCACGCTGGTCTTGCCCTGCCCGGAGGCAGGCGCGGACACCAGCAACGCGGGGCAGTGTGCGGGCAGTGTCACGGCTACAACTCGACGCCGAGCTGTGCCTTGATGCCGGCGTTGAAGGCGTGCTTGACCAGGCGCATTTCGGTGACCGTATCGGCCGCCTCGATCAGGCCGGCCGGCGCGCCGCGCCCGGTGATCACCACATGCTGGCGTGGCGGCCGCGCAGCGACAGCGGCCAGCACCTCCTCCAACGCAACGTACTCCTTGACCAACGCGATGTTGAGCTCGTCCAGCAGCACGAAGTCGTAGCGCGGGTCGGCCAGCATGCCGCGCGCCAGCTGCCAGGCCGCCTGTGCAGCGGCGATGTCGCGTTCGCGGTCCTGGGTTTCCCAGGTAAACCCTTCGCCCATCACGTGATAGTCGAGCAGATCCGGAAAGCGTCGGAAAAACGCTTCTTCGCCGGTAGAAAATGTGCCCTTGATGAACTGCACCACGCCGCAGTACAGCCCGTGGCCCAGCGAGCGCGCCAGCATGCCGAAGCCGGACGAACTCTTGCCCTTGCCGTTACCGGTATTGACCAGCAGCACGCCGCGATCGATCACCGCACGTGCGATGCGCCGGTCCACCAGTTCCTTCTTGCGTTGCGCGCGTTCGCGGTAATGCGCGTCGTCGTGCTCGGGTGTACTCATGTGCCAACTCCAAGGGTGGAACGTGGGATCACAGCATGCACGCTTGCACGCACGGCCAGCACGGCGCCCACATAAGCGGCCAGGCCACCGAGCGCCGGCGGGTAATACTGCGGCACCCGCGCAATGAACCCTGCCAGCGAGGCCTGCGGGTAGCGCCCGGAAAAGACATAGAACCCGCCCTTCGATAACAGATAGGCCACGCTGCCACTGAGCACCAGCGCCAGCAGCAGGCGCGGCAAATCGCCCCACCCGCCGCGGTGCAGCCGCATCGCATACACGCGGCCGCCGCCCCACAACGCCGCATAGGCCAGCGCCAAGGTCCAATACGCCGGCGACACGCACCAATCGGAGAGGCTGCCGGCGGCCATGCCGGCCAGGTCCAGCGCCGAGGCCAGCCCGAACAACAGCGGCAGCATCCACACCGGCCGCAGCAAGGCGCCGGCCAGGAAGAACACCGCCCAGGACGCGCTCGGCAAGCCATCCAGACTGGCCACATGCTGGCCGCGCGTACACACCATCAACGCGGCCAACAGCAGCCCGCCGGCCCAGGCCGCGGCACCGTGCACAGTGAGTCCCTCACTGCCGCGCCAGGGCAAGCGCACCGCGCTCACGACAGCTCCAGCGCAGATGCACTGGCCGCGTTGCGTCGCGTGGCACGCCAGCGCAGCACACACCACCCTGCCAGCAGCGCCACCGCCAGATACAGCGCGGTGGTGCGCACGAACAGCGGCCCCCACTGCCAGGCACGCGCCAGATACTGGCCCCAGTGCGGATCGGCATAACGCCCGCCCCACCAGTAGAACGCCGCATTGGAGATCAGAAACGACACCGCCGCAGCCAGCACGCCCACGCACCACACACCGCCCAGGGCCACTGCACTGCGGCCCACGCGCGCGTGCAACGCGCTACCGGCGTACCACAGCACGCCATAGGCGAATGGCAACGCGGCGTAGGCCGCGGTGATGCAGAAGTCGCTGACACCGGCCAGCGTCACCGCCGCCCAATCGATCAGCACCGACATCAGCAGCAGCCCGATGAAATACCGGTGCCGGCGCAGCGCCAGGCCACCGAGAAAGAACAGCGCCATGGACGCATCCGGCAGATGCAGCCAATCACTGGTGTGGTGAAAGCGCGTGGCGGTCATCACCAGCAGCGCGGCAATGAACACCGCACGCTCGGCAGGACGGGATAGCGGCAGCATCGGCAATCTCCTTCAGGGCGTGACATCAACTGCAGGTAGCGGCGACGCAATCGGAATTGCCTCGTGCGTGGCGATTCCGGTTGCCGCCGTGGCCCGCCTGCACGCTGTACGGCGCAGGGTTACTGCGCCGGGTGATAACGCAACGTCAGCAGGTAGGCGCGCCCGGGCTGGTTGTACCAGCGCGCGGTTTCATACTGGCGGTCGAACACATTGTTGGCGCTCAGCGACACCTTCCAGTCTGCGTTTACCGCATAGCTCACGCGCAGATCGAGCAGGCCATAACCGGCCAGGCGGTCGCTGTTGGCCAGGTCGTCGTAGCGCTTGCCGGCGCCGAACAGGCTGGCGCCCACGCCGAACGCGCCGAAGCTGCGGTCCGCGTCGATGCGCCCGCTCTGGCGTGCACGCCGCGGCAGCCAGTTGCCATGGTTGACGTCGCCATCGGCACGCGGGTCCAGCCAGGTCAGCGCGCTGCGCACGGTCCAGCCGGCCAGTTCGGTGTCGTAGCCGGCTTCCACGCCGCGGATGCGCGCCTGGTCGATATTGTTTGGCTGGCCGAACGGATGCGTGGCATCCACCAGCCCGGCGTCGTAGGCAATCAGATCATCGATGCGGGTCTGGAACGCGCTCAGCGTCCAGTTGCCCCAGTCGTAGTTGCCACGCAGGCCCAGCTCGGCGCTCCTGGAGGTTTCCGGCCCCAGCAGCGGATTGCCGTAGTCCGGGTAATACAACTCGTTGAACGTGGGCGCCTTGAACGCGGTGCCATAGCTGGCGGTCACACGCAGATGCGCGGCAATATCCCAGCCCCACAGCAGGCTGCCGGTCGTTTTGCCACCGAACTGGCTGTTGTCGTTGCGACGCAAGCTGGCCTGCAGCGACTGCGTGCCGAAGCTCTGCTGCCACTGCGCGAATGCGGCGCGGTCGATGCGGCTGTCGGCATCGTAGGTGTCGCTGCTGGCAATCGCATCGCGCTGCCAGTCAAACCCCACCGTCAGCAAGCCCGGGCCGGCATCCACATCGGCCTGCAACGAACCCTGCTTGCGCCGCGTGTCGTAGGTGGACACGTAGGTGCCGTCGAAAGACGCATCGCTGAAATCCACGCTGCTCCCGAGGCTGGCCGTGAGCTTGAACGCGTCGGTCGGCGCATACCGCACGCGGCCGCCCACGGCTTGCTGCACACCCTTGGACAGGTTGCCGCCAAAGGCCGAGCCGTCGTATTCGTTGCGGCTCTGCGCGCGCAAGGCGTGCACGTCGGCATCCCACTGGCGGTTGAAGCGCCAACCGCCCTGCACATTCAACGAATCGTTGCGGTAGCCGTCGCGGTCCGGGTCGTAGCTGCTGGAGCGGGTGTCCAGGTAGGCGTTGATGCCGTCGGTCTCGTCGTGCACCGCGTTGACCGAATACCAACCGCCGCGCTCGCCCAGATCGCCATCGCTGCGCCCGGCCACGCCGGCGCTGTAGCGGAGCGCATTGTCGCTCCCGGCCGCAGCGCTGAAGGTCGGCACGAAGCGGCCTTCCGGACGCCGGGTAAATAACTGGATGACGCCGCCAAGCGCCTCGGAGCCGTACAGGCTGGAGAACGGGCCACGCACGATCTCGATCCGTTCGATCTGCTCGAACGGGATGTCCTGCAACGCCGCGCCGCCGGCGGTGGCCGAGCCGACACGCACGCCGTCCACCAGCACCACCAGGTGGTCGGCCTCGGTGCCGCGCAGGAACAGCGAGGTCTGCTTGCCGGGGCCGCCGTTATTGGCCAGCGACACGCCGGCTTCGCCGCGCAACAGGTCCTGCAGCGAATTGATCTGGCGGCGCTCGATCTGCGCACGGTCGATCACCGTCACCGGCGCCAGGGTCTGGTCCTGGGTCTGCGCGGTGCGCGTGGCGGTGACCACCACCTGGTCGAGATCGACAGCGGCCTCGGCCTGGGCCAGCGCGGCCACGCACATCGACAGGCACACGGCCAGCACGGCACGGCACGGCGAAACGGAAGAAAGGGACATCAACTGCTGCTCCAGGAACCGCGCCAACCCGCGCGGGGGCAATGGGGGCGGCAGGCAGCACGGGCCAGGCGTCCGGCGCGCAAGCACCAGACGCACAAGGCCACGCCCACCGCGTGCCGGGTCAATCCCTCAGGCCGGTCTCCGGGCTCGCGAGTGGAAGCCTGCGCTTCCGGTACCGCGCCTTCCCATGCGTGTGCACAGTGGCCTGTTGCGGCACCTGACCTCGCCCACCGTTGCGGGGGCAGCTCCGGACTTGCGTCTCGCCAAGGCGATGCGCGCACCGGATTCCCGTTTAAACCACCGGAATTCCGGCAGTCACCTCAGGGGCGCGCATGGTAGCAGGATTGGCTGGGGCGCCTCGGCAGTCTCCGGCAACCGGCCAAGCGCAGCGCGACGCCTCGCGCCGGGGCGGTGAATTGCCGATTCCTTCTCCCACCGGGAGAAGGTGCCCCGAAGGGGCGGATGAGGGTACGGGGCGAAGCCGCATACCATGTATGGAGCCGCATGCCGGGGTTGCCAGCACGTCCGCGACTGAGCTTCATCTCGCACATAGGAGTGGGCTTTGCCCCCGTACCCTCACCCCAACCCCTCTCCCAGCGGGAGAGGGGCTAGCCGTTGCCGAGGAGAGAGGGGCTCAAGCACGCATCTTGGCTTGTTCAAGATTTCCAGGTCATGGAAGTAACGTGCCGAAGCGGCAGCGTGGCCGGGGATTGGCGGAGAGCGGCACACGGATGTGCCGCGCGGCGAGTCAGACAGGATGTCTGACCGAGCCGAAGAGCCGATCACCGGCCGCGCTGGCGCCCGTTACCGAAGCCAGTCCCGGCAGGCATCGTGCTCCGCTAGGCCTCACCCCCAACCCCGCTCCGCGCCCCGACAGGAGATGGGCTAAAAAAGCATCACGCGCCCTGCAGCGCCTGCTCCAGATCCGCCAGCAGATCATCGATGTGCTCGATCCCGATCGACAACCGCACGGTGTCCTCGCTGACGCCGGCATGCTCCAGTTCGGCGGGGCCGAGCTGACGGTGCGTGGTGGAGGCCGGATGCGTGGCCAGCGATTTGGCGTCGCCAATGTTGACCAGCCGCGTGAACAGCTGCAGCGCATCCAGAAACCGCGCACCCGCCGCGCGTCCACCCGGCAGGCCGAAGGTCAACACGCCCGAGCCATGCCCGCCCAGATACTTCTGCGCCAACGCGTGCTCGGGGTGATCCGGCAATGCGGCGTAATTGACCCAGGCCACGCGCGCGTGTTCCTGCAGATACCGCGCAATCGCGAGCGTGTTGGCATTGATGCGCTCCATGCGCAGCGGCAGGGTCTCGATGCCTTGCAAAATG
Organism: Xanthomonas sp. NCPPB 2586; assembly: GCF_041475775.2. Taxonomy (NCBI): domain Bacteria; kingdom Pseudomonadati; phylum Pseudomonadota; class Gammaproteobacteria; order Lysobacterales; family Lysobacteraceae; genus Xanthomonas; species Xanthomonas sp. NCPPB 2586. The sequence continues at coordinate 1,292,817 of NZ_CM192981.1, read as the reverse complement.
AGGAATGCATTGAACGGCGACAACGCCGCACCGGTATTGCGCAGCGGCACCACGCGCGCACGACCGATATAGGCGGCCTCGCCCAGGGCTTCGGTATAGACCACGCCGTGGTAACTCACGTCCGGCTCGTTGAGACGCGCAAAGCGTGCCTTGTGCGCCGCCCACGGGAAGCGACCGCTGTCCACGATCGCACCGCCGATGCTGTTGCCGTGCCCGCCCAGGTATTTGGTCAGCGAATGCACCACGATATCTGCGCCGAAGTCGATCGGCCGCAGCAGCGACGGCGTGGCGACGGTGTTGTCCACGATCAGCGGCACACCGTGCGCATGCGCCACGGCGGCCACCGCTTCGATGTCGGTGATGTTGCCGCGCGGGTTGCCGATCGACTCGACGAACACCGCCTTGGTGCGCTCGTCGATCAAGCCGGCAAACGCCTGCGGATCGCGGTAATCGGCAAAGCGCGTGGTGATGCCGAACTGCGGCAGCGTGTGCGCGAACAGATTGTAGGTGCCGCCATACAACGCGCTGGAGGAGACGATGTTGTCGCCAGCCTCGGCAATGGTCTGGATCGCATAGGTCACCGCCGCCTGCCCCGACGCCAGTGCCAGCGCACCGATGCCGCCTTCCAGCGCAGCCACGCGCTGTTCCAGCACGTCGTTGGTGGGATTCATGATGCGGCTGTAGATGTTGCCCTGCACTTTCAGGTCGAACAGATCCGCGCCATGCTGGGTGTCGTCGAAGGCATACGCCACGGTCTGATAGATCGGCACCGCCACCGCGCGGGTGGTGGGATCAGGACGGTAGCCACCGTGCACGGCGATGGTTTCAGGCTTCCACTGCGGATCGGTCATGGCGCGGCTCGCTCAGGAGGAGGCCCAACGATACCCGGCCTGCGGCGCCTGCCTCATGACGACCGGCTATGAGCAGATTGCCAGCGCGCAGGTTCGCTAACGCAGAATCGAAGTCGCACCAAGTTCGAACAGGATACAACCGCGTGCACGCATGCCATCAACGCACCGGCACGCGATACCCCTCACGCAAGGTTTGTCTGTACTCGGCCATGGGCGGCAACCCAACGGCGCGACGCCGCGCCCTCCAGTCCCGCGATATCTTCGGTGGGCCGCAACGCCATGCTGCCATCGGCCTCTGCCCTGAACTGCGTGCCGTAGCGCTGCGGCCTATTCTATCCAACCAACACGCGGTCTGTCAGCAGCGCGACCTCGCTAGGCGCCACATCGCGTCTGGTGAGCGCAGCCTCCATCAGCTTCAATGCCTGCTCCTGAAAGGCGAGGTCCGCGTCGGCATGCTGAACCAGCGTCCATGCAGCATTGGCGCCGTCCTCACCAACCAGCGAACGACCTGGCCAGCCCTTGCGAGCAATCACCTGCTTCAACCAAGCCGTATTGTCGCGATCGACTGGCGCGGTACGTACCCAGTCTTCCGGCTTGCCGCCGACAGCAATCGCGGCATGGCGGACTCTTTGATCCTGTTCAACCCGTGCCAGCAGCTCGTTGCGCAATGGCTGATCCACTGCTGCAGTCTGCTGCGCACTGAGATGCTCCGCTTTCGCTAGCAACGCGGGCCATCCAGCCGTCGTGCGCAGCCGATTGAGCCCAGGACGATCCTTGCTGCGCAGATCCTCCACCGCAATACATCTGCTCGGCATTTCATTATCGAGATACCGTAATGCTTGATCGGTCTGCCCGGCCGCCGCCAGGCATTCGGCATACAGAAGCTCGCCATTGCTGGGAAACGGAATGACGGCACCTTGCAGCGCACCCAGGATCTCCGCGCAGCGCGCGTAGTCTTGCGCCTGATACGCATCGACAGCTGCCTTGAAATCGGGCTGTGCGTCCGCGTGAGCCGCAACTGCCAACGTGATCGACATGCAGAAGCCAAAAAGCAGATGACAGATGCGCATCTGCATTCCTTGCCTGAGTGCCTGCCACGATCATAGCGCCGTGCCGATGCGGCGCGCACCCACCGCTACCAATGATCCTCCGCCAAACACATCGCCCCGCATCAGCGGGGCGATCGTGACTGCGTGAACCTCAGGATCAGCCCTTGGTAAACGCCAGATGCCCACCTTCGGTGCGTACACGCACGGTGTCGCCGCTGGTGTACTGGCCGGAGAGAATCTGCTGGGCCAGCGGATTTTCCACCTGCGACTGGATCGCGCGCTTCAGCGGGCGCGCACCATACACCGGGTCGAAGCCGACATTGCCCAACAGTTCCAGCGCCGGGTCGTCCAGGTCCAGCTTGAGGCCGCGTTCGGCCAGGCGCTTTTCCAGGCCCTGCAACTGGATGCGCGCGATCGACTTGATCTGCGCCTTGTCCAGCGGATGGAACACCACGATGTCATCGAGCCGGTTGATGAATTCCGGGCGGAAGTGCGCCTGCACCACGCCCATCACCGCCGCCTTCATCTGCGTGTAGGCCTCGGCGCTGCCGTCGCCGGACAACTCCTGGATCTGGTGCGAGCCCAGGTTGGAGGTCATCACGATGACGGTATTACGGAAGTCCACGGTGCGGCCCTGGCCGTCGGTGAGGCGGCCATCGTCAAGCACCTGCAGCAGGATGTTGAAGACATCGGCATGCGCTTTTTCCACCTCATCCAGCAGGATCAGCGAATACGGGCGCCGCCGCACCGCCTCGGTGAGGTAACCGCCTTCCTCGTAACCCACATAGCCCGGAGGCGCACCGATCAGGCGCGAGACCGAATGCTTCTCCATGAACTCGCTCATGTCGATGCGGATCATCGCTTCGGTGCTGTCGAACAGGAAATCCGCCAGCGCCTTGCACAGCTCGGTCTTGCCCACGCCGGTCGGCCCCAGGAACAGGAACGAACCGCTCGGACGATTGGGATCGGACAGGCCCGCACGCGAGCGGCGCACCGCATCGGACACCACCTTGATCGCCTCTTCCTGCCCCACCACGCGGCGGTGCAGTTCGTCTTCCATGCGCAGCAATTTGTCGCGCTCGCCTTCCAGCATTTTGTTGACCGGAATACCGGTCCAACGCGACACCACCTCGGCGATTTCTTCGGCGGTCACGCGGTCCTGCACCAGCTTGAAGTCGTGATGCTCCACTTCGTTGGCCAGCAGCATCTGCTTTTCCAGCTGCGGCAATACGCCGTACTGGATCTCGCTCATCTTGGCGTAGTCCTGGCGACGCTGCGCCGCTTCCAGCTCCAGCTTGGCGTGCTCGATCTGCTCCTTGATCCTGGTGGTGCCCTGCAGCGCGGCCTTCTCCGACTTCCACACTTCGTTGAGGTCGGAGAATTCGCGTTCGAGCTTGTCGATGTCGCTTTCCAGATCGGCCAGGCGTTGCCGCGAGGCCTCGTCCTTTTCCTTCTTGAGCATCTCGCGCTGGATCTTGAGCTGGATCAGGCGGCGCTCCAGGCGGTCGAGCTCTTCGGGCTTGGAATCGATCTCCATGCGGATGCGCGATGCGGCTTCATCCATCAGGTCGATGGCCTTGTCCGGCAACTGACGGTCGGTGATGTAGCGGTTGGACAAGGTGGCCGCAGCCACGATCGCCGGATCGGTGATCTCCACGCCGTGATGCACCGCGTAGCGCTCCTTCAAGCCACGCAGGATGGCGATGGTGTCTTCCACCGTCGGCTCGCCCACGAACACTTTCTGGAAACGGCGCTCCAGCGCAGCGTCTTTTTCGATGTACTTGCGGTATTCGTCCAGCGTGGTGGCGCCGATGCAATGCAGCTCGCCACGCGCCAGCGCCGGCTTGAGCATGTTGCCGGCATCCATCGCGCCATCGGCCTTGCCGGCGCCGACCATGGTGTGCAGCTCATCGATAAACAGGATGATCTGGCCTTCGTTCTTGGACAGGTCGCTGAGCACCGCCTTCAGGCGTTCTTCGAATTCGCCGCGGAATTTGGCACCGGCAATCAGCGCGCCCATGTCCAGCGACAGCACGCGCTTGCCGCGCAGGCCTTCGGGCACCTCGCCGTTGATGATGCGTTGCGCCAGGCCTTCGACAATGGCGGTCTTGCCCACGCCCGGTTCGCCGATCAGCACCGGGTTGTTCTTGGTGCGTCGCTGCAACACCTGGATGGTGCGGCGGATTTCTTCGTCGCGGCCGATCACCGGATCGAGCTTGCCGCTCTCCGCGCGCGCGGTCAGGTCGATGGTGTACTTCTCCAGCGCCTGGCGCTGCTCCTCGGCATTTTCCGATTGCACGGTTTCGCCACCGCGCAATTTATCGATGGCCGCTTCGATCTTCTTCTTGTCGCCACCGGCCGCGCGCAAGGCCACGCCCAGCGGGCTGGCATCGTCGGCAGCGGCCAGCACGAACCACTCGCTGGCGATGAAGGCATCGCCGTGCTGCTGGGCGAGCTTGTCGGTCTGGTTGAGCAGGCGATTGAGATCGTTGCCGATCGACAGGTTGCCTTCCTGCCCGGACACCTTGGGCAGGGTGTCCAGCGCTTCGCCCAGGCGCTCGCGCAGTGCCGGCACGTTGACGCCGGACTGCGACAGCAGCGGGCGCGTGCTGCCACCGCTCTGGTCAAGCAAGGCGGCCAGTACGTGCACGGGTTCGATGATGTTGTGGTCGCGGCCAACGGCCAGCGATTGCGCGTCGGCCAGCGCCTGCTGGAACCGCGAGGTGAGCTTGTCCATCCGCATGAGAAATCCTCTGAACTGGTGGCCGGCGTTTCCGGCGATACCGTGCAGATGCGGCTGGCGGGCGGCGTTTCAAGGCTGGGCGCCGTGTCCACGCCCCTGGCAGCGGGCCGTGACGCCGCCGCTGTTGGCCTGGCGCGGGTCCGCAGAGGGGCCGCTAGGCGAACCGCCGCAACGGTTTGTCGACCTGCGCGGCAGCGCCAGGTTGCGCCTCTGCCGCCGCGGCGGCACCGGGCGACGGCGGCCCCAGCAGACGCGACAACACCTGTGCCTGGATCGCTGCCACCGCTGGCGCACCGGGCAGGCGCGGATGCGGCGCGGGCACCGCCACCTCCAGACCGACCTGGCCGTGCTCGATCACCACGATGCGGTCGGCCAGCGCGCTGGCCTCGGCCACGTCGTGGGTCACCAGCACCAGGGTGAAGCCATGCTGCCGCCAGAGCTGCACGATCAGCTGCTGCCGAGAACACGGTGGAGGCAGCAGTGGAGTCGGCCGGGGACCGGTAGCGCACGGACATGCAGTTCCTTGTGGATGCGCCATGCCAGGCATGGCGGCAGCGATGGCGCGCGAGCCGACTCGGCCGCGCAGCGCGATGTCTGCATCGCTGTTTGCCACCACCACAGGCGTCAAATAACCAATGGCTTGGTGGTTATTCGCTCACGCACGCAACCGTCTGTGTTGCAGCCGGCGCACGCAATGCGCGCGCGGCTGTGCGGCGCGCACGAAGCGGCGATAATGCGCCGATGGATGCACCCAAGCCCTGGCACCTCTATCTGCTGCTCTGTCGCAATGGCAGCTATTACGCCGGGATCACCAACGATCTGGAGCGGCGCTTCCAGGCGCATCTGCGTGGCACCGGCGCCCGCTACACACGTGCAAACCCGCCGCTGCAGGTGCTGGCCAGCCATCCCTATCCGGACCGGGCCGCCGCCTCCCGCGCGGAGTGGTTGCTCAAGCAGCAACCGCGCGCACGCAAGCTGGCCTGGTTGCAGGCACAGGGGTTGCTGCCTGCCGAGTCACGGCCCGACGACGCGCCGCTCACGCCCGCCTAGCCGTTGATTGCCTAGCCTGCCCTGCCCTCTCCTGGAGCAGCACATGCACTACCAGCTCTATTACTGGACCGGCCTGCAGGGCCGTGGCGAATTCGTCCGCCTGGCCCTGGAAGACGCCGGTGCCGACTACACCGATGTGGCCCGCGTCGAAGGCGACGAGGTCATGAACACATTCCTGGACGGCAGCGCAGACGGTGCACGCCCGTTTGCACCGCCCTTCCTCAAGGCCGGCCGCACGGTGGTGGCACAGGTGGCGGCGATCTTGCATTTCCTCGGCCCGCAGCTGCAGCTGGTGCCGGAATCAGAAGCCCGCCGCCTGCAGGCGCTGCAGTTGCAGATGACCATCGCCGACCTGGTGGCCGAGGTGCACGACACACACCACCCGATCGCCAGCATGCAGTATTACGAAGATCAGAAAGACGCCGCCAAGCAACGCGCCAAGGACCTGCGCGAAAACCGGCTGCCGAAGTTCCTGGGCTATTTCGAGCAGGTGCTGCAACACGCCGGCGGCAACCACATCCTGCGCGAGCACTCCTATGTGGATCTGTCGTTGTTCCAGCTGGTCAGCGGCCTGGAGTACATGTTCCCCAAGCGGATGGCGACACTCGCCACCGATATTCCGGGCTTGAAGGCACTGCAGCAGCGCGTTGCGCAACGGCCGCGCATTGCCGCGTATCTGGCCTCGGAACGCCGCGTCGCCTTCAACACCAACGGCATCTTCCGGCATTACCCGGAGCTGGATGCGGCGTGACGCGGTCGCCGCGATCGCGCAGCGTTGCGCATGTGCCTCGCTGTGTGCACAGCACAGGCGCGCACTGAAGCAGGCCAGCACGCCACCGGTCGCCGCGCGCCAGCGCGTGCTGCGACCAGTGTGGCCGATGGCGGCCGTGTTTAAGCACAGGTCTTCGGCAGCGTGATCGACGCGCTGCCTGACTAGATACCGCTCACCGCCCGCGCAGCACCGCCGCACGGATTCGCTGCAACTGCGCCTTTACCGCTGCCGCCTGGGTCGGGCCAAGCCGCAGCAGGGCCTTCTGGCCCACCGAAAGCGACTCCAGCGCCGGATCCGCGTAGCGGTAACGCCCGCGCTCGTCTTTCACCACCACGATCGGCTGCGCCGCTTCCGGGGTCAGCAGCAGGTGATCGATCACCGCGATCAGGCGATCATTGAAATAACGGTCCGGCGCGCCCAGCTCCGCATACGCCTGTTGGATCAGTGGATAGAAGCGCACATACGTGGCGACCAGCGCCTGTGCATCCAGCGCGGTGAACGCGGCCACGTAGGGTGCGTAACGTGTGGCGTTGGGGGTGTCGATCACGCTGCGCCCGTCGGCCTCGGCCACCTGCAACTCACCGGGCACCGGCTGCAACACCGAGGCACGTCGGCTCATGCTGGGCTGGGTGAGGTTGTCGATCATCACCACCGCACGCTGGATCAGGTGATCGCGCAGCACGATGGCTAGCGCAGCCTCGTCGGGCACCAGCGCGCGCAGGGCCTCCCAGGCGGCGCTATCGCTTTTCGCCAGCGGTGGAATTGCCGCATCGGCGGCATCGGCCGGGTGCGCCGGCAGCGGGTGCTGTGGCGCGCTGGGGGCAGCGGGCGCGGGCGGTGTGGGCGCCGCAGCCGCCACGGCTGTGGGCTTGGGCGTGGAAGCCGCATTGGGCGCCTCGACAGTGCCGCGGAACAGCCACCATCCGGCACCGATCACGACCGGAATCGCCAGCAGCCACGGCCAGCGCGAAGGTCTGGATTGCATCAGGGAACTCCTAGAAATCGACAACACACCAAGGTGTGACCATGCGATCGCGCGGTGGTTCCATCGATTACTGCACGCGTCCGGGCTGCTGCACGCGCATCTGCGCAGCGCAGCAGCCGCCATGCGCAGCCAAGCGCCGCTGCTCAGTCGTGTGAATAGGTGCCAGAGACTGCGAACGCCGCAGGGAAGCTGCAGCACACGCAGGCTACATGCGGCCTCCAAGCGCGGCAGCACGCCAGCGATAGTCGGTTTTCGCAAATAACAAACGAGCCCCGCGTTTACGCCTCGCCGCAAACACGTGCGTCACCGCAAGCAACGAAAGCGCGCGGCCAACCAGCGCATCCGCAACTGCCATGCAGTCGCGGTTGCAGGCCGCCGCTGCCTCAGCTGTCGAAGTCCAGGCGGGCGTCCACCCAGGCAGTGACAATCGCAACAGCCACTTGCTGCGCCTGTGCGGCCGGCAAGTGCTTCTCGCGCACCAGCCAGGCGGCGGTGTCGGCACGCACCTTCGGCAGCAGTGCACGTGCGGCCTTGCGGTCGTCGGCCGGCCATGCGCTGGCGTCGCCGGTCCAGGCAGCCAACGCCTGGTCAGGATCGCCGCTATAGCGCTTGCGCAAGGCCGGCTGCAGATACAGCAATGGCGACACCGACGCACGCAGCGCGATGACCTCCCACTCGGCGTAGCTGGCGTAGCGAATGGTGCCGGCGTCCTTGCTGATCGATTCGATCAACGACGCAAACGCCGCATCGAGCTGGGTCCAGGCCGGCAGCGCGAACAGGCCGCCCGGCGGCTCGCACAACGGCGCGAAGCTGTCGCGGGTGGAACCGTACAGCGGGCCGAATGCCTCGTACGCCGGCTCGCCAAGCGTGCTGAAGATGAAGCAATGCACATACGGGCGCGTGCTGTCGTTGCGTTCGATCCACATGCGCAACAGCGTCAGTGTCTTGTCCGGTTCCTGCACGTCAGGACCGGTGGCCTCATCGTTCAGCACCGAATCGGCAAAGCTGTCGACCTTGCGCAATGCCGCGCGCGCACTCTGAAAACGCGCCGCAGACAGCGCTGCATCGACACCCGCGGCCGGCACGAATTGATGCAGGTACACCAACCACGCCGACGCCAGCGGCGTGTCGTAGGCCTGCAATTGGCGCGCCGCGGCCGCCGGTGCGCTCGGGATGCTGGCAATGATGCGGTCCAGGGCCTGTTGTTGCGCGGCCAGCGCCGTGTCCAGCGCATCGGCCCTGGCAGTGAGGCTGCGCTGCAGGCAGTCGTCCGGCGTGGCGTTCTGCGCGCAGGCATTGCGCTGCCGCAGCCAGGCGCGTTGCTGCTCGCGCACAGCGGCCACCGCGCTGCGCGGCGTGGTCTGCAGCAGTTCCTGATAGGACGCATCCAGGCGTTCGTCGAGCAGGCCCAGCGCCTTCACCGCACACAGGCGTTGTTCCACCGCCGTGCTTGCGCGCGCACAGTCGAACGATGCAGACCACGCGCCACCGCTGGCCAGCAACGCCGCACCGGCCAGCACCACCCGCAGCGCGTGCGCGCGCCGATTCATGCCAGCGTCTCTTTACGTGCCGGCAGCAGCGACAGCAGCAGCAGCGTTGCCGCCATCGCCACATACGCACCCACGAATTGCCAGCTGATCACACGCGCCAGGCCCTGCAGCGACCAGGGCAGATAGATGCCGCCGCGCGGGTCCACCGAGTGGATCAACCCGAACAAAGTCAGCCCGGCCGCGACCAGCAGGAACACCGCGCCGCGCCGCAGCCTGCCGTCGATCATCGCCACCACCGCCGCAATCCACAACATCGCGGTGATGATGAAGCCATTGCCCAGCGCGAAGACCACGGCCAGTTCCGGCAGGCCATGGCTGTCGACCTTGGTGGTCAGCGCCACCAATTGCTCCGGCGCGATCCAGATTGGTGCCTTGATCGCCAGCAGGTAGGCCACCGATGGCAAAAAGCCCAGCACCATCGCACCGGCGTGCTGCTTCGGCGTGGCCTGGAAGGCCTGCGTGGTGATGTCGATCGACACGTACACGATGATCGGCGCCAGCACCGCCAACGGCAGCCACTGCACCAACCCGCTGATGATGCCGAGCATGCCGCCGATGCCGACGAACAACCCGGTCAGCAGCGTATAGCCAGTGCGTGCGCCCATATGCTTGTAAGCAGGTTGGCCAATGTACGGCGTGGTCTGCGCCACACCGCCGCAGACGCCGGCCACCAACGTGGCCAGTGCTTCCACCAGCAGGATGTCGCGGGTGCGGTAATCATCGCCGGCCGCACGCGCGCTTTCGCTCACGTTGATCCCGCCCACCACCATCAACAGGCCAAACGGCAGCAGCAACGGCAGATACGGCAAGGTGGACGGCAAGCCATCGATAAAGCCCAGATTCGGCAGCGGCAACACCACCTGGGGCGCCACCCAGGCCGGGACCGCAAATCCAGGCGCACCCAGGCCGGCCAGCCCCAGGCCGTAATACAGCGCCGTGCCGATCACGAAGGCCACCAGCACCCCGGGCAACTTGATCGGCAGGCGGCCCTTGGCCAGCAGCACATACAGCAACAAGCCCAGGGTGACGAAGCCGGCCACCGGCGAGCGCAGGGTTTCCAGCAGCGGCAACAGGCCCATCAGCACCAGCGCGATGCCGGCGATGGAGCCCAGCAATGCGGCGCGTGGCAGCGCGCGCGTAACCGCTTCGCCAACAAACGACAGCACCAGCTTGAGCAGCCCCATCACCACCAGCGCGGCCATGCCCAGTTTCCAGGTGGCGATCGCCGCGGCCTGCGGGTCCAGTCCCTGCGCCTTGAAGCTGGCAAACGCCGGGCCCAGCACCAATAGCGCCATGCCGATGCTGGTGGGCGCATCCAGGCCCAGGGGCATGGCGGTGACGTCGTCACGACCGGTGCGCCGGGCGAGGCGACGCGCCATCAGGGTGTAGAGCAAATTGCCCACCAGCACGCCGAATGCGGTGCCGGGGAACATGCGGCCGTACACCACGTCGGGCGGGAACTGGAACAGGCCGATCAACGCCATCGCGATGAAGCCGAGGATGGAGAGATTGTCGACCACCAGGCCGAAGAAGCCATTGAGGTCGCCGGAGACGAACCAGCGCGGCGGTGCCGCAGTACGCGAGGAAGGGGCCGACATGGGAGCCAGGATGCGTGGGGACAGGCGATGGTAGCCGCTGCCCCGCATGCGTGACAGCGGCGCGGTGGATCAGAGCGTGCTGCTGCAGCGCCGCCGCTGAGGACCGCCTGCGGCGTTATCCATATGCACGCGACGACTCAGGGCATGGCCTGGTCGGCGCGGATCCAGCCAGTGCTCTCCGCATGGCCGGCACTGCGAAACCGCATCTGCAGACGGGTCTGGTCCGTGCTCACGTCCAGCGCTTCGAGGCGATCGCCCTCGATCAGATAGCGCCGCGTGGTGGTCGCGGTGGGCGTGGCATACAGCGGCAAGCGCGGCACCTGCACCTGAAATGTGGCAGGCCGGGGCGCTTCCAGGCTCTGGCCGATCTCCGTGCCGATCACCCTGCCCTGCGCATCGAAACGCGGCCACACCGAAAACGGCATGCCCTCTTCGGTACCCGGGCCCAGCACGTCCAGGATCGCCTGCGCGGCAATCGGCTGCTGGGTGGTGGACACATACAGGCGCCCAGCGGCGTCGTAGCGGTACACGTCCGCGTACCACATTGGCCCGCTGCGGCAGGAGCTGCTCAGGCTGCGCTGCTGCGGGTCCGGGGTGAGATTCCAGAACCCTGCGCATTGCACCTGCGGGCGCGTAGGCGCGGCCAGCAGGCGAAACTGCCGCTGCGCCGGGTCATACAGGAACACCCGCGTGGCTTCGTTGACCTGCCCGAGCATCACGGTCACTGCCAGATCCGGATGGCCATCGAAGTTGTAATCGTCGCTGCGCACGCTGCCGGTGGCTTCGCCTTCGTCCAGGTCCGCGTCCAGCCATTGCTGCTGGCCGCCGGGCGCCAGCACCACATGCAGGCGCGTGCCGACCAGGCTGGCAGTGGCGCGGGTGTGCGCATCGAGCATCAGTTGCACGTGGGTGTCGCGTGCCGACGCGGCGCACGTGAGCAGCGCAGCTGCGGCAAGCACACCGTCGCGTGCCACGGTGCCAAGGTGCGGCACCTGCCAGCGGCGGCGCATGCGGCTGCCCGCAGGGATCCGGCTCAGAACGACACGTCCACTGGCTGCCGCGCCCACAGCACCGACTGGTGACCGGTGGCCTGCTTCCACGCCAGGCGGATCGCCTCGATGTCGTTGCGCCGCTGCGGGCTGTCTTCGTGCAGGATCACCAGCACCTTGGTGCCGAGCCGGTTCGGTTCCTTGGCGCCGCGGAACAGCCACTGGCCGTCGGCGTCGAACACGGTGAGCCCGTCCGGAAAGCGCGGGGTCACTTCCTTGTCCAGGAACGCGCGCCACTGCGCGTCGCTGATGGTGCGGGTCTGCGGGCGGTCGGCCGGGCCGGTTTCCTCGCCCACTCCAAAATACAGCTCGCTCCGCACCCAGCCCCGCGCTGCCGCCGGGCGCGCGGCATCGCCCTGCAGGCTGGCGGTGGTGGAGGCCGGCGCGTGCCCCGGCGTGGTGGCGCAGGCAGACAACGCCAACACGGCGGCGAACAGGCAGGACGGCAACAACTTCATCGATCTCTCCAGGGGGGGGGCCGGCTCATGCAGGCGGGATATCAGCTCATGCCGGCGCGGGGGCACTGTGCCATCTCGCGCCGGCCTGAACAACACGATAATATCTCTCCATCCGGATGGAAGTGGAACACTCCCGGTCCCCACCTTGCACGCCAGCGCGGCCGGATGCCGACGCGCGGCGGCCTGCCGTATTTCAGGAGACAGCATGACCCGCCCCACCCTTTCGGTTATCGGCCTGGCCGTGGCCGCCGTCCTCAGCGCCAGCGCCCAGGCCCAGCAAGCCGCGCCCGGCGCCACCACGCTGTACACGGTGATCGTCACCGGCACCCGTGCCAGCGACCGCACCGTGCTCGAATCCACGGTGCCGGTGGACGTGCTCACCGCCGAGGACATCCGCAAGGCCGGCGTGGTCAACGGTGAACTGGGTAGCGCGCTGCAGGCGCTGCTGCCGTCCTTCAACTTCCCGCGCCAGTCCAACTCCGGCGGCGCCGACCATATCCGCGCCGCACAGCTGCGCGGGCTCTCCCCCGACCAGGTGCTGGTGCTGGTCAACGGCAAGCGCCGCCACACCTCGGCACTGGTCAACACCGACAGCAAGATCGGCAAGGGCACCACGCCGGTGGATTTCAATTCCATCCCGATCAACGCCATCAAGCGCATCGAAGTGCTGCGCGACGGCGCCGGTGCGCAATACGGCTCCGATGCCATCGCCGGGGTCATCAACGTGATCCTGGACGACAACCCCGAGCGCGGTGAACTGGAAGCCAGCTTCGGTGCGTACAACACCGATGTGGAGCCGATCAATCGGCGCGTCACCGATGGCCAGACCAGCTACGCCAGCGCCAAGGTCGGCACGCTGCTGGGCGATGACGGTGGCTTCTTCAAGGTGGGCCTGGAGCTGAAGAACCGCGAGGCGACCAACCGCGCCGGGTTCGATCAGATTCCGCCGTTCGAAGAACAGACCCCCGCCAACCTGGCCCTGGCCGGCCAGCGCAATTACGTGCTTGGCGATGGGGCTACCAAGGGCCTGAACGCCTGGCTCAACACCAAGATTCCGTTCAGTGCCACCGGCGAGTTCTACGCCTTCGGTACCTACAACCAGCGCGACACCGAAGGCGCCAATTACTTCCGTTACCCGGACAGCAGCGCCAACTGGCGCGAGATCTACCCCAACGGCTACCGCCCGATTTCCGAAGGCGAAAACCGCGATCTGCAGATCGTGGCCGGCGCCCGCGGGCAATGGGGCGACTGGGACTACGACGCCAGCCTGGATTACGGCCGCAACGACTTCACCTACCGGCTGCGCAACTCGCTCAACGCCTCGCTCGGGCCGGGCAGCACCACGCGCTTCAAGACCGGTGATTTCGCCTTTGCGCAGACCGTGGGCAATTTCGATTTGACCCGCGTGTTCGATGCGGCCGGTGCCACCCACACCTTCGGCACCGGCGCCGAATTCCGCCGTGAGCAGTACCGCACGCATGCCGGCGACCCGGCCAGCTACGTGGCCGGCCCGTTCACCGATCGCCCCACCGGCTCGCAGGCCGGCGGCGGGCTCACCCCGCAGGACGAAGCCGACCTGTCGCGCAATGTGGCCAGCGTCTACGCCAACGTGTCCAGCCAGTTCGGCGACAAGTTCTCCACCGATCTGGCCGGCCGCTACGAGCACTACCAGGATTTCGGCAGCCAATGGACCGGCAAGCTGGCTGCACGCTACGCCTTCGCACCGGTATTCGCGCTGCGCGGTGCGGTCTCCAACAACGTGCGTGCGCCCTCGCTCAGCCAGATCGGGTACGAAGCCACCTCCACCGGTTACGACGCCGCCGGCCGCCTGACCCAGGGCCGCCTGCTGTCGGTCAACAACCCGATCGCCCGCGCGCTCGGTGCCACCGATCTGAAGCCGGAAAAGTCGATCAACGCCAGCCTGGGTTTCACCAGCAAGCTGGGCGATCACTTCGACCTGTCGCTGGACTTCTTCCAGATCGACATCGACGACCGCATCGCGCTGTCCGAAGACATCACCGGCAGCAGCCTCACCGATTTCGTGCAGCAGAATTTCGGCGTCACCGCCGTGCAGAGCGCCAGCTACTTCCTCAACGCCGCCGACACCCGCACCCGCGGCGCCGAGCTGGTCGCCAACTGGCGCCAGTACGCCTTCGGCGGCGATCTGCTGCTGACCGGCACCTACAGCTACGCAAAGACCGAGTTGAAGAACGTCATCGCCACGCCGTCGCAACTGCTGGCGCTGGATCCGGACTACGTGCTGTTCGGCGTGGAAGAGAGCAACACGCTCACCGATGCAGCCCCGCGCACCCGCGCATCGCTCGCCGCCAACTGGAGCAACGAGCACTGGAACCTGCAGAGCCGCATCAACCGCTACGGCAGCGCCACCCGCGTGTTCGACTTCGGTGCCGGCTTCGTGCCGCGCCAGACCTACGGTGCGGAATGGCAGTTGGACCTGGAAGCCGAATACCGCCTGGGCACGCAATGGACGCTGGCGATCGGCGGCCAGAACATCCTGGACAACTACTCGGACCGCTCCATCGACGACATCGCCTACTTCGGCAACCTGCCCTACGACGTGCTATCGCCGATCGGCAGCAATGGCGCGTACTGGTATGGACGGGTGCGGTATAGCTTCTGAGCGAAAGCGAAGAGCTTGAGACCTCTCTCCTCAGAGAGACTGCTTTAGCCCCCCTCCTACGGGAGAGGGGTTGGGGTGAGGGTAAGGAGCGAAGCCCTCGTGGCGTTCCAACTGCACGAGGCTTTGCCCGTACCCTCATCCGCCCCTGCGGGGCACCTTCTCCCAAGGGGAGAAGGGAAGAAGGGAAGAACACCGAGGCTAGGGAAGAACACCGAGGCTACCGCTTTAGCCCCTCTCCTGCGGGAGAGGGGTTGGGGTGAGGGTACGGAGCGAAGCCTTCGTGGCATTCCAACCGCACGAGGCTTTGCCCGTACCCGCATCCGCCCCTGCGGGGCACCTTCTCCCGAGGGGAGAAGGGAGAACACCGAGGCTACCGCTTTAGCCCCTCTCCTGCGGGAGAGGGGTTGGGGTGAGGGTACGGAGCGAAGCCCTCGTGGCGTTCCAACTGCACGAAGCTTCGCTCGTGCCCTCATCCGCCCCTTCGGGGCACCTTCTCCCGATGGGAGAAGGGAAGAACACCGAGGCTACCGCTTTAGCCCCTCTCCTGCGGGAGAGGGGTTGGGGTGAGGGTACGGAGCGAAGCCCTCGTGGCGTTCCAACTGCACGAGGCTTCGCACGTACCCGCATCCGCCCCTTCGGGGCACCTTCTCCCGAGGGGAGAAGGGAGAACACCGAGGCTACCGCTTTAGCCCCTCTCCTGCGGGAGAGGGGTTGGGGTGAGGGTACGGAGCGAAGCCCTCGTGGCGTTCCAACTGCACGAGGCTTTGCCCGTACCCTCATCCGCCCCTGCGGGGCACATTCTCCCGAGGGGAGAAGGGATGGCAGTCGCCGTTGCATAACCTGAATATCACATCGCTTTGCGCACACTAGCGCGATGGCAGACTTGCATTCCCCCCTTCCGTCGCCGCCATTGCTGGACGATGCCTGCGCATTGTTCCTGGACGTGGACGGTACCCTGATCGACTTTGCCGACAGCCCCGAGGCTGTGCGGCTCTTGCCCGAGGTCCGCGCGGCGATCGAGCGTCTGAGCGATCGCCTCAACGGCGCAGTGGCTCTGGTCAGCGGCAGACCGCTGTCGCAACTGGACGCCTTGTTCGCACCGCTGCTGCTCCCAGCAGCCGGCCTGCACGGACATGAACTCCGCAGCGATATCGCTGCACGCGCCGCGATGCCGCAAGACACGTCCGAGTGGTTGCACGGCTTGCATAAACGCGCCGCTGCACTCACGCATCAACATCCTGGCGTGCTGGTCGAAGACAAAGGCGTCAGCGTCGCTCTGCATTGGCGCGCGCAACCACTTGCCGGCCCCGACGTACTCGCCTTCGCACAGCAGGAAATCGCGGCGCTGTCTGGTTACCGCCTGCAGCCCGGCGATCACGTCGTTGAATTTGTTCCCGAAGGCAGCAACAAGGGCCTGGCGGTCGAGCAGCTGATGCAGCAGCCGGCATTTGCGGGCCGCACGCCGGTGTTTGTCGGCGACGATCTCACCGACGAATTCGGTTTCCAGGCGGCCAATCGCCTCGGCGGCTGGAGCGTGCTGGTCGGCGACCGCGCGCAGACCGACGCACGTTTCCGCGTGTCAGGCACCGCCGCCGTGCATGCCTGGTTGCAGCGCAACGCGCATACCGCGTGAGCGCGTTACGCGCTCCCCATCGTTTTTCCCCCAGGACGTTACGCATTTCATGACCGAGTCTTCTCTGGATCTGGGCGTCATCGGCAATTGCAGTTTTGGTGCACTGGTGGACCGCCAGGCACGCGTGGTGTGGAGCTGCCTGCCGGCGTTCGACGGTGACCCTGCGTTTTGCTCGCTGCTCTCGCCCAAGGGCGAAGGTGGCGACTTCGCGGTGGAACTCGAGGATTTCGAGAGCAGCGAACAACACTACCTGCCCAATACCGCGGTGCTGCGCACGGTACTGCGCGACAGCAAGGGCGGCGAAGTCGAGGTGATCGACTTCGCCCCGCGCTGGCGCAACAACGGCCGCTTCTATCGGCCGGTGAGCATCATCCGGCAGATCCGCCCACTGGCCGGCAACCCGCGCATCGTGGTGCGCGCACGCCCGCTAGCCGATTGGGGCGGCCGCACGCCGGATACCACCTGGGGCAGCAACCACATCCGCTGGGTGCTGCCGGACTTCACCCTGCGCCTGACCACCGATGTGCCGGTGCGCTTTGTCCGCGACGGCCTGCCGTTCGTGCTCAGCCATCCGGTCAGCCTGGTGCTGGGCGTGGACGAATCGCTCACCCGCTCGCTCACCGGCTATGTACAGGAAGCGCAGGAACGCACCGAAGAGTACTGGCGCGAATGGGTGCGCTATCTGTCGATTCCGCTGGACTGGCAGGAAGCGGTGATCCGCAGTGCGATCACGCTCAAGCTCTGCCAGTACGAAGACAGTGGCGCAATCATCGCGGCAATGACCACCTCGATACCGGAAGCGCCCAACACACCGCGCAACTGGGACTACCGCTATTGCTGGCTGCGCGACGCCGCCTTCGTGGTGCGTGCGCTCAATCGCCTGGGCGCCACGCGCACGATGGAGCAGTTCATCGGCTACATCTTCAACATTGCCACCACCGACGGCACCATGCAGCCGCTGTACGGCATCGGCTTCGAATCGCAGCTGGAAGAGCACGAAGTCGACACCATGGACGGCTACCGCGGCATGGGCCCGGTGCGTCGTGGCAACCTGGCCTGGATCCAGCAGCAGCACGATGTCTACGGCAGCGTGGTGCTGGCCTCCACGCAGTTGTTCTTCGACCTGCGCTTGAAAGATCAAGGCGACGCGTCCACGTTCCGCAAGCTCGAACCCTTGGGCGAGCGTGCCTTCGCCCTGCACAACGTGCCGGATGCGGGCCTGTGGGAATTCCGCGGCCGCGCCGAGGTGCATACCTATACCGCGGCGATGTGCTGGGCGGCCTGCGACCGGTTGTCGAAGATCGCCGAACGGCTCGCGCTGGACGATCGCAGCATGTACTGGCGCGAGCGCGCCGACACCATCCGCGAACGCGTGTTGGCCGAGGCGTGGAGCGACGAACACGGCCATTTCACCGACACCCTGGGTGGCCATCGCCTGGACGCCTCGCTATTGCTGCTGGCCGACATTGGCATCGTGGCCAACGACGATCCGCGCTTCGTGCACACGGTCGAGGCAGTCGGCCGCGTGCTCAAGCATGGCGACGCGCTATACCGCTACATCGCACCGGATGACTTCGGTGAGCCGGAAACCAGCTTCACCATCTGCACGTTCTGGTACATCGATGCACTGGCCGCGATCGGGCGCAAGGACGAGGCGCGTGAATTGTTCGAGCGCATCCTTTCGCGCCGTAATCACCTCGGCTTGCTCTCTGAAGACCTATCGTTTGAAAACGGCGAAGCCTGGGGCAATTTCCCCCAGACCTATTCGCATGTGGGCTTGATCATTGCAGCAATGCGCTTGTCGCGGAGTTGGCAGGAGGCGTCATGAGTCGTCTGGTGGTGGTATCCAATCGTGTGGCCGTGCCTGGCGAAAGCCGTGCCGGCGGCCTGGCAGTGGGCTTGTTGGCGGCGCTGAAGGAGCGCGGCGGGGTGTGGTTCGGCTGGAGCGGCAAGACCGTGCGCGGCGACAGCGGCGGCATGCACGAGCAGACCGACGGTGACATCAAGTTCGTCACCATGGACCTCAACAAGCGCGACATCGATTCCTACTACAACGGCTTCGCCAATCGCACGCTGTGGCCGCTGCTGCACTTCCGCCTGGACCTGGTCGATTACGACCGCGCCACCCGCGAGGGCTACATGCGCGTCAATCGCCTGTTCGCCGAGAAGCTGGCGCCCTTGCTCAAGGACAGCGACACGCTGTGGATCCACGATTACCACATGATTCCGCTCGGCGCGATGCTGCGCGAGCTCGGTGTGGGCTGCAAGATGGGCTTCTTCCTGCATGTGCCGATGCCGTCGGCCGACTTGATGCAGGCAATGCCGGATCACGCGCGCTTGTTCAGCACGTTCTACGCCTACGACCTGGTTGGCTTCCAGACCCAGCGCGATGCCGAACGCTTCAAGGCGTATGTGCGCCTGTTCGGTGGCGGACGCGTGCTGGAGGGCGACCTGGTGGAAGGCCCGGGTGGGCGTCGCTTCAGCGCCGCTGCGTTCCCGATCGGCATCGATACCGACCTGATTGCCAATCAGGCCAAGGCGTCGGTCTCCAAGCAGGCAGTGCGCGATCTGCGCGAAAGCCTGCGTGGGCGCCAGCTCGCGATCGGCGTGGATCGCCTGGATTATTCCAAAGGTCTGCCCGAGCGCTTCCAGGGGTTTGAGCGCTATCTGGAGCGCTATCCGGATCAATCCGGCAGCCTCACCTATCTGCAGATCGCGCCGGTCTCGCGCGGGGACGTCAACGAATATCGCCAGCTGCGCGGGCAGCTTGAGCAGATCGCCGGGCATATCAACGGTGGTCATGCGGAGCCGGATTGGACGCCGCTGCGTTACGTCAACCAGAACTTCAGCCATGCCACGTTGACCGGGTTTTATCGCGCTGCGGCCGTGGGCCTGGTAACGCCATTGCGCGACGGCATGAATCTGGTCGCCAAGGAATTTGTGGCAGCACAGGATCCGGAGAATCCGGGTGTACTGGTGTTGTCGTTGCTGGCCGGTGCAGCCGATGAGATGAAAGAGGCGCTGTTGGTCAATCCGCATGATCTGGATGGTGTGGCCGACGCGATTGCGACGGCGGCGAGCATGCCGTTGGCGACGCGGGTGGAGCGTTGGCACGCGATGATGGATCACTTGCGCAAGAACAACATCAATCATTGGCGGCAACGGTATTTGCAGGCGTTGGCCGATATCTGAGTCTGGCTGTTTCATGCGCGCTGTCGCGTTTCGCGTCACTGCGTTGATGCAATTTTCTCGCCGTCAGCGTGAGAAAGCGTTGCCTAGATGACTGCGCGCAGGGGTTCAGCTGCTGAGTTGTTGATAGCGTCTTTCGATGCAAGGCACTTCACGGCAAAACAATGCAAGTGCAGAGCTTTCGCGCCTGCGGCGCGAGTTTCTTTTGTCTTGGCGAAAGGAACCAAAACCGCTGTCGCCGACGCAATCCGGTGCGGTGAAGCCGCACCTGTGCCCTGCGCTCCTCGCCACGCGCGGCACGGCGCCCAAACTCGCTACGCTCAGACAAGGGCACCTCTTCGGCCACGCGTGGCTGCGGTGCTCGGCTTGCTTTAAGGCGACTGGGTGAAGCGGAGCAAGAGCGGAACAGCGGTGCTGAGCCAAGTCTCAGGCTTGGGGGGGCGGCCGATCGATGTGTTGATCGCAAACAGGGCAATACAGCGACAGCGACAGCGACAGCGAGGCTACGGATATGAGCTACGTGTGCGTCACCGAAGCTGATTAGAGAAATTCAAGAATCGGCACCGTCACTAGTATCGGCAATCAGCACAGGCGACCGGCGACTAACGACTATCAGTCAACGAATCAGCAATTGCGTTTAGTTTTTGCCTACTTCGTGTGCTTCAGGTGTGCAGGTTGGACCGATGGTTCCTATTCCGTCACGGACACGGGATAAGGATGGGTCTAAAATATTCACATGATTAGCGCCGAGGACCCTGGGAGGGGCGGCGCGTTCATATCCAGGTGCGGCCGCTTTCGCCAGTCCGCTGCCTCTCTCCCTCCACGACCTGCACCGTTTGTTTGGTGCCCGGGTCCTTCCTGATAACTCAAAATGACTGATCAATCCTCTAAACGCGGGCTCGGCACTTGGCTGTTGGTAGCCTATGCCGTGGTGCTCGCCGTGCTTGGTGCGGCGCTCGCCTATGAAGGCGGGCGCCTGGTGGCCGTTGGCGGCTCCTGGTATTACGTGCTGGCCGGTATCGCCGTGCTGGTGGCCGGTGTGCTGCTGGCACTGGGCAAACGCGCTGGCCTGTGGCTGTTTGGCGCTACGTTGGCGGCCACCATCGTGTGGGCGCTGTGGGAAGTGGGCCTGGATGGCTGGGGCCTGATCCCACGTCTGGCCTGGATCTCGGTGCTCGGCCTGGTGCTGTTGCCGTTCTGGGGCGTGGCGCGGCGGCGCATGCAGCCGTTGTCCGGGCTCGGCTATGTCGTGGTCACCGGCGTGCTGCCGGTGCTGGGTGCGGCGCTGATCCTGTGGCCGCTGCTGGTGCCGCGCAATGTGGAACTGGCCGATGCATCCAAGCAGCCGGCCGATGCGGCAACGCCGTTCAGCCGTGGCAGCGTGCCCAGCCCGGACGGGAACGTGGCGGCCAACCACGATGCCAGTAACTGGACCGCCTACGCCGGTTCCAACCTGTCCAACCATTACACCCCCGGCGCGCAGATCACGCCGGAGAACGTCAAGGGCCTCAAGGTGGCCTGGGAATTCCATACCGGCGATCTCAAGCCGAAGGATTCCAAGCTGGGCTATGCGTTCCAGAACACCCCGCTCAAGGTCGGCGACCTGCTCTACATCTGCACCCCGACCCAGAAGGTGATTGCGGTGGAGGCGGCCAACGGCAAGGAGCGCTGGCGCTTCGACCCGCAGACCAATCCGAAGGCGATGGCCGGCGTGGCCGCCACCACATGCCGCGGCGTGTCGTACTACCAGGCGCCGGAAGGCACTGCCGAGTGCCCGACGCGGATCTTCTGGCCGATGGTCGATGGCCGCCTGGGTGCGCTGGATGCGCAGACCGGCAAGCTCTGCGCCAGCTTCGGTAACAACGGCTATGTGGACCTCAATGCCGGCACCGGCAACACCAAGCCGGGCTTCGTCGGCCCGACCTCGCCGCCGGTGGTCATGCGCGGTGTGGTGATCCAGCCCACCGGGCAGGTGCGCGACGGTCAGGAACGCGATGCGCCGTCCGGCGTGGTGCGCGGCTTCGACGCGCTCACCGGCCAGCTGCGCTGGGCCTGGGATCTGGGCAACCCGGCCATCACCGCCGAACCGCCGGCCGGCCAGACCTATACCCGCTCCACCCCGAACGTGTGGTCGCTGATGGCCGCCGATGACGAGCTGGGGCTGGTGTATCTGCCCACCGGCAACGCTGCCGGCGACTTCTTCGGCAAGGGCCGCACCCCGCAGGAAGAGGAATACACCGCCTCGCTGGTGGCCGTGGATGCGGCAACCGGCAAGGAGCGCTGGCACTTCCGTACCGTCAATCACGATCTGTGGGACTACGACATCGGCCCGCAGCCGAACCTGGTTGATTGGCCGGTTGCCGGCGGTGGCACCCGCCCCGCCGTGATCCAGGCCACCAAGTCCGGCCAGGTGTTCGTGCTCGACCGGGCCACCGGCCAGCCGATCATGCCTGTCAAGCAGATCGCCGTGCCGCAGGGCACCGACCATGGCGACTGGACCGCATCCACCCAGCCGGTGTCGCCGGGCATGCCCAACACCGTGGGTGCGCCCAGCCGTGACTACGAGACCATCGTTGAATCTGACGCGTGGGGCATGACCCCGTTCGACCAGCTCGCTTGCCGCATCGAGTTCAAGAAGCTGCGGTACGAAGGCATGTTCACCCCGCCAAGCCTGCAGGGCTCGCTGTCGTTCACCGGCAACCATGGCGGCATCAACTGGGGCGGCGTGTCGGTCGATCTGCAGCGCGGCATCATGGTGATGAACAGCAACCGCCTGCCCTATACCGAGCACGTCTACCCGCGCACGGTGATGAACGAGCTGGGCGTGATGTCGGTGTTCAACGGCAGCAGCAAGACCAAGGGCTACATGGCGCAGGAAGGCCTGGCCTATGGCGCGCGCAAGGAGCCGTGGATGTCGCCGCTCAACACGCCGTGCGTGGCACCGCCGTGGGGCTATATCTCCGGCGTGGATCTGCGCACGCAGCAGGTGATCTGGCGCCGTCCGCTGGGCACCGGTTACGACCAGGGCCCAATGGGCATCCCGTCCAAGACCAAGTTCGAGATCGGCACCCCGAACAACAGCGGCTCGCTGGCCACTGCCGGCGGCGTCACCTTCATCGGTGCCAGCCTGGACAACTTCATCCGCGGCTTTGACACCCGCACCGGCAAGCAGGTCTGGGAGACCCGCGTGCCTGCGGGCCCGCAGGCCGCGCCGCTGAGCTACACCATCGATGGCAAGCAGTACATCGTTGCCGCGGTGGGTGGCCATGACCGCATGGAAACCAAGTCCGGCGACAGCGTCATTGCCTGGGCACTGCCCGACGACGCGGCCGCCAGCGCCAAATAACGTCTGAGGTTGTGCAGTGACGTTGAACCGGCCGTCGCAAGACGGCCGGTTTTTTTGTGCGTGCCTGAAGAGCGCCGCGCTCCGAGGGGCACTTCCCGCCGCGTCGTGCGTGCGGCCGCAAGCGAATCACAGCGAGTTAGCGCACGCCATTGCCCGCGGGGCGAGCTGCGATGCGGCAGCGGCGATCGGCCCAGCCTCGCCATCGCGGGGGGTTCCTGCCTGGGATACGGAGCGCAGGCTGCACCCTTCGTCTTGAACCCCATGCACTGTCGGGCAGGCCGAAAGTTCACATTTCAATAACAAAATAAATGTGCGCTTCGTCAGGAAATCGCCGGGAGCGTCCAACCCTGCCTCAGGACTGAAACCGCTTCCAAATCAAGCACATCGGCATTTTTAGGGTACCGGCGTGCTGATTCCGACGAACGGCGCCTTCACACCGTCATGATTCGGGCCCGGCCGCCGATACCCCCTTGCAGCTACACACTGCCGGACGCGCTCCCCACCCAGAACACCAGTCGGACACCAGCCTATGTTGCCTACCCTCGATGCCGCACCCGCCTCTCCTCCGCCCACCGGCCGGAACGTTGCGCGTGCCACCTGGACAGCCTGGTTGCCGGCCGCGGCGCAGGCCGCGTTGCTGATCCTGCTTGCCGTCTACGCCGCCACGGCCATGCCCGGCGGCTTCTGGCACACCCTGGGCACGCTGCTACCGGCATTACTGGTGCTCGGCGCCGCCAGTGCGGGGCTGTGGTGGTGGTCGCGCCGGCGCACTGCCACCCAGCTCGACCAGGCAGTCACCGCCATTGCCGCCATCGGCGAAGGCCGCTTCCAGCGCCTGGACGCGCGCAGCGCCAGCGGCGAACTCGCGCCGTTGCTGCGCACCCTGCAAGCCACCCAGGACAAGCTCGCCCTCCGCCTCGACGTGATGGAGCAAGGCTTGCGCCACGGCCAGTTCGTGATCAAGGCGCTGGACGATCTGGACACCATGATCCGCATCGCCGATGACGACGGCCAGGTGCTGTTCGCCAACCGCAAACTGCTCAAGATGCTCAAGCTGATCGAGCCGGACGTGCAGAGCTTCCGCCCCAGCTTCCATGCCGAAGGTTTCGTCGGCGGCAGCATCGGCGACATCTATCCGGACAGCCAGGCCGCCATCGACCGTATGCGTGCGCTCACCGCCTCCAAGGCCGTGCGTGCGCCGTTCTTCGGCCGCCAGATCGACTTCGTCTACAGCCCGATCATCGCCGCCGACGGCACCAAGCTCGGCACCATCGCGCAGTGGATGGACGTCACCGCGCAGGTCAACGCCGAGCAGGCGCTGATCGAGATCATCGATGCCGCTGCCGCTGGCGATTTCAGCCGCCGCATGCAGATGGACGGCATGGACGGCGTGCTGCTGTCGCTGGCGCAAGGCATCAACCGCATTTACGACTCGGTGGAAACGCATCTGGCTGCATTGGCGCGCGTGATCAGCGCGCTGGCCGAGGGCGACCTCACCCAGCGCGTGGATGGCGATGCGCATGGCATTTTCGCGCGCCTGCGTGACGACACCAACCAGACCGTGATCCGCCTGACCGAAATCATCGGCGGCATCCAGACCGCGTCGGACACCATTCGCCGCGCTGCGGTGGAAATCGCTGCCGGCAACACCGATCTGTCCGAACGCACCGAGCAACAGGCCGCGAGCCTGGAAGAAACCGCCAGCTCCATGGAAGAGCTCACCTCCACCGTGAAGCAGAATGCCGACAGCGCGCAGCAGGCCAACAAGCTGGTGCTGGGCACCGGCGAAGTGGCGCAGAACGGTGGCCAGGTGATGGACGATGTGGTGTCCACCATGAGCCAGATCAGCACTGCCTCGCGCAAGATCGGCGAGATCATCGGCGTCATCGACGGCATCGCGTTCCAGACCAACATCCTGGCGCTCAACGCCGCGGTGGAAGCAGCGCGCGCCGGCGAACAGGGCCGCGGCTTCGCGGTGGTGGCCTCGGAAGTGCGCGCCCTGGCGCGACGTTCGGCCGATGCAGCCAAGGAGATCAAATCGTTGATCGCCGACTCCACCGACAAGGTGGAACTGGGCTCGGGTCTGGTGCACCGCGCCGGCGCGACCATGCGCGAGATCGTCGGCTCGGTGAAGCACGTCACCGACATCATGAGCGAGATCACCTCGGCCAGCGCCGAACAGTCCAGCGGCATCGAGCAGGTGAACCGCACCGTGGCGCAGCTGGACGAAGTGACCCAGCGCAACGCCGCCCTGGTGGAAGAAGCCACCGCCGCCGCGCGCAGCCTGGAAGAACAGGCAGTGGAACTGGCCGATGCGGTGTCCATCTTCCGCCTGCAATCAGACACCCGCGGTAGCTCGAACGTGGTACGCGGCAGTTTTGGAAGTGCGGCGGCGTAACCCCGCACACCACCCGCATTCGTAGGAGCGCGCTTGCGCGCGATGGGGCCTCACCGGTAACGCCTCGTCGCGCGCAAGCGCGCTCCTACGTCATGTGTGTCGTTAAAAAACGGCGGCGCGAATCCCCTTCTGTGCACCGTAATCGAAAGCAGCCTCTGTGTGACCGGCCGCGGTGCGTGCACGCGTGTTCCAGCCGATATCGGCAGACATTGCGGACTAGGTTTTGCGCGCCTATCGACAACGCGGCGGCATCACCAAAGCGCTAGAAATCGCAACCCGCGTAGGAGCGAGCTTGCGCGCGATGAGGCCTCACCGATAAAGCCCCATCGCGCGCAAGCGCGCTCCTACGTCATGTGTGTCGTTAAAAAACGGCGGCGCGAATCCCCATCTGTGCACTGCAATCGAAAGCAGCTACTGCGTAACCAGCTGCGGTGCGTGCACGCGTGTGCCAGCCGATATCGGCAGACATTGCGGACTAGGTTTTGCGCGCCTATCGACAACGTGGCGGCATCACCAAAGCGCTAGAAATCGCAGCCTGCGTAGGAGCGCGCTTGCGCGCGACGTGGCCTCGCCGATAACGCCCCATCGCGCGCAAGCGCGCTCCTACCCAGCACCGCATTCCACATGCGGCGGCATCAATCCAGAAACAGCGCGCGTTGCTCAGGCGTGGGCAACATGCAGTGCGTGCTGCGGCCAAACCAGCGGTAGCGGTTGCGTGCCACCACGCGATAGCCGATGTCACGTAAGGAACGCGGCACCAGGCGCAGCACTGCCGCCACGCGCCACGGGCCACCAAGCCCGCTCAGTACCCGCACGATTGCATCGGTATCGGTCCAGGCACCTGCCGCGTCCACCAGCAGGAACGACAGCGGATCCTCCGGGTCCAGCCCGTGCTGGACCAGCAATGCGCGCCCGGCCGTGCCCTGCATGGCGGCATAGCGATAGCGCCTGCAGTGGTCGTGGCGCAACAGGAATCTGACCCAGCCATTGCACAGCAGGCACACGCCATCGAACACGATGGTGGCAGGCGGCGCGGCGTGCTCAGTGCGGTTCAAGCCAACCCTCGTAGCGAATAAATGGCCCCACCCACGGTAGATGCACGTCGACCAGGAAGCCATAGCGGCCGTCGTCGGCATGCTCACGGCAACGCACCTGCTCGAACCAGTGCGCCGGCAAGGGCAGCCAGCCGAATGCCCACACCCGCCGCGCCTGCCAGCACAGCGCGGTGGCATCGGCGTGCAGTGCGAACTCGAAACGCACTGCGCCCAGGTGTTCGCGCAACCATGCGCCGTGACGCCACATCCGTGAGTGCATCGGCAGGCCAGCAAAGCGCCGATGCCAGCGCTCGCCGTTCGCATCGACCAGGAACTCCACCTCCACCGCCACCTGTCCGCTGTGCGGCAAGCGGCTCAGCCATGCCAGCAGCGGCACCAGCGGATGCGCACCGCGGCGCACCAGCGCACGGCCAACGAAGCGCTGCCGCTGCTGCACCGCGTGCAGCGCGCGCACCGGCGCCGGCAATTGGGCGAAGGCTGCCGCGCCCAGCACCTGCGCAAACAGCGGCGTGCTCAGGGCGCGATCCAGGCCAGCGTGGCCATGCGCCCGCTGCGACGATCACGCCGGTGCGAAAAAAACCGCGTCGGGTCGGAGATGGTGCACAGCTCGCCGCCATGGATGGCCTCGGCCGGCACGCCCGCGCTGCACAAGCGCAGCCGCGCCAACGCGTACAGATCCACCCGCCAGTGGCCCGGGCGCGTGGCGACGAACGCGCTGGCTGCCTGCGGATCACGCGTCACAAACGCCTCGAAGACGTCCGCGCCAATTTCGTACGCCTGCGGCCCTGCGGCCGGCCCCAGCCAGGCGACCAGCTGTGGCGGCGGGGTCCGCATTGCGGCCACGCTGCGTTCCAGCATGCCGTCGGCCAGCCCGCGCCAGCCCGCATGCGCGGCCGCCACTTCGCTGCCATCGGCGGCGACCAGCACCACCGGCAGGCAGTCGGCGGTGAGGATGGCCAGCACCACGCCGGGCACGCTGGTGACGGCGGCATCGGCCACCGGCTCGTCCAGCTCCCGCAGCTGCGCGTGCGCCGCATCCACAGCACGCGGCGCGTCCACACGCACCACCTCCACCCCGTGCACCTGCCGCAGCCAATGCGGCGCGCCTGGCAGGCCCAGCCCCTGTGTCAGCAGCGCCCGGTTACGTTCCACGTTTGCCGGCAGGTCACCCTGCGGGCTGCTGCGGTTGCCGAGATTGAGGCTGTCGAACGGTGCCGGCGACACGCCCAGGCCGTGCCGCAGCGTGGTCAACGCGTGGATGCGCGGCGGCGCCGGCCACTGCGCCGGCAACACAAACGACGGCACGGCGCTCACCTCAGCGCCGCGCCAACTCGGCGGCGCGTGCGCTGTCTTCGCGCAGGGCGCTCATCAGCCGCTGCAGATCTTCCGGCACCGGCGCGCTGGCGCGGACCGGCTCGCCACTGACCGGGTGCAGGAATTCCAGCGTTTCGGCATGCAGGGCCTGGCGCTTGAAGCCGCGCAGCTCCGCCACCAGCGTGTCGGTGGCGCCCTTGGGCAGCTTGAGCGCGCCGCCGTACAGCGGGTCGCCGACGATCGGCGATTTCAGATGCGCCATGTGCACACGGATCTGATGGGTACGCCCGGTTTCCAGACGGCATTCCAGGGCGGTGTGCGCGCGGAAGCGCTCGCGCAGACGGTAATGGGTGACCGCGTCGCGGCCGTCGTCGCGCACCGCCATCTTGAGCCGGTCACGCGGGTGGCGGTCGATCGGCGCATCGGCGGTGCCGCCGGAGACCAGCGCCCCCACGACCACTGCGAGGTACTGGCGGTGCACATCGCGCGCGGAGAGCTGCTCCACCAGCGCGGTCTGCGCCTGCAGCGTGCGCGCCACCACCATCACACCGCTGGTGTCCTTGTCCAGGCGATGTACCACGCCGGCACGCGGCACCGCAGCCAGGTTCGGGTCGCGGAACAGCAGCGCATTGACCAGGGTGCCGTCCGGGTTACCGGCGCCCGGATGCACCACCAGGCCCGCCGGCTTGTCGATGACCAGCACCTGGTCGTCTTCGTACAACACGTTCAGCGGGATGTCCTGCGGCGCGGCGTGGGTCTGGGTTTCCAGCACCACCTGCACCTGGACGGTTTCGCCGCCGCGCAAGGTGTCGCGCGGGCGGGCGGTCTCGCCGTCCAGCAGCGCATCGCCGGACTTGATCCACTCCGACAGCCGCGAGCGCGAGAATTCGGGAAACAGCTCGGCCAGCACCGCATCGAAGCGACGCCCGGCGGCGCTGTCCGGCACGACAGCCTGGCGCAGGGAGGAATCGAGGGGTTCGGAGGATTGGTCGGACATGGACGCGGGTACTCAGGCAAAAACCAAGGAATTTGGGGTCCGGGCGGCGGGAGTCAGTCGCCGGACAGGCCACTAGGCTATCATCGCCCTTTCGTTTTCCTGACGCGTCCTGCCCAGACCCCATGATCCGACGGTCCACGTTTTCCGCGCCTGCGCGCCTGATTGCCCTCATGCTGGTCATGGCGTTTGTCGTCACCGGCTGCCACCGCGGCGCCAAGGACAAGAATCCCGACGAGGGCATGCCGGTCGAGCAGCTCTACGGCAAGGGCCACGGCCTGATGGAGAAAGGCAACTGGGCCGGCGCCGAAGCCAGCTACAAGCGCCTGATCGCCCAGTACCCGTACGGCCCGTACACCGAGCAGGCGATGATCGAAACCGCCTACGCCCAGTACAAGGCCGGCAAGCACGACGACACGGTGTCCAGCGTCGACCGCTTCATCCGTACCTATCCGACGCACCGCAACATCTCGTATCTGTATTACCTGCGCGGCCTGGCCAACAGCAACCGTGACACGGTGTTCCTGCGCCGCGTGTGGTCGCTGGACCCGAGCCGCCGCGACCTGTCATCACCGCAGCAGGCCTACAACGACTTCAACACCGTCACCGACCGCTATCCCAACAGCCGCTACGCGCCGGACGCGCGCAAGCGGATGATCGAGCTGCGCGACATCTTCGCCCAGCACGAACTGGACAACGCGCTGTATTACCTGCGCCGCGATGCCTGGGTGTCGGCTGCAGGGCGTGCCAACTACCTGCTGGAAACCTACCCGCAGAGCGCGTTCCAGTACGACGCAGTCGCCGTGCTGGCCGAGGCCTACACCCACCTGGGCAACAAGACCCTGGCCGCCGACGCGCGCCGCGTGCTGGAGCTCAACAGCCCGCAGCACCCGTGGCTGACCGGCGACTGGCCGAAGTATCCGTGGGCCGTGCGCAAGCTCAACCCGTTCGCTGGCGAGAAGTCCGCCGCCACCGGCCAGCGCAATGCACAGATGAGTCGCGATTGAGAGATCGATCGGCGATGAGATGAAAGGGGCCGCAAGGCCCCTTTTTTATTGCCGCAACGCTTGATTGCCGCAGCGCCAACTGGCAGCGCGACAAGGCGCTCCCTTGGCAGGACGTGCTCGCGAGGCGACACGTTGGTACGGGCCAGCGCCGGCTGCAGTCCGTGGCGTGGTCTTCCTGGGTGTCACGCGAGGTGGATATCGCCATCGACTTCGCTGCCATGCTCACCCTGAGCCACCGTGTGTCCGGCTGCCAACTGCATGCGCACGAGTCCTGAGCAGCAACCATGCTCGGCCCGAGCGAGCTCATGCATCCCGAACCGGATCCGGGCCACATCGCCAGCGCAAGCGCCCGAGACCCGGCACCAGGTCACCGACTGACCTGGCGAGGCTTCCTATACTCCAGGCATAAGGCAGGTACGACATCCTGCCGGCGTACGCCAAGGAGGCTGTATGTCGATGTCCGGTCAGCGGATCGTGTTCGCGCTCGGGCTGCTGCTGCTCGCAGCCACCGCCCATGCCGCCCCCATCGTCTACGGCGTCAACGCCCACGACAACCGCCCCGCCTACGCCATGACGCAGGCCGAGGCCCGCTTCAAACTATTGGCCGCGCGCAACCTGCGCAGCTATCGCTTCGACGTGGACCCACGCGATTACGCCACGCTCGACACGCTGGTTCCGCTCGCGCGCAAATACGGCATCACCTTGCGCCCGATGGTCTACCCGATGACCCACGAGATCGGCTACCAGCTGGCGCGCCGCTACGCCGCCGACATCAAGGTGTGGGAGATCGGTAACGAACAGGATCTGGTGCGTGCCGAGGCCGACGCCAGGATCGCGGCGATGACCACGATGTACCAGGGCATGCGGCAGGCGTCCAACGAGCTGGGCGCAGGGCTGCGCTTCACCATCAACATCACCGCCTGCAATAGCGACGACCACAGTGCCACCGCGCGCTGCCCCGGCGATCGCAATGGCTCCCTCTGGTTTCTGGCCAAGGCCCGGGCGGCCGGCTTTGCGTTCGACCACATCAGCTTCCACTACTACGCGTTCCACCACGATGCCGGCTATTGGACCGACCTGTATCTGGGGCAGTTGCGCACCGCCGCGCAGACCTACAACACGCCGGTGTTCTTCAACGAACTCAACTGCGCCGAGGTGTATACCGGCAATGTCAGCGGCGGCGCCCAGGGCGATGGCGGCTGTTACGACAGCCTGGCCCAGCTGTTACGCACCGTGCGCGACCACTATGCCGACGTGGTGGCCGAGGTGAACGTCTACGAGCTGCTGGACCAGACCACCATTTCGGGCGTCGAAGGCCATTTCGGCCTGATGTACGACCTGACGCGCCCCAAGCCCACGCTGGAGCTGCTCACCGGTTTCGCCCAGCCTCCGGCGTCGGCGCCAGCGCGCACGACGCCCGGTGCCCCCGGTTACTGACCCGAATAGCCATTGGTGATCGGGTAACGCCGCTCGCGCCCGAACGCGCGCCGCGACACCTTCGGTCCGGGCGCTGCCTGGTGGCGCTTCCACTCGTTGAGCCGCACCAGCCGCAGCACGTGTTCGACCGTATCGGCGGCATAGCCGGCCGCGACGATGTCGTCGCGCGACTGCTCCTGGTCAACGTAGCGGTACAGGATGCCGTCGAGCACGTCGTAGGGCGGCAGCGAGTCCTGGTCGGTCTGGTTGTCGCGCAGTTCCGCCGAGGGCGGGCGCGAAATCACTGCCGGCGGAATCACCGGCGCGCCGCCCACGGTGTTGCGCCACTTGGCCAGCCCAAACACCTCCGTCTTGTACAGGTCCTTGAGCGGTGCGTAGCCACCGCACATATCGCCGTAGATGGTGGCGTAACCCACTGCGTATTCGCTCTTGTTGCCGGTGGTGAGCACAAGCCCGCCGAACTTGTTGGACAACGCCATCAGGATCACGCCGCGGCTGCGCGACTGCAGGTTTTCTTCGGTGATGTCGGGCTGGGTGTCTGCGAACAGCGGCCCCAGTGCCGCGAGCAGGCCTTCGAACGCCGGCTCGATCGCTATCGTTTCGAGTTTCACGCCCAGCGCGCGGCATTGTTCTTCGGCCAGATCGTTCGACAGCCCGGCGGTGTAGCGCGACGGCAGGCGCACCGCGGTGACGTTCTCGCCCCCCAGCGCATCCACCGCCATCGCCAACACCAACGCCGAGTCGATGCCGCCGGACAGGCCCAGCCACACCTTGCGGAAGCCATTCTTGCCGCAGTAATCCTTGAGCCCGCGCACCACCGCGCGCCAGGCCAGCGCGTCCATGCTTTCGTCGCCATCGTCCACCCACACCACCGGGGTGAAGCTGCGCTCGCCGGCGGCATAGTCCACCACCAGCCACTGGTCCACGAATGCCGCTGCGGCCGGATGCACGGTGCCATCACCGTCGGCCACCACCGAGGCGCCGTCGAACACCAGCGCATCCTGGCCACCGACCACATTGAGATAGGCAATCGCCGCACCGCTCTCGCGGGTGCGCTCGGCCAGCAAGGCATCGCGCTGCGCATGCTTGCCGCGCTCGTAGGGCGATGCGTTGGGCACCAGCACCAGTTCGGCACCGGCCTGCACGGTCTTGGCCAGCGGCTCGGCAAACCACAGGTCTTCGCAGATCACCACGCCCACCTGCACGCCCTTGACGGTCACCACGCAGTTGTCGCCGTCCGGGTCCACGTCGAAGTAGCGGCGCTCATCGAACACCGCGTAGTTGGGCAATTCGCGCTTGCGGTAGGTCGCTTCGATGCGCCCCTCGCGCAAGACGCTGGCGGCGTTGTAGACCACGCTGCCGGCGCTCTGCGGCCAGCCGACCACCGCGACGATGCCACGCGTGGCTGCGGCAATCCGCGCCAGCGCCTGCTCGCAGTGGGCGAGAAACCCGGGGCGCAACAGCAGGTCTTCCGGCGGATAGCCGCTGATCGCCAATTCCGGAAACAGCACGATATCGGCATCGAACTCGTCGCGCGCCGCGGCGATGTACTCGATGATGCGATCGGTGTTCTGCGTCACGGCACCGACCGGGAAGTCGAACTGGGCCATGGCGATACGAAGGGTGTGTGCTGTCACTGCTGACTCCATCAAAACAGGCTTTCAAGGTAACCCGCTTCGCGCTGCGAACGGATCGCCAGCACATACACGGTGTCGTCCAACGGTGCGTAACGATAGAGCGCCAGATAGCCGCTGGCATCGCGGCCTATGACCAGTTCGCGAAATCCGCCATGCACTGCGCGCCCCATCAGTGGATTGTCCGCCAATGCGTCGATCGCCTGGAAGATGCCAGCGAGCTTTCGCTGCACACTGGCTGCATCGTGTTCCAGCAGATAAGCGACTAAACGGCGCGCATCGTCGGCGACGCGCGCGGCAAGCGCGATCCTGGTCACCTGTCAGCGCTCGACGGCGCTGGCGACCGGTGGCGCGGGGTTCTCTCCGTCAGCAAGCTGCTGCATGTACTGGCGTACGTCCGCCCAGGACAGCGTGTTGTCGCCGCCTTCGATAGCAGCCCAGCGTTGCTGCGCTTCGGCATGGAATGCAGTGCGGCGCTCGTGCGCCTCGATTTTTTCCGCAATGGCGTCGACGATAAAGCCGTGCGCCGTAGTTCCGGCATCTTTCGCCGCCCTGGCGACACGCGCTTTCAGTTCGTCAGGCAAACGGATTGTGGTCGTGGACATGGCAACCTCGGAAGACCGGATGACAGGCTCACAGTAGCACAATTGTGACACACTTTGCATGACACGCTCCTTGTGCGATTCAGAGCTCAGCATCGCTGCAAGCAGGGAGCCGGGCAGTCGGCCCAACGCGCGCGGGGCAGTCAGCAATTCCTGCCATCCAGGTAAGACATCGCCCAAAACGCAGAAAGCCGCCCGAAGGCGGCTTTCCACGACACCACACTGGTGAGACTTACTTCACCAGCGCAGCGATCGCCGCACCCAGATCGCCCGGCGAACGGACGGTCTTGACGCCGGCCGCTTCCATCGCCGCGAACTTGCCTTCGGCCGTGCCCTTGCCGCCCGATGCGATCGCACCGGCGTGGCCCATGCGCTTGCCGGCCGGCGCCGAGGCACCGGCGATGAAGCCGACGACCGGCTTCTTCACGAACTGCTTGATGTACTCGGCACCGGCTTCCTCGGCGTCGCCGCCGATCTCGCCGACCATGATGATGCCTTCGGTCTGCGGGTCTTCGTTGAACAGCTTGAGGCAGTCGACGAAGTTCAGGCCGTTGATCGGATCGCCACCGATGCCGATGCAGGTGCTCTGGCCCAGGCCCACTTCGGTGGTCTGCTTGACCGCTTCATAGGTCAGGGTGCCCGAACGCGACACGATGCCGATCTTGCCCGGCTTGTGGATGTGGCCCGGCATGATGCCGATCTTGCACTCGCCCGGGGTGATCACGCCGGGGCAGTTCGGCCCGATCAGCACGGTGTCCGGATGCGAGCGGGTCAGCACGTTCTTGACGCGCAGCATGTCCAGCACCGGAATGCCTTCGGTGATGCAGACGATGACCTTGATGCCGGCCGCAGCCGCTTCCAGGATCGCATCGGCCGCATACGGCGGCGGCACGTAGATGACCGACGCGTCGGCGCCGGTGCTCTGCACGGCGTCGGCCACGGTGTTGAACACCGGCAGATCGATATGCGTGGTGCCGCCCTTGCCCGGCGTCACGCCGCCAACGACCTGGGTGCCGTACTCGATCATCTGAGTGGCGTGGAAGGTGCCCTGCTGGCCGGTGAAGCCCTGCACGATCACCTTGGTGTTCTTGTTAATCAAAACGGACATGGATAGTTCCTTCGGTGTCGTGGATCAGGCAGCGTTCTTGACAGCTTCAACGACCTTCTTGGCGCCGTCGTTGATGTTGTCGGCCGGGATGATGGCCATGCCGCTGTCACGCAGCAGTTGCTTGCCTTCTTCCACGTTGGTGCCTTCCAGGCGCACCACGACCGGCACCTTGACGCCCACTTCCTTGACCGCGGCAATGATGCCTTCGGCGATCATGTCGCAGCGGACGATGCCGCCGAAGATGTTGACGAAAATGCCTTCGACCTTGTCCGAGGACAGGATCAGCTTGAACGCCTCGATGACGCGCTGCTTGTTGGCACCGCCGCCCACGTCCAGGAAGTTCGCCGGCTCGCCGCCGTTGAGCTTGATGACGTCCATGGTGGCCATGGCCAGGCCAGCGCCGTTGACCATGCAACCGATGTTGCCGTCCATGGTGACGTAGTTGATGTCCAGCTCCGAAGCAGTCACTTCGGTCTCGTCTTCCTGGGTCTTGTCGCGCATGGCGACCAGCGCCTTCTGACGGAATGCGGCGTTGTCGTCGCTGTCGAACTTGCCGTCCAGCGCGTACAGGTTGCCGTCGTCCAGGATCGCCAGCGGGTTGATTTCAACCAGCGCCAGGTCCTTGTCGTTGAACAGGCGATACAGGTTCACCATGATGCTGGCGAACTGGCCGGCCTGCTTGGCATTGAGGCCGAGCTTGAAGCCGAAATCGCGGCCGTGGTAGCCCTGCACGCCTTCGACGAAATCGACGTTGAGCGAGTGGATCAGCTCCGGCGTCTCGGCGGCGACCTGTTCGATCTCCACGCCACCTTCGCTCGAGGCGATATAGGTGATGGTCTTGGTGCCGCGGTCGACCAGGATCGACAGGTACAGCTCCTTGACGATCTCGCCGGCGGTGGTCACCAGCACCAGGTTGACCGGCAACTCGACGCCTGCGGTCTGGTAGGTGGACATCTTGGTGCCGAGCATCTTGTCTGCTGCGGCCTTCACGTCGTCGGTGGTCTTGCAGAACTTGACGCCGCCAGCCTTGCCGCGGCCGCCCGCGTGGATCTGCGCCTTGACCATCCAGGGGCCCTTGCCCAAGGAGTTGGCGACTTCAACCGCTTCGTCCGGCGTGGACGCGACCTTACCGGCCGGGACGGGGATGCCGTACTCGGCAAGCAGCTGTTTTGACTGGTATTCGTGGAAATTCATGCGTCACCGTGGGAAAAGGAAACGACCGCTGCGCGCAACGCAGACCGACGGGGCGGTCACGTCGGGAGACGCGAGCGGGCCGCCTATTGTGGCCGACCACGCCCTGCGGCGCAAAATTCGCCGGCATTGGCAGCCAGATCTGTGCGCTTGCGCAATGCGCGAATGCATGCGCAAGCGGCCGTGGGCGGCGCAGCTGCCTATACTCGCGGCTCGTTTCAGCAGGGGGTTCAGGCGTGGCATCCAGCGTATCGCTCATCGACCGGATCCAGTCGGCGCCGCAGCGCGAGCTGTATTTCTTCTCGCTGTACCGCGTGCTGGTGGCCGGCCTGATCGCCGCGCTGGTGTTCAGCCCGTTGTCCGACGCCATCCCCGAGCCGCGCTACCCACGCCTGGCCGCCGGCGTGGCGATCGGCTATCTGTCGATGGCCATCCCGCTGCTGTTCTGGGGCCGCAGCGAGCGCCGCCTCACCGCCACCGTGCTGTGCGCGGTGCTGGCCGACATCCTGGCCGCGACCCTGGCCACGCACGCCCTGCCCGGCGCCAGCGCCGGCATCGCGATGATGCTGCTGTTCAACGTGGCGGCCGGCTCGATCCTGCTGCGGCTGCGCTATGGCATGAGTGTCGCGGTGGTGGCCAGCACCGCGATCGTACTGGAGTACCTGTGGACGCTGCTGGAAGGCGGCACCACCCGCCCGGTGGCCGAACTGGCCATGTTCGCCACCAGCTACGTGGCGGTGGCCTACATCTGCCAGCAGATCGCCTCACGCGCGCGCAGCAACCAGGCGCTGGCCGAACAGCGCGGCGCGCAGGTCGCCAACCTTTACGAAATCA
Organism: Xanthomonas sp. NCPPB 2586; assembly: GCF_041475775.2. NCBI lineage: Bacteria > Pseudomonadati > Pseudomonadota > Gammaproteobacteria > Lysobacterales > Lysobacteraceae > Xanthomonas > Xanthomonas sp. NCPPB 2586. The sequence goes on along the minus strand of NZ_CM192981.1, from coordinate 1,256,329 downwards.
ACGAGTTGATCATCCGCCGCATGCGCACCGGCGTGCTGGTGGTCGATACCCACAACCGCATCACCCTGGCCAACGAAGCCGCCCTGGCACTGCTCGGCGACGGCGACCAGCGCAACGCCCCGGCCGACCTGGCATTGGCCGCCCTCACCCCGGAACTGGCGCGCCGGCTGCAGCGCTGGCGCAGCGGCTGGCGCCACGAAGAATCCCCGCTGCAGCTGGGCGCGGACCGGCCCGAAGTGCAGCCGCGCTTCGTGCGCCTGCTTGCCGACAGCGACCTGGTGCTGATCTTCCTGGACGATGCCAGCGTGGTCTCGCGGCGCGCCGAATCGCTCACCCTCTCGGCCATGGGCCGGTTCTCGGCCAGCCTGGCCCACGAGATACGCAACCCGCTGGCGGCCATCAACTACGCCTCGCAGCTGCTGGAAGAATCACCGGACATCGGCGATGCCGACCGCCGCCTGCTGCAGATCATCCACCAGCAATGCCAGCGCACCAACGGCATTGTCGAAAGCGTGCTCGGCCTGGCCCGGCGCGAGCGCGCCAACCCGGAAAACCTGGACCTGGCCGCGTTCGTGCGCCGCTTCGTCGTGGAATACCGGCAGACCTTGTCGATGGAGACCGACATCCTGGAAGCCAGCATCGAGGGCGCCTCGGTGCACGCCTTGATCGACCCCAAGCACCTGCACCAGGTCCTGACCGCGCTGGTGCACAACGCACTCAAGTACGGCCGCGTCCTGGACGAGCCGGCACGGGTGAAGCTGCGGGTGGAGCGGCGCGAGCGCATGGTGGCCATCGACGTGATCGACCGTGGCCCCGGCATTCCGGAGACGGTGGCAGCGCAACTGTTCCGGCCGTTCTACACCACCTCCGAACACGGCACCGGGCTCGGCCTGTACATCGCCCAGGAGCTGTGCCGCGCCAATCAGGCACAACTGGATTACGTGTCGGTCCCCGGCGGCGGCGCGTGTTTCCGCATCCTGCTACAGGGCCCGAATGGGCTATTCGGCAAGTAGGCGAGCAGAGCGACTCTACGCGGTCCGGCTGTCCTGCACGTGCAGACAACCAGCTCGCAATCAGCATCGATCTCCGCGCGAGCGAGGCCTTGTGGCGCCGAACGTGGGGCGAACATCGGTAGCAGCCCTGCACGCGCAACACATGACGCTTCAGGTCCAACAGCGCCGGTAATTGTCGACTGTCATCACGCTGGGCTATCGTGCGCAACATGAACGAAACGAAAAGTGCCCTGGTCGTCGATGACGAGCGTGACATCCGCGAATTGCTTGTTCTCACCCTGGGCCGCATGGGGCTGCGCATCAGCACCGCCGCCAACCTGGCCGAAGCACGCGAATTGCTGGCCAGCAACCCGTACGACCTGTGCCTGACGGACATGCGGTTGCCCGACGGCAACGGCATCGAACTGGTGACCGAGATCGCGCGCCAATACCCGCAGACGCCGGTGGCCATGATTACCGCGTTCGGCAGCATGGACCTGGCGGTGGAAGCGCTGAAAGCCGGCGCGTTCGACTTCGTCAGCAAGCCGGTGGACATCAGCGTGCTGCGCGGCCTGGTCAAGCACGCACTGGAATTGAACAACCGCGACCGGCCGGCGCCGCCACCACCCCCGCCGGAACAGGCCAGCCGCCTGCTCGGCGATTCGACCGCCATGGAGAGCCTGCGCTCCACCATCGGCAAGGTCGCGCGCAGCCAGGCGCCGGTCTACATCGTCGGCGAATCCGGCGTGGGCAAGGAGCTGGTGGCCCGCACCATCCACGAGCAGGGCGCGCGCGCGGCCGGGCCGTTCATTCCGGTCAACTGCGGCGCGATCCCGGCCGAGCTGATGGAGAGCGAGTTCTTCGGCCATAAGAAGGGCAGCTTTACCGGCGCGCATGCCGACAAGCCCGGCCTGTTTCAGGCCGCGCATGGCGGCACGCTGTTTCTGGACGAAGTGGCCGAGCTGCCGCTGCAGATGCAGGTCAAGCTGCTGCGCGCCATCCAGGAAAAATCGGTGCGCCCGGTCGGCGCGTCGGGCGAGACGCTGGTGGACGTGCGCATTCTGTCGGCCACGCACAAGGACCTGGGCGACCTGGTCTCCGACGGCCGCTTTCGTCACGACCTGTATTACCGCATCAACGTGATCGAACTCCGTGTGCCACCGCTGCGCGAGCGCAGTGGCGACCTGACGCAACTGGCCGCCGCCATCATTGCGCGGCTGGCCCGCAGCCATGGCCGCCCGATTCCGCTGCTGACCCAGTCAGCCCTGGATGCATTGGATACTTACGGCTTTCCGGGCAACGTGCGCGAACTGGAAAACATCCTCGAACGCGCCCTGGCCCTGGCCGAAGACGACCAGATCAGCGCCACCGACCTGCGCCTGCCCGCCCATGGCGGCCACCGCCTTGCCGCCAGCCCGGGCACCGCTGCGGTTGAACCGCGCGAAGCGGTGGTCGACATCGACCCTGCCTCCTCCGCCCTGCCCTCGTACATCGAACAACTGGAACGCGCCGCGATCCAGAAAGCGCTGGAGGAGAATCGCTGGAACAAGACCAGAACCGCCGCGCAGCTCGGCATCACGTTTCGTGCGCTGCGCTACAAGCTCAAGAAGTTGGGGATGGAGTAGCTGCTGCTTTATTGCTATGCCTGCTTCCGAACGATTCCGCAGCTAGGGCTACAAGACGAGCAGGTGTACCACAACACCCTCACGTGAATCTCGGGCGCGAAACGCTTTAAGTCTCTTGCACGTGACACGAACGAGCCGCTGCAGACTACTCAGCGGGAAACACTATCGAGCCGTTGATGCAGGCTAGTAGGCTCCTGCTCAACCGAGCAAGACCATCGATCAACCTGGCGCGCGTGCCATATCGTGCGATCCAGTTGATGTCGGCAGGATTCCAGGATTGGAGCTCAAGCCCACCAAGCCCTGAGCTCCTATGAACTACGCCCTGCATTCGTAGTAGATGAAAATAACGTTGTCGGATCAACCATCTTGAGGGCGCTTACAGAAAGCTCCACTCATGGATCAAGGACAAACTTGGCTCACCTGAGCAGAGCAGGACAAGCCTCCACCATTTGCCGAATATTGCCCACCGCACGATAGCGACACGGTTCCCGGGCCATTTGACGCAACTGACTGACCAGGAGTCAGACTTCCACTGTAGCCCGGGGACTGTATCCCGCAGGTGGTACCTGTGACGCTGCCCGACGCCTGAGTGCACTGGATGATGGCTGCAGATTTGACCGGGGCCAAGCCGCGGAACGAGCTGCCATTACGTGCAGAGCCAAAGATCGTTTGCTCCGGTGAGCATGTGGTGTCATCAATCCTTGCTGCGCAGTTCAAACCACCACCACTAGCTGCGTAGGAACCGATGCAATTGAGGACGACATTGCCTGGTGCATTGGTACCTATCGACTCACCTACCGACAGGACGCCATTCCACCCTGGAGCTTGCACCGAGCAAAATGTGCCTGCTTGTCCCCCACCTGTTGCCTGGGTGCAGGTCACAACGGATAGCGTTGACGCTATCGCATTCCCTTGTGTTGAACCACCATTGCGAGCACTGGCCGTAATGGTTTGAACCGCAGCATTCACCGAACCAAAACAGGCCAATCCGCACACCAGGGCGACGAAACTACAGACTTTCAGCCTAATCATTACGCAACTCCTTCAGGACCACGCCAGTCGAAGAAACCTCAGATCAGCAAAAATGATTTGTAAAAACAGTTGCTATCGAAAGAATTATTTGAACGCAACTTAGCTACTGTCAATGCAAAAAAGGTCAGCAGGAAGTTATTTGTGATCGCTCACTCACAAACGGCCCTATGGCGTAGGCCTGTCAATGTGACATTGTCGAATTCAAGACATCTACAGAGTCAAATGTGCGACTGCCCGCACTGCCGGTCGTGCTGCCGATGGCACTGCTGATCCAATGACACGGCATTGACCTAAAATCGTCTTCGGCACGTCGGTTAAGCACGCGCAGCAGCGGTACCGCTGCAATCTGCGCTCAGTCCTTCGTCACCCGATTGATCTCCGCCAGGCTCGTCACCCCATGCGCCGCCTTCACCAGCGCCGACTGCCGCAAATCGCGGATGCCGATCCTCTGCGCCGCCTCGGCGATCTGCATCGCGTTGCCGCCTTCCAGTACGATCGCGCCGATCTCGTCGGTCATCGGCATCACCTGGTAGATACCGGTACGCCCCTTGTAGCCTTCGGTGCACTCATCGCAGCCGACCGCCTCGTACAGTTCGATTCCGGCAGCGATCTGCTCTGCGGTAAACCCTTCGGCCAGCAACGCATGCTCCGGCAGCGGCGCCTTGCGCTTGCAGTTGTTGCACAAACGCCGCGCCAGACGCTGCGCAATGACCAAGGTCACCGACGAAGTGATGTTGTACGGCGCAATGCCCATGTTCATCAGACGCGCGATGGTCTGTGGCGCATCGTTGGTATGCAGCGTCGACAACACCATGTGACCGGTCTGCGCCGCCTTGATCGCAATCTCGGCCGTCTCCAGGTCGCGGATTTCGCCGACCATGATGATGTCCGGATCCTGGCGCAGGAACGAGCGCAACGCCGCAGCAAACGTCATGCCGCGCTTGACGTTTTGCTGGACCTGATTGACACCAGGCAAGCGGATTTCGACCGGATCCTCGGCCGTGGAGATGTTGCGCGTCTCATCGTTGAGGATGCCCAGCGCCGTATACAACGACACCGTCTTGCCCGAACCGGTTGGCCCGGTCACCAGCACCATGCCGTAAGGCTTGTGGATCGCATCCAGGAACAGCTTTTGCTGATCCGCCTCATAGCCCAGCTTCTCGATGCCCAGCTTGGCCGCACTCGCGTCCAGGATACGCAGCACCACCTTCTCGCCGAACAGGGTCGGCAAGGTGCTCACACGGAAGTCGATCTGCTTGGTCTTGGACAGGTTGAGCTTGATGCGCCCATCCTGCGGCACCCGCTTCTCGGCGATGTCCAGCTGCGACATCACCTTCAGGCGCGCCGCAATGCGCTGGCTCAACTTCACCGGCGCCTTGGCCACATTCTTCAGGAGGCCATCGATCCGCAAGCGCACCCGGTAGTCGTCTTCGTACGGCTCGAAATGGATGTCGGAGGCTCCCCGCCGGATCGCATCCACCAGCACCTTGTTGACGAACTTCACCACCGGCGTGTCGTCGCCCTTGGCATCGACCCCGGAATCCCCGCCGGCGCCCATGTCCTCGTCGCCGGTGGAGACGTCCAGATCCCCCATCCCCTCGTCGTCGTCACCCATCGACGAGCCAAGCGCCGCATTGCTGGCCTGCCACTGCTCCAAGGTGCGACGGATCTGATCCTCGTCGACCAGGATCGGCTCGACCACCAGATTGGTATGGAACTTGATGTCGTCCAGCGCCCTGGTCTGGGTCGGATTGCTCACCCCCACGAACAACCGGTTGCCGCGCTTGAACAGCGGTAGCACCTGGTACTTCTGGAGCAACTCCTCGCTGACCAGCTTGACCGCGTTCTGGCTGGCATCGAACACGGAAACGTCCATCAGAGGCATGCCAAACTCAACCGCGTTTGCGGCGGCAAGCTGGGATGCAGTCACTAACTTTCTCTCCGCAAACCACTGGGGCAGAGGAACCCTGGCTGAAGCAGCTTGCTCCATGGCGGTACGGGCCGCCGTTTCATCAAGTGCGCCGTCTTGAACCAGCCGACGAGCTATGCCGGTTATGCCAACGAGATTGGCTGAGATCACTGCGTTCATAGCGGAAAACACCTGATGACCGTATCAAGGCAAACGATACTGTAAATCCGTGTGAAAGTGGGCGCTACGAACTACATGGCGGCCCTCTCAAAAAGACGCCTGCACCCACACTACTTCAGGCATTACTATAGTGGCCGGGTACAAGGGGCGCAGCCGTGGAAAACATTAGCATCATCATGCCGGCCAAAAACGAGGCTACAGGACTCAACAAAACCTTGCCGAAGCTAAAAGCAAAACTGCCTTCAGCAGAGATCATTGTCGTCGATGATGGCTCCACTGACTTGACCGCTAAAATTGCTCAGGAGTATGGAGCAATGGTCATAAGCAGCCCCTACCCAATGGGAAATGGCGCGGCAATCAAGCGCGGAACTCGCTCCGCGAACGGGGAGATACTCGTCTTTATGGACTCAGACGGACAGCACGATCCGGATGACATAGAAAAATTACTTGCTAAGCTCGATCAAGGCTACGACATGGTAGTGGGAGCACGAGACAGCAGTGGACAGGCGAGCTTGCACCGCGAGTTTGCAAATCGCTTTTATAATTGGTTGGCCAGCCGCATGACAGGATTTGAGGTGAGAGATCTCACTTCTGGATTCCGAGTCGTTCGCGCAGAGAAGTTTCGAGAATTTTTACACCTGCTTCCTAATGGCTTTAGCTATCCAACTACTAGCACGATGGCTTTCTTTCGTAGCGCTTACCCTGTGGCATACGTCCCCATCGCTGTTGCCAGGCGCGTGGGCAGCGGCAGCCACATACGCCCATTGAAAGACGGCGCCCGTTTTCTGCTCATCATTTTCAAAATTGCCACATTGTATTCACCGCTAAAGCTTTTCGCACCTGTAGCAATTTCTTTTTTCTTATTAGGACTAGGATACTACGGCTACACTTTCGCGAGCATGCATCGGTTCACCAACATGAGCGCACTACTACTCAGCGCCTCCGTTATCATTTTTCTCATTGGTCTTATTTCAGAACAAATTACGACACTGACGTACAAGAAATAATTAAACATCAAAAGTACTGGTCAGATATCGAAATACATCGGGATCGCAGATGAATTCCAACCCAGTAGCAGCAAATAATATCTGCGCCATCATCATCACATACAACCCAAAATCCAGTTTCCTCAACCTCATTGAGACACTATTAACGCAGTTCTCAATGATATTCATAGTCGATAATGGGTCCGCGCTTTTTCCTGAAATTGAAGTCAAAGCCTCGCTGAAAGTTCGTCACAATGAACAAAATTTAGGTATCGCCACGGCTCTTAATCAGGGCCTAGAGGATGCCTTGAATTCTGGATACGCATGGGCGGTTACTTTCGATCAAGATTGCGAACCTTTATCGAATTTCCTCAATGAGATGAAGCGCTCAAGCGAGAAAATAAGTGCGTCAGAATTCCTTCTCGGCGCAAATTATTATCATGCACACCGCGATCGCATTGCACATCCGCCCCCCTCCAGCGGCGTTGACCCATTCCCCAAGACAACTGTAATTACTTCAGGGATGCTGCTGCGCCTTGAGTTTGCAAAAGCGATTGGTGGATTTCGAGATGATTACTTCATCGACTCCGTCGACCATGAATTCTGTCTACGCGCGTCGCTAAACGGGGCCAAGATAATGATTACGAAAATCCCATTGATGATACATCAAATTGGGACCCATCGCGCCGGCAATAGATTTACCCTAGCCCTCTCCCTATCACACGAACCGATACGCAAATATTACATTGCGCGCAATACACTCTGGACAATACGAAAATACTTTCTAAGAAATCCTGTCTGGTGCGTACGACAGATTGCACGCTTGATTGGAGAGCTCGCAGGCATCGTATTTTTCGAGGGTAATCGCAATAAAAAAATATGCTCTTTTGTGCGCGGATTGAAAGATGGAATAAGCCAGTGGAATACCAAGTGACTCACCGGCAGAAAATTAATGATAAAGATCTTTTTGTAATAGGCGTGCATACTGCGAGCGAAGCTTATCCCAACACCCTCTATATACTAGAAAAACTACGCAGCGACCTTTCCCCGCAGGAAATAAACATTCCTTTACTTCCTGAAACCGGAGGTGCCATCAAGTTGCGAAACCGTCGTCTCAGCTCGGCACTGAAGTTTATGACCGCCCACGTTGGTGTATTATGGAGCACATTAACCCTACGACCTCCGCGGTGCGTATACATTCCCTATCCAAGTACATTCTTGCTTTTAGCATGGTCTTTTTTTCCCAAGCAGCTACGCCCGCGTAGAATCGTTGCCGACGCATTCATCTCAATCTACGACACCGTCATAAATGACCGCCAGCTCCTGAGCCGAGATGGCTACGTTTCCAAGCTACTGAAAAGTGCCGAGCGACGAGCCTTTGGCACCGCCAACGTGATTGTCGTAGACACTCAGCAGAACGCAAAATTCTACGCAGAGACCTTTCACCTTCCACGTCAATTATTCAGGCCCATCCCCTTATCAACCAATGAAAAGAATTACTCGCAATTCCCACTATCAAAAAAGCGGACATGCAACGTCCTCTTCGTAGGTACGCTTATACCACTGCATGGGATCGAAGTAGTTCTAGCCGCCGCAAGACTATTAAGCTGTCGAGAAGATATAGTTTTCACAATCGTCGGGGACGGACAGGAAGCGCAAGCAGTGGAGAACTCAATCCTCGAAGGAGCTTCCAATCTGATATGGGAACGCAAGTGGATGCTTCCCGAACAGCTAGCCAGTTACATTATTAATTCAAGTATTTGTTTAGGTATTTTTGGCAGCACCTCAAAAGCTGATCGCGTATGCCCCTACAAAATTTATGCGTATGCTAGTGTCGGACGTCCGGTCATCACTAGAAATTCTTCCTGGCTGAAACAGGCAACACGGGACTACGGACAGCCTCCTTTTCTCGGAATACCTCCTGGCGATCCCGCGATGCTTGCGGATACCATCGTACGCCTGGCAGACAACACTACGCTGCAAGAGCAGATGGCTGAAGCATCCAACCGCTTCTACGCAGACTGTTTATCCAATCGAACAGCCTACTCCCAATTCCGAGAGTGCTTGATGGAAAGTGCCGGAACATGCTGACTCCCACAGTCATCGGCTTGACGCTTCACCACCGCAATGCTGCGCTAACAGCTGCCTGTATCAATTCGCTTCTATCAGAAAACGCTCATCACGTTCTTGTAGTGGACAATAGTGCTGACGGGGGACACAGCGCTGATTCTTTATATGCCATGACAAAGCAGAAACATCGAGTAAGCATCGTCTTACCTGAATGCAATCTCGGCTTTGCGGCCGGAGTAAACAAAGGTCTTGCAGACATTGCTGCAAGGTTCCCAGACAGCCAAGTTCTCCTCATAAACAACGATGCTATTTTGCTCCCGTGTGCTTTGGATCTACTCTGCTCCCAGCTGCTACTCAATCCTGAGGCGATGCTTGTTTACCCTAGCATTGACCACGGGGGATGGGTTCGAGGCACTGTTTACTATCACCGTCTCACAGGCTTGATCACTGATAAGAAGTTACCTGGATCATTCTCGTACCCAAGCGGATGTTGCATCCTAATAAATTTGATCAAAACTGGAACCAGTTTGTTCGACGAAGACTTTTTCATGTACGGCGAAGACATCGAGCTTGGGGCGCGCCTCGGGTCTATTCCGGGCGCAATGATTCATGTACCAAGCTTACTAGTACGACATGAGGGCTCTGCCAGTAGCGGCATGGCCACGCGATTCTACGAGACGAGGATCGCAAAAGCACACATCATGTTGATAAGCAAGTTGAGCAAAAATGGAATCGACAGGCTTATGATGACGATTGGCAGGATACTGATTCTACCTACGAGAGCATTGATTCGCTGCATTCGATACAAAAGCACCATGCCCTTGAAAGCGCTTTATCACGCCTTGGTCGATGCCTGACACTATTGCCGCTGTGCGAGGATAGGGCTGAGTTTGTCCCAGACCTGGTCAACCTTCAACGCATCAAGGCAGGGGAATGGCGCTCCGTCGGCAATAGTAAATCTGCAGTTCCAGTCACAGCGGAAGCAGGGCATGATCTCAACTGCCATTGTCGGCGCAATCGGAAACACCGGATTATCCCGATGCGGATAAGGCAGACAATGCCCATAGGTTGCACCATTCATAGCCACGACACTTGGCACACGGCATGCTGCAGCGATATGAATAGCTGCAGAGTCATTCCCCAGCACCGCTACGCTATCCCGGATACAAGCCTGCAGTTCACTGAGTGAGTTTCGTCCGGCCAGGCTCGTTGTGCGCTCTCCGAGTTCGGCACACATTGCATCTATCCATACCGCCTCGGCAGGAGAGCCTACTAAGACACAGGAAAGGTCCGGATACTCCACCATAGCCCGGTTCGCAATCGCCACAAAGCGGCTTAATGGCCAAGTCTTTTCGGGTCTACTTGCCCCTGGAGAAATCACAAGATAAGGAGTCTTCGGATTTTCCAAATGCAGCTTACCCCTTGGCAAAGGGACCGGCTCACTAGGCGGCGAAATACCTGCTGCTGCAATCAGCAGAGCATGCCGCTCCGATCGATGAATATCTGAGGGGCACCGAACAACATTCGTGTAGTGCCGCCTTGCCATTCTGCCATCTATCGCTGCTCTATCGGAATATTCGTCCTGATAGCAAAAGGACTTTGATGCAGCCACTGACTTCATGCAGGCATCATGGACTATTCCGTCACGCGGGTGAGCGGCACATATCGCAATGCAAGCCTGCAATCGACGTAAGCCGCGTAGCATCCCGACTCTATATCTAAGGTCGTGCGTAAGCTTATACACATCGACATCAATGGTCTGATCAGGATGCAAATCGTCGGCCACCAGTTCCTTCCACGCGGCATTGCAGACCAGGACAGTCTTAAGATTTTCGCGGCGCCACTGCTCAAAGCATGCGCGAATGTAAGGCTTGCATAGCTCATAATCCCCGAGCAGCTGAGCACAAACGAATACCGCAGAATGACCTGAAACAGGAGGCGGCAATCGCAAGACCACTGCATCAAAGACAGCATAGAGTATCCATTCGACCAGCCTCTTGCATCTCTTCAAATGAAGGCGGAAATGCTGTCGAAATGTAAATCTACCTACGCGCAATGACTTCCAACTCCCAGTCGAACGACTTTGGTAATGGACGAAGATCTCCGAGCATATAAACCCCAAGATGGATCCATCGATTCAATGACCATCGAAAACGGTTCAGCACACGGAACATCATGCCCAAAGGATGCCTAAATGACCAGAAAAGCTCCGGCGGATTAATTTGCACGGAAATCCGATCAGACAAGAAACCAGCACCTTCAAGAACCTGTAGCATTGATCGCTCGTTGAACGCCACAACATGGGTGAAATCACCGTAGCAGTGATAACCAGGGGCCAACGTGTTGGCATTGGGAGTACGGATAGCGAGAAAGCCACCTGACTTCAATCGCAGACGGAGGCCACGCAGCAAATCTAAAGCTTTCTCACGTGGCACGTGCTCAATTACATGATGAAGCAGGATGACATCATAACTGTCTTTTTCGTCAGCTAAAAATTGAGCCAGCGAATTATTTTCGATCTTAATATCGCCCCCCAAGCGGGAACGGGCAATTGAACACATTTCGGGAGATACATCGACTCCTGCGATGTCATGAAAACCCTCATTCTGAAGTATCGACAACATGTACCCGTCTGCGCAACCAGCATCCAAGATGCTGATCTCGCGGGACATCTTTCGCATCCACGCAGGCAGGCGACTTTTATGACGTGCTTTCGCAAGAGCGGGATCAATGAAGTAAGACTCAGAACCTGCCCGATAGTGGCGTGCGTAGCTGTTGAAGAGATCCTCGGGATTTTTCATTTCCAATTCATCCTGTAAGCAACACTACTGTACTGCCATGGCCAGTGCCGATATGCAAATCGCCAAACGTTCCAAACTGGCACGCGATGGAATCGGCGACAGTAATGGCAAGCGAGAGACATTTTATTTGACCAATGCCATGGCCATATCTGGATCCCCCTCACTTACGAGGTTTGACATTACCTGCTCTACAAATGCTAGCCGCTGCTTCGGTGGCGTTAACGCGATAGCCTTCCGGTACTCCTGCGTAGCGAGTTCCCGGTCTTTAAGTCGAGCACGGGCAAAATCAGCGTAATACAGGTGCAGCTCCTTGAGATCGGGACGCTGGCGAACAACCAGCTCGCTCAATTCCTGCAAGCGAATATCAGATAAGGGAAGACCAGCAATTCGCTCAGATATCAGCGTACCGTATGCGCTCTGCTCTTGAGCTCCCATACTGCGTTCTGCGAATTTTTTCATTAGCGCCTGCCACCACTCATCCGGCACAGGTTGCCCCGTCTTGGCATGCACAATGATCATTGCCTGCATTGGTAGCGGCGAAGCAAATCTCATTTCAGATGCTCGCATGAGGTGCATCATGCCCAAGCCATAGGCGATGGAGCCCGCGTCTCCGCCCGAGTTCCGAATCATTAGTACACCGAGCGTGTAAGCGGCACGCGGCGATTCTGGTGCGTCTTTGGCCAAGCTGTTCGCGAGAACGATCGGATTTGACCAAGTTAGAGCGCGTATCGTCGTCGCAGTTCCCAGCAAAATCAGAACTGCCGTAACGAGCGCCGTCAATACAGAGGCAGATATCTTCGCCAAGACCAGGCGCACAATATCGCAAACAGCAATCACGACTCCCAGTAGCGCAATGTAATTCCTATGCTCAAAAGCCAAGTCCAAAGCGATGAAACCACTTGTCAGGGAATGAGCAGCAAGAAAAAAGAAAACCCCAAACGCATACAATGGCCGAATTCGACGTAGCATTGCCGCAGAAACTGTCAAAGCAAGCAAAAACAGTCCACCAAGCCATGTAGTAGACGGTGTCAACAGTGACGACGAGGGCTCGATCCAGTCATAGTAAAAAACCAACGAAGAGGACGATGGCCAGAATATCTGACCCAAGTACATTGGCAGTATGCGTAACTGAGTAAGTACCTTTTCCAGCATGCTGAAATTGCGACTGACATATGCTGCTTCAGCGTCTGGAATGGCCCAAAGCATAAGCAGCAATGCCACAACGCCGGCAAGGCTGTAAAAAACAAGAAGCAGCCGCCTATCGCGAGGCTGATCTGCACGGAATCGCAAGATACATAGCTCTAGCCCGAGCGTGTATAGCGGCGCTAAAACTGCGCTCTCTTTGCACAACAGGCCAGCACCTGTAGCCAGTGAAGACAACACAAGTAAAAACCAGCCACGCTCGCCCCGCAACATCCTTGCGCGACCTTGCAAATATAAGATCAAGGCTATCAGGACGAATGCAGCAGCCATTATTTCCATGCGCTGCACAACGTAAAGTACAGAAGAAACTTGGATCGGATGTATTGCCCATGTCAGGGCGGAAATCGCTGCAGCCGTTTTACTGCGGCGACGCGTCGCACCAACCCATACACACTCGAATAGCAACTGCAGAAAAAATAAAACCAGGATGGCATTGATGGAATGTAGCAGTAGATTAACCACCTTAAAACCGAAAGGATCCAGGCCGCCAAACCAATAGTTCAAGGCAAAACTGAATGTCACCAGCGGGCGCGAGATGGGACCACCGTATGCTAGCAAAGCCATCTTGAGAGAAGGCATGTCCCACTGCTGCAAATGTACTTTTTGATTGAATACTATGTTTCCATAGTCATCAAAAATGAAACCACCATGCACACCAGCCCACATCAGCAATACAGGCAGCGAAGCTATAACAAATGCAACACTCAGGTTATGCCAACCAGCCTTATTGACACCACGCATCTAGCCGCCTCTTTGGTACGTCGAGTCCGCCCATCCATTCAAATACTTCGTCGCACACTTACCCTGAAACACATCCAGCAGGCAGGTAATTTGAAGCCATGTTGCCTTTGCATTGCCACGCGCCATTCCCATCACGATCCAACCGAATAGTTCGGCCCTGCACGCCGCTGCCTCCGTTCAGCACGCATGCAATTGCCTGCGTATTTCCACTTGCTGAAGGCGCAGCCACTACAACGCTGGAGCAGCGGACAGTGACATCCCTGATGCCTATACCATCCGGAGAATAGTCCGAGCTTGGACGCTCCCCTGCCATAAGGCTCTCATAGCCAGCCTTTCCAATACTGATGTCGGCCAGACCGGACACCACTTGGCTTCGGCCAATATAAGCGGTATATATCGGCATTGCGATGGCTGCAAGTATGGCGATGATAGCGACAACTATCATCAACTCGATCAGAGTGAATCCTGTGTCTCGCGCCATGAAGCCTCCTCCACGGATATCAAAGCACTCATCCATCAAAAAACTACCCCGCGTAAGCGGGGTAGTTATGTCAGACACACCAATATTAAATCAATAGCCAGCGATTAGGAACAACCGGCGGGCTTATACTTATCTTCCAACCCTGCGCCAGTCACACATGTCCAAGTACCAGCTGTTGCATCACGGTTAAGGCGAATAGTCTTGTTATTGATCTTGGACGCGTTGCCTTTGAGAAGACACTGGATGCCGGTGCTGCTGACAGTTACAGTACAGCGCGCAGTGGGAGTCGTTAAACCAATCTGCGTAGCGCTGGTAGGGATCGTGCCTTCGTTAACTAATACTTCGTACTGCGTTTTACCAGGATTAATTTCTGCCAGACCGGCAGTCGCCTGCGACTTGGCAACATAGTCCTGATACATCGGCAGCGCGATGGCGGCCAGGATGGCGATGATCGCGACTACGATCATCAGTTCGATCAGCGTAAAGCCTTGCTGCTTCTTCATAGGTATCCCCTAGAGTTTGGTGAAAGTTGTCCGCCCGCGGGCCACTCCCTTTGGGCGCCGCGCAGCTGATGCCACGTGCAGGAGATATCAAGCAAAATGCGTGCCAACGTTATGGCTCCACTGCCAGTCAACTCCTGAGCCCGGATAATGCCCTACTCCTTGCTGCATAGGCGTACATCTTTCTCAGATTTGCGACAGAGTTGCACCAGGGCCTGTCCGGGTCAATAAGTGACGCGGCAGGTCAGCCAACTACCTCCTTGAAGAGCCAGGCGTCTCTGGAGATGCCATGAGGTAAAGAACCCGTTACCATCGCCTGGGTATTCGCCTGGGGATGGCGGATGGGGATCAAACATGTCGGCAGTCCGCAGCACCATCAAAAACAAACCGGCGAGCATCAGCGCCGAACAGCAGATGAGTCCGTTCGTCTGGGAGGGAACAGACAAGCGCGGCGTGAAGATGAAAGGCGAACAGGTCGCCCGCAACGCCAATATGTTGCGTGCGGAACTCCGCCGGCAGGGCATTACGCCCAGCGTTGTGAAGGCAAAGCCTAAGCCACTGTTCGGGGCGGCAGGCAAGAAGATCACGCCGAAGGAAATTGCGTTCTTCAGCCGTCAGATGGCCACCATGATGAAGTCGGGCGTGCCAATTGTCGGGTCGCTGGAGATCATCGGCAATGGTCACAAGAACCCGCGCATGAAGCAGATGGTCGGGCAGATCCGTACCGACATCGAAGGCGGATCTTCGCTGCACGAAGCGGTAAGCAAGCATCCGGTGCAGTTCGACGAGCTGTATCGCAACCTGATCAAGGCCGGCGAAGGCGCTGGTGTGCTGGAAACCGTCCTGGATACCATTGCCTCGTACAAGGAGAACCTGGAAGCCCTGAAGGGCAAGATCAAGAAGGCCTTGTTCTACCCCGCGATGGTCGTGGCAGTGGCTTTGTTGGTGAGCTCGATACTCTTGATCTGGGTCGTTCCGCAGTTCGAGGACGTGTTCAAGGGGTTTGGCGCGGAACTGCCGGCGTTTACCCAATTGATCGTCAATGCGTCCCGATTCATGGTCTCGTATTGGTGGCTGATGCTGCTTGTGATCGTCGGCTCGATCGTGGGCTTCATCTTTGCCTACAAGCGATCGCTTGCAATGCAGCATGGCATGGATCGGTTGGTGCTCAAGGTACCGATCATCGGCCAGATCATGCACAACAGCTCGATTGCGCGTTTTGCGCGCACTACTGCGGTGACCTTCAAGGCAGGCGTGCCGTTGGTCGAAGCACTGGGCATCGTCGCCGGCGCCACTGGTAACTCGGTGTACGAGAAAGCCGTGTTGCGCATGCGCGAGGATGTCTCGGTGGGCTATCCGGTCAACGTGTCGATGAAACAGGTCAACCTGTTTCCGCATATGGTGATCCAGATGACGGCGATCGGCGAGGAAGCGGGCGCATTGGACGCCATGCTGTTCAAGGTGGCCGAGTACTACGAGCAAGAAGTGAACAATGCGGTGGACGCATTGAGCAGCCTCATCGAACCCCTGATCATGGTGTTCATTGGTACAGTAGTCGGCGGCATGGTCATCGGCATGTACCTGCCCATCTTCAAGCTCGCTTCGGTGGTTGGATAAGACGTAATGGCATTTCTCGACCAGCATCCCGGTCTCGGCTTTCCCGCCGCGGCCGGACTGGGACTGCTGATCGGCAGCTTCCTGAACGTGGTGATCCTGCGCTTGCCCAAGCGCATGGAGTGGCAGTGGCGGCGCGATGCGCGCGAGATCCTGGAGCTGCCGGACATCTATGAGCCGCCGCCGCCGGGCATCGTAGTGGAGCCATCGCACGATCCGGTCACTGGCGACAAACTCAAGTGGTGGGAAAACATCCCTGTCCTGAGCTGGGTGATGCTGCGCGGCAAGTCGCGCTACAGCGGCAAGCCGATCTCGATCCAATATCCGCTGGTCGAGTTGCTGACCTCGATCCTGTGCGTAGCCAGCGTCTGGCGTTTTGGCTTTGGCTGGCAGGGCTTTGGCGCGATCGTGCTGAGCTGCTTCCTGGTGGCGATGTCGGGTATCGACCTGCGCCACAAGCTGCTGCCGGATCAGCTTACCTTGCCGCTGATGTGGCTAGGCTTGGTCGGTTCGATGGACAACCTCTACATGCCAGCCAAGCCCGCCCTGCTGGGCGCGGCGGTCGGCTATGTCTCGCTCTGGACGGTGTGGTGGCTGTTCAAGCAGCTCACCGGCAAGGAAGGCATGGGCCACGGCGACTTCAAGCTGCTGGCTGCGCTGGGGGCGTGGTGTGGGTTGAAGGGCATTCTGCCGATCATCCTGATCTCCTCGCTGGTCGGCGCCGTGCTCGGTTCGATCTGGCTGTTCGCCAAGGGGCGCGACCGCGCCACGCCGATTCCGTTCGGGCCTTATCTGGCCATCGCCGGCTGGGTGGTGTTCTTCTGGGGTAACGACCTGGTAGATGGCTACCTGCGCTTCGCGGGCCTGCGCTGAGCAAGCCACGACGATGAGCAACTTCATCGTCGGCCTCACCGGCGGCATCGCCTCCGGCAAGAGCGCGCTCGCCGCTGAGTTCGAGAAGCTGGGCGTGCCGGTGATCGATGCCGATGTCGTTGCGCGGCAAGTGGTGGCGCCTGGTCTCATACTTGATGCCATCACGAACCGCTTTGGCCAAGGCATCTTGTTGCCGGATGGCACGCTGGATCGACAGGCCTTACGCAAGATCGTCTTCGCGGATCCAACCGAGCGGAGAGCGCTCGAAGCGATCACCCATCCTGCCATTCGCACCGAATTGCAGCGCGCGGCGAAAGCGGCCAATCACCCCTACGCTATCGTGGCAATCCCATTACTCGCTGAAGCAGGGGCACGGGCGACCTATCCCTGGCTCGACCGCATCCTGGTCGTCGACGTACCGGTTGCGCTTCAACACGCCCGCCTGATGCAACGCGACGGCAGTACGTCGGCCCTTGCCGGTCAGATGATTGCCGCGCAGGCCTCTCGCGCACAGCGACTGGCCATCGCCGATGATGTTGTCAGTAATGAGGGCAATACGGACCAGTTGGCGCAACAGGCGCAACGGCTGGATGCGACTTACAGAGCGGCGCTTCAAACCCATCGAATCGAAAACTAACGTTTGATACTCCCGTATGCGATATGCGCCACGGCCGCACGGCCACCATCACATCGGTTAAAAATGATTTGGATGCAATGCACGGAATCCACTATTCCTGCACAGCAGGCCTGCCGGCACATGTGGCATGCGCCACTCACAGCGTGATGTACTCCAAGCCGGAATCAAGGAACTCACCTTTCGCCTGATGTACTTTCCTGCAATTGACATTGCAAGCAACCAGTAGCAACCTCTGCCTCAAGGAGCGTAGAAACTCCATGCATAGCGGTACCCACCTCCGTCAAACCGGTGGGTTTTTTGTGCCTGCCTGCAGGTGCAAGCCGACGCGATGCCTGCGTCGGGAGGGCGGCTAATACAACACTCCTTCGGGAGGAATACGCCCGCCGACTATGCACGGTTTCTAACCTCCCGACATCCCGTCGCCGGCCGGCGACGGTGCCTGTTTTTCGAAGGAGGCGTTGTCATGGCAAATGTATCGATAGTGCAGATGGGTGAGCGTTGTCGCTCCTTGGTACTGGCCGAGGTGAGGGGATGAGCCGGGGGCAGTCTCCAACCTCGAAGCGGTCCAAGCCGGATGCCAAACGCACCGCTACCGCCAAGCAGCCTAAGCGCGCGATCGATGCACAGCCCGTGCGGTTGGTGCCCTCGCCCACGTTCGACGTGGACAACCTCAACTTCGACCGTCGCCCCAGGCGCCGCGTGGACGATCTGCCGCCGCGCCCACCGCGCAAGGCGCGCACGCCCACGAGCTGCACGGTGGGTTATGCGTTCTACGAGGCGGAGCCTGGCCGGCCGCACAGCCAGCGGATTCCCAGCGTGCGCTTGCGCGGGCTGTGGCTGGAGCAGTTGGGGTTTGCGGTTGGTTGCAAGCTGCAGATCACTGCGCGCAAGGGCGAGTTGGTGGTGACGGTGGAGCGCGCGCCCTCGCAATGAACAGTGACACGCCTTCGTAATGACATCGACATTACGGAAGCGCCACACTGCGCCAACTAGCAGGAGCCAACGCCATGTCCACACCCAACACTACGCCTGGCAAGCGCGAAACCTTGAATCTCCGCATCAAGCCGGAGGAGCGCAGCCTGATCGACCGGGCCGCCAAGGCGCGCGGGAAGAACCGCACCGATTTCATGCTGGACGCAGCGCGCTCGGCGGCCGAGGAAGCCTTGCTGGACCAGACCCTCATCACGGCCAGCCCGGACGCCTACGCCGCCTTTTTGGCACGGCTGGACATGCCGCCGCAGCCGAACGCGCGCCTGCGCAAGACGATGCAGACGCCCGCTCCTTGGGAGAAGGCATGACGGTATCGGCGCCGGAACCGCTGACAGCGCATCACCGGGTCGAACCGTTAGCATCGGGCGTGGAGAGCCTGGATCACTGGCTCAAGCGCCGCGCCCTGAAAAATCAGGCAACCGGTGCGTCACGGACCTTCGTTGCCTGCGAGGATGACCGCGTGGTGGCCTATTACGCCCTGGCGTCGAGTGCGGTCGCCGTGGACGCGACGCCCGGCCGCTTCCGTCGCAACATGCCGGACCCGATCCCCGTGGTGGTGCTTGGGAGGCTTGCTGTTGACCAATCCCTGCATGGCAGAGGTTTTGGCCGCGCCCTGATGCAGGATGCTGGCAAGCGCATCCTGCATGCGGCCGACACCATCGGCATTCGCGGGCTGCTCGTGCATGCGCTCTCGGCGGACGCCAAGGCGTTTTACGAGCGCATCGGCTGCGAACCTTCCCCGCTGGATCCCATGGTGCTGGTCGTCACGCTGGAAGACCTGAAAGCCAGTCTGTGATCTGGTCGAGTGACGCGGTAGAAGGTGGGAGACAGTCGCGGAAGGTGGTGCGCTTCATGATTCCAGGACTGCCACCAATCGCCGGGTGAAGCATTGCCGGTAAGGCCCTCGCGCACGAGTGCGCTCCTACCACGCGGCTTGGTTAGCGATGTAACGCCAGTGTTGCGATGACGCCGCGCTCCTGGCCTGGACGCACGCTGACGCGCCAGCCGTATAGGTCGCACAACCGGCTGACGATCGACAGGCCGATGCCGCCGCCTTGCGAGTGGCCGGCGTGGGTGCCGCGATAGCCGCGCTGGAACAGCTTGGCGGCGTCTTCTTCGCTCAAGCCGGGGCCGGAGTCGATGACTTCTACCGCGTCTGCCAGCACGCGTACCCGTACCTGGCCATCCTGGGTGTATTTGACGGCGTTACCGATCAGGTTGCCGAGCGCGACCGAGAGCGCGGATTCGGGTGCGTCGATGACCAGGTCGCGCACGCCTTCCAGCAGCAGTTCCAGCGGTTTCCCGCCGAGCTGGGCGCGGTGTGAGTCGATCAGTTGCTCGGCCACCTTGGCCACGTTGCTGCTGCCCTGCCCGCGCTCGTTGCGCGACAGCAGCAGCAGCGAGCCGATCAGATCGCTGCATTGCTGTTCGGCACGCTGGATGCGTTGCAGCCGCTGCAGCACCTTTTCGTCCAGGTTGGGTTTGGTCAGCAGCAGCTCGGTGGCGCCACGGATCACCGCCAGCGGGGTACGCAGTTCGTGGCTGACGTCGGCATTGAATTCGCGGTCGCGCTGGACCACCTCGGTGAGGCGCGCGGAGTAGTCGTCCAGCGCTTCGGCGAGCTGGCCCACTTCATCGTCAGGGAAATGTGCGGCCAGCGGCTTCGGTTCGCTGGTGCCGCCGCGGTAGGCGCGCAGGCGCGCGGCCAGGTCAGACACCGGGCGCATGACCTTGGACGCGGACCACCAGCCGATCAGCAGCGACAGCCCGCTGAAAACCAGCACCGACAACGTCAAGGTGCGCTTGAGCTGGATCTCGCCCTTGAGCGTCTGGGTCATGTCGTACGCGAGGAAGAACCACTCGCTGGGCGTCTTGCGCACCGCAAGCTTGTACGAATATGCGTTGCCGCCTTCGTCCACGCCGGAGATGGTGTGAATGCCATCGCGTAGCTGGTACCACTCGGGCTGCTCGCGACGCAGCGCTTCGAACTTGTCGCTCTTCACCACGCGGCCGCGCATCTGCTGCACCGGCAGGTCGGGGTTACGCAACGGGTCGGAATAGAACCGCTGTGCGAACGCGTCGATATTGCGGTTCATCACGTCCTCCACCAGCTGGTTTTCCACGCGCGAGCGCGCCCAGGTGGTGGCGAAGGCGAACAGCGTCGTCAGGCAGAAGCCCAGCAACACGAACGAGAGAATGATGCGGCTGCGCAGGCGCCGCCGGTAGCGGCCACGCCTGCGGGCGGGCCGCGTTCCGCTGGAGCTCTCAGGCATCGGGCGAGGCGATGCGGTAGCCGATGCCGTGGCGGGTCTGGATCATCGGCACGTCGAACGGCTTGTCCACCACCGCACGCAGGCCATGAATATGCACGCGTAACGAATCCGAGTCGGGCAGTTCTTCGCCCCAGACGCGGGTTTCCAGTTCCTGGCGCGTGACCACGGCCGGTGACGCTTCCATCAACGCCTGCAGGATCTTCAGCGCGGTGGGGTTGAGTTGCAGCAGCTTGCCGCGGCGGCGCACTTCCAGCGTGTCCAGGTTGTATTCCAGGTCGCCGGTTTCCAGCACGCGGGTGTGCACGCCCTTGCCGCGACGCGACAACGCGTTGAGCCGCACTTCCACTTCCTGCAACGCGAACGGCTTGATCAGGTAGTCGTCGGCGCCGGAATCGAAACCGGCCAGCTTGTTGTCCAGCGAGTCGCGTGCGGTGAGCATCAGCACCGGCGTCTGCTTGCGCGCTTCGTTGCGCAGCTTGCGGCAGACCTCGATGCCGTCCATGCCCGGCAGGTTGAGGTCGAGCACGATGGCGTCGAACTCGTGCACCACCGCCAGATGCAGGCCGGTGACGCCGTCAGCGGCAAAGTCCACCGTGTGGCCACGGTCTTCCAGGTAGTCACCCAGATTGGCGGCGATGTCGCTGTTGTCTTCGATTACTAGAATTCGCACTGGAACCTCGATTGTTTTGAGTCACTGACGCGGCGGTTGGCGATCTGCCGTTGCCGCCGCGCCTTATCGTTTTCTGGTTGGCATTCTGCATCCGGCGCCATTCGGCCGCCGTCATTCGTCATGCGCCTGGGCCGGTAGCCTAACGCGTGCAGGTGGCCCACATGCATCCGGCCCGCTGCCCGGTCATACCGCATTGAACAGCCTGCATGTGCTGAAGCACGCACAGCGTCTGCTATGACAGGCAATAAGGCTGGAAAGTTGCAGCGCGGACGCCACTGCCAGACACCTACGCCAGCGGGATCAACGATGGCTGCGGGCAGGGCGCGCTGCAGATGCCCACGCTGGCCAAGCGCAACCTGGCCGGCAATGGTGATCGTGCCGCCGAGTGCGGACGCCTCTCTCCATGTTGGTCTCGCCCCCTGTTGCGTCATGCGTGTTGTCCGCTGATCCATTGCAGTTGTTGCTGAATGTAGACCTGAACCTGAGGGCCGGCAAGCCGTCACAAAAAGGCCCAGGTGCGGCTAGGCACCTGGGCCAAATGTTCATCCCGATCACCGTCACTGCCGAGAGCGGAGCTACGGTCGTCAGACGTTAGCGGGGCAAGGATTAGAGTTTCGTTAACTTTTCGCTAAAACAGCCGGCGTCCCGATCAACGGATGGCCTGCTCCAGATGCTGGATGATGGTGCCGGCCACATCCACGCCGCAGACGCCCTCCACGCCCTCCAGGCCCGGGGTGGAGTTGACCTCAAGCACCAAGGGCCCGCGCTGCGAGCGGATCAGGTCCACGCCGGCCACGGCCAGGCCCAGCGCGCGTGCCGAGCGCACCGCGACATCCTGCTCCTGCGGGGAAGCCTCGGCCATGGCGGCGGTGCCACCCAGGTGCAGATTGGAGCGGAAGTCGCCGTCGGCGGCCTGTCGCCGCATCGCCGCCACCACGCGGTCGCCCACCACGAAGCAGCGCAGGTCCGCGCCTTCGGCCTCGCCGATGAATTCCTGCACGATGAAATTGGCGTATAGCCCACGCAGCGCCTCGACCACGCCGCGCGACGCGCTGGCCTTCTCGGTCAGGATGACGCCGGCGCCCTGGGCGCCTTCGTTCAATTTCACCACATGCGGCGGGGGGCCGAGCATGGACAGCAGGTCCTGGGTGTCGTCGGGGTTGTCGCCGAAGACAGTCACCGGCATATCGATACCCTGCGACGCCAGCAGCTGGTGCGCGCGCAGTTTGTCGCGCGAACGCAGGATGGCGTCGGAGGGGTTGGGCGTATACGTGCCCATGAATTCGAGCTGCCGCAGCACCGCGGTACCGTACCGGGTGACCGATGCGCCAATGCGCGGAATCACCGCGTCGAACCCGGTGATCGGCTTGCCCTTGTAGTGCAGGCTGAAACCGTCCGCGGCAATGCGCATGTAGCAGCGCAGCGGGTCGAGGATGCGCACGGTGTGCCCGCGCGTGCGGCCGGCCTCGATCAGGCGGCGGGTCGAATACAGCTTGCTGTTGCGGGAGAGGATGGCGATTTTCATCGCGGCATTCGCGCGGCGCGGCCTGGTCATGGTCGGGATCTGATGGCGACGAAAGCCCCAAGCCCGTTCCGCTGCCAATGAGCCGATCGTTGCCAGGCTGCCATGCGCCTTGCACGCGTCGATCCGACTGGTATGCGACGGCCCCAAGGAATGGGAAGCGAAAGCGACTCAGCGAGGAAGTGGCAACGCGAACTGCGCGACCTCAGCCGGGATCGATGCTAGCAGGGCGCCAGCGCGCTGCTCAAGCAAAGGGTGATGGCAACGCCGCGTTTTGTGACACGGAGCGGACGCGACATGACGCGCGATATCGAGCCGAAGCACCAACGCATCACGATGCCGGTTGCTGACCGTGCATGGTTGATTGATCACCCAACGACGCATGCGCAGCGACCCTCACGCCGCCCCACTGCGGCCGTGACGTGTCTTGCACAGCCTCACCAGCAATGCTTGAGCCCCCTAATGCCGGCGTGCCGGTTCACGAGATCCTGCCCAATGCGACATCCCGCCAGCGCGGCTTACGCCACCCCCTCCCGCATCCGCCAAGGCCGCCCGTTCCCACGCGGCGCCATCTTCGATGGCAAGGGCACCAACTTTGCGCTGTTTTCCGCGCACGCCACGCGTGTGGAGCTGTGCCTGTTCGACGAACAGGGCAACGAGAGCCGTGTCGACCTGCCCGAGTACACCAACGAGATCTGGCATGGCTATCTGCCCGACGTAAAGCCCGGCCAGCGCTACGGCTACCGCGTGCACGGTCCCTATGCACCCACCGAGGGACACCGGTTCAACCACAACAAGCTGTTGCTGGATCCGTATGCGCGCGAACTCGATGGCGACCTGGTGTGGGCCGATGAATTGTATGGCTACACGGTCGGGCATCCTGATGGCGACCTGAGCTTCGACGAGCGCGACAGCGCGCCGTTCATGCCCAAGTGCGTGGTGGTTGAAGACACCTACGACTGGGAAGACGACGCGCGCCTGCTCAAGCCGTGGAACGAGACTGTGATCTACGAGACCCACGTACGTGGCTACACCATGCGCAACGCGCAGGTGCCGGAAGCCGTGCGCGGCACCTTCGCCGGCCTGGCGCAGCCATCGGTGCTGCAGTACATCAAGGACCTGGGCATTACGGCGGTGGAACTGCTGCCGGTGCATGCGTATCTGGATGATCAGCACCTGCTGGACAAGGGCCTGCGCAACTACTGGGGCTACAACACCATCAGCTTCTTCGCGCTGAAGTCGCGCTACCTTTCCAGCGGCCATCGCGACGAGTTCCGCGACATGGTCAAGGCGATGCACAAGCAAGGCCTGGAAGTGATCCTGGACGTGGTCTACAACCACACTGCCGAAGGCAGCGAACTGGGGCCGACGCTCTCGTTCAAGGGCATCGACAACGCCAGCTATTACCGTCTCGCCGAAGACAAGCGCTACTACATCAACGACACCGGCACCGGCAATACGCTCAACCTGAGCAACTCGCGGGTGATCCAGTTCGTCAACGATTCGCTGCGCTACTGGGCCGGCGAAATGCACGTGGACGGGTTCCGCTTCGACTTGGCCACGATCCTGGGCCGCGAGCCGAGCGGGTTCGATCAACGCGGTGGCTTCCTGGATGCCTGCAACCAGGATCCGCTGCTGTCGGAAGTCAAGCTCATTGCCGAACCATGGGATTGCGGCCCGGGCGGCTATCAGGTGGGGCATTTCCCGCCAGGTTGGTCGGAATGGAACGACAAATTCCGCGACAACGCGCGCGAGTTCTGGAAGGGCGAGGACGGCAAGCTGGCAGAGTTTGCTACTCGCTTCACCGGCTCTGCGGACCTGTTCGACCGCCGCGGTCGCCGCCCCTGGGCATCGGTGAACTTCATCACCGCGCACGACGGTTTTACGCTGCGCGATCTGGTGAGCTACAACGAGAAGCACAACATCGACAACGGCGAGGACAACCGCGACGGTTCCTCCAACGATGGCTCGTGCAACTACGGCGAAGAAGGCGAGACCGACAACGCCGACATCCTGCAACTTCGCGAGCGGCAGATGAAGAACCTGCTCGCCACGCTGCTGCTGTCGCAAGGCACGCCGATGATGCTGGCCGGCGACGAGCGGGCGCAGTCGCAGGGCGGCAACAACAATACCTATTGCCAGGACAATGAAATCACCTGGCTCGACTGGGAGAACGACCCCACCGACGGCCGCCTGACCGACTTCGTCAAATCACTGACCGCGCTACGTAAACGTTACCCGATCCTGTCGCGTGGCCGCTTCCTCAACGGGCAGTACAACGAAGAAGCTGGCCTGCGTGATCTGACCTGGCTCAATCCGGGCGGCACCGAGATGGACGACGCGCACTGGACCGATGCCGGCGCGCGCTCGGTGGGACTGCTGCTGGAAGGCAAGGCGCAGACCTCTGGCGTCAAGGAACGCGGCAACGACGCTACCTTGCTGATCGTGATCAATGCCTACCACGAGGGCGTGACCTTCACCCTGCCCTCCTCCGACGAACCGGTGCATTGGAAGCTTGCGCTCTCCACCGACGAAGCGCTGGAAGTGGACAGCATGCCGGCCGGCGCCAGCGAGTTCCTGGCACCGCCGCGCAGCATCACGGTGTTCGAGTGCAAGGTGGGCTGATTGCCTGAGCGTGCGTTAGCAAGCCCGCCTTTCATTGGATGGAAGGCGGGCTTTTTTGTGGCTACTTGTTTGTATGCGGATATCTGGCAGCCTGCAGCGCGGGCGCAGCCGACACAATGGCGGGCCTTTTCGATTTGGCTGCGTAGCCAAGCCGGCCCAGCGCCCATCACGGCCAGCTTGCGCCACATGCTGCGGCACGCGCGGCTGGTGTGGACAGGCGATGACTTATCAGCGATGCCATGCAGGGTGCAATGCCACCTGCAGCCTCGCGCTCGCTTAGGCCTATTGTTTACGCGCACGCGGCTGATGTTCGACCGTGATCGTGATGCGCTTGCAAACGGTTATCGCGCAGCGAGCGCCAGCATCACTTCCGACAAAGGGTCACGCCGGAGGCCGCCAGACTGTGTTGACCCCTCCCCCAGCGCGCGGCCGCGCTACCAAGTGTGAGGCTGTCGATCTCGCCCGCGCGGCCGTTTGATTTCCATCTCTATGCGTGTGTGCCACAAGTAGCGATCGACCGCAGCTCAGCCCGGATACAACGGAAAGCGCTTGTCCGGGTGCTTGGCCTTCCATTCCTTATAGGAGCTGGTGCCCTCCCACGCCTTGAACGCGCGCGGCGTGCGACCACGGCCAGACCAGGTCTCGCCCGAATGCGGCAGCCAGTATTTTGCGGCCACCTCGCCGTTCGAGGTCAGCGGGCCCTTGACCTTGCCGGTCGTGGCCAGCGAAGCGATCTGGGCTTTTTGCTTGGTGTTGAAACGGCCACCGAACTGGGTCAGCGTCTCGATCACCTGGTCGAACGCTTCCAGGGTCTGGGCGTATTTCAATTGCGCCTCTTCCTGCTCGAGCTTGCGCAGCTCTTCCAGCAGTTGGGCTTTGGCGGCGGCGGAGGGTGACGCGGGCGAACCTTGGCGCATGGGCGAAGCAAAATTCTTGGACAGGTCAGCGAGTATTGCCGTTGCACCGCCCAGCGTAAAGCGGCTGCAGCACGGCAGTTGCAGGCCCGCTCAGCGTGGCCGCAGCAGCGCCTGCTCGCGCGCCATGGTCAAAACCGGGCCGATGCGCCCGGTACGGATCAGCTCGCTGCAGTGCTTGCCGACGAATTCGACCCGTGGCGCGCAAAACCATTGCCTGACGCGCTCCACTTCGCCGGCATTGATCGACCAGGCATGGAACACCGTCTCCCCAAGCTCCTCCACACCGATCAAGCCAAGCTCTTGAATTTGCTCGGCATCCAGCCCGAACATCTCCAGCACCTGGCCGGCATCGTCCAGGGTGCCGAAGCCGCTGTTCATCTGGTCCGCCATGCCGGCGGCATAGGCGACCGACGCGGCTCGCGCATATTCGGCGCGCCGCATGCCTTTGAGGAGTGCTCCAACCAATTGGGTGTGCGTGGTGGCCATGGCGCGTGTGTCGAAGGATGTTGCCACTATGGGCGTACGCTCGACCCCGCTCAATCAGGAGCTTCCTGACGGTGGGGAAGGAAATTGCGAAGCAAACTGCGCGGCCGCTTCGCCAACGATGGCGCCAGCAGCGGTCTACACACCTGCCCGGCATCCGTCTGAGAGGACGGAATGCTCAAGCGTCCTAGTCCTCGATGCTGTCGTCATCATCGATCTCGCTGTCTTGTGCCGGACCTTCCTGCACAGGGGCATGCGGCTTGCCCGGCGTCTTGACGCCATCCGGCGGGTTCGGATCGGAGGGGCCTTGATTGCTGTCGTTGTCGGTGCTCATGCGTTTCTCCCAGGGCAACAGTGCCACCTGCTCACCGTCGCTCAGGGTGCGTGAGCCTGACGTGTGATTGATCCGCTGCGCGCGAGTGCGATCGACTGCGCCATGACGGCCCGGCCGTTAGGCGGTGGTGCGCATGGCGTGTTTGAGCTTTTCGTTCGAATCGCAGATGTCACGCAGTTGAGCGGATGGAGCGCATACCCAAGCCGGGCATTCGAACTCTCTGATGCATCGCGCCTTCGCAAGCACACCCTTAAATCAAACGAAGCGGCCTTCGACAAGCCGCTGAGCCGCTGAGCCCGCTGAAAACGGCGCAGCGCCGGTGACACAGACGCCTCTCCTGATTGTGTCCGGCCGTGCAGAATGCTGAGGCGCGCCAGCACCCATGCAGCTGATACCGCAAGAGTACGTGGGGTTTCTTGCGGCGCATCCATCAACGTGTCTTCGCGCAGCTGTGCGATCACATCGATGCGCTCTGGAGCGTTGAGCGGTATAGCAGTCAGGTAACGAGTACTGCACTAGAGAGGCAGTGGAATTAGCTAGTTTCGAACCTTAGGCTTATCCATCTTGCTGCCGCTTTCAATGGATCTGCCGCGCTCTCTTGCAGTTTCCATAAGCACGTATTGAAGCGCTACAGCAGCGTAGGCCAGCACCACCGCGAGCAAACCAAACCATACGTATTTGCGCGGCCCATGCTTCAACCCCATCACACTTATGACGACTGCAAGAGCAAGCATCAGCATAAATTTCAGCACGTACAACGAAGACGGCAGCAGGAAGGCCAGCAGCAACCCGACGGCCATGCTTCCTATGACGCAGCTTTGGAAGTAATAGCGCGCACGAACAGACATGCGTCTCGACACGATCAGCAACAAGCAACCAAACGCAATAAACCACGCGGCAATTACTAGCTGACCTGCAAGAACATCGAGCGAAGGTGCAGACATCAGCGCGTCTTCCAGATACACCAGCGTCCTCTGCCTTCCTGCGATGGGTGCTTCGATCGTGACATCGCCGGGCAGCTAACAGCATCACATGGAGTCAATCAGACAGCGCACGAGGGAAAGGCAAATCTATGGGCTGCAAATCAGCAGCTACCAAGAGATACGCTTCAAGGCATCCAAATTTAAGGGCGCGAAGGTTTGGAAACGCCACCTCAACACTGCCTGGCGGGCCGTTCGAGGCTCGTGCTCGCCTTCTGGGATAGCCAGCGCCGTCAGTTGCCATCACGGCCTTCCACGGCTGGAGCGGGCGATGGGAACAGAATCACACCACGCCAACCAATTGATTTTCCTAGCTTATCCCGGAGTGGGGTGATCCAAAAATGATACCTTTTGTGATACCCCGCGTGATACCCGATCATAGCCAAGCGAACGGAAGCGCTTCAAGGCCCTGTGCCTGCGAACCTTGGACTGCTCGGGGATCGGACAGACGCCGCCGGGAGGGCGGCCGTTCGCCCCTTTGCCTGCGAGTCGTGCGCCCCCAGCGCGTGGGTCCACAATTTCCTGGCTGCTCTGGAGATCGACCGCAGCTCACATATCAACGTCAGACATACCAGAGATGAAATCTTCGCCCGCATTCAAATTTGTGAAAGAAAGCGTTAAGCGAGCTCTTGCGTGCTTGGAAATTGTTGATTGGATGAGGACTTCCCCCACAAGCAGGAGTTTTCATGACCACCCATCCCCAACAACTCGAAATCGCTGGCCAACTGCTCGCCGGACTGATGAGCCAAACCCTCTCGGACGAACCGCTGATGCGCCAACGCAACGTCTGCAATGCCTGGGCCTCTGCTGGCGAGCTGATCGTCTACAGCCAGAAGAAGCCGCCCGGCGGAGGCGCCGCCGCTCAATCGTTGGATCACGCCCCTCCCCAGCCCTCCCAACCGGTGCGCACCCGCGAGGCCGTCATCGTGCGCGAGTTCCCGTCGGTGGAGGAATGGCGCGCAGGCCGGAAGAAGAAAGACACGCAGCTAGATCCAGTGCGCGGCAAGAAGCGTCCGACCCTTCACTGAGACGGACGCAAGCACGCAAACATTGAGCCCCGCAGTGCGGGGCTCTTTGGTTTCAGTGGAGGCGCGGCGGTTTGGGAACGTAGACAGGCACCGGAGGGACGGAGACGGCAGGGCTTGGACGGGGCCCGTCCGGTTGATTCGCCATGTCGACCTGGAGGGGATAGCGCTGGAGCATGTCTTGGCTCCAGGCCTCGAGGTGCGCCGCGCTGGCCGAGGCCTCTTTTTCGCAGAGGCCTTGTTCCTCCGGAGTCACCCTGGCCCTTGCATCAGCCAGCTCCGACGCCCGGGCTTCGAGGGTGCTCAACCGACGCCCGCGTCGCTGCTTCCAGTCCCCCTGCGTCCATGAGGTCCCAGGCTCGGGATTGTTCGCCAGAAAGTCGTGCCACGCGTTCTCGGCCATGTGGTGCAGCTTCTCCGCTCGGCGCACCGCCAATAGCCGCCGGGCGAACTTCATGGTCGCTGCCTTGAAGCGCCGCAGTCGACGGAGCAACTCGTTGAGGTCCGGGCGTAGCCGGGCCTCTTCGGCGAAGGCAGCCACGTGTTCCCTGATCCACTGCAACAGGCGCTGGGTTGCTTGGAGCGTCTGAGCCAAGCGGGGATCGGCTTGAACAGCCACACCCCATTCGTCGTTGCCCTCCTCCGCAAGCTCGGCGACCGAACGTGGGGCGCGGGGCGGCTTGGCCTCATCTGCCTCCATCAGTCCCAGCCCACGGGCAATGGTCGCCATGCTGCGGGACACCTCGATGTGTCCTGCCCCGCGTCTGAGCGGCAAGGACAGCCCGTCAGAACGTCGGCGAGCATCGCGCTCGGCCTGGGCGGGGCTGTGACCGTCGGGCACCGGCATGGCACGCCTTTCCTGCTCGAACACGGCGATGAGCTTTTGGAAGGTCTCCTCGTTGGTCTCTTCGATTCGACGGTTTGCATCCGAACGCTCCGACGGCTGACCCCGCCGGGCCAAGGCGGTGCCGTTCTTGCCGACGTGCTGGGTGGGCTCACGGGAGAGCACGGCAGCCTTGGCCAGGTCGCCCCGGGCCAAGGCATCGTCGGCCTGGGCGGCCAGGCTGCGGTGGTCCACGCGAATCTCGAGCGCCGCCTTCTCAAGGTGGGCGTTGATGGTGGAAGCGACCAGCTCGCGGACCCACTCCACCTCCGCCCTGCCCGACGGCCCGCCGTCGAGTTCCCTGGTTTTGTCTGTGAGGCCATCAGGCCCGATGCGACGCGTCGTTGCCAAGACGTGGACGTGCCAGTTAAGGCCATCCTTGGAGCCAGGGCTGTGGATGCTGGCCTGCGCCGCGAATCCATAGCGTCCAACGAGCGCACGCGTGACTTCCACGGCCAGGTCGGACCGCTGGACGTCATCGAGCTCGTGGGGCAAGGCAAACTCGAACTCGCGCGCGACGGTTGAATCTTTGCGACGCTCAGCCGCTTCTGCAGCCGGCCAGAGCTCGGCGGGGACCAGGGCCCAGTCGGGCGCGTCCTCGGGAGCGATGCAGCGCGTCTCGACCACGCCGTCCCGCCGGCGGTAGTCGTGGCGCAGGCCGGTGAGCGCGTCCTCGAGCAGCAGCCCAGCGCGGTAGGCCGCCGCTGCGATGGACGAATGCCCTTTGGCGCGACTAAACGTCTTGACGTTGGCGTGGTAGATGGCCATGAGGCGGCGACTCCGAAGCAGTGGGGTTGCCTGGTTTATGCCTCGGCTTTGGATTTTCGCAAGCGCCTTGGGCGCTTGGGGTTCAAGGGGCGAAGCCCTTTGCGCACGCGTTCCGTAGGAATGCCTAGGTGCGCTCTTGCTTCTTTCTTTGAAGCTCTGTTTTTCAAGCTTTCCGATTTTCGATGCGGGCGAAATTCGAGACCACCTGGATGCTTGACGCAAGCCGTTTTCCTGCTTGACTCATTTCAGCAACGCAGGAGAAACCCATGACCACCACCAATCACTACCGAGACCAAATCCAACGAGCCACGGAGCGCTTGGCTCAGCATCAAGCGCGCGAGCTTTTAGCGCAACAGCGCCAAGCGGTGAAGGCCAAGGAGATGCAACGCCGCGAAGAAGCCAAGCGACGCACACGGGTGGCAGAGCTCGTGTTCATTGCAGGAGCAGAATCGCTGGAGGATGCCGAGTTGGTGGGTGCGCTTTTGGCTCACGTAGGAAATCGGAGCGACGCGGCAATCCGTAACCAAGCGAGCTCCCTCGGCGCGTTGCGAATGGAAATCTCGAACGCCGAAGAAGGTCACAGCACGCATTGAGCCTGCTCGCCCGCCCTGCCCATCGCGCGTCGAAGGGTTGCAGCCGCACCGATGGTCGGTTACAACGTGTCTGCCAGTGGGGGCATCCCCCGGTGTTGTGCCCGCATAGCCACTAGGCTCCGGGTGCCCGAGGTTCTCCACTAGGAGGCACGGGAATCTTCTTTTGATTCCGGAGCCTACTATGAGCAACAAGCGCCTCAAATCTCTTCGCATCCGTGCCTTTCACGCCCAGTCGGGCTGCTGTTTTTATTGCGGCCTCCCGATGTGGCTAACCTCGCCCAGCGAGCTGGGCTTGCGGCCCCGCTCTGCACGTCCCTACCAGTGCACTGCCGAACACCTGATTGCTCAACAAGACGGCGGTTTGGATGTGCCCGAGAACGTGGTGGCCGCGCATACACGCTGCAATCAAGGACGCCACAAGCGGCAAGGGCCTGCACCATCTCCCGACGTGTTCAAACAGCTGGTTCGAAAGCGACTTGCAATGGGAAGATGGTGGCCCACGCCTCCAACTGGAACTCACATCGGATGTTGATCCGTCGCCTGCTCCCCAGTGCCGTATTGCTGCTGACTGCGTGCTCCCAATCATCTCCGCCTCCGGCCGAGCCATCGCTGCCCACGGAAAGCTCAACGCAGCAGCCGGCCGATCGTTCAGTGGTCACTCCATTCCAAAACGAGGTCGAGCGCAGCAAGGCAGTGCTTTCATGCAAGTCAACCAAGATCACGCCAGGAACCTCAGGCTGGGGGGCCCTGTTTGGCTGTATCGGCGGCGAGGCCGAGACAGTCAAGTTCTTTATCAACGAAGAGCCGGAAACCGGCAGGGTCTCCACCACGAAGTTCCTATGGAACGACTGGTTCAAGGATCGCGGTTATGGGCTCCACGCTGACGCTAAAGCTGCGGACAAGATGATCCACGACCTCATCAAACTTTATCCCAGCGACCACGACAAGGCCTTGCTTAAAGCGTTCAAGGGCAAGAAAAACCTTACCCTGGAAGGCAATGGCTACCGCTTCGAATACACGTTCGACCGAGGGCCAGCCATTGACGAACGCATGATTGTGATCACGCCGATTGGATCGACACCATAACGCCACGCCTGCACACCCGTTGCCGAGGACACTGACACCCCATGCGAATGAGCGATGCCTTTCGCCGATATGGCGTTGAGATCAAGGACCCGCAGTTCAACTCGTCCGCCCTGTCTGAGAATCCGCGCCAGGTCATTTTGAGCCTGTGGTCACACAACTTTTCTTCCGACATGTCCCGCTATGCGATGGAGACCGCCCATTGGCAGGGCAGAGGCAAGCACACTTTTCGCGCTCATCTCGAACAAGCCCAGGCAGAAAACTTGCCAATCCGAGTCGTGGTGGCGACCTCTGACAATCCGACGGAAGTCAGGGCTGGCAATGCCGCACGCGTCTTCAACGACTTCGAGCCGGACTTCAGCCTGGTCGGGCAGGTCGTATCGCTCGCGGCCAATTCTTTTAAACTTGCGTTTGAGCGCACTGGCGAGATCCCTGAAAGAGAGATGGTCCTGCGCGACCGGGCTACCGTGAAATACTGGCACGTGGCCGAAGCCGTGCAAGCACTGGCCAAGCCCTCCTCCACCGCAGAGATTCGAGAGTGGCTCAAAGGACGCTACCCAGGCGAGGACCACTCAGACTTGGGAGCCAACCTTTCATTTTTGACGGTCAACGACACTAATCGGCGGCATTACGACCAGACGCGGAAGGATTGGCGCTCAAACTCCAATCATCCTCGTGATCTCCTTTTCCGGCGAGGCAAATCCCGAGGCGTGACGTATGAGCCCTTTCGACCAAGCATCCATGCCCACTGGACTCTACAGCCGAATGAAGGCGGCATTTGGGAAGCTGTGCAGTTACCCGCCACCCCGCAATCGAAAGCCGAGGCCGAAGGGCAGGATGCGGCATTTGCGCATCTGCCTCCATTGGATTCAGACCATGACGCACGTGTCTGGACCATGCGTGCGGTAGCCCAGCGCCGCGGTCAATCTTTTTTCCGAAACCAATTGTTGGACGCGTATGGCGGCCGTTGTGCCATCACTGGCTGTTCGGCGAAGGAGGTCTTGGAGGCGGCGCATATATTGCCTTACCGGGGAGACCACACCGACCGGGTGGACAACGGCTTGTTGCTCCGCGCCGACCTCCACACCCTTTTCGACTGCCTGCTGCTCTGGATCACCCCAGAGAACAAGGTCGCGTTGGCTCCGTCGTTGCTTACCACTGACTACCTTGCTCTCAGAGGCCAGACCGTGCGTAAGCCGGAGTCGAGGAAGAACCGCCCCAATCCCGACCATTTGAGAGAACACGCCCGGCGCTGTCAGGAGCTCGACGGCGCACCAGGACCATAGGTCAACGAGCATCAGCGCGCGTCTGAGGCGCTGCGCAGGCTAACGGCACGGTATTGCTTCTGACTGCCGAAACGTGGGCCGTTCTTTTCGAGCGTGGCGCAGATCCTTCCTTCGCCACAAGGAGCCAGGTCAGCACGCGCAACACGCTCCCAATAGTCGATTGAAGTGCGGAGATGCACCAGCTCGCTGCGCTTCTCGTTGATGATGCCCACCGAGTAAGCCACCGCCCCCAGTCCTAAGACGCCCGCCACGAGCATCGTGGCCGATGCGATCCACATGCGCCGCGTGCTCCGCGTTTCCAGGGACTGCTGGGCATGCGCGTAACGCCGAGTGGCTTGCTGCAACGTCTCGTCCGCATGGGCCATCTCTTTATTGAACCGCTTGGCGGCCGGTTCCAGCGTCTGCGTCAACGCCTGATTGGTCAGCTGCGTCAGCCTCGGCAGTGCATTGTCCAATACCCGAGTGACCTTGGCATCGGCGCTGCTGGCCGCGTGTTGGACTACCTGAAGTTGCTCGGCAACCACCTCGCGCAGCCGTTGTTCGCGCTGCTGCATGGATGCAACCAGCGTCGTCAGCACTTTGACCGTCTCCTGCAACGACACGTTCGATGCATTCAACGTGGCCATCATTTCCGCCATTGCGGCGGCGTCTTGCCTGTCCATGAGGTCTCCTGAGCTCGGCTGGTCACGGAAGCGATTTTGACTAACCGCCGCCCCCTCCACCACCACCACCGCCGTCTCCACCCCCACCGCCGTCCCCTTGGGGACCGCTCTGCATCGGCCCCTTGGCAAACTCCGGCAAGGTCATCACCATCACCGGCCCGCGACTGGTGTTGATTTCCGCTGAGACATCCATCCCCAGCGCCTGACGTGTGGCGGCGAGCTCCTGGGCCTCCTGCTGGGCTTGCGCCTCCAGGAACTCGTTGCCTCTTTTGATGAGCGCCTGCGTCGCTGCGCTGTTGGCGACTCGGTTCAGCGCTTGCTCGATCGCCAACTCGTTCTTGCTGTCGAGCGCGTAGAGCACTTCGTCCACATCCGGGTCGCCCGTGATCGATTTGCGCTCAGCTTTCGACGAGTCATTTGGCGCATTCCCTTCCCCTGGACCGGCAAAGCGCTGAACTGGAGATTGGAAGGCATCGGCTTGCTCAGCCGCTTCACTGGGCGAGCGGCGACTTGGTTGGTGCGCGCTGAATGCATCCATGCTGCTACCCTCTTGGTCTAGCGCCCTCTTTTGAGCGAAGGGATAAGGTTCTCCGCGCTCGCGATACCCCCTCCATTCCCGGTGGAAGCGTTCGTCTTCCCGATCCGCCGCCTCAATTTCCTGTTGCAGCTGGCGCAGCGAGCGCATGGTCTCTTCCAGGAACAGGGCGCCACCCGGGTCTGCGGCGCTGTGATCCTGCGCTGGGGTTGATTGCGTTTGTTGGTTTTCTGCGTCAGCAGACCCGACGGACACGCGAGTGGCCGCACTGCTTGCCAATGACTCCTCACGCGCTTGCGCGAAGTGTTCTGCGGGCAACACCGGTGCACCATGATCAGCGAGCAAAGCCTTTGAAGGACGGGGCTGTTCAGCCTCGGCTTCTCGCTCAGGCGTAGTAGACGCTCTGGAAAGTGATGCCGTCAACGGCTCTGCTGTTGGGGCCATGGCCCGAACCGGTGTTGCCTCCTGCTCACGCGCCACGTCTTGCTGACGGGCCGACGCTTGCTCCATCTCGGCCTGCTGCGGTTGCACCTGGCGATACAGCGCCAGGGACACCGCATCGGCCTCCGCGCTTTGCAAAGGTTGGTTGCCGGATTTCTGGCCCTCGGGTGCAGGAATCGGCAGGCGCGAGGCATCGCGGCTTTCCACTGCCTGCATTTCCAGCGCGCGTCCCGCTTCTCTTGCTTGATGCGGCTGCGTCCGTGGGTCGGGCGTAGTGTCAGCCGCGCGTTCGCCTGCCTGTTGGTTATGCGCATCTAGCTGCTGGTGGGCATATGCCTGCTGCAACTCGGGCTGCGGCATTTGTTGATCCAGCGCCGCATCTGGAGCGTGCAGCTGAGCGTCCGGTTGCTGCGAGGCTTCTTGTCGTTGCTCTTGTTGCTGCGCTTGCTGAACCTGATGTTCCTGGACCTCAACCCGCGTGGCTTCTTGAGCCTGGCGCTCTTGCTGCTGCTCCCGCTGCTGGTTGTCCTGGGCTTGGCGCTCCTGCGCCTGACGTTCCTGGACATCCCTTTCCTCACGCTCCTGCAGCTCGCGTTGCTGGCTGGTCTGTGCTTGCCGCTCCTGCACTTGCCGCTCTTCTGACTCCCGATGCTGCTCGGCTTGGCGCTGACCTTCCAGCACCGCATGCGCCTGGACCGCCTGTTCGCTCTGCGCCCGATCCTCGTGCTCCGGATGTGCCTGCTGGAGGTGTTCGCGCACCTGCGCGGCGTGTTGCTCTTGCGCAAGACGATCTTGCTGTTCGCGTTCTTGCCGCGCCTGCGCCGCGACAGAGGCTTGCATGCGCGCCTGGATATCCAGCACCTGCTGCGGATTGGACGACTCGGAGGCCGAGGTGTCCGCGTCTACCGTTCCCTCAGGCACGCGCCCTAGGCTTGGCGACTGTAGTCGATTGCCTTGCGCCTCGCTCAACGCTTGCCGGATCTCTTCGCTGCTGGTGACGGCAACCACGCGAGTCACCCCATCGCTGCCCCGCTGAAAGTGCGCGATGGGGCTGTCATACCCGTATTGCCCCAACTCATTGCGTTGTAGCTGCTGCATGGTCGGCCCGGTGATGCCGTTGGCTTCCATGGTCCGTTGCGCGGCCAGCTCCACTGCCTGCAGGGTCTGCGGGTTGACGTTCAAATCGACACCTGCGGCCCGGTAACGGTGCAGCAGCTCGTTGTGCTCTATCTGCGCAGCCGTGGGCGCGGGAAGCGCCTGGATCGCTGCCAAGGCTTCCTGGGAGCGCTCGATTGAGGGCTGCCGCAGTTGGTCGGTCAGTTCCAGCTCTACCGCCAGATTGCCACTAACGACGCCGTTCTTGCCGGCCCACTGTCCAGCCTCGCTCCGCTGGTAGACCTGCCCGTCGTGTCCTAGCACGAGACCTTGCTTGGCGAGGGCGCTTTCCACGGCTGCCGGCACTTCCACTCCATAGGCCTGGGCCCGTTGCGCGGCATGGTTTTCCAAGTAGGCGGCCGCGATGGCTTCGCGCCCGGTGGCAATGCTGTTTTCGATGCGCGCCAAGGCTTCCTGGTTGAGCTGCTGCGCGCGCTCCGGGGAGGCGGTCTGGTGCTCGTAGCTGCCCCGATCGTTGGCACCGGACACAGCGGTTTTGACTTGGCGCTCCCATGCCTGGCTCTCGGGATTGCGGTGCCAGTTCTGGTTGTCCAACCCAACTTGGTCGCTGGCCCGTGCAGGGAGGTTAAATGGGTCCTGGGGTAGAGGCGCCTTGCCCAGTGCCAGTTCTACTGCCTTTGCGTTTGCCAGCGCGCCAAGTTCCTGGGACTTTTCGTAGCTGGCCACCACAGGCTGCTCGCCGCTCGTGCGTCGGCCATCCTGGGCAAGGTCGATGGCCGCTTCGCGCTGCCAGTTGCGACCGTTGAACTGCCACTCCACGCGCGCCTTGTCGGTCTGGTGGTAGATGGCTCGGTCGTCCAGCAGATCGGCACCTTTGTCGAACGCTTTGCTCATCAGCAGCGCGTCACCGACCACCAACGCCGCGGGCACGAAGCCGCTTCCGCCCAGCGCTGCTGCCGTGGATGCACCGCCAGCCCAGCCGCCGACGTTACGGGCCAATGCATGGGTGACCTCGGACTGCGCGGCCGTGGCATTGCCCTGTTCCAGCAACTCGGCGGAACGGCGGGAGGTCAACACTGCGTCTGCCCCCGTCGCCAACAAACCGCCCGAACGCGCCAGGCTCCTGGCCGATGCATCGCCCAGCAGCACTTCCAGGGACGCCGAACCGCGCTGGCCTCGTGGCACGCGCAGGTTGTGTGCGGCCTCCGGACCCAGCACCTGCTCGACCTTGAGGATGCCCTGTTCGGACAAGACCACGCGCCCATCGTGGTGAGCATTTGCGACGGCGAGCGACAATCCGCTGCGCTGAAGCTCGATGTCCCCGCCTCGAATGATGGCGGTGTTACTGACCTGTATCTGGCTGAGCGTGGTGACGATGCGCGACTCGGAATGCGCAACAGCTCCCCATCCGTGGTCCACCCCCGTGAAACCCTTCAAAGCCCCGATTTGCTGGGCGTGGGCTTGGTAGTAAGCAGGGATATCACGAAAGAACTGGCGAACTCTCTGGTTGGTTTGGACCGGAAGTTCACCCACTGGCGTGTTGGTGTTTAAGTCATTGTTGATCAGTCCGACCTTGACTGTATCGCGCAGTTGCTCAACGCGCTTAATGACCCGATCCATCGCCGCCGTGTCACCCTCCAGAGCCGCCTGACCATCCCGCGTCGCTTGAATGCGATTCAACCGTTCAAGCATGCCCTTTTGGTATTCCGCTAAAGGGCCGCCGCTATGCGGTGTGACCCCAAGCGCGTCAGCCAGTTGAGGACTAGCCGGCAGAAATAAGCGGTTCTCAGGGGCATGGATATGAAACTTCCCGACCTCTTGCAACTTCGCCAACAGCTCGCTGTTCTTCAGCGTCTGCTGTTCGATGTTGTGATGGTCTTGGAATAGCGTCCGATAGTTCGCCATGGATCAGGCTCCTTCCTTGCTGCCCGTGTTCGCAATCAGCAGTTCACAACGTCGTAAAACCAAAGCCCATTGGACTTGCTGGGCGTGACAATGCCCGCCGCCTCAACGGCCTCCTTGAACGCTCTATCGCAGAAGACGCCGCCATGGAAAGACAACCTGAAAACATGTGCAGAACCCAGCACATCTCGCCGGAAGGCCAGCCGGATATCGCCGGTGAGGTCGTAGTATTTTCCCGCTTCGAAGTCGTCACTGATCTCGATGTTGAGCTCAGAAGCCTCTTCGTCCAACGCGTCCAATGTGCGGACGACATCGCAGAGGAAGACGGTCGGACCTTTGGACCCATCGGCCAAACGATAGTC
Source organism: Xanthomonas sp. NCPPB 2586 (assembly GCF_041475775.2). Taxonomy (NCBI): domain Bacteria; kingdom Pseudomonadati; phylum Pseudomonadota; class Gammaproteobacteria; order Lysobacterales; family Lysobacteraceae; genus Xanthomonas; species Xanthomonas sp. NCPPB 2586. The sequence goes on along the minus strand of NZ_CM192981.1, from coordinate 1,217,235 downwards.
AGCGTCAGCGAAGGCGAATGCTTCCGCATCTACTGACTCCATCACACGACGCAGCCGTTCGGAAACTAACCAATATCCGCTAAAGCCCCCCTCTAGGTCTTCAGGCAACACACCTTCACTCGGGTGGTAAACAAGGCGCGGGGTTTCGCGCAACGGCGGGAAACCGCCCTTCTTTGGCTTTACGATCAGGCGCGGGGGTATTCGCAGAACCTTCTCGTTTTCAAAGACCACCCCATGCCCTTTTCCTCCACGCCGAGCGTCTGGCTGCACTTGGAAGAATTCCCCTCTCTTGGGCTCATTGCTCATTGTCGTATTCCTACGTTGCGCCCCGTCAAGAGACTCTAATTCTTCAAGTTCTTCTACGACCGTAAAGTCGCTCACAAGCCAACCAAAGGCGTCACTGAGGGCGTTGGCGATACCGTCTTCGCTATCGCATTCAACAGTGGCTTCGGCCGGCAACGCGGGACGCTTGCCATCGGTCCCCCACACAATCCCGCGCACGTGAAACGCCTTCATTTCCTGCTCCCTGGAAGTGCATCTGCCTTGGCAGTCTAGCGTCGGCAGGCTGCCAAGGTGAAGGGGCGGGCTATGCCCACCCCCTGGCCGCCAGGCTGGTGTGCTGACGCCCGCCGATGACCAAGTGGTCGAGGACTCGGATATCGAGCAGCGCCAGCGCCTGCTTCAGGCGTTCGGTGACCTTGCGGTCTGCTTCGCTCGGCTCCGGGTTCCCGCTCGGGTGGTTGTGGAAGAGGACGACGGCGACGGCGTTGAGCTCCAGGGCACGCTTGGCAACGACTCGCGGGTGAACGTCGCAGCCGTCGACGGTGCCGGAGAACAAGTGCTCGGTAGAAATGATGTGGTGCTTGTTGTCGAGGAAGACGGCGCCGAAAACCTCGTGCGGCAAGTGAGCGCAGCGGGCCACCAAGTAGTCGCCGGCTTGGTCGGGGCTTTGGATGCGGCCTTGGCGCTGAAGCCGTCGCTCAAGGATGGTCGCGGCAGCGAGCAAGATGCCTTCCTCGTCCATCTGGAGTTGGTATTGGGCCTTCAGGTCTTGGGTGCGCTTCATCGGTTCTTCTCCACCGGCGCGACAGGCGCCTCGTGGGAACCGACAGGCGAAGCGTCCGGCCCGACCGCACCCGGGAGTGAGCACCGCGCAAGCGGCGCACAGTGAAGGGCCGCAACAAAGCGCCAGCGCCGAGAAGGAGGCCTGTCCTTGCGATTGGGACAGCGGAGCTAAGGTCCATTTAGAGGCCCAGCGCTGGTGAAGAAAACACCATGTATGCCAACAAGGCCTGCGGGCTAAATGGCATTCGGATGGACGGGGGCGATTGATGTCAGCAGGCGATGACTGGGCTTTGTAGCCAGTGATGGGCTACTGCGACCCTGTGCTTGCCTTACGCAGGCATCGGGATGGGCTGGTCGGCACCAACGGGCTCAGACGTGTTCGTCTATGTTTCCCAGTCCGTGCCACGACAAGATTTCCTCGGCCCGACGGCCGACGAACTGCACGTCCTCACCAGTCGTAGCCTCTTGCTCGATGGCAGCAGCCATGTTGGCAAAGGCTTGCCAGAAGTGGCGGCGATCAGGACTGGAAGCCCGCAGGGCGGGCACCGCGGTATCCAGACGCTCAAGGTGACGGCGAAGCTCGGCTCTGTTCATGGGCTTGAGTATCAGCAGCCTTGTCGCACTGCTTGAGACGCATCCACCAAGGCAGCGCGGAATCACTTTCGGGTGCCGGCACGACGCTGCTCAAGCGTCCGCAGGGTGAGCGACCATCGGGTCCCACGTCCGGCAAGGTCAGACTGCACTCCTGGCATTCGCCGCACCATCGGTGTCGCGCGCTATCGTGTGTCAGAAAGTTCCGATCCAGGCATATCGGTGTTTTGAATTTAAATTCAGGCTAACAATAATAGGCTAACATTTAACTTAAATTCATTTTTAAAATCGGCCACCAAACCCATTTAGTTAGCTTATTTACTGCAAACAGTACGGAATTGACTGCGATAAATCGACCCAGATCTTCTTAAAACCCTTGGCCCATAAGGCTTCTCACCAGGTAACAGATTAGCGAATCTGGCAGGCACATCCGAGGGGACACCCTGACGCCTAAGGACTGCGCCGACCCCGCAGATTTTTGTATCGCCCCCATTGACGAATTCGCGCCCTGTTTTATCCCTACTTCCATCTCTCGATGGAAGTGACCCATGACCAGCAACCCCTCCGCAGCACTCAACGATTACATCGCCTCACCCTTTGGCCTCCTGCATTTGGAAGGCATCCACATTGGCCGCTACCGTATTGACCTCGCTATTGTCCGAGGCCGGGAAGCCGCCATCAATCTCCAAGAATGCATCCTCGCCGCGCTCGACGAAACCGGACGAAAGAGCGGCCTGAAGAACAACACACGCTACCCCGCGCAGCTGCCCATGGGCACACCGTCACGCCCTCTGGCCAAGGAGATCGAGGATCATCTGGCGGACATGCGTCGCCGGCAACTGGAGCCCAAAACCATCCAGTCCACCGAGCGCACGTTGAAGCTGCTGCTTCTTACCTGCGGCAACATCTCGGCGGCTCGAGTGGACTATTACCACATCCAGGCGCTCTGGAAACTGCTGCGCTGGGCCCCAAGGAACTTGGTGTCTGATCCGCTGCTGAAGGATCTAACCTTCGACGAAGCGATCGCGCTGGGGAAAGAGCAAGACGTGCCGCCGCTTTCGCCTGCCACGGAAGAGCGTCACCGCCGATTCCTTGTTGCCTTCTTCAACCACTTGTTCAACGGACAAGCCATCGACGTGTCACCGATGAAGGCGTTTCGGAAGCCCAAGGAAGATCACACCATCGACCCCGACAAGGCGATCCGCTTGTTCGAGGACGCAGACCTGCAAGCCATTTTTGACCCCGCAACCTTCATCCCCTGGGCCAAGAAACCGCAGTATTGGTGGGCACCGATGATCGGCTTGTATACCGGTGCCAGGGTCAACGAAGTCTGCCAGCTGAAGTTGACCGACATCATCGAGGAACGCGGCGTTTGGTGCATCGCCTTCCAAAAGACACTCGACCCAGACCTGGCCGCAGACCCAAAGCGACGGCGGCGCAGCCGGCAAAGCATGAAAGGCGCGGGCTGCATGCGCATCATCCCCATCGCCAAGCCTCTATTGGAGGCAGGCTTCTTGGAGTTCGTGGAGGACATGAAGGAAACGGGCCATCCTCGGCTGTTCCCGCTGCTCTCTGCTGGGGTGAACCGCACAACAGGCGAAACCAATGCGCGTTACAGCCAACAGTTCGTGGTGGACTTTGGGCGCTACCTGAAGAGTCTGGGCTTCCCCAAAGGCATCGGGTTCCATGCCTTCCGCCACACGCTGGCCACCGAGCTCGATGTCCAGGACGTTCCAGAAAAAGAAATTGCGCTGGTCACCGGCCATAGCACCGATCCCCGCGACCGGGTTCAGGTGCTGCGCAGGCACTACCTCCACAAGAAGCCGCAGATTACGCGTAGCAAGCAAATCAGCGCGTTGGAGCTGTATCAGCCCAACGTGGAGCTGCCGCGCTACCAGCGGGGGCAGTTCGCTTCGCAGCTGTCGGATACATCCAGGTTTTACCCGTGAGGCTTGACTAGCCGGAAAACCTGTTATAGTAGTCTGTTACACCTATCGAGACACACGGAAGTGGCAGTCAATCCATACAAGAGCATTGCCCTGGACCACTCGAGGATCCGCAGTTCGCTTGAGGGCCTAGGGTGTGAAAACCTTCACCAAGTTCAGCAGAATGGTGGGAAGCTGATACAGCACGGCGGAACGTATGATGGAAAGAGGTTCCTACTGAATGTCTTCGTGTCAGGAAACGGAAAATGCACCATTGGCTACGCCGTTGGATTTGATCGCGAAACCTTCGATTTCCTCGCCAGATCGATTTGCGAAACTTGCGGGTATGGCGCGTCCTCAGCTTTAAACACATCAATTCCTCGATTCAGCGATGCGAGCTTCAAGCATTTAATTTTTTTCCTTCAAGAGCAGGGAGCTCAAGTTGAGACCGACGAGGCAAGGGACGTTTATCGTCTAGTGTGGGTGAAGGGTCCTAACGGCGACAAGCTTACAGTTAAGCATTTCAACAGCAAGACGTTGCAGCTTCAAGGTTTCCATGCCCAGGTCGCGGCATGGGCGCTTGATATTGTTCAGACCTTAATGCCGCTGAACGAGGTGTTAGCTCATCAGAAAGCTGTATATGAGGTTCCTTTAACCGTTACGCAGATAAAGCAAGATCTGGAAAGCCGAATTCCACATGTCCATGACCGATTAAGGGAAGAGGTGCGGGTTCAGCTGTCTTCAGCTTTGGCGCTTACGAAGGTGGGCGTTTGTCTCGAAGATCATTCGGCCATCGCCTTTTCAGCGCTTCGAGGCCTCGAAGGCTACTGCTTCCAGCTCTTGGCCGAAGAAGTTAAGGTTCAGCTTGAAAGCAAGTGCAAGTTGGGTGAGTTCTTTGATACAACAGGCTCTTCACCATCGCTACTTACCATCTACCATGGGACGGCAACGCCCCAGGTTCAGGGCAAGTTAGTTGAGTGCTACGCACTTTGGCGGGATCAGCGTCACAGGTTGTTCCACATGGATGCACAAGGCGTCAATTCTCGTGTTCTTGAGTCTCGCGATGTTGCTGTTGCGCTCGTTAACGATGTTTTAGATACCATTGAAGTTGCTCACCAACACATTGAAGGAACTAAGGAAGGCACATGAAAAACTTTGTTGTTCTTCACTCGCCTACTGAGGCTTTCGCTGTTGTCGTGATGTCCACGGGTGCATCCCTTCCTCAAGAAAATCTTGAGGAAGTAGCGCAAGAGCTGCGCCAGCGCCATGTCAATGGCGAAGTTGTATTCGACCTACTGACGTCAAACGGATCCAAAACCCGACGCTACTTCTCAACCGGTTTTGATGGCAGAGAGTTTGTCCCTGGTGCGTATCTAAAGCGCGTGCAAGCTGACGTTGCTTTACGAGAAGCGGCTGCAAAATATATGCATGAGCACGTGTCTGAGTTTGACCTAAAATTGCTCACACCTGCGATGCGCTATGCCGCTAGGCAAGGCATCCCTCTCTGATTTGATAAGCATGCGCTGGACCATTTCGGTCCGGCGCATACTCCAGACTAGATGTATCTTTATTTCCAGGCCAAAACCTTGCGCGATTTCATGTCTCCGCGGGCGCGAACATAAGCTTCGCCCTTCTTGAGGGAGGTCAAAGACGCCCCTGCCCCCAAGATGCGCTTGACCGAAGCCTCTCGTGCATTTGTTCCAAAGCACACGAGAAGCCCCATCTCCGACAAGAAATCGTCGTCCTCGCCTTCGAAATCGTCCGGCTTCTGCGAGATGAGCATGACGGCCGCACCCTTCGAACGGCCAAGCCGGATGAGGTTCGATAAACCTGGGAGCCTGGCTTCCAGAGCGCGGTGAGCCTCATCGATGACACACAAAATGCGCAGCGAACGATTGCCTTCGGCATCGGTGTCCGAATCTTGCTTAGAGTTGATAAAGCGCTCCAAGGCATCCGTCAGCAACGCCACAACCGTCACTCGAACGAGTTCTGGGACACTGGCGGGCAACGAGATGATCCAAGACCGGGAAAAGAACTCCTCTGGCGTCATCTTGGGCTCAAATAGCGGAAGCCTGCACAGATCCACCAGCATGGAGACTGCGCCATCTTCCTTGACCCCGGCAGACGCGTAGACGTCCTCAAGACACTCTTTCACGTATTCCAGCGTGCAGGGATGGCGAGTGCGCAACGCCTCTTCCAATGCATCATTGAGCCTGCGGCGCTGCTGGTCTCCCAGCTTGTTTTGCTTGAGATTGCTCAGGCTGTCTCGCAAGCGTTGTGCGGTATTGACTACTCCATGCTTGCTGTTGTCTGACAGGGCAAACACGTCCAACGGAATAGTGATGTTCGGCGGCGAAAGAACGACCGCGCCGAAGGCTTTGTCCAACGCGTTGTGCTTGTCCGCCATGTCCCCCTTGAAGTCGAACGCCAACAACGGGACGTTAGTCTGCTCAGCGATAGACCTCAATACAAAAGCAGCCGTCCGGGTCTTACCACTGCCCACGCCGCCCATGAAAGCGCTATGAGGACTACCTCCTGGAGCATTGAGCGTCCAAATGACCTCTTCATTGTTCGAAACGTCGTGACCGATCTCACCCATGCGCACTGGCACCGGGCCGCGCGATATCTCTGCCACGACTGGGGAAGTTCCACTACGACGCTTTTCCGTCACCTCTGGCAGAGCACTCTCAGCCAGACGGCGCCAGAACTCGGAATTGTCGCCATCTGAAGCATCGAGCTCCTCAGACAGAATCTTCATGCCTCTGGCCCAGTGTCTCTGGACGACGCTTTGCAGATCCTTGATGGTGAGCGAACTGCCAGCATGCTCGATAAGGAGCGACACCCAACTGGCTAGGTCGGCCCCCGTCCCAAACAGCACATCGCCCTTGATAACCCGGCCCACCTCGCCCTCCACCTTGGAGGGCAGCGCAGGTATGGCCAAAGAGCGGGCTAATGCCAGTCTTGCAGGGATGTTGAAGGACCCGAACCCAAGTCGATCTTTGACTCGCTGAGACAGTTCATCCGTGTCAGCAGTCGAGCGAAAAGCCGTGCCGGCAATCACTTCTAGGGTCAGATAGTCGTTTGTTCCATTGGTCATCTCAGACTCCCTGCCCGTCAAAATAGCCTTCCTCGCACCAGCTACGAGCCACGCCACCCTCTACCTTGTTTCGGATAATGTAGAACTTGGACACCTTGGCGCGTATCGCGGCAAGGAACTGACCAACCACTTCTGTATCCGTAGAGATCAGGATGACCTGCCCTTTGCGGCTGGTGATGTGTTTCAGCACGTTCAGTCGATGGTTCTCGTCCAGACGACCCAACGGGGTGTCCACAACTAATGGGAAGGTGCGCTCGGACACTTCAGCGATGGCTGAAAAAAGTGCTTGGGTGAAGATTTGCTTTTCGCCGGCCGACAGGTCGTATTGACGTAGATCTCGGCCGTCTGGAGAGGCCAGTTCAACAGCGCCGTCCTCATTGATTGTGACGTCCCGCAAGTAGTCACTGCGGTGAGCCATGGCACGAATGCCACGGGTCATCGCCTCCGCCACGGCGTCGGACTGCAAGGGCCACGCTTCTTCAACCAAATTCCCCAGCATCTCCGCGACCTTTTCAGCACGACCAGCCAACTGCGCCGGCCGCTCTGATTGGTCCAGATGTCCAGTCAAGCGACCCAGCTCGCGCCGCTTCTGTTCCAAGTCGGCTCCACGAGACTTGACCATATTGGTCAGCGATCCGCGCTCTTCGCGCATCAGGCCCACCTTTGTGTTCACTTCGTTTAGCTGGTCGCGCTTTTCTTCGACCTGAGGCGTGGCTCCCTCCGTCGAACGGATGACAGCAGAGACTTCACGCAGCTTGGCTGAGCTGCTCTCCATGGTCTCAAGCAGCTCCACGATGCTTGCTGAGGAGACCGCCTTTGCATCGCGAAGACGATCCAAGACTCGCTGGAGCATTGGGCCGCGGGCGTGCGCATGCCTGAAAGAATCGGCCACATCGCCCGGGGGCGGGAACCACAACCGCTCCAAAGCCTTTTCCACGGCCGCGCGGACGCCAGCCACCTGGCGCTCAAGAAGCTCGGGCTCCACCGTCGGCAACTGCTCGTTCAAGAACTCAAGGACGCTGGCGGTACGGTCGTCACGTTGAGAAAGCGCAGCTTCCCACTGGTCCAGACGCGCCTCTTGGTCAAGGCGGCCCTCAACCTTTGAAAGCAATAGGCCGCCAGCAAGCGCGAGCGGTAGATCTGACTGCGCTGCGGTGACCAGCTGGTCCTGTGCAGAGTTGTAGCGCTTTTCATAGTCGGCCTGCTCACGGGTGAGCTCTTCTAGCTGGGCTCTGGTGCCTGCCCCGTAGCCAAGTTCTCGCGTCAACGAATCGCGCAATGTTTCGCTGTCGCGGATTTCGTTCTCAATGGCCTGCAGCCGCTCTTCGTAGCGCGCCAGCTCTTCTTCCATGCTGCCGACCGCCGAATCCAGCTCGGCGATGGCCTCATTGCTGACCCCTTTCGGGACCTGGCTGCGCTTGGTGTTTGCATAGGTGCGAAGGTCCTTTTGCAACTGCTTGAGCCAGTTCAAGCCAAGCAGCCCTTCGATGCCCTCCCGCACCTGGGAACCCATGTCTCGTTCGGCATACACGGCGGCTGACTCGCCGTCGAAGAGGAAGAACCCTGCCAACGACGTGGGAATGAAGGTCTTGGAAACCCAGTCTCGATACCAGCCTTCAACGTCATGCTCGGTTCGACCGGGCCCAATGACCCGTCGACCAATGCCTTGGAAAATCTTGAGTTGCTCGGCTGACTCTCCAGCTTTCAGCTTGCCTTGGTCGTTGAAATACCAAGTCCTCTCAATCCAAATCGGATCGCCGCCATCATCGATGAACTTCAGCTCGATACGGCAAGAAGAACGGCCATTTGCAAGCGCATTACCGAAGAGGGCGCGCTCCATGAACTCTTTGAATGACTGTGCCCGCCCTTGTTCGTCGCTGGCAACGCCCGCGCGCAGTACCAATCGCAAGCCATCGCGGCCAAACAGGCCCAATGCCAATGCCTCAAACAGCGATGTCTTACCAAACCCGTTGCGGCCGCCGATGACAACGACGTTTTTCGTCTTGCCGGGCGTAGGAAACTCAAAGGTAGCAGACTCGAAAGCCTTCCAGTCTCGCAGACTGATCGACTCAAGGTGCATTGTCGGCCTCCTCTTCATACGTCTCACCCAGCACTTCGTCGAAGGCCTCCCAGAGGCCATGACGGCGCTGCATCGTGCTCTTGTCGACAACCTCTTCAACGAGCCTGCGGAGGTCGTTCACTGGCAAGCCGATCTGACGGCAGTGTTTACGAATTAACTTGTTGCCCGCCTCTTGGGCGAAAAGCGTTACGACATCACGTGGCATCTAAATCTCCCCCTGTGTCCTTACTTGGAACCTGCAACGGCCCGTGCTTCATCCACGGACCTGGTGGCAAACATGCTGGCGTCTTCGGCCCAAATCTCTCGGATTCGGATGACCTCTGACTCCTCAATGATCTTGCTCTTGGTCTCCCGCTCGAGCGCCAGAACTCGGTCTAGAACCTCCCGACGCGTTTCCAGAGTGAAGGGGCCTGGAATGAAGACCCCCTCGTTGGTGATGGTCAACTTGCCATTTCTTCGGCGAGCCAGGCGGCGCTCGGGGTCATTCCGGATCCCAGCCAGCCAATCTCGGAAGTCGACCAAGGGAGTGAATTCGCCATAGCCCGCCTCGACAAACCCCATCAGGCTCTTGTCCTTCTCCACCACTGTGCATGTCCAGCAGCCAAACCGAGAGTTCGAGGTTCCACAGCCTGGCGCATCATCCTGGGATAACACAGTCGGGCACTCGGCCGCGCCCGCGTCCATGTATAGCTGGATCAGCGCGCTGTGCGACCCTCCCCACGGCGGGGGAGTGAAGGCTAAATATTCCCAAACCTCGTCCGTGGACAGCTCCACGATGGGGCGGAAGACCATACAGTTGAGAAGGTCGTTATGCCGATTTAGCCGTTCGCCATTGTCGTAACGGGCAACCGTAGCGGCGCGCGTGGAGCTCTCCGAGCGTCGGACGCCCAGAAGAAGGATCACCTGCCCTGCCATGTCCGCTTGCGAGCGAATGTATTGGCTCGTCGGCTGGATTTTCATCCGGTCCGTGCACCAGCGAAACGACCTGTTCGGGGGCGGGTAGCCCCTACCAATCAGGTTCACCCAGAAGGTGGAATCCGTTTCGGGGCGTGTGGTCACCACTCGAACCGGCATCCGCCAAGCATTGGCGGCGTGGTCGATTTCAGACTGGACCGTGGCAACGTGGGTGACGACCAGCGGGCTTTCCACGAGGGTGTCATTGGACACGATATGAACCTCTCGCGTCCGCTCATGGGGAGCAAGAGACATCAGGACATCGAAGACCAGATGCGTAACAAGGGTGCTGTCTTTGCCACCGGAAAAGCCAATGACCCAGGGGTGTTGATGATCGGCCAGGTATTCCTCTCGAATTTCCTGCTGAATGCGCTGAATTTTCTTCCCCAGCGCGGGGTCCATCTGGGGGCGGGGACGTGCAATGCTCATCATCAGATTGTCTCATAGGCTTGATGCAACCAAGCCGGGCTAGGCCGCAAAAAAAGGCCCCGCCATCGTGAAAGGCTTTGTATCGACTAGGCCTGGGTGAGCGCGCTGCGGCCAGCTCAAGGCACACCGAGCTAGTCCGAAGTGCCGTCAGAAGTCAGATGGCGCTTGACGAGATCTAGCACGGCTTGTTGCCGCTCCTCGGGCAGCCGAGCAACCAAGAGGATGACTTCGGCCAGGACATCAGATCCGGCGTGGAAGTAGGCCTCCGGAACCCCCAAGACATCGCTCAAGGCAGCTAACGTCTCGTGGTCAGGCTCTCGCTCCCCCCGCTCGTAGCGGGAGAGTCGTGACGAGGCAGCTTTCTCGTTCATCCCCAGCAGCGCTCCCAGTTCGACTTGCGACAAGCCCGCCACGCGCCTGGCCGCACGTAGGCGACGACCAAAGACGGAACTTGTGGGCAGAGATGCGGGCATGGAGATCTAACTAAGGGCTGACCCCCAAGTCTGCACCGAGTAGCATCCTAACGCACTTATCTGCCAATATGGCAGATATAACCACACCCAGCAGAGGCGACATGGAACTTTCAGGACAAGGAGCGTTCGCAGCGCTCCTGGCGTTGACACTCGTCTCGCCGTTCACCACCCACGCCCAGGACGTGCCGGCGCAGAAGCCCGGCTTCCTGCGCCAGATCGGCGGCAGTTTGAAGGACGCAGGCCAGCGGATGGTCGGCATCCAGCCGAACGCCGGCACTAAGGCCGGCAGCCAGGGGACGGGCTCGATCTACACGCCTATCAGCGGCGCCGGAAAGCTGCCCGGGCTATTCAAGGGCGACAACCACCAGCAGGCCCAGCTCGGGAAGTTGGACTGGCCCCGGGTGGCGCTCACGTTCACCGAATGGGGCGCTTCCCTGCCCTGCTGGACAGCGGAGGCCCGCATCTGGACCAGTCCGACCGCGTCGAGCGTTGAGACCTTCCGCACTTGCTTCGATGCAGCAGTGACTGAAACGGACGACCTGGGCGAAGTGGCCGAGCTCAACAACGCAGCGCTGTGGAAAGGCCGGGACTCGCTCAGCGGCATCCGGGTGCCGCCTAGCAAGCCGAACACGGGCGCCCAGCGCTCCGTAGGCCCCAACCCGCCGGCCCAACCCTTTGTCGTCAACGTTTCCCGCCCCGGCGTGGCTGACCGGGCCGTCGACGTGGCCCTTCGCGTGGCCTGGGTCTCGGGATTCCTCCAGACCGCTGATCTGCACCCGGGCCCGTCCGGAATGCTGACGCCCTTCAAAGACACCAGGCTCTGGATTGCTGCCTTCAGGCCCGACGGGAACCGCGACAAGTAAGAGCCCGCTTCGCCCTCCCCCCTCCCTTTACCCAGCAAAAAGGAACGACATGAAAAACGCATGGATCGGCCTGGTCGCATCGACCGTGGCCCTGGGCCTGACCGCCTGCGGCGGCAAGCCTTCATCTGACAACGCCAAGGAGGCCTTTGTGCAGCTGCTGAAGGAAAGCGGCGCCGGCCAAGTGACCGACGTCCAAAACTTCGAACTGACCGGCTGCGTGGAAGCGCAAGGCGCCGACGGCTATCGGTGCGACACGCGCGGCCAAGCGGTGCTGAACATCGAGGGCCGGCAGGTGCCGATCCCCGTCAGTAAAAATCTTCGATATGCGAAGGCCGACGGCACCTGGAGGGCCTACGCCAAATGAGCGCCCCTCTGCTTGACCAGCGGGTGCCCGCTCGGCGCAAGCTCATGACCCCACGGGACCGGTTCTTTTGGTGGTATTCGGGAGCATTGCTTCTCCTGGGACCTTTTGGGTTCGTCGTTGGGCCGATGATGGCCCAGCGCGGAAACCGGAAGGCGGCTCGCCTCTATCCAGCAGAGGCCCGCATGTCCCATACGCGGGACGAGGGCTTTGCGTGGTGGCAGTGGTGGGCCATGACCATCCTCACCCTGATGGCCGCATTTGGGGCCTTCGCCGTGCTGAGTGGGATGCCGATGTTCCTTTTCGTGCTTTACGCACAGCTGACCCAAGCCTGAAAGCGTTCACAGGAGCGAAGAAGGCCCCTAGTTGGGCCTTCTTCGCAGGCAAAATGAAGCGAAATATTCTTCCTACGATCTACTCACCGGCTCCCACGTTATATCTGAGCGCAGCGCGTCAACCGCAATCCACCTGCCCAGTGTCATCTTCCGTTTCTTTTTCTTTAACTTGATTTTGTCGAGCCGCGAGTGTCTCAGCGAGCTTTGCCGCAGCTGCAGCGCTCTTGAATGCCCCACTCGTCTCCCTGTTATCAAACAATACTTTTCCAATCCTTGGACTGGAGCAACCGGGTGGCGTATAAAACCAGCGCTCTGTATAAGGCAAAGCCAGCACATCCTTATCAACCAGAGAAAACTTCGTGTCAGAAACAAGCTGGTCTTCGACGCCATGTTTCTTGTATCCAGTGCCCGCAGATCTCTTCCAGACCACGAAATCACCGGCACCTATGTGACGTTTTTGGCCACTAGGACCAATCACACTAGTGCCGCCTGCAACTATAAGAAACTCATTTCCTTCGCCATCGACAGCATTAGCGAGCACGAGCACGGGATGACGCTGTGCATGCTTCACTTGCACGCCAGTGGCGGTCCTATACTCGAAATAGCACCAGAGAATACTTCCACTCTCAGGCAACTTCCCAGGGACTTTTTTCCAATCGGCAGCATCCATGCTCAGTTGAATCATCCAAGCTTTGAGAAGATGCTGTCTGTGATTTGAAGACGAACAGGCCCAACTGCCTTTTTGACCGCAGTCAGTTCGCTCTCATTCAGCCATTCAGCAGCAATCGGAAGTGGCCTGCGAGCGGCCGCCCCCGTCACCTCACGGGTGGAAGCAGCAATACGCTCAACAAATGCCTCACCCTTGAAAGCGACACGAGAAGACATCAAGCCGAAGGTTTTGTTGGAAGCGGTCATATACCCATCCTCATGTGAGACGCTTACAGTTCGCCCCTTAGCGCCAACTTAGCACGCATTGCTATATTTTTCAATGCCTGTTAGCTACCCCTTACGACACCGCCCAAACAACGATCCTTAACGAATGACAGGCAGGTTCAGACTGCCTTTAAAGTGTCCTGGCTCGTAGCTAGGCAGTGTGGCAAGTTCACCCAACTTCGCGAGTGTCGCCACTCGGTCAGGCAGGCTCCGCCTGTCGATGTAGAACTTCTCCAGGACGGTCTGGCCAGTGCCATGGCCCGTAAGCGCCCCAATTGCCGAAGCCGACACCCCCGCCTCGTCAAGCTTTGAAGCGATGGTGTGGCGGAACCCGTGGAATCCCTGCCCCTTCTCCGAGACGCCTTGCCGCTTGATGTAGACCGAGAACTGGCGGCTGAGCTGCCGTCCGTAGCCCAGCCCGGTCGAGTTGGGCAGGTCCGGGAATAGCCGCTCGACCCCAGCTTCCCTTGCCTCCTCCACGTAGGTGAGGAACCCGGCCTCGATAACCGGCCGGGCCAGCGGAATAAACCGCCGGCTGTGCTTGTTCTTGATGCTCTGCTTCTTCCCGATCTTCCGGACGAAGAAGCCGGGCACGCCGTCGATGGTGTCGATGTCCTCAAGCCGGAGCTGTGCGATCTCGTTGACGCGAGCGCCGGAGTAGAGCCCAAGGATCGGCCCGAACCACCGATGCGGGTATTTCGACGCCCACTTCGGGAACTCCACCGGGTCAAAGATGGCCTTCAACTCGGCGTCCGTGAAAGGCGAGCCCGTGTCTTCCGAGTCAGGCGTGGAAATCGCTCGGATGCCTGCCAGTGGGTTCACCGCCAGGTGTTGCCCTCGACCAGCGACACCAGGAACACGCTTAGCCGTTGCCGGTGCTTCGCCATGGTCCACGCCGCCGGTTCCGGCTCCTGGTTCTTCTTCGCCAGCTTGATGACCTCGGGCACCGACAGGTCCCGATAGGCCGGCCGCTTGGTTGCATTCGAAGGCCAGTAGCGCACGCCCTCGAAGAAGGCCCGCACGTGATCCTGGGTCAGCGAGGCCACGGGGACGTCCTTGCCGATGATTCCGGCAAACAGGCGCAAGGTATGGCGGCTTTCCAACACGGTCTTCTGATGCAGACGGGCCCCGGCCAAGTCCCTCAAATGATCGGCCATCGCCTTGGACAGCATCAGCGCCTTCGGTGCGCCGCCGGAAATGCGTTGACTGCCCTCGCGCAACTGTTGCCGACGCTTGGCCACCCTCGCCGCAATGACCTCGGTGGGCTCTGTCTGCCGCGCCCGCACCATGAGGTCTCCGAAGAGCCCGGCATCGGCAGGGTTGTCCAGCTGCGCCTGAGCGATGCGCGTGCCATCCGGCAGCGTCACATCTTTCAGCGTCAGCTCTTTGATGTCCCCATTGCGAACCTTTTCCAGCAGTTCTTCCAGATCCACGGTCATCCCTTTCCGCATGGCATCGAATGCCATCGATAGTGCCATCCCCATCGTGGCCGCCGCCAGCCTGGCGTGGTCCCCACGACGGTTTCCCAGCGATCGGACAAGGTAACGCGAGCCGATGGAGGCTCGAAGATCGGTGGGAACAAAGAAGCGCGCATACAGGCCGGCTGAGCGCGACATCATCAGAGGCTTGGGCAAGATTGATACCTCGATTGATACCTCAAGGGGCATCGCTCGGAATCATCAATCGGTCTGAATATCCAACTCAATCAAGTAGTTACGGACTGAGTAGAAGCTCTGGAGCGGGCGATGGGAATCGAACCCACGTCAGTAGCTTGGGAAGCTACAGCTCTACCATTGAGCTACGCCCGCGTGGCGTGGGCAGAGTTTATGCGCCGGCAGGCCTTGGGCGCAATGCGTGTCGCACATGACAAGGGCCGGTTACCCGGCCCTTGTCGTAGACAGCCTTGACGCTGCGGGTGCAGCGGGTACGGTCAGAAGTTGCCGCTAAAGTTCACGAACACGGTGGCGTCGCGGGCGCTGCGCTGGGCGGTGGTGGTGCTCAGGCCGATGTTGCTCTGCAGGCCCCAGATGCCGGTGCGGGCGCCCAGCACGACGGTCGCGTAGTTGCGGTCGAAGTTCTGGCCCGGGACGGTGTACATGCCCACTTCCGGCATCGACTGCAGCCAGGCGCTGGCTTCGGTGCCGTCCTTGAACTCGTGGTCGTAGGTGGCCTGCAGGTACGGCTTGACCGGCGCGCCATCCAGGCGCACCTGGAAGCCGATGCGGCCCACCAGCGAGTCGATGTCCTGGTCGGCATAGCCCAGCGCGGTGGAGCTTGCGTTGCTTTCGGTGTAGCCGTCGAGCTTGAGCTTCTGCCAGGTCAGGCCGACCACCGGGCCGTACTTGACGTTGCCTTCGCCCAGCGAATAGCCGGCATTGACCGCGGCAGTGAGGTTACTGCCGTCCGGCGAGCCGCTGTGCACGCGGGTGGCCGGCCCCAGCTGGACTTCGCGGTCCACGTCGTAGCTCAGCCAGCTGTAGCTGACCTGGGCGTTGACCCAGACCGGGCCGGTGTACCAGCCGACGAAACCGCCCAGCGTGGTGTCATCCTGCTTGAAGCTGCCGTTGCGGTTGCCGAAGTCGGCATCCATGCGGCCGAAGCCGGCAAAGCCGCCGAACACCAGGTCACCGGCGGTCCAATCCACGCCGAACAGGCCGGCCGGCGCCATGCCGTCGTACAGGTCCGCATCGTCGTAGCGCTGAATGTCGCCACGCACGCTCCCCCACCAACGCAGGCCATCGGCCTCGGGCTTGCCATCAAGGTGCCAGGCCACCTGGTCGGCACGTGCGCGGCCGCCGGCCTGGGCGGAGCGCGTCAGCACCTGCTGCAGGCGCGGCGCTTCCAACAGCGAGATGGCGTACTGGCCCAGGATCTGGTGGGTGGACGTGGTGGGGTGGATGCCGTCGGCGAACACATAGGTGTTGGGCGCGTTCGCGGCGACCAGGCTGGTCGGGTTGCAGGCCGGCAGCGCCAGCGCCGGGTTGCAGGCGGTGCCGGTGACGTTGCTGAAACCGTAAGTGCCCGGGTCGGCAACCACTTCCTGCAGGATGTGGAAGGTATCGACCGGGATCACCCGCAGGCCGGCCGACTGCAGGCCGTTGAACAGTGCGGTGTTGTAGGCGGTGGCAGCGGCCGTGCCCTGCGCCATGGCGGCGGCACCGCCGGCGCGGAAGCGCGGGGTGATGCCCACATCCGGAATGGTCGGCACCATCACATAACGTGCGCCAGCGGCCTGCAGCGCGCCAACCGCGCCCACCTGCGCGGTCACGGCGCTGCCGATGATGGCCTGCGCCTGGGCAGGCGCGGTGGCTGCAGCGAGCAGGTCATTGGCGCCGCCCCACACGGTGTACAGCGCATTCGGGTTGGCCTGACCACCGTTGGCCGCCAAATAGGTATTGACCTGGCTGGTCACCGACGGTGCTGCGCCGAGCGCGCTGACCGAACTGGCCTGGATGCGCGCGCCGCCGGCAGCATAGTTGTCGCCGGTCTGGCCATTGCCGTTGGGCGCCGCATTGGTGCCGAAGTGGTCGCCCACGTATTCGGCCCACACCCAGCCCGGGTTGGTGGTGAACTTGCCGGTGACCGCGCGCGAGGCGGCCGGCAGCAGCGGGTTGTAGTAACCGCTGTCGGTGAGGCTGTCACCGAAGAACACGGTTTGATCGAAGGCCGAGTCGGCCATGGCCGGGCTGGCCGCCAGCGCGATGGCCACGGCCATCAGGGAACGGATCGGGCGAAGGGTTGAAGCCATGGGAATGCCTGCTCAAGGTAGAGTGGAACCGGACCGGCCTGCATACGTACGCCGGCGAATGGCACATCGTTTCACCCTCGCCGTCCACGCTCACGCTGCATTGCCGCATAACGCAAAACGCGCGCCCTGGCGGCACGCGATGCAACAATGATGACATGAACATTCAACTCAACGGCACTCCACGCACGCTTCCCGACAACGTGCTGTTGTCCGCGCTGCTGGAACTTGAAGGTCTGTCGCAGCGCCGCGTTGCGGTGGAGGTCAATGGCGAAATCGTCCCGCGCGGGTTGCACGCCACCCATGCGCTGCGCGAGGGCGACGTGGTGGAAATCGTGCATGCACTGGGCGGCGGTTGATCGCGGTGATGGCCGGCGCATCCACGCCCGATCGGTGATAATCGCCGCATGACACTTTCCGCCCCCTCCGATGCGCTGGTGATCGCCGGCAAGCCCTACCGTTCGCGCCTGCTGACCGGCACCGGCAAGTTCAAGGACCTGGACGAAACCCGCCTGGCCACCGAGGCCGCTGCCGCGCAGATCGTCACCGTGGCCATTCGCCGGGTGAACATTGGCCAGGACCCCAACGCGCCCAGCCTGCTCGACGTGCTGCCGCCGGACCGCTACACCCTGCTGCCCAACACCGCCGGCTGCTACACCGCCGAAGACGCGGTGCGCACCTGCCGGCTGGCCCGCGAGCTGCTGGATGGCCACAACCTCACCAAGCTGGAAGTGCTGGGCGACGAGCGCACGCTCTATCCGGACGTGGTGCAGACGCTCAAGGCCGCCGAACAACTGGTCGCCGACGGTTTCGAGGTCATGGTGTACACCTCCGATGACCCGATCCTGGCCAAGCGGCTGGAAGAGATCGGCTGCGTGGCGGTGATGCCGCTGGCCGCGCCGATCGGCTCGGGCCTGGGCATCCAGAATAAGTACAACCTGCTGGAAATCATCGAAAACGCCAAGGTGCCGATCATCGTCGACGCCGGCGTGGGCACCGCCTCCGATGCCGCCATTGCGATGGAACTGGGCTGCGACGGCGTGCTGATGAACACCGCCATTGCCGGTGCACGCGACCCGATCCTGATGGCCAGCGCGATGCGCAAGGCGATCGAAGCCGGCCGCGAGGCGTTCCTGGCTGGCCGGATTCCGCGCAAGCGCTACGCCTCGGCATCGAGCCCGGTCGATGGCGTGATCGGATGAGCAGGCGTGCCGAGATGGCCTTGCATGCGCGGTCTGCGCCTGGCGCGGGCTGCGGCGCGCGACGCCTGCTTGGCTTGCATTTTTCATTTACTCACACCCCTCTCCCGGTGGGACAGGGGCGTTGTTCGCCGATGGCTGATTTTTCATGACTGATCCTTTCACCAGCGACGGCGCCAAGATGCCGCCCAAGCCCTTCACCATCGAAGAAGGTCGCCGCCAGGTGCGCAGCTTCGTGTTGCGCCAGGGCCGCTTTACGCCGGCGCAGCAGCGCGCGTTCGACGAGCTGTGGCCGCGCTTCGGTCTGGACTACACCGGCGCCCCGCGTGACCTGGACGCCGTGTTCGGCCGCCCCGCACCCAAGGTGCTGGAGATCGGTTTCGGCAATGGTGCGGCCTTGCGCTTCGCAGCCCAGCACGACCCTGCGCGCGACTACATCGGCATCGAGGTGCATGCCCCCGGTGTCGGGCGGCTGCTCAATGCGCTGGACGATGACGGCGCCACGCATGTGCGCCTGTATCACCACGATGCAGTGGAAGTGCTCGAGCGCGAGATCGCCGACGGCGCGCTGGATGAAGTGCGCATCTATTTCCCGGACCCGTGGCACAAGAAGCGCCACAACAAGCGCCGCCTGGTGCAGCCGGCGTTCGCGCAGTTGCTGGTGCGCAAGCTGCGCGATGGCGGCCGCTTGCACGCGGCCACCGACTGGGCCGACTACGCCGAACAGATGTGGGACGTGCTCGACGCCACAGAAGGCCTGGTGAATCGCGCCGGCCCACGCGGCCACGTCGCACGCCCCGCCTGGCGCCCACAAACCCATTTCGAGACCCGTGGCCAGAAGCTGGGCCATGGCGTGTGGGATTTGCTGTATGACCGGGAATCGGGAATGGAGAATCGGGAATCGCCAGGGCAGGCGCCAGCGGCGCCCGGATAACCTGCACGCGTCAGCGCCATCCGTTCTTGCCATTCCCCATTCCCGACTCCCCATTCCCGGCACCTCATGGACACCGCGCTAACGCTGACCAACGACATGAAGCTCGTCCTCGGGCTGGTCGGCTTTACGATGGCGATGTTCCTGTTCGAGCGCATCCGCGCCGACGTGGTGGCGTTGATCGTGTTGGTGGTGTTGGGCGTCACCGGGCTGGTGGCGCCGGAGGAACTGTTTGGCGGCTTCTCCGGTAACGCGGTGATGAGCATCATCGCCACCACCATCCTGGGTGCGGGGCTGGAGCGCACCGGCGCCTTGAACCGCCTGGCCACCTGGTTGCTGCGGCGTTCGCACGGCAGCGAGCAGAGGCTGATGATGATGACGCTGGGCATTTCCGGCCTGAATTCGTCTTTCATGCAGAACCCCTCGGTGATGGCGCTCTACCTGCCGGTCGCCTCGCGGCTGGCCGCACGCACCGGGCTCACCTTGCAACGCATGCTGTTGCCGATCGCCGCGGCGATCGTGATGGGCGGTGCGCTCACCATGGTGGGCAATTCGCCGCTGATCCTGCTCAACGATTTGTTGGTGTCGGCCAACAACAATCTGCCCTCGGGCATGGCCAGCATCGAGCCGTTGACCATGTTTGCGCCGCTGCCGATCGGCCTGGCGCTGCTGGTTGCCGCCTTGCTGTATTTCCGGTTTTACGGCGACCGCAAGTTGATCGAGGAAGAGCGCCTGATCAATGAGGGCGTCACGCCTTCGCGCACCGAGAGCTATTTCGCCAAGACCTACGGCATCGACGGCGATGTGTTCGAGCTCACCGTCACCGCCGAAAGCCCACTGGTGGGCATGACCCTGGGCGAGGCCGAAGCCATTCACGATGCGCCGCTGCTGTTGGCGCTGAAGACCGGCAACGACACCCGCCTGGCCCCGCCGGCCGACATGCGCATCTGGGTCGGCAGCGTGCTGGGTGCGATGGGCAAGCGCCAGGACGTGACCGACTTTGCGCAGAACCATTTCCTGCGCATGTCCTCGCGCCTGCGCAACCTGGGCGATCTGTTCAACCCAAGCCTGGCCGGCATTTCCGAGGCGGTGATTCCGCCCAACTCGCGCCTGATCGGCAAGAACGCCGCCGAGCTGCGGCTGCGCAAGCAAAGCGGCATCAGCCTGCTGGCGATCAACCGCGACAAGCAGGTGATTCGCGAGGACGTGCGCAACGTGGCACTGCGCGCCGGCGACATGCTGGTGTTTCACAGCATCTGGCAGGACCTGGCGCAGGCCGCGGAAAGCCGCGACTTCGTGCCGGTCACCGACTTCCCGAAGGGCGAACAGCGCCCGCACAAGTTCAAGATCGCGATGGCGATCTTCGCCTTCACCATCCTGATTGCGCTGACCTCCAAGTTGCCGGTGGCACTGACCTTGATGACCGGCGTGGCCTGCATGCTGGTGACCGGCGTGCTGCGCATGGACGAGGCCTACGCCTCGATCAACTGGAAGACCATCTTCATGATGGCCGGGCTGATTCCGCTCGGCTGGGCGATGGACAGCAGCGGCACCGCGGCGTGGGTGGCCGGCCACACCATCGACCGCCTGCCGGAAGGCATGCCGGTGTGGGCGCTGGAGATCAGCCTGGCCTTGTTGACGACCGCTTTTTCACTGGTGATCAGCCATGTCGGCGCGACCATCGTGATGGTGCCGATCGCGGTCAACCTGGCGCTCGCGGCCAACGGCAACCCCACGGCGTTCGCCTTGATCGTAGCGTTGTCGGCATCCAACAACCTGATGACCGCCTCCAACCCGGTGATCTCGATGGTGACCGGCCCGGCCAACTACCAGCCGCGCGAGCTGTGGCGCGTGGGCGCACCGCTGTCACTGATCTACATCGTGGTGATGGTGACGATGATCAACCTGATGTTCTGGTGGGCGGCGCGCTGAGCGCGTTGTGGCGGTAGAGGGGGAGCGTCGCGCCTCTGCGCTGAGTGATGGCGCGCCGTCGTGCCGACTTTACGAATACGTGCGGTGCGCTGCGGTCGATGCATGCAATCCATTGCAGTGGCGCTGCGATCAATGGGCACTCTTTGCAGTGAGCATCTGACCGGCGGCGGCATCGCAACACGCGGATAGGCGTGACTGGCACTGGCAGTGCGTGGCGGATGCCGGTGCACTGCGCGCACTACCTCCAGCAGTCTTGCAGTCCAACAGTCTTGAAACGTGCGGTCTGCAGCATAGCGACGACTGCCCTCGCGATGCCGCATGAAGCCCATCTACGCCCACGCCAGCTCACCCCAGCAGCAACTGCTCGCCATCGATGCGCACCGGCACCGCCACCAGCGATTGACCGCGACACGGCCCGCTGACGCATTCGCCGGCATCCAGCTCGAACGCCGCGCCGTGCGCGGCGCACACCAGCTGGCCTTCCTTGGTCTTGAGAAACTGGCCGGGCGCCCAATCCAGCCGGCGGCCAGCGTGCGGGCACACGTTCAACCAGGCGCGGACCTGTGCACCGTCGCGGTACAACACCACCGATTCCGGCCCGCCATCCCACAGTGCTTCGACTTCTAAAAATCCGGCATCGGGAATCTGCGCCAACGGAATCGGCGCGGTGGGCGGTAGTGACGACATGGGATCGATCGCTGCGAACAGACCTGATTGTGCCATGCCGCTCCATGGAGACTGCGCCCAGGCGCATTGCGCCATTTCAACGCGGCGGCGTCCGCGCAACTGCGGCTCCGCGCGGCTTCGGCCATCGCGCATTCCTAACAACCAACGCGCCTGGCTATCAGACAGACCGCAAGGCAACTTCCCCACTACACGCTGCAACTTCCGCAACCAACTGCAACTAGCCGATCACAGCTAAGCCGTCGCAGTTAGCAGACACAACCGCGTGCAAGCCCAACAACAACACGCGAAGCGCGTGGTTCCCAACACAACCAATGTGATGGGCTTAACAGAACGGCACTCGATTTAACGAACTTTTCACTCAATGACATGAAACCGCAACGATACTGCCCCCTCGTTTCCTCCGGCAGCCCACCGCCATGCCCGCACGCATCTTCCAATTCGGCAACCTCCACCACCTGTTTGCGCCGCGCAAGCCGCGTCACCCGTTGGTGCGCGTTGCCGCTGGCCTCGCCGGCCTGGCTATCCTGGCCGTGCTGATCTTCTTCAGCGTGTTCGTGGGCGCTGCAATGATCCTTGGTGGCGTGGCCTGGAAATTGTTGAGCAAGTCCAACCGCCGCGCGCCGCAGCACGCCCGCGTGGTGGAGGCCGAGTACCACGTAGTGCGCAAGCCGGCCCTTCCGCTCTCGCACTGAGCCGCACGCTGCAGCGCGCCTGAGGCGCCAGTTGTTTTCGCCTGCACCGCCAAGCAGCTAGACTCACGCGTCCTGTCTTCGAGGATGCGTGCATGACCCACGATGTGATTCCCGCTGCCGATGTCCCGCGCATTCCGGTGGTGGGTGGCGGTAGTTTTCCGGTGCACCGCATCTATTGCGTCGGCCGCAACTTTGCCGATCACGCCCGCGAAATGGGCGCCACCGCGCCGGCGTCCAAGGCCGAACGTGGCCAGCCCACGTTCTTCATGAAACCGGCCGACGCCATCGTGGTGGGTCATGGCGACCACATCCCCTACCCGCCCGGCACCAAGGAGCTGCACCACGAGGTGGAGCTGGTGGTGGCCTTGGGCAGCGATGCACCCGCCGGTGAACTGCCTGTGGACCAGGCCGAGGCCCTGATCTATGGCTACGGCGTGGGCCTGGACCTGACCCGTCGTGATCTGCAGGCCGCGGCCAAGGCCAAGGGCCTGCCCTGGGACATCGCCAAGGGCTTCGATCATTCCGCACCGATCAGCGAGCTGGTGCATGCCGGCGAAGTGGGTGCACTGGATGCATTGAACCTGTCGCTGGAAGTCAACGGCGAAGTGCGCCAGCAATCGTTGCTGGACCAGATGATCTGGAATGTGCCGGAGATCCTGCACGAGCTGTCCAAGCTCTATGCATTGCGCGCGGGCGATCTGATCTTCATGGGCACGCCGGCAGGCGTCGGCCCGTTGTTGCCGGGCGATCACTTCAGTGCGCGCCTGGAAAACGTGGCCGAACGCCACGGCATCATCGCGGGCTGACATCGGCCGGGCTACGATCGCTGCAGCGGCAGTGGGTCCGCGTCCCCCATCTGGAGTGCACTATGGGAATGGTCAGCGAATTCAAGCAATTCGCGATGCGTGGCAATGTCATCGACCTGGCGGTCGGTGTGGTCATCGGCGCGGCGTTCGGCAAGATCGTCACCGCGCTGGTGGAAAAGATCATCATGCCGCCGATCGGCTGGGCCATCGGCAACGTGGATTTTTCGCGGCTGGCGTGGGTGCTCAAACCGGCGGGCGTGGATGCCACCGGCAAGGAAATTCCTGCCGTGGTGATCGGCTACGGTGACTTCATCAACACCGTCGTGCAGTTCGTGATCATTGCCTTTGCGATCTTCCTGGTGGTCAAACTGATCAACCGCCTCAGCCAGCGCAAGCCGGATGCTCCCAAGGGCCCGAGCGAAGAAGTGCTGCTCCTGCGCGAGATCCGCGACTCGCTCAAGAACGACACGCTCAAGAATCCGACCGTGCCGTAAACAAGCGGCCACATCCTTGCGCGCACTTCGCACACGAGGATGACTTTTCGCACGCAGACGGGGAACCTCGCGCTGATAAGCTCGGGGTCCCCCTTGTCGTTGGAGCCGTCCTGCATGCGTCGCCTCGCTGTCGCCATCTCCGCCCTGCTTGCCACCTCCGCAGCGCTTGCCGCGCCCACCAGCATTCCCGATAACGCGTTGCGCACCGCCGCGCAGTTGCGCGAGCAGGCGCTGGCCGACAGCACCGGCTTTGCAGTGGTGGAATCGTTGACCACCGAAGTGGGCCCGCGCATTGCCGGCGGTGAAGCGGATCCACGCGCGGTGGCCTGGGCCAAGGCGAAGTTCAAGTCCTTGGGCTTTGACAAGGTCTGGACCGAGCCGGTCACTTTCCCCAAGTGGGAGCGCCGCAGCGAGCAGGCCGCCGTCATCGGCGCACATGCGCAGCCCTTGCATATCACTGCGCTGGGCGGCAGCCCGGGCGGCACCGTGGAAGGCGAGATCGTGCGCTTCGAGAATCTGGCTGCACTGCAGGCGGCGCCGGCGGGTTCCCTGGCCGGCAAGATTGCCTTTGTCGACTACCAGATGGTCAAGGCGCGCGACGGCAAGGACTACGGCAACGGCGGCGCAGTGCGCAGCAAGGGCCCTTCCGAAGCAATCCGCAAAGGCGCCATCGGCTTTGTGATGCGCTCGGCCGGCACCGACTCGCATCGCGTACCGCACACCGGCATCACCCGTTTCGATGAAGGCCTGACCCCGGTACCCGCAGCGGCATTGTCAGTGCCCGATGCCAACCAGTTGGCACGCCTGGCAGCCCTGGGTAGCACCCGCGTGCGGCTGGCGCTGGATTGCGGCTGGGATGGCACGGCCACTTCGTACAACGTGATCGGTGAGATCACCGGGCGTAGCAAGCCGAAGGAAGTGGTGGTGATCGGCGGGCATCTGGATTCGTGGGACCTGGGCACCGGCGCCATTGACGACGGCGCGGGCGTGGCGATCACCATGGCCGCCGGCCATCTGATCGGCCAGCTCAAGCAGGCGCCCAAGCGCACGATTCGCGTGGTGGCCTTCGCCAACGAAGAGCAGGGCCTGTACGGCGGCAAGGCGTATGCGGCTGCGCATGGCAAGGACGCCAAGGACATGGCGCTGCATCAGATTGGCGCTGAAAGCGACTTCGGTGCCGGGCGCATCTACGCCTTCAACACCGGTTCGGCGGCGCCGGAACAATCGCGCGCGGCCACCTAGCAGATTGCCGAAGTGCTGAAGCCGCTGGGCATCGCGTATGAGCCCAGCAAGGGCGGCCCTGGCCCGGATGTGGGGCCGATCTCTGCCAAGGGCGGTGCCTGGGCGTGGCTGGCGCAGGACGGCACCGACTACTTCGATCTGCACCACACCGCAGACGACACGCTGGACAAGATCGACCCGAAGGCGCTCGCGCAGAACGTGGCCGCCTACACCGTGTTCGCGTATCTGGCCGCCGAAGCCGATGGCGATTTCGACAGCCGCGCAAAGTCTGTGCAGCCGCCGAACGAGTAAGCTGAGGCGCACTGCCAGCGGTGCGCTTCAACTCCAGGACGAGCACACACGATGGCGGCCAAGCGGCAACGCACTGCGACCACGGCAGCAACCCTGCTGGATGTCGCCAAACACGCAGGCGTCTCGCCGATGACGGCCTCGCGCGTCATCAACCGCCACCCGCATGTGGGCGAAGACATGCGGGTGCGGGTGGAGGCCTCCGTGCAGGCCTTGGGCTACCGGCCGAATCTGGCCGCTCGCTCGCTGCGCACCAGTGGATTGCTGCGCATCGGCGTGCTGTACAGCAACCCGAGCGCGGCGTACCTCAATCAATTCATGCTCGGCCTGCTCGAACAGAGCAGTCTCAATGGCAGCCAGGTGCTGGTGGAGAAATGCGGCGCCATCCGCAGCCAGCGCGCTGCCACCGAACGCCTGCTCGCCGCCGGCGTGGATGGCGTGATCCTGCCGCCACCGTTGTGCGATTCACGCCAGACCATTGCCGAACTCGATGCACGCGGCATCCCGGTGGTGGCGGTGGCCAGTGGCGCACCGATGGCGCAGATCAGCTCGGTGCGCATCGACGACTACCAGGCCGCGCGCGCGCTCGTCGATCATCTGATCGCGCTTGGCCATCGCCGCATCGCCTTGATCAAGGGCGACCCCAAACACACACCCAGCGCGCTGCGTGCCAGTGGCTACGCCGACAGCCTGCAAGCGGCGGGGCTGGAGATCGATGAGGCGCTGATCGCCGAGGGGTTGTTCACCTATCACTCGGGCCTGCTCGCCGCGCGCGTATTGCTCGCAGAACCCGCACCGCCCACGGCGATCTTCTGCAGCAACGACGACATGGCAGCAGCCACCGTAGCGGTGGCGCATGGGCTGGGCCTACGCGTGCCCGAGGATGTGTCGGTGGCCGGCTTCGACGACACGCCGGTGGCGACCACCATCTGGCCCGAACTCACCACCGTGCATCAGCCAGTCACCGCCATGGGCCGCGCAGCGGTCTCGCTGCTGGCCGAAGCCATTCGCGAACGACGCAAGGGCGCACCAGTGCAAGGCGTGCATCAGGTGATGAAGTACACGCTGGTGAAACGCGGTTCGACGGCGGCGCCGGTGGTGTGATGTGGTGATGGTTGCAAACGTATGGCTGCACGTGCAACGCACAAAAAAAAACCGCATCGCTTCCCGCCGATGCGGCCAAATGGGAGGGTGCCCGGGCTTGCGACCGGGCGAACTGCAGCCACCGGCCTATGCCAGTGATGGGAAGCACAGCAATCCGGCTCAGACGATCAGAGCGAAGTTCGCAATTTCGTACTGACACACGACGCCCATGCAGGCAAAGCGCGAAAACAGCTGCATGACACGATGTGTAGGGCTGCGGGGCTCACTGATGGCGGCCGTCGTGTTCACGACCGCCATCACCGCAGACTGCGTTGCGATCAACTCATTGCACTGAGAAGAGCAAGACGGCTACTTGTTCGGCCGGGCGATCACCAAAGCCGATGGCGCGCTCGCACCTGCCGCGTTGTTGGCCGTCACCACGTACGTGTACACGGCACCATTGACGACCGCGCGGTCTACATAGGCGGTTGAGATGACGTTGCTGCTCACCGTCGTCAATGCGCCCGTGGTGCCGGCGCGGCGCTGCACCGTGTAGCTAGCTGCGCCGCTCACGGCTGACCAGCTCAGCTTGACAGTGCTATCTCCCACCGTAGCGGTGAGCCCACGGGTTGCAGCCGGCACCTGGCGCGGTGGCAGTGCAACAGATGCGGCGCTGGCGGTCGCGATGTCCGGATAGGCGTTGTTGACCAGCGCAACGAACTGGTTGTGGAACCAGGCGCCGGAAATCGGCGCGCCCGGCATCGCACCACTGAGCACGCCGTCGGCCGTGGTGTAGGTGGGGTCGCACATCCGGTCGAAGCCCTTGCCTTCATTATTCGGAATCAGCGTGCTGGAACCATCCGACTCACCCGGTGGCTTGACCCATGCGTAGGCATCCAGATGCGCACCGGGCGCTGCAGCGGGCGGCATACCGATCCCTGCGTTGCTCTGATTGCACCAATTGCCACGATGGAGCCGGCGATCGATGCGCCCGGAATTCACATAGGTCGTGATGTCGCTGCCGACTGCCGCAGTCGGACGATTCGGCCCGCCCCAGCCATTGCGCCCGGTATCGATGATGAAGCCGATCGTGCCCGGCCAGCCCGCACCGACGAATCCGCTATACAGCGCCTGGGTGAAATCGGTCTCGTCGAAATACGGATTCCATTCGTAGTACTTGGCCGATTTAATCGGCTGGCCATTCACGCTCAACTCGGGGTTGGGCAAATTGGGCTCGTTCAACGGCGTGGTATTGGCGGTGTTGGTCACAAAGCCATCGACGCTGGACAGGCCCGCGGCAGTGCCCTGCACCACGCGCGTGTACAGCGCAATGGTCGGGCCGCGATTGCTATCCCAACCCAGCCAGCCGGAATGGCCGATATCCAGATAATTGTAGGTATTGGGAATTGCGTGCAGCTTGTCGATCGCATACTTGATGCCGGCCTCGTAGATGCCGGTGGAATTGGCCAACGCGCAGCGCATGTCGTTCAAGTTGGTGACAAGGTTGGGCAGGCTATCCGGCTCGATGACATTGACGATGCGGATGTCCTTGTACTTCGGATCGGCAAAGATGCCGGCAATCACGTCGATGTAGTCTTTCTTGTAGCGCTCCAGCGCTGCGGGAGTGAGCGGCAGTTCACCATTGGATGCCAATGCATGGCAGTCGCGCCCGGGCAGATCGTAAATGACGAAGCTGGCGGTGATGGGTGTGTTGGCCTTCTTTTGCGCCAGCGCCGCGTCCAGATGCGCGCGCAAACCGAGGCGCCCGGCGTTCTTTGAGCCGCCGGCAATCGCATCGATGCGATCGAGCCAGACCGCCGTGGGAGTATTTTTGACCACACCCATTTTCGCCTTGAGCGGCACACTTTCACTTTCGCAATCGATGCATCCACCTTCTTTGCGTAATCCGGATTCACATAGCCGGTTGCGCCTACGAAGGGATTATCGACATGCGATTGCGCGGACACCGCCGCGATCAGCAAAGGGTTTGCAACCAGCAATGACAACGCCAGTGTGCGCTTGATATTGCGACGGATGCCTTGATTGGAACGCATGGTATTCACCTTTTTCCGTGGTTGGTTCTCAGGGATTGCGGATGTTCTTTCAGCACGACCGTGGTGGTATTGGCCTACTCCCATTCCTGTAAAGGCACCCATCGAAGACTCCTTGGAAGGCGATCGGACACGCTCCGCCAGCGCACATCCGCAACGGCGTACGAGGGCAAGACATCAGCAACGCGTACGCAAGGAGGCAGGGCCAGATGGCCTTGATCCAGACGAAAACGCATAACGCTCAGCGTGTATCAGGGGCAGGGTACCGGGCCGATAAGCGCGTTCCGGCACTTGCGTGATGAGTGGATGATCTCCAGGGAGCGAGTGAGCGAGCAGCATTGACTGCTGTGCTTGCGAGCGGCGTGACCAAGCTCGCCATGCGCAAACTACGCCGCAGCTGTGAGCGGCGCAATCGCCAAAGATTGCGTTCGGACCAGATCCGAATACCCGCTACACCCATCGGTGCAGTCCAGGCATTACGACACAAATGGATGTGCCAGCACGCACAAAAAACGGCCACATCGCTTCCCGACGATGCGGCCGAATGGGAGGGTGCCCGACGTTTCCGTCAGGCGTACTGCAGCGCCGCATGAAAACGGCGACGGGAAGAACGCGCAATGATCGCGTGGAGAGTCTCGCTAGAAGAACATGCAGCACGACGCGGATGCGCGCCATGCCGCATGGGGTGCAGCCGGATCAGAAACGCAAACGCAGGCCCGCGTAATAACGACGCTCGAAGATGTTCTGGTCGTAATAGTGGTTGGTCCACTGCGCGTAACGCCGCTCGCTCTCGCCGGTGAGGTTGGTGGCCTGTGCGTACAGCGTCAGGTGGTCGTTGACGTCGTAGCTGAAGGAGGCATCCAGATAACCGACGTCGTCGTTCCAGATCGCCAGCTCATCGCCCCACGCACCGCTATTGACCTGGCTGAAACGCTTGCTGCGCCAGTTGTAGGCCACGCGCGCCTGCAACTTGTCCTTTTGATACCACAGCACCGCATTGGCCTGGTGCTTGGAGTTGTCGCCGATCGGCAGCGTGTTGCCTTCGATATCGGTGTTGTCGGTATCGGCATCGGAGAAGGTGTAGTTGATGTTGGTGCCGAAACCGCTCAGCCAGCCGGGCAGGAAATCGAAGGCCTGTTGATAGCCGATTTCGAAGCCCTTGATCTTGCCGCCACCGCCATTGACGATGCGCTCCACCGGGCCGCCAAGCCGCACCACACCGTCGGCATCGGGCTGCGGCTCGATGTTGGTCACCGTGGTGGGGAACGACTTCACGTCGATCAGGAACGCGCCCACGCTGACCAACGACGCATCGGAGAAATACCATTCCCACGATGCGTTGTAGTTGGTGGCGCGGTACGGATCCAGATCCGGGTTGCCGGAACGGCCATTGAGAAACAGCACCGCATCGGAGGGCAGCGCAGGGTTACGCGGTGGCGTGCCGTTGACGGCGTAGAAGCTCACCAGACCACGACCGAGATCGGGGAGATCCTGACGTGCCACCGCCTTGTTGTAGGCGAAACGCAGTTTCTGCGCGTCGGTGATGTCCAGCGACAGGTTGGCGGTGGGCAGCACGTCGGTGTATTGGCGATTCAAACGGTTGGTACCAATCGCCGGGCTGACACCGTTCCATTCGACATTGCCGATAAACACGTTGCCGCTGCTCAGATACTGATCGATCGCCAGCTTGGTCTGCACGATGCGTGCGCCGATATTGGCCGTCCACGGCACCGCACTGCCGGTGCCGCCTTCCAGATTCGCCAGGAAATACGCCGCCGTGCTTTTTTCGGTGACCTTGTACGAATCGGCGGCCTGCTGGTAGGCCACGTTGCCCGGATACAGGCTGTTGATATACCCCACCGGGTCCTTCATGACCTGCGGATTGATCGCCGGCAGCCCCTGGCTTCCCAGGCCGGTAACCTTGAGCGGATCGAAGTCGTTGAAGTACGCCCAGTAGCCGGGGATGGAATTAAACGGCAGCAGGCGCGCTTCGGACACGCCGCTGCAGGTGTCGGAGATCAGCGGGTCCTTGAAGTAGTACAGCGAGCGGTTGGGGTCTGCGCATGTGGTCGACACCGGCGACAGGTAGCGATAGGTGTCCAGCTTGACCTCGCGCTCGCCGTAGCGGATGCCGAACTGGAAGCCGCGTACCACACCTTCGTCGAACTCGAAGGTGCCATCGGCACGGAATGCATCCATCGTCGCTTCGATCTTGTTGCCCTGCGCCCAGGTCGACATCAGCTGCCAGTTGTCCGGGTTGGACACATCGGTGCCGAGGTTGACCGCCGGGTAGGTGCCGCGGAAATCCACCGAGGCATCCACGGTTGGCAAGCCATTGGCGTTTGCCCATTGCGTCACGCCGCCAGCGCGGGTGATCTGATCGCCGCGAGTCACCACCGCATCGGCACGCGCTTCGTCGTAGGTGCGCTGTGCATCGCCATGCACCCAGCGGAACGATGCACGGAACGGGCCGCCGTCATCGAAGCGCAGCTCCAGGTTGGTGTTGAGCGAATCCGAATCGGCCACGCCGGCCATCGAATGTGCCTGGAAGCGGTTGTAGCGGAACTGGCCGTATTCGAGCACGCCGTTGGAATCGACCACCGATCCCGGCTGCAGCTGATTGGTGGCCCAGCCGGTATGCAGCTGCGCGGCCACCGAGGTGTCCTGGTCTTCGAGCTTGGTATAGGCCGCGTCGGCCAGCACCGTCCACGAGTCGTTGATGTTGAACTGAAACGAGCCGTTGACGCCGGTGCGTTGGCGGTCGGTGCTGCGGTTATCCAGTTCGGTGGCGACCCAGTTATAGAAATAATCACGCGGCAGGTTGGACGGATCGGTATTGCTGCCGATGCGGCCATCGCCGTTGAAGTCGAAGCCCACGTTCTGCTCGGTGGATTTTTGCGCGCCGTTGGAATACACGCTGGGGTGCTTGTTTTCCAGGGTGGCATCGGAATACGACACCGCCAGCAGGGCGCCCCAACGTTCGGTGCGGAAGCTGGCCAGGCCCGAGTACAACTCGTTGAGTTCTTCCACGCGGTCGCCGTAGGAACCTTCGGCCTGACCGCTGAAGGTCCAGCCTTCGGGCAGATCGAACGGGCGACGCGTCTTCAGCGAGACCGTGCCGCTGATGCCGCCATCCAGATCGGCGGCAGTGGGCGACTTGATTACGTCCACGCCGCTGAATAGTGTCGGCGGGATGTCGACAAAATCCGGCTGTGCGCGGCCGATGTTCGGTTGGCCGAATTGATCGCCACCACCTGCGCTCAGATACAGCTCACCATTCATCGTGGTCTGCACCTGCGGCATGCCGCGGATGTTGAGCTGTGAGCCCTCGCCGGCGGAGCGCCGGATCTGTACGCCGGGTACACGCTGCAGCGAATCGGTGATGGTGACGTCGGGCAGCTTGCCGATGTCTTCAGCCGAAATTGAATCGATGATTTGCGCGGCAGTGCGCTTGTTCTCGATGGCTTCGGCCTGCGCGCCACGCACACCCTTGACCATGACCTTGTCCAACTCGGTGACACCTGCGCCGGCACTGGCGTCCTGCGCTTGCGCGCCACCAGCCAGCAAGGTCAGTGCGGCCGCGAGCGCGGCGGCCAGCGGTGTATGACGTGTATTCGACAGCAACTTGTTCATGGTCCCCTCCCAGGGATGACAACACTCCACGACCATTTCGAATGGTGCCGCCGGGGGGCGGCACGGTGTGTCTGACGCGTTCAACGCGCCAGTGCGAGCTCCGTGCGGGGCACGGCATAGCAACTGCAAGGACGCCGCTAGGGACTGCCGCTGGCGGTGCCCGAAGACGGTGCAAGATTCCACCCGCGCAACTGCACGCGCGCGGCGCGCAAGCTGGCCTCGGCCGGCCCGCGAATCTCCACGGTGCGGCTCTCGCCAGGCGCAAGATTGAGATAGTTGTCGCTGTAGTAGGCCGGCAAGATGCGCTGGCCTTGCGCATCCACCAAGGTGAGCTTGGCGCCCAGGGCCACGTGCTGCGAGGGATTCCGCACAGTGGCATTCAGCACCGGCGCATCGCCGGCCTGCAGCTGCGTAGTGAGCTCCAGTGGCACCGGCGCCAATGCGTCCAGGCCGCGCATGGCAGCGGCATCGCGCGCCACCCAGTAGAAATTACGCGAGCGTACCGTGCCGTCGTGCTCCAGCAACTGCAGCCGCACAAAGCCCAGTTCCTTTGCGTCCGCAAGCAGTGGCGCCAGCTGCAGCACGGGTGCAGACACCGCCACCGCTGCTGCATCCACCGCCTGCTCGCGTTGTTGCAGCAGGCGGCCGTCGGCCGCATAGGTCTCCGCACGCACACGCAGGCCGCGCACCGGTGTGGTCGTGTTGTTGACCACCACGACTTCGTGGCCGGGCAGATTCATCTGCACATGCAGTGGCTCGGCAGCATTGCGCACGCCGTAGTATGCGGCGTGGGTGTCGTAATCGTGGCTGTAGATCTGCCACATGTTGCTGGGCCACGCCGGGTGGCTCATCCACAGCAGCCGGCCGCTGTTCTTCGTCCACAACTGCGCGTTGAACCCTTCGAAGATGGCGCGATGGGTTTCGTAATTGAGCAGCTGCGCCTTGCGTTCGAAATCCTCCAGACTGGTTGGTGCGCCAAGCTTGTCGCTGAGTGAGCGCATGAAGCTGGCGGTATCGCCGTTGCCGGACTGATGCCAGTCGTGATACGCCCAGCTGTCACTGATCGGCCATTGATCCTGCACCGCAGGTACCGACGCCTTGAAGGACTCCAGGGTGGAGAACGACGGTGTACCCACTTCCACCGAGAAGCCCTGTGCCAGCTTGTTGAAGTACGCCACCGGCTCGCGATAGTTGTACGGGCCGCTGCCTTGCAGATTCACTTCGTTGGAACTGGCGGTGTACCAGCGTGTGCCATCGAGCGCGGCGACCAGCGCGTCCAGGCCCTCGTTGAGGATCGGCGCGGGAACGCCTTCGTTGCGGCCGAACCACAGCACAATCGAAGGGTGGTTGCGGAAGCGCGTGATGACCTCGGCGGCATTGGCCAGGAACAGCGCCGCGTCGGCCGGCTCCATGTTGTAGTTCTGCGTGGATTGCCAGAAGTCGTTCAACACCAACATGCCGTATTCGTCGGCCAGGTCGAAGAAGCTCGCTCCGGTGTTCTGCCCCACCCAATTGCGCACCACGTTGAAGTGCGCATCGCGCTGCAGGCGGAAGTACGGCTCCAGGCGCTCGCGTGAGACGCGCTTGCGCCAATCGTCCATACCCCAATTACCGCCCTTGATCGCAATCCGCACACCGTTGATGCGCAGCACCAGATGCGGGGCCAACGTACTGTCATCCAGCTGCGTCACCGCTGGCGACGCGAGTGCGCCGGGATACAGCGATTGCGCATTGCCACCGGGCACCGGGCGAATGGCGGCGTGCCGCACATCGACGATGCGCTCGCCACGCTGCCGGGCCTGATTGAGATCCACCAGCACACGACGCAGTGCGCCACGTTCGTCGAACAACGACAGCTCGTAAGTGACCTCGCGAATACCGAACCGCAGTTGCTGCAGATCCGACTGCACACCGCCCGCTGCGACACCGACCTGCAAGGTGTACAGCGAGGGCTCGCCATACCCATTCGGCCACCACAGCCGTGGATTGGTCACCACCAGCTCCGGCGTGTCGGCGGCAGTGAGTGTGAGCGTGGTGCCGCCCGCAGGCACGTTGACCTCACGCTGGATACGCACATCACCGAAGGCAAGCTGCACTGTGCCCTGCACCGCAGTGCCGCTGGTGTTGCGCAATGGCACGGCAATTTCCAGCTCGGCGCGGCGATGGCCGGGCGCCAGTTTGGCGGTGACCACGTGCGTGTCGCCGACCGCGAGCGGGCCGGTGGCATGCAGCTGTACATCCTGCCAGAGCCCGGCATTACGGTCGCGCACCGCCGGGATCCAGTCCCAGCCTTCGCTGGCAATGAAGGTGGGCCCATCCAGTGCCTGCATGCCACCGTTCTCGCCAACGCCGGCGGTCATCGACTGCTCGTGCGCAATGCCCGGATGCGGCGGCGGCGAAACACGCACGGCAATCGCATTGCGGCCGGGCGTGAGGTAGCTGCTGACATCGAACCGCCCACGCGCGAATGCGCCACGCGTACGCCCCACCTGCACGCCGTTGACCCAGATCTCGCCGGCGTAATTGATGCCGTTGAACACCAGTTCCAGGCGCTTGCCCTGCGTGCTGGCAGGCAGCTCGAAGGTGCTGCGGTACCACCAGTCCTGGCGGCTCAGCGATTCGGGAATGGCCATGTTGTTGAGGCCGATATCCGGATCTGGATACACACCGCGATCGACCAGCGTGGTGAGTACCGTGCCCGGCACGGTGGCCACATGCCATGCGCTACTGGAAGGTGCAGCGCCACGCGACAGCTCGGCACCACCACGCGTGCCGAGGTCAGGCGCAGCGGCCAGCTGCCAGCCGCCCACGCGCCATGACAGCGCATCCAGCGGCTGCAATGCGGGCGCATTGGTGACGGGCTTGGCCACCGGTGCGGAGAACGGTGCGGCGCTGCGTGGCAGCGTGGCGGCCGGTTGCGGTTCGAGCTGCCCAGCCATCTGTTTGGTCTGCACGCGCCAGCCTGGCGACGCATCTTCGAAGCGCTGCAATATTTCATTCGGCGCGTGCCGTGCCTGCTGCGCAATAGCTGCTGCATCGAGCGCACCGGCGCGCGCAGTGAAATTGGCGATGTCGCCACCGAAGTGCAGCGACGCGGCATCGGCCGGCACACGTGGGCCAAAGACCAGCGCCGGCGCCACCGCACGTGACACGCGCGTGCCACTGGCCACCTGGCGTCCATTGGCATACAGCGTCAGCCGTGCACCTTGCGCCACCGCTGCAATCTGCGTCCACGTAGCTACCGGCAGCGCGTGTTTGCTGCGCAGCACGCTATCGCCTTGGGCAAAACCAAGACGGCCGTTGTCGATCACGAAGAAGCGCCCGTCGCCGCGCGCATCACCTAGACCTGCAATGCGCACGGTACCGGGCACGTCCATGGCAGGACGCACCCAACCGGACACACTCCAGTCTGCGTCGGCCGCCAGCATCGGTGCATCAGCGGCCAGCGTCTTGCTCAAGCCAACGCCGCCTGCGAGCACGCGCACGTCATAAGGACCGGGCGGATCGACCTTGGCGGGTGCAGCCTCCACTGCAGTCCAGCCCACGCAACCACACAACAGCCACAGCGCTCCACGGCGGAACGCCTTGCGAACCATCAGCATTAGAGGCCTCTCCCAAGCTCTACTGCCAAGCAACGGTGAACATCGCTGACGCGATGTTGCCCGTAACTGCCGCCCCTGTTTCGGTTGCCACGGTGCGAGGTAACGTTACCCCAGGAGGATATCGACAACAACCGTTCTGCGTTAGGGTTGGCGCACCCAGGAGGAGGGAATCATGCGAAACCTGATCCAGTCCGCATTACCGGCAGCGGCGCTGCTGCTGTCTTCGAGCGTTATTCCTGCTGTTGCGCAGCCATTGCGCGTGCAATCACCCACTGCACGCACGCAAGTGGAGTTCACGCTGAGCGAGGGCGGCATTCCCACCTATCGCGTGCTGTACCGCAACAAAGTAGTGCTCGACGATGCACCGCTTGGACTGGATCTCGGCCGCAACAACAAGCTCGGCCACGGCATGACCGTGCAGGGCAGCAGCAGTGAAGATCACGACAGCCGCGTGACGCTGACGGTGGGAAAAACCCGCCAGGCACGCGACCACTATCGGCAGCTGCGCGTGCAACTGGTCGATGCCGCACAGCACCGTCTTGAGATCGAACTACGTGCCTACGATGACGGTGTCGCACTACGTTATGTGCTGCCCAAGGCGGGCAAGCTCGAGATCCGCAACGAACTCACCAGCTTCGCGTTTCCACGTGATTACCCGTGCTGGACCTTGAACCTTGGCCGCTTCGGCACCAGCCACGAGGGCGAATACGACGCCATCGCCGCATCGAAACTGCGCCCGCACAACCTGCTCGAACTGCCACTGGTGTGCCAGACCGATGCACAGGGCACGACACTGGCGATTGGCGAGGCCAATCTGCGCGATTACGCCGGCTTGTATCTCACCGGCCGGGCCGATGGCGGGCTGGGCGTGTCGGCAAAGCTGTCGCCACGGCTGGATCAACCCGCGCTGGCGGTGAGCATCGATGCGCAGGGCCGCGACTTCGCCACACCGTGGCGCGTGATCATGCTCGGCGACACGCCGGCATCGCTGATCGACTCCAATCTGATCACGCTATTGAATCCGCCACCTGCCTTCGATGCCAGTTGGGTGCGCCCCGGTAAATCGGCGTGGGATTGGTGGTCGGGCAGCCTGGCCAGTGGCGTTGCACAGCCCGGCATGAATACCGCCACCATCCAGCGCTATATCGACCACGCGCATCAGTTGAAGCTGGAATACATGCTGATCGATGACGGCTGGTATCACGGCAGTACCGGCGATGGGCAATACAACAGCGATGCGGACATTCGCCGCCCGGTGGAACAACTCGACCTGCCCGGCCTGGTGACATATGGGCGCCAACGTGGTGTCGGCCTGTGGCTATGGGCGCATTGGCGCGCACTGGATGCGCACATGGACGAGGCGCTTGCGTGGTATCAGCAACTCGGCATCAAGGGCATCAAAGTCGACTTCATGGACCGCGACGACCAGCAGATGGTGGACTTCTACCACCGCCTGCTCGCCAAGGCCGCCGAACACAAACTGCTAGTGGATCTGCATGGTGCCTACCACCCCACCGGCCTCATCCGCACCTATCCCAACTACCTTACGCAGGAAGGCGTGCTCGGTGCCGAGTACAACAAGTGGACCACGCGCATCACCGCCACCCACAACCTCACCCTGCCCTTCACCCGCATGCTGCTCGGGCCGATGGACTACACCCCTGGCGGCTTCCGCAACGTGCGCCCTGCAGAGTTCAAGCCGCAGCACATCGCGCCACAGGTGATGACCACGCGCGCGCAGCAGCTGGCGATGTACGTGGTGTACGAAAGTCCGTTTGCGGTGGTGTCCGACAGCCCCGAGCAATACGAGAACATACCCGCAGCGCAGTTCCTGCGCGATGTGCCTGCCAGCTGGGACGAAACCCGCGCGATCGAAGGCGCAATTGGCGAGCACATCGTGCTGGCGCGCCGCAGCGGCAAGGACTGGTACGTGGGTGCGATGACCAACGAACAAGCGCGCACGCTGCAGGTGCCGTTGACGTTCCTGGGCAAGGGCACCTGGACAGCGACGATCTATGCCGATGGCGCAGCGCCCACCGAGGTGAACATCGAAACACGCAAGCTGACCCGCAATGACAGCTTGCAGCTACAGCTGGCGGCAAGCGGCGGCGCGGCGATCAGGCTGCACAAGAAGTAGGCGTGCCGCGGCACTATCGTGAACCAGGCACGTGTGCGCACTTCGCCACGTGCACGCTGGCGCGCGCCGGCATCGCAGTCGCGTTGCTGCCGCGCTGATTTCGGCCGCGAGGGATTGCGACGCGGAAGTATCAGCTATGCGCGAAATTTTTCTCAATGCAACGAACGCTGACAAGCGTTGTATCGGCGTATGGCCTCGGCGCAGATGCAGGCTTGCGAACTCTGCATCAGGCAGCGCGGGCACTGATCGCTGTTTGCGACCATGCGAAAAATGCAGTGGCGTCATTGCTTCAGTACGTTGCAGAACACGATGACTCGTCTTGTTTCACATGCAGCTTGCCGTCATGGCTGGCTGCAGCCTCACCCGCAACAACCGCGCATCACCGCCCGCAGCGCAGGCGGTGATGCGACCGATTACGGCAGATCGATCCCGGCGCACGCTGCCGGGCGCGCGTCCTTGATGGGCTGCACGCCGCTGGCATCGAAGCGCAGCGCCGCATGTGTCGGCGCGAACGCCGGCCAGGCCGGCAAGCCGGTCGCGTTGGGATTGCCACCCTGTACGAACGCCGCCCAATAACGCTGCAGGTTCACCGGCGGCGTACCGATCGGCAGGCCCTTGAACAGGAATGGCAACTCGGCACTATGGGTCACCTGGCCACCGGGTGCGGCGGTATCGAACACGTAATGCCACACCGGCGCGCCGAGTGCTGCCTGCCGCTGCGCGACGGTGACCGCAGGGCAGCGGAAGGTGAGATCGGTCGACAGCTGCACGGCGGGGCTGCCTTCGCGCGCGGTGCGCTTTGCCTGCGCACGTTGCTGCCGTTGCAGCACGGCGTCGGCCTGCGCCGGGTAGTCGCGGCGCACACGTGCCTGCGCGCCCTGCTCGCCGCCATAGGTGAGCTCCTGCACCACATACCCGATCAACAGCGGCACCTTGGCCTGTTTGCCATCGGCCAGCAGCGCCGCTGGCGCACGCGGCAACACGCGCCCGTCCACCACCGCCTGCAACCAGAGATAGCCATCGTCATCCAGCGCGGGCACGTCCACGCCTTGCGCGGCCTGGATCACACGCTCGGCCGGCAGCGCGCGCAGCTGTGCCA
The DNA here is from genome assembly GCF_041475775.2 of Xanthomonas sp. NCPPB 2586. Lineage (NCBI taxonomy): Bacteria > Pseudomonadati > Pseudomonadota > Gammaproteobacteria > Lysobacterales > Lysobacteraceae > Xanthomonas > Xanthomonas sp. NCPPB 2586. The sequence continues at coordinate 1,178,508 of NZ_CM192981.1, read as the reverse complement.
GCCGCGTCGCTGCATCGTCGATGCCGGCACGCGCGGCGATGCTGACACCCATTGCACGGTTGTCTTGCAGCGACCGCGCCGGCAAGCCGAAGCCGGCGGTGCCGCTCTGTTCGATCGCCGCAGAAAACAGGCCGCGTGCCAACGGGCTGAGCATCAGCAGGCCCACGTCCTGGCCACCGGCCGATTGCCCGGCGATGGTGACACGCGCCGGGTCGCCACCGAACTGGGCGATGTTGTCACGCACCCACTGCAACGCGGCGATCTGGTCGAGCAAGGCGTAGTTGCCGGCGGCGGCATTGTCGCCATCGCGCAGTTCCGGCAGCGACAGAAAGCCGAACGCACCCAGGCGATATTGCAGCGTCACCACCAGCATGTCCTGCGCCACCAGGTTGGTCGGCAGATGCCCATCGGCGCCACCGGCCACATTGGCGCCGCCATGGATCCACACGAACACCGGCAGCGGCTTGGCTGGCCGCAACGCGGGCGTCTGCACCTCTACATACAGGCAGTCTTCGGTGCCGCGCTTGGCCATGGCGTTGTTCCAGCCCAATGCAGGCTGCACGCACGGGGTGGCAGCGACTGTGGCATCGCGCACCTCTGTCCAGGCCGGTGCCGGTTGCGGCGGCCGCCAACGCAGCGCACCCAACGGCGGGGCGGCAAACGGAATCGCGCGAAACACCGCGCTGCCATCGTCCTGCCATTGACCGCGCACCGGGCCGTGGTCGGTCTGCACCTGCGACGGCGCGACCGGCGAGAGGGCAGCAGCGTTGCCGGCAACGGCCAACGCGCAACTTGCGGCAAACATCCAGACACGCGTGCGCATGCTTATGCTCCTGTCAGCGCGCGTGCGCGCCAGGCGGCTTGGAAGACAGCGGTGGCGGAGGCCACGTTGAGGCTTTCCACCAGGCCGCTGCCGTGGATGGATAACTGCAGATCGCAGGCGCTGGCGAACTGTCGGTCCATGCCTTCGCTTTCCGCCCCCATCACGTAGACGAGACGCTGCGGCAACGCGGTGGCAAACACATCCTGCCCGCCGTCCACCAGCGTGGCGGCCACCGCAAAGCCGGCCTGCCGCAGCTGCGCCATCGCCTGCGCGGTGTCGGGAAGCTGCACCAACGGCACCGCTTCAGCGCCGCCCTCGGCCACGCGCGCGGCGGCACCGGACAACCCCAGCGTGGAGCCGGCCGGCAACAACAGGCCGGCCACACCGAAGTGCGCCGACGAGCGCAGGATGGCGCCGAAGTTGTGCGGGTTGCCCACCCCATCCAGCCACAGCGCCAGCACCGGGCCTTGCGGCAAGGCCGCCAGCCAGTCCTGCAGCGGCTGCGGCGGCACCCGCAACACCTCGGCCACGATGCCTTCGTGATGCGTGCTGGACGCCAGCTTGGTGAGGTCGGCCTCTTCCACCACGCGGTAGCCCAGGCGCTGCGCCACGCACCAGGCCAGCAAGGCCTTGAACTGCGGGATACGCGCTTCGGTCAGGTAGATCTTGCGCAGCGCCTGCGGGCGCGCCTTGAACACCGCCTGGATCGCATTGATGCCGTACAGCCGCAGCTCGCGCGCATTGTTGGCGCTGGCCGCGGCCGGCGCCGCAGCGCTGGTGCGTGGCGCCGGTGCAGACGGCGCGGGTGCGCGTGGCGCCGCACGGCCCCACGGATTGAGCGGCGCTGCGCCGCTGCCGGCGGTGTCGCGCGGCGGCCGTGCGCCACGCCCATCATGCTGTTTCATCGTTGTGTCCAGAAATCCGCGTTCTTGATGCCGAGCGAGACAGGATCGAACACGGGATCCAGCCCCTGGCGTTTCTGCCGTTCGTAATCCTTCAAGGCTAGCATCGCCGGCTTGTGCAGGATCAGGATGGCGATGATGTTGAGCCAGGCCATGACGCCGACGCCGATGTCGCCCAGCGCCCATGCCAGCTGCGCATTATGAAACGCGCCGAAGATCACCATGCCCAGGATGCCCAGGCGCAGCAGCAGCACGGTGAGCGGACGCCGGCGGTTGCCGTTGATGTAGCTCAGATTGGTTTCGGCCATGTAGTAATAGGCCATGATCGTGGTGAACGCGAAGAAGAACAGCGCGATCGCCACAAAGCCCGCACCCCAGCCCGGCAGCACCGATTCCACCGCGGCCTGCGCATAGCCCGGGCCCTCTTCCACGCCGACCAGGCCCGCATACAGACCCGGCTTGGCGCCATCGGGCGAATACACGTTGTACTTGCCGGTGGTGAGGATCAGGAAGGCGGTGGCGGTGCACACCATCATCGTGTCGAAGTAGATCGCAAATGCCTGCACGTAGCCCTGCTTGGCCGGGTGCGAGACCTCGGCCGCGGCGGCGGCGTGCGGGCCGGTGCCCTGCCCGGCTTCGTTGGCGTAGATGCCGCGCTTGACGCCCCATTCCACTGCCAGGCCCAGCAACGCACCGAACGCGGCATGGCTGCCGAAGGCGCTGCTGAAGATGGTGGCGAACATGTCCGGCACGCGTTCGGCGTTGAGCACCATGATGACCAGCGCCATCAGGATGTAGCCCATGGCCATGAACGGCACCACGACCTCGGCGAAGTTGGCGATGCGCTTGACGCCGCCGAAGATGATCACCGCCAGCATGCAGGCCACCAGGATGCCGATGCCCAGCTTGGCGGCATCGCGCATCGGCAGGCCCATCCACTGCCCGTCCATTGCGCCGCACAGGCTGGTGCCGCGGCAGGCGTTGATGGCGCTGTCGGCGATGGCATTGGCCTGCACGCCGGGCATCAAAAAGCCGGTGGCGATGATGGTGGCCACCGCAAAGGTGAGCGCATACCACTTCAGGCCCATGGCCTTTTCGATGTAGTACGCCGGGCCACCGCGATAGCGGCCATCGGCATCCTTGATCTTGTAGATCTGCGCCAGCGTCGATTCCACATACGAGGTGGATGCGCCGAGAAAGCCCATCACCCACATCCAGAAGATCGCGCCCGGCCCGCCGAAGGCGATGGCGGTGGCCACGCCGGCGATATTGCCAATGCCAATGCGCCCGGCCATGGACATCGCCAGGGCCTGGAACGACGACACGCCGGCATCGGATTTCTGCCCGCCCACGGTGAGGCGGACCATTTCCACGAATCCGCGCACCTGCATGAAGCGGGTGCGGATGGTGAAGTACACGCCGGCGCCCAGACACATGAAGATCAGTGCCTTGCTCCAGACGATACCGTTGATGCCATTGATGAGTGCTTCCACGCAATCTCCCCGACGCGCCGACCGTTGACCCCAGCGAGGTGGGGAGTGCCCCGATTCTGGCCGAAAGCGCTGCACGATGCGACGTGCACGCGCGCCACAGGCTCAGCGTGTGGCGGCGAACCGGCTGAAAACGTGCAGATCGTGCGTGCCATCGGGGCGCAGCAATGCGCCGCGCCGCACGCCCTGGGCCACGAACCCGTTCTTGCGCAATACCTGGGCAGAGGCCGGGTTGCTGTCCAGTACGGTCGCATCGATGCGTGTGAGCGGCAACGCGTGCAAGACCCACGCGAGATAGGTCTGCACGCTGCGGGTCATCCAGCCGCGTCCCCAATACACGCGGCCCAGCCAGTACCCCAGTTCAGCGACATCGTCCGCACCACCGGCCGCACGACGCAGCGCGATGCTGCCGCAGGCCTGGCCGTCGATCACGATGGCCAGCACCGGGTCGCGCAGATCCACCACTTTGCCGGCCAGAAATGCCTCGCCATCGGCACGCGTATACGGGTGCGGAAAGCGCGTACTCAGCCCGCACGGTACCAACGGGTCGTTGGCATGCATCAGCAAGGCGTCCAGGTCGTCCTGGCGCCAGCGGCGCAGCTCAAATCCTTCGCCCTGCAATTGCAGATCATCGAACATGCACTGAGCTCACCGTGCAGCAGCGCCGCAACGCTGCTGCACCATTGCCGCACACCAGGCTCAGCGCTTGGCGGTCTGCGCCTGCTTGAGCGCGGCGCACAGGCGGATCGCCTCGCCGGTCTGGGCAAGGCCGCGGTCGGCGCCGCTGAGCGTGGCCAGGCGCGGCTTGAAGAACGCATCCAGACGATCGGCTTCCTCCACGCTGCAGCCGTTGGACGCGCCCAGCGACGGCAGGCCGCCACCATCGAACGAGCCACTGCGCTGCACGATGCGGTCGAAGTTGGCGGTGAACCACGGCCACATCGAGGCATGCGAGGCGTCATAGCTATGCCCACGCGTCAGCAGGCTCTTCATCTCGCCGACCTTGATCGCATCGGTCAATGCAAAGTCGCGCACCTGGGTGAGCAGCGCCGGATCCTGCACCGCGCCGAGCGCGGCGATCATCGCGTTGCGCTGCGCCGGGTCGGCATGCGTGCGCAGCGCCTGGATCAGCGTCTGCACGGCCGCGGCGCCGCGCTCCTGCGCGGTCACCGCCAGCACGGTGCCGAGCAGGTCGGGATTGGCCGCGGCGAAGTTCAGGCCATTGCCGCCACCTGCCAGCACCGCATCGCCCTGGGCCAGCAGCGCGCTGCGCACCTCCGGGGTTTGTAGCCGCAGGCCGAACAGGCCGGCCAGGGACGCACGCAATGTGGTTTCGTCGATCGACTCCTTGGCGCGGCGGGTGTAGCCGAGCTGACGCAGGCGCGGCAGGTAGGCCTGCTCGGCCGCCTTGCGCAGGGTGGCGCGCTGCGCATCGGTTGTGGCCTGGTGGCGCCAGATCCAGACGAAGCGGTCCACCAACGCGGTGGACACATCGGCAGACTCGGCGCCGGCCAGTTGCTTCATCGCCGCCAGCACCACCTCGGTGTCGGCATCGCCGTGGCGATACGCCGCATCGATGGCGTCGGCGTAGGAGAGCTTTTCGTTGTCGTCGAGCTGGGCGACCTGCTTGCCGAGCGCGGCCAGCTGTTTCTTCGGCAGGCTGAAACGGTAGTAGCCGGCGCCACGCGCATTCGGGAACACCCAGGTGTTCTTGCCGGCACCTTCCAGCACGATGCTGCCGCTGCCGCTTTCCAGCAGTTGGCAGGCGGTGCCCACCTGATTCTTTCCCTTGCCGTACTTCACGCACACCGGCACGCCCCACTGCTGCGCGGTGGAACCGGATGAGCCCAGCGGCAGGTAGCGCTGCTGTTGCAGTTTGACCACGGTCTTGCCGCCCTCGCGCGCCACCTGCGTCTGCAGGTACGGCACGCCCGGCTGATTCAGGAAGCTGCGGAATGCGGCCTTGAAATCCTCGCCCTTGCCGGCGGCTTCGGCGATCGCATCGACCAGGTCATCGGCGGTGGCGCTGCCGAACTTGTGCTTGGCGATGTAGGCGCGCATGCCCTCGCGGAACACGTCCTCGCCGACGAAACCCTCGAACATCGCCAGCACCGCCGCACCCTTCTGGTAGGTGATGCCGTCGAAGGCGGTTTCGATATCGCCATTGCCGGTGATCGGCTGGCGGATCTTGCGTGCGCTGACCAGGCTGTCGTTGTCCATCGCGTGCTGCGCACCGCCGATGCGGTCCAGATTGGCGCGGTATTCCGGGTGCAGCTGCATGGTGATCTTCTGCTGCATCCAGGTGGCGAACGCTTCGTTCAACCACAAATCGTCCCACCACGCCATGGTGACGGTGTCGCCGGTCCATTGGTGCGCCAGCTCGTGCGCGTTGGTGTTGAAGGAGCGCTGCACGTTTTCGGCTGGCGAGTCCTTGTCCAGCAGCAACAGCCAGTCGCGGAAGGTCACAAACCCCGGGTTTTCCATGGCACCGGCGCTGAAGTCCGGTGCAGCAACCAGGTCGAGTTTGTCGAACGGGTAACCGAAGGCATAGTAGTCCTCCAGCGCCGCAATAATCGCCGGGGTCTGGTCCAGCGCGGGGGTGATGCGCGGGCCCTGGCCCTGGGCGGCGATGCCACGTAGCGGTGTGGCCGTGGGGCGCTGTGGGGTGGCCGGCATGGCCGGCACGTCCACCACATCCCACGGGCCGGCCGCGTAGGCCACCAGATAGGTGGGCAGCGGCAACGTCGGTGCGAAGCTCACCGTCTTCCAGCCCTTGCCGGCCGGCTTGGTGGAAGTGGCGATGGTGTTCGCCAAGGCCTGATCGCCGGCGGGCACGGTCAGGCTCAGATCGAACGGCGTCTTGAACGAGGGCTCATCGAAACCGGGGAACGCGTAGCGCGCACTGATCGGCTCCATCTGCGTCATCGCATAGGCCTTGCCCTGGTACTTCACCTGATACAGGCCCTGCAGCTGCTGATTGAGCGGCGCGCTGTAGGTGATGTCCACGGTGAGCGTCTGCGGCTTGAGCGTGCGGCCGAAGTCCAGGCGCACCACGCCGGCCTGCGCATCGGCATCGACGTAGCGTGCGGTGAGCGCCTTGCCCTTGGCCGGCTTCACAGTGGCCTTGCTGACCTTCAGCTCCTTGCCGTGCAGCCAGAGATGGTCCGATGCCTGCTTGAGCTGCACGCGGATGGTGGTGCGGCCGCTGAATTGCGCCTGCTCCGGATCCACCTTGATCGCCAGACTGTAGCGCTCGGGCACCGCCCAGGTGGGCAGGCGGCCATTGGGCACCGGCTCGCCGGCGGATTGCGCCAGGGCGCTCCCGCAGCACAGCGCAAGGACGGAGGGAGCAAGCAGACAGGCAAGACGACGCATGGGCGATTCCGGTCAAGGTAACCGCCGAAGTCGACCACAGCCAGGCAGTGCTGTCATGTGACCATAGTCATTGCACGGGCGGTGCAGGCAATCACGGCCACGCACCGCCAAAGTCGGCATGTTGGCTGATGGCTGCTGGCTGGCGGCGACACAGCGCTGGTTGCGCATCACGCGCGGGGCGCTGCCAAAGCTCAAGAGTCATTGCATCCAGCTTGGCCACATGCATGCATGGGATGGCCTGCATTGCAGGGCGCTTGCGCGCACCACGCGTGCCGCCTGCTCGCACGTGGCGCAGCAGGCTATACGCAGTCACTGGTTGGGTTACGTCACCGGATGCCCAAACGATCGCTCGGCAGCGCAGCGATTGCCGGCAGCGAAACCCGCTGCCGGCACCTGGATTACGCGTGTCCACCCACCGAAGGCGTGCGTGCCTCCAAGGCATCCAGCTCGCGCGCCAGTGCTTCGGGCGACTTGGTGTACGGGGCAATCAGGCTGTAGAACGCCGGCACCACGTACAGCGACAGCAGCGTGGACAACGACACACCAAAGATCACCACCACGCCGATGGTGGCGCGGCTGGCCGAGCCAGGCCCGCCGGCCACCACTAACGGAATCGCGCCAACCACCGTGGCGATGGAAGTCATCAGGATCGGGCGCAGGCGCACCGATGCCGATTCGACGATGGCCGCATGCACACTGCGGCCTTCGTCGCGCAGCTGATTGGCAAACTCCACGATCAGAATGCCGTTCTTGGCCGCCAAGCCCACCAACATCACGATGCCGATCTGACTGAACAGATTGAGCGTACCGCCGGTGAGCCACAGGCCGACCAGCGCGCCCAGCACCGCCAGCGGCACCGTCAGCATGATCACCAGCGGATGGGCGAAGCTCTCGAACTGCGCGGCCAGCACCAGATACACCACCAGCAAGGCCATGCCGAAGGTGAGCAGCACCGCACTGCCGGATTGCTGGTACTCACGCGATTCGCCTTTCCATTCCACCTGCGCGTATTCGGGCAACTCTTCCTGCGCAGTCTGCTGGGCCCACGCGATGGCATCGCCCAGCGGATAGCCCGGCGCCAGGCCGGCACTGATGGTGATCGCGCGCAGCCGATTGAAGCGGTTCAACGTACCGGCTTCAGCCACTTCGCTGAGCGTGACCAGGTTGGACAGCGGAATCAGCTCGCCACGGATCGAGCGCACGCGGATGGCGGTGAGGTCTTCGGGCGACATGCGGCCTTCGCGGCCGGCCTGCAGCATCACGTCGTATTCTTCGCCGTTGTCGACGAAGGTGGTCACGCGGCGTGAGCCCATCAACGCTTCCAGCGCGCCGCCAATCGCAGTGACCGACACGCCCAGATCTGCCGCGCGCAGGCGATCGATATTCACACGCATCTGCGGGCGGGTTTCCTTGTAGTCCGAATCCGCGCCCACCAGGCCGGGATTGGATTCCATGCGCTGCAGGATGCGGTCGCGCCATTGCGCGATCTCCGCGTAATCCGGGCCGCCCAGCACCATCTGGAACGGTTGGCCGCGGCTGCGTACCAGCCCGCCGCTCACCTGGGTGCGCGCACGCACGCCGGTCAGCACGTTGAGTTTCTGCTGCAGCTCGTCGGCAACCTCGGTGGTGGGGCGGTCACGTTTTTCCCAATCCTGCAGGAACACACTCACGCGGCCGGTGTGCATTTCCTCGCTGCTGCCAAACCCGCCGGGCACGCGCGGATTGGCACGCACGATGGGTTTGTCCGCGCCCACGTATGGGCGCAGGATGTCTTCCACCTGATGCATCTGGCCAACCGTGTAATCGAAGCCCGCACCTTCCGGGCCGTCGATCATGATCTGGAAGTTGCCGCGGTCCTCGGCCGGAGCCAGTTCGGACGGAATGCGGCTCATCAACCACGCGCTGGCGCCCAGCGCCAACAGCATCAGTAGCGCGAAGATCCAGGTGCGCTGCACATGCCGCTCCAGCGATCGCCCGTAGGCGGCCGACACCGCTTGCATGCGCCTGTTGAACCACTGATGGAAACGATTGGGCTTGGCCTGGTCGTGCGCGCGCAACAGCTTGGACGACATCATTGGCGTGAGCGTCAGCGCCACGAAGGCCGAAATCGCCACCGCTGCCGCCAGTGCCACCGCCAGCTCACGGAACAGCCGCCCGGTATTGCCTTCCAGAAAGCCCACCGGCAAAAACACCGCCACCAGCACCGCGGTGGTCGCAATCACCGCGAATGCCACCTGGCCGGTACCGCACTTGGCGGCCACCAGCGGCGGCTCGCCGAGGTCGATGCGGCGCTGGATGTTTTCCACCACCACGATCGCATCGTCGACCACCAGGCCGATACACAGCACCAATGCGAGCAGGGTGAGCAGGTTGATCGAGAAGTCGAACGCGTATAGCGCAATGAACGCAGCGATCAGACACACCGGCACGGTGACGGCCGGAATCAAGGCCGCGCGTGCGCTGCCCAAGAACACCCAGATCACCACCAGCACCAGCACCACCGCTTCGATCAGCGTGTGATAGACGCGCTCCACCGCCGCATCGATGAAGGTGGTGGTGTCGAAGGCAACGAAGATGTTGGTGCCCTGCGGTAGGGTCTTCTGGATTTCTTCGGCCTGCGCGCGTGCTTCGCGTGCCACATCCAGCGCGTTGGCGGTGGAGTTGCGCACGATGCCCAGGCCCACGTTGGGTACGCCATTGCTCTGGAAATACGCGCGCCGTTCGGCCGAGGTGAGCTCCACCTTGGCCACGTCGCCCAGCCGCACCACATAGCCGCCCTCGCCCTTGCTCAGCGGCAGCTTGGCGAAGTCCTCCGGCTTGAGATAGCTGCGCTCCACGCGCAAGGTGAAGTCGCGCTGCGCCGATTCGATGCTGCCGGCCGGCAGCTCGACGTTTTCGTTCTGCAGCGCGGTTTCCACATCGGCCACGGTGAGTGCGCGCGCGGCTAATTGGTCGCGGTCCAGCCAGATGCGCATCGCGTAGCGCTGCCGCCCGCCGATGCGCACCTGCGCCACGCCGTCCAGGCTGGAGAAGCGGTCAACGACATAGCGTTCGGCGTAGTCGGACAGCTGCAGCGTGTCCATCGTGCTGGAGCTCATGTTGAGCCACAGAATGGGGTCGGCGTCGGATTCGACCTTGGAAATCTCCGGCGGGCGCGCCTGATCCGGCATGCGGTCGGACACGCGGCTGACCGCGTCGCGCACGTCGTTGGCAGCCGCTTCCACATCGCGCGTCGGCACGAACTCGATGCTGATGTCCGACGAACCATTGCGGCTGCGTGCCTCGATGGTTTCGATCCCCTCGATGCCGGCCAGTGCGTCTTCGAGCACCTGGGTAATGCGGCTTTCCACCACTGCCGCCGAGGCGCCGGTGTACTCCACGTCCACCGAGACGATGGGCGGGTCGATCGCCGGCAATTCACGCAGCGTGAGCCGGGTGAAGGACATCACGCCCAGCACGATCAGCAACAGGCTCATCACCACCGCCATCACCGGGCGGGTAATGGACAGGTCGGAGAGCTTCATTGCACGGCCTGCTTGCCGGCGGTGGCGGTCGCCCTGGCATTTGCCGGCGCGGCCTGCGCGTCGATCTTCAGGCCCGGGCGCAACTTGCCGGTGCCATCCACCACGATGCGCTCACCGGCTTTGACGCCTTCGAGGATTTCCACCTTGCCATCGCGGCGCTCGCCCAGCCGCACGTCGGCGCGCTCCACGCTGCTGTCCGGCTTGACCCGGAACACATACGACTCGCGCCCCACCTGCACCACCGCAATCTCCGGGATCACCAGCGCCTGCCGCGCCGGCTGGAACAGCCGCACATCCAGCAACATGCCCGGGCGCAGCCGGCGGTCGTCGTTGGGGAAATCCGCCCGCACGGTCACCGACCGCGTGGTCTCATCGATGCGCGAATCGATCGCCGCCACTTCACCTTCGAACTGCGCGCCCGGGTAGGCGGCGGCACTGCCGTTGACCGCGTTGCCAAGCTCGACCAGGCCGAGCTGCGACTCAGGCACCTGGAAATCCACGTACATGCGCTCGACATCATCGAGCGTGGTGATCACGGTGCTGGCGGTGATCAGCGACCCGGGGCTGACCTGGCGGATGCCGAGCACGCCGGAGAACGGCGCGCGCACTTCGCGGTCGGTGATCTCCGCGCGCATCTGCTGCACGCGCGCCTCGGCGGCGTCGCGCAGCGCACGTTGGGTGTCCACGGTGGACTTGGCCACCAGTTGCTGGCCGACCAGGCTCAGCTGGCGCCGATACAGCTGCTCGGTTTCCTCGAAGGTGGCCTGGGCGGCGGTCAACGCGGCCCGCTGCGAATTGCCACGCAGGCGCAACAGCAGCTGCCCGGCCTTGACCTCGTCGCCACTGTCGAAGTTGACCTGCTCCACCACATCGCTCACCGCGGCGGTCAGCGCCACCGACTCGCGCGCACGCACGGTCGCGATCGACTGCACGGTCGAATTCCATGGCTGCACGCTCACCGCTTGCACGACGACCGGAATCGGTTTGCTGGCGGCGGGCGCACTGGTCTGGCGGGCGCAACTGGTCAGCCCGACGGCCAACAAAAGCGCCACGCAAAAACGTGCGCTGGGTCGAACAAGCATCAGAACATCCTGGCGGGGTACGGCGAAAGTTTAACGACCCAGTCGCCATGCGGTTGACGAAAAGGGCGTGCTTTGCACCATGACCAAAGACCCTTGTCCTCGTCGCCACGATGCGGTGCTCAGGCAGCCACCACAGCGCGCGCACGTCGCTCAGACCGGCATCACCGGTACCGGAGCGGCCCGTACCTGCGTACGTGCCGGCGCCCATGCACCTGCTGCTGCCCTGTCTGACCACCGCTTAATGCGTTGTTGCAGCCTGCCCTCAGCGCTCCAGGCCCAGGTATTCCAGGACATGCCGCGCCAGCGCCTCTACGTTCTCACCATCGGCGTGAAGATGGATTTCCGGGCGCTCGGGCGCCTCGTACGGCGAATCGATCCCGGTGAAATTGGGAATCTGCCCGGCGCGGGCCTTGCGGTAGAGGCCTTTCACGTCGCGTGCCTCGGCGACCGCCAGAGGCACGTCCACAAACACTTCGACGAATTCACCCGAGTCGAAACGCTCGCGTGCCAGCTGGCGTTCGGCACGGAACGGGGAAATGAAGCTCACCAGCACGATCAGCCCGGCATCGGCCATCAGCCGTGCGACCTCGGCCACGCGGCGGATGTTCTCCACGCGGTCCTCGTCGGTGAAGCCCAGATCGCGGTTGAGCCCGTGGCGCACGTTGTCGCCGTCCAGGATGAAGGTGTGATAGCCCAGCGCATGCAGGCGCTTGTCCACCAGGTTGGCCACCGTGGACTTGCCCGCACCGGACAGGCCGGTGAACCACAGCACACGTGGCGCCTGGCCCTTGATGCGCGCACGCGCGGCGCGGTCCACATCCAGGTGCTGCCAATGCACGTTGCCGGCGCGGCGCAACGCGAACTCCAGCGCACCGGCCGCGACCGTGGCATTGGTCTGCCGGTCGATCAGGATGAAGCCGCCCAGCACCCGGTTGCGCGCATACGGGGCAAAGGCGATCGGCTCGTCCAGCGACAGGTTGCAGTAGCCCACCTCGTTGAGCTCCAGCCGCTTGGCGGCCAGCCGCTCCTGCGTGTTCACATCGACCTTGTGCTTGATCTCGCTGATGCTGGCGGTGACCGTGCGGGTGCCGATCTTGAGCCAGTACGGGCGCCCTGGCAGCAACGCGGCATCGTCCATCCACAACACGTGCGCGGCGAACTGGTCGGCCACTTCCGGCGGGTCGTCCACGGCGGCGATGATGTCGCCGCGGCTGATGTCGATCTCTTCGCGCAAGGTCAGCGTCACGGCCTGCCCGGCGCGTGCGCTGTCGACCACGCCATTGGCATCCAGCACGCTCGCCACATGCGCGCGGCGCCCGGACGGCACCACCACCACCGCATCGCCGGTGCGTACCTGGCCGGCAGCAATGGTGCCGGCATAGCCACGGAACTGCGCGCTGGGGCGATTGACCCACTGCACCGGCAGGCGCAACCCACTCACTGCATCGGGCGTCTCCAGCTGCACGCTGTCCAGGTGCTGCAGCAGATGCGGCCCCTGGTACCAAGGCATGCGCGTGGACGCGCTGGACAGGTTGTCGCCGGCCAGTGCCGACAGTGGAATGCACTGCACATCGGCAATGCCCAGCTGCGCCGCCAGGGCGCGGTAGCTGTCGACGATGGTGGCGAACACCTGCGCGTCGTAGTCCACCAGGTCCATCTTGTTGACCGCCAGCACCACGTGGCGAATGCCCAGCAACGAGACGATGTAGCTGTGCCGCCGCGTCTGCACCAGCACGCCCTTGCGCGCATCCACCAGCACCACCGCCACATCGGCGGTGGAGGCGCCGGTGGCCATGTTGCGCGTGTACTGCTCATGCCCGGGGCAATCGGCAACGATGAACTTGCGTTGGTCGGTATCGAAGTAGCGGTACGCCACATCGATGGTGATGCCCTGCTCACGCTCGGCGGCCAGCCCATCCATCAGCAAGGCGTAATCGATGCCTTCGCCCTGCGTGCCATGGCGCTTGCTGTCGCTTTCCAGCGCGGCCAGCTGGTCATCGAACAGCCGCTTGCTGTCGTACAACAACCGCCCGATCAGCGTGCTCTTGCCATCGTCCACGCTGCCGCAGGTGATGAAGCGCAGCAGCGGTTTGGATTCGTGCTGCTGGAGGTAGGTGCTGATGGCGCTGGGATTGGGGAGTGGGGAATCGGGAATCGCAAAAGCGGTCTCCTCCCTCATCTCGTTCCCGGCGAACTGCTGTTGCGATTCCCCATTCCCGATTCCCGATTCACTGCCCATCAGAAATACCCCTCGAGTTTCTTCTGCTCCATCGATGCGCCTGGTGCGTGGTCGATCATGCGGCCCTGGCGTTCGGAGCTGGTGCTGACCAGCATCTCGGCGATCACCGCTTCCAGCGTGTCGGCGGTGGATTCAATCGCGCCGGTCAGCGGGTAGCAGCCCAGCGTGCGAAAGCGCACCGAGCGCAGTTGCGGGGTTTCGCCGGGGTGCAGCGGCAAGCGGTCGTCGTCGACCATGATCCAGGCGCCGTCGCGCTGCACCACCGGGCGCGGCGCGGCGAAGTACAACGGCACCACCGGAATGCGTTCGCGGTAGATGTACAGCCAGATATCCAGCTCGGTCCAGTTGGACAGCGGAAACACGCGCACGCTTTCGCCAGGTTTGGTGCGCGCGTTGTAGAGATTCCACAGCTCCGGGCGCTGATTCTTCGGGTCCCAGCGATGGCGTGCATTGCGGAACGAGAACACGCGCTCCTTGGCGCGCGATTTCTCTTCGTCCCGGCGCGCCCCGCCGATCGCCGCATCGAAGCCGCCCTGCTCCAGTGCCTGCTTCAGGCCCTGGGTCTTCATCACGTCGGTGTGCACCGCCGCGCCATGGCTGATCGGGCCGATGTCCTGCGCGACGCCTTCCGGGTTGATGTGCACGCGCAGGTCCACCGCGGTCTCGGCCGCGCGACGGTCGCGGAAAGCGATCATCTCGCGGAATTTCCAGCGCGTATCCACGTGCAGCAGCGGGATCGGCGGTGGCGAGGGGGCAAAGGCCTTGAGCAGCAGGTGCAGCAGCACCGAGCTGTCCTTGCCGACCGAATACAGCATCACCGGCGCACGGAACTCGGCGGCGACCTCGCGCAGGATGTGGATGCTCTCGGCCTCGAGACGGTCGAGATGGGAAAGGGGTGGCAGGGTCATCAGCGTGTCGTTGGCATCGGCGGCGAGACCAGCCGATGGAAGGGCAAGGCAGCGCAGTGTGTGGCAGGCCCATGCCGGGCCGAAATAAGCACCCGGCATAACGCGATAACGGCTGATCCTTTCTGGCGGAGCGAACGCTTCCCTAACATCGTTCATCCATTGCCCTCCCTGGAACCGAATGACCGCCGCCAGCCCCGCCGTGCCGCCCAGCCCCTTGCCCGACGAGCGCAAGGCGCTGCTGGAGCGTCTGGTCGACGGTCTGGATGCCCCGTCCCTGTGGTGGCTGTCCGGGTATACCGCCGGCTTGGCGCAGGGTCACCCGCCGCGCTCGCTGGCGGTACTGCCGGGTGGCCAGGTGCATGCGGTGGCGCACGAGAGCCAGCGCCTGACCGTGCTGTACGGCAGCCAGACCGGCAATGCCCGGCGGCAGGCCGAGCAGCTGGCCGCCGAGGCCGAGGCCGCCGGCGTGAACGTGCGCCTGCTGCGTGCCGACGCCTACCCCATCCGCGAGCTGGCCAGCGAACGCCTGTTGTACGTGGTGATCAGCACCCAGGGCGAAGGCGATCCGCCGGATGATGCGATTGGCCTGGTCGAGTTCCTGAGCGGGCGCCGCGCGCCCAAGCTGCCGGAGCTCAAGTACGCAGTACTGGGCCTGGGCGATTCCAGCTACGCCGATTTCTGCGGCATTGCGCGGCGGATCGACGAGCGCCTGGCCGAACTCGGCGGCAGCCGCGTGCAGCCGCGCGGCGAAGCCGACCTGGACATCGACAGCGTCGCCGCTCCCTGGCGCACGCATGCGCTGCGGCATGCGCGCGAGCAGCTCAAGAGTGCCCAGCCATCGGCCACGGTCACGCCGCTGCGCAGCCAGCCGGCCGCGCCGGTGTGGTCGCAGCAGCACCCGTTCGCCGCCGAGTTGCTGGCCAACCAGATCATCAGCGGGCGCGATTTCAAGGGCCCGGGCTTCCGTGTCTATGGCCCGGCGATCAAGCGGGTGCGCCACCTGGAGTTCTCGTTGGACGGCAGCGGGCTCAGCTACGAGCCCGGCGATGCGCTCGGCATCCGTCACCGCAACCCGCCTGCCTTGGTCGATGCGGTGCTGGAAAGCCTGCGCCTGGATGGTCATGCATCGGTCACCATCGGCGAGGACACTCTGGCCTTGAACGAGTGGCTTGCCACGCGGCGCGAGCTGACCAAGCTCTCGCGGCCCTTCCTGGCTGCGCACGCCGAGCGTGCCTATGCAGACGATCTGCAGGCGCTGCTCACCCCGACCCAGACTGCCGGCCTGGCGTCGCTGCTCTCCGATCACCAGTTGATCGACGTGCTGCGACGCTGGCCGGCGGATTGGGACCACGGCGGCCTGCTGGCTGCCCTGCGTCCGCTCACCCCGCGCCTGTATTCCATCGCCTCCAGCCGCAAGCGCGTGGGCGAGGAAGTGCACCTGGTGGTGGATGAACTGCATTACCAGGCGCACGGCCATGGGCACGTGGGCTCGGCCAGCGGATTTCTGGCGGCACTGGCCGAAGGCGACACCGCGCCGGTGTATATCGAACCGAACGAGCGCTTCCGCGTGCCGGCAGATCCGGACCGCGACATCCTGATGATCGGCCCGGGCACCGGCGTGGCACCGTTCCGCGCATTCGTGCAGGAACGTGCCGAAACCGGCGCCAAGGGACGCAACTGGCTGTTCTTCGGTGCGCAGCACTTCAACACCGACTTCCTGTATCAGGCCGAATGGCAGCAGGCGCTGCAGCGCGGCGAGCTGCATGCACTGGAACTGGCGTTCTCGCGCGACGCGGCAGAGAAGATGTACGTGCAGCACCGCCTACGCGCGCGCGGCGCCGAGGTCTACGCCTGGCTGCAAGGCGGCGCGCACGTGTATGTGTGCGGCGCGATCGGCATGGGCAAGGACGTGCACGCCGCGCTGCTGGACATCGTCGCCACCCACGGCGCACTCGATGCCGAAGCGGCCGCAGCGTATCTCACCCGCCTGCAGGTGGAGGGACGCTATGCGCGCGATGTCTACTAGTGCCGGGAATCGGGAGTGGGGAATCGGGAATGGGTACGGCCTGCACCCGAATTGTCGCGAGCGACCACGCCGCTTTTCACGATTCCCCTTTCCCGACTCCCGATTCCCATGACCCACTCCGTCGAAGACATCAAATCCACCAGCCGCCGCTTGCGCGGGTCGCTGGAGCAGAGCCTGGCCGATCCGGTCACCGGGGCGTTGCGCGAGGACGATCAGACGCTGATCAAGTACCACGGCAGCTACCAGCAGGACGACCGCGACATCCGCGATGAGCGGCGGCGGCAAAAGCTTGAGCCGGCGTATCAGTTCATGATCCGCACGCGCACGCCGGGCGGGGTAATTTCACCCAGCCAGTGGCTGGCACTGGATGGCATCGCCACGCGCTATGCGAACCATTCGCTGCGCATCACCACGCGCCAGGCATTCCAGTTCCATGGCGTGATCAAGCGCGAGCTCAAGGCCACGATGCAGGCGATCAACGCCACCTTGATCGACACGCTGGCCGCCTGCGGCGATGTGAATCGCAATGTGCAGGTGGCGGCCAATCCGCTGCTGTCGCAGGCGCACGCCACGCTGTATGCCGATGCCGCGCGCGTGTCCGAGCATCTGCTGCCCAACACGCGTGCCTATTACGAGATCTGGCTGGACGAAGAGCGCGTGTCCGGCTCAGGCGCCGAGGACGAGCCGATCTACGGCGACCGCTACCTGCCGCGCAAATTCAAGATCGGCTTTGCCGCGCCACCGCATAACGATGTGGACGTGTTCGCCAACGACCTGGGCTTCATCGCCATCCTGCGCGAGGGACAGCTGCTCGGCTACAACGTGAGCATCGGCGGCGGCATGGGCGCCAGCCACGGCGATGCGGAGACCTGGCCGCGCGTGGCCAACGTGATCGGCTTCGTCACCCGCGATCAGTTGCTGAATATCGCCACGGCCGTGGTCACCACCCAGCGCGACCTCGGCAATCGCGCCGTGCGTAAGCGCGCGCGCTTCAAGTACACCATCGACGACCACGGCCTGGACACCATCGTGGCGGAGATCGAACGCCGCGCGGGATTCAGCTTGCAACCTGCGCAGCCGTTTGCATTCGCGCATAACGGCGACCGCTACGGCTGGGTGGAGGGCGAACAGGGCGACTGGCATCTGACGCTGTCGCTGCCGGCCGGGCGCATTGCCGACACCGACACCGCCGCGCACCTGAGCGGGCTGCGCGCCATCGCGCAGTTGCAAGTCGGCGAGTTCCGCATGACGCCCAATCAGAACCTGGTGATTGCCGGCGTCCCGGCCAACCGGCGCGCGCAGATCGACCAACTGGTGGCGCAGTACGGACTGGACGCCGGCAACCTGGCGCCCACCGCGTTGGCGCGCGGCGCAATGGCCTGTGTGGCCTTGCCAACCTGCGGGCTGGCCATGGCCGAGGCCGAGCGCTATCTGCCGGATTTCAGTGCAGCGCTGCAGCCGCTGCTGGAGCGTCACGGGCTGGCGCAGACGCCGATCGTGCTGCGCCTGTCCGGTTGCCCGAACGGCTGTTCGCGGCCGTATCTGGCTGAAATCGCATTGGTCGGCAAGGCACCGGGCCGCTACAACCTCATGCTGGGTGGCGACCGCCGCGGCCAACGCCTGAACACGCTGTACCGCGAAAACATCAACGAGGCCGACATCCTCGCCGCGCTCGAGCCACTGCTGGCCCGTTACGCAGCAGAGCGCGACCGACACACCGATGAAGGCTTCGGCGACTTTCTGCATCGCAGCGGCCTGATCGCCCTGCCGCCCTACCCCACCCACCGTCATCTCGACCTGGAATTGCTCGCATGACCGCGCTGCCTGCCACATCGATCGCCGCTCCTTCGCTGGACGACCTGGACGCGCTCAACGCGCACCTGGAGACGCTGCGCGCCGACGAACGCGTTGCCTGGGCGCTGCAGCACGGCCCGCAGCAGGCGGCGCTGTCGTCCAGCTTCGGCGCGCAGTCGGCGGTGACGCTGCACCTGCTCACCCAGCAGCGCCCGGACATCCCGGTGATCCTGATCGACACCGGCTACCTGTTCCCGGAGACCTACCGCTTTGCCGATGCATTGACCGAACGCCTTTCGCTCAACCTGCAGGTGTATCGCCCGCTGGTCAGCCGCGCCTGGATGGAGGCACGCCATGGCCGTCTGTGGGAACAGGGCATGGTGGGCATCGACCAGTACAACAACCTGCGCAAGGTCGAACCGATGCGCCGCGCACTGGACGAACTCAACGTCGGCACCTGGTTCACCGGCCTACGCCGCAGCCAGTCCGGTGGGCGTGCGCAGACGCCGATCGTGCAGAAGCGCGGGGACCGCTACAAGATCAGCCCGATCGCCGACTGGACCGACCGCGACGTCTGGCAATACCTGCAGGCGCACGCACTGCCGTATCACCCGCTGTGGGAACAAGGCTATGTGTCGATCGGTGACTTCCACACCACCCGTCGCTGGGAGCCGGGCATGCGCGAAGAAGACACGCGCTTCTTTGGGCTCAAGCGCGAGTGCGGCATCCACGAAGACATCTGAGCCGCGCGCAGCAGTGCGCAGGCCAGCGCCTCACCGCCGCAGCCTGCGCACGCTCCAGTAATGATCGAACGCCCACAACAGCAGTAACGATGCGCCCATCAGCGGGAACAGCAGCCCGCACAGCACCAACAGCGCCAGTACGCCGCGCAGCGTGCGCGGATCGGCCGGCAATGGCGGCACACCGAGACCGCCAACCGGGCGGCGCTTCCACCACATCACCGCCGCGCTGACACACAGCAACACGATGGCCGCACACGCCAGCAGCAAAAGCAGTTGATTGGCGGTGCCGTATTGCTGGCCCAGGTGCACGTTGATGCCCCATTCCAGCGCCTGCGCCAGCGGTCCGTAATCGCGGTAGCGCATGTCCAGCAACACCGCGCCGCTGTATTGATCCAGGTGGATCACCCGCTGCCGCTGCAGATCGTCCGGATACACCGAAGCGGTATACACACCGCTGGCACCACGCGGCAGCGCCACGCTATAGCCGGCCGCGATGCCACGCGCATCGAAACGCGCCAGCGCCGCATCCAGCCCCAGTGCACCGACACCTGGCGCTTCGCCCAAACCGCTGCCGCCACCATGCGCGGCGTGCTCGGCATGCGCGGTATCGGTTTGTGAGGCACGCGCAACGTGTGCGGCATGTGCAGCGTGTTCGTTGTGTTCGGAATGCGCGGCATGAGCGGCATGCGCCATCGCCGGTGCCATGGCATCCGCTGCGCCCATGGCCATCGGCATTGGCATCGGCCTGTCAGGTGGCAGCGTCGATTGCGGCAGCCGTGCCTGGCGCAATGACCAGCTCGGCTCGCCGCTGTCGGTGAGCCGCTGTTGCGACATCGGCAACTGCACGCGCAGCCCGGCCGGGTAACCGAAGTCGTGTCCGTTGACCCAGCGATTGACCTGTGCGCCCCACAGCCACGACCACGGCATGCCGGTCAGGGCCAGAAACAGCAGCACCGCTCCAACCCCGGCACCGGTGACCGCATGCAGGTCGCGCCAGAACACTCGCTGCGCGGGACGGCCACGCACGCTCACCACCCCACTGCGACGTCCGCGCGGCCACCACAGGTACACGCCGGTCAGCACCAGCACAATCGCCCACCCCGCGGCCATTTCGATCAGGCCCCGCGCGAGGGGACCGAGCAGGTCCAGGCTGTGCAGCCGGCGAATGGTCCAGGCCAGCGTGCCATGCTCGGGCAGCATGCCCAGCACGCGCGCGCTGTACGGGTCCACGTACACCACCTCGCGCGCACCATCGGTGCGTAGCACGCCGATCTCGGCGCTGGCATCGGCACGGTCGGGCGTGGTGTAGCGAAACACCGTCCCCGCCTGCGCACGCTGCGCGGCATCCACCAACTGCTGCGCCGACAAACGCGCCGGGCCCACCGGCACCACTTTCAATGCGTGATGGG
The DNA here is from genome assembly GCF_041475775.2 of Xanthomonas sp. NCPPB 2586. Lineage (NCBI taxonomy): Bacteria > Pseudomonadati > Pseudomonadota > Gammaproteobacteria > Lysobacterales > Lysobacteraceae > Xanthomonas > Xanthomonas sp. NCPPB 2586. The sequence continues at coordinate 1,158,193 of NZ_CM192981.1, read as the reverse complement.
CCGTGCGGTCGATAGCATCGTGATACAGGAATGCCGCACCGGTCAGCGCCAGCCAGGCAATGAAGGGCAGCACCAGCAATCCCGCATAGAAATGCCAGCGCCACACCGCGCGGTACACGCGCCAACGACGCCCTTGCGCGATCTCGTCGGCAGCGGCCACGGGGGCAACGTGCTGGGTCGCAGAGACTGACATCAGAAACTCCAATCCCAGGACAGCGACAGCGCACGGCCGTCACCCGGCGAATAACCCGAGCTGCCGCTGTCGTACCAGGCATAGACATAGCTGCGGTCGGTGGCATTACGCAGTTGCAGCGACACCGTATTGCGCGCATCCACGGCCCAGCGCGCGCCAAGATTGAGCAGGGCATAGCCACCAGTGCGCCCCAGCGTGTTGGTGCGCTCCAGGTAATAGTCGCCCTGCGCATTGCCCCAGGCACTGAGTTGCACCGCCGGGGTGAGCTGCCACTCCACACCCGCGGTGGCCAGCCAATGCGGCACGTTTTCGATCTCGCGGCCGCGCGTGGCCGGTGCACTGGGATCGGGCGTGGCGATGCTCGCCTTCTGCCGCGAATACGACAGCCACGCACGCCAGTGCTCGGCCGGCTGCAGGTTGAGCTGCGCATCCCAGCCGCGCCGCAGCGTACGCCCGACGTTGGCCACATCGCCCACGCCGGCCACACCATTCACACCCAGAATGGTGGCCACCTCGCCGGACGCGCGTTGTTCCCAATACGCCAGCCGGCCATCGAGCACGGCGGTGGGCGCGAACTTGAAGCCCGCTTCCCAGCCATCGTTGATCGACGGACCCAGGTTGCCCGGCTGCCGGCGGTACGCCCCATCACCGGTGCCGATCTGGAAGGTGCGCCCCCAATTCGCATAGGCGCTGCTCTGCCCGGCAAGCCGGTAACTGGCACTGAATTTGGGCTGCTTGATGGTGCCGTAGTCGTAGCTTGGTGCGGTGATGCCGGCGCGCAGATCCCGCAGCTCGCCATCGACGCGGTCGATGCGGTAGCCGGGCACCAGTTGCAATCGCTCGGTCGGTTTCAGCACGGCCTGCACGTAGGCGCCGCGCGTGCGCAGGTCGTAATCCCAGTCGCGCAACTGCGCGCTGCGCACGCGTGCCACGGTGCGGTAGCGCTGCGACTGGTTGTCCTCCCATTGCGCGTCCAGGCCGGCCTCCAGCGTGGTCGGTAGCGCCTGCCAGCCCGGCTGCCAGTTGCCGCGCAGCAGCACGCCCTGGTGGGTCTCGTCGGTGTCGCGCTCCTGTTGCAGGCCGGCTTCGGAAAAACGCACCCAGCGCTGGTTGTGGTACGCGTTGCGGTAGGCCTTGGCGCTCCACTGCGCATCACTGCCGAGCGTGCCGTCCGCATGCAGCGCGGTCTGGCGCAGCGTGCGTTCGCTACGATCGTCCTGCGCATACGCGGGCGAGCTGCGTGGTGCGGCGCGTGCGCTGGCCGCATCCAGATATCCGGCCTCCAGTGCGTGGTTGTCGTAATAACGGGTGGTCAGCCCGGCACGAAACGCGCCGCCCGGGTCGGTGTAGAACCATTTACCGGCCACGCTGCGTTTGCGTGCATCGGCGTGATCGCGGTAACCGTCGGAATCGCGCCAGGCCAGCACGTAATTCTGGCTCCAGGCGCCATGCTCGATACCCTTGCCGAGCTGCACTTCGCGCGCGCCGAAGCTGCCGGCGGTCACGCTCAGTCGCCCGTCGTTGCCACCGGTGCGGGTCAGCACGTCCACACTGCCGGCGATGGCATGCAGCCCGTAGCGCGCATCGTTGGTGCCGCGCACGATCTCGATAGCCGAAATATCCTGCGGAAACACCGCATCCAGGTACGGCATGCCGCCGGCATTGTCGTTACTGGGAATCCCGTCGATCAGCAGCTTGACCGCATTGATCCGCCCCTCGCCATTGAAGCCGCGGAACGAAAACCGCCCTGCGTCGGTGCCCATGCGGAACGGGGTGACCTGTACGCCGGGCGCACGCATGAGCAGCTCCCAGCTGTAGTCCACATGCTGATCGTGCAGCAACGCGCCGCCGATCACGTCCACCGAACTCAACACGCTCGCCGCACTCTGCCCGCGCGTGGTCTGCGCGTTCACCTGCACCTTGCCCAGGGTCAATGCGGCGTCCTGCGCCTGTGCATGACCCGCCATCCCGCATGCCATCGCCAACGACGGCGCGGACCACATCGCTTTCAACCACCACACTCGCATGTCACACCCTTTGCCGTGCGTGCACGGACAACGCCACCGCACGCGACACCCGCAAGGGCCGCACGGTCAACGGAAGAGAAAGCGCGGCAGCCGCCATCGCGTGCACAGCACGCCTCGCGCACGCCAGCAGGTGGCGCACGCCAATACGGAAAGAACAGCGGGCGCTCGCGCGTTGCCCAGCCTCAGGCGGGCAGCGGCGGCCCGCGTGCGCCCAGCGCCGGCCAGCGCAGCGCGCGCCATGCATGCGTCCGCGTCGGGGCAGCGGGTTTGCTTGGCCGCAGTTGCAACAGGCATAGCACCACCAGCGCGAGCGCGCCCAACAGACGCGCTGCCAGCACGCAGTAGTCACACGCGTCCGCATGCGCACCGGCGTCCTGCGCAGGCGCCGCGTGATGAGACGCGGGCGCGTCCATGGCGTGGTGCTGCGCTGCGCCCATGCCCGGCATCGGGTGGTGCGCGCCATGCACAGATGCCGCAGCGTCACCGGCCTGGCTGGTGCACATCGGCTGCGCCAGTGGCAGCTGGCACCAGCGGCTGATCAGCGGCGCCACCAACATCAGCGCAACCGCCAGCACGGCAAGCGACTGCAACACGCGGTGGTGGTGGAGAAAACGGAGCATCCGGCGAGTGTAAGCCGGTGCATCACAACCGGCGATGGTCGCGGCCGGTGCGCGACGCGATGTCGCACCCTTCACACACGGCCGCCACCGGCAGCGATCGCCTGGACGGGCTGCGGTGCACACAATCCGGGCACAGCCATAGCCTATGCTTGGCGCCTATCACTTTGACCCGTGCGCGCATGAGTACTGTCCTGTCCGATCCAGCGGCCGAGCCCCTGCCGTGTGCGCCCAAGCCGCCGAGCGAGGCCTTGCGCCTGCAGGCCCTGCGCAGCTACGGCATCCTCGACACCCCGCGCGAGGCCGCCTTCGAGGACATCACCAAGCTGGCCTCGATCATCTGCCAGACCCCGATCGCGCTGATCAGCCTGGTGGATGCGGACCGGCAGTGGTTCAAGAGCGAGCGTGGCATGGGCGAACGCGAGACACCGTTGTTCAAGTCGATGTGCGCGCACGCCCTGCTCGATAACGACGTACTGGTGGTGCCCGACACCCGCGAAGACGCGCGCTTTTCGCGCAACCCGCTGGTGACCGGCGAATCGCCGCTGTATTTCTATGCCGGTGCGCTGCTCAAGACTCCGGACGGCCTGCCGCTGGGCACGGTCTGCGTGCTGGACCGGCAACCACGCCAGCTCACCGACGAACAGGTCGATGCACTGCGCGCGCTGGCGCGCCAGACCATGGCCCAGCTGGAGTTGCGCCGCGCGTTGTTGATCGCCGAAGAGTCCAACCGTTACCGCAGCCGTCTGATGGCCATCGCCGGCCACGATCTCAAGACCCCCCTGCGCACGGCCGCCTATGCCATCGACAAGATGCGCCGGCATGCCAACGTGGACACCATTCCCACCCTGGTCACCGCACGTGATGCGATCGGCACCGTGGCGCGCAGCCTGGACGAACTGGCCGCATTGGCGGCGGCCAGCAAGTCGGCCAGCCCGGATCTGCAGCCGCTGGCGCTGGAAGACGTGATCCACGCGGTGCTCGGCGTGTGGCGCCAGCCGGCCAGGGACAAGTGCCTGTCGCTGCGGCATGTGCCCACCTCCCTGCGCGTGCGCAGCCATTCCACCTTGCTGACCACCTTGATCGGCAATCTGGTCGGCAATGCAGTCAAGTACACCGAACGCGGCCAGGTGCTGGTGGGCTGCCGGCGCCGTCCCGGCCACGCGGTGGTGGAAGTCATCGACAGCGGCATCGGCTTGAATCTGGAGCACCCCGAAGACGTGTTCCAGGCGTTCCGCCAGGCCGACCCGGGCAGCGACGGCCTGGGCATCGGCTTGTGGATCGTGCATCGCACCGCCGAAACGCTGGGCTGCCAGGTCGAAGTGCGCCCGCGCCCGAGTGGCGGCACGCGCTTTTCGGTCACCATTCCGCTGGCCTGAACAAAAAATGGCGGACCCGGGCTCCCGTCCCGAATCCGCCACCAAGCACGCCAGGCCTCTCCCCAGGGACCCGGGTGCGCCAGTCGTTCAAGTCGCGCAACACGCGATGGCGAACGACAGCGCCAGCAACCTCTACGACCTTCCGAACAGACCGGCCAAGCGATGGATGCCGGGCCGGCCCTGCGCCGTCCACCCCTAGACGTCCTGGAGTGTCGTGCATGGTTGCTATAAGGGTTTACGACATCGCCAGGCCCAACTTGATGGCTCTGGCCGACGCCGCCTTGGCGGCCCTGACAGCGCGAGGGGAAATCACCGACAGTAAGGCTGTGCTGATCCAGCGCGGTGTTTGCAGGCCATTGATTTAGAAAGCCATTACGATCCGCCAGTGCGCTGCAGTGCAGCATTCGTAAGGACCGCCGCGGCCTGATGCGATCGTCGCCAACTGGCCGCGCAATCACTCCACCCGCTGCCGCGACACCCGCAGGCAACGCCTCCTGCTTGCCGGCTAGATCTCCGACACGCCCTCATCCTGGCGTGCGAACCACGCCGCCGAATGCACCTCGGCATCGGCGGCCTCCAGTGCCTGGCGCAGGACCACCAACGGCAGTTGCAGACGTGCCTCGCCCAGTTGCACGCCCACCCACAGCGATTCGTCCTGCGGATCGGCCAACACCGTCAGCACGGTCTGGTCGCGGCCCTCTACATGCGCCCACAGCTCCAGCTGCATGCCGCCGTCCGCATCGGGTGACCACACGCGGCTGAGCGCCGGGCGAAGCACTGCTGTCATGGCGCACCTCGTTGGTTGAGGCAGCCAGCATGCCACCGGCCGCGCGCGTCTGCCGCAACGCGTTCGCGTGCAGCGACACGGCCTTATTCCGGCATCAGCTGGTGATGGTCTGGGTCAGCGCTTCCCAGGTCGGCGGCAGCGGCCAGTTCGGCGCCTGGTTGCCGTCCAGCACCCGGCGCAGGTCGCGCTTGTCGATCTGTGGTGCCAACACATGCACCAGGTCCAATGCGTAATCGCGCAACACGCGGTCGCGCGGCAGCACCGCCCAGGCGATGCACTCGGCGATCGGCGCCGGGGCCGGCCACGCGCGCAGATCCTCGTCGTTGGCACTGACGGCCATTTCGGCCACCAGCCCCACGCCCAGGCCAGCACGCACGTAGGTCTTGATCAGGTCCGCATCCAGCGCGGTCAGCGCAATGCTCGGCTCCAGGCCCACCTGCGCAAACGCCCGTTGCAGCGAGGAGCCGGCGCGCGTGGAGGATTCGTAACTGATCAGCGGGTGCGCAGACAGCGCCTGCATGTCCGGCGCCACGCGCGTGTCCAGTGCATGCCCGTGCGGCACGACTACCAACCGGCGCCAGCGGTACAGCGGCACCGCGATGCCGGCCGTGGGCTCGCCGCCCGCGGTGCTGACCACGGCAATGTCCGCATCGCCCTGGCTGAGCAGATCCAGCGCCGCGCTCTCGGCCGCCTGCTGCAGATGCACGCTGACCTGCGGGTAGGCCTGCTTGATCTGCGCCACCGCGGGCGGCAACACGAAGCGCGCCTGGGTATGGGTGGTGGTCAAGGTCAGCTGGCCCTGGCTTTCGCGGCGCTGGTTGGCGGCGTAGGTGCGGATGTTGTTGGCTTCGGACAGCACCGCGCGGGCACGTTCGATCACTTCCACGCCGGCCGGGGTCACCGCATCCAGGCTGCGCCCCTTGCGCACGAACAGCAAAAAGCCCAGTTCGTCCTCCAGCTGCTTGAGCTGTTTGGACAGGCCCGGCTGGGTCGCATGCACACGCGCCGCGGCCAGCGTGATGTTCAGCTCGGCATCGGCGATGGCCACCAGGTAGCGAAGTTGGGTCAGCGTCATGGGCTTATGTCCAAAAAAGCGCGAGGCGCTACAAGGGCTTCGACTGTAGAGGAGTTCGGCGGGCCAGCTTATAACCGAACGCTATTTTTAGGACGCATGAAGTCATTTCCGACGGCTATAAGCCCGGCGTTACGGTCTGGCCCTCCCCTCGAAGCCCCGGTCCGTGACTGCCCTGTTCCCGCTCCTTGCCGATCTGCGTGGCCGTGCCGTCCTGGTGGTCGGCGGCGGCCGCGCTGCCGAATGCGCCACCGCCAGCCTGCTGCAGGCCGGCGCGGTGCCGCTGGTGGGCGCGCCGGAACTGACACCCGCGTTGCGCGGCTGGGCACAGTCCGGTCAGATGCGCTGGCTGGTGGGCAGTTTTGACCCGCAGTGGCTGGCACTGCCGGACCAGCCGGTCTGGCTGACCATTGCGGCCAGCGATGTGCCGGCAGTGAATGCTGCCCTGCGCAGCGCCGCCGGCGCGCAACGGCTGCTGACCCATGAAGCAGCTTCCGCCACCGCCTCTTCTGCGGTGTCTTCCACTGCCAGCGCCCCATCGTCAGCGGCTCCCCGCCTCACCCTTACGCCCGGCAGTGTGGCGCTGGTCGGTGCCGGCCCGGGCGACCCCGGCCTGCTCACCCGCAATGCGGTGCGCGCGCTGCGGCAGGCCGAGGTGATCCTGTACGACCGCCTGGTCAGCCCGCAGATCCTGCGCCTTGCACAGCGCGCGGCGCGCTGCATCGAAGTGGGCAAAGCCGCCCAAGGCCACAGCACGCGGCAGGAGCAGATCCATGCGCTGATGCTCGAACATGCGCGTGCCGGGCGGCGCGTGGTGCGCCTGAAAGGTGGCGACCCGTTCGTGTTTGGCCGCGGCGGCGAAGAGCTCGAATTCCTGCACGCGCACGGCATCGGTTTCCAGGTGGTGCCCGGCATCACTGCCGCAGTGGCCTGTGCCGCCTACGCAGGCATCCCGCTCACCCACCGCGACCATGCGCAATCGCTGCGCCTGATCACCGCGCACTGCAAGGATTCGCTGGACACGCTCGACTGGCACGCGTTGGGCCAGGAGCGGCAGACGCTGGCCTTCTACATGGGCGTGGCCGGTCTGGACAGCATCCAGCAGCGCCTGCTGCAGGCCGGCCGCGCCGCGGACACGCCATTTGCGCTGGTCGAAAATGGCTCGCGCCCGGAACAGCGCGTGGTCACCGGCACCTTGTCGCAGCTGGCCGCCACCGCGCGCTTGCATGCGGTGCGCTCGCCCGCACTGTTGATCCTGGGCGACGTCGCTGCGCTGTCGCAGTCGCTGCACTGGTTCGGCGCCGCGCCGCTCACCGGCAAGCCCGCGCACTCACCCATCGCAACGCCCCACGCGCCCACACTCGCCCACGCAGCCTGATTCCGACGGAGACCCCATGGCCCTGTACGACAACATCCTCGACACCATCGGCCGCACCCCGGTGGTCAAACTCAACCGCCTCGCCCCGGACCACGTGTCCCTGTACGTCAAGGTCGAGTCGTTCAACCCGGGCGGATCGGTCAAGGACCGGCTGGCGCTGGCCATCATCCTGGACGCCGAACAACGCGGCCTGCTCAAGCCCGGCGACACCATCGTGGAAGCCACCTCCGGCAACACCGGCGTGGCGCTGGCCATGGTCGCTGCCGCGCGCGGCTACAAGTTCGTCGCCACCATGGTGGAAACGTTCTCGATCGAGCGCCGCAAGCTGATGCGCGCCTACGGCGCCAAGGTGATCCTGACCCCGGCCGCCGAGCGCGGCAGCGGCATGGTGCGCAAGGCCAAGGAACTGGCCGAACAACATGGCTGGTTCCTGGCCAGCCAGTTCGCCAACCCCGCCAATCCGGCCTACCACCGCAACACCACCGCCGCCGAGATCCTGCGCGACTTCGCCGGCCACCGGCTGGACCATTTCGTGACCGGCTGGGGCACCGGCGGCACCCTCACCGGCGTGGGCGAAGTACTGCGCGTGGCCCGCCCGGAAGTGCGCATCACCGCCACCGAGCCGGCCGGCGCCGCGCTGCTGCAAGGCCAGGACTGGAAGCCGCACAAGATCCAGGGCTGGACCCCGGACTTCGTGCCGGAGGTGCTCAACCGCGAGATCGCCCACGAAATCCTCAGCGTGGAAGACACCGACGCGATCAGCGTGGCTCGGCGGCTTGCCGCGGAAGAAGGCATCTTCACCGGCATCTCCGGCGGCGGCACCGTCTCCACTGCCCTGCGGGTGGCCGAAACCGCGGTGCCGGGCGCGGTGATCCTGGCGATGCTGCCGGATACCGGCGAGCGCTACTTCTCCACGCCCCTGTTCGCCGACATCAACGAAGGCTCCGACGACGATTGGCTGGCCGGCCTGCCCTGATCGCAGGCAGCGTGACGTCAGCGTTTCTTCCCAAAGGCCGCGCCTGCCAGCGCGGCCTTTGGCATGAAGTGTCCTGCGATCTGCGTCGCGCCGCGGCGCTGCCGCCTCCCGCCGATGTCAAGGAAACGTTACGATGGCGGTTGTTCCGCAGGGAGAGAAGGCGTGAGTAACCGGCCGTATGGACACAGCGATACCCGCAGCGGGCGGGCGCCATGGCTGGTGAAGATGACCTCCCCGGCGCATTTCGCGCTTGCCCTGGGCGCGGGCGCCTGGCTACAGCAGGCCTTTGCGCTGCCGCTGCCCGCCCCCACGCCGTTGGCGTGGATCGAGCTGGCCGGCGGCGTCATCGCCTGCGCCGGGCTCGCGCTGGCGGTGAGCTGCTTCATCCTGTTCGCGCGCCGACGCACCACCATCATGCCCAGCGGCCATCCTTCGCGGCTGGTGCTGGACGGCCCGTACCGCTTCACCCGCAACCCGATGTATCTGGCGCTGGTCCTCAGCTACATCGGCCTGTGCCTGCAACTGGGCCTGCTGTGGGCGGTGGCGCTGGTGCCGCTACCGTGGCTGGCCTTGCAGTGGTTGGTCATCCCGTTCGAAGAAGCACGCCTGCGCGACGAGTTCGGCCGCGCCTACAGCGATTATTGCGCCCGCGTACGCCGCTGGCTTTGAGCCTACCGGTACACGTTGCCGCGGCGGCTTCGCGTGGTTGTCATCCCATTCGAAGAGGCGCGCGTACGCGGCCATTTCAGCCACGCCCGTAGCGATCACTGCGCATGCGCTCGCCATTGGCCTTGAACCTGCGGGCGCACGCCACACCGGTTCCGATTGAGCGAATCGATTGCCCGCGCTGTTGGCGATGGCGCCGACAGTCGACGCACGGTAAGCCCTCCGGCATCGCATTCTTTCAGCGCCTGAACTCCGCACGTCCCCACGGTGCATTGATGCCTGCCTTCCGTCGTATCTGGCACGTTTCAGCATGCCGCTTCGATGCCTTTCATAGGCCAGACCAATCGTTATCGCGACGCGTTGCAGACAGCGCGTTTGGCACGCTGCAACTCCTCCGGCGCAGCCCGCCATGTGGTCGCATCGTGTGAGATGAATGGCCCGTAGCGTGAGCGTCCCGCAGCGCCTGATCCATCACGCGCTCATCATGCAAATCCCATAACTATCGCGCTATGAGAATCGAAGTCTGGCAAGGCGACATCACCCAACTCGACGTTGATGTCATCGTCAACGCGGCCAACGAATCACTGCTGGGCGGTGGTGGCGTCGATGGTGCGATCCATCGCGCCGCAGGCCCGCGCTTGTTGGAAGCCTGCGAGGCATTGCCGGAAGTGCGCCCAGGCGTGCGTTGCCCCACCGGCGAAATCCGCATCACCGATGGCTTCGACCTGAAAGCGCGGCATATCTTCCATACGGTGGGACCGGTATGGCGCGACGGCAAGCACAATGAACCGGAACAGCTCGCCAACTGCTATTGGCAGTCGCTGAAGTTGGCCGAGCAGATGATGCTGCACTCGATTGCGTTTCCGGCCATCAGCTGCGGTATCTACGGCTACCCGCTGTACCAGGCGGCACGCATTGCCGTGACTGAAACCCGTGACTGGCAGCGCTCGCACAAGGTGCCCAAGCACATCGTGCTGGTGGCCTATAACGAAGCGACCTACAAGGCCTACCAGCAGGCGCTCGCCACGCAGGAAACTGCTGCTGCCTGAGTGCAACGACTGCAAGCGTGATCCTTCCAGACAGGCGCCGCAGGGCGCTTGTCTTGCTTTGTACGCGGCACAGTCTTGCTTGTGATGCACTTTGTGCTGCCCCATGCACATGCACGCAGGAAACAGCTGCGGCGTGAGCGAGACGAGTGCAAGCGAACTGCTTCCTAAAGATGGGGCACGGCGGTGTGTCTTGCGTCGTGCAGGCGCATTCTTACTTGAGACGTACCTTGCGTGCAGGTGCAGGTGCCGTAGTTCGCACGCGTGTCTGTCAGTGCGGACAACGGTCGCGCATCAACGACGGGCGCACGCTGCACATGCAAGCGTCGCGACAAAGCTGCCGACCATCCAAATTGGCGAACCCAAAACGCAAGACGCCGGCCTCGCGGCCGGCGTCCTGCTATGCGTGATCAAGCCTCAGGCGGATCAGCCCTTCCACTTGCCCAGTGCAGCCAGGCCGTTTTCCTTGGCGCGCTCGTAAATGATCTGCTGCGCCTTGGCGTAGTTGCCGGTCATGTCCTTGGACCACAGCTTCAGTGCAGCCTGCTGCATCGCGCGGCCATACGAGAAGCTCAGCGGCCACGGCAGGTTGCCCAGCTGGTGCATCTCGTTGAGGTGCGCGGTGGACTGCTCGTCGGTCTGGCCGCCGGACAGGAACACGATGCCCGGCAGGATTGCCGGCACGGTCGACTTCAGGCACATCACGGTGGACTCGGCCACTTCTTCGACGCTGGCCTGCTCTTCGCAGCTCTTGCCGGAGATGACCATCGAGGCCTTCAGGATGGTGCCTTCGAGCACGACGTTCTGCTCATACAGCGCGCCGAACAGCGAGCGCAGCGTGGCTTCGGTGACTTCGTAGCAGGTCTCGATATCGTGGTCGCCATCCATGATCACTTCCGGCTCCACCATCGGCACCAGGCCTTGTTCCTGGCACAGCGCGGCATAGCGGGCCAGCGCATGCGCATTGGCCTCGATGCAGGTGCCGGACGGAATGTCTTCGCCGATGTTGATGACGGCACGCCACTTGGCGAAGCGCGCGCCCAGGGTGTAGTACTCCTCCAGACGCGCACGCAGGCCGTCCAGACCTTCGGTCACCAACTCGCCCGGCATGCCGGCCAGCGGCTGCGCGCCCTTGTCGACCTTGATGCCCGGGATGATGCCGTGGTCGGCCATGTACTTGGCGAACGGCACGCCGTCCTTGGTCTTCTGACGGATGGTTTCGTCGAACAGGATGGCGCCGGAGATGTAATCGCTCAGCTTGGGCGTGGTCAGCAGCAGTTCGCGGTAGGCACGACGGTTTTCTTCGGTGTTCTCGATGCCGACGCCGGAAAAGCGCTTGGCGATCGTGCTGGTCGATTCGTCGATGGCGATGATGCCCTTGCCCGGGGCGACCATGGCCTGGGCGGTTTCGGCAAGCTGTTCGATGCTCATGTAGTTCCTGTGGCAGCTGCGGGGGAGAACGAAAGTATAGCGACGAAAGTCGTAGACATTCCTTCACGGAATGCCTGCAACCGATTACACCTTGCAGCGTGCTGCGCGATCTGTGGCAGGGCTCGCATCGTGGCGTGCAGCGCTTTGGCCACATGCCGCATCTCACGTCGATGCGGCGGGCGCGGCATGCAAACGCCAATGGCCTGGAAGGGTATTAAACGCGGCGTTTACGTCTGATCGGCCCATGCCGTGTGCAGCCTCACCACAGCTGGGCCGCGAGATTGCATGCACATGTCCGTCAGCCACGCTGCGGGGACGTACAGCACAGGGTGCGGCATGGGAAGCGAGCCATGCGCATCGGCCACACAGCACGACGGCGGCACATGGCCGCCGTCGTGTCACTGCAGGCTGCGTGGGGCGCGTCGCACATGTCTGCATGCACGACGCCTACACCGCCAGGTGTTCTACAGCTCGCCCAGACCGCTGGCGCGGCCGTCTTCGCCCACTTCCAGCAGACGCAGCGTGTTGGTGGCGCCATGGGTTTCCATGTGCTCGCCGCTGGTGAACACCACGCGGTCGCCAGGCCCCATGCGCTCGTTCTCCACCAGCAGGCGGATCGCTGCGCGCGCGGCTTCGCGTGGGGTCAGGCCACGGCTGTCGAAACCGATCGGGAACACGCCACGCATCATCGCCATCTGGCGACGCGCGCCGTCATGACGGGTGAATGCATAGATCGGCATGTTGGAACGGAAGCGCGACAGGTAACGCGGCGTGCCGCCGGATTCGGTCAACGCCACCACGCCGCCCAGACCGATGTGCTCGGACAGGAACATGGTCGCCATTGCGATCGCCTGGTCGGCGCGCTGCAGGTTGCGTTGCGCCGCTTCGAAGTCGGTATCGAACTCGAACTGGTGCTCGGCGCCCAGGCAGATGCGCGCCATCGCTTCCACTGCACGCACCGGATACGCACCGGCAGCGGTTTCGGCCGAGAGCATCACCGCATCGGTGCCGTCGATGACCGCGTTGGCCACGTCGAGTACTTCGGCGCGGGTCGGGATCGGGCTTTCCACCATCGACTGCAGCATCTGGGTGGCCGTGATCACCACCTTGTTCTGCGCCAGCGACTCGCGAATGATCTTCTTCTGCAGGCCCGGCAATTCGGCATCGCCGATTTCCACGCCCAGATCGCCACGCGCCACCATCACCACGTCGGAGGCTTCGACGATTTCGACCAGGTTCTCGATCGCTTCGGTGCGCTCGATCTTGGACACCAACTGCGCATCGCAGCCGTGCTGCTGGGCGATCTGGCGGGCGTCGTGCATGTCCTGCGCGTTACGGCAGAACGACACCGCGATGAAGTCCACGCCGATCTTGGCCACGATGCCGATCAGCTCCTTGTCGCGCTCGGTCAACGCGCCCAGCGACAGACCGCCGCCCTGCTTGTTGAGGCCCTTGCGGTCGGACAACACACCATCGTTGAGCACGGTGGTGACGATGCGCGCGCCCTGCACGTCGGTGACCTGCAGCTGCACCAGGCCATCGTCGAGCAGCAGCACGTCACCGGCGGTGACATCCTGCGGCAGGCCCAGGTAGCTCACGCCCACCTGATGCTGATCGCCGGCCGGCGCATTGATATCGGCCACCAGGTCGAAACGATCGCCCATGGTCAGCTTGATCTTGCCTCCGGCAAAGCGCTCGATGCGGATCTTCGGGCCCGGCAGGTCGGCCAGGATGCCCACTTCGGCGCCGACGCGGACGGCGGCGGCACGCACTTCGGCAGCGCGCTTGGCCTGGCCGGACGGGTCGCCGTGGCTGAAGTTGAGGCGCACCACGTTGACGCCCGCCTTGAACAAGGCGTCCAGCACACCAGGCGGATCCGTGGCCGGTCCCAGCGTGGCGAGGATCTTGGTGCGGCGTTGACGTTCTTTCATGATGGCCTCCCTGTAAAAGCCGCGAAACTTAACACACGCGTCACGTACCGAGGATGGCATTGCGGCATAGCCTCCCTCCTTTTCCGGCATGTCTTACAGACAGTGCGGGACAGTACGTACGCTTTCGCAGCGTGTTGCCGCGGACGGCAGCACGCTGCGGGTCGCCACCGTACGCCGGTGGCAGTGAAGACGCGCCGCGCTAGGCGCGGATCAGCCCTCAACTCGGCTGGTGTGTGCGCAAGCGCACCGGCGCCGGCAGCGCGCAGTTCGGCTTCGTCGCCGAAGCCCCACAACACGCCGATGCTGTGGATGCCGTGGTGGTTGGCACCGTCGATATCCATGCGACGGTCGCCGATCATCACGCAGCCGGTCTTGTCGATCTGCAGGCGACGCAGCGCTTCGGCGATCAGGTCCGGCTTGAAGCGGCGCGCACCATCTTCGCTGGCACCGATGACGTCTTCGAAACACACCCCGAACGGCAGGTGCTCGACGATGCGGCGCGCGTAGCGCTCGTTCTTGGATGTCACCACGGCCAGTCGATGGCCGGCACGGTGCAGGCCGGTGACCACATCGCCGATGCCGTCGAACACGCTGAGCTCGGTCCAGCCCACCGCGTCGTAACGGGCGCGATAAGCGGCCAGCGCGCGCTGCACCAGGTCCGGATCCTCGGGGAAGCGCTCGCTGAAACTGTCGCGCAGCGGCGGGCCGATCCAGGCGCGCAACGTCTGCGGCGAGGGCCGAGGCTGACCGACCTCGTCGAAGGCATGCACGATGCTGCCAACGATGCCGGGTTCCGAGTCGACCAGCGTGCCGTCCAGATCAAAGAACAGTGTGGCTGCACTCACTGCCCGCGGGCCTCGAGCGCGGCAACCGCCGGCAGGGTCTTGCCTTCCAAAAATTCCAGGAACGCGCCGCCGCCGGTCGAGATGTAGGTGACGTCCTTGGCGATGGCGTATTTGTCCACGGCCGCCAACGTGTCACCACCACCGGCGATCGAGAACGCCTCGGACGCGGCAATGGCACGCGCCAGGGTCTCGGTGCCATGGCTGAAGGGCTCGAACTCGAATACGCCGACCGGGCCGTTCCAGACCACGGTGCCGGCATTGGCAATCAGTTCGGCATAGTGCGCGGCAGTCTGCGGGCCGATGTCCAGGATCAGATCGTCGGCATCCACCTGGTCGAGCGACTTCACGCTCGCCTCGGCATCGGGCAGGAACTGCTTGGCCACCACCACGTCGGTTGGCAGCGGAATCTCCGCGCCGCGTGCCTTGGCATCGGCGACGATCTGGTTGGCGGTCGGGATCAGGTCCGGTTCGCTGAGTGACTTGCCCACATCGTGGCCGGCCGCGGCGATGAAGGTATTGGCGATACCACCGCCGACGATCAACTGGTCCACCTTGTTGACCAGGTTGGCCAGCAGTTCCAGCTTGGTCGAAACCTTGCTGCCGGCCACGATCGCCAGCAGCGGCTTGGCCGGGTTGTCCAGCGCCTTGGCCAGCGCGTCGAGCTCGGCCATCAGCAGCGGGCCACCGGCTGCCACCGGCGCGAACCGGATCACGCCATGCGTGGAGGCCTGCGCACGATGCGCGGTGCCGAAGGCGTCCATGACAAACACATCGCACAGCGCGGCGTACTTGCGTGCGAGCGCTTCGTCATCCTTGCCCTCGCCCACGTTCATGCGGCAATTTTCCAGCAGCACCACCTGGCCCGGCGCCACGTCCACGCCCTCGACCCAGTCACGCACCAGCGACACGTCCAAGCCCAGCAGGGTGGTCAGTCGCGCGGCCACCGGCGCCAGCGAATCTTCCTCGCTCCAGGTGCCTTCCTTCGGGCGGCCCAGGTGCGAGGTCACCATCACCGCGGCGCCCTTTTCCAGCGCCAGCTTGATGGTGGGCACCGAGGCGGTGATGCGCTGTTCGGAGGTGATCTGGCCGTTGTCGATCGGCACGTTGAGATCCTGGCGGATCAGCACGCGCTTGCCGGAAAGATCGAGGTCGGTCATGCGGACAATGGACATGGGCTCAGCTCGCTAAGTCGTTGGGGGAATGGGGAATGGGGAATGGGGAATGGGGAATCGAAACAGCTGCAGGCATGCAGCGCGCTGACGACCACGCACTGTGCTGGCAAGGGAACAGATGACGCGTTGCAGGCTGCCGGTGCGCCACCGCGCAGAACGCGCGGTGCGTTTCACAGACGCCGTCGCCGCAGATGCGGGTGGCGCGAACTGTGGTCGGTCGAACACGACGGGCAATGCGGCTGCCTTGGCGACGGGGGACGCCCATTGTCGGACCTTCGCGCCGCAGCGGCAAACCCGCAACGGCGCCTCGCCATCAGGCATCGCGGTTGGCGCTGGCACTGCGCAACAGACTCACCGCAAAACCACCGACCACCACGGCACCCCCCACCAACAGCGCCCACAGCAGCCAGCGCTTCCAGTCACGCGGCACCGCGGCCGGTTGCAGCGCCGCCTCGCCTGCCAACGGCTGCGCCGCGCCGGCGATGCGCGCGGTGGCCGGCTGCCATTGCGCACCGCGTTCCTGGCGCAAGGCGGCAAGCATCGAGGTCAAGGGCGCGTCGGTGCGCTGCGCACGCGCACTGCCGGCTACCAGCGCGTACGGCGCTTGGCCCTGGGTAAGAAACACTAGCCGCTCCGGCTGATAGCCCACCCGCAGCGTCGGCACACCGGTCCGGCGGCCTTGCGCGGCAAGCAATCGCCACTGGCGGTCGCGGACGCTGCCGCCGGACACTGGCTGCGGTGGCGAGGCGGCCGCGGCGCTGCCGAGCCGATAGCCCAGCCACGGCCCGGCACGCTGCAGCCAGGGCGCCTGGTCGCCATCGCGGCTTTCGACGACCCACTCCACGACCTCGGCACGGGCGCCCTGCACATCCACCTGCGCAATCGGGAATCGCCCCGGCAAGGTGTAGACCACCCGCGTTTCCTGCGCGGTGCCCTGCAGGTCGAGTTGCTGCCACTGCGCAGGCGCGGCGGCGCCTTCCAGCTCCAGTTCCACCTGCGTCAACGCAGGCAGCGCGCCGGAGACCGGCACCAGGCGCAGATAGCGCGCGCCCTGTTCCAGCGCGATGCGCCGCTGCTGCAAACGCTGGCCGTTGTTGTCAAGCGCCATCACCGTGGCGTCGGCTGCGAGCACGCGCCAGTCACGCAGATCGTCGCTGCCTTCCACGCGCAGCTGCGCCTGCACCGGCGTGGTGCCATCCCAGTCGAGCCACAGCGCGCGTGGCGCCTCACGCACACCGTTGGCATCCACCAGCCAGCCCGGGCCGGCACCGTCGCGCGTGGACGCGCCTGTCGCCACCCGGCCTTCGAGCCGGCGCACCGCACCGGACGCATCGCGCTCGGCAATCAGTTGCAGGTCGCCCCTGGCCGCTTCGGCACCGGCCGGCAACGCAAACACCGGCACGCGCTGCCGCCGTGGCGCCGCCTGCGCCGCTACTTCCGCGGGTAGCAGCGCCGAGGGCATCTCGTCGCCGCGTGCATCGAGCACGGCCACGTCGCGCAATTGCGCATCGCGCGCCGCCCGGTACACCACCCCATCCAGCGTCAGCTGATACATGCCGGCATCGGACTGCGCGACCTGCAGCGGCCATTGCTGGACGAAATCACTCCGCAGATCGCCGGCCTGCACCACCCCGGCAATGCCAGCCACTGCCAACGGCAGCCACCCTCGTATCCGCATCACACACGCTCCTCGGCAAGTGGCGCCTGACGCGGCGGCGCCGGTGCCAGATAACCCACCACGGTGCACAACAGGCCATAGGCCATGAACGAGCCGATGCCCAGCAGATTGCCCAGATGCTGGCGGTCCACCAGCACCAGCTTGGCCAGCACCAGTCCCATCAGTAGCGCACCACCCAGCCACAGGCCACGTTGCCCGCGACGCGAGCCGATCACCCAACCCAGCACGCCGCACCGTGCGCTGCCGCCAACCGAAGACCAGGCCGGCCAAGGCCACCGCACTGATGCCAGCCAGGCGCAGCTCGACCGGCATGCGCATCCAGCCCTGATCGCTGGCGTATTTCAGCAGCGACGCAACGCCGGCCAGCAGCACCAGCATGCCCACCTTGACCGGCACATTGCCTTCGGTGAACCAGCGCTTCAGCGCACTGGCGGCGCGCTCGATCGCATTTGGCGCCGGCGGTGGAGTCGGTGCGGATGGCGGCTGTGTTGGCTGCGCCGCTGCAGCAACCGGCGACGGCGTGCGCGCGGCAACCTCGGAGACACTGGCACTGCTGCGCGCGGCAAGCGACGGATCCATGCTGTGCGACGGTGGCGGGACCGGTGCGGCGGCGCGCGGTACCGGGGCCACTGCCTCTGTCGGCATGCTGACCTGTGAGGGCACCGGCTGATCGTCAACCGGTGCGTTGGGCGCTGCCTGCGCGGGCGCGCCTGCACGTGCCGCAGCTGCCGGCGCCGCAACGCCTTGCCACTGCGCAACCCGCTGCTCCAGCTCCCAGACCCGCCGCTGCAGTCTGCCCACCCACACCAGCGCTATCACCAGCCCAACCGGCAGGGCCAGGACCGCAAGGCCCACCATTACGATGATCGATTCCACCTGTCCCCCACCCCGGCATCCGGCCGGCTGCGCGAACCATACAGGCTGCCGCCCCGCATTGGCAGCACCGCACGCGGCGTAGAGACATCAGGGCCTTAGCGCGCGCCTCACCATAAAACGCCAACCACACGCATAAAAAAACGCCCGGATGACCGGGCGTTTTTTTATGATTATTCGCGGTAACCGCTGTCGTTCTTGTTATGGATGATCCAGATCAGGTTGCCGCCGGTATCCATCGACTTGCCGGCAAACACCAGACGGCCCTGGCCCTTGTAGGCCATCTCGTACCGGTAGCGGTCGCCGCCGAAGAAGAACGGAATGAACGCCTTGCCAGTCACGTACGAACCCTGGTCGTTCGGCTGACCGATCAGATCGGTGACCTGCTTCATCGGCATGCCGATCTGCAACTGCGTGAACTTGCTGCCCGGCGCAGGCTTACCGGTGATTTCGCCCTCGTAATCGTTGACGCCCTTGACGGTCTCACCGTAGCCCGCCTCGACATCGGACGACTTGATCACTTCGCCATCGGCATTCATCCAGGCCGGCGTACCGGTCTGCTTCTTGGCTGCCCAGCTGGTGGACGGTACCGCACACGCAATAACAACGCCGAACGCCAGCGCGCCCGCAAGAAACTTATTCATGTCTGTATCTCTCTATCCATGGAGTTCCCCGATCCTTCAACACGACACGGGAACGGCCGCCGTGCCCGCAAATTAGCGCACGTGATGCCGATAAAGTCCACTTCGGGCGGCCACATATGTGCGCTGCACCAAGCGCTGCCGGCAAAGAAAGATGCAAAAAACAAAAGCCCCAGCAAGCTGGGGCCTTTGCGACAGCATCAGACGGGAGTGCTTACTTGGCCACAACCCGCACCATTTCCAGGCACTTGTTGGAGTAGCCCCACTCGTTGTCGTACCAGGACACCAGCTTGACGAAAGTGGAATCCAGCGCGATGCCGGCGTCGGCGTCGAACACCGAGGTGCAGGTCTCGCCGCGGAAGTCGGTCGCCACCACCTTGTCTTCGGTATAGCCCAGGATGCCCTTCAGCGCGCCTTCGCTCTGCGCCTTCACTTCGGCGCAGATCTCGGCGTAGGTGGCTGGCTTTTCCAGTTCAACCGTCAAGTCGACCACCGACACGTCCGAGGTCGGCACGCGGAAGCTCATGCCGGTGAGCTTCTTGTTGAGTTCCGGGATCACCACGCCAACCGCCTTGGCCGCGCCAGTGGAAGACGGGATGATGTTCTCCAGGATGCCGCGGCCACCGCGCCAATCCTTGTTCGACGGGCCGTCCACGGTCTTCTGGGTCGCGGTCGCGGCGTGCACGGTGGTCATCAGGCCACGCTTGATGCCCCACTTGTCGTTGATGACCTTGGCCAACGGCGCCAGGCAGTTGGTGGTGCACGAGGCGTTGGAAACGATCGCTTCGCCCTTGTAGGTCTTGTCGTTGACACCGTAGACGAACATCGGCGTGTCGTCCTTGGACGGGGCCGACAGGATCACCTTCTTGGCGCCCGCGTCGATGTGCTTCTGCGCGGTTTCCTTGGTCAGGAACAGGCCGGTGGACTCGATCACCACCTCGGCGCCGACCGCATCCCACTTCAGGTTGGCAGGGTCGCGTTCCTGGGTAAGGCGGATCTTCTTGCCGTTGACGATCAGCGTGTTGCCGTCGACCGACACCTCGGCCTTGAAGCGGCCGTGCACCGAGTCGTACTGCAGCATGTACGCCAGGTAGTCGGGCTCGAGCAGGTCATTGATGGCCACGATCTCGATGTCATTGGCGAAGTTCTGCACCGCAGAGCGCAGCACGTTGCGTCCGATGCGACCGAATCCGTTGATGCCAACCTTGATTGCCATGTTCACTAGCTCCTGCGGCCGCGACAACGCGGCGGATGGAAAGGGGCGTTCATTCTAGCAGCGTCCCACCCCGGCGACGGTGCCCGGACAGGCGCTGCGACACACCGTTCGACCCGCGGCACATCACGCAGAACACACGCTCTGCTGGCACCGGTGCGCAGGCCGCAAGCCGTGGTCCGGCAGGCACGCGCCCAGTGCGCACCATTGCCTGACGCAGGACGACGGAACGCACCGCTGCGCCGCCAACGGACTCGGCGGGAGTGCGGGCAGCCGAGGCCAGATGGGAGCGGCAATTCCAAGTCCTTTAGTTGAGGCCGCATACCCGACGCGTCGCCACGCCCAAGCCCACCCTGCGACCGACACCCCAGAAACCGCCTGATTCGCCCCACAACCAAGACGGACGGCTCACTCCAAAATACGCCGCCCGGCATATTCACGACTATGCCGAACAGCAGAATTTCCACCCTCCGCGGATTTCGATACTGGGCTCGCCCACTGAGGCACCCCCCATCACTCAACGGAGATACCCCATGCGTCGCACCCTGTTCTCTCTGGTTCTGGCTCTGGCTGCCACCCCGGCGCTGGCTGGCGGCGTGATGCACTACACCGACAAGGCTGCGCTGCCCGCCGATGGCGAAGCGCGCGAAGTGGCCGCGCTGTTCGACACCTGGAACGCGGCCCTGGCCACCGGCAACCCGAACAAGGTGGCCGACCTGTACGCCCCGGACGGCGTGCTGCTGCCGACGGTCTCCAACGAAGTGCGCGCCTCGCGCGAGCAGATCGAAAACTACTTCGAGATGTTCCTGACCAAAAAGCCGAAGGGCGTCATCAACTACCGCACCGTGCGCCTGCTCGATGACGACAGCGCGGTGGATGCGGGTGTGTACACCTTCACGCTCACCGACAAGAACGGCAAGAAGAGCGATGTGCAGGCCCGCTACACCTTCGTGTACGAAAAGCGCGACGGCAAGTGGCTGATCATCAACCACCACAGCTCGGCCATGCCGGAAGTGGATACCGCCACCGCGTCGGTCAGCAAGACCAAGTAAGCCGGCCAGATTGACGCGGTCCGTCGCGTCATTGCCGCAGCGTTCGGCCCCCTCCCCGCCGAACGCTGCGCCCGGCGCAGGCAGCGCGCATGCCCTGCGTTTCTGCACCAGATACCCGCGCCGTCACTGCATGCGCTGCACCTGATTGATCAGGATCAAGGCAGCAACGGCGCGCACGTTCAAGACTTCACTCACTCCTACAACGACACGAGACCATCATGCGCAAGCGTTCCACTGTTCTGTTCGCAGCCCTGGCTGCCGCCTCGGTCAGCGCACCCGCACTGGCCCAATCCAAGGGTGACTGGTTGCTGGGCGTCGGCGCCCATCAGGTGGCGCCCAAGTCCGATAACGGCAGCCTGGCCGGCGGCACGCTCGACGTGGATGTCGGCACCGATATCCGCCCGACCATCACCGCCGAATACTTCATTGCCGACAACTGGGGCATCGAGGTGCTGGCGGCACTGCCATTCGAGCACGACATCAACATCCGTGGCCTGGGCCGCGTGGGCAGCACCAAGCACCTGCCGCCGGTGGTCAGCTTGCAGTACCACTTCAACAGCCAGGGCAAGGTGTCGCCATTTGTCGGCGCGGGCATCAACTACACGCGCTTTTTCAGCACCGAAACCAGCGGCGCACTGGCCGGCAATGACCTGGACCTGGATGCCTCCTGGGGCCTGGCGGCACATGCGGGCCTGGACGTGAAGATCAGCGACCGCGGCGCGTTGCGCGTGGACATGCGCTGGATCGACATCGACAGCGACGCCAGCCTCAATGGCAACCGTATCGGCACGGTCAACATCGACCCGCTGGTCTACGGCGTGGCGTACGTGCACCGGTTCTGAGGACGGCGACGCGCGTGGCGCTTCTCTGGCACACTTGACGCCCAGGGACGTGAATCCACCGCCGGAGTTGCGGACAGGTAGGTGCACGTCGACCGCCTGTCCGACTTACCGGGGATTCCATGAGCACGCTTATCCGCACCGCCCTCGCCATCGCTTTGGCCGCTTCGGCCACTCCTGCTTTTGCCCAGTCGGCCGGCCATTGGACGACCGGCTATGGCGCGGGATATGTCTCGCCCAAGTCCGAAAGCGGCGACTTCGCTGGCGTCCGCGGCGAAATCAAGGGCGCGCCCGCGCTGTCGTTCACCTACGAATATTTCCTGCGCAACAACCTCGGCATCGAGGTGCACGCCGCCGTCTCGGGCAAGCACGATCTGGAGCTTGCGGGTGTCGGCAAGGTGGGCAGCTACTGGTCGGTGCCGCCGAGCGTGCTGTTGCAGTACCACATCAACGGCTATGGCACGGTGTCGCCCTTCGTGGGCGTGGGCATCAACTACACCACCTTCCTGGGTGAAGACACAGACGAAGCGCTGGGCAGTGGCGATATCCGCTTCGACGATTCTGTGGGCGCCACCGCGCACGTGGGCGTGGACTTCATCTTCAACGAGCGCAGCGGCCTGCGTGTGGATGCACGCTGGACCGATTCGTCCAGCAACGTCGATTTCAACGGCACCCGCCTGGGCAAGGCGCAGATCGATCCGCTGACCTATGGCGTGTCGTACCTGGTCTATTTCTAAGAACAGCAATCAAAACGACTGCGCGCCCGCCGGGCGGGGGCGGCCTGTGCTCGGAATCAGCATGTACCCCCCGTACACCCCGGTTCCTCCGCGCCGTCCGCACCCACCTGACGACTGCGCGCTACGTTTTGTAGCCGCTCTAAGCCGCGCGTCGCGCAGGCCGGGTGCCTGCGCGAATGGGCAAACGCTGCAATCCGCCTTACAAATGCGACGCGTACAATTCCGGGGATGAAGACCTTCTCCCCGTTGTTGTTGACGCTCTCCGTGTGTGCAGCCGCGCTGCAGCCCACCACCGCACTGGCCTGGGGCCCGCAGGGCCACCGGCTGGTGGCGCGTGTTGCCGAAACCGAATTGACGCCGCAGGCGCGCGCGCAGGTCAGTCAGTTGCTGGCAGGCGAAGCCGACCCCAGCCTGGCCGGTGTGGCCACCTGGGCCGATGAGCTGCGCGCCAATGATCCGGATCTGGGCAAGCGCTCGGGCCCCTGGCATTACGTCAATCTCGGCGAACACGACTGCGGCTATGTGCCGCCGCGCGATTGCCCGGATGGCAACTGCGTGATCGCTGCGCTGGAACAGCAGACCGCCGTGCTGGCCGATCGCAACCAACCGTTGGCCGCACGCCGGCAAGCGCTGAAGTTCGTGGTGCATTTTGTTGGCGACATCCATCAGCCGATGCACGCCGGCTATGCGCACGACAAGGGTGGCAACGATTTCCAGCTACAGGTTGCCGGCAAGGGCAGCAATCTGCACGCGTTGTGGGACAGCGGCATGCTCAATGACCGCCACCTCAGCGACGATGCCTATCTGAAAGTGCTGCTGGCCTTGCCGGCAACCGCGCCCACCTCGCCGGCGCTGCCACCGCCGGTTGCGGCCTGGGCGCAGGCGTCGTGCCGCATCGCGATTACGCCCGGCGTGTATCCCGACACGCATGTACTGCCACCAACCTATATCGCCACCTATCGCCCGATTGCCGAGACCCAGCTGCGTGTCGCGGGGGACCGGCTGGCCGCGCTGCTCAATGCGGCGCTGCGCAGCCCCTGAGACGGAGATACCGATGCAGCCGCAGGTCCTTGCGTTCTTCCATGCCGACAGCAACACCTTTACCTACGTGGTTGCCGATACGCGCACCCGGGCGGCGGCGGTGATCGACCCGGCGCTGGACTACGCTGCCGACACCGGCGCGATCACCACACAGGCGGCGCAAGCCATTGTCGATGCCGTACAGCAGCATGGCTGGCAGGTGCAGTGGTTGTTGGAAACGCACGCACACGCCGATCATCTCAGCGCCGCGCAATGGTTGAAGCAGCACTGGCCGGACGCGCGGGTCGGAATCGGCGAAGGCATCACACAGGTCCAGCAGACGCTGGCGCCGCACTACGCGTTGCCGGCCGGGTTTCGTGCCGATGGCGCGCAGTTCGACCATCTGTTTGCCGATGACGAGCGCTTTGCGTTGGGCGCGATTGCCTGCCGCGTGATTGCAGTGCCCGGGCACACCAGCGACAGCATCGCCTACCTGATGGGCGATGCACTGTTTCCTGGCGACTCGCTGTTCATGCCGGACGCGGGCACCGCGCGCTGCGACTTCCCCGGCGGTGACGCGCGTCAACTCTATGCGTCGATCCAGCGCTTGTACGCCTTGCCGGATGCCACGCGCGTGTTCGTGTGCCATGACTACGGCCCGGGCGGGCGCGCGATTGCACACGCGACCACCATCGGCGAGCAGCGCCGCAGTAATATCCATGTGCGCGATGGTGTGGACGTGGACGCTTATGTGGCGCAACGACAAATGCGCGACGCCAGCCTGCCCGAACCCAAGTTGATGGGTCCGGCATTGCAAGCCAATCTGCAGGCGGGCTGGCGCGGCTGAGTGCAGTACGTGCGGCCTGCGCGCGATGCTTCTTTCGGGCCGGTGGTTTTCTTCTGTTCCTAAGATCGGCGAACACACGTAGCGAGCAATCGTCAGCTGGGTGCGAATGGCGCGAGGGTACATGTGGATTCCAGACGCGGCTGCATCACTGCGGCACGTCTGGCAGCACCGTTGCTGGCTCGTCCAGTGAAAGCCGCCAGCCCCCTCACGCACGCGGCGCGGCACGCCCTGCCGTTATGATCAGGGGCTTCCCCCATCCGGAGTTCCCGATGCGCATGACCGGTTTCTGGCGCCGCACCCTTTGCGCCGTGCTGCTCGCCCTGCCCGTGCTTGCCAGCGCGCAGACCGCGCCATTGACGGTGTTCGCTGCGGAGAGCCTGAAGGAATCGATGGATGAGGCCGCGGCCGCTTACGAACAAGCGACCGGCACGCCGGTCCGCGTGTCCTATGCCGCAAGTTCCGCGCTTGCGCGACAGATCGAACAAGGCGCACCGGCGGACGTGTTCTTCTCCGCCGATCTGGAATGGATGGACTATCTGCAGCAACGTGGGCAGGTGCTGCCTGCGCAACGCCGCAACCTGCTCGGCAACACCCTGGTGCTGATCGCGCCGGCAACCAGCAAGGTGCGCGTGGACCTGCGCCAGCCCGGCGCGATCGCCAAGGCATTGGGCAGTGACGGCCGCCTGGCAGTGGGCCAGACCGCGAGTGTGCCGGCCGGGAAGTACGCCGCCGCCGCGCTGCGTGCGCTGGGCCAGTGGGAGGGTGTCAGTGCGCATCTGGCCGAGTCCGAGAGCGTGCGTGCCGCGCTGATGCTGGTGTCGCGCGGTGAGGCGCCGCTGGGCATCGTGTATGGCTCCGATGCCCGCGCCGAGCCCAAGGTGCGTGTGGTCGCCACGTTCCCCGCCGACAGCCATGCCCCCATCGTCTACCCGGTGGCAGCGCTGAAAAACAGCCGCAATCCCAAGGCCGCGGCGTTCGTGCAGTGGCTGGGCAGTGCACCCGCCAAGGCGATCTTCGTGCGCCGCGGTTTTTCGCTGAAGGACTGAGGCAGTCCGCGTGGCGATGTTCACCCCGGAAGAGCTGACCGCGATTGGCCTGAGTCTCAAGGTCGCGGTCGTGGCGGCGTTGGCGAGCCTGCCGCCCGGCATCGCCTGCGGCTGGCTGCTGGCGCGGCGGCGCTTCCCGGGCAAGGCGCTGCTGGACGCGCTGCTGCACCTGCCGCTGGTGATGCCGCCGGTGGTGACCGGTTACGCGTTGCTGGTGCTGCTGGGGACGCAGGGCCCGGTCGGCAGCTGGTTGCTTGAACACCTGGGCATCCAGTTCGCGTTCCGCTGGACCGGCGCGGCGCTGGCCTGCGCGGTGATGGGCTTCCCGTTGATGGTGCGGGCGATCCGGCTGTCGATCGAAGCCACCGACCGCCGCCTGGAAGCGGCGGCCGCCACGCTCGGTGCCGGCCCCTGGCGAGTGTTCTTCAGCATCACCCTGCCGCTGGCCTGGCCGGGCCTGGTGGCCGGTGTGGTGCTGGCGTTCGCCAAGGCGTTGGGTGAGTTCGGCGCAACGATCACATTTGTGTCCAATATCCCCGGCGAAACGCAGACGCTGTCGTCGGCGATCTATGGCTTGATGCAGGTGCCCGGCATGGAATCGGGCGTGTGGCGGCTGGCCGGCGTGGCATTGGCGATCTCGCTGGCCGCGCTACTGCTCTCCGAGTGGCTGGTGCGCCGGCCGCATCCGTGCGAGGAGCTCTGATGCTGGATATCGATCTGCAGCTGCAACGTGGCCAGTTCAACCGACGCATCGTCATCCAGGACGACGAACGCGTGGTGGCGCTGGTCGGTGCATCGGGTGCGGGCAAGACCACCGTGCTCAATGCGATCGCCGGGCTGGTGCGCCCGCAGGCCGGGCATATCTGTATCGACGGGCGTTGCCTGTACGACCATCAACGCGGCGTGGATCTGCCCACTCACCGCCGGCGCATCGGTTACGTGTTTCAGGATGCGCGCCTGTTTCCACACCTGGATGTCCGCCGCAACCTGGATTACGGGCGCCACGCAGGCGCTGCGGCGCGCTTCGGTTTCGACGATGTGGTGGCCTTGCTCGGGATTGCGCCGTTGCTGCAGCGGCGCACGCGCAATCTGTCCGGTGGCGAGGCGCAACGCGTGGCAATCGGCCGCGCCTTGCTGTCGCAGCCGGCGATCCTGTTGTTCGATGAGCCGCTGTCGGCCCTGGATCAGGCACGACGCGAGGAGCTGATCCCCTACCTGCAGCGCGTGCGCGACGAAATCGGCCTGCCGATGCTGTATGTCAGCCACAACCCCGACGAAGTGCAGCGCATCGCCTCCAGCGTGCATGTGCTGGACTAGCACAGCCCACGCGCCACACGCGCGTTGGCTAGGTCACGCGGAGCACGCATGAAACGCTATCAGAAGCAGGATTTTCCCGTCGACCAGGTCCGCCGTTTTCTCGAGCCTGGGCCTGTGGTGCTGGTGAGCTCGGCGCACCGCGGCCAGCGCAACATCATGACCCTGGGATGGCACATGGTGCTGGAGTTCTCACCCTCGCTGATTGCGTGCTGCATCGCGCCCGGCAACCACAGTTTTGAACTGGTCCGTCGCAGCAAGCAATGCGTGATCAACCTACCGACGGCCGAGCTTCTGGACACCGTGGTTGCGATCGGCAACAGCAGTGGTGCGCAGATCGACAAGTTCGCGCACTTCGGGCTGACTGCAGCGGCAAGCACGCAGGTGGACGCACCGGGCATCGCCGAGTGTTATGCCAGCTTCGAGTGCCGCCTGCATGACGGGCGGCAGATCAACCGCCACAACCTGTTCGTGTGGAAAGTGGTGCACGCGCATGTGGCGCGCCCGCCCGCGGTACCCAAGACCGTGCATTACCGTGGCGATGGGCGTTTCATGCTCTCTGGCGCGGAGGTATCGCGGCGGCGCCTGTTCACACCGGAGATGCTCTAGCCGCGTTGAAGCGGCTTGCCGTCAGCGCCCGACCTTGCCGGTCTGCACACTGACCTTGCCCTGCCGGATCTCGAAGGTGAAGGCAAACGACAACGTCACCGGGACAGGCTCCTGGCGCTCGGCGCCGGTGCAATCGTCCATGTCGGCCGGCTGCGCAACACCGGGAGCGAAAGCGCACAGCGCCGCAGGCACGAACTGCCACTGCTGCACGGTCGCACGCACTTCCTGCAGCAGATCTGCGTTGGCTGGCAGCAAGCCGGCAGCGCACACGTCACGATCGGACATCGGATCGACACGCTGCACAGTGCCGCTGGCGTCGAGAATGACGTGTGCGCACACCGTGGTCGGCGGCAGGCTGGTCCGTGCGGTATCGGGCGCCAATTGGGGAGTGTCGCTACGCAATGCGCGCGGCATGCGAAACCGCTGCGTCGGCGCCAGCACATAGGCCGTGCTGGCGGCGGCACCCTCTGCCGGCGGCTGCGCCGCCAGCATGCGCTGATCCACCGAGGCTTCGCGTTGGGTCTGTTCGGCGATCTGCACGGGCCGGCTTGCGCAGCCGGTGATCGCGACGAGCATCACTGCCACAGAGACCAGAGACTGCCGCATCTGTCAGCCCTTCTTCGCGGCGCATGCAGACGCGGCGCAGCGCGCAGGCTGCGCGCCCGCTGCAGCGTGCGCATCAGTGCCTGGTGGTACAGCGACTTCGTCGGGCGGATCCAACGCAAACTGCACCGGTACCGTCACGGTGGTTGGCACCGGCCTGCCGTGCACCTTGTCGGGTACCAAGCGCCATTGCCTGGCGGCAGCGAGCACCGCGGCATCGAACACACCGGCAGGCTGGCTGCGCAGGATGACGATCTGTTGCGGCACGCCACTCGCATCCATGCGGATCTTCAATTCGACACTGCCCTCGAGCCCGGCATCCATCGCATCTTTCGGGTATCGCGGTGGCGTCAACGTTGCGTCATCCAGCGGTGGACGTGATGTTGATTCGGCGTGTGTGACGGCAGGCGTGTGCGTGGGAATCGCTGCCCACGCAGCGGCGCTGGCCAGCAGCGCCAGCAGCATCACCAAGGGCGTGTTCCACCGGCGCAGTGCTGCACCGGCCGTGCGGCCACGCGGGGCAAGCGCACGCAATGCGGCGATGCGCTGCACCAACGCATGCGGCGTGGTCCAGTGGCACACCGTCGCCGCCCCAGCGCTCCCGAAGTGGGTCTTGAGCATGGCGTCGGCATAGCGGCGACGTAACCGTGGATGCCGTGCCAGCACGCCGGCATCGCAGGCCAGCTCCTGATCCAGGCGAAACGCGCGCCACGCCAGGTGCACCAACGGATTGCACCAGCCCAGGCACAGCAACGCGGCGGCGAACAGGTTTGCCTGCAGATCGCCACGGCGCAGATGCAGCCGCTCGTGCGCCACGATCAATTGACGCTCCACGCCGCTGTAACGCGTGGCGAAGTCGGCCGGCACCACGATGCGCGGCCGCCACACACCGAGCGATGCCGGCAGGCCGCGGTCATGACCGGCCGACCACACCGCGTTGCCCTGCGCCCGGAGTGGCCCGAGGCTGCGCACAAAGTGCGACTGCCACCACCACAGCCACCCGGCCATTGCCACGGCGCCCACAAGCCAGGCAATGCCCAGCGCGCTTTCCCATCCAGGCGCGAGGACGGGCGTGCCATGCGGCTGTGGCAGGGCGCGCAACAGAGGCATCGACAACGCGGCAGTGGCGGCAGGTGGGCCGGGCACCGCCGCCGCCACGATCGCCAGCGGCACGCAGCTCCACACCGCGTACGCCGCCGGCGCGCCTAGCCACGCGCGCACCGGCCGGCGCAGCAACAGGCACACGATCACGGCAATGGTGGTCGCCACGGCAACGCGCCAGGCGAATGCACTCAGGTCAGTGAGCATCATCGAGGTCCTTGATCAGCTGTTTCAGTTCTGCCAGATCGGACGCGCTGAGTTTGCCGCGCGCGCTGAAGTGCGCCACCAGCGGCGCGACGCGGCCGCCGAATACCCGCTGCAACAGTCCTTCGCTCTGCTGCTGCACCCAGTGCTCGCGCAGCAGCACCGGCGCGTAGTGGTACTTGCGCCCATCCTTGTGCGCCGCCACCGCCCCCTTGTTGAGCAACCGGTTGAGCAAGGTCTTGATGGTGGGCTCGGCCCAGCCGGTGTGGGCCAGGGCGGCCACCACATCCTCGGCCGTGCGCGGCGCGCGCTCCCATAGCACCTGCATCACAATCGCTTCGGACTCACTGATCGCCATGCGATTACACCCGTAATTTTTCTCGATTACGCATGTAATTTCAAATCCTGTCAAGCCTGATCGGTTGGCTCGCCCGGCACACACTGCAAATCACCGGACGCACTGCATCCAGCTCGGCTACCCTGGCTGGATGACTGAACATCTGACCGATCTGAGCGTCACAGTGGCGTGGATCCTGCAACGCATCGACGGCCCGCTGCGCGTGGGCGCGCCCTTGGGCATCGGCAAACCGCATCGGCTTTTGAATGCGCTGTATGCGCACGTGGTGGACCAACCATCGCGTCCGCTTGCGCTGTACACCGCGTTGTCGCTCAATCCGCCCAAGCCGGGCAGCGGTCTGGCCGCGCGCTTTGCCGGGCCGTTTATTTCGCGGCATTTCGGCGATGACTTCCCGCGCCTGGCCTATGTCGATGCCATGCTGCGCGATGCCTTGCCCGCGCATGTGCAGGTGGAAGAGTTCTACATGCAGTCCGGCGGGCTGCTGCACTCCACCCAGGCGCAGGCCGACTACACCAGCCTCAATTACACCCATGCCGCTGCTGCGGTGGCGCAGCGCGCGCCGAACCTGATCGTGCAGAAAGTTGCACGCGAACCCGGTGGCACGCGGTTGTCGCTGTCGTGCAACAACGACATCACCCAGGACACGCTGGATGCGGTCGCCGCACTTGGCTTGCCACGTCCGCTACTGGTGGCCGAAGTGGATGCGGAGCTGCCGTGGATCGGCGGCACTGCGGCTGTGGATGCATCGTTCTTCGACCTGGTGCTGGAGATACCCGGCCCGTCACCGCGACTGTTCGGGCTGCCCCGCCAGCCGGTCACCAGCATCGATTACGCCATCGGCCTGTATGCGAGCACGCTGGTTCGCGATGGCGGCACGTTGCAGATCGGCATCGGCACGCTCGCCGATGCACTCAGCCACGCGCTGGTGTTGCGACATACCGACAACGCCACCTACCGGCGCGTGTTGCAGGCGTTGGATCCAACGCTGACATCGCATCCGTCAGTGCAGGCCAGCGGCGGCCTGGAGCCCTTTACGATCGGCCTGTACGGCTGCAGCGAAATGCTCAACGAAGGCTTCAAACAGCTGGTGGACAGCGGTGTGATCCGGCGCAAGGTCCATGACGATCTGGGCTTGATGCAGCGCCTGGCCGACGGCACCGCCGACGCTGCCGATGCAGCGCGATTGGCGGACGAAGGCGAATTCCTGCATGGCGCGTTCTATCTTGGCTCGCCGGCGTTCTACGCCTGGCTGCGCGCGCTGGACCCACAGCTGCGCGGTGCGATTGGCATGCGCCGCATCAGCGAGATCAACCAGCTCTACGGCGGCAATGAAGCGCTGGAGCGGCTGCAACGCCGCGATGCGCGTTTCTTCAACTCGTGCATGATGGCCACCGCCCTGGGCGCGGCGGTCTCCGACGGCCTGGAAGATGGGCGCGTGGTCTCCGGCGTGGGCGGGCAGTACAACTTTGTGGCGATGGCGCACGCCCTGCCGCAGGCACGCAGCGTCTTGATGTTGCGTGCCACCCGCGCGTCGGGCAAGGACGCTGCCAGTAACGTGCGCTGGAACTACGGGCACACCACCATCCCGCGCCATCTGCGCGATCTCTACATCACCGAATACGGCATCGCCGATCTGCGCCACAAGACCGACCAGGACTGCGTGCTGGAAATGGCTGGTATCTGCGATGCGCGCTTTCAGACCGCGTTACTTGCCCAGGCAAGGCAGTCACGCAAACTGCGGGACGTTCCTGAGCAGGCCGCACGCGCGCAGCGCAACACGCCGCAGGCGCTGGAAGCGGCGTTGGCTCCGTTCCGCCGCGATGGCAGCCTGCCTGACTACCCACTCGGCAGCGACTTCACCGACACCGAGCAACGCCTGTTGCCGGCGCTTGGCTGGCTCAAAAGCGCCACCACCGGAAAGACCGCAGCACT
Organism: Xanthomonas sp. NCPPB 2586; assembly: GCF_041475775.2. Lineage (NCBI taxonomy): Bacteria > Pseudomonadati > Pseudomonadota > Gammaproteobacteria > Lysobacterales > Lysobacteraceae > Xanthomonas > Xanthomonas sp. NCPPB 2586. The sequence continues at coordinate 1,126,606 of NZ_CM192981.1, read as the reverse complement.
AGCGACACTGATGCGCGCGCTGCTGTCGCGCGCTGCAGGTGATGCCGCCTGCCTGCAGCGCATGAACCTGGCCACACCGCGCAGCCTGGGCGACCGAGTGCAGGCCAAGCTCCTGGCCTATGCGCTACAGCAGACCAGGCAGCAGTGATGACGCAGCCCTGACAGTGCGACTGCATCGACGCTGGCCGTGTGACCGCTGACGCAAGACGGACACACGGTGGAAAGCATTGCGTCAAGCGCGACCGGGATGATGGCGACCACCTTCTTTCCGGCACCGCTGCATGCACCCTTTTCATGATGCGTTTTCTGCCCCGAATGCAGGCAATGACACAGAAGCGAAGCGGTTGCCCGCAAAGCGAAGAATCAGGCTGAAAACAGCCGTGCTTGGCGTGTTACTGCTCGCCAGCGTGGCGGCGCAGGCAGAGCCGCGGCTCACCGATCTGCAGTACATCGGAAGCCATAACAGTTACCACGCCGGCTTCGCACCCAGCGAAGCAACGTTGTTGAAGCAACACGATCCCGCTGCGTTCGCGACGCTGGACTATCGCCATCCGCCATTGACACAACAGTTGGACGACGGCGTCAGGCAACTGGAGCTGGATGTGTTTGCCGATGCGCACGGCGGGCGCTATGCGCATCCGGCGATCGTGGAACAAATCGCCAAGGCCGGGCTGCCACCGGCACCGGCCAGCGCACCCGCCGGCGTCATGAACAAGCCCGGCTTCAAGGTGTTGCATGTGCAGGACGTGGACCAGCGCAGTACCTGTCAGCCACTGATTGCCTGCCTACAGGAAGTGCGCGCGTGGTCGCAGCAACATCCGGGACATCTGCCGATCTTCATCCTGCTGGAAACCAAGCAGTCACCGGTGCAGCTGTCGTTTCCCACGGTGCAGCCGGAACCTTTCGATCGCAAAGCCATGGATGCGCTGGATGCCGAACTGCGCTCGGTCTTCCGCCCGGGTGAGTACGTGAGCCCGGATACTGTCCGCGGCACTGCACGCACCCTCAACGCCGCGGTGCTGGCGCACGGTTGGCCAGCATTGCGTGCCACGCGCGGCAAGGTGGTGTTCCTGCTCGATCAACGCGCGGCCGGCGCCAGCTATCTGCCGGGGCACCCGTCGCTGCGCGGCCGCGTGTGCTTCACCAACGCCGAGCCCGGGCAGGACGACGCCGCGTTTACCGAACGCAACGACGGCCCCGCCGAGGACATCACCCGCCTGGTGCAAGCCGGCTACCTGGTCCGCACACGCACCGATGCCGATCTGAAAGAGCCTGCACGTGGCGACACCCGCCGCCGCGACGCCATGCTGGCCAGCGCGGCGCAATTGCTCAGCACGGACTTCCCTGCGCACGAGCCGGCCAGCAACGGCTATGTGGTGCGCTTCGATGGCGATGCGGTTGCGCGCTGCGCACCGCAGCTGCCGCGCGCGCACTGCGAGGGTGTCGATCTCACCCACTGACCGGCGCTGCCTGCCCGGCAGCAGTACCGCAGTGGCATGGCATCGGTCGCAATGGACAGCGTCAGCGATGCATCGCCTGTGCCCGCGTGATCGGGCCGGGCGCCCTCTCGTTTTCCACCTTGTGAGCTACCGCATGCAGCATCCCCGTTCCGCCCACCGCCTGACCTGCGCCATTGCGCTGGCACTGTCCGCACCCGTGTTCGCCGAGGCGCCTGCACCCAGCACCACGACCCTGGATGCGGTCACCGTGCAGGCCAAGCACGTCGCCACACCCGGCTCGTTCGACGAGCAACGGTTGTCCAGCAGCGTCAACAGCGTGATGCGCAAACAGCAGATCGATGCCATTCCCTCGGGCGGCATTGCCGATGTGGTGGCGCACATGCCAGGGTTGTCCGCGTATAGCGACATGCACCTGGGCCAGGCCACCACCGGCGAGAATGCGTATGTGAGCATTCGTGGCATGGATGCCAGCTACAACGCCTACACGCTCAACGGTGTCGGCATGCCGGAGACCGACTCTTCAACGCGCGCGATCTCGTTGAACATGCTGGCGCCGTTCGGCATCCAGTCCGTCCAGGTGTCCAAATCGCCCACCCCGGACATGCCGGGCGATTCGATCGGTGGTGCGATCGACATGCGCACGCCCAATGCCTTCGACTTCGATCGCGACCTCTACGCCAAGACCACCGCGCAAGGCCAATTCAACGCGCTGGCCTCCACGCTGGGCGGCAAGGACAGCGGCGGTACGCTGCAGCAGGAACTGGCCTGGAAATTTGGCGATGGCCATGCGTTCGGTGTTTACGCATCCGCCTACTACGGCAAGAACAACAACATGGCGCAGGCGCCTGCGCCCAACAGCAAATACGTGCCTGCCGATCCGGCGCTGGCCAATGCGACCGACCTGCGTACTGCCGGGCCTTTGATCAGCACCCGCTATAAGTACAGCCTCTACACCAGCCAGATCGAACGCTACGGCGGCAATCTCTCGCTCGACTGGCAGGGCGACACCAGTGCGCTCTACGCACGTGCCATCTACGGCAGCTACGGCGTCACCGGCCAGCAGGACCAGTCCAGCGCGCGCCTGGAAACCTATCGCAACCAACCCACTGCCGTACGTGGCGGCTACTTCAACACGCACGACATCGACGAGACACTGGCAACCTTGCAACTGGGCGGCAAGACCACGCTGGATCGCCTGCATGTGGATTACGGCGCCTCTGTCGGGCGCGGCACCCGCAGTCGCCCGGATTACGTGTCGGCGAGCCTGTACGGCTTTACCCCGGGCAGCTTCGCCTTCGATCTGAGCGACCCGACGTATCCAAGCATCGGCCCCAGCGCCGCTGCGTTGAAAGCGTTCTTCTACGACCTGGACGCGCCGCTGCTGTGGAAGGTGCAGGGCCATGATGCCGGCAGCCACGACAACCGCGTCAACGCACACACCGATATCGCCTACTAGGTCGATGGCGACCTGCTGGACAGCGTCAAACTGGGCCTGTCTGCCGACCACGCCGACCGCGGTGCCTACGACCATCCGTTCTTCCACAAGGATGGCAACTTCGTCACCAACGGCCCGTACTTCGGTGGCCCCAATTATGCGTTTCCCATGGCCGGTGGCCCGCCGCTGAGCGCTATCCCCGGGCGCATTACCGGCAACGCCTTCAACGGCCACTACGCCGGGCCGTTCAAGCTGCTGGACCGCAACTGGATGCTGGCCCAAGCGCTGCCCTACAAGTACCTCAACGACCCCACCGGCGCCGGTGTCTACACCGCCAACGATTACAACGCCAACACCACCGCCAGCACCGAAGCAATCTATTCCGGCTATGCGATGGCGGCGCTGCACATCGGCTCGGTGAGCGTGCTGCCCGGTGTGCGCTACGAACTGACTCGCTACGCGGCAGATTCCTGGCAATCGCGTGGCGATGGCAGCACCGGCGAGTTTGTCGGGACAGGCAGCACCTATGGCCAGGTTCTACCCGGCATCAGCATCAATTACCGGCCTGACGACCTCACCGTGTATCGCGCCTCGCTGCGGCGCAGTTTCAGCCGGCCGGCATTCGGGCTGATTTCCGGCGAAACCGTGTATTCGATCGACGACACCCAGACCGTGGTCGGCATCTCCAAACCCAATCCCGATCTGCAACCGAGCAAGGCAGACAACGCCGACCTGTCTGCCGAGTTCTACGACCATGACGGCGGCGTGCTCAGTGCATCCACCTACTACAAACGCATCACCGGTTTCATCTACACCTCGCAGTCGGCGACCAGCAACGACAACACGCTCGGCGGGCTGGTGCCGACCGGCACCACTTTCGAGAACGGCGTACCGGTGACCATGCCGCAGAACGGCGGCACCGCCACGCTCTACGGCCTGGAACTGGCGGCAAGCAAACGGCTGCTGGCATTGCCCGGCATCTGGAGCCACTTCGGCATCAATGCCAATCTCACCCTGCAGCACAGCGCAGCCGACAGCAAACGGGCGGATCAACCGGAAAAGACCTGGTTGCCGCGCGCGCCGGAGCGCATCTACAACCTGGATCTGTTTTACGACGACAGCCATCTGCGTACCGACCTGAGTTACAACTACACCGGCCTGCAATTGCTGGGGCTGACCACCGATCGGCTCAACTACTATCTGCAGCCGGTGAAGTCGCTGGATTTCAACGCCACCTATCACCTGCCCCACCATGTCGATGTGGGCGTGTCGGCGAAGAACCTGCTCAATGCGGCAACGTTCTACGAAACGCAGGGCACATCGAAACGCTACATGGCCTACGACCCCGGTGCCGACGGCGCCTACGTGCAGACCGGGCGGGCGTACATGCTGACGGTGGGATACACCTATTGACCAAGCGGCGATAGGAAGACGCAGCGCCGGTCTTCCCGTCTTTGTGCGGGCCGTGGCCACGGCAATGGTCTGCGTGGAAATGTAGAGCTGCGCCGCCGCGCGTCGCATGTGCATGCCACTGATCGCGGCAATCAACCTGAGCGCGCGTTGTTTGGCGGCAGTGCTTAGGCAACTGGCGCATTGCCGCACGCGCGCGTCACCGGCCTCAGTGGTTTATGGCAGTTACTCCGGGTGCAGGGATTTCACGGCGGGTACGCAGCCCACTGCGGCAAGGTGCGTGCACGCCTTCTCTGGAACCACCCATGCCTTCACGTTTTCATGCTCGCGCCTGTTTGTTGGCCCTGGCCCTGGGCGCGGCGCTGTCCTCGGTCGCGCAAGCCCAGCAGCCGGCCGCCGCACCTGCACCGATCAGCGCACCGACCACGATAGGCACCGGACCGCGTTCAGACCTGCACGCCCAGGTGCTGCTGGACCGCGCGCATTTTTCGCCCGGCCAGATCGACGGCCAGCGCGGCTCGAACCAGAAGCGCGCCATCTCCGGTTTCCAGGCCGCACACCGCATCAAGGTTACCGGCGAGCTGGATGACGCCACCTGGCAGGCCTTGCAGGCCGACACCACGCCGGCACTGGTGCAGTACACGCTGACCGATGCCGACGTGGCCGGCCCGTTCCAGCCGATTCCCGACCGCCCCGCCGAGCAGGCGAAGTTGCCGGCGCTGGGCTATGTCTCCATCGAAGAAGCGCTCGGCGAGCGTTTCCACGCCGACCCGGACCTGCTGCGCCAGCTCAATCCGGGTGTTGACCTGAGCAAGGCCGGCAGCGTGATCCAGGCGCCCAACGTGGACGGTGTGCCTGCGCTGAGCAAGCCGGCCAAGCTGGTGATCGACAAATCCGATTCGACGCTGCGGCTGTTCGATGCAGAGGGCAAGGTGTACGCGCAGTTCCCGGTGTCTTCGGGCAGCAAGCACGATCCGCTGCCGATCGGGCGCTGGAAGATCCTGGGCATTTCACGCGATCCCAAGTTCCACTACAACCCCAAACTGTTCTGGGATGCCAAACCCGGCGAAGGCAAGGCCACGCTGCCGCCGGGCCCGAACAACCCGGTGGGCCGCGTGTGGATTGATCTGTCCAAGCCGCATTACGGCCTGCACGGCACACCGGAACCGGGCCACGTTGGCAAGACCGAATCGCATGGCTGTGTGCGCCTGACCAACTGGGACGTGGTGAACCTGGCCAGCGTGGTGGACGCCTCGGTGCCCGTGGTGATGCAGGAGTAAGCCATGAAGACGCTGATGATGCTGATCGTGGGCGTGCTGATCGGTGCGGCCGGGTATTGGTGGCTGGACCTGCGCCACGCCGCCGACCCTGTGGCTGCATCGCCAGCGGTGGCGACGCCAGCCACGGCATCCGCGCCTGCTGCGCAACGCGCGCCCGCATCAGCAGCACCTGAGGCGATGGCTGCTGCCACACCGCTAGCGGCGGCAGCTGCGCCGGCACAGGCAGCGAGCGCGATGGCGGCACCGGTCGGTGGCCCGTCCGCTGCACAGGTAGAGCAGGCATCGGCAAGCAACAACGTGGCCTTGCTGATCCCGGTGCAAGGCATCACTAGCAGCCAGTTGCAGGACACCTTCACCGACGCGCGCAGCGAAGGCCGCGTGCATGATGCGATCGACATCCTGGCACCGGCCGGCACGCCGGTGCTCGCGGTGGCCGACGGCACCGTGGAGAAATTGTTCGACAGCAAACGCGGCGGCCTGACGGTCTACCAGTTCGAGCCCGGCGGCAGGTACTGCTACTACTACGCGCATCTGCAGCGCTATGCGGACGGTCTGGCCGAAAAGCAGGTGATCAAGCGCGGGCAGCTGATCGGTTACGTCGGCAGCACCGGCAATGCCGATCCCGCCGCACCGCATCTGCATTTCGAGATTCACCGCCTTGGCCCGGAACGCGAATGGTGGAAGGGCGAGGCGCTGAATCCCTACCCGGTGCTGCATGGTGATCAGTCGTTGCAATGACGGCCTGCCACGGCCGCATTGCATGATCAGTGCAGTGAATTGCATCGCTGCTGCGCACTGTGCCGCAGCGATGCACTATTTCTACGATTCATGCGCGGCACGCAGGCGTCCGCGATACCTGATTAGCGACACGTTCAAATCCAGGTGTTGATGTGTGGCCTAGATCATCGAGAGCATCTCGGCCATCAAGCGACGATGCGTTTTAATGCTGCGCAACGCGCCGTGCTCCGCCTCATCACTCAACACCTAAACCCGCTGCTGGCACCCACCTGCGCCGATGTGCAGCGAGGGCACATCAGCGCAGTGAAGGCACGGCAGTGATCCTCAGATCAGCATGCCGCCGGATGCCTCGATCCGCTGCGCATTGATCCACGCCGTGCCGGGCGCCAGTAGCGCGGCGACCACCGGGCCGATATCGTCCGGCCGCCCCGGCCGGCCCAATGCGGTGACCGAGGCCACCATCGCGTTCACCTGCGCGTTGTCGCGCACGCTGCCGCCATTGAAGTCGGTTTCGATCGCGCCCGGGGCCAGAGTATTGGCGGAAATGCCACGTGCGCCGAGCTCCTTGGCCAGGTAGCGCGTGAACACTTCGATGCCGCCCTTCATCATGGCGTAGGCCGAAGGCCCCGGCAGCGCGAAACGCGCCAGACCACTCGAGACATTGAGGATGCGCCCGCCGTCGGCAATCAACGGCAACAGGGTCTGGGTCAGGAAATACGGCCCTTTCAGATGGATGTTTCACCAGCGCATCGAACTGATCCGCGGTGGTGTCGGCGATAGGCGCATGCAAGCCGGTGCCGGCGTTGTTGACCAACGCATCGAACTGGGTGCGCTCCCAACCGGCCAGCACGTCTTTGAGCTGCGCAGCGAAGTCGGCAAACGTGGACACATCTGCGGTATCGAGTTGCAGGGCATGCGCGCGGCGGCCCAGTTGCTGGATGTGGGCCACCACCGCGGCCGCGTCGTCGGCCTGGCGGTGATAGGTCAGCACGATGTCGTGGCCGGCGGCGGCCAGTGCGTGTGCGGCGTTGCGGCCCAGGCCGCGGCTGCCGCCGGTGATCAGGGTGATGGGCGTGGTGCTGTGCATGCCGTGCTCCGCGAGTGAATGGACAGGACGCAGGCTATTAGCCTTGCGGCATGACATAAATCGCCACATCCTGATTGCACCGTTCACTCTCAGCGACCAATCCATGGACACGATGGACACGCTTCGCGCCTTCCTGCGCGTTGCCGAGCTCGGCAGCTTCACCCGTGCCGCCGAAACGCTGGGCCTGCCGAAGGCCAGCGTCTCCACCGCCGTGCAGCGGCTCGAAGCCTCGCTGGGCACCCAGCTCCTGCATCGCACCACCCGCCGCGTGCAACTCACCGCCGACGGCACCGCGTTCTACCAGCGCAGCCGCGATCTGCTCGACGACATGGACGAATTGCAGGGCATGTTCCAGCGCGACCACAGCCAGTTGCGCGGGCGCCTGCGCGTGGACATGTCGGCCGGCATTGCGCGGCAGTTCGTGATTCCCGCGCTGCCGGCCTTTCTTGCCCAGCATCCGCAGCTGGAGATCGAAATCAGCGGCACCGATCGCCGCGTGGACCTGGTGCGCGAGGGGTTCGATTGCGTGGTGCGGGTTGGCACGGTGGAAGACACCAGCCTGGTCGGCCGGCCGCTGGGCGTGCTGCGCATCATCAACGTGGCCAGCGCGCAGTACCTGGCGCAACGTGGCGTACCACAGACCCTTGAGGATTTGGCGCAGCACGATCTGGTGCACTACGTCTCCACGCTGGGCCAACGCTCGCCCGGGTTCGAATACCACGACGGTGCGCAGTACCACTGGCTGCCGATGCGCGGCCCGGTGACGGTGAACAACGGCGATGCCTACCTTGCCGCCGCACGTGCGGGGCTGGGCATCATCCAGGCACCGGCCAGCCCGCTGCAGGCGCATCTGGACAGTGGCGCGTTGGTGGAGGTGTTGGCGCAGATGGCACCGGAGCCGATGCCGGTCACGCTGCTGTATGCGCAGCGCCGGCATCTGCCGCAGCGCGTGCGTCTGTTCATGGACTGGATTGCGCAAGTGATGGCGCCGCATCTGGAGCCGCATTTGCCTTGAATCAGCGTCGGCGCGGGTGTGGCGCTACAGCGCTGGCGCGCGCGCCATGTAGACGGGCGTTGGCATGCCAATCTGGCACTACTTTAAGTGGCAACAGTGTCGCAAGCGTTCGCGTCTCGCAGAATCTCAACGCAAACAATCCTTGTTCCTGCTACGTGGAAAACGTCGTCGCAGTCGCAAGAGAACGATCAGATTACAGATCAGCACCGCACAAAAAAACACAGGCATCCCTGCGAGATGCCTGTGTGATTGCCAAGCCCATCAGAGGTTGAAACGCCCCAGGTGTGCGTCGGTCAGAACGTGTAGTTGAAGGTCAGCATGCCATTGCGCGATGCGCCCCATGCGCCGTAGCCGCCATTGAATTGCGCGTAGTAACGCTTGTCGAGCAGATTGTCGACATTGAGCTGCACCGAGAACTGCGGTGACAGGCGATACCGCGCAAACGCGCTAACCAGGGCATAGGCACTCTGCTGGAACGCGCCGTACACGGGGTCAACGTAGTACGAACGGTTCTGCCAATTGACGCCGCCACCCACGGTCAGATCGCTCCACGCACCTTGCGGGGTGTAGCTGTTGAACAGCTTGAGGGTGGTGCGCGGCAGCTGCGTATTGATCGACGTGCCGCTGTCATCGCGCGCGGTGTAATGCGAGGCACCAAAGGTGGTGTTCCAACCGGCGGTCACACGGCCGGAGATCTCGAAGTCGAAGCCTTCGCTGACCACGCCGTTGGCGGCCTCATACGCCGATTCACTGCTACCGGGAACGAAGCCGCCGGTGGCCACGCCCAGGTTGTCTTGTTCGATGCGGAACACCGCAAGCGAGGCGTTGAGCTTGTCGTCGAACCAGGCAGCCTTGACGCCGGCTTCGTAGCCCTTGCCGGTCAACGGATCCAGGTAGCCGCCGTTGGCATCGCGCAAGGTCTGCGGGTTGAAGATTTCGGTGTAGCTGACGTAGGTGGACCACACGTCGTTGATGTCGTAGACCAGGCCGGCGTACGGGGTGACTTCGGTCTAGGTGTCGGAAAACGGTACAAGCCCCTGCGCGGCATCGAAGTTACCACCATCGATCTGCCAGTCGGTGTAGCGCGCGCCCACCAGCAGCGTCAGCGGGTCGGCCAGCGAGAAACGGCCCGCCACGTAGGCGGCTTTTTGCTTGATCGTGCCGGTGCTCTGCACCGTGCGCGGGCTCCAGTTGGGTTCCGGGTACGCGCCATTCCAGCCGAAGTAAGTATCCAGCGGCGCCGGGAAATCGAAGGTGCCGTTGTTGGTGAATTCGCGGCGGTTATAGCTGGCACCGGCCACCAGGTGATGCTCGCGGCCAAACAGCTGGAACGGGCCTTCCGCGTACACGTCGGCGCCGTCGGCCTTGCGCTCGGTGAGGCAGTTGCCCGAATACGGCACGACACCGCCGCCGGTGGCGCGGTCGAAACCGAAGATCGTATAGAACGGATAGAACAGATGATTGGCCGCTTCGGTCTTCTCATGGCTGACATTGGCCTTGAGCGTCCAGCCGTTGTCGAAGCCCTGCTGCAGGCTGGCGAAGGTGCGCTGCAGACGCGTGTCCCAGAACGTCCAATCGGCGGCCGGATTGAACGAGCGGTCGTAATTGGTGCGCGTGCCGTCGCTGAAGAACAGCGGGAAGCCGCCCCAGGTGACGTCGTCCGATTCCTTCTTCTGGTACTCGTAGCCCACGCTCAGCAGCGTGCTATCGGTGAGGTCGGCATCGATGATCGCCGAGCCGATCTTCTTGCGCAGGTTGTAGCGGTCCATGTCTGATTCGCCGTCCTGGTAGACGCCGATCACACGTGCGCGCACATTGCCGCCGGGGCTGAGCGGCACGGTGACATCGGCCACGCTGCGGGTCTTGTTGAAATCGCCGCCACCCACCGACACGGTGCCGGTGAACTCGCGGCTGAGCGCGTGCTTGCGCACCAGGTTGATCGAGGCAGACGGGTTGCCCGAGCCGGTGAGCAGGCCGGTGGCGCCGCGCACCACTTCAACGCGGTCGTACAGGGCCACGTCCAGCGCCGAGTCGCCGTAGCTCCAGGCCTGCTCCATGTAGGCAGGGATGCCATCGAACTGATAGTTGTCGATGTAGAAACCGCGCGCGTAGAACTCCAGGCGCTCGCTGTCGCTCTGTGCCACCGAAATGCCGGTGACGTTGTTGAGCACATCGGTGATGCTCTGCAGGTTCTGGTCGTCCATGCGGTCGCGGGTGATGACCGTGACCGACTGCGGAATCTCGCGCAGCGACAGGTTCATGCGCGTGCCGGCGGTGGTCTTCTCCACCGTGTAGCCGCGCTCGCCGGTGACGTTCACGCCATCGAGCGTGGTGACCTCGGCATCGGCGGCGGCGGCGGCCTCAGCAGCGGGCGCTTCGGCCAGGGCCTGGCCGGCCGTCATCGTGCACAGTGCCGCGAACAGCGCGCGCGGCAGGACATGGCGGCGCGCGCCCACGGAAGGAAGACGCATCTGGGTACTACGGTTCATCGGGGGACTCCAACGCAGACGGATTGGGCCGCAGGCGATCGCAGCGCCGGCAACAAAGGGGGAGGAACGGGTGCCATACCATCGGCAACGCATCATTTTAATGGGAATGATTCACATTTTAAATAGCAAACCGGAGCTGGTTTTGGCAGGTTGTCGAGAGAAGCAAGCGCTACCTGAGGCTGGTTTGTGCCGTGCTGGAGTGGGTCTGTCCGGCACGGTGCCGGTGCCAGCGACTCGCCACGTCGGTCGAGTCCGCGATCCCATGGCGCGGTATCTCCACTGGATCTGCTCTGCAGATCCGCAGGCGGCGTCACGTGATCCTGCTGATATCGAGCGAACAAAGCCCATGGCGCGCGCTTGCTTACAACGCGCTCGTCCGCCTAGGCACATCAGTACTCACAGTCATTGCGGCCGAGTTCGCCCATGCGCAACACTCGACGCGGATGCCGCGCACCAGCGGAACAACGGACCGTCGCCCAGCGCATGCCGGGCGCCAGCGCACCAAGGAGCATATGAACAACTTTTGGAAGGCGTTTGCATTACTGGCGCTGTGCGCGCCCGTGGTAGGCGTGGCAGCACCAAAACAATCCGCATTGGCCGACACCTGCCGGGTGCCCGGTGCGCCGGTCCATGAGGCAGGTCTTGTACAGATCGGCGGGATCCAGCAATGGGTGACGGTCGAGGGCGCCGACTGCCGCAATCCGGTGGTGTTGATCGTCCATGGCGGGCCGGGCAACCCCAATACTCCATTCGCGCAGCGCCTGTTCGGCAGTTGGACGCGCGACTTCACCGTCGTGCAGTGGGATCAGCGCGGCTCGGGCAAGACCTACGCCGCCAACAAGCCTGCCGAGGGCGAAGCGCTGACCATGCAACGGCTGACGCAAGACGGTGTTGAGGTGGCGCGCCATGCGATGCAACAGCTCGGCAAGCGCAAGGTCATCCTGATGGGTGGCTCGTGGGGCTCGGCCTTGGCCGCCCACATGGCCAAGGCCAACTCCGACCTATTCCATGCGTATGTCGGCACCGCGCAGTTGGTCAACTACCAGGACGACGTGGCGGCCGGCTATGCCGCGACCATGCAGCTGGTGCAGGCAGCCAACGATCATGATGCGCTCGGCAAGCTCGAACAGATCGGCCCGCCGCCGTGGACGAACCCGCGCAATTTCGGGATTCTGCGGCGCGTGAGCCGCAAGTACGAAGCGTTGCGGACCGAGCCGGCGCCGGCCGACTGGTTCAGATTTTCTGCCGAGTACGACACGCCCGAGTATCGCGCGGCCTACGAGGCCGGCGAGGACTATTCCTTCCTGCAATTTGTCGGGCTGGCGGGTAATGGCATGGGGCCGCAGATCAACCTGCGCGCACTCGGGCCGGCCTTCGCAATGCCTGTCTACCTGCTGCAAGGCGACCAGGATCTGGTCACGCCGCTGACGGTCAGCAAAGCGTATTTCGAAACGCTGTCAGCGCCGACCAAAGAGTTCCTGATCCTGCCGCGCACTGGCCACGACCCCAACCCGACCATGATGGACACGCAGTTGCAGGTGTTGACCACCCGGGTCCGTGCGCAGGCAGTGGCGAACGACGCGCGCTGATCCCGGCAATGCCGGGCCAAGACGCTTGCACCTCTGCGCCCGGCTTTATCGGGTGCACTTGTTTTTAAGCATTGCAACGCTATGCAGCGAGTGACCTGCACGCAGTGATGCATGGATCTGGGCCGCCGCCTGTGTGCGCCAGATCGACCTCTGCGTCGCCAACATGCACCGCCAGTGATCCGCCACGCCGCCACGTCTTGGAATGCACGCGGCGGTGCATGCTGCCTGCCCGCAGCATCACCCATCGCGCAGACATCCCAAGAAAAAAGCCGGCTTTCGCCGGCTTTTTTCAATCAACACCACAACGCATTACAGCGCCTTGGCGGCCTCGACCACGTGCTCGGCGGTGATCTTGAAGTACGCATACAGCTGATCCGCCGGCGCCGAGGCACCGAAGGTGTCGATACCGACCACATCGCCATCTAGGCCGACATACTTGCGCCAGAAGCCGGTCACGCCCGCTTCCACCGCCACGCGCTTGCGCACGGCATTGGGCAGCACCTGCTCGCGGTACGCGGCATCCTGGCGATCGAACACGTCGGTGGACGGCATCGACACCACGCGTGTCTTCAGCCCGGCCGCATCCAGCGTCTTCTTCGCTTCCACTGCCAGGCCCACTTCCGAGCCGGTGCCGATCAGGATCACGTCGGGCGTGCCGCCTTCGGCATCGGCCAACACGTAACCGCCGCGTTCGATCAGTTTGATCTGCTCGGCGCTGCGCGGCTGGTGCTGCAGATTCTGGCGACTGAACACCAGGCAGCTCGGGCCGTCCTTGCGAGTGATCGCGGCCTTCCAGCTCACCGCCGACTCCACCGCATCGCCCGGGCGCCACACATCGTTGTTGGGGATGTAGCGCAGCGAGGCCAGGTGTTCGACCGGCTGATGGGTCGGGCCGTCTTCGCCCAGGCCGATCGAGTCGTGCGTGTACACATGGATGGCATGCGCCGGATTCAACGCGCTCATGCGCACGCCGTTACGCGCGTAGTCGCTGAACACCAGGAAGGTGGCGTCGAACGGGATGAAGCCACCATGCAGCGCCAAGCCGTTGGCAATGGCGGTCATGCCGAATTCGCGCACGCCGTAATACACGTAGTTGGCGTTCGGGTCGTCGGTGGCGACCGACTTGCTGGCCTTCCACAAGGTGAGGTTGGAATGCGCCAGGTCGGCCGAGCCGCCGACCAGTTCCGGCAGCAGCGGTGCGAACGCTTCGATCGCCAGCTGCGATGCCTTGCGCGAGGCGATGGTCTGGCCGTCTTCCTGCGCCTTGGCGATGTAGGCATCGGCCTGGACGATGAAGTCGGCCGGCAACTCGCCACGCGAACGGCGGGTCAGCTCGTCGGCCTGTTCGCCGTACTGCTTGGCGTACTTGTCGAACAGCTGCTCCCACTCGGCCTGACGCAGCGTGCCGGTGCCACCTGCGCGCCAGCCGGCATAGATCTCTTCGGGAATCTCGAACGGGCCGTACGGCCATTCCAGCGCCTTGCGCGCGCCTTCCAGCTCTTCCTTGCCCAACGGTGCGCCGTGCGAGGATTCCTTGCCCGACTTGGTGGGTGCACCGAAGCCGATCTTGGTGCGGCAGCAGATCAGCGTGGGCTTGTCGCTGTTTTCCAGCGCCGCCTCGATGGCCGCCTTGATCTTGTCGGCGTCGTGCCCGTCCACATCACGGATCACATGCCAGCCATAGGCTTCGAAGCGTGCCGGGGTGTTGTCACTGAACCAGCCGGCAGTGTTGCCGTCGATGGAGATCTGGTTGTTGTCCCAGAACGCGACCAGCTTACCCAGGCCCCAGGTACCGGCCAGCGAGGCCGCCTCGTGCGAGATGCCCTCCATCATGCAACCGTCGCCCATGAACACCCAGGTGCGGTGGTCGACGATTTCCAGCTCGGGCCGGTTATAACGCTGTGCCAGCAACTTCTCGGCCAGCGCGAACCCGACTGCATTGGCAAAGCCCTGCCCAAGCGGCCCGGTGGTGGTTTCCACCCCAGGCGTTTCGCTGCGCTCGGGGTGGCCGGCGGTCTTGCTGTGCAACTGACGGAACTGCTTGAGCTGCTCGATCGGCAGGTCGTAGCCGGACAGGTGCAGCAGCGCGTACTGCAGCATCGACCCGTGCCCGTTGGACAGCACGAAACGGTCGCGATTGAACCACTGCGGATTGTTCGGGTTGTGCCGGAAGAAATCGTTCCACAGCACTTCGGCGATATCGGCCATGCCCATGGGCATGCCGGGGTGGCCGGACTTTGCGGCTTCGACCGCATCGGCGGCGAGGAAACGGATGGCGTTGGCCAGCTGGCGGCGGGTGGGCTGGGTCATGGGCGTCTATGGAAGCGGAGGGGAACACCGCTGGAAGCGGAGACCAGTATTCTCCCACAGAGCGTGTTAGGGGAATCAGCAGCCGGGAATGGAGAAACGGGAATCGGGAATCGGATGCAGTGTTGCAAGTTGGCCGCTAACGCCACTCACACCACCGCTACCGCTGGATGCGGCAGGACTTCGCAGTACGCGCCCCGATCGCAACAGCCCGCTCTAACGATTCCCGATTCCCAATTCCCTATTTCTCACCCTTAGCCACCAGCGTCGTCAACGCCAGATCGCCGGTGACATTCAGCGCGGTACGGCACATGTCCAGGAAGTGATTGACGCCCAGGATCATGCCGATGCCGACCGGGTTGACCCCGACCATCGCGCAGATCAGCGCCACCACCGGCAGCGAGCCGGAGGGCACGCCGGCGGTGCCGATGCCGCCCAGGATGCAGACGATCATCACCATGAATTGCTGGCCGATGCTCAGGTCCACATTGAAGAACTGCGCCAGGAAGATCACCGTCACGCCTTCAAACAGCGCGGTGCCGTTCTGGTTGGCGGTGGCGCCTACGGTGAGCACGAAGCGCGAGACCCGCGGCGGCAGGCCCATCTCGTCGGCCACGCGCAAGGCGGTTGGCAGGGTCGCATTGCTGGAGGCGGTGGAGAACGCCATCAGCGTGGCCTCCTGCGTCTGCCGGAAGAAGCCGATCGGCGAACGCCCGGCGAACTTCACCGCCAGCCCGTAGCTCACCACCATGTGCAGGCCCAGCGCCAGCACCACGACACCGACGTAAGCGCCCAGGCGAATCAGCAGATCGAAGCCGAACAACGCGGCCAGATTGAACATGAAACAGGCCACCGCGTACGGCGCCAGGCGGATCACCAGCCCGATCAGGGTCATCGAGATCTCGAAGATGCCTTCGATGCCACGCTTGAGCGTGGCCACTTTTTCGTCGGCGGTGAGCACCATGCCCACGCCGAACATCACTGCGAAGAACATCAACGACAGGATCGCGCCATTGCTCGAGGCCGCCGCAATCACGTTGTTCGGCACGATGGAAAGCAGCATGTCCATGCCCTGCGGTTGATTGCCGGAGCTGGAGATGATCTCGCGGGTGCGGTCAGCATTTTCCTGGATCAACTGGTTGGCCAGTTGCGGGTCCACGCCTGCACCGGGCTTGAGCACATTGACCAGGACCAAGCCCAGCAACACCGCAATGCCCGACAACACTACCGTATAGCCCAGCGTGCGCCAGCCCACCCGGCCCAACGCGCGGATGTCGCCCATTTCCGCAATGCCGACCACCAGCGCCGAAAACAGCAGCGGCACGATCAGCATGAAGATCAGATTGAGGAAGATCTGCGAGAACGGCGTGGTGACGTACTTGGTCACCAGCCGTACCCACTCGGCGTCGCTCCCGGCCAGGTAGTACACGGCCAGACCCAGCACCAGGCCGATGGCGAAGCCGATGCCCATCTTCCAATGCAGGGGCAGGCCTGGGCGGCGCGCGGCTGGGGATGCGGTCATCGGGACAGGCCTTGGTCTGGACACAAAGGCCGGAGCTTAACAAACACCACCGGCGCGGCCACCTACCCAAGGCGCCCCATGCGCCCGTCCTTAGGGTAGGCCCGCCTCTCGACACCATGTGCTGCAGACGTTGGAACGGCAGCAAACGGCGCTCATCTTGCACAACGTCAAAGGCGCAGCTACCCAAAGGCGCAGTGGCACCCGCAGCAGCACCGGTGTGCACTACACCGACCTATTTGCGGTGTTGAAACGACGCACCGACCAGCGTGCCAGGCCCTTGCCCGCCCACCGTCGCGGGACCTTTGGCGGCATGGATGCCGCCAAAGAGCCTATAGGGACGTACTTGCGGCGTGTCCCGCGACGGTGGGCGGGCAAGGGCCCTGCAGCAGCCCCGCAGCCATAACGCTCTGCGCGCTCTTCATCCCGCACACCTATGCCGTACGCAGCCGAAACTCAATCAGTCATCACGCAAGACCACGCAGCAGCGCTGGCAGCGGCGGGGCGTGCACACCCGACTGAGCCGTTGTGTCTCGGCGATCGTGCCGCTGCAGCGCAACCAATCAACGCGCCGGCGGATATAGCGGCGCCAGCACCTCCGGCTCTGCTGCCGTGGCGTGATGCCAGCGCGGGCCATTGGCGAACGCCTCGCGCAAGGCAGCGCGCGCAGCAGTTACATCGCCATCGCCACCCCAACGGGCGCGTTGCATCTGTGCCACCGCCGCGCGCTGGGCCGGGTCGCTCAAGGCTGCCAGCACACTGTCGATGTCGGCAACGCCGGCCATGCCGCACAGCACCGTGGCCACATCGTCCATGCCACCGGTATCGAGCGCACGGCGCAGGTCGGCCACGCTGTGGGTGGCGCGCCTGCCGGGCGCCGGCGCAGCAGCACCAGCACCGGCGGCCACCGTGCGCGCTCCAACGCGACGACGACGCAGCGCCCAGACCAGGGTGGCAATCCACAGCACCGCGAAACCCGCCGCCGCCGCGATCCAGCCCCACGGGCGCGAGGCTGCAGGAGCGCCCTGCAGGCGCAGCGTACTGGCCGCCGGCGCAGGTGCCACGGCCTCGCCAGCTGGCTGGCTGGCTGGCGAAGGCGCCGCTGCGGGCGCTGCGAATGCACCGCTGCCTGCCGCCACATCCAGCGTGAGGTCCGGCAGCGATGCCGTCTTCGCCGCTGCCGCGCGCACATCCCACCACGCCACCTGCAGGCCAGGAATCAACAGTGGGCCTGCACGATTAGGCACGATCGAATAACGCCGCGTCAGCCGCAGCTGTGGCGAGCCATCGACAAACCGCTCCTCGTAATGCGCCGGTTCGGCAAACACTTGCGCGTCCGGCACGCTGGGCGTGGGCAGCTCCGGAAACTGCGCCTGGGTGGCGCCGCGTGCGCTGGCTTCCACCACGATTTGCGCTGCCTCGCCGGCGGTAGCCCGCTGCGGCGTGGAGGTGTAGCGCAGCGTCAGGCTGCGCAACGGCAACCACGGCTGCGGCGCATTGGCCGGCTGCGCGCGCACTTGCAGCGGAATGCTGGCGCTGCGCGCGTTCAATTCGCCATTGCCGCGCCCGAAGTAATCGTCGAAGAACCCACCCACCGCGCGCCCGTTGAAGCGGGCCGGCGGCACCACCAGGCGGCCGCTGCGCTCGGGAACCAGCAGGTAGCGCCGCTCCACCACGTTGTACTGCCGCCCGTTGACCGCCCTGGCCGAACTCACATCATCGCCAACGCGCTGCAGCGACGCGCCGTCCGGGGCTTGCAGATCCAGTTCGCCAGAGGCCAGCTGGGTGGCGTAGTACAGCCGCACCACCACGCCCACGCTCTGCTGCACGTAGGGCTGTGGGTCGTCCACCTGGGTTTCGACGAACGCTTCTTCGTTGCCGCGCGCCGCGCTTGCGCCAGCGGCCCCAGGAGCGCCGGCATCGACAGCCGTAGCCACCACCTGCAGCCGAAGCGGCTCGGTGCGCTCGTTGCCGACCCGGATCGCCGGCACGATGATCTCGCCAGTCTGGCGTGGTGTGATCACCACCCCGAACAACGCCCGGATGGTCACCGAACCATTGGTCACCTGCATCTGCTGGTTGGCGTTCTTGGCCCCCAGCCCGAACCCACCGCGCAACGGGCCGTAATCGGGTTCGGCGCCGCGCTGGTCGGTCTCGATGTTCAAGGTCACCGCATCGCCCGCATCGATGCTGTCACGGTCTAGCCAGGCGCGCGTCACCGCGCCAGCGGGCAACGCCAGGATCGCCACGCTGCTGCTCAGCAGCCATATCGCCACACGGCGCCAGTGCCCGTTGCCCGTCATTGTCCGTCCCGTTGCCTGCGTTCGTGTTCCAGCCTGAATTTGGCGCGCAACAGGCTGCCCGGATCATCCGGCACGCGCCGGATCCATGCATCCACCGCCTGCCGTTGCTCGCGCTGCTCCGGCGTTTCTGCAGCGGCCGCGGCGGCGGCCTGCTGCTCCTTTGTGGGCGCGCCCTTGGCACCGGCCTGCGCCATGGCCTGTTCCATCTTGCGGCGTTGCGCTGCATCGGCCTGCTGCTGGGCCTGGGCATCCGGCGTCTGCGGCGGGCTGTCGGGCTGTTTTTGCTTGCCCTGCCCCGCTGGCGACGGCTGGCCCGGCGTCTGGCCGTCCTTGGGCGGCTGCGAAGACGGCTTGCCGTCCTGGCCGCCCTTGCCATCCTGCCCGTCCTTGCCGGGAGTTTGTTCCGGCTTGCCCTGCCCGTCCTTGTTCTGATCCTGCTGTTTGTCGCCCTTGTTCTGGTCTTGCTGCGGCTTGCCCTTGCCGTCCTTGTTCTGCTGCTGACGCTTGCGCGCCGCGTCCACCGCGGCGCGGTTGGCGATGGCGTCCTGCAGCTGGGGCTGTTGCCGCAGCGCACGGTCGTAGGCGGCAATCGCATCGTCGTAGCGCCCCTGACGGGCCAGCGCATTGCCAAGGTTGTACCAGCCCTGGTCGGTGGGCACGGCCTCGAAGGCCTTCTGCGCGGCGGCGAAATCGCCCTTGCGGTAGGCCTGCACACCGGCGTCCAGGCGTTGCTGCTGCACCTGGTCAGCGCGTTGCCACAACGTCCCTTCCGCCGCCTGCGCCGGTTCGACAAAGGGCCCGACACACAACAACGCCAGCACCATCACCGCTGCGCGCCGGCGGAACGCCAACAACGCCAGCGCCATCACCGGGAACAGCAACCAGTAGCCCTCATCGAGCCAGGTTTTGCTGCCGTTCGCGGCGGCGGCGGCGTCGGCCGCGGGTTGTTGTGCCGGGTCCAGCACGCCCAGCGCACGCAGGTCGGCATCGTCAGCGGCAAGCGGTGCATAACGACCACCGCCTTGGCCGGCGAGATCGCGCAAGCTCGCTTCGTCCAGCCGCGCCTGCGCGATCTCACCCGACGCGGCGCGGTAGGCCGCGCCACGCGCGCTGCCCACCCCCAAGGTGGAGACATTAAAGCCGCGCGAGCGCGCGACCCGCGCAGCGCTTTCAGCCGACTCATCGGCACTGTCGCTCATCACCAGGATGTCGCCCTGCTTGAAGCCAGCTTGCGACAGCAGCTGCACCGCCGCCTCGATAGCGCGGTCCGCACGCTTGCCATCCACCGGCATCACCGACGGCGACAACGCATCCAGAAACAGGGCCACGTTGGCCGCATCTTCGGTCAGCGGCGCCACGGTAAAACTCTCGCCCGCGTATGCCAGCAACGCCACATCGCCACCGGCACGCTCGCGCAACAGCGTGGCCAGCTTGGCGCGTGCCTGCAGCAACCGCGAGGGCGGCAAATCGTTGGCGTTGATGCTGGAGGACAGATCCAACGCCACCACCAACGGCCGGTTGGATTGATACACCGGCCGCTCGGTTTGCCGCCAACTGGGCCCACTCATCGCAACGACCGCCACGCTGTAGGCCACAACCGCAAGCACAAAACCGAACCACCCACGGCGGCCGCCGGTCACCAGCAGCTGTGGCAATAGATGTGCATCGACACTTTGCCGCCACACGTCCGCATCGCGCTGGCGCAGGAACCACAGCACCGCCGCCGGCACGATCAACACCAGCGCCCACAGCAGTTGCGGACGCAGCAGATGCAGCGTGTTCAATGCGGTACTCAGCATGTTCATCGCCATCTCCGCGGCAATGCGTAGGCCAGCAACCCAATCAGCAGCGCCGCGCCCAACGGCCAGTAATAACGCTCGACTTTCGGCTGCACCGATGGCCCCGCGGCCTTCACTGGCTCCAGGCGATCCAGCTCGGCGTAGATGCCGGCCAGCTCCTCGGTATCGCGGGCACGGAAGAAGCGCCCACCGGTCTGCTCGGCAATCTTGCGCAGGCCGTCTTCGTCGATGTCGTCGCCGCCACCGGCCGGAATCGGCACCCCGAACAACGAATAGCTCCCGCTGCCACCGAACGCGATGGTGTGCACGCGCACGCCCTCGGCCTTGGCAAGCTCGGCCGCCTTCAGCGGGTTGAGAACGCCAGCGGTGTTGACGCCGTCAGTGAGCAGCACCACGACACGCTGGCCATGGCGCTGCTCGCGCAGACGCTTGACCGACAAGGCAATGGCATCACCGATTGCGGTTTCGCGCCCGGCCAGGCCCACCACGCTGTCAGCCAGCTGATCGCGCACGCTGGTGAGGTCGGCGGTCAGCGGCGTCAGCGCATAGGCGCGCTGCCCGAATACCAACAGGCCCACCCGGTCGCCTTCGCGCCGGTCCAGAAAGTCCGAGAGCACCGCCTTGGCCGCGGTCAGGCGGTCCACCACATTGCCGCCCAGCACCATGTCCGGTTCGCTCATGCTGCCGGACAGGTCCACCGCCAGCATCATCTGGCGTGCCTCCCGCGGCGGCTGGATCACATCGCCCAGTTGTTGCGGACGCGCCAGCGCGGCACACAGCAAAAACCATCCCAGCCACGCCAGCCAGCGCGGCGCACGCAGCGATGGAATGCGTGGCGCACTTACCATCGCACGCAGCTGCTGGGCATACGGCACGCGCAATGCGGATGCCTGCGTGCGGCGCTGCGGCCAGAACCACATCAGCAACGGCAGCGGCATCAACCACCAGGCCCACGGCCACGCGCAGTGCGCCAGCGCATCCTGCCATTGCGACCACTGCAGCCAGTTCATCGCCGCCCCTGCATCAGGCGAAGGAAGCGTTGGCGTGCCAGCTGCTCCACCGCCGCAAGATCGCTCACTGCCGGGTCACGTTGAAACCCACCGTCCAGCAACACACGGCCGGGGCCCTGCGAAAACGCATGGCCCTTGCGGCCGTCCAGCAATTGCAGCCAAGCATCGCCCTGCAGCCGATCGGCCTGTGGGTCAACCGTGCGCGCGGCACGCCGCAGCAACGCCGACAGCGCCGCCAGCCGCTGCGCTGGCGTGCTGGCCGCCTGCAGCGCAGCGTCGAAGGTCGCCGCCCAGCGTTGGGCGCGCCGGCGGCGACGCCACCACCACAAAGCCAACGTGCCCAGCACCAGAACGATTGCCGCGATCACCAGCCACCAGCCCAAGGCCAGCGGCCACCACGACGGTGACGGCGGCAGGTGCACATCGCGCAGCGGAAGGGTGTCGGGCGTCATCGCGATGACTCCCGCACTGAAGAGACGCCGCCGCCCAGCCAGGCATCACTGGCATCGGCCGTGGACAGACGGTGCAGGCGCACACCACGGGCCTGCAGCAGCGTCGACAACCGTTCCAGCGGCGCGACGAATTCGGCATTCCACTGCGCGCGCCCGGCCTGCGTGGTGAGGTCCACGGTGATCCGTTGCCCGCCCGCGTCGAAGGTGAGCGCACGCGCGGGCGGTGCCAGCTCCAGTGGATCCACCAGCACGATCACCACCACCTCGTGATGCAGGGCGAGCCCCGACCAGCGCGACTCGGGCACCGCGGCGGCACTGCGTGCATCGGCGAGCACGGTGAGGCGCGCGCCCGGGCGTAACAGGCGTGTCGCATGGTCGAGCCCGACCTGCAACCCGGCATCATCGGCCGGCGGCTGCGCATACCAGCGCGCCAAGGCATCCAGCACCGGCAACACCCCGCGCTGCCCGGCGCGTGGCGCAATCGGCGCTTCGCTGGCGGTGCCACGCAACGCGGCAATCCGGTCGCCCTGCCGCTGCGCCAGCCAGGCCGCCACGGCACCGGCGCGTGCCGCCTGCACCGACTTGTAGCGCACCCGTGTGCCGAAGAAGAGCGCGGGCGCGGTGTCGGCCACGATCAGGCTCAACCGCTCGCGTTCGGCCTGAAACAACTTGGTGTGCGCGCGCCCGGTGCGTGCGGTGACGCGCCAGTCGATATGCCGCGCATCATCGCCGGCCACGTACTCGCGCGACTCGGCGTATTCCATGCCACGCCCGCGTGTTGCCGCCGGCACCGGACCCACCAACCCATGCCGGCCACGGCCCGGTTGATGCCGCTGGCGAGCGGCACCGCGCAACGCAATCAACTCGGCCAGCTGCGGACGCACGCCATCGCCAGCGACGGACAACGGGGCAGCAGCAGAAGGCGAGGACGGCATCAAGGCGATCGGCTTCGGGCGAAAGGGCGGCATACCGCAGCGACGCTACCCGATCAGGGCAGCGGAATCTTTTCCAACAGCGCGGCGACCAGGCGTTCGCCATCCCAGCCTTCGGCGGTGGCTTCGTAGCTGGGCAGCACGCGATGGCGCAGCACGTCCGGCGCGATGGCGCGGATATCGTCCGGGGTCACGTAATCGCGGCCGGACAACCACGCACGTGCGCGCGCGCAGCGTTCCAGCGCGATCGAGCCACGCGGGCTTGCGCCCCAGGCGATACGCCGCGCCAGCGCAGGGTCGTAACGCTGCGCATCGCGCGACGCCAGCACGATCTCGATCAGGTAGCGCTCAAGCTGGGGCGCAAGATGCACATCCAGCACCACGCGGCGTGCGGCGAACACATCCTCCAGCGGAATCTTGTCCGGCACCGTCGCATGCTTCTCCAGCGTATCGCGTGCGGTCTCACGCGCCAGGCGCAGGATCTCGGCCTCCGCATCGGCCTGCGGATACCCGATCCGCACATGCATCAAAAAGCGGTCCAACTGCGCCTCCGGCAGCGGGAACGTGCCCTCCTGCTCGATCGGATTCTGCGTGGCCATCACCAGGAACAGCTGCGGCAAGGCATAGGTATGCCGGCCCACCGTGACCTGCCGCTCGCCCATCGCTTCCAGCAGCGCCGACTGCACCTTGGCCGGCGCACGGTTGATTTCATCGGCGAGCAAAATCGGATGGAAGATCGGCCCGGGCATGAACTCGAAGCGCCCTTCCTGCGGCCGCCAGATCTCGGTGCCGGTCAGATCGGCCGGCAGCAGGTCCGGCGTGAACTGGACACGCGCAAAATCGGTTTCCAGCCGTGAGGCCAGTGCGCGGATGGCGGTGGTCTTGGCCAGGCCGGGCGCGCCCTCCACCAACAGGTGGCCGTCGGCCAGCAAGGCGATCAGCAGCCGCTCGACCAACGCGGACTGCCCCACGATGCGTTGCGCCAGCGACTCGCGCAGCGCGGTGAATTGACCATGCAGCCGGTCCTCGGCGGGCGCGGCGGCGGCTTCTGGCGGAAGGAGCGGCGGTGCGTTCATAGACCCAGTGTGACCGATTCGAACGCGATTGGTTCACTGTGCGGGCGGAAGATGTTCAGTGAGTGACCGGGGTCATGCCTGATGCTCGTCTTCCGGACACAAGAAAGCCGGGCATGCACACGGCATGCCCGGCTTCTTCAGTGCGGTACGGATCAGCGAACAGCTGATGCGACGCGCAGGACCTTCGGCGTAATGAAGATCAGCAGCTCGGCCTTGTCCTTGCTGCGGCCGCGGCTCTTGAAGAGATTTCCCAAGAACGGGACGTCGCCAAGGAACGGGACCTTATTGACGCTGGAGCGGTCACTGAATTCATAGACACCGCCAATCACCACAGTCTGACCATCGTCCACCAACACAGCGGTGTTGATTTCGCGCCGATTGATGGAGGGAACCGTGCCGTAATTTGGCAATTCGATCAATTCATCGACCTCGTCTTTCTTGACATTCATATTCAAGAAAACACGATTGTCGTTGGTGATGGTCGGCGTCACCTTCAGTTCCAGCAAGACTTCCTTGAACTGGACGTTGGGTGTCGCGGCTTGACCCGCCGTACCGCCTGTAATCGTGACATAACCGATTTCGCGACCCTGCTTGATGACACCTTCGCGCTGATTAGATGTAACGATTCTGGGATTGGAGATCACCTCACCGCGCCCTTCCTGCTGCAGGGCAGAAAGCTCGAGGTCGAGGTTGAAGTTGGACCCAAGCAATGTGTAGGCAAGGCTCGGTGCAGTCGCACCGCTGGTGAATGCACCTGTCGGCAGGTTCACATTCAAGCCTCTGCCGGCGGCCACGCCGCCACCGGTGGCACCGCTACCGATGGTCGCGACATTGTCGCCATAGGTATGCGTGCCGCCCAGGCCGAACTTTGCGCCAAGATCGCGCGCAAACGTGTCGGTAGCGATCACGATGCGGCCTTCGATCAGCACCTGATCCACCGGACGATCGATGTGCGAAATCAGTTCGCGCATCTGCGCGACCTTCTTCGGCACATCGCTGATCATCAAGGTGTTGGTACGTTCGTCGGCAACCAGACGACCGCGCGGCGACAAAAAGCCATTGTCTTGCTGGCCCTGTCCACCACCACCCTGCCCACCGCCGCCACCGCCACCAATGCCCTTGGCCTCGGTCAGCGCTTTGAAGATCACCGCAGCATTGTGGTAATTGATCTGCACATAATCGGTGATCAGTTCTTCGCGGTTTTCAATCGCGATGCGGGCGTCTTCCTTGTCCTGTTCGAACTTGGCCAGCTCCGGCTGCGGGGCAACCCAGACCACGCCGCCATCGCGGCGCTTGTCCAGGCCTTTGGCGCGCAGCACGATGTCCAGTGCCTGGTCCCACGGCACGTTCATCAGGCGCAGCGTGACATTGCCCTGCACCGTATCGGAAGCCACGATGTTGAGGTTGGATTCCTCGGCGATCAGCTGCAGCACGGTGCGCACCGGCACGTCCTGGAAGTTGAACGTCACCGGGCGGCCGCTGTAGCCGCGCGCGGCGATCTGCGCGGCCGCCTGCGTCACCGCGCTGACGCTCACGCCGCCAACGGCCGGCTGGCCCTTGCGCGGGGTGATTTCCACCACGTATTCGTTGCCGGTCTGGTAAGCCAGCGAGTCGAATGCACCCTTGGTCGACAGCACCAGCTGCGAGCCGCCACCGGATGGCTTGACCTCGACGCGCTGCACCGGGGTGGCGAAGTCGGTGACGTTGAGCGGGCGCTGCAGTTCGGCAGGCAGGCGGGCGTTGCTGATGTCGACCAGCACGTTGTCGCCTTGGGTGCGCAGGTCGGGGCTGGCGCCCTGGCCGTCGAACTGCAGGATCAGGCGGCCTGCGCCGTCATCGCCGCGCTTGAAGTCGATCTTGGACACCGCCAGGCTGGCCGGAGCGGTCTTGGCCGGATCCTGCGCAGGCTGGGCCAGCGCGGCGGCGGCAAGCGAACTGCCGCTCGCCAGCGCCAGCGCGAACCCCAGCGCGCAGGCCCGGAGCATTGCCTGGCGCCGGACCGGACGCAGGCGCTGGGCGTTGGAAAAAGTCATCGTGCTATCCCCTATCACTTTATTGATCATCCAATGCGAGCGCGGCAGGCCGTTCCAGCCATCCACCCGCACCGTCCGGTACAAGTTCAATCAGCTCGATGCGGTCTTCGTAGACCCCGGTCACCCGGCCATCGCTCTGCCCCAGATACACACCCGGCCGCACCCGGTAGGTCACCTTGTCAGGTGCCATGACCAATGCGATCAGGCCCGAGCCACCTCCAATGGTCCCCACCATGTCGAGGGCATCGAGCGGGAAGGCTTCCAACGGCTCCTTGCGCCGGTTCGGATCCGGACGCGTGCCATTGCCGCCTTCCGCGCTGACCCAGGCATCGCTGAACGGGTCGCGCATCACTTGCGCCGCGTATTCGAACGTCTCGAACTGCTGCATCACCGGCAACGGCTCCAGCGGCGGCGCAGGACGCGCACGCACTTCGGCCACCCACGCTTCCAGATTCGGCGCATCGCCCGGGGTGCTGGTCACACCGCGGGTGCACGCCGGCAACACTGCAATTAGCGCCACGCAGGACAGGATCTTGAGCAATTTCATGGTCATTGGCCGCCCTTCTTCGCCGCGTCGGCCGCAGCCTTTTCCTGCTCGGCCATTTCCTCATCGTCCAGATAACGATAGGTCTTGACCGTGCCGGACAGCTCCAGCGCACCCCGTGGGGTGATGCCGGCCTTGGCGTCCTTGGGCTTGAGGTTGATGTCGTGCATGGTCAGGATCACCACGCGCGGCAGCGAGGCCACACCGCTGACGAAGGCGCCGAACTGGTGGTAGCTGCCCACCATGCGCAGGGCAATCGGCTTCTCGGCGTAGAACTCCTTCGGCGATTCCGGACCCGGCTGGAACAGCTCGTTGGACAGGCCACTGGACAGCGCGGTCTGCGAGATGTCGATGATCAGGTCCGGCATTTCGGTCTTGCTGGGCAGCTGGCGCAGCATCTGCTGCAGCACCTGCTCCATCTGTGCGAGCTGCTGCTTGAGCGGCTCCAGATTCACCGCACGGCCCTGCTGGGTCTCGAACTCGGTGCGCAGCTGCGTTTCGGTGCCTTCCAGGCCTTCGAGTTCATCGCGCTTGCTGCTGATCAACAGGAACCAGGCCAGCACCATGATGAACAGGCCGACGACCACGCAGAACACGATGCGCGCCTGCTGCGGCCAACCGCCGATGTTGTTGAAGTCCAGATCGCTGAGCTTGAATGATTTCTTACTCATGACGCCGCCCCCTCCTGCGGCCGAGTGGATTGCGCCGGTGCCGCTTGTGCGGGTGCAGGCGCGGCCGGTGCGGCCGGCGCAGGCGTTGTTGCCGGTGTCGCTGCCGGTGCAGGCGCTGCGCCGGCTGGCGTGGCCGCCGGGGTTGCGCCCGGTGCCTGGCCGTCAACCGGCGCGGTACCGTTCTTGTCGGCCTCGTTCGGGTTGGCCAGCTTGACCTTCAACGTGAACACGTACGGCAAGGTCTTGGTGTCCATCGACGAAGCCGCAGGCTGGCCGGCGGCCTTGTCCTGGCTCTTGGCCTCGATGATCGACAGATCCGGATTGGTCATCCAGCCCGAGCCTTCCAGGTTGCGCATGTAGGCACTGACGCGCGCGTTGGACTGCGAGCGCCCTTCCAGCGTGAGGATGTCGCCATCCTGCTTGATGTTGGTCAGCGCCACGCCATCGGGAATGGTGCGCACCAGCGAATCGAACAGGTGCACCATCTGCGAGCGGTTGGCCTGCAGTTCCTCGATGACCTTCTTGCGCGCCAGCAGGCGGTCTTTCTTCTTGTCGAGTTCCTTGATCTCTTCGTTCTGCGCCTTGACCTTGTCGATCTCGGTGGTCAGGAACGCGTTGCGCTCGGTCTGCCCGCTGATCTGCCCGTCGTAGTAGAACCAGATCAGCGCCGACAACACCACGCCAGCGAGCGCGGCGAAGCCGAGCATCGAATAGAACTCACGCTCGCGCGCCTTCCGACGCTCGGCGCGCCAGGGCAATAGATTGATTCTTGCCATCAGTCAAAGCTCCTCAGGGCCAGGCCGGTGGCGATCATCAATGCAGGCGCATCCAGCGCCAGCGCATGGGCCTGAACCTTCGGGCCCAGCGTCATCTGTGCCAGCGGGTTGGCGACCACGGTGGTCACGCCCAGCTGTTCTTCCACCATCTCCGGCAGGCGCGACAACGCGGCGCAGCCGCCTGCCAGCACGATGCAATCGACGCGATTGAACTCGCTGCCCGCATAGAAGAACTGCAACAGGCGGCTGATCTGCTGCACCGTCGCTTCCTTGAACGGCTCCAGCACTTCGACCTCGTAGCTCTCCGGCAGGCCGCCCTGACGCTTGGCCAGGCCAGCTTCTTCATAGGTCAGGCCGTAGCGGCGCATTACTTCGTCGGTGAGCTGCTTGCCACCGAACACCTGCTCGCGGCTGTAGAGGCTGCGCCCTGAGCGCAGCACGCTCAACGTGGTCATGGTCGCGCCGATGTCCACCAGCGCCACCACCGCATCGGCGGCGACCGGCAATTCGCTGGCAACCAGTGCGAAGGCGTTCTCGACCGCAAAGGCCTCCACGTCCATCACCTTGGCGACCAGGCCGCCGAGCTCCAGCGCCGATTGGCGCAGCTCGACGTTTTCCGAACGCGACGCCGCCAGCAGCACCTGGACCATGTCCGGGCTGTTGGGCATCGGGCCGAGCACCTCGAAATCGAGATTCACTTCCTCGATCGGGTACGGGATGTAGTTGGTGGCTTCCAGCTCGACCTGGGCTTCCAGATCGCTATCGTCCAGATCCGCCGGCATGGGGATCAGCTTGGTGATCACCGCCGAGCCAGCCACGGCTGCTGCCGCGTTCTTGGCCTTGCTGCCGGAACGGTTGATGGCGCGGCGAATGGCTTCGCCCACCGCTTCGACTTCGACGATGTTCTTTTCCACCACCGCATTCGGCGGCAACGGTTCCACAGCGTAATGTTCCACGCGAAAACGATTTCCGCTGCGCGACAGCTGCAATAGCTTGACCGCAGTGGAACTGATGTCGACACCAATAAGTGGCGACTGACTCTTGGGTAAAAGCCCCACGGAAACTCCCCTGCCGACGGGCACTTGGACGCATATGTTGCGTCCTCGCATTAATAATCAAATTTTAACAGTTGACAACCCCTTCACGCACGAAGCAATGGCTCCATGACGTGACCCCAGTGGTGTCTTCTGCGATCCCCAGAGTTCGGCCCCAGCCAAACCCGGCGTCATCTATACTCTGTGACCAAGAAATCTGCAATCGGAATCTCTCTTACATGCTCCGTATTCGCCGTTGGCTGGGCTGGATCCTGGCCACGCTCGTCGTGCTTGCCGTGCTTGGTGCTATTGCCGCCGGCGGCTTGTACTACGCCATTTCCTCCAAGTTGCCGGACGTGCAATCGCTCAAGCAGGTCGAACTGCAGGAGCCGATGTACGTGTACTCGAGCGATGGCCGGCTGATGGCCGTCTATGGCGAGACGCGCCGCTACCCCATCCAGATGAAGGAGGTTCCGGAGCGGCTCAAGCAGGCGTTCCTGGCCACCGAGGATGCGCGCTTCTACGAGCATGGCGGCGTGGACTACAAGGGCATCGCCCGCGCGGTCTGGCTGCTGGCCAGTACCGACGCCAAGCGCGTGCCGGGTGGCTCGACCATCACCCAGCAGGTGGCGCGGCAGTTCTTTCTCAATTCCGAATACAGCTACACCCGCAAGCTGGCCGAGATCCTACTGGCGCGCAAGATCGAGGGCGAGCTGACCAAGGACGAAATCTTCGAGCTGTATTTGAACAAGAGCTTCTTCGGTAACCGCGCTTACGGCGTGGGTGCTGCAGCCGAGTACTACTACGGCAAGAAGATGGCCGACCTGAGCCTGGACGAGATGGCCTCGCTGGCCGGCATCCCCAAGTTCCCGTCCAGCGGCAACCCGATCAGCAACCCCGAGCGCGCGCGCGAACGCCGCGACTACTACGTGCTGCAGCGCATGGCCGACCTGGGCTTCGTCACCCAGGCCGAGGCCGACGCGGCCAAGGCGGTGCCGATGCACGCCAAGCCGCACGAGCCACCGGTGGAGGTCTATGCCCCATACGTGGCCGAGCTGGTGCGCCAGGAAATGATCGCCAAGTACGGCGGCGACGTGCTCAACAAGGGCTACCACGTCACCACCACCATCGATTCCACCTTGCAGACCGGCGCCGATGCGGCGGTTGCCGAAGGCCTGCGCCTGTACGACCACCGCCATGGCTGGCACGGCGTGGAGCAGCACTTCGATGTCGCCGCCGATGCGGATGCGCCGGCCCTGGCCAAGCATCTGTCGGGCGTGTTCACCCAAGGCGGCCTGCGCGCCGTGATCGTGGCGCGCACCAACGCCGACGGCGGTGTGACCGTCGTGCAGAGCGACAAGACCGAGCTGACCTTGCCGGCCAGCGCCAGCCGCTGGACCAACAAGACTCCGGCCAAGCTGCTGACCCGCGGCGACCTGACCCGCATCCGTGCCGGCGAAAAGGACGGCGAGTGGATCATCGATCAGCTGCCGCGCGGCCAGGCCGCGTTGGTGTCGCTGGACGCCAACAGTGGCGCGTTGCGCGCTCTGGTCGGCGGCTTCAGTTTTGCCGGCAACAAGTTCAACCGCGCCACCCAGGCGCGACGCCAGCCGGGCTCGAGCTTCAAGCCGTTCGTGTATGCGGCGGCGTTCGAGAAGGGCTTCAACCCGGCCTCGATTGTGCTGGATGCACCGGTGGTGTTCCGCGACCGCCGCGGCAAGACCTGGTCGCCACAGAATGATGGCGGCGGCTTCCGTGGGCCGATGCGCCTGCGTGAGGCGCTGGTGCAGTCGCGCAATCTGGTGTCGGTGCGTTTGCTGGATGCGATCAGCGTCGATTTCGCGCGCAAGTACATCAGCCAGTTCGGCTTCCAGGAGGCCGAGCTGCCGCCCAACCTGTCGATGTCGCTGGGCACCGCATCGCTGACACCGCTGTCGGTGGCACGCGGTTACGCGGTGTTCGCCAATGGCGGCTCGCGTGTGGACACCTGGATCGTGGACGAGGTGAAGGACCGCGACGGCAATGTGGTCTTCAAGGAAGTGCCCGCTGTGGCCTGCCGCACCTGCGCCACGCAGGGCGGCACCGCCGCCCCGGTCAGCCAGGTGGTGGATGGCTTCAACTTCGGCGCGCCCGCGCTGCCCAAGTCGATCGAGCCAGCCGCCGCGACGCCTGCCACGCCTGCCACGCCTGCGGAAACTACCCCCGCAGCCACCGCCGAAACCAAGATCGCGCCCCGCGCCATCGACGAGCGCACTGCGTATCAGCTGGTCTCGATGATGCGCGACGTGGTCCAGCGCGGCACCGGCACCGCGGCCAAGGTGCTGGGACGCGAAGATGTGGGTGGCAAGACCGGCTCCACCAACGATCACCGCGACGCCTGGTTCTCCGGCTTTGGCGGCCCGTACGCCACCACGGTGTGGGTTGGTCGCGACGACTTCCGCTCGCTGGGGTATCGCGAATACGGCGGCAAGGCCGCGCTGCCGATCTGGATCGACTACATGCGCGTGGCCTTGAAGGACAAGCCGATCGCGGCCAACGACCCGCCCGATGGCATGACACAGGCGACCATCAATGGCGCGGTGGAGTGGGTCAAGAACGAAGACCTCGACCGTCTGCAGGATTACGACTACGGTCTGCAGGAACAGCAGGACGAAAAAGCGTTCGACATCTTCTAAAGCTGTTCCAGGCGGTGTGATGCCAGCAGCGGAGCCCAGGTGGCTCCGCTGTTTTTTTTGGGCAAGCGATTGATGCGGCGTGATGCTGGGCGTTGCTGATCGGTTGCGATGGCCTCCTCCGCCATGCCGCATCTCGCTGCGTTATCGACGCCCAGGACATGCACGCTACCTGGGCCAACTCAGTGCCGGCACTGAACGTATGCGCGACGCCCCACAGTTCCTATCCGCGCTGCGGATGCCCAGCGTTCGCCACGCATGCGTGACAGGTTTCATCGCCGCCGCGCGCAGCGCCCATGCGATGCCTGAGCGCGGTAGCCGATCACCTGCCAACGCCGCGTCCAGGCGGCGCTATCTCCCCAACGATTGTCATCGGCAACTTCACTACGCTCGTGTAGAGTCGAAGTCAGGTTCAGACAGGGGAGCCCGGCCATGCATCACGCACGCCAACATGCCGACACGCGCACCCGAGAGCGCCGTCACCGGCTCGCCCATGAGGCCGCCCGACTGATGGCCGAAGGCGGCATCCGCGATTTCCATCAAGCCAAACTCAAGGCGGCCAGCCGGCTCCGCATCCACGACGATGCATCACTGCCACGCAACCGCGAGATCGAAGACGCGCTGCGCGAGTATCAGCGTCTGTTCGCCGGCCCCGAGCATGGCGTGCGCTTGCGGCAACGGCGCGAGGCCGCGTTACGTGCGCTGGATTTCCTCAGCCCTTTCCAGCCACGGCTGACCGGCCCGGTACTGGATGGCACCGCCGACGCCAAAGCGCCGGTGCAATTGCAGCTGCACAGCGACGATGCCGATGCAGTGCAACGATTTCTCGAAGAACACCGTATTCCTGCCGAATTGCGCACGCGCCGGCTGCGCCTGGATCGCGAACGTAGCAGCGAGTTTCCAGTGTGGCTGTTCAGCGCGGAAGACCTGACCTTCGACCTGACAGTGCTGCCATACGACGCACTGCGCCAGGCACCGCTATCGCAGCTGGACGAAAAACCGATGGCACGCGCCTCTGCAGCGCAGTTGCGGCAGTTGCTGGCGGACGAAGAGATTCAGGGCTACGTGCAGCCACTGCGGTAAGCAGCAGACCGCACCATTGCATTGCGCCAGGACCGGCCCGGCACTGCCCACAGCACTCCAGGCCGCAACGCAAAACGCCCCGCAATGCGGGGCGTTTGGTCAAACAACCAACTCCGGGGCGCTTAGCGCTTGCCGGCGTCGGTGTAGTCGCGTTTGTCGTAGCCGGTGTAGATCTGGCGCGGACGGCCGATCTTCATTTCCGGGTCGACCTGCTGCTCCAGCCAATGCGACACCCAGCCGGCGGTGCGGGCAATGGCGAACATCACGGTGAACATTTCCACCGGGATATTGAGCGCCTTGTAGATGAGGCCCGAGTAGAAGTCCACGTTCGGGTACAGCTTGCGCTGCACGAAGTAGTCGTCCTTCAACGCGGCTTCTTCCAGCTTCAGGGCAACTTCCAGCAGCGGGTCGTTGACACCCAGCTCGCCCAGCACCTTGTGGGTCATCTCGCGGATGATCTTGGCGCGCGGGTCGAAGTTCTTGTAGACGCGGTGACCGAAGCCCATCAGACGGAACGAGGAGTTCTTGTCCTTGGCCTTGGCCACGGCGGACTCGACGTTGTCAGCGGTGCCGATCTCTTCCAGCATCTTCAGCACGGCTTCGTTGGCGCCACCGTGTGCCGGGCCCCACAGCGCGGTGATACCAGCTGCCACGGACGCGTACGGGTTGGCACCGGTCGAACCGACCAGACGCACGGTCGAGGTGGAGGCATTCTGCTCGTGATCGGCGTGCAGGATGAACAGCAGATCCAGTGCCTTGGCAACGACCGGGTTGATCTCCAGCGGCTCGCTCGGCACTTCGAACATCATGTGCAGGAAGCGGTCGACGTAGTTCAGGTTGTTGCGCGGATAGCGGATCGGCCAGCCGATCGAGTAACGGTACGCCGCAGCAGCCAGGGTCGGCACCTTGGCGATCAGACGGATGGCGGCCTGACGGCGCTGCTCCGGATCGTTGAGGTCCAGGGTGTCGTGGTAGAACGCCGACAGCGAGGCCACCGACCCGGCCAGCATGGCCATCGGGTGTGCATCGTGGCGGAAACCGCCGAGGAAGTTCTTCAGCGACTCGTGCATCATCGTGTGATGCGTCACTTCGTGGTCGAACTTCTTGAATTCGTCCGCCGTCGGCAGTTCGCCGTTCATCAGCAGATACGAAACTTCCAGGAAGCTGGACTTCTCGGCCAACTGTTCGATCGGGTAGCCGCGGTACAGCAGCACGCCATTGTCGCCATCGATGTAGGTGATGGCCGACTTGCAACTGGCGGTGGCGGTGAAACCCGAGTCGTAGGTGAACAGACCGGTTTCTTTGGTCAGCTTGGAAATATCGACGCAATCATTGCCCAACGTGGGCTTGAGAACCGGCAGAACGACCGACTTGTCGCCGGCGTTGAGCGTGACCTGATCAAGATCGGACACTGTGTACGCTCCTTCAGTGGAAGGCGCCTGATCCCACATGGGCAGGCACGTGATGGAAGTCCAAGGCATCGCCTCGGATCACGTCATTATCGCACAGCAGCATTTTGGCCGTCGCTTGGACAGAAGTCGTAGACGCACCCGTCAGGGGCGCAAAAGCGAAGCGGGAATTCCCCAAAAAACAACGGCCGCGCAATGCGCGGCCGTTGCCGGTACAGCCCGTCCTGCAAGCTCAGCGCGCGTAGCGCTTCTGGAACTTGTCGATACGGCCGCCGGTGTCGATCACCTTGTGCTTGCCGGTATAGAACGGGTGCGATGCGGAGGAAATTTCCACCTTGATCAGCGGATAGTCCTGGCCGTCTTCCCACTTCACGGTCTCTTTCGAGCTCATGGTGGAACGGGTCAGGATCTTGAAATCCGAGGTCACGTCGTGGAAGACGACGTCGTTGTAGCTGGGATGAACGTTATCTTTCATGGACTTGGCGCCGGGCTGCCTGGGTAAGCCGGGCATTATAGCCACCGCCCGGCACCCGGTGCAAGCCGGCCCTAGCCGGCCGCCAGCGCCTGCCCGACCAGGCCGTAGAAGCGCTGGCGGTCGTAGTCCAGCAACAGGGTGGCGTTGTCGGCCGCCCCGCCCTGCCGGTTCCAGTCCACCAGGGTCATGCCGCGGGTGTGCGTGCCCGACAATTCGATGTGCACCGGCCGCTGCTCCAGGCGCTGCGCGCCGTCCGGGTGCAGGGCGAAGGCCATCGCCAACGCGTCGGCGGCATACCAGTACTCGCCCCGGCTGTCCTCCGACCACAGCCGGGTCTTGCGCGAGATTTCTTCGTAGAAGCGTGCACGCGGCGAATCGGCCGCCAGCCACTGCTCCACATCACGGTGCAGCAGGCCGTGCGCGACGGTCGCCTCCCAATCGGCCACATCGAACTGCGGAAACCCGCGGAACACGATATGCGCCGCCTCCGGGTCGAAGCCGATATTGAATTCAGCCGCGGCGGTAATGTTGCCGTGCCCGGTCAGCGCCCCGCCCATCACCACCAGCCGCGCCACACGCTGTGGCAGGGTCGGGTCCAGGGTCAGAGCCAGGGCGAGGTTGGTCAGCGGGCCAAGTGCCACCAGCAACAACTCGCCTGCATGCACGTGCGACAGCCGCAGGATGGCCAGCGCGGCATGCTCGGCGTCCGCAGCCCGCGCGGCAGGCGGCAGGCCGACATCGCCGAAGCCGTCGATGCCATGCACATGCGCCGCGTCCACCGACGGGTGCAGCAGCGGTTGCGGGCAGCCCGCATACACCGGCACATCGGCGCGACCGGCCACCTCGCACACTTTGAGCGCATTGCGCACGGTGTGCTCCAGACCGACATTGCCTGCGGCGATGGTCAGGCCGACCACGTCATGGCGGGTATCGTTGAACGCCATCAGCAGCGCCAGCGCGTCATCCACGCCCGGGTCGGTGTCGATCAGCAGCGGTATCTTTTTTGTCATGGGATTCGGAATTGGTCATTCGGGATTCGTTGTCGCATCTTCGCAAGGATCGGCGAGGCAAGCGAATCAGATGAGGCAGCAGCCCCGCCCTGACAAATCCCCACTCCCAAATCCCCAATCCCCGCCACTCAAGCGGCCGCATACCGCACTGCGCCACCGATCCAGCGTGCGACCACGCGGTCGGCGATCTCCGGCGCTTCGTCGAGCAAGCGCTCCGCCAGCACCTGCACCCGCGGCAGCAGGCCGGCATCGCGCGCCAGGTCGGCGATGCGGAAACTCGCCAGACCGGTCTGGCGCGTACCCAGCAACTCGCCGGGGCCACGCAGCTCCAGATCCCTTTCGGCAATCACGAAGCCATCGTTGGTCTGGCGCATGGTCTCCA
Organism: Xanthomonas sp. NCPPB 2586; assembly: GCF_041475775.2. Classification (NCBI taxonomy): domain Bacteria; kingdom Pseudomonadati; phylum Pseudomonadota; class Gammaproteobacteria; order Lysobacterales; family Lysobacteraceae; genus Xanthomonas; species Xanthomonas sp. NCPPB 2586. The sequence goes on along the minus strand of NZ_CM192981.1, from coordinate 1,090,616 downwards.
ACCGCTGGCGTGCCATCAGCGACAACGGGCCCTGGTAGAGCAGCACGCAGCTGGACGCCGCCGCGCCGCGCCCGACCCGCCCGCGCAACTGGTGCAACTGGGCCAGGCCAAGGCGCTCGGCGTTCTCGATGATCATCAGCGAGGCGTTGGGCACATCCACGCCCACTTCAATCACGGTGGTGGCGACCAGCAGATCGGTGCGGCCCTGCTTGAAATCCAGCATGGCCTGCTGCTTTTCGGCCGGTTTCATGCGCCCGTGTACCAGCGCCACGCGCACGCCCGGCAGTTGCGCCGAGAGCGTTTCGAAGGTGACCTGCGCGGCCTGTGCTTCGATGCGCGGCGGGCCGTTCTGCGCGCCCTTGTCGGTGTCTTCGCTTTCTTCGATCAGGGTACAGACCCAGTACGCCTGCCGGCCTTCGGCACACGCGGCGCGAATGCGCTCCACCAGCTCGGGCCGGCGCTCGGCGCTCAGCACGATGGTCTGCACCGGCGTGCGGCCGGGCGGCAGTTCGTCGATGGCCGAGACGTCCAGATCCGCATAGGCCGCCATTGCCAGCGTGCGCGGGATCGGCGTGGCGGTCATCACCAGTTGATGCGGCACGCTGCCGGCAGCCGCACCCTTGTCGCGCAGCGCCAGGCGCTGATGCACGCCGAAGCGGTGCTGCTCGTCGATGATGGCCAGCGCCAGATCGTGGAAGACCACCGCGTCCTGCATCAGCGCATGCGTGCCCACCACCACCTGTGCCTGCCCGGAGGCTACTTCGGCCATCGCCGCGGCGCGCGCCTTGCCGGTGACCTTGCCGGCCAGCCAGACGATGCGCACGCCCAGCGGTTCCAGCCAGCCACGCAGGTTGGCCAGATGCTGCTCGGCCAGCAGCTCGGTGGGCGCAGCCAGGGCCACTTGTTTGCCGTGTTCGACCGCCAACATCGCGGCCAGTGCCGCCACCACGGTCTTGCCGCTGCCCACATCGCCCTGCACCAGCCGCAGCATCGGTGCCGGCTGCGCCAGATCGTGGGCGATCTGCTCGAACACGCGCTGCTGCGCGCCGGTGAGCTGGAACGGCAAGGCCTTGCGTAACTGCTGCACCAAGCGGCCACCGCGCAACTGCGGTGCGCGGAAGCGCTGCAGCGCGATGCGTTGCCGGCGCAGGCTCACTTGATGCGCCAGCAGTTCTTCGATGGCCAATCGCTGTTGCGCCGGATGTCCGCCGGCCAGCAGTTGCTGCGGGTCGGTGTCCACCGGTGGGCGATGCATGGTCAGCAGCGCGCTGCGTAGCGACGGCAGCTGTTCGTCCTGCAACCAGTGCGGCGGCAGCAGTTCCAGCGCGGCCTCCGGAGGCAAACGCTCCAATGCCTGGCCGATCAGCTTGCGCAGCGTGGCCGGCCCGACACCTTCCAGCACCGGATACACCGGGTCCAGGCAATCGCCCAGGCCCGCATCTTCATCCGGCGCCAGGACGCGGTAACTGGGGTGAACGATTTCCCAGCCGTTCTGGCCAGGCTTGGGCGTGCCGAACACGCGCAAGCGCGTGCCCGGGGAAAACTGCGCAACCTGGGCCGCGCGAAAGTGGAAGAAGCGCAGCACCAGCGTGCCGTACGAGTCGTCCGACATTGCCACGCGCAACACCGGGCGGAAGCGGAAGCCGCGCTCCATCGCTTCCACACGCCCCTCGATCTGCGCCGGCACCCCGCCCTGCAACTGCGCGATGGTGGTCAGGCGGGTGCGGTCTTCGTAGCGCAGCGGCAGATGCAGCCACAGATCCTGCAGGCTGAGAATGCCGCGCGCGGCAAATTTCTCGGCCACTTTCGGGCCGACCCCGGGCAAGCTGGAAAGCGGCGCCTGGCCAGCGACGGCCAGGCTTGGGGTGACGGAACGCGCGCGCGGCACGGCGAATCGCGCCTTCAGTCAGTCGAGCACCATCACTGCGTCGACCTCGAAGCCAGCGCCCTTGGGCAGGCCCGACACCTCAATGGTCGAGCGCGCCGGGAACGGCGCCTGGAAGTATTCCTGCATCACCGCGTTGACGGCGGCGAACTGGCCCAGATCGGTCAGGTACAGGCCCAAACGTACGATCTTGTCGAGCGAGCCGCCCGCGGCTTCGGCCACGGCCTTGAGGTTGTCGAACGCACGCCGCGCCTGCGCGCCGATGTCGCCGGGCACGATCTCGCCGGTGGCCGGGTCCAGCGGAATCTGCCCGGAAAAATACACGGTGTTGCCGGCACGCACGGCCTGGGAATACGGACCGATGGCGGCAGGCGCCTGATCGGTATGGATGATCTGGGACATGGGAACTCCGTCAACACTGAAAACGAACGCCCATTGTATCGGCGCACGCCAGGCACGGGCCATGGCAGCGTGGCCACCGCCGGCGCGCCCTACGCGGCAGCGCTCGGCGGCCATCAGCCGTCCTCGGCAGCCGGCGCTCAGGTGATCGGCGCCGGATTGAACAAGGCCAGGTCGTTGTGCAGGCGGTGTTGCTCGGTCCAGGTGCGCTGCCCGCTGGCTACATCGAGATAGCGCTGGAACAGTTCCCAGCCGAGTTGGTCCAGCGTCTTGGCCCCGCTCGCCACCCCACCGGCATCGATATCCATCAGATCGGACCAGCGCTGCGCCAACTCGGTGCGCGTGGCCACCTTGATCACCGGCACCATGCTCAGCCCGTACGGCGTGCCACGCCCGGTGGTGAAGACGTGCAGGTTCATGCCGGCGGCCACCTGCAAGGTGCCGCAGACAAAATCGCTGGCCGGCGTGGCGCAGTACTGCAAGCCGCGCCCCTTGACCCGCTCTCCCGGCGGCACCACGCCGTTGATGGGTGACGAGCCGGACTTGGCGATCGAGCCCATCGCCTTTTCCACGATATTGGCCAGCCCGCCCTTCTTGTTGCCCGGGGTGGTGTTGGCGCTGCGGTCGGCCTGGCCGCGCGCCAGGTAGGCGTCATACCAGGCCATCTCGCGCACCAGCGCCTTGGCGACCTCGGCATTGGCGGCGCGTGGCACCAGCAGGTGGATGCCATCGCGCACTTCGGTGTTTTCCGAAAACATCACGGTCGCGCCGGCACGCACCAGCAGGTCGGCCGCGATGCCCAGGCCCGGGTTGGCAGTGACGCCTGAAAACGCATCGCTGCCACCACATTGCATGCCCACCACCAGCTCGCTGGCCGGCACGGTTTCGCGGCGGCGGGTGTCGAGGTGGCGCAGCCGTTCTTCGGCCATCTGCATGATCGAGCCAACCATGTCGGCGAAGCCCAGGCTGGCCTCCTGTAGCCGATAGATGCCGCTGTCGTCGGCGCTGGCATCGTCCGGCAGCAGGCGCTCGGGCGCGAGTTTTTCGCAGCCCAGGCCCACGATCAACGCCTGCCCGCCGAAGTTGGGGCTGCGCGCGATATTGCGCAGCGTGCGGATGGGAATGATGGCCTCGGGCGCGGTGATGGCCACGCCGCAGCCGTAGACATGATTGATCGCCACCACGTCATCGACATTGGGGTACTTGGGCAGCAGTTCGGCGCGGATCCGGGCAACCGCATGGCCCAGCACACCCACCACGCACTGCACGCTGGTCATGATGCCGAGAATGTTGCGGGTGCCGACGCTGCCATCGCGATTGCGATAGCCCTGGAACGTATACCCCTCCAGTGGCGCGGCGGCAGCCGGTGGCTGCGGCGTCAGATCCAGTGCTGCCAGTTCCGGTGCGGTGGGCATCTCCAGCAACTGCTCGCTGACCCAGGCGCCGCGTGCGATGTCGTCGGCCGCAGTGCCGATGACCGCGCCCAGGCGGCGCACTGCCGTGCCCTTGCGCAGCGCCTGCAATGCAATCTTTTGACCTTGCGGAATGTGCTCGATCGCGGTCACCCCGTCCTGGAACGTGGCGCCCGGCGGCGCACCGCCATCGTTGACGACGATGGCGACGTTGTCCTGAGGATGCGCTTGCAGACTGAGCCAGCGCGGCAGTTGCTGGGTGGCGGACATCATGGGCTTACCTTGCAAACAGGGGAGAGGAACATCACTGGCCAGGCGTATCGAACTGGCGCTTGTATTGCAGAATCAATCGATTCTCGTCGACGTTGCGCTGGTAGTTGGAGCGAAACGTACCGTTGAACCAGATCACGCTGAAATGCTTGAGACGCGGGCTCTGAAACCGGTAGGTGGTGAGCACGTCACGCGCCCACTCGCGGCCTTCGCCTGCATAGGTCGCAGGCCGCGCGTCATCGCCGTGGATGTAGCGTGCCATGACGCTGAGCCCGGGGATGCCGATGCTCTTGCCATCGATGCTGTAACGCAGCTGCCAGCTGCGCTCGCCGCGTTCGAGAAAGTCGTTGATGAAGGTCCAGTTGAAGACATTGCCGTCGGTACCGCCTGGCCAGGGCATGGCGCTGGGCCCGGACAGGCGTTGATAGCCGGCGCCGAATTCATGCCCGCCAGTGCGCCAGGACACCATGCTGCTGAACATGCGGTTGTCGATTGGCCCGGCACGCGATTGGCCGACGTCATCGGTGCGGAAATAGCGCAGGTCTACACGCAACTGATCCTTGCCGAAGGCGTGCGTCTGGATCAGGTTGTAGAGCTGCTGGCGATAGATGTCTTCCATCAGCGCGCCCTGATAGCGCAGCTGCGTGCCGGGCGCAACGCTGTAGGTGGCCGACACCAGATTCAACGCATCCGCATCCGGGGTCCCCAGAAAACGGCGGTTCTTGTTGGTCAAGGTGATCGGCACGCGCGAATCGCCGTCGCGATACCAGGCACTGGTGAAACGCGCGAGCAGCAGATCGAGCTTGGGCACGTCCTTGGATTCCAGCGTCACGCCTTGAAACGTCTCCGGCATGATGCGGGTGATGCTGGCGCGTACCAGCGGCTCGTTGGGAATGAAGCTGCCCCACTTCAATTCGGTTTGCGAGGCACGCAGTTTGAGTGTGGGCGCCACCCGCATCAGCGCGTGTTGCGCGGTGCCATCGTCGTTATTGGGCAGCAAGCCGGTGCCGCCCTCGGCGCGCACGCCATCGAGCTTGAAGTCGCCGATGCCGAGCAGATCCAGGCCGGCACCGACGGGACCACGGGTGTAGCCGCTCTTGGCATCCACCACGAAGCCCTGTGCCCATTCGGCGCGTTTGCCCTGCCCTTCGCCACTGCGGAAGTCACGGTTGTAATAGAAGTTGAGCGCAGTGACGTCCACGCCCGCGCCATCCCAGAACCCATCGTCCGGTGCCTGTGCGCGTGCGCGCCCGGCGGCACCAACCGCCAGCAGCGCGGCGCTGCCGAGTGCCAGTACGTGTTTCATGTCAACCGCCCTCCGCGGTGGTGAAGCGGTGCATGCAACCTGGCGCAATGCACCCGTCTTGGCCTGCGACGCCACAGCTAGCGCACCAGGCACGGACGCTTGTTGTCGAATGCCCAGTTTGGAATCAGGCACTGCATGCCTGCCGCGTCGTCGCGGGCACCCAGGCTCAGGCTCTGATAGGTGCGATGCGCCGCATCCAGTGCGTCCATGTCCAACTCGATGCCCAGGCCCGGTTTGGCAGGCACCTGGATCTGGCCGCCTGCAATTGTCAACGGCGCGTGCGTCAGGCGTTGACCGTCCTGCCAGATCCAGTGCGTATCGATCGCCGTTACGCGCCCGGGTGCGGCGGCGGCCACGTGGGTGAACATGGCCAGCGAAATATCGAAGTGATTGTTGGAATGCGAACCCCAGGTCAGGCCCCAATCGCGACACATCTGCGCAACGCGCACCGAACCTTGCAGCGTCCAGAAATGCGGATCGGCCAACGGAATATCCACCGATTGCAGCTGGATGGCATGGCCCATCTGGCGCCAGTCGGTGGCGATCATGTTGGTGGCCGTGGGCAGGCCGGTGGCACGCCGAAACTCGGCCATGACTTCGCGCCCGGAATACCCATCCTGCGCACCGCATGGGTCTTCGGCATACGCCAGCACGCCGTGCAGATCGCGGCACAGCGCAATGGCCTGCTCCAGCGACCACGCGCCATTGGGATCGAGCGTGATGCGCGCCTGCGGGAAGCGTGCATGCAAGGCGCGGATGGCCTCGATCTCCTGCTCGCCGCGCAGCACGCCGCCCTTGAGCTTGAAATCACGGAAGCCATATTTGTCGTAGGCCGCCTCCGCCAGTGCAACCACGGCCTCGGGGGTCAATGCCTCCTCGTCACGCAGCGATTCCCAGCGATCGCGCGCGCCGCTGCCATCGCGGTAGGCCACGCTGGCTTTGCGGCGGTCGCCGATGAAGAACAGATAGCCAAGCACATCCACCGCGTCACGTTGCTGGCCTTCACCCAGTAACGCAGCCACCGGCTGCTCCAGAAATTGCCCAAGCAGGTCCAGCAATGCCGACTCGATCGCGGTGACCGCATGGATGGTGATGCGCAGGTCGAAGGTCTGCAGGCCACGGCCCGCACTGTCGCGGTCGGCAAAGGTTGCGCGCACCTGATTGAGGATGCGCTGGTAGTCGGCAATGGGCCGGTCAAGGATCAACCCGGCGGCCTCGCGCAACAGCGCGGCAATCGCCTCGCCGCCCGGCACTTCGCCCACGCCGATGCGCCCGGAGGAATCGCGCAAGACCAGCACTTTGCGGGTGAAGTACGGTGCGTGCGCGCCACTCAGGTTCAGCAGCATGCTGTCCTGCCCGGCGACCGGCACCACGCGCACGTCGGTGATGCGTGGTGTCGCGCTGCTGCGCGCACTTGAAGAATGGATGTTCATTGAAGGATCTCCGCGTGAATCACAGCGCTGCAGGAAGGGGCATGGACGGGCCGCCAGGCGGCGCCTTCAGCTCCACCCGCTTGATCTGGCCGACCACCACCAGGTAAGACACCACCGCCAGCAAGGCGTTGAATCCAACGAACACCAGGGCCCACTCGAAGGTGCCGGTGGTGGAGACGATGTAGCCGATCACGATCGGCGTGGTGATGCCGGCCATGTTGCCGAAGGTGTTGAACAGGCCGCCCGAGAGCCCTGCGATTTCCTTGGGCGAGGTGTCGGCCACCACCGCCCAGCCGAGCGCGCCAATGCCTTTGCCGAAGAACGCCAGCGCCATCAAGCCGACCACCATCCATTCGGCCTGCACGTAGTTGCAGCCGATCATCGTCACCGACATCAACATGCCAACCACGATCGGCGTCTTGCGCGCCACGGTGAGCGAGTAGCCGCGCCGCACCATGCGATCGGACACGTAACCGCCCAGCACGCCGCCGATGAAGCCGCACACCGCCGGTAGCGAGGCAACGAAGCCTGCTTCCAGGATCGACATGCCACGCTCCTTGACCAGATACACCGGGAACCAGGTCAAAAAGAAGTACGTCAGCGTGGTAATGCAGTACTGGCCGATGTACACGCCCAGCAACATGCGATTGCCCAGCAGCTGCTTGGCGTAATGCCATTGCGCTCCCTTGACGTGCTGGCTTGGCGTGTTGCGCTGCTCCATGTCCACCAGTGCACCGTTGCGCTGGATGTACTCCAGTTCCTGCGCCGACAAGCGCGGATGCTCGCGCGGTGCATAGATGGTCTTTCTCCACAGCGCGGCCAGCAGCACGCCGGCCGCACCCATCACCAGGAACACGTGCTCCCATCCCCAGGCATGCACCAGCCAGCCCATCAGCGGCGCGAAGGCCACGGTGGCGAAGTACTGTGCGGAGTTGAAGATCGAGGCGGCCAAGCCGCGTTCGGCTGTGGGAAACCACGCCGCCACGATGCGGCTGTTACCCGGGAACGAGGGCGCTTCGGCGATGCCCACCAAAAAGCGCAGCACGAACAAGGTGGTGACCGCCCAAGCCACCGGCACCCAGCCGATGAATCCCTGCAGCACGGTGAACAGCGACCAGGTCAGCAGGGACAGGCCATACACGCGCCGTGAGCCGAAGCGGTCGAGCAACCAGCCTCCCGGAATCTGCCCGGCCACGTAGGCCCAGCCGAATGCCGAGAAAATGAAACCCATCTGCAGTGCATCGATGCCCAGCGAGTCCTGCACGGCGGAGCCGGCAATGGACAAGGTGGCGCGGTCCGCATAGTTGATCGTGGTCACCACGAACAACATCAGCAAGATCAGATAACGCCTGCGCGGAACTGTCTTCGAATCGGGAGCCATCATCGTTCCTCACCTATGACGATGGAAGCGCAGTGCGCTTCGATACTTCAGGGCGCCTGGGAATGGCGTGCCGGACCCTCCTCCGGCACGCCTCAGGCATGGGCGTGTGCAGCGTGCTCAGTCGTGTCCCAGCGCGCCATCGACGCGTCGCCATAACTTGAGTGGATTGCCATCTGCCACGGCCGCGGGCAGCAGTTCGGCCGGAAGGTCCTGGTAGCAGACCGGGCGCAGGAAGCGGTCGATCGCCAGCGTGCCCACCGAGGTGCTGCGGCTGTCGGAGGTGGCCGGGAACGGGCCGCCGTGCACCATGGCATGGCAGACTTCCACGCCGGTGGGCCAATCGTTGAACAGGACGCGGCCGGCCTTGCGCTCCAGCACCGGCAGCAGGGATGCGGCCAACGCCATGTCATCCGCCTCCATGTGCACGGTGGCGGTGAGTTGCCCCTCCAGGTGTTCGCTCAGGGCACGCAACTGCGCGCCGTCCTTGCAGCGCACCAGCAGCGAGGATGCGCCGAACACTTCGGCCTGCAGCGCTTCATCGGCCAAAAATGCGTCGGCATCGGTGCCGAACAATGCCGCCGGGCAGCGCCCGGCTTCCGGTGCTGCACCACGTGCCAGTGTGCTGACCTTCGGATGCGCGGCCAGACGCTGCACGCCCTGCGCATAGGCCTGACCGATGCCTGCGGTGAGCATTGCTGCCGGCGAAACCGCCTGCAGCGTTTGCGTTGCCGATGCGATAAACGCATCCAGCGCCGGCGAATCGATCGCCAGCAGCAGACCGGGATTGGTGCAGAACTGGCCGGCGCCCAAGGTCAGCGAGCCGACAAACGCTTTGCCCAGATCCGGTGCGCGTGCCTGCAACGCCTGCGGCAGCAGATACACCGGGTTGATCGCACTCATTTCCGCATACACCGGAATCGGCTCGCGGCGTGCGGCGGCAATCTTGACCAGCGCCATGCCTCCGGCGCGTGAGCCAGTGAACCCCACCGCCTTGATCCGCGCGTCGGCGACCAGTTGCGCGCCGATCTCGATGCCGGCGTCGAACAGCAGCGAGAACACGCCTTCGGGCAAGCCGCATTGCGCCACCGCCGCCTGGATCGCGCGGCCCACCAGTTCGGAGGTGCCCGGATGCGCGCTATGCGCCTTGACCACCACTGGGCAGCCGGCCGCCAACGCCGAAGCGGTGTCGCCGCCGGCGACCGAAAACGCAAGCGGGAAATTGCTGGCGCCGAACACTGCCACCGGCCCCAGCGCGATGTGCCGCTGGCGCAGGTCCGCACGCGGCAACGGCGTACGCTGCGGCAGTGCCGGGTCGATGCGCGCCTGCAGCCAGCTGCCTTCGCGGACCACGCTGGCGAACAGGCGTAGCTGGCCCACGGTGCGCCCACGCTCGCCTTCCAGGCGTGCACGCGGCAGGCCGCTTTCGCGCATGGCCCGTTCGATCAGGCCATCGCCCAACGCCAGGATCTGCTCGGCGATGGTCTCCAGAAACTGCGCACGTGCCTCCAGCGTGGTCTCGCGGTAAGGATCGAAGGCCGCTTGCGCCAGCGCGCAGGCCTGCTCCACATCCGGCGCGGTAGCCGAGCCGAACACCGGTTGCAGCGCCTCGCCCGTGGTCGCATCCACGCCCTGCAAGGCAACGCCGGCACCCTGCACGCTGCGCTGGCCGATCAACGATTCACCCAGGATCGTGTGCATCAGCGGCGCCCTCCGATGAGCTGCGTGAGCTGGGCGAATTCGTCTTCGGTCAGATCGGCCAGCGGCGTACGTACCGGGCCGGCCGGGCGACCCACGGCACGCATGCCGGCCTTGACGATCGACACCGCATAGCCGGCGCGGCGATTGCGCAGCACGGTGTACGGCAGCACGAAGTCGTTGAGCTCGCGGTAGATGGTTGCGTGATCGCGCGCGCGCACTGCCGCATAGAACGACAGCGCCCATTCCGGCAGGAAATTGAAGATGGCCGAGGAATACGTGGTCACCCCCATTTCCAGGTACGGCAGCGCAAAGGTTTCGGCCGTCGGCAGGCCGCCGACGTAGAGCAGGCGATCGCCCAGCCGCGCGTAGATACGCGTCATGCGCTCCACATCGCCGATGCCGTCCTTGTAGCCCACCAGGTTGGGGCAGCGCTCGGCCACCCGCGCCAGCGCCACGTCATCGAGCCGGGCATTGGCGCGGCCGTAGACAATCACGCCCAGCGAGGTCGCCTTGCAGACGCGCTCGACATGCTCGGCCACGCCGTCGGCATCGCATTCGGTGAGATACGGCGGAAACAGCAAGATGCCATCGGCGTCGTTACGCTCGGCCGCCTGCGCCATGGCCACGGCAATCGCGGTGCCGTAGCCGGCCGGCGCAATCACCGGCATGCGCCCGGCGGTCTGGGTCACGGCCGCGCGCACTGCGCGGTCCACTTCGTCCAGGGTCAGCGAAAACAGCTCGCCGGTGCCGCCGGCAGCAAACAACCCGGCGGCCGGGTGCGAGGACAGCCAGTCCAGATTGCTGCGGTAGGCGGGCTCGTCGAAAGCCATGTCCGCATCGAAGTGCGTCACCGGGAATGACAGGAGCCCGGCACCAAGCGCTTGGGCCATTTCCGAAGGTGTGTATCTGCTGCTCATGAGGCGAACGGTCCTAGGCGGGGGTGGAGTGATGCTAGGAAGACGCATCGTTGCCGGTCCAAACCAAAGGACGTATTGTTTGATACATAAATTGAATCGATCGAGCCACGAGTGGTGCTATTCCATCGCAAATGCCTGCTTTTCCAACGGTTTTTGGCGGCACTGTAATTACGTGAGCCGCTTTTCAGTACGGCTGTCGGTGTCAGCCGCGCCGTATTCATCTGCATGCCGGGCCCGCCGATGTTGCAGTTGCAGCATCGAATTGCCCGCCAGCGAGCGTCGAGAGGTCATAGCGCCATGTTCGATCTGCAACAGTTGCGCTGCTTTGTCGCGGTCGCCGACGAGCTGCATTTCCGGCGCGCGGCCGAGCGTTTGAACATGACCCAGCCGCCGCTTAGCCGGCAGATCCAGCTGCTGGAACACAACGTCGGCACGCCGCTGCTGGAGCGCAACAGCCGCCATGTGCGGCTGACCCAGGCCGGGCGCAGCCTGCTGGCCGAAGCGCGCGCGATTCTGCGCCTGGCCGAAAACGCCGGGCTGCGGGCGCGCCGCATTGGTGCAGGCGACGCCGGCAGCGTGTCGGTGGGCTTCACTGCCGGGGCCAGCTATCGCTTCTTGCCGGAGGCGATCGCACGCTGGCGCAGCGAGGCGCCGGATGTGGATCTGCAACTCAAGGAGATGGTCAGCCTGGCGCAACTCGATGCGCTGGATGCCGGCCGGCTGGACATCGGCCTGCTGCGTCCACCGATCCAGCGGCCAGGCCTGCGCAGCCGGTGTGTGGCGCGCGAGCCGCTGATCGCCGCGCTGGCCGAGGATTCGCCGCTCGCGCAGCGCGGCAGCCTGCGTCTGCAGGACTTCGACCAACAACCGCTGGTCAATTACGCGCCCGACGAAGCGCGGTATTTCTACGACCTGCTTGCGCAATTATTCGGCGCGCGCGGCATCGCGCCACGTTCGGTCCAATACGTCAGCCAGATCCATTCGGTGCTGGCACTGGTGCGCGGCGGCATGGGCATGGCGCTGGTGCCGGAAGGTGCCAGTGGCCTGCGCTATGCGGGCATCGTCTATCTGCCGCTGCAGGACGACGCGCCGGCAACGCCAGTGGAACTGCATCTGGTCTGGAAGCAGGACAACGACAACCCGGCCTTGCGCAACTTCATCCACTAAGAGCAGCTATCAAAACGACTGCGCAGCCGCCAGGCGGGCGCGGCCGGTGCTCGAATCGGCATGTACTTACGTAGACGCCGGTTTCTCCGCGCCGTCCGCACCTACATGAAGCTGCTCGCTACGTTTTGTTAGCCGCTCTAAGCGTGGCGCATTGCCGGGCGCGGCTACTGCCGGCCCACGCTCTGCACCACGTGCAGGCGACGCAGGCGGCGCATCACTTCGGCCAAATGGCGGCGGTCGCGCACCTGGATGTTGAAGCGCAGCACCGCCGCATTGAAATCGCGGTCCAGGTAATCCACCCGCTCGATGTTGGACTGGCTCTGCGCGATCGCCGCAGCCAACTGCGCGAGCACGCCCGTGCGGTTTTCCACTTCCACCACCAGCGCGGTGTCGTAGTCGCCGGTGACGTTGGAGTCCCAGTCGATCGGCACCCAGCGCTCGGGCGACTTGCGCAGCTCGGCCAGGTTGGGGCAATCCAGCCGGTGCACCACGATGCCCTTGCCGGCGGTGTGGTAGCCCATGATCTCGTCGCCGGGAATCGGCTGGCAGCAATTGGCGAAGCTGATCACGCCACGCTCGCTGCCATCGATCAGGATCTTTTCGTGCGAATGCTTGGAATGCCCGCCGCCGCGCAACTCGGCGTAGGCCATCAAGGCCTGCGCTGCCTGGGTGGGCATCCAGTTGCCCAGCGCCACATCGGCCAGCAAGGCCTCCAGTCGCGGGTAGCGGTGCTCGCTGAGAAACGCATCCAGCCGGCCCTTCGGCAGCCGCTCCAGCGAACTGTCCATCGCTTCCAGCGCGCGGTCGAGCATGCGATGGCCGAGCTGCACTGCGTCTTCGTGTTCGAGCTGCTTGAGCTGGTGGCGGATCGCCGTACGCGCCTTGCTGCTGACCACGAATTCCAGCCACTGCGGCTTGGGCGTGGCCGAGCGCGCGGTGATGATCTCCACCGCCTGCCCGCTGACCAGCTTGGTGCGCAGCGGCACCAGCTTCTTGTCCACGCGCGAGGCGACCGCGCGGTTGCCCACGTCGGTGTGCACCGCGTAGGCAAAATCCAGCGCAGTGGAATTGCGCGGCAACGCCAGGATCTTGCCCTTGGGCGTGAACAGATAGACCTCGTCCGGGAACAGATCGACCTTGACGTTGTCCAGAAATTCCAGCGACGAGCCGGCCGCGCGTTGCGAATCGATCAGCTCCACAATCCAGTCGTGCGCACGGCTCTGCGCGCTATTGGGCGCCGCCGAGCCAACCTTGTAGGTCCAATGCGCAGCCACGCCGCGCTCGGCGATCAGGTCCATCTCTTCGGTACGGATCTGCACTTCGATCGGTGAGCCGTACGGCCCGAACAGCACCGTGTGCAGCGATTGATACCCGTTGGCCTTGGGAATGGCGATGAAATCGCGGAAGCGCCCGTCCAGCGGTTTGAAGGTGGCATGCACCGCGCCGAGTGCGTGGTAGCAATCGGCCACCGAGCGCACCACCAGGCGAAAGCCGAACACATCCATCACCTGGTCGAAGGATTTGTTCTCTTCGTGCATCTTGGAATAGATGCTCCAGGGCGTCTTGATGCGGCTGACCAGGCGATGCTCCAGCCCTTCCTTGGCCAACCGCTGCGACAGCTGCACCTCCACCTGCGCCATCGATTCGCGCCGCACCACCGGCTGGCTACGGATGTGTTTTTCGATGATGGCGTGGCGCCACGGATACAGCGCGCGGAAGCCCAGGTTCTGCAGCTCGGACTTGATCAGGCTCATGCCCAGACGCTGGGCGATCGGCGCGTAGATTTCCAGCGTTTCGCGTGCGATGCGGCCGCGCGCTTCGGTGCTCTGCGCGCCCAGCGTACGCATGTTGTGCAGACGATCAGCCAGCTTGATCATGATCACGCGCAGGTCGCGCGACATCGCCAGCAACATCTTGCGGAAACTTTCCGCCGCCGCTTCCTGGCGGTCGCGGAACTTGAGCTTGTCCAGCTTGGTGACGCCATCGACCAGCTCGGCCACCGCCTCGCCAAATTCCGACGCCAGTTCTTCGCGCGTCAGCGGCGTGTCTTCGATGGTGTCGTGCAGGATCGCGGCAATCAGCGATTCCATGTCCAGGCCGAGCTCGGCCAGCACACCGGCCACGGCAACCGGATGGGTGATGTAGGGCTCGCCCGACTTGCGGGTCTGGCCGGCATGCGCGCTGGCGCCAACTTCCCACGCACGGCGCAGGATCGGCAGCTGCTCCTTGGGAAGGTAGCTGGCGGCGCGTTCGAGGTGCAGGACGTAGTCGGGAATGGCCGTGTCGGTAGACGCAGCGGTCGCAACGGTCGCCTGGGCAGTGGGGCCTGGGTTCATGCCGGAAGACTATGCCAGCGCGGCAGTGACGGCAAACGGTTGCATGCACTTACTCACTGCACACACGGTCAAAACGAAAACAGCCCGCGAAGGCGGGCTGCTTGGATCGATCGCAACGATGCAGGCGATCGCGCGCCTGGATCAGTCGTCGTTCTTGGACATGTCTTCGTCGGCGACCACTTCGGCGGCGGCCCATTCCAGGGCTTCGCGCTCGGCGCGCTCGCGCTCGGCCTTCTCGACTTCATCGATCAGTGCATTGTCGATCCGGCGTGCGGCGATTTCGCGCAGCGCCATCACGGTGGGCTTGTCGCTGGCGTCGGCGTTCTCGATCAGCGGCTGCACGCCGTTGGCGAGCTGACGCGCACGCTTGGAGGCCATCATGACCAGCTCAAAACGGTTGTTCACGACTTCCAGGCAATCTTCTACGGTAATGCGGGCCATGCGGGCTCCCGGCGACCAGCAACGGCCGCGCATCGAATGAGGGAAAGGTGGCGGAGTGTACGCCCGGGCCGCGGTGGCGGCAACCGGCGCTTATTCAGTTTCCTTTGGAATCAGCCGCTTGGGGCGGCTTGCGGCCGCTGCCGTGTCACGCTGCGGTGCGCGTTGGCGCTGCCTGCTGCGCCCAGTCCGATGCGACGAGCAGCGGCCCGGCACCACGCGGTGCCCTGCCGTTAGCTGGCAGATTCAGTCCAGCAACGCCTGGATCAGCCCGGCATGGCGTTGCTGCTGCGCCTGCCGACGCAGCCGGCTGGCGGTGAAGATGGCGCACATTTCCGACACCGCGGTGTCGAAGGTCTCGTTGATGATCACGTAGTCGAATTCCTCGAAATGCAGCATTTCCTCGCGGGCGGCGGCCAGGCGTTGCGCCATCACGTCCTCGCTGTCCTGCCCGCGCTTGCGCATGCGCTCGTCCAAAGCCTGGCGCGACGGCGGCAGGATGAACACGCTGACCGCGTCCGGCACCTTCTGCCGCACCTGGCGCGCGCCCTGCCAATCGATCTCCAGCAGCACGTCGTGCCCGGCGGCCAACTGCGGCTCCGCCGACTGCCGCGCGGTGCCTTTCCAGTCGCCATGCACCAGCGCGTACTCGAAGAAGTCACCGGCTTCGATCATGCCCTGGAACTCGTCGGCGGAGACGAAATGGTAGTGCTCGGCATGCCGTTCGCCCGGCCGCGGCGCGCGCGAAGTGAACGAGATCGACAAGGCGATCTTGGGATCACGCGCCAGGGTGGCGTTGACGATGCTGCTCTTGCCGGCACCGGAAGGGGCCGCAACGATATAGAGGGTGCCGCGCATTTTAGGGAATCGAGAGTCGGGAATAGGGAATGGGGCGCCGCGCCAGGCATGCAGGCCGTGGGGAATCGTACCTGCTTTGACGATTCCCCATTCCCGATTGCCTATTTCCGGCTACTCGATGTTCTGCACCTGTTCGCGGATCTGGTCGATCAGCACCTTCAGGTCCACCGCTGCGTTGGAGGTGCGGCTGTCCACCGATTTGGAGCCCAGGGTATTGGCTTCGCGGTTGAATTCCTGCAGCAGGAAATCCAGGCGCCGCCCGACCGGCTCGGACTGCTTGAGCACGCGCCGGATCTCGCCGATGTGGCTGGACAGGCGGTCCAACTCTTCATCCACATCGAGCTTTTGCAGCCACAGCACCAGTTCCTGCTCGGCGCGGCCCGGGTCCACCGGATGCGGCAGATCGGCCAGGCGGGCCGCCAATTTGGCGCGTTGGCCTTCGCGGATCACCGGAATCAGCGTGCGCACCTCACCAGCAATACGCTCGATGGCATCCACGCGCTCGCTGATCGCCTCGGCCAGCTTGGCGCCTTCGCGCTCACGGGCGGCCACAAACCCGGACACCACCTCATCCAGCAACGCCAGCGCCTGCGCCTGCAGCGCCGGTGCATCGACATCCTGCACCTGCAACACGCCGGGCAATTGCAGCAGATCGGTGAAGCTCACCTGCAGCTTGGGCATGCTTGCATCCAGCCGCGTGGCGAGTGCGCCCAGTTCCTGCAGCAGCGCCTCATTGACGGCCAGGGTCTGGCCGCTGTCCGGCGCGCGCAGGCGCAGCGCCAGGTCCAGCTTGCCGCGGCTGTTGCGGGCCGCCACGCGCTCGCGCAACAGCGGCTCCAGCGCACGCAATTCTTCGGGCAGGCGCACGCCCACTTCCAGAAAACGGTGGTTGACCGAGCGCAGCTCGCAACCGAGCGTGCCCCATGGCGTGATGCGTTCGCCGCCGGCGAACGCGGTCATGCTTCGGATCATCGTGAGTCCAGTGCCTGCAAAGCGCGAATGGTACCCTAGCAGGCCATGCCGGCCGGTAGCAGCCCGCCGCGTACTGGCCTGACGACCACCTCCCGACTTCCGGATCCGACGCATGTCTTTCTCCCGTCCCAGCGGCCGCACGGCCGACCAGCTGCGCCCCGTGCGCATCGAACGCGCCTTCACCCGTCACGCCGAAGGCTCGGTGCTGGTCAGCTTCGGCGATACCCGCGTGCTGTGCACCGCCAGCGTGGAGAACCGCGTGCCGAACTTCCTGCGCGGCAAGGGCGAAGGCTGGGTCACTGCCGAATACGGCATGCTGCCGCGGTCCACCCACACCCGCTCCGACCGCGAAGCCGCGCGCGGCAAGCAGGGTGGACGCACGTTGGAAATCCAGCGCCTGATCGGCCGCGCACTGCGCGCCTGCGTCGACCGCAATGCACTGGGCGAACGCACCATCACCCTGGACTGCGACGTGCTGCAGGCCGACGGCGGTACCCGTACCGCCGCCATCACCGGTGCTTACGTGGCGCTGGCCGACGCGGTGAACCTGCTGCTCAAGCGTGGCGACATCAAGAAGCATCCGCTGATCGGCGCAGTGGCTGCGGTGTCGGTGGGTATCTACCGCGGCGAGCCGGTGCTGGATCTGGATTACCCGGAAGACAGCGACTGCGATACCGACATGAATGTGGTGATGAACGACGGTGGCGGCTTCATCGAGTTGCAGGGCACCGCCGAAGGCCATGCCTTCCGCCGTGACGAACTCAACGCTCTGCTCGCACTCGCCGAAAAGGGCGTGGGCGAATTGTTCGCACTGCAACGCGCCGCACTCGCCGGATGAGGCGCCGCATTGCCCTGACCACCTTGCTGGTTGCCGATTACGACGCGGCGATTGCCTGGTACACCGGCGCACTGGGCTTCCAGGTGCTGGAAGACCGCGCGCTCGGCGAGGGCAAACGTTGGGTGGTGATCGGCCCGGGCAGCACGCAGGACGCCGGCTTGCTGCTCGCGCAGCCGGCCGACGCCGCGCAGCAAGCGCGGATCGGCGACCAGACCGGCGGGCGTGTGGATCATTTCCTCTACACCGACGACTTCTGGCGCGACCACGCTGCGATGCAGGCGTTTGGCGTGGAATTTCTGGAAACCCCGCGCGAAGAACCGTATGGCACCGTGGCCGTGTTCCGCGACCTGTACGGCACCAAGTGGGATCTGCTGGAGCCCAAGCAATGAAACACCTGGTCCTGGCCAGCGGCAATGCCGGCAAGCTGGAAGAACTGCGCGCCATGCTCGCCGATCTGCCATTGCAGATCGTGGCGCAAGGCGAGCTCGGCGTGGAGGATGTGCCCGAAACCGGGCTCACCTTCGTCGAGAACGCCTTGATCAAGGCACGCCACGCCAGCGCGGTGACCGGTTTGCCGGCACTGGCCGACGACTCCGGGTTGATCGTCGATGCACTCGGCGGTGCGCCCGGTTTGTACAGCGCGCGCTACGCGGGCAGCCCGACCGATGCCAACGCCAACAACGCAAAACTGCTCGAAGCCATGCGCGAGATCCCGGCCGAGCGCCGCAGCGCGCGGTTTTATGCGGTGATCGTGCTGCTGCGCCACCCGGAAGATCCGCAACCGCTGATCGCCGAAGGCAGCTGGGAAGGCGTGATCACCACCGCACCGCGCGGCACCGGCGGCTTCGGCTACAACCCGGTGTTCCTGGACCCGGTGCACGGCCTGACCGCAGCCGAGATGGACACCGCGCTGAAGAACCGCCTGAGCCACCGCGCAGTAGCGCTGGCCACGCTGCAGCACAAGCTGCACGCCCTGTCACTTTGATCCACGACACGCCGCTGTGCCCGACCTGATCCCACCGCCGCTCGCGCTGTACGTGCACCTGCCCTGGTGCGTGCGCAAATGCCCGTACTGCGATTTCAATTCGCATGCGGCCAAGGGCGCGCTGCCGTTCGACGACTACGTGGATGCGCTGATCCGCGACCTGGATGCGGACCTGCCGCTGGTGTGGGGCCGCGTGGTGCACTCGGTGTTCTTCGGCGGCGGCACGCCCAGCCTGTTTCCGCCCGAAGCGATCGATCGCTTCCTGCAGGCCGCCGCCGCGCGCCTGCGCTTTGCGCCTAATCTGGAAATCACCCTGGAAACCAATCCCGGGACCGCCGAGCACGGGCGCTTCGACGGGTACCGTGCGGCCGGGGTCAACCGGTTGAGCTTCGGCGTGCAGAGTTTCGACGATGCGGCATTGCAGCGCCTGGGGCGCATCCATGACAGCGCCGAAGCCGAGCGCGCGATCAAGCTGGCGCAGGACGCCGGCTACGACAACTTCAACATCGACCTGATGTACGCGCTGCCCGAGCAGACGCTGGCGCAGGCCGAGCACGATCTGGAGCGCGCCTTCGCCCTGCAACCCACGCACCTGTCGCATTACCAGCTCACGCTGGAACCCAACACGGTGTTCTTCGCGCGCCCGCCGCAAGGCATTCCCGACGACGACGACGCCTGGGACATGCAGGAGCACTGCCAACGCCTGCTCGCTGCGGCCGGCTATGCGCAGTACGAGGTCAGCGCCTACGCCCGGCCCGGGCGGCAGTGCGCGCACAACCTCAATTACTGGCGGTTTGGCGACTATCTCGGCATTGGTGCCGGCGCGCACGGCAAGATCAGTTCCGGTGCCGAGCAACAGGTGTTGCGGCGCTGGAAGCACAAGCATCCGCAGAGTTATCTGGCCAGTGCCGGCAGCGCAGCAGCGATCGGCGGCGATGAGCACGTGCCTGCCGCGCGGCTGCCGTTCGAATACATGCTCAACCTGCTGCGCTTGCATGAAGGCTTCCGGCTGAGTGATTTCGAAGCCTGCACCGGTCTGCCGGCGCAGGTGCTGCAGGCACCGCTGGCACGCGCAATGGCGCAGGGCTGGCTGGTCGAACAGCATGGCCGCATCGTGCCGACCGAGCTGGGCCGGCGCTTCACCAACGATGTGGTGGAGCTGTTCCTGCCCTGAGCCGGACGCGGGCGGTCGCTGGCGAAACGTGCTACATAGCTCACGCTTCGAAACGAGCCCTGCACGGATGTCCACGCCCGCTTCTTCCCTGCCGCACGCCCTCACCGGCCCGATTGCCGACGCCCCGGTGTCTGCGCGTGGCCGCCGCCTGCTGGCCGCCGTGCATGCGCAATGCGCGCAAACCCTGGGCGGCCCGCTGCGACTGACCATTGTCGAGCTGGAGCGCGAACTGCTGCACCAGGCCGAATTCGCCCGTAACAGCCAGCAGCAGGCCGAGGCGTATGCGCAGATGCGCGGGTTGCGCGAGCATGTGGAGCGGTTTCCGCAGGCGTTCCTGCACCACCTGGCGCAGGCGCTGGCCGAACTGCGCGCGCCCAAGGCCGCTGCGCCAGTGGCCGACGCGCCCACGCATCCGCAGATGTTGACGCTGGTGGAAGACACCGACATCGATCGCGACATCGTGCTCAACGTCATCGCGCGCCGCGAAACCGCGCGACGTGCCGGTGTGTTGCAGTTGCTGGCGCAGCGCTTGGCGGTGGTCGGCGCGGTGCCGGAATTCGAACTGGAAGCGGTGCCGTTGGGTCCCTGGGCCTTGTGCCGGGTATTGCGCCACTGCGGTGAGACGCTGGGCCTGAGTCTGGATGGCCAGCTCACGTTGTATCGCGTGTTCGAACGCCAGGTGATCGAGCGCCTGGGCGATCTGTTCGAGCGCATCAACGCCACGCTGGCCCACGAAGGCATCCTGCCGGGGCTGATCTATCACCCCTATCTGGTCAAGCCGACACAGGTGCAAAGCCGCCGGTCCGCTCCTGCTGCGCAGGGCATGACCAAGGACGTGGGCGCGGGCAAGCGCACGCCGGCGTCACGGCCAGCCACCGGGTGGAGCGGCCAGGCCGCGCCGACCGCCTGGCAGAGCGCCTTGATTGAACCGTCCGCAGCGTCGTCGCCGGCATCGATTGCAGCGCAGGATCAAGCGACCACACCGGCGCTGGCCGATGCGGTGCAGGCGCTCGGCGGGCTGATGTCGTCCGCGCGCCAGGGCCAGGCGGGCGCAGCGCAGGCGGGCAATGTGCAAACGCCCTCGTCATCGCTCGCGCAGCCAGGCGTCATGACCGCCGCAGCGGCGGCCGCGGGGCACTCCGCCAGCGCGCAGCCGCCTGCTACCGCCGTGCCCAAGGCCGCGCTCAACGCGGCACTGGCCAGCCTGCAAGGTGCCATCGCTGCGCCTGCCGCCGCGTCGACCGCTGCACCGGCCGGCATCGAGGCAATCCAGCGCCAGCTGTTGGACGTACTGCGTACCCAGCACGGGCCGCAGGCTGCGCTGTCGGCGCAGGAGACTGACACCTTCGACCTGCTCGGCCTGCTCTACGCACAGATGCAGCGCGAGGTGCGTGAGCAGACCCCGGCGCAGGCGTTGTTGGCCAAGTTGCAGGTACCGGTCGTGCGCGCCGCGTTGGCCGATGCGCATTTCTTCGTGCGCGACCAGCACCCGGTGCGCGAGTTGCTCAACACCGTGGCCGAGTCCGGCGCCGTGTGGCTGGGCGAAGATGACGTCGACCCGCAACTGCTGCAGAAGCTGGGCACTGCGGTCGCCAGCATCGTGCATACCTACCAGGGCGATGAGGCGGTGTTCGCCGCCGCCAACGAGGACATCCAGAGCCATCTGCGCACGCTGGCCCGCAAGGCCGAGGTGGCCGAGCGGCGGCATGTGGACGCCGCACGCGGCAAGGAACGGCTGGAATCGGCCAAGCAGCAGGCGCAGGCGCGTATCGAACAGGTCTGCGAGGACGCGGCTCCGCCTCCGCGCTTTGTGCAATCGCTACTACGCCAGGCCTGGTCGGATGTGCTCACGCTCACCCTGCTGCGCCAGGGCGAGCAGTCGCCGGAATGGGACGAGCGCCAGGCGCTGACCGCCCGGATCGCCGAGGTCACCTGCCGCACCAAGGATCAACCCACCGATACCGCGCTGGGCAGCGAGGTGGAAGCCGCGCTGTTGCAGGTGGGCTACCACGGCGATGAAGCGGCGGCGATTGCGCGCCGCCTTTCCACGCCCGGCGGCGAGGACGCGCTGACCTCGCGCACCGAATTGACCGCCAAGCTCAAGGCCCGCACGCGCCTGGGCGATCAAGGCGACAGCGCGGGGCGCAAGCAGAACGCAGTGCCGCGTTCCCCGGAGGAAGAAGCCTGCTACACGCAGCTGCGCAGCCTGCCGTTCGGCACCTGGTTCGAGTTCGTGGTCAATCAGCAAGGCGATCTGCGCCGGCAGCGGCTGTCCTGGTACAGCCCGATGACCGACCACGCGCTGTTCGTCAATCAACGCGGGCAGAAAGTGGCCGACCATTCGCTCGACGGCCTGGCACGGCTAATGGCCGCCGGCCAGGTGCGTTTGCTGGTCGAAGAAAAATCGCGGCTGATCGATCGCGCCTGGCACGCCACTGTGCGCACGCTGCGCACGCTGGCCGGCCAATCCACTGCAGCGGACACAGAGGCGCGCGCATGATCCAGGACACCCGCCGCGCCCCACGCCGCCAGCCGACCGACCTGGTGCCGGTTACCGACATGCTCAGCGAGGCGCAGATCGGCCGGCTGGGCAATGTTTCGGAAACCGGCATGCTGCTGCTGGCTTCGGTACCGCTGCACGACGATGCGCTGTATCAGCTGCGGTTCGCCCTACCCGAGCGCGCCGGCCGCGCCACCGAAATCGATGTCGGCGTGCACCTGCTGTGGTCCGAGGCGGCCCACGCACCAGGCCAGGCCTGGGCTGGCTTCCGTTTCCTGACCATGTCCGAGCCGCACCGCCAACGCCTGCGCGCCTGGATTGCGGAAGAGCATCTGGTCTAGCGCCCAGGGGCGTGACGACGCCCGCCGCGTTCGCGCAGAATTGCAACGCCGCAGGTGAGCGGGTCGCGGCAGGCAGATCCACGCTGGCGGCAGCACGCAACCAACTTCCCCAGCGCAGCTCACGCTCGCCGCACCAGGACAGCCTCACAACGATTGCGGCAAAATTGCGCATTGCCTTGCAACGCGATCGAGCCCGTATGACCCAGCCATCCCTGAGCGTCCTGTATTCCGACCACCTGCGCACGCTCACCGCGCGCGCCGACCAGGCGCTGCAGCGTGGCGGCTTCGATCATCTGGTCATTCCCAGCGGCACCACGCATTACCAGCTGTTCGACGACCGCGACTACCCGTTTGCGGTCAATCCGCAGTTCAAGGCCTGGGTGCCGCTTACCCGCATGCCGCACAGCTGGCTGGTCTACACGCCCGGCAAGCGGCCGACGGTGATTTTCTATCAGCCGTTCGACTACTGGCACGTGGTGCCCGATGCGCCCAGCGGCTGGTGGGTGGAGCACTGCGACATCCACATCATCCGCACGCCGGAGGCCGCATTGCCGCTGCTGCCCGCCCGCACCGAGCGCTGCGCCATCCTGGGCGAGGCCGCCAGTGCGCTGGGCGCGTGCGTGCCCAACAACCCGGCCGCGGTGCTCGACTTCCTGGACTATCAACGCGCCTTCAAGACACCGTACGAACTGGCGGTGATGCGGCTGGCGCAGCAGTTGGCGGTGCGTGGCCACCGCGCCGCCGAGGCTGCGTTCCGCGCGGGCCAGAGCGAGTTCGGCATCCACATGGCGTATTGCAGCGCAGTCGGCCAGGACGCCAACGAATTGCCGTACGGCAACATCATCGCGCTCAACGAACACGGTGCGGTGCTGCACTACACCGAACTCGGCCGGCAGGCGCCGCAGCCACTGCGCAGCTTTCTGATCGATGCCGGCGCCTCGGCGCATGGCTATGCCAGCGACATTACCCGCACCTACGCCGCCGACGCCGGCAGCGAGTTCCAGGCGCTGATCGATGCGGTGGATGCCGCGCAGCTGCGCATGGGCAATGCGGTGCGTGCCGGCGTGGATTACAAGCAACTGCATGTGGACGCGCACCTGTCGCTGATGGGCATCCTGCACGACTTCGGCATCATTACCGTTTCGCCCGAAGCCGCGCTGGCCACCGGCGTCAGCGCCGCATTCTTCCCGCATGGCCTGGGCCATCTGATCGGCCTGCAGGTGCATGACGTGGCCGGGTTTGCAGCCAGCGATCGCGGCGGGCGCATCGAGCGCCCGGACGGCCACCCGTATCTGCGCCTGACCCGCATGCTCGAACCGGGCATGGTGGTCACCATCGAGCCCGGCGTGTACTTCATCGACATGTTGCTGGACGAGGTCAAGAAAAATGGCCATGCCGCCAGCGTGAACTGGGACCGCGTGGCGCAGTTCGCGCCGTACGGCGGCATCCGTATCGAAGACGAAGTGGTCTGCACCGACGGCGCACCGGAAAACCTGACCCGCCCGGTGTTTGCCGCACCCTGATTCGCACTGGACAGCACGGAGCATCGCCATGAACGATCCACGCCAGACCTCGCACCCCGACCACCCGATGTACCAGCAGATCGAACGCGGCGTGCATGGGATCGACGCCGCGCACGGGCGCGCGCCAGACCAGACCAGTGCGCGACTGACCGCTGCCTTGTTGCCACTGGCCAAAGAAGGCGGGCTGTCGCGCGTGGATTACGTGCTGATGAGCGAAGCGAACAGGACCGGCGTGCACGGCGGCGAAAACGTGTTCGTGGTGCAGGGCGACCCCGCCAACCCGGCACATCTGCGCGCGCACATGAAAACCGAGCAGGCACTGGCTACGCCCGAGGAACAGTCCTTCGAGCGTGCGCGGCAGATCGCTGCACCTGGCGAGGCGCTGCAACAGCCAGAACGCACGCAGACGCCGCAGCTGGGTCAATGAAACCGGCGGCGCGCTGTCCTTGCGGCGCGCCAGGCACGGTCACATCGAGACCGCACACGCGCTGCTTTGGACGCACACTGGCCCCGAGGCATCACGCCCATCGCGCATCTTGAATGCATGTACGTTGCGCCGGCCTACTAAGCGCTTGTGGTGATGCATGGCCATGCCACGCGTCCAGCGTCTCTGTGAGGATGCTGACGGCAAGGCGGCTGGCGCTCCTGACGATCGATCCGTCAGCAACTACACGCGGAGGCCAGCCATCTCCGCTTCAATCTCGTCGGCGCTGCGCGCAAGCGCATCTGTGAGCACGCGGTGGCCGTCGGCGGTGATCAGCACGTTGTCTTCGGTGCGGATACCGATGCCGCGCCACTTGGCTTCCACGCTCGTATCGTCGGCCGAGACATACAACCCAGGCTCGATGGTGAACACCATGCCCGGCTCCAGCAGGCGCGACTCGCCCGCAAGGCGATACTCGCCAACGTCATGCACATCCAGGCCAAGCCAATGGCCGGTCTTGTGCCGATAAAACCGCTTGTAGTGACCTTCGGCAAGGTTGCGCTCCAGCGTGCCTTTGAGCAGCCCCAGGCGCAGCAACCCTTCGGTCAGTGCCTGCACCGCCGCCAGGTGACCGGCCTCATAGGCAATGCCCGGTTGTGCCTGCGCCAGGGCGGCCGCCTGCGCGGCGCCGACCAGATCGTGCAGGGCACGCTGCGCCGCGCTGAAGCGGCCGTTGACCGGAAAGGTGCGGGTGATGTCAGCCGCATAGCCGCGGTATTCGGCGCCGGCGTCCACCAGCACCAGCTCACCATCGCGGCTGCGCGCGTTGTTGGCGCGGTAATGCAGCACGCAGGCATTGCTGCCGGTGCCGACAATACTGCCGTACGCCGGCCACGCATCGGCGGCGCGGAATTCGCGTTCGATCTCGGCCTGCAGTTGATATTCGTGCACGCCCGGGCGTACCAACTGCATCGCCGCGCGATGCGCACGCACGCTGATGTCGGCGGCCTGCTGCATCAATGCGATCTCGTCGCGTGACTTGAACAGGCGCTGCTCGTGCAGCAGATGCCCCAACTCCAGGAATTCATGCGGCGGTTGCGCGCCATGGCGCACCTGCTCGCGCACCCGCTTGAGCCAGCCGATCAGCTTGAGATCGAAATCCACATCGCGGCCGAAGTGGTAGTAGACGCGGCTGCGTCCTTCCAGCAGGCCGGGCAGGATCTCGTCGACATCGTCGATGGGGTACGCATCGTCCATGCCGTACTGCGCCACCGCGCCTTCCTGGCCCGCGCGCGGGCCGTCCCAGGCTTCGCGCTCGGCATCGCGCTCGCGGCAGAACAGGATTGCCTCACCGTGCTTGCGCCCTGGCACCAGCACCAGCACCGCCTCCGGTTCCGGAAACCCGCTCAGGTACCAGAAATCCGAATCCTGCCGGTACGGGTAATGGGTGTCGTGGCTGCGCACCCGCTCCGGTGCCGCCGGCAGGATCAGGATGGCCTGCTCGCCGGCCATCTGCATGAGCTGCTTGCGTCGGCGCGCGTACTCGGCCGCGCCAATGCCGGTGAGCTTCTTCATATCGTGCGGCGGTCAGTTCAGGCGTTGGCGAAAGCGCGGCCCCATCACGCAGTCGCCATGCAGCAACAGCACCGCCACGCGCACGAATTCCTCGATCTCGGCCAGGGCGGTGTCGTCTTCCTCGGCGGTATCGAAGTCGTCGCTGGACGCCTGCGCGAGCCGGGCCAGATCCTGCAGCGCTTCTTCGCCTTCTTCGGACAGTGCCGGGCGCTGCTGCGCAGCCAGGCCAAACCCGCCCAGAAACGCGCGGCACCAGTCGAACAGCGCATCGGTGCGGGCCGGCAGCGGCGCGCCGTCTTCGGTCAGCAGCAGTTCGAAGGCAAAGTCGCGGTCTTCCAGCTGCGCCACGGTGGCCTGCCGCATCTGGTCCAGGGCGCCGCCCTGCGTGGGGGCAACCTGCGCGGTGTCGGCCAGGATGCGCGCCAGCCAGTCGGCACTGTCGGCGCCGCCGCCGGACAGCCAGCCGCACAGGCCGCCATGCAATTCCGCCGCGGAGGAAGCCAGGTCCAACTGGCGACTTTCGTGTTGCACAGCGGCTACATCGGGCAGATCCATCAGGTCATCCAGGCTGAGTCGAAAAGATGCCGGCCCAGGGCCGGCGATATGACTGCCCAGTGTACCAAGGCACCCGCCGCTCGCCCCACTGCCATGTTCCATGCAGCGTTCCACGCAGTGCGCCGGGTGGGCCGTCAACACTGCGCCAGCCCTTGCGGCGGCTGCGCTTGCGGCGTTTACGGCCAGCGCATGCAGGCGCTTGACCGGTGCGCGCACGCGCCCCTATCGTGGGCGGATGGACAACGCCGCCGCCCTCGCCCAGCTCCGCGCACTCGCCGCCCGTGTGGAGGCGTTGGTGGAGCGCACCCAGCGGCTCACCGACGAAAACCGCAGCCTGCGCCACCAACAGGAACAGTTGATCGGCGAGCGCGCGCAGCTGCTGACCAAGAACGAACAGGCACGCTCGCGCGTGGAAGCCATGATCGTGCGATTGAAGTCACTGGAGCAGCACACGTGAGCAATGAGCCGGTCAGCGTCCGTATTCTGGATCGTGAATACACGGTGGGCGTCACCGCCGAGGAACGCGAGAGCCTCACCGCCGCCGCGCGCCTGCTGGATCTGCGCATGCGCGAGATCCGCGGCAGCAACCGCATGGCGGCGGTGGATCGGGTCGCGGTGCTGGCCGCGTTGAATCTGGCGCATGAGTTGCAGCAGCTGCGCGAGCAGCAGGCCATGTACGAACGCGAGCTCGCCAACACGCTGGAAAGCATGAATCGGCGTCTAGATGGCGTGATCGATATACCGCGTTGAAGTGCAATACGCACTGTCATCGCAAATATGAATCTCCAGGAACGCATTACCGACGAATGGGCTAGCCATCGGGGCGCGGAGGTCTATAATTCACCTGCGTTCTCTGCTGTGAACGACGGTGTGCAAAACATTCGCCTTGTCCCTTAATTACGACCACGGGGGCGCGACGAAGCCGGGAGTGCAAGTCCGCCTTGTAGCGGGAAGCCCGATGGCCTCACAACGTCCCCACTTGAACCCCGGGTTCAAGGTCGTTTCGCACACATCGTCATGGCGGAGAATGCAATTTTTCTGAAACGGCGCCCTAGGGCGCCGTTTCTTTTTGTGCGTTGTCCAATGTCACGTGCGCACGCGCTTCGCGATGTGGTGACGCACTCATTGGTGTTCAATGCGCTCCCGCCAGTCACTTGGCCTGCGCCGCCTCGCACTCCCGCAACCGGGTGCGAACGCCGACCGCACCCTCCACGCGGCAGGTTGCGATCAGTCATCCACGCATCAACACCGCGCAGCTAGGCATGCGCGCGCCCGCGGCCGACAATGCCGCTTCCCTTTGCGCCGAGATCCCGATGTCCGACGACCGAGATGCGCTGCGTCAGCAATTACGTGCCGCGCGGCGCAGCCTGCCCGCTGCGCAACGCCTCGCCGCCGCCGACGCGCTGGCCGAGCGTTTGCTGGCGCTGCCGTTTGCACCGCAGCAGGGCGCGGTGGCCGGCTACTGGGCGATGGATGGCGAGATCGCGCTGCACCGCTGGCAACTGAGCCTGCCACCAGGCGTGCGCTATTGCCTGCCGGTGCTGGACGGGCGCGTGCTGCGCTTTGCACCGTGGAAGCCGGGCCAGGGCCTGGTCAGCAACCGCTATGGCATCCCCGAGCCAGACGTGGACCGTGCCGACACGCTGGGCCCGGAAGACATGGACCTGGTGGTGACGCCGTTGACCGGCTTCGACGCCGCCTGCGGGCGCTTGGGCATGGGAGGCGGCTGGTATGATCGCAGCTTCGCGTTCCGGCATCGCCCGGCGCCGCCGCCCTGGCTGGTCGGCGTGGGCTTTGCCGCGCAGCAGGTTCCCGCCTTGCCCGTCGCCGCCTGGGACGTGCCGGTGGATGCCATCTGCACCGAACACGCCACCTTCCTGAAAGACGACACCGTTCCCGCATGACTGCCCGCAAGCGCTATTGGCTGATGAAGTCCGAGCCGGACACGTTTTCCATCGATGACCTGGAGCGCGTTGGCACCGAGCCATGGAACGGCGTGCGCAACTACCAGGCGCGCAACTTCATGCGCGATGGCATGCAGGTGGGCGATGGGGTGTTCTTCTACCACTCCAATTGCAAGGTGCCGGGCATTGTCGGCATCGCCAAGGTGGCCAGCACCGCCTACCCGGACGAAACCCAGTTCGATCCGGCATCCGACTATCACGACCCCAAGGCCAAGCGCGAAGACCCGCGCTGGATGCTGGTGGACGTAGCGTTCGAGCGCAAACTCAAACGCACCATCGCGCTGGACGAGATCAAGCAGCACGCCGATGCCCTGGGCGAGGGCTTCCCGCTGATCGCACGCGGCAATCGCCTCTCCATCCTGCCGGTGACCGCCGCACAGTGGAAGTTGCTGCTGGCGATGGAGTAGCCGGGAGTAGAGATTCGGGATTTGAGATTTGCAAATCCCGGCTCAGCCCAGCCGCTCTTGCGATTCCCCAATCCCGATTCCCTAATCCCGAGCTCTTACCCATGTCCGAAGCAAAACGCCTGGCCGCCGAGAAGGCGATCGATTACGTGGAAGACGGCATGATCGTCGGGGTCGGCACCGGCTCGACGGTGGCGTATTTCATCGACGCACTCGGCCGCATCGGCCATCGCATCAAGGGTGCGGTGTCCAGCTCGGAACAGAGCACCGCGCGGCTGCGCCAGCACGGCATCGAGGTGCTGGACCTCAACCACACCGGCACGCTGTCGCTGTATGTGGATGGCGCCGACGAGTGCGACCCGAACCGCTGCCTGATCAAGGGTGGCGGCGCGGCGCTCACGCGCGAGAAGATCATCGCCGAGGCGAGCGAGCGCTTCATCTGCATCGTCGACCCGAGCAAGCAGGTGCCGGTGCTGGGCAACTTCCCGCTGCCGGTGGAGGTGATCCCGATGGCGCGCAGCCTGGTGGCCCGGCAGATCCTGGCGCTCACTGGCGGGCAGCCGGTCTGGCGTGACGGCGTGGTCACCGACAACGGCAACGTGGTGCTGGATGTGCACAAGCTGCACATCACCGACCCGGTGGCGCTGGAGCGGAACTTGAATCAGATTCCCGGCGTGGTCTGCGTGGGCCTGTTCGCGCGCCGCCCGGCCGACGTGGTGATCGTCGGCGGCGAGCCACCGCGCGTGCTGTAACCACAGCCGCATGCGGCCGCATGCCTGGGCACACCGCAGGCTGCAGCCACAGCCGCGCGATGGCCGAACCGGCTTGACGCACGCTGGCGCTTGGCAGAAGGTGCGCGCTCCCCCTCCAGCGGTGCATCGCCCATGCGTGTTTTCCATCTGTTTGGCCTGGCCCTGTTGTTGGCGCTCAGCGGTTGCGCCAGTGCCGGCAGTTCCTGGGTGGAGCTGGCCGGCACCCGCTACAGCGTGGAGCTGGCGCAAAACGATGCCGACCGGGCGCAGGGGCTGATGTTTCGCGATGCCATGCCGGAAGACCACGGCATGCTGTTCATCCACGACAGCCAGACGCCGCAGGCGTACTGGATGAAGAACACCAAGATCGCGCTGGACATCCTGTATTTCGACAACCAGCGCCGGCTGGTGTCGCAACAGCGCGACGTGCCGCCGTGCTCGGCCGGCGATGCCTGCCCGCCCTACCCCAGCAAGCAACCGGCGCGCTACGTGCTCGAGCTCAACGCCGGCCAGGCCGCCAAGCTCGACCTGCGTGACGGGGCCGAGCTTACTTTCAGCCTGGATATTCCCAAGCTGAAGTGATTCACAGCGATGCGGTGTCTCCTGTCAGGAAGTGCCGGACTTGAACCCCGCGCCGCTTGCCGACACTCTTGTCGTCATGGTCGACATGCTCCCACTTCCCCATTGGACCGCGCTCGCCAGCCTGGACGACGACGCGGTGCCGCTGATGTCCACCGCGCTACTGATCGCGCGCGACGAGTATCCGCAGCTGGACGCCGAGCTGTATGACACGCTCGTGCAAAGCCATGTGGAGCACTTGCGACGCGAGGTCGACGCAATCGATCTGTGGCCGCTGAAGATGGCCGCGGTGAACCGCTACCTGTTCGACGAGCTGGGCTACTCGGGTAACCACGACGAGTACTACGACCCGCGCAACAGCTACCTCAACGAAGTGTTCGAGCGCCGGCTGGGCAACCCGATTTCGCTGGCGATGGTGCAGATCGAAGTCGCGCGCCGGCTGGGCATTCCGTTGGCCGGGGTGTCGTTCCCAGGGCACTTCCTGGTACGCCTGCCGGTAGACGACGGGGTGCTGGTGATGGATCCGTTCAACGGCGGCCGCCCGCTGGGCGTGGACGAGCTGCGTGAACGCGCGCGCCCGCATCTGGGCGGGGAAATCCCCGACGACCGCGCATTGGCGCAGATCCTGGACCCGGCGCCGCACCGGGCGATCCTGATCCGCATCCTGCGCAACCTGTATGGCGTCTACGCCGATGCCGAGCATTGGGACCGCGCCGCCCGCAGCGCCGACCGCATTCTCAAGCTGGTGCCGGACCAGCCCGAAGCGCTGCGCGATCGCGGCATGGCGTATCTGCACCTCGGGCACCGCAGCGGCGCCCGCCACGACCTGGCGCGTTACCTGCAGCTGCACCCCAGCGCGCAGGACGCCGCAAGCCTGCATGAGCACCTGGTTGAATTGAACAGCCAGCGCTCACGCGCGCACTAGGTACTCACTGCGCACTACGCACTGCTCAGCGCTGCAGGGCACCGCAGGCAGCATCAGGCCGGTTGCGCAGACGCCTTGCGGCGCTGCGCATGCAGGCTCAGTCGATCTCCACCATTTCGAAATCGTCCTTGGTCACGCCGCAGTCCGGGCAGGTCCAGCTGTCGGGCACGTCTTCCCAGCGGGTGCCCGGTGCGATGCCTTCTTCGGGAATGCCGTCGGCCTCGTGGTAGAGAAACCCGCAGACGACGCACATCCAGGTGCGGTAGGTGGTCGTGGATGTCTCGCTCATCGGATAATCGCGGTCACGCAACGGTGGGGCTGCATTGTCCCATCCCACCCACCGCTTTCGGAAGCGCTGCCATGCCGACCCTCCAAAACGCCCGCGGCGTCTACCTGATTACCCCCGACACCCGCGACACCGCGCAGTTGCTTGCGTGCACGTTGCCGCTGCTGCCGCACATCACCTGGTTGCAATACCGCAACAAGCAGGCCGATGCAGCACTGCGCCTGGCCCAGGCCACCGCACTGCGCGCGGCATGCACCGCGCATGGCGTGCCATTGATCATCAACGACGACGCGGCGCTTGCGCAGCAGGTGGGCGCGGACGGTGTGCACCTGGGTGAAGACGATGGCGAGGTGGCGGCAGCGCGCGCGTTGCTGGGTGCCTCGGCCATCATTGGGGTGTCGTGCTACGACGAGATCGAACGCGCGCGCGCAGCGGCGGCGGCCGGTGCGAACTATGTGGCCTTTGGGGCGTTCTTCCTTACCGCCACCAAGGTGACCACGCGCCGTGCCACGCCTGCATTGCTGCACGAGGCCGCTGCGTTGGGACTGCCACGTGTGGCGATCGGCGGCATCACGCCTTCGCAGGTGCCCGAGCTGGTGACCGCGGGCGCCGACTTGATTGCGGTGGTCAGCGGCGTGTATGCGGCGGCGGACCCGGTCGCCGCAGTGCAGGCGTATCGCGCAGGATTTACGCAGTAGCGCAACGAGTGTGAAGCGCTGAGATTTTTATCTCAGCGGTGTCATCTGTTTCAAGACAGCAAGATCTCTTTCGCCGCAGTGCTTGGCTTGAAACGCCAGATGCGTCGCGTGCGCGGTGCCCTCGCCGCTGGCGGGACACGCCGTAAATCCGTCCATGGAGGCTACGTAGCGGCATCCATGCCGCCACACAGTCCCGCAATCGGCAAGGACACCGCACCAGGACGTTGGTCGGTAGCCGGATCAAAAGCTGGCTGCCTCGCAAGTTGCGTAGGCTTGCTGGCATGGTTCGCAGAACACGCTAGCTGACGAACTAAAAGCGCGTCATGCCCTGCTGGCAACCATGCATACCGACCATCTCGACTGGTCCTTGCCCGCCTACCGTCGCGGGACCTTACGCGGCATGGATGCCGCGTAAGAGGCTACATGGACGTACTTGCGCCGTGTCCCGCGATGGTAGGCGGGCAAGGGCCCTGCAGCCAAACCGCAGATCAACCGCTCTGCAAGTGATCTATCCGCATCATCCACCCCACTCGAGACAAGCGAATGATCGAGTCGTCGCGTCGAATAGATGCAGGCAACAGCGCAGTGGGCCGAGGACGCGCTGCCCTCGCCGACCCAGAACGTTGGTCGACCCGGTAAAAAAGTCGCGCGCGTCGCGCGTCTTATTCAGACGATTGAAGCTGGTCAGAGCCCCATACCGCGCAAAAAAAAAAGCAGCGACGCGTGCCATTACGCGTCGCTGCTGGTTTTGCCTCCGTCGCCTAACGCAATTAGAAGTCGTAGCTCAGCGTCACCCGGCCCGAGCGCGGCGCCTGGTAGGCCACGACCTGGTCCCAGAGGGGATTGGTGGTGTTGTCGGGCAACTGCGAGAACGGGTAGATGTTGGTTGCGGTCTGCTCGTTGGTGATGTTGAACACATCAAAGCGCAGCGCCAGCTTGCCGTCGGCGAAGGCCGGCTTGTAGGTCACGCCCATGTCGAGCTGGGCGATCCAGCCCAGGCGGCCCTGCGAGCCCGGCGGCGATGCACTGCCGGTGCCTGTTTCCGGGTTGTAGCAGTAGTGATACGGCCCACCGGTGATCGCGCTGCCGCCGTAACCGGCCGGATCGCGACCGCTGTACTCGGTGCCGTAGTAATTGCCCAGGCAGTTGTGCGGTGCGCCCGAGATCAGGCTGAAGTTGGCCGACGCGCCCCATTGCGGGGTGAACTGATAGAAGCCGAACAGCTTCAACTGGTGGCGGTGATCGTTGGACTGATCGCCATTGAAGTGCTCCATCAGCGCCGCGTGGTCCCAGCTCTGCGTGGTCGAGACCGAGGCCTGGCCCTGGTAGCTGCCCAACGCGCCGCCGGTGCGCCACAGGTCCGAACGCACCTGGCCTTCGGTGGTGCCGTAGCTATGCGACCACACGTAGTTGACCTTGGCGTACCATTTGCCGTCGAACGGGCGCTCCAGGTTGAACTCCACTGCCGAATAGTTGCGCTTGAACTTCGGGAACCCGGCTGCTTCGCGGCTGACCGAGATTTCGTGGAACTGGCCATCGGTGCCGATCACGCCCCACTTGTTGGTCTGGCCCGGGTTGATCAGCGAGGCGCCGGCCACCTGCGAGAAGTCGATGGTCACGCCCTATGCGGCGGCGGCATCGATCAGCGCGGTGTTGGAGACGTCGTAGTTCTGGTCGTCGATGCCGGCATTGAGGCGGCGGTGCGTGCCGCGCACGCCGAACACCCAACCACTGTCCAGCTGCTTGGTCAGGCCAAGGATGATTTCGTCCTGGTTTTCGCCCTCGATGTCCTTGACCACGGCGGTGCGCACATCGGCGATGCGGCCGAAACGCGAATTGGCCGAAACCGCCGACCCCAGCTGCTGCGCCAGCACCGGCGTGCCATCGGCGTTGATGCCGCTGTAGGTGTAGTAGGTGTCGGTGGTGGTGGCCGGCGTGAACAGGCTCACCGCCGACAACGGCAGACCCAGGTAGTAGCGGCCGATGTTGCCGAACACCTTCAGGCTGGAATCGCCGTTGACGTCCCAGCTGAAACCCAGCCGCGGCGCCCAGGCGTTGTCGACTTCGATATAGGGGTCGCCGAACGGGGTGTAGTTGGTGAACTCGTCCTTGCGCAGGCCCAGGCTCAGCAACAGGTTGTCGGTGACCTGCCACTTGTCTTCGATGTAGTAGGCGCGCTGCTTGGCCTCGTACGAATACAGGCTGGTGTTGATGTTGCGCACCACGTAATAGCCGCTGGAGCCGTTGACCGGATCGACCAGGCCGGGGCTGGGCGCGCCGATGCCGCCGGCCTCGTTGGCCGACTGGCTGACCAGACCGCCAGTCGCCAGGCCGTTCGGATCGTTGGTCTGGCCGTAGGTCCACGCATAGCCGGGGCCGGACAGCACCGAGCCGACGTCGATGCCTTCGGATTTCTGGTTGTCGATACCGAAGTTGAGCGTGTGGTGGCCCACGCGCCATTCCAGATTCAGGCGCTGGTTGTCTTTTTTGTACTCGCGGTCGGGCGAGCTGACCGAGGTCACCAGCTGGTTGCCGATGCGCGGCGTGCCACCGGTGTAGGCCGGATTCTGCAGCGCGGCGCTATTGATCACCGGGCCGCCGGCCGGGTCGTAGTTGAAGGCGGTCAGTTCATCGGGCGTGCGCATCTTGCCGTACAGCGCGGTCACGGTGAGGTTGTCGCCGATGTAGCCGGTGTACTTGCCGGTGAACAGCGTTGGGCCGGTCTTCCAGGTGGATTCGTTGGTGAAGTAGCTGCCGCGTTCGCGCGCCAGATAGTCGTACCGATAGATGGCGCCGTTGGTTTCGGCTTCGTCGCTGGCGCCGGTCACCTCGATCAGGTGGTTGTCGGTGATGTTCCAGTCCACCTTGGCGTACCAGCGCTTCTGCTTGTAGTCGTAGTCGGTCAAGCCGCCGGTGCGGCCGTTGTCCGAGTCGCGGTTGGTCGCGGTGCGGGTGCCGTCGGAATCCACCTGCTCGGCGGCCAGGAAGAAGAACAGCTTGTCCTGGATGATCGGGCCACCGACATAGGCGCTGTAGGTGGTCTGGTTGGCTTCGGCTTCGCTGGCGGGCTGGTACAGGCCGTTGGCCGCGCGCGCATAGCGGTATGCGGCATTGTTGACGGTGCTGGCCTGTGCATCCGGGCGCCAATAGATGTCGCGCTGGTTGGTGCGCAGGCCGTTGGGTTCCCAGATCACCGCGGCGCCAAACTTCCACTCGTTGGTGCCGCGCTTGCCGATCTGGTTGATCACGCCGCCGTTGGAGCGGCCGAACTGCGCGCCGTAGCCGCCGGTGAAGATTTCCTGCTGGTCGATGGCGCCGTAAGGCAGGGTCAGGCCGCCCAGGTTGTTGCTGATGGCGGTGGTGTTGAAGCCGTTGAGGTAATAGGCGTTCTCGCTGGCGGCCGAGCCACCGAAGCTGGGCAGCGAGCCGCCGAGCGGGCCGTTGTCGAAGCCGCCGCTGTTGACCACCACACCCGGCGCCAGCAGCGCGATGGCTTCGGCGGTGCGCCCCAGCGGCAGCTGCGCCAGCTGTTCGGAGGTGACCACGGTGCGGGTGTCCACGCTGCTGACATCGATGGTGGCCAGGCTGGCGGCGTTGACGGTGACGCTATCCAGCGTCTGCACGCCGCTCCCCGCGGCAGCAAACGACACATCGGTATTGGCGCCCACCGTGATGCCCACGTTCTCGCGCGTTTCCACCACCGCGCCATCGCGCTTGACGGTGACCTTGTAGGTGCCCAGCGGCAGGTTGCCGGCGGTGTAGCGGCCGCGCGCGTCTACCGGCACTTCGCGGCTGAAGCCGCTGTTGTTTTCGACCAGTACGGTGGTGCCGACACCTTCGCCGACACTGCCGACGATGCTGCCGGTGGTGGACTGCGCTTGCGCGCCGCCGAGTGCAACGAGCAGTGCCACTGCCAAGGCACGTCTCTGGATACTACGGTTCATGCTCTCTCCCCGGGGTTTGAAACGGTCGCAAGGCGACCAACGTGACAACGCCGGACGCGGCGTTGCCAGAAACACTGTGTGAAGACGTGGACCGCTCGCCAATGACCTGCCGCCATCAGCTCATGCCCAAACGTCGCGGCCGCTGTCGCATTCGATAATAGGCAGCGCACCTGCCCGGAAATTTGGCCGCAACGGGTAGGGATGGCCTTGGTGGGTAGGCGGCGGGCGGCCGAAGCCTGACAATGGCCGGCGCGTCGCCCCGCTCCGGGTGCCGACGCCCCCACCGGCACCACTCAAGGATCTGCGCTCATGAACCACTCCCGCTCCCACGCCCTGTTTTCCCAGGCGCAGAACCTGATGCCCGGCGGCGTCAACTCGCCGGTGCGTGCGTTCAAGTCGGTGGGCGGCGAGCCGTTCTTCGTCGCGCGTGTCGACGGCGCGTACCTGTTCGACGTGGATGGCAACCGCTATATCGACTACGTGGGTTCGTGGGGGCCGATGATTGCCGGCCACAACCACCCGGCCGTGCGCGAAGCGGTGGAACGCGCCATCCGCGATGGCCTGTCGTTCGGCGCGCCCTGCGAGGCCGAGGTGACCATGGCCGAAACCATCACCCGGCTGGTGCCATCCTGCGAAATGGTGCGGATGGTCAATTCCGGCACCGAAGCCACGCTGTCGGCGATCCGCCTGGCACGCGGCGCCACCGGGCGCAACCGCATCGTCAAGTTCGAGGGCTGCTACCACGGCCACGGCGACTCGTTCCTGGTCAAGGCCGGCAGCGGCATGCTGACCCTGGGTGTGCCCACCTCGCCAGGCGTGCCGGCAGGCCTGAGCGAGCTCACCGCCACGCTCAGCTTCAATGATTTCGAAGGCGCCACCGCGTTGTTCGACGAGATCGGCGCCGAAGTGGCGGCGGTGATCATCGAGCCGGTGGTCGGCAATGCCAACTGCATTCCGCCGCAGGCCGGCTATCTGCAGCACCTGCGCACGCTGTGCACCCGCCACGGCGCGCTGCTGATCTTCGACGAAGTGATGACCGGCTTCCGCGTGGCGCTGGGCGGCGCGCAGGCGCACTACGGCGTGACCCCGGACCTGACCACCTTCGGCAAGATCATCGGCGGCGGCATGCCCGTGGGCGCCTACGGCGGCGGCCGCGACCTGATGGAACAGATCTCCCCGGCCGGCCCGATCTACCAGGCCGGCACTTTGTCTGGCAACCCGGTGGCAATGGCCGCGGGCCTGGCGATGCTGCAACTGGTGCAGGAACCGGGCTTCCACGCCCGCCTCAGCGAGACCACCAGCCTGCTGTGCGAAGGCCTGGAAGACGCCGCCCGCGCCGCCGGGGTAGCGGTGACCACCAACCAGGTGGGCGGCATGTTCGGGCTGTTCTTCACCGACCAGATCGTGGAGAACTACGCCCAGGCCACCGCCTGCGACGTAACCACCTTCAACCGCTTCTTCCACGCGATGCTGCAGCAGGGCGTGTACCTGGCGCCATCGGCCTACGAGGCGGGCTTCGTATCCAGCGCCCACGACGAGGCCGTCATCGAGGCCACCCTGGCCGCCGCACGCGAAGCCTTTGCCGACGTCATGCGCTGAGCTCATGCGCGCGGCTGTGACCTGGTCCTACCTTTGCTTTTGTCTTGTGGCTGTCATACCTTGCTGACAGGTGCCAAGGGATGGGCATGGGTGGGGACCCACGAAGCAGCGCAGTGCAGCCGATCTCACCGTTCGCGGTGATTCCGGCGCCGTCGCCGCTGCTTCATCGTGTTGCGCGGCGTGTCGGTTGGCACGCGGCCAACGCTTTGCCACGGCCGCCCTCGCCTCATGCTCAAGCCTGTTGCGTTGCTCACCCCGCGCCCGTCACCGTCGCGCGACCTCACCCTTCCCGATTGGCTGCTCGCCAGCAAGCTGGAGCCGCCGTTGCCGCGTGTCGGCGCGGTTGTGCGTGGCGGCCTGCTGGCCGTGCTGGATCAGGCGCAGGCGCGGCCGCTGACCCTGCTGCTGGCACCGCCCGGCTTCGGCAAGAGCACGCTGCTGACGCAGTGGCATGCGCAGCTGCTGGCGCGCGAGCCGGTCGCCGTGGCATGGCTGTCGCTGGATGAAGAAGACGCCGAGCCCGCGCGCTTTCTCGGCCATCTCGCGCTTGCCCTGCAAGGCGCCGGTGCGGACCCTGCCCTGTGCGCGCCAGCCCTGCACGGCCGCGACCACGATCCGCGCGACGCACTCAATGCGCTGATCCGCGCCCTGCGCGCGGCACCGCGCCGCATCAGCGTGATCCTGGACGACTACGACCGCCCCGGCGGCAGCGCGATCGACGAGCTGGTGTTGCGGCTGATCGAACACGCTGGTGGCCGCCTGCACCTGCTGTTGTCCACCCGCCGCGTCCCTGGCCTGCCACTGGCGCGGCTGGAATTGCAGGCCCAGCTCACGCGCGTCGGCAGCGGCGAACTGGCGCTGGACGAGGACGAAGCACAGGCGCTGCTGGGTGCGCAGGTGGCGGCCCCGGTGGTGGACGAACTACGCCGCTATACCGAAGGCTGGCCGGTCGCCCTGCATCTGGCCCGGCTGTGGCTGGAAGGCGGCGCACAACGCCAGCAGGAAGTGGCCACGCGGTTTTCCGGGCGCAACGCGCAGATTGCGGCGTATCTGGCCGAACAGGTGGTCAACGACCTGGATGCGGACACGCGCGACCTGCTGCTGCGCACCAGCCCGCTGGAGCGGGTCAACGCAGCACTGGCCGATGCGGTACGCAAGCGCGACGACAGTGGCCGGCTGTTGGCCGGGCTGGAACATTTCCATGGCTTGCTGATCCCGCTGGATGGCGAGCGCGAATGGTTCCGTTACCACCCGTTGTTCGCAGATTTCCTGCAGCAGTTGCTCGATCGCGAACATCCCGCCGGCGCGCTGCAGATTCACCAGCGTGCCGCGCGCTGGTTCGGCGAACACCAGTACCTGTCCGACGCGGTCCGTCACGCCTCGCGCGGCGAATGCGGCGACCTGGCCGCCAGCTACGTGGCACGCGCCGGCACCTGGCAGTTGCTGCTCACCCATGGCACCCATCAGGTGCGCGCGCTGCTGCGCCACTTCGACCACCGCACCATCCGCGACACGCCTGCGTTGAATCTCACCCAGGCGCATCTGCACATGAAGCTGGGCGAGTTCAGTCATGCCCGTCTGCTGCTGGAGCGCTTTCGCGATTTTCCCGCCGCGCTGCGCGAGCCGTTGCAACGCGACTACACCGTGGTGGTGGCAGCACTGCGCGA
This sequence comes from Xanthomonas sp. NCPPB 2586, assembly GCF_041475775.2. NCBI lineage: Bacteria > Pseudomonadati > Pseudomonadota > Gammaproteobacteria > Lysobacterales > Lysobacteraceae > Xanthomonas > Xanthomonas sp. NCPPB 2586. Next base: position 1,051,411 of record NZ_CM192981.1, on the reverse strand, counting down.
GCGGCTGGATGAAATCTGCGGCAACCCGCATGGCCTGACCCAGATCGCGGGCCAGGCGGCCGCGCTGGACGAAGACGACCATCTTGGCCGCGGCATGCTGCTGTGCATCTGCGCCGCCACCGCACTCGCGCAAGGTGGCTTCGCGCTGGCCGAGCGCTATGCGCATGGCGGGCGCGAGGCCATGGGACGCGGCGGCAGCGAGCTCGGCACCGGTCATGCACTGCTGGTGCTGGGGCAGAGTTTTTTCTATCGCGGCCGGCTGGGCGATGCCGAGGCGTGCTATCAGCACGCACTCAACGGCTGCCTGCGTGCGCCGCAGCCAGACCGCGTCCTGCAGGCCACCGCACACTGCCTGCTGGCGCAATTGCATTACGAACGCGGGCACCACGACGATGCCGCCGACCTGCTGCATCCGGCGCTGGACATCCTGGAGCAGCACGACGGCAGCACCGACGTGCTGGCCGCCGGCTACGACACCGCGCTGGGGCTGGAGCGCCTGCGCGATCACAGTGGCCGCAGCGCGGCCGCTTTGCTGGAACACGTGGAGCAGATTGCACACGGGCGCAAGCTCGCGCGCCTGTCCGAACTGGCCGCCGCCTGGCGCTTGATGGTGATGCTGGAGCACCCGGGCAACGCCGCCATCGATGTGCTGATTGCACGCACCGGCGGCGAATCCGGGCTGGCGCATACCCTGCGCTCGCCGCACCGCTGGCGCGACCGTGCAGCGATGGGATTCGCGCTCGCGCGCTGGCATCGTTTGGCCGGCCGCAGCAGCGCCGCGCTGACCATCCTCGGCCAGATCGAACAGGCCTGCCTTGCCAGCGACAACCTCTGCCACCTGGCACGCACCCGCGCACGCATCGCCCTTGTGCTGCAACAGCGCGGCGAACTGGCTGCGGCATTGCCGTATCTGTACAGCGCGCTGGATCACGTTGCACTGACCCGCAGCTGGCAAGCCATTGCAGAACTGGGGCTGCCGGCAAAAGCGATGCTGCGCTCGCTACGCCAGCACGACCCGCAGACCGTGGGCGGCACTACCCGTGCGCTCACCATCCAGGCCTTGCTGGACAGGCTCAGTGGCGACGACGACCCGGCCAACGATCTGTTTAGCGAACGCGAACTGGAAGTGCTTGCGCAACTGGCGCGCGGCTATTCCAACAAGCAGATCGCACGCTGCCTGCACCTGTCGGAAAACACCGTCAAATTTCACTTGAAGAACGTGTACCGCAAGCTCGATGCACGCAGCCGCGAAGGTGCGCTGGCGCAGGCCTTGCAGCGCGGCCTGTTGCGCGAGATGGATCCACCGGCAGGGCCAACCACACCCTGAGTTCAGCCGCGCATCACAGCCGTGGCTGGATGCGCGACAGGCGTAGAGCGATGCAGCGCGTGCACTGCGTCACCCAAAGCGCAGCGTGCCCTTCATCATGGCCCAGTGGCCGGGGAACGAGCAGAAAAACGTATACGCGCCGCCCTTGCTCAACTTGCTGGTCGGGAAGGTCACCGTGGCGGTTTCTCCCGCGCCGATCACCTTGGTGTGCGCGATCACGCGCGGGTCGGCCTTGGGCAGGTAGCTGTCGGCGATGGTGGAGCGCACGCCGGCGTTGGCCACCGCCTGGAAGTCATCGCTCTTGGTCAGCACCCAGTTGTGCCCCATCACCGTGGCGGCAAGTTTGCCGGAGTGCTTGAGCGTCACGGCGACTTCGGTGCAATCGGGAGCGATCGTGATCGCGCTCTGGTCGAATTTCATCTGGTCGGTACCGGTGATGGTCACCGCACAGGTCTTCGCCCACGCTGATGGTGCCAATGACACCAGCGCAAGCACGGCAATGGTCGAAAGCAGCTTCAAGGACACACTCCTGCAAAAAGGGTTGCGCGCTGCCCGGCCACGTAGATGCCGGTGCCGGATGCCTGACGCGGCGCGCATGCGTCGGCGCCGTCAGAGTACCGCGAGCAGGCACGCGGCAGGCAACCCCTGCCCGATGTTTTTGTCGCACGCGGCGCCCTGCGCTAGGCGTAGCGGAAGAAGGCATCCATCGGCGCCTGCGCGCTTGCGGTGGCGTCGGGCAGCGGCAACGGGCCGCGTTTGCCGGCCATGACCTGCACGAAGGCCTGCTTGAAGCGCGCCATCTCCTCGGGCGTGCCCACCGTGATCCGCGACCAGGTGGGCCACACGGGCCAGCTGCGGCCGATGAATACACCGAAGGTGGCCATGGCGTCCTTGAAGCCGGCCGCAGGCTGTTTTACATCGACCATGAAGCAGTTGCTTTCCGAGGCGGTGCAGGCATAGCCCTGCTTGGTGAGGAAGTCGATGACATCGGTGCGGGTGGCCGCAGTGCGTGCGCGCCGTTGCGGCACCACCGTGGCATCGCGCAGGCTGGCCAGGCCCGCCGCGGCCGCGGTCACCGGCAGGCTGTTGACGCTGTAGAACATCAGCTTGGCCAGCAGGTCCGGGCGTGCTGCCGCATAGCCCAGGCGGATGCCGGCCATGCCGTAGAGCTTGGAGAAGGTGCGCAGTACCACCACGTCTTCTCCCGCGGCCACCATGTCCACCACGCTGCGGGTGCTCTGCGCGAAATGGATGTAGGCCTCGTCCACCACCAAAATGCTGTCCTTGGGCTTGTGCGCCAGCGCGTAGTCCAGATCCTTGCGCGCGGTCACCGAGCCGGTGGGATTGTTGGGATTGCAGATGTAGATGACACCGGCATTGGCGTCCGCTGCGCACATCGCCTGCACGTCGTGCGAGAAGTCCTTGCGCAACGGCACCTTGACCAGCTTGGCGCCGTTGCGGGACGCAGCGCGCCAGCCGGATTCGTAGGTGGGGTCGGCGGTGACCAGCGCGGCACTGGGCGAGGTGAAGGCCAGCATCGTGTAGTCGAGCGGTTCGGTCGAGCCGGCGTAGGCCATCAGGTGGTTCACCGGCAGCTTGAGCTCAGCGGCCAGGGTGGTCATCAGCTCCATCTGCAGCTCACGCAGATACCGCCCACCCTGCGGCGCAATCTGGGTGATTGCCTTGATCGCCGCGGCACACGGGCCATCGGGAAACTCGTTGGAGCCGATCATCACCGGCGCCAAGGCGCCCGCTGTGGCAGGCGCGATGGCGGCCGAGCGTTCGGCGGCGCTGGCCAGCAGCGGCAGGGCGCTCCCGGCGGCACCGGCAAACAGGGCGGAATCACGCAGGAACCTGCGGCGCGACAGAGCGGTATGCATGGTGAACCTCCAGCAAGGCGACAAAGACGAACTCAAGGACGCACGGCAACCACTTCGATCTCTACCCGGTACAACGGGTTGCCCAGCGCGGCGATCTGAAACGCCGAGCGCGCCGGCAGATTGGGCTGCTCCTTGGTGCCGAAATACTGCCGGTAGCCCTCCATGAATCCGTTGAAATCCATCTTGCCGTCCATGGCCGGATCGCCGACCAGGAACACCTGCATCTTCACCACATCGCCCATCCCCAGGCCCAGCGATTCCAGCTGCTGCTTGATCTGCGCAAGCACGCTGATGGTCTGCGCCTTGGTATCGCCGTAGGCGGCGGCCGAGCCCTTCGGCGCTGTGGTGTCCACCACCGCCGGCACCTTGCCGCTGACATACACGGTGGCCTTGCCGGCCGGTACCTCCACGGCCGCGGCAATCGGGAAATCGCTGTTGGGAATCTTGTGGCGGATCACCTCGGCGGCCTATGCGGCGGCAACACTTCCACACCACAGCACGGCGGCGGTGGCGGCAATCACGGCGGGACGGAACATGGCAACTCCTTGCATGAGGAAACGGTCAGTGGCGCAGCAGTTTGACGTCGTCGACGGTCACCACTTCGGCGTGGTCATTACCGAAATGAGTGCGCACATAGCTCACCACTTCGGCCACCTGGCGGTCGGTGAGCATGTCACCGAAACCCGGCATGCCGGCGTGGCCGTCGAGCACCATCATGGTGACGTACGGCGCGGCGGCGAGTTTGGGGTTGCCGGCCAGCGCCGGATATTCGCCCGCCCCCTGCGCCCCAGTGCCGCTGGGCATGTGACAGCCCTGGCACACGGCCTGGTAGACATGCTGGCCGGAGGCGGTGGCAAAGCCTTTCTGCGGATACAACGCGGTGGCATCGGAACTCTGCGCGCGTGCATCGTGCAGGCCAGGCGGCAGCAGCAATGCACCGATGCACAGCACCGCTGCCGCAGCGAACACACGGGGGAACAGCGTCATGCGCGAGCTCCTTGGGCAAGCACCTTGCGATGCAGGCGGCCGACCACGTCGTGCGCGGACAAGATCGCGCCCTCCTGCCAGGCCGGGATATAAGACACGTGCTCGCCGGCCAGCGCCAGACGGCCATCGATCTGGCACAGCGGCGCGTAATGCTCGGCGCGTGCGGCCTCGCTCCACATGCCAAAGCACCCATGCGTAAACGGCACACGATGCCAGCCCACTGCAATGCCGATTTCGAATTCGCGCGGATATTGCGGATGCAATTGCGTGCCGTATTCGACCGCCTTGCGCACACGCTGCTCCGGGGACATCGAGGTGAACTGGTAGGCGTCCAGACCCCAGACGTAGGCGCCCAGCAACACACCCTTGCCGGGGCTGTGATAGCCGGTACTGGGATAGCTGATCAGCGTGATCGGCAGATCGGTGTAGCTGATGCCGCCGTAGATCGCCTCGTCCTCTTCCCAGAAGCGGCGCTTGAACTGCAGCCCCACCTTCACCGACGCCGCGTACGGCACCTTGCCGATCGCCGTGGTCATCGCATCGCTGGCGGTGACCGGGATGCGGCTCAAGACCGAGAGGGGAATCGTGCAGATGCACCAGTCGGCACTGGCCACCTGTTCGGCGCCACCGCGCGCGGCATCCTGCCAGGACACGCGCACGCCGCTGCCGTCCTGATCAATCTTGGTGACCTTGGCGTTATAGGTGATGGCATTGCCGAGCTGGCGGGCAAACGCCTTGCCGATCTGGTCCATGCCGCCCACCGGCTGAAACATGGTGGTCTGCATTTCGTAGTTATTCCCGGCCGCCAGCGTGGTCCACAGCCGTGACCGCAGCACGTCCTGCACGCTGAAGGGATCGGAAAACTCCGGCTTGCCGGACAAACCGCCGCCCGGGTAGCGCGCAAAGCCGCGGCGCTCGCTGCTGTCCTTGCCCTTGACGTAGCCAAAGCGTTTGTCGAGCGCGCCCCAGGTGCGCAGCGATTCGAGCAGGATCTGCTGATCCTCGCTGCTCACCAGGCTGTCCAGTGCGTGTTGCTGGGTGCACTTGGCGAGCAGCTCGGAGACATGGCCCTTGTAGTCCGCATCGATGGCGCGGAAGCGCTGCGGCTTGCCATCGAAGCCGTGCTGGCTGTGCAGCAAGGCGTTGTAGTTGACCTGATTGAACGCCTCCAGCGCCACGCCGAACTGCTTGCAGTAACTCAGTACCGCGCGGTGGTGATGCGGGATGCGCCACGGACCGGGATTGAGGTAATGGCCCTCATCGAACTGGCAGTGCTGCGCCGCGCCACCGAGTTCGGTGTAACGGTCGCCGCCGCGCAATGTCCAGTTCCGGCCGCCCGGGCGGTCGTTGTATTCCAGCACCTGTACGCGGTACCCGGCCTTGCGCAACTCGAACGCCGCCGTCATGCCGGCCAGGCCGGCACCGAGAATCAGCACCGATGCCCCCTTGGCGTCACCATCGAGCTGCAGCGGCCCGGTAAAGGTGGATTCGGCCGCCATGCCCAGGCTGCTCATCGCCTGATACATCATCGCGCCGCCCGCGGTCATGCCGATCCGTGCCAGCAGTTGCCGGCGTGTCATTGCCCCAGTGTGTTTGCCTTGCATCAACGCGTGTTCCCCTGCATGTCATGGACCGGACGCGACCAACTACCGTGCGCTGTGCCTGCGGCGACCGCGTGCACCCTGCCGCACCGCTCACACACGCGGCCGGCAACACGACCGGCCGCGTTGGCGCCGTCAAAATTTGTACGAAAGACTCGCAAACACCTGCCGTGGTGCAATCAGCTGATACGAGCCGGAACTTTCATTCGGGAACACCGCGCCGATCGCGTCGTCCTTGTCGAACAGGTTGTAGACCGACAGTTGCAGCCGGCCGCCGGCCAGAAACCCGTCACTGCCGCCCTGATAGCCGACACTGCCATTGACGATGAAGGTGGCATCCACCTGATCGGTATTGAGCGTGTCGCCGTAGCGCTTGCCGGTGTACTTGGTGTCCAGGTTGGCGAAGAAATTCTCGCCCTCCCAGCCGCCGTTGACGCTGAACATCACCTTCGGCGAATCCGGCACCTCATTGCCCTTCACCTGCACCAGGCTGCCGCTGACCGGTCCGAAATAGTTGTCCTGGAATTCGGATTTGTTCCAGGTCAGCGAGGCACCCAGCCGCCAGCCCGGCGCCGGCTTCCACATGCCCGAGACTTCTGCGCCATAGGTCTGCACGTCGCCGACGTTGGCGTACACCGTGGGCGCCACCACCAACGGGTCCGGGTCGGTCAACGCGATGATGCGGTTTTCGTAATCGATCTTGTAGGCGGCGATGTAACCGCTCCACTGGCTGGATTCGGCGCGAATGCCGATGTCGATATTGGTGGATTCTTCCGGTGCGATATCCGGATTGAACGCGCCCGAGGTCAGTGCCAGCCGCGGTGCGGAGCTGAAGTTCTCCGCATAGTTGGCGAACACCTGCACGCCATCGGCCAGCTGGAAACTGGCACCCACCTGCGGCTGGAACCAGTCGCTGTTCTTGATGGTGACATCGCGACGCACGCCGACATTGAAATCGTCGAGATTGGCGATGCCGTTGTAGTCGCGTTTGACATCCAGCCCCTTGGCGCCGAGTTCCAGCGTGAGCCGGTCATCGAGCAGGCGCAGTGTGTCCTTGATGTAGAGCTGCTTCACTTCGGTGGAGAAGTGGTTGTCGTAGTAGATGACGATCGGCAAGGCGCTTTTCAGCAATGCGCCGGTGGCAGGGTCCAGGTTGTACAGCGGGCGCACCTGATCGAAATCGTAGTTCTCATACCAGGCACCGACTTCGAGTTTGTTGTGCTCGGTTTCCCACGACACCGCGGTGGTCGCGCCATAGCGGTCGCCGCCCATGATTTCCTCGCGCCGGGTCATCGCACCAACGCGGGTGACATTGCCGTTGGCGTCCACAATCTGCGGGTCGTTGATGGCGATATCGGTGCGCCCCGGCGTGCCGGCGATGGCGTCGTTGTACAGGCCGGTCGCCGTGCTCGGCGGAGTTCCGCCAACGCCATAGCCGTGCTTGTTCTCGTAGTAGCCGGTGAAGGTGAAGCCGATCGCATCGTTGAACAGGAAATCGCCATGCAGGCTGAGCAAGGAATCGCGGCGGCCGTTCTGCCACTCGCTGTAGTGCTCGGCGTCCACTTCGGGATTGCCGGTGATGCGTTCGTGCAGGTCCCACGACACCGAGCCATCGGAGTTGTACGACTGCACGTCGTAGTCCTTGCGGTTGTTGTAGATCCAGCCCAGCGTCAGGCTGCCCGCGTCCCAGGCCTGGCGGATCTTGGCCTCGAAGTGATCGCTCTTCTGCGTGGCCGGCTCCATGTCCCACACCCCGCCCTGCGTGCGCGAGGCCGAGATGTAAGCGCTGGGGCCGCCGTCCCACCAATCCGGCGTATCCAGGCGCACGAAACTGCGTACCAGATCGTCCGAGCCGATGGTCTGGGTGAGGTTGCCGCTCCAGGTATCGCCGCCCTTCGGTGGCAGGCTGGTGTAGCGGATCGCCCCGCCGAGCGCGTGATAGGAGGGCTGGGTGACATCGCCCGAACCGGCAGACACCGTGACATCCAGCAGGTTTTCGCTGGACACATAGCGGGTGATCGGCCCGCCTTCGCGGGTGTCGAAGGTTTCGATCGGAATGCCATCCAGGGTCACGCCGATCTGGTTGGCAGAAAACCCGCGGATGGTCATCGAATCACCGAACTCGTACAGACCGAACGGGTCGGTGGTCTGCACATTCACGCCCGGCAGGCTGGCCAGCAATTGCTGCGGGGCCACACCGGGCACCTGCGCCTGGATTTCCGCCACGGAGATGGACGCGGTGGTGCGGGTGGAGCCGGTGCCCACCACACTGACGGCATCGAGCGTGCGTGCTTCCTGTGCAATCGCTGGCAGGCTGGAAGCACCCAGTAACAGTGCCATGGAGGCCGCGGCAGGGCGGCGGGTGAGCGTGGTGAGAGCGGCGGCGACCGAGGTCGCCAGATGGTCGGTCTTCAAGCGCTTGCGCATGCAATCCACCCCTGGAGTCGTGTGACGTGCTGGATGACCGGGAGCTCCCCAACCCGGTTGACACCGCGCTGTGCGGTACAGCTCGACCATACCCAGCACTACCGCAGCGCATGCCGCGCGCGGAGGGTAGGGGCGGCGCAGGTGGGTAGGCTGCTATCGAATTCAACTAGATGAAGCTGGAATGTGCCTACCCGTGTGCGGGGAGGTGCGCTGCGGTGGTGATGACTTGCCAGCGCATGCACGGATCGACGACGCTGCTGCGTTGCACATCGAACACGGCCATGCCCGCTCCGCGTCCCTCCCTGTTATTGCTCGATTTCGATGGCGTGCTCGCCAGCTATGCGCGGCCCAAACGCATGGCGGCGCTGGCTGCGATGGCCAACTGCACGCCGGCGCAGGTGCACGCCGTGTTGTTCGCGCAGGGGCTGGAGCGCAGCTACGACAGCGGCGACATCGATACGCCCACGTACTTGGCCCGTTTGAGCGATGCAGTAGGCCAGCGCATCGATCCTGCGGCCTGGGTGGCGGCACGCGTGGCCGCCTGCCGCGCCGATACATCGGTGATGGCGCAGGTGCTTGCCGTGTCTGCACACACCCCGGTCGCCGTGCTCACCAACAACGGCCCGCTGATGGTCAGAGGCGATCGAGCAGATCGTGCCGGCGCTGTTCCCGCTGCTGCGCGGCCGGGTGCTGTGCAGCGGTGCCCTGGGCGGCCGCAAGCCCGATGCACGCGTCTATGCACGCGCACTCGCGCAGCTGGGCGCACGCGCTGCACACACGCTGTTTGTGGATGATTTGTTCGTCAACGTGCGCGGCGCACGCGCGGCCGGCCTGGAAGCGGACACTGTGCGTGATGCACGCGGACTGCGCCGGGTGCTGAAGCGGTATGGGCTGGCGTAGGCGCGGTTGGTGTATCTCTGCGTCATCGTGCTACCTAGCGCTTCTGAATGTGTCTGCTAGGCCGCGTCGCAACTTGCCCAGACACGCTGCAGCTTTCCCACTCACTGCAACCAGAGCTGATCGCCGCAAACCGATCGCAGCGGCAGCGGCCAGTCATTGCGCCGCATCGGTTTTGACATCAGCCGCCAGAACAGATGCATGACGGATTGCACATACGACGCGGTGCAATCAACAGGCACCGCCTCAGCTGCTGCTGAGGGCTCGCATCTAGATAACTCTCTCGCACCGCGATAAAAACGCGAGCCAGTACCCCACGCTGGCCGGCGCGGTGCCGGCCACGATGGTGCAGAACGCGCAGTCGCTGCTGTCAGTGCTGTCAGTGCTGTCAGTGCTGCGCAACGTACGCGGCGATCGCCAGGCGCAGGCGTGCCAACCCGTCGGCCAGCTCGGCATCGGTGAGATTCAACGCCGGCACAAAGCGCAGCACGTCCGGGCCGGCCTGCAGCAACAGCAGGCCGTGCGCGGCCGCCAGGTCCAGGATCGCGCCCGCCTGGCCGGCATGCGCCGGTGCCAGCACCGCGCCCAGCATCAGGCCACGTCCACGGATCTGCGCAAACACACCGAACTCGGCATTCAGCGCTTCCAGGCCAGCGCGCAAGGCGGCCGACTGACGCGCCACATTCTCGGCAATCTGCGGCGAGGCCAGCTTGCGCAACGCGACCCGCGCCACCGCCGCCGCCAGCGGATTGCCGCCGAAGGTGGTGCCGTGCGCGCCGAACTGCATGGTCTCGGCCACTTTCGGCCCGGCCAGCATCGCGCCGATCGGGAAGCCGCCACCCAGCGCCTTGGCCAGGGTGACGATGTCCGGGGTGACCTGCTCCTGCCAATGCGCGAACAGGCTGCCGGTGCGGCCCATGCCGCACTGGATCTCGTCCAGCACCAGCAGTGCGTCGTGCTGGTCGCACAGCGCGCGCACGCGCGCCAAAAAGCCCGGTGCGGCCGGCATCACCCCGCCCTCGCCCTGGATCGGCTCCAGCATCACCGCCGCCACATCGCCGCTGGCCATGGCGCTTTCCAGCGCCGGCACATCGTTGAAATCCACGTAGCGGAATCCGCCCGGCAACGGTTCGTAGCCTTCCTGGTATTTGGGCTGCGCGGTGGCGGTGACCGAGGCCAGCGTGCGGCCGTGGAAACTGCCGCGGAAGGTGACGATCACCCGCTTGTCGGCCGGCCGGCCCTGGCTGCTGGCCCACTTGCGCACCAGTTTGATCGCCGCCTCGTTGGCCTCGGTGCCGGAGTTGCACAGGAACACCTTCTGCGCAAAGCGCGAGGCAGTGACCAGTTCTTCGGCCAGCTTCAGCGGCGGCGCGCTGAAGAACACGTTGCTGGTGTGCCACAGCTTGCCGGCCTGCTCGGTGAGCGCGGCCATCAGGTCCGGATCGTTGTGCCCCAGCCCGCTGACCGCGATGCCGGAGGACAGATCCAGATATTCGCGGCCCTGGTCGTCCCACACGCGACTGCCCTGGCCACGCTCCAGCACCACCTGACGCGGGCGGTACACCGGCAGGTAGTAATGCGCGAGGGACAGGGGCGAATCGGCAGCGGTGCTCATGATGGCGGGGTCGCGGAAGCGGAGGGAGACCGGCATTCTCGCGCATTCGCCAGCCTGCGGCACAATGCACGCATGCGACCGCTTTCCGATCCCCAGCTCAATCCCGCCACCACCGACGGTTGGCGTCGCCAGTGGTTCGACATCATCTACCGCCACGACACCCGCCCGTCGCGCAATTTCGACCTGCTGCTGGTGGTCACCATCCTCACCAGCGTGGTGGTGATCATGATCGACAGCGTGCCGCGCATCCACGCGCAGTCCGCGCACTGGCTGGTGCCGCTGGAGTGGGCGTTTACGGTGGTGTTCACCATCGAATACGCGCTGCGCCTGGCAGTAGTACGGCGCCCGCTGCGCTATGCGCTGAGCATCTGGGGCGTGATCGACCTGCTCTCGATCCTGCCCAGCTACCTGTCGTTCTTCGTGCCCGGCGCGCAGACGCTGCTGGTGGTGCGCGTGCTGCGCATCCTGCGGCTGTTCCGCATCCTCAAGCTCACCCGCTACGTGGAAGAAAGCGGCCAGTTGCTCGATGCGCTGTGGCGCAGCCGGCGCAAGGTGCTGGTGTTCCTGTTCACGGTACTCACCATCACCGTGATCGCCGGCGCCACGATGTATGTGATTGAAGGCCCGCAGCACGGCTTCACCAGCATCCCGACCAGCATGTACTGGGCCATCGTCACCATGGCCACGGTGGGCTTTGGCGACCTCGTTCCGCAGACCACGCTCGGCCGCTTCGTGACCTCGGCGCTGATCCTGATCGGCTACAGCATCATCGCCGTGCCGACCGGCATCTACACCGCCGAACTGGCCAGCAATCTGCGGCGCAAGGACGACGCCCAGCACCACGATGCGCGCGGCTGCCCGGCCTGCGGGCTGGAAGGCCACGAGCCCGACGCACGGTTCTGCCGGCAATGTGCCGGGCCACTCCCTGCTGCGTTCACTCACTGAGGCAAACGCGCACGCGGTGAGGTGTGCCGTCGCGTGCGGCGACATCTGCGTGCGCGCGCCTGCTGTACTGGCGGCAGCGTGTGCTGTTCCTCCAGCGCAATTGCCGCGCCACTTCCTGTGAGGAAGCGCGGCTAGGCCGTCATCCATGACGGCCGCTGTCAGGCAAAGTGGACATGCCTGTAACAAGAAGAACGCGCCCATTTCATCAGGCGCGTCCTCGCCCAACTTAGCGCGTCATGCGGTTGCTCATGTCGATCAGGTCGTTGTAACTCGCCAGCAGCGCCTGCCGCGTGCCGGCCGGCGGCAGCGAGCTGTTGCTCTCCAGCAACATCTGGTCGCTGCGGCTCAACGGCTCGTTGTTGCGCACGCGTTCGATGCGGCGCGCCGCCACGCTGACCAGCTTGTCGGCGGAGCGTTCCATATGGCCCCACATCGGGTCGCCGTCGCCGATCTTGGCCTTCTGCGCCTCTTCCAGGATGCCCTGGTAACTGGTCAGCTGCGTTTGCGCGGCGGCCAGGTCCGGCGTGTCGCTATTGAGCGTGGTCACCAGTTGCTTGCCTTCGCCGATGATCTTCAGGTGGTACCAGGCGGCGCTGCGGCCTTCGTCCTTTTCAATTGCATCGAGCTGCTGCTTGCGGCGCTGGTCTTCGGTGCGCTCCAGCGCTGCGTCCATGGCCTCGCCAGCCTCGAAGAACGCGCTATAGGCCTGCATCAGCGGTGCGTGTAGCGATTGCATACCTTTGGCGTCGTCACGCCGATAGTCCTCGCGGTCGTAATAACGCGCGGCTTCTTCGATGCGCTCGTTGAGCGCGGTGAAGCGCTGCTGATAGGTCTTGGCCGCCGGATCCAGCTGCACGTTGGCCGGCTGCTGCGCCAGCGCGGCGGTCATTGGCGCGCCGCAGGCTTCGACCCGATGCGACAACACCGTGCCCGGGCCGCGGATCTGCGATTCCTTGCCAGTCGGGCCCGCCTCCGGGTCTTTCATCCAGCCAATGTATTGCTGGTAGCTCTCGTGCAGTGGCTGCTCCACCGAGTTGAAGCACGCGATGTAGGCATTGATCTTGTCGGCGCCTTCCACGGCAGCGGCGGCGGTGTCGCCCTTGTGGCAACCGGCGAGCAGTGCGGCAAATGCAATTGCCGTGGCGAGTGGCGCAAGGCGGGAATGCGGGGTCATGAGAGCTCCATGGGGTTGATGTAGGAATGCGCGATGCGACGGCCACAGTGGGCGGACGTAGCGTCCCCACCGATGGGGCCGTGATTGGATGGCGGTGCATGCTTCATGGCGTGCACGCGTTTAGCGCGAGCATGTGGATTGCCGAAAGGTGAGCGCTGAAGGTTCGCTGCAGGCCCAGGCTGCCGAGCGCATGCCGGTCCACCGGTAGTCAGGGCCGACGCGGCCAAAAGGTAAACGCCAGCGTCCTTGATGGGCCGACCGCGGCGAGATCTGCCGTGAATGTTTGCAGTCAACTGAGGCATCCCGTCCGCGCGCACGTCTCGCGCAGCAGCTCGGCGCGCCGCAGCCTTACCGGAGAATGCACCGGCTGCGTCAGCTACAACCGTGCGCTCGCAAACGCAACGGTGCTGCGTTGCGCTACCGAACGGAGAGACCATCGGGCGGACCTGCCGCTGCACTGTCTGCGCCGCAGCCATGACGCCCACGGACACCTCAACGACGGCTCCTTTCCCACGCACGCACACCGGCACACATCCTTGTTGAAAACGATTTCAGCCGCGCACGATAGCAAACGCGGCCGTGAACCCGCCGTGGTCACTCCAGAAACAGATCCGGTAGCAGCGCACGCTGCGGGTCCACGGCGTAGCCGGAAAGATCGGTAATGCCGGCCTGTGCCAGCACTTCGTCATCGATCAGGAACTGACCATGAAACCCGGCCGCCTCTCGCGTCAGCACCGCATGCGCGGCATCGGCCATGATCTCGGGCCGGCGGCAGGCGGCCGCGTCCACGCCGGGGAGCATGTTGATCGCATCGGTGGCAATCACCGTGCGCGGCCATAGTGCGTTGATGGCCACGCCCTGCGGCCCGAACTCGGCGGCCAGCCCCAGGGTGACCAGGCTCATCCCCATCTTGGCCAGCGTGTAGCCGGTATGCGCGCCCCACCATGCCGGATTCAACGACGGCGGCGGCGCCAGCGTGAGGATGTGCGGGTTGGGTGCCTGCAACAGATGCGGCAGACACGCCTGCGCGCAGACGAAGCTGCCGCGCGCGTTCACCTGTTGCATCAGGTCGAAGCGCTTCATCGGCGTGTCCAGGGTCCCGCGCAACCAGATCGCGCTGGCGTTGTTGACCAGGATGTCGATGCCGCCAAAGGTGTCCACGGTTGCGGCCACCGCCGCGCGCACCTGGTCTTCTTCGCGGATGTCGCACTTGAGCGCCAGCCCCTGCCCACCCGCCGCGTTGACCGCCGCCGCCGCACTGTGGATGGTGCCCGGCAACTTGGGATTGGCCACCGCCGACTTGGCCGCAATGGCCACGTTCGCGCCATCGCGCGCCGCACGCAACGCAATCGCCAGGCCAATCCCGCGCGAAGCACCGGTGATGAACAGGGTTTTGCCGGATAACGTCATGGGAGTCGGGAATCGAGAATCGGGAATGGCAAGAGCTTAGCGCCTCGGCACTGTGCGCAAGTCATCATCAGAGCCCACGCTCTGCCATGCCCATGCCCATGCCCATGCCCATGCCCATGCCCATGCCCATGCCCATACCCATTCCCGATTCCCCACTCCCGATTCCCAGCCCCTCAGGGCTTGGGCCCCTGCCCTTCGTTGTCTTCCCAGTGCAGCACGCGGCGGGTTACGAAGCGATAGACCGGCTTGCCGGTGGCGAACCATAGCTCGCGGATCCAGGAGCGGCGCTTGAGCACGCGGCGCTCCACCGGGGTGATGGCCGCCGGGCAGTACATGCGCTTGTGCTTGAGCAGGTGACGCAGGTCCTCGCGTGCAAGCAGACGCATCCAGCGCGCGCGCGGCGGGCCACGCACCGCCAGCTGAAAATCGATCACCGCCGGGCTGCCATCGTCCTGCACCAGCCAGTTGGCTTCCTTGGCCAGATCGTTGTGGGCCACCCCGCGCCGATGCAGTTGCTGCAAAAGGCGGCGGGCGGCGCGGAAATACGCCAGGTCGCCACGCGGCGGGCGTTGGTACATCGCATCGCCGGCCAGATAGCTGCGATCCAGCTGGCGGCCGTTCCAGCCCAGCAGCCGTGGCGTGCGCGCCATCCCGTCCAGTTGCCGCAAGGCCAGTGCCTCGCGCCGCGCCAGCCACCAGGCCACGCCGCGCAGCAGCCAGGGCGCAGCGCTCAGATCGCGACGCACGAACATGCGCTCGCCCTCGTGCACCAGCAGGATGCGACCGAAGGTGTCGGACTTGAGTGGCAGCTCGCCGGAAGGATCTGGATGCATCCCCCATTGTAGGCGGCGCTCGCAGCATCACAGCGACGCGCGCAGCACGCGCGCCTTCACGCGCAGCGTCGCAACCGCAGGTGAAGCGCGCCGGCCGATGTGAGGGCCACGCAAGTCAGCCGCCGCCAGGCCCACCTATAATTCGGGGATGAACTCATGGATCGACGCCACGCTGGAGTGGATCGGACACCACCCCACCTTGGCTGGCGTGGTGATCTTTGCGATTGCCTTCTGCGATGCGGTCATCGTGCTGGGCGCCATCGTGCCCGCATTACCGCTGTTGTTCGCCATTGGCGTGTTGATCGGGCTTGGCCAGATCAACGGGCCCTATGCGGTGATCTGCGCCACGTTGGGCGCCTTCATCGGTGACGCGCTGAGCTTCTGGGTGGGCCATCGCTGGGGCCACCAACTGCACACCTATTGGCCGTTCCGCCGCTACCCGCAATTGCTGGAGCGCGGCGAATTGTTGTTCCGACGCAATGCGTTCAAGAGCATCGTGATCGCGCGCTACGTGGGGGCGGTGCGGCCGTTCGTGCCGGCCATCGCCGGCATGTCGCACATGCCGTTCAAACGCTATCTGATCGCCAGCGGGCTGGCCTGCATCTCGTGGGCGTTGCTGTTCCTGGTGCCCGGCTGGGTGTTGGGCACCGCCTATGACGCGGTGGCCGCAGTAGCCGGCCGGTTGTTCGTGGTGGTGGCCTTGCTGGCAGCGGTGATCGGCCTGGCCTGGGCGGTGGTGCTGTATTCGTACCGCTGGTCGGCCGGCCATCTCGACGCACTGCTGGCACGGCTGCTGGAGTGGTCGCACCGTCACCCGGTGCTGGGCAACTGGTCGGTGAGCGTGTTCGACCCGCGCCGCCGCGAGTCGGTGCCGCTGGCGATGATGGCGCTGATGCTGCTGTTGCTGGGCTGGGGCTGGTTCGTGCTGTTGATGGTGGTGCTGGCACACGGCGAGCCGCTGCGCGTGGACCTGGCCGTGCACGATCTGATGCTGGCCCTGCGCAACCCGCTGGCCGACTACCCGATGGTGGCGCTGGCCTCGCTCGGCGATTGGCAGGTGCTGCTGCCGGCGATCGCCGCAGCGATGGGCTACCTGGCCTGGCGTGGGCGCTGGATGGCCGTGACCCACTGGGTGATCGCGCTGGCGTTCGGGCTCGCCTTGACCCAGTTGCTGGGCGCCACCGTACAGGTGGTGCGCCCGCCTGCGGCCAGCAGCGGCTTCGGGTTCCCGTCGGTGGCCGTCACCATGGCCACGATTGGCTTCGGCTTCTTCGCATTGCTGATCGCGCGCGAGCTGCCCGGCCGGCGACGGGTGTGGCCGTATCTGGTCAGCGGCGCAATCGTCTCGCTCATTGGCTTCGCGCGGCTGTACCTGGGCGCGCACTGGCTCAGCGACGTGGTCGGCGGCATGTTGTTCGGCATCTTCTGGCTGCTGGTGCTGGGCATTGCCTATCGCCGCCGCGCCACCCGCGCGTTCTGGGTCAAGCCGGTGTCGTGGCTGTTCTACGGCGTGTTCCTGGCCTGTGCGATCGCGTTCGCGCCGCGCAATCTGGTGGCCAAACTCGCCAAGTTCGAACCGCCACCGCCGCTGTTGATGGAATTGCAGGCCAGTGATTGGTGGAGCGGCCAGTGGCGTCTGCTTCCGGCCCGCCGCAATGAGTTCGACGACGACCAGCGCTGGCCGCTGGATGTGCAACTCGCCGGCCCGCTGGCACCGCTGCAGCGTCAGCTCGAAGCACGTGGCTGGCGGGCGCAACCGCAAGCCGGCTGGGAGCAGGCGCTGCATCTGCTGGATGTGAGCGGGCGCCCGGATGAAGTGCCGATCCTGCCGGCCACGCTGGATACCCAGGTCGAAGCCCTGCTGATGGTGCGCCCGGCCGCACCCGGCCATGTGCATGTATTGCGGCTCTGGCCGGCCACCGCGCGACTGCTGCCAGACGCGCAACCGCTGTGGGTCGGCAGCACCCAGACGCTGCGTTACAGCCGGCATTTCAGCCTGGTCGGGCTGTGGTACCCGCTGCGTGGCGTGGACCCGGCGCTGAGCGCCCTGCGCGATGCACTGGGGCCGCTGCCGTATCGGGTGGAACAACGTCGGCGCTCGCAGGTGCCGGTGATGCTGATCGACGCAACACCGCACGGCGGCCCGCGGCGTGAGCCCTCTGCAGCGCACCCCGCCACCGCCGCTCAGTCCGAACAGACTGCTGCACAGCGCGATGGGTCACCGCGCTGATGCGTGGCTGACGCGTGGGAAGCAGGCGGAGGCGGTGAGCAGCCGCGCCACGTTGATGGCTGCACCGTAGAGCCACTGTGTGTGGATTTTTCTCGCACACCAGTTTGGTAAGAGGTGCGCATTGCACTGCGCAGGTTGAGCGCGGCGACGGAGCGAAAGTAGCGCCGGGCTAAAGCATCCGCGTCGCGCTCTTGGTGACACCCAATGTTTGCTGCCGAGCGATCGCGTCTATCTCCGCGAAGCCATTTGGCAGTGCACGTGTAGTTGGCATCCGCACGCGTGCGGCATGCTCGGCATGCAGACACCACGCATCCGCTCAGCGATTTGCCGCACCACCAAAGACAACGCACCACCGTACGCAGCGACGTGACCGGTGCCCTCGCCTCACCACAACACTCCATCCACCGGCTGCAGCGGCTCCGGTGCGCGCTCGCCGATGGCTTGCAACGCATCGATTTCCACCGTGCGGCACATACTGTCCAACGGCAGGTCGTGGATGGTGTTGGCGAACGGATCGACCAGCTCGTCGCCGATCTTCAGCACCGCCAGGAACATCAGCCCGGCCACGGTGGAGCCCACCGGCGTGGCGTATTGCAGGGTTTCCACCAGCCCGATCGGCAACAGGATGCAGAACACGCGGGTGAACAGGTTCGGGTAGAACCGGTATTGATACGGCAGCGGCGTGTTCTTCAAGCGTTCCATGCCGCCCTGCGCATTGGCAATGTCCACCAGGATGCGTTCCACACTGGCCTGCTGGATGCTGTCGATCCAGCCATCGCGCCGCGCCTGTTCCACTGCGCGCCCGGTGGTGTCGAGCAATCCGTTGGCCACATTGGTGCGCGTCACCACGGCAGCCACTTCGTCCGCACCCAGGCGTGGCTCCAGCTCCACGCCCACCGGCAGCCGCCGCAACTGACAGCGCAGCGCGTGCACATAGGCCACCTGGCACAGCGCGATGCTGCGCCCCACCGCTGCGGCGTCTTGCGCCGACAACACGCTCACGCACAGGCGCACCAGATTGCGCGAAGCATTGATCATCTGCCCCCACAGCACGCGGCCTTCCCACCAGCGTTGGTAGGTGGAATTGGCGCGAAACCCCAGGAATAACGCCAACGCCGAACCGAAGATCGTCAGCGGCAGCGCCGGCGCGCGGAACGGCAACACGTAATAAATGATGGTGACCAGCACGTCCCACACGAACAGCACCGCCAGCGTTCGCCACACCTGCAGGAAGACATCGGTCACACGCGGTTTTACATCGATGATCACGGCACACCCCGGTCGTTAACCAACCGCGCCAAGCGCATTCCCTGCGGGATGCACACTGGCGCACTCAAGCGTGCGGAGTCTGCCGTTGCAGCGGTGCAAGTGCGGTGAGGAATCACGCGCACACATCACACTCCGCAGCGGTTATGGCATCCAGGCCAGCAGTTGCTCCAGGCGGCGATGCGGGTCGTCCTCCTGCAACAACGACAACCGCTGGCCTTCGCTCAACGGCAGCAGCTCGGCCAGGCGCCAGCCCACCCAGGCAGCTTGATCGAGCAGGCCGGGGCCAGCGGATGCAAATTCGCCACCCACCTGCTCCAGCATGCGTTCGAGCACGGTGGCGAGCAGACCATGCTCGGGGCGCAGCTCGTCGTCGCTGTCCGGCTCACACCAACTCACCTCCCCCACCACCAGGCCGTTGTCTCGCACGCGCGAGCGCTGCACGCGAAAGCGCCGGGTACCACGCAGGCGCAAGACCAGCACGCCATCGTTGCCCACATCGAAATCCTCGATGCGCACCTCGGTGCCGTACGCCGCAGGAACCGCCGGCGCCCCCACATCGCTGCCATCCAGGATCAAACACACGCCGAAACTGCTGCCGGTCCGCCCGCAATCGCGCACCAGATCCAGATAGCGGCGCTCGAACACGCGCAAGCCGATCGTCGCACCGGGCAGCAACACGCTGTGCAGCGGGAAAAGCGGCAACGAGGTGATCTCGGCCGGCATCGTGGGCTGCACGGTCATGCCAGGCCTGCCAGGAAGCGGCGCGGTGCACCATCGAAGCCGCCATTGGACATGAACACCACATGGTCGCCCGGCTGCGCGATCTCCCCCAGCATGCGCAACAACGTATCCACATCCTGCGCGACATGCGCCTGACCCCGCACCTGCGCAATGATCGGCGCCGCGTCCCAGGCCAGTTCCGGCCGATGCAGGAACACCACAGCATCGGCATCGTGCAACGACGGTGCCAGTGCCTGTGCATGCGCACCCAGGCGCATCGAATTGCTGCGCGGCTCCATCGCCACCAGCACGCGCGCAGTGCCGACCTTGGCGCGCAGCCCCTGCAGCGTGGTGGCGATCGCCGTGGGGTGATGGGCGAAATCGTCATAGACGGTGATGCCCTGCGCCTGCCCCAAAACTTCCAGCCGCCGCTTCACACTCTGAAAGCGCGCCAGCGCGGGCATCACCGTTGCCGGGTCCACGCCCACCGCCTGCACCGCGGCCAGCGCCGCCAACCCGTTGAGCACGTTGTGGCGCCCCAGCAATGGCCACTGCACCTGGCCGATCTCCTCACCCCGGTGCAGCACGGCGAAGCGGCTGCCATCGTCGGCCAACAGCTGCGCGCTCCAGTCCAGCGCCGGATCGAATCCAAAGCGCTCCACCGGCGTCCAGCAGCCCATCGCCAGCACCTCGGCCAGCCGCGCATCCTCGCCGTTGACGATCAGCCGCCCGCGCGCCGGCACCGTCCGCACCAGGTGATGGAATTGGCGCTGGATCGCGGCCACGTCCGGAAAGATGTCGGCGTGGTCGTACTCAAGATTGTTGAGGATCGCCACCAACGGGCGGTAGTGCACGAACTTGCTGCGCTTGTCGAAGAACGCGGTGTCGTACTCGTCCGCTTCCACCACAAATTCCTGGCCCTGCCCGAGCCGCGCCGAGACGCCAAAGTCCTCGGCCACGCCACCGATCAGAAAGCCCGGCGCCCGCCCGGCGGCCTCCAGCAGATAACTGAGAATAGTGGTGGTGGTGGTCTTGCCGTGCGTGCCGGCCACGGCCAGGGTGTTGCGCCCGGGCAGCACGTGCTCGGCCAGCCATTGCGCGCCCGAACTGTAGCGGCGGCCCGCATCGAGCACCGCTTCCACCGCCGCATTGCCGCGCGAAAGCGCATTGCCAATGACCACGTCCTGCGCATCGGCGGAGATGTTGGCGGGCAGATAGCCCTGCGCCAGCCGAATGCCCAGGGTTTCCAGCTGCGTGGACATCGGCGGGTAGATGGCCTGGTCACTGCCTTCCACCTGCCAACCCAGTTCGCGCGCCAGCGCGGCAACGCCGCCCATGAAGGTCCCGGCAATGCCGAGGATGTGGAGTTTGCTCATGGCCTCATTGTCGCCGATCGCCGGAGTTGCGGGATATTCGAATCCGCACCGCACCCAAACGTCAGGAAACCCCTACCGGGCTGTCGGGAACTTACCGATACACGCGGGTAGCTGCATCCGTCACTATGCTGAACGCCAGTCGCAGCACCCCTTTGGTCCTACTCCCCAAGAGGCCAAATCCCCAGGGAGCTCATGCTGTGGGGCTTTGAGCAAGCTCATTACTGGCGCCATTACTGCCCCGGTCGTCATGTACGACCGGGGTTTTTCTTTTGCACGGTTTGGTACCGATCACGTGCCCCGCCAGCGACTGTTCCACTGGCAGGAAGGACCGGGCGCTGCCGCCCGGCCCGACGGCTCAGCGGCCCAGGGCCTGGCCGATACGCTTAAGCACTTCATCCAGCGAACCGACGCCATCCACGCGCGCCAACTTGCCACGCTGCTCGTAGAAGCCGATCACCGGTGCGGTGGAATCGGTATAGACCTGCAGACGCTTGCGCACCGATTCCGGATTGTCGTCTTCGCGGCCCTCGGCCTTGGCACGGCCGGCGATCCGCTCTACCAGCAATTCGCTGGCCACATCCAGCTGCACCACCGCATCCAGCGGCTGGCCGATCTTGCTGAGCAAGCTGTCCAGTGCATTGGCTTGGGCCACGTTGCGCGGGTAACCATCCAGGATGAAGCCGTTGGCCACATCGGCCTGGCCCAACCGCGCTTCCAGCATGCCGAGCAGGATCTCGTCGGACACCAGATCGCCACGCGCCATCACTTCCTTGGCCTTCACGCCAAGCGGTGAACCGGCGGCCACTTCGGCACGCAGCAGGTCGCCGGTGGAAATGTGCGGGATCTGAAACGTGTCTTTGAGCCGTGCCGCCTGGGTGCCCTTGCCCGAACCGGGCGGTCCCAACAGAACCAATCGCATCAGTGGACTCCACTTTCGAATAAAAACGCGTTGCGGTGGGCGGCGTTAGACTCAAGCCTTCGCCAGCGCTGACCGTATGGTCGTGCAGCTTACCGCATCCGGGGAATGTCCCCGCAATGTCCCCCGCGCCATGTCGCCATCTGAGGAGTGTGTCCCCCTATGACCAACGGCAACCTGTTGTATGCCCAGTCCGGCGGTGTCACTGCCGTCATCAACGCCACCGCTGCCGGGGTGATCGGCGAAGCGCGCGCACGCAAGATCAAGGTGCTGGCTGCACGCAACGGCATCCTGGGCGCGCTGCGCGAGGAATTGATCGACACCTCCAAAGAATCGGCCGCAGCGATCGCCGCGCTGGCGCAGACCCCCGGCGGCGCGTTCGGGTCCTGCCGCTACAAGCTCAAATCGCTGGAGCAGGACCGCGCCAAATACGAACGCCTGCTGGAGGTGCTGCGCGCACACGACGTGCGCTGGTTCCTCTACAACGGCGGCAACGACTCGGCCGATACCGCATTGAAGGTCTCGCAGCTGGCCAAGGCGTTCGGCTACCCGCTGCACTGCATCGGCGTGCCCAAGACCATCGACAACGAC
Source organism: Xanthomonas sp. NCPPB 2586 (assembly GCF_041475775.2). Lineage (NCBI taxonomy): Bacteria > Pseudomonadati > Pseudomonadota > Gammaproteobacteria > Lysobacterales > Lysobacteraceae > Xanthomonas > Xanthomonas sp. NCPPB 2586. The sequence continues at coordinate 1,029,213 of NZ_CM192981.1, read as the reverse complement.
CTGGCGGTGACCGACACCTGCCCCGGCTTCGGCTCGGCCGCCAAGTACACCGCGGTCTCGGTGCGCGAAGCGGCGCTGGACGTGGCCGCCATGGCCGACACCTCGACCAAGGTCTTCATCTACGAAGCGATGGGCCGCCACGCCGGCTGGCTGGCCGCAGCGGCCGGGCTGGCCGGACAGGGGCCCGACGACGCGCCGCAGATCATCCTGCTGCCCGAGCGCGCCTTTGATCAGGCCGCGTTCCTGGCCAAGGTGCGCCAGGTGGTGGAACGGGTCGGCTGGTGCGTGGTCGTGGCCAGCGAGGGCATCCAGGACGCACAGGGCAAATTCGTCGCCGATGCCGGCGGCGCGGCCGATTCGTTCGGGCACGCGCAACTCGGCGGCGTGGCCTCGTTCCTCGCGGCGCAGGTCAAACAGGAACTCGGCTACAAGGTGCACTGGACGCTACCCGATTACCTGCAGCGTTCCGCACGCCACCTCGCCTCCAAGACCGACTGGGAACAGGCCCAGGCCGTGGGCAAGGCCGCCGTGCAGTACGCCCTCAAGGGCATGAACGCGGTGATCCCGGTGATCGAACGTGTCAGCGACGCCCCGTACCGCTGGAAGATCGTGCCCGCCCCGCTGCACAAGGTGGCCAACCACGAAAAGAAGATGCCGCCCAGCTTCCTGCGCAAGGACGGCTTCGGCCTCACCGAACGCGCCCGCCGCTACTTCGCCCCACTGATCAAGGGCGAAGCCCCGTTGGCCTACGGCAGCGATGGACTTCCCAAGTACGTGACGTTGAAGAACGTTGCCGTGGTCAAGAAGTTAGCGGCGTGGGAGGGGTGAGTTTTAGGCTGCAGCGCGCCGGCCTTCTAACCCATATTTGCCGGGGCGCCATTATTCCTGGCAGCAACTACGGCTTCTGACCTTGGTATATCGCGAGCACCTGCTGAACATGTGCTCGCCCACAGGCCTACCGGTATAGGGAACTCCCCGATTGCCGGGCTGCGGGCCCGCTGACATAATCCGCCGCGCAAGGATGCTGGGGAACGCCATCTGCGCCTCTAACGTCCGCTTCCAGCGGGCGACAGCCTTTGCAGCTGCCCATCTCCGATCAAGGATGTTATCCATGAAATCCCGCTACCTCGGCGCCGCCCTGCTGCTTGCAGCCTCGGCTCCCGTCTTTGCTGCAACCTGCGAAGAGAGCTTCCAGAAGAAGGGCAACCCCTTCGTCGGCACCCAGTTTTCTGTCTCGGTCAGCCACCCGGGCCTGACCGTACGCAGCGCCATCGGCCAGATGCGCGTGATCGCCAAGCAGGCCAAGATGGATGTACTGAGCGAAGATGCTGACGCAGGCTCAATGTTGATCGAAGAGCCAGAGACCATGTCGCACAAGCCGCTCCCGATGATCGTCTCGGCAAGCGCAGTCGATGGCATCGGCACGGTCAATCTGCTTTTCAAGGTCAACAAGGGAGCTATCGCATCTACTGACAGCGCCCGTACCGAGATGTGCAAACTGCTGAACCAGGTCAAGCCCGGCGCGGCGGGCGAACAGTTTGCAAAGAAGACCCTGGACACTGCACCGGTGGAAATCACCGCCGAGAAGTTTGGCTTCCAGCTGCGCAACCAGCACAAAGACAATCCGGCTGCCATCGAAGCGCGCTACGCCGACAAGGTCTACCGCATCACGGGCAAGATCAATCAAGGTGGCGTACTGAAAGACAGCGGCCGCTATAACATCGGCTTCGACGTGCTTCAGGGCGACAATCAGTTCGATACCGTTGCCATTACTTGCTCGTTTGCTGCCAACCAGGCTGCCTATGCATTGTCGCTGCGCCCGAAGGAGAAGGTGACGTTGACGGGTGTTGTGGATCACTACGACCAGATTCTGAAAGTGCTCTGGCTACGCGACTGCCGCGGCAACTGATTCAGTACGCTCCCACCTGACTAAAACAAACCCCGGCCTGGCCGGGGTTTGTTTTTTGCCCAGGTATCACCGCAGCCAACGCCCTACCGTACTTCGTTGGCCAACTGGCCGGCCCTGCCATTACCGCAGCGTAGTTCCGCAGCCGCATGCGCGCGCCTGACGCTTGGCATCTCATCACGGCAACATTGCAAGGTTGATCCCGACCGTGATCCACCCGCGCGGCGCGGTCGCGTGATCACGTCCAATCACGAGATCGATGCTGGAGGCCTTGCCTACCAGTCCGCGCAGTCCAAGTTGCGCACCGTGACCGTTGCGATCGTCTCCCGATGCTTCGGCCAGGACCGTCCAGGCGGGGGTGAGCACGTGCTCCAGGCCGACACCTGCAGTCGTGGTGTCCGGGCCAGCGTGCGTGACGAGCGCGCCGAAATTGACGTGAATTAGCGTGTTCGCTTCCGTTCCCAACGACCACGTCATCGGCACGGTGATGTAACTGGCGCGTTGCTGAGGCTCCTGCCAGGCGCGTTGCAGGCCCACTGACACCGCCAGCCCCCATGCGTGTTGCTCCGGATCGCGCAGCATGCGTTTTGCGCCGATGTCGAGCGCAGCCGATCCGTGCCGGACGTCGGTCATTCCCAACGCGAATTCGGTGCCCCAGAGGTTGTAGGCAGGCACTGCCGTGGCCGATGCACCGCCGGGCGTCGCACGCCACCACGCTTCGAGCTGGCACTGGCCGCGTGGCGTCACGCCAGCATCGTCGACCACCATGCTGGCTGCTGCACGTGCGGGCACCGGGTGCCATAACGCGAACACGGCCAGCAGTCCCGGGGAGTGACGCAATACCTTCATAGGCTTCTCAAGAAAAGCGCCAGCGCCGTTGGCGTTGAACACCACTAGGACGGAGAACGCCGCATGGCACGCAGGCGGCAAACCACGCTGCGCCGCGTTAGCGCCGTGTATCGAAGATGCAGCGCATGCTCCGATGCGATTGATGTGGCTGACGCGACTTCATTGGCACGACTTGTTCTCAGCAAAGCGTCGGTATCAAGCCCAATCGGCCTTTGGCTCGCTGGCAACCCCGACGGCGGCGCACTGGTGAGCGACCCGCCACTACCTGACCTGTCGCTGATGCATGCTATGCAACACGGAAGCAGGCATTGATGATTGACCCACTGCACCATCGGTGCCGCGTGCGCTACATGCATGCATGTAGCGCCGCAAAGTTGGGCGCGCAGACCGAACTCACACCCCAAGGCACGCGCGGCCGCATTAGCCGCTCTATTGGCAGGCCTTGCCTTCCATCGTCTGCTGCGCGGTAAACATGGGAACCTGCGGGATCTTGCCGGCCGCGGCCTGCTGCTTGGCCTCCTCCAGATAGATACGCGACTGCCCTTGTCCATCCAGCTGCGGCTTGGCCGCAACCGGCTTGCGCCATACGCGCACGACCGCCTGCTGTGACGGGCAGGCCGCGCTCGGTAAGCGGATCACATCATTGAAAATCCAACCGGAGGCCACGCTGGGTGCAGCCTTGGCGTAGTCGACGAAGCGAGCGCGCGGCTGACAGGTAGGACTGCTGCGCGTCACCGAAAACGTGTATGGCTGCGCCGCATTGCCGGTGAAAACGCCTTCCAGACGGGCACATGCTTCAGGAATCTGACGCAAGGTGTGCGGTGCACCAATCGCCTGCGCCGTGCCAGGGGCACGCTGCATTTCCGGTGCGGGCTCGGCGGCAAACACAGGAGCGCTCAGCAGCAGGCCGGTCATCATCAAGGCGGATTTCAACATACATAGGCTCCTGGATCGGGTCGATCACGGTGGCGGCAGGCTGTCATGCCATCACTGAACGCGGCGCCAAAGCCGCGGTGCTGGCAGGCATGCAGGACGCGGCGCATACTCGGCCGCAATCCGGCCACATGAACATCGCGACGCGCAGCAGGCCTAGTCAGGCCGTCGAGTCCGTCTTCGCCGTTCCACTCGTCGCGCACCGCCCTTCGTTCGTCCCGACCGGACGACATCCATTCTTTTGGGAGGGGTCATGCTGGAACACTACGGATTGATGCTCGCGCTGGGTTGTGCGGTCCTGGCCATTGTCTATGGCATGTTGTCGGCGCGCTGGGTGGTCGCGCAGCCGAGCGGCAATGCACGCATGCAGGAAATCGCCGCTGCCATCCAGGAGGGCGCACGCGCCTACCTCAACCGGCAATACCTGACCATTTCCATCGCGGGCGTGGTGTTGTTCGTGCTGGTCGGGCTGTTTCTGAGTTGGTACACCGCGATCGGGTTTGCGATTGGTGCGGTGCTGTCGGGGTTGGCCGGCTACATCGGCATGAACGTGTCGGTACGCGCCAACGTGCGCACCGCAGAAGCAGCCCGTCACGGGATCAGCAAGGCCATGGACGTTGCCTTCCGCGGCGGCGCCATCACCGGCCTGCTGGTGGTCGGCCTGGGCTTGCTGGGTGTTGCAGGCTACTACGCCGCCCTGCAAGCCATCGGCCTGCCGCTTGAGCAGAACCTGCATGCCTTGGTCGGCCTGGCGTTCGGTTCATCGCTGATTTCGATCTTTGCGCGCCTGGGTGGCGGCATTTTCACCAAAGGCGCCGATGTGGGCGCCGACCTGGTGGGCAAGGTCGAGGCCGGCATCCCCGAAGACGACCCGCGCAATCCGGCCGTGATTGCAGACAACGTCGGTGACAACGTCGGGGACTGCGCAGGCATGGCGGCGGACCTGTTCGAGACCTATGCGGTCACCGTCATTGCCACAATGCTGCTCGGCAGCCTGACCCTGGCCGAAACCGGACCGCATGCGGTGTTGTATCCACTGGTGCTGGGCGGCGTGTCCATTGTCGCTTCGATCATTGGCGCAGCATTCGTCAAGGTGAAGCCGGGCGGCTCGATCATGGGCGCGCTCTATAAAGGCGTGATCGTGTCCGGTGTGTTGGCGGCGCTCGCGTATTGGCCGATCACGCAGGCCTTGATGCGCGACAACGCGCATGGAGCGATGTCCTTGTATGCCTGCGCATTGATCGGCCTGGTCCTGACCGGGCTGATCGTGTGGATCACCGAGTACTACACCGGCACGCAGTATGGGCCCGTGCAGCATGTGGCCGCCGCAAGCACGACCGGTCATGGCACCAACATCATTGCCGGCCTGGGCATCTCGATGAAATCCACCGCACTCCCGGTCATTGCGGTGTGCGCGGCGATCTGGGGCGCATTCCATTTTGGCGGGCTGTACGGGATTGCGATCGCGGCCACGGCGATGCTGTCGATGGCCGGCATGATCGTGGCACTGGACGCCTATGGCCCCATCACGGACAACGCCGGCGGCATTGCCGAAATGGCCGAATTGCCGCCAGAAGTACGCAACGTCACCGACCCGCTGGATGCAGTCGGCAATACCACCAAGGCGGTGACCAAGGGCTATGCGATCGGCTCGGCTGCACTGGCCGCGCTGGTGCTGTTTGCCGACTACACCCACAACCTGCAGGCCGCCAATCCGAACGAAGTATTCGCGTTCGATCTGTCTGACCACACGGTGATCATTGGCTTGCTGATTGGCGGACTGATTCCCTACCTGTTCGGCGCAATGGCGATGGAAGCCGTGGGGCGCGCTGCCGGTGCGGTAGTCGAAGAGGTACGCCGCCAGTTCCGCGACATCCCCGGCATCATGGCCGGCACCGCCAAGCCGCAATACGACCGCGCGGTGGACATGCTCACTCGCTCGGCAATCCGCGAAATGATCGTGCCCTCGTTGTTGCCGGTGGTGGTCCCGGTGATCGTCGGGCTGTTGCTTGGGCCGCGTGCGCTGGGCGGATTGTTGATCGGCACCATCGTGACCGGGCTCTTCGTTGCGATTTCGATGACGACCGGGGGAGGTGCCTGGGACAACGCCAAGAAGTACATCGAAGATGGTCATTTCGGCGGCAAGGGCAGCGAAGCACATAAGGCCGCGATCACCGGCGACACCGTGGGCGACCCCTACAAGGACACCGCAGGGCCTGCCATCAACCCGCTGATCAAGATCATCAATATCGTCGCGTTGCTGTTGGTGCCGCTGCTTTAAGCGCTGTGCTTGAGGCGATCTGCGGACCTCGTGGGCCCGGAGCGATGCGTGACTCCGGGCCCGGGCCTTTGTCGGCTGGCGACGGCGCCTGGCCTCTAAGAACCTGTTCACGATCTTTCCTGATCAGTGCAGACTATGCGGATGCGCCAAAAGACCTATCCAAGTGACATGAGCCGGGAGCAGTTCGAACACGTGCTGCCGATCCTGGAACAAGCGCGTAAGCGCACCAAGCCACGCCGTGTGGATATGTATGAGGTGTGGTGCGCAGTGTTGTACGTGCTGCGAACCGGTTGCCAATGGCGAGCGCTCCCCAGCGACTTTCCGAAGTGGCGGACCGTGCACTCGTACTTTGCCAAGTGGAGCGAGTGCGACGATGAGGGAGTGAGCCTGCTGGAGCAGGCACTTAAAAAATCAGGTTGGCGTGGCCCGCGCCAGACAGGAGCGCAACGCCTGCACCAGGTTCTTGATCGTGGACGCGCAGAGCGTAAAGAACACCGACACAGCGGGGCAAAAGGGATATGACGCGGGCAAGAAGGTGTCGGGCATCAAGCGGCATATCGCTGTTGATACTCAGGGATTGCCCCACGCAATCGCGGTGACGACGGCGGAGGTGACCGACCGCAAAGGTGCGCTGCAGGCGTTGGAGCGCTGCCAGTCAAACTTGACGCATGTACAAAGCTTACTGTGCGACAGCGGTTACACCGGCGTACGGTTTGCCGACGGCGTGCGAGAGATTTTAGGCGAGCAGCTCACGGTGCAGATTGCCAAGCGCAGCGAACTGCACACCTTCAAGGTCATGCCCAAGCGATGGATCGTCGAGCGTAGTTTTGCTTGGCTGGAGAAGAACCGAAGGCTATGGAAGAACTGCGAGCGCAAACTCAACACCAGCCTGCAGTTCATCCATTTGGCCTTCTTGGCGCTATTACTCAGAAGATCGTGAACAGGTTCTAAGGCTCCTGAGGCTGCCAGCATCGCAATGCGTGCTGCTGCAAAGACCACTGCGGAGACCGGAAAGACGCCACTGGCCCGTTTGATCACTACGGGCCAGTGGCGCAGCGCATCTCCGCGTGCAACAAGTCAGCAAGGATCACGCCACAAGCCATCAGGCTGCGCAGGGTGTTCGTTACTTGGTGCATCAAACGCGTCTTGGAGGTAAGCCGCGCAAGCACCGAAGGCGCTGCACCAGAATCTGCTAGGTCGTCATGGATGATCGCTCGACCAACAGCATGAGCAAGACGCCGTCAGCGCCTTACAGACAGCCGATCAGCCCGTCATAGATCGGCGGCGCACCACCGGGCAGCGGCTCGAACAGCGGATTGGTGACTGCAAGCACGCGATACATCTCGTCCAGGCGCGTTCCGGCCTTCAGAGGCGCGGTGCAGCGCCAGACCCGGCTGTCCGAGCGCAAATGACCGCTGCGCGGATCCACGCTCACCTCGCTCGCGCCAAAGGTCCAGATGCAGCTGCGCACCACCCCGCTCACCCGATTGACCGAGCAGCGGAACCGCAGCGGCTGGTAATCGCTGAACTCGCCGCCACAGAACGTATCGCCACAGATATTGTCGAAATCACGGTCCAGCCGTTGTTCCAGATCGACAAAAGGCTCCCAACCTTCGCCGTTGACCGGCCAGTCCACCGCATCCACGAACGCCGGCGGCGGATCCGCAGCCAGCGCCGCCGGGGCGAGGATGGATGACATCAAGAGAACGATGACGCGCAGGTACCTGGACATGGGGCCAACTCCGTGGCTGTGGATGAGCCTGCAGCGTGACGCCCGGGCATGCTTAGCAGCATCGGGAAGCGGCCCGTGATGAACGCGGACTATGCCGTGCGCCGCTGTCAGACGGAGGCCTATTCAGTGTCGCTGCACCGCAACAGCCGAACGCGTAGAATCGGCCTCCACACACAGCTGAAGCCTCGGAGCTACGCGCATGGGCCTGGAACTGGTCACCTCCGGCAAGAACCTGCCGGAAGAAATCAACGTCGTCATCGAGATCCCCAAGGACTCGGAGCCGGTCAAGTACGAAGTGGACAAGGCCAGCGGCGCGATCTTCGTCGACCGCATCCTGTCGACCCCGATGCGCTACCCCTGCAACTACGGCTACGTGCCCAACACTCTGTGCGGCGACGGCGACCCGGCCGACGTGCTGGTGGTGCTGCCGCTGCCGCTGGTGCCCGGTTCGGTAGTGCGTTGCCGCCCGGTCGGCGTGCTGCGCATGAGCGATGAGGCCGGCAGCGACGAGAAGATCCTGGCAGTGCCGATCGAGAAGATCTTCTCCGGCTACGCCCATATCGAAGATATCGATCAGGTCTCCAGCCACTGGATGGAGCGCATCGGCCATTTCTTCGAGCATTACAAGGACTTGGAGAAAGGCAAGTGGGTCAAGCTGGACGGCTGGGGCGGCGCGGCGGAAGCCAAGCGCATCCTGGTGGAGTCGGTGGAACGCTATAATTCCGACGCGCCCTGAGCCGTCGACCGTGACGCTGCCCCGCACGCGCGGGGCGATCGGCATCACGCTTTTGGCGTGATGCCGGTGACCGCTGTCGGCAGATTGGGTACATTGCCGACAGCGTTTGGCCGGCGCCTATCGCCGGTGACTCTTGGGGAAGTGCCTTGCGTATTTTGTTTGTTGGGGACGAAGCCAGTCTTCCGTCCGACCTTGTCGACTACATTGCCGAACTCGGCGACAACTGGCAGGCGCAGCAGGTCCCGGACGGGAACTCTGCCATCGAAGCCGCCGCGCTGTCGCCCTTCGATGCCGTCATCGTTGCCCCGGTCCTGCCGGACTTGACCGCCGCGACCTTGCTCGGGCAAATCCGCACCCTGCGGCCCGACACCATCCGCATTGCCCTGATCGATGCCCAGGACGGGCAGCGCACGCCACCGGCGCGCATCATCGGGGTGGCGCACCGTTTCCTGCCGATGCCGCTGGCACCGGAAGTGCTGCTGGAAGCGGTCACCAGCCTGGAAGAGTTGCGCGACCTGCTCAGCGATCCGCGCCTGCGCGCGGCCATTGGGCGGATCGAGAAGCTGCCCTCCCCGCCCCACCTGTATTTAAGCCTGATGCACGCGCTGGAAGAGGACGATGGCGCCGACGCGGCCGACATCGCCAAGCTGATCGCCGGCGACCCGGCGATCGCGGCCAAGGTGCTGCAGCTGTGCAACTCGGCGTTCTTCTCCGGCGGACGCAGCATCACCGACCTGCGCACTGCGGTAACGCGCCTGGGCGTGGCGACGCTGCGTGACCTGGTGCTGGCCAGCGAAGTATTCTCGGTGCAGACCCTGACCCCGGCCGAGCGCGCCGCGATGCAGCGCCGCGCGCTGCTGTCTTCGCGCCTGGCGGCCAAGGTGTTGCCACCGACCAGCGCCGAACTGGGCTCCACCGCCGCGCTGCTGGCCGACATCGGCCTGTTGCTGCCCGGTGTGCGTGATGAACGCGAACCGGCCGTGGAAGGCGACGAGCGTCTAGGCCATACCGAGGCGGGCGCCTACCTGCTGGGCCTGTGGGGCCTGCCGATGCCGATCATCGAAGCAGTGGCCTTCCATCGCCACCCGCAACGCTCCAGCCTGCGCAGTTTCTGGGTGACCGGCGCCGTACACGTGGCGACTGCATTGGCCAGCGGCGAGACCGTGGACGAGGAATACCTGACCAAGGTTGGCGTCATCAACCGCCTGCCAAATTGGCGCGAGCAGGCCGATACCTTGATGGGTCTTGCTGAGGCGTAAGGTCCCGGCACATCCACTAGCCGCCTTCTCATCCTGCCCGATGTTTTTGAGGACACAGGACTAAGGAAGGGCTACTGGATTTCAGCGTAAACGAGCCTACGTTGCTAATCCGGCGGGGCGCATGCTCGGCCACGATTATCGACCGACCACTAGGTGCCGTGTCGCTCTGAGGGCTCGCCGTGCCCTGGCTCCTCGGACTTTGCTAAATATGGCGGGAAGTTCGATACAACTTGAAATTTTACAAAAAATTTTCATCCCTTCTTATGGAAAGCCTTACGTTCTAGCTGGCCTTTGGCCAACGACCAACATTTACAAGGAATGAAAATGAAAATAAAAAAAGCAACAGTATTGGTTGCAGTGATTATTGCGATGAATTCTTCGCCTGTATTAGCAGCACAAAGTCTACCTACCACTTCAGACAAATCGTTCGTACAGAAGATTGTTGATTTAGTGCTTCAAGACGATACCAGCGACTTAAAATATTCTCGCTCGTCTACCCTAGACGCAAGCCGCAATGACTTCAAGCCGCCTTCGGACAAAGGAGGTGGCGGAGTTCCGGGCACGGGCGGACGCTGCTACACCGTAGGCTCAGGAACTGTTATTTGCCAAGCGATGTAAGTAACGCCTCAAGAAACACGTGGCTGGGCTTTTCAGTTCATGGACATTAGCCGCGTTTCAATTGGGGAATTTGTCATTCTTAGATACGCGCCTCAAAAAAACTAAATAAAAAAAAGGGTGGATCTTACGATCCACCCTTTTTTAGTTACAACCTTATTATCTAATGCGCGCGTCGATCGATCAGAAGCGCTGGGTGTACTTCATATACATGAAACGACCGATTTCAAAGCCGCCGTAGTAGGCGAAGCTACTGTTCGGTGCCGAGTACTGAAGCGGACCGCGGTGATCGAACACGTTGTTCGCGCCGAGAGCAATCGTTGCATCCCACGGGGCCTTCCAGTTGACCTGCAGGTCGTGGAAGGTGTTGGAGCCGGTGTGGCGCAGCGGATCGGATTCACCGTTGGCGAAATGATCCGGCGCGTCGCAGTAGCCCTCAGCCAGAGTGATGCAGCCTTCCTTCATGCCCGAGTAGTAACGCAGGGTGTAGTTGACGCCGAAATCACCCAGCGTCCAGTTCACGCCAACGTTGGAGCGCACGCGGAAGATGCCCGGCTCGCCGACGCGGCCGATCATGATCGCGTTGCCTGCGCTGTCCTGGCCGGCTTCGTCGTACTTGCTGACGTAGCTGGTCTGCCAGTCGAAGGTGAACGAACCGATCGCGGTTTCCGGCAAGCGGTACTTCACGCCGAGGTCGTAGCCTTCGGTTTCCATCTGGCCGAGGTTGGCCACGCCGTAGGTCATCGACGAGATATGACCGTCTGCAGCACGCGTCAGGCTCGAGCAGCGCGAGGTGTCGCCGAGCACGTAGCAATCACGCAGGATGCGGTCGACGCTATCGGCAATGATCATGTCATTGATTTCGTAGCGGTACCAATCCAGCGAGATGTCCAGGCCCTGCACCCAGCGCGGGCTCCACACCAGACCAGCCGTCTTGCTCGTGGAGGTTTCCGGCTTCAGGTTCGGGTTCGCGCCGCTGATGAATTCATCAGGCGTCTGGCACGGATAGGTCGTGCAAGGCACGAAGCCCTGACCGAGCTGCGTGTAACCCAGCGGGACACCAGCGGCGTTACATGCGGCATTGCCGTTCACGCTGTTCGGGGCACCCACGCCGCAAGGATCGATGTAATCCTCGAAGCTGCTGCTCAGGCCACCGTACAGGTCGCTGATGGTCGGAGCGCGGAAGCCTTCGGCGTAGGTCGCACGCACCAGCAGGTCTTCCAGCGGACGCCAGGTCAGGCCGAACTTGGAGTTCAGCGTGTTACCGAAGTTGCTGTAATCGGAGTAACGGGTTGCCGCGTTGAAGGTCAGTTCCTTGGCAAACGCAACATCGCTCAGCAGCGGCACGTTCAACTCAAGGTAGACCTCGTCCAGCGAGTACTGACCCTGCGTGGTCTTGGCACCCAGGCCGGTGCTCTCGCCCGACTGCGCAAATGCGTCCGGAGAGAAGCGACCTTCTTCCTTACGGTGCTCGTAGCCCACCGCAATACCCAGATCGCCAGCCGGCATCTCGACAATCGAACCCGACAGGTTGGCGGTGAAGCTGGTGGTCTTGGTCAGACCGGTGTCGGTGAAGGTCGGGAACAGGAATTCCTGCAGCGCCGGGTCGGCGAGCGAGCCCTGACCTGCAACGTTGTACGGCAGCAGCGGGTTCCACGGACGGCAAGCCGACAGCGAGACCGGGTCAGCAGCGGTACCGCACTGCGCAACGCCCTGGCCGTTGATGAACGACGGACCCAGCGCCTGACGCGAAGCGATCAGGCTCATGTCGCCGCGGCTACGCTTGGTGTTCTCGTTGCGGTTCCACAACGCGCCCACGTCCCAATCCCAGGTCTTGCCACCGAGATCGAAGTAACCGCTCAAGGTCGGCGCAAAACGCAGCGTCTTCAGCTGGTTTTCGCTGGCGCGCGGCATTTCCCACAGACGACGACGGAAGTCGACGTCCTGGCCGATCGGGTTGAACGCGCTACCGGCTTCCAGCGGCGTACCGAATGCGCCGGACTGATACGGGTAACCCGCGATCTGGCCGTCGGTGGTGCGCTCGTTGTAGGCGATGTCGGCGTTGAAGGTGATCGCGTCGGCAACGTCGTAGTTGACGTTCGCAAACACCGACTTACGCTCGATGCCGGTCTGCACCATCATCTGCTGGTTCGAGTTGGCGTACTCAGCCGGCGTCAGCGGGTGGTAGTCAGCGGGATTGTTCGGGTTGCCGCCGGCATTGAGCGTCTGCCACACCGCGGCATCCGGGTCAGCGCAGTCGACCTGCAGCGGGTTGCACCACGAGCCGTTCTGGCTGATCGGGCTCCAGCTGTTCGGGGTCGAGTTGGGACCACGCGAACCGTCGCGGCTGAACCAGCGGTTCTTGGCGAACACCGGATCCTGCTTGGAGTATTCGGCCGACAGCGTCACACCGCCACGCTCGCCCTGCGTACCCACAGTGAAGGAGTACTGGGTGGTATCGCCGTCGCCCTGGCCGAACTGGCCGAACTGCACGCTGGCTTCAGCTCCGTCGAAGCGCTTACGGGTGATCACGTTGACGACACCGGCAATGGCGTCGGAACCGTAGATCGACGAGGCGCCGTCCTTCAGCACTTCGATACGCTCGATCGCTGCCATCGGGATCTGGCTGAGATCCTGCAGGCCGGAGGTCGATGCACCCAGACGCTTGCCGTTCACCAGCACCAACGTACGCTGCGCGCCGAGGTTACGCAGGTCGACGTAGTAACCGCCCACGTCTTCGCCCGACGACAGCGCGTCGGCGCGCGAGATGGCCGGCGAGCCCGCCGAAGTCAGGTTCTGCAGCACGTCGGCGACCGACGTCAGGCCCTGCTTCTCCAGCGCCTGGCGGTCCAGCGTCAGAATCGGCTGCTGGGTTTCGACGTCCGCGCTACGGATGCGCGAGCCGGTGATCTCGATACGGTCCAGCGTGGTGGTCGACTCTTGCGCGGCGGCAAATGCCGGCGTCAACGCGATCGCAATACCGGCGGGCAACAGGCCCAGCCGCACTGCGGAGGTGCGAAGGTTCATCAATCTCTCCAGGGTTCGTTAGTGGCGCGTTAAGCGCCCCTGTGCAAATTACGTTTGCGTGAACGCCGTCGCTTTGCGCGTCACGTTCCGTGGCTTTGCCGAATCTGGCGGATTTGCTGCTTGGTCGCGGTAATGCGAAGCGGAAACGCCGAATCGCGCACGAAATGCACGCGCGAAGCTGCAGCAGTTGTCGAAGCCGCTGGCGGCCGCAACCTCACCGATCATCATCGAGGTATCGCGCAGCAGGTCCGATGCGCGTTCCAGACGCAAGCGTGCCGACAACGCCTGCGGACTTTCCTCATACAGGCTCTGGAAGGTCTTGGAGACATACCAACTGGAGAAGTTGGTCAGTTGCGCCAGCTCGCTGATGCGCACCACGCGGTCGCTGTTGCCTTCCAGATATAGACGCGCCCGCTGCATCCGCCCGAACACCTGACGGCGACGGCTACGCGAGCGGCCCGGGCAGCGCTGTTCCTGTTCGACGAATTCGCGCTGCATCCCGGCCAGATGCAGCAGCAACGGCCGGGCCGAAGCGCTACCACTCTGCGCGGCGGCATTGCGCCACAGCCGCAATGCGATACGCAAGTCGCTGCGCGCAAGATGGCTGCGGCCGGGATACAACGTGGCGTCGGTCAGCTCGGCCAACGACTGCAGGCTGTCGCCATCCAGGCTGACGCCGACGCAGACGGCACTGCGGTCCGCCTGCACCGTGGGATGGGAATCCTTGTCGAAGGCGATCCAGTCACCTGCATGCAGGCGGAAACGTCCTTCCTTGGCTTCTACCCAGGAACGCCCGCGCAGCTGCACCCACAACGTAAAGGTCGCCGCCACCGTGCGCAGGCTGCCGAGCCGCGCAACTGCCAGACACGTGGTCGGCGTGTGCTCGCCAGCACCGTCGATGGAGAGTGCAACGCCACGATCGGCAGTGATGACCTGTTGCATGCTGGCAGCTCGCTGTACAAAAGAGCGCACAGTGTTTTGCCGAATCTGGCGGCAGTCAGGATGTTTTGCCGAAGGTGTCCCGAAATCGCCACGAAGAGATTCCGAAGAACTTACGAAGCCTATTTCTTCAATTTGAACAACAGGTTGGAGACGATGCCGAGCGAGGTGGCGGGTGTTGCGGGTAGCGGCATGAAGGCAATGGCGCTGCCATCTTCCTCAGCCAGCGACACATACATCGCGCCACTGCGCTGATCGATACTGAAGCCGTTGATGGCGGTGTACTTGGCAACATCCATGCACTGGCCCTGCTGCCCACTGCGCAGTTCACTGTCATGCGTGGAGCACGCGTCCGTGGAGGACAGGTAATGCACCTGCGCATGCGCACCCGGCGCCCAACTGCGGTAACGCCAGCGCGAAGGTTGCGTGCGATCGATCGGCTGCAAAGTGTCGGCGGCCAGCGACGGCGCGATGCGCCACAGTCCGCCAGTGGACAAGCGCGTGAACAACACCTCGCCTGAGGCGCGGTCCAGACGCAGCTGCGATACATCAGGCAAGACGCTCAGCATGCGCCAGGGTTGCGTGCGGCGGTCATAGACGGTGGCGGAGGTTCGCCCGTCGTCCGAAGCCGCAACCACCAGCAGTTGATTGGGGTCTGGCAGGTAGATCGCCTGCAAAGGTCGCGTCTGCGGCACCGCCAGCCGCGTGACCTTGCCGTTGCTAGGGGTGACTTCGTAGATGCCACGGCGGCCGGTGGCATCGGTGCCGGTCACCAACGCGTGCTGCGAATCGGCCGACCAGTCCGCGGCCTGCCGGCTGTCCGGGCGCAATCCTTCGAGCAAGCGTACCGAGCCGGGCTTGGTGACATCGCCCCACCACAGGCCATAGGCGCCGGAACGATTGGAGGTGAACAGCAGTTGCTGGCCATCCGGCGCAATCATCGGTTGATCGTCGCGCCCATTGGACGGAAACAGACGACGTCGCAGGTAACCGCCGTTCATGGGGTCGCGGACCACCTGATACAGACCAAACTGTGGCTTGCGCTGCACGAACACGGCATGCGTACCAGCCACATCCGGTGCCTGTGCGTCGTCCACACCAAGATCGTGCAGGCTACGGTCGTGCAACTCCAGCCGGTACAGGCGCGCCTCGCTGTCCACGCGCCGCCCGAAGATCACCCCACTGCTGTCCGGCAGCCAGCTCCAGCCGCGAATCTCGGCAATGTCGTCGGTCAACCGTTCCGGGGTACCACCCTGCGCAGGCATGCGCCACAAGTCGCCCATCTGCGGGTTACGCATGAACACGATCCACGCACCGTCGGGTGAATACCGCGGCATGTAATCGAAGTCGTCCGGGTGCGCGCTGTACGCCAACGTCTGCCATTGCCCGGTTTCAAGCTCCAGACGACGGATGCGCCGCGCGCCATGGGCACCGGTCATGGTGCCGAACAACAAGGCGCGCCCGTCCGGCGACCAGCTGAAACTCAGCATGTCCGCGCCATCGCACCGCACAACCTCGTGGGCCGCGGCCTGGCCGTTGGCGGCGGCAATCATGATGCGGCAGCTGCCATCTGCGCCATCGCGCTCGAATGCGATCGCACGGCCATCCGGCGACCACGCCGGAAGCCGGTCGGCCGCCCCGGGGCCCGGAGTGTCGAGCACGCGCGGATACGCGTTATTGGTGGTCTTGACCAGGATCGAGGTCCCGGGGCGGTCGTTGACCAGGGACGCGTACGCCACCATGGCCCCGTCAGGCGACAGACTGAGCGTCAGGTCGAAGCCACCACCGGCGGTGATCACCTGGTACGGGCGCTTGGGACTGCCCACCACCGTGCCGACCGACACTGCGTCGGTGCTGGATGCATGCTGCCACAAGGTTTTTGCCGCCAACCCCAACGCCACCAGCAAGGCGACGCAGGCCAATACCAGCGCCACGCCACGGCGCCGGGCACGTGGCAGCTGAGCGCTGGGCGTGGGCTGTGGCGTGCGGGCGTCGACAATGTTGCCGACGGCCACGTGCACGCTAGCGCTGTCTTCCCTCTGCGCGTTGTCGTTCGCATCTGCCTGTGACTGCGTAGGGTCCAGGGGCGCCGCGTTTGCAGCAGCACTGTCAACGGTCTCCGGCGTCTCCCACGTCACCGGCGCCAGCAAGCGGTACCCGGTCTTTGCAATGGTTTCGATATGCGCGGAGCGTTCGCTGCCATCGCTGGCGAGCGCCTTGCGCACCTGGGTAATGGCCTGTGTCACCACATCGTTGGTCGGCAGCGTGTCCGGCCAGACCTCGGCCAGCAGCTGCTCGCGCGTCACCACCTGCCCCGGCTGCCGGGCAAGCGCCAGCAACACTGCCAACGCCTTGGGCGCCAGTCGCGGGGTGCGCTTTGCACCAGGAACATGCACTTCGCGCGAGGCCACATCGACCGTGCAGACACCGACGCGCAGCCGGCCCATGGACGATGAAGGGATGGAGGAAGAACTCATGGGCAACAAGGACACACACGCCGGCAAGGACAACAAGACCAATCACGCACACTGCGCGAGACGCCAAATTCAGCAAAGCACGACAACCAACTGTGTCATGCATCTAATTGGCGCAAATTTTACGCTATGCACCGTTGCTTCCTATGACAGGCGGCGACGTCAGGCTCTCTCTCTCGCCGAAGAATTCAAACAATTACGACGTACCCTTCGCGCCTCTGGCGCGATTTTTTTATCTGCAATTCAGCTAGACGCGCCGAATTTGCTTGGAATTGCTGCCTCGACGCGAAAATTTTTCAGACGGCACTTGCGATGCAAGCGCCAATCTGCACCATTCAAAACTGAACTTTTCTTAAGCGACCACAGCGATCCGCTGCAGCCGCATGCTGCCCCGCGGCTACGACGCCCGATACACCTGTGCGCCCTGTGCCACAAATTCTCCAGACTTCTCCTGCATGCCCGCCTCTAGCGCATGGTCCTCGCTGATGCCGTGCTCAGCCGCGTAGTCGCGCACATCCTGGGTGATTTTCATCGAACAGAAGTGCGGGCCGCACATCGAGCAGAAATGCGCCAGCTTATGGGCGTCCTTGGGCAGGGTCTCGTCGTGGAACTCCTTGGCTTTCTCCGGATCCAGACCGAGATGGAATTGGTCGTCCCAGCGGAACTCGAAGCGCGCCTTGCTCAAGGCGTTGTCACGCACCTGCGCACCGGGATGGCCCTTGGCAAGGTCGGCCGCATGCGCGGCGATCTTGTAGGCCATGATCCCATCGCGCACATCCTGGCGGTTGGGCAGGCCCAGGTGTTCCTTGGGTGTGACATAGCAGAGCATGGCAGTGCCGAACCAACCGATCATCGCCGCACCGATGGCGCTGGTGATGTGATCGTAGCCAGGTGCGATATCGGTGGTGAGCGGGCCCAGCGTATAGAACGGCGCCTCGCCGCACTCGCGCAGCTGCTTGTCCATGTTCTCCTTGATCAGCTGCATCGGCACATGGCCTGGCCCTTCGATCATGGTCTGCACATCGTGCTTCCAGGCGAGCTTGGTCAACTCGCCAAGCGTCTCCAGTTCACCGAACTGGGCCGCGTCGTTGGCATCGGCAATGCAGCCGGGGCGCAAGCCATCGCCAAGCGAAAACGCCACGTCGTAAGCCTTCATGATTTCGCAGATGTCTTCGAAGTGTGTGTAGAGAAAGTTTTCCTTGTGATGTGCCAGACACCACTTCGCCAGGATCGAACCGCCACGCGACACGATGCCGGTGACACGCCGGGCCGTGAGCGGGACATAACGCAGCAGCACGCCCGCGTGGATGGTGAAGTAGTCCACACCCTGCTCGGCCTGCTCGATCAAGGTGTCGCGGAAGATCTCCCAGGTGAGCTCTTCCGCACGGCCGTCGACCTTTTCCAGTGCCTGGTAGATCGGCACGGTGCCGATCGGTACCGGCGAATTGCGAATGATCCACTCGCGCGTCTCATGGATGTGCTTGCCGGTCGACAGGTCCATCACCGTGTCGCCGCCCCAACGGATCGACCACACCAGTTTTTCCACCTCTTCGGCAATGCCAGACGACACCGCGCTGTTGCCGATGTTGGCGTTGATCTTGGTCAGGAAGTTGCGGCCGATGATCATCGGCTCGCTTTCCGGATGGTTGATGTTATTGGGCAAAATTGCGCGGCCGCGCGCGATCTCCTCGCGTACGAACTCCGGGGTGATGCGCTGCTGGATTGCCGCACCGAAGGCTTCGCCCGGGTGCTGCTTGCGCAACACCGCATCGGTGACCGCTTCCAGCCGCTGGTTTTCGCGAATGGCAACGAACTCCATCTCCGGGGTGATGATGCCGCGGCGCGCGTAATGCATCTGCGTCACATTGGCACCGCTGTGCGCCACACGTGGCAACCGTCGCGACGGGAAGCGCACCGCATCCAGCCGCGCATCATGCTCGCGACCACGACCGAAGCTGGAACTCAGTGCCTCCAATGGCAGCGTGTCGCCACGTTCGGCAATCCAGTCGGCACGCAACGGCGCAAGGCCGGCAGCAAGATCGATCGCCGCCTGCGGATCGGTGTAGGGGCCGGAAGTGTCGTAGACACTCAGCGGCGGGTTGTCCTGCCCACCGAACAGCGTCGGCGTGCGGGTCAGCACGATCTCGCGCATCGGCACCTGAAGATCTGCACGCGAACCTTGCACGAAGATCTTGCGGGAACCGGGAATCGGCTGGGTCACAGCTGCCGAGAGCGTCTGGGTCTGTTGCAGCAAAACGGTGGGCGCGGCATTCATTGGCGTTCGTCCTGTGTGCTGAGAAGCCAGCACCAAGGGTGCTGGCGCTGCGAGGGGTCGCAGTGCGGACGAAGCGGCGGCGCTCAATGGCGCAGGCCCGTGCAGGCACGGAGCAGCGCATCTAACGAAGCTTCCCTACGCCGGTATGAGCCGGATCAGGTTCGAAGGGACTATCTCAACCGCAGCAGTGCTGTGGTACCCCCACTTCGGCGGCGATTAAACCACATCGCCGCTCGGGCGACATGTGTCTGCGGCGATCATCACGCGCGGCTCTGCTGCTGGATGACACCGGCAACTATCACCACGTCGCCCCATCAGCTTCAATGCCATGCAGGTCCTGCCAGTGCCGTGGAACACCACCGCGGGCGTGGACGTCAACAACCTGTTCGATCGCGACTCGCCGGCGGTGCTCAGCGCCGTTGCCAACTCGCTCGACTCAGCGTCCGTCTTCCCGGCCGTTAACGCTGCCCGCACTACACCCAGCGCTTCTGATCGGACGGGCCGCATGACGCAGCTGGAACGCTGCGTGTCTCTCGCAAAGCCGCCGCGTTCATGCCACGGCCGACAAGCGACGCGCATCGTGCAATGCAACACGCAATCGACGGCATCCACCGGCATTTGCACGGCACGCCATAGCGCTAGCCTGCCCGCATTACAACAAGAAACCAGCTCTCTCTCCCTGCCGCCGATCTTCGGTGGCTTTTTTTTGCCGTCCTACTTGTCACCACCCGGCTCGCTTAGCTATCGTTCAGCAAACAGGGATGGATGACGCAAATGCAGGGAACGCAGAGGTGTGCCTGGGCGGCAGCAATGCTGTTGATGTGGATGGGCGGTCAGGCGTGGGCCGAGCCCGTGCCGCCGGCGGAGACCTTCGTCGAGTCCGGCCCGATTTCCTCGCCATCGATGTCGCCGGACGGGAAACATCTGGCGGTGAGCGCCGATCTCGGCGAAGGCAGCTACGCCTTGGTGGTCTACCGGATTGCGGACATGCAATCCACCACCATGCTGCGCCTGCCGCGTTATGAGCTGCCGGTGCGGATTGCCTGGGTCAGTGACAGGCGGCTGGTCATCGGCAAGGGCCGCAAGCTCGGCTCGCTGGAAGAACCGCTGCCGATGGGCGAAATCATTGCCACCGATCTGGATGGCAGCAACCAGCGCTATGTCTACGGCTACCTGCATAGCACCCGCAATGCCGGCCTGGAGCGCGGCTTCGGCTATATCGAAGGGTTGCCGGCCCATCCCAACGGCCACTTCTACATGCGTCGCCTGTCGCTGGATTCGCGCCACTCGATGCTCTACGACGTCGACACCACGACCACCACGCATCGGCTGATGGCCGACATCGACGTGCCCGGCCTGCGCTTCGTGCTCGACAATGCCGGTGTCGCGCAGTACGCCTACGGCACCGATGACAACGACAATTCGCTGTTGTACCGCCGTAACGGCAACGGTTGGGCCGCCCTGCAACAGGTGCAGGCAAACTGGCGCCCGTTTGCATTCGCCAGCCAGCCGGGCCGCGTGTACGGCTGGTACAACGACGCCGGTGGGCCTGCAGCGCTGGTGTCCAGCACGCCCGATGGCCAGCAACGCAGCGTGCTTGCAGCGGACCCGTTCTACACGGTGGACGACCTGCAGTGGGGGCCTATGCCGCAACCGCCGTTTGCGGCCAGGCTCGGGCCGGGAAAGCCGAAACTGCAGTACCTCGACGACAGCGCCGAAGCGCGACTGCACCGCAGCCTGAGTGAAACGCTGGCCGGCCAGTACGTGGATTTCATTAATTTCACCGAAGACGGCAACGGCCTCTTGCTGCACGCCTATAGCGATCGCAATGCCGGAGACTGGTACATCTTCAACCGCACGAGCAATACCCTCAAATTGGTCGTCAAGGCGCGCAACGCGCTGCAGCCGGCGCAGATGAGCGAACGGCGCATGGTGACCTTCCAGGCACGCGATGGTTTGACCCTGGATGGTGTGCTGACCGTGCCGAACACTGCCGCCAAGGGCACGCGGTTGCCGATGATCCTGCTGCCGCACGGCGGCCCGCATGCCGACGGCGATGGCTGGGCGTTCGATACCGACGCGCAGTTCCTGGCCAGCCGCGGCTATCTGGTGTTGCAGGTCAACTACCGTGGCGGCCACGGCCGCGGCCACAACTTCGAGCGCGCCGGCTACCGGCAGTGGGGCGAACGCATCCAGGACGATCTGGTCGACGGCGTGCGCTGGGCGGTTGCGCAAGGGCTGGCCGATCAGTCACGCATCTGCAGCTATGGCGCCAGCTTTGGTGCGTATGCAGCGATGATGGTGCAGGTCAAGGCGCCAGAGTTGTTCCGCTGCGCAGTTGGCCTGGCCGGCATCTACGATTTGCAGATGATGTACAGCAAGGGCGACATCAACCGCAGCGACTACGGCATCAATTATCTGGAGCGCGCCATCGGCCGTGACGCCGCCGATCTTGCGGCGCATTCGCCGGTGAGCCTGGCCGACCGCATCAAGGTCCCGGTGTTGCTGGTACACGGCGAAGAAGACGAGCGTGCGCCATTCGCGCAGGCCAAGAGCTTGCGTGCAGCGTTGACGCGCAGTGGCAATGCACCGCAGTGGATGGCCGTCCCAAAAGAAGGGCACGGTTTCTACAAGGACGCCAATCAAATTGCGTTCTATCGCACGCTGGAACGTTTCCTTGCCGAGCAGCTGGGCAACGCCGTGCCTGCATCACCCGCCAGCACGGCCTCTGCCGCGCCGCAGTAAGCGCGGTTGCAGTTACTCCAACGTATAGCCCACGCGCAGGCCGCCCCAGTGCTTGCGGCCGACGAAGATCGGCGCGGACAGATCGAACATGATCTGCCCGGTGTCGCGGCGATAGACCTGCAGGCGGTACGGGTCGGTATGCGCGCCGACACTGCGGCCGACACGGTCGGTGAACTTGCGCTTGGTGCGGTTGCCGACCAGGTCGCGCTTGGCATCGCCGGTCAGCGGCTGGGTGAAGCGCAGGTTGTGGGTGGGCACATAGCCGTCGGGATTGGCACAGATCGCAAAGACGATCCACGCGTGCGCATCCAGTAACGGTTCCTGCAAGGCAGGCAGAATCTGATCACAGACGCCATCGAACGCCGTGCTGAACTTGGCCGGCTCCACACCCGGAATGGGCGTATAGATGCGCGCGAACAAGGCCGCTTCGTCGATCTGCCCGCGCGCGATGGCCTGCGCCAGTGCAGTGCCGATCTTGCCCGCCGTAGCGACAGCAAGTTCCTTGACCCGCGCGTGCCGGGGCACCTGCAATGGATCGGGCGGCAGGCGGAACAGTCCCACGCAGTCGCGCAGCGTTTCGGTGCCGCGCTCCAGCGCTTCGCTGCGTTCGGCCACATGCGCGGCATGCTGCAGATTGCTGCGCCCCAGCGCCACTACGCCCTCCACGGCGCTTTCGATGCCACGGATCTCGCCGTCCTGCGCCTGGATGCGACCGGCCACTGCGGTCATCGCGCCACTGGCACGCCCGAGCAGGCCGGTGATGCCGTCGAGCACGGCTTCGGTGCCGCGCGCGGAAGCGGCGCCTTCGCCGATGGCTGCGCTGGTTTCGGCCAGGATTGCGCGCACATCGCGCGCAGCCGCCGCAGCGCGTTCGGCCAGGCGGCGGATTTCGGTGGCGACCACCGCAAAGCCGCGTCCGGCATCGCCAGCGTGTGCGGCCTCGATGCTCGCGTTGATGGAAAGGATGTTGGTCTGGAAGGCGACCGAGTCGATGACTTCGATGACTTCGCCTGCGCGTGCGGCGCGCCGTTCCACTTCCTGCATCGCCTGGCCCAGCGCACGCGCCGCGGCCATGCCCTGGCGCGCGCTTTCATCCGCGCTACCGGCCAGCGTGATCACCTGCGCCAGCTCGGCGTTGACGTCATGCAGGTTGGTCGCCAGCCGTTCCACTGCGATGCGCGCACCATCGAGCGCCTCGGTCTGCGCCTGCGACTGGCACACCATTTCATCGTTCTCGGCCACCAGCGGCGGCACTTCGGCGGCGATCTGTACCGACAAGGCCACCGCCTGGCGGATCGCTTCGGCCAGATTGCCGAAACCCGCCTGTAGCCGGCGGCCCATCTCGGTCTCGGCCAGGCCAGCAGGAAGCAACAGTTCCAGCTCGCAGCCGGCCAGCGCCTGCGCGGTGCGTTCGAGCACCGTGCGGTCCTCGTGCTCGGCCTGCAGCCGGGCCACCAGCGGTTGCAGCAGTGGCGAGATCGGCACCGGGCGGCTGTCTTCGGCCAGACGTGTGGCCTCGCGCAGCAAGGTGGCGGTTTCCACGTGCGGCAAGGACAGCAGCCAGCCGCCATGCACGCGGTCGCGCGTGTAGCGCACGCGGCGCGCCGGGTCATCGCCCGGAGCGGCCCACACGCCTTCTTCGCCGACCAGATCGGCTGCGTTCAAGCCCCAGAGCAGCGTGGCGGGCGCGCCCTGCAGCTCGGCGCCGGTGATGCCCAGCACATCGAGCCCGGCGCGATTGCAGGCCACCAGGCATGCCTCGGCCGAAAGCCGCAACAAGGCGACCGGTGCATCGGGAAGCAGGGCTGCCGGCGCATGCGCCGGCAGATCGGACTGTTGCATCGAATTCATGGGATTCCTCCGAATCCATCGAACACGTTAGCGGCGCGCGCGGCGTGGAATTGAGCGCGCATCATCGCGTGCAGCCGCTCAGTAACCGGCGGCCTGCCCGTCCTTGCGGCTCTCCGAGGCGCCGTAGTACACGCCGCTGACCGGATCACGCGCAATCGCCTGGTAGCCGCCATAAGGTCCGTCGGCAAAGATCACCCGGTGACCTTTGCGCATCAGCCCGCGGATGGTGTCGTAGGAGAAGCCAGTCTCCAGATTGACTTCGCCGCCATCGCTCATCGCCGTGGCCTGGCCGGTGGGCTCGGTGGAGCCTTCATGCTGGATGCGCGGTGCATCGCCGGCTTCCTGCAGATTCATATGGAAGTCCACCAGGTTCATCACGATCTGCACATGCCCCTGTGGCTGCATCGCCCCGCCCATCACCCCAAAGCTCAGCCATGGCTTACCGTCTTTGGTGACGAACGCCGGGATGATGGTCTGGAACGGGCGCTTGCCCGGGGCGTAGCCGTTGGGGTGGTCCTTCTTCAGCACGAACATCTCGCCGCGATCCTGCAGGATGAAGCCCAGTCCCGGCGGCGCCATGCCGCTGCCCATGCCACGGTAGTTGGACTGGATCAGCGAAACCATCATTCCGTCGGCATCGGCCACGGTCATGTAGATGGTATCGCCCTCCTCCAGCTGCTTGGGCGTGCCCGGCTGCGCTTCCTTCAAGGCCTTGTCCATCGAGATCAGCGCGCGGCGCTGCGCGGCATAGTCTTTGGAAATCAGCTTGGCCAGCGGCGCCGGCTGGAAGGCCGGGTCGGCATAGAAGCGTGCGCGGTCGGCAAAGGCCAGCTTCTTGGCCTCGGTGAACAGGTGCACATGCTCGGTCGAGCCGAAGCCGATCTTGGAAAAATCGTAGCCTTCCAGGATATTGAGCATCTGCAACGCGGCGATACCCTGGCTGTTGGGCGGCAGTTCCCACACGTCATAGCCGCGGTAATTGGTGCTGACCGGCTCGACCCATTCGCCCTGGTGGCTGGCCAGATCCTCATAGCTCAGAAAGCCGCCATTGGCCTTGAAGTAGGCACCGATGGTGCGCGCAATCTCGCCCTTATAGAACGCGTCGCGCCCGCCATCGGCGATCTGCTGCAAGGTATTGGCCAGGTTCGGGTTCTTCCACAGTTCGCCCTTGCGCGGGGCATGCCCGTCGAGGGTGAACTGCTCCTTGAAGCCGGGGTACTGCGACAACCGCGGCACGGAGCGGTCCCAGTAATAAGCGATCGTCTCGGCAACCGGGTGTCCCTCACGCGCGTAGCGGATCGCCGGCGCCAGGTCCTGCGCCATCGGCTTGCGGCCAAAACGGCCGTGCAACGCGAACCAGCCGTCCACCGCGCCCGGCACCGACACCGGCAGCGGCCCGGTCGGCGGAATGTCCTTCAACCCCCGGCGCTGGAACTCGGCCAGTGTGAGCGACTTCGGCGAGCGGCCCGATCCGTTGTAGCCGTAGAGCTTGTTGGTCTTGGGGTCCCACACGATCGCAAACAGATCCCCGCCCACCCCGTTACCGGTCGGCTCCATCAGGCCCAGTGCGGCATTGGCAGCGATCGCAGCATCCACCGCCGAGCCGCCGTCCTTCATCACATCCAGTGCGATCTGCGTGGCCAGCGGCTGCGAGGTCGCGGCCATGGCATGCGGGGCGATCACTTCCGAGCGGGTGGCGAAAGGTTGCCCGGTGATGCGGTCGGCCGCACCAGACGGTGGCGCGAGCAACGCCAGAGCAGACACCAACAAGGCAGGTACGCAACGCATGGCAGGAGCCCCCAGGAGCACATCAATGATGAGTTGCCAACGATACCAGTGCACCAGCGCGCCACGTCCAGACCGCAGCAACCGGGCGCAAAAGCCGCGCAATTGGTGACGCCGGTTGCCGCCGCGTGCCGCGCGTCGCTGCGGTTTCAGCGGTAACCATGCTGCTGTGGCGCGGCTTTGCGCGCGCCACTTCGCACGATGACCGAAGTTTCAGCCGCAAGGGTTGACACCCCCGCAGCGGCGGTGGTTATCTCAGATCCATGCCGAACCGCACCGCCACCTTGAACGCTTCACTGCCCGCGCCCATCGGCGCGCCGGCGTCGCTTCTCGTGCTCGTACTTATTACCTCGCCAA
Source organism: Xanthomonas sp. NCPPB 2586 (assembly GCF_041475775.2). Classification (NCBI taxonomy): domain Bacteria; kingdom Pseudomonadati; phylum Pseudomonadota; class Gammaproteobacteria; order Lysobacterales; family Lysobacteraceae; genus Xanthomonas; species Xanthomonas sp. NCPPB 2586. The sequence goes on along the minus strand of NZ_CM192981.1, from coordinate 1,003,449 downwards.
CCGGTGCGGGACGCGGCTTCGTGTAGGCAACAGACACACAAGGCTTCGATCAGACCCCGCACCGGCAACGGCGCGGGGTTTCGCGTTTCAGGGACCACCAAAAGTTTCGAATGACATGAACAACGCCATCTCCACCACCGCAGAGTGCGTCACAAATGCCGCAACACGCGGCGCGGTGCATTCCTGCATGGACGACGCCGTTGTGATTCCCCGCTTTGTTCGGCCAGTACGTATCTCCACTGCCGGCTGATTCCTTTCCCACTGCCCACACCGCAAGGATTTTCAATGAGCAACGACACCCAACCGACCATCGCGATCATCGGCTACGGCAGCCAGGGCCGCGCGCATGCGCTGAACCTGCGCGATTCCGGCTTCGACGTCACCGTTGGCCTGCGCCCCGGTGGCCCGACCGAAGCCAAGGCCCAGGCCGATGGCTTCACCGTCGTTGCGCCGGCCGAAGCGGTAAAGACCGCTGATCTGGTCGCGGTGCTGACCCCGGACATGGTGCAGAAGAAGCTCTACGAAGAGGTCATTGCGCCGAACATGAAGCAGGGCGCCTGCCTGCTGTTCGCGCACGGCTTGAACGTGCATTTCGACATGATCAAGCCGCGCGCGGATCTGGACGTGGTGTTGGTCGCGCCGAAGGGCCCGGGCGCACTGGTACGTCGCGAATATGAAATCGGCCGCGGCGTGCCGTGCATCTATGCGGTCTACCAGGACACCAGTGGCAAGGCCGAGCAGTTCGCGCTCACGTACGCTGGCGGCCTGGGCGGCGCGCGCGCCAACATCATCAAGACCACCTTCAAGGAAGAGACCGAAACCGATCTGTTCGGCGAGCAGGCGGTGCTGTGCGGTGGTGCGTCCTCGCTGGTGCAGGCCGGTTTCGAAGTGCTGGTGGAAGCTGGTTATCAGCCGGAAATCGCCTATTACGAAGTGCTGCACGAACTGAAGCTGATCGTGGACCTGTTCTACGAAGGCGGCATCACCCGCATGCTGGAATTCGTCTCCGAAACCGCGCAGTACGGCGACTACGTCAGCGGTCCGCGCGTCATCGATGCCAGCACCAAGGCACGCATGAAAGATGTGCTGACCGACATCCAGAACGGCACCTTCACCAAGAACTGGGTGGCCGAATACGAAGCCGGCCTGCCGAACTACACCAAGTTCAAGCAGGCCGATCTGGAGCATCCGATCGAAGAAGTGGGCAAGAAATTGCGCGCCAAGATGGTATGGCTCAATGGTGAGCAGCAGGCCACCGCTACACCTGCCAAGCAACAAGCGGCGTAACGCCGCCGCCTCCCCCACCGTTTAACCGAAAGGTCCGCACAACGCATGAACACCTCCGCACACAGCAAGCCCCGCAATGGCGCGCGCTGGCTGACGCAGGCCCTGGAAGCCGAGGGCGTGGAAACGCTGTTCGGCTATCCGGGCGGCACCATCATGCCGTTCTACGACGCCCTGGTGGATTCCAAGCTCAAGCACATCCTGGTGCGTCACGAACAAGGTGCCGCATTGGCGGCCAACGGGTTCGCCCGTGCCAGTGGCCGTGTCGGCGTGTGCGTGGCCACCTCCGGCCCGGGCGCGTCCAACCTGGTCACCGGCATTGCCGACGCCATGCTCGACTCGGTGCCGATGGTGTGCCTGACCGGCCAGGTCGCCACGCCGTTGCTGGGCACCGATGCGTTCCAGGAACTGGACGTGTTCGGCATGACCATGCCGATCGTCAAGCACAGCTTTCTGGTGCGCAGCGTGGATGAGTTGCCGGAGATGGTGCGCGAGGCGTTTCGGATTGCACGCGAAGGGCGTCCCGGGCCGGTGCTGATCGACCTGCCCAAGGACGTGCAGATTGCCGATGCCTCGCATCTGCCCGACCACGTGCCGGCGCAGGTGCTGCCTCCGCCGGCGCCGCAGGACGCCAAATTGGCCGAAGCGTTGGCGGCGATCGCCAGCGCCGAACGCCCGGTGGTCTACGGCGGTGGCGGCATTGCGCTGGCGGGTGCGGTGGAGGCTTTCCGCCGCTTCGTGGAAGCCACCGGCATGCCGACCGCGCTGACCTTGCGCGGCCTGGGCGCCTTGCCGCACGCCCATCCGGACTACCTGGGCATGTTGGGCATGCATGGCACGCGCGCGGCGAACATGGCCATCCAGGAATGCGATCTGCTGGTGGTGGTCGGCGCCCGGTTCGACGACCGCGCCACCGGCAAACTGAGCGAATTTGCACCATTTGCGCGCGTCATCCACCTGGATGCCGACGCGTATGAAATTTCCAAGCTGCGCACCGCCGATGTGGCGGTGCCCGGCGATGTAGCCACCAGCCTGAAGGCGTTGAGCGCGGCACGTGCCAATTGCCAGGCCTGGCGCACGCGGTGTTTTGCCAACCGTGAAAAGTTCGGCGCGCGCTATGACGCACCGGGCACCGATATCTACGCACCGGCGCTGCTGAAGCGCCTGAGCGAAGTGGCCCCGGCCGACACCATCATTGCCTGCGATGTCGGCCAGCATCAGATGTGGGTTGCGCAGCATTGCCGCTTCAACGACCCACGCAACCATCTCACCAGCGGCGCGCTCGGCACCATGGGCTTCGGCCTGCCGGCGGCGATGGGCGCGCAGTTCGCCTGCCCGGACCGCACCGTGGTGCTGGTCTCCGGCGATGGCAGCTTCATGATGAATGTGCAGGAACTGGTGACGATTGCGCGTTGCAAATTGCCGGTGAAGATCGTGCTGCTGGATAACAGCTCGCTGGGCATGGTGCGGCAGTGGCAGGAACTGTTCTTCGCCGAGCGCTACAGCGAGATCGACCTCTCCGACAACCCGGATTTCGCCGCATTGGCGCAGGTATTCGGCATCCCGGCCAAGCGCATCATTGCGCGCGGCGATGTGGACGCCGCGCTGGCCGAGTTGCTGGCGCAGCCCGGCCCGGGCCTGCTGCATGTGGCCATCGATGCACGCGCCAACGTGTGGCCGCTGGTGCCGCCCAACAACGCCAACAGCACCATGCTGGACAGCAATCCCGCACATGCGGCCAAGGAGACCCCTCATGCGTTACCGGCTTGATCTGGTGCTGAAGCCGGCCGAAGGCGCGCTGGTGCGCGTGATCGGCATGACCGAACGGCGTGGCTTCCGCCCGTGCGCCATCCAGGGCGCCGCCGCGCCGGACGATGCCGGCCGCTGGCATCTGCAACTGGACGTGGACAGCACGCGCCCGCCGGAAACGCTGCGCCTGCAGTTGGAAAAAGTGTACGACTGCGAGTCGGTGGCGATCACGGCCTTGGACTCGGTGGAGGCGGCCGCATGAGCCTGCAGACCTCGCGGGATGACCAGATGGCTGTTCGGAGGTGTCTTCTTCCGGATCGGCCGCGCGCGTGCCGCAATGCCTGATTCCGGCCGCCCGACCACGCAGGAGCCAGACGTAGGCGAGGTCGCCGTCAGCGTAGCCGACGTGCTGGCCGCGCAGGCACGCCTGCGCAAGTACCTCTCGCCCACACCACTGCATTACGCCGAACGCTTCGGCGTGTGGCTGAAGCTGGAAAATCTGCAGCGCACCGGCTCCTACAAGGTACGTGGCGCATTGAATGCGCTGCTGGCCGGACTGGAGCGCGGCGATGAGCGCCCGGTCATCTGCGCCTCGGCCGGCAACCATGCCCAGGGCGTGGCGTGGTCGGCGTATCGGTTGGGCGTGCAGGCCATCACGGTGATGCCGCACGGTGCGCCGCAGACCAAGATCGCCGGCGTGGCGCACTGGGGCGCCACGGTGCGCCAGCACGGCAACAGTTACGACGAAGCCTTCGCCTTTGCGCGCGAGCTGGCCGACCAGAACGGCTATCGCTTTCTGTCTGCGTTCGACGACCCGGATGTGATCGCCGGACAAGGCACGGTGGGTATCGAGTTGGCCGCGCATGCACCGGATGTGGTGATCGTGCCGATCGGCGGCGGTGGCCTGGCCTCCGGCGTGGCGTTGGCGCTGAAGTCACAGGGCGTACGCATCGTCGGCGCGCAGGTGGAAGGCGTGGACTCCATGGCTCGCGCCGTGCGCGGCGACCTACGCGAAATCACCCCGGTCGCCACCCTGGCCGATGGCGTGAAGGTCAAGATTCCCGGCTTCCTGACCCGTCGTCTGTGCTCGAGCCTGCTCGACGACGTGGTGATCGTGCGCGAGGCCGAATTGCGCGAGACGCTGGTGCGTCTGGCACTGGAAGAACACGTCATTGCCGAAGGCGCCGGCGCACTCGCGCTGGCCGCCGGTCGCCGTGTTTCCGGCAAACGTAAATGTGCGGTGGTCTCTGGCGGTAATATCGACGCGACTGTCCTGGCCACCCTGTTATCCGAGGTGCGGCCGCGTCCGCCACGCAAGCCGCGCCGTCGCAATACCGAGCGGCTCCGCAACGAACGCAGCACCAAAGCATCACCGCCATCCATTGCTATTCCCCGCCCATCCGCAGTCGCATCAACGCCTGTCACCGCCATCGCAGTAGAGGAGTCTTCCTGGTGAACACGACCGTATCCAACCAGACCCCGCATATCCGAATTTTCGACACCACCCTGCGCGACGGCGAGCAATCCCCCGGCTGCAGCATGACGCCCCAACAAAAGCTGGTCATGGCGCGCGCGCTGGACGCGCTTGGCGTGGACATCATCGAAACCGGTTTCCCGGCCAGCTCGTATTCCGACCGCGAAGCGGTGGCGATGATGGGCCGCGAATTGCGCCGCCCCACCCTGGCGGTGCTGTCGCGCTGCCTGCAGGCCGATATCGAGATCTCTGCCCGTGCACTGGAAGCGGCCGCCAACCCGCGCCTGCATGTGTTCCTGTCCACCAGCCCGCTGCACCGCGAGCACAAGCTGCGCATGAGCCGCGAGCAGGTGCTGGAATCGGTGCACAAGCACGTGACGCTGGCACGCGGCTACATCGACGACATCGAATTCTCGGCTGAAGATGCCACGCGCACCGAAGAAGATTTCCTGGCCGAAGTGACACGCGTGGCCATCGCCGCCGGTGCGACCACGATCAACCTGCCGGACACGGTGGGTTTCACCACGCCGGAAGAAATCCGCGGCATGTTCTCGCGACTGATCGCCAGCGTCGAAGGCGCCGAGAAGGTGATCTTCAGCGCGCACTGCCACAACGACCTGGGCCTGGCGGTTGCCAACTCGCTGGCCGCAATCGAAGGCGGCGCACGCCAGGTGGAATGCACCATCAACGGCATTGGCGAACGCGCCGGTAATTGCGCGCTGGAAGAAATCACCATGGCCCTGAAGGTGCGTGGTGCGTTCTACAACCTGGACACCGCGATCAATACGCCGCGCATCGTTTCCACTTCGCAGCTGTTGCAGCGTTTAGTTGGCATGCCGGTACAGCGCAACAAGGCGGTGGTGGGCGGCAACGCGTTCGCGCATGAATCGGGCATCCACCAGCATGGCATGCTGCGTCACCGCGGCACTTACGAAATCATGCGCCCGGAAGATGTGGGCTGGGAGTCGTCGCAGATGGTGCTGGGCCGCCACAGCGGCCGCGCGGCAGTGGAACAGCGCCTGCGTGCGCTGGGTTACCTGCTGGAGGAAGATGAGGCCAAGCTGGTGTTCGAACAGTTCAAGGCATTGTGTGAAAAGCAGCGTGTCGTCGCCGACGCAGACCTGCAAGCCTTGATGCAGGACGCCACCGTGCAGGAAGGCTACCGCCTGGCCTCGATGACCATCAGCGATGTCGGCAGCCGCGCCAATGCACTGGTCGAACTGTCCGACCCAGACGGCAATCGCGTCGCAGAAACAGCGCAAGGCAATGGCCCGGTGGACGCGCTATTCGGTGCGCTGGCATCGGCCACCGGGGTAAAGCTGGAATTGGACAGCTACCAGGTGCACAGCGTAGGCATCGGCGCCGATGCCCGTGGCGAAGCCAGCCTGAGCGTGCGCCACGACGGCGTGGAATACGAAGGCACCGGCACCAGCAAGGACATCATCGAGGCCAGTGCCCTGGCCTGGCTCGATGTTGCCAACCGCCTGCTGCGTCAGCGCGAGCGTGGCGTGGTGGCGGGGAAGACGGCGGCGGTGGCGTAACGCGCGGTTTGGGTACAGCGTCGGCGACACGATGACGTCAGTAAAACGGCCAGCGAGTCATACGCTGGCCGTTTTGCGTTTGTGCTTCCGCTAGTTTTTGGGTGCTCAAGGAGGGTGATGACGCTAGCTCGCAGCGGCGAGTGGATTCTTTGCCACAGCAACCAGCATGTTCGCGCATAGCGCCTGCGGACAACATGTGCTGTGCTTCGGCGCACTGCTTGCGGTGGGAGAAGGCCATCACGGGCCATTCCCTTGCGTTTCGTAGGAGCGCACCTGTGCGCGATGGGATTGATGGGAAGGCTTCATCGCGCACAAGTGCGCTCCTACGAGGTCATGGTTTCTGCATGGCTGTGCATAACCGATCAGCAAAGGCGCTCGCAGCCCCGTGGTGCATTTCGCGGTCAGCGTGGCGGAGAAATGTTGCTGATCATTAAGGCGTGCCTGCAGCGCGACGTGCTGACCTGCCACGATTGCTGGAGAGGCGAACAGGCCACTATCGGCCATCCACGTATGCGGCATGGGGCACCTGGACCTAGCGTTTTGCAGGAGTGCACTTGTGCGCGATGGGATTGATGGGAAGGCTTCATCGCGCACAAGTGCGCTCCTACGTAGACATGGCTTCGTCATTATTTGCGCAGCCGAGCGGCACAGGTGCATCTCTGCACGCGGCGCACTGCATTTTTGCCTCGAAATAGCGTGAGCAGAAGCTACACAAGCAGCCCTTCGCTCTTCGTTCCTCGCTCTTCGCTCTTCGCCCGGACAGCGCGATAACGACAGAGCGGCGGTGGGTCTGGCGGCGGGACCATGTGGCGGCATGGATGCCGCCACTGAGCCTCCATGGACGGATTCACGGCGTGTCCCGGGGCCGGACCCACCGCCGCGCACACGGCCAACGTGCAGTGCAAGTGCACCATACGTACACAACTACACACGCAAGCACTTGCACTTGCACTTGCACTTGCACTCGTATCGTGAGACGCAGACAAGAAAGCGGCCACCGCCCCAACGAACGATGGCCGCCTCTCTAATCAAAAGCCCTCAGCAAAGCCAACAAGGGCGGCTCGCCGTGGACACTGAAGACCAAGCCGAATTGGCCCGCAAGCCGTTACAGCGCAGCCACCACCGCATCACCCATCGCAGCCGTGCCCACCTTGGTGGTGCCTTCCGACCAGATGTCGGCCGTGCGCAGTCCCTGATCGAGCACCTTGCCAACAGCTGCCTCAATCGCATCCGCCGCTGCTCCCTGGGCGAAGGTGTAACGCAACATCATGGCGACCGACAGAATCGTGGCCAACGGGTTGGCAATGCCCTGCCCGGCAATATCCGGTGCAGAGCCGTGGCAGGGCTCATACATGCCCTTGCTGTTGGCATCGAGCGAAGCCGAGGGCAGCATGCCGATGGACCCGGTGAGCATCGAGGCCTGGTCGGAGAGGATGTCGCCGAACATGTTGTCGGTGACGATCACATCGAACTGCTTGGGCGCGCGCACCAGCTGCATCGCCGCGTTGTCCACGTACATATGCGACAACGCGATATCTGGATAGTCCTTGGCCACCTCTTCGACCACGGCGCGCCACAGCTGGCTGGACGCCAGCACATTGGCCTTGTCGACCGAGCACAACTTCTTGCCGCGCAGGCGGGCCATCTCGAAACCGGCCTTGGCGATGCGGCGGATTTCGCTTTCGCTGTAAGGCAACGTGTCGTAGGCCTGGCGCTCGCCATTGTCCAGCGTGCGCGTGCCGCGCGGCTGGCCGAAGTAAATGCCACCGGTAAGCTCGCGCAGGATCAGCAGATCCAATCCGGACACCACCTCGGGCTTGAGCGTGGAGGCATCGGCCAGCTGCGGATACAGCAACGCGGGGCGCAGGTTGGCAAACAGGCCGAGTTGCGAACGGATCTTCAGCAAGCCGCGTTCCGGACGCAGTGCCGGATCGATGGTGTCCCACTGCGGGCCACCGACCGCGCCCAACAGCACGGCATCGGCAGCGCGCGCACGCTCCAGCGTTTCGTCGGCCAGCGGGCTGCCGTATTTGTCGTATGCGGCGCCGCCCAGTTCGTCGTACACCAGGGTGACGCCAAGAGTGTGCTGGGTATCGATACGCGTCAGCACCTTGACCGCTTCGGCCATGATTTCCGGGCCGATGCCGTCGCCGGGAAGAATCAGAATCTGCTTGCTCATGCAATCCTCGTGAGTTGGCGCCGCGGCGCCATGAAAATCAACGTGTCGCCCACAGCACCAGCACATCGGTGCTGAAAGAACCATCGGCGCCAATCTGGAAGTAATCGCGCACGTCATCCACCGCCGTGTCCTGCAGCGCGCGAATGGCTGCGCGCAGCACCTCCGGCGTACGCATGCGATCGACCCAGGTCAGGTAATCCAGCTGCAGGCGTTGGCAATGATGACGCTGTACGTGCAGGCCAGCATCGCCCACCACCTGCAGCCACTGCGCCACGCTGTAGTCGCGCACATGGCTGGTGTCGCGCAGTAACTCGATCGCCTGCAGATGCGTATCGAGCAGCGGCAGCCCTGGTGCCACCACGTCGATCAGTGCGGCGATTCCGCCGGGGCGCAGCACCCGCCGCACCTCACGCAGTGCCTGGCCCAGGTCACTCCAGTGGTGCGCCGAATACCGGCTGACCACCACGTCCATACTGCCGGACTCGAACGGCAGCCGCTCGGCGACGCCCTGCAAGGTACGCACCTGGATCAGGCCGCAGTCGGCGGCGGTGGCCGCCACGACTTCAAGCATGTCGGCGGATAGATCGTAGGCGACCACCTCATCCATCAACGGCGCCAGCTGAAAACTCACATGCTCGGCGCCACAGCCCAGGTCGAGCAAGCGCCCGTTGCGATGACCTGCCAGGCCCGCGCGAAGTTCAGCGAATTCGGCGCCCTGTGCATGCACCTCGCTCTGCAGATACGCCTGCGCCTGCGGCCCGAACTGCGCCGCAACGTGCGTGCTCAACGCGTCAATCCCGCTGAATGGCGACGCAGCGCTCACTGCAGCGCGCCGAACAACCACGGCTGTTGCGCGCGATGCCCTTGCTCGAAGCGGCCAATCGCGTCGGCGTCCTGCAAGGTCAGGCCGATATCGTCGAGCCCATTGAGCAGGCAGTGCTTGCGGAATGCATCGATCTCGAACGCGTACTCCACACCATCGGGCCGGCGCACGCGCTGCGCGGCCAGATCGACGGTGAGTTGGTAGCCTTCATTCCCCAGGCACTGCTCGAACAAGGCATCCATTTCCGCCTCTGCCAGCACGATCGGCAGCAGGCCGTTCTTGAAACTGTTGTTGTAGAAGATGTCTGCAAAACTCGGCGCAATCACTGCGCGGAAGCCGTATTCGTCCAGTGCCCACGGCGCATGTTCGCGCGAAGAGCCGCAGCCGAAGTTCTCGCGTGCCAGCAGCACGCTGGCGCCCTGGTAACGCGGAAAATTGAGCACGAACTCCTGGTTGAGCGGGCGCGTGCTGTTGTCGCGGCCCGGCTCGCCGATGTCCAAATAGCGCCACTCATCGAACAGATTTGGGCCGAAACCGGTGCGCTTGATCGACTTGAGGAATTGCTTGGGAATGATCTGGTCGGTATCGACGTTGGCACGATCCAGCGGCGCGACCAGTCCGGTGTGTTGGGTAAAAGGGGTCATCGGAATACCGGGAATTGGGAGTAGAGAATGGTGTGGCAGGGTGGAGGCGGGAGGTGGCGATTCCCTATTCCCGAGTCTCGATTCCCTGCAACTCACGCACATCGACAAAGTGCCCGCTCACCGCCGCAGCCGCAGCCATCGCCGGGCTGACCAGATGCGTGCGCCCACCGGCGCCCTGGCGCCCTTCAAAGTTGCGATTGGACGTGGACGCGCAATGTTCACCGCTGCCCAACTTGTCCGGGTTCATCGCCAGACACATCGAGCACCCGGGCTCGCGCCACTCGAAACCGGCATCCAGAAAAATCTTGTCCAGCCCTTCGGCCTCGGCCTGTGCCTTGACCAGTCCCGAGCCCGGCACCACCAGGGCCTGCTTGATGGTGGAGGCCACCTTGCGGCCTTTGGCAACCGCCGCGGCAGCGCGCAGGTCTTCGATGCGCGAGTTGGTGCATGAGCCGATGAACACGCGGTCCAGATGGATCTCGGTGATCGGCTGGTTTGCCCGCAAGCCCATGTATTTGAGTGCGCGCTGGATCGAATCGCGTTTGGTCGGGTCCTGCTCGGCCGCCGGGTCGGGCACCTGCTGGTCGATTGCCACCACCATCTCCGGTGAGGTACCCCAGCTGACCTGCGGCTTGATGTCTTCGGCACGCAGTTCCACCACGATGTCGAAGGACGCATCGGCGTCGGACACCAGCGTGCGCCACAGCGCCACGGCCGCGTCCCAATCCGCGCCCTTCGGCGCGAACGGGCGACCCTTGACGTAGGCGATGGTCTTTTCGTCCACCGCCACCATGCCCACGCGCGCACCGGCTTCGATGGACATGTTGCAGATGGTCATGCGGCCTTCCATCGACAGCGCGCGGATCGCACTGCCGGCAAATTCCAGCGCATGCCCGTTACCACCGGCCGTGCCGATCTTGCCGATCACTGCCAGCACGATGTCCTTGGCGGTGACTCCGAACGGCAGCGTGCCTTCCACGCGCACCTGCAGGTTCTTCATCTTCTTGGCGATCAGGCATTGGGTGGCCAGCACATGCTCCACTTCAGAGGTACCGATGCCATGCGCCAGCGCGCCGAACGCGCCATGCGTGGAAGTGTGCGAATCGCCGCAGACCACCGTCATGCCCGGCAGCGTGGCGCCCTGCTCGGGGCCGACCACGTGCACGATGCCCTGGCGCGTGTCGTTCATCTTGAACTCAAGGATGCCGAAGTCGTCGCAGTTCTCGTCCAATGTCTGCACCTGCAGACGCGAGACTTCATCGGAGATGGACTCCAGCCCGCCCTGGCGCTCGGCACGGGTGGTGGGCACGTTGTGGTCGGGCGTGGCGATGTTGGCATCGATGCGCCACGGCTTGCGCCCGGCAAGACGCAGGCCTTCGAAGGCTTGCGGCGAGGTCACTTCGTGCAGGATGTGGCGGTCGATGTAGATCAGCGACGAGCCATCGTCACGGCGCGTGACCTCGTGCATCTCCCACAACTTGTCGTACAGGGTCTTTGCAGTCATCGCTTGAGATTCCGATGCGGTGGCGGACGGCGGATGCACCGCCTGGCTGAGTCCGATGCTAGGAGCTTGCGTCCGATAACGCAAATTCATATTGTTTATTTAACAAATGAAATTTAGGAATGGCATGGACCTCGCCAATCTGAGCGCATTCGTGGCGATTGCCGGCCACGGCAGCTTCTCGTCAGCGGCCGAAGCGTTGCATCTGACCCAACCTGCGGTGAGCAAGCGCATCGCTCTACTGGAAGCGCAATTGTCGGCACGGCTGTTCGACCGCCTGGGCCGCCAGGTGGTGTTGACCGAGGCCGGGCTGGCGCTGCTGCCACGTGCGCAGCGCATCCTGGCCGAGCTGGACGACACACGCCGCGTGCTGGAACACCTGGGCGCGGCGGTCGGCGGGCGGCTGAGCCTGGCCACCAGTCACCACGTGGGGCTGCACCGGTTGCCGGCATTGTTGCGACGCTTCGCCGCCGAGCATCCGCAGGCGGCCCTGGACATCCAGTTCCTGGATTCGGAACTGGCTTACGCGGCGGTGTTGCGCGGCGAGGTGGAACTGGCGGTGACCACACTGGCACCGGACACCCGCGCCCCGTTGCGCGCGCAGCCGATCTGGCAAGACCGCCTGCAGTTCGTGGTGGCGCCGGATCACCCGTTGGCCGCGTTGGAGACGGTCACGCTCGATGACGTGGTCGCCCACCCAGCGGTGCTGCCGGATCCGGGCACCTTCACCCATCGCATCGTGGCCGGGTTGTTCGCCGAACGCGGCCTGGCGCCGAGCCTGCGCATGACCACCAATTATCTGGAGACGATCAAGATGCTGGTGTCGGTTGGCCTGGCCTGGAGCGTGCTGCCCGAGCGCATGATCGATCACCAGATCATGGCGCTGCCGTTGGCCGATGTGGCGCTATCGCGTGCGTTGGGATGCGTCACCCACGGCGGGCGCACCTTGTCGCGCGCGGCGCAGGCGTTCGTGGCGCTGTTGCATGCGCAGGCGGATCAGGCGGCAGGGCTGCGGGGGCTGCCCCGCTGACGCTGCGCAAGACCGCACGCTACTGATCGATCAACCGATCGCGTCCCTGCCGTTTGGCGTGATACAGCCTGCGGTCGGCCAGCGCCAGCAACTCGCGCCGGCTGGGCGCTTCGTCGCTCATCGCCATGCCCATGCTGGCGGTGCACTGCACGGTGGTCTCGTCTGCGGCAATCGCAATGGTGCCCAGGCGTTGGCGCAGTTGTTCGAACAAGGCACTCGCTTGCGCAGCCTCCAGGCCGGTCACGGCCAGCAGGAATTCTTCGCCGCCGTGGCGCGCGGCAAAACAGTGCGCGTGTTCCTGGTCTGCCAATACCTCGCCCACTGCACGCAACACCGCATCACCGACCTCGTGGCCATGCGCATCGTTGATGCGCTTGAAGTGGTCGATATCGGCCAGCGCCAATGCCAACGGCGCTCCGCCCTGCTGCGCCTCGTCCAGCCATTGCTGCAGCACGCGCTCGGCTTCGCGGCGGTTGGGCAATGCGGTGAGCACATCGTGGCTGGCGCGGTATTCGAGCTGGCGCATCAGTGCTTCGCGCTCCTGGCTGGCCTGCTGCAAGGCCAGGTTCTTGTCGCTCAATTCGCGGGTGCGCTTGTCGATCACCACGTTGAGCTCGCGCTGGCGGCGGCGATAACTGGCGGTGCGCCACAGATAGAACCCGTAGATCACACTGGCCAGGCACAACACGCCCAGGCCGATGACTTCGCCACGCCGCCACCACGGCGGCGCCAGTTCCAGCACCACGCTGGTTTCACCGAGCAACGCCGCCTGGCGCCAATCCACCGGCAGCGACATCGCCTGCACGCGGAAACGGAACCGCCCCGGCGGCAGATTGGTATAGACCGCTTCGGTCGCGCTGTCGGCGTCCACCCAATCCGGGTCGAAGCCGTCGAGCCGGTAGCGGTAACGCACCTTGTCCGGCCCGCGGAAATTGAGCCCGGCATAGCCAATGGCGATGCGTCGGGTATCTGCACTCAGACGATGCGGGCCGTCCAGCGGCTGCACCATGCCGTCCACCACCAGGCGCTCGATCACAATCGGCACGCGGTGGCCTTGCAGGGTGCCGACCCGGGCGGGGTCGATCACGCCCAGGCCGGCCGCGGTGGGAAACAGCAACTGGCCGGTTTGCGTCAGCCAGCCGGCCGGCGCGCTGCTGCCGTTGCCCTAGTTGCCGGGCATGCCGTCGCTGCGGTCCACCACTTCCACACTGAGCTGCTCGCGGGTGCCGGCGTCGATCTGGTCGAAGTCGCGCCGCGCAATCCGGAACACGCCGTGATTGCTCGACAGCCACAGGTAGCCGCGGCCGTCATCGATGACGCGGAACACCTTGTCGCGCGGCAGGCCCACACGATGGTCATACACCTGGAAGCGCTCGCCGCGCAGCCGCAGCAGCCCGCGGTCGCTGGCAATCCACAGATCGCCACTGGGATCGCGCAGGAAATCGAAGGCGTTCTGGCCCGGAAAATCCTGCTCGCCCAGCCAGGCGCGGGTGCCGCCATCGGGCGACAGTGCGGTCATGCCACGGTCGGTTCCGCTCCAGATGGTGCCCTGGGCATCGCGATAGAGCACCTGCACCGAGCCATCCGGCACCCCGTCGGCGGCGGTGTAACGACGCGCGCGGCCGTCGTGCCAGCGCACCAACCCGGCAGTGGTGCCGATCCACAACGCATCGCCGTCCGGCAACACCGCACGCACCGATAACGAGGACAGGCCCTCGGCCGCACCGATGCGCTGGACCACCGCCCCCTGCGCATCCAGACGCAGCACACCCTGGCTATAGGTGCCGGCCCAGACCCCGCCATCGCCCGCATCGGCCAGCGCCAGCACCGATTGCTCCAGCACCCGCCCGGCACTGCCCCGCGAGAACGGCACGCGTGCGATCTGCCCGTCGCGCCAGCGGTCCAGGCCCACCGCGCTGCCCACCCACACGGTGCCATCGGCGGTCTGCAACACGCTTCGCACGTAGTCCGAGGCCAGGCCGTCGTCAATGGTGACGCCATGCGCAGCGCCTTCGGCGACCCGGAACAGCCCATGCGTGCTGCCCACCCAGATCAGGCCCTCGGCATCCTCCAGCAATGCCGGGCTGGCCACGCCGGAAATGGCGATCTGTTCGTCTGGATCATCCGGCCCGCTGTGCACCACCAAGGTGCCGGCGGAAAGGCTCATCCACAGGTGACCGCTGCGGTCCATCACCAGCGAGTCGACCCGCTGGCCCTGGCGGAAGCGCTGCAGGCCCCCGCCCCGGCTCCACCACCACACCCCGTCGTCGCCAGCCACCAATAAGCCGCCCTGGCGATCGCTGGCCAGCCGACGCACGGGGGTGTCGGCCATGCCATGCGCCTGCCCCCAGGCAGTTGCGGCGCTGGCGCCTAGCGGCAGCTGATACAGGCCGACGTCGGTCCCGATCCACAGGTCGCCACGCGCGTCCGTCGACAAGGCGGTGATGCGTGCGCGTGGCAGGCCGGCCTGACGCCCGACATCCACCACCCGCCCATCCAGCTCGATCCGGTACAGCGTCTGCGGCGTGCCCACCCACAACGCACCATCGACGCGCCGTAGCAGCGCGCTGACAGCCAGATGCCTAGCGGAGGCATCGCCCAGCTGTTGCCAGCGGCCGTCCTGATGACGGTACACACCGTCGAAGGCGGTGCCGAACAGCATGCCGTCGCCATCGCGTACCACGACGAACACCCCGCCTAGCTCCACGCCCGGGGTGTTCTGACGGTCGAACACGGTGAAATCGCGCCCATTGAAGCGCGCCACGCCTTCCCAGGTGCCGAGCCAGATCACCCCATCGCTGCCCTGGGCGACCGCATGCACCAGGTTGTGCGGCAGGCCGTCATCCATGTCCCAGCGGCTGACCGTGTGGTAGGCGGTGTGCTTGAGCGGATGCGCGCCGAGCGGCCAGCCAGCCAGCAGCGCCCAGCACAGTAGCGGCCACAGCCACAGCGATGCACTCCGCAGCGCCTGCGCACTGCGGAGCTCGCCTGTGTGCGCATGCGCCCCGACCCCGTCCACGCGTCCTGCTTCGCCCCTTCGGCTGCCCGTCAACAGGGTGTTGCAGGCCGTTCGGCAATTTATCACCGGGGGTAGCAGCGACGCGCTAGGTGGATTCCCCACAGCGCCGGGGCAGACCACGACAGCGCAAGCGACTCACCGCAACGGTTAATGGACCGCGCGGTGCCGCCATATAAATATAGAACCCGATGGTCTAGTATTGGCGCATGTCCAGCTCGCCCCCCCTCAAGTCCAAGGCCAAGAGCAACGGCCCTGGGCGTCCCAAGGATCTTGGGAAACGCGCCGCCATCCTGGGCGCCGCCCGCTCGCTGTTCATGGAGCAAGGTTTTGCGGGCGTCAGCATGGACGGCATCGCCGCCCTGGCGGGCGTCTCCAAGCTGACCGTCTACAGCCACTTTGGCGACAAGGAAAGCCTGTTTGGCGAGGCGATCCGCGCACAATGCCAGCACATGATGCCCGACGACCTGTTCGACCATGCGCCCGAAGGCGCGTTGCGCGAGCAGCTCATCGAGATCGCCGACGCCTTCTTCGCCATGGTCAGCTCCGACTCGGCCATTGCCACCCACCGCATGATGATGGCGCCAGGTACCGGCGACGTGCACGTGCGGGAGATGTTCTGGGACGCTGGCCCCAAGCGGACCCAACAGGCGCTGGCGGATTTCCTCAGCGCGCGCGTGGCCGACGGGCAGCTGGAGATTCCCGACGTGGCCCGCGCCGCCGCGCAATTCTTCTGCCTGCTCAAGGGCGAGCTGTACGCGCTGATGATGTGCGGCCTGCACGGCCAGCCCGATCGCGCGCAGGTGGACGAGCACATCCACGCCAGCGTGGATTTCTTCCTGAGAGCCTATGTGCCGCGCTGATCGGGCCTGCCCTTTGGTCGCGGTGACTTCCGGCACTGCGTGGTTTGGCGGCGCCCGGCGATGCTAGATGCGCCAGTTGCCCCAAGCCCCGCTAAAATGCCTGCCCCGCCGCGTTGGATAACCGCACCATGACGATCGATTTCACCCAGGCCCGCGAAAAGATGGTCGAACAGCAGATCCGGCCGTGGGATGTGCTGGACCTGCGCGTGCTCGACGTGCTGGCGCGCATGCCGCGCGAAGCCTTCGTGCCGGAGGCCTACAAGACCCTGGCCTACGTCGATGTGGAAATTCCGCTGTCGGCCGGCCACAAGATGATGAAGCCGGTGGTCGAAGGCCGCATGTTGCAGGCCCTGGATCTGCAGCCCGGCGAAGACGTGCTTGAAGTGGGCACCGGCAGCAGCTTCTCCACCGCCTGCCTGGCCGCACTGGCCCGCGAAGTGGTGAGCCTGGAGATCGACCCCGCGCTGGCCGCCGCCGCGCGTGCCAACCTGGACGCCACCGGTCTGGGCAGCAATGTCCGCATCGAAACCGCCGACGTGTTCGCCTGGCAGAGCGAGCGTCGCTTCGACGCCATCTGCGTGACCGGCGCGGTCGATACGGTGCCGACCCAGTGGCTGCAGTGGCTGCGCCCGAACGGACGGCTGTTTGTGGTGCGCGGTCACGATCCGGTGATGGAGGCCGTCCTGGTCCGTGGTGACGTCAACGCGCCGCGCATCGAATCGTTGTTCGAAACCGACCTCGCCTATCTCCAGGGCGCCGCACCGACGCCCCGATTCCAATTCTGATTCCCAAGGAAGCTTCCCCGATGATCCGCCGATCCCTCGTCCTGGCGCTGGCCGCCGCCCTGTCTCCGATGGCCGCGCACGCCACCGACCTGCTGCAGGTCTATGAAATGGCCCGCAACGGCGATCCGCAGCTGGCTGTTGCCGAGTCCACGCGGTTGGTGAATCGGGAAGGACAAGTGCAGGCGCGTGCGGCGTTGTTGCCGCAGCTCAACGGCGCTTTCGATTACAGCAAAGCTCATCGCGAGATTGAGGGTCAGGATGGGCGCATTACAACTTCGTCACGCTCCAGCCAGATTCAGGGCTCACAAACCATCTTTAACTGGTCGCAATTTTCCACACTACGTGCACAGCGTGAAGTCGCCAAGGCAGCAGACTTCACGCTCGAGTCTGCCAACAACGACCTGATCACCCGTACCTCGGCAGCATATTTTCAGGTATTGGTCGGCATCGAGTCACTGGCAGCGGCCGAGACCAACGAGGCAGCGGCCAAGAAGCAATTCGACTACGCCGACAAGCGTTTAGAAGTGGGTCTGGCGCCGATCACCGACGTGCACGAAGCCCGTGCCCAGTACGACCAGGCGCGCGCCGATACCATCAATGCACGCAACACCTTGAAGGATTACTACCAGGCCTTGACCGAACTCACCGGTCAGCCGGTGGTGGGCCTGCGCGCGTTGCCAGAAAACTTTCGACCGGAAGTTCCTGCCGCTTACAGCAATGTCGACCAATTGGTGGCCTCGGCTATCGCCGACAATCCGGCGCTGAAGGCCCAACAATTGCAGGTCAGCGCAGCTGAAGCGAGTATCAATGCGGCAAGGGCAGGTCACCTTCCCACCGTCAATTTGACTGGCAGTGTGGGCCGCAGCAATAGCTGGGGTACCGGAGCCGCAGAAAGCGGTGTCTTCACTACTCAGGGACGTGACATCGACACCGACTCGATCGGCATCAGTGTGTCGATTCCAATTTTTGCTGGTGGCGCGACGCAGTCGGCAGTACGTCAGGCAATTTCGCAGCGTGATATCCAGCAGGACACCTACGAACAGCAGAAACGCGCGCTGGATCGCAATACGCGCAATGCCTATCAGACCGTAGTAGCCGGTATCAGCGAGGTGGAAGCACGTCGCCTGTCGGTGGTGTCCGCTCAAGCGGCTTATGACGCGTCTCAGGTCGGCCTGGAAGTGGGTACGCGCACCGTGCTGGACGTGGTGCAGAACCAGCGCACGTTGTTCCAGGCACAGCAGTTATATGCACAGGCGCGTTACACCTTCCTGCAGAACCGCCTGCTCCTGGCTCAGGCCATCGGCAAGATCGATATCGCCGAACTGCAGGACGTGAATCGCCTGCTGTCAGTAGAGGCAGAAGCCAAGCTGCAGGGCAGCGGTTCGTTGCAGTAAGCACGTGCGCAGTGAATGAAGAGGCGGGCATGGCCCGCCTTTTTCATGTCTGCACTGTGAAACCCGGTGTTGTCATGTTTCGGTCTCGAATCACGGCAACGAGCTTGTGCAGATGTGCGCTTGGGCAGTGCGCTGCGCTGCCGAGTGAGGGCTGACGCAGCGGCAATGCCGCGATGTCTGCAATCATCAGTAGCAGTCCGGATTTCGCCTCACTGACGATGCGCTTGCACGCAGGTCGCGCCGACCTCTCCACCCTGCTGAGCACGCTACGTAGTGCCTGCTCAACTGCAGGAAACGGAGAGGCACACGTGCGGAGCGCGTGCCTCGCATGGGCGCGCCTTGGCACACCGACAGCCGAACCCCACGCAACCTGGGCGCAAGCCGACTTGCGCTGCGCGCTGCCGTCGCAACTCACTGCGACGAAGCGATCTCGCTCGCCAGTGGTGGCAAGTGCGGCGCAATCTGCACCAGGGTGCGTGCCACCGCGCCCTTGCCGTTAGCCACCAAGGCCAGCCCGGCAGCGGCCATGGCCTCGCGCTGTGCGGGGTCGCCGAGCAGGCGGGCCAGATCGTGTTGCACGCACGCGGCGTCCTCGCAAATGGTCACTGCATCGGCCTCGCGCATGCGCCGCGAAATTTCCGAGAAATTGTGCAGGTGCGGGCCGGTGACGGCCGGTGTGCCGACCGCCGCCGGCTCCAGCAGATTGTGGCCCCCGATCGGCTGCAGGCTGCCGCCGACAAACGCGACCTGCGCGCAGGCATAGAAACTCATCAACTCGCCCAGGGTATCGACCACGAATACCTGGTCGCGGGCCTGCGGCCACTGCTGCGCCTTGCGCGTGGTCACGGTCCAGCCGCGGTCACGCACCAGCGCCTCCACCTTCGGAAAGCGCTCCGGATGCCGGGGCGCCCACAGCAGCAACAGGTCCGGGAACTGTTTCAGCAGCTGCGCATGGATGTCGGCCACCGCCGCTTCTTCGCCTTCGTGCGTGCTGGCTGCAATCCACACGGGACGGGTTGCCGGCACCTGCCTGCGGAACTGCGCCACCAAATCCTGTAGCTGCGCCGGTGCGGCGATATCGAACTTGAGATTGCCCAGCGCAACCACTTGATCCGGCCGCGCGCCAAGGGTGATGAAGCGCCCGGCATCGTCCTGCGACTGTGCTGCCACGCAGGTCACGGTGCGCAAGGCGCGGCTGATCAGCGGTGCGAGCACGCGGTAGCCACGCAGCGAGCGCGCCGACAGCCGTGCATTGAGGATGTACACCGGAATCTGGCGGTCGCGGCAGCCGAACAGCATGTTCGGCCACAACTCGGTTTCCAGGATCAGTGCCAGCCGCGGGCGGAAATGTTCGAGGAAGCGCCCGACACTGCCGGGTACGTCGTAGGGCAGATAGACGTGATCCACTGCATCGCCCCACAGCGCGCGCACGCGCTCGGAGCCGGTCGGGGTGATGGTGGTGATGACCCAGCGGATGTCCGGCCGTTGCGCACGCAAGGCGTTCACCAGTGGCGCCGCCGCATTGACCTCGCCGACCGACACTGCGTGCACCCACACGCGCGGGCGCCCGCAGGCATGCGTGTAGGAGGCGTAGCGCTCGTTCCAGCGGTTGAAATATTCGCGCACGCGGAAGCCGCGCCACACCAGGTGGTACACCGTCACCGGCAGCAACAGGTAGAGCAGCGCCGAGTACAGCCCGCGCAACAGCCATTCGATCGGGTCTTTCCGCATGCGTGCAGGATACGGGAGGCGTTGCGCGCGCGCATGTGTGGCCGTCCTGCCTGCTTGGTGATTGGCCTGGCCTGCCTGGCCCGGCCTGGACGCAGACACTGGTGCGGTCGTTCGCAGTGCAGCCACAAGTGCGGCTGTGCGCGCGATCGCCGTGCTACCCCTGCATCGCGACCTGTAGTCCATCCGCCTCAGATACACCGCGGGTGCGCAGTAGTCCACCGACACGCTGGACACAAAGGTCCCGTCCTACCCGCATGAGGCAGGTGTGCGGCGAAGGCTGCGCGTGACGTGGCGCCGCCGCATGCGCAAAGACCATGAGCGCGAACAATCCCTGCCAGTAGCGCTCACAACACGGTACGAGCGACACGTTGGCTGTACCGCCCACCGCCCACTCACCTCAAAGCCCGGAGCACGCTCTAGAATTACGCCATGTCCGAGTCCGCCAACGTCGCCGTCCGCCCTTCCCTGCGCAACCCCAAGCACTGGCCGATGTATCTGGGCCTGGCGGTGATGGTGCTCGCCGGGTGCCTGCCGTGGCTGCTGCAACGCGCGCTTGGCCGCGGCGTTGGTTGGGTGGCGATGCGCCTGGCGGGCACGCGCCGCCGCGCGGCCGAGGTCAACCTGAAACTGTGCTTCCCCGAGCAGGACGATGCGTGGCGGGCACGGCTGTTACGCGACAGCTTCGACGCACTGGGCGTGGGCCTGTTCGAATTCGCACGCGCCTGGTGGGGCAGCATCGCCACCATCCGCCCACGCGTGCAGATCGAAGGCCTGGAACATCTGCAGCGGCTGCAGGAACAAAAGCGCGGCGTGCTCCTGGTGTCCGGACACTTCATGACCCTGGAAATGTGCGGGCGCCTGTTGTGCGACCACGTGCCGCTGGCCGGCATGTACCGCAAACACCGCAATCCGGTGTTCGAGTGGGCGGTCAAGCGCGGCCGGCTGCGCTACGCCACGCACATGTTCGCCAACGAGGACCTGCGCGCCACCATCAAGCATCTCAAGCGCGGTGGTTTCCTGTGGTACGCGCCGGACCAGGACATGCGCGGCAAGGACACGGTCTTTGTGCCGTTCTTCGGGCATCCGGCTTCCACCATTACCGCGACCCATCAGCTGGCGCGGCTCACCGGCTGCGCGGTGGTGCCGTACTTCCATCGTCGCGAAGGCGGCAGCTACGTGCTGAAGATCGCACCGCCGCTGGCGGACATCCCCTCCGACGATGTGATTGCCGATACCACGCAGGTCAATGCGGCGATCGAGGACATGGTGCGCGAAGCGCCCGATCAATACCTGTGGATCCATCGCCGCTTCAAGCGGCAGCCCGGTGGGCGGAGCGACTTCTATCGCTGAGGGCGCTGGCGCTGGCACTACGTGCTTGAGTGCTTGAGGTGCTTGAGTGCGGCGAGCGTCTAGCCAGGCGGGCCGCTGACGTACGTAGTTGAACGCGCATTGCAGGCAGCGATGGCGCGTCAAACGGATACGGCGCTCTTGCCAGGCATCCGCGCCACCACATAAGTGCCGCATACAGCTGCAGAGTCATTCAGCCGGTTGAACCCCGACGTAAACCACACACCTCGCCAGAACCAAACATCCACTCAGGCAGGCGGCGAACGATCCCCATCGTCATTGAGCAACGCACCGGCATACAGGCCGGCCAGCATCAGGCTGAGACCGCCCCAGAAGCTCGAATAGAACGCCAGATGCGTGTTAAGCGGGAACACCGTGGCCACCAGGGCGATCATCGCCGGGCGTGCCTGCGCGCGGGCTGCCGGGCTCGAATAGCGCCATGCGCGCCACGCCTGCGCCGCGCCGGCCAGCCACAGCAGCAGGCCGATCACCCCGGTTTCAGCCAGGATTTCCAGCAGGATCTGATGCGCGTGGAAGGCCGGGCCATCGCCCCAGGCCGGCGCCTGATCGGGTGCGGGGTTACAGGCCGGGTACGCCTGACGGAAGCCGCGCGCGCCCACGCCATTGAGCGGATGCTCGCGAATCATGCATAGCGCCGCGCCCCAGATCTGCGCACGCCCGGACAAGGCCTGATCCACGCCCTGCTCGCCATCGGTAAAGGCCAAAGTGGTGCGTTGCAGGCGCTCGCGGGCCTGCGGTGCCACGGCAACCACGCCTGCGGCCAACACCGCGCCCAGCGCCGCCACTGCGATCACCTTGCGGCCGCCCAGCAACTGCCAACCGGACAGCAGCACGATCACGCCGTAGGTGATCCACGAGGCGCGCGAGCCGGCCAGCACCAGCACCACGCCCACCGCCGCCGCCGCGCCGGCCCACGCCCAGGCGCTGCGCCGGCCCAGCGCCAGCAGCAGGAACGGTGACAGGCTGGCCAGGGTCTGGCCGAACTTGAGATTGCACGGCCCCAGCACGCCGCTGAGCCGGTCGACCACGGCCAGCTCCTGCGCGGTGCACAGGCTGTGCCCGCTGATCAGCTGTTTGACCTGATCCAGTGCGAAGAACAGCGGACTACTGCCCAGCGCGACCTGCAGCAAGGCGTCCAGCGTCCACACCCCGGCGATCACCGCCAGGCCGAGAAAGGTGCGCCGCCGCCGTTGCGCGTTGGCCACCGCGATGGCGCACAGCCACATGAAAGGCAGATAGCGCAGGTCGGTGGCGGACTTGCGCAGCGCGCGGCCCACGTCCACCGCATCCACGGCCGAAAGCATCTGCGGCAACCAGTAGGCGAAGAACAACACACTGGTCAGCGCCCAGGCAGCGCCGCTCAAGAGCCTGGTGCCGCCGCGGAAGCGCGTGTGCAGCAGCCGGTAGGCCGCGAACACGGCGCCCAGCGACAGCACCGTTTCGGCCAGGCCCGGGGTGGGCCACAGGGCCACAAACAGCAGCACCCACACCGGCGCCCAGCGGCCGGCATCGGGCGTCAGCACGGGCGCGCGCGGCGCGGCCTCAGCGGCGGAGTTCGTCATAGACCTTCAAGGTGGCCGTTTGCATGGCCTGCAGCGTGTAGGGAAGCCGCGCCGGCGGTGCCGGGCGGTGGTGCAGTAACGCAAGCGTCTGCTGCGCCAGTGCCTGGGCATCGAATGGCGGCACCGCGCAGGCGGGCTGCAGTTCGGCGAGCAGTTCACCAGCGCCGCCGTGCGCCCAGCCCAGCACCGGCCGGCCCACGGCCAGCGCTTCGATCACGGTGCGGCCGAAGGCTTCGGGCTTGCGCGAGAGTTGCAGCACCAGGTCGCTGGCGGCGTAGGCCTCGGCGATGCGGGCAGTGGGTTCGGTGAAGGCCACGGCATCGGCCACACCCAGCCTGGCCGCCTCGGCTTCCAGTTCGCGGATATAGGCCTCGCGCCCCGGCTCGCGCGCACCGGGCAGCCACAACCAGGCCGGCAGACCGGCGGCGCGCACAGCGGCGAGCAGCTGCAGGCCATCGGCATGCCCTTTCAGGCGCGTGCCGCGACCGGGCAGCAACAGCAACGGTGCATCGGCTGGCAAGCCGGGCACCAGCGTCTGCGCCCACGTGCGTGCGCGCCGGTCTGGCTGCGGACGGCGTGGGAACTGCGCGATCTCCACGCCGCGCGGGATCACCCGCAGGCGCGCGGTATCGGTGTGCGGGTAATGCGTGCACACGTAGTCGCGCACTGTCTGCGAGACGCAGATGACGCGCTCGCCGTAGGTCATCACCGCGCTGTAGCGGCTGGGCGAATTGAGCCCGTGCACGGTGGTGACGAAGCGTGGCCGCGTGGCCGGCGGCATCCCGCGCAAGGCGTACCAGCCCAGCCAGGCCGGCAGGCGCGAGCGCGCGTGCACGATATCGGCGCCCAGTTCGGTGAACAGCCGGCGCAGCCCCACCACGTGGCGCAAGGTCAGCAACGACTTGCGCCCGATATCCAGCGTGAGATGTTCGGCGCCGACCTCCAGCAACGGCTGGACCAGGCGCCCGCCCGCGGAGACGACCACGGCGCGATGGCCGGCGCGCACCAGCGTAGCGGCGATTTCCAGGGTGGAGCGCTCGACGCCGCCGGACTGCAGCGCCGGCAGCAGTTGCACCACGGTCAGGCGGTGCATGCCGCCAGGATCAGTCGGCGAGCACGAACAGTGCACCGCAGTACGGGCACTTGGCTTCGCAGTTGGGCTCGTCTTCGATCGGCAGGTACACCCGCGGATGCGAATTCCACAGCGCCATCGCAGGCGTCGGGCAGCTCAGCGGCAGATCACCGCGGTGCACGGTGTAGCGCTTTTCGGCATTGGCGGGCGCGGTGGCGGTCTGGCTCATGGCGGCACGATCGGAAGGCGAAGACAGAGCGCGGATTCTAGCAGCCTCGCGCCCGGCACGGCCCAGCGACGCGCCCAGCGCGCGGTGCCGACGTTGGCCAGCGGGCTGCCAGGCGTGTTCACCATGACCATTGCCTGCGCTATCGGCGTCCCCGGCCTTGTTGCGGCACGGTCCCGAATCTGGCGCAAGGCGGTGTGACGCGAGCGGCGACGCATGCGCCGTATCATCGGCTGACACGTTGCCTGGGGTGCACGTGCGCGAACGCCGCATGGCTGCCCATGCGTTAGCACACTCGCCCCGGCGCTCTGCTGCATCCGCCTTCCGGGAGACATCATCACGTGCGTTCCTCTGCTGTTGTGCCGCGCCCGCTGCACCTGTTGCGCCCTGTTGCGCTTGCCCTGGCGGTCGCGACCGCGCTCCCGGCTGCTGCCGCCGATGGGTTCTTCGCCTCCTTCGATACGCACGAGCGCGACCTTGTCGCTGATCGTGCCAATGCGCTGCAGGTCGCGATCGGCAGCGGCCCGGACGCGCCGTATGCCGCCAAACATCACGCCGGCCACAGCGGCGCGCACGCACTGCACTACAGCAGCCAGGGTGGCGCGGGTCGGCGGACGTTGTTTACGACCGATCACCTGATCGGTGCCGACACCACGCTGTCGTGGATGGTCTTGCCCGAAAGCGTGGGCGAT
This sequence comes from Xanthomonas sp. NCPPB 2586, assembly GCF_041475775.2. Lineage (NCBI taxonomy): Bacteria > Pseudomonadati > Pseudomonadota > Gammaproteobacteria > Lysobacterales > Lysobacteraceae > Xanthomonas > Xanthomonas sp. NCPPB 2586. The sequence continues at coordinate 978,515 of NZ_CM192981.1, read as the reverse complement.
GACCATGTCAGCTCCACGTTTGTGTCGCTGGATCTGCTGCTGGACGACGGGAGCCGGCTGTCGGCCAGCAACGCGCTGGACCAGCACGGCGTGGCCATCGGCGCAGCCGCGCAGGGCGCCTCCAGGACCTTGTACCCGCAGCAGTGGGCACGCAAGGCGGTGCGGCTGGGCGATGTTGCCGGGTTGCGCGGGCGGCGCATTACCGCCATCGCGCTGGAAGTGGCGCCACAGGGCGGCGCGCCGGTGAGTGGCTGGCTCGACGATATCGCCATTGCCGAAGTCCCGCGTGTGGCGCCTGCACGGCCGTCGGACTGGGTGCTGACCACCCGCGGTACGCAGTCCAATGGCACGTTTTCGCGCGGCAATAATTTCCCCGCCACGGCGGTGCCGCATGGGTTCAACTTCTGGACCCCGGCAACTGACGCCGGCACGTTGGGTTGGCTGTATCGCTGGAACGAACACAACGGTGCCGACAACCGCCCGCGCCTGCAGGCGTTGTCGCTCAGTCACCAGCCCAGCCCGTGGATGGGCGACCGCCAGACCTTCCAGGTGATGCCCTCCACACACAGCGGCGCGCCGGAAGCGGACCGCATCAAACGCGCGTTGGCGTTTTCGCACGCCAACGAAGTGGCCAGGCCGTATCGCTACGCAGTGCAGCTGGACAACGGCATCCAGGCCGAGATCGCCCCCACCGATCACGCGGCGCTGTTCCGCTTCCGCTTTCCACCCGGAGGCGATGCCAACCTGCTGTTCGACAACGTGGATGCACGCGGTGGGCTGACCCTGGATGCGGCCACGCAAACGCTCTCGGGCTATACCGATGTGCGCAGCGGCCTGTCCACCGGCGCGACGCGCATGTACGTGTACGCCCGCTTCGATACGCCATGGAAGGCGAGCGGCCGCAGCGACACCGGCCGGCCGACGGGCTGGATCAAGTTCGCTGCAGGCAGCACGCACACGGTGCAGATGCGCATCGCCACGTCGCTGATCTCGCTGGAACAGGCCAGGCACAACCTGGCCCTGGAGATCGCGCCACAGGATTCGCTGGAGCGCGTGGCTGCGCGTGCGCAGGACGCGTGGGATGCGCTGCTTGGGCGGGTCGAAGTGGCGGGGGCCAGCGACGATCAGCGCACCACGCTGTATTCCAATCTGTACCGGCTGCATCTGTACCCGAACTCCGCGCACGAGAATGCCGGCAGCGCCAGCGCGCCGGACTGGCGCTATGCCAGCCAGAACAGCTGGTCCGACGAAGCCACCGATGGCAGCGCCGTGCGCAGCTTCGCGCCGATCCGCGACGGCCGTGTCTACGTCAACAACGGGCTGTGGGATACGTTCCGCACCGCGTGGCCTGCCTATGCGCTGTTTGCACCCGAGGCCGGCGCGCTGGTGCAAGGATTTCTGGAGCAGGCGCGTGCCGGCGGCTGGGTGGCGCGCTGGTCCTCGCCGGGTTACGCCGACCTGATGGTGGGCACCAGTTCGGATGTGGCCTTTGCCGATGCCTGGCGCAAGGGCGTGCAAGGGTTCGATCCGGCCGAGGCCTACGCCGCCGCGTTGAAGAACGCCACCGTGGTGCCGCCCGACCGGCACGTGGGGCGCAAGGGCATGGCCCGTTCCACCTTCCGCGGCTATGCCGATACCGACACGCACGAGGGCATGTCGTGGTCGATGGAAGGCGCGCTCAACGACTTCGGGATTGCGGGCATGGCCGATGCGCTCGCACAACAGACGCCGGACGCCGTAGCGCGTGAGCGCTATGCCACCGAGGCGCTGTATTTCCGCCACCGCGCCGCTGGCTACGCGGCGCTGTTCGACCCAGCAATCGGCTTCTTCCAGGGCCGTACGCCCGATGGCGGCTGGCGCCTGGATGCCGCGCACTACGATCCACGCGAATGGGGCAACGATTACACCGAATCCAGCGGCTGGACCTTTGCCTTCACCGCACCACACGATGGCGAGGGCCTGGCCGCGCTGTATGGCGGACGCGACGCGCTGGCGGCCAAGCTGGATACGTTCTTTGCGACGCCGGAAACGGCACAGGCCGCGCTTTCCGGCTCGTATCGCGGCGTGATCCATGAGATGACCGAAGCGCGCGATGTGCGCATGGGCATGTACGCGCATAGCAATCAGACCGCGCACCACATCCCGTGGATGTATCTGTACGCCGGCCAGCCGTGGAAGACCCAGCAGCTGACGCGCGAGATCCTGGCACGGCTGTATCTGGGCGGCGAGATCGGCCAGGGCTATGCCGGCGACGAAGACAACGGCGAGATGTCGGCATGGTATCTGTTCGCCGCGCTCGGGATGTATCCGTTGCGCATGGGTGCGCCGGAGTATGTGATCGGCTCGCCGCTGTTCACGCATGCCAGCGTGCAGCTGCCCAATGGCCGCACGCTCACGGTCAACGCGCCGCAGAATTCGCCGCGCAACGTGTATGTGCAATCGCTCAAGGTCAACGGCAAGCCGTGGCGCAAGACCTGGTTGCCGCATGCCGACATCGCCGAGGGCGCAACGCTGGACTTCGTCATGGGCCCGCGCCCGTCACGCTGGGGCACGGATGGGGATGCGGCGCCACCGTCACTGACGCCACCGGGCCAGCACCCTGCGCCGTTGCAGGATCTGCTGGGCACGCGCGCGCGCATCACGCGGGACGATGGCGGCGCGGTGGACGCATTGCACGACGACGATGCGGCAACGATGGCCACGCTGTCGTCCACGTCTGCGGTCACGGTGAGCGGCATCGACGCCGGCACGCCGACGCTATATACCCTCACCAGCGGCAACGCGGCGATTACCAACGGCGGGTGGACCCTGGAGGCGCGTACCGGGAGTGGTCACTGGACGGTGATTGATCAACGTCGCGATGAGATGTTCCGCTGGCCCCTGCAGACGCGGCCCTTCCGGATTGCCGCGCCGGGTGCGTACACGGACTACCGGCTGCGTGTGAGCACACTCAAGCCGGTGCAGTTGGCGGAGATCGAATTGCTGCGTGCGGCGCCGGCCTCGCCGTGAGGGTTTGACGAAGCGCGCGTGCGGGCGGCGCAGTGCGTACTGACATGCTGGCCTGATAGCGACGACCAGGCGTGCCGGGCGGGTGCCGCGTTGTCGCGTGCTTGAAATGTTGCGCTGACTGTTTGAGCTTGCGCACGTGCAGGCAGACCGCGGTCGCTCTGCAACTCGTCCGAATGCTCGCTCATTGCTTTACGTGCGTGCCCTAACCCGAACCCTTCTCTCGCCGGGAGAGGGCTTTCAGCCAAGTCGGCAGGCTTACGATAACGAGTGACTGGCCACCACTGATGCGCAGCGGATAGCGCATCAAAGGCCGTTGTTCGTGATCGCCTTACTCAAATAACAGTTGCGCCAGCTTTTCGCATCGGCAAGTGCTTCAGCGCGATAGTCCCGTAGGAGCGCGCTTGCGCGCGATAGGGCTCTACCAATAACACTCAAATTTTTTGTCGAACAGATGCTCTAACGATTTATTCCAGCCTAATTGCTCAAGCTGTTTGCTCGAATGGTCTGCGTTAGCGGCTTGCCGTAAAGACTTGCTTCCACCGCTTTGCTGCCAGCGCCTTCGCCTGTAGACGCCCTTGCATCCACAACGTTCGAACCTGCACCCGCAATTGGCGTTATCGATAACCGAGGCGTCACTCAACGCCTCGGTCACCAACGCTACAGCATCAGCCGCCGTTCTTCTCGGCGTTGTGCTTCTCGGCATCACGCTGCTTGCGGATCTGCGCATCCACCGCAGCAATCGCGGTCATGTTCATCACCCGGCGCGAAGTGGCGCTGGTGGTGAGGATGTGCACCGGCTTGGAGATGCCCATCAGGATCGGGCCGATCGCCACGCCGTCGGTGAACACGCGCACCAGGTTGTAGGCGATGTTGGCCGCTTCCAGGTTGGGCAGCACGAACAGGTTGGCGCGGCCCTTGAGCGTGCTGTTGGGCATGATCTGCTTGCGCAGCGCTTCGTCCCAGGCGGTGTCGCCCTGCATTTCGCCGTCGATGTTGAGCTCGGGCTTGCGCTTGAGCAGGGCTTCGCGCACTTCGCGCATCTTCAGGGCGTCACGCGAATCGTGGCTACCGAAGTTGGAATGCGACAGCAGCGCGATGTTGGGCTCGATGCCGAACAATTTCAGGCGGTACGCGGCCTGCAAGGTGGCTTCGACCACCTGCTCCACGGTGGGGTCTTCCTGCACGTGCGTATCCAGGAAGAAGAACACGCCCTGCTGGTTGATCACGCCGGTCATGGCCGAGGTGGAGCTTACGCGCGGTTCCAGCGGAATCACGCTGCGCGCGTAGCCCAGTTTCTTGTGGAAGCGCCCCACCACGCCCGACAGCATCGCGTCGGCTTCGCCGCGCGCCACCATCACTGCGGCAATCAGGGTCGGCCGCGAGCGCATCAGTTCCTTGGCCGCGGTCACGGTCACGCCACGGCGCTCGGTGAGCGCGTAGTAGTACTGCCAGTAATCGTTGAAGCGCGGGTCGTCGTGGATGTTGGTGATCTCGAAATCTTCACCGGCACGGATGCGCAGCCCCATGCGCTGGATACGCGCCTCGATGACGTCCGGGCGGCCGATCAGGATCGGCAGCGCCAGGCCTTCGTCGATGACGTTCTGCACCGCACGCAGCACCACTTCTTCTTCGCCTTCGGCATACACCACGCGCTGCTTGTCGGCGCGCGCGCGGTCGTAGACCGGCTTCATCATCAAGCTGGTGCGGTAGACGAACTGGCTGAGCCGGTCGCGGTAGGCCGCCATGTCGGCGATCGGGCGCGTGGCCACGCCCGAATCCATCGCCGCCTGCGCCACCGCCGAGGACAGCTCCACCAGCAGGCGCGGGTCCAACGGACGCGGAATCAGGTATTCCGGGCCGAAGCTCGGGGTTTCGCCACCATAGGCCGCGCCCAGGTCGGAGGCCTCGCGCCGCGCCATCGCCGCAATCGCCTTGACGCAGGCGATTTTCATGTCTTCGTTGATGCCGGTAGCGCCCACGTCCAGCGCGCCGCGGAACAGGTAGGGGAAGCACAGCACGTTGTTGATCTGGTTCGGGTAGTCCGAACGGCCGGTGCCGATGATGCAATCCGGCCGCACCGCCTTGGCCGCTTCCGGGGTGATTTCCGGGTTGGGGTTGGCCAGCGCGAAGATCACCGGCTGGCGCGCCATGGTGGCGACCATTTCCGGCTTGAGGATGCCGGCCGCCGACAGGCCCAGGAAGATGTCGGCACCTTCGACGATTTCGGCCAGGGTGCGCTTGTCGGTGTCGCGCGCGTAGCGCTGCTTGTCCGGGTCCAGATCGGTGCGGCCGGTGTGGATCACGCCATCGCGGTCCAGCGCCAGGATGTTCTCCGACTTCAGGCCCAGCGAGACCAGCATGTTGACGCACGAGATCCCTGCCGCGCCCATGCCGGTGGTGGCCAGCTTGACGTCTTCGATCTTCTTGCCGGTGACCACCAGCGCATTGAGTACCGCCGCGCCGACGATGATGGCAGTGCCGTGCTGGTCGTCATGGAACACCGGGATGTTCATGCGCTCGCGCAGCTTGCGCTCGACGATGAAGCACTCCGGCGCCTTGATGTCTTCCAGGTTGATGCCGCCGAAGGTCGGCTCCAGGCTGGCGATGATGTCCACCAGCTTGTCCGGATCGTTCTCGTTGATCTCGATGTCGAACACGTCGATGCCGGCGAACTTCTGGAACAGCACGCCCTTGCCTTCCATCACCGGCTTGGAGGCCAGCGGACCGATGTTGCCCAGGCCCAGCACCGCGGTGCCGTTGGTGATCACCGCCACCAGATTGCCGCGCGCGGTGAGCTCGCTGGCCTGGGTGGCGTCCTCGACGATGGCCTCGCAGGCGAAGGCCACGCCAGGCGAATACGCCAGCGACAGATCGCGCTGGGTCAGCATCGGCTTGGTCGCAGTGACCTTGATCTTGCCGGCCGGCTGCTGGCGGTGATAGTCGAGGGCGGCCTGTTTGAAGTCGTCGTTAGACATCGGCTGTGTAGGTCTCAAGGGCGCAGAAGAGCTGAATTCTACCCTCCTGCCTGAACAAGGGCCTGTCGCGCAGCTGTCAGCGCGGCAGGAAGATCGGTTGCTGCAATGCAAAAACGGCCCTGCATCCCGCCGGGATACCAGCGGAATACAGGGCCGTAGGAAGCATCAGCGTGCGCTGACCGGCGCGACTGCGTCCGGCAGCGGCACCGGTGCCTGCAGCGGCGGCGCACGGCCATCCAATGCCAGGCTCAATTGGTCACGGTCCAGCGCATTTTCCCAACGCGACACCACCACCGTGGCCACTGCATTGCCGATGAAGTTGGTCAGCGAGCGGCACTCGCTCATGAAACGGTCCACGCCCAGGATCAGCGCCATGCCGGCCACCGGCACATCCGGCACCACCGACAGCGTGGCCGCAAGCGTAATGAAGCCGGCGCCGGTCACGCCGGCCGCGCCCTTGGAGCTGAGCATCGCCACCGCCAGCAAGGTGATCTGCTGGCCGAGGGTGAGGTCGACATTGGTGGCCTGGGCGATGAACAGCGCCGCCAGGGTCATGTAGATGTTGGTGCCGTCCAGGTTGAACGAGTAGCCGGTCGGCACGACCAGGCCCACCACCGACTTCTCGCAGCCGGCCTTTTCCATCTTCTCCATCAGCGACGGCAATGCCGACTCCGACGAAGAGGTGCCCAGCACCAGCAGCAGCTCGGCCTTGAGGTAGCGGATCAGCTTGAGCACCGAAAAGCCGCACAACCGGCAGACGATGCCCAGGATCACCAGCACGAAGAACAGCGAGGTCAGGTAAAACGAGCCCACCAGCCAGGCCAGATTGACCAGCGATTCCACGCCGTACTTGCCGATGGTGAAGGCGATTGCACCGAATGCACCGATCGGCGCGGCCTTCATCAGCATGTGCACCAGACGGAACACCGGGGCGGTGAGCGCTTCCAGGAAGCTCAGCACCGGGCGGCCACGTTCGCCCACCAGGGCCAGCGCGATGCCGAACAGCACCGCCACGAACAGCACCTGCAGGATGTTGCCATCGACGAACGCGCTGATCAGCGTGGCCGGGATGATGTCCATCAAAAAGCCGACCAGGCTCAGCTCGTGCGATTTCTGCACGTAGGTGTTGACCGCGCTCTGGTCCAGCTCGGCCGGATTGATGTTCATGCCGGCGCCCGGCTGCACCACGTGCGCCACCACCATGCCGACAATCAGCGCCAGCGTGGAGAAGAACAGGAAATAGGTCATCGACTTGGCGAAGACCCGGCCCACCGTCTTGAGGTGGGTCATGCCGGCGATGCCGGTGACGATGGTCAGGAAGATCACCGGGGCGATGATCATCTTCACCAGCTTGATGAAGGCATCGCCGAGTGGCTTGAGGCTTTCGGCGAAGGCCGGCTCGAAATGGCCCAGCAGGGCGCCAAGAACGATCGCCACCACCACCTGGAAATACAACTGGCGGTAGAAGGGGACAGGCGCCGGCAGGGGGCCGGCAGGCTTGCTGATGTGCATGACACCACTCCGAGGGAACTTGGAGGGCGCCTGAGCCAGGCACCCGGTGCAGGCATTCTGGCCGCACGTCACAGCCCGGGCCGATAACCCATTGGTACTACGCACTGGGCGTTGCCTGAACCTGGTCTTACACTTCAGCCACGCGCCCCTCGGCCGTTAATTCCGTTTAACGCAGACACCGACTTTCTGTGCTGTTGGCCGTCCCGGACCCTGCGCGGTTCATGAAGCTGTTCATTGCGCTCGCCATGGCAGGACGCCCGGCCCCTACTTTCCTCGCCGAAGATCATTCCTATGCGCCTTACTCCGCTCGTTCTTGCGCTGGCCATCGCCGCCGCGCCCGCCGCCCATGCCGCCACCTCGATCGAGAACTGGCCCACCAAGTACACCTTCGGTGACGGCACCGAAATCGGCCTGACCGGCAACTACGCCTACGACGACAACAACTTCTCCGGCGACGACCGCCTGGAAGACCGCACCGATTTCCGCCGCAAGGAATTCGGCGCCACCTTGAAGAAGAAGGGCGTCTACGACGCCATGGTGTATTTCGACTTCGAAGCCAAGCTGTGGCTTGACGTGTTCTTCCGCTTCGAAACCAAGGCGCTGCTGGGCCAGGACTACGGCCGGGTACGCCTGGGCTACATGAAGGTGCCGGTGGGCCTGGAAGCGGTGCAGAGTTCGCGTGCGGGCAGCTTCATGGAACTGGGCCTGCCGGTGCAGGCGGTGTTCCAGGGTCGCCGGACCGGCGTGGAATGGACCCTGGAACGCCCGCAGTACCTGCTGCAGGCCGGCGCATACGGCGGCCAGGACCTGCAGGGGGACAACCCCGGCACCACCCAGGCTGTGCATGCGGCCTGGACCCCGTTCAAGGCCGAAGGCAACGTGCTGCACCTGGGCATCGCCGGCTCGATGGAAAACCCGCGCGGCTTCAGCGACGGCCGTGGCGTGTCGTTCAGCCCGCGCGTGCGGCTGCGCGCCCGCCCGGAAGCCGGGTTGACCGATGTGCGCCTGATCGACACCGGCACCATCCTCGATGTGGATCACGTGATCCGCACCGGCGTGGAAGCGGTGTGGATCCACGGCCCGTTCTCGCTGCAGAGCGAAGCGCTGCGTGCCGAAGTGGCGCGTAATGCCGGCCAGCCGCACTTCATCGCCCAGGGCCAGTACGTGTATGGCACCTGGTCGCTGACCGGCGAGTCGCGCAGCTATGCCGGCGGCGTGCCAGGCAACATCAAGCCCGCCCACGATTACGGCGCGGTCGAACTGACTGCCCGCTACAGCCGCCTGAATCTGGAAGACAACAACGTCCACGGCGGCCGTCAGCACGACACCACCATCGGTGCCAACTGGTACCTCACCAGCCACTTCAAGATGCAGGCCAACTACAGCTGGGTGGATTCCTCGCGCAACGGCGTGCATGAAACCCCGCACGTGATGGAGCTGCGCGCGCAGGTGATGTTCTAAGCGCCCACGGCTAACGCCTCATCCCGCATCACCCTGCGGCCGCCTCCTTCGGGACGCGGCCGCAGTCGTGTGTGCGGTGGCTGCGCCCAGCGCCCGCCGCCGCCATACTTGCGCGATGTATCCCTCGCAACGCCGCCGCCTGCTGTTCACCTTGTCCATTGTGCTGGGCGGGATGCTGGTGGCCATGTTCGCGGCCGGTTACTTTGTCGAACAGAACGCACTGCGCGAGGAAAGCGCCTCCGTGCAACGCCAGCTGCGCCTGTATGCGCAGGCGCTGCAGCAACGCATCGACCGTTACCGCACCCTGCCGCAGATCCTGACGCTGGACCCGGACCTGCGCGCGGCCGTCGACGCGCCGTTGTCGGCCGACCAGGTCGAACGCCTCAACCGCAAACTCGAACGCGCCAACAACGTCACCCAGTCTTCCACGCTGACCCTGATCAACCGCGACGGCATCGCGCTGGCCGCCAGCAACTGGCGCGGCGCGCGCAGCAATGTGGGCGTGGATTATGCGTTCCGCCCGTATTACCAACAGGCCTTGGCCAGTGGCAGCGGCAGCTTCTACGGCATCGGCCTGACCACCGGCGAGCCGGGCTATTTCCTGTCCCAGGCCATCCGCGACCCTGCCGGGCAGGTGCAGGGCGTGGTGGTGATCAAGATCGCGCTGGCGGCACTGGAGCGCGAATGGCTGCAGACCCCGGACATCGTGCTGGCCTCCGACGCGCACGATGTGGTGTTCCTGGCCAGCCGCCCGCAGTGGCGCTACCGCATGCTCGCCCCGCTCAGCGAACGTGACCGGCGCGAACTGCAGGCCACCCGCCAGTACGCCAGCCAACGCCTGCTGCCGTTGCAGCGCCGCGTGATCGAACCCACCGGCAGTGGCGGTGTGCTGGCGGAGGTGCAGATGCCGCCACTGAGCGGCCAGGTGCTGTGGCAGACCCTGCAGGTGCCCGAGAGCGGCTGGCGCCTGCACCTGCTGCACGACACCCGCGCCAGTGCGGCCGCCGGCCGCGCGGCGGCCATCGCGGCGGCCGGTGCGTGGCTGGCGCTGGCACTGCTGTGGTTGTTCGTGCAGCAGCGTAGCCGGCTGTCGGCCTTGCGCCAGCGCAGCCGGCATGAACTGGAAACGCTGCTGCAGCAACACGCCGAAGAACTGCGCACCGCCCAGGATGGCGTGGTGGCAGCGGCGCAACAGGCCAACACTGGCCTGAGTCGCAGCCTGGAACATCTGCCGCAAGGCGTTGTGGTCATCGACGCGGCGCTGAACCTGGTGGCGTGGAATTCGCGCTATGTGGAACTGTTCCGCTTTCCCGCCGAGCTGTTGCAGGTCGGCCGGCCGATCGAAGACCTGTTCCGCTTCAACGCGCGCCGCGGCCTGCTCGGGCCCGGCCCGATCGAGGCCGCCATCGAACGCCGCCTCAACCATCTGCGCAGCGGCAAACCGCACATGCGCGAGAGCGAGAAGGAAGACGGCACGGTGCTGGAAATCCGCGGCAACCCGCTGCCCGATGGCGGTTTTGTCACCAGCTACGCCGACATCACCACCTACAAGAACGCCGCGCGCGAACTGCGCTCGCTGGCCGATGCGCTGGAACACCGCGTAGCCGAGCGCACGCGCGATCTGGCAGCAGCCAAGCGCGAGGCCGAAAGCGCCAACCGCTACAAGACCCGCTTCGTCGCATCGGCAGTGCACGACCTGCTGCAGCCGCTCAATGCCGCGCGCATGTTCGTCTCGGTGTTGCGTGGGCAGGTGCACGCCACCGGCAGTGCGCAACTGGTGGACAACATCGACGGCGCACTGGCGGCGCAGGACGCCATCCTCAACAGCCTGCTCGACATCTCGCGCCTGGAAGCCGGCAGCCTGAAAACCCAGGTCCGCGATTTTGCGATCGGCCCGCTGCTGGACACCCTGGCGCGCGAGTTCGGCATCCTGGCCGAAGACCGCGGCCTGGTGCTCGACTGGGTGCCCACCTCGGCGGTGGTGTTGAGCGACGAAACCCTGTTGCGTCGCATCCTGCAGAACTTCCTGTCCAATGCGATCCGCTACACCCCGCGCGGCCGCGTGCTGCTGGGGTGCCGTCGGCGTGGCGGCTGGTTGCGCATCGAGGTGCACGACCAGGGCCCGGGCATTCCCGAAGCGCTGCAGCACGAAATCTTCGAAGAATTCCGCCGCCTCGACGACGGCGTGGCCAACGACCGTGGCGCAGGCCTGGGCCTGGCGATTGTCGAGCGCATCGGCCGCCTGCTCGGGCATCGCATCGGCCTGCGCTCCACGCTGGGCGGCGGCAGCGTGTTTTCGGTCAGCGTGCCGCTGGGCGAACGTGCGGCCATCGTGCAGCCATTGCCCACGCCGCAGTTGCAGCACGAACACGGCAACGACCCCATCCTGCACGGCTGCCGGGTGTGGTGCGTGGACGATGATCCGCGCGTGTGCGAGGCCACGCGTGCACTGCTGGAGCGCTGGGAATGCCGGGTCGATTTTGCCGGCGGCCCCGACGACGCGCTGGCCGCGGCCAGCCCCGACGATGCACCGGAACTGCTGCTGCTGGACGTACGCATGGGCAACCATTACGGCCCGATGCTGCTGCCGCAACTGGTGGCGCAATGGCAGCGCGAACCGCGCGTCATCCTGGTCACCGCCGAACCCAGCCCCGCCCTGCGCGAGCACGCGCTGGAGGCGGGCTGGGGCTTCCTGTCCAAACCGGTCCGGCCGCCGGCGCTGCGCGCGTTGGTCACGCAGATGTTGTTGCGGCGCGGGTAAGTTGTAAATTCTGACAACCAATGTTAAGAAAAATACAGCCTCTCACCCTCGTTCAAACTATATATTTCTCCCATTTCACATCTCGCATTATCAGGCGACCTGTAATTTTCGACAACAACACCAAAAGACGGGCAAGCCCTATTGCTGGATCCCGAAAAAATAGATAGGAATCCTCACCCAAAGCCGGGAGAATTATCCCTTCATTTTTGATCAAAATTCCTTGCGATAAGTCTAGATAGACATCGGGATGAGCGCCCGGGGCAAGCTTAGATATCGCTCGCTCAATCACCCCCAGGTCCGATCCCCCATAAGTCACAACCACGTTCAACTCTCTGTCGTATGGCCAGTCCAGGTCACCAAGCTCTACAGATCCTAAGCTACTTGGCCTAAGCCGACTAACACTTGCAATATTTGAAGCTATCGTGCTCAGATCTGACGGGCTAATCTCAGTCTTTATCTCAAACGTTGCCACCACACCCTCTTGGAATATCAGATCATGCCCGCTAGAAAATGGTAACCGAGGCATAGATTTCAGAACTAGCACGATATCCTGCTGCCTTGACCGACCATCGTAAGAATCCAAAATCACCCCACTCAGGATATTTGTCATTCCTGGAAGATGCGCCTGTAGAAAATCTTTTATGAGAGATTCTCTGGCAGCACCAGCTGTAACAGCATGACCCAGGACGTTAGTCGCCTCGTATTGGTGACTTAGTGCCCTTACAACACCATGACAGTATTCAACCAAAGATTTCATTGTGCACCACTAAATAAAAATGCGTCTTGAAAAAAAATAACAGCTCAGCAATAGCTATTCTTAATTCAGGCGCTACTGAGATCTAAGTGCGCTCATCCCTCGCCTTCCGGCTCCAACGCCTTGACCAGCACCGCAGCCTGGGTGCGGCTGTAGCAATCCAGCTTTTTCAGGATGGCGGTGACATGCACCTTGACGGTGTTCTCGGCCAGGCCCAGTTCGTGCGCAATCTGCTTGTTCAACAGGCCATCGGCCAGGCACAGCAACACGCGAAATTGCTGCGGGGTGAGCTGGGCGAGCTTGGCCGCCAATTGCGCATCGGCTTCCGAGCGCTCGGCGGTCATCGGCGGGAACCAGGTGCCACCATCGAGCACGCTGGCCACCGCGGTACCGATCGATTCGGCCGGGGTGGATTTGGGAATGAAGCCGGCCGCGCCGAACTGCTGCGCGCGCCGGATCACGCGCGGGTGGTCGTTGGAGGAAATCACCACCACCGGAATGTCCGGATGCTCGCCACGCACGTGCAGCAGCGCGGAGAAGCCGCGCGCGCCCGGCATGGCCAGGTCCAGCAGCACCAGCTCGGCCTGCGGATGCGAGCGCAGCATCGCGCTCAAGGTGGTGGCGCTGGAGGCCTCCACCACTTCGGCAGTGGGCAGGGTCTGGTGCAGCACGTGGATCACGGCAGCACGGAACAACGGGTGGTCGTCGGCGACGAGGATGGTGAGATCGGCCATGCGCCAAGTCTGGCACATGGCTGCGTCGCTTTCCCGCTGCGCTGCGCGGTAGGTGACTGGTGCTCGGTGCTAGACGGCCCGGGCATGCGGCAGGCGCGCTGCCGATGCGCTCGATGCACTGAACTCCGCGCACGCCTCGGATGGCAGACACGTAGACAATCCCTCCATCGAACGCCTGCATGGCGTGCATGCGCTGCTCAATTTCGCCGCGATCAAGCGGCCCGTTCAATGCGTGTTTTCACCATGAAACACGGGTCGGCCCACTCCGCGACCGCTCAGCGCGGCGGCTGGGTGCTGGCGCGCCAGGCTTCCAGGAACTGCCGGCGCTTGAGCTTGTCCAGATAGACCAGCAGGCCGGGACCAAGTGGAATCGGTCGGAACGGCGGCTGCGCCGAGCCACCGCGACCACCGGCCGACGGCAGGATCGGCATCAACCGCGCCTCGCGCGAGAGCACCTGCTGGCCGCGCGGCGAGAGCAGGTAATCCAGGAACCGGCGCGCCTCGGGCGCGTGCGGCGCGGTCTTGGGGATCACCGCGGTGCGCAGCGCCACCAACGTGTAGTCCTGCGGCTGCACGATGCCCAGCGGCGCGCCGGCATCGATGCGCGCCTGTGCGTAGGAGCCGAGCACGTTATAGGCCAGCAACAACTCGCCGCGGCTGACACGGTCCAGCAAGGTGCCGGTACGTTCTTCCAGACGCACCTGGTTTGCCCCCAGCGCGGCCAGCAACGCGCCGGCAATGCTGCCCACCTGCCCGTCCTGGGTGGCGAACAGATAGCCCACGCCGCTGCGCTCGGCATCGTAGGTGCCCACCTTGCCGCGCAACGGCGCATCGGGTGAACGCAACAACGCGAGCAGTTGCCGGCGTGTACGCGGCACCCGCGCGGCGGCGAGCTTGCGCGTGTTGTAGACGATGGCCACCGGCTCGTAGCTGATGCCGAAGACTTCGTGCCGCCACTGCGCCCAGGCCGGCAGCGCTTCGGTCTGCGCCGAGCGATGCGTCAACGCGTGGCCATCGTTCACCAGCTTGGTCTGCAGATCCATGCTGGCGCTGATCAGCAGATCCGCCTGCGGCGCATTGGCGGCCGGATGCAGGTACTGCTCGTAGATGTCCCAGGCGATCACGTCTTCGTAGATCACCTCGGTGCCGGGATGCAGGCGCTGGTAGTCCTGGATCACCGCGCCAAACACTTCCAGATCGGTCGAGCCCTGCACGCGCAGCTGCGCCTGCACCGCGCCCTGTGCCGGAAATCGCCGTACATCGCCGGGCGCCGCCCAGGCCAGTCCGCACAGCAGCAGCAACACCACACCACACACCACGCGCATCACGCCGTGCCTCCGGGAAAATGCAATGACGCAATCAGCCCGCCGCCGATGCGATTGGACAGATCGATGCGCCCACCGTGCGCCTCAACCACGCGCTTGACGATCGCCAGGCCCAGGCCCGCCCCACCGGCCGGTGCATCCGGGCCGCGCACAAAACGCTCGAACACCCGCTCGGCCTCGGCCGGCGGAATGCCCGGGCCGTGATCGGCGATGGTCAGCACATGCTGGTGGCCGTCGCTGGTCAGGGCAACCTGCAATGGCGCGCCGGCGCCGTATTTGCAGGCGTTGTCGATGAGATTCTTCAAGGCCTCGCGCAGCAGCAAGGCATCGCCGCGCAGCAGCGCCGGCTGCGGGTCGATCGCCAGATGCACGCGCGGTGCCTCCTCGCCACGTGGCAGTGCGTCATGCAGTGCCTGGTGCAGGAGTTCGACCAGATCGACCGTGGCAAACCGCTGCAGATTGGCGCGATGGATCACGCTGGCATCGCTGAGCAGCTGATTGAGCAGGCGGCTCATATGGCTGGCGTTGCGTTCGATCGCCACCAGGCTGCGCTGCATGTCGCGCGGGTCGTCGTCGTCCATCGCCAGCTGCGCCTGCGCACGCAACGCGGCCAGCGGCGTGCGCATCTGGTGCGCAGCCTCGGCCATGAACGCGCGCAGGGTTTCGTTGCTGGACGACAACCGCGCCATGAAGCGGTTGAGCGCGGCGACCATCAACTGCATTTCCTGCGGTGCGGGCACCGTGAGCGGTTTCAGATCGGAGGGCTCGCGCCGCGAGAGATCACGCTCGATGCGTTGCAGCGGGCGCAACGCGCGATACACGCCAATCCACACCAGCGCCAGCGCCAGCAGCGACAGCACCGCGATCGCCACCAATGCGTTGAGCACCACATCGCGCGCCACCGCGTCGCGCGCGCGGCGGGTCTGGCCCACCTGCACGCGCACCTCGCCCTGCCCGGAGTCCGAGGCCACCCGATGCATCACCACCGCAAAGCGCACCGGCTCGCCGCTGTAGTTTGCGTCGAACAACAGCGGCCGCTCGCCATCGGGTGCACGCGGCGGCAGCGGCAAGGTGTCTTCGCCGGTGATGGTGCGGCCCTGTGCATCGAACACGCGGTAGAACACGCGGTCTTCCGGCGCCATGCCCAGCAGGTCGAGCGAGGCATACGGCAGATCCACCTGCCAATCGCCGCCCACCAACGCCACGCTGTCGATGATCGACAACGCCGACGACACCAGCAGGTGGTCGTAGGAGCGATTGGCCGCACGCTCGCCGTAATCGCGCGCGGCAAAGAACAGCACCACCGCGCCCAGCAGCGACAGGCTGCTCAGATACAGCAGCAGCGTGCGCCGGATCGACGGCGCCACCGCGTGGGCTTCAGCCATCGCTGCCGGCCTCGGCGACGGCCTGCGGGTCGGCCTCTTCCAGCTTGTAGCCGGCGCCACGCACGGTGACGATGCGCAGCGGCGCACCGATCAACTTGCGGCGCAGCCGGCCCACATACAGCTCGATCGCATTGGGGCCGACATCGTCATCGAAACCGAACAACCCGTTGCCGATCTCGTCCTTGCCCACCACCTGGCCCAGCCGTCCGATCAGGATTTCCAGCAGCCGGTACTCGCGATTGGGCAACTCGATCGCCACCCCGTCCAGGCTCACGGTGTGCGCAGCGTTGTCGAACACGAACGCGCCGAGTTGCACCACCTCGCTGGCCTGGCCGCGATTACGCCGCAGCAGCACCCGGCAGCGCGCTTCGAACTCACGAAAGTCGAACGGCTTGCCCAGGTAATCGTCGGCCCCCACATCCAGCGCCTGCACGCGGTCTTCGATGCCATCACGCGCGGTCAGCATCAGCACCGGCGTGGTGTCGCCGCGCTCGCGCATCCCGGCCAGCACGCGCAATCCATCCAGCTTGGGCAAGCCGATATCCAGCACCACCAGATCAAAGCTCTGGTAGCGCAACACGCTGGCCGCGGCCAACCCGTCCTGCTGCCAATCCACCGCATGCCCGCTACGGCGCATGCGCCGCACGATGGCATCGGCAAGGTCGGCGTTGTCTTCGACGAGCAACAGGCGCATTGGGGCAGGGAATCGTGAATAGGGAATGGGGAATCGCAACAGCACGTCACCGCGGCCGGAAGGTAACAGGCCTCGCCAACAAAAGCTCTCCCATCCAAACCATGTACTGCAGTCCGTCGCTGTTGCGATTCCCCATTCCCGACTCCCGATTCCCGCACCTGACAGGTCCATGACAGCTTCGCGGGACTAGGCTGCAGCCAGCTCGCCGTGACGCGGTTGCGGCCGATTGATTGCCTGTGCTGCACACATGTACCTGGGAGGGTCTGTGATCAACGACACCTTGCGCTTGCGCGCCATTACCGCCTGTGCGGCCATCTGTCTGGCGCCGGCGGCACACGCGGCCGATGACGAAGGCCCGGTGACCGCCGAAGTGGGCGGGCGCGTGCATTGGGACTTCACCGTCTTCGACAACGATGAACGCGGCACGCCCGAGCGCAACGACACCCAGTTCCGCCGTGTCTGGCTGGACGTGGCTGGCAAGTTCTACGGGTTCAACTACAAGGCCGAGGCGGAGTTCGCCGGCCTGCAGTACGAACCCGGCAGCCGCGGCATCCTGGCGCGCGATGTCTACATCGCCAAGAAGTTCTCCGCCGGCACGCTGACCGTGGGCCAGTTCAAGCAGTACTTTTCGCTCGACGACCGGACCGGCTCCAACTATGGCCCGTTCCTGGAACGCGGCTACGCCTCGACCACGCTGGCACCGATCTACCGCAAGGCGATTTCCTGGCAGACCAGCCGCCCGGATGCCACCTGGTCCACGGCCGCCTACAGCCTGGAAAGCATCGACAATTCGGCCACCAAGGGCGGTGCGCTGGGCACGCGCCTGACCTTCGCACCGGAAATGGGCGACGCACGGCTGCGCCATCTGGGCGTGTCGCTGGCGCACGAGCGCTACTCGCATCCCGGCAGTGGCGGCGCCTCACCGCTGCTGATCCGCCCGCGCCCGGAGAACGATCTCGCCAACAACAGCCGCATCACGCTGGCACGCTTCGCCGATGGCCGCGACACCGACTTCGACAAATGGTCGTTGGAATATGCCGAAGTAGTCGGCCCGTGGTCGTGGCAGACCGAGTTCAGCGGCGGCCTGCTCGACGATGGCGCGCAGCATGCCAAGGTGCTGGCCAGCTATGGCCTGGTCAGCTGGTTCGTGACCGGCGAGTCGCGCGGCTACGACCGCAAGACCGGCCGCTTCAGCCGCATCAAGACACCCAACCGCCCGTCCGGCGCGTTCGAGCTGGCGCTGCGTTACGACTACATGCGCGGCGACCAGCATCTGGATGGGCAACCCAACTTCATCGATGCCAACACGCAGTCGTGGACGCTGGGCGGCAACTGGTATTTCAAGCCCAATCTGCGCGTGATGCTCAATGTGATCGACAGCCGCAACCGTGACCGCATGGTGGATGCGGTGGTCGATCATACGTTGGCCCTCACCGGCCGCTTCCAGTACGACTTCTGAGTGGCCTGCATCTTCGCCCTGCGTCATCGCGCGCCTGCGCCCCGCCACTGCAGCGGCGCGCTGCCGTCCGCCAATGCGGTGGCCTGCACTTTGCCGCATGACAGCCACACCGCCGTCACGTCAGCCGCCCCCAGCGCTGGCGTGTACCACCCTCGCTGCTGCGCGCCCGGCGCAGTGGCGCGCTCCACTTATCCCCCGCTGCACGCCTCAAAGGATTTGCCCGCATGCTGACCGCGCTCGGTTTCGGAATGGTGATCACCTTCATGTACCTGATCATGAGCAAGCGGCTGTCGCCGCTGGTGGCTCTGATCACGGTGCCGATCGTGTTCGCATTGCTCGGCGGCTTCGGCACCGGCATCAACGAGATGATGCTCGACGGCATCAAGAAGATCGCGCCCACCGGCGTGATGCTGATGTTCGCCATCCTCTATTTCGGGGTGATGATCGATGCCGGTCTGTTCGACCCACTGGTCGGCCGCATCCTGCGCCTGGTCAAGGGCGATCCGCTGAAGATCGTCATGGGCACGGCGATCCTGGCGATGCTGATCTCGCTCGATGGCGACGGCTCCACCACCTACATGATCACCGTCTCGGCGATGCTGCCGCTGTACCAGCGGCTGGGCATGAACGCGCTCAACCTCACCTGCGTCACCATCCTGGCCAGCGGCGTGATGAATCTCACCCCGTGGGGCGGCCCCACCGCGCGTGCCGCCACCGCATTGCATGTGGATCCGGCCGATGTGTTCGTGCCGCTGGTACCGGCCATGGCGATGGCGATCGCCGGCATCATTGCACTCGCCTGGCTGCTCGGCATGCGCGAGCGTCGCCGTCTGGGCGTGGTGCGCCTGCCGGCCGATGGCAACTGGCTGGAAACCAGCCTGCCCGACGACAACGACGCCCTGCCGCGCGTGGAAGACACCGAAGACATGAAGCGGCCCAAGCTGCTGTGGGTGAACCTGGTGCTCACCCTCGCGCTGATGGCCGCGCTGGTGGTGGGCATCCTGCCGATGCCGGTGTTGTTCATGATCGGCTTCGCGCTGGCGCTGATGATCAACTACCCCAACCTGGCCGAGCAGCGCCGCCGCCTGGTCAACCACGCCGGCAATGTGTTGTCGGTAGTGTCGCTGATCTTCGCTGCCGGCATCTTCACCGGCATCCTGTCCAACACCGGCATGGTCGAAGCGATGTCGCGCAGCTTCCTGGCGGTCATTCCCGACAGCTGGGGTCCGTACCTGGCGGTGATCACCGCCATCGTCAGCATGCCGTTTACGTTCTTCATGTCCAACGACGCGTTCTACTTCGGCGTGCTGCCAATTCTGTCCGAAGCCGCCGGCCATTACGGCATCACGCCCGTGGAAATGGCGCGCGCCTCGCTGGCCGGCCAGCCCGTGCATCTGCTCAGCCCCCTGGTGCCCTCGACCTATCTGCTGGTCGGCCTGGCCAAGGTCGATTTCGCCGACCACCAGCGCTTCACCCTGAAATGGGCGGTACTGATTTCGATGCTGATGCTGGCGGGCGGGCTGCTGTTTGGCTTGTTTCCGTTGGCGCGCTGATCGCGCGCCGGGAATGGGGAATCGGGAATGGGGAATCGCAAAAGCGGCGCTGCGCTGCCGTTTCGATTCCTGACTTCCACATAAAAAATAGAAACCGCGGCCCCTGCTCCACCGATTCCCCACTCCCGATTCCCCATTCCCAACTCCGAAGGAGTTCAAGCAATGACGCTTCGCATCGCATACGTCACCAGTGGCATGGGCAGTGTGGGCACTGCGATCTGCCAGAAACTGGCGCGCACCGGGCACACGGTGGTGGCCGGGTGTGGTCCTAATTCGCCGCGCAAATCGGCGTGGCTGCGTGAGCAACGCGAGCTCGGGTTCGACTTCGTTGCCTCCGAAGGCAACGCCGCCGATTGGGATTCCACCGTAGCTGCGTTTGCCAAGGTCAAGGCGGAGGTCGGCGAGATCGATGTGTTGGTCAACAACGCCGGTGGCAGCCGCGACACGCTGTTCCGCCAGATGAGCCGCGACGACTGGAATGCCGTGATTGCCAGCAATCTGCATTCGCTGTTCAACATCACCAAGCAGGTGGTGGATGGCATGACCTCGCGCGGCTGGGGGCGCATCGTCAACATCGGCTCGGTCAGCGCGCACAAGGGCCAGATCGGGCAGATCAACTTCGCCACCGCCAAGGCGGCCATGCATGGGTTCAGCCGTGCGTTGGCGCAGGAAGTGGCTTCGCGCGGTGTCACCGTCAACACCATTTCGCCCGGCTATATCGCCAGCGCTTCCATCAGCAATTTCCCACCGGATGTACTGGACCGCCTGGCCACCTCGGTGCCGGTGCGCCGGCTCGGCAAACCGGCCGAAGTGGCGGGCCTGTGCGCATGGCTGGCCTCCGACGACGCCGCGTATGTGACCGGCGCGGACTATGCGGTCAACGGCGGTTTGTACATGGGCTAGTGCGCCATGCACGTGCTGCGCTGCTGCGTGGAGGCTGGCATCCATCACGCGCAGCGCAGCGATGCACCTGGCGACGCAGCAGTGCGTATAGCCGCCCGTGCTGCGGCCGCCTCCCGCGCATGCAGCAACGTTTGGCACCCCTTCCCCTTGCACGCCACAGCCCAACGCGCTCCGTTTCATGCCCTGCATCACTCCCCACAGGCACCGCGCCAACCCGCCGCAATGCCTGAGCAAGCCGCTGTTTGCCGAGCGTTGTGCGCCCGCGTGGCACCCGCAAATGTCCTGCAAGCGACCGCCACCGCAAGGCCTGCCCGACACGTGGCGTGCACGAACTGATTACACTCTGGCTTTTCCGCAGTGCGGTGCCATGGCCAAACATCCCGAACGCGCCACTCCTGCTGCACGCCCGCAGATGGCCGACATCGCGCGCATGGCGGGCGTGTCCGAGTCCACCGTGTCGCGTGCGCTGGCCGGCAGCCCGGTGGTAGCCGAGCGCACCCGTGCCTACATCAAGCAGATCGCCGCCGATGCGGGGTATCAGGTCGATCCGGTGGCACGCAGCCTGCGCGCCAAGCGCTCCAACACGGTGAGCGTGGCGGTGCCGATGATGCATGCGCTGGACCAGCCGCTGTCGGACCCGTTCCTGATGACCATGCTCGCGCTGCTGGCCGAAGAACTCACCGGCCGTGGTTACAGCATGCTGTTGTCCAAGCTCAATCGGCATCAGGACGGCTGGGTGGAACAACTCGCACGCGGTAGCCGCTCCGATGGCGTGATTGTGCTCGGGCAAAGCTCCGAACATGCCGCGCTGGATGCGGCCGCACGCGATGGCCTGCCGATGGCGGTGTGGGGCAGCCGGATCGACGGGCAGTCCTACATCAGCGTGGGCAGCGACAATTTCCAGGGCGGCGCACTGGCCACCGAGCACCTGATCGCCAGCGGCCGCCGGCGCATCGCCTTCCTGGGCGATGACCAGCTTCCCGAAGTGGCGCCGCGCTTTGCCGGCTACCGGCAGGCGCTGGAGCAGCATGGCCTGGAGTTCGACACGCGCCTGCACGCGCGCAGCCACTTCCTCAGCGAGGACGCCTACCGGCTCACCCGCGCCATGCTCAAGAAGACCGACGCACCCGATGGCCTGTTTGCCGCCTCCGACGTGATTGCGGTCGGCGCGATCCGCGCCCTGGTCGAAGCCGGCCACCGCGTGCCGCAGGACATTTCACTGGTGGGCTTCGACGATATTCCGCTGGCCGCCTACAGCCAGCCGCCGCTGACCACCGTGCAGCAGGATCTTGGCCTGGCCGCCCGCCTGCTGGTGGACCGGCTGCTGGCATTGATCGCCGGCGAAGCAGTGGACTCGGTGGAGATGCCGGTGAAGCTGGTGGTGCGCGAGTCGGCTTGATTCGGGATTCGGGATTCGGGATTCGGGATTCGGGAATCGGGAATCGGGAATCGGGAATCGGGAATCGGGAATCGGGAATCGTAAGAGCGTGCGTCCTGGACGGATTGCGCGCAATCACTTGATGCTGCAATCCGCTTTTTAGCGGCAAAACGTTGCGACACCTTGCTGGCAACTAGGCCGCCACGGCCTTGGGTTTGCGGATGCGTACGCACAACATCGCCACCGCTGCAGCCAACATCAGTGCGCCGGCCAGGCGGATCACGTTGCGCGGGTCGCCGTGCAACAGCGGTTCGTAATACAGCGGCAGGGTCACGATCTGGATCAGCATCGGCAGCACGATGAACAGGTTGAACAGGCCCATGTACACGCCGGTGCGCTCGGGCGGAATGCTGTCGGCCAGCATCAGGTAGGGGTTGCCCATCATGCTGGCCCAGGCCAGGCCAATACCGATCATAGGCAGCAGCAACAACCAACGGTTCTCGATGCCCGGCAATACCCACATGCCCACGCCAGCCGCCAGCAGGCAGGCCGCGTGCGTGTACTTGGGGCCAACGCGCCGCACCACCGGCACCATCGCAAAGGCCGCCAGAAACGCGATGAAATTGTAGAAACCGCCGATCTGCCCGTTGACCAGCCCGGCCTCGCGGAAGCCGTGCGAGTTCGCCTCGGTGGTGCCGAACAAGGTGGTCGACAGCGACAGCACGATGTACTGCCAGTAGCTGAAGATCGCATACCACTGAAACAGCATCACCGGCGCCAGCTGGCGCATGGTCGGCGGCATGTCGCGCAGGGCGCTGCCGATTTCGCGCAGCGTGGCGCCCAGCCCGGTGCCGGCCTTGCGCATGCGCGCGATCTCCGCCGCGGGCACCACCGGCTCGCGCACGCTGCGCGCGGTGAGCAGGATCGAGGCGGCCGAAAAGCCGGCGCCGATCACGAACGCGGCAATGGTCACGTACGGGATGTGGTGCGCATTGGCCGCGTCCTGGCTCATGCCGAACCACACCAGCAAGGGCGGGGTGAGATAGGCCAGCGTCTGCGCCAGCCCGGTAAAGGCGCTCTGTGTGAGATACCCCAACGGCCGCTGCGGTGGCGCCAGCACGTCGCTGACCAGAGCGCGGTACGGCTCCATCGCGACGTTGTTTGCGGCGTCCAGCACCCACAGCAGGCAGACCGCCATCCACAATGCGGTACTGAAGGGCATCGCCAGCAGGCACAGGCTGCACACCAGCGCGCCGAGCACCATGTAGGGCATGCGCCGACCCCAGCGCGTCACCGAGCGATCGCTCAAGGCGCCGACGAACGGCTGCAGCACCAGGCCGGTGATCGGCCCGGCCAGCCACAGGTACGGCAGGCTGGCGTGGTCGGCACCCAGGTAGTTGTAGATCGGGCTCATGTTGCTCTGTTGCAGCCCGAAGCTGTATTGCACACCGAAGAACCCGGCATTGAGGGCCAGGATGCGTGCGAAGGAAAGCGGAGGAGCGGTCGACGACATACAGGGTCCAGGCATCGGTGCGGCTCCCAGTGGCCGCAGCGCACTCTACCCTGGTCGCTTTGCAATCGATTGTAACGCTGCGCCGCAGCACGGACGCTCGCCCGCTTGTCCATCTTTGGTTATCGCAAAAAATGCTGCAACGCAGGATTGCAATCGATTGCATTAGGGCGTATCACTCCGCTCGCACTGCAGGCCACCCGGCCATCCCTGGGAGGGGACGACGCAGGGCGTCGACACACCACCACCCGTGAGAGAGAGAATCGCGATGTCCACCTTGCACACCCTGCGCCTGCACGCTTTGGCCTGCGCGGTCACCACCTGCCTGTGCGCGCCGCTCGCGCTGGCCCAGGACGCCACCCCGCCCGCACCCGCCACCCCGCCGGCCGCCGACAGCGCCGCGGTCAACCTGGACTCGGTGTTCGTCACCGGCACCTCCACCGCCACCACCAAGCTCAAGTCCAGCGTGTCGGTCAGCACCGTGGGTGCGGAGGCGATCGAGCAATCGGCCCCGCGCAGCACTGCAGAAATCTTCCGCAACATTCCCGGTATCCGCTCCGAGTCCAGCGGCGGCGAAGGCAATGCCAATATCGCCGTGCGCGGCCTCCCCGTGGCTTCCGGCGGCGCCAAGTTCCTGCAGCTGCAGGAAGACGGCCTGCCGGTGATGGAGTTCGGCGATATCGCCTTCGGCAACGCCGATATCTTCCTGCGCTCGGATTTCACGATGGATCGCATCGAAGCGATCCGCGGCGGTTCGGCCTCGACGTTTACCAGCAATGCGCCCGGCGGCATCATCAACTTCATCAGCAAGACCGGCGACACCGAAGGCGGCAGCGTCGGCGTCAGTCGCGGCCTGGACTACGACAACACCCGCATCGACTTCAATTACGGCGCGCCGTTTGCCGAGCACTGGCAGTTCAACATCGGCGGCTTCTTCCGCCAGGGCGACGGTGTGCGCGATGCCGGCTACACCACCGACAAGGGCGGCCAACTCAAGGCCAACCTCACCCGCCTGTTCGAGAACGGCTACGTGCGTGTGTACGGCAAATACCTCAACGACCGTGCCGCCGGCTATTTGCCGGTGCCCACCTCGGTGCGTGGCCGCGACGGCTCGCCGGACCTGGGCGGCTTCCCCGGTTTCGATCCCGGCAACGACACCTTGTACAGCCGTAATTTCCGCACCGATGTCGGCCTGGATGGCAACAACCAGCCGCGCCGCACCGACCTGGGCGACGGCATGCACCCGATCTCCCGCACCATCGGCGCCGAAGCCTGGTTCGACCTGGGCAATGGCTGGAACCTGAGCGATAAATTCCGCATCGCCGACAACAGCGGCCGCTTCGTCAGCCCGTTCCCGGCCGAAGTCACCGATGCCGCCGCACTGGCATCGTCCATCGGCGGCGCCGGCGCGCAGCTGGTGGAAGCCGGTGGCGCCAATGCCGGCCAGGCCTACACCGGCACGGCCATCCGCACGCATCTGTTCAATGTCGCCATCAACGATCTGGGCAATGTCACCAACGACCTCAGCCTCTCGCGCGAGTTCGGCGGTGACGGCCGCACCCTCAACCTGCGCATGGGCTACTACACCTCGCGCCAGACCATCGACATGGACTGGACCTGGAACTCCTACGTGCAGAGCCTGGGCCGCGACTCGCGCCTGCTCAATGTGGTCGACGCCGCAGGCGTGTCGCGCTCGCTGAACGGCCTGTACGCCTACGGCACGCCGTTCTGGGGCGATTGCTGCATCACCCGCAGCTACGACGTGCGCTACGACGTCAACGCACCGTACGTGGCGCTCACCTTCGACAGCGGCAAGCTCAGCATCGACGGCAGCCTGCGCTACGACATGGGCGATGCGCGCGGCAACTACTCCGGCACCGCCATCGCGCAGAACCTGGACGTCAACGGCGATGGCGTGATCCAGCCGGTGGAGCAGCGCGTGGCCACCGTGGACACCGCCAATGCGCGGCCAGTGGACTACGACTGGAATTACCTGTCGTACTCATTGGGCGGCAATTACCTGATCAACGACGACCTGGGCGCATTCGCACGCGTCAGCCGTGGCGCACGCGCCAATGCCGACCGCTTGCTGTTCGGCGTGATCCGCGACGATGGCTCGGTGACCTCCGATGAAGCGGTGAACGTGGTGCGGCAGACCGAAGCCGGCCTGAAGTGGCGCCGCGACGGCCTGAGCCTGTTTGCCACCGCGTTTGCCGCGCGCACCCAGGAGCAGAACTTCGAAGTCACCAGCCAGCGCTTCTTCAACCGTAGCTACAAGGCGCACGGCATCGAACTGGAAGCCAGCTACCGCTACGAGGGCTTCACCGTCAACGGCGGCGTGACCTGGACCGATGCAGAAATCGCCAGGGACCAGATCACCCCGGAGAACACCGGCAACGTGCCGCGTCGCCAGGCCGACTTCGTGTGGCAGCTCACCCCGAGCTACCGCGGCGACGGCTACCAGTTCGGCGTGAACCTGATCGGCACCACCGAGGCCTACACGCAGGATTCCAACCAGCTGAAGATGCCCGGCTACACGCAGGTGAACCTGTTCGGCGACTACCGCATCACCGATGCGCTCACCGTCGCGTTGAACGTCAACAACCTGTTCAACACGTTCGGGCTGACCGAAGCCGAGGAAGCCACGATTCCGGCCAACGGCATCATCCGCGCACGTTCGATTGCCGGCCGCACCACCAGCCTCAGCCTGCGCTACGACTTCTAAAGGACCCGCGCCGGGCCCTGCCCGGCTTTCCCCATGATCGCTTCCTCCCCCATCGACGCCGCTGCACTGCGCGCCAGCGTCGCCGCCGCACTGGATCCGTCCACTGCCGCAGCAACACTGGCGCGTTTCGATACGCATGCCCCGCGCCTGCTCGACGCGCTGTCCACGCTCTACGGCGCCCGTGCCGACTACGCCAGCTGGTTGCCACAGTGGCTGAGTGCACTGGGCGTGGTCGCGCAGGCGCGGCCAGCGGCCTTGCGGCACCTCGACGACAGCCGCGCACCGGGCTGGTTCGGCCAGCAGGACATGCTGGGCTACAGCGCCTACGTGGACCGTTTTGCCGGCACGCTGCGCGGTGTTGCCGAGCGCGTTCCGTATCTGCAGGAACTGGGCGTGCGGTATCTGCACCTGCTGCCATTCCTGCGCGCACGCGCCGGCGACAACGACGGCGGTTTTGCGGTCAGCGATTACGGCCAGGTGGAGCCGGCCCTGGGCAGCAACGACGATCTGGTCGCACTCACCGCACGCCTGCGCGCGGCCAACATCAGCCTGTGCGCAGATTTCGTGCTCAACCACACCGCCGACGACCACGCCTGGGCACTGGCTGCACGCGCTGGCGATACGCGTTATCTCGACTACTACCATCACTTCGCCGACCGCAACGCACCGGACCAGTACGACACCACCCTGGTGCAAGTGTTCCCGCAGACCGCGCCCGGCAACTTCACCTGGGTGGACGAGACCCGGCAGTGGATGTGGACTACGTTCTATCCCTATCAATGGGATTTGAACTGGAGCAACCCGGCGGTGTTCGGCGAGATGGCCTTGGCGATGCTGGAGCTGGCCAATCTGGGCGTGGAAGCGTTCCGGCTCGATTCCACGGCCTACCTGTGGAAACGCCCGGGCACCAACTGCATGAACCAGCCCGAGGCACACACCATCTTGGTGGCATTGCGTGCCGTGGCCGACATCGTGGCGCCCTCGGTGGTGATGAAGGCCGAAGCCATCGTGCCGATGGCGGAACTGCCGCCCTACTTCGGCAGCGGCGTGCAGCGCGGGCACGAGTGTAACCTGGCCTATCACAGCACGCTGATGGCGGCTGGCTGGTCAGCGCTGGCCCTGCAACGCGGCGACATCCTGCAGGACGTGATCGCGCATAGCCCACCGCTGCCGCCCAACTGCGCCTGGCTCAGCTACGTGCGCTGCCATGACGACATCGGCTGGAACGTGTTGCAGCACGAGGCCGCAGGCACTGCCGCGCAGCCTCCGTTCTCGCTGCGCGAGGTGGCGCAGTTCTACGCCAACGCCGTGCCCGGCAGTTACGCGCGCGGCGAAAGTTTCCAGAGCAGCGGCGATGGCGTACACGGCACCAATGGCATGAGCGCGGCATTGGTGGGCGTGCAGGCTGCGCACGAACACGCCGATGCGGCGGCGGCCGCCCGTGCGGTGGACCGCCTGGTGTTGCTGTACGCCGTGTCGCTGGCGATGCCGGGTGTTCCGCTGATCTACATGGGCGACGAGCTGGCACTGCCCAACGACACCGCCTACCTGGACGATGCGCAGCGGCGCCACGAAGGACGCTGGCTGCATCGCCCGGCGATGGCGTGGGAGCTGGCCGCGCAGCGGCATGACCCCGCCACCTTGGCAGGTACGGTGTACACGCGCTTGCGTGCATTGATCCGGCTGCGTGCGGGCCTGCCTGCGCTGGCTGCCACGCAATCGCTGGGCAGCGTCGCCCTCGGTGACGCACGGCTATTCGCGCTGACGCGTGGCGACAGCTTCCTGGCGGTGCACAATTTCAGCGAAGTGCCACTGCCGGTGGATCTCACCCAGGCCGGACATGCGCAATGGGCTGTGCTGGACACCGACGGCACTGGTGATTTGCCTGCGCCGTGTACGGAGCTGTTGCTTCCGGCCTATGGCGTGCGCTGGTTGC
Source organism: Xanthomonas sp. NCPPB 2586 (assembly GCF_041475775.2). Classification (NCBI taxonomy): domain Bacteria; kingdom Pseudomonadati; phylum Pseudomonadota; class Gammaproteobacteria; order Lysobacterales; family Lysobacteraceae; genus Xanthomonas; species Xanthomonas sp. NCPPB 2586. The sequence goes on along the minus strand of NZ_CM192981.1, from coordinate 950,441 downwards.
AGCGTCGTTTAATCATGGGTTGATCTAGACCGCACTCGGCAAAGCGGCCGCGGTGCGCGTCGCGTGTCGATGCTTGATGCGCGAGGTACTGGAGTGCCTCGCCGACTCGACGCCCGCGCTTCGCCATACGACGCGGTTTCGCACCCAGCCAACGCTGCATCGCAGCGTGTACATCGGCAATAAAAAAGCACGCCGGTCAGGGCGTGCTTTTTCTCATCGCATATGCTCGACCCGACGACCGCGCCGCCGCACAAATGAGATGCAGCTGCTGGCGCGTTAACGCGCCAGCAGCTGCATCTCAGCGCTTGCCCAGGCTCAACAGCGTTTCCGCAGTCTTCTCGGACGAAGCCGGATTCTGGCCAGTCACCAGCATGCCGTCGGTGACCACATGCACGCCCCAGTCGGCGCCCTTTTCATACTGGCCGCCGAGCTCGATCAGCACGTCTTCCACCAGGAACGGCACGATCTTGGTCAGACCCACGCCTTCCTCTTCGCCATTGGTGAAGCCGGTAACGCGGCGGCCATTGACCAGCGGCTTGCCGTCGGCGCCCTTGACCCGACGCAGCGCGCCCGGTGCGTGGCAGACCAGACCATGTGGCTTGTTGGCAGTGGCGAACGCTTCGATCAGCGCGATCGAGTGCGCGTCTTCGGCCAGATCCCACAGCGGGCCATGACCACCCGGATAGAACAGCACATCGAACGCATCTGCCTTGATGTCGGCCAGGCGCTGCGTGCTTGCCAGCGCCTGCTGGGCTTCTGGATCCTGCTTGAAGCGCTTGGTCGCCTCGGTCTGCGCGTCGGGCTCGTCACTCTTCGGGTCCAGCGGCGGCTGGCCGCCCTTCGGCGAGACCAGGGTGATCTGCGCGCCTGCGTCCTTGAACACGTAGTACGGCGCGGCGAATTCTTCCAGCCAGAAGCCGGTCTTCTTGCCGGTATCGCCCAGCTGGTCGTGGGAGGTGAGCACCATCAGAACATTCATTGGATTGCCTTGGGTTATCGCCCCTGACTCGGGCAAGGCGGCCAGTCTGCGGTTCAGCCCGTTGCAGCGCCGTGTAGAGCGCGTGGGCGCCGCGCGCACGGTTCAGACATTCATCGCCGGCGGCTGCAGCTGATCCATGCGGATGCGGTTGGCAAACAACGAGAACGCCAGCATGCCGGCCAGCCCGCTGACACGGCTCACCCACGGCGGCAGCCAGCGTGGCGCCACCAGCACACCGCTTTCGAACAGCGGCGCAAAGCGCGCCACATCGCCCAGCGCCATCTTGCCGGCGAACAAATACCGGCAGCGCTGCAACTGATCGCGCTGCAAGGCATGCCGGAAGAACGTGTGCACCGCCACCAGCCCGCGAAGGTACACCGTGTCCTTGGTGAAGGCACCGCCACCGCTGGTCGGCACGCCGCGGAACACGCGCTGCGCGGAGGAAAAACTTTCCGGCGGGCTTTGCCCGCTCTCGGTGAAATAGCGAAAGATCTCGATGAAATCGGCACCGGAGCGCGCCATCGCAATCGCTTCGATGCGCAGGCTGATGCGCTTCATGCGTTCGATGTCGATGCTGCCGGTGATCTGCTCGGCAAAGGTCGCCAGGCCTTCCTGCGTGGCGGTGGTGCGTGGCGAAGAAATCCCCAGGCTGGGCAGGTGCACCTGCGCACGCCCGTTGAGCGCCGTGAGCGAGTGCACCAATGCTTCGTGATGGAACAACTGCGCGCGATCGTAATCGCTGAAGGTTGCGCCGCTACGCAGCCGGATGCGGTGCGCACCGGCCGCGGCCTTGGCCAGCAGGTCCGGGTCCAGCGTCACGGTGATCACGCGGCCTTCGAAAAACGCATCCAGATCGTTCTGCAGTTGCATGCGCAAGGCCGTCGCCGACACCGGCACCTGTTCTTCCGGCGCCAGCAATTCACGGTCCAGCTCCTGCGCGATCTGGATGAAGTGCCGCGCAGCCTCGCGCGTGCTCGGCCCATTGCCCGGCATCGGGTCGTCCGGCACACCAAACAGCTGTGCCGAGTAATCACTCACCGCTGCGGTGCCCAGCGATTCCAGCAAACCGGCCGCCAGCCCCCAGCTATGCGCCGAATCGATCAAATACGCGCCGAGCGGATGCTGCGGGTCGGCGGCCTTCGCAATGACGGCCAGCTCGCGCCGGGTATCGCCAAAATCCAGTACCGGGTACTCCACCTGCGGCAGCTCTGGCTGCCCGCGCGCCACGCTCTGCAGGAAGGGCTCCTGCAGCGAGCGCGGCCAGCTCGCCAAGGCGAGCAATTTGACCCCGCGCACCGCCTTGACCAGACGCGCATCCAGCGCCGCGTGGTGGACGATGTCCGGCGGCCCCTTGCGCGATGGCATCAGCGCCGTCCGGGACGATCGACGCTGGCAGGCCGCTTGCCCGAGCCCTTGCCACGATTATTCTGCGCAACACGGGTGGCGAGTTTTTCAGCTGCACTGGCCACTTCTACGCGCAGCTTCATGTAGTTGGCCACGCGCTCCGGGTCCAGCTGATCGGCCTCGATCGCCGCACGCACCGCACAACCGGGTTCGGCGATATGCGCGCAATCGTTGAAGCGGCATTGCGCTGCCAAGGCCTCCACATCGGAGAAACCGCCCTCGGCCAGATCTTCTTCACCGGTGGGCTTGAGCTCGCGCATACCGGGCGTATCGATCAGGCAGGCACCGGATGGCAACGGAATCAATGCACGGTGCGTGGTGGTATGCCGGCCGCGCGAATCGTTCTCGCGCACCGCATTGGTCTTCATTCGTTCCGTGCCGAGCAAGGTGTTGGTCAGCGTCGACTTGCCGGCGCCCGACGAGCCCACCAGCACTGCGGTGCGGCCATCGCCCAGCCACGGACGCAGCGCCGCCACGCTGTCCGGATCCTTGGCATTGACCGTGAGCAGCGGGATGTCTTGCGCGGCCAATTCTTCCAGCACAGCCAACGCGTCGTCGGCGTACTCGGTCTGGTCGGCCTTGGTCAGTACCACCACCGGTTCGGCACCGCCGCCGCCGACCAGCAACAGATAGCGCTCGATGCGGCGCGGATTGAAGTCCGCATCCAGCCCGCACACGATGAACACCGTATCGATATTGGCCGCGATCACCTGCTGGTGGTAATGCTCGCCGGCCGCACCGCGCTTGATCGAAGTGCGCCGCGGCAGCAAGGCCACGATGCGCTTGCCGTCCATCAGCACCCAATCGCCCACCGCCGCCCGCTCATGGCTAGGAAAGCGCGGCCGCTGCCACTCCGGCAACGACTCCGCCTTGAGACTGGCCTCCGGCGTATCGGCCACCACATAGCCGGTGCGATGCTGCTCCACCACCCGCGCCGGCAGCGCCTGCGGATGCACGGCGAAGAGCGCCTGCCAGGCAGCCTCTTCAGGCGGCCCAGGCCAGGGCCAGCCGATGGATTGGAGGGTGGGGTAATCGGGGGGTGCGTTGCTCATGGGGCGATTCTAGTGCGGAATGCCGCGTATCACGATCCAACAGTCCGTTCGGGCTGAATCGCAGCAGGCACAACGCCTGCAAAAAACGAACGCTGTACCGTCTGCAGAGCAAGACTTACCGCAGCGATCGCATTGCACGATGAACGCGTTCGCACGGATGGCCAGCAACCGCTGCCGTGCCCAACCGATAACCGATAACCGATGGTGCTCAAAAAAGACAGAAGCCCCCTGCGGGGCCTCTGTCTGCTAACACATTCAACTTCAGAGCAAGGCAGTTTCACGATCAAAACGGGACGTTTGCATCGAAAAAAGCAATCCAGGTTCGACCCTGCCGTAATCGGCGAGCGAAGCGCCGGCAATCCCGGCACCAGACACACTCAGCGCTTCGATCAGCAACCGCGCCTGTGCCGACGATGTCGTACGCGCGACAGCATAGTCTTCACGCTGGAAGATGTCATAGGTAGACGTCTGCACATCAACGCTTTCGGAATCAAACCCGACAACGCTCTCCGAAAGCCCACTCCCAGACTCAGACGCCGCTGGCGATGCAGTGACCAGACTGGACTCTGCTACACGACGTGTGGTCGCCACCCCTGCGGTGCGCGCAGCGGGCATCGGCACAAGCAAGCTGTTGAACTGAGACGCGGAAATCGCGTTTCCTCCAGCCGGCTGTACGTATGCGATCGCATATTCGCCACCTAGAAAGTGATTCGAGACGCGAACCTGTTTACTGGCATCTGCATCCACACGCACAACCAGATCGTTGCCATCTCGATGGAATGCGATGCGGCTACGTGCCACGCTATAGCCGCTGCTATTGAAGTGCAGCCAATCGGTACCGCCGCCACGATTATCGATCGTGTCGACACCACCGCCGTACATGTATTTATCATTGCCTGCGCCGCCAAGCAGTTGGTCGTTTCCATCCTCGCCTGTCAGCGTATCGTTGCCTGCCCCACCCTCCAGGCGGTCATCGCCCGAGCTGGTACCGTTGCCGCTACCGCCAGTCAGGATGTCGTCGCCATCACCGCCCTGTAGGGTGTCGGCCCCTGCGAGCCCAAACAACTGATCTGCACCTGCCAGCCCACGCATCAGGTCCTTGCCAGCACTTCCTGTAAGCCGATCGGCGGCCGCAGTCCCATCGATGGTGCGGTCGTACTGCACACCAGACCCGCCTGACACCAACTGATTGATCTGCGCAGCCGTCAATGAAGTGCCGCCATCGGGCTGCACATAGTCGATCGCTGCGTCTCCACCGAGAAAGTGATCTTTCACGCGCGCTGCTGGCGTTGCGACATTATCGATCCTGACCAATAGATCGTTCCCCTCGCGCGCAAAGGACAACCTCGCACGCGTCACGCCATCGGCAAAGAACAACCCATCGTTACCACCGCCAGTGTTATCGATGATGTCACTGCCAGATGTCGCATTGACCATATAGGCATCATCCCCCGAACCGCCAACCAAAGTGTCGTTACCTGCACCACCCATCAACGTGTCGTTGCCTTCCATCCCGGTGAGGATATTGTTCGCGGTATTACCTGAAAGATAATTAGCCGATGCATTGCCGGTGGCGTTGATGACCTGCGTTCCGGACAGGAAAACGTTCTCGATATTGGCAGAAATTACGTAGGATACCGATGCCTGCACTTGATCCGTGCCATTTCCGGCCAACTCAATCAGCACATCGTCAGCACCATCAACCAGGTAGACATCATTTCCCGCGCCTCCTTCCAGATAATCGGCGCCTGTGCCGCCATCAAGATAGTCGTCTCCCAGACCACCAAACAAACGATCAACGCCAGCACCACCCCACATCGAGTCATTGCCATCCATGCCAAGCAATTCATCGTTTCCGTCAAGCCCAGACAACCTGTTGTCCGAAGCGTTTCCCACAATCTTGTTGGCCAACGAATTCCCGTTACCCGTCACCACGTTTGTGGCCAACATCAAACTTTCAACGTTGTTTGACAAGATCAGATTAGTATCAAACCATCGTTCTATCGTGTCATAACCTTGACCGGCGGCCTCGATCACCGCATCTCCGCTTGCATCCGTTACATAGAAGTCATCTCCGCCACCACCTTCCATACGGTCGTTACCAAGACCGCCATTGAAGCGATTTGCAGAGGCATTACCGACAAGCACGTTGTCAAGCACATTACCGTCGCCGCTCAATGCGTCCTCGCCTTCCAAAACAAGAGACTCGATGTTCGCCGCCAGCGTAGTGCTGATGGTTGAGTACACCGTGTCAAAGCCTTCACCAGACGCTTCTACCGACAAGTCTCCGATGTCATCGACAACATATGTATCGTCACCGCTGCCCCCTCGCATCGTGTCCGCACCTTCCCCTCCGTCAAGATGATTCGCGCCGGAATTACCGACCAGCACCTGCGTGCCGACACCGGTGATCACCGAGTAAGCGCCACTCCCTTCGGCCAGCACCACGCGCTCAATCGTTCCGGATGCTTCATCAAGCAGAACATAATCGACATATGTCTCTACGGTATCCTCGCCCTCTCCATGCAGCTCGACAATGCTTTCGTTGCCTGCCCGTACTATGTACACATCATCACCAAGACCACCGACCAGACGATCCTGCCCACCATTACCATCCAAGCGATCGTTACCTGCTAGCCCGCGAATATCCTCACCTGCGTCTGTTCCAATCAATACGTCGTCGGCAACTGTACCCTCGATCAGGCCCCGCACTGTCAGCTGGATACTGGCCGTTGCAGTCTGGCCCCAACTGTCGGTCGCGGCAATCGATATATAGAGCGAGGAAGCAGAATCCATGGGCGCGACTCCGGATAGCGCACCCGTAGTGGAATCGATGATCAACCATGATGGAGCATCTGCAGCCAGGTTATATGTCAGCCTGTCGCTAGATTCATCGGTAAATGATCCTTGCGGCAAGGTATAAGCCAGTTCATCGCCCGCAGTCACCACCGCGCTCATCACCAACATACTGGCAACTGGTGGCTTGTTGACCAAAGGCAGTTGATGCAAATCTCCATGACGGGTTGATTGATCAGCTCGGAAATAAAATTCCTTAACCGTCCCACCGAACCGCTCGCTACCATCTTCGCCGACGAACCAATAACCACTTATGGTCACGACATCACTCGACGCGAGCATCTTAATCAACAGGTCATTCCCACTCCTAGACCAAACCACCTCATCCGGAAGAACATCCGACGCAAAATCCAGCACGTCGTTCCATTCACCACTGTTAGGAGACCCCTTGATGATGTCGCTTCCGTCCCCTAAAGAATATTGGATATTATCCTTTCCATAGCCAAGATTAATTTCATCATTGCCACGCCCACCACTCAAATTAGCGCTGTAACCAAAATAAGCATATAACTTATCGTCCCCATCACCGCCATACAACACATCCGACGCTCTAACTTCTGCACGACCATAAAGCAGGTCATTGCCCGCACCGCCGCTAAGGACGCTACCATTGGCATTTCCATAAATAATATTATTCTGTGAGTTCCCTTGCAACGATGCGCCACTCCTAATGCTCGCATCGAATCTGAATATCTCGACATTACTCCATTCAGGGACATTGAAAAATCCGCTCCATGTCGAACCCTGAATCGCCATCACAATGACGGTATCCACTCCTTCATCAACGCTCTCTACGACAGAATCGAGCAGGTCGACCAAATAGGTGTCGTTGCCCGCACCGCCGATTAGCGTATTTGCAGCTTCCGACGTTGAGCCAGACAATCGATTGTTGCCACCATTGCCGGTCGCAGTCGTCGCAGACGAGCCTGCCAACTCGATATTTTCCAGATCCAGACGGCCCGAGATGGAATAGGAGAATCCAGCCCTCACCGTATCATTGGAGTTATAGTCGGTGACTTGCTCGATGATAACATCATTCAAACTATCGACCACGTACGTGTCGTCGCTATCGGCACCCATTAAAATGTCGTTACCGACACCGCCATCGAGAAGATACTTGCGATAGCGCAGACCGCCAAAGCCAACCTTCCAATTGAGACTTATCCGGTTATCCAGCTCATTGCCCACAAGCATACTCGGCACGTTCATATACCAGAACGACGCTCCCGTGGCCACCAAATTCTCGATGTTCGCTCCAAGATTTACATTGTAATAATTACTATATACCGTGTCAGTGCCACCATTAGCATATTCTTCGATTTCTACGGTGTTCGTCGCCGGGATATTTACGGAGCCAGTGAGATTATGATTCCAATAGTACCTATCATCTCCTTCCCCACCGATAAATCGATCAAGCGAACCATCCCGCGTGATATAGAAATTGTCGGCACCACTACCACCATAGACGACGTCGGCACCTTCGCCATCGTAAAGATCATCATCGCCAATACCGCCATCCAACACATCGTCCCCGGCATCCCCGGCGATACTGTCGTTTCCTGCTCCACCCGACAAAGTATCGTTGCCTAAGCCGCCAGAGATCTGCTCCGGTGCGAATCCACCCGTGTAATTATCGCCCCCTGCGTTACCTGACCACCACCGCAGATTGAAATCTGCGGCAGTCAGCTGCTTGCCGTCCGCAAACTCGATTACATGCTGAGGGGCGCCAGCGGCGAGGAATCCTTCCAACTGAATGACGTTTTCGATCGTTCCACTAGAACTCCCGATCATAATAAACAGATTGTTTCCTGAAACCTGGTAATTACTGATGCGAGACGAGGTGATGCCTTCCTCCAGAACGACCCTGTCGACGCCAGCGTCCGTTTTATCCAGGCCGGAGATCGTATCCACACCCGATCTCCAGGAAATGCGATAAACATCATCACCGGCACCGCCCACCATCACATCGTTCCCGACACCTCCGATCAGGATATCGTTACCGGCGCCACCATCAAGGAAATCGTCGCCACCACCAGCTTGGATGGTGTCGCTCCCGGCACCGCCATACAGCCGGTCCGCTCCGTCTCCTCCATCCAATGCATCGTCTCCGCTACCACCCGAAGAGGGCGTTGCATAGAAGAACGGATTATCAAATGTGGAACGATCAAAGCTGCGCCCGTCTGCCGCAAGCAATTTGGCGTTGGCTCCTGCAGAAAAGAAGCCGGAGACGAGCAATTGATCGCTACTCTGGACAACGGCGACCAACAGATCATCACCGGTACGAGAGAAGACCAACTCATTGCTGGCGATTCCGCCGATCAGCCTAATAGTGTCCGTGCTCCCGGTAGTCAGTCGAGCGATATCACTGCCAAACCCCCGATCAAAGAGATAGGTATTGGCGCCAGCCCCCCCTTCGAGGACATCGTTGCCGATGCCGCCGACCAGGGTATCGTTGCCCTCGCCACCATAGAGTGTGTCGGCGCCTTCGTTCCCGTATAACGTGTCCCCACCGCCGTCTCCTGAAATGTGGTCGTCCCCCGCATTGCCGGAGATCGAGTCCACACCATCGCCGCCGGACAATCGATCGTTGCCGTCATTGCCATTGACGATATCGTTGCCTGCGCCGCCGTCAATGACGTCGTCGCCAGCGTTGCCGGCGAGTTGATCATCACCCGCTTGACCGTATAACCGGTCCGCACCGTCGTCGCCATTGAGCAGATCGCCGCCCTCGCCTCCTATCAGTGAGTCGTCTCCCGCCCCACCCGCCAACTGATCGTCTCCCGCTCCACCGATCAGCACATCTGCACCGATACCACCGGAAAGCAGATCCTCGCCGTCTCCGCCGTCGAGCCGGTCGTCGCCACTGTCACCCCAGAGTTTGTCGTTCTCCAGGCCGCCCGCCATTTGGTCGTCGCCTTCGCCACCCGAGATCTCGTCGCGACCTGCGCCCCCAAAAATTCTGTCGGCACCGCCGCCGCCCCAGATGCTGTCGTTTCCCGATCCGCCAGTGATCTCATCATCGCCGTGATAGCTCAGTGCCAGCTGGGATGCATCCGCGTCCCCATACAGCAGGTCGTCACCGTCACCACCAAAAATCGTGTCCTTCCCACCAAGACCGAAGATCGTATCCGTGCCTGAACCACCATCGATCCGATCATCGCCATGCGCACTGCCCACAAGGTTCACGTCATCGCCGGCGATGGTGTCATTGCCCGTACCGCCATAGAGCGTATCGGCACCGCCAAAACCCGCGATGTAGTCGTCGCCTTCGCCGCCATCGATCCAGTCGTCTCCATGCAGAGACAGGCCGACGTTGAGATTATCGCCAAGCAGCGTATCGGCACCCGCACCACCATAGACGACGTCGTTACCGCCACCCGCATCGATCTGATCGTCGCCCTCGCCGCCATCAAGGTAATCGTTTTCCTCTCCCTGTATCTCCTGAGCGCCCGGCTTTCCAAAGCCGAACAGGAGGTCGTTGCCATCGCCACCAAACAGACGATCGCTACCACCGTAACCGTAAATCCGGTCGTCGCCAGCATCCCCACTGAGTGTGTCGCTGCCTCCCTCTATGGCGCCGGGCGATACCTGTCCTAGATACAAAGACTCTAAGGTTGAGTCGCTGACATCGCCGACAATTAGATCGTTTCCTTCCCCGCCGTTGACAACATCGTTGTCCTGCCCTCCATTCAACTCATCGTTGCCCGCACCACCCAAGACAACATCTCTGCCTTCGCCAGCGTAAATGACGTCATTGCCGCCGCCGCCGTCGATCACATCGTTGCCACCCACAGCATCGCCACCGGAGAGCCATTGACGGGCATGCACGATGAGTTTCCCGGCGCTGTCCATCTGGACAAACCAATTTCGCCCCTTGGCAACGACAGTAGCGCCAAATGTCGCGACCTCTTCCTCAAAGCGTTGCAGCTCCGTCTTTCCGTTTTCATCGACAGCCGCATTGTCGAGCTCGCGCAGATCCGGATACCCCGAATTGTCAAGGATGACGTCGTTGCCATCCCCACCCAGGAGCACGTCGTCTCCGGCACCGCCAGCAATCAGGTCGTCACCTCGACCGCCTTCAAGGTGATCGTTACCGAGTCCGCCGCTCAGGCCATCGTTGCCGCCTAGTCCGGATACCCGGTCATCCCCCGCATTTAAGCGGGCATCGCCGAAAGCATCGGCCTCATCGCTCATTGCCGATGTCGAGACAACCGCAATTTCTCCACCCAGCGAGATGCCCAACTGCCCGTTCTGCCATCGCTCAACATGGATTGTGTCGCCACTGAGCAGATTGGTGATCATTAATCTATTGACCGGGTCTGCAATCAGGGTCAATCGCAAGTTACCGGTGGAATCGGCCCAGGTCGTCTCCGTCAGGCGGACACCTGCCGTCACTGCTACGTTGTCGACATACACAGCGCCATCGCCGCCGCTGTCGTAGATGCGATCTGTATTGACTAGAAGGGATTCGTTGGTAAAAAAGCGGTATGTGTCTAATCCTGCGCCACCGTACAGGAGATCATCGCCCGATCCACCACTGATATCGTCGTCGCCGTTGCCGCCCAAGACCAGATCGTCGCCGCCACCAACTGCGATGGTGTTGTTGCCGTGTAGAGCCACCACCACGTCCGAGCGCACGTCGAAATCGGAACCGACGTAGTGCATGGCGGCGCCATCCTGAACGCCCCAGCGTGCACGCTCCAGAAGATTCGTATCGAGGGCAAGGTTTTGTGTTCTTGCAGAGACATATTGGCTGAGTGATTCGATGCCGACCTTCTTCTGGTCACCGAGTGCTTCCGCATCGAAACTGATGTAGCCGTAACTACGCGCCAGAACTTCGGTGAGCCGACCGGTGAATCCTCTTCCTGGCGATCTACCATCTGCTTGTTGATACATCCCGGCTAGCAGAACGTCTACCAAAGCACCAGCCAAATTAATCTCTTTTTCAACACCATTTTCATGGATCACAAATGAATTTTCAGCTCCACGCAAGTTCGTCGCAGCAATTTTCTTCAAGTCAGCCGCAATCAAATCGAGAGACCTCTCCCCCGCCAACTGCCGTTGCACGAGCAATTCAAGCAAAGTGCTATCATCACGACTTGTTGGAGCGATATTCTTGTAAGCGCCCTCGAATATTCTTGGCAGCAGCTCCTTGTAATTTCTTGAAGCCTGAAAGAATTCATCGGAATTCATGAAACCCGCAAGCAGTGTCATCGAATGCAGATTGACGGCCTTCAAGAAATCAGAAACGATTCCACCGCCCCATCCAAAGAGATCTTCTGCCTGGGGATCTAATAGAAGCGGACTTCCATTATTTATCTTGAATGCATTGTCAGTTACGTAGCTAAGCACCTCTCCCGCAACCACGATCTGCTGCACATTGGCTTTCCGCGCGTTGTACTCAAGCTGATCGTAATCTCGGAACGACTGCGGGATATCATACCCAGCAATTTCCAATATAGTTTCATATGCCTCGTACGTAAATGAAGCCGCTGACAACTCGAATGGCGCTTGATCGAAGACGATTGCCTTCTTATCGAAATAGACTGCCATCAACGAAGCAAGGCCACCACCGAGAGAATGGCCGGTAAAACTGGTCTTGGCCGGATCTACATTTTGCAGCTTAAGGACCTCCAGATAGAAGACGGTCGCCTCTAATGACTGAGAGATTGTCCCCAGGCCCGCCGGAATATTGCCCGACAGCCAGTCGTTCACCGTCGCTCCTTCTTCGTTGGTCGTTCCTGCATACGAAACGACCACCTCGCCGGTAGCTACGTTCCTGTAGGCCCGGGCCATGAACCCTGTCACGGATACCGATTCAGCGATCTGGGCCCAACCATCCGGAAGCTGAAGCGTATTCAGCTCGGTTCTGACACTTGATTTAGCTCCATACACATTCGCCGCCAACAATGCATAATCAAGCTGTGCCTTGCTAAAATCCATGGCATATCATCCTTTTAATTTTTAGGTATTTATTTACAAACCGCGTAATCGCGCTTCTTGTAAAAGTCGGAAATCAGTTTTGGAGGGCCGGAACTGGGCTGCCTTGTCACATAAGCAATATCATCCCAAGACAGATAGGTCACAGGTTTGTTAGCATGACGAAAGCCCCAATTCCCGGTTCCCGACAGATTGATACCCATGCGCTCGATAGGCGCTTCATGCTGATCAATCTTCTGCATCACACCCTTGCGCCAGCGATAGACATTGATCAGATAGGAACCCGGAGGCTTGCCGACACAAAACTTTTCAGCATTTTCATCAGCATACACAACCAGATACGCGTCACCTTGGATAACATCGAAAGATCGCAGGCTAGTTGCCCCTTCCATACCGGCACCCTTGGTTGACCAGTGCACACCCAATGGTGCATAGGTGATTTCCTGATAAATAGGGGGCCCATCGTTCGAGTTGGGAAAGCCACTCTTCAGAGCTACTGAATATCGATCCACATCAATGCGCCGCCCATCGCTGAGCCACACCTGCTCTTTCCAGCGCATTGTGTCTTTGTTGCTGCAACCGCTCAACAAGGCGGCAGACATCAGCCCAGCAACCATCGCCCACCTACACATCTTCATCGCGTCGCACCTCGTTGATTACTTCTTTTTTTTAAATTAACCAGCACTCACACCGGTCCAGCGAAAGTGCATCCACGCAATGCCCGCTGCATTGCGTGGATGCACTTCATTGGTTACAGCAGCCTAGCCAAATCACTTCGCCCCTCCTTAATTACAAGATAGGTTTGGTGTTCTAGTATAGAAATCAGAGACCGACCTTGGCGGCTGGTCGTCAAATTGCCCGGTGACTCTCGCAATTTCTTTCCATGACAAGTATTGCGCCCCCCCGCCCAGCCATCCTTACGAAGGATCCAGTGCGCATTCCCGGAAAGATTCATCCGCATCTTATCTAGGGGTGCTTCGTGCTGGTCGATCTCTTGCACCTTCCCATTGCGCCAGCGCAAGACATTCAAAAGAAATTCGCCTTGACGTCTTCCCATGCAGAACTTATCGCGACTTTTCCCGGCAGTTGTAACGAGATATGCATCGCTGCCAGCGATGTAAAAAGACTTTACTTGCGCTGCTCCTTCGTTCTCCCAGAACACTTGCAAAGGGTCGTATCTAAATTCTTGATGGCGCGTGACGATTGACGAAGAATTTGGGAAATCAATCGTCCCTTCTGCCTGATGCTCCACCTCTACAAATCGGCCCTCATCCAACCAGACCTGTTTCTCCCACTTCATCTTTTGCTTGCAGCCAGACGAAAACGTCATGACCAAGGCCAAACCGACGAGCATCAGCAGTTTCATACATTCATCTCTCTCTCAAGGATTCCGAGCCATGCATTCGTAAGGGACTCAACAAATAATCAATCACCCGCCGCTTGCCTGTCTTCACTTCCGCACTCAAGCTCATCCCGGCACTCATCCGCACCTTGACCCCATCGATCTCCAGCGTGCTGCCGTTCAATTTGATGCGCGCGGGGAATACCAACCCGAGTTTTTCGTCCTGCGCGGCGTCGTGGGAGACGCTGGCGACCGTGCCGGTCAGATAGCCGTAGCGGGTGTAGGGGAAGCTATCTATCTTGACGGTAACCGGTTGGCCCGGGCGCATGAAGCCGATGTCCTTGTTCAGAACAGTGACTTCGACCTCCAGTGCTTCTTCGGCCGGCACTACGACGAGTAACGGCTGTGCGGGCGTGACCACACCGCCTACGGTGTGGACGGCGAGCTGCTGGATCGTACCGTCAACGGGTGCGTGCAGCGCCATCAGCTTGTCGCGCTGCCCGGTCTTGGCGACGTCCTGGGTCAGCTGGCCGGCCTGCTCGCTTGCCTGGCGCAAGGCATCCAGTGCCTGCTGGCGTGTGTCGGTGACAAGCACGCGCAACTCTTCCTGCGCCGCGCTGATCGCCGAGCGGATTTCCTGCAGGCGATTGCGCTGTGTGGCGAGCTGGCTTTCTGCGGCGATGCGTTCCTGTTCTCGCAGCAGATAGTCGTGGCGGCCCACGTACTTGCCTTCGACCAGGCGGCCGTAGTCTTCTGCGCGCACTTTCGAAATGCGTGCGGATTCGGCAAGCGGTTCGATCGCGTCCTGGGTGGTCTGCAGTTCGGCCTGGCGTTGGGCGATGCTGGCTTGCAGATTGTGTCGGCGCGCCTGGAATGCGTCGAATTGACTGCTGACCAATTGCTGCTCGCTAGCCACGCGTTCTGCGGGAAGATCCGGAGCGGGACCGAGCTGCGGTGGCTGCCCGGTCGCAATGGCGGTCGCCAACGCTGCCTGGCGTAGCGCGGCCAGCCGAGCGTTGACCAGGGCGTCGCCTGCCTGGGCAAACTCGGCCCCGGTGGCGGTGGCATCGAGTTCGACCAGCAACTGGCCTTTCTTCACTGCCTGTCCGTCGCGCACCAGGATCCTGCGCACCACCGCAGTTTCTACGGTCTGCACCACCTTGGTACGCGAATCGACCACGGTCTTGCCCGGCGCCACGGCGACGATATCGAGCTTGCCCAGGCACGCCCACAGCAGCGCGGCACAGAAGAAGCCGATGATGATGCGCATCGTCCAGCGCGCGGTGGGCGAGACAGGCGTTTCGGTCAGTTCGAGATGCGCGGGCAGGAACGCGCGCTCGTCGGCGCTGCGCGCGGGCGGGTCGAGCTGGCGGCGCACCGCCCAGGCCGATTTGAAGATCTTGAAATAGCGGAGAAAGAAATCGCGCCATCCCTGGAGCAGGTGCTTCATGGTGTCCCCTGTTGCAGTCTGTATAGATGCGCGTACTGGCCTTCCGGCCGGTCGACCAGCTCGGCATGCGAGCCGCTCTCGATGATGCGTCCCTTCTCCACCACGACGATGCGATTTGCCTGCCGCACGGTGGAAAGGCGATGCGCGATGATCAGCACGGTGCGCCCCTTGCAGATCGCGCGCATATTGCTCATCACTGCATGCTCCGACTCGTAGTCGAGCGCACTGGTGGCTTCGTCGAGAATCAAGATGCGCGGATCGCCGATCAGAGCGCGCGCGATCGCAATGCGCTGGCGCTGCCCGCCAGACAAACCGGTGCCGTGCTCGCCAACCTTGGTGTCGTAGCCTTCCGGCAGTTCCAGAATGAAGTCGTGGGCGCCAGCCAGCTTGGCCGCATGGATCACCCGCTCCAGCGGCATGCCGGGATCGGTCAAGGCGATGTTTTCGCGCACGCTGCGGTTGAACAGGAAGTTTTCCTGCAGCACCACGCCCAGCTGACGGCGCAGCCAGGCCGGATCGGCCAGCGCCAGGTCCTGGCCATCGATCAGCACCCGCCCGCGCTCCGGTGTATAGAGCCGCTGCACCAGCTTGGTCAGCGTGCTCTTGCCGGATCCGGAACGGCCGACGATGCCGATGATTTCGCCTGGGCGAATGTCCAGCTCTATCCCGTTGAGCACCTCGGGGGCATCCGGCCGGTAGCGAAACGTGACCCGCTCGAACGTCACCTGCCCACGGATCGGCGGCAGTGCCAGGCGGCTGCCCGGAACCTCGGTGCGCGTATTGAGGATGTCGCCCAGCCGCTCGACCGAGATACCGACCTGCTGGAAGTCCTGCCACAACTGAGCCAGCCGGATGATCGGCGCAGTAACCTGGCCCGACAGCATGTTGAAGGCGATCAACTGGCCGATCGACAGCTTGCCTTCCATCACCAACTTGGCGCCCCAGAACAGCACCGCGACAGCGGTGAGCTTCTGCACCAACTGCACGCCCTGCTGGCCCAGCGTTGCAATGCGGGTGACGTTGAAACCGGCACTGACATAGCCGGCCAGCTGGTTGTCCCAGGTGCGGGTCACGCGCGGATCCACTGCCATAGCCTTGACCGTGCCGATGCCGCTGACCGTTTCCGCCAGGAAGGACTGGTTGTCTGCGCCACGCGCGAACTTGTCGTTCAAACGCTGGCGCAGCACCGGGGTAATCAGTCCCGAGATCGTGGCATACAGCGGCAACGACAGCACCACGATCAAGGTCAGCCAACCGCTGTACCAGAACATCACCGACAAGAAGACCACCGTAAAGAACAGGTCCAGTACCGAGGTCAGCGCCTGCCCGGTCAGGAAGTTGCGGATATTCTCTAGCTCGCGGACACGCGCGATGGTGTCGCCTACCCGCCGCGATTCGAAGTACGCCAGCGGCAGCGACAACACGTGCCGGAACAAGCGTGCACCCAGTTCCACATCGATCTTGCTGGTGGTGTGGGCGAAGACATAGGTGCGCAGGCCCGATAGCAACACATCGAACACCGCCATCGAAACCAGACCAATTGCGATGACGTCCAAAGTTGTCAGGCCGTTGTGCACCAGCACCTTGTCCATCACCACTTGATAGAACAGTGGCGTGATCAGCGCGAACAGCTGGATGAAGAACGAGACGATAAAAACCTCGATCATCAACTTGCGGTACTTGACCACTGCCGGAATGAACCAGCTGAAGTCGAACTTGGCCAGGTCGCCGAGCACCGAAGCCCGCGAGGCCACCTGCAACAATCGCCCCTGGTAACGCGCTTCGAACTCGGCAGGCGAGATGGAGCGCGGCCGCTTTTCGACCAGATCGTGGATCAGGATCTGGTCCGCACCGACCTTGGCGACGATAAAGGCTTCGCCATCCGGCACCAGGGCCAGGGCCGGTAAGGCGGCCATGCCGATCCGTGCGGCCGGCTGGGCAACGACTTTGGCTTTCAGCCCCAACTGCTTGGCGGCCAGCAGCAACGTGGTTTCGTTGAACGGCTCCCCGCCTCGGCCAAACCCATGCGCCAGTTGCACTGCGTCGGCGGCAACCCCATGAAATTGCGCTAGCAGGACCAGCCCCTGTAGTCCCAGATCCGGTCGGTCTTGCACCGACGAGCCGCCCTCGAGCAACGAGAGCGACGCACTTCCCCCTGACATACGCGTTCCTTGCTGTAGAGCCCAAGCCGGGCTCAAGTGATGGAATAGAATCTGGAGATGTTAAGAAGCTGTCAATCAGCCGACTCCTCGACTTCGATCAATCTTCTCAATCAAGCGTCTCCCAAGCTGAGACGCCGCCACTTGATCGTGTACACCTGTAACCAGGACCTGATCCCTAATCAGCCGCCGACGTCCGACCAGCCCCTTGACATCGTTGCCGATGCAAGCATGTCCGCCTGTCATATTTCCGCTACCATGCCAAGTCTCACGCCTACAACCGGCCTGCCGTATGTCCACCGCCCTGCAAAAGCCGCTCGCCATCCGCGAGCGCCTGTCCGAAGTCCGCTACGAGATCCGGGGCGAACTGGCGCGGCGAGCGCGGGAGCTGGAGGCGCAGGGCCGCAAGCTGATCAAGCTCAATATCGGTAACCCCGGTGCATTCGGGTTCCGTGCGCCGGAGCATCTGCAGCGTGCGATTGCCGACGACATGGGCCGCACCGATCCCTATACGCATCAGCAGGGCCTGCCGGAAGCACGCGAGGCGATCGCGGCCGCGTATGCGCGCCGCCAGCATCCGGATGCACATCCGGACCGGATCTTTATCGGCAACGGCGTCAGCGAACTGATCGACCTGTCACTGCGCGCCCTGCTGAACCCCGGCGACGAAGTGCTGGTGCCCTCGCCCGATTACCCGCTGTGGTCGGCGGCCACCATCCTCAACGACGGCCGCCCGGTGTATTACCGCTGCGCGCCGGAGAATGGCTTCCAGCCGGACCCGGTGGAAATCGAGACACTGGTGTCGTCGCGCACGCGCGCCATCGTGCTGATCAATCCGAACAACCCCAGCGGCGCCAGTTATTCGCGCGAGTTGCTGGAGCGCATCGTCGCCATCGCGGTCAAGCACAACCTGCTGTTGATGGTGGACGAGATCTACGACCAGGTGCTGTATGACGGTGCGGCGTTTGTGCCGGTGGCACCGCTGGCTGGCGAGCACCCGTGCATCACCTTCAGCGGGCTGAGCAAGGTGCACCGCGCCTGCGGCTGGCGGGTGGGTTGGGCGCTGTTGTCCGGTGAGCAATCGCGCATCAACGATCTGCGCAACGCCATGGACCTGCTCGGCGCGCTGCGCCTGTGCGCGAATGTGCCGGGCCAGTATGCAATCGACGCGGCAGTCAACGGGCCGGACACCATCTCGGCGCTGTGCGCGCCGGGTGGACGCCTGTACGAGACCCGCCGCGCGGTGATCGAAGCATGCGCGGCCAGCTCACATCTGTCGTTGGTTGCACCGGCCGGCGCGCTGTATGCGTTCCCGGCAGTGGTGGGGCCGGCGGCGCGTGCTTTCGACGACCACACCTTCGCGCTGGATCTGATGAACGACGAAGGCGTGCTGGTGGTGCCGGGCTCCAGCTTCAACGTGCCGTATCGCCACCATTTCCGCGTGACGCTGATGCCCGAAGCTGCGGTGATGCGCGATGTGTTTGCGCGCATCGATCGCGCCCTGACGCGACGTGCAGAGGCGGTGACCAAGGTCGTGCCGCTCAAGTCGCGCAGCGTGGCGTGATGGCGGCGGTCGGCCTGCCGCGGCGCTATCTGGCGCTGGGCGACTCCTACACCATCGGCGAGGGCGTCGCCGCCGAGCAGCGCTGGCCGGAGCAACTGGCCGAAGGCCTGCGGGCCTATGGCTGGCCGGTGGCAGCGCCGCAACTGATCGCCACCACCGGCTGGACCACCGACGAGTTGCAGGCCGGGATCGACGCGGCCGCGCCGCAGGGCCCGTTCGATCTGGTGAGCCTGTTGATCGGGGTCAACAATCAGTACCGCGAGCGCACGCTGGACGCCTACCGCGCCGAGTTCGACGATTTATTGCTGCGCGCGATTGGCTTTGCCGATGCGCGTCCCGAACGCGTGGTGGTGCTGTCGATTCCCGATTGGGGGCTGACCCCATTCGCGCGCGCACAAGGACGCGATGCGGCCCTGATCGCCGCACAGATCGATGCATTCAACACGGTGGCCGCCGAACGCTGCGCGGCACGCGCGGTGCGCTTCATCGACATCACCGCCACCAGCCGCGACGGCGGCGATGCACCGGACATGCTCGTCGATGATGGCCTGCATCCGTCCGGTGCGATGTATGCGCGCTGGACTGCGCTGGCGCTGCCCGCCGCGCGCGACGCACTCAGCTAGCCGCGTTAGACGCCTCACTGCCAAGGACCGACATTGCACACCACCGCCACCCAACCCATGAGCCGCCCGCAGGCGCTGGCGATCGCACGCGCATTTCTGCCGCCGCATCCGTTGGGTAACCGCTACGACTACTACTACACGCAGGCCAAGCTGCGCACCGACCCGCTGTATCCCGGCGTATTGGCAGAGCTACGCAGCACCACCGCGCCGGTGCTGGACCTGGGCTGCGGGCTTGGGCTGCTGGCCCATGCATTGCGCGCCGATGGCCAGACGCTGGGGTATCACGGCGTGGATGTGGATGCGTCCAAGATCCGCCGCGCGCAGCACATCGCGCAGCGCTCGGCGTTGGGCAATACGCAATTCGCCGTGGTCGATCTGAGTGTGGCGTGGCCGCAACACAGTGGCAGCGTCACCATCCTGGACGTGCTGCAGTATCTGCAGGCCGACATGCAGGCCAGCCTGCTGCACAACGTGGCGCAGATGCTGACGCCGGGCGCCAAACTGGTCATCCGCAGCGCGCTGGGCGATGACAGCGGCCGTGGCCGCACCAGCCGTGTCACCGACGTGCTGGCGCACCTGAGCGGCTGGATGCAGCGCATGCCGCGCAGCTATCCCACCCGCGACAGCCTGCAGGCGCAACTGGATGCCGCCGGCCTGCGCGCGACGTTTGCGCCGCTCTACGGCAACACGCCATTCAACAACTGGCTGATCGTGGCCGAGCCGCGCTGAGCCGTGCTGCCGGTCCCCCGCTGCGTTGCGGGGATCGGCGAGCGGCACGTTCTCAATGGAAAATCGTGCGCTCTTGTGCGTATCCGGTTGCGTCGCATCTTTCGTGCTGACGCAGTACGTAGCGATGGACGTCGGCCTGCTACGGCTTCCGTAAGGAAGAATGCATTTTCAAATGCCATCGGCCAGGGCCTTGGAGCTGCCGCCGAAAATGCATTGCCGAAGCATGCGATCGCCTCCCCCATGACGTGACCTGCAAACTCAGCTCCATCAGACGTCGGCCGAACAGCGCCGTCATGAATGGCACTGCGCACGCCTTGCGCATGCGTCGCCGTGTTCCGCGAGAACGGATTTGCAACACAGCCGCGCCGTCAATCCGGGCGCCGCGCGACCAACCCACGCGCCTGCATCGCCTCAAGCACGCCGCGCAGGATGGTGACGTTGTGGCCGTGCGCGGCGCCTTCGTGCAGCAGCACGATGGCGCCCGGGTCAAGGCTGCGCACGATGCGCGCCACTGTGGTGTCGGGTTCGCAGCGCACGCCGTCGAAGCCGCGTGCACTCCAGGCCACGCGTGTCAGGCCGTGCTCACGCAGCGCGGCCGCAACGAATGGGTTGGTCATGCCTACCACCGAGCGGTACAGCCGAGGTGGCTGGCCGGTGATGTCCGCCAGCGCCTGTTGCGCGTCGCCGATCTCGCGCGCCATGCGGCGCGGGCCCAGCGCCCAGAACCAGGCCTGCGGATGGCTGTGGCTGTGATTGCCGATGCCATGGCCGCGGCGCACGATTTCGCGCACCAGTTCAGGCCGCTGTGCGGCGCGTTCGCCCACCACGAAGAAGGTGGCGCTGGCGCGGTGCGCATCGAGCAGGTCGAGCATGGCCACGGTGTCGTCGGAAGGGCCATCGTCGATGGTCAGCCACACCTGCGGCCCCTGCCCGGGCAAACGCGACACCACCGGCGCGTACAGGCGTGCGCGCGGCAAGAACACCGGCGCAACGAACAATGCATGCGAGAGCAGCAACGCTGGCAGCCCCCAGGCCCAGCCCAACCGCCACCACAGCAGCGCCACGGCCAGCTGCGAGACGGCCAGCCAGCCGACCCAGCGGTACGGGCGCGAGGGGATGCGATACAGCGTTTCCAGCGTGGTCATGCCTCATGATGCCACGGGGCGTAGAATGGTCGGCCTCCACGATCTGACCGAAGTGCTGCCATGTCCCTCGATCCCGCCCTGCGTTCCCGCATCGATACGCTGCTGCAATCCAACCGCGTGGTCCTCTTCATGAAAGGCCAGCCCGGCATGCCGCAGTGCGGCTTCTCGGCCAAGGCCATCGGCGTGCTGGACGGCCTGGGCATCGACTATGCCCACGTCAACGTGCTGGCCGACCAGGAAATCCGCGAAGGCATCAAGGCCTACGGCGACTGGCCGACCATTCCGCAGCTGTATGTGGATGGCGAGCTGATCGGCGGCAGCGACATCATCGTGCAGATGGCCGACAGCGGCGAGCTGAGCAGCATGCTCGGCCTGCAGGCACCGGACCGCAGCCCGCCCAAGATCACCATCACCCCGGCTGCGGTCGAGATGCTCAAGGGTGCGTTGGCCGATGCACCGGATGCCTCGCTGACGCTGGCCATCGATGCCAATTTCCAGCCGAACTTCCAGCTGGCGCCAACCAACCCGAACGCTATCGCCGCCGAGTCCAACGGGCTGCGCGTGCAGTTCGACCTGGCCAGCGCGCGCCGCGCCGACGGCATCACCATCGACTGGGTGGACGACATCCGTGGCCGCGGCCTGGCCATCGACAACCCCAACGCGCCCAAGCCGGTGCAGGAGCTGGCGGTGCGCGATGCCGACGACCGTCTCAAGGCCGGTACGCTGACTGTGGTGGACGTGCGCCCGGCCGATGAGCGTGCGCTGGCCACGGTGGCGGCGCCGTTCCGCACCCTGGACGCACACGAGCGCCTGGAGATCGAGCAACTGCCCAAGGACACCCCGCTGGCGTTCCTGTGCCACCGCGGCGGGCGCAGCCTGCAGGCGGCCGAGCATTTCCGCGGCCTGGGCTTCACCAACGTCTACAACGTGACCGGCGGCATCGATGCCTGGTCGGACGCGGTGGACAACGGCGTGCCCAAGTACTGAGCACGCCGGGTGGCCACGCACGGCCGCCGTGACACCCGAACGGGCGCTCCCATGGAGCGTCCGTTTTTTCATGCCTCCCATCACAAGGACACCGATGCGCATGCACTGCCGATTGCTTTCCCTCGCCCTCACCGCCCTGCTGCCGCTGGCCGCGCACGCCGCCGCACCGCTGCGTGCGGTGATGCTGGTGCAGATCTACGACACCCAGACCGCGGATGAGCCGTTCGAATACGTGCCGGTGTGGCTGGGCCGTGGCGTAGTGCAGGAAGCCACCATGCCGCGCTCGCTGATCGGCCAGCCGCTGCAGCTGTTCGATGCAGGCGCCTCCACCGGCGCAGTGCGCCTGACCGCATTGAGCGTGGACGACAACAGCATGTGCGGCGGCACCGCGCGCCTGCGCTTCAAAGGCGCGACATCGCCGACCACGCCGGTCTTGCTGTCGTCGGTAGACCTTAACCCGGGCCAGCGCTTTGCCACGCGCGCGGCCACGCCGAGCGAGCAGACCGAGCTGCTTCGCCTGCTTGGTGAGAGCGCGCAGCTGCGGCAGAAGGTCAAGCCGGCGGCATTGAACAAGGCGTTGGCGGCATTTGCGGCAGACCGTGCCAACGACGCCGCGTCGCTACAGATCTTCACCGATGCGCGCGCACCGCAACGCCGCGTGGCCGTGCTCACCCAGAGCCACCCCACCCAGACCGGCAACACCGAAAGCCCTACCGGCGTGCTCACGGTGTTCGCCCTGCTGGAGCACACCGGCCAGCGCTGGCAGCTACGCCAGGGCAACGCCGAGAATGGCTGCGACGACTGCGAAGGCCTGCCACGCAGCACGCACTTGCTGCAGTTCGGCGACATCGACGGCAACGGCACGCTGGACTTCGTGCTGTCCGACAGCGGTTATGAAACCTACGGGTTCTATCTACTGCTGGGCGAAGGCGACCGCTGGCAGAGCGAGACCTTGATGGGCGGCTGCTGAGGCATCGAACACGTGCAGGGAGCCGCCTGTCGATGCATGAGAACGCGTGATTGGCTTGGACGCACGCAGATCAGCCCTGCGTGCTTCCATCCACGCAATTGCGTTGAGGTGCAGACAACGCGATCTGCTCAGTCATCAGCATCTTTCAGAATCGGCTGGGCGCGCACGCATCAACACTGCGTGCGCCCACGCATTTGGCTGCTTGCAGATCCAGACGCACGCGATCCGGGCAGTCAACACTATCTTCAGCGCCTGCTTCAGCGCCTGCGCGCAGATGCCAGGCTCGCCGTCATACCCACTTGGGGACAGCGCGCGCCGCACTCATCAACGATCTAACCGGCAAACCCACCTTCGTCGAGAAACTGCTGCTCTTCGACGGTGGTCTCGCGCCCCAGCACGGCATTGCGATGCGGGAAACGACCGAAGCGCTGAATGATCTGCTGGTGCTCCAGCGCATAGCGCGTGGTCTCGGCCTCGCCGAGCGCGGTGATCAATGTCACCGAGCGTGCCTGCTCCTGCAACTCTTCCGCATGCTCGAATGGCAGATAGAAGAACAGGCGCAATTGCACTGATACCTGCTGGTCGAAGCCGCGTGCAATGGCCTGCTTGGCGTAGAACAGCGCCAGGCCGTCGGTGGCATAGGCGTGCGCACTGCCCCGGAATGCATTGCGCGGAATCTGGTCGAGCAGCAACAACAAGGCCAGCGCATCTTCGGCGCGGGTCATCCAATCGGCGTACTCGCCCCGTGCCGCGGCAAAATGCTGCTCGCTGAAATGCTGGCGCACGTTGGCGTCGAAGGCGTCGTTGCGGGTAAACCAGCGCGCCTCGCCGGCCAGTTCCCAGAAAGCCAGCACCACATCGGCCTGTTTGTTGCGTTCGGTTTTGGCAATCATCGACATTCTCCCCAATGAATACGGCACAGCATGCGCCTGCAGGCGTGATGAGCCCGCTGCGCCGCAACCATCAGCACTTGGCAAGCGCGCCGCCGGCCGCTAGGTTTGCGCAGACGTCTTTCGTTCCACCGGGGAAATCCATGCGTTCCATCCTGTTCGCCGCGCTGGGCGCGGCTGTGCTGTGCGGGCCTGCCGCGGCCGCGTCGCGTTTCGTCGAAGACCCGTACCCCAGCACCTACCACGCGCTCGCCTCTGGCCCAGTGCTGATCCAGCATGCCACCGTGCTCACCGGCACCGGCCAGCGCCTGGACGATGCCGACGTACTGCTGCGCGACGGCAAGGTGGCTGCGGTCGGCCGTGGCCTGGAGGTGCCCGCCGACGCGCGCCGCATCGACGGCACCGGCAAGTGGGTGACGCCGGGCATCATCGACGTGCACTCGCACCTGGGCGTGTACCCCAGCCCGGGCGTCAGCGCCCACAGCGACGGCAACGAAATGACCGCCCCGGTCACCCCCAACGTGTGGGCCGAGCATTCGGTGTGGCCGCAGGACCCGGGCTTCGGCACGGCACTGGCTGGCGGCATCACCTCGCTGCAGGTGCTGCCCGGCTCGGCCAACCTGATTGGTGGCCGTGGTGTCACCCTCAAGAACGTGGCGGCCACCACCTACCAGGGCATGAAATTTCCCGGTGCGCCGTGGGGCCTGAAGATGGCCTGCGGCGAAAACCCCAAGCGCGTGTATGGCGAAAAAGGCGGACCGGCCACGCGCATGGGCAACGTTGCCGGTTACCGCGCGGCCTTCATCGACGCGGCCGAATACTTGAACAAGAACGCGCCCAAGAAGAGCGAGAAGAAGCGCCACTGGTGGAGCGGCGGCGGCGACAACGACAGCAGCGGCGATGCCGGTGGCAAGCGCGATCTCAAGCTGGACACGCTGGCCGGTGCCATCAACGGCGACATCCGCGTGCACATCCACTGCTACCGCGCCGATGAAATGGCCACCATGCTGGATCTGGCCAAGGAGTTCGGATTCCACATCGCCGCGTTCCATCACGGTGTGGAAGCCTACAAGCTGGCCGACCGGTTGGCGCAGGAAAACGTCTGCGGCGCGCTGTGGGCCGACTGGTGGGGCTTCAAGATGGAAGCCTTCGACGGCATCCAGGAAAACATCGCCATCGTCGATCGCCCGGCCAACAGCTGCGCCATCGTGCATTCGGATTCCGAAGAAGGCATTCAGCGGCTCAATCAGGAAGCGGCCAAGGTGATTGCCAACGCGCGCCGCGCCGGCATGGAGATTCCGCCCGAACGTGCCATCCGCTGGCTCACCAGCAACGCCGCCAAGGCGCTGGGCATCGAGCAACAGACCGGTGCGCTGGAGCCGGGCAAGATGGGCGATATGGTGGTGTGGAACGGCAACCCCTTCAGTTCCTACGCACTGGCCGAGCAGGTGTATATCGACGGCGCGCAGGTGTACGACCGCCACGACCGCAGGTTGCAACCGGTCTCCGACTTCATGCTGGGCCAGGAGGTGGCACGATGAGCCGCGCCATGTTCCGCCGCCCGCGCCTGCGTGCGTTGTCTGCCGTAGTGCTGGCTGCATTGGCATTGCCGGCGGTTGCGCAGCAGGTGCTGATCCGCGGCGCCACCGTGCACACCGCCACCAGCCAGGGCACGTTGCGCAATACCGATGTACTGGTGCAGGGCGGCGTGATTCGCGCCATCGGCACTGGCCTGGCCGTGCCCACCGATGGCCGCGTGGTGGAGGCCAAGGGCCGCCCGCTGACGCCGGCCCTGTTCGGCGGCATCACCGAGATCGGTATCGAAGAAGTGTCCGGCGAAGCCGCCACGGTGGACAGCGGCGTCAAGCTGACCGAGCAGCCGATGCGCCCGGAATTCGACGTCACCCTGGCCTACAACCCGGACTCGGTGCTGATCCCGGTAGCACGCGTGGAAGGCATCGGCTTCACCGCGCTCGGGGCGACCACCAGCGGCGCGTTCATCGCCGGCCAAGGCAGCATCGTGCGCCTGGACGGCGGGCCTGATCCGGTGGGCCCGCATGCCTTGTTCATTCGTCTGGGTGCGGCCGCGTCGGACCTGACCGGCAGCTCGCGCGCCGCGCAGTGGATGCTGCTCGATCAGCTGGTGGCCGAAGCACGCGGGCGCGTGCCGGCAGACTCGCCGCATGCCTTGCTGACCCCGGTTGGCCGCAGCGTGCTGGCCAACTATCTGGCCGGCCAGGGCCGCATCGTGGTGCAGGTGGAACGGGCTGCGGACATTCGCCAGCTGCTGCGCTGGGCGCAGCGCGAGAAGGTGCGCATTGCCATTGCCGGCGGCACCGAAGCGTGGAAGCTCGCCCCGCAGCTGGCGCAGGCCAAGGTGCCGGTGTTGGTGGATGCGTTGGCGGATCTGCCTTCCACCTTCGACCAGATCGGCGCCACGCTGGAAAACGCCGCACGCCTGCGCGCGGCCGGCGTGGAGGTGAGCTTCACCCAGAGCGGCGATGCCTCGCACAACGCGCGCAAGTTGCGTCAGCTGGCCGGTAATGCCGTGGCCAATGGCCTGCCATGGGAATCTGGCTTGGCCGGGCTGACCCGCGTGCCGGCGGAAATCTTTGGCGTGGGCGATCGCATCGGCAGCATTGCGGTTGGCAAGCAGGCCGACCTGGTGCTGTGGGACGGCGACCCGCTGGATGTGGCGCATTACGCAGAACAGGTCTGGATGGGCGGGCGTGACATGCCGATGCGCTCGCGCCAGACCGATCTGCGCGACCGCTATCTGCAGCAGGCCGGCCCGTTGCCACGCGCCTACCAACGCTGAGCTGCGCGGCGCAGACGACTGCGTCGCTGACAGTGGTCGCAGTACACCGTGAGTGCCGCATTGCCGCGCACTGCACTGCACTGCAAGCATCGCAATGCACTCCACCGTCGCAGGCGACACGCCTGCGACACCTCATCGCAAAGGATTGCCCATGCGCCTGATGCGCACACTGCTGTTGTCGTTGTTGCTGCTGCCGCTGCTGGCCAGCGCCCAATCCGGCTGGATCGATACGCAAGGCCAACCGATTCCCAACTCCTCTAGCCGCAAGGCGGTGCAGGACCTGGGCGCTAGCCTGTTATTGACCCCCGACGCGGACTGGCAACAGAAATGGAATACGCCCAGCGACACCACGCCGCACTTCAATGAGGTGGATCACCTCGCTACCGGCGAGGTGTTGTTCATGCTGATCCTGCTCTCCAACCCGGGCCTGGATGCGCAGCGGCATACCGACGTGGTGTGCAACATCCGCATCATCGACCCGACCGGGCACTTCGCGCAGAACACCACCGATACGCCCTGCCTGCAGGGCGAACTCAGCGGCGACCCACGCAATGTCTACATGGCTCAGGCTAGCCTGCATGTGGAAGCCGAAGCCGACGACCCGCCGGGCCGCTGGCAGGTGCAGGTCACCGTCAATGACCGCCAGCGCGGGGTCAGCATTCCGCTCAGCACCAGCTTCACCATGGGCCGCAAACGCGCCGCAGCGACCGCCCGATGAGCAGCATGCCGCGACGGACCCGCATCACTTATTTACTCATCGCGGCGGCCATCTTCTTGATCGAAGTGGCCATCGCCGCCGGCTGGATCGGCGGGCCATGGGTGCGCGGCAGCCTGGGCGATGTGTTGGCGGTGGCGCTGGTGTATTGCGGCCTGCGCGGTGTGTTCGCCTGCCCGCCGCGGTGGGCAGGCGTGCTGGCAATTGCCATCGGCCTGCTGATCGAAGGGCTGCAGGCTGTTCACCTGGCCGATCGGCTTGGTCTGCGCCCCGGCAGCGCCGCCTACATCGCGCTTGGCAACACCGCCACGCTGCACGACCTGGTGATGTATCTGATCGGCGGGCTGCTTGCCTACTGCTGCGACGTATTGCTGCGTCGCCGTGTCATGCGTGCATCGCATCATGTAGCGCAGCAGTGAGTCACTTTTTCTGGAGACACGAATGGCCGGTTCGATGACCACGGCGCTGACACGCATCACCGCCCTCTGCACGCTGCTTGCGCTGGCCGGCTGTGAGCGTGCGCCCGCGCCTGCTCCCGCACCATCGCCGTCGGCAGCGACGCCGACCACATCGGCGACCAGCGCGCCGGCAACACCCGCCGCAGCAGCAACGCCAGTCGAAGGCGCATCGCTCGCGCTGGGCTGCGCGGAAGGCGACGACCCCGCGCAGGAAGCCAGCGCCATCGCCGCACGCGGTGGCGGCATGGTGCAACGGGTGTCCGCGCATCGCCTGCAGGTCACCACGCCGGCCGGCGTGCAGGTCTTTGCCGACACCGCGCCCTTCGACGAACCGCTGGAGGGCGAGGACTACCGCTTTTGTGATCGGCGCGATGGCTACCTGCTGCTGCAGCATCGCGACGGCGGCACCTTCGCCGGCACCTTGATCGACGCACGCACCGGCACGCAGACGCCGGGCGGCCTGCGCGTGGTGATCGCGCCAGACCACAGCCGCTATCTGGCCACCGCGCAGCCCGATGGCATGGATGGCGAGGAGTGGCAGGTGCTGAGCATCGGCGGAAAGCAGCTTGCGTCCACGACCAATGCCCTGCTCAGCGACGACGCTGCCGAGCCCGGCATCATCGCCACGCTGGACGCACCGCAGTGGAGCACCGCGCAGCAGCTGCGGGCCACTGCCACCTGCCTGAGCGATGAGACGCAGCAGTGGCAGGTGCGCCTGGTCGAGCAGGCCGGCCGCTGGCAATGGCAGCCACGTCGCGACTGCGCGAGCGCGCCCAGGGAGCAATGACATGTTCCAGGGCAGCACGACGGGGTCGATTCAACAGCGTGTCCTGCAGCAGGCGCCCGCCAATCTGCAACGCGGCCTGGAAACGGTGGGCGGGCGGCTGATCCTGACCGCCGATGCGCTGCACTTCCAGCCGCATGCCTTCAACATCCAGACCCAGTCACTGACCATCATGCTGCTGCAGATCGCATCGCTGCAGTTGTGCTGGACGCGCCTGCTCGGCCTGCTGCCGCTGGCACCCAATTCGCTGGCGGTGCAGCTGGCCGATGGCAGCGAGCATCGCTTCGTGCTTGGCAAACGCGACCAGTGGATGCGCGCCATCCAGGCGGCGAGCGATGCCAAACGCCAGGCCGCCACACCGCCGCCATCGCCGTAGCCGTCACCGCCGGTTTGCGCAGCCGGCGGGGCCGCGCATCAGCGGCGACGCATGCCGGTCGCACCGCGAGCGTGACCTGCACTGCGCTTCGCGTGCCGGGCGTGAACCCAGCGCACGCTCCTGGGCTGCGGTTATCGCCGCTGCAGCCGCGCCCGCCTAGCATCGCGCATCGGCGCACCGCGCCTTGCTGGTTACGGAGATCGACATGCATCGCATCCCGCTGCGCACGCTGGCCTGCGCGCTCGTGCTCTACGCCGGCGTCGTCGCGCCCGCATCCGCCGCCTTCGGCATCACCCGCAGTGGCGACCGCATCGTGGTGGATACCGGCGCCGAACTGCTGTTTTCGGTCAACGCCAGCAACGGCGATCTCGTGTCGATGCGCTACCGCGGCAACGAACTGCAGACCACCGAATCCAAGGGATCGCATATCGCCTCCGGGCTAGGCACCGCCAGCGTGGAGGCACGCGTGGTGGGCGGCGCCATCGTGGTCACGGCCAAGGCCGGCGACCTCACCCAGTACTACATCGCGCGCAAGGGCCGTAATGCCATCTACATGGCCACCTCCGCGCCCAGCCTGCTGCCGGTGGGCGAGCTGCGCTTCATCGCCCGCTTGAACGTGGCCAAGCTGCCGAGCGCATTGCAGGAACCGGATTCCAGCGTCGGCACTGCGATTGAAGGCGAAGACGTGTTCCTGCTGCCGGATGGGCGGACCAGCTCCAAGTTCTACTCGGCCCGGCGCATGTTCGAAGACCCGCTGCATGGCGTGAGCGGCAACGGCGTGGCGGTGTTCATGCTGATGGGCAATCGCGAGCGCAGTGCGGGCGGGCCGTTCTTCAAGGACATCGCCACACAGAAAACCCGCGTCACCCATGAGTTGTACAACTACATGTATTCGGACCACACCCAGACCGAAGCCTTCCGCGGTGGATTGCACGGCGTGTACGGCCTGTTGTTCACCGACGGCGGTGCGCCTTCCTCCGCACAGACCAGCACCGACTTCATCGATACCAGCCTGGGCTTGAGCGGCTACCTGGCAGCGGACGGGCGCGGCACGCTTGCCGGGCGCGTGAGCGGCGTGCTGGCGGGGCAGCCGGCAGTGGTCGGCTTGCGCAACGCTCAAGCGCAATACTGGGCCACGGCCACTGGCAGCGGCGACTACCAGATCAACGGCGTGCGCCCGGGCCGCTACCGCATGACGCTCTATCAACACGAGCTGGAGGTGGCGCAACGCGATGTCGAGGTGTTTGCCGGCGCCACCGCACAGGCCGCGCTGCAGGCGGTGAGCTTGCCCGGCGCGGTGAAGTGGCAGATCGGCGTTCCCGATGGCACGCCAGGCGGCTTCCAGTACGCAGATCTGCTGCCGCGCGCGCATCCGTCCGATGCGCGCATGCGCTGGGCACCGGTCACCTACACGGTGGGATCAAGCAGCGTGGGCAGCTTTCCGGCGGTGCAGTGGCGCGGGATCAACACACCCACACAGATCGTGTTTAGCTTGAGCAGCAGCGAAGTGCGCAGCTATCGGCTGCGCATCTTCGTGCCGTTGGCGCAGGTCAGCGCGCGCCCGCAGATCGCCGTCAACGCACGCTGGAACGCCCCGGTCCCCGCTGCACCGAATCAACCCAAGACGCGCGGCATCACCCGTGGCACCACACGCGGCAACAACACGTTGTACGAGGTGGATATCCCGGCGACGGCGCTGCAGGCCGGCAGCAACCGGATCGCCATCAGCCTGGCCTCGGGGTCGCCGGACAATGGCTTCCTCAGCCCGGCCATCGTCTACGACAGCGTGCAGCTGGTCGCACCGTAATCACGCCACGTGCGGGTGCCCGCATAGCGCACGGCAGAACGCGTGGTGTGCGGTGCATAGCATCAATTGGCGGTGATGCCACCGCTCAACGACACGCTTCCGGTAACACCGGTCACCTCGAAGCCACCCTCCACCACTTGCAGATACAAGGCATTGCTGTAGCGGCCATCGCCACTGCGCAAGGTCTGCAACCTGTCGAGAAACGCCTTGATGTTGGCGTTGATGTGGCCACTGGTTGGCAGCGGATTACTGTTGCCTGCCGTGCCATGCGGAATGAAGGTGTAGACGTAATAGCCCGCAGCATCGTTATTGCCTTGCCACAGGTCGTAGCTGACACCGCCGGAGCTGATCGCGTTGGGCACGCTCAACGTACCCAGGGGATAGGAGTTGTTGGCACCCCAGATCATCACTTCCAGCTGCGGCGTGCCCTTGCTTGCGTCCTTGCGGAAGAACAAGTCATAGGCGAAATCCCCGGTTTGCCCACTGCCCTTGGTGGTGAAGGCCACCGCGCCGCTCAATGTCTTGATCGCCGATACCTGATGCGGAAAGAAGCTGTCGGTGGCCGGGTTCATCGTGTAATGCCAGCCGCGGCAGATGGCTGGGTAGCCGTAAAGCTGCCCACTGGGCAGGCTGTAGGACACCGTCATGCTGGGCGTGCTGCCGCTACCGAATGTCGCGGTGATGGCGTTATTGCTGTCGTTGAAATTGTTGTTATAGGCGTATTGCGTGCCGTATACCTTGGTCTGCCCGGTGTAGGCGATGGCAGTACCGGCGGTAAGCAGAAGTGCGGCAACGACACTGCCTGCAAGCCATGAGGGGGCGAAACGCACTGCGTGTGTGGACGTTTGCATGTGGACTCCAGTGATGGACGGACAACTTGCCTACTTCTGCACATGCGCTCTTGGGCGATACACCGGTTAACGAAGCCGTTACGCAATATCCGAAGCCAGCAGCGAGAGAAAACATCGCGCATCCCTTCGCATTTCGCGCTCAGCACCAGATGTGCGCGCACGAAGAAACGCGTTACACCTTTACTGGTGTAACGCGTTTTGATCATCGCGCCGGCTAGGAGGTGATCAAGGCCGACCGGGGGCCAGCAACGACAACGCCAACCGTGGCCGCGCTGATCGCCGCTGTTACTTGGCGTCCATCGTGGCGCTGACCTTGGCCCAGCCATTGCCGCGCACCACTTCGAAACCTGCTTCGGCCGCATGCAGATACATGCTGTTGTTGTAGCGGCCATCCTTCGAGCGGTTGGTCTGCAACCAGTTGAGGAACGGCTTGGCATCCACGTTGAGGCTGCCGCTGGTCTTCAGCGTGGCCTGCCCCGCGGTTCCGGTCGGGATGAAGGTGTAGACGTAATAGCCCGCACCGGAGTTGAAGCCTTCCCACAGATCAAAGGTGCGCCCGCCAGCGGTGATCACCTTGCTGGCGGTCAGCGTGCCGATCGGCCAGGAGTTGTGGTCGCCCCAGATCATCACTTCCAGCTGCGGATTGCCTTTGGCGGTATCCCAGCGGAAGAAGATGTCGTAGGCGAAATCGCCCGCCAGGTTGGTGCCGACGGCGCTGTAGCTGAACTTCATCGGGATCGAGCTGATCGAGGAGATCTGCTTCGGAAACAGCGTGTCGCTGGTGGGGTTCCAGTCGTAATGCCAGCCGCGCACGATCGCCGGATATCCGTAGAGGTTGTAGTCGGCGAAGTTGAAGGTGACGGTGAGCTCCGGCGTGCTGCCGGTGCCGAACGTGCCCTGGATGATGTTGTTGGGATCGTTGAAGTTGTTCACCCACGCGTAGTGGTTGCCGAAGATCTTGTACGGCCCGGCCAGCGCGACCGGCGCGAGTGCCACCAGCCCGAGGGTCAGGGCGGCCTTCCACCAGCGCGAGGCACGCCGCCGTGTGGTGGGCGCCTGCGCAGTGGCCTGGTCGAGGATGCGATGTTGAGTCTGCTGCATGTGGTGTCTCCCTTGGATTCAGCGCGCGACGCCACCGTTGCGGCGTCGGGACCGCTGCCTGGCAGCGATCGCAGCGGGACCCTAACAGCGCCGCGTCGCAAGGAGCTATAGCGAAACCTGGGGGCCTGCGGGTGCCCGCGCGATAGCGGGCGCTACCCGGCAATCGGGGCGTGCGCCCGTCCTCAGTTCGTCGTCGGCGTGCTGCCACGCCAGCGAATCCCGGTCAGGTGGCGGCGGCCTTGGTGAGGGCGATTGCTGCGTTGCCACATCGCGCTACGGCGCACTGTCAGCGTGCAATGACCTGCCTGGACAGATGCTGCGCGCAGCTTGCCCGGGCCATCAAGCAGACCCCGGCGACGCTGCCGCCGAACCCGTCCCCACACGCCTTCCGACCAATGCCCTTCGCCTCGCGCCCAATTTGCGATAGCGTTCACATCCAGAGACGACGCAACAGCCGGAGGGGGCGACGATGCGCATCGGAATCGTGGTGGACAGTGCGTGCGACTTGCCGCAGGACTTCATCCAACGCAACAACGTCATCGTGCTGCCGATCAGCGTGCGTATCGGCGAAGCCGTGCTGGCCGACCATCGCGACGAGGAAGCCACCTTGAGCTTCCTGCACGCGCACGTGGCCGAGCGCGGCCATGAGGCGGAAACCACGCCGTTTTCGGTCAACCAGATACGCGACCTGTTCCTGCAGCGGCTGGTCATCGATTACGACCACGTGTTCTGCCTGACCATCTCCAAGCTGCGCAGCCAGATCTTCGACAACGCCACCCAGGCGAGCTTTGCGATTCTCAACGACTACAAGCCGGTGCGGCAGGCGGCCGGGCACACCTCGCCGTTCGCGCTGCGGGTGATCGACACGCTGAACCTGTTCGCAGGCCAGGGCATCACTGCGGTGGAAGCGGTACGCCTGCGTGCGCAAGGCCTGGGCGTGGCGCCGATCCGCGCCCGGCTCGAGCAATTGGCCGAGCACACCTATGGCTACATGATTCCGCGCGATCTCTACTACCTGCGTGCGCGTGCGCGCACCAAGGGCGATCGCAGCGTGGGCCTGATCGGCGCCGCGCTGGGCAGCGCGCTGGACATC
Organism: Xanthomonas sp. NCPPB 2586; assembly: GCF_041475775.2. Classification (NCBI taxonomy): domain Bacteria; kingdom Pseudomonadati; phylum Pseudomonadota; class Gammaproteobacteria; order Lysobacterales; family Lysobacteraceae; genus Xanthomonas; species Xanthomonas sp. NCPPB 2586. Next base: position 916,348 of record NZ_CM192981.1, on the reverse strand, counting down.
AAGCCGGTGCTGCGCGCCTACCGTGGCGTCACCGAGCCGGTGGCCAAGCTCAAGGGCTTCGAACCCTCGGCCGAAAAGCTGTTCGCCTTCACCGTGCGCAAGCTCCGCGAGGGGCTGATGACGCCCACCGTGTGCGTGGGCTATGGCGGCGAACTTGCCGAACTGCACGCGCTGCCGGGCTATGCCGCATTGCAGGCCGCCTGCCAGACGCAGGGCGTGGAGCTGTTCGAGAGCGTGATGAGCCTGACCGGCATGGTCAACGTCGGCAAAGGTGCGTTGGCGGTGGCCTTCGCCGCCGAGCCGCACAGCTTCTCGGCATAAACATGCGCCTGCATGCCAGCACACGGCAGCAGGCCTCGACGACGCGCTCACCGCCGCTGGCATAAGGTGCCCGGCACCTGTCATCCGAGTGTGTGCCCATGCCTGTCAGCTATTCGATCAGCCTGCCCGACCCCAAGCTCGCCCGCGGCAGCGCGCCGGCGGTGAGCTTCAGCGCCAATGGTGCGGAGGCCTTTGCCGAACAGTTGCAGGCTGCCCTGCGCGACCCGGCCTGGTTCGACCGCTGGCGCCAGCTGCAGGCCGACCCGGACGAGGTGGACCCCAGCCTGGGCGTCACCGACCCGGCGGCCACCGTGACCGGCAAGCAGGGCGACCTGCGCATCGACCTGGTGGCCACCACCAGCATCCCCGGCGACCTGCTCAAGCAGCGTATGCAGGCCCTGGCCGGCCATCACTGGGAACTGCGCGACGTCCGTTGACGCGCAGATGACGTGCCGGTTTGCGCGGACGATCGTGTTGCGCAAACCGGTGCGGCTTCAAGACACTGCCGCGCTGACTCCTCTCCAGCATGCGAGCGAAATGACTGACTACTCGTCATCGCAGCGCGCGTTACCGCTGCAGCACTGCCTTGCCAGTTGCCCACCGTGGCCAGCGCCATTTCAGATTCACCGCCAGCGTACCGCAGACGATCAAGCCCAGGCCCAGCCATTGCACCGGCGCCAGCGCGTGACCGTACAGCAGGTAATCCAACAGCAGCGTCACCAGTGGATACACGAAGGCCAGCACCGCGATGGTGGCCACGTGCAGATGGCGGTACGACGAATAGAACAGCACGTAGACAATACCGCTGTGGATCACGCCCAGGCCCACCAGCCAGGCCCAATGCATGCCCGGATGCAGCGCAGCGCTGCTGGAAAATCCCATAAGCAGCAGCGTCCCGACCCAGCACTGCACGGTGACCACCGCCAACGGCCGCTCACGGCCGATGCGTCGGGACATCAGCAATGAGGCGCCACAGAGCAGTGCCGCCAGCAGCGTCAGCCCGATGCCCAGCAGATAGCTGCGGTCGGCGGACTGCCACAATCGCAAGGGGTCTGCCGAACACGCCACGCCGATGAAGGCGAGCAGCGTCCAGCCCAGATCGGCGCGACGCGTGCGTTCGCCCTGCACCACCGCCGCCAGGATCAGCATCACGAACGGAAACACGTGATACACCATGGTGGCCACACCGATCGACGAGCGCGCCATGCCGGCAAACAGCGCTACCCAGTTCAACACCAGCAGCACGCCGCTGATGGCCGCATCGCGTAGCAGGCGGCGCTCGCGCCATAGCCCGCGCAGGTGCCCACCAAGCACCCCGCACACAGTAAGAAACAGTGCGCCAAACAGGCAGCGGTAGAACACCGCCGTCACCGGGTCCTGGCCGCTTTCATGCACGAAGACGCCAACCGAGCCGATCAACACCTCGGCCAACAGCAGCTGCCAGATTGCGCGGCGCGACGCCGCCACCGGTGGTGCAGCTGCAACGCTCATAGCGTGATCTCCCCACGCAGATACTGCACGGCGCTGCCACGCACGTAGACATGCGCCGGCGTGACACGGCACGCCAGCTCACCGCCGCGTGCCGAGGCCTGCAGCGCGCGCAGATCGGTCTTTCCAAGCGTGCGCGCCCACAACGGTGCCAGCGCTGCATGGATCGAACCGGTGACAGGATCCTCCGCTCCGCCATTGGCCGGCCAGAAATAACGCGACACCAGGTCATGCGTGGTTCCCGGGGCGGTGATGGCCACATCGCGTGGCGCCAACGCCAGCATCTGCGCCAGGCCGGGCACTACGGCACGCACCTGCTGCTCGTCCGCGTACACCGCGATGTAGGCCTGTGCGTTGGCATACACCGCCTGCGGTGCGATCGACAACGCGGCCAGCAGTGGCGCCGGGGCCTGCGTGACCAGGGTCGGCAGCTGATTGGGAAAGCACATCTCAAAGGTCGCTTCGTCCACCTGCTCCACACCGATCTCACCGACCGCCGGGGCGCGCAGCCGCAACGGAAACGGTGCCAGCTGCTGGCGCGCAATGACGTACGCACTTGCCAGCGTCGCATGGCCGCAGAAGCCGACTTCCTTCAACGGCGAGAACCAACGGATGTCGAAGACGCCAGCGTGATCGCGCACAAAGAACGCGGTTTCGGACAGATTGTTTTCGGCAGCAATCGCCTGCATCACCGGCACCGGTAACCATGCCTGCAACGGCACCACCGCCGCAGGGTTGCCCTTGAAACGCACACACGTAAACGCATCGACCACGAACAGGGAAAGCAGCACGTTGCAACCTCGCCAGAAGACCGGGCAGGTCGCCCGGCACAGCCAGTCTGCGACGCGATGCGCGACCAGGACAGATTCAGATACGCTAAAAACAGACCAATACAGATGCGGGCGCCGCACCCATGCTGCTTTACGAATCGCTGGCCACACAGCTGCGGCACCAGATCGAGCGCGGCACCCTGCGCGCCGGCGAACGCCTGCCCTCGATCCGCCAGCTGGCCGCCAGCCACGGCATCAGCCCCGCCACCGCCGTGCAGGCCTGCCTGCAACTGGAACGCGAGGGCCGCGTCCAGGCGCGGCCACGTTCCGGCTATTTCGTGCGCGCCGCTGCCGCGCCACTGCCGGCCGCCACGCCCACGCCGCGCCGTCGCGCGCCGGGCGTCATCGCCAATCCCGCCCTGCAGGGCGTGTTCGACCTGCTCGCACGTACCGACCTGGTGCCGCTGCACCTGGCGACGCCTGCGCCCGCGCTACTACCCGGCGCACAGCTGGCCGCAGCGATATCGCGCCAGCTACGCCGCCAGCGCACTGCGGCACTGGACTATGCACCTCCACAGGGCCACGCCGCGCTGCGTCGGCAGATCGCGCTGCGGTATGCGCAATGCGGCACCAACGTGGACGCAGACGAAGTGGTGATCACCGCTGGCGCGATGGAGGCAATCAGCCTGGCGTTACGCACCATCACCACGCCAGGCGATGTGGTGGTGGTGGAGACGCCCACCTACCACGGCATCCTGCAAGCGGTCGCCGCGCTGCGCCTGAAGGTACTGGAAGTTCCCAACCGCGCAGGGCAAGGCATTGACGCTGCGCATCTGGATGCACTGCTGCAACGCACGCCGGCACGCGCCGCGATCCTGGTGCCCAACTTCAACAATCCGCTGGGCAGCCTCACCCCCGATCACGCCAAGCGCGCCGTAGTAGACAGTTGCGCACGGCATGGCACGGTGGTGATCGAAGACGATATCTACGGGGAGCTGGCCTGGTCTGGTCAGCGCCCACGCCCGCTGCGGCAGTTCGACACGCACGCCAACGTCATCACCTGTGGTTCGTTTTCCAAAGTGTTGTCACCTGGCCTGCGGGTGGGCTGGCTGCTCGGTGGGCCGTGGACCGACGCGCTGGTGCGCGCCAAGTATTTCTCCACCGTCGGCAACGCGAGCCTGCCGCAGCTGGCCCTGGCCGATTACCTGGCGCAACACGATCTGGAGCGGCATCTGCGCAAGCTGCGCCGCACGCTGGCCGACAACGGTCAACGCCTGCGCGATGCGATCGTGCGGCACTGGCCATCCGGCACGCGCATCGGCGAGCCAGCAGGTGGATTGTCGCTGTGGCTGCAGTTGCCCGATGGCGGCAGCGGCCAGACGCTGTTCGAAGCCGCGCTGGCCAAGGGCATCGGCACCTCACCCGGGCAGGTGTATTCCAGCCGCGGCGACTACGCCGACCATCTGCGCCTGACCTGCGGCCAGCCATGGAGCGAAGCACTGGACCGCGCCATGCGGCAGCTGGGGAGGCTGGCTGCGCAACGCCCGCGTTGAATGGCGGGCGCACGCGGTGTTGCCAGAAATCCGGCAAGCGCCTGACCTGTTCGCAGGTACTGCGCGTCGATGGTTGGGATGCGGTCTAAATCATCCGCAGTCGTGATGCGATGTGCGGCGGGAAGCAAAAGCTAAGGGCTCGCAGGGCGACAACACTGCGCCATTGCCACCGCGTTTAGCAATGGCGCCTTACCGCATCCGCGCGCGCGACACGGCAACCACTACGACACCAAGCACGCCGGCACTGCCTCACTGAGAGCAGCGATCAAAACAACGACGCAACTGCCAGGCGGGAGCTGCGGCCAGTGCTCGGATCGGCATGTACCCGTACCTTCCGATTCCTCCGCACCGTCCGCACCCACCTGACGATTGCTTGCTGCGTCTGTTAGCCGCTTTTAGCTTTTCAGCGCGCGCGCATGATGGGCAATATGCTCGCCGATGAAGCTGGCGATGAAGTAATAGCTGTGGTCGTAGCCGGGCTGCAGCCGCACCGTGACCGGATAGCCCGCAGTCTTGGCGGCGTCTTCAAATAGCTTCGTTTTCAGCTGGTTTTCCAGGAATTCATCGGCATCGCCCTGGTCGATCAGCAGCGGCAGGCGCTCGGCTGCCTGTGCGATCAGTGCTGTGGCGTCGTATGCCTTCCATGCCGCGCGATCGTCGCCCAGGTACTGGCCGAAGGCCTTCTCGCCCCACGGCACCTGGCTCGGTGCGACGATCGGTGAAAACGCCGACACGCTGCGATAGCGGCCTGGATTCTTCAAGGCAATGGTCAGCGCGCCGTGCCCGCCCATCGAGTGACCGCTGATGGCGCGTGCGCCGGTGGTGGCGAAGCTGGCCTCGATCAATGCCGGCAGTTCGTTCACCACGTAATCGTACATGCGGTAATGCGCGGCCCATGGCTGCTCGGTGGCATCCACGTAGAAGCCGGCGCCCTTGCCGATGTCGTAGCCCTCGGCATCGGCGACATCGTCACCGCGCGGGCTGGTATCCGGGGCCACCAGGATCACGCCGTGTTCGGCGGCATAGCGCTGAGCGCCGGCCTTGCTGATGAAGTTCTGCTCGGTGCAGGTCAACCCGCTCAGCCAGTACAGCACTGGCAGGGGGCCGTCGGCTGCCTGCGGTGGCAGATACACGCCCACCTGCATGGCGCAGCCCAGGCTCGTGGAGTGGTGCCGGTAAACGTCTTGCCAGCCGCCGAAGCAGGCACGGTGTTCGATACGTTCCATGGGATTCCTTGCGAAGAGAAAATCCTGCGGCCGGGATCACCGGCCGCAGGATCGGACCATCAGTGCAACAAGCCCTTGTGACGCGCCACGTTGGTCGACAGCGCATCCATCAGCGCCGGCGACAGGCAGTCGTACGGCGACAGGCCCAGTTCGGTGAGACGCGCACGCACGCCATCCATCTGGTCCGGCGGCGTGCCGGTTTCGATGATCGACGAGACGAACGCGGCAAAGCCCGGCGGCGACCATCCCGACTGCTGCGACAGCTCGGTATGGATGAAGTCCAGACCATAGAACGCATGGTCCTTGTTCTCGATCCGGCCATACAGATGCACGCCACAACCGGTGCAGGCATGACGCTGGATCGTCGCGCTTTCGTCGACGATCTTGAGCTTCTCCGGATGCGCGGTCACGGTGACCTTGTCGCGTGGCGCAACCGCCACCACCGAGAACTTGGCACCTTTCGGCTTCCAGCATTTGCTGCAGCCGCAGGCGTGGTTGTGCGCGCTCTGCGATGCCACGTCCACGGTCACCTTGTCGCTGGCACACAGGCATTGCAGGGTGCCCCCTGCAAAACCTTCGGTACTGCCATGCACAACACCACCATCTACTGCAGGGTGAATCGACACGTTAGCCATCATGCCCCTCCCGGTTACGGGTCCCACGTGCGCGGAAGCGGCCGCGCGCCGCTCCTGGCCGTCCGGTCAGAAATGAATCACGGTGCGGATCGACTTGCCTTCATGCATCAGGTCGAAGGCTTCGTTGATCTGTTCCAGCGGCATGGTGTGGGTGATGAACGGATCCAGATCGATCTCGCCCTTCATCGACTGCTCCACCATGCCCGGCAATTGAGTACGTCCCTTGACGCCGCCGAAGGCCGAGCCGCGCCACACGCGGCCGGTCACCAGCTGGAACGGGCGGGTGCTGATTTCCTGGCCGGCACCGGCCACGCCGATGATGACGCTCTCGCCCCAGCCCTTGTGGCAGCACTCCAGCGCCGAACGCATCACGTTGACGTTGCCGATGCATTCGAAGCTGAAATCCACGCCGCCTTCGGTCAATTCGACGATCACTTCCTGGATCGGCTTGTCGTAATCCTTCGGGTTGATGCAATCGGTGGCGCCCATGCTGCGCGCCAGGTCGAACTTGCCCGGGTTGGTGTCGATGGCCAGGATGCGCCCGGCCTTGGCCTGCACCGCGCCCTGGATCACCGCAAGACCAATACCGCCCAGCCCGAACACGGCCACGCTCTCACCTGGCTTGACCTTGGCGGTGTTGTGCACGGCACCGATGCCGGTGGTGACGCCGCAGCCCAGCAGGCAGACTTTTTCCAGCGGCGCTTCCGGGTTCACCACGGCCAGCGAGATCTCCGGCACCACGGTGTATTCGCTGAAGGTGCTGCAGCCCATGTAGTGGAAGATCGGCTCGCCGTTGTAGGAGAAGCGCGTGGTGCCATCGGGCATCAAGCCCTTGCCTTGGGTTGCGCGCACGGCCTGGCACAGGTTGGTCTTGCCGGACAGACAGAACTTGCACTTGCGGCATTCGGCCGTGTACAGCGGGATGACGTGATCGCCCACTTTGACGCTGGTCACACCTTCGCCAATCTGCTCGACGATGCCGCCACCTTCGTGCCCGAGCACCGACGGAAAAATGCCTTCCGGGTCATCCCCTGACAGCGTGAACGCGTCGGTGTGGCAGACGCCGGTGTGGGTGATGCGGACCAGCACTTCGCCGGCCTGCGGCGGTGCCACGTCGATCTCGACGATTTCCAGCGGCTTGCCGGGTCCGAATGCAACTGCTGCACGGGATTTCATGGATGAGTGCTCCTGACGAGGATGTTCGAGGACGGGCGCGGCGCATGCCGACCCGGTGGGAGTTCATTTGAGATAGGACCGGACCAGGCCAAGCAATTCCTGCAACCGTTCGGCGCGTTGCGCATCGGACGCGGCGGCATGCCCGAAGTCTTCACGGATATGCGCCTCCAGTACCTGCGACATCAGCCCGTTGACGGCCCCCCGGATCGCGGCGATCTGCTGCAGGACTGGCGCGCAGTCTGCGCCTATTTCCAGCGCGCGCTCAAGTGCATCGCACTGCCCACGCAGCCGACGCACACGCGCTAGCGCTCGCTTTTTCTCCTGTGGCGAATGCGGCATGCATGGTCCCGCTCCGGATACTGGGGGGTAGTATATGGATCGAAGACAAAAAAGCCATGACCGCCGCATGACAGACGATGCAGTGCGCCGACTTCTAGCTTCTTTCTTCGCAGCGTGGGCACACGTCGCGCCCCAGCACCACAACTCCCCTGCGATGGCATATGCAGTGGGCTGCGAACATTCGGCAAGCTGCGCTGCAGCAACACGTTATGGTGTAACAGACGCTCTCTGCGTCTGTGCAAACTGCCGGCAGCTGCTGCGAAAACGCGCAAGACTCGGCGAGAGAAACTTGTCGCGATGCGTGATCAGAAAGAAGCGACGCGACATCGGCGGGAGCACGCCGGTGATGGCCTTCAACGTCCCGGCAGCCAAGGACGCCTCCACCACCCAACGCGACAGACAACTCACGCCCAGGCCGTGCATCACCATGTGCTTGATCGCTTCGGAGCTGCCGATCTGGCGTGCATCGGCCAACTGATGCAGATGCCGCAGCAGTCGTTGCTCCACCTCCTCACGCGTGCCAGAACCCGGTTCGCGCAACAGCCACGCAGCGGCGCGCAGATCCTTGCGGGTGACGTTTGCCTGCTTTGCAAGCGGGTGCTGGCTGCCAATCACGATGAGCAGTTCGTCGGACAACCAGGGCTCGACGTGCAACTCGGGCACGTGGCACGGGCCTTCGATCAGCCCCATCTCCAGCTCGAAATTGGCGACCTTCGCAGCGATGGCCGTGCTGTTGCCGGCTTCCATTTCCACGCGCAGATGCGCAGCGGTTGTATGCAGCTCGCGCAACACCAGCGGCAGCACATAATTGCCGATGGTGGTGCTGCAGCCCACCTTCAGACGTGTCGACAAACTGGCGCTGCCGGGATGGAAACCGGCTTCGATCTGCTGCGCGTTGTCGAGCATCCTGCGCGCGTGCGGCAGCAATGCGCGGCCGCTGTCATTCAACAGCAAGCGTTTGCCGACCCGATCGAACAGCCGGGTGCTCAAGCCACTTTCCAGTTCATTGAGCGAGGCGCTGGTGGCCGACTGCGACAACGCCACCTGCGCCGCCGCTGCGGTGGTGGAGCCACACTCGGCAACCGCACAAAAGATCTGGAGCTGCCGCAGGCTGAGTTTCATCGTTAGCGATTTATTGGATTACGTCAACCAATATTACGCGCTTTACTGCTAGATCCAGCTGCCTAGACTCACTCACTTCTTCAGCCGACACCGCTGTGACCCAAATGCGCATGCCCACCTCCCCGATCTGCCCTGCAATCGCCTGGCCGCTATACGCGCTGCCCAGTCCGGGCGAAGCGATCCGCCAGTTCACACCAAACTGGTTCGCGGTGACGATGGGCACCGGCATCCTGTCGCTGGTGCTGGGCCAGCTCCCCTGGCCCGTGCCTGGCGCCGCGCTGCTCGGCGCTGGCCTGTGGCTCTGCAATATCGGGTTGTTTGTGGTGTTCAGCGCGTTGTATCTCGCTCGCTGGGCGCTGTATCCGCACGAAGCCCGACGCATCCTGGCCCACCCGACCGCCTCGATGTTTCTGGGCACTATCCCGATGGGCCTGGCGACGCTCATCAACGGCCTGCTGCTCTATGGCCTGCCGCGCTGGGGCGCTGCCGTCATTCCCGTGGCGACTGCGTTGTGGTGGATGGACGCGGCCATGGCGCTGGCCTGCGGCGTGCTGGTGCCCTACCTGATGTTTACCCGCCAGCAGCACCGCATGGAACAGATGACCGCATTGTGGCTGCTGCCAGTGGTGGCTGCGGAAGTCGCCGCGGCCAGTGCTGGCGCGCTTGCCCCGCATCTGGCCGATGCCGGCAGCCGCTTCGGCATGCTGGTTGCCGGGTACGTGCTGTGGGCGTACTCGGTGCCGGTGGCGATGGGCATCCTGGTGATCCTGTGGCTGCGTATGGCGCTACATCAGTTGCCGCAGGCCAGCATGGCCGCTTCGAGTTGGCTGGCGCTGGGGCCGATCGGCACTGGCGCGTTGGGCATGCTGGTATTTGCCGGCGACGCGCCGGCACTGTTCGCCGCACATGGCATGGGCACCATCGGCCAGGCAGCGGCGGGATGTGGCCTGATCGCCGGCCTGTTGCTGTGGGGGCTGGGGCTGTGGTGGCTGGCGCTGGCCATCCTCATCACGGCCCGCTATTTCGCAGATAACGTGCCGTTCAATCTGGGCTGGTGGGGATTCACGTTCCCGCTCGGGGTTTATGCGTTGGCGACACTGAAGCTCGGCGCCGCGCTGCAAATGCAGGTCTTCGATGTACTCGGCAGCGTATTGCTCCTGCTGCTATGCGTGACCTGGACGATCGTGGCGGCACGCACTGCGGTAGGCGCGTATCGGGGCACGTTGTTCGTTGCGCCCTGCCTTGTCGAATCCAGCGAGCATGCACCTGCACGCTGAAGTACAGGTTGCATGTCTGACAGATGTGCTTCGCGCTGCCGGATGAGCACGCATGCGTCTTCGGCTACTCCGCGGCGGCGTCCAGATCCGGTGGTGGTGGATCTGATGGGTCATCGAACCAATCGGCATCAGGCGCATCCGATGCATCCGGTGGCGGTGGTAGCGGGACATCCATGTCGTGAACCGCCAGGCAGCGTGCGAGCGCTGCCGGATCCACGGGAATGTCTTCCGCGCCATCGTGCAAGACGGGTGGCTGGTGCGGTGGCTGCAGGCACTCGCGCAGGAACCCTCGCTCCATCGCAGACGGCGGCTGCCCGCGGCGCACATGCACCGGGGGAGATGGCGGTGGGCCCGGTGGCGCGCCGCACCGGCTTGCACAGCCTCCGAGGGTCAGCATTGCAAGCATGGTGCTCACGGTAGCAATGGTCGGGCGCGTCTGCCCCATGTTTTGATCTCCCTTGTGTACGGCAAACGCAGCGCGCGGCGTGTGGCAGAGCGACGTTCGCCCCGCGGCCAGGAGATCCTTGCAGGCACGTTTTGCACAGGTGTGTTGTGCGCTGGCGCCGCATGGCATGCCGTGCCGGGCGCGTACAAACGTGAGGAAACAAGCGAAACGACGACAAACAGGCTTCGTGCACCAGCATTGCGCCAGCGCGATCCAACGCCTGGCTAGAGCAGGCCCGCGCGCGCGATCACACACCGTGTATCAGCACCGCGCGACAAACCGTACGATCAGCGCATCACCAATCAGCTCTTCGCGGCCACCGGCACCACGTCGGCCACTGCCTCGGTCGGCATCGCCACCGCGGCCATGACCGCAGCGCGGAAGCGCCCCGCAAAAACCGCGTCGTTGGCCAGATAGCACGCCCGCGCAGCGGCCGAGAGGCGCTCCAGCTCTGCGGGCGGCAGCGCCAGCGCGGCTTGCACTGCCTGCGCAATGCCTGCCGCATCCACATAGTGATAGCTCGCCAGCCGACGCTGGCGCACTGTCGCCACCGGAATCAGCAGGCCGTGCTCGGGGCGGACCAATTCGTTCATCGGCTCGCCATCGGTGGCCAGGGTGATCGCACCCACGCTCAAGGCCTCCATCAGGTAATGCCCGAAGCCTTCGGCCTCCGATGGACAGATATGGAACTGGTGGGCGTTCTGCAGGCGGCGCAGCGCTGCATCGTCGAGATACCCGACGCGGTGATCGATGTTGGCCGCCACCACCTGCTTGCCCGCCGTGCGCGGGTTCTGCACCACCGTCAGCAGCGGCCATTCGGGATGCTGCTGCCAGGTTTCCAGCAGCACGCGGGTGCCCTTGGCGGTGCTACGCCCGGCCAGGTGGAAGAAGGCACGCTGACGGAACACCTCCGGATCATGGCGATCGGGGCTGGTGAAGCCGATGTACTGCGTGCGGCAGCCCAACTCGCGGAAGATCCGCTCGGCATGGTGGGTCTTGCACAACACCGCCGTGAACCGCGGCAGCAATGGCAACCACTTGGGCAGCAACCATTCCGGGTTGGGAACCAGCAGATTGGCGTGCCCCAACGGCAGGCAGCGCGCATACACGCGCTCGGAAAAGATCTGTACCGGCACCTTGCCCAACAGCGCGCGCCGTCCCCAGAGGCGCAACTCACGCCCGGTGTCGTGCAGGCGCTGGCTGGTGAAACCCACTTCCTGCACCTGCGCCCCGCCGGCACGCAGCGTCTGTGCCATCAACACCATGTCGCGGGTCAGGCCCACGCCATTGTCACGGCTGATCACCCGCATCATCGGCAACACCACGTCATGCACCTGCTCGACCTTGTCGGCGGGCAGTGTCGGTGCAGCGGATTTTGGTGGGATGTCCCGGTCTGTCATGCTGCGTCACACGTGTGCCAATGGTTGACAAATTCAATCATTATGATGCGTGCTCCCGTCCTGCACCTTGCGAGCACCATGTTTCCGGTAGCCACCCCGCGCAGCCCGACCGTTGCGCCTCCGACGATGACCTCCATGGACATGCAACAACCCTGCGTTCTTGTGGTCGACGACGACCCCGACCTGCGCAAGCTGATCGGCGAGTTCCTGAGCGCCCACGGCTACCAGGTGGATGTGGCCGAGAATGTCGCCGAAATGCGCAAGCGCATCACACAACGGCGTCCGGACCTCATCGTACTCGACGTGATGATGCCGGGAGAAGACGGGCTGAGTGCGGCGCGTTCGCTGGCCAGCGAACGCGGCTCGCCTGCGGTGATCATGCTGAGCGCGCTGGGCAATGATACAGACCGCATCATCGGGCTGGAGGTTGGCGCCGACGATTACCTGGCCAAACCCTGCAACCCGCGCGAGCTGCTGGCGCGGGTGCGCGCCCTGCTGCGCCGCAGCCAGGTCACCAGCGACCAGGCCGAGCCGCGCGGCAATGTCTACGAGTTCGCCGGTTGGCGGCTGGACGTGGTGCGGCGCGACCTGCGCGACCCCACCGGTATCTTCATCAACCTCTCCGACGGCGAATTCGCCCTGCTGCGCACCTTCGTGGAGCATCCGCAACGCGTGCTGAGCCGCGACCAACTGCTCGACTACGCGCGCGGCCGCGATACCGACGTCTATGACCGCGCCATCGACAGCCAGATCAGCCGGCTGCGCCGCAAGATCAACGAACGCGTGCACACCGAGCTGATTCGCACCGTGCGCAACGAGGGCTACATGCTGCTGCCGAGCGTCGCGCGTCTGTGAGTGAACCGGCACGCCGCGGGCTGTCGATCTTTGCCCGCACCTTCGTCCTGCTGGCGGTGGCCCTGGTCACCGCACAGGCGGTCGGCATCGCCCTGCTGGTGATGCGCACCCCCGTCTACGAGCCGCCGGTGCATCCGCCGGAGGTCGTGGCCCTGCTGTCCACCCGCATGCCGGCCGGCACCCAGACGCTCAAGGTGCACGAGGCCCGCCAGGCGCCCACGCCACCGCCTGGCCAGGTCCGCGACGGCTTCGCCGAAATGCTTCTGGCGCATTGGCTGGATGTGGACAGCGCGCGCGTGCGCTTCTATCGCAGTGCCGATGACGGCGAGGCGCCACGGCTCCTGCCGAGCGAGGGCACATCGAACCGGACATCGGCCCAGACCAGCGCGGCTAGCGCGGGCAGCGAGCAACTCCCAGCCGGGGCACCGCCATTCGGCAAGGACTGGCCACGCCCCAGCCCCGAGGGCGCGCCCTTCGGCAACGGGCTGCGGCCTGACGACCCGCGCGGTGATTGGGAAAGCGAACGCCTGACCCCGGGCGTGCCGCTGCTGGACGGCTTCACCGCCGCGCTGCAACAGCCCGACGGCCGCTGGCGCACCGTGGAATCGCCGCGGCGTCGCCTCTCGGCCGAGTTCAAGACCCACGTGGTGCTGCTGTTCCTGGCCGGCCTGCTGGCCAACGTGCCGCTGGCGTGGTGGTTCTCGCGTGCGCTGTCGGCGCCGATCAAGCGCTTTGCCGAAGCCGCCGACCGCCTGGGCCGCAATCCCGACGCGGCGGCCCTGCAACGTAGCGGCCCGCCGGAGATCGTGCGCGCGGCCGATTCGTTCAACGCCATGCAGGCACGCCTGAACCGGCTGATCAACGAGCGCACCCACATGGTGGCGGCGATCGCGCACGACCTGCGCACCCCGCTGGCGCGGCTGTCGTTCCGCCTGGACGACCTGCAAGCGCCGCTGCGCGACAAGGCGCTGGCTGACATCGACGAGATGAAGGCGATGATTTCTGCGGCGCTGGATTTCATCCAGAACGACCGCCATCGCGGCGAGCGCGCCCCGCTGGACCTGCGCCTGCTGGTGGAGAGCGTGGTCGACAATACGGTGGACACCGGCGCCGATGCCGAACTGCTGCCAGGCCCGGCGATCACCCTGGACGGCGACCCGCTGGCGTTGCGGCGCGCGGTGATGAATCTGCTGGAAAACGCGCTGAAATACGGCCGGCGCGCGCGCCTGCAGCTGCATCGCGAAGGCGAGGACGGCGTGCTGTGGATCGACGACGACGGCCCGGGCATCGACCCCAGCCAGCGTGAACAACTGCTGCTGCCGTTCGTGCGCGGCGAATCCTCGCGCAACCGCGACACCGGCGGAATCGGGCTGGGGCTGTCGGTGGCGCACAGCATCGTGCTGGCGCATGGCGGCGCACTGCGGCTGGACAATCGCGACGGTGGCGGGCTGCGGGTGACCGTGCGCCTGCCGTGCATGCCGGAACGGCGCTGACGGCGACGCAGGCAGGCCTGCGCCGCACGGCTCACTGACTCAGTACGCGAACTCGCGGAACACCGGGTCGATATCACCCTTCCAGGCACCGTGATACAGCGCCAGCTTGCGCTCTGCAGCAGTGACGCCGGTTTCGGCAATCTCGGCGATCACATCGAGAAAGCCGGTCTCGTCCTGGCCATCGCGGTTCAGGCGGGCACGTCGGCGCAGGCCTTCGCGGGCGATGTTGACCGCCTCCAGCGCCAGATCGCGCACCACGCCGTTGCGGAACGGCAGGCCCAGCGCCTGCTTGGGGACGCCGTCGCGCAATGCGTGGCGCTCGGCCAGCGTGAAGTCCTTGACCAGGTCCCAGGCCGCATCCAGCGCAGTCTGGTCGTACAGCAGCCCCACCCAGAACGCAGGCAGCGCGCACAGGCGATTCCACGGCCCGGCGTCGGCGCCGCGCATTTCCAGGTACTTCTTCAAGCGCACTTCGGGAAACGCGGTGGTCATGTGGTCGGACCAATCGCGCAGCGTCGGCAGTGCGCCCGGCAGCACCGGCAGCTTGCCCTGCATGAAATCGCGGAAGCTCTGCCCGCTGGCATCGTGGTAGACGCCATCGCGGTAGGAGAAATACATCGGCACATCGAGCAGGTAATCCACGTAACGCTCGTAGCCGAACCCGTCGTCGAACACGAAATCCAGCATGCCGGTGCGATCGGCATCGGTGTCGGTCCAGATGTGCGAGCGGTAGCTGAGGTAGCCGTTCGGCTTGCCTTCGGTGAACGGCGAATCGGCGAACAGCGCAGTGGCGATCGGCTGCAGCGCCAGCGAGACGCGGAACTTTTTCACCATGTCCGCTTCGGTGGCGTAATCCAGGTTGACCTGCACCGTGCAGGTGCGCGTCATCATGTCCAGGCCGAGCGAGCCGACCTTGGGCATGTAGCTTTTCATGATCTGGTAGCGGCCCTTGGGCATCCACGGCATCTCGTCGCGGCGCCACTTGGGCTGGAAGCCCATGCCCAGGAAGCCCAGCTGCAGCTCGCCGGCCACTTCGGCCACTTCGCTCAGGTGGGTGCCGGTTTCCACGCAGGTGTGGTGCAGCGTTTCCACCGCCGCGCCGGACAACTCGAACTGCCCGGCCGGTTCCAGCGTGACCGAGGCGCCATCGCGCAGCAGCGCAATGGTGCGGCCGTTTTCCTGCACCTGCTCCCAGCCGAAGCGGGTCATGCCGACCAGCAACGCCTCGATGCCGCGCTCGCCATCGAAGGTGGGCGGGCGCAGGTCATCCAGCCGGAAGCCGAACTTCTCGTGTTCGGTACCGATCCGCCAATCCGCACCGGGCTTCTCGCCGGAGGCGAGCACCTGGATCAGCTCTGCGCGTTCGGTGATCGGCGTTTCGGCAACGTGGCTGGGACTCGACAAGGGCACGCTCGCAGGCGAAAGGGGGTGGGACGATGTGGGGATCGCCCCCTGCCACCGCAAGGCCCGCACTATAACCGCAGGGCGTGCCCGGATTGGCGACATGGACGGGGCATGAGATTTCCACTCACAGGCGCTCGGCGCTGCGGTGGAGGATGGGCACGGGAGGCCGGTGGCGCAGAAGGGCTGTTTGAGGGCCGGCCGATGTCGTCCGCTGCCGAGACAGCAGCCGCTGAACGCGTTGACTTGCGCATTGCAGGAGGGCAGGCCGGGCATCCGTGGCGGTTCGTTTCAACCGCTGAGCACGTCCACCGAAGCCAAGCGCCGCGTATGCGCGCATTGCATGTGCTGCACCTGCGCAAAACGCTGGCGCCGCACCACCTTCAAGCAACCGCACCAACCAGCAACTGCGCACAGACCACCAGGGCAGGCCAGCCGATCACCGCACTGCCGATGAGCCTGGCAATCCAGACGCGCAGCCACGCTGCGCGTAGGGGGCTATGCGTCTGCAGGCGGTTCGACGTCCAGGCCCAGCCAGCCGCCGACGATGCCGCGCAGTTCGTCCACGCCCTGGCGCGATTCGCCCGAGTAGGTCTGCACGGTCACGCTGTCGCCGAAACGCGAGCTCACTTCCTTCTTGACCTTCTGCAGGGTCTGCATCTGCTGGCCACGGCCGAGCTTGTCGGCCTTGGTCAGCAGGCCGTGCGCCGGCAGGCCGCGTTCGGCGGCGTAGCCCAGCATCTGCAGGTCGTAATCCTTGAGCGGGTGGCGGATGTCCATCACCACCACCAGGCCGCGCAGCGCTTCGCGGGTGCGGAAATAGCGGTCGATGAAGGCCTGCCAGTGCGCCTGCAGGTCCTGCGGCACCTTGGCGTAGCCGTAGCCGGGCAGATCCACCAGATAGCGCTCGGGCTGGATCTGGAAGAACACCAGCTGCTGGGTGCGGCCGGGCGTCTTGGACACGCGGGCCAGGGAATTTTGACGGGTCAACGCATTGAGTGCGCTGGATTTTCCGGCGTTGGAGCGGCCGGCGAAGGCGACCTCGTAGCCGCCATCGTCCGGCAATTGCCGAGCGTTATGGGCGGACAGGTGGTAGCGGGCTTGTTCGATAAGGAGCGACATCCCCCTAGGATCGCACGTTCGGCGGCCCAGGCGATTTTGCTGCACTGTTCGTTGACCCTGGCGCGAAGGCGTGTCGATAATCGGGGACGCCTGCCACAGCCAGCAACTTCACGCGCGCGGGCCGGGTCCATACGGAGCTTTAGCTGATGCGCCATGCTCGTGTGCTTGTCCTTGCCGCCATTGCCGTGCCGGTCGTTGCCGCGGTGGCGTTTGCCCAGTCGGCGGTCACGCCGATCCCCGATCCGCCGCCCATCCGCGTTGCGCCGCTGGAGGTCGACCTGTCCAAGACCACCTGGGGCGATGCCAAGGCCGGCCAGGCCAAGGCCGCTGCCTGCGCGGCCTGTCACGGGCCGGACGGCAACCCGGCGGTGCCGATGTATCCGCGCATCGCCGGCCAGACCGAGCGCTACGTGGCGCACCAGGTGGCGCTGATCGCCAGCGGTGAGCGCAATACCGGCATGTCGGCGGTGATGGTGCCCTTCGTCAAGGACCTCACCGCGCAGGACATGCGCGATCTGGGCGCCTACTTCGCCACGCAGAAATCCGCCGCCGGCGTCGCCGACGATGCGGTGATCAGCGAGGGCCCCTACCAGGGCATGAAGTTCTACGAGGCCGGCGAGAAGCTCTACCGCGGCGGCGACATCGCCCGCGGCGTGCCGGCCTGCATGGCCTGCCATGGGCCCTCCGGCAGCGGCAACCCGGGGCCGGCCTACCCGCGCCTGGGCGGCCAGCACGCCGAGTACGTGGCGCGCCGCCTCAAGGAATACCAGGCCGGCACGACCCAGGAGCGCAATCCGGCGCTGTTCAATATCATGGCGCAGGTGGCCAAGCCGCTGAGCGAGCAGGAGATCCAGGCGCTGGCCAGCTATCTGCAAGGCCTGCACGACCGCGCCGACGATGCCGCGGCCGCGCAACTGCCCGCCGGGACGCCCGCACGCTCATGAGGTGAGTGCCGCGGCGGTCCACCCGCTTCGCAACGCCGGTCTTCGGGCCGGCGTTGTCGTTTCACCGCGTCGTATCACCGCAATCCATCCCCCTCGGAGCCCGCATGAACCTGTTTTCCCGTCTGTCGCTGCTGTTGTTGATCCTGCTGCCGCTGGCCGCCTGTGCCGCGGACAAGAAGGCCCCGCCGGTGGAAGGCGAGGACTATGTGCTGATCGACGGCGGCCAGCCGTATGCGCCCCTGGCGGGCAAGGTCGAAGTGGCGGAAGTGTTCGGCTACACCTGCCCGCACTGCGCCCACTTCGAGCCGACGCTGGAAGCGTGGACCGCCAAGCAGCCGGCCTATGTGCGGGTCACGCCGGTACCGGCGGCCTTTGGCGGCTTCTGGGATGCGTTCGCGCGTGCCTACTTCGCCGCCGACACGCTGGGCGTGGCCAAGCGCAGCCACCGCGCCATGTTCGACGCCATCCACGAAAAGCACACCGTGCCCACCCAGAACGTGGCCCCGGAAGAGCTGGCGGCCTTCTACGTCGCCTACGGCGTGCCGCAGCAGCGCTTCATCGACACGCTCAAGAGCGCGGCGGTGGAAGACAAGGTCAAGGCCGCGCGCGAATTTGCAACGCGCGCCAAGATCCCCGGCACGCCGGCCCTGGTGGTCAACGGCCGCTATCTGATCACCGCGCGTGACTACACCGACATGCTGCGCGTAGCCGATTATCTGATTGCCCGCGAGCACGCCGCGCCGGCCGCGCGCTGAGCCGCATAACCGCCATCACGCACGGCCCGTGGCATCATGCGCCCCGCGGCCACTGCGGCCTCCCCTTCCGCCCCACGCTGGAGATCCAATCCGATGAAGACCCGCTTCGCCCTGACGCTGATGGCGCTGCTGCCGATCCTGGTCGCCTGCAAGGCCCAGGACGGTTCGTCCGACACCGCCCCGGCGCCTGCCCCGGCTGCCGAGACCGCCACCGCGCCTGCGGCCACCCCGGCCACTGATGCCGCTGCCCCGCCTGCCGTGGGCGAGAGCGCCAACGCGCCGGCCACCGACACCGCCGCTGCGCCGCCAGCGCCGGCACCGCGCGCGCCGAACGGCCCCGAGCCGGTCGCCGGCACCGATTACCTGGATATCGAAGGTGGCCAGCCGTACCAGCAGGCCGCCGGCAAGATCGAAGTGGCGGAAGTGTTCGGCTACGTCTGCCCGGCCTGCAACGCGTTCCAGCCGCTGATCGGGCCATGGAAAGCCGGACTGCCGTCGGATGTGCATTTCGTCTACGTGCCGGCGATGTTCGGCGGCCCGTGGGATGACTACGCGCGCGCCTTCTACGCCGCAGAAACGCTGGGCGTGCAGGAAAAGACCCACGACGCGCTGTACAAGGCGATCCATGTCGACCAGAGCCTGAAGGGCGAGCGCGGCAAGGATTCGGTGCAGGACATCGCCGGTTTCTATGCCAAGTACGGTGTGGATTCGAAGACCTTCATCGACACCATGAGCAGCTTCGGCGTGTCGGCCAAGACCAACCGCGCCAAGCAGTTCGCAACCCGCAGCAAGATCACCGGCACCCCGTCGCTGATCGTCAACGGCAAGTACCTGGTCAAGGGCCAGAGCTTCCCGGACATGCTGCGCATCGCCGATCACCTGATCGCGCGCGAACGCGCCACGCTGGCCAAGTGACCCGAGCGATCGCCACGTCGTGAACGCTTCGGACTCGCGCACCCTGCGGGTGCTGACCGCCAATATCCAGGCCGGCTCCAGCACCCGCCGCTACAGTGACTACGTGACCCGCAGCTGGTCGCATGCGCTGCCGCTGGGCAGCAAGCGCACCAGCCTGGACAGCATTGCCAAGCTGGCCGGCGAGCGCGACATCGTGGGTCTGCAGGAAAGCGACCCCGGCAGCCTGCGCTCGGGCTTCACCAACCAGACCCACTACCTGGCCGAGCGCGCCGGCTTCAACTACTGGAGCCACCAGCCCAACCGCCGCATGGGCGGGGTGGCGTCCAGCGCCAACGGCCTGCTCAGCAAGCTGGAACCGCTGGAAGTCCAGGACCATGCCCTGCCCGGCCGCATCGGCGGGCGCGGCATCCTGCTGGCCAAGTTCGGGCAAGGCCGCGAAGGCCTGGCGGTGGCCGTAGCGCATCTGTCGCTGGGCGCTAATTCGCGCATGGCGCAGCTGGCCTTCATTGCCGAATTATTGTCCGACCATCCGAATGTGATGCTGATGGGCGACTTCAATTGCGTTGCCGATCGGCCGGAAATGCAGGCCTTGTATCGGCACACCCGGCTGCAACCACCGAGCTGCGTGGTGCACACGTTCCCGAGCTGGCGCCCCGACCGTGCGATCGATCACATTCTGGTCAGCGACAGCCTGGTGATCGAACACACCGAAGCGATTCCTGCGGCGTTCTCCGACCACCTTGCAGTGGGCATGGATCTGCGCGTTCCGCTGCAATTGCTGCGTTAAACCCGCAGTAGAACGCCAGTGCCCGGTTGCGCTGGCGACCTCAACCGATGACGTGCTCTAGACACCGCTTGTGGCATAACACAGGCGGTTTTTTCGTTGGAGCACGCCACGTGACGCACCGCGCATGAATGTGTCCGAGCCGCAGCTCGCACCGGTACGCACCCTTCGGCCGGTGTTCGTGTTGGCGGCGACGGTGGTGTGTACGTTCGCGCTGCTGGTGGCGCTGTTCCCCCTCGATGCCGGGTGCATCTTGCTGGACGCGCAGACCTGGGCCTCGCGCAATGTGGGCTGGTACTACCTGCTGGCAATGACGCTGTATCTGGTATTCGTGTTGGGTGTGGCGCTGTCCAGCTACGGCAACATCAAGCTCGGCGCCGATCACGACGAGCCGGAATTCAGCTATCTCTCCTGGGCCGGCATGTTGTTCGCCGCCGGTATCAGCATCACGCTGTTCTTCTTCTGCGTCTCCGAACCGCTCACGCACTATCTGCAGCCACCGCAAGGCGGCACCGGCAACGGCGAGGCGTCCGCACGCCAGGCCATGCAGCTGCTGTTCCTGCACTGGGGCCTGCACGGCTGGGGCGTGTTCGCGTTGGCGGCGATGGCGCTGGCGTACTTCGCATTTCGCCACAATCTGCCGCTGGCCTTGCGCTCGGCGTTGTATCCGTTGATCGGCAAACGCATCAACGGGCCAATCGGCTATACCGTCGATGCGCTTGGCATCGTCGCCACGGTGTTCGGCCTGGGCGCAGACATGGGCTTTGGCGTGCTGCATCTCAACGCCGGCCTGGCCACCTTGTTCAACGTGCCGCACACGCATTGGGTGCAGGTGGCGTTGATCGTCGCCATGATGGGCGCCGCAATCCTGGTGGCGGTGTCCGGCGTCGAAAAAGGCGTGCGCTGGATGTCGGACATCAACATGCTGCTGGCGATCGCGTTGCTGTTGTTCATGCTGTTCGCAGGCCCCACGCAATATCTGCTCAATGCCTTGATGCAGAACCTGGGCGACTATCTGGGCAGCGTGGTGGGCAAGAGTTTCGACGTGTACGCCTATGGCGGCCGGCCCGACTGGCTCGGCAACTGGACGGTGTTCTATTGGGCGTGGTGGATTGGCTGGGCGCCCTTCGTGGGGCTGTTCATTGCGCGCATCTCGCGTGGCCGCACCATCCGCGAATTCGTGCTGGGCGTGTTGTTGATCCCGCTGGGATTCACGCTGGCCTGGCTGTCGATCTTCGGCAACAGCGCGCTCGATCAATTGCTGCACCACGGGCAGGCCGCCTGGGCGCAGCAAGCCATCGACGCGCCGCAAACGGTGCTGTATTCGCTGCTGCAGGACTACCCGTGGAGCCGCGTGGTCATCACGATCACGGTGGCGATCAGCTTCGTGTTCTTCGTCACCTCGGCCGATTCGGGCACGGTGGTGTTGTCCACGTTGTCCTCGCATGGTGGCGAGCCGCATGACGACGGCCCACGCTGGCTGCGTGTGTTCTGGGGCGTGCTCACGGCCGTGGTCACCGCAGGCTTGCTGCTGGCCGGCAGCATGGACGCGCTGAAATCCGCAGTGGTGCTGGCGTCGCTGCCCTTCTCGGCCGTGTTGCTGCTGATGGCGTGGGGATTGTCGCGCGCGCTCAGTGAGGAGTCGCAGCGCAAGCGTGCGCAGCTCTACAGTCCCAGCCCGCTGATCGGGCAATCGCGCGATCACCGCGGCTGGCGTCAACGCCTGGGCCAGGCAATGCATTTTGCCGCGCGCGATGAGGTCTATCGCTTCATGCACGAGCAGGTTCGCCCGGCGATCGAAGCGGTGGCCGCGCAACTACAGAATGAAGGCTGGCAGGTCAGCAGCCGGCTCGACGACGCCGACATGGAGATCAGCGTCGACCACGGCGAACAACAAGGCTTCCGTTACCAAGTGGTGATGCGCGGCTACCTCACCCCGTCGTTCGCCGCGCAACGCCTGCGCAACCAGCGCTATTACCGCGCCGAGGTGCATCTGTTCGAAGGCAGCCAGGACTATGACCTGGTCGGCTACAGCCGCGAACAGATCATCAACGACATCATCGATCAATACGAGCGTCACCTGCAGTTCCTGCATCTCACCCGCTGAGGTGTCGTCGCTGCGGCGAGCGTCCCACAGGAGGTTTGTCATGCCACGTTTCCCCGACCAGCTGCTGTACATCGGCGGCCGCTATGTTCCCGCCCGCGGCGGCCACACGTTCGAGGTGGTGAACCCGGCCACCGGTGAAGTCCTTGCCAACGTCCACAACGCCGGCGCCGACGATCTGGATGCAGCCGTGGACAGCGCCAAGGCCGGCCAACGGCACTGGGCCGCACTCACGGTGGTGGAGCGCTCACGCATTCTCTTGCGCGCCGTCGCGCTACTGCGCGAGCGCAACGACGCCCTGGCGGAGCTGGAAACGCTCAATACCGGCAAGCCGCTGAGCGAAACGCGCAGCGTGGACATCGTCACCGGCGCCGACGTGCTGGAGTATTACGCCGGCGTGGCGCAGGCGCTGCAAGGCGTGCAGGTGCCATTGCGCGAAGGCAGCTTCTTCTACACGCGGCACGAACCGCTTGGTGTGGTGGGCGCGATCGGCGCGTGGAATTACCCGATCCAGATCGCGCTCTGGAAAGCCGCACCGGCCCTGGCCGCCGGCAACGCGATGATCTTCAAGCCCAGCGAGGTGACGCCGCTCACCGCGCTCAAGCTGGCTGAAATTTTCACCGAAGCCGGCCTGCCGGATGGCGTGTTCAACGTGCTGCCCGGCGACGGCGCCAGCGTGGGCCACGCACTCACCGAGCATCCGGAGATCGAGAAGATCAGCTTCACCGGTGGCACCGCAACCGGCCGCAAGGTGATGGCCAGCGCCTCCAGCTCGTCGTTGAAGGACGTGACCATGGAATTGGGCGGCAAGTCGCCACTGATTGTCTGCGCAGATGCCGACCTGGACCTGGCGGCCGACATCGCGATAATGGCCAACTTCTACAGCTCCGGACAGGTGTGCACCAACGGCACGCGCGTCTTCGTGCCGCGTGCACTGCGCACTGCATTCGAAGCGCGCCTGCTGGCACGCGTGCAACGCATCCATATCGGCGACCCGCTCGATGAGCGCACCACGTTCGGGCCGATGGTCAGTGCCGCGCACATGCAGCGCGTGCTGGAACACATCGAGCAAGGCAAGGCCGAAGGGGCGCGCCTGCTGTGCGGTGGCGAGCGGCTGCGCGATGGCGCACTGGCGCAGGGCTGCTACGTGGCGCCGACCATCTTCAGCGATTGCACCGACGTGATGACCATCGTGCGCGAAGAGATCTTCGGGCCGGTGCTGAGCCTGCTCACCTACGACGACGAAGACGAGGCAATCACGCGCGCCAACGCCACCAGCTATGGCCTGGCGGCGGGTGTGGTGACACCGGACCTGTCACGCGCGCATCGGCTGATCCATCGCCTGGAGGCCGGCATCTGCTGGATCAACACCTGGGGCGAATCACCGGCGCCGATGCCGGTGGGCGGCTACAAGCAATCGGGTGTGGGCCGCGAGAACGGGCTGGCCACGCTGCAGGCCTACACACGCACCAAGTCTGTCCAGGTCGAACTGGAACGCTACGCGTCGGTGTTCTAGGCGCGGCTCACAGCGCGCGTACTGCTGTTCAAACGAACGCAGACGCGTGCCGATCTGCACGCCTTACCGACCACGCATCAGGAGATCACCATGCAACGCGAATACGACTACATCATCATTGGCGCAGGCTCGGCCGGCAACGTACTGGCCGCGCGCCTCACCGAAGACCCGGGCGTCAGTGTGCTGCTGCTGGAAGCCGGCGGGCCGGATTACCGGCTGGATTTCCGCACCCAGATGCCCGCCGCATTGGCGTTTCCGTTGCAGGGCCGCCGCTACAACTGGGCCTATGAGACAGAGCCGGAACCGCACATGGACAACCGGCGCATGGAGTGCGGGCGCGGCAAGGGGCTGGGCGGCTCATCGCTGATCAACGGCATGTGCTACATCCGCGGCAACGCACTGGATTTCGATCATTGGGCCAAGCGCCCGGGGCTGGAAGACTGGAGCTACCGCGATGTGTTGCCGTACTTCCGCAAGGCAGAAACGCGCGACATCGGCGCCAACGATTACCACGGCGGCGAAGGCCCGGTGAGCGTGGCCACGCCGAAGAACGACAACAACGTGCTGTTCCAGGCGATGGTCGATGCTGGCGTGCAGGCGGGTTACCCGCGCACCGACGACCTCAACGGCTATCAGCAGGAAGGCTTCGGGCCGATGGACCGCACCGTGACGCCGCAAGGGCGGCGTGCCAGCACCGCACGCGGCTATCTGGACATGGCCAAGCCGCGCGACAGCCTGCACATCGTCACCCACGCCACCACCGACCGCATTTTATTTGCCGGCAAGCGCGCGGTCGGGGTGCATTACCTGGTGGGCAACAGCAGCGAAGGCATCGACGCGCACGCGCGCCGCGAAGTACTGGTCTGTGCGGGCGCGATTGCCTCGCCACAGTTGCTGCAACGCTCCGGCGTGGGTGCGCCGGACCTGTTGCGCGCGCTCGACGTGCAACTGGTGCACGACCTGCCCGGCGTGGGGCAGAACCTGCAGGACCACCTGGAGGTGTACATGCAATATGCATGCACCAAGCCGGTGTCATTGTACCCGGCACTGCAGTGGTGGAATCAGCCGGCCATTGGCGCCGAGTGGCTGTTTGCCGGCACCGGCACCGGGGCCAGCAACCAGTTCGAGGCCGGCGGTTTCATTCGCACCCGCGAAGAGTTCGACTGGCCCAATATCCAGTACCACTTCCTGCCGGTGGCGATCAATTACAACGGCAGCAACGCGGTAAAAGAGCATGGCTTCCAGGCCCATGTGGGCTCCATGCGTACACCTAGCCGCGGCCGCGTACATGCCAAGTCGCGCGAACCGCGCCAGCATCCGTGGATCCTGTTCAACTACCAATCCACCGACCAGGACTGGCAGGAATTCCGCGACGCAATCCGCATCACCCGCGAGATCATCGCCCAGCCCGCACTCGACCCTTACCGTGGGCGCGAGATCAGCCCCAGCGCAGACTGCAAGACCGACGCCGAGCTGGATGCGTTCGTGCGCGCACGCGCCGAAACCGCGTATCACCCCTCGTGCTCATGCGCGATGGGCACCGACGACATGGCGGTGGTGGATGGGCAAGGCCGCGTCCACGGCATGGAGGGGTTGCGCGTGATCGATGCCTCGATCATGCCGCGCATCATCACCGGCAACCTCAACGCCACCACCATCATGATCGCCGAGAAGATCGCCGACCGGATGCGCGGGCGTGCACCGCTGCCGCGCAGCACCGCCGACTATTACGTGGCGGGTGATGCACCTGTGCGCCGGTGATGTGTAATCGACCGAGTGCATGGCTTGAAACCGCTTGCCAAGCGAGCTGTCGGCCGACTTGCGTTTGATCTAGATAGCCAAGCGCAGCGCCCTCACCGCTCGCGTGACACGCGGAACGTCCTTCAATGAAGGCTTCGTGCGGAATCTGTCCCGCCGCGGTTCGGCAAGCGGCGAAGACATTGCATGTAGCACGTGAGGTGTTTTGAAAATCCACGCAAACCAGCAAACTCGCCTGGTCCTTGCGTGCCCGCCGTCGTGGGACCTTTGGCGGCATGGATGCCGCCAAAGAGCCTACAGGGAGGTACTTGCGGCGTGTCCTGCGATGGCGGGCGCGCAAGGGCCCTGCATGCGCTATGCGGACCTGCGTTTTGCGCGCATAACATCAGCTGATCGACAGCACTCATGCGTGCACCGAACAACGCCGAGCGACCAGGCACCCAACATCAGATAATCGCTCAGCAGCGGGACAACGCCAACGATGTAGCCTGGCGCAGAAGCGCCTGTGCTCCCGAGCGCGCGATGCCCTCACCGCCCCCGGGACACGCCGTGAATCCAAACAGATAAGGACCCTTGGCGGCATCCATGCCGCCAAGGGTCCCGGACGCGGTGAGGGCACCGCGCCATCTGTCTTGGTCGCTGACTGATGCAAGTGCAATGTCGATGCGCGATGCGTCAACGCACATCTGCATTGCAAGCAGAGTGCTGCCCGCCGCATGCATCACGCGCGGCAGGCAGCCGTCGTGCCAACTAGAACTTCAGGTCCGCGCGCACGTACCAGAAGCGGCCACCGGGAATGTCATAGGTGGACGCGTCATAGCCGTTGAGTGAGCACGACAGGCAGATCGGTGGATCCTTGTCGAACACGTTGTTCAAGCCAGCGGTCAGTTGCAGGCCCTTCAACCAGTCGAAGCGGTAGCCCACCTGTGCATCGTGATAGGTGATGGCATCCAGTTGATTGGTGCCCTCTGCCGGCGTCGAGCACACCGCAAATTCCACTGCGTCGCCGCACTGTTCGGTGAGCTTGGAAATGTGGCGCGCGGTCCACGATGCGGTCCAGTTGCCCAGCGACCAGTCCAGCACCGCGTTGCTGGTCCACTCGGGAATCGCACTATCCACCACTTCGATGCCCGGCCCCTGCGGCTGCCGCTGCCCGGCGGCGCCCAGCGCCTCGTAACGGCCCACGAAGGTGTTCTGCCAGGACAGCTTGAAGCGGCCCAACGCGCTTTCCGGCAAGGTCCAGAACAGGTCCACGTCCCAGCCGTCGGTCTTGATCGAACCCAGGTTGGTCAGGCGGTTGTTGAAGGCATTGATGCCGCCGGTGGACGCGCGGCCGATGCCGTCGCAGTACAGCGCGTCCAGCGTATCCACGCACAGATCGAGCTGGGTCTGCGCGTTGATCGCCTGGATCGCGCCATCCACATGGTGACGGTAGAAGGTCACTTCGAGATCCAGGCGGTCGGACCAACTTGCGTTGCTGCCGAAGCCCGGGCTGAACACGAAGCCGGCACTGAAGCTACGCGAGCGCTCCGGCTCCAGCTGCTCGTTGCCGCCGGTGGTCACCGAAATCTGCTGGTTGGCCTGCTGGTAGTTCACCGGCACCCCCAGCGTTGCGCAGTTGGCGGCGCTGCCACGCGGCGCGGTTCCGCCAAGGCCGATGGAACACGGGTCGGACAACTGCAGATCCGCACGCGCCGCCGAACCGAACAACTCGCCGATGGTCGGCGCGCGGAAGCCTTCCGCATAACTGGTGCGCAGTACGAACTCGTCGCTCACCTGCCAACGCAGGCCGTACTTGGGCGTGAACTCGCCGCCGAACGTGGAGTAATCCGAATACCGGCCCGCAATGTTCAGATCGAGTTTGTCGCCCAACGTGGAGTTGGCAAAGATCGGGATGTTGAGTTCGAGATAGGCTTCATTGACGTCGTAGCTGCCGGAGGTAGGCAACGACGGCACGCCGTTGTAGCGGCCGGCCACGGTGAGCGGGTCAGGCTGATACGAGCCTTCGTATTTGCGGTACTCGTAGCCGGTGGCAAAGCTCACCGCACCGCCGGGCAACTGGAACAGCTCGCTGCTCAGGTTGGCGGTGAACAGGCTCAGTTCGTTCTGGCTGCGGTCGCGCACCACTGGCTGGATCCAACGCAACATCTCCGGCGTGATGCTGCCGGCGCCGCTGAAGATATCCAGTGGCACGCAGCCGGCCAACGCCGCGCAGGCGGCCGGGTCGCCGAGCCCCAGGTTGATGTTGAACAGGTTGTAGCTGCCGTAGTTGGTCTGCTCGGCCTTGTTCTTGCTGTACATGCCGTTGACGTCCCAGAACCAGGTCCGCGACGCGCCTTCGAAGGTGCCGACCAGGCCGGTGCCGAAATACTGTGTGTCCACCTGTTGCTCATAGCGCCGCGGGCCGCCTTCCACCGGGCGCCGCCCGATCTGGATCAGGTTGGTGGCCGAGTTCAGATCAAAGCCAAACGGGTTGAACGGATTGAGCGCCGAAATCACGATGTTGTCGGCGAGCGGATTGCCGGTGCCGGCATCGGGGCCGAGGAAGATCGGTTCGGGCGCGGCCTGGTTGGTGGATTCGCGCCGGTTGCCCAACGCCTTGACGTACCACTGCACGTCGTCGTTGAAGTAATAGCGGAACTGCGCGAACACACCCTTGCGCTCGGACGGCGTCAGCAGCAGGTTCTGCTCGGCGAAGTTGTAGCGGTCGGCGGTGCCGAAGCAGTGGTAGTCATCGCTGCGCGTGCAGCCACCACTGCCGTCGTATTGCGGCGTGCCCACGCCCGCGTTGGGGGTGAGGTTCTGGCGCACGCCGGTGTTCGGGTCGACGAACTGGAAGCGCCCATCGGGCGTGGCCGAACTGGCAAAGGTCAGCCCGGTGCCGGGAATGGGGAAGCGTGCCTGCGCGCGGTCGCGCGCATAGATCGGATCCTGCTTGACGTAGCTGGCGCCCAGAAACAGGCTGAAATCCTCGCCACTGGTGCCCCAGGCCAGGTCCATGCCCTGGTTGGTGCCATCGCCCTTGCCGTACTGCCCGTAATTGAGCGTGACCTGCGCGCCGTCGAACGTGCGCCGCGTGATGATGTTGACCACACCGGCGATCGCATCCGAGCCGTACAGCGACGAGGCGCCGTCTTCGAGCACTTCGATGCGCTCCACGATCGCCAACGGAATGGTGTTGAGGTCCGTCGACGAGCCCACGCCGGAGGCGGAGGATTCATTGACCCAGCGGATGCCATCCACCAGCACCAGCACGCGCTTGGAACCGAGATGGCGTAAATCCACCTGCGCCGAGCCGGCACCCACGCCGCTGCCGTCGGGCGGAAAACCGAAGTTGCCGGACGAATTGAACTTGGCATTGAGCGCCGAGCCGGAGGCAGTGAGTTCCTGCAACACCTCGCCGATCGAGGTGAGCCCGGTGCGCTCGATATCGGCGCGGTTGAGCGTCTGGATCGGCACCTGGCCCTGCAATTCGGCCGTCTTGATGCGGGTGCCGGTGACTTGCACGCTGTCGAGCGTGCGCGTACTCGGGGCGGGTTCGGGCTGCTGCGCCCAGGCCAGCGAAGGGATCAGACACAACGACAACTGCACGGCCAGGCACGACCGACGGGAGCCACTCAGACGCTTCATCCTTTCTCTCTCCAGAAGGATTTCAGGAAATGTCACCGCACGCCCCCGTGCCCTGCGGTCCATGCCGACTTTTAAACGAAACCTTAACGCACCGCAACCTGGCAACGCAGCACTGCCTCCGTCATCGCATCGGCACGCTTGCTTCGTGCTCCTTAAGAGGCGAGTGCCAGCCCCACCTATACAGCGCGCGACAGGCGCACATGCGCGGCGCCACCGCGCCACATTCACTCAAGTGCTCAGCCACGCTTCGGTATAGTCGCGCGATGACTTATTCCCCACGTTTCGCCGCTATTTTCGCCGGCCTGCTTTGCCTTGGCAGCACTGCGCTGCATGCCCAATCGCTCGATCCGCAATTGACCGCCATGCGCGATGCCATCGCCGCCGCCGAGCGTGGCCAGGCCGACGCCGGCCAGCTCACCGCCCTGCGCCGGCATCCGCTGTACGGCTGGCTGGAATACGCCGCGCTCAAGCGCAACATCGACAGTGTCTCCACCTCGCAGGCGCAGGGCTTTCTGCAGCGGTATGCGGGCCAGCCGGTGGCTGAGAGCTTCCGCGGCGCCTGGTTGCCGGCCGTGGCGCGGCGTCAGGACTGGACCACGCTGCTGGCCAACTGGAAGCCCACCGACAACCTGGGCCTGCGCTGTGCGCAGCTGAGCGCGCGCCAGGCCACCGGCAAGGCGGATGCGCAGTGGAGCCGCGATGCCTTGACGCTGTGGCGCACCGGCAAGGGCCTGCCCGATGCCTGCGACGCGGTGGTTGCCGGGCTGGAGTCGCGCCGCGAGCTCACCCCGGCCTTGCGCTGGGAGCGCGTGGAAGCCGCTGCCGACGCGCAGCAGCCTGCGGTGATGCGCACAGCCGCACGCGGGCTGCCGGCGGCCGATCTGGCCCTGGCCACCGACTACGCGGCGTTCCTGGACAAGGTGCATCCGCGTGCGGCGAGCTGGCCCAGGACCGAGCGCAGCCGCAACATCGCCGTGGACGGCCTGGCCAAGCTGGCCAAGAGCGACCCGGACGCGGCCGAACAACAACTGCCTGCACTGGCCGCCGCGTTGGGCTTCAGCGAGGCGCAGCGTGGGCAGGTGCTGTACCAGATTGCGTTGTGGACCGTGGCCTCGTATCTGCCCGATTCGGCGCGCCGCCTCAATGCAGTGCCCGATGCGTCCTATGACGAACGCCTGCACGAATGGCGCGCGCGTGAGGCGATGTCGCGTGGCGATTGGCCGGCGGCGCTGGCCGCCATCCGCAAGATGCCGGCTACCCAGCGCAGTGATTCGCGCTGGCAATATTTTGAAGCGCGGCTGGCCGAAAAGACCGGCGCCGCCGCCGCGGCACAGCCGCTGTATCGCGCGGCCGCGCAGTCGCCCACCTTCCACGGCTTCCTGGCTGCCGATCGCCTGCAGCAGCCCTACCGGCTGTGCCCGTGGGAGCCCAAGGACAGCCCGCAGGCCAAGGCTGCGGTGGCACGCGACCCGGCATTGGTGCGCGCCATCGCGCTGTTCCAGATCGACCGCCCCGGCTGGGCTGTGGCCGAATGGAACGATGCCGCCAGCCGCTTCGACGACAGCCAACGCCGCCTCGCCGTGGAGGTCGCCAGCGACAACGGGTGGTTCGACCGCGCGGTGTTCGCACTCGGCAAGCAGCCCGACGAACAGCGCCTGTACGCGCTGCGCTTTCCGCTGCACCACGACGACAGCATCCGCCGCGAAGCGGCCAAGAATGCGATCGATCCGGCATGGGTGGCCGCGGAGATTCGCGCAGAAAGCATCTTCAATCCACGCGCACGCTCGCCGGCCAATGCAATGGGCCTGATGCAGGTGTTGCCGGGCACCGGCGCGGCGGTGGCCAAGGGTATTGCCCTGCCCAACTACGGCGGCGCCGCCAGCCTCTACGAGCCAGACACCAACATCGCGATCGGCACGGCTTACCTGCGCCAGCTGCTCAACACCTACGGCCTGCCCTACGTCACCATCGCCGCCTACAACGCCGGCCCCGGCCCGACCGGGCGCTGGCAGGCGCAACGGCCGGGCTTTGACCCGGATTTCTGGATCGAGACCATCAGCTACAAGGAAACGCGTGAGTACGTTGCGCGGGTGCTGGCCTTCAGCGTGATCTACGACTGGCGCCTCAATGGCGATGCATTGCCGTTGAGCGATCGGCTGATGGGCCGGCTGGTGGACAAGCGCACGCGTCCGGTGTGTTCGCCGGGCCCGGCGGCCAACGCCGCACAGGACTGACGCAGCCCGCGCACTGCCGCACGCGCTTGCCGTGCGTGGCAGTGCGCAGGGCATCGGGCATCATGTGCGCATGAAGATCTATCTTGTGGGCGGCGCAGTCCGCGATGCCTTGCTCGGCCAGCCAGCCGGCGACCGCGACTGGGTGGTGGTCGGCGCCGACCAGGCCCAGATGCAGGCGCTGGGCTACAAGCCGGTGGGCAAGGATTTCCCCGTATTCCTGCACCCGCGCAGCGGCGAGGAATACGCGCTGGCACGCACCGAGCGCAAGTCCGGGCGTGGCTACCGTGGCTTTGTCGTGGACGCCGACCCGTCGGTGACGCTCGAAGAAGACCTGCTGCGCCGCGACTTCACCATCAATGCGATTGCACGCGACGAAGCCAGCGGCGAAGTGTTCGACCCGTATGGCGGCGTACGCGATCTGCAGCAACGCGTGTTGCGGCATGTGGGCCCGGCGTTTGTGGAAGACCCGGTGCGCGTGCTGCGTGCGGCGCGCTTCATGGCACGGTTGGCGCCGCTGGGGTTTGGCATTGCGCCGGAAACCGCCGCGCTGATGCGCGAGATGGCCGACAGCGGCGAACTGGACAGCCTGGTGCCCGAACGCGTATGGCAGGAGCTGCGCCGCGTGCTGGGCAGTGCGCAGCCTTCCGCGTTCCTGCGCACCTTGCACGACACCGGCGCGCTGCGCGCCATCCTGCCCGAGCTCGACGCGCTGTACGGCGTGCCGCAGCGTGCCGAGTTCCATCCGGAAGTGGATACCGGCGTGCACCAGGAGATGGTCAGCGACATGGCTGCGCGGCTTGCGCCCGGCGATGCGCTGGTGGGATTTGCAGCGCTCACCCATGACCTGGGCAAGGCGCTGACCCCGCCGGAGCAATGGCCGCGCCATGTGATGCATGAGCAGCGCGGCGTGGCCCCCTTGCAGGCGCTGTGCGAGCGGCTGAAAGTGCCGCAGGACTATCGCCAGCTTGCGGTCACCGCCTGCCGCGAACATCTCAACGTGCATCGCTTGCCCGAACTGCGCGACCGCACCGTGCATGAGCTGCTGGTGCGGTGCGACGGCTTCCGTCGGCCGGAGCGCATCGCCCAACTGGCGCTGGTCTGTGAGGCGGACAAGCGCGGCCGGTTGGGCAGCGAAGAAGCCGCATACCCGCAAGGGCCGGAACTGCAGCGTGTGCACGCCGCGGCGCTGGCGATCAATGCGCGTGATCTTGCGGCAGACGGTTTGCAGGGCCCGCAGATTGGTGAGGCATTGGCCAGTGCGCGCATCGCCGCCATTGCACAGGCGCGCAGCTTGCGTCAGTAAGCGCGGGATCGACGCGCGGTGTGGGCGCCGCGCGGCCACACGGCAGGCCAAGCCGTCTCGGTGACACCCACTCGGTGATACTCACCTGGCGAACGCCCGCACGCAGCCGGCGTTCGCCAGGTGGTACAGCTACAGCTTGAAGTTGAGGCTCAGCATGAAGGCGCGGCCGTTCTTGTACAGGTAGTACGGCTGGTTCTTGTTGCCGATGTAGCTGAAGTAGGTTTCGTCCAGCAGGTTGGTGGCTTCCAGCGCCACACGCAGCCGCTCGGTGGCCTGATAGCCCACCGACGCATCCACCTGGGTAAACGCATCGGTCATCTGCTGCCCGTTGAGCCGTCCGATCTGGGTGAAGTATTCCGAACGCCAGCCCAGGTTGACGCGCGCACTCCACTTGCCCTGCTCGTAGTACGGGCTGATGTTGTAGGCATTGCGCGAGTTGTACGGCAGGCTGTAGTCGCCATCGGTGTTGGAGTCGGAATAGGTGTAGTTGGCCACCACGCCGAAGCCATTGCCGAAGTTGTGCTGAAGATTGACCGCCACACCGCGCACCTTTGCATCGCCGGCATTGGTCGGCACCGAGGTCTGGTAGGTGCTGGAGCCGCCGGTGGCATTGTTGAAGAACACCCGGTCCTGCACGGTGGTGAGGATGTAGTTGGAGATATCGCGCGAAAAGAATTCGCCGCTGAGCACGCTGCTGTCGGTGAAATACCACTCCAGCGATGCGCCCAGGTTGGTCGACTCGTACGGGCTCAAGCCGGGGTTGCCGGTGGAGGCGGTCAGCGTGGTGTCGTCGGTGGCCACGTACGGGGTCATGTTGGTATAGCGCGGCCGCGCGATGACCTTGGAGGCGGCGAAACGCATGATCAGATCGTCGCGCAGGTCGTAGGCGATGTTGAACGCCGGCAGCCACTTGCCATAACTGCTCAGGAAATTCACCGGCGTATAGCCACCGCCCGGTGCGTAGCTATAGCCATCGGTGGAGTCGCGCGTATGCACATAGCGCACGCCGATGTTGCCGCGATAACGCTCACCGGAGAAATTGCCCTGCAGGAACCAGGCGCGGTTCTGTTCTTCGATGCTGTAGTTGCCCGCATAGCTGATCGGCAAGCCTTCATCGCCTTCGAGCCCGCCGATGTACTGGCTGATGGCGCCACTGTTGATCGTCGACCAGCGCTGCATGTCGGCACTGGTCGATAGCCCGTCCAGATAGCCGGAGGGCGTGGTGCCCGGCGAGAACGCGGCCAGCGTGCTGCCATCGTTCGGGTTCCAGGTACGGCTGTACGACGACTGCCCGGTGGCGTGATTGGTGAGCTTGATGCCGGTAAGAATCTGCGTGAACGGGCCCCACTCCACCGCATGGTCGAAGTCCAGCTGCAGGTAGCGTTCCTTGTCGTACTGCGGGCTATGGCTGGCCGAAGCGTTGTTGAGCTGCATCGCCGCCGCATTGGTGGGGTCGGTGCTGTAGTCCATTGCGGTGCGGCGCCCGTCGATGTTGTAGCTGTAGCCGGCAAGATTGCGGAACTGGATGCCGTAGATGCGCTCGGCGCCGCCTTGCGAGCTGGTGTAGCCCACCTGGCTGGAGGCATTCCAGCCATCGCCATGCCAGTCGGCGCGCAGATGGATGCTGCCGGTACTGACCTCGCTGTTGCGCAGGTAACCGTCCAGGAACGTGGTGGATTGATCGCCGAACGTACCCGAGGTGGCAATGCCGTTTTCGAACCCCAGCGCTTGCGCATCGCCAGGCGTGGAGCCCCAGTAGCCGTAGCGGCTCTGGTTGTAGTTGTCGAAGCTTTCCTTGACGTACAGGCCGGTCAGGTTGAGCTCGAAGTCTGCATCCGGCTTCCACTGCAGTGCGGCGCTGACGCCATCGCGCTTACGCGTCTGCTGAAACAAGGCGGTGTTGATCGAGGTGGGAAACACCCCGGTATTGTTGCCGACCACGGCAGCGGGAAAGCCGGCGCCTGCCACATCGTCGTAACCGAAGATCTCCACACCATCACGGCGCAGCACGCGTTGCGAATGCATCACAGAGGTGAGCACGCCGAGCGTTTCATCCTGGTTTTTCCAGCTATACAACGCGGAGGCATTGGGCTTGCCTTCTTCGGAACGATCGTTGTACCCGTAGCTCACGGTGCCGGTGAGCGTGTTGCGCTCCAGCTCCAGCGGCTTGCGCGTGTGCACGATCACGGTGCCACCGATCGAGCCCTCATCAATGCGCGCCTCAGGAGTCTTGTAGACCTCCATCAGGCCCACCACTTCCGGTGCCAGCGTGCTGTAGTTGAACGAGCGGCTGTCCGGGTCGTTGGGGTCGCCGCCCCAGCTGGTGGAGGCGATGGTCTGGCCATTGAGCAACACGCGGTTGAGTGCCGGATCAGTCCCGAGGATGCTGACTTTTTCGCCTTCGCCGAACTGGCGGTCCACGGTGATGCCGGAGAGCCGCGACAGCGACTCGGCGACGTTGGTATCGGGGAATTTGCCGATGTCTTCGGCGCTGATCGCGTCGACGATGGCATCGGCATTGCGCTTGACGTTGAGCGCCTTGCCCAGGCTGGCCTGGTACCCGACAACCTTGACTTCGTCCAACGTGGACACCGAGGGATTGGCTGGCGCGGCGTCCTGCGCAACTGCAGGGGATGGCGGCTGTGCCGGCACTGCTGCGGGCTGTTGCTGCGCAAACGCCGGAAGCGCCAGCGCGCCACTCACTGTTACGCCACCGATCAACAAAGCGCGGACCGCTGCGCTCAGTGGCACGCGCCGTGGTGGTTGCCGGTGCGCGGCGGTGCAGGTTGATTCGACTGACCATTGGAACGAACGGGGAAACAGCATTGCGTTGACCTCGTGGCTGATACGTCAGGCCGCAACCGATGGGCTGCGCTGAAGCGCGCTGCGCGCGCCGTGCCGCACTCCGTCCCCTGCGCCGGCGTGCAACAGTGATCCGTGCGGCGTGTGCGCAACGGATCGAGATGCCGGGCCAAGGCATGGCCAGCGGCGGTGATGTGCTGGTGCGGAACGAAGCTCCTGTTCGCTGACAACGTTATCAGCGAAGGTGCCTTCCGATAGCGGTACTGTCAACTTTTCGCCAGAACCCCCTTGTTTTATGCGGAATACGCTGTCCTAGGCGTCGATAATGGAACGACAGCGTGACCAAGATCGCATTCCAGCAAACAGCCCATGCAGACCACTGCGCCGGCGACCTCGCCCAGCAAGGCTGCGCAGCAAAATGTTGCATTGCAAAGTGTCGTGCTGGGGCCTATTGCATAAGTGGCACCATGCGACGCTGCAATGCGCGTGATCGCAGCTGGTCGCGTTGGCGTGACGCGCAATGCAGGCGACGCGTGCCGTTGGACGATGCGCTTTCCTGTTTCAGTTCTGCGTCATGCCATCGTTCGCCCACAGCGTAATCAGAGCGATGCTTCCGTTGCCGGTAGTCGCGTCGCGTTGATCCAACGCAATCCGCGCACGCCTTGCGTGTATCACTGCGCCGGTGCGCACCGCTGCATTCGCAGCCATTGCGCCGCCGCATCGATGGCATCGGTCTGCGGGTCCAGCGCCATATCCGGTTGCAAGGCGCCATCCAGACGCTGTGCATTGCGGTCCTGCATCGCACTGCTGGCAACCGCAAGCACGCCACCACCGGGCAGATCGACCGTGCGATTGCTGGTGGTCTGCCCCGCACTCGGCTGGCCGAAGCTGCGCGTTGCCGGACGGCCACGGAACGCGATGGCGACCATTTCGCCCGCGCTTGCCGTGTTTGGGCCGATCAGCACGGCCACCGGGCGATCGGTTTGCGCTGCGCGCACGCCGGCCATCGGCGGCACGGCTCTCGCTCGCCACGGCGTCTGCTCGCCATCTGCGTTGACGAAGTAGCCGAGCACGTGATCACCCAGCAACGGCTGCAAGCCGTTGAGCATCGGCCACATGGTGCCCCCGCTGTTCTGCCGCAGATCGATGATCCAGCCGCAGCGTGCCTGCGATGCCATGCCGTCCAGCGCGGCGCTCAGCGCGCGTTGATAGTCGCCCCTGACATCACTGGACGAGGTCATCAGGCCGGGCACCGCGACATAGCCCACATCGGGCTGCCGCAACCGTGCCTGCACTGTAGCGTGCGCGGCACGCGCCTCCATATCGCGCAGGGTGCTAGGCCGTAACAGTGCGCTATGGCCGTCATCGAGCTCGGCAATCAGCGCCTCGATGGCCGCATAGGCGTCGGCTTTGCGCATGCTGGCGGCCTGGGTGCGCAACTGTGGCTCGCGGGTGGCCCAATCGATGCGGCTGCGCTGTAACGCGTGCTCCCTGATCGCAGGAATCGCAACGTCGAGAATCGCCGCTGCAGACGCAGCATCCACGACAGGTTGGGCCATCAGCCTTAGGCCAGTAACTTCGACGGCGCCATCGCCAGCCAGCACGACACCAATTGCCAGTCGATTTGCTTGCTCAGGAATCTGCATCGCGATACCACGGCGTGCCTGAGCGCTGCCACTCACCCGCTCGGCTTGCGAGGTTTCGAATGCCACGACCTTGCCCTGCGCATCGACTGCGCGCATCCACAGGTTTGCACCCGGGACGGC
Organism: Xanthomonas sp. NCPPB 2586; assembly: GCF_041475775.2. Lineage (NCBI taxonomy): Bacteria > Pseudomonadati > Pseudomonadota > Gammaproteobacteria > Lysobacterales > Lysobacteraceae > Xanthomonas > Xanthomonas sp. NCPPB 2586. Next base: position 879,214 of record NZ_CM192981.1, on the reverse strand, counting down.
GCTGAAGGTGTGCAGAAGACCATCCAAGGCCAGCGACTGACCACGCAGCGGGACGGCATCGAGTTGCACGGCGGCCGCACCGAACGCGGCCGTGCGCTTGGTGCGTGCGGTCAGACGTAGCCGTGCGCCCTCGGCCGATTGCACATCGCCCTGCGCAGCATCCAACTGGTAATCCGTGCCGCCGGCAACCAGTTGCCAGTTGGCCGCAGCCGCAATTGCATGCGCGCCAAGCAGCAAACACCCCACCAGCCACCAGCGCATCCGTGCGTGTCTCATCGGCACTGCCTTGTCCTGGAGTTGATCGCGACTCTAGCAGCCACGACGTGCCACTGTGGATGGCAGCGCTGCCTGCGTGGCGGCGGCGATTCAGCGCTACAGGCAATGGCCAGGCACAGCAACCGTTCCGGACCGTGCCTGGCAGGCATGCCGCGCCGTTGTCGCGACGGCAGATGCCCACCGCTCAACCTTCCGGCGAGCACGCCCCTTGAACGTCAACACCGTACCGAGGCACGCAACCGGTGACTGCGATCCGCAGGCACGGCACATCGACGGCGCTACACGTCAGCGAGCGCAACCATGCTGCACAACCTCAATCGCGCTGCCCCGCCACCCAGGTGCCCAGCACGTGCACGTCTGCATCCACCAGCACCAGGTCGGCCCGGTAACCCGGTGCGATGCGGCCCAGGCGCTCGCCCAGGCCGATGCACTGCGCCGGATAGGTGGACGCCATGCGCGCGGCTTCGGCCAGGTCCACGCCCAGCCACTGCACGCTGTTGCGCACCGCGGTGGCCATGTCCAGCGCGGAGCCGGCGAGCGCACCGGCGGCGTTGCGTACCACGCCATCGATGGCGGTGATGGTTTCGCCGTACAGGTCGAAGCTGGGGCTGTCGGCACCGACCATCGGCATGGCGTCGGTGACCAGCAGCAGCTTGCCGCGCGGCTTGGCGGCCAGCGCCACGCGCAGGCTGGCCGGATGCACATGCACGCCGTCCACGATGACGCCGCACCACACCGCGGGATCTTCCAGCGCGGCGCCCACGGCATTGGGCTCGCGCCCGGCCAGTGGCGACATCGCGTTGTACAGATGGGTGAAGCCGCTGACGCCAGCGGCAATGCCGTCGCGCGCCTGTTCGTAGGTCGCGGCGGTATGGCCGGCAAACACAACTGCACCACCGGCGACAAAGGCGCGGATGTCGTCCAGCGGCACGCGCTCGGGCGCGAGCGTGATCAGGGTGACGCCGTTGTCCAGCGAGGTGTCCACCGCGATCTCGTGCGCGTCGGGCACGCGGAACTTCTGTGCGTCGTGGGTGCCTTTGCGCGCCGGGCTCAGGTACGGGCCTTCCAGATGAATCCCGAGCACGCCCGGCACGCCCTGTGCGATCGCCTGGCGCGTGGCGGCGATGGCCTCGGCCATCACCTCGGCGGTGTCGCTGATCAGCGTGGGCAACATGCCGGTGGTGCCGTAGCGGCGATGCGCTGCGGCGATCGTCGCCAGCGCCTGCGGCGTGCAGGCGTTGTTGAACAATACCCCGCCGCCGCCGTTGACCTGGATGTCGATGAAGCCGGGCAGCAGGGTAGCCCCGCCCAGATCCACGCGCGTGCCGGCCTGCGCCACGCGCGCATCGTCGGCCGCGACAACGGCCTGGATCTGCGCGCCGTCCAGCAGCACGGCCAGGCCGTCCTGCAGGCCGTCATCGGTGAGCACGCGTGCATTGCAGAGCGCTTGAATCGGGGAAGCATCCATGTTCAAACCGTTTCCGTGACCTTGTTCAAATGCGGCGGCAGATCGGGGTTATGCCCGCGCTGCAGGGCCAGTGCGTTGATGGCGCGGTAGAAGCTCTGCACGGTGAGCAACGGTGCGCACGCCGGGTGCGCGGCATCGGCCAGCGGCAGGTCGCCATCGGGCGCGGCAAGCCACACCTGCGCGCCACGTGCACGAAATTCTTCCGCCAGGGCGCGCGTGCCTGCACCGGTTTCATCCGGCTGCGCGAACACCAGCACCGGGAAGCCCGGGCCCACCAAGGCCATCGGGCCATGCTTGACCTCGGCCGAGCTGTAGGCCTCGGCGTGTAGGCCGCAGGTTTCCTTGAACTTCAGCGCAGCTTCCTGCGCCGCGCCCAGGCCCAGGCCACGGCCGAGCACAAACAGGTTGTGCGCCGGCTTCAGGCCGCTGGTGAGTGCGGACCAATCGGCCTGCCAAGCGCTGCGCAGCTGCTGCGGCAGCTGCTGCACGGCGGCAAGCAACGTGGGGTCGTTCTTCCATACCGCACCCAGGTGCAGCACGGCAGCGAGCGAGGCGAGATAGCTCTTGGTCGCGGCCACGCTCTTTTCCGGGCCGGCACCGAGCGGAATCACCACCTCAGCCAGCTGCGCCAGCGGCGAATCTTCCACGTTGACCAGCGCCACCACGCGCGCACCAGCGGCCTTGGCGGCTTCGGCATTGCGCAGCAGGTCCGGGCTCTTGCCCGATTGCGAAATCACGATGTACAGCGCGCCGCGCAGCTGCAGCGGCGCCACATAGACCGAGCCCACCGAGGGCGAAGCCGACGCGGTGACGATGCCGAGCTGGGTTTCGAACAGGTACTTGGCGTAGGTGGCGGCGTGATCGGAACTGCCGCGCGCGCAGGTCACCACGAACGGCGGCGGGTTCTCGCGCAGCGACTGCGCCAACGTGGCGATGGTGTCTGCATTACGCGCGAACTGTGCAGCGACCACGTCGGCGGTTTCGGCCGCCTCGCGGAACATCAAGGTGTCGGTTTCCTGGGGGAGATTCATCGGAGCTCAGGCGGATTCGGGGGAAGGGGATTTGGCGGCCGGCGGTTGCGCCGGTGCAGTGGAACCGCGCACCACCAACTGCGGCACGAAGCCGCGGTTCTGCAGCTGCGCGGGTTGGTCGTCGTAGGCGTCGCTGCGCAACTGGCTGATCAGCAGGCGTGCCGCGTGCCGCGCGATGTCTTCGGTGGCCTGCTTGGCGGTGGTCAGCGCCGGCCACGACTGCCGCGAGAACGGGCTGTCTTCGAATCCGGCGATCGACAACTGGTACGGCACGTTCATGCCGGTGGACTTGGCCGCGGCCAGCACGCCGGCGGCGATCTCGTCATTGCTGCCGAAGATGGCCGTGGGCGGCTCGCGCAGCGACAGTAGCCGGCGCGCACCACGAAACCCATCGTCGAAGGTGTAGTCGCCCGGAATCACCAGGTGCTTGTCCAGGCTGATGCCGTAGTCCTTCAATGCGGCTTCGTAACCGGCGTAGCGCTCGCCGCTGGAGCGGTGCTGCGGACCGCCCCACAAAAAGCCGATGCGCTGGTGCCCAAGCTGGATCAGATGCTCGGTGATTTCATAGGCGGCATCGCGGTCGTCGATGTACACGCACGGCCCATCGCCCGGGTCGGTGGTGGAGGCAATGATGCGCACGCTCTTGATGCCGCGCGCGGCCAGGCCGGCCAGCAATTCGGGGCGCTCGGACATCGGCGCGGTCAGCACCACGCCGGCCAGGCGCGAGCGCTGCACCCATTCGGCCAGTTCTTCGGCCAGCAGCGGCGAAGTGGAATCGCAGGGATGGATCTGCAACCCGAACCCGGTTTCGCGGCAGGCGGCCAACACGCCGTTCTGGATGCCGATGATGTGGTACGGGTTGGGGTTGTCGTAGACCAGGCCGATCACGAACGGCGTGCCGCTGCGCAGGTTGCGCGCGGACGGATCGGGTTCGTAATCGAGATCGGCGATGGCACGCAGCACGCGCGCACGCGTGGCCTGCATCACTGAAGGTTCGTTGTTGATCACGCGCGACACGGTCTTCAAGGAGACCTTGGCGCGCTCGGCGACATCTTTGATGGTGGGCCTGCGCATACTCGTGCCTTGTTCGTCTGAACGCATCATGCCGCGTCACTCATTTCGGTTGAGCCGGCAGCCCCACACGGTGGCCGCGCAGCGAATAGAACAGGATGTACAGGTAGCACGGCACCATCAGCGCGGCGAACACCACCTGGAAGTCGTAATGCTGTTTGAGAATGGCGAACAGCTGCGGAATGATCGCGCCGCCGGCAATGCCCATCACCAGCAACGCCGAACCGATCTCGGTGAACCGGCCCAGGCCGCGGATGGCCAGCGGAAAGATCGCCGGCCACATCATGGCGTTGGCAAAACCGAGCGCGGCCACGAACCCCACCGACACATAGCCGTGGGTCAGCAGCGCCCCCAGCGAGAACAGCACGCCCAGCAGCGCAGACACGCTCAGGTAGCGCGCCTGCGAAATCACCCGCGGAATCAGCACCAGGCCGGCGATATAGCCCAGCAACATTGCGCCCAGCGTGTAGGAGGTGAACAGCTTGGTGCTGTCCAGCGGCAAATTGAAGCCGTGTCCGTAAGTGCCGATGGCATCGCCGGCCATCACTTCCACACCGACATACACGAACAGGCACAACACGCCCAGCCACAGATGCGGGAACTGGAAGATGCTGGACTTCTGCGCCGCGCCACCGCTGCCCGGCGTGGCATTGGCTTCGGAGGCCTTGAGTTCGGGCAGCGGCGAGAACAACACGCCCACCGCCAGCACCAGCAACACGCCGGACATCACCAGATATGGTGCATGGATCTTGGCGGCAAACGCGTTGAGCAGTTGCTGCTTGGTCGCCGCATCGGCCGCGGCCACCTGCGTGGAGAGATCGCCGATGCCATGCAGCACCAGCGAGCCGATCAGGATCGGCGCCAGGATGCCGGCAATCTTGTTACAGATGCCCATCAGCGCGATGCGCCGCGCCGCACTTTCGATTGGCCCGAGAATACTGATGTATGGGTTGATCGCGGTCTGCAACAACGCCAGGCCGCTACCGATCACGAACATGCCGGCCAGTGCGCCCGGATACCAGCGTTGCGTAGCGAATTGCCCGAATGCTGCGGCGCCCAGCGCCATCACCACCAGACTCAGCGCCAGGCCTTTTTTCATGCCGGTGCGCTTGAGGATCCATGACGAGGGCAGCGCCAGGAAGAAGTACGACAGGTAGAACACCATCAGCACCAGGAACGCATTGACCTCGTTGAGGTCGAACGCCAGCCGCACGAAGGTGATCAGCGGCCCGTTGATCCAGGTGAAAAAGCCGATGATGAAAAACAGCACGCCGACGATGGCGATCGAGACAACGGGATTTGCGGGCCTGGCGGTAGTCATGGATCGGCTGGCTCTAGGTTGTCGTGCGGGGGAATGCCGTCGGCGTCAGCGGCGCAGTTCGGCGACGAAGTCGTAGAAGTCGTTGTGGCAATAGGTGTCGGTGAGTTCGATCGCGCTGCCGTCGCGGGTGTAGCCCACGCGCACCACATGCAGGATCGCCTCGCCGGTCTTCATGCGCAGGTGTTCGGCCAGCCGTGCCGGCAGATTGATCGCGCGGAAGTACTGCAGCGCACGCACCACCGGGGTGCCTTGCGCATCGAGAAAACTGTAGAGCGAATCGCCCACCTGCTCCGGGTCGGCGACCACGCGCTGCGGCAACACGGCGTGTTCGTAGGCCATCACGCGATCATCAGCGCTGCGCAAGCGGGTGAGCGAGGCGACCGCCGCATCCGGCGACAACCCCAGGCGCAGGATTTCCTCGCCATGCGCGGGCCGCAGGCGCCGTTCCAGCCACTTGGTGCCGGGCTCGTAGCCTTTGATGCGCAACGTCTCGCTGAAACTGGTCAAGCCGCTGAGCTGGTGCTGGATGTGCGAGGTGACAAAGGTGCCGGCGCCCTGGCGACGCGAGACCAGGCCCTGCTCGACCAGCGCATCCACGGCCTGGCGCAAGGTGACCCGCGAAATCTGCAGCCGCTCGCACAGCTGGCGCTCGGCGGGCAGCGCTTCGCCGGCCTTCCAGTGACCGCCGCGGATCGCCTCGCCGAGCTTGGCGGCCAGCTGCAGGTACAGCGGTGTGGGCGCGGAGGCGTCAAGACGCAGGTCGTCCAGTCGCTTGTCCCCCTCCGCGTTGGCCTTGGCCATGGGTGTTCTCACCTGGCAGGATTCGTTAGGTCCAATATAGTACCAATCGGCGTCGGCATACCAGCCCTGTGCCCGGACGCGACGGGTAGGCCTGTCATCTGTCATGGCGCCGCGCCCAAAGAAAGCGATGGGTAGCCACGGAAGGTCAGTGAGGAGGCGGGACGGTTAGCCCTTCGAGCTATGGCGTTGGCTGGCGTTTCGCGGCCACTCAAGGTGAGTGGAAGCAGACCAATTCAGCCGCTGCACAGACCAGCGCGCTGTCTGGCAGGGCGCGTCCGTCCTCCATCCCATCGGTAGAAAACGTGCAGCCGGCTACGTGGATGGCGCGCCGTTACAGCGTGCCCTGATCAACACGAAGCAGGCGGCGCTCCTGCGTTGGCACAAACCCCAGCAATTGCAGACCGAGGTGCAGGGCGGCGTCGCTGCCGGGGTCGACCTGGGTGCGCCATTGCCAGTGGCCGTCGTGTTGCAGGCGCAACTCCGCGCTGAGCTGCATGCCGTCGGGCATCCCGCCATCTGGCTGCAGTGCAAGTTCCACCGCAGCGTGATTGCAGCGCGGGCTGCCGCGCAGGCGCAGCGGCAGCAGGCCGGCCGCTTCGCCAGCGCTGGTTGGCACGATCTGCACGGTCACCTCTCCTGCGGCCTGTACGCAGCGGGTGGCGTCGAACACGGCCTGCACCTGCCGCAGGTCCACTGCCAGATCCAGCAAGGTGATGCCACCGGGTTGGCGCAGCAGCACGCGCCCATTGCCTTGGTCGATGCCGTGGCGCGCACCTTGCAGGGCGATGAGCGCTGCCGTGGACGTGGCGAGCCGCACGCGCTGCTCGCCGCGCACCAGCGGCCACGGCTGCAGGGCCACCTGCACATCGCCGATGGGCTGCGCCTTCCAGGTGACGCCGCGCAAGCTGCCGTTCCAGATCGAGCCTTGCGCCTCCAGCACCGCGATCGGCAGCGACTGCGCAGGCAGCACCCACCGCAACGGCAAGGTGGCAATGACAATGGCGATCAGTACACCGAGCACCAGCAACGACCAGCGCAGCAGCTTCATGGCGTGATGCCCTCGAAGCGACAGCGCACCTGCAACTGCTGCGCGTGGCGGGTGATCTGCAGTTGCGTGGGGGCTAAGCCATGCGCGGTGCGCAGGCGTTCCAGCCAGGCGAATAACGCCGGGCTGTTGACGGCATCAATCTGCAGTTCGACTGCGCCGGCCACCGCACGCGGCGCCGGGACAATAGCCACGCCGGCATCGCGCGCGGCCTGCAGGATGTCCGCCAAGGTCACCGCGGCGCTGCGCTGCCGGCCCTGTGCGTCGAGCAGGGCTTGCGCGGCGGTGTCATAGCGCGCCTGCGCTGCACTGCGCCACTGCCGCAGCGGCACGAGGATGGCGTACCACGCGATGAAGGCAGCGATTGCCGCGCCCATCACGGCCAGCATCACCCGCTCGCGCGGTGCGCGCTGTTGCCACCAACGATGGCTGCGGTGTCGCAAGGCGGTCATCGGGGTGGCTCCAATTCCAAGGGGGTCTGCAGCCTGGTCTCGACCGCCTGGCTGCTGGCCGGGCGCACCTGCCAGCCGGCGCTGCGCAAGCGTGCCAGCAATTGCTGCAATTGCGCGTCATCGTCATGCACCAGCGTTGCGCGCACTGGCTGCGCTTGCTGATACGCAAGGGTGTCGAGCTCGGCGCCGGGCACGCTATCGACCGCGGCGATCACCGCGGCGAGCTGCGCTGCGAACGCATCGGCCGACACCGGCGTTGCGCCGGTGGCTTGCACGCCCTGCACCGCCACAGCGCGGCGCTGCAACAGCTGCGCGCCGATCTCATAACGCAGTGCCTGCGCACCCAGCAACAGCAGCGGCGAGATCAGCAGCAACACGCCAAGCCATGCGAGCCTGCGCGGCGTCAGCCCGCGCCGCTGCGGCGTGGCGCGTGCGAAGGCATGCTGCCGCAATTCGATCGGTGCCTGCGCCACATGGCGAGCGAAGACGGCAATGACCTGCGCTGGATCATCCAGAGGCGGAAGCGGCGACGGATGGCCCTGTGCGTCGAGCACCAGCTGCGCGGTCTCCGGCTCCAGGCTGCAGGCCAGGCGTGCGCCACGCACCAGCCAACGCCCGTCCCACTGCACAACCGTCGGTGGCGCATCGGCGTCCACCGTGGGCAGCAGCAGACACTCCGGCACCACGCTATCGGGCACGATGCCGTGCTGCGCGGCACGTTCCAGCCACTGTTGCAGGGTTGCCTGCTCCACTGCGGCCACCAGGCGCGTGCCATCGGCCTGCGCGTTGGCCGCAATCACCACATGCAGCGTGCTGACATCGCTGGCCAGATGCTCGGCCAGTTGCAGGCGCGCGGCCGCCAACGATTGTGCCGGGCTGCGCCCGGGCAGGGCCAGCCAGCGCAAGTGCACCTGCGTGCCCGGCACCACCAGCACCGTGCGCGCCGCGGGTGTGAGCGGCGCAGCGCCGGCGGCATGGACGCGCACATGCCCCTGCGCATCCACATGCACGGCGGTGGCGGCTGTGCCTGCATCGGCCGGCAGCAACAGCAAGGTGGTACTCATTGATCGGAACTCCATTGACGCGCCACCAGGCGGATCCGCCCGGCTGGCGCTTGTTGTAGCAACGCTTCCAGCATGACCTCGGCACCCGCGTAGTCGACCTGGCTGTAGAGCGAAAAATATTCGGTGCGCAGCACGATCTGTTCGTACATCGCATCGGGCACGGTGACCTGCAGCAATGCCGGCTGGCGGAAGAACGCCTGCACGTCGCGCCACCCGCCGGCCGGGCGCGCAGCAATGAGGCGGCGCGCCGCGCCCAGGTCTAGCGTGCCTTCGGCGATGGCCACCAGCACGGCCGCATCGGTGGCGCGCAGCGTGTTGATGTTCACCTGCGACAGGCGCCCACTCGGCAGCGCGCACACATGCGGCTGCAGGCGCGCCAGCAATGCGGGGGTATAGCCAGCAATGGCGCGCAGTTCGCTCACACCTGCCAGCAAGGTGTCGCCGGTGCGCAGCGGCAGCGCAGACTGCAGATATGCGGCGTCCTCTGCGCCCTGTGCGCCGGGTTGCTGGTCGCTGTCGATCCAGTCCACCAAGGCGTCGGCCAGCGCATCGGCCTGCGCAGGCGCGATGCCGAGCGTGCGCAACAAGACCACGTACTGGCGCACGCCTTCTTCGCTGCGTTGCCATTGCTCGGCCGCGCCGAACACCACGCTGTTGAGGTTGAAGCAGCTGCCGCGGTCGCGCAGGCGCAGTTGCACGCTGCCGCCCTCCAGCGGAAAGCTGAGCGGTTGGTCATCCCACCCGCCGTCCAGCGTGGTGCGCAGCGGGTCGCGCCTGGACAGGGTCTGCAGACGCTGACGGGCAAATGCTTCGCTGCCCAGCGCGTACCACTGCGCCTGCGTCATGGCCTCGCCGTTCCCGCTGCGGCGCAAGCCAAAGCGCAAGTCGTCCAGCACCGCAACCATCAGCACGGTCATCACCGCCACCAGCAGCAACACGGTGAGCAAGGCCACGCCGCGCTGCCGGCGGGCACCCCCACGCCTGCTCATTCGCGCCCCTCCGGCACCAGGAACAATTGCCGCACGCGGCCCCAGTCCTGCATTTCCAGCTCCAGTGCCACCGCATCCGGCAGCGCCGCCACACCACCGCTCCAGCCATCGCTCCATTGCGCGCGGTAATGAAACCCCACGGTGGCCGCACGCACGCCACGCAGCAGCACCTGCGGTGCGCCGGTCACTGCACCGTCCAGCGCTGGACGTGCGCTGCGCTCGAGCCGGTCCTCCACCAGCCGGTATTCCACGTACTGCAGCGATGCACGCGGCGCCTGGTCCGGATTACTCCAGCCGCGTCGCACGAACGCCAGCAAGGGGCCTTGTGCACCGGGTGGTGTGGCGACAAGGGCAGTCCGCGCAGGCACGCCATCACTGCCACGGGTGCGCCGCACCGCAGCCTGTTGCAGATCACTGCGTAGCAAGCCGTGCGCAATCTGGAAATCGCGCAGCTGCTGCAGCCGCGCCTGCACCGCAGCGCGCTGCTCGATGCTTTGCCGCAATACCCCCACCGCCGCGGCAGCCACCAACGCAAACACCGCCAACGCCACCAGCAGTTCGATCAAGGTGAAACCAGCGGCGCGGCGCAGGCGCATCACTCGGTACTCCGCACGACCTGCAGGCTGGCCAGTTCCTGCGCCTGCCCGGCTGCGTGCACGCTGATGGCGATGCGCACCATGCCCTGCCCGGCCGGTGTTGCCGTGCGCTTCCAGTCCCAGCCGCGTGCACCGGCCGATTCCTGCCCTGCGGCAGGTGCCGCGGCAACGGCCGCCGGTGCGAGCAGTGCTTCAATCGCCTGATTTTCCGCTACCACGGCCGCGAGCGCGCGCTCTTCCAGAATCACCGCGGTGCGCGTGCTCTCGCCGGACAGATTCAACAGCCCTACCACCGCCATGCCGAAGATCGCCAACGCGACCAGCAGTTCCAGCAGCGAGAACCCTGCCTGGGTGTCAGCGCGCCGCTGCATCGACCCGCACCGTGCCCACTGCATCCACTACCACCTGCACGCGTTGCTGGCCCTGCCCCAACGCCAGGCGCTGCGGCGTGGCGGCGCCAGTCGGGTCGAAACGCACGCTCACCTGCGTTACACCCTCCGGCAGCTGCGTGCGCACCCCTTCCGGCCACTGCACGGGCGTAAACGGCACCTGGTCCAGTGCCACCCAGCGCTCACGTGCCTGGCGGCGGAAGGCATAGCCCCCGGCGCTGAGCACCACCTCGGTCATGCGCAGGCTCAGGATGGCCTCATCGCGCGCATGCGACAGCGCGGTGGCCAGCGCATCGGCCTGGTCGGGCAACGTGCGCTGCGTGTCGGGCAGGGTCAGCAGCACCACGGTGCTGGCCAGCGCGGTGATCACCAGCACGGCCAGTACTTCGAGCAGGGTGAAGCCCGGCGCATTGCGCGCGCACGGCAGCGCGGCGCGCATGCGCGTTTGCGGCGCATGGGAGCCACTCGATGCTAGCGCGCGCGCGGCCATCCCTGCGACTCAGCGCCAGTTGCCGATATCGGCGTTGTCGGCATCGCCGCCTTCGGCACCATCGGCGCCGAACGAATACACATCGAAGCCGCCGCTGCGCCCGGGACGGCGGTACTGGTAGGCGTGACCCCACGGGTCTTCCGGCAGCCGGCGGATGTAGCCGCCCTGGCGGTAGCGTTCCGGCCGGCTCAGGCCGCCGGGCGCGCTCAACAAGGCCTGCAGGCCCTGCTCGGTGCTGGGATAGGTGAGGTTGTCCAGGCGATAGGTTTCCAGCGCCTGCTCCAGCACGGCGACATCGGCGCGCGCCTTTTCCACCATGGCGCGGTCCTGGCTGGGCATCACGTTGATCATCACCACCGTGGCCAGCAAGCCGATGATGACGATGACCACCATCAACTCGACCAGGGTGAACCCGCGCGCCGCACGGCGCGAGGCGGTGCACGGGGAAACGCGGCGAAACGACATACGCGACATGAGACTCTCCGAATACGCGGCTGCCATCAGCCGAGTGCCAAGGTGTTGAATTGCAAAATGGGCAACAGGATGGACAACACGATCACTGCCACTACGCCGCCCAGCAGCACGATGATCAGCGGCTCCAGCAGGCTCATCGCCGCAGTGGTGAACGACTCGAATTCGCGCTCCAGATAGTCGGCGGCACGTTCCAGCATCGGCGCCAGGCGCCCGCTGTTTTCGCCGCTGGAGGCCATGTACAACAAGGTGGGTGGAAACACGCCCGCGCGCTTCATCGCCGCGCCCAGGCTGCCGCCTTCGCGGATGGCGGTGACCATGCTGTCGGTGGCCAGGCGCAGCGCATGGTTATCCACGGTGCGCGCGGCGATCATCAGCCCTTCCATCAACGGCAGGCCGCTGTTGACCATGATCGCCAGGGTGCGCGCCATGCGTGCGGCATGCAGGTCGCGCAGCAAGCGCCCCAGCAGCGGCGCGCGCAGGATTGCCCGGTCGATCGCCAGCCGCACCGGCGGGCGCTTGCGCACCTGCACGGCCACCACCGCAGCGATCACGCCAGCCACCAGCAGTGGAATGCCGGCATGCAGCAGAAACTGCGAGAGCGCGATGACCGCGCGGGTGAGCCACGGCAGTGCGCGGCCCATCGAATCGAACTGGTCCACCACCTTGGGCACCACAAAGGTCATCAGCACGATGACCACCACGCCGGCGGTCATTGCCAACGCTGCCGGGTACACCAGTGCGGATTGCAGCTTGCTGCGCACCTGCGCCTGGCGCTCGAGCAGGTCGGCCAGGCGCTCGAGCACCTGCGGCAAGGCCCCGGCGCTTTCGCCGGCCGCCACCATCGCGCGGTACAGCGGCGGGAAGGCAGTGCCCTGGCGCGCCATCGCATCGGACAGGCGGAAGCCTTCGACCACCAATGCATGCGTCTGGCCGGTCACCGCGCGCACGCCGCGGCGCTCGGACTGGGTGCCGATGGTACGCAGCGCTTCTTCCAGCGGTGCGGTGTCCACCAGGGTGGCGAGCTGGCGGGTGAACAACACCAGGTCCTTGCCGCTGAAGCGCGCCGCGCGCATCGGCGTGGTAGCCGCTGCCGGCTCCACCCGCAATGGCACCCATTGGCGCTGCTCCAGCAAGCTGCGCGCACTGCGCACGCTGTCGGCGCTGATCACGCCGTGGCGATTGCGGCCGTGCAGATCCAGCACGGTGTAGTCAAACTTCGCCATGCGCCTCGTCCTGCTGACGGGTGACGCGCAAGGCTTCTTCCAGCGTGGTCACGCCTTGCAGCACGGCCGCGCGCGCGGCGTCGCCCAGGCGCGGCGCACGTACGAAGGCCGCGGCGGCCAATGCGTCTTCGTCGGCGTTGTCGCCGATCAGCCGGCGCACGGTGTCGTCGACGGTGATGGCTTCGTAGATCCCCAAGCGCCCAGCATAGCCACTGTGGTGACAGGCCGCACAGCCGGCGGCGCTGTAGATCACCGCATCGGTAGATGTGCCCAGCATCTGCGTGGTTGCCGCATCCAGCGGCCGTGGCGTGCGGCAGTGCGTGCACAGCCGGCGCACTAGCCGCTGCGCCAGGATCAGGCGCAGGCTGGAGGCCAGCAGGAATGGTTCGATGCCCATGTCGCGCAGGCGCGTGACCGCGCCCACCGCATCGTTGGTGTGCACGGTGGACAGCACCAGGTGGCCGGTGAGGCTGGCCTGCACGGCGATCTGCGCAGTTTCGGTATCGCGGATCTCGCCGATCATCACCACGTCCGGGTCCTGGCGCAGGATTGCACGCAGGCCGGCGGCAAAGGTCATGCCCACGCGCGCATTGACCTGGGTCTGGCCAACGCCGTCGATGGCGTATTCCACCGGGTCTTCAATAGTGAGGATGTTGCGCGAACCGTCGTTGAGCAGGCTCAGCCCGGCATACAGCGTGGTGGTCTTGCCCGAGCCGGTGGGCCCGGTCACCAGCACGATGCCGTTGGGCACCTGCAGCGCGCGTTGCACTGCGCCCATCACACCGGCGGGCATGCCCAACTGGGTCAGCGACAAGGTGCCCTGCTCCTTGTCCAGGATACGCAGCACCACGCGTTCGCTGCCACGGGTGGGCAGAGTGGAAACGCGCACATCCAGCGCCTTGGCGCCCATGGCCAATGACACCCGGCCATCTTGAGGGATGCGTTTCTCTGCGATATCCAGGCGCGCCATCACCTTGACGCGCGAGACCAGCAACGGCGCGATCCGCCCCGGCAAGGTCGCCGCTTCGCGCATCACCCCGTCCACGCGCAAGCGCACGCGCAGGCGCGACTCGTACGATTCCAGATGCACGTCGGACGCACCCAGGCGTGCGGCCTCGGCGATGATGCCGTTGATCAGGCGGATGATCGGCGCATCGTCCTGGCTGTCGAGCAGATCGGCGGTGGGGATATCTTCGATCAGCGAATCCAGGCTGCCGTGCAGGTCCAGCGCTTCCACCGGCATGCCCTGCTCCAGCCCGGCATCGGCATAGATTTCCGACACGTGCCGGTCGAACACCGCCGGTGCCAACGTGCGCACCTGCAACGGCACGCCAAGCACGCGGCGCACTTCGATCAAGGCCTGCACGTCGCCACCGGCGCGCAGGCCGACCTGCGCCTGCGCGGCGTTATCGCCGCCGAGCAGCACCACGCCGTGGCGCTTGGCAAACGCGTACGACAGCGTGGCCGTGGGAGTGGTGGTCGACATGCTGTCAGCGCGTGCGCGGCGCGGCGGTGGGTGCCGGCGCCTGCGGCGCAGGCGCGGTGGGCGCGGACGCCGGCAGCTGTGGCGGCTGTGCACGCAGGTAGTCGCGCACCAACGCATCCAGGGCCGCTTCCGGGTCGCCATCGGCCAGCTGCCGGTCGCGCAGGTAGTTGTAGCGTGGCGCGGTCATGCGCTGCGCATCGGCGGCGTCGCGGATGATGGTGGGGCGGATGAAGACCATCAGGTTGGTCTTGTCGCGGTTACGCGACTTGTGCCGGAACAACGCGCCCAACCCGGGCACGTCGCCCAGCAGCGGAACCTTCTCCACGGTCTGCCGGTCGTTCTGATCCAGCAAGCCGCCCAGCGCGACGATGGCACCGTTCTCCACCACCACGCGGGTTTCGATCTGGCGCTTGTTGAACACCAGCTCGGAGGACTGCGTGCTCACCGGCCCGGCAATGGCCGAGACTTCCTGCTTGATCGCCAGCGTGATGCCACCGGCGGTGTTGATCTGCGGGCGTACCTCCAGCTCAACGCCCACATCCTGGCGCTGGATGGTGCGGAACGGATTGTCATTGGCCGCGCCCAGCACTTCGCCGGTGGTAATGGGCACTTCCTGGCCCACCAGGATGCGTGCCTGCTCGTTGTCCAGGGTCATGATCGACGGCGTGGACAACAGGTTGGAGCCGGTGTCGCTCTTGACTGCATCGATGATCATGCCGAACACCGCATCGTTGCTTTGCCCGGCCAGGCCGATCAGCCCGCCGCTCAATCCGAGCAGCGATTGCGCGGCCACGTTGCGCGCCTGCTCCAGTACCGAATCGTCTTCCCCGTTATTGCTGCGCGTGCCGGCGGCCGCAGCGGCCAGGGGCACGATGCCCGGCGCCGCGCCGCTGTACTGCGTGGCCAGCAACGGCACGGTGCCATTGCGCCCGGCCAGCAGCAGCTGCACGCCCAGACGCTTGGCGGCGGTGTCGGAAATCTCCACCACGATCGCTTCCACCAGCACCTGCTCGCGGTGCACGTCGAGCTGGCGGATCACGTCCATCAAGGCGCGCTGGGTTTCCGGGTCGGCATTGATGATCAGGGCATTGGAACCGGGGTAGCGCACGATCACCGGGCGCTTGCCGGCGGCCGGTGCAATCACCTGCGCCTGCGCAGCGCCAGCACTCGCGGCCACATCCACGGCGGTGGGGCGCGTCTCTTGCCCTGGCTCCGCCTCGTTACCCGGGGTTTGCCCAACCAGTTGCTGCAACACCGGCAGCAGTTGTTCGGCGCTGGCGTGCTGCAGGCGCACCACGCTGACATCGCCACGGCGCTCGGCCCGCCCATCCAGATCCAGTGCGGTGCGTACCACGCGCTGCACCAATGCCGGGTCGCCACGCACGATCAACGAATTGCTGCTCTCCACCGGCAACACCGACAACACCGCGCTGCGCTCGCCGGCCTGGCCAAACAGCGTGGTGAGCGTCCGCGCCAGTTCCTGCGCCGAGCTGTTGCGCAGCGTCACCGTGTCGATGGCGGCGCGGTCGGTGTCGATCTGCGCCACCAGGCCACGGATGCGGCGCAGGTTGTCGGCGTAGTCGGCGATCAACAGGCTATTGCCCTGCGGCATCGCCATGATCACCCCGCCGCGCCCCACCAGCGGCTTGAGGATCTCTGCCGCACTGCGCGCATCCACGCGCTGCAGCGTGAACACCTGGGTGGCGAAGCCGAGATTGCCGCTGGCCGCGCTGCCGGGCTGCTGCGCGGCGGTGTCGTCGGGGATGATGCGGTAGGTCGATGGCCCGCTGGACACAGCAATCAAGCCATTCGCACGCAGCACCGCCAGCAGCATGCCCAGCAGGTCGGCTTCGGACATGGCCTGCGCACGCGCCACATTGACCGAGCCCTGCACGCGCGTGTCGACGATGAAGGTGATGCCGGTGGCCCGCGAGACATCCTGGATGAAGGCGCGCAGGTCCACATCCTGCATGCGCACCGCCGGTGCATCGGCGGCGTGCAGCGGCAGCATCGTCAACGACGGCAGCGCAAGCAACAAGGTGGCGGACAACAGCCAGGGGCGACGGACGACGATCATTGCGGGCGCTTCAAGGTCATGGTGTGGGTCTGGCCGTCACGGCGGTAGGTCAGCGTGGCGGTCTGGCCATCGCGCAGTTCGTCCTGCAGCTCGTGCAGGTGTTCGGCGTCGAGCGTGCGGCCATTGAGTTGGGTGAGCACATCGCCAGGCGCCAGGCCGGCCTGACGCAACAGCGCATCATCGCCGCGCGGCATCACCGTGAAGCCGCCGCCATCGGCGTTGGCACGCAAGCCGGTGGTGCGCAGCAGCTGTTGCGGGTCGACCGCCGTGGTGCCGGCCGCTGCCGTACGCGCGCCGACATTGGACGCCACCGCCGCGGCTGCTGCGGGAGCGCCACTCGCCGGCAATGGTGCCGTTATTGCCGCGCTCGCCGCAGCGTGTTCGATCAACGGCAGCCGGCGCAGTGCACTGCCTGCACGCACCATCACGTGGTCGGTTGCAATCGCCTGCAGCGTCAGCCCCGGGCCAACCGCATCGCCAATGCGATACGCGCCCTGCCGGCCATCGCCGGTACTCAGGTACGCCGCTGAGTCCGCACCGCCAACGCGCACGCCATGCAGCACCAGGCCGAGGTCGCCGCTGTCGGCGGGCGCACGAAAAAACACGTCGCGCTGCAATGCAGGCAAGGGTGCAGCGGTGGTTGCGCCTTGTGCGGTGCCCAGCGGGCCCAGCGGCGTCACCAGCAGCCACACCAGGCGCACGCCCTGCACGGCAAGCAGCACGAGCAACACACAGACAGCGGCAGTGCGCACGGCGCGCGCCGACATCAGGTCATTCAACGAGGGCGAAACGCGCTGCAAAGCGGACATCCGTCTCAGGATTGCGGTCGGATGACAGAATGCGGCGGAATTGTGTCAGTTCGAAGAAAGTGATGACACGCATTGCCACACACGGCCAACACGCCAATGCAAAACGCCCGCCGTGCGAGGCAGGGCGGGCGTTTGCGTTCATCGGCACATGGCGCAGATCAGAAGCGCGCTGTCACACTGATGTCATAGGTAATGCCCGGCTGGTACTCGTACAGGTCCACGCGGTTGCCGCCGCGCGATTGATATTCCTGGTACTTGGTTTTGAGCAGATTGCGCGCGGCAAAGTTCAGCGAGAGCTTGTTGCCCGACCACACCAGCCCCTTCTTGATCACCAGATCCAGCTGCGTGCCCGGCTTGTCGATGTAGTCGGGTTGGCCCGGGCGGCCGCGTGCGGAAATCCGCTCGCCCACGTAGTTGGCAATCAACGTGGCCTGGCTGTTAGTGCTTTCGCTCTCCACACCGATCTGCAGGTTGGCGATGTCGTCGGATTGCCCCTGCAGCGTGCTGCCATCGCGTACGAACAAGGTCGCCTGCACCGGTGCGGCAAACCCGAACGGCTGCACCGTGTCGCCGTCGCTGGCGCTTACCTCGGACTTGGTACGCGTGTAGTTGCCCGAGACGAACATGCGGTTGTCGCCCCACCAGTTGGCGGCGATCGGCAGGTCCAGATACTTCTTGGCTTCCAGCTCGATGCCGTACAAGGTGGCTTCCGGTGCATTGATGAAGCTCTGCACGATGCCGCCGCCGGGCGCGTCATTGACGATGGCTTCGATCGGCTTGTCGATCTGCTTGTAGAACAGGCCAGCGGTGACGTACTCGCCCGGTTCGAAGAACCACTCGTAGCGCGCATCCAGATTGACCAGTTCGCTGTCGACCAGGAACGGGTTACCGAAGAACTGGCGGTCGATGTCCGGGTCCAGATACTGCTGCGGCGCCATCTCGCGGAACTGCGGCCGCGCGATGGTCTTGGACGCACCGAAGCGCAGCTGCTGGTTTTCGGCAAAATTCCAGGTCACCGTGGCCGAGGGCAGCGCGTAGCTGTTCTCCAACGGTGCCACGCTGTCCTGGCGCGTGCCGCTGAAGATGTCGTACGGATGCACCGCCTGGGTGGCGTCTTCATAGCGCAGGCCCACCGTGGCACGCAGGGTCGGCACGATCTCGCCTTCCATCTGCAGGTAGGCGGCCTTGACCTTGAGCGTGGCGTCGTAGGCGGCCGCACCGAAGCTGCCGGTGGTCTCGCGCAGGCGCAGGAAATCGTTGCTGAGGTTGTAGTCGGAGATCAGGTAGTCCACGCGCTGGTACTGGTTGTAGAACGGCAGCGGGCCGTCCAGCGCCAGGAAGCGGAACTCGCGATTCCACGCAGTGCGGTCGTTGTCCAGATACGCAAGGCCACCCTTGACGGTGAGGTCGTGCTCGATCGGCAGGCGCCAGGTCACGTCCACGCCGCCGCTGGCCACTTTATCGTCGACCTTGCTGAAACGCGTGTAGTTCTGCACGCGCGAGGCATCGTGCGCCCAGTAGCCGTCCAGCAGTTCGTAACGGATGCCGGTTTCGTACGGCACATCGCGGCTGGCGTTGGCCAGCGCTGCACGCCATTCGATCTTCAGATCGTCGTACTCGCCAAACGCATGCGTGCCGCGCAGCTGGTTGTTGATCAGCTGGCGCGCGTACCACTCGGTGTTGTCGTCGCGCACATCGAAGCCGGCCAGTTCATCGCGGCCGGCACGGCTGCGCGCCACCTTCAAGGTGTCGTGCACGTACAAGGTGGTCCAGCCGATGGTGTGGCGGCCGTATTCCCAGCCCAGGCCCAGCATGCCGTTACTGCGCACGTTGTTGCGGGTGGTGGCGAAGTCGTAGTTGGAATTGAACTCCACCGTGTCGCCGGTGAAGATGCCGTCCTGCTGCTTGCCGGTGCGCGTGCGCCATTCGTTGTCGTAACTGGCCACGGCCAGGATGCCCAGCTTGGCCTCGCCAATGTCCATGCTGTAGCCGGCGCTGGCGCCGACATTGACGTCCGGATCGATGCTGTCCTTCTCCTGCAGCACATACAGGTTGGCGTTGTTCATGCTGCGGCCAATGCGGCGGATGTCCTCGCGCGAGAAGCTGCCCAGGTCCACGCGCCGGCCGGTGGCGATGGCATCACGCAGTGCGCCCGGTTGCTTGCGCGCGCCATCGTCGAAGCCCCACTCGTCATCGCCGGAGCCGTAGTAGGTCAGGCCCTTCTCGCCAGTACTGACACTGTTGGCGCCGCCACCGACGGTGAGCGAAAAGAACGGTTTTTCCGGCACCGCCATCGATTGCAGATCGATCACGCCACCGCCGAATTCGCCGGGATAATCGGCCGAATAGGTCTTCTGCACGGTCACGCTCTGCAGCACGTCGCTGGGAAACAGATCCAGCGGTACCACGCGCTGCATCGGCTCGGGGCTGGGCAATGGCGAACCGTTGAACAGCGCCGAGGAATAGCGCTCGCCCAGGCCGCGCACATAGACATATTTACCGCGCGACAGGCTCAGGCCGGTGACACGCGTCAGCGCGACTGCGGCACTGCTGTCGCCGGTGCGCTCCATGTCCTCGCGGGTGACGAACGACGCCACTTCGGAGGTCTGCAGCATCGGTTCGGGAATGTATTCACCGCGCACCACGACCTGGTCGAGCTGCTTGGGCGCAATGGCGGCAGCACTGGAGCTGCTGGTGCCGCCGGCGGCATCGGTGGTGGTGGACTGCGCCATTGCTGCACCGGAGGCGAGCAAAGCGGAAATGGAAAGAGACAAGCCCGTCCGCGAAAGACGGGCAACAGCGAAGGTTCGCATCGTGGGAGCCCTGGCAACAGAAGAATGAAGGCGTGGATGCAGCGCGGAGCGGCCAGATGCCGCTCCGCACTGCCCGGCCTCAGCAGGGGCGGTCGGCGGTCAGGCCGCAGGTCCAGCCCTGCCACCAGGTGTCGTTGGCATCACGCACGCCACCGATGTAATTGACCTGCTGGAAGAAGCTGCTCACCCCGGTCAGGCCCTGGAACGCCGGCACTGCAGACTCGTTGGCGCCGTTGATGAAGGTGTTCTGCAAGGTGGACACACCGTTGGCCACGTTGTTGGTGCCGGCCGCGAACGAGGTCGCTGCACGCGCATCGCTGCCGAAGGCGGTCGGGCAGGCAAAGAACACCGACTGGAACACGCCGGCGGTATCGGCATCGGCCATGTTCAAGCACACCAGGCCATCGCCGGTGCCGCCGGCAGGACGGGTGAACACCGAGTTGTAGAACGCCGCCTGGGTGCCCTGGTTGAGCATGATCGCCGCACCGGCACGGGCATTGCCCACGTAGGTGAAGTTGGCCACCTTCGGGCGCGAATACGGCTGCCGACGCAGGCTGCTCCACTCGTTCATGCGGTCGCCGCCGCCGGCGCGCTGCACCACGATGCCGAACTGCAATGCACCGCTCCAGCCGGCATCGGTATCCAGTGCATCGTCGTCGGCGCCGGTGATGACCACGTGGCTACCGTTGACCGTGCCACCGAACCACTCGATGCCGTCGTCGGAGCTGTTGTGGATCTGCACGTAATCCATCCGCGTGCCGCTGCCCACGCCGGCCATGGTGATGCCCTGCAGCTCGTTGTTGGGCGAGATTTCAAAGCCCGAATACATCACGCGCAGGTAGCGCAGCGTGCCGCTGTTGTCGGTGGCGTTATTGCCGCCGTAGAACGCGTTGGTGCCTTCCACCTGTGTCTGGCATTCCGGCGTACCGGACACCGTGGCGGCCGGGCAGTTGTTGATCGCTGCGCGACCCAACACCACGATGCCGCCCCACAGACCGATGGTGTTGGCACTGACCTGGCCTTCCAGCGCCTGGCGTGCGGTGAACACGATCGGTGCGGTGGCGCTGCCTTCGGCAAAGATCTGCGAGCCGCGGTTGACCACGATGTAGTCGCTACCCGACGAGCCGTACAAGGTCACGCCCGGCTCGATGGTCAGCACGCCCTGCACGCTTCCGGCGGCCGGCGCGGTGGCGTTACCGCCACGGTCGGTGCCGACATTGACGCGGCCGCTGATCGAATACGCCGTGCCGGCGCGCGCAGGCACCACCAGGTTGCCGCTGACGGTTTCCGGCAACTGGCAGGCGCGCAGCGTGTTGTTGGCGATGGTGCCGACGTTGGAAAAACCGGTGGGGCAATCTGCAGCCGGGCCGGTCGGCGCCGGCGTCGGTGTCGGAGCCGGCGTTGGTGCGGGCGTGGGCGCCGGGGTCGGTGCCGGTGCCGGTGCGGGCGGAAATGCGCCTTCGCCCGGCGAAGCAACACGGTCGGCACCGCCACCGCAGGCGGACAACGCCAGCGCGGTGCCGAAGGTCATGAGAAGGGTTTTACTGCTATTGCGAACGGACATGCGGCTGATCTCCAGGTCAAAGGGTCCGGTATGAAGAGGAGTCGTCAAGAATGGTTGCGTTCCGCTCACTGCAGTGGCGAGCACGTTCAAGATCCCCGTCACTTTTATAGAGGGCGTGTGTTGCATTTGTCTTACGCGACACACGCTGACACACAGCTGCCACATGTCGGCATGCACTGTAGCTGGATGACAAACACCTCCATTCCCGCCGATTTGGGCGACTGGATCATTGCCCAGGCCATCGCCGGACAACCGCCCGAGCACACGCTGCAACCGCTGCTGGAAGCGGGCTGGAGCGAGCAGGACGCCATCGATGCGGTGGAAGCGCTGGTACGCACGCATGTACAGGCACACGCGCAGGCGCACGGCCTGCCGGTGCCGGTGCGCGTGCCCGCACCGCTGCAGGCCGACGCGTCGTCGCTACTGGATCTGGGCGATCGCCAGGTGCAGGTACTGGTCAGCCTGATGCTGCCGCGCGTGGTGGTGCTGGGCGGCCTGCTCGCCGATGACGAATGCGATGCATTGATCGCACTGGCACGCCCGCAGCTGGCGCGCTCGCGCACCGTGGACAACCGCGACGGCAGCGAGATCGTGCATGCCGCGCGCACCAGCCACAGCATGGCCCTGCAACCGGGCCAGGATGCGTTATGTCAACGCATCGAAGCGCGCATTGCGCGGCTGCTGGAATGGCCGGTGGAGCACGGCGAAGGACTGCAGGTACTGCGCTATGCCACCGGTGCGCAGTACGCGCCGCATTACGATTACTTCGAACCGGATGCCCCCGGCACGCCAGTGCTGTTGCAGCACGGCGGGCAACGCGTCGCCTCGCTGGTGATGTACCTCAACACGCCCGAACGCGGCGGCGCCACGCGCTTTCCCGATGTGCATCTGGACGTAGCCGCAGTGAAAGGCAATGCGGTGTTTTTCAGCTACGACCGCCCACATCCGATGACACGCACCCTGCACGCCGGCGCACCGGTGCTGGCCGGCGAAAAATGGGTGGCCACCAAATGGCTGCGTGAGCGGCCGCTGCACGCACCGACCTGATCGGTGCTGCAGCGTGCCGGCATGCGTGGGCTTTCGTGGCGGTGTTAGCGGCTACCGAACACGCGCTGGTCGATGCGCAGCATCACCAGGCGCAGCGGCGTCCACGCCAGGCACAGGCCGGCCAGGATGCCCAAGGTGTCGGCCAACGCGTCGTACGGATCGGCGCTGCGATTGGTGGTGAGCGCGCCCTGTGCAATCTCGATCCCGATGCCGAGCAACACCAAGCCTAGCGCGGCGAACACCAGCGCACGCCGTGTGGCGAACAACTGCACCGCGCCCCAGCACAGCAACGCGAAAGTCAAAAAATGCTCGGCCTTGTCGCTGTTGGACGGCAGCTCCGGGAACTCCGGCGGCGGCCCCAGGCACACGCCGATCACCACCAGGATCGCCAGAACCCACAGCCCCACCCACAGCGCTGGCCGCCGAAACGGCCGCAACGCCTGCGTCATAACCGCCACGTCAGGTCGCCCGCCAGAAACGCCGGCGCAAAATCCACGTCCCGTGCAAAGCCCATCACCTGGAAACGTTCGCCCATCTCGCTGGGCAAGGTGAGCTGTTTGACCTGCTGACGCAGGCGCATGCGGCCGACCTCGTCAGTGCGCGCATCGGCTTGGGTCAGCAACGCATCCAGCCCGTTGCCAAGCAGGAAGTTGGCCTGCGTGCAGTAGCCCGCCAATTCGAAACCGGCGCCGGTGCCGGCTTCGGCCAGCGCGGTGAAATCCACCGATGCGGTGAGGTCCTGCAGGCCCGGCCAGCGGTACAGATCGGTGTGCATGCGATGGCGATAGAACGCGCGCAAGGTGCCGTCTTCGCGCTGCGCACGGTAGAACTCGCCACGCGGATAACCGTAGTCGACAAACAGCATCGCGCCACGCTTCAAGCCACCGGCCACGGCCTGGATCCAGTACGGCAACTGCGGCAGCAACTCCGAACGGTAACCATCGGCAAACGGTTGCTCCAGGTAACGCTCCAGATGCCGCACCGCCGCGCCCAGCAGCGCATCGGCCGGCTGCTCGCCACGCGCGAAGTGTTGCTGCGCATCCAGCACCACGGTTTCTTCATACACCTCGCCATCGCGCAGGGTGAAACGCGGCGTGGGCAATGCGTCGATGACTTCGTTGGCGAACAGCACGCCGTCCCAATCGTCCGGGAACGGGCCATCCAGCCACTCCACCAGGTCGAACACCGGCGGGATCAGGCTGCGTCCCAATCGTTCGCGCTGGCGCTCGCGTAGATCGGCGCTGGGCTCCAGGATGGCGTAGCGCTCGGGCAAGGCATCCAGTTCGAGCAGGCGCTTGAGCGTGACCTCGGCAAACGCGCCGCTGCCGCCACCGACCTCCAGCACACGTGCCTGCGGCCCGAGTTGCTGCAGCACCGGCGCCAGCGCACCGGACACGGTGGCGGCAAACAACGGGCCCAACTCCGGCGCGGTGACGAAGTCGCCGCTCTCGCCGAACTTGCTCGCGCCGGCGCTGTAGTAGCCCAGGCCCGGCGCGTACAACGCCAGCTCCATGAAACGCGAAAACGGAATCGCGCCACCGGCGGCGGTGATTTCGGCGCGCAAATGCGCGACCAGTTGATCGCTGTGGGCCAGTGCGTCCTGATCAGGAACGGGAAGGTCGGCGTGCATGCGGGCACCGGTTGCGGAGACAATGCACAGGATAGCCGAGCCTTTCGCAACGCCGAGCGAGTACGCCATGACAGACAGTTCCAAGGTGGTCCTGATCACCGGTGCCGCCCGCCGCATCGGCGCGCAGATCGCCACCACCCTGCACGGCGCGGGCTACCGCGTGGCCCTGCACGCGCACCGCTCCGGCGATGCATTGGCCGCGCGCGTGGAAGCGCTGTGCGCCCAGCGCGCGGGCAGCGCCTGTGCACTGCAGGCCGACCTGCGCACGCTCGAGGCACCGGCCCAGCTGGTGGACGCCTGTATGGCTGCATTCGGCCGCCTGGACGCGGTGGTCAACAATGCCAGCGCGTTTTATCCCACCGTGCTGGGCGAGGCCACGCCGGCGCAATGGGACGAGTTGTTCGCGGTGAACGCACGCGCTCCGTTCTTCATTGCACAGGCCGCTGCGGCGCAGTTGCGCGCGCACCACGGCGCCATCGTCAACCTCACCGATCTGCATGCCGAACAACCCATGCGCCAGCACCCGCTGTATGGCGCCTCCAAGAGCGCGCTGGAAATGCTGACCCGTTCGCTGGCGCTGGAGCTGGCGCCGCAGGTCCGCGTCAATGCCGTCGCACCGGGCGCGATCCTGTGGCCGGAAGACGGCAAGGCCGACGCCGCCAAGCAGGCGCTGCTCGCGCGCACGCCGCTGGCGCGCATCGGCACGCCCGAAGAAGTGGCCGAGGCCGTGCGCTGGTTGCTGGACGATGCCAGCTTCATCACCGGCCACACCTTGCGCGTGGATGGCGGCCGCCGGCTCAGCTGAGCGCGGTTACTGCGGCAATGCCACCGCGTTGTCCAGTTCCACCGTGGTGAACGCGCTGCCGTATTGCGGATGCGCCTGCCACAACGCCGCCAGGGTCTTGCCGCTCAGCGGGTCGACGAATGCCGGCGCAATGTCAGCCAGTGGCTTGAGCACGAACGCATGCTTGAGCTCGGGCCGTGGCACGCGCAGGTGGCCCGGCCCTTCCACGATGCGGTCGCCGAAAAACACCACGTCCACATCCAGCGTGCGGTCGCTGAAACGCGGCCCGCTGCGATCACGGCCGTGGCGGTCTTCCAGCGCATGCAACCAGTCGTCCAGCGCCTGCAGCTCCCAATCGGTCTGCAGTTGCACGCCGTTGTTGACGAAGTCCGGGCCATCGAAACCAACTGCCGCGGTGCGATACGCCGGCGAGACGTCGATCGGGCCAAAACGTACGCGCAAGGCCTCGACGGCCAGACGCAGGTAATGGGTTGGCTGGACGTTACTGCCCAGGCTGAGGAGCACGGTGGTCATGCGATATTCGCGCATGCGGGCGGCGTCAGCGTCAACCGTCTTGCGCGCATGCCAGCTATTCGCGTTGCGCACGCCGCCGTGCGCAACGCGGCTCAGGCCACTTCGAGTGCGTGCGCCACGGCGCGGAACACGCGGCGCATCTCGAGCGGTTTGCGCAGCACGTGCACCGGGATATCGTGGGGAAGATGCGCACGCTGCAGCGGCGCGCCGACATCTTCCAGTACGATCGCCGGGCCCTGGTAGCCCAGTTCCTGCATGCTCAACAGCACGCTCACCGCCGACAGCAGGATGATGTCGCTGTCGATGATCACCAGATCCGGCATGGCGTGCTGCTGCACCAGTTGCAACGCCGCAGCGCCATCGGTGGCCAGCTGCGGCTGGTAACCCTGGCTGGAGAGCGCATTGCCCAGCAGCGACAGCCGCGTGGCTTCGCCGTCCACCAGCAGGATGCGCTGGCCGTGCCCAAGCGCCAGCGGCGGCTCGCTCTCGGTGGTGGGCGTCACCGCCGCGCGCATCGGCACGATCATGTCAAAGCGCGTGCCCTCGCCCAGGCGGCTGTCGACCAGGATCGTGCCACCGTAGCTTTCGATGATGCGCTTGCACGAAATCAGCCCCAGCCCGGTGCCATCGGTCTTGGTGGTGAAAAACGGGCTGAACAAGCGCGCGCGGGTGTCGTCGCTCATGCCCACGCCGGTATCGGCCACGCTCATGCGCACGCGGGTGCCGTCGTGCTGCTCGGCCGACAAGGTGAGCGTACCGCCACCGGGCATCGCCTGGATCGCGTTCAAGCCCAGGTTGAGCAGGCACTGCTGCAGCTCGGTGTAGTTGGCTTCGATGGTGAGGTCGGAGACCACCATGTCCATCTTCAGGCGCACGCCATCGGGCAGGCTGCTCTTGAGCAGCATCTGCACGGCCTGGAACAGGTTGGCCACCGACACCTGCTCGCGCGGCTTGTTGGAGCCGCGCACGAACGACAGCATCGACTCGGCCATCTCATGACCCCGGCGGCCGCATTCGGCCACCACGTTGGCCAGCTGGCGCAGCTGCGGGTCGTCGGTACGCCCGGCCAACAGATCGGGCACGATCAGCAGCGGCTGCAGGATATTGCGCAGGTCGTGACTCAGCCCGGCCGCCAGCATCGCCAGGCTTTCCAGGCGCTGCGCACGCATCAATTCGCTTTCCACGCGCTGGCGCTCGATCTCCGCACGCGCCTCGCGGATGGCGCGCAAGACCGCGCTCGGCAAGCGGGTGGGGTTGTGCTTGATGATGTAGTCGTTGGCACCGTCCTGCAGCGCCTTGACCGCAGTCTCCTCACCCATGGTGCCGGAGACGAAGATGAAGGGCGTGGCGCCACTCTGGCGCACCAGGCGCAAGGCCTGGTGACCGGAGAACCCAGGCATGCTCAGGTCAGACAGCACGATATCCGGCTGAAACCGCTCCATCGCCGCGCGCAGCGACGGCTCGCTGTCCACGCGCTCGAACGCGGCATCGATGCCCGCGTCCAGCAGCTGATCGGACAACAGCTCGGCGTCTTCCGGTGAATCCTCCACCAGAAGAATCTTCAACTGTTCGTGCTGGCCACCCTCATGCGGCATCGGTCAGTCCAGCTCCGGTGCCTGATTGATCACCGCCCAGAAGGTGCCCAGTGTCTTGACCGCGTTGAAGAACTGGTCAACGTCCACCGGCTTGACCACATAGGCATTCACGCCCAGGTCCCAGCTGCGCGCCAGGTCGCTTTCTTCGCGCGAGGACGACAGGATCACCACCGGCAGGCGCTTGAGCGATTCTTCGTTGCGAATCTGCTTGAGCACTTCCAGCCCATCCAGGCGCGGCATCTTGATGTCCAGCAGCAACACGGCCGGCAGGCCTTCCTCGCGGTTGGCGAAGGCGCCGCGCCGCAACAGGTAATCCATGGTTTCCACACCGTCTTCCACATGCACGATGGGATTGGCCAGACGGGCATCACGCAGCGCGTCGACGGCCATCTCCGCGTCGGCCGGGCTGTCTTCTGCCAGAAGAATGGTACGGATGGCGGTCATACGGTGGACTCTTGGTTGGGCGCTTCAAGCGCAGGGGGAAGGACAAAATGGAACGTGGCGCCCTCGTCCACGACGCCTTCGGCCCAGACGCGGCCGCCATGGCGCGCGAGGACGCGGCGCACGCTGGCCAGGCCAATGCCGGTGCCGGGATATTCGCTGACCTTGTGCAGCCGCTGGAACACGCCGAACAGCTTGCCGCTGTAGTCCATGTCGAAGCCGGCGCCGTTGTCGCGCACGGTGAAATAGTGGCCACCGTCGGGCATGGGCTCGTAGCCGATCTGGATCTTCGCCACCTCGCGCTTGGTGCTGTACTTGACGGCATTGCCCATCAGGTTCATCCACAGCTGGCGCATCATGTTTTCGTCGGCAATCAGCACCGGCAGCGGCGCGATGTGCCAGTCCACGCGGTGGCCGGTGTTTTCGCTCTGCACGTTGGCATCCAGGATCGCGCGCGTCTCGGCCACCAGCGATTGCATGTCCACTGCCTGCAGACGCAAGGCGCTGCGGCCCAGGCGCGAATACACCAGCAGGTCGTCGATCAGCGAGGCCATCCGCCGCGCCGAGCTGCTGATCACTTCCATGTAGTGGCGCGATTTCTCGTCGGCTGCATCGCCCAGATGACGGGCCAGCTTGTCGGAGAAGCCGGCCACGTGCCGCAGCGGCGCGCGCAGATCGTGCGAGACCGAATAACTGAAGGCCTCCAGTTCGCGGTTGACCTCCGAGACCTGCTCCACCTTGCCTTCCAGCTGCCGGTTGAGCTCCTGGATGCGCTGCTGCGAGACCTTCTGCAGGCTGATGTCGCTGACCGTCATCAGCACCACTTCTTCCTCGCCATCCTCGGGCAGCGGCATGCGGCGCGCGTTGATCAGCATGGTGCGCAGCACGCCGTCGGCGCCACGCTGCTCATGCTCGAAATCCCACAGCTCGCGGTCGCGCAGCAACACGTCGGCCAGGCGCTGGTGGATCTGCGGATCGCGCCAGGCGCCATCACCCACATCGTCCAGCAGCATCAATTCATTGCCGCGCTCTTCCAGGCCATATAGCTCGGCAAACGCCGGGTTGTGCAGCACGATGCGCTGGCGTGCGTCGAGCAACACGATCGGTTCGCGCACGGTCTGCAGCACCGAGCCGGCACGGCCGCTGGCGCGCAGGTATTCCTGTTCGGCCGCCAGGCGGCGCCGGATCTGCCGCTGCAGCAACCAGATCACCGTGCCCAGCAACAACAACTGCACCGCCAGCGTGGCCCAGCTCAGCACCTTGTAATGCAGGCGCTCGCGTTCGGCGCGCGCATTGCGCACGCTCAGCAACCGGCTTTCGGCGGTCTGCAGATCGCCGATCAATTCGCGGATCGGGTTGCTGACCGTCATCTCTTCGATCAGTGCTCGGATCTGCTCCGGCGCGCGTGTCACCGCGATACGCTCGGCCAGCAACAGGCGGCGCTCGATGGTGCTCTGGATACGCCCCATGCGCACCTGCTGGCCAGGGTTGTCCTTGGTCAGCGCGATCAGATGCGTGATGGCCTTCATGGCCTCGGTGCGGCCCTGGCGCATGCGCTCAACCAGCACCGGGCGATCCACCCCGTGCGAGCGCATCATCGCCGCCGACTCGGTATCGCGCATCGACGCTTCCAACCGCTGCGCGGTCTCCTGCACATCCTGGCTATGCGACACCCACTCCGCCGCCTGATTGGCGTTGGCGGCCATCTGCTGCAACAGCAGCGACGGCACCACCACGATCAAAAACACGGCAACCGCCAGTAACGGCAGGCGCCAGCGATCCCAAACGTCTTCTCGGACCGGTGTTTGCATTACGGGGTCTGTGTCCGCTCGCGGCAGTGGGCTAGGCAGGGCGTATTGTCCCCGATCAGACCCGCATTGGAATGAATGCTTCAGGCTCAGCTGCGCCGGTCCATGACATAGCTGAATGGGCATATCATAAGTGCAGCGCGCGTGAAAACGGCGCGAGAACTAGCCCAGCCGACCGGCGGTATTAGAGGTGCTCTACGCCCTGCTACCAACCGCCCCAGACCTGCCCTGACGAGCGATCAGGCGCCAGCACCCGTGGCGCTGCTCCACGGTTGCGCGTGCAGATTGCCTTTAGGGCACCGGTGTGCGCGGCGGTCCCAGCGCCCTGCCCTCACCCAGCACAGGCGCCATGGCGTGTTGGCAACATCACGTCGGGCAGCGAAGGCCGGCACGCAATGTGGATGCGTGCGCTGCCTGTCAGCAGGCATGGCCCGCCCTCCGCCTTCGACATCCCACGCACAAAAAAAGGCGCACTCCCGTAAGAGTGCGCCTCGTGTCGGGCAGCCGCCTCGCCTCGGCCGGCCCGGCATGCGTGCCTGCTGCTTACATCTTTGCAGCAGTGACCTTCAGGCCGGTCGACTTGACGCTCTTGACGCCTTCGATGCCCTTGGCAACGGCCACGGCCTTGTCATGCTCGGCCTTGGTGGCAACGCTACCGGTCAGGGTCACGATGCCGTTCTTGGTCTCGACCTTGACGTCGGTGCCGGACACATTGTCGGTGGCCAGCAGATCGGCCTTCACCTTGGTGGTGATCCAGGTGTCGGTGACCGGCTTCTTGGACTCGTTCATGCCGGCGGCATGGTCCTTGTGGTCTGCGTGTTCCTGCGGTGCGGCAAATGCCTGCGACGCGCCAAGCGTCAGACCGAGCGACAGCGACAGAGCCAACAACTTGCGTGCATGCGTCATGGTGTTCATCCGATTACCCTCCGTTGGGTGTGGGGCGAGTCTGCGGGCCCAGCCGTCGCGCGGATGTGACCGCTGGATGCAGAGCTCGTGAACCCGGCGCACACGGGTGGGTGCAATACCATGCAGGTCTTCCCCAGCGTTGCGGTGAATCGTTTTCAATGCCTAAACCATTCAATCTGGCCGTCGTCGGCTATGGCTATGTTGGCCGCACCTTCCACGCACCGCTGATCGCCAGCACGCCCGGCCTGCAGTTGCACAGCGTGGTGTCGTCCAAGCCGCAGCAACCGCAGGCCGACTTCCCCGAGGTGCGCGTGCTGCCCGACCTGGAGGCCGCACTGGCCGACCCGGCGCTGGATGCGGTGGTCATCGCCACGCCCAACCAGACCCATGCGCCGATGGCGCTGCAGGCACTGGCCGCCGGCAAGCACGTGCTGGTGGATAAACCCTTCGCCCTGGATGCCGCGCAGGCCCGCACCGTGGTGGACGCCGCCGCAGAGGCCGGCAAGATCGTCAGCGTGTTCCAGAACCGCCGTTGGGATGCGGACTTCCTCACCGTGCGGCGCTTGATCGAAGACGGCCAACTGGGCGAGGTGGTGGAGTTCCATTCGCACTTCGACCGGTATCGCCCGCAGGTGCGCGACCGCTGGCGCGAAAGCGATATCCCCGGTGCCGGGCTGTGGTACGACCTGGGGCCGCATCTACTGGACCAGGCGTTGCAGTTGTTCGGCATGCCGCAGGCGATCAGCGCAGACCTGCAGCGCCAGCGCACGCAGGCGCGCAGCGACGATTACTTCAACGTGGTGCTGCGCTATCCCCGCTTGCGGGTGATCCTGCACGCCGGCTCGCTGGTGGCCGACGGCAGCCTGCGCTTCGCCGTGCACGGCACGCGCGGCAGCTATCTCAAGCATGGCGCCGATACGCAGGAAGACCAGTTGCGTGCCGGCCGCCGCCCCGGCACCGCCGGCTGGGGCATGGACCCATTGCCCGGCACGCTCACCCGCGTGGACGACGAAGGCCGTGTGCACACGCATCAGCCCGATGGCGTACCCGGCGACTACCGCCATTGCTATGAGGCCTTCCGCGACGCAATGGCCGGCACCGCACCGCCGCCGGTCAGTGCAGCCGATGCAGTGCGGCTGATGGAGCTGCTGGAGCTGGCGCAGCGCAGTGCCGCGCTGGGCCAGGTGCTCTGGCTGGACGGCAACAGCAGCGACTGAGCCCCAAGGCCCGGCAGCAGCGGTGCCGCGCTCACCGCGCGCGGCTGCTGCCACGCGCACACGCTGTTGTTGAAGCAGACATGCATGCCACGCCAAGCGTGGCGCGCACGGCCCTGGCCGGATCAGGCGTCCTTGCTGCCGATCGGCGGCGGGGTTGGCGTGGTGGTCAGCACCGCGTGCCCACCGAACTGATTGCGCATCGCCGCCAGCAGTTTGTCGGTAAACGAATCCTTGTCGCGCGACCGCAACCGCTCCATCAGCGACAAGGTGATCACCGGCGCGGAGACTTCCAGGTCGATGGCCTCTGCCACCGTCCAACGGCCTTCGCCAGAATCGGCCACATACGGCGCAATGCCGCCCATGGTCGGGTTGTGCGCCAGCGCATCGGCGGTGAGGTCCAGCAACCATGAACGCACCACGCTGCCATCGCGCCAGATCTCGGCGACCTGGTGCAGGTCCAGCGCGAAATCGGTCTTGTGCTGCAGCA
Source organism: Xanthomonas sp. NCPPB 2586 (assembly GCF_041475775.2). Taxonomy (NCBI): domain Bacteria; kingdom Pseudomonadati; phylum Pseudomonadota; class Gammaproteobacteria; order Lysobacterales; family Lysobacteraceae; genus Xanthomonas; species Xanthomonas sp. NCPPB 2586. Next base: position 847,326 of record NZ_CM192981.1, on the reverse strand, counting down.
GCGCGAAGCCTTCGGCATAGGCCTGCATCATTCCGTACTCGATGCCGTTGTGGACCATCTTGGTGAAGTGGCCGGCACCGCTCGGGCCCACCCGTCCCCAGCCCTTGTCCGGCGCCGGTGCCAACGTGGCCAGCACCGGATGCAACGTGGTCACGGCCGCTTCGTCGCCGCCCACCATCAGGCTGTAGCCTTCCTGCAGGCCCCACACGCCACCGCTAGTGCCGCAATCGACAAACGCAATGCCGCTGGACTGCAGCTGCGCGGCGCGGCGCTGCGAATCCTTGTAGTACGAATTTCCGCCATCGATGACGATGTCGCCGGCCTGCAGCAACGGCAGCAGCTGCGCCAGCGTGTCGTCGACGATCTTGCCGGCCGGCACCATCAGCCACACCACGCGCGGACTCGGCAGTGCGGTGACCAGCGTGGCCAGCGCGTCGGTTGTCTGGATGCCCTTGGATTGCGCACTGGTGCGTGCGGCAGCGCCCAGATCGAACCCATGCACGCGATGCCCGCCGCGCACCAGCCGCTCGGCCATGTTGGCGCCCATGCGGCCCAGTCCCACCATACCCAGTTCCATAGTCACTCCTCGTGTCATCTGATCAGTGCAGGGTGCCACGCGGCACGTAGAACGGCGTGGCGGAATTCTCAATGGATTGTTCCAGCGTGTGACCAGCCGCGCATTGCTGCAGCTGCCAACCGATCCAGCGCCAGTACAGGGTGCTGCGCAGGTTGTGCAGGGTCAGGTCGATGGCATACGGCGTGCGCGGGTTACGGTCGAGCAGGCGCGCCACGTGGTAGCCGATCGGCTTGACGCCCTTGGGGTGCACGTACACCTGAAACCCCTGGTAGAACGGGTCGTCCAGCAGCGCAAGCAGTTCCTGCAGACGGGCCTGCTGATGCGCATCCAGGCTGGCGCGCAGCGCGGCGTCGCGTTCGTACAGCAGCCGCTCGAAACGCCGCCGGCCGGGCCCGCGCAACTCTTTGGCCAACTCCCAGATCTGACGGTTACGCGCGTCGTAGTACGCAAAGCCACCGCGGCGTGCCAGCGCCTGCGCGGCTGCATCGCTGACATCCACCACCACGAAGTTTTCGGCCTGATTGTGGATGTCGTCCAGATACGCCTTGTCGAACACATGCGCGATGAAGCCAGGCGCCCCCACGAAGGCTTGGCGCCCCAGCTGCGCAGTCTTGACCGCCTTGCCATCGGCGAAAAACTCGCCGGCGTGCGCACCCAGCAAAATGCTGTCGGTGTCGTGCAAGGTCAAAAATGTGCCGATCGACAGCTCGCCCGCGCTAAAGACCGTATCGAAGCCTGCATCGCCGTAGAGTTCGCGCTGCGTGGCCAGTTGCGCCACCTGCCGGCCCACCCCGCATTCGGAGCGCACCTGGCCGCGATAGAACGCATCCAGCGCCTGCGCGTTGCTCCCGCTTGGCTGATAGCCGCGACCGAAGCTCTTGAATCCACTCCACCCTTGCGCGGCAGCGCCACGCCAGCCAAAGCCGATCCAGCCCAGTTGCACTGCCGAAAAGCGATAACGCGGGTTGTCCTGCAGTTTGCTCACTGCACGTTGTGTGGCCGCGCCCAGCTCGAACGCGTACGCGCACCGCGTGGCGGGATCTTCCAGCAGCGCCCGCAAGGCATCGCCGCGTTGCTGCGCGTTCCACTGCGCCGGCAGCACGGCGTGCAAATCGCCTGCCTGCTGCGCCTGCGCCAAGGTGGCGCGCGTACACGGCAGGCCACGTGCGATCACCGGTGCCGTGGTGGATGCCTGCTCGATCCGCCAGCCCATCCGCCGCAACAACGCCTCCACGCAATCGGCATCGGCCGCGGTTGACGTTGCACCGGGTGCCGCCAACACGCTTTGCAGCAGCTGCGCAACCAACAAGACCGCCGCACAGACAACGCGCGCGCTGCGCCGTGCGTGCAGGCGTCGCTCAAAGGGTGTGGGAGACAAAGTCATGCGAGGCGGCATTGATCAAGCGTAGATCCGCTCTGCGGCGCGGGCAAAAGAAAGCCCCGGCAGGGCCGGGGCTCGTGGTGTTCAGTCGCTCAGCCTCAAAGACGCTCGCAGACGCGTTCGACCCGGCGATCGCCATTATTTTGCTGGCTGTTGCCCTGGATCGTGCGGCCTGCCGCACCGCCTGCCACCGCACCCAGCACGGTTGCGGCCTTCTTGCCGTTACCGCCGCTCACCTGGTTGCCGAGCAGACCGCCGACGATGGCGCCAGTCGCGGTGCCGGCGATGCGGTTCGGGTCACGGGAATTCTTCTGCACTTCCACGTTCTTGCAGCGCACGCGGGTACCGTCATTGAACCTGCGGCCCTCGTCTGCCGTCGTGTACCGGTGCTGCGAGTAGTTTTGCGCCTGCGCGAAGGTGCTCGTCGCCATCAGAGCGATCAGGGACATACCCATCAGGGAAGTGTGCATTTTCATCGTACGTCTCCATCGTTCTCGCCCATTCGGCGAGCCATGGCTGCACTCTGGTCGCTACGTCGAGAACAGTACGTGAAGCGAACACCCCGCTATTCAGGCTTCAGCGCGGAGCGTGAAATGCACCGTCACGGCTGCGTTGCGGGCTCGCTCTGCGGCACCGGGGCTGGTGCGGGCGGCGGGTCCTGCGCTTCGACCGGCAGCGGCGCGACAGGCGGCTGCGCAACGGTGGTCGGCATTGCTGCCGGCGACGGCGCAGTGCTTGCCGGCGCGGCCGTGGTGGGCACTGGCTGCGTTGCTGGCACTGGCACTGGCGCTGGCGCTGGCGCTGGCGCCGGAGCTGCATGCGCTTGTGCGGGTGCCGGTGCCGCAGCGGCCGGCGTGGATTCGGCCACCTTCGGCAGGTACGAATTCAACCGCTCGAAGAAGCGCTTGTAGAAGGCCGCGTCCTGCACGGTGGTGCTGGACACACGCACCAGCGAATCGCCGCTGCTGCCGACCGGCACCGACAGCGAGCCCAGCACGCCCACGCCCACGCTGGCGGAGGTGGAGCTCTTCTTCAGTGCATAGCGGTCCTGCAGCGCGCTGACAAACACCTGCGCGGTGCCACCGTCCTGCCCGGCGCAGGAAATGCGCAGATTGAGCTGCTCGCTCTGGTCGGCTTCCTTGAGCTGGAAGTTCTTGCTGCCCTCCACGGCGGCGGCATCGGCGCGCGTGACCGCATAGCCCTGGCTCAACAGCACCCGCCGCGCCGCCTCGCACGCCTGCGGCGAGGTCGCGCTGACGTTGCGCGAATAGGTGTCGTCGGAATTGAACGACTCGCGCATCAGCATGGTGTCGCCTTTGCTGCCACCGCAACCGGCCAGGGCCGCCAATGCGCCAAGCAACGCGCCGCGCGCAATCAGGGAAGAACAAGACATGGGTAAATTCCGGCATCCAAAACCGGCACAGAGCATAGCCGCAACCCATGTGCGCGCGGTGTCGCGTCCGCCGCTCAGGGCTGCGCCGGTTCATCCATCGGCAGTTGCAGGTCCACCTGCAGGCGGCGGCCATCGGCGTCCAGGCGTTCGGCGCGCAGATAGTGGTGCGCTGCGACCATCGCCAACGGCACGGCGGGCAGACACGGCGCGCCCCACAGGCTCAGCGCGAAGCCCTGCGCGTGCAGCCAGTGGGTCAGCCGGTCCCAGACCGCCTGCTCACCGGGCACGATCAGGTCCAGATCGGCCGGGCCATCGGGCACCTGTTCGGGCGCCTGCAGCCAACGTGCGTAGCTGCCGTGCGGGGTGACGGGCAGGCCCTGCTCGCGCAGCGCCTGCAGTAGCTGCGATGCGGCCTGCAGATCCAGGCGGCTGCGGCAGTGCTGGAAGATCAGCGCATATTCGTGGCTGCGGTTGCTGGCGGTGTCGCCCTGCGCCAGCACCCCGCTGGCGCGTGGATAGCACAACACCCGCTCCTCGCGCAGCGTAAACAGGCTGGACAGGATGCGCCCCAGGTCCCAGGCCTGCGGCACCAGCTGCCCGTCCAGCACCACGTTCTCCACCATCGCCACGCCGAAGCCGCCTGGCCGCAGCTGGCGACGCAGCGCATGGAACACCGCACGCAAGCCGGCCAGATAACTGGCGTAATCGGTGCTGGCATACAGCTGGCCGGGCGCTACTTGCCCGGACCAGTGGCAGCCGAAATACGGCACGTTGGTCAGGCACAAGTCCACCGGCGCGGCGGGCGGCACCTGCGCCAGCCCGCCCACCACGATCGGCGCCTGCACCGCGTGCCGCCGCAAGCGCTCGCGTGCCACTGCGGCACGCGCCGGGTCGATCTCCATGCCATGCGCCTGGCGGCCTTCCAACGCGGCCGCGAGCAAGGTGCTGCCGAACCCGCAGAACGGGTCGAACACCTGCTGCCCCGGCGCACTGAAATGGCGCACGAACGGGCGCATCTGATTGACCCAGCCGCAGTCGCGCCCGTGCAAGGGATCGGCGGCGCGCAGGTCGTCCGGCAGCGCCCAGGCCGGATCGTCCGGCGCGGGCGTCCACCAGCTGCGCTGATCGAATTCATCCATGGCCTGGCTCCCACAGGATGTCCGCATCCGGGTCCCAGCCTGCGCACAGCCGGCCATTGGCGAAGAACACCAGCTTGTACAGATCGCCGCTGGCGTGGCGGGCATGCATGGCGGCGTAGTCCGCGCTTTCGAACACAACGTGCATGCCGTGCGCATCGCGCAGCCGCACGTTCCAGAAGTAGTAGCCCTGGGTCATGCCGTCCAGCGTCCAGCCCGGCCACCACGGCTGTTGCATGCACTCGGCCAGCAAGGTCTCCACGCCGATGCGCCGTTGCTCGATGTAACGCACGGTACCGTTGGTGCGGTAGCCGGCATCCAGCCGCGACAGCTCACGGAAGATCACCTGGCTGGCGCCGCAGCGCCGCGCGAACTCCAGATAACGGGCGATTTCCTGCGCGGTATCCACACCGCCCTGCTGCACGATGCACACCAGGCGCACCGGCACGCGCAGCGCCAACCGATTGGCGGTGTGCAGGAACGCATCCACCTGTGCGATCGGCTCGTCCGGGCGGAAGCGCATGATCGCGTCATTGCCGGCCTGCAACGGATGATGGCGCGACAGCTCGATCCACGACAGATCAAAGTCCACCAACGCATCGATCAACGCCTGCCCGTGGCTGCGCGCCAACCCGGCGCCATTGCTGTAGAGCACCCGCTGCGCGACCTGCGGCCCGTTGCGCGTGTGCGCCAGCGTCTGCAGCAGGGTCTGCAGCCACGCCGCATCGTCGGTCATTTCCAGACCCGACAACGAATACGACAACGGCACCCCAGCCAGCAGCTGCAGCACCTGCTGCAAGTGGTCGAAGTACGCCGACCCTGGCCGCAGCTGCGCGGCCGCCACACCGCCGGACTGCGAGCGCAGATTCTCCGAGCAAAAGCCGCAGCGCGCCGAACACGGCCGCACCGAGGCGTAGGGCGTCAACGTGATCGGTAGCGCCGAGCGATACCGGCGCCCGCCGATCTCCAGTGCATGCCAACGGTCGGCATCGTGGGCATCCGGCACCCGCTGCTCGATCGCCGGCGCGGCAGCCCGCAAGGTGGCCAGCACCGACGCCGCCGTCACCTGCGTGCAGGGCTGCTCCGGTGTCAGCGCCGCGCCGGCCTGCGCACCTGCCTCACAACCGGGCAGCGTCTGCATGTGCACGTACCTGCTCCAGCGTCCATTCCTGCAGCATCCGGCCGTTCTCCCACACCGTGACCAATGCATCGTCGCTGTCGCCCGCGTGCGTGGCGACTTCGTCGAGTAAGGCGCTGCGGTACTGGCCCGTTGCACGGTCGCGCAGCAGCGTCAGCCGGCCGCGCTTGCTCTGCTTGCCCTGATCGGTGATCGGGTCTTTGTAGACATCGATCCATGCGCCATCCACGCGCACCGCCGAGCACTTCAGTGCGAACTTTTGCGTGTCACGGTCCACCTTCTGCAGCAACGCACCGCCCATGCCGAAGGCGACATTGTCGGCCGCATATCCGGCAGCGGTGATGCGTTCGAGGATGGCGCGCAGCGACTGCGGATTGATGCCATCGCCCTGGATCACGCGCACGTGGTTGAGCACCTTGTAGCCCTTGCCGTTGACCTGATGGCCGAACGCCTCGTCCAGCAACAGCAGACACTGCTCGACCACATCCACCGGGTCGCCCGAATCCGGGCGGATCACCACGGTCGCACCGGAGGCGGTGATCTCCTCGCGTAGCGTGGTGCCCCAATGCTTGCGAATGGCGCGGTAGATGTCGTAGCTGTCCGACACCACCGCCACGATCGCGCCCGGCCGCGCAAACTGCGTGAGCATGTTGCGGTATGCATCGACTTCGCGCTCGCGCCCCCAGCTGGTGATGGTGCTGTGCTCGGCCGCGGGGATCGAATAACCGGCCACCGGCGTGTGGTAATGCGCGCGTGCCAGCAACAACGCCGACAAGGTATCGGTACCGAGGAAGTTCACCAGGTGCGCCGCGCCACCCAGCGCGGCCGAGCCCAGGCTGGACACGCCACGCGCACCGAAGTCATGCAGCTTGAACGGCAACTGGCCTTCGGGATCGTCGCTGGTGCGTTGCAGGAAATCGCGCACGATCTGCTTCACCTGCCAGCTCACCGTGGCGACGGTCACCGGATACCACACGCGCAGCAGCAGGGTTTCCAGATACGACGGCACCCAGAACGCCTTGGCGTCGGTGGATTCGATCGTCATCAGCACGTTGTGCGTGGGCACCACGCAGCCTTCGGGCACCGCACGGATGCGGATCGGCAACTGCCCACCCAAACGGTCGACGATATCGCGCCAGCCGGCCTCGTTGAACGGCTCGCCATGCGCCGCCAGCAACGCCTTGGCATCGTCGATGTCGGCGTGCGTCACCGGGCGATTGATCGCTTCTTTCAGGATCGACTGCAGGCCGAAGAACACGGTCTGGTCGTACACGCCGCCGCGCGATTCCACGTAGAAAAACGAGGCATCGGTGCCGGGCGGATATTGCAGCCAGTGGCTGGCCTTGTAGCTGTCGGTGTTGAGCAGCAGGTTGTCGAGATAATGCATGACGGAAGCTCCTTCGCGTCGGGAGGCCGGCGGTCTGTCCGCCAGCGAGAAGTCATGGCTCAGCCATGGCCCAGAAAGAATTCAAGGATGTGCAGATGGTCTTCGTAGAGCCGCGGCCCCATCGCCATCACCTCGGCGATCGGGATCCAGCGCGCCTTGTCGGCATCGTCGCCGCCACGCACCGCCGGCAATTCGCCCGCGGCGAATTCGAAGTGGAACGCATGGGTGATGGTGCGCCCGCGCAGGCTGCGCTCGGGGTGATCGAACACCTGCCGCGCACGCAACGAACCCTTGATGACCGGTAGCGGCACCTTGAGCCGGGTTTCCTCGCGCAACTCGCGCAGGCAGCTGTCCAGCAGGCCTTCGTCCTGCCCGACAAACCCGCCCGGCAGCGCCCACAAGCCCTTGCCTGGCTCGGCGCGACGACGCACCAGCAACACGTGGCCGGCCTGCACCACCACCGCATCAGTGGTGACGAAGGTGGGCGCATACGGCGCGTCCTTCCAGGCAGCGCGGTACTGTTCGATGAAGCGGAATTCGGCCACCAGCTGCGCATAGCTCGGTGAGCTGCGACGGAATGCTTCGAGCATGTCGTATACCGGCGCCGGCACATTGCCGCGCAACATCAACAGCCCACCATGGAAGCCGATATCGCCGGCTTCGAAGAGATAGCGGCGCAGTTCGGTGGCAGACAACGTGGCGGTGTGCTGCACATCCTCCAGCGGCCATTGCGGAAACTCACGCAGGTAATAGCTGCTGGCGTCCTTGTCCATGCCGATCAGGCCTACACGTGCATCGGCACTGCCGCCGTCGGCCTGCACGGCTTCGGCCACCTGCCTTTGCACTTCGGCAATCCACAGGCTTTCGTTGTACAGATGGTCGCGCAGCGGGCGCAGGATCAGGCGTTCGGCATCGTCGGGCAATGCCGCCTGGATCATGACCGCGCGTTCGGCGACGGTCCACGGATTGCGAATGGTGCGGGGGGTATCGGCAGAACCGATCAGCACGATCAGCTTGCGGGCCTTGCCCAGCGCGTGGCGGGCGACGGCGGCGTGGCCGTTATGAAAGGGCTCGAAACGCCCGATAAAGACGAGATAGTCGTACGGTGTTGCCATGAGAATCCCTCACGGTTGTGTGGTCAGCCAGCGGTCTGTCCCCTGGCTTGCGACAAATGCTACGCCGATGCGCAGCGACGTCAAGCGCGTGATTGCATCGGCGAACACCGGCGTTGCCATGACACAGCGGTCATCATTGCTGACTAGACTTGGCGGCTCTGTTCTTCAGGAATTCGCCTGCATGCCACGCCTGACCACGCGCGCGCTGACGCGCTGCTTGCTTGCCACCCTTGCACTGCTGTGCATCGCCTTGCCGGCACTTGCCGCAGCGCCAATCACGCCGCTGCGCGTGATGTCGTTCAATGTGCGCGTGCCCGTCGATACCGATGGCGACAAACGCTGGCAGGCGCGTCGCGGTGCGATGGTCAGCGTGATCAAGCAGACGCATCCGGATGTGTTCGGCACCCAGGAACTGGTCAGCGAACAAGCCGGCTATCTCACCGCGCAGTTGCCTAGCTACCGCTGGTTCGGCCAGGGACGGCGCGGCGATGACAGCGACGAACACATGGGCGTGCTCTACGACACGCGCGCGCTCAACGTGGTGGAATCGGGCAATTTCTGGCTATCCGATACGCCCGAGGTGGCCGGCAGCATCACCTGGGGCAACGTGTTGCCGCGCATGGTGACCTGGGCGTTGTTCGAGCGCCGCAGCGACAAGCGCCGCTTCTACCTGTTCAACACGCATTTCCCGTACCGCGACGAAGACGAACCCGCGCGCGAACGCAGCGCGCGGCTGATCCTATCGCGCATCGCGCAATTGCCGGCCGATATTCCGGTGGTGCTGACCGGCGACTTCAACAGCGACCCGGACAAGATCACCTACCCCACGCTCACCGCCGTGCTGGGCGACGCGCGCGCGAAGGCGCCCAAGCGCAGCGGGCCGGAGAATACCTTCCAGGATTTCAGCACCCACCCCACCCGGCGGATCGACTGGATCCTGTTCCGCGGATTGACCCCAACGCAGTTCACCACGCTGGATGACCGGCCGGGCGGCGTGCTGCCGTCGGATCATTATCCGGTGCTCGCCGAGTTTGCCTGGCCGCGCTGAAAGCACGCACTTCAATCACGGCTTCGCAGGCATCGGCGCACGGAGTGAGCGCGCCGATGCCTGCGAAGCAGCCGGCAATCACGGCGGCTGGATGCCCGCCTGCGCCGCGCTTGCTTGCAGCCATTCCAGCAACGCCTGCAAGGCAGCCGATGGCGTATCGCGCCAGACGATGGACAACTCACGCCGTGCCCAGGGTTCGTCCAGCGGCACGGCCACCAGTTGCTGGCGGACGCTGGAACACGCCAGCGCCGCGAGCGGCACGATCGCCACGCCGACGCCGCGCGCCAACATGCGGCACAGCGTTTCAATCCCTGGCACGCGCGCGCGAATGCGCAGGTGCACGCCGGCCCGCGCCAGGTGCGTGCGCAGATGACGCTGCAAGGCGTTGTCGGCCGATAACGCCAACAACTGCATGTCCTGGATATCGGCCAGGCGCAGCGTGTCCGCGCCGGCAAGCGGATGGCGGGCCGCCACCGCAACCACCAGTTGATCGTGGCGGAACGGGCACCGCTGCAGGCCAGTGAAATCCGCATGCCCGGCGACCACCGCCAAATCGGCGCGCTCCTCGCGCACCGCATCGGCGGCCTCCTCACTGCCCCACTCGGCCAGGGTCAGGTCCACGCGGGGATGCGCCAACAGAAAGTCGGCCACGCACTCGGGCAGCCATTCCGACAGCGCGGCCGTGTTGGCAGCCAGCCGCAGGGTGACCTGCCCACCCGCACCGTAGTCGCCCAGCTCAGCGCGCATCGCCTGCTCCTGTCGGGCCAGCACCCGCGCGTGTCGCAGCAGCACCTGCCCGGCGGCGGTGAGCGTCACGCCGCGCCGGCCACGCTCGAACAGCGCAGCGCCCACCTGCAGCTCCAGCGCGCGAATGCGGGCACTGACGGCGGCCAGCGACAGCGCCACGCGCTCGGCACCGGCGGTGATGCTGCCGGTGTCGGCCACTGCCGCGAAGATCCGCAAATCGACGAACTCCACTTGCATCGCGCACCCACAGCCTTCGGCGTGGACGAAGTCTGCCTCAAACAAAGACAGCTTGCCGCCTCGCCCCGGCGGCAGGATCCTGCCCGGCATGAATGACGATGCATTGCACTGGCTCTTGATCGCGGGCGTGTTCCTGCTGGCTGGCGGGGTCAAGGGTGTGGCCGGCATGGGCCTGCCGACCGTGGCCATGGGCCTGCTCGGGCTGTGGCTGCCACCCAGCCAGGCAGCCGCGTTGTTGGTGCTGCCTTCGCTGGTGACGAATCTGCAGCAGGCCTGGGGGCCGGCACCGGGTGCACTGTTGCGGCGACTATGGCCCCTGCTGGCAATGATGAGCGTGGGCACCTGGCTGACTGCCGGGTTGATCATCGGTGGCGACCCGCGCACCCTGCGCGCCGCGCTCGGCGTGTTGTTGGTGGCTTATGCGTTGCTGGGGCTTGCCCGCTGGCAGTGGACGTTGCCACCACGCCATGAACGCTGGGCCAGCCCATTGACCGGCCTGATCAGCGGCCTGCTCAACGGCGCCACTGGCGTGGTAGTGCTGCCGATAGCGCCGTACTTCGCCGCGCTGGGGTTGCCACGCGAACTATTGATCCGCGCACTGGCGACCTGTTTTGGTACCGCAACGCTTGCCCTGGCCATTGCGCTGATCTGGCAGGGCGGCCTGCCGCTATCGGCGGGCGTGCCGTCGCTACTGGCGCTGCTGCCAACAGCGCTGGGCGTGTGGGCCGGCACCCGGGTGCGGCGACGCATCTCCGCCGAGATGTTCCGGCGCGTGTTCTTCGGCACCTTGCTGCTGCTCGGCCTGCAGGCCTGCTGGCAGGCGCTGGCCTGATCTGCTGAGGGCAGTCGGGTGCGCACAGGTGTCGCCCACCGATGCGCCGCCCAAAAACAAACGCCACCGACAAGCGGTGGCGTTGCTCACCCATCAATGGCGCGGGCGGTCAGTCAGCCCAGCGACCCGGTGCCGTCGATTGCGGCAGCACCTGCGCCGACAGCGGCTGGTCCTTGGACAACAGCCCCAGCGCATCGGCCAGGATGGCCGCCGATTCGTGCAGCAGCGGATCCGGACGCTTTTCAGCGGCCTTCTCGCGGGCGGTGTCCTTGACGATATCGCGCTCGTTGCCGGTCAGGCCGTCGTCGCTGTCGTCGGCCAGCGGGTCCAGTGGCAGACCCAGCTGCTTGCGCACCTGCTGGCGGTCCTTGCGCTGCTGATCCTGCTTCTGCCGTTCGGCCACGCGCTCGGCTTCGTTCAACGAAATGTACTTCTTGGCCTTCTCGTCACGGAACTGCTTGACGTCCTCTTCCCACCACTGGAATTCCTTGTCGCTGGCGATGCGCGTGGCGTGCAGGGTCTGCAGCTTCGGCAGCAGCGGGGCAAAGTTGCCGTACTGGGTGTGCGGCACGGCGGCAATGCGCGTCCACGGCAGCGCGTTGTCGTAGGTGCTTTCGCCGAACTCGGTGGCATCCACGCTGGCCGGGAATGCGATGTCCGGCACCACGCCCTTGTGCTGGGTGCTGGAGCCGCTGACGCGGAAGAACTGCGCGATGGTCAGCTTGACCTGCCCATAGCGCTGCCCTTCGGCGGCCGGCCAGCGGTCCAGGTCAACAATGTTCTGCACCGTGCCCTTGCCGAAGGTGGTTTCACCAATGACCAGGCCGCGGCCGTAGTCCTGGATGGCACCAGCAAAAATTTCCGACGCCGAAGCCGAGCCGCGGTTGATCAGCACGCCCAGCGGACCATCCCAGGCCACCTTCGGGTTGCTGTCGCCATTGACGGTGACCCGGCCACCGGATTCGCGCACCTGCACCACCGGGCCCTGCTCGATAAACAGACCGGTGAGCTCGATCGCTTCGTCCAGCGAACCGCCACCGTTGTTGCGCAGATCCAGCACCACACCGTCGACCTTGTCGGACTTGAAGCCCGCCAGCAGCTTGGCGACATCGCGGGTGGCCGAGGCATAGTCGGCCGCGTTACGGCGACGGCCTTCGAAATCCTGGTAGAAGCCCGGCAGTTTGATGATGCCGATCCGGCGCTGCGGCACGTCGCCACTGGCCGGCAGCGTGATGGTCTCGCCCTTGGCGGCCTGTTCGGCCAGGCGCACCTTCTGCCGCGTCAGGGTCACGGTGCGGTGCGTGCCGTCGATGCCCAGCTCGGCCGGGATGTACTCCAGGCGCACCTGGGTGTCCTTGCTGCCGCGGATCTTCGCCACCACGTCGTCGATGCGCCAGCCGATCACATCTTCGATGGCGCCGCTCTTGGCCTGGCCAACGCCAACGATGCGGTCGCCCGGCTTGAGCGTGCCGTCCACCGCGGCCGGACCACCCGGGATCACCTCGCGGATCACCACCATGTCGTCCTGCTTCTGCAGCTGCGCGCCGATACCTTCCAGCGACAGCGACATCTGCTGGTTGAAGTTCTCGGCGGTGCGCGGCGTGAAGTAATCGGTGTGCGGGTCAACTGCATTGGTATAAGCGTTGAGGAAGAACTGGAACGCGTCCTCGGCTTTCAGTTCGTTGACCGAATCGGCCAACGTGGCATAGCGCTTGTCCAGCGTCTTGCGGATGTCGTCCGACTTCTTGCCGGCCAGCTTCAGGCGCAGCCAGTCGTTCATCACCGACTGCCGCCACAGCACGTCCAGTTGCTTGTCGTCGGCTGCCCACGGCACGTCCTTGCGGTCGTACTCGAACTTCTCGCTGCCGGTGAAATCGAAATCCTGCTTGAGCAGTTCGCGCGCGTATTTGACGCGCTGATCGACACGCTTCTTGTAGACCGAAAACACCTGGAACGCCGGCTCCAGATTGCCGCCGCGCAGCGCATCACCCACGCCCGCCTGCAGCGGCGCGAACGCATCCACATCGGCCTGGGTGAAGAATTGCTTGCCGCCGTCCAGCGTCTCCAGATACCGCTTGAAGACGTCCTTGGACATCGCCTCGTCGAGGGTACGCGGGCGATACGCATACCGGCTGTCCGAAAGCAGCCCGTAGACCAGTTTGGTCGCCGTCGCCTGTTCGGGCGTGGCCGCGGCAGGCAGCGCCGTGTCCGCACGCGCCAGCAATGCCATCGGAGTGGTGAGCACCAGTGCCAGCAGGCCGGCCTTCAGGGACGCAGAAACGTTGTAGGTCATCGAATGGCTCTCGGCACGGGGCCGATGAAAGAAAGGCGGTGATTGGATGTGACAGCATGACAGTGCCGAAAGTTGCTGGCGTTGTCATCCGCTGGCTGAATCAGCCTAGCTCCGGGCATGTAGCAGATTGTGAACGCGCCCGTACCCTCGGCACGCTGGCCCGGATACGACACGGCCCCGCGCACTGCGCAGGGCCGTGATGCACACACCGATGCGGTTGGGCTCAGGCGGCGACGCCGGCACCGGCAGCCTGGCGGTCGGCGTGGTACGAGGAACGCACCATCGGGCCGGACGCCACATGGCTGAAGCCCAGCGCATTGCCGTAGTCCTCCAGCGCCTTGTATTCCTCCGGCGTCCAGTAGCGCATCACCGGGTGGTGGTGCGGCGTGGGCTGCAGGTACTGGCCGATCGTGATCATGTCCACATCGTGCGCACGCAGATCGCGCAGGGTGGCCTGCACCTGCTCCATAGTTTCGCCCAAGCCGAGCATGATGCCGGACTTGGTGGCGATGGTCGGGTGCTGCGCCTTGAAGCGCTGCAGCAGCGTCAGCGACCACTGGTAATCGGCACCGGGGCGCACGTTCGGGTACAGGTCCGGCACGGTTTCGATGTTGTGGTTGAACACATCCGGCGGGCTGGTGGCCAGGATCTCCAGCGCGCGGTCCATGCGGCCCTTGCCACGGAAGTCCGGGGTCAGGATCTCGATCCGGGTCTTGGGAGCGCTGGCGCGGATCGCCGAGATGCAGTCGACGAAGTGCTGGGCACCGCCGTCGCGCAGGTCGTCGCGGTCCACGCTGGTCACCACCACGTACTTCAGACCCATGTCGGCCACGGTGGTGGCCAGGCTGGCCGGCTCGCTCGCATCCGGCGGCTTGGGCCGACCATGCGCCACGTCGCAGAACGAGCAGCGCCGCGTGCACACCTCACCCAGGATCATGAAAGTGGCGGTGCCGTGGCTGAAGCACTCGTGGATGTTCGGGCAGCTGGCTTCTTCGCAGACCGTGACCAGGCGGTTTTCGCGCAACTTGGCCTTGAGGTTCTGCACCGCATTGCCGGACGGAATCCGCACCCGGATCCACGACGGCTTGCGCAATACCGGCGCGTCGACGAACTGCACCGGCGAGCGGTTGATCTTGTCGCCACCGATCTGCTTGACGCCGGTCTGCAGCGACGCAGGTGCGGCGGTGTCGCCGGAGACGACCTGCAAGGGAATGGAACGGGCGATAGGCTGGGTCATGACGGTACGGGCGCTCAGGCCGGAAGCGAAAGGTCGGGCAATGCGGAGGTGGGCTGCAACACGAGGCCGAACTGGCGCGCCAGCTGGTCGAGCAGCACCGCCTTGACGGCGTCCATCCCGGAGGGGCCGCCCAAGTCTAGCACCGAGGTCACCTGCAGACCCTGGTAGCCACACGGGTTGATGCGGTGGAACGGTTCCAGGTCCATCGCCACGTTGAACGACAGCCCATGGAAGGTGCAGCCGCGGCGTACGCGGATGCCAAGCGCGGCGATCTTCGCCCCGCCCACATACACGCCAGGCGCACCATCGCGGCGCTCGGCCACAATGTTCCACTCGTCCAGCGTATCGATCAGCGCCTGCTCGATCTTGCACACATAGTCGCGCACGCCGATCTTGAGCCGGCGCAGATCCAGCAGCGGATACACCACCAGCTGGCCGGGACCGTGATAGGTCACCTGCCCGCCGCGATCGACCTGCAGCACCGGAATCTCGCCCGGAGCCAGGACATGCTCGGGCTTGCCGGCCTGCCCCAGGGTAAACACCGGCGCATGCTCGACCACCCACAGCTCATCACCGGTGTGCTCGTCACGTGTATCGGTGAAACGCTGCATTGCACGCCAGACCGGGACATAGTCCTGCATGCCCAGGTCGCGGACCTGCGCCGGCAAGGGCAACACAGGGGCCACGACAGGGTCGGCCGCTACAGCGTCCACTTCACTTCCGGATGCTCGCGCAGCGCTTGATGCGCGGCGTCGAACTGCTCGCGGGTGTCGGCCCGAAAGCCGATCCGGACCGAGACGTATTTGCCACTGGAGGAGTGCTTCCAGCTGATGCTTTCTTCCAGCAGTTCAACGCCGGTGGCGGCAAGCAGGCGCGGGAGTTCGGTTTCCAGCCCGCGCTCGGCCGTGCCCATGGCGCTGAGCTCGAAGGTGCCGGGAAACTGGAAGCCGTGATCGGGGTTGTCGGAGCTGATTTCCATCCGCCCATTATCGGGCCGCCTGGCGGCAAACCCAACCCCGCCGGCCCCGCTGAGCGAGTTTCGCAATCCCGCTTGCACGCCATTGCGGAGATTGGTCTGCCAGAGCGAACACATCTATCCAGTCTTCGTACTTGCGGCCCCGATATCCACCTTCACCTTTGCATCGTTAGCCCATGTTCACGCGGCGCAGCAGTGGCCGCAGGCACCTTTGCCGCATCCTGTCCCTCTTGCTCCGGGTCCTCCATGCTCCGACCGCGCGCGCTGTCCGCTGCCTTGTTGCTTTCCCTCACCGGCCTGGCGCTGCCCGCGCTGGCGGCCGACCAGTGCGATTCCAGCCGACTGGGTCGTACGCCGCCGGCGGTGAATTTCCGGGTCGACAACGACCTGTTCGGTGGCGAAGACCAGGACCAGGGCTATTCCAACGGCGCGTTGCTGACGCTGGTTTCGCCGAATCTGGTCGACTACACCGACGACCCTTGTCTGCCGCGCACTGCGCGCTGGGTCAACAGCTATCTGGAACGCCTGCATCCGGGCGAGTTCGATCAGCAGAACATGGTGTTCTCGATCGGCCAGGCGATCTTTACCCCGACCGACTACACCCGCCGCGACGTGATTCCGGACGACCGCCCGTACGCGGGCATCCTGCTCGCCAGCTTCGGCTACAACGCGCGTAACGACGCGCACCTGCGTACCACGCAGCTGCAGATCGGCGTGGTTGGCCCGTGGGCGTTCGCGCAGGAAGCGCAGGACGCCATCCACGACGCGTTGGGCGACGAGAAATTCCAGGGCTGGGACAACCAGCTGCACAACGAGCCGCTGATCAACCTCGTGCACGAGCGCATGCGCCGCTGGCCGGGCGACGCTACGGTCAACGCCGATGGTTGGGGCTGGGACGCGATTTCGCATTGGGGCGGGTCGCTGGGCAACATGTCGACCCATCTCAATGCCGGCGGCGAAGTGCGCTTCGGCTGGAAGCTGCCGGATGACTTCGGCAGCACGCCGACCCGCCCGGCCGGCGAGAACACCGCGCCCAGCCGCCTGGGCCGCGCGAGTGGCTGGTCCGGGCATCTGTTCCTGACCACCGATGCGCGCTGGGTGATCCGCGACATCACCCTGGACGGCAACACCTTCCGCAACAGCCACAGCGTGGACAAGCGCCCGTTCGTTGGCGATGTCGGCTACGGCCTGGCGGTGATGTACGGCCGCTGGAAATTCGCCATCGCCCGCTACCACCGCACCCGCGAGTTCGAAACCCAGCGCGAGACCCCGGTGTATGGCAGTTTCACGATCAGCCGGATGCTTTGAGGGCTGGGAATCGGGAATTGGGAATGGGAACAGCAGGAGCGGCGCGCCGCTTTTACGATTCCCGATTCACCACTCCCGATTCAACAAAAAAGCCGGCTTTCGCCGGCTTTTTTGTTATTCGGATTCCCACCACATCCAGAAGGCATCCCAGAGGCGCTTGAAGAACCCGCCCTCTTCCACCGCGTTGATCGCCACCAGCGGTGCCTGCGCGATGACCTTGCCTTCCAGGCTGACCTTGACGGTGCCGACCTGCTGGCCCTTCTTGATCGGCGCCTGCAGGTTCTTGGCCACTTCCATGCTGGGCTTGAGGTCGTTGTAGCGGCCGCGCTGCAAGCTGACCAGCAGCGGCTGGGCCACGGCCAGTTGTACTTCGTCTTGCTCGCCCTTCCAGACCTTCTGCTTGGTCACGACCTTGCCCGGTGCGTAAAGGCTGTGGGTCTCGAAGAAGCGGAAGCCCCAGTTGAGCAGCGCCAGGCTGTCATCGGCGCGCTGGCGCTCGGAGGTGTCGCCCATGACCACGGCCACCAGCCGCTGGTCGCCACGCTTGGCCGAGCTGAGCAGGCAGTAGCCGGCTTCGGAGGTGTGGCCGGTCTTGATGCCGTCCACGGCCGGGTCGCGCCACAACAGCAGATTGCGGTTGTTCTGCTTGATGGTGCCGACCTGGAACTCCTTGATCTTGTTGTAGGCGTAGGTCTCGGGGTAATCGCGCACCATCGCACGGCCGAGCATGGCCAGGTCGTAGGCGCTGGAGTGATGGCCCTCGGCGCTCAACCCATGCGCGTTGACGAAGTAGGAGTTCTTCATGCCGATCTTGGCGGCGTAGCTGTTCATCAGCGAGGCGAAGGCTTCCTCGCTGCCGGCAACATGCTCGGCCAGCGCAATCGCGGCATCGTTGCCGGACTGGATCGCCATGCCCTTTTCCATGTCTTCCAGACGCGCAGTCTGGTTGACCGGGAAGCCGCTGTAGCTGCCGTCGGTGCCGGCACCGCCCTCGCGCCAGGCGCGCTCGCTCATCATGACCTGGTCGTCGCGGCTGATCTTGCCGTTCTTGATCTCGGCCGCCACCACGTAAGAGGTCATCACCTTGGTGATGCTGGCCGGTGCCAGTTCCTGGTGGATGTTCTCACCGGCGAGCACCTGCCCGGTGGCGTAGTCCATCAGGATCCAGGACTTGGACACGGCCGGAGCCGGTGCCGGCGGAACTGGCAATGCCGCCGGAGCGGTCGGCGCGGCAGCGGCGGGGGTCGGCTGCGGCGCAGGGGTCTGTGCGCAGACCAGGCCGAACGCGAACGTGGCCACGGCAGCGGCGGCGAAGCGGAATTTCATTGAAGAACGACTCCTGACGGGCCCGAAGGCTGGGTAATGCGAAATTGTAAGGGGCCACAGCGATCAGGGCGATGCGCACCGGCGCTGCGCCTGACCGAAGTTCAGCCCCGATCAGGCGCGCAGGGCGCTCAGTTGGCCACGATTTGCGGGCGGCCAAAGCCCAGCCCCGCAATGCGCTGCGCGATTTCCGAGGCATTGGCGTGGTCGCGTGCATTCACGCGCAGGCGCCACAGGGTGCGCCCGCCGCTGACGATGTCGCTGACGCTGGCACCGGCAATGCCGGCCGAGGCCAGTTGCGACAGCGCGCGGTTGGCGTTTTCGCGGCTGGCGAAGCTGGCGACCTGCAACAGGATGTCGCCCAGCGCGGCTTCGGCGGCGGTCGGCGGCTTGGCAACGATGACCGGAGCGGCGGGACGCGGCGCTGGCGGAGCATCCGGCGTCCTGTCCACCGCCACCGTGGTTGCCACGGCGGCGGCAGCGGCCGGGCGCGGCGTGGCCGCTGTCGGTTTGCCCGTAGCCACGCGCACGCCCTGCGACTTCATCCACGCATCGAAATTGTCGGCATTGCCCGGCCGCCGCGAATCGGCCACCCGGTAACGCCAGCGCTCGCCCATCGGCACCGGCGCTGCGGCCGTGCCGGTGGCGGGCGCGCGCGCCGCGGTGCCGCGGGCGGGCAGCTGCTGCACCAGGCTGTCGATCTGGCTGCTGGCAGCCGGTTTGACCGTGGCCACGGTGGCGACCGGCGCGATGCCGCTGCGGCGCTTGGCCAGCAGATTGGCGTTATCGGCCTCGGTCAGGCCGCGTACCTCGACATTACCGGTGCCCTTGCCGGTGATCCCCAGCTTCACCGCAGCGGCGTAGCTCAGGTCGATGACCCGACCGTCGTGGAACGGCCCGCGATCATTGACGCGCACCACCACCGATTGCC
Source organism: Xanthomonas sp. NCPPB 2586 (assembly GCF_041475775.2). Classification (NCBI taxonomy): domain Bacteria; kingdom Pseudomonadati; phylum Pseudomonadota; class Gammaproteobacteria; order Lysobacterales; family Lysobacteraceae; genus Xanthomonas; species Xanthomonas sp. NCPPB 2586. The sequence goes on along the minus strand of NZ_CM192981.1, from coordinate 828,267 downwards.
CGTTGTCGGTATTGGTCACCAGCGCAAAGCTGGGCAGCGGCAAGGTCTTGTGCGCAGCGGTCAAGGCGTACATGTCGTACACCTCCTTGTTGGAGGTCAGCCGGCCGTGGAACTTGCTGCCGTAATACGAGGCGGTGCCGCGTTCGACATAGTCGCCGGGGTTGTCCATCACCACGTAGCGCTTGCCCAGCACTTCATACGGCGAGCGATTGCCCACCGCCGAGCGCGGCTCGTTGCTGACCAGCGGTTCGGGAATGCAGGCGACGTTGGGCACGTGGTCCGGGGTGGTGTCCTTGACGCCGGGCTTGTACAGGCCGCCGGCGGTGTAGTCGCCCCGCGTGGAGGGGTCTTCCTTGGCGGCGGCATACGGCGAGGTGGACGGGCAGCCGGTGGCGACATGCGCCGGCCCCTTGCCCTCTACCTTGACGCCCTTGATCGCGCCATTGCCGGCGCTGCCGGCGGTTTTCTTCGGTGCACTGCTACAGGCCGCCAGCCCGAGCATCAATGCCATCGGGATCAGCCACTTGGGACCTGTGCTGCTGTTCATGCCGGGGGTAACTCCTTGCCGGCGATGGCCTCGGACAGCTGGAACACGGCCATCGCGTACATCTTGGAAATGTTGTATCGGGTGATCGCGTAGAAATTCTGGAAGCCCAACCAGTACTGCTTGCCGTTGGCATCATCCAGCGTGATCGGCGTGGCGGTGCTGCCGGCAACCACCGGCGCGTTGGGCTGGTAGCCGCGCGCGGATAGATCGGCCAGCGTGTATACCGGCGACCAGTCGGTGGGGTTGAACTCCTCGCGCCCCGCAGCCAGCGTAGCTGGCACGGCGACCTGACCATCGCGCACCCAGCCGCCCTTCTTGACGAAGTAATTGGCGATCGAGGCGAATACGTCGTTGTGATCGGTGAACAGATTGCGCTTGCCGTCGGCATCGCCGTCGACCGCGAACTGGCGGTAGCTGGACGGCATGAACTGGCCCATGCCCATGGCGCCGGCATAGCTGCCGATCAGGCTGGTGACGTCGAGTTGCTCTTCCTTGCCCAGTGCGAACAGCTGGCCGAGTTCATCGCGGAAGAACAGCTCGCGGCGCACTTCACGTTCGAGCTTGGCCGGGTCGCCGCTGCGCGGGTAGCGGAAGGCCAGCGTGTACAGCGCGTCCAGCACACGGTATTTGCCGGCGTTGCTGCCGTAGCTGGTTTCCACCCCGATGATGGCCACGATCACCTGCGCCGGAACACCGGTGGCGGCTTCCACCTTGCTCAGCTCGGCGCGGTGCTCGGCCAGGAACTTGCGGCCGCCGTCGATGCGCGCCTGGGTGATGAACATCGGCCGGTATTCGTTCCACGGCTTGACCCGCTCGGCCGGGCGCGACATCGCGGTGACGATCGCATCCTTGAACTGGGCTTGTGCCAGCACCGCTTCGATCTGCGCCGCGTCGATGCCGTACTTGGCCGCGGTGTCACGCACGAAGTTGGCGCGTGCGATCTCGAACGGCACCGGGGTCAGGTCCACCGGCGGCAAGGCCGGCGCTTCGGCCGCCGCACTGGCGGGCGCAGCGGGAGCAAGCGGCGGCTTGGCCGGCGGCGCACTGGCGGCCGGAGGCGCAGGTGGAGGGCTGGGCTGGGTCGCGCAAGCGACTAGGCCGAGGGTGAGCAGGCAGGTCAGTGTGCGTCGAATCATCGGCCGAGGGTAACAGAGACCAGATGAACTTCTGGCAATAAGGCCATGAAACGCAAGAACTTTAGGTCTTGTCAAGGCAGGGCGCAGCACGGGCACACCCTCGCTGCGACTGCCGGCGAGCGGGCATGGGCATGGAAGAACTGCGAGAGCGAACAGATGGGCCTGGTTGCCGCGACTGCCTGTCGCGGCTGTCGCGTGCCGCCTCTGGCATCACCTTCCGTGACACCTCACCAGGTGCGACCGGCTTCCGGCCGCACCTGGATGGGATACATCAACTGAAAGCAGTTCGTCCAGGCAGGTCGACCTGCTGCCGGTAAGTTGCGCAGCCCCGGTGACCCACCGCACCCAGTCCGATCACAACGCAGGAAAGTGCGGTGCGCTCGAGCAGGTCGGGATGCTGCCGGCAAGCTGCACGGTGCTGGTGGTGACATTGGTGCCGGTCGGCACGAGCTCGCTGCTGCTCAGCCCGATCCGCGCATTGCTGGCGGTGACGGCCTTGTTGCCTGTCGCAACATTGGCAAGCACCAGGTCCAGCGGTGTCTGCTCGTTATAGCCTTCCAGGATCCAGCCCTTGCCCTTGAGACCCGCATCGCCGGTGGTCCGCAAGCCATTGACGACAATCTGGCTGAAGGTGGGCGCGGTGCCGCTGCCGCCGCTGGAATAGAACGGGTTGATCACCAGCGGGCTGGTGACGCCGTACAGGCAGGTATTGCGATAGGTAATCAGACTGACCGGGCCGCCCTTGGCGATGCTGGTCTTGATGCGCAGACCGTTGTTGTCGGTGCTGCGGTTGCCGGCATCGTCGCTGGCGGTGATGGCAGTGGAATCGACCAACACATTGCTGACGCCGGACATCACCTCGCTGCCGATCGAGATGCCGTGCGTGCCGTAGCAACGATTGTTGCGCAAGGTGATGTTGCCGGACTTGGAGGCGATGGTCTTGATCGCCACGCAATCGTCGCCGCCCATCACATCGTTATCGAACACGGTTGCGTTGACCACGCTATCGAGGTCCAGGCCATCGGTGTTGGGGCTGGTCGCTGGCGACTTCACCCGCGTGCCCCAGATGGTCAGGCCATCGACGATATGCGCGAAGAAATGGAAGTACGCCGCATTGATCAGATTGACGTTGTAGAGCGTAAATGCGCTGGAATTCTGCACCTTGATCAGGTCCGGGCTGTTCTGCACCTGGTTGGCCTTCTTGGCGTTCTCGCCGAACTCCCACCACGTGGTGCTCTTGCCGAGCATGGTCAGGTCACCACGGCCATCGATGGTGCCCTGGCGCCCACCGATGCGCACACCCATCACACCAGACCTGGTGCCCTTGACGCTGATCAACGGCAGGCATCCGCCACTCTTGGAACCGGCCGTGCCGCAGCCACTGCCGTAATCGGCGGGGTTACGCGAGCCGTACACGGTGACGCCCTGATCGACCACCAACGTCACGCCAGTGGGAATCGACAGCGGCCCGGTCAGGAACGCGTTGCCCGCGCCCGCCGTCAGCAGCACGCTGCCATTCTTCCCCGCACACGCGGTCAGTGCGGCCTGGATGTTCTTGGTATCGGGCGGCGCACTTTCCAATGCCGCCGCGAACTGGCGCGCGCTAGCCGTGTGCTCGGCCTTTACCGCCTGGCAGGTCGCCGGAATACCAGGCTCGGAGACTGCACGACCATCGCCGGTTGCCTGGGTGATGGCGCTCGCCTGTGAGGCAAGCGAAAGACAAAGACCGCCGATGGCGGCAGCAAGCAGTTTCATGACGTAGTCACCCGAAGAAGAAGAGACGCGTGCCGTTCGGGGGCGACGCAGCGCCCAGGGAACCAACACGGTGAATGGCGCACTCTACAGCGCGTCGACCGGGGGCGATGGCAGCGCGCGAACCGGCTGCCGTGCAAACGAAGCAGCATGCCACCGCGCTTCCTTGTTGCTACCAAGTGCGCAGATCCACGTGGTCAGCAAGTTAGTGCGTGGCGTTACTTGGCAAGGAAACGATCCACTGCGGCTAGTTGCGGCGCATGCCCGGCTGAGCGGAACTTCCGCAAGGCATGCCGCCGACATTACCCTGCCTCGCAGAGGGCCATCCAACACAGGCGGCGCGTCGCTTCAAAGTAAGGTCAACCACCGCCATCACTGGCAGGCGCTTCTGACATCGCCTGCTGCTGAGAGCGCGCAGCAAGCGTCATCACCGGGCCCGTAGGCTCCTTGTCGATCTCCTCGCGCTCGCGCTGGAACTGCACCATCTCCTGCGCCCGTTGCTGATCCATTGCCTCCGTTTTTTGCAAGGTTTCAGTCATGCCGGGCGATGGCGTATTGAGCGCGGTTTCCGAATGGAATCCCAGCGTTTTGCCAAAGACAAAGGCCACATCATCTTGGATGGTTACTTTCCGGAGTTCATCCGCGCGCTCAATCCCCGATTCTTTGACGGCTTGAAGCACTTCGGCCGTTTTCTCATCAGATGTGCCCCTGGGGAGCTGTGCCTGGATGGCGGAGAACAATGCGTAATCCCGATGATCAGAGGGAAACGCCTGCTGAGCGACATCTTGGGATGGCCTGATTTGCTCGACCCGATCCTCATCGTTCACGCCTGCGTTTGAACGCCCGCCAGTCCCACCAAAGCCAGGCGATGACGTATAGGAGGACGACGCGCGCTCAGGCAAGACGATCTGTGCCGGCACTTCGCTCTGAGTTGGCGTTGGCGTTGGCGTTGGCGTTGGCGGCAATGTTGCCTGCATCGCTTCTTGCTGCTCTGCCTGCAATGGAACAGCCGATGGCGCATCGTTCTGTGGCGTGCCTACTCGGGCTTGCTGCTCGCTGCCCTGCTCCACCGGCCCATTTGCCGATGCCGGCGCTATGGGTTTCAAAGCTTCTCGGCGCGCATGTTGTGCCTGGGACAACGCTTCATCCAGCTCTTGTCCGGCAACGCCCGTTGCCGGCAAACCTTGGTCTTGCTGGAACTGTCTCACGGCATGTTCGGTCTCCGAACCGTAGTGCCCGTCTTGCGGCACGGCCTGCCCGTTTGGACCACGCGCATCTACTTGCTGCAAGCGATATTGCAAGAACTCGACTTCTTGCCCCCGGTCGCCCAGGCGCAGCCCTTCCACTTCATGCGATGAGCGCGGTGTTGCGGCAGCTGCCTGAGTAGGCGCTTGATTGGGGACGGTCGAAGCGGATGATGCTGATCCAAGGTTCGGCGCAGATGCGCCCGCCAAGGCTGGGCCCACTGCCTCTGCCCTCGGCTGGACTGCGCCGGCTGTCGGGGGTGCCCCAACCTCAGGTGCTTGGGTCTCTTGGGGTTCTCGTTGCGGGACAGGTTCGGGCTTCGGTTCGGCAGGCTTGGCGACCGGGCGCACGTCTTCCTGCAGATACGCGTTGACGGATGTAGCCACCGCGACAGGAGCAGGCGTTGCCGCCTCCGCAGCAGCAGGCGCATCGGGTGTACGTGCAACGTCTCGATCTCGCTGCGCATCAATGGCCGCCTGAGGTGCTCGGGTTTCATCCACATGCGGGGCGGTAACCGTTGTCGCCGCAAAGCTTGCGGCTTGCTGCGCTTCTTGCGTAGGCACACCTTGCCGATTAGCCTCCCGCAACGCTTGCTCGTAAGCATCGCGCTCTTGGGGCGACTGTGCGTCAATGCGTTGCTCCGGCGCTCCGGCGCACCGGCCGAAGGCGGTTGCTCCTGCCGAAGTGACTGCACCTCGCTGAGTGCCTGATGGATATCGTCGGTGCTGGTCATTGCTGCAACACGCACCGCACCATCGGCGTCACGGCTCAGATGCTGGATGGGGCTGTACACCGAGTATTGCGCGGTCGTATCACGCTGCAACGCCAAAGAGCTGGTCGCGGCATCGATCCCGTTTGCCTCACGTGTCCGTTGCACCGCAAGCTGGATCGCGCCTGCGGTCTGGGCATTGGGCGCAACGCCATAGGCGGCATAGGCCGCTTCGGTATTGGCCTGATCTTGTTGCTGTGGCGTTGGCGTTGGCGTTTGCCTTGCCGGCATCTGTGCCAACGCCTGCCCGTGCTGCTCCAATGCCGGTTGCAAGCGTTCGCGCGTTGCATTGAGTTCCAGCGGGACATTGCCTTCGGCAGCAACACCATCATGCCGCCACTGATCTTGCGTATCGCGCTGATACTGCTTGCCGTCCGAGGCTTGCAGTGAGTCTGGGTTCAAGGCTGCCTGCACGGCTGATGGCACGGGGCCAAAATCGTCCCATCCATTGCGCTGATAGGCAGTCTGATAAGTCGCTGCAATTGCAGCTGGGCCACGGGCAATGTTGGCGTCCACCACCTGGGCTGCTTGTTGATCCAACCCGGCACTGCGCTCGGGGCTTGCCGGATCAACCGTCCAGACGGGCCGCTCGTTCCTATCGACTTCGTCGGCGATCATCCGGGACCACTGGCCACTTGCCGGATCATGCCGCCAATCCCGTGCGTAAAGATGCGCAGCATCTGCCTCACTGGATGGCTGCACATAGGGGTTACTGGGTTGCACCTTGCCAAGCGCCTGCTCGGTCGCTTCGCTACTGGCGTGATAGTTCAGCTCGCGCGCTTTTTCGGGCAGTGCGAACATGGCCTGCTTCTGCGGTGCATCGACGCTATCGTTGGGAAGATCGGCCTTTTCTTGGCGCAACCACTGGTTGCCATTGAACTCCCAGCTCACGCCCTGCTTGTCAGTTTGTGTATAGATCTGGCGGTTGTCCCAGAGCGTCACGGCCTTGTCGGCAGCAGCACTGAACAGATAACCATCGGCCACCACCAGCGCGACGGGCCCGGCGCCGGTTGTGCCAACCACGGCAGCGGCGGCGGTGCCTCCCGCCCAGCCGCCTATGCCTCGGGCACTAAAGTGCAGCGCTTCTGACCGCGCAGCGGTAAGGTTGTCTTGCGCCAACAGCGTGCCAACACGCTCTCCGGTTTGCGACGCATCGTAGGCAGTGGCGGCAACGCCCAAACCCGCAAGCCCTGCTGTCATCCCGGCGCGACGCAAGCCTGGGATCTCCGGCTCAGGCACAGGCACGCGTGCAGGCGGAGCCCCTGGCCGCACGAGTTCATCAATGGTGGCAATGCCTTCCAGCCGGCTGTTCACGCCGTCACTGACGTGTAGCTCGGCGTGCTCAGCAAGCACTTGCTCCTGAACGGCGGGGGCGGCGTTGGGGATGTCTTGCACATGCGCCGGTAGATCGCGGTGCCAATCGACCTGTTGTTGCCAGCTTTCGCGCAGTACTTGGGTGACCGCTGGATCCTTGAACCACGCATTGCGCGCCGCTTCCAGTGCCTGCCCGGGCGGACGTGCATCGGTGCGGCTATCGTAAACCTCGGCACCCTGGCGGTTGAAGATGCGTACGGGCGCCGTGGTCTGGGCATGCACCGTGTCCAGGCTGATCGGCAGCCTGGTGTAGACGACCTCGCGATGGCTTTCGGGCACGTAGCGGCCGTAGCCTTCCCGATCGAGCTGCTGAGAAAACCTGGAATCGACGCCATGCTCGCTTTCCAGCTTGTGCGCGGCCATTGCACGCACCTCGACGTCATAGCCGCGCGATTGCAGATCCTTGATCAGTTCCGCGCTCCACTGGCCATTGCTGAGCGTGGTGTCGAAGATCAGGTTCTTCTTGCCTTCGATAGTGACTTGCAGCAGTTCATCGGCCCATTGGCTGGCATCGGAGTGGGTGTAGCCAGACCAGGTGTAGGGGTGGGCATTGCGCAGGGCGGACACTTCGGGGTGAGCGTTACGCAATTCATCCGGATCGATCAGGACGACATCCCTGCCTAGCTCGACGTCTGCAGCTCTTGCGAGACTTCCTTTTCCCGAGCCAGGTTGCCCAGCGAGGATGATCGCCTTGGGGTGTTCGAAGGACGTTTTTGTCTCCAGTGCGGCATCATCAAGAATCTTCTGCTCAAATAATCTGCGATGCTCGACATTATCGAGACGGGATTCCTTTTCGTTCATATCAAAGACTCCTTGTGCGTCTCGATGTAATTCCACAGCTGATCTAGATCCGACATTCCGCGATTTCTCGATCTTGCATGGCGGGTCAAACGTTCTTTTTCTTCAGCCATTTTTACGGCGTTAGCATCACCGCTAGCGTGCGCAAGATCGAGTTCCTCGCGGGCTTCGGAGATGAAAGACTCAAGCCTTCCTTCCAACGCCCAGATGGCTCCATCGAACGGAATCAACGGATTTGGCTTCCTGATGTAATCATCGAGAACATCCTGCAAGCGCTGAATCAACTCGGGATAGTCTCTCAGTAGCTCACGCAATTTCTGCGGCACAGGAGGCGCAGGCAAGCCGTTTTCAATGGAGGGAGGCATGGGCTTCGACATGGCAGGATCTTTCCTCTTAGGCATGGGCACGCGCGGCGCAGTGTGCGCATTGTCATCCAGTGCAGGGACCGGCTGCACCGGCTGCACCCACGGTGCCGGCTTGGGTTTGCGCTTGACATGCTCCAGCAAGCCGCCATGCGGCAGCGGGCCTAGCTCGCGCTGCGTGCGTTCATTGATCAGTTGCAAATCGCGCAGCAGCTGTGCGGCACGCGTCTCGGCTAAGCGCTGCGCCAATGCGATGTAATGGGAGCCTGATGTATCGCTCATATGGGCTTCCTTCTGCAGATGCCGCTGGAGAATAACCGGCTTCAGTAAAATGGTGTCGCATGGCTAACATTGCGATATCCATTTTTTAATATTCTATTGTAAATACGATCCATCAATGCCGATCATTTTCCTCGTGAGACGAGGTATTTAACGACAGGAGAAAGATCGGAAAAATAGCCGCGGTATACTGGAAATGCTGAAAAATCCCTGAACTTTTTTTCAGCTAATTCGCAAGAAAAATCGATTTTTATCTGGTCAACTGCTGATTTAGAAAGCCTAACGTCTTTAGCTACAGCATCAAGTTCTTGCGATGCTTCAATGTGAAATTTATTTAATTCAGCACAAACCATATCCATCAACCTTCTGTAAGCCGGGCCGTATTTCTCCCTCGAGAATTCGCCACCTGGCAATTTTTCCGCGAATTGATCAAAAGCATCTTGCAACCTCGATAAATATGTAGGATAACTTCTTAATATTTTGTATAACTCCAGTGGGATTGGGCAGCGTAAATCACGATCCAGAGGTTCGTTTTCATCGACTAGCATCTCAACACTCCTTCCACGTTTGCGTACCAGGCGCAGGAACTAACCGTCTCTCCATATCCCATAGCACTTTTTTATAAAAATTAATTGTTACCATGCCGCCGTAGACATTAAGGCCTTAACTTCTGCTTTAGGTAACAGCCGCTTCGTGAAGTAAGCATCTTCGTAATACTTGATCTTCTCGCAGAGCACCGGGCTTGGGATGCCTTCATAGAGAAAGACTTCCTTGTCAAAGCCCATCGCCTTCAACTCTTGCGGCAGCATCAAGGCACGGCGTTGCTCGGTCTCAGAGTAGGACACACTGCTTTGCTTGCCACTGGTTTGCGACTTGTTCTTCTTGCGCACCGTGGTGTAGCCGAGCATGTCCGAGTAGTCGTTGGCGTCTTGCTGCTCGCGCGGGGCATAGACGATTTGCAAGGCGTGGTTGGTGATGATGGTGCGCGAGACATCCTTGCCATAGGTCGCGTCCAGCTGCGCCATGCTCTGGATGATCGGTAGCAAGCGAATGTTGTAGCCGGCCATGTAGCTCACCGCGCTTGCGATGATGTCGACCCGGCCGATGGACGTGAACTCGTCCATCAGCAACAAACACTGGTGTTTGAGCGCTGGGTTGTTTTGCGGCAGCTCTTTGGTGTTGAGGTTGATGAGCTGACTAAACAGCAAGTTGATCAACAAGCGGCTTTCGGCAAGCTTGTTCGGTTGAATGCCGATGTAGATGCTCATCTTCTTCTTGCGCACATCAGTCAGCAGGAAGTCGTTGTCGCTGGTTGATGCATCCAGGATCGGGTTGATGAACTGGTTGAGCGGTTCCTTGAACGTGCCCATGATCGAGGCGAAGGTCTCTTCGGCTTGCGAGAGCAAATTGTCAAAGGCTGTCTTTGCGTCACGGCCTAGGAAGTCGCGCTGCGAGAGCTTTTTGAGGTAGCCCTTCAAGTCGCTGCCATCTCCCGACGACACGCGATAGAGTATTCCAAGGGTTGGAAACATCCAGGTGTCTTTCGGGTGCTCGCGCTTGATCTGATCATCGAGGCTATCGAACAGATACAGCGTAAACGCCATGAAGGCGTTGCGGGCTTGGCTCACCCAGAACTTCTGGGCGTCAGAGCCATCCGGGTAGAGCATCGCCGCAACACTCATCAGATCCGACACGCGAAACGCCGGATCCGGTGAGATATAGCTGAGCGGGTTCCAACGGTGGGTGCGCCCGTCTTCCGCGAACGGGTTAAACAAAAAGACTTCCTGGCCTTGGCTCTTGCGCCAACCCGAGGTCAGGTCAAAATTCTCCTGCTTGATGTCCAGAACCACCACCGATCCTTGGTAGTCGAGCAAATTGGGAATGACGATGCCCACGCCCTTGCCCGAACGCGTGGGCGCGGCCAGGATCACAAACTGCTGACCAGGCAAGCGCACCAACTTGCCGCCGTGCTTGCCAACCACAATGCCGGTTGGTGACGGTTTGAGCATGTCCTTCTTGGCCAGATCACTGCCGGAGGCAAAGCGCGCGTCGCCATGCAATGCGGTCGCCTTTGGCTTGAACAGCGGGATCAGCAGCGCGATCCAGGCCAGCAGCGGCACGCCGAAGCCTATGGCACCAGCCAGCTTGATCTTGCTGGCATAGGGAGCGAACTGCGGGAGGTCGAGCGCTTTGACGTAAGACCAGTAGGTGTCGACGCTGAGCGGCCCAGCCACCTTCAACAGCATCAGGATCAACTGACCGGAGAAGAAAATTCCCGCGGTTGCTGCCAGCAGCAACAGGCCGAATGCAGCGACTATTCTGAGATTACTGCTCACCGTGCGATTCCTTTCATCGGTCCTTGACTCGTCTACCAGCGTAAGCCGTCTTCCAGATTACAGGGTCAGCACCCGCTGACTGTCAGGAAGCTCTACCAGCCATGCAAGATTTTCTGCCAGGTCTGCCTTGCAAGGCATGAGGATTAAGAGCGGCTAACAAAACGTAGCGAGCAGTCGTCAGAGCGAGCAGTCGTCAGGTGGGTGCGGACGGCGCGGAGGAACCGGAGTGTACGTGGGTACATGAGGATTCCGAGCACCGGCCGCGCCCGCCTGACGGCTGCGCAGTAGTTTTGATAGCTGCTCTAAGGTGCCAGTTACTGCACTGATCAGCCTCTCTTGCCGAGTCCACAGCGCTCATTTGCAAAGGCCGGCCTTGCGAAAATTGGTTATTCGGGCACAGCTGCCAACAGCCTCAGTACCCGTGCACCGGTCGGTGCGCCTTCACCGCCATCACCAGGCCCAGCCCTGCCAGCAGCGAGACCGCCGAGGTGCCGCCGTAACTCATCAGCGGCATCGGCACGCCAACCACCGGCAGCAGGCCGGAGATCATGCCGCCGTTGACCAGCACGTAGACGAAGAACGCCAGGCCGGTGGCGCCGGCGATCAGGCGCGAATAGGTGTCGCGTGCCTGCGAGGCGATCCACAGGCAGCGGCCGATCACCACCAGGTAGAGCGTCAGCACGGTGGCCACGCCGATCCAGCCGAATTCCTCGCTGAGCACCGAGAACGCAAAGTCGGTGGTCTGTTCGGGGATGAAGTTCAGATGCGACTGCGAGCCCAGCCCCCAGCCCTTGCCGTTCAATCCGCCAGAGCCAATGGCGATCTTGGACTGGATGATGTTCCAGCCGGCGCCGAGCGCATCGTTTTCCGGGTTGAGGAACATCATGATGCGGTCCTTTTGGTATGGCCGCAGCAGCCAGAACCAGGCCACCGGCGCCGCGGCCGAGACGCCGCCGACGCCCACCGCCACCCACCACCACGGCAGGCCGGCCAGCAGCAGCACGAACACGCCGCTGGCGGCGATCAGCACGCCGGTGCCGAAGTCCGGCTGCAACATGATCAAGGCGGTAGGCACGCCGATGATCACGCAGGTGACCAGCACGGTGGAAATGCGCGGCGGCAAGGGCATGCGGTGCAGATACCAGGCCGCCATCATCGGCAGGCTGATCTTGAGCAGCTCGGCCGGTTGCAGGTAGAACAGCTTGAGATCCAGCCACTGACGGCCGTATTTGCCGGTGCCCAGCGCGAACACCGCCAGCAGCGGCAGCATCGACAAGCCATACACCCACGGTGTCCAGGCGCGCAGGCGCAGCACCGACATGCGCGAGATGCCCCACATTGCCGCCGCGCCGATGGCAAAGCGCACGCCCTGCGCCATCACCAGGTGATCGCCGTTTGCGGTGCCGCCAGCGCTTTTGAGCACCGACAGGCCGATCACCATCAGCGCGGCCAGCGCCAGGCACAGCACCCAGTCGAGGCTGCGGGCGAAGCGTGCGGCCAGGTCCACCAGCCAGCGCAGGATGTCGCTCACCGGTCGGTCTCCGAGACAGTGTCCGGCACGTCCGGAATCACCGGTTGCGCGGGGCGGTTGGGATCCAGGGCCACGGCCACCTGGCCGATCACCACCGGCAATTCGTCCAGCGCCGCAGCGGCGGTATCGCCTTGCTGGCGCGCATCGGTGGCGCCGGCCTCGAACTGGTTCACGCCGACCGCGGTCATGCCCAGCTCGCTATCCAGCGGCTCCAGGCCTTCGGGCAACTTGCCGAGCAGCCAGGCATCGAAGATCTTGCGCGCGATCGGCGCGGCCGAACTGGTACCGAAACCGCCACCTTCCACCGCCACCGCGACGGCGATGACCGGGTTGTCGGCAGGGGCGAAGCCCACAAACAGGCCGCGGTGGCGCAGATGCAAGGGCAGGCTGCGCGGGTCCACGGCGGCCACGCCGCGGCGGCTGACCACCTGCGCGGTGCCGGTCTTGCCGGCCATCTGGTACGGCGCGCCGGGGGTGATCGCATAGCCGGTGCCGCCCGGGCGCATGGTGTCCATCATGCCCTCGCGCACCACCTGCAGATGGGCGGCGTTGGCGCTGATCGGCTTGCCCGGCGGCTGGATCATGGGCTGCCAGGGGTGGTCGAACCCGGTGCGTTCTTCCAGCACCAGGTGCGGGCGCAGCAACAGGCCGCCGGCAATGGCCGAGACCCCGCGCACCAGCTGCAGCGGCGTCACTTTCCAGTCGCCCTGACCGATGGCGATGTTGACCGTGTCGCCCGGGTACCAGCGCTCCTTGCGGGTCTTGTACTTGTAGGCCGGCGACGGCAGGATGCCGCCGATTTCGCCCAGCAGATCCACCCCGGTGGGCTGGCCGAAGCCGTATTCGCCCATGTAGTGGTCGAAGCGGTCGATGCCCATGTCCACCGCCAGGCGGTAGTAATAGGTATTGACCGACTGGGCGATCGACTTGCGCAGATCGGTCCAGCCATGCCCGCCACGGTGCGAATCGCCCCAGCCACGGCTGACGCCCGGCAGATAGAACATGCCGGTGGAGAGCACGCGGTCTTCGGGGCGGCGCAGCCCGCTGTCCAGGCCGGCCAGGGCGATCAACGGCTTGAGCGTGGAGCCCGGCGCCACACCACCGAGCACCAGCCGGTTGAACTGCGGCCGCGAGGGGTTGTCGTTGAGTGCCTTGAAGTCGGTATGCGAGATGCCGTTGACGAACAGGTTGGGGTCGTAGCTGGGCAGGCTGACCATGCCCAGGATCTCGCCGGTGCGCGGGTCCATCGCGATGGCCGCACCTTCGTGTTCGCCGAACGCGGCCACCATCGCGCGCTGCAGGTCGGCATCCACCGACAGGCGCAGGTCTGCGCCCGATTGCGGCGCCACCCTGCCCACCGTGCGGATCGCCCGGCCCTGCACGTTGGTTTCCACCTGCTCGTAGCCCACCTGGCCGCGCAGGTCCTGTTCGTAATAGCGCTCCAGCCCGGACTTGCCCATGTGGGTGAGCGCGGCATTGCCCTCGCCCAGCACCGCCAGGTCTTTTTCGTCGATGCGCCCGACGTAGCCGATGATGTGCGCAAACAGCGGCCCGTACGGATAGCGCCGGGTCAGGTACGGCTCCAGCTCCACGCCGGGGAAGCGCCAGCGCTCCACCGCGAAGCGCGCCATCTCCTCATCGCTCATGCGCAGCTTCAGGGTGACCGGCAAGAAGCTGCGGCGGGCCTTGCGCTCGCGGTTGAAGCGCTCCAGGTCCTCGGGCGCGATCGGGATCACCTTGCCGAGCGCGGCCAGCATGGCTTCCATGTCCTCGACCTTGTCCGGGGTCACGTCCAGGCGGAACGCCGGCACGTTCTCGGCCAGCAGCCGGCCGCTGCGGTCGTAGATCATGCCGCGCCCGGGGACCACCGGGCGCGGCTTGATACGGTTGGCCTCCGACCGGGTGGCATAGACCTCGTGGTCGAGCACCTGCAGCTTGAAGTACCAGCCGCCCAGCCCGACCAGGCACAGCACCACCATCACAAAGCCCAGCACCGCGCGGCGGCGGAACTGCTCGGCCTCGGCGTGCGGATTCTTGGGGTGGCGACGCCCGTGCATGGGTTACTTCTTGCTCCGCTTGCCCAGCCGCACCGCATCCAGCAACACGAACACCGGCGGCCACAGCGCCATGCCGAGCAGCGGCGCCCACCAGTAGCTCCATGGCAGCGTAGGCTCACCCACCGCCAGGTGCACCGCCGAGGAGACGATGCGGTCGTTGAGCAATAGCCCGCCGATCGCCAGCGCCTGCTGCGAGATCGGGAAGAAGCGCATCCGCGCGCGGAAGCGCTGCAGGATGAAGGTCATGATCACCAGCCGCAGCGCCTGTTCGCCAAGCAGCCCGCCGTACAGCAGGTCGGCCAGCACACCGGCCACGAACGCCGCGCCAAGCCCGACCCGGTCCGGCTCTTCGATCACCCAATAGGCCAGCACCAGCGCCAGCCAGTACGGGCGCAGCGGCTGCACCACCGCCGGCAGCGGCAGCAGCCCCAGCACCAGCGCGATCACGATGCTGACCGGCAGGATCCAGCTGTTGCGCATGCGGCTCATTGGTCCGTCTCCTGCGGAGCCGGACGGGAATCGGGAGTCGGGAGTCGGGAATCTGTAGGAGCAGTGCTCTGCGGCGATGAGGCGCTGCGGTTGCCCGTTCCCGATGCTGCATTCCCTGATGCCCGTGAGCCCTGCGGTGACGCCGGGCGGGAATCGGGATTCTGGATGCTGGATTCGTTCGATGCAGGAGGACGGGCAGGCAGACTTGTCGGGCGGCTGGGCGTCGGCGCGCTGGCCGGCTGGGCGCCAGGCGTGGCTGGTGTCGGCGTGGACTGGGCGCGCGGCGCGGCGCCGGTACTGGTGGCGGTGGCGGTTGTGGCACCAGATGCCGCGCCCGCCGTCGGGCGTGCCGGATCGGTCGCCGCATCCGAAGCGCCGCCCACCGGCGTGCGCGGGGTTGCAGTCACCGGCATGTTCGCTGGCGCAGTGGCGGCTGGCGCGGCACTGCCGTTGCCGTTGCCATTCCCGATTCCCGATTCCCCATTCCCAGCCCCCACCGCCACCCGCAGCGGCTTGCCGGCACGCAGCAACAGCACATCGCGGCCGCGGTCGAGCTTGGCGGCGGGGGTGAGTTCTCCGACCAGGAAGGCGTGGGTGTCGTCCGGATGCAGTTCGGACACCTTGCCGACCGGAAAGCCGGCCGGGAACCGCCCGCCCAGGCCGGAGGTGACGATCTCATCGCCCACCTGCACGCCGGCGCTGAGCGGGATGTCGCGCAGTTCGAGGCGGTCGCCGCGGCCGTAGACGATCAGGCGCACGCCGTTGCGCGCCACGCTGACCGGCACCGCATGGTCCGGGTCGGTGAGCAACAGCACGGTGGAATGCAGCGGCGTCACTTCGATCACCTGCCCCATCAGCCCGCCGGCGTCGATCACCGCCTGGCCCATCAGCACGCCGTCGCGGCTGCCGGCATCCAGCAGCAGCCGTTGCCGGGTGGGGTCCAGGTCGATATCCAGGATGGGCGCCAGCTGCACGTCCAGGCCGCGACGCTCGGCCACGTTGAGCAGTTCCCGCAGCTGGGCGTTGTCCAGCGCAGCGGTCTGCAAGCGGGTGAGGCGCGCATTGGCCACCAGCAGCTGGTTGCGCAGCGCGCGGGTCTCTTCCACCAGTTGGGCGTGGGTCGCGGCGTTGTCGCGCACCTGCGAGCCGATCCGGCCCGGCAGCCCCGCCACCGCCCATACCGGCTGGATCAGCAGGTTGGCCTGCAGGCGCAGCTGGCTCAGCCAGCCACCGCGGCTGTCGAGCGCAATCAACACGACCGCCAGCACCAGATAGACCAGCAGCCGCAGCGTGGAGGTGACTTCGCCCGGGCGGGAGGCGACAGGAGGACCGGCGTAGGAGGGCACTTTCAGGGCCGGGATTGGGGAATTGGGAGTGGGGAATCGGAGAGCGCTGTGCCGCCCTCGGTGCGGTTGAGGCTAAGCGCGGCGAACAGACCGTAGCAAGCAATCGTCAGGCGGGTGCGGACAGCGCAGAGGAGCCAAAGCGCAGGGGGGGTCCATGAGGGTTTCGAGCAGCGGTCGCGCCTGCCTGGCAGCTGCGCAGCGGCGTTGTTCGCTGCTCTACAACTCACATTGGCGGAGCTCACCTCGGCGGGAGCGCATCGAAACGGCGCAGGGCCGCAGGCAGGGAATGGTTTGACGATTCCCCACTCCCGATTCCCGATTCCCGTCCCCATCACTCCGGCGCGAAGAACTCGTTGCCATGCATGTCCACCAGCTCCAGCGCGCGGCCACCACCGCGGGCCACGCAGGTGAGCGGGTCGTCGGCCACCTGCACGTGCAGGCCGGTTTCTTCGGAGATCAGGCGGTCCAGGTCGCGCAGCAGCGCGCCGCCGCCGGTGAGCACGATGCCGCGCTCGGCGACGTCGGCGCACAGTTCCGGCGGGGTCTGCTCCAGCGCCAGCTTCACCGCAGACACGATGCCCGACAGCGGCTCGTGCAGCGCTTCGAGCACTTCGTTGGAGTTGATCTTGATCATCTTCGGCACGCCCTCGGCGAGGTTACGCCCGGAGATTTCCATCTCCTGCACCTCGTCCTGCGGGTAGGCGCAGCCGATCTGCAGCTTGATGCGCTCGGCGGTGGCTTCACCGATCAGCATGCCGTGGTTGCGGCGCACGTAGTTGGTGATCGACTCGTCGAAGCGGTCGCCGCCCACGCGCACCGACTGCGAGTAGACGATGCCGTTGAGCGAGATCACCGCCACTTCGGTGGTGCCGCCGCCGATGTCGATGACCATCGAGCCACGCGCTTCGGTCACCGGCATGCCGGCGCCGATCGCCGCGGCCATCGGTTCCTCGATCAGGTAGACATCGCGCGCACCGGCCTCTTCCGCCGATTCCTTGATCGCGCGGCGCTCCACCTGGGTGGAACCGGCCGGCACGCACACCAGCACGCGCGGGCTGGGGCGCAGGAAGCGCGACTTGTGCACCTTCTTGATGAAGTGCTTCAGCATTGCCTCGGTGTAGGTGAAGTCGGCGATGACGCCGTCCTTCATCGGGCGGATCGTGGTGATGTGGCCGGGGGTGCGGCCCAGCATCTGCTTGGCCTCCGCACCGACGGCAGCCACCGAACGCGTTCCGCCGATGGCACGGTCCTGACGCACCGCCACCACCGAGGGTTCGTTCAGTACGATGCCTTGTCCGCGCACGTAGATCAGCGTATTGGCCGTGCCCAGGTCGATGGACAGGTCGTTGGAGAACATGCCGCGGAGTTTCTTGAACATCGAGGGAGTCGTTCCTGAAGGAGTCGCGTGCCCGGCGGCCGATTGGCGCAAAAATGGGCAGAAAACGAAGTCAACTAGCCTAGCAATCCGCCTAGGTGCGAGCAAGGAAAAATGCGCCGTCACGCGCGCATTTTCATGCGGCGGTCACTCTGAACATGGCAAGCGCGTCTGGCCCTGGCCGGCCGCAGCCGTTAACCTTTGCGCCGCGGCGCCCGCGCCGTCCCGCTGCCATGCCCGGCAATTGGCGGCTATTTCCCTACGCAAAGGCCTGACTCGATGTCCGCACTGATCTGTGGTTCCCTCGCCTACGACACCATCATGGTGTTCCCGGACCAGTTCAAGAACCACATCCTGCCGGACAAGGTGCACATCCTGAATGTGTCGTTCCTGGTGCCGCGCATGCGCCGCGAGTTCGGCGGTTGCGCCGGCAACATCGCCTACAACCTGCGTCTGCTGGGCGGCGCGCCGATCCCGATGGGCACGGTGGGCCAGGATTTCGGCCCGTACCGCGAGCATTTCGAGACGCTGGGCATCGACCTGTCGCGCGTGAAGATCATCGATGACCTGTTCACCCCGCAGGCGTTCATCACCACCGACCACGACAACAACCAGATCACCGCCTTCCATCCGGGCGCAATGATGCGCAGCTACGAGAACCACGTGCGCGACGTGCCGGGCGTGACCCTGGGCCTGGTAGGCCCGGACGGGCGCGAAGGCATGATCCAGAACGCGGAAGAGTTCGCTGCCGGCGGCATCCCCTTCATCTTCGATCCCGGCCAGGCCATGCCGTTGTTCAACGGCCCGGAGCTGCGCGAGTTCATCGAGCAGGCCGACTACGTGGTGGTCAACGACTACGAGTCCAACCTGCTGCAGGAACGCACCGGCTGGAACGAGCAAGACATCGTGTCGCGCGTGCAGGCCTACATCACCACGCAGGGCCCGAAGGGCGCGCTGGTGCACACGCCCGAAAAGACCTACGACATTCCGCCGGCGCACGAGCGCCGCGTGGTCGACCCCACCGGCTGCGGCGACGCCTTCCGCGCCGGGCTGATCTACGGCATCCAGCACAACTACGACTGGCTGACCATCGGCCGCATGGGCAACCTGATGGGCGCGCTGAAGGTGGAGCACCCGGGCACCCAGAACCAGCGCTTCGACTTCGCCGAGTTCAACGACCAGTTCAAGCAGCAGTTCGGCTACGCGCTGTAAGCACGCAGCGGCGCCGCAGGGTGCTGATGCGGTTGTAAGTGCATGACCTGGCTCCGCGCGCCGTGGCGGCGGCGCCGGCGTTGCGTGTGATGGTTGCTGCCAGGCGCACTGGTAGCTCATGCACCGATGTACCGGCCAGACGCGTTTGGTCATGGCGATAGTGGGTTCGGCCGTGGCGGTGGAGCGGATGTGCATTTCCCCGCTCGCCTCGTCCACTTCTTCCCCATCCGAAGTGATC
Source organism: Xanthomonas sp. NCPPB 2586 (assembly GCF_041475775.2). Taxonomy (NCBI): domain Bacteria; kingdom Pseudomonadati; phylum Pseudomonadota; class Gammaproteobacteria; order Lysobacterales; family Lysobacteraceae; genus Xanthomonas; species Xanthomonas sp. NCPPB 2586. Next base: position 809,421 of record NZ_CM192981.1, on the reverse strand, counting down.
TGGACAGTCGATTGCGTGGGACAACTCAGCACGTCGGCGAGCCGCTGCCTGCGGCTGCCGATCTGCTACCGCGGGCAGTGGCAATGGCACAGCGCCGGCATCAAGTCATGCGCACCAGGTGTCCAAGGCCGCGAAACAGCAGTTCGGCTAAACGCCGTCGTCCTGCGTAAAGCCCGCGCAAGCTTGCATTGCATTGAAGCGAACTCAGCGATAGCAGCGTGCCACTTCGCCGAGTGATAGCCGCCTGCCGTGGTCGCCCTATCTGCGCAAACCGCCGCTGCGCGCGTCATCACACCGCGCCAGCGTGGTCCGGCCCGCCATACCGCAGCAGGCATTGCGTCACCGCCGTCGCGCTTTGCTGCGATGCGGTTTGAGCATGGGCCCGGTTTGTGTCTCTACTGGCGCCTCGCGCCCTTCGAGGAACGCTGGCCCATGTCCGAGCCGAGCGTTGTGGCCAGCACCTCCATCGTCCTGCCGGAGATCGAGCCGGAACTGCTCCAGCAGATCCGCCGGCTGCGCGATATCGCGCCGTTGGCGGCGCCGCTGTCGCGTTCCTGGCGTCGCTGCCTGGAGGATTACGCCTTGTTGCCGGAGGCGCTGCCGGACCCGATGGTGCATGACGCCCTGCATGTGCGTGAGCGACAGCAACGCCTGGGCGATGTCCTGCGAATCGCCCGGGTGGAGATGGAAAACCTCTACGAGCAGATCGCTGGCAGCGGCTATGCGGTGATCTTTGCCGACGCCGATGCCACCGTGCTGCACAGCGTGCACGACCCCACCCTGCTGCGCGAATTCCGCCAGGTGGGCCTGTTTGCCGGCGCCAGCTGGGCCGAGCGCCATCAGGGCACCAACGGGCTGGGCACCTGCGCGGCCGAGCGCACCGCGGTGAGCGTGCACCGCGGCGAGCATTACCTGACCCGGCACCTGCCGCTGTCGTGCTGCAGCGCGCCGATCCTGGACGCGCATGGCGGGCTGCTGGCGGTGCTGGATGCCTCCACCCCCAATGCCCAGGACGGCAAGCAGATCCAGCGCCATACCGTGGCGCTGGTGAGCATGTCGGCGGCGCAGATCTCGCGCTCGCACTTCCTCAACCAGTTCGGTCACGCCTTCATCCTGCGCTTCCACAGCCGCCCGGAGTTCGCCGGCCTGCTGCATGAAGCACTGATCGCCATCGGTGCCGATGGCAGCGTGCTGGCCGTGAACGAGGCGGTGCTGGAGCAGCTGGGCAAGCTGGACCGCAGCCAACTGGTGGGCCGCGACATCTCGCAGGTGATGCAGCTGGACTTCGACACCATCGAGCACCGCGCCGGCAGCGATGCCGGCACCTTGTGGTCGATCCGTTGCGCCTGCCACGGCCGCCGCTTCTATGCGCTGGTGCGGCCGCCGCGTGCGCGCCCGGCGCTACCGGCGGTGGGCGGGCCGGCACAGCCGGCCCCGGAGACCGAATTGAATCCTGGCGAGCATGTCGGCTCGGACCCGCGCATGCGCCACAACCTGGCCAATGCGCTGAAGCTGGCGGCGCACCGCGTTTCCATCCTGCTGCGCGGCGACACCGGCACCGGCAAGGAGGAGTTCGCCAAGGCCGTGCATCGCGGTTCGCCCTGGGCAAGCGGCGCGTTTGTGGCGATCAACTGCGCGGCCATTCCCGAGGCGCTGATCGAAAGCGAATTGTTCGGCTATGCGCGTGGCGCGTTTACCGATGCCGCGCGCGAAGGCCGCCACGGCAAGTTGCTGCAGGCCAGCGGCGGCACCTTGTTTCTGGATGAAATCGGCGACATGCCGCTACCGTTACAAAGCCGCCTGCTGCGTGTGCTGGAAGAGCAATGCGTCACCCCACTCGGCAGCGAGCGCGCGGTGCCGCTGGAATTGCACGTGATCAGCGCCAGCCACCGTGACCTGGCCCAGCGCGTCTCCGCGGGCGAGTTCCGCGAAGACCTGTACTACCGGCTCAACGGCGTGGTGCTGCATCTGCCGCCCTTGCGCGAGCGCAGCGACAAGGCCGAGTTGATCCGCACCCTGCTGCGCGAAGAGAACAACGAGCGCGGTGTGCGCATCAGCGAAGAGGCCATGCACAAACTGCTCAGCTACGCGTGGCCCGGCAATCTACGCCAGCTGCGCAACGTGCTGCGCACCGCCGCGGTGCTCTGCAGCGATGCGGTGATCCGCCTGCCCAACCTGCCGCAGGAAATTGTCGATGCCGGCAGTGCGCCGTGCCTGGTCGATGGCCGCGCCGTGGCCGCCGACGACATGCCCGGGCGCGTGGCGCTGGACCAAGCCGAGCGCCGGGTCCTGCAGCAGCAACTCGAACGCCACCGCTGGAATGTCAGCCGCACCGCCGACGCGCTGGGCATCAGCCGCAATACGCTGTACCGCAAGCTGCGCAAGCATGGGCTGGAAACGGGGTGACTGAGCGGCGGGGATTGGTGATTGGGGATTGGGGATTCGTCAAAGCCAAGGCAGTGGCTTTGCGCTGACATTTAGAGCGATCAACACAATTATTTCTTGGCCATCAGACGGTGGTGCTGTGGCCGTGTGCGGCGTTTGTCATGCGCGCATGTCGCGATTGCGGAGCGGGTGCTCTGGGCTTGGCTGCAGGGCCCTTGCCCGCCCACCATCGCGGGACACGCTGCAAGTACGTCCTTGTAAGCTCTTACGCGGCATCCATGCCGCGTAAGGTCCCGCGACGGTGAGCGGGCAAGGACCAGTGGAGATGGTCGGTGTGCATGGTGCAAGCAATGCTTGACGTGGGTTGCTTAGATAACCGCGCGTCCGATCATTTTCTCAATGAAAGCCGAGCAAAGGACAAGATTTCAAGAAAACAACCGACCAACTCCAAGGTGCGGTGTCCTCGCCGCTTGCGGGACCGTGTGGCGGCACGGATGCCGCCACCGAGCCCCCAGGGACGGGTTCACGGCGTGTCCCGCGAGCGGTGAGGGCACCGCACTGCCGATCAGCGCAACACGCGGCCCTCCAGAGACCGCCGAGCGCGGCTGGTGCTGACGCCTTACGAATCTCTAATCTCCAATACCGAATCCCCGCCCCAAACTCATAACGCCCAACGCACCCCGATCAGATACTGCCGCGGCACACCGGGTGCGAGAAACCGGGCCGGCCCGGTTTCTACCGGCGCGTCCTGCGGGCGCGCCAGTTCGCCATCGGGGAACACGTCTTCAGCCACGGCGGCATACGTGGCGTAATGGCGGTCGAACACATTGTCGATCCGCGCGAACAGCGAGAGCCGTTCGCTGAGTTGCCAGCGCGCCTGCAGATCCACCAAGGCATAGCCGGCGGTACCGATGTCGATGCGCTCGGGTGCGGGCTCGCCGTCTTCGGTGTTGTCGACCTGGCCATCTTCATTGCCGCTGGCCACGCGGCCGGAGACTGCACGCACACCGGCACCCAAGGTCAGCGCATCGCGCTGCCATTCCACACCCAGCTTGAGGTTGTGGCGCGGCAATGCGGCGATGCGAAGGCCCGGACGCAAGGTGATTACACGCTCGCCGGAGAGCAGTTCGCCATCACTGCGATAGGTTGCATCCAGAAAGCTGTAGCCGGCCGACCACTGCCAATCGCCGCTGCGCAGGCGTAGCGACAGATCCGCGCCTTGATACCGGGTCCGGCCGACATTGTCGAAGTAACCCAACTGCGTATCCGGCGCGCGCAAGAACAAAATATCGTCGCGATTGTCGGCGCGATACACCGACACCGTGGCATTGGTGTTGGCTGACGGCGTCCAACGTGCGCCGAGTTCATACGTGCGCGAAATGATCTGCTCCAGGCGCGGATCGGCTTGCAGGCCGGTCGGCAAGCGGCACGGCTGGGTAGGATCGGCGCAGCCCAGTTCGATTGCCGTTGGGGCGCGGCTGTTTTGCGCGACCGAGCCGTATACCGTCAGCCCGGAATCGAGCCGATGGGTCAGACCCAGGGACGGATTGGCCTTGGCATACACGAAGCGTTCGCGCGGGCGGTCGCCGTCTTCGGCGGTGGAAAGAATGTTGTCCACGGTGACGTGGTTCCAGCGCACCGCGGCAGTGAGATGGGTGGCCGCATCCAGCGCCCAGGTGTCGGCAACGAACACGCCCAGCGTCTTGGTGCTGCCGCGCACGCCGGAGAAGAACGCGCGTTCGGCATCCGGATCGGCGGCGACCGAGCGGTCTGGCTGCACCCAGCCCTCGCGGGCGAATTGCTGGTAACGCACATGGCCGCGATCGAAGGTGGCGCCGGTGCTGAGCGCATGGGCGCCCCATTGCTTGCTCACATTCACCGCCACGCCCTGCGCTTCCTGGCGCATCTGGGTGGTGTTGAGCGCGCCGGTGGGCAAGGTATCGGCATCGGCGCGAGCGACGTCGCAATCGGCATCCAGCGCAGTGCCATCTGCGGCATAGCCGGAGGCGCACTCTTCGACGAACTCCTCGTAGTCTTCGCCGATGTCGCCATTGACGGTGTCACGCCGGCCCACCCGCGAGTAGGCCAATGCATGCAGCGCGGTGTCCGCATCGAAGCGGTGATCCAGCTGCGCGGTGAACAAGGTATTGCGGTTGCGGGTGAGGTCGGGCGAGGTGTAGACCGCGCGGCGGTCGGCACGGTACAGGCCCGGCCTGCGGCCGTCGTCGGTGTAGCTTGTGTCCGGCAGCAAGCCGTTGCCGATCAGGCGGCTGCGCCCATGCAGCACCGACAGGCTCCAGTCGGTCTGCTCGCCCTGCTTGCCGACCTTGCCGAACACCGTTCCCAACCGGCCTTCGGACGCATCGCGCCAGCCGTTTTCATCGAAGCCGGTAACCGCAACGAACCCATGCCAGCCGTCGTTGCCGGCAATGCCGTAGCTGGCATCCAGGCGCTTGCGCGCGCCGCTGCCGATGCTGAGCTCGCCTTGTGCGCCGGGCGCGGTCAGTCCCGAGGCGGTGGTGAGCACCACCGCACCGCCGAGCGTGTTGGGGCCGAACAACGGATTGGAACCGGGCATCAGCGTGACCGCATTGATCGCCGCTTCGGGCAGCATGTCCCAGCTGACGATGTCGGCGAAGGGTTCATTGAAGCGCACGCCATCCAGATACACCGACACGCCCTGCGAAGCACCCGGCAACGCGGAAGCGCGGAAGCCGTGGAAGGTGAGATCGTTCTGGAACGCACTGCCCTGTACGTCATTGCCATCCACGCCGACGAAACGCCGCTGCAGCAGATCGCCCAGGTTGTTGCTGCGCCCGCGCGAGAGCTCGGCGCGGTTGGCCGATTGCACCATGTAGGGCAGCTGCGCGGCATCGATGGTGGTGCCGGGGATCGGTGTGGCGGTCACTTCGATGCGATCCAGCCAGGTCACCTGCGGCGCCTCGGCCGCGATGCCCATCGCCGGCCCCGCCAGCAGCGCCATCGCGCATGCACCCGCCAACGTCTTCCGCTGCACTCCCGCTGCCCTGCGCTTGCCTGCTGCCATGCTGGTCTCCTCAATAAAGCACGATCGATTTGATGCCGCGCGCCGCACGCAGATCCGCCAGCGCCTGATTGATGTCGTCCAATGCCAGCGTGCGCGTGATCAGCGGTGCAAGCTGCAGATCGCCACGCAGATACCGCTCCACATAACCGGGCAGTTCGCTGCGGCCCTTGACCCCGCCAAAGGCGCTGCCGCGCCACACCCGCCCGGTGACCAGCTGGAACGGCCGCGTGCTGATTTCCTGCGCGCCATCGGCGACGCCGAGGATGACGCTTTCGCCCCAGCCCTTGTGGCAGCACTCCAGCGCCGCGCGCATCGCACCGACATCGCCGATGCATTCGAAACTGTGGTCGGCGCCGCCGTCGGTAAGGTCCACGATCACCTGCTGGATCGGCGCGCCGTAGTCGCGTGGGTCCAGGCAGTCGGTGGCGCCCAGCGCGCGTGCCAAGGCGAATTTTCCTGGGTCGATATCCACCACGATGATGCGCCCGGCCTGCGCCAGCACCGCGCCCTGGATCACCGACAAACCGATGCCGCCCAGGCCGAATACCGCCACGCAATCGCCAGGGCGCACGTGGATGCTGTTGAGCACCGCGCCCACGCCGGTGGTGACCGTGCAGCCGAGCAGGCAGACCTGATCCAGCGGCGCATCCGGATGGATCCGCGCCACCGCGATCTCCGGCAGCACCGTATATTCGGAAAACGTGCTGGTGCCCATGTGATGCAGGATCGGCCGGCCATCCAGCGAGAAGCGGCTGCTGCCATCGGGCATCAGCCCACGCTCCTGGCTGCTGCGAATCGCCTGGCACAGATTGGTGCGGCCGGAGCGGCAGAACTTGCAGACGCCGCATTCGGGCATGTACAGCGGAATCACGTGGTCGCCCACGCGCACGCTGGTCACACCGATACCCACCTCCTCGACAACCCCGCTGCCTTCCTGGCCCAGGATCGCCGGAAAACTACTGGCCGGCGCATGCGCCAACGCATGCGCATCGCCGTGGCAGATGCCGGTGGCCACCAGGCGCACCAGCACCTCGCCCGGACGCGGCGGCTGCAGGTCCACTTCTTCGATGCTCAACGGCTGGTGCGGGCCCCAGGCCACCGCGGCGCGCGTCTTCATCCAGCCTCCCGGGCGCGCATCGGCATGCTGCCGCTCAGCGCGCGATCACCACGCCCCACGGCAATTCGCCGACAGGGATCTGTTTGATCTCACGCAACGTGGCGGTGTCGATCACGCTCACCGAGTTGGAGCGCCCGTTGGCCACGTACAGCTTGTCACCGGCCGGGGTCAGCGCCGGATTCCACGGGCGCAGGCCGACCGGGATTTCGGCAATGCCAGCACCGGTGCGAGTGTCGAGCACACTCACGCTGCCAGCGCCGCCATTGGAGGCATACAGCCGCGTGCCATCGGCCGACAAGGTCACCCCGGCGGTGCGCACGCCGGCCGGAATACTGGCCCGGCGCGTGCGTGTCTGCAGGTCGATCACATCCACCACGTTGGCGGTTTCCTGCGCGATGTACACGCTGTGGCCATCGGGCGCGAAGGCCATGCCACGCGGATGGCCACTGGTGGCAACCACGCCGCGCGAACTGTGCGTGGCGAGGTCGATCATGTCCATGTCGTTGGAGCCCTCATTGCTGGTGAGTACCCACTTCCCGTCCGGCGTGTAGGCGCAGTGCTCCGGTGCCTGGCCGCGCGTGGCGATCACCTGCTGCACCTTGAACTGGCCAACATCGATCAGCATCACCTGGTTCTGGCCTTCCACGCAGATGGCAAATTGCGTGCCGTCCGGCGACAGCGCGATGCCCTCGGCGTTCTCGCCGATCTCCACGCTGCGCAGCACGCGGTCCTGCGTGGTGTCCAACTCGATCAGGCGGTGATGCTCGGCATCGATCAGATACAGCTGCCCTTTGGGGCCGGGCAATACCTGCTGCAGCCGTTTGCCGAGCGCCCCTTGCGCACTGAGCGTACGCACCACCGTATCGCTGGCGGTGTCGATCACCGACACCGTGCCGCTGCGTTGGTTGGGCACGAAGGCCAGCACCGGCGCAGTCGCCTTGGGCGGCGCGCTGGTACTGGCGGCAGCGGCAGGCGTGGCCGCGGGCGTTGCGCTGTCGCGTTGGCAACCTGCCAACGCCAGCAGCGCGCACAACACGCCTGCGGTGATCCCCCAACGTTGCCGCGCGGCCGCTGCCGTCATTGCGCCTTGCCCGCGGTCTTGTTGATGGAGTGGATGAAGGCCAGCAGTTTTTCGGTATCACCCGGCTTGAGCACCGGTGCGAACGGCGGCATCTGCCCCACCACCTTTTCATGGCCGATGCGGGTCTTGCCGTGGGTGATCATCGCCGCGGTGCCCTCGCTGATCAGTGCACGCAAGGTGTCGTCATCGCTGCCGTACACCCAGACGTCGTTGGTCAGCGGCGGACACATGCCACCGCCACCGGTGCCGCCATGGCAGGCGTTGCAGCCGGCGGAGAAATAGATCTTCTTGCCTTCGGCGATGAGCTCGGGCGTGACCTTGACCTCGGGCCCCTTCGGGATCGGCACTACCGCCGCAGGCGGCGCGGGCGGCGTAGCCGGGTCCGGCGCAGGCCCGGCGGCTGGTGCAGCGGCCGGCGTACCCGGTGCGGGCGCTGCGGCATCGGCAGCCGGTGCCGGTGTGCCGGCCGCAGGCGGTGCGTCGGCGGCAGGCGCTGGCGGTGCGTCCTTGCCGCAGGCGGCCAGCAGCACACTGACCAACAACGCGCACAGCGGTGCGCGCAGGGAACGATCGAAACGACGGGCAGTAACCTTGCGCATGAACGAACCTTTCTGACAATCGGAGGGAACACCGCGCACCCCTTGCACGCGGTGGATGACGCACTTATTGGGTGGTGCTGCGCTTGCCAGGTGCCAGCAGCGCGGCCAATGCCGCATCGCCGCGCTCCTGCGCCAAGGTCGCAGCGGTCTTACCGTCGCGATTGCGCGCAGCCGGGTCGGCGCCGGCGGCCAGCAAGCGCTTGGCCGTCGCTTCGCGGCCGGAGGCAGCCGCCAGCATCAAGGCGGTGACGCCGGCCTGGTTGGCGCCACGTACATCGGCGCCGTGCTTCAGCAATGCATCCAGAATGGCCGGGTCCTCGCGCGGTACTGCAAACATCACTGGCGTAAATCCGGTGCGGTTGGCGCCACGTGCCTTGGCGCCGGCTTTCAGCAACGCCTCAACGACACCGACGTCGGCGTACGACACCGCCAGCTCCAGCGCGTTCCAGCCATCGCTGGACACGGTGTCCATTGGCGCGCGGCGGGCGAGTAGCCGTTGCACGCTGTCCGCATCGTTGCCCCAGGCGGCCTTCATCAAGGCGGTCCAGCCGTTGCCATCACGCGCGTCAAGGCGTGCGCCGGCGTCGATCAGCAGGCCAACCAGGTCCGGTTCCTGATTGCGGATGGCCTGGTGCAACGGTGGCTCGCCCAGCAGGTTGGGCTGGTTGGCATCGGCGCCATGGCGTAGCAACCACGCTGCACGCAGCGCATCGCCGGCATCCAGCGCGTGGGCCAGTTCCTGGTTCGGATCTGCGCCATCGGCGATGCGCAGCTGCAGTTGGGCCAGCTCCTGCGAGGACGTCGCGGCATTGGTGCTTTTCGGTGCGGACGCGGGTGTGACATACGGCCCATGCGATGCCAGATCGCCGGCCACAATGCAGTCCGCACACCGCACCAGCGGCACGTGATAGCTGCGCAGAATTTCATCGATCTTGGCGGCGCTCTGCTGCAGGGCGGTGTTCAGCGCATCGCGCAGTGCCGCGTTCTTGCGCGCCACGGCCCAGGCCATCGAATACTCCAGCACCGCATCGTCGATGGTGTTGAGCGGCACCACGCCAAGGTTGTTGCGTGCGGCGTAGTACCCAGCCACCGGGCCCCAGGATTCGGCCGCATCCAGCTCACCGGCGGCAACGCGCTCGACCAGTTTGCCGGGATGTTCTTCCGGCGCGGTGGCCGAGTCGTAGAACAGGTATTGCACCTCGCCCGACACGCCATGTTCGTACAAGGCCTGACGGGCAGGCGAACTCTGGAACACGCCCAGCCGCAGTTTTTTCAGGGCCGGGTCGTCGAGCGAGGTGGGTACCAGGTCCAGGCCCTTGCGCGTGACCAGCACATAGGGCGAGCGATACAGCGGCCGTGTGGTCAGGCCCATTTCGAAATCGCTGTTGAGGTCCATCAACACATCGCAGCGGCCGGCATTGATGGTGCTGCGTGCCAGACCGCGCTGGTAATAGGTGCGCCATTCGTATTCCAGCCGGCGGCCCATGGCCTCGGCCACGACCTGCGCAATCTTGTTCTGGAAGCCTTCGCCAGCCTTGTTGGACAGCGGCATGTTGCCGGGGTCCGCGCATACGCGCAGCACCGACGGATCGGCGGCGGGTGGAGGCGTGGACGCTGGCGCCGGCGACGCAGTGGGCGTGGCCGGCGCAGCATCGGAATGAGAAGCGCGAGCCGTCGGTGAGGACGGCTCGCGTGTGCAACCTGCGGCGACGAGTCCGAGGCTGCACCCCACCAGCACCATGCACAGGTGCCGGGTGAGGCCACGCACGCCGGCAGTGACCTGCCGGTGTGCGTGCCGAACGCCTTGCAGATGCGTCATCGTGCGGTCTTCGCTGCTGCGTTGGCGGTGCCGCCACCTGCGGCCGCCGTGGCGGTCGCACTGGCGGTCACGGTCTTGCCTGCACCATCAATGCGGAAGGTATGCACCATGCCGCCAAGCGGGATCTTGTCGAAGCCGGCGCCAAACGCCAGCCCGGCAGCACCCAGCGCGCCGTACGGATCAGCCGGATCCAGACCTGCCGCCACCGGCAAACCAATCCAGCCGCCGATGCCGGAGAACACCGCCACGTACTGGTGGCCATTGGCCTTGTAGGCGATCGGGTTGCCGATGATGCCGGAGGGCAACTTCATCTCCCACAGCTTCTTGCCGGTGTCCTTGTCCACTGCGCGGAACCAGCCATCCAGCGTGCCGTAGAACACCAGCCCGCCATCGGTGACCAGGGTGCCGCTCCACACCGGGAACTTCTCCTTGATCTCCCACTTGGACTTGCCTTCCACCACGTCGAACGCCTTGACGATGCCCAGTGCGCCGGGCTCGTTGGGCTTCATCATCACGTTGGCGAACACATACGGCAGGCCCATCATGGTGTTGCCGCGTTCCTGCGGCTCAAGCTCCATGTGCCAGTTGTTGGTGCCGCAGAAGAACACCGCCGAATTGGCCGGATCCACCGAGCACGGCTGCTGGTCCTTGCCGCCCATTGCCGACGGGAACGCCTGCACTTTCTTGCCGCGTTCCAATGGCGAATGCGCAGCCACCTTCACCGGGCGGCCGGTCTTCATGTCGATGCGTTCGGCCCAGTTGGCCGGCACGAACTTGTGCGCGCGCAGCAGCGTGCCATCGCGGCGATCGAGCACGTAGGCAAAGCCGTTGCGATCGAACTGCACCACCGAGGGAACCTCCTTGCCGTCGATGGTCAGGTGGACCAGGATCGGCTCGTTGATACCGTCGTAATCCCACTGATCGAACGGGGTTTTCTGGTAGCCCCACACCGCTTCGCCGGTGTCGATCTTGCGGGCGAACAAGGTCATCGACCACTTGTTGTCATGCTCGCCGTTGTTGCATTCCTCGTGCGAGGTCTTGCCGCAGCGGTACGACGGGCTCCACAGCCCCGGGTTGCCGGTGCCGTAGTAGAGCAACTTCAGCTTCGGGTCGTAGCTGTACCAGCCCCAGGCCGCACCGCCGCCGCGCTTCCATTCGTCGTTGGGAAAGGTCTTCACGCCCAGATCGCCGAGCTGCCCATGTTGCGGGTTGGCCTTGTTGAAGTCGGCGCCCAGGCAGATGGATTTGTCGGTGCCGGCCGCATCGCAGGACCACGCCTGCTTACCATCGGCCAGGTTGTAGGCGGCTACGCGCCCAAGCACGCCGAACTCGTTGCCGCTGATGCCGGCGATCACTTTGCCGTCGGCAATGATCGGCGCCATGGTGATGGTTTCGCCCTTGTCGGGGTGGCCGAGTTTCTGCTTCCACACTTCCTTGCCGGTCTTGGCATCGAGCGCGATCACATCGCCACTCAGGCTTCCGAACACCAGCTTGCCATCGGCATACGATGCGCCGCGGTTGACCGTGTCGCAGCAGGCCACTGCCACCGAGCGTTCGTCCTGCTGCGGGGTGTATTTCCACAACACCTTGCCGCCGTCGTCCTGCGATGCCAGGTCGATCGCGTACACGTTGTTCGGATACGCGCTGACCATGTACATGATGCTGCCGATCACCAGCGGTTGGCCTTCGTGGCCGCGCGTGGCGTCGGTCTTCATTTCCCACGACATCTTGAGGTTCTTGACGTTGTCGCGATTGATCTCCGCCAACGGGCTGTGGCGGGTCAACGCGAAGTCGCGACCGACGCCGCCCCAGTTATCCGGGTTGCTGGCGTTGGTGGTGAATTCGCCATCGGTATCGACCACTGCGGCCGCCGGCGCCGCTGCGGCAGGTGCCGCCGTTTGCGCAGGAGCGGCAGGTTCGGCCGGCGTGTCTTTCTTGCAGCCGGCCAGCACAGCGCTCAGTGCAAGCATGAGCAACACGCCGCCACGCGCGCTGCGACAGGAAGATTGGTGCATTGCGTCTACCCCTCTCGATTGAACAACCTGTTGGTTGAAGCATCCCGAGGCGCCGGCGTGACAGCGGCCGATCGCATCGCAGACGTCGGAAACGTCGAGGGAGATAGAGCAAAGCCCATGCCAGCGCACTGGTGCGCTGCACCACGCCGCACTGACGCGGCTTTCACGTTAGTGACGCGGGCTGGTCCATGGGAGGTGTCACGGATATGGCGCAGTTTGCGCCGTGCGTGCTGTGACACGGATGGAGCAGTTCGGTATAGGAGGCTTGCTGATGGCCGTTATGGCGGGGCGTGGTGCCGGCCATTTCCGCCATCTCCTGCAGTCGCTGATGTCGCCCGAAGCAGGATTGGGAAGCCCTCCGCGCTGTGCGCCTGCCATTCCGGCGCGGGATCACATCCAGGCGCGAAGCCGATGTCCAGCAGCCAATCGCCCAAACGGCGGCCAGGTGCGCCTCCTCGCCGGACAGCTGCATCGATGCCAGCGGTGCGGCGGCGAAGCGGCGAGGCGGGCTTCGCCCTAGATGCATCACGGACAGCCTGGCCGGACAACGCCAGCCGCTGGCGACATGGGTGGCCGGTGCGTTGCCAACCGACGCCTGCGCATTGCCGGCCAGTGTGTCGATCGACGACCTTCGCCGCCTGTTCGCCGACCCGGCCTGCAGTTCCTGCGCCATCGCCCGGGCGTGCGGCTGCCGGACCCGGCCGGCGAAGCCACTGCAACGATCTATCTCTAACGAGCTCTTTGCCGAAAGTCGCCCTAGGAATTAGTCAGCGAAGCCCGGGACGTCCAGGCGTCGAATCAGCATCAGCTACCGCGCCTGACCAGCAAGACGGGAGGCTAACCCTGCCACTGCGCCAGCAGCTGCGCGCAGTCGCGCAAGCGCCAATCGGCCAGGCCGGGCCACGGGTCGCCCGGCGTGTTGACCAGGACGGTGCAGGCACCCACCGCGCGGCCGCAGGCCAGGTCATTGCAGTGGTCGCCCACCATCACCAGCGCGCTGCCTTCCACCGCCCAGCGGCGTGCGAAGTACTGCAATCCGTCCGGTGCGGGCTTGGGTGCGGCCTCGTCGCGACCGACGATGTCGTCCCAGGCAAAGGCATCGCCCAGCCCGAGCGCCTGCAAGGTCACCTGCGCCAGCGTGCGGGCATTGCGCGTCAGCAGGCCCAGCCGGCAGCCGCTTGCCTGCAGCGCACGCACCAGCGCCACCGCACCCGGCGCAGCACGCGCGCCTTCGGCCAGCGCGCGCTCGTGCTCCAGCAGCCAGGCGTGCTTGGCCTGCGACTGCGCCGCAGGCAAGGCGGCCAGGTGATGCAGGATGTCCGCCTCGGGCGGGATCTGCAGTTCTTTGCGGATCAGCGCGAAGTCGTGCACGGCCTCGGTCAGCGTGCCGTCCATGTCGAATACCCAATGCCGGCAGCTGCGCAAGGCCGGTGCAGCCCCTGCCGGAACGGTGCCATCCATGCGCTATTTCCAGCCCGGCAGTTGGGTGGTATCCAGCCCGCCCACCTCGAACTCGGCGGTGCGCGTGCCGCCGGCCTTGACCGGGAACGCGATGCTGATGCGCTTGGCGCCGCGCACCAGTTTCCACAGCGCCTTGTCGTCGTCGATAAACATGGCGATCGCCTCGTCGGTATCAGGCCGATGTGCCGCCATCGGGCGCGCCGCGCCACCGTCCACCGACACCTGCACCTTGCAGCCGCGGTAGCAATTGAAATCCCCGGCCTTCAGCACGAGATAGCTGTGGCGCTTCCACTGCGGATGGTCGCGAAACACCAGGCTCACCGGCTTGGGGCCGCTGCCATCCACATCCACGCGCTGCTTGGCATCGATCATCGCCGAGCGCTGCGTGCCGCCCTTGGCCGGCACCTGCGAGTACTGCCACAGCGCCTGCATGCGGCGCAGCTCGCGCGCCTGCTCGCCCTTGGCCTTGATCTCGGCATAGCCGGCCTCCACGCGGGTAGCGGCCGGCGTGCCGGCGTAGCCTTCCAGCAGGGCGGCGCCATGCGCGCGCGCCATGTCCCAGTTCTGTGCCTGCACCGCTGCGTCGTACTGCTTGGCCAATGCCTCGGCCTCGTGTTCCTTGGCCTGCGCCTGCGCGGCTTCCTGCGCCTGGCGTTGCGCCTCGCGATCGGTGCAGCCACTCAGCGCCGCGACGCACAGGGCCGCACTCAACAGATATTTCATCGTCGACTCCAGGGCAAATTCAATGGCAACGATACCAGCCTGCCCCGATGGAATTGATCAAGGGCATGGGCGTATCGCGGTGACCGCAGCGCCCGCGATCAGACGGGGCGACCAAGCACCATAGGAGCGCACTTGTGGGCGATCGGGCTTTACCGGGAACGCCTCATCGCGCACAAGCGCGCTCCTACGGGGCGTGGAGCGTTTGAGGATGCGGCGTTGCGTGCGCAGAGGAGCCCACGCTCTCGTAGGAGCGCACTTGTGCGCAATCGGGCTTCACCGGGAATGCTTCATCGCGCGCGAGCGCGCTCCTACGGAGCGTGCAGCGTTTGAGGGTGCGGCATTGCCTGCGCAGAGGGGCCAACGCTCTCGTAGGAGCGCACTTGTGCGCGATGGGCTTTATCGGGAACGCGGCATCGCGCGCGAGCGCGCTCCTACGGAGCGTGCAGCGTTTGAGGATGCGGCGTTGCCTGCGCAGAGGGCCCACGCTCTCGTAGGAGCGCACTTGTGCGCGATGGGCTTTACCGGGAACGCCTCATCGCGCGCTAGCGCGCTCCTACAAGGGCGATTGCGCACACGCGAGACCGATGAAACAACGGGAGGGCGTAGGCAACGCCCTCCCCGGCCATTACGGCTGCGCTGGCGGCGCGGCCTTGGCCTTGGCGATCATCTCGGCCACCGACGCGGTGGTGATCGGGTGGTAGCTCGGCTTGGCCTTTTCGAAGGCCTGCTCGGCGAAGGTGATGCCGTCCGGGGTCTTCAGCAGCTCGGCATAGATCGGCAGCACCAGCTTGCGACGGCCGACGCGTTCGATGAACTCGCCCGCGGCCGGGCGTGCATCGATGTAGCCGCTGCGGATCGCCAACGGATACCAGCGCATTGCGATCTCGCCGTTGGGCGTGCCGGTGAAGTGGTAGGCATCGTCCAGCTGCTTGAGTTGTTCGGGCTTCAAAGTCGCGCCCATGCCGCTGAGGAAATGCACCCACTCCTGCGTGCCCCATTCGCCGGTGACCTGCTTGTTGGGCAGCGTGCCGCTACCGCTCCAGGCGATACGTGCGGTGTCCACGATCGAGAAGCTGCGCGAGCGTGCCTTGGCGGCGAAGGCCGGGATGCCCGGCTGCTTCAACCAGGCGTCCACTTCGGCCGCGCTCACCGTGTTGGGATGCTTGGCCAGCAGGTTCTTGTTGAGATAGTCGACGAACTGGTCGGTGGTCGCGCTCTGGAACGCATGATCGTCGAACCAGCCACGCAGGAACGGGTCGAACACCTCGCGCCCGAAGCGCTGTTCCAGGAACTGCAGGAACCACGCGCCCTTGACGTAGGCCACCTGGCTCAGCGCTTCATCCGGGTCGCGCTCGGCCAGCGGCGGCAGCGCCAGGGCCTGGTCGGCCGGCGCCATGCCCTTCACTTCGGCCAGCAAATCACCCTGGTCGATCTCGCGCTCCATCTCGGCCATCTCGTTGCCGTACAGCGCTTCGGTGATGCGGCCCTGCACGTAGGTGGTGAACCCTTCGTTCAGCCAGATGTCCTTCCAGCTCGCATTGGTCACCAGGTTGCCCGACCAGCTATGCGCCAGCTCGTGCGCCACCAGCGACACCAGCGACTTGTCGCCCACGATCACCGTCGGCGTGGCGAAGGTCAGGCGCGGGTTCTCCATGCCACCGAACGGGAACGACGGCGGCAGCACCAGCATGTCGTAACGGCCCCAGCGATACGGGCCGTAGAGTTTCTCGGCGGCACCGATCATCTTCTCGGTGTCTTCGAATTCCTTGGCGGCCTTGTCGGCCATGCTCGGCTCGGCCCACACGCCCGAGCGCGCGGAGATCGGCTTGAACACCACATCACCGGCAGCGATCGCCAGCAGATACGAGGGAATCGGCTCGGGCATCTTGAAGCTGTAGTCGCCGTCGCGCGCGGCCTTGGGGTCGTTGTCGGCACTCATCAGCACCATCACGTCCGGGCGCGAGGTCACATGCGCGCTATAGGTGAAGCGCACGCTGGGGGTGTCCTGCAACGGCACCCAGCTGCGCGCGTGGATCGCCTGCGACTGGCTGAACATGAAAGGCAGTTGCTTGCCTTCGGTCATCGCCGGCTCCAGCCACTGCAGGCCCGATGCGGTGGGCGCGGTGTGGTAGGTGATGACGACCTTGGCCGGCTGGTTGGGGGTTTCGATGGTGAGCTTGCTGCCGAAGGTCTTGTCGGCCGGCGCCAGCACGAACTGCAGTGGCGACAGCGTGCCCTTGCCATCGTCGGCCTGCACCTGGGCGATGCTGAGCTCGCGCGTATCCAGCACCAGCTGCTTGGCGGCCTTGTCCTTCCAGTCCAGCGTGTAGGTGGCGGTGCCGCCGATCTGCTTGGCGTCGAAATCCAGCTTCAGATCCAGCGCCAGGTCCTTGATGACCACCAGCTGCGGCTGGGCGTAGGAGCTTTCGTCGTGGTTGCGGGCGTCTGCTTTCACGGGAGCCTTGGCGGTGGCGGCCGGGGCGGCGGCAGTGGACGCCGGCGGCGTGGATTCGTTGGAACAGCCGGCCAATGCAATGGACACGGCCAGGGACAGCGACAGGAACGGGAAGCGCATCGAAGGCACCGCAGCAAAGGAATTGGTCATTTTAGCGCCCTCGCCCGGCCGCTGCCCGTGCTGCCGTGGGCCGATCACGCCACCGGATGGCTGCGCGGGGCGTCGTGGCCATCGCGCACCAGCCGCCGGCCACCGGAGAACTTGGCGCGGTACATCGCCGCATCCGCACGCCGATACAGCTCGGTGGCGTCGATCCCCACCTCGCACACCGCACTGCCGGCGCTCACGTGCAGCGGCGCCTCTTCGGCATCTTCGCGCTCCAGCATCGACAGCCACTGATTGAGCTTGAGCGTGGCTTCGTCTTCGGAGGCATGCACGCCGATCAGGAATTCGTCGCCGCCCCAGCGGCCGATCCAGTCCTGCGCACCCAGCCAGCCGTAGGCCGATTCGACCAGGCGCACCAGCACGCGGTCGCCGGCCAGGTGGCCGAAGCGGTCGTTGATCGGCTTGAGGTTGTCCATGTCCAGCACGAACAGCACGAACGGCCAGCCTTCGCGTTGCGCGGCGGTCACCGAATCGCGCATGGCCTGCTCGCAACCGCGGCGATTCAGGGCTTCGGTAAGCGGGTCGAACAGCGCGTGCCGCTTGAGATCGCGCATGCCCGCGTCGATGCCGCGCAGGCTGCGGTTGATGCCGCGCAACAGGCGGCCCAGTTCGTCATCGCCGTGCTCGGGCAGCGTGGGCAAGCGTTGATCGGCGTAGTACGCATCCAGCGCATCGGCGGCGATGCGCAGCGGCGCCAGCAAGCGATACAGCGCCGAGAGCGTCAATGCGGTGCCGGCCAGCGTGGCCAGCAAGGCCACGATCACCACCGACCACAGCGGCCGCCCGTCCAGCTCGCTTTGCGCGGCCAGCCAGGCGATCAGCAACAACAAAGGCAGATGGATGCCGACGAACGTCACCGCCAACAGCTTGGCGCTGAAGGAGCGGGGAAACAGGCGCGACAGCCCGGCGTACAAGCGCATCCATGTCTCCGGCAAAAAGAACGTCTAGTGTCGCCGACGGTTTGTGGAGCCAACGCGATGGATGTCTCAAAATTCCGTCGGTCAGCGCGCGCAAATGCGTCGATTCACGCGCGCAAGCGAACCCAAGCGTGCATGCAGCGAGGAGTGCAGTGGAGCGACACCGGCGCGCTGGCACGCGCCGGCCGGTGCATCAGATCTTGTAGCCGGAATGGATAGCCACGATGCCGCCGGTGAGATTCTTGTAGTGGCACCGCGCAAAGCCTGCCTCGCCCATCATGCCCTTGAGCGAATCCTGCGGCGGGTGCTTGCGGATGCTCTCGGCCAGGTACTGGTAACTGTCGGCATCGCGCGCGAACAGCTGGCCCAGCTTGGGCAGGATCTTGAACGAATGGAAGTCGTAGATCGGCTTGAACCAGTCGGCGGTGACTTCGGAAAATTCGAGCACGCGTGCCTGTCCACCTACCTTCAACACGCGGTACATCTCGCGCAGCGCGGCGTCCTTGTCGGTGACGTTGCGCAGGCCGAAGGAGATGGTCACCAGGTCGAAGCTCTGATCCGGGAACGGCAGCGCTTCGGCATTGCATTGCACGTAATCGAAGCCGGCCACCAGGCCGCGGTTGGTCAGGCGGTCGCGGCCCACCGAGAGCATCCCGGCGTTGATGTCGCCCAGCACCACCGCGCCTTCGTTGCCCACGCGCTCCTTGAGCAGCACGGCGATATCGCCGGTACCGCCGGCCAGATCCAGCACGCGGTCGCCCGGCTTCACCTGCGCGGTGGCCACGAAGTAGCGCTTCCACGCACGGTGGATGCCCAGGCTCATCAGATCGTTCATCAGGTCGTAGTTGCGTGCGACCGAGGTGAACACTTCGCCGACCAGCTTCTGCTTGTCCTTTGCTGCGACGTCGCGGAAGCCGAAATGGGTAGTACCGGAGGTGTAGGGAGATTCGCTCATGGGCGGATTATCGCACTGCTGACGCCACCATGACCGCAACGGGACCACAATCACGACTCTTCCTGCGACGGCCCCAGCGAGCACTTGGTGCGCGACAAGTACGTTCAGCGCGACTGGCAGCCCCATGAGAAGCCCACCCTGCCTGGGTCGGCCTCCACGCCGCTGCACCCGACCCGGCGACGCATCCAGTACGGCCTGGTCGGCGTGGTGGTGGCGCTGACCGGTGGGCTGAGCAATGCGCTGGTCACCGCCAACCTGCCCTATCTGCAAGGCACGCTGGGGGCGTACGCCACTGAAATGGCCTGGCTGCCGGCCGCCTACGTGATGACCAACATGTCGGCCAACCTGCTGCTGGTGAAGTTCCGCCAGCAGTTCGGGCTGCGGCGGTTCACCGAGATCTTCCTGGCGCTGTATGCGGTGATTGCCTTCGCGCACCTGTTCGTGCACAGCCTGAGTTCGGCCATCACCGTGCGGGCCGCCCACGGGCTGGTGGGCGCGGCGCTCAGCTCGTTGGGGCTGTACTACGTGATCCAGGCGTTCCCGGCCAAATACCGGCTCAAGGCGGTGGTGACCGGGCTGGGGCTCACCCAGTTGGCACTGCCACTGGCGCGGGTGTTTTCCACCGACCTGCTGGAATTTGGCGAATGGCAGGGGCTGTATCTGTTCGAATTCGGCCTGGCGGTGTTTGCGCTGGCCTGCGTGCTGGCGCTCAAGCTGCCGCCGAGCGACCGGTACCGCGTATTCGAGCCGTTGGACTTCCTCACCTTCAGCCTGTTCGCTGCCGGCGCGGCGGGATTGGCCGCGGTGCTCTCGCTGGGCCGGCTGCTGTGGTGGACCAGCACGCCGTGGCTGGGCGTGGTGCTGGCGGCCTCCATCGTGCTGCTGTGCGCGGCCGCATGGATCGAACACAACCGCCGCAATCCGATGATCAACACGCGCTGGCTGGCCAGTGCCGACATGCTGCGCCTGGGCCTGGCAATCCTGCTGATCCGCCTGGTGCTGTCCGAACAGAGCACCGGTGCGATCGGCTTCTTCCAGACTCTGGGGTTGGCGAACACCCAATTGCAGACCTTGTTCGCGCTGATGTTGCTGGGCGCGGTGGTGGGCGTGGTGGCCAGTGCCTTGCTGATCAATCCGGCGCGCATTGCAGAGCACCTGATCATCGCGGTGGCGGCGATCTGCATCGGCTGCTTCATGGATGCGCGCGCCACCAGCCTGACCCGGCCGGAACAGATGTATGTCAGCCAGTTTCTGCTGGCGTTCGGCAGCACCTTCTTCGTGGGCCCGGCGATGGTGGCCGGCATCGGCCGCGTAGTCACCCAGCCGCGCAACCTGATCAGTTTCATCGTGTTGTTCGGCATGGCGCAGAACATGGGCGGCCTGCTCGGCAGCGCGCTGCTGGGCACGCTGCAGGTGGTGCGCGAGAAATATCACTCCAGCCAATTGGTCGAGCACCTGGTGCTCACCGACCCACAGGTGGCCGCGCGCGTGCAGGCCTATGCCAGCGTGTACGGGCGCGCGATCGGCGACCCGGCCCTGCGCCAGGCGCAAGGCGTGCGTGCACTGGGCACGGTGGCCACCCGCGAAGCCAACGTACTGGCCTATAACGATGTGTTCCTGTTGATCGGCTGCATTGCCATTGCCACCGGGTTGTGGATTCTCTCCGTGCTGGTGTGGCGCCGTTATCTGCGCCCGCCGGTTGCCCCCTCTCCTTCTGTTCCGACTGCGCGCCCATGAATACACCTGCCGACACCGCTCCAACCGCCGCACAGAGACGGCGTCGCCGTCGCCGCCGTCTGTATGGCGTGCTCGGGTTCGGTGGGCTTGCGCTGATCGGCGTGGCGTTGGTGCTGTATGCGTGGCGGCTGCCGCCGTTCACCAGCGCGGTGGAGCGCACCGAAAACGCGATGGTGCATGGCCAGGTCACGGTGATCGCGCCACAGGTCAGTGGCTATGTCACGCAGGTGCCGGTGCAGGATTTTGCGCATGTGCGCCGCGGCCAGCTGTTGGCAAAGATCGACGACCGCATCTATGCGCAGCATTTGGAACAGGCCAAGGCGCAACTGCAGACCACGCAGGCCAACCTGGCCAACTGGGAACAGCAGCGCCACAGCGCCGAGGCCACCATCGCCGAGCAACGCGCCACCCTGAGCAGCAACCAGGCCCAGCGCGATCGCACGCGCTCGGCGTATGCACGCGCGCAGCAACTGGCCAACCAGAAACTGGTGTCCGAGCAGGACCGCGACACCGCATTTGCCGCGCGCGCACAGGCCGACGCCGGCGTGGCTCAGGCGCGCGCCGCAGTGCAGGCCGCCGAAGAGAACGCGCGCAGTGTCACCGTCAATCGTGCAGCGCTGGAAGCGGCGGTAGCCAATGCGCAGGCAGCCGTGCAGCTGGCACAAATCAACCTGGACAACACGCGCATCCTCGCGCCGCGCGACGGCCAGCTGGGTCAGCTCGGCGTGCGCCAGGGCGCCTATGTCACCAACGGCACGCAGTTGATGGCCTTGGTGCCGGACACCTTGTGGGTGGTGGCCAACTTCAAGGAAACCCAAATGGCCAATGTGCGTGTGGGCCAGCGCGCCAGCTTCACCGTGGATGCGCTGGCCAATGCGCGCCTGCAGGGCCGCGTGCAGGAGATCTCGCCAGCGGCCGGCTCCGAGTTCAGCGTGTTACGCGCGGACAACGCCACCGGCAACTTCGTCAAGATTGCCCAGCGCATTCCGCTGCGCATCAGTGTCGATCCCGGCCAGCCGCAGGCCGCGCGGCTGCGTCCGGGCATGTCGGTGGTGGTGGCCATCGACACCGCCCAGCGCGCCGAGTAAGCAACGCAGCCGTTATGATGCGGCGATGACTGTTTTGGCCCCCTTTCCTGTGCACTGGCGCGCACTGCGCTTTGCCGAGCTGGACACGCCCCAGCTCTACGCAGTGCTGCGGCTGCGCACCGATGTGTTCGTGGTCGA
Organism: Xanthomonas sp. NCPPB 2586; assembly: GCF_041475775.2. NCBI lineage: Bacteria > Pseudomonadati > Pseudomonadota > Gammaproteobacteria > Lysobacterales > Lysobacteraceae > Xanthomonas > Xanthomonas sp. NCPPB 2586. The sequence goes on along the minus strand of NZ_CM192981.1, from coordinate 787,720 downwards.
GCAGCACTGCGCGTACCCGGAGCTGGACGGCAAGGACACCCACGCCGAGGTGCTGCACCTGCTCGGCACCACGGATGACGGTGCGCTGGCCGCGTACCTGCGCGTGCTGCCGCCCGGGCTGAGCTATCCCGAACCGAGCATCGGCCGCGTCGTCATCGCTGCCGCACACCGCGGCCATGGGTTGGCCCACGTCTTGTTGCGCGAAGGCCTGCGCCTGGTGCAGGCCCAGTGGCCCGGCCGTGCCGTGCAACTGGGTGCGCAAACGCACCTGCAACACCTCTACGCCGCGCATGGTTTTGCGCCCACCTCTGCGCCGTATCTCGAAGACGGCATTCCGCATATCGACATGCTGCGTCGCGCCGACGCAGCCACTCAGGAGCTTGCATGATCACCACACCCGACTACCGCGCGCTGCTCGACACCGCCATCGCCGAAGCCCGCCAGGGTCTGGCCGAAGGCGGCATCCCGATCGGGGCCGCGCTGTACCACAGCGACGGACGTTTGCTTGGCTGCGGCCATAACCGCCGCGTGCAGGAAAACGACCCTTCCGTGCACGGCGAGACCGATGCATTCCGCAAGGCTGGTCGCCAACGCCGCTACCAGGACACCATCATGGTCACCACGCTGGCGCCATGCTGGTACTGCAGCGGGCTGGTGCGGCAGTTCAATATCGGCACTGTGGTGGTGGGCGAATCGGTCACCTTCCAAGGCGGCATCGACTGGCTGCGCGAGCATGGTGTCAACGTCATCGATCTGCACAGCCAGGAGTGCATGGACCTGCTCGGTGGTTATATCGCCGCCAATCCGGATGTGTGGAACGAGGATATTGGCGAAGACTGAGTCCGTGCTGTGGTGGCGCTGGCGGTTGTCGTTGCAGCGCCATGGTGCGTTTGTGCCGTAACTGGATGCGCCAGGCGGCCAGCAACTCCTGTGTAAAAACGTCTGGCCGGCCAGGATCTTCGCAGCAGGTGACGTTCGCCAATGCCCTGCCCCGGCCTGTCAACGCGCGTTGACATGCCCAGCGCTACGCTCGCGCTTCACACAGGGGGAAGGCGTCGATGGCAGCAGTGGATGTGGTGGTAGCGAGTGGCGCTGCGGCGCTGCCGTTTGCGTTGGAGCGGGCGCCGGCAATGCGGCAGCTGGCCGCAGTGAACGGCGGGCGGGCGCTGGATGTGCCGCTGGCGAGAGACGCCTTGCCGGCATTGGAAGCAAGTGACCTGACAGAGAGCGACGCGGCCGCGCAGACCGCGCGCCAGGGTGAGAACACCCTGCCGCCCGCGGCTGCCGACCGCGCACTGCACGCGCATGTGCAGCTGGGCGCACTGCTGATCCGGCGCTACAGAGACAGCCTGCGCTGATTGTTTCGCCGCGAGAGCCGACTGACGGCAGCGAGCGGCGCTGCTGAAGCCAGCCGTGAGCGGATCTAATGTGCGAGCGCGGTGAGCCGCAGTGAAACGCGCGAGCGATGCCGCTGGCACAGCGATCGCGTTTGGGCGATTCCTGCGGCTTTGCGTGGCGCTTTAAAGACGTGATCGCCGCAAAAAAAGACCCGCCAACGGCGGGTCTTCTTACAACTGCCGGTCTGCATGCGTTACCGCAAGCAGACCGCACAGGGTCACAAGATGTAACGGCTCAGATCCGGATCCTGGACCAGCTCGCCCAACTGCGCATCCACGTAGGCCGCATCCACGGTGACGCTCTGGCCATCGCGGTCGGGCGCCTCGTAGCTCAGCACATCGAGCAAGCGCTCCAGCACCGTATGCAGACGCCGCGCACCGATGTTTTCCTGCCGCTCGTTCACCTGCGCGGCAATCTCGGCCAGGCGGTCCACCGCATCGGCGCCGAAGGTCAAGGCCACACCTTCGGTCTGCAGCAAGGCTTCGTACTGTTTGATCAACGCCGCCTTGGGCTCGGTGAGGATGCGCACGAAATCGGCCTTGGTCAGCGCGGTCAATTCCACGCGGATCGGGAAGCGGCCCTGCAATTCCGGAATCAGATCGCTGGGCTTGGCCAGATGGAACGCGCCCGAAGCAATGAACAGGATGTGGTCGGTCTTGACCGTGCCGTACTTGGTGGACACGTTGGAACCTTCCACCAGCGGCAGCAGATCGCGCTGCACGCCCTCGCGGCTGACATCGCCACCGGACGAACCGGCTTCACCACGTTTGGCCACCTTGTCGATCTCGTCGATGAACACGATGCCGTGCTGCTCGCACGCCTCGATCGCCGCGGTGCGGATGTCGTCTTCGTTGACCAGCTTGCCGGCTTCTTCCTCGATCAACAGCGGGCGCGCGGCCTTGATGGTGAGCTTGCGCTTCTGCGACTTGCCGCCACCCAGGTTGGAGAACATCTGCCGCAGCTGCTGGCCCATTTCCTCCATGCCCGGCGGGGTCATGATGTCCATGCTGGCGTTGACCGCCACTTCCAGTTCGATCTCGCGCTCGTCCAGTTCGCCGTTACGCAACATGCGGCGGAACTTGATGCGGGTTTCATTGTCCTGCGCCGACGGCTCATGACGCGCCGCCTCCGGGTCGAAGCCGATGCCGGCCGAGCGTCGCGGCAACAATGCATCCAGGATGCGATCTTCGGCGCGCTCTTCGGCCTGGTTGCGCACGCGCACCTTGGCCTGCTCGCGGTACAACTTGACCGAGGTATCGGCCAGGTCGCGAATGATCTGTTCCACATCCTTGCCGACGTAGCCCACTTCGGTGAAACGCGTGGCTTCCACCTTGACGAACGGCGCATTGGCCAGCGTGGCCAGACGCCGCGCGATCTCGGTCTTGCCCACGCCGGTGGGGCCGATCATCAGGATGTTCTTGGGCATCACTTCGTTGCGCAATTCTTCCGGCAACTGCATGCGCCGCCAGCGATTGCGCAGCGCAATGGCCACCGCACGCTTGGCATCGTGCTGGCCGACGATATGGCGGTCGAGCTCCTGCACGATTTCGCGCGGAGTCATGGTGGCGGTATCGATATTAGGCATTGGGGATTCGAGATTGGTAAAAGCGGAATAGGAATGATCAAAGTGTCCGAGTGGCTATCAGAACCCAGGAATGCAGTTGCAAATCCCGAATCCCGACTGCCGAATCACGATTCACAGCTCTTCAACCACCACATTGCGATTGGTATAAATGCAAATATCGCCGGCGATGTTGATCGCCTCGGTGGCAATGGTCTTGGCGTCCAGCTCGGTGTGCGCCAGCAGCGCGCGTGCGGCAGACAGTGCGTACGAGCCGCCGGAGCCGATCGCGATGATGCCGTCTTCCGGCTCGATGACATCGCCGGTGCCGCTGATGATCAGCGAGGTTTCCTTGTCGGCCACGGCCAGCAATGCTTCGAGCTTGCCCAGGCGGCGCTCGGTGCGCCAATCCTTGGCCAGCTCCACGGCGGCGCGGGTCAGTTGGCCGTGTTTGTCCAGCTTGGCTTCGAACAGTTCAAACAGGGTGAACGCATCGGCGGCTGCACCGGCGAAACCGGCCAGTACCTGGCCGTCGCGGCCGAGCCGGCGCACCTTGCGCGCGTTGCCTTTCATGACCGTATGGCCGAGGGTGACCTGACCATCGCCGGCGACGGCGACATGCCCGCCACGTCGGACCGAAATGATGGTGGTGGCGTGAACGACGTTGGGGTTCTGGCTGGGATCCATGGGTCCTCCGGGGGTTTCCAAAGAGGTGGGGACGCCCCTGCCGGGTTCAAGCGGGATGCAACGAAGGAAGAGAGTGATGCCGGTGGTGCAGGTAACAAGTAGCGGGTGGCCATTGGGCCATTGGGCCATTGGGCGAATAGAGTTGGAGTTGGAGAATGGACAGGCGCGAAGTGCGCACACGCTGGCGGAGCGCACCGACCGCCACCCAAGCAGGTGACCGCATGCCATCCGTATAGCCCCTCTCCCGTCGGGAGAGGGGTTGGGGTGAGGGTACGGCCGCTTCAATTGATTGCATGCCCAGTGAGTCAACACGCTCTATTGGCGACTTGCAGAGATGTCTCGAAAACAGCTGCGCTTCTCGCACCCATCATTGAAACGTCGCGCTGTTTAACCGCGGTTGCCTTGCGCGCGGCATTTGAACTTCAATGGGACTGATACGCCCAGGGTTCCGTAGACACTCAAGACCCTCGTTGCGCGTAGCGCCGTTCAAACTCTACAGGTGACAGGTCGCCAGTTGAACCGTGGCGGCGGTTGGGGTTGTAGAACATCTCGATGTAGTCGAATACCTCGGCGCGAGCGGCGTCCTTGGTGGGATAGGTCAGCCGCCTGATCCGCTCGCGTTTGAGCAGGCCGAAGAAGCTCTCCACGGGTGCGTTGTCGTGGCAGTTGCCACGCCGACTCATGCTGCACACCAAGCCATGGGACGCCAGGAAACTGCGCCAGTCATCGCTGGTGTAGACAGACCCTTGGTCCGAATGAACCAAGCAACCAGCGTTGGGTTTGCGCCGCCACACCGCAGACAACACCGCCTGCACGACCAACTCGGTGTCGGCCCGATCGCGCATCGCCCAGCCGACGACCTGCCTGGAAAACAGATCGATCACAACAGCCAAATACATCCAGCCTTCATGCGTGCGGATGAAGGTGAAATCGCTCGCCCAGGCCGTGTCCGGCTCCGTCACGTCGAACTGTCGGTCAAGCAGGTTGGCCGCCGCCTTGCACTGCATTCCTCCATGGAAGCGCGGTTTGCGACCATAGCCCACCTGGGCACGCAGTCCCTCGGTGCGCATCAGCCGATGCACCCGATGACGACTACAACGCTCACCCAGATCGCGCAGATCCGTGGTGATCTTGCGATGCCCATAGACACTGCCGCTGGCCAGCCAGTGGTGCTTGATTAGTCCAAGCAAGCGATCATCTTCCTTGGCGCGCTCACTGTTGGGCGAGCACAACCAGGCGTAATAACCCGACCGGTTGACCCGCAATACCCGGCACATTGCACACACCCTGAATTCCCCGCAGTGGGCTTGCATGAAGGCGTACTTTGCCTTTACCCCTTGGCAAAGTACGCGGCGGCCTTTTTTAGGATGTCGCGCTCCTCGGTCACTCGACGCAACTCTGCCTTCAGCCGCCGAACCTCGGCGCTCTGGTCCACCTCGGCGCGATGCACCACGCCAGACTTGCCGAACGTGCGCAGCCAGGCGTACAGGCTGTGCGTCGTGACACCCAGCCGCTCGGCGACTTCTGCCACCTTGAACCCACGATCAGTCACTTGCCGGACCGCCTCGATCTTGAACTCATCCGTATACCGCTTGCTGCTCATAGACACCTCCGAATCGACCATTTTCCATGGCCTTGAGATGTCTAGGAAACCCTGGGCGTATCAGACACAGCGAACTCTGAGGTTCTCCAACTTTCCCAAGACGCCAAGCAGCGTCTGCACAGGGACCCTCACCCCAACCCCTCTCCCCGAGGGGAGAGGGGCTAGAGCGGAGCACACTTCATGAGCTGCCAGCTATCCAAGCACTGCTTTACCGCTGTGATGGCCCAATCAGCTGGACTGGGCCGCTAGCTGGACTGAGTTATCAACGGTGGTGGCTTTACCAGCGGTACTTGTTTTGCCAACTACTGGCTTTAACAGCTGCATCGGCTCTATCAACGGCACCTATGCTGGACCGGGCCAGCACCAGCGTCTCGATCACAATAGCTGGCCGGCAGGCTGATGACGTCTCTCACACTCACGCGCAGAGGCGCGCACTCATTCCGTCGCCTTCTTGCGCTTCGCCCGCGGATGCGCAGCGTCGTAGACCTTGGCCAGATGCTGGAAATCCAGATGGGTATAGATCTGCGTGGTGGCGATATCCGAATGCCCCAGCAACTCCTGCACACCGCGCAGGTCGCCGGAGGATTCCAGGATGTGGCTGGCAAAACTGTGGCGCAGCATGTGCGGATGCACGTGCTTGAACATGCCCTGGCGCACCGCCAGCTGCTTGATGCGGATCTGCACCGCGCGTTGCGAGATCGCACCGCCCGCACGCCCCGGGAAGACATGCGTTTGCGCGCTGCCGCCGCTGTCGCGCTGCCAGGCGCGCAAGGCCGTCACCGCATGCGACCCCACCGGCACCAGGCGTTGCTTGCCGCCTTTGCCGAGCACCGTGACCAGGCCGCTGTCCAGATCCAGATCGCGCCAGCGCAAGGCGCACAGCTCGCTCAGGCGCAGCCCGGAGGAATAGAACAGCTCCAGCAAAGCGCGGTCGCGCAGGCCCAGCGGCGCGTCGGTTGGCACTTCCACCAGCCGCACCGCTTCATCGGCATCCAGCACCTGCGGCAATTTGCGCGGCGCCTTGGGCGCACGCAACGCAGCCGCAGGGCTGGTCGCGATGCGGCCATGCTTGAGCAACCACGCGTAATAACTGCGGCAAGCCGACAGGCGACGCTGCAGGCTCTTCGGCGACAACCCGCGCCGGTGTTCGGCAGTGACAAATTGCCGCAGCTGCGCGCTGTCGAGCTGCGCGACATCCTCGCTGCCCTGCGCACTTGCCCAACCGATCAGCGCGGCAAGATCGCGCCGGTAGGCATCCAGCGTATGTGCCGAGACTTGCCGTTCGATCTGCAGATGCGCCAGGAAGGGCTCTACCGCAGACAACGTTGCATCTGCGCCGGGCCCGGTCGTCGCTTTCGGCGAGGAACCCCGCGCATCCGCAACCGGCGGCGCTGTCTCAGGCATCGAAGCGCTGCAGTGCCACCACCAGGGATTCGCCCATCATGCGCAGGAACAACGTGCCCATGCCCGGGTAGAACCGATTGGCGTCGCTGCTGCCCACCGCGATCAGGCCGATGCCCGGCAACGGCAGCAACGCGGTGGATTGCACCTCGCCGGCGTGCGCGCCGTACAACAGGGCGTGTTTTTCGGCTTGCAGGCGGCCGCAGATCGGCTCGCCATCGGTGAGGCAATCGCGAAATGGCGCCAGGCGCGCGTCATCGGCCGCCATCACCTGCAACCAGTCTGCCTCCAGCCCGGCGACCGGTTGCAGCAACACCAGCCGCACCAGTTCGCCATTGAAATCTTCCGCCAACGACGCGGCCATCGCCTTGAGCGTGTCGGCCGGGGTGGCCTGGCGCATCAGCGCGAGCGTCAGTTGATGCGTGCGCACCGCCAGCCGTTCGTTGACCTGCGCATTGCTGCCCAGTTCGTGCAGGCGCCGCGACAACTCGCGGTTCTTGTCGCGTAGCACTTCCAGCTGGTACGTGGCCAGGGAGGCGGTGGGGCCGTCGTCGCGCGGCACCAGCAGGCTTACCGCCAGATCCGGGAACTGCTTGAGGAAGGTCGGATGGCGACGCAGCCAGTTGGCGACGTCATGCGCGCCGAGTTTGTCGATCTCGCTCATTGGTTCCACTCTCCATCGAAGACGAACACGGCAGGCCCGGACATCACCACCTGCGCCTGCTCGCCGGCCCAGCGGATCCGCAATTCGCCACCCGGCAAGGACACCCGCACATCGCGCTCGACACGGCCCCGATGCATCAGCACCACCGCGGCTGCGCACGCACCGCTGCCGCAGGCGAGCGTTTCGCCAACGCCGCGCTCGTACACGCGCAACCGCACATGCGCCGGGTCCACCACCTGTGCAAACCCGACATTGACCGATTCGGGAAACGCCGCGTTCTGTTGCAGCAACGCACCCACCCGCTCCACCGGGGCCGCATCGACCCGGCCAACTTCCACCACCGCGTGCGGGTTGCCCATCGACACCGCGCCAAAGCGCACGGTTTCTCCGTGCACGGGCAGCGCGTATTCGTCGCGCGCATGGGCAAAGCCGGCCAGCGGAATCTGCGTAGGCTCGAACTGCGGTACGCCCATCGCCACCGAATATGTGCCCGCGTCCAATCGCTCGACGCGGTGCGCGGTGAAGGGGCTGTCGATGGTGAAGACATCGCCCTGCGCGGTGCCCTCGCGCACCAGCCACGCGGCCACACAGCGCGCGCCATTGCCGCACTGCTGCGAGTGTGATCCGTCGGAATTCCAGATGCGGTAGGCGGCCACCGCCTCGGCACTGCGTGGCGCTTCGATGGTCAGGATCTGGTCGCAGCCCACACCGAAATGACGATCCGCCAACCGCGCGGCCAGGCTGGCATCGGGCGGCGGCGTGCCATCGCGCAGATCCAGCACCACGAAATCGTTGCCGGCGCCATGCATCTTGGTGAAACGCAAGCGCCCGGTGTGGACGTCAGCGCTCATTGCCGCTGCTGGCGGGCTGATCCGTGGTCGGCGTGGTCGGCGCGGGCTGGGTGGTGCTGTCGGCCGGCGCGGGCGCAGGCGTCTGCGATTCGTCCAACGGTTGCGGTGCATCCGGCGGCTGCAGCACGGGCTGGGCCTCTACCGGCACCGGCTTCTGCGGCATCACCAGCGGGCCCTTGTTGCCGCAGGCGGCGAGCAGGACGAGGGTCGCACCCACCAGTGCGAGACGAACAGACGGTCGGGACATAATGCTCATGCACCGGAGTATAGCCAGAACACCCTGACTGCCGTGCGCTCAGTGCGGCGCAGGCGTTTGCAATGCGCGCGGCGGCGGCTCCGGGCGCAGCCACAGCCAGATGGCCACCACCGCCATGCTGCCGATCGACAGGCATTTGACCCACAGCACCGGCACGCACCACAGCATGATGGCCGCGCAGATGGTCATGGTAAGGGTCGCCATCCATTTGGCCTTGCGGCTCACCGCGCGATAGGTCTGCCATTCGACGATGGCCGGGCCAAAGCGCGGGTGCGCCAGCAGCCAGCGGTGCAGGCGTTCGGAGCCGCGCGAGGCGGCCCAGGCGGAGATCAGCACGAATACGGTGGTGGGCAGGCCTGGGACGAAGATGCCGACAATGCCGGTGGCCAAGCTGGCATAGGCCAGCAGCCACCACGCCCAGCGGAATCGGTTCGGTCGCGTCATGGGGGAATGATACGGCCAGTGGTGGGGGTTGGTGGGTGGATGGTTTTTGTTGCAGGTGGGTGTGGGGTGCGCTTGTGCAAGAGCAAGTGCAGAGCTTTCGCGCCTGTGGCGCGAGTTCCTTTTGTCTTGGCAAAAGGAACCAAAACCGCTGTCGCCGACGCGATCCGGTGCGATGAAGCCGCACCGGTGCCCTGCGCTCCTCACCACGCGTGGCACGGCGCCCAAACTCGCTGCGCTCAGACAAGGGCGCCTCTTCGGCCCCGCGCGGCTGCGGTGCTCGGCTCGCTTTAAGGCGACGTTGGTGGAGCGAGAGCATCAGCAAAAGCGAGAGCAAGAGCAGGAGCAGGAGACAAAAACGAAAAAACGGTGAGGAAAAACGCTAGGTGGGACGGCGGGCAGCGAAGCAGGAAGCAGAAGCGACAAGGGAACAGAAAGAAGGACGACGTAAAGTGGGAAGTGGGAAGTGGAGGCGGAGGCGGAGGCGGAGGCGGAGGCAACACCAGCCTCCCGCATCCACCGTCCCCTGACATCCAAGCAAATAGCTAATCGCTAAAAGCCCGCGCGATCTGCTCTTACGAATCCCAAATCCCAACTCCCCAATCCCCGCCCCTCAACTATTTGACGCCCAGCTGGTCCAGCACGAAGGCATACGATTCGGCCAGTTCGCGGTAGCGGCGGAAGCGGCCGGATTTGCCGCCGTGGCCGGCTTCCATGTTGGTGCGGAAGACGATCGGGTAGGTGCCGGTGTTGTCGTCGCGGAGCTTGGCGACCCACTTGGCCGGTTCCCAGTACTGCACCTGCGAATCCCACAGGCCGGTTCCGACGAACATCGCCGGGTAGGCCTGCTTGCGCACGTTGTCGTACGGGGAATACGACAGCATGTAATCGTAGTAATCCTTGGTTTCCGGGTTGCCCCATTCATCGTATTCGTTGGTGGTCAGCGGGATGCTGGCATCGAGCATGGTGGTGACCACGTCCACGAACGGCACCTGCGCCACCATCACCCGGTAGTCCTGCGGGGCCATGTTGGCCACCGCGCCCATCAGCAGGCCGCCTGCGCTGCCGCCGGAAGCCGCAACGCGGTCCTTGGCGGCGTAGCCCTGTGCCACCAGGCCGCGGGTGATGTCGACAAAGTCGTTGAAGGTGTTCTGCTTGTGCAGCAGCTTGCCGTCGTCATACCACTGCCGGCCCATTTCCTGGCCACCACGGATGTGCGCGATGGCATACACCACGCCGCGATCCAGCAGGCTCACCGCCGGCAGGTTGAACGCCGGGTCCATCGACATGCCGTAGCTGCCGTACGCGTACTGGAACAACGCGGCAGTGCCGTCTTTCTTGAAGCCTTTCTTGTAGACCAACGACACCGGCAGCTTCACGCCGTCGCGCGCGGTCACCCAGACGCGTTCGGTCACGTAGTTGCCGGCGTCGTAACCGATCACCGGCTGCTGCTTGAGCAGCTTGCGCTCGCCGGTCTGGGTATTGAGTTCGTAGGTGGTGGCCGGTGTGGTCAGCGAGGTGTAGGTGTAGCGCAACCACGCGGTGTCCGGCTCGGAGTTGACCGACAACCCCATCGAATACGCCGACTCGTCGGTCTTGACGTACTCGTGGCTGCCATCGCGCTTGAGCAGGCGGACGCGCTCCAGGCCACCGGACCGTTCTTCGATGGCGGTGAAGCCATCGAACAGTGCGTAGCTTTCGATATACACGTTCGGGTCGTGCGCCACCCAGTCGGTCCACTGCTTGCGCGTGGTCGCATTGGTGGGCGCGGTGACCAGCTTGAAGTTCTTGGCGCCATCGGCATTGGTGCGGATCACCCAGCGGCCACCGAAATGCTCCGGGTGGTATTCGACGTCGCGCTCGCGCTTGGCCAGCACGGTGAAGGTCTCGGGTTTGTCGGCCGGCGCGTAGCGGGTTTCCGAGGACACCGTGCTCTCCACGCCGATGACGATGTACTTGTCGTCGCGGGTGCGGGAGATGCCCATGTAGAAGCTGTCGTCCTTTTCCTCGTAGACCAGCACGTCGTCCTTGGCCGGCGTGCCGAGCACGTGCTTCTTGACGCGCACGGTCAGCAGCGTTTCCGGGTCGTTTTCCACATAGAACAAGGTCTTGTTGTCGTCGGCCCACACCACGTTGGCGGAGACGCCTTCCACGGTGTCCGGATAGACCTCGCCGGTCTCCAGGTTCTTGAAACGGATGGTGTACTGCTGGCGGCCCACTGCATCGTCGGCCCAGGCCAGGATGCGGTTGTCCTGGCTGACTTCGGCATCGCCAACACTGAAGTAGCCCTTGCCCTCGGCCAGGGTGTTGACGTTGAGCAGGATCTCTTCCGGTGCGTCCATGCTGCCCTTGCGGCGCGCCTGGATCGGGTAGTCCTTGCCGGCCTCGTAGCGCGTGTAATACCAGTAGCCACGCTCGCGGTACGGCACGCTGGCATCGTCCTGCTTGATGCGCCCGACGATCTCGGTATACAGCGTGTCTTCCAGCGGCTTCAGCGGCGCCATCAAGGCGTCGGCGTAGGTGTTTTCGGCGTTGAGATACGCCAGCATGGCCTTGTTCTCACGCTTGTCGTCGCGCAGCCAGTAGTAGTCATCGTTACGGGTGGCACCGAACGGGGCCTTGACCACGTGCGGATGCTTGGCCACGTCCGGCGGCGTCGGGAGGGCGGCAAGTGCGGAAGGAACAGAGCTGGTCATCAGGCTGGCGATCAACAAGGTCAGGACAGGTTTCATCAGATTGGGGTCCGTTGGATGAACGCAATGCCATCCCAGCGCGCGAGTGTGGAAGAGGCCGCCGGGGAGCGTCATGTGTCCGAGGTCATGCTGGTCTATCATCTTCGCAATGGACTCACTGCTTTCGCCCGTGTCCGGCTATAGCCGCCGCAGCCAGGACATCGCGCCCTTCCATGTGATGGCCCTGCTGGCACGCGCCAACGCACTGGAACAGGCCGGCCACGATGTCATCCACCTGGAAATCGGCGAGCCGGACTTCACCACCGCTGCGCCCGTGGTGGCCGCCGGCCAGGCTGCATTGGCCGCAGGCCACACCCGTTACACCGCCGCACGCGGGCTGCCCGCGTTGCGCGAGGCAATTGCCGGGTTTTACGCGCAGCGTTACGGCTGCCGCGTCGATCCCGAGCGCGTGCTGGTCACCCCGGGCGGCTCCGGCGCCTTGCTGCTGGCCAGCAGCCTGTTGGTCGACCCGAGCAAGCATTGGTTGCTCGCCGACCCGGGGTATCCGTGCAACCGTCACTTCCTGCGCCTGGTCGAAGGTGGCGCGCAGCTGGTGCCGGTGGGCCCGGACAGCGACTACCAACTGACCCCGGCGCTGGTGGATGCCTGCTGGACGGCCGACAGCGTTGGCGCGTTGGTGGCCTCACCGGCCAACCCCACCGGCAGCGTGCTCTCGCGTGCGCAGTTGGCCGCCTTGTCGCAGGCCTTGCAGGCGCGTGGTGGCCACCTGGTGGTGGATGAGATCTACCACGGCCTGACCTACGGCCTGGACGCGCACAGCGTGCTGGAAGTGGATGACAGCGCATTCGTGCTGAACAGTTTTTCCAAATACTTCGGCATGACCGGCTGGCGCCTGGGCTGGCTGATCGCCCCACCCTCTGCGGTGCCCGAGTTGGAAAAACTCGCGCAGAACCTCTACATCAGCGCCTCGTCCATCGCCCAGCATGCGGCCCTGGCCTGCTTCACGCCCGAGAGCATCGCCATCTTCGAAGCGCGCCGCGCCGAGTTCCAGCAACGCCGCGATTACCTGTTGCCTGCACTGCGCGCACTGGGCTTCGACATCGCCGTCGAGCCACAAGGCGCGTTCTATCTGTATGCCGACATCAGCGCATTCTCCAAGGACGCGCAGGCCTTCTGTACGCACTTCCTGGAAACCGAGCATGTTGCCTTCACTCCCGGCATCGACTTCGGCTTCCACCGCGCCAACCAGCACGTCCGCATCGCCTATACGCAGAGCCTGCCGCGCCTTGAGCAGGCGGTGGAGCGCATTGCGCGTGGGTTACGGCACATCTGAACGGAGATACGAGACGGGCTAACGCCACCCCGCTGACAGTGCAGTCTGCGTGCCTACTTGACTGGCCTACTCTGGCCCGCGTCATTGTGTGCCGTAGCCGCCAACTCGATGCGCCCGTCGGACCGTTTGCCGAGCAGCGCCCACAACTCCAGCCAATTTCCCTCGTGCGGCCAGCCGGAAAAATTGGCAACCATCTTTCCGTCGTGCATCAGATAGAAGGTCGGTGTACCCCAACTGTTGATCATTGACCAATCCGCCGTGTGGCGTGCCAGTACGATGGATTGATCCGTATGCGTCTTATTCCAAGCTTCAAGTACCTCATAATCAAGACGCAGCCCAACAGGCGCAAGCCATACAAGGTGGACCCCTTGCAAGAGCGGATGATGCCTCAGATCGTCCATGGCTCTCACTGAAAATCTGCAATGCGGATGGACGACCACGACCAGTATGTCTCCGCGCAACGGAATCTGGATTTCGCGCAGCCGCCTCTTGCCTTGATCAATGGCATAGGCATTGGGCCTAACCGTAGGCCCCGCCCTGACCACATCGGGTACCGGTTCAAATTCAATGCCGGGATGGGCACCTGCCAGTTGGTCTGCGTCCGCAAAGCGACGAAACTGGACAAGCGTCTGATGATAGCGCTTCAGCACATCAGGCCCGGCAGTGTCGCCAAATGCTTCCATGACTTCGATCATTTGCTGCAAATAGCGCTCGTCGTCAGTGTAATAGGCAAGGCGCTGGCTTGCCCGCGACAATGTTTCCAAGCCCGCCCTGGGGACGTCGGCAAGGCGTGGAGAGTCGAGTACCGGCGCAAACGCTGCGTTATAGGCGTCCGCCAAGCGTTGCAGGCGATCCTTGCGTGGCAGGCTCAGGGTCGCCTCGTCCAGCGCCACCAGGCGATCGTAAGCGTCATTCAACACGTCAACCGAGGGTTGCGCCCACGCCACAGAGCTAATGAGCAGTACTGTCGAGATAAAAAACCAGCGGAACCGACAATGGCCAATCGACATGGCACTGCTCTCCAGTGTGTTGGGAATTCGCGAAGCGCCAGACCCCAATTCGATGGGATCTGGCGGAAGCCGGCCTTGGAATTGACTAGCAATTGGCACCGATGCAAATCTTTCCCATTGACTGACCGCAGGTAGCCTTAGCTACGCATGCATAATCAGGATAATCTGGATCTTTGCTGGCATCCGGCCTGTATTCACCACTGATTGCATTTACGGGCTCCCGAGAATCGACGGACGACATGATCGCCTTGCTAAACCCATCTGACTGCCTCAACCCGGGAATAAGCGCGACTGTTGCCTGCTGGCCGAACAGCGATAGAACCTTATATGCCTCAAGCGCATTCAGTTCCATTTCCAAATCTTGATAGGAATAACTTGCCAAGCCGCTCTCTGAAAAAACAAGACTATTCAGAAATCGCTCTCTATTTGAAGGAGATAAATACTTCAGGGGCGATTGAGCCGGCATAAATTTTAGATATTCCTGCAGTTCCGCTCGAGAGCGTATTGGAGCGACTTCCTGTTCCAATAGCCTCCGATCCATGGATGTATCTAAAGCGTTGTTAGACAAACTTACATTTTGAGCAATGACACCTGAAGCGATGAAAAAAAAAGCATGCTCCCACTGCGATATTCAGGATTTTCATAATAGCTCCTATCAAGGGATTTTTATTTTGCAGCATTCTCCTCTGGAGATAGAGGGGAGGTGGACTCGGGACGCCTCACAGCGACGCGCCCCATTATTTTTTACACCCGATGCACAAAGGACGCAATCACCATTGAGTTCGCATATTTTTGAATATTTTGATAGTGGTGGAAAGCTAGCCTTATCCCCGCATGGTGGGCATGGACGCCTCAATCCGCTAAACGCTCCCACAGGAAGCTGTAGGCCAGCGCCGACATATGCGCCGCCTGCGCATTGTTGGCTGCGCCGCCATGGCCGCCTTCGATGTTCTCGTAGTAGGTCACGTCCTTGCCAGCCTCGATCATCTTGGCGGCCATCTTGCGCGCGTGGCCAGGATGCACGCGGTCATCGCGCGTGGAGGTCAGGAAGATCACCGGCGGGTAGGTCTTCTTCGGATCGAACAGGTGATACGGCGAGAAGGTCTGGATGAATTTCCAGTCGTCGGTGTCAGGATTGCCGTACTCGGCCATCCACGAGGCACCGGCCAGCAGATGGCTGTAGCGCTTCATGTCCAGCAGCGGGACTTGCACCACCACCGCGCCGAACAGTTCCGGATACTGGGTCAGCATGTTGCCGGTCATCAGACCGCCGTTGCTGCCGCCCTGCACGCCCAGGTGCTTGGTCGAGGTGATCTTGCGCGCAACCAGATCCTTGGCCACCGCAGCCATGTCTTCATAGGCCTTGTGGCGGTTCTGCTTGAGCGCGGCCTGGTGCCAGCGTGGGCCATATTCGCCACCGCCGCGAATGTTGGCCACCACGTAAACGCCGCCCTTCTCCAGCCAGGCACGGCCGAGGGCGCCGGAATAATTCGGCGTCATCGAGATCTCGAAACCGCCATAGCCGTACAGCAGGGTCGGCGCGCTGCCATCGAGCTTGAGATCCTTTGGCCGCACCAGGAAGTACGGCACGCGGGTGCCATCCTTGCTGGTGGCAAAGTGCTGCTCGATGCTGTCCTTGCCGGCATCGAAGAACGCCGGCATGGTCTTCAGCGGTTGCGGCGCAGTGCCCACGTCCACCCACGACAAGGTGGTGGGCGTGAGGTAGTCGGTGGCGGTCAGCCACAACGCATCGCTGTCATCGCTGTCCACGGCGCCGACATCCACGGTACCAAAGGCTGGTGCACCGACAAAGGCGCTTTTCTTCCAGCCATCCTGCGAGGGCGTGACCACGCTCAGGCGGTTCTTGACGTCCTCCAGCACGTTCAACACCAGGTGCGAGCGCGTCCAGGTCATGCCGGCCAGCGAGGTGGTGTCGGTGGGCTCGAACAGCACATCGAAGTCGCGCTTGCCCTGCATGAAGGCATCAAAGCGCGTGGCCAGCAGCGAGCCGGCCTTGTAGGTCTTGCCACCCACCGTCCACGGCTCGCGCAGCTCCAGGGTGAGCCACTCGCGCTTGACGCTCTTGTTGGCGGAGTTCGGCGCATCCACCTTTACCAGCGCGCCATCGGCCTTCTTGAAATACAGCTCGTCGTTGTAGAAGGCCAGCGTGCGGCTGACGAAATCACGCTCGAATCCAGGCGTGTCGTCGTGCATCGCCATGATGTACATGTCGGTGGGCTTGCCCTCGTACACCACCTTGGCCGTGCTCAGCGGCGTGCCGCGCTTCCACTGCTTGGCAATACGCGGGTAGCCGGAGCTGGTCATCGCGCCGGCGCCGAAATCGGTATAGACGTAGACGGTGTCCTGATCGATCCAGCCCAGCCCGCCCTTGGCTTCGGGGCGGAAGAACCCGTCCTTGACCCACTGCTTGGTGGACAGGTCGAACTCACGCGTCACGTCCGCGTCGGCACCGCCGCGCGACAGCGCGATCAGGCAGCGCTGGTAGCCCGGGCGCAGGCAATCGGCGCCGTGCCAGACCCAGTTCTCTTTCTCGGCCTTGTTGAGCGCATCCAGGTCCAGCACGGTTTCCCACTTGGGCGCCGCCTTGCGGTATTCGTCCAGCGTGGTGCGCCGCCACAGGCCGCGCTCGTGCTGCTTGTCCTTCCAGAAGTTGTAGTAGTACGGGCCGATCTTCTGCACGGCGGGAATCTTGGCATTCGAGTCGAGCACCTCGCGGATACTCGATTCCATCTGCTTGAAGGCCGGGGTCACTGCCAGCCGCGCCTCGGTCTTGGCGTTCTGCGCCTTGACCCAGTCCAGCGGCTTGGCGCCGGTGACATCTTCCAGCCAGGCATACGGATCATTGGACACGGCGGTTTCCTCTGCAGAGACGGCGCCAGCAGTGATCAGGCCGGCAACCAGGCAGATCGAGGCGAATTTGGACATGGGGGTTCCCTAAGAAAAGCGAGCCGCCGGACCGTAACATAGCCGTTCGGCGGCTTCCCCTGCCGAAGGTCAGGCCGCGCGCACCTGCGTCGCCGTGCGCGAACCCACGCGACGGCGCTGCGCCTGCGGCCCCCGCCGCCGTGTTCTTGCTGGCCGCTCGCCCCGGCGCGGCAATGCCGGCACGGCGAACCGGTACAGGCTCCACCACGCCAGCATCGGCATACCAACCAGCCACAGCGGCAACCAGCCGATCCACTCGCTGTGGCCGCGCGCCGCCGGCCACACCAGCACCAGGGCCAGCCCGGCCAGGGCGACCTGACGCACCGGACGCAGCACGCGTGGGTCGGGAGTTTCGGAACGACGGGAAAGGCGATGCGACATGGCGGCACTCCGTGGCGGGATGGATGAGGACAGGCCGGCAGAATTGCCTGCGGCCATCTCACCGGCTGCGACCTGTGCGACACCGGTGACGCGCTGCCGTTTCGCGTGTGTGGCTGGCTGGCGGCGGCGCTGCGCGCTGCTCGTTCGCGGCTGGGGCCCGCGGTGTTCCCGCCGCCGCTGCGCCACTGATGGACTTCCGCCGTGCGTAGGCCGCGCAACGCCGAGCAAGCCTGGTTGGACCAGCACTCGCGCGGTTTCCGGTTCCGGCACCAACCGCACACCACGGCCGTTACCCACGCGTCGCCAGTAGCGCAGTTTTACCTAAGTGCCGCAATGCGCAGGGCCATCCAAGACAGGCGGCGGCTGGCCCCAGCACTGGCGCTGTCCCACTGCATGCATCAACCGCCCCCAGCCCTCCCCAACGCGTCGCCGTCACGCGGGCTGATCAGCCAGATCAAGCTGATGCGGCATGCGCAGCTGCATCCACCGGCCCGCGGTCAGCGCCGCCACTGTCGCGGCTCCGTCATCTGGCTGCCGTCCACTGGGCCGGCTGCACGCGCGCCCGGCCGGTCCAGCGGCGTTTGTCGACGCCAGGCGCAACCGTTGACGCGAACTTGCCCCCTGCATGCGGTAGTGTGCTGACCCAACTGACCCTCTGTGACTTTGCGATGCGCCTGACCGTTTCGATCGCCCTCGCTTTCCTGCTCGTGCTTGGCCTGCCCACGGCGCAGGCCAAGGACACACCGACCACGGAGCGGCCGATCGACCTGTCCAAGATCATGGGCACCTGGTATGTGATTGCGCGCATGCCCAACCCGGTCGAGCGCGGCCATGTCGCCAGCCGCGACGAATACACCCTGGTGGAAGACGGCAAGGTGGCGGTGCGCTATCGCTACCGCGAAGGCTTCGAGGAGCCGGAAAAGGAAGTCAACGCGCGCGCCTCGGTGGACGCGGACAGTGGCAACCGCGATTGGCGGGTGTGGTTCTACAAGGTCATTCCGGCCAAGCAGCGCATCCTGGAAATTGCGCCCGACGGGTCGTGGATGCTGATCTCCTACCCCGGCCGCGACCTGGCCTGGATCTTCGCGCGCAAGCCGGACATGAGCCGCGACCAGTACCGCACCCTGGTCAACAAGATGCGCGACGACTACGCCATCTACACCGACAAACTCAAGCGCGTGCCGCAGCTGCCCGAACAAGTAGGCCGGCTGGGCTTCGAAGTCCCCGACAAGCGCTGATTGGCGCCCGCGCACGCGGCCATGCCAGCGTGCGCTCCCCGGCGTTGCCCGCCGGGCTTGGAGCCGCGATCAAAACGACTGCGCAGCCGCCAGGGCGCGCGGCCGGTGCTCGAAACCGGCATGTATCCACGTACGGTCCGGTTCTTCCGCGCCGCCCGCACCCACCTGACAACTGCCCGCTACGTTCCGTTAGCCGCGCTTAGTCGTAATTACTCAACGCCAGCGATAGCAGCGATTTGGCCTGCTCGCGCAACGACATCGGCTCGACGATTTCCGCGTCCGAGCCGTAGTGCAGCACATCCATCAGCAGCTCGCGCGAGACGCTGTACGGCACCTTCAGTTCGTAACGGCCGTCGGGCAGGAAGCGCCCTTGCTGCTTGGAATGCCAGTGCTCGTCGGCCACCCAGCGCGCGGCCTTGGCGCTGAACACGATGGTGGCCCAGCCCTTGGGCGCGCCCGAAAAAATGCCGTAGCTGGCGCCCAGCTGCGCATCCAGTTCGCTGTCGGGCACGTCGCGCGCGGTGGTATCGATGATGCGCGCGTGGTTGATACGGTCCACCGCAAAGCTGCGCACGCCCTCGCGGCCGTGGTCCCACGCATCCAGGTACCAGTTGTCGCGGTAATGGGTAATGCGCTGCGGCGACACCGTGCGCTTGGTCGATTCGTCGGTGGAGCGGGCGCGGTAGTCGAAACTCAACTGCTTGCGCTCCAGCACCGCCGAAGCCACGCTGCGGAAGCTGGCTTCGTCGAGCTTGCGGCCGCGGTGCGGGATCACCCGGACCCGGTCCACCGGCCACTGCGAGACGCCGGCCTGGGCGGCGAGCAGGCCTTCGATCCGCTGCTGTAGCGGTGCCAGCATCGAGGACAGCACGCCGCCGCCCGTCCGCGACAGCAGCTGCTGCGAGGCCAGCAAGGCGTGCAGTTCTTCGGAACTCAGCCACAGGCCCGGCAGCTCGAAGCGGTCGCTTTCGCCAGACAGATAGCGGAAGCCGGATTCGCCGTCGCCCTCCACCGGGGCCATCAGCGCATCGCGCAGAAAGGCCAGGTCGCGGTAAACGGTGGCGCGGGAACAGCTCAGCTCATCTTGCAGGCGCGCCACCGTGACCGGGTAGCGGGCCGACTTGAGCAGGCGATGCAGGGCGTTGATACGTTCGTAGCGGTCCATGCGCTGATTATGTCCGAGTCTTCGCGCGGCGGGGTGAGCATCCACGCCCCGCGCAAGGCCTGCCTACCCGGCTTGGCGCAGGGCGCGCGGCGCGCCGATCGCCCGAACCGCCAATGAAGCGCGGCTTCACCCGGTCCTGACGCGGTCGCCCAGTCCGTTATCATGAAATCGCTTTCACCTCTCTGCCCTCCCTTTCGTCTCCAAGAGTGCCGCCCATGTCACGCCGTGCCCCGTTGTCTGCCCTGTTGCCGCTGTTGTTGATCACGCCCACCGTCTGGGCCCAGGCGGTCGCACCGGCGCCGGCAGACCCGGCCGCTGCCTTGATGCCCTCCCCCTGGAGCGGCAGCAGTGGCGAGCTCGGCTATGCGTCCGCGCACGGCAACAGCACCACCGACAGCCTCAACGGGCGCATCCGCCTGCGCTACACCGATGGCGACTGGATCCATAGCCTGGATGCCACCGCGCTGCGCTCGAGCTCGGAATACACCAATACCAACGACGACGGCAGCGTGACGCGCGAGCGCCAGACCACCGCCGAGCGCTACACCGGCAGTGCCGGCAGCGCGCTGCAGCTGGGCGAACACCGCCAGCTCACCGCGACCGGCCGCTACGAACACGATGACTTCGCCACCTACGACCGCCTGGCCACCTTTGGTATCGGTTATGGCACGCGCCTGATCGATGCCGATCGTTTTTATCTGGACGCGCAGATCGGCCCGGGTATCCGCCGCGCGCACAACAGCGACGACGACCGCAACGAGACCGGGCTGATCGGCCGTGGTCTGTTCGACCTGAAATACACCGTCACCGACAACACCGATCTGATCAACACGCTGCTGGTGGAATCGGGCGAATACAACACCTACGCGCAGAACGATTTCGGCGTGCAAGTCAGTATGAATTCGCACTTCGCACTCAAGGCCGCCTGGCAGATGCGCCACAACAGCGACGTCAGTGAGGGCGACAAGAAGACCGACACGCTGACCACGGTGAACCTGGTCTACACGTTCAAGTAAGCAATCGCATTTCGTAGGAGCAGCGTTGGCTGCGAGGGTTTTTATCGATTACGTGCAGGTGTTATCGGTAACGCGTTCGCGGCCAAGGCCGCTCCTACGAGATGGCTGGCGGCTTGCAGCGCCGCGGCAGCTACGGTGGCGCTCCTCGGGTACGCCATCGGCGATGACGTGATGTCCTAGGCAAATCTCTGCATCTCGCCATCAGCCATGCAGCAACAATGAACCGCTGGCGTAGGAGCGGCCTTGGCCGCGAGGGCTCTGCCGATCAGGTGTCAGCGTCGGTGTTATCGGTAAAGCGTTCGCGGCCAAGGCCGCTCCTACGAGTTGGCTGGCGGCTTGCAGCTCCGCGGCAGCTGCGCAGCGCGCGCTTCGAACAAGCGATCGGCGATGCCGCCGATGTCTTGGGCAGGGCTGCGTCTCGTCATCGGCCATGCATCAGCCATGGACCGCTAGCGTAGGAGCGGCCTAGGCCGCGAGGGCCCTGCCGATAAGTGCCAGTGCCAGCGTCAGCGTGATCGGTAACGCGTCGCGGCCAAGGCCGCTCCTACGGTCTGGCTAGCGCTTACAGCTCCGCCAGCAGCTGTGCGGCGCCCTTTTCGAACAGGCCGTCGGCGACGCGGCGGCCGAGGTCTTCGGTGGCGTCAGGGCTGCCCTGCGCCTCGGCGTGGATCAGGCGGCCGTCGCTGGCACTGCCCACCATGCCCTGCAGGAACAGGTCCTCGCCTTCCAAGCGCGCGAAGGCGGCCACCGGCACGTGGCAACTGCCGTGCAGGGCGCGATTCATCGCGCGCTCGGCCTCCACGCAGGCACGCGTGCGGCCAGCATCCAGCACTGCCAGCAGGTCGTGGATGCGGGCATCGTCGCCGCGGCATTCCACCGCCACCGCGCCTTGCGCCGGGGCCGGCAGCCACTCCGGTGCGTCCAGCCGCGCAGTGATGCGGGCTTCCAGGCCCAGCCGCTGCAGGCCGGCGCAGGCCAGCACGATGGCGTCGTAGCCGCCGTTGTCGAGCTTGGCCAGGCGGGTGTTGACGTTGCCGCGCAGGTCGATCAATTCCAGGTCCGGGCGCGCAGCGCGCAACTGCGCCTGGCGGCGCAACGACGAGGTACCCACGCGTGCGCCCAGCGGCAGGGCCTGCAAGGTGGCGTAGAGGTTGGACACCAGCGCATCGGCCGGGTCGCCGCGTTCCAGGATGGCCGGCAGCACGAACGGCGCGTCCAGCTCCATGGGCACGTCCTTGAGCGAGTGCACGGCGCAATCGGCATCGCCACGCAGCATGGCCAGCTCCAGCTCCTTGAGGAACAGGCCCTTGCCGCCGATGGCGGCCAGCGAGCGGTCCAGCACTTCATCGCCGCGGGTGCTCATCGGCACCAGCACGACCTCCAGCCCGGGGTGGTGCTGGCGCAGCGCGGTGGCGACGTGTTCGCTCTGCCAGAGGGCAAGCGGGCTCTTACGGGTGGCGATGCGCAGCGTGGTCATGCCGCCATTATCGCGGACACGACGCCCAACTCATACCTGGCGCAGTTGTTCGCGCAGGCTGGCCACACAGCGCCGGCTCACTTCCAGGGTCTGCGGCACGTTGCGCAGCACCGCATGCACCTGGCCATCGCCGCTGCGGCGCAGTTCCACCAGCTCCTCGCGGGCGACCAGGCAATTGCGGTGGATGCGCACCAGGCGCTCGGCGAATTCGTCTTCCAGCGATTTGAGCGACTCTTCGATGAGGTCCTCGCCCCGGGCGTGGTGGACGATGACGTACTTCTCCTCCGCCTGCAGATAGCGGATGTCCTGGATCGCGATCAACCGCAGGCTGCCGCGCAGCCGCGCGCACAGGTGGGTGCGCAGCGGCGCGGCCGGCGCGAGGCTGGGGGTGCGCCCGGCCAGGTAGGTCGCCACGCGTTGCAGCGCGGCAGCAAGGCGCTCGGGGCGCACGGGTTTCATCAGGTAGTCCAGTGCGGCCGCATCGAAGGCCGACAGTGCGTGCTGGTCGTAGGCGGTGCAGAACACCACCGCCGGCGGTTGCGGGCGCTGGCGCAGCAGGCGCGCGGTTTCCAGGCCGTCGACCCCGGGCATGGCGATGTCCAGCAGCACCAGGTCCGGTTGCTGCTGCTCGCACAGCCGCAGGACCTGCTCGCCGTTCTCGGCCTCGCCCACCACCTGCACATGCAGATGCTCGCCCAGCAGCAGGCGCAGGCGCTCGCGCGCCAGTGGCTCGTCATCGGCGATCAGGACCCGCACTTGCGTGGCCGTCATGGACATCCCCCTCGCTGAAGTGATTCCCCCTCACTTCAACGGTAATGTGATCTCGCAGGCATAGTAGCCCTCCGACCAGCCGGCCGCCATCCGTGCCCCGGCACCGAATTGAAACGCCAACCGGTGCGAGATGCTGGCCTGGGCATGCCCGGCGCCCGCCACCACCAGCGGCGCCTGAGTGCCGGGCTGCGGTGCCGGATTGACGATGCGGATCTGCAACTGGCTACCGCGCTGCCGCAGCGACAGGTACAAGGTGCCGCCCTCGGGCATGCGCGACACCCCGTGCAGCACCGCGTTTTCCACCAGCGGCTGCAGCACCAGCCGCGGCATCGGCAATGCCCACGGCAGAGGTTCCTGCTTGTGCCAGCGCACCTGCAGACGATCGCCCAGGCGCAGCGATTCGATGGCCAGGTAACGCTCGGCCAGCTCGCATTCGGCGCGCAGCGTGGACACACCCTCGCCCGCCCCCAACGCGGCGCGGAACAGGTCCGACAGGTCCAGCACTGCCTGTTCGGCCACCACCGGGTCGCGCCGCAGCAGGCTGGCGATGAGGTTCATGCTGTTGAAGAGGAAATGCGGGCGGATGCGCGCCTGCAGCGCATCGGCTTCGGCGCGGGCGTTGGCCTGCACCTGCGCCTCCCAACGATCGCTGACGTAGAAATAGCGCAGCGCCAGCGCGGTGATCAGCACCACCGTGGCCGCACTGCCGAGCGTAAAACGCCAGAACCCGACCAGCGGGCCGAGCGGGGCCTGGTCGAGCACCGCGTACAGGCCATGCACGATGCCAGCACCCAGCATGGCGACCACTGCGGCGATCGACAACGCAGCCAGCCCGCCCAGCCGTGGCGGCAGCCGCGACAAGGACGGCCGCAGTACGCACAGCAGCACGCTCACCGCCAGGGCCAGCCACAGCGCCAGGCCGCTGGCCGAGACAAAGCGCGACAGCGTCAGGCTACGCGCGACGCCGGCTTCGGGCACCAGGGTCACCACCAGCACCACCAGCTCGGCCAGGCCGAGCATCGCGCCCAGGCGTGGCAGCCGGCACAGGTCCGGCATCCAGGCAATCTGCGGCGCGGTGTGGGCCATGGCTCAGACGGCGGTGAAGCGCGCCTGCATCCAGTCGCGCAGGGCGTCGATCTCTTCCACGCAGACCTGGTGGCCCATCGGGTAGCTATGCCATTCCAGCGTGAACCCCAGTGCCTGCAGGGCCTGCGCACTCTGTTCGCCGGCGCGGTAAGGCACCACCGGGTCGGCGCTGCCATGCGCCATGAACAGTGGTTGCGCCAGCGCGCCCGGCTGCAGTTGGCTGGCAGCGGCGGCCGGATCGGGCAGATAGGTGGACATGGCGATCAACCCGGCCAACGGCACGCGACGCTGCAGGCCCACTGCCAGGGTGACCGCGCCGCCTTGCGAGAAGCCGGCCAGCAGGATGCGGTCGGGCGCAATGCCGCGCGCCTGTTCGTTGGCAATCAAGGCCTCGACCTGGGCCACCGACTCGGCGATGCCGACCTTGTCCGCGCGCTGGGCAAAGTCCATGCCGACGATGTCATACCAGCCGCGCATGCGCACGCCGTTGTTGATGGTGATCGGGCGGATTGGCGCATGCGGGAACACGAAGCGCAGCGCCGGCCACTGCGGGCGCACCAGTTCCGGCACCATCGGCGCGAAGTCGCTGCCGTCCGCACCCAGGCCATGCAGCCAGATCACCGCCCACTGCGGGTTCGGTCCGGTCTCGCGTTCAATCACGTCCAGCATCATCCACCTTCCGGTGACAGGGCTGGGCATTATGCCTTGCGTCCCTGTGCGCTCAGCGCGCTGCGCGAGGCCGCCAGCAGCGCGGGGTGCTGCCTGCCAGCGAGCGCGGCCGCGGCGGCACGCGCCGTGGGCCGCTCAGATCAGCGGCGGTTCGAGCGCAGCGGCGCGACGCAGTTCGGACGCACGCACCAGCACCTTGGGCGGGTCGAGTTCTTCGGGGATGCAGAAGATGCCGGCGCGGCGCAGTGCCAGGCCGGTGCGGCGCAGCGAGGTCACTGCCACCACCGGGATCGACACCACCATGCCCACGATCACCGGCGCCATCCATGCCGCCAGCGACGGCGACACCAGGTAGGCCAGCGTGCCCATGAACAGGCCGAACACGCTCAGGCCGCCGTAGCTGCGGATCAGCGCCGGCCACGACAGCTTGCCGTCGTCGCGCACCTGCGCGTCCCAGCCCGAATCCTTGCCGGCCAGCACTTCGAACACGCCGCGCGATTGCAGGTACATCACCACCGGCGCCATCAAGGCCGCCAGCACGGTTTCCAGCAGGATGCTCAACGCGGCGCGGATCGCACCCCCGCAGGCGCGGCGTTCGCGCGGGTTGAGCAGCAAGGCGATGTAGCCAAGCAATTTGGGCGCGAGCAGCACGAACATGGTGCAGACGAAGATCCAGATCGCGTTGCCGTCGCTGCTGCCGTGCCAGTAGCGCGCCGGCGAGAACGGCAGGCCCTGCGCAAGATCGATGCCGGCGCCCGCCAGCGGAATGCCGATGCCCACCAGCATCAACATGCCCCACATCGGCGCGGTGAAGTAATGCCCGATGCCGATCATCATGTGCATGCGGCTGATCCAGTGCAGGCCCTTGGCGCCTACCACCTTGGCGTGCTGCAGGTTGCCCTGGCACCAGCGGCGGTCGCGGACCAGCAGGTCGGTGAGCGTGGGCGGGCCTTCTTCGTAGCTGCCCTGCAGGTACGGCACCATGTGCATGGCCCAGCCGCCGCGCCGCATCAGTGCCGCTTCGACAAAGTCATGGCTGAGCACATGGCCGCCGAAGGGCTTGCGCCCACGCAGCGACGGCAGCCCGGCGTGATCGGCAAACGCCTGGGTGCGGATGATCGCGTTGTGGCCCCAGTAATTGCTTTCCGCGCCATGCCACCAGGCCACGCCGAAGGCGATGATCGGCCCGTACACGCGGCCGCCGAACTGCTGCATGCGGGCGAACAGGGTCTGCCCGTTCACCACCGCCGGCAAGGTCTGGATCAGGCCCACGTCCGGGTTGTCTTCCATGCCGGCGACCAGGCGCACGATGGTGTCGCCGGTCATCACGCTGTCGGCGTCCAGGATCAGCATCTGCGGGTAGTTGCCGCCAAAACGGCGCACCCAGTCGGCCACGTTGCCGGCCTTGCGCGCGGCGTTGTCGGCGCGGCGGCGGTAGAAGATGCGGCCATGCCCGCCGACGCTGTCACACAGTTCGGCATACACCTGTTCTTCGGCGCGGCCGATGTGCTCGCGGGTGGTATCGCTGAGCACGAAGAAATCGAAGTGCTCCAGTTGCCCGGTTTCTGCCACTGATTCGTAGATCGCCTGCAGGCCGGCCAACAGGCGGCGCGGGTCTTCGTTGTAGGTGGGCATCAGCAACGCGGTGCGCGTGTGCAGGCTGGGCAACGGCGCATCCGGATCGATGCCGAGCTTGCGCCCGGCGCGTGCGACCACGGTGATGAAGCCGGCCACCGCGCTGGCGAAGGACATCGCAATCCAGGCAAACAGCAGCACGAACAGGCCCAGCAAACAGCCTTCCAGCACGCTGAAGCCGCCGGGCCACAGCACGCTGAGCATCACCCACACCGCCACCGCGGTGGCGGTCAGCGTGCCGCCGATCAGATAGAAGCGGCGCAGGCCGATGCCCATCGGCGAGGTGCGCTGGTGGCGTACCTGCAGGCTGCCTTCGCGCAGGGATTGTTCGGGCATTGCCAGCGGCGCTTCCGGCGGCAGCGTGGGCTGGCCGGCATCGAGGCTGGAGACGGGAGGTAGATCGGTTGGTGCAGGGGAAAGGGTCACGGTGCCGTCCATCAGGGCTGCCCGTCGCGCATCTGCGGCGACATTGCGGGCTGAAACGAGATGGCCAATGGCGTGCGCGGCAACGTTGCCACGCGCACCGTGTTACGGGCGATCCCGACGGTGTGCGACGACGTCGCAGTAGAACAACTCCAATGCACAAGCTCTCCTGGCTGCGACTTCACGTCGCAGCTCATCCTAAAGAATCGTTCGTTAAAGGAACCGAAGGCCACCGTTTGCGGCCTTCGCCCCTCCCGACGAGGACCGCGCGGCAGACTACGCCGCAGCGACCGAACGCTACCCCAACAGATTGCAGCCTGGCGCGCCGGCTGTCACGGCCAGGCGAAGGGCAGCAACGGCCCGCCCAGCCACAGATAGCGCGCCATCCATGCGGAGGCAAACGCGATCAACACCGTCAGCGGCACGCCCACGCGCAGGAAATCGGCAAACCGGTACTGGCCGGGATTGAGGATCAGCAGGTTGCCGTGGTGGCCGATCGGGGTGAGGAACGAGGCCACCGCGCCCATCGCGGTGCACACCACGAACGGAATCGGCGGCAATCCCAGCCCCTGCGCCAGGGCCAGCGCCACCGGCGTCAACAGCACCGTGGTGGCGGCATCGGACAACACCTGCGTGAGCAATGCGGCGGCGGCAAACATCAATAGCAGCAGGCTCAGCGGCGACAGGTCGTGCGCGTGCGCGAGCACATGCTCGGCCAGCCAGCGCGCGGTGCCGGTCTGATCCATCGCCATGCCGAGCGGAATCACCCCGGCGATCATCACGTAAATGCGCACGTCGATTTCGGCATAGGCCTGTTCGATGCTCACGCAACGGGTGAGCACCATGGCCACCGCGCCGAGCAGGAACGCGATATGCGGTGGCAGCCATTCGGCCGCGGCTGCCGCCACGGCGGCCAGCATGATGGCCATTGCCAACGGTGCGCGCCGGCGCCGGCTGCGGCGGCCGTCGAACGGCATCAGCATCAAGAAGCCGCGGTGCTGGGACAGTTGCTGGAAGGTGTGCTGACGGCCCCACAACACCAGCAGGTCGCCTTCCTGCAGCTGCAGCTCGGACAACTCGCCATGCAGCCAGCCTTCCTTGCGCCACAGCCCGACCACCACCACGCCCATGGTGTGCAGGAAATCGATGCGCGACACCGAGCGCCCGACGAATTCCGAATGCGGTGCCACCACCGCCTGCACCAGCTGCTCTTCGCCCAGTGCCTCGTGTGGACGCTGCGGGTCGGCGCGATCCTCGCGCGGCTGCTCGCCGTACTTGGCCACCGCATGCAACGACAAACCCGGCTCATCCTTGACCGAGGCGATCTCGTCCGGCGAGGCGCGCACCAGCAGCACATCGCCGGCGCGCAGCAGGCCCTCGTTGCTGCTGCGACGCCGGCGCATGCCGTTGCGCAACCAATCCACCACTTGCAGCCGTTCGGTGAACGCGGCCTCGAACTCGGCCAACGGCCGGCCCACCCAGGGCGCATCGGCGTCGACCAGCAGTTCGGTGTAATAGCGCTCCAGGCGCAGATAGTCCGCGCCGCCATCGTCTTCGCCCTGCCGCTTGGGCAGCAGCCAGCGCCCGGCGAGCATGTAGAGCATGCCCACGCCGACCAGCACCGCGCCGATCGGGGTGATGGCGAACAGGTCCAGACGCCCGTGGCCGCCGCGTTCCAGCGCGGCATTGGCGAGCAGAAAGGCCGGCGCGCTGATCAGGGTCAAGGTAGTGCCCAGCGAGGCCGCCAGCGACATCGGCATCAACAGCCGCGAGGCAGCCAGCTTCTGCTCGCGGGCCAGCCGCATCATCACCGGCAACATCATCGCGGTGATCATCAGATGGTGCGAAAACGCCGCCAGGGCCGCGGTGGCCGGCATGGTGACCGCGATGGCGCGCCACTCGCGCCCGCCGGCGGCGCGCCCGATCGCCGCGCCAATGCGGTCGGTGATGCCGGTGGCCGACAAGCCGGCCGACAACACGAACACCGCCGCGACAATGATCGCCGGCTCACTGGAAAACCCGGACAAGGCCTGGGTCGGGGTGAGGATGCCGGTGAGAGTCAACGCCAGCGTCGCCAGCATGGCCACCAGGTCGACCCGCAGCTTTTCGCTGATGAACAGCACCAGTGCCACCACAAGGATGACCAGAAACACGAGTTGCTGTTGTTCCATTCCACTCACCGCCTGCGATTGCGCCGACCTTACCTGAGCGCGGTGAAGGCGACATGCGCATGGTCACGTTTGGGAGCAACTGCCTGTGGGCGGGCGTGCTGCGGCAGTTGCCTCGTGTTTGCCGATGTCAGCGACTGCGCGGTGTCGATGGTGTGCTGCACGCATGCACCTTGGACAGATGTGGGTGTCGTGGGTGGGGCGTCATCCCTCACTACGTTGCGGTTGGGCTGGATAGTTGAGCGCGCAGGCCAGCTCATGCGCATGCTGCCGAGCGGCGGCGATGAGGATGCGCGCCACAATCCACTCACAACGGTGCTGTGGTTGTGCGGATGCCTTTCTCCAACGCTTGTTGCTTGGAGCCTGCTTGTTGTTCGGAGACTGCAGAACATGCGCGTGGCGGTAGCTCACTCGCCTGGGATGCATGCACCGAATCCCGGCCGTGCAATCGGCAGCGGTGGTAGCACGCGAACTACATTGCGGCGTCAGTTCTATTGCGGGAGCTGGCTTCGCCCGTGCGTCGCCATGCCACGCACGCCTGGGCCGATGCACACAGGACGGCTTCCCATTGCCGCACTGCGTGCTCCATCGCTGACGCAACCTTGCCTACCACTCCGCAACGCGCAGGCGAACTCTGCGCGCTACTGCCGGCGCAGTGAGCGCCGGCAGCCTACATCTCCACATAGTGACGCAGCAGCGTCGCTACACGGCGTTACTTACGCGCGTCCGCACTGGTGTCGCGGGTGGCGCGGAATTCCGAATCGCTGCTCCAGTTCGGCCAGGTACGCGCATCGGCAAGCTGCTGGCCCAGGGCGTAGAGGATGCCCAGATCGCGTGCGGCACCGGCGAAGGTCCAGTCCGGCTTCCACTCATCGCCCTGCTGGTGATAGCGCTTGGCGGTGTAGTCGTCCGATGCGGCCTTGCCTGCGGCCACGCCGCCCACTTCCCAATCCTGGCCGGCCGCATACGACAACGCCGGCACGCCACGCTTGGCGAAAGAGAAATGATCGGAGCGGAAGAAGTAGCCCGCCTCCGGCTTGGGATCGGGCGTGTAGCGCAGCTTCCACTGCCCGGCGACGGTCTTGAGTTGATCCAGCAACTCCAGCTTGGCGGTGCCGTAGATACCGAAATCGCGCGAGGGCACGAACGGGTTCATGCCGTCCATGTTGATCACCGCCACCGTGGTCGCCAGCGGGTACAGCGGCTTGGAGGCGTAGAACTCCGAACCGAGCAGGCCCTTTTCCTCGGCGGTGACCGCCAGGAACACCACCGAGCGCTCCGGCTTCGGCCCCTTGGCGAAGCCGCGTGCCAGCTCCAGCAATGCGGCCGTGCCGCTGGCGTTGTCCAGCGCGCCGTTGAAGATGGTGTCGCCGCGTGCATCGGGCTTGCCCACGCCGATGTGGTCCCAGTGCGCGCTGTAGATCAGCGTCTCGTCGGGATGGGTGCTGCCTTCCAGGCGAGCGACCACGTTGTGCGAGGTGATCACATCCGACTTGACCGTGTAGCTGGCACTCAAGCGTTGCCCCTTGAGTTCCACCGGCTTGAATGCGCGGGTCTGCGCCTGCTTCTTCAAGGTGTCGAAATCCAGGCCGGCCTGCGTGAACAGACGCGCGGCCAGATCACGCTGGACCCAGCCTTCCAAGGTGGGATGCGCGGCGCGCGGGTTGTCGCGCACCACATCGAACATGGTGTTGGTGTTGGAGCTGGCCACGGTGTCCCAGCCGTAGGAGGCCGGCGCGGTTTCATGCACCACCAGCACGCCGAGTGCGCCCTGGCGCGCACCCTCTTCGTACTTGTAGGTCCAGCGGCCGTAGTAGGTCATGCCCTTGCCATCGAAGGCGCCCTTGCCGGTCTCGAAATCCGGGTCGTTGATCAGCACCACGGCGATCTTGCCCTTGAGGTCGACACCCTTGAAGTCGTCCCAGTCGCGCTCCGGCGCCTTGACGCCATAGCCGACGAACACCAGCGGCGCGTTGGCGATATCGACCTTGGACGAGCCGTCCATTGCCGCGCGGATCGCGATCTCCTTGCCTTGGGTCAGGGTCTGCGGCGCGCTGCCGCCCTGCACTGCAATACGCGGCGTGCCCACGATATCGGCGCGCCGCAGCGGCACTGCCTGCGTCCACAGGCGCTTGCCATCGGCGAGATCGCCACCGGGCTGCAAACCGGCCGCGGCAAACTGCGTGCTCAGGTAGGCAATGGTCTTTTCTTCGCCGGCAGTGGCCGGGCCGCGGCCTTCATAGGCGTCGGAGGCCAGCTCCTTGACGTCACGCGAGATGCGCGCGCCATCGAATGTCGGCGTTGCCGCCATCAGTGCGGTGGAGACCGCCTTTGCCAGCATTCCCAGTCCAACTCGCTTCACTGCAGCACCCCGGTGTAATCAAAGACAGCCCCGGAGTGTAGGCCACCGCGCGGCGACGCCACGTGCCATTGGATGGGTTGCACAGCACGCACGTACTCGACGCCCGCGCGCAACTTTAATAATATTCATTCTCACTTACGCGTTGCGCAATGTGCCTGCCCCCTTGCGGCCGCAACGCCGTGCCTGGCGCATGCGCGTGCCCTCCCCTTCGTTGCCGAGTGTGTCCATGCCCGTTGCCCTGCTGCGCTCCGTGCGCGCCCACTCCCGCTTGTTGCTGGCGCTGCAGTGCGCCTGTGCGTTGTGTGCCACCGCCGCGCATGCACAGGACAATGCCCCCGCACCGACAGCGAACACGCTGGACCAGGTGCTGGTGACCGGCCGCACCGAGGGCTACCAGGTGCGGGGCACCAATACCGCCACCAAGTTGCCGCTGACGCTGCGCGAGACGCCGCAATCGCTGACGGTATTCACCCGCCAGCGCATCGAAGACTTCAACCTCATCACCATCGCCGAGGTGTTGCAGCAGACGCCAGGCGTCACCGTGCAGTCCTACGACAGCAACCGCACGCTGTTCGCTGCGCGCGGATTTGCGATCAACAACTTCATGTTCGATGGCGTGCCGACCAACTACACCACCGGCGCGGGCGGCAATTCGATCCTCAGCGACACCTCGATCTACGAGCGTATCGAAGTGGTGCGCGGCGCCAGTGGCCTGGTGACCGGCTCGGGTAATCCATCGGCCACCGTCAACATGGTGCGCAAGCGCCCCACCACGGAATTCCAGGCCAGTACCAGCCTCAATGTTGGCTCATGGGATTACCGCCGCGCCGAGCTGGACGTTGCCGGCCCGCTGACCTCCGGCGGGCGCGTGCGCGGCCGCGTGGTGGGCGCCTACACCGAAAAGGACAGCTGGGTGCGCTTCCAGCAGGACCGCTCGCCCAGCGTGTACGGCGTGCTCGAAGCCGACCTCACCGACAGCACGCGGCTGCGCGTGGGCATCGACCATCTCGCCACGCATTCCGATGGCGGTGCGTGGAGTGCCGCGCCGCTGTTCTTCAGCGATGGCACACCGGCACGGCTGCCGCGCTCCTACAGCGCCGCAGCACGCTGGAACCGGTGGGAGCGCGAAAGCACCAATGTCTTCGCAACGCTGGAACAGCAATTTGCCGGCGGCTGGAGCGGGCGGCTTGCCTACAACCATCGCGCCACCGATACCGACAGCCTGCTGTTTGCCGGCTCCAACAGCGCCTCGTTCGCCGATGCGCGCACCGGGTTGGGATTGCGCGTGTCCGACACCTACGGCGTGTCGGAAACCCGCGAGAACGCGCTGGATCTCTACGCTTCCGGCCAGTTCCAGTGGTTGGGCCGTGCGCACGAGCTGGTGGTCGGCGCCAATCACTACGACCGCGATCTCGGCACGCTGCGCACCGCCATCACCGCGCGTCCTTACAGCCTGACCGCCTTCCCCAGCATCTTCGACTGGAATGGCGATGTGGGCCGGCCGACCACCACCAATGCCGGCATCCCCAGCAGCATCACCAACACGCAGGAAACCGGCTATTACGCGGCCGTGCGGCTCAATCCCACCGATGCGTTGAAGCTGATCGGCGGTGCGCGGTATTCCAGCTGGAACACCGCCACGGACAACTATTCGCCGGCCAATCAGTTCACCGGACGCAGCACCGACTACGACGCCGATGCGCTCACCCCGTACCTGGGCGCGATCTACGACCTGAGCCGGCACCTCTCGGCGTTTGTGTCGTACTCGGATGTGTTCCAGGCACAGAACCTGCGCGACCGCACCAACCAGCAACTGGATCCGGTGGTGGGTGCCAATCTCGAGTACGGCTTCAAGGGCGAGTTCTTTGGCGGTGCGCTCTACGCCGCGCTCAACGGCTTCCACATGCAACAGGACAACGTGGCCGAAATCGATCCGGAAGTGGCGCCCAACAGCCTGCCCGATGGCAGCTCTGCGTATCGCGCGGTGTCGGGCGTGGAAACCTGGGGCGGCGAGTTCGAAGTCTCCGGCGCGATCACCCCGGACTGGAGCATGACCGGCGGCTACACCTACGCCTACAGCACCGACCAGCGTGGCGCGCGGGTGTTCACCACCAGCCCGATGCACCTGGCGCGCTTCAACACCACCTACCGGTTCGGCGACTGGACCCTGGGCGGCGGGATCAGCTGGCAGAGCGCGGTGTATCAGAACCAGGCCATTCCCACCGGGCGCTTCACCGCGGCCGGCGCACCGATCACACGCAGCGGGCGGGTCACCCAGGGCGGCTATCTACTGGTGGATCTGATGGGCCGCTACCGCATCAACGAACAGCTGAGCGTGGGCGTGACGGTGACCAACCTGTTCGACAAGGTCTATTACCGCAACGTGGGCTTCTTCAATTCCGGCTATTGGGGCGAACCGCGGCGGCTGCTGTTCAACCTGCGCGCGAATTTCTGAGCGCATGGCGTGCCGTCAACGGCGCGCCATGCAGGCTCAGAACAGATCCACGCTACCGGTCTGCTGGTCCACCCGCTGCATCTGCCCGCTGGCGATCAGTTCGCTGTACACCGCCGCGCGGTTGCGGCCGTGCTGCTTGGCCCAGTACAGCGCCTTGTCGGCTTCGTCCAGCATCTGGCTGATCAGCCGGCCATCGCTGAGTTCGACGATGCCGGTGCTCAGGGTCACCGTGCCCACTTGCGGGAAACTGTGCTCGGCCACCGCGCGCCGGAAGCGCTCGAACAGGCTCACCGCGGTGTCGCGGTCCACCCCGCGCAGCACGATCACGAACTCCTCGCCACCGAAACGGAACAGCAGATCGTCCTGGCGGAAGCAGCGCTGCATCAGCTGGGCCACCAGCAGCAGCACCTCGTCGCCATACAAATGCCCGAAGGTGTCGTTGACGCGCTTGAAATGGTCGATGTCCACGATGCCCAGCCACACCGCGTTCTCCTGCGCGCCATCCGCGTTGGCGGCGAACAGGCGCAGGATCATGTCGTCGAAGGTCTTGCGGTTGCGCAGGCCGGTGAGTGCGTCGCGCTGGGCGTCGTCGAGCAGGCTGCGGTAGTTCTGGAAAAAGCGTGCAAAGCCCTGCAGCAAGAGCTGCTCGGCAGCGCCGGGGGCCTGCGTGCCACCCACGCGCAGACAGGTGCGGATGCCGCGCGCTTCCATCATCGGGTAGACCAGCAGCGCGCGGCCGTCGTGCTGCAGCTGCACCACTTCGCCCGGGCCGCGCACGCTCGCCAGCAGCGCGCGCGTGGCGGCGTCGTGGATCTCGGCCACCGTCAGCGACAGCCGGCCGTCCTCGCGCAACCGGGTTTCGGCCATGCTGCGGCCATCGGGGGCGATGCGCAGAAGCGACAATTCTTCAGCCGCACACACTTCGCGCACGGTGCGCAGCAGGGTGAGGTCGAGCAGATCGGCGTCGCGGATGGCGGTCAGGTCGACCATCCGCTCCAGCAGGGGCGCTTCGGTCATGGTGGCGGCACCGCACGCACCGCCGCCCGCCGGGAACACCGGTGGCAGGCAGGCTCAGGCCTGTGGCGGGTACGCACTGGCATCACGACAGATCACCGCAATCAGAGATGTCGGTTCATCGGCGTCTGGGGGGCGAACTTGAGTCCGCTGCCCGGCCCCGCTCAGCGCGCGGCCAGCAAGGTCAATCCCGTCGTTGCCGGCCCCTGACGCCGTGCGGCTGCAGGGGCCGAGCCTGGCTCAGGGCAGCGCCGATTCCAGCGCATCCTCGCCCAGGGCGTGGGCCTGCATCAGCCGCCGGCTGGCGGCATTCAGGCCCTGCACCTGGACCTGCAAACCATGGTGGCGCAGGCGCTGCACCACCTTGTCCAGCGCCGCCACCGCGGTGATGTCCCAGAAGTGCGCGCGGGTCACGTCGATGATGACCTGCTGGCCGGGCACGTCGCGGGCATCGAAGGCGTCGATGAACACATCGGCCGAGGCGAAGAACACCTGCCCGCGCACGCTGTAGGTGCGCAGCCCGTTGGCCGCGTCGCTGGGGACGATCTGCAGCAGCCCGGACACCTTGAAGGTGAAGAACACCCCGCTCAGCAGCACGCCCACCGCCACGCCAGCGGCCAGGTTATGGGTGGCCAGGGTCACTGCGACCGTGGCCAGCATCACCACGCTGGAGGTGCGCGGATGGGTGATCACGGTGCGCAGCGAGCGCCAGTCGAAGGTCTCGGCCGAGACCATCACCATGATCGCCACCAATGCCACCACCGGCACCTGCGACACCCACGGCTTGAGCAACACCATCAGGATCAGCAGGAACACGCCGGCAAACAGCGTCGACAGCCGGCCGCGGCCGCCGTATTTCACGTTGCCCACGGTCTGCCCGATCATGCCGCAGCCGGCGATGCCGCCGAACAGGCTGGCGGCCGCATTGGCCAGGCCCAGGCCGGTGCATTCGCGGTTCTTGTTGCTGGGCGTGTCGGTGAGTTCGTCGACCACGCGCGCGGTCATCATCGATTCGAGCAGGCCCACCATTGCAATGGCCAGCGCCGGCAGCGCGATGATGCGCAAGGTCTCCAGCGTCAACGGCACGCCGGGCCATTGCAGGAACGGCAGCGCGGTGGGCAGCTTGCCCAGGTCGGCCACGGTCTTCAGCGGCAGGTGCAGCGCGCTGCTGGCCACCGTGAGCAACAGGATGCACAGCAGCGGCGACGGAATGGCCGAGACACCGGGCAGCCGCAACCGCGGCAGGCCGTAGATGATGGCCAGGCCCACGCCCAGCGTGACCCAGGTGGTGGGGTTGGCGCCGAGCAGATGCGGCAGCTGCGCGGCGAAGATCAGCACCGCCAGCGCGTTGACGAACCCGGTCCGCACCGAGCTGCTGACAAAGCGCATCAGCACGCCCAGGCGCAGCAGCCCGAACACGATCTGCACCAGCCCGGCAAGCAGCCCGGCGGCGAGCAGATACGGCAGCCCGTGCGTGGCCACCAGCGGCGCAGCCACCAGCGCCACCGAGCCGGCGGCTGCGGAAATCATCGCCGGCCGTCCGCCACAAAAGGCGATCACGATGCCGATCACAAACGACGCGAACAAGCCGACCTGCGGGTCCACGCCTGCAACGAACGCAAAGGCGATGACTTCGGGAATCAGGGCGAACGTGGCAACGGCGCCAGCCATCAGTTCGCGCGCAGGCGAGGCGCGCCATTGCGCCAGTTCGGTGCGCAGGAAGGACATGGGGGGGACACTCCAGGGACAAGGACGACAGTCCTGCGGACAGTGCGCAGGGGGCACTAGTGTGCGGGAAAGCGACCGCTCCCGCAGCCGCGATGTGATCGGTGCGGCAATGGTGTTTTCTGTGGGGACGATCACGCCACCCGACGCGCGCACAGACCAAGATGCCCGCCTTACCGCGCTCGGTTGTCGAGCCCGGTTCTCTAGGGAGACCACCATGTCCATGTTCAGGACCGCAAGCACACTCGCTTTGGCCACCGCCCTCGCACTGGCCGCCGGGCCGGCCTTCAGCTATTCCATCAACAGCAGCAGGCAGATCGTCGACGACAGCGGCAAGGTCGTGCAGCTCAAGGGCGTGAACGTGTTCGGCTTCGAAACCGGCAACCACGTGATGCATGGCCTGTGGGCACGCAACTGGAAGGACATGATCGTGCAGATGCAGGGCCTGGGCTTCAACGCCGTGCGCCTGCCGTTCTGCCCGGCCACGCTGCGCAGCGACACCATGCCGACCAGCATCGACTACAGCCGCAACGCCGACCTGCAGGGCCTGACCTCGCTGCAGATCCTCGACAAGGTGATCGCCGAATTCAACGCGCGCGGCATGTACGTGCTGCTGGATCACCACACCCCCGATTGCGCCGGCATTTCCGAGCTCTGGTACACCGGCTCCTATACCGAGGCACAGTGGCTGGCCGACCTGCGCTTTGTGGCCAACCGCTACAAGAACGTGCCGTATGTGCTCGGCCTGGATCTGAAGAACGAACCGCACGGCGCCGCCACCTGGGGCACCGGCAACGCTGCCACCGATTGGAACAAGGCTGCCGAGCGCGGCTCGGCCGCGGTGTTGGCGGTCGCGCCGAAATGGCTGATCGCGGTGGAAGGCATCACCGACAACCCGGTGTGCTCCACCAACGGCGGCATCTTCTGGGGCGGCAACCTGCAGCCGCTGGCCTGCACCCCGCTCAACATCCCGGCCAACCGCCTGCTGCTGGCCCCGCACGTGTACGGCCCCGACGTGTTCGTGCAGTCGTACTTCAACGACAGCAACTTCCCCAACAACATGCCGGCCATCTGGGACCGCCATTTCGGCCAGTTCGCCGGCACGCACGCGCTGTTGCTGGGCGAGTTCGGTGGCAAGTACGGCGAAGGCGATGCGCGCGACAAGACCTGGCAGGACGCGCTGGTGAAGTACCTGCGCAGCAAGGGCATCAACCAGGGCTTCTACTGGTCGTGGAATCCCAACAGCGGCGACACCGGCGGCATCCTGCGCGATGACTGGACCAGTGTGCGCCAGGACAAGATGACCCTGCTGCGCACGCTGTGGGGCACCGCCGGCGATACCACGCCAACGCCGACTCCCACACCTACGCCCACACCGACGCCCACACCGACACCGACGCCTACCCCCACGCCGACGCCCACCCCGGGCACCAGCACCTTCAGCACCAAGGTGATCGTGGACAACAGCTGGAACGGTGGCTATTGCAACCGCGTGCAGGTGACCAACACCGGCACCGCCAGCGGCACCTGGTCGATCGCGGTGCCGGTCACCGGCACGGTCAACAACGCCTGGAATGCGACCTGGTCGCAGAGCGGCAGCACGCTCAGGGCCAGCGGCGTGGACTTCAACCGCACCCTGGCAGCCGGCGCCACCGCCGAGTTCGGCTTCTGCGCCGCGAGCTGAGTGCACTGTGGCGGGTACGGCTCCCGTGCCCGCTACCTCTGCAACATGCAGTGGAATTGTGGAGGCGCGGCGTAGCAGGTTGATGACCACCTGCAGCGCTTAACCCACGACTTCGTAGGAGCGCCGTTGGGCGCGATGGGCATTCCCGATAACGCCCCATCGCGCCCAAGGGCGCTCCTACGTTTTTTTGGCGTCGGAACGTCGTAGAGCATCTGCACGGTCATCTGGTTGACGAAGACGCCGCAAGATCGCAGCGACAGCCCGGATCGAAGCGCAACGCCGCAGAACACGCAATATTCCTGTAGGAGCGCCCTCAGGCGCGATGAGGCATTCCCGATAAAGCCCATCGCGCCCAAGGGCGCTCCTACGAAGCTGCAACCTCGGAGCGCGTTCGAATCAGCATTCGCACATGTCGTGACGGCAACAGCGCTGCTCGATCGGATGCATCACGCAGCAATCCAATCACACGCGATGCCCCGTAGGAGCGCCCTCGGGCGCGATGAGGCATTCCCGATAACGCCCATCGCGCCCAAGGGCGCTCCTACGGGTTTCCGTGCGGCTGCAGACAAGCAGGCGCGGCCGCAGCTAGCATTAAATCGCCGCGTGAAACAGCCGATATCCACGACAACGCTCCCACGTCTTTGTGGACATCCTTCATGTATCTCGTCAGTTCGTTGCGCCGGCATGTTGCCAATCTCCCGCTCACCCGCAAGTTCGTCCTGTTGTGCACGCTGCTCGCCGTTGGCGTGATCCTGCTGGCGGTTGCCGCAGCGCGTCTGCAATACCTGGATCTTGTGGAAGCACGCAAGCTCAGCGTCAAGACCGAAGTGGAAATGGGCCTGACGGTGATGCAGCACTACGCCGACAAGGTGAAGGCCGGCGAGCTGAGCAAGCAACAGGCCATGGAAGCGGCGCGTACCACGCTGGCGGACATGCGCACCAATGACGGCGTGGATTACTTCTTCATCGTCGACCCGCAGATGCGCATCCTGATGCATCCCAAGCGGCCGGTCGGCACGGACATGTCCGATTACAAGAGTGACGCGGGGCAGTACGTCTACCGCGACATCAAGACCGCCATCGACAGCGGCGATGGCTTCAGCTACTACGACGCGCCCAAGCCCGGCAAGAAAGAGCAGTTGCCCAAGATCAGTTATGCCAAGGTGTTTCCGGCCTGGAACTGGGTGCTGGTGATGGGCGTGTACGCCGAAGACATCCAGGTGCAGGCGTGGGGATTCACCCGCACGCTGACGCTGATCGGCGGCGTGCTGGTGGCGATGGTGATCGGCCTGTGCTGGCTGATTGCCTCGGCCATGGCTGCACCGCTGCGTGCGGCAACGCGCACCGCCGAGGCGATTGCTTCGGGCCGCTTCGACAACGACATCCGCGTCGAGTCGCGCGATGAAACCGGCCAGCTGATGCACAGCATGGCGCAGATGCAAACCCAGCTGCAGCGCTTCAACGGCGAGATGCAGACCATGATCCGCCTGCAGCAGGGCGAAAACATCGCGCACCGCATCCCGGAGGATTTCCCCGGCGATTACGGCAGCCTGGCGCATGGTGTGAACACAGTGGTGTTCGAGCACCTGGACGCCATCAACGAAGCGATGGACGTGATGAGCGACTATGGCCGCGGCGATCTGCGCCGCGACATGCGCCGCCTGCCCGGCCAGCGCGCGGCGCTGCATGAGGCGCTGGACACGGTGAAGACCAATCTGTCGGCGATCAATGGCGATATCGCGCGACTTGCCGATGCCGCCGCGCGCGGCGATTTCTCCGCACGTGGCGACCAGGCGCGCTATCAGTTCGCGTTCGCGGAAATGGTGCAGGCGCTCAACCGCCTGATGCAGCAGGCCGACGCCGGCCTGGACGATGTCGGCCGCATCATGGCCGCGATCGCCGACGGCGATTTGTCGCAGCGGGTGGAATCGCATTACGAAGGTGCGTTCGGGCGCCTGGCCAATGCGGCCAACCGCACCGCGATCCAGCTCACTACTATCGTGCAAGGCATCCAGCAGTCGGCAGAGATGATCAACACCGCGGCCGGCGAGATCGCCAGCGGCAACTCCGACCTGTCCACGCGGACCGAGCATCAGGCCGCCAACCTCGAAGAAACCGCTGCGTCCATGGAGGAACTCACCTCCACCGTGCGCCAGAACGCCGACAACGCGCGCCAGGCCAATCAACTGGTCAAGGGCACCGGTGACGTAGCCGAAAGCGGCGGCCGCGTGGTGCAGGAAGTGGTCAGCACCATGCTGGCGATCACGCAATCGTCCGCACGCATTTCCGACATCATCGGGGTGATCGACGGCATCGCGTTCCAGACCAACATCCTCGCGTTGAATGCCGCGGTGGAAGCCGCACGTGCCGGCGAACAGGGCCGCGGCTTTGCCGTGGTGGCCAGCGAAGTACGCGCACTGGCGCAGCGCTCGGCTGGCGCGGCAAAGGAAATCAAACAGCTGATTTCCGACTCGGTGGAAAAGGTCGAGCAAGGCTCGGGCCTGGTGGAACAGGCCGGTAGCACCATGACCGAGGTGGTGAGTTCGGTGAAGCGGGTGACCGACATCATGGCCGAGATCACCGCCGCCAGTACCGAACAGAGCGCTGGCATCGAGCAGGTCAGCACCACGGTGATGCAACTGGACGAAATGACCCAGCAAAATGCCGCGCTGGTGGAAGAAGCCACCGCCGCGGCGCGCAGCCTGGAAGATCAGGCCGCCGAGCTGACGCGCGCAGTGTCGGTGTTCCGCTTGGTGCCGGCGCAGGCCGAGCAGCGGCAGCGGCACGTACAGGCCGCCTGACTTTCTGTATAAGGCGGGGACTGCACACCGCGGACGTTGGTGTGCAGTGCGCTAGCAGGCGCTTAGTGAGCTTCCGGGGCCGAGGCGATAGCAGACTTGTAATGAAGTGCCACGGTTTCTGCCGCGCTTTCGGTTGAGCGTTGGTGTTTCACTTCTGGCGTTTGCAATGTCAGACCAAATTCGCCTGCTGCATCTGCTACCTACGAAGCATTGACAATCCATACCTCGTGCGGAGGCAGTACCCTCAACGCGCTTGGCAACACTCTTCTGCCATCTTCTCCAGGCGAGATGGACGCAGTTGTTCGGTTGCATTGAAGTAACTGCCAACCGCTGCACCTGGCATGCGCTTACGTGTTTGATTGCTTTTTGCAATGCAGCCGTTCTATGCACATTCGACTTGCCATTCGATTGATCTGGGGCCCGTACCCTCATCCGCCCTGCGGGGACCTTCTCCCGACGGGAGAAGGAAGTGGTTGATCGGCTTGCTGCTAACGGCTGCTGGTGACTGCGTTTCGCCATGTATTGACGCAAGTGATGGCTGCTGTGTAGTGCCGCGACTCATGCGTACAACGCATTGACCGGCTGTCAGCGCACCAACGGTTCGATTGATCCAGCGCCGCACCCTCATCCGCCCTGCGGGCACTTCTCCCGATAAGAGAAGAAGACACGGCATGCAGACATCGTCGGTACAACCGCACACAGAAGCTCAGCGCGCCGCGTCACGCCCAGTGGGTGTATCGCCATCGCCACAGCGCGCACGCTTGGCGGCATACATCGCTTCATCGGCGGCGTGCATCAGGCTGGCAGTGTCGGCGGTGGTGCCGCGTTGCCAGGCCACGCCGATGCTGGGCTGGATCGGCAGCCATTGCTCGCCGAAGGTGGTGCCGGCAGCCACGTCGTTGCGGATGCGCTCGGCCACGGCGGCGCATTCGCGCTCCGGGGCGTGCAGGTCGTCCAGCAGCACCACGAATTCGTCGCCGGCCAGCCGCGCCACCAGATAGCGCGTGCCTACTGCCTGCTGCAGGCAGCGGCCGAACGCCACCAGCACGGCGTCGCCGGCGCGATGGCCGTGCACGTCGTTGATCCGCTTGAAGCCATCCAGGTCCAGGAACATCACCGCCACCGCGGTGTGCTGCTGCTGTGCATGCGTCACCGCGGTCTGCAATGCTTCCGACCAGGCGTGACGATTGGGCAGGCCGGTGAGCGCGTCGCGGGTGGCGCGCTCGTGCATCAAGCGGTGCAGGGTCTTGTGCGCGGTGACATCCTGCGCCATCAGGAAAAACCCTTGCACCTGCGCCTGCGTGCCCTTGGTTGCCGGCACCAGGGTGATCTCCACATCGCGTGCGCTTGCACCGGCCTGCAGCACGTAGTCGAAGGTGGCGCGCTCGCCGCGGGCGGCCGCAGCGAGCGCGGCGTACACCGGCTCGCCCAAGTCGTCGCCCAACAGGCGGGTGATGTGGCAGCCGACCAGACTGTTCGGGTCCACGCCCAGCCAGCTGCGGTGTGCCTCGTTGGCGAACAGGCAGCGCTGCGCGGCGTCGAACTGGCTGACCAGCGTGGGCGTGGCGTCGCTGATCGCCCGCAGCCGCGCTTCGCTTTCGGCAAGCCGTTCGGCGGCGACATGCTGTTCGGTGACGTCCAGCACCTGCGAGACGAAATGCACCGGCGCGCCGTCGCTATCGCGCACCAACGACACCGACAGCAGCGTCCATAGCACCGCGCCCTGCCGGCTGACATAGCGCTTGGACAAGGTGTAGCTGTTGCGCTTGCCGTCCAGCAGCTCACCGAGCAAGGCCAGATCCACATCCAGATCGTCCGGGTGGGTGACGTCCTGGAAGGTCATGCCCAGCAGCTGCGTGCGTGAGTAGCCCAACAGGGTGCAGAGCGCGGAGTTGATCTCGCTCCAGCGGCCTTCCAGCGAGACGATGGCCATGCCCTGCGGCGCGGTGTCAAAGGCGCCACTGAAGCGCTTAGCGGCCAGCTGTGCGGCAGCCTGCGCCTGCAGTTCGGCGGTGACGTCGATGGCCATCGCCAGGTAGCCGGTCAGGCCCTGCTGCGCGTCCTGGATCACGTTGAAACTCAAGCGCACGCGGCGCTGGCTGCCGTCCTTGCGCAGTAGCGTCCACACTTCCTGCTCCAGCAGGTCACCGGCTGCGGCGGCAGCCAATGCCACATACGAAGGCGCGGGCACGGCCAGCGTGGCGCGGTGGCGTGCGAGTTCTTCGGGCAGATGGAATTGTGTCGGGCACTGCCCCATGACCTCGGCGGCGGTGTAGCCCAGCAAGCGTTCGGCCCCAGGGTTGAACACGTCGATGTGCCCGCGCGGGTCGAACACGATGATGGCCACATCGCGCGAGGCGTCCACCAGGGCCTGCAGGCGCGCGCGCTCGGCCGCCAACGCGGCGGAGGCATCCTTGAGCTGGGTAATGTCGTGCATCACGCACACCGCGCCCAGGGCCACGCCGTGGTCGCCATCGATGGGGTCGGCGTTGCACAGCACGCTGCGTGGCGGCTGGCCGGTGGCACGGATCACCAGTTCGGCGTTGCGCACATGCTCGCCGCGCCAGGCGCGTACCAGCGGGATCGCGTCGGTGGGCAGCACGGTGCTGCCATCGGCGGCGTAGAGATCGAAGTGCTGTGCCCATTGCGCCGGTGGCAGCACGCGCGGGTCGGTGCCGTGCCATTGCCGCGCGGCATGATTGAACTCGCGCAGCAGGCCGTCGGTGCCGCAGGCCACCACGCCATCGGGCATGGCTTCCAGCAACAGGCTCAAGGTCTGCCGCTGCGCCTGCGCATCCAGGCGGTCGCGGCGCGCCTCCAGCTGATTGACGGCCTGACGCGCCAGCCGGATCAAGGCCTGTTTCTGGTTCTCGTCGAGCACGCGCGGCCTGGTGCTGAGCATGCACAAGGTGCCGTAGGCATAGCCCTCGCGGCCGATCAGCGGCACGCCCACATAGGAGCGAATGCCCGGCGCGGCGGTCACCAACGGGTTGTGCGTGAACCGTGGGTCGGCGATGGCATCGGGCACTTCCAGCAGGTCGGTGCCCATCACCGTGTACGAGCAGAACGACACGCTACGCGGCGTGCCTTCCAGATCGGTGCCGCAGCGCGCCTTGAACCACTGGCGGTCGGCATCCAGCAGGGAAATCAGCGCCATCGGCGAACCGCTGATATGCGCGGCCAGCCAGGCGAGGTCGTCGAATTCGGCTTCGGCCGCGGTGTCCAGCACCCCCAGCCGGCGCACCGCATCCACGCGCAAGGCGTCGTTGGCGGGGATCGGGACGGGCGGCGACAGGGCGGTCATGAAGGAATCGGCTGACAGGTCGGATGACGGTGGGTCGCCCCAGATAACGGCAAGGCGACGGGCAACTTGAGCCGGCGCGGCCGGGGCCGCTTGGAGCAGCTATCAAAACGACTGCGCAGCCGCCAGGCGGACGCGGCCGGTGCTCGGAATCGGCATGTACCCACGTACATTCCGGTTCCTCCGCGCCGTCCGCACCCACCTGACGACTGCTCGCTACGTTTTGTTAGCCGCG
Source organism: Xanthomonas sp. NCPPB 2586 (assembly GCF_041475775.2). Lineage (NCBI taxonomy): Bacteria > Pseudomonadati > Pseudomonadota > Gammaproteobacteria > Lysobacterales > Lysobacteraceae > Xanthomonas > Xanthomonas sp. NCPPB 2586. Next base: position 743,270 of record NZ_CM192981.1, on the reverse strand, counting down.
CTTAGTCCCGTGGCCATTGCCGCCTTGCCCACGTGGCCGGCACTGCCTCGATGCACATCCATCTGCTTGCTGCGGTGCCGAAGGTTTGCCAGGCATCCGGCCAGCCCGCCCTACCCTGACCACCGGCATTTGCGACGCCGCCAGGCAACCACTACCCTCGGCCGATTGTCCTGCCCCTGGAGTGTCACATGCTGCGTCCGTTGTCCTTGTTGATCGCCGGCGTGCTCGGCGTTGCTGCCGGTACCGTTCCGCCCGCCGCACAGGCCGCCCCGGCCAGCCTGTCCAAGACTGCGAACAGCAGCGCCATTCCCGACATCGCCTACACCCGCTTCACCCTGCCCAACGGCCTGACCGTGGTGGTGCATGAAGACCACAAGGCGCCGGTGGTGGCGGTGAGCATCTGGTACCACATCGGTTCCGGCGACGAGCCGGCCGGCAAGACCGGCTTCGCGCACCTGTTCGAGCACCTGATGTTCTCCGGCTCGGAAAACAACAAGGGCAGCTTCTTCGCGCCGCTGGAAAAGGTCGGCACCACCGACATGAACGGCACCACCTGGTTCGACCGCACCAATTACTTCGAAACCGTGCCGACCACCGCGCTGGATACCGCGCTGTGGCTGGAATCGGACCGGATGGGCCACCTGCTCGGCGCCATCGGCCAGGAAGAACTCGACACCCAGCGCGGCGTGGTGCAGAACGAAAAGCGCCAGGGCGAAAACCGCCCCTATGGCCGCGTGGACCAGAACATCCTGTCCAACCTGTTCCCGGCCAACCATCCGTACCAGCACGACACCATCGGCTCGATGGAAGACCTGGACGCGGCCTCGCTGGCGGATGTCAAACAGTGGTTCAACGATAACTACGGCGCGGCCAACACCACCCTGGTGCTGGCCGGCGACATCACCGTGGCGCAGGCCCGCGCCAAGGCCGAGCAGTACTTTGGCGATATCCCGTCCGGCAAGCCGGTGGCGCGTCAGCAGCCGTGGGTGACCCCGCTGGCCGCACAGAAGCGCGGGGTGCAGCACGACCATGTGTCGCAGCCGCGCATCTACCGCACCTGGGCCGCGCCGCAGCTGGGCACCGACGACATGATCCAGCTGGATCTGGCCACCACCGTGCTGGGCGGCGGCAAGACCTCGCGGCTGTACCAGCGCCTGGTCTATCAGGACCAGCTGGTGGACGACGTCTCCGCGGCGATCCAGCCGTTCGCGCTGGCCAGCCAGATGCAGATCCAGGCCGACGTGAAAGATGGCGTGGACCCGGCCAAGGTCGAGGCCATCATCGATGAAGAGCTGAAGAACTTCCTCGCCGAAGGGCCCACCGCCGACGAACTGCAACGTGCCCAGGTGGCCTACCGCGCCGGCTTTGTGCGCGGCCTGGAGAAGGTGGGCGGCTTTGGTGGCAAGGCGGTGATCCTGGCCGAGGGCCAGGTCTATCGTGGCGACCCGGGTGCCTACAAGCAGGACCTGCAGCGCGGCCAGGCCGCCACCATCGGCAGCGTCAAGCAGGCCGCATCGACCTGGTTCGGCAAGGGCGACTACCTGCTCACCGTACTGCCGGCCGGCAAGGACTTCGACCCCGCCGCCGAAGACAAGGCCGTGGTCGCGCGTGGCACCGAGCCGGGCAAGCCTGCGCCCAAGCTGCCGGCGGCGGCCAAGTACAAGGTTACCGCCAGCAAGCTCGATCGCAGCAAGGGCGTGCCCGACACCGCCAGCTTCCCGGACCTGAGCTTCCCGCAGCTGCAGCGCGGCAAGCTGAAGAACGGCGTGGAAGTCATCCTGGCCGAACGCCACACCATCCCGGTCACCCAGGTGGAGCTGTTGTTCGACGCCGGCTACGCCGCCGACCAGGGCAAGAAGCTTGGCACCGCCAGCTTCAGCGCCGCGCTGATGAACGAGAGCACCGCGTCGCTGGATTCGGTGGAAGTGGCGCAGCGCCGCCAGCGCCTGGGCGCCATCACCGAGGTGGGCTGCGATCTGGACAGCTGCAGCGCCTCGCTGAATGCCCTCAACGACCAGCTGCAGCCGTCGCTGCAATTGTTCTCCGACATCGTGCGCAACCCGGCCTTCAAGGCGGCGGACATCGAACGCATCCGTGGCCAGTGGCTGGCCGGGATCGCGCAGGAAAAGACCCAGCCCAACAGCCTGGGCCTGCGGGCGCTGCCGCCGCTGCTGTACGGCGACAAGCATCCGTACGGCATCCCGCTTACCGGCAGCGGCACCGAGGCGGCAATCAAGAGCCTCAATGCCAAGGACCTGCAGGCCTTCCACAGCCAGTGGCTGCGTCCGGACAACCTGCGCATCCTGGTAGCCGGCGATACCACGCTGGCGCAGATCATCCCGCAGCTGGATGCCGCCTTCGGCGACTGGAAGGCCCCGGCCGCACCGGTGCCGAAGAAGAACCTGGTCAACGTGGCCGCGCAGCCCAAGCCGCGCGTCTACCTGATCAACCGCCCGGACGCACCGCAATCGGTGATTCTGGCCGGCCTGCTGGCACCGTCGACCAAGGCGCCGGACAACTTGGCAATTACGGTGGCCAATGGCGCCTTCGGCGGCACCTTCACCTCGCGCTTGAACATGAACCTGCGTGAGAACAAGCGCTGGGCCTACGGTGCGCGCACCCAACTGGTAGATGCGCAGGGCCAGCGGCCATACATGTTTGCCGCGCCGGTGCAGACCGACAAGACCGCCGAATCCGCCAATGAAATCTTCAAGGAAGCCACGGCCATCATCGGCGACAAGCCGCTGACCACAGAGGAGATCGAGAAGATCAAGAACCAGCGCATCCGCGCCCTGCCCGGCAGCTTCGAAACCACTGGTGCGGTGCTCGGTGCGATTGAGGGCATCGTGCAGTTCGACCGCCCGGACAACTACGTGCAGACGCTCAAGCCGCGCCTGGAAGCGATCGATCAGCCGGCCGCACAAGCCGCCATCAAGGACATCATCGCGCCCAACGCGATGACCTGGGTGATCGTGGGCGACCTGAAGAAGATCGAAGCCCCGGTGCGCGCGCTCAAGCTGGGCGAGGTGCAGGTGCTGGACACCGACGGCAAGCCGGTCAAGCGCTGATCGGCACGGCCGCGCAGCCCCCTCCCAAAGGCAGGCGCGGCCGATCCGTGGGAACCGATAGGCACAACGTAGGCGGCGGTTCTGCGAGCCGTCCGCACGCGTCCAGACGGTGGCCTGCTGGATCTCGGCAGCCGTGCGAACGCCGAGCATTGCAGCCACATGGCAATGCGCAGGGCAGCGCGCGTTACCGTTAGTGCATGATCGCGTTTACTGCCTGCGTGCGCGCAGGTGATATCCACGCCACGTTATCGGCCTGCCCGCTAGCGTGGCGTCCTTCCTTGCTGACATGGCGCATTCAATGAAAGACATGCCGATGGCAGACGAAGCGTCGCGCCAACAGGTGTTGGATGGCTATCGCATCGTCGACAGCCTGCCCGAAGACACCTACCAGGACATCGTGCAGGTGGCCGCATCGCTGTGCGAGACGCCGATTGCCCTGATGTCGCTGGTGGACCGCGACCGCCAGTGGTTCAAGGCCCGCTTAGGGCTGGACCTGCAACAGACCGACCGCAGCCAGGCGGTATGCGACCACGCGATCCGCAGCCCGGACCACTTGATGGAAGTGCCGGACCTGACCAAGGACCCGCGCTTCACCGATATTTCGGTGGTCACCGGCGAGGTGGGCGCGCGTTTCTACGCGGGCATGCCGCTGGTGACCTCCGAGGGCGTGGCGCTGGGCACGGTCTGCGTGCTGGACACCGAACCGCGCGCCCTCAACGAGGCCCAGCGCACCGGGCTGCAAGCGCTGGCCCGCGTCGCCATGCGCCTGTTGGACGAACGCCAGCGCGAACTGCAGCGCGAACGTGACGCCATCCTGCAACCGGCCGCTCCTGCGGCGGCGGCGGGCACCGCGACCATTACCGACGCCGACACCGGCTATCACCTGGTAATTCTGGAAGTGCAGGAACTGGCCGCCCTGGCCCAGCAGCAAAGCGAGCGCCTGCTCGGACGTGCGTTGCAACAGCTCGACCAGACCCTGGCCAGCTTTCTGCAGGCCAGCGGCGACAGCGTGGACCGGGTCACCGACAGCGCCGAGTTCATCGCGGTGCTGCGCGGCAACGATGCCGAACGCAAGTTGCAGGGGCTGCGCGAGATCGCCGAGCAGCAGCATGCGCATGGCCTGACCGTGCTGGTAGGCGAGGCTTACGCCGCGCGCGCCGACGAGCCGATCGGCCAGGTCTTCCTGCGGGCCGAAGTGGCGCTGAGCGCGGAGAAGGATCGCTACCGGCAGGGACTGGCGCAGTAGCGCCAGAGGACCGCAGGCACGCATCCGCAGCCTTGTGGATGTGTGCGGCGGTGGTGGCGACTGGGGTGTTTGTTCTCAGCCAGGCGTAACGCTGCATCGGTTTGAACAACGCGTCTCGTGGAAGCGCTGACGCATCCGCATTTGCAGATGCGCTGCAGACCAGGATCTGCGTCGTTTCAGGTATCGCGCAACTTTAAAAAAAATGGACGCCCCCTGCGCACGTCCTTGCCCGGCACTCACGCCAGACAGCAACCGCACTCTTAACGACGCAAGCGCGGTTGCATTGATGCGCTGATGCAGCGATCACCCTGCACTGCCACGCCGTCGTCCATCCGACTGGATCTACGTCGTCTCAGGTACCGCTTAGCCTTCAGAAAAAATGGACGTCCCTTGCGCACGTCCTTGCTCGCATCCACGGCAAGCAGCAACCGCACTTTCAACGGCCCGCGCGCAGTTACATTGATGCGCCGATGCAGCGATCACCCTGCACTGCCACGCCGTCGTCCAGTCGAACTGCGCGCACTTAAGCGCCCGCAAGCAGCTGAGATGCGCTGCTGCGTTGCACGGATCGATGACCAAGGACCTTCGCAGCGCCGGCAAGGTGCGTGCCTGGCGTTGGCGATAAGAGGTGTAAGACGCCACGCCTACGTAATCCACGCGCGGCATCGGCGCCCCCATTCGCAACGACGACGCGCACCGAAACAAGCGCACCACACAAAACCGCGACCACCAGCGCACTCAACGCAATGCCCCGCGACAGGTCACGCGAACCATAGCCTTCGCAACGAACCCTATGCGATGTGCACGCGGATCACCCAGCCGCACACTGCTTGAGTTGGCGATCCGCGTACCACAGCGCGCGGCGCGCCAGGTCGTAGGCGCTGTCGGCCTGCCGCGGCAGCAACTGCGCGGCCAGGACCGGATCGGCGCCGTTGTTCAAGGCGTGCTCGGCACGCTCCAGGTCGGCCAGGTGGCCGCGGACCGTGCTGAGCAAAGGCGTGCGCGTGGCCGCTTCGCAACGGGCGCTGCGTTGCTCCAGCGCCGCCAATGCATCGCGGATGCGCCGGCTGGCCTCGCCCTTGAGATCTGGCAGGCTCTCGTGCGCGATCGGCGCCGCCTTGTACGCATCGCCGGTGGCAGCGCTGCCCATCTCGGCCTGGTTGCCGGCCAGCGCCGGGTTGAAGCGCACCTCCGGCGGCGGCCGTGCCTTGGCCACCTGCGTCTGCGGCCCGTTGATCTTGTCGTTGAGCTTCTTCATGCCGCGATTGAGTCCCTGCATCGCCACATCGCCCAGCGTGCCATCGCTCTTCCAGTCCTTGGCAAAGCGCGTTTCCTGGTACTGCACCGGGTTGACCCGCTCCATCACGCTGCGCGTTTTGGCTGCCACGCGGGCATCGTCCATGCCCGGCGGCACCGCACCGGCCTGCGCCAGCGGATCGATCTGCGCGCCGGGTGGCATGCGCAGGCGTCCTTCGCGGGTGTACAGCTGGGCGGCCATCGACGCCTCGGCAGGCGCGGTCGCGGTGGATGCGGCCACCTGCCGGGGTGGCGGCGGCGTGCGTGTGGGCGGCAGTGCGGCGCGGGCCGCGGCCGTGGCGGCACGCGGGCGTTGCGCACGCTGTTGCGGTGTGGGCGGCTGCACGGCCTGCGGCAGGGTCGGCAGCGCGCGTGGCACGAAGTACACCTGCAAGCTGTCGTCGTGCCGGACGCTGTCGCGCGGCGGCGGCATGTACAGCAACAGACAGGCAAGAAAGAACAGGATCGCGCCCGTGCATGCGGCAGCGGCAACATGCGGGATAAGCGATTCCTGCTTGCGAGTCATCACAATGCGGCAGACCAAAAGGGGGGTGATAAGCGGGCGCCGACGCCTCGGGGCGCCGCGCAACGCGCAAATCTAGCGGGCCGCGCGGACCGGCGCGTTTGGAATTCGTTGTCTGCCGGCATCGGGCCAGCCGCCATTCACGTTGCGACGGAGGTCACGCTTCCTCCAGCCGGTAGCGGCGTTGGCACACCTCGCAGAAGAACGCCCGCCGGCCGGCCTTGCCCAGGTGCTTGCGGTATTGCAGCGGCGCGCCATCGCGCGGGCAAGTGGTTTTGGTGTGCACCTGGTAGTGCTTCTTCAGCACGAAGGCCTTTTTCCAGGTGTAGAAATCAAAACTGTACTCGCGCGCCTGCGTGACCAGTTCGCCCAGCTTGCGCGCCGGCAAGGCGCCGACCTGGCTTTCCGGATGCACGCGGATGCGGTGCAGCACTTCGTTCTTGATGATGTTGCCCACGCCGGAAAAAATGCTCTGGTCCAGCAGCGCATCGGCGGCCAGCAGCTGCGGGGCGGCACGCAACTTGCGCCGTGCCTGCGCGGCATCCCACAGCGGATTCATCACATCCGCACTCCAGTCGTACACCTCATCCAGCGGGCGTTCGATGAACTGCACCGAGCAGGCGTAGAAATTGAGTGTCTCGCCCTTGGAAAATTCCAGCCTCAGCCGCGGCACGGCGTTGGGTTTGTCTTCGTTGATGCGGTAACTGCCGAACAACAGGAAGTGGATGCGCACGCTGAACTGCGCGCATTCGATCAACAGATGCTTGCCCCAGCTGCGCAGCGCCAGCACTTTTTGCTGTTGCAGACGGGCGATGTCCTGCCTGCTGTTGCCCTGCACGCGCAGGATCTTGCGGCCGACAAACGCCGCGGCTTCTTCTCGCAGGATGACAAGGGACGGACCTTCAGGCATGCCATCAGTATCGAAGCGCGGCGTGAGTCGGCCGTGAGCGCAGTGCAGACATCGTGCAGACGCGCCTGCCTGCATACAGTGCGGCGTGTCCACCTCCGCACCGCCCCCGCAGCCCGCTGCCACCGCCCTGCCACGGGTGTATTGCGGCTGCGCGGGCTGGTCGATTCCCGCAGCCGAGCGCGCACAGTTCGGCGCCGGCAGCAGCGTGCTGCAGCGCTATGCCACGCGCCTGGATGCAGTGGAGATCAACTCCTCGTTCTATCGCCCGCATCGCGCGTCCACTTACGCGCGTTGGGCCGACAGCGTGCCAACGCACTTTCGCTTTTCGGTCAAGCTGCCGCGCAGCATCAGCCACGATGCGCGGCTGCACCAGGCCGGTCCATTGCTGGACGCGTTTGGCGCAGGCGGGCGCGCTGGGCGAGCGCCTGGGCTGCCTGCTGCTGCAGTTGCCGCCCAGCGCGGTATTCGATGCACGCGTGGCGGCCAGCTTCTTTGCCGTCCTGCGCCGGCGCTGGGACGGCGCAGTGGTGTGCGAGCCGCGCCATCCCAGCTGGTTCACCGCCCAGGCGCAGGCGCTGCTGCACCGCCACCGCATCGCGCGGTGTGCGGCCGACCCGGCACCGGTGCCTGCCGCCGCGCTGCCCGACGCGCCAGGCATGCCCGGCGCGCCGGCATATTGGCGCTGGCACGGCACCCCCAAGGTCTATTACAGCGGATACGACAACGCCGCCTTGCAGCGCCTGGCGGCCGCGGTCCGCAGCGGCATGGCCGCGCATGCGGCGAGCGAGCAGTGGGTGATCTTCGATAACACTGCTGCCGGGCTGGCCGTGCCCAATGCCTTGCAGCTGCAACAGCTGCTGGGAATCGGCCGCTAGCGCGCGGTGGCGCGCATCTTGCAACAGCCCTGACATGTGACACGCACCGCCGTGTGCTCAAGCTGCGCTGGCACAGGCCGATAGGCCTGAATCGGCAGTGTGGCCTTGCATCACGCGGCATTGCGCGAGATCACGTTGCTGAACCCCGTTTGCCGCGTGCGGCGTGCCGGTCCCCCGACACAGCGCCTGCGGCTCCACCCGCCACTTCGGTCGTTTACCATGCCGCACGCCCCCGCCCGTTCTGGAGATGCCATGAGCGCTGCTGCGCCCCCGTGCTGCACCTCGTTGCTTGGTCTGTCGCTGAGCATGTTCGTTGCGCCCTGCGCCCTGGCGGCCACGCCGCTGGAAGGTGCGGTGGTCAGCGCGCCCGCGCCCACGCCGCCCACGCCCGATCTGGCGTATCCGGAGCTGTTCCAGGCCGTGCAGCGCGGCGAGCTGTTCGACGACCAGAAGCATTTCGTCGACTTTCTGCCGCTGCGCGACCCAGCGCTGATCAACGCCGACTATCTGGCGCAGCACGAGCATGCCGGCTTTGACCTGCGCAAGTTCGTGGATGCCAACTTCGAGGAATCGCCGCCGGTACAGACCGATGCGATCCGCCAGGACACCGCGCTGCGCGAGCACATCGACGCGCTGTGGCCCAAGCTGGTGCGCAGCCAGACCAACGTGCCCGCACACAGCAGCCTGCTGGCGTTGCCGCACCCGTACGTGGTGCCGGGCGGACGCTTCCGCGAGGTGTATTACTGGGATTCGTACTTCACCATGCTGGGGCTGGTGAAAAGTGGCGAAACCACGCTGAGCCGGCAGATGCTGGACAACTTCGCCTACCTGATCGACACCTACGGGCACATCCCCAACGGCAACCGCACCTACTACCTGAGCCGCTCGCAGCCGCCGTTCTTCTCCTACATGGTGGAACTGCAGGCCGGCGTGGAAGGCGAGGCGGTGTACCAGCGCTACCTGCCGCAGCTGCAGAAGGAATACGCGTACTGGATGCAGGGCGGCGAGGATCTGCAACCCGGCCAGGCCGCACGCCATGTGGTGCGACTGGCCGATGGCAGCGTGCTCAATCGCTATTGGGACGAGCGCGATACCCCGCGCCCGGAAGCCTGGCTGCACGACACCCGCACCGCTGCCGAGGCGCATGACCGCCCGGCCGCCGATGTCTACCGCGACCTGCGCGCCGGCGCCGAAAGTGGCTGGGACTACACCAGCCGCTGGCTGGCCGACGGCAAGACGCTGAGCACCATCCGCACCACTGCGATCGTGCCGATCGATCTCAACAGCCTGCTCTATCACCTGGAACGCACCCTGGCGCAGGCCTGCGCGCACACCGGTACCGCCTGCAGCCAGGACTACGCTGCGCTCGCACAGCAGCGCAAGCAGGCCATCGACGCGCACCTGTGGAATGCAGCCGGCTACTACGCCGACTACGACTGGCAGACCCGCACGCTGAGCAACCAGGTCACCGCGGCGGCGCTGTACCCGCTGTTCGCCGGCCTGGCTTCGGACGACCACGCCAAGCGCACTGCCACCAGCGTGCGCGCCCGCCTGCTGCGTCCCGGCGGCCTGGCCACCACCGCGTTGAAGACCGGCCAGCAGTGGGACGAACCCAACGGCTGGGCGCCATTGCAATGGGTGGCCGTGGACGGCCTGCGTCGCTACGGCGAAGACGGCCTGGCCCGCACCATCGGCGAGCGCTTCCTCACCCAGGTGCAGGCGCTATTCGCGCGCGAGCACAAGCTGGTCGAAAAATACGGCCTGGACGCCGATGCAGCCGGCGGCGGCGGTGGCGAATATGCATTGCAGGACGGCTTTGGCTGGACCAATGGCGTCACGTTGATGCTGTTGAATCTATACCCCTCACCGGGCGCCACCCAGGCGCCGGCCAAGGCCAAGCGCAAGCCCGAGCCCGCCGCGCCCTGAGCGTGGCGGTGGTTGGCGCATGCCACGCCAGCAGCGCCGGCAGCACTGCGGCCTGATCGACGACGGCTGTTGGTAGGAGCGCGCTTGCGCGCGATGGCGCTTGACCGAGAGCGCCGCATCGCGCGCAAGCGCGCTCCTACGAGGCAGCTCGTGGCCTTCGTCACGCATCGCAACTGGCCACCGGCCAGCACATGCGGCGTGTGCGACAACGGGGCAGCTGTGAAGGGAACTGCACCTCAGGCAATCGGCCACGCGCGCGGAAGCCTGCGGGGCAGCGCATGCATCGCCCTGTCTGCCGTCAGGTACGCGGGCGGCGGGTATCATGCGCACTCTTTCACTTCCAGGACGGACCCATGGCCGTACGCACGCTCAACGAATTTCTCGCCCATTCCAAGGAAAAGGACGTCAGCCCCGATCCGTTCGAACTGGAAAACCCGCATCTGCTCGAGGTGCGCCTGGACGGCATGGTCTGGTCCAAGGCCGGCGCCATGGTCGCGCGCACCGGCAACGTCAAGTTCACCCGCGAGGGCCTGCTGGAACAAGGGCTGGGCAACCTGCTGAAAAAGGCAGTCAGCGGTGAAGGCATGCAGCTGATGAAGGCCGAAGGCCAGGGCCGCGTGTATCTGGCCGACCTCGGCAAGCTGGTCACGCTGCTGCGCTTGAACGGCGAGGCGATCTTCGTCAATGGCAACGACGTGCTGGCGTTCGAGTCGGGCGTCGAACACAAGATCACGATGATGCGCAAAGTGGCCGGCATGCTGTCCGGCGGCCTCTTCAACGTGCGCCTGAGCGGCCACGGCATCGTGGCGATCACCTCGCATTACGAGCCGCTGACCCTGCCGGTCACCGCCGCCAGCGGCCCGGTGTTCACCGACCCGAACGCCACGGTGGCCTGGTCCGGCACGCTGACCCCGGAGCTGGTGACCGATGTCTCGATCGGCACGCTGTTCGGCCGCGGCTCGGGCGAAAGCCTGCAGATGCGCTTCGCCGGCGAAGGCTGGGTGGTGGTGCAGCCATACGAAGAAGCCAGCTTCCAGGCCAAGGGCTGATACCCGTTGCCCAGCTGCGTATTGCGTGGTTGGGCAACACACATCCATGTCGGCCACGTTATCGCCAGCCGTAATCGGCGGCGATGCACGTTGCTTCGACAACGCCGTGTCGAGTGCAACGGTTCTGGCGCCACACGCGTGAGCGACGACAATGACGACGAAAGCCGAATTCAAAAAGCAGCTTCAGCATCGGATCGACGCCGCACTTGGTGAGCTGGGATACAGCTACAACAGGAGTCGGGCCGCGTTCGTCAAACAGACCGCCGCCTGCGAGGCCAGAATCGGTTACGACATCACCGCCGCCGGCTATCCAAAGAATATCGTCTCGGCCGATGTGTTGGTCTTTGTCGACCTGCCCGAGGTCAACCGCATTGGCGAGACGCTTTTCGCTCCTCCAGCGGTCAACCCGGCCACGCTCTGGGGAAACCTACGTCTGTTCACGCCAGCCAATAGCGCGAGGGACACCAGCTACTATTTCGACGTATCGGGCAATGGGGATCAGCACGTCAAAGCTCTTGTAGAGGACCTGGGCATCTTCGATGCATTCGCATCGAAGATTTTCGACCTCAGCGCACTGTCGAACACCCACCTTTCAAAACTGCCGCGCATCTATCGAAACTTTGCGGGAGGGCTGACTCATGACTACAAGTACGGCCTGCCGCAATTGATTTCCATCCTGCATGCATTGAACGATGAGTTTGCGCAGGCGCGCGCCTGCGCCGATCATGCAGCGCATCTCACCCTTGCCGAAAAATCGGCATTGCATGCATTTATCGATGCAAGAAACGCGCAACCAACCGGCACTACTGGTTAGCGCTAGCTGGTCGATTACCAGCTGCCAGCCAGCACCAACGCGTTGTGAAAACGGGCAACGCGCAACCTGGGCGGCGCATCACACCCATCCGCGCTTGCGGAACCAGGCCAGCGGCACCACCACGCTCAGCGCGATGACGCCCAGCGCCCAGTAGTACGCGTCGTGCCATTTGAGCTCGGGCATGTGCGCGAAATTCATGCCCCAGATGCCGACCAGCACCGTGGGCGGAATGCCGACCACCGACGCCACCGCCATCACCTTCATGACGTTGTTCTGCTCCATGTTGATCATGCCGAGCACGCTGTCGAGCAGGAACTCGATGCGGTCGTCCATGTGCTGCTGGAATTCGCTCAAGGTGGTCAGGTCCTTGTGCAGCAACCCAATGCGCCTGGGCGCATCGTCGCCAAACCACTCGGGGGCGGCGCCATCCAGGTACGTCACCAGCCGCAGCAGCCCCTGGCCTGCATTGTGCAGCCCACCCAGGCGGCGCCCCATGTCGCCCACCTGGTGCAGCATGCGCTCCAGCGCGCCCGTCTTGGTCTTGGCAGAGGTGTCGAACACCGCGCGCGTGGTCTCGGTGATCTCTGCTTCCAGCGCTTCCAGACGGTCCGCCAGGTGGCCGACCAGTTGATCGAAGATGCGTAGCAGCAGGTCGTCGCCGCCCCGGCAGGGCGCGTGCGCCAACCGCGCGGCCACTGCATCCAGCGAGCCCATCGGCTGCTCGCGTTGGGTGACCAGCATGTGCGCCGAGACTGCAAAGCCCAGCGGCGCGGTCGGGCCGTCGTCGTCCTGGAAGCGCGGCACGTTGAGGAACAGCACATCGCCTTCGTGCCGCACCCGGCTACTGAATTCGATCTCGCCGATCGCCGCGCGGTCGGGCAGCGCAAAGCCCACCCGCTTGGCCGCCTCGGCCAACTCCTGCGCCCTGGGCTGGCACAGGTCCACCCACCATCCCTGCGTGTGATCGGCGGCGGAGGTGGAGTGGATGGTGATCATGCGGCGGGCCATGGCGGAAGAATGCTGGCGAGCATCCGGTGCCGCCTCACCTGCGTCAACGCCGGCGGCTGTCTGCACTCAGCTGGCGGTCGTGTTTGCCCCATGTGCCCGCGACGACGCCACGGCCACGCCGCCGGCCGCATGCGGCGGCGCGGCCCATACTCAGCGAGCTGTGGGCAACTGGTTTCGCTTCACCCAATAGGCGATCGCCAGCACCAGAAACCACAGCGGGCTCACCAGCAGTGCGTGCAGTGTGTCGGGCTGCAAGGTCAGCAACACGATGATGAAGGCGAAGAACGCCAGGCACACGTAGCACATCAACACGCCACCGGGCATCTTGAACGCCGAAGCCGCATGCTGCTCCGGGCGCTTGCGCCGGTACGCGATGTACGCGCACAGGATCAACGACCACACGAACATGAAGAGCACGGCCGACAACGTGGTGACCAGCGTGAATGCGGTGACCAGATCGGGAATCAGATACACCAGCATCGCGCCCAGCAGCAGGCAGATGCACGAGAACAGCAGGCCGCGCGCCGGCACCGCTGCCCGCGTCAGCTTGGCAAAGCCCCTGGGCGCGTTGCGTTCTTCGGCCAGGCCGTAAAGCATGCGGCTAGTGGAAAAGATGCCGCTATTGGCCGATGAAGTGGCCGAGGTGAGCACCACGAAATTGATCAGGCTGGCTGCCGCCGGCACACCGGCCAGCACGAACAGCTCCACGAACGGGCTCTTGTCGGCCACCACCTGCCGCCACGGCGTCACAGCGATGATCGCGATCAGCGCCAGCACGTAGAAGATGAGGATGCGCACCGGGATCGAGTTGATCGCTTTGGGCAGATTACGCTGCGGGTCGGCGGTTTCCGCAGCGGTGGTGCCCACCAGCTCGATGCCAACGAACGCGAATACCGCGATCTGAAACCCGGCAAAGAATCCGCCGATTCCCATCGGGAACATGCCGCCGTCGTTCCACAGATTGCTCAGCGATGCCACGTGGCCGGAGGGCGACCGGAAGCCCCACATCACCAGGCCCGCACCGGTGATGATCAACGCGCAGATGGCGATGATCTTGATCAGCGCAAACCAGAATTCCATCTCGCCGAACAACTTCACCGTGACCAGGTTCAACGCCAGCAGTAGCAGCACGCACAGCACCGCCGGCACCCATGGCGCCAGTTCGGGAAACCAGAACTGGGCGTACGCTGCAATCGCGATGACATCGGCAATGGCGGTGATGATCCAGCAGAACCAGTACGTCCAGCCGCAGAAGAACCCCGCCCAGGGCCCGAGCAGATCGGTGGAGAAGTCGATGAACGACTTGTAGTCCAGGTTGGACAACAGCAGCTCGCCCATGGCGCGCATCACGAAGAACAGCATCACGCCGATGATCAGGTACACGAACAGGATCGACGGCCCGGCCAGGCTGATCGTTCTGCCGGAGCCCATGAACAGGCCGGTGCCGATCGCACCGCCGATCGCGATCAGTTGCAGGTGGCGGTTGGACAGACTGCGTTGCAGATGATCGGGCGCGGACGGGTCGGACATGGGCACGGCACCAACGGTGAGCAAGCCGACAAAAATACGAGATCGCGCCCATGCGTGCCAGGGGGCGCGCCTTATGCCAGGCTGTGGTGGACAGGTCCTCTGCAACGACCTGGGCAAGGCCCGCGTCGCAGACCTGCACCGCCCCAAGACCGCAACCAGCGTTCAGGCCGTACCGCGCTCCCGGCGGAGACAATCCGCACTGCATGCAGCTCAGTCTGCCGGTACCTGCTCACGCCATCTCGACCGTAGCGACCTCGCATCGAACCATCCCGAGGTCTTCCGACACCGGCATCCAGGTCAGACGCGCTGGTTCGCGTTCACTGCCAGGCACCGGGAATCGCAAGCTGTGGCGGAATGCCCCGGAACCACGACGCCAACCGAGACTGACATCCAACATAATCCAGGGAAATATACTTTTCCGCCCCACTCCTAAAGTCGAAAATAAAACATTTCTGGCAGCATTAAATAACTTTCGATATTATCTTTATGAATCAACTCTCCGAATAAACGATATCCGTCTGCGTTGGCGTTGGCGTTGGCGTCTCCACATAATCGGCATCTGCAATAACTCCACACCTTTCGCAGATGGTGAGCGTAGTCGTCCACAGTTCCAGGATCTGCTTTATTGTAGAGTTCGCTTTCTAGAGGCCGCGCACGGATTCGCGCCATCGATGCTGGCCTTCTACGTTCTTCGCCTCGCCAGACAGTCTCCCGTGCATCTCCAGCCACACCTTGCCTGCAAGGCCTGCTGCCGTTGTCGATCAATACGCCGGCCATGCCGGTCGATGGTCGCGGCAGGCGGGTCGACGAAAGCGGGCATGAGCCGCAACGACGCGGCACACAATCGCCCGGTGCGCCTGGGCGTCAGCCCGCTGCAGCTGCGCTCAAACGGGCAACGGAATCGACGCATTGCGCCGACCGATGCGCGAATACGGCGAGCAGCTTGAATGCGACATACCGCACCATCTCCTGCGCCGATCGCCCCCGGCGCAGGACCACCGATGCACGCGCATCTGGGGCGCGTTCGGTTGCGCACGTGCATCACTCACCCCGAGCGGGCATCCATCGAGAGAAACCACCAGTCACGGAGAATCACGCGACATCTTGATATTTCACTAATTACACACCGTTTCACCATTTCCCATCTCAAGGCGAAATTCAATGTCATCTTCGACAAACCTCCGACCCTGCGTCACATCCAAGCTCGCCGTTTCGTTGCTGACAGGCGCGCTGCTCGTTCCCGTTGCCGCATCCGCCCAGAGCCATGTCGACAACCCGTTTGTCGGCGCGAGCGGGTATCTCAATCCCGATTATTCGAAGGAAGTCAACTCGTCGATCGTCAAGGTCAAGGATGTGCAACTGAAAGCCAAGATGCAGGTCGTCAAGTCCTATCCGACCTCCGTCTGGCTGGATTCGATCAACGCGATCTATGGCGGCTCGCGCAACGCCGGCCGCCTAAGTCTGCAAGGCCACCTGGATGCGGCATTGGCGCAGAAAAAGGCCAATACGCCTATCACGGTCGGCTTTGTCATTTACGACATGCCGGGGCGCGACTGCCATGCGCTGGCCTCCAACGGCGAGCTACCACTGACGCAAGCCGGCTTGCAGCGCTACAAGACCGAATACATCGACGTCATCGCATCGACGTTGGCCAATCCGAAATACAAAGATCTTCGGATCGTCAACATCATCGAGCCGGACAGCCTTCCGAATCTTGTCACCAATCAAAGCACGCCCGCCTGCGGCCAGGCGGCATCCAGCGGCATTTACGAGGCCGCCATCAAGTACGCGCTCGACAAGCTCCATGCCACTCCCAATCTTTACAATTACCTGGATATCGGCCATTCCGGCTGGCTGGGGTGGGATAGCAACCGTAGCCCGGCAATTTCGCTATACACACGGGTCGTGCAGGGAACGGCAGCCGGTTTGGCCAGTGCGGATGGCTTCATCACCAACACCGCCAATTACACGCCGCTTCATGAGCCGAACCTGCCCAATCCGGACCTGACGATCGGTGGCCAGCCCATTCGCTCGTCCAACTTCTATCAATGGAACAGTTTCTTCGACGAATCGACCTATGCGGAAGCGCTCTACAACGGCTTCGTCGGCGCGGGTTGGTCCAGCAAGATCGGCTTTCTGATCGACACCGGTCGCAACGGCTGGGGCGGCAAAGCGCGCCCTGCATCTGCCAGCGGCAATGACATCAACACCTACGTGGACTCCGGACGCGTGGACCGTCGCCTCCATCGCGGCAACTGGTGCAATCAGAGTGGTGCGGGGATCGGCATGCCGCCGACCGCGGCACCCGGCGGGCATATCCATGCCTTGGTGTGGGGTAAGGGACCGGGCGAATCCGACGGCGCCAGCAAGTCCATCCTCAACAACCAGGGCAAGGGCTTCGACAGATACTGCGACCCGACCTATACGACGCCGGACGGCACGTTGACGGGTGCCTTGCCGAACGCGCCGATCGCCGGTAACTGGTTCCACGCGCAGTTCCTCCAGTTGGTCGCCAACGCGTATCCCGCCATCGGCACCTCGACCAAGGCGGCGCTGCAGTCGGCGTCGACCGACGCGGTGCCCGCCAGTCGGCCGACGGCGACCAAGGGGTTGACCGCCAATGCAGCGGATGGCGAGGTCAGGCTCAGCTGGTCGCCCGTTGCCGGTGCCACGGGTTACACGGTGCAACGTGTCGCCGACGCAACCGCTGCTCCCATCACCGTCGCATCGGGCCTGACCTCGCCCTCATATGTGGACCAGACGCTCACCAACGGCACCACGTACTACTACAAGGTAACGGCCAACGGCGCATCGGGTGCAGACGCGAGCTCGGTCACCGTGAGCGCGACACCGCATCGGTGATGCGATAACTGCGTTGCCACAGAGCGGTAGAGGCTAGTGTGCTCTACCGCTCCTCGGCCGCGGGAGGAGCGCTGCAACCACGATGGCGGCGCCTTGCGCCCGCCATTTCAATCGCTGTCGTGCTGCTCTACCTCTGTCTGGAGCGCGGCATGCGCTTCGAATGAGATGACATCGGAGCAGATGCCGTCGCTGGCGGAACGGGCGCTGCATGGCACAGGCTCGGTAGCGCCACGGCAAGCGGCGCAGCGTCCACTCCGTGCCGCTGACGGCCAACCCGGCCTGTGGCATGCCGGGACTGCATCGCGCGCGTTGCCGGGGAGCTGCGCCCTTTTGTCTCCACCCGCACAGGCCGCTTCGCACGCAACCGTACATAACACACTCCAGAAGACGTCCATGCCATCACATATCCATTTCTTGATCGCGCTCGCAACGCTCATCCCGGTCACCGCGCCGGCGATGCAGGTCAGTACGCAAGCTCCCCTTGTCGATGCAACAGGTCAGACGCTGCACATTCGCGGGGTCACCTGGCCCGGCTTCGATCGCGCCGGGTTGGCGGCCGTCGGCATGCGCAACAACACACTGGCGCAACTGCTGGATCGGATGCAGGCGTCAGACATCAATGCCGTACGTGTGCCGGTCTGCGCCGCTGTTCTGCAACGCGCCCCTGTGGCAGCTGCAGAAGTTGCCGGCGATTCCACGCTGCGCGGATTAGATTCCTTGCAACTGCTCGACGCAGTGGTGCATGCCGCAAGCCAGCGCGGGATGCAGGTGATGTTCGCGTTTGCAGATGGAGGCTGCGATGACCGCGCACCGCTCCTGGGCGCACAGCAGCAAGCATGGACGCGCGGCCTGGTTACGCTGGCACGCCGCTATGGCGGCAACGCCAATGTCCTGGGCATTGACCTTGGCAGCAGCGGCTATCGCAATGCCAGCTGGGCAGGAAACGCGGCGGATCAGGATTGGAACCGGGTAGCGTCGCGCGCAGTTGCAAGGGTGCTGGCGCAGGCACCGCGCTGGGTCGTCGGTGTGGAAGGTGTGGGCAGCAATGCGGTGTGCAGTGACCCAGAGCGCAAGGCGCCTGGCAGCAATCTTCAGCCGTTCGCGTGCGTGCCGCTGGACATCGCTCGCCGACACTTGGTGTTGATGCCGAAGTTGGCGGGCCCGGATCGCGATACGACCGATGCTTTCGCCGCACCCGGATTTGCGCAGGCACTGCCCGCCATGTGGCAACGCGACTTCGGCCAATTCGCAATCGACCATGCAGTGGTACCCGTCAGCCTCGGCGGTGGACTGGGCGATGGCGACCCGCGTGACCCGGCATGGCAAACCGCATTGAGCGGTTATTTGGCAAACGCAGGAATACGCAGCGCATTTCTCGGCAGTTGGGAAACGGGCAATGCCAACAACGGCGGCCTGTTGGCGCCGGATGGCAGCCCCCGCGCAGACAAACTGCTGATCTTGCGTCATGCCTGGGGCAGGTTACCCGTGATGCCCGCCATTGCGACAGCAACCGGCGACAGCACGAAGAATGCGAGTGGGAAGAAGCCGTGGAATAGTACTTTCACCGGCACCGCCACCGTGACCGGCTCCGGCTACTCTGGCGGCGCGCTCCTGCTGGACCCCATTCCGAGTGATGCCTTCATCACCGCGCTCAACCCGGTGCAACTGAACTTCGGTGGCGTCAAGGCCGCGCTTGCCGGCGCGTACCTGCAGGTGAACGGCCCCAAGGGCACCACCACGGTCTACGTGACCGACCTGTATCCGGAGGGCGCATCCGGCGGCCTGGATCTATCGCACAACGCGTTCGCGGCGATCGGCGACATGGTGCAGGGGCGCATCCCGATCAGCTGGAAAGTGGTACGCGCGCCGGTCACCGGCAACCTGCAATACCGCATCAAGGAAGGCAGCTCACGCTGGTGGGCGGCGATCCAGGTGCGCAACCACGCCTATCCGGTGGTGAAGCTGGAGGTGAAGCAAGGCAGCACCTGGAAGAACCTGCAGAAGATGGACTACA
Organism: Xanthomonas sp. NCPPB 2586; assembly: GCF_041475775.2. Lineage (NCBI taxonomy): Bacteria > Pseudomonadati > Pseudomonadota > Gammaproteobacteria > Lysobacterales > Lysobacteraceae > Xanthomonas > Xanthomonas sp. NCPPB 2586. Next base: position 724,149 of record NZ_CM192981.1, on the reverse strand, counting down.
ACCACTTCCTGGGCGAGCAACTGGGCAACCAACCGCTAACCCTGCGCATCACCGACATTCGCGGCAAGGTCCTCACCGATACCTTGCCACGTCTGCCAGAAGACGGCAGCAAGCCGGCGTATTTCGAACCGGGGCATGTGCAGTTTCCGTAGCGCGAACAGGTGGTTTGCCTGAACTGAGCGTTGGATTGGTTAACGGGCGTGGACTTGTTTAGATCGTTTGCTTGTCTAGAGCGACAAGCGCTTTCAGCGCCGCTAGTTGATCTCGCTGGGTCAGCCCGGTGCGTGCGAGTCGCTGTCACGCACCGGCTGTACGCACCGGCCGTCGCCACGTTGGTGCCCGTGCAACTGCTTCACACACGCAGCGCCAGAGACACAGTCATCAGCTTCAGCGAGCCAGCCTTACGCAGTTGCGCGCGTGTGGCCAACGCTTGGCCGCTCGAGTAGAGCACCGTGAATCGCCAGCAATACCGACCAAATAGCGGTATACGCTAATTGGCGCTGTTGTAAACGGCAATGAGGCCATGCTGTTATTACCATGCGCCTCTGGCAGCGAACGACGGCGCGGCCTCTATGCAACGTCGCATCGGCCTCTACTTGGGTAGTTTCGCCGGTGCAATCCAGGTGCATCAACCACCCGCCAGGCCACCACCGACGCGCCCGGGTAATGCCTGATCGTCGTCGTTCTCGGGGTTGTCGAGATCGCCCACTTCATCGTCGATACCGCCGCGCCGTGGCGAGGGGTCGTTCGAGGGCGGCAAGTCGTCGTCGCGTTGCGGCCCCGGCGTGCCGTGCAAGCGAAACTGCGAGACAACGGACGCAGGCGGATCGGTGTTGAGCGAATACAGGATCATGCGACATCTCCAGCTGGGAACCTGTGCTCGACGCTAGTGCGCGCAGCGCTAGCAGGCCGTGAGCCGCAGCGCGCGGGCGCTGACATGCCGTTGACGCTGAGCGCGCACCGCTGCGCTGTGGTTGCCTGCGGGCCAGTGGCTATCATGGGGCTCCGCCCTCCAGGCCGCCGTCATGCGCCCACGTCTTCTGATCATGCTGCTGCTCCTGTGCGGCGCCGCTACGGCAGCAGCACCGGCCTCGCGCCTGGATGCGGTGGTGCGCGCCGGCGTGCTGCGCGTCTGCACCACCGGCGACTACCGCCCGTATTCGCTGTTGCGCGCCGATGGGCAGTTCGAGGGCAGCGATATCGCGCTGGCACAGGCGTTGGCAGACAGCCTGGATGCGCGGGTGCAGTTCGTCCGTACCAGTTGGCCACAGCTGATGCACGACCTGCTGGCCGATCGCTGCGACCTGGCGGTGGGCGGCATTTCGGTGACCTTGCAACGGCAGCGCCAGGCCAGTTTCAGCAGCGTGCTGGATGTCGACGGCAAGATTCCGCTGGTGCGCTGCGCCGATCAGGCGCGCTATCGCAGCGTCGCCCAGATCAATCGCCCGGAGGTGCGTGTGATCGAGCCGCCCGGCGGCACCAACGAGGCGTTCGCACGGCGCCAATTGCCGCAGGCGAACCTGCGGTTGTTTGCAGACAACACCACCATCTTCGAAGAACTCCGGCAGGGCCGCGCCGACGTGATGATCACCGACGCCTCCGAAGCCACGTTCCAGCAGGCGCGCCTGCCCGGCCTGTGCGCGGTTGCACCTGAGCAACCCCTGCAATACAGCGAGAAAGCCTTCCTGCTCCCGCGCGACGACGCGGCATGGAAGGCGTACGTGGATCAATGGCTGCATCTGAGCAAGGCCAGTGGCGACTATGCGCGCATCGTCGAGCACTGGCGGGGGCGCTGACGATCACGCTGTGATGTCGGGAATGGGGAATCGGGAATCGGGAATCGCAAAGGCGCTGCGCCGGAATGATCAGCGCCACCAGCTGCTCTTACGATTCCCCATTCCCGATTCCCCATTCCCAGCGGCACAAGGCGCCGCACCTCACACAATCTTGGTGCGTCGCCACCAACGCGATACCTGCTCCTCGCGCACCAGGGTGAACAGCCCGGCGCCCAGGATCAGCGCAATGCCGACCGCCATTGGCCAATCCAGGTGGTCGTGGAACAACAGGTAGCCGAAAGCGATCGCCCACAGCATCTGGCTGTACTGGGTGGGCGCCACCACGCTGACCGGGGCCATGCGCGTGGCGTACATCAGGCAGATCGCCGCCAGGCCCGCCAACAGGCCGTAGCCGGCCAGCAGTCCCCATTGGTAGAGCGTGGGCCACACGAAGGTCGGCAGCATCAAGATCGCGCCCATCACCAGCGGGCCGATCACGCCGGCACCGTACAGGGTGAGGCGTTTTTCGCTGTGCCCGGCCATGCGCAAGGTGATCACCGAAATCGCACCGACCAGGCCACACACGATCGCGGCCACATGCCCATGGGTGAGGTGACGGAAGCCCGGCCGCAGCACGATCAGCACACCGATAAAGCCGACGATCACCGCCGACCAGCGCCGCCAGCGCACTTCCTCCTTGAGGAACACCACCGACAGCACGGTCACAAAGATCGGCATCAGGAAGATCAGCGCGAACGCTTCGGCCATCGGCAAGGTGGTGAAGGCGATCACCGAGGTCAGGTTGCCGATGGCGCCGGTCAGCGCACGCAACAGCCACAGCGCCGGCTGCTTGGCCATCACCAGCTCGCGCAAGCGGTCTTCGGGCTTCTTCAGGAACGGCACCGCCACCAGCATCAGCAACGCGCCCAGGCACAGCACTTCATAGGCCGGCAGCGTGCCTTCCAGCAGCTTCACAAACGCATCGCTGATCGAATAGGCCGCGTAGCACGCAAACCCCAACAAGACACCCTTCAGCATGGACGGCACTCCGCAGTGGCGCTGCATCCGACGCGGTGTCGATGCCGGCATGGCCAAGTATGCGGTGCGATGCGCTCAAGCGGAATTGGCGCGCGGTGAATCCGGGCACGGTAGTACCGCGATAGCAGCGACACGGCGGTGTGTTGGCCCAGCGCGGCCCGCTTGCGGAGCGCAGTCGCTTCGAAATGTGCATGCCACGCAGTGCACAAGCGCATCTTGCATACCGGGTCGTCGTCCGCGCGCTCCCAAGGGTGGCCAAGCCGCCAGCGCTACGCCAGCACAACGGCCTCCAACACGTACGCATTGCCCCGATGCCGCGGCGCAATGGCTCAGGTACGATGCCGGTCCCTCCCCTTCAGCCTGGTCGTGCGTGTGGCGCGGCCCGGTGCAGACCGCCATCGTGCCCCATTACTCCGGCCCCCTGCTGACCCGCTCCGACGCCCTCGCCCTGCTTGCCGCGCGCGATAAGGGGCTCCCACGCTGGACCGGCTCGCTGGACCTGGGCCGCACCACGGCCACCGCCGAGCTCGATGCGCAGACCTGGCAGTGGCGGGGCAAGGGCTACCCGTATCCGGGCAAGCTCAAGGACCGCACGCTGTATTTCTGGGATGGCGACGACTTCGAACCCATCTCGCGCTTTGGCAGCAGCTTGATCAAGCTGGTGCCCACCGACTGGGGCCCGCCCACCTTCGAGATCGATGGCATCAAGATGCTGCCCTCCGCGCAGCTCTCGCCGTTCGAGGATGCGCAACGCAAGGTGGCGCTGGTGGAACCGCGCGGCAAGACCGTGCTCGACACCTGCGGCGGCCTCGGCTACTTCGCGGCCTGCTGCCTGGAGGCCGGCGTCGCGCAGCTGCAGTCGTTCGAAAAGAACGCCGACGTGCTGTGGCTGCGCACGCTCAACCCCTGGTCGCCGGATCCGGACGCGGCAGCAGCGGCCGGCCGCCTGCACCTCACCCATGGCGATGTGGCGCAGCACATCACCACGCTGGCCGATGCAGCATTCGATGCCATCCTGCACGACCCGCCACGCTTCGGCATTGCCGGGGAGCTGTATTCGCAGGTGTTCTACGACCAGCTGGCGCGCGTGCTGCGTCCGGGCGGGCGCCTGTTCCATTACACCGGCGCGCCCAACAAGCTCACCAGCGGCCGCGACGTGCCCAACGAAGTGAGCAAGCGGCTGAGCAAGGCCGGGTTTCGCACCCAGCTGGCGCTCGATGGCGTGCTGGCGGTGCTGCCGCCACGTCGGTGATGCGCGTCTGAGGCAATCAGCGTCAACCTCGCAGCACGATGACGACCAGCAGCATCACGCCGGGAATGACGCTGAGCACCGCACCGGCCCATGCGAGCGGCGCATAGCGCTCATTGTTGAGCCGCGACAGCATCAGGCACGCCAGCCCGATGACGGCCGCCACGCAGACCGCGACCATCAGCCCGGCAATCGCCGCGCCGTAACCGCCGTAGCCGGCGGCGGCAATGATCCCGACACCACCACCCACCGGCACCGCCAGCAACGACAGCCCACCGAACACCGGTGGCCGCCGCGCGGCCTTCAGGGTTTCCATCTCCACGCGGTGCGCTCCATTTGCAGTGCCGGGAGTCTAGCAATGCAGGCGCGTGGCCCAACGCGTGGGCTGCTGCATCCCTGGGCTGGATGATCTGAAGGAAGGAGCCGCCAGCGCATCTGCCATACTGCGGCGCCATCGACACGGACGTTGCATGCACCTGCCAGTTGCCGCCAGCACCCTCGCACTCGGTTTGATGCTCGCCTGCCTGCCGGCAGACGCACAGACTCCCGCCGCCGCATCGTCACCGGTGACCACGCGCCATCCGGTGACCACCGCCACCCTGGCGGGCCGGGTCCTGCAGTTGGGCGAACGCGATGGGCAATGCGTGGTCCAGCGCGATGCCGAAACCCTGCCGCTGGGCATTCCGGCACCCTGCTATTTCAGCACCGGGCGCGATTACGCTGCACAAGTGCATGTGTTCAACGGCACGCCAATCGTGTTGATCCAGCATGCCAAGCCCAGTACGCGCACCGATTGGAACGTAGCAACCGACGGGCCGATCTGCGACTACGCCGCGCAGGCCGTGCGCGATGTAGGCGGGAAGCTGGAACCCGGCGTCGCCGGCAGCGGAAGTTCGCCACGCTGCGACCCCACCGAGGGCACCGACCAGAAGAACTTCGTCTACGGCTACGACACCTGGCCGAATCTCAAGCCGAAGAAGCCAGCGGCAGGGCAGCCCACACGCTGAGCGGGGGCGGCCGAACTGCGGCCGTGATGGCGCTTGACCGTCACGGCGATGAGCTTGATGCAGCGCGCCATACCGCGCAGGAATGCGCAACGCACGCAACGTCTCAGAACAGCACTGCGCTAATGCGCTGTGCTGCTAGCGCGCTGCCATGCGCAAGACGCATCGCTGCACAACAGTGGGTTACACGCGGCATCAGCGCCGCTGCAGCCACCACATGCGGGCGATCACCAGCAGCAGCACCAACAAGCCACCTGTCAACGCCGCATCCCAGCCAATGGCGATCCAGTAACGCTGCGGATCCGCCTCCAGCAGGAAAATGCGTGTCGGCCGCCCACGGATGACGCTGACATAACGCCCCTTCACCACGGCCTCGACCAGCAGCGCCAGCCGCATGCAGCAGGCTGCGGCCACCAGTAGCATGCCCGCACCTTGCAGCACCGCCGCGATGCGCTCCTTGCGTGAGTTGGGTGCTGGTACAACTGCACGGCGACGGGGTTGTTTCAACGTAGTGCCACTGCAACGAATAGTTCGCCAGTTTACCGATGTCGCATGCTCACACAGCTCCACGCCGCTAGCTGCACAGCGCGCGATGCGTGGCTGAGCGCGTACAGATCGCGCTTGAGCGGGCAATGCCGCATGCATCTGACGACGGCCGCTATACTCCATGCCGTAGCGCACCCGCATCGCGGGATGGACCCCAGCGCTGCTTCGTATCAAGGAAGATCGTCCGCATCGGTCGCGATGCTGCAGGCCGTTGGCGCTTCCTTGGTGTTCTCCTGTTCGCTGCGGCCCCTGCCGCGGAAAACCCGTACCAAGGACTCTGCTTTGAAGACTTTCACCGCGTTTGTCGTGCTTTCTTTCAGCCTGCTGCTGTCTGCCTGTGGCGGAAGCGATATCGCCAGCGGCGCCTCCAAGATGTCCTCCAGCGACTATCTCCTGCATAACATCTCGGTGTGGAACGGCGTGGTCCAAATCGTCGACCCATGGGTGTCGGGCGAGCGTGGGCAGTCGCTGATGGCCGATGCCATCGCGCACAAGCCGCTGGAGCAGTACAAGATTGCACTGGCCGGCCAGCGCAAGGCCCTGGCCGCCAATACGCAGGCCAACACGATGATGGCCTCGGGCGTGCCCGATAACGCCAAGGAGCTGGATGCCAAGCTGGTTGCCACCCTCAAGAGCGCCGATGCCACCATGGCCGCGATGGAGCAGATTGCCGCGTTGCCGGATGGCTACACCAACGAGACCCTGGCACCGCTGGGCAAGCAGCTGCAGACCACCGCCAACGGCCTGGTGGCTGATATCCAGGCCTTGAACACGGCGCAGCGCGCGTATTCCAAGGAACATAACGTGCCGTTCCAGGAAGTGCAGCAGTAACAGCAGAGACGACTGCGCACTGCAGTCGTCTCCACGCGCCCGGTGCAGGGAGATCGGCAGACACTACGGTTTGCTGCCGTTCTCCCTGCACCGGGCGTATTTGTATGCGGCCGATGCGCAGACGCAACGGTGTTGCTGCGGGCGATTCGCAAACCACTGCAGCGGCTGACGAGCGCAGCGCGCACTCGTCAGTAAATGCAGAGGGCGAGCGCACGCTTCGGCATAGATCGCGGTACATGGCTGTTACCGCCGACCAACATTCATTAGCTGGATCCGGTGCAAAATGGCGGCGATAACACCGATTACGCGCGCGAGTTCTCTCTTCGCCGCTCCGCGGTCACCGCGCCGGCTCAGTTCACGCCGGCAAGCCAAAGATCAGCGAGCGATGCGCGGCCACGCCGGCCATGGCACCGCTGGCCACCGCGAAGGTCACCGAGGCTGCGGGGCTGGCAATGTCGCCGCATGCAAAGACCCCGGGAACCGAGGTGGCCTGCATTGCATCCACCGCTACATGGCTGCCCAGTGGCCCGTCCGCCAGGGCGCACCCCATTGCCGTCACCACAGGGCTGATGTGGGTTTGCGTGGTGATGAACAGGCCGTCCAATTGTGTGGTTTGCCCATCGCGCAGCACCACCTCCACATGCGCGTCGTCGCCCTGGATGCGGGCCACCGCGCCTGGCACCAGGGTCACGCCGCGTGCCTGTAGTTGGGCGTTCTGCGTGGCGTCCAAGACCAGCGCATCGTTCAAGAACAGGCGGGTGACGCCCCAATCCGGCAGCATCGCGGCCTGGTGCACCGCAAACGCAGACGTGGCCAGCACGCCAATTTGTCCCTGCTCCAGTTCGTAGCCATGGCAATACGGGCAAACGAAGATCTGCTTGCCCCAGCGCTCGGCCAGGCCCGGGATATCCGGCAGGCGGTCCACCACACCCGTGGCAATGATGAGACGGCGCGCCATGTGGGCCCCACCATTGCCAAGCGTCACGCGGAATGCCTCTGCGGTGCCGTCCACCTGCGTCACCTCGGCATCGGCCCAGTGCACATCGGGATACGCGCGCAACTGCGTGCGCCCGTGCGCGGCAATCTGCGCAGGCGACTCGCCGTCGCGGCTCAAAAAACCATGCGAGGTTGCGGCAAAGCGATTGCGGCGCAGACCACTGTCCACCACCAGAATGCGGCGGCGTGCACGCGCGAGCTGCAAGCCGGCCGAGAGTCCCGCGTAGCTGCCACCGATGATGATCACGTCGTAGTGCATTGCGCTGCCTTGCCTTCTGCTTCTTTATGCACTTTTCGATGTTACATGATTGGGCCAACGGTTCAAGCGGTCACCGAAGGGCTGTGTGGTTGTGCATGCGCTCATCAGCGAGCTCAGCAGCTGCGTTTTTGTCGAGACTGGAGTCAGCACTTGAAGCGACTGTGCGTGCCGTGTTGATCGCATGGCCACTGCAGGGCAACAGCCTGGAGTGCAGCCAGCCGGGGACGCAGCTCTATGGCTTCAAGGTGCTGGGCGACGCCGGCAACGGGCGCTATTCGTGGATGATCAAGGCGGTGCAGCACGTGGCTAACCTCAACACGCGTGCCGGCGAGCTGGTGATCCACGGCGTCGATCTGTCATGCCCTGCAACGCTAAGCACTGCGAGATTGCGGAGGTTGCGAGGCGACTGCGCGCACCGCGCTGATCACATGGCCAACGCCGCGCCACGCACAGCGTGCAGCCTGACGCGTGATTGCCTGCAATGCGTAGCACTGCGATGAGCAAGGCTTACAGAGACCACAAGTGCATGCGTCGCCCGTCACCTCATTCGACGCGCAGCGATTGAACTACTCATTGCGTTGAAGCAGCATCAGGCTGCATGCAAGCAGACAGATCAGTCAACCATCGCTGGCAAGCGAGGACCCCGGCAACCGAGCGCACCCACCACAGGCCACCGGCGCTGCCGAACCGCTCAATCGCGCCGTACGCGCTTGGCTTTTCCCGCGGCTTGCACGGGTGTGGCGGTCTTGCACAAGGCATCGAAGTCACTGGCCAGGTCCGCCAGGGTCACCGTTCCCAGGCGCTCCAACAGCAAGGTTTCGGCGGCGGTGAGCGCGTCGGCGATGGCGGCATTGACCACACGCTCCACACCGCATTGCGGGTGGTCCTGGTCGGTGCCGATTGCGAACAGATGCGGGCCACCGACAGCGCGGTGCACATCCAGCAATGTGACTTGAGCAAGATCGCGCGCCAACTGCCAGCCACCGTGGTGGCCCTTGGACGATTGCACGTAGCCGGCCTCGCGCAGGCCGGCCATGGTCCGCCGCACCACCACCGCATTGGTCGACAGCATGCGGGCGATCTGTTCGGAGGTCATCGGCTGCGCACTTCTGGCCATGTGCAACAGCACATGCAGCATGCGGGAAAGGCGGCTATCGGTTCGCACGGAATGGCATCGCTGAGCAGGCGGGAGGAGCGGCAGCGCCGCTGCGCAAAGTGTGCCGCACTGCGGCGCCATTGTCGCATTGCACCAGGGCGCGCACTTGCACTACGCGCCGTACACGGCCCATTGGTCGCGGCCGGCGGTCTTGGCGGCGTACAGCGCCAGGTCGGCCTGACTCAGCAGCACGTCCAGCCCGGTCGCCGGGGTGACGCGCACCGCGCCCAGGCAGAAGCGCACCGGCGCATCTGCCGGCAGGCCTGCGATGGCAATCGCCGCCACCGCACTGCGCAGACGCGCGAACACGTTGCCGATTTCGTCAGCGGTGCAGCCCGGCAACACCAGCAGAAATTCCTCGCCGCCCAACCGGCCGAGCTGGTCGCGCTCGCGCAGGGCGCGCCGGGACGCGGCAGCCAGCGCCTTGAGCACCGCGTCGCCGGTGGCATGGCCGTGCACGTCGTTGATCTGCTTGAAGTGGTCCAGGTCGATCAAGGCCAGCATGCAGGAGGTGCGTGTACGCAGCGCATGCTCGATCTGCTGCTGCGCCTCGGTACGGATCGCGCGACGGTTGGGCAGGCCGGTCAGTTCGTCGCGCATGGCCAGAGTGGAGAGCTGGCGGCGATGGCGCCAGCCCACCGTCACCACCACCAGCGCGGCGATCAGCAACAGGCAGGCCGCACACAGCGCGATCCACAAGGTGCGCTGACCAGCTTCGCGCGCCTGCAGCGCCAACTGCGCGGTTTCGCTGCGGCGGCGCAATTCCGCGGTTTCCGCACTGCGGCGTGCATCTTCGTAGCGCGCATGCAGCCGCAGCATCACCGTGTCGCGCTGGCCCTCCTGGCTACGCTCACGCAAGGCGTTGGCACGTTGCAGTTCGGCATAGGCCTGCGCGTGCTGGCCCATCGAGGCCAGCGCCGCGGCAATGGCATCGGCCAGGTCCACACGGCGGCTCGATGCCAGCTGCGGGCCATCGGCGCGCCTGGCCGCGGCGATCTCCTCGCCCAGGCGCGCATCCTTCAGCGCGGTCATCGCCTTCAACAACACCGCGTGGCAGGCCGCGACGCGGCCGATGTTGCCCTGCGCCTGCATCAGCGGCAGCGCTTCGTTGGCGGTGACCAGCGCCGCGGCGGCATCGCCGGTCTCGATCAAGGCTTCGCTGGCACTGGTCAGTGCCGCTGCCACGCCGGCCTGATCGCCCAGCGCGCGGCTCAAGGCCAGTGCGCGGCGGAAATGCACCAACGCCGCGTCCGGCTGCTGCAGCGCCAACGAGGCACCGTATTCGTATTCGATCAGGCTGCGCTGGAAGCGTGCCGGCAGGTCACCCAGGCGCGTCAATGCGCGCAGCAGATACGCTTCGGCTTCGTTTTCCTTGGCGGTGCGCCCGCCCACGCGGCTGGCCAGTGACCCGAGTTGTGTCAACGCATCCAGCTCCAGCGACAGCGATCCTTCGCGCACCGCACATTGGTAGCTGGCCTGCGCGGCATTCCAGGCCTCATCGCTGCTGCCCGACGCCAGCATGCTCCACATGTCCACCGCGTCGACTTCGCACAGCAGGTCACGACGGCCCAGCGCGCGCGCCTGTCGGCGCAACTCTTCCAGCCGCGCCACCATGGAGCGATTGGGGTTTTCGCGCACATCGCTCAGTGCCTGCACCGTGTCCAGCCACAGCCGCGCCTGTGCGCCGCTGCCATGCAGCTGGTCCAGCACGTCGCGTGCCTGCGTCAGCGCCTGTGTGCGGCGTGCACTGTCTTCCAGCGAAATCAGCACCCGCGCCTGTGCCAAGGCCGCCCAGAACGTGGCATCGGCCTGCCCGCTTGCGCGCGCCTGGTGCAGCTGTCGCTCGGTGGCCTGCAGCGCGGCGGTGGGGTCGTCGAGCAGCATGGCTTCGGTCTTGGCCCAGGGTTGCGGCTGGCTCCAGGCCGCGCCACTGACCCACAGCAGTGCAGTGCACAGATGCGGAAGCCACCACGCCGTGCGCTGACGCTTCATCGCACACGCATCGCAATCACCATGGCATCGCGGCCATGGCACGCAGGTGGCCCTGGGTGAGGAGGTACTGATTGCTGTGGCATGGCGCAGTCCTCCGTCGTAGGTGATGGAACCGATGCTGCAGTCGCGCGCGATAGCGGCACGGCGCACGATGGTGGTCGCGCGCAGTACCCGACCAGGCGATCGCGCAGATGGTCGAGCTTATCGGCCGGGTGGCCAGGGTCTTGAATGGCGCCCGCTGAACGTGGCAGCGATCCGCGCTCTACGATGCGTGTTCTACGAAGCGCCGCTCGAGCTGTGGCGCGCGCCGGTCCTGCACCTGTCCCGCACGCAGCGCATCGCCGCGGCCATTGGCGCCCGGGTGACAGGCCATATAGTCAGTAGCAAACGCGCTGTCCCGGTGAACCACGCCAGGCAATTCGCAAGCCGTGCAGACGACCGCCATCTGCCCTCCGCAGCCCACCAACACCGCGCCACGTAAACTGCCACCCGGCAGTACCCCTCGCCTTTCCCGGAGACGCCGTGACCCGTTCGATTCCGCGCCTGTTGGCGCTTGGCGTGCTCGCCCTGTTGTCGGCCTGTGCGACGCAGGCGCCCCGCGCGCCGCAACGCTCGCCACAGGCCGTGCAGGCCGATATCGCGCGCCGCCTGCCGGCATCGCTCAGCGACCGCGCCGGCTGGGCCACCGACGTCTACGTGGCGCTTGCCTCGCAGGACATCGCCACCACGCCCGAACACATCTGCGCGGTGCTGGCGGTCACCGAGCAGGAGTCCACCTATCAGGCCAATCCGCCGGTGCCGAACCTGGGCAAGATTTCGCGTGCGGAGATCGACCGCCGCGCCAGCGCCCACCACCTGCCCGGCTTCATGGTCGATGCCGCGCTGCGCATCACCTCGCCCGATGGCCGCAGCTATGCCACCCGCATTGCCGCTGCGCGCACCGAGCAGGAGCTGAGCGGCATCTTCGAAGACTTCGCCGGCAGCGTGCCGCTGGGTGGGCGCTTGTTTGGCGGGCTCAATCCGGTGCGTACCGGCGGGCCGATGCAGGTGAGCATCGCCTTCGCCGAGCAGCATGCCGACCGCTACCCCTACCCGCCTGACGACTCCATCCGGCATGAGGTATTCAGCCGCCGCGGCGGGCTGTGGTTCGGCACCCGGCATTTGCTGGGCTACCCCGCCCGCTACGACGCGCTGCTGTACCGCTTTGCCGATTTCAATGCCGGCTGGTACGCCAGCCGCAATGCCGCGTTCCAGGCCGCACTGAGCAAGGCCAGCGGCATCGCGCTGGCGCTGGATGGCGACCTGCTCACCCCGGGCGCCAGCCTGGACGCACCCGGCGGCACCGAACGCGCCGCACGGGCGCTGGCCAGCCAGCTGGGCATGACTGACCGCCAGATCCGCGCCGCGCTCGAAGACGGCAACCGCGCCGATTTCGGCGACAGCACACTGTATCGCCAGGTCTTCGCGGTGGCCGAGCGCGACGGCCACGCGGCGCTGCCACGCGCGGTGCTGCCGGGCATCACCCTGGAGAGCCCCAAGATCACCCGCACCCTCACCACCGCCTGGTTCGCCCAACGCGTCAACGACCGTTGGAAGCGCTGCATGGCCAAGTAGCAGCACCCGCTGCGCGGCGCGCGCCGCGTCTGGCACCACGCCCGCAGCTGCGCACCGTGGCAAAGCACGACGTATGGCAGGGTCGCAGGCCCTACCCGTGCACGTAGCATTGCCGGGTTGCGCCACTCTGCTCGGCGCGCGTCCTTTTGATGAGGTCCACATGCCCACACCGTTGCCGATGCGCCACCTGCTCACCGCCCTGGCCGTTGCCCTGCTGCCCGCACTGGCCAGCGCGCAGGCGCCCAGCGTGACCGATGCCGATTACGCGCGCGCCGAACGCCTGGTCAGCTATCTGGCGCAGCCGCTGGTGGACCACGCTGCCACGCAGGTGACCTGGCTGGACCCCACGCATGTGGTGTATGTGGACCATGACGCCAGGGGCGACCGCCTGCTGCAGCTGGACACCGCCACCGGCAATACCGCGCCACTGTTCAAGCCTGCCCGGCTGGCCACCGCGCTCAACAGCTTGCTCAAGACCGGCGACAAACCGCTCAAGGCCGCCACGCTGGCGCCCAAGGTCCGCCTCACCGCCGATGGCCGCTACCGTTTCAAGATCCGCGACACCGACGTGATCTGCGATGCACGCGCCGCCTGCAGCAAGGTCTACGCCAGCGACAAGGCCGAACCGGGCGTGCTGTCGCCGGACAAGACCCGCGAGGCCTTCATCCGCAACTGGAAACTGTGGGTGCGTGAGCTGGCTACCGGCAAGGAGACCCAGCTGACCCGCGATGGCGTGGAAAACTTCGGCTACGCCACCGACAACGCCGGCTGGCAGCACAGCGACAACGCCATCGTTGCGTGGTCGCCGGACTCGCGCAAAATCGCCACCTTCCAGCAGGACCAGCGCAAGACCGGCGATATGTATCTGGTCAGCACCAAGCTCGGGCATCCGCAACTGCAGTCGTGGAAATACCCGCTGGCCGGCGACAAGGACGTGACCATGATCGAGCGCGTCATCATCGACGTGCCCACCGCCAGCGTGGTGCGCCTGAAGCTGCCGCCGGACCAGCACCGCTCCACCCTGTGCGATGACGTGAGCTGCTCGCCGGGCCTGTGGGACGACGTGAAGTGGGCGCCGGACAGCAAGACCCTGGCGTTCGCCTCCACCTCGCGCTTCCACAAGCAGGTGTGGCTGCGCATTGCCGACGCCAGCACCGGCGCGGTACGCACCGCCTTCGACGAAACCGCCAAGACCTATTACGAAAGCGGCCAGGTCGCGGCGAACTGGGCCTATCTGCCCGGCAGCAACGAAGCGGTGTGGTTCTCCGAACGCAGCGACTGGGGCCAGCTGTATCTGTACGACCTGCAGACCGGCAAGCCCAAACGCGCGATCACCAGCGGCGAAGGCAATGTCACCGAGCTGCTGCGCGTGGACCCGGTGAGCCGTACCGCGTGGTTTGTCGGCGTGGGCAAGGTGCCGGGCGTGGACCCGTACTACCAGCAACTGTGGAAGGTGAGTCTGGACGGCGGCGCACCGGTGCTGCTGACGCCGGAAGCGGCCGACCACAGCATTGCACTCTCACCCGATGGCGCGCGCTTCGTCGACACCTATTCCACCACGCTCACCCCACCGGTCAGCGTGCTGCGCGACGCAGCCGATGGGCGCACGCTCAGCACCGTCGCCACCGCCGACATCACCCGCCTGAAGGCCGCCGGCTGGGTCCCGCCGGAACCGATCACGGTGAAGGCGCGCGACGGCAAGACCACCTTGTATGGCTTGCTGTTCAAGCCCACCCACTTCGATCCGGCACGCAAATATCCGGTAATCGATTACATCTACCCCGGCCCACAGACCGGCTCGGTGCGCGGGCGCGGCTTCTACGCCGGCCATGGCGACAATCAATCGCTGGCGGAACTGGGCTTCATCGTCATTGCCATCGACGGCATGGGCACGCCCTGGCGCTCCAAGACCTTCCATGACACCTGGTACGCCAACATGGGCGACAACACCCTGCCCGACCAGGTGGCTGCGGTGAAGGAACTCGGCCAGCGCTATCCGTGGTTCGACACCACCCGCGTCGGCATCTGGGGCCACTCCGGTGGCGGCAATGCGTCCACCGGCGCGATGCTGCGCTACCCCGAACTGTTCAAGGTGGCCTGGTCGGAAAGCGGCAACCACGACAACCGCGGCTACGAAGACGACTGGGCCGAGAAGTACCACGGCGAGCACATCGTCAACAAGGACGGCACCTCCAATTACGACGACCAGGCCAACGCGACGCATGCAAGCAAGCTGCAAGGCCGGCTGATGCTGGTGCACGGCACGCTCGACGACAACGTGCCGCCGTATCTCACCCTGCTGGTGGCCGACGCGCTGATCAAGGCCAACAAGAACTTCGACATGCTGATGCTGCCCAATGCCAAGCATGGCTATGGCGACCTGACCCCGTACGTCACCCGCCGCCGTTGGGACTACTTCGTGCAGTATCTGCTCGGTGCTACGCCGCCAGCCCAATACCAGATGCAGCCAGTGCCGAAGCACTGAGCACACCAGTTGCAGCTGGTGTCATCGCGCGACGCAGATGGTTCATGCGTTGCGCGATGGCGCCGCGGCACGGTACTGCACTCACGTCCGCGCCGCGCGCCAGCGCATGACCAGCACAGCTACTGGTCCGCAGTGCTGCCACCCAGCTGCTTGCTCAAGAACGCCAGCAAGCGCGTGTAGTACTCACGCCGATGCGCTTCGGTGTAGAAGCCGTGGCTTTCGTTGGGGAAATGCACTCTCTCGCTGACGAACCGCATCAACGCGTCCGCACACCCAACAAACCAATGCGCCGGAACCAAAGTTCCAACGGCACCGTCACCAGTGGCGGCAGTGCGGCCAGCAGGCTCAGCGCCCAGGCCCACCACGGCCAACGCAGCCGCAGCGCGGCCAGCACGCTCACCACCACATAGAACAGAAAGGCACCGCCATGCAGGCGGCCAAACAGCCAGACCACCGTCTCGGTGGTCTGCAGGCCATATTTGAGCCACATGCCGATCAGCAGACCGGCCCAGGTGATTCCTTCGATCAGGGCGGCTACGGCAAACAGCCGGCCGATCGGCGACAACGCAGCAGACGAACGCATGCAACACTCCAGGCGACCAAGGCAATGCCGCGACACGATGGCGACGGCGACGCCCGCTGGCCTGCGTAGTCTACAAAACACGGGCCAGGCTTGGGCTTTCGTTGTTGCAATCCAGGGCAAGCCAAGGCTTCTTGCAACGCGCTGCGGCTGGAACTCCCGATCGTCAGCGGAGCAGACGCCTCGCTGCGTGCACCGCGCGGCCAACAGCCGCTGCCCTCGCCCCGGGCTGCGCCTTCATCGGCATACGCGCCGAGACAGCCGTTGTTGTCCATAATCGGCACGTCCTGCCACCGCCAAGCATCCACATATGCACACGTTCCGGCTGTTGTTGTTCCGGCTGTTGTTGTCCCTGCTCCTGCTGGCCTTGCTGCCGACATCGGCACTGGCCCTGCGGCTGCATGATGGCGATCTGCTGTTCGTCACCGCCGCGCGCACCGGCCTGAGCGGCGCCATCGACGATGCCACCGCCACCCAGTGCGCACCGAGCTTCGATCATGTGGGCCTGGTGGCCCATGACGGCCGCGCGCGCGTGGTGCTGCATGCCGATGAGGAAGGCTCGCGCCAGCAACCGCTTGCCGACTTCATCCGGCAGGCGCGTGCCAAACAGCGGCAGATCTTCGTGTACCGGCTCAACGCCGCGCAGCGTGCGGCGATTCCCGATGCCATCGCACAGGCGCGGCGCATGCTCGGCAAGCCCTACAACCTGACCTACGTGCAGGACGACAACAGCTATTACTGCTCGGACTTCATCGAGCGCGCCTTCCGCGCGCATCAGGTCTTCGCGCTGCAGCCGATGAACTTCAAGAACCCGCAGAGCGGGCAGATGTCTGCATATTGGACAGAGTTTTACCGCAGCAAGGGCATGGATGTGCCACAAGGCCTGCCCGGCACCAACCCCAACGATATGGCGCGCGCACCAGCGTTGCAGGCGCTTGGGCCACTGGATTGAGCTGACCGCAGTGCGACCGTTGCGGTCGCACTGATGCGGCACGCTGGGCGTCACGGTTACTTGCACACCAGGCTGCACGTCGAACGCGGTGACGTCGGGCACCAGGGACCCGCCAGCCGTCCCAACCCGTGCTTTCCCGGTATAGTCGCGCAACTCTCGGCACTTGATGGCATCTGCGATCAGTCCAACGGCGCAGCTGCCGGGAGATCACGACGTCACAGGGATCCGTACGATGTCCACGCCGATTGCACTGCGCTGCGCCCTGGTCCTGGAGACCAACAACCTGCGCGGTGGCGACGCAGCACACAACGCTGTGCTGGAGAGCCTGCAGCGTGCAGTGGCCGCACTGGCCGCGCAAACGGTTCCGCTCACCGCGCTGGCGCAGCTGATCGTGACCCACGACGGCCTGAGCGAAACCGCCTGCGCCGCGCTCAGCGGCATCGCCGGGCGGCCGGTGACCTTTGTCCGCATTGCGCACACCACCGGCTATTACGAGGCGAAGAACAGTGGCTTTGCTGCCACCGATCCGGCGCTGTGCGACTACGTGATCTTTGCCGATGCCGACTGCCTGCCGGCGGCGGACTGGTTGGCCGAACTGTTGCTGCCCTTCAGCACACAGCCGCAGCTGGCAGCGGTTGCCGGGCGTACCAGCTACGCCGCCACGCTGGTGGGCACCGCACTGACCACGCTGGATTTCATGTATTTCCCCAGCCCTTTGCAGCCGCAGGCCACGCGCAACTTCTATGCGAACAACGTGGTGTTCCGGCGCGAGATCTTCGCCGCGCATGCCTACCAGCCATTGGATGGTGTGTACCGCGCGCACTGCCAGGTGCTGGGGCTGCATCTGCAGGCCTGCGGCATCGCGGTGCACTACGCACCCCGTGCGCACACGGTGCACAAGCTGCCCGACACCCGTGGCGAAGCACTGCAGCTGCGCTGGTGGCGCGGCCAGGACACGCTGGGCCTGACCCCGCACCTGGTCAAGGCGTATCTGCCGGCATCGCTGCACTGGCTGGCGCGCAGCGGGCCGGTCGGGCCGCTGTGCGTGCTGGCATCGCGTCTGTGGTTCAGCGCGCAAGCCTTAAATATGCAGGACCTGCCGCCCGTACGCGGGCTGCGCCGGGGCGCCGCGCTGGCACTGATCGCCGCGTTCTCCGCGGTGGACATGCTCGGCAGCCTGGCCGCCGGCTTGGGCTGGCGCCGCCGCCGCGCCGATGCGCAGGCGCTGTCTTACCACCACTCCTAGCGGTGAGCAGCGCGCTGCCAGCTGACCCCGGCACCGCTGGCGGCGTGCCGCTCCTGGCGCTGCAGCCACAGCCCCTGCGTGGCTGGGCGCGCACCCAGGCGTGGCTGGTCGATCGGATCAAGGCGGCCGCATTACGTCAGCTGCATGCCAGCGTCGCCGGCAAGTGCTTGCTGCTGCGGATGTATCTGGTTGGCGAGGAGGCCACCGAGCTGGCCTTGCAGCGCGAGGTGCCGGTGCAGCGGCCTGCGTGGCTGGTGCCGCTGATGGACCAGCATCTGCAGGAAGAACAATGGCATGCACAGGCGTTCGCCGCCGCGCTGGCCGCACGCGGTGCCGCACGGCCCTCCGCGCAGCCCGATGCCCTGAGCCGGCGCAAGATTGCGCAGTGGCATCGGCTGGCAACACATCATGCGGGTGAATTCCGGCAGGGCCTGCTGGTGCCTGCGTTTGCAATCGGGCTGTGCGCCGAGCAGATGGCCTCGCGCGTCTTGCAGCGGCACTGCGGCGTGTTGCCTGCCGGCCATGCGCTGCAGCCGCTGCTCACGCGCGTTCTCGGCGATGAGCAACGCCACGTGCAACAGTGCCAGAGGATCCTGCAGCGGCTGGTGCCTGCAGATGAGCAGGCAGCGCTGCAGTCACTGCTGGCCAAGGTGCGGCGGATCGACCGTGCATTCGGCGTCAGTGGCGCGCTCGGCATGTATGCCGCCGGTGCGGTGCTGCGTGTACGGGCTTACCTGTGGCGGTGAAGCGCCCGCGCCTGCTGTACCTGGCCACCGCCGACGCACGCGGCCACCTGATGCGCGCACAGCTGCTGACGCATGCGTTGCAGGCGCAGGGCGCCGCGGTCGAGGTCATCACCACCTCGGTAGCCGGCGCACGGTTTCTCCACACCTTTGGCATCCAGGCAAGCGTGTTGTCGCCGCATTACGCCGTGCAGTTCGATGCGCGCCAGAACATGCGCGCGGCCGCCACCGATGCCAACGTGGCTGCCTATCTGCTGCATCCGGCGCGGCTGCTGCGCGATGTCCTGCAACTGCAGCGGCGCCTACGTGAGGTCGACCTGGTCCTCAACGATTCCTTTCATCCGGCGCTGCTGGTGATGGGCATGCTGCCGGTCTGGCGGCACAAGATCGTGCACATCTACGGCGGCAGCTTGCGCGCCGCCCTGCAGGGCAATTTCGAGGGCCGGCTGCCGCGCGTGCTGGCTGCGCTGTTCTCAGGCGCCATCGGCTGGCAGATCGACCGCGCCGCCGCGCAACTGGAGCACGACTTCGCGCAAGCACAACCACAGGCCAGCGGACGACGCGTGCGGCTGCCAACACCGGTAGCGATTGCATCCCCATCTGCCACCCCCACCGCGCCAATGGCCGCGGTCTATCTCAACCCGCACTTCCGCGACCCCGCGCTCGCGCAGGCACTGGAGCTAGGACTGAGACGCGCGGGATTGGGCAGCCTATGTGTCGGCGAAGGCTATGCGCAGCGCCCCGGCTGGCAGGCCGACCACCCACGGTGGATCGACCACGCCGCAACCAGCACGCTGCTGATCTCGGCGCCCGGCATGGCCGCGCTATCGATTGCGCAGGTGTACCGGCGGCCCATCCTGCTGATCGTCACCGGGCAGCCGGAGCAACAACGCAATGCCGCGCATGCCGCAACCTGCGGCCTGGCGCATCAAATCGTTGCGTGGACGGGCGATGCAGACGCCTTTGCGCATGCCATCCACCGCGCCTGCGACGCGTTGCGCGCGACCCCGCCCGTCGCCGGGCACGGCGCGTCCACGCTGGATGCGCCACAGCGCCTGCAGCTGTGGGTCAGCCTGATCCTGGCCTTGGCACGCGGCGCACCTGCACACGCGTGGGTGGCACTCACAGCCACCGGGCAGCACGCATGAGCGCCACGGTGCCGATAGCGCTTGCCCGTCTGCAGCCCTGGCGCAGCGGCATGGCACTGGCCGCCGACTGGGCCGTGATCGCGCTGTGCTTTGGCGCCGCCATGCTGTATCCACATCCGGCAGTGTATGCGTTGGCGATTGTGGTGATTGCCCCCACCCAGCTTGCGCTCGCGGTGATGATGCACGAGGGCGCGCACCGCCTGCTGGCGCATCGCCAGTCACGTAATGACGTGGTGGCGCAGGCGCTGGCCGCCGGCCCGCTGTTCCTGTCGCTGTTCGCCTACCGGCAAGGGCATTTGCAGCATCACCGCGCACCGATGTCGCCGGATGATCCAGTGGCCATCATGTTCGGCATTGCCGACTACCCTGTCTCGCGCCGCGAGCTGGCGCTGCGATTGCTCCGCGATGTCACCGGCATCGGCTACGTACTCGCCATCCGTGGTGCGCTACGCAGGCGCCGTACACAACCAGCCAGTGCGCACACCCGTACCGTGCCGCAGCGCGCGGGGCTGGTTGCCGGCACGATCCTGCTCAGCAACGGGCTGCTGTTCGGGGCTCTCGCCGCATTTGGCCACCCGCTGCTGTACCTGGGCCTATGGCTGCTGCCGGCGCTGACGCTGCTGCAGCTGTTCGCCCGCATCCGTGCCATCACCGAGCATGCCGGCTACGCCGCGTGCGAGGACCAGCGCCACAGCGCGCGCACCATCGTCGCGCGCAGCTGGCAAACCTTTTTCTGCGGCCCGCATGGCATCCACTACCACATCGAACACCACCAGCATGTGCGCGTGCCGTTCTACCAACTGCCGGCCTTGCATCGCTGGATGCACGCGCAAAACCAGCTGCCCGCTGCAAATCTCTACCATGGCTACGGCGCCGTGCTCAGGGACGTGAGCCGGGGTGCGCGTAGTGACGATCAGCGTTGACGCTGCAGCCTCCTCAACGCGCTGCGCTGGCGATCCCATCATGATCTGCACGCATGCAATCACCACTCCATGTCCGCACGACGGACCACACGCAACGTCAGGCTGGGAATGTCTTTGAATCGAATCGGATTGATCGGGTTGGTCGTGCTGTTGCTGAGTGCGTGCGACAACACCGCCAAGGCGCCGCCCGCCGCAACAGCACCTGCAGTCACCAGTCAGGCGATTGCAGCGCCGGCACAGGCTACGCCGCTGGGCGGGCAACGTGGCGGCGGCAAGCCCTATGAATTGGTCGACAGCGAGGTCTGGGACGTGCCCGACCCGGCAACGGGTCGCACGTATCAGGTCTTCGTCGCCCTGCCACGTGGCTATGCAGACAATCCGCAACGCCGTTACCCGGTGCTGTACGCCACCGATGGCGACTATGCGTTCCCCCTGGTCAAGCAGATCGCGCGACGCTTGAATGGCGAAGGCCCGGCCGTCGAGGACTTCATCCTGGTCGGCCTGTCCTACGCCGTCGGCGACGAGCCCATGCCCAGCCGGCGGCGCGATTACACGCCCACACCGGAAGATGGCCCAGACGCGGCGCCGGTTGCGACCCATGGTAAGAGCGCGGACTACATCCGCTACCTGCGCGATCGCGTGTTGCCGTTCGTTGCCAGCCGCTACCGAACCGACGAGCAGCGGCGTCTATATCTCGGGCATTCGTACGGTGGCCTGCTGGGCACGCAGATCCTGTTGAGCACACCGGACATGTTTGCCGGCTACATCCTGGGCAGCCCATCGTATTGGTATGGCGAGCACGCGATGGTGGCGCAGGAAAAAACCTTTGCCGCCTCGCATACAGACCTGCCGGCGCTCGTCTATCTATACGTTGGCGAGTACGAGCAAGTGCGCTACCACCAGAATCACGACATGGTCGTCGACACACAGAACATGGCGCAGGCATTGCGCGCGCGGCACTATCCGTCGTTGCATCTCACGCTGGACGTTCTCAATGACGAGGACCACCTGACCATCGGGCCACGCGGCACCACCCACGGCTTGAAGGTCTTGCTCGGGATCAAGACGGCTGATCGGAGCGAGCGGTGACACATCGGGGACTCACTGCATACAAGGTCCTGCTTGCACTGTTGGCACTGCTGGCACTTGCACCGACTTCGCTGATGGCCGCAGCACCGACACTGCCAGGCGCGGGGTTCGAGGTCGAGGGCTATCAGCTGCAACTGCGCCCGGACCTCAGCACCACCGCGCTTTCCGGCGTGCAGCGCATTCGCCTACGCAGCACCTCCGACCACCTCACCCAGCTGACGTTCTCGCCTAATGCACTGCAGATCCTCTCGGCCGAACTAAATGGTCAGCCGATCGCAGTGACCAGCACCACCGATGGCATCACGTTTGCGTTGCCAAGCGCGCTTGCCAAAGGCGCCCGCGCGTCGCTCGCCTTCAAGATCGTCGGCGTGCCGGCCCAGGGTGTTGTTCGCGCGGCCAGTGGCTTCTACACCAGCTACTTCGCGTGCGACTGGATGGTCTGCCTGCAGGACAGCCCCGGCCAAAAAGCGTCTTTCGCCTTGGATCTGTTCGTGCCTGCCGGCATCGATACGTTGAGCATCGGCGCAGGCTTGCCCCAGAAGGTGCTTCCGAACGGCCTGGTGCTGCACCGCTGGCGCGCTACCAGGCCGTATTCGGCCTATCTGTTCGGCTTTGCGGTTGGCACCTTCTCGCAGCAGTCATCCAAAACCACGGCCGGGACGTTCGTCTATCTCGATGGCACAGGTCGAGGTGCGGACCTGGCAGACGCATTCCAGCAGACACCCTCCATTGCGGCATTTTTTGCGCAGGCGGCAGGCGTATCGCTCCCGGATGGTCGTTACACCCAGCTGCTTGTGCCCGGACAGGAGGCGCAGGAGGCGGCCACCTTCTCGCTCATTGGCGTGCAAGCACTGCAAGACGAGCAGGAAGACCCCGCTTCGTCATGGATCATCGCGCATGAAATGGCGCATCAGTGGTGGGGAAACCTTGTCACCTGCGCATCGTGGCAAGACTTCTGGTTGAACGAGGGCATCACCACGTTCATGGTCGCCGCCTGGAAGCAACACGCCTTCGGCGAGGCGGCCTACCAGCAGGAGTTGAATGAAGCACGCCGCCGGCTTGCCATCGCCCGTGACGCCGGCTTCGACAAACCGCTGGCCTGGTCAGGTGAGTACCCCTCGTTACGTGTCCGCCGCGCCGTGCAGTACAGCAAAGGCGCGCTGTTCATGGCGCACTTGCGGCAGACGCTGGGTGAGCAGGCGTTTTGGGCGGGTATGCGCCGCTACACCCGCAAGAACGTGGGCAGCACCGTCGTCAGTCAGGACCTTCAGGGAGCAATGGAGCACGCCAGCGGGCGCGATCTTTCAGCACTGTTCGCGCAGTGGGTGTATGGCGACGAAGCGACTAACTGACCCCGGCAAGCCAAAACCATCAAGACCACATGCTCCGCAGCATGGCCATGCGCGGAACAGCGTAGCGCTGCTGCGTAAGAACCTGTTCACGATCTTTCCTGATCAGTGCAGACTATGCGGATGCGCCAAAAGATCTATCCGAGTGACATGAGCCGGGAGCAGTTCGAACACGTGCTGCCGATCCTGGAACAAGCGCGTAAGCGCACCAAGCCACGCCGTGTGGATATGTATGAGGTGTGGTGCGCAGTGTTGTACGTGCTGCGAACCGGTTGCCAATGGCGAGCGCTCCCCAGCGACTTTCCGAAGTGGCGGACCGTGCACTCGTACTTTGCCAAGTGGAGCGAGTGCGACGATGAGGGAGTGAGCCTGCTGGAGCAGGCACTTAAAAAATCAGGTTGGCGTGGCCCGCGCCAGACAGGAGCGCAACGCCTGCACCAGGTTCTTGATCGTGGACGCGCAGAGCGTAAAGAACACGGACACAGCGGGGCAAAAGGGATATGACGCGGGCAAGAAGGTGTCGGGCATCAAGCGGCATATCGCTGTTGATACTCAGGGATTGCCCCACGCAATCGCGGTGACGACGGCGGAGGTGACCGACCGCAAAGGTGCGCTGCAGGCGTTGGAGCGCTGCCAGTCAAACTTGACGCATGTACAAAGCTTACTGTGCGACAGCGGTTACACCGGCGTACGGTTTGCCGACGGCGCGCGAGAGATTTTAGGCGAGCAGCTCACGGTGCAGATTGCCAAGCGCAGCGAACTGCACACCTTCAAGGTCATGCCCAAGCGATGGATCGTCGAGCGTAGTTTTGCTTGGCTGGAGAAGAACCGAAGGCTATGGAAGAACTGCGAGCGCAAACTCAACACCAGCCTGCAGTTCATCCATTTGGCCTTCTTGGCACTATTACTCAGAAGATCGTGAACAGGTTCTAAGAGTGCGTCTTGATCGTTGCATCGCTGCTGACCCACTTGGTGCGGCGGCGCCAGCGTATGATGCGCGCGCCAACCCTCTCCGCAGCCGGCAGTCCAAAACCGATCAGCGCATCCATCGACACGCCCCACATTGGTTCGCGCGATCCCGCAATGTCATGCAGCGGCAGCGCCGAAGCCTTACCCGACCCGCCGCTAGCGCTGGCAGATGCCAATACTTCTGGCACAGGCGCAATTACAACAGCGCTTATACATTTCGGTCATGACCCCACCTGCACCTACCCTTGGCACCCTGGTCCGGCAACTCATCGAGCGGCTCGATGGTGATCTGGAAGGTGTCTACGCGGCTGCGGGGCTAACCTGGCGGCCACGCTATACCCCCGTGTTACGCGCCCTGCTGCGTGTGGGCCCGGTTCCCATCAAGGTGCTCGCGCAGGAGATCGGCATCAGCCATTCGGCCGCCAGCCAGACGGTGGCGCAGATGACCACGCACCGTCTTGTTGCCTTGAAACCAGGCACGGATGCGCGCGAACGCATCGTCGTGCTGACGCCCAAGGCGAAAAAGATGATTCCCGCGCTGGAGCGGCAATGGGCCGCGACCAATGCCGCCGCCGCGCAGCTCGATGCAGAGTTGTCCGTCCCGCTGTCCCGCATTCTCAGTGAGGCCATCGACGCGCTGAACCAGCGTGCGTTTTCCACCCGGATTGCAGACGCATCCAACGCGTCATCCCGCTCCACCACCCGCTAGCAACCACACCACATGGAGTCGTACATGCACGCATCAACGCAATCGGTTGCCGGACAGTCCTTGGCCACGACCAGACAGATGAGCCGCCCGATCGAACTGGGTGAGCGCAAGTTCCTGCATCCCGGGCGCCTGCGCTGGCTCCGCGCCATCGCCTGGGCGGTGCTGTTGCTGGTGGTGGTTGCCGCGCTGGCGCCCATGAGCGGCCGGTTCGTCAGCGGCCTGCTGCCCAAGGAGTCCGGCCCGCTGCAGTTGCTGGCCAGCCTGATAGGCATCGCGGTGGGCCTGGGCGTGTACGTGCTTGCGGTGCGCCTGGCCGAAGGGCGACGCGCCAGCGAGCTCGCGGTGCGGCCGATGGTGCCGCACGTGCTTCTCGGCCTGCTGATCGGCGCGGCGATGTTCGCCTCGGTCATGGGCATCATGGCGGTGTTCGGGCTGTACGACATCCAGTCCTTGGGCATGGCGCCGGCATGGACTGCGGTGCGCAAGGCATTGCAGGCGGGCGTGATCGAAGAGCTGATGTTCCGGGCGATTTTCCTGCGCCTGGTCTGGCGCGCGTTCGGGCCGTGGATCGCCTTCGCCGCGTCCGCCGCGCTGTTCGGTTTCGGCCATATCGCCAATCCGCACGCCACGGCATTCGCAGCGATCTGCATCGCGCTGGAAGCCGGCATTTTGCTGGGCGCGTTCTATGCCCTGACCGGCCGCGTGTGGATGTCGATCGGTGTGCATATCGCCTGGAACTTCACCCAGGGCTATCTGTTTGGCGCAGCCGTCTCCGGCACCGACATGGGCCCGGCCATCGCGCGTAGCACGGCCCGCCCGGGATTTCCCGAATGGCTCACCGGCGGTGCGTTTGGCCCGGAAGCGTCGTTGCCTGGCGTGCTGGTCTGCCTGGCGGTCGGCCTTGCCGTGTTGGCAATGGCGTGGCGCGCAGGCCGGTTTGCGAAGCAGCCCTGATGCGCATCCGCCACGCTGCAGCGCCCCCAAGGTGATGCAGCGTAGTGGCGCCTGCCACGCATGACAATGGCGCGGTGCCTGCACAGCGCAGCCATCGCGGAATAGACGTCAGCTGCCAGGCGGACACCGCGTTGGTCTGACGTCACCTACGTCGCAGTGCCCTGGCACTGCCTTGCCATCTCGCACACATCTGACCTCCTAGGCTCTGAGCACCAATAAACTGATGCGCGCCTGCGGGCTCCATGGCGGAGCACGTCGATGCGTACCTGCAGAGGTGCACATGGCTCTGATTCATTCGATTCTGATGGGCGCCGTCGCTGGCATGCGCTCGATGACCCCGCTTGCCGCGGTCGCCAATGCGGCACGCACCGGCACCCTACCGCGCGACAATGGCGCCCCGCGGCTACTCGCCAACCCACTGGCGTCTGCCGGCATGCTGGCGCTGGCAGGTGGCGAGCTGGCGGGCGACAAGATGAAGACCGCGCCAGACCGCATCGTGCTGGCCGGCATGATGGCCCGTGTCGCCACCGGTGCCATTGCCGGCGCCGCCTTGGCGCCGCGCCATCAGCGCGGCATTGCGGCCCTGCTGGGTGCCGGCACCGCGGTCGCGGCGGCCTACCTCACCTTCAATGCGCGGATGCGCGCGATCGAACGCTACGGGCAGACCAGCACCGGTGCGGTTGAGGATGCCATCTCGGTGGGTGCGGCCACATTGATCGTGCGCAGCGCTGCTGAAGAGTGAGCGACCGATAATCCACGTCGGCAGGCATCATTTAGCGAGGGACTGCGCGGGGCCGGTGCCGAGCGCGCGGTCGATCCGAATGCGTTTGGCCGTCTTGCCTACGTAACGCCCGTCTCGAGGGCCGCGCCGCATCAGCGCGTCACGCGGCCCGCGTTGCATGAGGGCCTACGGCCGATGGATGGCGCAGAGTTTGTTGCCATCCGGGTCGCGCACATACGCCAGCCAGGTCGGCCCCATGGTGCTGTCACGCAGGCCAGGCGGCTCTTCGATACTGGTGGCACCTGCGGCGACCGCTGCATCATGAAATGCCCGCACCTGCTCGGGTGAGTCGCAGACGAACCCGACCGTGGTGCCATTGCCCGGGCTGGCCGGCGCGTCGTCGATGGGCTCGCTGACGCAAAAGCTGCTGCCCGCGTGCCGATAGAACAGCCGCGTATGTCCGGAGTTGGCCTGGTTGACGAACGCCGCCGGCGCGCCGAACACGCTTCCCAACAGCGTGTCGTAAAAGGTTTTCGAGCGGGCGATGTCGTTGGACCCGACCATGACGTGACTCAGCATGCAGCACTCCGGTGTATTCGCAGGGCGAGCAGCATAGGGCAACCAACGCGCAACGGTAAACCGCCCATCCACTGCGAGCGACCATGGCCGCCATCATCCCCGGCCGTGCGGCGCATCCAGGTCCAGCACCGGCCCCATCGGCACGATCCCGGTGGGATTGATCATGGCATGGCTCTGGTAGTAATGGCTCTTGATGTGCTGGAAATTCACCGTCTCTGCGATGCCCGGCATCTGGTAGAGCTCGCGCAGGAATCCCGACAGTTGCGGGTAGTCGGCGATGCGCCGCAGATTGCATTTGAAATGCCCGACGTACACCGCATCGAACCGAATCAGCGTGGTAAACAGGCGCCAGTCTGCTTCGGTGAGGTAATCGCCGCACAGATAGCGCTGCGTGCTCAGGCACGTGTCCAGCCAATCCAGTGTGTCGAACAACGGCACCACGGCTTCTTCGTACGCCGCCTGCGTGGTCGCAAAGCCCGCTTTGTACACGCCGTTATTGACGGTGTCGTAGACGCGTTGGTTGATCGTATCAATCTGCGCACGCAGCGCTTCCGGATAGTAGTCGCCCTCTGCCGCGCCCACCGCATCGAACGCACTGTTGAACATGCGGATGATGTCGGCTGACTCGTTGCTCACCACCGTATCGCGCTCGCGATCCCACAACACCGGCACCGTCACGCGGCCGGAGTACTGCGGATCGGCCTTGAGATAGACCTCATACAGATATTTGGCATGGTGGATGGAATCGCCCACCACACCGGGTCCATGTTCGAAGGTCCAGCCCTGCGTGCCCATCAACCAATGCACCACCGACACATCGATCAGTGATGCCAGGCCCTTCAGCTGCCGGAAGATCAATGTGCGATGCGCCCACGGGCAGGCCAGCGACACATACAGGTGGTACCGCCCAGGCGCAGCCTGAAAGCCGCCTTCGCCATGCGGCCCAGCACGCCCATCGGCCGTCACCCAATGCCGAAAATGCGACTGCGAGCGCTCGAATCGCCCATCGCTCTTGTCGGTGTCATACCAACGGTCTTGCCACTTGCCCTCGACCAGCAGGCCCATGGTGTCTCCCGGAAATAGGTCCGCACTTACCGTAGCGCACGCCATTCCAAAGACATGTGATCGGCGAACACAACGGCGGCGCAACTGAACACCGCAACACACGGAGCGGTTGCATTGTTGCAACCGCGCCTTGCGATCCGCTGCATGACGTTGCTACTGCATCGGTATAACGTCATCGCCTCCGCCAACCGAGCTCCACCCCGCCACGTCGTTCCAGTACCAGAAGCTGGCCGCTTCGTCGCAGTGCTTGCGCTTGGCAATGCACACCAGCCCGCGTGCATCGCTGCTCCAGAGCAAGCGGGGATAACGGCGCGAAACAATCAAGCCACTTGCTGCGCCATTGACGATCAACTCCACCCACGGGTCTGCAAGCGGCGCCACTGGATCCGCCAACGCCATCAGGCGCTGCGGAAGGTAGGGCGCCACGGTCAGTACCGGTCCGCCGGCCGGTGCAGGATGGAATTCGCCCGTTTCTAATTGGCGCACCTGTTCCAAATAGTACGCTGGCACCATGAGATCACCGATGTTCACCATCGGAACTGCACAGGCATGTGCGATCACGTCGTCGATCAACACGCACAGCATGGTTCCGTCCTTATGCACGCGACTACCCCAGCCGTGGATCTCGGTCGCGGTGACGGCATGAAGCGCAACAAAACTTTCGCGCTGCGTGAAACGGTACAGGATGCGTGCGCGCCGGTCATAGATCAGCAGCCCCCAGAAACCGGTGGTTGGCATCGGTGGAACGCAATAGCGGCCATCTGGAGAAAACATCAGCACCGCGCCCGCTCCAAACAGCACGCTGCCATCGGGAAACAGATAATCGTATTGCAGCGGAGCACTATTGCGCACTTCGTGGCAACCGATCATGCGTATTTGTCCACCCTCCGGCGTCAGCGGTGCTGAATCGTCAACGACGCGTCCGGATGGCCGCCCGGGCCCTGCGATGCGCGTAAACGTTGGGCCCTTGCTTGGGCGTTCGATTGAAAGCCCAGCAAGCTTCTCCCATGCCTTTCCCAGCACCACAAGAACCGCGAAAACGGCCACTCCCGCCAGCAGCGCGACGGTGCGCGATGGAGCAGCCTGAGCGACGGCATAACTGACACCTATGCAAGCCCCCAATCTGTAGAGTGGCATCCACTCGACACGACCAAAGACGCGTTCTTCAGCCCACTCAAACAGCACCGTCCCGCTCAGGTACAGCCATGCCAGTGGTGGCGACAGCAAAAGCGGTAGAGCCAATGGCGCCAACACCAGAACCGCATCAAGCAGCAGGCGCCCTAATGCACCTGCGAATGACTGATCCTTGTCGACTGCGGACTGCATGAGCAGCATTTCCGATAGCAAAACTGACGGTGAGGGTAACCCACCTCTGACTGGCCCCGTTGTTAGTCTTGACTCGCACAGGATCCACGCGAAGAGCATTGTCCTTTCAGCGCTGTTGCAGGTGCACGGCAGCAGGTGCAAATGCCCACCCGTGTGTTCCGCCGAAGCGGACCGCCAACGCCACAACACGCCGGCCGCCTCGGGGCGCTCGGACACCACCCCGGGCCCCGGATTGGCGCTGCCGCCGCCAATCGGCGAAAATAGCGCCCAGCCTTGAAACTCACTGGCAACGCCCGCGTTTTCTAAGGGCTCAGCACCGTCTTGCCCACCGGCCGCCTGCCGCCACACCCACGGCTTTCAGCCGCTTCTGCCCGGATCTGCCTTGAATACCACTGCCCCGCCCCTGCCCGCCGACGACCTGCCGCTCACCGACCGCCTGCGCGCCGCGCTGGATGTGCTGGAGGCCATCGACGCGGACCGCAGCGTGCTCGATACGCTCTCCGAGGCCGACCGCGTGCGGCTGCATCAGGTGGTGGCCAAGGTCTACCACCCCGAGCCCAAGGCGCGCCGCCAACTGCTCAAGCAGCGCGAGCGCGAACGCCATCAGGAAAAGGTCCGCAAGGCCGAGGCCTTGCTCGAGCAGACCGGCATCCGCGCGTTGCGGCGCAAACCGGTGTTCAGCACGCCGAACTATTTCCCGCCGCACGCCGCCGGCCTGCACGATGCGCACAATGGCGAAGGTGCTGCCGCTGCCGAGGCGCCACAGCAATCGCCGGAACTGCGGCACTGCTATGTGTGCAAGCAGAAGTTTACTCAGCTGCATCACTTCTACGACCAGATGTGCCCGGCCTGTGCGGAGCTGAATTTCTTCAAGCGCACCGAAACCGCCGACCTGCGCGGGCGCGTGGCGCTGCTCACCGGCGGCCGGGTCAAGATCGGGTATCAGGCTGGATTGAAGCTGCTGCGTGCCGGCGCCGAACTCATCGTCACCACGCGCTTTCCGCGCGATTCGGCCGCGCGTTATGCGGAAGAACCCGACTTTGCCGAGTGGGGCCACCGCCTGCAGGTGTTCGGCCTGGATCTGCGCCACACGCCCAGCGTGGAAGCGTTTTGCAGCCAGTTGCTGGCCACCCGCACGCGGCTGGATTTCATCATCAACAATGCCTGCCAAACCGTGCGCCGCCCGCCGCAGTTCTACGCGCACATGATGGCCGGCGAGACCGCCGCGTTGCACGACCTGCCCGAGACGGTGCGCAAGCTGGTGGGCCATTACGAAGGCCTGCGTACACCCGAACTGCTGCGCGACGCCTCAGCCACTGCGCTGCCGGCCGTGCACGGACGCGGCCTGGACGGCGCCGACGGCCTCACCCGCGCCGCCGAGCTGTCGCAGGTCGCGCTGCTGGACGACGAGCTGGTGGGCCAGGAGCACCTGTTCCCCGAAGGCCGTCTCGATCAGGATCTGCAGCAGGTCGACTTGCGCGGCCGCAACTCCTGGCGCCTGCTGCTGGCCGAGGTGCCCTCGGTGGAATTGCTGGAGACGCAACTGGTCAACGCCATCGCGCCGTTCATCATCAACGCACGCCTCAAGCCGCTGATGCTGCGCACGCCCGAGCGCGACAAGCACATCGTCAACGTCTCGGCGATGGAAGGCCAGTTCTACCGCAACTTCAAGACCACCCGTCACCCGCACACCAACATGGCCAAGGCCGCGTTGAACATGATGACGCGCACTTCGGCGGCCGATTATCAAAACGACGGCATCCACATGAACAGCGTCGACACCGGCTGGGTCACCGACGAAGATCCGGCCGACATCGCCGCGCTCAAGGTGCAGCAAGAACGCTTCCACCCGCCGCTGGACATCGTGGACGGCGCCGCCCGCATCGTCGACCCGATCATCCACGGCTTCAACACCGGCGAGCACGTCTGGGGGCAGTTCCTGAAGGACTATGCGCCGACGGATTGGTAAGGCGGGTCAGTAGCGGAGCGCATCGGCCGGCGCTGCCAGCGGTGCAGAACGGACGCTGTTGAATCATGCAGCAGGCGAACTACGTGTTCGCCGCGCTGGGATCGCCGGCATAGCGCTTGGGGTGAGTCGATACAGCCAGACTCAGGCGCCGTGCGCTGCCTTCTGAAACTCGATCGGCCCGTGATCACCTGGATATTTCTTCTTGAGCAAGATGTGATCGGAGCGCGTGACACAGCCGCCCTCAAGAGAATGCTCCACATGCCCCTCGTCCACGAAGAACGCTTCGTACGGTAAGCGCAGAACTGATTTCTTCCCACCCTGATCGAACTTCAGCACCAGGCTGTCATCGCGCTCGAAGCACAGCGTCGCCCATTGGAAGTCGGTGAGCTTGCCCGCCTCAACCACCGCCGAATCCTTGCCTGCCAGCAGCGTCGCGACATGATCGGAGAACTGCTTCTGCGAGATCGGCGCCTCCGTCACGGCGCATCCTGCAAAGGTAGCAACCACCACTGCGGCCGCTATCGAAACGTAGGTGCGGAAAATAGCGAATGGCATCCGGCTCGGATCCTTGCTGCGGTAAACAGTGCTTTTATCAGAAGTACGCAGCGCAGGCATCCCTGGAACAAGATTGCCCATCCGCGCGGCGACCACCACGTCTCACGACTTGGACGCGTGCTGCTTCAGCAGATAGATTGAGTCGCTAACGAGAGAGCTCGAAAGAGCTCTGGCAGAGCATTTTCATTGCCCCGATCCAGCGACGCATCCGAGCACTCCTTCGCTCACTCAGTGTCGATCGCGGCAGTAAACGGATCGTTGGTGGAATCCGCATTCCAGCGGTACTCGGCGATATCGGCGGCCTGCTTGGCGGCATCGGGGCCGAACAGTTTTGCGATCAGGGCCAGCGCCATGTCCGTACCTGCGGAGACGCCGGAGGAGGTGAACACATGGCCGTCCTCCACCCAGCGCGCTTGCTTCACCCACTCTACTTTTGGCCCCTGCGTCATTACCCAGTTGAAGGCGCGCTTGTTGGTCGTGGCACGCCGCCCATCCAGCAGACCGGTGCGCGCCAGAAGCGCCGCCCCGGTGCAGATGCTGGCGACGTGTGGCGCCGAACGCGCCAGGCGCGTGATGCTGGCGATGAATGCGGTGTTGCCCACCTCGCGCCGTGTGCCCATGCCGCCCGGAACCATCAGGATGTCAATGTGCGGCGCCGCGTCCAACGCATGGTCAACGGCAACCGCAGGACCGGCGCTGCTAGCGACCATGCCAGCGCGCTCGCCCAGGATGACGATTCTGACCTTGCCCTCAAGATTGCCGAACATATCCAGCGGACCGAACACATCCAGTAGCTGGAAGCCGTCGAACACCACCATTCCCAACGTCAACTGGGCGGCGCCTTTGGATACATCACCGCGCACCCCGCTGGCCGGGCGCAGGTCTTTCGCGATCGCAGCCGTGCCCGGCGCCATCATCGCCGCGCCCGTCAGCAGGGCATTGCGTAGTAGCGTGCGACGCGCACGACTTGCATGGGTCTGATCCGCTTCAATAGACATGGCTGCTCCTTGATGATTCAGTGGGTGTGGGCCGGCGCGCCTGCCGGATGAGCTCGTATTAGCGGCGTAGCCCAGCGGGTCTCACGGCGCAAACCACTGTATTCACCCGGACAAAGTGCGATGTGACGGGCCCGCACGCCTGGATTCCAACCTGCTAGATTGCGGCGATTGCGCACGGACACGGGGATTCGAGGTGGCACCAGACACACTCAGCGGTAGCTGCCATTGCGGCAGCGCGGGCTGGCATCTCTCCGGTGATCCAGGCGCGGTCACGGCTTGCAACTGCACGCTGTGCCGGCGCTACGGCGCACTCTGGGCGTACGACGTTGAACACGGGCGCATAACGCTACACGGGCCAACGCAAACCTATGTCCGTGCCGAGAAACAAGACCCCACGCTAGAGATTCACTTCTGCCCTGCCTGCGCCTGCGTGATCTGCTGGCGTGGGCTGCGCCTCGAAGCCGACGGAAGCCGACGCATGGCAGTCAACATCAGGCTCGCCGATCCGGCCGCCGTCGCGCACTTGGCCATCGACCACTTCGATGGTCTGGACAGCTTTGACGACCTGCCGCCCGATGGCCGTTGCGTGCGTGATCTGTGGTTCTGAGGTGCGTGAGTGTGTCGACTCCCCGTAATTCAATGCCAGCCAAAACTAGAGGTCTGCGATTGATGTTGATCGCGGAACTCGGCGGGCGTTAGCCCGCCCAGGCTGTCGTGCGGGATCTGCTGGTTGTAGTCGGCCAGCCAGTGTTCGGTCTGTTCGCGAACCTCGCTCAGCGTGCGGAAGATGTGCATGTCCAGCACGCCGCGCCGGTAGCTGCCGTTGAAGCGTTCGATGAAACCGTTTTGCATCGGCTGTCCCGGCTCGATGAAATCCAATGCGATACCTTTGCGCTCGGCCCACTCGGCCAAGGCCAACGCGACAAACTCCGGGCCATTGTCCAGGCGAAGTTTGCCGGGGTAGCCGCGCCAGGCTGCGATGCGCTCCAAGGTGCGGATGACGCGGGCGGCCGGAAGATTCAAGTCCACTTCGATCGCCAAGGCTTCCCGACTGAAATCGTCGATGACATTGAACGTGCGGAAGCGTCGATCCCACAACGCATCGGACATGAAGTCGATCGACCATCCGGCATTGGGGTGTGCTCCGCATGCCAACGGTTGTGGATGACGGGCCGGAACCCGGCGCCTGCTGCGACGACGTTGATTGAGCTTCATCAGGCAATACACGCGCCACACCCTTTTGTGATTCCACACATGTCCGCGACGGCGGATGATCTGAAAGAGCTTTCCAAAACCACGCTCGGGAAAGCGTTCGGCCAATTCGGACAACAGCGCAATGACCTCCTCATCCCGATCGGGACGACGCCGATAGCGCACTGTCGAGCGCGCCACGCCAACCACCGAACAGGCCCGGCGCTCGCTCCAGCCATGCTGCTCGATGAGCCAGGCAAGAAGCGGGCGCTTATGCGCCGGGTCTACAGCTTTTTTGCGATGACATCCTTGAGTGCATAGTTTTCCATCGCGAGCTCGGCATACATGCGCTTGAGCTTGCTGTGCTCGGTCTCCAGGTCGCGAAGGCGCTGCACGTCAGCTGCCTCCATGCCACCGTACTTGGACTTCCAGACGTAGTACGTCGCGTCGGAAATGCCCAGCTCACGGCACACATCTTTGACCTGGCGGCCGCCCTCCACCTGCTTCAGCGTGGCGACAATCTGGCTCTCGGTGAACTTGCTCTTGCGCATCGTTGGTCTCCTTGGTGGCTAGTGTGCCCGGAGACCTCTAACTATGGATGGATCAATTTTACGGGGAGCCGACAAGTGCACTGACTCGCAAGCAAGACGGATGAATTTCAAGCATAAACATAGAGAGCAACGATGGCGTGCAATGCGCACCAAACCACATGATCACAAGTCAGACGCCACCAGCTTGCCCGAGCCGTGAGTAGTGACCAAGAATTGCGATGAGGGAACGTGCGGTACGCGTTGTATAACGCCCTCCGCACGCGCTATAAGTCGGCGTTTGCTCTGTAGCGTAGACCTCACACCATCCGATGCTGGGGTGGGGCTGACTGCTCCCGTTGTTGCTCTTGCTGCTGTTGCTGGCTTTGCTGCTGCCGCTGCGTCTCACTCACAGACTGCAATTGCGCCAGGGACTGCTCAATCGGCTGTGCAATCGCATCGCCCGTCTTCATGTGTGCCATTTTGTGCGCAGGGTCGTTCAAGGCACCTTCGACGACAAAAACATTCTCACCTTGTCGGGCAGTCTTCGTACTCTCACTCAGCACAACATGATCAATCCGCGACAACCCGTTCTCCTTGGCGAGATAGGCACTGCTTGCTGCAAGGCGGGCGCTGTTGTCGTCGTACTCCCGGCCGAGACCTTGCTCAAGGCGACGAACGGCCTCTTCTGCCTGTTGGTGCAGCGGATCTTGGGATACTACCGGCTGATATCTCAAACTTTCGGTGGGTTGAACCGCGCCTGGCTCAGACAGCGACGCACCACCCTCACGTTGTATGCGAGCTTGCCCTAGCTCGATACCCAGGCTTCCTGGCTGATAGCCCTCCACTGTCACTGACTGCCCACGCGCATTACTGATCAATAAGTCAGCGCCTTGCATGCGGTAGGTCTGCTGACCGTCTGGACTGCTGAACACACCCTCCGGATCATCCGCTTGCCGCGTGCCCCCCGTCAGCCGTTGTCCGTTCCAGAACAGCTGTCCGTTACGGTCAGCATCCTGGACGACATCACCGTCGCCGACCACGTACGTATCGTTTCCAGCACCACCACGTAATACGTCGCGACCAGGCCCTCCAATCAAAATGTCGTTGCCATGTCCGCCAATCAGCGTGTCATTGCCTCCGCCTCCTAGAAGGAGATCATTGTTGCTAACCTCCGAGCCGTTCCTGCGGCGCGTGGCATCGATTGTTGAGGCATGATTGTCATCCACAATCACCCGCGCAGAATCCCGCCCCGCATCCACGTAGATCGAGCCTGCATTGAATGCTTGATTACTCAAGCGATCAGCGATCTCCGGATGCTGCTCACGCAGATCCGCGAGCAACTTTAGCCGCGCCGGCTCTAGGGATGATGCAAGCGTCTGCGCCTCACCTCGCCCATCCAACAACGTCGCATAGTCGCGGTTCGCCTCAGCAATCAAATTCCGTTGGCCGGAGTTTCCATCAACGTCGACACCCCAACGCGCTTCGTCTCGATTGATACGTTCGCGATGCTGCTGATACATCTGGTAAGTCGAAAGCGCTTCCTCGCTGGTGACGGCGTTTGGATCGTTGTACAAACCAAAGAGTTCGGATTCCAGCACACGACGTTTACGCAGACCGGCCTCCGCAGCAGCATTGCTTCCCCAAGCGTTATAACGCATCTCAAACCAAGCTTCGGAACGATCACCGGCCGCCACAGCATCCCGAAAGGGCTGCATGTTGTTGTTGTATGAACCCGCACCCCGGTTGTAGACCAGAGAGACAAGCGCTGCACGCTCTTGGGACATCGGCATATTTAGCCCGGTGATAGGCCGCTCGTATTCCGGCATGGACGCAGCCAATAGCTGATCTCCTTCGGCAGCATTGAGCGCACGATTGAACTGCAGTCCTAGTCTTGTACGCTCACCGGCGGGCGCTGCATCGATTGCCACCAGCTGCCTCTGTTGGTCATCTGAGAGCTCAATACCTGAAGCGCCCCAGATTGCAGCATTGTTCGAACGATTGAATGTGTACCCATAGCCAATTGTGGCGCGGCCATCACCAACATCCTGGGCGCGCACATGCAAGCTTTCAGTGAGCTTGACCAGATCTCCGGTGAGTGCGTTGTACTGCTCCTGGTTAAGCTCGCGATAGTTGATAGGCATCACTGATCTCCTTATCAGAAAATTACATTAGCTTCGAATAGTCACCGATTTGATTGCAGACCTCTGAAGGGGGATTACCCAACTTCACGAGCCGCCGCTTTGCCTTCTCTACTTCGTCTTTTGGCGCGGCGATATGATAAACAAGATACAGGCCTTGTTGCGTCTCCCATAGGCCAAATGTAGACATCTCTGAAAACTGATACTCAACTCCATCCGACTGGGTGGCTTTAAAGGTGCATTCGGCGTAAGTGCCCCACCCACAGCTTGCTTCCAGCTGCTGCAATCCATCGCGCCCGCCAAGATTAAAGCGATACGAGCGCCCGTTATCGTCTTCGGAGACATCGGGACTAACCTGCTTCGCCCTACCTGAATCTGCCTGCCCCCACTTACGCGATTGTTCACACAGTGAAGTCTCGGATCGGCTACCGGCACCTGCGGAGACTACCGTGCATCCTGTGCTGAAGAACAACGCCACAATCACGCAGCCAAAAATTTTTCTCTTCATCGGAATTCCTTGCGTGCAGGAAACGTAGTTGATAGAAGACTACTGAATTCTGGGCGCCGACTACAGCAAATACTACCAACGCTGAATCCAAGCGGGCGGCTGTCTCGGTCCAGGCGGTGATCACTTGTCTGACTGTTTGCGCGAAAGCAGGTTGTTAGGGATGGCGATTACTCCAATATCTTCGGTAACACTGCAGGGGCGGCCACTATGGTCTTGGGTAGAGGCATTCAGACCAGCGGCTAACGCTTGAAAGCGGCGCCGGCACCTCCACCGGCACCACCACCTCCATCAACAACAGCCCCGCGCTAGCGGTGATGCGTAGCTTGGTGCCGATGGAAAAGCCCAGTTGTTCCAGCCATAGGCCGCTGAGGCGGACGTGGGGCACGTGCTGGTCGCCGGCATGGTCGTGGGCGCCGGGGTAGAGGGTGTAGCTGACGGTGCATTGGCGCGGGCGGCGGGCGCGGCGGGGTGCATGCAAACGGCCGGGGCCTTGCGGCGTTGTGTCCGGCTCGGGCGGCAGCATCGGTGGCAGCTGGGTGCGATCGGGTTCGACGATGACCCACTGCACCCGTTTGGGTGGCGCAGGGCGCGCACGTTGACGGGTGGGCCGTGCGGTGGCGGACGCGTTGGGTGGGCGGCGGCGTGTCATGGTGCCTCCGGGTGGCGCGTGTTGGTGATGGGTGCAGCAATGCACTGCTGCAAGGCCACGTCGATGCGTGCGGACAGGCTGCGCAAGGCCTGCGACAACACACCGGGCTGGCTGAGCAGCTGCTGCGCGGGATCGTCGTTGGCCTGCTCAATCGCTGTGCGTGCAGCCAGCCGGCGCAGCACCTCGCCTACATCCCACAGCAGGCCGTGCGCGGAGGCTGGCAACAGATAACCCGGCACCGGTGCCGGCGTGGATGGTGCGGTAGACATGGCAACGCCCTACTGGAACAACCCAAGAACCGTCGCCAACGGCGACGGGATGTCGGGAGGTTCGAAACCGCACAGAGCCGGCGGGCGTATTCCCCTTGCGGGTGTTGTATTAGCCGCCCTCCCGACGCAGGCATCGCATCGGCTTGTACCTGCAGGATGCAGGCACAAAAAACCCACCGGTTTGACGGAGGTGGGTACCGCTCTGTGAGGAGTTTCGACGCTCCTTGATTTGGAGATTGCAGCGCACGGATCGCGATGTCAACCGTGGCCATCTGTTCTTAGAAGGCAGATCCGAAAGGCAGCGACACACGACCTGTGTGATCAAATATTTGAGATCACAGGCCCGCTATGCACCGGACGCACTACGAAAGAAATTTCGTGCCGTCCCATCATTTCCACCTGGCTGTGTAGACCAGACACCTTTAATCTTGCCGTATCACTCAACGATGGCAGGCGTCATGGAAAGTAGCGGCGTAGCACCGGTCGTGCCCTTGACTTTCAAGGCATTAGAAGAGCGCCTCAGCGCGCTACCGGAGTTTCCAGCAGATAGCGCCAGCCCAAGCCGCCTCCTGCGCGGCGCCACCATCGTTATGGTGTTGGCAATCGCTTCGACGCTGATTGCATCATTCCTCAGCTTCACAAGTGTTCCGCCTCAGTTGCTAGTAAAGGTAGCAACCGCAGGCCTCCGGGTTGCATTATTGGCATTGGGTGTCCTGATGCTGCTTGGCATCTATGGGATTGTGAGTGATCTACGTCGATGGACATTAGATCAAGCAATGCGCACTGATCATCAGCTAGAGCAATTTATGCAGGAGGTGACTTGGCTGCAAGGGTATTCGGCAGCAACCCTGCAAGTCATGCTAGATCACGCTCGCTACAGCCATACACGCCGTGCGGGCCGCATTGCGCTATTGGCTGGAAGCATCGACAAGCTAGGCCTTCTTCCGGTTGCGGCGTCGCTCTTTTTGGTTCTTCGCGCTGGTGGCAATCCTTTAGCAATGTCCCCATTGACAGCAATGGTGGGGATTTTCCCGCTGTTCTTCTGGATGATCTGCTGGTTTGCCACATCGGCTAGGGGTAAGCTGCAGACCTATGAATACTTGCTCGAGATGGCGTTAAATGGCAAAGGGAAAGACTTAACAGCAGCTGATGTATAGATTGGGGTCAGGCATGGTCAGGTTAGCCCGCCTTCGTAACTTCATAGCTCCGCTACCCCGCAGGGGGCATACTTGCAACCGAACTACGCATGGATGACCATCTGTGTGATTGCATTGGAGCCGTCAAATCATGCAAACGAATCCTCACGCCAACCTTAGTTCTTTAGCACTGCTAGCAGCTGCTAGCCTCTTCTTCATACCAGGGTGCTCTGCCATGCAGCAAGACTCACGGCCCGGCTTTAATACCCAGCAGTCTGCCTCCAAGGCAAGGCAAGAGCTTCAGGCGGCTAATCCTGTAGGGTCACCACTTACGACTGCGCAGAAGAACCTTGAGGATCTTGGATTTCGCTGCCAAGCGTTGAGCTCTCCCGGCGCAGGTTACAAAGCGTCGGTGATGTGCACGCTTTCCCCTATCGTGAAAGAGGCGCAGCCATCGGTGACAGCGCCAGCTGTACCGGTTACTTGGATGGTCGGTTTTCATTCTGCTGACGGAATCTACTTGAGCAAGCTGGTGGTGAATCGAGCTCCGCAGGATATTGAGGAATAAGTCATGGATGAGCAGAAGAAGGCAATGATCTTGGTTGGTGCAAGCGAGGTTGCTGGTGACCGCCGCCATCTTTACCTGCTCTTTCAGAAGTCCGATGGCAGCCAGACTGTAGTACGCGGGGGACCAGACACCAGGGCCGAAGGGAATGACCTGGCGAACTTTGCCGAGAGCACAGTTCTTGGCTCGGAGAAGTTTGGGCACATTCGAGTTGAAGCAGCCCCTTACATTGCCCCTTATGAAATTGGGTACCGGCTCAAACAAGACGGCAACTACGAGCCAGTGCCTTTGAACCAGTTGGATCCCTCCGAGCCGGCTCTTGCGAGGGATGCCAAGGGCCACATCATGAAAGCGACAGTCACCGCGCCAGACTGGCCCGCACCTGGCGAGCGCCACGAGCGCATCGTTGTCTGGAGCGGTTCTGACCAGGAATTATCCGCAAAACTTGAGTCTGCCCTGAAGGCTGGGGATCAGATCAATCACGCACAACTGGAATATTCCCCGCTGCACAACAACAGCAACGGTGTTGTCAGCAACTTGCTGAAGGCCAGCGGCGTTCAACCTGTTCTGCCGAAGAACGCACAAGGTGAGACAGTCAACGCCCCGGATTTTGGGGAAGACCTCTATCAAGACGTCGGCGCGGCATCGGTACGCAGCGGATACAGGTTTGACGGCAAGCAGTGGTTCGATGCGGACGATCGTAGAATCGCGCCTCCTACGAGTGGGCAGCCGTTGGTACCTCAGGATCCGGCCGCACCGTCGCGTGGATCATCGGATGGTTTCAAGCTCAGCGCGCAGGCTCCATCGCCTAGCGATCCCATGTTTGCTCAAATCCAGGATGGCGTACATCGGATCGATCGTTCGCTGAATCGTGTTCCCGATGCGGCAAGTGACCGTATGACCTGGAGCCTGTATGCCCTTGCCAAAGAGCAGGGTCTAGAACGTGTAGACAACGTAGTGCTTGGCCAAGCGGGCACCCGGGCGGCCGCCGGCGAGTACGTTTTCCTGGTCCAGGGAGATCCCTCCACCTCCGTGTACCACCGTGAGCAAATGCGCACGGCAGATGCGGTGGAGAGTTCCGTTGAGCAAAGCCAAGCGCGCGTGCAGTCTGCCGAACAGACGCGTGCGCTTGCGATGACTGCTGAAGCTCAGGAGCAGAATCAAAAGCAGGATGCACCAAGGCTGCAAGTCTGATTACCCTGGTCATAGCAGCCTTTCGACTAGCCTAGCAGAGACAACACGCAAGTATTCAGACACTTTGCAAGTAGCTCGCTTCTGGCGTTTGAGGTTAGCTTTTGGCTTGCCGAGATGGCAGGTGCCAACGTTTCTAGACGGATCCCAAACCTTGGCATGAACTTAAATATGAAAATTAGGCTCATCTTTGGGATAGCATTACTTTCGCTATCAATCTCGACTGCTTCTGCAGAAGTAAGCATGCGCTCTGATTACAGGAAGAGTGACGTGCAGCCCGTCAAAGTTGCAAAGGTGGGATCCAACTCGCTCCAAATCACCTATCACATGCCGGCGGAAAGCCAATTTTATTCTCCCGGCGTTGATTTTTTAAGTGACCGCGGCGTCTTGCGCATTGCCATCCGCAGATGTGGCATTAGTGCTAGCTGCAATGCGATGGCGAAAGCTGTCATACCACCAGCCGAACTTTGGATCCCGAAAGTCACCGTTCCCTATGCGGGCGAAGAGGTCTTGCTGGTTTACATGGATACAGAAGAAAAATTTTCACCTTAGTTTTAAAGTCTGTGCTAGCGGGTCAGGTCAACCTGACCGCGTTAGTCTTAGCAATAAAATGCGTAACCGCAACATGCAGTCGGTCATGCGGCTACCTATCTCACTATTCACTCAAGCCGCCAGCGTTTTTCTGCACGGCCCAATGGGAGCGTTCACTCCATGGAAATCCTTTACTCGGGTACGGACAAGATACTTTGCGACTCGCTCACTTTGATGCTCACTGAATCTCGAATCGAGTACGAGACTAGCAGGCGCTTTTACAGAGTGCAGATAAATGATGGCGATGAAGTGCATCAGGTTTTGGTTCAGTGCAATGATTGGGACAGTGCAGCCCGACAGCTCGACATGCTTACCAGGAGGACGCGACACAAAGAGGC
Organism: Xanthomonas sp. NCPPB 2586; assembly: GCF_041475775.2. Taxonomy (NCBI): domain Bacteria; kingdom Pseudomonadati; phylum Pseudomonadota; class Gammaproteobacteria; order Lysobacterales; family Lysobacteraceae; genus Xanthomonas; species Xanthomonas sp. NCPPB 2586. Next base: position 682,223 of record NZ_CM192981.1, on the reverse strand, counting down.
ACCAGCGTCAGTGAATCCTGGATCACGTCCCAAGTACGCCGCATTGATCATGATTGCTCTTGGAATCTCTGCCGGCCTTGCCGCTACAAAGCTACTCCATAGCGCCCCCAATCCTTGCCTATTCTTACCGCAGCCCCATGCTCCCACCCGATAGACGACTGGTGGACATGTCGTCGACGCCGGCAACGCAGCGATCAAGGTATCGGGCGCTAACGGGGTCAGGTTTACTTCCCACCCAAATTTCAGGCTACGGCCTCAGCTTTCGCGAGGGCTTCCTCGCTATGAGCACCAATGCCTTTCTGCGAGTCTTGCCAGGTGGCCAGACTTCCGCGCATCGACCTTCCCGGCATCCCGCAGCACATCGTGCAGCGCGGGAACAACCGCTTGCCGTGCTTTCTGGATGATAGCGACCGATTGCGCTACCTGCACTTGCTGCATGAGGCTCTGCACGCCACAGGCTGCCAGCTGCATGCCTATGTATTGATGGACAACCATGTGCACTTGCTAGTCACGCCACCTGCGGCGGGACGAGTCGGGCAACTGATGCAGCGGATTGGGCGCAACTACGTGGCGCTGTTCAATGGCCGCCACGGGCGCACCGGCACGCTATGGGAAGGGCGGTACAAAGCGTGTCTTGTGGACAGTGCGGACTACGTCCTTCGCTGCTATCGCTATATTGAGCTCAATCCGGTGCGGGCTCGCCTGACCGATAACCCGGCAGCGTATCGTTGGTCCAGCTGCCCAGCCAACCTAGGCCAGCGCAGGCAATCCGCACTGACACCACATCCCTGTTGGCTTGCGCTTGGCAGCGACCCAATTGAGCGATACAAGGCCTACCGCGCCCTGCTCGATGAAGCCCTCTCCGACGAACTGCTCGCCAGCATTCGCCTTCATCTACAGCAGCAGCGAGCATTGGGCCACGATGCCTTCCGCGCAATGGTCGAAGCCAAGACCCGTCGCTTTGCGGGCATCAGGCCCGCGCATCGGCCACGCAAGCCGAGCGCAGTCGATTGATAAGTTAACCTGACCCCGTTATCTCCCCCAGATGTACGCGGCCATAGCGCCCCCGCACGGCCGCAAGCATCGGGCCCGCAAGATCCGGATCATCCCGATCACCCCATGTTGAAGCAGATTCGCGAAGGCGTGGCCAAGATCGATGAGAGCGTTGGCAAGCCGTATGACGAAATGAGCGAGCGCGTCAGCCGCTGCCTGCTGGCCGCGTGCAAGGACAATCGCGAGCGCTATCCAGACGCCGACAACACCTCGCTTGCCGCCAATGCACTGCAGCGCGTGGACCACGTACTGATGGGCAAGAACGGCAACCTAGTCGCGATCGAAGGGCGCATCGACGACCCAACACACAAGCGCGCCGCCGTCTCCATTGACCAAGCTATCAACATGCCTTTGGAGCAGTCGGACGCAAAGCTACAAGCGGCCAACCAAGCCATTGCCCAGGAACAGACACAAACACGACAGCAGGAATTGGCACGAAGCCAGCAACAAGATACTCAGCAAGCGCCGCGTGTGAGTTTCTGATCGAAATGGATTCCACGACCTAGCATCTGACTAGTCCTGCCTCGCCCGTGTGTCGAGGTAGTAGGCGCCACCTTGCTGGACAAACATCATCAATAGGCATGAACATCAATCTAAAATCTCGCCTCATTTTTGGCACATGGTTGCTTGCAGTATCAGCCTTGACTGCTTGTGCAGAAGGAAGCATGCGCTCTGATTACAAAAAAAACGATGTACAGCCGGTCAAAGTCGAAAAGCTAGGATCCACTTCACTCAATATCACTTACCACATGCCGGCAGAAAGCCTCTTTTATTCTCAAGGCGTTGATTTCGCAACGGAGCGTGGCGTCTTGCGCATTGCCATCCGCAGATGTGGCACCAGTGATAAATGCGATGCCATGGCGAAAGCTGTCATGCCAATAGCCGAGCCGTGGACACGGAAAGTCACCGTACCGTATGCAGGCGGAAAGGTCTTGGTGTTCTATGCAGACGACGAAGAAACTTTTACGCCTTAATTCAAAAGTCTGCGCTAACGGAGTCAGTTTTTTTGCGGGCGTCAGGCCCGCGCATCGGCCACGCCAACCAACGCCGCCGATTGATAAGTGAACCTGAGCCCATTATTGACCAGAGCAACGCGGACACTCGGCACTGACGCCGTACCCTGTTGGCTTGCGCTTCGCAACGACCCGCTTGAGCGATGCAACGCCTACCGTACCCTGCTCGATGAAGCCCTTTCCGACGACCTGCTCGCTAGCATCCGCCTTCATCTACAACAGCAGCGAGCTCTGGGCCACGACGCTTTCCGCGCAATGGTCGAAGCCAAGACCCGCCGCTTTGCGGGCATCGGGCCCGCGCACCAGCCACGCAAGCCGAGCGCCATCGACTAATAAGTGAACCTGACCCCATTATTCCCGCTCGCAACTGATGTTTTGATACCTACCAGTACTCTTATCCAAACCAGGAAAATTCATGCATAGAACATTCGGGAAGATTGCTTGTATAAAAGCATCCAGACCACCGGGAGCTATTCCTGAACTTACATTTGAGCGCATGAGGCTAAACCAAAGCAGCGGAATCGCCACACAGCTCATACCCGACTGCAACGTAGTAATCGACATGATACTTGCTGCGGGCAGTACAGAAAAGGCGGTGTTGGCCAAAGAGCGCCTCGCCCCGTTCATACATTTCCTACAGAGCTGCCAGTCGCAAGGTATCACCTACTACCTAAGCCCCTTTATGGGCTTAAATGAAATGCGAAGATCTGAAGCGGCTCTCGGCCCATCCGCACTTGAAACATTCAGTGAAAATCACGGACTAACGTGGACAGATACTCATCCACACCTCAAGCCAAACCTTGCCGAAATCGGGCTAGTAGAACGGGGATACGATGCGTTATCACCCGAGTCCCAAAGCGTTTTATCTAAAACGTACGGACCAATATTGTTGATGTTAGCGGTTGCACGAGACACCCCTCACCTGTCCCCATTGGCGCGATTTAGAACTTACCTCCGCTTCTACCATCGTATCATTGACGTGGTTTCCGTGAGGGAGATCACCATAGCAAGATTCGTTTTTTCTGCCCCCCCTCCGGCGACCGATCCTGCTTATGAAACATGGAAAAACATCAGTCTGAATTTCACTGGACGAAGAGATTTATCTCAAAATTTTCCAAGAACATTCCGTCAACTCGACCGGACCGCGTTAAATGGGGCGCTTGATTTAACCATATTGGATTCCGCATTGTTGGCCGATTATAAGGGACTCGATGGCCAACGACTTGACACTTGGGTGGTTACAACTGACTTGAAGCTAGCAGCTTTGACAGATGCTATACATCATACCGATGGGGGCACAGGCCAAACCGGATTGTTTTTAGCAACCCAAGATTACCGAGGCCTAGGTAGGTATTGGAATGAAACCCAAAACGACATGGATAATCTCAACCATAAATTCCGCCCAAACCTGAAATTTTCGACTGCAGTGCAACGAGCTCGTACAGCCGGAGTGGTGGGATTAGCGCAGCAAGGAATCGATGGAGCAATACGCTGCCCGGGTAGGCTTTTGCGTTTTTCAGGAATTCAAAATCCTGATTATTCCGACTCCAGACCTAATTTTTTGATTATCCCACCACCTTTCGGTTAAAGCATAATTGATTCCAGCGTTGAGGTTTAAAGGGACAGGAGGTTTAAATGGAGAGATTTAAAAGGACGGAAGCAATTAACCAACCTGAGTCGCGCCGGCAGGACGACCACGCGAACGGCACGTTATTGGTCTGCCCAAGGCACGTTCCGCCATTGCCTGGAAGCGCGAGGTCGCCCGAGGCACGCTCCTGCATGAGGTGAAGGCGGATTGACTCTTCGTCCTCTCGGGCTAGACCCGCATGAAGCCACTTGCATAGACAGGCACCCGCTCGGCTGGGTCGCAGCCCAGATGCAGATAGACCTCGTGCGGCGTGATGAGCTGGCTTTTCGCACGCCCCAGATGCGTGTGTACGCTGGACCAGCGGTACTCGGTTGGCAATGCCACCATGCGGGCGCGCACCGGATTGAGTTCGCTGCGATCACTGCCCGCAGCGGTCGTAGATCAGATGACGTTGGCGGCATGGAAAAAAAGGGGAACCTTAGAACCTGACCCCGTTATTCGTTGAGCTAATAAACGCGGGAGGACCTCAGGCTCTCACCCCTGCTTCCCGTTGCGGGAGACGCTCAAGGACGCTTCGCATGATTGACTCACCAATTTTCTGAGCCATTAGCGGCGGGACCGCGTTGCCCACTTGACGAGCTTTGGACGTAAGAGTTCCAACGAATCGGTAGCCTCTCGGGAAAGTCTGAAGGCATGCAGCCTCCCTCAAACTGATTGCCCTGTCTTGGCTTGGATGGCCAAATCGGCCATTGGAATAGCTTATGCACCGGGTGGTCATCGCTGCAGCAGGTCTGTGCCAGGAGAGTCTTCCATAGACGTCACCGTGGCCCCGATGGCCCTCATGACACTGCAACACCAGCCGCTCCGGCCAGTCATTCCTCCCCCCTCCTTCTGGCGTCAAGATGATTCGCTCTCTGTTCACTGCAGATAGCGCCATTGCTTGGTGGTCTGGATCCTGAGCTGACTGATGGCCAGCCTCCAGTGGCTCCAGATGGGAGATCCAATCCGCAACCGTAGAAATTGGTAATAGACCATCTCCATGGCTAGCACCGGGAATCAGCAGCTCACCGCGTCGACTTGCGAGAAGGACTAACCGCTCTCTCGACTGCGGAACACCATACCAAAGCGCAGGAACAATCTTCACATCCAAGGTATAACCGAGCTTGCGAAGCTTAGTTTTGAACCTGGAGAAGCGTGAGTTTCGAGAGGTGCTGACGCGCTGCATCCCGGGTACGTTTTCCACAAACACGAAATCGGGAAGGCACGCCTCCACCATTCTTGAAAACTCGTCAAGCATCTTAGCTCGCGGATCACGCAACTTCTTGTTGGAGTTCTGTTTGGAGAAAGGCTGGCAAGGAGCGCATCCACAGAACAACGTAATGTCGTCCACGCCAATCAACTCGGTCAAACTAAATGGATCGAAACCCGAGATGTCACCCAAATAGAAGGAAGCCTTTGGAAAGTTGACCTGAAAGGTTGCAGCAGAGTCTCTATCTATGTCGAGACCAAACACAATCTCCATGCCAGCGGTGGAGAATCCACTACTGGTTCCACCGCATCCCGAGAAAAAGTCGAAAACTTTAATCATTTACCTTAAAGCTCGCGTAGGATTGATCGAGGCATGCCTTAACTCCAGCTAACCCATCATCATCTGGGTCGATTGTCGCAAGTCGTCGCCTCTGGGTAGCCAGAATTTCCGATGATGAAAGATTCTCGTCCGGGTCAAGACCTAGCTCTGCCCTAGCGAGCTGAGCGAATTTTTCCTTTACATCGACAGCTGTGCAGCCCTTAGCATGTGCGTCGCCACGATCCATTTTAGACCAGATGTAGTCCTCAGGCTCGTTCCCGGGCAGATACCTGACTGAAGAGGCAATCCACGCCAAGAACTGTCTCCTCAAATCCAGCTTTTGGGCATGCACACCGACACCGCTCCCGTCTACATTGAAGCCTACCTTGACTCCGGTGACCTTAAGAATCTCGGCATCCAACTCTTCAACACTCATGCCTGCGACCTGGGCGCCAGCCTTGACGGGTTCAGCAGGCCTTTTGTCACCATCAAGGAGAACCAGAAGGTCTTTTCTGGCTTCCGCGCTGAAGATCGGCACGTAGTATTTCCACAGAGTATCAGCCCCACCCGGGAAATACTTGACCTCAAAAAGAGATTTTTTGCCAACATCTGAACCGATCAATGCACGTCGAACCATCGCCTCCGCGAGTGCGTCTTCCACAACGACCGTAACTATTCCAGCAACGCTTTCACCAAGATGGAAGAACGCCTCTTCTGGGACCCAATCCTGCCGAGGCACTTGGGTTGTCGAAGAAATTTCATCGAATTTGAAAACCTTAATCGCATCGGGAGGAAGATCAAGCAGTAGAGTCGGAGAGTGAGTTGATAGCACCACTTGGAGCTTCTTCTCCTTCACCATCTCTGTAAAGAAATCCATCAGCCTTTTCTGGGCGCCTGGGTGCAACGAAACTTCCGGCTCATCAAGCAAGACAAGGGCACCGTCATTAGCGGACATCATCTCATTAACTATCCTAACGACGGAGAATTCTCCGCTACCCGCAAAGGCTTCTGTGTATTCCATTCCGGACCGAACGAGACGGCACGTATATGCGTCAACATTGAAATAGTAATGTCGGATCAAGCCGATCTTTTCGAAGCTTCTACCGAGAATTGAGGATACGTACCCAACCTCCTTCTTCCCCAGCCACTTGACGCCCCCGTCGAAGACGCGATCGAGCATGTGCCAGTTATGCTCTATAAGACCCTCGTCTATCGCACGTTTGAGATAGGGCGATCGAGAGCGTATTAGATCCTTCTTCTCCCTGTTTGAACCTGCACGCCCTTTTAGTTCGCCATGATAGAAGAGCTTGTCAAACGCGCTAAGGGTGGCCCGAAAATCGAGATACACAACATCTTTCTCAATGGCGGACCAACGCGTTTTACTGCGCCCTTTCATTTCACCAACGGCTTTGGGCATCTTCTCCATTTGATAGGCCGCAACCGGCCTAGATGGCTCCCAGTAATCTGGGTCATCCTGCTTATGGATTCTAGTCTTTAGGACTTCAACGACTTTGGCCGCATCAGAGTTCTGATAGCCATAAATAAAGCAACTTCTCGCACCGTCATCTTCGATCGGATCGATTGAGGTCGAGAACCACAAATTGCCTAGGTTGTTGTTTTGGGGAGCACCGTAGAGCGCTCTGATCACAGAGCTCTTGTTTGTGCCGTTCGCGCCGACAAGCGCGGTGATGGGGTAAGTAAAGTCGATCCGTGTACCCTCGACAAGATTCTTGTAGTGAGGAAATCTGATATGTCGAATGTATGGCTCTAGTTTCCCCGCAGCCAAGAGATTGCGCAGTGATTTCACGCCCCTGTTCTTGTTATCCACCCCCGCTCCCCCGTGTTCTCAGATACGCAAGAGGCGGCTAACGCCGCCTCTTATTCGTTGAGGTGTCGAACCCTATAATCAAACCCCAACAGGATTCGCTTTCTCAGGATCAATCTTGTACTGCTTGATCGCCCGGGCCACATCCTTGCCCGTCATCTTGCCATCCTTCGCCAGCGCGGCAATCGCCGCATGTGCGATGTAGTAACGGTCAACCTCGAAGAACCGGCGCAGGTTGGCACGCGTATCCGAGCGACCGAACCCATCCGTGCCGAGCACGGTGTAGGTCATCGGCACGAAGGCGCGGATCTGGTCGGCGAACAGGCGTACGTAATCCGTTGCGGCAATCGCCGGGCCCTGGCGGCCTTCCAGCAGTTGGGTGACGTACGGCTTGCGCTGTTCGGCTTCCGGGTGCAGGCGGTTCCAACGTTCGGCGTCGAAGCCGTCGCGGCGCAATTCGTTAAAGCTGGGGCAGGACCAGATGTCGGCGGTGACGCCGAAGTCCTTGTCCAGCAGTTCGGCCGCAGCAATGGCCTCGCGCAGGATGGTGCCGCTGCCCAGCAGCTGCACGCGCAGCTCGCCTTTCTTGGGCTTGCCGGCGTCCTTGAGCAGGTACATGCCCTTGATGATGCCTTCGTGCGCACCGTCCGGCATGCCGGGGTGTGCGTAGTTTTCGTTCATCAGGGTGATGTAGTAGTACTCGTCGATCTGGTCTTCCATCATCGCCTTCATGCCGTGCTGCATGATGACGGTGACTTCGAAACCGAAGGTCGGGTCGTAGCTCCGCACATTCGGGATGGAGCCGGCGATGACCTGGCTGAAGCCGTCTTCGTGCTGCAGGCCTTCGCCATTGAGCGTGGTGCGGCCGGCAGTGCCGCCGAGCAGGAAGCCACGCGTGCGCATGTCCGCGGCCTGCCAGGCGATGTCGCCCACGCGCTGGAAGCCGAACATGGAGTAGTAGATGTAGAACGGCAGCATCGGCACGTCGGAGACCGAGTAGCTGGTGCCGGCGGCCATCCACGAGGCGATGGCGCCCGGCTCGCTGATGCCCTGCTGCAGCACCTGGCCGGTCTGGTCTTCGCGGTAGTACATCAGCTGGTCGGCATCGACCGGCTTGTACTTCTGGCCGAACGGGGCATAGATGCCGATCTGGCGGAACATGCCTTCCATGCCGAAGGTGCGCGCTTCATCGGCCACGATCGGCACGATGCGCGGGCCCAGTTCCTTGTCGCGCAGGGCGATGTTGAGGCTCTGCACAAACGACATGGTGGTGGAATAGCTGCGCTCGCCGCTGTCCTTGAGCAGGCGCTCGAACTTGTCGAGCGTGGGCGCGACAAACGACTTGCTGGCCTTGGGACGGCGCGACGGCAGGAAGCCGCCCAGCACGTTGCGGCGCTCTTTGAGGTACTGCACTTCCGGGGAGTCTTCGCCGGGGTGGTAGAACGGCACCTTGCCGTCTTCCAGCTGCGCGTCGGTGACCGGAATGTTGAAGCGGTCGCGGAAGTGCTTGACCGCTGCGTCGTCCAGCTTCTTGGTCTGGTGGGTGGGGTTGAGCGCCTCACCGGCCGAGCCCATGCCGTAGCCCTTGACGGTCTTGGCCAGGATCACGGTGGGCATGCCCTTGGTGTTCACGGCCTGGTTGTAGGCGGCGTACACCTTGTGCGGGTCGTGGCCGCCACGGTTCAGCCGCCAGATGTCGTCGTCGGACAGGCCGGCGACCATGGCCGCGGTCTCCGGGTATTTGCCGAAGAAGTTGGCGCGCGTGTAGGCGCCACCGAAGGCCTTGCAGTTCTGGTATTCGCCGTCGACGGTTTCCATCATCAGCTTGCGCAGAACGCCGTCGGTGTCCTTGGCCAGCAGGGCATCCCAGTAACCGCCCCACAGCAGCTTGATGACATTCCAGCCGCCGCCACGGAACACGCCTTCCAGTTCCTGGATGATCTTGCCGTTGCCGCGTACCGGGCCGTCCAGGCGCTGCAGGTTGCAGTTGACCACGAAGATGAGGTTGTCCAGGCCTTCGCGGCCGGCCAGTGCGATGGCGCCGAGGGTTTCGGGCTCATCCGACTCGCCGTCGCCGATGAAGCACCACACCTTGCGGTCGGACTTCTCGATGAGCCCGCGGTTTTCCAGGTAGCGCATGAACTGCGCCTGGTAGATGGCGGCCAGCGGGCCCAGGCCCATCGACACGGTGGGGGTCTGCCAGAACTCGGGCATCAGCCACGGGTGCGGGTAGGACGAGATGCCCTGGCCGTCCACTTCCATGCGGAAGTTGTCCAGCTGGGCTTCGTTGATGCGGCCTTCCAGGAAGGCGCGGGCGTAGATGCCCGGCGCGCTATGGCCCTGGATGAACAGCAGGTCGCCCGGGTGCTGGTCGCTGGGCGCACGCCAGAAGTGGTTGAAGCCCACGTCGTAGAGCGTGGCGCTGGACGCGAACGAGGCAATGTGGCCGCCCAGGTCGCCCGGCTTGCGGTTGGCCCGCACGACGGTGGCCATGGCGTTCCAGCGGATGATCGAGCGGATCTTCCACTCCAGCGCGGAGTCGCCGGGGTTCTTGGCCTCGTTGGCCGGAGAGATGGTGTTGACGTACTCGGTGGTGGGCGAGAACGGCAGGTAAGCGCCGGCGCGGCGGGTCTGTTCGACCATGCCTTCCAGCAGCTGATGGGCGCGCTCCGGGCCTTCGACGTCGATGACGGCCTTGATCGATTCGAGCCACTCCTGCGTCTCGAGCGGGTTCGGATCGTTGTGCAGCACTTCGTTCAACCAGTTCATTAGCGCTCCCGGGGGGACACACCCCGCGGGTGTGTCGACATCGTGAATTCGTGAACCCCCAAGTGTACCGCACGCACCTGTTGCCATTCCTCGCTACGGGTGCGTATGGAATGGGACGGTGTCGTGCGGTGAATGCGTTGGTGGCGGATGCCACGCATGCGGCCGCTACTGGTGTACGACCAAAGGATGAGTGGGGCTGGCGGCGGAGTCGCCGCATGCCCCCCCTTCTCCCATCGGGAGAAGGTGCCCCGCAGGGGCGGATGAGGGTACGGGCGAAGCCTCGTGCAGTTGTAATTACACGAGGGCTTCGCCCCGTACCCTCACCCCAACCCCCGCTCCGCGCCCCGGCCCGCGCTTGCGGCGCGGGCGCTCCAAGGCACGCGCCGCAAGCGCGCAAGCCGTGCCTTCTCGCCCCGAGGGGAGAGGGGCTTTATCGCCCGCACCGTTGGTGTGCGAGGCGGCGGACGAGTCGGCGAGTGGGCAAGCAAACGAGGCCGATCAGAACGCCTGCAGTGCTTCGGTGAGCCGGCCGTTGTTGTCGACGGCGCCCATCGTGTAGCCCTGCCAGCCTGGGTAGGCGTTGGGTTCCCAATAGAAGATGCCGAGCATGCGTGAGCCGATGGCGTTGCTGCGGGTGATCAGGTTGCCGAGCATGGCGCGGGTGGTGGCGGCCTGCTGCCAGTCCATGCCGACTTCGGCCACGATCACGTCGCTGCCGTAGCGGGAGATCATGTCGCGCAGGTTGGTGTCCAGCCGGGCGTTGTAATCCTGCCAGCTGCCGACCGGCGGGTAATGCGACATGCCGATGACGTCCCACTTGCCGCCGGCCGAACGCAGGTTGTCGAAGAACCAGCGGAAGTTGGCGTTGTCGTAGCCGTTGGCCAAATGCACGATGACCTTGGCGTTGGGATACACCGCCTTGGTGGCGTTGTAGCCGCTGTTGATGAACTGCCCGAGGTTGGCAAAGTTGGGCGTCTTGCCCTGATCCCACAGCATGCCGCTGTTGATCTCGTTGCCCACCTGCACCCAGGTGACGGTGATGCCGTTGTCCTTGAGATACTTGAGGATGCCCTGGGTGTGGTTGTAGACGTCGGTGTTGAGCTGAGCCACGGAATGACTGGCCCAGGCGGCCGGTTTGGTCTGCTTGCCCGGGTCGGCCCAACTATCGCTGTAGTGGAAGTCGATCATGATGCGCATGCCCTGCGCGGCGGCGCGCTTGGCCTTGTCGAGGGTGTCGCGGCCATCGTTCCAGCCGCCTTGCGGGTTCACCCACACGCGCAGGCGGATGGCGTTGCCGCCCACGTCCTTGAACAGCTTGATGAAGTCGGTGGTCTTGCCCGATGCATCCCGAAACACCTGCGGCGGGTTGGCGGCGGCCTGCTGATTGATCCAGCTGACATCGGCGCCCTTGGCCAGCCCTTGCGCGCCCGCACCGGCGCTGACGATGCACAGCACCAGGATCAGCAGCAGACGGGTGTGACGCGTAGAAAACATCCTCATGAAACGCTCCCTTGATCGATGGATGACGCGCCAGGTGGCGCTGTACCGGATCCCCCCGATGTGCATGTCGTCGCGCGCAAGTGCTGCTGTTTCCAGCTGGCCAACGTGCCACGACGAACCGCTGGCGATTCAAGCATGGCGATCCAGCACGGTCGAGGTCGCTATAGGCGAACTGTGATTGCGGTATCTCAGCGCGAGAAAACACCGCACTGGCGCACCTGCGCATTGGTTGCGGGCGGTTCTGTTGTGCGTGTGCAGCACAAAACCGATGCATCCGTGCGCAAACAGGCAACAAAAACGCCGGCAAGCCGGCGTTGTGTCGAAGTGCTGGAGGTTGCGCGATACGAGGTAGCACGCGCCATCCCAATGCAATCGCGGCGCACTCAGCCCATGGCGCGCGCGCCCTGCTGCTGTTGCTGGGTCTGCGTCTGCTGCTGTTCCAGCGCCACGGCCTGACGCGCGGAGTTTTCGGCGACGCGCTGGCTGCTCTGCTCCAGCGGGGTGTTCATCGCGGTCATGGTGTCGACGCTGACGCGCAGCTGCGCCGGATCATCGGCGCGGCCCTGCACGGCAAACGTGCGCGCCGCATCCGGGCTCATGGCCACCGAATCGATACGCTGGCCGCCAGCGGCGTGCATCTCCGAGGCGAGCACGCCGGAGAGCTGCGCGCTTTGGTGATCCGGCGCACGGCCGGCACGCAGGTCCTGCGCATGCACGCCGCGTTGGGCGTCCTGGAACAACGGGTTGCCGATGTGGCCGGGATGATCGATGCGCAGCGAGGTGTGGTCGTTGCTGTGATCGCGCTTGGCGGGCTCGCCCGGGGCTAGCGGGCCGCGGACGGCGTTGATCAAGTCCGTTTGAAGCCCACCAGGTCCACGCCCAAGCAACGTGATGCCTGCACGAATCTCATCTAAATCAGAGCGGTACTCGTTGATCATTCTCTTGTTTTGATCGGCGAGCTGACGCGCCTGCGGATCATTGAGCGGAGATCGCTCATCCAGGAAATTCTTGATCGTGTGCGAACCCAACGAATTGACAGCAGAGGCGACGGGTGAGTCAGGGATCAGGAAATTCACCCTGCTATTGCTATAGCCCATTGCACTCAGCATCGCGACCTCATTCGGCCGGGCATAAATACGCACTTCGCCGTAGTGCGGAGATGCTGCACTGACGGGATCAGCCGCCATGACATGGTTGATCATGCTCGTACCGCCTTCCGGGATCCGGTAGGCCAGGCTCGCTGCTCCGTAAGCGTTGAAGGTCTCACCTTTGAGATCGAAATGATGCGCGCTAATTTGTGCTAACGCCCCACCCAATGAATGCCCCGTCACGGTCACCTCGGGAGCGTGGCCGGTCCGTTGTTCCTGCTTGGCTGCATAACCAAGCGCGCTTTTTGTCAGTGCTATCGCATCTTCAGCCTGCGGGTTGGTGCGCTGAAAAACCATAGAACCATCGGCTTGCACCGCATCGCGATAGATCTCCTCGGTCCCTCTGTGCGCGACAACAATATCTCCGCCACCCACGCGCTGATAAATGGTGCCCTGGTATCCCGTCTTCGGATTATTGACGTGCTCCAGAATTTCATAACTCTCGCCGCCAACATCCACCCGCTCACGGTCACCGGGGCTTCGCTTGCCCACCTTGTGGTCCACGTATCCCTCGTTGGAGAGAATGGCGTATTGCTGCGAGGTCGGCTTCACGGTGAAACCTCCTTCGCCATCAGGGTCACGGAGAACAGCTCGTCACGCAGCTCCGGCTTGAAATCAGAGGCCGAGGGCAAGCCGTTGTCGGCATAGTCCTCTATATCTTCCTTGGGATAGCCGCCCTTCCAGAAGTACAAGGTGACCGGCTTGCCGGCGATGACGTCCTTGGTCTCAATAAACGGAAGAAAGGCTGTCTCTTCCTGCTTGCCACTTGCCTTTAAAGAGACGCGCGCACCGGTCATCTCCCAATGGCACTCCCCTCGCCCGTAGTAATCCTCATCCTGCATGAGGTCGAGGTAGAGAACCCCGCGGTATTGCTGCTCGGAGACTTTCTTGAGCGAAATCGATTCGCTGCTGGTAATGCGCTGGCCAACACCTGTCTGTGGATGAATCTGACCGCATTCGCGATCGTTACTCACATCGTATTGCGCATACCCATTCACGGCCGCAAATGCACCCGGCGCCTTGTCTAACGTGAGCGTTAATTCATACGCACGGCGCGGGTTGGGATTCAACTTGGCAAGGCCGCGGCCGCCCGCTTCGACGTCAGCTTCTGCGGCGGCCTCGGTGGCGGGGGATTGGGTCTGGGTCATGCTGGTCTCCGGGGCGCTACAGGCCGAAAGCAAAAGGGCCAGCAGGCTCGGGGTGAGAATCTGGCGCAAGGCCGGCCTCCATGGCGGTAGGGGGGCCAATCTAGTCCGCTTGAGCCCGCGAGGTCAATTTACGGCAGCTAAGCATGCGCCCGACGTGCGGCCATTGTGGGCGGCCGCAAAGCTGCGATGATCCTGGGCATCTGCCAGGGAGCGCATGCCATCACCACCGGCCCCATTCCACCTGTTGAGCGGGTTGCGGTCATCACCCCGCGCGTGCGCTGGCAGCGCAGCCTGCGCATGCGTGTGCTGCTGGCGGCCACCGGCGTGCTGGTGGTGTTGCTGGCGGCGTTGGGCACGCTGTTTTATCTGGGCGCCCGCGCAGAGCTGGTGGATGCCGCACGCAACGAGGTGGACGGGCTGACCGAGCAGACCGCGCGCAGCCTGGCGGCGATGCTGGATTCGGTGCAGGTGAGCGGGCGCACGCTAGCGGCGAGCAGCAGTGCGGTGGGGCTGCAGCCGTTCAATCTGCGGGCGTTGTTGCTGGCCACGCTCAGCGGCGACCCGGATACCGGTGCGGCGCGCCTGATCATTGCGCCCGGCACGCAGAAGGCCAACGACACCGGATTTGTCTGGTACGTGCGCCGCGATGGCACGCGCATGGTCGAGCATTCCGCGCAAGAGCTGGGCTACGACTACCGACGCATGCCGTGGTACCTGCGCACCCAGCGTGAGGGGCATGCGTGGTGGTCCGAGCCGTCCGTCAACAGCGCCGGTGGCGGCGAGTTGTACACCAGCTACAACCTGCCGTTGCGCCGGCCCGGCGATGCGCCCGATGCCGCGCCAGTGGGCATGGTGAGTGTGGATCTGCCGCTGCGGCATCTGCGCGAGATCATCGACCAGCTACCGCGCGATATCGGCATCCAGCCGATGCTGTTGTCGCCGGAAGGCATGCTGGTGTTCAGCCCGGACCCGGCGCTCAACCTGCGCCGCTCGCTGGCATCCTACGTAGCCCGTTCGCGGCCGGATCTGGCGCCGTTGCTCAAGGCCGTGGCCGCCGGCCAGCCGATTTCGTTTTCGCATACCGCGCCCGATGGCGAGCGCTTCCTTACCCATAGCGCAGCGGTGGGGCATAGCGGGTGGACGTTTGTGCTCTCGGCCTCCGAAGGCTATGTGTTGTCCGGCCTGAACTGGCTGGCGGCCTGGGTGGCCCTGGCGGCCTTGGTGGGTGCGTTGGTGTGGTGGTGGCTGATGCAGCGCATCACCCGCAAGCTAACGCGGCCGATCGAGGAACTGACCGATACCGCCGAGCATTTCCGTCGCGGCGAATTCGAGTACCCGCTGCGGCATATCGAACGCGACGACGAAGTGGGCGTGATGGCACGTGCGTTCGATAGCGCGCGCGGGGCGATCCGCGACCATATCGCCGAGATTGGCGAGATGACCGCCGCACGCGAACGCATGCAGAGCGAGCTGCAGATTGCGCGCGAAATCCAGCAGGCGATGCTGCCCTCCGGGCGCACCTTCGACCGCGCCAGTTCGCACCTGGAAACCTGCGCATGGCTGGAGCCGGCCAAGATGGTCGGCGGGGACTTCTACCACTTCGTGGAGACCGAACCGGGGCTGCTGTGGTTCGTGGTGGGCGATGTCTCCGACAAGGGCGTGCCGGCGGCCTTGTTCATGGCGCGCGCGGTGAGCGTGCTGGAAATTGCCGCGCGCCGCCACACGCGCCCGGACGGGATCTTGATCGCCGCCTCCACGCGGCTGGCCGAAAACAACGAAACCTGCATGTTCGCCACCGTGCTGTGCGGGTTGATCAACGTGGTGAGCGGTGACTACTGGCTGGCCAGTGCCGGGCACGAGCCGCCGCTGTTGATCGACCTGGATGGCCAGGCGCGGCCGCTGCCCTTGGAAACCGGCGCACCGCTCGGCATCGAGGTGCAGGACCATTACCCGGTGCTGCAGGGGCGCATGACGGCCGGGCAGACCTTGCTGGGCTACAACGACGGCGTGACCGAGGCGATGGACGAACACGGCGCCAGTTACGGGCTGCCGCGGCTGCTGGCGGCCATGCACCCGCGGCGCAGCGCGGCGGCGCAATGCAAGGCGCTGATCGCGGACATTGCCCGCTTCACCGGCCAGGCCGACCAATACGACGACATCACCCTGCTGGCGATCCGGCTACGCCAGGAGCATGCTGGCACGGTCGACACCGCTGGCCGGGAGGATCCCGGGGAGGCCGGGACCTAAATGAAGCTCGATCTGGCCATCGCCCCGTCGCTGGCGCAGCTGGCAGGCGCCAACGACGTGCTGGAAGACTCGCTGGCCCGTGAAGGCCTGCACGCCGAGCGCATCGGCCAGGTGCGGCTGATTGTGGAGGAGCTCGGTTGCAACGCGCTCACCCACGGCCAGTGCGCCGAGCAGCCGCTGCAGCTGTATCTGCAGCTGGACGCGCAGGCGCTGGTGCTGGAATTGCGCGACCCCGGCAGCGCATTCGACCCCTGCCAGGCCGGCACGCCGGAATTGGAGGCCGCCCTGGAGGCCCGCCCCATCGGCGGTCTGGGCCTGTATCTGGTGCATCAGTTCGCCGATCACATCCACTACCACCGCGATGGCGCATACAACGTGGTGCGCATCACCCTGTTACAGCCGTACGCCCCCGTCCCCGAGGCATTGCCATGACCACGCTCGCCATTCAGATCGACCCGCCGCAAGACACCCGCCAACGCGTCACCCTCAGCGGGCGCCTGGACACCCACACCTTCCACGACCTGGACGAAGCGCTGTCGCCGCTGCTGGCCACCCCCATCACCACCCTGGTGCTGGACCTGGCCGACCTGGAGTACATCTCCAGCGCCGGCATCCGCAGCATCTTCAAGGCACGCAAGGCCCTGGCCACGCGGCACGGCAAGGTGCTGGTGGCGCACCCGCAGCCGCAGATCCGCAAGGTCTTCGACATGGTCAAGGCCGTGCCGTTGAGTGATGTGTTCGCCTCCACCGAAGAACTGGACGCGTACTTGTCCACCATGCAGCGCAAGGTGATCGAAGAACACGCCAACGGCGATGCGCCGATCGTGTCGCACTTCGCCAACGCCTGACGCCATCGCCTGCGCGCACACGTGGGGACGTGTGTGCGTGCGGCGAACGTGTACTGGCGCGTACGCTAGGGCGCCCGATACCCCTGCGTCGCAATGCCCGCACTGATCATTTTCGATTTCGACGGCACTTTGGCGGATTCGTTCGGGTTCTTCCTGAGCACCCAGCGCACCCTGGCCGCCCGCCACGGCTTCCGCGCCGCCGAAGCGCACGAAGTGGATGCCGCACGCCGGCTGACCACCCGCGAATTACTCAAACACTCAGGCCTACGCAGCTGGCGTGTGCCCCTGGTGGCCGCCGACTTCATCCGCCTGATGCGCGCCGCACCTCCACCTGCGTTGTTCCCGGGCGTGGACGCGGCACTGCGCGCCCTCCACGCCAGCGGCACCCGGCTGGCCCTGGTGTCGTCCAACTCGGTGGAGAACGTACAACGCGCCCTCGGCGCGGAGCTGAGCGCCCTGTTCGCCGTGTTCGAAGGCGGCGCCCACCTGCTAGGCAAACACCGCGCCCTGCGCCGCGTGCTACGCGCCACCGGCCACACCCCCGCACAAGCCATCTACGTCGGCGACCAAGTCGCCGACTGGGAAGCCGCACAGGTGCTTGGCCTCCCATTTGCTGCGGTTGCCTGGGGTTACGCCCATCCGGACGTTTTCATGCAACTGCCAAACACACACCTGATTGAAGAGGTTGAGGGGTTGATTGCTTTGCCTGGGCATTAGCGCTTCAACTGTCGCCTGGCCTGTCCTTTGGATCGTTGTTCGAGGAAAGCCAAACGTGCTGGACGCATCTGCCCAACATGCACTGATTGAACAGGTTGAGGGATCGCTTGCGTTGCCCGAGCGTTAGCGCTGCAGCCGCAGCCTCGTCTATTTGTTAGGCACCTTGCCGGAGCAGAGCCGGAAGTGCTGGACGCATCTACCCAACATGCACTGATTGAACAAGTTGAACGATTGCTTGCGATGCCCGAGCGTTAGCACTGCAGCCGCCTCGTCTTTTCCTTTTGCGCCTTCCCGGATGAGAGCCGGACGTACTGACGCGACTGCCCAACACGCACCTGATTGAACATCTGAGCGGATTTACTCGAATTGCATGGGCCTATTGCAGCACCGCGCTCTCATGACCTTCGGGAACCTTTCCAAGAGGAACCGGACGTACGACGCACCTCTCCACATACACCTGACGACCACTGCGCTGGCTGCTAGCGTTGGCCAAGCGTAGTGCAGCACCCGTACCCTCATCCGCCCTTCGGGCACCTTCTCCCGAGGGGAGAAGGGAGTGGTTTACGTGTTCGTGCGGATCGCCTCTGCCTCTGCCTCTGCCTCTGCCCATATTTTGAGCGTCGGCCTTTGCTCTGTCGTTGACCTTTGCTCTGCCGTTGACCTTTGCTCTGCCGTTGACCTTTGCTCTGCCGTTGACCTTTGCTCTGCCGTTGACCTTTGCTCTGCCGTTGACCTTTGCTCTGCCGTTGGCCTTTGCTCTGCCGTTGGCCTTTGCTCTGCCGTTGGCCTTTGCTCTGCCGTTGGCTTTTGCTCTGTTGTTGGCCTTGCTCTGTTGTTGGCCTTGCTCTGCCGTTTGCCTTGGCTCCCTCCAAGTCGCCTTAAAGCAAGCCGAGCACCGCAGTCACGCGTGGCCGAAGAGGCGCCCTTGTCTGAGCGTAGCGAGTTTGGGCGCCGTGCCGCGCGTGGCGAGGAGCGCAGGGCACCGGTGCGGCTTCACCGCACCGGATTGCGTCGGCGACAGCGGTTTTGGTTCCTTTTGCCAAGACAAAAGGAACTCGCGCCGCAGGCGCGAAAGCCCTGCACTTGCCGTGCCCTGCACTTGCCGTGCCCTGCACTTGCCGTGCCCTGCACTTGCCGTGCCCTGCACTTTGCCGTGCTCCGCACTTCGCAATTGCACCGCACTTAGAACACCCCGAAATACTGCCCAAGATTCGCGACAGCGAAACAGCCACATGCCGCTGCACCCTCACCCACCCAGCGAACAAAGCCTCAAAACAGCAGAAAGAAAACCCCCTAAACCCCACCCGACCGCGGCAACGGCGCAGGCACATTCAACATTCCCCCCGCCGCCACATACGCCGCCAACGCCTGCCCCTGACTCAACAGATGCGTGTGCATGGTCCGCTCGGCACCGTCTGCATCGCCGCGCCGCACGCACTCCATCAACTCCCGATGCTCGGCCAACGACTGCGCCATGCGCCCGGGCGTGAGCAACTGCCTGCCGCGGTGCATCTTGAGAATGCGGTGCAGATCGTGGGTGACGCGGATCAACCACGGATTGCCCGCGTAGTGCTGCACGGTTTCGTGGATCAGATAATTGTTGCGGTAGTACTCGGCAAGGTCGCCAGCAGCAGAGGCCGCTTCCATCGCCGCATGCAGTTCCTCCAATCGCTGCACGCCGGCCGCGTCGATGCGCTTGACCGCGTCGTGCGCGCAGCGGCCTTCCAGCATCGCCATCACCGGGAACAGCTGGTTGAGGTCTTCCAGCGACAAGCGCGTGACCCGGCTGCCACGGCCGGCGTCCAGCTGCACCAGGCCTTCGGCCGCCAGCAGCTTGAGGCTCTCGCGCAGCGGGGTACGGCTGATGCCCAGTTCCTCGGCCAGGGCGGGTTCGTCGATCCATTCGCCCGGTGGCAGCACGTAGTCGTAGATCTTCTGGCGCAGGCGCTCGGCCACTTCCTCGTAGAGCGGTACGCGCTTCTTGGTCGTGCGCGAATCGGGGGCGAGGGTCATGGCGGGAACATCGTCGTGGCAAGGAAGAGGGCGCCCATTCTACGGGCGCGCCCCCCCTGCCCTGCTGGCGGCATGCCGGCTCACAGCCAACCCGGCACCACGAACAGCAGCCACGCCGCCAGAGGGCCGAGCACCACTACCAGGCCGCTATAGACCAGGAAACGGCGGAACAGCGCGTCGCGCTCTTCCTTGGCGGCCGAGGCCACCACCAGCGCGCCATTGGTGGAAAACGGGCTGACATCGACGATGGTGGACGACACCGCCAATGCGCAGATCACACCGGCCGCGCCCAGATGCCCTTGCATCAGGAACGGCACCGCCAGCGGAATGGTGGCACCGAGCACCGCCGCCGACGAGGCAAACGCCGACACGATGCCGCCCACGTAGCAGACCAGCAACGCGCCCAGCAGCGGCATGCCGATGTGCGAGACGCCGGTGCCGATGTAATCCACCGCACCAGCCTCTTCCAGCACCGCCACATAGGTCACCACGCCGCTGATCAACAACACCGTGGACCAGCTGATGCCATCCACTGCGCCTTTCTGCGCGCTGGGCGAAATCAGCGCCAGTGCCACCGCAACGGTGATCGACACCAGGCCGACGTTGAGGTTGTAGACCAGCGCAGCCACGCCCAGCCCGAGCAGGCCGACCAGGGTGATCACGCGGTCGCGGGTGATGGCCACCGCTTCCAGCGCGAGCGGGTTGGTCGACAAGGTGCCGCCGCCGGCCGCCACCAACGCACCGTGGCCTTCGATGGCGAACGGGCGCTTGGAGGCCTGGTCGTCGGCCACCGGCACGTATTGCGCATCGGCCAGCGACAGCTCGTTCCGGCGCATCAACTGCAGACCACCAAAGGCGCAGAAGCAGATGATCGCCATCATCAGGTTGAAGCCCAGGCTGGTGAGGAATACGGCCATCTCGGTGACATCGAGCCCGGCCTTTTCCACCACCTTGTTGGTGATGCCGCCATACACGCTGATGGGCGAAAACCCGCCGCCCTGCGCGCCGTGGATCACCAGCAAGCCCATCATCAAGGGATTGATGCGGTACTGCTTGGCAAAGCGCAGTGCCACCGGGCCGATGATGGCCACCGCCGCCGGCCCCAACGCACCAAACGCGGTGAGCAGGCCGGTGATGAGGAACATCACCCACGGAATGGCCACGATGCGCCCACGCACTGCGCGGACTGCCCAGTGCACCAGCAGATCGATGGTGCCGTTCTTCTGCGCGATGGCGAACAGATAGGTGATGCCGACCAGGGTGAGGAACAGATCGCCCGGGAAGCCGGCCAGGACCTCCTTGCCGTCCAGCCCCACCCACACGCCCCCGATGATGAAGGCCAGCGCGAAGGCCACCGCACCCATGTTGATGGGCAATGCGGTGGCCACGATGAACATGATCACCAAGCCAAGAATCGTTGCAATTTGCGGGGTCATGCGCCCTCCCAGACACCTGATACGCGTACAGCACGGATGGCCGCCCGCCACCCCAGGGTTACTACCTGTGCGTCACGGTCAACCGCACCTCACGCCACACGCTCGCAGGCGGCGCTCACCCACTCGGCGGCACCGTCCAGGCTGTGGAAATCCTCCACCGAGCGCGCTTCGCACGCAGGCAGCAGCTCACGCGCCATGCGTGCCAACGCGCTGCCCGGGCCAAGTTCGAGAAACACCCGCGCGCCACGTTCGGCGGCCTGCACCAGCACGTCATGCCAGCGCACGGTGCGCGCGATCTGCGCAGACAGGCTGCTCACCACCGCCTGTGGCGTAGTAACGGCACGCGCATCGATGCCGGCCAGCACGCGATGCATTGGCGCACGCACGGCGCTGTCCTGCAGCACCGCGGCGAACGCATCGGCGGCCGGCTGCAGCCAGTGCGTATGCGCCGGCACGCTGACCGGCAAGTGGGTGACGCGGGCCCCGCGCGCGGAGGCATCGTTGCCCAGTGCGGCCAGCGCACTGCGCGGCCCGCCGAGCACGGCATGGTCGTCGCCGTTGATGATCGCTAGGGCCACGCCATGGCTCTGGCAGAGCGCGTCCAAGGCGGTGATCGGCAGGCCGACCACGGCCATCAGGCCGGCGTCTGCCGGGCTGGCGGCATCCATCACCCGTGCGCGGGTGGCCGCGAGGTGCAGGCAGGTAGGGATATCGATGCTGCCGGCCACCGCGTGCGCGGTAAGCTCGCCCACGCTGTAGCCGAGCACCAGGGTTGGGGTGGGCAACTGCGTACGCAATGCCTGCCAATGCGCCAACGTGCCGGCGCAGACCAGCGGTTGCGCAATGGCGTTGTCGAAGCGACGCGGATCGGCAGCGAGTGCGATGGGATCGGCGCCAAGCACGCTGGCAGCGGTGGCGATCACCTCGGAGGCCACAGGCAGCTGCGCGATGCGCGCGAACATGCCGGCGTGTTGGCCGCCCTGCCCTGGGCACAGGATGGCGAGGCTCATGCGCAGCCTCGCGATGTGTGCGCCTGACGCGTGCCGCGCGTGTCGTTGTGGCGGCGTGCGCGCTGGCCATTGCCGCGCAGGTATTGCTGTTTGCCCTGCAGACCTGACGCGCATCCAGCCGGCACACTTGAAAGCTGTGCTGCCAGCAGTGCGGTGCGCATGCTTACAGCGCCTCCTGCGCATGCAAAAACCACGCACAGGCCAACAGGTCGGCGCTGCCGCCCGGGCTGAGCCGGCGGACGACGAATCCGTCACCGATCCGTGCCAGCTGCGCACGCCAGCCCGCCTGTGCAATGCCGCCGGCCGCCAGGAACGCGCGCGCCTGCTGTTGCGCATGTGCCAAGCCGGCCTGGCCGCCACGATGCAGCAGATTGAGATCGTCCACCTCGGCGATGAGCTGCATCAACGTCTGCGCCAACGCCGCCTCACGCGATGCGCCACTAGCCATCGCAGCACGCAGCGCCGGCAAGGCCACATCGCGTAGCAGGGGGTAGCCGGCTGCGGCCTGCTCGCGCACACCGGCCACGCGGTACTGCGCACGCATGCGTTGGCCGTGACTTTGGGAATCCAGCGGTGCGGCCTGCAGCGCGGCGCTCCACGCCTGCACTGCGCAACACACCTGCTCGCCGCTGGGCTGGCGCCCATGCACCGCACGCAGGCGCGCTGCCTGTGCAGTGAGCAGGCCGAGGCTGAAGATGGCGCCACGGTGGGTGTTGATACAGCCGGTGGCACGCGCCATCGCGGCCTCGGCAGCGATGCCGAGCTGGCGCAGGTGCTCGAACGGCGCCTGCGCAATTCCGGCCTGTGCGATGGCCACAAAATAGCCACGCAACGCAAACAGGCTGCGCAGGAAGGTGGACGCATCCATGTCGGTATGGCTGCCTGCATCGAACGGCGTGACCAGGCCCGGCTTGGGCGCGCAGGCCAGCTCGGCGTGCAGTGCGCATACCGCCAGGCGGCCCAGGCGGTGGGCCAGGTGCGATGCAGTTGCTGCAGATGGCACGCCCGCGGGGGTGTGCGTCTCCGTGTCAGTGATAGCGCTTGCGTGTGGAACGTGGCGCGGTCTTTCGCCTGTGGACACTGGAACTTGCCGAGGCGCCGCATCGGCGTGGAGTGCCTGCGTAGCGCGATTCGGCAGCGTGCTGCTGCTTACGATGCCAGGCGCTGACGCTAGGCCAGTGGTGACCGAGGACAGACGAGTGCCCTCCATATCGATAGCGCACGCTGTTTCGGGCGCGTTACCGGGAATGCCCGTCGCGCCCGGGCGCGCTCCTACGGGGGCTGCGGTGATGCCCCGCGATGCAGGGTGATGTGCTGCACGCATGTTCATGCTGCGCACCGCTCTGGAAACAGCGCGGTGCGCGGCAGCAACCGGCATCCGTCGTTGCGCTTCACCAGCACCTGCTGCGCACCGCCGGCATATTCGCGCCAGTTCACCGCGTTGCCGTCGGGCAGCAACAGTTCGCCATCGGCACGTCGTGCCGTGACGTGTTCCCACTGCTGCAGCAGCGTGACCACCGCATGCGCCTGTGTAGGCGTGTCCAGTGTCCACAGCAGATCCACGTCCGAAGCGGCATGCACATACGGCAGCGCGGTCACTGCCTGAAACGCAAAGCTGCCGAAGACGCGCGGCTGCATGCCGATGGCTGTGGCCTGCGCCTGCAGTGCCTGCAGCGCGCCCTGCCATTGCGGTGGCGCATGCGAGATGACCTCGGGCAAGGCCAGCGCAGGCACGCTGCGGGCGATGTCGCTCACTTGCGCGCACAACGCAATACGTTGTTTGCCGTCAGCAGGTGGCAACGGCACGCCCAGCCCCACCTGGCCGGGCTGTTCAGCGCCATCGCGGCGTGCAACCACCGCCGGAAATCCCGCTGCAAACCAGGCCTGCAGCCGCGGCTGTGCGCCAGGCGTGAGCGCCTGCCAGGGCGCATCTGCCCGTAACCACACCAGGGCGTGGCGGCCGGCCATGCTCAGGCCTCGCCTGCTGCCACGGCAGCGCTGACATCGCGCGCCAGCGTGCGGCCACCGCGCTCGGCACCGAGCGTACGCCGCTGATCACCGGTGCTCGGCGTTGCCAGGGCGTCGAGCAAGGCTTGCGCCAGTTCGCCGTCCCACAGCGATTCCACTGCGCCCATGCGCACGTAGCTTTCAACGCCCGGCGCGAACACCGGCGAGCTCTTGCTCAAGGCCTGCAACGTGTCCACAGTCTGCTTGGTCACGCGCGCCATCGCACGCAGGTCCATCACGCGGATCTGCGCATCCGGCAGGGCATGGATGTGGTCGGCCATCAAGCCGAACGACAGAAACCCGCCGCTCACCGATTCGCCATACACCAGAGTCACCAAGCGTGCGCCGCGTGCGCGTGCCAAATCGAGCGACTTGGCCAGATGCGCGAAATAGCCATTGATGCCGAGCAATTCGTCACGCCGTGCCAGCCGTTGCCCGGCGGTGTCGGCCAGCATCACGATCGGCCGCTGCGGATGCGTGCGCGTGCTGGCCAACACCGCGGCGGCCAGGGCGAGCGCATGGTCCACACCGACCTCCAGCTTGTTGGCGGTGCCGATCACGGTGACTTCGCCGGCCGCGGTGGTGGCGCTGCCGGTCAGCACATCGTCGTGGCACGCGATGGCGTGGCCCAGCGGAAACAGCTGGTCGAATAACGCGCTCAGCGTCATGGCGTGCTCCGGTCGGCAGTGGCCGCGAGGAAGGCGTCGGTGTCCAGCAGCGGCAAGCGCTCCGGGTCGGCAATGCCCTGGCGGCGCCAGATCTCCACCCCGTCGCGGCAGTCGCCATACGCGGTGATGCGCGCCGCCAGCGCGTGGTGTTCGCGCTCCAGTGCCTGCAACGCGGCATCGCCCTGCGGTTCGGCCAGTGTGTCCAGCGTGGTGGCCGCGGCGTCTGCAAAGGCGGCAATGCGGTCGGGCACCAGCGTCTGTGCATCGCCAATCAAATAGCGGTGCTTGCCGCCGGTGACGCGCCATACCAACGCGCGATCGCGTGCGTCGAATTCTTCCACGCCACGCACGGTTTCGATCACGTCCGGGCCGGACAACGACAGCCGCCCTTCTTCGGACATGATCACCGCGCTGCAGCAGCGCGCCACGATGCCCATGCCGCCGAAGGCGCCATTGCCGCTGCCGATCAGCGCCAGCACCGGCACGCCGGCCGCGCGGGCACCCAGGGTGGCGCGCATGATTTCGGAGATGGCGATCAGGCCGGCATTGGCTTCGTGCAGGCGCACGCCGCCGGTGTCGAGCAACAGCACCACCGCATCGGGCGTGGTGGCCGCCGCGCGTTCCAGCAAGCCGGTGAGTTTGGCGCCATGCACTTCGCCAACACCACCGCCCATGAAGGCGCCTTGCTGGGCGGCGATGAGCACGTGGCGTCCGCGCAGGCGTCCTTCGCCGACCACGATGCCGTCGTCGAATGCGCCGGGGGTGTCGAGTTGCGCCAGGTGCGGGCTGATCAGGCGGCGACATGGGCCGACGAATTCAGTGAAGCTGCCGGCGTCCAGTAGCCCGTCGATGCGCTCGCGCGCGTCGGCTTCGTAGTAGCTGCGCTCGGCCATGGGAACGGTGGTGCTCATGCGCGGCTCCGGATGGTGTGTGTAGCAGCGCAGGTGGGCGCGATTGAGGCGTTGTTACTGGTAATGCCCATCGCGCGCGAGCGCGCTCCTACGGTGCTGATGCGTTGGCTGGTGACTGCTTGCGTAGGAGCGCACTGGTGCGCGATCGAGGCCTTACCGGTAACGCCCATCGCGCGCGAGCGCGCTCCTACAGTGCTGATGCGTTGGCTGGCGACTGCTTGCGTAGGAGCGCACTGGTGCGCGATCGAGGCCTTACCGGTAACGCCCATCGCGCGCGAGCGCGCTCCTACGGTGCTGATGCGTTGGCCGTGGACTGCTTGCGTAGGGGCGCACTGGTGCGCGATTGAGGCCTTACCGGTAACGCCCATCGCGCGCGAGCGCGCTCCTACAGTACTGATGCGTTGGCTGATGACTGCTTGCGTAGGAGCGCACTTGTGCGCGAATGAGGCTCTACCGGTCATGCCCCTCGCGCGCAAGCGCGCTCCTACGAGGTCAGGGGTGTGTACTGGATCGTGGCGGCTCATGCGTCGGCTCCTTGCAGCACGTCGATGGCCTGCTCCAGACGCAGGCTCACCGCCGCCGGCGTAGCGCCCACATCGTTGATGCTGATGCGCACGTCCTGCAGCGGGTGACGCGCGGCGAAATCGTCCAGCACCGCTTGCCAAATCTCACCAAAGCCGCGTGCGGCGGTGACGATTTCGATCTCCATCGCGCCGTCCAGCGGCACGCGCTCGACCAGCACTTCCAGATTGCCGGAGGCGACCACGCCGACCAGGGCGTGATCGAGCCCGGTGCGTGCGCCATTGCGGCCATCGAAGCGATAACGCAGGGTTTCCATGCAATACCCCTACCAGTTGCGAAAACGTTTCGGCGGGTCGTACAACCCACCGGACCAGCGCACCAGGTCCTTGACCGTGCGCGCGGCAAGCAGATCGCGAGTGGCGTCGCGCGGGCGGATGCCCAGATCATCGGGACGCTTGATGACCCCGCGGTCGCGCAGGTTTTCCACCATGCGCTTGTCGCGGCCCAGGCCGACCGCGGTGTAACCGGACACCCCGCGAATCGCCTGCTCGCGTTCTTCCGGCGTGCGGCACAGCAGCAGATTGGCGATGCCTTCTTCGGTGAGCACATGGCTGACGTCGTCGCCGTAAATCATCACCGGCGGCAGCGGCAGGTTGGCGCGCTCGGCCAGCTCCCACGCATCGAGCTTGTCGACGAAGGCCGGCGCCATGTGTTCGCGAAAGGTTTCCACCATCTGCACCACCAGCTTGCGCCCGCGCGGCATCTCGCCCGGCCGTGCGGCTTCGCGGCCGGCCTTGAGCCACGCAGCGCTTGCATGGCGGCGGCCCCGCGCATCTGAACCCATATTCGGCGCACCCCCGAAGCCGGCGATGCGGTCGCGCGTGGCGGTGGAACTGTTGCCTTGCAAATCGATCTGCAAGGTGGAGCCAATGAACATGTCGCACGCATATAAACCCGCGGTCTGCGAAAGCGCACGGTTGGAACGCATGCTGCCGTCGGCACCGGTGAAGAACACATCCGGGCGCGCGGCGATGTACTTCTCCATGCCCAGTTCCGAGCCGAACGAATGCACCGATTGCACGAAGCCCGACTCAATCGCCGGGATCAGCGCCGGATGCGGATTCAGCGCCCAATGCCGGCAGATCTTGCCCTTCAGCCCCAGCGACTCGGCGTAGGTGGGCAGCAGCAATTCGATTGCAGCGGTATCGAAACCGATGCCGTGATTGAGCCGGTCCACACCGTATTCGGCGTAGATGCCCTTGATGGCCATCATCGCCATCAGCACCTGGATCTCGGAAATCTGCGCCGGGTCGCGGGTGAACAGCGGTTCGATGTAATTGGGCTTGGGCGCGTGGGTGACGAAGTCCACCCAGTCGGCCGGGATGTCCACGCGCGGCAGCGTGTCCAGAATTTCGTTGACCTGCGCAATGACGATGCCGCCCTTGAACGCGGTGGCCTCCACGATCACCGGCGTGTCTTCGGTGTTGGGGCCGGTGTAGAGATTGCCGTGGCGGTCGGCGGCCTGCGCGGTGACCAGCGCGATGCGCGGGGTGAGGTCGATGAAATAGCGGCCGAACAATTCCAGATAGGTGTGGATGGCGCCGATCTCGATGCGCCCTTCGCTCACCAGCCCGGCCAGGCGCGCGGCCTGCGGGCCGGAGAACGAGAAATCCAGACGCTTGGCGATGCCGCGTTCGAACACGTCCAGGTGCGCGGGCAGCGACAGCACCGACTGCACCATGTGCAGGTCGTGCACGCGCGCCGGGTCCACCTCGGTGAGGCAGCGCGCCAGGAAATCGGCCTGCTTCTGGTTGTTGCCTTCCAGGCAGACGCGGTCGCCCGGCTCGATCACCGCTTCCAGCAGCGCCACCACATCGTCGGCGGCCACCACCCGCCCGCGGGGCGCGAGCGCGGCGGCGCGCTGCAGGCGCTGGCGGCGGCTCTCGGCCTGGGTGTCCCACTGTCGACTCATCGCGTACGCCTCACCGGGCCGAGCCCGTAATGTCGAAGTAATTACATCGTAATTATGCAACCTTTCCCTGTCTAGCGGCGCTGCAGCATCAAGCTGCGCCAAGCAGTTTCTGTGCCGTGCAAGTCAGCTGGGCGACAGTTGCACGCTTGCCGCAGCCTGCCTTTCGATATATCGTTTCGAAAACTTCGATATATCGAATGCAAACTCCCTCAGACCTCATCGCCGCGTCAGATTTCGACAGTCCCACAGGGCGCGCCCGGCGATCCGGCACCGCGCGCCCGCTTGGCCATGGCGACCTGCGTCTGCTGTTGCTGGCGCTGATCGAGCAGCAGCCGCGCCATGGGTACGAGCTGATGCGCCAGATCGCCCAGCTGTTCAAGGGGCTGTATACGCCCAGCGCCGGCACGATCTACCCGGCGCTGGCGCAGTTGGAAGCCGACGGTTGGGTGCTCACCGACCAGGACCACGGGCGCAAGCGTTACCAGATCACCGAGGCCGGCCGCGGCCACGCCAGTGCGCACCGCGATGCACTGGACGCCGCCCTGGCACGCACGCACCGGCGCGCGCGCGACCTGATCAAGGCACAGACACCGCCGCCGATCCGCGACGCCATCCACCGCATCAAACACGGCCTGTTCGCCCGGCATGGGCAATGGACCGAGGCCGAAACCGCGCGCATTGCCGCGCTGCTCAACGCCGCCGCCGACGGCATGGAGCCAGGCGACACCTGAGCCTGCGCACCGCGCTTGTACGTGACATTGGTCCGCGCCAACCTGACCGCGCCGACGCGCCCCTCCCCCGCCACGCGCTGCGTGGCCTTCCCCCAGGAATTGCACTCCATGGCTGTCCACACCAATACCCAAGTTCGCCGTGATCCCCGCCTGCGCTCCGTGCAGGTGCTGCGCTGCGAAACGATCACCCCGCAGATGCGCCGCATCGTGTTTGGCGGCAGCGAGTTGGCCGGTTTCCAGAGCGATGCGCCGGACGACCACGTCAAACTGTTCTTTCCCAATGCCGACGGCGCCTTCGTGCTGCCGACGATGACGGCCGAGGGCCCGCGCTACGACGCAGGCGCCATGCCCTCGCCCGGCCGCGACTACACCCCGCGCTATTTCGACCCGCAGAGCGGCGAATTGAGCATCGATTTCGTGCTGCATGGCGATGGTGTGGCCTCCAGCTGGGCGGCACAGGCGCAGCCCGGCGATGACTTGAAGATCGGCGGCCCACGCGGCTCGTTCCTGGTGGCCGACGACTACGACCACTACGTGCTGCTCGGCGACGAAACCGCGTTGCCCGCAATCGGCCGCTGGCTGGAAGCCATGCCGGCCGACATGCACGCGGAGGTCTATATCGAGATTGCCGACGCGGCCGAGCGCCAGGAGCTGCTCAGCGCTGCCGACGTGGACATCTACTGGCTGGAGCGCAACGGCTTCGACGCTGCGACGAGCACGCTGCTGGAAGACAGCCTGCGCGACTACGAGCCGCACGACGGCGACACGTTCTACTGGATCGGCGCCGAATCGATGCGCGCGCGGGCAATGCGCAAGTTCCTGGAAGAGCACCTGCAGGTGGACAAGGAGTCGGTGCGTGCAAAGGGCTATTGGAAGGCGAATCCGGCTGGGGAGTGAGGCGTTGGTGCGTGGTTTACGGCGTGGGTGGTGCGTGGTGTTGGGCTGAGGGTGGAGCCCTCGCGGCCTGGGCCGCTCCTACACGAGCTGAGCGGTTGTGGCTCACCGCATCACTGCATGGCGCCGGTCACGCGCACAAACAAAAAGCCCGCCAATTGGCGGGCTTTTTGTATTCCACACATCGGTGCGATTGCGCGCACCGGTGCATCGACAGCGCGGCGAATTACTTCGCGGCGGCGTCGCCGGCCTTGGCCTGCAGGGCCTCGGTGGTGATGCGGATCTTGACCTCGTCGCTGACGTTCGGCGCGTACTGGCCAACGCCGAAATCGCTGCGCTTGATCGTGGTGGTGGCGTCGAAACCAGCGGCCGGCACCTTCTTCATCGGGTGCTCGCCGGCACCGTTGAGGGTGACGTCCAGCACGACCGGCTTGGTCTGGTCCTTGATGGTCAGATCGCCGGTGACGGTCAGCTTGTTGGTGCCGGCCGACTCGACCTTGGTGCTCTTGAAGGTGGCGCTCGGGAACTTGGCCGCGTCGAAGAAATCACCGCTCTTCAGGTGTTCGTCGAACTTGGCGGTGAAGCTGTTCAAGCCGGACAGCGGCAGGGTCACCTGCACGGTCGACTTGGTCACGTCGGCCGCGTCGTAGACCAGGGTGCCGTCGACATTGCCGAAGTGCGCGGTGGGGTTGGAGAAGCCGAAGTGGCTCCACTGCGCCAGCACGTCGGTGTGGGTCGGGTCCAACGTGTAGGTGCCGGAGGCCATCTGCACGGCCGGCGCGGTCGACGCATCGGCAGCCGGTGCGGGCGCAGCAGCGGCGGCATCGGCCGGGGCGGTGGCGGCCGGGGTTTCGGCAGCCGGCGCGGCGGCGTTGTCGGCCGGCTTCGAGCAGGCGGCAATGGCCAGGGTCAGGGCGAGCGGCAGCAACAGCTTATGGGTGGTCTTCATTGAAACTCCTTGAGATGGGTGAGCGCGCCGAGGCGACGCGATGGGACAGGGGCAGACGGACGAGGACTGCGGGAAACAGCGACCGCGCGCTTAAGCGATGCGTGCGGCTTCGTCGAAACTCAGGCGCGGCAGGCGCGGGAACAGCCCGGCCGGGTCACCGTACCCGAGATTGACCAGAAAGTTGGATTTAATCGGCGTGCCGGCAAAGAACGCGGCGTCCACCTTGGCATTGTCGAAGCCGGACATCGGGCCGGCATCCAGGCCCAGCGCACGCGCGGCCAGGATCAGGTACGCGCCCTGCAGCGAGCTGTTGCGGAATGCCGACTCGGTGCGCGCCGTACGCGGGCCGTCGAACCAGCTCTTGGCATCGGCATGCGGGAACAGGTACGGCAGCTTCTCGTGGAAGTCTTCGTCAAACCCAATGATCGCCGTCACCGGTGCGGCCAGGGTTTTGGCGGCGTTGCCCTCGGACAATGCGGGCTTGAGCTTTTCCTTGCCCTCGGCGGTGGTCACGAACACGAACCGCGCCGGCGAGCCGTTGGCCGCGGTGGGGCCCCACTTGACCAGGTCATAGAGCTCGCGCAACAGGTCTTCGCTGACCGGCGTATCGAGGAAGGCGTTTTGCGTGCGGGCGGTGCGAAACAGCTGATCCAGCGCGGCAGCGTTGAGCAGGTCGGACATGGAGACTCCGGGAGACAGTGGGATGGCGACAGTAGGGTGCAGCAACGGCGCCAGTGTGAAGACCCGCAGTGTAGAGTGGTGCGATTGCTGGAACACACGCTCAATCTGAAACAAATCTATGTCGGATCTGAAACGATGGCAGTGACCTGGGCGGTGAGCGACGGGCGCGCCGGCAATGCCCGCCAGGCCGAAGCGCTGGCCCGCGCCCTGCACCCCGACACCTTGCATGCACTGCATCTGCAGGCCAGAGCGCCCTGGCGCTGGGCCGCGCCGCGACGCCTGCCCGGCGCCAGCGCGGCCTTCGGGCCGGCATTTGCCGCGCAGCTGCAACAGCCACCCGGCCTGGCGATTGGCTGCGGACGCCAGGCGGCGTTGGCCACGCGTCTGCTGCGCGCCCGCGGCAGCGTGGCGGTGCAGATCCTGGACCCGCGGCTCGACCGGCGCCAGTGGGACTTAGTGGTGGTGCCCGAGCACGATGCACTGCGTGGCGAGAACGTGCTCACCCTGCTTGGCAGCCTGCATCCGGTGGACGACGCCTGGCTGGCCGCCGGGCGCGCGGCATTCCCCGCTGTAGGCGCACTGCCGGGCCCACGCGTGGCGCTGTTGATCGGCGGGCCCACCACGCAGGTGCCGTGGACATCGCAGGCGCTGGCGGCGCAGTGCAATGCCGTGCAGGCGCAGGTGCGCGCCGCAGGCGGCAGCCTGTTGATCACCGCCTCGCGCCGCACGCCGCCGGAGGCCGTTGCGCTGTTGCGCACCCTGCAGCAGGGCAACCCCGGCCTGCTGTGGTGCGACGCGCGCGATGGTGCCAACCCGTATGCCGGCCTGCTGGGCTGGGCGGACGCGATCGTGGCCAGCGCCGATTCGGTCAACCTGCTCTCCGAAGCCTGCGCCACACCCGTGCCGGTGGTGGCGGCCTGCGCGGAATTCGCGCGCGGCCGTGTCGGCGCCTATGTGCAGGCACTGCAGCAGCGCCAGCGCCTGTGCGCAGCCGATGAAGTTCTGGCTGCCACGGCCGCTATGACACCGGTACGCGAAACCGAACGGATTGCGGCGCAGGTGCGTATGCGCCTGGGCTTATGACCGGGCCAACAGCAACGCCAAGACCGTACAAGGAAGATGCCCCCAGATGCAGCGCTCTCACGGACACCGCATGCGCTACGCAATGGCGATCATGCTGTTCCTTGCCACCCTACCTGCGATCGGTGCGCCGACCTGCATCCCGCACTACCCGACACCGGCCACGCTGGCGGCCATGTTCGACCTGGCCCGGTCCACGCAGCAGACGCTGGACAGGCTGGACGGTGCACGCGTCGTCCTGTTGGCACGCGGTGGCCAGGACTTGAGCCGGTATGGGCTGAAACATAGTCATCTCGCCTTCGCACTGCGCGAAGACGATGGCAACTGGCGCGTCACGCACCTGCTCAATCACTGCAAATCCGACACCTCCGAGCTCTATCGCGAAGGTCTGAGCAATTTCATTGGCGAAAGCGCGCTGCATGCGGATCTGCGCGTCGGCGTGCCCTCGCCTGAGGTGCAACAAACGCTGCAGCACTTGTTGCAGGATCCCGGTACCCTGGCGCACGCCCTGCACACGCCGCGCTACAGCATGATCGCCTACCCGTTTTCTACCGATTACCAGAACTCCAATCAGTGGGTGCTGGAGGTACTGGCCGCCGCGCTTGCGCAATCCGACGCACAGGCCACAGCGGTGGCGGCGCCAGTTGTAGATCGCCGTAGCGCGCAGGCCTGGCTCAAGCATGCCGATTACCAACCCACCCGCCTGCATCTCGATTTGAGTAAACGCATTGGGGCCCGCTTCTTTGTGGCCAATGCGGCAGTGAGCGACCATCCGGCCAACGAACGCATCTCCGGCAATTACTCGGTGATCACGGTCGAGTCGGTGTTCGACTTCCTGCAACAGCGCAAGGCGCTGCTGCAGGAGTTCTCCATTCCACGCAGCGCTGCCGCGCACGGAGCATCTCCATGACCTCATCCTTCCGATCCGTCAGCCTCGTGGCGCTGCTGGCGCTCAGCGCCGGCCAGCCGATGCAGGCGCAGGCCGGCCTGACCACCATCACCCGTGGCGACGCGTCTGCGATGTCGGCCATTCTGGTGATCTCCGCGCCGTACTTCGTGTCGTTGGCACTGACACACAGCGCAGTAGCGGGCTCGGAGGCGCTCACCCATGCGTCGAACAAGGCATCCGCCGGGCCGTTACCGCCAATGCGCGTGACATCGGTAGGCCCCACGCCCGACGGCGGCAGCGAGGTCCAGCTCCAGGATCCTGCGCAAGCTGCCAACACCGCATTGCTACGTTGGCCTGTCCGCAATGACGCACCGGCTGCAGGGTTCCGCGTTGGCGAGACGGTGACCTTCCAGCCAAGCCCCGCCGGTGCGGGCTGGACCGTGCAATCGGCGCAGGGCGAGGCGCTGGCATTCGTGCCGACTGCGGAATCGGCTGCACAGAACAGCAGCCAGGCCTGGTAACACGGCCCTGGCGAATAGCGCGCTGTGAGCCTGCAACAGCACATCGCACGCATTGCCTACTGCAGCTGATCGCTGTGTGTTGGCTGTTTCGCGCCCTTCTTTCGCGCGAGCGTGCCTCAGTCCGTGATGACCGCTGTTAGCACAGTGAAGTCTGACCAGAAGCCGCAGTAGCCCATACGCGGCGACGCACGGATAATTAGCGCCGTCCACGACTGCTGTTGTCCCGCCATGCCTGCCGCGCCTGCTCCCACCTTTGCACCGCTCACCGTTCGCGCCCTGTTGTGGGCGGTCTCGGCCATGGGCGCAGTGGTGCTGCTGTCCAACATCCTGGTGCAGTACCCGATCAACGATTGGCTGACCTGGGGCGCATTTTCGTATCCGTTGGCGTTTCTGGTGAGCAACCTGATCAATCGGCGCTTCGGCCCACGCGCGGCGCGCACGGTGGCCTGGTGCGGCTTTGCGCTCGCGGTGGTGTTGTCGATCTGGCTGGCGACGCCACGGATCGCAATCGCGTCGTGCAGCGCGTTTATCGCTGCGCAGTTGCTGGATATCAGCGTGTTCGATCGTCTGCGTAATGGCAACTGGTGGCGCGCGCCGATCGTGGCGACCACCTGCAGCGCCACGCTGGATACGGCGATCTTCTGGAGCATCGCCTTTGCCGGCGCCGGCCTGCCGTGGATCAGCTGGGCGGCCGGCGATCTGGCGGTGAAGCTGGGCATGGGCGTGTTTCTGCTCGGACCGTTCCGCGCACTGCTGTGGCGGAGTGCGCCGCGCGCGAGCGGGTGACTGCAGCACACACCTGGATCGACATGATACGGGTACGTCCTGCATCCAACGGCAGTGCATCGATCGCACACGCTCCTGATACGAGCCACAGCGTGGCTGCTCGCTTATGACATCACATCTTCGCAGTCGAAATGGAAGCGTGCGCAGATCTGCGGCACAGTCGTCCTGTGAGTCAACTGGGATCAAAAACGCTTGGTTTACAGGTCGACTACGGTTGATGCGCCCACCCTGTTGCACGCACCATCGAGAACACCGGCATATCGCGTTTGGTCAGCAACGTCCTAGTACAGGAAAATCCAGGTGACTCCACCGTGATAAGGCGTATTCATTATCACGTGGCGGAACGAGAGATTGCTTACACCAAATTGATTGGGCGGTCCGCATCTTCAATCACAGAGCTGACCGATGATGGATGAAACCACCAGACGGCACCCGCAAACGTTGTGCTACGCCCCTCAATTCTCTACTACGTACGCTCTGTTCATTACGTTCGGTCATAGGCCCGTCTAGCATCGACTCAACCGGCATCGCTGATTTCCGTCCTGCACTCTAGGAGACCCATCATGCGAACAAAAACCTCACTGCCGTTGGCCACCGTCCAGCGGC
Organism: Xanthomonas sp. NCPPB 2586; assembly: GCF_041475775.2. Taxonomy (NCBI): domain Bacteria; kingdom Pseudomonadati; phylum Pseudomonadota; class Gammaproteobacteria; order Lysobacterales; family Lysobacteraceae; genus Xanthomonas; species Xanthomonas sp. NCPPB 2586. The sequence goes on along the minus strand of NZ_CM192981.1, from coordinate 647,124 downwards.
TACTGACCCCTGGCACCTCCACCGGGTTATCCACCCCCGCGTCGGCGTCAGCCACTCCCTGTGCAGAAACGACGGCAGGCTTACTGGGAGCGTTGCCAACTCGAAAGAACAAGCAAAAACAGCAAAGCCAGCGTCCACCCAATACGCAGGACGGTACACCAAAGAATGGCAGAGACCATGGCGGACAGTGGGCAACACGAGCTGCCAAGTACGCTCTTGGCATTGCTGGCGCAGGCTATGTGGCAGACAACTTCTTTCTTTCAACGACCTCGCTCCGCGACGGCAAGGCCGGATTTAGCAGCAATGATCGGCTTGAGAAAGCATGCGTGAAAGCGGAGAGCTATCACGCGCGGTATCACAGCGCTACCGAAGGAGAACGCGCATCGCACAGCCGTCCCTTCGTACCGATCAGAACGTGCGGGTCCAACCAGTTCGCCACCATGAGCGACTACCGTGCGGCGACCAAGGTTCATATCGGCCACCTCTTCGACAGCCAGCACGCACGGCAATCGCTGCTCACCAACCTTGCCTGCCTCAAGGGCGAGCGCATCAGGGACGAGTGCATTGCCCAGTACGCCCCTACGCATGTCCCGGCCAATCCGGACCTGAGTAGAAGCCCGCTCTACGAAACCAAGAACAATTACTCTCTGACCGGCGTACCCAATGCTCAGACCGGTGCAAGCGGATATACCTCACGATCAATCACCCAGCCCTTCATCAATCGCGGCATGCAGCATTTCAAGCAGGATTCCCAGAGCGACAGAGCGTTGTCGCTCAAACAGTGCATGGAATTGCTTGAACGTACACTGGAGGGCGACGACAAACTTGGCAAGCAGGCACAACACGCTGCCGGCCAAGCGATCCTGAATTTCCGTCAGGTGTATGCCGCCGACGAGCATTGGGGCCACCCCGAAAAAGTCATCATGAAAACGCTGATCGCCAACGGGCTGCTATCGCAGGAGCAAACGGACAGGATCGATGCGACCCTGATGTTCGAAGATCCGTCCATCAGCGTATTGAAAAAAAACACCAGTGTCGCCGGGCCGTTATTGCAACATTTGGAAACGAAGTTCCAGTCTAGGCGCCTGCAGGATCGACCCGAAGCTCTTGCAGACTTCATGGAGATGGCGAAACAGAAGAATATGGAAGGCCTGCCGATCGTGCACTTCAAGCTCAACGCGCAAGGCAATGGCTTCGAAGACTGTTCCGGGTTAGGCGATTCATTCACCAGCGCAAATGCCGTTGCATGCATCAACCACGCACGCTTGATGAGCGGTGAGCCCCGTCTTTCCAAACAGGATGTAGGGGTAGTGGTGGCATGCCTCAATGCTGTATACGACGATGCGAGCAGCGTCAGGCATACGTTGCATGAAATCGCGCGCGGATGCTTCGTCGGAGCCGGCTACACCACCGAGGATGCCGATGTATTTTACGAGAATGTCTGTAAGGATGCTGCACAGGCGTTCTATGCAGGAAGGTCCATGACCAGAAACGCCTAGACCCGAGCGAGTGCTGATGCGTAGCGCACAAGGACTGCCGGGCGTGCCGCACTGCGGAGAACGGCTGGCTCCGCCGACGTCTTTAGGCACCTTTTCCTGGCTGAAATCGCAACTGCTGCGCATCTGCAATCGCTGCAACAATTTGGCAAGCATCCCGAATCGGAGGCGTGGAGACCACCAAGCGTGGCCGACGGTCCAATGTGCAACTCAGGCCCGCCTCCACCAACGTGGCGTGGGCGTGATGCAGCGGCGCTGCACTCTCGGCCGGTAGCCACTGCACCTGCACCAGCGCGTCGATCAATGCGGGCGTGGCGCAGGCCAACAGCAACGCCGGATGCTGGGCGGCCTGGCCGAGCACGCCGGCCTGCAACAGGAATTCCAGGTCGACCAGACCGCCGGCCCCCTGCTTGAGATCCAGTCGCCCGGCATCGCTGCGATCGAGTTCGCTGCGCATGCGTGCACGCATCTTGCGCACGTCCTCGTGCAGCAGAGCGGGGTCGCGCACGCGTGTCAGCGTCTCGCGACGCACCTGCACGAACGCTTCGCAAAGCGCGGCATCGCCGGCCACCGCACGTGCGCGCACCAGCGCCTGATGCTCCCAGGTCCAGGCACGATCGCGTTGATAGTCGCGATAGCTGGCGAGCGAGGACACCAACGCACCCTTGCCGCCGTCCGGGCGCAGCCGCACATCGATGTCGTAGAGACGGCCGGCGCCGGTTTCGGCGCCCAGCAATGTCATCACCTTCTGCGCAAGCCGCGCAAACCAGCGCCCGGCTTCCAGCGGTCGCTTGCCATCGGAGGCTTCCACCTCGCGTGGGTGATCGTAGAGAAACACCAGATCCAGATCCGAGCCGAAGCCCAGCTCCAGGCCGCCCAGACTGCCATAGCCGATGATGGCGAACGCGCCACCGGGCACCTGCCCATGCGCGGCGACCAATTCGCGGCGCGCCAGTTGCAACACCGTCTGCACCACCGCCTCGGCAAGCCAGGCCAGTTGCTGGGTACTGTCCACGGGTTGCTGGCGACCATCGAGGGTGGCCAGTGCAATGCGGAAGCTCAACGCAAGCCGGCGCTCGTTGAGTTCGCGCAAGGCCGCTTCGGTATCGTCGATCTGCAAGGTGTCGACGCATGCGGTATGCAGTGCGGCGCGGTCGGGCAACGGACCGCTGATGCGGGTATCGAGCAGTTCGTCCAGCAGCAGCGGATACGCAGCCAGGCGCTCGGCCAACAAGGCACTGCGCGAGAGCACATCGACCAGGCGAGCCAGCGCGCTGGGTTGCTCGTCGAGCAGCGCCAGGTAGCTGGTGCGGCGCAGCGTGGCCTGCAGCAGGCCGAGCACGCGCCGCAACGCGGCGTCTGGCTGGGTCGCGCGGATCGCCGCATGCAGCAGCGCCGGCATCACCCGGTCCAGCCGCGTGCGCGCGCCATCGGAGAGCGCGCGCACGCCGGAGGACTGTGCGAAATCGGCCAGCATGTGATGCGCGTTGTTGGGATCGTGCAGGCCGATGCCCAGCAACGGCGCCGCATCGCCCTCGGGCAGCGCGCGCCAGTAATCGGCCAGCGTATCGGGCGCGGTAGCGTGCACGCGTGGTGCCAGCAACTCGGCAAATTCCGCCGCCACCCGCGTGCGGTGCGGTGCCAACGCTTCCAGCAATGCCTGCCAGTGCGCATAGCCCAGACCGAGCGCGATGCGTTCGCGCTCCGGCTCGCCCTGCGGCAAGGCATGCGTTTGTGCATCGCGCAGCATCTGCAGGCGGTTCTCCACCCGGCGCAGGAAGCGGTAGGCATCGGCCAATGCCTGACCGGTGGGCGGATCGATCTGCCCGAGGTCCACCAGCGCCTGCAAGGCTGGCAACAAACGGCGCTCGCGCAAGCTGGCTTCGCGCCCACCGCGAATAAGCTGCAGCGATTGAGCCAGGAATTCGATCTCACGGATGCCGCCCGGCCCGCGCTTGATGTCGTCCAGGCGTGCATGGTGCGCCACTTCGGCGGTGATCGCGGCCTTCATGTCGCGCAGCCCGTCGAGCGCAGTGAAATCCAGGTAGCGGCGATACACGAACGGGCGCAGCGTTTCCAGCCACGCCTCGCCGGCGGCGATGTCGCCGGCCACCGCGCGTGCCTTCAACCAGGCATAGCGCTCCCAGTCACGGCCTTCGCGCTGGAAGTACTGGTCCATGCCGTTGAACGACAACGCCACCCGCCCAGCACTGCCAAACGGGCGCAGGCGCAGGTCCACGCGATGGCTGAAGCCATCGGCGGTGGTTTCGTCGAGCAGCCTGGCCAGCTGTTGGCCCAGCCGCGCGAAATATTCTTCGGCCGCCAGCGGGCGCGCGCCATCGGACTGCCCGGCCTGCGGATACGCATAGACCAGATCCACGTCGGAGGAAAAATTCAGTTCGCCACCGCCGAGCTTGCCCAGCCCGAACACCACCAGCCGCTGCACGCTGCCGTCTTCGGCAATCACCTGCCCGTGGCGGGTGGAAAACTGTTGTTCCAGTGCCTGCAGCGCGCATTGCAGGCAGGTTTCCGCCAGCGTGGTGGCACCGGCCAGAGTGGCGTCTACATCGTCCAGGCCGAGCACGTCGCGCCACACCAGGCGCGCGGAGGCGGCTGCGCGGTAACGGCGCAGTTGTGCGGCCCACTCCTGCGGCTGCGCCGGGTCCAGGCGTGGCACCGGCAGCGGCGGCGGGTCTGGCTGTGCCAGGTGGGCGAGCAGCGCAGGTTGGCGGGCGAGCGTGTCGACCACGAAGTCACTGGCCAGCGCTACGCGTGCCAGCGGGTGCTCAACACCTTCGGGCCACGGCGCATCGGCAGGCAGGGCGTGGCGGACGCGCGCCACGGCCCGCTCGATCAGAGCGGCCAGCGCAGGAGAGGCAGACGGAATGGGCTGTGACATGGCCCGATTCTGGCATCCCTGCCGGGTAGCACCATGTGCAGGCGCGCTGCCGCGCGTGCACCGCCACCGCCGTGCCCTGTAGGAGCGCACGCGTGCGCGAACGCGTCACCGGCGCTGCCAAGCTCGCGCGCAAGCGCGCCTACCCAGGCAAGGACGCGCCCGCGTACGCATCTGCGCACTGCGCTCGCGCTAGCCGAGCCCCAGCACCGCGCCAGCCGCAGCCACGCCGCCCAGGCATCCCACCGTTACCGCCACCCAGGCATTGCGGCGCGGTGCATATGCCAGCCCCAGCGCCACCCACAAGGCCCCGGCGCTCGCCATGCCCAGCCATAGCACCGCGCCCGCACTGCCGCCCCAGGCGCGCACGCACACGCCCAGTGCGCTCAGCAGCAGGCATGCACCGAGCACGCGCAACTGCCAGCGCTGCGCACGCGGTGCGGTGCGCTGGCCGGTGAGTTGTTCGTAATGGCGATGCATCGCCACGCAAATCGCCAACATGCCGGCGTGGCACAGCGCCAACGCCGTGAGCGAGGCGATCATGCCGGCCATGCACTGCCCCGCAGCACCCAGTCGATGCCTGCCAGCACCGCCAGCGCGACGAGCATCGACAACCACATCCGCCACGCACTGCGCGCGCGGAACATCCACATTGCCAGCAGCGTGTAGACCACGAAACTCAGCAGCGTGGTCACCAGCACCGCAACGGCCGGCGCCACGCCTGCCACGCGGGCCAGCAGCTGCGCGGCCACGCCGCTGCCACTGGCGGTGAGCGCATAGCCGCCCATGCTGGCCGCCAGCACGCGCCCAGCGACAGCGCTGCGGTAACGCCATGGCGATGCCTGTGGCGGTTTACTCATGCACCGGGCTCCGCTGTCTGCGTGCGCCGCGCCGCACGCATGGGTGGCGGCGCACTGACGCGCTGCTGCACGCGATACGCGGCATAGGCAACGCTCACACCGAAGCCCAGGGCGGTGAGTTCCACCGCAGCGCGCTGCAGGTCGCCATCGAGCAGATAGCGGCCAACATGCTGCCCCGTACTGGCCGCGTTGAGCAGTGGCAGGCCAATGCACAATGCGGCGGTGATACCTAATTGCTCCACCCAGGCGCGCAGCGGTGGGCGCAGCAGGCCATGTAGCAACGTGCCGGCCCACACCCACAGAAACACCCGGATTTCCATCTGCGCACGCGCCTCCAGCTCTGCCGGCAGCAAGCGGTTTGCATAGAAGTACGCAATGCACGCCAACGCGGTGCCGGCCAGTGCGGCCACGTTGCACGCTTCCACCACCCGATAGATGCCGGCCGTGGCAGTGCCGAATTCCTGCTCGCTGCGGCGCCGGCGCTTGACGGTGAACAACACCGTGCCGGTGGCGATCATCGCGGTACCGGCCAGGCCACAGACGAAGTACAGCCACTTGGCGGTCCAGCCGCCAAACCCGGCCACATGCAAGGTCTTGATCGTCGCATCCACATCGGCGGCTTGCAGCGGTGTGTGCGCCGCAACGGCATGCCGCTCCAGTAGCGCGCCACTGCCGGTATCGAACACCACGCTGGCCGGTGGATTGAGCAACTGCCGCGAGTGCGCGGTGTCTGCAACACGCGCAATTACACGCAGCGTGCCACCAGGCTGGTCCGGGCGTTGAATGACCAGTGTTTGCGCAGGCTGACCATTGAGCGCTGCGGCGCGCTGCACAAGATCGGGCAGATAGGTCTGCATCCGCTCGTGCTGGGTTGGCTGCGTCGCCGGTACCGCGGCGGCAGGCGACAACGCCGCCTCGTACCGGGCGTAGGCGTCTTCGTCCTGGCCATACAGCGCGTGCAGCGGCGCGGAGAGATAGCTGGTGGAGAAATACGCCAGCCCGGTGTAGACGATCATCAACAGGAACGGCAGCGTGAGCACGGCGGTGGCGTTGTGCGCATCCAGCCACGAGCGCTGCCCCTTGCCCGGGCGGAAGGTGAAAAAGTCCAGGAAGATGCGCTTGTGCACTACCACGCCGGACACAAACGCAATCAATCCGCACATCGATACCCAGCCCACCAGCCAGTAGCCGGGAATGCCGCCCTGCAAGGTGTAGTGGAAGCTCATGAAATGCCGCCCGCCTTCAGTCTGGCGGCCCCACGGCGTGGGCAGGACTTCGCCGGTGATGGGGCTCAGCGTGGCCTGGCCGGCGCCAGCGGGGCCACGCCAGACCACATCCAGCGTGTCGCCCAAGTGCACCGGCAAACTGATGCGCCACAACGTGGCCTGCGCCGCCTGTTGGCGCAGGTGTGCCAGCGCGCGTGGCACCAGCTGTGCCTGGGGCAGCGACGCGTGCGTGGCGGCGCCGGGCAGTGTTGGCCTGGCCTGCATCCAGCTGGTGATCGGGTCGCGGAACACGCTGAGCGTGCCGGTGAGGAAGATCGCGCACAGCAGCCAGCCGCAGGTGAGGCCGCACCAGGTATGCAGCCACGCCATGCTTTGCCGAAACCCCTCCCTCATGCGGCCATCGTCCCGTGCATGCAGCGGCGCATCACAGCGCGCCGCGCAGGGTCACCATCACGTTGCGCGGCTCGCCGTAATAGCGGCCATTCACGAAGCTCGACAAGGTGCTGTAGTAGCGCTTGTCGAACACGTTGTTGAGGTTCACCGCCAGCGACCACTGCCGGTTCACCTGGTAACGCGCCAGCGCATTCCACACCGCACGCCCGGGAATATCTGCAGTGGCCGCGCCGATCTGCCGATACGCCGCACTCTGCGCGCTCACGCCGCCCCCCACGGTGACGTCCTGCAACACGCCCGGCAGCCGGTAGGTGGTCCACACCCGCAGCAGGTGCTTGGGCGTGTAGCTGTTGAAGGTCTGGCCCTGGCTGCTGACATCCTGCAGATAGGTGGTGCGGTTGAAGGTGTAGCCGGCGAACAGGTTCCAGTCGCGCAGCACTTCGCCACTGACTTCCGCTTCGAAGCCGCGGCTGCGCACCTTGCCGCTGTCGATGTAGCAGAAGTCGTTGTTGCGGCAGGTGGGGCTGGTGCTCAGGTCGGCCTGCGCGCGGTTCTTCTGCTCCACCTGGAACAGCGCAAAGGCGGTATTGATGCGGCCATCCAGCCACTCGCCCTTGAGCCCCAGCCCGTAGTTGGCGCCGGTCATGGGCTTGAGCATGTCGCCGGCTTCGTTCTGCGCGTTCTGCGGCTGGAAAATATCCGCATAACTGGCATACGCCGACCAGGTGGGCGTGAGCGCGTACAGCAGGCCGGCATACGGGGTGACCTGCCCGGTTTCGCGGGTGTGTTCGATCGACTGCGAGGGCGACAGCCCGGTGGTGGTGGTGTTCCATTTGGTGTCGTGCCAGCTCACGCGTGCACCCACGATCGCCTTCAGCGGGTCGGTCAGTTGCCAGCGCAACGCGCTGTACAGACCCAGCTCGCGCGAGGTGCCGTGACGCGCCTCGCGCGCACTGGCAAAGATTTCTTCATCGCTGATTGCACGCACGTTGCGTTGCAGCGAGAACACGTTGAAGGTCTGAAAGTTGTTCTTGTTGCCGTAGACCGTATCCACTGTGGTTTCGGCGTAGTTGCTACCTAACACCAACTCGTGGCGCCGCCCGAGCGCGTTGAAATGCCCGATCACATTGGCATCCACGCCGGCCACGTCCGCTTCGGAAATCGTGCGTGCTGCCAGCAGGGCGCCGGTGCCGTTGGCCGGGTTGATCGCGCGGCTGGAGCTGGCGTACTTGAGGTTGTGGCGCTCATGCACCTGCACCGCGCTGAGCTTGAACACCCAATCGGCGTTGAAGCGATGGTCCAGGTCCAGGTACAGGCCGCGGTTGGACGAGGATTGCCGGTTCCACTGCGCGCCCAGGTTGGTACTGCGCGGCAGGCCGATGTCGCGGCCGTCGGTGTAACTCGGCAGGCCGCCAAAAAATGGCCGGCCTTCGACTTCTTCGTAGCTGGCCGCCAGGCTGACCTGGGTCTGCGGCGAGACGCTGTAATCCAGCGTGCCGTAATAGGTGGGCGTACGCCGCTCCACACCATCGACGAACGAGCGCTGGTCTTGGTAGTCGATCACGCCACGCGCGCGCAAGGCGCCATCGTCGGTGAGGTTGGCGCTGGCATCCAGCAAGGCGCCATAGCGGTCCCAGGAGCCGGCCTGCAGCATCACGCTCACGCCGGGCACATCCAGCGGGCGCTTGCGCACCAGGTTCACCGCACCGCTGGGGTTGCCGGCACCCTGCAACAGGCCGGCGGCGCCGCGCAGCACTTCGGCACGGTCGTAGATGCCCATGTTGGCGCTGTAGTTGCTGGCGCGGCCATACATGCCGCGATTGAGCGGCACGCCGTCGTACTGCACGGTGGTGATGTCGAAACCGCGCGCATAGATGTATTTGCCACCCTGCGGGCTCTGCACGATGGTGATGCCGGTGGTGCTGGCCAGCGCGTCGTAGACCGAGGTGATGTTCTGCTCGTCCATCAGTTGGCGGGTGACCACGCTGATCGACTGCGGGATGTCCTTCAGGCGCTGCTCGCCACGGCCGATGCTGACCGCACGCGCGGTATAGCTGCCGGTGCCGCTGGTGGCGGCGCGGCGCTCGGCCTGCGCGGTGACTTTCACCGTCGGCAGCAGCCAGGCATCCACTTCGCCCTGGCTGGTCACCGCCGCGGGCGCCGGGCGCAACACGTAGCCGCCGGTCTGCAGTGGCACGGCCTGCAACCCACTGCCGGCCAGCACCGCAGTCAGCGCGCCGGCAGCGGTGTAGTCGCCGTCCAGCCCGGCGGTGGTGCGTCCATCGGTCTGCGCAGCGGTGAAGCTCAGCAGCAGGTTGGCCGAGCCGGCCAGACTGCGCAGGGCCGGTGCCAGTGGCCCGGCCGGGATGCTGTAGCGCTGCCGGGCCGCGGACGCGGTTTGGGCATCCTGCGCGGCGGCAGCGGGACTGGTGGCGAGCACCGTCAGGCCGCACAGGGCCAGCGCAATCGCGGTGGCGATGGGCCTGGGCAGTGCGGCGCGCGGCAATGAGAGGTGCAGCGAAACAGCCTGGTGGCCGCGGCGGCGGTCGGAGATGGACATGGGGGTTCCCGCAATCTGAGGTGGCGTCGCACTGACACCGTCATCAAGGAGGTGCCACGAGCGCGCCGATCGGGCAGACCATCGGGCAACTTTTTTTTCGGGTCTCGCGGCGACGGTGTCTGCCCGGCGTCTGCAGACCCGGGCCGGACTGGCTGATGACCGCAGCGCGCGGTCGTCGGACAGAGGTGTCTTGCGCGAGCACCCGCAGAGAGCGCGTTCGGAACTTCGGGCGCATACCGACTCGCCGACACCACGGCGTTGCGTGTCTGGCAGCCGCACCGGCGGCCTGACCAGCCCGGCGATGCGCACCTCGCCCATCGGACGTGCCCGCCCAGTTTTATTCAGCGCTGCGCCGCGTACGGCACGATCTGCAAAGCGCCGCAGCGCGATCGCCGCGCTTGGATACGCGAAAAACGTAGCGAGCAATCGTCAGCAGATGCGGACGGCGCGGAGGAACTGGAGTGTCCGTAGGACCATAGGATTTCGAGTAACGGCCGCACCCGCCTCGCAGCTACGCAGTCGTTGATCGCTGCGCCTAACCGGCCGCCTGGATGCTCACCCAGTAGCGGCTGCGCTGGCGTACCCGCACTGGCAGCACGCTGGGCAGCATGGCCAGGATGCGGTCGGTATCGTCCAGCGGAAACACCCCGGAGACGCGCAAGCCGGCCACCGCCGGGTCGCAGCGCAGCAGCCCGGGGCGATAGCGCTCCAGCTCGGCCACGAACGCATCCAGCCGCAACTCGTCGGCAATCAACTGGCCACGCTCCCAGGCGGTGGCCTGCGCATCGGCCGGCCCGGGCGCCTGCAGGAACGCGGCATTGAACACGCATTGCTGGCCGGCCTGCACGCGGCGCGCGGCGTGAGTGGCATCACGCGGACGAATCTCCACCGCGCTCTCCAGCACCGTGACCCGGCTCTGCGCCTGGTCCTGGCGTACACAAAAGCGCGTGCCCAGCGCGCGGACATCGCCGTGCACGGTGCGCACCAGCAGTGGGCGCGGGTCCTGCGCGGCGCCCAGCGCGTGCGCGGTCACCACCATGATCTCGCCGGCCACCAGATCCAGCAGGCGCTGGTGCGTATCGAAGCGCACATCCACCGCGCTGCGCGTGTTGAGGGTCAGGCGGGTGCCGTCGCCCAGTTGCAGCATCCGGCGCTGCCCGGTGGCGGTGGCGTAGTCGGCCGTTGCCTGCTGCCAGCGCTGGGTGCGGGTGGCCAGCAGCCCGGCGGCGCCGGCCACCCCGCCCCACAGCACCAGGTTGAGCGCCTTGCGTCGGCCTGGCGAGGCGGGGCGCTTGCCATCGGCATACGGCGACAGGCTGCGGTAGGCCGCCTGCGGTGCCAACGTCTTCAGTCGCCCGGTCACCGCCTCCAGATGCGCCCAGGCCCGCGCGTGGTCCGGATGCGCGGCGCGCCAGTGTTCCCAGTCACGTAATTGCGCCGCGCTGGCGGTGCCGGACATCAGCACCGTCAGCCACTCGGCGGCCTGGTCGGCCACCTCTGCGCTGATCGGCTGCCCGCCGGCCAGGGGCGTGCGCGGCGTGCTGGCGTTGCTCGCAGACATCGGTGCCACCACTCAGGCCGACACAGCGAACAGGCACTGCCGGTTGGCGCGCGTGAGGTATTGCTTGACCGAGCTGCTGGACACCCCCAGGCGCTGCGCGATCTGCGCGTAGCTGAGCTCGTGCAGGTGCGCCAGCAGGAAGGCCTCCTTCACTTTCGGCGGCAGGCCGTCCAGCGCCTGGTCCAGCTGCTGCACCGCCTCCAGCGCCAGCAGGTGCAGCTCCGGCGAAGGCGCCAGCTCTTCCGGCAACGTGGCCAGCATCTCCAGGTAGCTGGCCTCCAGCAGCTTGCGCCGCTGGCGGTGCGCCATCAGCCGCCGCGCGATGGTGGCCAGGAACGGCCGCGGCTCGCGGATCTGGTCGGCCGCGCCGGCATCGATCACGCTGATGAAGGTGTCCTGGGCCAGGTCGGCCGCCACGCACCCGTCGCCCAGCTTGCGCCGCAACCAGCCCTGCAGCCAGCCGTGGTGGTCGGTGTACAGGCGCTCCACCTGCTGCTGAAGCGCGACTTGCGTGGCCGACACGATGACCTCCTGGACGCCGGACCCGGGCAGGGGTGCGCCCGGGATTAAATGAGAATTGATCTCATTCTAACGGATGCGGCGCCGTGTTGCAGACGCGACCGGGTCTGCGCTGTTCCGGCGGGCAGCGCTGCTTGGCGGCAACGGAGCTCAGTTGCCACTGGCGGAATTCCTGGAATGCCAGTCGTCTGTGGATGGACAGCGATACACGGCGGCAATCGCAGGACGTGCCTCTCGCGCTCACGCGCCAGACAGTGCAGCTGAAGCTGCGCTCGCGACCGACGCGCCTGCCCGAACTGCGCGCCAAGGCATGCCGTGCTGATGTCATCGCCATCGTCAGCAAGGCCACGCGCACCTGCCAGCAACGCGCATGCACCCGTCCACAGTCGCCCTGTGCACCGGTTCGACCTTTTACGCCTCGCAGACAACGCCCTGACAAACGCCATGCTGCACTGCGGTTTTCGCACGAGGTCACCGCATGTCGCCCACCCTGTTGCCCACCGCGGCCCTGCCCTCGCAGGTCGCGCTGCATAACGACGGTACCGATCAGTCCCTGCCGCCCAGCCTGCCGTTCCTGCACTTGTGGACCGGGCCGGACGGGCTGAGCCGGCTCAACACCTCGCAGTTGGCCGGCTTCCAGAGCAAGAGCGTAGGCGGTGGCGCCGCGCCGCAGTGGCTGCGGCCGTTTCCCGGCGAGGTGGTGGGTGTGCAGTTCGCGGTGCTGCCGGTGGGCTGGGTCGGCGACTGGCACGAAAGCCCGCACCCGCAGTGGGTGATCCCGCTGCGCGGGCGCTGGTTCATCGAAACCGGCGACGGCACGCGCGTGGAGATGGGCCCTGGCGATATCCACTTCGGCCAGGACCAGGGCACCACCGACGCACGCGGCCACCGCTCCGGCCAACTGGGCGACACGCCCTGCCTGCAGATGATGGTGCAGTTTGCGCACTCCCCCGGTGTGGCGGCAGCGCACCCGTTCGCTGAAACAGCGGCGCCATGATGGACAGCCATTGCCGCGTCCGCCCGGCCGGCCCGGCTGTTCCCGCCGACTGCGACCCGCCCCGCACCACGCACGCCGGGCTGGCCACACGCCTGGGCGATGCGCGCCTGCTCACCCTGTACGACCAGGCCACCTGGAGCGAAGGCCCCACCTGGTGGGAGGCGCAGCGCACGCTGGTGTGGAGCGACCTGGTCGGCCGCCGCGTGCTGGGGTGGCGCGAAGACGGCGCCGTGGATGTGCTGCTGGATGCCACCGCCTTCACCAATGGCAACGCGGTGGATGCGCAGCAGCGCCTGGTGCACTGCGAACACGGCCGGCGCGCCATCACCCGCAGCGACGCCGATGGCCGGGCCCACCTGCTGGTGGGCCGTTATGCCGGCAAGCGGCTCAACTCGCCCAATGACCTGATCGTGGCGCGCGATGGCGCGATCTGGTTCACCGACCCGCCGTTCGGCCTGCGCAAACCCAGCCAGGGCTGCCCGGCCGATCCGGAGCTCGCTAACCACAGCGTGTACCGGCTGCCGCCGGACGGCGGCCCGCTGCAGCGCATGGCCGACCTGGACCACCCCAACGGGCTGGCGTTCTCGCCCGACGAGCAGACCTTGTACGTCTCGCAGACGCCGGAGCAGGGACACGGCAGCGTGGAAATCACCGCGTTTGCCTGGCGCGACGGCGCGCTGCACGACCGCCGCCACTTCGCCAGCGTCCCGGACGGGCTGCCGGATGGCTTCTGTGTGGATCGCGGCGGCTGGCTATGGAGCAGCTCCGGCACCGGCGTGTGCGTATTCGACAGCGACGGGCAGCTGCTCGGGCACATCCCCACGCCGGGCACCGCCTCCAACTGCACCTTCGACCAGGCACAGCAGCGGCTGTTCATTACCGGCGGGCCGTGTCTGTGGATGCTGCCGCTGCCCTGAGCACGTGCGCAGACTCACGGCGTAGACTGTTCAGGCAATAAAAAAGCCCGCTTGCAGCGAACTGCCAGCGGGCTTTGCTCCCTCCCCCACGTCGGGATGCAGGATCATAGTGCGCGCCTGTTCGGCGACTTGCACGCTGCACTGCAAAACAACACCCGGCAGTACAGAACTAGAGTTTTTCCTTCACACCGGATCCGCCACGTGCGGGCCTCAGCGCAACAGATCCGGCTGGGCGCGATACCACTCGGCGGCGCGTAGCAGATGCCATTCCGGCGTGTCGTTGCGCAAGCCCACCGCCGCACTCAATACACCCCAGCGCGCCAACAGGCTGCCGCTACGTTGCGTGCCACGCAGACGCAAACGTGCATCCACCTGATAACGCGCGTTGTGCGCCTGCAAGCGATCCACGATCACTTCATCGCCCTGCCAATGCACGCGCGCGGTGAGCTGCGCCTGGCCGGCATCCACCAGCCGCACCATCCAGTTGGGCAACGACCGATCGCGTGCATAGATGGCCATCAAAAACGCCAGGTCACGCACGTCGATGCGCACGCGCCCATCCACACCTACTGGCGCATGCCAGTGCATGTGCGTGTCATCCAGCACGATGCGCGCCCACCAACCATCGCGTCGCTGTCCATCGGGGCCGGTGAAACCGACATTGCGCAGGTTGATCTGGCTGGCATCAAGGCGGAAATTTTCTGCACGCAGATCGCCGCGTTGCAGTCGCAGGTTTGCATCCACATCGCCGCGCAACGCAAGCCCGGCGAACTGCAGGCGTGCCGCCCGCGCGGCAATGCGCAAACCGCCCTTGCCGATACGTCCACCCGGCTCGATCTGCAGATCGCCACTGAGCGCACCGCTGCCCCCATCGAACCGCAGCTGCTGTTGCGGCAGGTAGCGGTTATAGGCACGCAGGTCTGGCACCCGCGCATTGGTGAATACCAGATGCGCGCGGGTGGTGTCGCGCAAGCTGGCCAGGGTGCGTGCGTCGGCGCGGGTCTGCAGGTCCAGGCGCAGATCGCGCCCTTGCACGAACGGGCGCGCAAGCGCCGGGCGGTGGGCGATTGAAAACTGCTGCATGCGCAGTGCCAGCGATGGCAGCAGATGGCCGGCGGCATCGGCCTCCACGCGCAGGTCAGCGCTGGCCTGGCCTTCGATGGCGTGTTCCATCACGCCCACGCGCGCGGTGACGCGCGGCACCTGCAATCGGCTGCCGGCGGCCAGCTGCCCGCGCACGATGCGCAGGTCTGCATCCACCAGGCCGTCGCCTTCCAGCGTCAGCCAGTCCACGCCGGGAAACAACGCCGGAATCCAGCTCAGCGAGGCCAGCTGCCAATGCATGCGCGCGTGCCCGGACGTCCGCGGCAACAGGTTGCGCGGCGCCTGCAGTGGCAACCGCCGGCCCTGCACGCGCAGGTCCGCATCCAACGTCAGGCCGGCATCGGCCGGCTCGGGCATGCTGACGCGCAGACGCATGTCCTGATCCACCTGCAACTGCGCGGCCAACTCGCCCAGCAATGCGTTTGGTGTGCGGGTGCCGTCATGCAACGGCGTCCGCCATTGCAGGTGGCTCCCCGGCTGCAATTCACCGCGCGCCCAGCGCAGCTCACCATCGGCACGGCCTTGCCCGGCCCGCGTCTTGAGCCTGGTTTTTCCTTGCGCATCGCGTGTCACTTCCAGCGCGGCGGTATCGCCACGCACACCGATCAGCGCATCGGTGAGTTGCAACACCGCCAACCCACGCGCCTGCGCCGCGGTATGCCGCGCAATGCTGGCTTCCATCCGTAGCTGGCCGTTGCGCAGCAGTTCGGTGCCCGCCCAGTGCAGCGTGGCGTGCTCGAACACCGCGCGCGATGGAAACACTTCGATCGGTCCGCCGCGCAGTTGCTTGAACAGACCAAATTGCAGCTGCCCGTCACCGGCGATTTGTAACTGGCGAAGTGTCAGCGCCTGCACCTGCTCGGCGACGATGCGATCGAACTGCAACGTCCACGCGGGGGAGTGGGTTTGACTGCGGGTGGAGCGTGCTGCTGACTGCGTTGTTGCGGTGGCGGCTGCGTTGGGCGCGGTAGCAGCAGTGGCAGCGGTGGGTGCTTCGCCGGCTGCGGCGGTGGATGCGTTCGCTGCACTGGTTGCATTGGCTGCAGCAGGATTGCCTGGCATCCCATCGGCTTGCGAAGTGCGTGGCGCAGATGCGCTGTTCGTAGTTGTCGCTGTCGCTGTGGCGCCAGAGGCAGTTGCAGTTACCGACGAAGAGGCAGCCGCGTGAGATGCCACAGCAGCGCCAGGCAGATCGGACGCATGCAAGCCGCCGCGTACACCCTGTGCATGCAGCTCCGGCACCAGTAGTTGGCGATGCAACAGCGGCAGCAAGCGCACCTGGCCATGCAGGCGGTCCGCGCTCGCCTCCCAACGGCTGCGCGTCGTGCGGCCGTGCAAGTTGACGTCCCACAAGGTCAGGCGTCCGGGCCACCAGGTCAGCCCCGCGCGCCACTGCATGGCGAAGCGGTCCGGCGTGCGATTGAGTGCGGCAGTGCCCAGCGGCGTGTTGAGGAACAGATTGCCGAGCAGCAGGTACGCGGCGTACAGCGCCACCACCGCAAGCACCGGCCAACGCACGGCGCGGGGCACGGCACGCCAACGGGCGCGGACAGGCATCGTCATGACGGCAAGCTCCTGAAGACCGCGCAGGCGGCACAGCGCAGTGTGCCAAGCCACGCGTGATTGTCACGCGCAGCGGCGCGCGTCGCGATTGGTGTGATCGGGGCATTGCCAGCATCTGCGGCGATCCCATCGCTCATAGCATTTCGTAGGAACGCACCCGGGCGCGACGGGCATTACCGGGAAATCCTTGTCGCGCCCAGGTGTGCTCCTACGTGGCTATTCGCGTCACCAACGCTGTGTAAGCATGCCGATGACGATAGACCGCGACAAACGTGGTTACCCACGAACTAAATGCATTGGTAGTTGCTCCCGCGTATCCGCTCAGCCGCAGCAGCGCGCTCACTTCTTGTTCGCCATCGGCGGCAGCAAGGATGGGCGCCCCTCGTACCACTCGCGTGCGCCGGCTAGATGCCATTGGCGCTGTTGGCCATCGAGCTCGATGCCTGCACCAAGCACGCCCCAGCGCAGATACAGGTCGCCTCGCTTGTGATCATCGTCAATTGCCAGGCGCGCGCGCAGCGACAGGCGTGCGTTCTCCGCGTGCAGGTCGTCCACCACCACCTGCTGCTTGCGCCAGCGCAGCCGGCCGGTGGCGTCGAGCTGGCCGGCATCCAGCAGGCCCAGCACCCAGCGCGGGTAATCGGCGCGTTGTGCGAACACCGACAGCAGCGGCGCGGCATCGCGCATGCGCACTGCCGCATCGGCATCCACCTGGAAGGGCGCGGTGGCCTGAATCGTGCCGGCCGGCACCTCCACCTCACCCCACCAGGCGGCATCGGTGGCGGCGTCGCCCACGCGCATGTTGCGCAAGCGAATGTGCGTGCCGCTCAGGTCGAAGAACTTGGCCTTGAAGTCGGCACGCCGCAGGTTCGCCTGCAATTGCGCATCGCCGCGCATCTGGATGCCGGCGATGGACAGGTGCGCGCCCTGCCCGCGCAGGTCCGCATGGCCGTTGCCCACTTCACCGGCCGCATTGAGCGCCACGTCGCCACTCAGCCGGCCGCTGCCTCCCAACAGGCGCACGGTCTTGCCGGAGAGATAGCGGTTGTAGACGGTGAGGTCCGGCACGCGCGCATCGCTGAAACGCAGCTGCGCCTTCATTGTCTCGCGCAGCCGCGCCAACTCCGCATCGCCCTGCATGGCCAATTGCAGGTCGCGGCCGTCCAGCAGCACCTGCCGTGGCGCATCGCTGGGCGTGGCCCTGAACGTGGGGATACCCACATCCAGATGCGCCTGCGGCGTGGCGGCATCGTCGATGTGCCCGTGTGCCTTGGCAACACCGGCCAGGCGGGTGCCCGCCACCTGTGCCACCGCTTCCACCCGCGGGATATCCAGCGTGCTGCCACTGGCCAGCCGCCCCTGCGCCAGGCGCAGATCCGCCTCGACCAGGCCACCGCCTTCCAGCTGGAACCACGGCTTGCGCACGAACAACTCGGCGATCCAGTTCAGCGATTCGAACTTCCAGCGGCCGCGCACCTGCCCGGACAGGCGCGGCAGCAGTTGCGCCGGTGCGGCGAACGGAATGCTGCGGCCGGCGATGCGCAGATCCGCATCGAGTTCGCTGCCGGTGTCGGCATCGCGCGGCAGCCGTGCCTGCACGCGGATGTCCTGCGCCACATCCAGCTGCAGCGCGAGCATGCCGCGATCGGTGGCACCCACACCGGCCAGCAACGGCAGCCGCCACACCGCGCGGCTACCCGGCTTCAAGGCGCCGTTTTCCAGGGTGATATCGGCCTCCACGCGTGCGGCGGAGGGGCCGCTGCTGATGTCCACGTGCGGCGCGCCGGTGTCGATCTTCAGCGCCACCGTGCTGGCGTTGAGCTTCAGGCGTGCACGGGTGATGCCGAGCTTGCGCAGGCCCGGCGCCTGGTCGCGGTAATGGCGGGGGAACTGGAACTGCGCGTCCAATTGCGCGCCGTTGAACACCTGCACGCCGTCGTAGCTGACCACCGCATCGGTAAAGCCCGCTTCGGAAGGAAACAACTCCGATGGCCCGCCCTTGAGCTGTTTGAGAAAACCCACCGTGCCGTGGCCGTGCCCGGCGATGAGCAGCTTGCCCAGGCGTGCACTGCGGATGCTGGTACTGCTGATCGCATCGAAGCGCAGCGTCCAGCCGCGGTTGCCGCGCGGCGGCGGCGGGATGGCCTTTTCGGCGGTTTCGACCTCGGCACTGAGGCCGGACGCATTCAGCCACGGCAGCCGCACCTCGCGCCGCAACAACGGCAGCAGCGCGATGCGCGCATGCGCGCGGTCGGCATGGAAGACGTACACGGTCCGGTTGGCCTGCCCACGCATGCGCACGTTCCAGGCCATCACCTGCCCCGGAAATACCGTGATTGCCGGGCCGGTCTGCATGGTGAACTTGTGCGGCTGACGGTTGGTAGTGGCATCGAACAGCGGCGTGTTGAGAAAAATATTGCCTGCCAGCAGATACAGCACGTACAGCGCCAGCAACACGACCACTGCAATGCGCCATGGCCGGGGCCAGCGCTGGAAGCGATCGCGAAGAGAGGGCATGGATGCGCAGTGTGATGAGTCTGCCGCCACTATCCCGGTTGGGCCGACGGCAAGGCGTGAATGCCTTCCCGCCGCCTGACCGCATACACCATTGCACCATCGTCGAAGCCCCGCCCAGGCAACGCAGCGGCGATAATTTGGCTTCCCCCGTCACACGCTATGCCCCCATGTCCGACGAACGCATCCTCAACGCGCCGCTGCGCGACCGCCTGGTCTCTGCCGAGGCCGCTGCTGCGCTGATCCAGCCCGGCGAGACCGTGGCGATGAGCGGCTTCACCGGGTCGGGTTATCCCAAGGCAGTGCCGATGGCGCTGGCGCAGCGCATCGAAGCGGCGCACCTGCAGGGCGAAGCGTTCCAGATCAAGCTGATGACCGGCGCCTCCACCGCGCCCGAGCTCGATGGCGCGCTGGCCAAGGCCGACGGCATCGCCATGCGCATGCCGTTCCAGTCCGACCCGGATGCGCGCCAACGCATCAATGCCGGCACGCTGGACTACATCGATATCCATCTGAGCCACGTTGCCCAGCACGTGTGGTTCGGCTTCTACGGGCAGATCGACACCGCGGTGGTGGAAGTGTCGGCGATCCGCGCCAATGGCAGCCTGGTGCCGTCCACCTCCATCGGTAACAACAAGACCTGGCTGGACCTGGCCAGGAAAGTGATCATCGAGGTCAACGACTGGCAACCGGCCGGCCTGGATGGCATGCACGATGTGTATTACGGCACCGCGCTGCCACCGCACCGCAAACCGATTCCGCTGCTGCACGGCGACGACCGCATCGGCGAGCCCAGCCTGCGCTGCGACCCGGACAAGATCGTGGCCGTGGTGCGTACGCATGGCCCGGACCGCAACAGCCCGTTTGCCGCTGCCGATGACAGCAGCGAGCGCATCGCCGAACACCTGATCGCCTTCCTGCGACACGAGGTGAGCAAGGGCCGGCTGCCGGCGAACCTGCTGCCGCTGCAATCGGGCGTGGGCAATATTCCCAATGCGGTGCTGGCCGGCCTGGCACGTAGCGGTTTCCGCGACCTGGAAGCCTTCACCGAAGTGATCCAGGACGGCATGCTGGCGCTGCTGCGCGATGGCGTCTTGCGTTATGCCTCGTGCACCGGTTTTGCGCTCAGCCCGGAAGGCAACGAAGAATTCAAGCGCAACATCGATTTCTACCGGCAGCGCATCGTGATGCGCACGCAGGAGATCTCCAACCATCCCGAGCTGGTGCGGCGGCTGGGCTGCATCGGCATGAACGGCATGATCGAGGCCGACCTGTACGGCAACGTCAACTCCACCCATGTCATGGGCAGCCGCATCATGAACGGCATCGGCGGCTCGGGCGATTTCGCGCGCAACGGGTTCCTGTCGATTTTCCTCAGCCCCAGCATCGCCAAGGCCGGCAGCATTTCCTCAATCGTGCCGATGGTCAGCCATGTCGACCACACGGAACACGACGTGTCGGTGATCGTGACCGAACAAGGCCTGGCCGACTTGCGTGGCCTGACGCCCAAGCAACGTGCACGCCAGCTGCTGGAGCACTGCGTGCATCCGCGTTACCGCGACGCGCTGGAAGACTACGTGGCACGTGCCAATCGCGATAGCTATGGCAAGCACACGCCGCATCTGCTGACCGAAGCATTGGCGTGGCACCAGCGGTGGCTGGAGACTGGAGATATGTTGGGGTGAGTTGGGGATTCGGGATTCGGGATTCGGGATTCGGGATTCGGGATTCGTCAGTTTCAGCCGCTCTTTGCAGCGCGATCAATGTGTTGCACGAACTTCAACTTGGGCCGGTGCTTTGCCGTAGATACTTGGCCGCGCCGCAGCCTTAGCGGCTCGCATCATGGGTGTCGTCGCTTTTCGCAACACGCATAAATCATGCTGTGGCAATGCGAACTGCCATGCTATTGCTATTGCTATTGCTATTGCTATTGCTATTGCTATTGCTATTGCTGTTGCTATTGATATTGCTATTGCTATTGCTATTGCTATTGCTGTTGCTGTTGCTGTTGCTGTTGCTGTTGCTGTTGTGACCTGCCCCCACTGAGCCGTACCAGCTGAAGCTATAAAGTCCGTGAACCCAAGAGGACGGACATGAAGAAGAGCAGATTCAGCACCGAGCAGATCATCGGGTTTATCAAACAGGCCGACGCGGGCATGGCCGTGGCAGAGTTGTGCCGTCGGCATGGTTTCAGCCCGGCCAGCTTTTATCAGTGGCGGGCCAAGTACGGGGGAATGGAGGCCGACGAGGCCAAGCGGCTGAAAGAACTGGAGGTCCAGAACACTCGATTGAAGAAGTTGCTGGCCGAGGCGCACCTGGACATCGAAGCGCTGAAGGTTGGCTTCGGGGTAAAACGCTAGCCCCGCAACGCAAGCGCGAGGCAATCCGACGAATGCTCGAACACACCCCGTTGAGCGAGCGCCGGGCTTGCCGCCTTGCGGGGCTGTCCCGCGATGCTTTCCGCCACGCACCCGTGCCGACGCCAGCCACGCAGGCGCTGTCGGCGCGGCTGGTCGAGCTGGCCCAGACCCACCGCCGCTTCGGCTATCGCCGACTGCATGATTTGTTGCGCCCGGAGTTTCCATCCGTGAATCACAAAAAGATTTATCGCCTGTACGAGGAAGCCGAGCTGAAGGTGCGCAAACGGCGCAAGGCCAAGCGTCCGGTGGGTGAGCGGCAGAAACTGCTGGCGTCCTCCATGCCGAACGACACCTGGAGCATGGACTTCGTGTTCGATGCGCTGGCCAACGCACGCCGCATCAAGTGCCTGACCGTGGTCGACGACTTCACTCGCGAGAGCGTGGACATTGCCGTGGATCACGGCATCAGCGGGGCTTACGTAGTGCGCCTGCTCGATCAGGCGGCGTGTTTCCGTGGCTATCCACGCGCGGTCCGCACCGACAATGGCCCCGAGTTCACCAGTCGCGCCTTCATTGCCTGGACGCAGCAACATGGCATTGAGCACATCCTGATCGAGCCGGGTGCCCCCACGCAGAACGCCTACATCGAAAGCTTCAACGGCAAGTTCCGCGACGAGTGCCTCAACGAGCACTGGTTCACCTCGTTGGCACAAGCCCGGGACGTGATCGCAGACTGGCGACGCCACTACAACCAGATCAGGCCGCACAGCAGTTGTGGTCGCATCCCGCCGGCACAGTTCGCCGCCAACTACCGTACACAACAAGCCAACAACGCAGTACCCTTCAACCCCGGGCTTTATCAGTAATCACTGGTACGGACGATGGGGGCAGGTCAGGTGAGCACGCACAGCACAGAGCTCAACGTGCGATTGCCATACCTGGCATTTAACGCTTCCCAAACTTCATTGCTGGTGTTGCCACGCTGCGACATCGCGCTGGCACGTGCGTCGCGGATAACATTCCTGCCCGCCCGTCACCGGCGGCAGGAAGCCCCTCTCTCCCCTCCTGCCGCCGGTGGCATCGGGTCATCACTGGGTGGTGTCCAATCCGTCGGGCCGGCTCCCTGTGCCGCCCCGACGTTCTTGTTTTAGAACGCCATCGACCAACACTAGTGTGCTCACCGTCAGGCTACTCGATACGTTTTGGTGGCCGCTCGTGCCAACGAGATTATCGCCGCCGGCGTGCAAGCACTTGTTTGGATGTGCTGCGTTTGGATGCGCCGCGTTTTTTATGTGTTGCGCTTTGAATATCTCGAACGCTGCTTGACGATGCCGAACCATGAATGTGCTGCGCGTTTGATGTGCTGCACTCAAATGTTCTGGGCTTTGAATCTGTTGCACATGCGCGCTTGTTGCGGCGTCAGGTCAGTTGCAGGCACACGGCTTGGGATGGCTGTCTTCCGCCGCACCCTCACCCCAACCCCTCTCCCGGCGGGAGAGGGGCTTTATCCCTTCTCCCACCGGGAGAAGGTGGCGCGGAGCGCCGGATGAGGGTGCGGGCGAAGCCTCGTATTCTCACGCCACCGCCTCAACGATCACGCAGCCTCGGCAACCCGCCGCGCACGACGTGCACGCACCGCAATCGCCAAGCGCTCCAGCACCTGCAGCGAGGCGTCCCAATCCAGGCAGCCGTCGGTGATGCTTTGGCCGTAGGTCAGCGTGCCGCCCGGCACCAGTTCCTGCCGGCCGCCGACCAGGTGGCTTTCCACCATCACGCCAACGATGCGCGTCTCGCCGCCCTCCAGCTGCGTGGCGATGTCGTCGATGACCTTGGGCTGGTTGTCCGGGTTCTTGCCGCTGTTGGCGTGGCTGGCGTCGATCATCAGCCGCGCCGGCAAGCCGGCCTTGTTGAGCACCTGGCTGGATGCTTCCACATTGGCCGCGTCGAAGTTAGGCTGCTTGCCGCCACGCAAAATCACATGGCAATCCGGGTTGCCCGCGGTGGTCGCCACCGCCGTGTGGCCATCCTTGGTCACCGCCAGGAAATGATGCGGATGCGAGGCCGCACCCACCGCGTCCACGGCAATCTTGACGTCGCCACCGGTGCCGTTCTTGAACCCCACTGGGCACGACAGGCCGGAGGCCATTTCGCGATGCACCTGGCTTTCGGTGGTCCGCGCACCGATCGCGCCCCAGGCCACCAAGTCAGCGATGTACTGCGGCGAGATGATGTCGAGAAATTCCACGCCGGCCGGCAGGCCGAGGTTGTTGATATCGCGCAGCAAGCCACGCGCCACGCGCAGGCCCTTGTTGATCTGGAAACTGCCATCCAGGTCCGGGTCGTTGATCAGGCCCTTCCAGCCAATGGTGGTGCGCGGCTTTTCGAAGTACACGCGCATCACGATTTCCAGCGCATCCCCAAACTGCTCACGCAAGGGGCGCAGACGCTGCGCGTACTCCATGGCAGCCACGGGGTCGTGGATCGAACAGGGGCCGATCACCACCGCCAGGCGGTCATCGCGCCCGTGCAGAATATCGTGCAGGGCGGCACGTGCGTTGGTGACGGTTTCGGAAGCGCGCTCATCGCAGGGCAGCAGCGACAGCAGCTGCGAGGGCGGGGTCAACGGTTCGATCTTGCGGATACGCAGGTCATCGGTCAGCGGCGGCATAACGTTGTCTCGGGTCGGCGGTGCATCAGGGAAGCCAGGCGAGGCGGCAACAAAAAAGCCGCCAGTGTGCGCTGGCGGCTTTTCGGGAATGCTGCTGAAGTTTCCTTCAGGGTGAGCGCACTCCTTCCTCCGCCAGCGGCATCGGAAAACCGTAGTACCAAAAATAAAATTGGCTGCGGGGTGCGTTCATGGGATGCATTGATAACACGCACGTTTCGGGCGTGCCACTGTTTCATCGGCAACGGAAAAGTGCAGCTGCGCGTTCGCGCTACCTTCTCGCCTACCCCGAGTCACACTGACGTTGCGCGCAGCACTCCACGTCGCATCATTCGCCCAGGAGGGCCACTTACCATTGCGTGTGGCCTGCGCAAGCTGGATGCAGATCGGACGCAACGTGCGACTTAGAGCGGCTAACAAAACGTAGCGAGCAGCCGTCAGGTGGGCGCGGACGGCGCTGAGGAACCGAAGTGTACTGGGGTACATACCGATTCCGAGCACCGGCCGCGCCCGCCTGGCGGCTGCGCAGTCGTTTTGATAGCTGCTCTTAGTCAGCCTTTCGTGGAGCATCGAGCGCGATAGACGCTACGAAGCGCTGGCACGATCACGGTGCGGATTGATGCCGGTCCGCCGCAAGTTGCACCTTCGCGCCGGAGGAAACCCCCGGACACCGCCACCGTTCGCCTTGGTCCATCCTTGGATATGCTCAAGGAGCTAGCGACGTCAGGAATATCGTTTCATTTTCCAGGGCCGGAAAAGCGGAAACTGAACATAAAACCCTTACAGATCAGTTGACCGTAGAATTTCTTACGGCTTAGTATCGTTTCAGACATCGTTTCAAAAGCTGCGTTTCATGCCCCGTATAGCTGCAGTAGAGCGCCTGATCACCACGCTGCGCGTCAACGGCCCCATGCGTGGGGCCGAGTTGGCGGTGCGCGTGGGCGTGAGCCGGCCGACTCTGTCTCGCCTAGTCGCAGATGCAGGCCCTGCGGTGCTGCGTTATGGCAGGGCGCGCAGCACCGGCTACGCGGCCACCGGTGAACTGCGGGGCGAGCGTATGTGGCCGCTCTATCGGATTGATCACGATGCCCGCGTCATACCGCTGGGCCAACTATTGGCACTCCACGACGACCACTTCTTTGTCGAACTTTTGCAGGACAACCCCGTTCTATTGCATTCGCCATTGGACACCGGCGTGTTCGCATCGCTGCCCTGGTTTATAGACGACCAAAGGCCGCAGGGATTTCTTGGTCGCAACCTGGCACACCGTATTTCTGCGCCGTTGCGCCTTCCGGACAACTTGGCGCTGTGGTCGCCCAGGGACAACCTTGTGGCCATGCTGTCGGTTGGTCACGACCAGCCTGGCGATCTGCTGATCGGCGAGCGCGCACTGGCTCTGGCTTTGGCGGCGATCGAACAGCCTGAAGTCATCGCCACGCAGGCACGCACCGAGGAATATCTCAGTCGCGCCGAAGCTGCATTGCGCGGCGAGGCCGTTGGCTCGTTTGCCGCCGGCGAACAGCCGAAGTTCACCGCAGTGCTGAAGGAACGCGGAGCATACCAACCCGTGATCGTCAAGTTCACCGATCAGATCGATCAACCCACCGGCCGGCGCTGGGCGGATCTTTTACAGATGGAATGGTTGGCCAGCCAGATTCTCGTTGCCGCCGGCATCCCTGCTGCGGCAACGCAGGTACTGCAGGCAGGCGGGCGCGTCTTTCTCGAATCGACACGCTTCGATCGGACTGCTGCGTTAGGCCGACGCGGATTCGTCTCGCTGATGTCGCTGTTTGCGTCCTTTTATGGCGACGCAAACGTCAGCACCTGGCGAACACTTGCTCCACTACTCAAACGCGATGGCTGGCTGAGCCCGGAAGACGCCGAGCGCCTGGAAGTGATCAGCTGGTTCGGGACCCTCATCGGCAATACCGACATGCACCTGGGCAATGCCGCACTGGTACTCGCCGATACCCTGCCCCTGCAGCTTGCCCCGGTGTACGACATGTTGCCGATGGCGCTGCGCCCGGCATCCAGTGGCGAAGTCGTGCACAGAGACATCGAGATTCCGCCGCCCACCGTGGATCAATTCGCCCAATGGCGGCGCGCTGCCGGAATGGCCGAGCAGTTCTGGCAACATGCGATCGACGACGACACTCTGAGCGAACAGATGCGCGGCATTGCCACGCGCACGTTGGCAAGCTTGCGTCGAACCGCATCACGCCTTGCCTGACCATGTGGCATCAACACCGCACCACACGCCGCGGTGCAATACCGTGACGTGCGATGCGGCACCACCTTCACTCAGAACGTAAACACATACTCCGCCGCTACTTCGCGGCCTATCGGGTTGAACAGCGTGGTGTTGTAGAACCCGTAGCCGTAGAAGCGCTCCTTGTTCTCGTACCCCACTTCGTTGAACACGTTGTTGACGTAGAAGTTGACCTTGGCGTGGTCGGTGATCTTGTAGCCGGTGCTCAGGTTCCAGTAGATCGCCGGGCCCACGCGGCCGAAGTAGCGCTTGCTGGTTTCGCCCAGATGCACGTTGGCGGTATCGGTCACCAGGCATTCGTCGGCGGCGCTGGGCTGGTAGCCATCGTCGAAGCGTGCGCAGGTGCCCCAGTTGACTGCGCGCATCGAGCCGAGCCGGCGGAAGTACACTGTCCAGTCCCAGGCGCCGCCGTTGTCCCAATGCACGCTGCCACGCACGCGGCTACGCACGCGTTCGTCGCGGCGGTTTTCGTCGCTGTCGGTGCGGTAGATCTGCTCGCGGTAGGCGATCAGCGTGTTGTAGTCCAGCGACAACTGGAAGTTGCCCCAGCCGGCGGTGCTCAGGCGATATTTCAACGACGCATCGATGCCGGAGGTTTCCATCTGCGCCAGATTGATCGGGCCGCGCTCGATGCTGGCGATGGTGCCGTCGGCATTGCGCAGGACGCGCGAGGTGATGGTGTCGCAATAGCCTGCCCCGCCCGGATTATTCCAGGCGCCGCCGCTGACGGTGGTGCCGGTGCGGCAGCCGGCTTCAGCCGACAGGATCTCGTCGCGATCCAGATCCTTGATCATTTCCTCCAATTGGATGCGGTAGTAATCCACGCTCAACGACAGGCCTTGCGCGATATCCCACACCACGCCGCCGGTGAACGAACGCCCGGTTTCCGAACGTAGATCCGGTGTGCCGCGGCGGTTTACATCCACGGTGTAGTAGATGTTGCTGTTCTCGTCATTGCAGCTGCCGGTCAGATACGCGCCAGAGGAAATGCAGCGGTATTGGTCGATCACCGTCTGGTTGGTGGAGCTGGGTTCGCCGAGCACGTAATGCATGTCCGGTGCGCGGAAGCTGGTGGCCAGCGTGCTGCGAAACAGCAGGCTATCGATGGGCCGCCACTCCAGGCCGGCGCTCCAGGTGGTGTCGCTCTGCGTGCCGACTTCGGTCTGCACCGCCGAGGAGCGGTAGTTTCCATAGCGGTCGTACCGGCCGGCGATATTGGCGCTCAGCCTGGACAACAGCGGGATCTGCAATTCCAGCCCGGCCGAACTGCGCAGGCGTTCGCCGCCGCCGCTGTCGACAACGTCCACCGGGTAACACTCGTTGGCGCACGGGTCCGGCGACAGTTGGTAGCCCTGCTTGGCCACTTCGGCCACGGTGGCAAAGCGGATCGGCCCGGCCCAGCCCTGGAACAGATCGCCGCTGAGACTGAAAGCGGCCTGATTCACCCACGAATAGGCGGAGTTGTGCGACTTCACCACCAATGAATCGTATTGCTCCGAGGACAGCGGCGCGTACCAGCGCGCGGTGTTGACCGCATAGATGGCGCCGCCATCGGCGGCGGTGCCCAACGGGCTGCCGAGGAAATAGTCGGTAGCGCGCGCGGTGTCCACGGTGCGCACGTATTCGTCCACGGTGTAGCGCGAGCGGCCCACGCTCAGTTCCCAATCGAAACGGTCGGCCCACACGCCGCGCAGGCCAGCGCTGAGGTCCCAGGATTGTTCCTTGTTGTAGTTGGCCAGGCGGTCCCAGCCGCCGGCCTCGCGGCGCGTCATCTGGCGAATCGCATACAACGAGCGGCCGGTGTCGGCATCCTGGAACGGGCCCAGATACGCGTACGGCGGGTCGTAGGTCCAGCGGCCGATGCTGCGGTTGGCCGAGAACGTGGCCCAGGCTTCGGTGTGCTCGCCGAAGCGCCAGGTGCCGTAGAGATACGCCGAATAATCTTCGCTGCCGGTGACCAGGCCCCAGTCCGCGTAATCGCGCGCCATGCCGCAATAATCACCGGCGTTGGTGAGCGCGCCGGTGTTCTGGTTGTAGCTCAGCCGCGAGGCATCGACGAATTCGCCCCCGAAGCGCGCGCAGGTGCCCGCTGGCGGCGCCAGGCGTTCGTTGGTGTTGGCATCGACCAGGCTCAGACCGGTGAACGGGTTGAACCCGTACAGGCGGTTTTGCCCGGTCCAGTTGGAATAGGACATGTCGTCCGAATCGTCCATCTGTGCACGGTCGCGCCCACTCAGTGGGTCGCGCCGGGTCGCCTGCAGCGCGTAGGTCAGGCTCCAGTTCTCGCCGGTGCGGCCACCGGCCCAGGACACATCGAAACTGTCGCGGCCGCCCTCGGTGGCGGTGCCGCCGCGCAGGCGCACCTGGTCGCCCTGGTAGTCGCGCTTGAGGATCACGTTGACCACGCCGGCCACTGCATCGGAGCCATAGATCGCCGAGGCGCCGCCGGTGAGGATCTCGATGCGCTCCACCGCGGCGGAGGGAATATTGCTGTAGTTGGAGAAGTTGCTTTCGCCGCCGTAGGGCAGTGGGTAGTCGGCCACGCGGCGGCCGTTGACCAGCAGCAGCGTGCGCCCCGGGCCGAGGTCGCGCAGGTTGATCGGCGAGGCATTGGGCGTGTGCGAGCCCCACTGCGTGTCGGCTTCCACCGAGCCTTGTTGGTTCATGCTGTTGAGCACGTCGTAGACGGTGGCGAAGCCTTCCTGCTGGATCTGTTGCGCGGAAATGGTGACCACCGGTTGCGCACCTTCCACCTGGGCCCGCTTGATGCGCGAACCGGTGACGCTGACGGCGTCCAGGGTGGAGGTGGCACGCGGGCTGTCCGCGTCGGTTTGCTGAGCGCTGGCCGGTTGCACGGCGGCGCCCAGCGCGAGCGAGAGGGAAATCGACAAGGCAAGGCGATGACTGCGGCAGTTCATAAGATCCCCGGGAGAGGCCGGCATGGCCGGCGTGGCGTTCCACTGCAACGACGCCTGCGAGCGATGCACCGCATCGCCGCCCCCTGTCCGATGGCCCCCCGACCGTTCGGCGCAAGCGCCTGCCCAGCGACGCTAGGGCTGTGATGACATCGGTGTCAACATCCCGGCATAAATATGTGATGCCCGCCTCAAAACAGCCCATTCGATGTTGTGCTGCACGCCTCTGATCGGATCACAGCGTGCCCATCCATGCGCGGCCGGCGGCACAGGAATCACTACGTTGACGCATCGCTACCGTTGTCACCGCCTGGTTGGGCACTTCCGGCGGCAGCGCGCCAGTTCGCATATCAAGTTGAGCCGGGTGCTCGCGCATGGATTATGAAAGAACACCAAACACCGCGATTTGGTGTCCCCACCGAACGGAGATATCCGATGGAGATCAAGAAAGCGCAGTCGGCAGGCCCGTCCTCGCAAACCGAGTTGCAGAACGCACGCGAGCGCGATGAAGGTATCGTGGAACTGCAACCTGCCGCATCACCGACATACTCCCAGGTCAACCCGGCGCTATCGGCACTTGTCCCGCTCAGCCGGTCAAACTCTTCGTCTGGCACATCCGCTGCAGCCAATATTGCCGCGCACGCGAAGTCCGCGCTGGCAAACGGCGTCCGCCACGCATCCACCGCTGTATCGCGAGCCGCGTCCGATCTGTGGTCGCTCTCCGACCTGCGCACGATGCTGCAGATGCACGCAAACGATCCCGCATTTCTGGCGATCCTGCGCGGCAGCGATCCGGAACAGGCCACGCAACACACCTTGGCGTCTTGTAGACAGCAAATGGAGGAGCTCGGCGAGCTCATCAAAAATACAGAAGGGCTGGAAACACATCAGGGTAAGCAGTTGCTGGGCGACATCAAGGCGGTAATGAACGCCCTGCAGCCGCTCGACCACGCCACACCGGCCACCTCACGTGTATTGAAGTCGATCATCAATCTTATCAATTTCTGGCCGGTCGTGGTTCCCAGCCCGCTGATGGGCAAGCAAGCAAAAACCTTCGCCTTCACGATGTCCACGGCCACTAAGGGCGTGCTTGCGATGTCGGCCTCGGCGTTGCGACCCAGCGCCGACGGCTTGCCGTTTCCATTCGCCGGAGGCCAGCTAGGGCGCGACGCGAACGAAATGCATCTCTACAACGTGCTGATCAACACACTGTTCCTCACCACCGAACTTCCAAAGAAATTCGGCGATCAGGCGTTGCGCAAAAACGCCGAGGCGGTCAGCCAAAGTGTGGGATATGCCGCAGGCATTTCAGTGAGCTTCACGGCAATTATGTTGACCCCATTTCTGTGGAGCAGCCTCAGCAAACTCGGCAACACGATGCTGAACAACACGGCGCGCCTGGGCGCGGCCGCAGCACAGGCAGCGGGACTGAACAACCAGGCGCAGGAACTTCGTGCCCGCCTGACGCCTGCCCGGATCAATCAAGAGGTGCGCTTGCAGTTGCAGGAAATCCGCGAACAACTGGACGCCGCCTGCAGCGCCTTCCGGCAGGCCCGCAGCAGCTTCGTCCATCAGGATGGAGGGCAGGAACTCACCAGGACGGTGAATGCACAATGCACACACCTGCTGGAAACCTTGGACATGTGCAGCAAACGACTCGCCAGCGTGCTGCATCTGGATGGCAACCAGACGCAGAGTCTGCCGCGTGAGCTACGCAACCAGGATGTCTCCTCCAAGGTGGCACTGATGATACTGGCCACTGCGGTGACCGGCTCGACGATCTACCTTATCCAACCGGATCGGTTGGGCACGATCAATCTGCTAAGCGACACCTGCATCGTCACGGCCGTGATGGCGCAATCGGTATGGAACAAGCAAGCCACCCGGCAGGACGCAATGGAACGTTTCAAGGGCATGTGCGGCGGCAGCATGGTCATCGCGCTTGCGCTGGGCGCAGAGAAATTGTCCAAGACGTTCGCCGACAATAGCCTGATCGAGTCCTCGCCCAATGCGCAGTTCTATGCCGGCGCCGTCATGTCGCTGATGGCGGTAACGATGCCGGGCCCGATCGCACGCGGTGCGGAGTTGGGGATGAACGTCGCAGGAGGCAGACTTAAGCGCCTATTTACCGGACCGGATGGCACCCCGCTGGCAACCTGCATGCCGTCCTCGCCCGAAGAGCTCATCCAGAACGTGGAAGACAGGGCCAGATATGTGCAAAGCCTGTCGCCGGACCAGGCACAGGAGTACGCGCAGCGAGTCGGCGAAATCGCCCTGCAGGTGATCGAGGACGCCGGCGCGCAGGCGCAGACCAGGCCCAGCAGCAGCGTCACCATCACCGAGATCGATGACAGCCAACCCGCCCCGCGAACATAGGCCGGGAGCGCGGACCGGCTCCGGCTGAGGGCCCCGCGCGGAAGGTCCCGCCCCGGCAATCGCGGCCAAGCCAATAGCACCAGCCGCGCGCCGATGTCGCGACATGCATGTCGGTCGCCCTAGGACTCCACCGCGTCTGATCGACACGCATCATTTCTCAAACTAAGGAATCTTCTATGGACGTCAAGCCAATAAACCTAGCGGCGGCAGCCGACGGAGCAAGTGGCAAACTCCAGCAGGAGCCAGCACCGGCGACATCGCAGCCGTCCCCCAGCGATGCGTCGGCCCAGGTAGACCCAAGCTTGAGCGCGCTAGCCCGGCGCCCGAGCCGGCCTTCTTCGCCTGCCGATCGCTCCGATACCGAGATCGCCGAAATGCACACGTCCAGCGTCGATACCGGTGCGGTACAGCACCAGGTCAACACCGGGCAGACCACGCCGCCTACAACGCCTGCGCCAGGTTCTCTACTTCGCAAAGTAGGCTCCGGCTTAACCGAGGGGGCGCTGCAACTCTCCGGGACGCTAAGAAACGCCGCTTCCAATCTCTGGTCGCTGGCGGATCTGCGCACCATGCTGCAGATGCATGCAGACGATCGCGCATTTCTGCAAATGGCGCGCCACACCGATCCGGAACAGGTCGCGCCGCACAGCCTGGCCGCGCACCGCGAGCAGATCACGCACCTGCGCGACACCATCAAATCTGCAACCGGTCTGGAAACACGCTTTTGTCGGCAATTGCTCAACGACGCCGAAGCCGTGGAAAATGCGCTGCAGCCGCTGGAGCATGGGACACCTGCAGCAGGGAGGGCGCTGAAGTCGCTGGCCAATCTGGTCAATCTCTGGCCCCTGGTAGTGCCCAGCCCGCTGCTCGCCAACCAAGCCAAGACTTTTGCCTATTCCATTGCTGCAGCAACCAAGGGCGTGATGAGTCTATCGGCATCGGCGCTGCGCCCCACCGCCGATGGGCTTCCGTTCCCGCTGATGGGCGGTCAGCTGGGGCGCGAAGCCAACGAAATGCATTTCTACGCCATCCTGCTCAACGGATTGTTTCTCGCCACCGAACTGCCAAAGAAATTCGGCAACCCGTCCATGCGACAGCAGGCCGAAGCGGTGGAAAACAACCTGGGATTTGCCGCGGCCGCATCCACGGCCTGCACAGCGATGGTGCTGACGCCCTTTCTCTGGAACAGCCTCAACGCGCTCGGCAATCGAATGCAGCATGGCGTCTCCCACCTGGGCGCGGGTATCGCGGACCGTGCCGGCCTTCAGACGCAGGCTCAGCGGTTGCGTGCGCGCCTGACGCCCGGACAGATCAGCCAGGAACTGCGCACGCAACTCAACGAGATCTGCGCCGCTCTGGAGCTTGGCCGCGACGCTTTTCGAAAAGCGCGCCGAGACTTCACCGAACCCGGCACAGGGCACGAACTCACCCGCACGCTCAATGCGCAATGCACGCATCTGCTGGAGACGCTCGATCAGTGCACCAAGCGCCTGAGCACTGCGCTGCAAGTCGACCAGGACCAGCCAGCCACCATCCCGCGCCAACTGACCAACCAGGATTTCTCTTCCAAATTGGCATTGGCATTGCTGGCTGCCGGCGTAACGGGGCTGACCGTCTACCTGATCCAGCCGGATCGGATCGGCACGGTGGACCTGCTGGCCGACACGGCCGTGGTGACGACCGTGATGATGCAGTCGGCGTTGAACAAGCACGCGACCCGCCAGGACACGATGGAGCGCTTCAAGGCCATGTGCTCCGGCAGCATGGTCATGGCGCTGGCGCTGGGTGTGGAAAAACTGTCCAAGACGTTCGCAGACAAGAGTCTGATCGAAGCATCGTCGGCATCGCCCTACTACGCTGGCGCGATCATGTCGCTGATGTCGATGACGATGCCTGGCCCGATGGCGCGCGGCGCGGAACTGGCGATGAACTGGGGCGGGCGTCAGGTCATGCGGGTGTTCAAGGGACCCGATGGGACCCCGCTCGCAACCTGCATGCCGTCCTCGCCCGAAGAGCTGATCCAGACCGTACAAGACACGGCGAAGTATGTGGCAAGTCTGTCGCCGGAACAGGCGCAGAATTACGCGCAGATAGTTGCAGATAGCGCCGTGCACGTGATTAAGGGCGCGGGAGCGGGTGCGGAGACCAAGCCCGGCAATAGCGTCACGATCACCGAAATCTCCGAAGTCACCGAGGCGGACGAGGCCGCCGAGGTCGCGGTACAGACCGCCTCCCCGGAACCGGAAGCGATTACGCAACCGTACCCACTCAGCGATGACGCAACACTGCGCACAGCGGGTTCGCCCTGACATTGCAAGCAACGGCAATGGGCTGCCAGCACCCGCCTGCGCAGTAGTGGTGTGCACACAAAAGACCCCGCCGAAAGGCGGGGTCTTTTGTGTGCTGCAACAGCCAACACGAGCACTTCGCCACACGCGATCATCCCGACCCCGCTGCGCGCCCCGGCCAGGGCTAGCGTCAGGACGCACTGAGGCTTGCGCGCCAATGGCGCGCAAGCGGCGACACCACCACGACCGCACCGACCCACTCACACGGTGTCGCCGAAACCATTCGATGGTGCGATCCCAGGTCAACGTCGCGGCCGCCTTGTCGTAACGCGGTGTGGAATCGTTATGAAAGCCGTGATTGGTGCCCGGATACACATAGGCCTGATAGACGGTGTGCTGCGCCTTGAGCGCGGCCTCATACGCGGGCCAGCCGGCATTGACGCGCTCGTCTTGCGCGGCGTAATGCAGCAGCAGGGGCGCGCGGATGCGGGCGACCTCGGCATCGGTGGGCTGACGGCCATAGAACGGCACCGCCGCTGCAAGCTCGGGATACGCCACCGCCGCCGCATTAGCCACGCCGCCGCCATAGCAGAAGCCGGTGATGCCGACCTTGCCGGTGGTGCGTTCGCGGCTCATCAAAAATTCCACTGCGGCGAAGAAGTCGTTCATCAGCTTGGTCGGGTCGACCTGCGCCTGCAGCGCGCGCCCCTTTTCGTCGTTGCCGGATACCCACCGACCGAACTCAGGCCATCCGGTGCCAACGCGACGAAACCCGCTTTGGCCACGCGCCGCGCCACGTCTTCGATATACGGATTCAAACCACGGTTTTCGTGCGCCACCACCACGCCGGGCACCGCACCGGTGACCTTGGCCGGACGCACCAGATAGCCGCGCACCTGGCCATGGCCGTTGGGCGAGGGATAGGTGATGTACTCGGCCACGATGTCCGGGTCGGTGAACTCCACCTGCGTGGCGAGCGCGTAGTTGGGGCTCAGCGATTCCAGGATCGCCGCCGCACTCAACCCGGCCACCGCGAACGCAGCGGCGCGATCGAGAAAATCGCGCCGACTGAGTTTGCCGTGCACGTACCCGTCGTACAGCGCAAGCAGACCGGGGTGGAAATCCTGAGCGGTCAGACGACGCATCGGTGTTCTCTTTAGAATTACGTGCAGGTTGAAACTTCTATGCGATATTTTCCAAGATCTTCTTGTAACGCATGCGTAGCGCGTTTTCACCGCCTTCCATGATCGTGCAGATCGCCTTGCGGGTGCCAAGTTCAGATACTGCACCCAAGCCAGTCGCATCCACATCGATTTGACCTTTATGGAAATGCATTGGTATTACCCATTCAGCGTCCCCGTTGACCACCACATTTGGATTATGGGTAACAACGATCAACTGCCGATGCGTCTTGTTGGCGCGTATCTGGCTGACGACCAGATCCATCACCATTGCGTTGTCCAGATCGTCTTCAGGCTGATCCACGATCAACGGCTCTCCGCCAAACGCCAGCAGTAGAGACAACACAGCAGCGCTTTTCTGGCCTGCGGAAGCTCCGTCCACTGATCGCGATTTTCCGCTCTGCGTGAACATAAGATCGAGACCGTCATCCGGAAACCACGTCAGCAATTCATCAATCTCCAGCTCACCAAGTCTGGTTTCGATGTGCGTTCGTAGTCGTTTGTTAACTTTTTCGCCGAGCAGGTCCTCATGCTTGGCAGGTTCCTGCCGCATGCGTAGGATCTCTTTCTTCAAAGCAGAGAGCTCGTTCTCGAAGTCCGCGACAGATGCGCTGAACAACCGGTGCAGCACACCGCGTCTGGCGCCGCCCTCCAGCACTTCGTATATATCCTCGGCGAACGCTGTGGGTTGTTTGATCAACTCACGGAAGCGAGTTTCGGCAATTTCCGGCGTACCGAAACGCGACAGACTCAGACGAATTCTATTCCCTGCCCGCTGGTTGATCTCTGTGATGAAATCTTTCCGGCTTTCGCTAATCTCATGGCGCAGCTGCGTCAATTCCTCAAGCACCTGCTCTGCTTGCTGTATGTAGCCTGCCTGTTCCTGAAGACCTGCATCCAGACGCTTTAGCTCCTTCTGCAGTTCGTCCCTCCGGGCGACCAGTGCCGCGTATTGATCGGGCGATTCCACTCCCTGAGACTTCAGTCTCTCCAGCAGCGCCTGATAGTCGGCCTGCGCTTGCGTAATCGCAACCTGCAAGCGTAAGGCGGCGAAACGGGCAGGTGTCGTCGCCAGGGTAGCCTCGATCTGCGACACGGCAGTCCGAATCTGCTCGTAGTGGCCGCGTAGCTCCGACTCAACCTGCTCGACCAATCCTATGAACTCGGCTTCATCGCCAGTGGCCTGATCGAATCCTTCGAACTCGATGCGCCGAAACAGGTCGGAATCCTCAACCACTGGTCGCATGCTTTCGAGGTCGCTCTGCCACTGCGCGAGCAGGTTCTGCTGCGCGCTCAGTTGGCGCCGCGCACGCTGATAGGCCTGCAAGCTGCTTGCATGGTGCGACAGTTCCAGCGCTTTGAGCTTGCGCTCGGTGTCACGCAGTTCGGCTTCAAGCGCAGGCCGCTGGCTCAAGTCGGGCGCCAGTTGCCGCGCTTGTGCACGAAGGCCAAGGAAGCGTTGGCGCATCGCGTCGAATCGACGCTGCCATTGTGCTTTGTCAACCTGCGGTTGCCGGTCGAGCAACTCGAGTAGGTAGCCGCGCTGTTCAGCAAGCGCATAGATCTGCTTCTGGCTCAGTACCGTCACCGGGAAGCGATTGCGCACATAGTCGTCATCAATTTGTTCCGGTACCGGCGACCAGTCGCTACCAGTATGTTCTTCGATCGTTGTCAGGCCGGAACGCTTGTCCCATGCCACGGCCATCGCTTGTCCATCCTTATTCAGTTTGACCCGGATCTTGGTATCGGAACGCAGGGCGCCACGGCCGTCCTTGTCATTGGCAAGCGCGAAATTCTTGAAGACATCATGGATCTGCGCTAGTGGACCACTACGCTCGCCTGCCAGATCGCCATCTCGACGAAGCACGATTCTCAGCAGTTCCACCAACGACGACTTACCAGTGCCACGTCCACCGATGATGCTGTTGAACCATGGGTTGAACTCGACGTTTAGCTGACCCTGCTGCGGATTCTGGCGCAGCTGCAGCGGGCCAGCACTAAGACCGCTCAGCCACAGTGGCGGTGTGCGGTTAGGGTTCGGCAGTGTTGAATCGAAACGCTGGACGCTGCCTTTATGATCAACCAGCGCCATGCGCAATGCCCGCAAGCTAGGACGACTCATCTTGACCCAGGTGCTAGCCGAACCAGCTTCAGCAGGCATGTGCGCATCCGAACCAGCGACAATGGCGACGCGCTCGCGTAGCGCAGGCAGATAGCCAGCGATTGCGGGGTTGCATTCGTTCACCACTTGGGCCGCATCTATTCCGGGCAGGATCTGGACGAGTGTTCTTGATTTCAAGCGTGTTTTATAACACAGCACACCACTGGCGGAACTGGTCGCCTGTGTCTCGTACAGACCGTTGTTGCTGTCTACATGGGCGGCGACAACAATTCCCCCTTCCTTCCGAATTGCCTCGATCGTGTCTAATGCATTCTTGCCGCACTGCTTGTCGTGATTCTTCCCAAGCTTCGGGCAATCGATGCGGATCAATACACGATTGATGGTGCCCGCAGGCTCAGCCTCGTCGAAGATCGCCAGTAGGTGCAGACCTTCAGAAGTAGTAATTTCTACGCCGGGCAAAAGTACCAATGGGCGATAAGCTGGATCAGCCGGCTGTTGGGCGGCAAGAACGGCCAAAGCGCCGCGCAACGCGTCAATGCGGTCGCCACAATTGTGATCGGTTATCGCAACGCAGTCGATTCCGGCACGCATGTAGTCCAGAAGCCAATCACGATCCGAGTATGCGGTGTTGCCGCGGTAGTCGCTGGATGCTGGCGTGTGATTGTGGAAATCGCAACGCCACCAGCGCGCTCCTGGGAAGTCTGTCATATCGGCTCTCCTTGGCTTTTGTGTCAGTTGTTTCGTATTTCAACTTATACCTGCCTATGGCCGCAGGGATAGCTCTTGGTACGAGAGCTAGCGACTCCACCTACTTCTATCAGCAGTAGATCAATTCTTCAGCCATCGTCGCGGGCAAAGCCCGCATGGGGGAGGCCCACACTGCCTCTACCGGCTTCGTTCAATAGCGGGCTCGTTTCAGGATCGGCTGCGTACAACGTCACACGTAATGCATTTTCACCCAGCAACTCGAACTTTGGCCGATGCCCAGATAGGCGCTCGCTGCGATTAAGTATCTGCGGCACGCCCTCGCCACGCTTCTCCATCACGCGGCTCCGGCCGACGCCTTCCATCTCGACCGGACAACGCGCCAGTAGGTTGGTCAACAGTTCATTGCGGGTGGCGGTGCGCAGGGCGATCGACTCCACCGATTGGGAGTTAGGCAACGCGCCGGGCGAGGTGATCTCCAGCCGGTCGGTGAACAGATGCACCTGCACAGGCGCCCCGCTGATCGAGTAGTCGCGATGCGCACCGGCGTTGGCGATGGCCTCGAATACAGCCTCTGGATCGAACTGGGGCACGTCGATCCGGCCCAAATTCTTGCGTGCCGCAGTGCGCATGCCTCGCAGTACGAAGGCGGCAGCCTGACGAATCTGCTGATCCAGCGGACCCTGGATATCCTGCGCATCCAGTTGCTCCTGGGCAGTCTTCTCGGTACCGGCATAGTGCACGCACTGCACATAGGCCTGCGGCAGCCAATCGCTTGGCGTGGCCGTCGCCATCAAGACGCCTGCGACGCTGGCCCACTCCTCGCCAGGCTCTCCCGGAACCAGCAGCTTCAGCTTGCGTAGGCGCAGTTCCTCAGGTTCATCGGTTGTGCCGAGAAAGCGACCGTACAGCGCAGCATCAAAGTTCGCCTGCGTACAGCCCAGCACGGGCATCTCATCGAACCCCAGAGTTCCGGCGCGCTGCCGCGACTGCATGAGACGCAACAATTCGTTTGGCGGCAGTTCGTGCTTGGAACTGCCCTGACGGCGGAAATAACCACCTGGGGCGAGATGGACATAGAGCGAACGCGGTATATCGATCACCAAAACGGCATGCTCGGTACCGGAGCGATCAGGGACCAGCCTGCGCCGCAAATAGATGGTGGGCTCGGGCTTGATGCGGTCATGCACGCAGTTCTCGAGCCAGATGCTGACCGCGTCCAATCGATCCAATGGAATCCCGACCACGTCGCGGGTCTTGTCGTCCACACCCAGGATCAGGCGCCCACCGATGGCATTAGCGAATGCCGCGATTTCCTGGCTAAGGCTATCCCCGTTCGGGCCTTTGATTTTGTCGTTTTCGAACACGACGCGCTTGAATTCCAGCTGCGAGTCTTCGCCCAGCCGAATCTGCTCGAGCAAATCCCCCAATTCACGTGAATTACTCATGGTTCGGGATGCTCCAAGGTCCACTCCACATCAAACAGCACCTGTACGGTGTGCTGCGTGCGCAACGCATTTTCGACCCGCTCCAGCATCACGTCCTGGCTACGCTCGATGCGCTTTCTACCTTCAAAAAAATCCAGCATGGCATCATCACGCTGCTGCTCGATCCGCTTGATCTCGCGTTTGAGCTGGGCTTTCTGCTCCAGGGTCTCGAGCTGACGCAAGGTGCGTTTGGCATCGCGCACCTGCAGGTCGAATTCGTCGATACTCTGCTGCAGCAATAGTCTTTGATCCTCGCCCCAACGATCAAGGCGCTCGGACTCCTGCAAAAACCAACTCTCGTTACGCTTGTTTGCCTCTGCCAGCACGCGCTCAACTGCCGCTTCAAAAGCGGGAAGCGCACGATCTTCGGCGACGCGGTGCCGTGGTACAAAGCGGGCAGGAATTTCCATCAGACGCGCAGCGGTCTCGTCGGGCACGACACGCCCATCACTGCACAGCGCACTGCACACCAGCTCTTCCAGCACTTCCTCCGCGGTCTGGATGGTGACCAACGCTACACGCAGCTGCCCTCTGCTTCCCAGCCACTGGCGCACATCGGCACGCTGCGCATCCACAGCGGCGTAATCGAAATGAAGCGTACCAGGTAGAGTCGGACGTTCTTTGGCCTGGCGGCAAAGCCTTTCCCCCAACCCCTTGTCCGGCCTCAACAGCCCGGCGTTGGCTTCTTCGGCCGGCGGCCAGCTGACGGCGTAATCGCCTTCCTCCAGTTTAACCAGCTTGTCGCTGATGCGCGCTTTAGGACGTTCGGCAGCGATCAGGTGTAGAAACTGACTTTCATACTGATTGATCTTATGAAGCATGCCTGCGCGACGTGAGCGCAAGTTGCGTACGACATCCTCGTCAAAATGCTCCAGCAGCATGCGCCGCGCACTTTCCTCGCGCCGGCCGATGCTCTCGTCCAGCTCAGCCTGCAAGGTAGCGAACTCCGACTCGATCTGCGCGGCGTCGCGACAGTTCTGATAGATGCGCAGGATCCGCTGCTCGATGTCCACACCGGATTCGATCGCACCCAATATCTCATCGCTGGCACCAAATACACCGTCAAACAATTTGAACTTCTTTTCCAGGAGCTCAAACACCAATTGATCCGCACGATTCTTGCGATTGACGAAATTCACCACGACCACATCGCTCTTCTGACCATAGCGATGGATACGCCCGATCCGCTGCTCCACACGCTGCGGATTCCATG
Organism: Xanthomonas sp. NCPPB 2586; assembly: GCF_041475775.2. NCBI lineage: Bacteria > Pseudomonadati > Pseudomonadota > Gammaproteobacteria > Lysobacterales > Lysobacteraceae > Xanthomonas > Xanthomonas sp. NCPPB 2586. Next base: position 606,937 of record NZ_CM192981.1, on the reverse strand, counting down.
GCAGATCGTAGTTGACCAATAACGAGCAGAATTGCAGGTTGATGCCCTCGCCGCCTGCTTCGGTTGTGATGAGAACATCACGATGATCGCGAAAAGCTTCGACCACTGCGGCCTTCATGTCTGCCGTCCTGGAACCTGAAACAAGCGTAGAGCCGGCGTGACGCTCCAGCCAGTCGGCATACAGCTGCCTGGAATCGACGTCGTCGTTGCTTCCATTGAGCAGGACGGTTCGTCCGGCATAGCCATGTTCTTCGAGCAGGACACGCAAGTACTCCTGTGTGCGCCGCGACTCGGTAAAGATCACTGCCTTACGTTGCCCGCCGAGCTTTTCGGCCATCGCAAGCGCTCGCCCGAGGACCAGTAATAGCGCGTCGCCCTTGCGATTGCTTTGAATCTGCTTGGCCAGGTCACGGTAACCGCGCAGACGATCGATTTCCTGCGCGCGGCAGAACAGCTCTGCCTGCAAGGCATCGCTATCCGGCGCATCGCCCTGCCTTTCCATTCCATCGGAATCCAGCTCATCACTGAGTTCGTCGACGGTCTCGAAATCTTCGATCTGCTTGGCAGTGAGCGCCTGGTTGGACTCGAGTCGACCGATGATCGTCTCGAGCGTATCGGCGATGGCGAACGTCGAGGAGGCGAGAATCTTGCGTACCACCAATGTCACCAGATGCCGGGCTGTCGGCTTGATGGCAAGGATGGAAGGATCCTGCAGGTAAGCCGAAACCTTGTCGTAGAGCTCAAGCTCCTCGTCGGAAGGCGTGAAGTCCTGAGTGATGGAAAAGCGCTTGGTGAAATTAATGCCACCTTCGGCCTGGACCTGACGACGCAAGGTACGGTGGCAAATCGGCTTGAGCCGATGCCTCAGGTCGTTAAGACGAGCTTCGGAGCTCCGACCTGAGGCGTACTGCATCTGAAACGCCTTCTGACTACCAAAGAACTCGTCGCTGATGAAGGACACTAGCCCATACAACTCCATCAACGAATTCTGGAACGGCGTGGCGGTCAGCAGGACCTTTCGCCTGCCACGCAGCGCTTCGTTCAAGGCGACAGCACGCTTTGACGCACTCTTGCCCTTGTACAAGTTGCGCAGCTTGTGTGCCTCATCCAGCACGACCAGATCCCAGCTGACCGCAGCGAGCTCTTTTTGCTTGCTTGCGGCAAACTCATAGGACGTCACGATGATCGCGTCTTCGATCTGAAAAGGATTGCTTACGTCGAGCTGACGAAAAGCATTGAACGATTTGCTCTCGAGAATGACGGACGGTAGTTGAAACTTCTCTTCGAGCTCCTGTGTCCACTGCTTGCGCAGCGTTGCAGGGACGATCAACAGCAGACGGCGGCGACGTTGTGCCCAATGCTGGGCCAGCACCAGGCCGGCCTCGATGGTCTTGCCGAGTCCAACCTCGTCGGCAAGCAACACGCCCGCCTCCACAGGCGATTTGAGCGCGAATAAAGCGGCATCCACCTGATGCGGGTTCATATCGACGCGCGCAGCAGACAAGGCACGTGCAACTGCCGATTCGTCACGACTACGCAACGTCAACCAATGAGCGAAGAACTTGCCCTGGTGATGTGAGTACCGATGCGACCCAGGCTGACCACTGGGATAGACACCGCCGCTCGATGGCGCTGGCAGAGTGGACATGGAGAATGCCTTTATGAAAATACGTCGAAACTCTCGTCAGAGTATGCCGAGTGAAGCAAAACTTCGCCAACACGCGCGCGCACATCTACGCAAACGTGTTGTGACAAAAAACCCCGCCTTTCGGCGGGGTCCTTTTTTGAGGCAACAACCGGTGGGGCTGGATCAGAAATCCATACCGCCCATGCCGCCCATGCCGCCACCGCCGCCCGGCATTGCCGGCTCGTCCTTCTTCGGGGCATCGGCCACCATGGCTTCGGTGGTGATCATCAGGCCGGCGATCGAAGCTGCGTTCTGCAGCGCCGAACGGGTGACCTTGGTCGGGTCCAGGATGCCGAACTCGACCATGTCGCCGAACTCGCCGTTGGCCGCGTTGTAACCGTAGTTGCCGGTGCCTTCCTTGACCTTGTTCAGGATCACGGACGGCTCTTCGCCGGCATTGGCCACGATTTCGCGCAGCGGGGCTTCCATGGCGCGCAGGGCGATCTGGATGCCGTGGGTCTGGTCTTCGTTGGCACCGGTCAGGTTACCGACGGCCACCAGCGCACGCACCAGGGCCACACCGCCGCCCGGGACCACACCTTCTTCGACGGCTGCACGGGTGGCGTGCAGGGCGTCTTCGACGCGGGCCTTCTTTTCCTTCATTTCGATTTCGGTCGAAGCGCCGACCTTGATCACTGCAACGCCACCGGCCAGCTTGGCCACGCGTTCCTGCAGCTTCTCGCGGTCGTAATCGGACGAGGTGTCTTCGATCTGGGTCTTAATCTGGCCAACGCGGGCTTCGATCGTGGCCGAATCGCCGGCGCCGTCGATGATGGTGGTGTTCTCCTTGGAGACCTGCACCTTCTTCGCGCGGCCCAGGTCCTTGATGGTGGCCTTCTCCAGCGCCAGACCCACTTCCTCGGAGATCACGGTGCCGCCGGTCAACACGGCCATGTCTTCCAGCATCGCCTTGCGACGGTCGCCGAAGCCCGGTGCCTTGACGGCCACGACCTTGACGATGCCGCGGATGGTGTTGACCACCAGCGTCGCCAGGGCTTCGCCCTCGACTTCTTCAGCGACGATCAGCAGCGGCTTGCCGGCCTTGGCCACGCCTTCCAGCACGGGCAGCAGGTCACGCACGTTGGAGATCTTCTTGTCATGCAGCAGGATGAACGGGTCGTCCAGATCGGCCGACTGGCTCTGCTGGTTGTTGATGAAGTACGGGGAGAGGTAGCCGCGATCGAACTGCATGCCCTCGACCACGTCCAGCTCGTTTTCCAGGCCCGAGCCTTCTTCAACGGTGATCACGCCTTCCTTGCCGACCTTCTGCATCGCTTCGGCAATGATGTTGCCGATCGATTCGTCCGAGTTGGCCGAGATGGTGCCGACCTGGGCAATTGCCTTGTCGTCGGTGGTGGGCTTGGAGATGTTCTTCAGCTCGATGACGGCGGCCTTGACGGCCTGGTCGATACCGCGCTTCAGATCCATCGGGTTCATGCCGGCGGCCACAGCCTTGGCGCCTTCGCGGATCAGGGCCTGGGCCAGCACGGTGGCGGTGGTGGTGCCGTCGCCAGCGTTGTCATTGGTCTTGGAAGCGACTTCCTTGACCATCTGCGCGCCCATGTTCTCGAACTTGTCAGCCAGTTCGATTTCCTTGGCGACGGAGACGCCGTCCTTGGTGATGGTCGGCGCGCCGAAGCTCTTCTCGAGCACGACGTTGCGGCCCTTCGGGCCCAGGGTTGCCTTCACGGCATTGGCGAGAACGTTGACGCCACGCACCATACGGGTACGCGCATCTTCACCGAAACGAATGTCTTTAGCAGCCATTAGTTGAAACTCCGGAAATTGGGAATGGGGAATGGGGAATCGGTCAATCAAAGGCGGATATCGGGGCTGGGTGGGATGGCGAGGGCGTTGGCTGCTCTACCGATTCCCGATTCCCTACTCCCGATTCCCAGCGCATAGCGCCTGATCAGTCGATGACCGCCAGGATGTCGTCTTCGCGCAGCACCTTGTACTCGACGCCTTCGGACTTGTAGCTGCTGCCGGCGTACTGGCCGTAGATGACCTTGTCGCCAACCTTGACCACCGGCGCGCGCAGGCTGCCGTTGTCCAGGGGCTTGCCGGCGCCGATGGCGACGACTTCACCCTTGGTGGACTTTTCCTTGGCGGAATCCGGGATCACGATGCCGCCGGCGGAAACTTCGTCGGCTTCGATCGGCTTGACTACAACGCGGTCGTGAAGCGGCTTGATGCTCATAGAGAAAGACCCTCTTAAGTGATTGATTGGTCTGGAAATTATCGGCGATGTTAGCACTCGCATGTGACGACTGCCAGCACAGCGCGCGGAAAAAACCCGACAAAGCGGGTGCGGGCCAGAGATTGTGCTGGGCGCGCGGCTTTCAAGGGCCAGGCGCAAAATTTTTTCGCTGACGCACCCATGCGCGGTAACGAAATGGAACCAGGTACCAACGATTGTCATGCGTTGGTTCTACAGTCGGGACCGCATTCCCCGATCACAAGGAGCTGTCGATGAGGTTGCCGTCCCGAGTTGTGTCCCTGCGCTGTGCGCTCCCCCTGGCCTGCGCCGTGGCGCTGGCCGCTCCCTCCGCGCACGCGGCGGTGTTCATCAACGAAGTGCACTACGACGACGCGGGCGCCTCCGGCGACAGCGGCGAAGGCGTGGAAGTGGTGGCCACCGCCGGCGAGTCGCTGAGCGGCTACCGCATCTATCTCTACAACGGCAGCGCGCCCAGCGCGGCGGTGAGCTACGCCAACACGGCGGTACCGGCCGGCAGCGTGGTCAGCTGCGGCAGCCAGGTGCGCATCGCCACGGTCAGCTACGCCAGCAACGGCGTGCAGAACGGCCCCAACGACGGCGTGGCATTGGTGGACCCGAGCGGGCAACTGGTGCAGTTCCTCAGCTACGAAGGCGCCATCACCGGCAGCGGTGGCCCGGCCGCCGGCGTCACCAGCCAGAACCTGCCGGTGAGCGAGAGCAACAGCAGCGCGGTCGGCAGCTCGCTGCAATTGACTGGCACCGGCAGCAGCGCGGCCAACTTCAGCTCGGCCGGTTCGTCGGCGCAGACCTTCGGCGCCTGCAACCGCGGCCAGACCTTCAACGGCAGTGGCGGTGGCGGCACCACCGGCGCACCCACCATCACCAGCACCACGCCCACCCAGGGCGCCACCGGTTTCCCGGCGGCGGGCGACCTGGCCGTGGGCTTCAGCGAGGCGGTCACGTTGAGCAGCGGCGCGTTCGCGCTGAGCTGCGCCAGCTCCGGCACGGTGGCGCTGAGCTACCCGACGACTGGCACCCGCTTCACCCTGTCCACCAATACCGCCCTGGTCGGCGGCGAACGCTGCACCCTGGCCATCACCGCCAGCGCCATCCGCGATGCCAGCGGGCTGAGCCCCGCCGGCAATCAGTCGATCGCCTTCACCGTAGCCACGGCCAGCGGCGGCGGCACCGGCTACTACTCGCGCGTGAACACCACCAGCCCCAGCCAGCTGCGCTGCTCGCTCAACGCCACCATCCGCGGCCACACGGTCTACCCCTACAGCGGCACCGGCACCAGCACCTGGACCATCCTGGAGATGGCCGACGAGGACCCCAACAACAGCGGGCGGATCCTGGACGCCTATCGCAACCGTAGCTACGCCAAGGTCAGTGACCGGGCCGGCACCGGCAGCGGGCTCACCTACAACCGCGAGCACACCTGGCCCAACTCGCTGGGTTTCGGCAGCGCCACCGGCGACCGCGGCCTGCCGTACGCGCCCTACACCGATACCCACATGCTGTATCTCACCGACACCACTTTCAATGCCGACCGCGGCAACAAGCCCTATGCCGCCTGCACCAGCAGCTGCGGCGAGCGGGTGACCGAGGTCAACGACGGCAGCGGCGGTGGCAGCGGGCGTTACCCGGGCAATTCCAACTGGGTGCGCACCCCCGACGGCAACGGCGGCACCTTCGAGGTGTGGGGCCGGCGCAAGGGCGACATGGCGCGCGCGGTGATGTACATGGCGATCCGCTATGAAGGCGGCACTGACGCGGCCACCGGGCAGTCCGAGCCGGACCTGGAGCTCACCGACGATCGCAGCCGGATCGTGCAGACCTCGGCCTCGCCGGCCTACATGGGCCTGCTGTCCACGCTGCTGGCCTGGCACCAGGCCGACCCGCCGGACGACGCCGAACGCGCTCGCAACCAAGTGGTTTTCAGCTTCCAGGGCAACCGCAACCCGTTTGTGGATCACCCGGAATGGGCCACCTCCAGCCTGTTCACCTCGGCCAAGCCGGCCAGCTGCCAGCTGGCCAACTGATCCATCCCGGCCTGGCGCCCACTGCGTCGGGCCGGTGCGGTGTGCGCCCGGCGGCCAGGGTTCCGCCGGGCGCGCCTCACTGGAACATCGGCGGCGGCGTGCCTGGCGTGGCGCCGGTTGGGGTCATGTCGCCGGTTCCAAGTGCAATGGTGTTTTTGCTGGGCGACGCAACCCGCCTTGTCATCGTTTGTTGAGCACAGCGGCGGCGGCCTGGTCTGCGGCACACCAAAACACGCGCCCATCCACACGCAATCTCCCTCGACGGCCTGACCAAAAGGGCCAGGTCTCGCCAGCAGCGCAACGCCCTGCTTTGGGCAGATGACCGAATGTATGCGCTGCCTGAGTTGCGCCCTAGCCGGCATCGCCGCGCTGACCGTCGGGCCGACAATGCCCTGGCGTCCGATGAAGCATCGATCCCCGGTTGCCCAGCCAGGACCCCAGGTCGCGTGCACACGGCCCCACATCGCCCCGCTCCACTACCGACCTGCCACCGCCCGGGCGTCCCTATCCTGAATCAAGCCCCGATCGCGCACGAAGCGGCGGCGCCGTGCCGGAAGGCGCGGTCGATCCCCCGCAATTGGGGGATTACACTGCCGTGTCTGATGAGCGCCTCCTCCCTCCATTTGTTGTTCAGCACCTGCCCGGATGCCCAAAGCGCCGATCGCATCGCGCGGGCACTGCTGGAGGAACGGCTGGCCGCCTGCGTCACCCAACTGCCCGGCGCACGCTCGCTGTACCACTGGAACGGGGCCATCGAGCAATCCAACGAAGTGCAGTTGCTGATCAAGACCTGGGAAGACCGCCTGCCTGACGCCATCGCGCGGCTGCAGGCGCTGCATCCCTACGACGTACCCGAAGCCATTGCCGTGCAGGCCAGCGCCGGCCTGCCGGCCTATCTGGACTGGGTGCGTGCCGAAACCCGCAAGGAATCCTGACGTTCATGAAGTCCCTGTCCCGCTGGATCGCCCGCTGCGCCGTACTGGTCGCGCCCCTGTTCGTCGCCTTGCCGCTGCTGCTGACCGCGCCAGCGGCGCAGGCGGTTACGGAGGCAGACCTGCTGCCGGTGGACCAGGCCTTCGCACTGAGCGCCAAGGCCGACGGGCGTGACCGCATCGCGCTGACCTGGAAGATCGCCCCGGGTTACTACCTGTACCGGCATCGCATCAGCGTCAAGTCCGGCCAGGGCTTCACTGCCGGTGCGCTGGATCTGCCTGAAGGCGAGAGCAAGCACGACGAATTCTTCGGCCAGGTGCAGACCTACCGCACCGCGCTGCAGGCCAGCCTGGCCGGCAAGGCCGCGCCCGGCCAGCGCAGCGCGATCCTGCAGGTGCAATACCAGGGCTGCGCCGATGCCGGCGTGTGCTACCCGCCGCAACGCCGCGAACTGCGCGTGGACCTGCCCGACGCGCCAACCGCCGCTCCGCCGCGCGAAAGCCTGGGCGCGCTGGTGCCGCGCGGCCCCAGTGGCGCACGGTTGTTCGGCGCGCCCGGCCAGACCGCTGGCGTGGACGCCCTGCCGCTGCCGGCCGACCAGGCCTTCAACTTCGAGGCGATCGTCGGCGACGGCAACAGCCTGCTGCTGCGTTTCACCCCGGCCCCCGGCTACTACCTCTACCGCGACCGCACCTCGCTGTCGCTGGAAGGCACCAGCGACATCCGCACCGGCCTGCCGCGGTGGCCGCAGGGCCGCACCCACCGCGACGAGCACTTCGGCGATGTGGTGGTGTATTTCGACCAGGCCGAAGTCACCCTGCCGCTGCTGCGCGACCGCCCCGATCAGGCCCGCGTGACGCTGGTGGCCACCTTCCAGGGCTGCCAGTCCGACGGCATCTGCTACCCGCCGATGACCCGGCGCGTGCGCCTGGACCTGCCGGCCGGCACGGTGTCGCCGCACAACCAGGCCACTGCCACGCCGCTGCTGATCTCGCCGCTGTCGGCCGGTGAAGTGGCCGCCGAGCGCGCCGCGCCACCGGCGCCTGCGGATGCCGCACCCGGCCCCGATGCGACGGCCGGCAACCCGGAGCGCAGCCGCCCGCCGCACCTGGAGCGCAACCTGCTTGCCATCCTGCTGCTGGCGCTGGCCGGCGGGCTGGTGTTGAACCTGATGCCCTGCGTGCTGCCGATCCTGTCGCTGAAGGTGCTGGGCCTGGCCCACAGCGGCGAGAGCCGCAACCACGCGCGCAGCCATGCCATCTGGTATTCGTTGGGTGTGCTGGTGTCCTTCGCTGCGATCGGCGGGCTGGTGATCGGCCTGCGCGCTGCCGGCCAGGCTGCCGGCTGGGGCTTCCAGCTGCAGCAGCCGTGGTTCGTGGCCGCGTTGGCCTACCTGATGTTCGCGGTGGGCCTGAGCCTGTCGGGCGTGTTCACGCTGGGCAGCAACCTGGGCGGCATCGGCCAATCGCTGGCCGCGCGCAATGGGCCGCTGGGCGACTTCTTCACCGGCGTGCTGGCCTGCGTGGTCGCCAGCCCGTGCATTGCACCGTTCATGGGCACCGCGCTGGCGTATGCGTTCACCGCGCCGGCACCGCTGGCGATGCTGGTATTCCTGACCCTGGGCCTGGGCCTGGCGCTGCCGTTCCTGCTGATCGGCTTCATCCCCTCGCTGGCGCGGCGGCTGCCCACGCCCGGCGCCTGGATGGAGACGCTCAAGCAGGTGCTGGCCTTCCCGATGTACCTCACCGCGATCTGGCTGCTGTGGGTGCTGGGCAAGCAGCGTGGCGTGGATGCGCTGGCGCTGATGCTGGTCGGCGCCACCTTGCTGGCGCTGGGCCTGTGGTGGTTCGAACGCAGCCGCTGGAACAGCCATCGCCTGGGCATGGGCCTGGCCGCGGCGATGCTGGTGCTGGCGATCGTGCCGGTGGTGGCGGTCACCCGCCTCAGCCTGCCGCGTGCCACCGCCACCGAAGGCAGCGTCACCTACACCCCCGAGTTGCTGGACCGCCTGCGCGCAGACAACCGCGTGGTGTTCGTCAACATGACCGCCGACTGGTGCGTGACCTGCAAGGCCAACGAAAAGAACGTGCTGAGCAGCACCGACTTCCGCGACGCGTTGCGCCGCGTGGATGCGGTCTACATGAAGGGCGACTGGACCAACGTCGACCCGAAGATCAGCGCCTTCCTCGACCAGCACCAGGCGGTCGGCGTGCCGCTGTACGTGGTCTACGGCCCCGGCGCACCGCCGGCGGTGCTGCCCACCGTGCTCACCGGCGCCATCACCGAGGATGCGTTGCTGCGCGCGGCGCGCTGAGGCCTCGGCCAAGCAGTACTGACTGCCGCGGTGCGCTGGCATGGCGTGTTCCGGTGACCGGCTGAGGGCAATGGCGTCATCACGTGTGAGCGGCCGCCAGTTGGCGGCGCGGTCTGCCGCGCAACTTCGGTCGGCCACGCGTGTTTGAACACCCCGCATCTGCATTGCTGCCATTGCGCAGTAATTTGCGCGCTGGGTGATGCGCTGCTGCCCGCAGCGCGCAGCGCGCTCAGGCTTCAAGCAAACGCACCGCAGCCAACGCGCTCGCACGGGGCACCCCCGGAATGCCATCGCTTCGTGCGCATGGCTGGGCCACCCAGAACTGGCACGCGCGGTCTGTGGCGCACGCTGACGCGGGTCGGCAACAGATTTGATTCTCCCGCCCTGACGCGTGCTGCCATCGGGTCGCGAAACGCTGCCCCAGCGCGCTCGCACTGCGCGTGTTTGGAGGTCATCGCTTCAGCGCCTGGACTGCCAACAGCTGGCAGGCGCGATCTGTGGCGCCAATTCGGTCGGCAACGCGCTTGAATACCCACAGATGCGCTGCTGCCATCGGCCGGCAATCTGCGCGTATTCGCACGGTTCGCCGACACGGAAGACTGGATACTCCAGGTGCGGCCTCGGTGCTGCGGCTGAGGCCACATGCGCGTAGCGAACTGCAACGCGCCCGCTCCAGCACGCTATGCACCAGCGCTTCGTGCGCGGCGCAGCCCGCCAATCCACGCCTGGCGCGGGACGGCGCGAGAATCAAACGATTGTTTAAAACATCGATAACTTCGCCCATCTGGACAGCATCGCCTGCATCGCGCAGACTTCCGGCCTTTCCGCTCTTCCGGATGTCATGGCCCACCTGCTGCTGTTGCACGGCCCCAACCTCAACCTGCTCGGCACCCGCGAGCCGGAGGTCTACGGGCGCACCACGCTGGCGCAGATCGATGCGGCGCTGGTGGACCGTGCGCAGGCGGCCGGGCACACGCTGGACTGCCTGCAGTCCAATGCCGAGCACGTGCTGGTGGAGCGCATCCACGCCGCGCGCGAAGACGGCACCGCCTTCATCCTGATCAACCCGGCCGCCTTCACCCACACCTCGGTGTCGCTGCGCGATGCGCTGCTGGGTGTCGGCCTGCCGTTCGTGGAAATCCATCTGTCCAACCCGCACACCCGTGAGCCGTTCCGGCACCACAGCTATCTGAGCGACAAGGCCGCCGGCGTGATCTGCGGCTTCGGCGCCGACAGCTACCGGCTGGCGCTGGAAGCGGTGATCGCGCGCCTGGAGCGCGACAGCTGACACGCACTTCGCGCCACACCCCACCCCATTCCGCCGGCACCCGCCGGCACTCTCCACCGATTCACCTCAAGAGGCCCTTATGGATCTCCGCAAAATCAAGAAACTGATCGACCTGCTCGAAGAATCCAATCTCGCCGAAATCGAGATCAAGGAAGGCGAAGAAAGCGTGCGTCTGGCCCGCGTGCCCAAGGGCACCCAGGTGATGAGCGCCCCGATGCAGCAGTACGCGCCGGCCCCCGCCGCGCCCGCACCGGCGGCCACCATGCCGATGCAGTCGCCCACCGAAGCCTCCACCGGTGGCGCCAAGCAGGGCGCCGCCTTGCCGGAAGGCCACGTGCTGCGCGCGCCGATGGTGGGCACGTTCTACACCTCGCCCTCGCCCGACAAGCCGGCCTTCGTCACCGTCGGCCAGCAGGTCAAGGCCGGCGAGACGCTGGCGATCATCGAAGCGATGAAGATGTTCAACCCGATCGAAGCCGACATCTCCGGCACCATCGTCGCCGTCCTCAGCGACACCGGCCAGCCGGTGGAGTTCGATCAGCCGCTGTTTGTGATTGGCTGATTTGCCGGGAATCGGGAGTGGAGAATCGGGAATCGGCACAGCGGCCTCACGAACGTCTGGACGCCTGGCGTGATTCCATGGAGCTCGTCGAAATGATCTACCGACTGACCGAGGTATTTCCCGACCAGGAGCGTTACGGCCTGACTGCGCAATTGCGCCGCGCAGCCGTCAGCATCCCGTCGAACATCGCCGAAGGTGCGGCACGACGCTCCACTCCCGATTACTCCCGTTTTCTATCCATCGCACGTGGATCGCTTTCCGAACTGGACACGCAAGTCCAGATCGCCGCCCGACTGGGTTACAGCCGCAGTGAAGATGACCAGAGCGTCCGCCGTCAGGTCGACCTGGTGTTCGCCAAGCTCACTGCACTGATGAACGCCCTACGCAGACGTGGAGCCGCCTGATGCCCGCATCTACCCATTCCCCATTCCCGACTCCCTATTCCCATGCTCGATAAAGTCGTCATTGCCAACCGAGGTGAAATCGCGCTGCGCATCCTGCGCGCGTGCCACACGCTCGGCATCCGCACGGTCGCGGTGCACTCCACGGTCGACCGTAACCTCAAGCACGTGGCCATGGCCGACGAGTCGGTGTGTATCGGCCCGGCCGCGTCCAGCGACAGTTACCTCAACATCCCGGCGCTGATCGCCGCGGCCGAGGTCACCGACGCGCAGGCCATCCACCCCGGCTACGGGTTTCTCTCGGAAAACGCCGATTTTGCCGAGCGGGTGGAAGAATCCGGCTTCATCTTCATCGGCCCCAAGGCCGACACCATCCGCCTGATGGGCGACAAGGTCGAGGCGATCCGCGCGATGAAGGCCGCCGGCGTACCGTGCGTGCCCGGCTCGGGCGGCCCGCTGGGCGATGAGATCGTGGCCAACACCAAGATCGCGCGCGAAATCGGCTACCCGGTGATCATCAAGGCCGCCGGTGGCGGTGGTGGACGCGGCATGCGCGTGGTGCATTCGGAGGCCGCGCTGAAGGCGGCGATCGAAACCACCAAGTCCGAAGCAAAGGCCGCTTTCAGCAACGATCAGGTCTACATGGAGAAGTTCCTGGAGAACCCACGCCATGTGGAAATCCAGGTGCTTGCCGATGGCCAGGGCAACGCCATCCATCTGGGCGAGCGCGATTGCTCGATGCAGCGCCGTCACCAGAAAGTGGTGGAAGAAGCGCCGGCACCGGGCATCAGCGAAGAACTGCGCGCTGAGATCGGCAAGGTCTGCGTGGATGCGTGCATCCGCATCGGTTACCGCGGCGCGGGCACCTTCGAATTCCTGTTCGAAGGCGGCCGGTTCTACTTCATCGAAATGAACACGCGTATCCAGGTGGAACACCCGGTGACCGAGCGCATCACCGGCATCGACCTGGTGTGCGAGCAGCTGCGCATCGCCGCCGGCCACAAGCTGAGCATCAAGCAGAGCGACATCGTGCTGCGCGGGCATGCGATCGAGTGCCGCATCAACGCCGAAGACCCGGAAACCTTCATGCCCAACCCGGGCCTGATCACCGCCTTCCATCCGCCGGGTGGCCCGGGCGTGCGCGTGGATACGCACATCTATGCCGGCTACAAGGTGCCGCCGAACTACGACTCGATGATCGGCAAGCTGATCGTGCACGGCCCGGACCGCGAGACCGCGATCGCGCGCATGCGCGTGGCGCTGAGCGAGATGGTGGTGGACGGCATCAAGACCAACATCCCGCTGCAGCAGCGCATCATGCGCGACAAGGGCTTCCAGGCCGGTGGGCAGAACATCCACTACCTGGAAAAGCGACTGGCCGAACGCAAGAACAAGTCGATCGCGCTGGTCTGATCGCAGTAGCGCTGGCCAAGAAAAAGGCGGGGAAACCCGCCTTTTTCGTGTCTACGTGTGCGCTGGGAGCGTAGTGTTCAAACTACAGGGCCGCGGCATTGCGCCAGCGTGTTATCTGGCGAACGACTTACGCGTCACGTCTATGCGCCGAACCGTGCGACCGGCTTCATCGCATGGAGCGCTTCGCGTGCGTGGCCATGCGTCAGTACTGCGTGGCGAACCACCTACGCGTCACGCCTGCGCGCCGAACTGCGTGACCGGCTTCATCGCATGGAGCGCATCGCGTGCGTGGCCATGCGTCAGTACTGCGTGGCGAACCACCTGCGCGTCATGCTTGCGCGCCGAACTGCGTGACCGGCTTCATCGCATGGAGCGCTTCGCGTGCGCGACCATGCATCAGTGCTGCGTGGCGAACGATCTGCGCGTTACACCTGCGCGCAAAACTGTGTGACCGGCTTCGACGTGTGGAGCGCATCGCGTGCGCGGCCATGCATCAGTGCTGCGTGGCGAACGATCTGCGCGTTACACCTGCGCGCAAAACTGTGTGACCGGCTTCGACGTGTGGAGCGCATCGCGTGCGCGGCCATTGGCCGCTCGCACGCGCAATCGCGCATCACTGCACATCCGCGGCACTCAACGGCGCTTTGCTGCCGGTTGCTGGCTGCCGGGTACCGGCACCGCGCCGCTGGGCGAGGATGGGTCGACCACGGTCATGGTTTCGGTGGAGCCATCCGGCCACACCACCTGGAACGTGGCGCCGGCCGGCAGCGAGGCGAACGGCATGCCGCTGCTGGCGCGATACACCGCGGCCACCTGGCTGGCGCCGTGCTGGCGCAGCTGCGCGTCGGCACCGACAGTGATGCGCTTGACCGACAGCGGCTGGTAGCGGTGATCGGCGGTGTCGATCATCACGATGCCCACCGCTGCGGCCGAATACGCCACGAACAGCGCCACCCAGAACCAGAACTTGGCGCCGTGCGCCAACCGACGATAGTTCATGACTGTGTCTCCGACCGCGTTACGAGTGTATCGACCATCTCATCCACCTTGTCTGCTCCCTGCCGCGGCACCGCGGCATCGAATACGAACGACACGAAATCCTGTGCGCTATCGCGCGAGCAGATGCCCGCGTTGGCGCAATAACTGGTGACCAGCGTGCTTTGCGCGCTGCAATCCAGACCCAGCCTGCAGGCGGCGACCTGCCAGGCCAGCTCGGCGAACTGATCGCCCGCCACATAGCCGTCCAGGCTGTCATCGCCACTGGCGCGCGCGCCCATCGCCGGCGCCAGCGCCAGATACGCTTCCGGGTCGCGCGAGGCCAGCACGCGCTGAACCAGCGCGCGCTTGTAGCCGGGCGTGGTCTGCAAGGGTTCGCCCAACGCAAGCATGGCCGCTTCCGCAGCGAGGCTGCCGGCACGCGCAGCGGCCTGACGTTGCTGGGCCACCACGCGCGGGCTCAGCCCGTCGCTGGGCGCAAAGCCGGCGCAGCGCTGCGCCACGCGTTCGCGTGCGGCGTGCATGGCGGCCACGCCGGGCGCGGGTTGGCTGGCGATCCAGGCGCTGTCGGCCGCGTAGCCAGCCGGGCTCACCGCATAGGGGGCGCAGTAGTCGTAGACCCGGCTCAAGCGCCAACCGGCCTGCGCATCACCGGCGCGCACTTGTTGCTGCAGTTGCTGCGCGTAGCGGTAGAGATCCTGCGGCGGCTCGCCTGCGGTGCCGCGCGCCAGCTGCAACGCAGCGCTGCGCTCGGGCACCGCGTGCGGCTGGCCGGCTGTGGGTGCGACGTGCGCAGCCGCGGTCTCCACGACGGCCGCGGGCGCGACGCCCGCTGTTTGCGGACGCGCCTGCCACCACGCCGCCGCAAGCGCGGCGGGAGCGAGCAACAGCCAGAGATGGCGGGCACGAACGAGCGGCATGGACGGCAACAGGCCTGGCGCGGGAACGTCCCGCAGCGACGGCGCGGAGTCTATCACCGGCGCTGCTGCGGGTCGGCGTTGAAGCGGGCGCTAGCGCTTTTGTGGGATTCGGGATTCGGGATTCGGGATTCGGGATTCGGGATTCGGGAATTGGGAATTGGGAATTGGGAATTGGGAATTGGGAATTGGGAATCGGGAGTCGGGAATCGGGAGTCGGCGATTGGGGATTTGGGATTCGGTGATTCGTTCCATCCACATGATCGGTGCGAAGCACGCCACACACGCAAAAGGCTGCCGCTCTCCTTCCCTCCAACAAACACGTGCAGCCGCAGACAACGCGTTTCCCAGCGTAGGCGATGGGCCGTGCTGCCACGCGCCGCTCAGGGCGTGGCGCGCGAATCGTCTACGATGCACGTTTTACCGCCGCGACCGTCCCGATGCCGTTCCTTGAATTGACCCTGCCCTGCACCCGCGCCACCCAGCCCCGTTTCGAGAACGCGCTGGAAGATGTGGGCGCCTTGGCCGTGACCATGCTCGATGCCCATGCCGGCACCATCAACGAGCGCGCCATCCTTGAGCCGGGCGTGGGCGAGGTGCGGTTGTGGGAGGAGACAGAGCTCACCGCGCTGTTCGACGGCGACAGCGACCCGCTGATGCTGCTGGCCGCGCTGGAAGCCTTCGACCCGAGCCTGGACACGCGCCATGCGACGTTTCGCAGCGTGGAAGACAGCGCCTGGGAACGGGCCTGGATCGACCAGTTCAAGCCGATGCGCTTTGGCGCGCGCACCTTCATCGTGCCGTGGAATCAGGACCTGCCCGAAGAGGCCAACACGCCCGACGCGGCGGTGGTGCGGCTGGATCCGGGCCTGGCGTTCGGCTCGGGCACCCACCAGACCACCGCGCTGTGCCTGCGCTGGCTGGATGCGCTGGCCGGCGAGGGCCAGTTGCAGGGCTGCAGCGTGCTGGATTTCGGCTGCGGATCCGGCATCCTGGCCCTGGCCGCGCTCAAGCTCGGTGCGGCCAACGCGGTGGGCGTGGATTACGACCCGCAAGCGTTGCTGGCCACGGCCGAAAATGCCGAGCGCAATGCGATGGAAGCGCAAATGCAGGTGTACCTGCCGCAGGACGAACCCGTGCAGACCTACCCGGTGGTGCTGGCCAATATCCTGGCCACCGCACTGGACGCGCTGGCCGAGACCCTGGCCGCGCGCGTGGCGCCCGGCGGGCGCATTGCGCTGTCGGGCATCATGCAGGGCCAGGAGCAGGACCTGGTGCAGCGCTACACGCCCTGGTTCGAGCACCTGCACTGCGAATACGACGCGGAATGGGTACGCATCGACGGCGTTCGCCGCCACTGACTCACTCCGGCCGAAGTTCACCGCTGCGGATTCGCGCGGTGGTGACGGCATCCTCGACACTGATGGCGCGCAGCTGGGTCACCGGCTGCCAGCCAGCACGCTGCAGGGCCGCGCACCGCCAGCGGCTGGCCTGCCGCACCGCAGACGCGCGCATACCGAGCTCGACCAGACCCAGCGCCGCCCACGCCAGCAACCAGCCGCCGGCGGATGCACTGGCGAGCCACAGCCCGCCCGCACTGCCCAGCACTCCCATGCCGGCGGCCAGCAGCCGCCAATGGCGATGTCGCCATGCCCACCACCGGGGCGCCAGCGCCGGCCCCCAGTGCAGCCCGTCGATCACCGCGGTCCAGTCCTGGTCGCGGCGCCAGACCAGGTAGCGGGC
This sequence comes from Xanthomonas sp. NCPPB 2586, assembly GCF_041475775.2. Taxonomy (NCBI): domain Bacteria; kingdom Pseudomonadati; phylum Pseudomonadota; class Gammaproteobacteria; order Lysobacterales; family Lysobacteraceae; genus Xanthomonas; species Xanthomonas sp. NCPPB 2586. The sequence goes on along the minus strand of NZ_CM192981.1, from coordinate 590,420 downwards.
CGCACCCGCAAAGCGCGCCACGGCTGGATCCAGCGGCGAATAGGCCGGCCAGGGTGTCGGCGGCACAGGTTTTGGGCGCGGCGCCGCACGCCAGCCCCACAGACGTTTGCACATGACGGCTCCTCCTTGAGTTCGCTGTGATGTCGTGATCACCCAGCGAACGCCAGTATCGCAAACATCTGCCGATATGAAAGTCATACGAACTATTCGATTGTGTCGCTGGCGCTATATCTCCCGGCCCGTTCCCGCCACCGGTGTCCGTGTGAGCAAGCTATACGAGCGTGTACGCGAGGCCCGCAGCTTGACCAAGCTGACCCAGGAAGCCCTGGCCGGCGAACTGGGCGTGACCCGCAGCGCGGTGGCGCAATGGGAGATGGCCGAAGGCACCGCGCCGTCGGTGGACAACCTGATCGGCCTGGCCAAGCGCAGCGGCATGACGTTCGAATATCTGGCCACCGGCCGCGGCGAGCGCGTGTTCGGCCCGCCGGTGTCCTCGATTGCCGAAGAACCCGCCCAATACCGCCACCTGGATGAGCAGCAGCGCGTGCTGCTGTCGCGCTTCGACGCATTGGCCCCGCGCCAGCGCACCGGCCTGCTCGATCTGCTGCTGGCCGAAGGCAAGCCGCGCCGGCGGCGCTGAGCTACACGCGGGGCCTTGTTGCTCCGCGGGGCAGTCGCCTGAGCCTGTGCGGCGCGGCGGCACCGCCTAATCCCTTTCATCGCAAGGCAGTGTTCGCTGGAAACAGTGCTTGCGATAAAACGTCGGCCTGTCTGAAGACACCTGCGGCATGGCGGCACGTCCCTGGGGCACCGCGCCGTGGCGCCGCATGCACCAGGTGGGTGCCGCAGTCACTGACAGCGGCAGCGGGTTCGCCATGCGGCGCGCGCGTGGTTGAATAGCGGTCTTCCCGCTGCACGCCTGCCGATGTCCGAGACTCCGCCTCCGCGCCGCCCGCTTGCCACGTTCCTGCGTGCGGCCCCGGCCGCCCCGCCGCTGGTCCCGACCCCGCCCGCGCCTTCGACCGCGCCGGCCGACACCGTAGTGCCTGCCCCCGAGCCCGCGCCGGTGGCAGCGCCGCTGGCCACGCCCGTTCCGGCGCCGGTACGTCCGTTGCCAGCGCCACCACGCAGCACGGAGGCCGCTCCGCCAGACGCCACTGCACGTGCGCCTGACACCCTGATTGCACCCACACGGCGAGACGCGCCGCTGCCGGCGTCGCCCCTGCCGTTGCCTGCCACGCCACCCGCACCGGTGCCGGCGCATTCGTCTGCACAGACTGCGGACCCGGCCATGCGCCGCAGTGCAGACGACCGGCCCACTGCAGCGGCGGCGATCGCTCCGGCAGTTGTAGCAACGTCTACAGCTCCGTTAGCTCCGGCCGCAGCAGCACACGCAACCAACGCCCCCGACCAACCTGCAATTGCAGCGCAGTCCGCTGCGAGCGCGCCAGGCGCCACAGTCACGCAAACGCCGCAGGCGTCCCCCCCGGCCAATCAAGACGGCCAGCCTGCCCCCGCTGCTCCCCAGGCGGCCCCGGAAGCAGAGGCAGGTGCATCGACCGAGGCCGAGCTGGAAGCAGATCCGGACGACACCGCAACCACGCCCGCCCCCACGTCCACATCGGCATCGGCATCGGCATCGGCATCCACATCCACATCCACACCAGCGTCGCCATCCTCCTCCCCAACTCCGGCCCCTACGCTGGAACCCGCCTTCGCCCGCCGCGGCCTGGTCCGGCCGCGGCTGCGCGCCAGCGGCTGGCAATGGGCGGTGCTGGTCGGCCTGGTACTGCTGCTGGGCCTGCAGATCGTGATCGCCGACCGCGCGCGCCTGGCCGGCGACGCGCGCTGGCGGCCGCTGGTGAGTGCGGCCTGTGCCGTTGCGCGCTGCGCGCTGCCGCCGTGGCGCGACCCGGCCACGCTGACCCTGCTGACGCGCGACGTGCGCCCGCTGCCCGCCTACCCGGGCGTGCTGCAGATCCAGGCCAGCTTCCGCAACGATGCACGCTGGGCACAGGCCTGGCCGTGGCTGCAGCTGTCGCTGTCCGATGCCGACGGCCGGGTAATCGGCACGCGGGTGTGCAGCCCGCAGGATTATCTGGGCCAGGCGCCCGCCGCGCAGGACACGCTGGCGCCCGGCCAAGCGGTGCAGGTGGCGTTTCGCGTCCGCGAACCGGCCGCGAGCACGGCCGCCTTCAGTTTTGATTTCCGTTGAGCGGACGCGACCTGAGCGCCACCCCACATGGGCGTGGCGAGCGGTGAGGTCACGCGCTAGACTCACTCCCCCTCGCCGGCCACGCGTCCCGGCTTCGTGACACTGGGAACCTCCTTTGAACGCAGCCCCCTCTCGTCCTGACAGCAGTCGTGGCGCCCCGAAGTCGCCGCTGCGCGAACACGTCGCGCAGTCCGTGCGCCGCTATTTGCGCGACCTCGACGGCAGCGATGCCGACGACGTGTATGAAATCGTGCTGCGCGAGATGGAAATCCCGTTGTTCGTCGAAGTGCTCAACCATTGCGAAGGCAATCAGAGCCGCGCCGCGGCCATGCTGGGCATTCACCGCGCCACGCTGCGCAAGAAGCTCAAAGAGTATGGGCTGACGTAGGTTTGGGAATCGGGAATCGGGATTGGGGAATCGCAACGGCGGTTTCGCGCGATGTGTGCATTCCCTGTGCGCATGAACATGCGTGGTTTGCACCGCAAATTAGGTTCGGGATGCGGGATGCGGGATGCGGAATCGCAACGGCGGTGTTGCGCTGTGTGTGCGTTTCCTGTGCGATGAAACACGTCTGGGTTGCACCACGATGGCGCAACGACTTGGGCACATGCGAGGTCTGACGGTTTAGCCGCTGTCACTGCTTGCCGACGGCGCGCTGCGGCACACCTCTTACGCCCAGCCGTAGCGAATCAGGTGGAAGAACACCGGCGCGGCGAAACACACCGAATCCAGCCGATCGAGCACGCCGCCGTGGCCTTCGATCATGTGGCCCCAATCCTTGATGCCGCGATCGCGCTTGATCGCCGACATCACCAGCCCGCCGAAGAAGCCCATCAGATTGGCCACCAGCGCCAGCCCGAACGCGTGCCACGGTGCGAACGGGGTGATCCACCATAGCGCCATGCCGAGCAGGCTGGCTGAGAGCACGCCACCGATGAAGCCTTCCACGGTCTTGGACGGCGACAGCTTCGGTGCAATCAGATGCCGGCCGGCCAGCTTGCCCCACACGTACTGCAACACGTCCGAGGACTGCACCACGATCACCAGGAAGGCGATCAGCAGCAGATTCCGCCCGGCATAACCGGGGATCTCCAGATTCAGCAGTGCCGGCACGTGCGAGATGCAGAACACGCAGATCATCAAGCCCCACTGCACCTTGGCGGTGCGCTCAAGATAACGCGTGGTGTCGCCGCCGATGGTGGCCAGGATCGGCAGCACCAAAAACGCATAGACCGGGATCAGCAACGTGTACATGCCATACCAACCCGTCCACACCAGCCCGTACTGCCAGGGCAACACGATGTAGAACGCCGCCAGCAGCGCGTAGTAGTCGCCGCGCCGGGTGGGCGTGAGGGTGATGAACTCGCGCAGCGCGAACAACGACACCAGCGCAAACAGCCCGATCACCCCGGCGCGCCCGAACACGAACGCAATGCCTACCACGCCGGCCATCACCCACCAGGCGCGGATGCGGGCCACCAGATTATCGAGCACTGCGCTGGGCTGCGCGCGCGCACGCCAACGCAAGGTTTCGGAAATGAGCGTGGCCACCACCAACACCAGCGCAATGCCGCTGAACAACCATAGCGTCTGCTGGTGCATCGAGGACTGCTGCAACTGCCCACTGAACGCATACGGATTCATGCGCGCGCCTCCAGCTGGTCCGGCGACAACGCCAGCAGCGCCTCACGCGCACGTGCCAGAAACGCCTGCTTGTCTTCGTCGGCCTCCAGCCGCAATGGCGCACCAAAAGTGGTGGTGCACAACAGCGGCAACGGCAGCCACTTGCCCATGGGCATCACGCGCTTGAGGTTATCGATCCACACCGGCACGAACTCCAGTTCCGGGCGTTGCCGCGCCAGGTGGTACAGCCCACTCTTGAACGGCAACACGCCCTCGTCGGGATTGCGCGTGCCCTCGGGAAACAGGATCAGCGAATCGCCGGCGTCCACCGCATCGCACAGACATTCGACCGGGTCGCGGGTGCGGCGCGCCGCATCGCGTTCGATCAGCACGCCGTTGAACACCGCGTGGATCAGGTAGCGGCGCAATGCGGTGCGTTGCCAGTAATCGGCCGCGGCCACCGGGCGGACTTCATGCCGCAGGCTGGCCGGCAGCGAGGACCAGATCAGCACGAAGTCACCGTGGCTGGCGTGGTTGCCGTAGTACACGCGGCGTTCGTTGGACGGCGCGCAGCCGCGCCACAACGCGCGGGCACCGGTGAGGGTGCGGATGGCGCCACTGCAGGCACGCGCGATCAAACGGGCAATCATGTCCACTCCAATGCGCGCACGATCATGCGCAGCCGCAACACCACCGTCAGCACCGCACCGGCGATCAACACCGCCAGTGCGCCAATCAACACCCACGCCGCCGCACGCGGCTGGCCCATCCATTGCAGCGGCAGCGCCAGTACGGTCATCAACGACAACCAGTGCATGCGCTGCACGCGACTCATCGGCCCCTGCCGCGGCTCGGCGGTGCCACAGGCCAGCCCGAGCATGCGCACGTAGGCGGTGGCCACGCAGCACAATGCCGCGGCCCAGCCCAGTTGCGCGGCCCACGGCACGCTCGCCTGCAGCCCGTAGCCCAAGCCGATGCACACCAGCACATCCGACAGGCGATCTGGTGCGTCGTTGTAGACCTCGCCGGCGCGCGACACCAGCCGCGCCTGACGCGCCAGCACGCCATCCAGGCGGTTGCACCACAGCCGTCCCTGCAGCCCGAGCAGGGCCAGCAGCAGCGGCGCGGCACCTTCGCGCGCCGGCGCGCTCAAGGCGATGTAGAACATCAGCCCAGCCAGCGCCGCGAAGGCGATGCCCACCCACGACACGCCATTGGGTGTGGCGCCGCGTCCGCGCAAAGCGCGTGCCAGCTGCCGTTGCCGCGCACGCAGCCCGGTTGTCTCGTGTGCCATCAGTCGCCTCCCCCGCCACATCCACCACAGCCGCCGCCACCATCGCCGCCGCTGTCGCCTCCTCCTCCATCGCCGCCGTCACCACCACCGCCGCAGCTGCTACCCGTGCTGTCGTGGTGATGCGTGTTCGGTGCGCGGATCTCGTGGTAACTGGCCCAGGGTGTGCCGACCAACGCCACCGTGCCGTACAGCGCCACGGCCTCGCCCGGATCGGCGCCGGTCCGCGCAGCATCGCGGCGCACTGCCTGGCGGCGCGCCTGCAGACGCGCATCACCGGACAGGGTGCGCCGCACCGGCACCAGCAAAAAGCCCAGGACCAGCACGCTGGTCAGCACCATGCAGCCGAGCAGGTACCCCACCGGAGACCCGCCCTGCACGCCAATCACCAGCTTGCATGCGCCCAGCACCCACACCACTGCCACCGGCACGGTGCTGACAGCGCGCACCCAGCGCGCAGCGCCAGGCGCAAGCCACAGCCCCTTGTCGATCAATTGCTGTCTGACCGGCCCGGCAAGCCCGCGCAGGGCCTGCCAGGCCACGGTGGGATCTTCGGCACTGCGCAGCGCCTGCAGCGCCGGTTCCAGTGCAGGCGGCACCGCAATGCGCGGCTGCCATCGCACCCATCGCCGTGCCTGTGCATCCTCATCGCGGTCCAGGTAAACCGCGTTTCGCACCAGCAACTCGGTGAACAACAGATCGGCAACGCGATCGGCGCCACCGCTCAGGTAGGCGAATTCGCTGGCATCAACGGCATCGACCGCACGTGCGCGGCCACCACGCAATGCCCGCCGCAACCACGCCGAGGTGGACCAGCCCAGCGCGATCAACGTGATGAAAAACGGCAGGAAGTGGACCCCGCGCCATTGCAACGGCTGCGGTACGCCGCCATTGGCCGAGTAGGCAAGCCAGGCGGCGACCGCTGCGGCAAACGCCCAGCCGATGACCGCGCGCGGGAGTCGCCTGACCGACGGCGGCGCTGGCTCGCCGCGCAGCGCACGTAACGCGTCCGATGACGCGTCATCGGACGCATCATCGTGCGCCGCCGGCACGGCTGTGGGAGCCGGCCGCGGGGCCGGCCACAGCAGTGCCGGCGGCGCGCCAAACTGCAGCTCATACCGCTCCAGCGTGGCGCGGTATTGCTGCTGGAAGCGCGCATCCTCGGCGGTGCTGCCGCGGCCGGGTTGATGATGCAGCGTGGCCTGCAACACCTGCGGGCAAAAGCTGTCCCAGTACTCGCGGGTGTCGGTGAGATGGGTGTGCCAGACCTGATCGACCAAGGGGCTGGGCGTGGCCTGCGCGGTGCTGGTGCAGGCCAGAAAACAGAAGCGCCGGTATTCCTCTACCAATTGCTGCGCCACCGCCACGCTGCAGTGCGCCTGCTGGGCGACGCGGCGCTCGAAGGCAGGCAAGGCATCCGCATCTGGGCCGAAGGCATACGCCTGCAGCCGCAGCCATAACGCGCGCTGCTCAGGTGTGGCCTGCAGTGGCACCGCCGGCGAGGTGGTCACAGCATCCCCTTGGCCAGCAGGCCGATCGCCAAGACCAGTACCTGCAACGCGGCGCACAGCAGCTGCCTGCGCAGCAGGCCGCGCATGCCGCGCCACCGCGCAGTCCAATCACGTACGGGCGGGGCATGGCGGAGCAGCCCGATGTCTTGCAAGGCCTGGTCGAGTTGCTGGGCGGCTTGGGTGTCATCGGCATGACCGCGTTCCAGCTGGCCGAGCACCGCGTCGAGCAGGTCGGCGTCCAGGCCCACCCGAAACGCCCAATAGCGCTGCGCGAGGCCGGCCAACGCGCTCAGCGCATAGGCAACTTGCGCAACCGTTGGTGCATCAGTGATGCCCAGCAACAACACCGCAGCAGCCAGCAGCAGCACCGCGCAGCGGTCGATTGCCGCGCCCTGGCGCAACAGCGCGCGCATGCTGGCCAGCGTCATCACCGCGGTCATGCAGGCACCTGCGCGATAAGCGCATCGGCCGCAGCATCATTGGCACACGCAGCGGCAATCGCCGCCTGGTGATGAGGCCCCAGCACGATCGACGGGCGCGCCGCGCGCACGCAGGCCATGGCCTCGCTGATGCTGGCCGCGCGCTGGCTGAGCACCAGCCACGTCACCACGCTGGCCGCACTGCGCGAATAGCCCAGCGCGCAGCACACCAGCACCGGCCCATGCGCGCGCGCGGCCTCGATCGCCTGCGCGGCAGCACGCAGGCTGGCGGGCGCCGGCGCCACCAGATCCAGCATCGGAATGATGCGGTCGTTCGCATGCGCATGGCGCAACGACAGTTCCGCACTGACATCCACCACCGCGAATGCCGCGCGCTGCGCCGGCAACGGAATCCGCCCCAACCACACGTCGTCGCACACCGCACGCGGCAACGGCGCGCGCCGCGTCCACAGCCGCGAGTTGCACCACGCCGCTAGCAGATAGGGGGCATACAACCAGCGCGCGGCCAGGCTCAGTTGCCCATCGCTGCGCTTTTGAAACCCGCCCGGCCCCAGCAGTGCGTAATTGAGCGCCACCAGCAGCAGCGCGCCACTCATCCACAGCAGCCACAGTGCCGCACCGCCCAGCCACAGCGCCATGCCAGCCGTCACGCCTGCGCCACCCAGATACAGCGCCGCGAGCCGCCAGCGCCGCGGGTCGCGCGCGAGGCGTGCATCGGTCCACGGTGCTGCGATGCGCTCGGGCAACAGCCACACGCATAGCCACCCGGCCGCCAGCCCGGTGGGCACATCGATGAAATGATGCTGGTAGGTGGTGAGCACCGAGATGCCGATCAGCGCGAACCACCCATGCAGCAGCCAACGCCACATGCCCTGCAGCTGCGCGCCGTAGCGCACCCACAACACCACCAGCAGCACGATGTGCAGCGATGGCGCCTGGTTGTACGGCTTATCGAAGCCCAGCAGCACCGCAAACAACCACCCGAACACGCCCTCGGTGTCGGGCCGCACGAAGCTGTAGCGCAACGGCCACAGCAGGAAACAGCTCACGCACAGCAGCTGTGCGGTGAACAGGCGCAATGCATGCGTGTCCAGTTGCCGCCGCGTGCGGCAGGTAAAAAACGATACCGCGTAGAACACGTCGATGGACCAGTACGGCACGATGGTCCACGGCCAGAACGGCATGCCGTGTTCCCAGCCGAACACCACCGACGGCACGCTGGCCGCGCGCCCAGCCAAGGTATTGGCCAGCCCGTAGCTGAGGAAGAAGAACGGCCCCAACACCGCCAGCCATAGCGCGGCACGAGCGAACGGGCGCGCGCCTGCATTCATGCGTTGATCCGCTGCGCCAGCGACACGGTGAAGATGCCGAACGCGTCGATGCGCTGGTCCACCTTGCGAAACCCGGCCGCTTCCACCAGGCCGTCCATCTCCTGCTGGCTGCGCCGGCGCATCACCCAGGCCACGCCATCGCGATGACTGGTGAGTGCGCGCGCAATGAATTCCAGCTGCGGATGCCAGGGCTGCCCGGTGTAGAGCAGATAGCCGCCGGGCGGCACCGCCGCGGCCACGCCAGCGAGCGAGCGCGCCACCTGGTCGTTGTCGGCAAACAGTTCGTACAGGCCCGACACCACAGCCAGCGTGGGCGCCGGGTCCACCGCGCCCACCGAGACTGGATCGAACGCATCGCCCTGCTCGAAGCGCGCGATGTCGCCTGCACCCAGCGCCTGGATCAACGCCGCACCCTGGGTGACATTGAGCGGGCTGAAGTCGCGCAGCACGATCGCATCGGCGCGTTGCGCGCCGCTGCCCAGCGCTTCCAGCACGTAGCGGCCATGCCCGGCAGCGATGTCCAACACGCGCACCGGTTGCCCGGCCTGGCGCAGGCGGGTGGCGGTTGCGCGCAGCAATTCGCCCAGATGCGCGCCACGGATGCGGATGCCGCGCCAGCCGATGGCGTTGAGGTAATTGCGGTCGATCATGCGGCCGAGCGGCCCGCGCCCACGCGCCTGGTTGCGATAGATGTAATCCAGCGTGCTGCCGGAATCGAAGCCGGTCTGCAGGCCCAGCGCGATGCCTTCGGACAATGTGCCACCCAGCCGCAGGCCCGCACGCACACCGCGCCAGCGCAGGTCTTGCAGGCTGTTGCGTTGCGACGGCCAGGCCAGGCGTTCGGCTTCTTCGAAACTCGGTCCCGCACGATGCGCGTCGCGCAGGTCCGCGCGCACCGGTGGCTGCGCAAAGCGCTCGCTGACGAACTGACGGATCTGCGCAATCGCTATCGCACGGTCGCGCTCACCCAAGGTGTCGTGGAAGAACCCGGGCAGAAAATGCCGTTGCTTGATCGGCGAGCGCAGGTTCTCATAGAAGCGGTCCTGCGGGCCGCGATGCACAACGAAATCCGCGCCGGAGACCAGCAACTGGGTCGGCACGGTGATCGCCTGCGCATCGGCCACCACGCGGTCGGCCGCCGCGTACAGCCCCAGCAGCACACGCACCGAAATCGGCCGGGTGATCAACGGATCGGTACGGTAGCTGTCCACGCGCGCCGGATCATGCGTCAGCCACTGCGGCTTGACATAGCTGTTGACGAAGAAGTTGCCGCGCAGCGCCTGCATCAGCGCCAGCCCCGCGCGTGCAAACGGCACGTACAACTTGACCTTGAACGCCGGCGAGGCCAGCACCAGCGCGCGCAGCGGCGGCGCGTAGTCATGCACCCAGGTGGATGCCACCACCGCGCCCACGCTCTGCGCGATCACCACGATGTCCTGCACCGCGATGCCGTGGGTGGCACCGATGTGCGCAATGAAGCTGTCCAGGTCGCGCACCAGCGCGTCGAAGCCGGGCGCGTCGCCGCGCGCGCCGGGCGAGCGCCCGTTGCCGCGCGCATCCCAGGCAAAGAACTGCGCGTCCGGCAGCTGCAATTCTTCGGCCAGGTGCATCACCCGCCCGGAATGCTCGTGCCCACGGTGCAGCAACACCACGGCCTTGGGCGGCGTCGCGGCATCGGCAGTGGCCTGCACCGGCCAGTGCCGATAAAACAGGGGCGCACCATCGAAACTGGCGAACTCGCGCTCTACAACTGTGCGCATCGGATCATCCTGAGGGGAAAGAGGTTGGGGATCGAGAAAAACCGGGCGCTGCGCGTCAGCGCGCAGCGGCGTCGGCCAGGCCGGCGCGCACGCGCCGCCACACGGTTGCGGCGCAGGCCAGGCACAGCAGCAGCGCGGCCCAGGTGACGCCATGCCCGCCAAGCAGGCCAAACGCCAGCGCCAGACCGAGCGCACCAATGACGAAGGCGCGGTCGCTCTTGCCCATCGGCCCGTCGTAGCGGCGGCCCGCGCCGACCATCAGCCCGAGCACGCCGGCGTATTCGGTCAGTGCGGCCAGCAGCGCAAAGCTCCACAGCGCGCTGGCATTGACGCCGGGCACGCCGAGCAGGCTCAAGTACAAGGTTGCATCGGCAACCACGTCGCACAGCTCGTTGAGGTAGGCGCCCAGGCGCGATTGTTGGCCGAACTCGCGCGCCAGCATGCCGTCGATGGCGTTGAGCGCCATGCGCAGCAGCATCCACACCGGCAGCAACAGATACAGCAGCGGCCAGCTGGCGCCGGCGCGGTACACCACCGCGGCCACCAGCACCGAGATGGCCGCCGCGATCAGGGTGACCTGATTGGCGGTGATGCCGCCGCGGTAGAGCGCGCCAACCATGGGCCGCAGCAGGTCCTGGAAGCGTCCTTTCAGAGCATAGATCGAGGCCATACCGGTGGTTGAGTCCATTCGAGCGCTGGCGCAGCCTACAATATCGGCTGCCCCGCAACGACTGCCCTTTCACCCATGGCCTCTGATTTCCTGCCCGTGCGCCGGGCCCTGCTCTCCGTTTCCGACAAGACCGGCTTGATCGACCTGGCCCGCGCGCTGGTGGCGCGCAATGTCGAGCTGCTGTCCACCGGCGGCACCGCCAAGGCAATCCGCGATGCGGGCCTGCCGGTGAAGGACGTAGCCGAGTTGACCGGTTTCCCGGAAATGATGGACGGCCGCGTCAAGACCCTGCACCCGCTGGTGCACGGCGGCCTGCTCGGCCGCGCCGGCGTCGACGAAGCAGTGATGGCCGAACACGGCATCGCGCCGATCGACCTGCTGGTGCTAAACCTGTATCCGTTCGAGTCGGTCACCGCCAAGGCCGACTGCACGCTGGCCGATGCGGTGGAAAACATCGACATCGGCGGCCCGGCGATGCTGCGCAGCGCGGCGAAGAATTTCGCGCGCGTGGCGGTGGCCACCGACCCGGCGCAATACGCCGACCTGCTGGCCGAGCTGGAGGCCAACAACGGCCAGCTCTCGGCGGCCCAGCGCTTTGCGCTTTCGGTGGCCGCGTTCAACCGCGTGGCGCAGTACGACGCGGCGATCAGCAACTATCTCTCGGCCGTGGCCGACAGTGCGGAGAGCGTGCCTACGCGCAGCCCGTTCCCGGCGCAGATCAATTCGAATTTCATCAAGGTGATGGACCTGCGCTACGGCGAGAACCCGCACCAGTCCGGCGCGTTCTACCGCGACCTGTATCCGGTGCCGGGCACGCTGGCGACCTTCCAGCAGCTGCAGGGCAAGGAACTGAGCTACAACAACCTGGCCGATGCCGATGCGGCGTGGGAATGCGTACGCCAGTTCGATGCGCCGGCTTGCGTGATCGTCAAGCACGCCAACCCGTGCGGCGTGGCGGTGGGCGTGGCCTGCGGCGATGCCTATGAGCTGGCCTATGCCACCGACCCCACCAGCGCGTTCGGCGGCATCCTGGCGTTCAACCGCACGCTGGATGCGGCCACCGCCAAGGCCATCCTGGACCGCCAGTTCGTCGAAGTGCTGATCGCCCCGGACTACGAGCCCGGCGCGCTCGACTACGCGACCAAGAAGGCCAACGTGCGCGTGCTCAAGATCCCGCACGGCGCGGGCCTCAACAACTACGACACCAAGCGGATCGGCTCTGGCCTGCTGATGCAGTCGGCCGACAACCGCGGCATGTCCCTGGGCGAGCTGAGCGTGGTGACCAAGCGTGCACCCAGCGATGCCGAACTGGCCGATCTGCTGTTTGCCTGGCGCGTGGCCAAGTACGTCAAATCCAACGCGATCGTGTATGCCAAGGACAGCCGCACCATTGGTGTGGGCGCCGGGCAGATGAGCCGCGTGGTCAGCGCCAAGATCGCCGCGCTCAAGGCCGAAGAAGCCAAGCTTACGGTGGCCGGCTCGGTGATGGCATCGGATGCATTCTTCCCGTTCCGCGACGGTATCGATGCCGCAGCGGCGGCCGGCATCCAGGCGGTGATCCAGCCGGGCGGCTCGATGCGCGATGGCGAAGTGATCGCCGCCGCCGACGAACACGGTCTGGCGATGGTGTTCACCGGCGTGCGCCACTTCCGGCATTGATCAGCGCGACTATCATTCTTGAGATTTGGGTGAATTCGATTGAACAATTCCGCCAGCAATCTACTAGCAATTCTCGAAAGTTGCCGTCAGCAACCCAAGCATCTATCTTGCGCGGACACATGGAAGAATGTTCTAGCAGTCGATTCAAATGAAAAACTGATCGGAGCACTAGGAGAGTTCTTTTATTTAACAGAGGCTGCTGCCAACGAGGTATTAGCGGTTCACGCCGACAAATCCAGCGTTGAATACTGGAAAGTCAGAATTATTAACGGATTTTATTCCGCCAACTTAGGATCGAAATGGCAGGAATTTATTCAAAATATCGATGACGTGACCATTTTTACATTGAGAACGCATGCAGCGCTTTTGGATCTGAAACGTCCGGCTCGAAATGCAAACTTTGAAGAACTTGCAGCAATAGGTTTACTACTGGAAGAAGCTGCTCGTCTTTTGATGGAACTGGAGCTTAGCGATGAGGCGAAGGAAATTCTCTTAAGTCGGATAGAACAGCTGCAGTCACTTCTCCGGAGGTACCGTTTTGTGAGCCCGTCTGCCGTTTTAGATTCCGCAAAAGTTTTAGCAGCCGAAATCTCTATCGCAGAGAAAGAAGAACCGGAAGTCGTGCGCAACTCGAAATTTTATACCACTATAAAAGACGGGCTAGGCATGCTTGCTGATGCTACTCAGGTAGCAAGCGCCAAGCCTATTTTTGTAGGAACAACCACCTATCTTTTAGGTTTATTCTCTTGAAAATCCTCGTCATCGGCTCCGGCGGCCGTGAACATGCCCTGGCCTGGAAGATCGCGCAGTCCGCGCGCGTGAGCGAGGTGCTGGTCGCACCGGGCAATGCCGGCACCGCCACCGAAGCCAAGTGCCGCAACGTGGCGATCAAGGTCGATGACCTGGATGGTCTGCTGGCGCTGGCACAGCGCGAGGCCGTTGCGCTCACCGTGGTCGGTCCGGAAGTGCCGCTGGTGCTGGGCGTGGTCGACCGCTTCCACGCCGCTGGCCTGCGCATCTTCGGGCCCACCGCCAAGGCCGCGCAGCTGGAAGGCAGCAAGGCGTTCGCCAAGGACTTCCTGGCCCGCCACGGCATTCCCACCGCGTATTACGCCGTGCATACCGACGTGGATGCCGCGCTGGCCTACGTGCGCGAGAAGGGCACACCGATCGTGGTCAAGGCCGACGGCCTGGCTGCCGGCAAGGGCGTGATCGTGGCGATGACGCTGGGCGAGGCTGAAGATGCGGTGCGCGACATGCTCTCGGGCAATGCGTTCGGCGATGCCGGCGCACGCGTGGTGATCGAGGAATTTCTGGACGGCGAAGAAGCCAGCTTCATCTCGATGGTCGACGGCACACACGCCTTGCCGATGGCCACCAGCCAGGACCACAAGCGCGTGGGCGATGGTGACACCGGCCCGAACACCGGCGGCATGGGCGCGTATTCGCCGGCACCGGTGGTCACACCCGAGGTGCATGCGCGGGTGATGCGCGAGGTGGTCGAGCCGACCGTGCAGGGCATGATCGCCGACGGCGTGCCATTCACCGGCTTCCTCTACGCCGGGCTGATGATCGATGCGCACGGCGCGCCCAAGGTGATCGAATTCAACGTGCGCTTCGGCGACCCGGAAACGCAGCCGGTGATGCTGCGCCTGCAATCGGATCTGGTGGATCTGGTGGAAGCGGCCATCGACGGCACCCTCGACACCGCGCAGGCGCAGTGGGACCCGCGCCCGTCGCTGGGCGTGGTCATCGCCGCAAAGCCCTATCCGGAAACCCCGGTCACCGGCGAGGTCATCACCGGCCTGGACGCGGTGCCGGCCAGCGCCAAGGTCTTCCATGCCGGCACCGCGCTCAATGCCGCAGGCGAGGTAGTCAGCGCCGGTGGCCGCGTGCTGTGCGTGGCCGCGCTGGGCGACAGCGTGCTGGACGCGCAACGTACCGCCTACGCCGGCCTGCAGCCGATCCAGTGGGCCAGCGCCTTCCAGCGCAGCGACATCGGCTGGCGCGCGATCGCCCGCGAGCGCGACGCGCAGGCCTGATGCATGGCGCGCGGCGGCGGCGGCCACGCCGCCTACTGACAAAGGACTAGCCGGCCTGCACACCGGCGGCGCGTGCCTGCGGCAATAATGCCCGGGCACGCTTGCCCTTCAGAGACCGTGGCCACCACTTCGTTCGAATCCCGCCTCAGCCGCCTGTGGGCCCATGAAAAGGCCAGCTATGGCCTGCGTGTGTTCATCGCGCTGGCGGTGGCCATGGGCGTGTGCTGGCACTGGCAGCAGCTCACCGCGGTGCCGGCGCTGTTCCTGGGCGCGATCGCCAGCGCCATCGCCGAGACCGACGACAACTGGCTGGGCCGCAGCAAATCGGTGCTGCTCTCGCTGCTGTGCTTCGCTGCGGCTGCGGCCGCGGTGGTGGTGCTGTTCCCGTATCCGCTGGCGTTCGTCACCGGCATGGCCGTGGCCACCTTCTCGCTTACCCTGCTGGGCGCGCTGGGCGAGCGCTATGCCTCGATCGCGCAGGCCACGGTGGCCTTGTCGATCTACGCCATGATCGGCATGGACCAGCACGGCAGCCACGATCCGCGTATCGCCTGGCATGGCGCAGCGCTGCTGCTGGCCGGCGCCACCTGGTACGGCGTGCTGTCGATCCTGTGGACCATCCTGTTCGCCAATCGCCCGGTGCGCGAGCGGCTGTCGCGGCTGTTCTTCGAACTGGGCCGCTATCTCACGCTCAAGGCCGACCTGTTCGAACCGGTGCGGCAAAGCGACCTGCATGCACGCCGGCTGGCGCTGGCCGAACAGAACGCCAAGGTGGTGGGCGCGCTCAATGCGGCCAAGACCGCGATCATGAGCCGCTTCGGCCGCTCCGGCCGGCCGGGCGTGCAGTCCGGGCTGTATTTCCGGCTGTACTACATGGCGCAGGAATTCCACGAACGCGCCAGCTCCTCGCACTACCCGTACGAAGCGCTGACCGACGCGTTCTTCCACAGCGATGTGCTGTACCGCTGCCAGCGCCTGCTCGCGCTGCAGGGCAAGGCCTGCGCCGCGCTGGGCGAGGCAATCCGGCTGCGCCAGCCGTTCGATTACGGCGATCACAGCCGCCTGGCCACCGACGATCTGCGCCAGTCGCTGGACTACCTGCACGCCCGCGCCGACCCCGCGCTCACCCGCCTGCTCGGCGCGCTGGAATTGCTGGTCACCAACCTGCAGACCATCGAGCGGCGGCTGTCCGAAGCGGCGCAATTCGATTCCACCAGCGACAACCTCGACACCCGCCTGCGCGATTCCTCGCCGCACACCGTGCGCGAGATGGCCGCTCGCCTCGGCCAGCAACTCACGCCCGGCTCGGTGCTGTTCCGCCACGGCCTGCGTATGGCCATTGCGCTGGTGGTGGGCTACGCGGTGATGCAATCGATCCATGCCGACAACGGGTACTGGATCCTGCTCACCACAGCGTTCGTGTGCCGGCCCAACTACGGCGCCACGCGGCTGCGACTGGTGCAACGCATTGCCGGCACCTTGATCGGCCTGATCGCCACCTGGGCGTTGATGCAGTTGTTCCCCGGCACCGAGGTGCAGTTGCTGCTCGCACTGGCCGCGGCGCTGATCTTCTTCATCACCCGCACCGACCGCTACATGCTGGCGACCGCCGGCATCACGGTGATGGCGTTGTTCTGCTTCAACCTGCTCGGCGATGGCTTCGTACTGATCTGGCCACGCCTGATCGACACCGTGATCGGCTGCGCCATTGCCGCCGCCGCCTCGTTCCTGATCCTGCCAGACTGGCAAGGCCGCCGCCTCAACCAAGTGATGGCCACCGTGCTGGCCAGCTGCGCGCGCTATCTGGCACAGGTACTGGAGCAGTACGCCAGCGGCATGCGTGATGATCTTCCGTACCGCATCGCCCGGCGCGACATGCACAACGCCGATGCCGCGTTGTCGGTGGCGCTGTCGAACATGTTGCGCGAACCCGGCCGCTACCGCCGCAACCTGGACGCGGGCTTCCGCTTTCTGGCGTTGTCCAACACGCTGTTGGGGTATCTGTCGGCGCTAGGCGCGCACCGGGCCGCGCTCGATGGCGAACACGACGCCGGCATTGCCCAGGCCGGCGATTACCTGCAGCGCACACTCGGCGAGATCGCCAACGCCCTCAGCCTGCGCCAGGTGCTACCCGTGCACGATGAAACCGAAGAACTGACCATGGCCGATGCACTCGAGCAGCACGCCGTACAACTTCCACCCAAGCAACGCCTGGTGCGCGACCAACTGGCGCTGACCCTGCGCCTGCTGCCCAAGCTCCGCGCCGCGGCGGTGGCGGTCACCGCTGCCCCGGTCGAGGCCACCGCGCCCAAGGCACTGCAGGGCGCTTGACCTTTAGGCAGTGCGTGATCGGCACACCGCCGTCTCTGCCAAGTCGTCAGCACCTGCAGGTGGCCCCACACGAGAGGCCTGGGTCGAACAATCACCCGCATTTCAGCGGTCCCCCTCGCGCGCACCGCCACCATTGCAGACCACACGCATCTGCAACACTCACCCACCCGCTGCTGCACTTAGAGCGGCTAACAACACGTCGCGAGCAGCTGTCAGGTGGGTGCGGAGGAACCGGAGTGTATGGGGGTCCATGCCGATTCCCAGCACCGGCCGCGCCCGCCTGGCGGCTGCGCAGTCGTTTTGATCGCTGCGCTTACTTCCAGCTGCCACGCGCCACACTGAGGGCCACCCAGCCCAGCGCGGCCAGCGCCAGTACCGCGCCGCCGATCACCACCCCATTCCAGCCGGCCTGCGCATACGCCGCAGTGCCCAAGGTGGAGCCCACCGCGCCACCGATGAAATAGCAGGTGATATACGCGGAGGTGATGCGGTTGCGTGCATGCGGATTGCGCTGATAGATCACGCTCTGGTTGGCGATGTGCACGCCCTGCACCGCGATATCCAGCAACAGCACGCCGATGATCAGCAACACGATCGAGTGCGGTGCGAAGGCCAGCAGCCCCCACGACAGCAACAGCATCACCAGCCCGCCCCAGCTGACGCGGTCGCCGTGCCCATGGTCGGACCAGTGCCCGGAGCGGTTGGCCGCCAACGCGCCAGCAGCACCGATCAGTCCAAACAAGCCGATCACCGCGGTGCCATAGCCATAGCCCGGCCCGGACAGCAGGAACGCCAGCGTGGTCCAGAACATGCTGAAGCCGGCAAACAGCAGCCCACCCAGCACCGAACGCGAACGCAGCACCGCATCGTCGCGCAGCAGCGTCAGCACCGAGCCCACCAACTGCGGATACGACAGTTGCGCATTGCCTGGATGGCGCGGCAGCCCGCGCCACAACAGGCCGGCGGTGAGCAGCAGCAGAGCCGCGGCAATCCAGTACACGGTGTGCCAGCCACCAACACCGGCCAGCAGCCCGGCAGCGGTGCGGGCCAGCAGGATCCCCAGCAACAGCCCGCTCATCACCGTGCCGATCACCCGCCCGCGCTCCTGCGGGGCGGCCAGGGTGGCCGCGAACGGCACCAGGATCTGCGCCGCCACCGAGCTGGCACCAGTGACGATCGTGCCGGCCAGCAACATGCCGAAACTGTGCGAGGCCGCGCTCACCAGCAGGCCCAACGCACTGAGCACAAACAAGCCCACGATCAACCCGCGCCGCTCCAGCCGGTCGCCCAGCGGCACCAGCAGCAACAGGCCGGCCGCGTAGGCCAGCTGCGCGGCGGTGACCACTGCCCCGGCGGTGCGCACCTGGATCTGGAACGCCTGCGCCAGGGTTTCCAGCAGCGGTTGCGCGTAGTAATTGCTGGCCACGGCCAGGCCGGTGGCTGCGGCCATCAGCAGTACCAGCCGGCGCGGCAGCGGTGGGTGGGAAATCGGTTCCGACGTCATGGCAGCAACCTGGTGTGAAGTGGATGGGGCGCAGTGTGGTCGGCACAGGGCCATCTTTCCAATGTATTGTTTTCACTGTTCCCATCTTGTTTCGAGATCGCATGTTGACCCTGCGCCAGCTGGAGTTCGCCGTGGCGGTAGCCGACGAAGGCGGCTTCACTGCGGCCGCGCGCCGCTGCAACACCGTGCAATCCGCGCTCAGCCACCAGGTCGCCAAGATCGAGGAGCTGCTGGGCGCGCGCCTGTTCGAACGCGGCACCCGCCAGGTGCGCCCCACCGCCGCCGGCGAGGTGTTTCTGCACAACGCGCGGCAGACGCTGCGCGCGGCCGAGCGCCTGCATGAAGAAATGGCCCAGGCACTGGGCACCGTGCGCGGCCGGCTCACGTTGGGGCAGATCTCCTCGCTCACCACGGTGCAGTTGCCGGCGCTGCTGCACCGCTTCCGCAGCGCACATGCGCACGTGGATGTGCACCTGCGCACGGCCATGAGCGACGCCCTGCTGCACGACCTGCGCGAAGGCCGGCTGGATCTGGCCCTGGTCGGCGTCGGCCCGCAGGTGGCGGTGCCGGAGCAGCGCCTGCTGCTGCACGAAGAGGCACTGGCGCTGATCGTCGCGCCCGGCCACCGCTTCGCCAGCCGCAAGCGCGTGGCATTGGCCGAGCTGGACGACGAGCCGATGGCCGGGCTGATTCCCGGCGCCGGCGTGCGCGGCATCATCGACGCGGCCTTCGACCAGGCCGGCCTGCACCAGCGCCTACAATACGAAGTCACCCATGCCGATCTGGTACGCGAGCTGGTCGCCGCCGGGCTGGGCGTGGGCATCGTGCCGCAGACCATGGCCGGCGCCATGCGTGGCGTGGTGGCGCTGGCGCTGAAGGAGCACTTCCGCTTCCTCACCTATGCGGTCTGGCGGCCGGACCCGACCCCGGCCACGCGCGCCTTCATCACCCTGCTGCGCGCGCAGGTGGAGCAGCAGCGCCCGGCGCGGCGCCCGGTGCGCTGAGCCGCAGCGGGCGCTCCCAGCCCGGCGCTGAAGCCTGCTAGGCTGCGCGCGTCGCGAAGGAGTCCGCATGTCCGGTCACAGTCAGTTCGCCCTGCTCAGGCAGCGCCGCTTTTTGCCGTTTTTCACCGTGCAGGCGCTGGGCGCCTTCAACGACAACGTCTACCGGCAAGCCATCATCGGGCTGCTGTTCTACCTGGGCATCGACGCGGCGCAACGCACGCTCTACACGAATCTGGCGCCGGCGCTGTTCATCCTGCCCTACTTCCTGTTCTCCGCCCTGGCCGGGCAGATCGCCGAGAAGCTGGAAAAGCAGAAACTCATCGTGATCACCACCACTATGGAGATCGCGATCATGTCGCTGGCCGCGGTGGGCTTCATCACCGAGAACATGGTGATCCTGCTGATCGCACTGTTCTGCACCGGCCTGCAATCCACGCTGTTCGGGCCGGTGAAGTATTCGATCCTGCCCTCGGTGCTGAAGCCCGAGGAACTCACCGGCGGCAATGGCCTGGTCGAGATGGGCACCTCGATCTCGATCCTGTGCGGCATGATCTTCGGCGGGCTGATCTTCCAGATCGCCGGCAGCCACGGCCCGGTGGCCGCTGCCACCGCAGTCATTGCCATTGCCGTCACCGGCAACCTGGTCGCGCGGCTGGTGCCCAAGGTCGATGCCGGCGCGCCGGAGTTGAAAATCAACTGGAACCCCATCCCCGAATCGCGCGCGATCATGCGCCTGACCCGGCGCACGCCGGCGGTGCGCAACGCGGTGCTCGGAGTGTCGTGGTTCTGGTTCATCGGCACCGTACTGACCGCGCAGCTGCCCACCTATGCGCAGCTCAATCTCGGCGGCCAGCAGGACCTGTACGTGTTCGCGCTGGCGCTGTTTTCGATCGGCACCGGCGTCGGTTCGCTGCTGTGCGAGCGGCTGTCCGGGCGCACCGTGGAAATCGGCCTGGTGCCGCTGGGCGCGTTCGGCATCAGCGCGTTCCTGCTGGATCTGTATTTCGCGCGTCCGGGTGCAGCACTGGCAAACGACCTGTCGATCGGCCAGTTCGTGCAGCAGGCCGGCAGCGTGCGGCTGATCGTGGACCTGGTCGGCATCGGTCTGTTCACTGGCCTGTTCGTGGTGCCGCTGTTCGCGCTGATCCAGAGCCGCACGCCCAAGGCCGAGCTGTCGCGCGTGATCGCCGGGCTCAACATCCAGAACTCGTTATTCATCGTCGCCGCGGCCATCATCGGTATCGCCCTGCAGCTGCCGCAGCTGGTGCTGTTCGGGGTGCGCATTCCACTGCCCGGGTTGAGCATTCCGCAGGTGTTCCTGGCGCTGGCAATCGCCAACACGCTGGTGGCGCTGTGGATCTTCACCCTGGTGCCCGAATTCCTGATGCGCTTCCTCAGCTGGGTGCTGGTGAGCGTGTTGTACCGGCTGCGTGCGCACGAGATCGATCGCCACGTGCCCGACGAAGGCGCCGCACTGCTGGTGTGCAACCACGTCAGCTACATGGACGCGCTGATCCTCTCGGCGGTGATTCCGCGCCCGGTGCGCTTTGTCATGTACTACAAGATCTTCCGCATCCCGGTGATGTGCTGGATCTTCCGCACCGCCAAGGCCATCCCGATCGCCGGCGCGCGCGAAGACCCGGCACTCATGCAACAGGCTTTCGACCGCATCGATGCGGCGCTGGCCGACGGCGAGCTGGTCTGCATCTTTCCCGAAGGCGCATTGACCAAGGACGGCGAGATCGCGCCGTTCAAATCGGGTGTGGAAAAGATTCTCGAGCGGCGCCAGGTGCCGGTGATCCCGATGGCGCTGCGCGGCATGTGGTCGAGCATGTGGAGCCGGCGCGACACCCGCCTGGGCCGCATGCGCGTGCCGCGGCGGATACGGGCGCAGATTGAAGTGGTGGCCGGCCCGGCAATTGCCGGCGATCAGGCCAGCGCCGCGTTGCTCGAACAGCAGGTACGTGCACTACGCCAGGAGCACGCCTGACGGCCAGGGCGCGTGCGTGCCCTGCACTGGCGGGCGCTGGCTTTGCGTCCGCCGCGCCCGGCGAGTAGCCTGTGCGCCATCGCACGTTTCGCGCCGCTGCCCGCAGCGCGCAGACAGCAGGTCGCAGCAAGGGGGAAGTGCCGTGTGTCCACATGTCATGCCGCAGGCGCAGGTCCTGGCCGGCGGTTGCTGCCTGTGCCAGTCACGGATGGCGCGCATGGTGCCCACGCTCGCGTTCGCTTGACTGCGGCCAGGGACGTCGCTTCGGTGCCGGCCCATTGATCACCGTGTCTTGTTTCACCGCTGGATTCATCACCACCCAAGGAGCTTCACCATGAGTGCCGTCCCACCGCCGATCCACACCCCGTCCACCGCCGCGCCCGGCCCGGTTCCCAATCACCTGATCTGGGCCATCGTGTCCACCGTGATCGGCTTCTGCCTGTGCTGCCCGGCGCTGATCACCGGCATCGTGGCGATCGTGTTCGCCAGCAAGGTCAACAACCTGCTCAACCAGGGCGACATCGACGGCGCGCGTCGTGCCTCCAACACCGCCAAGACCTGGTGCATCGTGACCTCCGTGCTTGCCGGTATCGGCCTGCTGATCAACATCGGCATGGTCGCCACCGGTGGCATGCAGGGCTACATGGACTACATGCAGCAGTTGCAGCACATGCAGTAATGGAGCTGCGTCCACGCCACTGGCTTGGACTGGGGGCGGCCACCAGCGTGGCCGCCGTCGGCGTGTCGCTGCTGTATCGCTTCGACCCGAACGCGAGCAACAGCCCGTTCCCGCCCTGCATGTTCCGCGCCGTCACCGGGTGCTACTGCCCCGGTTGCGGCATGACCCGCGCGTTGTATGCGCTGGTGCATTTCGATCTGCCCGGCGCCTTCGCCATGAACCCCGCCGCAGTGCTTGGGCTGTTCACCCTGCCCGGCCTGATCGCCTGGAAAGCCGGCTGGCGCGCCCGCTGGTTCGCCCCGGTAGTGGCGGTGATGTCGGAACCGAAGTTCTGGTTGTGGGCGCTGCCCACGTATTGGGTCGCCCGGAATCTGCCGTGGTACCCGTTTACGCTACTGGCACCGGGTTAGATGGAAAGGACAACGCAGTGACGCTTGAAGAAGAAGCAGACCGCGCGACCGTGCATCTCGCAGGAAAGATTGTTCAAACGGTCTGGCGCCACCGATCCAGCGAACTCGTTATCCAGTTACCGATGGAAGCCGGATCTTCGCTGATGTCAAAGAAGATGCGCTTGAGCTTTCGATTACTGGTTGCGGCAACGACTAACAGATCGCCTCTGATCGGATCGTTGCTCCAACAACTCTGCAAATTGAACGCGATGTTCGAATCGCATGCAGGCCTCGACAGAGAACAGCTGCGTGATCGGTTGATGCTTTATTAAGAGCGGCTAACAAAACGTAGCGAGCAGTTGTCAGGTGGGTGCGCAGTCGTTTTGATAGCTGCTCTAAGGATGGTCTGATCAACGGCGTCGGAGGATGAGCCCAACTACATCGGCCAGGCTGACGGCGCTCAGATCCTCGATTTTTTTGCCGTTTCCGGCGCGTTTGCAGGGTGTTGCCCGGGTTACAGGCACGCCGTCCCCACGACAGGCATCAACTGCTTTCGCTTCATCCACAGGTTCGATAGCGCAAACAGCGTCAGCACCTACGCGGTGTTCTTCGCCAGGCCGCGATAGCGGACCTTGGTGTAACCGAACTGGCGCTTGATCACCCGGAACGGATGCTCCACCTTCGCGCGCACGCTGGCCTTGAAGTGTTCCCAACGCTGTTCCCGAGCACGCTCCCGCTTGTTGCCGATGGCTTGAAGCACCGAACGCTTGGCAGCAATGAAAAATGCAGCCTCGCAGTCCTGCAGTTCTTCGCGCTTATCCGCACCGGTGTAGCCGCTGTCGCCAAACACGCTGTCTTCTTTGCCATGCAGCAACGTGTGCGTCACCGTGACGTCGGCGACGTTGGCGGCCGTGCAATGGACGTGGTGCACCAACCCGGAAAACTCATCCACGCCGATGTGCGCCTTCATCCCGAAATACCACTGATTGCCCTTCTTGGTCTGATGCATCTCGGGGTCGCGCGCATGGTCGGCGTTCTTGGTCGAACTGGGCGCCGCGATCAGCGTCGCATCGACGATCGTGCCCGACCGCAGGCTCTGGCCCTTGCGCGCCAGATGCGCGTTGACAGCTTCCAGCATCCGCGCGGCAAGGCCATGGGTCTCCAGCAGGCGGCGAAAGTTGAGAATCGTGGTCTCGTCGGGAATGTCGTCCAAGCCACCGAGCTGAGCAAAGCGCCGCAAGGTCGGAATCTCGTGCAACGCTTCTTCCATCGCCGGATCGCTCAACGCATACCACTGCTGCAGTAGATGAATCCGCAACATCGTCGCCAGTGCGTACGGCTGCCGACCTGGCCGGCCCGACACGGGATAGTGCGGCGCGACCAGCCCGAGCAATTGCTGCCACGGGACGACCTGCTCCATCTCGGCCAGGAAGATCTCCCGGCGCGTCTGCTTGCGCTTGCCCAGGCCCTCAGCGTCACCGAACGTCAGTTGCATGGATCACCCCTCAACATCAGGCGGGTAGTGTCGCGTATCTGTGGTGCGTTGTTCAGAGGTTCCCTAAGTCGCTACGCGCGGATTCTGCAGTGCTCACAAGTGGCAATGCACGCACCGCTTAGCGCACCCAACCGGCAATCACCAACAGCGCCAGTATTACCATCCACAACAGCAACACGCGCCACACCAGGCTCATTGCATCGCGCACTTCCGGCAGGCGGCGCCACACTGGCACCAAGCCCGAGTCCGTGTAGTCGCGCGCTTCTTCGCGCAGCTCGGCACTGACGCTGGCACGCCCCACCGCACCGAGAAAATGCGGCTCCAGCGACCAGCGATTGCCATGCGCTTCGCGCCAGGCGCGGAACACCGTGTCGAAGTTACCCACCAGCGCCATCGACACCGTCATCAACTGCGCCACCGGCCATTCCAGCGCGGCCAGCAACCAGCGCGCGCCGGCCAGGTTGCGGGGCGGCAGCAACACCGACACCGGGCTTTCCACTGCCAACGCAGTGAGCCGATACAGCACCGCGCCGAACGGCCCCAGCAGCAGGAACCACCACAGCACTGCAAACCAGCGGCGCAGGCCGTTCACCACCACCGCTTCCACCAGCGATGGCGCATCTTCATGCACGCTGCCGCCGGCCGCCTGCAGGTGCGAAATGGCCTCGCGCCGCAGCGCCGGCTCATCGGCGTCGATCACCGCTTCCACATCGCGGTCCAGATCGCGCGGGCCCCAGGTCCAGGCCAAGACCGCCACGCCGAACAGCAAGGCCAGAAATCCTTGCCACACATCGTCCAGCAGCCATTGCAGCAGGAGCACCACCGCCAGGGCCGGCAGCAAGGCCAGCAGCACGCCATAGCGGCCCTGCCACGCACCGCGCCCGGCGGCGTAGCTGTCCAGCCGGCGCAGCCACTGGGCGAACCACTCGAAACGGCGCAGCCGCACCACCTGGGCAGGCAGCACATGCCCCAGCGCGAGCGCAACGATGACGGCAACCAGGGTGGTGAACATGGGCGGGCCTCCTCAGCCGAGTCTAGCCGAGCGGGCGCAACCGGCGTGCGTGTGCCGCGCGCCGGTGCTGCACACGTAGCGCCGCGGTGCACCGCAATCGCGGGCGTTCAACAACTCACAGACCTGGTGGGCGCGCTCAGCCACGCGTGCGGTACCAGTGCTCGATCAACGCACGCGCGATCGAGATAGCCGGCGGCAGGCCAATGCCGGTATCGCCCGATTCGCCGGCCAATGCAGCGCCGATCTCCGCATGCGAAACCCAGCGCGCGTCTTCCAGCTCGCCAGTGACCTGCGGCACTTCGGTGGCTGCGGCCGTTGCCGCAAAGCCGAGCATCAAGGCACCGGGAAACGGCCACGGTTGCGCGCCCAGATACTGGCAGCCCTGGACCTGCACACGGGTTTCTTCGAACACTTCGCGCGCCACGGTCTGCTCCAGCGATTCGCCCGGCTCCACGAAGCCGGCAATCACCGAATAGCGCCGCGGCGCCCAGCTGGCTTGCCGCCCGAGCAACAGGCGTTGCCCGTCACTGACCGCAACGATGATCGCCGGGTCCACACGGGGGTAGTGTTCGGTCTGGCATTGCGTGCAATGCGCAATGAAGCCGGCACGGCGGAACGCGATCGCCCCACCGCACACGCCGCAAAAGCGGGTGCGCGATTGCCAATGCAGCATCGCCCGCCCATAGGAAAACGCGGTGGACAGCTCGGCCGGCCAGTCGGCGGCGGCCTGGCGCAGGTCCACGCGATGCGGCAGCTCCGTGGCCACCTGCTCGGCCGCCAGGGCGAACCAGCCCACCCCATCGCGCAGGCCCAGGAAGATCGCCGCGCCCGGCGCATCGGCCAGTGCGGCGCCGTCGCTGAGCAACGGCTGGCCCTGGGCATCGGCGGCGGCCGTGCCCTTGGCATCGATCAACAGCACGCGGCCCGTGGGCCATAGACGCGCAATCGCGTCGGGATCGTCACGCAACACGTCGCCACGATCGAGCGGCGCATGCGTGAAGGCAACAGCAGACAACGAAAAAAGAGGCTCTGACATCGGCGCAAGCCTGCCGACAATCGGCAACGCCCGCAACCATCGCGCCGGCCCAGCCCCGGCTAGCGCCGGGATGCGTTCAGACGCTGAAGCTGCTGCCGCAGCCGCAGGTGGTCTTGGCGTTGGGATTGCGGATCACGAACTGCGCACCGGTCAGGCTTTCGGTGTAGTCCACCTCGGCGCCCATCAGGTACTGCAGGCTCAACGGATCCACCAGCAAGGTGACGCCGTCGGTGGCCACGGCCAGGTCGTCCTCGGCGCGGTTTTCGTCAAACTCGAAGCCGTACTGGAAGCCGGAACACCCGCCACCCTGGATATACACACGCAACGCCAGCTCGGCGTTGCCCTCCTCCTGGATCAGCTCGCGCACCTTGGCGGCGGCGGCATTGGAGAAGTTCAGCGGCCGGTCGATGGACTGGTAGTCCGGCGCCGGGGCGGCAGTGGGAAGCGAAACGAGCGTACTCATGGCGTCAGCATGGGGGCCAACGGCGCCCACTTCAAGCCGGGGCGTCCTGATCCGGCGCCCGGGACTGCTGCCGCTGCGCTCAGGCGTCGGCCGCTTCGGCCTGCAGGGCCTTGACCGGCTCGGCGGCGCGGCTGGGTTCCGGGGCCGGCAAGGCAGCAGTGGCACCGGCGGCAGCGGCATGGATCAGCCGCCCGGTCAGCTGCGCACCGGCGCTCATTTCCACCACCTGGTAGTGCACATTGCCCTGCACGCGCGCATTGGCGGCCAGTTCGACCCGCTCGGCGGCATGCACGTCGCCGGTCAGCTGGCCGTTGATGATCACCACCGGTGCGCGCACTTCGCCTTCGATGCAGCCCTGCTCGGCCACGGTCAGGATGGCGCTGGCGCCGTCCTCGGCAATCACCTTGCCCAGGATGCGGCCTTCCACATACAGGCCACCGCTGAAGGTCAGGTCGCCGCGGATGACCACCTGCGGTCCGATCAAGGTATCGACCACGGTCTGCGCGCCACGGTTGGACTTGTTTCCGAACATGAGCTACTCCCCAGCGCCGTTGCCGGCGACTTTCCAATCGAATGTCTGATTGACCGGCGCCCCATCGCCGCTCAGGGAGATTTTGACACGTTGCGGGGTGAAATCCTTCGGCAGGATCACGCTGCCGTCCAACTGCTGGAAATAGCGGAACGAATACGGCTGGCCGGCCGCATCGGGCTTCTGGTGCAGCTCGTTCCAGCTCACCGTAACCAATTTGCCGGCGCGCACGCCTTCCACCGCAAAGCGCAGCTGTCCCTGGCTGATCGCGCCGCGGTTGAGGTTCTGGGTGAGCACCACGCTGTAGTTCCAGGTGCCACCGGCTTCGGCGGTGAACTGCACCGAGTGCGCATTGAGCCCCTTGCGCTGCGCGGTGGAGCCCACCAGCCGCTCGTAGAAGGCTACGTCGGCGCGCAGCGCGGCAATCTGCTCGTCGCGCTCGGCCAGCGAGGCTTGCACCTCGGTGTTGGCAGCGCGACTGATCTTGTCGGACATCGCCAGATTCACCTGCCGCTGCTGCAGTTGCTCGATCTGGCGGCGCTGCGCGGCCTGCGCACGTTGGGCCTGCTGCAGGCCGGCCTCGGCCTCGACCAGGCGCGGCGCGGCGGTGCTGCTGGCCATCCACCAGACCCCACCCAGCGAGGCCAGCCACACGATCACCAGCACCGCCCACAGCCAGGGCCGGCCGGAGCGGGGGCCGCCGGCATCGCGTGGGACGATTTGAACGCGCGCGGTAGGTCTCATGGGCGTGGGCTCCGGACGGGCCGGTCTGTGATCGGCGGCGTAGTGTGCCAGAGCATCGCCGGCCCTCACGCTGGCGCCCGGCCGGCCGTTATCCGATAGTTCCGCATCCTTTGCGTGGAGCAACGCCATGAGCGAGGCCCATCTGTTTGTCATCGGCATCCTGCTGGCCTGGCTGGCGGGCATCCGCGTCTATCTCACCGTGTTCGGGGTCGGGCTGGCCGGCCTGCTCGGCTGGATCGAACTGCCACCGGCCCTGGTGCCGGCGCAATCGTGGTGGGTGCTGGGCACTTCCGGCGCCCTGGCGGTGGCGGAGTTCTTCGCCGACAAGATCCCCGGCGTGGATTCGGGCTGGGATCTGCTGCAGACCCTGGCGCGGGTGCCGGCCGGCGCCTTCCTCGCCGCAGCCACGCTATCGCCAGACGGCGATCTGGCCACCGGCGCATTGGCGGCCGGCGCAGGCGTGGCACTGACCAGCCACACCCTCAAGGCCGGCACGCGGGCCTTGCTCAACACCTCGCCCGAGCCGGCCAGCAACTGGATCGCCTCGCTGGCCGAAGACACCCTCACCGCCGCCGCGCTCGCCCTGGCAGTGGCGCACCCGTGGCTGGCGTTGAGCGTGGCGGTGGGCAGCAGCCTGCTGGCCGCGCTGGTGGTGGTCTGGGTGTGGCGCCTGTTATGGCGTGGCGTGCACCGATTGGTGGCGCCACTGCGCGCCGCCTCGACGTCGGCTGTACGCCGCTCCCCGCTATCGTGAAGTTCATCGCATAATCATCGCGACTGCAGGGAGTATCGATGGCCGCCCGAGATCCGGTTCCTTCCACCCGTGACGACACCGCGACACGTAACCGCGCGCTGCGCGCTGAAACCCCGCCGGCCGACTATTGGCGCCGCTGGGCCGACGACGCCGCATCCGCCGACAACGCCGAGCCAGTGAGCGCCACGATCATTCCCGCACCCGCGCTTGCCGCAGTGGCCAACGTCACGCCACCGGTCCAGCAAGCCGCTGCCGGCCTGCCGCGCAGCGCAGCCTCCAGCGCACCTGCGCCGGCCGCTGCCGCGCAGCCAGCTGGCGGCAATGGTGCCGACAATGTCGCCGCCGACGCGCCCTACCGCGTGCTGATCGTCGAGGACGACCGCTCGCAGGCCTTGTTCGCCCAGAGCGTGCTGCACGGCGCCGGCATGCATGCGCAGGTCGAAATGACCGCTGCCAGCGTGCCGCAGGCGATCCAGGACTATCACCCGGACCTGATCCTGATGGATCTGCACATGCCCGAGCTCGATGGCATCCGGTTGACCACGCTGATCCGCCAGCAACCCGGCCAACAGCTGTTGCCGATCGTCTTCCTCACCGGCGACCCAGATCCGGAGCGCCAGTTCGAAGTGCTCGACAGCGGCGCGGACGATTTCCTGACCAAGCCGATCCGCCCCCGCCACCTGATCGCCGCGGTGTCCAACCGCATCCGGCGCGCGCGCCAGCAGGCGCTGCAGCAGGCCGGCGAACAGGTCAGCGTGCGCAGCAATCCGGAAACCGGGTTACCGACGCGCGGCCACGTCATGGAACTGCTCGCCGATGCACTGGCACGCAAGCAGAGCGGCGGCCTGTTTTTCATCGAAATCGCCAGCGCGCTCGGTTTGCGCGAGCGTTATGGCTACGCCGCCTACGAACGCCTGATGACCCAGGCCGGCCATCGCCTGGCCAGCGTCGCCCAGCCGTATCCGCTGGCGCGCCTCAACGACAACAGCTTCCTGCTGCTGGGCGTGGAGATGGACGAAGACGGCCTGGAAGCGTACGCGCTGGAGATTCGCCAACGCCTGTCTGCGCATGCCTTCCCGGTGCGCGAAGAAGAATCCGTGCATGTGCGCTGCGCTATCGGGGCCGCGCCGCTGGGCCTGGGCTTCGACGATACCGGCAGCGCGCTGGAAGCGGTCGAGCGCACCGCACTGCAGGCCCGCCTGCGCAGCGACGGCGTGCAGACCTATCTGGCGCCCAGCCAGGCCGAGCAACAGGAACAACTGCGCCTGGTCGAAGGCCAGCTCGAACTGGCCTACCAGCCGATCGTGGCCGTGGCCGGTGGCGATACCGCGCAATACCAGGTGCTGCTGCGGCTGCGCCAGGCCGATGGCACCTTGCTGTCGGCCGGCCAGGTCATCCCGGCCGCCGAAGCGGCCGGGCGTATCGCCGATCTCGACCAGCAGGTCATGGATCACGCGCTCGGCCTGCTGCATCTGTACCAGCACGCCAGCCCGCCGCTGCGGCTGTTCGTCTCGCAATCGCCGCGCACGCTGGCGCGCGACGCCTTCGCCGACTGGTTGCTCAAGGCCATCACCGAGCGTGGCGTGGCCGGGCAGTCGCTGATCGTGGACCTGCGCCTGGACGATGCGCTGATCCACGCCGTCACCGTGCAGCAGTTCTGTGCCCGCCTGATGCCGGCCGGCGTGCAGTTCTGCCTGAGCCAGTTCGAACCCGGCGATGAAGCCAACGCACTGCTCAGCCAGTTGCCGCTGAGCTTCGTGCGCATGGCCAACCGCTTCGCCGATGCACACGGCAACGCGGCCGTGCGCGACGAGTTGCGCGGGGTGATCGACATCGCGCACCAGCGCGGCCTGCTGATCATCGGCCAGCGCATCGAAGACCCGCAGGCTGCGGCCGCCATGTGGATGAGCGGCGTGGACTTCATCCAGGGCAACCTGGTGCAGACGGTCGGCAAGGAGCTGGACTTCGACTTCACGAACGCGGTGCTCTGAGTGGCAGCGCGGGCAGGAGGCCTTCGCGGCTGGAGCACGCTGGTCGCCTTGGCCGCACTGGTTGCAGCATCCGCTGCGGCGTTGCAGTGGCTTGGCGTCGCAGGGCCATGGCGGATCGTCACCACCGCTGCCAGCGTGCTCGCGCTGGTTTGCGGCATCTGTACCGCTGTTGCTGCTTATCGCGCCAGCCGCACGCTGAGCGCACTCACCCGCCAGCTCGACGACACCAACACCGCGCAGGCGCGCATGCAGCAGGAGTTGCAGCGCCACGGCGAACTGGAACAGGAACTGCTGCGCGCCAAGCAGGCCGCCGAAGCCGCCTCGCTGGCCAAGGGCGAATTTCTGGCCACCATGAGCCATGAGATCCGCACCCCGCTCAACGGCATCATCCCGATGCTGGAGCTGATCTCGCGTGGCCAGCTCAGCCTGGACCAACGCGACATGCTGCAGACCGCCACCGGCAGCTCGCTGCAGCTGCTGCGCATTGTCGACGACATCCTGGATTACTCCAAGCTCGAAGCGAACAAGCTCGAACTGGAAATCACCACCTTCAACCTGCGCGAGCTGCTCGACGGTGTCGCCCAGCTGATGCAGCGCACCGCCGAAGGCAAGCAACTGCGCCTGGGCCTGGACATCGAACCGTCGGTGCGCCTGCTGGTGCGCGGCGACCCGATCCGGCTACGCCAGGTGCTGGGCAACCTGATCGGCAACGCCATCAAGTTCACCGAACGCGGCAGCGTGGACATCCAGCTGCGGCGCCTGGGCGAAACCCGCGCCCAGCACCTGCTGCGCTTCCAGGTCCGCGACACCGGCATCGGCATCGCAGCGGACCAGCAGGCGCGCCTGTTCCGCTCCTTCGCCCAGGCCGACGCCTCCACCACCCGCCTGTATGGGGGCACCGGGCTGGGCCTGGCCATCTGCAAACGCATCATCGACCTGATGGGCGGCCGCATCGGCGTGGAATCGGAGCCCGGTCGCGGCGCCACGTTCTGGTTCGAGATTCCGCTGCTCAAGGTCATCGGCGACCTGCAACAGACCACCGGCGCCGACGCCGCACGCGTGATGGTGATCAGTTCCGACGCGCGCCTGTCGCAGCGGCTCAAGCGCCTGCTCGACAGCTGGGGCATCTCGCACGTGCTGATGGAAACCACCCAGGAGGCGCTGGAGCGCGTGCGCCGCCACACCGACGACGAAGGCTTCCGCTGCGTCATCGCCGACCACGAGACGCTGCGCTACAGCGCGCGCGCCGTGCATCGCGCCCTGGCACGGCCGGAAGACCTCAGCGGCTCACGGTTGATCTGGCTCTACGGCGACGAGCCGGTACCCGACG
Organism: Xanthomonas sp. NCPPB 2586; assembly: GCF_041475775.2. Classification (NCBI taxonomy): domain Bacteria; kingdom Pseudomonadati; phylum Pseudomonadota; class Gammaproteobacteria; order Lysobacterales; family Lysobacteraceae; genus Xanthomonas; species Xanthomonas sp. NCPPB 2586. The sequence continues at coordinate 558,626 of NZ_CM192981.1, read as the reverse complement.
AACTGCAGGCCAACGCCACCCTGGTGCCGCGCCAGAGCCCGGACGAAACCCTGCGCGCGCTGGTACTGCCACCCGAGCCCAAGCCATCTGTGGCGCCCACGCTGGCGTCCGCGATGATCCCCGAGCCACTGCCGCCGCCAGTGGCGCATGCGCGCGACGTGCGCATCCTGTTGGTCGAAGACAACCCGGTCAACCTGCTGGTCGCGCAAAAACTGCTGGGCGTGCTCGGCTTCGAGGCCGACACCGCCACCGATGGCGAAGCCGCGCTGAGCAGCATGGAGTCCACCCGCTACGACATGGTTTTCATGGATTGCCAGATGCCGGTGCTGGATGGCTATGCCGCCACCCGCCGCTGGCGCGCCATGGAAACCGAAAGCGGTGGCCGCCCGATCCCGATCGTGGCGATGACCGCCAACGCCATGGCCGGCGACCGCGAACGCTGTCTGGCCGCGGGCATGGACGACTATCTCTCCAAGCCGGTCGCCCGCGAACAGCTCAATGCCTGCCTGCAGCGCTGGCTGCCGCGCCAGGCCCTGTTGCCAGGCCCAAGCACCGGAGCCCCCAGCGCGGATGCCGAGAGCGCTGCCAGCGCCGCACAGGCGCGCGCGCTGCCGATCCTGGAGAGCGGCGTCATCGACGAGTTGTACGAGGTGGCAGGCGCGGACACCATCCGCATCCTGCAGCTGTTCCTGGAAGACGCCCCCGGCATCATCGAAGGGCTGGAAGCGGCCGCCAGCAATCGCGACAGCATGCATCTGCGCGATCTGGCCCACACCCTGAAGTCCTCCAGCGCCAACGTCGGCGCCCAGGCGCTGGCCAACGCCGCCCGCCGCATCGAATTGGCCGCACGCACCGGCACCATCGAACGCCCCTCGGTCATGGTCGCCCTGGTCATTGCCGAATACGCCCGCGCCCGCCTGGCGCTGCTAGGCCAGGTCACCCGTTTGCAAGCCGCCAGTCGCGCTGCGGGCTGATTGGCGGGTTAGCCGTGTGGCTGAGTGGCGCGGCTCTCTCGCAAGATCGCAGCGTCGTCGTTCTTCAATCGAGCGTCGTGGTTCTCAACGAGCGCCAACCGCGTCTTCGCCGTTGCCAGGCCTTGGCACGCGCGATCGAACGCGCAAGTCAGCAACAGGTTGATAACGATGCGCCCCTGCAGCGGCCATCATCGCGCCCACGGTGCCGACGTTGAGAAGCCGCAACAGCAGGCAGGCGCGGGCAGACGCAACGCGCGCGCAAGCGCCTCACCGCAGCAGCCGCAGGACCTGCGGCCGCCCTCAGCGCGTTCAGTCGTCCAGCTTGGTCAGCAGATAATTCGGTTCGCCGATACGCGTCACCAGATCCAGCTGGGTTTCCAGCCAATCGATGTGCTCTTCTTCGGACTCCAGGATGTCCACAAACAGCTGGCGGCTCACGTAGTCCTTGACGGTCTCCGTATAGGCCACCGCTTCGCGCAGCACCACGACCGCCTCGCGCTCAAGCGCCAGATCGCAGCGGAACATCTCGGTCGGATTTTCGCCAATGCGCAACTTGCCCAGCGCCTGAAAATTGGGAAGCCCCTCGAGGAACAAGATGCGGTCCGACAGCTTGTCGGCGTGCTTCATCTCGTCGATGGATTCCTTGTACTCATGCTCGGCCAGTTCTTTCAGGCCCCAGTTCTTCAGCATCTTGGCGTGCAGAAAATACTGGTTGATCGCAGTGAGTTCGTTGTAGAGCACCTTGTTGAGGTACTCGATGACTTTGGTATCGCCCTTCATGCGATGTCTCCGAGACAGTGAGCCGGCCGCACTCTAACGCGTTGCCGCCGCGCATGAAGGAACGCGAATCGTGATCAGTTGCGGAACGCGCCGCTGGCGCGTCACTCGCTGGGCCTGCTGTCGCTGCAGCCACCAATGGCATTACCAAGCGCGATGGCCGCAGAGGATTAGACGCTGCTTGCCTCCAAGCGTGGCGCCTCACCACCTACGCCAACAACCAGACTCAGGCAGCGCTGGCGAATCCCAACACCGGCAAGGGCAATGCGCGGCTGGCATGTGCCTGGCTCAGTAAATCGCCCGCCATTTCCAGGCAGGAACCGCAGTTGGATCCACAGCCGGTGCGCATGGTCAGCTCGGCAAGGCTGGCGCAGCCGTTCTCGGCCGCTTCGCGGATCTGGTGGTCGGTGACCCCATTACAGATGCAGACGTACACGGTATCGGTCGGGTGCTGGCGGTCCGGAGGAGACCGGGACTGATTGCACCGCAAACGAGAATAGGTGTCAATTCCAAACGTTAATCATTATTAATCCGCACGGGCAAAACCCCGCCGCGCTTACGTGGGCGCTTACGCGGCCGGTCGTGGCCGGCTGCGCTGCTGCCCGGCAACCAGGCTTCCAGCGCACGCTGCGGCATCACGCCCACCGCTGCTGGCCCGGCCACGGTCTGGGCGAGCGGCGCGAGATGACGCAATGCGCGTGCATACACGCCGCGCTTGAACATCACCACATGCTCCACCGGATACCAGAAATCCACCCAGCGCCAGTGATCGAACTCCGGGCTGTCGGTATGGTCGAGCTTGAGGTGCGATTCCTGGCCGGTGAACTGCAGCAGGAACCAGACCTGCTTCTGGCCGATGCACACCTGGCGTTCGTTGCGACGCACCGCCCGGCTGGGTAGGCGATAGCGTAGCCAACCAGGGGTGGCGCCGAGCAATTCCACATGCTCGGGCAACAACCCGGTTTCTTCGCGCAACTCGCGGTACATGGCTTCCACCGGAGTCTCATCGGTATTCATGCCGCCTTGCGGGAACTGCCAGCCATCCCTGCGCACACGTCGTGCCCAGAACACCTGACCATCCTCACGCATCAGCACAATGCCGACGTTTGGCCGGAAACCGTCCGGATCGATCACGATGCGGACTCCTGAAAATCTACTGTCACCGACTCTGCCACGGCGACGCCCGGCTCACAAGCTGAAAACGAAATGCTTGACAACATCTCCGCCCATCGTAAAATTGGCGGTTCCCTAGGCTATGTAGCTCAGCCGGTTAGAGCACAGCACTCATAATGCTGGGGTCGGTGGTTCGAGTCCACCCATAGCCACCAAGGTGTTCAGGCCCTCACAGGCGTGCGATACTCTTGGACCAACACGTTTTATATTGCCCCGTCGCCAAGCGGTAAGGCACCTGACTCTGACTCAGGCATTCGGTGGTTCGAATCCATCCGGGGCAGCCAAACACGAGAGGTCCGATCTAACGATCGGGCCTTTTTTGTTGCGCGCCATCTCGTCGTTGCACGTAAACGATAGCGTGCTGGCCTGGAGCGACACCTGCCCTCACCGAGATCGCCTCGCGCGGCAGGCCTGCGTTGCAAGTGTTTACACGCGCGAAAGCACGGCCAGAGCAAGCACCTTGCAGGAGCGCGCTCGCGCGCGATGAAGCTTTCCCAGTAAAACCCCATCGCGCTCAAGCGCGCTCCTACCGAAGCAAGCGGGTACGGCTGCCACAACACAAGCAATCAGAAAACCCGCAGCACACCGCCGGAGCATCCGCCTATTGCGCGCGCGGCGACCGTGCGGGAACGCGCTCCACCACGTTACAGCTGCTACTCGCGGAAGTGCGGGCCAAGCAAGCATTTGTAGGAGCGCGCTAGCGCGCGACGAAGCTTTCCAGGTAACGCCCATCGCAAACATCGCACCCACGCGCGCTCCACAGCGGCGACCTCGTCAAGATTTCCGCAACACCGGCAACCAGAAAGAACCGTTATCCCAGAGCGGCACGCTTCGCCACATGCGATTTGTGACTTGCCTGCATCAGTCTCAAAACGGCGCCGGTGCCGCTACCCCCCAGTCGAACAGAAGGCAAGCCGCAGACAGGTCCAAATGGGCATGACGGAGGCAACCAACGCTCCATCGTTAGGCCAAACCAGCACCACACCGCACGATACAACCGCCACGAGCCATCAGAACAAGAAATGACGTGCCCAAAACGACAAAAGCCCCAGCATTGCCGGGGCTTTTGAAGCATCCCGGCGAACCGGGACGCAGCAAACGCGATGGATCAGCGCTTGGAGAACTGGGTCGCGCGACGCGCCTTGTGCAGACCGACCTTCTTACGCTCGACTTCACGGGCGTCACGGGTCATGAAGCCAGCCTTGCGCAGCTCGGACTTCAGGGTTTCGTCGTACTCGACCAGAGCACGGGCGATGCCCAGACGGATCGCACCGGCCTGGCCGGTGGTGCCGCCGCCGGAGGCGGTGACCAGGATGTCGAAGCTCTCGGTGTTCTTGGTGAGTTCCAGCGGCTGACGCACGATCATGCGCGCAGTCTCACGGCCAAAGAACTCGTCCAGCGGACGGTTGTTGACGGTGATGTTGCCGGTACCCTTGCGCAGGAACACGCGAGCGGTGGAGGACTTGCGGCGGCCAGTGCCGTAGTTTTGCGTGATAGCCATGATTAGATATCCAGAACTTGCGGCTGCTGAGCGGCGTGCGGATGCTCGGCACCCGAATAGACCTTGAGCTTGCGGTACATGGTGCGGCCCAGCGGGCCCTTCGGCAGCATGCCCTTGACGGCGATTTCGATCACGCGCTCCGGGTGGCGCTGCAGCGCCTGCTCCAGGCTCTCGGTCTTCAAGTTACCGATGTAGCCGGTGAAGCGGTGATACTTCTTGTCTTTCAGCTTGTTACCCGTGACCACGATCTTCTCGGCGTTGATTACCACGAGGTAATCGCCGGTATCGACGTGGGGGGTGTAAACAGGCTTGTGCTTGCCGCGCAGGCGGCGAGCCAATTCGGTGGACAGACGGCCGAGCGTCTTGCCGGCGGCGTCAACGAGATACCAGTCGCGCTGGACGGTCTCGGACTTGGCGGTGAACGTAGTCATGAGAAAACTCTTGAGTGTGGTCGGGCGGATTGCAGCGGCAATGACCGCTGGAACTTTGCCACGCGTTGTGAAGGCGAAACAGAAGAGGCGGGATTGTACGGGACGCCCCTCCCCGGCGCAAGTCGAGGCCTCACATGGCCGGCAGTGGTTGGCAGCACGCCGACCGGGGGCGAGAATCCCTACATGACCCAGATCCCCCCTTCCCGACTGCACAGCCCGCTCGACCGCCTGCTGGTCGAAGCCCAGCGCGCGCTGGACACGGTGTTCGGCAATCCGCCGGCCGAGCGCCCCAATCCCGCCGGCGACACTCCCGATGCCGCCCTGGCGCCTGCGCAACGTCAGCACGCCGCCGGGCTGATGCGGATCAACCACGTCGGAGAGGTCTGCGCGCAAGGCCTGTATTTTGGCCAGGCCGCGGTGGCGCGCGATGACCACACCCGCCAGCACCTACTCACCGCCGCGCAGGAAGAGACCGACCACCTGGCCTGGTGCGCGGACCGGCTGCGCGAACTGGAGAGCCGCCCCAGCCTGTTCAACCCGCTCTGGTACGCCGGCAGCTATGCGCTCGGCGCTGTCGCCGGGCTGCGTGGCGACGACTGGAGCCTGGGCTTTGTAGTGGAAACCGAACGGCAGGTGGAAGCCCATCTGGACGAACACCTGGAGACCCTGCCCGAGACCGACCAGCGCAGCCGCGCGATCCTGCGCGTGATGAAGATCGACGAAGCACGCCACGCCGATCACGCCGAGCAGGCCGGCGCACGCATTCTGCCGCCACCGATCCCCAGCGCGATGGCCCTGGCCTCCAAGCTGATGAAGACCATCGCCTATCGTTTCTAGAGGATTGAGGATTGAGGATTGAGGATTGAGGATTGAGGATTGGGGATTGGCGGCTGGCGGCTGGCGGCTGGCGATCAGAATCTTGCGTGCATCCCCACGCAGATCGCACGGCGGAACGCGCGCCATGCCGTGTCCGCCAACGGCGACTTCGGCATGAGTGTCTGACGACGACTCCGCCGCCTGACCCAATCGCGCCGCATGCCTCGGCGCACGCCGCTGAAGCAGAGCCCCCTTTTGTTGAGGCGCGCCAAAGGCGCGGGGATAGGCTGCGACGGAGTGGGGCCCAAGTTTTGCAGAGCAAACCTCGGAAGGCAGGCCTGCGAAGCAGGACTGACTACAACTACGACACCAGCTTCAAACCGATCACGCCGGCCACGATCAAGCCAATGCAGGCCAGCCGCGACCACGAGGCGCTGTCGCCAAACAGCGCGATCCCGGCGATGGTCACGCCCAGCGCGCCGATGCCGGTCCAGATGGCGTAGCCGGTGCCCACAGGGATGGTCTTCAGCGCCTGGGTCAGGAACCACAGACTCACACCGGCCAGGCCGATCGTCAGCACGCTCGGCCACAGGCGGCTGAAGCCGTCGCTGTATTTGAGTCCCAGGGCAAAGCCGATTTCGAACAGGCCGGCCAACACCAGATAGATCCAGGGCATCACATCACTCCTCACAGAAAAAACGGACAAAAAAAAAGCGACCCGGTGTCTGCACACCGGGCCGCCGTCGGCTATGGAACGCGAGGTCATCGCGTGGCGGGCCGTCCCGCCGTGTCATGTGGTTGCGCAGCTGCAAGCAGCGGCGCAACGGTCGAAGCTGCGCTTATTCGCTCAGATTGCGGCCGTGGAACAGTTCTTCGATCTCGCGCTTGAGCAGCGTTTCGATCTTCATGCGCTCCTTGAACGAGAGGTTCTTCGCGCGCTCTTCGAACAGATACTGATCCAGGTCGAAATCTTTCAGATGCATCTTCGTGTGGAAGATATTTTCCTGGTAGACGTTGACGTCGAACATCTCGTAGCGCGACTTCACGTTCTTGGCGAGGAAGTGCTGGATCGAGTTGATCTTGTGATCGATGTAGTGCTTCTTGCCCTTCACATCGCGCGTAAAGCCACGGACGCGGTAGTCCATGATCACGATATCGGACTCAAGACTCTCGATCAGGTAGTTCAACGCCTTCAGCGGCGAAATCACGCCGCACGTGGCGACATCGATATCGGCGCGGAAGGTGGCGATGCCTTCCTGGGGATGCGTCTCGGGGTATGTATGGACAGTGATATGGCTCTTGTCCATATGCGCAACCACGGCGTCGGAGATGAGCTCCTTGCCGGCCTGCTTCTTGTCGATCACCGGCTCTTCCGAGATCAGGATCGTCACCGACGCACCTTGTGGATCGTAATCCTGACGCGCGATATTGAGGATGTTGGCGCCGATGATTTCGGCCACATCCGTCAGGATCTGGGTCAGACGGTCCGCATCGTACTGCTCGTCGATGTACTCGATGTAGCGCTGACGCTCCTCTTCGGTACGTGCATAGCAGACGTCGTAGATGTTGAAGCTCAACGCCTTGGTGAGGTTATTGAACCCCTGCAGCCTCAGACGAGGCAACGGCTTGACCACGGCGGTCGGTCCTTTGGGAAGACGGGAAAGGGGGCAATTATGGGCCAAAGCTCTCATCAACGAAATGCCGGCGTTGAGAATGGTTTACCTTGCATGACTCATGCCGTTAAGCTTCGGGAATTACACGCGGAACTACCATGAGCCTAGGGAACACGACGGTTGTGACTACGACGGTACGTAACGCTACCCCCTCACTGACGCTGGACGCGGGCACCATTGAGCGATTCCTGGCGCACAGCCACCGCAGGCGCTATCCGACCCGGACCGATGTGTTCCGGCCGGGAGACCCCGCTGGCACCCTCTACTACGTGATCAGCGGCTCGGTGAGCATCATTGCCGAGGAAGATGACGATCGTGAGTTGGTGCTGGGCTACTTCGGTAGCGGCGAGTTCGTTGGTGAGATGGGGTTGTTCATCGAATCCGATACGCGCGAAGTGATCCTGCGCACCCGCACGCAATGCGAGTTGGCTGAAATCAGCTACGAGCGCCTGCAGCAGCTGTTTCAGACGAGTTTGTCGCCGGATGCGCCGCGAATCCTGTACGCCATTGGCGTTCAGCTTTCAAAACGCCTGCTCGATACCACAAGGAAAGCCAGCCGCCTGGCGTTCCTGGATGTGACTGATCGCATCGTGCGCACGCTGCACGATCTGTCGAAGGAGCCGGAGGCGATGAGCCATCCGCAGGGTACGCAGTTGCGCGTCTCGCGGCAGGAACTCGCGCGCCTGGTCGGCTGCTCGCGCGAAATGGCCGGACGCGTCCTGAAGAAATTGCAGGCCGATGGCCTGTTGCATGCACGCGGCAAGACCGTCGTGTTGTACGGCACGCGCTAAGCGTGGGGGTGGCGATCGGTGCGCTGGCGCACCGATCGCTTCGCAATACCGGTGGCGCCGGCGCAAAACCGGCCAAACGCTGCGCCAGAGCGCTGCATATCGCCTGAGCGAGCCCATCCGTAGCGCGACCCAGTCGACAGATCGCAACATTGCTTTGCAGGAGCTGTGGGTGATGTACGGCAGCTACTGCGCATCGACTGCGTCACGGTTGTTGCGTTATCCGCTTGCAGGGGTTCGAGCGTGATCCATGTTCTCGCGGGCGAGATTACCGAATGACCGCAGCGAATCTTTCCATAGTGATCACCAAGCGCGTACCGGCTGCCGGTGATCGGCGCGGTTAGAGCGCCTTGCCACCGCGATCGCGACAGCCCCAATTAAGAATCGGGGTGCCGGCGGGCAGCACCTGGCGGAACAGGCTCTCGCGATTGGCCTTGGGGTTGACCACGACCGGCGCGCGCGCAGCCTTGAGCAGCGGCAGATCCGCGGTGCTGTCCGAATAGGCAATAGCGATATCGGCATAGCCGCGTTCGCGCAGCATGCGCATCTTTTCTTCGTTGTGGCAGTGCCGGCGTGCGGTCACTGCACCCAGGCGCGGGCCCACCAAGGTGCCGATCACCGGCACGTCCTGATGCGCAACGAATCCCAGGATTGCGCGTGCCAGCTCCGGCGGCGCACCGGTCGCCACCACTACCCGGTCGCCTGCAGCGCGGTGTTCGGTGAAGACCTTCAGTGCGTGCGGCAGCAGCCGCTGCCGGATCTGCGCTTCATGCTTGAGCACGTAGGCGTCGATGAAGCGATTGAACTCGCGTGCACGGTGCAGGCCGAAGGTGGCGATCCAGACATAGCCGGACACGCCGCGCCGACGCGTGGGCAGCATCGCCACCATGGGCCCCAGGATCGGCGAGGCCAACAGCGCCACCAGCAGGCGCAACGGGTTGCGGCGGATCAGCCAGGCAAACAGATGGCTGCCGGAATCGCCGTCGTACAGGGTGTGATCGAAGTCGAAGACCACCAGCGGTGCGTCCTCGCGTGGGGCGGGATACGACTCAGTCATGCGCGAAGAATAGCTGACGCAGTGCTTCGCCGGGTTCGGGCGCGCGCATGAAGGTCTCGCCGACCAGAAACGCGTTCACGCCGTTGCTGCGCATCAACTGCACGTCGGATGCGGTGACGATGCCGCTTTCGGTGACCAGGACGCGATCACGCGGCACAGCTGCGCGCATGTCCAGGGTGGTCTGCAACGACACCTCGAAGGTGCGCAGGTTGCGGTTGTTGATGCCCACCAGCGGCACCGGCACCTGCACCGCACGCTCGAGCTCGTCGATATCGTGCACTTCCACCAGCACATCCAGGCCCAACTGCATCGCCAGACCGGACAGGTCGGCCAGTTGCTGGTCCTCCAGCGCCGAGACGATCAGCAGGATGCAGTCGGCGCCCAGCACGCGCGCCTCGTAGACCTGGTACGGATCGACGGTGAAATCCTTGCGCAGCACCGGCAAGGTGCAGGCCTCGCGTGCCTGCTGCAGATACGCATCGGAGCCCTGGAAGAAATCCATGTCGGTCAGCACCGACAGGCAGCTGGCACCACCGAACTCGTAGCTGACCGCGATGTCGGCCGGATGGAAGTCGGGCCGGATCACGCCCTTGGACGGGCTGGCCTTCTTTACTTCGGCAATCACGGCTGGCTCGCCGGCGGCAATGCCGGCCTTCATGGCGGCGGCAAATCCGCGGGTGAGCGGCAGGTCTGCGCTACGCGCGACCAGCTCGGCCAGCGGCACGCGTGCGCTGCGCTCGGCGATTTCGTCGGCCTTGCGGGCAAGGATGGTGTTGAGAATATCGCTCATCGTGTCGGGTCCTGGCGGGCGGGCATTATCGGTCAAGATCATGGCGGCGACCTGACCTGCGCGCGCAGCGCAGCATGCCAGCGCCGCCGTGAGGGTGCCGGCCAGCGTGGCCGGACACGGGAATCAGTCTTGTGCGGTGGCCTGCTGCGTGAAGGCGACATAGGCGTCCAGACAGGCACGTGCCGAGCCATCGGCGAGCACCTGGCGGGCGCGCACGATGCCATCGGCGATGCTGTCGGCCACGCCGGCCACGTACAGCGCCGCGCCGGCGTTGAGCGCCACGATGTCCAGCGCCGGGCCGGGCACGTTGTCGAGCACCTGCAACAGCATGGCGCGCGACTCGGCGGCATCGGCCACCTTGAGGTTGCGGCTGGCCGACATGGCAATGCCGAAATCCTCCGGATGCACCTCGTATTCGTGCACCTGCCCGTCGCGCAACTCGCCAACCAGGGTGCCGGCACCCAGCGAGAGTTCGTCCATGCCATCGCGGCCCCACACCACCAGCGCGCGCTCGGCACCCAGTTCCTGCAGCACGCGCGCCTGGATGCCCACCAGATCCGGATGGAACACGCCCATCAAGATGTTTGGCGAACCGGCGGGATTGGTCAGCGGGCCGAGAATATTGAAGATGGTGCGCACGCCCATCTCGCGGCGCACCGGTGCCACCACTTTCATCGCCGGGTGATGCACGGGTGCGTACATGAAACCGATGCCGGTCTGCGCCAGCGATGCAGCCACCTGCTCGGGCTGCAATTCGATCACCGCGCCCAACGCCTCTAATGCGTCGGCACTGCCCGACTTGGACGACACGCTGCGGTTACCGTGTTTTGCGACTTTTGCGCCGCCGGCAGCGGCCACGAACATGGCGCAGGTTGAAATGTTGAAGGTGTGCGAACCGTCGCCGCCGGTGCCGACGATATCGACCATGTGGCGGCGATCGGTGACCTCCACGCGGCGCGAGAACTCGCGCATCACCGTGGCCGCACCGGCGATCTCGCCAATGGTTTCCTTCTTGACCCGCAAGCCGGTCAGGATGGCAGAGACCATGGCATCGGACACCTCGCCGCGCATGATCTGCCGCATCAGATCGACCATTTCGTCATGGAAGATCTCGCGGTGCTCGATGGTGCGTTGCAGGGCTTGTTGTGGGGTGATGGGCATGGAATCAACCGTGGAGTAAGAAGAAAGACATCAGGCGATGCGCGCAGTGTGCGGGGCCAGCGTGACCGAGCAAGCCGCGTGCGTACGCCTGCATGCACAGGACCGAATCAGTGCCACCCGCTGGTCACTGCCCCGGGCGCCGCATGCGAAACCGCGCCTGCGCCTGCACTTCGAAATAATCGGCCGGGCCACCGGCGCGCAGGATGGTGTGCACCGCGGCCGGATCGTAAATGCCATCGCTCAGCGCCGCGTGCGCCAGATGCACGCCGACCACTTCGCCCAGCACCAGCCAGGTCTGGATGGGCTGCCCATCGGCAGCCTGCAACGGAATCAACTGGCTGAGCCGGCACTCGAAGCTCACCGGGCTGGCCGCCACACGCGGCACGTCGATCAGCCGCGACGGCGCGGCCTGCAGGCCGGCCAACTCGAACTCGTCGACCTCCTGTGGCACCAACGCAGCGCTGGCATTCATCGCCTCGGCCAGCGGACGGGTGGCCAGATTCCAGGTGAACACCCCGGTGGACTCGATGTTGCGCACGCTGTCCTTCCAGCCAATGCTTGCGAAGCCGACGATTGGTGGGGTGTAGTTGAAGGCGTTGAAGAAACTGTACGGTGCAAGGTTGACGATGCCATCGGCGCTGCGCGAGCCGATCCAGCCGATCGGCCGTGGGCCGACGATGGCATTGAACGGATCGTGCGGCAGCCCGTGGCCGTTGGCTGGCTCGTAGAAATGGAAGGTGTCGGCGGGCTGGTTCATCGTGGTCCAGGCATTGCGGTGCTAGTGCGGGAAGTGGATGCGTTGGCGCCGCGATGGGAAGTGCTACGCGTTGCGGCGCGCATGTGTGCTGCGCTGCATGCGCGTTGGCGCAGGCAGCAACGCTCAGCGCTCCAGGAAATTCTTCAGCAACGCATGGCCGTGCTGGGTGAGGATCGACTCCGGATGAAACTGCACGCCTTCGACCGGGAACTGGCGATGGCGCAGGCCCATGATCTCTTCCATCGAGCCGTCCGGATTTTCGGTCCACGCGGTGACTTCCAGGTCAGGCGGCAAGGTGGTCTTGTCCACCACCAGGGAGTGATAGCGCGTGGCCTGGTAGCTATCCGGCAGCCCGGCAAACACGCCCTTGCCTTCATGGCGGATCGGCGAGGTCTTGCCATGCATGATGTTGCCGGCGCGAATGACATCGCCGCCGTAGACCTGACCAATGCTCTGGTGACCCAGGCAGACACCGAGAATCGGCGTGGTCTGGCCCAGTTGCTCGATCAGCTGCAGCGAGATGCCAGCCTCGTTCGGCGTGCACGGCCCCGGCGAAATCACGATGCGCTCGGGTTTAAGCGCAGCGATCTGATCGACGCGCATTGCATCGTTACGCACCACCGTCACCTCGGCACCCAGGGCCTGCAGGTACTGCACGAGGTTGTAGGTGAAGCTGTCGTAGTTATCGAGCATCAGCAGCATGGCAAGGGACTCATTGCGCGATCAGGAAGACCGCATAGATGTTTTCGGTGTAGGTCAGGCTGCCGGCTTCAAGTGACTCTGCGATCGGCGCTACCATCGGCGATGGCGCAGCAAAACTGCCACTCACCCGCACAGCATCAAGCGAATTGGAATAGGCAAAATTTCGGCGTTCGTTTCGCCAAGTGCCGGCCTGGATCCCATAAGCAAAGTTTGGAGCGACTTCGGAGATCGTATATAGCCCGCCCAACGACACGCCATAAGCGCTGGCTAGCTGGCGCGCGGAGCTACGCGTACGTTCGACCGCTTCACGCTTGAGTTCAGCACGCACTTCGGCTTCCTTGGTGTAGGCCGGAACTATTCCGGACACTTGCAGCGATTGGGTGGTCTTCAAACCAGCCAGAAACTGACGCACATCGTCCAAGTTCGAAAAGTCGGCAGACAAGGTGCGTTCCACCTTGGTGCCCTTAAAGACCTTGCGATCGTTCTCGTACTGATATTCAGGCTCTATCGATAAGGTAGACGCCTGCACGCTCTGGCTTAGCGCATTGTGTTGCGCAAATGCAGTCAAGACGGAGGCGGCATCAGTCTGCACGCGGGTGCGTGCCAAGTCCGGCGATTGATTGGTTGCTTCCAGCGCCAACTTGACGGTGAAGCGATCAGGAATCACCTCACGCTCGGCCTCTCCCTTTACCAGTAGATGTGGCTGTGACGGCAGGCTATTAACCTGAGCCACCGCCACAAACGGCGATGCGAAAAACGCGGCCAGCATCCAACGCGTGAGTTGCTTCATCTCTTTCTCTCCCTGATGACTGATGCGCATACTTACGGCACGCGGCGATGAAGCGAGGCAACATCCGCACACAGCCGATCGACCGCGGCAGGCGTGGTGGCCCACGAGGTCACGAAGCGAATCACCAGGCGGCCATCACTACGCGTTTCCCAGCGTTCGAAATCGTAGCGCTGCGCGATCTGCTCGGCCTGCTGCGCGCTCACGGCAATGAATTGCTGGTTGGTCGGCGAGTTGCTGGTGAATTCGGCGCCGGCGGCCAGCAAGCCGGCGCGCAGCCGCTGTGCCATTGCATTGGCATGCGCGGCTAACTCAAAGAACAGCCCCTCTTCGAAAAGCGCAGCGAACTGCGCACCCAGCACCATGCCCTTGGCCAGCAGCGCACCGCGTTGCTTGATCAGGTAGCGGAAATCGGCCTGCAACGCCGGCGTCACGATGACCAGCGCTTCGCCGAGCAAGGCGCCATTCTTGGTGCCGCCGATGTAGAACGCATCGGTGAGCGCGGCAATCGTCGGTAGATCCAGATCGTTGCCGTCGGCAGTCAATGCCGCGCCCAGGCGCGCGCCATCCAGATACAGCAGCAAGTCATGCGCGCGGCAGAACTGCGCGAGCGCCTCAAGTTCGGCACGCGTGTAGATGGTGCCGCTCTCGGTGCTGTTGGAGAGATAAACCAGCCGCGGCTGCACCATGTGCTCGTTGCTGTGCACCGCAAGCACTGGCGCGATCAATGCAGGCGTCAGCTTGTCGTGCAGCGCGGGCACGGTGAGCACCTTGTGCCCGGTGGCCTCGATCGCGCCGGTTTCGTGCGTGGCGATGTGGCCCGCTTCCACCGCAATCACCGCCTGATGCGAGCGCAAAAACGCGCTGATCGCAATCAGGTTGGTCTGCGTGCCGCCGACCAGCAGATGCACGGCGGCCTGCGGTTGCGCGACGGCATTGCAGATCAATGCCGCAGCACGTTCGCTATGCCGATCGGTGCCGTAGCCGCCATTTTGCTCGGCACTGGCCTGCGCCAATGCCTGCAAGACGCGCGGATGTGCGCCCTCGCTGTAATCGTTGCGAAAGCTGATGCGTGCAGCGCTGCCCTGCCCGTCCATCACAGCCCCTTGGCGGCCTGGGCAACCGCGCGGAACAGGGCGCGGCCCTTGTTCATGGTTTCCTGCCATTCCAGATCGGGGTCGGAGTCGTAGACCACGCCGCCGCCAGCCTGCACATACAGATAGCCGTCCTGGATCACGGCGGTGCGGATCGCAATCGCGGTATCGGCGTCGCCATGCCAGCCGATGTAACCCACGGCGCCGGAATACACGTTGCGCTTGACCGGCTCCAGCTCGCGGATGATTTCCAGTGCGCGGATCTTCGGTGCGCCACTGACAGTGCCGGCGGGAAATGTCGCGCGCAGCACGTCGCTGTAATTCAGGCCGGCTTTGAGCGTGCCGGTGACTTCGCTGACGATGTGCATGACGTGGCTATAGCGCTCGATCACGAACTGCTCGCCCACCTTGACCGTGCCCGGCTCGGCCACGCGGCCGACATCGTTGCGGCCCAGATCGATCAACATCACGTGCTCGGCGCGCTCTTTCGGGTCGGCCAGCAATTCGTCTTCCAGCGCCTTGTCCAGCTCCGGTGTTGCGCCGCGCGGGCGGGTGCCGGCGATGGGACGCACGGTGACCACGCCATCGCGCAGGCGCGCGAGGATTTCCGGCGAGGAGCCGACTACCTGGGTGCCGCCGACATCGAGAAAATACATGTACGGCGATGGATTGAGCGCACGCAGCGCGCGATACACATCCACCGGGCGTGCGCGGAATGGCACCCGCAAACGTTGCGACGGCACCACCTGGAAGATGTCGCCGGCGCGTACGTATTCCTGCGCCTTGCGCACCACCGCGTGGTACTCCTCGCGGGTGAACGAAGAATGGAAATCCGATTCGTCGATGGCATCGGAAATTTGCGCCTGCGGATACCCGGCGCCTCCCTGACGCAGGCGATGCGCCAGTTCGTCCAGGCGGCGGTTGGCGCGCACATAGGCCTGCGGCTGGCGCGGGTCGGCATGCACGATCAGGTACAGGCGGCCCTTGAGATTGTCGAACACCGCCAGCTCTTCGGAGAGCATCAGCAGGATGTCCGGCGTGCCCAGTTCGTCGGGCTTCTCGCCGCTACCCAGGCGCGGTTCGATGTACTGGATGCATTCGAAGCCGAACCAACCGACCAGCCCGCCGGTAAACCCGGGCAGGCCATCGAGCTGGGGCACCGAGTGCTCGGCGCGCAAGGCGTCGACTTCAGCCAGCGGATCGGCGACTTCGCGGGTCTCCAGCACTTCGCCGTGTTCGCTGACTTCCAGCGTGTGGCCGCGAAAGCTGTACACGCGCCTTGCCGGCAGGCCGATGATGGAATAGCGCCCGAAGCGCTCACCGCCTTCGACCGATTCGAACAGATAGGTGTAGGCGCCGTCGGCGAGTTTCAGATAGACCGACAGCGGTGTGTCCAGGTCGGACAGCACTTCACGGACAACGGGGATACGGGTGTGGCCTTCAGCGGCCTGGCGCTGGAACTGCTCTGCAGTGATCAAGACGACTTTCCTTCCGGGACTCCGTGGCGGGGCGGACGACGGCAACGGGCCACCATCGCCACCAGCGGCGAGCGGAAGAGAAGGAGCGTGGGGTCGTCAGGCGGGACACGTGGGTACTGTAGCGCAACTGCCGGTTTAGGGCAGCAGGTGCCAAGGCGAAAACTGTGGGAATTGCGAGTGTGGGTTGTGCCAGGTTGGGCGGTGTTGGTTATGGCGTCTCAGGCTGACCGACATCGGCTCCGGATAGCGCGTCCTTGTTGTGGAGCGCGTTTTTCGCACACGGTGAGACATTGCCGTGCGCCAGTGCAGAGCGAGCTACCTGGTAGCGGCATGTGTGTCGGCACAGGGACCCTCACCCCAACCCCTCTCCCAAAGGGAGAGGGGCTTACAGCGGTGCGTTGGCGGCTGCTTCGCTTGAGCCGCAGTTGCTTCGCTTGAATCCCGATTCCCGATTCCCCATTCCCCATTCCCAGCTTCAAACGCTCCGCAACGGGCAATCGATCGGCAAATGCATGCGCAGGCGGGCCGCCACGCATTCGACGCGGAAATGCCGCGAGGTCTCCGGTTCGCCATCCAGATTCAAGGTGAGCGGTTGCACGGAGGCGATCTCCAGCCAGGGCAGCCGGGTGCGCACCGCGACCCGTTCGAGCGCGGCCTGCTTGCCGCCGGTGACCAGGGTGCCCAGCGTGGCGGCGACCTCGCCATTGAGCGCGGGCACGATGGTGACATCGAGC
Source organism: Xanthomonas sp. NCPPB 2586 (assembly GCF_041475775.2). Classification (NCBI taxonomy): domain Bacteria; kingdom Pseudomonadati; phylum Pseudomonadota; class Gammaproteobacteria; order Lysobacterales; family Lysobacteraceae; genus Xanthomonas; species Xanthomonas sp. NCPPB 2586. Next base: position 541,933 of record NZ_CM192981.1, on the reverse strand, counting down.
AGGCCGTCGTCGATCAGTGCCTCCGGGCACAGCGCCTGGCCACCGCCGGCCTGGCGCCCGTTGCCCAGGCCCAGTGCGATGAATTCGCCTTCCCAGCTGAAATCCGGGCCGGTGAAATGGGCACTGATCGGGTCGATCCGCCCCAGCCGCGACATGCCGGTGATCAGGTAGGCCAGCCCGCCGAGCATCTTCTTCAGGCCCGCATCGGTTTCCACGGTGACCTGAGTGCCGAAGCCGCCGCTGGCCACATTGGCGCACCAGTGCGGGCCGTGGTCGGCGTCGATACGCAGCAGGTCGATGGGCTCGGCCGCACGTTCGGCAATCAGGCCCAGGGCGCCGAGCGGTTCAAGCGGGATCATGGCGGCAGTTGCGAAATCGTTGGCGGTGCCCAGCGGCACCAGGCCCAACGATGGCAGCGTGGCGGCGTCGTCCTGGTGGTGGGCCAGTGCGGCGGCCACTTCGCTCAGCGTGCCATCGCCGCCGGCGGCGACCACGGTCTGCACGCCATCGGCGATGGCTTCGGCCACGTAGCGCTCGGCGTCTCCCTCTTCCCAGGTCACGCGTACATCGAGCTGGATGCCGCGCTTGCGCAGCACGCCCACCGCCTCGCGCAGATCCTCGTTGTCGGTGGACTTGCCGTTGAGGATCAGTCGCCAGTGGGACGGGGCCATGCGCGCTGCCGATGAGAGGATGTGTGGTGCGCGCAGGCTAGCAGCGGCGGAATGCGTGGATCGTGAATACGCAGCGCCCGCACCTGTCATCGGCATGTCATCGATGACCCGGAGGATAGAAGGCCATAGCAGGGACGACGGGCGGAGGCAGGATCAGCCTCCAAATTTTCTTGAAGGCCGCTCCATTGGGGCGGCCTTTTTTATGCGTGTTTCGCAGGGGTGGCGAGGTGACGCGCGGTTGCTTGGCCACGGACTGCATGGTCGAAGCAGGATGCCTGGGGCAGGCCTGCGCTGCGCTCCCCCAAGCGGCGTCAACTGCCAGGCAAGCTAGAGCCTGGCTGACGTGCGGCTCACCCCCGTGCCCCGCCGCCTCAGCTACCTGCAGCAAACGCGGCCAGGCGCTCGCCGTCGAGCCGGTACACGGTCCAGCCCTCCATGGGGCGCGCACCCACGCCCTGGTAGAACTCGATCGCCGGCTGGTTCCAGTCCAGCACCGACCACTCGAAGCGTCCGCAGCCCTTGTCCACCGCCAGTTGCGCCAGGTGCCGCAGCAGCGCCAGGCCGGCGCCCTGCCCGCGCGCTTGCGGCCGCACGAACAGGTCTTCCAGATACAGGCCGTTGCGGCCCAGCCAGGTGGAGTAATTGAAGAAATACACCGCGAACCCAAGCACCTGGCCGCCCTGCTCGCAGAGCAACGCGTGCGCGGTGGCACCGTCGCCGAACAGGCTGGCGCGCAGATCCTCCGGCGTGGCCTTCACCGCGTCGGGCTCGCGCTCGTACACCGCCAGCGCGGTGACCAGTTCGTGCAGCAGCGCCGCATCGGCGGGCGTGGCGGGGCGGATCTGCAGCGGCGCCTGAGTCATCGCGCCGCATCCACCGCCGCGCGCATCTGCGCAATGATCTGCGCGTAGTCGGGCGCATTGAAGATGGCCGAGCCGGCCACGAAGGTATCCGCACCGGCGGCAGCGATCGCGCCGATGTTGTCGGCCTTGACGCCGCCATCGATCTCCAGGCGGATCGGCTTGCCCAGCGCATCAATCTTGCTGCGGATGGCGCGCAGCTTGTCCAGCGCCGAGGGAATGAAGGCCTGGCCGCCGAACCCGGGGTTGACCGACATCACCAGCACCAGATCCAGCTCGGGCAGCACCCAATCGAGAATATCCACCGGCGTGGCCGGGTTGAGCACCAGCCCGGCCTGGCAGCCATGCGACTTGATCAACTGGATGGTGCGGTGCACGTGGCGGCTGGCTTCGGGATGGAAGCTGATGGTGGTCGCCCCGGCGTCGGCAAAGTCCGGCACGATGCGGTCCACCGGTTCGACCATCAGGTGCACGTCGATCGGTGCAGTGATGCCGTGCTTGCGCAGCGCCTGGCAGACCATCGGGCCGATGGTCAGGTTGGGCACATAGTGGTTGTCCATCACGTCAAAGTGCACCCAGTCGGCACCGGCCTTCAGGACGTTGTCCACTTCCTCGCCCAGGCGGGCGAAATCGGCAGACAGGATGGACGGGGCGATCGCCGTCGGTTGCATGGGCAGCTCGGGAAAATGCAGGAGCCCCATTGTCGCAACCGTGGCGCGGCGAGGAAAGCCGAGCGCGGCGGCAGCTGCTCTGCAAGCGGGCGTGCGGTGGAGCTTCGGGCCGGCTTGGCGTTGGCTGCCGGCGATGGGCGCCTGGCGCCGCCAACACTGGCGGTATTGCACTCGATCGGCCAGAGCCGCTGCCTGGCAGGTCTTCCAAATCCGCAACGGCTTCCCAAAAAGCGATTGTCAGTGCATCCGCAGCGGACGCCAGCGCGTAGGGTGATGGACCGGCGCGCCGCGCCAGATGAAGGAAACCGCATGAAAACCACCCCGCTCGCTTCCGCTGCCCTCGTTCTATTGGCCCTGGCCCCCTCGGCCTGGGCGCAATCCGGCCCCGCTGACTGGTCCGGCTTCTCGCTGGGGGCCAATGTGGGCGGCGCCGACCCGGCCGGCGTGTCCGGCGGCCGTTTCGGCTTCGATACCAACCTGGACGGCCGCGACGGCGACCAGGTCAGCACCGCCACCGGGGCGGATGCGTTTTCGCCGGGCTTCTGCGGTGGCGCTGCGGCCGGGCGCACACCGGCAAGCGGGTGCAGCAAGGACAAGGGCGGTGCCGAATACGGCGTGCGCGCCGGCTACGACTGGCAGGTGGGCGACTGGGTCTACGGCGTGGTGGCCGAATACACCCGTAACGACCTGCGCGACAGCGTCAGCGCCTTCAGCACCACACCGGCGCTGTACACCTTTACCCGCCAGCTCAATCGCACCGCCGCGCTGCGCGGGCGCGTGGGCTATGCGTTCGGCGCACAGGGCGACTACCTGGCGTATGTCACCGCCGGCGTGGCACGCGGCGAGTTCGACCACAGCTTTGCCAGCAGCAACACCGCCAACAGCTTCACCGGCAGCGGTGGCGACAGTGCCAACGGTTACCAGGCCGGCATCGGGCTGCAGCGTCGCTTGAGCGACCATGTCTCGGTGGGCGTGGAATATCTGTTCACCCGCCTGCAGGACGAAGACACCCGCGTGCGTGTCGGCCCGGGCACCGCCCCGGCGACCAACCCGTTCCTGCGCGTGAACCCGGCCGGCACCGACCTGCGCCGTACGGACACGGATTTTTCGTCCAATGCGATCCGCCTGACCGCCAGCTACCGCTTCTGATCCGGCGAAAGGGCATGGCCTGAGGGCTCGGCCCTGGGTGACATATTCGCCCCATGTGCGCCCGGGAATCTCTAGGTTCCTGGGCGTTTATGCAAGACCTCGCCGACTGTTGCGGGGGCAGTTCTGGAACGCGCCTCGCCAAGCGATGCGCGCATCGGGTTTTCGTTTAATTCGGCGCATTCAAGGCCTAGTCGCGGTCTCTTTCAGGGACTGCTCCAAGGCCTGTTCCTCCATTCCTGCAGTTCTGGCCCGAGAGAGCCAGGCCTATGGGCGAGGCTGTGCCCGCAATGCGCGGCGTCAGATGCTGAGGATGGCTCAGCAACGCACACCCGATGTTGGGCAAATGGGATCAGGCAGCCCCGCATTGATCTGATGATCCTGCTACGGTCCGTTGCCCCGCTCTCCGTCAGAGCTCAGCGCTTGCGCTGCCGCTGGATGCGGTCGTAGGCGGCGTTGATCTGGCTGGCCTTCTTTTCGGCCTGCCGGCGGTCTTCCGGGCTGGCGTTGGCCACCTTGTCGGGGTGGTAGCGCGACATCAGGCGGCGATAGGCCAGGTCGATCTCGGCTTTGGTGGCGTCTGCTTCCAGGCCCAGTGCCTCGTACGGGTTCTCTTCGCGGCGCTTGAACCAGCCCGCATCCACCGCATGCCCGATCGCCAGGCCGATCATCACCCCGATCAGCGGCGCCCCGCGGAACAGCAAGGCGCCGGCAAGTGCGCCGAGCAATTTTCCGTACCAGGACATGGGGGCGATCGGCAGCCAAAGAGGCGGGCCGGCGATTTTACCCGAAGCCCTGTGTGGCTTGGCTGTCGATCGGCGTGCGAGGCGCTCATGGGCGAAGTACCGGGTAGGTTTGCGACGCGCCGCATGCCAGCGGCAGCGTGCCTGACACCCGGGTGCGGCCGTCGGCCCTGCCGGTTGGGCATAGCGGCCATGGCCGCCAGCTGGCAGTGCAACGCCTGCCAGCCACTGCGTGCAGCGGGGCGCCGCGAAGCACCGTACACTACGCGGCCCGCTGCCTACCCGCGGGCCCGCCGGGTCCTGGGGACAGCGTCATTGCGACGTCCTTAGGAGTGCCTGTGTCGACCACGCTGTTGCAATCCGATCTCCCCGGCCTGCCGTTGCGCCACCGTGGCAAGGTCCGCGATGTCTTCGACATTCCCCGCGACCGCCTGCCCGCCGATGCGCCCCCCGGCGACTACCTGTTGATGGTGGCCACCGACCGCCTGTCTGCGTTCGACGTGGTGCTGCCCGACCCGATTCCCGGCAAGGGCGAAATGCTCTGCCAGGTGTCCAACTTCTGGTTCCACAAGACCGAACACCTGATGCCCAACCATCTGGTGGACATCCGCGTCGAGCAGGTGCTGCCCGAGGGCGTGGATCCGGCGCTGTACGCCAAGCGCGCGGTGGTCACGCGCAAGCTCAAGCCGGTGCCGGTGGAAGCGATCGCGCGCGGTTATCTGATCGGCAGCGGCTGGAAGGACTATCAGCGCACCGGCAAGATCAGCGGCATCGAATTGCCCGATGGCCTGCGCCAGGCCGAGAAACTGCCCGAGCCGATCTTTACCCCCTCGACCAAGGCCGCTGTCGGCGACCATGACGAAAACATCGACTTCGATGCGATGGTCAAGACGGTCGGCGCCGAGCTGGCCGAGCGCGTGCGCGATGCCACCTTGCGCATCTATCGCTTCGCCGCCGATTTTGCCGCCGAACGCGGCATTTTGCTGGCCGACACCAAGTTCGAATTCGGCACCGACGCCGATGGCCGCCTGTACATCATGGACGAGATGCTGACCCCGGATTCCTCGCGCTACTGGCCCGCCGACCAGTACGAGCTGGGCACCAGCCCGCCGAGCTACGACAAGCAGTTCGTGCGCGATTATCTGGAGACGCTGGACTGGGGCAAGACCGCACCTGGCCCGCGCCTGCCGGCGGACGTGATCGAACGCACGCGCGCCAAATACGCCGAGGCGTTGCAGAGGCTGGCGGGTATTTCGGTCGATTGATGTTCAAGGCCCCGGTCCCGAGGCTTTGAGGCTGTACTAAAGCAGCAATGGCGGGCAGCGCTCTTTCTTGAGCGCTGAAGGACGCACCTGACGGGATCTGTTAGCCAAGGAAGTCGCGATGACACTCCCACATTTTTCATTCCGCAGATTGCCGGCGTTACGCAACGCACTGCTGCCCGGGCTGCTTGCAGTAAGCGCGTGCAGCGCCGGCGAATCAACTTCCCATGCCGCGCCGCTAGTCACATCGACGGCATCGGCATCGGTATCGGCGCCTGCAGCAACGCGCGCACCGGCTTCTTCTGGCGCTTCCCTCAATGACCGGCTCGCGACGTTGCTACAGGCAAGCGGCGTGCAGTGTGCCGATGCGAACATGGCAAAAGGCTGCACGGCCGGAAATGTCGATGCCGGCGATTTCTACGACGTGGAGCTCTCGCCTGCGTGTGACGATGCGGGCTTGTTTGCCGGCGTGGCGCAGGCAAGCGGGGTGGATGCACTTGATGCGGTGCCGACCACTGGCAGTAGCGTGATCGCCAGAGCCAGGCTGGCGCAGGGCCAGCTCGTCTGCATTCAAGCGATCGGCCGCGCCGGACAGAATCCTCTGTATTACTACGTCATTGCGATTCCTGCAGACAGTGTTGCCGGATGCAAAAACAATTCGGCATGCCGAACATATGGCGACAGGCCGATCCAACGTTCGAAGAGCGCCACTGGCGGGAGTTGCCATGCCGCTGCCCCAGGCCAGTATGTCGGCGACTGCGCACAGGGATGGGTGGGTGCGGATGCACTCGATGTATTTTCAAACGGGATATAGTCAGCCGCGCCATACCGGACAAATTTCCGGCCAAAACCATGATCAAATCATGATGATCTTTGCACAGGCTCGATCGAGATAACCTGGCTTTGCTGACAGCAATCAACGGGCGCGGACTCACCCGAGCCCCGGAGCCACCGTCAGGTTGCTTGTTCTGTGAGGACATTGGCTTGCCGCATGCCGGCCAGTTTGTGCAACCCACGCTCTGCAAGCCTTCACACATCGGCAAACAGCGCGCGTATAACATCCCGCCCGCGCTCCAGCTTGCCCGCTATGATCAGGAGGATCCATTGGCCTTTTTCCGAACGTCCCTGCTCGCTCTCGCACTGAGCCTGGCGCTGGTTGCCTGCAAGCCGCAAGCTGAGCCAGCCGGCGCTGCGACACCTGCTGCGAATGCATCGCCTGCATCCGCCACCGTTCCGGCAACGCCCGCGCAGGCAACAACCTGTCCCAGCGCCGACTTCTCTGACTTTCTGAAAAGCTTCAGTGCAGACATTGCGGTACAGGAAAAAGCCACGGCCGATCCGCTGACGATGATCCAACTCGACCCGGACGCACAGCCCGAGCCCACCCCGGTCACCCGCACAGTTCCGCTTGCCAAGGTCGAATGGCCTGTCATCCCGAACCTTGAGGCAGCACGCAACGGCGGCCGCGAGGTCACGATTTCCGAAGAAGCCGATGGCCGCCAGGTACTGGTCCGCACACCGGACACCGGCGATCAGCAGGTCTACCACTTCGCGCAGCGCCCCTGCTGGATGCTGGTTAAGGTGGACGACCAGTCTTTGTAAACGTCGGCGGGCGCTGGAAGCAGGTTCTGCCGGCTTGGCTATCGTCACCTACAACTCAAACCGTCAAAGAGGCGACTTGATGCGACGCTTCATCTCCGTGCTACCTGCTCTCGGCCTGAGCCTGGTGCTTGGCGCATGCGGTGACAAGCCAGGGCCCGTAGCTGCCACCACCAGCGCGCCTAGTACGCCACCTGCCACTACCCCATCCCCGACTTCGACAGAAGCAGATACACAAGGACGGAATGACATGATCAAGGAATGCTCCGGCGTGCGCCTGCACCTGAGCGCGTTGCCATCCGAGAGCAGCGGCTCCACCAAGACCCACCTGAAAATGGAGCACGATGGCCAGCGCCAGGAAGTGGCAGCGCCTCCAGAGATGGCGGACTACACCGCAGTGGGCCTGGGTTGCACGGAAGACGCAAAAGGAAGCACGTACTTTGTCGTCCAGTACGGCGAGCTTCCCTACGGCTGCGAATTTTGCGAATGGTTCTTCCTGTATGACATCAAGGGTCAGTTGCTGAATCATGCGACACCACCGCTGCATACGCAGGACGGCCAGCAGAGCCCGAATAACGACGAATACGAACACAAGCTCGAGGAGTTAGGACTGAAGCACCCGGAATTGGAGCCTTTCCAGCCCTGAGCAAAGGACGTCTATGCGCCGATTGCGGCGCATGGTGAAAGCAGTACGCAGTACATGGAGCAGCACCCGTTACAAGGAAGAATCTGTCTCATAGAAAGGAACGCACGATATGACCGACACCACGATTTATACCGAAATGCTTCAACCACGCGGCGCTGCATACAGCAGTGACCGGATCAAACCCTGGAGCCACTACCGCGAGCCCATCGACAGCGGAGATGGCAGATTGCATGGCGAATCACGCCGCTGGGGCGATGCTAGCCCACAGACACAATCACGCGTGATCGATAGCCTTATCGATTACTCGCGAGATGCAGGGCTTTCAGCGCGCGAGACTGCATACGTCCTTGCCATCGCCCGAGTTGAGTCAGGCTTCAACCCGGATGCAGCTGCGGGGACAACGTCTGCCTCTGGCCTAGGTCAATTCATTGACCGGACTGGCGCGCATTATGGCGTCAACGCATCCAACCGCTTCGACGTGGAAACGCAGTCGCAGGCATTGGTGCAACATTTCGTTGATAACCGGGACCTCGCGCGTAGCCGCGGCCAGGGCGAGGATTACATTTACAAGTATCACCATGATGGTCCTAGCAAGGATTATGGTGGCTTGGCTCTGTCGCGGCGCGAGATTGCCCCTCATCTGGACAACTACACCCAGTTTGTCGAGCAGCGTCTTGCACAAACGCAGGGCAATACAGTGGGCCAGCCGACGCCAGTGACGCAGACAGCCGAACCTAGCCATGCCACTCGCAGCAATTTTCAGCAAACGATGGAACGCATGCTGCCCGGTCAAGGCAGCACCGACCCGCACATTACCGGTCATTATGGTGAGCACCGCGGTAGCCACGGGCCGCACGGTGGTACAGATTTCAACTACGAAGGTGGTCAGCAAGGCCGTAACCTGCAGCACCCGACGGTGCATTCGCCGGTCTCCGGAACGGTAACGTTCGCGGGCGGCAACTACGGCACGGTCAAGATTCGCGATGCGCAGGGTAACTCGCACGAGATCCTGCACCTGGACGCACTCAAGGTGAAAGAAGGCCAGACGCTGTCCGCGGGCGATGCCATCGGTACGATGGGCGGACGCGGCCCGAACGGTAATAGTCAGTACGCACAGCATGTGCATTACCAGCTGCGCGATGCCAACGGCAAGTTGACCAGTCCAGAGACATTCTGGAATCAAGGTCACCAGCACGAGTCGGGCGCCCGTCAATCGCAGCCATCGGCACCGGCTGGCAATGGCACGCTGCGTCATGGCGAGCAGAGCGGCGATGTCGGCAAGTTGCAGCAGGACCTCAACCGTCTCGGCGTTCGCGATGCGCAGGGCAACCGGCTTGCGGAAGATGGTCGCTTTGGGGACAACACACGGGAGGCGGTGATCGCGTTTCAGAAGCAGCATGGGCTGCAGCAGGACGGTGTCGTCGGCCGTGATACGCGGGCCGCGTTGTCTGCGCCTGCGGCCAAAGCGGTCGATGCCCCGGCCGCTGCGCCCAAGGGTCCGTCGCTCAACGATGCCTCGCATCCGGACCATGCGTTGCACAACGCAATCCGCAGCAAGCTGCCGAGCATGATCTCTAATGAGACTGCTGCCAACGTCACTTTGCAGGCCAAGCAGAATGGCATCGACAGCGCAGATAAGCTGCAGAACGTGACGGTGCAGGACGGCAAGGCGTTCGTGATGGGCACCACGCCGGGGTTCCGTGCGGCGGTGGATCTAAACCAGCCTGCCCCGTCATTGGAGCAGACCAGCGCGCAGCTTCTGGCTGGGCAGTCGCAACAGCAACAGGCGCACGAAGAGCAGCAAAAGGTCGCCATCGGCAGTCGCTGAGTTCACGATGCACGAAAGAGCCGGCCGGCCTGTCTGGCCGGCTTTTTTGTATCTGCCGTTTACCTGCCGCAGCTTCATGCACTCGGGTAGAAGCGAGACGTCACATATTTGAATCCGTGGAGCGGCGTCATTGACCGTGATTGCCTGCCGCATGACGCGCACGTCGGCGCTCCCAATAAGCGCGGCTAACAAAACGGAGCAAGCAGTCGTCAGGTGGGTGCGGACGGCGCAGAGGAACCGGCGTGTACGGAGGTATATGCCGATTCCGAGCACCGGCCGCGCCCGCCTGACGGCGGCGCAGTCGTTTTGATCGCTGCTCTAGGGAAACTCTGAACAACGCACCACAGATACGCGACACTACCCGCCTCATGTTGAGGAGTGATCCATGCAACTGACGTTCGGTGACGCTGAGGGCCTGGGCAAGCGCAAGCAGACGCGCCGGGAGATCTTTCTGGCCGAGATGGAGCAGGTGGTTCCGTGGCAGCAACTGCTCGGGCTGATCGCGCCGCACTATCCCGTGTCGGGCCGGCCAGGTCGGCAGCCGTACGCACTGGCGACGATGTTGCGGATTCATTTGCTGCAGCAGTGGTATGCGTTGAGCGATCCGGCGATGGAAGAAGCACTGCACGAGATCCCGACCTTGCGGCGGTTTGCCCAGCTCGGTGGCTTGGACAACGTTCCGGACGAGACCACGATTCTCAACTTTCGGCGCCTGCTGGAGACCCATGGCCTTGCCGCGCGGATGCTGGAAGCTGTCAACGCGCATCTGGCGCGCAAGGGCCAGAGCCTGCGGTCGGGCACGATCGTCGATGCGACGCTGATCGCGGCGCCCAGTTCGACCAAGAACGCCGACCATGCGCGCGACCCCGAGATGCATCAGACCAAGAAGGGCAATCAGTGGTATTTCGGGATGAAGGCCCACATCGGCGTGGATGAATTTTCCGGGTTGGTGCACCACGTCCATTGCACGGCCGCCAACGTCGCCGACGTCGTGGTGACGCACACGTTGCTGCATGGCAAAGAAGACAGCGTGTTCGGCGACAGCGGCTACACCGGTGCGGATAAGCGCGAAGAACTGCAGGACTGCGAGGCTGCATTTTTCATTGCTGCCAAGCGTTCGGTGCTTCAAGCCATCGGCAACAAGCGGGAGCGTGCTCGGGAACAGCGTTGGGAACACTTCAAGGCCAGCGTGCGCGCGAAGGTGGAGCATCCGTTCCGGGTGATCAAGCGCCAGTTCGGTTACACCAAGGTCCGCTATCGCGGCCTGGCGAAGAACACCGCGCAGGTGCTGACGCTGTTTGCGCTGTCAAACCTGTGGATGAAGCGAAAGCAGTTACTGCCTGCCATGGGGAGCGTGCGCCTGTAACCCGGGGAATTCCCAAGGAAAGCTCCAGAAATTGCGAAAAATCCGAAGATCCAAACGCGACTCTCCAGAGCGATGCGACATCCCGCACTCTCAGGCCTCATTGTTCAGACCTTCCCTAGGTCTGGCTGCGGGCCGTCGTTTGCAGTGGGCGAGGCCGGTGCGCGAGAACCGGCGTGATCAATGGACGACGCCGCTGGCGGCACCACCCTCGCCCGCCTGGCGGGCAATCGCCGATGCGCAGAGCGTGATGCGCAACACAGGGGCTTGCCACGCGCTGGTGCGTGGCAGGTCCTGTTCCCGGCAGCTGCCCCGCAAGCGCCACTGCGGCCATCCGCGCGCGTATGCTTGGGCCATTCCTGGGAGGGAACATGACCGAACGCACCACGACCGCGCGACCGCTCGAGCGCTATTTCGCCAGTTATTCTGACGACCACCGCAATGCGACCAACCAGCAGATCCACGTGCTGGCGGTGCCGGCGATCCTGTGGTCGGTGGTGGCCTTGCTGTGGTGCATCCCGGTGGGCGGCACGTGGTTCAGCAGCGGCGTGTGGGCGGCGCTGGCGATGTTCGGGGCGTGGTCGTATTACAACCGGCTGTCGCGGCCGCTTGGCCTGGGCATGCTGGCGATCTTTTTCTTTTTCGGCTGCCTGTGCCGGCTGATCGAGGGCCGACTGGGCCTGGGCGGCCTGTTCACGCTGGCGGTGACGGTGTTCGTGCTGGCGTGGATCGCGCAGTTTGTCGGCCACAAGATCGAAGGCCGCAAGCCGAGCTTTCTGACCGACCTGACCTATCTGCTGATCGGGCCGCTGTGGGTGCTGGCCAAGCTGTATCGGCACCTGGGTTGGCGGTTCTGATCTTCGGGTTCCCCAAGTCAGCGATACCGCGCTGACGCCAACGCAGGCTACTCGCCGATACCCAGCTCTTCCGGCAGCGGGCGGAACGCACGCGGTGCATAGCCGAAGTCGCGCCGCGCCGGCTCCAGGTCGAACACCAGGTCATCGCGCATGCGCTGCAACGCGGCGGTATTCATGCTGCGCAGCCGGCCCAGGCGCTGCGCGGTGGTGAGCGCCAGACCGAACAGCGAAGGCGGCACCTGATACAGCCGTGCCGGCCGCGGCAAGGCCTCCAGCACGCGTTCCACCATCTGCGTGTAGGCCAGCACTTCGCCACCGCCCACCGCATAGCTGCGCTGATGCGTGACCGGCTGGGCGACCACCGCCAATGCCGCGCTGGCCAGATCGTCCACATGCACCGGCTGGCGCAGCCCGGTGGCATTGGCCGGCAACACGAACGCGCCCGTGCGCCTGGCCAGCCCGGCAATCTGGGTCAGCGTGCGGTCGCGGCCGGCGCCGTAAACCAGGGTGGGGCGCAGCACGGTGGCCGCGGCGCCACGCGCCTTGGCGGCGGAGAACAGCGCTTGTTCGGCATTGGCCAGCCGCTGGGCGACATCGCGCTCGGCGGCATCGATCGAATGCTCCTTGACCTCCACACTGGTGGAACCGAACGCGACGATGCGTGGCGTGCTCACCGCGTTGGTCTCGTACCAGTGCGCGAAATGATCCAGCGGGCCGCAGCTAAAGATCACCTCGAAACTCTCGCCCGCCACCGCCGGTGCCGCCAGGTCACCTTGCCGCCAGATGAGTCCTGCGCGTGCGGCACGCGGCGCGCGCGACCAGGCGGTGACCTGCCAGCCACGCCCCAGCAGGCGAGTGAGCAAGCGTTCGCCAATCTGGCCACTGCCGCCGAAGACCAGGGCACGGGGTGCAGCGGCGGCGACGGAAGGAGCGGGATTGGCAGCAGTCACAAGGTAGGCAGGCGGTGGCGATAGCGTCAGCATACCCAGTGCAACGCGGCGGTGCGACGGCAACTCCTGTCGTTTTCCCGACAGGCGCACGCTCACCTTGACGCCGGCGTCAGTCAACGGTTTGTTAAGCTCTCTGGCCTGCTCGCGAATCTCGTGTTCCCTGCATGCCTGCACCGTTGGAAATTCTGCTCGCGCTGCCGTTCCTGATGGCGGCCGCCGTGGCGCTGTCGTGGCGCACCTCCCGTTCGATCACTGCGTGGTTGGCTGCGGCCGCGCCGTTGGCCGGCCTGGGCATCCTGGCACTGCTGACACCGGCGGTGCTGCGCGGGGAAATCATCCGCAGCGAACATGCCTGGTTACCGCAGATCGGGCTGCTGTTCTCGCTGCGCATGGACGGGCTGGCCTGGATGTTCGCGCTGCTGGTGCTGGCGATCGGCGCGCTGGTGGTGATGTATGCGCATTACTACCTGAGTGCACGCGATAGCGCCTCGCGCTTCTTCGCGTATTTGTTGCTGTTCATGGGCGCGATGCTGGGCATGGTGCTGTCGGGCAACCTGCTGCTGCTGATGGTGTTCTGGGAACTCACCAGCCTCAGTTCCTTCCTGCTGATCGGCTTCTGGTCGCATCGCAAGGATGCGCGCGAAGGCGCACGCATGGCGTTGGTGCTCACCGCCGGCGGCGGCCTGGCGCTGCTGGGCGGGGTGCTGCTGATCGGCCGCATCGTTGGCAGTTTTCAGCTGGATGCAGTGCTGGCCTCGGGTGATCTGATCCGTGCAAGCCCGCTGTACCCGTATGCGCTGGTGCTGGTGCTGCTGGGGATCTTTACCAAGAGCGCGCAGTTTCCGTTCCACTTCTGGTTGCCGCACGCGATGGCCGCGCCCACACCGGTGTCGGCGTATCTGCATTCGGCCACGATGGTCAAAGCCGGCGTGTTCCTGCTGGCGCGCCTGCATCCGGCGCTGGCAGGCACCGACCTGTTTCTGTACACGGTGACCAGCATCGGCGCGATCACCGTGCTGCTGGGCGCATGGCATGCGATTTTTCAGCACGATCTCAAGGGCGTGCTGGCGTATTCGACCATCTCGCACCTGGGCCTGATCACCATGCTGTTCGGCCTGTCCACGCCGATGGCGGTAGTGGCCGGCGTGTTCCACATCCTCAACCACGCGGTGTTCAAGGCCTCGCTGTTCATGGCCGCCGGCATCATCGACCACGAAACCGGCACGCGCGACATGCGCAAGCTGGGCAACCTGCGCCGCTTGATGCCGTTCACCAGCGCACTGGCGATCACCGCGTCGCTGGCGATGGCCGGCATTCCGCTGCTCAACGGGTTCCTCTCGAAGGAAATGTTCTTCGCCGTGGCGCTGGAGGCCGAAGGCCCGCAGCTGCTGCGCCTGCTCGCCAGCGGCGCGGCGTTGATGGCCGGCCTGCTCGGCGTGGCCTACAGCCTGCGCTTTGTGCACGACACCTTCTTCGGCCAGGGCCCGCGCGACCTGGACCGCACCCCGCACGAGCCGCCGCGCTGGATGAAGATTCCGGTGGAAGTGCTGGTGCTGACCTGCGTGGCGGTGGGCATCGTGCCGGCCTGGACGGTGGCCCCGGTGCTGCGTGCCGGCGCCAGCGCGATCCTGGGCGAGCGCCTGCCCGATTACAGCCTGGCGCTGTGGCACGGGTTGAACTGGCCGCTGGCGATGAGCATCGCCGGCGTGGTGGGCGGCGTGCTGCTGTACATGGCACTGCGCAGGCTGCTGGATCTGTACGCGATCGAAAACCGCTCGCCGGGCAAGGCCTTGTTCAACTGGAATCTGCGGGCGCTGTTCGCCGCCTCCGCACGCGCCACCGACGCGATCACCAATGGCAACCTGCAACGCATGTTGATGCTGCTGGTGCTCAGCGCGGTGGTGGTGGCGCTGGTGCCGTTCCTGCAGGGCGGCGCGTTGCGACCGTGGCCGACACCGGCGCCCATGCCGCTGCTGGGCTGGGCGTTGTGGCTGCTGATGCTGGCCTGCGCACTAGGCAGCCTGTTCCTGTACCGGCAACGCTTGCTGGCAGTGCTGGTGCTGGGCGGCACCGGCTTGGCGGTGAGCCTGACCTTTGTGTTCCTGTCTGCACCGGACCTGGCACTGACGCAGTTGCTGGTGGAGATGGTGACGCTGGTGCTGATGCTGCTGGCGATGAACTACCTGCCGGAAACCTCGCGCCCGGAACGCGCGCCGCTGCGTAAATTCCGCGATGCCTGCATTGCCATCGTTGCCGGTGGCGGCCTGGCGGCGCTGGCCTACACGTTGATGACCCAGCCTAGCCCGACCATCGCCGGCGAGATGCTGCAGCGGGCCTTGCCGGAGGCGTATGGGCGCAACGTGGTCAACGTGATCCTGGTGGACTTCCGCGGCTTCGATACGTTTGGCGAGATCACCGTGTTCGCCATCGCCGGGCTGGTGGTGCACGCGCTGCTGCGGCGCTCGCGCATGGCACCGGAACGCACCATGCCCGGCCCGGCGATCAAGCTGCCGGTGCCGGCGGATCTGGCGCAGATCATGTTCCCGCTGACGCTCACGGTGTCGCTGTTCCTGTTCCTGCGCGGCCACAACGCGCCCGGCGGCGGCTTCATTGCCGGCCTGGTGCTGGCGGTGCCGTTGCTGATGCAATACGTGATCCAGGGCGCGGCGTCGGTGGAGTCGCGGTTCGGGTTCGACTACATCCGCCTGATCGGCATCGGGCTGTTGTGCGCACTGCTCAGTGGTGTCGGCTCGCTGCTGTTCGGCCGGCCGTTCCTCACCAGCGGGCACGCCGAGATTCCGCTGGGATGGCTGGGCGAGCTGGAGCTGGCCAGCGCGCTGGGGTTCGATACCGGCGTGTATCTGGTGGTGTTCGGTGCGGCGATGTTGATGCTGTCGATGATGGGCACGATCAAACCCTCGCGCACCCGCGACTCGCATCGCGGCGAGATCGATCCCACCCAGCGTTCGACGCGCACTGCGGAGCAGCATTGATGGAACTGGCACTGGCAAGCGCGATCGGCGTGCTCACCGCCCTGGCGATCTACCTGCTGCTGCGTGCGCGCAGTTTCGATGTGATCCTGGGGCTCACCTTCCTGTCGTATGCGACCAACCTGCTGATCTTCGCCGGCGGGCGCCTGCGCAGCGGGCAGCCGCCCGTGTTGCGCGACGGCATTGCCGCCGACCTGAGCCAGCACACCGACCCGCTGCCGCAGGCGCTGGTGCTCACCGCGATCGTGATTGCCTTCGCGATGACCGCGGTGAGCCTGGTGCTGGCGATCCGCAGCCGCAGCGACAACGGCAGCGACCACGTGGATGCGCACGAAGATGCGGATACCGGCGAAGACACGCGTGAGGCGCGCCGATGAACCATCTGCTGATCCTGCCGATCCTGATCCCGATGCTCGGCGCGTCGGCGTCGTTGTTTGTCGAACACCGCCGCTATGGCCCGCGTGTGCAGCGCGCCGTGGCCTGGACCAGCATGGCCCTGCTGGCGGTGGCAGTGGTCGCCCTGTTCGCCCGCGCTGCGCACGGCGAGGTGCTGGTGTACCTGCTGGGCGACTGGCCGGCGCGGCTGGGCATCGTGCTGATGGGCGACCGGCTGGCCGCGTGGATACTGATGACCACGCTGGTGCTCGGCGCGGCCTGCCTGCTGCACGCCTGCGCCGGCTGGGACCGCCGCGCGCCGCACTTCCATGCGCTGTTCCAGTTCCAGCTGATGGGCTTGAACGGGGCATTTCTGACCGGCGACATCTTCAATCTGTTCGTGTTCTTCGAGGTGATGCTGATCGCCTCCTACGGCCTGCTGCTCAGCGGCGGGCGCGGGTTGCAGATGCGCATCGGCCTGCACTACGTGGTGTTCAACGTCTGCGCCTCCACGCTGTTCCTGATTGCGCTGGGGCTGTTGTTCGGCTTGTTCGGCACGCTCAACATGGCCGAGCTGTCGCAGCGCATCGCCACCCTGCCCGCAGCGGACGTGCCGCTGGCGAAGGCCACCCTGGGATTGTTGTTGCTGGTGTTCTGCAGCAAGGCCGCACTGCTGCCGCTGTACCTGTGGCTGCCGGAAACCTATTCGCGCGCACCGGCCTCGGTGGCGGCCTTGTTCGCCATCATGACCAAGGTGGGCCTGTACGCGGTGCTGCGGGTGTCGTCGTTGTGGTTCGGTGCCGGCGCAGGCGCATTGCACGGCTTCGGCCGGCACGCGCTGCTGTGGCTGGGCATCGGCACGCTGGTGATGGCGGCCTTCGGCGTGATGGCGGCATCGCGGCTGCGGGTGATGGTGTCGTACCTGGTGGTGTTTTCGGCGGCGACGTTGTTCATCGCCTTCTCGCTGGACGATGCACGTGCGCTGGGCGCCGGCCTGTATTACCTGCCGCATAGCTGCTTTGTGGCGGCGGCGTTGTTCATGGTGTCGGACCTGATCCGCCGGCGCCGTGGTCGCGCCAGCGATCGCAAGGAAGTGGTTGCCCCACTGCCTGGGCGGGCGATTCCCGGCGCGATGTTCATGATTGCGGCTGTTGCCGTGGCTGGCCTGCCGCCGCTGTCCGGGTTCCTGGCCAAGGCCGCGCTACTGCAGCATGTGCCCGCCGACCTGGTGGCCCCGGTGTGGGGTGCGGTGCTGGGCAGCAGTTTGCTGGTGGTGATCGGCCTGACGCGTGCAGGCGTGCGCCTGTTCTGGCGCGTTCCAGAGGCGGTGGAAGAAGCGGTCGAGGACGACGCACCGGAGCGCCTGCCGCAACGCCGCGCGCGCATGCGCCCGGTGGAGACCGCCGCCACGATCATCCTGTTGAGCGGTCTGGTGGCGATGACGATCGGTGCCGGCCCGTTGATGCACTACACCGATGCGGCCGGTGCACAGCTGCGTGACCCCGGCGCGTATCTGGAACAGGTGCGCGGGACCACGCCGCAACGGATGCAGCCATGAGCGCACAGGTGTCCTGGCAACGCCGGCTGTTTCCCTCGCGCCCGTTGAGCGTGATGGTGTTTCTGTTCTGGCTGCTGCTCAGCGACAGCTTCGGGCCGCAGCAATGGGTGCTCGGCCTGCTGCTCGGCTGGGTGGTGCCGATCTTCGCCGCGCGGCTGGACCGCGAGTTCGCGCGCATCGGCTCGTTGCGTTCGGTACCGCGCATGCTGCTGGTGGCCGCTGTCGATATCGTGCGCTCCAACATCAAGGTGGCGCTGCAGGTGCTGGGGCCGGAATCGCGTATCCACCCCGGCTTTATCTGGGTGCCGCTGGACATCGAGAATATCCACGGCATCGCCGCGCTCACCAGCATGATCACGTTGACGCCGGGCACGGTGTCGGCGGCGCTGTCGGACGACCGCAAATACCTGCTCGTGCATGTGCTGCATCTGGATGACCCGGATGCGCTGATCGCCGAGATCAAGTCACGCTATGAAACGCCCCTGATGGAGATCTTTCCATGACCGGCCATACCTTCATCGAAACGACCATCGTCGTGTGCATGCATGCGGTGGCCCTGGCCATGGTGATGTCGCTCTGGCGGCTGCTGCGCGGGCCCACCGTGCCGGACCGCATCCTGGCGCTGGACACGCTCTCCATCACCGCCATTGCCGAGCTGATGTTGCTGGGCATGTACCTGGATTCGCCGATTTATTTCGAGGCCGCCCTGGTGATCGCCATGCTGGGCTTCGGCAGCACGGTGGTGCTCAGCAAGTACGTGCTGCGCCGGGATATCGTCGAATGATCGCGCTTACCGAATATCTGCTCAGCGCATTGCTGCTGGTGGGCACCTTCTTCATCCTGATCGGTGCGTTCGGGCTGGTGAAGTTGTCGGACTTCTTCAAGCGCCTGCATGCACCCACCAAGGCCAGCACGCTGGGCGTGGGTTGCGTGCTGCTGGGCTCGGTCGGTTATCACCTGTTCCTGGGTGTGGACCCGCAACCGCGCGAATTGCTGATCACCGTGTTCCTGTTCATCACCGCGCCAATCAGCGCCCACCTGATGGCCAAGGCCGCGCTGTCGCTGATGATGGAAGACCGCCCGGAAGTCCCCAACCACGGCGACATGCAAAAAGAAGGGCTGCCGCCGGCGCAAGGCGATGTGGGCGAGAACATGGAAACTACGCCGGACCGGTCGACGTCGGAGCACAATTCCAGCGGTTGATGGGTTGACTGGTCAGCGTGCGCTCCGGTTGTGCCGCGATGCTACGTTCGATGCGGGTTTACGTCATTGAACGCAGCCGACACTGACGCACAGCACCGCGCGCTGCGTTGCCCGGATCAGCCGCAGCCTTCCACGTAATCCACCTGCGGCGCCACACCTACGCGCCAGCTGGTCACCTTGCCGTCGGCATCGGTGTCGAACACCAGCGCGCTTTGCGATTGCGCGTCGGCATGCCGCAGGCTCAGCGCACTGGGCATGTACTTGTGCGGTTGTTCCGCCAGGCCATCGGGATACAGCGCGCGCACCTCGGCGACGGTCATGCCCACCCGCCCGCCACCGGGCGCCACTTCCTTGGGCTCGTTGGTCTGGTAACGCACCAGCCGGTCGCCCTCGAACATGAAACCGAAGCGGCGCGCGTCGTCGGCCCACTGCGGGCGCAACAGGTAACAACCGCCATCGGCCGCTGCATCGCCGCGTAAGGCACCGCCCCAGGCCGCACGCGCCTGCGCGGCGTCCATGCCCAGGCGCAGGTCGCCATAGCCATCCAGGCGCGCCAATGCGGCCGGGTCCTGACGCAGGCGTGGCGGCAGGCTGCCCGGCGGCGCGGTGGCCGGCGGAACGTCGCCGTGCGGTTGGTCCGTCTCGGCGGCGGGCGCTACCGGCAGGCTGGACGCAGCGGCGGCATCCGCGGCCGGGGTTTCAGCGGTGCGGCTGCAGCCGGTGGCCAATGCCGCGAACGCGATCACTGCAATCAGTCTGGATGTCATGCCCGCACTCCCCACCAAGTCGCCATCAGCCTACACAGTGCGCATCGCGGCCATGTGCAGGCGTTGCGTGTTCGGGGCGTGGCAGGTGCGCGGCTTGGGGCATTCACGGCGTCTGCCGTCATGCGGTCGCGCCGATGTCATCGTCGCTTCATTGGCGACAGTCACCCTGGCGGCTTCGCAGGACCGCCGCCATGTACCCACGCAAGACCGATCTCGCCCTGACCGCGCTGCAATCCCATCGCAGCCCGCTGACCTTGCTGCAGCGCCGTGCACTGATCCTGGCCGATGGCCAGCGCGATCTGGACACCCTGGCGGCGCTGCTGGGCGGCGAGGCCGCCACGCTGGTGCAGACCCTGTGTGCGCTGGGCTACCTGCACCTGGGTGCAGGCGTGGCGACCAACGCGGCGCCGCCCTCCGCCGCCGCCGCAGCACCTTCAGCACCCAGCGACGCCGAGCCGGCAGCACTGTTGCTGAGCGAAGAAGAACAACAACGGCAGCGGCGGCGCGCGACCACCAACGCACGCCTGTATCTGCTGGATATCCTGCAGTTGCAGCGCAACCCGGTGGCGGTCCTGCTGCACCGTCGCCTGCAGGTCGCACGCAGCGACATCGAGATTCATGCCGCCATCGCCGAGGCACTGCAGGCCTTGCCGCAATTCACCTCAGCCAGCTATGCCGAACGCGTGCGTACGCGCAGTGCGGAGTTGCTGCCTGACACGCTGGGTGAAGCGACTGCAGCGGCTACGGAATCAGTCGTGCGCCATGCGGATAACGCATCGGTTTAGTTGACGCGGCGATGGGTAGCACGACGCATGTGCTTGGAAACGAATGCGGTGGCTGCAATCGACTTACGGCATGCCATCAAGATGCTGGCTTGGAGCAGCTAATAAAACGTAGCGAGCAGTTGTTGTCAGGTGGATGCGGCCGGCGGCGCGGAGGAACCGGAGTGTAAGGGGTACATGCCGATTCCGTGCAGCGGCCGCGCCCGCCTGGCGGCCGTGCAGTCGTTTTTGATAGCTGCTCTTAGCTCAACGCCAGCTGGTCACGCGATGCAACTGATGAAACGTAAGCTCCTGATGAGCTGCATTGCTGCCGATGCTGTCGCTATGCAGCTGGCGGTGAACCCGATGGATCCGACGTAAACGTAGCCACCGGGTGTCGTCCGCGTTTTGCATTTGGTCGCTGGTTAACCGCCCATATCCCTCAGCAAAAATCGCAACGGCCATCGAGGATGCTTCGGAACGCTCGTGCTGTTGCGAGACTTAGGGTTAATGCGCAACAGCGTGCAGCGTCATGAGGCACCGCTCAACACCACACTATTGAGCCGGCGCTACTGCACTCAGTTCGCCGGCGGCGCCTGAAATGCATTGCGCAACCCCGCCCAGCACTGCTGATAATCGCCCTGCCGATGCGGTGCCTGCAGCGCTTGCGCGGTGGGGCGCAGCACGGCGCGGGTTTCGAACATGAAGGCCATCGTCTCGGTGATGACGTCCGGCCGCGACAGGTCCGCTTGCGAGGCCTTGTCGAAGGTGGCCGCGTCCGGGCCGTGGCCGCTCATGCAGTTGTGCAGCGACGCACCGCCCGGCGCGAAGCCGTCGGCCTTGGCGTCGTACACGCCATGCACCAGCCCCATGAACTCGCTGGCCACATTGCGGTGGAACCATGGTGGGCGGAAGGTGTGCTGGGCCACCAGCCAGCGCGGCGGGAAGATCGCGAAATCCATGTTGGCCGTGCCGTGCGTGTCGCTGGGCGAGGTCAGCACCGTAAAAATGCTCGGGTCCGGATGATCGAAGCTGATCGAGCCGATGGTATTGAAGCGGCGCAGGTCGTAGCGATACGGCGCGTAGTTGCCGTGCCAGGCCACCACGTCCAGTGGCGAATGGCCGATGTCCGCACGCCACAGATGGCCCTGGAATTTGGCCACCAGTTCAAAGCGGCCCTCGCGTTGCTCGAAGGCCGCACACGGGGTTTCGAAGTCGCGCGGATTCGCCAGGCCATTACTGCCAATCGGCCCCAGGTCGGGCAGGCGCAGCAAACCACCGAAGTTCTCGCAGACATAGCCGCGTGCGGTGCCGTCGCGTAGCTCGACCCGGAAGCGCACGCCGCGTGGAATCACGCCGATCTGCTGCGGCTCCAGTTCCAGCACGCCTAGCTCGGTGTGCACCCGCAGCCGGCCCAGCTGCGGTACCAGCAGCAGCTCACCATCGGCGTTATAGAAGAAGCGATCGTGCATGGAGGCATTGGCCGCATACAGATGCACGGCCACGCCGTTCATTGCTTCCGGGCCGCCGTTGCCGGCCATGGAATACAGGCCATCGATGAAATCGGTGGGTGTCTGCGGCAACGGCAGCGGGCTCCAGCGCAACTGGTCCGGCGGCACCGGTCCGTGGCCGAAATCGTTGTGGAACTGCGACTGCTCGATCAGCGAGAACGTTCCGTGCACCGCAGCAGGACGCATGCGGTACAGCCAACTGCGCCGGTTTTCGCTACGCGGCGCGGTGAATGCAGTGCCCGACAACTGCTCGGCATACAGCCCGTGCGCCACACGCTGCGGCGAGTTCTGCCCAACGGGCAAGGTATCGGCTACTGCCTCGCTGGCGAATTCATTGCCGAAGCCGGTCATGTAACGCTGGTCGTTGTGCATGGGTGCGCCCGGATGTTGACCCGCCCTCCACGACGGCAGAAGGGTGGGATCGAGTTGGATCAAGCCGCTCTTACCGAAAAAGAGCTCAAGCCTGGCGGATCAAGCCCCTCTCCCGTCGGGAGAGGGGTTGGGGTGAGGGTACGGCGTAGCGACCATCTTGAAGATCGTTTCAACCACCGCATCCAGCGAAAACAACACATCGTTATTCCAGAAGCGCAGCACTGTCCATCCCTTCGATTGAAGCCACCGCGTCCTTGCCTGATCGCTGGATGCTTGGTGCTGCGATCCATCCAGCTCAATAATCAATGCTGCATCGATACAACAAAAATCTGCGATGTAGGGCGGAATCGGATGCTGACGTCTGAACTTGAAATCGTGTAGCTGGTTGCTGCGTAGACAGCGCCAAAGTGCGCGTTCTGCGTCTGTCAGCTCTTTGCGTAATGCGCGCGCATGGGTGCGTGTGACAGTGGGTAATGGTGGTTTGATTTTCATCGCTCCACCGTACCCTCACCCCAACCCCTCTCCCGCAGGGAGAGGGGCTTTGACTACGTGCGTCTTCGTTGCTGTGTGTTGTCAGAAAAATGCCTTGACTGGTCGTGCTTGATCGCGGCCACTTGCCGCTCGCTTCGTCGGATCCGTACCGGAACCACATCCGACATCACGGGCAGCCAGGCGCGGCACCGCAACAATCTGCACCACTCAAAACCGCACCGAAGCAATTAATGGCAGCAACCACAAATCCCGAGTAGCGAATCACCCATCCCGGCTGTCAAAGCACCCCACGCTTCATCTGATCGCGCTCGATGCTTTCGAACAAGGCCTGGAAGTTGCCTTCGCCGAAGCCTTCATTGCCCTTGCGCTGGATGATCTCGAAGAAGATCGGGCCGATGCAGTTGGTGGTGAAGATCTGCAGCAACTTGCGCTGCTTGGTGTCCACGTCGGCGTCGATCAGGATCTTGTTGCGACGCAGGCGCTCGACGTCTTCGCCATGATCGGGAATGCGCAGGTCCACCACGTCGAAATAGGTGTCCGGCGTGTCCAGGAACGTGACGCCGGCAGCGCGCATCCGTTCCACCGAGGTGTAGATGTCGTCGGTGAAGCAGGCGATGTGCTGGATGCCTTCGCCCTGATACGCGTCCAGGTATTCGTTGATCTGGCTCTTCGGGTCGGAGGACTCATTGAGCGGAATGCGCACGATGCCGTCCGGGGCGGTCATCGCCTTGGACACCAGGCCGGTCTTGGCGCCCTTGATGTCGAAGTAGCGGATCTCGCGGAAGTTGAACAGCCGCTCGTAGTAATCCGACCACTGCTGCATGTTGCCGAAGTACAGGTTGTGGGTCAGGTGGTCGATGAAGGTGAGCCCGAAGCCGGCCGGATGCTGGTCGGCGCCCTCGATTGCCTCGTAGTCGGCGTCGTAGATGCTCCCTGCCTCGCCGTAGCGGTCCACCAGGTACAGCATGCAATCGCCAATGCCCTTGACCACCGGCGCCGGCACCGCGAGCGTGTCGGGCTTGTTCTGCACGGCTTCGCCGCCGTTGCCGAGCACGGTCTGCAGCACGGTGTCGGCCGGGGTGCGGAAGCGAATCGCAAAGCCGCAGGCACACGGGCCGTGCGCGGCGGCGAAATCGGCTGCGAACGAATTCGGGTCTTCGTTGAGCAGGAAGTTCACCCCGCCCTGGCGATACACGGTGATCGGGCGGCTGCGGTGGCGCAACACCGCGGTGAAGCCCATCTTGCGGAAGTAGTCGTGCAACTGCACGGCCTGGCCGGCGGGGGCGGCGAATTCGACGAATTCGAACCCGTCGATGCCCATCGGATTTTCGAAGGTGGTGACCTGCATGCCCGGGTCCGGGCGCGTTGCAGTGGTGTTCGGTTGTGCGCTCATCGTCGTTTCTCCACGCTAGGGCGCCCGCGGGGCTATGCGGGGTGGCAGAAGACCCGCGAGAATGCGCAGGCCACCCTCCGTTTGTAGTTGCAAATGAAACCAAAATCAAGACACAGTGCAACATGAGCGATCTCGACACCCCCACACCGTCGCCGCATCCCGTCCTGCTCAACCTCGAGCAGTTCCTGCCCTATCGCCTCAGCGTGCTGTCCAACCGCATCAGCGGCAACATCGCCAAGGTCTACGGCGACCGCTATGGCATGGCCATTCCCGAGTGGCGGGTGATCACCATCCTGGCACTGTATCCGGGCTCCTCGGCCAGTGAAGTGTCAGACCGCACGGCGATGGACAAAGTTGCCGTCAGCCGCGCGGTGGCGCGCCTGCTGGAACGGGGCTTCATCCGCCGCGAAACGCACGGCGACGACCGCCGCCGCTCGATGCTGGCGCTGTCGCCGGCCGGGCGCCAGGTGTACGAAACCGTGGCACCGCTGGTCAACGAGATGGAGCAGCGGCTGATGTCGGTGTTCAGCGCCGAAGAACAGCAGACGCTGGAACGGTTGATCGACCGCCTGGCCAAGGACGGGTTGCCGCGGATGGCCAGCAAGGACTGAGTGCGGGTCTGCGGTGCGGCTTCGGGGAGCAGCGCTGGTTCGGTCGTCCGCTGTGCGCCATCCGCGTTCTGGAAGAGCACGCCTGCGGTCTGTTTGATGCGCCGCATGCCGATGGCATGAGATTGTCGCGGCCAGCGTTGCATGTGCTGTGGCGTTGGCCTGCGACGTGTGGCGCGACCTGCGGCTACGCAAGCAGAGCCGTGCCGTCTTGCGCAGTCACAGGTTCGCCGCCCACTGCGCCGCTTCCCGCGAGCGCATTCGCAGCCGGCTTCAGCGCGCCATCCGCCCGCAGAGCACGGTGCCGCGCGCTGGGTAGCCCGCAGCTGCACCACCGCATCGGTTATCTGCGGCGCTGGGCGTCCACTGCCACGCACCTGCACGCCCGGATCGGCTTGGGCACATGCGGCACGCAGCGATCCAGCAAGCCACCCTCAACAAAAACCCCCGCACTGGCGGGGGGTTTTGTTGTAACTCCAGCAGGAACCGTGCTCAGGCTTCCGGCGGTGCCCACTGCTTGAGAAAGTCGAACAGCTTCTTGCGGTCGTAGCCATCGCCCTTGCGCAGTTCCGGGCCGGCCTGCAGCGTCAGCGGCTTGCCGTCGTTGTCCAGCACCAGCAGCGAGGGAAAGTCGTTGAGCTGGGCGAACTGCGACAGGAACGCGGCATTCTCGTTGGATGCATCGCGGTTGACCTTGACCACCACGAAATGCGCGTCGCGGAAGCTGCGCAGCTCCGCATCGCCGCCCATCACCTCGTCCAGTGCCTGGCACGGCGCGCACGCGGCATTGCCGACATTGAGCACGATGCGCTTGCCACCGCGCTTGGCTTCGACCTTGGCCGTTTCCAGATCCGCTGCCGGATCGCGCGAGGGGTCGTACTGCGCATTGAGCGCAGCTGCCGCGGCGATATCCGCCGCGGTGGGCGTGTTGCCCGAGGACACCGGCTGGCTGGGATCGGCACTGGGTGGTTTCTGCATGGAAGTGTCCAGCGGCCGTGGCGCCTGTTGCTGGTCGGTGGGCTGCCCGCAGGCGCTCAACAGACCTGCCATCAGCAGGCCACAGACAGTCGCTTTGATCGGCATTGCGGTTCTCCTCACTTCACACCATGCATCAGTTTGTTGATCAACGGCGCGATCAGGAACAGCAACGCGCCAGCGCCCAGCAGGGCCCAGAACCCGAAGGTATACCCGCCCAGGGCCGAGGACACGCTCATGCCTTCGCTACCGCTGACATGGCCGGCAAAAATACCCGACAGGTTGTTGCCGATGCCGGTAGACAAAAACCAGCCGCCCATCCCGAAACCGACCAGGCGCACCGGGGCCAGCTTGGTCACCATCGACAGGCCGATCGGCGACAGGCACAGCTCACCCACCGACTGAATCACGTAGACCATGAACAAGGTCCAGAACGGGATCTTGCCGGCGTCGCTCACCAGGCTGGAAAGCGCAAACATCAGCAGCAGGAACGCCAGACCGTTGAAGATCAGGCCCAGGCCGAACTTGCGCGGAATGGACGGGTTGAAGCGGCCGGACTTGACCCAGATCCAGGCAATCACTGGCGCCAGGGCGATGATGGCGATGGAGTTCACCGACTGGAACCAGGCGGTGGGGAAGGTCCAATCGCCGAACGTGCGGTTGACGATGTTGTCGGCCAGGAAGGTAAACGAGCTGCCGGCCTGTTCGAAGAACATCCAAAACAGCACGTTGAAGGCGAAAATGATCAGCATCGCGATCACCTTGTCGCGCTGCACCTTGCCCTCGCGGATGCCTTCGATCAACAGCAGCACCGACAGGCCGATGAACAGCACCGTGAGCACCGCCTGCAGCACATCCGCGCCGACTGCCAGCAGGAAATACACCACCGGGATCGACACCAGGCAGCCGCCCAGCACCATCAGCACACGGCCCATGCCCTGCGCGTTGGGCGCCGGTGCGCCGATGCCGGCCAGCTGACGGCGGCCGATCCAGAACCAGACCAGGCTGATCAGCATGCCCACGCCCGAGGCCATGAACACCATCTTGTAGGACGGCATGGCTTCGGTGCCGAAGACCTTTTCGGCCAGCAGCTGGGTCAGCACCGGCGAGATCATCGCGCCGAGGTTGATGCCCATGTAGAAGATGGTGAACCCGCTGTCGCGGCGCGGGTCGGCCACCGAATACAGCTTGCCGACCATGGTGGAGATGTTGGGTTTGAACAGCCCGTTGCCCACCACGACCGTGGCCAGGCCGATCTCGAACACCACATGGTTGGGCACCGCGATCAGGAACAGGCCCGTGGCCATCACCGCCGCGCCCACCAGGATAGAGCGCTGGTAGCCGAGCACGCGGTCGGCCACGTAGCCGCCGAAGATCGCCGCCGCGTACACCAGCGCCAGATAGGCGCCGTAGGTGCGCCCGGCCGGGGCCTGGCCGCTGGCTTCGCCGCCGAAGAACTGCGCCACGATGTACAGCACCAGCGCCCAACGAATGCCGTAGAACGCAAAGCGTTCCCAGAATTCGGTCATGAACAGCATCCACAGCGGCCGGGGGTGGCCGAGCAAGGTGGGGAACTGGGGAGGCGCAGGCGGTTGCGGCGGAGTGGAGGCGGAAGTCGGCGCGGCAGCGTCAACGCTCATGAAGTGTCCCTTGCGTATTCAGTAATGGCTGGGTGCCTGGGGCGAACCCGGGGCGACGCGCGAGGATCACTTAGACGTCATGTACGCGTCAAATTCGCCGGACTCGGCGACCGGATGACGACGGGTGGAAACGCCCGCATCTCCCACCGCCGCATGCCCGCTTCCCATTCTCCCGCTGGGAGAAGGTGCCCGCAGGGCGGATGAGGGTGCGATGTCGCTGGGTGGTGCCGATCGCCGAAGTACGAGCATCAGCAAGTAGCTGATCCCGGGGATGAGGCCCGTACCCTCACCCCAACCCCTCTCCCGCCGGGAGAGGGGCTTCGAGCAACTTCTCCACTAAGTGCTTTCCCGAGCAAGTGCTCTCCCGAGCTTCAGCGCCCCCCCCTGCGTTGCCAAGCTTTTTGCCTCGCTCAGCGCTTCCCAGCGTCCGCACTCCCCTGCGGCGGTCGGTTGTCCACGCCTACGGACGTGCGCACGTCGAACAGCTCCGGGAAAAAGGTCAGTGCCAGGGCCTGCTGCAGGAACCCCACGCCGCTGGAGCCGCCGGTGCCGCGTTTGAAGCCGATCACCCGCATCACCGTGCGCATGTGCCGGAAGCGCCACAGCTGGAACTGGGTTTCCACGTCCACCAGGTCTTCGCACAGCGAATACTCGCGCCAGTAGCGGTCGGTATTTTCGTAGATGCGCTCGAACACCGGCCGCAGCGTGTCGTCGGCCACGTGCGCGGCGGTCCAGTCGCGGGCCTGGTATTGCTGCGGAATCGCATGCCCGAAGCGCGCCAGGTAACGCAGGAATTCTTCGTACAGGCTCGGGGCTTCCAGCACTTCGCGCAGCCGTGCCTGGCCGGCAGGGTCATAAGCGAACACCTGCAGCATCTGCGGATTCTTGTTGCCCAGCAGGAACTCGATGTAGCGGTATTGCAGCGACTGGAAGCCCGACGAGGGGCCGAGCACATCGCGAAACCCCATGTACTCGCTGGGGGTCAGCGTTTCCAGCACCGACCACTGCTCGGTCAGCTGGCGCAGCACCTGCTTGCTGCGCGCCAGCACCTTGCGGCATTGCCAGACCTCGTCGCGCTGCAGGTGCACGATGGCCGCGCGCAGCTCGTGGGCCAGCAGTTTCAGCCACAGCTCGGAGGTCTGGTGCTGGATGATGAATAGCATTTCGTCGTGGTGCGCCGGCTCGGACAAGGGCTCCTGCGCACTCAGCAACTGGTCCAGGCGCAGGTAGCCGCCGTAGGTCAGCCGCCCTTCCAGATCGGTGTGGATGCCGGGTTCCAGGTCACGCAGGTTCTTGTCGACGGGCATGGCGATGCAAATGGATCGGGCCGGTCAGGGTAGCTCAGCGGCGGGGATTGGGGATTGGGGATTGGGGATTGGGGATTGGGGATTCGGGAATCGGGAATCGGGAATCGGGAATCGGGAATCGGGAATCGAAAGAGTGCGCGTCGCCGGCGCTTGGTGCTGAAGATCGGCTCGGACTGGAAGCCTGACTGGCGCGGCAGCAGCGCAGGCACCGCCAAGCACCGGCGGGCTCTGCCATGCCGCTTGCAGTCGCGCCCGGCGGTCCTTCACTGCTGAAAAAGCCAGCTCTCTCCACGGGTCCAGTCGCAGCCACTGCGCCGGTGTCACCGTATCGTCAACCTAGGTCTGCAAATTCATGCAGAATCGAACAGCGCTGCCGGCCAGGGACGTGGCCGGACCAGGGGAGCGCTCCACGTCTCAAGGATCAGGGGACTCTCATCTCATGCAAGTGTTGCAGCGTCGTGCAGCCTTATTCGTCTGTGCGCTGGCGTTTGCCGGCCACGCCAGCGCCGAAGTTGTCATCAGCCAGGTCTACGGCGGTGGCGGCAACAGTGGCGCCACCCTCCGCAGCGATTTCATCGAGCTGCATAACACCGGCACCACCACGGTCAGCCTGGACGGCTGGTCGGTGCAATACGCCTCGGCCGCCGGCAGCAGCTGGCAGACCACGCCATTGGCGGGCACGGTGCCGGCCGGTGGCTATTACCTGATCAAACAGGCCGATGGCAGCGGCGGCAGCGTTGCGCTGCCCACGCCCGATGCCACCGGCACGCTGACCATGAGCGGCACTGCCGGCAAGGTGGCGTTGCGCAACAGCACCGCCGCGCTGAGCGGCACCTGCCCCACCGAATACGCTGATCTGGTCGGCTACGGCAGCAATGCCAGCTGCGCCGAAGGCAACGCGCCCGCCCCGGCGCCCAGCAACACGCTGGCGGTGCTGCTTGGCGGCGAAGGCTGCAGCGACACCAACAACAACGCCGCCGATTTCGCCGCTGGCGCCCCGGCCCCGCGCAATGCCGCCAGCGGCGCACGGCTGTGCAGCGGTGGCGGCCAGCCGATCGCCACGCTGGCCGATGTCAGCCAGGCCGAAGGCAATGCCGGCAGCCGCAGCGTCGTGTTCACGCTGAGCTTGAGCCAGCCGGCCGGTGCCGGTGGCGTGCGCTTCACCGCCGCCACCGCCAATGGCACCGCCATGGCCGGCAGCGACTACGTGGCCCTGCCCGCCACCAGCGTGCAGATCGCCGCAGGCGAGCGCACTGCCACCGTCGCGGTAGAGGGGCTGGGTGACACCACGCCCGAACCCGATGAAACCTTCACCCTGCAGATCAGCGGCCTCACCGGCGCGCTGCCGGCTACGCTGAGCGCCACCGGCACCATCGTCAACGACGATTTCCAGCTGCTGCCGATCCACGCCATCCAGGGCAAGGGCGCACGCTCGCCGCTGGAAAGCCAGGTAGTGGCGACCTCCGGGGTCGTCACTGCGCGCCGCAGCGCCGGTTTCTTCCTGCAGGCGCCCACGGCCGAAGCCGATGCCGACCCGGCCACCTCCGAAGGCGTCTACGTCTATACCGGCAGCGCCCCGCCGGACACCGCCGCCATCGGCAACCGGGTGCGCGTGCAGGGCACGGTGATCGAATACGTGCCCACCGCCGACCCGACCCAGCCGCCGCTGACCGAAATTGGCGGCGCCCTGACCGTGCTGCTGGATTCCACCGGCAACGCGCTGCCTGAGCCCGTGCTGCTGAGCGCGGCCCTGCCCAACCCGAATGGCGCCTTTGATCAGCTCGAAGCGTTGGAAGGCATGCGCGTGGCGGCGCCCAGCCTCACCGTCAATGCGCCCACCGGCGGCAACGTCAACGAGACCACCGCCACCGCCACCAGCAACGGCGTTTTCCATGCCGTGGTCAGCGAATTGCCGCGCGCCTTCCGCGAGCCCGGCGTGCAACTGCCCGACCCCTTGCCGGCCGGCTCGCCGGCGGGCGTGCCGCGCTGGAACACCAATCCGGAAGTGATCGCCGTCGGCAGTGCCGGTGTGGGCGCCGAGCGCCTGGATCTGGCCGCCGGCTGCCGCGTGTTAAACGTCGTCGGCCCGCTGGATTACAGCTTCCGCCGCTACACGCTGTACCCGGAACGCACCCCGCAGGTGAGCTGCAACGGTGCCGACCAGCCGCGTCCGGCGCCGCGGCCGCAAGCTGACGACGTGGCCGTGGCCACTTACAACATGGAGCGCTTCTTCGACGACCAGAACGACCCGGCGATCGGCGAGCCGGTACTCACCCCGGCCGCGTTCCAGGCCCGCCTCAACAAGGCCTCGCTGGCGATCCGCAACTATCTGCACACGCCCGACATCCTGGGCACGGTGGAAGTGGAAAACATCAGCGTGCTGCAGACCCTGGCCGACCGCATCAACGCCGACGCCGTGGCCGCCGGCCAGCAGGATCCCAAGTACGTGGCGTATCTGCAGGAAGGCAATGACGTTGGCGGCATCGACGTCGGCTTCCTGGTCAAGACCGCCGAGGTCAGCGGCGGTGTACCGCGCGTCGAAGTGGTTTCGGTGGCGCAGGAAGGCAAGGCCACCACCTGGACCGAACCGGGCGGCGCGGTGAGCCTGCTCAACGACCGCCCGCCGCTGGTGCTCAGCACCCGCGTGCATCAGGCCGACGGCCGCGTGCTGCCGCTGACCGCCATCGTGGTGCATCAGCGCTCGCTCAACGGCGCCGAAACCGATGACGCCGCCGGCACCCGCATCCGTGCCAAGCGCCAGGCGCAGGCCAGCTACCTGGCGCGTTTGCTGCAGGCGCGCCAGCAGCTGGATCCGGCCGAACGCGTGCTGGTGATGGGCGACTTCAACGCGTTCGAGTTCAACGATGGCTATGTGGACGCAATGGGCACGGTCACCGGCAAGCCGGCAGCGGATGCGCAGACGGTGGTCAGCGGTGATGGCATCGATCTGGTCGACCCGGACTACACCGACCTGACCTGGTTCAACACACCGGACCAGAGTTACTCCTACGCGTTCGATGGCAACGTGCAGTCGCTGGACCACATCCTGGCCAACGACGCCTTGATGCGCGCATCCAACATCGCCTCGTTGTCGGTGGGCCATGCACGCATCAATGCCGACTTCCCCGGCACCGCGCGCAACGATGCCAATACGCCCACCCGCCTGTCCGATCACGATCCCACCGTGGTGCTGTTGCGCATGACGCCGCAGGTGAATGCAGACATGCGCGTGGCGGTCACTGCAGCACGTGATCAGGTGCTCGAAGGCGAGCGCATCGACTACACCGTGGATGTGGAAAACGGCGGTCCGGATCGGGCACCGTTCACAGCGCTCGCGCTGGTGTTCGACCTCCCGGTGCAAGCCCGCATCACCGCGCCCGCCGGTTGGATCTGCCAAAACCTAACCAATGCCACGCAGACCACGTTCACCTGCAACATCCCGCTCCTGGCCGCCGGCAACGCGCAGAGCTTCACCGTGCAGCTGGATGCCGGTGCAGACCTGGCGGGCCGCACGCTCACCCTGGCCGCCTCGGTCGCCTCGCAATCGCCCGACCCGCAGCCGGACAACAACACCGACACCGCCAAGGTGGCCGTGCAGGCCCGGTTGCGCAGCGATCTGGCGGTGCGTCTGGAAGGCCCCGCCAGCCTGCCGACCACCGCCTTCAACGCCAGCTATCGCGTGCTGGTGGACAACCGCGGCAACGCACCGGCAACCGGCGTCAGCGTGCGCGTGGAGGGCAACACGCTGTCTGCGCTGTCGCTGCTGGTGCCCCCACGCGGCTGGCGCTGCGACAAGCAGCTGCAGTCGCTGCGCAGTGCGGTGTTCGTCTGCACCACTGCGACTGCGCTGCAGCCCGGTGCGCAGACCGCCTTCCAGCTGACCGTGGCGACCAAGCCGATCCCGGCCGAACGCGCGGTGCAGGTGCAGGCCACGGCCAGCTCCAGTTCACCGGATGCGAACCCGGCCGACAACGCTGCGCGGATCAGCACCCCGATCGGAGGCGGCGCCGGGCGGCGTTGATCGCACTGCAACACGTCGCAGTTTTCAACTGTGGCAAAGGGCGCGGCCTGGTCCGCGCCCTTTTTTTTGTGCAACCCAGCATCATTGTGTGCTGCGGTGCAGGACAGCTTTTTGCTTCGCCGTCCTTAACATCGCAACTCATATCATTTGAAACTTCTTGATGAAGGTGTCGCCGCAATGAGCGTAGCCGCGCAGTTCGAAATCGAATATCTGCAATACATGGACGCGGACGGCCAACTGGTCCGCGACGATCTGCCGGCCGACGCCGCCAACCCGCAACAGTTGCTCGCCCTGTTCAAGCGCATGCTGTTCGTGCGCACCTTCGACAGCAAGTCGATCGCGCTGCAGCGCACCGGCAAGCTCGGCACCTACGCCGCCAGCCTGGGCCACGAGGCCACCCATGTGGGCATCGGTGCCTCGATGCGCAGCGGCGATGTGTTCGCGCCCAGCTACCGTGAATACGGCACCATGTTCGAACGCGGCGTGCGTCCACGCGATGTGCTGCTGTACTGGGGCGGCGACGAGCGCGGCAGCGACTACCCGCGCGATGCCGATGCGGCGATCGACTTCCCGATCTGCGTGCCGATCTCCACCCAATGCCTGCACGCGGCCGGCTCGGCGCTGTCGTTCAAGCTGCAGGGCAAGGCGCAGGTGGCGGTGGCGTGCTGCGGCGATGGCGGCAGCTCCAAGACCGACTTCTACGCCGCGCTCAACTCGGCCGGTGCTTACAAGCTGCCGCTGATCCTGTGCGTGATCAACAACGGCTGGGCGATCTCGGTGCCGCGCTCGGCGCAGACCGGTGCGCAGACGCTGGCACAGAAGGGCCTGGCCGGCGGCCTGCATTGCCTGCAGGTGGACGGTAACGACCTCATCGCCGTGCTCGAAGCCATGCGCCAGGCACGTGCGCGCGCCCTGGCCGGCGATGGCGGCACCGTGATCGAATTCCTCACCTATCGCCTCACCGACCACACCACCGCCGACGACGCTCGCCGCTACCGTGGCGAGGACGAAGTGAAGCAGGCCTGGGCACGCGAACCGATGCTGCGCCTGCGCCGCTATCTCACCGCGCAAGGTCTGTGGGACGAGGCGCAGGAAGAAGCCTGGAAGGCCGAGTGCGGCGCGCGCATCGACGAAGAGGTCAATGCGTACCTCAATACCCCGGTGCAGCCGGTGGAAGCGATGTTCGATTATCTGTACGGCGACCCGCCGGCCGAACTGCTGGCCCAGCGCGCCGAGGTCATCGCCCTGGAGGCCCGTCATGGATGAGCTCAACCACGCACAGCTCGCCGGCTCACAGCAGGCCAGTGCCCCTTACAACGCCGCTGCCACGCGCGGAGAGATTGCCATGAGTTCGCCCATCACCCTGATCGAAGCCATCACCCAGGCGCTGGCCTGGGAGCTGGAACACGACCCCGCGGTGCTGGTGCTGGGCGAGGACGTGGGCGTCAACGGCGGCGTGTTCCGCGCCACCGCCGGCCTGCAGCAACGCTTCGGCAGCGCGCGCGTGCTCGACACCCCGCTGGATGAAACCACCATCGCCGGGCTGAGCGTCGGCCTGGCCGCGCAAGGCATGAAGCCGGTGGCCGAAGCGCAGTTCGACGGCTTCGTGTATCCCATGGTCGATCACCTGATCTGCCACGCCGCACGCCTGCGCAACCGCACCCGTGGCCGCCTGCATTGCCCGATGGTGCTGCGCGTGCCGTGGGGCGGCGGCATCCGCGCACCGGAACATCACAGCGAGGCCAACGAAGCCATCTTCACCAATGTGCCCGGTTTGCGTGTGGTGCTGCCGTCCTCGCCGCAGCGTGCCTACGGCCTGTTGCTGGCCGCGATCCGCGACCCGGATCCGGTGATCTACATGGAGCCCAAGCGCATCTACCGCCAGTACAAGGAAGTGGTGGCCAATGACGGCGAAGCGCTGCCGCTGGATGTCTGCTTCGTGCTGCGCGACGGCACCGACGTCACCCTGGTGACCTGGGGCGCGCAGGTGAAGGAAGCGCTGGAAGCAGCCGACAAACTGGCCAGCGAAGGCATCAGCGCCGAAGTCATCGACGTGGCCACGCTGCGCCCGCTGGATTTCGACACCATTGCCGAATCGGTGGCCAAGACCGGCCGCTGCGTGATCGTGCAGGAAGCCCCGCGCACTGCCGGTTTCGGTGCGGAGATTGCTGCGCAGCTTGCCGAAAAATCGATGTATGACCTGCTCGCCCCGGTGGAACGGGTGACCGGCTACGACACGCACATCCCGCTGTTCCGGCTGGAGATGAAGTTCCTGCCCAGCGTGGAGCGCATCGTCACCGCCGCCCGCCGCGCGGTGGCTGCCGGCTGACATGCGCGCCCGCCTGCTTTGCGACTACCGCGCCGCCTACGCCAACCCGATCCGCTTCCATGCCGGCCAGCAGGTCGCCATTGGAGTGCGCGATGAAGAA
The DNA here is from genome assembly GCF_041475775.2 of Xanthomonas sp. NCPPB 2586. Lineage (NCBI taxonomy): Bacteria > Pseudomonadati > Pseudomonadota > Gammaproteobacteria > Lysobacterales > Lysobacteraceae > Xanthomonas > Xanthomonas sp. NCPPB 2586. The sequence goes on along the minus strand of NZ_CM192981.1, from coordinate 506,935 downwards.
TGGCCGGCGTTTGCCTGGGTGAACACCGGCGAAGGCCATGCCGGCTGGGCGCCGGTGGCCTGGCTGCGCCCGCTGGGCGACGGTCTGGCCGAAGCGCTGCGTGATTACGATGCACGCGAGCTCGATGCCCACCAGGGCGAGCACGTGCTGCTGCATTACGAACACGGGGGTTGGTGGTGGTCCGAGCGTGCCGATGGCACGCAGGGCTGGCTGCCGGCCGCCGACCTCGAACTCCTCGACGACACCACGCCGCAGCTGCAGACGGCGCAAGAGAACCTGCCATGAGCGAAGCCAAGAATTTCCACCTGCCTGACCTGGGCGAAGGCCTGCCCGACGCCACCATCGTCGAGTGGTTCGTCAAGGAGGGCGACCCCGTACGCCTGGACGACCCGTTGGTGTCGATGGAGACCGCCAAGGCGGTGGTCGAAGTGCCCTCGCCGTTCTCCGGCACCGTGGTCAAGCTCGCCGGCGCGGCCGGCGATGTGATCACCACCGGTGCGGTGCTGGCGCAGTTCGCGCTGGATGCCTCGCAGCCGCAGCGTGCGAACGGCCAGGACACCGGCCACGGGCATGGCCATGGCGCGCCTGCCGCAGCGCCGACCCCGAGCACTGGCGAAAGCGCGGCCGGCCCCACCACCCGCGTGGTGGCCTCCGATGAGGGTGGCGAGATTGCCGATGCCGACAGCGACGGTGGCCGCGACGATGCGGGCACCGTGGTCGGCGCGATGCAGAGCTCCAACGCCGTGCAGAGCGAGCAGGCCATCGCCGTAGGCGGCGTGCGCGCCATGCCGGTGGTGCGCGCGCTCGCACGCAAGTTGCGCGTGGACCTGACCCAGGTGCGCGCCACCGGCCCGGATGGCACGGTGACGCTGGCGGACGTGAAGCAGGCGGCTGCGGCAGGCACGGCGCAGGCCGTGCGCGGCGCAGTGATCGCACCAATCGGCGGCGCAGCGGCGGCAAGCCTTGGCGGTGATCATGGGCAGCGCCCGGCCGCAGCCGGCACGACGTTGCCGCAGGCCAGCAACACCACGCGCACCGCCGACCAGGCGCGCTCCACGCTGTCGGCCAGCGGCAAGCCGATGCGCACGCAATCGCCGGGCACCCTGGTCAAGGGCCAGCCCGAACAGCTCAAGGGCGTGCGCCGCAACATGGCACGCGTGATGGCCGATGCGCACAGCAAGGTGGTGCCCACCACGCTCAACGACGACGCCGACCTGCACGCCTGGCAACCCGGCAACGACGTCACCGTGCGCCTGGTGCGCGGCATCGTGCGCGCCTGCCAGGCCGTGCCCGCGCTCAACGCCTGGTTCGACGGCGAGGCGCTGAGCCGCACGCTGCACCCGCAGGTGGACATCGGCATTGCGGTGGACACCGAAGAAGGCCTGTTCGTGCCGGCACTGCGCAACGCCGACATGCTGGACGCGCACGGCATCCGCGAAAGCATCAACCGCCTGCGCCAGCAAGTGGAAAGCCGCAGCATCGCCGCCTCCGAGCTGAGCGGCTACACCATCTCGCTGTCCAACTTCGGCATGTTTGCAGGCCGCTACGCCACACCGGTGGTGGTGCCGCCGTGCGTGGCGATCGTCGCCGCCGGCCGTGCGCGCTACCAGCTCACCCCGGTGATGGGCGGGGTGGAAACGCACAAGGTGATGCCGCTGTCGCTGACCTTCGACCACCGCGCCGCCACCGGCGGCGAAGCGGCGCGTTTCCTGCGCGCCTTGCTGGACGATCTGGCGTTGGCCAACTGAGCACTGTCTTTTTTGCCATGTAGCACGATGTGCGTCACCGTGACAGCGGCAACATTGGCCGCTGTCCGATGCACATGCTGCACCGGCCCGGAACACTCATTCACGCCGATGTGCGCCTTCATCCCGAGATACCACTGCTTGCCCTCTCGGCGTGATGCATCTCAGGGTCGCGCGCGTGATCGGCGCTTTTGGTCGAACCGGGCGCAGCGATCCGCGTCGCATCGACGATCGTCCCGGGACGTAGACTCTGGCCCTTGCGCCTCAGAGGCGCGTTGACCGCTTCCAGCAACACCATGGGCCTCCAGCAAGCGTCGAAAGTTGAGAATCGTGGTCTCGTCGAGAATGTCGTCCAACCCACCGAGCTGGGCAAATCGCCGCAAGGTCGGAATCTCGTGCAGCGCTTCTTCCCTCGCAGGATCGCTCAACGCATACCCCTGCTGCAGCAGATGATCCGCAATATCGTCGCCAGTGCGTAGGGCTGCCGCCCTGGCCGCCCCGACGCCGGATAGTGCGGCGCGATCAGCCCGAGCAGTTTCTGCCACGCAACGACCTGCTCCATCTCGGCCAGGAAGATCTCGTGCCGGGTCTGCTTGCGCTTGCCCAGGCTCTCGGTGTCACTGAACATCAGTTGCATGGATCACTCATCAACATGAGGCGGGCAATTTCGTGTATCTGTGGCGCCTTGTTCAGAGGCTCCTTAGCCAAACGCCTTATAACTCAGACCGCGCTGCAATATTGGAACGCGTATGCGACCGGGCCGACAATTTGTCGGCCCGGCTAAGACAGGTTTATCTTTAATTTCTAACCTTTATAACCATTATTTTTTAATAAGTCTTTGTATGCAGCATATAGTTTTGGATCTCTCTTAGTAGACCTCTTGACATCGCTGGGAAGACCTCGCGGATACGTAGCGTAGAGCTGGCCTGCTCTGTAACTAAGTGCAGTGTCATCACTCAGCACAATACCAGGCTTTCGATCCTCGCGAGGCAAATCGTGAACAGTGGGCTCCTCTGTCGAGAATCTGACATTTAAGAGCTCTCCACGCCGACGATGGCGACTACTCATGTGTTGCAGACCGCTGAACTGAGCAGACGGAGGTGGATTCGAAGGTTGTCCCTGCTGCGGTGGCGAGCTTTCTGGATTGCTTTCATGGGAGTAGTTATAGCTACTGCTTGATGCGCCACGAATCGGACTTGTCAGGTAAAAAAATCTCCACGATTAAGGCTTATTGCAGCGCCAATAAGAAATACAATTTTCACCTCAGTATGACGCCGCAACGTCAATATTCCTCCATGTTTAGATTCTTTTCTTTTTGCACCAGGAATATTTGTTGCGAGAAGCGAAATTTACAGATGATTGCATCAACTTAAGCAAAGGTGATATTCCACTCTTTGCAAATGGCGACCACCGCAAAAGAGTGTGCCACTCGGCGCATACATGCCATTGGCAAGCCGGCAGGCTGCCCACAGCCACGCTGACAAGTCGCGATGGCGACCACACCTTGAACGGATAAAGCGGCCTCGCTACATCCCTTTAACTGGAAAGCGCGTTATGTGCCTGCGTTGTCGCTTCTGCAACAACGCGTTTTTTCGGCGCCGACTGGCAGTAGCACCGTGCCGTCGCCCACGACTCTGCACTGGTGCATTTGCCTCTGCGCGCAGGAAGTCGCCTCTGCGCATGAAGTGGACCCTGCCGTCGGCAATCTTTGCTTCCATAACGTGATACCACCACTTTTAGAAACAAGAATTTCTACCTAGCATTCATCGCCAGTCAAACAACGCGCGCAGTTAGAACGTATTGCCCATAGGCGAAGCATTGCATCGTCCGTGTGCATCTCCGGAAGGTCTTCATCAATTCGGACCGCTTGAGCAACGCTGCGCTAGGGAAGGTCTGAACATTGAGTCCTGAGAGTGCGCGATGTCGCCTCGTTCCGGAGAGTCGCGCGTGGATCTTCAGATTTTTCGCCACTTCTGGCGCTTTCCGTGGGAAACACCCGGGTCACAGGCGCACGCTCCCCATAGCCTGACCCACCCCGGGAGACCGGGCCACGGCCAAGGCGAAGTCGCATTGGGCGCAGCACACCTCGGGTCGACACACCGGTTGTTGCCACTGCCGCTTGGCGGCGCCGTGGAGCGCCATGCGCGGCTAGCGCACCTGCACTTCGTTTCGGCATGCACGCCGTCGACAATGCGCGGATAATCGCGCGATGTCACTGAAAGCAGATTTGCTGTCGCTACAGCTACAGCCCGTGTTCGAGTCCGCGCTCGCCAGGGCCGGTGTGCGTACGCTCACGCCGATCCAGGTCGCGATGATTCCGCCGATGCTGGCCGGACGCGACCTGATCGCCACCGCGCAGACCGGCTCGGGCAAGACCCTGGCGTATGCCTTGCCGCTGCTGCAGCAGCGCCTGCAGGCGCCGGAACAGGCGCCGCGCGTGCTGGGCGGGCTGATCCTGGTACCGACACGTGAGCTGGTCGCGCAAGTCGCGCAGACCCTGCTGTCGCTGGCCGCCGCCTTGCCGCGACGACTGAAGATCGTCGCCGCCACCGGCGGTGAGGCCATCAACCCGCAACTGATAGCGCTGCGCGGTGGCGCGGACATCGTCATCGCCCCCCCGGGGCGGCTGCTGGACCTGGTGGCGCACAATGCACTGCGCTTGTCGCAGGTAAGGACGCTGGTGCTGGACGAGGCCGATCGCCTGCTGGACCTGGGCTTTGGCGCCGAGCTCGATCGCATCCTGGCCTTGCTGCCGGCGCAGCGGCAAAGCGTGCTGGTCTCGGCCACCTTCCCAGCCGCCATCGCGTCGCTGGCCAAGCGTCGCCTGCGCGATCCGTTGCGCATCACCCTCGGCGCCACGCCCGAACAGGCACCGGCGATCGCGCAACGCGCCATCGCAGTGGATGCCGGCCAACGTACGCAGCTGCTGCGCCACCTGCTGCTGGAACACGGATGGCCGCAACTGCTGGTCTTCGTCGCCAGCCGCCACGGCGCCGACAAGGTTGCCGAGAAACTGAGCAAGACCGGCATCGCCGCCTTGCCGCTGCACGGCGAATTGAGCCAGGGCCGCCGCGAACGCACGCTGCGCGCCTTCAAACAGGCGGACGTGCAGGTGCTGGTGGCCACCGACCTGGCCGGGCGCGGCATCGACATCGACGCCTTGCCGGCCGTGCTCAATTACGACCTGCCCCGCTCCACTGTCGACTACACCCACCGCATCGGCCGCACCGCACGCGCCGGTGCCAGCGGCGTGGCGATCAGCTTCGTCACGGCAGACAGCGCCCAGCAGTGGCGGCTGATCGAAAAACGCCAGGGCCTGCGCGTGCCGACCAGCGTGATCGAAGGGTTCGAGCCAACTCCGGTCCAGGCGCCTGCCCCCGACCATGCGTCCGGCGCAGCGGCGCGTGCAGCGGATGACAACGGCGGCATCAAGGGCAAGCGGCCGAGCAAGAAGGACAAATTACGTGCCGCGGCGCAGGCGCAGGCTGGCAAGCCGGGCTGAAAGTAGCGAACGTACCGGCGCGAGCAGTCCTAGCACCGGTGCGTGATGACTGCGCCCACACCGCCGCACTGCAGCGCGGGCTGGCCTGGCAACCGCCGGCCTTGGTAACCGAACGCGCACAGCATGCGTAAGCCGCAACCGCCCAGCAAAAACGCGCTGGCGCAACAGCGTCGGCCAGCCACGGCCCGCTCGAACCGCTGCGTCCGAGCGGTAAGTGTCCGCTACCAAGCACCAGGAGGGTTGGCCGATGGCAGCGTCCCCGTCGCTTCGCCAATAAGGACGCTCGCCAGCGTCAAGTCACCGCAGGCCTCCTGCACCCCTGCCAGTTGCCATCCGCAACGCGCGAGGCCTGGCTCGTCCATGCGATGCGGTCGACAATCCGCCAGCAACTGCTCGTCCCGCAGCGGTGCGCCGCCGACGGGACGACGATCACACCTCAATCCTGCTCGAAATCCAGTTCGCCATCACCGAACGCATGATCGTTCTGCGCGCGTGGCGTGCGCTTGCCCGGCTTGCGCAGGATTTCGACGAAGAACTGCTCGCCACCGTCGGCGACGAGTGCGTTGATCGAGCGGATCAGCTCGGCCGGCGGCAGTGCCACGGCACTGGCTTCATCCACACCGAAGCGCATCTCGAAGTCCCAGTAGTCCGCGCCAGCCGGCAGCTCCTTGCGGCGCTCGCGGCGGATGTACTTGCGGATATCGTGCTTGCTGGATTCCAGCAGACGATCGCGGTTCTTGCCTTCGAGGTTGAGCTGGTAGGTCTTGCGCATGGCGACATCGGTGGTGGGGACTGGCCGCCTATTGTGAGGCCAAGGCGGCATCCTCGGTGAATCCAGCATCAAGTGGTGCTGCAGAACCGCCAAATGGCGGCATGCGCGCCTGGACTGACGCAATCGCGCCGTACGGCCCAACCCCTGCGTTCCCGGCCGCATCGACACCCTGACGCATCTCACCGCAGCCCGAGCTGCTTGCGCAGGCTGCCGTCCACCGCGCTGGCGGGCAGGAACCGGCGCAGCTTGCTCAGCAGCGATGCCTGCCCGGCGGGTGTGCGGCGCATGCGCCACCTGCCCAGCGCCGCCTCCACCACGGTGGCGGCCACGCCATGCGGTTCCGGCGCGGTGTCGATACTGTGCGTGACTGCCCGCGCCACCACGCCACGCTCGCGGTCGTAATCGGCAATGGTGGCCTGAACCACCGGCGAATTGCTGCCCAGGCTGGTTTTCGTATACGCAGGCTCCACCAGCGTCACGCGAATGCCGAATTGACGCAGTTCGTGATCCAGCGTTTCCGACAGCCCTTCCACCGCATGTTTGGAGGCGGCATACACGCCCATGTACGGCGCCGGCAGGAACCCCAGCACCGAGCTGACATTGACGATGCGGCCCTGGCCGCGTGCACGCATGTGCGGCAGCACGGCCTGCACGGTGCGCAGGATGCCGAGTAGGTTGATGTCGAATAATGCGGCCGCTTCGTCGACGCTGGTTTCTTCAATGGCACCGACAAGATTGGTGCCTGCGTTGTTGACCAGCACATCGATGCGGCCCGCGCGGGCGACGATGCCATCGACCGCACGCTGCACCGATGCGGCATCGCGGATATCCATTTCCACCAGCTCCACGGCCGTCAACGGTGTGGCACCGGCCAGGTGACGCACGCTGCCGTAAACGAGGCAGCCGGCTCGGGCGAAGTGTTCTGCGGCGGCACGGCCAATGCCGGACGACACGCCCGTGATCAGCACAACGGTCTGCTGTTGCATTGCGGTTCCTTCAATCAAGAGAAAGACATCGGCGATACGCGTGCGGCCTGCAGGGCATGCGTTCGGAAGGTGGTGACGATGGCGCACGACATTGCGCTGCGACGGCACTGTGGCCACGGTCGCAGAAGTGCTTCATGCAGGCCGGGCAATGTCCGGTGCGTTATTCCCTTTGCCGGGATCGGGCCGGATCTTGAACCAGATCGAATACATCGCCGGCAGGAACACCAGGGTCAACACGGTGCCGGCCAACGTGCCACCGATCAGCGTGTAGGCCAAGGTGCCCCAGAACACGGAATGGGTGAGTGGAATGAATGCCAGGATCGCCGCCAGTGCCGTCAGAATCACCGGACGCGCACGCTGCACGGTGGCTTCCACCAACGCATGGAACGGATCCAGACCCTCGGCTTCGTTGTGATGGATCTGTCCGATCAGGATCAGCGTGTTGCGCATCAGGATGCCCGACAGCGCAATCAATCCCACCAGCGCATTGATGCCGAACGGCTGCTGGAACAGGATCAAGGTCGGCACCACGCCGATCAGGCCGAGCGGGCTGGTCAGAAACACCATCACCATCGCCGAGATCGAGCGCACCTGCAGGATGATGATGAGCAACGTGGCCGCCAGCATGATGGGGAACAGCGGCAGCATCGCGGCGGTGGCCTTGCCGGACTCCTCGATGGAGCCGGCCTCCTTGATCTGATATCCGCTGGGCAGTTTGTCGATGATCGGCTGCAGCTGCCTGGTGATCGCAGCCGAGACATCCGGCGGCTGCAGCGTGTCGTCGACATCGCCGCCCACCGTGATGGTCGGCACGCGATCGCGGCGCCGCATGACCGGCTCTTCCATGCGCACATCCACCTTACCTACCTGCGACAGCGGGACGCGTTGGCCGTTGCCGCCGGCCAGGGTGAAGTCGGCGATGCGTGCCGGATCCAGACGAGTATCGCCGGCCGACCGCGCCACCACCTGCACACTGCGGATATCCTCGCGCACCAGCGTGATCGGCACGCCGCTGAGCAGGAACTGCAACTGCTGGGCGACCGCGGCCGAGGTCAGCCCCACCGCCTGCAAGCGATCCTGGTCCAGGCTGAAATGCAGGGTCGGTGTGCGCACGCCCCAGTCGGTATTGACGGTGCGCAGCATCGGGCTGTCCTGCATCACCTGCATGACTTGCGCAGCGATGCCGCGCAGCACCGTCGGGTCCGGGCCGCTCACCCGGTAGGCGACCGGAAACTTCGAATACGGGCCGAAGGTCAATTGCGTCACGCGCACGCGCGCTTCCGGTGCCAGGCCTTGCGCGATCGCCTCACGCAAGCGCAGCTTCAGCGCATCGCGCTCGTGCTGGTCGTCGGTGCGCACCACGATCTTGGCGAACGAGGGGTCCGGCAGTTCCGGACCCATCGCCAGGAAAAAGCGCGGCGCGCCCTGACCGATGTAGGCGGTCACGATCTTTGCTTCCTTCTGCTTGGACAGCCAGGCTTCCACCTTGGCGGCCGCCGTGCTGGTCTGGTTGATCGAGGTGCCGTACGGCAGCTGCACTTCCACCAGCACTTCGGGCCGGTCGGAGATCGGGAAGAACTGCTTCTTGACCATGCCCATGCCCACGACCGCCAGCACGAACAGCCCCACCACGGACCCTGCGACCAGCCACTTGCGGGCAATGACGCGACCCAGCGCCTGGCGGAAGCGGTTGTAGCGCGGCGTGTTGTAAATCGCTGCGTGGCCGCCTTCGACTTTCTTCAGGTCGGGAAGCATCTTCGCGCCCAGATACGGCGTGAACACCACCGCCACCACCCACGACACGATCAACGCAATGCCCACGATCCAGAACATGTTGCTGGTGTATTCGCCGGCCGTGGACGCAGCAAATCCGTTCGGCATGAAGCCCACCGCGGTGACCAGGGTGCCGGACAACATCGGTGCGGCGGTGTGGCTCCAGGCATACGCCGAGGCGGCAACGCGGCTATAGCCTTCTTCCATTTTCACCACCATCATCTCGATGGCGATGATGGCGTCGTCGACCAGCAAGCCCAGCGCCAGGATCAGCGAGCCCAGCGTGATTCGGTCGAAATTCTTGCCAGTCGCCAGCATCACCACGAACACTGCTGCCAGCGTCAGCGGCACGGCTGCCGCCACCACGATGCCCACGCGCCAGCCCATGCTGACGAAGCACACCAGCATCACCACCAGCAACGCGACGAAAAACTTGGTCATGAACTCGCCGACCGACGCATCGATGTTGACGGCCTGGTCGGTGACCTTGCTCAGACGCATGCCCAGCGGCAGTTCGGCATTGATCGCCCCCACTTCGGCGTCGAGCGATTTGCCCAGATCCAGGCCATTCCAGCCATCGCGCATGATGATGCCCAGCAACAACGCCGGTTCGCCGCCGCTGCGGATCATGAAGGTGGACGGATCTTCGTAGCCGCGTTTGACGGTGGCGATATCGGACAATTTCAGCGTGCGGCCCTGCACGACCAACGGGGTGTCGCGGATCTTCTGCAGGCTATCGAGCGCACCATCCAGGCGAATGAACACCTGTGGCCCGCGCGTTTCCACCGAGCCGGCCGCATTCAACGCGTTTTGCGCGTTGAGTGCGGCAAACACGTCCTGCGGACTGACCCCCAGCGTGGCCAGACGCTCATGCGAGAACTCGACAAAGATGCGCTCGGGTTGCTCGCCGATGATGTTGACCTTCTTGACGCCCGGCACGTGCAGGATGCGCTGGCGCAGGGTCTCGGCATCGCGTGCCAGCAAGCGCTGCGGCTCGCCCTTTGCCTTGAGCGCGAACAGCGCAGAGGTGACGTCGGCATATTCGTCGTTGATCAGCGGCCCGATCACGCCGGCCGGCAAGTTGGCCACTTCATCGCCGGCCTTCTTGCGCGCCTGATAGAACTGCTCCTGCACCTCCCCAGGCGGGGTACTGTCCATCAAGGTCAGCGTCGTAAACGCAAGACCCGGGCGCGTGTAGGTTTCGGTACGGTCGTACCAGCGCAATTCCTGCATGCGCTTTTCGAGTTTCTCGGCCACCTGGTCCTGCATTTCCTGCGGCGTGGCACCGGGCCAGGCGGTCACGATCGTCATCACCTTGATGGTGAATGCCGGGTCCTCGGCACGACCGAGCTTGAGAAACGCCACCAGGCCGGCCAGCGAGATCAGGAAGATCAGAAACAGCGTGATGGAGCGCTCGCGCACGGCAAGCGCCGAGAGATTGAACCGGCCCTCGCTCACGGCTGCGCTCCTGCCGCCTTGGCGGTGCTGCCAGCAGTGGCCGCGCTGCTACCGGCCACGCCTTCGCCGGCAATGCGTACCTGCTCGCCTTCGCGCAACAGATGCGCCCCCAACGCCACGATGCGCTCGCCGCGTGCCAACTTGCCGGCCACGTTGGCGTGGTCATCGTCCAGGCCCAGCACCATCACCGGCCGCCAGCTCACCCTGGTCGGGTTGCCGGCAATCACCCACACGCCCGGCCCCTTGCCGGCGTCGAACAGCGCGGCCAGCGGTACCTGCAGGCCGGCCTGGTTCCCGGAGGCGGTGCCGCCGGGGACGCGCACGCTGACCGTGGTGCCGAGCGGTGCCTGTGCGAGCGCGCCGTCCAGCACATAGCGTGCCTCGAAGGTGCGGGTGAGCCGGTCGGCGCTCTCGGACAGCTGGCGCAAGGTGGCCGGCACGGTGACGGCGGCGTTGCCGAACAGCGTGGCTTGGGCCACCGAGCCGACCTGCGGGCGCAGGGTTTCCGGCAGCTGGATCACCGCTTCGCGCGGGCCGGCGTGCGCCAGCCGCACCACCGGCTGCCCGGCCGCAACCACCTGGCCCGGCTCGACCAGCGTTTCCATCACCACGCCGTCGGCGTCGGCCACCAGGTCGGTGTAGCGGTTGGCGTTGCGCGCCACATCGGCCTGCGCCTGCGCCGCGCTCGGCTGTGCCTTGGCGGCATCGGCGGCGGCCTTGATCTGGTCGTAGGCCGAGGCCGAAATGGCGCCGGTACCGCGCAGGTCGCGGTAGCGCGCTTCGTCCTCGCCTGCCTGCTGCGCCCGCGCCCGCGCGGCAGTCACCGCTTCCTGCTGCGCCTGGGCAGCGAGCTTGAGATCGACCGGATCGATCCGCAGCAGCGGCTGGCCGCGGGTTACCCGCTGCCCGGCATCGACCAGGCGCTCGGACACCTTGCCGGAGACGCGGAAGCCCAGGTCGCTCTGGACCCGCGCCGCCACCGTGCCGGAAAAGCTGCGCGCCGCCGAACTGGCGTCGCCCACCGTCGCCACCCGCACCAGCGGCGTAGCGGTGCGCGGATCAGGCGGGGTCTTGTCGCCACAGCCGGCCAACGCCAGCGGCAGCACACACAGCAGGGATGCAACAACAAGACGGCGCCGACGCATGCGAGTTCCAGTGGAGTTCAAGGATGGCTCGCATCTTGGTACTTGTGACCAAATCAGTCAATAGTCACGAACACATTAAGGCGACAGGCTGCGCAACACCAGCCCCGACAACAGCCCGGGAACCTCGTCGATAACGTCCAGGCTGTGCTGCATCAGCAACGGATTGGTGTACGGGCGGATCAGTACGTAGAGCGCCCGGGTGGCTTCATCCAGCGGGGTCTTGCGCTCGAAATCGCCGCCCTGGCGGCCCTGTTGCAGGATCTCCTGCAGCAGCGTCTGCACCCGCTCTTCGTAGGCCACCACCGACTGCCAGCGCTCGGTAGCCGCCGAGGCGGCAATCTCATACAGCTTGCGATCCTGGAAGAACAGCCGGAGGCTCGCCTCCACGATCACCTTGAACATCCGGCGTAATTTCTCCGGTGGCGAGTCGGTTTCGTCCACGGCGGCGCGCACCTCGTCCTCGATCTGGCGCAGGCAGTTGCTGCAGATCATCTCGCCGATGGCCTGCTTGGATTCGAAGAACTTGTAGATGTACGCCTTGGAGAAACCGATGGATTTGGCCAGGTCCGAGACGGCGGTCTTCTCGTACCCGTAGCGGCTGAAATGCTCGGTGGCGGCGTTGACGATCTGGTCGCGCACGTCATGGTCGGCCGGGCCGCGGCCCGACACGGGGTAACTGGATGCTTTGCTCATGCGCACAGCTTAACGCTCCGACGCAGGACATACAAAAGTGACCGATTCGCATTATAGTCACCACACTTCCACTGCCGGACCGGCCCCGCCATGCCCTTCTTTGCGCACCCTCACCGTGCTGCTTGCCGCCAGCCTTGCCGGCTGCGCGGTCGGCCCCGAGTACGCTCGCCCCGACGCCCCTCTGCCGGACCGTTACTTGGCCCAGGACGCCGCCGAGCAGCGCAGTGCCGCTGCCCCGGTCGATCTGTCGCGCTGGTGGGCCGGCTTTGGCGACCCGGCCCTGGACCGGTATGTCACAGCGGCGCTGGCGCAGAACCTGGACCTGGCCCAGGCCGCCGCGCGCGTGACCCAGGCGCGCGCGGGGCTGGGCGCGGCCAACGCCGCCCTGCTGCCCTCCGGAAGCATCAATGGCCAGGCCACCCGCGCCTACCAGTCGCTGGAAACCCCGTTGGGGCAGGTGCTGCGCAACACCCCTGACTTCGACCGCTATGCCAGCGTCTACGAAGCCACCGCCAATGCCAGCTGGGAGATCGATGTGTTCGGCGGGCTGCGCCGTGGCCGCCAGGCGGCACTGGCCGATTACCAGGCCAGCGCTGCCGGTGCTGCCGCCACGCGGTTGGCGGTGGCGGCGCAGACCGCCGACACCTACATCAGCATCCGCGGCCTGCAGGCACGGCTGGCGGTGGCCCAGCGCCAGGTCGCCACCCAACAGCAGCTGCCCGCCATGGTGACGCTGCTGCAGGGCAAGGGCCTGGCAGCCGACCTGCAGGTGCATCAGGCGCAGGGCGCGCTGACCCAGGCCCAGGCCGGCGTGCCCGCGCTGGAAACCGCGCTGACCGCCGCGATGAACGCCCTGGACGTGATGCTGGGCGCCACGCCCGGCACCCACCGGGCCGAGCTGGCGGCCAGCACGCCGATCCCGACCGCCCCGCAGGTGACCGGCGCCGCCTCGCCGGGGGACCTGTTGCGGCGGCGGCCGGACCTGATCGTGGCCGAGCGCCGGCTGGCCGCGGCCAACGCGCGCATCGGCGTGGCCATGGCCGAGTACTACCCCAAATTCTCGCTGAGTGGATTGATCGGCAGTGCCACCGCCATCTCCGGCGCCAACCTGTTCACCGGCGACGCCGCGCAATCGGCCGGCGTGCTCGGGCTGCGCTGGCGGCTGTTCGATTTCGGCCGCATCAACGCGCAGATCGCACAGGCCAAGGGCCAGGAAGCCGAACAGCTGGCCGCCTATCGGCTTGCCGTGCTCCGCGCTACCGAAGATGTGGAAAACGCGCTCACCGCGCTGGTCAAACGCGAGCAGCAGGCCACCGTGCTGGCACAAGGCGTGGACGCGCTGGGCAAGGCACGCGGCGCCTCCGCCGCAGCCTACGAGAAGGGCGTGGTCAGCCTGATCGAAGTCCTCAACGCCGACGACGCCTTGCTGCGCACCTCCGATGCGCAACTGCAGGCGCAGACCGAGGCGGCCCGCAGCGCGGTAGCCGCGTTCAAGGCGCTGGGCGGCGGCTGGGAGAGCACGCCCGCCACCGCAGTGGCGGTGCAGGAACCCGCGCAGCACTGAGGGTGTGCGTTCGGTCACGGGCCGTGCAGGGCGACAGCGCTGCCGGTGACTGCGGCTGTGGTTGCGTGCAGGCTGAAGCTGCAGCGTGGCAGCGTGGTAGCGGAGCACGCGTTAGCGGTCGTGCTCCGTGCGCGGCGCAAAGGCGCCTGCTTGCAGCAGTTCACCAAACCAGCGCGCCTTTTTAGCAGCACGCGCGAGCGCTTCAATCCGCGTGGAAACGCGCACCCTCATTGAACGCGCACTGATACGCCAGTACCGGGCCGCGCTGCTGCAGACCGGGCAGGTCGTACATGTAAGTGGTGAAACGCACGCTGCCATCCGGGCGCAGCTGATAACGCATGAACTGCTGGATCGGCTTGCCGTCGTTGGCCACGGTGAAGTGCGCGCCGGAGAAGGCCACGTTGCCGTCGTCGGTGATGCGATACGCATCGATATGGCGGCCGCCACGCGTGCGGCTCACCGGCGTGCCCTCTTCCGGTGTGCAGCGGCTCAGGTCCGTGCTCACGCTGACGTCGTAGCCGGCTTACAGTGCGGCAAGCACGTCGGTGCGGCTGTTGAGGGTTTCACTGGCGAGGGCGGGCAGCGCGCAGGCGCACAGCGCGGCGGTCACGGCGATAGATGCGGGACGAAACATGGCAAGCTCCAGGCAGACAGGGGAATGAAGCGGCCTGGACTCTAGGCAATCCAGGGCCCACAACGTGACCCAGTGCTGTCTGCAGCAGTGCAGTGCGCTACGCATCACGCGGCATGTTTGCGCTGTTTGGCGACGGCTGCGCAGAAGTGCGCAACCGATCCACATCGCCGGCTATACCCATGCGCGCAGAGGCTGTGCATGCGTTGCGAGCCTACTGACGACTGCCATGCCCACCCTTGCCGCATCGCACCGCTGTCATGACTGCCAACAGTGATCCGCCTGACATCTCACTGCACGCGCGTGGCGGCAGCCGGCCCACACCTTATGGCCTTGCGTTGACCTCGCGCGGTGTGGCGTCGGGTTGCGGCTGTAACGCAGGCGTTGCGCCCTGCAGCAAGCGCTCGGCCAACGCGCGCGTGGCCACACGCAATTCCGGCACCGCAGTGATTTCCCAATAGCGCCCGCGCAGCAGCGGCCCCACGCAATACAGCCCCGGCACCACCTGGCCGGCGCCATCGCGCACGCGCAGTTGCGGGTCGGTATCCACGCCCAGGCCAAGCGGATCTGCCCGCAGCAAGCCGGCTTCGCGCATGCCGGCGATCAAGGGGTCGCTGGTGCGGTCGATGTCGGTATCCAGCCCGGTGGCGCGCACCACCGCATCGAAACGGCGGGTCTGCGCATCGGCGCCCCCGCGTGGACGGATCACCGCTTCCACACCGTCCGGCACCCAGCGCGCACGCAACAACCGCGCCGCCACCACCTGCAGCTGCCCGCTGTCTTGTAGCTGCGCCAATTGGTCGGCCGCACCTGGTGCCACGCGGTGCCGCGCCACTTCCCAATACGGGCGCAAATGGCGCAAAAAGCGCGCGCGTTGGCCCAGCTCCAAACGTTGCCAGAGCGGCTGCAGATGCGGGCGCAACGCATCCACCACGCGCCGCCAATCGTCCACCACCACGCTCAGTTGGCGCACGCCACGCAACAGGGCACGCAGATCGGCATCCTTGATGGCCCGTTGCAGATGCGGCGGTAGCTCCAATGCCGCACTCGGCTGGCGCAGATGCGCCTGCGGTGCCAGGCCGCGCCGCGAGATCGCCAGCAGGCGGCCGCGGTGGCCACGTGCGTGCAAGCTCAGCGCCACGTCCACCATGGTCAGGCCGGTACCAACGATCAGCACGTCATCGTCGGGGGACAACCGCGACAACGCATCGCCCTGCCACGGCCAGCCGATGTAGCGCGGGTGCACGCTCAAACGCGGCCCGATGCCGGCCAGTGCCTGCGGCTGCAACGCGCCCACCGCGAGCACCACCTGGTCGGTCTGGAACGCATCGCCATTGGCCAGGAACACACGAAAACCCCGCCGCGCGCGCTCCACCGCCACCGCTTCCTGCGACAACCGCACGATCGACGCCTGCGCCGCGCCGACTGCCGTATCCAGCTCGCTACGCAGATAGTCGCCATAGGCCAGCCGCGGCAGAAATTCCAGCCGTCCCGATTCGTCCAGGTGCAGCGTGTCGGCAAAGGCTGCCGGTGCCTGGGCATCGATGCCCAGGTCCTTGGCACGCACGTTGAGCAGATGCTCCGGCCGTGCAGCGCCGTAGGCGATGCCGCTGCCGAAGGTCTCGGCCACACCCACCAGCGTGATGCGTACTTGCGCGTCGGCGCCCTGCGCCAATGCGCGCACCAGCGCACTGCCGCAGAAGCCGGCGCCGATGACCGTGATGTGGGTTTCCATGTGCAGTTCCCGCTCGAAGACCTGCACGTTGTGCCCGCAGCGCTGCGGCGGTGTGTAAACAAATGGTTAGCGGCGCGCATGCGGTTGCGCATGAGCACATGCCGCATGGTGATGAGGATTGCGCTGCGCGGGTCACGCGCGACGGGTTGCATTCAGATGACAGCGGGCACGGCCTGGGAAAGGTGCTGCGTCATGCCGCGCCAATCGCAGTGCAGCGCCGTGCTGCGCAGAATGACACCGCGCGGTTGCTGCCCGCCGCAGCGCCGTAAGTGCACAGTGGCTGGCATGGCGGTGATCGATAATGCGGCTTTACCAATGCGAGTGCCGCCATGTCCACACCTCCCCCACAACCCCAACGCGTGCTGATCGCCGGCGGCAGCCGCGGGATCGGCCTGGCAATTGCGCAGGCCTTTGTCCACAGCGGCGCGCAGGTCTCGCTGTGCGCACGCAATCCCAACGGCCTGGCAGATGCCGCTGCCCAGCTCGCAGCGCACGGAGCGTCGGTGCATACGTTTGCCTGCGACCTGGCCGACGCCGCGCAGATCGAGCGCTATGTGCATGCCGCTGCACAGGCATTGGGCGGCCTGGACGTGGTGGTCAACAACGCCTCCGGCTACGGGCACGGCAATGACGACGAAAGCTGGCAAGCCGGCCTGGATGTCGACCTGATGGCCGCGGTGCGCTGTAACCGCGCCGCAGTGCCGTATCTGCGCCAGAGTGGCGATGCGGTGATCCTCAACATCAGCTCGATCAACGGCCAGCGCCCCACCCCGCGCGCGATCGCCTATTCCACCGCCAAAGCCGCGCTCAACTACTACACCACCACGCTGGCCGCCGAGCTGGCGCGCGACCGCATCCGCGTCAACGCGATCGCACCCGGCTCGATCGAATTCCCCGGCGGGCTGTGGGAACAACGCAGCCGCGACGAACCTGCGTTGTATGCACGCATCCGCGACAGCATTCCGTTCGGCGGCTTCGGGCAGGTGCAGCATGTTGCCGACGCCGCGCTCTTCCTGGCATCGCCACAGGCACGCTGGATCACCGGGCAGGTGCTGGCGGTGGATGGTGGCCAGTCGTTGGGGGTGTGAGGGAGTGGTGTGTGTGACTGCGTGTTTTGAACCACTTTTTTCGACGGTCTGGTAGGAGCGCGCTTGCGCGCGATGAGGCGTTATCGGTGATGCCTCATCGCGCGCAAGCACGCTCCTACAGACAGCGGGCTGCGTATGGCTGCAGATCTTGGGCGCTTTGATCTGGCGTGCGATACAGCCTAGGCAGCGCATGCGTGCACGAGATTTCTTCTGCGCGCGGAGTCGTAGGAGCGCGCTTGCGCGCGATGAGGCGTTACCGGTAAAGCCCATCGCGCACGAGCGCGCTCCTACGACGCGCGGGGTTCGCATGCGGCGGATGATGTGCAGCGTGCTGTGTGGCGTGCCATTACAGCGTCGGCAAGGGCCTGCGCGTACTTGCGCTGGAACTGCTCTGCACGAGAATTTGTAGAGCGCGCTTGCGCGCGATGAAGCGTTACCGGTAAAGCCCATCGCGCACGAGCGCGCTCCTACGACGCGCGGGGTTCGCATGCGGCGGATGATGTGCAGCGTGCTGTGTGGCGTGCCATTACCGCGTGGGCAAGGGCCTGCGCGTACTTGCGCTGGAACTGCTCTGCACGAGAATTTGTAGGAGCGTGCTTGCGCGCGATGAGGCTTCACCGGTAACGCTTCATCGCGCGCGAGCGCGCTCCTACGGGTGCCTGTCGCTGGCGCCGCCGCACGCTCAACCAGCCAGCTCCGCGGCGCCAACGCTGTGCTCGCCGCGCGCCGGTGCCAGCGCGGCACTGACCATGGCGGCGGCGATGCGGTCGGCCGGGTTGATGCGCAAGCGGCGTGGCAGGATCGGGCCGAGGGCGCCGAGCACCAGGCTGCCGAGGTGCTCGCCAGTGCGGCGCTCTTCGCGTTCGCCGCCGATCAGGCCTGGGCGCACGAAGGTCAGCGAAGGGAATCCCACGGCGCGCAGATCGCGTTCCAGCTCGCCTTTGACGCGGTTGTAGAAGATCCGCGAATCGGCATTGGCGCCGGCTGCCGAGTTGAGCACGAACACTGAGGTGCCTTGCGCGCAGGCGGCGCGCGCGATCGCCATCGGGTAGTCATGGTCGATGCGATAAAACGCCTCGCGCGAGCCGGCCTGTTTCATGGTGCTGCCCAGCGCGCAGATGGCCGCTTCCATGTGCGGTGCGGTCCAGCTGTCCAGGCGTTCGAAGTCGATCACCTGGTTGCGCAGCTTGGGGTGGATCTGCGTCAACGGCCGACGCGTGATCGCCACCACGCCGGTGCAACGCGCATCGGCCAGCAATTGCTGCAGGACATGCTTTCCGACCAGACCGGTCGCCCCGGCCAACAACACGTCCATCAGTGCGCCCCCGCCATCAGCGGGCGCCTTCCGACACGATCCGGGCGCTGCTGGCGATACGGTCACGCTCCACCGCCAGCAAGGTGAGCGAATGCGCCGGTGCCTTCCATTCGCTGCCACCGGCGACCACGCGGCCGCCATGACGTGCGGTGTCCACCAGCACGCGCCAATGTTCGTCGTGCATCGCCGGCAGCGTGAACGCGACGCTGGTGGGCGCGGCATTGATCAGCATCAGCAGCGTCACGTTGGCGGCGATCTCGCGCAGGCCGGTGGTCGGCGAGCGGCCGTCCAGGCGCAGCATCAGCGCACGCGCTTCGGGGTCGTGCCAGGCGGCTTCGTCCATCTCGTTGCCGTTGGGCGCCAGCCAGGTCAGATCCTTCAGGCCCAGTGCTTCATCGAACTTGCCGTCGAAGAAGCGTGCGCGATGCAGCAACGGGTACCGCTGACGGATGCGGATCAGGCGGCGAACGAAGGCGGCCTGATCGGCGGCGGCGGCTTTGGTGGCCGCAGTCCAGTCGATCCAGGTCAGCTCGTTGTCCTGGCAATACGCGTTGTTGTTGCCGTTCTGGCTATGCCCAAATTCATCGCCGGCCAGCAACATCGGCGTGCCCTGCGAGAGCAGCAAGGTGGCCAGCAGGTTGCGCATCTGTTGCCGCCGCAGCTGCTTGATGGCGGGGTTGTCGGTCTCGCCTTCGGCGCCGTAGTTGGCGGAGATGTTGTGATCGCTGCCATCGCGGCCGTCTTCGCCGTTGGCGAGGTTGTGCTTGCCTTCGTAGCTGACCAGATCGCGCAAGGTGAAGCCGTCATGCGCGGTGACGAAATTCACCGACGCGGTGGGGCGGCGGCCGCTGTGGTTGAACAGGTCCGCCGACCCGGTGAGGCGCGTGGCCAGTTCTGCCAGCTGGCCGCCATCGCCACGCCAGAACGCACGCACGTTGTCGCGGAATTTGTCGTTCCACTCCACCCAGCCTGGCGGGAAATTGCCCACCTGATAACCGCCGGGGCCGATGTCCCATGGCTCGGCGATCAGCTTGGTCTGGCTGAGCACCGGATCCTGGCGCACGGCATCCAGGAAGCTGCCCGAAGGATCGAACCCGTAGCGCTCGCGGCCGAGGATGCTGGCCAGGTCGAAGCGGAACCCGTCGACATGCATTTCCTGCACCCAGTAACGCAGCGAATCCATCACCATGCGCAGCGCGCCAACGTTGGTGAGGTCGAAGGTGTTTCCGGTGCCGGTGTCGTTGATGTAGAAACGGCGATCGTCGGCCAGGCGGTAATAGCTGGCGTTGTCGATGCCCTTGAACGACAGCGTCGGCCCGAGCTCGTTGCCTTCGGCGGTGTGGTTGTAGACCACATCCAGCAGCACTTCGAGCCCTGCGTGATGCAGCCGCGCCACCATCTGCTTGAACTCGGCCACCGTGCGCGTGGACATGTAACGGCCCTGCGGCGCGAAAAAGCCCAGCGTGTTGTAGCCCCAGTAATTGCGCAGGCCTTTTTCCAGCAGGTACTGGTCATCGACAAAGGCATGCACGGGCAGCAATTCGACCGCAGTGACGCCGAGTGAACTGATGTGGTCGATCAACTCGTCGGTCTTCAGTGCCGAGAACGTGCCGCGGTTTTCCGGTGGCACGGCCGGGTGCAGCATGCTCAGGCCGCGCACATGCGCCTCGTAGATCACCGTGCGGTTCCACGGGGTCTGCGGCGGGCGGTCCTGGCCCCAGGTAAAGGCCGGGTCGATCACTGCGGACTTGGGCATGAACGCGGCGCTGTCGCGGCGGTCAAAACTCAGGTCCTTGTCGCGATGACCGATGGTGTAGCCGAACAGATGCGGCGCCCATTTGAGCTCGCCCACGATCTGCTTGGCATACGGGTCCAGCAGCAATTTATTGTGGTTGAAGCGGTGCCCGGCATCGGGTGCGTACGGGCCATGCACGCGGTAGCCGTAGAGCTGGCCCGGGCGCGCGTCGGGCAGATAACCGTGCCAGACCTCGTCGGTGTATTCGGGCAGCGGAATGCGTTCCTGCTCGCGGCCGCGCTCATCGAACAGGCACAGCTCCACGCGGGTGGCGTTGCGCGAATACAGCGCGAAATTGACGCCCAGGCCATCCCAGGTGGCACCGAGTGGATTGGGACGGCCTTCGCGAATGCGCGAGCGCTGGGTGAACTTGCGAGTGGCCATCGGTGACTCCTTAGAACGCGGTGAACGAATACGGGAACGCGATTACGACGATGCAACGATACGCGGGCCGGCGGGCGCAGCGGCGCCCTGCTCGGCGGCGCGAATTTCTGCCTCCACCAGGCGCTCGGCCATGGCCCAGTGGCGGTCGGCATGCCCGTCCGGGCGGCCTTCGGCCTCCCATATTTCCTGTGCCAGCTGACGGAGGCGTGCCTGGCGCTGCGTGTCGTTCATCGTGTTTCCTCTGAGGGGGTCAGCAACACTGCCACCGGGGAGCGTGCAAATAGCGTGGACAGCGCAAGACGCCCGCGCTGGGGCTGCAGTGTGCTGCCATCGAGCACATTGCGATACGCCCCATCCGGCACGGCCAGCGCCGCGTTGCCCCATTCCGCCGGCGGCACCAGCAGCGGCAGCTCGCCAGATGCCTGCTCACCGGCACCCAGCCGGGTGACGGCCACGATCAACGCTTGGCCACGATGCTGGCGGCGGAAGGCGATCACTTGCGCCTGCGTGCCGGTGGCTACGTTCAAGGGCTGGTAGTCGCCTTGCGCGAACAGCGCCGGATGCGCGGCGCGCAGTTGCAGCAGCACCGCGGTGAGGCGCGCCTTGACCGCGCCATCGCGCCAGCTGCGCAGCAGCGCATGCCAGTCGCGGCGCAGCGTCAGCCATTGCTGGCGCTGGGCGTAGTCCACCGGGCGGCGGTTGTCCGGGTCCACCAGCGACAGATCCCAGCCTTCGGTGCCCTGGTACAGATCGGGCACGCCGGGCACGGTGAGGCGCAGCGTGGTCTGCGCCAACGCATTGCGCGCACCGGCAGCGGCGATGTGGTTGCTGGCGCGCAACAGCGCGCGGCGCAGCGGCAGGCCGGCGCGGCTGCACAGCACCTGCTCCACGGTGGCCTGCACGGCCTGTTCGTAATCGGGCGAGCCATCGGTCCAGCTGGTGTGCAGCTTGGCTTCGCGCACGGCCTTGAGCAGCCACTGCGCCACGCGCTCGGCAAACGCGGCCAGCGGCTCGGTCTGGTCGGCGCCCAGCCCGATCGGCCAGGCGGCCACCAGGGTCTGCCACAGCATCTGCTGGTCGCCGCCGGCCAGGGCCGGTGCCTCCAGCGATTCGGTCAGCGCATCGAACTGCGTGCTCTGCTCCACCCACCAGCGCGGTTGTTCGGACAACACCGCCATGCGCATGCGCAAGTCTTCGCCACGCTTGTGGTCATGCGTGGCGGTGGCCAGCAGCGCGCGCGGGTAGTGCTTGGCGCGTTCCTGGTTCTGCGCATGGAACTGCGCAATGTCGTTGGCAAAATGGGTCGGATGGCTGCCGACCTCGTTGCGCGACAACAACACGCCGTGGCGGTAGAACGCGGTGTCTTCCACGGCCTTGGCATTGAGCGGGGCCGACAACTGCTCCACCCGGCGGCGCAGGATGCGGCGCAGCGCAATCTGCGCGCGGTCGGCGCCGTTGTCGTCGAGCAGCCAGCGCTCGATGGCATCCACCGCCGCGACGATCGCCTCGGGCATGCCCTGGCGCGCGCGCGCGGCAGTGCTGCGCAGGCGCTGCGCATCGGCACCGCTCAGGCCCTTGGCGCCGGCATAGGTGCGGTACACCGGGAACCAGCGCAGCAACACGCACAGCCCACGTGCCAGCATCTGCGGGCTGAACTCACGGGTGGGCGGATCCAGCCGCGCCAGGGCCGACAACGCACCCACCGCGCGATTGAACTCGGTCTGCAGCGAGCCGCGCAGCATCTCATCGCGTGCGCTGCGTTCTTCCTGCGCAAAGTCGCCACTGCGCCCGCTCACCTTCTGCCAGGCGCGCGCCAGCGGCTTGAAGCCGGCCGCGTCGTGCAGCACGCCGCCCACCTGGTCCATGAAGTCGTAACCGGTGGTGCCGTCGCACGGCCAGTCGGCCGGCAGGTGCTCGCCGGGGGCGAGGATCTTTTCCAGGTACAGGCCCAGGCTGCCGGGCTTGAGCCCGCGCTGGCGGCCGGCCGCATCCAGGCGGCTGCGCAGCTTGCGCACGTAGCCGGTGGGATCGGTGAGGCCATCGACATGGTCGATGCGCAGGCCGTCCAGATGGCCTTCGGCCACCAGCCGCAGCGGCAGCGCATGCACCGCGTCGAACACTGCCGGCAGCTCCACCCGCAGCGCCACCAGCGAGGTGATGTCGAAGAAGCGGCGGTAGTTGAGCATGTCGTTGCCCACGCGCCACCAGTTCAGGCGGTAGGGCTGGCGTTCGATCAACTTGTGCAGGCGGCCGTCGCCGCGCTTGGCACCGTCGTTGTAGTCGCGCAGCCACTGCGCGCGCGCCGAGGCTTCCGGCACGTCGAGGGTCTGCGGACGGATCGGGTAGCGCTGGTCGTAATGCGCCAGCGCGGGCGTGCCGTCGTCATCCAGCACCAGCGTGATCAGGCCGTCGGCCAATGCGTTGGCATAGGGCCGGTCGAGCACCGCCAGCCACAGCTTGCCGTCGCGCCCCGGGGCGCGCCAATCGATGTCGAACCAGTCGGCGTGCTTGGCGCTGCGGCCGTTGCGCAAGACGTCCCACCACCACGCGTTCTGCGCGTGCGTGGCCATGTGGTTGGGCACGATGTCGGCGATCAGGCCCATGTCGTGCGCGCGTGCGGCCTGTGACAGCGCCACCAGAGCGTCTTCGCCACCGAGCTCCGGGTTGACCACCGTGGGGTCGATGTTGTCGTAGCCGTGGGTGGAGCCCGGCACCGCGGTGCCGATCGGCGACAGATACAGATGGCTGATGCCCAGCCCGGCGTAGTACGGCACCTGCGCAAGCGCATCGTGCAAGGTGAAACCGGCATGCAGTTGCAGGCGGGCGGTGGCGCGAAGGGGAATCATGGATGCGGTTCCGAAACGGCCGAGACGCGGCGCGCCTCGGCAAAACCCTGCAGCGCGGCGGTCAGCTGCGCCTGGGGCAAGGGGTCGGGCAGGCGTCGGCGCCAATTGGGATGGACCTCGACGGTGCCCGGCAGATTGGGTTGTTCGTCCAGCGCCAGCGCGTCTTCCACCGGCAGCAGGGCCAGCGGCGACACACTGCTGGCGGTGAAGCGCAGCGCATCCAGCAACGGCGCATCTCTGCCCAGGCCGGCCTCGGCCACGGCCGCGTCCAGGCGCGAAGCGTCGCGCGTGCGCGTCTGGTGGTCGGCCTGCGCCTGCGCGGGCTGGATCAGCTCGAGCGTGCGGCGCCAGTCGATGTCGCGGCCGGCGCGCCAGCCGGTCAGGGTGGGCAGATCGTGAGTGGTGGTGGTGGCCACCGCGTCCGCACGCCACAGCGCCGGCGGCACGAAGGCACCCTCCTGGTCGCGGGTGAACATCAGCACGTCGATGCCCATCACGCCGCGGCGCGAGAGCTCTTCGCGGATGCCCGGCGGCACCACGCCCAGGTCTTCGCCAATCACGACGGCGCGATGCCGCCAGGATTCCAGCGCGAGCAGATTGAGCAGGTCCTGCAGCGGATACGCCAGGTAGGCGCCATCGCCGGAGCTGGCGCCATCGGGCACCACCCACAGCCGCAGCAGGCCCAGGATGTGATCGATGCGGATACCGCCGCGGTCGCGCAGCACCGCACGCAGCAGCGCGATATACGGCGCAAACCCGCTACGGCGCAGCGCGGTGGGCGAGTACGCACCGATGCCCCAGTGCTGGCCATCGGCATTGAAGGCGTCCGGCGGCGCGCCCAGCACCAGCCCGCGCAGTACGGTGTCGGCCGCGGCGGCGGCCTCGGCACCGTTCGGATCAAAGCCCACCGCCAGGTCGGCGATCAGGCCGATCCGCATGCCGCGCTCGTGCGCTTCACGTTGCACGTCGGCCCAGCTGCGGGCGGCCAGCCATTGGGTGAACACATGCAGGTGCGCATCGCCATCGCCGAAATCGCGCGCGGCGAAGTGCGCAAACGCCTCCAGCGCCGCGCCACCCTGGGCGCGAAACGCCGCCAGCTCCGGGTGGTCCGGCGTCACCTGGGTGGACAGCTGGCGCAGCAGTTCCCACTTGGCAGCGGCCGAGGCCGGCCAGTCGATCAATGCGGTGCCATGCAGCCCGTCCAGGCGCTCGCGCAGGCCGGGCACGGCAGCAATCGCAGTGTGCACGGCATCGCCCAGCACGCACACCGGTGCGGCATGCAAGGGGTCCAGGAACCGCCGGTCGCTGGGCGAATACGGGCTGTAGCCGCCGGTGATCGGGCGCGAGGCATGCACCGGGCTCAGCGCCAACGCATCGGCATTGGCGCCGGCGGCCTGCCGCACCCACTCCATGGCTCCGGCCGCATCGCCAATGCCGCCATCGTCGGCGCTGCGGGCCGAATACACCTGCAGCGCCATGCCCCACGCACGCGGCACCGGCTGGCCACAGGCGTCGGCCACGCTGAAGCAGCGCTGCGGCGCCACGGCCACCTGCTGGGCCGTGGTGCCCAGTTCCAGCGTCCAGTAGCCAAAGCGCGCCGGCGCCAGCAGCCGGCCCTGCGCATCGGCCCGCGCGGCCTCGCTGCTGCCGTCTTCGGCCTGCCAGCGGCCCTGTGCGTTGGGCGCAACCTGCAACGGCAAGGGCTCGCCCACCTTCACCGTCACCAGCGGCGCCGGCTCGGCGGCAGTGGCGCGGATGCGCTGCAGGCTGTCGGCGCGCTGCGCGGCGCTGGCGGCGGGCAATTCCAGCGCGGTGAGCACGGCATGGATCGACTCCGGCGCCACCTGGCGCGGCTGGTCGCTGGCGTCCACCCAATCCACCATCACCCCGGCCGCGGCGGCCAGGGCATGCAGTTCCTGCGTACTCATGCGTGTTCCTCGTACCAGGCGATGAAGCTGTCGGTGGGCAGCGTCTGCGCATCGGCCGCAACGTTTTCGGCATGCGCCACGCGGCCACGCAGCGGCGGCAACGGCACTGCATCGGCACCAACGTTGAAGGCGATATGCCACAGCCCGCCCAGCAACTCCCAGGTGGCGGTGACTGCACCATCGGCCAGCACGCTGGCACGCAGCGCGCGCGCCTGCGCCAGGCCGGGCACCAGCCACTGCCGGCGCACGCCCAGCAGCGCCTGGAACCAGGCCGCCCACTGCGCGCCCTCGCCGTGCGCGGCGTCTTCGATCGGCGCACGCGAGGCGGCAAAGGTGGCGTGGCTGTTGGGGTCGGGAATGGTTTCGCGCTTGGCCGGGTCGGCGAATGCGGCAAAGTGCGCAAACTCGCGGCGGCGGCCTTCGCGCACCGCATCGTCGAGCGGCGGGCCGAAGTCGGTGAAGAACAGGAACGGCTGCGTTGCGCCCCACGGCTCGCCCATGAAGAACAGCGGGATCATCGGCGTCAATGCGGTCAGCGCCAGCGCCGCGCGCAGCCGTTGCGGCGACACCAGCACGCTCAGCCGCTCACCGCAGGCGCGGTTGCCGATCTGGTCGTGGTTCTGCGCAAAGATCACGAACTTGTGCGGCGGCAGCGCCCCGCTCGGCTCGCCCCGCACATGCCCGCGCGGATCGGGCTGGCCCTGATAGGCGAAGCCTTCGCCAAGCACGCGCGCCAGATGCTGGGTGGGCTGGTCGGCAAACGCGGCGTAATAGCCCTCTTCCTCACCGGTCAGCAGCACGTGCAGCGCGTTGTGGAAATCGTCGTCCCATTGCGCGGTGTAGCCACGGTCCAGTTGCGAGGCCTGGTTGGCTTCGTTTTCCAGCACCAGATGCACGTGCCGCCCGGCCGGCAGGCTTGCCTCGATGGTCTCGCGCAAGGTATCCAGGAACGCATTGGGCGTGATCGCATGCACCGCATCCAGGCGCAGCCCGTCGAAGCCGTATTCGTGCAGCCACATCAGCGCGTTGTCGAGGAAATAGCGCTGCACCGGCGGCTTGCGGAAATCGATCGCTGCGCCCCACGGCGTGGGCTTGTCTTCGTTGAAGAACGCCGAGGCGTAACTGCCCAGGTAATTACCGTCCGGGCCGAAATGGTTGTAGACCACATCCAGCAACACCATCAGGCCATGGCCGTGTGCCGCGTCGATCAATGCCTTCAGCTCGTCCGGCGTGCCGTAGGCCTCGGCCGGCGCATACGGCAGCACGCCGTCGTAGCCCCAGTTGTGCGCACCGGGAAACGCGCTCAGCGGCATCAGCTCGATCGCTGTGATGCCCATTGCCGCCAGCTGCGGCAGCTGCGCCTGCACACCGGCGTAGCCCCCGCAGGCACCGACGTGCAGTTCGTAGATCACCGCCTCGTCCCACGGCCGGCCCTGCCACTGCGTGTGCGTCCAGTGGTAGCCGTCAACGCGCTGCACCGCACTGGAGCCGTGCACGCCATCGGGCTGCCAGCGCGAGGCAGGGTCCGGCACCGGCGTCTGGCCATCCACGCGGTAGCGGTAGCGCGCATCCAGTGCGCAGGCCGCCACACCACTGAAAAACCCATCGTCCTGCCGCTGCAGCGCGGCACGCTCGCCGCTGTCGAAGATCACTTCCACGGTGTGGGCATCGGGCGCCCAGAGCGCAAAGCGCACCTGCCCGTCGCCCGCCGGCCATGCACCCCAGGCGGGCGTGGTCACATTGCGCTCGATCATGTCATTTCTCCGCTTGCAGGTAGATCGTGGCCAGCGGCGGCAGCGTCAGGCGCAGGCTTTGCGCGTGGCCATGCATCCCGGTCGGTTCGGTCAGCAGACGACCGCCATTGCCAAGATTGCTGCCGCCGTAATGGGCACTGTCGGTATTGAGGATTTCGCGCCAGCCGCCGGCACGCGGCACGCCGACGCGGTAGTCGTGGTGCGGCTGCGGGGTGAGGTTGCTCACTGCCAGCAGCGGCGCGCCGCCGTCGGGGTCGTGACGAATGAAGGCCAGCACGCTGTTGCGCGCATCGTCGGCCACGCTCCACTCGAAGCCATCGGCACGGTGGTTGCCGCGGTACAACGCCGGCACGCGGCGCAAGGCGCGGTTGAGATCGCGCACCAGCTGTTGCATGCCGCGATGCGGCGCGTGATCGAGCAGGTGCCAGTCCAGCGAGCGGTCGTGATTCCAGTCCGCCCACTGGCCGAATTCGGCGCCCATGAACAGCAACTTGTCACCCGGGTGCGCCCACATCAACGCCAGGTAGGCGCGCAGGTTGGCAAAGCGGCGCCAGTCGTCGCCGGGCATCTGGCCAAGCAGGCCGCCGGTGCCGTGCACCACTTCGTCATGCGACAGCGGCAGCACGAAGCGTTCGGAGAACGCATACACCAGCCCGAAGGTCAGCTGGCTGTGATGCTGGGCGCGCGCGGCCGGGTCGCGCTGCATGTAGTGCAGCGTGTCGTGCATCCAGCCCATGTTCCATTTGTGCGTAAAGCCCAGCCCGCCTTCGCTGATCGGCGCGGTCACGCCCGGCCAGGCCGTGGATTCCTCGGCGATGGTCAGCACGCCGGGGAACTGGCTGGCGATCTCGCCGGTGAGCTGGCGCAGGAACGCCACCGCCTCCAGGTTCTCGCGCCCGCCGTGGGCGTTGGGCACCCACTCGCCCTCGGCACGGCCGTAGTCGCGGTAGAGCATCGAGGCCACCGCATCCACGCGCAGGCCATCGAGGTGGTAATGCGCAATCCATTCCATCGCACTGCCGAGCAGATACGCGGTGACCTCGGGCCGGCCATAGTTGTAAATCAACGTATTCCAGTCGCGATGCATGCCCTCGCGCGGGTCGGCGTGCTCGTAGGTGGCACTGCCGTCGAACTGACTCAGCCCATGCGCATCATCGGGGAAGTGCGCGCTGACCCAGTCCAGGATCACGCCGATGCCGGCGCGGTGGCACGCATCGACGAACTGGGCAAACCCGTCCGGGCTGCCGTGCCGTGCAGTGGGCGCGTACAAGCCCAGCGGCTGATAGCCCCACGAGCCGCCGAACGGGTGCTCGGTGATCGGCAGCAGTTCGATATGGGTGAAGCCCAGCTCCTGCACGTACGGGATCAACTGCGCCGCCAGCGACACCCAGTCCAGCGGCTGGTCGTGGCCATCGCGGCGCCAGGAGGCAGCGTGCACTTCATAGATCGACAGCGGCGCCGGCTCGGCAGTGGCGCTGCGGCGCGCCATCCACTCGGCATCGGTCCAGGCAAACGCATCCGCACTGGCCACCACCGAGGCGGTGGCCGGTGGCAACTCGCTCTGGCGGGCCACCGGGTCGGCCTTGAGCAAGACCCGGCCATCGGCGGCGGTGATGGCGTACTTGTAGCGCGCGCCGGTCTCCACGCGTGGCAGCACCAACTCCCAGATGCCGCCGCTGCGCTGGCGCATCGGGTGGCGGCGTGGCTCCCAACCGTTGAAGTCGCCCACCACTGCCACGCGCTGGGCATGCGGCGCCCACACCGCAAAACGCACCGTGGGCACCTCGCCAACCTGCACATGCCGCGCGCCCAGGTTGGCGCGCAGCGCCTGGCCGTCGCCGGCAGCAATCTGCAGCAGCGCCGATTCATCGATCTGCGGCGCAAACGCGTATGGGTCTTCGATCTCCTGCACCACGTCCGGCCAGACGATACGCAGGCGGTACGCGGCCTCTGCCGCCAGTTCGCCTTCGAACACACCGTCGATCGGACTGGCCTGCATGCGGGCCAGCAATTTGCCGCAGCCATCGATCAGCCCCAAGGCCTCGGCGCCGGGCGCCAGGACCCGCACACGTAGGCGACCATCGGCCTGCACGTGCGGCCCCAACACCGCAAAGGCGTCGCCGGGGAGCCCGGCGGCGATCGCCTGCAGGTCCTGCAGTGCTACGGCGCTCCCTCCGCCGCCTTCCGCCATCTCCTGCTCCGCGTCCCGGCCGTGCACGCCCAACCGTTCGCTCATGACACCGTCGCAACAGCGGGTGCGGTTGCAGCGGTGCGCTCGTATAGCGAGATGTATTTCTTGCCCGCCACATCCCACCCGCTGGGCCGCAGCATCGCGGCGCGGCGCATCGCCGACAGCAGGCTGGGCAGGCGGAAGGTGCGGAAGGCACGCTCCAGGCAGCGCCGCAGCGCTTCGGCGCTGGCCTGCTGGAACAGGAACCCGGTGACACCGTCGTCCACGGTGTCGATCAGCCCGCCAGTGGCATGCGCGATCGGCAGGCAGCCAAAGCGCTGTGCGTACATCTGGCTCAGGCCGCACGGCTCGAAGCGCGAGGGCATCAGCAGGAAGTCGGCGCCGGCGAACATGCGCCGCGCCAGGCCTTCCTCAAAACCGATGAACGCACCGACCTGGCCGGGATAGCGCCGGGTCAGCTCGGCCACCTGTTGTTCGATCTCCGGCTCACCGCCGCCGATCACCGCGATCTGGCCGCCGGCGGCCACGATCTGCGGGGCGACCTCGCAGATCAGGTCCAGCCCCTTCTGGTGCACCAGGCGCGACACCACCGCGAACAGCGGGCCGGTGCTCTCGCGCAGACCGAAGGCCTTGCGCACCTGCGCGGCGTTGGCCTGGCGGCCCTGCCAGTGGTTCACGCTGAAATGGCTGTCCAGGTATTCGTCGGTGCGTGGGTCCCAGCTGGCGTCGATGCCGTTGACGATGCCGCTCAGCGCGCCCTTGGCGGCGCGGCCGGCCAGCAGGCGGTCCAGCCCGCAGCCCTGCGCCGGGCCGGTGATCTGCTGCGCGTAGCTGACGCTCACCGTGTTGACGTGGTCGGCATGCACGATGCCGCCGCGCAGGAACGACATCTGCCCGTAGAACTCCAGCTCCGAGACGCGCTCGGCCGGGATGCCCAGTGCGGCGGCCATCGAATACGGCACCAGGCCCTGGTAGGCCAGGTTATGGATGGTCAGCAGGCACGGGGTGGTGCCGCCGGACCAGCGCACATAGGCGGCAGCCAGCGCACACGGCCAGTCGTTGAGGTGCAGCAGGCGCGGCCGCCAGCCCAGCCCGGCACGGCCGGCGGCGATCTGCGCGGCAGCGTGCGACAAGGTGGCAAAGCGGATTGCGTTGTCTTCGAACTCCGAACCGCTGGTGCTCACATACGGCGAGCCATCGCGTTCGAACAGTTCCTTGGACAGCAGGATGTAGATCGGCAGGCCGTCCGATTGCACGATGCGGCCGATGTCGCAGGCCGGCAGCGCGGCATGCGCCAGCACACGGCCCACGATCTCCACCTTGCCCGCGCGCGCCAGCACCGCGCGGTAGCCGGGGATCAACACGCGCACGTCGTAGCGATGGCGCAATGCGCGCGGCAGTGCCGCCGCCACATCACCCAGGCCGCCGGCCTTGATGAAGTCCGCCATCTCCGACACCACGAACAAGGCACCGCGCGTATCGGCCAGTGCAACCGGCAGACGCTCGTGGTGACGGATGAAACGGCCGCGCGCATCACGCGGCCGCACGCTCTTCTTGAGCGAAGTCGGGATCATCGTGCTGCGCTCTAGGCGTGCGGTAGTGGCGTGAAGCGGCATCATGGCAACCATCTAAACGTCCGTCGTAAAGTGGGTGGAGACGGAAAAACAGAGAAGCAAAAACCATCGCCTGCCTGCGTGGCCAGACGACTTGCAACGAAGAGAGGAGCGGGGCCAACGCGCGTACTCCACGTCGTCCTTGTCAGTGAATCTACACCCCGTCTAAATAAAAGATGCGTGAACACGTGCTGACTTTTCCAAGACAGCACACATTCCCTTGCAGTGGTTCTGCTGCGGCATTCGGCAGAAGCGTGAGATTGCAGTGCGATGACATCCCCACATAGGTGCGCGGTGGTTGCGTTGCACCGAAATCGGGAGCCGCGGCCGTGGCTGTCGTCATCTGCGTAACTGGTTCAGATGCGCACGATCCGCCCTCGCGTGTGATGGCCGTCGGCGTTACTGCGGTCGCGTCTGCAAACCGCGCACGCGCGTGCTCAAGGGCCCTGCACCAACGCCGATAACGTGGCGTTGGTACTTCACCCTCGAGACCTGGCGCATGGCAGAACAGCCCGAACACCCCAACCGCCCACGTGGCGGGCTGCGCCGTCTGCTGCCATGGGGCGGTGCCGGCACCGCGCGCCCGGCCACCATGCCCAGCGTGCTGGGCGAACGCGACGGCGCTGGATTGGCAGCGCATCAGCTGGTGCCGGCCAAGGCCAAGTCGGGCGCGCATGACCCTGCCGCTGCCACTGCGCTGCTGATCCGCCTGTTTTCGCATGCCGCGCACCCGGAAGCCTTGCTGCTGGCCTTTGCCGAAGGCATTGCCAGCCTGCATGGTGAGCTCGGCGACATGGGCGTACGCCTGAGTACGGCGTATGCCGCCGGCGACTGGCCCGGATACGGCCGCGCCCTGCGCCAGCTGATCGACAAATACATCCGCACCATCGACACCGGCGATTCGCTGGCCGAAGGCCGTACCGAAGCCGAACAGCTGCGCGACCTGCTGCGGCACGCGCTGGGCAATGCACTGACCACACTGCTGCAACGCAGCCCGGAGTTGGCCGAAGAAGCGCAAACGCTGGCCTCGGCACTGCGCCACTGGCGACCCGGCCACGAACTGATCACCCTGGAACAGCGGCTACGCGAGCTCAGCCACCAGATCGGCTTGCGCGCCGAAGATGCCAGCGAGCAACAGAACCTGTTGCTGGGGTTATTCGACCTATTGTTGGAGAACGTCGGCGAACTCCTGGACGATCGCAGCTGGCTGCAGGGCCAGATCTCGGTGGTCCGGCAGTTGATCGCCGGGCCGATGGACGTGGGTTCGATCGAACAGGCGCGCGGCACCCTGCGCGAGGTGATCTACAAGCAAGGCCTGCTCAAGCAGGGCATTGCCGACTCCAAGACCGCCATGCGCGAGATGATGGTGTCCTTCGTCGACCGGCTCGACGGCATGGCCACCAGCACCGGCGAATACCACGACCGCGTTGCCGGTTATTCGCAGGCGATCGGCGACGCTCGCAGCATTCCCGACCTCAACCGTTTGCTGCAGGACCTGTTGCAGGACACCGCCGGCGTGCAGGCGCAGGCGCTGGCCGCCCGCGATGAACTGCTGTCCGCGCGCCGCCAGGTGGAAGAGGCCGAGCACCGCATCGCCTCGCTGGAGCAGGAGCTCAAGGACGTGGCCGGTCTGGTGCGCGAAGACCAGCTCACCGGCGCCCTCAACCGGCGCGGCTTCGAAGAACTGTTCGAGCGCGAGGCCACCCGCACCCAGCGCAGCGGGCAACCGCTGTGCGTGGCGATGCTGGACCTGGACGACTTCCGCCGCCTCAACGAGACCCATGGGCATGCCGGTGGCGACGCCGCGTTGCGCCACACCGTGGACGTGGCCAAGTCGGTGCTGCGCACCACCGATGCGATTGCGCGCTTCGGTGGCGAGGAATTCGTGTTGCTGTTGCCGGACTCGACCATCTTCGAGGCCAGCGCTGCGGTGATCCGCCTGCAGCGCGCGCTTGCGCAGCGCTCGCTGCTGCATGAAGACGTGCGCGTGTTCGTCAGCTTCAGCGGCGGCGTGGCAATGCGCCGCACCGACGAAGCCCAGGACGAGGTGATCCGCCGCGCCGACCGCGCCATGTACGACTCCAAGGCGGCCGGCAAGAACCGGGTGATCAGCGCCGACTAAGAGCGCTAACAAAACGTAGCGAGCAGCCGTCAGGTGGGTGCGGCCGGCGCGGAGAAACCGGTGTGTACGGGGGTACATGCCGATTCCGAGCACCGGCCGCGCCCGTCTGGCAGCTGCGCAGTCGTTTTGATAGCTGCTCTAACTCCCCTGCCAACGCAGCTTGAGATAGTCCACGACCTGCCCGGCCTGGGGTTGGGCAATGAACCCTTGGCGAAACAGCATGCATCCACGTATCTGAGGCAGGGCTGCGTTCAAATCCAGTTGGCGGGCGATCTCCGGGACACCGCCGGCAATGGTCCAGTCCGGCTCCAGCGCATTCGCAATCCCTACCTTGTACAACGCCATGCCGATGTACAGGTGGACACGGCCGCTGCCGACGGTGTCGGCCCACCAGCGCGCGATCGTGTCGTAGCGCACTATCTGGCGCGCAAACGGCCAATAGATCTGCGGCACGATGTAATCGACCAGTTCTTCACGCACCCAGCGCCGGGTATCTGCGTAGGCAACATCGAACGACGGAGCGCCTGCCTGCGTCTGCGATCCCTGCGGGTCGTCCTGCACGTTGCGCCATACCCCTGCCGGACTGACACCGAAGGCCACACTCGGCCGGATCGTGCGAATGGTCGTGCCCACTTCCCGCATCAAGCGATAGGTGTTGTGGCGCCGCCAATCGCCCTTGTCGACGAAGCCTGCACCATGACGGGCATAGGTCTGTGCGTCGTCCAGCGGCGACTGCGCGGTTTCGCTATAGAAATAATCGTCGAACTGCACACCATCCACGTTGTAACGGACAATCAGTTCCGCGACCACGGCGCAGATCCAGCGGCGAACGGCAGGAATACCGGGATCAAGCACCAGCCGGTTGGCGGCCACCCCTACCCACTCGGGATGTTGCACGTACACGCTGGGGGGCGAATCGCGCGATGCAGCGCTCAACGCATCGCGCGTGGCCTGGCTGATGTTGGTCGAGACGCGGTAAGGATTGAGCCAGGCATGGACCTGGATGCCGCGTGCGTGCGCGTGCCGAAGCAGGAAGGCCAATGGATCGAAACCGGGATCCTTGCCATGCACGCCCGTCAACACCGGCGACCATGGCAGAATCCGCGACCGATACAACGCATCGGCACATGGCTTGACCTGAAAGACCAACGTGTTGAGATGCAGCGCCTGGGCCTGGTCGAGAATCGCCAGCAATTCCTGCTGCTGGAGCATGACACGCGCGATCGGATCGGCCACACGGGCGGAGGCCGCACTTGGCCAGTCGAGATTGAGCACACTCGTTACCCAGGTGGCCCGCATCTGGCCGCGCGCAGGAAGCGCTGCGCGTGCCGGCACACCCGCCACACTCGCTGCGATTGCTGCCGACCCCAGCCCCAGGAAGCGTCTGCGCCCGATCGCGTCGGACCCGCACGCCAGTGCTGCGGGCGCCCCATCGTCCGCCTGCGGCAGGTCTGACTGCGCCGCTGCACGCGTAGATCCACCTGCATGGTCGTACTCGTCCAGCATCTTGTGCATGTTGCGCTCTCGCCTGTGGTCCGCCAGCAAGGCCAGCCAACGCCATCCGCATGCCACCGCAGGCGACTACCTGGCCGCACACCGCACCAGCGGTGTTGCCAGAGGCTAGCAAGCGCAACCAGCAGGCGCGCAACCCATGATCGTTAGCCTGTACGCGATTTCGCTTGTCGCCGAAGCGACTGCCCAGAATCAGTGCGCGGCCTTGTTCCCGCGCAGCTTCTGAAACCCGGTCACCGCCGCCAGCACCACCGCACCGGCCACCACGCCCACCAGCATGTTGCCCAGTGCCTCCACCAGCCAGCCCAGGCTGCCGGAGGCCTTTGCCAGGTCCACCACCAGGTGGTGCAGGGTCGGGATGTTGTGCACCAGGATGCCGCCGCCGACCAGGAACATCGCCAGCGTGCCAGCCACCGACAGGAACTTCATCAGCCACGGGGCCGCCACCAGGATGCCGCGGCCCAGGGCCGCCAGCGCCGCGCCTTTCTTGCTCAGATACAGGCCCAGGTCGTCGAGCTTCACGATGCCGGCCACCAGGCCGTAGACGCCGATGGTCATGGCCAGCGCAATCGCCACCAGCACGGCCACCTGCTGGCCGAACGACACGCCCGCCACCACGCCCAGCGACAGCACGATGATTTCGGCCGACAGGATGAAGTCGGTGCGGATCGCGCCCTTGACCTTGTCCTTCTCCAGCGCCACCACGTCCACCGCCTCGTCGGCCAGCACCCGGGTGCGCTCGGCGTGCCGCTGCGCATCTTCTTCTTCGCTATGCAGGAACTTGTGCGCCAGCTTCTCCACGCCTTCGAAACACAGGTACGCGCCGCCGATCATCATCAGCGGCATCACCAGCGGCACGTTGTAGCCGCGCCCGCGCAGCCAGGCCTCCAGGGCGCTGATCGCCAGCGCCGCCGGGACCAGGATCACCTTGTTCACCAGCGAGCCCTTGGCCACCGCCCACACCACCGGCAGCTCGCGGTCGGCGGTGACGCCGGTGACCTGCTGCGCGTTGAGCGCCAGATCGTCGCCCAGCACGCCGGCCGTCTTCTTGGCCGCCACCTTGGTGAGGATGGACACGTCGTCCAGCAGCGTGGCGATGTCGTCGAGCAGGGTAAACAGGCTGGCACCGGCCATGCGGAGGTCCTTCTTGGGTGGGCGTAAATTCTCGCCGATCCTGCGCGCCGATGGGGTGACGGCTGCACCAGGGTGCTGGCGAGACACCGCGGGGCACTGGCAGCACGCGCCAGCCGGCCAGACTGCGCCGCGCGCGCCGCCGGCAGCAGCGGCGCGCCCACCCCGTTCGCAGGCCCGGGCGCGGATTCACCACGCGACGACCCGGCGCTGGCCACACTCGGGCGCTCAACACCACCCGGAGATGGCCTTGAGCCCCAACGACCCGCACCGCACACCGGCTCAGGCGACGCACCCGGCCGACAACGCCGTGGTCGGCGGCATGAGCCGACGGACGCAGATCCTGCGCCTGTTGCTGCGGTACCGCGGGTCGGGGGTGTTTGCGGGCATGAGCCTGGACCCGGCGGCGGTCAATGAATACGAAGTGCCCGCAGAAGGCACGCCGGACCAGTTCGTTGCCGACCTGGAGGCGCTGGGCCCCACCTTCGTCAAACTCGGCCAGATGCTCTCCACCCGCCCGGACATCGTGCCGCCTGAGTTCGCCACCGCGCTGGAGCGCATGCAGGAGAACACCAGCTCGGTGCCGGTGGAGCGCATCCGCCAGATCATCGAAGAAGAGCTCGGCGTGGCGGTCAACAAGGCGTTCTCGCATTTCGACCCGGTGCCGCTGGGCTGCGCCTCGCTGGCGCAGGTGCATCGCGCCGCCCTGCGTGACGGCACGCCGGTGGCGATCAAGGTGCAAAAGCCCGAGGTCGCCGCGCAGGTGCGCTCGGACCTGGAGGTGCTCAAGAGCTTCGCCAACGCCGCCGACCGCCTCACCGGCATCGGCCGGCGGGTGCGCTTTGCCGACTGGCTGGGCGAGTTCGGCAAGACCCTGCGCGCCGAACTCAACTACGAGGCCGAGGCCGAGACCCTGGTGCGGTTTGGCGAACACCTCAAGCCGTTCCCCTTGCTGTGGGTGCCGCAACCGGTGTGGGACCTCAGCAGCCGCAAGGTGCTGACCATGCAGCTGGCCGAAGGCGTGCGCGTGGACAAGATCTCCGGCCTGCGCCGCACCGAGCAGCCGATGGACGAGCTGGCCGCGGCCCTGGTCAAGGGCTACCTGGACCAGATGTTCGTGCATGGCGAAATCCACGCCGACCCGCACCCGGGCAACCTGCGCGTGATGCCCGACGGCCGCCTGGCCATCTTCGACCTGGGCATGGTGGCGCACGTGCCACCGCGCCTGCGCGAGCGCCTGCTCAAATTGCTGTTTGCCGCCGTGGACGGCCGTGGCGAAGAAGTCGCCGAGGAAACCATCGCACTCAGCACGCGCCTGGAGGACTACGACGAGGAGCGCTACCTGCGCGAAACCGGGCAGATGATTGCCCGCTACGCCGCCCACGACGCCACCTCCGAAGGCCGTGTGGTGCTGGACCTGGTGCGCATTGCCACCGCCACCGGCCTGCGCACGCCGCCGGAGCTGAGCCTGCTCGGCAAGACCTTGCTGAACCTGGAAGGCGTGTGCCGCGCGCTGTCGCCGGCGCTGGATACGCGCCGCATCGTCGAACGCCACCTGCAGCACGTGATGCGCGCGCGCCTGAAGAAGTCGATGTCGGCGGCCAACCTGGCCAGCGAAGCCATGGAATTGCAGCACCTGCTGCGCGAAGGCCCGCGCCGCATGTCCGACATCCTCTCGCTGGTGGCCGAAAACCGCATGCAGATGCGGGTGACCGGGCTGGAAGAGTCGCACCTGATGGAAAGCCTGCAGAAGATCGCCAACCGTGTCGCCGCCGGCATCGTCACCGCCGCGCTGATCATGGCGT
The DNA here is from genome assembly GCF_041475775.2 of Xanthomonas sp. NCPPB 2586. Lineage (NCBI taxonomy): Bacteria > Pseudomonadati > Pseudomonadota > Gammaproteobacteria > Lysobacterales > Lysobacteraceae > Xanthomonas > Xanthomonas sp. NCPPB 2586. The sequence goes on along the minus strand of NZ_CM192981.1, from coordinate 469,447 downwards.
CCTCGCAGATGATGCGGATCGAGACCGGTCTCAAGCTGTGGGGCTACCCGGCGATTGCGATGGTGCTGTTCCTGCTCGGCGTGTTCCTGGGCCTGGGTATCGTACTCAGTGCGCTGGTCTTCGACCGCCGCGTGCGCGCACGTGAGGAACGTGGGCACCGGTAACGCGGGATGGTTGGTGCCTGCTGCTTGTGCGCCTGTTCTTCGTTAGGCGTTCGACGCCGCATATGGGCGGTGGCAGTGGCGTTGAAGTCAAAGGTGTCTGCACGCCGGCGTCGTGGTTGCCTGCATGGATCTGGCTTGCGACATCATCGAAGAGCGTAAAGCGGCCGTGGCGCATCTGGTTGGCGAAAAGCGCCGGTGCCAGCCCGATCGCAGGCAGCCCGGCTGATCGGCTGATCGGCTGATCGGCTGATCGGTTGATCGGTTGATCGGTTGATCGGTTGATCGGCACCGCCGATGATTTCTCGCTATCGCGCAACAGCGCAATGAACGCGTGCTTTCAACCGCACGCACCTAGCTTGCGTTCGCCAACGCACCGAACACATGCCGCAGCTGCGCGAGAATTCGAAGATGTCCCTGGGCAGCAGCGCCACAAAGGCCAGGCGCACTTCCTGCCTAGCGCTCGATGTCCTGTGGCAATCCTCGCCGCGCCGCTATCAGTCGTTCTCCAGACAACGATTCGCTCCCGACGCGTCTTGCACCACACTGCGTGTGTCTTTGACGGCCAGCACTGCGCCGTTCAATCGTGCAGGTCAGAGCGGGCAGAACCGCGCCAGTACGCCCGCATAGCGCAGCGTGCGCAGGGCGCCCCTGCGTCCACACGCGCTTCGGCGAGAAAGCAGCCCAGCTGGCAAAGCAGCGCGCACAGTGGCCGCAGCACTACATCAGGGCCCTCAACAAACATTTCAGTCAGCTTTGTCGCGGCATAGTCCGTCATCCCGGTGTCACATTTCGCGTGAAACCCAAGGACACGGCGAGCAAAGCGTGCGGTGCGTGCTCGCCTCTTTCCCCCACGGACGCTGCACATGCATTGGATTTTGGCGCTGTCGTTGTTGCTGTTGCTCTGGTTGCTGGTGGCGTCGCCGCGTCTGGCGTGGCTGAAAGCCGGGCTGCTGTCGTTATTGTTGCTGTTGCTCAGCGCGTGGGGCTTGGTCGATCGGCTCAGTGGCGACGGCATCAATGCCGCAACGCTCTACCACCTGCGCGCGGACATGGACGGCGCCGGCGTCAGCGATTTTTCCGGCTATATCGCCGTGTTTATCGGCATGGTGCTGCTCTCGCTCAGCCCACTGGTGCTGTTGCGGGTGCGCCGTTTCCGGCGCCCGCGTGGCGGCGGTGCGGTGTTCGGTGCGTTCGTGGTGATGCTGTTGGTCAGCGTGGCGGTCAGCCCGCTGTATCGCGATGGCAAGCGGCTGTACTACCAGTTGCGCCCGGTCGATTACGCCACCGTGGTGCCGGAATACCAGGTGCCGCAGCAGCCGCTGCAAAAGCGCAAGAACATCGTCTGGATCTATGGCGAAAGCCTGGAGCGCACCTACTTCGACGAAGCGACGTTTCCCGGCTTGATGCCCAATCTGCGCCAGCTCGCCACCGAAGCAGTGGACGTGCGCAACCTCACCTCCACCGAAGGTAGCGGCTGGACCATTGCCGGCATGGTCGCCTCAATGTGCGGCGTGCCGTTAACCACTGCCCCAGGCGATGAGAACAGCATGGGGCGCATGGGCCTGTTCCTGCCCGAGGCGCGTTGCCTGGGCGACTATCTCAAGGACCAGGGCTACCGCAATCACTACGTGGGCGGCGCCGATGCCAGCTTCGCCGGCAAGGGCAGCTTTCTGGCCAGCCACGGCTTCGACGTGGTGCACGACGTGAATTACTTCCACGACAAGGGCGTGGCACCGAAGCATTTCTCCGCATGGGGCGTGCACGACGATGTCTTGCTCGACGATGCCTGGGAGAGCTTCCAGGCGCTCTCGCGCGCCGGCCAGCCGTTCATGCTCACCACCTTGACCATGGACACCCATCACCCCGCCGGCCACCTGCCGCTGGCGTGCAAGAACCAGCGTTATGAGAGCCCGCTGGGTGACATCGGGCTGCTGCATGCCATCAAGTGCAGCGACCGGCTGATTGGTGAGCTGGTCACGCGCATCCGCAACAGCCGCTATGGCCGCAACACCATCATCGTGATCGCCTCCGATCACCTGGCCATGCCCAACGATCTCAGCGCCGTGCTGGCCAAGCAAAAACGCGAAAACCTGTTGCTGTTCCTCGGCAAGGACATTCCGCCGCAGCAGGTGGTCACGCGCGCCGGCAGCACCCTGGATTCGGGCGCCACGCTGCTGCAATTGCTGGAACCGGGCATGCGCACGCTGGGCTTCGGCCGCTCGCTGCTGGCCAATGACGCCCCGCCAAGTGCCAGCGTTGCCGCCAGCCGTGACAGCGGCAAAAACTATCCGCGCTATCTGGCCTATGCACGCACGTTGTGGACCGGGCGCAGCACGCGCATGTTGCGTGTCAACGGCAATGGCGATGTGGTGGTGGGCGTGCAGCAGGTGCGCCCGCCGGTGCTGCTGGAATACGACGACGACACCAACCTCAAGACGGTGTATCTGGAAAACACCTCGCGCCAGTTCGACCGCACCCACAGCGACGGCACGCTGGCCTATGTGGACCGTTGCACCGCCTTCGAAGACGGTTCGGCTGATGGCGACTGGTGTGCGCTGGTGGTGGATCGCAATCAGCACATGAAGCTGTACCGCGACCCCGACCTCACCCGCGGCATCGCCGTGGATGCGCCGCTGGATGTCACCCCGCAAGCGCCGCGCCCGCGCGTGCGTCAGCCGATCATGCTCACCCAGGCCGCGCGCAAGACCGAGGCCGGGCGCTACATGCTAGAGCTGTACGCCAAGCGCCGCCCAACCCGCGCGTTCTGGGTCGAAGCCGTGTCGTCCGAACGCAAGGTGGTGCTTGCCCAGCAATGGGTGGTGCCCGACGCCTCCGGCCGCATCCGCATGCCGGTGGGCCTGGAGCACGCAGTGGAGGATCTGGAGATCCGCGCCTGGCTGGACTACACCGAAGAGGTGAGCGTGGACGACCTGGCGTTGGTCAAGGACACCGCGGTTGCGGATCGCTCCTGATCGGGTCTCTGCACCGCTAGCAGGCGGGCGTTGCTGTTGTTTGCTGCGGCATGTGGCACATGGATCTGCAGCTTCCGAGGTGGTGTCCTCACGGCGTGCGGGGCATTGAGGCGACACCGGCGCCGGCACCTCGGTTTCCATGGATGCATTCGCGACAAGCCCTTGAAGTGGCAAGCCCGTTGCGCGCTCGACCAAGCTGGCGTTGGCGTGTGCGGCATCGGGGTTGGCGATGCTGTCGGTTTCACTGCGCATTGAACGCCAGCAGCTAAAGGCAGTCGTCCTGGTTTGAAAAAGGCGGTGTGGAAGAGGCAACGCCGGAGCCGGAGCGGACACCAAAGCCAAGCATGTGTTCTGCGCCCTGGCTGCAGGGCCCTCGCCCGCCCACCGGCGCGGGACACGCCGTGAATCCGTCCATGGAGGCTCTTATGCGGCATCCATGCCGCATAAGGTCCCGTGCCGGTGGGCGGTCAAGGACCAGTGGGGATGATCGGTATGCATGGCACAAGCAGTGTTTGATGCACTCTGTTCGATAGTGGTTAGCCGGCTCAACTTCGGATGCATGTTGCGACCGCCGCTTTTCAGGTGACCACCGACCAACTCTCCGGCGCGGTGTCCTCACCGTTTGCGCGCCCCTTGGTGGCATGGATGCCGCTCAGGAGCCTCCATGGACGGATTCACGCGTGTCCCGGAAGCGCTGAGGGCACCGCGCACTCAGCAGATCAGACGGTTGATCCAGGCAGTCGACCGCGCCCGGACGCGCGACGATTCAAATCCCGGTCGTCCTATGTGTGAAGCCAGCGGCGATTCGGTATTCCGGCTCGTCGACGGAACGAAGAGACGGTGAGCGACACGCGGCGTGACCGGATAGGTGACGACGCGCGGGCGCTCGTCGTCACGTCAGATGCCTCGTAAGCGCAGAGGCGCCGCGCCTGCCGCCCACCCGGCCTGGAACATGCAAATGACGCGCCGCAGCCGGTGCATCCCCGCGCCATCCACCGCGCTGACGCATTACCAGCGCACTACACGCCCGCGCAAGCTCAGCCTTCCGAAGCAGGCGTGGCATCGCCCGCATCGCGCGCCACCGCCGCACCCGCGCGGCTGAAGCGGATTTCCTGTGGCGATTGCAGCGCGATGCCGGCAGTGTCCATGCGTTGCAGCAACGCAAAGAACAGTTCGCTACGCACGCCGTACGAATCGCGCGGGCTGCGCACATAGGCAAACGAATTGAAGTTGACGTGGCCGCCGGCCAGCGAGTCGATGAACACCACCGGCGCCGGCTCGGCCAGCACCTTGGTGTGCTCGGCAAACAACTCCAGCAGCATGTCGCGCACCTTGGCCACATCGGTTTCCAGCGGCACCGAAAACTGCAATTGCACCCGCCCCAACGGATTGGACAAGGTCATGTTGCGCACGCTCTTGGTGATCAATTCCGAGTTGGGCACGATCAGCGTGGAGCGGTCGCCGACCTGGATCTCGGTGGCGCGCACGCTGATCTTGCGCACGTCGCCTTCCTGGTCGCCAATGCGCACCCAATCGCCAATCTTCACCGGCCGCTCGGCCAGCAGGATCAGGCCCGACACAAAGTTCTGCGTGATCGCCTGCAAGCCAAACCCGATACCCACCGACAACGCGCTCAGCACCAGCGCCAACCGTTTCAGGTCCAGGCCCAGCGCAGTCAGGCCCCACACCACCACGATCAGCCAGCCCAGATAGCGTGCCACCGTGCTGATGGAGTTACGTGCGCCGGCATCGAGTTCGGTCTTGGGCAGATAGGTGTTGAGCAACCACTGCTGCACCACATGCACCACCCCCATGCCCAGCAGGAACACGCACAGCGCACGGAACACATCGCCGGGGGTGATCACCAGCTCTTTGCCGATGTTGATGCCGTGGGTGATGTTCTCCGCCCAGTCGGCCACCACGCTGAGATTGGCGCCATACGGCGTCAGCAGCAACGCGATGCCCAACAGCACCAGCACCACGCGGGCCGCCGCCGAGATCAGCAATCCAAGCTGCACCAGGCGTCCGCTGCCGATGCTGAGCGCATGCGCGAGCGCACGGCTGAAACGGCCATCGGGCTTGAACAGCCAGGTCATCAGATCGTCGGCGAACACCACCAGCAAGCCGAGCAGGCTGCAGACCAGGGTGATCCAGATGATCTGCCGCTCCACGAACAACGCCAGATTGAGATAGCCGAACAAGGCGGCGATCAGCGCAAAGATCACCGCCAGATGCCCGAGCAGGCGGATCAGCACGATGAAGCCGCCGCCGCGCGAGACCACCGGTGGCGGCGCGTCGCTGTCGGGATCGACCACACCGGCATTGGCCGCGTGCGCGCGCAACGACAAGCTCAGGCCCGCCAGCGCCGACAGAATCAATCCGGCATACAGCAGTGCCGCCACCGCATCGGTGGCTGTATTCAACGCCGGGCTGCTGCCCGCCGCCTCGTTGATCTTGGACGCCATGCCGCTGCACCAGATCACCGCTGCGGTGGCCAGGCAATGCACGCGCAGCCGATCGACGGTGGCGTCATCCAGCGGGAACAACCGCCAGCTGGGTTGATGCTTCATCAGCAGACTGGCACTGAGCGAGCCCACGAAGGCGGCCACCAGACTGACCGCGACAAACCCGGTCAGCAGCTGGTCCAGATCCTCCGCCACCTGGCCGAGCGAGCGGATACTTTCGACCAGGACAAACGCCGCGACTCCAAGCGTCAGCGTGCCGATCAGCAGAAACCACAATGCCAGCCCCGAGCGTCGCAAGCGCCCGCCCGGCGCGCGCGAGGCGGCATACCGCCGGCCCAGATGGCGCAGGAAGATGCGCAGCGGCAGGGCCAGCAACAGCGCGATCAGCACACCGGTGATCAACCCGCCGACGCCATTGGCGGCGGTTCCGGCCTGCACCATCTGCACCGTCCTGGCCGACAACGCCTGCAGGCGCGCGCGATCGTCAGGCCACTGCTGCGCAATCTGGTTCCAGAATGCCGGCGACAACGGCGAGGCCACGCGCGTCGAGAGCTGCACGCTGAAGCGTTGCACGCGTTCGCGCTCGAGCCGATCGGCCAGGTCCTTGGCATCGGAGACCAACAGCATGGCGCGCTTGGATTCGGCATCCAGCCCATCGCGTTCTTTGGCCAGCGAGTCACGTTGCTTGGTCAGGTCTTTTGGCTCGCCTGCTTGCTTGACGCCAAGCGCCTCCAGCCGCACGTTGAGTTCCTTCAGCGGCGGATCCAACGTGCGCACCAGATCCTGCGCCTGCCGCTGCGCGCCGGTGACCTCATCGGTCAGCTTGCCGAGCTGATCCTTATCGGACTTGTCCAGCCCCGCTTCGGCCTGCTTGAGAACCTTCTGCATGCTGTCGAGTTGGGCCTGCGCATTTTCCTGCAGCGTGTCCTCATCCTGCGCCACCGCAGCACCCACGCAAACCATCCACAGCGCCACCAGCAACAGCAGGCGCCGCACGACGCCGCGATGGGCAGTTGGAACCACTCGAAATTCAGACACGGGCAGGTATCGGGCAGGCGCGGACGATGCGCAGAGCCCGCAATCTTAAGCCACCGCCCGGAGCGGTTCCGGCAATCCGGCTCACCCCGGCCGCGCCGATTCAGCGATGAGTGCGCCCACCAGCGGAGACAATTGGAACCCGCAGTGCACGTAGTGGGCCCATTGGCCGGCGAACCGACCGGGTCGGGAAGCCCAGCGAGCGGTGTGCATGTCGAGACCGTGTCCAGGGCGATGAGCCACGTGAGCCGAAGACAGTCCACGTTCGAGTTGAGCATGTGATCGAAGCCAGACAGGCTCACGTAGGCGAATGCGGAGTGCGCGCAATGGCAAGCAGCTAGGGACAGCCGCAGTCGCCCGACAACAGGCGTCCTCGCCAGTCAGCACGCCCTGGCGTGCCTGGGCATCCAGTCCCCCACCACATGGCTCTGCGACGCCAGCCAACCAGCGCATGAACGTCGGTGCCGGGCTGTCACCTCGTGCCAACAGTTGGCTGTCGCAGAATCGAATCACCGCTGCGGCAGACGCAGCGGATGACCGCGAAGGAGACTCCTATGCAGATCCAGATCCAGACCGACAACCACGTGCCGCATGACCCCTCCGTTGTGCAGCACGTCGAGAAGACCTGTGCCGCGCAGTTGGCGCACTTTGCCCACGACATCACCCGCGTGGAAGTGCATTTGCGCGACGAGAACGGTCAGCGTGGCGGTGCGGCGGATCGGACCTGCAGTATCGAGGCGCATGTCGCCGGCCTGCCGCCCATAGCCGCCAGCAACAGCGCCGAAACCACCGCGTCTGCGGTCACCGGTGCGGCCCGCAAACTGCGCAGCGCCATCGAAAGTGCCCGCGGCAAGCAGCAGGCCAAGGCGACCGCCCCGGCGCCAGACCCCTTGTAAGGTCTGCACTGCGGGGCGGGCGCGCCCGCCCTGTGGCAGCCCCTGGCCCCGCACATCGCGTGGCCACTCATCCCTGAAAACGCGATCGGCCCGTTTGCAATGGCAGTGCCATCACAAACGGGCCGACTCATGTCTGGTGCGCCCGGAGGGATTCGGACATTCCGCGTAATCGTTTGTTTAAAATGGATTTAATCAAGTTAATAGCGGACCGATTCCCCCATGGATGCCCCCAACGTTTTGGGGCTCGATTGGGTGCGGATGGACAGCAGTGGACAGATGAGTCATAGATGAACAGACGAAGACCACTGATATGGAATGCAGGCCAGCGCCACCGATGCGGTAGGGATGGACAGAAGCCCTAATGACTGATGCTCCGCGTCGGCTGCGTCCGACGTCCCCCCAATTTTGAGTAGCGCCTCAGTTTGGAGTCCAATTCCCTACCCCGAGGAGATTGGACGTGAAGAAACGTTTTACTGACGAGCAGGTCATCGGCTTTCTGCGCGAAGCCGAAAGCGGCGTCGCCATCAAGGACCTGTGCCGGCGGCATGGCTTCAGCGAGGCCTCGTACTATCTGTGGCGCAGCAAGTTCGGTGGGATGAGCGTGCCCGATGCCAAGCGGCTCAAGGACCTCGAGTCCGAGAACGCGCGGCTGAAGAAGTTGCTGGCCGAGCAGCTGTTCGAGAACGACCTGATCAAGGATGCACTGCGAAAAAAGTGGTAAGCGCACCGGCGCGTCGTACGCTGGTGCGCGAATGGATCGGGCGTGGTGCCAGCGAGCGTCGTGCGTTGGCAGTGATCGGTATGAGCGCCAGTGCACTGCGCTATTGCCCGCGCGAAGATCGCAATGGCGAACTGCGCGAACGCATCTGTGCGTTGGCGCATCGCCATCGCCGCTATGGCGTGGGGATGATCTATCTCAAATTGCGGCAAGAAGGGCGCATCGTGAACTACAAGCGTGTGGAGCGGTTGTACCGCGAGCAGCAGCTGCAAGTGCGCCGCCGCAAGCGCAAGAAGGTCCCAATAGGCGAGCGTCAACCGCTGCTGCGGCCATCGCAGGCCAACCAGGTGTGGTCGATGGACTTCGTGTTCGACCGCACCGCCGAAGGCCGGGTGATCAAGTGTCTGGTGATCGTGGACGATGCAACCCACGAAGCGGTCGCCATCGAGGTGGAGCGCGCGATCTCGGGCCACGGCGTTGCGCGCGTGCTGGACCGACTGGCGCACAGTCGCGGTTTGCCGAAGGTGATCCGCACTGACAACGGCAAGGAGTTTTGCGGTAAGGCGATGGTCGCCTGGTCGCATGCCCGTAATGTGCAACTACGGCTCATCCAGCCAGGCAAACCGAACCAGAACGCCTACGTCGAATCCTTCAACGGCCGACTGCGCGACGAATGCCTCAACGAGCATTGGTTCCCGACGTTACTGCACGCGCACACCGAAATCGAACGCTGGCGACGCGAATACAACGAGGACCGACCCAAGAAAGCAATCGGCGGCATGACGCCGGCTGCGTATGCCCAACATCTGGCAAACACCGATATCATCAACCCCGGACTCTAAACCAGGCCGCTACTCAGGGCGGGGGGACGTCGTCGCCCACGGTGCCGCCCTTACCAGGCGGACATTGCTGAGCAGAGGCCAGCTGTCGGACACATTACAGCAAATTCGGTCAAGCCGGCTTCACTTAGCCGGTAACCGAAATCTCAACGATGGCGTCAGCAAGCGCCTGCACATGCTCAAGCGGAGTAAATACCTGTGGAGTCACCCGGATACAGGCTCCGCTAGCAAGATCGTTTCGAACCACTGTAAAGATGCGGAATTCTGTCTCAAGGCGAGTCTGGAGTGCACTCACTTGCACCTTCGACGTCTGTCCGCGCAGGCGGAATGCCCCCATTCCCGATGCGTTTTTAGGTCCGGTCGCGCCTAATACCTCAACCGCCGACGACCCTTCAAGGCTGGCGACCCATGCTTCGCGGAGGTAGTTCAGCCGCGCTTGTTTATTTGCGCCGCCAATAGCGCGGTGAAAAGCGAGAGCATCAGGCACAGTAAGAAATGAAGCGAAGTCAGATGTTGCCAAGTGCACGCGATTGGCCACATCCGTATCACTGCTGTCCTCTCCTGGAAATGGCCTCACAGGCAGCAGTGTTCCGTGCCGCATGTAAAGGGCCCCGACACCTACCGGCGAGCCGATCCACTTGTGGAGATTGAAGACAGCCCAGTCAACGTTCAAGTCGTCAAGGGTGAAGTCGAGCAACCCCCAGGATTGTGCGCAATCGCAAATGACGTGGATGCCGCGGCGCTTGGCAATAGCCGCGATCTCTCGCACTGGCAGCACTAGACCGTGTTGATTGCTGACATGAGTAAGCAACATCAGCTTGAGATCCGGAAGCGCATCAAAGGCTTCTCGATAGATCCTTATGTAATCCTCATCGGTTCCCGCAGCCGGGAGACTCAGCATCGTTCCCCTTACCTGCCGCGACTCTGCGAGCCAGGACATCATGCGCTTGAACTCGGGGTAGTCGGCATCTGCCCACAGGATCGCGTTACCGGAACTCAATTCGTCATACTGGGTGATCAGATTGACGAACGACTCAGTCGCGTTGCGGGTGAGCATCAGCTCCTCGACGCTGACACCGAGAGCATCGGCAACTGCCGTCCGCGCTTTCAGAAAATCGCGATCGTACTCACGGCGTGCATACCACGACAATTCGCGATTGACTCTGTGCGTGTGGCGAGCCAACGCCTGCTCTACTGGGATGGACATCTGTCCCCAATAGCCGTGCTCGAGGTTGATGATTTCCTCTTGGATTGAATAGAGTCTACCTACCGCGCGCCAGTGGGCTTCGTCGCGTGCAAGCTCATGCGGGCGTTTGTTGGAAACAGGAATGTCTAGTTCATTGCTCACAGCAGACGACTCAGGAATCAGGGGCGCGGCAGCCAGCGAAGCGGACATCTTCAAAAATCCTCTGCGATTGCCCATTCAAGTCGTCCTCTGTCAGGTGTGGAGCTTCAAGCATCGTCGTCGTGTGCTTAAAACGTAAGACCGGCGCGCATAAATAACGCACGACCCGTAAAGCCGAACGGCGATGTGGCGTTATACGGATGCGTGCCTGCGTTGTCCGAGCCATTGGTCCCCACTGCAACACTGGCCGCAGTGGACGCGATATTCTCGTCCGGATACACATCAAGCAGGTTCTGCGCCCCGATGCTCACACGCAGGGCCGGCGTCACCTGTGCTGAGAGTTCCAGATCGGTGATGATCTTTGGCGAAAAGGTCTGGATGATGTCGTAGGTGGTGGCCGAGGCTGGCACCAAGCGCGTGTCGTAGCCCGGCGTGAGCACTGCAACCTGCGCTGCGTTCTTGCCAGTCAGGGCCACGCTGGAGACTTGGCCATAGCGGGTGTTTGTCAGGTTTGCCGAGAAGCGGCCATGCGTATAGTTCAGATTGAGCATCAGCTTGTCGCGAGGCTGACTGTCTGAGTACCGCAGCTGCTGGGTCAGGTCGAACAGCGGCGTGGTGATGCCCAGCGCAGCAATTGGTGCAGGCGTGCCGGCAATCCGATCAAAATCAGTGGTGTTGTAATTGCCAGCAAAGGTGCCGGTCAGTGCTCCGCCAAGTTCAAATTGTCGCCGATAATTGATGACCAGATCCATGCCACGCGTGACGGTGTCCACAGCGTTGGTCAAAAACGAAATCGCCGCGAATCCGGACTGTCCATTGGCCGCAAGGTAGTTGGTCAGGCGCGGGTCCTGGAACGTCGAGGAAATCGCAATGCGGTCGCGGACCTTGATCTGATAAGCATCAAGTGAGGCTGACCAGTTGCCTTCCTGAAATACCGTGCCAAGCGAAATGTTGTTCGACGTTTCAGGCTTGAGATCGGTCGCCCCGGCCAGCTGCGCCGCCTCGGCTCCCACCGCGGCAACACGCACGATCGCCTGCGCCCCATTGAGAATCAACGTATTGGACGCGTTGTAACCAGACTGCGCCAGCGCTGGAGCACGGAAGCCGGTGTTGTACGAGCCCCGTAGCGCCCATTGTTCGCTCAGCTGAAAACGACTCGCGATTTTGACGTTCGTCGTATTGCCGAAATCGGAGTAGCGCTCATGGCGGGCGGCAGCGCTCAGCAGCAGGCGGTCGCTAGGCGATTGCTCGACTTCCACGTAGATCGCCTGACTGTTCCGGTCCAGCAGCGCGTTGTCGTCCGGGCCATTGCTTGGGCCCGGCTGTGAGCCGGGAATCGCAGGCCTTCCCGCGTTGGGCCCGTCCAGGATGGGCACGCCCCCGTTAATGTAGCCAGCCTCGGCGCCGGACAACAGCCGGTACTGCTCGTAGCGATGCTCTGCGCCTAATGCCAAGCGCAGTGGGCTGAAGCTGCCCAGGGCGAGCTCTCGATTCAGATCGAGATTGGTTGTCCATTGATCAAAGTCGGCGCCGCTGCGATAGAAACGTGTTGGCGAACCGGCGCCGAGCGAGACATTGACGCTATTGGCGTAAAACAGGTCCTGCGTATTGCGCCCGTAGACCGTGGATAGGTCCCAACCGAATCCTGCAAGCGCATGGCCTCGCAGACCCAGCGCAACCGATGTGTTGTCGATGCGTGTATCCAGCATCGGGCTGTAGCCATCCGGATAGATGGCACGCACCGTCTCGTCCTGACCCGCACGCCGGAAGAAGTAAGTGATATCCCCATCCAGGCGGCTGTGGCCGCCGAAGGAGTAGAACTCCACCGCATCAGACAGGGGCGTCACTAAGTTGTAGAACAGCTGCCGATTGGTGCTTGGCTGGGTGCCCTGGAAGAACACGTCCCGGTCAAAAGCGGCTTCGAGGGGATCAAGCCTGCCATTGGGCGCGGTCAGCCCTGTCCCGGAGCCATAGTTGCCGGAGGGCATCACCGGCGCACCAGCAGCGTTGGCGCCGAAATACTGTTGCCGAGTGTCGGGACGCGCCCGGTTGCTGGCTGCGATGTCTTGCACGGCCGCAGTGAGCCGCACGACGCCTTCCCTGCCGATGGGGAATCCCGTCGCTGCGGCCACCTCATGCGTTTGACCGTCGCCCTTGCTGGTAGCAAGGTAAGTGGCGTGCGCCACGGTCTCCAGCGAGCGGTCCAAGGTGAGGTTGATGACGCCGGAGATTGCATCGGACCCATATTGCGCCGCTGCGCCATCGCGCAGGACTTCCACGCGCGATAAGGCCAGGGACGGGATGGCGTTGAAGTCGATCGAAATATCGCCGCGTCCAACACCATTGCTTGAGTTGAGATCCGCCGACGTGTGGCGACGCTTGCCATTGACCAGCACCAGCACCTCACCCGGCCCCAGGCCCCGTAAAGACGGCGGCATGAGGTAGTCGCCGGCACCCGATGCAATCGGGCGCGGGATGTTGAAGCTGGGCACCTCGACCTTGAGCATCTGCAGCAGATCGACGCGCCCGTTGCGCTCCATCTCCTCTCTGGTAATCAGGTCCACTGGCGTTGGCGACTGCAGCATCGAGCGACCGCCGAAGCGGCTACCCACCGTAATGACCTCGAATTCCTTGTCTACCAGCGTAGACGAGTTCGCTTCCCGATCTTCAGCGAAGGCTGGCAGTGCCACTGCAAGACTCGTTGACAGCATTCCCGTCACCGCAAGAGTTCGACTACGCAACATGCACACTCCCCATCAAGAATTATTGTTACATAATAACAATTTGTTTCAATATTTCGAGTGGCGACCGGAAATAGTCGGCGAGAGCAAACGTGCGCTCCTCATATTGGGGACGGCTCAACCGCCTCTCCCGGCGCTGCTGCTGAGGGAAATACCTAAAGTCCAGCTCGCCTAACACCGACTGCCTGTTGGACTCTTGTCGTCCATGATCATCCGCCACCAAGCAGCGCCTGGCTGCGGCTTTTTTTGTGATGTTTCGAACAACCAACGGTGCTGGGCACCATCAAGGAAAAATGCTCTTGGGCGTTACCGCAACTCGTCACGTGGGCGATTATCTGCTAACGGCGCACTTCTCACCGGCTGACGGTAAATTCCTACCCGAACTCCTATTTCCAAGCCCGGTGGCATCACACTTCATCGTCAATCCATATCCGGTGTTGCCTTCACTGACCGAAACGCCGCGTACGACTACGCCAAACACTGGTTGGCTACATGCTACGTGTCGAGCAGAGGCTCGGTGAGCGAAGTCTAGCAACACACGCGCTCACCATCGCGCCCTCGTCCGTGGGTTACTCAGCGCATGGAGCATGTGGCATTGGCGTATTCGCTACCTGAAACCTTTGCGAAAGGCAGACAGACCTTGCGGCAGGCGTTGCTCCAACACACATTGCGACACTTTGTCGCAGCCCTTCGACGATCTTGACCCAAAGACCATTCGTCGGCCGCTTCCATTAGAATCGGAATGTGCACCGTTCACGACGCCACCACTGGTTGCTTGCCTGCGCATGGCTCGCCATTCTCTTGATGCTCATTGCGCCGTTGGTAAGTCGCGCCCTGAAGCAGTCCGAAGCATCGGCCTCCTCAGCGCTCAACGTAGTGCATCAGCATGGCTCGCGTTTTAAGCAGACGCCTCGCCACCAGCATCACCACGATGCGGTAGACGTGCTGGAGACGGCTTCAATTTCATCCCACGTCTATCCCCATCACGACGCAGACGATGAGACGGCAAATGCACGCCCAATGCCCGGCCCACATGCCGAGCATGACATGGGCGTCGACTGCGATTACTGCGTGATTGCTGCCCGTTTGATCAGTCTGTTGATTGCAGTGCTACTGCTCCTCACTGGCTGCCCTGGCAGCTTCGGGCGATTAGCAAGGCTCGCTAATACGCGCCTATCGCTGCTCTCAAGCACCTTGGGTGCCCGCGGCCCCCCTTCCGTCGTTCTCGCCTGACACAACGTTCCGGTGCGGCATCTTTTCCGTCTTTGCTTTGGGCTGGCGGCTATTGGCTTGTATGGCTGCCAAGTTGAGGTGTAGCGGATCTGCTAGGACGAGACTGAGCCGTCGAGTGCCCGGTTTGAACGATTTGCTCCTGCGCGAGCAAGGGCGAAGCGTCGTCGCACGTTGTGAGGTTGACGCGTGCAAGTGCCTGTGCACTGCAGTCCTTACGATTTAGAGCGGCTGACAAAACATAGCGAACAGCCGTCAGGTGGGCGCGGAAGGAGCCTAGGAACCGCAGTGTACGAGTTGTACATGAGGATTCCGGGCACCGGCCGCGCTCGCCTGGCGGCTGCGCAGGAGTTTTGTTAGATGCTCTTAATTGAGGACCGGAGTTCCTGACTCTAACGGACCGACACAGTCCGCCGTGCGCTTGTGCTTTCATGCCAAACGCCTGCTAGCACCCTGTTCGTCCTTCTTGAAATCGGAGCAAAACACCATGAATTGCCAATCCATTAAAGCGTTAGGCCTCAGCGCCCTGCTGGCACTTTCAAATATTGCAGTCGCAGCCGACGCACCTAAAGTCGCCTTCTCGCTACCGGCGCTTCCCTACGCGACCAATGCATTGGAACCGGCCATCGACACGCAAACGATGGAGATCCATCACGCACGCCATCACAAGGCCTACGTCGATAACCTCAACAACAAGGTCGAGGACTACCCAGCGTTGTCGACCACGTCTGTCGAAGACATCCAGGCCCATATCTCTCTGTACGACGCGGCGGTCCGCAACAATGCCGGCGGCCATTACAACCACAGCCTGTTCTGGACGCTGATGGCACCCGCAGGCCAGGGAGGAACGATATCGCCGGCCCTCAAGGCAAAACTGGCACAGTCGTTCGGCTCCGAAGAGGCCTTCAAAACCAAGTTCTCCGAGGCGGCCACAAAAATTTTCGGCTCGGGATGGGCCTGGTTGATCGTCAAACCAGACGGCTCACTGGCGATCACCACCACGTCCAATCAGGACAACCCATTGATGGATGTCGTGTCCGACCGCGGCATGCCACTGCTGGCCCTGGATATGTGGGAACACGCATATTACCTGCATTACCAAAACAAGCGGGCCGACTACATCAAGGCGTGGTGGTCGGTGGTCAACTGGACCGAGGTCAACGCCCGCTTTGGCGCTGCAGCCAAGCGCTGACCGGCCAATCCTCGCCCACGCCCATGGCTCTTCGAAGATTCCTTGCCCACGCTATCCGCAGCTGGGCCGCCATGGCGGCCTTGGTGCTGGTGGTTGCGCCGGTTGTCAGCCGGTGGGTTGAATCGCTGCCGCAGCAGATGGTCATGGAGGCCATGTGCGAGACGGGCCACCAGCTGGCAACCAAACCGGCCACGCTGGCCCTGGGTAGTCGCGAAGGGCAAATCCAATTAGGCAAGCACGCCCTGCCCCACGACGCTGCTTGCGAGCACTGCCTGCTGGCAGCGCTTCTTCTCACCCCGCATGACTGGACCTGGAGGCGTGCCGCTCCCACTCATGCCTCAGCCGGCAGTGACGTTTGTGCGTCGAATGTCCCGCGGTTCGCCAGCAGCACCGCACACCGTCCACGTGGCCCTCCGATGGCGGCGTAGTCGTTCTCAAACAACGCCCGCTTGCGCCCACGGCGCTATTCCACCTGGAACCACCCATGCATTCCTTTCCCTCGGTCCTCCGTCCGGGACGCCTAGCCTTGGCTCTCGTTCCATTCCTGCTGCATTCCACTGGAGTCTTGGCACAACAAGGCCCAGCGCCCCGAACGCTCGACACGGTCCGGGTCGTCGACGATCGCGCAGTCACATTGACTGACATCAGTTCGACCGGTTCGGCACTCGGTCTGAGCGTGCTCGATACTCCCGCAAGCCTGACCGTTATCTTGCGTGAGCAACTGAACGCACGCGGCAATGCCAACCTAAACAATGCCATCACCTGGGCCGGTGCCATCAGCGCGATGCCTCATCCAGGCAATGGCCTGAGTGCCCTATCCAGCCGTGGTTTTACCGACAGTGCGTCGGTCATGCGTCTGTATGACGGCATCCGACAGTACGGCGGCGTGGGAGTCACGTTTCCTTTTGACACGTGGTCGATCGAACGCATCGAAGTGTTGCGTGGCCCGGCCTCCGTCATCTATGGCGACGGCGCGATCGGGGGCGTAGTCAACATCGTGCCCAAGAAGCCTCACTTTGGCCCGGTGGAAAACGAGCTTCGAGCTACCGTGGGCAGCCAGGACACGGCACGACTGGGGGTCGGCAGCGGGGGCGCGTTGAGCTCCAACCTCGCCTACCGGCTGGATGTCAGTGGCAATTACAGTAGCGGCTGGGTGGATCGTGGCTACAACGGTGATGCCACCTTCTCGGGCGCATTGCTCTGGCAAGCGCGGCCGGACCTGCAATTCACACTGACGCATGCAGAAGGCTATCAACGCCCCATGCGTTACTTCGGCACGCCATTGGTGGACGGCCAACAGCTGAATGCGTTGCGCCACGAAAACTACAACGTCTCTGACAGCGTCATCCGGTTCCGAGACCGTTGGAGCCAGCTCGACGCGGTGTGGACGCCCAACAATACGGTTGAATGGCGCACGCGCCTTTACCAGGTCGACAGCCAGCGCGATTGGCGCAATGCCGAGGCCTACGTCTATAACGCGACAACCGGGCTGATCGACCGCTCCGACAACACGCAGATCACGCACAACCAGGACCAGACCGGTCTGACCTCCACGCTGCGGTTGCGGGGTGGTCTTGGCCACATGGACAACACCTTTGCCGTTGGCGTAGATGCCAACCGAGCCCACTTCAAGCACACCAATAACACCTACTCGGGAAGTTCCGGGCCGGTGGACCTGTTCAATCCGGTGCCGGGCCGGTTCATTAGCGACGCGCCGAATATCCCCCGGTATCGCAACAGCGCCGAGCAATACGCGCTCTTCCTTGAAGACCGTTTGGCGCTGACCGACCGCTGGTCCATCTTGGCAGGCCTCCGCCATGACCGTGCCATTGTTCAGCGCACCGACCTGATCAGCGGGCAGCGGACGTTCTCAAAGACTTACTCAAATACCGGCTGGCGTACCGGAACGGTGTTTGCACTCCGGCCAACGTCCACGCTTTACGCCCAGTTCTCTCAAGCGTCTGACCCGATCAGTGGTCTGCTAATGATCAGTCCGAGCAACGGGGCATTTGATCTATCCAGAGGCAAGCAGGTGGAAGTTGGCTTCAAACAGGGCTTTGATGGCGGCGAGTGGACCTTGGCTGCCTATCGCATTCGCAAGACCGGTTTGCTTAGCCGCGACCCCTTGAACCCGGACCGACGTGTCCAGGTGGGCGCACAAACGTCCAAGGGGGTGGAGGCGTCCTTGGCATGGGTCTTCGCGCCGGCATGGTCGCTGGATCTCAACGCCACCGTGCTGAAGGCAGAGTTCGAAGATTTTCTGGAGAACACTGGTTCGCCGGTCATCGCGGTCTCTCGGGATGGCAACGTGCCGCCCAACGTCGCCGAGCGCTTGGCCAATGCGTGGGTGAGCTGGCAGGTGGCTACAGACTGGACGGTCGCCACGGGTGTTCGGTATGTCGGAAAGCGCTATGCGGACACTGCCAATACGTTGCAACTTCCGGGCTATGCCACCACGGATGTCACGGTCTCCTGGCAGGCCCGCCCAGCCACCCGACTGACCGCCCGCGTCTTCAATGCCTTCGACAAGACGTTCTACGAAACGGCTTATTACACCGATACCCAGTGGCTGCGGGGTGCCGACAGGCGCGTCGAGTTCACCGTGGACCATCGTTTCTGATGGCCAGTCACATCTCGACCTTCCCGCTCATTGTTGGAGTTTTCATGCATCCCTCCAGGGCCACACCGTCCGCTCCCTCCCGCCTGGCGTTCGCGCTTGCGGCTGCTCTCGCTTCGCCCGCACTGCTCGCCGCGCCTTCGCTCAACCAGGACGCAGTGTCAGCACAAGATCCTGCATCACCCCAAACTTCCGAGCCGGCATTCAACAGCTGGACATTGGACACGCTCCAGGTGCGTGCGAAACGCGACAGCTATACCGTTTCCGAATCCAGTGCTGCCACGCGCACCGATACCCCTCTGTTACAAGTACCGCAATCGGTCCAGATACTAAGGTATCCCCACGTTTTACACCGTAAGAACCTGTTCACGATCTTCTGAGTAATAGTGCCAAGAAGGCCAAATGGATGAACTGCAGGCTGGTGTTGAGTTTGCGCTCGCAGTTCTTCCATAGCCTTCGGTTCTTCTCCAGCCAAGCAAAACTACGCTCGACGATCCATCGCTTGGGCATGACCTTGAAGGTGTGCAGTTCGCTGCGCTTGGCAATCTGCACCGTGAGCTGCTCGCCTAAAATCTCTCGCACGCCGTCGGCAAACCGTACGCCGGTGTAACCGCTGTCGCACAGTAAGCTTTGTACATGCGTCAAGTCTGACTGGCAGCGCTCCAACGCCTGCAGCGCACCTTTGCGGTCGGTCACCTCCGCCGTCGTCACCGCGATTGCATGGGGCAATCCCTGAGTATCAACAGCGATATGCCGCTTGATGCCCGACACCTTCTTGCCCGCGTCATATCCCTTTTGCCCTGCTGTGTCGGTGTTCTTTACGCTCTGCGCGTCCACGATCAAGAACCTGGTGCAGGCGTTGCGCTCCTGTCTGGCGCGGGCCACGCCAACCTGATTTTTTAAGTGCCTGCTCCAGCAGGCTCACTCCCTCATCGTTGCACTCGCTCCACTTGGCAAAGTACGAGTGCACGGTCCGCCACTTCGGAAAGTCGCTGGGTAGCGCTCGCCATTGGCAACCGGTTCGCAGCAAGTACAACACTGCGCACCACACCTCATACACATCCACACGGCGTGGCTTGGTGCGCTTACGCGCTTGTTCCAGGATCGGCAGCACGTGTTCGAACTGCTCCCGGCTCATGTCACTCGGATAGGTTTTTTGGCGCATCCGCATAGTCTGCACTGATCAGGAAAGATCGTGAACAGGTTCTAAGCATCATCTGCCCGCGTACTGCCGCAGGCAGTGCGCGCAAGCGCCCTATCCCCGTGAGACGGGTTCCATCGGCCACTGCCTGACCAGCGCTTCTCGGCCGATGCGTAGCGTGGAGTAGAGCTTGCGTGTGCTGTTGCGAGGAGACAGCCACTGGGCGATACCGGTCGCTTCGCATCCCAGCCCTGCCAACCAGCTGGCGAATGCAGCCAACGTATTGATCAGCAGCAGGATCTGCAGTCGCTCGCCGCGTCGGGTCAAACTGTCTTCCAGCGCCTGGCCGTAGCGATGTGATTTCAGATCGCGAAAGGCCAGTTTGATCTGCATCCTTCGTGCGTACAGATTAACCAACTGCTTTGCGCTGGGTGCGTGCAGCTGTGGGGATGCAACGATGAGCCAAGGCTCGCGCTCACGCGCTGCGGCCTTCAGACTCGATGACGCACGTGAGGCTTTGGCGGGTGAGCGGCGATTGCACCGTTTGCGCCCTTGCCGTGCCTTGGCGTAAACCACCAACCTGCAATCGAGTGGATCGCTGCGATTGGCCTGCATCGGCGGTAACTCGCATGCACGATTGGACGCCAACACATGCAGTTTCCGGCTATCGATCCACTGATCTGCTCCATCCCGCACGTCCTGCGGCTTGACTTGCGTGCGCCCGCGCAATCGCCCAACCCAACATCAGCCCATGGCCGATACAGCGCGGAACCACGGTGTCCGGAAGCCGGCGTCAGTGACCAGGATCGGGCGAACATCGTCCGGAACCAGTGCCCTCAGTTGGTGCAAGAAGCGTCTTTCTGCACCAGGCGATCCCTGCTGCTTTCCTGGCACTACCATGTCCAGCAAGGTAAGCGTGCGGCCGCCCACCGGCACCGCTGCGCGCAGCAGACACCACGATTTGTCTGGCTTCAGATCGCTCCAGTCGATGACGATTACCGGCTGCGCGCCGCGCAGCAGCCAGTGCGCCATCTCGTGGTCAATCACCGATCGCTCAACCTGCAAATTGCGATTACTCAACAGGCGATCAACTGCCTTGAGCGGCGCGCGCACCCGCAGTGCGCTCGGCCACGAACGTGCGATGTCCATCAGTGTCAGCCTGCGTCCGTGCAACAACGCCTCGACCGCATGCAGCAACGCGCGTTCGCGCAACGCATGCATCCCGGACAGTGAGTTCGGCAGGCACTTCTGCAATACTTCGCTGGCGCGCATGGTCGTCAACCTTCTCTGGCTTAGTCACCTTGAAGATTGCGCCATGCGCGCACTTTCTTCCAGGCGATCATGTCGCAAGTGATTGATCTGACAGGAGGAAATGTGGGGAACCTCAGGGTTGGGGTCCTTTTCGACGATCCTGCCATTGCGCTTCATCGTCAGGACGGAATTCTTCTTGCCATGCAGGGCCAGGAGCTCTGCAGCGACAGCTGCAAAGCTGGGCTGGGACCGATCAACGCGCACCAGCCTGTCGACCCTCCTCTTCTCACCTGGGTCAATGCCGGACCGGAGGACTTTGCGTGCTTCCAGATGCTGCGCTCGCACCTCCGCCAGGCTGACCTCTGGGTAGACCCCCAGTGCCAAGCGCTTCTCCTTACCGCCAAAGCGATACTTCCATCGCCATAGCTTGGCGCCTTTCGGCGAGATCTCGACATACAAGCCGCCGCCGTCGAACAGTCTCACGGGCTTGTCAGCGGGCGTTGCGTTACGCACTGCGGCGTCACTCAGGGGCATGGGGGCATCCGCTTTCGCACTGGGGGCTGGTGCCCCCATCTATGCCCCTACGAGCCTGGATTTCAATGGATCATGGTGGACCTAGGAAAACCTCAGGCAACAAAAACCCCCGATTTCTCGGGGGTTTTGGACTTTCTTGGATGTCCCGGAGGGTTCATCTGGTGCGCCCGGAGGGATTCGAACCCCCGACCAATGGCTTCGGAAGCCACTACTCTATCCGGCTGAGCTACGAGCGCCTGGCCGCGCATTATGCCAGAACCGGCGCCATGCGCGTGATCCCTGGGCCGTGGCCCGCTTCCCGGCGCGCATCCCTCCGCGCGCACCAGCCGAAGGCGCATCCACATCTATCCGCGCGGTCGCAAAGATGGGGCTATCCCTCCAGCACCGCAGCGCCCCGCACCTGAAAACCCACTTCAAAAGCGCGCCCAACCGCAGCCAACAGCGACGTCCACACCGTCAAGCGCATGACCGCGGCCGAGCGGCGCTGCTACCCTTTGCAGCATGAGCAAGCAAGGTTTCGAGAACGTGCCCATGGCCCCTGCGCTCACGTGGCCAGAGCGCCTGGGACAGTATTGGAAGTTGGTCCGTGGTGACCGCCCGATCGGCAGCCTGCTGCTGCTCTGGCCCACCTGGTGGGCGCTATGGCTGGCGGCCGGGGGCCTGCCGCCGTTGTGGACCTTGTTCGTGTTCACCGCTGGCGTCTGGCTGACCCGTTCGGCCGGCTGCGTGATCAACGACTACGCCGACCGCTGGCTGGATCCGCACGTAGAGCGCACAAAGTCGCGTCCGCTCGCCACCGGCGCGGTCTCCGGCCGCGAGGCGCTGTGGGTGTTCGTGGTGTTGATGCTGGTCGCCTTCGCGCTGGTGCTCAGCCTCAACTGGCTGACCGTGGCGCTGAGCGTGCCCGGCCTGTTTCTGGCCGCCAGCTATCCCTATCTGAAGCGCCACACCCATCTGCCGCAGGTATACCTGGGCATAGCGTTCGGCTGGGGCATCCCGATGGGCTTCGCCGCCGTGCAGGGCAGCGTGCCGCTGCTGGCCTGGCTGCTATACGCCGCCAACATCCTCTGGGCCACCGCCTACGACACCTGGTATGCCATGGTCGACCGCGAGGACGACCTCCGCATGGGCAGCAAGTCCACCGCCATCCTGTTCGGCCGTTACGACCTGATCGCGCAAGGCGTGCTGTATGCGCTGATGTTCGCGGCCCTGGTGCTGGTGGGCTTGCGCGCCGGCCTCAGCATCGCTTACTGGGCTGGGCTGGGCATCGCAGCGCTGCTGGTGGCCTACGAATTCCATATCGCGCGCCACCGCGAACGCGGCCCCTGCTTCCGCGCCTTCCTGCATAACAACTGGGTAGGCCTGGCGATCTTCGTCGGCATCGCCGCGTCGCTGGCGTTGCGCTAGCGGGTAGATGCGCTAATCGCGCCGCGCGTTAAGCCCGCAGAGGCCGCGAAGACACAGGTTGCCCGGCACTGGTGCGCGCCTTGGAGCGCCCGCGCAGCAACCGCGGGCCGGGGCGCGGAAAGTGGTTTGGTTGCGGCATGGCTCCACCTGTCAGGCGCCGGCTTCGGTGGGCTGCGACAGCGCGCCCGGGGATCGGCTATTCGGCTCGGTCAGACGTCCTCTGCCTGATTCGCCGCAGCGACACATCCATGTGCCGCTCTGCGCCAATCCCCGGGCGCGCTGTCGCCTCGGCGCGTTGTTGTCATGACACCGATAGCGGCGCAACTGGATGACCGTCGCCGACAACGTTGCGGGCCAGGCCTCACGGCGCAACGCTACAACGCGCAAGCCACCATCCCTCACGGCACCCGCGCGCAGACCCAGGCGTCCACGCGCTGCACACCGGCGCGCCGCAGCGCCTGTGCGGCTGCATGCAAGGTGGCGCCCGTGGTCATGACGTCGTCCACCAGCGCCACATGGGTGGGCAGCGGCCCATGCGCCAGAAACGCATCACGCAGATTGCGTCGGCGCTCGTCGGCATCCAGTTCGGACTGTGGCGCGGTGGCGCATACGCGGCGCAGCAGCGGCAGGCAGGGCAGCTGCAGTGCGCGGCCCAGAGGTCGGGCCAACTCCAGCGCCTGGTCGTAACCGCGCTGGCGTAGCCGATGCCGGTGCAGGCTCACCGGCACCAGTGCCTGTGGCCGCGGCAAGGCGGCACAGCGCGCGGCCATCAGTTCGCTCAGCACCCGGCCGGCCGCCAGATCCTGATGGAACTTGAAGCGTCGCAGCAGCCCGTCCACCGGCCAGCGATAGGTGAAGCAGGCATATGCGCGCTGTAGCGGCGGCGGGTGCTGCAGGCACTGGCCGCACAACGGGAGCCCGGCAGCGGCAAACAACGGCGTGGCGCAGCACGCGCAGGCAGTGCCATGGTCTGGCAGCGCCGCCCGGCAGGATGGGCACAGGTCGCAATCGTCGGTGCCCGACTCCGCGCACACCAGGCACAGCGATGGCAGCAGCAATCGCAGCAGCCGTTGTGGCCACCTGTAAACCGAATGCGGATGCGTGAAGTTGACAGCCTCGTCCATGCTCACCAGACTGCCTGGCTTCCAAGCCGCTGACTGTCAGGAAACCCCGATGTCCGTTGTCGTCCGCCATGACTGGGATCGCAAAGAACTGCATGCGCTGTTCGCGCTGCCGTTTCCCGAGCTGCTGCATCGCGCCGCCAGCGTGCACCGTGCCCACTTCGACCCGGCCGAGGTGCAGGTCTCCACGCTGCTGTCGGTCAAGACCGGCGGCTGCCCGGAAGATTGCGCTTACTGCCCGCAGGCGCAGCGCTACGACACCGGGGTGAGCGCACAGAAACTGATGGACACCGAAGATGTGGTGGCCAAGGCCCGCCAGGCAAAGGCCGCCGGCGCCTCGCGCTTCTGCATGGGTGCGGCGTGGCGCTCGCCCAAGGACCGCGACATCCCCAAGGTGGCCGCCATGATCCGCGAGGTGAAGGCGATGGGCCTGGAAACCTGCGCCACCCTGGGCATGCTCGACGCCGGCCAGGCGCGCGCGCTCAAGGACGCCGGGCTGGACTACTACAACCACAATCTGGACACCGCGCCGGATTACTACGACTCGATCATCCACACCCGCCAGTACCAGGACCGCCTGAACACCCTGGAGCACGTGCGCGATGTGGGCTTGAAGACCTGCTGCGGCGGCATCGTCGGCATGGGCGAAACCCGTGAGCACCGCGTCGGCTTGTTGCACGCGCTGGCAACGTTGCCAGCGCACCCGGACTCGGTGCCGATCAACCAGTTGGTGCAGGTTCCCGGCACTCCATTGCACGGCACCGAGCTCCTGGATGCATTCGAGTTCGTGCGCATGATCGCGGTGGCGCGCATCGCCATGCCCAAGTCGATGGTGCGCCTGTCCGCCGGCCGCGAGGCGATGAGCGACGAACTGCAGGCGCTGTGCTTCCTGGCCGGTGCCAACTCGATCTTCTACGGCGAAAAGCTGCTCACCACCGGCAACCCTGATACCGAGCGCGACCAGGCGTTGTTCCAGCGACTGGGCCTGCGCCCGATGCAGATCACCGTCGACGCCGCCGAGCACGACCACCCCGGCACCGTGCATGCGGACATCACCTGCGGCGCCGCCTGCGAGCACGCGGCCTGACCGCATCAGCGCCCAGCCGGCACCGGCCGTCGGTGCCGGCTGGGCGCGCTGGGCCCGGCACGCTACGCTAGCGGCCCTCTTCTGCTGTCGACGAACACCATGGCTCGCCCCGATCTGCACGAACGGATTTCGTCGCTGCGCAAATTGCGCGTGGCCCAGGAGCGGGTGCGGGTGCGGCGGCAGGTGGGCCGCCGCGACGGCGTGCGCCTGGAAATCGATGGGCGTTGGCTGACCGGTTTCTGCTCCAACGATTACCTGGGGCTGTCGCAGCAGTTTGAAGTGGTGGCCGCGCTGCAGGATGCCGCCGCGCGCGATGGTGCCGGGGCGACTGCTTCGCATCTGATCTGCGGCCATCACACCGCGCACGAAACGCTGGAGCGCGACATCGCCGAATGGCTGGGCTATCCGTCGGCGCTGCTGTTCGGCAGCGGCTTCATCGCCAACCTGGCCGTGCAGCAGGCGCTGCTCAGCGAAGAAGACGATGTGTGCGTGCAGGACCGGCTCAATCACGCCAGCCTGCTGGATGCCACGCGCCTGGCCGGCTGCCGGTTGCGCCGCTACCCGCACCTGGATGTGGAAGGCGCGATGCGCCAGCTCAAGGGCGCGCCGGAGGGCGCGGCAATGCTCGCCAGCGACGGTGTTTTCAGCATGGATGGCGACGTTGCGCCACTGCGTGCGCTGAGCCTGGTCGCGCGCATGCAGGAGGCCTTGTTCTATGTCGACGATGCGCACGGCGTGGGCGTGCTGGGGCCGCAGGGCCGCGGTTGCGTGGCCGATGCCGGGCTCGGCGTGGCCGAAGTGCCGCTGCAACTGGTGACCCTGGGCAAGGCCCTGGGCGGCTATGGCGCGGTGGTGGTGGGCGAAGAAGCGCTGATCCGCCATCTTGCCGAAACCGCGCGCCCGTACATCTACACCACCGCGCTGCCGCCCGCGCAGGTGGCCGCCACCCTGGCTGCGGTGCGCCTGGCGCGTCGCGACGATTGGCGCCGCACGCGGCTGACCGAACTGATCGGCACATTCCGCGATGGCGCGCGCCGGCATGGCCTCGAACTGATGGCCTCGGACACCCCCATCCAGCCATTGCTGTGTGGCGAAGAGGCCACCGTGATGGCGATGTCGGCGGCGCTGGAGCAAGCCGGCTTCATGGTCGGTGCGATCCGCCCACCCACCGTGCCCGAAGGCAAGGCGCGGCTGCGTGTGACGTTGTCGGCATTGCACACGCCGCAACAGGTGCAGGCCCTGGTCGATGCCATTGTGCAGGCGCGCGATGTGGTCAGCCGCCAGCCGCAGCGCGCGCTGGCCTGAGCATGCACGCCCCGACGCCGGCGCAACGCCGCGTGTGGGAGGCAATGGCCGAGCTGTATCTGGACACCGCAGTCGATGCCATGCACGCGCGCATCGTGCACTGCCTGGCGGAGTCGCCGTTTTCGCTGGAACAGCTGCGCACGATGTTGTTGCACGACGTGCACCCGGTGCTGCGCAGCAATGTGTACAGCGTGGCCGGCGTGTGGGACGGCTTCGATCCGGCGTGGTTGAGCGCGGCCATCGCCGCACACCGTGCGCGCGCGTGGCGCTGGCCCGATCGCTGGTGCTGGCGCGGCTACGCACGTGCGCAATGGCGTTGGCTCGGCCCACGCGTGGCTGCGTTGCGCGCCGAGGCCGCAGCTACCTGACCCAGCACGCGTGATCGGCGACACTACGCGCATGCATATCGACGTCATCGGCCACGGGCCGGCACTGGTTCTTCTGCATGGCTGGGCACTGCATGGCGGTGTGTTCGCACCCTTGGTGGAGCGCCTGGCACCGCACTACCAACTGCATCTGGTGGACCTGCCCGGGCATGGCTTCAGCCACGACGACACTACGCCGCTGGCCTTGCCGCACGTGGTGGCCGCAATCGCCGCGGCCACGCCGGCGGCGGTCTGGGTGGGCTGGTCGTTGGGCGGCCTGTTCGCACTGCATGCAGCGGCCACCCAACCGCAGGTCCGCGCGCTGGCGATGATCGCCGCCACGCCGCGCTTCGTGCGTGGCAGCGACTGGCCCGATGCGGTGGAACGCGAGGTCTTCGTGCAATTCGGCCAGGATCTTGCGCGCGATTACCGCGGCACGCTCGACCGGTTTCTCGCCCTGGACACGCTGGGCTCGGCGCATGCGCGCAGCGAATTGCGCAGCCTGCGCGAGACGCTCACCGCGCGCGGCGAACCGGCAGCCAGCGCGCTGCAGGATGGCCTGGGCCTGCTCGAACGCACCGACCTGCGCCGCGCGCTGGCAACGCTTGCGCGGCCCAGCCTGTGGATCGCCGGGCAACGCGACCGCCTGGTGCCGGCCGCCGGCATGCATGCCGCGGCTGCGCGCGCGCCACACGCACAGGCACTGACCATCGACGGCGGCGGACATGCACCGTTCCTGGGCCACGCCGACCAGGTGGCCGAGGCGTTGCACCGCTTTGTTGCAGCATTGCCCTGAGAGACTCGCACCGTGTGATGCGGCAGGAAGGTGCCTGCGCAGATGCATGGCAAAGGCTTCACGTCGGCCGCGGCGTGTAGTGAGGATTCACTGGCCGCAAGCAATCGTGAGCTGCGTTGGATGGGGTGCACTTCCGCTGACGCAGGCCTGAGCCTGCCCAGTACATCGATAACGCAATGCGCGAGCGCTGCAGATACAACCTATCTCGTCAGCCGCTTTCGGTGGCATGCCGCCCAGGATCGCGCATGGCGGACTCGTGCTTTCTCCGCGCCACAGTGCGAATCGCACTGCACGCAGCACACTGTTTTTTTGTTTCCCGTCGCTATCGACGGTCAGTGCAACAGCATCTCGCGCCTGATCAACTCCAGCTACGTCTGCCGGGCCTGAAGGACACGCGCTTGTACGTCGACAAGCTGCCGTACACCGGCCTGTACGTACGCAAGCCACTCAGGCGTTTCAATCCGCATCGACGACCTGCTGATCCCGGATGAGAAGACGGGTGCGCGCATCCTGCGCAGGATGTGCGCCCGACCAACTAAAACGCACACCTGAGATGATGAGCTCATGCCGTCCTGGTGCCACCGCGCCCATGAGCCGCGGCAATCCACGCAGCACGCATCGCAGCCGCCTCTCGCAGCCATTGCAGTGATCGCGAATCGCCACGCAATGCGAGATCACTGCCTCGGACTACCGCCAATCAACACACTGTCCGATCCACCAGCACTCGCCGTGCAGTCGCGATCACCGATCATGCGCATTCGTTGATTTGAAGGAGCACCGCATGGATCTGGGAATCGCCGGGCGCTGGGCCTTGGTATGTGCCGCCAGCAAGGGCTTGGGCCTGGGCTGCGCACAGGCGCTGGCACGCGAAGGCGCCAATGTCGTGATTGTCGCGCGTGGCCGCGAGGCTTTGGAGCAGTCCGCCAGCAACTTGCGCGCCCTGCCCGGCGCGGGTGAGGTACGCAGCGTCGTCGCCGACATCACCACCAGCGAAGGCCGTGCCGCTGCGCTGGCCGCCTGCCCGCAGGTCGACATCCTGATCAACAACGCCGGCGGGCCGCCGCCGGGCGATTTCCGTCAGTGGGAGCGCGCGGACTGGCTGCGTGCGCTCGACGCCAACATGCTGGCCCCGATCGAACTGATCCGCGCCACGGTCGATGCGATGCGCGCGCGGCGCTTCGGCCGCATCGTCAACATCACCTCCAGCGCGGTGAAGGCGCCGATCGACATCCTGGGCCTGTCCAACGGCGCGCGCGCCGGTCTCACCGGCTTCGTGGCCGGGCTGGCGCGCAGCACCGTGGCCGACAACGTCACCCTCAACAACCTGTTGCCGGGCCAGTTCGCCACCGACCGGCTGCGCGGCAACTTCGCCGCGATCGCCGAGCAACAAGGCACCAGCGCCGAGGCGGTGGCCGCGCACAAACGCGCCGGCATCCCGGCCGGGCGCTTTGGCGAGCCGGACGAGTTCGGCGCGGCCTGCGCATTCCTGTGCAGTGCCCAGGCCGGCTACATCACCGGACAGAACCTGCTGATCGACGGCGGCGCCTACCCGGGCACGTTTTGACGCCACTGGCGCTGCGCATCAACACGCCGCCGCGCATCACACCGTGTCGCTGCGGCAATTCCCTCGGCGGCGTGCAGCGGCGACAATAGCGCGGCAATGAACAGCACTTTCGACCCCCGCCACGTCCGGCGCGCCTTCGCGCGTGCCGCCAGCAGCTATGCCGCCGCCGCCGCCCTGCAACGCGAGGTGGAAACGCGCCTGCTGGAGTCGCTCGACTATCTCGGCGACACCGCGCCCAAGGTGGTGCTGGATGTGGGTGCCGGCCCGGGCCATGCCAGCGCCACGATCAAGAAACGCTGGCCCAAGGCGCAGGTGATCGCGCTCGACCAGGCACTGCCGATGCTGCGCCAGGCGCGCAAGACTGCGGGTTGGTGGAAGCCGTTTGCGCAGGTCTGCGCCGATGCCCGCGCGCTGCCGGTGGCCGATGGCAGCGTGGATGTGATCTTCAGCAATCTGTGCCTGCAGTGGGTGGAAGACCTGCCGGCGGTGTTTGCCGGCTTTCGGCGTGCGTTGCGGCCCGGCGGCCTGCTGCTGTGCTCCACCTTCGGCCCGGAAACGTTGATCGAACTGCGCGAGGCCTTCGCGCAGGCCGACCCGGCCCCGCATGTGAGCCGGTTCCCGCCGATTGCGCAGTTTGGCGATGCGCTGATGATGTCCGGCTTCCGCGACCCGGTGCTGGACCGCGACCTGTTCACCCTCACCTACAACGACCTGCCGGCCTTGATGCGCGAGTTGCGCGCGATGGGCGCCACCAATGCGCTCAGCAACCGCCGCGCCACGCTGACCGGCCGCGGCCGCTTCGCCGCCGCCAGTGCGGCCTACGAACCCCTGCGGCGGCCCGATGGCACCCTGCCCAGTTCGTGGGAAGTCATCTACGCGCACGCCTGGGCACCGGCGCCGGGCGCTCCGATCCGCGAACGCGGGCAGGACATCGCCAGCGTGCCGGTGGGCGCGATCCCGATCCGCCGCCGCCAGGACTAAGCGTGGCGATCACTGCGCGCGCGCAGCCGCCAGGCAGGCGCGGCCGCGGCATGCACCAGTCGCCTGCTTCGGTCCCCGTTGCCTCCGACAGCACCCCGGCGCCCGCGCCACGGTGCGCCAACCGCACGCAAGCGGCGCACACCCTGCCGGCGCATGTCGCCGGTCATCGGTAGGACACAGTATTACCGCCGGGCCCATCCCGATCAGGCAGGCTCGGCGCTTGCAACCGGTAGAATTCACCAGTTAACGGCCCCCGCCCCCAACCGGCCTCCCCAATGTTGAAGTGGCTCATCATCGCGCTGTTCATTGCCTCAGCGCTGTACATCCATTACCGCGGTCGCGTGCGCCACCGGCTCAGCCGGCAGCTGCTGGACCATTCCACCTTCATGGCCCCGATCAACACGCTGATGTATCTGTGTTCGCGGGTGCCGACCACGCCGTTCATCGATCCGGGCAAGGAATTTCCGGAGCTGGCCCCGTTGCGCGCGAACTGGACGCTGATTCGCGACGAGGCAGTGGCGCTGCAGCAGATGCAGAAGATCCGTGCTGCCGACGGCTACACCGACATCGGCTTCAATTCGTTCTTCCGCCGCGGCTGGAAGCGCTTCTACCTGAAGTGGTACGGCACCGCGCACCCGTCGGCGGCCGAGCTGTGCCCGCAGACCACCGCGCTGCTGCGCTCCATTCCCACGGTCAAGGCGGCGATGTTCGCCGAGCTGCCGCCGGGCAGCGAACTGCGTCCGCACCGCGACCCGTTCGCCGGCTCCATGCGGCTGCACCTGGGCCTGGCCACGCCCAATGACGACCGCTGCTTCATCGACGTCGACGGCCAGCGCCACAGCTGGCGCGACGGCGAGTGGACCATGTTCGACGAGACCTACATCCACCACGCGCGCAACGACACCGACCAGGACCGCATCATCCTGTTCTGCGATATCGAGCGCCCGATGCGCTGGCGCTGGGCGGCGGCGGTGAACCGCTTCGTCGGCCGCAGCCTGCTCTCGGCCGGCGCCTCGCCGAACCAGGAAGGCGACAAGACCGGCGGCATCAACCGGGTGTTCCGGTATTTCTACGCCGCCCGGCTCAAGGCCAAGGCGCTGAAGGAGCGCAACAACCCGCTCTACCAGACGCTCAAGTGGGGCATCTTCGTGCTGGTGGTCGTGGGCATCGTGCTGCTGTAACGCAAACCACCACGCCCGTCAGCTACTGCAATGCCCGACCAACCACGTAGGAGCGCGCTCGCGCGCGATGTGGCGTTATCGATAACGCTTCATTGCGCGCGAGCGCGCTCCTACGCAGTCCAGTGCAGATTTAGCCAACCTGCACCGCAGCAGCCGTGGCGTCAGCGCGACACCTGCGCAATCCATTCCTGCAGGTTGTAGTAATTGGTCACCCGCGTGATCTGCCCATCGCGCACATCGAAGAACGCGCCGCCGGGCAGCACATAGGTTTGCCCGTTCGCATCCGGCAGGCCTTCGTCGGTGGTGTGATAGACGCCATGCACCACGTACTCGGCGCCGACGCGCGTGCCTTCGTCATTGGCAGTCACCACGATGTCGCGCAGCTGCTCGCGGTAGCTGTCGTTCATGCGCTGCAGGAAGCTGGCGAAGGCCGCCCGGCCGATCTCGCGTGGCCCCTGGTTGAGGTCGTGGGCGACGTCCTCGGCCAGGAACGCCAGCATGGCGTCCCAATCGCCGCGGTTGAATGCCTCGTAGTAGGCCTGGACCAGGCCGGTGGCGCCTTGCCGATTGCTCTCGCTCATGCTCGAACCTGCCGCTGGGAAAGCCGCCATCATAGGCCCGGCATCAGGCGCCCTGCACCACCAGATCGCGGTGGAAGTAATAGACCTCCTGCAACAGGAAGCGCCAGCTGGTGTGGAAGCTGCGGAAGCGCGTGCTCGGGGTGGACGACGCCAGCGCATCCACGCCCAGCTCCTGGCACAGCCGCAGCGCGCGCGCCATGTGCAGCGGGTCACTGACGATGATCGCCCGGTGCATGCCATGCCGCTCCATCAGCGCGCGCGCCTGCAGCAGGTTCTGCCGGGTGGTACGCGAGCTGGTCTCGATCACGATGGCTTCCGACGGCACGCCGTGCCGCAGCGCGTAGCGCCGCGCCACCTGGGATTCGGCAAAACGCGCCCCGTTGCCGAAGCCGCCGGTGAACAGCAGATGCGGCGCGTAGCCGCGTGCATACAGGTCCAGCGCGTGCCGGATGCGCTCTTCGAACACGGGAGAGGGGCGCGCGTCGTAGGCCGCCGCGCCCAGCACGATGATCACGTCAGCCGGTGCGGCCTGGTCGCGGTCGCCCACCCAGACGATCCAGCCGGCCACGCCCACCAGCCAGATCAGCGCCAGCATGCACAGCCGCCACCCCCAACCCCACAGGCCGAGCCCGCGCGAAGGCCTGCTCACGCGGCGGCCCACGGCAAGGCGTCCAGGTCGACGTTGCCGCCAGACAAGATGACGCCCACCCGCTTCCCGGCAAAGCGCGCCGGGTCGGCCAGCACGGCCGCCAGCGCGATGGCCGACGACGGTTCCACCACCTGTTTCAAGACCTGCCAGAGCAGGCGCATGGCCTGCACCACGGCGGCATCGTCAACGGTGATGACCTGCGCTCCGGCGGCCTGCAGCAGCGCGAAGTTGGGCGCCCCCAGGGTGCCGCGCAGCCCGTCGCACACGGTGTCGGGAACGAAGTCCACCAGCCGCTGCCCTGCCGCCAGCGACCGCGCGGTGTCGGCTGCACCCGCCGGCTCGGCCAGCACCAGCGCGCAACCGGGCGAAGCCTGCAGCGCCAGGGCCGCCCCGGCCGCCAGCCCGCCGCCGCCCACGGGCGCCACCAGCACATCCAGGCCGCCGCTGTCGTGCAACAGCTCCAGCGTTGCGGTGCCCTGGCCGGCAATCACCGCCGGATCGGTATACGGGTGAACCAGGGTCGCACCGCTGCTGGCCTGGACCTCGGCGCATAGCTGCTCGCGCGCAGCGATGGTCGGCGCGCAGCGCCACAAGGTGGCGCCATGCCGGGAAATATTGGCCAGCTTGGCAGCCACCGCGCCTTCGGGCACCACCACATGGCAGCCGATGCCGCGGGTGCGCGCGGCCAGTGCCAGCGCCGCGCCATGGTTGCCGGAAGAGTGCGTCACCACGCCATGTGCGGCGGTCTCGGCCGGCAACGCCCAGACCGCATTGCAGGCGCCGCGGAATTTGAACGCACCGCTGCGCTGCAGGTGCTCGGCCTTGAACATCAGCTGCGCACCGCTGAGCGTGTCCAGCGTGTGCGAGCGCAGCAACGGGGTCGGTGCGGTGTGCGGGGCAATGCGTGCAGCCGCCTGCAGGACGTCGGAATAGGCAGGAAGAAGCGTTTCGATCATGCTCCCAAGATTAACGTATCGCCTCACTCTTCACGGTCGAGGGTCGGCGTCCCGCGCATGCTCGTTCAATGAACATACGCGCCATCACCGCACAGTTAAGGACCGATTCAATGCCGCGGTTCGACAGTGACACCATGGTTGCAGGAGGGCACCATCCATGAAATTCCGTCTGATCCTTGCCGCCGGCCTGCTGGCCTTGAGCGGCTGCGCGACGTACGACTACACCGGCGCCGGGTCGGGTGGGTATTACCGTGGTGCGCCCGCGGTGCAGTACCGCTACCCGCCGGGCTATGCGCCGTATTCCTATGGCAGCCCTTACGGGGCCGGCGGGATCGGTCTGTACGACTATCCGGTGTACCCGGTCTATCGCGGCGGCGGCGGCTATTATTACCGCGAGTACGATCGACGTCCGCAGTACCGTCCCTACAACAACTATGGTCCCCGGCCGAATGGCCCGCGCCCGAATGGCCGGCCCAACGGTCCGCGCCCGCAGCGCCCCAACCCGCCGCCAGCCACCGGCGCGCCACCGCGTCCGGCGCAGCCGCCGCGTATCGGCGCTCCGCCGCGGGTGATCCGCGAGATCCAGCGGCAGACCGCACCACGCAATACGCGCCAGCAGATTCCCTGATCGGCTGACTGCGACGCAGCCCACACTTGGCAATGTTGGGGGCTTGCGTTCAGTCTGCACTTGGCTGCAAGCTAGGTGCACTGTGTGACCCGCCACGTCGTTTTCTGACCTGGCCACTCCACTGACCGACTTATGTCGATGTCCGACAGGGAAATCTGGATCCCCCCTGTTCCGGCCCTGTCGGATATCGGCGCCTCCAATGCACAAAGCCCCGGCATGCCGGGGCTTTGTGCATTGGAGCGTTGCGAAGCAGGCCAGAGCGTGTGCGCTGGCGACGTGCAGATAAAACTAAGGGCCGGCAGTCCCCCGACTACCGGCCCTTACGCTACCCCATCGCACGCGCGGCTGGCCCCTGTTCCAATTCCAGCCTTGCGCCCATGTCGCAATGCCACGACGGGTGCAGTGGGGATATCCGCACGAAACATGCCAACTTGAGTGCCAGTGTTCAATAATGTGACTTGAGTCACATATTTCACGTGTTAATGCCGCAAACCGCCCTTCAGCCGCTACGTTCGCGGCCGCTGGTCTTCCTCCTGCTTCTGGTCCACGCCCATGTCCGACTCCTTCTATCGCTACGACGTCATCGTGATTGGTGGCGGCCACGCCGGCACCGAGGCGGCGCTGGCGGCTGCCCGCGCCGGTGCACGCACGCTGTTGCTGACCCACAACATCGAGACCGTGGGCGCGATGAGCTGCAACCCGGCCATCGGTGGGATCGGCAAGGGGCACCTGGTCAAGGAGATCGACGCACTGGGCGGGGCGATGGCCAAGGCGGCGGACCTGGCCGGCATCCAGTGGCGCACCCTCAATGCCTCCAAGGGGCCGGCGGTGCGGGCCACCCGCTGCCAGGCAGACCGCAACCTGTACCGCAGCGCCATCCGCCGCATCGTCGAAGCGCAGCCCAACCTGACCGTGTTCCAGGCGGCAGTGGACGATCTGATCATCCACAACGGTGCCGCCGAAGGCGACAGCGTGCGTGGGGTGATCACCCAGACCGGGCTGCGCTTCGAGGCCACGGCCGTGGTCCTGACCGCAGGCACCTTCCTGGCCGGCAAGATCCATGTCGGCGAGACCCAATACGCGGCCGGGCGCATGGGCGACCCGCCGGCCACCACGCTGGCAGCGCGTCTGCGCGAGCGCCCGTTCGCCATCGATCGCCTCAAGACCGGAACTCCGCCGCGTATTGATGGGCGTACCCTCGACTACACGATGATGGATGAGCAGCCAGGTGATGACCCGCTGCCGGTGATGTCGTTCATGGGCCAGGTCAGCGACCACCCGACCCAGGTCAGCTGCTGGATCACCCATACCACCGAGCAGACCCACGACATCATCCGTGGCGCGTTGCACCGCTCGCCGCTGTATTCGGGGCAGATCGAGGGCATTGGCCCGCGCTACTGCCCGTCGATCGAAGACAAGGTGGTGCGTTTCGCCGACAAGACCAGCCATCAGATCTTTGTCGAACCGGAAGGCCTGGACGTCACCGAGATCTATCCCAACGGTATTTCCACCTCGCTGCCGTTCGACGTGCAACTGGCGCTGGTGCGCTCGATCCGCGGTTTTGCGCAGGCGCATATCACCCGCCCGGGCTACGCGATCGAGTACGACTTCTTCGACCCGCGCGGGCTCAAAGCCTCGCTGGAAACCAAGGCGGTGGGCGGGCTGTTCTTCGCCGGGCAGATCAACGGCACCACCGGTTACGAAGAAGCCGCCGCGCAGGGCCTGTTGGCCGGGCTCAACGCTGCACGCCAGGCGCAGGCGCTGCCGGCCTGGTCGCCGCGCCGCGACGAAGCCTACCTGGGCGTACTGGTGGACGACCTGATCACCCACGGCACCACCGAGCCGTACCGCATGTTCACCAGCCGCGCCGAATACCGGCTGCAGCTGCGCGAAGACAACGCCGATCTGCGGCTGACCGGCGTGGGCCGCGCCATGGGCCTGGTCGACGATGCGCGCTGGGCACGCTTTTCCAGCAAGCAGGAGGCGGTGCAGCGCGAAACTGCGCGCCTGTCGGCACTCTGGGCCACGCCGGGCAATGCCCTGGGCCGCGAGGTGGTCGACACCCTGGGCGTGCCGATGAGCCGCGAGACCAATGTGCTGGACCTGATCAAGCGCCCGGAACTCAGCTACGCCGCGCTGATGCGGGTGCCGACGCTGGGCCCGGGCGTGGACGATGCGCAGGTCGCCGAACAAGTGGAAATCGGCGTCAAATACGCCGGTTACCTGAATCGTCAGCGCGACGAAATCGCCCGCCAGCAGCGCCACGAAACGACTCCGATCCCGGAAGGCTTCGACTACGCCGGCGTGCGTGGCCTGTCGATGGAAGTGCAGCAGAAACTTGAACGCGTGCGCCCGCAAAGTATCGGCCAGGCACAGCGCATTCCGGGCATGACCCCGGCCGCGATCTCGCTGCTGCTGGTGCACCTGGAACGCGCGCGGCGCAGCCAGGTGGCGTGACGCTAGTGGTCGGTGCGCAGGACAGCGGCGGCGTGACGTCACACGCGCCGCCCCGGTCTTGAAGTCTGCATTGGCGTGAGTGACGGATGTTTCTGGCTGCCGTGCAGTTGGTTACCCGCAGAACCCTCACGTGTCTGCTCGACTCGGCCGATCGTTCGGGAGAGATCGAGGGCACCGATACGCAGGCGCTGATTGCCAACAGATGTCACGCAGCGAGCTCATGTCGCCCGGTGCGAAGTGATCGGGCCGTATCGCACGGCGGATGCCGCGAAGTTTGATGGCGGTCGCGACCGAGTTGGTATGCTCAGGCACCACTGACGACTTCCTGATCATGAACAAACTGCGTGCGCTGCTGACGGCAACCTACCGAATCGCCTGTCCCGCCCTGTTGCTGATGCTGGGCAGCACCTCGCAGGCGGCGGCCCAGACCGAAGAAGACGGGCGTTACTGGCTGAGCGTGTATGCGCAAGGCAAGCTGCCGGTCGAGAATCTTTACTGGAGCATGGACGTGCACCCGCGCTGGCGCGAGGAAGGCGAGCAGTTCGATCAATTGATCCTGCGCCCTGCCGTGTTCTACCGGCTCAATCCCAAAGCCAGTGTCTGGATGGGCTACGACACCATCATCAGCCACCCGGCCGGGCAGTCGTCCAATCGCGAAAATCGCTGGTGGGGGCAGTTCCAGTATCAGTTCGATCCGATCGCCAACATCACCATCACCAGCCGCACGCGTCTGGAGCAACGCCACCGCGAGGGCTTCAGCGATGAAGGCTACCGGGTGCGGCAGATGATCAGGGCCGTGCGTCCGAGCAGCCTGAGCCCGCAGTTGTCGTGGGTGGCATTCAACGAGCTGTTCGTCAATCTGGATCAGACCCAGTGGGGCGCACGCAGCGGCATCGATCAGAACCGGGTGTTCGTGGGCATCAACTGGAAGTTCAATGCAATCTCCAATGTCGATGTCGGGTATTTGAATCAGTTCGTCAATAACCGCACGATCGACCGCGAAAACCACGTCTTGATGACCACCTTCCGCTTCAATTTCTGAGCGCACGCACAGGCCGCGCGACTTGGTCGCGGCCTTTCGGTAATGCGTTGAATGCGCCGCCGGCGCGCCGAGGCACGTGTTGGCTACGCGGCAAAGCGTGGCTGCACTGGCAGCAGCCGTTGCCGCAGCATCAGCGCCGCCAGGTCGATGGTTTCCTCGGCCGCACGGATCACGCCGCCCATGGTGATGAAGCCATGGATCATGCCGACACAGGTGCGCTGGGTGACTTCCACGCCGGCGGTGCGCAGGCGCTCGGCGTATTGCAGTCCCTCGTCGTGCAGGATGTCGCGGTCGGCCAGCACCACCAGTGCCGGCGCCACGCCGGCCACGTCCGGCGCCAGCAGCACGGAGATGTGCCAGTGGTCGGCCAGGCGCATGTCCGGCAGCAACAGGCGATTGAAGAACTGCACCGCGCTGCGGGTCAGCGGCGGGATCTCGGCATTGCGGCCGCGTGAGGGATGCACGCCGGTATCCGGGCGCGCATCCGTCAGCGGGTACAGCAACAGCTGACAGCGCAACGCGATACCTCGCTGCTGTGCAGTGATCGCCGCTACCGCCGCCATGCCACCTCCGATACTGTCACCGCAGATCGCAAGACGCTGCGGATCGGCGCCCACCGCGTCGGCATGCTCGGCCAGCCAGTGCAGCGTGGCGATGACATCCTCCACGCCGGCCGGCGCCGGATGTTTGGGCGCGAGGCGATAGTCCACCGCCAGCACCTGACACGGCGTGCGTGCCGCCAGCTGCCGGCAGACATCGTCATGCGAGTCCAGATCCCCCACCACACCGCCACCGCCGTGCACGAACAGGCACGTGGGTGCGGGCGTGTCGTCCAGGCCCGGCGGCCGGTACAGACGTAGCGGCACCGTGCCGGCGGCAGTGTCGGCCTGCAGGTCGGTCACCTGCGCCATCGGCAGCCGTGGAAATCCCAGCTGCGCTCCCATGCCGCGCATCATGGCGCGTGCTTCCTGCAACGGCAGCGCCTCCATCGGGGGCTGCCCCGCTTGCTGCAGCTGCGCGAACAAGCGCACGACATCGGGATCGAATTCCATGACGGACTCCAGCAGCGATGAGAGAGGCCGAGCTTGCCAGATTGTTATGGCCTTTAACCATTACGATTCATCAATTGTTTCGATCATGCGCGTGATGTCGATGCAGATAGGTCACTGCAATGCAGCGTATTGGCCAGGCGCATCACCGCGGCATCGTCCATGCTGGCGTCACGTGTGCGTGCCGTTAGACACAGGCAGCCAAGCGCTATTGCGGATGGCCGCAGCAGCCTTTAGACAGCAGCGTTAGCCGCTGGCAACGCCGCAGCCACACCTGCTGCAGCCATCGCGATCAATCGTCTTCGGCGGCCGCCTCGCGGCCCTGCTGACGGATCAGGTTTTCCTGGCGCGCGTCCTCGATCGAGGCGCGGATGGCACGCACGTCGGCGCGCTTGGTGTCGAAGGTGAAACGGCCGGTCAATGCACTGTCCGGGCGCAGCTCGCCCTTTTCGAACAACGCCCACATTTCTTCGCCGTAATAAGTGTCCAGCAGCTCGGGGGCGAATCGGCCCAGGCAGTCGCGCAGGTTGTGCACGTCGCGCAGCAACATGTCGCGTGCGGCGTTGTTGCCGGCCGCGCTGACCACCTGCGGGAAGTCGATCACCACCGGGCCGTCGGGCGAGACCAGCACGTTGTATTCGGAGAGGTCGCCATGCACCAGGCCCAGGCACAACATCTTGACCACGTCGCCGACCAGGCTGGTGTGGAAGAGGCGCGCCTGTTCCGGCTCCAGTTCCACTTCGCCCAGCCGTGGCGCGCTGTGGCCGGCGTCGTCGGTCACCAGGTCCATCAGCAGCACGCCGTGGAAATAGCCGCGCGGCTTGGGCACGTGCACGCCGGCGTCCACCAGTTGGTAGAGCGCGTCGGCCTCGGTGTTCTTCCAGGCGGTCTCGGCTTCCTTGCGGCCGAACTTGGTGGCCTTGCCCATCGCACGGGCCTGGCGGCTGCCGCGCACCTTGCGTCCTTCCTGGTATTGCACGCGCGCCTGGAAGCTGCGCTGCGCCATGTCCTTGTAGACCTTCGCGCACAGGATGTCTTCGCCCGCGCTGACCACGTAGACGGAGGCTTCCTTGCCGCTTTTCAGTGGTCGCAACACTTCGTCGATGACGCCATCGTCGATCAGCGGTTGCAGGCCCTTGGGGGTTTTCATGGAGGAAGGGAACCAACGCAGGAAAAAGACCAGTGACGATTATGCGTCAAGCAGGGTGAAGCGCTCACCCCGTACGGGGCCAAGCTGAGACCGGGGCCATGCATTGGGACGATGCGCTTACCATGCAGGCACCTGCCCCTAGCGCGATGCGATGCCCGAGCCCACCTCTTCCCGCCGCAAACGTCCCGCCGCGCCGGCCATCGCCAGCAGCGAGCGCGGCCTGCCGCATGCCTTGATGCAGCAGATTGCCGCTGCCAAAGGTGACCCGGATTTCATGACCTCGCTCGGGCGCGGGCTGGTGGTGCTGAGCGTGTTCGCCCAGCACGCACGCGAGGTGACGATGTCGCAGATCAGCCTGGAGACCGGCATCTCGCGCGCCGCAGTCAGGCGCGTGCTGCACACCCTGGCGGCCCTGGGTTATGTGGGTGAGCAGGGCCGCGGCTATGTGTTGCTGCCGCGGGTGCTGGGGCTGGGCGGTGCGTACACCGCGTCCTCGTCGATGACCGCCGCGGCGCAGCCGGTGCTGGATGGCCTGCGCGACCAGGTGCACGAGTCGTGCTCGCTGGGGGTGCTGGATGGCGATGACCTGCTGTACGTGGCACGCGCGGAAACCGTGCGCATCATGTCGATCGGGCTGCGGCCCGGCACCCGCCTGCCGGCCTATTGCACGTCGATGGGGCGGGTGCTGCTGGCGGCCCTGCCTGCCGACACGCTGCAGGCCTATCTGGAACGCACCACCTTGCGTCCGCGCACCGACCGCACCGTGACCCAGCCCGCCGCCCTGCTCGAGGTGCTGGCACGGGCGCGCCGCGAAGGCGTCTGCCTGACCGACCAGGAGCTGGAGATCGGCCTGCGCTCGATCGCGGTGCCGGTGCGCAACCTGCGTGGCGAGGTGATTGCCGCGCTCAATATCGGTGCGCAGGCCGGGCGGGTGAGCCTGCAGACGATGCAGACCCAGTGGGTGGAGCCGCTCAAGCAGGCGGCGCAGCGCTTGGGCGCCCTGCTCAGCTGAGCGTGTCCGGCTGGTTCAGCGCGGGCGGCGCAGGAAGGCGACCACCGCGTCCACCCAGGCGGCATGGCTGTCTTCGACATGCGCCACATGGTCGGCGTGCGGCAAGGTGACCCAGCTGCGGTCGGCGCTGCCCAGGCGTGCGAACAGGTGCGCATTCTCTGACTGCGTGGCGAGTGGGTCATCCACACCGCGCAGCAGCAGCACCGGCACGCGCGTCACCTGCTCGGGCTGGTAGGCGAATTGCTCCATCGCGCGCCAGTCGGTGCGCACCGGGTCGGCCGCGAGTGCGGCGGCCACATACGCCTTCTGTACGGCGGCGGGCGCGGCATTGGCAGTGATGAAGTCCGAGCCAGCGGCTTCGGCGGTGGTGCGTTCACGCGGCGGCTGTGCGGGCACGGCGGCGGCCTGCGGCGCGGCATCGACATCGTCCGGAAAGCCATACAGCACCAGCGCCGACAACAGCTCCGGCTGCGTCTGGGCGAGCAGCAAGGCCACCCGTGCGCCATTGGAATACCCCAGCAGTGCGGGCGGCGGCAGACCGGGATGGCGCTTGGCGATCCATGTCAGCGTGGCGCGCACGTCAGCCATGGCGCGTACCGGCGTGTTCCACCCGCTGCCATCGCGCGCGGTGCCGCCATAGCCGCGCAGATCCAGCGCATACACCGCGTGGCCCGCCTGTGCCAACGCCGCCAGCACCGAGCGCGTGTCGGCAGGCTCGCCGGCCACTTGCAGATCGAAGTTGGGCAATGCACTCCAGGTGCGCCCATGCACCAGCAGCAGCGTGCCACGCGGCCGTGCCGGCAGCCGCGACCACACCACCAGTGGCTGGCCATCGTCGGCCTGCACCTGCGCACGCTGCGTGCCCGGGCCGGGCTGTGGTTGCGCCTGCGCGCCGCAGGTAAGGAGCAGCAGCACTGCCAGGCAGGCGAGACGTAGCATCATGTGGAGCCTCGTGGATGGCGGCGCTGCAAGGACGCGGCAGGCCGGCGTATTGGGAGGCTGCATCATCGCCGTAGTGCGGGCGGTGTGTCATGGCCGCTGGCGATCAGGCGATGCGCTGGCGGAACCAGTGCGGGGATGCGCTGCTGTCGGATATGTTTCTTGCGGCGCGCGTGCGGGTGGTTCTCCATCGTTGATCACGGCGTTCTCTCAACGAACCCTCTCCAACGCAGAGCGACTACGGTGCAATTGCATGGTTGGTGCGCGGCCGCCGCCGGTACGACGCATGCGAGGCGCGTCCATGCGCTTGACCATCTTCGATCACAACACGGTCTTGCGCCGTGCACGCGCCCTGCCTCTTTCCTGGCGGAGGAGTGGCATCGGGTGCGATGTCTTTGTGTTGATGTGTGCTGCGGCCGCCGACGCGTCTCATCCGTTACGCGTGCATGGTGTGCCGTGCCATCTGCGATCGCGATCGTGCCGATCAGCTAACCGTCGGTTGCCGGCTCACCTTCGGCCGCCTGTGCTTCCAGGATCGGTTGCGCTAACGCGAAGGCGTGGTTGGCCGCTGGCACGCCGCAGTAGATCGCTGCCTGCAGCAATACTTCCTTGATCTGCGCGGCAGTGACGCCGTTGTTGCGCGCGGCACGCACATGCAGCTTGAATTCCTCATCACACCCCAGCGCCACCATCATCGCCAGGGTCAGCAGCGAGCGGGTGTGGGCGGGCAGGCCGTCGCGGGTCCAGATGGTGCCCCAGGCGTGGCGGGTGATCATGTCCTGGAACTCGCCGGTGAACTCGGTGCGCGCGGCCAGCGCGCGGTCCACATGCGCATCGCCCAGCACGCGCCGGCGCTCGCGCAGGCCGGCCTGGTACCGTTCGTCTTCGTGCATCGGGTGTCCTTGCAGTTGGGGGAAGCTCACTCGGCCTGGAGAAAACCCAGCAGTACGTCGTTGAACGCTGCCGGCGATTCCAGGTTGCAGATGTGGCGGCCGGGCACCTGCGCGTACTGG
Source organism: Xanthomonas sp. NCPPB 2586 (assembly GCF_041475775.2). Taxonomy (NCBI): domain Bacteria; kingdom Pseudomonadati; phylum Pseudomonadota; class Gammaproteobacteria; order Lysobacterales; family Lysobacteraceae; genus Xanthomonas; species Xanthomonas sp. NCPPB 2586. The sequence goes on along the minus strand of NZ_CM192981.1, from coordinate 427,024 downwards.
CCGTCGGGCACCGCGTAGGCGATGTCGCGAAGGTCGGTGGGCGGGCAGACCGGATCGTCGTCGCCGGCGATGGCCAGCAATGGCACCTCCAGGGCGTCCAGTGCGCCACGGAAATCGGCATCGGCCACCGCCTGGCAACAGGCGATGTAGCCGTCGGGGGAGGTGGATACGAACGCGGCGGCGATCATGTCCAGACGCTGCGCATGCGAGAGGGCGAAGTGCGGGGTGAACCAGCGCTGCAACGTGGCGTCGATCAACACCGGCAAGCCGTCGTGGCGCACCTGCTCGATCCGCGTGGCCCAGGTGTCGGCGCTGCCGATCTTCTGCGCCGTGGCGCAGACCACCAGCCGCCGCAATCGCTGCGGCACGTTGAGGCCGAGCCATTGGCCGGTGAGCCCGCCGATCGAGAGCCCGCAGAAATCACTGCGCGCAATCTGCAGCGCATCCCAGAGCGCAATCACATCCTGGCCTAGGTCGGCCACGCTGTACGGGCCGGGCGGCGATTCGGAGTAGCCGTGACCACGGCGATCGTAGCGCAGGATGCGGTAGTGCGGCGCAAGCGCCTCCAGCTGCACGTCCCACATGTGCAGGTCGGTGCCAAGCGAGTTGCAGAAGGTCAGCCAGGGGCGTCCTTCGGTGCCATCCAGGCGGTAATGCAGGCGATGTGTCGGCAACTGGAGAAATGCCATGGGCCACCGTCAGGGGGAAGGTGCAGCGGCCAGGACGCGGTCGATCCAGACCGACGCCATGCCACGCCAGCTGTCGGGCGCGAAGATCGCCTCCAGTTGTTCCGGCGAGAGCATTGCCTGCACGTGAGGATCGTCGGCCAGCTCCTCGCGCAGATGACGCCCTGCCGACTGCGCGCGCGCCACCGCATGTTCGACCAGCGTATGCGCTTGCGACTTGCCCAGCTGCGGCGCCAGTGCGAACACCGCGGCCTCCGCGTAGAGCACGCCACCGTGGCTGTGCAGATGCGCCTGCATGCGTGTGCGGTCCAGTTCCAGCCCGGCCAGGCAGGCCTGCATCTGCGCCAGGCTGCCGGCGGTCAGGCGCACGATCTCCGGTAGCGTTTCCCATTCGGCATGCCACTGCCCGGCCGCGCGCTCGTGCGGCTGCGCCATCGTGGCGAACAAGGTGGCCACCAACCCGGGCACGCGCGCGGCCGCGGCGACCGCCACCACGCCGGCCACGGGGTTGCGCTTGTGCGGCATCGCCGAGGAGCCGCCCTTGCCCGCCGCCGCCGGCTCGAACGCCTCGCCCACTTCCGATTGCATCAGCAGCACCACATCGCCGCCGATCTTGCCCAGGCTGCCGGCCAGCAACGCGAATGCGCAGCCGACCTCCACCAGGCGGTCGCGCGCGGTGTGCCAGGGCAACGCCGGCAGCGGCAACTGCAGCGCATGCGCCAAGGCCTGCGCCACCTCCAGCCCACGCGTTTCCAGCGCCGCCAGGGTGCCGGCAGCGCCGCCGAATTGCAGCACCAAGGCTTCGGTGCGCGCGGTCTGCAGGCGGCGGCGTGCGCGCTGCAAGGCGTCCAGCCAGCCGGCGGCCTTGAGCCCGAAGGTCACGGGTACCGCCTGCTGCAACAGGGTGCGGCCCGGCAGCCCGGTGGCGCGCTCGCGTGCGGCCAGCGTCGCCAGGCAGGCGCACAGTGCGTCCAGGCGCGGCAGCAGCAGGTCGAAGGCCGCGCGCAGTTGCAGCACGCTGCCGGTATCGATCACGTCCTGGCTGGTGGCGCCCCAATGCACCCAGCGCGCGGCATCGGCATCGTGCGCGGCCACCTGCCGGGTCAGCTCCTTGATCAACGGAATGGCAGGGTTGCCGGCCAGTGCGGTGGCCTGCGCCAATGCGGCTAGGTCGTATTGCGCTGCGTGGCACTGGGCGGCAATGACCTGCGCGGCCGCCTGCGGAATCACCCTGCATTGCGCCTGCGCCTGGGCCAGCGCGGACTCGAAGTCCAGCATCGCCTGCACGCGCGCGGCATCGTCGAACACTTCATCGCACGCGGGGTCGCCAAACAGGCCGCCCAGCAGGGAAAACGTTGCACTCATGCATTGCATCTCTTGGCGTGGCCGGAGCATGGCACCGATGCGCACAGGTGCCAACCATGCGCGTGCCGGACGCGCGGCTCGCGTGAGCGGCGGTCGTGCATCGGCACCTCGCTTGCGCGGGCGCGATGCCACACCGATGACGCTCCGTGCAGGCCCTGCTTGCATGCACCCACCACCTGGCGACCTGTGCAAGCAACTGCCTCGTCAGGCACGCGTTTCAGTGCACGCGCCCATCAGTAACTGAAGAACACCGTCTCGGCATCGCCCTGCATGTGGATGTCCCACACGTAGTCGCCGGCGCTGCGCGCGCGGGCCAGCATTGTGCCGCGCCGTTCGGGCGGCACCAATGCAAGGATGGGGTCACCGCTCAGTTGTGGGTCGTCGGCGAAGTACAGCCGCGTTGCCACGCCGCGCAACAGCCCGCGCATGAACACGAGCACGACCAGATGCGCCGCCTGCGGCTGCCCGTTCGGACCGGCCACCGGGCCTGGCCGGATGGTGCTGAGCCGGTAGCGGCCCTGTGCATCGGTGGGCACGCGGCCCCAGCCATCGAAATTGGGGTCGTGCGCGGCGCAGCGCGGATCGTGCGCATGGGCATAGATGCCGGCGGCATCGGCCTGCCACAGCTCCAACACCGCATCGCTCACCGGCATGCCGGCACCATCGAACACGCATCCGCTGATCTGCACCTGCGTGCCGGCCGCGTGCTCCGGTGCGATCTGTGCGCGATACAAGGGCTCCAGCCCCAGCCGGTAGTACGGGCCAACCGTTTGCGACGGCGTTGCATGCAGGCTCATTGGCTCACTCCCAGACGGTTTGCTTGCGGCCGCGCAGCACGATGTCGAACCGATAGGCCAGCGCGTATTCGCTCACCGCGTGCTCCCAATCGAAACTGGACACCATGCGTTCGCGTGCCAGCGGGTCGTCCACGCAGTTGTAGATCGGGTCGTGCGCCAGCAGCGGATCACCGGGGAAATACATCTGCGTGATCAGGCGTTGGCCGATGCCATCGCCATGCAGCGAGAAATGGATATGCGCCGGCCGCCAGGCGTTGTAGTGGTTGCGCCAGGGATAGGCGCCAGGCTTGATGGTCTTGAAGGCGTAGCGCCCGTGCGCGTCGGTCAGCACTTGGCCGGTGCCACGAAAGTTGGGGTCCAGCGGCGCATCGTGGCGGTCGCCTTCGTGCTGGTAGCGCCCGGCCGCATTGCATTGCCAGACCTCCACCACGCTATTGCGGACCGGCGCGCCGTTTTCGTCGAGCACACGGCCGGACACGATAATGCGCTCGCCCAGTGGCTCACCGGCAAAGCCGGCGGTGAGGTCGGCCGCATGCGCGCCCAGGGTGATCTGCGAAGGCCGTGGCCCGGTGACTTCCGACAGCGTGACCGGCATGGCGATCGGTGCACGCGTGGGCGCACGCAACGCGGTGGACGCATACGGCGCATGCAGATAGGCAGGCTGCGTGCCGGCGCGGGGGCGCCGATAGCCGAGCAGGACATCGCCGGGCGGCGTATCAGGGGGAAGGTCGTGCATCGGCATCTCCGTCAGACGCAGGTGTGAGCGTGATCGATGAAGTGGGCATGCAACGGCGCGGGCGCGAGATCATGGCGCTCAAACACGCTCGATCGCCAGCGCTACGCCCTGGCCAACGCCAATACACATGCTGGCCAGCCCGCGGCGGCCATTGCAGGCGTCGAGTTGACGCAGCAGCGTCAGTGCGAGCCGTGCACCGCTCATGCCCAGCGGGTGGCCCAGCGCAATCGCGCCGCCGTTTGCATTGACGTGCGCGGCATCGTCGGCCAATCCGAACGCGCGCGTGCAGGCCAGCGCCTGCGCGGCGAAGGCTTCGTTGAATTCGATCGCATCGAATTGCGCGATCTGCAGCCCCAGCCGCGCCAGCAGGCGTTGCGTGGCCGGGATCGGGCCGATGCCCATGTAGGTCGGCTCCACGCCCGCCGAGGCAAACCCCAGCACCCGCGCGCGCGGCGTGAGCCCGTGCAGGTGCAGCGCGCGCGCCGAGGCCAGCAACAGGCTGGCGGCACCGTCATTGAGGCCGGCCGCATTGCCGGCCGTGACCGTGCCCGGCTGGCGGAACACCGGCTTGAGCCGCGCCAGGGCCTCGGCACTGGCATCGGCCCGCGGATGTTCGTCGCGCATGACCTGCACGCCCTCGCCGCCCTTGCGCCCGGCCACCGCCACTACGGTGATCTCGTCGTCGAAGAAGCCGGCGGCCTGCGCGGCGGCGGTGCGCTGCTGGCTGCGCAGGGCAAACGCATCCTGGTCGTCGCGGCTGATGGCGTAGCGCTGCGCAACGTTCTCGGCGGTCTCGCCCATCAGCTCCACGCCGTAGGTCGCTTCCAGGCGCGGATTGATGAAGCGCCAGCCCATCGTGGTGTCGTGCAGGTGCTGGTTCCGGGCGAACGCCGATTCCGCCTTGCCCATCACCCACGGTGCGCGCGACATCGACTCCACGCCCCCAGCCAATGCCAGCTCCAGTTCGCCGGCACGGATGCCGCGTGCCGCAATGCCCACCGCTTCCAGTCCCGAGCCGCACAGGCGATTCACCGTGCTGCCCGGCACCGAACTGGGCAAGCCAGCCAGCAACACACTCATCCGCGCGACATTGCGGTTGTCTTCGCCGGCCTGGTTGGCGCAGCCCAGGTAGACATCGTCGATGGCCGCCGGGTCCAGCTGTGGATGCCGCGCCAGCAACGCGGCGATCGGCACCGCGCCCAGATCGTCGGCGCGCACGCTGGACAGTGCGCCGCCGTAACGGCCGATCGGCGTGCGAATGCCATCCACCAGATAGACCTCGCTCATGCCTCGGCTCCCGCCGCTTGCGTTCCGTGGGCTGCGGCGGTGCGTGCCTGCAACGCACGCAAGGCGTGCAACTCGGTGGCGGTGGGTGCGGCAGTTTCGGTCAGCGTTGCGGCAAAGCGCACCGCCCAGCCGGTGGCCGCGGTGACCTGCGCCTGGGTCACGCCAGGATGCAGCGCGGTCACGGTGAGCTCGCGGCTGACCGGGTCGGGTTCCATCACGCATAGATCGGTGACCACCACGGTGGGGCCGGCACCGGGCAGGCCGGCGCGGGTGCGTGCATCACCGCCGTCCAGATGACCGACGGTGGTGATGAAATCCAGCGTCTGCACGAAGCTGCGCGTGGACTGCCGCATGATGATGAAGACCTGCTTGGCGCTGGTGGCGATTTCCGGCGCGCCGCCGGCACCGGGCAGGCGCGTCTTCGGTGCGGCGTAGGGGCCGATCACGGTGGTGTTGAGGTTGGCATGGCGATCGATCTGCGCCGCGCCCAGGAACCCTACATCGACCCGCCCGCCTTGCAGCCAATAGCGAAAGATCTCCGGGGTGGAGACCACGGTGTCGGCGGTCTCGGCCAGTTCGCCATCGCCGATCGACAGCGGCAACACCTGCGGGCGCGCACCGATCGGGCCGGATTCGTAGATCAACGTGACCTCCGGTGCATGCGTCAGCCGCGCCAGGTTTGCCGCGGTGGAGGGCAGGCCGATGCCGACGAAACACACCGCGCCATCGGGCAGGCGACGTGCTGCCGCCACGGTCATCATTTCGTTGGTGCTGTAGTCGCTCATGCCGCCTCCGCGTGCTGGCTGCCGGCATACACGCGCTGGAACCCGGCGAAGTCGTCGGTGTCCAGGATGTGGGCCTGGATCCACGCCTGGAACCGCGCGCGATCGCGGGCGATGGCATCCCAGGCCAGATAGAAGCGGTTGTCGCGCGCGGAGTAGCCATGCGCATACGACGGCGCGGCGCCCCCGGGCACCACGCAGACCGCACTCACCACCCAGCGCGGCAGGATGCAGGCATTGGGCGGCGCATCGAGCGTGTCAACGATCTCCTCCACCGTCACGATCACCTTGCGCGCGGCCAGCGCGGCCTCTTTCTGCACGCCCAGAATGCCCCACAGCAACACATTGCCGCGGCGGTCGGCCTGCTGCGCGTGGATCACGGTGACATCCGGATTGACCGCCGGCGAGGTCGCCAGGGTCTGCCCGGTGTAGGGGCACTGCAGGAAACGGATGCTGTCGTTGACCTTGGGCAGGTCCGAGCCCACATAGCCGCGCAGCACGGCGAACGGCAAGCCCGACGCGCCGGCCACATACGCGTTGGCCATGTCCGCGTGGCTGTGTTCGCGCAGTTGCAGCGGCGCAGGCCAGCCGTGTTCCACCGCATCGCGCAGCCGGTGCAGCGAGCCCACGCCAGGATTGCCGCCCCAGGAAAAGCGCAGCGCCGACGCGCAGCCGGCACCGATCAGTTGGTCGTAAATCAGGTCCGGGGTCATCCGCACCAGCCGCAGGTTGCGTTTGCGCTGGCGGATCACCTCGTGGCCGGCGGCGTGCGGGATCAGGTGGGTAAAGCCTTCCATTGCCACGCAATCGCCATCTGCGATCAGCTGTGCCACGGCCTCGGACAGGGAAACGATGTCGGCCATTCCAGACTCCTGCACACCACGGTGTCGCCACGGTAGGCCCCGGTTTGCGTGCCGGTCAATCCGATTATCGAAATTGTCATTCGATAATCGCACATGAATACCAGCCACTTGTGCCACCAACATTGTCTCCGGTGTATACATAACTTCGCCCGCAAGCGGACGCCAGCGCGGCAGTGCGCGTCAACTTCGGGTTGGGCGCAGTGTCTTGCGCCAGTCCTTACCCAGGTTGCCTAGAAGCCCAGGAGTCACGGTCATGTCACAGTCCAAGCCGCTGTTCCCCCTCAACGCGTGGTACGCCGTCGCCTGGGACCACGAGGTCAAGCACGCGCTCACCCCGCGCAAGCTCTGCAACCTGGACGTGGTGCTCTACCGCACCACCGCCGGGGCCGTGGTGGCGTTGGAAGATGCCTGCTGGCACCGGCTGGTGCCGTTGTCGATGGGCAAGCTGCGCGGCGACGACGTGGTCTGCGGCTACCACGGGCTGGTCTACAACGCGCAGGGCCGCTGCGTGCACATGCCCTCGCAGGAAACCATCAACCCCTCGGCCTGCGTGCGCGGCTTTCCTGTGGCCGAAAAGCACCGCTACGTGTGGGTGTGGCCGGGCGACCCGGCGCAGGCCGATGTGGCGCTGATCCCGGACCTGCACTGGTCGCACGATCCGGCCTGGGCCGGCGACGGCCGCACCATCCACGCCAAATGCGATTACCGGCTGGTGCTGGACAACCTGATGGATCTCACCCACGAAACCTTCGTGCATGGCTCGAGTATCGGCCAGGACGAAGTGGCCGAAGCGCCGTTCGAGGTGGTGCACGGCGACCGCACGGTGACCGTGTCGCGCTGGATGCACAACATCGACCCACCGCCGTTCTGGGCCGGCCAGATCGCGCGGCACCTGAACTACCACGGCAAGGTGGACCGCTGGCAGATCATCCATTTCGAAGCACCGGGCACCATCGCCATCGATGTCGGCGTGGCCATCACCGGCACCGGCGCGCCGCAGGGTGACCGCAGCCAGGGCGTCAACGGGTTCGTGCTCAACACCATCACCCCGGAAACCGACACCACCTGCCATTACTTCTGGGCATTCATGCGCAACTACGCGCTGCATGACCAGTCATTGACCACGCTCACGCGCGAAGGCGTCACCGGCGTATTCGGCGAAGACGAAGCCGTGCTGGAAGCCCAGCAACGCGCGATCGAAGCGCATCCGGACCACGCGTTCTACAACCTCAACGTGGACGCCGGCGGCATGTGGGCGCGGCGCGTCATCGACCGCCTGATCGCGCGCGAACAGCGCGCCGGCGACCTGTCCTTGCGCATGGTGGGGTGATGGCCATGCGCGATGCATCAACACCGCTGCACGTTGCGCGCGTGGCCCGTGCGCTGTCGCCAGTGCCTGCAGCGCATCAACGCCACGCACGTGCTGCACAAGCGCCAGGCGCAGGCCGCATACCGGGATCGAAGCAAGGAGATCAGCATGCGTAAAGACACCCATTGGCACCACGCCCGCGTGGTGAGTGTTGCCGATGCCTGCCAGGGCGTGCGCGAGATCGTGCTCGACCCGGGCGCGAACACGCGCAGTTTCGAGGTGGGCAGCCATCTGGATTTCCGCCTGCAGCTCCACGGGCGCGAGGATGTGCGGTCCTATTCGCTGGTAGGCGAGCCCCGCGCCGATGGCTACTACCAGGTGGCGGTGCGGCAGATGCCCGAAAGCCGCGGCGGCTCGCGGCATATGTGGACCTTGGCACCGGGCGACGTGGTGGAAATTTCGCCACCCAGCAATAACTTCGCGCTGGATGAAGCGGGTGAGGAAATCCTGCTGATTGCCGGCGGTATCGGCGTGACGCCCATCGTGGGCATGGCGCAGCGGCTGGCGCGCCGGCATCAGGCGTTCCGCATGCTGTACGTGGGCCGCGCACGCGACACCATGGCCTATGTGGACACGCTGGAGGCGCTGCTCGGCGCACGCCTGCAAGTGCATTGCGACGACCAGGCCGGCCCGCCGGATCTGGCTGCGGAACTGGCCACCTTGTCGCCCAATGCCGAGGTCTATGTCTGCGGGCCGCTGGGCATGCTCGAAGCAGTGCGCCAGCAGTGGCACGCCGCCGGCCGGCCGCGCGCGCGCCTGCATTTCGAGACCTTCGGCAACAGCGGGCGGGTGCCGGCACAGGCCTTCGTAGTCAAGCTGCCTGGACTGGGCATGGAAGTGCAGGTGGCCGAGAACGTATCGATGCTCGACGCCCTGGCCGACGCCGGTGTGGAGCTGATTGCCGAATGCCGACGCGGCGAATGCGGGTTGTGCGCGGTGGACGTGCTCGACACGGCGGCCGACATCGACCACCGCGACGTGTTCTTCAGCGATGCGCAGCGCAGCGAGAATCGCAAGCTGTGCGCGTGCGTGTCGCGTGCGGTGGGCGGCAGCATCAGCATCGATACCGGCTACCGCGCGGGCTCCGACTGAGCGCGCAGGCATCGTGCTTGGGTCGCGTCATGCGACACCATCGCGGCGGTGTGAGCGACAGACCCCGTCGCCTTTCGGGGCAGCCATAGTCGAGCCGTTTCGCCACCGCACACCATCCATCGACTGGCCGGTGGTGCGTATGACACGCAGTGATCGCAGTGGCCAGGCGGCCACTGCCGTGGTCGCTCTGGCCCAGCGCGGCGCGGCCATGCTCGTGCTTGCATCCTCACGCGCATGGGCGATGATCTGCGCATGGAGTCGACTCATTACAGGACCGTGCCGGCGCCGGCACTCAATCCGCGCCAAGAGCAGTTGGTGGCCTTGGTGCGTCAACAGGGCTTTGCCGATGTCGAAGGGCTGGCGACGCGCTTTGAGGTCACGCCGCAGACCATTCGCCGCGATCTAACCTTGCTCTGCGATGCCGGCGTGCTGCGCCGGTATCACGGCGGCGTCAGCATGCCGTCCAGCGTGGAGAACCTGGCGTATGCGGCGCGCAAGGCGCTGCAGGCGCGCGAGAAGCAGCAGATCGCCACGCAGGTGGCGCGCTTCATTCCCGACGACGCCTCGCTGTTCATCAATCTCGGCACCACCAACGAGGAAGTGGCGCGCGCCTTGCTGCAGCACCGCGGCCTGCGCGTGATCACCAACAACCTCAACGTGGCGGTGATGCTCAGCGCCAATCCCAGCTTCGAGGTGATCGTGGCCGGCGGCGTGGTGCGTGGCCGGGACCAGGGCGTCACCGGCGAGGCGACCGTGGAGCTCATCCGCCAGTTCAAGGTGGACTTCGGGGTGATCGGCATTTCCGGGGTCGACCTGGACGGCACGCTGCTGGATTTCGATTACCAGGAAGTGCGCGTGGCCCAGGCGATCATCGAGCATTCTCGGCAGGTGCTGCTGGCCGCCGACCACAGCAAGTTCGGCCGCAACGCGATGGTGCGGCTGGGGGCGATTGCACAGGTGCACGACTGGTTCACCGACCGGCCGCCGCCGGAGGAGCTGCGCACGGTGCTGGCCGAGGCTGGCACGCGCGTGCATCTGGCCGGCGTCGCGGGCTGACTCCCGCGCTTGAGGGCTGGGCGGCCGGAGCCGCAGGGCTTGTCCCGGCGGTCCAGCAGGCGGCTGATGTACGTGGTGCTGTTCGGCATACAGCGGGGCTCGGGCCGGGGTTACCGACCAAGCCTGGACAATGTTCGTTTGTGTGCGATTGCTGCGATCTGCGGCACACGCGCCATCCATCAATCGCTAATATCTATCGAAATACGCGGATCAATAGTCGCATTGTTACCAGAAGCTGCAGATCAGCCACATACGCCTCTTCACGCCTCCGCAAGGCGTCATGTTCGAATATGTTCGAACATGACAACTTAGGTTCGCGCTTGCGGGCGAGCCGGGACGGAGGCACCGATGGGCGAGACATACGATCTTCTGGTAATCGGCGGCGGCATCAACGGGGTCGGCATTGCCCGTGACGCGGCCGGGCGCGGTCTGTCGGTGTGCCTGTGCGAACAGGACGACCTGGCCGCGCATACCAGCAGCGCCAGCACCAAGCTCATCCACGGTGGCCTGCGCTATCTGGAGCAGTACGAGTTCGCATTGGTCGGCAAGGCGCTGGCCGAACGCGAGGTACTGCTGCGGCTAGCGCCGCACATCATCTGGCCGCTGCGCTTCCTGCTGCCGCATCAGCCGCATCTGCGCCCGGCCTGGATGATTCGCGCCGGGCTGTTCCTGTACGACCATCTTGGCGGCAGCAAGCGCAGCCTGCCGCGCTCGCGCCGGCTGTCGCTGCGCACCCATCCGGTTGGCCAGCCGCTGCAGGAGTCGCTGCGCACCGGCTTTGTGTATTCCGACGCATGGGTGCAGGACGCGCGGTTGGTGGTGCTCAACGCGATGGATGCGGCCAAGCGTGGCGCGCAGATCCATACGCGTACGCGTTGCGTTGGCGCCTGGCGCGATGCCGGGTTCTGGTATGCGGAGCTGGAAGGCTGCGACGGACGCCGCCGCACCGTGCAGTCGCGTGCGCTGGCCAATGCGGCCGGTCCGTGGGCGGTGTCGTTCCTGGACAAGGTGGCCGCGGTGCCGCACCAGCATGCGCTGCGCCTGGTCAAGGGCAGCCACATCGTGGTGCCCAAGCTGTTCGACCACGACCACGCGTACATCTTCCAGCAACCCGACCGGCGCATCGTGTTTGCCATTCCCTACGAGCACGACTTCACCTTGATCGGCACCACCGACGTGGATTACGAGGCCGACCCGTCCGCACCCAAGATCGACGCGGCCGAGGTGCAGTACCTGTGCGATGCGGTGAACTTGTATTTCCAGCAGCAGATCACCCCGCAGGATGTGGTGTGGAACTACAGCGGGGTGCGTCCGCTACTCGACGACGCCGAAGACAACGCCGCCGAAGTGACCCGCGACTATCAGCTGGAAGTGCTCACCGACGGCGCACCATTGCTCAACGTGTTCGGCGGCAAGCTCACCACCTACCGCAAGCTCGCCGAAGAAGCCGTCGACCGGCTGACCCATGCCCTGGGCGCGCGCAAGCCGGCGTGGACCGCGCGTGGCGAGGCCCTGCCCGGCGGCGAACAACGCGACATCGCCAGCCTGCTGGAGCGCGTGCGTACTGCGCGTCCCTGGCTGCCGGCGGCCACCGCACAGCGGCTGGTGCGCAACTACGGCACCTGTGCCGAGCAGCTGCTTGGCGATGCGCAGGACATGGCTGCACTCGGCCAGCATTTTGGTGCGGACCTCTACCAGGCCGAGGTGGATTACCTGTGCGCTCGCGAATGGGCGCAGACCGCCGACGACATCCTGTGGCGCCGCAGCAAACTGGGCCTGCGTGTAGATGCCGAGGCGCGCGCGCGCCTGGAGGCGTATCTGCAGACGCGGCCAGCTGCGCACGCCAACGCACAGACGCACGCGGTGCCAGCCTGACAGCGTGACTGACGTTGCCAACGAGGAAGGGTCGTTGGCAACGTATCCTGGCGCGCGCGCCGCGCATCATCATGGGTATTTCGTGGAGGGCAACTGAGATGAGCACAACCAGACACACTTGCGCGTCGCCAGACGCGTCGCAACACCGCCATGGCCAAGCACCGCGCAGCGCGCAAGGCCGCCCATGAGCCGTCAACTCGTGGGTGAGTTGATCTCCGAAGCGGTGGCGATGTTCATCATCATCGCGCTGGGCGATTCGGTCGCGGCGATGTACATCCTCTACGACCCCAGCCCGTATCAAAACGCCTACTGGGGCGTGTGTATTGCCTGGGGCCTGGCGGTCACGCTGGCCATCTATGTCACCGGTTCGGTGTCCGGCACGCACGCCAACCCGGCGGTCACGCTGGCGCTGGCGTTGTTCCGCGATTTTTCCTGGAAAAAGGTGCTGCCGTACTGGGGCGCGCAAGTGGTTGGCGCGTTTCTTGGCGCGGCGATTGTCTACCAGCTCTACGGGCCGGTGATCGACCACTACAACCAGGTGCAGCAGCTCACCCGCGAAGCCGGCGGCGCTGCGGGGGTGTTCTTCACCGCGCCGGGCCTGGCGGTCACGCCGATGCATGCGTTGGTGGACCAGATCATCATCACCGCGTTTCTGATCTTCGGCATCTTCGCCATCACCGAGCGCTTCAACGAGGCGGCGCCAACCGCCAACTCGGGCGCGTTGATGATCGGCTTGCTGGTGGCCACGCTGGGCGCCTCGATGGGCTATCTGGAAGCCTGGGCGATGAACCCCGCGCGTGACTTCGGCCCGCGCCTGTTCGCGTATTTCGCCGGCTGGGGCGAAGCCGCACTGCCGGCCAAGGACAACTACTGATGGATCCCGATCGTCGGGCCATTGATCGGTGGCCCGCTGGGCGCCCTCGCCTACCAGTGGCTGATCCTGCCGTTCCTGCCGGCGCGGGTGTTGCACCTGCAAAAAGCCGCCACCCCGCCACTCGATCCGCCGTGATCGCACCGCTGCACTGACAGTCACGCCGTGCGCGCGGTGCGCCGGCCTTTGTTTCGAGGAATGCACGATGGAAAAGAAATACGTCCTTGCGATCGACCAGGGCACCACCAGCTCGCGCGCGATGTTGTTCGATCGCCAGGGCAAGGTGGCCGGCGTGGCGCAGCGCGAATTCGGCCAGATCTTTCCGCAGCCGGGCTGGGTGGAACACAACCCGCGCGAGATCATGACTAGCGTCTACACCACCATTACCGAGCTGCTCAACAACGCGCAGATCGACGCGCGCGAGATCTCAGGCATCGGCATCACCAACCAGCGCGAGACCGCGGTGGTGTGGGACAAGGCCACCGGCCAACCGATCTACAACGCCATTGTCTGGCAATCGCGGCAGACCAAGGACATCTGCACCCAGCTCAAAGAGGCCGGCCATGAGCAGATGGTGCGCGACAAGACCGGGCTGCTGATCGATGCGTATTTTTCCGGCACCAAGGTCAAGTGGATCCTCGACCACGTGGAGGGCGCACGCGAACGCGCACGCAAGGGCGAGCTCGCCTTCGGCACCATCGACAGCTGGCTGATCTGGAACCTCACCGGCGGCAAGGTGCACGTGACCGACTACACCAATGCCTCGCGCACCATGATGTACAACATCCACACCCTGGAGTGGGATGTAGAGCTGCTGGAGATGCTGGACGTGCCCGCGCAGATGCTGCCGGAAGTGCGCTCGTCCAGCGAGGTTTATGGCATGACCCAGACCCAGTATTTCTACGGCGAACAGGTGCCCATTGCCGGCATTGCCGGCGACCAGCAGGCCGCATTGTTCGGGCAAGCGTGCTTTGAACCGGGCATGGCCAAGAACACCTATGGCACCGGCTGTTTCATGCTGATGAATACCGGCGACAAGGCCGTGGCCTCCAAGGCCGGATTGCTGACCACCATCGCCTGGGGCATCGACGGCAAGGTGGAATACGCACTGGAAGGTGCCATCTTCGTGGCCGGTTCGGTGGTGCAGTGGCTGCGCGATGGGCTGCGTATGTTCGGCAAGGCCAGCGATTCGCAAGCCTACGCGGAGCGTGCCGATGACAACGACGGCGTGTATTTCGTCCCGGCCTTCGTGGGCCTGGGCGCACCGTACTGGCGCAGCGATATCCGCGGTGCGGTGTTCGGCCTGACCCGCGGCACCAGCAAGGAACACTTCGTGCGCGCGGCGGTGGAATCGATGGCCTACCAGACCCGCGATGTGCTCACCGCGATGCAGAGCGATTCGGGGATCGAACTGAAGGAGCTGCGCGCCGACGGTGGCGCGATCGCCAACGACTTCATGGCGCAGTTCCAGAGCGACATTCTCAACGTGCCGGTGCTGCGTCCGGAGGTGGCCGAAACCACCGCGCTGGGCGCGGCCTACCTGGCGGGCCTGGCCACGGGGTTCTGGAGCAGCCGCGAAGAGATCGCCAAACAATGGGCGGTGGATCGCCGCTTCGAGCCGAACATGCCCGAAGAGCGGCGCGCACAGTTGTATGCCGGCTGGCAGCAGGCAGTGGAAGCCACCATGGGCTTCCGCATCAGCTAAGCACTAACACCGAAACGACTGCGCCCACCATCCGGTGGGCGCAACGTTAGGTTGGCAACTCGCGTGAGTTACGCACTGCAGTGCTACACGCTGCAGCCCTGCAGTGTCGCAGCAGTTACTGGCCGCCAGTATTGGCGCGCCCGGCAATCGTGTCCGGATCCCAATGTTCCTTGATCAGGCCTTTTTCGATGCGGAACATGTCGAACCAGGTGGTGGTGTAGGTCTTGGACGGATCACGCGGGTCCGGCAAGGTCCGCACCGATACCAGCGTGACCAGATCGCCATCGGCGGTGATCGCCACCAGCGGCAACTGCACGCGCGGCTGCACCGGGGTGGGCGGCACGAACGCGGTGAGGAAGGCAATGAACGCATCGCGGCCATTGGCCACGTTCGGGTTGTGCTGGATGTAGTTCTTGTCCATGTACATCGGTGCGTACTGCACCTGGCCGGCTTCGAACACGATGCGCCAGAAATCGTAGACCAGGCGCTTGTTGGCGGTTTCGGACCAATTGGAGCCGATCAGCAGTTTCTGGTGGTTGGGGTTGGCGGTGACGGCGGTCTGCGCGAAGGCCGCCATGGGCGCCAACAGCATGACCAGCAACAGGGCGCGGGAGAACAGTTGTTTCATGGGGTACTCCTGGGTAGGGAGGCCAGCCTGCCGCTCGCATGCCATCAAGGCGGTCAGTGCCGACGATTGGGGGAATGACGCGTCCTTGCCAACGTTGCGCTCCGCACGCGTCACCGCCACCCTACCGGCCGTGCTCGCTCGCCCGCTAGACGCTTTGACGTGTACCAGGGCACTTTTTGCTTCCCTTTGATCGGCCATCGCGTTGGTGTGCGGGGCTCAATCAGGCAAGGTGACCAGCGGCAAGCCGGCATAATTTTCCGCCACGGTGGTGCGGCCAGCATCGCTTTGCAGCAGATACGCCAGCTCGGCATCGCGGATGCGTGCAGTAAATGCATCTTCGCCCTCGAAGGTGTGCAGCAAACTGGTCATCCACCATGAGAAACGCTCGGCTTTCCACACCCGCTGCAATGCCAGCGCCGAATACTGCTGCAACACCGCCGCATCGCCGCGCTGATGCCAGCGCGCGAACAGCTGCGCCAGCAGGCCCACATCGGCCAGCGCCAGGTTCAAGCCCTTGGCGCCGGTCGGCGGCACGATATGCGCCGCATCGCCGGCCAGGAACAGCCGCCCGTATTGCATGGGCTCGGCAACGAAACTGCGCAGTGGCGCGATGCTCTTTTCGATCGATGCGCCGGTCACCAGCTGCTCGCCGAGCGATGCCGGCAGACGCGCGCGCAACTCCGACCAGAACGCGTGATCGTCCCACTGCGCAAGCTGCGTGCCGGCGGGCACTTGCAGGTAGTAACGGCTGCGGCTGGGCGAGCGCATCGAGCACAGCGCAAAACCATGCGCGTGCCGTGCGTAGATCAGCTCCTCATGCACCGGCGGCACGTCGGCCAGCACCCCCAGCCACCCGAACGGATACACCCGCTCGAAGAGTTGCAGCCGCTCGGGCGGAATCGCCGCACGGCTGATGCCATGGAAGCCGTCGCAGCCAACGATGTAATCGCAGCTCACGCGATGACGCCGCCCGTGCTGGGTGAATTCCACCGCCGGCTGCGCGCTGCTGATGTCGCAAAGCGCCACGTCCTGCGCTTGATAGTAGCTGCGCAGCCCAAAGCGCTCGCGTGCCTGCATCAGGTCGAAGGTGACCTCGGTCTGCCCATAGACAGTCACGCTGCGCCCACCTGCGCGCTGCAGGTCGATGCGTTCGCGGCGGCCGTCCACGACCAGTTCGAACCCGCTGTGGCGCAGCCCTTCGCGCTGCAGGCGTGCGTCGACGCCGGCGTGCTGCAACAGCGCCACGCTGCCCTGCTCCAGCACGCCGGCGCGAATGCGTGAGAGCACGTGTTCAGGCGTCTGGCGCTCGATCAACACCGCATCGATGCCGACGTTCGCCAACAGCTGGCCCAGTAGCAGACCGGCAGGGCCGGCGCCGATGATGGCAACCTGGGTGCGCATACGGAGTTCCTACAGCGACGATGCGTTGCAGTGTCGGTAGCCATGCCGCCCGATTGAAGGGATGATTGCCGGCAGTGCTTGGACTTTTCGACGATGCCCACTCGCGCGCGTAATGTATCTGCGGCTGTAGCGGTTCCAGCGTTCGGCCTGTATGGCGAACACGGCGTGGCGGTGCCGGATCTGCTGCACTGGGAATCGATCGGTGCGCGCAGCCGGCTGCATGATTGGCGAATTGCGCCACACCGGCACGACGAGCTGGCGCAGTTGCTCTATGTGCAACGTGGCCCGGCCACCGTGCATCTGGATGGCCGCACACAGCGCATCGGCGGTGCCACGGTGATCTGGTTGCCACCGATGTGCGTGCATGGCTTCAACTTCGATCCGCGGGTGCGCGGGCATATCGCCACGCTGTGCATGCCGCTGGTGCACGCCACCGTGCAGGGTGCGCCTGCGGTGCGTCAGGCGTTAGCGTCTCCGCAGCTACTTGCGGCTGGGCGCAGCCGCCCATTGCTCGATCTTGTCTTTGCCAGCCTTGCCGACGACCACGCGCGGCAACGCATCGGCCGCGAGGCGGCGATGCAGGCAGCGGCCGCGCAACTGCTGGTCTGGTGCGCGCGCACGGCGCTAGAAAAAGCCCACGACCACGCAATCACTGCTGCGCATGCGGACCCAGGCCTGCGGCATCTGCGCAGTTTCCAGGCCTTGATCGATGTGCACTACCGCGCGCATTGGTCCATTGCCCGCTATGCCGCGCAGGTGGGGCTCACGCCCGGGCACCTCAACGCGGTGTGCCAGCGCCTGGCCAACGCCTCGGCGCTGCAGTTGCTGCAACGCCGGCTCATGCTGGAAGCCCGGCGCAGCCTGCGCTACACCAGCATGAGCGTGCAGCAGGTGGCTGCCGACCTTGGATTTTTCGACGCTGCGTACTTCAGCCGGTTCTTCGCCCGGCACGCCGGCTGCTCCCCATCGCAGTTCCGTGCGGCAGGGTAAGCCACCGGCCGGGCATCAGCCGCACACTCAGAACGGGTACTGCGGCACCGCGTGCTTGATCGTCAGCCATTGCCAGTGCATGTACTGCTCCCAATCGGCCGGCCCACCCACGCTGGTGCCGTTGCCCGAAGCGCCCGTACCACCGAATGGATTGATGACTTCATCGGCCACGGTCTGGTCGTTGATGTGCAGCAAGCCGGTGTGCAATTGCTCGCCCAGCGCCATGGCGCGCGACACCGACGCCGACATGATGCCTGCCACCAGGCCGTATTCGCCGTGGTTGGCCAGTACCGCGGCTTCTTCGTCGGTGTCGAACACCGTGATGTTGATCACCGGGCCGAACACCTCTTCATCGAACACCCGCATGCCCGGGCGCACGTTCGACAACACGGTCGCTGCATAGAACAGGCCGTCATGGGTGGCGCCGGCTTCGACCACCGCACCGGCGTCGATACTGTCATCGACGATGTCCAGCACGCGCTGCAACTGGCGCTGGTCGATGATCGGGCCCAGCGCCACCGTGCCGCTGACCGGGTCACCCACCGGCAGATGGCGTGCCTTGTCGGCCAGCAGTTTGGTCAGCGCGTCGGCCACGCCGCGTTGCACCAGCACGCGGCCGGTGGCCATGCAGATCTGGCCTTGATGCAGGTACGCACCGAAGGCGATCGCCGATGCGGCGCGCTCCAGGTCGGCGTCGTCGAGCACGATCACTGCGTTATTGCCACCGAGTTCCAGCGCCACCTTTTTCAGGTGACGGCCGGCGAGCTCGCCGATCCGGCGCCCGGCGGCGGTGGAGCCGGTGAAGGCAATCATCGGCACGTCCGGCGCTTCGACCAGGGCCTGGCCGATGTCGGCGCCGCCGTGCAGCACGTGCAGCAGCCCCTTGGGCAGCCCGGCTTCTTCGAGCACTTGGGCGATGATCACACCACCGGTATACGGCGTGCGCGGGTCTGGTTTGAGGATCACCGCATTGCCCATGGCCAGCGCCGGTGCCACCGACCGCAGCGACAGGATCAGCGGGAAGTTGAACGGCGAGATCACCGCAATGATGCCCAGCGGCAGATGCCTGGCCAGGCTGAGCTGGCCTGCGGCGGTTGGCAGCACCTGGCCCATCGCCTGCAGCGGCAGCCCGGCCGCTTGCTGGTAGTAGGCAATCGCCTCGCCCACCTCGCGCTCGGCCTTGGGCATGATGCCGCCGGTCTCGCGCGCGATCAGCAAGGTGGCCTCGGCGCGGTGCGCTTCCATCAGTTGCGCAGCGCGGTGGAACACCGCTGCACGCTCGCGCGGCGAAGTGGTTGCCCAGGCACGTTGGGCGTGCTTGGCCTGCGCAATGGCGGCCTCCACATCGGATAGGTCGGCCTTGCCGACCTCGTGCAACAGGCCGCCGGTAGCCGGCTCATGGATCTGCAGCGTGCCGCCGCTACCGGGGACCCAGTCGCCATTGAAGATACAGCCGTGCCACGCCGGTGTGGCGGTCGTGGGTGTCGCAATGCTGGGGAGCGCATGCATGGTCGAGCCTCCTGCTGGTTGGGGGTCCAAGGGGACTTACAAAGTGGTGGATGCCAGGCCGCCATCGACCGGCAAGGTGATGCCATTGATCCAGCGCGCGGCGTCCGATGCCAGGAACACGATCGCCTCGGCCACCTCGTCGGCATACGCCGGGCGTTGCATGCGTTTGGCGTCTTCCTGCACACGCTCGGCGCCAAGCATCGCGGCAAAGTCGCCCAGGATCGGGGTGAACACCGGCCCGGGCGAGACGTTGTTGACGCGCACGCCGTGATCGGCGAACCACGGCCACGATTGCAGCAAGGTCCACACGATCAAGGCTTCCTTGAAATACTGATAGCAGGTGTCGTGCGCAACCGGGTGCGCGGCCAGCCACGCGCTGCCATCGGCGAAACTGGCAGCGGCGGCCAGCTGCTTGTGCAGGTCCAGCCGCTGCGGCCATTCGGCGCCGAGAATCGAGGCGACGTTGATGATGGCGCCGCCACGGCTGATGCGCGGCAGCAGCGCGTGGCTGAGGTGACGCAGGCCCAGGTAGTTGACCCGCGCCACCGCCTCCAGCGGCGCGGTGCCGGGCACCCCGGCCACATTGGCCAGCGCGTCGATCCGTTCCGGCAGTGCCTGCACCAGCGCATCGATCGCAGCGGGATCGCCCAGATCGGCCTGATGGAAGCTGTGCAGGCTCATATGCACCGGCGTGCGATCGATGCCGATCACGGTCGCGCCTTCAAAGCGCGCCAGGCGCGCCACTTCCGCACCGATGCCCGATGCCACGCCGGTCACCACGATGGTCTTGTTCAACAAGCGCATTGCCTTCTCCGAAGTTGCCGGGATCACCGGCGCTGGAACACGTGGACGAACTGCACATTGAGGTTGCTGCCGGAGGCCGCGTTTTTGACCTCCACCGGCAGATAGAGATTGGCGAACAACAGATTGTTGGCATCCACGCGCCAGGCACCGCCCGGGCCGGCATAGCACGCGGTCTGGCGGTTGTCGGCCACGCGTTGGCCGTTCGTGCGGTTGTCGCGCAATTGGGTGAGGGAGTCGGCGTTGATGCCGACCCGTACATTGCTCACCACCTCCCATGAGGTGGCGACGTTGATCCACGCCGCATCGCCGCCCTGGCGATTGCGGAACGCAACGCCATCGGGAAGATTGGGCCGGCGGTCGCTGCGCAAGGTGTCGATGTAGTTCAGGCGCGCACTGATCTCCCAATGCGGCGTAGGCAATGCGGTGATGGCGTAGTTGGGCACCAGCAACCAGGACTCGGCGCCCGGATCGAGCGCGCGACCACCACTGAACGTGGATCGCAGCCTGGACTGGCGGATACATGGTGCGCTGCACGCGCCCTTGCGCGATGCGCGCGAGTGGTCGGTTACAGCGTGTCGAGGCGATCCAGGCAATCGAGCGCGCGCAGCAACGGCGCTTCGCTGGGGCCGAGCACCACACTGAGCTGCTGTTCCATGCGCAGCACCTCCGCTTCGGCCTGCGCCAGCAGGCTGGCCCCGGTGGCAGTCAAGGACAGATGCTGCATGCGACGGTCCTGGCGCCCACGCACCTGCCGCAGCAGGCGCCGCTTCACCAGACGGGCCACCACGATGGCCAGATTCGGCGCCGAGACATGCAGCACATCGCCGATCTGGCGCTGATTGATGCCCGGGTTGCCATCCACCAGCATCAGCAGCGAAAAGTCGACCGGCTTGAGCTCGAAGGCAGCCACGCAATCCTGGAACATGCGCCGCACCAGCAGCTCGGTGCGGGTGATGCGGTAGCCCAGCAACCGCAGCAGGCGCGTCTGGTCCACCGTGGCAACAGGATCGGGGAGCAGCACGGCGCTGGACGTGGCAGGCATGAGGATTCTCGCGACAAGGGCCATCACCGAACCAGGGAGCGGCGCGCCAGGCGCCTGCAACGCCGGCCCGCGACGTGAGCCGCATTGTAGACGTGGCGGGGCGTGCCGGTATCGCTTGCGTTGCCCGGTCAGCCTGCTGTGCCGACCACAGCGGCAGCGCGCCGGCCGCTGCAGTGCCCATGCTGGAGACCACGCACCGGCGCCGCACCGGCGGCGGAAAAGCGGAATGGTCCAGGTGCGGGTACGGCATGGGGATCCGGGCGACAATGATTGCGTTCCGGAATAGTTATTCACCATAACTACATTGCCAAGCTGCAGCGCAGCATGGTCGCGCTCGCTAGGCGCCGTGCTGGCGGCCGCTGGTAGTGGTGAGCGCCTGTCCAGACGAGGCAAAGCCCGTGTCATGGCAACGCTGAGGGTGTGAGATGGCGCTGGTTGGGGAGGCCCAGGCGCATCGTGGCCTGCGACGGCAGCGCGGCCTGGCCGCAGGCAGTGCCGGGCTGGTGGCACACGGTGGACTCTTGGCGCGCGCAGCAGCAGCGTCGCGCCGCTGCAGCATCTGGCCGGCGACGGCCGCAGAGCGCGCTACAGGGGCGCGTGACGCACCAGGCCCTGGAGGAGCGCGCCTGGGCGCGATAAAGCGCCGCGCGGCCCGCGGCTGCGCGCAACGCTGATCCGGCACACGGCCCGGCGATCACTACCACGCGAACGCTAGCAGCACCCTGCACAGCGTCAAACGTGCGAGAGGCCTTACGGCAGCCAGAGTTTCTCAAGATCGCGGAAGCCCCAATCAGTGGGGCTTTCCATCTGCACGATGCGGTCCTGGCACTCCGCACGCGACAGATCGATGTCCTGCACCAGCACGTGGCTGCGCAGCTTGGCCGAATAGAACACCCGTACCTTCGGCTTGAGCAAGGACTCGGCGGCCTGTTCGATCACCACCGCCAGCTTCTGCGACTCCAGCCGCACCAGCGAGCCCACCGGGTAGATGCCCAGCCGCCGTACGAAGGCCTGGAACACCACCGGGTCGAAGTGACCGGTCCACGAGGCCATCCGCTTGAGCGATTCGGCCGGGTCCCAGCCGCGCTTGTAGGGCCGGTCAGAGCTGATCGCATCGTAGACATCGCACACCGCGCCCATGCGCGACATCAGCGAGATCTCTTCGCCTACCTGGCCCTTCGGGTAGCCACTGCCATCCATCTTTTCGTGGTGATGCAAGGCAATTTCCAGCACCACCGCGTTCTGCACCCCGCCGGCCAACAACAGGCGATGGCCATCCAGCGGATGCCGGCGGATGACGTCCATTTCTTCGTCGGTGAGCTTGCCGGGCTTGTTGAGGATATCCAGCGGCGTCACCGCCTTGCCCATGTCGTGCAGCAGGCCGCCCATCGCCGCCTCCACCACCTGCGCATCGGGCAGGCCGAGCTGGCGCGCCAGCCCGCTCATCAGGCCGGCTACCGCCATCGAATGCAGGTAGGTGTAGTCGTCGGCGGTCTTGAGCCGCGCCACGCTGATCAAGGCCTGCGGATGGCGCAGCACCGAATCGTTGATCGCCTCCA
The DNA here is from genome assembly GCF_041475775.2 of Xanthomonas sp. NCPPB 2586. Lineage (NCBI taxonomy): Bacteria > Pseudomonadati > Pseudomonadota > Gammaproteobacteria > Lysobacterales > Lysobacteraceae > Xanthomonas > Xanthomonas sp. NCPPB 2586. Next base: position 404,607 of record NZ_CM192981.1, on the reverse strand, counting down.
CCAGCGGCATCGCCGCCTCGGTGTCGACAGTGCGGCCCAGCCGCACGTCGCGAAACATTTCTTCCACCACGCTGCGGCCGTCTTCGAAGATGCGGCGCGCGCGCACCACTTCGGCCTCGATGCCCACCTTGGGCGCAACGTTAGCGGCGCGTGCGGCGCGTTCGACAGGCGCAGCGACCGAGGGTTCGGAGGCTGCAGGCGCGGGCGCCGGCGGAGCGGGCTCTTCCACTGCGGCGGGCGCAGCCGCTTCCACGTCCAGCCCACGTGCGGTGTCGATCACCATCTGCTCGATGCGGCTGTCGTGGATCTTGCCCACATCGTCGGCATCGACCAGGAAGGAGGTCTTCCAGAACGGATGGTGCACCCACGCGCCCAGCAGCTTGTAGACATACATGCCGGGGCGGAGTTGGTCGGAGTCGATGGTTCTGAGCATGCCGGCGCTGGTCTGCAAGTGGTCCGCATAGCGCCCACCACAGGCGTGGCGGGTCTGCTGAGTTATCGGCAGCCGCGCAGGATTCTTTGGGCCGGGCGCAACCGCAGCCGTCTCGCCAACCGGCAGTAGGCAATGCCCGCTAAGCAGTTCAGCGCTCCGGCAGGCGCATCGCCACCACCGCGGCAGCAGCGAACAGCAACGGCACGCCGCATGCCAGATACAACATGGCCGGCGACCACCCGGCATCCAGCAGCACCCCGGCGCACAGCGGCGAGGCAATCGCGCCCAGCCGCCCGATCCCGATCGACCAGCCCATGCCGGTGGAGCGCACCGCCGCGGTGAACACCACCGGCGCCACCGCATACAGCCCACCCATCGCTGCCGTCAGCGCGGCACCGGTCAGCAACGCGGTGGCAAATGCCCAACTCAGCACCGTGCTGCTCAACCCGAATGCGACCATCCCCACCGCCACCAGCACCAGTGCGCCGGCAGTGAGCCACGACAAGCGACCACGCAGGGCCAACCAACTGAACAGCGTGCCGCCCACAATGCCGCCCAGATTCAACAGCACCCCACCGGTGACACCTTGGCCAGCCGACAGGCCCGCGGTCACCAGCAGCTTGGGAGTCCAGCTGAGCACGAAGTAGAACGCGAACATCAACAAGAAAAATGCCAGCGCGATCAACAGCGATTGCCGCCGCAGCGCACCTACGAACAGGGCCGCATACCCCTGCACCTGCCCGGCCGCCTGCGCAGGTGGCAGCGGCAACTGCGAATGCGGCGGCATCCCCATGCGTGCCAGCACCGCGTTGAAGCGCGCCTGCGCATTGGGCGGCCGGCGGGCGATCAGGAACTCCAGCGATTCGGGCAAACAGGCCAGCACCAGCGGGACGCAGAGCAACGCGCCGAACGCGCCAAGCCAGAACACCGATGGCCAGGACCAATGTTGCAACAGCAGCGCGGCAATCGCGCCCCCAATCGTCGCCCCGACCGGGTAACCGGTGGCCTGCAGCACCGTCGCCGTGCTGCGCCAGCGTGCAGTGGAATATTCGGCGGCAGTGACCGCCACGCAGGCCAGCATGCCGCCGATGCCGACACCGGTGAACGCCCGCAATGCGCCCAGCTGCCAGGCAGTGCCTGCCAGTGCGGAGGCGCCCATGCCGACAGTCAGGATGCCCAGACACACCAGGATCAGCGCACGACGGCCAATGCGGTCTGCCCACGGCGCCAGCACCAGCGAGCCGACCGCCATGCCGACCAGCCCGGCACTGAACAGCGCTCCCAGCAGCTTCCCGGACAACTGCCAGTCTGCCGACACGTGCGGGGCGGTGAACGCCATCGCCATCACGTCGAAGCCATCGAGCATCGTCAGCAGCACGCACACCGCCACGGCCCTCCACTGGAACGGCGTCATGCGCTCCAAAACAAAGTGCGCGGAAGTTGGCGTGCCTTGAAGCATTGGCGTGTCCTGTGAGGGGGGCTGATGTGGCGCAGCGGTGGCACAGGTGCATCCACGCTGCGCGATGGGAAAACGCGCGGACGCACCCTCGAAAACCGTGTGTGTTGCGACAGACGCAACGGATACGTCGCAATGGCCTGCACGCTAGGCCGATTGCGGGTGCCGTTCAAGGCTGATCCCCGCAGTGGTGTGCGCTTATCGGATGCAGACCCAATGAGCTTCGCTTGCGCGGCGCCAGGTTCGGATGTGTTGTCTGCTTGTGTGGTGCGCCTCAAGGCATGGAGCACGACGGGCAACCGGATCCTGCGCGGCAGCATCGTTCGTCGCCGCATCGCTACCGCGTTGGCTGTTCGAGATCGCTCTGACGCACGTGTGGGGTGATTGTCCGCACTGTCGCGCGACCTTGCGCAACGCATACTGGCGAATAGCAACGCGACAAACGATCCATGCGAATAGAGCCGCTGACAAGACGTGGCGAACAGTCGTCAGGTAGTCATGGACTATGTGCCCAGAATCAGAGCGTACGAGCGGCACATGCCGATTCCGCTAACCGGACGCGCCCGCCTGGCGGTCGCGCACTAGTTTTGTCAGCTGTTACTGACCATGCACGCATCGTGGTTAGCGGACGCGCTGCGTCCCCCGTCAGATCGCCGGATACACCGCATACCAAGCAACAGCACCGCATATGACTTCAAACGCGCGACTCACTTGCAGCGATACACACAGCTTCACCCAATACGCGTCGAGATGCACCGCTTCCAAGCATCCAAAACCCGCATCCATGCCATCTGCATCCATCGCGCAGCACCGCCGCAGCAACACACACCGCACAGGTATCATCCACCTGTGCCCGCAGTTGGCGGCACGCTAACTTGCCGGAGAGTGCCGTGACCCCGATTCGCCCGTTTATGGAACACACCCCGCAGCTGGGCGCGCGCGTCTATGTCGACCCGGCCTGCACCATCATCGGCAAGGTGCAGCTGGGCGACGACGTGTCGGTATGGCCGGGCACGGTGATTCGTGGCGACGTCAACCATGTGCAGATCGGCGCGCGCACCAACGTGCAGGATGGCACCATCATCCACGTCAGCCACCACAGCCCGTTCAACAAGGGCGGCTACCCGACCGTGATCGGCGAAGACGTCACCGTGGGCCACGGCACCATCCTGCATGCCTGCACCATCGAAGACCTGTGCCTGATCGGCATGGGCGCCTGCGTGCTCGATAACGCCACCATCAAACGCTACGGCTTTGTTGGTGCCGGTGCGGTGGTGGGCCCGGGCAAGGTGGTTGGCGAAGCGGAATTGTGGCTGGGCAATCCGGCCCGGCTGGCGCGCCGCCTCAGCGACCAGGAGATCGAAAGCCTGCATTATTCGGCGCAGCATTATGTGCGGCTCAAGGACCAGTATCTGGGCGCGGCCAGCGCGGGCTGACCCGTTGTCTGCCATGTAAACGCGTGGCAAAATCGGCGGCCTGCGGCGTGGGGACGCTGCCATCGAATGGATTCGACCTGCATGCACACCACCGTTGTCCTGCGCGGCCTGCTGGCCGCTTGCCTGCTTGTCGCAAGCCCGCTGCTGTTCGCCATCCCGGCCGACGCCGTCGACGAAGCGCAAGTGCTGGCTGCGCTGCAGTACCGCGACGGCCACATCACCGTGCCGCAGGCCAAGGCGCATTTCGATCTGGACCCGACCTTCCGTTACCTGGACAAGGCCGACACGCGCCGCGTGCTCGAACAGCTGTGGGGCAACCCGCCCGACGACAGCGTGCTGGGCATGATCGTGCCGCGCACGCCTGCGCTGGATGCACCAGACAGCTGGGCGGTGGTGGTGACCTATAGCGATGAGGGCTATGTGTCCGACGAGGATGCCGCCAAGATCGACTACAGCGAACTGCTGGCCGACATGCAGAAAGGCACCGCCGAAGACAACGCTGCGCGGCGTGAACAGGGCTACGGCACGGTCGACCTGCTCGGCTGGGCGGTACCGCCGCGCTACGACGCCAGCAGCAAGAAGCTCTACTGGGCCAAGGAGCTGCGCTTCGACGGCGCCCAGCAGCACACGCTCAACTACGACATCCGCGTGCTGGGCCGTAGCGGCTATCTCAGCCTCAACGCCGTCGCCGGCATCGGCCAGCTCGACCAGGTGCGCCAGGGCATGCAGCAGCTGTTGCCGATGACCGAGTTCGACCAGGGCGCGCGCTATGCCGACCACAACCCCTCCACCGACAAGATTGCCAGCTATGGCCTGGCCGGCCTGATCGGCGGCGGCCTGGCGGCCAAGGCCGGGCTGTTCGCCAAGCTGGGCCTGCTGCTGGCCAAGGGCTGGAAGCTGGTGTTGTTCGGCGTGCTGGCGCTGGGCGCCGGCATCAGGCGGGTGTTCGCCGGTCGCAAGGCGAACGGCAACGGTTGAACGCGGGGCTGGCGCCGCTTCGCCATTCTCCATCGGCTTTTTGGCTTGGCAGATGTTTCCCGCCTGCCGCGCTGTGAAGCGCGATAGTCGCTGGTGGCACTGCGCTGTGCGGCAATGGTCAGGCTGACCGGCTGGCATCCGTGCAAGTGCAGGCCCAGGAAGGCTGCCTGGTCACCGCACCCGGCCCCGGCGAGGATGCAACGCATGCGGCAACAACGCCGCGCTGCATGCGGCGCCTAGGTTGGCGTGTCCATCAGAGCGATGCGCCGGTCGATCAAACCGATGCAAGCATTGCCCGGATTGACATGGAACGCGCAAAGCGGCGCAGCTAAGCCGCAGCGACCCCTGCAGTTCCAGCGCGGCGCTCCAGTCAGCCGTGCGCAACACGACGCGCCTTACATTCAAGGCGCTGTCGCGCGCTCCAGGGCGGCGAGCATCGCCAGCGCCTGCGTCCGCGAGCTGCCGCACATCTCCACTGAAGGACGCAGGCTGGCGCAGACCGCCGGGCGGCTCGGCTGCCCGAACAGGCGGCAGCCCCACTGCGCATCCAGCTGCACGCACGGCACACCGGCCGGCTTGCCGTGCGGCATGCCCGGAATCGGCGAACTGATGGACGGGGCAATGCAGCACGCGGCACAGCCGGAGCGGCACGAAAGGGTGGAGGTCATGCGCACAGTCTAAGAGCAGCTATCAAAAAACTACTGCGCAGCCGCCAGGCGGGCGCGGCCGGTGCTCGGAATCCTCATGTACCCACGTACATTCCGGTTCCTCCGCGCCGTCCGCACCCACCTGACAACTGCTCGCTACGTTTTGTTAGCCACTCTAAACCGCGGCCGCTCGCGCGCAGTTGCGAGTGCCTGCGCTATTGCTGCACATGGATGAACCGTTTGGCGCAGCGGGATGGCGTGCTCGACGTTTGATGTCATCGCCCCGTTCGTAGTCACGTTTGGCCGCCTGTTCACCCGGCAGCTGCGTGCTACCGTGCGAGATCACCAGAACGCGCCGCGACGGTTGCAGCAGCAACAGTCCTGGCGCGGTCTAATTGCCAGCCATCGCTCGCTCACGTTGTCGATCCCGCCATGCCCGAATACCGCTCCAAGACCTCCACCCACGGCCGCAACATGGCGGGCGCCCGCGCACTCTGGCGCGCCACCGGCATGAAGGATGGCGATTTCCACAAGCCGATCATTGCCATCGCCAATTCGTTCACGCAGTTCGTTCCCGGGCATGTGCACCTGAAGGATCTTGGGCAACTCGTGGCACGTGAGATCGAACGTGTCGGCGGAGTAGCCAAGGAGTTCGACACCATCGCCGTGGACGACGGTATCGCGATGGGCCACGACGGCATGCTGTACTCGCTGCCCAGCCGCGAGATCATCGCCGACTCGGTCGAGTACATGGTCAACGCGCATTGCGCCGACGCGCTGGTGTGCATCTCCAACTGCGACAAGATCACCCCCGGCATGTTGATGGCCGCCTTGCGCCTCAACATCCCGACGGTGTTCGTGTCCGGCGGCCCGATGGAAGCCGGCAAGACCAAACTGGCCGACCATAATCTGGATCTGATCGACGCGATGGTGATCGCCGCCGACGACAGCGCTTCCGATGAAGAAGTCGCCGAGTTCGAACGCAGCGCCTGCCCCACGTGCGGCTCGTGCTCGGGCATGTTCACCGCCAACTCGATGAACTGCCTCACCGAAGCGCTGGGTCTTTCATTGCCCGGCAACGGCACCGTGGTGGCCACGCACGCCGACCGCGAGCAGCTGTTCCTGCGCGCCGGGCGCGTGGCGGTGGAACTGTGCCATCGCTGGTACGGCGGCGAAGACCCCACCGCACTGCCGCGCGGCATCGCCACCTTCGAAGCGTTCGAAAACGCGATGACGCTGGACATCGCCATGGGCGGCTCCACCAACACCATCCTGCATTTGCTGGCTGCCGCACAGGAAGGCGAGGTGCCGTTCGGCATGCGCGATATCGACCGCCTGTCCAAGCGTGTGCCGCAGCTGTGCAAGGTGGCACCGAACACGCCCAAGTACCACATCGAAGACGTGCACCGTGCTGGCGGCATCATGTCCATCCTCGGCGAACTGGCACGTGGCGGCTTGCTGCACACCAATGCAGCCACCGTGCACACATGCACCCTGGCCGACGCCATCGCGCAATGGGATGTCACCCAGGTCGACGACGACAAGGTGCATACGTTCTACAAGGCCGGCCCGGCCGGCATTCCCACGCAGATTGCGTTTAGCCAGGCCACGCGCTGGGACACGCTGGATACCGATCGCAGCGAAGGCTGCATCCGCGATGTTGCGCATGCGTTCTCGCAGGAAGGCGGCCTGGCGGTGCTGTACGGCAATATCGCGCGCGATGGCTGCGTGGTGAAGACCGCCGGCGTGGACGAATCCATCCACGTCTTCGAAGGCACTGCCCGCGTGTATGAGAGCCAGGATTCGGCGGTAAAAGGCATCCTCGCCGATGAAGTCAAAGCCGGCGATGTGGTGGTGATCCGCTACGAAGGCCCCAAGGGCGGCCCCGGCATGCAGGAGATGCTCTACCCCACCAGCTACCTAAAATCCAAGGGCCTGGGCAAACACTGCGCACTACTCACCGACGGCCGTTTCTCCGGCGGCACCTCGGGCCTGTCGATCGGCCACGCCTCGCCGGAAGCCGCCGCAGGCGGTGCGATCGGCCTGGTGCGCAACGGCGACAAGATTCTCATCGACATCCCCAAGCGCTCGATCGACCTGCTCGTCTCCGACGAAGAACTGGCCGCACGCCGCACCGAGCAGGACGCCAAGGGCTGGAAGCCGGTGGAAGTGCGCCCACGCAAAGTCACCACCGCGCTGAAGGCTTACGCGTTGCTGGCGACCAGTGCGGACAAGGGCGCGGTACGCGACAAGGCGATGCTGGACGGCTGAGGCATTGCGATGAAGACCGCGGATATTTAGCGGTCTTCGTCGTATCCCGGCATCGGACGGTGGAAGGGACTTCCTTCCCGATGCCTGACTGCAAACCCAGCGTGGGGTGGCTTTTTAGAGCCGCTAACAAAACGTAGCGAGCAGCCATCAGGTGGGAGGACAGCGCTCGGAACCGGCGCGTACGGGGAATGCCGACTCCGGGCACCGGCCGCGCACGCCTGGCGGCTGCGCAGTCATTTTGATCGCTGCTCTTATTGGCGGCAACCTCACCCACCGCTGAGATGCAGCCCATCCAGCGGGCTGCGCACCGCCGACGCTCCGCGCCCCAGCACATGCGTGTAGATCTGCGTGGTTGCCACATCCTTGTGGCCCAACAGCTCCTGCACAGTGCGGATATCGTGGCCGGCCTCCAGCAGATGCGTGGCGAACGAATGCCGCAGGGTGTGGCAGGTCGCCGGCTTGTCGATCCCCGCACGGCGCCGTGCCGCCTGTACCGCACGCTGGAGGATCTCCTCCGATACGTGATGCCGACCAACTCGGCCACTGCGCGGATCCACCGATCGACGCGCGGCGGGGAACAGATACTGCCAGCCGGGCTCGACATCGGCCGTGGGATACTTGCGCGCCAACGCATGCGGCAGGAACACCTGTCCTGCTCCCTCGGCGAGATCAGCGGCATGCAGCAGCAGCGCCCGCTCGCGCTGCTGCATTAATTCCCCTCGCAGGCTGCGCGGCAGCGGCACCCGCCGATCCTTGCCGCCTTTTCCGTCGCGCACCACGATCTCGCAACGCACCATGTCCACATCCTTGATCCGCAACCGCAGGCATTCCAGCAACCGCATCCCGCTGCCGTAGAGCAGCCCCGCCATCAGCCGACACGCCCCCTCCAGCATCGTCAGCAGGCGCGTCACCTCCTCGACCGAGAGCACCACTGGAATGCGCCGCGGTCGCTTGGCGCGCACCAGGTTCTCCATCCAGGGCAACTCCAGGCCCAGGATCTCGCGATACAGGAACAGCAGTGCCGCCAGCGCCTGATTCTGCGTGCCGGCCGACACCTGGCCCCGCGTCGCCAGGTCGGTGAGAAACGCCTCGACCTCTGCCTGCCCCATCTGCGCTGGATGCCGTTTACCGTTGGCCAGGATGAAGCGCCGGATCCAGCCCACATACGCCTGCTCGGTGCGCAGGCTGTAGTGGCGAAGCCGCAGCCGACCACGAACTTGATCCAACAGCTTGGGGGTCAGACGCGTCATTACGCCTGCATCGTCACGGGTGTAACTCATACGCCGGCTCACACGTCGGATAACGCAAGCAGCATCGACGCCAAGATTGTCGGCTGCTATCCGACAAGTCACTATTACGAAATAGGAATTCCCCCTTCCCAGCCATCCGGCCTTCGTCGATACTTGGCGCAACACCGCTTTTAGGCGGTCCAATAGTAGTTAGGCAGATGAACAGAGACAATCGCAACTGAGACTTTTCATGGACAGCTATCAGCTTGTTACCTCGCCCCTATGCCGCTCCGTCACGACCGATGGCCGCACTGTTCGCCTAGAGATCTATCGCGGGCTCGACACCGACTGGACCCTTGAGGCTGTTGATGAGTTCAACAACTCCACCGTCTGGGATGACCTATTCGCAACGGACCAGGCCGCACTCGACGAGGCGTTGCGCACTATTCGGGATGAGGGAATTGACTCCCTCATTGGTCCGCCCAGCGGCGTCCATTAATGGATCAGCCGCCTAACAAATCATTCAAGCCGAAGTTGCTTCGCAACTCGGCTTAACTCAGGCGTTAGGCCGTGGTGGAGCAAATGCGTTGGCGGTTGCCGCTCCGGTGAGTTGGCAGGCGTGCATGCGGTTGGCTCCGGACAGCAGTCATCACCGTTGCTGGTTGGGGTAAGTTCGGCGCTTCGTCTTGGCACGTCGTTCCCGCGCTGCGCTCATTGCACTTGGTTTCGGTGGCATCACGCGCCGCTGCATCGCTGTGCAAGCTCCCTCCCGCAAGCTGTGGCACACTTGATCCAGGCGGCAGTGCTGGGGAGCATGGTTGCACCATCCAACCTTCGCGGCCACTCACTGCCTAACAACTCATTCAAGCCGACGTTGCTTCGCAACTCGGCTTAATTCAAGCGTTAGAGGGCTATGGGAAGTTCCGATGTCATCGCAGTTCTCGCGCTCATTGTCAGCTTGGCATCTGCCTACATCAGCTACAGAGCTTTCTCGCATTCCGTCATTGTGCATGAGCTCGAGTCGACACTAGCATTTGAGAGAGATAAATCTGAGTTGCTCATGCACGTGGAGCAAAGCCGTAACCTGTTCTCCTCGGCGCGCCGCGAGATCGAGCAGCTTCAATTTGTCTTGTCCCACGAGCCACAGCAGGTGCAAAGTGACCTGCCCCCATCGTCCGTACCAGTGATTACTGATAAAGCCCGGGGTTGAAGGGTACTGCGTTGTTGGCTTGTTGTGTACGGTAGTTGGCGGCGAACTGTGCCGGCGGGATGCGACCACAACTGCTGTGCGGCCTGATCTGGTTGTAGTGGCGTCGCCAGTCTGCGATCACGTCCCGGGCTTGTGCCAACGAGGTGAACCAGTGCTCGTTGAGGCACTCGTCGCGGAACTTGCCGTTGAAGCTTTCGATGTAGGCGTTCTGCGTGGGGGCACCCGGCTCGATCAGGATGTGCTCGATGCCATGTTGCTGCGTCCAGGCAATGAAGGCGCGACTGGTGAACTCGGGGCCATTGTCGGTGCGGACCGCGCGTGGATAGCCACGGAAACACGCCGCCTGATCGAGCAGGCGCACTACGTAAGCCCCGCTGATGCCGTGATCCACGGCAATGTCCACGCTCTCGCGAGTGAAGTCGTCGACCACGGTCAGGCACTTGATGCGGCGTGCGTTGGCCAGCGCATCGAACACGAAGTCCATGCTCCAGGTGTCGTTCGGCATGGAGGACGCCAGCAGTTTCTGCCGCTCACCCACCGGACGCTTGGCCTTGCGCCGTTTGCGCACCTTCAGCTCGGCTTCCTCGTACAGGCGATAAATCTTTTTGTGATTCACGGATGGAAACTCCGGGCGCAACAAATCATGCAGTCGGCGATAGCCGAAGCGGCGGTGGGTCTGGGCCAGCTCGACCAGCCGCGCCGACAGCGCCTGCGTGGCTGGCGTCGGCACGGGTGCGTGGCGGAAAGCATCGCGGGACAGCCCCGCAAGGCGGCAAGCCCGGCGCTCGCTCAACGGGGTGTGTTCGAGCATTCGTCGGATTGCCTCGCGCTTGCGTTGCGGGGCTAGCGTTTTACCCCGAAGCCAACCTTCAGCGCTTCGATGTCCAGGTGCGCCTCGGCCAGCAACTTCTTCAATCGAGTGTTCTGGACCTCCAGTTCTTTCAGCCGCTTGGCCTCGTCGGCCTCCATCCCCCCGTACTTGGCCCGCCACTGATAAAAGCTGGCCGGGCTGAAACCATGCCGACGGCACAACTCTGCCACGGCCATGCCCGCGTCGGCCTGTTTGATAAACCCGATGATCTGCTCGGTGCTGAATCTGCTCTTCTTCATGTCCGTCCTCTTGGGTTCACGGACTTTATAGCTTCAGCTGGTACGGCTCAGTGGGGGCAGGTCAACACTGCGCTGCACCCTATATCGACTTTGCGTCACACCCCGGCCTTCGAAAGAACGAGTACTACGGCAACTACTTTGTCGGTAGCGATCTGCTGCGATATACGCCAGCCGATCCCTGAGCCGTATCTGCTTACGGCGTCTCTGCTGTCGCGGCAGGCAAAGGTATTAGCGGGCTTGGGCTTAAATTTTGGCTTAGCTGCGCCTGGTAACTTGTCATCCATGCCGTGCCTGAGGCAATCGCCGCCTCCATCGCCATCGCCGATCCGCCCAGCAGGCGTGAGAACACCGCGCTCAAATTCTTTTTCACCGTCCCGGTTATCACGCAACTCGCCGAGCTTGCAGCTGCGCTTGGCGGCGAGATTCTGCCAGCGCAGTGGCGCGGCGCCGGCTTCGTTGCCTGTAATGACGTTGACCCGGAAGGCAATGTCTCCCAGCTGCGCGAACGCGTTGCCTAGCTATTGGTCGAGCGGCGCATCAGAGTGGCGAGGCTTCGGTCGCGTCGAGGCGCAGTGCTGCAAGGTGTTGTGACCTTCGCCCATGCGACGCCACGGGAACGTTCGCTCTGGGCGCACGCAATCATTCAGCCGTCCATGGGACAGGTCCCGCTGCACGACAGCGACTGCAAAGCGATACTGGTACTGCTGTTCTGGCCTATGCTTCGCATCTTCCGAAACAACGCTTGGCGAATGGATTCACGATGAAGAATAAAATGTGGCTCATCTGCTTGCTGGTGTCGGGATCGGCGTTTGCGCAAGGCGTGGCTCCTGCCACGACACGGGAGATCAACCAGCTGTTCGCAGCGTTGAAGAGCTCCAACTGCGAGTTCTCGCGCAACGGGTCGTGGTATTCCGCGCCCAAAGCCAGCGAGCATTTGCAACGCAAGTACGACTACCTGCAGAAGAAGGGCCTGGTCACCAGCACCGAATCCTTTATCGAACTTGCTGCGACCAAGAGCAGCATGTCGGGCAAGCCGTACGAGGTGCGATGTGGTGGGGCGGCGGCGGTACCGAGCCAATCCTGGTTCACCGGCAAGCTGCGCGCATTACGCAAGGGCACGCCGGCCTCCGGCAGTTGATACCTCGGCCGAGCGATGACGCGCAAGATTGCAGGCATGTCACCGCCGGCTTCCCTGCGGCACTGAGCACGGTAGAGCGTCTGGATGCTGCAACGGCTAGAAACACGCGTTCCACCGCCTGTGCTGCTAGTGCTGCTGGGCGTGATCGCCGCCGGCACGGCAGCGCTGTTACCGGGCATCGCGCTCCCGCTGCCGGGCCGGATGTTGATGGCCGGCACCTGTGTGCTCGGGGGCATCGCGTTGAATGTGCTTCCAAAGCTGACATTTGCCAGCGCCGGGACCACGATCAACCCGCTCGCGCCGCAGCGTGCAACACAGCTGGTAACCACGGCCTGCATCGCTACACCCGCAACCCGATGTATCTCGGCCATGCGCTGCTGCTGGGCGGCTGGATCGTGTCGCTGCAGCAGGACGCCGCCCTGGTTCTGGTGGGTGCCTACGTGCTGGCAATCACGCGGCTCCAGGTCCTGCCGGAGGAGCGCGCATTGGCGGCGCAGTTTGGCCCCGCCTACGCCGCGTATTGCCGGGTGACGCCGCGTTGGTGATAGACCACCACAGCGTTGCTCACGCGGCATGGCGTGCCTGTCTTGCAGCACTCTGCGCTGTGGGCGCTGCGTCTTCCACAAAAAGGCTCACTGCATCTTCCAGCTGTGCGGCATGGTCGCCCATGGCACGCGCGGCGGTGCTGGCCTCCTGCATGCGTAGCACGCCGTCGCGCATGTCGATATCCACGCGACTCAAGGTCTGATGCACCTGCGCGATGCTGCCGGCCTCTTGCTCGGAGGCGACCGCAATCGTGCTCAGCGTGCTGCTCACCTGGCCAATGGTGGTCACGATGTGCTGCATGCCGGCACCAGCGCTGCGTACTTGCTGCACACCTGCTTCAACGTGCGCCACCGACTCGCCGATCAACGCCTTGATCTGGCTGGCGGCGGTGGAGGAGCGTAGTGCCAGCGCGCGTACTTCGCTGGCCACCACCGCAAAGCCACGACCTTCGTCGCCTGCACGCGCCGCTTCCACGGCAGCGTTGAGCGCCAGGATGTTGGTCTGGAAGGCCAACCCATCGATGACGGCGATGATGTCCTGGATACGCCGCGAGGCGGCTTCCATCTGTTGCATGGTGCCCATCGCCTTGCCCATGGTGTCGCCGCCTGCACGTGCCGCTTCCGATGCGGCGGCAGCCAGCACATCGGCATCGGCTGCCTGCGCACTGTGCTGCTGCATGGTGCCAAGCACGGCCTGCATCTGTTGCGCCGCCTCGCCCAGCGTGATCGATTGGCGCCGCACCTGCTGCTCCAGTGCGTCGTTGCCGTGCAGGATGTGGCCGGTGGCCGCATTGATGGCGCCGCTGGAACTGCGGATCTGCACGATGATGCGGGCAAGCGCATCGGCCGTGGCATTGGCATCGCGCTTCATGTGGTCGAACACGCCCTCGCAGGGGCGATTGATGCGTTGCGACAGGTCGCCGTGCGCCAGTGCCGCCAGCATGCGCCGCATGTCCTGCAAGCTGTCTTCGGTAACCGCGAGAAAGCGATTGATGCCTTCGGCCAGCTGGCCCAAGGTGCTGTCGTGCGCATGCCCATGCAGCCGCGCGCCGAGCTCGCCGCGGGTGGCTTGCGCAATCACGGTGGTCAGTTGCGCTTCGAGCAACAAGGACTGGGTGCGGTCCTGCCATTCCACCACCACGCCCAGTGGCGTGCCGTCGTGATCGTGCACGGGCGTGACGCTCTCCTGCAGCTGCAGTGCGCCCAGCGCGCGCGCACCTGCGCCACTTTCGACAGCACGCCGCTGTGCGGCCTCGGCAAGCGCCTGCTGCACGGTGTGTGCATCGCTGCGCGCGCTCAATTGTGCGAAGGAGTGATTGCGGTAGATCGCATCGCCCTGCGTGTCGACAATGGCACAGCCATGGCCGAGGCATCCAGTGCCAGGCGAATCCGGCGGTTTTCCTGCAGCAGCTCCTGTTGCGTGGTGATGCGTTCCTGCACCTGCGCGCTCATGCGCACCAGCGCCTGCGCCAGCGAACCGGCACGAAAGTGCTGCTGCATGATGGCAGGCGGCAAGGCGTCGCCCTTGGCCAGCGTGTCGGCAAGCTGCGCCAGCGCCTCTGCTTCGTGGTCCAGCGCGTCCAGCTGGCGTCGCAGTTGCACGGCCATGACGCAGACGAAGGCGGTTTCCACAATCACGTAGCCGGCGTGCAGCACGACGATGCCGAACCCGCTGCCGGCACTGAAGGCCTGCACCGGCAGACCACGCGCCTGCAGCCAGTAAAACGCGAGGTGGTGCACGGCAATCGCAGCGGCGGCTGCCACCACCGGCAGCCAGTCGCGGTAATACAACAGCAGCGCCAGGATCACGAAGACGCCGAAGTGCATTTCCACCAGCCCGTGTGCCTGCTGGATGGTGGCAGCCACCAAGGCCATCAGCACCAGCGCGGTGGTCACACTGGTCAGCCGCGTGCCGGGATTGAAGCGCGCCTGCCACAGCATCAGCAGCAGGCTGGGCAGCGTGACCGCCAGGAAGGGCGTCCACTGCCCCTGATACCAGGCCAGCGCCAGCGAGCCAGCGCTCTGTAAGGTGGCGAGCCAGAGAAAGAGACGGTCGGCCTTGATCGCCAGCCGGTTGGCGTAGCCCGAGGCCAGCTGCGCGGTGGGTGCGTGCGTTGCGGTGCTGCTCATGCCGACACCCCCGCAGCACAGGCGCACGGTGCCACCAGCGCGACATCCGCCGGGCGTGCCAGGACCTGCGGTAGCCAACGCGGCCACTCTGCCGCACCGGCACGCCCGCATACCGCGCTGCCCTGCGCGGGGCCCGCATAGCGCGGCTGGCCATCGGCGCCGAGCAGCCACACCGCATAGCCGCTGCCATGCAGGGCCGGCACATCGATCTGCTGGACGCGCCCGCCGCGCGCGCGAACCGCCTGGCTCAATAACGCCCAGGCACGTGCATCGGCGGCGCCGTCGCAGGTGCAGGCACCCACGACGCCGACCAGCATTGGTGCGGTCGACAGCGCCGGCAGGCTGGCCTGCACGCGCGCCCAGGCGCTGGCGGCGTCGCCGGCAGCAGCAGCCTGCGGCGTGGTCCAGGCAACGGCGATCCAACCGCACCACAGCGCCAGCAAGGCGACGCCGGCGGTACGCCGGGCGGCGGGTGAGGAGGAACCGACTAAGGACATGTGCGCTGAATCCGACGGGCTGGTGTCGCCTTATCGGACTTGGGCGCTTACGCTTGAGTCGGCTTCGATTGGTATTTCTGATCGCTGCGATAGCGGATGACGCTGCACGTTGCAGCGCAACGGTTTGTGGTGATGGCCGGTGTGCAAGCCAGAACATGATGTTTAGTCGCCGCGCGCCTTTGTGAGTGTGTTTTCACGGGCCGATGGCAGCGCGTGCGGCAACGCTGCTGCCGACGCGTGCAACGGTGGTGGGCCCGACTGGATTGCCTGGGCCGTGCCTGTAGTGGGCCAACAACCATCCGCTCAGGTGTCGCGGCCGCGCCAATACGCCACCGCATAGGATTGCGCGCCAGGACGAGCACTCGGCGCGCAGCAGCAACGAGTACAAGGCATCACACGGTCAGAGCGGTGTGAGCGGTATGAGCGGCATGCAGAACGATGCGCGAAGCCGACTGACTGCGGCGTTGCCGCAGGCGACCAAACGAGCGCTGAGGCATACACGCCCAGCAGCCCACTATCGAAGGACCAACACCTAAGTCACCCAGTCCAACGTTCGCCTTGCATGCCGGTGCATCGCAGGAGCGACCTGACGCGTGCACCAGCGTCGCGCGCATACGCTGCCGCGGTCACCGCGGTCACCGCGATCGCCGTGACCGCGGCAACGCGCAGCGTCAGGCGATCGGGTCGTTGGCTTCCATCAGGCCGGCGGTCTGCGCCCGGTCGAAACGCTCACGTGCGGTGCGGATGTCGGCGTGGTGTTCGCCGGCATAGTTGAGCAGCTGCGAGACCGGGCCGAGCAGCGCCACGCCCAGCTTGGCCAACGCATACTCCACGCTCGGCGGCTTGGTCGCGTAGACCTTGCGGGTGATCATGCCGTTGCGCTCGAGGTTGCGCAGGGTCTGGGTGAGCATGCGTTTGGAGATATCCGGCACGGCGCGCTGGATGGCGCTGAAACGGGACGGGCCAGGGATCAGCGTGAGCAGGATCAACAAGGTCCACTTGTCGCCGATCTGGTCGAGCACATCGCGCACCGGGCACTTGGTGGCGTCGAACGGCCCTTCCAGGGACGGCGGCGGCGGAAACAGGGCAATCACATTCACAGGGGCATCTCACGGTAACCAGGGGGAGAAAAAACTGCCTCCTTGCGGAGGATGGGACGACCCCGACAATAGGCTCGCTGGACTTCCGGTCTAAATACTAGACCAAACCTCTTATCGATACCTGACGGAGCGCATCATGGCACACACCTCCCCCCTGATTCTTGTCACCGGCGCCAGCGGACACCTGGGAGCGCTGATCGTCGATGCGTTGCTTGAGCGTGTGCCTGCCGGCCGCATCGTAGCAACCGCGCGCGAGACCGCGTCACTGTCGGCATTCGCAAAACGCGACATCAGCGTACGTCGCGCCGATTACGCCGACCCGGCCTCGCTGGACGCCGCTTTCGCCGGGGTCGGCACGGTCCTGCTGGTGTCCTCCAACGCGGTGGGCGCGCGCGTGGAGCAGCACCGCAACGTGATCGAGGCCGCCAAGCGTGCCGGCGTGGGCCTGCTCGCCTACACCAGCGTGCTGCGTGCGGACACCAGCACGCTCTCGCTGGCCGGCGAGCACGTGACCACCGAAGCACTGCTGCGCGACAGCGGCGTGCCGCACGTGCTGCTGCGTAACGGTTGGTACACCGAGAACTACACCGGCTCGATCGGCCCGGAACTGGCGCACGGCGCGGTAATCGGCAGCTCTGGCGATGGCAGGATCAGCGCGGCAACCCGTGCCGACTACGCGGCCGCTGCGGCGGCAGTACTGGCCTCCGCCGAACCGCAGGCCGGACGCATCTACGAGCTGGCAAGCGATCAGGCCTTCAGCATGGCCGACTACGCCGCCGAGCTGGCGCAGCAGGCGGGCAAGCCGGTGGCCTACCACGACATGCCAGAGGCGGACTATGCCGCGGCCCTGGCCCAGGCCGGGCTGCCGGCCGGCTTCGCCCAGGTGCTGGCGCAGTGCTCGGCGTCCGCAGGCGGCGGCAGCCTGTTCGACGACAGCCGCACCTTGAGCAAGCTGATCGGCCGCCCCACCACCCCGCTGCGCGACACCATTGCCGCTGCGTTGGCGGCGCAACCGGCGGGTTGATCCCCGCACCGTTCGCAGGCAGGTCCTGCGAACGGTGGGTGGGCCCGGCGGAGACCAGTTGCCGCCAACGCAGCCGGAGCGAACGCACCGGTCACTCGGCCAGAAGGGCGCCAGGCAGGCGGCGCCCAGCTGCCGGCATGGCGGCATGGCTGTGCTGCGCCTGTCGCGCCGACTGAAACGAATGTGGCTTGAGTCGCTGCTGCGCCCGATGCGGAAGGAACACAACTCCGGTCGCTGCCGATGGCGTGCAGGCTTGGTCGCCATGGTGTCGTGCGGAGATCCTTGGCTCCGAGACGCAGAACGTCACCACCGAAACAAAGGCCCCGCTTCCGATAGCCGCGCGGTACCGGACGGGCATCCCTGCGTCGTCCGCGCTCCACCGACCACACAGGCGACGCCAAAGCGCTGTATCTCCGCGCCGCCTGGCCGTGGTCACACATCCCGCAGCGCTAGCCGCGTGCGCCATCGCGCCAAGGCAGTGGACGCCCGGCCTGGGCAGGCCTTGCACCGCCCACGCCTGCCGCAGCATTGACATCTGCCGGACATGCAGCTGACACAGTCATCCGTCGGATGGCGCTGCCGATGTCACCAAACTGACATCAAACCTAAATATAACTGCACCCCATCGCTGCTACGGCAGCACTGCGGAGCGCCATGACGGTGCCCGGCATCTGGCCGCACGCGCCCTTGCAGGAGCGCCTGGGCCGGCCACGCCACCGCCGCCCAGTTCCCCTTGCCGAGCCGGATCCATGAAAAAACGCAATCTCGCCACCGTCCTGTGCGCCCTGAGCGCGACCGCCAGCGGCAGCACGCTGGCCGCCGAGCTGGAACTCTACGTCGACCGCAAGACCAAGCAGATCTTCGCCGAGCCCGCGCCCGGGCGCGACAAGCTGGGCAAGTTCGTGCAGGTGGACGAAAACGGCAAGCTGCCGGCATCCGCCCTGCCTGAAGCGCCCGCGGCACCGGCCCCGGCCACCGCGCCCAGCACCGGCGTGGCCCAGGCAGCGCCGCCCGCTCCAGCGGCCGCGCCCGTGCCGACCGCTGCCAGCGACGCGCCCAAGAAGTGGTACGACAAGTTGAGCCTGCGCGGCTACACCCAGATCCGCTACAACCAGGGCATCGGTGCCGATGCGCAAGACCTGCGTGCGCCGGGCGACCGCTTCATCGGCAATGACCAGAGCCTGGGCATCCGCCGTGCACGCCTGGTGCTCAGCGGCGATCTCAACGAGCACGTGTCGCTGTACTTCCAGCCCGATTTCGCCAGCACCCCGACAGGTTCGACCACCTCCAATTTCGCGCAGCTGCGCGATGCGTACGCCGACATCTTCTTCGACAAGAAGCGCGAATACCGCGTGCGCGTGGGCCAGTCGAAGATGCCCTACGGTTGGGAAAACCTGCAGTCCAGCCAGAACCGCTTGACGCTGGACCGTGCCGACGCGCTCAACTCCGGCCTGCGCGACGAACGCGATATCGGTGCGGTGTTCTACTACAGCCCCACCGTGGCCAAGGGACGCTTCCAGGACCTGGTCAAATCCGGCCTGAAGGGCTCGGGCGACTACGGCGTGCTCGGTGCCGGTGTGTACAACGGCCAGGGCGCCAACCGCGCCGAGCGCAACGACGGCATGCATGCGGTGGTGCACGCCACCTACCCGTTCAAGTTCGCCAACGGCCAGTACCTGGAAGTGGGCGCCGATGCCTACGCCGGCAAGTTCGTGCCGACGGCGGCAGCAGTGAACATCGGTGGCCGCAGCTTCACCCCGACCATCACCGAGCCGAACGGCTACACCGATCAACGCGTGGCCGCGCACATCATCTATTACCCGCAGCCGTTCGGCCTGCAGGCCGAGTGGACCGTGGGCCGCGGCCCGGAGCTGGATGTCGCGCAGCGGCGCATCCGTACCCGTTCGCTGAGCGGCGGTTACGTGCAGGCGATGTACAAGCACGACTTCAATTACGGCACTCTGCTGCCGTACCTGAAATGGCAGACCTACCGCGGCGGTTCCAAGTTCGATACCAATGCGCCGCGCATGCGTCTGGACGAAGTGGAAGCCGGTGTCGAGTGGCAACCGATGGATGCGCTGGAACTGGTATTCGCGTATTCGAAGATGAAGCGCACCGACGTCACCACTGCGCCGTATCCGGTGGTGGAAGGCGATCTGCTGCGGCTGCAGTTGCAGGTCAATTACTGATTCACTGAGCCTGATGTAACTACCCGGATCCCCGTACTACGGAAGTTTCCTGTTTTTGGTGGCATTGCATGCAAGACATCGAGTTGCGCGTTCGCCAGCAGCGCGCAACTCGACAATCAGGACGGCGATACACACACTTCAAACGCGCTATCGAGCGGCCGTTGCAGACATGCCCGCGCACCAGCCTTGTGGCAGGTCAGTGCTTATCTCCACAGCGCGTGCGTCTCCCAGTTGTACGGGGCTCCCATGCCGGCTCTATGCGACGCGTCGACCAGAAGCGGTCGCAGGTGATTGCTGACAGTCATCCGCCAGTTCGTAACGTTGGCCGCACTGCTTTTGAGCAGGTGATTCAACACGCACAGCACGAAAAACAGGCGGTTTGCTGGAACCACCGACGACGTGCTCGCCCAGACCCCGTGCCTGGGAATCATCGGCGACACGCCAAGAACCCGATTCCACAACCGACCATGGTGCGCCGCCATGTTGCGAACCACGGAGACGGTATGAAGCCAACTGACCAAAACCGGTCCAGCCGTCTGAAATTCAGCGGCAATTGCGGTTTGATCCACGCCATGCATGGCACGCACCAATTTGGACAGCGTGCCAAGTGATATCACCTCACTGGCCATATAAATGGGCACTTCAGGGAACGGTGGGGTGGTGTATCGCTGTCTGTAGTGGTCTATGAACGTCTCCCGGGCGCGGCTGACCTCGTCGTCGACCTTTCTTAGCCAGATTACGTGCCAATTACCTAAACTGCGTCGGTCCCCACCGTCTGCCCTGAAATTAGCCGCGTTGCGATGGCCAAAGCTTCCGTAGGCGTGAGCCAGCCTATAGGTCACTGCCGTCCGGGTGGCCACTTCAATATGTCCAATGGCTTCGCCTACAAGATGGCGCAGAAGACGATCAAACTCGTAAAGTCCGAGCGCGGTGTCCATGCTCGCGCCCGGCAGATAGGTATCGCTGCCTGCAACTCGCAAAGGAAACAGATAGCCCATCAGGCGGTAGTAACCAACCCTCCGCAGGTAGAGTTCTGCTGTGACGGGATCGGCGATTGCCAGACCTCGGTCCTGCAACTGCTGAATCTGCTGGGCGTAGTCCAACGCCTCCTTCGTGTACTGCATTGTCCCCACCTCCCTGTGCCCAAGGCAAAAAAAAACCCGCCAAATTGCGCTTTCAGCAGAAGCTGTAGAGGCGTGGCGGGTGTGTTGACGAAATTCTGCACCATTTGGTACCGCACAGCAACCAAATGTTAGCCAAATGTGACGCGTTCAGCTCGCAGCTTTTTCACTTGCAGGGTTACGTAGCCGCCCCGCGCGTGCAGTTCCTAGCAAGGCCAGTGATGGCGCTGACGAGCAAGTCCTCGCAGCAATGGTTAAACCAGGCCAGAGCCCACTATCGGCTTACCATCTTCCCGGACTGGGAGCCAACCATGGGTCCTGATCGACATCGCACATGGCAGCCAAGCATCACATGCGGTGTTAGCTACCATGCCTCAGCCTAGGTACGCGCACGGCACACTCGACAAGCAAACGACCTGATTCCACATCATGACGCTGAGAGCGAGGCACCTGCGACGGCAGCTAATCCATCGAAAGCACCAGCGCACTACCGCGCTGACAGCTCTGCGCGAATGATGTCTGCGCCTGCGCTGAGGGCAGTGAGTTTGCCTCGTGCAACGTGCCGGGCGAGCGGCGCCATCCCGCAGTTGGTGGACGGGTAGAGCTTGTCGGCATCGACAAACCGAAGCGCCTTGCGCAGCGTATCGGCCACCTCCTGCGGTGTTTCGATCGTGTTGCTTGCCACGTCGATGGCGCCGACCATGACCTTCTTGCCGCGCACCAGTTCGATCAGATCGATCGGTACATGCGAGTTGTGGCACTCCAGCGAGACGATGTCGATCGTGGATGCCTGCAGCTTGGGAAACGACTCTTCGTATTGACGCCACTCCGAGCCCAGCGTCTGCTTCCAATCGGTATTGGCCTTGATGCCGTAGCCATAGCAGATGTGGACGGCGGTCTCGCAGTTGAGCCCTTCGATCGCGCGTTCAAGCGTGGCAACCCCCCAGTCGTTGACTTCATCGAAGAAGACATTGAAGGCGGGCTCGTCGAACTGGATGATATCCACGCCAGCCGCCTCGAGTTCTTTGGCTTCCTGATTGAGGATCTTCGCAAATTCCCAGGCCAGCTTTTCGCGGCTTTTGTAGTGCGCATCAAAGAGGGTGTCGATCATCGTCATCGGGCCGGGCAGCGCCCATTTGATCGGCTGCCGGGTTTGCTGGCGCAAGAACTTGGCATCGTCCACGAAGACGGGCTTGGGCCGGCTCACCGCGCCAACAACGGTCGGGACGCTGGCGTCATAGCGATTGCGAATGCGCACGGTCTCGCGCTTTTCGAAATCCACACCACTGAGGTGTTCGATGAAGGTGGTGACGAAATGTTGGCGGGTCTGCTCGCCGTCGCTCACGATATCGATGCCGGCGTGCTGCTGTTCCTGCAGCGACAGGCGCAACGCGTCCTGCTTGCCTTCGGTCAGTTCCTCATCCTGCAGCTTCCAGGGCGACCAGAGTTTCTCCGGTTGCGCGAGCCAGGACGGCTTGGGCAGGCTACCGGCGGTGGAGGTGGGGAGCAGCTTATTCATGATGGGCAATGTCTTGCGTTGGTGTTGACGAGAAAGCGTGGCTGGAGGCCCACCGCGCAAGAATGTCCCCGTAGGGCTTGATGAAATGCTCCTGGGTGAATTTGCCCTGCGTCACCGCGAGCTGGCTGCGCTCTTGCCGGTCGTAGACGATCTGGGTGGCGGAGTAATCCTGATGCTTCAGGCTCGGCTGGTAGATGGTTCCCGCCGCGGAATTGGCGTTGTAGATTTCTGGCCGGTAGATCTTCTGGAAGGTCTCCATCGTGCTGATGGTGCCGATCAGCTCCAGATTGGTGTAGTCGTTCAGCAGGTCGCCGAGGAAGTAAAACGCCAATGGGGCGACACTGTTCGGCGGCATGAAATAACGCACCTGCAGGCCCATTTTTTCGAAGTATTGATCCGTCAACGAAAATGCGTCCTGCCTGTATTCAACGCCCAGGATGGGGTGCCGATTTCCGGTGCGGTGATAGACCTTGCTGCTGGAGACGCTGATGCAGATGACCGGCGGCTTGGCGAACCGCGCCGTGTAAGCGTCCGAGTGCACAAACTGCTTGAACAGCGTGCCATGCAGGCTGCCGAACCCCTCCGGCAGGCTGAAGCTGGATGTGTCCTGATTGTGCGCTGGCAGCAGCACGCTGAAATCGTAGTCGCGCACATAGGAGGAGAAATTATTCCCTGCGATGCCATCGATACGCGCGCCGGTTGTTTGATCGAGGATGCTGGGCTGCAATATCTCGATCAACGGGAATGCATCGCCTGTGTCGCGCTCACCGATCTTCATCTCGACAGAGATGATGTCGAGTTCGACAGCGTAGCGGTCACGCGTGGGGTTATCCCAATGCGCCAGGTCGTTGAAGCGGTTGTTGATCATCGCCAGCGTGTTGCGCAGATTTTCCTGGCGACGCTGCCCTCTGGCCAGGTTGGCAAAATTCGTTGTGTTGCGTGTATTGGCCGCGGGACGGTAGTCCTCATCGAAGCGGAGGCTCTTGATGCTGAAGGTCAATTCTTGAGTCATTGCACACTGACGCCTTGTTCTCGAAATCAATACGAAACGCAGTTTTCAGCGCAGCGGTTGATGCTGGCTGGATGGGGGCCGGGACGCCGGATCGGCAAGCAATTCGCCAACGGACCCGGTGGCACGCCAGGCGCCCGTGGGCGTAATGGCCCTCAGGCCGCAGCCACGTTTGCTGCGGCGGTAGCGCTTGCCTGCCGCGTCATTGCGATCAGCGGCAATGCCCGCTGCACCGCCAGCCGGGCGCGTTCGGCCAGGGCCTCGTTGTGCACGCGATAGTCCAGAAAATCCCGGTCGGTTGCGTAGACGCCCAGCGGCAGCGTGCGTGCCTGGAAGAAACTGAAGAGCGGCCGCAGCTGGTGGTCGATCACCAACGCATGCCGCTCGCTGCCACCGGTGGCCGCCAACAGGACCGGCGTGTCGATCAAGGCATCTTGATGGACGAAGTCGAAGAAGTGCTTGAACAGCCCGGTGAAGGATCCGCGATACACCGGTGTGGTCACCACCAGCACGTCGGCCTGCTCTACGGCGACCAGTTCCTGCTCCACCGTTGCGGGCAGCTGGGAGCGCCAGAGCGCACCCGCGAACTGCGGTGCCAAGGCCCCGAGTTCCACCAGATGCTGCTCGCATGGCACCTGCGCGGCGATCAATGCCAGCAGGTGCTCGGCCAGGGCGGCCGCCTTGGAGGGGCGTTGCATCCCGCCGGACACCGCAACGATGCGGAGTGGGTGTGGCACGTTGACAGTCATACAGATGGCCTTAAAACGACGAACCCCGATGCTAGGGCTCGCATTCGATGAAGTAAAATGGTGTTATTTCAACAATCCATGAATTCGGATCATCTGAATGCTTGAGCGCATCCATCTCTCCATCGTCCAGCAGGTCGAGCAGCAGGGCTCGCTGACCGCCGCCGCAGGCGTGTTGAACCTGACCCAGTCGGCGCTGAGCCACAGCATGAAAAAGCTGGAGCAGCAGCTGGGCACCGATGTCTGGCTGCGCGAGGGGCGCAGCTTGCGGCTGACCCAAGCTGGCCAGTATTTGCTGGCGGTGGCCAACCGGGTGCTGCCGCAGCTGGATCTGGCCGAAGAGCGCCTGGGGCAGTTCGCGCAGGGCGAACGCGGTGCGCTGCGCATCGGCATGGAATGCCATCCCTGCTACCAGTGGCTGCTCAAACTGGTGGCGCCCTATCTGGCCACGTGGCCGGATGTGGATGTGGACGTCAAACAGAAGTTCCAGTTCGGTGGCATTGGCGCCCTGTTCGGCTACGAGATCGATCTGCTGGTCACGCCCGACCCGCTTTACAAGCCCGGGCTGCGCTTCGAGCCGGTGTTCGACTACGAGCAGGTGCTTGTGGTGGCCAGCGGTCATGCGCTGGCGTCGGCGGCCTACGTCACGCCGCCGCAGCTGACACGCGAGGTGCTCATCAGCTATCCGGTGGACCTGGAGCGGCTGGATATCTATAGCCAGTTCCTGCTGCCGGCCGGTGTCACGCCCAGACGCCACAAGGCCATCGAAACCACCGACATCATGATGCAGATGGTGGCCAGTGGCCGCGGCGTGGCCGCGATGCCGCGCTGGCTGGTGGAGGAATATGCCGCCAGGATGGACGTGGTGCCGGTTCGGCTGGGTGCACGCGGCATCGCCAAGCAAATTTTTCTGGGGGCGCGCGAGGCAGATATCGCCATCGACTACCTGCGCGCGTTTATCGAACTGGCGCGCCAGCCTGGCAATGGCAGCGCCACTGCGCCGTGACTCCACTGATGGACACCACCGCCCAGGCGCACGTGTTGCATGGCCGCCTTCCCGCACGAACGCTGATGTGCGCGAGCCAACCACTCACCACCACAGGACGGCGCCGCCGTTGATGTCCCCGGATCCACCCAGCCGCGCCGCCACCATCACCGATGCCTATTCGTTGGAGGTCGGCGCACACGACATGGCGGCGCTGACTGCAGCAGCGCCGCAGATCATGCGTGGCTCAAGCATGTTCATTCCCTACCTGCCCAGCCAGAACGACGAGGCGCGACTGGCCGCCGCACAGAGGGTGCGCGCCCTCGGCTTCGCGCCCATGCCGCACCTGTCCGCGCGGCGCATCGCCTCGCGCGACGCGCTACAGGCGTTCGTCAGGCGCGCCGTCGATGAGGCCGGCGTTGAACGCTGCCTGGTGATCGCGGGTGATGCGCCGTCTGCGGTTGGGCCGTTTTCCGATAGCGTGTCGCTGATCGAGACAGGCGTGTTTGAGCGCTCGGGCATCAAGACCATCGGCGTGGCCGGACACCCGGAAGGACATCTGGGCATGCCTGCAAGCGCGCAGTGGGATGTGCTTGAACGCAAGTGTCGCAGCATTGCCGAGCGCGGCATGGCGCCGCTGATCGTCACGCAGTTCGCGTTCGATGCCGACACTGTGCTGACGTGGTTGGACGCGCTGCGCGCGCGTGGCATTGCCCATCCCGTGCGTGTGGGCGTGCCAGGTCCTGCGGGCGTCGCAGTGCTCGCACGCTATGCCGCACGGTGCGGTGTTGGCGCATGTGCATCGATGCTCTCCAAGTACGGCATCTCGCTCGGCAAGCTGTTCGGGACTGCGGGGCCGGATCGCTTTGTGGATCGCCTCACCGCCGGCCTCAGCGAAGCGCATGGAGATGTCAGCCTGCATTTCTATCCATTCGGCGGCATCGCACAGTCTGTCGCGTGGGTTGAGCAGTACCGCCACCGCAACGCGCGTCCATTGGCGGACTGACACCCGCCAAGTTTCGGGGTTCGCCATCAACCGCAGACCTCTGGTTTTCTGCGGCCTGCAGGTGCGAAGAATCGGCACGCCCACGACCTGTATCACACTCTGTACTATTTATTTCTGCAGGGTTGTTTGTTGCGCGTGAGGTGTTGCAGCGCACAGCGGCACTGTCATGCATGCGGGGTATAACCGACTGCGAATCGCAGCGAGGGGGCGCTGCATCCGGTGCCGCTGTGTTCGATCGCAGTGCATCACTTTGCAACTCCAAGGAGCGCTGTTGCCATGCATACGCCGTCGCTGTTGTCGTTGTCGTGCGCCCTCTCGCTCATCGCCGCGCCCCTGGCCGCGGCCGAGCTACTGCCCAAACAATTGGCCGGCCCGCCAGAAGAGTTCGCGCAGATGCGCGCGCCCGAACCGGCGGAATCAGCCATCCTTTCGAAAAGCGCATTACTGCCGGTGGAGCTTGCACCGGCCGGTGCCAGCGCACGCTGGCAGGGCAACCTGCCGGTGGAAAACGGCCACCTGCGTTTCATGGTGCTGGCCGGTGACCAGCAGTGGGACGCGGCCGTGGCCGCGCCGCGCGTTGCCGGCGCGCGCGCCGCAGCAGCGCCGCAACTGCAAGCACAACGTACACAGCTCGGCAGTGCCGACAGCGGCACCAGCGGCATGCGCTATGCAGTGGACGCTGCGCAGAACGGTGTGTGGTCGCTGACGCTGCAGTCGGCCTCGCCCACGGCGCAACGTGGCTATGTGTTGATGGAAGGCGACCCGCGCACGCAGCTGGCCTCCTATCCACGGCATCGCCACCAGCAGGTGGGCCAGTCGCTAACGCTCAACGCGCTGCTCAGCGGCAGCGATGCACAAGGCGCAAGCTTGCTGGCCGGCCAGGCCGGGCAGATCGATCAGGCCAGCCTGCGCGTGCTCGATCCACAGGGCACGGCACGCACGTTTGCGATGGCCGATGACGGCAAGCACGACGACGGCGCTGCCGGCGATGGCGTGTATGGCGGCAGCTTTCAGCCGACCAGTGCCGGCACCTGGATCGCACAGGTGATCGTGCATGGCCGCGACCAGGCCGGGCAGCCGTTCGTGCGTACCAGCGAGCACGTATTACCCGTGCTGGACACCTCTGTGCGTCTACTCGGCAACGCGCTCAGCGCACGCGCGGCGGACGGCACGCGCCTGAGTATCGGGCTGCCGATCGCCGCGCGCGGGCAGGCGCCCACGCATTACCGCGTGTTTGGTCAGGTGTGGGGCACCGACGCCAAGGGCAAGCAGATTCCGGTGGCCTGGATCGGCGGCATGCTCACACCGCAGCAAGGCCAGCTGCCGTTGAGCCTGGACGAGCGCTGGGTGGCGCGTGCCGGTGCGCGTGCGCCTTTCACGCTGCGCGGCCTGCGCATCGAGGACCCGGACCATTACATCCCGCTGGCACAGGCCGACACGCTGCCGTTGCAACTGCCTGCACTGCGCCGGGCGAGCATTGCGCGCACCACGGCCGGCATCGACGAAAGCATGCGCATGGGGCCACGCCCGCGCACGCTGGCCACTGCCAGTGCACTGGCGCAACCGCAGGCGGCCGGATCGCGGCTGGTGCTGGTGCATGGGTACTGCTCCAACGGCGTGTGGCCGGAAGCGCAGTTCAGCAAGGCGTCGTCGTTTATCGATGCCAAGCAGAACCGCAGCAACGATCAATTCGCACAGCGCTTGGCGCAGTTCGCCAGCCAGTGGTCCTCGTTCGCCACGGTGGCGCACAGCCAGGGCGGCATGGCCGCGCTGCATCTGTACACCTACTACTGGAGCGGGCTGGATAACGCCACCGGTGGGCGCGTGATGCAGTCGGTAGGCACGCCGTACCACGGCACCAACCTCTCCGGCATTCTGGCTGCAGTGGGTTCGTGGTTCGGCGTCGGGTGCGGCAGCAACACCGACCTCACCTACGACGGCGCCAAGGCCTGGCTGGCCGGCATTCCCGCCGATGCGCGCGCCAAGGTCAACTACTACACGACCTCGTTCGCCAAGACCAACTGGTACACCAACGACTACTGCAACGCCGCCTCGGACCTGGTCTTGAACGACCCCGAAGACGGCACCGTGGAGCAGGCCAATGCGCAGCTGCCGGGCGGCGTAAACCGGGGGCCACACCACCGGGCAATGCCACACCACCGGCATGCGCGACCCGGCGCAATACCTGGACGCCAGCCGCAACGCGGTGATGAACGCCAACGTGGCGAAGTGATGCGGGCTTAGCGGTGTGCACTGCGATGGCCGGCGTTTGTGTCGGCCATCGCAGCATGCGTGGGACCACCTAGCGTTTTACTTGCAGGCAGTTTTCCTTGCTTAGGCGAGGCCCACACAACGCCTGCGTTCACCGCTCTTGGTTGCCTTGAGAGGTGATTGAACGGTGTGGGTTGGTCGGTTTTTTAGAGCGAATGATCTGCGGGTTTGCTGCAGGGCCCTTGCCCGCTCACCATCGCGGGACACGCTGCAAGTACGTCCTTGTAAGCGCTTACGCGGCATCCATGCCGCGTAAGGTCCCGCGACGGTGAGCGGGCAAGGACCAGTCGCGGGTGTCGTGACCTGCCCCCACTGAGCCGTACCAGCTGAAGCTATAAAGTCCGTGAACCCAAGAGGACGGACATGAAGAAGAGCAGATTCAGCACCGAGCAGATCATCGGGTTTATCAAACAGGCCGACGCGGGCATGGCCGTGGCAGAGTTGTGCCGTCGGCATGGTTTCAGCCCGGCCAGCTTTTATCAGTGGCGGGCCAAGTACGGGGGAATGGAGGCCGACGAGGCCAAGCGGCTGAAAGAACTGGAGGTCCAGAACACTCGATTGAAGAAGTTGCTGGCCGAGGCGCACCTGGACATCGAAGCGCTGAAGGTTGGCTTCGGGGTAAAACGCTAGGCCCGCAACGCAAGCGCGAGGCAATCCGACGAATGCTCGAACACACCCCGTTGAGCGAGCGCCGGGCTTGCCGCCTTGCGGGGCTGTCCCGCGATGCTTTCCGCCACGCACCCGTGCCGACGCCAGCCACGCAGGCGCTGTCGGCGCGGCTGGTCGAGCTGGCCCAGACCCACCGCCGCTTCGGCTATCGCCGACTGCATGATTTGTTGCGCCCGGAGTTTCCATCCGTGAATCACAAAAAGATTTATCGCCTGTACGAGGAAGCCGAGCTGAAGGTGCGCAAACGGCGCAAGGCCAAGCGTCCGGTGGGTGAGCGGCAGAAACTGCTGGCGTCCTCCATGCCGAACGACACCTGGAGCATGGACTTCGTGTTCGATGCGCTGGCCAACGCACGCCGCATCAAGTGCCTGACCGTGGTCGACGACTTCACTCGCGAGAGCGTGGACATTGCCGTGGATCACGGCATCAGCGGGGCTTACGTAGTGCGCCTGCTCGATCAGGCGGCGTGTTTCCGTGGCTATCCACGCGCGGTCCGCACCGACAATGGCCCCGAGTTCACCAGTCGCGCCTTCATTGCCTGGACGCAGCAACATGGCATTGAGCACATCCTGATCGAGCCGGGTGCCCCCACGCAGAACGCCTACATCGAAAGCTTCAACGGCAAGTTCCGCGACGAGTGCCTCAACGAGCACTGGTTCACCTCGTTGGCACAAGCCCGGGACGTGATCGCAGACTGGCGACGCCACTACAACCAGATCAGGCCGCACAGCAGTTGTGGTCGCATCCCGCCGGCACAGTTCGCCGCCAACTACCGTACACAACAAGCCAACAACGCAGTACCCTTCAACCCCGGGCTTTATCAGTAATCACTGGTACGGACGATGGGGGCAGGTCAGTCGGTGCGCATGGTGCTAGAAGCGCACGCCGTTCTTCTGATTCGCTCTCTTGTAGTTGTGACCCATACGGCAAACCAATGTAATTAGCGATGGCCCGCTGTTACCTCGCGGCGGACTCCTTTTTGGTGCGGCGCCCTCACGCTTGCGGGACCGTGTGGTTGCATGGATGCCGCCACCGAGCTTCCACAGGATGCGCCTGCAGCTGCGGTGAGAGACAGCTGCAGTTGCGAGCTTGCAGCGCTCCGCTAGCGAAACACCACCGTACGGTGCCCGTTGAGCACGATGCGGTGTTCGACATGGCGGCGTACCGCGCGCGCCAGCACCAGCGATTCGGTGTCGCTGCCCAGGCGCACCAGGTCGCGCGGGGTCATGGCGTGGTCCACGCGGGCGACGTCCTGTTCGATGATTGGGCCTTCGTCCAGGTCTTCGGTGACGTAGTGCGCGGTGGCGCCGATGATCTTGACGCCGCGCGCGTGCGCCTGGTGATACGGCTGGGCGCCCTTGAAACTGGGCAGGAAGCTGTGGTGGATGTTGATCGCACGCCCGGCCAATGCGCGGCACAGTGCAGGCGAAAGGATCTGCATGTAGCGCGCCAGCACCACCAGGTCCACCTGCAGGCGCTCGACCAGCGCCAGCAGCTGCGTTTCCTGTTCGGCGCGCGTATCTGCGCTCACCGGCAGGTGGTGGAAGGCGATGCCGTAGGACGCCGCCAGCGGTGCGAAGTCGGTGTGGTTGGAGACCACCGCCACGATATCCACCGGCAACTGCCGGCTATGCATGCGGAACAGCAGATCGTTGAGGCAGTGGCCCTGCTTGCTCACCAGCACCAGCAGCCGCGCGCGGCGGCGCGCATCGTGCAGCTGCCAGGTCATTTCGAAACTGGCGGCCAGCTGTGAAAACTGTTGCTCCAGCTGCGCGATGTCGGTTCGCGGCGGCTTGTCGAAATGCACGCGCAGGAAGAACCGCCCGCTCTCGTCGTCGCCGAATTGCTGGGCGTCGAGAATATTGCAGGCAAGATCGAACAACAGCCCGGTCACGCGATAGACGATGCCGGTACGGTCGGGGCAGGACAGGGTGAGGATGTAGTCAGAGCGCATCGGCGAGATGATAGCCAATGGATGACACCGCTGGCGCAGTGCTTGCGTCGGTAACTTTTACGTTGCGCCGCGGTGCAACGTTTGGGCCAGCCGCACTGCGGCTATGCACCGGGGCACTGTGCTCGCCATGCATGCAGATCCGCTGACCAACGCATCGCAGGTGGTGCGCTGGTGGCATGCATCGCAGAACGCGGTGCGCATGCCACTGACGATAAGGATCAGCGCGGCGGCAGGCGCAGCATCAGCCGCCGGTTGATTTCATCCAGCTGCGCAAGCGAGGCGTCGACCGAGGTCTCCATCGCTTCCTGGGTGGTGATGTGGGCGCGCAGATGCGCCGGGTCGTCCAGGGCGCCACGCACCAGGAACACGTTCTCGCCAACCTCGCCGAGATGGCGGCTGAGCACCACCAGATCCACCTGGTCGAAGCCATGCTGCTTGGCCAGCGGCAGCAGCCGCGCGGCCATGCGCATGCTGGCCTCGTCGGTGGGTTTACCCAGTTCGGTGTCCAGCACGCTCACCGCTTCCTGGATCTGTGAGAACAGGTGATGGTCCGGATGTTCGGGATGGTCCGGGCCGACCGGGCCCTGATGGATGACCGGCGCGCTGGTCATCGTGCGCCACCACCGGCGTGGGCCGATGTGCGCGTGGTGTGCACGGTCGAACCGGGCCTGATATTGGGGTGTCGCATCGCATCCTCCCTGGAGCGGCGGCTGTTACGAGCAGGCACCTTAGCCGCTTGCCTGCCAGGCCTCAAGCCAGCCACGTCGCACCAGGCGTCATGCCTGCGGGACACACCGCAAGATGCGCAACGCGGGCGCTTGATGCGCAAGTCGTTGAAGGCGGTTGGCGCAGCGCGTGTGCTTGAGTCGCGTGCCGTCGTAGCCACACCGTGGTGCACGGCACCGCTCGCACACGATGCCACTGCGAACAGCGCGCGCGACTGCAGCAGTCACACGCGCCGGAGGTGCTACGCTTGCCCTGCGCGGCGTGCGGAGACCTCGGCCAGCACGGCCCAGTCGGCGTTGCCATCGCCGTGCGCAATTGCCTCGTCCAGGCCGCTGCGCAGCAGCTCGCCCAGCGGCATCGGCACCTGTCGCGCTGCGCCGGCCTGGATCGCCAGATCCACATCCTTGCGGCCCAAGGTGGCAGTGAAGCCGGCAGGCGTGTACTGGCGCTGCATGATCAGCCGGCCATAGCCTTGATACGCGGGCGCAGCGAACAAGGTGCTGGTGAGCATGCCCAGGAACTGCGTGGCATCCACGCCATGCCCACGCGCCAGCGCGCTGGCTTCGGCCATCGCGCCGATCGCACTGGCCAGGCAGAAGTTGGCGGCCAGTTTCACCGCGTTGGCCTGCTCGGGCGCGCTGCCAATCTGCCAGGTCTGCTGGCCCAGCACATCGAACATCGGCTGCACGCGGGCAAGCGCGGCATCGTCGCCGGCGGCCAGGATGTTGAGTTTGCCCGCTTCGGCCACCTCCACGCGGCCAAGCACCGGGGCGGCGACATAGGCCACGCCCCGCTCGGCATGCAGTGCGGTCAACTCGTGCGCCAGCGCCACCGAGATGGTGGCCATGTTGACGTGCACGCTGCCGGCCGGCAGCGCATCCAGCACGCCGCCGTCGAGTACCGTCTGCCGCACCGCGGCGTCGTCGGCCAGCATCGAAAACAGCAGTGGGCCGTGCGCGGCTTGCTGCGGCTGCTCCACCACGTGTGCACCGGCCTCACGCAGCGGCTGCGCACGTGCCGGCGAGCGGTTCCATACGGTCAGTTCAAAGCCGCCGCGCAGCAGGTTGTGCGCCATCGGCAGGCCCATCGTGCCCAGCCCCAGAAATCCTATTGGCATGCATGCCCTCTGCTTGGTCGAGATGATCGGTCCATGGTCGGTTGCGCGCGCGTCAGCTGGCGAACACGCCACGCGCTTCGCGCGGTTCGCAGCGCTGGTACTGCGGCGCCGGGGTGACCGATGCGCCCAGCGCGGCGGCGGCGTGCCACGGCCAGCGCGGGTCGTAGAGGATGCCGCGCGCCAGCGCGATCGCATCGGCCTGGCCATCGCGCAGGATCGCTTCGGCCTGCTGCGGTTCGGTGATCAGGCCCACGCCGATCACCGGCGTGTCCACCTGCGCGCGGATCGCTTCGGCAAACGGAATCTGGTAGCTGGCCTGCACCGGAATCTGCTGGCGCGGGTCCAGCCCGCCGCTGGAGACATGGATGTAGTGCGCGCCCCGCGCATCCAGCGCCTTGGACAACGCAATGCTCTGCGGCAGGTCCCAGCCGCCATCCACCCAGTCGGTGGCCGAGATGCGCACGCCGATGGCCATCTGGTCAGACACCGCCGCGCGTACCGCATCGAAGATGCGCAGCGTCAGTCGCATGCGGTTGTCCAGCGAGCCGCCGTATGCATCGCTGCGCTGGTTGCTCAGCGGCGACAGGAACTGATGCATCAGGTACCCGTGCGCAGCATGCAGTTCGATCAGCTGCAGCCCCAGGCGTTCAGCACGTTTGGCCGCGGTCACGAAGGCCTCTACCACCGCATCGATGCCGGCGGCGTCCAGGGCCTGCGGCAGCGGCTGGCCGTCGCGGAACGGCAGTGCCGAGGCGGACACGGTCTGCCAGCCATTGGCGTGGTCCGGGGCGATCGCCTCGCCGCCCTTCCACGGCAGATCGGTGGAGGCCTTGCGCCCGGCATGTGCCAACTGGATGCCGATCGGCATCGGCGACCAGCGCCGTACCGATGCCAGCACCTCGCCCAGCGCCTGCTCGGTGGCGTCGTCGTACAGGCCCAGGTCGGCGTAGGAGATACGGCCCTGCGGCTGCACCGCGGCCGCTTCCAGGATCAACAGCGCGGCACCGGATTGCGACAGCGTGCCCAGGTGGATGCGATGCCAGTCGGTGGCGCGGCCGTCCTGTGCGGAGTACTGGCACATCGGCGCGATCACAATGCGGTTGGCGAGCGCAAGCGGACCAAAATTGATGGGGGTGAACAACTGGCTCAAGGCGACATCCACACGCGACGTAGGGATGCCCATTGCACTGCGCCACGCGCGTGGGCACAACCGCTGCGATGGATCACTGCGTCATGCCGAACGCGCACTGTGGTACCTGGCGGTGGCCGTGTGCAGGGGGTCCGGCGGCTGTTGCAGGAACGCCAGCGCCTGCGCGCAGGATTGCTCCACCTTCAGGCTGAGCAGGTCGTCGCCACGGGTGCGCCCGAAGTTGAGCGCGGCGATCGGCAGGCCTGCACGTGCGGCGGCCTGCACGAAGCGGAAGCCGGAATACACCATCAACGAAGACCCCACCACCAGCACCGCATCGGCGGCCTGCAGATGCGCAAAGGCGCGCTCCACGCGCTCGCGCGGCACGTTCTCGCCGAAGAACACCACATCCGGCTTGAGCACGCCGCCGCACGCCGGGCAGGCCGGCACCACGAAGTTGTCGAAGGCCACGTTGTCCAGATCGGCATCGCCATCGGGCGCCTGGGCGGCCTCCAGGTCGGCCCAGCCGGGGTTGTCGCGCTCCAGCAGCAACTGGAACTCGGTGCGCGGCATGCGTTGTTCGCAGCCCATGCAACGCACCACATCGAGCCGGCCGTGCAGATCGATCACCGCCTGGCTGCCGGCGGCCTGATGCAGGCGGTCCACGTTCTGGGTGAGCAGCAACTCCAGTTGCCCGCGCGCCTCCAACGCGGCCAAGGCGTGATGGGTGGCGTTGGGCCGCGCCAGGCCGAAGCGCGGCCAGCCCACCAGGCTGCGCGCCCAATAGCGCTGGCGCGTGGACAGCTCGCCCATGAACGCCTGGAAGGTCACCGGTTGCGGGCGCTTCCAGCCGCCCTGCAGATCGCGGTAATCGGGAATGCCCGAATCGGTGCTGCAGCCCGCGCCGCTGAGTACGAACAAGCGCTGGTGGCGCTCGATGAACTCCTGCAGCGCCGGGCCGGTCTGCGTGATCGCAACAGTCATCGTGCAACTCCGGTCATGGTGTGGTCACTGTGCAACAACGCCCGCGTGCGTGCCTGTAGCGGTGCAACACGTTCAGGCGCTGCGGTGAAAGCTGGCTGGTGCCACGGCCGTGGCCTGCACGCTGCGCGCAGGTGCTGGTTGCACATGCGGGCAGGCCTGTCCTTCATGCTCCACGTTGCCACGGACGCGCGCAGTAACGCGGTGCATGGGGCGGGGGATGACGCAGAGCGGTTCACGATGCAAAGACGCCACGGGAGATGGCCTTTCAATTGGGGTGCGCGGTGCGATTCCAAGCACAGGCGCATCTGCCTGCATCGCGGTTGCGCTCGTCTCCTGGTTGCACGCTGCGCGCGTGAGGCGCGGCACCCGGTCAAGCACCTGTTCGCGATCGCCGAGCTCAAGCTGCAGGCCAATGCCTTGGGCGTGCGCAAGCTGGATCTTGGCGCGTTCACTCCCACAGGCACGCTGCACCGCATTTGATTCGTCTTGGCGAACGCCACCATCACTGATGCAAAGTGCAACGCCGCAGCCGATGCGAGCGCCAGCGCAGGGCGCGCTGATGACAGAGCGGAGTAAAGCCTGCACACGTCACAGTTCCAGGCACTGCACCAGCTTTTTTGCGTGATCTGCCGCACACGCAACGCATCTGCAATATGACATCGCGAAAGTGACGCGCTCCCCCGCTCGCCCATGCCCGCCATGCCAACCACCGACATCCGGATCGCCTCCGGACTGCGTCGCGCCCCGCTGTGTCTTTGCCTGTCCCTCGCACTTGCCTCCACGCTTGCCGGCCCGGCGCTGGCGCAGCAGACCACCGCGTCACCGCCGGCACGTACGAGCGACGACGGCATCTTTTCGCTCGACCGCATGATCGTCACCGGTGCCGGCCAGGCGCAGAGCCAGTTCGAAGCGTCCTATGCGATCACCTCGATGACCGCCGAACAGATCGACAAACTGGCGCCGCTCAACCTCACCAGCCTGATTGGTTCGATGCCGGGCATTTACGCCGAATCCACCGGCGGCGAAGTGCAGAACGTGTACCGCATCCGCGGCATCCCCGATGAAGGCTCGTTCGCGGTGATCCAGGAGGACGGTATCAGCCCGTATCCGGACAACAACGGCTACTTCTACAAGACCGAAGGGCTAGTGCGGCCAGACGTGATGGTCGAATCGGTGGAGACCGTGCGCGGCGGGCCCTCGCCGATCTTCGCCTCCAATGCCGCGGCCATCGTCAATTTCGTCACCCGCCAGGGCGGCGACACGCCCGAAGGCGCAGTGCGCACCACCGTGGGCGATACCGGCCTGTATCGGCTCGATGGCTACTGGTCGGGCAAGCTGGCGCAGGACTGGTACCTGGCCGCCGGCGGCTTCGTGCGGCGCAACGATGGTTACCGGGATGTGGGCTTTCCTGCCGATCAGGGCGGCCAGTTCCGCATGAACCTCACTCACACGCTGGACCACGGCAAGATCACCTTCACCGCCAAGCATCTGGACGACAAGAACGCGTTCTACATGCCGATCCCGCTGTATGACCCGCGCGACACCACGCGGTCGCTGGACCCATTGATCGACCGCTTCACCGGCACCTTGAGCGCGCCGCAACTGCAGCACGCCACGCTCATTTCCAGCGATGCCAATGGCCAGCCGCAACGCGAGGCGCGCGATCTCTCCGATGGCCGCCACATGAAGTTCAATCATCTGGGCGCGAACCTGGACCTGGCGTTCGACAACGGCTGGAGCCTGTCCAACAAGGCGGTGGTCAATCGCCTGGACATGACCTTCGACGCGCTGTATTCCAGCAATGCACCGCAGGATGCCACCGCCTATGCGAACAGCCGCCGTGCGGCCGCGAGCGCCGCGTTTCCGGGCTTGACGCGGCTGGGCTACGTGTACACCGACGATGGCAGCCGCTTCGATCCGGCCAGCACCGACGGGCTGGTGATCCAGGGCCAGTACCGTGCGATGGATGTGCGCGCCGATTCCATCGCCGACGATCTGCGCCTGCACCGCAGCTTCGACTGGGGCGGCGACACCCACGACATCACGCTGGGCTTGTATGGCGCCTATTACGCGCGTTCCTACAACTCGCGCTACCAGAGCTATCTGTTTGAAATGCGCCAGAACCCGCGCAGCATCGACCTGCTCGGCTATGACGCCAATGGTGCGGTTGTCGGCGGCGTCACCCAGGACGGCGTGGTGATCTACGGCGCCGACCGCACCCAGGGCAAGGCCTACACCAGCATGTTGGCGCCCTACATCGCCGATACCTGGCAGGTGACCGACAAGCTGCGGCTGGAAGGCGGCGTGCGCCACGAGCGCTATCGCTACCGCGCCTGGGCCATGGCCCGCACCACCGGCACGCTGGGCATGCCAGACACCCTGGCCGACGATGCCGCACGGCTGTTCACCGGTGCCCGCACGCAGACCGCGCTGGATGTGGGCGTGACCAACTGGACGGCGGGATTCAACTACGACCTCACCCCGATTGTCGGTGTCTACGGCCGCGCCTCGCGTGCGCACCGCGCGCCCAGCGAGGGCGCCAACGAAGGCACCGTCAACATCCCCACCGCCGAACAGTACGAGTTGGGCACCAAGCTCAACTTCGCCACGCTGGATGTGTTCGCCACTGCCTTCTACACCAAGTACGACCCGTACAACATCGGCACCAGCGCGGTGAATCCGGTGACTGGCGCAGCCGAGTCCAAGGATTACCGTGGCAGCGTCACCAACCCGGGCGTGGAAGTGGCCGCGGTATGGACGCCGGCGCAGTGGCTGCGCCTGGATGCCAATGTCACCTACAACGACACCAAGGTCTCCGACCTGACCGAAGTGGTGGCCAACGGTGCGGTGGCGGTGGTCGATGTGGACGGCAACATGCCCAACCGCCAGCCCAAGCTCTATGGCAACGTCGGGCCCACGCTGCTGTTCAGCACCGGCACGTTCGATTGGGAAACCTCGCTGCGCTACGCCTACGTGGGCAAGCGCTATGCCGACCTGGAAAACACCACCGAACTGGCCGCCTATCACACGCTGGCGGCCAACATCCTGGTGCGCAACGGGCCGTGGGATGTGCAGCTGGCGGTGGACAACCTCACCAACACCTTTGCGCTGACCGAAGGCAACCCGCGCACCGACACCATCTCCGGGCAAGGCACGCGCGAACCCATCTACGGGCGGCCGATCTACGAGCGCAACACCCGGCTGGTGGTGACCTACCACTTCTGAGCAGCACGACAACCGCCGCTTTCGCGTGCGCCGCGGCCCTGCCCGGCGCGCGCCCGACCAGGATTCTTATGAAGCCTTCCCTGCTTGCTGCGGCCGTCCTGCTGACGGCCAGCTTCGCCCCCACGGCTGCGCTGGCCTGGGGAAAACGCGCCCACGCGGCGATCGATACCGCCGCACTCCAGGCACTGCCGGACGACGGGCCGGTGTTCCTCAGGCGCCATGTGCAGGTGATTGCCGATGGTGCGGTGCTGCCCGATGGCTGGCGCAGCGAAAGCGAGCCGTTCCTCAAGATCGAAGAAGATCCCAACCACGGCTGGTTCCGCGAGCAGTTCGCATTCATGCAGAATCCGCCGCGCTCGCGCTATGCCTTCGTGCTGGCCTTGTACGACGAGCAGCGGCGCATTGCACAACGCGACCCGGCTGCCGCCGAGCGCATGAATGTGCGCTGGGCCGGCACCTTGCCGTATGCGGCCACCGAAGGCTACGAACGCATCGTTGCCACCATGCGGCAAATCCGCGCGTTGCGTGCGGCCGGTGAGGACACGCGCGAACTGGAGCGCACCTGCGCGTTCCTGGTGAGCTGGTTTGCGCACTACATCGGCGACGGCGCGCAGCCGCAGCACGACAGCATCCACCACGATGGCTGGCAGGGACCCAATCCACACGGCTACAGCACCGACCCGAAGGTGCACGGCAAGTTCGAGAGCGACTACGTCGACAAGATCGCGCTCACTCCGCAGGACCTGCTGACCCGCATGCCGGCATTGGCGCATCAGGACGGCGATGTGTTCGAGCAGTTGCTGGGTTTTCTCGCCATCGGCACCGGCCGCGTCGAGCAGGTGTATCGCCTGGAAAAAGCCGGTGCGTTCGATGATGCCTCCCGCACCGACGGCCGCGCGATGGTCTACCTCACCGCCGGCGACGGCGCGGCAATGCTGCGCGATCTGCTGGTGCGCGCGTGGCGCGAAAGCGCGCTGCAGCCGGTTCCCGTGCGCGGGCCGCGCAGCATGGATCCGGCACATCCGCAGTACGACCCCAGCACCGGCAGCGCGCCTGCGCCGCGCTCACCAGCATTGCCTTCAACGCAAACGCAGTAACGCAAGCGCGATCTAGCGGTGCGCGCGTGATGCGGCACGCACGGTTGCCGTTGTTGCACGTCGCGCGACGCGCGGATGCAATGGCGCGCGTAACCGGTGCGCGCGCAATCACAGGCCGCGAGGACTTGAGTGCCGACCTTGCGACAGAGCGCACGCAAGCACCCCGACCAACCGTACAGCGATCGCAGATAGCGCGGCGCTTACTCCCCGCGCGGTGGATGTGGCGCAAAGCGCCCATACGGGCGCGAGTCGTCCGCACTGCGGCGTAGTACCTGCGCCGCCAGCAAGGCCAGGGCGAGCAAGCTGCCGCAGAACGCCACCAGCGCACCCCAACCGCCGTGCTGCCAGAACCAGCCGCTGACCGCGCCGACCAGGCTGGCACCGCTGTAGTAGGCCAGCAGATAGAGCGACGCGGCATGGCTGCGCGCCGCACCGCCCAGCCGGCCCACCCAGGCGCTGGCCGACGAATGCGCAATGAAAAACCCGATCGTCAGCAGCACCACCCCGGCAATCACCACCGGCAAGGCATGCGCCAGCGTCAACGCCACACCGGCCGCGGCGGTGAGCGTGCCGGCCAGCACCACCGGGCCCCGGCCGTAGCGGTCCGAAGCCGCACCGGCCACTGATGAAGACACGATGCCGAAGACGTACGCGCTAAAGATCATGCCGATCTGGCTCTGGCTCAGGCCGTATTCCGCGCCGCCCAGGCGGAACCCGGCGTAGTTGTAGACGCTGACGAACACGCCCATCAACAGGAACGGGATCGAGAACAGCCACAACAACTGGCGGTTACGCAGATGCCCGCCCCAGGCGCGCAGGTGGTAGTGCAGGTTGACGCCGTGCCGGCGCACGAAGTGACGCGAGGGCGGCAGCAGCCACACGAACGCCACCGCGCACAGCAGGTCGAACACGCTCAACACTGCCAGCGCGGTACGCCAGTCGTAGTGGTCGGTGAGCAGGCTCATCACGATGCGCCCGCTCATGCCGCCAAACGCGTTACCGGCCACGTACAGCCCGGTGGCCGCGCCCAGTTTGCTGGCCGGCAGCTCTTCGGCCAGATAGACCATGGCCACCGCCGGCACCCCGCCCAGCGCGATGCCGGACAAGGTGCGCACCGCCACCAGCGCGCCCCAGTGCGGCAGGAAGGCGGCGATCAGGTTGAGCACTGCGGCCAGCGCGATGGAGACAAACATCAGCCCGCGCCGGCCCAGATTCTCCGACACCGCACCGGCACAGAAGATCGCAATCGCCAGCGCACCGGTCGCCAGCGACAACGGCAACGAGGCCGTGGCCGCATCCACACCGAAGGTGCGGGCAAATTCCGGCAGCACCGGCTGCACGCTGTACAGCAGCGAGAAGGTGGCAAAGCCGGCCAGGAACAACGCCAGGCGGATGCGGCCGGTTGCCGGCGTGTCTGCGGGCAGGGCGGCGGCGGACAGGGCGCCGGGGCGGCAATCGGAGGAAGACACAGGAGCGCAACCGAGACGTGGGACGGCCAGAATGTCCCCCGGCCCACCCCCTGTCCAATATATGATTGTCGCAGCGTCCATATGCGAAACAGATACCTTGGAACTTCGCCACCTGCGCTATTTCCTGGCCGTTGCCGAAGAAGGCAACTTCACCCGCGCCGCCGCACGCGTGGGCATCGGGCAGCCGCCGTTGAGCCAGCAGATCCAGGCACTGGAACGCGACCTGGGCACGCCGTTGTTCCGTCGCACCCATGCCGGCGCCGAGCTCACCGCGGCCGGCGAGGCGTTCCTGGGCGAGGTGCGCCGGGTGTTGGTCGATGTGGAACGGGCTGCCGAAACCGCACGCCGCGTGGCGCGTGGCGAATCCGGCCGGCTGCGGCTGGGCTTCACCGCCTCGGCCGCGTTCAACCCGGTGGTGCCACGGCTGATCCGCGATTTCCGCCGGCAGTGGCCACAGGTGGAGCTCCTGCTGGAAGAAACCAACACCGCCGGTTTGCTGGTGGCCCTGGCCGAAGGAAAGCTGGATGCGGCGTTCGTGCGTTACGGCCTGAGCACGCCGCCGGACCTGCAGCTGCTGCGCTTTGCCGACGAACCGATGAAGATTGCCGTGCCCGCCGCGCACCGGCTTGCCGCGTTGGACAGTGCACCGTTGGCGGCGCTGGCCGGCGAGCCGTTCATCCTGTTTCCGCGCAGCTTCGGCTCCAGCCTGTACGACGAGATCCTGGTCGCCTGCCGCGCCTCCGGCGTGACCTTGCGCATCACCCAGGAAGCGCCGCAGATGTCGTCGATCGTCAACCTGGTGGCCGCCGAATTGGGCGTCTCGGTGGTACCCGCCTCCACGGCGCAGCTGCAGCTGCCCGGCGTGCGCTATCTGGACATCGAAGGCCAGATGCCGCTGGCCCGCCTCGCATTGGCGGTCTCGCCCGGAGCGTTGGAGAGCGCGCCGCTGGTGCGGCATTTGTGGACGTTGGCGGAGTTGATTTGAGGGTAGGTGAGTGGCGGCAGATGGCTGCGATGTCGTTGGCCAGGTAGGAGTGCGCTTGCGCGCGATGTGGCATTCCCGGTAACGCGTTCGCGCACGAGTGCGCTCCTACAAGGGCCGTGCCTATGTGCACTCCACGCGTGCGGGCTGCACACGCAGCAGCTGCGCTGTGCACAGCCAACGCAGGAGCGCGCTTGCGCGCGATGTGGCTTTACCGGTAACGCGTTCGCGCACGAGTGCGCTCCTACAAGGGCATGTGCCTATGTGCGCTCCACGCGTGCGGGCTGTACATGAAGCAGCTGCGCCGTGCACAGCCACGTAGGAGCGCGCTTGCGCGCGATGTGGCATTCCCGGTAACGCGTTCGCGCACGAGTGCGCTCCTACAAGGGCATGTGCCTATGTGCGCTCCACGCGTGTGTGGCTGTACACGCAGCAACTGCGACGTGCACACCCACGTAGGAGCGCGCTTGCGCGCGATGTGGCTTTACCGGTAATGCGTTCGCGCACGAGTGCGCTCCTACAGGGGCACGTGCCTATGTGCATTCCATGCGTGCGGAGAGATTGCGGACAAACCGCTTGACCTCAACCATGCTTGAGGTCGTTGAATGGGCGCACCTTCTGACTGGTGTGCTTGCCATGCGTCTGCGTCATCTGTTGTTGCCGTGTCTGGACCCCGATCTCACCCTGCGCTTCTATCGTGATGTGCTGCAGCTACCGCTCGCCGGCAACAGCGTGCGCATTGGCTGGAGCACGTTGGAATGCGTGCAGGCGCAGCAGCCGGTAGGTAGCGTGCATCTGGCCTTCAATGTGGCACCTGCGCGCTTCGATGCGGCAGCTGCCTGGATCGGCGCACGTGCTGCGCTGCTCACCGATCCACTTGGCCAGGAGCGCTTCCAGCTCGATGGCGCGTGGCAATCGCAGTCGGTGTATTTCGCCGGCCCCGATGGCGCCGTGCTCGAACTGATCGCCCGCAACGCGCTGCAGGACGCACCCACCGGCGAGGATGCGTTTCACGGTAGCGAACTGCTGTGCCTGAGCGAGATCGGGCTGCCCAGCAATAATGTCGCTGCGGTGACCAGCAGCGTGGGCCATCACTTCGGCGTGCAGCCGTTTGCACCGACGCTGGAAGGGTTTGCCGCGCTCGGCGACGACCACGGGCTGTTGATCGTGGTGGACCAGGCGCGGCGCTGGTTTCCGCAACAACGTCAACTGCCGTGGGCCAGCGGCCTGCGCGTCAGCGTGGACGCGCCGCAGCCAGGCCTGCGGCTGCGCGATGCGCAAGGCTGGGAATTGCTGGCGGCGTAAACACCGCCGCCGCACTCACTCGGCGGTGGCAGTCACCGGCAGCCGGAAGAATGCGCGCGCGGCGGCCGTGCTGTTGGCAGCGGTCACCGCGACATCTTCGCCGCGGTCGCGCGCCAGCTCTTCGACAATGTGCGAGAGAAACATCGGTTCGTTGCGGCGGTCCTTGGGCAGCGGCTTGAGCGTGCGTGGCAGCAAGTAGGGCGCATCGGTTTCGATCATCAACCGGTTGGCCGGGATGTTGCGCACCAGCTCGCGCAGATGCGCGCCGCGGCGCTCGTCGCACAACCAGCCGGTGATGCCGATGTAGTAATCGCGGTCCAGGTAATCGAACAGTTCTTCGCGCGTGCCGGTGAAGCAGTGCACCACCGCCGCGCCCAGGCGGCCGTCGAACGCGCGCATGATCGAGAGGAAATCGTCATGCGCATCGCGCTGGTGCAGGAACAGCGGTTTGCCATTATCGGCGGCCAGCTGCAGCTGCCGTTCGAAGGCCTTGTGCTGGGCCGGGCGCGGCGCGAAATCGCGGTAATAATCCAGCCCGCATTCGCCCACCGCCACCACCTGCGGCTGCGCCTGCAGCGCGCGCATTTCCCGCTCGCATTCGGCGGTGAATTCCACTGCATGGTGCGGATGCACGCCGGCGGTGGCGTAGAGAAATCCGGGGTGCTGCTGCGCCAGCTGCAGGGCCAGCGGCGAATGCTCGCGGCTGGCACCGGTGATCACCAGCTGCGCCACACCGGCATCACGCGCGCGTTGCAACACGGCGTCGCGATCGCGATCGAAGGAGTCATGGGTGAGGTTGGCGCCGATATCGATCAACTGCATGGTGCGGGTGTCGTGTGGGGGAAGCCTGGCAAGTTTAACTAACGGAAGTTGTATGCGCTTGGCTTCCCTTCTCCCATGGGAGAAGGTGGCGCGCAGCGCCGGATGGCGCCTCCTGCATCTGTCAGTGCCTGCAGTGACAAACGCGTCGCCACGCGCCTTCAGAAGTGCTGCACCGACTGCCGCGCCGCCGTACCCTCACCCCGACCCCCGCTGCGCGCCCCGGCCCGCGTTTGCGACGCGGGCGCTCCAAGGCACGCGCGCCAGTGGCGCGCAAACTGTGCCCTCTCGCCCCGAGGGAGAGGGGCTTTGCTCCGTTCTTCCAGGAGGGAGAGGGGTTCAACCAACCGCCGGTACCGCCATCGCGTCGATCTTCGCCGCCAGCGCCTGGATCGCCAGCTGTGCCGAACGTGAGAGCTGGCGCTGCGGGG
This sequence comes from Xanthomonas sp. NCPPB 2586, assembly GCF_041475775.2. Taxonomy (NCBI): domain Bacteria; kingdom Pseudomonadati; phylum Pseudomonadota; class Gammaproteobacteria; order Lysobacterales; family Lysobacteraceae; genus Xanthomonas; species Xanthomonas sp. NCPPB 2586. The sequence goes on along the minus strand of NZ_CM192981.1, from coordinate 360,650 downwards.
CCACGCACAGGGCCAGGGTCATCGGCTTGGTCAGGTGCTGGCGGAACGGCACAAAGGCCAGGCGGCCGTCGGCCACGTCGGGCGCGGCGTCCAGCCACGACATCAGGCCCACGCCGGCGCCAGCCCGTACCAGCCCACGCAGCGTGCGTACGTCGTTGCAGTGGGTGAGCCGCTTCACGTCGATATGCTGGCGCTGGTACAGCACCTTGGCGTGCTCGCCGACGATCAGCGGGGCAGCCGGCAGCAGCAGGCGGTGCTCCAGCGTTTCGCTCAGCTGCAGCTCGCTGCGGCTGCTCAGCGGGTGGCCCACCGGCATCGCAATGCCGAGCGGGATGTCGGCGAATGCCCGCACCTCCAGGTCCACGCTGCTCACCGGGTCCAGCAGCAGGCCGATATCCACATCCGCCGAGGTCACCATCTCCATCACCCGCTGGTTGCGCGCGGTGGACAGGTTGAAGGTGATGCCGGGGTATTCCTGCACCAGCGCCGCCACTGCGGCCGGCACCACGCCCTCGCTGAGGGCGTCGATCATGGCGATCTCCACGTGCCCGCGGCGCAGCCCCTTGAGCTCGTCGAAGCGCTCCAGCGTGCGCGCATAGGCCTTCTCCCACTGGCGCACATCCACCAGCAGCAGCTCGCCGGCGGCAGTGAGACGCAGGCGGCCGGGCAGGCGTTCGAACAGCTGCGCGCCCAGCTCTTCTTCGGCCTTGAGGATCTGCCGGTCGATCGCCGAGGCGGACACGTGCAGCACGTCGGACGCCTTGCGGATGCTGCCGCAGCGGGCCACTTCGATGAAGTAGCGGGTGAAGCGGGAGAAGGTCAGCATGGGGCGGGGCTCGATTGGCCGTTGCATTTTTTGCAATGGCTTGGCGGAAAAACGATGTTTGATCACACACCCCCGGCTTCCTAGAGTCAATCCGGCACCGCTCCCGCCTCACGCCAGAGACCGCCCCATGGATGTCGCCGTCCCCGCCCTGCCACTGTACTGCACCTTTGAGCCCGCCGACTGGCAGCGCCTGGCCCAGCACTGGCACGCGGTGGCGCTGAGCAGCGAAGTGAGCGAGGCGCCGTTCAAGGCCATGCTGCTGGACGAGCCGTTGGTGCTGTACCGGCTGGGCGCCGAGCTGGTGGCCGCGCGCGATGTCTGCCCGCACCGCGGCGTGCCGCTGAGCATGGGCAGCGCCGATGGCGCCGGGGTGGTGTGCGCCTATCACGGGCTGCGCTTTGGCAGCGGCGGGCGCTGCAACCACATCCCGGCCAGCCCGAATCAGAACATCCCGGCCAAGATGCGGTTGCACACCTATGCGGTGGCCGAGCGCTACGGGCTGATCTGGGTGTGCCTGGCCAAACCGGCCGGGGTGAGCGCGGCCGAGGTGCAGATTCCGCCGATGCCGGGTTGGGACGAAGACGGCTTCCAGCAGATCGTGTGCCCGGGCTTCGACATCGCCGGCAGCGCCGCGCGGCAGCTGGAAGGCTTTATCGACGTGGCGCATTTCGCCTTCGTGCACACCGCCACCTTCGCCCAGCCGGACAAGCGCGAAGTGCCGGCCTACACCACCACCGAAACGCCGACCGGTTTCAACGCCGATTACCTCAGCAGCGTGGCCAACTATTCGGTGGATATGCCGCTGCCCGACGTGGACCCCGGCTTCCAGTGGCTGCGCCATTTCGAAGTGCACCTGCCGTTCACCGCCACGCTCACCATCCACTTCCCGGTGCAGGGCAAGCGGCTGGTGATCATGAACGCGGCCAGCCCGGTGTCCAAGCACAAGACCCGGCTGCTGGTGCCGATTGCGCGCAATTTCGACACCCATCTGCCGATGGAGGACGTGCATGCCTTCAACCTGCGCGTGTTCGAGGAAGACCGCGCCATGGTGGAAGCGCAGCGCCCCGAATACCTGCCGCTGGACCCGCTGCTGGAAGTGCACATCCCCGCCGATCGCAGTTCGATCGCCTATCGCCGTGGCCTGCGCAGCCAGGGCTATAGCGACTTTTTCCTGCGTTGACCGGCGAGGATGACGGCATGAGCCTGCATGAGGTGCGTGTGGCGGAAGTCGTCGACCAGGGGCATCGCCAGCGGGCGATCCGGTTGGAGCCGATCGGCGCGGAGTTGCCGGCGTTCGAAGCCGGCGCGCATGTGGACCTGCACCTGCCCGACGGCTTGATCCGCCAGTACTCCATCGCCAGCGCGCCGCATGCGCGCGACCATTACCTGTTGTGCGTGAAGCTGGCCGATGCCTCGCGCGGCGGCTCGCGGCATCTGTGCGAACAACTCGCGGCCGGCGACCGGCTGCAGATCTCCACGCCGCGCAACCTGTTCCCGTTACACGCGGGCGAACGCCACGTGCTGCTGGCCGCCGGCATCGGCATTACTCCGCTGCTGTCGATGGCCGAGGCGCTGGAGGCGCGCGGCGAGGCCTTCGTGCTGCACTACTACGCGCGCCGGCAGGCGGATGTGGCCTTCGGGCAGCGCCTGCAGCAGGGCTTCCAGCACGGCCAGGTGCAGGTGCATCTGAGCGATGACGGCGAGAGCCCACGTGTGCACATCCCCACCGAACTGCGCCAGGCACATACGCGCGACCAGCTGTATCTGTGCGGGCCGGCCGCGTTCATGGATCACTTCAGCGCGCTGGCCCTGGCTCAGGGCTGGGCGCCGGCGCAGCTGCATCGCGAACACTTCGCCGCGGTCGCGCCGGCCGTGCCACACGCCGCCGACGACGCCTTCGAAGTGGAGCTGGCCGCCAGCGGGCGCGTGGTGCAGGTGGCGGCCGAGTGCAGTATCGCCAATGCGCTGATGGCCGCAGGCGTGGAGGTGCCGCTGTCGTGCGAGCAAGGCATGTGCGGGGCCTGCCTGACCGGCGTGCTCGATGGCGTGCCCGATCACCGCGACAGCGTGCTCAGCGACAGCGAACACGCGCAAAACACGCAGATCACCCTGTGCTGTTCGCGCAGCCGCACGCCACGGCTGGTGCTGGACCTTTGAGCAACGCGACAGGGCCGACACGTGATGCGACCAACGCGACAACGATCAAGCGCAGGCGCGTTGGCGATGCTCAAACACGCTGTGATCCATGTCCCCGCTAGCGACTCTTGCCACCACTGGTACCGCTGCGTCACGCTCGCCGCCATTCATCGAAAGCACGAGTCAGCTGTTGCGATTGCCGGGTGCCGTGTGCGATGCAGACATCAGCACGCTCGGCTTGCCGCCCAGGCACACGCGTGGCGCAACGGCGCGCTGCAACCTTCTCATCAGGCGTTGCCAACCAACGCCATCCACAGGCCACTGCGCATTTCGGGCAACACGTCCACGGCATGCCACCGCGCACAGTGCAAGATACGCAGCCCGCGCTTACGCGCCGGTGCCTGTGTTCGATGAGACGTTGCCGATGACACTGTTCTGCTGTGCCGCCGCCTGCCAGCCGCTGGGGCGCGCCTGATGCGCTGGCCCGACTTTGCGCTTGCCGCCAACGGCAGCAACGTGCGCACCGAGCTGCTGGCCGGCGCCACCACCTTTCTCACGATGGCCTACATCGTGTTCGTCAACCCGGACATCCTGGCCACTACCGGCATGGATCACGGCGCGGTGTTCGTGGCCACCTGCCTGGCTGCGGCATTCGGCTCGGCGGTGATGGGCCTGCTGGCCAATTACCCGATCGGCATGGCGCCGGGCATGGGCTTGAACGCCTTCTTCGCCTTCAGCGTGGTGGGCACCCTGGGCTACAGCTGGCAACAGACGCTGGGCCTGGTGTTCGTGTCCGGCTGCGTGTTCCTGCTGCTCACCCTCACCGGCGCGCGCCGGTGGCTGGTCGACGGCATCCCCACCACGTTACGCAGCGCAATCGCCGCCGGTATCGGCCTGTTCCTGGCGGTGATCGGCCTGCAGAAAGCCGGGCTGGTGGTGGCCCACCCGCAGACCTTGATCACCCTGGGCGACCTGCACCGGCCCGAGCCCTTGCTGGCATTGGCCGGGCTGCTATTGATCGGCGTGCTGGAGCTGCGGCGCGTGCGCGGGGCGATGCTGCTCGGCATCCTGGCGGTCACCGCTGCGGCGCTCGCACTCGGGCTGGTGCAGTACCAGGGCGTGATCGCGCTGCCGCCGAGTCTGGCACCCACCTTGCTGCAACTGGATATTGCCGGTGCCCTGCAGGGCCACGCTGGCGAAGGTGCATTGACCGCGGTACTGCACGTGGTGCTGGTGTTCGTGCTGGTGGAGATGTTCGATGCCACCGGCACCTTGATGGGGGTGGCGCAGCGCGCCGGCTTGCTGCGCACCACAGACCAGCGCCGCCAGTTCGACCGCGCCCTGCTCGCCGACAGCAGCGCCATCCTGGCCGGCTCGCTGCTTGGCACCTCCAGCACCACGGCTTATGTGGAAAGCGCCGCCGGCGTGCTGGTGGGTGGGCGCACCGGGCTGACCGCGCTGGTGGTGGCCGCGCTGTTCCTGCTGGCCCTGCTGTTCTCGCCGCTGGCGGCCATGGTGCCGGCCTACGCCACCGCACCGGCGTTGCTGTATCTGGCGGCAGTGATGCTGCGCGAATGCGCGCATCTGCAGTGGAACGATGTCGGCGAAGCGTTGCCGGCCGCCATGTGCATGCTGGCGATGCCGTTCACCTATTCGATCGCCAATGGGTTGGCGTTGGGCTTCATCACCTACGCGGTGCTCCGGCTGGGCAGCGGGCGTTGGCGTGAGGTGCATCCGGCCACCTGGGCCATCGCCGGCCTGTTCGTGCTGCGCTATGCACTGGAGTGACGCGCCTGCACCGCGCTGCCTGCAGGCGCGCAGCGCGCTGGCCGTGCAACGCACTGCAAGGCAAGCTATTCCTCCGCTGGGCGCACGTGCGCGCCGGTACACCCTTTTGCGAGTTTTCTGGATGCCCATGCTGCGTCGTTGTCTGATCCTCACCGTGTGCGCGCTGCTGCCCGCGCTTGCACAGGCGCGCCAAACGCCTGCGCCCGCACAATCGCGCGAGCAGCAGGTTGCGCAGTTGTTTCGCGATGCGGCCGGCCAATCGGCGCAACTGCGCAGTTGGTTGCAGGCCATGCCCAAGGGCGGCGACCTGCATAACCATCTCTCCGGCTCGGTGTATGCCGAGGACCACCTGCAGTGGGCCAGCGAAGACGGCGCCTGCGTGCAGCTGGACGACCTGAGCCTGCGCGCACCGCCGTGCGTGGCCGGCCAGGTGCCCGCACGCGGGCTGGCCACGCGCGATGCCGCGCTGTATGGCCGGGTGGTGGATGCCTTGTCGATGCGCAACCACCTGGCCAGCCCATCCCAACCCAGCGGGCACGGGCAGTTCTTCAGCACCTTCGGCAAGTTCGATGCGGTGGTGCGCGCACGCGTGGCCGACACCGTGGCCGCCGTGCTGGAGCAGGCCGCGCGCGACAGCGTGCCGTACGTGGAAATCATCGCCAACCCGCCGCAGATGGACGACGCCGCGCAGCGCATGCAGGCGCTGCCCTGGCATGGCACCGACGATGCCGCCAACCTGCGCGAACTGCAGGACGCGCTGCCGCCGCTGGTGCAGGCCGCGCAGCGCAGTCTTGCCGATCTCGACGCGCAGGTGCGCCGCGTCCTGCAGTGTGACCAGGCGCAGCCACGCGCGGCCTGCCAGGTGCAGTACCGCTATGTGCCGTATGTGTTGCGTGTGCTGCCTGCGCCGCGGGTGTTCGGGCAGATGGCGCTCGCCCATGCGCTCGTGGCCGCCGGCGGCAGCCGCGCGGTGGCGGTGAACATCGTCGCGCCCGAGGACAACCCAATGGCAGTGGCCGATTACGCACGCCACATGGCGATGTTCCGGTTCTTTGCACGGCGCTATCCCGGCGTGCCGCTGTCCTTGCATGCCGGCGAGCTGACCCTGGGCCTGGTGCCGCCCGCGCAGCTGCGCTCGCATATCCGCCAGGCGGTGGATGCGGGTGCGCGGCGCATCGGTCATGGCGTGGATCTGCCTTACGAAGACGACGCGCAAGAGCTGCTGCAGCGCATGCGCCGCGACCAGGTGGCGGTGGAGATCAACCTCACCAGTAACGATGTGATCCTGGGCGTTACCGGGGCCGCGCATCCGTTGGCGATGTATCTGCACGCCGGTGTGCCGGTGGTGCTCTCCACCGATGATGCCGGCGTGTCGCGCGCGGACATGACCCATGAATATCAACGTGCAGTGCAGGAACAGGGCATCGACTACCCCACACTCAAGCGCCTCGCCCGCAATGGCCTGACGTACAGCTTCCTGCCGGGCGCGAGCCTGTGGAGCGCCGATGGTAAAGCTGCGCAGGCCTGCGCCACTGCATTACAGCGCGAAACCGATGATGCTGGGTGCCAAGCATTTCGCCAGAGCAGCGAGAAGGCACGGCTGCAATGGCAGCTTGAAACCGATCTAGCGCAGTACGAGCGCATGCTGATGGAGCAGCGCAAAGTGCAGACAACACCAGCTGACGCATAACCCATAGGAGCGCGCTTGCGCGCGAAGAGGCTTCACCGATAACGCCTCATCGCGCGCAAGCGCGCTCCTACAACGCGACTTCCGCTGCATCGCCGCTGCAATACATTTTCCATCCATGACCACAGCGCAATGACCCACTCGCACGCCGCCCCATCCAAACGCCGCGTCATCCTCGAAGACGACATCGACGGCTTCACGCCGGCGCAGTTGTTGCTGCTGCAGTCGCCGGAGGTCGAGGTGCTCGGCATCAGCGCGGTCAGCGGCAACATCTGGCGCGATGAGGTGATCGCACACAGCTGCCGCCTGCTGGAACTGGCCGGGCAGCCGCACATTCCGGTGCATCCCGGCCCGGTGCACCCGCTGCTCAACAGCGAGCTGGCCACCGAACGGTGGGAAGCGCTGTACGGCAAGCTGGTGTGGAAAGGTGCATGGACCAAACACTGGGTGGATGGCGACACCGTGCAGAGTGCGCCGCGTTATCACGCGCACGACGTGGTGCCCGACCTGCCACTGGGCAACCCCAGCGTGGTGCGCGCATCCGACGAACCGGCGGCGCTGTTCATGCTGCGCATGGTGCGCCAATACCCCGGCGAGGTGAGCATCATTGCCACTGGCCCATTGACCAACCTGGCCCTCGCGCAGGCCCTGGACCCGGCCTTCGCCACGCTGGCGCGCGAACTGGTCTACATGGGCGGCAGCCTCAACCCACGCCAGCAGCGCGACAGCGTGAGCGCGCGCCAATTCGCGCGCGAGTTCGTCAACTCGCCACGCCGCGAATTCAACATCCGCTGGGACCCGGAAGCCGCCAGCATCGTCATGCGTGCACCGTGGCGGAAGATCACCATGGTGCCGGTGGATCCCTCCACCGCCACCGAACTCACCCCGGAACTATTGGCGCGCATGAGCGCGGCCGATACCCCCATCGGCCACGCATTGCGTCGCCGCGAAACCGGCTTTCCGATGTGGGACGAGCTGGCCACTGCGGTGTGGCTGCGCCCCGAGTTGGCGACGCACACCGAAACGCTCTACATCGACACCAACACCGCGTTCGACGCAGGCTACGGCGACATTTTGTCGTGGGCGCCGGGCTACCAGCCGGGCCTGGGCGAACAGGCGCAGACGGTGGTGCATGCGGTGAATGTGCAGGCGTTTGAGCAGCTATTGGTCGATCACCTCACTGCACCGCAATCACCAGCAGTGGGTTTACCGCTCCCCCTTCTCCCATCGGGAGAAGTTGCCCGAAGGGCGGATGAGGGTACGTCACCCGATAAAGACGCCACGCCAGTTGAGTAGGTGGCAAGCAAGGTAAACGCATACCTGATACATCTCCAACTAGCGGGGCACCCTCACCCCAACCCCTCTCCCGGCGGGAGAGGGGCTCGAGCGACACCACGCACCCGCACCACTCCCAGCAACCCAAGGTGACCCCATGCAACTCCCCGCGCAGTGGCAGGCCGGCATCGATCGCAACACCGAGGTCCTGCGTGGTCACGCGCAGCTGCTCGCCAGCTTCAACGCACCGCGCCCCGCATCACCGGACACAAGCACTTCGCGCGGGCAGATCGCCTCCATCGTCGGCAGCACGCGCAGCCAGCCCGCACAGGCGGCGCGCCTGGCCACCCAGACACTGGGCCGCATCAATCAGGCCAACGATGGCCTGCATGCCATCACCCGCTTGTTGCCGGCGCGCGCCGCGGCCGATGCCGCGCGCGTGCAGGCCGCGCTGGCCGGCGGCAGCGATGGCGGCGCGCTGGCCGGCGTGCCGTTCGTGGTCAAGGATCTGTTCGATGTGGCCGGGCAGGTCACCACCGCCGGTGCTGCGCTGCGCGCACAGAGCACGCCGGCCACGCGCGATGCGGCCGTGGTGCAGCGCCTGAGCGATGCCGGTGCAGTGCTGGTGGGCACCGCCAACATGGACGAATTTGCCTACGGCTTTGCCACGGTCAACGCGCATTACGGCACCACCGCCAATCCGCACGACCATCGCCATCTGGCCGGCGGCTCGTCCGGTGGCTCGGCCGCCGCGGTGGCAGCTGGATTAGTGCCATTTGCACTGGGCTCGGACACCAATGGTTCGATCCGCGTGCCGGCTGCCTTGTGCGGCGTATACGGGTTGCGACCGACCCACGGCGCGCTGCCGTTGGAGGGCGTGTTCCCGTTCGTGGATGCGCTGGATGTGGTGGGCCCGTTCGCCACATCGGTCGCCGACCTGCGCCGCGTCTACGAAGTGATGCAGGGTCAACCGGTACCCGCTTGCAGCGTGGAGACGCTGCGTATCGCGCAATTGGGCGGCTGGTTCCAACGCAACCTCGATCCCGAGCTGGAGGCCGGCCTCGGCACGCTGCTCGCCGCGATCGGCGCCACCATCATCATGGAGTTGCCGGACGCCGAGCGCGCACGCGCCGCCGCCTTCGTGCTCACCGCCGCCGAGGGCGGGCACCGCCATCGCAGCAGCCTGAGCACACAGGCCGCCCAATTCGACCCGGCCACCCGCGACCGCCTGTTGGCCGGCTTGCAACTGCCGGCCAGCGCGGTGGCCGATGCACACCACTTCGCGCAGTGGTTCGCGCGGGCCATGCGCATGCTGTGGGACCGTGTGGATGTGTTGATCGCGCCGGCCACACCTGGCGTGGCGCCGCGCATCGACCAAGAGAGCATCATCATCGATGGCCTGCCGGTCTCGGCACGCGCCAACCTGGGCATCTTCACCCAACCGCTTGGGCTGGCCGCCTGCCCGGTGCTGGCCGCGCCGCTACCGCGCCCGGGTCGCTTGCCGCTGGGCGTGCAGCTGATTGCCGCGCCAGGCCGCGAAGACCGCCTGTTCGCGCTGGCCGCGCAACTCGAACGCGATGGGCTGCTCGCCTTCAGCGCACCGGCGCAGACACGCTGATGCTGCACACCCTGCGCGCACGCCGCGGCATGGTGGTCGCGCCTCACCATCTGGCCGCGCAGGCCGGGCGCGACATCCTGCGTGCCGGCGGCAACGCCATCGAAGCAGCGGTGGCCACCGCCGCCTGTCTGGCCGTGGTGTATCCGCACATGACCGGCATCGGCGGCGATGGCTTCTGGCTGATCCACGAACCCGACGGCCGCGTACACGCCATCGACGCCTGCGGCCGTGCGGCACAGGCGGCCACGCTGGACTTCTATCGCGGCCACGCCGACATCCCCTGGCGCGGCCCGGGCGCCGCCAATACCGTAGCCGGCACCGTCTCCGGCTGGGCGCTCGCGCTCCAGCACGGCGGTGGCACGCTTCCGCTGCAGCAGCTGCTGGAAGAGGCCATCCACCACGCCGAGCTGGGCGTGCCGATCACGCTCGGCGGTGCGCACATCGCCGCCAGCAAGGGCGATGAACTGCGTTGCCTGCCGGGCGCCTATGCGCGCATCTTCGAGCCGCGTGGCGCGCCCCTGCACGAGGGCGCCGTGCTGCAGCAACCGCAGCTCGCGCGCACCCTGCAACGGCTGGCGCACGATGGCCTGGACAGTTTCTACCGCGGCGCGCTCGCCGATGACATCGCCGCCGACCTACGCGCACTCGGCAGCCCGTTGCATGCGGATGACCTGGCCACACACACCGCCGAGGCCAGCGTGCCGCTCTCAGTCGCCATCGCTGGCGCACGTTTGTATAACCACGCACCGCCCACGCAAGGGCTGGCCTCGCTGTTGATCCTGGCGCTGTTCGACCGCCTGCCGGCCACGCAGGCAGACAGCTTCGCGCACCTGCATGGCTTGATCGAAGCCACCAAACAGGCCTTCCTGATTCGCGACGCCCACATCGGCGACCGCGCCTGGATGACGCTCGACGCACAAGCCCTGCTCGACGACAGCGCTGCGCTGGACGCACTGGCCGCCCGCATCGACCTGCACGCGGCCCTGCCCTGGCCGCAGCCCTCGCAGGCCGGCGACACCGTCTGGTTCGGCGCCATCGACGCGCAGGGCCGCGCGGTGAGCTGCATCCAGTCCACCTATTTCGAATTCGGCTCCGGCCTGGTGCTGCCGCATACCGGCATCACCTGGCAGAATCGCGGCTGCAGCTTTCGCCTCGCCACCGACGGCTGGAATGCACTCGCCCCAGGGCGTAAACCGTTCCACACCCTCAACCCCGCCCTGGCCACCTTCGACGATGGCCGCGTCATGGCCTACGGCACCATGGGCGGCGAAGGCCAACCGCAGACCCAGGCCGCGCTGTTCTCGCGCTACGCCCACTTCGGCATGCCGTTGCAACAGGCCATCACCGCACCGCGCTGGCTGCTCGGCCGCACCTGGGGCGACGACAGCACCACGTTGAAGCTGGAAGACCGCTTCGACCCGGCCGTGGTGCAAGCACTGCGCGACGCCGGCCACGCCGTCGAACTGTTACCGGCCTATAGCTCGGTGATGGGGCATGCTGGCGCCCTGGTGCGTGAGGTCACCGGCGTGGTGAGTGGTGCGAGCGACCCAAGATCGGATGGTGCGGTGGCTGGGTGGTGAGGGTTGGGTGCGACCTCTCGTGCCTGCGTCATCAAACGTTACAAGCGCTCACGCAAGACCTCTGCGAAGGCATGGTTGCGTACCAGCACGTTCGCCTCCAGGTTCAGTGCCAGGCTGAGTGGGTCCAGGTTGCTGGAACCGACCGTGCTCCAATACCCATCGATCACCGCAACCTTGCCATGGAACGGTCGCTCGCAGTACTCGAAGATCTGCACCCCGGCAGCGAGCAACTGGCGGTACAGCAAACGCGCTGCCAACAAGGCAAGCGGGGTGTCGGGTTGTCCCTGCACGATGAGGCGCACGTGGACGCCGCGCCGCGCGGCCGCACACAGATCACGCAGACATCCGTAGCCCGGGAAGAAGTACGCGTTGGCGATGATGATTTCCTGCCGCGCATCGGCAAATGCCTGCCGGTACGCCTGTTCGATGCTGCGCGAGCGTGAGCCGTTGTCACGCGCGATAAAGCAAACCTCGCCGCTCTCGGCAGCTGTTGATGCGGGTGATGACGGATCCGGCGTCCAGCCCTCGCCGGCCCCGCTGCCACGCGCGGCCTGCTGCATGAAGGCAGCGATATCACACACCACCGGCCCCTGCAGCTCGATGGCGTAATCCTGTTTGCCCTGCGGCCCTGACCCGGCCAGTTGATCGGCCGAATAATTGATGCCGCCGACGAAGGCAATGGCCTGATCGACGACGAGCAGCTTGCGATGCAGGCGGCGGAACATATTGATGCGCCTGCGCAGCGGTGTGGGCTCCGGGTCGAACAGGCGCAGCTGCACGCCCGCCTCGGCAAGGTCGCGTGCGTACCGCGGGGACAATGCGCACGAGCCGAATGCATCCACCAGCAGGTGTACCCGCACGCCGCGTTGTGCCGCGTCGATCAGGTGCTGCTGCAATTGCAGGCCCACCGCATCCTCGAACAGGATGAACGTTTCCAGCAGAATCTCGTCTTGCGCGGCGGCGATCATCTGGTAAAAGCGTGCGAAGTAGTTCTCGCCATTTTCCAGCAGACGCATGCGATGCCCTTGGCGCCAGCAGAGCGCGGGCTGCCGGCTCATGGCGCGATACTCGCCAATAACGGCAGATGATCGGAGAGCCGCGACCACGGCAGACCGGACAGGACGCGCGCCTGCACCACCCGCAGATTGCGCAGATAGATGCGGTCCAGCGGCAAGACCGGAAAGCGCGAGGGAAAGCTGCGCGCCACGCGCCCGTGCATGCATTCGACGGCCTCGACCAGACCACAGCGCGTGAGCAGCGGATGGCCGCGCGCCCGCCAGTCGTTGAAGTCGCCCGCCACCACGACCGGCGCATCGGCCGAGAGCGCAGCCACCCGCGCGCACAGCAGGCCGATCTGCTGCTGCCGGTGCGCTTCGTGCAAGCCGAGGTGCACGCAGAACACCTGTAGCTCCTCCGACCAGCCCGGCACCTGCAGCACCGCGTGCAGTACCCCCCGTGGCTCGTGGCCGGGCACGGACACATCGTGATTGGCGAAACTTGAGATAGGAAACTTCGACAACACCGCATTGCCATGGTGCCCGTGCGGATACACCGCATTGCGCCCATAGGAGAACTGCGGCCACAGCATTTCCGCGAGATATTCGTAATGCGCCACGGCAGGCCACTGCGCGTGTCGCCGGGCGTGCAGCGCGTGTTCGCCCAGGACTTCCTGCAGGCACACGATCTCGGCGCAGACCTCGCGAATGGCCTCACGCAACGCGGCAAGAATGAAGCGCCGCTTGAGCAGGTCAAAGCCCATGTGGGCATTGAGGGTCAGGACATTGATCAACGTGTGACTGTCATGAGGGGCTGACAATCGATTGTGCCGATGGCGTGTTCAGTGCATGTGTGAGGGCACGGTTGGCAGTTGCGCCAGCGACCGCTCGGCCTCCTTTGAGTCAGCACCTGTGCGGATGAGATGGATCGGCTCGCTTTGGTCGATCTGTCTGCTGTATGGCGGTGATTTGGACGCGGCGATCTACCTAGCGCATCGTCGATCAATTCTTGTAGCAACAGCAAACGGGGCGCCTAATAAGCGGCCAGGCTGCACGCGTTGCACGGAGAGCCCTGTCGCGCTCCCAAGCTGCGTATGACCTCTCGCGGCCGCTGAGCACGTACATCGCACATGCAAACCAGTCGCTGAGAGCACCAGCCAGATCAGGCGTAAGTGGCTCACCGCAGCAGGCGGCGTAAACCCTAAAACCGTCTCGCCGCGCGGGCCGAAATCGAGAAGGATTTCACGGTCAAGGCTGCAACCGCGCACCACTACCTGCCACCAACGATGCAGCCAACAGCAGCACGCTGGCACCGATGAAGGTGGCGGCGATGGAGACGTGATCCAGCAGCACGCCGCCCAGTGCGCCACCGAGCATGATGGCCAGCTGGATGGCGGCCACCATCAGGCCGCCACCGGCTTCCGGTGCATCTTTGATGCAGCGGCTCAGCCAGGTGGACCACGCCACCGATAGTGCCGAATTGAGCGTACCCCACGCAATCATCGCGATTGCAACGCCCCACAGCAGATGGCTGGTCAGCAGCATCGCCACGGTGGCCACGCCCAACGCCACCGGCAGCACGGTGAGCAGACTGAACAAGCGCTTCGGCAGCAGGGCCGTGGCGGCATAGGTGCCGGCAAAACCGGCCAGGCCCAGCCCGAGCAGCAGCAACGACAAGTGGGATACATCCACGTGCGCGGCGTTCTCCAGGAACGGGCGGAAATAGGTAAACGCAGAGAACGCACCGGCGAAGCCCAACATGATCGCCAGCATCGCGCGCGCCACGTAGCGACGCTTGAGCAATGCGGCGATGCTGCACAGCGAGGTGCCACCCTGCGCAGGCAAGGATGGCAGGCTGCGCCACTGCCAGGCGATGGTCAGCGCCACCAACGGCACCATGCCCCAGAACACGCCACGCCAGCCGATCACCGCGCCCAGATAGCTACCCAACGGCGCGGCAAATGCGGTCGCCACCGCGTTGCCGATGTAGACGATGCCCAGCGCCTTGGGTACCGCCTCCTCGGGCATCATGCGCATCACCGTGGCGGTGGCCAGCGCCCAAAAACCACCGATGGTGATCCCCAGCAGCGCACGCGGCGCCATCAACATGCCGAACGAATGCGCATTGGCGATCAGCAACAATGACAGCAACATAACCGCGCTCAGGCTGATCAGCACATGCCGGCGATTGAAGCGCGACGTAAGTGGCGCGATGAGCAGGCTGGCCAGCACCGCAAACAACCCCGAGATGGAGATCGCCTGCCCGGCCATGCCGGCGGTGGCATGCAGATCGGCCGCGATCGGCGTGAGCAGGCTGACCGGCATGAACTCGGAGGCGATCAACAACGCCACGCACAACGACAACGAGCCCACCGCACTCCAGGTCTGGCGGCTGGCGCTGGGCGCAGCGCGCACGGCGGCGGAAGCAGTGGATGCGGAAGACATGCAGGATCCTTTGAAGACTGGAACGGGAGAGCGCCACTGCGTTTTAGCACCGCACATGACGGCGTGGGAGCACCGAGCTGTGGCATGCGCACACGCTGCGCTGTGAGGCATTGTTCTGAAGAAGTCACGGTTGGCGCATAGCGCCCACGCCGCAACGCACGCAGCGTTGCAAGCCTCAACAAGGGCAACGCCAGGCTGCGCAGCGTACGCAGGATGGCCAGTGCGATAAAGCTGGCCAAAGCGCATGGGCTTATGAGCGCTGTTCATTGGATGGTGTGCGTTTCCGCTGCCTGGCCGTCTGCGGCATCTGTCTACTGAGGCTTGGGCGGAGGTCATGCGCCTGGTGCGGAACGCGGCGCCGGCTGGCCACGCACATGCCCTCCGTAGGCGCGCGCTTGCGCGCGATGGGGTGTTACCGGGACAGCTTCATCGCGCGCAAGCGCGCTCCTACGTGATGTGTGCCGCCATCACGGATGGCGGTCACAGTCACGCATGCAACGCCTCCGCCAAACAGTCGAATCTGCGGTGTCGTGCCTGATGTCGCGGCACTCCCGCACGCGTCGGCGGTCGTAGGAGCGCGCTTGCGCGCGATGGGGCGTCACCGAAACAGCTTCATCGCGCGCAAGCGCGCTCCTACGTGACGTGTACCGCCATCACGGATGGCAGTCACAGTCACGCGTGCAACGCCTCCGCTAAACAGGCAAAGCTGCGGCGCCTGGTCTGATGTCACGACACTCCCACACGCGTCGGCGGTCGTAGGAGCGCGCTTGCGCGCGATGGGCGTCACCGCGACAGCTCCATCGCGCGCGAGCGCGCTCCTACGTGATGTGTACCGCCATCACGGATGGCGGTACACATCACGCATACGACACCTCTGCCAAACAGGCGAATCCGCTGTGTCTGGTCTGATGTCACGACACTTCCGCACGCATCGGCGGTCGTAGGAGCGCGCTTGCGCGCGATCGGGCGTTACCGGGACAGCTTCGTCGCGCGCGAGCGCGCTCCTACGTGGTGTGTACCGCCATCACGGATGGCGGCTACAGTCACGCATTTAACACCTCCGCCAAACAGTCGAATCTGCGGCGCCTGGTCTGATGTCCCGGCACTCCCGCACGCGGCGGTCGTAGGAGCGCGCTTGCGCGCGATGGGGCGTCACCGGGACAGCTTCATCGCGCGCGAGCGCGCTCATACGTGGTGTGCGATGACGACAGCGTTGGTGTAGTCCGGCCTATCGCGCACCGCGCCGCCGAGAAAGTCGGTGGCAATGGCGCCTGGCGCCACCGTGTTGCCCGTGATACTGCGCGGTTCCAGCTCCCTGGCCAGATACACGGTCAGGATTCGACCGCGTTCCAACACCAGCGCAACCCTCAGCCCTTATGCCGCAGCGCCTCCAGCACCAGGTTGAACGCGGGCGAGGAATGCCGGCGGCTGGGGTAGAACGCGTGCAGGCCGGGCCAGGTGGGTGACCAGTCCTTCATCACCCAGCGCAGCCGCCCGGCCTTGATGTGCGGCCGGGCCAGGTCTTCCTGCACGAAGGCAATGCCGAACCCCTGCAGCGCCGCATCCAGCGCTTCATAGATGCTGTTGAAGGTGAGCTGGCCCTCCACGCGCACCGCGATCTCGCGACCGTCCTTTTCCAGTTCCCAGGCGTAGATGCCGCCGGCGCTGGTCATGCGCAGGTTGATGCACAGGTGCGCGGTGAGATCCTGCGGGGTCCTGGGCAGCGGCCGGCGTTCCAGATAGGCGGGCGAGGCGATCAATGCCATGCGCATGTCCGGGGCGATGCGCGCGGCGATCATGTCTTTTTCCACCTGGTCGCCCAGGCGCACGCCGAGATCGTAGCGGTCGGCCACGATGTCGGTCAGGCCGTTGTCCACCACCAGTTCCACCTTGATGTCCGGGTACTGGCGCAGCAGCACCGCCAGCTTGGGCCACAGGATTTCGCGCGCGGCATAGTCGGTGGCGGTGATGCGCACGCTGCCAGCCGGGGTGTCGCGCATCTCGCTCAGCGCCGACAGCGCCTCTTCGATCTCGGCAAAGCGCGGCGCCACCGTCTGGATCAGGCGCTCGCCGGCCTCGGTCGGCGCCACGCTGCGGGTGGTGCGGGTGAGCAGGCGCAGGCCGAGCGTCGCCTCCAGGCCGCGGATGGTGTGGCTGAGCGCCGACTGCGACACCCCCAGCTTTGCCGCGGCACGGGTGAAGCTGCCTTCCCGCACGATGGCGATCAGCGCCAGCAGGTCCTTGAAATTATCGCGCGCCATTGGTGAATCCGATTCATGCCCCGCATCGACTGTAACAGTCCGGCAATGGGCCTGGCACGCCCGGTCGGCGATGCGCGCAGCACGGGATTCGGCCACTGCATACCCCGCGCTCCTCTGTGCAGGTGCTCGCTCCAGGCCCGTCGCATTTTTTGCAACGCCAACCTCGAAAAAAACCGCTTTGGGGCGACACGACCGCGTTCGTATAGTCGAGGCGCCCCCTCCCGCCCCCGCAACACGGGCCACCACATCGAGCACGCAGACATGCCCCAGCCCACCGCTGCGTTTGCCCTGCCATACCGCCTCCGGGTCGCCGCATGCTGAGTGCGGTGGCGAGCAACGCCCCGGTTGCCTCCGGCGCACGGGCGGTGGCGCGCTGTGATGCGCTGGGCGTGGCGCCTTTCAGCGACACCCCCACCGGTCTGTTTCGCAGCTGGCTCAGCCCGGCGCATCGCGCCGCCACCGAGCAGGTGGGCACGTGGATGCGCCAGGCCGGCATGCAGGTGCGCCTGGATGCGGCCGCCAATCTGGTCGGGCGCTACGAAGGCGCGCATGCGCACGCACCGGCGCTGTTGATCGGCAGCCACCTGGACAGCGTGCGCGCGGCCGGGCGCTATGACGGCCCGCTGGGCGTGCTGCTCGGCATCGAATGCGTGGCCGCGCTGCACGCACAAGAGCGCCGGCTGCCGTTTGCGATCGAAGTCGTTGGGTTCGGCGATGAAGAAGGCTCGCGCTTTCCGGCATCGATGTTCTGTAGCCGCGCGGTGGCCGGCACGCTGGATGCGGCCGCCCTGGCCGTGCGCGATCCAGACGGCGTCGACGTGGCCACCGCGCTGGCCGCGTGGGGCCTGGACGCCGCACGTCTACATGAAGCCGCGCGCGTGCCGGGCAGCGTGCTGGCGTATCTGGAAACGCATATCGAACAAGGCCCGGTGCTGGAAGCCGCGCAGCTGCCGGTTGGCATCGTCACCGGCATCGCCGCGCAACGGCGCTTTCGGCTGCGCTTCGACGGCCGCGCCGGCCACGCCGGCACCACCACCATGGCGCTGCGCCGCGACGCCTTGAGCGCGGCGGCCGAAGCGCTGCTGATGATCGAGCAGATTGCGCGCAGTGGCGGCGGCGATCTGGTTGCCACGGTCGGCAAGCTGGAGGTCGCCCCCGGCGCCATTAACGTGGTGCCCGGCCGCGTGGACTGCACGCTGGACGTGCGCGCCGGCGATGACCACCGCCGCGACGCTGCAGTGGCGCAGATCGAACGCGCCCTGGAGCAGGTGGTTGCCGCGCGCGGGGTTGCCATCGCCGTCGAGCCGCTGCAGGCGCTGGCGGCCAGCCCCTGCGCGCCGGCATTGATCGCCCGCCTGACGCAAGCGGTCGCCGCGCAAGGCATCACACCACGGCCGCTGGTCTCCGGCGCCGGGCACGACGCCATGGTGATGGCGGCGCTCTGCCCCACCGCGATGCTGTTCGTGCGCTGCGCCGGCGGCATCAGCCATCATCCGGACGAACACGTCGACCCGGCCGATGCCGAGGTCGCCCTGGCGGTGATGCGCCATTTCATCGAACACTTCGGAGCTCCCATTGGCACCTGACCTGCGCCACCTGCACACCTTCGGCGAACTGGATCCGCCGCAACGCCTGTTGATGGGCCCCGGCCCGGTCAATGCGCATCCACGCGTGCTGCGTGCGATGGCGGCCGACCTGCTTGGCCAGTTCGACCCGGAAATGACCACCTACATGAACGAGGTGATGGCGCTGTACCGCCCCTTGTTCGGCACCCAGAACCGCTGGACTTTTTTGGTCGATGGCACGGCGCGCGCCGGCATCGAAGCCGCGCTGGTTTCGTTGGTGCAGCCGGGCGACCGCGTGCTGGTGATCAACTTCGGCCGCTTCGGTTTGTTGCTGACCGAAATCCTTGGCCGACTCGGCGCCGACGTCCACACCGTGGATGCGCCGTGGGGCGAGGTGGTGCCGCTGGCGGCGATTGCCGAGGCGATCACACGCGTGGCACCCAAGCTGGTGGCCACCGTGCACGGCGACACCTCCACCACCATGGCGCAGCCGCTCGATGGCCTGGGCGCGCTGTGCCGCGCAGCGGGCGCGCTGTCTTACGTGGACGCCACAGCCACCATCGGCGGCATGGACATCGCCAGCGACCGCTGGGAGGTGGACGTGGTCACCGCGGGGCTGCAGAAATGCCTGGGCGGGCCGTCCGGCTCGGCGCCGATCACTGTCTCTGCCGCGGCAGCGGAGGCGATCTTTGCGCGGCGGCATGTCGAACGCGGCATCGTGCGCGAGGACATCGCCAACGGCAGCGGCCCACGCATCGCCTCGAATTATTTCGACCTGGCGATGATCATGGATTACTGGTCCGACAAGCGCCTCAATCACCACACCGAAGCCACCACCATGCTGTACGGCGCGCGCGAATGCGCACGCGTGGCCTTGCAGGAAGGCCTGGAGGCGCGCTACGCGCGGCATGCGGCTGCCGGCCGCGCGGTCAGTGCCGGCGTGCGCGCACTGGGGCTGGAGGTCTTCGGCGACGATGCGCACCGCATGAGCAATGTCACCGGCGTGGTCATCCCGCACGGCGTCGACAGTGAAGCGGTGCGTCGGCGCATGCGCGAAGATTTTGAAATCGAGATCGGCACCGCGTTCGGCCCGCTGCAAGGCAGGATCTGGCGCATCGGTGCGATGGGCTACAACGCGATGAAGCACAAGGTGCTGCTCACCCTGGCCGCACTGGAAGCGGTGCTGCGCGCCGAGGGCTACGCGTGCACCCAAGGCCTGGCGGTCGAAGCCGCACGCGCCGCCTGGCATGCGGAGCCGGCTGCATGAGTACGGCGCGCGACCTGGTCGGTTATGGCGCCACGCCGCCGCCGGCGCAATGGCCAGGTGGCGCGCGCATCGCGGTGCAGTTCGTCATCAACTACGAAGAGGGCGCGGAAAACTGCGTGCTCAACGGCGATGCCGGTTCGGAAGCGTTCCTGTCGGAAATGGTCGGCGCGCCGTCGCATCCGGGCGCACGCGCCATGGCGATGGAAAGCCTGTACGAATACGGCAGCCGCGCCGGGTTCTGGCGGCTGCATCGGCTGTTCAGCGCGCGCGGCGTGCCGGTCACCGTGTTCGGTGTCGCCACCGCGCTCGCCGCCAATCCCGAGGCGGTGGCGGCGATGCAATCGGCCGACTGGGAAATCGCCAGCCATGGGTTGCGCTGGATCGACTACCAGCACGTGGATGCAGCCACCGAACGCGCGCATCTGGCCGAGGCCATCGCCCTGCATACGCAAGTCACCGGCAGCCGCCCGCTTGGCTGGTATCAAGGCCGCACAAGCCCCAACACCGCGCGTCTAGTGGCCGAGGAAGGCGGCTTTGTCTACGACGCCGACAGCTATGCCGACGACGTGCCGTACTACGACCGGCGCCACGGCCGCGCGCAACTGATCGTGCCGTACACGCTCGATGTCAACGACATGAAATTCGTCGCCTACAACGGTTTTGCCGATGGCGAGCCGTTCTTCCGCTATCTGCACGACAGCTTCGAACAACTGCGCAGCGAAGGCGGGCGCATGCTCTCCATCGGCCTGCACGGGCGCATCGTCGGCAAGCCGGCGCGTGCCGCGGCGCTGGCACGTTTTGTCGATCACGTGCTGGCCAGTGGCGATGCCTGGGTTGCACGCCGTATCGACATTGCGCGCCACTGGCTACAGGTGCACCCGGCATGAGCATCGACACGGCCAGCATCGATCTGCCGGAAGTGATCGCCGAGGTCACCGCGGCATTCCATGCGTATGAGCAGGCCTTGATGCACGACGATATCGCCGCGATGGATGCGCTGTTCCATGCCGCGCCAAGCACGGTGCGTTATGGCGTGGGCGAGGTGCTGTACGGCAGCGAGGCGATCCGTGCATTTCGCATCGGCCGTGGCGGCTCGCCGCAGCGCCAGCTCGTGCACGTTGCGGTGCACGGCTTCGGCCAGGATCTTGCCACCACGCATGCGGAATTCGTGCGCGAGGGCAGCATCGCGCACGGCCGCCAGAGCCAGACCTGGGTGCGCTTTGCCGACGGCTGGAAAGTGGTGGCTGCGCACGTCTCGCTGCAAGGCAGCCACGCATGAGCGTGATCGATGCCAACGCGCTGGACACCGCCGCCTTCGTGGCGCGCTACCGCGCGCTGTTCGAGCATTCGCCATGGGTAGTCGAACGCGCTGCGCGCCGCCGCCCGTTCGACGATGTGTTTGGCGGATTGATGCAGGTGGTGTACGACGCCTCACCCGACGATCAGCTGGCGCTGATCCGCGCGCATCCAGAGCTGGCCGGCAAGGCCGCAATCGATCGCACCCTCACTGCCGCCTCCGCCGCAGAGCAGGCCTCGGCCGGCCTGGACCGGCTCGACGAAGACGAATTCAACCGCTTCCACGCACTCAACCACGCCTACCGGCAGCGCTTTGGGTTCCCCTTCGTGATCTGCGTGCGCCTGCAGGACAAGGCCGGAATCCTGGCCGAACTGCAGCGCCGCCTGGACGCATCACGCAACGACGAAATCGCCACCGCCCTCGCCGAGATCGGCAAGATCGTGCACCTGCGCCTGGAGGCATTGCCATGAGCCTGGCTCAACTCGAACACGCGCTGCAACACGACCTGCAACGCCTCGCCCACGGCGGCGAACCCTGGGTGCGCCCGCGCGTGCATCCGGCCGGCCATGTGTACGACGTGGTCATCGTCGGCGCCGGGCAGAGCGGCCTGGGCGCGGCCTTCGCCCTGCAACGCGAGCGCGTGCATAACGTGTTGGTGATCGACGAAAACCCGCCCGGGCAGGAGGGCCCCTGGGTCACCTACGCACGCATGCAGACGCTGCGCACGCCCAAGCAGATCACTTCGATCGACCTGGGCGTGCCCACGCTCACCTTCCGCGCCTGGTGGGAAGCGCAGCACGGTGCCGCCGGCTGGGACGCACTGGACAAGATTCCGCGCGGCACCTGGATGGACTACCTGCGCTGGTACCGCGCGGCGCTGCGGCTGCCGGTGCGCAATGCCACCCAGCTGGTGCGCATCGAGCCAGACGCCGCGCCCGGCATCCATCGCCTGCACCTGGCGATGGGCGCGCCGCTGATGGCGCGCAAGATCATCCTGGCCACCGGCATCCAGGGCGGCGGCCAATGGCAGGTGCCTGAGTGGATCACCCAGGCCCTGCCGGCGCAGCGTTACGCGCATACTTCCGGCCCCATCGATTACGCCGCATTGGCCGGCAAGCGCGTGGGCATCCTGGGTGGCGGCGCCTCGGCGTTCGACAACGCCTGCTTCGCGCTGGACCAGGGCGTGGCGCGTGCGGAAGTATTCGTGCGCCGCGCCGCGCTGCCGCGGGTCAACCCGATCCGCCACATGGAACAGGCCGGCATCATTCCGCGCTTCGCCGCCCTGCCCGACGCCGACAAGTACCGCATGATGGCCAGCTTCTTCGGCCGCAACCAACCGCCCACCAACGACACCTTCCAGCGCGCCTGCGCGCATGCCGGCTTTGTGCTGCACCTGGACGCGCCATGGCTGGGCGTGGAAGAACGCAACGACGCGGTGGTGGTGCGCACCCCGCAGGGCGAGCACCGCTTCGACTTCCTGGCCATCGCCACCGGCCTGGTCACCGACCCGCGGCTGCGCCCGGAGCTGGCCGCGCTGTCCGGGCGCATCGCCTGCTGGGCCGACCGCTACCAGGCCCCGCCCGGCCAGGCCAATCCGGTGCTGGACGCGCACCCCTACCTGGGCCCTGGATTCGAGCTACTGCCCCGCACGCCCGACGATGCCGCCGCGGTGCACGGGCTGTTCGCCTTCAACTATTCGGCGCTGATCAACCACGGCTTGTCTGCAGCGGCGTTATCGGGGCTGAAAGTGGCGCTGCCGCGGCTGGCACGGGCGGTGGCCGACCAGCTGTTCCTGGACGACCGCCAGGCCATGGTCGAGGCCTACCTGGGCTACGACCAGGCCGAATTCGTCGGCCAATGGCCACAGCCCACGCAGGCGGTGGCATGAGCACGCTCTCCACCCATGTGCTCGACACCGCCGCCGGCCGCCCGGCTGCGGGCGTCACGCTGCGCCTGTTCGCCGGCGACACCCTGTGCCTGGAGGCGGCCACCGATGCCGACGGGCGCTGCCCGGCCCTGGCCACGTTGCATCTGGCAAGGGGCCGCTACCGGCTGGAGTTCGACGTGGCCGGCTACTGGCAGGCCAGCGGCACCGCGCTGGCCGACCCGCCGTTCCTGGAGATGGTGCCGATCGTCTTCAACCTAGGCGAGCATGGCCATTACCACGTGCCGCTGCTGCTGTCGCCGTACGGCTATTCCACCTATCGCGGCAGCTGATCTGCGCCGGTGTGGGCCGCGTCACCGGCGCAAGCGGCACCGACCACACGCCCGGTTTCACCGCGCGCCCGTAGAATGGCCGCTTTCCGGCACCGCGCCGGAGCTCCGGAACCGCCATGATTCACAACGATGTACTGCGCAGCATCCGCTACATGCTCGACCTCAGCGACGACAAGGTGGTGGAGATCGCCCAGCTGGCCGACCCCGCATTCGCGCTCGACAAGCCGCAGGTGCAGGCCTGGCTGAAAAAGGAAGACGAGCCCGGTTTCGAGCCCTGCACGGATGCGATGCTGGCGCGCTTTTTGGATGGCCTGGTGCTGCGCTTCCGCGGCCGCGACGAAAGCCAGCCGCCGCGCCCGCTGGAAACCCGCGTCGGCAACAACCTGGTGCTGAAGAAGCTGCGCGTGGCCTTCGAACTGAAAGACGTGGACATGCACGCCATCTTCGCCAACGCTGGTTTCCCGCTGTCCAAGCCGGAACTGTCGGCGCTGTTCCGCCAACCCGGCCACAAGAACTTCCGCCCCTGCGGCGACCAGCTGCTACGCGCCTTCCTCAAGGGCCTCACCGCCCGCATGCGCGAAGCCGGGTAAGCCCGCGACCAGCAGGCGCCTGCTCAACCGGCAGGCGGCCATGTGCGTGGAACCGGCATGGACGACGCGTACGTTCCGGTCCCTTCGCAGCAGTTGCACCACTTGACGGCCGCTGACGGCGTCTCGCGGCCGCCCCAACGCGACCTGCCGTGCAACGGCCGTTGCGGGTGATGAAGCTCGGCACGCCAGTGCGCCGCACCTGCACGCATCGCAGCGTGTGAGAGGGCAGCAATGCACCCGCGCTGCGACGCGCACGACCTCGATGCAGCCTGATGACACGGCCACATCGCCAGGTCGATGCGCTTGCTCAGGCAGCCGCCACCAGACGCGGGCGCCGTGCATCCAGGCGGAACACCGAGACCGCTTCGCTCAGTTCCACGGCCTGTTCTTCCATCGCACGTGCCGCGGCCGAGGCTTCTTCCACCAGCGCGGCGTTGCGCTGGGTGGTTTCGTCCATGTCGTTGACCGTGCGTGCCACCTGTTCGATGCCGGACGACTGCTCGCGTGACGCCGCGGAAATCTCAGCGATCAAGGTGGTGACCTGCTGCACCGACTGCACGATCTGCTGCATCGTCTGCCCGGCCTGCTCCACCCGTGCACTGCCACGTTCGACGCTATCCACCGAGGCGTCGATCAAGTGCTTGACCTCCTTGGCGGCACCGGCCGAGCGCTGCGCCAGCGCACGCACTTCCGAGGCCACTACCGCAAATCCACGGCCCTGCTCGCCGGCGCGCGCCGCTTCTACCGCGGCGTTCAGGGCCAGGATATTGGTCTGGAACGCGATGCCGTCGATGACGCTGATGATCTCGGCGATCTTCTTTGACGATACTTCGATCTCGCCCATCGTCTCCACCACGCTGCCCACCATGTCGCCGCCACGGCCGGCGATGTCGGCTGCCGCCTGCGCGCCGCGACTGGCCTGCTGCGCGGTGTCGGCGTTCTGCCGCACGGTCGAGGTGAGTTCTTCCATGGAGGCTGCCGTTTCTTCCAGGTTGGCGGCCTGTTGTTCGGTGCGTTGGGCCAGGTCGGCATTGCCGGCGGCAATTTCCGCCGAAGCAGTGCGGATGGTCTGCGCCGCCAGCGTGATGTCGCCGACGATGTCGGTGAGCCGCTGCACGGTGGCGTTGGCATCGTCACGCATGCGCGCGAACACGCCTTGCTGGTTGCCGTGCATGCGCGCGGTCAGGTCGCCGTCGGCAATGGCCTTGAGCAACTGCGACAGCTCGCCCAGGTTGTGGTCCACGTTGTGCATCAAACCATTGAGGCCGTCCACCATGCCGCGGAATTCGAACTGATACGCCTGCGCATTGCCGCGCGTGGCGAAGTCGCCGGCTGCCGCGGCCTCGACCAGCCCGCGGATTTCGCCGTTGATGGCGGCCAGGTTGTGCTTGGTGGTGTCCATGGCTTCGGTGATGCGCGCCTTTTCGCCCGGCAGACGCGGCATCTCCACCGACATGTCGCCCACCGCGTAATGCTGCATCACCTGCAACATGTCGCCGATCAGGCCCACCTGCGCACCCACCAGGCCGTTGGTGTCGCTCACCATGCGGCCGTAGGCGCCCGGGAATGCGTCGGCGTCCATCCGGTAGCTCATTTCGCCGGCTTCATGCCGCTGCGCCATGTCGGCCTGCGCGCTGGAAACATCGGCGAGCGTGCTGACCACCTGGGTCATGGCCTGGCCCAGCAGGCCGATTTCATCGCGGTTGCCGATCACCGCACGTGCGGCCAGATCGCCGGCCGCCACCGAACGCGCCGCGCGCGCCACGATTTCGATCGGGCGCACGATGGAGCGGCGGATCCACCAACCCAGCACCACCACCAGGCACAGCGCCGCGGCAATCGTCGCCACGCCGGCATACACCAGCTTCTGCTGCGCTGCCTGGGCACTGGCGAGCACCGCGGCGTCGGCCAGCGTCTTGGCGCGGGTCACCAGTGCCTCCAGGGCCTGGCTGGGCGCGCGGTCCTGCCCCTTCACCAGCGCATCGCCCACTTGGGTGTCATAGCCGGCATCGGCGAACTTGCCCAAAGCGGCTTCGTAATGCGCCTGCAGAGTCAGATGCGCCTTGGCGAATTCCTGCGCCAGCGCGCGTGCCTGCGCATCCGACAGGGTCTTGGTCAGCGCTTCGGTACCGGCCTGCACCTTGCTGCCCTGCGCGCGGAAGGCACTCAAGTGCTTGTCCAGCTGCGCCGGGTCGCGGCCGCGGATCAGCACATTTTTCCATTCCTGCACCTGCATGCGGAAATCGCGGGTGACCTCTTCGCTCGCCGATGCCTGCGCCACTTCCAGCGGCACCTTGCCGGACAGGCTCAACCACGCGGTTCCCAGCCCCCCGAGCGCGCACAGCAGGATGACCGATAGACCCAGCGCGAGCGCGCCAAGCAATTTGCTTTGCAGACTGATGAAGCGGGGGGACGGGGAGGACATACCGGAGATTCACTGGAGGATGTCCTATTGATATCGACGCGCCTGCCTGGCACTGAAGTCTGCGGCAGGCCACGGCGGACGGGCCACGGACACCGTGTGGGTCAGTTCCGGACACGGCCGGTCATCGCCCGCACCACCCCGCCCCAGTATCCTTGCCGCGCATGAGTGACCCCGCCTTTCCGATTTCCCCGCTGCTGCCGCAGATCCGCGACAGCCTCGCCGCCCATCCGCGTCTGGTGCTGGAAGCGCCGCCCGGCGCCGGCAAGACCACCCAGGTGCCGTTGGCGCTGCTGGATGCGCCCTGGCTGGCGGGCCGCAGCATCGTGATGCTGGAACCGCGCCGGGTGGCCGCGCGCAGCGCCGCGCTGTTCATGGCGCGCCAGCTGGGCGAGCCGGTCGGCGAGACCGTGGGCTACCGCATCCGCTTCGAGAACAAGACCTCCGCGCGCACGCGGATCGAGGTGGTCACCGAGGGCATCCTGACCCGCATGCTGCAGGACGACCCGATGCTGGAACGCGTGGGTGCGTTGCTCTTCGACGAATTCCACGAACGGCACCTGGCCGGCGACCTGGGCCTGGCGTTGGCGCTGGATGTGCAGAGCCAGGTGCGCGAGGACCTGCGCATCGTGGCAATGTCGGCCACGCTGGATGGCGAGCGCCTGGCCAGTTTTCTCGATGCCCCGCGGCTGAGCAGTGCCGGGCGCAGCTACCCGGTGGAAGTGGCGCATTTTCCAGCGCGCCGCGACGAAGCGCTGGAGCCGCAGACCCGCCGCGCGGTGGAACATGCGCTGGCCACGCATCCTGGCGACGTGCTGGTGTTCCTGCCCGGTCAACGCGAGATCGCACGCGTGCAGGCGGCCTTGCAGGACGCGCTGGATCCAGCAATGCAACTGCTGCCGCTGCACGGCGAGCTGCCGGTGGAGGCACAAAGCCAGGTGCTGCAGCCCGACCCGCAGGGCCGGCGCCGCGTAGTGCTGGCCACCAACGTGGCCGAGTCGTCGGTGACGTTGCCGGGCGTGCGCGTGGTGATCGACAGCGGGCTGGCGCGCGAGCCGCATTACGACCCCAACAGCGGCTTTTCGCGGCTGGATGTGACCAGCATCGCGCAGGCCTCGGCCGATCAACGCGCCGGCCGCGCCGGGCGCGTGGCCAGCGGCTGGGCCTACCGGCTGTGGCCGCAATCGCAGCGGCTGGAGCCGCAGCGCCGCGCCGAGATCACCCAGGTGGAACTGACCGGCCTGGCGCTGGAACTGGCCGCCTGGGGCAGCGATGCGCTGCGCTTCGTCGATGCCCCGCCCGGCGGCGCACTGGCCGCCGCGCGCGAGCTGTTGCAGCGGCTGGGCGGTTTGAACGCAGAGGGCGGTATCACCGCGTTGGGACGGCGGATGCTGGCCCTGGGCACGCACCCGCGCCTGGCCGCACTGCTGGCACAGGCCGGCACGCCGGCGCGACTGGCGCTGGCCTGTGACCTGGCCGCACTGCTGGAAGCCCGCGACCCCCTCCGCCAGGGCGGCGACGGGCTGGCTGCGCGCTGGCGGGCGCTGGCCGCGTTCCGCCAGGGCCGCACTGGCGCGGATGCCAACCGCGGTGCGCTGGCCGCGATCGATGCCGCCGCCAAACAGTGGCGCCGCCGCCTGCGCTGCGATGCCACCCCACCCACCAGCGTGGAGGCGCATGCGCTGGGCGATTTGCTCTCGCATGCGTTTCCGGACCGCATCGCCGCACGTCACCCCACTGACCCGCTGCGCTACCTGCTGGCCAATGGCCGCAGCGCGCGCCTGTTCGACCACAGCGACCTGCGCGGCGAGCCGTGGCTGGTGGCCAGCGAATTGCGTTACGAAGCCAAGGACGCCTTGTTGCTGCGCGCCGCACCGGTGGACGAAGGCTATCTGCGCCAGAGCGTGCCCGAGCGCTTCGTGCAGCAGGACGTGGTGCAGTGGGATGCCGACAAACGCGCGTTGGTGGCACGGCGGCAGTCCAGCTTCGACCGCATCGTGCTGGACAGCCGCCCGGCCGGCCGCGTCGACCCGGCCCAGGCCGCCGCCGCGCTCACCGAGGCGGTGCGCCAGCTGGGGCTGGACGCCTTGCCGTGGACCGAGGGGCTGCGCCAGTGGCGCGCGCGGGTGGTGTCGCTGCGCGCCTGGATGCCGGAACTCGGCCTGCCGGACCTCTCCGACACCGCACTGCTGGCCTCGCTCGACCACTGGCTGCGCCCGGCGTTCGCCGGCAAGACCCGGCTGGATGCGCTGGACGAAGCCAGCCTGGGCGATGCACTCAAGGCCGCGTTGCCCTGGGAGCGCCGCCAGGCCATCGACCGCCACGCGCCCACCCGCATCAGCGTGCCCTCGGGCATGGAGCGCGCCATCACCTACGCGCTGGATCACGACCAGCAGCCGCTGCCGCCGGTGCTGGCGGTCAAACTGCAGGAGCTGTTCGGCCTGGCCGAAACCCCGCGCGTGGCCGATGGCCGCATCCCGCTCACCCTGCACCTGCTCTCCCCGGGCGGGCGGCCGTTGCAGGTGACCCAGGACCTGAAGAGTTTCTGGGCCACCACCTACCCGGACGTCAAAAAGGAAATGAAAGGCCGCTACCCGCGGCACCCCTGGCCAGACGATCCCTGGACCGCCAACGCCACGCATCGGGCCAAACCCAGGGGCACCTGAGGCAATCGTGCGGCTGCATGGGCGCAGGGATTGCGTGCTGGGCGATGCACGCGCGAACCTCGGCAAAACTGTGGGCTTGGCACCGGGCCATGCGGCACGCAGGACAAGTCCCGGGATTTGCCTGTGCGCGAAAGCCTCGGTTTTGTTTTGGCACGCGCCACGCGGATAGCGCCACGTACGCGTGTGCAGCTGCAGAGCGCTGCGCTTGCCCAGACAAAACTGCGGTCCGCAGCGTGCTCTGCCCCACGCCAACCGCCGTGCCCGGCCAGCGCTGCCGAGCAGCCCGCCGTGCGCCAATCCTAACCGCGAGCAAAACGCGCGCGGCCGCGCTAACACTGCCTATACGCGCCAGCGCACAGACTGCGCCCCACGATACTCAGAAAGGAAACGCCCCCAATGAGCAAGCTGACAGTGATCACCGAACGCGCCCTGGAGCGTGCCCTGGAACTGGCAGGCAATGCCGGCGACCACCTGCGTCACGCGGCTTCCAATGCGGGCGACCAGGCACGTCATGCCGGCAGCAGCCTGCGCCACTTCGGCCCTGGTGCCAGCGAGTGGTTGAAGACGGGCGCAGCGCTCGGTGCCGTGCGCACCGGTGGCAAGGTTGCCACGCGGCTGGTCAAGCGCAATCCGGCCGTCACGGTCGCCGCAGCGGTCGCCGGCCTCGGCCTGATCGGTTATGCGGTGTATCGCAAGCGCAAGCGCGATCAGGAAGTGCTGGGCGGCAACGTGCATCGTCTGGACCGTGAGCACGCGAGCAACGCCAATGCCCGTCGCGCCGCATACCAGCGCCGCGGTGCAGTGACACCGAGCGACGGCATCGAATAAGCAGCCGCGCTGTAACACCCTTTGACGCCACGGCTGACACCGTGGCGTTTTTCGTTGTGGCACCGGATGTTTCTGGGCGATGTCCGGATGCACATGCGGCTTGGTTCTTGGTTCTTGGTTCTTGGTTCTTGGTTCTTGGTTCTTGGTTCTTGGTTCTTGGTTCTTGGTTCTTGGTTCGTGCGTCATGCGTCATGCGTCATGCGTCTTCAACTCAGCAGTGAGTCGCTAGACACTGCATGCAAGCTGGCAGCCATTTGCGCGACCGAGCGTCATCCGGTGACCGTATGGCAGTGGCACCGCGGAGCAGCGTCGTGCATCGATGGCGCAATCAGCACTGTTCGCGCCTGTACGCCCGGCCGCCTTCTCAGCGCAGCGGCTGGACGTGACCAGCATGACCCAGGCCTCGGCCGATCAACGCGCCGGCCGCACCGCACGCGCGTCGTCCACACGCCATTGCCCGGGCTGTAGCGACGCCAGCGACCACGCACCGATAGCCACCCGCACCAGGCGCAAGGTGGGCAGGCCCACCGATGCCGTCATGCGGCGCACCTGGCGGTTACGTCCTTCGGTGATCTGCACTTCCAGCCAGGCATCGGGCACAGTCTTGCGCACACGCACCGGCGGATCGCGCGGCCACAACGTCGGTGCGCACTCCAGCCTGCGTACGTTGGCCGGGCGCGTCGGGCCGTCGTTGAGCAGCACCCCATCGCACAGCGCCTGCAGCTGTGACGTATCCGGGTCGCCTTCCACCTGCACCCAATAGGTCTTGGGCTGCTTGTGGCGCGGGTCGGTCAGCCGATGCGCCAGCGGGCCGTCGTCGGTGAGCAGCAGCAGGCCTTCGCTGTCGTGGTCCAGGCGCCCGGCCGCATACACCTGCGGCGGTAGGCCGAACTCGGCCAGCGTGCGCTTGGGTGGCGTGGAGCGGTCGCTGAATTGCGACAGCACACCGTACGGCTTGTTCAACAGCACCAACATCAGGAGCCCATCCAGGCAGATCGCGGAAGGCAACATGATCGGGCAATCGGCAGCGCGTGGGAAATCGCGGTCAGCACATGGAGCTGCGGTGCGCACTCCACATTCCATGGCACACGCTGACGACGGCGATGAAGCGCTATTGCCTGGTTCCCGAAGGCACCACTCCCTCTGGGAGGTCGCACAGCATGTGCGATCGCTTCAACCAAGCACTCATGCTCGCGGCTGCTGATCCGCCGTTACCCCGCATCGCCGATCCTTAGCGAAGTGTCGGTGATACATGTACGGCGTAGCTCAGCGGCTCTGCACGTGCACGTGCACTGCACCCAGTATCTACGGCTCATACGGTTTGCGGTTTGCGGTTTGCGGTTTGCGGTTTGCGAATTACGACTCACGAATTAAATCAGTGAGCAATTCGTCGATCTCATTGCAAGACGCCTTACATCGGCGCACTGATGCGTCAAAAAGTACACCGCAATGCGCAGCACTCACCACGCCCTGAGCCAATTCAAAGCAACAAAAAAATGGCGCAGACACGCAGAGTGCCGCGCCACTTACCAACTGCCATCAACCCAGCAGAAGCTGCGCCAGCCCATTGACCGGCGCAGCCACCGCATCGCCGCGATCAGCGCTTGACGAACTTCAGGGTCATGCGGTCGCTCTCACCGATCGCCTTGTACTTGGCAGCGTCGGCTGCGTCGTGGCTGTTGCTCGGCGGCAATGTCCACACGCCCCCCGGGTAGTCCTTGGTGTCGCGCGGGTTGGCATTGAGCTCGCTCTTGCCGGCCAGGGTGAAGCCGGCCGCCTCGGCCATGGCGATCACCTGCGCCTGGCCCACGTAGCCGCTATTGTCATCGGCCGGCACATCGGTCTTGGCACGGTGCTCGACCACACCGAGCACGCCGCCGGGCTTGAGCACCTTGTAGAAGCTCTTGAACATCGACTCGGCCTGGCCCGCCATGCGCCAGTTGTGCACGTTGCGGAAGGTCAGCACCAGGTCTGCAGAATTGTCCGCACCAAAGCTGGGCGCGGTCGGGTTGTACGCCACCAGGGTGGGCTTGCCGTAGATGTCCGGCTTTGCCGTGAACTTCTTTTCCAAGCCGTCGCGTGCACGCTGCGCGTAGTCGCGGCTGCGCCCTTCCGGCACCGCGGCCGGGTCGACCACCGCACCCACGTACTTGCCCTTCTCGCGCAGGTACGGCGCCAGGATTTCCGAATACCAGCCACCACCGGGGGTGATCTCGATAACGGTCTGGGTGGGCTTGATGCCGAAGAAGGCCAGCGTCTGGCCGGGGTGGCGGTACACGTCGCGCTGCACGTACACGCGGTCGCGCCACGTGCCATCGATAGCCGCCTGCAACGCCGCGTCGGGAGCGGGAAGCGTGGCGGTGTCCGTCGGCTTCATCGCCATCACCAACGGCGCGCTCATCGCCAATGTCACACCTACCACGCATGCACAGGCCAGTTTGTTGCGGATCATCGCAGCGCCCTCCTCCGGGAAAAGTAGCGCGAGCCTAGCATGCAGGCTGCACCGCACCACGCACGCCTGGCGCGGTGTGTTCAATTTCCGTGAGCGCGGCAACGCGGTGTGCGGAACGCTGAATCCACACCGATGTCACACGCAACAGCACCGGGCATGACTATCCTGTGGCCAGTTCGAAACAGGAGCCCTGTGATGCCCCACTCCCGTGCGCTTGGCCGCTCCGGCCTGCAAGTCCAGCCGATCGTGTTCGGTGGCAACGTGTTTGGCTGGAGCGCCGACGAGGCCACCTCGTTCGCGTTGCTCGACGCCTTCGTCGATGCCGGCTTCAACATGATCGATACCGCCGACGCGTACTCCGGTTGGGTGCCCGGCAATCGCGGTGGCGAATCGGAAACCATCATCGGCCGCTGGCTGGCCCGCAGCGGCAAACGCGACAAGGTGCTGATCGCCACCAAGGTCGCCAAGTGGAGCGAACACCCGGGCCTGTCGCCGGACAACATCGCAGCGGCGGTGGAAGATTCGCTGTCGCGCCTGCAGACCGATGTGATCGATCTGTACCAGGCACACGAAGACGACGAATCGATTCCGCTGGAAGCCACGCTGGCGGCATTCGGCCGGCTGATCGAACAGGGCAAGGTGCGTGCGATCGGCGCCTCCAACTACACGGCAGCGCGCCTGCGCGATGCGCTGGATGTGTCGGCGCAATACAACCTGCCGCGCTATGAAAGCCTGCAGCCCGAATACAACCTCTACGACCGCGCCGGCTTCGAAGAGGAATTGGAACCGCTGGTGCAGGAACGCGGCCTGGGCGTGATCAGTTACTACTCGCTGGCCAGCGGTTTTCTCACCGGCAAGTACCGCAGCGCCGATGACGCCGGCAAGAGCAGCGCGCGTGGTGCCTCGGTGGTCAAGCAATACGTCAATCCGCGTGGCTTGCGCATCCTGCAGGCGCTGGATGATCTGGCCGCCACCCACACCGCCACGCCTGCACAGATTGCGCTGGCGTGGTTGATCGCGCGCCCCAGTGTCACCGCGCCGATCGTCAGCGCCACCAGCGTGACCCAGTTGCAGGACGTGCTGGCGGCCGGGCAGATCACGCTCAGCGATGCGCAGATCGCGCAGCTCGACGAGGCCAGCGCAGCGGAACCAGCCGGCGCCTGATCCGCATCAGCCACTGCGCCACCGCCTCGCCATTCACTCACCTCGCGCAGCCGCACGGCGGCTGTGCCCCCACGACCGCGCCTTGCGCGGTCCCTTCCGCGAGGAATTCGCATGACATCGCTCACCAACCGCCGCATCGTGCTGGCCTCACGCCCGCACGGCGAACCCGGCACCGACAACTTCCGCATCGAAGACGCCCCGGTGCCGCCAACCGGGCACAACCAGATCCTGGTCCGCAATCGCTTTTTGTCACTGGACCCGTACATGCGCGGTCGCATGGACGAAGGCCCCTCGTACGCCGCGCCGGTCGCCATCGATGCGGTCATGGAAGGCGGCACCGTGGGCGAGGTGCTGGAATCGAACCATCCCGATTACCACCCAGGCGAGCTCCTGGTGCTGGGCGGCGGCTGGCAGACCCACACCGTGCTGGAGCCCACCGCGCCGCTGCGCAAGCTGCCCAAGGACGATGCGCTGCCGTTGAGCACCGCGCTCGGTGTGTACGGCATGCCCGGCTTCACCGCTTACGCCGGCCTGCACGAGATCGGCAAGCCGCAAGCCGGCGAAACCCTGGTGGTGGCGGCGGCCAGCGGGCCGGTCGGTGCCACCGTGGCCCAGCTGGCGCGCCTGCAAGGGCTGCGCGTGGTGGCCATCGCCGGTGGCGAAGAAAAAGTCCGCTACCTGCGCGACACGCTGCGTGTCGACGTGGCGCTGGATCACCGCGCCGAGGATTTTGCCGCGCAATTGCGCGCCGCCACGCCGGACGGCATCGACGTCTATTTCGAAAACGTCGGCGGCAAGGTGTTCGATGCGGTGATGCCGCAGCTCAACGATTTCGCGCGCATCCCGGTGTGCGGCGTGGTGGCCACCTACAACAGCCGCGGCCAGGTCGCGCCCGGGCCGGATCGGCTGCCTGATTTCATCGGCCAGGTGCTGCGCAAGCGCCTGACCGTGCGCGGCTTCATCCAGCACGATTTCATCCGCCTGATGCCGGCGTTTTTACGCGAAATGGGCCAGTGGCTGCGCGAGGACAAGATCCAGTACCGCGAGCACGTGCTGCACGGCCTGGACAGCGCACCACAAGGGCTGATCAGCCTGCTGCGCGGCGAAAACTTCGGCAAGGCCGTGGTCGCACTCGACTGAGTCGCGCTGCCATACCTGCATCCGTATCACTGCTTCATTTACCACCTCCCAACACGCAAGGAACCTCATGACTGTCCCCGCATTTGGCCTCGGTACGTTTCGCCTCAAGGACCAGGTTGTCATCGACTCGGTGCGCAACGCACTGGCGCTGGGGTATCGCGCCATCGATACCGCACAGATCTACGACAACGAAGCGCAGGTTGGCCAGGCCATTGCCGATGCCGGCGTGCCGCGCGATCAGCTGTTTGTGACCACCAAGATCTGGGTGGACCGGTTCAGCCGCGACACGCTGCAACCCAGCCTGCAGGAAAGCCTGCGCAAGCTCGGCACCGATTATGTCGACCTCACCCTGATCCACTGGCCCTCGCCCAAAGACCAGGTGCCGATGCGCGAGTATCTGGAGGCGCTGGCCGATGCCAAGGCGCAGGGGCTGACCCGCGCGATCGGTGTCTCCAACTTCACCATTGCGCTCACGCGCCAGGCAATCGAGATCCTCGGCGCCGATGCGATCGCCACCAACCAGATCGAAGTGCATCCGTACCTGCAGAACCGCACGCTGATCGCGTTCCTGCGCGAGCAGGGCATCCATGTCACCTCGTACATGACCCTGGCCGTGGGCGAAGTGCTCAAGGATCCGGTAATCCAGGCGATCGCCAAGCGCCACGACGCCACGCCGGCGCAGGTCACGCTGGCCTGGGCCCTGCAGCAGGGCTATTCGGTAATTCCGTCCTCGACCAAGCGGGCGAATCTGGAAAGCAACCTCAAGGCGCAGAGCCTGCACCTGAGTGAGCAGGACATGGCCGAGATCGCCGCGCTGGACCGTGGCGAACGCCTGGCCAACCCGAAAGCGATTGCGCCCGACTGGGACTGAGCCTGACTGCGACACACGCGAGGGTTTGCATCCGTACCGGCACGCTGCCGGTGCGGGTTTTGCGGTACTGCTGCACCGCTCGTCGCCATGCGCTGGCTGCGCGGCCAAGGCGCTGCTAGGGTGCAAAAACAGGGGGGGTAGTCTCGACCACGGAGTCCTACCCATGCACACCGCATCTGTTTCGACCCAGCGCGTCGTCAATGTCGACGCCGAGATTTCCTACTGGCGCGGCATCCACGCCGAGGGTCATCTGGGCGGCTATGACTTCGCCGATTACGCACGCGTGCTCACGCTCGGCTACGACATCTACCTGGCCTACCCACGCGCCACCGAGGCGCAGCTGTATCGAGTTCTTCAGGATGGCTACTACCGGTATCAGCCCACGTTATCGGTGCCCTGGGATCAGGCGCGCTGGATCGTGCGGCAGGCATGG
The DNA here is from genome assembly GCF_041475775.2 of Xanthomonas sp. NCPPB 2586. NCBI lineage: Bacteria > Pseudomonadati > Pseudomonadota > Gammaproteobacteria > Lysobacterales > Lysobacteraceae > Xanthomonas > Xanthomonas sp. NCPPB 2586. Next base: position 325,127 of record NZ_CM192981.1, on the reverse strand, counting down.
CGGCATATGGAAGACGCTGCGGTGCGTCACTAGGCGCATTGCGCGCGTCACTCACCTCAAGCGCGTCGCGCTTGGACGTTGCAGGGTGCGCTAGTGCGCAGGCTGCGCACTGCGTTGTGCTCTAACGGCTTGCGCGTGCGTTTGACGCGCACCAACTTGCGTATCACTTGGAAAACAGCTGTCGGCGCAGCGCGCCGACCGTTACTGCTGCGAATCAATTCAACTGGCTGATCGCCATCGCTTGGCGATCGATGCGGTGCTTTTCGGCCAGCGCCTGCATGCCTTGCAGCGTGGAGGCGATCAGGCTGGCGTAGCGTAGCCGCCACAGGCTGGCGCGGTCAGCGTCGTCCTGGGTGCTGCCCAAGCCATCGAGCACCTGCGGCAGGCGCCGGTCGGCCAGTGCCGACGGCGCCAGGTAGGGCTTTGCGGGTGCGATCACATCCACCGGGGCGCGCCAGTCATTAGCCACGTGCCGCGCGATGCCGGCCAGATGCGAGAGCTGGTGCATGCCGATCAGCGTCTCATGCAGCATTTCGCGGCAGGCCCATTGCCACAGTGCCACCTTCTCCGATGGGTCCTGGGCGATCTCGGTCAGTGCCAGATCAACCTTTTCGATGCGTGAGTCGAGCATTGCGGGGCTCCGATGCTGCTGTGCAACATAATTCACACCATACGCCGTGAGAATCCAGTGATCCAGTCGTTTGCACGATGTCATGACGCAGATGCTCGACCCGGTTCACGCTTTAGAGCAGCTGACAAAACATGGGGCGCGTCATCGGTACAGGCGCCGCGGAGCAACGGGTCCATGCGGGTCCAGGCGCCGGCCGCGCCCGCCTTGCGGCTGCCCGGTCGCCTTGATCGCTGGTCTCACACCCACCATTGGCCGGATCCCCCCTGTCGGCACCCTGACTTTCCGGCCATGGCGCGGCGGCGCCCACTGCCCGATGCTGCAATCCCCTACCCGGAAGCGCGTGCGATGCGTCCCCGCGTTTTCCTGCTCCCGCTGCTGTGGCTGGTGGCCTGCGCCGCGCAGGCAGACACGCCCACGCCGCAGCTATCGGCCCAGCAGTGCGGCATTAGAGCAGCTATCAAAACTGCTGCGCAGCCGCCAGGCGGGCGCGGCCGGTGCTCGGAATCGGCATGTACCCACGGACACTCCGGTTCCTCCGCGCCGTCCGCACCCACCTGACGACTGCTCGCTACGTTTTGTTAGCCGCCCTTACTTGGCCAGGTGCTGCTGCAACGCGTCGCCGGCCTGACGGATCGCGGTACGGACGGCCGGCACATCGCTGAGTGCGTTGAGCAAGCCGTAGTCGTGAATCAGGCCGTTGTAGCGGATCACGGTGACCTCCACGCCGGCCTGGTCGAGCTTGCGGCCGTAGGCTTCGCCTTCGTCGCGCAAGACATCCAGTTCGGCGGTCTGGATCAAGGTCGGCGGCAAGCCCTTGAGCTGTTCTACGCTGGCCTGCAATGGCGAGGCGTAGATCTCGCGGCGCTGCGCCGGGTCGGTGGTGTAGCTGTCCCAGAACCAGCGCATCATGTTGCGGCTGAGGAAATAACCCTGCTGAAACCGCTGGTAAGAGCCGTTATCGAACGCGGCATCGGTTACCGGCCATAGCAGCACTTCATAGCGGATGGCCGGGGTGCCCGCCGCCTTGGCCTGCAGGGCGACCGAGGCCGCCATGTTGCCGCCGACGCTGTTGCCCACCAGCGCCAACCGCGTGCCGTCCACGCCGATCTCGGCACCGTGCGCAGCCACCCATTTGGTCGCGGCATAGGCCTGGTGGATCGCCACCGGATAGCGCGCCTCCGGCGAAGGGCTGTAGTCCACATACACCGCCGCCGCACCCGAGGCCCGCGCCAGGTCGCGAATCAGCCGCTCATGGGTGGGGAAATCACCCAGCACCCAACCGCCGCCGTGGAAAAACATGAACACCGGCTACGTCTTGCCGGCACTGCCCGGCGGCTTGACCACCACCAGCCCGAGCGGCTTGCCGTCGACGGTGATCGTCTTGCGGGTCACCTCGGCGGCCGGCAGGGTTGCGCCAGCCTGCGCGTCCACCAGCACCTTGCGGGCCTGCTGCGGGGTGAGTTGCTCCATCGGCTTGCCGCCGGCGGAGTTGAGGACGTCCAGCAAGGCCTGGACTTTCGGGGAAGCGGCCGGTGCGGCAGGACCGGTCGGCGCGGCAAGCGCGCCGCCGGTTGCCGACGCCAACGTGCCAAACAGCAGCAACGATGGGTAGCGTTTCATGGGGGATATCCGGGAAAGGATCAGGCCAGCGTCAGGGTGACGTCGATGTTGCCGCGGGTGGCATTGGAGTACGGGCACACCTGGTGGGCCTTGTCGACCAGCGCCTGCAGCTCGGCCGGCTCCATGCCCGGCACGGCGATCTTCAGTTCCACTGCGATGCCGAAACCGCCCGGAATCTGGCCGATACCGACGCTGCCGTCGATGCTGATCTCGCCCGGCAATTTGAGCTTGTCCTGCGCGGCCACGGCCTTCATCGCGCCGATGAAGCAGGCCGAATAACCGGCTGCGAACAGCTGCTCCGGGTTGGTGCCATCGCCGCCGGCGCCGCCGAGCTCACGCGGGGTGGAGAGCTTGACGTCCAGGGCGCTGTCGGACGACACGGCGCGGCCTTCGCGGCCACCGGTGGCAGTGGCGTGGGCGGTGTAGAGGACTTTTTCGGGTGAGGCCATGGTGGTTCTCCTGAGTGAGCGCGGATTGCGCATTGAATAGCGAGTTATTAAATCGTGCCCTACATGTTTGGCAGAACAATGAATGACGTGGCTTGGTCAGGCGGCGCCCAGGCTGGTACGCAGCTTTTCCAGTTCCTGCTTGAGCTGACGCAGTTCCTCCAGCGAACAGGCCGACGCGCAGAAGACTTGTTCCGGCACCGCACCCGCCTTGCTGCGCAGCGCGCGGCCGGCATCGGCAAGCCCGATGATCACCTGGCGCTCGTCGTGCGCGGCCCGGGTCCGGGTCAGCAGACCGGCGCTTTCCAGCCGCTTGAGCAGCGGGGTCAGCGTGGCCGAATCCAGATACAGCCGCTCGCCGATCTCCGAGACGCTGCGGCCATCGTTCTCCCACAACACCAGCATCACCAGGTACTGCGGATAGGTCAGGTCCAGAGTCTTCAGCAGCCCGCGGTAGAGCTTGTGCATCGCCAGGTTGGCCGAATACAGCGCGAAGCAGAGCTGGTTGTCCAGCTGCAGCAGGGCGTTGGTGCGATCGGTGGTGGGCGTTGCGGTGTCCATGGGCTGCAATTTAAATAGTGCACGATTTAATTGCAAGCGATTTTTTCTGAATGAAGGATTGGGCTCGCCGCAGCTACTGGGGCGTGGCCGCAAGCGAACTGGACCTGTGTCTGTGTTCGGGAAAACTCCGGGCTGTGGATCGGGGCACACATCCGCACCACCCTGCCCTCCGCCATCCGGTGGCAGTGCGTCGGCGCACCTGCGTCTTTCGCAGGATGCCGGTGCGGTTGGCCGTTACCGTATTCGCCGAGCAGCGCTCGCCCGCCCGAGTGCCCGGGCTTGGCTGGGATCAGGTGAACTGGATGAAGAAATAGCCAGCCGAATCGCCTTGGCGCAGTACCTTCGCGCGCTGTTCTGCAAACAGGTAACCCGTCCCGTCGGCGAACAGGCCATCGTAGGCCGGGTCCTGCTGACGCAGGTCCGACTCGACGAACTGGGCAAGGAAGTAATGACGCGGATGCTCGTGGATGGGGTCCTGCAGCCAGCACGGGCGGCCCAGCTGCTTGCTCATGCCTGCACCGTTGTCGGCGTCTTCGGCCTCTTCCTCAGCATCGCGTTCGTCGAAGGGCTGCAGTCCCACAAAATGCCGCGGGAGCATCACCGTGTCGCGCACCAGTTCGCGCGCGGCACGTCGGTGCAACACCACCTTGCTATGGCCAGCGTCGATTTTTTCGAGCTCGCTCTGCTGGTGGATGGTGAGCGTGCGCAGCGCTGTCCGGTTGTACGCGTCGCCTTCGCGGCCCAGTGCCGCGAAGACCGTCACAGCCATGTCGTCGGCCAACCAGACGCTGGGCAGGAACAGATCGGTCAGCATGACAACCGGCGTCATGGGCCGGCCGGTCGACGGATCGCTGGGCCACAACGCCGCATCGCTCAACCACGCGCCACCGCCAAACTGGCCCAACCCGCAGTCGTCTTCGCTGACGCGGATCGTGTGGCGACCCGGCGCAGGGCGCGTGCGCGCACTCATGCGCGATGCGCGGTTGCCAGATAGTCAGCGCTCTGCATTTCTATCAGGCGCGAAGCGGTACGCTCGAATGCACCGGCCAGGCGCTGGCCGCTGTACAACGCCGGCGGTGCGTCCTGCGCAGTGCAGACCAGATTGACGTGGCGGTCGTACAACTCGTCGATCAGGTTGACGAAGCGGCGGGCGGCGTCTTCATTCATGCGGTCGAAATGCGGGATGCCGCCCAACAGCACGGTGGTGAATTCGCGGGCGATCTCGATGTAGTCGGCCGGCCCGCGCGGGCCTTCGCACAACGCGGCAAAATCGAACCAGGCGATGCTCTTGCCACGCGCACGCACGGCGATCTTGCGCGCCTCGATCTCGATGTTGCCGCTGCGCGCCTCGGCGTTGCCGCTCAGCTCCGCCCAGCGCTGCGCCAGCCAGCCATCGGCCTGCGCATCCAGCGGCGCGCGGTACACCGGCGAACGCGTCAGCGCGCGCATGCGGTAGTCCTCGGTGCCCTCGGCGTAGAGCTCCACGCAGAACTTCTGCAGCAAGCCGATCGCCGGCAGGAAGCTGTCGCGCTGCAAGCCGTTGGCGTACAGGTTTTCCGGTGCGGTGTTGGAGGTGGTCACCAAGGTCACGCCTTCGGCGAACAGGCGCTCGAGCAGGCGCGCCAGCAGCATCGCATCGCCAATGTCGGTGACGAAGAATTCGTCCAGCACCAGCACGCGCAGGTTTTCGCGCCATTCCTGGGCAATCTTGGCCAGCGGGTCGCTCTGCCCGGCATGCTCGCGCAGGCGCTCATGCACGCCGCGCATGAAGCGATGGAAGTGGGTGCGGTACTTCTGCTTGATCGGCAGGCCGTCGTAGAACAGGTCGACCAGGAAGGTCTTGCCGCGCCCCACACCACCCCAGAAATACAGCCCGCGCACCGGCTCGGGTTTTTTCCAGAACGCCGACAGCCGATCCAGCCAGCCGTCCTGCGCACTGTCCACCAGTGCTTCGTGGATCCGGTCCAGCTCGGCCAGGGCCGCCTGCTGCGCAGGATCGGCGCGCCAGTCGCCACGTTGTACGCCGGCGGCGTAGCGCTGCGACGGGGTCATCTCACTCATCGTGTTTCTCCGCGGGCCGGCCGTGGCCGGCGCCGTTCAACGGCGCATCGTCTGGCAATGCACCTGCAAGCTGTCGCACTCAGGGCGTGGCCGGTAGCCAGCGCCGCACACCGTGCTGAAGCGCACCGCGCAGGTCGATCAATTTGCGGTGGAAGAAGTGGCTGGTGTCGGGCATGCGCACCAGCGTGGGCTGCTGGTCCAGCGTCTCCAGCCAGTCGTAGACCGCCTGCGGGTCGACGATCTCGTCGGCATCGCCCTGGATCACCAGCCAGTGTGCCGGCGGCTGCATGTCGCTGAAATCCCAGCGCCCGGCCGGCGGCGCGATCGAGATGAGCACCTGCGGTGCGAGCGAGCCGGCGGCGCGCAACGACACATACGCCCCGAAGCTGAAACCGGCCAGCCACAGCGTGTCGCCCGGGCGCTGGCTGCGCACCCATGCGGCGATCGCACGCAGGTCGTCCTGCTCGCCTTCGCCATGATCGAACGCACCGGCCGAGTTGCCGACACTGCGGAAATTGAAGCGCACTACGGTGATCCCCAACTCGCGCAGCGCGCGCGCAGCCATGGTGACGACCTTGTTGTGCATGCTGCCGCCCTCGGTGGAGAGCGGGTGGCAGACGATGGCGGTGACCGGTTGCACGGCAACGTCCGGCTCGGGCAGATCGACCGCGACATCGAGCGGGCCGACCGGCCCGTCCAACGTCAGTGCAGCCGATTCGGTGGGGAATAAGGGATTGGACATACCGTCATAATAGCCGCCCCGCCGGCCGCGTTCATCGCCCTGCCTGCACACTTCGTTGCGTTGCCCATGCATTTTCTGCTGTTTGCCGTCGTTTGCAGTGTCCTGGTGTCGGTGGTTCTCAAGCTGCTGCCGCGCTATCGCCTGGACGCTGCGCAGGCGATCACCTGGAACTACGCCACTGCCGCGCTGCTTGCGTGGCTGACCCTGCATCCGTCACTGGACACGCTGCGCGCGCCGACCACGCCCTGGCTGGCACTGTTTGCATTGGCGGTGGCGCTGCCGTCGATCTTCATGCTGCTGGCACGCGCGGTCGCCACCGCCGGCATCGTCCGTACCGACATTGCCCAACGCCTGTCGCTCCTGCTCTCGCTGGCGGCGGCGTTCACGCTCTTTGGTGAACCGGTCAATGCCTGGAAGCTGGCGGGACTGGGTCTGGGTCTGCTGGCCATCGTCTGCATCCTGCAACGGCCACGTCAGGCCGCCGGTGCGGATTCAGCGCCGGCCTCGATCGGCTGGCCATGGCTGGCAGGCGTGTGGCTGGGCTTTGCCCTGATCGATCTGTTGCTCAAGCACATCGCACAGGCCGGTACGCCGTCGCTGACGTCGTTGACGCTGTGCTTTGCGCTGGCAGGTGTGCTGATGCTTGGCCTGCAGGTTGTTCGCCGGGGCGGTGTTGCGCGCCTGAGCTTTCGCAACCTGCTCGCCGGCGTGCTGCTTGGCGCGCTCAATTTCGGCAACATCCTGTGTTACGTGCGCGCCCATCAGCTACTGCCGCATAGCCCGGCCACCGTCTTCGCCAGCATGAACCTGGGCGTGGTCATCCTGGGAGCACTCGTCGGCAAGCTGGCATTTGGCGAGCGCATCGGCCGCCGCGGCTGGTTGGGGCTGTTGCTGGCGGCGCCGGCAATCGCAGCGATCGCCTGGGGCATGCGGTTGGGCTGATGGCGGCATTCGGCCGGCGCGACGCCGGTTCGCAACTCGCCTTGAGGGGGATGCAGCGCTGGCTATCATGCGTGCAAACGACCCAAGGGAGTGTGTGATGCGCCTGAGTCAGTTGTTTAACAGCCGCCATCGCGTCGCCCCGGAACCGCACGGCGCCAATCCGAACAAGACGACGCCGTTGATTCCAGGTGCGTCACCGCAGCACCCGCTCTCTCAGGCTCCCAAGTCAACAACATCACAGGGCGCGTCGAAATCCCATCGCGGCATGCTCGCCTCGGCGCGTAAATCGCTGGCATCGTTACGCAAGCAGTTGCCGTTGACGTGCATGGGCTCTTCTCCAACGCTTGAAACAGTGGAAAGCCCACCTGCGCACACGGCAGCCGTGACGCCCGGTCGCACGCAACAACAGCACGGAACGCAGGCCCGCGTCGATCAGCGTTGGCAGCCACCGGTGCCCAACGCAACGGATCATGAGCGGGTGCAGCGACCGCAACCGCAACCGCAACAGACCCCGCCCACAAGACAGTCGATGTCGGTTCCGCCCAAGCCAGCGCGTGCGCAGCAACTGCACGGGCCGCAACGCCCCGTCGATCCGAGAATGCAACCGCCCATTCCCGAAAGAATGCGCCGTGACGAGGGCCAGCCGCCGCAGCACGACAAGCCGGCATCGCCCCCGGTGCCGATCACGCCCGCGCAATCGTCGCTGCCCTCCCCACGTCCCCAGCCCGGACGGCAGCCCTCGTTGCGCCGCCTGGATCTGCAACTGGAAGAGATCACCAGGCAGTGCAGCGATATTCAAAAGCAGCTGTTCATGGAGGACCGCGAGGCAACTCCACAGGAGCAACACCTGCTCAAGACACGGGCGGCCCTGATCGCGTGGCGCAACGAGGTCCGCGATAGTCAGCTCGAGGCACTGCTGGTCGCACTGGCACCGATGGAAGACATCCGCGCACCGCGCACCACGAGCAGCGGCCTGGCCATGGTGCAGATGGACGCCATGCAGCACAACCGGCGCGAAGTACTCAAGGCACGGCGTAAATCCGTCGACAGAGCCGCCCTGGCCAGAAACTACGCACGCGCGCAGCGGCGCCTGGAGTCATTGAAGCAAGGCGACGCACCCAAGGAGCAGATACGGCGCCTGCAACGCATGATGCAGGGCTACCAGAACATGCTTGCGTTGGAACAGATCGTCAGAAGCACCGACGACCAGCTGGAAAGGTTGGGAGCGCCGCGCCTGATGTCAGGCATCCCCACCACCGCCGAACAGCGTCGACAGTCTTTCGAAAAAGAAAGAGATGCCCATCAAGAGGCAATCGACAACGGCTACTACTGAAGATCCGGACAGCGCAGCTTGCAGGTGCACGCCGCGCGCAGCCGCAGGTGAAACATGCGACGCCACCCAGTGCGGCACATCCGCACGCCGTACTGGGGATGCAGCCTGCTGCCGATTGCATCCGGTACCAGGCGAACGGATGTCGACAGCGTGATGCAATCCACCATCAACGCTGCCAGTGCGGAAACGGATCGTCCAGCAGTTGCCATTGCGCCGGGCCCTGGCGCAGTTCGTGATCGCTGAGCAGGCAGGCATCCAGCGCAGCGCGCGTGCGCGGCGCATCCATGTCCACGCCGATCACCGCCAGCTCCTGGCGACGGTCGCCCCACAGCGGGTGCCACAGCCGCTGCATCGCGGCGTATTCGCTGGCATCGCCCACTTCGTGCAGCTGCGGCAGCGGTGCGCTCCAGCAGGTGGTCTGTTGACGTTGCCAGCCGATGTCGGTGTACGGCAGCGGCGTGATCGGGATCTGCGGCGCCTCACCGATGATCTGCGCATCCACACGATGGCGCGCGGCGAACCAGAAGCCCGCAGCCGTGGTCTGGGTCGCGCCGCCGACGCTGGACAATTCGCCCACCCAGTCCATGCGGCTGGCCAGCCAGAAGAAGCCCTTGCTGCGGATCACCTGCGGTAGGCCGTCGCGCACCATGCGTGCGAAGCGCTGCGGGTGGAAGGGCCGGCGCGCACGATAGACGAAACTGGTGATGCCATATTCTTCGGTCTCCGGCGTGTGCTGGCCGCGCAACTCCTGCATCCAGCCCGGCGCCAACTGCGCGCGGGTGAAGTCGAAACGCCCGGTGTCCAGCAGATGCCGCAACGGCACCTCGCCATGCGCGGCATCGACGATCGCCGCATCGCGATTGAGCGCACGTAACACGGCATGCAGGCGGTGCAGACGTTGCATGTCGATCTGGTCGCACTTGCTGATCACCAGCACATCGGCGAACTCCACCTGGTCGCCGAGCAGCTGTACCAACCCGCGCGTATCGTCCGGGCCGGCCTGCTGGCCGAGCTCGGCCAGCGTGGCCGCAGAGCCGAAATCCTCGAGAAAACGGCTGCCGTCCACCACCGTCACCATGGTGTCGAGCCGGGCGATATCCGACAGGCTGAAACCATCGGCATCGCGCACCGCAAAGGTGGCCGCCACCGGCATCGGCTCGGCGATGCCGGTGGATTCGATCAACAGATAGTCGTAGCGGCGCTCGCTGGCCAGGCGCTTCACTTCCTGCAGCAGATCGTCGCGCAACGTGCAGCAGATGCAGCCATTGCTGAATTCCACCAGCGTCTCGTCGGTGCGCCGCAGCGCCGCCCCACCCTCGCGCAACAGCTGCGCATCGATGTTGATCTCGCTCATGTCGTTGACGATCACCGCCACCCGCAGCCCCTCGCGGTTGTGCAGGATGCGGTTGAGCAAGGTGGTCTTGCCGGCGCCCAGGAAGCCGGACAACACGGTGACGGGCAGGCGCGAATCGCGGGGGGCGAGGACAGGCATGGCGAACTCTCGTGGCTGGAAATGTTACTGTATAACACTTCGCCATTTCAGAGAACGATCGATGCGCGCCTCTGCGTCTGCGCTGGACACCTCGGCCATTGCCCTGTCCAGCCTGTGCCTGCTGCACTGCCTGGCCCTGCCGCTGCTGGCGGCGGCGCTGCCCCTGTTGGGGCGCTGGGAGCAAGCCGAATGGGTGCATGTGGTCTTCGCCACCGCCGCGGTGCCGCTCAGTGGCTACGCGCTCTGGAGCAGCCATCGCCGCCACCGGTTGCCGGCACCGGTCTGGGGGCTGGCGGTGTTCGGGCTGACCGGGCTGGTGCTGGGCGCCAGCGGGCTATTGGCCGCCGCGCTGGAAACGCCGGTCACGGTCGCCGGCAGCCTGCTGCTGGCCGGCGCCCATCTGGTCAACCTGCGCTTGCGCCGTCATGTGCATTGCGCCCGCTAAGCGCGGCACGCCCTGGGCGATCGGCTCGCCGCGGCTCGGCAAGGCCGGGCCGGCGACACCCCGTTCCCCTTTCGCACACGCAGGTCCACTGGGCAAGCCTGCACGCGTGCCGGCCGCGGCGCACCTCGGGCTGGCCTAACCCAGCCGGCGGGTGATCGGCCAGCGTTTGCGATCACCAGCGCGCGCTGCTGCCGCGCGTGGAAGTGCGCTCAGAGCGCAAATCCCAAGAGCACCGGATCGTGGTCGGAGCTGCGCCACGGGCCTGGCAGGTTGCGCTTGGCATAGCCGGCATCGTCCATCGCGTCGGCGTTGATGTGCCATTCCGCCGCGCCACGCAGCTGCTTGGCCATCGCCGGGCTCAGCAGGGCGTGGTCCAAGCGGCCGCTCATGCCGTCGTAGACGTAGCTGTAAGGCTGCTTCACACCGACCACGGCAAAGGCGTCCTGCCAGCCGCTGGCGCGCAGGCTGCGCATGGGGGTTTCCATCGCATAGGCGTTGAAGTCGCCCAGCAACACGGCCAGTTTGGTCTGCGCGCCGGTGGGGTCGCTCTGCAGCCACTGGTGCAGGCGCTTGGCCGACTCGGTGCGGGTGGCATTCCAGCAGGCCTGGCCGTCGTGCTGATCGGCATCGGCGCCACTGGCGGTGCCGCAACCCTTGGACTTGAAGTGGTTGGCCACCACCACGAAGGTCGCGCCGCGGCTGCTGCGGAATGCTTGCGCCAATGGCACGCGGCTATGGCTGTCGAACGGCCCGCCGGTCAGCGTGGCCGGTTTGCCGACCGGGGTGACCTGGGTGCTGCGGTACACGATGCCGACGCGGATCGCGTCGTCGCCCGGGCCGCTGCCGCTGTCCACGAAGCGCCAATCCTTGTCCTTGCCGGCGGCGTTGAGCGCAGCCACCAGCTGCGTCACGGCGGTGTCGCCGTCGTTGCCGTCGTTTTCCAGTTCCATCAGCGCAGCCACATCAGCCTGCAGCGGCACGATGGTGGCCACCAGCTTGGCCAGCTGCGCCTGGAACTGTTCGTGCGTGCGCGCCCCGCGCTTGGTCGGGAAGCCGCCGCCGCGCCCGTTGCCGTTGAAGAAGTTCTCCAGGTTGAACGAGGCGATGCGCAGATCGCCGCCCACCTGCGGTGCCACCGGCGCAGGCAGTGCGGGCAGCGTCAGCGGCGCCAGCACCTGGATGCGGTACTGGCCGTCGTAGCGCTGATCGACGATGCCATCGACCTGCCTGAGCAGGCTGCCCACACGTAAGTTCGCCTCGGCCGGCAGGTAGGACACGGCCTTCGGTGTGCGGCCGTTGCGCGCGTCGTCCAGCAACACCCGGCGGCGCGCGTTGTCGGCTTCGGTCTGCGCGAAGGCGGGCGTGCCGGCCGCGGCCACTTCGCTGGGCTGCCACAACCGGCCACCAAAGGCGGCGATCAGCTCGCCGTTGCTGGCCAGGCGGTCGCTGCCATTGAGTGTGACCGCGGCCAGGCGAACGTGTTCGCCTTCCAGTGCTTCCCAGTTGGCCGGCGGCCCGCTGAGCATGCGCACCGGCACCGGCTGGTTGCTGGCCAGCACCTCGAGCGTGGTGGCCTGCAGCGTGGTCAGGCTGGCGTCGCCGCCAGCACCGACCTCGCGCACCGTGCCCACGATCCGCACGCGGTCGCCCACCGCCACCTGCGCCTCGCCGGCGCCGGTCACGAACACCCCGTGCGAGCGCCGCGGCTCGGTGCCGGGCTGTTGCACGAACAGGCCCGCCAGACCCAAGCGCGTATCGGCGGTGACGATGCCTTCCACCTCGACCAGGCGGCCGTCGAACGGGCTGCGGGTGTCCTCGCCCTGCACGTCGGCAATGGTCAGGCGCTGCGGCGCGCCTTCGGCGGCGCGGCACAACACGGGCGCCAACAGGCCGATCAGGCTCAGCACGACAAGCGGACAACGCAGCATTGAGACACTCCACACGTTCAAGGGAAGACAAACACAAACGCCGCCAGGACGGCGGCGCAGGCAGGACAACGGCAGTTGCAGTGGGCCAGCCATCGCTGCGGGCGCATACCGCCGCAGCGAATGTTACGCACCCGCTGTCGTTAGCCCAAGCATGCTCAGCGCGATGACACGTGGCGCTTTGGCGCGGAAAACCCCTATTTCAGGTTGGACAGCATCCAGTCCACGGTGGCGCGCACTTGTTCTTCGGTGAGCGCAGGGTTGCCGCCCTTGGCCGGCATGATGCCGCCATCCGGGCCGGTATAGCCCTCGATCGCGTGCTTGTAGAGCGTGTCCTTGCCCTGCGCAATGCGCGCGTCCCAATGCGAGTGGTCCAGCGTCGGCGCCTTGCCCACGCCGGTGGTGTGGCAGGCGGTGCACAGGTTGTCGAAGATGGTCTTGCCGTCGGTGCTGCCACCGTAGGCGGATTGCGACGAGGCCTTGGCCAGTGCCGCAGCCTGGGCGGCGGCCTGCGCCGCGGCGCCGGTGGTGCCTGCATAGACCGCGCCGGCCGGCGCAATGCGTTGCTGCAGGCGCTTGGCGGCTGTAGGCGACACTTCATCGGGGACTGCACGTTGCAGATAGGCCGCCAGGGCGATCAAGCCCAGAGTGATCACTACCAGCAAGCCAATCACCATCGAGAATTTTTTCAGGAACTCGAGGTCGTAATTCCGCACGCGCTCACCCCTGGCTGTTGGTCGAAGACCTCTGCTAGCGCCGGAGTATAGAGCACAGTTCGCGCCGCTCTGCGCGCCCGGCGTCGCGCTCTGTGCAACACCCCTTGCAATGACTGGGCACGCGTTGCATCCAAGGTTGCGACACGCTCGCGGCCGCTCGAAAAATGCCGCAGCGCCGCATGTGCGTTGGTCTCGGTTGCGGGAATTGCGTATCATTCCCATCCACTGATGGCGCGTTTAGCGCGCTCACTCCCGCGTTCGACGAGGTGTCCGATGAAATCCTTCCTGCTGTCCTGCCTGGCCGCGGCCAGCCTCAGCCTGTCCTCCGCGCAGGCCCACGAGATCTGGATCGAGCGCGACGGCAGCGGCCCGGTCCGCATCTATTTCGGTGAGCCGGCGCAGGAAACCCTCGACCACGGCCAGGACGAAATCAAGCGCGTGGTCAAGCCGACCGTGTTCGGCGCCGCCGGCGAGGCCGGTGCCCTGCAGCGCGGCAGCGAGTACCTGACAGCGCCACTGTCCGGCGCCGGCGATGCCTGGCTCAAGGACGATGCGGTGTTCGAGCCGTGGAAGGGCGAAGGCGAGACCTTCGAGACGGTGAGCTACTACGCGCGCGCCGGCCGCAGCAGCACCAGCGCCAAGCTCGACTTCGAGCTGGTGCCCACCACCGCCAACGGCAAGACGTTCACGGTGCTGTATCGCAACAAGCCGCTGCCCAAGGCCGAGGTCACCCTGATCGACCCGCAGAAGTGGCAGAAGACGCTGACCTCCGATGCACAGGGCCAGGTGACGCTGCCAACACTGCGTGCTGGCCGCCACATCATGGTGGTGACCAACAAGGAGCCGGTGACGCGTGAGATCGCCGGCAAGCCGGTGTCGGTGGTGCACCACATCACCACGCTGACCTTCCTGGCCGAGTAAGCCGCCACCGTCCTGCGCATGTCCATGGCTTCGCCCCTGCCCGCTCCCTGGTTCAAGCGCCCCTGGCTGGGTGTGCTTGGGCGCAGCGTGGCCGCGATCGGCGGTGGCTATGCGCTGGCCAGCGCGACCAACCTGCTGCTCGCAGTGGTGCTGCCGATGCCGCGCAGCGAGGCGGTGCTGACCAGCATGCTGGTGGGCATCGTGGTGTGTGCCTGCGCGCCGCTGTGGGCGTTTGCCACTGCCAGCGTGCTGCGCGCCTGGGTCGGCATCGGCGTGCCGGCCGTGGCCATGTTCGCAGCCGCTGCGTGGCTGCAACGGGGCGCGGCATGAAGCAGGGGTTTCGCCAATCGATGGCATGGCTGCACACCTGGACCGGGCTGCTGGTGGGCTGGGTGTTGCTGCTGATCTTCATGGGCGGTACCGCGAGTTATTACCGCGACGAACTCAGCCGCTGGATGCGCCCGGAACTGCCCACCACCACGGTGAGCAGCGCGGTGGCAATGCGCAGCGCCGAGCGCTATCTGCAAACGCACGCGCCCGATGCGCAAAGCTGGAACATCACGCTGCCGGATGCGCGCACGCCGGTGGTGACCATGTATTGGCAGAATCCCGCGCCGCCGCCGGGCAAGACGCTCAGCCGGCGCGAGCTATATGGCAACGCCATCATCGACCCGGCCACCGGCAACCCGATCAGCGCGCGCGACACGCTGGGCGGGGACTTCTTCTACCGGCTGCATTTCGACCTGCATTACCTGCCGGTGGTGTGGGCGCGCTACATCGTCGGCTTCTGCGCGATGTTCATGCTGGTGGCGATCATCAGCGGCGTGATCACCCACAAAAAGATCTTCAAGGATTTCTTTACATTCCGCCCAGGCAAAGGCCTGCGTTCGTGGCTGGATTTTCATAACGTCAGCGCGGTGACCGCGTTGCCGTACCACGCGATGATCACCTACACCGGCATCGTGACCTTGATGTTCATGTACCTGCCGTGGGGCATCAAGGCGCAGTACCCCGACAACGAAATGCGGTTCTACGAAGAGTCCGCCAACCGCGTCGCAGACACGCGCACTGCGGCAGGTACGCCGGCACGCATGCGGCCGCTGGAGGAGTTCGTGGCGCGCGCGCGCAGCGACTGGCGTGGCGGCGATGTGGGCACGGTGGCGGTATCGCTGCCCAACGATGCGCATGCGGCGGTGGGTGTGACCCAGCGGGCGAACGACCTGTCCACCGATGCGCCGTCCATCCTCTATGACGCCGTCAGCGGGCAACGCCTGCAGTACAGCGGCGCGCCCGGCGGCGCCAGCCAGACCCGCGGGGTGATGGTGGGCCTGCATATCGCCCATTTCGCCGGTGGCTGGATGCGCGCGCTGTTCTTCGGTTCCGGCCTGCTTGGCTGCCTGATGGTGGCCAGCGGCGTGGTGATGTGGGCCGTGAAAGAACGCCCCACGCATGCCAAGGCTGGACGCATCGGGTTCGGGCTGCGCCTGGTGGACGCGCTCAACATCGGCACGGTGGCCGGCCTGCCGATCGCGTTCGCCGCGTTTTTCTGGGCCAACCGGCTGGTGCCGGTGGCGCTGGAAGCGCGTGCGGCGATGGAAGCACATCTGTTCTTCGCCGCCTGGGGTGGCGCCTTGCTCGCCGCCTTCGTGTGGCCGCGGCGTGCGATGTGGAGCTGGCAGCTGTACCTGGGCGCAGGCTTGTTTGCGTTGGTACCGTTGATCAACGCGCTGACCACCGACCTGCACCTGGGCGTGACCGTGCCGGCAGGCCAATGGGCATTGGCCGGCGTGGATCTGGTGTGCCTGGGCCTGGGCGTGTGCCTGGGCATCGCGGGCTGGCGCCTGCAGCACTGGAAAGCGCCGCAATCCGCCGCGGCACGCAAGGCACGCGCGCAAGCCGCGCCTGCGCCGCAAAACGCGCTGCCTGTGCAGGAAGGCGCATGAGCGTAGTGCTGTTGCTGGCCTTGAATTTTTCCGGCTTAGCGGCCTTGTGCCTGGCGATGGAAAAACACCAGCACGAGGTGCGTGGGCGCGCGCTGGGCATGACCCGCTCACGTCAGTTGCGCGCGCTGGGATGGCTGCTGTTGCTGCTCACTTTTGCGCTGGCGGTGTCGGCGCAAGGCTGGGGCATCGGCAGCGTGCTGTGGCTGGGCACGCTGACCGCAGGCGCGGCGGTGTTGTCGCTGTGGTTGCTGCCGTACCGGCGTGGCCTGATCTTGCCGGCGGCCATTGCTGCACCTGTTGTCGCCGGGATGGCGTTCTCGCTGCTGCACTGACGCGTGGCGCTGCTGCAGACGGCAGCGCGGCGGTTGCGAAAGCCTGAGTGACTTCCGATGGCACAGGCGTCACGGCCATGGCGATCGTGCAGGCCACACCTTGGTTGGGCAAAGGCGCGAAGTGGTTAGGGCATGGCGCATTGCATGCAGTGCCGCGTCTCAGCGAAACGTCGCCGGGCGGTACGGCAATGCCGAATTGCCGAGATGCTTGGTCGAGCCACACCATGCTCATGTCGCCGAACAATGCATGACCTGTTTCGCACACGGTGTCGATCAGCAGGTGGGCCGAGCGCCGGCTTATTCCGGGGGACGTTCCGCTGCCGGATCTGCCCAGCTGCGCCCATCACGCGGCAGCCGGCCATCGTCGAGCACGTGCAACACCTGCTCGGGCTGCAGCATGTCCAGGAACAGCGCCACGTTGACGCCGCCGGGCTGCGCCATGCTGGGAAAGATCACCCCGGGAATCGCCGCCTCGCGCAGCAGGTCGCCCAGCACCCAGCTGACCGGTTCGACCTTGTTGACCAGCGCCTTGCGCCAGTCATCGGTCCAGTCGGCCCACAGCGCATCCCAGCTCGCGTCGAGCAGCCGTACATCGGCCAGTGCCGGCAGGTCGGCGCGGTAGCTCACCAGGGTGAAGGGCGGCAGGAACGGCGCGGCCTGGGCGTACTCGGCGGCGGCGGTGTCCAGGTGCAGCGACAGATACAGCGCCGGCTGCCCAAACCGGTTGAAGCGTCCACCCGAGCGCGCCGCGCCGGCGCCGCTCAGCGGCTCGCCGCCCAGCGTGGGGTGAACGCGCGATACAAGGTGCACTGCGCCGGGGCGCTCAGCTTCAACCAGCCGCTCCGGCGGCCACGGTGCGCAGATAGGTCAGCGCATCGTCGGTGCGGCCCTGCTTGACCACCTCCAGCAAGGTGGCGAATTCGAACGCCGGGATCGGGGTGTTTTTCAAATGAAACACCAGTTGGCGCTCATCCGGCTGGATCTGCGCCATTGCCACCAGCAGGCGCGAAAGATTGCGTAGCAAGTCCTGCACGCGCGGGCTTTCCGGGTGCACCCGCAGGCTGTTGCGGTGCACGCCAGCGAGTTCGGCCAGTTCCTGTTGGGAGAGATCCAGCAGGCCGGCCATCGCCGATGGCGAGAGGATGGTCCGGTCCGGCACGCGTAGGCGTTCGGTCAGGGCCAGGGGATTGAGGACAGCGACCATCGCGCGGCTCCGGCAAGGTGAGTGCACAGTATATGCACAGCAAACCGCACTGGTGAAGCACAGCCGCGGCACAGTCAGTGCGCTGTCAGCCCGGCCCGCGCGCTCCCACCGCCCGCAGGCAGAAACCGCAGATGGCCTCGACCAGCTGCTCGCCCTGCTGCGGGTCGTGCCGGCTGGGCGCCACCGGGCCGACCAGCGCCTCGGTGAAGGCGCCGACGATGCAGGCTGCGGCGGCGTCCAGTGATTGCTCGGGAAACTCGCCGGCCGCCACGCCTTCGGCCAGCAACTGGCGAAAGACCTCGCCGAACAGGCGCCGACCGCGGATGCGCTCGGCATCCACTTCGCCCTCCACCGGCTCGGCGATGAAGGCATAGGCCAGCGCCGGGCCGGCCAGCGCGCGCCGCACGAAGGCGGCAATCGCCTTGCGCAGGCGCTCGGCCGCACTCACCGGCTCGGCGCTGATGGCGCGCAGGATGCCCATTTCATGCTGGACGGCGGCATTCAAAACTTCCACGAACAAGTCGGCTTTGGACGGGAAATGCCGGTAAATCTGCCCGGTGGAAACCCCGGCAGCCGCGGCCACGGCGGTGACCGGCGCATTGCGGTAACCGCCCTCGGCAATCAGGGCACGGGCCGCGTGCAGGATGCGTTCGCGGTTGCCGGCCAGGCGTTCTTCCATCAGGGCGGAGCGTCGATAAGCCATGAGATGAGTTCGGGTTCAATAGTTGAATTTTAGTTCACTTCTTCGATCAGGACCGTTACGCTGGTCACCACGCCGCGCGGCCCTGCCCGCTCCCACCGGCACGTCCCGATCCTCAGCGGAGCCGTTTCATGCATGTGCCGTCCTTGAATTTCGAGCTTGGCGAAGACATCGATCTGCTGCGCGAAAGCGTGGCCGCCTTCGCCAGCCACCATATCGCCCCACTCGCCGCGGCGGCCGATCACGACAACGTCTTCCCCGCGCAGTTGTGGCGGCTGTTCGGTGAGCAGGGCCTGCTGGGCCTGACCGTGGAAGAAGCATACGGCGGCAGCGGCATGGGCTACCTGGCGCACGTGGTGGCGATGGAAGAAATTTCGCGTGCCGGCGGTGCGATCGGGCTGTCCTACGGCGCGCACTCCAACCTGTGCCTCAACCAGTTGCGCAAGAACGCCACCCACGAACAGAAGCAGCGCTACCTGCCCAAGCTGTGCACCGGTGAGCACGTCGGCGCATTGGCGATGAGCGAGGCCGGCTCGGGCTCGGACGTGGTGTCGATGAAGCTGCGCGCCGAAGCACGCGGCGACCGCTTTGTGCTCAACGGCAGCAAGATGTGGATCACCAATGGCCCCGATGCCGATGTGTTGGTGGTGTACGCCAAGACCGACCCCAGCGCCGGTGCGCGCGGCATCACTGCCTTCATCGTCGAAAAGGGCATGCCCGGGTTTTCCACCGCGCAGAAGCTCGACAAGCTCGGCATGCGCGGCTCCAACACCTGCGAACTGGTGTTCACCGATTGCGAAGTGCCGGCCGAGAACGTGCTGGGCACGCTCAACGGCGGCGTGCGCGTGTTGATGTCCGGGCTGGATTTCGAACGCGTGGTGCTGGCCGGCG
Organism: Xanthomonas sp. NCPPB 2586; assembly: GCF_041475775.2. Taxonomy (NCBI): domain Bacteria; kingdom Pseudomonadati; phylum Pseudomonadota; class Gammaproteobacteria; order Lysobacterales; family Lysobacteraceae; genus Xanthomonas; species Xanthomonas sp. NCPPB 2586. The sequence goes on along the minus strand of NZ_CM192981.1, from coordinate 306,222 downwards.
GCCCGCTCGGGTTGATGGCCGCGGCCATGGACGTGGTGCTGCCGTACGTGCACGAGCGCAAGCAGTTTGGCGAGCCGATCGGCACCTTCCAGCTGATGCAGGCCAAGCTGGCCGACATGTACGTGGGGCTCAACGCGTGCCGTGCGTATGTCTATGCCGTGGCACGCGCCTGCGATGCGGGCCGCACCACGCGCCAGGATGCGGCTGGCGCGATCCTGTATGCCGCCGAGAAGGCCACCTGGCTCACCGGCCAGGCGATCCAGGTGCTGGGCGGCAACGGCTACATCAACGAGTACCCCACCGGGCGGCTGTGGCGCGATGCCAAGCTGTACGAGATTGGCGCCGGCACTTCGGAAATCCGGCGCATGCTGATCGGCCGCGAGTTGTTCGAACGCACTGCCTGACGGAGCCATCATGAGCGTGATCAACAGCCAGCTGCAGGTGGGCGGCGAGAGCTTCCAGCACAACGCGGCAGCGATGCGCGCGGTGGTCGAGGACTTGCGTGCCACGCTGGCGCGCACCGCGCTGGGCGGCAGCGAGGCAGCCCGTGCCAAGCACACCGCGCGCGGCAAATTGCTGGTGCGTGCGCGCATCGATGCACTGCTGGATCCGGGCAGTGCTCTGCTGGAAATTGCGCCGCTGGCTGCGCATGGCATGTACGACGAACAGGTGCCCTGCGCCGGCGTGGTGGCCGGCATCGGCCGCGTTTCGGGAGTGGAATGCGTGATCGTGGCCAACGATGCCACCGTCAAGGGCGGCACCTATTACCCGATGACGGTGAAGAAACATCTGCGCGCGCAAGAAATCGCGCAGCAGAACCGGCTGCCGTGCATCTATCTGGTCGACTCCGGCGGTGCGTTCCTGCCGCTGCAGGACGAGGTCTTCCCGGACCGCGATCACTTCGGCCGCATCTTCTACAACCAGGCCAATCTATCTGCGCAAGGCATCCCGCAGATCGCCTGCGTGATGGGCTCGTGCACTGCGGGCGGCGCGTATGTGCCGGCCATGAGCGATGAAACGGTGATCGTGCGCGAGCAGGGCACCATCTTCCTCGGCGGCCCGCCCCTGGTCAAAGCCGCCACCGGTGAAGAAGTCAGCGCTGAAGAATTGGGCGGTGCGGATGTGCACACGCGCATTTCCGGGGTGGCCGATCATTTCGCCGACAACGATCTACAGGCGCTGGCGCGGGTGCGCGCGATCATTGCGCAACTCAACTGGCGCAAGCCTGCGCTCTCCATGGCGGTGCAGGCACCGCTGCCGCCGCGGCATGCCGCCGACGAGCTGTATTGCGTGATTCCCGCCGATACACGCAAGCCCTACGACGTGCGCGAAGTGATCGCGCGCATCGTGGATGACTCGCGCCTGGACGAATTCAAGCCGCGCTACGGCAGCACCCTGGTGACCGGGTTTGCGCACCTGCATGGTTACCCGGTTGGCATCATCGCCAACAACGGCATCCTGTTTTCCGAGTCTGCGCTCAAGGGTGCGCACTTCATCGAGCTGTGCACGCAGCGCGGCATTCCGCTGGTGTTCCTGCAGAACATCACCGGCTTCATGGTGGGCCGCAAATACGAGCACGGCGGCATCGCCAAGGATGGCGCCAAGCTGGTGATGGCCGTGGCCTGCGCCAAGGTGCCCAAGTTCACCGTGGTGATTGGCGGCTCGTTCGGCGCCGGCAATTACGGCATGTGCGGCCGCGCGTATTCGCCCAACTTTTTATGGATGTGGCCGAATGCGCGGATCGGCGTGATGGGTGGCGAACAGGCTGCCAGCGTGTTGGCAACCGTGCGGCGCGATGGCATCGAAGCCAAGGGCGGCGCATGGTCTGGCGACGACGAAGAGGCCTTCAAGTCGCCGATCCGTGCGCAGTTCGAACAGCAAGGCCACCCGTATTACGCCAGCGCGCGCCTGTGGGACGACGGCATCATCGACCCGGCCGATACCCGCCGCGTGCTGGGCCTGGGATTATCGGCCGCCTTGAATGCGCCGATCGACGCCACGCGCTTCGGCGTGTTCCGGATGTGATGCAGATGCGGCGTGCCGGCCTTGCCGAAACGACACGTTGCGCGTGGATACACGCAGGTGTGTTTTCGGTTGCGGGGCCGCAGCGCGCCACGTGCGTACGCACCACAGCGCCGTGCCGGCGCAGTGCAACGCAATGCAACGATGCAGCTTTGGGATGCGCCGTGATGGGCAGTGACCTGCCGCAGCGGTTGTTTCTTCTTCGTCCTTCCACCCGCCACCACGGCGGCGTGCAGAGAGCTTTGCCATGACCCAGCACGACACGCCCCAGCACGCCTCCATCACTGGCGCCGGCCAGCCGTATTTCGACAAGGTGCTGATCGCCAATCGCGGTGAAATCGCCTGCCGCGTCATCGCCACCTGCCGCCGCCTGGGCATCGCCACCGTGGCGGTGTATTCGGATGCCGACCGCGACGCGCGCCACGTGCGCCTGGCCGATGAAGCGATCCATATTGGTGCCTCACCGGCGCAGCAAAGCTACCTGCGCGGCGACGCCATCCTTGCCGCGGCACGCGCCAGCGGTGCGCAGGCGATCCATCCCGGCTACGGGTTTTTATCGGAAAATGCAGGTTTTGCCGACGCCTGCGCACACGCGGGGGTGGTGTTCATCGGCCCGCCCGCGCAGGCAATCCGCGCGATGGGCGACAAGAGTGCTGCCAAGGCGCTGATGCAGCGCGCCGGCGTGCCGCTGACGCCGGGCTATCACGGCGACGAGCAGGCACCCGCGTTTCTGCGCGCACAGGCCGATGCGATCGGCTACCCGGTGCTGATCAAGGCCAGCGCCGGCGGCGGCGGCAAGGGCATGCGCCGGGTGGATGCCAGCGCAGCATTCGAAGACGCGTTGGCCAGCTGTCAGCGCGAAGCGCAATCGGCGTTCGGCAATGCGCATGTGCTGGTGGAAAAATACGTCGAGCGCCCGCGGCACATCGAGATCCAGGTGTTCGCCGATACCCATGGCGCGGTGGTGCATCTGTTCGAACGCGACTGCTCGGTGCAACGCCGCCATCAGAAAGTGCTGGAAGAAGCCCCCGCACCCGGCATGACCGAACAGCGCCGCGCGGCGATGGGCAAGGCGGCAGTGGATGCCGCACGGGCGGTGGGCTACGTGGGCGCCGGCACGGTGGAATTCATCGCCGGGCCGGACGGCGATTTTTATTTCATGGAAATGAACACCCGGCTGCAGGTGGAGCACCCGGTCACCGAGCTGATCACCGGCACCGATTTGGTGGACTGGCAGCTGCGCGTGGCCGCCGGCCTGCCGCTGCCCAAGCGCCAGGACGAATTGCGCATCCACGGCCATGCCCTGGAAGCGCGCCTGTACGCGGAAGATGCCGACCGCGGCTTCCTGCCTTCCACCGGCACCTTGCGGCAACTGCGCCTGCCGGCCGCGAGCGCGCACGTGCGCATTGATGCCGGTGTGGAACAGGGCGACACCATCAGCCCGTATTACGACCCGATGATCGCCAAGCTGATCGTCTGGGATCACGACCGCCCGGCCGCGCTGGCGCGCATGCGTGAGGCATTGGCGCACTGCCATGCGATCGGGGTGACCACCAACAGCGCGTTCCTGGCGCGGCTGGTCAGCACGCAGGCGTTTGCGACTGCCGACCTGGACACTGCCCTGATCGAACGCGAGCAGGCGGCGCTGTTTCCCGCGCCGCAGCCGCCGCCCGTGGCATGGTGGTACCTGGCCGCGGTGCTGGTGGCCGAAGCCGCACCGCACGCGGCCGCCGACCCGGCCGACCCGTTCTCGCCGTGGCAACTCGCCGATGGCTGGCGTATCGGCGCACATGCCGCGCGCACGCTGGTGCTGGAGGCCGCAGGCGAGCGCCGCACACTGGCGGTGCGGCCCACCGCCGATGGCTGGCAGGTGGCCAGTGCCGACCAAACCCACACGCTGCGCTATCACGCACACGGCGAGCACCTGCGTGTGGACATGGATGGCCGCCAATGGCGCGCGCAGATACTGCGCGATGGCGCTGCCATCACCGTGCTCAGTGGCGCGCAGCGCGCGCATTTCCAACATCACGATGCCCTGGTCGAAGCCGAGCAACCGGCGCAGGCCGAAGGTGGCCTCACCGCACCCATGCCAGGCCGCGTGGTCGCGCTGGTTGCGCCGCTCGGCGAGCCGGTCCGCCGTGGCCAGGCCCTGGTGGTGCTGGAAGCCATGAAGATGGAGCACACCCTGCATGCACCTGCCGACGGCACCGTGCAGGCCTATCTGGTGGCCGAAGGCGACCTGGTCGCAGACGGTGTCGCGTTAGTGGAATTCGTGTCCGCGTCTGCGTAGTTGCATCCGCCAGCGTGACCAACGGCACGTCCCTTGGGGCGGCCGCTGCCTCTAGCGTGGCTGCTTCGGCTGGATTGGCCGAGGTTCCCTCCGGAGGCTTTCATGCAACGCCTGCTTCTCGCATCCAGCCTGCTCCTGGCGCTCAGCGCCTGCAGCGACAAATCCGCGCCCGCCAACACCGCTGACGCCGCCGCCCCCGCTGCGGCACCGGCAGCGACCGCGCCCGCCACAGCGCCCGAATTGATTCCCCGCGACGCCCTGTTCGGCAATCCCGAGCGCGCCAGCGTGCGCATCAGCCCCGATGGCAAATATCTCAGCTGGGTCGCGCCACTGGATGGCGTGCTCAACGTCTGGGTGGCGCCGGTCGACGCGCCGGACAAGGCGCACGCCATCACCAAGGACACCGCACGCGGCATCCGCAGTTATTACTGGACCTATCACAGCGACACCTTGCTCTATTTGCGCGACACCGGCGGCGATGAGGACTTCCACCTCTATGCCGTCAACCTCAGCGATGGCAGCAGCAAGGACCTCACCCCGTTCAAGAAGACCAACGCCGAGGTGTACGGCATCAGCGACCAGCATCCGGACGCGATCATGGTCGGCATGAACGATCGGGATGCCAAATGGCACGACCTGTACAAGGTCGAACTGGCCTCGGGCACACGCACCCTGGTGCAGAAGAACACCGACAGCCTGGACAGCTACCTGCTCGATGGCAATTACCAGCTGCGCTACGCCACCCGCGCCACCGATGACGCCGGCCGCGAGTTGCTGGTGCCCGAGGGCAAGGGTTGGAAGAGCGTGGACCGCATCCCGTTCGAGGATGTCACCAACACCGCGCCGGCCGGCCTCACCGATGACGGCAAGACGCTCTACATGCTGGACTCGCGCAACCGCGATACCGCCGCGCTGTACGCGATCGACACCGCCAGCAATGCACGCACGCTGCTGTTCGAAGACGCGCGCGCCGATGCCGGCAGCACCTTGAACGACCCCAAGACCGGCGTGGTGCAGGCCGTGTCCACCGACTATCTGCGCGAAGAGTGGAAGACGCTGGACACCAGCATCGCCGCCGACCTGCAGAAGCTCAAATCACTCGGCCCAGGCGATGCCGGCATTGCCGCACGCACGCTCGATGACCGCACCTGGATCGTCGCCTATTCGGCCGCCGAAACCCCGCTGACCTACTACCGCTACGACCGTGCCGATGGCGGCAAGCTCACCAAGCTGTTCTCCGCACGCCCGGCGCTGGAGGGCAAACCGCTGGTGCCGATGTGGCCGCAGGAGATTGCCGCACGCGACGGCCTGAAACTGGTCAGCTACCTATCACTACCGACCGAGGCCGACAGCAACCATGATGGCAAGGCCGATAAAGCAGTGCCGTTGGTGCTGTTCGTGCACGGCGGCCCGTGGGCGCGCGACAGTTATGGCTATGGCGCGTACGAGCAATGGCTGGCCAACCGCGGCTACGCGGTGCTGTCGGTGAACTTCCGCGGCTCCACCGGCTTCGGCAAGGCGTTCACCAATGCCGGCAACGGCGAGTGGGCCGGCAAGATGCACGACGACCTGCTCGACGCCGTGCAGTGGGCGGTCAAGCAGGGCGTCACCACGCCGCAGGACGTCGCCATCATGGGCGGTAGCTACGGCGGGTACGCGACGCTGGTGGGCATGACCTTCACTCCGGACGCGTTCAAGTGCGGCGTGGACATCGTGGGCCCGGCCAACCTCAACACCTTGCTCGGCACCGTGCCGCCCTATTGGGCCAGCTTCTACAAGCAACTGACCAAGCGCATGGGCGACCCGGCCACCGCCGCCGGCAAGCAGTGGCTCACCGAACGCTCGCCGCTCAGCCACGTCGACAAGATCAGCAAACCGCTGCTGATTGGCCAGGGCGCCAACGACCCGCGCGTCAAACAGGCCGAAAGCGACCAGATCGTCAACGCAATGAAGGCCAAGAACATCCCGGTGACCTACGTGCTGTTCCCCGATGAGGGCCACGGCTTCCAGCGCCCGGAAAACAGCAAGGCGTTCAACGCAGTGACCGAAGGGTTCCTGAGCCAATGCCTGGGCGGCCGCGCACAACCCATCGGCGCGGACTTCGAAGGCTCCAGCATCACCGTGCCCGAGGGCGCAGACCGCATCACTGGCCTGGCCGATGCGTTGAAGATGCATACGCAGGCGATTCGGAAGTAGGCCTGCCGATGCGGTCGTCGCCAGTAGACGCTGGCGACGAACCGCTCTACGTGGTTATTTCTGCAGCGCGAAGATTCAGGCCGTATCGTTGGGGCCAGCCAGTGTTTTATCTATTCTGGAACCGATGTCTGGCGCACGCGCTGCGTGTGGCGCGCCTCGCTCTCGCCTCTCGGATCGTTGGCGCAAACAGCTTGAACTCGGCCTTACACGTGGTTACCAGCCTGCGCTGGATTACCTGCTTGGGACCAGATCGCACCGCCAGGGTCCAGCTCCGTGTTGCGCATCTGCTCGGCACGCCAGCCAAATCCGCAGATGGCCAATGGCCCGTCCTGCAGCCCGTCGAGTCCGAGCACTTGTTCGATGTCGACCTCATTGATGGCAGAGGTGACAAACGCGCCCAAACCCAGATCGGTCGCACTGAGATAGACGGTCTGTGCGATATGCCCTACGTCCAGGATCATCGCGCGATAGGCCTTGGCGTGATTGCGATACTTCCAGAAGCTACGCAAGAAGCGTGGCGCCAGGATCATCAGCACCGGCGCATCGGCAAACCAGTGCTGCCCTGACAGGGCATTGCGCGCAACAGCAGCAAGCGGCTGCGCAGGCGATGGCAACCGTTGAAGCGCGTGCTCCAGCGGGCGATAGTGGTACAGCCCACTGTCCACTCCCTGCACACGCTGCACCAGCAGATAGGTTTCCGTGGGATGCAGACTCCCCCCGGAGGGAACCGGCTTCTTTAGAAACGCCGTGTCATGCCCCACCTCGACGCGCGCACGCGCCATGACGCTGCGCTCCAACATCTGCCCCAACAATTCGGCAGAGAGCAAACGTTGCGGGTCGAAATTGCGGCAGGTCACGCGGCGGGCCAACAGCGCATCAAAAGGCCCTGGCGTGGCACGCGGCAACGGGATTCGCTGGCCAGCGTCGCCACGGTCCACCACCTCTGGCGGAGGTGCGCCGAGACGCTCCACCATGCCTTCGGCCGTTGTCATGCCCTGTGCTTCCATCGTTGCCACGCTGTCTTCGCCTCGCCAGCGTGCAAAGCGATGCCACAGCGCGGCCAGAGGCCACCAGCGCTGCTGCTGGACCTGTTCGTCGTTGCTGCGGTGCTGTGCGTGCTCTGGCTGATCACTGATCACCAGGCCTTGCTTGATCAACTGATCAAGCGACTCGGGCAAGGATGGCAGCTGATCCACAGCGCACCAGCGCACGCTGCTCAATGTACTCAGCCACTCGCGATCGGCTGCGGCGATTTCGACCTCTGCATCCAGATGCGGCGCCAACGCAAAGCAACGGATGCGCCGACGCAGACCATCGCCTCCTGCGAGCAGCTGCGAGAGATCAAACACCGCAGCGTCGCGAAGTTCAAAAAATAGCGTGGCACAGCGACGTAGTTGCATGGGGATCTCTCAAGGACGCATGAGCACGGTCGATATTGTGTCAGCTCACTGGCGTTGCACCCACCCTCACCCTTCAGAACAGACCGATGACCGACCCAGCCAACAACGTCCATGCCCCGTTAGACGCAACCACCGCTGACAAGCTGCTTGAACTGCTTTCCAGTGACGACACCTTCCGTGACTGCTTTCGCTGCAATCCGGCACAAGCACTGGCCAAGATCGGCGCGTGTGGCGCGAGCGCGAACGACAGCGCACCGGTCGCAGGCGAGCCCTATTTCTGCATGACCACTCAACAGCTTGCATCGAAGGAAGACATCGCCCAGGCGCGTGCGGAACTGCAAAGCTACCTGACCGAAAAGACCAATCACACGGTCATCTTTGCCTTCGAATCGGAAAGTATCCGCTCCACCCTGCTGCGCAGGTAAGCAGGCAGACGCGTGACGGGCCAGGCGCGAACAAACGCCAGCGCCTGCTCGCGCGCCGCCTGGTTGCGGCCAAGCGCGTACAACGACTCGGCAACCCACAACTGGGCAAGACGCGCATCCGCAACGTTGAGCGGCTGCAATGTCTGCGATGCGTTGGCTTCGATGTAAGCGCGCCCGCGCTGTTGCGTGAGCCAACGCGCCTGAGCCAACGCCTCGGCATGCCGCCCCGCATCGCTCAAAAGCTTGTAGAGCGCAACACGGGACTGAAACAGATCGTCCTCGCGCGGCCGCAACTGTGCGATTGCCCCGTTGGTGTCGCCCGCAAGCGCGAGGTGCTGCGCTTCGACGATGGTACGCAGCTCGGCAAGCATCGGTGTCTCGTGTGCGAGTGCCGGTTCGATCGTTGCAAGCGCACGCGCGGTCAGGCCATCGTCGCCATGGCGCTGCGCCTGACTGGCAACGATCAGCACCATGGCTGCACTGTCCTGCAGGTTGGCCGCTGCCCAATCCTCGTTGACGACCGCAGTGGCCAGGCGATCGAGTGTTGGCCTCAACAGCGTCGCTGTTGCGCTGGAAGGCGTGGTCAACGCCTCGGTGGTCGCTGCGATGACCGAGAACTGGCGATGGTTGAAGTCATCGTGTTGTTGACTGTGCTGCAAGCCGCGCGCGATCGCCTTGCGTGCCGCGTCCCAATCCGCCTGATCGATCGCCACGCTGGTGCGGTCGATCAACGGGACCACATCATCATTGCTGTAGCCATTGCCCACGATCTGGTCGAGCACGCGCTGCGCGTCTGGGTAGCGTTCCAGCACCGCCAACGCGTTGGCTTGCCGCCGCAGCGGACCAGCGCGATCGGCGTCACCGGAGGTGGCAAAACGTTGCAGCGCCGCCTCCGGCTTTCCCTGGGCCAGCAAAATTCGGCCTACGCGGTCGGCGGCAATCGAACGCAACGGATCCTGCGGTACATCGGCAGCCTGCGCGTACGGCAGCGCTTCGGCAAAACGGTTGGCCTCGAAGAGATGCCACGATGCATTTGCAGTCCCGGCGAAGTTGTCCGGATACAGTGATGCCAGGGTTCTCCACAACGACAGCGCCTTGTCCGGCGCACGTAACTCTGCCGCCCAGGCGTCCAGATACAGCTGATCACGTTGCGGCAGGCGCTGTCGAAAGCGAATGGCCTTGTCGAGGTAGGGAAGCGCTCCCGTGCGGTCTGATATCGCCACCTTGATCCGGGCGGCGCCGAGATACGCCAATGCAAATTCCGGATCGATGGCGACGGCGCGATTGAACAGCTCCAGACCTTCGCGCCATTGACCTTTGACCGTGGCATCCACACCCAGTGCATAGGCGCGCAGCGCATCAAGACTTGCCGTGGTAACCGCCGGTAGCGGGACGGAGGTCTTGTCGATCGAGGCTACTACTTCGCCCAGGCCCTGACGCAATTTTCGCGTGAGCTGATCAACCGAAGAGAGCGCAGACGGCAGCCCATTTCCCTGCACGAATTCCGAGTACACCGTGGTCTGCGTGCGCGGGTCCACCAGCTCCACGCTCAGGCGCAGCTTGCCGCCGATCTCGGCAACGGTGGGCAGGATGACGGCGCTGGCGCCATCACGTATCGCAATCTCCGAGGCGATGGCGCGATCGACAACCACACGGTCCGGGTCGCGCTTCATGCGCGTCACCGTGTCACGCATTTTCATGTCGCTCAGCACATTGACGTAGCGCGACTGCTCCAGACTGATCCGCAGTGCCTGCTCCAATGAGTTGTCAAGCACCGTGTTGCCAGTCAGGTTCCGCAGATCCCCCACCACCACCCAGTCACGTTCGGCGAACGCAATTGCGGGCTCGGCGCGGGTGAAGAACCAGATCGCAACACACACCGTGGTCACCAATAGCGCCTCGGCAAGCAACGCCGCCGGCCGCCGCCACAACGGAATATCCCGCCATGCCTTGGCAGAACTCTTTGGCGCGCGCAGCGGCGTGAGGCCGACTTCGCCGACTTCGTAGATCTCCATCGGCGTGGGCATGCCTTTGAAGCGCCAGCGACCGTGGGATTTCCACAGCAGGCGCTCGCTGGGTGTGCCGAGTTCGCGGGCGGCGCGGTGGGTGAGTGATTCGGCCACCGCCGAGAGCAGGATTTGCCCGGGCCGGGCCATCGACATCAGGCGGGCCGCGGTGGGCTTGGCCAGGCCTTCCACTTCCAGCGGTTTGGCGCCGATGCTCACCGCTTCATCGCTGTTGCGCCAGGTGAGCACTTCGCCCACATGCAGGCCCTGGCGCGCACGCACGACCAGGTCGCGCGTCTCGCCCAGCAGCTTGAGGCCGCGCGCGTAGTCCAGCGCAAAGCCCAGGCCGTCGATCGGGCGATCGAACAACAGCAGCAAGCCGTCGGAGCGGTCGATCAATCGCCCGCGCCAATGCTGCTGCAGCTTGACCACCAGATGGTCGTGCTCGCGGAACAGTGCGGCGGCGGCGTTGTCGCCAATGCGTTCGACCAGCGCGGTGGAATCGCACAGGTCGGTCAACAACAGGGTGCGTAGACGCGGTGCCTGGATCGCTTCCGACGACGCCTCCTTGCGTGCGTGGCTGCGGATGGTCATCGTTTAGCTGTTGTCCAACGGCAATGCTTCATAGACGCACAGGCTGTTGCCGCCCTGGCGCTTGGCCTGGTACAGCGCAGTGTCCGCGCGCGTATACCAGTCGTTATAGGAGGTGCTGGCGTCGATGCTGCAGACGCCCACGCTCACCGAGCAACTGTGGCAGCCATCCGGGCTGCTGGCCTGGCGCGCCTGCACTGCGTTGACGATGCATTCGCCCATGTGCTGCACCAGCTCGATCGAACCTTGCGCCACCAGCACGCAGAATTCGTCGCCGCCGAGGCGGCAGACCAGGTCGCCTTCGGCGATCACCGAGCGCAGCGCGTGGGCAACGTTCTGCAGCACGCGGTCGCCGGCCAGGTGGCCGTACTCGTCGTTGATGTGCTTGAAGCGGTCGCAGTCGATCAGGATCAGGCCCACGCCCGGCGCGCCGCCACCGCGGCGACATTCCTGCAAATGCAGCGCAAGGCCGCGGCGGTTGTGCAGGCCGGTGAGCTCGTCGGTGCGGCTGAGTTCTTCGGTGTGGTTGAGCTGATGCGAGGTGACGTAGAGATTGTCCAGCGCCGCTTCCAGGTCGTGGTTGCGGCGGCGCAGCTGGCGGATCAGCAATTGCTCGTTATTGACCACGCGCACGATGGAGCGGCGCAGGAAATGCGCCACCATCGACGGGTCGTGATCGACCAGGCGCTGGAAATCGTCGTGTGCCAGTTCGATCAGGCGGCTGTCGACCGAAGCGCTGGCGCCGGCACTGCGGGCGTGGTCGCCGATCAGCAGGCCGAGCTCGCCAAAGAACTCGCCCGGGCCCAGATGCTTGAGCATCAGGTCTTCGCCGAAATCCAGGTCGATCTGGCCGGTGACCACGATGAACATCTGCGTGCCCACCGCGCCGCGTTCGAACAAGGCCTGGCCTGCGGCGATCTCGCGCATACGGCCGAAACGCGCGAAAAACGCGAGTTCTTCGGCGGTCATCAAGGCATGCAGCCCATCGGAGAGTGTTTTGGCAACGCTTCCAGTCGGTTCGACGGCGCCGTTGGAGGTATGGCAGGTCATCCAGATCCCTTAGGCCGACCTGCAGCGCCGGCCCGTCGTCGAATCGTACATGAGGGCTTTGTTCAGCACCAGATCACACTTGTTCTCACAGATAAAGAGACGAAATGACGGGTTTTCAGCGCAAAAAAAGGGTCCGGTTTCCCGGACCCTTCCCCCTCCCGGGGTCGGCAGGCTGGCGGCCCGCTGCAGGCTAAGCCGCCTTCTCGCCGTGAAACTGTGCTTCTTCGGTGGAGCCACGCAATGCGGTGGTCGAGGACTGCCCCTGCTGAATCGCCTGCGTCACTGCATCGAAGTAGCCGGTGCCCACTTCGCGCTGGTGCTTGACCGCAGTAAAGCCACGCTCTGCGGCCGCGAACTCGGCTTGCTGCAGCTCGACAAAGGCACTCATCTGGCTGCGCGCATAGCCGTGGGCGAGGTGGAACATACTGTAATTCAGCGCGTGGAAGCCGGCCAGGGTGATGAACTGGAACTTGTAGCCATAGCTGGCCAGTTCGGTCTGGAACCTGGCGATGGTGGCGTCGTCCAGATTCTTCTTCCAGTTGAAGCTGGGCGAGCAGTTATAGGCCAGCAGCTTGCCGGGGAACTTGGCATGGATGGCCTGCGCAAAGGCGCGGGCAAACTCCAGGTCCGGCTTGCCGGTTTCGCACCAGATCACATCCGCGTACGGCGCATAGGCCAGGCCGCGACTGATGGCCTGGTCCAGGCCGTTGCGGGTCTTGAAAAAGCCTTCCACAGTGCGCTCGCCGGTGGTGAAACCGCGGTCGTTGTCGTCCACGTCGCTGGTGATCAGGTCGGCGGCTTCGGCGTCGGTGCGTGCGATCAAGACGGTGGGCACGCCCAGCACATCGGCGGCCAGCCGCGCGGCATTCAATTTCTCGATCGCTTCGCGGGTCGGCACCAACACCTTGCCACCCATGTGTCCGCATTTTTTCACCGAGGCCAGCTGGTCCTCGAAATGCACGCCGGCTGCGCCAGCTTCGATCATCGCCTTCATCAGTTCGAAGGCATTGAGCACGCCACCGAAACCGGCTTCGGCATCGGCCACGATCGGCTGCAGGAAGTCGATCGCATCATCGCCTTCGGCATGGTGCAACTGATCGGCGCGCAGCAAGGTATTGTTGATGCGCTTGACCACCGCCGGCACCGAATCGGCCGGGTACAGCGATTGGTCCGGATACATCTGCCCGGCCAGATTGGCGTCGGCCGCCACCTGCCAACCGGAGAGATAGATCGCCTTCAAGCCGGCCTTGACCTGCTGCATCGCCTGGTTGCCGGTGAGCGCGCCCAAGGCGTTGACGAAGGGCGTGGCATGCAGCGATGTCCAGAGTTTGTCCGCGCCCAGCCGTGCCAGCGAATGCTCGACGTGCACGGTGCCGCGCAGGCGCACCACATCGGCGGCGGTGTAATTGCGGGTGATGCCGGCCCAGCGCGGGTGGGTGGCCCAGTCATGCTGAATCTGTTCGGCGGTCTGCAGCGGTGTGCTCATCGTGCGTCTCCTCGGGCAGGGATGGGGCAAATGCAGCGGTGTTGGGCGGTGTGATGTGGTGCGGTGCTGCGTGATTGCAGGCAAGGCGTTGCCATTGCGCGCAGCACGCAGCTGCAACGCGGGTGTTCTGGGGTGCATCGGTGTATGTGCACGCGCCTGCCGCAGCCGGCGCATGCACGCGGCGGTCAGTCGATCAGGCGATACGCTGGAACCGTGAGGAAGTCTGCCAATTCCTCGGCGCGGCTCAGTTGGTCGAGCAAGCCGATGGCCTCGGCGATACGTGCGCCGCCCGGCATGCCAGCAGTGGTGCCCAGGCGCGCCGGCAACTGCCGCAGAGTGGTGTCGAGCAGGTGTTGATCGATGGCGGTGCCGTCATCGAGATGGCGGCCGTGATGCAGCCATTGCCACAGTTGCGCGCGGCTGATTTCCGCAGTGGCCGCATCTTCCATCAGATTATGGATGGGCACGCAGCCATTGCCGTCCAGCCACGCGGCCAGGTAACGCACGCAGACCTCGACATTGCCCTCGAAACCGGCGCGGGTGATGCCGCCGGGCGGTGTGGCAACCAACATGCCGGAGGTGATCTGCACATCGTTGCGCAGCACATGGTGTTGATGCGCGGTGGGCATGTGCTCGTCGAACACCGCCATCGCCACCGGAATCAGTGCCGGGTGCGCCACCCAGGTGCCGTCATGGCCGGCACTGACCTCGCGCAGCTTGTCGGCACGCACGCGCGCCATGGCCTGTTCGTTGGCGGCCTCGTCGTGGTTGATTGGAATCTGCGCGGCCATGCCGCCCATTGCATGCGCGCCGCGACGATGGCAGGTCTTGATCAGCATTTCCGAATACGCCTTGAGAAACGGCTGGGTCATGGTGACCTGGCCACGCTCGGGCAGCACGCGGTCCGGATGTGCGCGAAAGGTTTTCAGGTACGAAAAGATGTAGTCCCAACGGCCGCAATTGAGCCCGACGATGCGTGCGCGCAAGGCGTGCAGGATCTCGTCCATCTCGAACACCGCCGGCAGCGTTTCGATCAGCACGGTGACCTTGATCTGCCCGTGCGGCAGGCCGAGCATCGCTTCGATATGCGCCAGCGCGGTCTCCCACAGCGCGGCTTCTTCCATGCTCTGCAACTTGGGCAGATACAGGTACGGGCCGCGGTCCTTGGCCATCAGCGTACGTGCGTTGTGGAAGGCGAACAGCGCCGCATCGAACAAGCCGCCGGCCATCGGCTGGCCATCGATCAACACGTGCTTCTCGTCCAGGTGCCAGCCACGCGGGCGCACGATCAGCACCGCACGTTCGTGTTCCGGACGCAGCGCGTAGTGCTTGCCGTTGGGCGCATCGAATGTGAGCTCGCCGCGCACCGCGGCCGCCAACGTGCGCTGCCCGATCAGCAGGTTGCGCCAGGTAGGCGCGGTGGAATCTTCGAAGTCGGCCATGAACACCTTGGCGCCGGAGTTCAGTGCGTTGATGACCATCTTCGGATCGGTGGGGCCGGTGATCTCGACCCGGCGGTCCTGCAGGGCGGCCGGCAGTTCGGCCACGCGCCAATCGCCGGCGCGGATGGCGCGGGTGTCGGTGCGGAAGTCGGGCAACTGGCCGGCGTCGAACGCGGCCTGGCGGCTGCGACGCTGCGCCAGCCGTTGCTGGCGGCCGGGCTCGATCGCCCGGTGCAGCGACACCAGCAGGGCCAGCGCGGCAGCGGGGAGCAGCTCGGCCTGACCCGCCAGCTGGGTGGTCAGCGACACGCCGGGGGTGGCACGGTCAGCGGCGGTGGGACGGGCGGAAGCGGCGGTGGCAGACATTGGGGGAATCCTGGTGTGATCCGGAGCTCCAACCTGCGCCTCGGCAATCTATTTGACAAAGCAGTTTTATCAATGCTGTAAATAAGCCTGACTTATAGTTAGGCGCAAACTCCTAAAGCCATGGCGCCAACCCCGCGGTTTTCCTACAAATCCGACCGCCTCAAGCCGCTGCGCGCGTTCTGCCAGACGGTGCGACTGGGCTCTGTCTCACGCGCCGCTGAGGCGCTATATGTGAGCCAGCCGGCGGTGACCCTGCAGTTGCAGGCGCTGGAGCGTGACCTGGGGGTGGCGCTGTTCGAACGCTCCGGCCGGCGGTTGGCGCCCAGCCGCGAAGGCCAGCTGCTGTACGACATGGCGCTGCCGCTGGTGGAAAGCCTGGACGGCCTAGAGGCCGCCTTCCGCGAGAAGGTGCGCGGGCTGGACGCCGGCGAACTCAACATCGCCGCCAACAGCTCCACCATCCTGTATCTGCTGCCGCGCATCGTGGAGAACTTCCGCGCGCGCCATCCGGACGTGCGCCTGACCCTGCACAACGCCATCAGCGCCGACGGCACCGACCTGCTGCGCGAAGACGCAGTGGATCTGGCGATCGGCTCGATGCTGGACGTGCCGGCCGACCTTCATTACGCGCCGGTCTACCGCTTCGAGCAGTTGCTGATCACCCCGCCCGACCACCCGCTGGCCAGACAGCGCACGGTCTCGCTGCAGGACCTGTCGCCGTATCCGTTGATCCTGCCGCCGCGCCGGCAGGTGACCTATCGCCTGGTCGATCTGGTCTTTCAGCAGGCGCGCGTGCCCTACACGGTGGCGTTGGAAGTCGGCGGCTGGGAGGTGATCAAGCAATACGTGGCGATGGGGATGGGCATTTCGATCGTCACCGCGATCTGCCTGACTGACGCCGACCGCGACAAACTCGCCGCCCGCTCGCTCAAGGACTATTTCCCCACCCGCAGCTACGGCGTGGTGGTGCGCAAGGGCAAATACCTCTCGCCGCAGGCACGCGCCTTTATCGAGCTGATCCAGCCGGACCTGTTCACCCCGCGCGGCTACGACGAGAGTGGTCACTCCGAGCGCTGAGCGCGCGCTACGCTGAGCTCTACGTCCACGCGCCATGCCCGCTACGATGACCGACCTTGTGAGCCGTTATGCCGAACGCGCCGCACCTGCCGCGTTGCGCGGACAACTGCTGTGCAGCTGGCGATTTCGCCAGGGTGCGGCGGCGGACGCGCCGGTGCGGGTGCTGCCTGACGCGCATGTCGACCTGATCTGGGATGGTGCGCAGCTGTTCGTGGCCGGGCCGGATCGCGCGGCCAACCTGGCCTGCGTGCCGGCCGGGCGCGTGCTCAGCGGTGTGCGCCTGGCGCCCGGGGCGGCCACGGCGGTGCTGGGCACCGCATTGCACACGCTCACCGACCAGCGCGTGGCATTGGACGCGTTGTGGGGCACCGCCGGGCTGGCCTGGCAGCACCGGCTCGAAGACGGCGCCGACCCCGTGCTGACGCTGCAGGCACTGTGTCAGCAGCACGCTGGCCGCAGCGACCCGACCATGGCCTGGCTGTTCGCACAGCTGGCGGCCGGCATGCCGATGCAGCTGGCCGCGCTCACCGCCACGCTGGGCATCAGCGAGCGTGCGCTGCGGCGGCGCTGCCAGACCGCCTTCGGTTATGGCGCCAAGACCCTGGAGCGGATTCTGCGGCTGCAGCGCTTTTTGGCCATTGCACACCGGCACCGCACCCTGACCGACGCCGCGCTGGCCGCAGGTTACGGCGATGCGCCGCACCTGGTACGCGATGCCCGCCAGTTGGCCGGGCTGGCGCCGCGCGAGCTGGTGCAGCAACACGCGCGGTGAGTTGGCCGTTTTCGCCAAGCCACAGGTGCGCGCGGCCGGCATGCTGGGGCCCTCGCCTTCGCAAGGACCCGCCGTGGACACCCAGCACCGTATCGACTATCTCGAATTCGCCGTCACCTCGATCGCCGCCGCCAAGGCCTTTTACGGCGAGGCCTTCGCGTGGACCTTTCAGGACTACGGCCCCGACTACTGCGAGTTCCGCGATGGCCGGCTCAGCGGTGGATTCTTCCACGGCACGCCGCAGCCCGGCGGCGCCCTGGTGGTGCTGGCCTCCGATGACCTGGCACAGAGCCAGGCGCGCATCGAAGCCGCCGGCGGGCAGATCACCCGGCCGGTGTTCGCCTTTCCCGGCGGGCGGCGCTTCCACTTCACCGATCCGCACGGTTATGCGCTGGCGGTGTGGTCGAAGGACTAGCGGCGACTGCGGGGCCGCTCGGCCTGCAGGCCGCTTCGCTGGAAGCGCGTGACCCGCAGGTCGTGGGCGGCACAGCTGGGCGTCTCCAGGAGTTGGGGCGCCAACCCGACGGCAGGCAGCACGGCTTGCATGCGTACGTGCCGACTGACGCAGGTCATCTGTAGCGGCTTGCGCGCGTGCCCGCCATCCAAGAGCCAACGCCCGGCACGCGCAATGCGCACTCACTGACGCGCGTACACGCCCAGGAACATGTCCACCGCCGACGCCGCGACCTGCGCCTGTTCTTCCGGCGACAGGGCCGGCTGGCCCAGGGCCAGCTGCGGCCAGAACGCAAAGCCCTTCACCAGGGCCTGCAATTGCTGTGCGGCAAAGGCCGGGTCCACTGCCACCAGCCGGCCGTCGGCCAGCGCGGCGCGCACCCAGGTGGTGGTGCCTTCCTCCTTGCTGCCCAGCTGCGCGAGCAGTTCGCGTGCCCGCGCCGGCGAGTGGATGCCCTCGGCAATCGCCACGCGGGAGAGGTCGATGAAGGCCGGGTCTTCCAGCAGCCGCAGCTTCTGCTGCAGCAACTCCAGCAGCTGCGGCCGCAATGGCTGGCCGGGCTGATACGCCAGGCTCACCGCCTCGGCACTGCGCTGCCATAGCCCGCGCAGGATCTCGCCGAACAGCGTGTCCTTGCTGGGGAAATGGTTGTAAACCGTGCGCTTGGAGACGCCAGCGGTGGCCGCGATGCGGTCCATGCTGGTCGCCTCGAAGCCCTGCTGGCGGAACTCGGCGATCGCCGCTTCCAGGATCGCGTGACGCTTGCGGTCGGTCAGCCGCTGCGGCGCAGCGAAAGTGGACGAGTGAATGGACATGCGCTGATTTTACACCGGGCAGTTTACTTTCACGTCGCGGAAACTACACTGTGCAGTGTAATCACTTCCCCGCCGACGGATTCCGCCCGTGACCCCCCCTTCTTCCGCTTATGCCGCTTCGCCGCAGTTCCGCAATGGCCGGTTTCGCAACGCCCAGCCCACGCTGACCACCTCGCTGCGCCTGGGCGAGCAGCTGCGGTTGCTGTGGACGTTCTTCTTCGACAAGCCACGCGACACCGTACCGTCCACACCACCGCCGGTGTTGCCGCTGACTCGCGCGCAGCTGCTCGCCGCGCCGGACCGCAGCCTGTACCGGCTTGGCCACTCCACCGTGTTGCTGAAGCTGGCCGGCGGTTTCTGGCTCACCGACCCGGTGTTCGCCAAGCGCGCCTCGCCGTTTTCCTTCGCCGGCCCCAAACGCTTCCATGCCCCGCCGATTGCACTGGCCGACCTGCCGCCGCTGGCCGGGGTGATCCTGTCGCACAACCACTACGACCACCTGGACCGCGCCACCATCCGCGCACTGGCCGACCGCGTTGGCGTTTTCGTCGCGCCGCTGGGCGTGGGCGATTTACTGGTACGTTGGGGCGTGGACCCGGCCAAGGTGCGGCAGCTGGACTGGTGGGACTCGCTCAACGTGGACGGTGTGCAGCTCACCGCCACGCCATCGCAGCGCTTTTCCGGGCGCGGGTTGTTCGATAGCGGCCGCTCGCTGTGGTGCTCGTGGGTGATCCAGCACGAGGAGCTGCGGGTGTTCTTCAGCGGCGACGGTGGCTACGCGCCGCACTTCAAGACCATCGGTGAGCAGCTCGGCCCGTTCGATGTGGCGCTGATCGAAAACGGCGCCTACGACCAGCAGTGGCCGCATGTGCACATGCAACCGGAGCAGAGCCTGCAGGCGTATCTGGACGTGGGCGGGCAGACGCTGCTGCCGATCCACAACGGCACCTTCGATCTGGCCATGCATGCGTGGCAGGAGC
Organism: Xanthomonas sp. NCPPB 2586; assembly: GCF_041475775.2. Lineage (NCBI taxonomy): Bacteria > Pseudomonadati > Pseudomonadota > Gammaproteobacteria > Lysobacterales > Lysobacteraceae > Xanthomonas > Xanthomonas sp. NCPPB 2586. Next base: position 286,850 of record NZ_CM192981.1, on the reverse strand, counting down.
CGCTGGACCGCATCGTGGCGTTGGCCGATAGCGCTGGCGTCGCATTGGTCACGCCGTGCATGGGCGAGCGGGTGGATCTGCAGGCGCCGGCCAACCGCGTGCGTTGGTGGCGGCAGGATGCGGCGGCACAAGCGTCGGATGGGTTAGTGGCGACACGGTAACTGGCCTGAGGCATGCCGATGCGTGCCATCACGTTTTGATGGCGCACCTCGCACGCGGATGCGGGCGTCACCCGTCGCCGCGTGACGCCTTCACCAACCCTGCCATGGGAAGCAGCGCACCCGACCTTGGCGCCCACACCTCCGGGGGATTCGGGTGCAGCGACGTCGGTTCCGCTATCCGGCAAAGATGTCCCCTGTAGAGTGGTTCAATCCCTGAACAATGCGATCCGCAGTTTGATCTTTCATCGGCAACGGTTTCGTCGCGTGCTTGAACTCGGTGCTCTTTTCGAGCCATGGCGACCACGCCGCCCCTCGACAATGCGCCCAGCTCAGGGCTGCGAGGCGATCGCATTACTCGGCACCGGCCATTGATCGATGCCGCCACTGCATCAAGCGCCAGGAGAAATCTGATGAAACCTGCTGCATCTGCCAATCCGCTCAGTCGCACTGGCTCAGCGTCGAGTGCGCACATCCATGAGATCGAAAAAGAAGCGTCCCAGGATGCCTCGCCCAGCCATTCGGATGCCCAGCCCGGTGGCCCATTGACCAAGCTATCCAGCCGCCCCAACAAGCGCGGCAAGGAGACCGCAGACGCCACTGCGGACCCATCTCATACGGCTAGCCACCTGGACGCGGTTGGTCTGCAGATTTCGCAGCCTGTAATGCCGTCGCATCCTGGCGGAGCGTCGCTGGTGCGACTCAAAGAGAAACTGGCTGCCGACAACCGGCGCCCGGTCGAGCCGCAGCTGGCCGCCGAACTCATCAACAAGATCAGGCCGATGAAACTGCCGGACACCACCGGCGTGCACGAACGCGCAGCGACACACACAGATTTGTTGAACCGCATCCACGAAACGGATGCGATGGCTTGGTACAAGGCGCAGGGATTGAGCGAAGTCGAAGTTTCCGATTTGCGACGTACCGCGTTGCTGTCCGGCATGCCCAATCCCACCGGTAGTTTTCTAAACAATGCGATGCAGTACATCGTCTCGCCCTGGATCAACTACGCAACCCGTCAGCCCTGGGCAGGCGCAGGATTCGGCTTTGCGACAGCGGCCATCGCCGCACCGATGAATGCGGCCCAGCAGTCGGCAGTGGTCAGCCTGTGCGAATCCATCCGCGAGCATGGCGGTCACGTCATCGTGCCGGACAAGAATCAGATCAACGACAAGCATTGGCTACCGGACCTTGCGAAGGCGCTGGAAAGGCATGTTGCCGAATTCAGCGGGTGCTTAGACAGTTTCAGACAACTCAAGCGCGCCGCAGACCAGACCCCCACCGCACTGCCAACTCACGCCCTTATCGCCGCTGCCCACCAATTGCTGCAAGCCGAAGCGCGCCTGCATCAGGCGCAGCACGACTTTGTCATGACCCAGGGCGCGCACGACCGGCAATGGATGGGCAATCGCTGGCAGGCCGTCCCGCGCATCCTGCGTTCGCCTCTGGCGGGCACGCTGGGCTTGCTCAGCAAGACAGGCGCAATGCGGGCACTGTCGCCGACCGCGCAGACTGTCGGTGCCCTGCTGATGACATCTGCGCAACATGTGGCCGCCGGATTCGACGAACAGGCAAAACAGGATTACAACAACAAGCTCAATCTGCTGTACGCCGATGTACTGACCGAAGCGGGCAAGTCGAAACTTGCACGTGGCGAGGCAGTTTCGGCAGAGGAGATCGATCAGGGCAAGCTGCGCAAACTGATTCAGTCGCCCACGCAGGCTCTAGTAAAACGCGTCATCAACGGACTGGTGTCGATGGAAAAAGCGCTCAACGCGGAGGTGCAGGCATCGCGTTCGCCGCAGGGAACGGCAGACGCCGACGACCTGGATCTGGAATCGGGCCATGGCGCCGGCCCGGCGAAGACGCTGAAATTGCTGAGGCAGGATCTGCAAGCCTTGCGCGAAGGCAAGTTGGACGAACTCGAGCCGGACGGCGTCGCTGCGGCGGTACTGCTGGGTGCCGAGAAGTCTGTGGTGTCGGACCAACTGATCAGCGATATCGCCAAGAAGTACACCTCGCGCGAGTTCTCCGCACAGACCGCCCAACGCATTGGCCAGATGTTCCATCTAGGCGTGCTGGGTAGCGCGGCGTCCTCGGTGATCGGCAAGGCCAGCTCCGCGGCGCAGGGAGGAACGCGCAACGTGCCGACCGCACAGACCCTGGCGATCTCCGCCCTGTCGGGAGGCATGGCTGCGGTCGGCGCGCTGAATCAGCACACCGCCATCACCGTCAAGAACAATCGCCGCGAGGGCGACACCGACATCGGATTGAAGCAGCAAGTCTTGCGCGGCGTGATGGGGGGCGCCAACGAAGCGCTGTCACAGCGTCGGGCGACCAAGGCGAGCCTAAAGATCAATGAGCTGCTGCAGGGCAACGATGTGGAACGGTTGTTGGGTCAGGCCAAGGCGCTCACACCACCGCCCGGTGCCACGTCCTCCGCAGCGCAGGGCGCGCCGTCGCTGACCCTGCCGCAGGCGGTGGAGCGGCTGCGTCCGGGAGCAGCGTCCACATCGCAGTCGCACGAAGTGATCGTGCAGATCGGGGACGATCAGGCGCCGCAACCGGCATGATGCGGCACCGACCGCGGCGCATCAAAAGCGACGCAACAAAAACGGGATGGCCGCAAGGCCATCCCGTTTCGATCATCGCCTGCATCCGCGTGCGTCGTGCACGCGGGTGTCTCACTCCGTCAAACCACGATTCTCCAGCAGCGCCTTGACGCCGGGATCCTTGCCGCGGAAGTCGCGGTACAGCGTGGCAAGGTCCACGGTGTTGCCGCGTGAGAGGATCTTGGCGCGGAAGATGTCGCCGTTCTTGCGGGTCAGGCCGCCGTTTTCCTTGAACCACTCGAATGCGTCGTCATCGAGCACTTCCGACCAGAAATAGGCGTAGTAGCCGGCCGAATAACCGCCGCCCCAGATGTGGTCGAAATAGGTGCTGCGATAGCGCGGCGGGACTTCGGCAAGATCGACCTTGAAGCGCTTCAAGGCATCGGCCTCGAACTTGCTCACGTCCTGCAGCGGTGCATCGGCCGGCTGGGTGTGCCAGGCCAGGTCGAGCAATGCCGCCGACAGGTACTCGGTGGTGGCGTAGCCGCTGTTGAAGGTCTTGGCCTTCTTGATCTTCTCCACCAGGGCATCGGGCATCGCCGCGCCGGTCTGGTAGTGCTTGGCGTAGTTGGCGAAGACCTTCGGGTCCGAGGCCCAGTGCTCGTTGAACTGCGAGGGGAACTCGACAAAGTCACGCGAGGTGCTGGTGCCGGCGATCGAAGGGTACTTCACCTTGGAGAACATGCCATGCAGTGCGTGACCGAACTCATGGAACAAGGTGGTGACGTCATCAAAGCTCAGCAGCGCCGGCTGGCCCGCGGCGGGCTTGGTGAAGTTGCACACGTTGTAGACCACCGGCTTGGTGCCGGTCAGCCCGTCCTGCTCCACGAACACATCCATCCAGGCGCCACCGGACTTGCTGTCGCGCTTGAAGTAGTCGGTGTAGAACAGCGCCATCGAGGTGCCGTCCGCATCGAACACTTCGTACACCTTCATGTCCGCGTGATAGGTCGGGATGTCGGTGCGCTGCTTGAAGGTGATGCCATACAGCTGCGTGGCCGCGTAGAAAACGCCGTTCTGCAGCACGTTGTCCAGTTCGAAATACGGCTTGATCTGCGATTCGTCCAGGTCGTACTTGGCCTTGCGCACCTGCTCGGCGTAGAAGTCCCAATCCGCCGCAGCGAGCTTGAAGCCGCCCTGCTGCGCATCGATGACCTTCTGCATCTCGCCCACTTCGCGGCGCGCCTTGGCGGTCGCCGCCGGCACGGTGTCGGTCAACAGCTTGAGCGCGGCCTCCGGCGTCTTGGCCATCTGGTCGCCCAGGCTGTAGGCGGCGTAGCTGTCGAAGCCGAGCAGCTTGGCTTTTTGCGCGCGCAGCTGCGCCAGCCGCTGGATGGTCTGGCGGGTGTCGTTGGCGTCGCCCTGTTCGGCACGGGTTTGCGAGGCTTTCATCACCTGCGCGCGCAGGTCATGGTCCTTCAGCGAAGCCAGCACCGGCTGCTGGGTGGTGTTCTGCAGGGTCAGCAGATACTTGCCATCGAGCTTGCGCGCCTTGGCGGCATCGGCGGCGGCGGCGATGTCGCCCTCGCTCAAGCCATCGAGCTTGGCCTTGTCGTCGACCACCACGGCGGCGGCAGCCGAGGCAGCCACCAGCTTGGTATGGAACTGCGTGGAGAGCGTGGTCTCCTCCACGTTGAGCTTGCGCAAGGTGGTCTTGTCGGCGTCGGACAGCTGCGCACCGGCGCGCACCAGCTCTTCGTAATGGCGTTCGACCAGGCGCTTCTGTTCCGGCTCCAGGCTGAGCGTGTCGCGTTGGTCGTAGATCGCCTTGACGCGTGCGAACAGCTTGGGATCCAGATTGATCTCGTCCTGGTGCGCGGCCAACTTGGGCGCCACCTCTTCCTGGATTTTCTGGCGGGCGTCGCTGGTATCGGCCTGCACCAGGCCAAAGAAAATGCGCGAGACGCGGGTGAGCGTTTCGCCGCTGCGCTCCATCGCCTCGATGGTGTTGTCGAAGTTGGCCGGCTCGGGGTTGTCGGCAATCTTGCGCACGTCCGCCAGATGCTGGCGCATGCCTTCTTCGAACGCAGGCAGGTAATCGCTGTCCTGGATCTTGTCGAACGGCGGCGCCTGGAACGGCAGCGTGCTGGCGGTCAGCAGCGGGTTCGGCGCGGCATCCGGGGTCTGGGTGGTAGCGGTCTTCTCGGGCACGGTGGTGGACTCCTTACCGGACGAATCTTTTCCAGAACAAGCAGCCAGTGCCAGGGTGATGGCAGCGGCCAGAACGACGGTACGCGACATGGCGTGTAATTCCTGAGTGGGTAACAGCAGCCGGCCACGCTAGCGGGTTTCGTCGCGTGTGGCATGTGCCGTTGGATTGGATGGATGAACGCAGTGGGGCTGCGAGATCGCGTGCCGTCCAGGCGCCATCGCCTGGGCCGCCGCTGCGTCGTCATGCGCGCCGGATGTGGTAGTGGGCTGGCACGCGCCAGTCTTCAACGCGCTACCGGGCAAGCGCAGCAGCGTTACAGCGCCTCGTCCTTGAAGATCGCCACATGCGCAGTGCCATCGGCACCGATCCAGCCGCGGTACATGCCCTCGGTATTGAACGGAAATGCGGCATTGCCCTGCGCATCCAGCGCAATTGCGCCACCGTCGCCGCCGGCCTTGGGAATCTGCTGATCGATGACTGCCTCGGCCGCCTGTTGCAGCGATTGCCCGGCATATTTCATACGCGCGCAGATGTCGTAGGCGGCCACCGCACGTATATAGAACTCGCCCCAGCCGGTGCCGGACACCGCGCACTGGGTGTTGGCATAGGTACCGGCGCCGATGATCGGCGCGTCGCCCACGCGGCCGTAGCGCTTGTTGGTCATGCCGCCGGTGGAGGTACCGGCGGCCAGATGGCCGTCGCGGTCCAGCGCCAATGCGCCCACGGTACCGAAGTGCTTGGCGGTTTCCAGGTCGAGTGCGGCCTGCGCCTGGCGGTCGCCGGCTTCGGCCTTGCGCGCTTTCTGCAGCTGTTGCCAGCGTTTTTCGGTACGGAAATAGCTGGGATCGACCAGCGCGATGCCCCACTCGCGCGCGAACTGCTCGGCACCATCACCCACCAGCATCACATGCTTGGAGCGGTCCATGACACTGCGCGCCAACAGGATGGGGTTCTTGACCGTGTGCACGCCGGCAATCGCGCCGGCCTTGCCGCTGGCGCCATCCATGATCGCGGCATCGAGTTCGTTCTTGCCATCGTGGGTGAACACCGCACCGCGCCCGGCGTTGAACTGCGGCGCATCCTCCAGCACGGTGATGGTGGCGGCCACCGCATCCACCGCACTGCCGCCGCGCGTCAAGACCGCATGGCCGGCACGCAGCGCGCGCTGCATCGCCTCGCGTGCCTGCGCTTGTTCCTCCGGCGACAGGCTGGATTTCTCCACACCGGCGCCGCCGTGGATCACCAGCATGGGCGTGGCGGCCCACACCGGGCCGGTGGCCCACAGCAGCAACGACAGGCACAACACGCGGGCAGATGACATTGGCGTTCCTCGCAAGGCGTGGCCGGCGATCGCCACCACGCAAACAGGGGATGGTGGGCTCAGAGCGTATCGCGATGCTTGCCGCGCCATGGGCGGTACCAGGTGCGCACGGCGGCGATATCGGCGGCCATGTCGGTGCCGGTCCAGAACGGCTCGCCGATGCCCACGGTCTTGCTGGGGTAATCGAAATACACCGGCAGGATCGGCACCTTGGCATCGGAGGCGATCTTCCAGAACCCCGCCTTCCAGTTTTCGACGCGCTTGCGCGTGCCTTCCGGGGTGATCACGTACCACATCTGTTCGGAGTTGCGGATCAACCGCACCGCCTGGCCAATGGTGCCTTGCGGCGAGCTGCGGTCCAGCGGGATGGCGCCGAGCTTGCGCAGCAGCGGCCCCAGCGGCCACCAGAACAGCTGCGCCTTGCCCAGCACGCGCACATCGAAGCCGAGCGCGAACTTGGCCGCAAAGCCGAGAAAACCGTCCCAGTTGGAGGAGTGCGGGGCGACGATCATTACGAGCTTGGGCTCGTCTGGCAGCCGGCCGACCAGCCGCCAGCCGGTCAACCGCAGCGCGGTGCGGCCGAGCCAACGGCCGAAGCGGCCATGCGCACGCGGCATGCGTGGTGGTGAGGGTTGCAACAGGATGTTGGCCTGCGTTACCGGCGGCAACGACGGGTCAGTATCACTCACGCTTACTCCCAGTGGGACGCAGAGCGTCCACGTTTGATCTGGCTACGCTCACGCTTGGCATCCAGCCGCCGTAGCTTGGCACCATGGCTCGGTTTGGTGGCCACGCGGCGCTTGGGCACCGACAGGCATGCATTGATGATCTCGGCCAGCCGCTCTCGCGCATCTTCGCGGTTACGGTCCTGGGTGCGGAACCGCTGCGCATCGATCACCAGCACGCCATCGGCGGTCATGCGGCGATCGCGCCGCGACAGCAGGCGCGCGCGCAACGGTTCCGGCAGCGACGGCGAGCCGGCCACATCGAAGCGCAGCTCCACCGCCGTCGACACCTTGTTGACGTTCTGCCCGCCGGCGCCGCTCGCGCGCACGAAGCGCTCGACGATCTCGCCGGGCGGGATCGCCAGGTTGGGGGTGATCTGGATGGGTTCACTGGCCATGCGCCGGATTGTATCGGGACGGGCGTGGACGCGCGCGCGAACGCCGGCGTCATCCCGTATGCTGCGGCCGGTCCCCCGACTGCAGGATGCTCCGATGACACCCACCGCTTTCATTTCGGCCAGCCGCCACGCCCGCCGCCTGCTGGTGCTGCTGGTGCTGGCCCTTGCCGCACCGATGGCCTGGGCCCAGGCGCCCAGCGATGCCGACGTCAACCGGCTGCTGGCCGCTTCGCGCGCGCAGACCATGCTCGACACCATGCTGCCGCAGATCGAAGCGATGCAGCAGCAGCAATTCGCCCAGCTCACCGCGCAGCGCCAGCTCGATGCCGACCAGCAGGCGCAGCTGCAGCGCATCCAGGACCGTACCCGCCAGACCGTGCGCAAGGCGCTGTCGTGGTCGGAGCTGCGCCCGATGTACGTGGACCTGTACAAGCGCTCGTTCTCGCGCGAGGACGTGATTGCCATGGCCGAGTTCTACGAGAGCTCGGCCGGCCAGAGCCTGCTGGACAAGACCCCGGCACTGACCCAGAACCTGATGGGCGCCATCCAGCAGAAGATGCTGCCGCTGTTTACCGATCTGCAGAAAGATCTGGAAAAGATCGTCAATGAGCCGGCGGCGGCGCAGAAGCCCTGAAGAACTGGGATTGGGGAATCGGGATTGGGGATTCGTAACAGCGTGATCCCTGCGGCGAATGCCGATGCGGATGAGCATGCGGATGCGGATGCCAGGTCGATCGCGTTGACGATTCCGCGGTGCCCCAGCTTTCCTTTAGTGGGAGAAGTCTGCTCCATCTCCTCTCCACCGGGAGAGGGAGTTGGGGTGAAGGCGGTAAGCGGCGAGCAGCACGTGCATCCAAACTCCGCCAGGCTTCGCTCGCGCCCTCATCCGCCCCCGGGGCACCTTCTCCCGAGGGGAGAAGGAACAGTCAAGCACCTCTCCGCCGGGAGAGGGAGTTGGGGTGAAGGCGGTAAGCGGCGAAGCAGCACGTGCATCCAAGCTCCACCAGGCTTCGCTCGCACCCTCATCGGCCCCTACGGGGCACCTTCTCCCGAGGGGAGAAGCAACAGTCAAGCCCCTCTCCACCGGGAGAGGGAGTTGGGGTGAAGGCGGTAAGCGGCGAGCAGCACGTGCATCCAAACTCCGCCAGGCTTCGCTCGCGCCCTCATCCGCCCCCGGGGCACCTTCTCCCGAGGGGAGAAGGAACAGTCAAGCACCTCTCCGCCGGGAGAGGGAGTTGGGGTGAAGGCGGTAAGCGGCGAAGCAGCACGTGCATCCAAACTCCGCCAGGCTTCGCTCGCACCCTCATCCGCCCCTACGGGGCACCTTCTCCCGAGGGGAGAAGGAACAGTCAAGCCACTCTCCCGTCGGGAGAGGGGTTGGGGTGAGGGTACGGCTGCCTAGAGACGTTGCCGTTCGACGTTGAGGCACGGACAGATCAATGACCACGCCGCATCACTGCACGTGTGTCGTGCCGCCTTGCAACCCCGCCACGTCCCACCCGAACAACGCACACGCTTTCGCAAACTCCACATCCAGCGGCGCCACCACGCTGATGCGCCTGCCATCGGCAGGATGCGGGAAGCCCAGGCGTTCGGCATGCAGCAACATGCGGTGGATGCCGAGCATGCGGAAGCTGCGGTTGTGGCGGCCATCGCCATGGCTGGTGTCGCCGATCATGTGATGCGACAGGTGCTTGAGATGCCGGCGGATCTGGCGAAACCGCCCGGTCCGCGGCTGGCAGCGCAGCAAGGCATAACGCGAGGTGGCAAAGCCGGTGGACGGGATCTCCAGCTCGCCGGTGGCCAGGCGCTGGAAATGGGTCACCGCCGGCTTCTTGACCGGTTTGCCCGGGCCGCCATCCAGATCGTGGTCGACGATGAAGCGCTCCTCGGCGGGCCAGCCGCGGCAGATGGCCAGATAATCCTTCTCTACCTCGCCGGCCATCAAGGCCTTGCCTAGCGTGCTGGCGGTGTCGCGATCGAAGGCCAGCAACAGGCAGCCGCTGGTGGCGCGGTCGAGCCGGTGCACCAGAAAGATCGGGCGGCCCAGCTGCACGCGCAGACGGTCCGCAAGAAAATCGTCTTCCCCGCGCGCCAGCTTGCTGTCGTGGACCATCAGGCCCGCGGGTTTGTCGACAACGGCCAGGACGGCGTCCTGGTAGAGAATCTGCAATGGATCAGGGGATGTGCTCACCGGCGGATTATCCGCATCGCCGACAGCGCATGCCACTGCGTTGCCGCGCCACGACTCAAGGGCCGCGCTGGGGCCCGCTGCAGGCACTGCCGAAATGCAGCCGAATGCAGCGGGCCACCTATCGCAATGTGTCAGCGGCGCAGCCAGGCGATCAGCAAGGCTGCCGAGCCGGCGCCGCCGCTGATCCAGCTCCACACCGGCACCGTGCCCAGATACCAGCCGTCCGGATGCAGGCCATACAACACGGCGGCGACCACCAGCAGCCCGCTGCCGGTGATGGCGGTGACCACGCGGGTCTGCAGCTTGCGCAGGCTCAGATCCAGCGCACGCAATTCGCTCGAGCGGATGTCCAGCTGGTGCCTGCCTTCCACCTGCTGCTTCAACCAGCTATGCACCAGGCGCGGCATGTCCGGCGCGTGGGTCATGATCTCCGGCAGGCGCTTGCGCAACTCGCCCAGCACGCGGCGCGGGCTGTAACGCTCGCGCAGGATGCGTTCGAGCACCGGCCGCGCCACGGCCCAGATGTCGAGTTTGGGATCGAGCTGGCGGCCCACGCCTTCGATGTTGAGCAGCGTCTTCTGCAGCAGGATCAGCTGCGGCTGCAGCGTCAATTCATAGCGCTGCGCCACGCGGAACAACTTGATCAATACCTCGGCCAGCGAGATCTCCGACAACGGCCGGGTGAAGTACGGCTCGCACACCGAACGCGCGGCCGCTTCCAGCTCGTCGATACGCACGTTGGACGGCATCCAGCCCGCCTCCACGTGCAGCTCGGCCATGCGGCGGTAATCCTTGTGGAAGATCGCCATGAAGTTCTCGGCCAGGTAGTACTGATCTTCCTGCGAGAGCTGGCCCATGATGCCGAAATCCAGCGCAATGAAGCGCGGATTGAGGCGCCGCTCCGGGTCCGAATCGACCCAGATGTTGCCGGCGTGCGCATCGGCGTGGAAGAAGTTGTCGCGGAAGACCTGCGTGTAGAACACGCGCACGCCCTTGGCGGCCAGCGCCTTGCGGTCGATGCCGGCGGCGTCGAGCTTGGCCACGTCATCGGACGGGATGCCGTACACGCGCTCCAGCGTGAGCGCACGCTCGGCGGTGTGCGACCAGATCACCTCCGGCACGTACAGATCGTCCGAGCCTTCCCAGAACCGCCGCAACACGCTGGCGTTGGCGCCTTCGCGCTGCAGATCCAGTTCGGCCGACAACGTGCCTTCGATCTCGGCCACCACTTCGCGCGGGCGGATCTTGTCGGCGCGCGGATGGGTGCGTTCGACCAGCGTGGCCAGCGAATGCAGCAGCGCGATGTCGGCGTCGATCTGGCGCTCGATGTCCGGGCGCAGCACCTTGACCACCACTTCGCGGCGCACACCATTGGCATCGGGCGGCAAGGTGGCCGCGTGCACCTGCGCGATCGAGGCCGACGCCAGCGGCGTGGTATCGAAGGCGGCAAACGCCACGCTCACCGGCAGCCCCAGCGCGCGCTCCACGATCAGGCGCGCGGCCTCGCCGTCGAACGGCTTGACCCGGTCCTGCAGCAAGGTGAGTTCTTCGGCCACGTCCGGCGGAATCAGGTCGCGGCGGGTGGACAAAATCTGCCCGAACTTGACGAAGATCGGGCCCAGTTCCTGCAGCGCCAGCCGCAGCCGCGCACCGCGCGATTGCGCGGCGATTTCGGCACTGGCGCGCGGCACGAACGGCTTGGCCAGGCGCAACCAGCGCTCGGCCGGGGTGCCTTCCAGCAGCGCGTCCAGCCGATAGCGCAGGATCACCCGGCCGATGCGGCTTGCCCGCAGGATCGCCTTCATGGCGTGCCTCCAGCCGCAGACAGGCGATTGATGCGCGCAGCCAGGCGTTCGACAGCGTCGCGCAGCTCATCCACGTCGTCGTGGAAGGCCTCCAGTTCGGCGCGCGGCACCACGTCGCGCGATTCTTCGGTGACGAATTCGGCTGCGCTCTGCGCCAGGTCGGTCGCGCTGCGGCGGGCCTGCTGCAAGGCGCTGCGCACGGCGCTGGCGATCTGCACGCCCAGGATCTCGCCGAACACCGCCACGAACGGCAACTGCCAGTCCGGATCGAAACGCCCGGCCAGTTGCTGCAGCTGGCGCGCCAGCTCGGCATCGCCGGAGACCTTGAGCCGGCCGGCCGGCGCACCGCTGCGGCGGGCATTGGCCAAAAACGGCAGCTGCCCGAGCAAGCCGGCCAGGCTGCTGCGCACCGCCAGATCCGGCTCCTGGATGGCATCCACCGGGCCCACCAGCAGCCGCCGCTCGTGCACGCGGATCTGCAGCGCCAGCGCGGGCGCCTCCAGGGTCAGTGCGATGCGCTGGCCTTCCAGCGGCAGCAGGGCATCGCGGGTATCCGGGTCCAGCGCCAGCGCGCGGTTGAGCGCGGCCTGCAGGGCCTGGCCGGCGAGCGGCTTGAGTGAGTTGAAGAGTGATCCGGGCATGGGCGCATTCTACCGTCCCTGCATGTCGCAACCGCTTGACGGGCGCGGGCCGGGCCATTGCATCGGCGGGCAGGTGCATGTGCCACGGCTCGGGCAGGCACCCGGCGCTTCCGTTAGGCACCGCGCCGGCGGCATCCTGTGCCCCTTCCGTGGAGCAATGACAGGAGCAGGCATGCGCAGGATTCGGGTCGGACTCATCTTTGGCGGCAAGTCGGCCGAGCACGAGGTCTCGCTGCAATCGGCGCGCAATATCCTGCAGGCGCTGGACCCGCAGCGGTTCGAGCCGGTGCTGATCGGCATCGACAAACAGGGCCAGTGGCACCTCAGCGCACCGGAGAGTTTCCTGCTCGATGCCGACGACCCCAGCCGCATTGCGCTGCGCCACAGCGGCCGCGGGCTGGCCGTGCTGCCCGGTGCCGCCAGTGCGCAATTGCACGCGGTGGATGCCGAACACGCACTGGCACAGATCGATGTGGTGTTCCCGATCGTGCACGGCACGCTGGGCGAAGACGGCTCGCTGCAGGGGCTGCTGCGCATGGTCAATCTGCCATTCGTCGGTTCCGGCGTGCTGGGGTCGGCCGTGGCGATGGACAAGGACATGGCCAAGCGGGTGCTGCGCGATGCCGGCCTGGAGGTGGCGCCGTTCGCATGCTTCACGCGCCACACCGCTGCGCAGGCCGACGTGCAGACGCTGATTGCCCGGTTCGGGCTGCCGTTGTTCGTCAAGCCGGCCAACCAGGGCTCGTCGGTTGGCGTCAGCCAGGTCCGCAGCGCTGAGGAGTTCAGCGCGGCATTGGAGCTCGCGCTGCGCTACGACCACAAGGTGCTGGTGGAAGCGGCAATCGCCGGGCGCGAGATCGAATGCGCGGTGTTGGGCAATGCCACGCCGCGGGCCAGCGTGTGCGGCGAGGTGGTGGTGCACGACGCGTTCTATTCGTACCAGACCAAGTACATCCGCGACGATGGCGCAGCGACGGTGATTCCCGCCGATATCGATGCCCACACCCAGCACCGTATCCAGCAGTGCGCACTACAGGCCTGTCAGGCGCTGGACTGCGCCGGCATGGCGCGCGTGGATGTGTTCCTGTGCGCGGATGGCCGCATCGTCATCAACGAGGTCAACACGCTGCCCGGCTTCACCCGCATCAGCATGTATCCCAAGTTGTGGGAGGCAAGCGGGCTGGACTATCGCAGCTTGGTCACGCGCTTGATCGAGCTGGCACTGGAGCGGCATGCCGACGATGGGCGCCTGCACAGCAGCGTGGTCACGCACGCATGACCGCGGCACGGGTGCGTGCAGTGCATCCGCACGATCACGCAGCGCTGCTGGCACTCAACAATGCCGATGCCAGCGCCTTGTCGTGGCTCACACCTGATGCGCTCGCCAGCCTGTTGCAGCAGGCCTGGCACGCACGGGTGGCGGATCCGGCCGAGGCCTTACTCATCGCGCTGGATCAGCACGCCATCTACGCCAATGCGAACTTCGCCTGGATGGCCGCACGCTTCGCGCGCTTCGTCTATGTGGACCGCATCGTGGTTGCCGCGCACGCACGTCGACGCGGCTTGGCAACACAGCTGTATGACGAACTCATCCGTGAGGCACGCGCTGCAGGCCATGCGCGCCTGGTCTGCGAAGTCAATCTAGTGCCTGCCAATCCACCCTCGTTGGCACTGCACCGGCAGTTGGGCTTTCAGCCGATCGGCGAGGCCGTATTGGAAAGCGGAAAACGCGTGCAATACCTGGAAAAAGCGCTGTAATTGGCAAATTCTGCGTGCCGCAAAAGCGCACGGCCCGCCTCCTTGCGGAAGCGGGCCGTGTGATCGTCAACCGGCAGCGCCGCTGCCGTGACGCGGACTAGACCTTGCCGCGACGGAACATCGAGATCACGGCCAGGATCAGGAACACCACGAACAGGATCCAGGCGATGTTGGTCGCCGCACCGGCGATACCGCTGAAGCCCAGCACGGCGGCAATGATGGCGATGACGAAAAAGATGATGGCGTAATGCAGCATGGCAATGTGTCCAGAAGTTGTCGTGCCGAATCGGCGCAGGCGTATCTTGTGGATGTGCCAGTCTTTATCGAGTGATGGAGATGTCGCGGGAAGATGAGGATCGCAGCCGTTGCAGGCCCTCTTCGATGCTGATCTGCGGCACGTAGCCAAAGTCACGCCGCGCCGGTTCCATGCTGTACCAATGCGGCGTGCATAGCTGCTCGACCAGAAACCGCGTCAGCGGCACTTCGCCTGGCAGACGCAACAGTGGCCACAATGTTTCGCACACCGCACCGATGCGGTACGCCGTCTTGAACGACAGCGAGCGCGTCACCGCCGGCGCATCCACCGCCGCCAGCAAACGGTTGAGTAGCTCGCGCATCGGCAACGGTTCGCCGTTGGAGATGAAGTACGCCTTGCCTGCGCACGCAGCGCCCGGCGCCAGATGCGCGAACGCATCGAAGTGCGCCTGCGCCGCATTGTCGATGTGGGTGCTGTCCACCAGGTTGCTGCCATCGCCCACCATCCGCAGCCGCCCGGCGCGCGCACGTGCCGCCAGACGCGGCAGCAGGTGGTTGTCGCCCGGCCCCCAGATCAAGCGCGGGCGCAACGCAACGGTGGCCAGCTGTGCATCGTTGGCTGCCAGCACCGCGCGCTCGGCAATTGCCTTGGTCGCCGCATACGGCGCACGCAGGTCTTCGCCATATGGCACGTCGTCCGCACCCAAGCCTTCCACCGGATTGGTGGCGCGATGGGTCACGCTGGGCGTGGAGGTGTAGATCAAGCGCGGCACGCCATTGGCACGGCACGCATCGAGCACGTTCTGCGTGCCCACCACGTTGGCCTGGTGATAGCTGTCGTAGCTGCCCCACGCCCCGGCCTTGGCCGCGTTGTGGAACACCGCATCGATGCGGGCAAGTGCATGCCGCACCGCCTGCGGGTCAGCCAGATCGCCACGGATCTGGCCCACACCCAAGGTGTGCAGCACCGGATAGTCACCGCGCTGAAAGCTCACCACCTCGTGTCCACGCGCCACCAATCCACGGCACAGCGCCTGCCCGAGAAAGCCGCCACCACCCGTTACCAGAATCTTCATTGCGCCACACCCATCGCTCCTGCAGGGCGCACACAATAGCCGGACCGGACCGTCAGAGCGACGCGGCGTGCACGCCGCCTGACGTCTTGCATCGGCAAATCATTGATTGCAAAGACCTTCATAAATCTTCATCCCGGCATCAGGTGCTTCATTCGCAAGCCTGGCGTGATGGCTGCACCTTCGATCGCTGGAGTCGCCATGACCCGCCTGTCCCTGCTGTTGTCTGCCGTGCTCGTTCTCTCCCCGCTGCACGCCGCGCCAAGTGCGACGCCAGGCATCGCCACAGCATCAGCTGCCACCCCAGCACCTGCACCTGCGCACATCGCCAGGCCGCCGGCCCTGAATGACGGCTGGCCGGTCGGCAGCCCTGCCGCCAGTGGCTGGAACCTCGCTGTGCTCGCACAGATGGAGCAAGCACTGAGCGCCGACCTGGCGCCGGCCACCACCAGCGTCTTGGTCGTACGCGATGGTGTGCTGGTCTACGAACACTACCTGGGCGATGCCGATCGCCAGACCTTGCACGACACCCGCTCGTTGACCAAGAGCGTCACCGGGTTGCTGGTGGGTGCGGCGATCGAGCGCAACGTGATCCCAAACGCGCAAGCCAAGGTCTACGACTACTTCGGCGACCGCCACTGGCAACATCCCGACCCGCGCAAGCGCGCGATCACCGTCGAAGATCTGCTGACGATGAGCTCCCAATTGGAATGTAACGACGACAATGCCTTTTCCGCCGGCAACGAAGAACGCATGTACGTCAGCGCAGACTGGACGCAATTCGCCTTGGATCTGCCGATTCGCGGGTATGCGCCGTGGATGCAACGGCCCGAGCAAAGCCCGCACGGCCGTGCATTTTCATACTGTACGGCAGGCTCATTCCTGCTCGGCGCCGTGCTGGAACAAGCCACTGGCCAGAGCCTGAAGGCATTCTCGGCCAAGGTCCTAGAAACGCCACTAGCCATTGAGCAGGCGCAGTGGACTGTGTCGTCAGAAGGCGTCGGCATGGGCGGCGGCGGCACGCGGTATCGCAGCCGCGATCTGGCCAAACTCGGGCAGTTGCTGGTTACGCAAGGACGTTGGCAAGACCGCCAGGTGATTGCCGCAGACTGGATCCGAGCGATGACCAGCGTGCACACACAGGCGCGCGACGATGCCGATTACGGCTATCTCCTCTGGCACTTCCGGTTTCCGGTGCATGGCGTGCAACGCGACACCTGGGCGATGTCTGGCAATGGCGGCAACTACGTGTTTGTCGTTCCCGAGCAGAGGTTGGTGGTGGTCCTCACGCGCAGCGCTTACAACACCCGGCAGATGCATCAGCAATCGCAGCGGTTGTTGACCGAGTATGTGCTCAAGGCGTTGCCGACGCGGGACTGACACGACCGGTCGGAGGGCTGCTGGTTGGTGTGTCGCACACGGCCTGCGCACAACCGCTGCCGATGCCGCTCTTCTGTGCCGGCCTGCTACATGGCCGCAGCAGCCTCAGAAATCGCATCTGGGGGTAACAGCTTACGACGACGCAACTGAGCCCGCTGGTCCGCAAGGTCGGCATCGATCCGTGCCAGCAGCGCGGTAAACTCCGGCATGCCGCGCAGTGACTGCAACAACGGCGAATGACGGAGATAGCCAGCATTGCGATAGCCGGCAGTCTCTGCGCGCTGCAGTGCGCGCAGTGCTGCCTCGGGCGCATCCGCACATAGCAGCAGCACGGTCGCATCGACGGCATCGAAGGGGTCGCCGCCGCGCTCCACGCTGATCAGCAGCTCCTGCGCACGCGTGCGCAGCGCCGCAGCTGTGGGAAGCGGCTGGGCGTGCAGCGCCCACACGACCGTCTGCGCGAAGCTGCCCTGGGGGCGGAGCCGCACTGCCTGCAATGCCGCTTTGCGTGCGAGTGCCGTGTTGCCTTGTGACCATGCAAGTTCGGCCTGCAGCACGGCGAGCCCCGCATAGTCGGTGCCGCGGCCTAGCGCCTCGTCCAACGCAGTCTGCGCCTCTGCCGCACGACCATGCGCGAACAAGAATGTGGGCCACGCCAGATTGGAGAACGGGTCATCCGGATACAGCCGGAAGTTCTGCCGATAGCGCGCCTCGGCTGCGCCCGCATACCCCAGCAGGCTCAGGTTACTGGCGATCTGGATCGGCAGAAATCGCACGCGCCGGGGGTCGCGCACCTCAAGATTGTCCGATAGCGCTTGCACCAGATCTCCCTTCCGCTCGTACAGATAGGCGGCCGAGCCACGCACCGCATCGGCACCCGGATCCAGCTGCAAGGCCTGTTCATAGGACGCCAAAGCAGCCCCATTGCGGCCCTGACAATCGAGCGCATACCCACGCGCGGCATGTGCTGCTGCAAGCTGTGGTTGCGCGGCTGTCACAGTATCGGCCAACCGCAAGGCCTGCACGGTAAAGTCGGCGTCCCCGTCGTATTGGCACACGCGTGCACTGTAGGCGCGGCTGAGGCCAAGTTGCGCCTGTGGGTCGTCTGGCGCTTCCTGCAAGCGTTGGCGATATAAGTCGATCGCGCGATCGTTGTCGTCACGCTGGCCGATCCCGGCGTAGTAATCACCACGCTGCACCAGGACCGCCCGCGCTGTTGGCGGCGCGCGCGCGTGCAGCCACCAGATCGCACCTGTGCCGATGCAAACCAACGCCACGGCGCCCGCCGCGATCCAGCCTCCACGCTGCCGCATCACACGCGCTGCGGGCATCTGTTCCTGCTGCACCGGCACGCATAGCTGATAGCCTTGCCCGCGTACCGAGCGCAGATAACGCGGCCGTCGCGAGTCGTCGCCCAACGCCTGCCGCAGCAGACGCACGCGCTGGGTGACGGTTTCTTCGTTGACCAGTGCCGGCGCCCACACGTTCTGGATCAGCTCGTCGAAGCCGACCACGCGCTGACCTTGCTGCAGCACATAGTGCAGCAACCTGAAATTGAGTCCGCCAACCTCAAGTGCCACACCGTCGCGCTCAACGCGCTGCCGTGCCACATCGATGCGCAGGTCATCCAGACGATACCGTGCGCACATGGTGGGGCTCAGCGCGGTTGTTGCGCCGCCCAGATCGCAAGCTTTTCGCGGCCGATCTTGGCGTTGTGGCGAATATCCACCGGAAAGCCGGAATGGCGCAGAAAACGCGCAATTCCTGCGGTGTGCGGGTGCGCAGCGCCCACTGCGCGCAGTGCAGTTTCCACTTCGGCAAAGGCCGATGCCGCAACGCCTGGCTGCAACTCCACGCACAGCACCGGTTGCTGCTGACCGGGCGTGCCGACACCCACCAACGCGGTGCGCCGCACCTGCGGATGCACGTTGAAGATCGGCTCTACCTGTTCGGTGTAGAGCGGGCCGGTGGCGGTTTCCACGCGGTGGGTCTTGCGGCCGCAGAACCACAAGCGCCCCTCGGCATCGAAATAGCCAACGTCGCCCATGCGGTGCACGACGCGCTCGCTGCCGTCGCTGCAGCGCTCGCGGATCTTGGCGTTGCGCGTGGCCGCATCGCGGTTGAAGTAGGTGTCGGTAGTGGTGGGGCCCGCCACGGTGATCTCGCCCACCTCGCCCGCTGCCAGCACGCGCACGCCGCTCCACTCGGGAATCGCCGCGTCGTCGATGGCGATGATGCGCACCTCGTTGGGTGCAACCACCTGGCCGACACAGGTGCCGGCACCGGCCTCGGTGGCCGTGCGCGTGGCATCCAGGGTGCGGCCTTCGATCGCTGCCACCGGCAGGCATTCGGTGGCGCCATACGGCGTCCAGAACTGCGCATCGGCCGGCAGCAACGCGCGGATCTTGGCCACCACATCCGGCGGCACCGGTGCGCCGGCCGAGGTGGCCAGGCGCACGTTCGGCAATGGCTGGCCGTAATCAGCCAACACGCGCATCAATGCCGGCGAGCCGAACAGCTGCGTCACACCAAAGCGCGTCATCGCATCGTGCAGCTTGCGCGGATCGGCGGTGGCCGGACGGGTTGGGTCCATGTCCGGGATCACCGAGGTCAGGCCCAACGCGGGATCGAACAGCGCGAATGGTGGAAAGGTCGGCAAGTCCACACCGCCCGGCTGCATGTCGAACGCGTTGCGCAGCAACTCGATCTGCCCGACAAAATGCCGGTGCCGATACACCACGCCCTTGGGCACGCCAGTCGAGCCACTGGTGAACAGGATCGCCGCCACGTCGTCGGCCGCGGTATCGGCCAGCTGGCTGCCGGCACCGGCGCCATCGCGCTCCACGCGTGCCAGCGTCACCCCACCCCAGCCATAGCGGCCGCCCACGGTGACGATCTGCGTGGCCGACCGTGCCCAGCGCAACAAGCGCCGTGCCAGCTGTGCGAGCGGAATGCCGATGAAGGCCTGCGGCTGCGCTTCGTCCAGACATTGCTTGAGTGCGCGCTTGTCGATGCCCGGATCCACCAGCACCGGCACCGCACCGGCTTTGAACAAGGCAAACATCAGCAGGAAGAACTCCGGCGACGGCCGCACCATCACCACCGCACGCACGCCACGACCGATGCCGTGCAAGGCCAGACCGGCAGCAATCGCGTCGCTGCGCGCGTCCAGCTCGGCATAGCTCAGGGTCACATCGTAGGCGGCCATTCCATTGGCACCGCGTCCGCCCGGGCAGCGGATGGCGATCTGATCGGGGCGCTCGCGCGCCAGTCGCGGCAGCGAGGCGGCGATATTGCAGAGAGTTGTCATGCGTCCATTATCACCCATGCGTGCCTATGGCACCGGCCGCTTGCGCTTGCAACGTTCGGTCGCATGCATTGGCTGGCTCGCAATGCTGCAGAGAGGCCACTCGCGGCGTGCCTGCATGCACAGCTGCAGATGCGTCAACACGCTGGAAATATCGACTGGAACAGCGCGCGCTATCGCCAGCAAACCTTGCACGCTACCGGGCGTTTTCTGGCAAGTGCGGTGATCCGCCGGCCACCAGCCACCGCCACCCGCATGAACCGCTAACCAGCCTGCACGCGCCCCCCTTGTATCGCGCCGTGATTCGGTCAGAATGCCGCGCTCTCCACGCTATTTCGTCGCGCAAGGCCCGGCATCCATGGCACACCCCTGCCTTACCTGCGGCGCCTGCTGCGCCTACTTCCGCGTCAGTTTCCACTGGAGCGAAGCCGATCCCGCGCTGGGCGGCAGGGTGCCGATTGCGTTGACGGATGCACTGCGCACGCACGAACGGGTGATGCGTGGCACCTCGCAAGCGCAGCCACGCTGCATTGCGCTGGACGCAGACATCGGCCGCTACAGCCGCTGCAGCATCCACGACCGCCGCCCGTCATCGTGTGCCGCGGTGCCGGCATCGCTGGAGTTCGGCGAGCGCAGCGCGCAATGCGACAAGTCGCGGCTGGCACATGGCCTGCACGCGCTCACTGAAGCCGACTGGGTTGGCGTGGACGACGCGCAACGCAATCCGCTGCCTACGCTGTAAGGGCTCGCAACAGCAGCGCAGACGGCGCAGCCGCAGTGCGATCCAATCCGGACCTGCGCGATGCACGCATTGCCCGGTGCATCCACTTCGCACACGGCGCGCGCAGCTCTTCGGCGCGCGCGCGCACGGATGCGAAACTTGTCCTACAGCGGGTTGCGTTCCAGGAACGCGCGGATTGCCGGCACCAGCACCTCGTGCTTGTCTTCGAGCACGTAGTGGTTGGCATCGTCGAACGCCATCACCTCGGCCTGCGGCAGTGCGCGGCGGAAACCGGCCAGAAAGTGCTTGTCGAAACAGATGTCGCGCAAACCCCAGGCGATGAAGGCCGGGCGGTCGGCAAACGACGGCAACGCTTGCGCCGAGCGCTCCAGCAGCGACCAGGCCTGATCGGCCGGCGACAGCGGGATGTCCTGCATGAAGCGGATCGTGGAAATGCGGTTCTTCCAGTTGTCGTACGGGGCGACATAGGCGCGGCGCACAGCCGCCGGCATCCGCCGCGACACGCCCAACCACGAGGCGCCGGAGGAGAACGCATTGAAGGTGCGGATGAACCACTCGCCCAACCGCCAATGCCGGCCCATCGCGATCTGCCATGGCATCGGCTTTTCCGGCGGTAGCGGGAACGCGGCGGTGTTGGTGATCACCAGGCGCTTGACCTGCTCGTGGTGCGAAAGAGCCCAGCCAAAACCGATCATGCCGCCCCAATCGTGCACCGCGAGCGTGATCGGCCCGGTGATGCCCAGGTGCTGCAGCAGGCGGTCCAGATCGTCCACGCGCGATTGCAACGTGTAGTCGTAACGCGGCTGCGCATCGGGCGCGTCGTCGGGCTTGTCGGACAGGCCCATGCCGATGTGGTCGGGCACGATGCAGCGGTAGCGATCAGACAGACCGCTCACTAGATGCCGCCACAGATAGCTCCACGACGGATTGCCGTGCAGCATGACCACCACCTCGCCATCGCGCGGACCTTCGTCCAGATACGACATCGCAATGCCGGGACGCACATCCAGGCGCTTAGGGGTGAAGGAATAGCCGGGGTAAGTCATGAAGAACGTATCCAATTCGGTTCAAGTGATTCTGCGCGGCACAGGTACCGGCTGGGGCATGGAAAGATGCCGTCGCGCGTGTCCACACTGGGGAAAGAGCAAGATGCACTGGATGCTCTGCTCGGACTCATTAGTGCTGATACGTGTGAGGCAAGGCGTAACGTTGTGCCGCGTGACCATTGTCGGAAAGCAGGCGCAAGTATGCAGGGTGTAGAAACAACTTCTCCTTGCCCATTCGCTGTTCACGTAGAACACCGATATCCACGAGCTCACGCAGATACCGCGCTGCGGTTTCCCGTTTGGCGATGCCGGCATCCACCACGTTCTGGATACGGCAGTACGGCTGACTGAAAAGCACATCCACCAGTTCGCGGCTATACGCTTTTGGACGCTCGGCACGAACCCACTCGCACGCATGCTCATGCAGTTGGCGGATAGCATCGATCTTGGCACTGGTCCAACGTGCCGTATCGGCCACCGCATCCAGCATGTAGGCGATCCACTCAGCCCATGCGCCCTCGCGCGTGACGGCCAGCAACAAACGGTAGTAGTCCGCTTTGCGTTCGATGATGTAACGCGACAAGTACAGGACCGGCTGATCCAGCAAATTCTGTTCAACCAGCATTAGCAGATTGAGAACACGCCCGGTGCGGCCGTTGCCATCGGTGAAGGGATGGATGGCTTCGAACTGATAATGCGCGACTGCCATGCGAATCAACGGGTCGACCTCGGGGACGTCATGGATAAACCGCTCCCAGTTGGCCAGCTTTTCGCGCAATACCGCTTCCCCGGCCGGCGGCATATAGATCACTTCACCGGTCTGTTGATTGGCCAGGGCGGTACCCGGCACACTCCTCACCTGCATCTGGACGTTTTTGATGCGCGTGCAGACAATCTCGGCAGTCCGCGTGGACAGTGGGCGCTCGCGCAGCGAAATGAAACCCTCTTGCAACGCGGTGCGATAGCGCAGCGCCTCGCGTGTTGCGGGGTTTGCGGCGTCCTGATGGTCGGCGTAGCGGAACAACTCGTCCGTGGTGGTGACGATATTCTCGATCTCCGAACTCGCCTGTGCTTCCAGAATGGGAATGGTATTGATCAGCACCGCCGGATTCGGCAGATGCCCCGTGGCTTGTCGCAGCAAGGCCAGTGCCTTATGCGCTTCGATACACGCCTTGAGCAATACGCGGGTCTCAAGCTCCACCGCGGGAGGCAACGGCGGCAGGTCGTTATAGGGACGCCGGGGATCCATGCGGAGCGCTCATGTCGACTGAATCGACATGATGCACCCAACATGTCGATAAAAATACAATCTCACGCATGACGAGACAGGAGTGCATGCGACCTGCCTTTGCAATCACTGCGGCGACTACCCAACCGCACTGCCGGCCATCCCTTCCCGGGATGGCCTGGCGCCTTCACCAAACCACTTCGGCCATCGAGCAGTTCAGGCCCGAACCGATGCCGAGCAGCGCGATGCGATCGCCCTTCTTCAACCGGCCCAGCTCCTTGAGCTTGCTCAACACGATCGGCACCGAGGCCGGGCCGATGTTGCCGTGCTCACCGAAGATGGTCATGACCTTGGCCGGGTCGATGCCGAAGGACTTCACGAACGCTGCCGTGTGCGGGCGGCTGACCTGGTGGATGACGAACTGGTCCAGCTCCTCCACAGCCCAGCCCAGCACCTGCTTGGCGGCCACGAAGGTTTTCTGCGCCAGCTTGATGCCTTCGATCAGCAGCAGGCGGGTGTCGGTGACCATGCGGTCCAGGTTGCCCCGGCACAGCTTGTTCCACTCGGTGGCCGAGCGCGTCACGCCGCCCTTGTAGCGCGGCGCGTCGGGAACCAGCTCCGAACGTGCCATCACCATGGCGGCCGCACCGCAGCCCAGCGTCAACGCAGCGAGTTCGTTGCGGAACTCTTCTTCGGTAACGTCCGGCGAGGTCATGCGCTCGAGGGTTTTTTCGTAAACAAGGTTAGCGGTTTCGCCATCCACGACCAGGGCGTAGTCGATCTCGCCGCGTTCGAGCATGCGCGCAGCGATGTCCATGCCATTGATGAAGGCAAGACAGGCGTTGGCCACGTCGAAGGTCATGCAGTGGTCGCTGACACCCAGGTTGCCGGACACGATGGAGGCCGTGGACGGCTCCAGGTAATCACGGCTCACCGAGGTATTGATCAGCAAGCCGATCTTCTCGATGCCGATGTTGGCATCGATCAGGGCCTTGCGGGCAGCCTGGGTGGCGGCGTCCGATGCCTGGACATCCTGGTCCCACAAGCGCCGTGCATGGATACCGGCAACATCGCCCAATACGTCGGTCTTGATCCCAAGACGGTCGTAGGTCGGTTGCAGGCGCTCGTTGATTTCCTTGGAAGTCAGCGTGTGCGGCGCATCAATATGCGCCAGTCCCGCGATGGAGACATTCTGGAAGAGCATCGAAGTAGCGCCATGGCGTCAGGCGAGGGGGCGCCATTCTATCTGCTGGCCGCTTTTACCGCATCTTTACATTTGCCCCGCGCTCGCCCCAGCCCAACGGTTCAGCGCGGCGGACACCGGAACGCGTTGAAACGCTGGCTGCCATCAAGCGGCTGGCCTTGTGCCTGCACGGTGTTGGCATTGGCGCCAGGCGCCTCGTTACGCGCAAGGGTTTCCAGTTCTTCCTGCACCCGCAGCGGGTTGCGATTGTAGAAACCGACCTTGCTCTTGACCGTCACCACCACTTCGCCCTGCTGCTGACAGCCAGCTGGCACAGGGCCTGCGGGCAGGACCCGCACACCTTTGCCGCTCTGTTCGATGGGAACCCAGGTGCAGGCCGCAGTGGTGGCGGCAACCAGAACAGACAGCAGGATCACACGCATAAGACAGACACCTGAGGGCAAAGCCGGATTGTGCCGTAGCTGCCTGAATTGGCAATAAGGCGCGCTACCGAGAGACAACCGGCAGCCCCCGGTGTGCGCTGCGCTCCCGCCCAGGCCTTGGCCCGGCGCGTCCGCCCGGCCGAGGCGGTGTCCGGTTGTCCGGATGCGGACAGCCCCATGCGGCACCGCCGCCTTCAAAAACAACGACTTAAAGATGGCACGGCGATTGCTCTGGTTATCGCAGCCATCCAACGCCCCGTGCGCTGCCAGCAAATATGACTGCACGCTGAACAAAATAAAAACAGCACCGAAAGTTCTTGCAGCTACCGAAACGGCGTACTACATTACTACCACACCACTGCTCACCCACACCAAGAGACCTCGCCATGACCACCAAGACCCTGCGCATCGCCCTCGCCGCCGCCCTGATTGCCGGCGCCTCCTTTGCCAACGCGCATGCCGCTTCCTTCACCACGCTGGACACCGTGCAGGTCCGCCCGGCCGCCGACCAGATCGCCCAGCAGACGCTGGAGCGCAGCAGCGGCATCCGCACCTTGACCGCAGTGCAGGTGCGCCCTTCGACCGAGCAACTGGCTGCCCTGGCCGCCGAACAGGCCGGCCCGCGCATCGTGACCCTGGCCACCGTGCAGGTGCGTCCGACCGCCGAACAGCGCGCCGACCTGCTGGTGCATACCGCTGCCGCCACCGCGCAGGCTGCCACCGGCCACGCCGCTGCTGCACTGGGTGCGCTGGTCGGCCAGGTCATCGTCAACCTGCCGGTGCCGCAGCTGCAGCCCACCCCGGTCGAGCTGGAAGCACTGGTCAGCGCCACCCTGGGCCAGTAACTGCCGGCCGGTCATTACCGGCCGGCCCATGCGCGGCGCAGCTACACTGCGCGCATGTCAGCCCCCGTCCTCGATGTCATCCTGTTCCAACCCGAAATTCCGCCCAACACGGGCAATGTGATCCGCTTGTGCGCCAATACCGGCGCGCGCCTGCACCTGATCGAGCCCCTGGGCTTTGACCTCAGCGACAAGCAGCTCAAGCGCGCCGGCCTGGACTATCACGAATACGCGCGTCTGCAGGTGCATCCGGACCTGCCCACTGCGCTGGCCACGCTCGCACCCAAGCGCGTGTTTGCGCTGAGTACCCGCAGCACCGTGCGCTATGACACACCGCAGTTTGCCGATGGCGATGCCTTTCTGTTTGGCCCCGAAACACGCGGCCTGCCGGCAGAGGTGCTGGAGTCCATCCCGCCGCAGCACCGGCTTCGCCTGCCGATGCGCCCGGACAATCGCAGCCTCAATCTGTCCAACACCGTGGCGGTGATGGTGTTCGAGGCGTGGCGACAATGGAACTTCACAGGCGGGCAGTAGCCAGGCGCATCACCTCGCCGCGCCGGTAGCCAATGCCTGTTTGAGCACCGTGTGGCAGCTCGCCCAGAGCGCAACCGCGAGCAGCGCAATGGCGCCCAGCACCAGAAACGCGGTGCGGTAGCCGAAGGCGGCGCTGAGCCAGCCGCCCAATGCAGGGCTCAAAGCAGCACCGATCCCTTGCACGGTCATCACCGCGCCCTGGCCCACGTTGACCCGGCCGGTGCCATGCAGCAGCCGCGCGACCAATGCGGGGACCACCACGCTCTGCAAGCCGGCGCCCAGGCCATCGAGCATCTGCACTGGAAATACGCCCCAGGCTTCGATCAGCGAAGCGGCCACCAGCGCACCACCACCGCGGCCAGCCCCGCGCCGTTATCGCCCGCGCGGGCGGCCTCGCTGGCACCGGTGTAGCGCTGCACGATGCGCCCGCACTGCGCCTGCAGTTGCTGGCGTGCCTGGTCCAGGCGCACGCCTTCGGTCTGCTGATACAGCCCATAGAGCATGCTGGCCACGTCGATGCAGGCGGCCACGATCACGATCCAGATCAGCAACAGTTGCCGCAACAACGAACGGGGCATGGGTGCGATCCGAAAGGAGACGTGCAGTGTGCGCGCAGCGCGGTGTCAGCGCAGGTTGGTCTTGGCCAGCGCCAGCACCTCATCGCCCCGCCCGCTCATCACCGCCTTGAGCAGATACAAGCCCATGCCCTTGGCCTGTTCCAGCTTGATCGCCGGTGGCACCACCAGCTCCTGCGTGGCAATGCGCACGTCGACCAAGGCCGGGCCCGAATGCGCGAACGCCTGGCGCAGTGCCCGCTCCAGCTGCGAGGAGGTCTCCACGCGCAGCCCCAGGATGCCCATCGCATTGCTCATCGCAGCGAAATCCGGATTGCGCAGCTCGGTACCGGTATCCAGATACCCGGCCGCCTTCATTTCCATCGCCACAAATCCCAGCGATGCGTTGTTGAACACCACCACCTTCACCGGCAGGTTCAACTGCGCCAGCGAAATGAAGTCGCCCATCAACATCGCAAACCCGCCATCGCCGGAGAGCGAAATCACCTGCCGCCCCGGGCAGGCCGCCTGCACACCCAGCGCCTGCGGCATCGCGTTGGCCATCGAGCCGTGGTTGAAGGAACCTAGCAGGCGGCGCTGTCCGTTCATGCGCAGATAGCGCGCGGCCCACACCGTCGGCGTGCCCACGTCGCAGGTGAACACCGCATCTTCGTCGGCGATCTGGCTGATCAGGCGGGTGACGAATTGCGGATGCAGGGGCTCGCCTTCGTCCGCCGGCACCGCCAATTCGTCCAGCCCCTCGCGCGCCTTGCGGTAGTGCGCAAGCGACTTGTCCAGAAAGCCGCGCTCCTCGCGCCGCTCCAGTTGCGGCAACAGCGCAGCGATGGTTTCGCCCACATCGGCGGCAATGCCCAGCTGCAAGGGCGTGCGACGCCCAAGTGCAGCCGGGTCACGGTCCACCTGCACAATCGTGGCGTCCTTCGGATAGAACTGGCGATACGGGAAATCCGTACCCAGCATGATCAAGGTGTCGCAATTGAGCATGGCGTGATAGCCGGAGCTGAAGCCGATCAAGCCGGTCATGCCCACATCGAACGGGTTGCTCCACTCCACATGCTCCTTGCCGCGCAGCGCATGCACGATCGGCGCGCCCAGCGTGTCGGCCAGCGCCACCACCGCATCGTGCGCCCCGGCACAGCCGCTGCCGCAGAGCAACGTCACCGCCTTGCTCTGCTGCAGGATCTCCGCCAGTTGCTGCACGTCCTCGGCCGCCGGCAGCAGCCGCGGTGCACGTAGCACGGGCCACGCGGCAGAGAGGTGTTTGTCGACCTCCATCAGCGCGATGTCGCCGGGAATCACCACCACGGCCACGCCTTGCTGCAGGATCGCTGTGCGCATCGCACGGTGCAGCACCTCCGGCAACTGCGCCGGGTTGGTCACCAGCTCGACGAAGTGGCTGCATTCGCGGAACAGCTCCTGCGGATGCGTCTCCTGGAAATAGCTCAAGCCGATCTCGGACGAGGGGATATGCGCGGCGATGGCAAGCACCGGCTGCCGGCTGCGGTGGCAATCGAACAGCCCATTGATCAAATGCAGATTGCCCGGCCCGCAACTGCCGGCGCACACCGCCAGCTTGCCGGTCACCGCGGCCTCTGCGCCGGCCGCGAATGCCGCCACCTCTTCGTGGCGCACATGCATCCATTCGATGCTCTGCATCTCGCGCAATGCGTCGGTCAGCCCGTTGAGACTATCGCCGGTCACCCCCCAGATTCGCTCCACCCCGGCACTTTCCAGCGTTTCGGCCATGAACCGCGCCACCGTCTTCTTCTTCGCCACGATGCTGCTCCGCTTCTTCTGGGGACACCTATGCTCCCAGTGCGCGCGTATCGGCGATGTGCTCGCTTGCAACAGCGCGATGCAGGATTTGCAGTGTTTTTGTGCGAAACCTACACGCCATCATCACATCGCTAGGATGCACGTAACGCTGCGTCACGCTTTGCACGTGCGCTACTCGCATACGCTGACAGCCACAAGAAAGCGCAGCTGAACTTGGCGCGATGATTCATCAACCGGTCAGTTCCAAATTCATGTCGCGTTCCATCGAATAACGGAGAATTTACATCTCGGCAGCGAACGGCATTCGCCTCAGCGCCGGCCCAAACCATAAGTACAGGTATCTCGACCATGAAGACTTCTCTGCTGGCCCTCGGCCTTCTCGCTGCCCTGCCGTTTGCGGCCTCCGCTGCCGAAAACCTCTCCTACAACTTCGTCGAAGGCGACTACGTGCGCACCCCGACCGAAGGTCGCGATGCAGATGGTTGGGGCGTGAAGGCGTCCTATGCCTTCGCTCCGAACTTCCATGTGTTCGGCGATTACAGCAAGCAGAACGCTGACGACAACGACAGTGTGTTCGAGAGCTCGAACTCCGACTTCCAGCAGTGGGGCGTCGGTGTTGGCTACAATTACGAGATCGCAACGAGCACCGATTTCGTTGCCCGCGTTGCCTACCGCAAGCTGGACCTGGACACCCCGAACATCAGCTTTGACGGCTACAGCGTTGAAGCCGGTCTGCGTAACGCCTTCGGTGAGCACTTCGAAGTCTATGCCCTGGCTGGCTACGAAGACTTCTCCAAGAAGCGTGGCGTCGACCTCGGCGACAACTTCTACGGCCGCCTTGGCGCCCAGGTGAAGTTGAACCAGAACTGGGGCATCAACGGCGACATCCGTATGGATGGCGACGGCAACAAGGAATGGTCGGTCGGCCCGCGCTTCAGCTGGTAAGCCGCACGTTTGACTGCAGCGCGACTCTCTCCCGCGCTGCATCGGAAGCCCGGTCCCCCGACCGGGCTTCTTTCTTTTGTGCGATCGGAGTTGCATGCGCATGCATGCGCCTGTGCAAGCCGGCGCGTTTCGCAAACTCGGCTTCCCAGCGCCGAAGCTGACACGTGTGCACACGACAGCTTCTGCCGCGTCACCCTGGCGCACTGGTCGAAAGCACGGTGTTGCTGATACGCCTCCCTAATCTTGGCGCGCAATGCGCAGCACGGAGATTCTGCGATGGACACGCGTCGCCAATCCGGCGTACGGCCCTAAGAGCATGTAGAACCCGAGACTGCTCAGCACACGATTGCACAGTCAGCGCTGGTAGCAGCCTGGCCTCGTTTGCACTGCAGCGGCAGCATGAAACGCGCCGCACCAACAAAAAGCCCGGCAATGCCGGGCTTTTTTGTTGTCTTGGATCACGTACGCAACGCACGCAGGGCTCAGGTAAACAAGGTCTGCGGATACTCGGGCTTGCGCTCGCGTGCCAGCAATTCCTTCAATCCCGCTTCCGGGGTGATCTCGCCATGCAGGACTGCACGCACTGCGTTGGAGATCGGCAGCTCGATGCCATGCTGCTCTGCCTGACGCATGACCTCGTCGGCGGTCTGCACCGATTCAACCACCTGGCCGATCTCACGGATGGCATCGCTCAAGCTCTGCCCGCGTCCCAGCGCCAGACCCAGCCGCCGATTGCGTGACAGATCGCCGGTGCAGGTCAGCACCAGATCGCCCAGGCCAGCCAGGCCCATCAATGTTTCCGGCCGTGCGCCGATGACCGCGGCCAGGCGCAGCATCTCGTTCAAGCCGCGCGTGATCAGGCCGGCACGGGCGTTGAGGCCCAGCTGCATGCCATCGGCCACGCCGGTGGCAACCGCCAGCACATTCTTCATGGCGCCGCCCAGTTCGGCACCGACCATGTCATCGCCGGTGTAAGCGCGGAAAGTGGGCCCGTGCATGGCATCGGCCACCACCTGCGCAAACGCGGCGTCATCGCCGTGCACGGTGATCGCGGTCGGCAGGCCCAGGGTGACTTCCTTGGCGAACGAGGGCCCGGTCACCACGGCCAGCGGCACGCTGGGGCCAAGGATGTCGCGCGCCACTTCATGCAGGAAGCGCCCGGATCCCGGCTCGAAGCCCTTGGTGGCCCAGGCGATGCCCGCGCCAGCTGGGCGCAGCGGCGCGAGCAGCTTGATTGTTTCGGTAAACGCGTGCGACGGCACCACCACCAGGATCCAGCTGGCGCCGGCGATGGTCTGCTGCAGGTCGGTGGTCGCGCGCAGGCTGTCCGGCAGGGCAATGCCTGGCAGATAGCGAGGGTTCTCGTGGGTGCGGTCGATGGCATCCACCATCGCCGCATCGCGGCCCCAGAGCACGGTCGGGTGACCGTGCCGGGCAACCAGCGCCGCCAGGGCCGTGCCCCAGGAACCGGCGCCGAGAACGGCGATTTTCTGTGTCGGATCGCTCATCCGGTGCGCAACAACGCTTACGCGTTGCCGGCCGGCTCGGAATCGGCCAGCGAGGTTTCGCCCTGCGAACGCTGGCGCAGGGTTTCGGCGTACAGCGCTTCGAAGTTGATCGGCTGCAGGTAGAACGGCGGGAAGCCGCCGGCCTGGATCAGATCGCTGACCAGGGTGCGCACGTACGGGAACAGGATGTTCGGGCACTGGGTGCCGAGCAGCACGTCGATCGCCTGCGGCTCCAGGCCGACCAGGCCGAACACGCCAGCCTGCTGCACTTCGGCCACGTAGGCGGTCTTGCCACCGGCGGTGCAGGTCAGGGTCACAGCCAGCACGACTTCGAACGCGTTGTCGTTGAGGCGCTGCACCTTCTGGTTGAGGTTCAACTGCAGCTCGGGCTGGTTGGCGTCATTGAAGACGGCCGGGGCGTTCGGCGATTCGAAAGAAACGTCCTTGACGTAAATCTTTTCGATGGTGAAAGCGGGGCCAGCAGCGGCGTCGGCCGGCGCAGCGGCGCCGTTGAGGATTTCGTCGGACATTCCTAACTCCAGAAAACAGTTCGATGGATGCAACGTTGAGTGATGCAGACGTGAAAACGCAGTATCTCACGCAAGCAATGGGGGCTTGCGCGGCGCCTCACAAGGCAGATCAGGCGCGGCCCTTGACCAGCGGCAGCTCGGCCATCTGCCAGGCGGCAATGCCGCCCTCCAGCCAGTAGACCTGCTCGAAGCCGGCCTTCTTCAGCGTCTTGGCAGCGCCGGCAGAGGCGTTACCGCTGCGGCAAACCACCACCACCGGCGAGGATTTGGCGTTGGCGAGCAACTTGCCGGCCGGGTCGAACTTGGCCAGCGCCACGTTGCGGCTGCCGGCGATGTGGCCTTTTTCGAAATCGGCGGTGGGCGACAGATCAATCACCAACGCATTTTCGCTGTTGATCAGGCGGGTCAACTCGGCCGGCTTGAGCGCGCGATAGCCGCGGAACAGGCGCGCGATCTCGGTGACGATGATGGCGATGGTCAGGCCCACCAGGGCCAGCGACAGCATGGGGTTGCGGCCCACAAAGGCCTGCAGCTCTTCGAAATTCACTGAGATCACGGTCGATGAAGCGGGCGGGAATTGTCGCACAGCTGGCGTACGCGACGGCCACTGCCACGCTGGGTGGACAGGCGGAAGGCTATTGGCCCTGCCACAGGTCCGGCAGGCCGGTGGTCAGCCACCAGCGTTTGCGCTCGGCATCCCAGTGCCACACCTCGATGCTGCGGACCAGCCGCTCGGCCTGGGTATTGCGGTTGATCACCCGCAGCTCGACCTCCCGGCGCAGATCGCCGGTGTCGGTCTCGCCAACGCGCAGTTCGCGGTAGCCAGAAATCTGCACCTGCTCGTAGCGCGAGCGTTCCAGCTCGCTGAGCGGGTGGGCCTGCGCATAGGTCGGCTCGATGAAGCCCTGCGCGGCATCGAAATCGCTCCAGCGCACCGCCGCCGTGTAGGCGGCCTGGGTGGTTTCCAGCGCACGCGCCTGCGCCCGGCTGCCGGCGGTGGCCAGGCCGCTGACCAGGGCCAACCCCAGCAGGACCACCATTCCCATCACTGCACGCATGCGCCTTCCCCCAAGGACCAGGCCCGCATCCTACCGTTTTGGAAAGGCCACGAACCGCCCGCTCAGCGTCGCCGCCGCCGCGCCCGACTCCAACGCCACCTGCGCGCGCATGTCGATGCGTGCCTTGCCGCGTTGGCGGAAGGTGGCAAGGAACACCTCCCAGTTGCCGGCCGCCGACGGCGCGGCGTCTGCCACCAGCTCTTCGTACACCGGTGCGACATAGCGCAGCTGGCTGTCGGCCACGTACACATCGGCATCGTGCCCGGCCAACTGCAGCTGCAAGGTCAACCACCCCCACCCGGCCAGTGTCATCAGCGAGGCCAGACTGCCGCCGAAGGCGTTGGCCTTGTCGTTGACGTTGGCCTGCAGCGGCGCGCGCAGCCGCAAGGCCCCGTCATGCAGCCCGTCCACGGCAATGCCCATCGACAGCACCGGTGGCATGGCGACGAACTGCTGCTGCAACGAGTGCAGGGCGGATGCGAGCGTGCACGGAAGGGTCATCGGCAAAGGCTGCAAGACGGCGAAGGGTTGGCATCATGCCGCAATGTCCTGCGAGCGTCTTGTGCACCTAAATGACATGCGGTACCGCATGGTAAAACTGCTCTCATGCAGTACCGCACTCAGGGTACGAAGGTGACCTTCCGATAGCCTTGCGCTACACGGAGCAATGCGGTCGCCTTGGCCTTCCATTGCGCGCTGCGCTGCTTCTGTGCCTGTGTCAGCGGTGCATCGATGGTGCTGGTGAACACGATCTGTTCGGGCGCCGTGTGGAAGAACTTGTCCTGGATGCAGGCCGCCGGCGAAAGCTGGTAAGTCGACAATTGCTGCGCCACCGGTGACTCGTTCCAGCCAAACATAAAGATGTCGGCCATCGTGTGCCAGCGCGCTTCTGCAGCCAGCAGCAGCCGTGCCGCATCGCGGCTGATGATCAGCGCGCCGGCGCAGACCGGCCAGCAATGCTGGTACGTCGACGGACGCACCCGCCGCAACTGGCGGCCCGCCACGGCGGTGACCTTGCCTTCGAGCTTGATGCGGTTGTAGGAGGGTTCCAGCCGCACGATGCTGCTGCCGCCAGGCAACCAATCGGTCGTGCGCAATAAAGCCGGCAACGCGTCGGACAGATGCATGTCGTCTTCGAACACCGCGGTGTAGGCGTCGTCGGAGTTGGCCGCAATGCGCCACGCTGCCTGATGGCTCAGGAAACAGCCGATATTGGACGCGGTCCACGTACGCGGGCCGGTGCTGAAGGCATCGCCGGAACCTTCCAGCGGCCGCTGGCGCGCGAAGTCGGCAATTTGCTCGGGTGTGAGGGTGCGTCCATCGACCGCCGCAATGCGTTCGAAGGGCACACCCAACGCCTGGAAGCGGGCCGACATGGCGCGCAATCGGTCGTCGCACCGCTGCATGTTGATGAGGTAGGACTTGATCACGGCACCGTTCCGGGTTTTTGGTGCCCCAAAGCGTGTCGTGATTCACAGTATTTGCAAGTAGTTACGAAATGAGACTAATGTCTTACTTGGGAGTGCGCGGCGGACTCGCACTGCATCGGCGGAAGGCCCGCTGGTTCCATACGCAAAGGACGACATCGACAGCAGCCGACCCGACCCGGTCTACGTGCTGCTCTCGCATAATCCCGAGATGACCCACACGCGCACAACTGCCACGTCCTGGACCCTGCTGTCGCTGCGCCCCAGCGGCGAGCACGCGCCGCTGCGGCGTGCGGTGGCCCGGCATGGCGGCCAGTTGCTGGCGGTGTCGCCCTGGCGCCTGCAGATCAACGACACGCTGCAGGCACGCGATGCGCTGCGGCAGGCACTGGGCGCGCCGATTGTCGTGTTCACCAGCCCGGCCGCCGTGCACGCGGCGCACCGGCTGCTGCCCTTGCAGCGGCCTGGACCGGCCCAGTGGGCAAGCGTGGGCGAAGGCACGGCGCGGGCGCTGCAGGCCTGCGGGATCGACGCGGTGGTGCGCCCGGCGCGCATGGACAGCGAAGGCCTGCTGGCACTGCCGGCGTTCAATCCCCCGCTGCACGCCGTGGGCCTGGTCACCGCGCCCGGCGGCCGCGGCATGCTGGCACCGGCGCTGGAGCAGCGCGGTGCGCGGATCCTGCGCGCAGATGTGTATCAGCGTGTTGCGCTCCGGCTGCGTGCGTCGACGCTGCACGCGCTGGAGACTGAGATGCCACGCAGCGTGATGGCCTTGAGCAGCAGTGAAGCGCTGACGTTGATCGTGCAGCAGTTGCCGCCGTCATTGGCCACTGCATTGAAGACCCGCCCGGTGGTCGCCTCCAGCGACCGCATGCTGGAGGCCGCGCGCGCTGCAGGCTTCGTGCAGGTCCATCGCGCCGAAGGCCCACTGCCTGCGCAATTGGCGGCAGCCGCCGCTGCGATCATGACGCCGCCGCCACCTTGCTGAACTGCGGACTCAAGCACAGCTTGCAGGTGTCTGTGGCCACACGCCATGCTGTGGCGGATGACTGCGGCGCCTGCGCCTGTCGTGACCGCCCGAGGATGCCCGAATGACCGACATGCCCGCTCCTGCGCGACGTTTCCCCCTGGCCTGGCTGCTGCTCGTCGTGGCGATCGTGGCCGTGGGCGCGGCGCTGTTTCTCGGGTGGCGCGCATGGCAGAGCTACCAGGACACCCAGATCCAGGCCGCCCAGGCGCAGCAGCAACGCTGGGACGGGACCCAGCAACTGCTCGACACCCTGCGCCGCGACCAGCGCCTGGCCAACGAACGCCTGCAGGATGCCGCCGCCACCAACCGCGTGCTGCGCGATGAAATGCTTGGGCTGAGCCAGCGCAGCGCATTGCTCGAAGACACCGTGCAGAAGCTGGCCGATCCCAACCGGCATGGCGCCCAGGCGCTGCGGCTGGACGAGGTGGAATTGCTGCTGCGGCTTGGCCAGCAGCGGCTGAGCATCGCCGGCGATGCCGATGGCGCACGACGCGCCTACGCCCTGGCCAATGGCGCGCTCAACGGCATCGACGACCCGGGCTATCTCAATCTGCGTCAGGCGCTGGTGCAGGAGCGCGACGCCCTCGATCGCCTGGGTCCCGGCCCGCAGGCGCAGGTTGGTGAAGGGCTGGATCGCCTGGCAACGGACCTGCAGCGCCTGCCCGAGCAGAGCGCGCAGGACAGCGAGGCCGCACTGCCCTGGTGGCAGAAGGCCCTCTCGCCCCTGGTGGAAATCCGCCCGAGCCGTGGCGATGCGTTGATCACCCGTGGCGAGCGCACGGCCGCGCGCGATGCGCTGCAGATCGAAGTCAGCGTGGCACGTGCAGCCGCCGAGCGCGGTGATGCACAGGGGTTCGCGCAGGCCTTACGGCGTGTGGACACCTGGACCACGCGGCTGTGGCCAGACTCGCCACAACGCCGCCAGGCACGCACGCGCCTGCGCGAACTGCAACAAGCGCCACTGCGTCCGCGCCTGCCGGAACTGGGCACCACCCTGCTGCAACTGCAGGCCATGCGTGAAGGGAGATCCACACAATGAAAGTGCTGCGTACCGTCTTGATCCTGCTGGTTGCCGTGGCGCTGGGTGTGCTGGGCGCGCAATGGCTGTCGCACCAGAACAGCTACGACCTGGGCAATGTGGTGGTCAGCGTGGGCGGCAACGATTACCGCGCCGCCATGCCGCAGGCGGTGTTGATCCTGGTCATCGCGCTGCTGGTGCTGTGGCTGTTGTGGACGCTGATCAGCCTGCCGTTCCGGGTGTGGGGCAAGTACCGCCGCAAGAAGGGCCGTGCGCGCCTGATCGAAGGCCTGCGCGCTGCCGATCACGGCCAGTGGCAGCGTGCCGAGCGCCTGCTGGTCAACGCCAGCGAGGACGAAGAAGTCAGCGGCATTGCCTTGGCCAGCGCCGTGCGCGTGGCCGATGCGCGCGGTGACGTGGCCTCGGCCACGGCGCTGGCGCAGCAGTTGGCCGAGCGCGACCCCACCGCACACGCACTGCTGCAGGGCGAGCGGCATCTGGCGCAGCAGCGCCCGGTGGATGCGATCAATGCGCTCGACAGCGCCGCCGCCCAGCCGCTGCCGGCCCGCGGCCTGCTGTTACGCACGCATGCACTGGCGCAGATCGGACGCGCCGACGAGGCCTATGGCCAACTCGGCGCCCTGCGTCAGCAGGCGGTGTTGGCGCCGGAGGCCTACAGTGCACTGGAGGCCACATTGGCCGAGCAGACCTTGCTGCAGGCCGGCGATGCCAACGCCCTGGCCGAACGCTGGGAAGCCTTGCCGAAAGCGCTGCGCACCTACCCGGCCGTCGTTGGCGCCTATGCCCAACGCGCAGCCGTGCTGCACTGGGACGATGCTGCGGTGCACAGCCTGGAACAGGCGCTGGATACGCAGTGGGACGAATCGCTGGTGCGCCTGTACGGCGTGTTGCCGCTGGAAAAATACGATTCGCGGCGTGCCAGTGCCCAGCGCTGGCTGACCCAGCATCCAGACAGCCCCGGGCTGCTGCTCACCCTGGCCCGCCTGTCGCGCCATCAGCAACAATGGTCGCAGGCCGAAGAATTCCTGCACCGCGCACTGGCCAATGGCGCCGGCGCCGATGCCTGGGAAGAACTGGGCCACGGGTTTGCAGCGGCAGGTGACCTGCTCTCCGCGCAGCACTGCTACGCCAACGCACTGCGCGCCGCGCGCGGCGAACCGGTGCTGGAGATCATGCCGCAGCAATCCATCCGCGGCCCGATCGTGGTGGCCCATGACACGCCGCCATCCGGCCCGATCACGCCGGACGATCGCCTCGTGTAATCGATGCAATTGTTCGGCCTTGCAGCGGCGCACGCCACAGCTGCGCCACGTTGCATCAACGCTGGCGCTTTGCCTGCGGCAGTGGCGGCAGATCGCTCAGGAATGCATCGCAGGCACCCAGATACCGTGCCTGCACGTGGTCGACCTGCGTCGGCGACAACACGCGCGACCCCAGGCGGCCGATCAACAGCATCACCGCCATCACGCCGGCACCGATCAGCCACCGGAACTGGCTATCGATCGAGAGCCCGCACACCAGCAATGCCAACACCGATGCCATCGCCACCGCGACATAACGCACGCGGCGGCGCTCGTGTTGCGCGCACAGGGTGAGCACGTGCGCGCTGCGCTTGCGTAGCGCGATGGCCAGGATCACGTACGGCAGCACGCCCAGCAGCAGCGTCGCATAGATCACCGGATGGTGCCAATGAAAGATGTAGCGGCGCGGCGGCATGTCGGCCGGCGCGTTGCACTTGACGCATCGTGGCGGCAGATTGGCGCCCGCCGTACACAC
The DNA here is from genome assembly GCF_041475775.2 of Xanthomonas sp. NCPPB 2586. Taxonomy (NCBI): domain Bacteria; kingdom Pseudomonadati; phylum Pseudomonadota; class Gammaproteobacteria; order Lysobacterales; family Lysobacteraceae; genus Xanthomonas; species Xanthomonas sp. NCPPB 2586. The sequence continues at coordinate 249,389 of NZ_CM192981.1, read as the reverse complement.
CAGCACGTCGCCCTCGCGCCACACATCGCCGTTCGCCCGCGGCAGGTACAGGCTGGGTGGCTCGCGGAACTCGTCCGTCGACATCCATGCGTCCTTGCAGGTTTGGGATTGGAGATTGGGCATTGGGGATTCGTAAAATCAGGAGTCCGCGTCTGCTTTTGCGAAATCCCCAATCCCGAATGCCCACTCCCACGCTGCACAGCAGCGTCAGCGTTCCACGATCGCCACCACGCCCATGCCGCCGGCGGTGCAGATCGAAATCAGGGCACGTCCGCCGCCGCGTTCTTCCAGCTGCTTGGCTGCGGTAGCCACGACGCGTGCGCCGGTCGCGGCGAACGGGTGGCCGGTGGCCAGCGAGGAGCCCAGCGGGTTGATCTTGTCCGGGTCGATGCGGCCCAGCGGCGCGTCCAGCCCCAGGCGATTGCGGCAGTAATCCTCGCTCTCCCAGGCGCGCAGCGTGCACAGCACCTGCGCGGCGAAGGCTTCGTGGATCTCGTAGATGTCGAAGTCCTGCAAGGTCAGCCCGTGCCGGGCCAGCATCTGCGGCACCGCAACCGTGGGCGCCATCAGCAGGCCCTCGCCATGCACGAAATCCACCGCCGAGACCTGTGCATCGCGCAGGTAGGCCATCGGCGTGTGGCCATGGGCCAGCGCCCAGGCTTCGCTGGACAACAGCACCGCGGCGGCGCCATCGGTGAGCGGGGTGGAATTGGCGGCAGTGAGCGTGCCGCGGCCGGAGGTCTTGTCGAACGCCGGGCGCAACGTGGCCAGCTTTTCCAGCGAGGTGTCCGCGCGCAGGATGTTGTCGCGCGACACGCCACGGAACGGGGCAATCAGCGCATCGAAAAACCCGCGCTCATACGCGGCCGCCAACTTGTGGTGCGAAGCCACTGCCCATTCGTCCTGCGAATCACGCGAGATGTTCCATTCCTTGGCCATGTCTTCGCAGTGTTCGCCCATGCTCTTGCCGGTGCGCGGCTCGGCCACGCCGGGGAACTCTGGCTTGAGCTCGCCCAGCTTGAAACCGCGTAGCAGCGCCTTGAGCTTGTCGCCGGTCGCCTTCGCGCGGTTGGCGGCCAGCAGGCGCGCCCGCAGCTTCTTGCCGTAGACGATCGGCACCTCGGAGGTGGTGTCCGAGCCGCCGCCGATGCCCGAGTCGATCTGCCCCAGCGCGATCTTGTTGGCGATGGTGATCACCGAATCCAGGCTGGTGCCACAGGCGCGCTGCAGGGTGATGCCCGGCGTCAGCGGCGACAGGCCCGACGACAGCGCGGCTTCGCGGGCCAGGTTCCAGTCGGAGGAATGCTTGATCACCGCCCCCATCGCCACCTCGCCCAGTTGCTGGCCATGCAGCCCGAAGCGTTCGACCAGCGCGCCCAGCGTGCGCACCGACATGCCCAGGTTGCCCACGTCCGCGTATGCGGTGTTCTGGCGACAGAACGGGATACGAACGCCGCCCAGGATGGCGACGGGACGGGCTGCGGGCATGGGCTGACCTTGCATGGGGGACTCGGGGACATGGCCTGCACAGGGCCGGCAGGCATAATGGCCGCAGTGTAGCTTCGACCCTGTGATGGGCCAACCGCGAATCATGAGTACGACCGAACACGGCATGACCGCCATGGGTGTCCTGGCGCTGGAACTGACGGGCGGGACCGCCCCCACGCGTGGGGCGCTGGCGCCTGCGCAGGCCGGCATGCTGGCCGAGCGCATCGGCCGCGACCTGGCCCAGTGGATCCCTGAAGTGCGCGCGCTGGAGCTCAGCGTGGCGATGGCGCATTTCGATCCCGCCGAAGTGCTGCGGCCGGGCTGGCCGCTGCACCGCCGCCTGGAAGAACTGCATGCACGCGCCCCGGGTCGCGATGAAGGCCCGCGCGTGCTGGCATTCGGTGCCGATGCGCACGGCGAGATCCCGCTGCCGTTCCAGGCCGATGCGCAGCTCACCGGCGGCGGCCTGCGGGTGCTGCCGTTCCTGTTCTCCGGTGACCCGCAGACGCTGGCGACCGTGGCCGATGCCATGGAAGAAGTGCTGCTCGCGCAGGGCATGGCCCAGGCCGATACCGCGTTGCTGGCGCAGGAAAGCTTCGGTGCGCGCATCGAGCACGCCCGTTATCTCACCGGGCACGACCTGGCGGCGATGATGTCGATGCAGTACGACAACCAGGGCCTGGCGCCGCTGTGGCCGCTGATCGAAGCGGCGCTGCTCGCCCCGCAAACTGAAGAGTGGCTGGATCAGGCGCCCGAGCCGGTGCTGCGCTATGTCGGCGGCGAAGTGCGCATTGCCCTGTTCGACCCGGCTGGCTGGTGCGACCACTACGCACACGAGCGCGAAAATTGCGAACGCCTGCGCGGCGTTTATGAGCAGTACCTCGCCCGTCAGCGGCAGATGGCTGCCGTGCTGGAAGCCCATGGCTTGCCGGTGCTGTACGTGCATGTGGAGCCCGGCCAGGATCCGCGGCAGGCGCTGGCCGCATGACCTCGGCGCCGGCCTCCACCGCACCCGCCCTGCGCGGGATGCTGGAGACCGGCGTGTATGTGGCTGATCTCGACCGCGCCTGTGCGTTCTACGCGCAGGTGCTGGGCTTGCAGCCGATGCACCGCGATGCACGCATGGCCGCCTATGCAATTGCGCCTGCGCAGGTGTTGCTGCTGTTCCTGCAAGGCAGCACGACCAACACCGTCCGTTTGCCTGGCGGCACCATTCCACCGCACGACGGACACGGGCACACCCATTACGCGTTGGCGATCGCCACCGAGTCGCTGGCGGCCTGGGAAGCGCATTTGCACGCGTGCGATGTCGCCATTGAAGGCCGCACGCAGTGGCCAGACGGTGGCCACAGCGTGTATTTCCGCGATCCCGACGACCATCTGGTCGAATTGGCGACGCCGGGGCTTTGGCCTAATTATTGAGGCGTTTTTAATTGGTGCGGTGCGCCTATCGCGGCGTGCTGTGTGCTGTGTGCTGTGTGCTGTGTGCTGCGCATGGGATCAAGAACGCGCGTCATCAGACCGATTCAACTGGCTTGGTGAGCAGGCGGCAGTCTCGTCGCGCCAGGCGCTTGAATACATCTCGGTCCTAAGCGCGCGAGTCAACATTGCACGCGTAGGAGCGCGCTTGCGCGCGATGTGGCGTTATCGGTGAGGGCGCGTTCCCGGTAAAGCTTCATCGCGCGCTAGCGCGCTCCTACGGTGCTACGTGTTCTGTAAGCATCGCGTTGCACCCACGGTGTGCGATAGCAAGCGGTCGCCCTGTTGATGCGCAGGTTTCTGAGTGATAGCCGCCGTCGGCTCGTGAGCCGCCAAGACACTGGTAGGAGCGCGCTTGCGCGCGACGGGGCGTTACCGGGAGGCTGCGCCTTCGGTGAAGCTTCATCGCGCGCTAGCGCGCTCCTACGGTGCTACGTGTTCTGCAGGCATCGCGTTACACCCATGGTGTGCGATAGCAAGCGGTCGCCCTGTTGATGCGTAGGTTGCTGAGTGATCGCCGCCGTCGGCTCGTGAGCCGCCAAGACACCGGTAGGAGCGCGCTTGCGCGCGATGAAGCGTTATCGGTGAGGGCGCGTTCCCGGTAAAGCTTCATCGCGCGCAAGCGCGCTCCTACGGAGCTGCGTGTTCTGTAAGCATCGCGTTGTACCCACGGTGTGCGATAGCAAGCGGTCGCCCTGGTGATGCGCAGGTCGCTGAGTGCATCGCCGCCGTCGGCTCGTGAGCCGCCAAGACACCGGTAGGAGCGCGCTTGCGCGCGATGTGGCGTTATCGGTGAGGGCGCGTTCCCGGTAAAGATTCATCGCGCGCAAGCGCGCTTCTACGGTGCTACGTGCTCTGTGGGCATCGCTGTGTGGTCACGCCGTGGCATCCACCGCGGCGTGACCATTGACCATTACTTGGTCGGTGCGGGCGCGTTGTCGGTGGTGATCACGCCGCAAGCCAGGCGGCCGCCGGCGTTGCCGGTGGGCTGGGTCTTGTAGTCGTCCGGGTCGGCGTGGACGATCACGGCGTGGCCGGCGATGTCGGACTGGTCGGCCTTGCCCAGGTTGACGTTGCTCGCCACCGGGCCGTCGATGCTGGCATTGCCCTGCGCATCGGCCTTGATGTTGGGCATGTCGCCACCGTGATGCGGGTCGGCGCCGACCATGCCGTGGTCGGTCTGGGCGGGGTTGAAGTGGCCGCCGGCGCTGCTGCCGTCCGGCGCACTGCAGTCGCCCTTCTCGTGGATGTGGAAGCCGTGCTCGCTGTTGGGCTTGAGCCCGCTCAGTTGGCCGGTGACCCGCAGCGCGCCGTCCACGGTCTTGAAGGTGACTGTGCCCTTGACCTCATTGCCCTTCGTCGGCTTGAGCTCGGCGGTAGCGGTGGTGGTGGCCGCTGCTTCGGTGACCATCGAGGCGGCATGCTCGCCGCCGTGGGCGGCTTCGGCCGGGGTGCCGGCCTGCGGGGCGGGCGCTGGTTCGGCCGGGGCGGGCTCGTCGCGTTTGCAGGCCGTCAGGACCAGCGCGGTGGCCAGGAACAGGGTGGTGGGAAGAATACGCATGAATCACTCCTCAAAAGACGCCGCGGGGGCGGCATGGGTGCCCACGGCTCAGGGCTGCGAAGGCGGTGTCTGCCACTTGGTGGCACGGATGACGCCACAGGCCAGCCGCGCACCGGCATTGCCGCTGGGCTGGCTGCGGTAATCGTCGGCGTTGGCATGCACGATCAGCGCCTTGCCGAGCACGTCGCTGGGCGCGGCGTCGCCCAGGGTGATATCGCTCAGGATCATGTCCAGATGCGCCACGCCTTCTGCGTCGGCGCGCAGATTGTCCATGTCGCCCAGATGGTGGGTACCGTTGCCGGCACGGCCGTGCGCTGCGCCGGTGGGATTGAAATGCCCACCGGCGCTGCTGGCATCGGCCGCGCTGCAATCGCCGCGCTCATGCACATGGAAGCCGGCGACCGCACCGGGCCGCAGACCACCGACGGTGCCGGTGAGGCGAATGCCGCGCAGCGCGGGCACCAACACCACCCGGCCACTCACCAGGCTGCCCGAGGCCGATGCCAGCGGCGCTTCGGCCTGCTGCACCGCGCGCACGGGGACTACCCGCGCAGGCACCGGCGGCGGCGTCGGGGGCGCAGGTGGCGTGCTGCTGCAGGCAGCCAGTGCCAAAGCGGTAAGGGCAACGACGGTGGACGACCGGTAACGCATCGAGCTGTTCTCCTGATCAGGCTGAAACCTATGCGGACGCATGTTCACGTGTCATGAAATGCGCCGTGCGGCAGGCCGGCAGTGTACGGGTGACGGACGCGGTTGGAGTCACCGATGACGAGGGCGCCGGTGCTGTTGACTAATGCGCGACGTGCAGCCCGTGATGCGGCATGCGCGCGGCATCGGTTCTGCAGGCAGAAGGGATCGGTGCAACCGAAGCGCCGTGACCACGCAATCGACACACCCGGCGGCAGTGCCACATCGCGTGCCTGCGCCAGCGCATCGAAGCGCTGCAAGGCGTTGGCATAGAAGGCCGCTTCGCCAGCGTCTCGGCGGCCAATGGGTCGGCGGGATAGGCCTCAAGCGCATCGCGCACCTCGCCGATCAGGTGCTGACGTGCGCGCGTCATGCAAGAAACCGGTGCAGCACGGCGTTACAGGCAGCGGCGTGCGTGGGTTGTGCGCAGGCTGCGATTTCCAGCGTTCTGAGCAGCGCAGCTACAGCGTGATCGACTGACAAAACCACTATCTGCAGGTGAGCAATTCCAGGGCGCACCGACTGCCTGTCGCCGCCGTGTCCAGCGCCCGCACGATCAGTGAGTTGGACTTTTCACGGCGCAATCAACGCGAGCGTCTGACTCGCATTAGCCAGATACGACTATAGGCGTAGCGCGTCTAGCGACTGCTGAGGCGCGCCGCAAACAGCTGCAACGCGCGGAAGTGACATGATGCTTACGTGGTTGCCGCCGCCGATGTCGCGCGCGCGTACGATCAGCGGGCGGGACTTCCCACGGCGCATTCAACGCGAATGCCGCACGCGCACTAGTCCGATACGACTGCATGCGTCGCGCGTCTAGCGCCTGTTGGCGCACGCCGCAAGTCGCTGCAGCACGCGGGGCTGACATACGTCCCCTCTGCGCAGGTTGATGCAGCACCTGGCCTGCTTGGCCGTGGCGTTGTTGTGCGCGCGCCGTTGGTGAGCAGGACACTCAATGGCGCACAGCAGGCTCGCGTGAGCGACGAGAACCTCCCGCTCCAACCGCGCAATCCGCACGCCCTGCTGGCGGGTGGACGTGCGGAGACACGTACGCCAGGACACGAGGACTTGCGGGCATCACAGCAACAGCGCCACGCCGCACACCCACGCGGCGCGCGACGTACCTCAGCGCCGCTTGCGCCCCGGCCCCAGCTTGCGGGTCACGGTGTTGCGGCCCAGGCCCAGGCGGGCGGCGGCTTCGGCGCGGCGGCCCTGGGTGAGTTGCAGTGCGGCTTCGAGCAGGGTTTTGTCCAGGCGTTCGCGGGCTTCGGCGTGCAGGCCCTGCGCACCTTCGCTCAGGCGCTGCGCCGCCCAGCTGGAAAGCATCTCGTCCCATTGCCCATCGCTGCGTCCGGCGCGCACGCGGCGCCCGCCGCGCGCGAGTGCGGCATCGACATCCACCACATCGATGGTGTCTGCGGTGGCCAAGGCGGCCAGGCGCCAGCACACGTTTTCCAGTTCGCGCACGTTGCCGGGCCAGTCGTACTGACGTAGCGCCTCCAACGCAGCAGACGACAAGCGCTTGGGCAGCATGTCGAGCTTGCGCCCGGCCATGGCCAGGAAGTTTTCCGCCAGCTGTGCGATGTCGCCGCGGCGTTCGCGCAGCGGTGGCAGCTGCAGCCGCACCACGTCCAGGCGGTGCAGCAGGTCGGCGCGGAAGCGGCCCTGTTCGACCAGGGCTTCCAGGTCCTGGTGGGTGGCGGCGATCACGCGTACATCCACGCGGATCAGCTCGCGCCCACCGACGCGGAAGAATTCGTTCTCGGCCAGCACGCGCAGCAATCGGGTTTGCAGCGGCAGCGGCATGTCGCCGATTTCATCCAGAAACAGCGTGCCGCCGTCGGCCTGTTCGAAGCGGCCAATATGCCGCTTGGTGGCGCCGGTGAAGGCGCCGGTTTCGTGGCCGAACAACTCGCTTTCCAGCAGCTCGGCCGGAATGGCGGCAGTGTTGAGCGCAACGAACGGTTTGCGCGAACGCGGCGATTCGTTGTGCAGCGCGCGCGCCACCAGCTCCTTGCCGGTGCCGGTCTCGCCATTGATCAGCACCGACAACGGCGCCTGCGCCAGCCGGCCGATCGCACGGAACAAGGCCTGCATTGCCGGGGTGTCGCCGATCAGCGCGGCCGAGCCTTCGGCCACGGGCGTGCCGAGCGTGTCTTCAACAGCCGCATCGGCGTCGGGCAGTGCACGCGCGGCCAGCGCTACCGCATCGTCCAGGTCGAACGGCTTGGACAGGAATTCGTGCGCGCCGCCACGGAAGGCACCGGCGGTGCTGGCGACATCGGTGTAGGCCGACATCACGATGACCGGCAGCTGCGGGTGCTTGGACTTGAGCTTGTCGAGCAGGGTCAGGCCATCTTCGCCGGGCATGCGCACGTCGGTGAACAGCAGGTCCGGCGTGGGCCGCATTGCCAGCGCCTGCAGCGCCGCAGCGGCGCTGTCGAAGCCGTCCACCGCGTAGCCGGCATCGCGCAAGGCGGTGGACAACACGAAGCGGACCGAACGGTCGTCGTCGACCACCCAGATGCGGTGGGATACGGCGGCGGCCTCAGCCATGCAGATGCTCCTTGTCGTGATCGCCGGCCAGCTCGGGCAGCAGCAGGGTGAAAACGGTGTGGCCCGGCCGCGAGCGGTAGGTCAGCGTGCCGTGGTGTTCGCGCGAGACCTGCTGCGCCAGCGCCAGGCCCAGCCCGCTGCCTTCGGCACGCCCGCTGACCAGCGGCAGGAACAGGTGCTCGGCCAGTTCTTCGGGCACGCCGCCGCCGTCGTCGATGATTTCCAGCCGCAGCGACATCGCATGCACGCGGTCGCGGATGCGCTGGCCATGCTCGACGCGGGTGCGCAAGGTCACCCGGGTGGCGCCGGCCTGGAAGGCGTTGCGCACCAGGTTCCACACCGCCTGGGTGAGCCGGTCCACGTCGCCGAGGATGTCGGGGATGCTGGGGTCGTAATCGCGCTGTACCTGCACCGACCAACCGCCTTCGGCCTCGGCCAGCCGCAGCACGCGTTCGAGCACCACATGGATGTTGAGACGCTCGTGCGGGCGTAAGGGTGAGGGTGAAAGCAGGCGTTCGAGCAGGGTGTTGAGGCGTTCGATTTCGGTGCCGATCAACTCGATCAGCTCGCGTTCGTCCTCGTCGCGCCCGGCAGCGCGGCGCGCCAGCAACTGGGCGGCGCCCTTGAGCCCGGCCAGCGGGTTGCGCAGCTCGTGGGCCAGGCCCTTCAGCGCCGCGCTCAATGCGTTGGGCAACGCGTGGGTGGGGTCCAGTGCGGGGAATTCGTCGACCGGATGGGTTTCCAGCAGCCAGCCGCCGTCGTCCAGCCGCGACAGCCAGCCTTCGGCAAAGCGCGGCGCGTCATTGGGCAGGCCCAGGGCCAGCCGGTGCAGCCGCAGGATGTCGCGCTCGTCGTTGAGCAGAAAGCGCGCCAGCGCGTCGCCCTGCACTTCCAACGCGGCCAGCGGTTGGTCCACCAACCGGCGCGCACTCACGCCGAGCCAGCGCGCAAACGCGGGATTGACTCCCAGCACGCGCCCGTCGCGGTCGGCCCAGGCCACCGGCGTACCAAGGCTGTCGAGGGAAGGCGTGGATGACGACATCAGCATTGCACCAATTTAGTGCAAGCACCGCCCGACCGGCGCAGCACAGCTGCCGACGGGGCAATACCCGGAGATGAGGGAACTGGGGCGAGGACGTGCAGCGGGCCAGCGCGCAACCACTCGGGACTGAGGGGCGTGGGGCGGGTCATGCAGGCACCTCGGCAACGTGGCCCGGCGCTTGGTGCCGGGCCGGGGGCAGCAGACCCGGCGCGGGCACTTCCGGCCGGGTCGTCGTGCAGCCCGCGGCATGCTGGCCGCGGGCAGTCATGCTCAGGACTCGTAGGCAGCTTCGCCGTGCGAGGTGATGTCCAACCCCTCACGCTCGGCTTCTTCGGTGACGCGCAGGCCGAACACCAGCTTGGCGACCACAAAGCCCACCACCGACACCACGCCGATCCAGCCCACCGTGATGCCCACGCCCAGCGCCTGGATGCCGACCTGATGCAGCATGTCGTAGTCGCCGCCCTTCTGGCCGCCCAGCGAGGCCGCCGAGAACACGCCGGTGAGGATCGCGCCGATGATGCCGCCCAGGCCATGCACGCCGAACACGTCCAGGCTGTCGTCGGCACCAAGCAGGCGCTTGAGGCCAGTGACGCCCCACACGCACAGCACGCCGGCCGCCAGGCCAATGATGATCGCGCCGAACGGGCCCACCGTGCCGCAGGCCGGCGTGATGCCGACCAGGCCGGCGACCATGCCCGAGGCCACGCCCAGGGCGGAGGACTTGCCCTTGATGATCTTCTCGGTGAGCGACCAGCCCAGGACCGCGGCTGCGGTGGCCAGCAAGGTGTTGAGGAAGGCCAGCGCCGCACCGGCATTGGCTTCCAGGTTGGAACCGGCGTTGAAGCCGAACCAGCCCACCCACAGCAGCGACGCACCGACGAAGGTCAGGGTCACGTTGTGCGGCTTGATCGCCTCACGCCCCAACCCGGCACGCTTGCCGACGAAGTAGGCGCCCACCAGACCGGCGATACCGGCGTTGATGTGCACCACCGTGCCGCCGGCGAAATCCAGCGCGCCCAAGCCGAACAGATAGCCGCCCGTGGCCCAGACCATGTGCGCCAGCGGCAGGTACCCGAAGGTGAACCAGATCACCGAGAACAACAGCACCGCCGCGAACTTGGCGCGTTCGGCAAAGGCACCGACGATCAGCGCACCGGTGATGCCGGCGAAGGTGGCCTGGAACGCCACGAACACGTATTCCGGCAGGCTGACGCCCTTGGTGAAGGTGGCCGACAAGGTCTCGATGGTCACACCCTTGAGCAAGGCCTTGTCCAGATTGCCGATCCACGCGCCTTCGCCGGAGAACGCCAGGCTGTAGCCGTAGAACACCCACAGCACCACCAGCAGCGAGAACACCACCGCCACCTGGATCAGCACCGACAACACGTTCTTGGCGCGCACCATGCCGCCGTAGAACAGCGCCAGGCCCGGCACCACCATCAGCAGCACCAGCAACGTGGAGGTCAGCATCCAGGCGACATCGCCCTTCTCCACGACCGGCGCCGCCTCGGCCGCCGCAACCGGCGCGGCGGCCGGCTGTGCGGTGGGGAGCGGTTCGGTGGTGACCGGCTCGGTCGGCAATGGGGTGACCTGCGCGCCGGACTGAGCCTGCGCGTTGCCCAAGCCGCCAACCACCAGCACACTGAACAGCATCAACATGCAGACGCTGTAGAACCGGGCTTTCCACCCGGCAACAAGACCTGTCTTCATAGGGACTCCGGGGTGGGTGGGGTCAGAGCGCATCGGCGCCGATCTCGCCGGTGCGGATACGCACGACTTGCTCGATCGCGGTCACGAAGATTTTGCCGTCGCCGATCTTGCCGGTGCCGGCGGCGTTCTGGATGGCCTCGACCACGGCGTCCAACCGGTCGTCGGTCACCACCGTCTCGATCTTGATCTTGGGCAGGAAATCCACGACGTACTCGGCGCCGCGGTACAACTCGGTATGGCCCTTCTGCCGGCCGAAGCCCTTGACCTCGGTAACGGTGATACCCGACACGCCAGCTGCGGACAGGGCCTCGCGGACCTCGTCGAGCTTGAACGGCCGGATGATGGCGGTGATCAATTTCATGCGCATACCCCGAATGGTGGAAAGAACCGGCCGGCATTGCGCCGACCGGCGGTGTCATTCACCTGCATGCCAACCCCGGCATCCCCGATTCCTGATGAATCGTCACACGGTGGCGCAGACCCCAGCGGATGCGATGCATCCGCCTCGTGGGAGAGGTCAGGCCCGCGCACCGCGTGCTGTGTACTCTCTCGTCCCCTAGCGGCCCACGGCACCTGCCATGGACCCTCGAACATGTGCGGCGATGGCGGAGGTGGGAGGGGGGCCTCCGCCATCACCGCGGTGGAACTCAGTTGCCGTAGTACAGCTGGTACTCCAGCGGATGCGTTGCGGCGCGGAACTTGGTGACTTCCTGCATCTTCAATGCGATGTAGCCGTCGATGAAGTCGTCGCTCATCACGCCACCGGCCTTGAGGAACTCGCGATCCTTGTCCAGCGCCTCCAGGGCCTGATCCAGGCTGGAACACACCTGCGGGATCAGCTTCTCTTCTTCCGGCGGCAGGTCGTACAGATCCTTGTCGCTCGGTGCGCCCGGGTCGATCTGGTTCTTGATACCGTCCAGGCCGGCCATCATCAGTGCGGTGAAGGTCAGGTAGCCGGACTGCAACGGATCGGGGAAGCGCATTTCGATGCGGCGCGCCTTCGGGTTGGTCACCCACGGAATGCGGCACGAGGCCGAGCGGTTACGCGCCGAATAGGCCAGCATCACCGGCGCTTCGTAGCCGGGGACCAGACGCTTGTAGCTGTTGGTGCCGGAGTTGGCGAAGGCGTTGATGGCGCGGGCGTGCTTGAAGATGCCGCCGATGTACCACAGCGCCATCTGCGACAGGCCGCCGTAGCCGTCGCCGGAGAACAGGTTCACGCCACCCTTGGTCAGCGACTGGTGCACGTGCATGCCAGAGCCGTTGTCGCCGACGATCGGCTTCGGCATGAAGGTGGCGGTCTTGCCGTTGCGGTAGGCCACGTTCTTGATGATGTACTTCATCGTCAGCAGTTCGTCGGCTTTTTGCACCAGCGAGCTGAACTTGGTGCCGATCTCGCACTGGCCGGCGGTCGCCACCTCGTGGTGGTGCACCTCGGTCTCGATGCCGACCTGCTCCAGGGTCTTGATCATTTCCGCACGCAGGTCGTGCAGGGTGTCGGTCGGCGGCACCGGGAAGTAGCCACCCTTCACGCCGGGACGGTAACCGCTGTTGCCGCCGTCGTACTTGGCGCCGGTGTTCCAGGCCGCCTCTTCGGAACCCACCTGGAAGAAGGTGTGGCCCATGTCATTGGCGAAGCGCACCGAATCGAAGATGAAGAATTCCGGCTCCGGGCCAAAGAACGCCTGATCGGCGGTGCCGGACGACTTCAGATAGGCCTCGGCACGCTTTGCAATGCCGCGCGGATCGCGCTCGTAGCTCTGCATGGTGGCCGGGTCGAGGATGTCGCAGGTCAGCACGATGGTCGGATCGGCGAAGAACGGATCCAGGTAAGCGGTGCCCGCGTCCGGGAGCAGGACCATGTCCGACTCGTTGATGCCCTTCCAACCCGCGATGGAGCTGCCGTCGAACATCTTGCCTTCTTCGAACAACGCCGGCTCGATGATGCTGGCCGGAAAGGTGATGTGCTGCTGCACGCCACGCATATCGACGAAGCGCAGGTCGACAAACTCGACCTTGTTGTCCTTGATCAGCTTTTCAACATTTTCCACGGACATCGGAAGAAACCTCGGCAGGAGTTAAGTGGCTCGTGGGCGGTACTACAGCAGGGACCATGCCAAGCTGCGCCGCTTCACAAGTTGTTGATTTTGCTGACCTCGTTCGAGATCGCCCAACCAAGCTCAACACCACCTTGGTGCTAAGCGAATCCATCGTGCACCAAAATGGTGCATGCCGCAATGCACTATCCTTTCACCTCCCCCCGCACTCCTCTCCCGCCCGATGTCCGACCTCATTTCCGCCCTGTTGCTGGGCATTCTCGAAGGCCTCACCGAATTTCTGCCGATCTCCAGCACCGGCCACCTACTGATCGCCGAACAATGGCTCGGACGCCGCTCGGATTTCTTCAATATCGTCATCCAGGCCGGCGCGATCCTGGCGATCTGCCTGGCGCTGCGGCAAAAGCTGTGGACCCTGGCCACCGGCCTGGGCGAGCGCGCCAATCGCGACTACGTGCTCAAGATCGGCGTGGCCTTCCTGGTCACGGCGGTGGTCGGCCTGATCGTGCGCAAAGCCGGCTGGCAATTGCCGGAAACCATCCAGCCGGTGGCCTGGGCGCTGCTGATCGGCGGCGTGTGGATGCTGGTGGCCGAACACTTTGCCGGCAAGCTGCCCGAGCGCGACGTGGTCACCTGGAAGGTGGCGATCGCAGTTGGCCTGGCCCAGGTGGTGGCCGGCGTGTTTCCGGGCACCTCGCGCTCGGCCTCGGCGATTTTCCTGGCCATGCTGCTGGGCCTGAGCAAGCGCTCGGCGGCGGCGGATTTTGTGTTCATGGTCGGCATTCCCACCATGTTTGCTGCCAGCGGTTACGCGCTGCTGGAGATGTACAAGGAAGGCGGCTTTGGCAGCGAGAACTGGACCGATGTGTCGGTGGCGTTCATTGCGGCCACCCTCACCGGTTTCGTAGTGGTGAAGTGGCTGCTGGGCTACATCAAGAAGCACCGCTTCACGGTATTTGCGGTGTACCGCATCCTGCTCGGCGCCGCGCTGCTGCTGTGGTTGCCGGCCGCCTGAGCCGGCCGATGCCGGGGCAGTGACGGCCGTCATTGCCCCGGCAGCCCGCTGGCGGTATCACTGAGCGGGTCCGCCGCCCGGGAGCCATCGATGCGTGCCGTGTTGCTAGCGCCAGCCCTGCTGGCCATCGGTGCAACTGCCTGCGGGCGCGATGTGCCACCTGCCGCGCCGGCGGGTGGGCCAGCGTCAGCGACTCCTGCCGCAACCGCGATGCCCGAACGCTCTTCCCAGGACGCACCGCTGCGCGCCGCCCTACAGATCCATCACTGGCAGCTGCAACGCGCCCACGATGCGCATGGCACTGCCCTGCGCAGCCTGTTCGTCGATGGCATGCCACCGCTGCAGCTGGACTTCACCGCACAACGCCTGCAGGTCAGCCAGACCTGCAATGCGCTCGGCGCGGCGTACACCGTGGAAGCCGCGCACCTGCAGATCGGCCGGGTGGTGTCGAGCAAACGGCTGTGCGCGCAATCGCGGCGGATGGCACAGGAACGCGCCGCAAGCGACTTGCTCTCGGGACGCTTTGCCGTGGCGCTGGACAACGCAGCCCCCCCTGCCGACCCTGCGCCTGACCCGCACCGACGGCACACGCCTGGAGTTCGCCGGCCAGCCCACCGCCGACGCCCGCTTCGGTGGGCCCGGGCAAACCATGTGGCTGGAGGTAGCCGGCGACACCGCGCCCTGCACCACGGCGCCCACCCGCCAGTGCCTGCAGGTGCGCGAGTACTTACAGGCGACGCAGGCGGTGCTGCAGGACAGCGCCGATGGCTGGCAACCGCTCGATCAGCCAATCGAGGGCTTCACCCACGAACCCGGCATTCGCACCTTGCTGCGCGTGACGCGCTCTCCGGCCAGCGGCGAACGCGATGCGCCGGTGTATGTGCTGGAGCAGCTGGTGGAAGCGCGCGGCTAAGCCGTGTGGCAAAGACGTAGGAGCGCGCTTGCGCGCGAGGGGCGTTCACGGGGTTGCTGCCTATGCGCGCGATGTGGTCGGTGAGCTGCGCGGCAGATTCGCGTGTAGGCGTTCCCATGGATGCGCTGCCGAGATCACGCGCTGCGGCTGAGGGATCCACCAAGCGAATTGCTACATCATTCAGGGCCACGGACCGCTGAATTAACGGCCATTCGCAGCATCGGCTACTGGCCCGCCGATGCTGCTGGAGCCAACCAGCACGATGGCTGTTGCAGCGCGATTGCAGCGCGATTGCAGCGCGGCACCATTGCTGGGAATGCCCTCGCGCGCAAGCGCGCTCCTACGAGAGAGCTAGAGTCGTCCAAGCGACTTGCGTCTCGGCGCCGGAGCGACGCTGACCGCCGCTTCCGGCGGTCAAGCAGAAGTTGCTGCACGTAGTTGAGAGTGCTGTTCCGAGGCTCAGCGCAGCGCAGGATTCGGTGGGAGCGCGCTTGCGCGAGAGGGCATTCGCGATATTGCTGACTAAGATTGCGATATGGGTGGTGAGCTGCGCGGTGCTTCGCGTGGCAGGCTTTTCCAGGATGCTTTGCCACAATCACGCGCCGTGGCTCAGGGATCCGCCAAGCGAATTGCTACGTCATCCAGGGCCACGCACCGCTGACGTAATGGCCATTTGCAGCAGCATCGGCTACTGCCCGCCGATGCTGCTGGAGCCAACCAGCACGATGGCTGTTGCAGCGCGATTGCAGCGCGATTGCAGCGCGGCACCATTGCTGGGAATGCCCTCGCGCGCAAGCGCGCTCCTACGTAAGGCGACGGGCCGCCCGAGTGACGCGCGTCTCGGCGCAGGAGCGATGCTGACCACCGCTTGCGGCCGCCGAGCAGAAGTTGCTGCACGTGATTCAGAGCGCTGCCTCCGGGCTTAGCGCAGTGCAGGATTCAGCGTGTAGGTGCCGTGCAACGCCGCCTCGGCCAGTACGTGGCCCTGCATCGCTGCCAGTACATCGGCGGCGGTGAACAGCGTCGGCAGTTCGAGTTGCGCCACGTCCAGCGCGAACACACGGAAGAAATAGCGGTGCATGCGCAGATCGTTGAACGGCGGATACGGGCCGTCGTAGCCCAGGTAGTTGCCGGCCATGTCGGGATTGCCGGCAAACCACTGGGTGTAGGAGTTCAGGCCCTGGCGCGCGCCGGCCGGGCCCGCCGGCTGCTGCTTGCCCTTGGCCACAAAGCCATCGCTGCAGCTGCCGGCCGCAATCTCACGCACGCTTGCGGGGATATCGGCCATGGCCCAATGCACGAAATCGGTGCGTGGCTGATCCACCGGGATCTGTACATCGTCGCGGCCCACCGTTTCCGGCACGGAGGGCACATCCGGGTCCAGGCACAGCAGCGCGAAGCCGCGCGTGCCTTCGGGCACCTCGCTCCAGGCCAGATGCGGGTTGCGGTTGGGCGCAAAGCCCTCCGGCGTGCCGGCGGCAAACTCGGTGGGGATCGGCTTGCCGTTGTCGATGCTGTGGCTGGTCAGACGCATACAGGGTCTCCGTGGAATCGGGGTCACCAGGGTGCCTGGCTCGGCGCGGCAGCGAAAGCCATCGCGGTGGAACCTTCTGTGGCGCAGCCGGGTGGGGTGTGACGGCCAGGGCCTGTTTGGCTCAGTGCGCGTGTGATCCGGTCACAGCACTTCGGAAGCGAGCGAGACGATCTTCATGCATTTCCCGGAACGCAGCTCGCGCGTAGGAGCGGCCTTGGCCGCGAGGGGCTTGATCGGTAACGCTGCATCGCGGCCAAGGCCGCTCCTACGAAAGCGGTAGTGCTTGCGGGACTGGTCGTGTGTGGCTGTCAGTCATGCCGGAAGCAGCTGCACAGCGCTCTCCATGAGCATTGTGCGAAGCGGGCTCCCGACGCGTCTCGCTTCCAGCGAGCATCAATGGCGACACGTCCAACGACGCCACGCCGTGTGATGTGGACCTATGTCCAATCGCCACGGCGAGAGATCGCAAGCGACGCAACTCGTAGGAGCGGCCTTGGCCGCGCGGGGCTTTATCGGTAACGCCCCATCGCGGCCAAGGCCGCTCCTACGAAAGCGGTAGTGCTTGCGGGACTGGTCGTGTGTGGCTGTCAGGTCAGGCCGGAAGCAGCTGCACAGCGCTCACCATGAGCACTGTGCGAAGCCAGCTACCGACGCGTCTCACTTCCAACGCATCAATGGCGGCACGTCGAAGATGCTAGGCCGCTTGACGTGGACGCATGACCGATCGCCGCAGTGAGAGATTGCAAGCGACGCAACTCGTAGGAGCGGCCTTGGCCGCGCGGGGCTTTATCGGTAACGCCCCATCGCGGCCAAGGCCGCTCCTACGAAAGCGGGGGTGCGTGCTTGGCGTGCCGTGTCATGCACCACTCTCCCAAGCACCGGCCGCATCCATCGCGGAGCGGCGGCAGGACGGCGGGCGGGCGGGCGGGCGGGCGGGCAGGCAAGCGGCAAGCGGCAAGCGGCAAGCGGAGCCAGTCTAGGCCCGGCCCGGCGCCGCGCTCAGTCCTGCGGGTACCCGAAGCGCACCGCGATCAGGGTGAGCAGATCGAATTGCGCGCCCAGCACGCCGCGGTAATCGCGCCAGCGGCCGGCGGCCAGCCGGGCCGGGCCGCGTGGTTCGATCAGCGGGAAGGTCAGGCCGAACGCCTGTTCCAGCGCGGTCGAAATGCCCTGCGGGTCGCTTTCGATGCCGTCCAGGCGAATGATGCGATGCGGGTACAGGTCGCGTTCGTGCAGCACCGCCACCTGTTCCAGCATGGTCAGCAGCCAGTCGGTAGCCTGCTGTGGCGACTGCAGCGCCAGCGGCGCGGGCGCGCCGGCCGAGAGCCAGTCCAGCAACATGTCGCGCGGGTCGCGCAGCGCGATTGCCAGGCGGCCCTCGGGCAGGTGCGGGCGCAGCGCGGTCAGCAAGGTGTTGTCCCACCACAGCAGCCAGTCGATGACGTTGCCGTCGTCGATGCCACGGCGCGGCAGCTGCGCCTTCCAGCCTTCCACCAGCGCCAGCGGCGCCAGTTCGCCATTGCCCAGCTGCTCGACGGTGCGGTAGCTCTGCAGCGCATCGGACGGTGGCGTGTTGCCGTAGCGGTCGCCACGCACCAGCGGGGTGGCGGCGTCCATGACCGCGATCAAGCGTTCGACATGCGAGCCGGGCGGCCCCCAGACAAACAGCGGGCGCGCGCTCACCGTGTCCGGAATGCTGCCCACCGGTGGCCACTGCATCGACGGCTTGGCGGCCTGCGGCGGCAACGGCAGGCGGTGCTGGGCCTGTTCGCGGTGGAACTGCATCCAGGTGGCCAGCGCGGCGTCGGGCTGGCCGGCGCGGTCCTGCACATTGCCCAGCCACGGCCGCAGCACGGTCTGCTGCGGGGCGGGCAACGATTCGATCAAGGATTCGACACAGGCGATCGCCGCCGGCGGGTCGCGCTGCAGCAGGGCTTCGACAATGCGCTGCTCGCCGCTGATGCGGCCCGGCTCCACCGCCACGATCTGCCGCGCCACCATTTCTGCCTCGTCGGCATGGCCTTGCATGTCGTGCACGCGCATCAGTGCCTCCAGCGCCGGCAGGTGCTCGGGCATGCCCAGCAGCCAGCGCTCGATCACCGCCTGCGCCTGCGGCCCACCCACCGGCTCCACCGCCAGGCGGGCCAGCCACAGGTCGTGCGCATTGCTGGAGGTGGCCAGCGCCGCGTCCAGGGTGTCGCGGGCATCGTCCACCGCGCCCAGCCGCTCCCAGGCACTCAGCAGCGCGTGCAGGGTGCGGCGATCGGCCGGCCAATGGGCCAGCGCCAGGCGCAGGTGCGCCACCGCCTGGTCCGGACGGCCGGCCTGCAATTCCATCTCACCGGCCAGCCGGCGCATCGCCGGGATGTCGCCACCGGGCTGGGCCAGTACGCCCTGCATTGCACTCAGCGCATCGTCCAGCCGGCCCTGGCGCTGTGCCAGCTGGGCGATGAAGGCACGCAATGCGGTGCCCGGCGGATTCAATTCGACCACCCGCTCGAACGCGCGCTCGGCAAAGGCAAAGTGTTCTTTTTGCAGATACGCAAAACCCAGCGCGAACATCACCCGTGCATCGTCGGGCAGCTGCTCGGCCGCACGGGTCAGCAGCGACAGCGCGCGATCGCTCTGGCCGCGGCGCATCTCCACCACGCCATCGACCGCCAGCAACTGCGGATGCTCCGGTGCCAGGCGTGCGGCGGTGCGGCTTAGCCGCTCGGCCTCGTCCAGGTCGCCACGTGCCACGGCCAGATGCGCCTGCATCACGTAGGCATTGAACTGGTTGGGGTCCAGCGTGGTGCTGCGCGAGAGCGCGGCATCGGCACCAGGCACATCGCGCACGGCCAGCAACAGCCCGGCGCGCAACAGGTGCAGGTCGGCGTCTTCCGGGGTGAGTTCCAACGCGGCCTCGATGCTGGCCAGCGCCAGCACCGGCTGCCCCTGCTGCTGCAACGACAGCCCCAGCCAGCGGTGCGCGGCCGACAGGTCCGGTGCACCGGTCACCCACTCGCGGGCCAGCGCCACGGCATCATCGGCTGCATTGCGGCGCAGGGCTTGGAGAATGGCGTCTTGCATGGCGGCGGGGTGTCCAGGACAAACCGCTATTGTAGCGATGCGCGCTGCGCTGCCGACCTAGGCGATGCCGCTCAAGCGTTCGGCCACCCAGCGCTCGGCAAAGCCGTCGCCGCGGGCATTTTCCAGGAAGCCGCAATGCCCGCCCCAGCGCGCGATTTCCAGGTGCGCGTGGGCCGGCAATTGCCAACCGGCGAAATCGGCGAACGGAATCACCGGGTCGTCTTCGGCCATCAGGATGTCGGCCGGCACCTGCAGCCCGGCCAGGCGGTCGCCGGCAATGGAATAACTGTCGAAATACGCTTCCAGCGAGCCGTGCCCGGTGTGTTGCACCGCCAGCCACGCCATCAGGCCGCGCATGTCCAGCGCCAGGGTGGCGTCGTCGTAACCGTGTTGTTCGGGGAACAGCTTGCGCTTGCGCAGCAGCGATTCACGCCATTTGCGGCGGAAATACCAGTCGTAGAACTGCGGGCCGTCTTCCAGCGCCTGCATGGTCGCGGCCGGATCCAGCAGCGGGCACACCGCGGCCACCCGCGTCAGCGGCAGGCCCGCCGCCGGCGCGCGCAGGCCCAGCCGCAGCGCGAAATTGCCGCCCAGCGAATAGCCGGCCGCCAGCAGCTGCTGCGATGGAAAGCGCCGCCACAGATCGGCGGCCGCGTTGACCACTTCGTCCACCCGATCCGAATGGAACAGGTCCACGTTGAGGTGGTGGGTGCCGCCGTGGTCGCGGAAGTTCAGCCGGAACACCTGGTAGCCGAGCCCGAGCAGGCGCGCGGCGGTGAGCCGCATGTAGTTGGATTCGGCGCTGCCTTCCCAGCCATGCAGCAGCAACACGGTGCCACGCACCGGCGCATCGCCCGGCGGCACGCTCATCCAGCCCTGCAAGCGCACGCCGTCGCCGCCATCGAGGATGTGCTCGGTGGTGCGCGCGCCGGCGGCGGCCAGCAACTGGCGGCTGCGGATGCGGCGCAATGCACTGCTGCCCAGCACCGATTGCACATGCGGATTACGCAGCCAGCGCGGCGGCTGGTAGTCGGAGGCGTTCATGCGCGCGTTGGCGCAGCTGGCGCGACGGCTGGCAGCGGCAGGCGCATGGCCGCCTCAGGACTCCATCGCGGCAAGGATGCGCTGGCGCGAGGTGTCGGCCAGACGGCGCCGCCCGTCGATATCCAGCGCGCCGATCGGCTCGAGAAAATGCACTTCCGCCAGCCGTGAGCGCTCACCGAGCAGCCGCACGATATTGGCGAAGAAACTCTCGCGCTCGCCGAACGCCACAACGGCCTGTGCATTGCCGCGCTCGCCGTAGCGCAACGCCACCGGCTGCACCGGCACACCGGCTTCGACCGCCGCCTGGAAGATGCGTGCATGGAACGGGCCCACCTCGGTACCGCCGCGGGTGCGCCCTTCCGGGAACACACCCACCGGCTTGCCGCTGCGCAGGCGCAGCAGCATTTCCTGCAGCACCCCGCCCAGCGACTCGGTGTTGCCGCGCTGATGGAAGATGGTTTGCCCCTTGGTGGCCAGCCAGCCCACCAGCGGCCAGCCGGCGATTTCGCGCTTGGCCACAAAGCCCATCACCCGCTGGCTGTGCAGCATCGAGATGTCGACCCAGCTGACGTGATTGGCCACGAACAAGGTGGCGCCGGGCAACGGGGTGCCGAAACGGCGCAGGCGAAACCCGAAGATGCGCATCAGCGTGCCCTGCCACCAGCGGATCATGCGCTCGTCCAGGGTGTCGTCGCGGCCGGTGCGGATGCGCGCCAGCGGCGGCGCCACGACACACAGCATGGTGATCGGCAGGCAGACCGTCAGGTGCACGAGCAGCAATGGCACCCGATACAGATAACGGAACCAACGCAGCGCGCCGCCGGCATCGCGCGTGGCGGGCAGGGATGACTCGCTCATTCGAGGAACAGGACCGGAACGGGGAAGGAAGGCGCCACTATTGTGACAGCAGCACGGCCGCCGCGCAGTGCCGGGAGCGGGCGGCGCTGTTCCACCCATGCGCACGCCGGGCGCGCTCAGCCATTGGTGCGCGCCACCACCGCCAGGGTCAGGCGCGAGACACACACCCGTTTGCCAGCCGGGTTGTCGATGGTGATGTCCCAGACGTGGGTGCTGCGGCCCACATGCACCGGGCGCGCGGTGCCGATCACCACGTCCTGGTAGGCCGCACGCAGGTGGTTGGCATTGATTTCCAGGCCCACGCACATCTGGGTGGTCATATCCACGCACAGGTTGCCGGCACTGCTGCCCAGGGTTTCGGCCAGCACCACCGAGGCGCCGCCGTGCAGCAGGCCATACGGCTGCTTGGTGCGCGTATCCACCGGCATGGTGGCGCGCAACCAGTCGTCGCCGGCTTCGGTGAACACGATGCCCAACTGCGCGATCAAGGTGTCGCGGCTGGAGGCGTTGAGGGCAGCGAGGTCGACGGGTTCACGAAAGCGCATGGGCATGGGATCGAGTTGGGGAATCGGGAATCGGGAATCGGGAATCGGGAATCGGGAATCGGGAATCGGGAATCGTAAGAGCATCCGGGAGCCCGCGCGATGATTCAACTGCCTGTTCGTTTGGGCCACACGGTGCGATGCGATTGCCTGCACGCCCATGTGCGCTGCGTTTTTTCAGCGCATGCGGCGCTGCTGCTGCGTGATGCACGCGCGGTACGCCTGCACGCGCTGTTCTACGCACTGCAGCAGGTAATGCCGATCAGAGGATCGGCACCAGCCCGGCGCCGAAGGCGGTCAGCATCCGCACCAGCAGCCACTTCGGGCCAACATTGACCTCGGGGAAATCGCCCACCGCCACGTAGCACTGGCGGAACTGCGGGTCCTGGCGCTTGAGCGGGAACGGGCAGCCCGGGCCCGGCTGGAATTCGTAGTTGGTGGCGTAGCGCCACGGCCAGAAATCCAGCACCGGCAACGCTTCGGACACCTTGCCCACGCTGTAGTTCAAGCCGCTGAGCACCGGCGGCTTTTCGCGCGGCGCTACCGTCCAGGCGTTGTCGGGAGCGATGTCGCGCTCGATGCTGGCGGCCAGCGCCTGTGCAAAGCGCGGATCGTCGATCACCACCGCCGCCTCGGTGTTGTAGTTCTCGCTGCGCGGATCGAAGTTGTGCGTGCCGATCACGCCGATGCGGCGGTCCACTACCAGCGATTTGGCGTGCAGTCCCATGCGCGCACCGGCGCGCGTCACCGGCAACGGCTTGTTGACCGCGCGGGTGCCCAAAAAAGAAGGCCGGGTCTCGGTACGCAGCACGCGGCGGTCGACATCGCTGCCGCCGGGCGTACGCCCGCCGCCACCACCACCGCTGCTGCCACGCACCGCATTGCCGGCCGCACTGCCGCCGATCAGGCGATTGCTGCGGTCGTTCTCGGCGGCCTCGCCCGCGGCGGCCGTCAGCGGGTCGGGCAGCAGGTTGGCGTAGTCGACCGGCGCATCCAGCGGGAACGGCTTGAACTCATACACGTTGAAGCCCAGTTCGCGCATGTTGCGCCGTTTGAACTTGTACGACAGCGCATACACGATGGGGTTGTCGGTGGCCGCCAGGCTGTTGGTGGACACCACGATGCGCGGCGGCTGCGCGCGCTTGCGCAAGGTGCGGAAGATCTCCTGCGCGGGATCTGACAACACCAGATACGGCGTCTGCAGCAGCACTTCCTGCTGCGCTCCGGCGATCAGGCTGTCCAGCTCCGGCGCGGTGGATACCGCCTTGGCGCCATGTTCCTTGCGGTGTTTCTGCGGCAGGTCGGCCACGTACAGCACCCGCTGCACCGGCATTGCCGGGGCCACGAAGGCAGCCTGCACGAACTGCGGATCGTTGGCTTCGCGGTCCACCCGCGCCACCCGCTCGGGCCGGCGGAACTTGGCCGGCGGCATGGTCTGTGGGCCGTCGTCCAGCAACAACCGCCCGACATCGTTGAGCCGCTCGGCCGGGACACTGCGGCGCGCGTTCCAGAACGCATCGAAGTTGACCGCCATCGCGCGCACTTCCGGCCCGGCCAGAATCACATCGCGGTCGCGGAAGTTGTACTCGCTGTCCCAGTCGAAGTAGTCGTCCTGGTAGTTGCGCCCACCAACCACGCCGAGCACATCGTCCACCACCAGCAGCTTGTTGTGCATGCGCTGATTGAAGCGGCGGAAACAGCACACCACGCTGCCGGCGTAGTCGAAGTAGTTGAGCTTCACCTTGCCGAAGGTGGGGTTGTAGATGCGCAGCTGCAGGTTTTCGTGGCTGCTGGCCAGCGCGCCCAGGATCTGCAGATCGGCGATCGCCGAGAGCTGATCGATCAGGATCCGCACCTTGACCCCGCGTTGCGCGGCGGCAGTCAGCGCATCCAGCACCATGCGGGCGCTGTCGTCCTTGTCGAAGATGTAGGTCTGCAGGTCGATGCTGCGAGTGGCGCTGCGGATCAGGTTCAGCCGCGCAACCAGCGATTCCTCGCCCTTGTCCACGATGGTGGCGTAGTGGCGTGGCGCTGCAGCGGTGGAAGCGGTGATGGCGTCGCCGCCCAACGCGCGCAGCGGCGAGGGCTGGGCGCAGCGATCGGCCTGGGTGCAGGTGACCACGGTGCTGCGCGCGGCCACGGCAATGCCGGCGGCACGGTGACGTTCGGTTTGCGACAGGCCGGCGCATCCGGTGCCGAGCAACAAAGTTGCCAGCACAAGAATCCTCAACAAGGACGTCACGGGCGCCGGACCTCCTGCAGCCGCCCACGGAGAATGAACGTCACCCTGTCGCCCAGGGCCATCTGCCACGCATTCATTCCGTAACGTCCACGCAGGACCGTACCTCGACTGATCACATCGCAATCATAGCCCGGCCGCGCGCATTCAGCCGGCACCACATGCAGGGTCTCCACATGGGTGATTCCACGGATGGTCAGGTTGCCGGTGATCTCGCCGCCCCGCTTCACCACCTCGGCGGAGTACGGAAACGACTCGAATTCCACCACCGGATACTGCGCCACGTTGAAGAAATCCTCGCCGCGCATCCACGCGGTGTAGCGGTCCTTGCCCGGGATTTCCACCTGTGCGGCATCCAGACGGAAGCGCACCTGCTGGCGCCCGTCCGCCGATTCGGTCAGCTCACCCCGGAACCGCGGGAACAATCCCTCGATCTTCATCCCGAAGCGGGTTCTGATCTCGAACCCGAAGCGCGATTGCACCGGGTCGATGGCATGCACCTTCTGCTGGGCCACGCAGGGCAACGCGACCCACAGCGCGAGCCAGGCAACCCAGCGCAGCGACAGTGGCACGGATCAAGGCCACCAGAAGGCGGTCAGCCGGGCGATGCCGGGTTCGATGGCCGCATCCAGCGGCAAGGCCAGCAGGGCGATCGAAGCGGTGGGCATGCCGCGGTAGTCGCCGGTCTGGCCGCTGTGCATCAGCGCGGCCAGGCGTTCCAGGCCCGGATTGTGGCCCACCAGCAGTAACCGTTCGGCCTCGCGGTGCTCGTCCAGCACGCTGGCCAGGGTGCCCGGGGTGGCCTCGTAGATGCGCTCGTCCAGGCGTTGTTCGATATAGCCGGTGAGCTCGAGCACCGCCTCCAGGGTTTCGCGGGAACGCCGGGCCGGCGAGCAGAGCACGCGGTCGGGCACCAGGTGTTGTTCGCGCAGCCAGCGGCCGGCGGCTTCGGCCTCGGCAATGCCGTGCGGCGACAGGGGGCGGTCGAAATCGGCCTGGCCGGTGTCGGCCGGTTCGGCGTGGGCGTGTCGGAGCAAGATCAGTTCGCGCATAAGGGCTTTCCGGTCCTAGGCTTTCTTGAGCCACTTCAACAGCGGCTCCCAGTCCTGTTGATGGTCGCGCACCTGCGCAGAGCGGTAGTCGAACAAGCTGCGCCCCAGCCCGGCCATCACCACATAGGCCTGGGTGTCGCGCAGTTGGGTCACCAGCGGATACGGCCAGCTGCCGATCATCTCGGCGGCCTGTTGCGAGGTCTGGGTCCACGGCCGGGCGCGGTTGAGCACCAGGCCCACCGGCAGCTTGCGCTGGTGCACGCGCGGCACCTTGGCCAGGGTGTTGAGGAAGCCGACCACCGCTTCGATATCCAGCGCCGAGGACAGCACCGGCACCACGATGGCGTCGACATGGTCCAGGAAGCCGCTCAGGTCATCGGCCATCGCGCCGGCCGGCGCATCGATGATCAGCTGGTCGGTGCCATCGGGCACGGCGGCCTGCCAGTTGCGGCGCCGGGTGGCGTCGATCGGCAGGACCGCGCTTTCCAGACTGGCGCGGCGTTCCGCCCAACGGGTGGACGAGCCCTGTGGATCGGCATCTGCCAGCACGGTGCGCTGGCCTTGCAATGCCGCGTGTGCGGCGAGGTTGGTGGCGATCGTGGTCTTGCCTACGCCGCCTTTGGAGCCGGCCACCAGGACTGTCTTCATGCACGCCTCGCTTCCGGGAGCAAGCCGGCAGCGTACACCGCGGCCGGGTGAGGAAGTAGTCGAAACACGTTAAACGCACCACGGCGTTGCCTATCGCAGTGCAGCATCGTGTGCGTGCGGGAACGCAGGCGTTGGCACCAGCCATCACGCATAGCGCTTGGCCAGCGCTGCGGTGATACCTCCAAAACGCAACGCCCGAGCCAGCAAGATCAGCGGACACGGGACCAAGCGTGATGGGTGTGGCCGATCGGCAGCGCGCACCAACCAGGCGCCTTGTCGATCAGTCTGCAGTTGAAGACCTGCTCATCCGCAAGACAACCGCGCTGCCTGCTGCTCCGACGCGCGTGCTGCCCGCAGCCTTACTGCACCGAAGCGCTCGGCTGCCAGCCGGCCGGCGGTTGCGTGGCAATGCCCTGGCGCTGCAGCAGCGCACGCAAGGCCGGCACTTCACCGTGAGCCAGCACCGCATCCCCATCGGACACCAGGCCTCTACCAGCGCCGGCAAGGCCCTGCTGTTGCTGCTGCAGCCATGCCAGATCACGTACCCGGGCCTGCCACCGCGTTGCGTCGGCGCCACTGCTGAGGCTGGCCATGCGCTTTGCACCGATCAGGGCGGTGGCCAGCGTGGACTCGTCCTTGGCCACATTGCCCAGCACCGCCATGCATTCGTCGCGCAGCGCTGGAGTTACCGTGGCCGGATCGCAACGGCGTACCAGCGGGCTCAATGCCGGCAATGCGTGCGCGGACCACGCCGCCATTGCAAACAGCATCGCGGTGTCTGCGCCGGTGGAGGGCAGGCCACGTGCATCGAGCTGCGCGCGCAGGCTGACCGAGGTCAGCACCGGCCATTGCACATCGGCATAAGCAGCGTGCAAGGCCTGGCCCAGGGCCAACGCGCCACTGTCGAAATGGTCTGCCTGCACCGCGGCCTGCCAGGCGCGCTCGGCAGCGGCGGCATCGCCACGCCGTTGCGCCGATGCGTAGGCGCGTAGATGCACATCGGCGTTGCCGGCATCGGCCTGCTCCAGGAAGGCGAGCGCGGCGAGCGGGTCGCAGCGCAAGCCAGCGGGGCAGCCCAACGCTTCCATCCGCGCCACCAGCAGGTCGCGCGGCCGCGCGTCCAGCGCGCGTTGCAGCCAGGCGCGCTGGAGCGGCGCGTAGCCGGCGCGCGCAGCGTCGGACTCGGCATCAGTTTCGGTGTCGATCCACAACAGGCCGGCCAGATACAGCGGCCCGGGCTTGCCGCTGTCAGCCATGCTGCGCAGACGTGCCTGCAGCGTCTCGCCGACCTGCTGTCCCCACTGCTGCACCAGCGGATCGTTGGTGGGATCAGCCGTGGGAGCAGCGGCGGGCGCGGCGGAGGCCATGCACGCGCTGCCCAGCCAGAGCAGCACCGTGCTGCCGATCAATCGTGAAGTCCGCATCCGTGTGCCTTGTCCTGTGAGGGCGCGCATGCGCCGCCGGCCAGCATTTCATGCACGGGCACGCGCATCAAGCCGCCAGGCGCGCCAGCAGCCATGCCCAGGCCGGCAGGGTGAGCAGCGACAACAGGATGCTGTAGCCCACCATCGCCGCCGCCAGACGTGGCGCCAGGCGGTGCGAAATCGCCAGCGCCGCGGCGGTGATCATGGTCGGCATTGCCGATTCGAGCACATTGGTCTGCAGCATCTGGCCCTGCAGGCCGAGCGCCCACGACAGCGGCAATGCCAGCACCGGCATGACCGCCAACTTGAACAGCAAGCCCAGCGCCAGTGGCTTGAGTTCCTGCGCCGGCAAGCGCAATTGCAGCGAGAACCCGACGGCCAGCATCACCAGCGGCAACATCGCATCGGCCAGGCTCTTCAACCCCGAACCGATCCAGGCCGGCGGCTGTTCGGGCATCAGCGTCAACGCAAATACCAGCGCCCACAGCGGCGGAAACCGCAGTACCCGCGCCAGGATCATCCGCGCGGTGGGCGGGGTGTCGCCGCTGTAGCGTGCCAACACGTACAAGCCGAAGGTGGACAGCAGCACGAAGGTGCCGAACTGGTCGTAGACCACCGCATACGGCAAGGCGTGGTCGCCGATCAGCGCGCGCACCATCGGAAAGCCGATGAAACTGGAGTTGGTGAACACCACGCACATCAGCAGCGCGGCGTATTCGTCGCGGGGCACGCCGAGCAGACGGCTGCAGCCCCACAGCATCGGCACGATCAGGGCGGTGAGCAGCCAGGGCGTGGCGATGACGCCGCCCAGCGAGGCATCCAGGTGCAGCCGCGGGACATAGGTCAGCACCGAGGCCGGCAGGCAGATGTACAACACGATGCGGTTGAGCACATCGGCGCTGTTGTCCGGCAGCACGCGCAGCCGTGCAAACACCAACCCGAGCCCCAGCATCGCCAGGATCAACGCAAATGCATCCACCGCCATGGCGTGGTCATGTCTTCGAAACGGGTGTGCAGGATCGCATAGCGTGCGTGCCGGGCTTGCGACCGACTGCAGCGCGGGACGACGCACTTCACCTGGTCTGCGCGTTACTCAGCACAGATCGCCGATGACACCGCCTGGATGACAACGCTGGCTTGCGCAAGCCGCCTGCCCGGCGAGTGATGGCGCAACGAACGCCACCATGGCCTGCACGAATGCGGACGACGCACAGCGCGATTTCAGCGCCGGACTGCAGCGCCACGCTGTATCGCCAATGCGGCGTTACCCGCGCGCTGCAGATTCACTGCCGCGCGCGGTTGGCTTACGGGAACGCGGGCGGGTTGGCCTGCCAGGCGGCGAAGACTTCGGCCAGGCTGGCGCGGTCTGCCTCGCGCCACTCCGGCAGCAGGCTGGCGTAGTTGGCGGTGCTGCCCCAACGGTCCGGCCAGGTGCGCACGGCGGCGGCGTACCACTCGACTGCTTCCTGCTTGCGTCCGGCGCGCCACAGCCCCAATGCCAGCGTGGTGGGCAACCATGCCGGCGTGGCCGGGCGGCCGTTGGCCAGGTTGGCCCAGTGCTGCAGGGCCTTGTCGGCCTTGTCGGCGCGCAACAGGTCCCAGCCGTAGTTCCAGCTGATGGCGCGGTATTGCTGGCTGCCGTTGGACACCAGTGCCAGCGCGCCCTGGTAGAGCTCGTCGCCTAACTGTGTGCGACCACCGGCATAGGCCAGCGCGGCAAGCTGTACACGTGGCTCGGCGGCGCGTGCGTCACGCTGCACCATGCCGGCCAGCCGATCCACGACCGCATCGCCCTGCCCCTGCACGGCCACCACCGGTTTGGTCGTGGCACGGTCTTCGTCGAAATAGAACTCCTTGGGCTTGGGCAGGCTCTGCGCCTGCGCCATCGACCACACGCCCCCGAGCAGGGCCAACGCGGCGACCCATGCGTATTGCTTCTTCACTGGCTTTATCCCCTGACAGCAAACGACCCCTTCCCGTCCCCATCCTAACCGCAGCGCGGCGGCTGTGCATCCGCAGGCGGACGGGCGCGTGAAAGGCGACTGTTACAATTTGCACGCCGTTTTGGAATCCCCAGGTTCCAGCCACCCTTTCCGGGCACGCCATGACCAGTACCGCTGCACTTTCATCCCCCGCCTCTGCCAACACGCCGGAGATCGGCCGTGTGGATGCGGACTACACGCTGGAACACAAATACACGCGTGCCGACGGCCGCATTTATTTGTCCGGTGTGCAGGCGCTGGTGCGGCTGCCGCTGATGCAACACCTGCGCGATGTGGCCGCCGGGCTGGATACCGCCGGGTTCGTCAGCGGCTACCGCGGCAGCCCGCTGGGCGGGCTGGACCTGGAACTGTGGCGGGCGCGTGCGCATCTGGAGGCGGCCAAGGTCACCTTCACCCCGGGCCTCAACGAGGACCTGGCCGCCACCATGGTGTGGGGCACGCAGCAGACCAACCTGTTCCCGGGCGCCACCGTCCAGGGCGTGTATGGCATGTGGTACGGCAAGGGCCCGGGCGTGGACCGCAGCGGCGACGTGTTCAAGCACGCCAATGCCGCCGGCACCTCACCGTTTGGTGGCGTGCTGGCCCTGGCCGCCGACGACCATGCCTGCCGCAGCTCCACCTTGCCGCATGGGTCCGAAGACGAATTCGTCAGCGCGATGATGCCCATCCTCAACCCGGCCGGCGTGCAGGACATCCTGGACATGGGCCTGCTCGGTTGGGCGATGAGCCGCTATACCGGGCGCTGGGTGGGCTTCAAGACCATCGCCGAAACGGTGGAATCCTCTGCCTCGGTGGACGTGGACCCGTTCGCACGCCAGATCGTGCTGCCGGACGACTTCGCACTGCCGCCGGGCGGGCTGAGCATCCGCTGGCCGGATCCGCCGGTGGATCAGGAGATGCGCCTGCACCGCTATGCGGTGGCCGCCGCGCAGGCATTCGCGCGTGCCAACGGCATCGACAAGCTGGTGCTGGATTCGCCGCAGGCACGGCTGGGCATCGTCACCACCGGCAAAAGCTATCTGGACGTGTTGCAGGCGCTGGAATACCTGGGCCTGGATGCGCAGGCCTGCGCGCAGATCGGCATCCGCGTCTACAAGGTGGGCATGACCTGGCCGCTGGAGCCGGTGGGGATCACCGCGTTCGCGCGCGGGCTGGACGACATCGTGGTGGTGGAAGAAAAGAAAGCCTTCATCGAGCGCCAGATGAAAGAGCTGTTCTACAACTGGCCGGCCAGCGCCGGCGCGCGGCCGAGCATCGTGGGCAAGTACAACGAACACGGCGCGTGGATCCTGCCCTCCACCGGTGAGCTCACCCCGGCCACCATCGCCGCGGTGATCGGCAAGCGCATCCAGCGCTTCCCGCTGCCGTCGGCGGCCATTGCTGCATCGATCGAACAGCGCCTGCGCTGGATGGAGGCCAAGGAAGCGGAGATGGCGCTGCCGCGCGCGCTGTTCCCGCGCGTGCCGCACTACTGCTCCGGCTGCCCGCACAACACCTCCACGGTGGTACCGGAGGGCTCGCGCGCGCTCGGCGGAATCGGTTGCCACTACATGGTGACCTGGATGAACCGCTCGACCGACACCTTCACCCACATGGGCGGCGAAGGCGTCACCTGGTCGGGGCAGGCGCCGTTCACCGCCACGCCGCACGTGTTCCAGAACCTGGGCGATGGCACCTATTTCCACAGTGGCTCGCTGGCGATCCGCCAGTCGGTGGCCACCGGCGTCAACATCACCTACAAGATCCTCTACAACGACGCGGTGGCGATGACCGGCGGGCAGCCGGTGGACGGCACGCTCACCGTGCCGGACATCGCGCACCAGCTGCGTGCCGAAGGCATCCACGAGATCGTGGTGGTCAGCGATGACATCGGCAAATGGACGCGCCGGCGCGAGCGCTTCCCCAGCGAGGTGGCGTTTCACGATCGCAGCGAACTGGATGCGGTGCAGCAGCGGCTGCGCACCATCAAGGGCGTGTCGATCCTGATCTTCGACCAGACCTGCGCCACCGAAAAACGTCGCCGTCGCAAGCGCGGCAAGCTGATCGATCCGCCCAAGCGGGTGATGATCAATTCGCTGGTCTGCGAAGGCTGTGGCGATTGCGGCGAGAAGAGTTTCTGCGTGTCGGTGCTGCCGAAGGACACCGAGTTTGGGCGCAAGCGCGAGATCGATCAGTCCAACTGCAACAAGGATTATTCCTGCGTGTCGGGCTTCTGCCCGAGCTTTGTCACCGTGCATGGCGGCGCCCCGCGCAAGGGCAAGAAGCGCGATGCCAGTGCATTGCTGGACGCCCTGCCCGAACCGCCACAACGCACCACGCTGGAGCAGCCCTGGAACATCCTGATCACCGGCGTCGGCGGCACCGGCGTGGTGACCATCGGCGCGTTGCTGGGCATGGCCGGCCATCTCGAAGGCAAGGGCGCCACGGTGCTGGACCAGACCGGCCTGGCGCAAAAGGGTGGCGCGGTCACCACGCATATCCGCATCGCGCGCCAGCCGGCCGACATCCATGCCGTGCGCATTGCCGCCGGCGAAGCAGACCTGGTGCTGGGCTGCGACATGGTGGTGGTCAACGATTACTGGGCCTTGTCCAAAGTGCGCGACGGCCGCACCCAGGTGGTGCTCAACACCTACGAAGCGATGCCGGGCAGTTTCACCACACAGCCGGATCTGCAGTTCCCGGCAGCCGAGATCATTGCGGGGGTACGCACTGCTCTCGGCGGGCAGGAGCCCTTGCTGCTGGACGCCACGCAATTGGCCACCGCGCTGCTGGGCGATGCCATCGCCAGCAATCTGTTCGTGCTCGGCTATGCCTGGCAGCACGGCCTGGTGCCGTTGTCGCACGCGGCGTTGATGCGCGCGATCGAGCTCAATGGCGCGGCGGTGGCGATGAATCAGCAAGCCTTCGCCTGGGGGCGTTTGGCGGCGGTCGATCTGCCGGCCGTACAACGCGCCGCAGGCCTGGCACCTGCGCTGGACACGGCCGCCCACGCGCATGCCGCCACGCCGCCATCGCGCGGGCCGGGCAGCTGGGAAGACCACGACATGAGCGGCCAGAGTGCGCCGCGCGCGCTGGCGCAAACCGATGCCGACACGCTGCACGCTGACGGCGATGCTCCGGTGCATCCATTGGATGACGAGCAGCTGGCGCAGTCCCTGGACGAGGCGATCGCGCGGCGCGTGCACTTCCTCACCGACTACCAGGATGCCGCCTACGCCCAGCAATACCGTGCGCTGGTGGAGCGCGTGCGCACGCACGAAGCGCAACGCGCACCGGGCAGCACCGCGCTAAGCGCTGCGGTGGCGCGCTACGCCTTCAAGCTGATGGCCTACAAGGACGAGTACGAGGTGGCGCGGCTGTATACGCGCGGCGACTTCCAGCGCCGTGTGCAGCAGCAGTTCGAGGGCGACTACCAGCTGCGCTTCCATCTGGCGCCGCCGTTGTTCGCCAAGAAGGATGCAAACGGGCAGCCCATCAAACGCGAATATGGGCCGTGGATGTTCAGTGCCTTCAAATTGCTGGCACGGTTGAAGTTCCTGCGCGGCGGCAAACTGGACGTGTTCGGCTACACCGCCGAACGTCGCGGCGAGCGTCAGTTGATTGCCGATTATTTGGCAACGGTGAACACGCTGCTGCAGCGCCTGGACAACGACAACGTGGGCCTGGCCGCGCAGATCGCCAGCATCCCCGAACACATCCGCGGCTACGGGCACGTCAAGGACGCGCACCTGCACGAGGCCAAGGCGCGCGAAGCCGCCCTGTTGGCGCAATGGCGCAACCCCAAGGCGCTGCATGTGGTGCAGGCGGCATAAGCTGCCAGTGCGTTACGGATGAGGGATGCGTGGCGTCGATCGTGCGCCACAGGCAGTGGCGGTTTGGCTGCGCGGTCAGCGGGTTTGCGTGACCGATGCGAGGTCTTAGGTTTGAGGTCGCGTTGGATCACGTGCTGGCTCCCAGACCGTGCGTGTACTGCCTGCACGCGATCGCAAGCGCAGCAGTTATCGCGGGAAGCGTGGCCCGCGCATCAAACGGATCGGGCCGCGTACCGTGCCCAGCTCCACAGGCTGGCCACGCTGCGTGATGCGCACCACACCCTCGCCCACCAGTGCGGCCGCGGTGGCGCGCACCTGCGGCATCAGCGCGCGCCAGATCGCGGCATCCTCGCTGAGTGCGCGTGCCACCTCCGACGGGCAGATCGAGTGCTGCGGCTCACGCCGTGCGAGCAGGTCGACGATCAGCGCCGCCATCTGCGCGGCGTCAGGTACCTGCATCGCGTGCGGCCTGCGTCAGAGCGGGCGTAGCAACCGCAGACCGAACCAATCCTTGGCATCGTTCCAGCCATGCGTCACCTTGAGGCCGGCCGCGGCGGCCAGTTCGGCGAAGCGGGCGTCGGTGTACTTGTAGCTGTATTCGACCTGCATCGCCTCGCCTTCGGTGAAGGTGAATTCCTGCCCACCCACGTGCACACGTTGCGCGCGCTGGCTGACCAGGAAGGTTTCGATGCGGCCGCGTTCGCGCGCATACACCGCGCGATGGCGGAAACCCTCCAGGTCGAAATCGCTGCCGATCTCGCGGTTGAGGCGTGCCAGCAGATTCACCGTGAATTCCGCGGTGACCCCGGCGGCATCGTTGTACGCCGCCTCGATCAGCGCGGCATCCTTGTCCAGATCGATGCCGATCAAGGCGCAGCCGTCGGCGCCCATGGTCTGGCGCATCGCATCCAGCAATTCAATCGCAGCGGTGTCGGTGAAATTTCCCAGCGTCGAGCCGGGGAAGAACACCACGTGCCGGCGTGCCGGGCGTTGCGCGGCCGGCAGCTGCAGCGGCCGGGTGAAGTCGGTGCACACCGGCAACATCTGGATCTGCGGAAATTGCTCGGCCAGGCGTGCGGTGCTTTCCAGCAGCGCGGTCCGCGAGATTTCCAGCGGCGTATAGGCCACCACATCGCGCAGGCCCTGCAGCAGCAATTCGGTCTTGCGGCCACTGCCACTGCCGTACTCCACCACATGCACGCCCGCGCCGATCGCCTGCGCGATCGAGCTCATGCTGGCCTCGAGCAGGCTCAGTTCGGTGGTGGTGAGGTAGTACTCGGGCTGACGGGTGATCGCTTCGAACAACTGCGAGCCGCGCGCATCATAGAAATATTTCGACGGCAGCGTCTTGGGCGTCTGCGACAGGCCGGCCAGGGCATCGGCGGTGATGTCGTCCGGCTGCGGGCGCAGGTCGGTCAGCGCGGCATGCGCGCGTTGGGTGGCGTGGGCGGCGGCGTTCACGGCAGATCCTTGGCTAGGCGCACGCCGGCAAATTGCCAACGCGCATCGGAGGGAAAAAAGTTGCGGTAGCTGGCACGCACATGGCTGGCAGGCGTGGCACAGCTGCCGCCGCGCAAGACCCATTGCGCGTTCATGAATTTGCCGTTGTATTCGCCCAGCGACCCGGGCCAGGGCGCGAAGCCGGGATACGGCAGATACGCGCTGCCGGTCCATTCCCACACATCGCCGAACAGCTGTTGCAGACCGGTGTCCACCGCGTCGGCCGCGCGCGGATGCAGGGCATCGCTGTCGACGAAATTGCCGTGCACGGCAATGCCGGTAGCGGCCTGTTCCCATTCGGCCTCGGTGGGCAGGCGTGCACCGGCCCAGCGCGCGAACGCGTCGGCTTCGAACAGGCTCAAATGGCACACTGGCGCATGCGCATCACGCGTACGCCAGCCTTCAAGGGTGAATTCGCGCCCGTCCGCATCCCAGTACAGCGGATGCTGCCAGCCCTGCGCCTGCACCATTGCCCAGCCATCGCTGAGCCAGGCGCCGGCGCTGCGGTAGCCACCGTCATCGATGAACTGCTGGTATTCGGCATTACTGACCACACGGTGCGCCAGTGCATGCGCACCGACCAACACGCGGTGGCGCGGCGATTCGTTGTCGTAGGCGAAAGCCTCGGCCTGTGGCCACGACGCTGCGCCAATCTCCACGATCTGCTCGTCGCGCGCATGCCAGCGCAAGGCGCTAGACGCCGCCGCCGGCACGGGCTGGGCCTCGCGGTAAGCCGGCTGCAGCGGATTGCTCCACAGCGCGTGCTTGATGTCGGTCAACAGCAGTTCCTGGTGCTGCTGCTCGTGCTGGATGCCCAGCTGCACGATGGTGCAGGTGGCCTCGTCCAGCAGGCCATCGCGCAGGCGGCGCTGCATCTGCGCATCGACGGCCGCACGGTAGTCACGCACCTGTTGCAGCGATGGCCGCGACAACACACCCCGGCGCGCGCGCGCATGCATCGGGCCCACGCTTTGGTAGTAGCTGTTGAACAGGAAATCCCACGCCGGGTCGAACACCACGTACTGCGGGTCGGTCTGCAGCACGAAGCGTTCGAAGAACCAGGTGGTGTGTGCCAGGTGCCATTTGCTGGGGCTGGCATCGGGCATGCTCTGCACCATCGCGTCTTCCGCGCTCAAGGGTGCGGCAAGACGATCGCTGAGCGCGCGGGTCTGCGCGTAGCGTTCCAACAGCGTCAGCTGCTGTTGCTGGTGATCGACCAGCAGGGGTGATTGTGCAGACATCGCCATATGCTTGGGGAGCGACCGTGAACGCGCCGTGTGGGTGGCATGTCGGCGCGCGTTAAGCTGTGCGCATGAGCGCCGCACCGTTGTCCCGTTCGCTACCCACACCCCTGGATTGGTCGCAGCGGGAGCAGGCATTTGTGCTGCCGCCGGCCGTGACGTATCTGGATGCCGCCGCACGCGGGCCCATGCTGCGGGCCGTGCAAACGGTGGCGCACCAGGCCATCGATGCGCTGGCCACGCCATGGCAGTTGTCGTTCGCTGCATGGGTGGAGCAGATCGAGCAACTGCGTGCGTTGGCCGCAGGCCTGTTCGATGGCGATACCGATGCGGTGGCGCTGGTGCCCTCGGCCGCACACGGGCTGGCCACGGCCGCGCGCAACCTGCACCTGCAACGCGGCGAGGCCGTGTTGGTGCTGGAAGGACAGTTCCCCTCCAACCTGCTGATCTGGCAGCGCCGCTGCGCCGAGGTGGGCGCGCAGATTGTCGCGGTGCCGATGGCAGCGGAGGAGCCTTTGACCGAGGCGGTGCTGCAGGCAATCACCGAGACTGCGGCGCTGCGCGTGGTGAGCCTGCCGCATGCCTATTGGCTGGATGGCCGGCAACTCGACCTGGACCGCATCAGTGACGCCGTGCACGCGCGCGGGGCGGCGCTGGTGCTGGATCTGAGCCAGAGCCTGGGCGTGCTGCCAACCGATCTGCCGCGCTGGCGGCCGGATTTTGTAGTCAGCGTGGGCCATAAATGGCTGCTGGGCCCGATGGGCCTGGCGTGGCTCTGGGTGGCGCCGCGCTGGCGCACCCGCGGTGTGCCGATCGAGGAGCACTGGAGTGGCCGCGATGCCGGCAGCAGTTGGGAATTCCCCATCGCCGCAGCGCCCGACTACCGGGCTGGTGCGCGCCGCTACGACGCCGGTGGCGTGGCCGACCCGCTGCGCCTGGCCATGGCGACCGCCGCCTTGCAGCAGATCACCGCCTGGCAACCGGCACGCATTGCGCACGCATTGGGAGCGCTCACCGCGCAGTGGGACGCCGCGCTGCAAGCGCAGGGGCTCGCCAGCTGGTGCACGCCAGGCCATGCGCCGCATCTGACCGCGCTGCAGCCGCCGGCCGAACAGCTGGAGTCGGTGGCCGTCACGCTGCGTGCGCTGGGCTCGGTGTGCACGCAGCGACACGGACGGTTGCGCATTGCCCCGCACCTGAGCGTGACCGGGCAGGCGCTTGCAGAGCTGGTGGCTGCGCTGCCACGTGGGTGATGGTGGGTTGCCGATGTGCGGCGCGGTGGCCCAGGTGCCTGTAGGAGCGCGCTTGCGCGCGATGGGGCGTTGCCGGTAACGCCTCATCGCGCGCAAGCGCGCTCCTACGTGGTTCATGCGGTGGCTCGGGTTTGCTGAGTAGCGCACGCGGTGAGCGTTCTTGCGGTGTATCTGCCTGTCATCAGCCGCTGAGCTTTGATCGTGCCAGCGCCCACCTTTGTAGGAGCGCGCTTGCGCGCGATGGGCTTTGCCTGTAACGCCTCATCGCGCGCAAGCGCGCTCCTACCTTGCAGTTGCTCAACTGCGCTGACTCAGGCGTAGCCCGCGTGGGGTGGCCCAGCGCTCCAGGCCTTCGAACAGCGCCTGCACCAGCAAGGCCAGCACGGCGGCGGGAATGGCGCCTTCCAGGATCAGGCCGATATCGTCCAGGCGGATGCCGGTGAGAATCGGCTGGCCGTAACCGCCTGCGCCGATCAACGCGCCCAGCGTGGCGGTGCCCACATTGATCACCGCCGCGGTCTGGATGCCGGCCACGATCGTGCGGCGCGCGAGCGGCAGTTCGATGCGCCACAAGCGCGTCCAAGCCGGCAGCCCGATCGCTTCGGCGGTCTGGCGCAACTCGCGCGGAATCGAGGTCAGCCCGGCATGTGTGTTACGCACGATCGGCAGCAAGCTGTAGAGAAACAACGCCGCAATCGCCGGTTTGGCACCGATGCCGAACAACGGGATCATGAACACGAACACCGCCAGCGACGGCAAGGTCTGCAGCACGCCGGTCAGCGACAGCACCACCTGACCAAGCCGCGGCCGGCGCGCGGCCAGTACGCCGAGCGGCAATGCCATCACCAAGGCCAGCCCCAGCGAGATGCCCACCAGGGCCAGGTGCTCCCAGGTGTGCTGCAGCAAGCGCGCAACGCGGCCCTCGGTGGCCGATGCCGGCGCCACGCCCAGCCACTGCGCGGCCACGGCGGATTCGCTCTTGCGCTCCAGCTTCACCTGCGCGTTGAGCCGCTGCATGGTGGCTTCGTCGATGCGCCCCTGCAGCCCTTGCAGCGTGGCCACCATCTTCGGCGCACGCTGGGCCAGATCCTTGCGATACAGGAACACCGCCTGGTACTCGGAGAAGTAATGGCGGTCGTCCTGCAACACCTGCAGCTGGTAGTACGGAATTTCCGCATCGGTGCTGTACAGATCGGTGACCTCGATGGCCCCGCTCTGCAGGGCGCGGTAGGCCAGGTCGTGATCCAGCCCGGTGGCGCGCTGCGGCAATG
Organism: Xanthomonas sp. NCPPB 2586; assembly: GCF_041475775.2. NCBI lineage: Bacteria > Pseudomonadati > Pseudomonadota > Gammaproteobacteria > Lysobacterales > Lysobacteraceae > Xanthomonas > Xanthomonas sp. NCPPB 2586. The sequence continues at coordinate 211,385 of NZ_CM192981.1, read as the reverse complement.
CATAGGCGCCGCGCACGCCGGGCCAGCCATCGGCACGCTGCATGAATTCATTGCTCAGGCCGATCTTCAGGTCCGGATGCCGGGCCAGATCGGACAGGCTGCGGACGCCCAATGCCTGCGCACGCTCCCGGCGCATGCCGAACGCATAGGTATTTTCGAAGCCCAGCGAGTCGGTCATTGCCAGGCCGCGTGCATCCAGTGCGGCGCGCAGTTCGGCGTGGCTGGCCTTGGGCAGCTGCAGCAATTCCTGCGCCAGCGTGCCGGTGTAATCGGCGTACGCATCGATCTGCCCGGTCTCCAGTGCGCGCCAGAGAATGCGCGTGCCACCGAGCTGTGTGCGGTGCTGCACCTGCACGCCATCGCGCTGGCCGGCGGCGGTGGCGATCTCGCCCAGGATCACCGCTTCGGTGAAGTTCTTCGAGCCGATGGTGACCTGCGCGGCCTGCACCGCACCGCTGCAGATCAACAATGCAAAAGCCATCAACAGCGCGCGCATCATGCGGCATCACCGATGCTGCGCTGCGCGGTGAGAAAGCGCTGCACGAACGCATCGGCCGGCTGTTCCAGCAGCGTGCGCGCACTGCCCTGCTGCACCACCTGGCCGGCGCGCATCAGCACCAGCGTGTCGGCCAGATACGCGGCTTCGGCCACGTCGTGGGTGACCAGCACCACGGTCTTGCCGAGCTGCGCGAACAACTCGCGCATCTGTGCCTGCAGGTCGTAGCGCACGATCGGGTCCAGTGCACCCAGTGGCTCGTCCAGCAGCAGCGCCGGCGGGTCCAGCATCAGGGCGCGGATCAGGCCCACGCGCTGGCGCTGGCCACCGGACAACTCGGCCGGGTAGCGCGCCAGCAGCGCGGGCGGCAGCTGGCACAGCGCGCACAAGGTCTCCAGGCGTTGCGCGATACGTTGCGGCGTCCAGCCCAGCGTCTGCGCCAGCAGCACCACATTGCTGCGTGCATCCAGGTGCGGGAACAGGCCGCCCTCCTGGATCACGTAACCGATGCGTTGCCGCTGCGCCTGCAGCGCATCACGCCGCAATGGCGCGCCATCGAAGGTGACGCTGCCACTGTCCGGCCATTCCAGGCCCACCAGCATGCGCAGCACGGTGGACTTGCCGGCGCCGCTGGGGCCGATCAACGCAGTGGTGACCCCGCTGGCGAACGACAGGCTGACCTGGTCGAGGGCGATGGCCTGGCCGTAGCGACGGCTGACCTGGTCGAGAGTGAACATGCGGCCGAGCTTGCCGGGCGCCGCGTCAGATGGGCGCGAAGGCGCACCTGCGTGCAGGTCTCACCGCGGCGGTGCCAGCAGTTCGCGCGCGCTCAGATACCCATCGCCATTGGCATCCTGGCGTGCGAAACGCTCCACCAGCGTGGCACGGTGTGCGGCGCGGGTGATCGGCTTGCCGCGCCGGCCCGGCAGTTCTTCGCCTTGCAGCACGCCGTCATGATCCAGGTCGCGCTGATCGAAGGCGTAGCTCATCCAGGCCAGATATTCATCGCGGCTGACCCGGCCATCGCCATCGGTGTCCATGCGTTGCAGATACTGCTGGCTGTCCTGCACCTGGGCCTGCGCGGCCACCGCCACTGCGCACAGTGCCCCACAGGCCAGCACACGAGGCAGCGCGTGCAGCAGCGCACGCACGCAAACGCCCGCGCGCGCAACGCTCGTGTTACGTGCCACTCAGCGCATAACCCTTGAGCCGTGCCGCATACGCCTGCAATGCCGCGTTGCCGCTGGCTTCGGCTTCATGGCACCACTGCTGCAGCTGCTTGAGCCGCTCGGACGCATCGTGGCTGCGCGCTTCCAGCACGGCGGTGAGGCGCGCGCGGTATTCCACCAGCGTGCGCATGCGCGGGCGTTGCGCCACCCAGTGTTGCAATTGTTCGCGCGCATCGGGCTTGAGCCAGCGGCCATCGTCCACCAGGCCCTTGCGCAGGCGGCGCGGCAGCAGCTGGCGCAGCTTGGCACCGGTGGCGGCGGCCTCTTCGCGCAGGGCCGGCTTGAGCACGTTGCGCTGGTAGTCGGTCATGGCCTGGAAGCGGTGCGACAACAGCGCCTTGAGCGTATCGGCATCGGGCACAGCGATATTCGGGCGGATGTCCAGCGATGGCGCCACCCGCAGCACCTTGGCCAGGCCCAGCGCCTGCAGGCAGCGGATCGCGATCCAGCCGATGTCCAGCTCCCAGCGCCGCATCGAAAACCGCGCCGAACTCGGGAAGGCGTGGTGATTGTTGTGCAGTTCTTCGCCACCGATCCACAGCGCCCACGGGGTCAGGTTGGTGGAGGTGTCGGCGGACTCGAAATTGCGATAGCCCCACCAATGCCCCAGGCCATTGACCACGCCGGCGGCCCAGAACGGAATCCACGCCATCTGGATCGCCCACAGTGCGATACCGGGCAGCCCGAACAGCACGCTGTTGACCACCAACAGCGCGATCGGGCCGGCGTTGGCGTGCGGCGTGTACAGATGCCGCTCGATCCAGTCGTTGGGCGCGCCCTTGCCGTACTGCTCGATGTCGGCCCGCTGCGCGCGTGCTTCGCGGTACAGCTCCACGCCGCGCCAGAACACCTGGCCGATGCCCTTGGTCTGCGGGCTGTGCGGGTCTTCCTCGGTTTCCACCTTGGCGTGATGCTTGCGATGGATCGCCACCCACTCGCGGGTGATCATCGAGGTGGTGAGCCAGGTCCAGAAACGGAAGAAATGCGCGATAACCGGATGGAAATCCACCCCGCGGTGCGCCTGGCTGCGATGCAGGTACAAGGTCACCGCGAAGATGGTGAGTTGGGTGAACACCAGCAGCACGGCCAGCATCCCCCACACGCCCAGGCCGGCGATGCCGGAGGTCAGAACGTCGATGATCGAATCGGACAACATCGGCATCTCCAGGCAGTGCGCCATCGTGTCGGTGGATACAGACATGATGGGGGCGATGGCGGCAAACTTCACCCTTCGGATGCGTAGGGTGCCTCCTACATTCCTAAAGCGGTTCACACGTCTCGTTTCCTTCCGTTACCCGATCCCACCTGCATGTCTGTTGCCGTCGACTCCTCCGCCACACCCGATGCCCCGCCACTGATCGAGCTCGACCAGGCCAGCGTGATCCGCGGCCAGGTGCGCGTGCTGCACGCCTTGCGCCTGCGCATTGCGCTGGGCCAGCACACCGCCATCCTGGGCCCGAACGGCTGCGGCAAATCCTCTTTCATCAAATTGATCACGCGCGAGCTGTATCCGCTGGCGCGTGGCGATGGCCAGCCCGCCGTAAAAGTGCTGGGGCAGACGCGCTGGCAGGTGGACCGCCTGCGCGCGCATCTGGGCATCGTCACCGGCGATCTCAGCGGCAACCTGGCGCAGATGCCCGAGCTGGATGTGGAAAGCGCCGTGCTCTCCGGGTTTTTCGCCAGCTACGTGGTGCCGCCGCACCGCGAGATCAGCGACGACATGCGCGCCCGTGCGCGCGAAGCACTGGCGCTGGTGCGTGCATTGCCATTGCTGGAGCGCCCGTACGCGGAACTGTCGGCCGGCGAAACGCGGCGCGTACTGATCGCGCGTGCGCTGGTCAATCGGCCGCAGGCGCTGTTGCTGGACGAACCCTCCACCGGCCTGGATCTGGTGGCGCGGCAGCACCTGCTCGACAGCATGCGTCACCTCGCCCAGCAGGGCATCACGCTGGTGCTGGTGACCCACCACATCGAGGAAATCGTGCCGGAGGTCGACCGGGTGATCCTGCTGCGCGCCGGCAGTGTCCTGGCCGATGGCAGCCGCGCGGACATGCTCACCGACGACCGTTTGTCTGCAGCGTTCGATGGCCCGGTGCGGGTGCAACGCGATGGCGAGCGCTACTGGGCGACGGTGGGCGCTGACTGAGCGCAGCGATCAAAACGACTGCGCAGCCGCCAGGCGGGCGTTACGTTTTGTTAGCCGCTCTAAGGTTTGCGGCGCAGTGCGATGCGCGGGCTGAGCTGGCGGCCGTGCCATGCGCATTGGCGGCGGCAATGTGCACGCGGCGGGTCGTGCATGTCTGCGCGAAAGCCGCGCCCCACCCCTGCCCAACCGGTGCGCCGCGCCATGACGTTGGGCAGGGGACAGCGGGCCGGCCACTGCGCTTAGACTCGGCGCACCGCAGACAGGAGTCGTCCCGATGGCACAGTGGTATTTCCATATTCCCGGACAGGCCGACCGGATCGGCCCGCTTGATGACGCCAGCGCCAGCGCGCATGCGCAGCGCCAGCCCGACGCGCTGGCCTGGCGCGACGGCCTCGACGGCTGGACACCCGCCCGCCAGCTGGCCGAATTGCAGGGCGTCGGCAGCCTGCCGCCGCCGTTGAGCGGCACAGGCGCCGCACGCGCGGACGAGATCGATTACCGCATCGTCGGCAACGACATGCAGTTCGTCGAGGTCGAACTGGACCCGGGCGAGAGCGCGATCGCCGAAGCCGGTGCGCTGATGTACAAGGACGCCGCAGTGCAGATGGACACCGTGTTCGGCGATGGCTCGCACGATGGCCAGGGCGGCAGCAGCGGCGGGCTGATGGGCAAGTTGCTCTCGGCCGGCAAGCGCGTGGTGACCGGCGAAAGCATGTTCACCACCGTGTTCACGCACGCCGGCAGCGGCAAGGCCAAGGTGGCGTTCGCCGCGCCCTACCCCGGCACCGTGCTGGCGTTGCGGCTGTCCGAACACGGCGGCCGCCTGATCTGCCAGAAGGACAGCTTTCTGGCGGGCGCGCGCGGCGTATCGCTGGGTATCGCCTTCCAGCGCAAGATCCTCACCGGCCTGTTCGGCGGCGAGGGATTCATCATGCAGAAACTCGAAGGCGACGGCTGGGTGTTCGTGCATGCCGGCGGCACCGTGGTGGAACGCGACCTGGCGCCGGGCGAACGCATCGACGTGGACACCGGTTGCGTGGTGGCCTACCACGCCAGCGTGGACATGGACGTGCGCCGCATCGCGGGCCTGAAGAGCATGTTCTTCGGCGGCGAAGGCGTGTTCCTGGCCACCCTCACCGGCCCGGGCAAGGTGTGGATGCAATCGCTGCCGTTCTCGCGCATGGCCGGCCGCATGCTGCAAGCCGCCCCGCAGGCCGGTGGCCAACAACGTGGCGAAGGGTCGGTGCTGGGTGGCCTGGGGCGCTTGCTGGATGGCGACAACCGGTTCTGATCGCAGCAGACTGGTTGACCGCGGCTGGTGCGACGCGTTGCCGTAAACGCACCAGCCGCGGTTAACCGAAGCGTTCTGCTGCGGCGCTGATGCGGCGCGGTCTACGCACGATTGCCGTGCGCGCTCCGGAGCGCCTGCAGGCACGCGCGCGACGCCGCGGGCGGGTAAAGGCACGCGGCGACACAGTGATTGCTCCCGAATGCGCATCGCCACTCAGGTGGCAGCGCGCGCCGTGCTACATCCCTGACACAGCCCGGCTGCCGAGGCGACCAATGGGACGCGCGGCGTTGGGGGGTGCGCGTGTATTCTCCCTCGCCTTTCCACCTACGTTTCCGTCGCCATGACTGCGCTCCGTCGCCCACGCTCCCTTGCCTTGCTGTCGCTGATCGGCCTGCTCTCGGCCTGTGGTGGCGAACCGCGTCCCGCCACACCCGCGCCGGTGGTGCAGGCGCCGTCTGCCACTGCGCCCAAACCGGTGAAGATCGGCGTCGCGCTCGGCGGCGGTGCGGCCAAGGGCTTTGCACATATCGGCGTGATCAAGATGCTGGAAGCCAACGGGTTTGCACCGGTGGTGGTGTCGGGCACCAGCGCCGGCAGCGTGGTGGGCGCGCTGTACGCCAGCGGCATGGACGCGTTCCAGATGCAGGAAAAGGCCGTGGCGCTGGACCAGACCAGCATCCGCGACGTGCGCCTGTTCTCCGGTGGCCTGGTGCAGGGCCAGAAGCTGCAGGACTACGTCAACGAACAGCTCGGCGGCAAGCCGATCGACAAACTGCGCAAGCCATTTGCCGCGGTTGCCACACGGCTGGAAGACGGTGAGCGCACGGTGTTCGTGCGTGGCAATGCCGGCCAGGCGGTGCGCGCGTCCAGCAGCATTCCCGGCGTGTTCGAGCCGGTGACCATCGGCCAGTACCACTACGTGGACGGCGGTGTGGTCAGCCCGGTGCCGGTGGATGCGGCGCGCCAGCTCGGCGCCGAATTCGTGGTGGCGGTGGACATCTCCAGCAAGGCCAGCGGCAAGAATCCCGGCGATTTGCTGGGCACGGTCAACCAGTCGATCTCGATCATGGGCCAGCGCCTGGGCGAGGCCGAACTCAAGCGCGCCGACGTGGTGATCCGCCCCAAGGTCAACGACATCGGCTCGGCCGATTTCAACCAGCGCGGCGCCGCAATCCTGGAAGGCGAACGCGCGGCAATGGCGGTGATGCCGCAGATCCGCGCCAAGATGGCGCAGCTGCAGGCGCAGCGCAGCAGCGCCACCCGCAGTGCGGCCGAACAGGCCAAGGCGGCAAAGCAGGAGGCGTACAAGCGCTGCCTGGAAGAACGCTCGCGTTGGCAGAAGTTGCGCGGCAAGGATGAGGAATGCGTGGCGCCCTGATGCGCGTGTTGGTGCGGATGTAGATGCGCGTGGGTCGCGTATTGCAGGCCGATCAGTAGGCGGGCGTGCCGGGTTGATGTGCGCCGTTTGGCGAGAGGCGATCGACGTCTATCGTGATAGGACGTGCGTGTGTGGAAATGCGCGTTGACGAACCGCGCGCGTGGCGGAACGCGGTCGCGGCCGAGGCCGCTCCTACAACGGCACGGCAGTTCCGGGGTGTGGTGATGGTGTGCGGGTTGATGTGCGCCGTTTTGGAGAGAGGCGATCGGCGGCTTTGAGTGATAGGACGTGCGTGTGTGGAGATGCGCGTTGAAGAACCGCGCGTGTGGCGGGACGTGGTCGCGGCCTAGGCCGCTCCTACGACGGCACGGCGGTTCCGGGTGTGGTGATGGTGTGTCGGGACGGCTTCGCGGCCTAGGCCGCTCCTACGACAGCCGGCGCGTTCTTAGAGCGGCTAACAAAACGTAGCGAGCAGTCGTCCGGTGGGTGCGGACGGCGCGGAGGAACCCGGAATGTACGTGGGTACATGAGGATTCCGAGCACCGGCCGCGCCCGCCTGGCGGCTGCGCAGTAGTTTTGATAGCTGCTCTTAGGGCAATGCGCGCCGTTGGCACCCTGCAACAGCCGCAAGGCCGCCCCTGTAGGAGCGGCCTTGGCCGCGATGCGTTACCGATGACCCCGCAACAGCAACCGCAACACCTCAATACCGCCAACGCAGCGACACGCTGACAAACCGCGGCTCGCCGTAGTTCTGGTAATCCAGGTTGGCCCAGTAGGTCTTGTCGAAGGCGTTGCGCACGGCCAGCGTGGCGGTCCATTGCTCGCTGATGCGGTAGTTGGCGTTGAAATGCACCAGCGCATACGGGTTCTGCACCACGGTCACCGGGGTGGTGGCGCCGCTGCCATCGCCGGTGGGGCGCGCGATGTTGAAGCCGCGCACCGCGCTCTGCCAGCTCACCCCGCCACCGATACTCAGCCGGTCCCATGCGCCTGGCAGGCGCACCTGGGTGGACAGCTGCAAATAGTCCTCCGGCAGGTTGGCGTAGATCGCATCCGTAGGCGCGCGGGTGACCTTGACGTGGGTGTAGCCGGCATTGATGGTCCAGCCGGGCAGCACCTCGCCGTTGAAGTCCATTTCCCAACCGCGGCTCTTGGTGCCGTTGACACCGATGTAGGCGGAATTGCCGTCCGGCAGCGAGGACTCCGATTGGGTCATGTCGCGCACCGCGTAGTTGTCCTGCTTGGCTTCGAACACCGCAGCGGTGGCCATCGCGCGGCCATCCAGCAGCTGCGCCTTGATGCCGGCTTCCAGGTTGGAGCCTTCCACCGGCGCGAGCAGGTTGTTGTCCTTGTCGCGGTAGTTCTGCGGGTTGAAGATTTCGGTGTAGCTGGCGTAGAGCGAGACATCCGGCACGATGTCGTACACCAGGCCGACGTACGGGGTGACTTCATCGCTCACTTCGTAGCGACCGCTGGTGCCGGTGTAGACGCCGCTGGTATTGAAGGCCTGGGTGCGGGTTTCCCACGAACTCAGGCGTGCGCCTGCGATCAGCGACAACGGGTCGGCCAGGCGGAACCGCGTGGAGGCATACACGCCGCGCTGGGTGGTGCGCCCCTCGCTCCGCCGGCCGTTGCGTGCATAGGTCACTTCGGAGGCATTACCGTCCCAGTTGCGGATGTTGGGAATGAAATAGCAGCGCTCCGGCGGACCAAAGGCATTGGGGCAGGTGGCCCAGTCGTCCGGATAGGTCTGCGCCAACCCGTAAGAGGTGGATTGCAGATCCTGCCAGCTGCCGCCCACCACCACATCGTGCTGCCGCCCGAACAGCGAGAAACCGCCGGACAGATACACATCCACGCTGTCGCGGGTGTCTTCGGTTTCGCCCACACCGGTGCGCAGGAACAGGCCGCTGCCATCGGCGGCCGGATACCCGGTGCCGTACACACGCAGGCTCTGCACGTTGCCCTTGGTGTGCGCGGCGTTGACGCGCAGCAACCAGTCCTCGCCGATGCGTTGTTCCAGGTTGGCGAACGCGGTGCTGGTTTCGCGCTGCCAGCGCGTCCACTCCGGTGCCAGATTCGTTGAGCGGGATAGATTGGCCAATGTGCCATCGGCGGCAAAGAACGGCACCGTGCCCCAGGTCGAACCGACCGGGGTGTTGTCCTGGCGCTGATAGCCGACGGTGAGGGTGGTGCTCTCGGTCAGGTCGCCTTCCAGCACCGCCATGCCGGACATTTTGGTGTCGTGGTAGCGGTCGTAGTAGTAATCGCGGTCCTGCCAGGCCGCCACCACCCGGCTGCGCCAGCGCCCGTCTTCGGTCAGCGGTGCGTTGACGTCGGCCTGCATGCGGCGAAAATCCCAGGTGCCCGCGCTCACCGCGAACGAGGCATCGAACTCCTTGCCCGGCCGCTTGCGCAGCAGGTTGACCGTGGCCGAGGGAATGCCCGCGCCGGTGAGCAGGCCATTGGCGCCGCGGATCACTTCGATGCGGTCGTAGAAGACGGTGTCGTATTCCTGATTGGTCGCGCCGCTGTAGGTGGGCAGGCCGTCGACCTGGAAGTCGGTGATCTGGAAGCCGCGCGCGAAATACAGCGGGCGCTGGGTGTCGTAGAACGACACGTTGACGCCGGTGACGTTGCGCATCACATCGTCGATGCTGAAGAGCGATTCGTCTTCCAGCCGCTGCAGGCCGATCACGCTCACCGACTGCGGGGTTTCCTGCAGGGTCAGCGGCAGGCGCGTGGTGGTGGCCGGCTGCGCGCGGCTCACCGTGCCGTTGACGCTCACCGCGTCCAGCGTTTTGGCGTTGGCATCGGCGTCGGCCAGGTCGGCGGCACGCGCGGCGGCAGGCGTCATCGTCAATGCGCACAGCAGCGCAGCGGACAGCGTGGCCAGAGGAAGGGTCTTGGCAGGCATCGGGGGTCTCATCGATCGGGCAGACGCAGCGCGTCAGTGACAGGAAGCGGCGGGCACGCGTCGGCATCCACCCGGACGACAAGCTGGCTGGCCCGGTGGGCTGGCGGTTCGACGGGGGACACAGCTAGACGCTGCCAGTGTTATGCAAATGTAAATCGTTATCGTTTATTGGGCAAGCGCACGGAACCGGGTGCGGCGCTGTGCCGCGCTCGCCGGCGCGAGACGCCCCTGGCAACCCCGGCGGTCTAAGCCACCACGCGCTTACGCCAGATGCGAGAGCGGCAAGCCCTCCGGGGCCTTCACCGTGCGCAGCACGAAGCTGGAATTCACATCCGACACGCCGGTGGCGTTGAGCAGGCGGTCCAGCAAAAACCGCGAGAAATGCTCCAGGTCGCGCACCTGCACCTGCAGCAGGTAATCCATGTCGCCGGTGAGCGCCCAGCAGGCCACCACCTCGTCCCAGCCGCGCACGCCGGCGGCGAAGTGCTCGATGTCCGGCTGGCCATGCTGTTCCAGCTGCACCCGCACGAAGGCCTGCAGGCCCAGGCCCAGCGCGCGCGCATCCAGGCGCGCGCCATAGCCGGCGATGATGCCGGCCGCTTCCAGCCGCTGGGTGCGCCGCAGGCAGGCAGAGGCCGAGAGATTGACCTGCGCAGCCAGCTCGGCGTTGCTGCTGCGCCCTTGCGTCTGCAGCAGCGCGAGCAGGCGCAGATCGGTGCGGTCCAGGGCGATTGGCTGATCCATATGTTGCGCAGCAGCAAGCGATGACGCACGAATCTTGCGTCTAACGGCTGTCAATGCGCAACATTCGCAATCCCGTTGCGTGGCCATTTGGCTAAGGTGAAGCCATCCGTTTCGGGAAACACACCGCATGAACACTGCGCCGCGCCGCGTCGAGAACCAGCTCACCGACAAGGGCTATGTGCCGGTCTACACCACCGCGGTGGTGGAGCAGCCGTGGGATGGCTACAGCGCCGACGACCATGCCACCTGGGGCACCTTGTACCGGCGGCAGCGCACGCTGCTGGTCGGGCGGGCCTGCGATGAGTTCCTGCAGGCGCAGGACGCGATGGGCATGGACGACACCCAAATTCCGCGCTTCGACGCGCTCAACGCGGTGCTGCAGGCAACTACCGGCTGGACGCTGGTCGGTGTGGAAGGGTTGCTGCCGGAGCTGGATTTCTTCGACCACCTGGCCAACCGGCGCTTCCCGGTGACCTGGTGGATCCGCCGCCCGGACCAGATCGACTACATCGCCGAACCGGACCTGTTCCATGATCTGTTCGGGCACGTGCCGCTGCTGATGAATCCGCTGTTTGCCGACTTCATGCAGGCCTATGGGCGCGGTGGCGTCAAGGCGCACGGAATTGGCCCGGACGCGTTGCAAAATCTCACCCGGCTGTACTGGTACACGGTGGAATTCGGCCTGATTGCCACGCCGCAGGGGTTGCGCATCTACGGTGCGGGCATCGTCTCGTCCAAGGGCGAATCGCTGCATTCGCTGGAATCGGCGGCGCCGAACCGGGTGGGCTTCGATCTGCAGCGGGTGATGCGCACGCGCTACCGCATCGACAGTTTCCAGAAGACCTACTTCGTCATCGACAGCTTTGCGCAGTTGATGGACGCCACCGCCCCGGACTTCACCCCGCTCTACGCCGCGCTGGCGCAACAGCCGCAGGTGCCGGCCGGCGAAGTGCTGGCAAGCGACCAGGTCCTGCAGCGCGGCAGCGGCGAAGGCTGGAGCCGCGACGGCGACGTGTGAAGGGCTGGCTGGCGCTGGCGTGTTCGGCGTGGCGTGGTGGCGTTTGCGCTGATTCGCAGCCGGTGATGATGGCGCGCTAGCGCCTGCACTCTGGCGCGAGAAGCGCGTACCTGAGGCGAGCTAGACGCACGGCATGCGTCGCCGGTGCATCGCATCGCTGCAAGTGCTGCCGGCTGTGAGAAGTGCTTCGGTGTCAATATGGGTCGGCACGTGCACCAATGTTGCTGCTTTCCCCTGTGCCACGCGGCCACTCCAGATTCCCTGCACGGTTTGAGCGGTGGCGGATCGCCGGCTAACCACAGCGTTGTTCAAGCAGGTCGAAACACCGCAAGCGCGCTCGACCTCGGCGCACCGACTCGACAGCACCGCCGGCCCGCACTAAGGTCGGGATTCCCCACACCGTTGCTGCCCATGGACCTGACGCACCTCCGCATCCGGCGCTTGGAGCTGGACGATACGCGCCTGCTGTTTACGCTGGACAACGGCATGCGCATCGACGAGCCGATCCAGGCGCAGCGGCTGCTGGCCAAGGCCACGCCAGCGCAGCGCGCGCAGTGGCAACTCACCGACGACAGCCATGGCGTGAACTGGCCGGCCGTGGCGCCGCCCAGTGCGCAGGGGCTGCTCAACATGCCGATGCTGTTGTGGCACCGACGCACCGCACGCGCACAGGCGCGGCTGGTGGCGGTGCGCGGCCGCTTCGATGCGCTGACGCCGGGCGAACGCGAGCTGGTGGCATTGGCCCGCCTGGACGCGGACATGAGCGACAGCGGCTACGCGCGCTACTTCGACCACTGGGATGCGCTGACCCGCAGTTGCGCGCTGCAGGCGCTCACCGCGATGGGTGCAAGCCAGGTGCGCCAGGCGATCGATGGCCTGGGCGCGGTGTTCGAGCGGCTGGAAGAAGACCCGGACCTGCTCAGCATCGAAGACATTCTCGATGCGATGAGCGAGACCGACCGTCAGCGCGTGGATGGCTGGGAAGAGGTGTATTACCGCCAGTCCAGTGCGCTGGCGCGACTGGGGCTGATCCACTACGGGGTGGACAAGGCCTGAGGCAGTTGCGGTGACGATTGAACAGCGTCGCAGGCCACTTCGATGTGGCAGTCCTGCGGCCGCACTGCAGCGCCTGCGCTTGATGACCTCGGCTGCGCGACATGCAACGCCACAACGCGGTAACGCCACAACGTGCAACGCGGTAACGCGGTAACGCGGTAACGCGGTAATAACGTTAAACGCGCTGCGTGCTCGGCGAACGGCGTATTCTTTTCAGCATCGCGTCATCGAGCCGTGCACCGCACTGCACCGAGCCTCAGCACCGCAGGTGCCTCAGGATTTGGCAGCCAGATACGTCAGCAGGATCACCAGATCCTCCTCGCCCACTTGCTGCAGTGCATGCGTGCTGCCGGGGCGGGTGAGCAGTGCATCGCCGGCGCCCACTTCGTACTGTTTTCCATCCAGCGCGTACAGGCCGCGACCGCTGACGACGTAGTAGATCTCGTCCTTGTCGTGCAGATGCAGGCCGATGCCGGCGCCCTTGTGCAGCACGCGCTTGCGCAACACGAACTTCAGCTCCGGCGCGTCGGCAAAGAACGGATAGGCGGTGGTGGGGCCGGCGCCGCCGTGTGGGCCGGGTTGGCTGCGCGGCAGATCGCGCTCATGCACCACCAGCGAGGGATGCGCCTGCGCCGCGCGGCGCGCAGCGGTGTCCGGCGCCGCGCCGCAATCGGCATCGCGGCGGAGCTGGGGTTTCAGCGCCGGCTGCAGTTGCACCCAGCCGTGCACGACCAGGCACGCAATGGCGGTGGCGCCGGCCTGGCTGAAGTGGGTGCCATCGGTCTTGGCTTGTTCGGGCACGAACAGGAAATACGGTTTGGCCGCCTGTTCGCCGAGCGCGCGGATCCAGTCGCTGGAGCTGGCGTTGAGATCGATCAGGCCCACCTGCTCCTGCGCGGCCAGTTGCTGCATGGCCAGGGTGTAGCGGCCGTGGGTGTCGAGCAGCGCGCCGAAGTCGTAGAGCAAGCGTGCGGCCGGGGTGATCAGGATCGGCGTGGCGCCTTTGTCGCGCGCGGTGGCAATAAAGCGGCGCAGGAACTGCTGGTAGTCGCCTTGCGGATCGTTGTAACGCGTGGCGTCTTCGCGCTTGGCGTCGTTGTGGCCGAACTGGATCAGCAGTACGTCGCCGGCACGGATGTCCTTGGCGATGGCATCCAGCCGCCCTTCGGCGATAAAACTACGTGTGCTGCGCCCGCCCTTGGCGTGGTTGTGGACCTGCCACTGCGCCGGGTCGAACCAGCCTTGCAGCATCTGGCCCCAGCCAGCTTGCGGTGCGCGATCCGGGCCGTACTCGGCGGCGGTGGAATCACCGGCAATGAAAATGCGATGGGGCGCGGCGTGGGCAACCTGCGCACAGAGCAGCAGCATGGCGATGAGCAGTCGACGCATGAGGGGCTCCGTGGTGGGTTCTGTATTTGATGTTGTTGCTGCTGTTGCTTTTTGGATCTGGTTTTGCCGCTCTCTGCAGTGCGGTAATGACGCATGCATGCACGCTTGATGCGTACTTCGATTTGGCAATTAACCGTCCTTCGCGCGTCGGCTAGATCACTAACGAACGCCGTGATGCTCCGCGGGGTCAGCGACACCACCGGCGCTGGTTGTTGATCGAGTGGATCCGATCCCTGCGCTTGCCTGCCGGTTGGCTGTCTTGCGCCGTACACGCGCCCCGGACCCGCACGTGCGGCGTGCTCACTCCAAAGCACGCGCGCTTGTGAGCGCCTGCATCGGAGTCATTCAACGCAGGACATTCACTGACTGCCGCATCCTGCGCGTGTCACCACCGGATGCAGGTGATGCATCCGGTGGTGAAGGATCGCGCTGCCTGAAGCGTCAGCGACGTTTCACGCACTCGCCTTGCTGACGCCTGCCTGCTCCCGCGACAGGAACACAGGCATGCGCATGCAACTGCACTCAGGCAGCAGCGGCGTCGCTCTTGCCGAGCAGGCCGGCGACGAAGCTGCGGATCTCCGCGTCCTGGGCGTTGTCGAAGAAGCACTGCTGGAAGCGCGCACCGCCGATCGCCTGCTTGATCAGCTCCGGGTCGATCGCGCGCAGGCCGTCCAGGTAGGACTTGGCGGTGGCCTGCTTGACCTGGGTCAGGATGCCGGCGTTGGCGGCCTGCGATTCGCGACGCTCGGCCGGGTAGCCCAGGCCACGCTCGCCGCTGAAGGCTTTTTCGAAGATGTAGCGCACGTTGATTTCCGCGCCCCAGCCGTAGCCCTTGGCGAACGCCAGCGACAGCGCATTGCCATTGTTGACCTGCGCGAACAGGTAGGCGTCGGTCGGCTCGATGCAGTAGCCGCAGAACACGCCCGGGTGGGCGTTGAGCGACATCATCGCGCCCTGGCCGGTGCCGCAGCCGGCGACCACGAAGTCCACGGCCTTGGCGTTGAGCAGCAGGCTGGCGACGATGCCCAGGTGGATGTAGGTCAGGCGGTGGTCGTTGTCGCCGTCCATGCCGACGTTGAACACGTCATGGCCCTGCTCGCTGGCGACGTCGTTGAGCTGCTGCAGGATCACCGGGTTCTTGGCGGCCTGGCTAAACTCATTCATGAGTGCAATTTTCATGGGAATGCTCCGATTTCGTTGGGGAAGTTGGTTGGAATGTGTTGATGCGTGCTTGCGTGGCGGACGTCATGCGTGTCGGGTTTGTGCGCGTGCATACCGACCCTCATCCGCCCTCGGGCACCTTCTCCCGGTGGGAGAAGGAAACGACGCATTTTTCTCAGCGCGCCAGCCAGCCGCCGTCGACCGGGATGATCGCGCCGTTGACGTAGTCCGAGGCGCTGCTGGCCAGGAACACCGCCGCGCCGCCGAGGTCGGCCGGCACACCCCAGCGCGCGGCCGGGATGCGGT
The DNA here is from genome assembly GCF_041475775.2 of Xanthomonas sp. NCPPB 2586. Taxonomy (NCBI): domain Bacteria; kingdom Pseudomonadati; phylum Pseudomonadota; class Gammaproteobacteria; order Lysobacterales; family Lysobacteraceae; genus Xanthomonas; species Xanthomonas sp. NCPPB 2586. The sequence goes on along the minus strand of NZ_CM192981.1, from coordinate 196,254 downwards.
CCAGGATGGACTTGTTGCGGTCCTGGTCGGCACGCAGCTGCGCGGTGTTGTCGGTGGCCATGTAGCCCGGGGCGATGGCGTTGGCGGTCACGCCCTTGCTGCCCCACTCGTTGGCCAGCAGGCGGGTGATGCCGGCGATGCCGGACTTGCTGGCGGTGTAGGACGGCACGCGGATGCCGCCCTGGAACGACAGCATCGAGGCGATGTTGATGATCTTGCCGCTGCCCTGCGTGATGAAGTGGCGGCCGGCGGCCTGCGACATGAAGAACGCCGATTTCAGGTTGACGTTCATCACGTCGTCCCAATCCTGCTCGCTGAAATCCACCGCGTCGGTGCGGCGGATCAGGCCGGCATTGTTGACCAGGATGTCCAGACGGCCCAGGCCGGCGAGGGTTTCATCGAGGATGCGCTGCACCGGCTCGATGCTGATCAGATTGGCTTCGATGGCGACGAAGCGGCGGCCCATCGCCTTGACCTTTTCTTCGGTCTCGGTCGGTGCCTGGATGCCGGCGGCGGCGATGTCGGCGCCCGCCTCTGCCAGTGCCAGCGCGATGCCCTGGCCCAGGCCAGTGTTGGCACCGGTGACCAGTGCGACCTTGCCTTCGAGACTGAACGGATTGCTCATTACCTTATCGCTCCAGATGCGGCATGCCGCGTTCGATGATGGAACCGCCGCACCCGTTGGCGCGGCGGCGGGGCATTACTTGAGCTGGCAGATATCCAGCACGTGCATGTCGGTGTAATCGAGGTTTTCGCCACCCATCGCCCAGATGAAGGCGTAGTTGCTGGTGCCGGCGCCCATGTGGATCGACCACGGCGGCGAGACCACCGCTTCGTTGTTCTGCATCACGATGTGTCGCTGCGCGTCGGGCTCGCCCATGAAGTGATACACGCGGTCGTTGGCGCCCAGATCGAAGTAGAAATACACCTCGCTGCGGCGGTCGTGCAGATGCGGCGGCATGGTGTTCCAGACGCTGCCCGGCTTGAGCACGGTCAGGCCCAGCAGCAGCTGCGAGGACTGGCAGGTGGCCGGCACGATGTACTGGTAGATGGTGCGCTCGTTGCTGGTTTCCAGCGCGCCGCGCTCCAGTGCCACCGCGTCCTTGATCGACAGCTGCTTGGTCTCGAAGCGCGCATGCGCCGGGGTCGAGGCCAGATAGAACTGCGCCGGGTTGGCGGCATCGGCAGACGCAAAGCTCACCTCGGTGCTGCCCATCGCCACGTACAGGCCGTCCTTGGGCCCAAGCGTGTAGGCGGTGCCGTCCACGGTGACGGTGCCGGTGCCGGCGCCGACATTGATGACGCCCAGCTCGCGCCGCTCCAGGAACGGGTGGCCGGCCGCCGAGGCGGGCTCGGTCTGCTTGGGCAGTTCCAGCGTCTTGCCGACCGGGGCGGCGCCACCGAGCACGAAGCGCTCGTAGTGGGTGTATTTGAGGGTCACCGCATCGGCGACGAACAGGCCGTCGAGCAGGTAGAGCTCGCGCAGGGTGTCGTTGCTGGCGCCCTTGAGGGCGTCCGGATGGGTGGCGTAATGGGTCTTGCAATAGAGGGACATGCGCATCTCCGGTGGCAAGCGAGGGGGAATGAAAGCCCGCACCACGCCATTCTACCGGCTCTGGTAAACCGGTGTCATTGCGCAGTGCACGAAAGCGGAGCGTGGGTGGGGGCTGCTGGCTGCCTGCTTCCTTCTCCCCTCGGGAGAAGGTGGCGCGTAGCGCCGGATGAGGGTGCAAGGCGGCGCGCTATGTCGGGGGCACGGCTTGGTTTGGTCAGGGGAGGCTTCTGCGCCTCCTACCTGAGCTCATGGCTGAGCTTTCTCAGATGGCGGTCTGCCACCGTACCCTCACCCCAACCCCCGCTCCGCACCCCGGCCCGCGCTTGCGCCGCGGGCGCTCCAAGGCACGCGCGCCCATGGCGCGTAAGCCGTGCCTTCTCGCCCCGAAGGGAGAGGGGCTCACTACCTTCTCCCCTCGGGAGAAGGTGGCGCGTAGCGCCGGATGAGGGTGCGAGGCGGCGCGCGGTGTTGGGGCACGGCTGGCTTGGTCGGGAGGCTTATGCGCCTCCTACCTAAGCTCATGGCTGAGCTTTCGCAGATGGCGGTCTGCCGCCGTACCCTCACCCCAACCCCTCTCCCGGAGGGAGAGGGGCTTTGATTTCTTCTCCCCTCCGGGAGAAGGTGGCGCGTAGCGCCGAGTGAATCGCCAGCGCTTTGCTTTGCTTGGCGTCCCTCCCCAGGCTTTGACCTCCCTCAATCTTCCGGCGGTTGGCAGGAGTCGCGCACGATCAGGTGCGGGCGCACGCTGGCGGTGGGTAGCTGCGGGGCGTTGTCGGGCTGGATCAGCATGGCGGCGGCGGTGCGGCCGGTGTCGCGGGTGTGGCGGCGCACCGAAGTCAGCGGCGGCCACAGGCGCGAGGCCAGCGAGCTGTCGTCATAGCCGATCACCGACAGCTGGCGCGGGATGTTGATGCCGGCGCGCAGGGCCACCTTGTAGATACCGGCAGCCATTTCGTCGTTACCGGTGAAGATGGCGGTGGGGCGCTTTTTGCCCAGCAGCAGCTTTTCGGCGGCGGCCACGCCCGATTCGAAGGTGTAGCCGGCCTCCACGATGCGCTCGGGCGGCAGTTCGATGCCACGCCGGGTCAAGGCGTCGGCAAAGCCGGCGGTGCGCTCGATCGAGGAGCGGTAGGCGCTGGGGCCGGTGACCAGGGCGATGTCGCGGTGGCCGAGCGAGAGCAGGTAGTCCGCCGCCTCGGCCGCGCCGTCGCGGTCGTGGGTGATCACCGTCTGCGAGGTGGTGTCCAGCGCGATCGAGGCGATGCGGGTGTAGCGGCAGCCGATCTCGGCCAGCATGTCGGCCAGCGCCTGGTCCTCGGAGGCACGCGGCACCAGGATCACCCCGTGCAGCTTCTGCGCCTGGGCAAACCGGCGCACACCTTCGATATAGCCCGGGCTGCGGCTGTCGCAGGGGTGCACCACCAGCTCGAAACTGGAGCCGCGCAGGGCGTCCAGCGCGCCGTACTGCATGTCCACGATGTACTGCGCGGTGGGGTTGTCGTAGACCATGCCGATCAGGAATGAGCGCCGGAACGCCAGCCCGCGGGCGAGCGGGTCGGGCGCGTAGCCCACCTCGCGCATCAGCGCCTCGACCTTCTCGCGGGTGTCCTGCCGCACCAGCGGCGAGTTGTTGATGATCCGCGAGACGGTCTTCTTGGACACGCCCGACATCCGCGCGATGTCGTTGATCGTTGCTACCTTGCCCTTCGGCAGGCCGGGCATTCCCTCGTCGGGATTCTTGCGGGCGGGCATAGCGGTCAACCGTTCGAGTTGATTGGATTCTACCGGCCAGCGGGCCAGCAGGCCCTAGCGGAGCCTGCCGATGTCCCGTTTCGCACGCTGTGGCGGGCCGCGGCCAGTGGCGCCGCGGCATGCCTGGCGATGCAGAACGGTCAGTCCAGGGCGCGGTAGCGGAAGTTGCGGAACTCCACCTGGCCCTGCCCGGCGGCGTACAACGCCGGTTTCAGTGCCAGGAACTTGCCGGCCACGTTGTGGTGGTAGCCGGACACTTCCATCTGTACCGGGTACTTGGTCCAGGTGGTGCCGTCGGTACTGGTGTGGATGGTGACGATGTGGCGGTTGTTGGTGACGCGCAGCCACAGCGCGCCGCCCTTGCTGCTGGGCGCCAGCTTGGCCGGGCGTTCTTCGCCGTAGCGGTGCATGACGAAGTTTTCGCCATTGCTGCCCACCCCGGCGTAGAGCTTGTCGCTGTAGAACAGCAGCGCCCCGCCCTGCCCGCCCGGTGCCACGGTCATCTGCACCTCGAACTGGTAGGCCTGGTCGGTGGCGATCACCGTCAGCGGCGAGGCATCGCGCGGCGCGCTGCCCTTGCCCTGCAGGCGCAGCACGCCATCGCCCACCTGCAGGCGCTTGGCCTCGTCGGCGGCCGGGTTGAAGAACGACCACTGCGGGCCCAGCGTTGCGGCGCGGAAGTCGTCCGACAATGCCAGGCCGTGCGGCAGGGCCTGGCCGCTGGGCTTCTTCAACGGGGTGCCCAGGTCGCCGCCCTTGGCCACGAACCAGCCATCGGGCGTCCACTCGATGGGGTCGAGCAAGGCCTGCCGGCCCAGCGTCCAGAAGCCGTGCTCGTAGCCGTGGTAGAGCATCCACCAGCGCTGATCGGTGCCTTCCACCAGGGTGGCGTGGCCACGCGACCACCACGGCTCGTCGGCGCTCTTGGTGCGGGTGATCGGGTTGTTGGGTGCGTTCTGCCAGGGGCCGTGGATCGAGCGCGAGCGCGCGGTGATCACCATGTGCCCGGTCGGCGGGCCGGCGGTGCCGCCCACCGCGGTGGTCATGTAGTACCAGCCGTTGTGGCGGGTGATCTTGGGGCCCTCCTGGGCATAGCCTTCCACGTCCCAGCTTTCCGGATATTTCCAGCCGTCGTAGACGTGCTTGGGCGTGCCGACCACCTTCAGGCCGTCGTCGGACAGCTGCACATAGTCGCCGCCGCTTAGGAACAGGTAGCGCTTGCCGTCTTCGCCCACGGCGTGGCCGGGGTCGATGTACTTGCCCAGGCCGATGTCGATCGGCTTGCTCCACGGGCCCTTGATGTCATCGGCCCACACCACGAAGTTGCTGCGCTCGCCCTGGTCGCCACGCCGCGCCGGGAAATAGATGTAGTAGCGCTTGCCGTGCTTGATCAGGTCCGGTGCCCAGATCGCGCCGACGTTCTGGGTGATGGCATGGCCCAGCGGCTGCCAGTTGACCAGATCGCGCGAATGCCAGATCGGCAGGCCCGGGTAGGCGTCGAACGAAGACAGCGTGAGGTAGTAGTCCTGGCCGTCCTTGAGCACCGACGGGTCGGGATGGTCGCCGGCCAAGACCGGGTTGAAGAAGGTGCCATTGCCTTGGTCGGCGATGCGCTGGTGCTCGATGCCGCGCTTCCAGTCGGCGGCGGTGGCCAGGCTGGCGCACAGCAGCAGCCCGGTGGTCAGCCAACGCAGGGCCAGGGGGGTGGTTCGAAACTGCATGCTCTCTCCTTGTCCCCGGTGTGCGGGGCGATGCAGCGGCCCGCACCTGGAGCGCCGGCCGCTGGATGAAGGCGGGAGACTCCCGCCGGCACTGGCGCTTACGCGCGCAGTGCCCTGGGCAACCAGAGCGACAGCTCCGGGAAGAACGCCACGATCAGCAGCACGCACAACGCCGCCAGCCAGAACGGCCAGATGGTGCGCATGCTTTGGGCCACGGTGATTTCGCCGATCGAGGTACCAATGAACAACACCGAGCCGATCGGCGGAGTGATCAAACCGATACCGCCGGCCAGCACCATCACCAGACCGAAGTGGATCGGGTCGATGCCGTAGGCCTTGACCACCGGCAGGAAGATCGGCGTGCAGATCAGGATCTTCGGCGCCAGGTCCATGAACATGCCCAGCAGCAGCAGCATCACCACGATCATCAGCAGCACGGTGTTCTTGCTGTCGGCAATGGCCTGCAGGAACTTCACCGCCGCCGCCGGCACCTGCAGGTACGCAAGCAACCAGCCGAATACTGCAGCCGTGGCGATCACGAACAGGATCACGCCGGTGGTGCGCGCGGCATGCGTCACCGCGGCGAAGAACTCGGCCCAGCGCAGCTGGCGATACAGCAATGCGGTGACGATCAACGCATACACCACGGCGATGGCCGCACTCTCCACCGCGGTGAAGATGCCGGCGCGGATACCGATGAAGATCAACGCCACCAGGCCCAGGCCCGGCAGTGCGCCGAACAGGCGCAAGGCCACCGCACGCCAGCCCGGGAACGGCTCGGTGCCGTAGCCGCGATGGCGCGCCACCGCATAGCCGGTGACCATCATGGCGGCGGTCATCAGCAACGCAGGCACGATGCCGGCCGCGAACAGATCGGCGATCGACAAGCCACCGCCGGCCGCGGCCGAGAACAGGATTAGGTTGTGCGAAGGCGGCACCAGCAACGCCACCAGCGCGGCGGTCATGCTCACGTTCACCGCGTAATCGCGGTCGTAGCCGCGCTTGATCATCTGCGGAATCATCGTGCCGCCAACCGCCGAGACATCGGCAATCGCCGAGCCCGACACGCCGCCGAAGAACAGCGACGACAGCACGCTGACCTGGCCCAGGCCACCGCGCACACGCCCCACCAGCGATGACGCCAGCGCGATCAGGCGTTCGGAAATGCCACCACGCAGCATCAGCTCGCCGGCAAAGATAAACAACGGAATCGCAATCAACGACGCCGAGCCGCTACCGGCGGAAATCTGCTGCACCAGCACCACCGTGGGCAGGTCCAGATACAGCAGCGTGGCCAGTGCCGCCGCGCCCAGTGCGTAGGCCACCGGCACGCCGATCAGCAGCAGCACCACAAAGGTTCCCAACAACATGGCGATGCCCATCAGCGCACTCCTCCGGTGTGGATCGGGCGCAGCACACGCCACAACTTGTACAAGGCAAACACCACCATCAGCGCGCCGCCAATGGACAGCGGCAGGTAGTTGATGCTCTGCGGCATCTGCGCGCCGGCCATCTTGATGTCCAGCCCGTCAAGCAACAGGACCGCACTCCACCAGGCCAGCACCGCGCCGATGGCGATGATCATCACCGGGCGAATCACGTCGAACACGCGGCGCACCAGCGGCGGCATGTGTTCGCCCAGCAGATAGAAGCCGAAATGGCGGTTGGTATGCACGCCGGCGGCGGCGGCCAGGCTCAGCGCGGTGCTGAGCAACAGCAGCGTTACCGGCTCGGTCCAGCTGGGCGAGTCGTTGAGCACGTAGCGGGTGAACACCTGCCAGCCCTGCACGACCACCAGGCCAAGCAGCGCAATGGCTGCCACGCCGATGGCGAAGTTGGAAACGCGGTCCAGCGCGCGCTGCAATGGCGCGACGGGCACGTTGACGGATGCGGGTTCGGTCATCGGGTCACCTCTATGCAAAATCGCGGATGCGGCGGTACAGCGCTTCGATCTCCGGCTGCCGCCGGTACTCGGCCAGCAGCGGCGCGGCGGCGGCGCGGAACGCAGGCATGTCGACCTGATTGAGCTTGACGCCGTAATCGATCACCTGCTGCCGCGCGGTGGCCTCGGAGGCATCCCACAACGTGCGCATCACCGGTACCGACGCACGCGCCAGTTCCACCACCAGGCCGCGGTCGGCCGGGCTCAGCGATTCGAAGCTCTTGCGCGACATCACCAGGATATCCGGCGCATACGAATGCTCGCTCTGCGACCAGTAGCGCGCCGCTTCGAAATGGCGGCTGGACTGGAAGCTGCGCATGTTGTTTTCCGCACCGTCGATCATGTGCGTTTCCATCGCCGAGAACGTCTCGCCCAGCGACATCGGCGTGGGGTTGGCGCCCAGCATGCGCATCAGCTTGAGGAAGATGTCCGAAGAGGCCACGCGCAGTTTCAGGCCCTTGAGATCTTCCGGACGGTGCAGCGGATGCTTGGTGTTGTAGAAGCAGCGCGCGCCGGAATCGTAGATGGCCAGGCCGACCAGATCGCGCTGCTCGAAGCTGCGCAACACGCTGTCGCCGACATGGCCGTCGATGGCGCGGCGCAGATGCGGCACCGAGTCGAACACGTATGGCAAGCACAGTGCCTGGGTCAGCGGAAAGGTGTTGTTCAACGCACCGGAGTAGACGCGGGTGATGTCGATGGCACCGAAGCGCGCCATGTCGATCGCCTCGGACTCGCGGCCCAGCTGGCCGGAGTGGTACTGGCGCAGCTTCAGCCGGCCATTGGTGCGTGCTTCGAGCTGCTTGCCGAACCAGCGCACCGCTTCCACGGTGGGGTAGTCGCCCACGTGCACGTCGGTGGCGGTGAGCAGCTGCCCGCCGGGAATCGGTGTGGTGGCACCGGCGCCCAGCCAGGGACTGGCGGCGGCGGCGCCGAGCCCGGCACCGAGGAAATGTCTGCGAGTGATCATTGGCGCCCTCCCAAGCGTCTGGTCACTGCATCCGCGTTATTTGGCGGACACAGCCGTACAGGAAATGTCGCCGAAGCCGGCAAAGCGAATCAGGGCGCGCTGTCCCACTTCGATATCATGGATACCGGTGGCATTGCCCGTGGCGATGAGATCACCGCGCTTGAGCGGGCGCCCGCGCTGAGCCGAACGGCTGAGCGCAAAAGCGTAGGCCGCACGCAACCCGCCGGGCAGCGTGGTGGCGCCGCCCGTGCCTACCACCTGGTCGTCGATCAGGGTCTGCGCGGTCAGTGAGGCCTCGTCACGGCCCAGCCAGTCGGTGATTTCCGGCCCCAGGATCAGCCCGTTGTTATTGCCGAAATCCGAGACCACCACGCGCGGGCCCAGCTTGTTGATGGTGGCCAGCGGGCTGCTGGCGATCTCCACGCCAATGAACAATGTGGCCGGCACCTGGGCGGCCTGCTCCGGGGTGAAGTGGGTCTGCTCTGCCGGGGCATCGGCGTCGAGCATCAGCACGTACTCCGCTTCCACCGCGCCAAAGCCGCCTTCGTAGATCGGGAACTCGGTTGTACCACCGGTGGCATTCCACAGCTTGTTGGCGAAGATCGGCCCCAGCAGGCGCTCGTCGCCGGAGTGGTCGCGGCGCTCGGCGGCGATGTAGCCCACCTTCCAGCCGACCACCTGGTCGTCCCACTGGCTGATGGCGATGTCCTGCACCTGGTAGGCAGTCACCAGATCGTCGGGGATTTCCCCTGGAAAGTCGGGCAGCGACGCGCCTGCGCGGCGGGCCTCCACGAAGCGCTGGGCAATCTTGGACAGCGTGGACGTGGACGAAGGCGGGGTGGCGGCGTCGTTGCTCAAGGGTGTCTCCCTGATGGATGTTTTGTTGCACTGCCAATCGACAGCGGCACGGTGTGCTGTATATGGTAAACCGGTGTCATTGGCAATGTGCAGTGCGGCAAACATGTGCGCCGCAGCGAAGCAAACCCTGGGAGGGGTCGATGCAATACACCGATCGCAGGCACGCCCGGCGTGCCGTTTCCGTTGTCGTACAAGGCTGCCGGGGCATGCTTCTCAGCCTGGCCTTGCTCAGCGCTGGCGCCGCCGCCGCCGAACCCGACGAGCGCCCCAGTGCGGACACCGCCGCCGAGCAGGCCAGCCGTATTCCGTTGTGGCCGGCCGGAATGGCACCGGGGGACACCGCGCTGCCGCAACCGCAGCGCATCGTGGAGCGCAGCAGCGATGCGGCCGTGCCGGACCGCTATATCCAGTCGATCAGCGCGCCGTACATGGTGGTGTACCGCCCTGCCCGGCCCAACGGCACCGCGCTGCTGGTCACGCCCGGCGGCGGCTATCAGCGCATCGTGCTGGACAACGAAGGCACCTCGCTGGTGCCGGGGTTTGTTGACCAGGCAGGCATCACCCTGTTCGTGCTGCGTTACCGCCTGCCCGGCGATGGCCACCCCAACGGCGCCGACGTACCGCTGGCCGACGCGCAGCGCGCGCTCCGGCTGATCCGCGCCAATGCCACGCGCTATGGCATCGATGCGCAGCGTGTGGGCGTGATGGGCTTCTCCGCCGGCGGGCATGTGGCCGCCAGCCTGGGCACCCGCTATGCCGCGCAGGTGTATCCGGCGGTGGACCGCGCCGACACGCTGAGCGCACGCCCAGATTTCCAGCTCTTGATCTACCCGGTGATCGACATGGACGCCGCCAACGCGCACATGGGCTCGCGCGAGCGCCTGCTCGGCAATGCCCCCAGCGAGGCCAAGGTGCGCGCGTATTCGCCGCAATGGCACGTGGATGCACGCACGCCGCCCACCTTCCTGCTGCATGCCCAGGACGACACCGTTGTTTCGGTACGCAACAGTCTGCTCCTGCACGATGCGCTGCTGCGCGCCGGCGTGCCGAGCGAGCTGCATGTGTTCCCGCAGGGCGGCCATGGCTTCGGCACCCGCGGCACCACCGGGCTGACCCTGGCTGCATGGCCGCAACTGGCCCAGGCCTGGATCCAGCAGGTCAGCGCACCCGCCGCGCCGCAGGATGCGCCGCGGTGACGCGCGCCAACCGCGTTGATCCGCGCCGCCGCCTGCTGGTGTGTGGCGGCCTGCTGGCCGGCGCTGCCGCCGCAGTGCCCAGCCTGAGCGCCGCCGCCGCACCGGCACCGCCGCGCGACACCAGCACACCGGTGGCACGCGTGCGCAGCGGCCAGGTGCGCGGTGTCCGTAGCCAGGGCATCTGCGTGTTCAAGGGAATTCCCTATGGGGGCGACACCGGGCCACGGCGCTTTCAGGCGCCGGTGCTGGAAACGCCATGGGACGGCATCCGCGATGCCAGTGCGTACAGTGCGGCCGCGCCGCAGCCAAAGGCCAGCGAACCCACCAGCGAAGACTGCCTGTTCCTCAACGTGTGGACGCCGGCGCTGCGCGATGGTGGCAAGCGGCCGATCCTGGTCTACATCCACGGCGGCGGCTATACCACCGGCTCCGGCAGCGACCCGCTGTACGACGGCACCCGTCTGTGCACGCGCGGCGATGTGGTGGTGATCACCGTCAATCACCGCCTCAATGTGTTTGGGTACCTGTACCTGGCGCAGCTCGGCGATGCGACGTTTGCCGACTCCGGCAATGCCGGCCAGCTCGACCTCATCCAGGCCTTGCAGTGGGTGCGCGCGCATGCAGCGGAATTTGGCGGCGATGCGGGCAATGTCACTGTGTTCGGCCAGTCCGGCGGCGGTGCCAAGATCGCCACGCTGATGGCGATGCCGGCCGCGCGCGGGCTGTTCCACCGCGCCTGGACCATGAGCGGCCAGCAGGTCACCGCCGCCGGCCCGCGTGCGGCCACCCAGCGCGCGCAGCTGTTGCTGGATGCGCTGAAACTGTCACCCGACACGCTGGCGCGCATTCGCACCCTGCCGGCGGCACAGCTGCTGGCCGCCGCGCAGGTGCGCGACCCCTCGCGGGTGGAAAACAGCGCGCTGTATCTGGGTCCGGTGCTGGACGCACGCGCGTTGCCGGTGCATCCGTTCTGGCCCACCGCACCGGTGCAGTCGGCGCGCATCCCGATGGTGATCGGCAACACCCGCGATGAAACGCGTGCGTTCCTGGGCAACGATGCAGGCAACTTCGCGCTGACCTGGGACACGTTGCCGGCCAAGCTGGAAGCCCAGCAATACGTGGACCTGCTGCCGCAGGTGGTGATTGCGCACTACCGCCGGTTGTATCCGCATTACACGCCGTCGCAAGTGTTTTTCGCGGCCACCACGGCGGGGCGCTCCTGGCGCGGCGCCATCGAAGAAGCCGAGGCACGTGCACGCCAGGGCGCACCGACCTGGGCGTATCAACTCGACTGGGGCTCGCCACTGGACGGCGGCAAGTTCGGCGCCTTCCACACGCTGGATATTCCGCTGGTCTTCGACACCATTGCCCAGCCGGGATCGCGTACCGGCGATAGCCCTGCCGCGCAGCAGATGGCCGACCAGATGAGCACGGCCTTGCTCGCGTTCGCGCGTCACGGCGACCCCAATCATCGCAGCCTGCCGCGCTGGAAACAGTACTCGCTGGAGCGCCGCGAGACGCTGCTGTTCGATGTGCCCAGCCAGCTGGCGAACGACCCGCGCGGCGGCGAGCGGCAGCTGTATCAACAAGCCCCCTTCATTCAACGCGGCACGTTCTGACCGCCCTGCTCTACGGTGATCCATGCGTATGTTTTCTTTCGCGGTGTTGACGCTATTGGCCATGTGCACGGCGTTGTCGGCGCAGGCGGCCGCTGCAGCAGTGGTGCAGGATCCCACCGTGCCCGTGCCCGCGACATCCACCACACCGTTGGCCGCCAGCAAGATCGTGTTGGTTGGCGATTCGACCACCGCCGTGCAAGGCGGCTGGGGACCGAGTTTCTGCGCCCAGCATGTCACCTCGTTTCTGAGCTGCCTCAACCTGGCACGCGGTGGCCGCAGTACATCCAACTACCGCGCCGAAGGTTCGTGGGAGATCGCGCTGAAGGAACTGCGCAGCGGCGGCTATCGACAGGTGGTGGTGCTGATCCAGTTCGGCCATAACGACCAGCCCGGCAAACCGGGGCGCTCGACCGATCTGGCCACCGAATTCCCGGCCAACCTGCGTCGCTACGTCAACGAAGCGCGTGCGGCCGGGGCGCTGCCGGTGCTGGTGACGCCGCTGACGCGGCGGCAGTTCGAACGCGGCCAGTTGATCGACGACCTGGCGCCGTGGGCAGCGGCCACGCGTGCGGTGGCACGCGAGCTGCAGGTGCCACTCATCGACCTGCACGCGCGCAGCCGGGCGCTGGTGCAAGGCATGGGCCCGGTGCTGGCGATGCGGCTGGCGCAGCGCCCGGCAGAGCCGGCGCAGCTCATTGCCGCGCAATCGGGCACCACCATCGGCAAGATACCGGCGCAGACGGTTGCGCCCTCTTCGGCGCCTGCGTCAGTGGCGAAGACCACCACCACCGCTGCCACGGCGCAGGACAATGCCAGCGCAGAACCGATGGGCCAGGCCAAGCTCGCGTTCGACTACACGCATCTCGGCGCCGATGGTGCGGACCTGTTTGCGGCGATCGTCGCCGATGAGTTGGCGCAGCACGTGCCTGCGTTGGTGCTGCTGTCGTGCAACAGCTCACTGCATAGGCACGCGCTGTCATGACTGCGGGCACCGCCTGCTGTTCGATTGCTGCTTGCAGTGCTGCGACGACCTCGTCAGCACTGCAATGGAGACAGCGCGCTACATCCCACAGCACGCGACTAACTTCTCCAAAGCACCTCGCAGCAGCAGCGCAGTCAGATCACCCAGCCACCGGCACCGGTGCATCCGCTTCGATCACCTGCGCGCGCTTGAGGTCTTCCCAGAGCGCGGCAGGAATCGCCACCCGCATCGAGGCCGCGTTGGCCTGCGCCTGTTCGGCCGTGCGTGCGCCGGGAATCACCGCCGACACCACCTCCGGTGCGGCAGCAAATTGCAGCGATACCGTACGCAGATCCACGCCGTGTTTGTCGCAGATCGCCAGGGCCTTCCGGCGTTTGGCCGGCGCCCACTCCGGCACCGTGCCCTCGTACAGATAGCGGTCGCGCCCGGCCAGATAACCGGCCAGCAGCGGCGCGCCCACCACCACCGACGCGCCGTGCCTGGCGATCTTCGGGAAGGTGTCGTGCAAGGCCTGCGCGTGGTCGAGCAACGAATACTGGCAGGCCAGCAAGAAGATATCCGGGTCGGCTTCTTCGATCGCACGCAAGGCCGGTTCCGGGCGATTGACGCCAAAGCCCCAGGCCTTGATCAGGCCCTCCTTGCGCATCTTGGTCAGCTCCGGCATCGCGCCCTTGGCGGCCTCGGCAAAGCGCTGTTCCCAGGGCATGCCGAGGTCTTTTTCGTTCTCCGGCGAGAGATCGTGGATGTACACGATGTCGATCTGCGACACCCCCAGCCGTTGCAGGCTGTCTTCGATCGAGCGGCGCACGCCGGCGGCGCTGTAGTCGTAGCGGTAATCGAACGGCGACGGCTGCTGCCACATGGTCTTCGGTGGCTTGTCGGTCGCGGTCAGCAAGCGCCCCACCTTGGTCGAGAGCACGTAGCTATCGGCGGCATGGTTATGCAGATGATGGCCGGTACGGCGTTCGGACAGGCCCAGCCCGTACCACGGCGAAGTATCGAAATGGCGCACGCCCGAGGCCCACACCGCAGCCAGGGTCGCTTCGCTTTGCGCATCGCTGGTGGGCGCAAACCCATTGCCGATCGCCACGCCGCCAAAGCCCAGCCGCGTGGTCGGCCGATAACGTGCCCCCTTGGCTGGAGCGCTAGTTTGCACGGCAGAGGCCGCCGTGCGGCCGCGCGTGGGCATCACGCTCCCGGGTGCGGATGACTGTGCCAGCAATGGCGATGCGGCCAGCGCCGTGGTGCCGGCCGCGGCAGCAGACAGGAATTGGCGACGTGTATTCATGCTGTTGTCCTCGCAACGAATCAGCGCACGAGGATGGGCGCGCCGGTGTGCAGGCCAGGTCATCGTTGCCGTGATTGTGCGCGTGTGCGGCCACGCGCGTGGTGCACGTCACACACGCGGCAACTGCGTCAGCGCGCGTCCAGCACGCATAGCTCCGCACGCGGTGCGCCATCGCCCAGCCACAACGTGCCCACGCTGATGGGCAGGCTGAAGCGGCGGCGCCCGGCACTGCCGGGATTGACGTACAGCACGCCAGCGCGCGTGTGCACCAGCGGCTTGTGCGAATGCCCGCTGACAATGACATCGGCCTGCACATCAGGCGCCAGCGTTTTCAGATCGTGCAGCATGTGGATACGCACGCCGGCGATGACCAGATCGCGCGTGGGTGGCAACGTGGCCGCCCAGGGCGCGATATCGATATTGCCGGCAATCGCATGCAGCGGCGCCAGCGCGGCCAGTGCCTGCAGAATCTCTGGCGCGCCCACATCGCCGGCATGCAGGATCGCACTGCATCCCTGCAGTGCGGCCACCGCTTCGGGCCGCAACAGACCGTGCGTGTCGGAAATCAAACCAATGCGTTGGGCAGCGGGCATCGTGATAAGGCAAGCGTTGCAAACAATGCCGCACAGCATGCGCCCTGCGGCGTCCAGCAGGTGTCAGTGTGCAACGCGATGACTGTTGCCGTTGACTGCTGCGACCCCAGCCAACGGCACTGCAGCCGTTGGCGAAGTCGCAAAGGCCGCACGCTGCACGACGCCACGGCCATCACCATGCCCACACACTGTTCGGGTCGCCCTGCGCGCCACGCCGCTTGCTGGCGCGCGCCAGTTGCCAGTAACTCCACGCCATGACCAGGGCGACCACGTCCACGGTCAACACCAGGGTGTCGTGCCAGGGCAGCACCAGGCCCGCTGCGGAAACACAGCTGGCCAGCGGAATTGCAGCGGTCAACGCCGCGCAGGCAAGCAGCACTTCGTACGCGCCGCGTGCGGTGGGGCGCAGCGCCGCCCACAGCACGCAAGCGGCGAACACCGCGTAATAGACCACGCGCTCCTGACCCGGCGGCAGCACCCGTGCGGCACTGAACAACGCCGAGATCCCGGCCACGCTGCCCAGACAGACGCCGACGGTGAGCCGTGCCATGGCATGGGTGCGACGCGGCTGCGCAAGCTGACGGCGCTTGCGACGTGTCTCGATCCACAGCAGGTTGCCGCTGTAGAACAGGAAGGCGCCGCCCAGGCCGAGCAGGAAATACAGCCACTGCAGCGGCGCATGCCCGAAGTTGCCGAAGTGCAGCCCCTGCAGGCCACGCAAGGCGGCGGTGCCGGCCCGCATCGTGCGCGGGGAGAGCACGCGCAGCACCTTGCCGGTGGCGCCTTCCAAGGCCACACCGCCCAATGTATTGAGCTGGCGCTGATCGTGATGGCCATAGACTTCCACGCGCGCATTGGCATCGCCTGCGTCGTGGTAGCTCACGCTTTCCGGCACGAAGCCGGGGCTGGCGGCGCGCGCCTTCTCCAGCAAGGTCGCCATCGGCAACACCGGCGCTGCGCGGTTAGCCGGTGCCACATGCGGGGTGAGTTCGAAGTCCGGCTCCAGGATCTGCAACAACTTGCCGTCGAAGACCAGAAACTGGAACGGCGCCAGCAGCAGCACCCCCAGGCACAACACCGCACCGGACCAGGCGAAGATCACATGGAACGGCAACGACAGCATGCCCACCACGTTGTGCGCGTCCTGCCACAGCCGCTTGAGGTTGGCACCGATGCGCAGCGCGAACAGGTCCTTGAAGAACACCGGCGCGTACAGCACCACGCCACTGACCAGGGCCAGCCCGTACAGCACGCTCACCACGCCGAACAGATACGTGCCGAAGGTGCGTGGCAAGCCGGCAGTGAAATGCAGGTCGTAGAGAAAATCGATAAAGCCCACGCGCTGCGGCAGTTCCAGCAGCGCGCCGCTGCTGCTGAGCTGATACTGGCGCATGCCGCCGCTGGCATCGGCCTGCGCGCCGTACCAGTACACCCGTGCCAGCGGCCCATGCTCGCCGGGCAGCAGCACCAGGAACGACTCGGCCACCTGCGGGTGTGCGGCAACCACGGTGTCCAACAAGGTTTGCGCGGCGGCCACCGGGTCCGCCGGTGCAGCCTGCGTGGCAGGCGGCGTGGTCTGCCAGGTGCTCAATGCGTGCGTGAACACGGTGATGGCGCCAGCATAGAACGCGATGAACAAGGACATGCCCGCCAGCAGGCCCATCCAGCTGTGCACGGACAGAAACGCGCGCAAGGTTGCAGCCTTCATGCAGTCACCTCCCCCCAGCCCAGCGCCTTGAGCGCTGCCAGCGCGAGATAGCACAGCACGGTCGCCCCGCCCAGCCACAGCCAGGCGCGCGCAGCGCTGCGAAACACGAACGGCAAGGCCATGGCGCCAATCCACACCGGGAACATCAACAACAGCCAAGCCAGCGTATAGCTACGCTGCGGGCCGGGCAGCACCACCGCGCACAGGCCAACCACGCCCACCGCCAGCGGCAAACCGAGCAGCACCGCCGCCACCCATCTACTCCACATGGCGCACCTGCCGGCGTTGCGTGCGTGCCTGTTGCCAGGCATCCAGAAATGGCAGGGCCACCGCGGCCAGCATCGCTGCCGTCAGTGCCGAGAAGACGCCGGCCCAGGTACCTAAGGCGGCGATGGCGCAGATAACCGCCAGCACCAGCAACACGCTGGCGCCTGCACGCAGCACGCGGGCGCGCGGGCGGCCGCGCAGCCACAGGCGCTGATGCGCGGTGGCGCGATAAAAACCGCACGCGGCAGCGCCCGCGCACAACAGGTAAAGGCACGTCATCAGGCTATGCATGTGCGCGGCCTTGCAGTCCACCGCAGACGCGGCTACGCACATGCGCCGCAGTGCCATGCCGTGCAGCCGAAGTCTCGACACCGCGCTGGCGCCGTTGCATGCCAGCGCGCGGGATCGGCAACGCCCGCACCAGTGCGCCGTTCTGCCTACACAGACGCGCACGCGCTGGCCAATCGGCTCCACGCGGCCGCACACACCAAGTTCGACCCACCCTTTGTAAAACGCGCACGCACAGCTCTCCCGCGAAGACGGTCGACAAGAGGCATGGCGGCGGCTGTGCCCGGCAGCCCTCCCCGGGCTGCCTATTCAACGATGACCAGCGCGACTGCCTCCAACGGAGGCGTGGCCGGTGTCACCCACTAAGCGCGGCTGACAAAACGTAGCGAGCAGTCGTCAGGTGGGTGCGGACGGCGCGGAGGAACCGGAGTGTACGTGGGTACATGCCGATTCCGAGCACCGGCCGCGCCCGCCTGGCGGCTGCGCAGTCGTGTTGATAGCTGCTCTAAGGCGCGCAATCTAGCAGCTGCCACCGCGCCGGGCCAGCAGGCCGGGCGCGGTGACGGTCGATCAGCCCTGCGGGGTCAGCACGATGACGCCCAGCGGCGGCAGCAGCAACGGCAGCGACTGCGCGTGACCATGCATGGACTGCGGTTCGGCAGTCACCGCACCGCCGTTGCCCAGGTTGGCACCGCCGTAGATGCCGGCGTCGCTGTTGAACACTTCGCGCCACAGACCGCCCTGCGGCACCCCGAGGCGATACCCCTGCTGCACCACCGGGGTGTAGTTGATCACCACCAGCACCGGTGCATCGCCGCGTTTGCCCTTGCGCAGGAACGCCACCACGCTGTTGGCCGCGTCATCGCCTACCAGCCATGCGAAGCCCGACGGGTCGTCGTCGTGCGCGTGCAAGGCAGGGTATTGCGCGTACAGGTGGTTGAGGTCGCGCACCAGCGTCTGCACGCCGCGGTGGCGTGCGTCGTCGAGCAGATGCCACGGCAAGCCGGCATCGTGGTTCCACTCGGTGGGCTGGCCGAACTCGCAGCCCATGAACAGCAACTTGCGCCCCGGATGGGTGAACATGAAACCGAGATAGGCGCGCAGGTTGGCGAAACGCTGCCAATCGTCACCGGGCATGCGGCCCAGCAACGAGCCCTTGCCGTGCACCACTTCGTCGTGCGAGATCGGCAGCACGAAGCGCTCCGAGTACGCGTACACCATGCTGAAAGTCAGCTCGCCATGGTGGTAGCGGCGATAGATCGGGTCCAGCCCAATGTAATGCAGCGTGTCGTGCATCCAGCCCATGTTCCACTTGTAGTGGAAGCCCAGGCCGCCATGCGACACATCCGCGGTCACGCCCGGCCAGGCGGTGGATTCTTCGGCAATGGTCACCGCACCCGGCGCGTGCTCGCGCACCACCTCGTTGAGCCGACGCAGGAACGCGATGGTTTCGTAGTTCTCGCGGCCGCCATGGATGTTGGGCACCCACTCACCGGCATTGCGGCTGTAGTCGCGGTAGAGCATCGAGGCCACTGCATCCACGCGCAGGCCATCGACGTGATAGCGCTGCAGGAACTCCAGCGCGCTGGCGATCAGAAAGCCAGACACCTCGCGGCGGCCATGGTTGTAGATCAGCGTATTCCAGTCGCGATGGAAGCCTTCGCGCGAGTCGGCGTGTTCGTACAGCGCGGTGCCGTCGAAGTGCGCCAGGCCGTGCGCGTCGGTGGGAAAATGTGCCGGCACCCAGTCCACGATCACGCCGATGCCTTCGCGGTGGCAGCGGTCGACAAAGCGCGCAAAGCCATCCGGGCTGCCGAAGCGCGCGGTGGGCGCGAACAGGCCCAGCGGCTGGTAGCCCCACGAGCCGCCGAACGGATGCTCGGTGACCGGCATCAGCTCCACATGGGTGAAGCCCATGTCGGCCACGTACGGAATCAGGCGATCGGCCAGGCCATCCCAATCCAGATCCAGGCCTTCCTCGCGCAGCCAGGAGCCGGCATGGATCTCGTAGATGCTCATCGGTGCGTCGTGCGCCTGGCGGCGCGCACGCGTGGCCATCCAGCCGTCGTCGCTCCACTGGTGCGGCGTGGGGTCGGCCACGATCGAGGCAGTGCCCGGCGCCAGTTCGGCGCGGCGTGCCACCGGGTCGGCCTTGGCCGGCAGTTCATGCCCATGCGGGCCACGCAGCTGATATTTGTAGTGCGCGCCGGGGCCCACGTCGGGCACGAACAGCTCCCACACGCCGGCCTGGTGGCGCAGCCGCATCGGGTGCCGGCGCGCGTCCCAGCTATTGAAGTCGCCCACCACCGCCACGCGCGAGGCGTTCGGTGCCCACACCGCAAAGCGCGTACCGCGCACGCCGTCCACTTCCACCACATTGGCACCCAGCGCATCGGCCAGCTGCAGATGGTGGCCTTCGCTGATCAGGTGCAGGTCGAAGTCGCTGAGCAGCGGCCCGAACGCGTACGGGTCTGCGGTGTCCTGGGTGCCGCCCGGCCAGCCGATCCTTAGGCGGTAGCCTCCCTCGGCCGGCAATTCGCCGGCAAACAGGCCTGGTTCCGGGCCGGCTTCCAGCGGTACCTCGCGCCCATCCGCCAGCACGGCGGTGACGTGCTCGGCGCCGGGGTGATAGGTGCGCAGCAGGCGGCCGTTGGTGCTGGGATGTGCGCCCAGCACGGCGAATGCATCGCCGTGCCGCGCTTCGGCCAGGGCGCGGGTCACGCCGGGGTCCCATCGATTCGTCACTGCAGTCATTACTCCACTCATCATGTGTCTCCCGCACCAGCGCGCGCGCGTTGCAGGATGCGTCGCAAGCCCTGGATGGGCACCATCAACCAGCCCGGCCGGTTCGCCGCTTCGTAGCGCACCTCGTAGCAGGCCTTCTCCACCAGGAACAGCAAGGTGGCCGCATTGAACGCCGGCGGCGCGATCCACGGATGCGCGCTGGCGTCGAGCACGGCATGGTAAGCGTCCAGGAACGCTTGCGTGGAGCGGCGGCGGAATTCCACCAGGAAGTCGTCCAGGTGCGCATCCACGCCCACGCCGGCACGTGCGGCGGTGCCCTCTTCGCCACGCGCAGACACTTCACTGGCGTAATCGAGCGAGCGCAGGAAGCCGGCCACATCGCGCAACGGGCTGGCCTTGGCGCGGCGTTCGGCCAGCGGCTTGGCGGGCTCGCCTTCGAAGTCGATCAGCACCACGTCGTCGAACGCCACCAGGATCTGGCCCAGGTGGAAGTCGCCGTGCACGCGGGTCAACAGCGATTCGGCCAGCACGCTCGGCGCCCTGGCCAGCAGCGCATCCAGCTGCGGGCGTTCGGCCAGCACCGACTCCAGCGCCTCGCGTTCGGCCGCATCGTCGGTGGCGCCCAGGCGGGCGTGCACTGTTTCCCACATCTCCTCGACCTGGCGTGCCACGCCGCCCACCACATCGTTGGCGGTGGGCAGGTCGATGCGCTGCGGTGCGAAGTCGGCATCGTCGGTGCTGCGCGAGAGCGCTTCGTGCAACTCGGCCAGGCGCTTGCCCACCACTGCGGCAAACGCGTCGTAGCCGGCCACCGCTTCGTTGCGGGCTTCGTCGGTCTGCGCGGTGGCGTACTCGTCGAAACTGCGCGCCAGGTGATCGAGCGTCCAGCGCCAGGCATCGCCCTGGTTGCGGATGAAGCCCTGCAACAGCGCGATGGTGGTGATGGTGCCCTGCGCATCCACCCGGCTCACGCTGCCCAGCAGCGGTGCCGCATTGGCATAGCCCATCTCGGTGAGGCGGCGGCCGATCTCGATTTCCGGATTGGCACCGGTGGCCACGTGGCGCAGCAGCTTGAACACCGCCTTGTCCGCAACGACCAGCGAGCTGTTGCTCTGTTCGGCCGACAACCAGCGGATTTCCGGGTCGTCCGGAATCTCCAGCGCAGCCAGCGCCGGGGTCGACTCGAAACGCACCTGGCCTTGTTGCGAGGCATCGTCGCCGTCGTGGAAATCCAGCGCCGCATCGTGACGCAGTGCGTCGATCACGCCGCGCACCATCGGCTTGAGCGCAAACGCATCGGTGAGATACCCCACCTCGCGGCCCTGGCGCACGCGCGCCAGCGCCAGCTGCTCGGCCAGCGTGCTTGGGTGCTCGCGCTCCCAGACAATGCCCACCGGCAGCATGTAGCACTCGTGGTGGCCGTCTTCCAGCTCCACGTCCAGCTCCAGCAGACTCATCGGCTCATCGCCCGGCAACGGCGTGCGCCGCGAAATGCGCACGCTCTTGAGTGCCTGATCCTTGGCCGAAAACCAGCGCCGTGCCGACAACCACGCCGGCAGGATCTCGCCTTCCAGCGTGGCCAGATGCGGCAGCAGTGCGGCACTTTCTTCGGTGTCGCTGCGCAGCACCAGCGTGCGGTAATCCGGCAACGGCACCGGGCTGGGCACATGCCAGTCCGGCAGCGTGCCTTCGCTGACCAGCTGAAACGCATAGAAACCAAATGGCGGCACGGTCAGCAGATAGGTCAGCCGGCCGATCGGCGGGAAGCTGCCACCGCCGATGATGTCCACCGGCACGCGGCCTTCGAACTCGGACAGGTCCAGCTCCACCGCCTGCAAGGTGTGCGAGAGGTTGGCCACGCACAGCACGGTTTCGTCCTGATAGCAGCGCAGGTAGGCCAGCATGCGGCGGTTGCCCGGGTACAAAAAGCGCAGCGTGCCGCGGCCGAACGCCTGGTAGCGCTTGCGCACGCTGAGCACGCGGCGGGTCCAGGTCAGCAGCGAATGCTGGTCGCGGATCTGCGCTTCCACGTTCACCGCCTGGAAGCCGTACAGCGGGTCCATGACCGGCGGCAGCACCAGTGCAGCCGGGTCGGCACGCGAGAAGCCACCGTTGCGGTCGATCGACCACTGCATCGGGGTGCGCACACCATCGCGATCGCCCAGATGGATGTTGTCGCCCATGCCGATCTCATCGCCGTAGTACAGCACCGGCGTGCCGGGCATGGTCAGCAGCAAGGAGGTCATCAATTCGATGCGGCGGCGGTCGCGCTCCAGCAGCGGCGCCAGGCGGCGGCGGATGCCTAAGTTGATGCGCGCGCGGCGGTCCGAGGCATAGGTCTGCCACAGGTAATCGCGCTCCGAATCGGTGACCATTTCCAGCGTCAACTCGTCATGGTTGCGCAGGAAGATCGCCCACTGGCAGGTCTCCGGAATCTCCGGTGTCTGCCGCATGATGTCGGTGATGGGGAAGCGGTCTTCGCGCGCGATCGCCATGTACATGCGCGGCATCAGCGGGAAGTGGAACGCCATGTGGCATTCGTCGGCGTTCTGGCCGAAGTATTGCTGGGTGTCTTCCGGCCACATGTTGGCCTCGGCCAGCAGCATGCGGTCCGGGTATTCGGCATCCAGCGTGGCGCGGATCTTGCGCAGGATGGCGTGGGTTTCCGGCAGGTTTTCGTTCGAGGTGCCGGAGCGTTCGATCAAATACGGCACTGCGTCCAGACGCAGGCCGTCCACGCCGCGGTCCAGCCAGAAGCGCATCACTTCCAGCACCGATTCCAGCACCGCCGGGTTGTCGAAGTTGAGATCGGGCTGGTGCGAATAGAACCGGTGCCAGAAGTACTGGCCGGCCACCGGGTCCCAGGTCCAGTTGGACTTTTCGGTATCGCAAAAAATGATGCGCGTGCCTTCGTATTCCTGGTCGGTATCCGACCAGACGTAGAAGTCGCGCTCCGGCGAACCAGCCGGCGCGTTGCGGGCGCGCTGAAACCACGGATGCTGATCGGAGGTGTGGTTGATCACCAACTCGGTAACGATGCGGATGCCGCGCGCATGCGCCTGCGCCACCAGCTGCTCGAAGTCGGCGATGGTGCCGTAGTCCGGATGCACCGCCATGTATTCGGCGATGTCGTAGCCGTCGTCGCGGCGCGGGCTGGGGTAGAACGGCAGCAGCCAGATCGTGTCCACGCCCAGTTCGGCGATGTAGTCGAGCTTGGAAATCAGGCCGGGGAAATCGCCGATGCCATCGTCATTGGAGTCGAAGAACGACTTGACGTGCACCTGGTAGATGATCGCGTCCTTGTACCAAAGCTGGTCGGCAACCACTGCCGATTGTTCTGCGTCAGCCTGAAGGGCTGGAACTGCATTCATGCGACCTCTCCTGCGCGGATGCGCCATAACGCGAACGGCCGCGTCGCCTCTAACCGGATGTGTTGCGTCTTGCCATGCCACGTGAAGCGATGGCCGTCCCACAGGTCTTCCACCGCCACGCTGGCGTGATCGGGCAGGCCCAACTCCCACAGCGGAATTTCAACCTCGGCATCCTGGCCCGCCTGAGGGTCCAGGTTGATCGCCACCAGCACCATGCTGCGGCTGCGCGACAGGTAGCCGGCATCCAGGAATTTGCCGAAGTACAGCACCTGGTCGTTGTGCGCCTGGTAGAAGCGCGTGCCCAGATGCGACTGCAATTCCGGGTGCATGCGGCGCAGCTGGTTGAAGCGGGTGATCTCATCGACGATGTCACCCGGTGCCCGTTCCGGCCAGGCACGCAGCTGGTATTTCTCCGAATCCAGATATTCTTCCTTGCCCGGCGCCAGCGGGGTGGCTTCGCACAATTCAAAGCCCTGGTACATGCCCCACAAGCCGGAGAGAGTGGTGGCGAGCGCGGCGCGGATCAGGTGCCCGTTGCGCCCGCTGGTCTGCAGGAACAACGGATTGATATCCGGCGTATTGACGAAGAAATGCGGGCGGAAGCACTCGCGCGGCACGCCGTCGTTGAGCTCTTCGATATACTCGCGCAGCTCGTGCTTGTGGTTGCGCCAGGTGAAGTAGGTGTACGACTGCGAGAAGCCGCACTTGGCCAGGCGGTACATCATCTTCGGCCGGGTAAAGGCTTCGGACAGGAACACCACATCCGGGCGGCGCCCGCGCACATCGGCAATCAACCATTCCCAGAACGGGAACGGCTTGGTGTGCGGGTTGTCCACGCGGAACAGGGTGACGCCTTCGTTGACCCAGAACAACACTGCATCGCGCAGCGTGTTCCACAAATCCGGCACCGCACCGCTGGCGTAGAAGTCGACGTTGACGATGTCCTGGTATTTCTTCGGCGGGTTCTCCGCATACGGGATCGAACCATCCGCGCGCCAGGTGAACCAGTCCTTGTGCTCCTGCAGCCACGGGTGGTCGGGCGCGCACTGGATGGCAAAATCCAGCGCCACTTCCAGGCCATGCGCGCGTGCGGCCTGGATCAGCCGGCGGAAGCCCTCTAGTCCACCCAGTTCGGCATGCACCTCGGTGTGCCCGCCATCGGCTGCACCAATCGCATACGGGCTGCCGGGTTCGCCATCCTGCGCGGTGACCGCATTGTTGCGGCCCTTGCGGTTCTTGGCGCCGATCGGGTGGATTGGCGGCATGTACAGCACGTCGAAGTTCATCGCGCGGATATGCGCCAGCCGCCCGATCACATCATCGAAGGTGCCGTGGCGCTGCCCGTCACCACTCTGCGAGCGCGGGAACAATTCGTACCAGCTGGAAAAATGCGCCGCGCGGCGTTCGGATTCCACCCGGAAGGTCACCGGGTATTCGGAGCGGAACGGCTTGTCGTCGGCCAGCGCCATCGCTTGCGCGGTGTCGGGCTCCAGCACGATCGCCAATTGCTGCAACGGCTCACTCTGCGCGCCGATGCGGGTAAGGATGTCCTGCAACTGGGTGGCCAACGCGCCGTCGCTGCGTGCATGCGCAGCCTGTACCACTGCCACCGCTTCCTGCACGTCCACCGGCAGCACGGTGCTGGCGGCGCGCTTCTTTTCCAGATCCGCATGCAAGGTAGCGAATACGTCGCGCCACCCTTCCACGCGGAATTCGTAGGTGCCGATGCGCTCGAGCGGGAACTCCGCGCGCCAGCGGTCGTTGCCCAGCGCACGCATCGGCGCGCTGGCCCAGGTCTTGGCATCGGCCGGGCGCCACAGCACCGCCACCGCAATGCGGTCATGCCCGTCGCAGAAGGCGTCGGCCTCCACGCAGATACGGTCGCCCACAGTGCGCTTCACCGGGAAGCGGCCGTTGTCCACCGATGGCGTCACCGACTCGATGCACACCCGTGGCCACGCCGCCGCCGTCTGCGCACGCGGGCGCATGCGCGGGACTGCCAGCACATGCCGCGCCGGCACGCTGCGGTACACGCGCACTTCGCCCGGTTCCAGCGCCTCCAGCGCGGAGCCGGAGAGGGTGCGCCCGTCTTCGGCCACCAATGCCTCGGCATCGCCGAGCAGGCGCAACAGATCCGGTGCGGGCACCGGCACCACATGATCGGGGTCGCCATTGATCAACAAGAGCGAGGGCAGCCCGCCAAGCGGCTCCACCGCCACTGCCGTCAGGCCGGTGCCTTCACGCAACAACGGCCGCAGCCGCAGGCCCGCATTGTCTGGCTGCGGTCCATCGGTGGCACGCACGCGCAGCGGCAACGACTCCAGCTGATGGTCTTCCAGCACCCAGGCGCCACCGAGTGCGCTCGCCAATTGCCAATGCTGCGCGCGGCGTGCGGCGCTGCTGCCATCGGCAGCCTCGACAATCGCCACCACCCGCTTGGCCAGCGCACGCAGCGCTGCGTCTTCATCGAAGAACCAGCTGCCACGGCCATCCCACCAGGCTAGCGAGGAGAACGCCGCATCGAAGCCGGCACCGGCAAGCTGCTGCAGCGCTTCGCTACCCAACCCGGGTGTCCACGCCGCGAAGATCACTTCCGGCGCCTGTGCATGCACGCGGGTGATCAGCTCACGCCAGCGCTGTGCGGGGATCTGCTGGGGCTGCAACAGGCGGAAGCCGCCCACGCCCTGGTTGACCCACTCCAGCAGGCGCGCGCTCCACCACTCCACCAGCGCCGCACCTTCCTGCGCATAGGCAAAGCGCGCCTCAGCCACCTCGGGCGTGGCACGCGGCTGGCGCGGATCCGGTACTGCGGTGCTGCGGGCGCGGAACCACTGCGGGTTATCGCGCACCACCGCACTGGAGCCGCCCACCTCGTCCAGGCGCACATCCAGCAGCAGCTTGACGCCTGCCCGTTGCGCGGCCTGCACGCAGGTCTGCAGTTGCTGCGCCTGGGCATCACCGGCGTTGGGTTCCACCAGGCGCCCTTGCGCGTCACGCGCAAACGGTGGCGCTACCACCACATAGTCGCAACCGGCTTCACGCGCCGCCACGCAGCGCGCTTCCAGCCTGGATGGGTCGGCAACCGCCGCTTCATTCACTACACACATCCGCATGGCGCGCCCCTTCAGCAGGCAGCGGTGCGCGAACGCACCGCGTTGCAGGGAACGACTTGGCCTGCGCAGCGCTTGGCGCCTGCAACGACCCGCCCTGGACGCACCAGGCCCACTCCCGCCGAAACCGGCCCCTGGCCGATCCTGCCTACCGTGACTGCACTCATGCGCAACTCCGCAACGATTCTTGACCCCTACACCTAAACACTCCGCCTGCGAATACCGTGTGTCGGTCGTATTGACGAAAAACAAACAAGCGCGACGGTGGCGGCCGGCCACCCATTCTGGGCA
The DNA here is from genome assembly GCF_041475775.2 of Xanthomonas sp. NCPPB 2586. NCBI lineage: Bacteria > Pseudomonadati > Pseudomonadota > Gammaproteobacteria > Lysobacterales > Lysobacteraceae > Xanthomonas > Xanthomonas sp. NCPPB 2586. The sequence goes on along the minus strand of NZ_CM192981.1, from coordinate 169,998 downwards.
TCGCTGATCGAACACATCTTCGTGGCGCACCTGCCGGAGCGCCTGACCGATCACCGGCAGATTCCGATGGTGTCCGGGCCCAGGGGATTCACCAACTTCTACCTCTCACGCGAGGGCGGCTTTCAAGGCATCCACTGTCCTGCACGCGACGCCTTCCATCCGGACCGCACCTGGTTCGGGTTGGGACATCGCGGCGGCCAGATCGCCGTGGGCTCGCACCTGTGCCGGGCCTCGTGGCGCGGTAAATCCACGCGGCGCGCCATCACCAATTACCTGCGCCGCAAGCTGAGCGCGTTGCCGATCTGAGCTGCACTAGGTGGCGGTGACTGCATGCGATAACCCAGCTGTCCTCCGGCAACGCACACGCGAATGGCGCCCATCGTGGCCGAAGAAGACACCGGTTCACGCCATGCGCGCTGATGCACAACGCACGCCACGTTAGGCCACACTAGTGCGTTACCCGTGGAGTGATCGAGATGCACAAGGCCTGCTTGCTGTTCCTGTTGTCGGTGTCAGCCTTGGCGCACGCCGCGCCACACGATGACGAAGCGGCCGACTGCCGCAACGGGTCATTCACCAATAGCCCGTCAGCGTTTGCGCTGGCGCGCGTCGCAGTCCCCCGCCTGTACCTGCTCAACGACAGCGACGGCTGCCCCAGCAAGGGCGAGGCAGCCTGCCGGCAGCGCAGCTACGTGGTCAAGGGCGACGTGGTGGTGCTGGCCCAGCACCGTGGCGGCTACGCCTGCGCCTTCTATCCCAATAAGGTGGGCGGCAGTGCCGGCTGGGTCGCCGAGCGCAGCCTGCAGCCCATCGCCAGCAGCGCCACGCCACCCGCACGCGCGTGGAACGCCCACTGGCATAACGGCGACAACACGCTACAGCTGACCGCCAATGGCGACGGCAGCATCACCGTCAATGGCGACGCCTACTGGCCCAGCGCCAACCCCAGCCCGGAGCAGGTGCCCGGCGGCCCACACTTCGGCGCGGTCACCGCACGCAGCTTTGCGGAGGGCAACCGTCTTGAAGTCCGCGAGGATGACTGCACGGTACGTCTGCAGCTGCTTGGCGACCTATTGATCGTTGCAGACAACCTGCAATGCGGCGGCGCGAGTGTAAGTTTTAATGGGGTGTATCGGCGGGATAAGTGAAGCCTCACTGACACGCTGATCTGCTGTTGGATGCGCCGGTCTTCGTGGCACTGGATCACCGCAACGTGAGCGCACCGTATCGCGCCGCTGTAGTGCGTTGCTCAGAGCAGCGCTAACGACCCGGCCACACAGCGATGCCCAGCAGCAAGGGCGCCCATTTATACTGGTCGATTGCTGTTCGAAGGACTTGATGTGACGCTCACCGCCACGCGCCTGATGCGCGCACCGCTATTTTGTTCCGTGGCGTTGCTTGCCGCTTGCAGCACGACCAAGCCACCGCTATCGGTGGCAGACACCAACGGCAGTAAAAATTACTGCATTGGGCGGCTAGCCGTTACCGCTGAAACGCCGCTACAGTTTCTGGAAAGTTCTGCACAGTTCTATTGGGGCGACATCGAGACCTACCGCGAAGACGCGGCCAGCTACGCGCAGCGCCTGCTGGCCGCGCAAGCATCGGCCAGTGACGGCCGGGTGCGCCAACTGGTCAAACCGGTAGAAACGCTGGCGCAGGATGATGGCAGGGTCATCGTCGCCCGCGAGGAAGAGGCGTTGCCACTCGATCCGAATGTGGTGCAGGTCACCGGCTTCGCCCACCGCGATGGCACCACCTTTCGCTTTCAGAAGAGAGCCATCAGCCGCCTGCAGGACATCACCGAACGGCGCACCCAGCAAATCCTGGCCTCGCTCACCAGCAGCGCATCGCCGTTCCCGCCCGCAACAGAAGCGCGGAAGGGGTTTTGCATCATGCACGGCGCTGTCAATCTAGCCCCCGGACACGACTGGCACGAAGCATCCCGGGTCGAGGGAGAATTCACGCTGCAAGACCAGCGCTACCGTTTCAGCCTGCGGTCGCGCTACCTGCGCTCACTGTCATTGAACGACCAGGAAGTGACCAACCAGCGCGACCTGCTGCTGGCACTGGCGGGCGCGTTGCCGGATTCCCGCCTGGTGACGATCAGCGAACTGCCAGCCACCGCCAGCGTCCCAACGCAAGGCAGTGCAAGCATGCTCGAGATGACCACCGCCGACGGCAAGCAACAGGTCTATGAGTGGCACCTGCCAGCCGTCAGTACAGCGCCCGGCACGCCGGCAACGTTCCTGTATATCTGGCCCGCACCGGGGCAAGTGTCAGCGCAGAATGCCGCCACCTTCACCCGTTGGATAGCGGCCCATCCGCAGCAGGCGACGCCGCTGTTGCAAATACAGCAAATGGCCACCGGCGGCACAGATCAACCGCCGACGCCAGCAGAAGAAGAAAGCCGGCTGGTCTACCGGATGCAGCTGCACTACCCGGGCGACCAATCCGCCAGCGGGCGCCATTACGTGACATACAAAGACGGCCAGAAAGTCGACGATGGGCGCAGTGACGCCCACGGGTTCACCAAGGCGCAGAATGCCGATTACGACCAGATCTGGACAACCAAGGTGCTCAATAAATGACGTGGGAAAAAACGGCAGATCGAAGCATGTCCCAATCCCGCTGACATCTCTATTGCCTGCCCGGGCGATCTCATACCGTCCGATGTGGCTGCATTGCTATTTGATCATGCTGTTGCTCTTGCTGCTGTTGTGTTTGCAGCTGCGAGCGCTGGGTCTCGCTCAGCGTTTGTAGCTGGGCCAATGACTGTTCTACTGGTTGTGTAATGGCATGCATGGTCTTCATATGCGCCATCTTGTGTGCGGGATCATTCAATGCTCCCTCCACGACAAATACGTTCTCGCCTTGTCGTACCGAGTCAGTCTGCCGACTCAATACGACATGATCTATTCGTGATAACCCATTCTCTTTCGCAAGATAGGCGCTACTTGCAGCGAGGCGAGCACTATTTTCGTCATAGTCGCGACCAAGTCCTTTCTCAAGATCGCGAACTGCGGCTTCCGCCTGGGACACGAGCGGATCGATTTCGTTCGCTCCACCTGCCAGCATTTGACGCCTTTCGAGTGACTCATTTAGACCAGATAGGCGACGATCGTCCGGATGCCGCTGCTCCGAGATGAAACGCTGCTCGAAGGTTTGCTTCGGCATTGGATGGTGCGACTCGCCATTCAATTTGCTATCTGGGATGGGTGCCTTAATGCTCTTGATGTCTTCGACGTTAGAGAGCGGCTTCAACTGACCCTCAAAATCCTTATCCGTCATGACAAATACGTTCCGCCGATGCAAGCCGGCCTGATTCAATGCACTCCAAGTAAAATCAATGCAGCTATTTTCCTTCCAGGCATACTCCATGTTAAAGCCGTGACCGGCCGCATCTCTGCCGAAGGCTTTTAGCGTCTCATATTGGTCCTTGCTGATCTCCAGCGTCCGGGAGTAATAGGGATCCGTGTAGTCGGCGACATCGGTTGTTGACACGCCACCAGGCCCGCTTGACTCGCCATGCGTTAACGGAGCGAACCCATAGCTATTGTTATTTTTTCCGTCGGAGACGGAGTAGTAAACGTGTCCCGCTGCGGATGTACCGCCACCTGCCAATGGCGTGCCTGGCGCGGCCACATAGATAGTGACGGTGTAGTGCGTTTCTGGTGATTTCATTCCTGTGCTCCTCTCACTTCTTGCGTGCGCGATACGCAATCAAGAGCTTCGCCTTAGCGTCGATTAGCAACTTACGCTCATTGCCCAGCGTCAGGCCGAGGACATAGTGGCCAGGAGGCAGCGCATCTGCACTGGCAAAAGATAGCTCCCTGTAAGCAACGTCTTGGGCGATCAAGCCTGCTTTCAGCAAGGATTCTCGGTCAGCATCTGCAGCTTCCAGGCCGGGAACGACGCCATCTGGAGAGACAGTGAGCCACTCAACCTCAGAACGACTTACCCACTGGCTGCGCCTAAGTGCGACCTTTAACGACCGGCCTTGCTGTATGCGATGAAGCTGAACTTTAGCGGAAATATTTGCTTCTTTAAGTGCATCAGCAGTCTCAGCCACTGAGGTTGAATGATGCCCATCGAGGCGAACACCGAAGAATACAGAATGAAGTGAGTCACCATCTGCCGGCACATCAAATTCAATTCGGATTTCGCCACCTTGGACGGCTTCCAAAGAGCGCGTTAACGGTACAGCCGTTCGGCTATCACTGTCCCGACCCAGCTGTGGCGTACTGGTCTGGTGTGGCTGCCGATGACACCCTACTGCTATATACGCTGCTACTAATAAGAGCAATACGCGAACAACCTGGTGTGGCCTTGACATGCTTTGCGCCTGAAGAAATTGCTTCAATCACAGAATAAGCTATTTGTACGAGGGTGTTATCAGCCTCTCGTGGAACGGATCCAGCACTAAAATAGTGACCTCTCGGCACGTCCAATTTGGAGTGTGGCTAGTCTGCTGGCGCCACGCTGACAACGAGCTCGCCTTTGCGTAGGCGGATGTGGAGTTTGCTGCCGATGGTGAAGCCGAGTTGTTCGAGCCAGCGGCCGCGTAGGCGCAGGGTGGGGATGCGTTGGTTGGTGGTGGGGTAGTAGCCGTAGCCGACGGTGCATTGGTGGGGTGGGCGGGGGCGGCGTGCGGAGCGCTGCTGTTTGGCGAGGTCGGCGGCGTTGGCGGCGGCGACTTGCTCGGGGGTGAGCATGGGGGTGAGCGGGGGCTCGACGATGCGCCAGGCTGGGGTGCGCGGTGGTTGGCGCGGTGCGCGCTTGCGGGCGGTGGTAGAGCGGGATGGCGGTTGACGCATGGCAAAGCCCTCCTTGACGAACAGGCCCCGCCGCCGAGTGGCGACGGGATGTCGGGAGGTTAGAAACCGAAGACAGACGGCGGGCGTATTTCCCCGAAGGGTGTTGTATTAGCCGCCCTCCCGACGCAGGCATCGCGTCGGCTGCGCCAGCAGGAAGCTGCAGGCACAAAAAACCCACCGGGATTTCGGAGGTGGGTACCGCTGTCTTAGGAGTTTCTACGCTCCGTGGCCAAAAGATTGCTACGCGCTGCGTGACATGTCAATTGGCTGATGCTGGCAATCTGGAAAGCGTTGATGGAAGATCCTTGCGTCAACGTTTGAAGCAGCAGGGTCAGAGTTGGATTGAACCTAGAGAGATTGCTACTCCAAGCGCACCCCAACCTTCCCGCAAATAGCTTTCCGTTCCCTCGCTATCCATCACCATCGCGCCACTCAGGTTCGGGCGCGGTAGTGCAGGACACCAACGGCGCGAATGACAATTGGCCAGCATCGCAATGTCGCGTGAGTAGGATTCCAATGATAAAAGTTAGCTTCCGAAGCCTGTTCCCTTTGCTGCTGCTTTCACTAGCGCTGCCAAGTGCATGCGCTCGCGCGCCTGGTGAAGCAGGACGAGATGCAGGCACGCCATCTGCTACCACAGCGACGCCAGCCTCTCCAGAGAACGGCAAGAGCACCGATAGCCGTGCCGATGTCGTCTCTGCCAAGACCTCTCTGCATGAGCTGGAGCACCGGCTGTTGCGCTTCATCGATGGACTGACAGTACCAGCGGATCTGGACTACCCGCAGATGGAATCTGCACTTGGCGTCAAGCTTGGACCACCGTCTGATCCGGCATACCCGTGGCGTGAAGTAAAGGAAGTTCCTCTGGCCGATGGCTATGAGCTCTACGCGACGCATCGCCCAACGAAAGATGGATTCTCGCGGATAGAGGTTGCAGTCACTCTACCTGACCATAGCGACCCCACGCGCGTGCCTACGTCGACCTGCATCTGGCAAGCAGAAGCACTCTCCAAAGCGCTCGAAGGGATGGGATACACGCGCGGCGGCCAGCGGCCGTTTCAGGGTGGATGGCTACGCCAGCATTGGCGCGCGATCAACGGCGGAAGTCAGATTTTTTCGGTCTCATTGCTTCTTTATCGAACCAATGAACAAGGCAGTCCACAAGAGTGCGCTTATAGCGTCAAGATCGATGGAGGCAGACCATGAAATGGGGCCCTCGAAGAGTAGAGCCTATGAATACCAAGCAGAAGAGAACAGGAAGGAGATTTTTTTCCCTATTGTTGCTGCTCCTTGCGGCTGGACTTCAGGGCGCGTGCGCAGATCCTAAAAAAAGCGATTTCACTACGTCATCTGCATCAGTACCAGTCATTGCTCAGGATGCGATTGCAAGTGATCGCTCGGAGCCAAAAAAGACTAGCATTAGCTCTCAAGAGCTGGAAGCCAGGTTGCTGAGTTTTGTCGATGGATTCAAGTCACCGGCCGACATGAATTACATGCGGCTGGAGGCGGCGCTGGGCACAAAGTTCGGAGACACCTCGAACTCTCTGCATCCTTTTTACATCATGAAAAATGTTTACCTGAGTGACGGGTACACCTTTTACGCAACCCACGTACCCGCAGAGGAAATTTTCTCGAGTATGGAAGTCGCCCTCGGTCTACCCGAACGTATCGACCCAACGCGTATACCCACTTCACGTTGTGTTTGGGATGCAGAAACGCTGTCACATAAACTGGAGGAACTGGGTTACAAGCGTGGTGGGCAAAGGCCTTTCCAGGGAGGATGGCTGCGCCAGCATTGGCGCCCACTCAACAATGAAACGCAAGGCTTCTCCGTCGCATTGCTGATCTACCGAACTAGTCAGGACAGTGGTTCGCGCGAATGCGCTTACGGCATGCAGATCGATGGGGGCAAGGCATGATACCTGTTGATCCAAGAATCGAACCTCTGCTGGGACGCATGGCAAACGATCCGCGCCTTCCAAAAGAGGCCGAGTCCAGTATTCGTCAAGCGCTATCAGAATCTCCCTACCTATCGAATTTGCTTGGTAATGCGATAGAGGAGGGGCATATCGGATCGATCGCTGTCTCGCATGGCCAGAACAACGGCGGTCATTTCCAAGATGGCAAAAACGGAAGCGCAGGCACGCTCAACATCAGCGCAGCAGCGTTCAGCGACTTCACGGGCGCGCAGCGGATTGACTACATCACCGAAGTACTCGGGCATGAAACAATGCATGGTGTGCTGGCAGAGCACCGGGCTCAAGCACTGGCCGAGTTCGCAAAGACAATGAGCAGCCGGCTGCAGGAGGCGCACGAGAATCGCGAAGGTCAGGTCGACCTTACCGGCCCAACACGCGTCTATCTGGATAGCACTCGGCAGGATGAGGCGCTTTCAGAGATTTCAGGCATGCGTGCGCTCCACGACCGCATCAAGCATCAGAACCCCGGGATGCCTGATGAAATGGTCGAGCTTCGGCTACTCCAGCGCTCGACCACGCGTTGTGTGGATAGAGGGGTTGCTCCACCGCAGTTTGCCAATGGATTGACATATGAAGAGCTAACGACGCGCCCGTTCTCACGTAATGATGCGCTGACAAAGTCGGTGGAACAGTGCTTCTACGACGGTCGCGGCACGCTGGGCCCTCATGGCGACTCAGATTACCGGAATTACTATGGCGTCAACCCGATCAACCACATCGCGCAGAGCTACGCGCATCTGGCGCATGACCGCCAGCCTCCGGAAGTGCGCATCGATCTCAAATCCTTGGGCCTGGACCCAAGACAGCTGGAGCGCAACGGGCTGGACCTCGGGTCTGCGAAGACCTTCAACATCGTTGACCTTGGCAAGGGCGGCTATGGCATGGTCCAGCTCAAGGACACTGGCGCACGCGGTGTTAGCTCTCCCAATTTCGCGACACCGAGTGAGCTAGGACGCACATTGACGCCTGCAGAGGCGGGGCATCCGGACCATGCCATGCATCAGCAGATCCGAAGCAAAGTGGAACAGCTGGACGCCGCCAACGGCCGCACGTTTGACGCTACCAGTGAACGGATGACAGCGAGTCTGCTGACGCTAGCCAAAGACAATGGGCTAACTCGGGTGGACCACGTGCTGCTCAGCGAAAAGACCAAAAACTCGCCCGCTGCGCAGACCCTGTTTGTAGTGCAAGGCGATCCAAAGGATCCGGCTATGCTGCGCGCCCATATGCCAACGGCCGACGCCGCGCAGCGGCCCGTTCAAGAGAGCTTTACGCAACTGGAATCTGTCAACCAGCGCTTAGCGCACGAGCGCACACAAGAGATGGCGATGGAACAGCAGCGCTCACAGGAGCAACAACAGCGCGGCCCCGTTCCGTCGCTTTGAGGCGATGACGCGTCGTACCTACCATCATCAAACAGTTTGCAGCCCCTTGCTCTAGACATGGAACGGGAGCTGACGCGTAAGTGAATCTGACCCCGTTCTTTGGCACAATCGAAGGCTAGCGTTACCGCATCATCGCTGAATCACAACGGTCACGACTACTATTTCTGCTACAGCTGAGACCCCGAGGTCGGCCACCGCTCATAGGCGGCTCAGATCCTGACAATGCCAGTGCCGGGCGTGCGAAGTTGCTCCAACCACTGCCTGAGACCATCTCGATTGACCTCTTCGATTGGATACCCACGAGCAGATACGACGGACCTTGCACCGGGACTCAACTCTGATGAAGTGACGATCAGGCCGAAAGCTGCACCTTCAAAATCAACATCCGAATGAAGGCCCTTCACAACGACTTTTTCCACCTTTGCCTTCTGTCGCTTGCATTGAACAATGATATGGGGATTATCGTCGCTGTCCGGCCTCCATACACGCACATCCACTCCGTCGTCATTGCTGCCCGGGCCAAGCTCTACTCGATACCCGTCGCGATGAAAGTACTCAGCCGTGAGCTCTTCAAACTTACGCCAATGCATGTCCGACAGTGCGCCTTCATTGTTTGACAGGTAGTCGATATAACGCTGGTCGATAAAACGACCGACCTCGGGAGCAGCAGCCCCTCCAGCGAAGAGATCAGCCAGATCTCTACGCTCACCCCATTCAACATACCGGTAACCTGAGTGTGGACTGAGATTCTGAGACCTTATCATCGCCTGAACCTTACCCAGAGCAATCTCGAAGCCAACCCAACCGTATTTCCCTTTGCAGGCCAAGATGAAGGGACGCGGGTCAAGCACTTTCTTACCCGCCAGCTGCGCCTCTCTCATTACTTCCGGCATAACTTGCAGAAATATCTGGAGAACGCCCTCGTACTCAGCAAGGTACTTGTCCTTGTACTTGTGGTAGAGACCAATTCCAGTCGAGTCACCGTCATACTGCTCTGCAGTGTGACCAATTCGATGGAGAAGCCGATAGAATATTTCGTCGTATTCCTCTGATCTAATCCTAACGAATCCTCGCTCCGAAGCCTGAATTATTTCACGATCCTCAGGCAGGTGCTCGCAGAGCTCTACAAGCGACAAGGCGAGCCCTGCTTTATAGCCAGCGGTCTCGACGAGACTGTCGGCGAGCACTGCCGGAGCAAATATCATTCCACCCATGTGACACCCCTAACGTTAATCTTATCAGAATGTCATAGACGCTCAAGCTGCTTTCCGTCGTGTTTAATAAGGTCCCGGATGGTCATCGGCGAACGGGAACGGGAACGGGAACGGGAACGGGGTCAGGTTGACTTCTTTAAGTGAATCCGACCCCGTTCTTCACCCTTTTTCACAAGGAACGGGGTCAAGGAACGGGGTCGGGTTGACTTATTAATTGCACCTGACCACATTTTTTACAGTTTAAGCAAACTGTTAGGGCGCTCGTTCATCTTCATCTTCATCTTGCTCCTCGTCCTCATCCCCGTTGTCAAAGTAGACATTCGGCGCGTTGATGATTGCCATAGCTTCCAGACGAGAGCGTGGCCCCTCTTCAATTTCAGAGTACAGATGCTCAAGTTCGTCCATGACCCTCGCTTTGGCAGAATCTGAAGCAAAACATGCAAGATATTCATCGGCGAGAGCTGGATCAAAGTCAAGTGGTTGAATTCCTCGGAGGTAGCGAAGATAGGCTGAGGTGGAGCGTGTGTTCATGAAAAAAATTAACAGCTCTTTCCACAAAACATCTTCGTCTGCCATGTCAACTTCTCGAAGGAATACGGACTGGGCCTTTGATGCGTGACGAAGTTCATAAGTATAGAGATTCAGCCGCCTTGCTTCTTTCTGGATCACTTCATAAATTTGCTGAGAAATCTTTAGGATTGTTTTCCTGACAAAATTTCTACACCGCTCGGGATTACCAATGCCAAACATAGTGTTGCCATGATCGAGCACGATACTCAAAGACTTCTCGAGCCAGCCCACTATAGCTTTGCGTTCTTTTCCGCTATTGAAAGAGGACGCAAGCGTAAATCGGTCATAACGGAGTGAGTTGTAGAAAAAAGTAAGAATCGAAATGAGCTCGTTGTGACTTTTACCAAGTTTTATGGCTGAAGATTTTCTTAGGCGCGCGATCAGACCGTTCAAATTATGCGTTATCAAAGACTTCTCTAGGGCTTCTTGATCAGTCGTGTCTGTGTGTTCGCAAAGAACAATGGCTATCTTTGTGAGCCTTTCTAATCCGACACTGACGTGGTAAAGGAAATCGAAAAGCTCCTCGTCATAGTCCAAGCGTTGCATCTCGTGAAAACGCCTTAGCCCGTCATAGATGAAGTTGCCAGAAATCGCCAACTCTTCTCCAAGTCTAAAGTTTTTCCAGAACTCGTTCGGCTTCATCGAATTTTCTCCAGCGCCCTAACATTTGACTTAAGCGGCCCGCCGAAGCGGGTACGCTAGAAGGAATGGTTAGGCGCTTGGTGGTTTGAGATGTGCAAATGGGTCTCCATATCCCCAGAACGTTCCGCCTTTGTATGCGTCGGGTAACCTCGGTGCAAACAGAGCGCTGCGCATAGAGAGATCAACCGATACATGCTCGCCAACTATGGCGTGGTGAAAAAGCTGCAACGCCAAGAACTGAGCGCCGACCGCGCTTAGCGCAGCCTCCAGAGTTGCGGCTGAAAAATGCGCAGTGCGCTCATGTTTGAGTTTGTTGTAGCTTTTGCTCCACCAGTCCGGCCTCTGGCCGCTGGTCCAGCCTTTCCATGGGCAAAAGTTCAATTGATAGCGAGGTATCGCGATCTCACATTGAGTCAGTAGCGGATACTGGGCGATCAGAATCGGGTAATAGTCAGTGATCCTCTCCGCCTTCCCAGAAGGATTCAAGTGCGCGCAAAGCTCCTGCCAAATTGAGTCGACTTCAGAGGCCGCCAGTAAGATCAACTTCGCGAACTCATTGGAGTAGCAGGCGTAGTTCTGGCGAGAGAACTCCACGTATCTCGCGCATGCCACGAGTGACCTGCCCCCACTGAGCCGTACCACGTGAAGCTGTAAAGTCCGTCAACCACGAGGACGGACATGAAGAAGAGTCGTTTCACCACCGAGCAGATCATCGGATTCATCAAGCAGGCGGATGCCGGGATGGCGGTGGCTGAGCTGTGCCGCCAGCACGGTTTCAGCCCGGCCAGCTTCTACCAGTGGCGGGCCAAGTACGGCGGCATGGAGGCCGAAGACGCGAAGCGCCTGAAGGAGCTGGAGCAGGAGAACAACCGCCTGAAGCGGTTGCTGGCCGAGGCGCACCTGGACATCGAGGCGCTGAAGGTCGGGTTCGGGGTAAAACGCTAGCCCCGCAACGCAAGCGCGAGGCAATCCGGCGCATGTGCGAGCTGACGTCGATCAGCGAGCGCCGGGCTTGTCGCCTTGCGGGGATCTCCCGCGATGCTTTCCGCCACGCGCCGACACCCACGCCGGCGACGCAAACCCTGTCGGCCAGACTGGTGGAACTGGCGCAGGCGCGTCGCCGCTTCGGCTATCGCCGCCTGCACGACCTGCTGCGCCCGGAGTTTCCGCAGGTGAACCATAAGAAGATCTACCGTCTGTACCGCGAGGCGAAGCTGAGCGTGCGCCGGCGCAAGAAGGCCAAGTTCCCGGCGGCACAGCGGCAGCCGTTACGGCCAGCGCGGCATCCCAACGAGGTAATCAGCATGGACTTCGTCTTTGATCAGTTGGCCAGTGGCCGCCGCATCAAATGCCTGACCGTCGCCGACGACTTCACCCATGAATGCGTGGACATCGCGGTGGACCATGGCATCAGCGGGGCTTACGTGGTGCGTGTGCTGGAGCAGATCGCCTGCTTCCGCGGCTATCCCCGCGCGGTGCGCACGGACAACGGCCCGGAGTTCACCAGCCGCGCCTTCATCACTTGGGCACAGCAGCGTGGCATCGAACACATCCTGATCGAACCCGGCAAACCCATGCAGAACGGCTACATCGAGAGCTTCAACGGCAAGTTCCGCGACGAATGTCTCAACGAACACTGGTTCACGTCGCTGATCCAGGCTCGCGAGGTCATCGCCGATTGGCGGCGTGACTTCAACGAGGTACGTCCGCACAGCAGCTGTGGTCGCATCCCGCCAGCGCAGTTTGCCTCCAACCACCGAGCACAAACCGGCAACAACGCAGTACCCTTCAACCCCGGGCTTTATCAGTAATCACTGGTATGGCCGGTGGGGGCAGGTCACGAGCTCTGTTTCAACTGCGAGGAAGTAGTTCCAATGCTTTGGTGTGGTTGGCATGAGGCGCCTAAAGTCTGAATTAAACCGACACGCGAAGCGTGTTCGGCTTTAATGAGTTGTTAGACCTCACTTCAGAGAACCAACAAACGTGTTCCAAGACTGGCGACTCGCTACTAGTGCATTGTCTGTTGATGTCCATTGCTCTTGGGGAAGGGCATGGATAGTGGATACCTGCACATTAGTGAGTCTAAGTAGTGGCTTCCCGATAGAAGCAAACACTATGTTCTTGATTGCGTCAGAAACGATTGTAGCCTTGTCGGTGCTATGCCGCGGGTCATCAATCTCAATTGCGCCAACGACCTTACCCACATTGTCGCAGACCAGAAAATCCAGCGATCTCCACCCAATAGCAAACTGCCACTGCTTGGTAATCTCCTGCTCTACGGTATTCATGTACTGCGGCCACACCTTCCTTCTCGCAAGTTCTAACAACAGGCCAGGGACATCAATATCGACCACCTGCATCAAATGAACCTGCGGAAAGATCAAGTAGCTGTGCGTCTTAATCGTTACAGAGTTCTGCAAGAGGTCATAGGCCATCCACTCTGTCGGGGTCATCAGGCCGCTTGGCCGCTTCAGCTTTAAAAGCGGGGACTTTCGAGAGGTCGATGTTAAGGATTGGGCTGTAATGGTGCCTAGTGGGTCAAATGTCATGATCTGTCCTGTGAGGTCTAACGCTTAAATTAAGCCTTGCCGCGAAGCGGCGTAAATGAATTGTTAGGCCTCATCAGGACCAGAGAGAAGGTCATCCAAAAGCTTGTCAACATTTGCCATCCTGCGCTTGACAGTCTCGAAGAGGTCACGCATTGCGGAATAGTTGTCAGAAACCTCCCAGACAACTCGATCTTCGAGGTCGATGATTGCAAGCACGATGCTACTCGTCCAGTAGAGCTCCTCAAATTCACCGCTGAATTCTTTGAAGCGCCTCTCGAACAAGCCTAGGTGCTGCCCCTTGTAGGTACACGTGAAATAGAGAGGGACGATGTCATCAGTACCGCGGACAAGCGAACGAGGCGGGTCAGATATTTCCCATGAAATCTTCCCTGTGGCTGTCATGCGATTGAGAGTGACAATTAAGCTCAGTGCCTTGCTATCGATGCTCATTCTTATGCCCACCTAACGTTCTTGGTCTCTTGCTTGATTATCTGGATCGAAGTTTGCAGATCAGAATAGATCTCCCAAGCCGAATCTAGGTTGTCTTGACAAATGTGATTTCTCTTCTTTGAGATATCGAGGCGCTTGATGATTAGCTTCAGCTCCTTCGCGGAATCAGAAGGCATTAGCTTGCGGGCCGTGACGAGAAGCGACCTAGAAGACTTGATCTGGGTTTTGGCAGAAATGATATCTGCAGCCCCAAGTGCTGCGTTAAGATCGGAAGCATACTTTGCTAGGTCTCTGGAGATTTCAGGAAGCCGCGTCCGACGTTGGAAAGAGAGCCTCACTTCCGATACCGTGCGGAGGACAAGCAAGGTTAAGATGGCGCCGATGAGCGACGCTAACGTTTCAATGTCCTGCAACCATTGTGGGACGATACTTTGCAAGAGACTTTCCCCATGAGGCCTAACGCCTGAATTAAGCCGACCCGCGAAGCGGGTTCGGCTTGAATGAATTGTTAGGCCCCAGCCAATGCTGTGACCGACTCGACTGTGATGCTGCCATCAAAGCCGTCAGTAATGCATGCGACGATAGCATCCGAAAACTTGTCTGTAAGGGAGGAGCCGTCAGCGTCGTAATCATTGTCCGCTTGCAGTAACAGCTTGGAGCCGTCCCATGAACATTGAACATTCTGATGCCAAGGACGATGTGTAAACTCCTCAGCGATGTCGTCTGCGGCAGCGGCGCCGATGTGCTGAGGTACGCCGTTACAGACGAGCATAATTCTGTACATGTGGCTTAACTCAGGCGTTAGGCCTCATGCTCACTTAATTACCATACTGAACTCGATTACCGCGATCTTTCGTTTATCCGACGAGTCGAGAATCTCAGCCACTAGCTCAAACGTAGAATCATAGAATTGGCGAGCCGAAAGTGAGTACGCGCTATCTACTGCAAACGTCCTGACATTGTTATCTCCCGATGCCATAAGATTGTTCTCTTGGGTCATGCAGTAGACCTCCAGATTCTGGTCCAACTGTTGTAGCTCTGCGATCAACTCTGAGACTTTCATAAAAGACCTTGCTATTTGGGATGAGGCCTAACTACTATTGGACCGCCTAAGCTCGACATAACGTGATGCCGACTCCCTGACAATGATAGATCGCCACGGGCGCTTGAAGCTCACCGCTTTTCAGCTATATTCCTCTGGCGCTAGGTTTTATGTCGCATCCCCAGTGCGACCAAACTAAGTGCCACGATGCTCCATGCCTTGCTCAACATTTTTTCTCCCCCTGAAGAAATGTGTGAATTTTCGGCTGTATTAAGCACTGCGTGCCTTGATCCTCGCCGAGTTTTTGGATTGCGTCAATGCGCTTGCTCTATTGATCGCCGGCTTTATCGGCTTTGCCCTCATCCGCCCTGCGGGCACCTTCTCCCGCGCACGGGAGAAGGGCTTGGTGTCTCGGGTTATTGGCTGTTTTCTGCGGTTGCCGGCTTGGCCGGGGCGGGGAGAGCGAGATTATTGTTGAGGTCGGTAATCTCTGGCACGTTGCTTTCGGTAACAACACGCAAGCGCGCGGTTTTTAGATTTGCTGCGTTGGTTAGCGGCAGGCGTATTTGCGTGGTGATTGGCTGCAGATCGCGTGGTGCCGCGAGTGCCGGGAACGCGGCTTTTGCCAGCTCCTTCCCACGCCCATCCTCCAGCACCACAAACCCGGCCGGTGCGTCGGCGTGGCCGAGGCTGTGCACGGTGACCTCGATGGCATCTGCGGTCACGCGCACATCGCCGTGGCCGATGCCCAGGTCCGGGCGCAGTTCGACCGGGGTGGTGGCTTTGATGCGTTCGAGCTGCAGGACGGTGGTGCGGCCTGCGGGGAAGTCGATGTCGATGGCCGCGCTTTTTTCGAAAGCGCGCTCTTGCGTCTTGGCGTTGCTGTCGAGCTTGCCGTCATTGCCTTTGCTCACGCCCTGGGTGATGCGCCATTGGCCTGGGGCGACGTTCCAGCCGGTCATGCTGGCGCGCTGCGCTTTGTTGGACGTGTTGTAGGCGATGACGGTGAAGCGGTCTTGCTGTGGTGCGGGGATGGCGATGGCCACTTGGGTGGCGGCCTCTGGGTCGTTGAAGCGCCAGCTCACGGTGTGCCCGGGATAGGTCTGGTTGCGCTTGAGCGCCACGCCGCCCAGGCGGGCGCGTTGCAGGTTGACCGTGGGGGATTCCACGCGGTCGCTCCACCAGTGCCCTTCGGTGTTCATGTAGAAGTTCTGCAGTTTCTCTCTTGCCTCGCTGCGGTAGAGGGTGGCGAGATACTCGAGATTGCCGGTCTGCTCCCAGGCCACATGGTGCGGGAAGTCCGGGGCGCTGCCGTCGTCCTTGTTGGCGGCGTCGATGAGTTTGCCGCTCCAGTCGCTGCGCTTGCCCATGACGTCGAGGAAGTTTTCGTTGAGCAGTGAGAGGCCATTAGGGCCGCTGTTGGCGACGCGGTAGTGGATGGGCTTTAAGTAACGCGCATCGCCGGTGAAGCGGTAGGCGGCCCAGAAGGTGTGCAAGGTGTCGGCGCCGCCGCTGCCTTCGAACAGTTCGCCGCCGCGGGTTTTGCCGGTTTGCCAGTTGATCTCGTTGGGCAGCGCCCAGTTGCCCTTGGCGTTGGTGTAGGCGTGGGCGAGATAGCCGTCTGCTAAGCCTGTGACGATGCGGCGGCTGTTGGGGTCGGCGTTATAGGCGCCCAGGATGATGGCCGGGTGCACTACCGGGAACGAGTACGGTTTTTGCCATTGCCAGTTGGGTTCGCGGTAGACCTTGCGGCCGCCGAACCAGTTGCTGGCGAACAGCAGGTGGCCTTGCGGATTGACCTGGATGATGGTGTCGAAGGCTTTGACGGTTTGCATCAGGCGCTCGACGGTGCGCGGGTCGCCCCAGTTGAGATACAGCAGGGCGCTGTTGAGGTTGATGCCTTCTTCGTAGGCATGCAGCTCGTCGGTTTCGATGGTGGACAGGCCGTTGGTGAACATGCCGTTGCGGTAGTTGGCATCGGACAGCGCGAGCATGGAGGCGTTGAGCATGTCCGGATCCACGCCCATCAGGGCGACGCCGGGCCATTGCTGCACCAGGTCCGAGTCGTCGGAGATGCCGCCGCCGAAATCGCCGTACGGCACCTGGCGCTGCTCGATCCACCAGCGGATGTAGCGGCGCGTGGCGCTAAGGTCTTGCAGCTGCCAGAACGCCCAGGCCGGCACGTCTTTGGGCACGCTGGGCATGTCCACGGGCAGCGTGCCCTGGTTGGCGTAGCTGATGTCGTTCCAGTACTGGCGGCCGAGGGCGTGGTCCGGGTCGACGCGCAGCAGGTCGGTGATGTCGGCGTCCAGGCGCTTGTAGAGCAGCTGGCGCTTGGAGGTGGTGTGTTCTTCCACCAAAAAGCCCCAGTTGTCCTTGACCTGGTTGAAGCGGTCGGCGACGTGCTCCTTGATCGCCTCGGCGCGCGGTTTGAACACCAGCTGCAGTTGGGTGCCATCGAGCGCGTTGGCATCGAAGCCGGGTGCGGCGGCGGCGATGCTGAGCATCAGGCTGTCGTTGCTCAGGATGCGATCGCGCAGGTCCAGCCACAGGGTGCGCGCCTGGCCGGGGGTGACCGCGACCGAGACATCGATCATGTCGCGGGCGGGCCAGATGGGGTCCTTGATGCGGATGTTGAGCGGGATGCTGCCGTTGTGGGTGGCCGGCAGGTTGAGCGCAGGCAGCGTGATGGCGATGCCATCGAGGCCGTCGTGCATGTTTTCCCAGCCGTAGGACCAGCTGCGCATCAGCGGCTGGTCTGGCGGCGGGTCGCCCAGGCTGGACGGCACCAGGATGTGCACGATGGGGTGCTGCGCGCTGCTGGCGGCGGTCTTGTTGCTGGGGCGCTTGCGGGCTGGGGCCTTGGTGGGCAACGCAACCACGGTTTGGCGCTCGCTCAGCGGGTAACGGCCGGCGATGACATCGCGCAGCGTGGCAAGGTTGTCGTAGTCGGGCTGGATGTCGCTGCGCACGGTGTAGCTGAGCTGCGCGCTGCCGGTGGGCACCTCGCCCGGCTGCACGTTGTAGGCCCAGATTTCCTGGATGGGGGTTTCCTGCGCGGTGTTGGCAAAGCGCAGCGTGCCACCACGGCGCTCGGCAAACGTATCCACGCTGCGCACCACGCCTTGCTTGCGGTCGAACAGCGGCTGCGCTTGCGCGTTGGTTGCACCGGTGGCGGTGGGCGCGGTGTAGCTGGCCTGGCCATAGGCGGCGCCGCGCAGCTCGATGCGGTTGACCGGCTCATCCGGCAGGGTGAGGTCCAGCGCCTTGCCGCCTTCGACATAGGTGTTCCAGTCGGGCAGCTGGAAGTAGTCGTTGCGGCCGGGCAGGCGCGAACGGTTGTAGACGCCGGGCCAGGTGGTTTCGGCGATGCCGTCGGTGGCCTTCCACATCCATTGCTTGAGATCGCGCGCGTCGGTGAATTCCACCTTGCGGATACGAGTGACCGGTGCGGTGAGCGCGGGCGGCGTGTGGCCGTTGTCCCAGCCGAAGCGGTACAGGAAGGCGGCGTTTTGCGCTTGCGTGGTGGGTGCTTCAGCGCTGGTGGGCTCCTGCAGGCGCGCCAGTGCTGCGGCGCCGGCGCCATCGAGCATGCGGTCGTAGATGCGGATCTCGTCGAAGTCGCTGCCGCGCAGGAAGTTGTAGCGGCTCTGCACCTGGTGCGGCGACATCACGCGGCCGGCCAGGCCGAACTGGTCGAGGGCGGCGTCGAAGTCGAGCGCGCCACCGCTGGCACACGGTTGGCCGCAGTCCACGCGTGCGGCTTCCTTGCCATCCACGTACAAGCGTACGCCGCGGGTTTCATCCCAGGCGAAGGCAATGTGGGTCCAGTCGCTGGCAGCGGGATTTTTATCCAGCTTGAAGGAGACGCGGGTACGCGCCAGGTTGGCGTCGGTGACGAAGGCATCGAAGCCGTGGCCGTTCCAGTCGATGCGCAGCCAGGCCATGTCCCAGCTGGTGTGGTCGGCGTAGCCGACGCGGAAGATCACGAACGGCGCTTCGCCAACGGCGTAGCGCGCGCGCCAGAAAAAGCTCAGCGTGCCGCGCTGGGTGTAGAGGTTGCCGGGCGCATTCCACGACAGCACGCCGTCGTCGGCCCATTCGATGGCATTGCCGCGTTTGCCGGTGGGCACCAGCGCGATCTTGTCGCGGAAGTTGGGCACGCCGTCGCCGCGTGCGACATCGGCCTCCAGGCTGCGGTCGGCCGAGACACGGAACAACAGCTCCGGCGCGGTGGGGGTGGCCGCGCTCAGCGGCAGCGCGATCATGCACAGCATTCCCAACAAAACCTTCGACACGCTCACCTCGTACTGTTCACCACGTACTGTTACCACGTAAAACGGCCACCGCCTGGTTGGCGGTGGCGGAGACGCACTTGCTCAGCCCACCTTACAGGCCATTGGCGGCGCGCCACTTGGGCACGTCCTCCTTCAACAACTTGTCCGGCCAGGTGCCATGCCAGGCGTAGCCGACGCGGCGCTCGTTGGGCACTTTCATGTAGTCGGTCAATGCAACGCCTTCGCGGTTGGCATACAGCGAACGTTGATTCTGCAGGTCGTAGAAGCGCGCCCATAATGACGCACCCGGTTGCGCGACGAGGATCACATCCTTGCCGGTTTCCTGGGTGGGGTCGTCGATCTTCTTGGTGGCCAGATCACGCATGCGATGGGTGTCGAACCAGGTGGCGGCCGCTTGCACCGCAGTCTTGATCTTGGCCGACGGGCTGGGCTGGCGCATCAAGAACCGCACGATGCTCACCGACTCACTGGACGACAGCGAAGCGAGCTCATACGCACGCGCCTTGGCCGGCTTGAGCGTGACTTCGTCGTACTGCGCGCCCCAGATGGTGAGCGTGCCGCCGATCTTGACCTGGGTGGCGAGCACGCATTCCAGGCCCTTGGTCACCGCCTGCTGCGCACGTGCGCCGTGGCTGGCACGCAGCTGCGCGCCGGTGTCGCCCTTGCCCTCGCCGATGTCCTGCAACAGGTTGAGCACGCGCACCATGGCGTCGTCGTTGTAGGTGATCTGGTGGTGGTAGGACGACAGGTCCGGGTAGAACTGCGGCCAGCCGCCGTTGGCGTATTGCGCCTTGAGCAGGTAGTCCACGCCGCGCTTGGCGGCGGCCAGGTACGTGGCGTTCTTTTCGTTCTTGAAGGCGGTGGACAGGTACGTGATTTCGTACGTGGTCGCCTTGTTGTCGATGGTGGCGTCGTCCTTGCGCCCGGGTTGCTTGAGCTCGGCGATTTCGGCGGCGGTGAAGATGCGGGTGTAGTCCACCGCCACGCCCTTGTACTGCTTGGACCAGCCACCGGAGGCGGTCTGCAGCAGCAGCATGTTGTCGGCGATGTGGTCGGCCATGGCCGCCAATGGTGCGAGCAACAGGGCGCCGGCGAAGGCGAGCGTGGACAGGTGCAGCGTGCGCGAACGGTTCATCAGAACGGCCTCCAGGAGCCCAGCACGGTGGAGCGGTCCAGCGCAGCGGCCTGTGCGGCGGTGAGCTGGCGTGACCATTTCACGCGGCGCGACGGGTTGGCCCCGGCGCCGGTGTTCTGGTATTCGCTGTAGCGGGCGGTGGCCTCGTTGGCCGCGTTGCCCCAGTTGTTCCAGCCCTCGGGCACGATGTGCGCGCCGAGCTGGCTAGTGATAAAGCTCACGCTGGCGTACGGCCGCCACGGCCGGCCCAGGAACACGCGCGAGACACCGCTGGCGGCGGTGATGCGTGCATTGCGAAACACGAAGCCGCGTGCGCTCTCCTGCGGCGTGGAAGCAGCGGTGAGATAGCCATCGCCCAGCGAATGCAGCTGCACGTTTTCGAACAGGGCAGTGCCGGCGCCGAAGACGAAATCCACGGTGCCTTCGACATAGCAGTCGAGGAAATACGAGAGCTTGGCGCCGCGCAGGTACAGCGTGTCCTGGTAGCCGAGGAAGCGCACATTGCGGAACGCCGCGCGGTCGCCATCCACGCGCACTGCCACCGCCTGCCCCACCGGGCCCGCGTGGTTGCCGAAGCTCAGTTGCTCGGCGGTGAAGTCATTGCCGGCGATGATGACGCTGGACGAGCCGGAGGTGCCGTACGCAGCGCCGGTGGCCGGATTGATGCGCGCGGCGTAGTTGTCGTAGGTGATGACGGTTTGGGTGGCGCCAGCGCCAACCATCTTCAATGCCGGTGCGTTGGCCGGCACCACCAGCAGCTCTTGATACACGCCCGCGCCGATGCTGATCTGCGCGCGCTTGCCGCCCTGCACGGCGGCGTCCACCGCGGCCTGCACCGTGCGGTAGCCGGCGTTGCCCTGCTTGGCCACGGTATAGACCGGGTCGGCGGCGAAGGCCGCGGTGCTGCCCAGTGCGCTCATCGCCAACACGGCGCTGGCGGCGATGCTGCGTAACACGCGTCTGCGATGTTCTTGCATGGCGGTTCTCCTGTCAGAACTTGTAGCGCGCGCCGACGTAGTACTGGCGCCCGGTGACGGTGTATTTGTCGGGCAGTTCCAGTGCGGAATCGACGTAGCGGCGGTCGGGGGTATCGAGCAGGTTGATGGCCTCAAACGTCAGCGACAGGTGGTCGCTGATCTTGTAGGACATGTTGAAATCGACGTTTTCCACGCTGTATTTGCCGGTGACATCGGCGGTGGCCAGGCGCTGGCCATCGAGGTTGTAGACGTCTTCCTGCGCGAGGATGTTGTTGATGTAGCCATCGCGATAACTGGTGGACACGCGCGCACTGAAGCGGCCGTCGTCGTAGTAGACGGTGGCGTTGTAGGACTGCGGCGAGAGATTGAGCAGGTCGCGCTCGGTGGTGGTGGTGGTGATGCTGGTATTGCTGTTGCCGGCGGTGCTGAACAGGTAATTGATCTTGGAATCGACCTGCGTGTAGTTGAGCTGGATGCCGAAGTTGTGCCAGAAACCGGGCAGGAAATCGAACGCCTGTTGGTAGGTCAGCTCGAAGCCCTTGAGCGGGCCGCCGGGCGTGTTGAAGTAGCTCTGCACATTGAAAATGGTGTCCGGCGTAAAGCCTGCGGGCAGCAGATCCAGCGAGTAGCCCATCGCTTCCCAGGTGGTGAGCACGCGGGTGCGCTGCACGTAGCTGTCGATGTCCTTGTAGAACACCGCCGCCGACAACAACGAGCCTTCGCGGAAATACCATTCGGCGCTGAGGTCGTAGTTGGTGGAGCGGAACGGGTCGAGCTTGGGATTGCCCAGGTTGATCGAGAAAAAGCGCCCGTCGTCGAAGAACTGGGTGGGGCCGCCACTGACGCTGGGCGACAGATACGCCAGCGTGGGCCGTGCCATGGTCTTGGCCGCGCCGAAACGCAGCACCACCTCATCGCTGACATCCCAGGAGAGATTCAACGAAGGCAGGATGTCGCGGTAGTTGTGGTTGACGGTGGTGGGCACCAGCAGGCGCTCGCCGGCCGCGGCAGTGGCGCTGGCCACGCCGAAGAACGACTCGCACGCAGGCGAAATCGCACCGGCGGTGGTAGCCGTGCACGGTGCATAACCGCTGGCGGCGATCTGCGTCTGCACATAGCGCACGCCCAGGTTGCCGCGCAGCGCGCGGCCCCACAGATCCGTGTTGAAGTCCAGCTGCAGGTAGGTGCCCAGGCTCTTTTCGTTGACCTGGAAATTGTTGTTGGACGAACCGAAATGGCCGACATCGGCCAGGCGGTAATCGCCACCGGGCACGCCGGTGTCGAAGTTGCAATTGATGTTGAGCAGGTCGGCGACTTTCTGGAAATCCGGAATCACCCAGGTGGTGGGGAAGCTGCCGTTCAAGCTACGGCCGAAGCCGTCCAGATTGGTGCTCAGCTCATTGACGCCCACACCAGCCGGCAATGCCTGCGCCAAGCGCCCGCAGGAGATGTTGCGCGACTCCGACGTGTCCATGTCGTAGTTCTTGTAGGCCAGCCCGGTGCGGAAGGTGAAGGTGGGGCTGATGTTGAATTCCAGATCCACCTTGGCGGTGTCGAAGGTGTTGTTCACCGACTGCGGGTTGAGCCGCACCTCGCTGATGTTGGTGCCGCGCGCGGTGCCGTTGCTGTTGACCGGCACCGCGCCGTAGCCCAGCCATTGCCAGTTGTTGGGGTTGCCCGCATCGAACGGGAAACTCATGCTGGGGTAGTCGCCACCATTGCGCCGGTCGAGCACGAAACCATCGAGATTGGTGTTGTCGAAACTCACCATCGAAAACTCGGGGCGCTCGTAGTCCGAGGTCGAGTGGCCGACCAATGCATTGACGCGCACCTGGTCGTTGAAGCGGTGCTGCAGGTCCAGACTGAATTGCTTGAACTCGGTGGATTCTTCGATGTTGCTGGATTCGGTGCGGAAATCGACGTTGTCGAACACGCCGTAGGTGAGGCGGTTCTGGTCGTCCACCTGCGCCTCGCGCACGGCGATCTGGGTCTTGCCGCCGAAGTTGGCGGTGCGGTGCAGGTTGGCACCGACCGAGTCTTCGCGCTGGTCCTTGTCCAGCTTGGAATACAGCATGTCGAAGTTCAGCAGGGTGTCGTCGCTGACCTTGAATTGCAGCGCGCCGGTAACGCCCAGCCGTTTGATCTCGTGATCGGTGCGGATATAGCGCGGGTAGCGTGGAATCCACGCATCGGTGGCCGTTTCGTAGGCCTGGATGTTTTCCGGTGTATTGGCCGGGCGTGCGATGCCGGTGCCGCAGGTGGTGGCGCTGATGCCGTAGCTGCCCCAGCCGTTGTTGCGGTCCTGGTTGGCCTGCGAGCCCACGCCGGCGCGGGTTTCGTTCGACAACGGGTTACGCGGGGTCTGCGGGTTGTAGCCCACCGGCGAGCAGAAGCCGTAGGTGCCGTTGTTGGTGGCGGTGCTCTGGTTGGAGTTGCGGTAGTTGCCGTGCTCCCAGCGCACCGGGTTGTAGCCTTCTTCGCGCAAGTGGCGCTCGCTGTAGGACACCGACATCAAGGCGCCAACGCGGCCATCGGCCCAGATGTTGCTGATCAGGCCGGAAAAACGCGGATCTTGTTCGCGCGAGAGATCGTTGTAGCCGTACTGGGTGGAGGCGGCTGCTTCGAAGCCGTCGAAGTCGAACGGGCGCGAGCCGCGCAGATCCACCGTGGCGCCCAGCGAGCCTTCGTCGGTCTGCGCCGACTGGGTCTTGCTGATGGTGACGCGGCTGAAGAGTTCCGAGGCGAAGGTATTGAAGTCGAATCCACGGCTGCGGTTGACGCCATCGCTGCCGCTGCCGGCGGTGGCCAATGCTTCCAGGCCGTTGATGCGCACGCGGGTGAAATCCGAGCCCAGGCCGCGCACCGAAATCTGCTTGCCCTCGCCGCCTTCGCGGTCGATGGACACACCGGCGATGCGCTGCATCGATTCGGCCAGATTCAGATCGGGAAACTTGCCGATGTCTTCGGCGTAGATCGCATCCACCTGCTCCACGCTGTAGCGCTTGGCGTCCAGCGATTGCTGCAGGCTTTCGCGATAGGTGGCCTTGACCTGCACGCGGTCCAGGTCCACCGCATCGGCCGGGGTGGCCGGTGGGCCCACGGTTTGCGCGGCAGCGCCAACACCGTGCAAGGCCAGAACGATGGCCACCGACAAACGCGCGGCGGACAGGCGGGCGCCCGCCTCTTGGGCAGGACGACACGAACGGGCTTGCATGATGCGGCTCTCTCCAGGGCACTGGGGTGCAATGACGCGCTCAGCCCCCCCTAGGCCACCGGCGTCGAACGAAACATCACGCCCACAGCGTTGCATGCGTGCGTCTCGGCAGCGCATGCACGGCGATCAAGCGTTTGGAATGGGGCCCGCTGCGCGTGTGCGCAGCGGGCGGGTGACACTCAGAACTTGTAGCGCAGGCCCAGCAGGTACTGGCGGCCGGTTTCACCGTATTGCAGCGGCAGCTGGCCGGTGCGCGGCGACGACACCCACTCGTCGGAGGCTTCGTTGGTGAGGTTGATGCCTTCCAGGCTCAGTTCCAGCTGCTTGCTGATCTTGTAGCGCAGCGACGCATCGAGGATGGTGGTGCCGGTCATGCCGTGCACGCCGTCCACGTTGAAGCCGGCTTCCGCACCCGGTGCCTGGGTGAGGTAGTCGTCGCGGTTGGTGGCGGAGATGCGGCCTGCGAAGGTGTCGCCTTCGTAGAACAGCGTGGCATTCCACGACGAGCGCGACAGGCCGAGCAGGTCGTTCTTCATCACCGGTGCGCCACTGCTGGCCAGGTACTGGATCTGCGAATCCACCCAAGTGTAGTTGAGCTGCACGCCCAGGTTGGCCCACTTGCCCGGCAGGAACGTAAACGGCTGCACGTAGTTGGCTTCCACGCCCTTCAATTCGCCACCCGGGGTATTGAGCGGAATGCTGAAGGCGAAGTCGTCGTTGACGCTGGCGCCGGTGCCTTCCAGCAAGGAGGCCGGCAGGCCGCTGCTGGAGTACGGACGCACTTCGCGCGCAGTCTGGATGAAGCTTTCGATGTCCTTGTAGAACAGGCCCACACCGACCATCGCGCCTTCGTTGAAGTACCACTCCAGGCCGAGGTCGACGTTGGTGGCTTCGATCGGGTCCAGATCCGGGTTGCCGCCGGCCACGGTGCGCGCACCGCCGGCCACGGCCACGGTCACGCCGGGCGTGAGGCTGCCCAGGCCGGGACGCGACATCACCTTGGCGGCGCCAAGACGCAGCAGCAGGTCCGGTGCCAGTTCGGCGACCAGGTTGAACGAGGGCAGCGTGTTGTTGTACTTGCGGCCCACGGTGGTCAGCGCCGGTGCGTTGTTGATCAGCGCATAGCCGGTGGATTCCTGCTCGGTGCGCACGTAACGCACGCCGAAGTTACCGGAGAACGGAATCGAGCCCAGGTCGGTGGAGAACTCGCCCATCAACCACACGCCGCGGTCTTTTTCTTCGACGCTACGGCTGTTGTTGACGCGCGGGGCCACTGCGAAGGTGCCGCTGTTGCTGTAGATGCCGAACTGGTCGGCCACGGCGTCCAGGTTGGGCACGACCCACGCAGCGGGGCTGCCGTTGATGCCCTTGAGCCCGGCTTGTTCGGTGAGATCGGCCGGCACGATGCGCGTGCCATTGGCGAAGGTCGGCACCGACAATTCGTTGGCGCGGCGCAACTCCACCGTGCTGAAGGTGTAGTTCTTGGCCAGCACGCCGCCCTTGAGGCGGAAGCCGGGGCTGATGTTCCAGTTGAAGTCGATCTGGCCGGTATCGAAGTCGTTGTCCACGGTCTGCGGACGCAGGCGGATTTCCGCCAGTTCCCAGCCGGTGGGATCGGTCGGGTTGATGCCGTAGTTCAGCACCGGCGCGCGGTTGTTGCCGCGGTAGTCGTAGCTGTACCCGTCGACGTCGTACTTGTCCATGATGATGGTGGTCTGCAGCGGGTTCTCGTGCGCGGAGCGCGAGGTGCCGATGCGCGCGTTCATGCTGAAGTCGTCGCTGAAGCGGTGCTCCACGTCGAAACTGATCTGCTTGAACTCGGTGTTCCACTCGTCGTGGCGGTTTTCGGTACGGATATCGACGTTGTCGAATTCGCCATATACCTGGGCGTTGTTGCGGATCTCGCCGTTGCGCACGACGGTGGCCGGCTTGCCGACCAGCACCGGACGCGCATTGCCGCCACGGCTGAAGGAGATCGCTTCGATGTAGTGCTCGTCGCGTTTGGCATCGATCTTGGAATACAGCATGTCCAGCGACAGCGTGGTGCGGTCGGAGGGCTTCCACTGCAGCGAGCCGGTGACGCCCAGGCGCTGCTGGTCGTGGATCTGCTGGGTGTAGCGCGGGAAACGCGGGTGATACACGTCGGCCGAACGCGCGGCGGCAAACGGCGAGGTGGCGCTGAAGCCGCCATTGCTCGGCCCATTGGCCCAACGGCCGGTGTTGGAGCCTTCTTCCAGCACTTCGCGCTCTGTGTAGGCCACCGACAACAAGGCGCCGAAGGTGTTGTCGGCCCAGGTGTTGGAGATCAACGCGGCCACGCGCGGGTTGGCCTTTTCGGCCATCGCGTTGTAGCCGGCCTGGCCGCTGGCGGCGAAGGTGAAGCCGCTGTAGTCGAACGGGCGCGCGGTGCGCAGGTCGACGGTGGCGCCCAGCGAGCCTTCTTCCACGTCGGCCGAGGCCGTCTTGCGGGCGATCAGCTGCGAGAACAGGTCCGAGGCGAACACGTTGAAGTCGAAGCCACGGCCGCGGTTGGTGCCGCCGCTCTGGTCGCCGGCGCCCACGGTGGTGAGCGCTTCCATGCCGTTGATGCGCACGCGGGTGAACTCCGGGCCCAGGCCGCGGACCGAGATGGCGCGGCCTTCGCCGGCTTCACGGGTGATCACCACGCCGGGGATGCGCTGCAGCGACTCGGCCAGGTTGAGGTCGGGGAACTTGCCAATGTCCTCCGCGACAATGGCATCGACCACGCCGGCTTCGCCACGCTTGATGTCCAGGGCCTTTTCCACGCTGGCGCGGTAACCGGTCACCGTGACGGTGTCCAGGTCCACGGCAGGTTCGGCAGGGGTTTGTGCTGCATCTTGTGCGGCCGCGTGGCCGCTCAGTGCCAGGCCGATCGACAGCGCCAGCAAGGTAACCGGTGTCTTCCGGTTGGTGGTCCGAAATTGCATGTCCTCCCCTCCCAAGGGTCCATGAACAATGTGAAATGTCTGGTTGTGAGCGGCAATGACACCGCTGGTCAAAACGACGTTACCAGCTGAATCGCCCCGCAACATCTTGCAGCGCAGCAGAAAACGTCACCAAATTCGCCCCAAAGGGATGCAAGCCGTCACTGGGCGTCGCATCATGGTCATCGCCGGACGTGTCAGGCGACAGCTAGAATGACACCGATGGTCATCCTAACGCGCGCGGAATCCCCCACCCCGTGACGCACCACACAGCCGAGGTAATTGCCGTATGAGTCGTGCCCGCATCCTGTGCTTTGGTGAGTTGTTGCTGCGCCTGGGGGCGCCCGGTCACGAGCTGCTGTTGCAGCAACCGCGACTGGAGGTGCACTGCGGTGGCGCCGAGGCGAACGTGGGCGTGTCGCTGGCGCACTTCGGCCATGACGTGGCAATGGTGAGCACGGTGGCCGACAACCCGCTAGGCGCGGCGGTGCTGGGCGAGTTGCGCCGGCACGCCGTCGATACCCGCCACGTGCGGCGGGTGGATGGCCGCGTGGGGCTGTACTTCCTCACCACCGGTGCGATCCACCGGGCCAGCGAGGTGGTGTACGACCGCGCCGATTCGGCGTTTGCGCTGGCGCCGGCCGATGCCTACGACTGGCCGCGCCTGCTTGACGGTGCGCAGTGGCTGCACCTGTCCGGGGTCAGCCCTGCGTTGGGCGCCGATGTGGCCCAGGCCACGCTCGCCGCCGCCCGCGCCGCGCGCGCGGCCGGGGTGAAGGTGTCGTTCGACGGCAACTACCGGCCCAAGTTGTGGCAGCGCTGGCAAGGCGATGCGCGCGGCATCCTGCACGACCTGTTCGCGTGTGCGGACGTGGTGTTTGCGGACTACCGCGACATCGGCGTGGTGCTGGGCGGCGAGTTCCCGCAAGACACGCTGGAAGCACGCGTGGAAGCGGCCGCAAAGCAGGCGTTTGCGGCCTTCCCGCAGCTGCAGCTGATGGCCTGCACCCAGCGCACCACGCACAACGTGGACCACCACAGCCTGGGCGCAATGCTGGTGCCGCGCAGTGGCGCGGTGGCGTTTGCGCCGGCCGAAGAACTTACCCCGATCATCGACCGCATTGGCGGTGGCGATGCGTTTGCGGCCGGTGTATTGCACGGCCTGATCGAAGGCTGGTCGCTGGACGACACCGTGCGCTTCGGCCTGGCCGCCGGCTGCTTAAAGCACTCAATTCCGGGCGATTTCAATCCGCTCTCGGTGGCCGATGTGCAGGCGTGTGTGGGCGATGCGCGGTTTGATGTGAAGCGGTGAATCGGGAGTGGGGAATCTGACGTGGGGATGCGCGGCGTCCCCTGCCCATGCTGCCTTCCCTGCAATCGGGGACCGGCGCTTCTCGATAGACTGCAGGCCTTTCCGGATTTTCCGAGATATCTATGGATGCTTCCCATCAGACCGTGATGCTGCCATGAGCCGCATCGCGATCGCCGCCGCCCTCGTCGCCGCACTGATGGGCGGCGTATGCCCCTGCCCGTCCTACGCACAGACGCCGTCAGCCCAGCCGGGATGGATTGCCAGCTGGGCAACCAGCCCACAGGCCGGGGAGGCCGATGCGGAAGAGCCGCTGGCAAACATCGACGGGCAGACGGTACGGCAGCGTGTTCGCATGTCCATCGGCGGTACCCAGCTGCGTGTACGCCTGTCCAACGAACTGAGTGCATCACCGCTGACCATTGGGTCGGCCTCCATCGCCGTGGCGAAGGATGCTTCGACCGTGGAACCAGTTTCGCTGCGTCAGCTCACCTTCGGCGGGCAGTCCTCCGTCAGCATCCCCGCAGGCGCTCCCATCCTCAGCGACCCGGTCGATCTGCAGGTTGCGCCGGGTGCACAGGTCGGCATCAGCCTGTTCTTTCCGGAGCGGGTCACGTCCAACACGCTGCACTCCCTGGCGCTCAAGCGCGCGGTGGTGAGCACACCCGGCGACCACACGCGAGAGACGTCCATCGCGCCGGCCGCGACGTCCACCTCGTCCATCGCGATCAGTGCGGTGTTGGTACCGCAGGCACGTGCGCAGCGGTTGCTGGTGGCATTCGGAGACTCGATCACCGACGGTGCGGGGTCCACGACCGACGCTGACCGCAGCTGGCCAGCCCAATTCGCACAGCGCGTGGCAGCGACCGACCCTGGCCTGTCCGTGGTGAATGCCGGGATCGCAGGCAATCAGTTGTCGCATGAGGGGTACGGCGCAAGCGGCTTGGCCCGCTTCGACCGGGATGTCCTGGCGCTGCCGGGCGTGACGCACATCGTGCTGCTGGAAGGGATCAACGACATCGCCGCGCCGGGGGTCAAGATCGGTTCGCGTTACTTTGCGCCGCCGACAGAGGTGAGAACCGCGGAGTACGTGATCAGCGCCTACCGGCAGCTCATCGCACGCGCGCACGACCATGGGATCAAGGTAATCGGCGCGACCTTGACGCCGTTCGCCGGCAATACAGTCCCCGGCTTTTACTCGCCGCAGAAAGAGGCGGCTCGGCAGACGGTCAACGCATGGATCCGCAACAGCCACGCGTTCGATGCAGTGATCGATTTCGATGCGGTGCTGCGCGATGCCGAGCATCCGCTCCAGCTTCAAGCCCGCTTTGCATCCCGCGACCGGCTCCACCCCAACGATGCCGGCTATGCGGCCATGGCGGACGCGATCGACGTGACGCTTTTCCGCTGAGCGCGCGCTACCTGTTATTCGCTGCGCTGACGCGTATCAGGCGGGCGCGCGGGCGCGGCGTTTGTTGGTGAACCATTTCAGCGCCGCGCTCAGCAGGACCACGCACAGCGAGGCCGGTACGCTGAAAAAAAGCGTGATCATCAGTGCGAACTGAAGCGGTGGCGCCGAGCCGTCTTGCATGACCACCGCACAGACAACGGCGGTAGTGATCACCAGATTGATGATGGCCTTGAGTGACCAGTGCAGCGTGGCGAACCGCAACAGCACGGCACAAATCACGCTGACCAACAGGGCCAGCAGCAGAAAAATGATTAATTTGTCCAACACGTCGTGCGCTCCATGCTGTGCGGATGAGATTCAAGGACGACGCTGCTTTTTAGCGATGTACAGACACGTCAGCGATTCGTCGCAACGCCTTGGCTGGCAGGCCAAAGCGTATGCGTCAAAGACACTGCGTGCTGCACAAGAGCCGTGACATGACGCCACGGCTCTTGCGAATCCCTAATCCCTAATCCCGACAATCAACCCAACTCGATGCAATCGAACTTCACGTCCGGATCCACATCGGCGTCGTAATCCACATCTTTGCGCTCGAAGCCGAACAGCTTGAGGAACTCGTGCTTGTAGCCGGCGTAGTCGGTGAGCTGGAACAGGTTCTCGGTGGTGACCTGCGGCCACAGCGCCTTGCAGGCGTCCTGCACGTCGTCGCGCAGTTCCCAGTCGTCCAGGCGCAGGCGGTTCTGCTCATCCACTTCGGCGGGCTGGCCGTCTTCGCGGTACAGGCGCTCGCGGAACAGGCGGTCGAGCTGTTCGATGGTGCCTTCGTGCAAGCCCTTTTCCTTCATGATCTTGTAGACCATGGAGATGTACAGCGGCATCACCGGGATGGCCGCGCTGGCCTGGGTCACCACCGACTTGAGCACGGCCACATTGGCGCCGCCGCCACTGGCCTGCAGGCGCGCATCCAGCCGCTGCGCGGTGTGGTCCAGGTCGGCCTTGGCCTTGCCCAGGGCGCCGTGCCAGTAGATCGGCCAGGTGATCTCGGTGCCGATGTAGCTGAAGGCCACGCTGCGCGCGCCCTTGGCGAGCACGCCGGCGCTGTCCAGCGCGTCGATCCACAGTTCCCAATCCTGCCCGCCCATCACGGTGATGGTGTCTTCGATCTCCTGCTCGGTGGCCGGCTCGATCGAGGCCTGGATGATGGTGTCCTTGTTGGTGTCGATGGCGGTGGCGGTGTAGGTGTTGCCGATCGGCTTGAGCGCCGAACGCTTCACTTCCCCGGTGCTCGGCAGCTTGCGCACCGGCGAGGCCAGCGAATACACCACCAGGTCCACCTGCCCGCCCATCTCGGTCTTGATCAGCTCGATGACCTTGGCACGTGCTTCATCGGAGAACGCATCGCCATTGATCGACTTGCTGTACAGGCCGGCGGCCTTGGCATGCGTATCGAAGGCGGCCGAGTTGTACCAGCCGGCAGTGCCGGCCTTCTTGTCGCTGCCGGGTTTTTCGAAGAACACGCCCAGCGTGTCCGCGCCGAAGCCGAAGGCCGCGGTGATCCGCGAGGCCAGGCCGTAGCCGCTGGATGCGCCGATCACCAGCACCTTCTTCGGGCCGTCGTTGCGCACGCCGCGCGCACGCGTGGCGGCAATCTGGTCGAGCACATTGCGCTCGCAGCCGAGGGGATGCGTGGTGGTGCAGATGAAGCCGCGCACTTTGGGATGGATGATCAACGTGGACTCCTGGTCAGCAAGATGCTGGCGGCATCTTAGGGCCTGACAGCGCGCTGGGGTAGGTCGCACACGCCACCCAGGCGGTGCTTACACACGCACGCAGGGTGTGAATCGCTTGTGCGCCAATGCACTGCGCGCACCGGGCAGCGCGTGCGCATGCAGCGCGCGGACATGCAACGGCGCGGCACTGAATGCGCTGGCTGGCGTGACGGCCAGTGCGTGCATCGGACTACGCGCGCTTCCACACGCTGCTGTATGGAAGCGCATCGGTCGGCAGCGCTGCGCACGCAACCGGTGCCTGTGCCGCAGGTGCAACGCCGCCCGCCGATACCGAGGCAGCGCGCCTTCACCTCAGCGCGTGGGCGCCCGCAATGCACCTTCACAGCACACCTTGGCGTGACCCCAGACGCCGCGCGGCGAACAGAGACCATGGTCGAATTTCGGCACCAGTGGCTGTGCTATGTTCCGGCCCTGCCGTGCCGTGCCTGTCCGCGCCCTATTGGCGATCGTCAAGGCCCCTTTCAGCTGTACGACCGGTAGTCAAGCGAATGTCCCTCCGAAGCGAGCGCGTCACGCAGCTGGGCTCTGTCCCGCGGTTCCGCCTTGGGCCATTGCTGGTCGAGCCGGAGCGGCTCATGCTGATTGGCGACGGCGAACGCATCACGCTGGAGCCGCGCATGATGGAGGTGCTGGTGGCGCTGGCCGAGCGTGCCGGCGAGGTGATCAGCGCCGAGCAATTGCTGATCGATGTCTGGCACGGCAGCTTTTATGGCGACAACCCGGTGCACAAGACCATCGCCCAGCTGCGCCGCAAGCTGGGCGACGACAGCCGCCAGCCACGCTTCATCGAAACCATCCGCAAACGTGGTTACCGGCTGCTGCCGAAGGTGATCTTTCCCGAGGATTACCGCGGTGCGTTGCCGGGCATGGGTGCGTGGGGGCACGGCAGCCCGTACGTGGGCCTGCGCGCGTTCGACCCGGACCATGCGGAGGTGTTCTTCGGCCGCAGCCACGCCATTGCGCAGGTGCTTGCCGCGGTGCGCGCGCAGTTGCAGAGCCAGCGCGCGCTGGTGCTGCTCAGCGGGGCCAGCGGCTGCGGCAAGACCTCGTTGCTGCGCGCCGGTGTGGTGCCGTTGCTGGCGCAGCCCGGCGGGCTGGATGGCCTGCAGGCGGTGGCGGTGGCGTATTGCAGCCTGGCGGCGTGCCGCGGCGGCGATGTGGCCGACACGCTGACGCGTGCATTGGCCGAGTGGGCAGCGGACGGGCGCGCGGTGTTTTCTGCCGCGCAGATGGCCACCTGCACGCAGTGGCTGACGCAGCCGGCGGCGTTGCATGCGGCCATTGCCGAGGCGATGCGCCACGCCGCCCCCGCCCGCGAGACCGTGCAGACCCACCGCCATCTGTTGCTGGTGATCGACCATGCCGAAGCGCTGGTGGCCACACCCGGCATCACCGCGCAGGACCGTGCTGCGTGCACGGCGTTGCTGCAGGCGCTCTGCAGCAGCGCGCACGTGGCGGTGCTGATGGCGACCCGCAGCGATTTCTATCCACGGCTGATCGAAGCGGTGCCGGAGCTGGTGGAGCTCAAACGTGGCGATGGCCATGTGGATCTGCTGCCGCCACGCGACGGCGAGATCGGCCAGATCATCCGCGTGCCTGCGGCGATGGCCGGGCTGCGTTTCGAAGAAGACCACGACAGCGCCAGCCGCCTGGACGATGTGCTGCGCGACGCCACCGCGCGCCAACCCGATGCACTGCCGCTGCTGCAGCATCTGCTGCAGGCGCTGCACGAACGCCGCAGCGACGATGGCCTGCTCACCTTCGCCGCGTATCGCGCACTGGGTGGACTGGAAGGCGCACTGGCGCACCATGCAGAACAGACCTTCCGCGCCCTGCCCGCACCTGCGCAGGCGGCCCTGGGCGACGTACTCACCCAGGTGAGCGTGATCCACCCCGACAGCGCAGCAGTCACCGCGCGGCGGGCGGTGTGGTCGGCATTGC
Organism: Xanthomonas sp. NCPPB 2586; assembly: GCF_041475775.2. Lineage (NCBI taxonomy): Bacteria > Pseudomonadati > Pseudomonadota > Gammaproteobacteria > Lysobacterales > Lysobacteraceae > Xanthomonas > Xanthomonas sp. NCPPB 2586. Next base: position 136,333 of record NZ_CM192981.1, on the reverse strand, counting down.
CCGATGCCAGTGGCGCGCGCGCACTGGTGGATGCCTTCGTGCAGGCGCGCCTGTTCGTCAGCGAACTGGTTGCCGGCGAGCCGGGCTTTGCGGTGGCGCACGAAGCCTTGCTGCGGCAATGGCCGCGCGCCAGCGAATGGATCCATGAAAATCGCCGCCTGCTGCAGGCACGCAAGCGCCTGCAACTGGCCGCGCAGCGCTGGGCCAGCGAGGGCCGCCGTGACGATCACCTGCTCAACAGCGGCCGCCCCCTGAGCGAGGCACGCGAAGCGGCGCGGCGCATGCCGCAGGACCTGGACGCGCTGGACCTGGCGTTCCTGCACGCCTGCGAGCGCGCGCACCGGCAACGGCGCGGGCTGTATGCCGCGGCCGCGGCCTTGCTGGTGGTGCTGGCCAGCGCGTCGCTGCTGCTGGGCTGGCAGGCGCGCCAGGCGCAGCAAGTGGCCGAACAACGCCGCGACGAAGCGCAACAACTGGTGGGCTACATGCTGGGCGATCTGGCCGAGCAGTTGCGCACCGTGGGCAATCTCAAACTGCTCGACAGCGTGGGCACGCGCGCACTGCGGTATCTGGAAGAACTGCCCAATGCCAGCATGCAGGCCGGCGATCTGATCAACCACGCCCGCGCCCTGCGCACCACCGGCGAAGTACTGATGAATCAGGGCAAGCTGGACCAGGCGCATGCGGCCTTCACCCGCGCCGCAGCCACCGCCGCGCAGGCACGTACGCTTGCCCCGGATGTCTTGGAGGCGCATGCGGAAACCGGCCAGGCGGCGTATTGGCTTGGCGCCATGGCCTACCGCAACAAGCAGTTCCCGTTGGCGCGCAGGCACTGGGCGCAGTATCTGGCCGCGAGCGAATGGCTGGTGCGCGCCAAGCCGGACGATCCGCGCTGGCAGCTGGAGTTGTCGTACGCACTCAACAACCTGGCGATGCTGGCGACCACGCAAGGCAATGCCCCAACGGCAATTGGTTTTTTTGCGCGCGACATCGCACTCAAGCGCGTGCTGGTAGCGCGCACACCGGACAACGCATCGCTGCGTTATGAATTGATCGACAGCCTATCGGGGCTGAGCCTTGCGCAGGAAAACCAGGGCCTGCTGGCGCCGGCCGAGCAGGGCTATCGCGAGCAACTCGCCATGCTGCGGGTGCTGGTGGATAAAGACCCGGATGCACATGCGTGGCGGCGGCGTCTGGCCGGCTCGTTGATTCGCACGTCCAACCTGGCGCTGGCGCGTGGCCACTTGGTGCAGGCGCAGCAAGATGCGCGAGAGAGTCTGCGTCTGCTGCAGCCGTTGGCGGCGCTGCAGCCGGACAATGTGGCGTGGCGGCGCGATCTGGCGCATTCCTATGCGCAGGCCGGCTGGGTGGCCGCGCTGGATGGGCACGCAGGGGACGCCGCGCAGCAGCTGGCGCGTGCGCAGCACACCATGGCCGAGCTGCTGCAACAGGCGCAGCCACTACCGGAGTGGCAATGGCTGGATGCCATCATCGCGCTGCGCATGCAGGCCGCGCGCGCACCACCGCTGGCGCAGGACTTCGCCCCGATCGTGGCCCGGCTGGAAACCCTGCACCGCGCAAAACCCGATGAAGTGGTCGGTATTTCAGCGCTGGCCCAGGCGCTGGTCTGGCACGGCGAACAACGCGCCGCCGCCGGCGATGACGCTGGTGCGCGCACGGCGTGGCAACGCGCACTGGCGGTGCTCGGCAAGGACGCGGGCAACAGCCGCGACAAGAATTTGCTTGACCCCTGGATCCGCGCGCACGTGCATCTGGGGCAACGCACCGCCGTTACGCAACAGCTCGGATGGCTGTACCAAGCGGGCTACCGCCACCCGGGATTCGTCTCCCTCTATGCCCCGCTTTTCAAAGGACAGGACAAGTCATGACGGAACAAAAGGAAATGCACACGGAGCTCTCCGTTGCTTACGTCGATTTTGGCGGTAATACCGGGAAAGGCAAATACATCTATCGCTTTGAGCCCGACCTGATGCTTCTCGAGCCATTAGCGAGAAACGTGACGATCAAATATGCCTTCGACAAGGCTGTGCCTTTCAACTTTCGCATCAGAAATCTGATCAGCTCGGACTCGCAGAACCAGATCAGTCAGATCAAATACGATGGCGATGGCCGCTGGGTCTCTTTCGTCAATGCCAATGACCGGGCCACACTGATCTTCTTCACCGTCATCGTCGAAGACATGCAGCGCGAGACGCGTTTCAGCTGCGACCCGCAGGTCGGAAACGACCCGCAAATCTCGCCGCAGTAAGGCATGGCCGCACCTGTCTGGCGGCCTGCGCTGGACAGGTGTTTGCGTTGCCGCCGATGGCGCGTCACAGGTGGATGAGATGTACCGACTGAGCGCGTGATGCTGCAACGGCGCGTTGTCGGGGTGTTCGCTGGACCATGTCCGCAAGACGGGCGCATCGCTCGGACAGATCCCACGCTGCCCGATATTCAGGGCGCTGCCAGCACTTTCAGATCGCCCCTGCGCGCACCCATGCGTGCGGCTGCAACCGTACGCCCGGCTCGGGCTCGTTGCTGAAAGCCACGTTGATCTGGCCGCGGATGGCCAGCCCGCCCGGTACCCCGCCGTGGCCGTTCCAAGGCGGACAGCGGCGGTGGCGCGCGCAGGCCATTGAGCCCACGGCGATCGCCGGGCTGGCGCAAGGCCGGGGCGCCGCCGCCCCCGGTGCCACCGCGCAGGGGGTGATCAGCACCTTGAGGTCGCGCTCGCTTCGAGGCAGCGTATGCAGCGCAGCGCGTGCCCAGGCACCGGGGAGTTCGGGCTGGGTGGGTGCCGCCCAGGCGCTGGTGGAGAGCAGGACGATCAACACGATGAGGTATCGGACCAGGCGCATGACGGACTCCGCAGCGGACCGGAGCGCGATGCTTCCCCGAGCGGCTCTCATCGCCGAGGACGGCCTTCGTGCTTGGCCCGGCACCGGCGTGTCCCTGGCGGACCACGCCCGCCAGGGAGCACGGTTCAGTTCACGATTTTCTTGCAGTCCTTCAGGGTGCTGGTTGCGTTCTTCAGCGCGATTGCATGCCCCGGCTGGCCGGCCTTGATCTTGGTGATCAGCGTGGCCATCGCGTTCTTGCCCGGCTGATTCCAGTTCTTGTAGCTCGGCCCTCTCTTGAAGGCGTCCAGGTCCTTGAGCGTGCTGTCGAACGCGCCGTTGATCAATGTGCGCCGGTCCACGCAACTCTGCCATGCCGCCAGACGCAGGCGGTTGGCGGCATTACCGGCCGCCTTCTGGCATGCCAGCGCGTCGCAGGCGGTCGGGTCATGCAGGCCTGCATTTTGGTCCACGCAGGTGCTGCGCTTGGTGTCGTACGGGATCAGCTGGCAGCCTTCCTGCTTGGAACGTGCAATCACATCGGTTTCGGAAACGTCGGTGCCCTTGAACAGCGCCTGTGGCGGCGCAGAGGGCGCGGCCCGCGGGACGGGCGTGCTGCATGCCGCGAACAGCATCGACAGCGTCAGCAAGACAAACTTATGGAACAAGCGCATGGCGGTAGTCCTGGTCGGAGACCGGAGCGCGCAATGCGGTCTCCGGGCGGCGCGTGGGCCGCAGCGCCACCCTGCCGGCAACCGGCCGCGCGGACCTGACGGACAGCTTACGGTTGCGGCCGACGCGTCCCGCCACCTGTATTGCACATCTGCACCAGGCGACCCCGCCAGCGCCATGCAGCGAAAAAATCCCAAGCGCTTCATAGGCTTGCAGTCCGGCAGGTTGCGGTAAGGCAACGCCGAGGCGCGGCGCGGCAGGGTGGGCTGTGTCCGGCTCCGTGCCGACCGGACGCCACCGCCGCGATGTCGGCGGCCCCAGGCACCTGCCGCAGCAATCGCTGCGGTCCACCGAGACGCACCCATGCTCACCCATACCAACAATGCTTCCGACACCCCGACCGCCGAGGCGCACGATTCCCCGGTGTCGCTGTTCCGCCAGACCGCCGCGCAGCGTCGCCAGGCCGATGCCGCCGCGCTGCAGGCCGCCGACTACGACCAGAAGCCCTGGGGCCTGCTGTACCGCGCGCTGACCGATGCCATCGGGGCCACCCCGGATACGTTCCAGATGGTCTATCCGTTCACGACCTGGGCTTGGCCGATGCAGCAGGCGGGCTTCATCGGCACCGCACAGTACGACTTCTGCTCCACGTCGCCGCAATGGAGCGCGGTCGGCGCCTTCGTGTCCAGCGGCGATCGCCTCAACCAGGCCTACCAGGAATTCCTCAACGTGATCCCGGCCGCGACCGACGACGCCTCACTGCGGCAGAAGATCAAAGCGGCCGACGACGCGCTGACCGCCGCCAGCAACGGCTACACCATCGCCTACAACCAGGCGCGCTCGGTGTATCAGGACGATGTCACCGACAACGACCCGACCTTCACCAAATGGCTGGGTTCGCCGGCCGGCGCCGGTTGGCAGAACAAGATCAGCACCATGCAGGTCAAGATGGACCAGGCGCAGCTCACCTACAACGCGCTGGTCGTGCAGGCCAACACGCCGGGCCTGGGCGAGGCTCAGAAGCAGATGGCCAATGAGAACTTCTACGCCAAGCTCAACGATCCGGCGCTGTCCAAGTTCCCGCTGGTGCCTAACTGGTCGGTGGCACAAAGCGCCAGCGAGTGGATTGATGCGGTGCAGGCCGGCCAGGGCCCGGCGGGCGCCACCATGGGCTTCACCAACCGCGATGCGGCCTACGACTACAGCAAGACCTGGGCCGGCGGTTCGGCCAAGATTCGCCAGCTGTTCTGGGAAGTCCGAGTCGCCGGCAAGTGGCAGCGCATCGACGAGTTCGAGACCGACAACGAACTCGACGTTTCGGTGGAGTTCGAAGCGCTGGACCTGATCCAGATCCAGCCCAGCGACTGGTACAACGGCCCGTTCGTGCGCAGCAAGCGCAACGGCCCGTTCGTAAAGGGCTATAGCGCGTTCGGCGAGGACGGCACCCAGGCCGTGTTTGGCGAGAAGGGCTTCTTCGGTCTCCTCAAGACCGGTATGTACGTGGGCTACAAGCCGACCTTCACCATCACCACCAGCAAGTCGTCCTTCAGCAAGTTCTCCGAGATGTTCAAGGTCTCGACCGGGCTGCGCATCGGCCCGTTCACCTTCGAAGCCGAAGGCGGCAGCGAAAAGGCCGGTTGGAGCCTGAGCGAATCAGGGCAAAGCTTCACCGGCACCACGACATCCGAGCAGCCGCTGATCGTCGGGATCGCAATTTCCAAGCTGCCGCAGGAGTAAGCGCTGGCGGGCCGGCACGCCTGCAAGGGCGCACCGGCCCGCTGTCGGTACTCGCGGATCGCTGCAGCTGCGGCGCCGCGATTTAGAGCAGCTATCAAAACTACTGCGCAGCCGCCAGGCGGGCTCGGCCGGTGCTCGGAATCGGCATGTACCCCCGTACACTCCTGTTCCTCCGCGCCGTCCGCACCCACCTGACGGCTGCTCGCTACGTTTTGTTAGCCGCTCTTATAGTCTCGGTCGCGCTGCGGGTATGGAATGGCAGCAGCGCCGCCCTCAAATCACCCGCAACGTAATCGCCTTCAGCACCGCGCGGGTGCGGTCGCGGGTGCCGAGCTTGTCCAGGATGGTGGAGACATAGTTCTTCACCGTGCCTTCGGCCAGAAACAGGGTGCGGGCAATTTCCTTGTTGGAGTAGCCGCCGGCGAGCAGGCGCAGGATCGCCACCTCGCGTTCGTTGAAGGTCTCGCGCGGGGCCTGCTGGTCGCGGAACTGGTAGCGGGCGCGTACCGGGTCGGTGCTGACCGGCTGCAGCAGGGTCTCGCCGGCGGCCACGCGGGCGATGGCTTCGTGCAGGTCGTCCGGCGCGGCGTCCTTGAGCAGGAACCCCTGCGCGCCGGCCTCGCAGGCACGCAGCAGCAGCTCGCTGTCGTCGAAGGTGGTGAGCAGCAGCACGGGGGTACGGTCGCCGCGCGCGCGCAATTGTTCCAGCGCGGCAATGCCGTCCAGGCCGGGCATGCGGATGTCGCTGAGCACCACGTCCACGTTGTGCGTGGCCAGCGCATCGAGCAGGGCCTGGCCGTCGTCGGCCTCGCAGACCACGGTGATGCCCTGCTGCTGCAACAGCGCGCGCAAGGCCGCACGCACCAGCACCTGGTCATCGGCCAGGGCGATCCGGAGCGCGCTCATGCCGGCAGCCTGGCGGTGAGGTGCAGGCCGCCGTGGGCGGCGCGGCGCAGGTCGAGCTGCCCACTCAGGGCGGCCAGGCGTTCGCGCATGCCGGCAATGCCGTTGCCTTCGTGGATCTGCTCGGCGCAGCGGCCATCGTCCTGGATGTCCACACACAACGCGCCGGCGTCGCAGCGCACCGCCACGGTCACCGTGTCGGCATCGCCGTGGCGGGCGGCGTTGGTCAGCGCTTCCTGCACCAGCCGCACCAGCGCTTCGGCCACCTGCGGGTCGCTCACGCGCACCTGCGCATCGATCTGCAGCCGCAATGCCGGCCGCGGGAACGGCGCGGCCAGCGCGTGCAATGCGGTGTGTAGATCCAGCCCGGCATCGTCGCGCAAGGACTGCACCACGCTGCGGATATCGCCCAGCAGCTCGCCGGACAACTGCTCCAGCATGCGCAGGTCCTCGCGCGGGGCCAGCGCCGGTTCGGCCCGCAGCAGGCGCAGGTGGATGCGCATGGCGGTGAGTTTGTGGCCGGCCACATCGTGCAGCTCGCGGGCCAGGCGCAGCCGCTCGGCGTCGCGGGCGCTGTCGGCCAGCAGCGCGCGGGTGGCCAGCAGATCGGCATTGACGTAGACCAGCGCATCGCGGGCGCGCTCGGCGCTGCGCGCATAGTTGGCGGTGAGCGCGGCAAACGCCTGGAAGCTGGTGTAGATGGCCACCATCAGGAAGGGACGCGGCACACCCGCCAGCACGAACACCGCGTACATGGCCGCGTTCAATACCAGCATCAGCGCCAGCACCTGCGGCGGCGGCCAGCGCATGGCCGCCTGCGCGGCCACCAGCACCAGCAGCACCGGCGAGGTGCCGGTGCGTGGTTCCAGCCAGATCAGTGCCACCGCCAGCAGGGCCTGCAGCAGCAGCGCCGCATGCTGTGGCAGCGGCCGTGGCGGCAGCAACGCGCGAAACAGGAACAGGGCGGTGAAGCCGATCACCGTGGCCCAGCGCCACAGCCCGTGCGGCGCAAGATCCTGGCCGAACGACAGGGCGACCGCGGCGATGGTGAACACGCCGGCCAGGTTCAGGGGTTTGAGCAGATCACGCAGGAGAGTTGTCATGCGGCGATGCTGACCGCCGCACCCGCCAACAGCAATGGCGGCGATGCAGAAAGTGACTTCCGGCAGGTGGGATCGATGACCTGCGGCCACTGTGGCCGGTGCCGCGCCTGGGCAGACTGGGGTCACTGGCCGAGTGACGGTTCTGCCAGGTGATGCAGGCCCCTGGAAACACGCTGCAGGGCACCCGCAGCACCGGCCTTGCAGATGCGGCCCTTCTCCACCATGCACACCGTCGCCCTGGCACATCGCTCCTCACCACCGCCCTCATTCCTGGAGTCACCCATGTCTGCATCTCACCTGCTCACCGCGCTCAGCCTGCTTTGGGTGGGCTACGAACTCTGGTTGCGCCGGCAACGTCGCGCCCCTGATGGCGGGGCGCACGACCAAGGCACGCTGGGCCAGTTGTGGCGGGTGTTGTCGCTGTCGATCGCGGTGGCGGTGGGGCTGGCCTTCGCCGGCATCAGCCACTGGCCGCCGGCTTGGCAGGAGCCGCTGCGCTGGGGTGCCTGTGCACTGATCGCCGGCGGCCTGGGGCTGCGGGTGTGGGCGATCCAGGTGCTGGCGCGCTGGTTCACGGTGGATGTCACCATCCAGGCCGACCACCAGCTGGTGCGGAGCGGCCCATACCGCTGGTTGCGCCACCCCTCCTACACCGGCGCGTTGCTGTGCTTCTACGGGATGGCGCTGGGCATGGGCAATGCGCTGTCGCTGCTGGTGATCGTGCTGCCGGTGACCTGGGTCTTCCTGCGCCGCATCCGCGTGGAAGAAGCCGCGCTGCGCCGCGCCTTCCCCACCCGCTACGCCGACTACGCCACCCAGAGCTGGCGCCTGCTGCCACTGGTGTGGTGAACACGTGCGTGGTCACAGCGGGATCCCCGTGTGGCTACGCTTCGTTGGGATGGACAGCGATTCGGTGTGCATGGCGCCTGCGGTGCCGCCGCTATGCTGTGGCACCGCCGCAGGAGCGGCGTGATAGCGAAGATGCCGTGATTCGGCCGCGGCTGCGCATCCGGGCACATCCGCGGCGGCCGCCTGCATCGCTGTACACCCACGTGTGCGCGTTGGCCGCGACGGTTCGCGCCACGGGCGATCGTCTTACACTCTGAGGCTGCCCCCGCCGCTCCCCGCCTTCGATGATCATTTCTGCCGCTTCCGATTACCGCGCCGCCGCCGAAGCCCGCTTGCCGCCGTTCCTGTTCCACTACATTGATGGCGGCGCGTATGCCGAGCACACCTTGCGGCGCAATGTCTCGGACCTGGCGGATATCGCGTTGCGTCAGCGCGTGCTGCGCAATATGTCCGATCTCAGCCTGAGCACCGAGCTGTTCGGCGAGACGCTGGCGATGCCGGTGGCGCTGGCACCGGTGGGGCTCACCGGCATGTACGCACGCCGCGGCGAAGTGCAGGCCGCGCGTGCAGCCGCTGCGCGCGGCATTCCGTTCACGCTGTCCACGGTGTCGGTGTGCCCGATCGAGGAAGTGGCACCAGCGATCGACCGCCCGATGTGGTTCCAGCTGTATGTGCTCAAGGACCGCGGCTTCATGCGCAACGCGCTGGAGCGCGCCAAGACCGCCGGGGTGACCACGCTGGTGTTCACGGTGGACATGCCCACGCCCGGCGCGCGCTACCGCGATGCGCACTCGGGCATGAGCGGGCCTAACGCGTCGCTGCGGCGCATGCTGCAGGCGATGACGCACCCGCGCTGGGCGTGGGACGTGGGCCTGCTCGGCAAACCGCATGACCTGGGCAACATCTCCACCTACCGCGGCAGCCCCACCGGATTGCAGGATTACATCGGCTGGCTGGCGGCCAATTTCGACCCCTCCATCTCGTGGAAGGACCTGGAATGGATCCGCGAGTTCTGGACCGGGCCGATGGTGATCAAGGGCATCCTCGACCCGGAGGACGCACGCGACGCGGTGCGCTTCGGCGCCGACGGCATCGTGGTGTCCAACCATGGCGGGCGCCAGCTCGATGGCGTGCTGTCCAGCGCGCGCGCATTGCCGGCGATTGCCGATGCAGTGAAGGGCGAGCTGAAGATCCTGGCCGACTCGGGCATCCGCAGTGGGTTAGATGTGGTGCGCATGCTGGCGCTGGGTGCCGATGCGGTGCTGCTCGGCCGCGCGTTCGTCTACGCACTGGCCGCCGGCGGCCAGGCCGGCGTGGAAAACCTGCTGACCCTGATCGAGCGCGAGATGCGCGTGGCGATGATCCTCACCGGCACGCATTCGGTGGCCGAGATCAGCGGCGACGCGTTGAGCCGGGTGACGCGCGAGGCGGCGGTTGTGCCTTGAGGCCGGGAATCGGGAATCGGGAATCGGGAATCGGGAATCGGGAATCGGGAATCGTTAGAGCATCGCGCGCGTACGGTTTTCGATGTCCTGGGCTTGCTGCTGTTGGTTGAGCTAGCAACAGACATGGTTGCCTCACAGCGACCAACTTTGCGCCTTTCGTAGGAGCGCGCTTGCGCGCGATGGAGCGTTACCGGGAAGGCCTCATCGCGCGCAAGCGCGCTCCTACGTGGCTTGATGCCCGGATGAACCCCAGATTGCATCGAGGTCTACGGCGCACAGGCCGAGCCGACAAATCTTGGTGCCTGGTCTGATGTCCCGGCATTCCCGCAGCCGTCGGCCGTCGTAGGAGCGCGCTTGCGCGCGATGGAGCGTTACCGGGAAGGCCTCATCGCGCGCGAGCGCGCTCCTACGTGGCTTGATGCCCGAATGAACCACATATTGCATCGAGGTCTACGGCGCATAGGCCGAGTCGACAAATCTTGGTGCCTGGTCTGATGTCCCGTCACGCCCGCAGCCGTCGGCCGACGTAGGAGCGCGCTTGCGCGCGATGAGGCATTCCCGGGAAGGCTTCGTCGCGCGCGAGCGCGCTCCTACGTGAGAGGTGCTGCCCTCCGCTATTCCGATCATATGCAGCGCATGCCACCGGCAAAGTGCCGCAGGCCCATCATGCACGCTCTGCACCCAGCACCTAGCCAGGCAACACCTGCTTCAACGCCAGCACTTCCGCCCAGGGATCATTGCGCTGGCGCTTGGCACGTTGCACGGCCTTGTCCAGCGGGAACGCATCCGGGCCGCTGAGTTTGCCCAACTCCTCCCAGCGCAGCGGCACCGCCACGGTGGCGTGCGCGCGCGCGCGTAGCGACCACGAACACACGCTGGTATTGCCGCGCCCGTTGCGCAGCCAGTCGACAAAGATCACGCCGTGACGCTTGGCCTTGCTCATGGTGGCCACATAGCGCTCCGGGGCCTGAGTGGCCAAGGCCTGTGCGAAGGCTTCGCAGAAATCACGTGCCTGGTCCCAGCTGGCTTGCGGCATGATCGGCACCACCACGTGCAGCCCCTTTCCACCCGACAGGCGCACGGCGCTTTCGAGCCCGGCCGCACGCAACTTGCTGCGGATCTCGCGTGCGGCGGCCACCACCTGCGTCCAGGCCACGCCTTCACCCGGATCCAGGTCGAACACCAGCCGGTCGGGGTGCTCGGGGTCATCCACCCGGGCGCCCCAGGGATGCAGCTCCAGGGTGTTCATCTGCACCAGTTCCAGCAGCCCTGCCACATCCTCGATGTACAGATAATCTTCGGTGCCGCTCTTCTGCTTGAGCGGGATGGCCTTGATGTGCGCGCCAAGATGGCGGCCTTCGTGCTTCTGGAAAAAGCACGCACCTGCAGCGCCATCGGGGCAGCGCAACAACGACAACGGCCGGCGCGCGATCTCCGGCAACACCAGCGGTGCCACCGCGCGGTAATACGCGGCCACATCGCCCTTGCTGATGCCGGCGGCAGGGAACACCACGCGCTCAGGATGGGTAATGGCAACGCCGTCTGGCGCGTTGGAGGCCGATGCCCTCGCTTTCCGTATGGATGACGCTGCCGTTGCTGTCGAGGTTTTCCTTGCCGATGACGTAGCTGGTGTGCGTGCCGTTTTGGACGATGCGGCCTTGCTCGGCGCGGCCGGCTTGCCGGACGCTGCGGACCCGCTGGAAACGCTGCGCTTGCCCGACTTCGGAGTAGACGATGCGCTGGCGGTAGACACCGCACCTCGTTTGGCCGCACGCGGCGAGGCAGTGCCCGTGGCCGCTGCGGACGACTTGCCCGGCTTTCCTGGCTTGGCAGCGGAACTGGCGGCCGGTGTCACACGTTGTTTGGCGACACGCGACGGTGTGCTGACATCCGCTGCAGTGGACGACTTGCCCGCCTTGCCCGGCTTCGCAGCCGAACCGCCAGCCGATACCGCCGCAGTGCGCGTCGCTGCAGCACGTGATGCCTTGCCCGCAGCAGCTGCAGCCGTCCGCGTGCGCGCTCCCCGCGCCTTGGTCGGCGCGGCGCGGTCGCCGCCCAGATCGCTCATTGGTTTGTCCTCACGTAAACGCTTGAAGGCCGCCTGCCGCAGCAGGCCCTGCTTGGCCCAGCCGCGAAACGCCACCTCGGCGATCAACACCGGGCGCACCCAGTGCACATCGCGCGGCCGGCCGGGAATGTGCGCGGGCAATTCCAGCGTGGGCTGCGGGCTGTGCAATGCCTGCAATTGCGCGGTGATCTCGCCGAGCAGGGCACTGTCGAAACCGGTCCCGACCCGGCCCACGTAGCGCAGCTGCGTGCCGTCGAGCTGTGCCAGCAACAGGGCGCCAAACCCGCTGCGCGCGCCCTTGGGGTCGGTGTAGCCCACCACCACGAACTCGTCGCTGTCTTCGTGCTTGGTCTTGACCCAATCGGCGCTGCGCCCACCGCGGTACGGCGCGTCCGCGCGTTTGCTGACGATGCCTTCCCAGCCTTTGTCGGCACTGGCGGCGAACACCTCCGGTCCGCGGCCGATCACATGCGCGCTATAGGCCAGCGTGCCCGGCGTTTCGCCGAGCAACGCACGCAACAACTGCTTGCGCTCCAGCAGCGGGGTGGCACGCAGATCCACGCCGGCAACGCCGAGCAGATCGAACACCAGGTAGCGCAAAGGCTGGCGCGCAGTGCCGTCGATGGCACGCTGCAGCGCAGAGAAATCGCTGCGGCCTTGCGCGTCGAGTACCACCAGTTCGCCATCCAGGCGCGCATCGCGCACCGGCAATGCCTGCACGGCCGTGGCAACTTCCGCAAAGCTGTCCGTCCAGGCCTGATCGTTGCGCGAGCGCAGCTGCGCCTGGCCATCGACCAGATCGGTCAACAACCGGTAGCCGTCCCACTTGATCTCGTGCAGCCACTGCGCACCATCCGGCGCCTCAGCGCGCAGCAACGTCAGCTGCGCGCGCAAGCCGGTAGGGCAGGCCGCATCGCGCGCGCCCGGCAAGGCCAGTGCGCGCGTGCGCCAGTGGGCCTGTGTGGCTGCGGAAGCACGCGGGCGGCTGGCGGATGCGGATTTTTCTGTCACCAACGCCTCGGCCGGCGTGCGTCGACGACGGCTGGCCTTGGCACGGCGCGCCGGTGCGGCTGCAGCCGATGGAGTCTCAATCGCCTGCGCTGTGGCATCGGAATCGGCTACCAACGCATCGGCGTCCAGATCGGCGGCATGGGCATCGTCGCGCTTGATCAACAGCCACTGCGGCTGGCGCCCACGCAGGCGGGTGCGGACCAGCGCAAAGCCACCGCGCAGCTTGTCGCCCTGCAGGTCAAAGTCCAGCTTGCCGGCATCCAGCGCCGCCAACGCGTCGCCATCGCAGTGCCAGGTGCCGTGGTCGAATACCTGCACGTGCCCCGCCCCGTACTGCCCTTGCGGGATGTCGCCTTCGAAGCCCGCGTATGCGAGCGGGTGATCCTCCACCTGCACCGCCAGGCGTTTTTCGCCAGCACGCAGCGACGGGCCCTTGGGCACCGCCCAACTCTTGAGCACGCCATCGGCTTCCAGGCGAAAGTCGTAATGGCGCGAACTGGCGTGATGCAGTTGCACCACGAAGATCGGCTGCCGATGCGCTGTCGCCGCGGCGTCCTCGGCCGGCTCCGGGGTCTGGTCGAAGCGGCGCTTGCGGGTGTAGTCGCGCAACGACATCGGCGCTTACCCGGCCTTGCGCCGCGGCGCCGCCTTCTTGGTGGCTTTCGTGGCGGTTTTCTTGGTCGCTTTCTTTGCCGCCTTCTTGGTGGCGGTTTTCTTGGCCGGCGGCGTGTCAGCCGCGGCCGTGGTTTTCTTTGCCGGGGTACGCGTGTTGGCTTGCAGGCTCTTTTGCAACAACGACATGAAGTCCACCACGTTGGTAGTGGCGTCTTCGTGCGGGGCCGGTTCGTCGTCCACCTGCGTGGTGCCGCCCTTGGCCTGGATGCGCTTGCGCAGGATCTGCTCGAGCTTGCCGCGGAACTCGTCGTGGTAATCCTCCGGCTGCCACCTGCCGGACATCGATTCGATCAGTTGCTTGGCCATCTCCTGCTCCTTGGCGGTGATGCGGTACTCGCTCACCGCCCCGGACGGCAGCTTGAAATCTTCCGGGTCCACCACTTCCTGCTGATACCGCAGCAGCAGCAGGATCAACGCATCCCCCTGCGGCATCACCGCGGCCAGGTATTCGCGGGTGCGGATCACCACCTTGGCAATGCCTACCTTGCCGGTATCGCGCAAGGTCTCGCGCAGCAGCACATAGCCTTTTTCGGCCTTCTTGCCGGGCACCAGGATGTAGGGCTTCTCAAAGTAGCGCGGGTCGATGTCGGCGGCATCGACAAAGGTCTCGACTTCCACCGTCTCGTGACTTTCCGGCGCTGCGGAGCGGATGTCCTGCTCCTCGACGATCACATAGCTGCCCTTGTCGTACTCGAAGGCCTTGACGATTTCCTTCCACGGCACTTCATCGCCGGTGTCGGCATTGACGCGCTCGAAGCGAATGGGCTTCTTGTCGCGCGAATCGAGCATGCGGAAATGCAGATCCACCTTGCGTTCGCCCGACATCAGCGACACCGGCACGTTGAGCAGGCCAAACGACAGCGTTCCGGTCCAGATCGGTCGTGCCATCAGTGCGCCACTCCGTGCACGGCCGCATCGGGAATATGGTCCAGCGCCAGCCAAGCGTCCTCGACCACATCGCGGGCATGCGGCCAGTCCAGCCGCGAATCGCCACGCATGCTTTCCCACTGTGCGGCCAGTGCCTGCTCGCAGTGCAGGTCGGCACCGCGTGGCCAGTCTGCGGCGTGGGTGACGCGGGCGAATGCATACGCAGGAGAGAGATCGCGCCAGGTGGGCCCGCCGCGCCGGCGACGGCGCTGGAAATCGGCCACGCTGTAACAGTGGAAATCCTGCGCAACACCTACCGCATCGCTCTGCGGCGTACGGCACTTGCGCTCGGTTGGTGCCGGCGCAGCGTGCGCGCTGAACAGGCGACGATCGGGGCGACGGTCCAGGGGGCGCATGGCGGACTCCACGTGCTGGCGTTTGGGGGAGCACAGCAGTAACGCGGGCGCCGTGAGCCATGCGTGAGAAATTCGCTTGCAAACTGCGATTTGCGTCGCCTTCACCGCCGAGGCGGTGAACTGCGTACCCGACATCTGCTGGAGACCTACCATGTCCCGTGACCCCCTGCGCGAACAACCAACGCACCCCGGCGAACAGCACGGCAAGCGTGACGCCGAACATTACGAAGACCGTGGCGCCGGCGATGCCCCCGAGACCGTCATTCCCGCCGACGACGATACGCCCGCCAAGACGCCCGGCACTGCGCCGTAAGCGGCGCGCGTTGGACTGCATGCGGCATGTTGCAGGCGCCGGGAGGCTGCGGCGGGAAGGCTTCATCGCGCGCAAGCGCGCTCCTACCAGGGCGTGGTAATTGCGCCAAGGTGTCGTGAGCGCGAGCGCTAGGTGTTTGAGGCTTTTAGCGCATTCAGAACTGGATGCGCTGTGCCTTGGGAATTTCTCGGAAAACTGTGGCGAGTGATCCGGGCGCGCGGTTGATCTTGGCCCTGCGCGCTGTTTGGTATTCAGCCAACAAGCGAGGTCGTTACACGTCTGCCAACCCCCGCGCAGGGTTACACCCGCTTGGCCAGCTGCAGCTGCGCGAATTCGTCGTCGCTAAACAGGCGCGAGCGCACCAAAAAACGCACGCCCTCGCCGTTTTCCAGCGAAAACATCCCGCCGCGCCCGGGCACCACATCGATGATCAGCTGCGTGTGCTTCCAGTATTCGAACTGCGGCGCGCTGATATAAAACGGCGCACCACCGATCTCGCCAAGCAGCACATCACGGTCGCCCACAATGAAGTCGCCCACCGGGAAGCACATCGGCGACGACCCATCGCAGCAGCCGCCAGATTGATGGAACAGCACGTCACCGTAACGCGCACGCAAGGTGTCGATTAGCTGCAGTGCGGGTAGGGTCGCCATGACCTGCAGCGGTAACGTGACCTCGGTTGTGTTGTGCACTATCTCTCTCCGTTGCTCGCTCAGCAGCTCTGCACACTGGCAAGCAGTCTGCTCGAACTTGCTGACGCGTCGCCGTGAAGGCGTTTGTCTGCATCAATGCCCTTCGCGGCAAGCGCACCGCGGCATGCGGCAGGATGGACCTACCACATGCCGCTCGCCTTGCATCAGAAGAACCCCAGCGCCTTCGGCGAATAGCTCACCAGCAGGTTCTTGGTCTGCTGGTAATGGTCGAGCATCATCTTGTGGTTTTCGCGGCCGATGCCCGACTGCTTGTAGCCACCGAACGCGGCATGCGCGGGATAGGCGTGGTAGCAGTTGGTCCACACGCGGCCGGCCTGGATCGCGCGGCCCATGCGGTACAGGCGCGAGGCATCGCGGCTCCACACGCCGGCGCCCAATCCGTACAAGGTGTCGTTGGCGATCGCCAGGGCTTCGGCCTCGTCCTTGAAGGTGGTCACCGACACCACCGGGCCGAAGATTTCTTCCTGAAACACGCGCATCTTGTTGTGGCCCTTGAACACGGTCGGCTTGACATAGAAACCATCCGATAGCTCCCCGTCGAGCATGTTGCGCTCGCCACCGATCAGGATTTCGGCGCCCTCCTGCTTGCCGATGTCGATGTAAGACAGAATCTTTTCCAGCTGCTCGCTGGAGGCCTGCGCGCCGACCATGGTGTTGGGATCCAGCGGGTTGCCCTGCTTGATCGCGGCCACGCGCTTGAGCGCCTTTTCCATGAATGTGTCGTAGATCGATTCCTGGATCAGCGCGCGCGACGGGCAGGTGCAGACCTCGCCCTGGTTGAAGGCAAACAGCACGAAACCTTCCACTGCCTTGTCGAGAAAGTCATCGTCTTCGGCCATGACATCGGCAAAGAAGATGTTGGGCGATTTGCCACCCAGCTCCAGCGTCACCGGAATCAGGTTCTGGCTGGCGTACTGCATGATCAGCCGGCCGGTGGTGGTTTCGCCAGTGAAGGCGATCTTGGCGATGCGCGGATTGCTGGCCAGCGGCTTGCCTGCCTCAAGCCCGAAGCCGTTCACTACGTTGAGCACGCCGGGCGGCAGGAGATCGCCGATGACTTCCATCAGCACCAGGATCGAGGCCGGGGTCTGCTCGGCCGGCTTCATCACCACGCAGTTGCCGGCGGCCAGGGCGGGCGCGAGTTTCCAGCAGGCCATCAGCAGCGGGAAATTCCACGGGATGATCTGCCCCACCACGCCGAGCGGCTCGTGGAAATGATAGGCAATGGTGTCGCTGTCGATCTCGGAGATGCCGCCTTCCTGCGCGCGGATGGCACCGGCGAAATAGCGGAAGTGGTCCACGCATAGCGGCACGTCCGCATTGAGCGTTTCGCGTACCGGTTTGCCGTTGTCCCAGGTCTCGGCGTAGGCCAGCAATTCCAGGTTCTGCTCGATACGGTCGGCGATCTTGAGCAGCACGTTGGAGCGATCGGTGGTGGAGGTCTTGCCCCACGCCTCCTTGGCCGCGTGCGCGGCGTCCAATGCGGCTTCGATATCTGGCGCGGTAGAGCGCGCGATCGAAGTGAACACCTTGCCAGTGATCGGCGTGGTGTTGTCGAAATACTGACCACCCTGCGGCGCCACCCACGCCCCGCCGATGAAGTTGTCGTAGCGTGGTTTGAAGATGGATTGCGGGTCGGTGTTGAGGGACTTGGCGGAAGGAAGTGCATTCATCGGAGTCTCCTGCAGGCGGCGAATCCGCACGTGTATACCCAAGCGCCATTTGCACGCAATGGTGCGCGCGAAGCTGTTGCATTGCGTCATCGCTGCGAAGTTGCCGTAGTGCGCATCGAGCTGCAATTGCGCTGCAGCGCGTCATTACCGAACGCCCCGGTGCAATCTTCAGCCGGCGTGAAATCCACGCCGGTGCGTGCGCGGGCGTGCCTGGCTCATGCGCGACTCAACCCTGCGATGCGGCGCCAGGCAGTGCGGCCATCGCGGCCGTGCAGTCCGGCACGCGCTCCAGTTCCGAGGCCTGCAGCTGCCAGCCGGCCTGCGCTGACGTGGCGTCCCAGCGATAGGTCCAGTGCAGGCGTGTGTCGCCGGCACAGCTGTCGATGGTCACTGCATCGCCCGTCTGCCCCCGCTCCGGAAATGCCACATCGGTTCTGGTCAGCAGTGCCCGGCGTGCAGGGTCGGACGCGTGCATGACGTAGCTGGTGCGCACCTGGCCCAACGCGGCGGCCGTCGCTGGTGGCCGCATCTTTGCAGGCTGCCTAAGCAACCAGCGATGCACCTGCGACACGGCCGGGCTATCGGCGGGAAACGTGCGGATCACCCGCAGTTGCGCCTGTTCAGTGGCAGGTGCAGCCGCAACCGCTTGCGCGCCGATGACGCACACGGCTGCAGAGAAAACCACGATCGTCGAATGCATCACATGCTCCGTGCGGTGTGCTTGGCCGCAGCTTAGCATCACGATTCCGGCGGGCACTATGGCGTTATCGCTCCACAGATCCAGATGGCATTGCCGGTGGTGTGGAGCTCACCCATGTCGCGAGCTGCTCACGTGGCTCGACCAGCAACATGCCGTCATCTTGCTCAGCCATCGCATACGGCATGCCCACGCCCGGGACCATGAACACCCTCTTGCGGGACGGTGTGACCTGCGTGCCGAAGACGTTCTCTCACCGCAACGCACGTTTTGTGCGCCGAACAGTTGCGCGGTAACCGCGTTTGCCGCGCCGCGCGCGGAACGCGTGCGGTGGACTGTAGTGCATGCGCCCTGCCTGCCGACAGCCGTGACTATGCCGAACCTGCCGCACGCCAGGCGTGCACCGCTGCGGTCACGCGCGCGCCATGCACCGAGGAGATGTCACGCGCGGCAAAATCCCGCGGGCACCGCTGTACCTGCGCTGCAAGCTGCAGGCAAGCGGCGTGACCATGCGCTACTACGGTGTCACGCTCACCGGCATCCAACGCCAGCAAGATCGAGAAGCCCGTTGCAGACCTGTTGCAGTTCACGTCCAGCCAATACCCATCATCTGCATCACGCAGCAGAAACCAGTCGGCCGGTGCGTGGTCTACGACGATCATGCGAGGCTCTCGTGTATGCAGGCGATAGCAGTCAGTGGGTGGGAGCGCGCTTGCGCGCGATGCGGTGTTGTCTGGTGCATCTGCATGCGTTCCAAGCCGCGTCAATCAATTGCCCGGTGACGCTGAAGGCGGCGCTCTACAAACTTGAGACATTCAGCACATGAAGCAGAAGCGCGCGCGTGGCCAGGCGTCATGGGAATGCCCCATCGCGAGCGCGCGCGCGCTCCTACGAGGTAGTGCGCAGTCGGGCACGTGCTTCATGGCGAGTGTCCGTCAGCTGCCAAAATCCCACTGCAGGCCTACGGTGTAAGTACGGTCCGGGCCGGGTTCGTAATAGCGGCCGTTGCCGTCGTTGACGATCACCGAGCCCACGTACGCGCGGTCCAGCGCGTTGTCGATGCGGGCGAAGGTGCGCAGCGCGCCGTGGGTGGTGGTCCAGCGCCGTGAGGCTTCCAGGTTCACCAGCGCGTAGCCGGCCGCGCGCTCGGTGGCCAGGTCGTTGACCACGGTGGCATCGGAGACCACCGATTCGGCGGCGAACTGCCACTGCAACGGCTGCCATTGCCAGCGCGCAAACAGCTGCTGCCGCGGCACGCCCGGCAGCCGCGCGCCGCTGGCCACCGGTGCGGTGGGCGTGGCGCAGCCGCTACTGGCGCAGGTGAGGTAGCCGTCGCGCACGGTGGCGTCGACGAAGGTGTAGGCCAGTTGCACCTGCTGGGTCTGGCCGATTGGCTGCTGCCAGCTCAGCTCCGCGCCCTGGCGCCGGGTGGCGCCGATGTTGCGGAAGGTGCTGCGGCCGTTGGTGTTGCTGGCCACTGCCAGTTCGTCGTCGGTGTCGGCGCGGAACAGCGCCAGTTCCAGCGCCGCACCGCTTTGCGAGCGCCACTTGGTGCCCACTTCGACGTTGCGGCTTTTCGCCGCGCCCAGGTCCAGCGCCAGGCCGGCGCCGCCGTCGCTGCGGTAGCCCAGTTCGTTGAAGGTGGGCGTTTCGAACCCGCGTCCCACCGAGGCATACACCCGCAGATCGTCGCTGGCGCGGAACACGATGCCGGCCACCGGCGTGGTGGCCGAATAATCGCGCTGGCCGCTGTCGTCCGGGTTCCGCCCGACGATGTAGTTGTCGTCCGAACGGAAGCGCACCGCGCTGTGGCGCACGCCCAGCAGCGCCGACCAGCGGTCGCTCCACTGCCACCACGCCTGCGCGAACTGGTCCACGTTCTCGACCTGATCGCGCTGGTTGCGGCGCAGCGCACCCTTCACCCCGAGCGTGGTGCCGACGAAGTTTTCGTAACCGGTGCGGTGCTGGCGCTGGCGGTCGACGTTGGCCCCCACGGTGAGCTGCAGCGGCCGCCCCAGCGCCTGACCTTGCCAAGCCCAGCGCGCATCGGCGCCTTCATAATTGCTGTCCAGGTCGATCACCCCGCCCGAGTGCAGCGGATTGCGCTGCACCGCCACCGGAATCGCCAGGAACTGCTCCACGCTGCGCTGGCCGCCGTAGGCCATCAGGCGCAGCGTCTGGGTATCGAATTGCTGGGTGAAAATCGCTCCGGCCTGCGACTGCCGCACCGACTTGCGGGTGTTGAACTGCGTGGCCACGGCGGTGGCCTGGCGCGGGTCGGCGGTAACCTGTGCGCGGGTCAGGCCCAACGGGTCCTGCGCGTCCGGGGCATCCAGATAGTTGAGCACAAGGTCCAGCCGGCTGCCGGGCGCCAGGTCGAAGCCGAGCTTGGCGTTGACCGACTCACGCTTGGCGCGGCTGTGGTCGCGAAAGCCATCGGTTTCGAAGTGGTTCGCGGCCAGGTTGTAGTGCACCGCACCCTGCTGGCCGAGCAACTGCGCCCCGGTATTGACGGTGGCATTGCTGCCGTAGGTGGCACGCAGCCGCCATGGGTCGCCGGGCTTGCCGTCGGCGCTCCACAGCTGCAGCACGCCGCCGGAGGAGTTGCCGTACAGCGCCGAGAACGGCCCGCGCAGCACTTCCACCCGCTGCGCGCCCAGTACATTGAAGTGCGAGAGCTGGCCCTGGCCGTCGGGCATGCTGGCCGGGATGCCGTCCACCAGCAGGCGCACGCCGCGCACGCCGAAGGTGGAGCGCGCACCAAAGCCGCGGATCGACAGCTGGGTGTCCTGCGCGTAGTTCTGGCGGTCGCGCGCCACCAGCCCGGGAATGCCGTCCAGTAGTTCGGATACCTGCGCGCCGCGGCGGTTGTCGTCGTCGGCCACCACCACCGTGAACGAGGCCGGCAGGTCGAAGTCGTCCACGCCGTGCACGCGTGCGGCATCCACCTGCACGGCGGGCAACGCGGCAATCGGCGGGGCCGCGTCGGCGGCCAGGGCGAGCGACGACGCGCTCGCTACGAACAGGCCGCACGCGGCGGCCAACAGGGTCAGTCTGGGCATGGCGCTAGTGTCCCTCATCCGTACTGTGGCCGCATCGTTTCGTACGGAACGAAGCATGCTACCCCGCGCCGTGCCCTGTTAGGATGAGGCGGTTTGGCCGTGCCGCGGCCCGACGCCCGGCAGTATCCCCACCTTCCGTCCTCCAGCGAGTCATGCCGTGTCCTTCTTTGCAAATGTAGAACAGGTTCCAGGCGACCCCATCCTGGGCCTGACCGAGGCCTACAACGCCGACAGCCGCCCCAACAAGGTCAATCTGGGTGTTGGCATCTATTACGACGAAAACGGGCGCATCCCGCTGTTGCGTGCCGTGCAGAAGATCGAGCAGCAGCTCGCGCTGGATGCCAAACCGCGCGGCTACCTGCCCATCGACGGCCTGGCCGCCTACGACAAGGCCACCCAGGAGCTGCTGTTCGGCGCCGAGTCGGCGCTGGTGGCCTCCGGCCGCGTGGCGACCTCGCAGACCGTTGGCGGCAGCGGTGCGCTGCGCGTGGGCGCGGACCTGCTCAAGAAGCTGCTGCACACCTCCACCATCGCCATCAGCAACCCCAGCTGGGAAAACCACCGCGCGGTGTTCGGCGCGGCCGGCTTCGAAGTGGTGGATTACACCTATTTCGATGCCGCCAGCCACGGGCTGAACTTCGACGGCATGCTGGCCGACCTG
Source organism: Xanthomonas sp. NCPPB 2586 (assembly GCF_041475775.2). Classification (NCBI taxonomy): domain Bacteria; kingdom Pseudomonadati; phylum Pseudomonadota; class Gammaproteobacteria; order Lysobacterales; family Lysobacteraceae; genus Xanthomonas; species Xanthomonas sp. NCPPB 2586. Next base: position 114,628 of record NZ_CM192981.1, on the reverse strand, counting down.
GCCAAGCTGGAGCCGGGCACGGTGGTGCTGCTGCACGCCTGCTGCCACAACCCCACCGGTGCCGACCTCAGCCGCGAGCAGTGGAAGCAGCTGGCCGGCCTGTTGAAAGAACGCAACCTGTTCCCGTTCGTGGACATCGCCTACCAGGGCTTCGACAAGGGCATCGAGGCCGATGCGTACGCGGTGCGCCTGCTGGCGGCCGAAGGCATCGACACCTACGTGGTGGCGAGCTCGTACTCCAAGTCGTTCTCGCTGTATGGCGAGCGCGTGGGCGCGCTGTCGGTGGTCTCGGCCACGGCCGCCGAAGCCAAGGCGGTGCAGTCGCAGGTCAAGCGCATCATCCGCACGATCTACTCCAGCCCGTCCACGCACGGCGCCGCCCTGGTGGCCGGCGTGCTGACCAGCCCGGAGCTGCGCGATGTGTGGGAGCAGGAACTCACCGAAATGCGCGAGCGCATCCACGCGTTGCGTGCCGGCCTGGTCGCCAAGCTGGCCGCGCTGGGCGCACCGGAGTTCGAGTTCATCCAGCGCCAGGCCGGCATGTTCTCGTACTCGGGCCTGACCAAGTCGCAGGTGGACCGCCTGCGGGACGAGTTCGCAATCTATGCGGTCGGCACCGGCCGTATCTGCGTGGCCGCGCTGAGCCAGCGCAATCTGGACTACGTGGCCCAGGCCGTAGCCACGGTCAGCCGCGGCTGATCCTGCGCCGCAGCTTGCGCGATGAAGAGCCGGGAGCGCTAACGCCTCCCGGCTTTTTTGTGGGCGATGCGCAGTGCAGTGGCCGCGCAAAGACGCAAAGCGCGCAGCCGGTGATCGAAATCTAACGGCGCAATGGCGACAATGGCGGCCCACTTCCTGCACAGGCTGCCCGCTCCATGTCGCGTCCCTCGCTGACCCGCTTCCTGATCGAAGAGCAACACGCCGGCCGTATCGACCCGGAATTGCGCCAGCTGATCACCATCGTCTCGCGCGCCTGCAAGCGCATCTCCATCGCCGTCAGCAAGGGCGCCCTGGGCGGCGTGCTGGGCGATGCCGGCACCGGCAACGTGCAGGGCGAGGCGCAGAAGAAGCTCGACGTGCTGAGCAACGACATCCTGCTCGAAGCCAATGCCTGGGGCGGCCACCTCGCCGCCTGCGCATCGGAAGAGATGGACCACAGCCAGCCGGTGCCAGACCAATACCCCAGCGGCGATTTCCTGCTGTTGTTCGACCCGCTCGATGGCAGCTCCAACATCGACGTCAACGTCTCGGTCGGCACCATCTTCTCGGTGCTGCGCGCGCCCAAGGGCACCGAAAAGCCCGGCGACGAACACTTCCTGCAGCCGGGCACGCAACAGGTGGCCGCCGGCTATTGCATCTACGGCCCCAGCACCATGCTGGTACTCACGCTGGGCCACGGCACCCATGCCTTCACCCTGGAACGCGAGGAAGGCAGCTTCCTGCTGACCCAGGCCGACATGCGCGTGCCCGAAGACACTGCCGAATTCGCCATCAACATGTCCAACCAGCGCCACTGGGAACCGGCCATGCAGGCCTATGTGGGCGACCTGCTGGCCGGCAAGGACGGCGCGCGCGGCAAGGATTTCAACATGCGCTGGATCGCCAGCATGGTGGCCGACGTGCACCGCATCCTGACCCGCGGCGGCATCTTCATCTACCCCTGGGACAAGAAGGACGCGGCCAAGCCCGGCAAGCTGCGCCTGATGTACGAAGCCAACCCGATGGGCATGCTGGTGGAACAGGCCGGCGGCGCCGCGACCACGGGGCGCGAGCGCATCCTGGATATTCAACCGACGCAACTGCATCAGCGCGTGCCGGTATTTTTGGGCTCGAAGAACGAGGTGGCCGAGGCGACGCGGTATCACGTGGAGTTCGACAAGGCGCAGGGTTGAGATTTGGCCGCTGGGTTGCCCATAAATTAGACGGCCCGATGACACCTACGCCCATGGGTGTCATGGCTGCACACGCAGACATCGTTCCGGCTAGTCACTGACGGTTGGCAGATTGACTCCTTGTGAGTGCGGGGGCGTGCGGCCGCGGCTACCGCGAGCGTTAGCCGGCCACAGGTTGACTTCGGAAGTTATTCATGATGCCAGTTGATACGATCAATCTCAGGTCTTGGTTCTTAGGTCATGCTTATCCCACATGAATCAGCGATGCTCTTCATCGAAGGCTACAAGAAGGTCTTGTTTCGCATCCTGGCTGATGCCGGGCTGCTGAAAACCAAGTCCACTCAACGCGACCTAGTCACTGCCAGGACTTATGCATCGCAGAATCCAGGATTGATCGGCAAGACTATCGATGCGCTGCGGACGCTAGACGAGCCACTTGCATCTTCAGTGGCCGGCGCCGTGCGAAACATTCAGATAAGGCGATGGATTTACCTTCGACAGACCAAGCGCCATGCGGTCTTCCTCGACACCGAAACTGAAAGTGCATTTGAGGTTCGAGCGTTAACCGACCCACTGAATGTGTTGGCCCACGATCCGCCAATGTTTGTAGAAACTGGCGTGTTTGCATACGAAGGCATGGTGGTTTGCGACGGGCTTCTGCTCACCCCAATTCTCATCGGGCGTGGTTATCAGGATACATTCAACGCCGACTACACGCGCTTGCGCAAGGCCGGGCACCTCTACAAAACGGCAACGCAGTTCAATCATTTATTCATGCTGGACAGCCCTGATAACGCCTGACCGGCAGCAGGCGGACTGCGAGCCCCGTCGAACAGCGCAGTACTACCCATACCGCTCGCGCTCGCCGGGTCACCGTGCATATCACTTGACCATTTTCACGCCTCTACGCCACCCTCGGGGTTTGCACGTGCGCAGCGTGCGCTTCAGTGGAGAACGCCACGTGGACCGTCGTACCTTCCTCACCTTGTCCGGTATCGGTGCTGCCGGGTTGCTGCTGCCGAACACGCGCCTGATCGCGGCCGAGCAGTTGCTCAGCCCGGTGGATGCAGCGCGCAATCGGCGCCTGGCCGACACCGCGCTCACCACCGCCAAGAGCGCGGGCGCCAGCTATTGCGATGTGCGCGTGGGCCGGTATCTGCGCCAGTTCGTGATCACCCGCGAAGCGCAGGTGGAGAACGTGGTCAACGCCGAATCCAGCGGTGTGGGTGTGCGCGTGCTGGCCGATGGTGCGTGGGGTTTTGCAGCGACCAATACGCTCACCAGCGATGGCGTGGCCACCGCCACGCGGCAGGCAGTGGCGATCGCCAAGGCGAATGCGCGGCTGGGCGGTACGCCGGTGCAGCTGGCGCCGGTGACACCGGCCGGGCAGGTCAGCTGGAAGACACCGATCAAAAAGAACGCAATGGAAGTGCCGCTGCAAGACAAGGTGGCGCTGTTGATGGACGTCAACGCCGCTGCGTTGAATGCCGGCGCCACGTTCGTGGCTTCACGCATGTTTGCGATCAACGAACAGAAATACTTCGCCAGCAGCGATGGCTCCTATATCGACCAGGACGTGCACCGGCTGTGGTTGCCATTCACGGTGACTGCAGTGGACAAGGCCAGCGGCAAGTTCCGCACCCGCGATGGATTGTCCTCGCCGATGGGCATGGGCTACGAATACCTGGATGATGACGCAGCCGAAAAGCATCGCCTGCCTGGCGGGCTCATCGGCTACGGGCGCAGCTACGATGCGCGCGAAGATGCGATCGCCGCGGCCAAGCAGGCGCGCGAAAAGCTCACCGCACCGTCGGTGAAGGCCGGCAAATACGATCTGGTGATCGACCCGAGCAATCTGTTTCTCACCATCCATGAGTCGGTGGGCCACCCGCTTGAGCTCGATCGCGTGCTGGGCTACGAGGCCAATTACGCCGGAACCAGCTTCGCCACGCTCGACAAGCGCGACGCCGGCTACCGCTGGGGCAGCGATGCGGTGACCTTCGTCGCCGACAAGACCCAGCCCGGCAGCCTGGGCGCGGTGGGGTACGACGATGAGGGCGTCAAGAGCAAGCAATGGGAGCTGGTGAAGGACGGCATCCTGGTCGACTACCAATGCACGCGCGATCAGGCGCACCTGCTCGGCAAGACCGCCTCCGACGGCTGCAGCTACGCCGATTCATGGTCGAACGTGCAGTTCCAGCGCATGCCCAATGTGTCGCTGGCCCCGGGCAAGACGCCCCTGGCGGTGGCGGACATGATCAAGAACGTCGAGCGTGGGTTGTACATCCACGGCCGCGGTTCGTACTCGATCGACCAGCAGCGCTACAACGCGCAATTCGGCGGGCAGCTGTTCTACGAGATCGAGAACGGCCAGGTCACGCGGCTGGTGGAAGACGGCGCGTACCAGATCCGCACGCCGGAGTTCTGGAACGCTTGCAGCGCGGTCTGCGACCAACGCGACTTCCGTTTGGGCGGCTCGTTCTTCGATGGCAAGGGCCAACCCAGCCAGGTCTCGGCGGTGTCGCATGGGTCATCCACGGCGCGCTTCGATGGCGTCAATGTGATCAACACCGCGCGTTCGTTGGGCTGAGAGCTGCCAACAAACGGTTTGTAGGTCACTTTGTTAGAGCTGTCCTGGTTGCAAGTAGACACACCCACAATCTCAGCAAGTCGTTGCCGTCGTTTAGGTGCGATCAAAAGCTTGGTTGGTCGAGTGCGCGGTGCCCTCGCCGCTCGCGGGACACGCCGTGAACCCGTCCCTGGGGCTCGGTGGCGGCATCCATGCCGCCACACGGTCCCGCAATCGACGAGGACACCGCACCAGAAAGTAAGTCGGTTGCTTTGTTGAAAGCCTGCGTGTTACTCGGTTTGCCCTGCGACACTGATCGGACGCGCCGTTATCCGAACAACGCACGTCATGCACTGCTTGCACCACGCAAACCGACACTCTCCACTGGTCCTTGCCCGCCCACCGTCGCGGGACCTTACGCGGCATGGATGCCGCGTAAGAGCCTACCGGGACGTACTTGCGGCGTGTCCTGTGAGGGTGGGCGGGCGGGCCCCGCAGCCACGCGGCAGACGATCTCTTCGTCTTTAGCCTCTCTGAGCTATAAGCAGCAGGCACTGCGCACGAGGGCGTGCGCGTCGCGCATTGCACGACCGCCAATAAGAGAATGCACGCCTTTCAGCGATCCCATCGCGTGCCGACACGATGGCGCATCAAGCGCACGCAACCAGCCCCGCTCGCCACAGTTGCATGCAGGCAGCGTGTGCCGCTCGACTCACGCGAGCACAGCGATTGCCGCTACACCCCTGCCGAAAGTCATTTGACGCGGGATTCACCGTCCAGCAAGAATCGGGGTCGACACGCGTGGGCAGCGATCCGCGCGTCAAATGGATACCCGCGCACCGCGCGGGACTAGTGGGGAGTTGCCCGTGCAGCGACGTGATTTCCTGGCCCTGACCGGGCTGACCATGGGTGGGCTGATCGTGCCCGCCTACTTCGGCAAGGCCATTGCCGCCGAGCAGTTGTTGACACCCTTCGATGTGGGCCGCAAGAAGCGCCTGGCCGATGCCGGCCTCACCGCCGCGCGTCAGGGTGGTGCGAGCTATTGCGATGTGCGCATCGGCCGATATCTGCGCCAGTTCGTGATCACCCGCGAAGACAAGGTGCAGAACGTGGTCAACACCGAGTCCATCGGTGCCGGCATCCGCGTGATCGTGGCAGGCGCGTGGGGCTTTGCGGCCACCAACGATCTCACCGAGCAAGGCGTGGCCAAGGCCGCGCAGCAGGCGACCGCGATCGCCAAGGCCAATGCCAAGGTGCAGGGCACGCCGGTCCAGCTCGCTCCCACGCCCGGCGTGGGCGAAGTCAGCTGGAAGACGCCGATCAAGAAAAATGCGATGGAAGTGCCGATCAAGGACAAGGTGGACTTGCTGCTCGGCGTCAATGCCGCGGCCACCGCCGCTGGTGCCAACTTCGTCAACTCGATGCTGTTCGTGGTCAACGAACAGAAGTATTTCGCCAGCACCGATGGCTCCTACATCGACCAGGACGTGCACCGCATCTGGGCACCAATGAGCGTGACCGCCATCGACAAGGCCAGCGGCAAGTTCCGCACCCGCGATGGGCTGTCTGCGCCGATGGGGCTGGGCTACGAGTATCTGGATGGTGCGGCCTCGGGCAAGTTCGTTTCGCCCAACGGCGTGGTGAATTACGGCTTGTCCTACGACATGAAGGAAGACGCCATCGCCGCGGCCAAGCAGGCGCAGGAAAAACTCAAGGCGCCGTCGGTGAAGCCGGGCAAATACGACCTGGTGCTGGATCCCTCGCACACCTGGCTCACCATCCACGAGTCGGTGGGCCACCCGCTGGAACTGGACCGCGTGCTCGGCTACGAGGCCAACTTCGCCGGCACCAGTTTCGCCACGCTCGACAAGCTCAAGGCCGGCTTCCAGTACGGCAGCGACAAGGTGCATATCCTGGCCGACAAGACCCAGCCCGGCAGCCTGGGCGCGGTGGGTTACGACGATGAAGGCGTCAAGACCAAGCAGTGGGATCTGATCCGCGACGGCAAGCTGGTGGACTACCAGGCCATCCGCGACCAGGCGCATATTCTCGGCAAGACCGCCTCTGATGGTTGCTGCTACGCCGACTCGTGGTCGAGCGTGCAGTTCCAGCGCATGGCCAATGTCTCGCTGGCGGCCGGCAAGACGCCACTGAGCGTCAGCGATTTGATCAAGAACGTGGAAAACGGCATCTACATCATCGGCGACGGTTCGTTCTCCATCGACCAGCAGCGCTACAACGCGCAGTTCGGCGGCCAGCTGTTCTACGAAATCAAGAACGGCGCCATCACCCGCATGCTCGAAGACGTGGCCTACCAGATCCGCACCCCGGAATTCTGGAATGCCTGCAGCGCCGTGGCCGATCAACGCGACTACCGCCTGGGCGGTTCGTTCTTCGACGGCAAGGGCCAGCCGAGCCAATCGTCGGCGGTGTCGCATGGTTCGTCCACCGCCCGTTTCGACGGCATCAACGTCATCAACACCGCCCGCTCGCTCGGCTGACAGGAGAAAACTAGATGAGCATCCTTACCGAAGCGCAGGCCAAGGCCATCCTGGACAAGGTCATCAAATTGTCCAAGGCCGATGAGTGCACCGCACAGCTCACCGGCTCGATCGACGGCAACATCCGTTTTGCGCTGAATAACGTGTCCACCAGCGGCATCGTCGACAACACCGACCTGCAGGTGCAGGTGGCGTTCGGCAAGCGCGTGGGCGTGGCCACCATCAACGAGTTCGACGATGCCTCGCTGGAACGCGTAGTACGCCGCGCCGAAGACCTGGCACGGCTGGCACCGGAGAATCCGGAATTCATGCCGGCCGTCGACAAGCAGACCTACACCGCCAGCCCCACCTTCAGCGAATCCACCGCAGCCATCGACCCGGCGTTCCGTGCGCAGGTGGCGGCCGATTCGATCGCGCCGTGCAAAGGCAAGGGCCTGATCGCCGCCGGCTTTCTGGAAGATGGCCAGAGCTTCACCGCGTTTGCCAACAGCAAGGGCAACTTCGGTTACCAGCGCGGCGCCCGCTTCGACTACACCTGCACCGTGCGCACCGAAGACGGCCGCGGCTCGGGCTGGGTGGGGCGCAACCTGAAAGACGCCGCCGATTTCAAGGCCGAGCAGGACGTGCGCATTGCGATGCGCAAGGCCAGCGATTCGGCCGAGGCCAAGGCGCTGGAACCGGGCAAATACACGGTGATTCTGGAGCCCGCCGCGGCCGCTGGCCTGATCTCGTTCATGATGCGCTACTTCGATGCGCGCATGGCCGATGAAGGCCGCAGCTTCCTGTCCAAGAAGGGTGGCGGCAACAAGCTCGGCGAGCAGGTCTACGACCCGCGCGTGAACATCACCGCCGACCCCTGGGACCCGCGTGCGGCAGTGATGCCGTGGGATGAGGAAGGCCTGCCGCGCGAGAAGATGCCGATCGTGGAAAACGGCAAGATCGCCAACCTGCAGTATTCGCGCTTCTGGGCGCAGAAGAACGGCAAGCGTGCGATCGGCGAGCCGGGCAACCTGTTGATGGCCGGCGGCGAGAAGAACATTGCCGAGCTGGTGCGCGGCACCGAGAAGGGCATCCTGGTCACGCGCACCTGGTACATCCGCATGGTCGACCCGCAGACGGTGCTGCTCACCGGCTTGACCCGCGATGGCACGTTCTACATCGAGAATGGGCAGATCAAGTACCCGGTGAAGAATTTCCGCTTCAACGAATCGCCGATCATCATGCTCAACAATATCGATGAGTTGGGCAGGCCGGTACCCGTGGCCGGTGACGAGTCCAGCTACGTGATGATGATTCCGCCGATGCGGCTGCGTGATTTCACGTTTACCTCGTTGTCGGATGCGGTGTGAGTCGGAGCCGGGAATCGGGAGTGGGGATTCGGGAATCGAAGAGCAGAAGCCGCTCTTTGCAGACGGATACCTTGCAGGCGCGCGCGCCTGCGGCCCCCCTTCACTGTCTCCCGGCTCCCATTTCGCGGCGCCACGTGCTCGGCCTGCTGCTCGGTAGCGTCGCCACCCTGGCGCTGCCGTTGCGCGCGCGCGCGGCGGGCAACTACGATTTCTGGTTTACACGTTTACGCTACGACTCCGGTGACTGGGACGTGGATGCGCGCATGCCGTCCAACCTGATCACCTCGCTGATCGATTACACGCAGCTGCGTGTGGACCCGCAGGAACATGTGATCGCCTTGTCCGATCCGCGCATGTTGCAGGCGCCGTTCTGTTACCTGGCCGGGCACAAGCTGGTGGAGTTCAACCCGGCCGAGCTGCGCAATTTCGAACGCTACGTGCGCAATGGCGGGTTCGTGTTTGTGGACGACTGCAATCACGACATCGATGGTTTGTTCGCCACCTCGTTCGAAGCGCAGATGGCCTCGATCTTCGGCAAGAGTGCGCTGCAGAAACTGCCAAAGAACCACCGGCTGTACAACGCGTTCTTCAAATTTCCGGACGGCCCGCCCGCCACGAGCTTCGAGCTCAATGGCTGGGGCGACGACCTGGTGCACGACTACCTCAAGGGCATCTCCATCGATGGCCGGCTCGGGGTGCTCTACAGCAACAAGGACTATGGCTGCGAATGGGATTACGACTGGCGCAACAAACGCTTCCTGGCCGAAGACAACACCAAGTTTGCAGTGAACATCGTCATGTATGCATTGACCAATTGATAGAACCAGCTGGGCGCGCGTTTGGGGTGTATCGGTAACGCATCGCGCACAAGTGCGCTCCTACCAAGTCAGAGAGGACATTGCAGAACCGAGTTGGAGATGCATAGCTTGATAAAGGCGATGAGCAGCCACCATCCCCGTATGAGCGCGCTTGCGCGCGATGCGGTGTACCGGTCACCCATCGCACCCAAGCACGCTCCTGCATCGCCACATCCACACGCATCGCACCCTCGCCCTTGCAATGACACGCACCACGCTACGCACACCGCCCACGACGAGACTTCCCGCATGAGCTCCCCCAATGACGACCTCCTCACCGCACAGCTCTCCAAACTCGGCGCGCTGCGTGCAGCGTTGGCGCAGGCGGTGGTGGGCCAGCAGGCGGTGGTCGAACAACTGCTGATCGGCCTGCTGGCCGGCGGCCACTGCCTGCTCGAAGGCGCGCCCGGGTTGGGCAAGACGCTGCTGGTGCGCTCGCTCGGCCAGGCGCTGGAACTGCAGTTCCGGCGCGTGCAGTTCACCCCGGACCTGATGCCCAGCGACATCCTGGGCACCGAACTGCTGGAAGAAGATCACGGCACCGGGCACCGGCACTTCCGCTTCCAGCAAGGCCCCATCTTCACCAACCTGCTGCTGGCCGACGAACTCAATCGCACCCCGCCCAAGACCCAGGCCGCGCTGCTGGAAGCAATGAGCGAGCGCACCGTCAGCTACGCCGGCACCACCTATGCATTGCCGGCACCGTTCTTCGTGCTGGCCACGCAGAATCCGATCGAACAGGCTGGCACCTATCCACTGCCGGAAGCGCAGCTGGACCGTTTTCTGCTGCATGTGCGCGTGGATTACCCCAGCGAGCAGGAAGAGCGCGACATCCTGACCCAGACCACCGGCACTGCCAGCGCACAGGTGCCCAAGGTGATGGATGCGGCCAGCGTGCAGGCGCTGCAGCAGCATGTCCGCGAGGTACACGTGGGCGCGGATCTGCTGACCTGGATCAACCGCCTGGTGCGCGCAAGCCGGCCTGGTCCGCAGGCCAGCGGGGAGGTGCGCCAATGGATCAAGTGGGGCGCCGGCCCGCGTGCGGGGCAGTCGCTGGTGCTCGCGTCCAAGGCGCGTGCGTTGCTGCATGGCCGCCTGGCCGCCACGCGCGAGGACGTCACCGCACTGGCCGCGCCGGTGATGCGCCACCGCCTGCTGCTGTCGTTCGCCGCCGAGGCCGAACAACGCAGCGCCGACGATGTCATCGCCGCGCTGCTGCGCGCCGTGCCGTACCCCGCGTAAGGCATCCACACGCGTGAGCATCGACGTGCCGGCCCTGATTCCCGCCGCGCTGCGCAGCCGCCTGCGTGGCCTGCAGTTGCACGCGCGCAACGCGCAGGGCCAGCAGGGCATCGGCCAGCACGCCAGCCGCAGCCGCGGGGCCGGGCTGGAATTTGCCCAGTACCGCGCCTACGAACCCGGCGACGCGCTGCGCCAGATCGACTGGAAACTCTACGCACGCTCGGACCGTTTCTTTGTGCGCGAAGCCGAGCGCGAGAGCCCGCTCACGCTCTGGCTGTTGCTCGACGCCACCGCTTCCGCCGGCCAGGCCGATCAGGCGCGCCCGGGCAGCACGCGCCTGCAGGCGATGGCCACGCTGGCCGCGTGCGCAGCCGAGGTGGCGCTGCGCCAGGGCGACCAGGTCGGCCTGTTTGCGGTGCATGGCGGTGGGCTGGTGGCGGTGCCGGCCGGCGGCGGGCCGCGTCAACGCGACCGGCTGTGGCTGGCCTTGCACGGGCTGCGGGCCGGCGGCGCCTGGCCGGGCATGGATGCGCTACGCCCGCTGTGGGAACGCATCGCCGCGCATGCGCTGGTGCTGTCGATCGGCGATGGCTTCGACGATGCCTTGCTGGAGGCACTGGAAAAACTCGCCGCCGCACGCCGCGACGTGCTGCAGCTGCAGGTGCTGACCTGCGACGAACGCGACTTCCCCTTCGACGGCGGGCACCGCTTCCGCGACCCGGAGACCGGCGAGGAACTGCTGGGCGATGGCGCGGCCATGCGCGCAGGCTACCTGCAGCGCTTCGATCAGGCGCAGCGCGCGCGGCAGGCGCGCTGGCACGCCGCCGGCATTGCACACGCCGTGCATTACCTGGATGCGCCGCCGGACATGGCCCTGCGGCAGTTGTTCGCGCGCGAGGCGCGGCGATGAGGCACGGCTGCGTTCTCGCCAGTGCAATGCGGCGGCGTGGTGCGGCCTGCGTGAACGCTGCCGATACGCATGACATGCATGACGTTCGCACGCCATCCGCACGCATGCAGGCATCGCCGCATCCATCCGCACCCACGGCAGCGGCGCGATGATGCTGTTGCTCTTTCCCGCCGGCCTGGCCGCCTTCGCCGCCCTGGTGTTGCCGTTGCTGATCCATCTGGCGCGGCGCAGCGAGCACCGCCCCACCGACTTCGCTGCGCTGCGTTGGTTGCGTGCCGTGCCGCGCCCGCGTCACCACGTGCGTTTCGACGAATGGCCGCTGCTGCTGGTGCGCCTGGTGTTGCTGGCGGCGCTGGCCGTGTTGCTGGCCGAGCCGGCGCTGCGTGACCACGACGATGCACGCCCGCGCATTGCGGTGAGCCCGGGGGTGGATCTGGCCACCGTGCGTGCGCGCGCAGCCGATACGCAGTGGGTGTGGCTGGCGCCCGGCTTCCCGCCGATCGATGCGCAGACGCCCGCGCCTGCGGTGCCGGCCGGCAGCACTGCCACGGCCACCAGCCTGCTGCGCGAGCTCGACGCCAGCCTGCCCGCCGCCAGCACGCTTGGCGTGATCGTGCCGGCGCAGTGGGGCCGGCTGGATGCGCAGCGCCTGCAGCTGGGTCGCCATGTGGAGTGGCAGGTGGCGCCCGGGCGCTCGCCCGTGCCGGCGGACACGCCCCCCGCACCACTGCGCCTGCAGGTGATTGCCGATGATGCCGCCGCACCGGCGCTGCGCTATCTGCGCGCGGTGCATGCCGCCTGGGCCACGCCCGGGGCGTTGCCGGTCAGCACGCCGGAGACCGCCGTGCCCAGCCGCTGGGGACCGGGCACGCTGGTGGTGTGGCTGCCACAGCGCGCGCCGCCGGCGTCGGTCATTGCCTGGGCCACGGCCGGCGGCCAGCTACTACTCGCTGCCGACACCCCGTTGCCGCCGTCGCTCAGCGCACCGCTGCAGCCGCTGTTGCGTGATGCCCAGGGCGCCCGCGTGCTGGACGCCGCCGCGCTCGGGCGCGGCCAGGTGCTGCGCTGGGCCGCACCGCTGCAACCGCAGCCGCTGCCGGCCCTGCTGGACGCCGACTTCCCCACCCGCCTGCAGGAGGCCCTGCAACCGCGTCCCACTCCGCAGCGCGCGGTGGCGCAGGCCGTACGCCCCGTGCGTGGCCCCGCCATCCGCCTGAGCATCGACCCACAGCCACTGGCACCCTGGCTGATCGGCCTGGTGCTGCTGCTGTTCGGTATCGAACGCTGGCTGGCCACCGGCCCGCGCCGCGGGAGGGCAGCATGAGCACGCCCGCACTGCAACGCGCCTGGCAGGCGGCGCGGCGGCGGCGCGCGGCGGCGGTGCTGCTGTTCTGGCTGCCGTTGGCGCTGCTGCCGGCGCTGCTGAGCTGGCGGCTGGGCGCGGGCACAGCTGCTTGGCTGGTGCTGCTGGCGAGCCTGGCCGCGCTGGCCGTGGCGGCCTGGCAAGCCGCGCGGCGGCTGGACCAGGCCTGGCTGATCCGGCGCCTGAACCAGGCGCCGGATCTGGACGACAGCAGCGACCTGCTATTCGCCACGCCCGCCGCGCTCGGCCCCTTGCAGACCTTGCAACGCCAGCGCCTGGAACAGCGCCTGCACGCCCGCCCGCGCAACCTGCGCCCGGCCTGGCCCTGGCATTGGTGGCCGTGGACCCTGCTCGGCGTGCTGGCCGGCGTCGCGGTGCTGGTGTGGCCACAGCCCAGCGCGCCCGCCGCGCCCACCACCGACCCAGTCGCCACCGCGCGCGCCGCAGCCGGCAAACCCGCCCTGCGCCAGGCCCGGCTGCGCAGCACGCCGCCGGCCTACACCGGGTTGCCGCCGGCCGAGCTGCCGGAGCTGGATGGCCGCGTCCCGGCCGGCACCCGGCTGCAATGGCAGCTGCAGGTGCAGCCGGCGCCGCGCACGCTAGCGCTGCGGCTCAACGACGGCCGCGTCCTTCCGCTGACCCGGCAGCCAGACGGCGAGCAATGGCGCGGCCAACTGCTGGCCGAGCGCCCCACGCTGTACCGCATCCTCATCGACGGCCAGCCGGCCGACCGCCGCCTGCACCGGCTCGACGTGGTACCCGACCGCCCGCCGCAGGTGCGCGTGCTCGCGCCCGAACAGAGCCTGGTGCTGTGGACGCCGGCCAACGGTGCCTGGGCGCTGCGCTTCGAGGCCAGCGACGACTACGCCGTGGCTGCCGGCGCCGAACTGCGCCTGACCCTGGCCCAGGGCAGCGGCGAGAACATCACCTTCCGCACCGAGCGCCGCCCGCTCACCGGCAGCGGCCCGGCCACCCGGCGCAGCTTCGTGGCCACGCTGCAGCCGCAGGCGCTGGGCATGGCCGCCGGCGATGACCTGATCGCCCAGCTGGTGGTGCGCGACACCCGCCAACCCGACCCGCAGGAAGGCCGCAGCGCCAGCGTGATCCTGCGCTGGCCGCCGCCCCAGCAGACCCAGGCCGCCGGGCTGGAGGCCAGCGTCAAGCAGACCTTGCCCGCGTATTTCCGCAGCCAGCGCCAGATCATCATCGACGCCGAGGCGCTGCTGAAGGAAAAACCCCGCCTGGATGCGGCCACCTACCTCAAGCGCTCGGACGCCATCGGCGTGGACCAGCGCCTGCTGCGGCTGCGCTATGGCCAGTTCCTGGGCGAAGAGAGCGAAGGCGCGCCCAAGGGGCCGCCCACTGCCGATGAGCCGCCCACCAGCGACGCGCCAGCCGACGACCTGCCCACGGCCGACATGCCCACCGCCGATGCACCGGCACCGCCCGCCGAGCACGTACATGCCGAGCACACAGCCAAGGCCACCGCTGAGGCTCACGACGCTCACGACCATCCACCCGGCGCAGCCGCGCTGGACCCACACGATCATGACCACGACGACGCGCAGCCGGCGCGCGGCGGGTTTGGTCAGGAACAGGACGTGCTGACCGAGTTCGGCCACACCCACGACCACGCCGAAGCAGCCACCTTGCTCGACCCACAGACCCGCGCCCTGCTGCGCGCCGCGCTGGACCAGATGTGGCAATCCGAAGGCGAGCTGCGCCAGGGCCACCCCGAGCGCGCATTGCCGTACGCCAACAAGGCATTGGGCTTCATCAAGCAGGTGCAGCAGGCCGAGCGCATCTACCTGGCGCGGGTGGGGCCGGAGTTGCCGCCGATCGACCCGAGCCGGCGCATGACCGGCAAGCGCGATGGCCTGGGCGACCGCCCCGCCGCGCTCGACACCCGCCCGCCAACGGACCCCACCGCACTGGCACTGTGGAGCGCCTTGGACGAAGACGGCGCGGTGCCCGATGCGCTGCTCGACCGTTACGCGCGCTGGCTGCAGACCGCACAGGACCAGCTGCCCGACCCGCTCAGCCTGGCCGCCGCGGTGGAGACCTTGCGCAGCGAACCGGCCTGCCGCGACTGCCGGGCGCAGCTGCGCGCCCTGGTGTGGCGCACGGTCACCGCGCCGCCGGCCCCGGTGCACCGCCGCCCGGCCGCGGACGCGCGCGGCCAGCGGTACCTGGATGCCCTGCGCGAGGCGCCACAGCCATGACCGCTGCAGTGCCACCGATGCTTGCCGCATCCCGTTCCCGCAGGTCCTGGTTCTGCCGAGTACACGGCAGCCTTCAACCGTGTGCGCTGAGCCGTGCGACGCGTCCGCCAGCATCGGTGCTTCGTGATGCGGCTCGGAGGTGGCAGTCATGACCGTCGCCCTGCCCTGGATCGTGGGCGCGGCCTTGCTGCTGATGGTGGTGCTGGGCTGGCTGCGGTTGCTGCGCACGCACGCACGCCAACCGCAGCCGCGCGGCAGGCTATGGCTGTTGCTTGCGGCCCAACCCGTGCTGGCTGCCCTGCTCTACCCGGTGCTGTTGCCACCGCCGCGTCTGCAGGACGGCGGCCCGCTGCACGTGGCCACGGCCGGCACCCAACCGGCGCAGGTGGGCCAGGCCGCGCAATGGGTGGCGTTGCCGGAAGCCCCGCACCTGCCGCGCGTCGCCCGCATGCCGGACCTGGCCACCGCGCTGCGCCGCGCGCCCGGCACCACCACCGTGATCGTGCATGGCGACGGCCTGCCCGCGCGCGACCGCGACGCCCTGCGTGTGCCGGTGCGGGTGCAGCCGAGCCCGGCACCGGCAGGCGTGGTCGCCGCCTGGGCACCGCCGTCGGTGGCGCCCGGCGAAGCGCTGACCATCGCTGCGCAGGTGCAGGGCCTGCCGGGCGCGCAGGTCGAACTGCTCGACCCGGCCGGCCAACGCGTCGACCGCGCCTCGCCGGATGCGCGCGGCCAGGTGCACCTGCGCGGCCTGGCGCGCGCGCCCGGGCAGGTGCTGTTCGGCCTGCGCCTGCGCGATGCAGCCGGCGCCGAGCGCGGGCATCTGGTGGTGCCGGTGCAGGTGGTCCCGGTGCCGCCGGCCCGCCTGCTGTTGCTGGCCGGCGCCCCGCAGCCGGAGGTCAAATACCTGCGCCGCTGGGCCAGCGATGCCGGCCTGACCGTACGTAGCCAGGTGACCGTGAGCGCCGGCCTGCAGCTGGGCGATACGGCCAGCCTGGACGCCGCCAGCCTGGACCAGCTGGATGTGCTGGTGCTGGACATCCGCCGCCTGCTGGCCTTGAGCGCAGCACAACGCCAGCTGCTGGGCGCCGCCATCGCACGCGGCCTGGGCGTGCTGGTGCGAGTGACCGGCCCGGTGGATGCGGCCACCCGCAGCGCGCTCGCCGCGCTCGGCCTGCCGGTGAGCGGCGGCGACACCAGCACCGCGGTGACCGTGGCAGCGGCGCCGGCCAACGCCGGCACCGACACCACTACCAACACCGGCAGCACAACCACCGACACCGCCGTGCCGCCCCTGCAACGCCGCACGCTGCAACCACAGGTTCAAGACGCCATCGTCGCCGCACGCGCCAGCGATGGCACTGCGCTGGGCTGGTGGCGCAGCGCCGGCCGCGGACGCATCGGCGTGAGCGTGGTCGACGACAGCTACGCGCTGGTATTGGCAGGCCGCAGCGACCTGCATGCACAGCTGTGGGCGCAACTGCTCGGCGCGGTGGCACGCCCAGGCGCCGCACTTCCCGCACCAGTGCAGGACGGCTGGGTGCAGCAACGCATGACCTTGTGCGACGTCGGCGCAGACGCCCACGTGATTGCGCCTGATGGCAGCCGCCACCCGCTGCTGCCCGAACGCAGCGGCAGCGCGCCGCCTTGCGCCGGCTACTGGCCGGCCGCCACCGGCTGGCATCGCCTGCAGACTGGCACGACCCAACGCTGGCTGTTTGTGCGCGCGCCCACCGACGCGCCCGCGCTGTATCGCCAACAGCTGCGCGAGGCCACCGCCGCACTGGCGGCCAGCGGCTCCAGCCGCGCGAGCGCTGCCACACCAACAGCGCACCCCGGCGCACGCTGGCCGTGGCTGCTCGCCTGGCTTACCGTGGCTGCGGGGGTGTGGTGGTTGGAACGGCGGCGCACCTGACAGGACAGTGCCGCGTTGCCAACGGCGCGAACGATTTCCTTCCAACGCAAAAGCGCGGCGTCATCGTCACCGAAGGATCAAGCGCGCTGCCACACCCGGCAGCGGTTGTTCGCCGGCATGTCCACATCGTCCACCAGCTGCAAACCCACCTGCGCGGCCAGTACATCCACCTCCGCGGCATCGCGGATACCCGATGCCGCATCGCGCGCTCTCAACATCGCATCGAAGTCGCGATTGCTATCGCTGGTAAACGCACCATCGCGGTTGAACGGCCCATAGATCACCAGCACCGCCTGCGGCGCCATCACCGCAGGCAAGCCGGCAAACAACGCCTGCACCTGTGGCCACCCCATGATGTGCAAGGTGTTGGCGCTGTAGATGGCGTCATAGCCGGCCGGCGTGCCTGCCTGCACCGGCGGCAATGGTGGCGCCGGTGCCAGACCCGGCGCGGGCGTCAACACCGCCTGCAGTGCAACCGGCGGCGGCGTATTCGGCAACGCGGCTTCGTCCAGCCACTGCCGCATCCCCGGCAGATGGTCCGGATGATCGCTGGCCTGCCAGCGCAGCCACGGCATCGCTGCCGCGAAGTGCACCGCATGCTGCCCGGTGCCCGCACCGATCTCCAGCACGTGCTGCCGGTCAGCGAAGTACCGCTGCAGCACGCTCAGAATCGGATCGCGGTTGCGTGCGGAGGCGGGGGCAAAGGGTTTGGTCATGGATACCTCCAAAGAGGGCGAATCGCCGAGTGCGCGTGATGATGATGGAGCAAGCGCGAAGTGGCGGCGTTGCTCTGCCACTGCGCCGGGCACTATGCCTGAGCGCGTGCTTCAGCGCGGGGCGCTCTGTTCGACATGTCTTGCAAGCGCCGCGCACGCCGCTGCTGCGTACGCGGCATGAACAGTGCCACCGTGTGATCAGCGTGGCGCAGGCAACGCGTCATACGCGCGGCGCACGGCCTCGGCGCCGAAGCGGCGTTCCAGCCGGCGCACGATGAAGTGCCCGCGTGCCATCGCCTGAAAGTGGCGCATGAACAAGGTGTTGAGCGTGGCGCCGCTCACCGCGCCCACCGGCGGTACGGCCTGCACGGCGAGTTTTTCGCCCACGTTGACCGAGAACTTGGCGGCGATGCGCGAGACCAGCGACACCAATGCCGGCGCGCCCTTGCTGGCGAAGCCGTGCGCGGCCACGTAGTGCGCGGCAGCGCTGAGCTGCTGCGCCATCGCAGTGCGCACCGCGAAGTAACCCGATTCGGCGCCGTCGTCGCTGGCGCTGCGGCCGCCGTGCGCCAGCACTTCCAGACAGGCCAGCGCGGTCTCCGGGTCGTGCAGCGATTCGCCTTCCGAGCGCGCAATGTCGGCGATGGAGCGCAGCATCACCGTGGTGGTCACCGGCAATTCCACCATCAGCCCAGGCAGGCCGAAGAATCCGCCAGCGCCGCCGGCCACAGCCACCGCCAGGGTGTGCCGCGCGGTGGCGGCCGGCGCGTGCGCCACGGTCTTGCCGCGCAGGCTCAGCAGCGCGGATTTCATCGCCACCTGCAGCGCGCGGCGGGTGACGCCGTCGATGCTGCGCGTCACCACCTTGGGCAGCCGCTTGGCCACCAGGCTTTCGATGGGCGCGCCGAGTGTATTGGCGATCTGTGCGGCCACACCGGGGTTTTCCAGCAGCGCATGCGCTGTGGCCAGATCGTGCTGCGCTGCGGCATCCATCACCGGGATCGGGAGCGTCGTCATGGCGGTCGTCATCGTCTTGGGGCCTGTGGCGATGGTACTCAGCCGCATGTGAGCGGCGCACAAGCGGGCGCAACCTTCGCGGCGAAAACTGCATGTTGCGCGCAAGATGCGCGATCATCGACCTCCGCGCAGGCAACACCGTGACCGATGAACCGCGAGATCCGCCATCGCTTCGTCATTGCCGCCGCCCCGGAGGTGGTCTCCGCCGCGTTGTCCGAGCCCGCGCAGTTGGCGCGCTGGTGGACACGCGAGGTGCGGCAAGTGGGCGAGCGCGTGTGTCTGGACTGGAGCGGCCACGGCTGGCAGGTGGAACTGCGCATCGATGGCGGTGCCGACCACCGGCAGGTGTGCTGGCGCTGCGAGCGCTCCAACATGCTCGACACCACCGCGTGGGAGGGCACGGTGATGCGCTTTGATCTGCTGTCCACCAGCGATGGCACGCGGCTGGACTTCGTGCAGTCCGGTTACCGCGACTCACCGTGCTTCGAGGTCTGTGCGCAAGGCTGGCAGTTCTTCCTGGGCAGCAGCCTCAAACGCTACGTGGAAACCGGGCAGGGCATGCCCTACCCGGACATGCCCGACACCCGCGACCCGGCCTTGCGCTGAGCGCGCCGCCCGGCCTTACGCAGGGCGCGGCTGACCGATCGACGGCGTGCCGCTCAACGGCAACTGCGCATCCACTGTGACCGGGCTGTCGCCCTGCAGCAGCGCGCGCGCTTCGGCGTCGCTGGCCACTGCCGGCGGCGAGCCACGCAGCGGCAGCCCGGCGGTTTCGCGCACGAACAGCATCGTCACCAGGCCGATCGCCGCCGCGCCCATCAGGTAATACGCCGGCACCAATGGGTCGCCGGTGCGCTCCACCAGCCACGCGGTGACCAACGGCGTGGTGCCACCAAACAACGACACTGAGACGTTGAAGGCGATCGACAGCGCGCTGTAGCGCACCGGGGTGTAGAACAGCGCCGGCAGTGTCGAAGGCATCGAGCTGGTGAAACACACCAGCGCCAGGCCAAGCAGCATCAACCCGGTGAAGATCAGCACGTCCGAGCCACTGCCGATCAGCAACAGGCACGGGATGGCCAGTGCGAATAACGCCGCGCACGCGCCGATGATCATCGGGCGCCGGCCCAGCTTGTCGCTGAACATGCCACCGACCACGTTGAGCGGCATCATCACCAGCATCACCAGGATGATCAGCAGCAAGCCCTTGCTCTCGGCGTAGCCCATGGTGACGCTGAGATAGCTGGGCATGTAGGTCAGCAGCATGTAGTCGGTGACGTTGAACACCAGCACCAGGCCCACGCATTTGAGCAGCTGCGGCCAGTGCAGGCGCAGCAGGGTCATCAGGCCTTGGCCGGTGGTTTCGCGCTCGCGCTGTTCGGATTGTTCGGTATAGGCGCGAAACGCCGGGGTTTCTTCCAGCTTCATGCGCATGTACAGGCCGAGCAACCCCAGCGGCCCGGCCACCAGGAATGGCACCCGCCAACCCCAGTCCAGCATCTGCGCCTGGCTCAGCGCCATGTGCAACGCGGTCACGGTGGCCGCACCGGCGATATAGCCGCCCAATGTGCCAAATTCCAGCCAACTGCCCATCAAGCCGCGATTGCGATCGGTGGCGTATTCGGCAATGAAGGTCGCCGCGCCGCCGTATTCGCCGCCGGTGGAAAACCCCTGCAGCAACCGCGCCAGCAACAACAGCGCCGGCGCCCACAGGCCGATCTGCGCGTACGCGGGAATCAGGCCGATGCTGAAGGTGCCCAGCGCCATCAGGATCATGGTGGCCGCCAGCACCTTTTGCCGGCCATAGCGATCACCGAGCGGGCCGAACACCATGCCGCCGATCGGCCGCACCAAAAACGCCACGGTGAAGGTCGCAAAGGTGGCGATCAACTGCGCGGTGGGATTGCTGGACGGGAAGAACACCTGGCCCAGCGTCACTGCCAGATAGCCATAGACGCCGAAGTCGAACCATTCCATTGCATTGCCCAGCGCGGCCGCGCCCACGGCCTTGCGCAGCATGCCGCGGTCCACCACGGTGACCTCGTCGAGTTGCAATTGGCGGCGGCGTTTGAACCAACCGAAATGCGAGCGGATCGCGCGCGTGTCGTGCATATGCGGAAGTCTCCTGGTGCGGCCATCGCTGCCTGCTCGCCCTGACACTACGCAAGGCACGGCACATCACGCGCTGCATGGCTAAGGCACATGCAGTGGACGACGCCGGAGGCATTCCCGGACGGCCGCGTGAACTCAGCGACGCTGCGGGACAGACGACCAAGGGGTGGGCAGTGCCCAAGGGCTTGATCAGCCCGACATGTTACACCAGCGTGCACAGCGTTGCAGGCGCGAGCTTGGGACGCTGCGGGAAATGGCCTGATTTCAGGGGTTTTCCTGAATGTGTCTTCAGCAAGTGCGCGGGGCTTTGCAGGCATGAATCATCCGCGCCCGCTTGTTGTAGGAGCGCGCTTGCGCGCGATGAGGCGCTACCGGTAGAGCTTCATCGCGTGCAAACGCGCTCCTACGGAGCTATCAATCTTTGCATGGCGCGACCTTGCGTCATTGATGCTGCAAACAACCTCGCTCCGTAGGCGTAACGAGTGCTGCACAGCCTGCCTTTCGTAGGAGCGCCCTTGGGCGCGATGAGGCGTTCCCGGTAACGCCTCATCGCGCCCAAGCGCGCTCCTACGGAGCTATCGATCTCTGCACGTCGCGCGCTTGCGTTATTGATGCTGCAAACACCCTCGCTCTGGAGGCGCAACGACTTCTGCACAACCTGCTTTTGGTAGGAGCGCGCTCGCGCGCGATGAAGCCTTCCCGGTAACGCCTCATCGCGCGCAAGCGCGCTCCTACATGGTTTGCCTGATGTGCCAGGGCGCTGCCGCGGTACTTCATACCAGCAGAACAGCTGACCGCCCGAAACACACCAGCGGCTTCACCCCACCGCCTCCAACGCCGATAACACGGCCTGCAAATCCTCACGCGTCTGCGGCCTGACGGCGCGGGCGACTTCTTCGCCATCGCGCAGCAGGATGATGGTGGGCCACAGCTTCACGCGAAACGAGCGGCCCAAGGGCCGCCCTTTTCCATCTTCGATCTTGCGGTACTCGATGTTCGCATAACCGCCCAGCAGCTTCTGCAACAGCGGTTGCGCGGCCATGCAGTGGCCGCACCAGTCGGTGCCGAACTCCAGCACCTGCAGCCCCGGTTGCGCATCGACCGCACTACGGTCCGGCGCCTGCGCCGCGTACTCCCGCACGAACGCCATCGCTGCGTGCGCTCCTTACGACAGCGCGCGCTGGATATCTTCCAGCGGCAGGTTGGTGAAGTCCTTCGCCAAATCGCCCACCAGGCGCTGCTGGGTTTCCTTGTGCAGCAGCGGACGCACCCGGCCCAGTGTGGTCGGGTCGGCCACCAGCACCAAGTGGTTGTACTCGTGCTTGAGCGCCCCGTCGTTCAAGGCCTGCGACAGCTGCTTGGCGAAGGTCATTTCGTCCAGTTCCGCCTCTGCGGTGCGGGGCGGAATCTTGCCGGCCGGGCCTTCGTCATCGACGTTTTGCACGTCGGTGCGGGCATGCTGGCGCAGCACCACCTTGGCTTCATCGCCGGTATTGGTGAACCACCGCGCTTCGCCGCCATCGGCCACCACCACCAACGCACCCTGGGGAATTTGCGGACTCATCCGTCGTTTCTCCTGTTTCAGTGTCAGCGCTGCAATTGCAGCGCCGTCGACCTCAACCTAAGCAGGCCGATGTAAGCACCGCGGGTAGCCGGTGTGTGTGCCGCGTTAGCGTGACGCTGGTAGTGGCGGCGGCGGCAGGCCCAGATGCTTGCTGAAAAAGCGCGCCATCACCCGCAAGGCCTGCTGGCTCTCGGGCAGCGTGTCGGTGAGATGGAAGGCGTGGCCCAAGCCGTCCCAGACATGCAGGTCCGACTCGCGCCCCAGATCCACCAGCCGCGCGTGCGTATAGGACGCATTGCTCAACTCTGCTGCGCGTGTGGCGGTGATCAGCAAGGTAGGCGGGAACTGGCGCAGCACCGCATCGGAGAACACCGGCGATACCAGCGGGTCGCGGAAATCCACATCCGGCCCGTAGTACAGGTCTTCCATGATCGGCAGGGTGCCTGCCACATCAGGTAGAAGGGCATCGTTCACCGCCGCGACCACGCGCTGCGAATCGCCGCGGTAACGTGCGTCGCCCGCAGCGCAGAACAGGCCTGCCGCCGCCGGCATCGGCAACTGTTCCTTGGCAAACCACGCCAGCGCCTCGCCGGTGAGCACGCCACCGGCCGAACAGCCGAACAGGCCCAACTGCGCCGGGGTGTAGGTCTTGAGAGCGGCGCGATACACCGCGGCCACGTCCTCGCTGGCCGCGGGGAACTGGTGCTCCGGGCCCATGCGGTAGTCCACCGCCACCACGGTGATGCCGGTCATCGCCGCCACCGGAATGGCTTCCATCAGCCCGAACGAGGCCGCACTGCCCATCACAAAGCCGCCACCATGCAATTCGATCAGCAGCCGCTTGGCCTGCTCGGGCGTGCGCGTGCGCGGCTGTACACGCAGCACCGGTACACCGTTCCACTGCTCGGGCGTGATCTCCACCGCGTAGCGCGTGCGCATCTGCGCGATGACGCCTGCGGCCCAACGTTCGGTATCGGCGCGGATGGTGGGCAGCTGGCGCAGCAGCGTGGCGTTGTCGGCCTTGGCCAGCGGGTCGCCGCGGTCCACGTCGCCACTGACCTGCGCACGTGCCGCAGGGCTCAGGTACTCAGACACCGGCAGATCGAACGCGGGTACATGCCGAACGCCCTGCGTTGCCGCCGGCCTCGATGCGGCTGCAACTGCAGGCGCAGCCGCACTCGCGCTCGCCGCGCTTAGCAGCGCCAGGCACCCCAGCAGCATGCGTCGTGTCCATCGATGGTGTGTCATGCAATGCCCTCCCAGGCCTCGATCAACACACGAGCATAGCCTGCGCGCTGCGGCGCGCCGTGTGCGCGGCTGCCATGGGAGACGGCGCTGCAGTGATCGCGTCGTAGGCGATGCGCAGCGCACAAGCAGGCACATCCATTCCTGGACAACACGCTTGCATTGCAGCGTTGCCGCTTACGCAGACGCCTTACTCAGTGGTGCTTCTGGCCGGGGATGGAGGTGGGCGTGTGCAGTGCTTCCTGCACATACAGGCGCTTGACCAGCACGAACGCCACCACCGTCAACGGTGCAGCGAGCAAGACACCTGCGGGCCCCAGCAACGTGCCGATGCCGAATAGCGAAAACAGCAGCAACACCGGCGGTAGATCCACAGTGCGTTGCTGGATCAACGGCAGCAGAATGTTGCCTTCGATCTGCTGCACGACGACGAACAACGCCGCCGTGGCCAGCGCCATCTGCGGGCTCACCGTAAAGCCCAGCAGGATGGCCGGAATGGCGGCCAGGATCGGCCCGACGATCGGCACGAAATCCAGCAAGCCGGCGATGATGCCCAGGGCCAGTGCGCCGGGAATGCCCAGGGCCCACAGGCCCAGCCCGGTGAGTGCGCCCACCACCACCATCGCCAGCAATTGCCCGCGCAGCCATAGCCGCAACGCGGTGCCGCTGGCACGCACGGCGTCGTCCATGGTGGCGCGCACCTGCACGGGAAACAGCAACAGCACACCGCGCCGATACAGCTGCGGTTGCGCGGCCAGATAGACCGCACCGGCCAGCACCAGGAACAGGTTCGCCACCCCACCGGTGATGCTGAGCGCGAAGGCGCCGGCACGCGGCGCCAGATTGGACACGCGCGCCGGTGCCTGGCGGGTGAGTTCTTCCAGCGCTGGCCCCAACGGCCCGGCCGCAACCCAATCATGGAAGCGCGCCCAGGCCTGCGGCAAGGTGCGCTGCAGGGCGCCGAGCTCTGTTGCCAGTTGCGAGCCGAACAACCACAGCAACGCCGTGAATCCCACCGCCACCACGACCACCACCAGCCCCAATGCCGTGCCATCCGACAGCGGCGTATAGCGGGTGACCCAACTGGCCAGCGCGCGCAGCAGCACCGCCACCACCACCGCACCGAATACCATCAGCAGCAGGCCCGACAGCGCCCACAGCAACCACGCGTAGGCCACCAGGGCCAGCACGATGACCACACGGACGACGAAGGCACGCAGATCGGAGGACGGCATGGACAACAGCTCGCAAAGCGGAAACAGCACTCAGCCTAGCGAGGCTTGCGAGAAGATTCTGTGCCCGTGCTGGCGGGGCTGCATCCGTTGCGCTTGCTGTATGCGACACGCGCAATCGCTGAAGCGTCCTCCAGGCCACACACGCAAGCAGGCGTTGCGCACCGTTACTTGCCGTTACTTGGCGCGCCTCAAACAGCAACACCGCTTGGCGGCAGCGTACCAAATGCCGGAGGTGTCTCACTGCGCTCCTGATCAGGCCACACGTCTGCATCGAACGCGCCAGTCGAGCCACGTGAGCTAACGACGCCGGTCGCGCCGCCGCACCGTCTCTTCAAGCAGGGGCCACCGCTTGGCGGCAACCTGCCGCAAATACCGGGGTGTATCCCCGCGCCCGCTTCGGTGTACACACCTCTGGATCCAACGTGGCAAGCGTGTCGCGCCGTTGCACCACTACCCCGTGCAGCACTCACACTATGTGGATGTCCCGCTCAAGCAGCCGCCTCATGCGCCAGCTGCTGCACCGCCAGCGTTGCCGAGCGGGTCAGCGGCGTGGGCAACGCATCGAGTGCGAACCAGCCAAGGTCGTGCAGTGCTTCCGGTTCGCGCAGCACGGCGGTTTCGCTGCCGTCGATCGCGGCCAGGTACACCGGTGCCACCCAGTGCTGCGGCGGCGACAGCGCCCGCTCGAACTGGCTCACCACGCACAGCACGCGCTGCAGGTGAATGTGCAGGCCGGTTTCTTCCAGGGTTTCGCGCACTACCGCGTCTTCCACTGTCTCCATCCAGTCCACCTTGCCGCCGGGCAATCCCCAGTGGCCTTGTTCGGGCGCGCGTCCACGCAGCACCAGCAACAGGCGGCCGTCGCTGCGGCGGATAAAGGCGCCGCAACCAACGCGGGCGTGGGAATCAGACGGAGCGGTCATCGGTGGGTCCGGTACGCCACGGTGCGTGGCGGACGCATTGTCCGGCAGCGCTGCGGGCGCGGGCAAACTGCGGAAATGCCGTGGCCGCCCTGCGTCACCGCGGCGGCGCCGTCAGGGCATCGCATGCATTTGTTGCCAACGCCTTGCGAACGCAACCAATGACATCGCCTTAGCGCTGCAGCCGTCACGCTAGGTCATCACGCCTCGCAGCAGGCGCATTGGCTGGAACTCCATGTCTCGCATTCTGTTGATCGGTGGCCACGGCAAGGTGGCGCGACTGCTCACCCCGCTGCTGCTGGCCGGTGGCCACCACGTCACCGCGCTGTTTCGTAATCCCGACCACGCAAGCGATGTGATCGCCGATGGCGCCACACCCGCGCTATTCGATATCGAACATGCCGACACCGCGGCGATCGCCGCGCACATCACCGGCCACGATGCGGTGGTGTGGTCGGCCGGTGCCGGCGGTGGCGATGCCGCACGCACCTATGCGGTGGACCGCGATGCCGCGATCCGCTCGATGCACGCGGCCGAGCAGGCGCGGGTGCGGCGCTACGTGATGGTGTCCTACCTGGGCGCGGGGCTGGAGCACGGGGTGAGCCCGGAGGATGGCTTCTTCGCTTATGCGCAGGCCAAGGCAGCTGCCGATGCGCACCTGCGCGGCACCACGCTGGACTGGACCGTGCTTGGGCCGGGCCGGCTCACCCTGGACCCACCCAGCGGCTGCATCGCCCGCGACCCGGGCAGCGACACCACCGAGGGCGTGTCGCGCGCCAATGTCGCGCAGGTGATCGCCGCCACCCTGGCCACGCCGGCCACCATCGGCAAGACCGTGGGATTCGTGGATGGGCCCACCCCCATCACGCAGGCGCTCGCGCAGCTGGCATGAACGCCAGCCCGTCCGCAGCGCGCTGCCATGGCAAGGGCCGCTGGCAGCTAACGATTTCCTAAAGTCGCACCGCGCATAGTCGCCGGCGCAGCCCCCACTGTGGAGATCGCTATGTCTGCGTTTGTTGCGCCCCGCCGCGCCGGCATCCTGCCGCCGTATCTGCTGGACCACGTGGCGCAGGCCGCACCGGAGCGCGCACGGCACTGCGCACAGCTCACCCGCCACATCACCGCGCAGCTGCGCCAGCGCCGCGCGCAGGGGTTGCTGGCGCGCGACAGCGCCGACGATGCGCCCACCGCCACCACTGACACCGCAGTGCGGCGGCATCTCTACGACGCCCAGCAAGGCACTGCCCTGCCTGGCGTGCTGGTGCGCGAGGAAGGCGCGCCGCCCACCGACGATGTCGCCGTGACCGAGGCGTACGATTACCTCGGCGCCACCCATGCCTTCTTCCAGCAGGTGTATGCGCGCAACTCGATCGACGATGCCGGCATGCCGCTGCTTGGTACCGTGCACTACGAGCGCAACTACGACAACGCGTTCTGGACCGGCGAGCAGATGGTGTTCGGCGATGGCGACGGCGAGATCTTCACCCGCTTCACCATCGCCATCGACGTGGTGGCCCACGAGCTCACCCACGGTGTTACCGAGCGCACCGCCAACCTGATCTACCAGGGCCAGTCCGGTGCCTTGAACGAATCGGTCTCGGACGTGTTCGGCGTGCTCGTCAAGCAATACGCGCTGCGCCAGGACGCCGCGCAAGCCGATTGGCTGGTGGGTGCCGGCATGTTCCTGCCCGGCGTGCAGGGCGTGGCGCTACGCTCGATGCAGGCGCCGGGCACCGCCTACGATGACCCGGCATTGGGCAAGGACCCGCAACCGGCGCATATGGACGCCTACGTGGACACGCAAGAAGACGACGGCGGCGTGCACTACAACTCCGGTATTCCCAACCGCGCCTTCCAGCGCGCCGCGGTTGCCATCGGCGGTTACGCCTGGGAAAAGGCCGGGCGCATCTGGTACCGCGCCCTCACCGGTGGCGCGCTGTCGGCCAGTGCGGACTTCGCCACCTTCGCCGCACTCACCGTGCGCGTGGCCAGCACCGATTACGGCGCGGGCAGTGCCGAGGCCAGTGCGGTGGAACAGGCCTGGCGCGACGTGGGCGTGCTCGCATGACCGTGCAACTGCCGCCCTTGCAACCGGGTGTCGTGTTGCGGTTGGCACGCGAAGGTGGCGTGGCCGCGTTCCCGGCCATGCGCCGCGAGCGCCAGCTGCTGCTGGAAGAGCTGGACGAGGTGCAACGCCAACACCTGGGCGCGCTGCTGGATCAGTGCCTGGCGCATGCACTCCCCGCCCCGCAAGCCGGCGGCGGCGACCGCCGCTACTTCAGCATCATCTGGGATGGCGCCAGCGAACCGCTGCGCATCCCCGAAGAACACGCCCCGGCGGAAATCGTACGGCTGTGGAAGCAGGGCACGTTGTAGATGGCTTGCGCGCGAGCGCGGCACGCGGAGACGCAGAGACGCCGGTCAACGTCGCGCGCGATCGACGCCTCGTAGGAGCGCGCTTGCGCGCGATGAAGCGTTACCCACAACGCCCCATCGCGCGCAAGCGCGCTCCTACAAAGGCGGCCTGGTCGCGGGTGCCGCAGGGGCGGCCCAAAATCATTACGCCAGGGCGACAAGCTCCGCCACATTCGACGTTGGAACAGAACGCACGGCTCAGGACAGATGTTGTAGCGGCGATGACGTGCAAGCGATCGCAGCACGTGACGCGCCAAGCAAATGCAACGTAGGAGCGCGCTTGCGCGCGATGAAGCGTTACCGATAACGCCCATCGCGCGCAAGCGCGCTCCTACAAAGGCAGTTTGGTCATGGTTGCCACAGCGGCGGCCCAAAATCAGTGCGCCAGGGGCGGCAAGCTCCGCCACATTCGACGCTGGAACAGAACGCGTGGCTTGGGACAGACCACGTCGTAGCGGCGATGACGCGCAAGCGATCGCAGCACGTGACGCGCCAAGCAAACGCAACGTAGGAGCGCGCTCGCGCGCGAAGAAGCTCTACCGGTAACGCCCCATCGCGCGCAAGCGCGCTTCTACGGATACCGCCAGCGGCGTCAACGCCAGCACATCCAGCAAACGCCACACACGGCGCGACAGACCTCCATGCCTGCACGGGGTCTGTCGAAGAAAGTGGTCCAACTGCGGATGCCTGCACCCTTTAAGCTGCCTAGATGCTCTAGGGCTGCACAGCTGGTGACGCATAGTCGCGGTGTCCCCGTTAGCACCGCGTGCAGCGCAGCGGTCAACCTGAAGACAGCCCGCTCATCGCTGCACCGACGCATCGATCGTGCAGCGGCCGCTGCGGCCGCTGCGGCGCCAGGTTCACTCAGCGTGCTGCGCTTCCACCAACAACGCCAGCAAGGTCAGCGACTCCTGCCAGCCCAGGTAGCAGGCGTGCAGCGGGATCTGTTCGGGAATCCCCTCCTGTACCACGTGCAGGTCGGTGCCGCACGGCAACGGCAGCAACCGTACCGTGGTCAGCAGCGTGCCGGGCAGTGACGGGTCGTCGAAGACATCGTCGTAGCGCAGCAGCGCGTTGGGCACCAGCTCACGGTAGGTGCCGCCGAACGCGTGCCGCTGGCCGCTGCCAAACTGGGTGAACGCCATGCGGAAGGTACCGCCGACGCGGGCATCCAGATGCTCCACCGTGTTGGTAAAGCCATGCGGCGGCAACCACTTGCTCAACGCAGCGGCATCCAGGAAGGCGCGGTAGACCCGCTCGGGGCTGGCACGCAGAACACGGTGCAGGGTGACGATGGACATGGCGCTCGCAGCTGGCAGAGGACGACCCTCTGCCCTACGACGCACCAGGCCGCCGGAAATCGACATGACCGCGCCAGGCCGCGCCCGCGCGCGTGCCACGTTGCCGGCACGGCCCGCTTCGCGGATAGTCGCGCCACTGATCAAACGATTTCCCAAGATGCTTGTGATTGTGCTGTTGGCTGTTGTGGGGGTGCTTGCCATCGTGCTCGGCGTGGTCGCCGCCTCGCGTCGTGGGGACCCGCCCGCCGTCTCCACCGCCGACCCCGCGCCGGTGTCCGAGTCCGCGCCAGCGGCACCGGCTGCCGGCGCCACCGCGGCACCCGATGGCGCTGCCACCGCCATGCCCGCAAGCACAGCCGAGCCGCGCGCGGTGATGGCCGAGCCGCCGCCGATGCGCCCGTTGTTGCGGCGCATGTATGCCGCGGTGATGGATACCCCTTCGCTGGCCGATGCCGACACCGCCATCGACCCCGCCCAGGCCACCGTGCTGGCCAGTGCGGTCAGCGCGCTCGACCACGTGGACATGCGCCCGCAGCTGCTGCCGCGGCGCCCGCACCTGTTGCCGCAGCTGATGCGTGCGGTCAACGACCCGGATGCGTCCGGCCGCGGCATCGCCGCGATCATCGCGCAGGACCCGGCGCTGGCCGCCAACCTGCTGCGCATCGCCAACAGTGCCCTGTACCGCCCGCAAGGCGGCCCGCTGGAAAGCCTGGAGCGCGCGGTGGTGCACATCGGCACCGAAGGCGTGCGCCAGATCGTGGCCGCCGCGGTGATGCAACCAGTGCTCAGCCTTGAAGGTGGCCTGTACGCCCGCCTGCCGGCGGCGGTCTGGGACTACGCGCTGCGCACCGCCACCGCCGCGGCCGCCTATGTGCGCGAACGCGGTGGCGACACCTTGTCGGCGCAACTGGCCGGCCTGCTGCAAGGCCTGGGCGCGGTGGTGATCCTGCGCGTGCTGCGCGACGCCTACGCCGAGCAGCCGGCGGTGCCGTACAGCCTGGAGGTGGCCGCCACCCTGGTCGACCGCCACACCGCCGCGGTGGCCAAGACCATCGCCACGGCCTGGGAGCTGCCCGCCCAACTCGGCACCGCGCTGGACGAACAACGCCCCGAGCACGACAGCACCTTGCTGGCCACATCGCTCGGGCGCGCATTGCGCTACGGGCGCCTGGCCGCCGCCCTGGCCATGCTCGCCCGCCACGGCGCCGAAACCGAAACCCACGCCCTGAGCGTGCTTGCCACGCTGGAATCGGACGAGGCGGCCAATGCCGCGCTGTGGCAGCGGCTGGTGGCGGCGAGCGTGGAGTGACTGGCATCAGCAGCGCACGGTAAGCGCGCCAGATCTACGACGTACCTGTGCAGCCTGATGTTCGCCACTCCCATGAACGGCAGCGCACGCGCGCGCAGTTGCGCGCAGCCATGTGCAGCCGAGCCAGCCCGCGCACTGCGCGATCAGCAGTAGCGCACCTTGCTTTCGCTGACCTGCAACACGCCGGCCTTCTGCAGCCCGGCGATCACGGCGCTGACCTCTGCAGCGCTGATGGCTTTCTGGAAATGCGCGGCGATGTGATTCTGCAGCGAGGTCAATTTGATGGGGCGCGCACGCGCCGGCATCTTGGCCAACGAGGCGCGGATCTTCTGCAGACGCTCGGCCGCTGTTGGCGGCTTGGTGCCTTTGGCCGGATGTGTAGCGGCGGTGGATTTGACCGGTGGTGCCGGTGTGTTCGCGCTGGCTGGCGTGGTCGAGGTCTGCGCAGGGCACAGCGTTACTGGGGCTAGTTGGTTGGCCGCCGCAGGCGCCGATGCCTTGGAGGCAGGAACCGAAATCAGCGCGCGCGGCATCAACGGCAGCGGCGTTGCAGAGGCAGGCAGTGGCGGCGGTGCGGCAGCTGCCGTATGCACCGATGCGGCCATCGACTTGAACAGCGGCATCTGCGAGATGCTGGCAGCACGTGCGCCGAAGATCTTCTGCTGTTTCAGGTAAGCGATCAGCGGATCGAAGCCGGTGTCTTTCGAGATGATATGGAAGAAGCCGGCCGGGTCGTCGCGAGAGAGTTGCCCCAGCACATACGCGATATGGAAATCCAGCGCGTTGGAGCCGTTGCCGGAGCAACGCTCATACCTGGCGCGCGTGCCCAGCACCTGCAGCTCGGTGACCAGATCGGTCAAGACGCTTTTCTGGTTTGCGCCCACGAACACCCACACCCGCACATCATCGCGATTGAGCAAGCGTGCGTCGGTGGGTTGCACGTTTTCGTAGTCGATCAAGACGTAGTTGGTGCGCGCACCATACGCGCCTGTTGCAGCGTCCGCTTGCATTGCCATTCCCTGGAATCCCCGCTCCAGATCATCGCCGGAAGCACGCCACAGGTGCCAGCCCCGCAGCTGCCGCTCGTCTGAAGGCAACGCGCACCGCGCAGAGCTGTCAACCTCACCCGCAGCGCTTCACCGCTGGCACATGCACGACCTAGCGCATACGTGAGGTCTGCGGCCCACTGCCGGCGTTTCTGCACGCCAGCATCGGTGAAGGAAGCCATCGGCCGTGTCACCGGCGACAAGAGCACCGAACTGGAAGGCGCCGCCGAAAAGAATATCGGCAAGGTGCAGCGCAAGGCCGGCGAACTCGCCGACGACGTGCGCGACGCGACCAAGTCCACCAGGTAACTCCTTCGCTTCAGCGCTGCTGTTGCAGGTTTGGCAGGTGGTGCGCATGTCAGGTTGGTTTGGTGCGCAGTGCTGCAGCCTGCGGGTAGTGCACAGCCGATGGAAGGCGGGATGCGTTGAGGGCCATCGCCGTTTGAATGGTTCACGCGCACTACGCCAATGAGTTAAACGCCAAACGCCCCGGCTTGTCCGGGGCGTTTGGCGTTTAAGGCTCTGCGCACGCATTTTGTGCACAACGCCCCGCTCACACGTATCAATGCCGCGTCGGCATGATCACCTGCCTGCATGCAAGACGGCGCGTGGATGATGTCGGGAAGGCAGGCCCTGCTATGCACGACGCAGCTGTCTTGTGTCCAGCAGCCACCGCGCTGCTGACAACACACGGCACCAGGCACTTCTACGCAGGCCGATACGTTTGCGCCATGAAGCCGCTGGGGAAGGTGTGGGTGCTCACCAGCGTGAGCGGCCTGGGGGCCGGCAGGTCGTTGAAGATCGGCACGCCCTTGCCCAGCAGGATCGGGTAAACGCCCAACACATATTCGTCTGCGAGGTTGTGGGCGATGAGGCTGCGCGCGAAGGCGGCGCCGCCGTGGGCAATGATCGGTTTGCCGTCCTGGGTCCTGAGCGCGGCGATTGCATCGGCCAACGGGCCGCTGGCGACCGTGGCATTGGCCCAGCTGTCCGCGCCGGCCTGCAGCTGCGCGCCCGGCAGGGTACTCAGTTGCGCGCGCGCAGCGGCGAGTGATGCGCGGGCCACCTCCAGCACCGCCGGGCCCTGTGCCGAACACACGGCTTTGGGGATCTGGTTCATCGGCGCGGCAAACGGCGAGGTGGCCGTCGGCCAGAAGCTGGCCATGCCCTGGAATGTCCGGCTGCCCATCAGATGCAAGCTGGCATTCCAGGCGGTTTCCACCTTCCAGGCAATGGCCGCCTGGTCGCCACTGAACATCCAGTCGATCTCGCCCGCCGGACCGCTGACAAACCCATCCAGCGACACCGACATCATCAATTTCAGCTCACGCATTGCGGGTTCCTTGTGCGCCCCGGCAGGAGCACGACGGCGGCAGGCGGAATGCCGGCCTTCGCAACAACGACGAATGGGCCAAGCGGAATTCGACAGGCGCCTGCACGGCGTTACCGGCAAGCAGCAAAGGCCCATCAACAACGAACCCGGCCGCACCTCGTGCGGGCAAGCCGTACGACGCCATGAGCGAACGAATCAGCCGGAGTCTGTTGGCCGTGTGCAAGGACAACCGCGATGCGTATCCGGGCGCCGGTGACCGGTCGCTGGCAGAGACGCACTGACGCCGGTGGACCACGGAGTGATGGGCAAAACCGGCAATGTGTTCGCAGTGGAGGGCCGCCTGGATGACCCTGCCCACAAGCGTGTGCATGTGGACGTGGAGCAGGCCATCCAGACACCGGTCGAACAGTCCGACCAGCAACTGCTGGCCGCCAATCAGACGCTGGCGCAGGAACGCGTGCTCACCCAGCAGCACGAGGTGTCGCGGAGCAGGAACGAGCCAAGCCAGGCGGCGCCTGTCCGATAAGTCCTGCAGCCGCGGCGTGCATGCATGGCGACCACGCCAGCATTGCGGCGGAAGAGTACGTCCTCTGCCTTTTTTTTCATGCAGGCCGTCTTACATGAGCACAAGCCATCCTTGGCCAATCGCACGCGTGCTGCATCTGGCTTGACCCTGAGAAGCCCTAGCAGCACACTCCCGAACGGAGCCTAGAAACTCCACACACAGCGGCACCCACCTCCGTCAATTTGGTGGGTTTTTTGTGTCCGGTCGCAAGATCGGGCATGGCTCGGCGTTCCTGCGCCGGGAGGGCGGCGAATACAACACCCGCAAGGGGAATAAGCCCGCCGGCTGTGTGCGGTTTCTAGCCTCCCGGCATCCCGCTGCGTTGTGCAGCGGGAGCTGCCTCACGGCAAGGAGAGCGGCATGCACAACGAACCCGGTTACTGGATGTCCGAAGGCACGCAATACCACCTGCTGCGCGTGCGCGACCAACTGCGCCTGCTGGCCGCCCTGGCCAGCCCACGTACACGCAACGAAAGCGCCATAGGCGTGCCCGCCATTCCCCTGCAGCAATGGGCGCACTGCCTGCAGCATCTGGCCGAGCAGGTGGAGGATGTGCTGGAGGATTTGGGTGGTGCGCGGTAGGGGCGTGTGTCTGGTTCGTGCGTGAGCTGCCTGGCCGGCGGACTGGCCGGTTGGAGCGAGGGCGAGTACCTTCCCTCGTATCACCGCGCCGCGCTGGCTCATACGACATCAATGACACGCTTTCGCTCATTTACGCTGTTTCTTTTCTTGGTGCTCATCTCGATGCTGCCGAGCGCGTGCGCCCGGCCGTCTGAGAACGCTAGCGCCCTGTCCGCTACTACATCGCCGCTACCTGCCGTAGATTCTGAGCCGGCCGGGCTGAGTCAGAACGCATCCCTCAGCATCCAGGACATTGAGACCAATCTGTTGAGATTTGCGGCGTCGCTAAAACAGCCAAGCGACATGAGTTACAGGCGGGTGGAAGAGATCCTGGGCATCCGATTCGAGCCGCCAAAGGATCTGGCGGTGTCTCGGCGCGTGTTAAAAAGCCTTCCGCTCGCGCACGGCTATACGCTGTATGTCTCGCACAGCCCGCAGAAGAAGGGCTATTCCTTTATCAACCTGCTAATTGGCCTACCCGATCAGCAAGATCCCGCGCTGTCGCTAAATGCACAATGCGTGTGGAACGCAGCTGAATTTTCCAAGAAACTCGAGGCTATGGGCTACACGCGTGGCGGGCAGCGCCCATTCCAGGGCGGTATGCTTCGGCAGCATTGGCGCCCTGTCCAGAACGGAGCGCAAGGTTTCTCGGTGGCCTTGATGATTTACGAAACCAACGACGGCGGCGCAAAACGCGAGTGCGTGTATGGCGCACAGATCGATGGAGGTGATGCGTGACGCCAGTTGATCCAAGAATTGAGCCCCTGCTCTTGCAGATGAGGAAAGACCCCAGCCTTCCCAAAGAGGCTGAAGCTTCCATCCGGCAGGCCATCTCCGAATCGCCATATCTGTCCAACCTATTGGGGAACGCCATCGAGAAAGGGCAGATTGGTGCTATCGCTGTCTCCCATGACCAAAACAATGCTGGTCACTTTCAGGATGGCAAGGATGGAAAGGCAGGCACGCTCAACATCAGTGGGTCGCTCTTTCAGGATTGGCAGGGCCGCGCACGCATCGATCACCTGACAGAAGTACTGGGCCACGAGACGATGCATGGTGTTTTGGCAGAACATCGAGCCAATGCGTTGGCGGAGTTCGGCAGGACCATGGGCGAGAAGATGCAGGACGCGCACTCTCAGCGCGAAAGTCAGGTAGATCTGACAGAGCCGACCCGTGCATATCTGGACAAGACACGGCAGGACGAAGCATTAGCAGAGATCTCGGCCTTGCGTGCACTCAACAGCCGTATCAAGCATGAAAACCCTGGCGTATCTGCAGAGGATGCCGAAGGCATGCTGTTGGACCGCTCTGTCACCCGCTGCGTTGACAAGCATGTGACACCCCCAGCGTTTGCCCGGGGCCTTAGCTATGAGGCGCTGACCACACACGACCAAGCGCGTGGAAAGCCGCTGACGCGTGCTGTAGAGCAGTGCTTCTACGACAGCAGAGGCACGCTTGGGCCGCACAGTGACTCCGACTACCGCAACTATTACGGCGTCGGCCCGATCAGCCATATTGCGAGAAACTACGATCATCTAGCCCATGATCGCCAGCCTCCGGAGGTGCGCATCGACCTCAAATCTTTGGGGCTGGAGCCAGAGCAACTGGAGCGCAATGGGCTGGACCTGGGTTCTGCAAAAACGTTCAACATCGTAGACCTCGGCAAAGACGGCTACGGGATGGTCCAGCTGAAGAACACGGGCGCGCGTGACATCAACCCGCAAGCCATGGCAACACCTGCCCCATCAAGCCAGCTATTAACGCCTGCAGATGCAGGCCACCCGGACCACGCAATGCATCAGCAGATTCGCGGCAAGGTGGAGCAGCTGGATGCGGCCAGCGGCCGCACGTTCGATGCGACCAGTGAGCGTATGACCGCAAGTCTCCTGACGTTGGCCAAGGACAATGGCTTGACCCGTGTGGACCATGTGCTGCTCAGTGACAAGACAAGAGAACTGACCGCCGCACAGAACGTATTCGTGGTGCAGGGTGGCCCGCAAGATCCCGCAAAGCTACGCACACACATGCCGACAGCGGAGGCTGCACAACGACCCGTGCAGGAAAGCTTTACGCAGCTTGAGACGGTGAACCAACGGCTGGCGCAGGAACGCGTGCAAGAGCAGGTGTTGGATCAGCAGCGGTCGCAGGAACAGCAGCAGCGTG
The DNA here is from genome assembly GCF_041475775.2 of Xanthomonas sp. NCPPB 2586. Classification (NCBI taxonomy): domain Bacteria; kingdom Pseudomonadati; phylum Pseudomonadota; class Gammaproteobacteria; order Lysobacterales; family Lysobacteraceae; genus Xanthomonas; species Xanthomonas sp. NCPPB 2586. The sequence continues at coordinate 78,246 of NZ_CM192981.1, read as the reverse complement.
GACAGCTGCACTCGCTTTAGACCGAGGGGCGCGTCAGCGTGTTACTTAACTCAGTGCGCCCTGTGCTCAAGGTGATCTACAGCGATCCACCGCATCTGAGCGAGGTGAGCACCTCGGTACGCACGACCCTTCAAGCGGGCTGAACCACCCGCGCGCGTGACACGTGGGCTAGGATCCGTGCGTACAGGGGGAACACCATGGACAGGATCACCACAGCGCGCCGCGGCGCGCTGACATTGGCCGCGCTGTGCCTGCTTGCGTGCGCATACGGCGCAGCAGCACAAAGCATGCGCTCGGCCACGGGTAAGGCCACGCACTTGTACATCCCGCCGGTGCGGCAGCCGCACAACTCCATGGCGCGTGACACCACGCCGTTCAATTGCGAGCAATACCGCACGCACCCGCATCCGGGCATGGTGCGTTACTGCCAGGGCATCGAAAACATGACCCTGCGCAACGAAGCACAACGCCAAGGGCGCCCCGCGCCGTCAGATTCCATCATCGCGCTACCTGGCCTAGGCACCGCCGAAGCCAAACAACTGGGTTACGCGTGTGTGGGCGGGCAAGCGATGAAGCGGCTGCACAATGGGTGGGAGCAGGTGTCTGCTGCTGCGGGTGGGTGGCAGCGGTGTCAAGATAGATAGGTTAGATGGCCTAGACATTGTCGCCTCATCCAAGGGAAATATTGAAGCCAGAAGTGAACCTGACACCATTAGCTTGTAAAACTCGCACCCTGGTTGGACTCTCAACCGGTTATTGGCAGTCAGTGATCATGCCCTTCGGCCTGCCAACGCAAATTGGACATGACGGAGTGATGTATGTTGAAAATAAATGATTTCAACTGCATTAGCAAAAAATATTGGGCCGTTATTATAAATACATAAGCCATCTTGGCAATTGCAAACCTGACATTCTCTTGATGCTCTGAGAGAGTCACAATAAACGAAACAAATCCACCACGCCCCCCTAACGCCAAGATAAAAAAACATGCCACAGAAAATAAAAGATAATATATAAAAACCCTGATAAGGATAAAGAATGACTTTTTTAAGTATGTCAACCCACTATTGGTCTCTCTCTCCCTGATCTGCCCCATTTGGATAAACATCCTAGCATTGGTTAATGTCGCAAATATTGTGAAACCCGCCACTAAGAAGCCTAGAATGGTGAGGGATGCATTAAAGCATGTAGAAGACATATCTCTAACAGATCTTATGGTTTCCGCGGTGTCTTGGTCGGAGAGCCAGGATGTCATTGCCGCCATAAAAACAATGGACGTGGTAATTAAATTGAATTTGCTCGTGGGAATTTTTCTTGACTGAACGTAAATCTGCCATAAACTTTTTTCTTTTGTAAAGCTTATCGGGGAGAGATCGCTGTCATTCATTAAAATCTCTTCTCAATGATTTCTTTGATTTTAGCGCTGGTAGATCGCGCAGTATTCGGAACTTTGACAAGTCCGTGCGCAACTAGATCGGTAAAAGCCTCGAACATCTGAGCTGCCGCATCCACTGGATCACTACTAATCTCGTCAATTTTTTTCTTCAATTGAAAATGCTCATTATTTCCTATTAAAGTCCCGCCACTTTCATCCTTCCCTTTCAGGCTAACCGTCTGGTGACCTTGGGCTGTTGCAGAGGAAACTTGCGATACCGCCTCGTTTTTATCTAACCCCTCTTTTGAGTTGTGAACCACTGCCGTGTCATCACTCTTAATCGCGTCCTTACTCTCCTTTAAAGATTCGAAAAACCCATCAGAATTAAACTCATCATTTCTATCGTTTATCGTGATTTTAACTTGATTTAGGATTTCATATTTTTGTATAAAATCCTCGATACTATCTTGAGAAGTTAAAGCAATCATCTCAAGAGTGGGGCGCTCATATTTTTTATAGATCTTTTCCTTTTCCCGTTTTGAGTCGTCGCGAGACAATCCCATCTCATCTATATTTATTAATTCTTTTTTTAGAAGCGCAGCATGCATTTGACGAAGGAAAACTAGGGCGGTTGACCTGAACTGCTCCTTGGTCGGCGCGTCTGGCGTTTCTTTTACGAAAACGAGCCTGTGATTATCGAGTATAAGCAGGAATATTGAAGAAGGCGCGGATGCAAGCCTTCCTTTTTTCTGTCTAAGACCTTCCCCCGGAACGTAAACCTGATCTCGACGAAGAACAGTGTCCTTTATGATCCGCCCTGCTATCGCAAGCGCTTCACTGTCGTTAGAAGCTTTTACTTTTACAAGATTCACTTTTTCGAAGAAAAATTTTGTTTCCCCGTATTTCCTCTTGAGCGAATCTTTGAAGAATGCGGGATAAACAATTTTATCGAATTCATCGAGCATGACTTTCTCGCCAAATCGGCATACAAAATTTGCCAGCTCAATAGTGCTTGTCTTACTAGCCATCTTTAATAAGCTTCCTTTTTTAAATTCTTAGTAATTGCTAATACCCAGCGCCGTTAGCACGATTAAATCTGCTTTATCTTTTACTCCTTGCGACCTAAGAACGGGCTCAAGTGCTCTTCCCCCCCTCGTTCGGCGATTATTGCGGTCACCAAGCGCGCTCTCGCAGAGCGACCACCAGAGCGCTGCTAGCGCGGCGATTGATCTTTGCGCGACACTCAACTCAACACTTATTGCGCGCGCAGCACGCACCAATTTATTAATTAACTGCACCGCGAGAACCATCTCCAGCAATTGCGTTCCACTCATCAACGCAATTGGCTTGCACTCTACGAAGCGCTCGGCGGCGTTTGTGCCAGTGCCAGCGATGTTCAACGCATCCGCCTTGTGGTGTGCGAGCAAGTCGTATATCTCAGTCACGGCACTGAAGCCTGCTTGCTGGTGCATCTATCGAGTAGTTTGGAGTGCTGATAGCCGCCGGCGAACCAAGCGAAAGCTGCCACGCTGCACATGACTGTCACTGTCCAGGCGAAGGGCATGAGTGCGCTGTTGATGGCGCCATTTAAGTATGTTCGAGCGAGCCAACTTGCTGCGGCAGCAACCATGACACGCCATAGTGGATGACAAAAAATGCGCCGATGCTCAAAGCGAAACCAAGCGGCCATAGCAATGACTGCACAGCTGTCAACTTTGTACTTCCCCGTCTGCCTCCCCATGCATGAAAACCCTCATTCCAGACTGCACACTACCGTTGTGTAGCAGTTTTGTCAGTGGAGTACCCGGCATTTTGTATCAGCGGTGTCGTCCGCTGTGCTTGCACGCACTAAACTGCATGGTGAGAGGCGCTCGTCTTGTGCAAGAGCGCCTCTACCATTACTGCAGCGTTCGCTTATTTCTTCTTGCCGCTTTTATCCGGCGTTTGACTTAAAGCGGACCCGGCCGCTGTTTTTGAATCTTTGCCGGTACTGCCGCTACGCAAGACCTTGCTTGCGGCCTTGGCCGCTTTGGGGCCGGTTTTCTCGTTGGTCGCCATGCGTGTGACCTCCACGCCACCCCATTGGTGGCGTGGCGAAACTAGGCCGATTATATTGTCCGCACAAGTCTGGTTGCAGCGTGCGAGACGGCAGATACTACAAGAATGCTGCAGGCGTTTTACGCGCCTGCTGGCTATGCTGTTGTGCTGACTGCGGGGTGCACACGCGTGGTGCTGGTTGGGAGGCGGCGTGGTGGTGTTGGCGCCACGCAGGTATTCACGCAGCAGCGTTGTGGTGCGCTTGCTGTTGTACGCACCGGCTTTTGGCCATGCAGGCCTGACGTTAGGCCGCGCCCACGTGCGCTCCTACGCACTGGTCCAAACTTGGTATGTGTTCCTCAACTCTTACAAGGACGTCGCCGTTGTTGACCGTTTCCTTCCGCATCCTCTGGCCCGTGGCACTGGTTGGCCTGATGGCGTCCTGCAACGGCAGCCACACCGCTGACCCGCCGCGCCCGGAATCCGAGCACTTCACCCTGGCCGAGTTGCAACAGCTTGGCTGCACCGTCAAGGCAACGCCCAAGCGCAGCCAGAGCAGCATCCCGTTGGTGGGCACGGTCGATGGCTATGGCATGACCAGCGCCACGCCGTGTGCCACGCAATTGGTGAGCCTGCTGCAGCCCATCAATTATGAAGATGCCGTCTGGGAAGGCGCGCGCTCGGCCGCCAAGAACTTCGCCAAGGAGCACGGCTACACGCAGGAGCGCTTCGAAGGCGAGATCGGCGAGTACAGCGAGATCGAGGTGTTCAGCCGCAACGGCAAGCAGGTGGGCTTTGAGTACAGCGTGCAGGCGCGGGGCACGCTGCATTCGGTGATCGTGCTTTCAGACAGCCTTGAGCCGGATGCGGCGTTCGAGGCGGTGCTGAAGACCAAGCTGTGAGGGTGCGAGCCTGACCGACAGCCGTTAGCTGGCGCCCCTGATCAATGGCAAGGTGAATGCCATTTAGAGCGGCTAACAAAACGTAGCGAGCAGCCGTCAGGTGGGTGCGGGCGGCGCGGAGGAACCGGAGTGTACGTGGGTACATGAGGATTCCGAGCACCGGCCGCGCCCGCCTGGCGGCTGCGCAGTAGTTTTGATAGCTGCTCTTAATCGTTAACTGGATAGCGCCACGACCAATCTGGTCAAGCTGGCGACCGCACGCGCCCTGGTCGACGCCAGTGCGGTCAGGCAGGCGTCGGTCATCGGGGAAGCCGGTGCCTGAACCGTGCAGTTGCAGACCCATAACCAGACCCGTGTGCTGGCCACCAAGGCGAATGCGCCGCGCCGGTTTGGCAGCTTCGAAAGTGCGTTGAAGGTCTTGCGCGAGATGGGCATGCCATTGGACGTACTTCATGTGGACGCTGCGCAGTGGGACGCCGAGGGCGGCAAGACGAAGCGCCGGCCTGACCGCTCCGAGGCGATAAAGGTCTAGGAGTTGGACGCACGCTATGCGGTGTCGCTACGCATCCAGACCGAGCATGCCCTGGCCGCCCCCCGCCCCGCACTCTCCAGCGCGCAGGCGAAGCAGCAGATGGAGACGCTCAAGACGCAACAACGTGCGGCGCTTGAGGCAGCACTGGCTGCAAAGGACACGCGTGCGCGAGCGTGGCCTGGAAGCAGAGCGCGCTGGATGCGCGCACCGCATTGCTCACCTCAGCACTGGCGCGCGCGATCGAAATCCCCGACCCGCAGATGTATTCCGCCGCATGTGAACAGGACGACCGGATCGAAACCGAGGGCGACGCGCTGGATGGTGCCGCCATCTATCACTCTGGGCCGCTGCCGGGAACGCGTTTGACCACCTGCCAGGACGGCAGATATCTCTTGATCTACACACGCGACGGCGACGATGTGCTGATCCTTGTGCTTGTACCTGCGCGCTCTGATGGGAAGCCGACGTCGTCAGGCGATCAATAGATCCATGACGTGTCGATGCTAGCGAGCCAGGAGCATACGCGACTGCTCGACGACATCGACAGCGCGCTACACCTCGCCCATCGGCCGCAGGCACAGCCAGATGGCGCACCAGTGCGACAGTGCGCCGCCCAGCACGTGGGCGTGCCAGATGGCGCGGTTGTAGACCATGGACTTGCGCACGTAGAAGCCCACGCCCACCGTGTAGAACGCGCCACCGGCGGCGATGAGCCACAGCACGGTGCTGTCCAGCCCGGCGACGATCTGCTTGATCACCACGATGCCGGCCCAGCCCAGCAGCAGGTAGATGGCCACCCAGAAGCCCTTGGCGATGCCGGGCAGGAATAATTTGGCGAACACACCGAACGAGGCCACACCCCACACGCTCAGGATCATGGCCCAGCGCCAGCTGCCATCCAGCGCCAGCAGGAAGAACGGCGTGTAGGAGCCGGCGATCATCACGAAGATGCCGGCGTGGTCGAACTTGCGCAGCATCGGCTGGCGCTGCGGCGGGGCGAAGTTGTAGGCCGCCGAGCAGGCGAACATCACCAGCAGCCCCAGCGCGTAGACGCAGGTGGCCAGCACCATCGTCCCGTTGGCATGCGCGCGCCAGATCATCCAGGCGCCGCCAACGATGGCCAGGAACAACCCGGCGGCGTGCACCACAACGTCGGCACGGCGGGCGGAAGGGGTCTTGTAGTGCGGGGCGAGAGCGCTGGGGGGCACGGGCACGGCAGGTCTTCGAGGTGGGGGAGCCCGCCGGCGCCGCATGGCGTGGCCCGGTGGGGCCCGACAGGATACCCGCTTGCTGAATCCGCTCAGTGACACAGGCTCGCCGGTTTGGCGCTGATGTCACGTGTGCCCAGTTGCCGTCGCCGCGACAATGCGGCACCTGGCCGAACCTGCAGCACGCTCCGGCTGACCCTCCATCGCTTAGCAACGAGGTGTTTCACAACGCTCGGTCTTATTAAGGCATTCTTTAATAGCCAGCACTGCTAGGAAAGGATCCTTGAATGGCCCGTGTCACCGGCTCCTATGCCGTCATCAAGACCCATGACGAGACCGTGCGCGCGTTTGTTCCAGCGCCGCTGCCGCCGGCTGCCCCTGCGCTGGATCAGGCCGCGTATCTGGAGCGTAATCGCCTTGCCGAGGTCGCCCTTGCGCGGCTGACAGGCATGGCCGGCTTGGTGGCCTCGAGCGAGTGGCTGATCTACAGCGCGGTCCGGCAAGAGGCGCTGCTGACCTCACAACTGGAGGGAACCCAGGCCACCCTGACCGACGTCTTCGATGAGGAGGCAGGGCTGACAGTGGCCAACGCAGACGATGTGGAAGAGGTCACCAACTACCTGCAGGCGTTCAAGTTCGTCCGTGAGCAGTTACAGGCGCCCACCGGATTGCCCATCTCGCTGCGCCTGCTCGCCGAAGCGCACAGGATTCTCTTGGCTGGCGTCCGTGGCGCGCACGCACTGCCAGGCAGCATGCGCACCAGTCAAAACTGGATCGGCGGCACCCGGCCCGGGAATGCGGCATTCGTGCCGCCGCCGGCCGAGCGCCTGGCCGAGGTGTTTGGTGATCTGGAGCGCTTCATCCATGACACGCGCCCGACGTTGCCGCCTCTGGTCCGCATTGCGCTGGTGCATGCGCAGTTCGAAACCATCCATCCGTTTCTGGATGGCAACGGCCGGATTGGGCGATTGTTGATTGCCGCGCTGCTGGAGCACTGGCAGTTGCTGCCCGAACCGTTGCTGTACCTGTCCGGCTACCTCAAAGCCAGGCAAAACGACTACTACCGGCACCTGTCGGCCATTCGAACGCATGGCGATTGGGAAGCATGGGTGGCCTTCTTCCTTGAGGGCGTGGAAGCCTCTGCCGAACAGGCCCAGCGCAGCATCGTGGCGATTGCGGCGTTGATCGCGGCCGATCGCAAGCGCGTGCTGGGAACCGGCAGCAGCACGCTGCAGGCGCTGCGGCTGTTCGAGTTCCTGCCGACCATGCCGAAGCTGACCGTTGATCGCGCGCAGCAGGCGCTGGAGGTCTCTTATCCCACAGCGCGCGCGGCGGTGACCACGCTGCAGGACATCGGTGTGCTGGTGGAAACCACCGGACGTGCACGCGGCCAGAGCTTCAGCTACCAGGCTTATGTGAACCTGTTGCGCGCCTAGCGCACGTTCGGCAACCACGCACGCTGCACACCACGGAACGCTGCTGCAACGCCACCAGTTCCTGCGTGATTCGATGCCAACGCGGCGCTGCCGATGACATCTGCGGCGGCGCAGGCAGGCGCTTGCTGAATCCGCTCAGTGACACAGGCTCGCCGGTTTGGCCGCGGTCTCATACCCTGAGACACCTCCCCTCTCTCATGCCCCTCTTTGGGAGCCGCCGTATGCCTCCGTTTGCCCTCGCTCCCCGCACCGAAACCGCCGAACGCGCCCTGGCCACCACCGATGGCCGGCCCAGCCGCGACGGCGCATTGCTCACCGAGCGCCTGGAGCGGCGCTACCACGACCGCATCACCGGCAGCTTCACCATCCCCGGGCGCGAAGGCCATTACGCGCCCATTCCCGATGACGTGCCGGCGGCCCTGGCCGATGCGCTGCGCGCGCGCGGCATCAGCCAGCTCTACAGCCACCAGGCCGATGCCTGGGCGGCGAGCCAGCGCGGCGAGCATGTGGCGATCGTGACGCCCACCGCCTCGGGCAAGTCGCTGTGCTACACGCTGCCGGTGGTAAGCGCGGCGATGACCGCCGGCGCCAAGGCGCTGTACCTGTTCCCGACCAAGGCGCTGGCGCAGGACCAGGTGGCCGAGTTGCTGGAGCTCAACCGCGCCGGCGAGCTGGGCGTGAAAGCCTTCACCTTCGATGGCGATACGCCCGGCGATGCGCGCCAGGCGATCCGCCTGCATGGCGACATCGTGGTGAGCAACCCGGACATGCTGCACCAGGCGATCCTGCCGCATCACACCAAGTGGGCGCAGTTCTTCGAGAACCTGCGCTATGTGGTGATCGATGAGATCCACACCTACCGCGGTGTGTTCGGCAGCCACGTCACCAACGTGCTGCGCCGGCTCAAGCGCATCTGCGCGTTCTATGGCGCCAACCCGCAGTTCATCCTGTGCTCGGCCACCATCGGCAACCCGCATGCGCACGCGCAGGCCTTGATCGAAGAACGCGTGCATGCCATCACCGAATCCGGCGCGCCTACCGGTGACAAGCACGTGCTGCTGTGGAACCCGCCGGTGGTCAATGCCGACCTGGGCCTGCGCGCATCGGCACGCTCGCAGAGCAACCGTATCGCGCGCATCGCGATCAAGAGCGGGCTGAAGACGCTGGTGTTTGCGCAGACGCGGCTGATGGTGGAAGTGCTGACCAAGTATCTCAAGGACATCTTCGACCACGACCCGCGCAAGCCCGCGCGCATCCGGGCATACCGCGGTGGCTATCTGCCCACCGAGCGCCGCGAAGTGGAGCGTGCGATGCGCGCGGGCACCATCGACGGCATCGTGTCCACGTCTGCGCTGGAACTGGGCGTGGATATCGGCGCGCTGGACGTGGTGATCCTCAATGGCTACCCCGGCAGCGTGGCGGCCACCTGGCAGCGGTTTGGCCGCGCCGGGCGGCGCCAACAACCGGCACTGGGTGTGCTGGTGGCCAGCTCGCAGCCGCTGGACCAGTACGTGGTGCGGCACCCGGATTTTTTCGCCGATGCCTCGCCCGAACATGCACGCATTGCGCCGGATCAGCCGCTGATTTTGTTCGACCACATCCGCTGCGCGGCGTTCGAATTGCCGTTCATTGCCGATGAGCCGTTCGGCCCGATCGACCCGCTGGTGTTCCTGGAAGCCTTGGCCGAGAGCGAAGTGATCCATCAGGAAGGCGACCGCTGGGAATGGATCGCCGACAGCTACCCGGCCAACGCGGTGAGCCTGCGCTCGGTGGCCGATGGCAACTTCGTGGTGGTGGACAAGACCGACGGCAAGCAGCAGATCATCGCCGAGGTGGATTATTCGGCCGCTGCGCTCACCTTGTACGAAGGCGCCATCCACATGGTGCAGAGCACGCCGTACCAAGTGGAGCGGCTGGATTGGGAAGGCCGCAAGGCGTACGTGACGCGTACGCATGTGGACTACTACACCGACAGCATCGACTACACCAAGCTGAAGGTGCTGGACCGCTTCGACGGCGGCGTGGCCGGGCGCGGCGATTCGCACCATGGCGAGGTGCATGTGGTGCGGCGCGTGTCCGGCTACAAGAAGATCCGCTATTACACGCACGAGAACATCGGCTACGGGCCGGTCAATCTGCCCGACCAGGAACTGCACACCACTGCGGTGTGGTGGCAGCTGCCGCAGGCCACGCTGGGCAAGGCGTTCGCCTCCAAGCAGGATGCGCTGGATGGTTTTCTGGGTGCGGCCTATGCGCTGCACGTGGTGGCCACGGTGGCAGTGATGGCCGATGCGCGCGACCTGCAGAAAGCGGTGGGCAATGGCGACGGCGCGTGGTTTGCGGTGGCCGACCAGACCGGGCGCGGGCAGCTGCGCGGCGTGGACGAGGGCGAAGAAGGCGCGGTGGAATTGCAGCAGGCCTTCGTGCCCACGGTGTATCTGTACGACAACTTCCCCGGCGGCGTGGGCCTGAGCGAGCCGCTGTGGCTGCGCCAGGCCGAGCTGCTGCAGCGCGCCGACGAGCTGGTGCGGCGTTGCGACTGCAGCGCCGGCTGCCCGGCCTGCGTGGGCCCGGTGCTGGCCGCGCATGAGGAAGGCAAGGGCGAGTCGCCCAAGTCGCTGGCCTTGACGGTGCTGGCGCTGTTGTTCGATGCGGACGCGCCGTTGCGGCATGCCACCCAGGTGGACGATGACCTGGCGCTGGATGTGCTTGCATGAGCGTGAGTGCGGACCGGTTGCGCTTGTTGCGGCGTCAGGCCGGGCATGCCGATGTGCCTGCGCCGGCGGCGCTTGCAGATGGCGCTGCAGTGGATGGTGCGGATGTTTCCGCTGCGGTCGATGCGCAGGCGGATGCACACCCGCTGCGCGCGGCAGCGGTGGCGCGCACCTCGGGTGATGCAGTCGGTGCGGATGCAGTGGCAGGCGATGCGCACACGCGTGCCGCAGGTGACATGCCTGCGGCGGTGCAGCCAACGCGTGCGCCGGCAGCGCCGGTGCCTGGCAGCGATCCTGGGGTGAGCGCAGAACGTTTGCGCCTGCTACGCCGCCAGGTCGGCGGGCTGACACCCACGGCGCGCAAGGACGATGCGGTGATGCCCACGCGTGCGCAACGCCAGCCTGCGCCGGGTGCTGCTGCGTCTGCGTCACGCGCTTTGCCGCGCGATGCGGCGGTGCGAAGCGCGCAGCCCGGCAGCGCAGAGGCTGCCGGTGCACCGCGTGCCCAGCCCAGCGCACCGGCCATGACGCGCCGCGCCCTGCAGGCACCGGTTGCTGCAGCGGCTGCGCGCGATAGCTCGGCGTTTGCCTGGGTGGACCACGATGTGCGCCACAAGCCGGCAGGTGCGGCGGCCGATGCGGCGGCGCGCGTGCCGGCTGCGCCCATATCCAACCCGCCACCGCAGCGACGTACCGATATCGCCGGCCTGCGCAAGATGATCGGCCTGCGCGAGCGCGCGGTCTCGACGCACGCGCCGGTACGCGCGGCGTCCACCGACCGGCATCTGCCCGGCAACGAGATCGCGCCCGGCCTGCACCTGATCGAAGCCTTCCTGCCGCAGGCGATCCCACGCCAGGCGCTGTCGCTGGCGTTCGCCAAGCGCGAGGACGCGGTGGACCCGATGGATCTATTGTTCTTCGACACCGAAACCACCGGCCTGGCCGGCGGCACCGGCACGCGCGCCTTCATGATCGGCGTGGCCGATTGGTACACCGACGTTACGCAGGGTAGCGGGCTGCGCGTGCGCCAGTTGATGATGTCCACGATGGCGGCCGAAAGCGCGATGCTGGATCTGTTCCGCAGCTGGCTGTCGCCGCAGACGGTGCTGTCCAGCTACAACGGCCGCTGCTACGACGCGCCGTTGTTGAAGACGCGCTACCGGCTGGCGCGGCGCGGCGACCCGATCTCTGCGCTGGATCATGTGGACCTGCTGTTCCCCACCCGGCGCCGTTATCGCGGCACCTGGGAGAACTGCAAGCTGGCCACCATCGAACGGCAGCTGCTGCGCGTGGTGCGCGAAGACGACCTGCCCGGCTCCGAAGCCCCGGCCGCCTGGTTGAGTTACCTGCGCGGCGGCAGCGCGCGCAACCTGCGCCGCGTGGCCGAGCACAATCACCAGGACGTGGTGACCTTGTCGCTGCTGATGCAGCGCCTGGTGGCGGTGGACGCGCAGGACCGTGAAGTGATTCCGATGCTGGAGACGCCGTAGCGCAGGAGCGGCGGACCACGCGCAGTGGTGGCGCAATGCGGGCATCCTGGGTGCGCGCGCCAGTGCAGTTTGCCGGCAGAGGCGATGTCCACCGGCAACACTGCAAGGCCGCCCCCCATTGGCGAGCACCTGAGCGGTCATGCCGCCAAGTCACGCGCACCGGCGCAGCATCAGTGCGCCGGCATCACTCGCCCGGCTCGATCTGTTTGGCCTGCTCGTTGAGGTAATGGGTGACCGGTGCGCCACGGTACTGATCGGTCAGCAGCCCCAGCGCGTCGGCGCGTGCATCCACCGCCTGCCTGGCGGCGGCATCGTGCGAATGGTCTGCCGAGCGATCCAGCAGCCGGCCTTCGCGCACAGCCGCAACATGCGCCGGGTCGGCAGGCCTGGACGCGGCGCGGAATTCGCTGGTGCGCTGCTCCACGATCGCCGCATCGCGTGCGCTGTCGATGGGCGTCTCTGGCGGCAGGTCCAGTTCCATGCCGGTGTGGCCACGCGCCAGGGTGCGGTTTTCCAGCAGCGCGAGCAGTTCTTCTTCGGGCTGGTCGGTCAGCAGGCTTTCACCGGCGTCGCGAAAGGCACCGGCGGTGGTGCGCTGGATGCCGAAGGCTTCGCCGCTGAGCTTCTGCATCTCGCCGAAGTTGCGCCAGACGTAATAGTCCTTGTCGTGGTTGGCGCGCGGCAGCGAGAAATCCTCATAGCGGTAGCCGGACGAGAATGCCGCCTGCGCGTAGGACGAGTCGGGCTGGCGCAGGCGTGTGCGTGTCAGCTCCATGGCCTTGCCCGCAGCGCTTTGCTGGTCGGTGGCCACCGCCTCCACGATGACCGGGCGCATCCGGTTCCAGCTTTCCAGCCACTGCACCGCCGTGTCGGCCAGCCCCTCCGGGCCATCATCCTTGCCCGGGAAGAAATCGCGCAACTGCGCGTCGGCGAGCATGCCCTGGCTGAAGACCGGCACCACGTTGATCTTGGCCAGCAGGCGATCGAGCGCGGCACGGCGGGGCGCGTCCTGCGAGTGCAGCGGATTGATCTGGTAGTGCTTGTAGAGATTGGACAGAAACTGATCGAAGCCGCCTGTGTAGTACTTGGCATACAGCTTGATCGCGGCGCCCTGGCGCAGGTCCGGCCGACGCATCAGCAGCATCGCCACCGCCTCGCCGGTATCTTCCTTGCAATCCAGCGCCACCGACATCGCCTCCGGCTTCTGCAACGCGTGCTCCAGCGCCTGCTCCACGGCGGCAATGCTCTGATCGGTCTTGATGAAGTTGCCGTCGACCGGGTTGCGGATCACCAGCGGCATCTCGCGCAACTGCGCGAACGGGACCTGCGAGACCAATCTGTTCTGCGGGTCGTCGGTCATGCGGCCAATGCTGAAGTCGTGCATCAGCACCGGCACGCCGTCGGCGCTGACCTCGACATCCAGTTCCAGGTTGCGATAGCCGTGTTCGTAAGCGCGATCGATGGCGGCCAGCGAGTTTTCCGGGATGCCGGCGTGGTTGTCGAACAGGCCCCGGTGCACCATCACGTCCTTGCCCAGCGCGCGCGTGCTGGGCGCCTGGAAATACGCGTCGTGGACGAGCTCCTTGCGGTGCTTGCGCAGCAGCGCGTCCTTGCCGGCCACCAGATGGTGGTCGTTGGGCTTGAAGAACGCTGCGCCGCCGTCGCGCGCCGGCACCTCGTGGCCGTGGTAGCGCGCGGCCTGCTGCAACTTGCGCCGCGGCTGCGCGGGCGTGGGCGCGGCGGGCTTTAGCCAGCCCGGTGTTTCCAACCCATGGGCGCGCAGATCCAGCGCCTTGCGCAATGCCGTGCGTGCGGCATCGCTGAAGGTATCGCCAGGCGCAAACGCGTGGCCCAGATCGAAGACGATGCGGCCTTGCTGCGCATCGACCAGCACCGGGCCGGCCGCTGCACGCGAGTGCTCGGGCAAGCTGGCGGTCATTTCGTCGAACGCGGCGGTGTCCAGATACACCGGCTGCAGCGTTCCGGCGGCAAAGCGTGCCGCGATGCTGTCGGGCCTGGGTGCGGGAGTGGCCTGTGGCAGCTGCTTGGCCAGCGCGCTTTGCGCGGCCTGCAAGGTGATCTGGTGCGCCTGCACTTCGGCCAGGCGCTGCTCGGAGAACTCGCCGTCCAGCGCCACCAATGCCTGCTTGCCGGTCATCGCGCTGTCGTCCAATGGCACCAGCGGCGGTAGCACGGCGGCCTGGCGACGCGGGCGTGCGCGCAATGGCGGGTTGCCGCCTGGCGGGTGCGGCACCTCCATCGGGGTGATCGCGCTGGTGTGCGCCGGTGTGGCCAGCGCGGTGGTGGGCGTGGCGGCGGGTTGCAAGGGAGCAATACGCATGAGGACCTCAAGAGCACTGCGGGCGGCCAGTAAACCGCTTGGCAGATGACAATGCGCAACCGAGGCGAACTATGCCGCCGCGATGCGAAACGATGCCCCGCCGCAATGCCGGCGCGCTACGCCGGCTGCTCCATCGCCTGCGCTAGAACAGCGTTTCCTTGAACGGCAGCATGGCCGCGCCCAGCACCGTGGCGTGTGCCTGCACCTGCCCGACCAGCAATGCCGGATACGGCGATGCGACGCCGCGCCGTGGCGCCGGCTCGAAGGCGACGCGGGCGATCAGCCGCTGCGCAAGATCTGCCGGCAGGCGCGCGCCAAAGACGATGACGCGCGGGTCGATCAACGCGATGATCGCCGCCACCGCCAGGGTCACGGTGGGTTGCACCGCATCCAGCCAGGCCTCGATCTGCGGCCATGCCGGATCGTAGTGCTGCAGCATGGTGTGCAGGTCCGGCAGCGCATGCCCATCGGCGACCAGCGCCTGGCGCAGGCTTTCCAGCGTGGGCCGCGCGCTGCCGGTGATGGCCGAGATGCGCCCCAGTTCGCCCACGTTGCCGTGCGCGCCGCGGTGCACGCTGCCAGCGGCGATCACGCCTGCGGCAAACCCGTCGGCGATGGTCAGATAGACCAGATCCGGCGACTGGCGGCCGACCCCGTACAAGGCTTCGGCCAGCGCGGCGCAATGGGCGTCGTTGTCCATCCAAACCGGCAACTGCAGGCGTTCGGCGATGAAGCGGTCCAGCTCGACCTGCATCCATTCGGCGGCCAGCGTGAGCGGCGGATTGACCCGCGTGCCATCGCCGATGCGCGGGCCGGTCATGCTGACGCCCACCCCGAACAGCCGCTGCCGGTCGACACCGGCCGCCTGCAGCAACTGCTCCACCAGTTCCGGCAACTGCGCCGCGACCAGGTCCAGCGTCAGCGGGAACGCCGTGAGCTGGCGCATGCCGCGCACCTGCCCGGCGAAGTCGATCAGCACCACCGCGATGCCATCGACCATCAACGAGACGCCCACGCTGAATGCATAGTCGGGCACCAGGCTCAGCTCGACGCTGGGTTGGCCGCGGCCGCGCCGCAGCGACGGGCCGAGCTGGAGCAGGCCGTGTGCAACCAGCGGGTCGATGATGCCCTTGGTGCCGGGGACGCTGAGCCCGCTGGCGCGCGGCAGATCCGCGCGCGCCAGCTGGCCGGCACTGCGGATCAGATCCAGCAGCGCGCGCTCGCTGGAACCGGCGGCCTGGCCATCGCTGCGGCGGCGGTAATGCGAACGAATGGCCGCGTGGGCGAAGAAGGAAGACATGGAAGGCAAAAGAACCGGTGGTGTCACATAAGCTTAAATTAAGCAGATTAATTTAATCGGCTTGCGGCCACCACGTTGGGGCTGCCCGACAGTGCGGATCGTGCCATGCGTCTGTTTCATCGCTCTCCTTCTGGCTTCCTGTGTCTGCCCGGCCCGGCCTGCATCGCGCAGCGTCGCACATTGTCGCTCGCGCTGGGCATGGCCGTGGCGGGCTGGATGCAGGCGCCGGCGCAGGCCGCCGAGGCGCCCGCCGATGCCTCGCCGCAGACCCTGGATGCGGTGCAGGTGCGCACCTCGTTCCAGTCGCAGAACACGCGCGCCATCGCCACCAAACAGGCCGCGCCCACCGTCGTGGACTCGGTCGCCGCCGACAGCATCGGGCAGCTGGCGGACTTCAATGTGGGCGATGCGCTGCGCCGGGTCACCGGCGTCAGCACCGTGGAGTACCAGGGCGAGCCGCGCTACGTGACGGTGCGTGGCCTCAACGGCAACTACAACAGCATGCTGATCGACGGCTTTGCCTTTGCCAGTAACGACATCGGCAGCCGCCAGGCGATGATGGATGTGCTGCCGGCCAACTTTGTCGACCGCATCGATGTGGTGAAGTCGTTCCTGCCGGAAAACGATGGCGGCGCGATCGGCGGTGTTACCAACCTGGTCACCGCCACCGGCTTCGGCCGCCCGGATGGCCTGCTCACCTTCTCGGCCAAGGGCGGCGCCAACTTGATGGGCAGCCGCTACGGCGGCCGCTCGCCGGTTGGCGAGGGCGATCTGAAATGGGGCAAGCGCTTCGGTCGCGACGGGCAGTTCGCCTTCCTGGGCGCTGCGAGCCAATGGCGGCGCGAGATCTCGGTGCCGCAGCAGGAAAACGGCGGCGGCTTGAACTGGTACGCCGCCGACGGTACGCGCGACCCGGTGCCGTACGGGGGCACCGGCGCTGCGGTTCCCGGCGAACGGCGCTGGTACAACTACGCCAACACCCGCGAACGGCGCGGCCTGACCGCACGCGTGGACTGGCAGCCGGAGGGTCCGCTCAGCGGCCATGTGTCCGGCTACAGCTTCCGCCAGCGTGAGGCCTCGGACCGCAATACCCAGAACGCCCAGGTGCAGAACAGCGCACGCCTGACCCGCACCGGCGCGCAGAGCGGCACGCTCGACAACCTCAATCAATACGTCGAACTGGGGCAGTTGCGCTGGAAGCGCGCGCTGACGGGCATCAACGGCGAGCTGCTGGCCGAATTGCCGGCGCAGTGGCGCGCCGCGCTGCGCGCGAGCACCTCGCGCGCCACGGTGGACAACCCGCAGACCTGGGACCGCTTCCAGCAAAATCGGCTGGGGTACGGGTTCGACTGGAGCGGCACGCTGCCCGCTTTCACGCCCCTGGACCCGGCCCTGGCCGACGACCCGGCGCGCTACCCCAATGCCTATCACCAGCAGGAGCGCACCGGCTACGCCGAACGGGTCGGCGACCTGCAGCTGGAGCTGCGGCGCAACACGGACGAGGACAGCCGCGGGCTGGGGCTGGCCGTGGGCGCGCGGCAGGTCCGCACGCATATGCGCACCACGGTGCAGCGCACCACCTGGAACGGGCTGCCTGACACATTGGCCGACGTGCTGGGCCGCCCGACCTGCGCCCTGGGCTGCAACAGGGAGATGATGACCATCGAGCCGGCATTGGCCGATGCACGCTGGGATGCCCTGGCCGGCCAGGCGCGCGGGGTGGTGGACACCACCGCGCAGAACAGCGGCAGCTATGGGGTCGACGAACAGGTGCGCGCCGGCTTTGCCCAGGCGCAATGGCGCGGCGAGCGCTGGCTGCTGGCTGGCGGCATCCGTCTGGAACAGACACGCTTTGCCAGCGCCGGCCAGCAGCTCAGCGGAACCACCTGGACACCGGTCAGCGCGGTGCGCACCTACCGCAACTGGTTGCCTTCGCTCAGCGGGCAACTACAGACCAGCGCCAACGGCACGCTGCGCGTTGGCGTCTCGCGCTCGATCGGGCGCCCGCGCCTGGACCAGATGGCCTTGAACGGCGGCGTGCTCACGCTGGGCAGCACACCGCCCACGCTCAACCAGGGCAACCCGGACCTGCAGCCGCGCCGCTCGCAGAACCTGGACCTTGGCCACGACTGGAGCTTTGACGACGGCGGCAGCCTGCTGTCGATCGCGCTGTTCCACAAGACCATCGACGATGAAATCTTCCGCTACGGCCAGATGGACAGCATCGACGGCGAGCAGGTGCTGGTCACCCAGCCGCGCAATGTGGACCGACCGGTACGCCTGCGCGGCGCCGAGCTGGGGGCCATCAAGGAGCTGGGGCCGTGGCTGCCCGTGCTGGCCGGCTTGTCGGTGACCGCCAATGTCACGTTCCTGGACGTGGACTACCCGGTGGTGCTCGGCGATGGCACCCGCACCACCCTGGACGTGCTGCCGCAGCAGCCCAAACAGTTGTGGAATCTGACCCTGAATTACGCCCGTGGGCCGCTGCGCGCCACGCTGGCCTGGAGCCGCACCGGCGAGCTGTGGGATGACCGCTTTCCCAATTACAGCAGCCTGCAGGAGTTCTATCGCAACCGTTACCAGCAACCGCTGGACCGCATCGATCTGAAACTGGGCTGGGACGTGTCCCCGGCAGTGTCGCTGAGCCTGGACGTGCTCAACCTGGCTGGCCAGGGCTACCAATACCGCATCGGCCGCGATCAGGAGTATGTGCAATCGGCCTGGAAGATGGCCCCCACCGTGATGGTCGGCGTCAACGTCAAACTTTGAGGAGCTAAGCATGTCGTCATGTCTGGATACCACCTTCAGCCGCCGTCGCCTGCTCACCGGCGCCGCCGGCGCCTCGTTGCTGGCAACCGCACTACCCTCGCTTGCCGGTGCAGCGCCGCCTGCGGATGTGGGCCGCAAGTTCCTGCGCTCCAGGCGGCCGATGCCGTTTGCCGGCAACACGTTTGTCGGCCATCTCGAGCAGCAGGGCGATGGCTACGCCAGCTTCGACCGGGTGCTGGACATCTACCGCGAGCTGCCCGAGCACGGCTTTGCCAACAAGCTCGCCGTGCTGCCGCCCAGCAGCTATCACGTGACCTTGCTGGGCGGGGTCAATGAAACCGACCGCGCGCACGGGCCGTGGCCGAGCGATCTGGCGCGCGATGCTGCGCTGGCCGACATCAACGCCAGCTTCCTGTCGCGGTTGCAGCAGCGCAACACCACGCCGCTGGGGGCGTGCCGGTTTGTGGTCGACCCCACCGCGGCCATGACCGGCAGCAACGACAATCTGCTGATTCCGTTGCTGCCTGCCGATGCGGCCACCGCGCAGCGGCTGGAGACGGCGCGCAAGGGCCTGATGGCGCTGACGCTGCTGCAGCGCCCGGACTACAGCCACTACCGGTTCCACATCTCGCTGGCCTATCTGTGCGAAACGCTCGATGCCGACGAACAGGCGGACTACCACGCTGCGGTGGGCGTGTGGCTGAAGCGCCTGGCTGCCGCCGGCCCGATCACTGTGCCGCGTTTCCACTTCTGCACGTTCAACGACATGTATGCGTTTCGTACGCTCCGCGAGGTGTGAAGTTGAGTGCGTATGGCCATCTGTTGTGCGTGTAACGACACCTGCTGCGGCGCTGCAAGCTGATCATTGGCCGTGTGTATGGACGCGCAGCGCCCTAAAGCCCCTCTCTCCTCGGGAGAGGGGTTGGGGTGAGGGTACGTACCCTCGCCCATTCGCAATCGCCGGCGCATCTGCAATAGCGCCAAACCATACTATTTCGTTTGTACAGTCGTCTGCAGCGCGTTACATGCTGCATGTGATGGCAACAACGTTGCGCGTGGTTGATGGAGGACGTTGAGATCTTTAGCGGCCCTACCCTCACCCCGCTCCCGTGGGGAGAGGGGCTCTACTCGCTTGCACGTTGGTTGTGACCTACTGGTGCTAGGTGTTGCGCACAGTGGTGATTCGTGCGTCTGCAGCGCTCGTGCACAGCGTGTCCTCAGACACGCACGTCCGACACCTCGGTCTCCATCTGCCACGCTGCAAACTCCTGCTCGAATTCGGCCAGGGTCAACAAGCCCATGCAGGCATGCGCGCCGATCGGTAACGCCTGCCCTTCGGCAAGTTTGCGTACCAGCAGGATCGCGGCGAAACACGGGATTTCCGGGCCGTGCAGCATCGGGGCGGTGAGGTCCCACTGCAGTTGCAGCGGCCGGGGATCGCCGGTCCGGGGATGGCTTGTGCCACGCAGCTCCACGCGCATGCCACCCAGGTCGGTGCCGAAGCGATCAAACCAGCGTGCCACACGTGCAAACACCTCGGCCAGGCGCGCCATCGGCAATGGCACACCGTGATGACGCAGCCAGGCGACAACGGCCAGGCAGCGCTGCAGGAATGGCACCTCCAACGCTGCGCGAAACTGCACGCTCTGCACGCCGGGATAGCGCAGCGGCAGCAGATCGTGATCGGGCACATCGCATGGCGACGCAAGCCGCGGCGCGAGCTGCGCGAACTGCACGGGCGTGGGTCTGGCCCAGCCCACCACCGTTTGCCAGCGGCCGTCGTGCCACCAGTCGAACGGCGTGCCGCAGTACGACAACACCGCACGCACGGTGGCCAGGCCAAGCGGTGTGCCTTGCGCGGGCGCGATCACCATGCGGATGCCATGCAACGCCGAAAAACGCGGCAGCAAGGCATCGATGACGGCACTCGACAGCGCGGGCAAGGTGCTGGCGCCACTGATGGCCACACGCTGCGCTTGCCTTGCCACTGCATCCATTGCCGCGGGGAAATCGCGAACGAACGCGCGGCCGTCGGCCAGGTCGATGTAGTGCATGCCGGCCTGCAGGCAGGTGTGCGCCACGGCGTAATCCTGGCCCTGGAACGGGCCTGCGGTATGCACTACCGCATCGGCGGCAGTGGCCGCCAATTGCGCGGCAAAATCGCTTGCGTCGATATCCAGGCGACAGCACGCGATGCGACCGGGCGCCACATCCGGCCACCGGGCCGCCACATCGCCGGGATGCCGTCCCGCCGCGATCACCTGCAGTTGCGCCGTTGCCGCCAGCGCCCGCACGATGCGTGCGCCGAAATGCCCGAAGCCCCCCAACACCACCACCCGGTACGTCATTGTCCGCTCGCCGTCTGCGCCTGTTGCACAGTATCGGCGAGCAGACCGGCACCAGCGCGTCCGGCTTGCCCACGCACGATGGCGAGACGGTGCGACCAGGCGCGGCTGACACAACGTAGCGAGCGGTCGTCAGGCGGGTGTGGGCGGCGCGCTCAGAACCGGCGTGTGCGAGGGGTACATGCCGATTCCGAGCACCGACCGCGCCCGCCTGGCGGTGAGCGCAGTTTTTTTATTAGCTGCTCTAACCGGAAACCCGTGTGACCAGACCACGGGCCAATGCCTCGCGCAGCACCTTTAGCGCTTCGCGTGTGGCGAGCTTGGAGGCACCGGCCTGCTTGGTCGCCAACGCGGCCTGCCTGTCGGCCAATGCACGCTGCTCCTTTACCAACGCCTGCAGCGCGTCGGGCATTGCGCCCTGCTGCGAGGATGCGGACGCAGCGGCCGGGGGCATGCGTGTCGAGGCCTGAAGCGCGCGCGGCTCGGTCTGCGCAGAGAGCTGCGCGGCCAGTGCGGCCTGGCGCTCGCCCACTTCCTGCTGACGCGCCGCCAAGGTGGCCTGGGCGTCGGCCAGTTGCCGGCTGCGGACGTGTGCCGCGCTCAGCCGATGCATCAGCGCCGGATCACGCACCAGGTATTGCACGCCATCGGCGCGGAACCACAACACGCGCTGGCCATTACCGGCGTAGGCACGTGCGGTCTGCAGATCGCTGCGTGAGCCATGCATGACCTGCTGCTCGCCGTGCACCAACACATAGGCATCGCCCTCGTCCTGGGTGATTGCGGCGGTTTTGCCGCACGCTGCGTTTGCGCTGGCACGCGGTGTTGCCGGGGCTGCTGCACTGGGCCCGGTGGGTGCGACAGGTGCCAAAGGCACTGTTGGCGCGATGGCTGCTGGCGCGATAGGAGACGCCGCAGATGCTGGCGGCACCGGTATGGCGGGCGCTGCCGGCACCACAGCCAACGCAAGCGGATGCGATGCAGATGAGGGTTCAGATGCGGATACGGTTGCGATCAGCGAGGGGCCGGCGAGTGCGGCGATGGCCAGCAGCAACGCGGTGCGTAGGCACAGCAATGGGGAAGCGGTCTGGATCATGGGAGATCTCCACGAAGGTCACAGCTCGGTAGGTGCCGCCTGCGTAAAGCACCGGCGGGGGAGGAAACAGCGATCACGCGGCCACGGCGTTGCCGACGCTGCGCAGCGTCGTCACGCGGGAAGTGCCGGGCTGTGGCGGGCCCGTGTCATGCAGGTGCTGCCTGGCGCGCTGCCATCGCACGACGCCGGCAGGTGCCTGGTGTCAGGCAGTGCTTACCGCTCCCGCAGCTCTGCCGGCCGTGCACGGCCGGGAGCGGATCGGGGGCTGTCCGCCACGCGTTGCACAGGCGTGGCCGCTAGAGACGGTTGCCGACGCGACCTGCGGTCTGCAGCGAATCCGCTGCGATTGGCTTTCTCTGTTCGGTAGCTGCAGCGGCAGGCAAGACGGTGCGAGCGCCGTCGACCGGTGTAGCTGGCGCGCTGAGAAGCGGCTTCGCCCAGAGCCGGAGCCTGCGCGTGGTCCATGCCGGCTCCGGGCACCGGACGCGCCGGCCTGACGTGAGCGCCGTCGTGTCGTTGATGGCTCCTAGTTGTTTTGCGCCTGTTCGGCCTCTGCTTGCGCTTGTTCGGCATCTGCCTGTGCTTGCGCCGCCTCCCGTTGCGCTTGCGCCGCTTGCTGCTGCCCGCGCGCAGCCTCAATGCGGGCCTGACGTGCGGCCTGTTTGCCCATCTCGGCCTGCTGCCGGGACAGCGCGGCCGCTTGGCGCACCGCAGCGGCATACGCGTATTGCGCCTGGCGATGCTGCTGCGCCATCTCGCGGATCTGTTGCTCGGCTTCGCGCGCCTGCTGTTGCGCGTCCTGTTTGGCCTGCGCCAATTCCGGGCCTAATGACGCCAGCTGTTCGCGCGCTTCCTGCAGTGCGTCCTGCGCGTCCTGCATCTGTTCCTGCCGACGTTCAAGGTCGCTATTGTCGGTACCCAGCGCGTGCATGGCGTCCTGCGCGTCACGCAGGGCCGTGGCGGCGGCCTCGCGGCTGACGCGATCCAGCTCATCCCAGCCGTTCTGCGTAGCATCCACATCTGCGCCAGGGAGCGACTCGGCGCCCAGCACATCGGCGATGACACCGTGCGAAGCCGGGGCGGCTGGTGCAGCAGGCAGCGCCGGTGCAGGCAGTGCGCTCATCGGTGCGGCGGCGTCCGCAGCGCTGCTGCCCTGTGCACGCGCTGCCGGGGCACTCACCACGATGGGCCGCATGCTGGTGGAAGTTACCGGCGCCGGCATTGCGACCAGGCGCAGCGGCATCACTCCGGCCACGGCCACCGTCGCCAGGATCAGCGCCGCGGCCAGCCGCGGAAAGGCGCTGGTGTCCTGCAGCATCACCAGCCTGCGCTTCAAGCTGAGGAACGACGGCGAGGCACTGGCCACGCCACCGAGCGGACGTGGCGACACCCCGAACTGCAGCAGCAGGCGCCCATAGTCGTGACGGCAATGGCGATGCCCGGCGACCACGGCCGCATCGCAGGCGGCCTCGCGGGCGATGGCGTACTCGCGGGCGGCCAGATGCACCAGCGGGTGAAAGAAGAACAGGTGCTGGGCCAGCGACGGTAGCAATCCCAGCCACAGATCGCGGCGGCGCAGGTGGATCAATTCGTGGGTCAGCGCCATATCAAGATCGTCGTCGGCCATCTGCGGCAAGCGCCTGGCCGGGAGCAGCAACACCGGCTGCCACGGGCCGATCAACTGCGGCGAATCGATCTGCGAAGACAGCCGCAACGCGGGTGGGCGCGACAAGCCATGCGCCTCGGCCGCCATCTGCAGCGACTGCACCAAGGCCTTGTCGGTGCACGGCTGCGCCGCACGCACCAAGGCACGGCTGCGCCAATACGCGCGCAGCGTGCCGGCCGCGATCACCAGCACGCCTGCCGCCCACACCGCAAACAACCACACCGCCCACGACGACCAGACCGTGGCATCCATGGCGTGCGCCGTCGCGCTGGCGTTGGCCGCTGTCGATGCCGCTGCGGCGGCCGTCGCAACCGGCACCAGCGTGTCGGCGCCGCCAAGCGCGGACGCGAATGTGTGCGCCGGCAGTACCGGCAGTTGCACCGGGCTGCTCCACAACAGGCCCACCACGGCCTGCACGCCCACCAGCCACCACAGCCAGGTCTGCGTGGCGGCCGGCAAGCGCTTCACCCCGCGACACAGCCCCCACACCGCCAGTGTCAGCACCGCGGTCTGCACGCTGGTGGCGCCGAGTTTCCATAACAGCGATTCGATCAGAGGCGACATGGCTCAATCCTCCTTGCGCTGCGATTGCAGCTTGGCAACCAGGGCTTCGAGTTCGGCCAGTTCGGTATCGCTGACCTCGGCGCGCTGCGACATCCACGCCACGAAAGGCGAGACCGAGCCCTGCAAGGTCTTCTCCACGAACTGCCCCACCGCACCGCGCACCACGTCGTCCTGGCCGGCGGTGGCGCTGTAGCGGTACATGCCACCGGCCTGTTTGCGGCGCAGGAAGCCCTTGGCGCGCAGGCGCTCCATCATGGTCAGCACGGTGGAGCGCGCCAGCCCGCGCGGCTCACCGAACGCAGCCGCCACTTCGCCGACGCTGGCGTGCCGTTGTTCTTCGATGTGTTGCAGCAGGGCCAGTTCCTGGTCCCCGATGGTCTTGCCGCGCATGTCCGACTCCCTGACTACAGTTGTCGCTACGCTAGGCCTGACGACAGGTGTAGTCAATAGGTCGGATGGCAGGGTGCCGTTGGTGGGCTTGGGCAGGAGGTGACAGCAAGGTCGACCGGCGTTGCTGTGCGCGAGCCTGCGGGCGTGAGTGGCGCAACGACTGCTCAGTGGCAGTGCAAAACGACTGCTACGGTCTTAAGTTCCGCTAGCCTCGGCCAATACGGCTGGATGGGCGAGTACAAGTCACGCGCGAGTCAAAGATGCCCTGCAGCGTGCGCGCGCGAAAGAAACCACGGGTTCGATGCCTGCCTGTTTTGCAAAGGCTCTCTAACTGGAAGGCACTATTTGCTACATCCACTGCGGGCTTGCTGCGTTGCCCGCGTGCAAATGGTCATCAGGTCAGCGCTTCACCACCGCGCTGTCGGCGGATGTTCCCTGCCACCGTTCAATTTTGGGACACCTCGCTTGAGCCAAAGCAGGCCGTGGAGCTTGCGCTGCGCCGTTCGGCCAGGATGCAGTGCGAACGCGGCCATCCCAAGGGCTGCATGGTGACGCTTGGCGTCATGAGCACGCCGTCGCCGGAGTTCTCCGCGCTCTCTGCCCCGCTGACGCGCTCGCGTGCGCACACACGCGCCGGCATCCGCGCGTGCGTGGACCGCGCCATCGCCAATGGAAGCCTAGCAGCGGGTCTCGACGCGGCCGCGCTGACGTGCGTGTTCGACAGCTTCATGCTCGGGCTATCCACGCTCGCCAGGGACGGCAAAACCTTCAAGGCGATGGATGCGGCCATTACGCAACTCATGCAGCTGTGGGACATGCACGCCCGCTAGCGGGCTCCTTGGCGCACGGCGTTTTTTCCGCTAGCCACTACCAGCCACCCTCGCGCGCCACCTCCAGCAGAAAGTCGCGCAGCAATCGGGCGCTGGGGCCGATCTTTTTCGAATGCACCAGGTAGATCTCCAGCGGTGCGGTCTGTGCCTGCGGCAGCACCTGCACCAGTTCGCCTGCGGCCAGCGGGGCGACGGCGTCGTAGCCGGGCAGGCGCGCGATGCCTTCGCCGGCAAGCACGAAGGCCAGCCGCGACACCGCGCTGTCGGTGACGATGTCGCCCTGCACCGGGATGTCGATGCGTTCGCCATCGATCTGGATCTGCGTCTGCCGCTGGCTGGGCGGATAGATCACCCAGCGGTGTTCCTTGAGCGCGGCGGCCGTGGTGGGCATGCCGTAGCGCTTTACATACGCCGGTGACGCGCACAGCAAGGTGGCTTCACGCACCAATGGCCGCGCGTACAGCGTGGAATCCGGCAGCGGGCCGGCACGCACCGCCAGATCCACGCCCTGCTGCACCAGATCCACGTTGGCATCGCCCATCGCGATGTGCAGGCGGATCGCCGGGTAGCGGCGGCGAAAGGCCAGCAGCGCGGGCAGGATGCGTTTGTTGCCGAAATGGTGCGAGCAGGTGAGCCGCACTTCGCCCTGCGGTTCGGCGCGCAACAGCTCCATGCCGCGCAAGCCGTCCGAGGCTTCGTCGAGCAAGCGCTCGCAATGCACGCGAAACGCCTCGCCCGCCGGGGTCAGGCTGAAGCTGCGCGTACTGCGGTACGCCAACGGCACGCCCAGGCGCGCTTCCAACGCGCCCACGTGATGGCTGACCACTGCGCGGGTCAGCGCAAGTTCGCGCGCGGCCGCGGCGAAACTGCCACAGCGGACCACCGTGGCGAAGATCGCCATGGCGCGCAGTTCGTCCAGCAGAGCCATGGCAGCCTCAAGTGCATTTGTCTTATTGAATTTTACAATCTGTCAGCCGCTCGCTGTCTACTGCCAGCACTGCACGCCTTCTATCGTCTCTCCACCGGCTGCTGCCGGACTCAACCACCCTCAAGGAGAGCGCAATGCACATCAAGCATGTCTTGTTCGTACTGACAAACGCCGGCCAGATCGGTCCCCATCAGCGCCCCACCGGCTACTTCTTCCCGGAAGTGGCGCACCCGGTCGAGGTGCTGGAGCAGGCTGGCATCGCGATCGAATTCGCCTCGCCTGCCGGTGGCGCGGCACCGGAGGATGGCTACGACGCGTCTGATGCGGCGCAGCTGGCGTTTCGCCACAGCAAGGCCTTCGGCCGCATGGCGCATAGCCGCAAGTTGTCCGAAGTGGACGTGCGCAATTACGACGCGGTGTTCGTGCCTGGCGGGCTGGGCCCGATGGTGGACGTCAGCGGGAACTGCGATGTGCAGGCGTTGATCAAGCAGGCGTGGGAAGCCGACATGCTGGTCGCCGCCGTCTGCCACGGCCCGTCCGCGCTGCTGGGCATCACGCTGGACGATGGCACCGCGTTGGTCCAGGGCCGCCGCGTCACCGGTTTTTCCACCGCCGAGGAGGACGGCTACGCGCGCGCCGATGTGCCGTTCGACCTTGAATCCGCTTTGCGCGCGGAAGGCGCGCTGTACGCCGCCGGCGCAGACTGGCAGCCGCATGTAGTGGTGGACGGCAAGCTGATCACCGGCCAGAACCCCGCCTCTGCCGGCCCGCTTGCGCACGCACTGGTGGCCGCACTGCAGGTGCAGGCATGAGCGCGCCGGCCCGCCCCATCGTGGTGGTGGCGCGCTGGAGCGTGCCTGCCAGCGCGCGCGCCATAGTGCTGGCGCTGCTGCCAGAGCTGCAGCGGCAGTCGCTGCAGGAACCCGGCTGCCTCGGATACGAGGTGCTGCATGCACCGCAAGCACTGGAGTGCATCGTGCTGATCGAACGCTACCGCGACAGCGCTGCCATCGAAGCGCACCGCAGCAGCACGCACTACCGCAGCCTGGTGGTCGAACGCATCGTGCCGCTGCTGAGCAGCCGGCAGGTGGATCTGCTGGAGACGCTCGACTGAGCCGTTGTCATGCGGGCTGTCAGGGACGATGGCCCGTGGCTTTTGTAGGAGCGCGCTTGCGCGCGAGGGGGCGTTCCCGAGAAGGCTTCATCGCGCGCAAATGCGCTCCTACTCGGCATTGCGCGCTCCGTGCTCGACGTTGGCACTTACGCGTAATTGGCTGTTTGCTTGCCTGCACACCGGTTCAACCGCATCCATGCAGGGACGCGTCGGGCCTGATCAGCGCCTGCCGTCCGACGCACAACACCTGATCCCCGGCGCGCTTAAACTCACCGCAGACCGACAAAGGTGTGCCTGCCGTGATCGACCTCAATGACATTGCGCTGTATGTGCAGGTCGTGCGTAGCGGCAGTTTTGCCGAGGCCGCGCGCCGGCTGGGCACCGCGCCCAATAGCGTGAGCCGGCGCGTGCAGCAGCTCGAAGCGCAGCTGGATACGCGGCTGATGCAGCGCTCCACCCGCAAGCTCACCCTGACCGATGCTGGGCAGGCGTTTTACGAACGTTGCGCCGATGCGGTGGACGGGCTGACCGATGCCGGGCAATCGCTGATGGCCGGTGGCGAGGAGGTCGCTGGCCTGGTGCGGGTGGCAGCGCCGGCGGATTTCCTGGATTTCTTTCGGGTCGAATGGGTGGCCGACTTCCTGGCCGCGCATCCGCGCGTGCGCCTGGAATTCTTGCTCAGCGATGCGCGCGCGGATCTGATTGCCGAGCGCATCGACGTGGCATTTCGCGCCGGCATCCTGGCCGACTCCAGTTACGTGGGGCGGCCGATCCTGGCCGACAACCGCGATGTGCTGGTGGCGAGCCCAGGTTATCTGCAGGCACGTGGCAGGCCGCTGCGCCTGGATGAGCTGCCGCAGCACGATTGCCTGGGCATTCCGCATCCCAGCGGGCACGTCAGCTGGACGCTGGTAGGTCCGTCCGGGCTTGCCGAGACAGTGCAGGTGCCCACCCGTTTTGCCGCAAATACAGCGCGCGCGCTACGCTTGGCGGCCGTGGCCGGGCTGGGAATCGCCTTGTTGCCGCAGGCACTGACCTGGCCGGATGTGGCCGAAGGCCGCCTGGTCACGGTGTTGCCGGATTTCCAGCGCAATGGCCAGGGCGTGCATGCGCTGTATCCCAGCCGGCGGCATCAGCCGCGCGCGGTGACGGCGTTTATCGAGGCGGTCAGCGCGCGCTTGAATGCGATGTAGCGCGGTGCGCGGGCATTGGTTGAGTAGATGATCGATGATTTCCTGCGCGCGTTTTGCGACTAAGTGCAGCTAACAAAACGTAGCGCGCAACCGTCAGACGCGCGCAGGGAACCTGGGTGTACGGGTACTTGCAGATTCCAAGCGCCAGCCACGCCCGCCTGGCGGCTGCGCAATCGTGTTGATCGCTGCGCCAAGGCGTACGCAAGTGGTGTCTGTACCGCTTTCCACAACACACATCGAGCGATGCAATCGCTCGATGTGTCTGCTTGAAGATCACGTCGGCGCAGCGATACCTCACCGCGCCAACCGGTTGCTGCGAGCGGCATGCAACCGCCCGCACCGGATCACACCGGCAAGGCGTTGATCTGCGCCTGCGCAGCGGCCATGCCGGCGGCGCGTGCCTCCGGGCCCAGGGCCAGGCCTTCGGCAACCACCACTTCCGGTTGATGCAGACCAACGAATCCCAGCGCGGCGCGCATGTAGGTTTCCGCATGCTCCAGTGCCGCCGTCGGCGAGCCTTCGCCATAGCGGCCACCGCGCGCCACCGCCAGGATCACCCGCTTGTTGCCGGCCAGCCCTTCGAGCGCGCCTTCGGCGGTGTAGCGGAAGGTCTTGCCGGCCACCAGCACGCGGTCGATCCATGCCTTGAGCTGGGTGGAGATGGTGAAGTTGTACAGCGCCACGCCGATCACCACCGTGTCGGCATCCAGGAATTCCTGCAGCACCTGCGCGCCTAGCGCCAGGTCGTTGGCCAGCTCCGGCGTCTGGTCGCCGGTGGGGTTTTGCGCGGCCGCCAGATGTGCGCCGGACAGGTGGCCGATCGGGTTAGCCGCCAGGTCGCGGTAGGTGTACTGCAGCGCCGGATCGGCGGCCTGCAACTTGGCGACGATGCTGGCGGTGAGTTGGCGGCTGGCGGAATAGTCGCCCAGGATGCTGGAATCGAGATGGAGCAGTTTCATGGTGATGTCTCTGATGGAAGTGATGGAAAGTGATGCGCGGGGTGCGGCAACGCCCGAAGGCGTTGCTGCGGTGGTCTGGCGGTGAGTCATGGAGCGCTGTGCACACGCGTGGTGGTCACAGCGCCCTGTTGAAAGCGGAGAACAGCGCAAGCTGCAGCGCGTCAGGCCGTGGCTACATCGTGCGAAGACGCATCTGCACTGCAGCGCACGGCTGAGATGCGTGGCGTGGCGCAATTCCTGCGGGCAATGGCATCAGCGCGTTGCGCTGCTCCGTCCTGGGTGCAGCGCAGTGATCGGCGGCACGCATGCCGCCGATCGCGTTGCTCAACCCAGGCGCCCCTGGCTGCGCAGCTGCGCGCCGATGCGGCGGATCTCCGCTTCGCCCTGGGCCAGGCTGGCCGCGTTGGTGTGCACCGAGTAATGGCCCATCACCAGATCGTGCGGATGCTTGACCGCCGAGCCGAGCACGAAGGTGGTCGGGCCAACCGCAGTCACCTCGATCGCCTGCTCGCCGTCCTTGAACACCGCCATGTGCCCGCTGGCGATGGTCTCGGCCGCTTCCAGCTGCCCGCCGTGCACCGCGATCCAGGCCACGTCGTGGCCGGCCGGCGGCACGTAGCGCCAACGCTCGCCGTCGGCCAGCTGCACGCTGAGGTAGGTCATGTCGGCCGGTGCCGGGATCAGGCTCTGCGCCTGGCCATAGCGCCCCAGCAACACCCGCGCCGGGCCCACGCTGGGCACCTGCTCGGACGACAGATACAGGCTTTGCGCCGGGGCGTTCTCCTCGGCGGCCGGCAGCGCCACCCAGAGCTGGAAACCCACCGCCGACGCGCCGCCCACCGGCATGCCGTCGTGCCAGACACCGTTGCCGGCGCGCATCCACTCCACTCCGCCGCTGGGCAGGGTGCCGTGCTTGCCGGTGCTGTCTTCGTAGCCCACCTCGCCCTCCATCAGGTAGGTCAGCGTGGCGATACCCGAATGCGGATGCATGCCCATCGGCGCCCCGCCAACGGTCGGCTTGACGGTGAACAGGTCCAGGAACACGAACGGCTTGACCAGCTGGCCCAGGTCGCCCGGGCTCATGAGCCGGGTGATCGGGCCGCGGCGGGTGCCACTGGTACGGAACACCACCGGGCGCGGCCGGGCGGTGGACGGCACGGTCGGCGCGCCCTGCGACGGAGTATCGGCGTGGAAGGAGGCCAGTTGTGCGTTCATGTCGGTTCCCCTTGGGGTGTCGGTGGAGCGGTCTGCTCCGGTGGGGAAAGACTAGGCGCCGCCACATTGATCGACTAGACGGAAGATTTGGAGTGGAGTCGTCCACTGTTCGAAGTAATCGACTGGTTGCTGGCAGTGGCCAGCCGGCCTGGCTCTGAGCCGCCTAGATCGCAGCGCGCGTTGCGTCATTGCCCGCTGCGCAGCACATAGCGTAGGCATCTGTTGCAGTACGGTAGGGCCTTCGTGACGCTGGCTGCTGATAGCTGATGGCCGCCTCGCACCAACTGGAGCGGACAGCGGCAACGTATATGCGTCCGTCCGCGTTGCAAAGGAGGCTTGATCGTGCTGACCGCTGACTACTGATCGCGGCACGCTCCTCCAACTGGCTGTGACAGCAGCACATGCGAACCCGATGCCCCAACCAGCGCGCGACATCCGCTCAACGCTTCGCCACACGCGTCGCAAGCACCGGCGTCTTCATCCGATCCCCACAGCGCGGCCTTCACGCTTGCGGCCATTCTTCCCGCTGGAGATCGCCATGGTCCGCACCCTCGCCCCGCTTGCCGCCGTCCTGCTGCTGTCGGCGTGCAGCACCAACCAGGTTGCGCAGGTGCAGCCGATTGATGGCGTGATCTCCGGCCAGTGCCATACCGATAAGGTGCGCGGTGCCGTTGGTCTGGCCGCCGCGGCGCAGACCGTGGAACGCGCCCGCGTGGACAGCGACAGCCTGCAGGTCAGCGTGCGCCGCGGCGAGCGCAGCACCGGCGGCACCACCGCCAGTGGCCTGGCCGACCCGGCCCAAGGCGCAAGCGAAACCGGTGGCGATCACCTCACCATCGAGACCGGCCCGAACGACAACATCACCGCCATCTATTGCGGCTGAGCAGGCCCGCACGCGCTTCGGCGCGCCATCGCCGCCTGGCGTCTCGCCAGCGCGGCGCATTCGCATACGTCTGCTGGGCGCCGATGGCATTGGATAAAGCCATGCGGCACAACGCGCGGACCATACGCATGGCGCATCGGTCCGAATTGCGTTGAAGCCACGCCGATGCGAGCAGGTTGCGGCCCTGCAGTTCGCCTGATGCCGATACGTTGAAGTGCTCTCCAAACGACCGTCGCGCACAGCAACGCTGTGCCACTCGATCCGACAGGCGAAAATTGGCGCAGCGCCAGCAAGGCTGGGCTGCGGCATCGGCAAGCAGTGGCATCCGCATGCGCGCAAGACGGCGTGTCGCCCAACATGAGCAAGGTCTGGCTGCGAGCCGTTGTGGCAGCCGCTTGGCTCTTCCCGGTGTCTCCGGCAGCCACCCGACCCTTTCCGATGGTCCCGACCGTTGCCGGTCGCTAACGCATCGCGCCGGTATGCAACGCCACACAATGCCTACGCACATGCACATGCGACCGTGCGACGTCGCCGGCTGAGCTGTCGTCTAGTTGGCAGCAGCTGTCTTCTGCTGCCATCCACACTGCACATCCTTGCATGACCGAGCGTTCGCATCGCCCCGCAGTGCCCGTTGCCGCTCGCTCTGAAGCCCTGTCAGCAACCGCGCACAGTGCAGCGCCGTGACCAATGCGCGGATGCATTTCGCGACGTTGCTACTCCACAAAGACATCGCGCGCGCACTGAACGCACGCACCACCGCGAACACCCGCCCAGCCACAAACGGTTGAAAACATCCCACCGCCCGCGACAGACTGCCGGCGGACTCATCCTTGCGTGGATGCCTTGCGCGGCGTGCTGGCACACTGCATCCACAAGGTAGGCGGCAGGTGCCTGAGCCAGACTCTGCAACCGGTGTGAGGATTGATGGCGCGTTCGTACAGGACTTCATTTTTTCGCGAATGGATCACTGCGCCCGCATCGGTTGCGGCGATCCTTCCATCCGGGCGCGCGCTGGCCGCGGTGATCACCTCCGAGCTCTCGCATACCACCGAGCGGGTGCTCGAACTCGGCCCCGGCACCGGTGTGTTCACCGAAGCGATGCTCGACAGGGGTGTGCAGGAAAACAATCTGGTGCTGCTGGAGTACAACGCGGCGTTTTCCGCATTGCTCAAACAGCGGTTTCCCCGTGCCAACCTGCTGCAGATGGATGTGACCGGCCTGGAAGCACTGCCGCGCATCGACGGCGGGCGCGTGGATGCGGTGATCTGCGGCCTGGGCTTGCTGACCATGCCCATGCACCAGGTGGCGGCGATCGTGCGCGGTGCCTTCCTGCATCTCAAGGATGATGGCCGCATGTATCTGTTTACCTACGGATTGAAGTGCTCGGTGCCCGACTGCATTCTCGACCAGCTCGATCTGGAGGCCGTCAAAATCGGGCGCACGTATCGCAACCTGCCGCCGGCGACTACCTACCGCCTGCAGCGCCGTTCGTACGCCTGCTGATTCGCGCAATCCGGTCACGCACCGCGCGCACAACAGGTCGCGCGACAAACGCACAAGGCACCCGAAGCAATGCACACCGCCATCGCCTCGGCACCACGCCAGGACACGCGCCGCATCACGCTGCCTTGCGTGCTCCAGCCTTCGTGGTGGTCGGCCGCTTGATGGCACACTTGCTCGCACGCTTGGCTGGCTTGACCGATGTGGCCGAGGACTTCGCCGCTTTCACCACCTTGCGCACCTTGGCGCGCGAGGCGCTCAAGAACCGCAGCGTGGCCGCTTCCCATTGCCGTTCGCCGCGCACACCGGTGGCCAGGGTCTGCAACTCGCCAGCGCGCCAGCCTTCGAACACGCAAGGGTCGATGTAGGCCTTGCGGCAGACCGACGGCGTGTTGCCCAGTGCATCGGCCACCTCGCGAATGACATCGTTCTGCACCTGCTTGAGTGCCCGCTCGCTGCTGCGCTCGGGCACGGGCAGCCGCGCCAGGCGCTGCAACGCCGCCAGCGTGCCGCCCCAGGTGCGGAAGTCCTTTGCGGTGAAGTCCTCGCCCATCGCCTCGCGCAGATAGTCGTTGACCTCGCCCGAATCCACCGGCTGCAGCTGGCCGTCATCATCCTTGTACTGAAACAGCGACTGCCCCGGCAGCTGCTGGCATTCGCGGATCAGTTTGACCAGGTGCTTGTCGTCGACTTCGATCTCATGTTCTTGGCCACTCTTACCGCGGAACTTGAGCCGCGCGCGGCCGCCTTTCAGAAATTCCATGTGCCGGTTGCGCAGCGTGGTCAGCCCGTAGGAGCGATTGCTGCGCGAGTATTCGGCATTGCCCACACGCACCAGCGTGTCAGCCAGCAACGCCACCACGATGGCCAGTACTTTTTCACGCGGGAAGCCCGGCAGCAGCAGATCGCGGCGCAGCCGGCGGCGCAACTTCGGCAGTGCTTCGCCGAAGGCGATCACACGCTCGAACTTGCCTTCGCCCCGCACCTGCGCCCAATCGGCGTGGTAGCGGTACTGCTTGCGCCGGCGTGCATCGCGGCCGGTGGCCTGCAGATGGCCGTTGGGCTTGGCGCAGATCCACACCTCGGTATACGCCGGCGGAATGGCCAGCGCGCGGATCCGCTGCAAGGTGTCGGCATCGGTCACCCGCTGCCCGTCCGCGTCCCGGTAGCTGAAGTTTTTGCCAGCCTTGCGGCGGCTGATCCCGGGCTGCTGGTCGTTGACATAGATCAGGCCGGCCGCACGCGCGGTGGCCTTGGCCTGGGCCACCGCAGCAGCGGTGGTGACGGCGGCGGTGGCGGCCACCGCAGTGGTGGCGACGGTGGCCAGCTTGCCCGCGGTGCTGGCAGCGACGGCGGCATTGCGAATAACACGGTTGGCTTTCATGGCGCACACATCGGAAGGCTGGCGCCGATTGTTGGGCCGGGCCGGACTAGGCCGCGTCAACGTCATGGCAACGCAGCGTGCGCAAGCAATGCCTGCGGCGGCGTTTGTGCTTATGCTTGGGCCATCCCCCTGTGCTGGAGTCATCGATGAGGTTTGTCCTGCCTACCGCCCGCCTGGCCTGCACGCTGGTTGTGCTGGCCGCACTCAGCGCCTGTAACAAGCCGCAACCGGACGAGCAGGAAGCCGTCTCCGCCAAGGCGCAGCAAGCCGCCGAACAAGCCTCCGCCCCGGCACCGGCCGCCGCACCGGACGCACCGCCCATCGGCACCTGCGATGCCACCCAGGTGCAATCGCTGGTGGGCCAGCCCTTGACCGAAACCGTGAGCGAACAAGCCCGCAACGACGCCGGTGCCAAGGCGGTGCGTGTGCTCAGACCCGGCCAGATGACCACGATGGAGTTCAACGGCGAACGGCTCAATCTGGAAGTGGACGCCAAGAACATGATCACCTCGGTCCGCTGCGGCTGAGCACCCAGCAGGCCTGGCGCTCCCATCGGGCGCCAAGCCTGCTGGCACAAGGGATTCAGGCCGCTCTCGTTGCAGCTGTAACGGTGTATTGCGGCACCGCATCAACTGTGTTTTAGTCGATGATCCGGTGATCTCCTGCACCGCTCCATGGTCGAGCGGTGCAACGTCGTCGCCGTTTTTCCCGGATCGCAAAGAGGCAGACATGGCCCCCCGCACTCGCCAAGGGCTCGACGACTACGGTCTCTACAACAGCGCGCGCGACGAACGCGACGCCTGTGGTTTTGGCATGGTCGCGCAGTTGGACGACCAGCCTTCCCGTTCGCTGGTCGATACCGCGATCGCTGCGCTGTCGCGCATGACCCACCGTGGCGGCGTGGCCGCCGACGGGCTCACCGGCGACGGCTGCGGCCTGCTGATCCGCAAACCCGACGCTTTCCTGCGCGGGCTGGCCCGCGATGCCGGCATCACGCTAGGCACGCGCTATGCGGCCGGCGTGGTGTTCCTGCCGCTGGACGAGGCCGATGCGGCGCGCTGTCGCAGCGAGCTGGAAACCCAGCTGCAGATTGCCGGCGTGCAGTTCCGCGGCTGGCGCGTGGTGCCCACCGATGACAGCGTGTGCGGCCAGCTGGCCCGCGACACCCTGCCGCGCATCGAGCAAGTGTTTGTCGATGCCGGCGCCGAGCAGACCGAAGACGGCTTCACCCTGGCGCTGTTTCTGGCGCGCCGCCGCGCCGAGCAGGCCTTGCGCGAGGTGGACAACTTCTACGTCACCACGCTGTCGCCCAATGGCATCAGCTACAAGGGCATGGTGCTGCCGGACAAGCTGAGCACGTTCTACCCGGACCTGCAGCGCAGCGATCTATCATCCAGCGCGATTGTGTTTCACCAACGTTTTTCCACCAATACGCTGCCGCGCTGGCCGCTGGCGCATCCGTTCCGCCTGCTCGCCCACAACGGCGAGATCAACACCATCGAAGGCAACCGGCGCTGGGCGCAGGCGCGTAGCAAGGTGTGGCAGACGCCGCGCTTTGACATCGCCGAATTCGACCCGGTGATCTCCATGCATGGCTCCGATTCGCAGAGCCTGGACAACATGCTGGAGCTGCTGATCGCCGGTGGCATGGACCTGCTGCAGGCGCTGCGCATCCTGGTGCCGCCGGCGACCCAGTCGCTGGAGTTCAAGGACGCCGATCTGGCCGCGTTCTACGAGTTCTACGGCCTCAACACCGAGCCGTGGGACGGCCCGGCCGGCATCGTGGCCTGCGACAGCCGCTACGCGGCCTGCATGCTCGACCGCAACGGCCTGCGCCCGGCGCGCTGGATGCTGACCTCCGACCGCCATTTCCTGGTGGCTTCCGAGGCCGGCGTGTGGGAATTGCCGGCCGAGCGCATCACCCGCAAGGGCAAGCTGGGCCCGGGCGAGATGATGGCGATCGATCTGAAGCGCGGCGACCTGCTCGATTCCGATGCCATCGACCGCATCAACCGTGCGCGTGCGCCCTACAAGCAATGGCTGCAGCAGGGCGTGACCTACCTGCAGACCGAGTTGATCGACCCGTCGCTGGTGGAAGAACCCTTCAGCGAGCAGACCCTGCGCAGCTACCACAAGCTGTTCCAGCTCAGCACCGAGGAAGTGGAGCAGATCCTGCGCCCGCTGGCCGAGACCGAGCAGGAAGCCACCGGCTCGATGGGCGACGACACCCCGATGGCAGTGCTCAGCCGCCAGACCCGGCCGCTGTACGACTACTTCCGCCAGGCGTTCGCGCAGGTCACCAATCCGCCGATCGATCCGCTGCGCGAAGGCATCGCGATGTCGCTCACCACCCAGCTCGGCAAGGAGACCAACATCTTTCATGCCGGCGCGGAGACGGTGAACCACGTCATCCTGAATTCGCCGGTGCTCAGCCAGCGCAAGCTGCGCCAGCTGCTGAAGATGGAGCAGTACGTTGCGCGCAATCGGCTGATCGACCTGTCCTACAGCATCGAAGAAGGCTTGAAGGCCGGCCTGGAACGCATCTGCCAGGAAGTGGAAGCCGCCGCCCGCGATGGCGCGGTGATGCTGCTGCTGTCCGACCGTTACCCGGTGCCGGACCGCCCGATGGCGCATGCGTTGCTGGCCACCGGCGCGGTGCATCACCACCTGTGCAAGGTGGGCCTGCGCTGCGACGTCAACCTGATCATCGAAACCGGCACCGCGCGCGATGCACACCACATGGCCTGCCTGCTCGGCTTCGGCGCCACCGCGGTGTACCCGTACCTGGCCTACCAGACCCTGTTCGACCTGGGCCGGCGCGGCATCCTGCAACTGAGCAAGGGCGGCGAGCAGTCGCAGATCGGCCGCCGCTACCGCAAGGGCATCTACAAGGGCCTGTCCAAGATCATCTCCAAGATGGGCATCTGCACCATCGCCAGCTACCGCGGCGCGCAGTTGTTCGAAATCGTCGGGCTGGACCCGGACGTGGTGGAGCTGTGCTTTACCGAAACGCCGGCGCGCATCGGCGGGGTAAGCCTGTCGCGGCTGGACACCGAAGCACGCGAGCTCACCGCACGCGCCTGGAACGACCAGCTCAAGCCGGAAGTGGGCGGCCTGCTCAAGTATGTGCACGGCGGCGAATACCACATGTACAACCCGGACGTGGTCATGACGCTGCAGCGCGCCACCCGCACCGGCGATGCCAGCGATTGGCAGAAGTACGTGGATGCGGTGCATTCGCGCCCGGCCTCCACGCTGCGCGATCTGGTGCAGCTCAAGCGCGCCGACACCCCCACCCCGCTGGACGAAGTCGCCCCGGCCGCCGATGTGCTGCGCCGTTTCGACACCGCCGCGATCAGCCTGGGCGCGTTGTCGCCGGAAGCGCACGAAGCACTCGCCATTGCGATGAACCGCCTGGGCGGGCGCAGCAATTCCGGCGAAGGCGGCGAAGACCCGGCCCGCTACGGCACCGAGAAGCGCTCCAAGATCAAGCAGGTGGCCTCCGGCCGTTTCGGCGTGACCCCGGAATATCTGGTCAACGCCGAGGTGCTGCAGATCAAGGTCGCCCAGGGCGCCAAGCCCGGCGAAGGCGGCCAGCTGCCCGGCCACAAGGTCAACGAACTGATCGCCCGGCTGCGCTACGCCAAGCCCGGCATCGGCCTGATCAGCCCGCCGCCGCATCACGACATCTATTCGATCGAAGACCTGGCCCAGCTGATCTATGACCTCAAGCAGGTCAACCCGACCGCACTGGTGTCGGTGAAGCTGGTGGCGCATGCCGGCGTCGGCACGATTGCCGCCGGCGTGGTCAAGGCCGGCGCCGATCTGATCACCGTGTCCGGCCATGACGGCGGCACCGGTGCCAGCCCGGTCAGCTCGATCCGCTATGCGGGCGTGCCGTGGGAGCTGGGCGTGGCCGAGTCGCACCAGGCGCTGGTGGCCAACGACTTGCGCGACCGCACCATCCTGCAGACCGACGGCGGCCTGAAGACCGGCCTGGACGTGGTCAAGGCCGCGTTGCTGGGCGCCGACAGCTTCGGCTTCGGCACCGCGCCGATGATCGTGCTGGGCTGCAAGTACCTGCGCATCTGCCACCTCAACAACTGCGCCACCGGGGTGGCCACGCAGGACGAGCGCCTGCGCGCGAACTACTTCACCGGCCTGCCCGAACGCGTGGAGCATTTCTTCCGCCTGCTGGCCGAAGAAGTGCGCCAGTGGTTGTCGTACCTGGGCGTGCGTTCGCTGGACGAGATCGTTGGCCGCACCGATCTGCTGGAACAGCTCGAGGTCTCACCGCGTCCGGGCGTCAAGGTCGATCTGTCACGTCTGCTCACCCATGCGCAGTACGACGGCAGCCATTGCGCGGCCCAGCGCCTGTACGAATCGCCGGACAGCCTCGCCACGCAGATGGACGGCCTGCTGGCCGATGCGATCGCCAACAAGACCGGCGGCGACCATCGCTTCCTGATCCACAACACCGACCGTTCGATCGGCGCGCGCCTGTCCGGCACCATTGCGCGGGCGCACGGCAACCACGGCATGAGCGATGCGCCGTTGAACCTGCGCTTCCGCGGCACCGCTGGGCAAAGCTTCGGCGCGTTCAACGCCGGTGGCCTGCAGCTGGAGCTGGAAGGCGAAGCCAACGACTACGTCGGCAA
This sequence comes from Xanthomonas sp. NCPPB 2586, assembly GCF_041475775.2. Taxonomy (NCBI): domain Bacteria; kingdom Pseudomonadati; phylum Pseudomonadota; class Gammaproteobacteria; order Lysobacterales; family Lysobacteraceae; genus Xanthomonas; species Xanthomonas sp. NCPPB 2586. Next base: position 39,417 of record NZ_CM192981.1, on the reverse strand, counting down.
GGGCATGGCCGGCGGCCGGCTGGTGGTGCGTCCGCCGCGCGGGGCGCGCTTTGAAGCGCGCAACACGCCGATCGTGGGCAACACCTGCCTGTATGGCGCCACCGGCGGCGAGCTGTTCGCAGCCGGCCGCGCGGGCGAACGTTTTGCGGTGCGTAACTCCGGCGCACTGGCGGTGGTGGAAGGCGCCGGCGATCACTGCTGCGAATACATGACCGACGGCGTGGTGCTGGTGCTGGGCAAGGTGGGCCTGAACTTCGGCGCCGGCTTCACCGGCGGCCTGGCCTACGTGCTGGATATCGAACGCGACTTCGTGGACCGCTACAACCACGAGTTGATCGACATCCACCGCGTCTCCGCCGAAGGTTTCGAAAACCATCGCCAGCACCTGCACACACTGATCAGCCGCCACCGCGAGCTGACCGGCAGCATCTGGGCGCAACAGATCCTCGACGAGTTCCGCGACTACATCGGCAAGTTCTGGCTGGTCAAACCCAAGGCCGCCAGCATTGAGTCGTTGACCGAGTCGCTCAGGCGAGCGGCGTAGCCGCCGCCGGGAATCGGGAATAGGGACTCGGGAATTGTAAAACTGGTTCCCCGCCCTTCTTCCCGTTCGTCGCGACCCGCTGTTCCGATTCCCCATTCCCCATTCCCGATTCCCAGCCCCTATGAGCCGCAAGCAAGCCTTCCAATTCCTTGACCTGCCGCGGACCATGCCCACGCGCATCCCGGTGGAGCTGCGTACGTCCGGTGACTGGGGCGAGTTGTACGGCAAGTTCGACAAGGCCGACGCGCAGTACCAGTCCGGCCGCTGTCTGGATTGCGGCAACCCGTACTGCAGCTGGAAGTGCCCGGTGCACAACGCCATTCCGCAGTGGCTGCAGCTGGTGCAGGAAGATCGCATCATCGAGGCCGCCGCGCTGTGCCATTCCACCAACCCGCTGCCGGAAGTGTGCGGGCGCGTGTGTCCGCAGGATCGCCTGTGCGAAGGCAGCTGCACGCTGGAAGAATTCGGCGCGGTCACCATCGGCGCGGTGGAAAAGTACATCGTCGATACCGCCTTCAGCATGGGCTGGCGCCCGGACCTGGGCAACGTGCAACCCAGCGGCCACCGCGTGGCCGTGGTCGGCGCCGGCCCGGCAGGCCTGTCCTGCGCGGACCGCCTGGTGCGCGCCGGCATCGAAGCGGTGGTCTACGACCGCTACGAACAGATCGGCGGGCTGCTGCAGTTCGGCATTCCTAGCTTCAAGCTGGACAAGTCGGTGATCGGCAAGCGCCGCGAGATCCTGGAAGGCATGGGCGTGCAGTTCCGCCTGGGCGTGGAGATCGGCAAGGACGTCAGCATCGAACAGTTGCTCGGCGAATACGACGCCGTGTTCCTGGGCACCGGCGCGTACCGCTACACCGACGGCGGGCTGGACGGCCAGGACCTGAAGAACGTTTTGCCAGCGTTGCCCTTCCTGGTGCAGAACAGCCGCATCGTCAGCGGCAACGACCCGCACGGCCGGCCGATCGCCGGCTGGGAAGACCAGATCGCCCTGCCCGACCTCAACGGCAAGCGCGTGGTGGTGCTGGGCGGCGGCGACACCGGCATGGACTGCGTGCGCAGTGCCATCCGCCTGGGCGCGGCCAAAGTCACCTGTGCCTACCGCCGCGACGAATCCAGCATGCCGGGCTCGGCGCGCGAAGTGGCCAACGCGCGCGAAGAAGGCGTGCGCTTCCTGTTCAACCGCCAGCCGCTGTCGGTCGAATCCGGCGCCGACGACGAAGCCATCGGCGTGACCGTGGTGGAAACCAAACTCGGCGAGCCCGACGCCAGCGGCCGCCGCAACGCGGTACCGGTGGAAGGCAGCGAATCCCTGCTGGAAGCGGACGTGGTGATCATCGCGTTCGGCTTCTCGCCGACGGTGCCGGAGTGGCTGTCTGCGCAAGGCGTGGAAGCCGGCAGCAACGGCCGCATCGTCGCCCCAGCCGAGGGCAACGGCCGCCTGCCCTACCAGACTAGCAACCCCCGCCTGTTCGCCGGTGGCGACTGCGTGCGGGGCGCCGACCTGGTGGTCACCGCCGTCGCCGAAGGCCGTGATGCGGCCGGCAGCATCGTGCAGCTGCTGGGTGTGAAAGCGCAGGTCAAGGAGCCGGCTGCGGCGTGATGGGCTAGGACTAACAATCATTATTGCGAGACGAGGCAATGTCCGAACAAAACTGGCTCGGATATATAGGTGCAATTGCGGGAGTCATCGGCGCCATCACGGGCGTTGCAGGGGCAGTATTCGCTTTACTTGCCTTTCGACGCACAGGGCAACTGAAATCGTTAGATCTGCGCCTTGAGCTGCGACGCACAGAAAGTACGTTGCAGTCTGACATTCACGATCTTCTTCCTCTCCTTGAGAGGTCAAAGGCATCGCGGACAAGGCTGGCCTCTGCTCAAAGCATGTTCAACTCAGGGGCAATAAAAAGCTGGCTCTTGCAATGGAATAAAGACATGGCGCTAGCTGATGAGCTAGTTAACAGCTCATCCGTTCTAGACGTCGATTGCTACACTATGTCCCAAACGGAGCTGGAGTCACGTCTAGTCACTGTCCATAAGCTTCAGCGCAGCGTGTCAGATATAACTAACAATTACGAGCAATTTTTGATGGAAGATGAAGCCGGTCTGCAACAGGTTCACGCGAATAACCGGTTAATAACGCAAGCACGCATGGATGGAAAGATATAACTGCCTTTGGGATGCTTCATCGAGCACTAGCTAACCGATAATTCTGCTCATCCTTTATGCTCGACGCGAGTAATAGTCTTGCTCGAATCAGATAGAAAGTAGCTCTTCTTTTGTGGCTTTAAAGAAGGTAGTAGCAGCAAAATGCTTTGGAACTAGACACGGCAAATTGCCGTCCATGGTCTCGTTAGCTATCCGGCGGCGCTGCACTCCGCGCCACCGCTTGCGTCATACGAAAACGCAAGCGATGGCATCGCAAGATGCTGCAACCGCGACTCAGGCCGCCTTTGCCAGCGTGTCCATATCGATCACAAAGCGGTACTTCACGTCGCCCTTGAGCATGCGCTCGTAGGCGGCGTTGATCTGGTCGGCGCGGATGGTTTCGATGTCGGAGACGATGTCGTGCTTGGCGCAGAAATCGAGCATTTCCTGGGTCTGGCGGATGCCGCCGATCAGCGAACCGGCCAGCGTGCGGCGCTTCATCACCAGGTTGAACACCGCCGGTGACGGATGCGAATGTTCGGGCACGCCCACCAGCACCATCGCGCCGTCGCGCTTGAGCGCATTGAGGAACGGGTCCAGGTTGTGCGGCGCAGCCACGGTGTTGAGGATGAAGTCCAGGGTGTTGTACTGCGCCGCCATCTGCGCCTCGTCCTTGGAAATCACCACTTCGCTGGCGCCCAGGCGCAGCGCGTCGGCGCGCTTGCTTTCAGAGGTGGTGAACAGCACCACGGTGGCGCCCATGGCCTTGGCGATCTTCACCGCCATGTGGCCCAGGCCACCCAGGCCGACCACGCCCACCTTCTGCCCGGGGCCAACCTTCCAATGCGCCAGTGGCGAATAGGTGGTGATGCCGGCGCACAACAACGGGGCCACGGCGGCCAGGTTGTCGCTGTGGGAAATGTGCAGCACATATTTCTGGTCCACCACGATATGGTCGGAGTACCCGCCATAGGTGTTCTCGCCACCGCCAAACATCGGGCCGTTATAGGTGCCGGTGAAGCCCTGTTCGCAATATTGCTCCTCGCCTTCCTGGCAGGAGGCGCAGCTGCGGCAGCTGTCGACCATGCAACCCACACCGGCCAGGTCACCGACCTTGAAGTTGGTCACGGCGCTGCCGACGGCTGTGACGCGGCCCACGATCTCGTGGCCCGGCACCGAGGGATACACCGTGTTGTGCCATTCGTTGCGTGCGGTGTGCAGGTCCGAGTGGCACACACCGCAGTAGGCGATGTCGATCTGCACATCGTCGGGACCGGGCGCGCGACGTTCGAAGACGAACGGCGCCAGCGGCTGGTCGGCGGTTTGGGCGGCGTAGGCGTGGGCTTTGCTCATGGGGATACTCCAGGGGACGGAAACGCCGCCCGCGCAGGGCGCAGACAGCAAAAAGTAGGTGCGTTAGCTTAGGACACCGCTCCGTCGCACTCCTGCGACAGTGCGTCTTGCCAGTCGGCTTGCGAACTCGACCGTGGAGCCAACATGGCGCTTGGGACGTTCGCGCATCATCAAATCAGCGCTGCCCGCGTGAATGGCGCGCTAACGCCGGGGCCCCTAGGCTGACCATCGATGGTGTGGCGCTGCACCATCCTCGCTGGCCGTGCCCTCCCCCCCTGCGGCCGCCTACGTCGACTGCCGAAGGAGGCTCCCCATGTTCCCATCTTCCCCCCGCTCCACCCGTACCCACGCTGCCGCACTGGCGCTGGCCCTGCTCGCCACGTTGCCGTTGGCGCATGCCAAGGAGCCAGACAACGCCCGCGGCGGATTGAAGTACGTGGGCGTCAACATCTCCGGCGCCGAGTTCAACTCGCGCAAGAAGCCCGGCACGCTCTACAAGGACTACACCTACCCGGCAGCGGCGGATTTCAGCTATTTCGCCAGCAAGGGCATGAACACCATTCGCTTGCCGTTCCTGTGGGAACGCCTGCAGCCAACCCTCAATGGCGAGCTGGATGCGGCGCAACTGGCGTTGATCAAGAAATCCGTGGCCGCCGCCAAGGCCAACAAGCAGTTCCTGATCCTGGACCTGCACAACTACGCCAAGTACAACGGCAAGCGCATCGGCACCGACGAGGTGCCGCCTGCAGCACTGGCCGATCTGTGGCGCCGCCTGGCGCTGGAGTTCAAGGACGACAAGCAGGTGATCTTCGGGCTGATGAACGAGCCCAATGGCATCTCCTCCACCGACTGGGCCGCGGCCGCACAAGCGGCGATCAACACCATCCGCAAGACCGGCGCGAACAATTTGATTCTGGTGCCTGGCACGGCCTACACCGGCGCGCACAGCTGGCGCAGCACCAGCTACGGCGTCTCCAATGCCAAGGCCCTGCAGATTCTCAAGGACCCGGGCAACAATCTGGCCTTCGAAGCGCATCAATACCTGGACGGCGACTACAGCGGCACCAAGCCCGAATGCACCAGTGCCACGGTGGGTGCGGACAAGTTGCGCGGCTTTACCGACTGGCTACGCGAGAACAAGCAGAAAGGCTTCCTGGGCGAATTCGGCACGGCCAACAATGCGGTCTGCAACGACGCGCTGAAAGGCATGCTGAGCTACATGGAAAAGAACAGCGACGTGTGGCTGGGCTGGACCTGGTGGGCAGCCGGCGCGTGGTGGAAGCCGGATTACCCGTTCAATGTGCAGCCGGGCAAGGACGGCAGCGAGAAGCCGCAGATGTCGATCCTGAGCGAGCACGCGCGTCGCGCCGGCAAATAAGCGTCACGGCGAGCACACGCCAGGCAGGCGCATGCGCGGAGCCGTTGGCGTGGACACTCAGTCCATACCGATGCACCTCCACGCTCGCGCCTGCCTGGCGTCTGCGTCTCTGCTTCCTGGCCGCTTTAGCGCAGCCGAATGCGAGCGCCGCACGCGCGACGTTGGCGGTGTCTGTCACCTGGCACGCCGTTTGTGCGGCGTGTAGGTGGAACTGCCACGTGCGCGTGCATCGGCTCGCAGCCACATAGGCAACCGTGATCACGCGGGCGCACCGCGGTCGTTGCGGTGTGGCTGCCCGTGCATGCAGTGATCACCGCATGCCGTGTTTTTAGCCAGGCAGTTTTTTCGCCACAGGTCTCTTGGCCGACGCGCCACGCGCGCCGTTTCAAGCTGCGCACACGCTTCCATACATGGGCATGAAAACGTGCCTCTGTCGCGGATGCGTCGACCAGATCCTGCCGCCACTGCGAAACACCGCACAGCTTGGAAGAGTGATACCTCGCATCTGTAGTTTCAGCGTGCCGTTGCGCCTAGGGTAGAGACAGATGCGCTATTGGCCGCGTCGCGCGGCATGACGTTGCGGGCAGCGTATCTCCCCCGCAACTGCAAGGAACACCCCATGTCTGCCTCCCCCTCCTGGCCACGCCAGCTGCTGCGCTGCGCGTTGGTCATGCTCTGCATCGCCACGATGTCCATCGCACAGGCGCAAAGCCCCAATCGTCTGAAATACGCAGGCGTCAACATCTCCGGTGCGGAGATCCAGTCGTCCAAAAAACCGGGCGTGCTCAATATCGACTACCGCTATCCAACCGCGTCCGAGTACAGGTACTTCGCGGGCAAGCAAATGAACATCGTGCGCCTGCCGATCCTGTGGGAGCGCATGCAGCCCAAAGCTCAAGGTCCGCTGGATCAGGCACAACTGGCATTGCTGAAGCAGGCAGTGGCCAACGCCAAGGCCGCCAATCAATACCTGATTATCGATGTGCACAACTACGCCAAGTACTACGGCCAGAAGATTGGCAGTAAGCGGGTGCCGGTGCGCACGTTCACCGATCTCTGGCGCCGTCTGGCCATCGCGTTCAAGAGCGACAACGCCGTGATTTTCGGGCTGATGAACGAGCCGTACGACATCTCGCCAGAGAGTTGGGCCGCCGCCGCGCAGGCGTCCATCGACAGCATTCGTGCCACCGGTGCCACCAACCTGATTCTGGTGCCCGGTGCATTGTGGTCGGGCGCACACAGCTGGTATTCCACCGTGGCCGGGCAGTCCAATGCAGTGGCGCTTGCGAACATCCGCGACCCATTGAATCGCTATGCGATCGAAGTCCATCAATACCTGGACACCGACTCCAGCGGCACCAGTGCCGGTTGTGTGAGCCGCACGATCGGTGCGGAGCGCTTGCGCAGTTTCACCGGCTGGCTGCGCGCGCAAGGCAAGCGCGGTTTTCTTGGCGAATTCGGCACCGCCAATAACGCAACCTGCACTGCGGCGCTGGACGGCATGCTCGGTTATCTCGAAACCCACCACGATGTGTGGATCGGTTGGACGTTCTGGGCGGCAGGCGCGTGGTGGAACACCAGCTATCCGTTCAATGTGCAGCCCGATGCGCAAGGCCGCGACAAGCCGCAGATGAAAACCTTGAGCGCACGCGCGCATCGCGTCACCCGATAACGGCAATAGATCAGTTCGCTTGTGTACAACTGCAGCAGCCGGCGCACGCAGCAGACCTGTACTGCTGGTGCGTCGGTTGCATGCGTAGCCGGAGATTTGGCGTCACGCTTTCGTCGCCTAGCAAATCGCATGTCGAGATGTGGTCGCGGTCGCGTCACACGTGAAAGCGCAGTCTCCCTTGAAAGCAGGCACAACCGCACGATCCCGGTGCCAGCTCCTCCCACGCCGCATAAAGTGCAGGCCACAACGCAGTTTGTTTGTGAGCCCCTGCGCACATCATCTTTAACCACCGCGCGATGCGCGGCTGGCACGCGTGATGCATTGAACGGGCAGATGCAGCGTAACGAACGTCGATCGCACGCCACGGGGCTGCGATGCATCTTTTCCGTCGTCGAAGGAGTGGTTTCCATGTCGTGCTCTCTGTGGTTGCGCAGGCTAATGTCCTGCGCGGTGTTCTTCCTGCTGCTCGGTGTCCTGCCGATGGGCCATGCACAAACGCGTGCACTCAAGTACGCCGGCGTCAATTTGGCGGGTGCGGAATTCGCGTCATCGAAAAAACCTGGCGTCCTCAACAAGGACTACATGTATCCCGCCAGCACCGATTACAGCTATTTCGCTGGGACTGGAATGAACGTGATTCGCCTGCCGATCCTGTGGGAACGACTGCAGCCAGCTGCACGCGGCGAGCTGGATCCGGCGCAGCTGGCACTGGTGCAGCAAGCGGTGGCACGCGCCAAGGCATCGGGCATGTATCTGGTGCTGGATATCCACAACTACAGCAAGCACTACGGTTATAAAGTGGGTGGGCCGGAAGTGCCGCTCGCCACCTTTGCCGATCTGTGGCGGCGCCTGGCGGTGATCTTCAACAGCGATAACGCGGTGATCTTCGGGCTGATGAATGAGCCCAACAACATCTCTGCCAGCGAATGGGCCGGTGCAGCGCAGGCAGGCATCGATGCGATCCGTGCCACCGGCGCCAACAATCTGATCCTGGTCCCGGGCGCGCTGTGGACCGGCGCACACAGCTGGCACTCGCTGACCAGCGATGGGTATTCCAATGCAACCGCGTTGGCATCGATCAGCGACCCGCTCAATCGCTATGCGTTCGAAGTGCATCAATATCTGGATGCCGATTCCAGCGGCACCTCCAGTGTCTGCGTCAGTGAAACCATCGGCGCCGATCGCCTGCGTGCATTCACCCAATGGCTGCGCACCAACAACAAGCGTGGCTTCCTTGGTGAGTTCGGCACCGCCAACAACGCCGTCTGCAATACCGCGCTGCAAGGCATGCTGGCCTACATGGAAAACAACGCCGATGTCTGGCTGGGCTGGACATGGTGGGCAGCGGGCGCATGGTGGAACACCAGCTACGCCTACAACGTGCATCCGAACAAGGACGGCACCGACAAGCCGCAGATGGTCATCCTCTCGCCGCAGGCCGCGCGCGCTACACGCTGACACGTTGTCGCATGCCCGCCTTTCGTAGGAGCGCCCCTGGGCGCGATGGAGCATTACCGTGGTCGGTAGGGCTTCATCGCGCCCAGGGCGCTCCTGCAGATTTTTCTGCTGAATTGCGACGATGACGTACGCGTAGCTGCCGTGGCAGTCGTGGCAATCGATTGCCGCTGGTGCACAGCGGATCTCTGCTTGCTCGCTCACACGGTCGTGCGCTTTCGAGGTCAACGATCGGGCCAAGCTGCAATGACCGTTTTTAGCGACCTCATGCGCTTGTAAACATCACGTGCAGCACGGGTGAACAGGCATCTGCGGTTGTCAGCTAACTGAACTTTTGCGATGCATAAGGTCGCTTTTTCACCACACCGCGATCTGCCGACGCCCAGCATGGACGCACTTAACTGCTAGGAGCACTCTCATGGCACAGCGTTTGATGACCACCGCGCTGGTTGGCGCACTTGCCCTCACCGCACACGGTGCGTTTGCGCAGGACGCCGCCAAGCCGGCAAAGGCACTCACTTCCGCCGAAGTCAGCAGCATGTTGACGGCCAAGGGCTACACGAAGGTGCACGACATCAAGTTCGAGCACGGCGTGTGGACGGCCGATGCGCGCAGCGGCGACGGCAAGGATGTGGATGTGCGGATCGACCCGACCACCGGCCGCGTGTATGGCGACCAGACCACCTCCAAGATGAGCGAGGCCGACATTCGTGCAGCGCTCTCCACCAAGGGCTATTCCAAGGTGCACGACCTCAAGTTCGAAGATGGCCTGTGGAAGGCCGATGCCGAACAAAGCGGTGGGCAGAAGGTAGACCTGCACGTTGACCCGGAAGATGGGCACGTGGTGAGCGTGGATAACGATTGATCGCTCTCGTGTAACACGTGCACGCAGCAGCCGCGCGGGATGTGCATTGCGATTTAGAGCAGCTATCAGAACTACTGCGCAGCCTCCAGGCGGGCGCGGCCGGTGCTCGGAATCGGCATGTACCCACGTGCATTTTTCCGCGCCGTCTGCCACCCACCTGACGACTGCTCGCTACGTTTTGTTAGCCGCTCTTAAACTCGCCACAAACGAAGGGCCTCCATGCGGAGGCCCTTTTTTGTTCGGCGCAAAGTGCGGTCAGACGTTGGACTCAACGTGCCAGCGTTTCGCACTGGTTGTAGCAAGCCGCTGCAGCCCCTGTCACCACGCAGCGCGCGGTCACAGGGGCTGCCCGCAGCTCAGCGCGACGGCGCAGGCGCAGGCTTGGCGTCGTCCTTGGGCGCTGGCGCCGGCGCAGCGGCCGCACCCGGCTTGCCGGCCATCATGCGGTCGCGCGCGGCCTTGAACGGATTGCCCGCATACCAGTTGGGCCACTGCTGATCAGCCGCCACCTGCTTGCCCACGCCATACACCGCCTGCAGGTCCTCGATGGTGCCATCGAGCTTCCAGGTAGCCGCATCGTACTGATCGCCAGGCGCGTGGTAGCGGTTGCGGCCGTAGTCCTCGGCGGCTGCGCGGCCGGCAGCGGTACCGCCATCGCGCAGGTCTTCGCCGCCGTCGGCGTACAACGCCGGCACGCCGGCCTTGGCGAAGTTGAAGTGGTCCGAGCGGAAGTACGAGCCGCTCTCCGGCGTGGCCTCACCGTGCAGCGTGCGCCCCTGCATGGCGGCGATCGGCTTGAGGATGTCTTCCAGCTCCGAGCTGCCCATGCCCACCACCGTGACGTCGCGTGCGCGCCCGGCCACCGACATCGCATCCAGGTTGATCACCGCAGCGATCTTGTCCAGCGGAAAGCTCGGGTTGGCCACGTAGTACTTGGAGCCCAGCAAGCCGGATTCTTCCAGCGTCACCGCCACGAACACCACCGAGCGCGCCGGCTTGGGATCCTGGTGCGCGAAGGCATCGGCGATTTCCAGGATGCCGGCCACGCCGGTGGCGTTGTCCACCGCGCCGTTGTAGATGTTGTCGCCGGTTTCGCCGTCGTGCTTGCCCAGGTGATCCCAGTGCGCCATGTACAGCACCGCCTCGTCGGCATGCGTGCTGCCGGGCAGCACGCCAACCACGTTGCGCGAGGACTTCTGGGCGATCGTGCTCTTCAGGTCCACCGACCAGCTGGCCTTCAACGGCACCGGCTTGAAGCCGCGCTTGCCGGCGTCCTTGTAGGCCTGCGCCAGGTCCAGCCCGGCGTCGGCGAACAGCTGCTTGGCGGTGTCGGCGCTGATCCAGCCTTGCACCGGCAGGCGCGGGTCCGGGTCGTCCTTGGCCGGCAGGTCGTACTGCGGGCCGGACCAGGAATTCTTCACCACGTCCCAGCCATAGCTGGCGCCGGGCGTGTCGTGCACGATCAGCGCGGCGGCCGCACCCTTGCGCGCGGCTTCTTCGAACTTGTAGGTCCAGCGGCCGTAATAGGTCATGCGCTTGCCGTCGAACAACTTGGCGTCGTTGCTGTGGAAGCCCGGGTCGTTGACGAACATCACCACCGTCTTGCCCTTCCAGTCCTGCCCGGCGTAGTCGTTCCACTGCTGCTCCGGCGCATCCACGCCGTAGCCGACAAACACCAGCTCGCTGTTGTCGAGCTTGACCTCGGCCTGGCCGGTGCGCGTGCCCACCACGATGTCGGTGCCGAAGGTGAGCGGGCGGCTCTGCGCACCGCTGCGCAGGCTGGGCGCGGTGGCCGGGTCTGCGGTGGTTTCCACCATCGGCACATCCTGGAACCAGCTGTCGCCATTGCCCGGCTGCAGGCCGATGCGCTGCATCTGGTCGCGGATGTAGGTCACCGTTTTCTCTTCGCCCGGCGTGCCCGGCCCGCGGCCTTCGAAGGCGTCCGAGGCCAGCGTCTTGACCAGCTCGGCAAAGTCGCCGGTGGTCAGTTCCGGCGAGAAGGCGTGGCTGCTGACCGGTGCGCTGGGGGCGCTGTCGGCAGGTGCCTGCGCGCTGGGCGCGGTGGCGGGGTCGGCGGACTCACGCTTGCAGCCCGCCAACGCAACGGCGGCGGCCAGGCACAACACGATCTTGCGGGGCATCGGGACTCCTCGGTGCGGCGGGGGTTCCCGATTCTAGGCGCAGGCGGTGGTGAGCGCGTCAGTCCTCCGGCGCCACATCGCCATCGAAGCTGCGCGCGGTGGCCCCGGTGACCGCGCCGATCTTGGCGCTGCGGTGCACGTACAAGGTGACCTCGCGTTCGAACTTCAGCGGGCCATCGACCACCGCATTCGGGCCGATGATCACGCGCGGCTTGCGGTTCGGCTTGAACGAGAAGCCGAAATTGGGCTTGGTGACCAGGATCCCGCCACGCACGTGCGACCCCACGCCCACGGTGATGTCGCCGTTGACGGTCTCGATGCCCTTGCCCAGCTCGGTTTCCACCAGCCCGATACTGCCGTTGACGGTTTCCACGCCACCACTGATCTGGCTGCCGCGCTCGGCCAGTACCGAGCCGTTGACGGTTTCCAGATTGCCCGACACCATCACCTTGCTGCCCAGGCGGATGCCGCCGTTGACGGTGGAGACACCGCCGGTGCGGGCGCGCTCGCCGACCTGGATACTGCCATTGACGGTTTCCACGTTCTTGGTCTGCGTCGCGGCGCCGATCTCGATGGAACCGTTGACCGTTTCCAGGTCGCCGTAGGTCTTGCCGGCCTCGGCGCTGATGCGGCCATTGACCTTGCTGATGTCCTCATCGGCCCAGGCGCTGCCGCAGGCCAGGGAGAACACGAGGATCCAATGCGCGTGCTTCATGCTGAACCTCCCGCCGCGGCGGATATCGGTAACGTGGCAGCGATCACACCATGCTTGGCTACAATCGCGCACCTGCCTGAAGTCACTGGAACTTTCGTTTGCCTCCTGCCGCCGCGCCATTGCCGCACCCGACCCGCAGCCCGCCCGCACGCGCATGGCTGGCCGCGGCCGTGTTCGCCTGCACGCTGCTGGCCGGCACCAGCGCCGGGGCGCAGAGCCAGCGCGAGGCCGAGCGCAAGCTGCAGCAATTGCGCGATGAACTGAAAACCATCAGCGCCGACCGCCGCGACCTGGAAGGCAAGCGCGGCACCGCCGCCCAGCAGCTGCGCCAGGCCGATGAAAAAGTCGCCAAGACCGCACGTGCGCTGAGCGAGACCGAAACCGCGCTGCGCACGCACGAACAGAAACTCTCCGAACTGCAGCAGCAGCGCGCGCAGCTGCAGCGTGGCCTGCGCGAGCAACGCGTGCAGTTGGCCGCACTGCTGCGCGCCGCCGACCATGTGGGCCGCAACGCGCCGCTGAAAGTGCTGTTGTCACAAGACACCGTGGGCAATGCCACGCGCATGCTGGCCGACCACCGCTACGTGCAGAGCGCACGCGCGCAGCGCATCCAGGGGCTCACCACGCAACTGGAAGCACTGACCCAGGTCGAGCAGCAAATCACCGAGCGGCGCCAGGCGCTGGACGCCGCACGCGCACAACAAAAAGCACAGGCCTCGTCGCTGCTGAAAGACCGCTCGCAGCAGGCCGCCACCGTTGCGCAACTGGACACCCGCTATCAACAGCGCGCCGAGCGCGAGAAAGCCCTGGGCCAGGATGCCAAGGCGCTGGAGCAGTTGCTGGCCAATCTGCGTGCAGCCGCGGCCAAGGCAGAAGCCGAGCGCCGCGCGGCGGCCAAGCGTGCGGCCGCCGAAGCCGCCGCGCAGGCCAAGCGCGGCAAAACCGATCGCCCGGAACGCCCCGGCAAGACACCGCCCAAGGTCGTGGCCAACGCACCGGCGCCAAAGGTCGGTGGCCTGAGTTGGCCGGTGTCGGGCAACCTGCTGGCGCGCTTCAACGCCACGCTGCCGGATGGCCATACCAGCAAGGGCGTGCTGATCGGCGCGCCCAAGGGCAGCACGGTCACCGCGGTGGCCGATGGCACGGTGGTGTTTTCCGACTGGATGACCGGCTACGGCATGATCCTGATCGTGGATCACGGCAACGGCTACATGAGCCTGTACGCGCACAACGACACCTTGCTGCGCGATGCGGGCGCCAGCATCAAGCGTGGCGAGGCCGTGGCCAAGGTCGGCAGTTCGGGCGGGCAGGGTGTGCCGGCGCTGTACTTCGAGCTGCGTCGCAACGGCCAGCCAGTGGATCCTTCGAGCTGGCTGCAGCGCCGCTGAGTGCATGGGGCGCCGCACTTATCCGGCGTCTGCTTGCTGCATGGTGTTGCCGCTCACATGCCGGCAGTTCGCGGCGCCAGAGTGTCGCTGCGGACTGTCCCGACGGCAGCACCGCAGCAGATCTCATCGCGCAGCCTTGCCGGTGCTTCGCACATACGCCGGCGTTGACGGCGATTCAACGCGGATTTACCGCTGCTTCGCGCATAATCCAGCCAGCGCCGCGCTGTGGGGCGTCTTCTCTCTTTTCGGAGTGCTTCATGCGCGTAGCCGTCCTGTCCGTTGCCCTGTCGCTGGCCCTGTTCGCGTCGCCCGGTTGGGCACAGCAGGCCAGCCCCGCTGCCGCACCGGCCACCGCGGACGACCCGGAAGCCAACGAAGCCGCCGTCTCCAAGGTGCCGCTGGACGAGATCCGCCGCTTCGTGGCCGTGTACAACGCGGTCAAGCAGGCCTACGTGGACCCGGTCGAGGACAAGAAGCTGATGCACGCGGCCGTGCGCGGCCTGCTGTCGGACCTGGATCCGCACAGCACCTACTTCGACAAGGAAGACGCCGAGGCCTTCGACGAACAGGCCACCGGCGCCTATGACGGTATCGGCGTGGAACTGCTGCAGCAGCAGGACAACACGCTCAAGGTGATTGCGCCGATCGACGACACGCCGGCTGCACGCGCCGGTGTCAAGGCGGGCGATGTGATCGTGGCCATCGACGGCAAACCGATCGACGCCAGCAAGGCAATGGAGCCGCTGCGTGGCGAATCCGGCAGCAAGGTCACGCTGACCATCGTGCGTGACAAGGTCGCCAAGCCGTTCGACATCACCCTGCAGCGCGAAACCATTCGCGTGGCCAGCGTGCGCAGCAAGCTGCTCGAACCCGGCTATGGCTACATCCGCATCAGCACCTTCCAGGCCGACACCGGCGCCGACTTCCAGAAGAACCTCAAGCAACTGCAGGCCGGCGGCAAGCTGCGCGGCCTGGTGCTGGACCTGCGCAGCAACCCGGGCGGCCTGCTGACCTCGGCCGTGCAGGTTGCCGACGATCTGCTCGACAAGGGCAACATCGTCAGCACGCGCGGGCGCATCTCCATCAGCGACGCCAAGTTCGACGCAACCCCGGGCGATTTGCTCGGCGGTGCGCCGGTGGTGGTGCTGGTGGACGCCGGCTCGGCGAGCGCGTCGGAAGTGTTGGCTGGCGCGCTGCGCGACAACCAGCGCGCGCGCATCATCGGCAGCCGCACCTTCGGCAAGGGCTCGGTGCAGACCGTGTTGCCGCTGGACAACGGCGACTCGGTCAAGCTCACCACCGCGCGCTATTACACGCCCAGTGGCAAGTCGATCCAGGCCAGCGGCATCGTGCCCGAAGTGATGCTCACCCCCGAACCGCAGCCCGGCGACGCCGACGTGCCGGCCAGCCTCACCGACTTCAGCGAGGCAACCCTACCGGGCCACCTGCGCGGCGATGCAGAAGGTGAGGAGGGCTACAGCGCCGGCGACGTGCTGCCGGGCGATGGCCCGATCAACGAGGCGCTGGCCGAACTCAAGCAACCTGGTTCTGTTGCCAAGGCCCAGGCCGCGCGCAAGGCCAAGGCGCAAGCGCAAAAGCCCAAGGCCATCAAGCCAACGCCCGAGCCCAAGCCCGCCGCACCACGCCCGCCCGCCAGCGAGCAGACCACGCCGTCCGAGCCGACGGACAAGGCCAAGCCGGCGGCGCCAGCACCGGCAGCTGTGCCGGCCGAACCGGTCAAGTAACGGGCAGTGCTGCGGGTGCCACGTGCACCCGCAGTGCGCAGCTGGTGCTGGTGTGCATGCGGGCATGAGTGCGTCGGACACGGCGCGTAGTGCATCGTGCCGTTAACCTACAGCCATTGTCAGCGACGTGTGCGGTGAGTGGACGCATGACGTTTGCGGAAGAGCGGTACGTTTCGTCGGCATCGCCGGTCGCCAGGCGACAGCTTCTTGCCGTTGAAAAACTCTCAGCAAGATGCCGGCGCTTTGTGCAGGTGGTCTTCCACGCTTGGTCGCACTCACTTGCTGATGCGCGCGATACGTAGGAACTCTGAGCAGTGCACGTCATTAAACGTGTAGAGCGTCTTTGGCGCGTCATCGCCAGCAGCGTGGATCGCTGGGCGAGGGCACCTAACCTAAGCACTCTCCCAGCGACGCAGTTGCGCGTTGAGGTTGCGCGTTGAAAACACTTCATCAATAACGATTCTCTGCCGGCTTTTTGCGGGTGCCGCGCTGCTCGATGCAGTGATTCGCGCTCACCACCTAAGCTGGGTGACATGGAATGCACGCACTGCATATCGCGCGAATGCGTCACACCGCGATCGATACGCAGCGCAGCAGCACGACCAGTCCGGATAACGCCGGCCGCACGTGCGCGTGAGGCGTGCCACGCTGCAACCAATACGGCGGGTTCTAAACCTCGCCGTTGTGTCGCTCATGCGTGCTCCCTGCAGGTCATTGATGGCCAGCAAGACATGCGGTCGTGCCTCTTGGGCGCACGGTGCATCGCAGGACCACGACGCGTGCTTGCGGGAAGCCGCATGGACACATGCGTATTGCTGCAGCTGTTTTCGCTACATCACTCTAGGAGAGCGGGTGATGACGAGCCGTTCGCGCATGAGACGTCGGCAGCGACGGCGCAGCAGCAATCCGCAACGCAACCACGCAACCTCACACCCTAACGCGCAACCAGCAACGCCTCAGGATTGACCAGGTTGCGCGGTGTGCCAGCAGCGAACGCCAGCACGTTGTCGAATGCGGCCTCGAAGTAAGCCGCGTAGCTGTCGCGTTCCACATAGCCCAGGTGCGGGGTGGCCAGCACGCGCGGGTGTTGCAGCAGCGGGTCGCGCGCATCCAGGACCGGTTCGCGCTCGAACACATCCACGGCGGCGTGCCCGGGGCGGCCGGCGTCCAGGGCCGCGATCAACGCGCCCGGTGCGATCAGCTCTGCGCGGCTGGTGTTGACCAGCAACGCGTCGGGGCGCATGCGCAGCAGGTCGGCGGTGGTCACGTCATGCCGGGTCTGCGCGCTCAGGCGCCGGTGCAGCGACAGCACATCGCTGCGTTCGAACAAAGCCTCTCGGCTGTCGGCGATTGCATAGCCATCGCGCGCCGCCTGCGCGCACGACACTTCACCGCCCCACACCAGCACGTGCATGCCAAACGCCCGCCCGAATGCGGCCACGCGTTGGCCGATACGGCCGTAGCTCCAGATGCCCAGCGTGCGCCCATGCAAGGTACGCCCCAACGCGGAATCGCCTAGCGCCTGCCAGCGGCCTTGATGCAGGGCGCGCTGGTATTCGGTCAGGCGCCGGCTGGCGGACAGGATCAACGCCCAGGTCAACTCGGCCGGCGCGACCGGCGAGCCCACGCCTTCGGTGACCGCCACGCCGAACTCGGTGCAGGCCGCCACATCCACATGCGGGCCGATGCGGCCGGTCTGGCTGATCAGCTTCAATCGTGGCAGGCGCCGCAGCAATGTGGCGTCCACGCGGGTACGTTCGCGGATCAATACCAGCGCATCAGCTTCCACCAGCCGCTCGGCCCATTCGTTGGGATCGGTGGCCAGCGCGCCCAGCACCTGCACTTCATGGCCCTGCAGTCGCTGCAGGCAGGGCAGGGCGCGCACGGCGCCCTGGTAATCGTCCGGCACCAGAATGCGCATCAGCGTGGCTTGGTCGGCAGCGGGAACGGGGTGACCACCTTGTCGCCGGTGGTGGCATCGCGGATCACCGACTGCCCCTTCTTTTCCACTTCCTCGATGCGCACGATGCTCTGCATCGGCAGGTGCAACACCTTGGTGTTGCCGAACTCTTCGCGCAGGCGCTCTTCGGTGGGGTCGACCACCAACCCGTCATGCACGTCGAACACCAGCTCGCTGATCTGGTTGAAGCCCCACAGATGGCTGCCGGTGACGTGCTGGGCGTAGAGCTCGTACACCTTGCCGTGATTGAGGAAGGTGACTTTGTACAAGGGCTTGGACATGCGGCGATTATAGGCGCAGGGCAGGGCGCTAGAACCCGTGGCGCTTGCGCAGCCGCCGCGCGATCGCCGCGCGCACATACAACCCATAGACGATGCCGAACACGAAACCGGCAATGTGCGCCGACCACGCCACCATGCCGAAGGCCGGGCCGATATAGGCAAACACCACCTGCAGCACCGCCCACGCACCGATCAACAATGGCGCCGGCACGCGGATGAATTCCAGGAACACGCCCAGCGGCAGCACCACGCCGAGCTTGGCGCCAGGAAACAGCGCCAGATAGGTGCCGATCAACGCCGACACCGCACCGGAGGCGCCGATGATCACCCGGTCCGGTGTGCCGATGGCGAAGATCGCCGCCAGGTTGGAGGCCGCGCCGCCCAGCAAGAACAGCAGCAACAACCGCCAGGGCCCGAGGATGCGCTCGGCCGGCAGCCCGAAGATCAGCAGGAACACCAGGTTGCCCAGCAGGTGCGACCAATCCGCGTGCAGGAACAGCGCGGTGAACAGGCGCAGCACGCTGCCGTCGCGCAAGGTGGCCCACCAGTCGCCGAGATTGGAGACGCCGCTGGACAGCGCGCCCCAGTCCAGCCACAGCGTATTGCGCGCCTCGGTGGGGCGGCTGATCGACCACAGATAGGCCAGCCAGACGGCCGCGAACAGCAGCGGCACCGCCCAGCGCGGCGCGGATTTCTTGCGGGAGGGGATCGAGACAAACATCGGAGTGGCACAATAGCGGGTTCACCGTCCTGAACCCACCCCTAACCTGACCGGGCTAATAACGCGCACTTCGTTATTGTTCGGTTAATCGTCGTGGTTATA
Source organism: Xanthomonas sp. NCPPB 2586 (assembly GCF_041475775.2). NCBI lineage: Bacteria > Pseudomonadati > Pseudomonadota > Gammaproteobacteria > Lysobacterales > Lysobacteraceae > Xanthomonas > Xanthomonas sp. NCPPB 2586. Next base: position 20,949 of record NZ_CM192981.1, on the reverse strand, counting down.
CTGCGTACGGCGTCGTATGTCGGGGGGGGGTCTCCGGCGCGCTCCAGGGGCCACGTTGGCCACTGGGCGCGGGCGCTGTACCGACCACTGCAGTCTTTATTCCGGAGAGCAACAACTCATGTCTACCGCTTCCACTCTCAGCCGCGCCACCCTGCTGGCCGTTGGTATTGCCGGCGTGCTGGCCGTTGGCCAGGCACACGGTGCCGCCTTCCAGCTGAAGGAAAACAGCGCCAAGGGCCTCGGCCGCGCCTTCGCAGGTTCGGGCAGCGCCCCGGACGACGCATCGATCATCGCCAACAACCCGGCCGGCATGCGCCAGCTGGACGGCCGCCTGTTCCAGGCCGACGTCAGCGCCATCAGCTTCTCGGCCAAGTACCAGGGCGAAGGCGGCAGCTACGCCAACGGCGCCCCGATCTCCGGCGGTAACGGCGGCGACGCGGGCATGATCGCGCCGGTCCCGGCAGCGTATTTCCACGTGCCGTTCGGTGAGAACAACAACATGCACCTGGGTACGTCGCTGACCGTGCCGTTCGGCTTCAAGACCGAATACGACCGCGACTGGACCGGCCGCTACCACGGCACCAAGACCGAGCTGCAGGCGATCGACTTCAACGTCGCGTTCTCGTACGACGTGAACCCCTACGTGTCGTTCGGCGCCTCGGTGTTCGCCGAGCGTCTGGATATCGACCTGGGCAACGCGGTGGACTTCGGCAGCATCCTGGCCGCGCGTCGCGCACCGGGCTTCGCGCCGGGCAGCGCCGATGGCTACTCGCGCATCAAGGGCGACAGCACCGAAGTGGGCTTCACCCTCGGCGGCTTGTTCAGCATCGATGAGAACACCCACATCGGCTTCAGCTACCGCTCGGAAGTGGAGCACAAGATCACCGACGGCGACGCCGACTTCACCGTGCCGGGTAATGCCGCTGCCGCGCTGGGCGTCGCCGCACCGGGCACCTTCATCGACACCAAGGGCCGCGCCACCGTGACCCTGCCCGCCAGCGCCACCGCCAGCTTCACCCACAACGTGAACGAGCAGTGGTCGATCATGGCCGACGTCACCCGTACCGCCTGGAGCAAGTTCGACCAGGTGACCGTGGACTTCGCCTCCAATCAGCCCAACAGCGTGCTGGACTTCTCCTACCGCGACACCACCTTCGCCTCGATCGGTGCCGACTACCGCATGAGCGAGACGCTGACCCTGCGTGGCGGTGTGGCGTATGACCAGACCCCGACCACCGCCGAGCACCGTGACGTGCGCGTGCCGGACGCGAGCCGCAAGTGGGTGTCGCTGGGTCTGAGCTGGCGTCCGTCGCAGCAGGCCGAGTACAACTTCGGCTACACGCACCTGTTCACCAGCGATCCGACCAGCGACACCACCACTGCCACCGGCAACGCGCTGGCCGGCAGCTACAAGGTGCACGGCGACGTGCTGGCCGCATCGATCAACTACAAGTTCTGATCGCCGCTGCTGCATGACGTACGAAAAACCCCGCTTCGGCGGGGTTTTTTGTTGGGCGCAGGTATCTGCATGGCCTGGATTCGAGGTGCCGTGGCAAGCTGGCATCTGTGAGCTGGCGGAGGCGCAGGGCGTCGTCTCAATGGAGGTTTCGCATTGAGGCGCGGCTGCGAATGCGCTGTAAAAGTCGATCAAAGCCCGAGCACTGTTTTTCTGGCTGTGGCGGCAGTACATCGCGCCACGGCGTGGCAGATAGCGACTCGCGCAGTGGCACGCACGGGAACTTGGCGATGCACAATCCAGGGCCTCCCCATGTCGGCGCGAAGATCCCGGCCGAAGGTTAGTGCAGCGCAACCGCACCGCCGACCTTGCGCGCATGCGCAACAGCCACTTTGCTTTTAAGGAACAGGCGAGTTGCGCGACCTCGCGTTGCAGCCAGTGATGCATCGTCGCTCCTGCATGTTGCCGCTGATTGCGGTGCGCCGCCGCGAGCATCAACACCACACCAATGGCACGACATCGCTCTGGACTCGCCGTTGCGCAGCGCGACGATCATCGACGCTGCTCAGACGCCGCTTGCGTGAGCGTGCCGCACCGGCACACAGGGCTGTGCAGCACAGCGATGACGTTGCTATGGTCCTGCGTATGGACCAACCCGACTTCATCCAGATCACCGACGATGCCGTTTCGCGCGACGACTGTGCGGCGATCGTGCAACGCATGCGCGACAGCCAGCAGCTGCAGCCGGGCCGCATCGGCAGCGGCGTGTTCCCCGACCTCAAGCACAGCCGCGATCTGCGCATCAGCGGCCTGGCCGACTGGACGGCGGTGGAAAACCGCCTGCAACACGCCGTCTTCGAGGGCCTGCTCCGCTACCTGCGGCAGTATCCGCAGGCGTTGATTTCGCCATTGATGCTGCAGGTCACCACCGCAGACGGCACTCCGCATCGGTTGGTCGCCGAGGACATCGCGCAGATGAGCGATGCGGCCTTGAGCGACCTGGCGCGCACCTGCCTGCGCCCGGGCGCCATCAACCTGCAGTGGTATCTGGCCGACCAGGGCGGCTACCCGTACTGGCACTGCGAACTGTATCCGCGCGACGCCGGTGCCGAGACCCTGCACCGACATTTGCTGTGGACGCTGTATCTCAACGAAGAGTTCGAACAGGGCGAGACCGAATTCCTGTTCCAGCACCGCAAGGCGCGTCCACGCACCGGCAGCCTGCTGATCGCCCCCACCGCCTTCACCCACACCCACCGCGGCAACCGCCCGGTCGGCGGCGACAAGTTCATCGCCACCAGCTGGATTTTGTTCCAATCGGCGCAGGCGCTGTACGGCGGGGAATAGGGAATCGGCAATGGAGAATCGCACCAGCAGACCTGCGCTGTTGCGGTGGCTCTCGCCGTTGCGAATCCCCAATCCCCAATCCCCACTCCCGATTCCCCGCTCTAAAACAGCTGCCCCTGCGGCGAGTCCTTGACCGGCTTGGGCGGCGGCGCAGGGCGGCGGAATTGTTCGGTATCCAATGGCGGGGGGCGGCGGGTGTCGAAGCCGGCGCGGCGATGCGCCAGCGCGAAGCGGCGCGCCAGCAGGTCCGCGTACACGCCCTGGCCGCGCATGCGGGTGCCGAAGGTGCTGTCGTAGTCCTTGCCGCCGCGCAGCTGGGCGATGGTACTCATCACGTGCTCGGCGCGCTGCGGGTGATGGGTCTGTAGCCACTCGCGGAACAACGGCGCCACCTCGTGCGGCAGGCGCAGCAGCACGTAACCGGCACTGCTGGCGCCGGCATCGGCGGCGGCCTGCAGGATCGCTTCCAGCTCGTGATCGTTGATCCACGGGATCACCGGCGCGGCCATCACCCCGACCGGCACGCCGGCCTCGTGCAGGCTGCGCATCGCGCGCAGGCGCGCATGCGGCGCGGACGCACGCGGTTCCAGCCTGGCCGACAGATGCGGATCCAGCGTGGTCACCGAGAAGTGCACATTGACCAAGCGCGCGCGCGCCAGCGGGGCCAGCAAATCCAGATCCCGCGTGACCAGGGCGCTCTTGGTGATCAGCGTGAACGGGTGCCGCGCCTCCCACAGCACTTCGATCAACTGCCGGGTCAACCCGCGCTTGCGCTCGATCGGCTGGTAGGCGTCGGTGTTGATGCCCAGTGCGATCGGGCTGGGCACGTAACTGGGCCGCGCCAGTTCGCGGCGCAGCAGCTCCGGCGCATTGGTCTTGGCGAACAGCCGCGTTTCGAAGTCCAGCCCCGGCGAGAGGTTGAGGTAGGCATGCGAGGGCCGGGCGAAACAGTAGCTGCAGCCATGCTCGCAGCCGCGATACGGATTGACCGACTGCGAGAACCCGATGTCCGGCGACTGGTTGCGGCTGATGATGCTGCGCACGGTCTCATCGGTGACCTGGGTGCGCAATGTGGGCGCAGCGAACTCGTCGCTGTCGTCCACGTGCCAGCCATCGTCCACCGCCTGCGGCGTGGTGACCTCGAACCGTCCGGGCAGATGGCCGGTCGCACCCCGGCCCTTGATCGCGCTTGCCATGCCGGCATGCTACGGCGGCCGCGTCTCACCTGCTGGGATCAGCCCGCTGCACGGATGAAGGTTCAGCCTTCGTGTTCGATGTGCTGCCTGCAATGTCTGAGTAGAGCGCTCGCCTCGGCAACGGGCACTGCAGCACGACGTTCGGTAGCCCCCATACCGAAAACAAGACGTGCCTTCGCTCATTGAGCCCTAATCCGCAGCTTTCCCGTGCATGTGCTACCAGGATCGCCAGGGCAGCAGCCGGCAGTCATCGCAGCACAGCGTGTGCGCCGTAGAATCCGCGCATGCTCGCACTTGCACAGGGCGCGTGGGATTGGCTGGCCGACATTCCCCACCTCAAAGCGCTCCTCTTCGCCGCCTACGTGCTGTATCTGCTGTGGATCGTCAGCTGGATCATCCTGCAGAAGCGCGAGCCGGTGGCCACGCTGAGCTGGGTGCTGTCGCTGGCCGCGCTGCCGTATCTGGGCCTGCTGATCTACTACTGGCTGGGCCCGCAGAAGGTCAAACGCCAGCGTCTACGCCGCGGGCGGTCGCGTTCGGGCATGGAAAGCTACAGCAGCGTGTGTCCGCCCGATGCCGATTGCACCGAGCTGGCCAAGATCGCCCAATCCACCACCGGCCTGGCCCCAAGCAGCGCCACCGAAGCGCTGTGGCTGGTGGATGGCGCGTCCACCTATGCGGCGATCATCGAGGCGATCACGCGCGCGCGCGACCACATCCACCTGGAGTACTACATTTTCCAGCCCGACCGCAGCGGCATGCCGATCTGCGAGGCCTTGATGGAGCGCGCGCGGGCGGGGGTCAAGGTGCGGCTGTTGATGGATGCGGTCGGCTCCTCGGCGATGACCCGGCGCACCTTGCGCACGCTGCGTGCGGCCGGCGTGGAGACCGCCTGGTTCCATCCCACCCAGCTGCTCAAGCCGTTCAAGCGCCCGTGGTTGAACCTGCGCACGCACCGCAAGTTGATCGTCATCGACGGCCGCATCGCGTTCACCGGCGGCATCAATGTCACCGACGAAGAGAACGAACAGGTTCGCCCCGACGCGTTTCGCGACCTGCATGTGCGTCTGCAGGGCCACGTGGTGCGCAGCCTGCAGCTGGTGTTCCTGGAGGACTGGCTCTACGCCACCCGCCAGGCCCAGGGCGCCTTCCATGGCCAACAACTGTGGCCGGAGGATGTGCCCACCCGCAAGCAGGGCAGCATCGATGCGCAGGTGCTGGTGTCCGGCCCGGATTCGTCCTGGGAGGCGATCCACCGGCTGATGGTGGCCGCCATCCACGAGGCCAGGCATCGGGTCTGGCTGGTCACGCCGTACTTCGTGCCGGGCGAGGCCGCGCGCATGGCGCTCACCTCCGCGGCGCTGGGCGGGCTGGACGTGCGCCTGCTGATTCCGCGCGTCAGCGATTCGCGCCTGGTCACCTATGCCGCGCGTTCGTATTTCGATGAACTGCTGGAGGCCGGCGTGCGCATCTACGAGTACGGCCCGCGCATGTTGCACACCAAGGCGCTGATCGCCGACGACGATGTCTGCATCGTCGGCAGCGCCAATTTCGATAGCCGCAGCTTCCGGCTGAACTTCGAGCTGTCGATGCTGTTCCGCGACCAGGCTGTGGCCGCCGAGCTCGCCGGCATGATTGGCACCGACATGGCCCAGGCGCAGGAAGTGCGCTTCAACCTGCGCCGGCCGTTCTGGCGCTCGCGCCTGCCGGAAGCCTTCGCGCGGCTGCTGTCGCCGCTGCTCTGACCACCGCGCTGCGCCCCACGTGGAACCACGCCGGGCGCAGCGCTACACTGCCGCCACTCAACGGGGAGCTCGTCATGCACTGGCTGTTTCTGCTTATGGCACTGGGTGCACTGGTACTGGCCTTCAGCACGCCGCATGTGTGGTTGCTGGTGGTGTCGCTGCTGGTGGCACTGCTGCTGTTGCTGCTGTGGACCCGCGGCTGGTTCGCCGCACGCATGGGCGATACCCAGCGCGACACCGGCAGCATGATCGACCCGGCCGAACTGCGCCGGCTGCGCGAACTGGCCGACGCCCGCAAGGCCGCTGCACTGACGGCCGCGCGCGACGGCGAGCCGCAGGCCTGAGCAGCGCGTGAGCACTCACCTCAGCGTCAACGTCAACAAGATCGCGGTGCTGCGCAATTCGCGCGGCGGTCAGGACCCGGATGTGGTGCAGGCCGCGCGCAGCTGCATTGCAGCCGGCGCCCAGGGCATCACCGTGCATCCGCGCCCGGACCAACGGCATATCCGCGCTGACGATGTCTACGCGCTCAGCACACTGACGCGCACGCATGGCGTGGAATTCAACATCGAGGGCAATCCGTTCGCCCCGCCGCGCGCGGGCTATCCGGGCTTGCTGGAACTCTGCCAGGCCACGCGGCCGCAACAGGTCACCCTGGTGCCGGATGGCGACGGCCAACTCACATCCGACCATGGCGTAGACTTCGCCCGCGATGGCGCGCGGCTGGCGCCGGTGATTGCCGCCTTCAAGGCCGTGGGCTGCCGCGTGAGTTTGTTCGTGGATGCCGGCAATCCGGAGATTGCGCAGGCGGCCGCGCTGGGTGCCGATCGCATCGAGCTGTACACCGGCCCGTATGCCGAGGCCCATCACCACGGCCAAGCGCAACCGTCCCTGGCCCTGTTCGCCGATGCCGCAAGGCGTGCCCACGCGGCCGGCCTGGGCATCAATGCTGGCCACGATCTGTCCCAGCACAACCTGGCCGATTTTCTGGCCGGCGTTCCCGGCGTCATGGAGGTCTCGATCGGCCACGCCTTGATCGGCGAGGCGCTGTATCAGGGCCTGGAACCGACCGTGCGCGCCTACCTGTCGATCATAGCTAACGGCGCAGCCACAGCAGCCTAGGCACGGGATTTAGCGAGCCGCGCGCAGTCCACGCAACATGCAGCTGCGCGTCCGTCATGCGCATCGGCCGCGCAGTCGAGCTTGCGATGCGTGCAATCGCGCTTCGCCCAAGCACTTTCGTACCCACTCAGCCCGTGCCTCTCCATACTTGAAGTGGCCACGAGCGTTTGGATTCGGCAACATGATGTTGCAAGCATTGAGGGACTCAGCGCCGACTAGGCATCAGATTCGATGTTCAAGAAGAAGTTGCCCAAAAGGCGGATGCGTTTGGGTGGAGTGAAGTGCGTTTCTAGATGGATGTCAGGTTTGAATGTATGAGCGTCCGCAGATCGCATGCGAATGCCGCTCGGCATGTCATCCATCGCTTCACTATTTACACATTGGATGGCGCTTGCTGCTTGGGTGTTGCCACAGCCGACGCCAGCAGGTGGCGCGCGTTGGGCGGAATCAGGTCCTAACGAAACTGCATGCTCCGCACTTCGAGAGAAGATATACCCAAGACGAATGACGATGAGATGTGGACCGGAATGTGCAGACACGCACGTCAGGTTTGCATGTGTGAGCGTTCGTCGATCTCATGCGAACTTCGCTCTGCATGTCATCTCATCAAGGCATCCCATCAAGCCACTGCACACACGTTCGAATGCACGTGTCAGCTGTTTCGTTGGTCACGGAAATCGCAAGAACGCGTCACAAGCTCGTTGCGTGTGCGCGGCACTACTTAGCGCATCTCTGTATGCATCTCGGCGATAACGCATCGCGTTCGATGCGATGCGATAGAAGCGATCTGCGGCTAGTGCGATTGCTTGCCGACTGATCGCAATGCGCGTCTTTCTCAAGACTCACTTGATAGGTACGCAGCGCAAGATGCCTTGAGCATTGCCTGCATCAGACGCACCGCTACACCTACAGAAACCAACAGCGTGGCGATGACTTCCAAACAACGCTTCATCAGCGAGGCCGTTTCAACATCGCATCGCTGCCGTCCGCACGCGTGGATCAACGACGACGCATCGATTGCATCCACTATTTGATCGGCAGCATCGAAGGCGCATGCGCAGCACCCTCGCGTCATCGCCGCACAAAAAAACGCCACCGTTTCCGGTGGCGTTGCAGTCGCGTCATGACTGTTGTGTTGCGGTCGTGCGATGTCTTACTGCATGAAGCCGATTTTCTTCATCTGCGAGTTCTTCGCCGCGGCGAGGACCTTGGCCATCACCTCGTACTCAGCATCCTCGTTGGCATCGATGCGCAGCTCCGGCTGATTGGTTGGATCGGCCTGCACCACTTCTTCCATCTTCTGCTGCAACTGCGCGACCGGGGTCGGGCTGTTGTTCCAGAACACCTGGTTGCTGGCGTCGATCCGCAATTCGATCGGCGGCGGCGGTTCGGTCGTCTGCGGTGGCGGGTTGAGCACCCGCTGCGGCAGATCCACGGCGATCGGGTAGGTCATGATCGGCGCGGTCACGATGAAGATGATCAGCAGCACCAACATCACGTCCACGAGGGGCGTGACGTTGATGTCGGCCATTGGGCCGCGGTTTCCACCGGTACTGAATGCCATGGCTTACTGCCCCTTCTCTTTGGTTGCAACGAAGCCGACGTCCAACATGCCCTGACCCTGCGCGATCTTGGTGATCTCGTTGATCGTACGCATCTTGGTGGTGCGGTCGCCGCGCAAGTTGAGCGGCGGTTGCGGGGTCTGCTGTGCTGCGGTGGACAGGCGCGACTCCAGGGCTTCCTTGGAGATCGGCTCGTCGTTCCAGTACAGCGACCCGTCTTCCTTGACGGCCAGGGTGATCGGTGCGGCGCGCTTCTCCGCATCTTCCTTCTGGATCAAGTTGGCCTCTGGCAGCTCCACCTTGACCTTGTGGGACATCAGCGGTGCCGTAATGATGAAGATGATCAGCAGCACCAACATGACGTCCACGAGGGGCGTCACATTGATGTCGGCCATCGGGCCGCCGCTGTTTCCACTACTGAAGGCCATAACGGGCTCCGTCTAAATCGTTGCGAAGGCGTTCTTTACTACCGGATTAGCGAACGCGCGAACCGGTGGCGAAGAAGTCGTGCAGGTCGTGGGCAAAGGTGTCGAACTTGGCGATCACCGAGCTGTTGACCTTGGAGAAGAAGTTGAACGCGAACACGGCCGGGATTGCGACGAACAGACCGATCGCGGTCATGATCAGCGCTTCACCCACCGGGCCGGCAACGGCGTCGATGGAGGCCGAACCGGTTGCACCGATCTTGATCAGCGCGCCGTAGATGCCCCACACGGTACCGAGCAGACCGACGAACGGCGCGGTTGCACCGACGGTCGCCAGCAGGGTCATGCCCGACTGCAGCTTGGTGCTTTCGCGGGTCACGGCCTGACGCAGGGCGCGGTCGACGAACTCCGAACGGCTCAGGCTCTCGCCCATACCGCCGGTGCTGCCTTCGGCACGCTGGTGGTGCGCAGCAGCCTGGGCTGCATCCAGTGCGATCTTGGAGAACGGCTCGGAAGCCGGCTGCTCTTCCATGGCGCGGATGGCGTCCTGTGCATTCGGGGCATCCCAGAACGCTGTGGTGACGCGGTCAGCCGCGCTCTTCAGACGGGTGGCGCGGAAGATGTTGATGACAGTCCAGTACCAGGAGGCAGCGGACATGGCGATCAGGGTGATCAGAACGACCCAGGACACGGCGAAGTCGCCGGGGCTGGAAGTCATTTCGGTGATCAGGTGCTCAAAGCCCATCTGCGAAAGAGCGGCCGACGGATTGGAGCCCCCTGCAGCGGCGGCGATAACGAATTCCTGCAGCATGACGCTTACCTTTGTTGTGTGTGGTGATGAAGGGTGGAGCGAAAGGAAGACAGGATCCTGGGCCGGCCGCAGCCGGCCCGTGGATCAGTTCAGAGCAAAGTTGACCGGGACGCGGACGCGGCCGGCGGCTTTCTGCCCATTGACAGTGGAGGCGTTGAACTTCCACTTGCGTGCTGCGTCCATCGCGGCACGGTCAAGGTCGCGGTTGCGGCTGGACTTTTCGACCGACACATTGGTCACGTTGCCGTTGGCATCCACATCCACGATCAGGATGACCTCACCTTGGACACCGGCACGGAACGCGGCCGGCGGGTACTTCGGTGGGTTCATGTTCTTGGACGAGATATCGACGCTGGCACCGATGTCACTCGGTGGAGCCGGCGGAGCTGGCGGGCTCGGCGGCGTGACGATATCGCTCGGACGCGGTTCGGGAACGTCGACCACCGGAGCTTCCGGCGGCGGCGGAACCGGTGACGGCTTCGGCGGCGACAGATTCTTGACCGGCGGTGGCGGCTTGTCTTCCGGCGGCGGCGGCGGCGGCGGCGGCGGGGGAGGAGGCGGTGCATCCACCAAGGTGACCATGGTGGTGCGCTCCTTCTCGGCCGGAGCCTTCGGCGCGACTGCAGGGATCAGCAACATCATCAATGCAGTAAGGTGCAGGGCAATTACGAAAGCAATGCCGATAATGCGGGCCCAGCTCAGACCCTGGTTCCCGGCATCATAGTCATGCCTGTGGATAACGAGTTGTTCCGTCATGCGCCAATGGCTCTTTCAGTGGGGGCCCGGATCACTGTGATGATCCCCAGGTTTTCGGACGGCTTTGACACCGCAGGAACTCCCAAGCTTATACCAATCCCGAGTCCTGTAACCACTAAAAACACAGGGATTTCGGGGGTTTATTTTCTTTTTTTACTTCAGATTGATGATCTTCTTGGCGTCTTCGGGTTTTTTAACACCCTTGGCGATCGCCTGCTGTGCGGCCTGCTTGGCCTCGGGGATGCGTCCTTCCGAATGCAGCACCTTGGCCAGATTCAGATAGGTCTCGCCGTCCTTGGAGAGGGGGGCGGCCTTCTGCCAATTCTCGATCGCCTTCGGCACGTCTTCGCTGTAGTAGTACGACTGCGCCAACGCGAGGTAGGTCTGGTAGTCAGGCTTGAGAATGCCCTTCTGCATGCCCTCGGTGATGACGGCGATGACGTCCTTTTCCTTGTTCTCGGTGTTGGCGTAGATCGAGTACAGCTGCTTGTATTCCTTCTCTTCGGTCAGCTGACCGGAGGCGCGCAGCTTGTCCATCACCCCGGCCGCCTTGTCCATCTGGTCGGCCTGCATGTACATGCTGGCCAGATTGAGCTGGGCCTTCTTGTCGTTGGGCGTCTTGGCGGCCAGCGCTTCGGCGGCGGCCACGGCTTCACCGGTCTGGCCGGCTTCGGCGTAGGACGCCATCAGCAGCTGGTTCCACGTGTCCTTGGGTTCGGGCGAGGCGGCGATGGCCTGCTTGAGCACCGGAATGGCTTCCTTGTAGCGCTCGGCCTGGTACAGCGCCTGGCCCTTGAGGATCAGATCTTCCGGGCGCTGCGACTTGCTCTCGTCCAGGTACTTGTCCAGCGTGGCCAGACCTTCGGCCTGCTGGTCATCCTGCAACTGCAGCTGCGCCAGCATCAGCATCGACTGGAACTGGCCGTTGTTGTCCAGCGCGTTCAGTGCGATGGCCTGCTGCAGATAGGTCTTGGCAGCGGCGGTGTCGTCCATGTTGTACGCCGCCTGGGCGGCCAGCTGGCCGGCCAGCGCCTTGTCGGCCTCGTTGGCAGCGCTGTTGGCCAGGATCTCGTCGGCCTGTGCCCGCACCGCAGGGAAATCCTCGCCCTTGTTGAAGGTTTCGATCAGCTTCTGCAGCTTGCTGCCCAGCTTGGACGACGGCTTGATGGTCGGCGCGGTGCGGGTGGATTGCGGGTACAGCTCTTCGGCCTTGCCGCTGTTCTTGGACTTGCGGTTGGCCCGCTCGGTCGAGCGGTCCGACTGCGCGACCGCATCGGTAACGACAGCCCCGCCCAGCGATGCGGCGATGATCAGGGACAACAGGGCGTGCTTGCGGTTGAGCAGTTTCATGATTCACCTCGGACGAGCCGCCGTTGGGCGGTACGAAAAGCGGAATGGAAGCTGTACGAAAATTCTGAGCCGGCAAACTTAGCAGAAAGTCTCAGTTCCCGAAAACGGTTTCCGTGCTGTGGTGCAGCATCGGCGCCATTACCCACAACGGGGCACTCGACCGTCCTGTCGGGCCTGCTGATATACCGGTTGCAGGGCATTGACGTCGGCCTGCAGCTCACGGATGCGGTTGGCCGGATCCGGGTGGGTGGACAACCACTGCGGCTGACGGTTACCGCTGGCGGCCATCATGTTCTGCCACAGGCTCACCGCCTGGGCCGGGTCGAAGCCGGCTTGCGCCATCAGACGCTGGCCCACCACGTCGGCCTCGCTTTCCTGGGTGCGTGAGCCGGGCAGCAGGAACACGGTTTGCGCGGTCATGCCGCCGACCTGGTTCACCGCACTGGCGGCACCATCGCCGTAGGCCGCGCCGGCCAGCGCGCCGATAATGCCCAGGCCGGTCTGGGCGCCGAGCTGGCGGGTGATGCGTTCTTCGTGGTGGCGCGAGATTACGTGCCCGATTTCATGCCCGAGCACGGCGGCCAGCTGATCCTGGGTCTTGGCCACGGTGAAGATGCCGGTGTTCACACCGACCTTGCCACCGGGCAGGGCGAAGGCATTGGCTTCGTCGTCGACAAACAGCGCGGTCTCCCAACGAGTCTCGCGCCATTGCGGCGGCAGCTGTGCGACCAGGGCGTTGACCACGCACTGCACGTAAGCGTTTTGCTTGCCGTCGGTGCTGACCTTTTCCTTGGCCTTGGTCTGCGCAAAGGACTCCGCGCCAAGCTTGTCGAGCTGGTCTTGCGTCACGCCGCCTACCACCTGACGGCGGCCGGTTGGCGAAGTAGTGGTGGCGCACGCCGTCAACGCGAGGACGGCAACAACGATCAACAACCTGGCTTTCATTCAATCCCCCTTGAACCCTGGGGGCATTTTGGCAGGGTCGTCTTAACTTTTCGTCAAGCGGGTCAGCCGAGACCAAAAAAGTACAGGGCTGCCAGGGCGGTCGCGTTGTTGATGCCATGCGCCAGGATCGGCGCCCACAGCGTGCCGGTGCGCCAATACAGCCATGCAAACGCCGCGCCCATGCCGCCGTAGACCAGCCACAGTTGGGCGATGGCAACCACGCCATTGCCGCTGATGCCGGGCACTTCATGCACCAGGGCGAAGGTCAGGCTGCTGAGCACCACGCCCAGCCACGGCCGCCCGGCCGCCAGCAGACGCCCGAACAACACGCGCCGGAACAGCAGTTCTTCGTAGGCAGGCGCAATGGCGACTGCAAAGACGACCAGCGCCAGCGGCCATTGCTTGATGGCTTCTTCCATCAGCGGCAGGTTGGTCGGCACCGGCTTGATGCCCAGCGCCGAGGCCAGAACGCTGACCAGATTGCTGAGCATGAACACGCCGGCGGCCACGGCCGCAATCCAGCCCCAGGTCGACCGGCGCCGGATTGCGGCACGCGACGTGGCCTGTTCGGCGGGCGTGGCACGGCGACGCCAGAAGTACAGCAGCACCGCCGGAGTCGCGGTGCTGACCAACGCGATCAGCAGCTGCACCATGACGCCCGGTTGGCCGATGGCGGCCATGATCGCGGCCGGGGAGGGGCTGCCGCCCTGCGCACGCACGGCCTGCACCTCGCCCATGCTGCGCAGAAAGCCCCACACCGCAAAGCCGGCCACGCTCAACAGCAGCAACAGGCCGATGGCGATCAGCAGATCGATGCAGAAACCGAGCACGGCGGACCGCAGTGACGGTGGACCGGGCACCGAAACCGGCGCCGGGGAAGGCGGAAGAACTGCGCTCATCGTCATCCCTGCAGGCCGGCTTGCACCGCCACATCGCGCGTGGCGATGCGGCGGTGCAAACGGCGGATCAGATATCCAGGTTGGAAACCTTCAGCGCGTTGTCCTCGATGAAGTCGCGGCGCGGTTCCACCACATCGCCCATCAAGGTGCTGAAGATCTGGTCGGCCGCCACGGCGTCTTCAATGCGCACCTGCAGCAGGCGCCGCGTGTCCGGATTGACCGTGGTTTCCCACAACTGCTCGGCGTTCATTTCGCCCAGGCCCTTGAAGCGCTGCACCTGGCGGCCCCGCTTAGCTTCTTCCAGCAGCCAGGCCTGCGCCTGCGCAAAGCTGGTGATCGGGTGGCTCTTGTTGCCACGCAGGATCTGCGCGCCTTCGCGCACCAAGCCATGCAGGGCCAGCGCAACCTCGCGCAGCGGACGCAGCTCACCACTTTCGAACGCGCCCATCGGCAGCACCTGGGTGAATTCCTCGCCCATGTGCTTGCGCACCGACACCAGCGAGGCGGCGGCACTGTCGGTGGCCGGGTCGAAGCGCAGGTGATAGCGCGCCGTGCCCAGGGTGCCGCGATTGAGCACTGCCTGCAGCGCATCCAGCGTGGGATGCACGTCGCCTTCGGCCTGCAGCTGCACCACGTCCAGCGGCGGCAGATCGATCAACGCGGTCAACAGCGCCGGGTCGTAGCGGTGGGCATTGCGGGCAATGGCCTCCTTGGCGCCAGCGAACAACAGCAGCAGTTTTTCCAGCGCCTCGCCGGTGATCGGCGGCTCGTCGCTGGCCGGGATCAGCGCTGCACCTTCGACCGCGCTGCTGGCCAGGTAGGCGTTGAGCGCGGCGTCGTCCTTGAGATACAGCTCGCTCTTGCCCTGCTTGAGCTTGTACAGCGGCGGCAGGCCGATGTAGATGTAGCCGCGCTCGATCAGCTCCGGCATCTGCCGGTAGAAGAACGTGAGCAGCAGCGTGCGGATGTGCGAGCCGTCCACGTCGGCGTCGGTCATCAGGATGATGCGGTGGTAGCGCAGCTTGTCCGGGTTGTACTCGTCGCGGCCGATGCCGGTGCCCAGCGCGGTGATCAGCGTGCCCACCTGGTCGGAGGCCAGCATGCGATCGAAGCGCGCGCGTTCGACGTTGAGGATCTTGCCGCGCAGCGGCAGCACCGCCTGGTTCTTGCGGTTGCGGCCCTGCTTGGCCGAGCCACCTGCCGAGTCACCCTCGACGATGAACAGCTCGGACAGCGCCGGATCCTTTTCCTGGCAATCGGCCAGCTTGCCCGGCAGGCCGGCGATATCCAGCGCGCCCTTGCGGCGGGTCAGATCGCGCGCCTTGCGGGCGGCTTCACGGGCACGGGCGGCATCGACGATCTTGCCGGTGATGGCCTTGGCTTCGTTCGGATTTTCCTGCAGGAATTCCTGCAGGCGCGCACCGAAGGCATTTTCCACCGCCGGGCGCACGTCCGAGCTGACCAGTTTTTCCTTGGTCTGCGAGGAGAAGCTGGGGTCGGGCACCTTCACCGACAGCACTGCGATCATGCCTTCGCGCATGTCGTCGCCGGTCAGGGTGATCTTTGCCTGCTTGGCGATGCCGTTCTGCTCGATGTAGTTGCTCAGCACGCGCGTCAACGCGCCGCGGAAGCCGGCCAGATGCGTGCCGCCATCCTTCTGCGGGATGTTATTGGTGAAGCAATACATGGTTTCCTGGTAGGCGTCGGTCCATTGCAGGGCCACGTCCACCACGATGCCGTTGTGCTCGCCGGTCACCGAAATCACGTTCGGGTGCAGCGGGGTCTTGAGCTGGGCCAGATGCTCCACGAAGCTGCGAATGCCGCCTTCGTAGTGGAAATCGTCGCGCCGGCCTTCGCCGCGCTCGTCGATCAGCGCAATCTTGACGCCGGAGTTGAGGAACGAAAGCTCGCGTAGGCGGCGCGCCAGGATGTCGTAATGAAACTCGACGTCGCTGAAGATCTCCACCGCCGGCTTGAAGCGCAGCGTGGTGCCGCGCTTGGTCGAGGCTTCCAGCTGCTTGAGCGGGTACTGCGGCTCACCCAGCGCATATTCCTGCTGGTAGTGGAAGCCGTCGCGCCAGATATCCAGCCACAGGTGCTCGGACAGCGCGTTGACCACCGAGACGCCCACGCCGTGCAGGCCGCCGGACACTTTGTAGCTGTTGTCGTCGAACTTGCCGCCGGCGTGCAGCACGGTGAGGATCACCTCGGCTGCGGAAACGCCTTCTTCCTTGTGGATGTCCACCGGAACGCCGCGGCCGTTGTCCGACACCGCTACCGAGCCATCCACGTGGATCTTGACCACGATGTCATCGGCGTGGCCCGCCAGGGCCTCGTCGACCGAATTGTCGACCACCTCGAACACCATGTGGTGCAGGCCGGTGCCGTCGTGCACATCGCCGATGTACATGCCGGGGCGCTTGCGGACGGCTTCGAGGCCACGCAGCACGGTGATCTTGCTGGAGTCGTAGGTGCCGTTGGGTGTTGGCGGTGTGGTTTGTTCGTCGGTCATGCGCGTGCCGTTGGCTCCACAACACGCACGAGGACGGCGGAAGCCGTATCGCGCGTGGGAAAAGGGGGATAGCGCGGCAATTATACCAGCCGGCTCATGCCAGCCGCGGCGGATCAGTCGGCAGCGGTTGTGGCACCAACTGACCGTGTTCCACGTGGAACCGGTGCAGGGTCTTGCCGGCGTCGGCCAGTCCGGGGGGAAGTTCAGTTGCGGTAATCAGCACCTGCGCCGGGGCGCTCGCCAATCGTTGTATTACCCGGGCCTGATGATGACGGTCCAACTCGGAACCCAGATCATCCAGCGCCATGATGGGCCACTCGCCACGCTCATGGGCGAAATCCTCCGCCTGGGCGAGCAGGCAGGCCAGCGCCGTAAGCTTGGCCTGCCCCCGTGAGAGCGCGTCCTTGCCGGGCAGAGCGTCGAACAACGGCGCCCAGTCGGCCCGGTGCGGGCCCTGCGAGGTGTAGCCGTTCTGGCGGTCGCGTTCGCGGGCGAGCAGCAGGGCATCCGCCAACGAAACCTCGTGGCGGCGCCAGCCGGGTGCGAACGTCAGTGCAGACAGGCCAAGCGAGGGGGCAATGGCCGTTGCGACCGGGACCAGGCGTTCCTGCAGCCGCTCAAGGTACTGCAGCCGCCGAGAGGTGAGGGTTTCGCCAGATTCGGCCAGTTCGTGATCCCAAGCATCCAGCATCTGCGGCTGTGCGCCCTGTTTGAGTAAGGCGTTGCGCTGCTTGAGTGCGCGCGCGTACCGACGCCACAGCGCCAGAAAGTCAGGTTCCACGTGGAACAAGCCCCAATCCAGGAAACGCCGCCGTGGTTCGCCGCCACCGCTGATCAGCACATGGCTGCCAGGCTCGAAAGTCACCACCGCAAGTGCGGCACACAGCGACCCGAGTTGGGCTACGTCCTCGCCATCCAGGCGGCCGGTCCATTCCTGCCCGCTGTGCCGCAGGCCGGCACGGCGTGTGCGCTCGGTGCTGTCGCCCGCACGTTCGCGCCATTCAACGAAGATTTCCAGATCCTGCCCACCCTGGCGGATCAACCCGTCCCGCACCCGGCCACGAAAGCTGCGCCCGTAGGCCATGACATGCAGGGCTTCAAGCACGCTGGTCTTGCCGGCACCGTTGTCGCCGGTCAACAGATTCAACGTGCTGGCTGGATGAAACTCGACTGCTTCGAAGCGACGAAGTCGATGGATGGACAACCGCGCTACATGCATCGATCGGTCTGCTTGGCCTTGAAGTCCGGCATCGGACGGGGCGGAGCATACGTGATCGGCAGTGGACATGCTGCGGCAAACGTTTCCGTCACGCGGCGACAAACTGGGGACAAGTTGTGGACAGTTTTAATGCCCATGGCGGCCGTTTCGCTTATCCACAGGTAATCAGGGCGTTTGAGCGGGTCTAGACACAGGGTTTCAAGGCCACAAAAGTGTTTAAGAACAGATGCTTAACCTACTTTTCGGCGAAATCTGGCCCTACCATCACCACCAAGCCTTTAAGATTTATCTAGATTTAAAAGCTTTGAGCGTTGTGCATAACTCAAAAGTGCCTTCCGAAGCCGTGCTCTAATCGCACGAAACTCTTTTGCAGAATACCTAGTCTCTTGTTCGCTCCCTGGTTCCCTGTGTCTATGATGTTCCCTCACCAAGTGACGATCTCAGGTCTCTACGGAGCAGGTCGACCCGAGGCAGAGAGCGTGTGCCGATAGCCGCCGTGTTCTAGCCACGAGACCACGAGTGCTTTCGAGCCGTGATTGGAAGAGAGCAGATAATCGCTTCCCTGATTGCTCGTGATGGCTCTTACGTCTTCAGAGCCAGCCAAGAGCAAGCCCGCGATATCCCCCCATTGCCACGTGACACGGGACACCAGTCATCAGTCATCAGTCATCAGTCGATCCTGCGTGCGCGGAAGCTCGCTGCCCAGCCAATCCGCATGACTTCGCAGCAACGGTCGTTCACGACATCTCAGACCGCAAACCAAGGCACATTGGCTTGAGAAACACAGAGTACGCCGGCAGGCACGTCGATGGCAGCGAGCCCTTTGTCTCAATTTTCCTTGGCCCACAAAAAAGCCCGGCGTAAGCCGGGCCCCTTCGTGTTCCACGTGGAACGCAGCGTCAGAGACGCAACGGCATCACGACGTGGCGGGACTTCTCACTGCTAGCCTCACGCACCAGCGCCGACGAATTGGCATCGCGCAGCTGGATCACCACATGCTCGTCGCGCAGTGCAGAGAGCGCGTCCAGCAGATAGTTCACGTTGAAGCCGATGGCCAGATCATCGACCTTGGTATCGGCCTCGATCTCTTCCTGCGCTTCTTCCTGCTCCGGGTTGTGCGCGCTGATTTTCAGCTGGCCCGGCGATACTTCGACGCGAACGCCGCGGTACTTTTCGTTCGACAGAATCGCCGCACGCTGCAGTGACGCACGCAGCGCCTCGCGGTCCACCTTGACCTCACGGTCCGCGCCGATCGGTATCACCGCCTCGTAATCCGGAAAACGGCCGTCGATCAGCTTCGAGGTGAAGGTGACATCGCCGCGCTTGACACGGATATGGCTACGGCCCAGCTCCAGCTCGACATCGCGATCAGCCGCCTCCAGCAGGCGCAGCAGCTCGGTCACGCCCTTGCGCGGCACGATGATCTGGCGCTTCGCGCTACCGGACTTTTCCAGCTCGGTCTCGCACAGTGCCAGGCGGTGACCATCGGTGGCCACGCAGCGCAGCAGGCCATCGCGCAGGTCGAACAGCAGGCCGTTGAGGTAATAACGCACGTCCTGCTGGGCCATCGCGAACGCCGTGCGCTCCATCAGCTCCTTCAGCCCGGCTTCCGGCACCGCCACACGCTCGGTGGCCTCGACTTCGTCCACCGACGGGAAGTCGTTGGCCGGTAGCGTGGCGAGCGTAAAGCGGCTGCGCCCGGCCTGCACCGTAACCTTGTCTCCGGTCTGCGAGACGGTGACGCGGCTGCCGTCAGGCAGGGCCCGCAGGATGTCGAACAGCTTGCGCGCCGGGATCGTGGTTTCGCCGTCCTGGGCGTCCTCGACCATGGTGCGCGAGATCATTTCGACTTCCAGGTCGGTCCCCGTCAGCGACAGCTGGCCGTTGTTCACCTGCACCAGCAAGTTCGCCAGTACCGGCAATGTCTGACGCCGTTCGACGACATTGACCACCTGGGCCAACGGCTTGAGGAAGGCTTCGCGCTGCAGTGTGAAACGCATGTGGTTCCGTGCCCCTATGCTTTAAAGATGTGGAATAAATCAAAAGCTTGGTGGTGATGGTAGGGCCGTTTTCGGCGGACAACCACACTAACGTATTGTTTCCAAAGACCATTTTGAGCTTCAAAGTCTATGGACTAGTGCCCCTGGAGCGGTGGGAAAACCTGTGGATAGTTTCCGCCTCAACGCTGCAGCCGCATTTATCCACAGATTCTCCCGCATTTGGCCCCAACTCATCCACGCTTTTTTCCAAGCCGGGCGAAAAGGGCGCCAAACGCTCACTCGCTGAGCTTGCGAATCAGCTTTTCCCAGTCCTCGCGCAGCTTGCCGTCGGCCTCCATCAGCGTGCGGATCTGCCGGCAGGCGTGCAGCACGGTGGTGTGGTCGCGGCCGGCAAACGCATCGCCGATCTCGGGAAGGCTGTGCTCGGTCAACTCCTTGGCGAGCGCCATCGCCACCTGGCGCGGGCGCGCCAATGAGCGGGTGCGGCGCTTGGAAAGCAGGTCCTTCATCTGCAGGCCGTAGTAGTCGGCCACGGTCTTCTGGATGTTGGGAATGCCGATCGCCTGCTGCTGCGCACGCAACAGGTCACGCAGCGTCTCCTGCGCAAACTCCACGGTGATCGAACGGCCAGTGAAGTTGGCGCGGGCCACCAACGTGTTGAGCGCCCCTTCCAGGTCGCGCACGTTCGAGCGCATCTTCTTGGCGATCAGAAACGCCACGTCGTCGGGAATCTCGGCGCCGCGCTCGCGCGCCTTGGCCAGCACGATTGCCGCACGCGTCTCGAAATCCGGCGGGTCGATCGCCACCGACAGGCCCCAGGCCAGGCGCGACTTCAGCCGCGGCTCCAGGCCCTCGACTTCGCGCGGATAGCGGTCGCAGGTCAGGATGATCTGCTGGCGGCCGTCGAACAGCGCGTTGAAGGTGTGGAAAAACTCCTCCTGCGTGCGGTCCTTGCCGGCAAAAAACTGGATGTCGTCGATCAGCAGCGCATCGATCTGCTGGAACTGGCGCTTGAACTGGTCCATTGCCTTGTCCTGCAACGCGCGGATCATCGCGCTGAAGAACTGTTCCGAGCGCAGGTACATCACCTTGGCCGCCGGATTGGCCTGGCGCAGCGCGTTGCCGGCCGCGAACATCAGGTGGGTCTTGCCCAGCCCGGTGCTGCCGTACAGCAGTAACGGGTTGTGTGCACGGTCGCCCGGCTTCTGCGCGGCCTGGATCGCCGCGGCCAGACCGAGCTGGTTGCTGCGGCCTTCCACGAAGTTGGCAAAGGTGTAATGCGAATCCAGGTTGCCGGCGAAGGGCACGATCGGCGCGGCCGCCGGCGCACTGGCGACGGCTTGCGGTGCCGGCAGCGGCTCCGGCGCACGCGGACGGGAGCCGACCGCCAGCGCCACCTCGCCATTGCCGGCGAAATATGCCAGCAACTCGCGGATGCGCGGCAGGTATCGCTCGCGGACCTGCTCAACAATGAAGGCGTTCGGCGCGTACAGCACGATGCTGTCGCCGCGATCTTCGGCCTGCAGGGGTTTCAACCAGGTGTGGACATCTTCGGGCGGGAATTCAGCTTCGAGACGTTCCAGACAGCGGGGCCAAGCATCCAT